>NZ_JAGIPZ010000009.1 GCF_017814915.1 Herbaspirillum sp. LeCh32-8 | reverse complement strand
ACGCTTCGGCGTCCTTTTTCTTTTATGGCTCGAACGGGACGTGTCGTATCCCGGATTGATGTGAGCACAACGAACGACGCTGGGTCCCTGCTTTCGCAGGAACGACGGGCAGGGAATGTATCGAGGAGCTGGGGCAGGGGCGATGGGCAAGGAAGGATCTCGAACAGCCGAGGGTTCAAGCTCTCTCCGCAGTGTCGTCCCTGCGAAAGCAGGGACCCAGCGTCGTTCTTCGCGTATCAATGAAGCGCGCCAATGCCTCCTGAGCAAGCCCGCAGAAGCGGATGCACCAGGTTGTTTCGAATACAACCTGCCCGCAGAAGCCGTCTCGGACCGATTCGACAACACCCACCCCCGTTTGTATCATGCGTTACCCCTTGTTGCACTTGGGTAAGAACCAAACGCGACCGGGTGGCGTCGAAGTGTCGGATTCGAGGATCCGGCGCCGTGCAGGCGCCTTCCCTATAACACCAGAATACGAGGATACATCATGACCCCTACCCATAAGCTGATGCTCGGCGCCGCGCTGGCCGCCGCCTGTGTCACCGCCCAGGCGCAGACCGTGCAGACCAGCGGCGCCACGCTGGTGGTGCCGGCCAACGGCGAACTGAGCGTGCCCAATGACCAGGCGCGCGTGACGCTGCAGGTCGAGGAGCAGGACAAGGACAAGGCGACCGCCGCCTCGCGCGTGAACCAGAAGATGAAGCAGGGCATCGACGTGCTCAAGCGTCAGGATCCGCAAGCCACCCTGAAGAGCTACGGCTACTACACCTACGCCGTCTACGCCGATCCGCAGCCGGCGCCGGTGCAGCCGCAAGCCCGCGCCACGCCCAAGGCGCGCCAGGTGGTGGGCTGGCGCGTCGGTCAGTATTTGGAGATGACCACGCAGAACCTGGCGGCGCTGCCCAAGACGGTATCGTCCGCTCAAAGCCTGCTGAGCCTGAACGGCCTGCAGTTCGGCCTGAGCCCGGCGGCGACCAAGAAGCTGGATGCGTCGCTGATCGACGCCACCTACAAGAACCTGGAAGAGCGCATCGGCTTCATCGCCGCCTCGATGCACCGCGCGCCGTCGGACGCCGTGCTGGATACGGTGGACTTCGAGGGTTCCGGCAACTATACGGCGCCCGCCGCAGCGCCGATGGCCAAGATGGCGATGATGCGCTCGGACATGGCACCGGAAGCGGCTTCGGTGGCCGAGCCCAGCTTTGAGCCGGGTGAGTCCACGGTCAGCATGCGCCTGGTGGGCAAGGTTCGATTCAAGTAAGCGCGCCAGGCATTTCACCCTCGGGGGAAGACCGGAAGGGAGGCTATAATCGGCCTCCTTTTTTGTTTTTCGGGACCATCATGCAGGCAATCAAGATGCTCACCCTGTCGCTGGCAGCCGGCCTGCTATCCATCAACCTTGCGCACGCCGATGTCTGCGCCGATATCCGCGCCATCAACGCGCAGGCGCAATCGCATTTCGACGGCTGGAAGAAGGAAGGCGCCGACCGAACCTACGCCTCCAATTTCATGCTGGACGGCGCCGACAGCTGCAGCATCGGCGGCAACTCCAACAGCTACTCCTGCGTGTGGAAGTTCGCCACCCCGGTCGATTTGGGCCGCGCCTACGCCAAAATGGTCGGCGAGATCAAGGCCTGCCCGCCGCTGGAAAAGGAAGCCCCCGGCATCGTCAACGACAAGCCCGATGACAAGACCCAGGGCGATCTGCGCCGGCAACTGGAAGTCACCGGCTTCGACTATGGCGACGCCCAGGCGCTGGTGATGATCGGCAGCATGCAACTGACCGGCGGCAAGACCGGTGTGTCGCGCAATGAATTGAAGTTCAGCTTCGTCAAGTCGTCCGGCCGCCATTGAGCGTCGGCAGGCAAGAAATCGGCACTGCGCGGCCGTGAAAACGGCTGATATGACGCGCTGCCGCAGGTTTTTTTGTTCGATTCGGCGCGGACAAGCGTAAATTCCCCCGCAAAACCTCCTCCCGCCGCGCTTGCGCGCCGCATTTCATTGCATTTGTCGGGGGCTGGACTAGAATAGGCACGCTTTTATTTTGAAATTTCCGCGATCATTGGAGCAACATTGAACAATAACCACTATCCCCACCCCATTATCGCCCGTGAAGGCTGGCCGTTCCTGACCATCGCCGTGGTCGTCGCGCTGCTGGTCACCATGCTGTTCGGCAGCTGGTCTATCCCGTTCTGGATCATCGCGCTGTTCGTGCTGCAGTTCTTCCGCGATCCGCCGCGCGTGATTCCGCAACAGGCCAACGCCGTGCTGTCGCCGGCAGATGGTCGCATCGTGGTGGTGGCGCGTGCCCATGATCCCTACACCGACCGCGAAGCGCTGAAGATCAGCGTGTTCATGAATGTGTTCAATGTGCACTCCAACCGCGCCCCGGTGGATGGCAAGATCGAAACCGTGCAGTATTTCCCCGGCAAGTTCGTCAATGCCGACCTCGACAAGGCATCGCTGGAAAACGAGCGCAATGCGCTGGCCATCACCACCACCTCGGGCCAGAGCGTGACCTGCGTACAGGTGGCCGGCCTGATCGCCCGCCGCATCCTGTGCTATGTGAAGGCCGGCGACACGCTGGCGCGTGGTCAACGCTACGGCTTCATTCGCTTCGGTTCGCGCGTGGACGTGTACCTGCCGCTGACCGCCACGCCCAAGGTGACGGTGGGTGAAAAGGTCTCCGCCACTGAAACCATTCTGGCCGAACTCTGATCACACAGTAACATCGACCGCGCGGCAGGCTGCCGCCGCGGTTTACCGCATACCAAACAATAAACATCGATGGCCACTTTCCGACGACGCAAAGCCAAGGGCGGCATTCCTTTCCCCAAATCCCTGCGCGGGCCCAAGGCCTATTCTGCGCAGCTGGACGAATCGGGGCAGGGCGTGGCGCGCCGCCGGTCGCGCGGCATCTATCTGTTGCCCAACGCCTTCACCACGGCGGCGCTGTTCTGCGGGTTCTACGCCATTGTCATGGCGATGAACCTGAAGTTCGACTACGCCTCGATCGCCATCTTCGTGGCCATGGTGCTGGACAGCCTGGACGGCCGCGTGGCGCGCATGACCAACACCCAGAGCGAGTTCGGCGCGCAGTACGACAGCCTGTCCGACATGGTCTCCTTCGGTGCCGCGCCGGCGCTGGTGGTGTATGAGTGGTCGCTGCGCGGCATGGGCAAGCTGGGCTGGCTGGCCGCCTTCGTCTATTGCGTCGGCGGCGCGTTGCGCCTGGCGCGTTTCAACACCAACATCGCGGTGGTCGACAAACGCTACTTCCAGGGTTTGCCCAGCCCGGCGGCGGCAGCCCTGGTGGCCGGCTTCGTGTGGCTGATGGACGACCTGCGCTTCGCCGGCACCGACCTCAGCTGGGCGGCCTGGGTGATCACCCTGTACGCCGGCATCACCATGGTCACCAACGTGCCGTTCTACAGTTTCAAGGACGTCAACTTCCGCAAGCCCGTGCCGTTCATCGCGGCCTTGCTGGTGGTGGTGTTGCTGGTGCTGATTTCCAGCGATCCGTCCAAGGTGCTGTTCGGCCTGTTCGTGCTGTATGGCCTGTCTGGCTACGGTGTCTATATCTGGCGTCGCATCAAGGGCAAGCCCGTCAGCATCGTGCAGACCGAGGATGAGCACGGCGACGGCCACTGAGTCCGGATGCTGACAGGCGACTGATGCTGTGCTGACAAAACGCCCGCCATTGCGGGCGTTTTTATTGGCCGACGGGATGGGCGCGTTGCAATGGCAAAACTGCCTTGCTGAGCTCGGGCTTTTTTCCTAGAATTTTCTTCAGGAATGTTCCTGCTTCATCAGCTCCAGCTTCATCAGGTGACCGATCATGGCTATCGACACTTCGCTCAACTCCGCCAGCAGCACGGCCGGCTACGGCTATGGCGCCTCGTCCGCTGCCGGCGGTGCGCCGTCCTCGCAGGTCAGCGGTTCGGGCGGCGTGGTTGCGTCGAGCGACAATCCGGTCGCCGTCGAAGAAGCGGTCCAGCTCGCTGCCAACGCATCGGTAGTCGTCAGCCTCGGCAACTCGATCGGCACGGCCGGCGGCCTGACCTACAACGCAGTGGGATTGTTCGACGCCATCATCGACGCCGGCGCAGCCACCAATACCTCCACCGATGAGACCGCGAACCAGGCGAGCCAGTCGCTGTACCAAGGCATCCTCGGCAGCCTGACCACCGATCCGTCGACAGCCGGCATCTACAACGGCTCCGGTGAATTCACCGGGCTCGACAGCGGCCTGAACTCCCAACTCTCCTCGCTGCTCAAATCCAATCCCGACCTGACCGACACCATCGTCGGCGATCTCGCAACCCAAGGCATCGTGGGCACCTTGTTTTCCACCACTGCCTGAGCTCACTGCCTGAGCTCTGCCATCGGCAGCACGGGGCGTTGCGGCGCCTCCTGATGAGCCCCATCGCGCCATCTTCCGCTGTCAGACAATCCCGCTTTTTCGCTCTGCGGTAGCAATTACTTACAAGATCCGCCGCGGCTCAGCTTGTTGCCGCCGGTGATCTTTTCTAGGCTTTGATCAAGAGTGCGCATCAAGGTCGGTCCGTAGGCAATTGCCGACCGCCGACGCGCCGCCAACATCCACGAACTGTTGAGGTCTTGATCATGGCTATCGATACAAGCAATAACCTGAACGCGCTGACGTCGGCCTACCTTACCGCCACCGCCGTGAACAGCGCCGTTGCCGCCAACAGCGCCAACGCCAATCCATCCAGCGCAGCGGTCAATCAGTCTGCCTTGCAGAATGCGGTCAATCTGGCCGCCGACGCTTCAGTGGTGGTGTCGCTGTCCAATGCCAACCTGCTGGCCCAGCAGCCGCTGACCTATAACGCCTCCGGCCTGCTTAATCCGGCCGGTTTGCTGAACACGGCCGTGGCGCTGAACACCGCCAACACCGTGGCGCAAACCATCGCCACCGCGCAGGCGCAAGCCCAAGAAGCGGCGCAGGCCGCCGCCGAACAGGCGGCCGAGGATGCCGCGGCGCAAGAGGCGGCCGACGCCCAGGCGGCGCAGGACGCGGCTGATGCGCAAGCCGCTCAGGACGCCGCCGACGCGCAGGCTGCGCAAGATGCGGCCGATACGCAGGCCGCGCAGGATGCCGCAGATGCCCAGGCGGCGCAGGACACCGCAGACGCCCAGGCAGCCGCCGGTCAGCAGGCAGCCCAGGCTAGCGCCACCACGATCAACGGCACCAATGCCAGCCTCAATGCAAACGAAGCCTCCGGCCTGTTCTACGCCGGTGTGCTGTCGGGCCTGGCCGCGGCGCCGGCATCGACCGCCAGCCTGTACAACCCGAACGGCGGCTACGCCGGCATCGACACCACCTATGCCCAGCAACTGGCGCAGGTGCTGCAGGCCAATCCCGACCTGGCCGATACCATCAGCCAGGACATTTCCAATCAGGGCGTGACGGGGGCATTGCTGTCGGTGACGGCTTAAGCGATCTGGCGCTGCAATTGGCGGGGGTGATGTGAATGCGCGGGCGGCGCCGCCGGCATTCGCGCGTGCGGGGTGATGAGCCGTCAGTTGGCGATCAATTGCGCCAGCAATTCGCGCAGCGCTTCATCCTCCGCGCTGCGTTCGCTGACCCGGTGATCCACGCCGGGCAGGTCGACGATGCGGCAGTCGGCAGCCGCGCCCGCGTTCTCGCGAATCAATCCGGCAATCTCACTCGGAATAACTTTGTCTTCGGCCGCACGCACCAGCGTGATACGGCCGCGATAGCCGCTGATCTGCTGCAGCACGTGGGCGTCGCGCCAGCTATCGGGACGGCGCAGCGCCGCGCTGAAATCGGGACCGAAGGGAAGATGAAACGCCGCGCCGTCGTAGATGGCGCCGACGATGGTGACGATATGCGTGATCTGGTTCTGAGCGATGCAAGCCAGGCGCATCGCGATCTCGCCGCTCATGCTCACGCCCACCACGGTGCGCGGCGGCCGGCAGAACCGGTCGAGTGCGCTTTGCGCTTCGGCCAGTCGTTTGGCCAGGGAGTTGGCTTGCAACGCGCTGCTGTCGCCGTGGCCGGAGAAATCGATGGCAGCGCTGGCATGGCCCAGCCGCGCCAGCGCTTCGCGCACCGGCCATTGCCGTTGCCGCGTGCTGTGGCCGGCGCCGTGCAAGAAGAGGGTGTGCACGTCGCCGCAGCCGGGCGTGCTGATGATGTCGCACGCCAGCGTTTCAACACCGGCCTGCAGGGTGAAGTCCTTGCGGCTGACCGCCTCCATGGAGCCGGGCCGCTCAGTCGGTCTGGCGGCGTTCGAGGCCGGGGGTGTTGGCGTAGTACTGGCGCTTGGCGTCGTACATCAGCGCATCGGCGCGCTGCACCACATGCTCCAGACGCTCGCCCGGCACACTGGTGGCCGCGCCCATGGACAGGCTCAGCGAGACGCTGGAGTAATACTGGTTGTTCACTTCGACCAGCTTGGTGATCTGCTCCATCAGCATGGCGCTGCCGCGCTCGTCGGTAGCCGGCAGCAGGATGGCGAACTCATCGCCGCCGGTGCGCGCCACGCTGCACGGGCGTTCCACCGCCTTGTCCAGCACCTCGCCCACGCGGCGCAGCAGGGCGTCGCCGGCGGCGTGGCCGAGCTCGTCGTTGACCTCTTTCAGGCCGTTCAGGTCGGCCACGATCACGCTCACCGGGAACGGCCCCTTGCGCTCCAGGCGGTTCAGTTCGTCGACCATGAAGGCGCGGTTGTGCAGCTTGGTCAGTTCGTCGTGCTTGCCGAGGAATTCCAGATAGGCCTCGGCCTTCTTGCGCGCCGTGATATCGGTCAGCGCCACCAGCACCAGGCCCCAGCTGTCTTCATAGCCGGGGAAGACTGAGAACTGCAGATGCACGTGCAGCTGGTCGCCGTTGAGCGAGTAGTTGACCACTTCGCGCTGGTGGAACAGATTGCCGTTCCACAGCTCGATCAACTGCTCGTTGAAATGGTGGCGCATGTCGTCGCGGAACACGTCCGACAGGTGGGCCAGCAGCGTGGCCTTGTCCGGGGCGCCGAACATCGACAGCGTCTGCAGGTTGACGTCGATCACGCGGATCTCCTGCATGCAGCGCTCGACGAATTCCGGATGCACGTCGGTAAAGGTGCGGAAGTCGGTGATGCCGATGCGGTGCAGGTCGTCGAACAGGCGTTTGACCTGGCTGAAGTCCTCCACCCACAACGAGATCGGCGAATATTCGAACAGGCCGCGCGCGTAGTTTTCGCTGCGCGAGAGTTTCTTGCGCGCGGTTTCGCGTTCGGTGACGTTTTCGATCGCCAGCAGGATGTAGTCCCAGCTTTCTTCGCTGCCGGGCATGATGCGGCCGGAGAGCTGGATGTCCAGGCGCTTGCCGCCCAGCGTGTAATTGACCGTGTAGCTGGAGAAGTTGAGCCGGCCCTCCCACAGTTGCACCATCTCGTCGATGAAGGTTTCCAGCATGTCGTCGCGGAACACCTTGTCGAGGTTGGCCACAAGGTGCTCCAGGTCGCGCGCCTCATACCATTCCAGCGTGCGGCGGTTGACGTCGACCACCCGGATTTCGCGCGCGCAGGCGTGCGCCCGGCGGTGATCCTGTTGCAGCCAGCCGCGCAGGTCGCTCACGCCCTGCGCGCGCCATTCGGTGAACAGGCGCTTCAGGCCGCTGTAGTCTTCCTTCCACAGCGAAACAGGCGTGAGGTCGAAGGTTTCCTGTTCGGACAAGGCCTGAACCTTGGCGGAGGAGGAGGGAGTGTTGCCGGGGGGATGGTCGTTCTGCATAACACTTCTTCTTTTGGGGATGAAGAAGTGTAATGGTTTTAGAGAAACATCTGAGCATCTTCCCGTGCGGATTCGAAAAATTTGTGCAAATTTATTGACGGTAGGCAGGCAATACCCAGACGTTGGCAACGGGAAAGCAGGGCGCGCCAAGGTCTGGGCCGGTTGCGGGTCAGTGCGTTTCAGCGGCGCGCCGGCGTCACCCCCGGTGTACGCGCCAGCAGCCGCAGCAGGCTGTTCCAGGCGCGGCGCCAGGAGTGGGCCTCGGGCCGCAGGCACAGTACTTCACCGCCCCGGGGCGTGAGGATTTCCACCCAGCCGGGATGCTCGAAGTGCATGGACTGGCCGTCGGCCAGTTCGGTGCGGCGAATACGCAGCTGCTCGGCCTGCCAGTGCGGCGCCTCCGAGATGCGCGCCGCCGGGGCGTTGCTGACGACCAGGCTGCCGGCCGGCAGCCAGACCTGCATGGCCTGGCCGCGCGCCAGGCGGATGGTCTGGGTGCGCATGTCCTGCTGGGGAAGGGGCCGTTGCCGCGGGGTATGCATGATGGTTCTCCGTCTGTTGGGTACGCTTGCAGTCTAGGGACGGCGGGCAAGGCGCAACAGGCACAGGGAAAATCGCTCTGCGCCGGAACAGGCGGCAGATTTTTGATCTGTTATCGTCCCTTTTCGAATACTCTGTATCTGTTCTGGTTTTTGCTGCAAGAACATGATCTCTGTTATGGATACCAGCCTGCTCCTCCCCGACCCCGCTACCCACGCCGCACCCGGCCCCGCGCCCGCAATTGAGCCTCCAGGCCCGGTGGAAATCCGCATGCCCCTGTATCGCCGCCTGGCCGAGCATTATCAGGGCGCGATCCAGGCCGGCACTCTGGTCGCCGGCGACCGCATGCCTTCGGTGCGCGACCTGATGCGCCAGCACCAGGTCAGCCTGTCGACCGCGCTGCAGACGCTGCGCCATATGGAAGAGGGCGGCTGGCTGGAGGCGCGCCCGCGCTCCGGTTACTTTGTGCGCCAGCCTCGCCGTTCGGCCATCCGTCCGGTGCAGGAGCCCAAGAGCCTGGTGGCGATCGACCCGGCCCAGTACGTCGGCATTCATGAAAAGGTGTCGCAATACATCGCGCTGCGCCAGAAGTTGGCGCCGCCGATTGACCTGTCCGGCATGACCTGCGCGCCCGAGCTGTACGCGGTCGACACGCTGCGCCAGGCGGCCATGCGCGCCCTGCGCGAGCGCCCGGAGCTGCTCACCAGCGCCATGCCGCACAACGGCAACGCCACCTTCCGCCAGGCGGTGGCGCGCCGCGCCCTCAATGCCGGCATGCGCATCGAGGCCGACGAGGTGGTGGTCACGCACGGCTGCATCGAGGCGCTGAACCTGGCGCTGCGCGCCGTGGCCGGCCCCGGTGACACCATCGCGGTGGAGTCGCCCACCTACTTCGGCCTGCTGCAGGCGCTGGAAAACCTCGGCATGAAGGCGCTGGAGATTCCCACCAGTCCGCACACCGGCATCTCGGCCGAGGCGCTGGAGCTGGCGGTGCGCACCTACGGCAACATCAAGGCGGTGGTGGTGGTGCCCAACCTGCAGAACCCGCTGGGCTGCATCATGCCCGACGCCAACAAGGACAAGCTGGTGCGCCTGTGCGAAGAGCTGCGCCTGCCGCTGATCGAGGACGACGCCTACACCGAGCTGGCCGACGGCAACGCGCCGCCGTCCTCGCTGAAGAGCCGCGACCGCAGCGGCAACGTGATCTATTGCGCCTCGCTCAACAAGGTGCTGGCGCCCGGCATGCGCCTGGGCTGGATGAACGGCGGGCGCTGGCACGAGCGGGTCATGATGCTCAAGTTCACGCACACCCGCGCCAACGAGGAGTGGACCCAGATCACCGCCGCCGACTTCATCGCCAGCCCCGGTTACGACCGTCACCTGCGCCGCCTGCGCCAGCTGCTCAAGGAGCAGCGCGAACGCATGGCCGAGTCGATCGCGGCTTACTTCCCGGAGGGCACGCGCCTGAACGTACCCAGCGGCGGCGTGGGCATGTGGGTGGAGCTGCCGTCCCAAGTCTGCTCGCAACAACTGTTCGAGCGGGCGCTGGTGGAGGGCGTGGGCGTGTCGCCCGGCGCGATCTTCTCCAATTCCAACCGCTACGGGCACTTCCTGCGTATCTGCTGCGGCCACCCGTTCACGCGGGAGCTGGATCAGGCATTGCGCCAGCTGGGACGCATCGGCCACAGCTTGGCGGCCGGTTAGGGAGCATTCCGCATTCCGTAAAAAGCCGCCTGCAGGCGGCTTTTTTCATGGGCGCGCTGGTTCTTGATATCGCGTTACCGGGGCTTACCCGCTATTACCTCGGCTTGACGCATCTTTGTGTACGAATTTGAAAGAATTAGGCATTGTCCGCATAGCAATTCTCGTTAACACTCGTAAAGATATTGTAAAGACGCTGTACACTAGGCGGCGCAGCAATCGGCCTCGGGCCGGCGCCGGCATGCGGTATCGAACACGTTTTCTGAACGGGACCACGCTATGCAATCGCTTCAATCGCTCACCGATGGCAGTTCCACCCACCTGGCGCAGCTGCAGCAAGCCATCGACGCCCACATGGCCGGCCACCTCGAGCAGGCCGCCGCCGTCTACGAGGCGGTGCTGGAAGAGGATCCCATCCATCCGGTGGCCTTGCATTACTACGGCATCTGGCTGCATCAGGTGGGCCGGCATGACGAGGCGGTGGAAAAACTGATGCTGTCCTGCGCGCTGGAGTCCGACGACGCCGGCTGGCACAACGATCTGGGCAACGTGCTGTTTGCGCTGGGGCGCATGGAAGAATCCGCGCAAGCCTACGCCGACGCGCTGGCAGTGACCCCGCAGGACCACACCATCTGGAACAACCTGGGCGCCACGCAGCTGCAGCTGCAACAGACCGCCGAGGCCACCGAATCCTTCAAGCGCGCCGTCGAGATTGCGCCCGACTTTGTGCCTGCCTTGCTGCATCTGGGCAGCATCTTCGAAGCCGCCGGCGACAAGATGCAGGCTTCCCACTACCAGTGCCGCGCCTATGTGCTGCCGCCGCTGGAGGGTAAATCCAAGGAGATGCTGGGTATTTCCTTTTACTTCCTCGGTCGTTTGCCCGAGGCCGCCCAGGCCTATCGCGCCTGGCTGGCCGACGAGCCGGACAACCCGGTGGCCGCGCACATGCTGGCCGCCTGCTCCCAGGCCGACGTGCCGGCGCGCGCCTCCGACCGCTACATCGAGTTCCACTTCGACCGCTACGCCGATACCTTCGAGTCCAACCTGCTGGAAAGCCTGGGTTACCGTGGCCCGCGCCTCATCGGCGAGGGCCTGGGGATGGTGGCGCAGCCGGCGCGCCAGTTCGAGGCGATCGACATCGGCTGCGGCACCGGCCTGTGCGGTCCTTACATGGCGCCGTTCTCGCATCGCATCACCGGCGTCGACCTGGCCGGCAAGATGCTGGCCAAGGCCGCCGCCGCCGGTCACTACGCCCAGCTGGAGAAGGCCGAGATCGGCGACTATCTGGCCCGCAATCCCGGCTCCTGCGACCTGGTCGCGGCGGCTGACACCATGATCTATTTCGGCGAGCTGGAGAGCGTATTCCGCCACGTGGCCGGCGCCTTGCGCAAGGACGGCTACTTCATCTTCACGGTGGAGGCGGTGACGCCGCAGGACGCGGCGCCCTCAGGTTTTTGCCTGCACGCCAGCGGCCGCTACCGGCATAGCCGCGACTATGTGCATCTGCACCTGAACAACAACGGCATGGAAGTGGTGCACGACAGCGAACAGGTTCTGCGCGAGGAAATCCGCCAGTCGGTGGCGGGCATGCTGTTCGTGGCGAGGCGCACGGAGCAGGCTGCGGCGTGACGGCGCGGCCTGTCCGTTTGCAGATAAGTGATTACGCAGCGGCCTTGAGGGCCGCTTCGACTTTCTGGCGGGTGGGGATGGGTTCGACCGCGCCGTAACCGGTGGTCGAGAGTGCTGCCGCCACGTTGGCGTAGCGCGCCGCCTCAAACGGATTGCGCCCGGCCACCAGTTCGGCCACGAAAGCGCCGCCGAAACAGTCGCCTGCGCCGGTCGCGTCCAGCGCGTCCACCGGATATGGCTGCACCATGCGCCGCTCATCGGGCGTGGCGACGTAGCAGCCTTCCTTGCCCAGCTTGAACGCTACCAGCTTCACGCCGTAGGACAGCAGTTGGTCAACGATGGCGTCCCGATCTTCCAGACCGGTCAGCATGGACACGTCTTCCCAACTGGGCAGGCAGATGTCGCACAGCTTGAAGGCTTCAATCATTTTTTCGCGGGCGCGTTCCAGCGGCCACAGGCGCAGCCGCAGATTGGTGTCCAGCGAGGTCTGCACGCCATGCTTGCGGGCATGCGCCATCGCTGCCAGGCCGGCGTCGCAAGCGCTTTCGCTGATGGCCAGGCTGATGCCCGACAGGTGCAGCACGCTGGCCTGCGCGATGGCCTCCAGCGGCAGCTCCTGCGCAGTGTAGCGGCTGGCGGCCGAGCCCGCGCGCCGGTAGTGGAAGTGGTGGCCGGCGTCGTCGTGGGTGACGAAGTAAATGCCGGTGGAGCCGCCTTCGGCGACGTCGACGTAGTCGGTGCCGACCTTTTCCGACTGCCACAGATCCAGCAGGCTGCGACCGAAATGGTCGTCGCCCACCGCGCTGATATAGGCGCAGTCGCTGCCCTGGCGAGCCGCCGCGATGGCGAAGTTGGAGGTGTCGCCGCCGAAGCCTTCGAGGTAATTGCGCGGCGCCTGGATGCTCTGGTTGAATTCCACCATCGCTTCGCCATAGGCGAGGATCTTCTTGCTCATGTTCTTTGCTGTGCGTTCAGGGATGTGCTTCCCGGGCGAGGGCAGAAGCTGCCCGGCGCCACGGGATGGCGCGAAATCCTATCAAAATTCTCAGAAGAAAGTCTGGACCACGTCGATTACGTCGAACTTGCCGTCCACCACCGCCAGGTGACGCCACTTGTCGAAGGTCAGGCAGGGGTGCGAGATGTCGAAGGCGATCATGTCGCCGACCTTGATGTCGTCGCCGGCGGCGATCTTCAGGTAGGCGTGCTGGTCCATCATGCCGGTCACTTCCCAGTGCGCGGGCGAGGCGGCCGGCTGCTTGTCGCTGCCCGGGCGGAAGCGCGACACCGGCAACGGCAGGCCGGCGTCAAAGGCGGCGTCGCGCTTGCCCAGCGCGATGATGGCCTTGTCGGCCTCGGGGATCGACTGCACGTAGGCCCACAGTTGCAGCGCCGGCTGCAGCTGGCTGCGCATGCTGTGCGCCACCGGGTTGCGTACCTGGATCTGCGCCTGCGCGGCGCGGTAGATGCCGACGTCATGCGTCAGGTAGCAGCCGGGGCGCAGCACCACGTCCAGCGGCAGGCCGATGTCGGCCCGGGCGAATTCTTCGGCCACCACGTCGTACCAGGCCGAGCCGGCGCCGGTCAGCACCGCCGGGCCGCGCGCGGTGCGCCTGGCCAGCAGGCCCTGTTGCGCCAGGCCCTTGATGCAGGACACCGCGCGCTGCAGGAAGCGGCGGATGTCGACCTCTTCCTTGAGCACGCCTTCATAGACTTCCACGCCGGCCAGGGCGATGCTGTCCCAGCGCTGGATGGCCTCGATCACTGTCGCCTGCTGCGCGTCGTCGCGCACGCCTGTGCGCCCGCCCTGCGGGCCCAGCTCCAGCAGCACGTTCAGGCTCTGGCCGCGCTCGGCGAAGAAGCGGCCGAGCTGGTCGACCAGCTCGGCCGAGTCGACCAGGCAGAAAAATTCGAAGGAAGGATCGGCCATCAACTCGGAGATGATGGCCATGTTGCGCTTGCCCACCAGCTGGTTGGCCATGATCACGCGGCGCACGCCGTGCTGATAGGCCGCCAGCGTCTGGTGCGCGGTGGCCAGGGTGATACCCCAGGCGCCGGTGTCGAGCTGGCGCTTGAAGAGCTTGGGCGCCATGGTGGTCTTGCCGTGCGGCGCCAGCTTGACCTTGTATTGGCCGACGAAGTCCTGCATCCAGGCCAGGTTGTGCGCCAGCTTCTCTTCATAGAGAACCGCCGCCGGCAGGCTGATGTCTTCGTTGAGCAGGTTCCATTTGACCGAGCCCGCCTGTTGCGGGGCCAAGGGTTGCTCCAAGGTACCCAGGCCCTTGTTTACAGGGTCGATGATGCCGGTCTGATAAGCAATCTGGTAGTTTGTATCATTCATCGCAATTATTCCTGTAAAAATTGGATTGACGTAATAATACCCTTGAATTTACTATGTTTGCGACGTGTTAGTAAATAACATAAATAATTTAGGGAAACCCTTTCCCGGCACACGGCAGCGTATTGGTTCCGGCATCGCGCAGCGGCTGGCGGCAGCGCAGGGGAGTGAGGTTTGAACGTCGCTCCCGGGCAAAGCTCCCGCATCGGCGCCGGTCCGGACCATCCCAATCATCCGAATAATCCGAACAATCTGATTTCAGGCAGACACTGATCCGACCTCATGGCGCAGACTCTCGACATCGTCTCCCGCATCACCGAGCGCAGCAGCACGCTGCGCCTGGCCGAACAAAAGGTGGCCGAGGCCATCCTGGGCGACCTGTCTTCCGCCGCCAGCGCCAGCATCGGTGAACTGGCGGCCAAGGCCGGGGTCTCGGTGGCCAGCGTGACGCGTTTCGCCAAGGCCATGGGCTGCCGCGACGTGCGTGAATTCAAGTTCCTGCTGGCACAGGCGGTGGCGGTGGGGCAGCGTTTCTTCGACGGCGCCAAGACCGTGGCCGCGGAGCAGCCGCCGGAACTGGTTGACCAGGTCTACAACGACATCCACGCCGTGCTCGAGCTCAACCGTGCCATGCTCAACCCCGACATGCTGGTGGCCGCCGCCCGGTTGCTGCTGGACGCCCGCATGATCTACTGCTTCGGCATGGGCGGCGGCTCCACCATGATGTCGGATGAGGCGCGCTACCGGCTGGTGCGCCTGGGGCGTCCGATCGCCACGTATCACGACGCCATCCTGCAGAAGATGGTGGCCGCCACGCTGGACAAGAACGATGTACTGCTGGTCTTTTCCGCCACCGGCAACGTGCCCGAGCTGCTGGCCAATTGCGAGGTGGCGCGCGAATACGGCGTCAAGGTGATTGCCATCACGTCGCTGGGTTCGCCGCTGGCGAAGATGGCCGACGTGCTGCTGCCGATCAAGACGCTGGAGACCGACCTGATTTTCAAACCGTCCTCATCACGCTACGCGATGATGGTGACGCTCGACATGCTGGTGCTGGAGCTGGCCTTGCTGCAGAAGGAAGGCAGCCAGGAACGCCTGCGCCGGTTGAAGTACGTGCTCGACACGCATCGCGGCGGCGGTGATCGCCAGCCGCTGGGAGATTGAATCATGACTCAAAGTCGCTTTACCCCCGCCATCGGCCGTTGTGACATCCTGATCCGCAACGCGCTGGTCATCGACGGTTCCGGCGCCGAGCCCCGGCATGCCGACATCGCCGTGCGCGAAGGACGCATCGCCGCCATCGGGCACTTGTCCGGCTGGCTGGCTGACGACACCATCGACGCCACCGGCCGTGTGCTGGCGCCCGGTTTCATCGACGTGCACACGCACGATGACACCAACGTGATCCGCACCCCGGAGATGTTCCCCAAGTTGTCGCAGGGCGTGACCACCGTGGTGGTGGGCAACTGCGGCATCAGCGCCGCGCCGGTGTCGCTCAAGGGTGATCCGCCGGATCCGATGAACCTGCTGGGCAAGTCCGAGGCATTCAGTTATCCGACCTTCGCGCGCTATGTCGAGGCGGTCAATGCCGCGCAGCCATCGATCAACGTGGCCGCGCTGGTGGGTCACACCGCCTTGCGCAACAACCACATGGACGACCTTGGGCGCGCCGCCAGCGAGAGTGAAATCGCCGGCATGCGCGAGCAACTGCGCGAGGCGCTGGAGCACGGCGCGCTGGGCCTGTCCACCGGGCTGGCCTACGGCAACGCGATCAATGCGCCCACCGAGGAGGTGCTGGCCCTGGCCGAGCCGCTGGCGGAGTTCGGCGGCCTGTACGCGACCCATCTGCGCAGCGAATTCGCCGACATCCTCAACGCCATGGATGAAGCCTTCACCATCGGCAAGCATGCGCGCGTGCCGGTGGTGATCTCGCACCTGAAATGCGCCGGCGTCGAAAACTGGGGGCGCAGCAGCGAGGTGCTCAAGGCGCTGGAAGCGGCCGGCCAGCACCAGCACGTCGGCTGCGACTGCTATCCCTACACCGCCAGTTCGTCCACGCTGGACCTGAAGCAGGTCACCTCCGACTACGACATCCAGGTCACCTGGTCCGAGCCGCATCCCGAGCAGGGCGGCAAGATGTTGAAGCAGATCGCCGCCGAATGGAACGTCGACCTGCACGCCGCGGCCGCGCGCCTGATGCCGGCCGGCGCGGTCTACCACTGCATGTCGGACGACGACGTCAACCGCATCCTCTCGCATCCGGCCACCGTAGTTGGCTCCGACGGCCTGCCCAATGATCCCTTGCCGCACCCGCGACTGTGGGGCGCGTTCCCGCGCGTGCTGGGTTATTACAGCCGCGAGCAGAAATTGTTCTCGATGGCGGTGGCGGTGCAGAAGATGACCGGCCTGTCGGCGCAGCGCTTCGGCCTGCATGAACGCGGTTTTGTGCGCGAAGGTTACTGGGCCGATCTGGTGCTGTTCGACGCCGACACCGTGCGCGACGCCGCCAGCTTCACCGATCCGATGCAGCCCGCGCATGGCATCGATGCGGTGTGGGTCAACGGCAAGCTGGCCTACGACGGCCATGAGAAGAAAGCCACCAGCGCGCGCGCCGGACGTTTCCTGGCGCGCCGCATGCTGGAGGCGCAGGCCGCGGCGGAGTGAGTAGATGGAAGGCGTGGCGCGCCGTGCAAGCGGTCGGCCATCGTCAAGAATCAATAGTCAATCGGAAACGGAATGTGCCGCAGCGGCGCATTCATTTTTAGCAAAGGAGCAGTAATGAGCATTCAACGATATGGTGTGGAAGGCGGCAGCGGTACCGGCGGTCAGCATCTTCCGTTCGCGCGCGCGGTAGCGGCCGACGGCTGGCTGTACGTGTCGGGCCAGGTGGCGATGGTCAATGGCGAGGTGATCGACGGCGGCATCGTCGCCCAGTCGCACCAGGCCATCCAGAACGTGCTGGCGATCCTGAAGGAAGCCGGCTACGGTCCCGAGCACGTGGTCCGTTGCGGCGTCTGGCTGGACGATGCGCGTGACTTCCAGTCCTTCAACAAGGTGTTCAAGGAATACTTCGGCGCCAACCCGCCGGCGCGCGCCTGCGTGGTGTCGAGCATGGTGGTGGACTGCAAAGTCGAAGTCGACTGCGTGGCGTTCAAGCGCTGATCGGCGACGTACCGAGGGAGGGCGGAGAGCCGCCTTCCGCGCCAAATTGAAAATAATGCGCCGGCAGGGGAAGCAATACGCCGGCAGGTGTTTTACCTTCCGAAGAGGAGATTCAGATGGAAGCTGTACAGGGAAGTGCGCTGCTGGTGTATGCGCTGGTGGCGGTCATTGCACTGATCGTGCTGATCGCCAAATTCAAGATGAATCCGTTCATCGTTCTGATCGTGGTGTCGCTGGTGCTGGGTCTGGCCGTGGGCATGCCGATGGGCAATATCGTCAAGGCCTTCGAGACGGGCGTGGGCGGCGCGCTGGGGCATATTGCGCTGGTGGTCGGCCTGGGCACGATGCTGGGCAAGATGATGGCCGAATCGGGCGGCGCCGAGCGCATCGCCAATACGATGATCAAGGCCTTCGGTGAGAAGAACGTGCACTGGGCGATGATGGTCGTGGCCTTCATCGTCGGCCTCCCGGTGTTCTTCGAGGTCGGTTTCGTGCTGCTGGTGCCGATCGCCTTCAACGTGGCCAAGCGCACCGGGACCAACATGGTGCTGGTGGGTATCCCGATGGTGGCCGGCCTGTCGGTCGTGCACGGCCTGATCCCGCCGCACCCGGCGGCGCTGCTGGCGGTGACGGCTTATAACGCCGACATCGGCCGCACCATCCTGTACGCGCTGATCGTGGGTATTCCGACTGCGATCATCGCCGGCCCCATCTTCGGCAAGCTGATCTCCAAGGTGGTGATCCCGAATCCGGACAACCCGCTGATCTCGCAGTTCGTCGACGACAGCAAGAAGGGTCGTGAACTGCCGGGCTTCGGTATCACGCTGTTCACCATCCTGCTGCCGGTGGCGCTGATGCTGATCGGCAGCTGGGCCGACCTGTTCTTCGCGCCCAAGACCTTCGCCAACGACTTCCTGCGCCTGATCGGCAACTCCGTGATCGCGCTCCTGATCGCTACCCTGGTCAGCTTCTGGACCTTCGGCAAAGCACGCGGTTTTGGCGCCGACCAGATCCTGAAGTTCACCAACGAGTGCCTGGCGCCGATCGCCAGCATCACCCTGGTGGTGGGCGCGGGCGCCGGTTTCGGCCGCATCCTGATGGACGGCGGCGTGTCCAAGGCCATCGTCGGCATCGCCACCGATGCGCACCTCTCGCCGTTGCTGCTGGGCTGGTTCGTGGCCGCGCTGATCCGCGTGGCAACCGGTTCGGCTACGGTGGCGATGACCACCGCCTGCGGCATCGTTGCGCCCATCGTGTCTTCGGTCGGCGGCACCCGCCCCGAGCTGATGGTGCTGGCCACCGGCGCCGGTTCGCTGATCCTGTCGCACGTCAACGACGGCGGTTTCTGGCTGGTCAAGGAATACTTCAACATGACCGTGCCGCAAACCTTCAAGACCTGGACCGTGATGGAAACCCTGGTCTCGGTGGTGGCGCTATTGTTCACGTTGGCGCTGGCCACCGTGGTGTGATCGTCTCCGTCTCGCAATAAGAAAAAGGCCGCATCAGCGGCCTTTTTTCTTTGCGTGGGCGTCGCCTCAGAACAGGCGCAGCGATTCGTCGTAGCGCGGGTCCGGCCCGTTCTCGACCTTCTGCACGATGCCGTTGTCGTCGAAGTACACGGTCATCTGTGAGTTCCACACGCCGCTTTCCTTGAAACCGTAGTTCCAGGCTTCATAGGGCACGCGCGCATAGCGCGTGACTTCGGTCGGGCGGCCTACGCGGATCAGCACGTCCTGCTTGGTGTCCTGTTTGACGCGGATGGCGTGGAAGTTCTGGAGCGTCCAGACTTGCTGGTAGGAAACCAGTCGGTGATCGGGGCCGATGCGCGCCATGTATTGGTATTGGCCGAAGGCGCCGGCGCCGTATTCGAACATGCGGGTATTGCCGTCCTGATAAACATTGGTCGGGGCGCCCAGGCGCGCCAGCACTTGCTCCTCGGATTCGCCGGGCGCAACCGGCGGCTGGAACAGCGAGGCGCAGCCGCCCAGGAGGGCGGTGGCGAGCAGGGCGGCCGCCAGCATCGGGCGGCGCGGCAGGAAAAAGCGGGTGTTCATGTGTTGTCGTCCTGATGGTATTGCCAGTCCGGCATCGTCGCGGCGCGGCGCACAGGGCTCATCGGTGCGCCGGCGCAGCCGTGACTGGCTCTAAGTATTTGAATAATCTGGTTTTTGCTATATACTTCCGCGTCTGGTCATTTTGACCGGATTTCAATTTTTTGTTCACGGTATGCAGGGCAAGGGTTTGAACGCTCCGCACACCGCTTGTGAAAGGTAAATAGCATGTCCATCGAAAAAGCAGCCAAGGCTGCCATTATCACCGATAACGCCCGTGGCGCTAACGACACCGGTTCTCCTGAAGTGCAAGTCGCGCTGCTGACCGCACGCATCAACGACCTGAACGGCCACTTCAAGGCTCACACCAAGGATCACCACTCCCGCCGCGGCCTGATCAAGATGGTTAACCGTCGCAAGAGCCTGCTGTCCTACCTGAAGGGCAAGGACGCCGACCGTTACCGCGCCCTGATCGAAAAACTCGGTCTGCGTAAGTAATTTGACTCCGCGTCTCCATCCGGTTTCCGGGTCATAATCAGAATGCCTGCGTCACTCGTTGACGCGGGCATTTTGTTTTTTGCGATTCCGCAAGCTGATGCGTAGGCGCTCGCCTCCGGGCGAAAAAACCCGCTTTTGCTTTTTGTTTCATCGTGGCGCAGTCTGGCCGCGTTCGTCGTAAGTCCCCGGCTCACCGGGGTCTGTGGTGAGGTGAACGACAGCGCCTGAAAATCTGTCGGCAAAAGGAAGTCGTGCACCGCGGACACAGTCGGGGCAGGCTCCATAAAAGAAAGGAAATACCGTGTTCAATAAAGTAACCAAGACCTTCCAGTACGGCCAGCATCAGGTGACCCTGGAAACCGGCGAGATCGCTCGCCAGGCATCCGGCGCCGTGATGGTGTCGATCGAAGACACCGTGATCCTGGCAACCGTGGTGGCCCGCAAGGAAGCCAAGCCAGGCCAGGACTTCTTCCCGCTGACCGTCGACTACATTGAAAAGACCTACGCTGCAGGCCGCATCCCCGGCGGCTTCTTCAAGCGCGAAGGCAAGCCCTCCGAAAAAGAAACCCTGACATCGCGCCTGATCGACCGTCCGATCCGCCCGCTGTTCCCGGAAGGCTATCTGAACGAAGTGCAGGTGATCGTGCACGTGCTGTCGGTCAACCCTGAAATCGATCCGGACATCCCAGCGATGATCGGCTCCTCGGCAGCGCTGTCGCTGGCCGGCATCCCCTTCAGCGGGCCGGTGGGCGCAGCCCGCGTGGGTTACATCGACGGCCAGTACGTGCTGAACCCGACGATTTCGCAACTGAAGACCTCGCAACTGAACCTGGTGGTGGCTGGTACCGAATCGGCCGTGCTGATGGTGGAATCCGAAGCCGAGCAGCTGTCCGAAGAAGTGATGCTGGGTGCCGTCGTGTTCGGCCACGAACAATCGAAGGCCGTGATCGACGCCATCCATGAGCTGGTGCGCGACGGCGGCAAGCCGGAAGTGCAATGGACCGCTCCCGCCAAGAACGACGCACTGATCGCGCGCGTCTCGCAACTGGCCGAAGGCCCGCTGCGCGAAGCCTATCAGACCAAGGACAAGCAGGCCCGTACCGAAAAGCTGAAGGCCGTGTCGGCCCAGGTCAACGAAGCGCTGGTCGCCGAAGCCGCATCGAGCGGTGCTGTTGCCGCTGACGCCGCTGAAGTCGGTTCGATCCTGTTCGACCTGGAAGCCAAGATCGTGCGTTCGCAGATCCTGGAAGGCGAACCGCGTATCGACGGTCGCGACACCCGCACCGTGCGTCCGATTTCGATTCGTACCGGCGTGCTGCCGCGTACCCACGGCTCGGCCCTGTTCACCCGCGGCGAAACGCAGGCGCTGGTGGTTGCCACCCTGGGCACCGCGCGCGACGAACAGAAGATCGACAGCATCCTGGGCGAGTACACCGATCGCTTCATGCTCCACTACAACATGCCTCCGTTCGCCACCGGCGAAACCGGTCGCGTCGGTACCCCGAAGCGTCGTGAAATCGGTCACGGCCGTCTGGCCAAGCGCGCGCTGCTGGCTGCGCTGCCGGCGGCTGACGAGTTCAGCTACTCGGTGCGTCTGGTCTCCGAAATCACCGAATCCAACGGCTCCTCGTCGATGGCATCGGTGTGCGGCGGCTGCCTGGCGCTGATGGATGCCGGCGTGCCGATGAAGGCGCACGTGGCCGGCATCGCCATGGGCCTGATCAAGGAAGGCAACAAGTTCGCCGTCCTGACCGACATCCTGGGCGACGAAGATCACCTGGGCGACATGGACTTCAAGGTGGCCGGTACTGCCGATGGCATCACCGCGCTGCAGATGGACATCAAGATCCAGGGCATCACCAAGGAAATCATGCAGGTCGCGCTGGAGCAGGCCAAGGAAGGCCGCCAGCACATCCTGGGCAAGATGCAGGAAGCCGTGCCGGCCGGTCGCGCCGAGCTGTCCGACTTCGCACCGCGCCTGATCACCATCAAGATCAACCCCGAGAAGATCCGTGACGTGATCGGCAAGGGCGGCGCCGTGATCCGCGCGCTGACCGAAGAAACCGGCACCCAGATCGACATCAGCGACGAAGGCGTGGTCACCATCGCCTCCGTGGACGCATCGGCCGGCCAGGAAGCCAAGCGCCGCATCGAAGAGCTGACCGCTTCCGTGGAAGTGGGCAAGGTCTACGAAGGCACCGTGCTCAAGCTGCTGGACTTCGGCGCCATCGTCCAGGTCCTGCCGGGCAAGGACGGCCTGCTGCACATCAGCCAGATCGCCAACGAGCGCGTCAATGCCGTGGCCGATTACCTGAAGGAAGGCCAGCAAGTGCGCGTCAAGGTTTTGGAAACCGACGACCGCGGCCGCCTGAAGCTGTCGATGAAGGCTGTCCAGGCAGACGAATCGACCGAAGCTGCCGCACCGCAAGAAGCGCAGTAATCGTCGTACCCGGGCGGATATCGGCCTCGATGCCGGTGTCCGCTGTCAGAGAAATCCCCCGTCGCCGCAAGGCCGCGGGGGATTTTTCTTTGGTCGCGCGCTTTCGTGCGGCAGGGGTGGGGCAAAGTGGCCAAGTGCTTTCGAACCAAAAATGTGCGATTCTGTCCGTCTGCATTGAGGGAGATCAATGTTTGATCAGGGCGGCGCCTTCATGGGGGACGCGCCGCACGCGATGCAGGCTCATCCGAATAGAGAGTAGGGGACATCGCCGCCGCCGGCAGCAAGGGCAGGCAGGCATAAAAACTATTTACTTTTGAAAGGAAAGCAATGCCCCACGTAGTCATCATCGGCTGTGGTTTCGGTGGACTGGCCGCGGCCAGGGAACTGGCGGGCGCGGACGTGCGCATCACCATGATCGACCGCAGCAACCATCACCTATTCCAGCCGCTGCTGTACCAGGTTGCGACCGCAGGGCTGTCGGCGCCGGCGATCAGCGCACCGATCCGCGCCATCCTGGCCGAGCAGCGCAACCTGACTACGCTCATGGCCGCGGTGAGTTCCATCGACGTGCAGGGCAAGACGGTTACGCTGGAAGACGGCGTGGTCATCGCCTACGACCACCTGATCGTGGCCGCAGGCTCGACCCACAGTTATTTCGGCCACGACGAGTGGTCGCAGCTGGCGCCGGGCCTGAAGACGCTGGAAGACGCGTTCGAGATCCGCAAGCGCATCCTGATGGCCTTCGAATACGCCGAGCGCGAGACCGATACGCGCCGTCGCCAGGAGTGGCTGACCTTCACCGTCATCGGCGGCGGCGCCACCGGCGTCGAAATGGCCGGCACGCTGGTCGAGATCGCCCGCCATACGCTCTCCGGCGAATTCCGCAACATCGACCCGCATTCGGCGCGCGTGGTGCTCATCGAAGGCTCCGACCGTATCCTCGGCGCCTATCCGCCCGATTTGTCTGAGAAGGCGCGCGACCAGCTGCAAAAGCTGGGCGTGGACGTGCGCACCGGCAGCCGCGTGGTGCACATCGACGAGACCTGCGTGCGTTACACCAACTTTGACGGCGAGCAGACGCTGGCCTCGCGCACCGTGATCTGGTCGGCCGGCGTGGCTGCTTCGCCGCTGGGCAAGTCGCTCGGCGTGGAGTTGGATCGCGCCGGCCGCGTGCCGGTCTCGCCCGAACTCAACATCGCCGGCCACGACGACGTGTACGTGATCGGTGACCTGGCCGCCGCGCAGTCCGACGGCAAGCCGGTGCCGGGCGTGTCGCCGGCCGCCAAGCAGATGGGACGCGTGGCCGCGCGCAACATCAAGCGCCGCATCGCCGGCAAGCCGACCGAGAGCTTCACTTACCAGGACTACGGCTCGCTTGCCACGATCGGGCGCAAGGCTGCCATCGCGATGGTCGGCAAGCTCAAGTTCTCGGGCTATCCGGCCTGGCTGTTCTGGCTGTTCGTGCACGTCTACTTCCTGATCGGCTTCCGCAACCGCCTGATCGTGATGACCGACTGGGCCTGGGCTTACCTCACCTTCAAGCGCAGCGCGCGGGTGATCTCCTCGACCATGCATGAACGCCGGGATCAGGCGCACAAGCCACCGGTGGAATAACGCTCCGGGTGGATTCGCCCGACAAAAAAGGCCGCCATGCGTACATGCATGGCGGCCTTTTTATTGACGTGCCGTCCCTGCGGGGGCAGGGCGGCAGCCGGATGGAGTCAGCCTTCCAGCGCCAGCAGCGCGAAGCTGGCCAGCCAGTGGCCGCCGCTGTAGTGGCTGCCCACCACCTGGTCGATGGAGGCCTTGATGTGGCGCTCCACCGATTCGCTGATGGCCTTGCGCGCCGGATGGTCGGCGTCCAGGTGTTGCAGGATGTTCTTCATGCACCAAGCGCGCGACAGGTTCAGGCCGTCCAGGTGGGCGATCTTGGGATCGGTCGGATCGGACACGTGGGCTGGTTGCATGATCTGCGAGACCTCGGTGATGCGCGGCAGGTATTTGTCGAACCACGCCTGGAAACTGCCTGCCGGCAGGGCCTTGGTCATCAACAGCGCTTCGGTCAGCGCGCCCGAAATGTACTCGTCGCCGCCCGGTTCGTAGTGCGCCGGGTAGTCGACGTCGTTGCCGTAGTAGCTACGCGAGGCGTTGACGATCACGCTCTCCAGCTCGCCGTCCTGCACATGGCGCGCGTAGTCCAGCGACAGCGCCAGCGCGAACGCGGTGTTGTAGTGCGTGCCCACGCGGATCGGATAGCTCAGCTTGGACAGATAGGCCAGCAGGCGGCGGCGGATTTCGGTGGTCAGCGGCGCCATCGCTGTGCGCCAGGCGGGGGCGTTGGGCAGCGAGGATTGCGCCAATTCCTGGTCCAGCGCCAGGATCCAGCCGAAGCCGTAGGGGCGCTCGAAGGATGCGCGGCCGTCCACGAGGAAGTAGTCCGCTTCGCGCTGCATCAGCTCGGGCGTGAAATGCTCGTCGAAGATGGCGGTGATGTCGGCCTTGGCCGGCAGTTCCGGATAGAGGTGCACGCAGCGCAGCAGCAGCCAGAAGCCGTGCACCGCCGAGTGCCAGTCGTAGCAGCCGTAAAACACCGGGTGCAGGCCGCGCGGCGACAGCGCGTCCTGGTCGCCGTGCAGCACGTGCATGATGTGGTTGGGATATTCCTGACGCAGGTAGGTCAGCGGCATGCGGGCGAAAGCCTCGGCCTGTTGGATGCTCAGTTGCATGGGGACTCCTTGAAGCTGTTCGTGATGCGGTTTATTGCAGAGATGCGGCGCGGCTTCCCGCAGGCGCAACCGCCATCGACGGTCGCGCCTGCGGGCTCGGCAGTCAGCGGAAGGCCAGGAAGTACATCAGGAACACGTTGACGGTCAACAGCGTCAGCGCGGTCGGGATCTGCACCTTGATGACCTGGTACTTGTTCTTCAGTTCCAGCAATGCCGCCGGCACGATGTTGTAGTTCGCAGCCATCGGCGTCATCAGCGTGCCGCAATAGCCGGAGTACATGCCGATGGCGACCAGCGGCGCCGGGTCGGCGTGGTGACCCAGGATCAGGAAGGGCAGGGCGATGCCCGCGCTCATCACCGGGAAGGCGGCGAAGGCGTTGCCCATCACCATGGTGAACAGCGCCATGCCGACGCAGTAGATCACCACCACCAGGAAGCGGTTGTCAGGATTGACGAACAGGCTCACCACCTGCTGCACCGAGTTGCCGGTCTTGGCGGCGACGAACACGCCGCCCAGCATGGCCAGCATCAGCGGCAGGATTGCCGCCCAGCCGATCGAGTCGACCAGGCGACGCGACTGGCGCACCGCTTGCAGCGGCGTGCCGCGCGTGAGCACCCAGCCGGCCAGCAGCGCGCACACACAGGCTACGCACAGCGCCGCCAGCGTCAGTTGCTTCTGGTCGAGCAGAAACATGCCGCCCACCGAGACGCCCTTGAGCAGCACGGTACAGGCCACGGTGACGACCGGGATCAGCACCGCCGGGAAGAACAGCCAGTTGCCCAGCCGCTTGGAGGACGCGACGCGTTCTTCCTGCGACGAGGTGGCGTAGCTGCCCATGGAGAGCAGGCCGGTGCCGGCGATCAGCGAGATGATGATGACCGTGGCGCCGATGACCCGGTAGGCCATGGATTTGCCGAGGTTGTCGACCAGCAGGTCGCCGAACAGGAACACCGAGCCGAACAGGAACCAGAACAGGGCGGTGGTCAGGCGCTTGGGGTTGCCCTTGTCGCGCAGGGTCATCGCCACCAGGATCATGACGATGACGCCGATCAGGTAGTAGATGCGGTTGATGGTGATCAGTGTGCTCATGCGTGCACCTTCGAAGAGTCGGATTGGGTGGCTTTCCATGCTTCGACGTCTCGGCGGATCGAGGCGTCGAGGCGGGTCAGGCGGAACATGTGGATGACCAGCGCGGAGATCGCGGTGGGGATCGCCCACAGGCCGATGTGCAGCGGCTCGATGTTGGTGATGCCGTTTTCCTTCAGGAAGGCGTCCATCAACAGCACCGCGCCGAAGGCGATGAAGATGTCCTCGCCGAAGAACACGGCGATGTTGTCGCAGGCGGCGGCGTGCGCCTTGATCTTGTCGCGGATCTCTTGCGGCAGGTCTTCGCCGTAGGCGTTCACGGCCGCGCCTTCAGCCATCGGCGCCAGCAGCGGGCGCACGGTCTGCGCCTGGCCGCCGAGGTAGATCAGGCCCAGCGCGGCGGTGGCTTCGCGCACCACGAAGTAGAGCATCAGGATGCGCGCCGAGGTGGCGCTGGCGATGCTGGAGATCCATGCTTGCGCACGCTCCTTGAGGCCATAGTGTTCCAACAGGCCGATGATCGGCAGGATCAGCAGGAAGGTCGCCAGCGTGCGGCTGTTGACGAACTTCTCGCCGAAGGTTTCCAGCAGCGTGCCGAAGTCCATGCCGACGGCCAGGCCGGTCGACAGGCCGGCGACGGTCACGACCAGCAGAGGGTTGAAACGTAACGCGAAGCCGGCGACGACGATCGGTATCCCGATCAGCGGCAGCAGAGTCGTGCTCTCCATGAAAAACTCCCTAATGATGAAAGATGAAATACGTGATGGCGATTGCAAGGGCCGTGCCAGAAGGCCGGTCTTGCGCGTGGTCCAGCACCTTCAAAAAAGCGCGCGCGCAGGGCGCTGCCTGTGACCTCTTCCGGGCCTCATTTTTTACTGCGACTTGCTGAAACTGATAGCGGACTGCGTGGGAACTGCGGTATTGCGACGACGCCAACGGAACGACAAAATCGTTTGCAGCCTGAGCGACACTTCGGCCGCCGCGGCGCTTATGCCACCGCGCGTACTGCGATGCCTTCGCTGTGCAGACGTGCACGGATCTGGCGCGCGAAATCCAGCGCGTGCGGTCCATCTCCGTGCAGGCAAACGCTCTGCGCGTTGACGCTGACGATGCTGCCGTCGATGGCTTTGACTTCCTTGTCCTTCACCAGCGACAGGGTTTGCGCGATGGCGTCCTCGTCGTTGTCGATCATGGCGCCGGGCTTTGTGCGCGAGACCAGGGTGCCGTCGGCCTCGTAGGCGCGGTCGGCGAACACTTCTTCCACCGCATTGAGGTCGGCGTGGCGCGCGGCGGCGATCAGTTCGCTGCCGGCCAGGCCGTACAGGCTCAGCTCGGGATTGAAGGTGCGGATGGCGGCGCAGATGGCGTTGGCGAGCACCGCATCCTTGGCTGCCTGGTTGTACAGCGCGCCGTGCGGCTTCACGTGGGTCATGCGGCCGCCTTCGGCGCGCACGATGGCGTCCAGCGCGCCCAGCTGGTACAGCATGCCGCTGACGATTTCTTCGGGCGGCAGATGCATGGTGCTGCGGCCGAAGTTTTCCCGGTCGGGAAAGCTCGGGTGGGCGCCGATGGCGACGTGGTTCTGGATCGCCCAGCGCACGCTGCGGCGCATGGTGGCGGCGTCGCCGGCATGCCAGCCGCAGGCGATGTTGGCGGAGCTGACCAGGGTCAGCAATTGTTCGTCGGTGTCGCAGCCTTCGCCGAGGTCGGCGTTGAGGTCGATGTGCATGGCGTGTCCTTATTTTCGGTAGAGCGTCGCGCGCGACCAGTCCAGTGCTGCAACCGTGTCGCGGATGGAGTCCAGATAGCGTTGCTGTTCTTCGGCGGCGGCCAGCGCGACCTGCGGATCGCAGGGCTCAAGCCGCAGCGTGGCGTTCAGCGGCGCCTGCGCCAGCTTCCACAGGTCGGCGCCGATCACCACGCCGATCTTGGGATAGCCGCCGGTGGTCTGGGCGTCGCCCATCAAGATGATGGGCTGGCCCGACGGCGGCACCTGGATCACCCCCGGCACCACGCCATGCGACAGCATGTCGCGGTTGTGCTTGCGTTTCAGTTCGGCGCCTTCCAGGCGATAGCCCATGCGATTGCTGTTGGGGGTGACACGCCAGGCATGCGACCACAGCGCTTCCATCGAGGCGCTGGTGAACTGTTCGAACTCGGGGCCGGGCAGGATGCGCAGTGTGACGTGATGGCTGTTCTCGTCTTCGCGCAACGCCAGGCCGCTCCAGCGCGGCGATCGCACGCCGAAGGCCGGGCCGTGCACGGCGCCGAGAGCATGCGCGGCGTCGCCGATGGGCAGTTTGTCGCCCCGGCGCAGCGGCCGTCCCTGGTGGCCGCCGAAGCCGGCTTTGAGGTCGGTGCTGCGCGAACCCAGCACCGGCGGCACGTCGATACCGCCGGCCACCGCCAGGTAGGTACGCATGCTGTGGCGTGGCGGTTGTT
Organism: Herbaspirillum sp. LeCh32-8; assembly: GCF_017814915.1. Lineage (GTDB taxonomy): Bacteria > Pseudomonadota > Gammaproteobacteria > Burkholderiales > Burkholderiaceae_D > Herbaspirillum. Next base: position 189,948 of record NZ_JAGIPZ010000009.1, on the reverse strand, counting down.
CGGGACTGTCGGGTGTGGCCAGTGCCAGCTTGAGCGTGCTGCCGGCGCGCACCGGGATGCTCCAGCAAGCCGATATCGGCTTGCCGTCGAGCGTGGCACCGATATCATCGCCGCCCAGGGCGATGCGGGTGTCGCGCTTGAAGCGCAGTTCGCACACGCCCATGGTGATTTCGATGCCGGCCGCATCGGCCGGATTGCCGACCAGCAGGTTGGCCGACGACAGCGCCAGCGTATTGAGCGCGCCGCCGGGGTGGATGCCGAGGCGGCGATGCCCGTGGCGACCGAGATCCTGCACCGAGGCCAGCATGCCGGGTTGGATGATTTCAATCATGGGGTCACCTGTTGCACGCGTTCTGTACGTTCGACCACAAAGCGCACGCGGTCGCCCGGGCGCAACAGCGTCGGCGGTTCTTGCGCGGGATCGAACAGGGGGAGGGCGGTGCGGCCGAGCAATTGCCAGCCGCCGGGAGAGGCCATCGGGTAGATGCCGGTCTGTTCGCCGCCGATGCCCACTGAACCTGCGGGGATCGACATGCGCGGCGTGGTGTGGCGCGGCGTGGCAAGCTCGGGGGCGAGTCCGCCCATGTAGGCGAAGCCGGGCATGAAGCCGATGAAATAGACCACATAGTCGCCGGCGCTATGGCGGCGGATCACCTCGTCGGTGCTGAGCCCGGTATGGCGCGCCACGGCATCGAGGTCGGGGCCGCCGGCGCCGCCGTAGACCACCGGGATCTCGACGATGCGGCCCTCGGTGTGCGTGGCGTCCAGCGTGGGCCAGAGCTGCATGATGCGCTGCGCCAGCGGCTCCAGGTCGAGCACGGGGCGCCTGGCGATCAGGGTGAGGTTGTTCATGCCGGGCACGACTTCGGCAACTTCATCCCAGCCGTCGGCCTGCTTGGCCAGGGCCCAGATGCGTTGTTGCTGCGTAAGCGTGGCCGGCGCGGGAAGGCTGCATAGCAGCGCGCTGTCGCCCAGTGGATGAATCTGAGGTCCCTGCATGGTGTCTCGCGTGTTTGTTAAGAGCTCGCCGGCGAGTTCGCCGGTACGGATTGAAAGACGCTTCTTGCAATGCCCTGCTTTTTTTGCGGATATTACATTCCATAGAAAATATAAACAATATGTCGATAAATTATTTATTTGCCTTTGAGATATAGTGTTGCGATTTAGACCCCATTCGCCGGGATACTTCATGAACAACGAGACGCAAACGCCCGTCCAGCTTGCTGCGGAGCAAAACAAGGCCACCAAGATCGTGTCTTCCCAGCATCTGGTTTCCGAGCGCAGCGCCGAGCTGTCGGAGCTGGAATACGCGCTGATCATGGCCAGTCACGCCTTCAACCGTTGGATGGTGCGCTGCATGGCGGCGGCCGGCGCCAAGGACATGACGGCCATCGAGGTGTCGCTGCTGCATCACGTCAACCACCGCGATCGCAAGAAAAAGCTGGCAGACATCTGTTTCGTGTTGAACGTCGAGGACACCCATGTGGTCACCTACGCATTGAAGAAGCTGGCTAAGGCCGGTTACGTCCAGAGCGAAAAGGCCGGCAAGGAACTGCTGTTTTCGACCACCGCCGCCGGCCAAGAGCTGTGCATGAAGTACCGCGAGGTGCGCGAGCGCTGCCTGATCGAGGTGCAGGTCGAGAGCGGCATCCCCAACCACGCCATCGGCGAGGCGGCGCAGCTCTTGCGCAATGCCTCCGGGCTGTACGACACGGCCGCGCGCGCCGCAGCTTCGCTGTAAGCGTGCGCGTGCGCGACCATACTGAAAAGGATAGGACATGCGAGCGATAGAAATTAAGGAATATGGCGGCCCCGACGTGCTGCAGCCGTGCGAGCGGCCGCTGCCGCAGCTCAAGCAGGGCGAAGTGCTGATCAAGGTGCATGCGGCGGGCGTGAATCGCCCCGACGTGTTCCAGCGCACCGGCAACTATCCGGTGCCGCCGGGGGCGTCCGATCTGCCCGGCCTGGAAGTGGCCGGCGAGATCGTCGACGGCGACCTGGCCGGCAGCGCATTCAAGAAGGGCGACCTGGTTTGCGCGCTGGTGCAGGGCGGCGGCTACGCCGAATATTGCGCAGCGCCGCTGGCGCAGTGCCTGCCCGTGCCCAAGGGCTTGTCGGCGCTGCAGGCCGCGGCGCTGCCGGAAAACTACTTCACGGTCTGGAGCAATGTGTTCGATCGCGGCGCGCTGGCCGCCGGCGAGACGCTGCTGGTGCAGGGCGGTTCCTCGGGCATCGGCGTCACCGCGATCCAGATCGCGCGGGCGCTGGGCCATCGCGTGTTCGCCACTGCCGGCAGCGCCGAAAAGTGCCGCGCCTGTGAGGAGCTGGGCGCCGAGCGCGCGATCAATTACAAGACCGAGGATTTCGAGGCGGTGGTCAAGGAGTTGACCGGCGGCCGCGGCGTCGACGTCATCCTGGACATGGTCGGCGGCGACTACTTGCCGCGCGAGATCAAGGCGCTGGCGGACGACGGCCGTCTGGTGTTCATCGCCCAGCTGGGCGGCAGCAAGGGCCAGCTCGACATGGGCCAGGTCATGCGTCGCCGCCTGACCATCACCGGCTCGACCCTGCGCCCGCGTCCGGTCGCCTTCAAGGCGGCGATCGCCGCCAGCCTGCGCGAGCGGGTCTGGCCCCTGATCGAGGCTGGCAAGATCCGCCCGGTAATTCACCACACCTTCCCGCTGGAGCAGGCCGCGCAGGCTCACGCCATGATGGAAAGCAGCGCCCACATCGGCAAGATCATGCTGCAGCTGTGATGAACGGGCGGCGCAGGCGGTGAGCGGGGCGGAGATGTGGTGTTGCACCGCATTCGCGGTTTGACCGTCTTTGCACCAACCGGCTACAATGCGAGGTTATCCAAATCTCGGACCAATCTCCTCAACACTTAGCCTATGCGTCGCAAACTCGTAGCCGGTAACTGGAAAATGAACGGCAGCCTGGCTGCCAACTCGGCCCTGGTTGCCGGTATCAAGGACGGCTTGCCTGCGCAGGCCTGCGACGTTGCAGTGTGTGTGCCGGCGCCGTATCTGGCGCAGGTGCAGGGCGCAGTAGCCGGCTCGGCTGTGGCGCTGGGCGCGCAGGATCTGTCGGCGCACGCCTCGGGCGCCTACACCGGCGAGGTGTCTGCTGCGATGCTGCAGGAGTTTGGTGTGCAATACGTCATCATCGGCCACTCGGAGCGTCGTGCTTACCACGGCGAAACCGATGCGGCCGTCGCGGCTAAAACCGTGGTCGCGCTGAATGCCGGCCTGGTGCCGGTGGTTTGCGTGGGTGAAACGCTGGAGCAGCGCGAGTCGGGCAAGACCAATGCAGTGGTAGGCGGTCAGCTGGACGTAGTGCTGGAAGCGCTGGGCGCCGACGATGCCGCGCGCATTGTGGTGGCCTACGAGCCGGTCTGGGCCATCGGTACCGGCAAGACTGCTACGCCGGAAATGGCGCAGGAAGTGCACGCCATGCTGCGCGCGCGTCTGGCGGCCAAGAGCGCGGAGGCGGCCGCCAAGGTGCGCGTCCTGTACGGCGGCAGCATGAAGCCGGACAATGCCGAGCAACTGTTGGCCATGGCTGACATTGATGGCGGTCTGATCGGCGGCGCCGCATTGAAGGCGGCGGATTTCCTGGCGATCATCAAGGCTGCGGCCTGAATTTGTAAAGAGTTTGTCAGCCGGAAGCTGGATACTGCGGCGGCGGGCAGTTGAAACATCAAGAGTGGAACTTGTTTAAATGAATACTTTGTCTTTGGTGGTGGTTGTGGTTCAGGTGCTGGCTGCGCTGGCGATTATCGGTCTGGTGCTGCTGCAGCACGGCAAGGGCGCCGACATGGGTGCGGCCTTCGGGTCCGGTGCTTCGGGTAGCTTGTTCGGCGCCACCGGTTCGTCGAACTTCCTGTCGAAGTCGACCGCCGTAGCAGCCGCGATCTTCTTCGTGGCGACCTTGGGTCTGGCCTTCATCGGCAATCACCACGCGGCCCAAAGCGGTGGCGTGATGGACAACCTGCAGGCGCCGGCCGCGGCTCCTGCTCAACAAGCTGCGCCTGCCGCTCCCGCGGATGCACCAAAGCCGGCTGACCAGTCGAATCAGATTCCGAAATAAACTTTTTCAGATTCTGAAACAATGCACGAATAAGCATAGAAGAATCTCTGTTTTCGACTGATTGTGCATTGAACAAGAGTAACAAATGAAGGTACAATAACAGTCTCAGGCCGACGTGGTGAAATTGGTAGACACGCTATCTTGAGGGGGTAGTGGCGAAAGCTGTACGAGTTCGAGTCTCGTCGTCGGCACCATAGAAATGAAATGAAAAAGCCAGCAAAGGCCATGCGCCTGAGCTGGCTTTTTGTCGAGGAAGTTTCTGATTGATATTGAGAATCATTCCCATCGATTAAACCAACGTACAAGCGGCCAATCGTGAACCTCGAAAATTACTTCCCAGTTCTTATGTTTATCCTCGTCGGCATCGGTGTCGGCGTTGCTCCCCAGCTCTTGGGGCGTCTGCTTGGTCCCCATAAGCCGGACGCGCAAAAAACATCTCCCTACGAATGCGGTTTCGAAGCGTTTGAAGACGCGCGCATGAAGTTCGACGTGCGCTATTACCTGATCGCGATTCTGTTCATCTTGTTCGATCTGGAAACTGCGTTCTTCTTCCCGTGGGGCGTGTCGATGCGCGAACTGGGTTGGCAAGGTTTCGTCACGATGATGGTCTTCATCGCTGAATTTGTTGTCGGATTTTGGTACATCTGGAAAAAGGGTGCCCTGGATTGGGAGTGAGCCATGTCTATTGAAGGCGTATTGAATGAGGGGTTCGTCACCACCTCGCTGGATAAAGTAATCAACTGGACCCGTACCGGATCCCTGTGGCCCATGACCTTCGGTCTGGCCTGCTGCGCGGTTGAGATGATGCACGTTGGCGCTTCGCGTTACGACCTCGACCGCTTCGGCGCCGTGTTTCGTCCGTCGCCGCGCCAGTCCGACCTGATGATCGTGGCCGGCACGCTGTGCAACAAGATGGCGCCGGCGCTGCGCAAGGTCTATGACCAGATGCCGGAGCCGCGCTGGGTGATCTCGATGGGCTCGTGCGCCAATGGCGGCGGCTACTATCACTATTCGTATTCGGTGGTGCGCGGTTGCGACCGCATCGTTCCGGTCGACGTCTACGTCCCGGGCTGTCCGCCGACTGCGGAAGCGCTGTTGTACGGCGTGATCCAGCTGCAGAACAAGATCAAGCGCACCAACACCATCGCGCGCTAAGAGGGCAGTATGACAACAAAATTGGAAACTCTCGAAGCAGCCCTGCGTAACTCGCTTGGGGGGTATCTTCAGAATCTGACGGTGGCCCTCGGTGAAGTCACCGTGGTGGTCAAGGCCGCCGATTATCTCTCCGCGATGCGCGTGTTGCGCGATCACGCCGACACCAAGTTCGAGCAGCTGATCGACTTGGCCGGCGTGGACTACTCGACCTACGGCGACGGCGCCTGGGATGGCCCGCGTTTCGCGGTCGTCTCGCACCTGATGTCGTTGACCCACAACTGGCGCGTGCGTGTGCGCGTGTTCGCGGCCGACGACGACCTGCCCATCGTGGCCTCGGTCGACAACATCTGGAACTCGGCCGGCTGGTACGAGCGCGAAGCCTTCGACTTCTACGGCATCCTGTTCGACGGACACCCCGACCTGCGCCGAATTCTGACCGACTACGGTTTCATCGGTCACCCGTTCCGCAAGGACTTCCCGGTGTCGGGCTACGTGGAAATGCGTTACGACGCCGAGCAGAAGCGCGTCATCTATCAACCCGTAACGATCGATCCGCGCGAAATCACGCCGCGCATCATTCGTGAAGAAAACTACGGGATCAAATAATGGCAGAGATCAAGAATTACACGCTGAACTTCGGTCCCCAGCACCCGGCGGCGCACGGCGTGCTGCGTCTGGTGCTCGAGCTGGACGGTGAAGTCATCCAGCGTGCCGACCCGCACATCGGCCTGCTGCATCGCGGTACCGAGAAGCTGGCGGAGCAAAAGACCTTCCTGCAGTCCGTGCCTTACATGGATCGCCTGGATTACGTCTCGATGATGAGTAACGAGCACGGTTACGTGCTGGCCATCGAGCGTCTGCTGGGCCTGGAAGTGCCGCTGCGCGCGCAGTACATCCGCGTGATGTTCGACGAAATCACCCGCCTGCTGAACCACCTGATGTGGATCGGCGCACACGCGCTGGACGTGGGCGCGATGGGCGTGCTGCTGTACGCCTTCCGTGAGCGTGAAGACCTGTTCGACTGCTACGAAGCCGTGTCCGGCGCCCGTATGCACGCGGCCTACTATCGTCCGGGCGGCGTGTATCGCGACCTGCCGGACAGCATGCCGCAATACAAGGCATCGATCGTCCGTAACGAAAAGGCCATCCGCCAGCTCAACGAAAACCGTCAGGGCTCGCTGCTGGACTTCATCGAAGACTTCACCAACCGTTTCCCGACCTATGTCGACGAATACGAAACACTGCTGACCGACAACCGTATCTGGAAGCAGCGTCTGGTCGGCGTCGGCGTGGTGTCGCCGGAACGTGCTCTGCAGATGGGCTTCTCGGGCCCGATGCTGCGCGGCTCCGGTATTGCCTGGGACTTGCGCAAGAAGCAACCGTACGAAGTGTACGACCTGCTGGACTTCGATATCCCCGTCGGCAAGAACGGCGACTGCTACGACCGCTACCTGGTTCGCGTGGCCGAAATGCGTCAGTCCAACCGCATCATCAAGCAGTGCGTGGAATGGCTGCGCAACAACCCGGGTCCGGTGATTACCGACAACCACAAGGTTGCTCCGCCGAAGCGCACCGACATGAAGTCGAACATGGAAGACCTGATTCACCACTTCAAGCTGTTCACTGAAGGCTTCCGCGTGCCGCCAGGCGAAGCGTATGCCGCGGTCGAGCACCCGAAGGGCGAGTTCGGCATCTACCTGGTCTCGGATGGCGCCAACAAGCCTTACCGCCTGAAGATCCGCGCCCCGGGCTTTGCTCACCTGCAAGCGCTCAACGAAATGGCCAAGGGCCACATGATTGCCGATGCGGTCACCATCATCGGTACGCAAGACATCGTGTTCGGTGAAATCGACCGTTAAGACAAGGTCGGAGCAAGAGTAAAAGTAAAAGGCGGGCTTCCTCGTGAGGCTCGCACGGTTTGGGGAATATCCAATAAAACCGCGCGTCAGTCTGCGCATGGATGGCCAACGATATGCTGTTAAGTCAAGAAGCCCTTAAGAAAATCGATCGCGAACTCGCGAAGTATCCGGCGGATCAGCGCCAGTCCGCGGTCATGTCCGCGCTGCGCATCGCCCAGGTTGAACACGGCTGGCTGCCCGCCGAACTGCAGCAGGAAATCGCCGACTACATCGGCATGCCTGCCGTGGCGGTGCAAGAGGTCGCCACCTTCTACAACATGTTCAACACCAGCCCGGTCGGCAAGCACAAGATCACCGTGTGCACCAACCTGCCGTGCCTGTTGTCCGGCGGCGAGCGCGCCGCCCACCACCTGAAGCACAAGCTGGGTGTCGACTACAAGGAAACCACCGCTGACGGCCAGTTCACCGTGATGGAAGGCGAATGCATGGGCGCCTGCGGCGACGCACCGGTCATGCTGGTCAACAACCACCGCATGTGCAGCTGGATGTCCAACGACAAGATCGACGCGCTGCTGGAGGAACTGAAGAAATGACCTGCCTGCACGACCGCCACATCAAACCGCTGATCCTCGCCGACCTGAATGGCGAGAACTGGCATCTCGAAGACTACGTCAAGCGTGGCGGCTACGATTCGCTCAAGCGCATCCTGTCCGAGAAGATCACGCCCGAACAAGTCATCGCCGACCTCAAGGCCTCCGGCCTGCGTGGCCGCGGCGGTGCAGGTTTCCCGACCGGCCTGAAGTGGAGCTTCATGCCGCGTCAGTTCCCGGGCCAGAAATACCTCGTCTGCAATACAGATGAAGGCGAGCCGGGTACTTTCAAGGACCGTGACATCATTCGTTACAATCCGCACGCGCTGATCGAAGGCATGATCATCGGCGGCTACGCGATGGGCATCACGGTCGGCTACAACTACATCCACGGCGAGATTTTCTCCGCCTACGAAGTGTTTGAAGAAGCGCTGGAAGAAGCGCGCGCCGCCGGCTTCCTGGGCGACAACATCCTGGGCACCGATTTCAGCTTCCAGCTGCACGCGCACCACGGTTACGGCGCCTACATCTGCGGCGAGGAAACCGCGCTGCTGGAGTCGCTGGAAGGCAAGAAGGGCCAGCCGCGCTTCAAGCCGCCGTTCCCGGCCAGCTTCGGCCTGTACGGCAAGCCGACCACCATCAACAACACCGAGACCTTTGCGGCCGTGCCGTTCATCTTCAAGGTGGGCCCGCAAGCCTACGCCGAGATGGGCAAGCCCAACAACGGCGGCACCAAGATCTTCTCGATCTCGGGCGACGTCGAGCGTCCGGGCAACTACGAGATTCCGCTGGGCACCCCGTTCTCCACGCTGCTGGAGTTGGCGGGCGGTATGCGCGGCGGCAAGAAGATCAAGGCGGTCATCCCCGGCGGTTCGTCCGCTCCGGTGATCCGCGGCGACGTGATGATGGAAACCACGATGGACTACGACGCCATCGCCAAGGCCGGCTCGATGCTGGGCTCGGGTGCCGTCATCGTGATGGACGAGACGCGTTGCATGGTCAAGTCGCTGCTGCGCCTGGCGTATTTCTACTACGAAGAATCCTGCGGTCAGTGCACCCCGTGCCGTGAAGGCACCGGCTGGATGTACCGCATGGTGGAGCGTATCGAAAACGGTCACGGCAAGCTGGAAGATCTGGACGTGCTGAACTCGGTCGCCGACAACATCCAGGGTCGCACCATCTGCGCGCTGGGCGATGCGGCGGCGATGCCGGTGCGTGCGTTCATCAAGAATTTCCGCGAAGAGTTCGAATACCACATCGAGCACAAACACTGCCTGGTTCCGGCATATATCTGAACACGGCAGGGGGCGCCCGGCGGCGACAAGCTGCAGGCGCCGTTGGCAAAGAATATTTAGCTTGGGCAAACAGCCATGGTTGAAATCGAAATAGACGGCAAGAAGGTTGAAGTGCAGGAAGGCAGCATGGTCATGGATGCTGCCAATAAAGTCGGCACTTACATCCCTCACTTCTGCTATCACAAGAAACTGTCCATCGCGGCCAACTGCCGCATGTGCCTGGTCGACGTTGAAAAAGCGCCGAAGCCGCTGCCTGCCTGCGCCACGCCGGTGACCAACGGCATGATCGTGCGCACCGCGAGCGACAAAGCCATCAAGGCCCAGAAGGGCGTGATGGAATTCCTCCTGATCAACCACCCGCTGGATTGCCCGATCTGCGACCAGGGCGGCGAATGCCAGCTGCAGGATCTGGCCGTGGGCTACGGCGGTTCGACCTCGCGCTACAAGGAAGAAAAGCGCGTGGTGGAGCCCAAGAGCGTGGGCCCGCTGATCTCGATGAAGGAAATGAACCGCTGCATCCACTGCACCCGCTGCGTGCGCTTCGGCCAGGAAGTGGCCGGCGTGATGGAGCTGGGCATGCTGGGTCGCGGCGAGCACTCCGAGATCACCACCTTCGTCGGCAAGACCGTGGACTCCGAGCTGTCGGGCAACATGATCGACCTGTGCCCGGTCGGCGCGCTGACCTCCAAGCCGTTCCGCTACAGCGCCCGCACCTGGGAACTGTCGCGTCGCAAGTCGGTGAGCCCGCACGACAGCGTCGGCGCCAACCTGATCGTTCAGGTCAAGGGCGGCAAGGTGATGCGCGTGCTGCCGCTGGAGAATGAAGAAGTCAACGAATGCTGGATCTCCGACAAGGATCGCTTCGCCTATGAAGCGCTGGACAGCGATCAGCGCCTGACCAAGCCGATGTTGAAGCAAGACGGCAAGTGGCAGGAAGTGGATTGGCAGACCGCGCTGGAATACGTCGCGCATGGCCTGCGCAACATCCGTCACGAACACGGCGCCGATTCCATCGCCGCGCTGGGTACACCGTACTCGACGCTGGAAGAGCTGAACCTGCTGCAAAAGGTCGTGCGCGGCCTGGGTTCTGACAACATCGATTTCCGTCTGCGCCAGTCCGATTTCGCGCTGGACGGCCAGATCAAGCCGTGGCTGGGCATGTCGCTGGTGGAGTTCTCCCAGCTGAACCGCGTCTTCGTGATCGGTTCCTTCCTGCGCAAGGATCATCCGCTGCTGGCCGCACGCCTGCGCCAGTCGGCCAAGTCCGGCACCAAGATCAATGTGCTGCACGCCACCGACGACGACCTGCTGATGCCGGTCGCCAACAAGATCGTGGCAGCGCCGTCCGCATGGCTGGGCGCACTGGCCGAAGTGGCCGTCGCCGTGGCTGAAGCCCGTGGTATCGCCGCTCCCGCCGCCTACGCCGGCGTGACCGCTTCCGACGCTGCCAAGGCGACCGCCGCCAGCCTGCTGTCGGGCCAGTCCAAGGCCGTGTTCCTGGGCAACGCCGCCGTGCAGCATCCGCAGGCATCGCAGCTGCACGCTGCCGCGCAGTGGATCGCAGAACAGACCGGCGCCAAGCTGGGCGTGCTGACTGAAGGCGGCAACGCCGTCGGCGGTTACCTGGCCAACGCCGTGCCGACCGTCGGCCGTGGCGCCAACGCCGCCGCCGTGTTCGCACAGCCGCGCAAGGCATACCTGCTGCTCAACGCCGAGCCGGAACTGGACAGCTACGACCCGCAAGCCGCCGCCGCCGCGCTGAAGCAAGCCGAGATGGTGGTCGTGATGTCGGCCTACAAGCATGGCGCCGACTTCGCCGACGTGCTGCTGCCGATCGCGCCGTTCACCGAAACCTCGGGTACCTTCGTCAACGCCGAAGGCCGCGCACAAAGCTTCAACGGTACCGTCAAGCCGGCCGGCGACGCGCGTCCGGGCTGGAAGGTCCTGCGCGTGCTGGGCAACCTGCTGGAACTGGAAAACTTCGAGTACGAAACCTCGGAATCCATCCGCGATGAACTGCTGGGCAAGGAAACCGACCTGTCGGCACGCCTGAACAACGCCGCTTCGCTGCAGCCGCAAGCCGCAGCCGCCGCCTCCGGTTCGCTGGAGCGCGTGGCCGATGTGCCCATCTACTTCGCCGACGCCGTGGCGCGCCGTTCGCCGCCGCTGCTGGAAACCACCGACGGCCAGGTGCCCAAGGCATGGCTGTCCGCTGCGCTGGCCGCCAAGCTGGGCATCGCCGCCGGCGACCGCGTGAATGTGAAGCAAGGTCAGGGCAGCACACAGCTGGCCGCGGCCATCGATAAGAAACTGCCGGAAAACGTGGTCCGCGTCGCAGCAAGCCACGCCTCGACCGCCGCCCTGGGCGGCATGTTTGGCGCAATCGTCGTGGAGAAAGCGTAATGGATCAGCTGATCGCCCAAATCAACACGGCCGGCCCGGCGCTGCTGGGCCCCAGCCTGTTCACGCTGGTGTGGACCATCGTCAAGATCCTGGTGGTGATGGTGCCCATCCTGATCAGCGTCGCCTACATGACCTACTGGGAACGCAAGCTGATCGGCTGGATGCACGTCCGTCTGGGGCCCAACCGCGTGGGTCCCGCCGGTCTGCTGCAGCCGATCGCTGACGCCGTCAAACTGATCTTCAAGGAAATCAGCACGCCGTCGAAGGCCAACAAGGTGCTGTTCTACCTGGCGCCCGTGATGACCATCATGCCGGTGCTGGCAGCCTGGTCGGTGGTGCCTTTCGGTCCGGAAGCCGTGCTGGCCAACGTCAACGCCGGTCTGCTGTTCCTGATGGCGATCACCTCGCTGGAAGTGTACGGCGTGATCATCGCCGGCTGGGCCTCCAACTCGAAGTATGCGTTCCTGGGCGCCATGCGCGCCTCGGCGCAGATGGTGTCCTACGAAATCGCCATGGGCTTCTGCTTCGTGGTGGTTCTGATGGTTACCGGCAGCCTGAATATCGGCGACATCGTGATGGCGCAGCAGAAGGGCTACTTCCATGAGCTGGGCCTGAACTTCCTGTCCTGGAACTGGCTGCCGCTGCTGCCGGTGTGCGTCATCTACTTCGTCTCCGGCGTGGCTGAAACCAATCGTCACCCGTTCGACGTGGTCGAAGGCGAATCGGAAATCGTGGCCGGCCACATGATCGAATACTCGGGCATGTCGTTCGCGATGTTCTTCCTGGCGGAATACGCCGCGATGATCCTGATCTCGGCACTGACCTCGCTGATGTTCTTCGGCGGCTGGTCGTCCCCGATCGCTGCGCTCGACTTCATCCCTGGCTTCGTCTGGCTGCTGTTGAAGACCTTCTTCTTCCTGTCGCTGTACGTGTGGATCCGCGCTTCGTTCCCGCGTTACCGCTATGACCAGATCATGCGTCTGGGCTGGAAAGTGTTCATCCCGCTGACCCTGGTGTGGCTGGTGGTCGTGGCGATCTGGATCCAGTCGCCCTGGAATATCTGGAAATAAGTTTTAAGGCTGAGGCTAAAAATGGAAGCTATTAAGGATTTTTTCGGCAGCCTGATGCTCCGCGAGCTGTTCAAGGGCCTGGCCCTGACCGGTCGCTACCTGTTCAAGCGCAAGATCACGGTGCAATTCCCCGAGGAAAAAACGCCGATGTCGCCGCGTTTCCGCGGTCTGCACGCGCTGCGTCGCTACCCGAACGGTGAAGAGCGTTGCATCGCCTGCAAGCTGTGCGAAGCGGTGTGCCCGGCGATGGCCATCACCATCGAGTCCGAGCAACGTGACGACGGCTCGCGCCGCACCACCCGCTACGACATCGACCTGACCAAGTGCATCTTCTGCGGTTTCTGCGAAGAGTCCTGCCCGGTCGACTCGATCGTCGAAACGCACATCCTGGAATACCACGGTGAAAAGCGCGGTGACCTGTACTACACCAAGGAAATGCTGCTGGCAGTGGGCGACCGTTACGAAAACGAAATCGCCGCGGCGCGCGCCGCCGACGCTGCCTACCGCTGATCTCCTTCCCGCTCAGGCGAGCGGGGCAGGGAGGCAGGAATTGAAGTGCTTAGGAATGGATGTATGCGATGGATCGGCGGCCATGCCGCTGCTCCGGTGCTGACTGAACCAACTTCTGGTTGATTATGGAATTTAAAACTGTCTTGTTCTACGTGTTTGCGGTGATCCTGGTGGTCGCCGCCGTACGCGTCATCACGGCCCGCAACCCGGTCCACGCGGCCCTGTTCCTGGTGCTGTCGTTCTTCTCGGCGGCCGGTATCTGGATGCTGCTCAAGGCCGAGTTCCTGGCCATCGTGCTGGTGCTGGTCTACGTCGGGGCGGTGATGGTCCTGTTCCTGTTCGTGGTGATGATGCTCGATATCAACATGGACAAGCTGCGGGAAGGCTTCTGGGGTTACTTCCCGCTGGCCGCCACCATCGGCGTGATCATCGTGCTGGAAATGGCCGCCGTGCTGCTGCGCAGCTTCTGGACGCCCGAATCGCAGGTGCCGGCCGCCGCCGACACCATCGGCCAGACCAAGCCGCTGGGCAAGCTGATCTTCACCGAATATGTCTACGCGTTTGAAATCGCCGCCGTGATCCTGCTGGTGGCCATCGTCGCCGCAGTCGCACTGACCCTGCGCAAGCGCAAGGACAGCAAGTACTTCGATCCGGCTCAGGCCGTCAGGGTCAAGGCGTCCGACCGCATCCGCCTAGTGAGCATGCCGGCCGAGTCGACCCGCAATAACGGCACTGAAGCAGGCACCGGCGACGGTACCCCGGCTTCCGGTCAACAATCTTAAGAAGGGCGCACAAGAATCATGGCAATCACGCTCTCCCACTACCTGATCATCGGCGCGATCCTGTTCGCGATCTCGATCGTCGGCATTTTCCTGAACCGCAAGAACGTCATCGTGCTGCTGATGGCCATCGAACTGATGCTGCTTGCGGTCAACATGAACTTCATCGCGTTCTCGCATTACCTCGGCGATGCAGGCGGACAAATCTTCGTGTTCTTCATCCTGACCGTGGCCGCGGCTGAATCCGCGATCGGTCTGGCGATTCTGGTGGTGCTGTTCCGTAACCTGGATACCATCAACGTCGAAGATCTCGACAGCCTCAAGGGCTGATCCGCCGTCTGAGCGTTCTGGTTCGAATTTCATTTAAAGATGGGAGGCCCCGCAGCGGTAGAGCGGGGCAGCCAATAAGCGATAAGGTTCATCATGGCTGGGCAACTTAACCCACATCTGCTTCTTGTTGTACCCCTGGCGCCGCTGGCGGGATCGGCGATTGCCGGCCTGCTGGGCACCAAATTCTTCGGCAACGTGGTCGGCCGCAAGGTGTCGCACACCGCGACCATCCTGGGCGTGCTGGTGGCCGCGATCATCTCGCTGATGACGCTGCTGCAGGTGCTCGACGGCGCGACCTACAACGGCACCCTGTACAACTGGATGACCGTGGCCGGCCTGAAGCTGGAGATCGGCTTCATGGTCGACAGCCTGACCGCCATGATGATGTGCGTGGTGACCTTCGTGTCCCTGATGGTGCACATCTACACCATCGGCTACATGGCTGAAGACGAGGGTTACAACCGCTTCTTCTCCTACATCTCGCTGTTCACCTTCTCGATGCTCATGCTGGTCATGAGCAACAACTTCCTGCAGCTGTTCTTCGGCTGGGAAGCCGTGGGCCTGGTGTCGTACCTGCTGATCGGTTTCTGGTACACCCGCCCGACCGCGATCAAGGCCAACATGAAGGCCTTCCTGGTCAACCGCGTCGGCGACTTCGGCTTCATCCTGGGCATCGGCCTGCTGCTGGCCTACGCCGGTTCGATGAACTACACCGAAGTCTTCGCCAAGCGCGGCGAGCTGGCCCAGCTGACCCTGCCGGGCACCGACTGGATGCTGCTGACCGTGGCCTGCATCTGCCTGTTCGTCGGCGCCATGGGTAAATCGGCCCAGTTCCCGTTGCACGTCTGGCTGCCGGACTCGATGGAAGGCCCGACCCCGATTTCCGCGCTGATCCACGCGGCCACCATGGTGACCGCCGGTATCTTCATGGTCACCCGCATGTCGCCGCTGTTCGAGCTGTCCGACACCGCGCTGTCCTTCATCCTGGTGATCGGCGCCATCACCGCGCTGTTCATGGGCTTCCTGGGCACCATGCAGAACGACATCAAGCGCGTGGTGGCGTACTCCACGCTGTCGCAGCTGGGTTACATGACCGTCGCGCTGGGCGCCTCGGCCTACTCGGTCGCCGTGTTCCACCTGATGACCCACGCGTTCTTCAAGGCGCTGCTGTTCCTTGGCGCCGGTTCGGTCATCATCGGCATGCACCACGACCAGGACATGCGTAACATGGGCGGCCTGCGCAAGTACATGCCCATTACCTGGATCACCTCGCTCTTGGGTTCGCTGGCGCTGATCGGCACGCCGTTCTTCTCGGGCTTCTACTCGAAGGACTCGATCATCGAAGCCGCTGCCGAGTCGCACCTGGCCGGTTCGGGCTTCGCCTACTTCGCCGTGCTGGCCTCGGTGTTTGTGACCGCCTTCTACTCGTTCCGCATGTACTTCATGGTGTTCCATGGCAAGGAGCGTTTCGGCCAGGCCCACGCGCATGACGATCACCACGCCCCGGCCGCCGCTGCACATGCGCGCGACGACCACGGTCACGATGCCCACGGTCACGACGACCACGGCCACGACGATCACCACCACGGCCTGGCCCCGGGCCAGAAGCCGCACGAGTCGCCGCTGGTCGTGACCCTGCCGCTGATCTTGCTGGCCATCCCGTCGGTCATCGTCGGCTTCTTCGCGATCTCGCCGATGCTGTATGGCGACTTCTTCAAGGGCGTGATCTTCTTCGGCGAAAACCACAAGGTCATGGAAGAGCTGGCGCACGAGTACCACGGTCCGGTGGCCATGGTGACCCATGCCTTCACCAGCGCGCCGCTGTGGCTGGCGATCGCCGGCGTGGTCGTGGCTTACTACTGCTACATGGTCAACCCGCGCGTTCCGGCCTGGGTCAAGGAAAAGTTCAGCCTGATCTACACGATCCTGGACAACAAGTACTACATGGACAAGTTCAACGAAGTCGTCTTCGCCGGCGGTGCGCGCCTGCTGGGCAGCGGCCTGTCGACCGTGGGCGACCGCGGCATCATCGACGGCCTGCTGGTCAACGGCAGCGCCAAGGTGGTCGGCTGGTTCTCGAAATTCACGCGTCTCTGGCAGTCCGGTTACATCTATCACTACGCTTTCGTGATGATCATCGGGGTGCTCGGTTTCCTGGTGTGGTTCATGCCGTTCCCCTTCGCCAAGTAAGTTGTCAGAGTTAAGTAAAGAACAACCATGATGCAGTCAACATTTCCCATCCTGAGCGTCGCGATCTGGGTACCGATCGTCTTCGGTATCCTCGTGCTGGCTCTCGGCCGCGACAGCAACCCGGGCCTGGCCCGCTGGTTGGCGCTGTTCGGTTCGCTGGTCGGTCTGGTCGCAACTTTCCCGCTGATCCAGCACTTTGACCCGCTGGCGCATGGCTACCAGTTCGTCGAGAAGACGCCCTGGATCGATCGCTTCAATATCACCTACTTCCTGGGCCTGGACGGCATCTCGCTGTGGTTCGTGCCGCTGACCGCCTTCATCACGGTGATCGTGGTGCTGGCCGGCTGGGTGGTGATCCAGAAGCGCGTGGCCCAGTACATGGGCGCCTTCCTGATCCTCTCGGGCATCATGATCGGCGTGTTCTCGTCGCTGGATGCGATGCTGTTCTACGCCTTCTTCGAAGCGACCCTGATCCCGATGTTCATCATCGTGGGCGTGTGGGGCGGCGACAACCGCGTGTACGCAGCCTTCAAGCTGTTCCTGTACACGCTGGCCGGCTCGCTGCTGATGCTGGTCGCGCTGATCTACCTGTACTTCGTCTCCGGCGGCAGCTTCGACATCCCGACCTGGCACCAGCTGCCGCTGTCGATGCTGGAGCAAAAGCTGCTGTTCTTCGCCTTCCTGGCCGCCTTCGCGGTGAAGGTGCCGATGTGGCCGGTGCACACCTGGCTGCCGGACGCCCACGTGCAGGCGCCGACCGGCGGTTCCATCGTGCTGGCCGCGATCATGCTGAAGCTGGGCGCCTACGGTTTCCTGCGCTTCTCGCTGCCGATCCTGCCTGACGCCAGCCACGCGCTGTCCGGCTTCATGATTTTCCTGTCGCTGGTCGCTGTGATCTACATCGGCCTGGTGGCCCTGGTGCAGCAGGACATGAAGAAGCTGGTCGCGTACTCGTCGATCGCCCACATGGGCTTCGTCACCCTGGGCTTCTTCATGTTCAACGACATGGCGGTGCAGGGCGGCATCGTGCAGATGATCTCGCACGGCTTCGTGTCCGGCGCAATGTTCATGTGTATCGGCGTGCTGTACGACCAGATGCATACCCGTGAAATCGCCCAGTACGGCGGCGTGGTGAACAAGATGCCGCGCTTTGCCTTCTTCTTCATCCTGTTCTCGCTGGCCAACTGCGGCCTGCCGGCCACCTCCGGTTTCGTCGGCGAATTCATGGTGATCCTGGGCGGCGTGAAGTTCAACTTCTGGATCGGCCTGCTGGCCGCCACCGCCCTGATCCTGGGCGCGGCGTACTCGCTGTGGTTGGCCAAGCGCGTGATCTTCGGCGCCATCACCAATCACCACGTGGAAGAGCTGGTCGACCTGAACGGCCGCGAGTTCTTCATCCTGGGCTTGTTGGCGATCGCCACCATGGTGATGGGCCTGTACCCGGCCATCATTACCGACAGCATCCAGACGTCGGTCACCGACCTGCTGCAGCACGTGGCGGTCTCCAAGATCAACTGAACTTGAGTTGAGCTGGGCAAGCAGTAAAGACTGAACAGGGCGGGGCGGCAGGACGGCCCCGCCGGTAAGCAAGTAACGAGACGAGCCGGCGTGGCACTGCCGGTCAGGCGGCGCGACTGGAAGTCGCGACACAAGCGGGCGAACACAAGCGGTAGTAACTAAATGAACAACATGAATCTGATCCCTGTTTATCCGGAAATATTTCTGCTGATCGCGACTTCCGCGATCCTGCTGATCGATATGTTCCTGCCGGAGAGCAAGCGCGTCATCACCTACCTGCTGTCCTTGTTGGCACTGGTGGTCTGCGCGGTGCTGACCCTCGGCGACCTCAACGGCGGCGCGACGGTCTACACCTTCAACAACATGTTCGTGTCGGATCCGCTGTCGAACCTGCTGAAGCTCTTCACCTACCTGGGCGTCGGCGTCACCCTGGTGTACTCCCGTCAGTACAACAGCGTGCGCGGCATCACCGGCGGTCAGCTGGGCGGCGAATACTACGCCCTGGCGCTGTTCGCGCTGCTGGGCCAGATGGTCATGATCTCCGGCAACAGCTTCCTGTCCATCTACCTGGGCCTGGAACTGATGTCGCTGTCGCTGTACGCGCTGGTTGCCCTGCGCCGCGACAACGCCGCCGCGACCGAAGCGGGCATGAAGTACTTCATCCTGGGCGCGCTGGCTTCCGGCTTCCTGCTGTACGGCATCTCGATGCTCTACGGCGCCACCGGCGGCGCGCTGGAGCTCAACGAAGTGTTCCGTGCCATCGTCTCGGGCACTGTCGACCGCACCGTGCTGGTGTTCGGCATCGTGTTCGTGGTGGCCGGCCTGGCCTTCAAGCTGGGCACCGTGCCCTTCCACATGTGGGTGCCTGACGTCTACCAGGGCTCGCCGACTCCCGTCACGCTGCTGCTGGGCGCGGCGCCGAAGCTGGCCACCTTCGCCATCACGTTCCGCCTGCTGGTGGAAGGCATGCTGCCGCTGGCCGTCGACTGGCAGCAGATGCTGATGGTACTGGCCGTGCTGTCCATCATCCTGGGTAACGTCACCGCCATCGCGCAAAGCAACATCAAGCGCATGCTGGCCTACTCGACCATCTCGCACATGGGCTTCATGCTGCTGGGCATGATGTCCGGCGTGGTCGACGGCAACCTGTTCTCGGCCGTCAACGCCTACAGCTCCTCGCTGTTCTACGCGGTGACCTACGTGATCACCACGCTGGGTTCCTTCGGCGTCATCATCCTGCTCTCGCGCGCCGGTTTCGAAGCCGACACCATCGACGACTTCAAGGGCCTGAACCAGCGTAGCCCGTGGTTCGCCGCCGTGATGATGATCCTGATGTTTTCGCTGGCAGGCATCCCGCCGCTGGTCGGCTTCTACGCCAAGCTGTCGGTGCTGCAAGCCGTGCTGGGTACGGGCCAGATCTGGCTGGCCGTGCTGGCCGTAGTGTTCTCGCTGATCGGCGCGTTCTACTACA
Organism: Herbaspirillum sp. LeCh32-8; assembly: GCF_017814915.1. Taxonomy (GTDB): domain Bacteria; phylum Pseudomonadota; class Gammaproteobacteria; order Burkholderiales; family Burkholderiaceae_D; genus Herbaspirillum. Next base: position 170,689 of record NZ_JAGIPZ010000009.1, on the reverse strand, counting down.
TCCGCGTGGTCAAGGTCATGTACTTCGATGATCCGGTCGACAACGCCAAGATCGAAGCCACGCCCGACATGCGCATCGTGCTGAGCCTCAACGGCATCGCCGCCCTGGCCATCGGCCTGTGGCCGGGCCACCTGATGGACGCCTGCACCAATGCCATCGTCACCACGCTGGCGACCTTCCTCAGCAAGGTTGTGGCATAAGGGGAGGGGAACGTGAACGTTTCCCTCTTCAGCTGGGTAGTAATCATCTTGGCCGCCTTCGCGGCCAATTTGCCTTTCTTCAACCAGCAACTGTTTGCGCTGGTGCCGCTCAGGAAGGAAACCGCCTGGGTCAAGCCGATCTGGGTGCGCCTGATCGAATTGGTGGCGCTGTATTTTGTCGTGGGCATCGTCGCCCATTTCCTCGAAGCCGGCATCGGCAACGTCTTTACCCAGACCTGGGAATTTTATGCAATCACCGGCTGTCTGTTCCTGGTGCTTGCCTATCCTGGCTATGTGATGCGCTACCTGCGCAAGAAACACGCCTGATAGCCTCTCGGGCTCGGCACGCGGCGGCTCGCTAGCATCAGCGGCCGCCGGTTTCATTTCCTTCGACTGTTCTTTCGGCCCGCGAGGGAACGGTTGCGCCTGATCCCTCCACTCCTTTCCAGAGCCCACCATGGACGCACACCTGAAAGAGACTCAGAAAGACAGCCGCCAGGTCTACGACGGCCACTTCCTCAAAGTACAGCAAGACACCATCGTCCTGCCCGACGGCAAGGAAGCGCTGCGCGAATACATCAAGCATCCCGGCGCGGTGGCCGTGCTGCCGCTGTTCGACGACGGCAGCGTGCTGATGGAGCGCCAGTTCCGCTATCCGCTGGACCGGGTGTTCATCGAGTTCCCCGCGGGGAAGATCGACCCGGGCGAAGATACGCTGGCCTGCGCCAAGCGCGAATTGCAGGAAGAAACCGGCTACACCGCCACCGACTGGCAATACGTCTGCACCATCCACAACGCCATCGCCTATTCGGATGAGCGCCTGCTGCTGTATGTGGCGCGCGGCCTGAAAGAGGGCGTGCGCAAGCTGGACGACGGCGAATTCCTCGATATCTACAAGGCGCCGCTCGCGGAGTTGCTGGAGCAGGTGCGCAACGGCCAGATCACCGACGTCAAGACGGTGATCGGCGTGTTCTGGCTGGAGAAGATCGTCAGCGGCCAATGGACGCCGCCGGCGCAGCCTTGAGTCCCGATGCCGGCGCCTGATATCGTCTTCAGGCAGCCCGGTCAAATAACAACGGCGGGGAGCGGTGCTTGCATGCATCGCTCCCCGCCGTTTTACCATGTAGCGCAACGCATGGCGTGAGACCCGGCCGGTTCCGCCAAGGCGGCGCCGGCCGGAATGAACGCGGGCCGCTCAGGGCGCCGCGGTCCGCGGCGCCTCGATGCCCACGCCCATGGCTTGGAACAGCGTCGCCGTGTTGGCCATGCGGGCGGCCGTGGCGCGGATCTCGCCCAATCGCGCATTCAGGTATTGCCGCTCGCCCGCGCGCGCCGCGCTCGGCGGCAGGGCGCCCAAGGCGGTTTTCCTTTGCGCGTTGCGCCAGCCCTGCTCGCTGTGGCCGCGTGCGGCCGCGGCGGCCTGCAAGGCGTCGGCATCATGGGTCAGCGCGCTCAGCGTATCGGCCACGTTCTGGAACGCATTCAATACCGTTTGCCGATAATTGTCCTCGGAGGCCAGATAGGCCTCCTGCGCCGCCTTGCGTCGCGCGCGCAGGGCCCCGCCATGGAAGATCGGCTGCGTGATCGACGCGCCGATGCCCCAGACCGCGCCCGCGGCCCCGGTGGCCTTGGGCCAGGTAAAGCCGGATTGCCCGAACGATGCATTGATCGACAGGCTGGGGAACATCTCGGCGGTGGCCAGCGCTTCCTGCGCTGCCGCTACCTTCAGCGCGGCATCGGCGGCCAGGATGTCGGGTCGCTGGCGCAACAGCTCGGAAGGCACCGACATCGGCACGCGCTCAGGCAGGCGCAGCGCGGTGATGTCGAGATCGGTCGGCGCCATGTCCGGCGTGCGCCCCATCAGCACCGCCAGCGCATGGCGGGTGGCCTGCCACTGCGCCTGCAGGCCGGGCAGGCTGGCGCGCAAGGATTGCGCGTTGGCTTTGGCGGCCAGCACGTCGTCGTCGCTCACGGCGCCGAAGGCCGCGCGTCGTTGCAGTTCCTGCGCATCCGTGTCGGCCAGCGCCACCAGGCGCTCGGTGTGCGCGACCTGGGCCCGCAGCGAGGCCGAGTTGATCGCGCTGATCACGATGTTGGCCGCCAGCGTGCGACGCGCCGCGTCCAGCTGGTAGGACTGGGCATCGACCTGGGCCGCCAGCGCCGAGTTGGCATAGCGCTCCACGCCGAACAGGTCGAAGGTGTAGCCGGCGTTGATCTCGCCGGCGAACACGTTGTACAGGTTGGTCGGCGGCCCCATGGTCGGCAACCCCAGCGCGCGCTGGCGCGTGGCCTGGCCGACGGCGTCGACGGTGGGCCACAGCGACTCGTTGATCTGTCCGCGCAACTGCTCCTTGGCGCCGGCCAGGCTGTGCTCGGCCTGGGCCAGCGAATGGTTGCTCTTCAAACCTTCATCCACCCAGGCCGACAGTTCAGGCGAGCCATAGGCCTGCCACCATTGCGGTACGGCGCGCTGGCCCAGCACGAAATGCTGGCGGGCGCCTTCGGGGCCGACGTCTTGCGGCGTAGCCTCTGCCGCGTAGTGGGCCGGTTGCGGCACGGCCGGTGCGTCGCCGCTGGGGCCCAGCGCGCAGCCCGACAGGGCCAGCATTGTCAGCAGGGCTAGTCGGCGCGGCCTGAACAATTCATGCGATTCATGCATCTGCATCAGTGGCTCCCTTGCGCGCCGGCAGTGCCGGCCACATGATGGGTTTCATTGGTCTTGACCCGGTAGCACAACGCATACAGCGCCGGCAGGTAGAACAGGGTCAGCACGGTGGCGATGGTGATGCCGCCCATCAGGGCGGTGGCCATCGGGCCGAAGAAGTTGCTGCGCAACAGCGGGATCAGCGCCAGCACGGCGGCGGCTGCGGTCAGCGTGATCGGGCGGAAGCGACGCACGGTGGCGCCGACGATGGCGTCGAAGCGGCCGCGCCCGGCGGCGATGTCCTGCTCGATCTGGTCCACCAGGATCACCGAGTTGCGCATGATGATGCCCAGCATGGCGATGGTGCCCAGCATCGCGACAAAGCCGAACGGCTGGTGGAACAGCAGCAGTGCGCCCACCACGCCGATCAGGCCCAGCGGCGCGGTCATCACCACCATCATGGTGCGGCCGAAGCTTTGCAGCTGAACCATCAGCAACAGCAGCACGGCAATCACCATCAGCGGCATTTGCGCCGAGATCGACGACTGCGCCTTGGCGTTTTCTTCCACCGGGCCGCCGACGTCGATGCGGTAGCCCACCGGCAGGTCTGCGCGCAAGGCATTGAGTTTCTCGTTGACGGCGTTGGTGACGTCGATGCCTTGCACGCCGGTGCGCACGTCGGCCAACACTGTGATGGTGGGCTGGCGGTCGCGCTCCCAGATCACACCGTACTCCAGCGTGTTGCGGAAGTGGCCCAGCGTAGCCAGCGGCACCGGGCCGTTGGTGGTGGGCATGGACAGCGTCGCCAAGCGCGACGGATCGACGCGTTCGCTGCGCGGAGCGCGCAGGTCGACGCTGATCAGCTTGTCGCGTTCGCGGTACTGCGTGACCGTATAGCCGGACAATTGCATCGCCAGGAAGTTGGAGATCTGCTGCGAAGACAGACCCAGCTCGCCGGCGCGCTTCTGGTCGATCTCGAAGGAGACCGAACGCTGCGCCGGCTCATCCCAGTCGAACTGCACGTTGGTGGCGCGGCTTTCCTTGCGGATCTCGGCGGCCACCTGTTCGGCGATGGCGCGCACCTTGGGGATCTGTTCGCCGCTGACGCGGAACTGCACCGGGAAGCCGACCGGCGGGCCGTTCTCCAGGCGCGTGAGGCGCGTGCGCAGTCCGCTGAACTGGGTGCGCAGAGGCTCTTCCAAGGCCTTGGCCAGGGCCTCGCGATCTTCCACCGACTTGGCGGTCACCACGAACTGCGCAAAGTTGGCGCTGGGCAGTTGCTGGTCCAGCGGCAGGTAGAAGCGCGGCGCGCCGGTGCCGACGAAGCTGATCACGTGGTCGATCTGGGCGCGACCCTTCAGCACCGCCTCCATGCGCTGCGCCTCGCGCTGCGTGGCTTCGAAGGAGGCGCGCTCCGGCAGGCGCAGGTCGATCAGCAGTTCGGGACGATCCGAGCTGGGGAAGAACTGTTGCGGCACCAGGCCGAACGCCGCCAGCGAACCGAAGAACAGCAGGGCGGTGGCCAGCACCACGCGGCCGCGGTAGGCCACGCACCACGCCACCATCTTGCGCAGGCGGGTGTAGATTTTGGTCTGGTAGATCGGATGGTCGTGGTCTTCCTCGTCGTGCCCGGCGTGCGGGTTGGCGGCGATCTGTTCGTCGGTCAGCGCATCCGGTTTTTCCTTGAGCATGTGGTAGCCCAGCAGCGGAATCAGCACCACCGCCGCCAGCCAGGACAGCAGCAGCGCGATCGCCGATACCTCGAAGATAGAGCGCGTATATTCGCCCGTGCCCGACTTAGCCAGCGCGATCGGCAGGAAGCCCGACACTGTCACCAGCGTGCCGGTCAGCATAGGGAAGGCGGTGCTGGTGTAGGCGAAGGCGGCGGCGCGGCGGCGGTTCCAGCCTTGCTCCAGCTTCACCGCCATCATCTCCACCGCAATGATCGCGTCATCCACCAGCAGGCCCAGCGCCAGCACCAGCGTGCCCAGCGAGACCTTGTGCAGGCCGATGTCGAACATGTACATGAACAGCGCGGTGACCGCCAGCACGATGGGGATCGAGATCACCACCACCATCCCGGTGCGAATGCCCAGCGACACCAGGCTCACCACCAGCACGATGGCGACCGCCTCGGCCACCGCTTCCAGGAAGTCGTCCACCGATTTTTCCACCGCGTGCGGCATGCTGGACACCGGCGTCAACGTCAGCCCGGCGGGCAGGCGCTTGCGCAGTTCATCGGTGCGCGCGTCCAGCGCGTGGCCCAGGCGGATGACGTCGCCGCCGGGCTGCATGGTCACCCCGATGCCCAGCACCGGCTTGCCGTTGGAGCGCATCTCCTGCTGCTGCGGCTCGTCATAGCCGCGCCGCACGGTGGCGATATCGCCCAGGCGGAAGTTGCGGTTGTTGATGTGGATGATCTTGTTCTCGATCGCCCGCAAGTCCTCGAACTGGCCGCTGGGACGCACGTAGACGCGGTCGTCGCCGGTGGTCACCAGCCCGCCGGGGACGATGGCGTTCTGGCCGCCGATGGCGTCGGCCAACTGCTGCGGGCTGATGCCCAGGCGCGTCATCTGCGCATTGCCGATGTCGATGTAGATGTGCTGGTCGCGGTCGCCGAAGTAATCGATCTTGCCCACGCCAGATACGCGCAGCAGCTCGCCGCGCAGCTGGTCGGCATAGTCGCGCAGTTGCGCCGGCGAAAAGCCGTCGCCTTCCAGCGCGTAGATGTTGGTGTAGACGTCGCCGAACTCATCGTTGAAGTAGGGGCCGCGCACGCCTTGCGGCAAGGTGGCCGCGATATCGCCGACTTTCTTGCGCACCTGGTACCAGGTCTTTGGTACCTGCGCCGCCGGCGCCGTGTCCTTGATCGTGAAGAACAGCTGCGACTGGCCCGGGCGCGAGTAGCTGCGCAGGAAGTCGACGTCGGGCGTCTCCTGCAGCTTGCGCGCGATGCGATCAGTGATCTGTTCCTGCACCTGGCGCGCGGTGGCGCCCGGCCAGTCGGTCTGGATCACCATGACCTTGAAGGTGAAGGGCGGATCTTCCGACTGCGAAAGCCGGTTGTAGGAGCCCATGCCCAAGAGCGTCACCAGCGCCAGGATGAAGGTCACCAGCGCCTGGTGCTGCAGCGTCCAGGAGGAGAGGTTGAAACGGCCAGGCGCGCTCATAGTGCGAAGTCCTCGGCATGCAGCGGCGCGATGGCCTTGACCTTCTCGCCGGCGGTCAGCGTATGCACGCCTTGCACCACCACCTTGTCGTCAGCGGAGACGCCCTGCGTCACCGAGATGCTGCGTTCGCCGTAGGCGGACACGGTCACCGGACGCAGCGTCAGCTTGCCGTCGCCGCCGACGATCCACAGCGCCGGCTTGTCGCCCTGGTGGAACAGCGCGGTGGCGGGCAGCAGCATGACGGCATCAGCAGCGGTCGAGGCCGCCGGCGTGATCACCACCTCGCCGGTCATGCCCAGGCGCAGCGAGGCATCCGGCTGCTCCAGCGTGACCTTGACGCGATAGGTGCGGCTTTGCGGATCAGCTGCCGGGCTAACTTCGCGCACGCGGCCGGTGAAGCTTTTTCCCGGCAGGGCGGGCAGCGTCACGGTCGCCGTGGCGCCCGGGCGGATGCGCGCGACCTGGCTGTCGGCCACGTCGGTGACCACGTCCACTGCGCCCGACCAGGCCAGCGAGAACACCGGCTGGCCGGCCGACAGCACGTCGCCGGTATTGGCCTGCTCGGCGCTGATCACGCCGTCATGCTCCGCCAGCAGCGAGGTGTAGCCGCGCTGGTTGCCGGCTACCGCCGCACGCGCTTGCGCCGCCTGGAACTGGGCCTGGGCGGCGGCATGCGCGTCCTGGCTTTGCTCCAGCTGCTGGGCGCTGATCAGGTTTTCGCGCGCCTGTTCGGTGTCGCGCTTGAATTGCTTTTGTGCCGCGTCCAGGTGCTGGCGTGCGGATTCCAGCTCGGCGCGCGCGCTGGCGGCATTGTGTTCGGCGTCGGCCGGATCCAAGCGCGCCACCAGTTGGCCCTTGCGCACCGCATCGCCGAGGTGGACGCGACGCTCGATCAACTGGCCGGCCACGCGGAAGGACATCGCGGTCACAAAGCGCGACTGCACCTCTGCCGGCAGATGCAGCGCTTGCGCGCCGTTGCGCTGCTGCGCCTGCAGCACCACGACTTCTCGCGGCGCTTCGGCCACCGGTGCGGGCTTGCTGCAGGCCGCCAGCGTGAACGCCAGGGATAGCGACAACAGCACCGGCGCCAGGCGCGGCGTGCCGGGTGGACTGCTTGGACGGGAAGATAGGGCAGGGGCGGGGGCTGGCTTCACGACGTTCCTTTCATGGAAGGTGGATGTCCGGACCGCCGTGCGCTCCGAATCCCGATGGCAATTGCTTCGAATTTGTTCGGATTCTAATACGTATATGAATTCAGATGCAACCTTGTATTTGAATTCATGGGTGATAAAATTCGACCCATGACACGCCAACGACTCAGCCGCGAGCAAAGCCGGGAGCAGACCAGGGAACGCCTGCTGGACGCGGCCCACACCGTATTCATGGAAAAAGGATTCCCGCTCGCCAGCGTGGAAGACATCAGCGCCGCCGCCGGCTATTCGCGCGGCGCGTTCTATTCCAACTTCGACGACAAGACCCAGCTCTTCTTCGAACTGCTGCGCCGCGAAGGCGAGGGCATCGACCAGGAATTTCACCGCATGCTGAGCGGCCCGGCGGTCGATCCTGTCGCATTGCAGGAAGAAGTGGCGCGCCACTATTCCCATTTGTACCAGGGCGACAAGTGCAGCCTGTTGTGGATGGAGGCGCGCATCGTCGCCTTGCGCGACGAGAAATTCCGCACAGAGCTCAACCGTTATCTGGAGGAGCGCTATCGCCAGATCGCCGAGTTCGTCGAGATGTTCTCCAAACTGACCAACACCGCGCCCGCCGCGCCGCCGCGCGAGATCGCCATCGGCCTGATGGCGCTGTGCGAAGGGGTGAGCTTCTCGCACCGCTGCGCGCCCGACATGGTGGACGGCAAGACCGCCGAGTCGGTGCTGTCGTGGTTCCTCAAGGCCTCGATCGCCGTGCCGGCCGCTGCCGATGTTGCTGCGGCCGAACCCAGGAAGACACCGGCGCGCAAAACGGCCGCCAAAAAGAAATAAGCCACGCATCGGCGTGGCTTATTGTCTGTCGCATCGTTGCGCGAACGTCCTTACATGCCCGAGTAATTCGGCCCGCCGCCGCCTTCCGGCGTCACCCACACGATGTTCTGCGTCGGATCCTTGATGTCGCAGGTCTTGCAGTGCACGCAGTTCTGCGCGTTGATCTGCAGGCGATCGGTGTTGTCCTCATTCTTCACGAACTCGTACACGCCCGCCGGGCAGTAACGCGACTCGGGGCCGGCATATTGCGCCAGGTTGACCTGCACCGGCACGTTCTTGTCCTTCAGCGTCAGGTGCGCCGGCTGGTCTTCGCCGTGGTTGGTGTTGGAGATGAACACCGACGACAGGCGGTCGAAGGTCAGCTTGCCGTCCGGCTTGGGATAGGCGATCGGCGCGTAGTTGGCCGCAGGCTTCAGGCACTCATGGTCGGCGTGAGTGTGACGCATGGTCCACGGCGCCTTGCCGCCGAACACCACCTGGTCGATGCCGACCAGGATGGTGCCGGTCACCAGTCCCTTGCTCATCGAGGGCTTGAAGTTGCGGGCCTTGTGCAGTTCGTCCTTCAGCCAGGAGGCTTCGAAGGCGGCGATGTATTCCACCAGCTCGTCGTTGTGGCGCTCTTCGCCCAGCGCGTGGAAGGCCGACTCGGCTGCCATCATGCCGCTCTTGATCGCCGCGTGGCTGCCCTTGATGCGGGATGCATTGAGGAAGCCGGCGTCGCAACCCAGCAGCGCGCCGCCCGGGAACACCAGCTTGGGCAGCGACTGCACGCCGCCGGCGGTGATCGCGCGCGCGCCGTAGGAGATGCGCTTGCCGCCTTCGAAGAACTTGCGGATCTCCGGGTGGGTCTTGTAGCGCTGGAACTCTTCGAACGGGGACAGATACGGATTCTCGTAAGCCAGGCCGACCACGTAGCCCACCGCCACCTGGTTGTTATCGAGGTGATACAGGAAAGAGCCGCCGTAGGTGTCGTTGGCCAGCGGCCAGCCGGCGGTGTGCACCACCAGGCCCGGCTGATGCACTTCAGGCTTCACTTCCCACAGTTCCTTGATGCCGATGGCGTAGGTCTGCGGATCGCGGCCGGCATCCAGCTTGTACTTCGAGATCAGTTGCTTGCCCAGGTGGCCGCGCGCGCCTTCGGCGAAGAAGGTGTACTTGGCGTGCAGCTCCATGCCGAGCTGGAACTCGGGACCGGGTTCGCCTTCCTTGTTGATGCCCATGTTGCCGGTGGCGACACCCTTGACCGAGCCGTCCTCGTTGTAGAGGATTTCGGCGGCCGGGAAGCCGGGGAAGATTTCCACGCCCAGCGCTTCGGCCTGCTGGCCCAGCCAGCGCGTAACGTTGGACAGCGAGATCACATAGTTGCCGTGATTCTGGAAGCAGGCTGGCAGCAGCCAAGACGGAGTCTTATAGGCTTTGCTGGCGGAGAGAAAAAGGAAGCGGTCTTCGGTGACCGGCGTGGTCAGCGGCGCGCCTTGCTCCTTCCAGTCCGGGATCAGCTCGGTCAGCGCGCGCGGATCCATCACCGCGCCCGACAGGATGTGGGCGCCGACTTCGCTGCCTTTTTCCAGCACGCACACGCCGATTTCCTTGCCCGACTGCGCGGCCAGCTGTTTCAGGCGGATCGCCGCCGACAGCCCGGCCGGGCCGCCGCCGACCACCACCACGTCGTACTCCATTGATTCGCGTGGGCCGTATTGTTCAAGCAAGTCTTGAGATGAAGTCATGGATGTCCCGTAGTTATATGAGGCATTTATTTTCGAACGATCGTGCTATTGTTCAGTATTTTTCGACGAAACGCTAGAGGGCAGTAGGTTTTTTGTGCGCCCGTGCGTGAAATTTTTAATAGCGACCGCAGCCCCGGAAGCTGCGCCGGGTGTGTTTTCCGGCAATGCCGCGTATTTTATTGGATTTTGCAGGCCTCACTCATACCGTTATGGCTTGAGTTGATAACAGAATGTTATGCAAATCCGCCGACGAGCGGAACGCACCGGACGTGTCTGATCCGCAAGACGGGCCGCCGGCGATGCTTGCGGGAAACATTGCTGGTCGGTCGCTCGCCGAATGTCGGGCGCAGGCCGCCGTCAAGATGAAAAAAATTACATCCACCGATGAATCGAACACAGAGCAAACAGGAAAGGGAACATCGATGAACAGCCACGCCACCTCCACCAAGGTTGATCAGTTGCAGGCAAAACTGTTGCACGTCTCGCGCCAGGTCATCCGCTGGGGCGACATGGATGCGCTGGGCCATGTCAACAACACCGTCTATTTCCGCTTCATGGAGCAGTGCCGCATCGAATGGCTGGATGCCGCCTTCGGCCCCACGGTGGCGGCGGTGGAGGGGCCGGTGATCGTCAATGCGCACTGCAACTTCCGCCGCCAGATGAAGTATCCGGCCAGCATTGCGGTACAGATGTTCGCCGGCCAGATGGGCCGCACGAGTGTGGAAACTACGTATGTCATCCGCGATGCCGACGACGAACAGATCATCTATGCTGATGGCGGCGCAAAAATTGTCTGGGTCGATTTCAAGAAAGAAAAGTCAACCGCATTGCCCGATTCGCTGCGACAGTTCCTGACAGGCTTGTAAGTTTAGCGAAAGGAAACTGCGACAGAATCGGCCCGACACTCCCGCAGCAACCGCCAGAAGAGCGGAGGGAGCCACAAGAGCTCAGCCCGCCAAAAGATGTGCTAGCCGACAATTAAATCCTGGAGGAAGACATGACATACAAGACCCAAGCCTTGGTAGCCGCCGCATTGATGACGTTTGCAATGTCGTCGCAGGCCGCAGATCCCATCAAGATCGGTGTTTCCGGTCCCTACACCGGCGGCTCCGCTCCCATGGGCGTGTCCATGCGTGACGGCGTGAAGCTGGCCGTGGCCGAAATCAACGCCCAGGGCGGCGTGCTGGGCCGCCAGCTGCAGATCGTCGAACGCGACGACGAAGCCAAGAACGAGCGCGGCGTGCAGATCGCGCAAGAACTGATCAACAAGGAAAAGGTGGTCGCCACCGTCGGCTTCGCCAACACCGGCGTGGCGCTGGCCTCGCAGCGCTTCTACCAGGAAGCCAAGATCCCCGTGATCACCAACGTGGCCACCGGCACCGTGGTGACCAAGCAGTTCGAGAAGGACAAGGACAACTACATCTTCCGCACCTCGGCCAACGACGCGATCCAGGCCAAGATGCTGGCTGACGAAGCGATCGACAAGCAGAAGTACACCAAGGTCGCGATCCTGGCCGACTCCACCAACTACGGCCAGCTCGGTCGTGAAGACCTGGAAAAGGCGCTGGCCGCCAAGAAGATCACCCCGGTCGCCATCGAGAAGTACAACCTGAAGGACGTCGACATGACCGCCCAGCTGCTGAAATCCAAGCAGGGCGGCGCGCAAGTCGTGCTGACCTACGGCATCGGCCCCGAGCTGGCGCAGATCGCCAACGGCATGGAAAAGCTGAACTGGCACGTGCCCATCATCGGCAGCTGGCCGCTGTCGATGGGTAACTTCATCGACAACTCCGGCAAGAACGGCAACGGCGCCCGCATGCCGCAAACCTTCATCCAGGACGGCAACACGCCCAAGCGCAAGGCCTTCATCGAAGCTTATCAAAAGGCATACAAGATCGATCGCATGCCGTCGGCCGTCTCCGCCGCCCAGGGCTATGACTCCATCCTGCTGCTGGCCGCCGCCATCAAGCAAGCCGGCACCACCGACGGCGACAAGGTCCGCGCCGCACTGGAAGGCCTGAACACCAAGGTCGAAGGCGTGGTCACCACCTACGACAAGCCGTTCACCAAGGACGACCACGAAGCCATCAAGGCCTCCACCGTCGTGATGGGCGAAGTGCGCAACGGCCGCGTCGTTCTCGGCAAGTAAGCACCAACTGCTTTCGTACGATCAGTAGTCGATAGTCGAAGAGGCCAGTCCTTGCGATCCGGGGACTGGCCTTTTTCACACGAGTTGTTGACGTATTGGTAACGACGCTGCCATGTGCAGCGTCGCGCCTGCCCGCACAACTCAACTCCGCCATCCGGCGGCAGCCGCTTCTTGGGAAACACAATGGATATTCTGCTACAGCTGGTCTTCTCCGGCATCGCGCTCGGCATGATCTATGCCGTCATCGCGTTCGGTTACCAACTCACTTTTGCCACTTCCGGCACGCTGAACTTCGGCCAGGGCGAAGCCCTGATGCTGGGCGCGCTGGTCGGCCTCTCCGTGGTCGGCAACATCCACGGCGGGCCTTACCTCAACTACTGGCTGATGATCCCCATCGTCCTCGTCTTCGGCGCGCTGCAAGGCATGTTCGTCGAATGGATAGGCGTGCGTCCGGCCATCAAGATCAAGTCCGAATTCGGCTGGATCATGTCCACCATCGCGCTGGCAATCATCTTCAAGAACGTCGCCGAGAACATCTGGGGCAAGGACGATCTGCCGTTCCCCTCGCCGATCTCCGGCACCCCGTTCCAGATCTTCGGCGCCAACGTGCAGCCGATGCAGGTGCTGGTGGTGATCGGCGCCTTGCTGATCATGGCCGCGGTCGAGCTGTTCAACCGCAAGTCGATCTACGGCAAGGCCGTGGTCGCCACCTCCAACGACCGTGACGCCGCCGGCCTGATGGGCATCAACACCAGCATGGTGATCACCTTCTCCTACGCGCTGTCGTCGGCCACCGCCGCCTTCGCCGGCGTGCTGGTGGCGCCGCTGACCCTGACCGGCGCCACCATGGGCGCGGCGCTGGGCCTGAAGGCCTTTGCGGTGGCCATCATCGGCGGCCTGACCTCGGGCATGGGCGCCATCGTCGGCGGCCTGATCCTGGGCATCGCCGAGACCGTCACCGGCTTCTACATCTCCACCGGCTACAAGGAAGTCCCGGGCCTGGTGCTGCTGCTCCTGGTGCTGGCCGTGAAACCTGCAGGCCTGTTCGGCAAAACTGCGATCAAGAAGGTCTGATGCGATGAACAAGAAAATCCTGCTGCTCTCTTTGCTGGGCATCGCCGCGCTTGCCGGCATTCCCCTGGTGGTGCATAACCCGTATTACCTGCACCTGGTCGAAACCATCCTCATCTACGCCATCCTGCTGTTCGGGCTGGACATCGTGGTCGGCTACACCGGCCAGGTCTCGCTGGGCCATGCCGGCCTGTTCGGCATCGGCTCGTATGTGGCCGGCGTGCTGTTCTTCAAGCTCGGCATGCCCATCCTGGTGACTATCCCGGCGGCCATTGCCATCACCGCCGTGTTCGGCGCCATCCTCGCGCTGCCCGCGTTGCGCGTCACCGGTCCGTACCTGGCGATGGTGACGCTGGCCTTCGGCACCATCATCCAGATCCTGATCAACGAGATGACCTTCCTCACCGAAGGCCCGCTCGGCATCAAGGTCGCCAAGCCGCTGATCGGCGGCGAGAAGATGACCGAAGTCCAGTTCTTCTACCTGGTCGCCATCCTCACCGTGATCGCCATGGGCGTGGTTCACCGCATCCTCAAGTCCAACCTCGGCCGCGCCTTCCAGGCGCTGCGCGACAGCCCGATCGCATCGGACTGCATGGGCGTGTCGGTGTATCGCTACAAGGTCTACGCCTTCATCATCAGCGCCGCGCTGGCCGGCCTGTCCGGCGCGCTGTACGCGTATTCGGAAGAGTACATCTCGCCCAATACCTACAACTTCGAACTGACCATCCTGTTCCTGCTGGCGGTGATCATGGGCGGGCGCAAGTCGCGCATCGGCTCGATGATCGGCGCGCTGATCGTGGTGATGCTGCCCAGCCTGCTGTCGGACATCGAACTGTTCCGCCAGATTGCGACCGTGCTGGCCGTGATCGTGGTGGTCGGCTCGGCCTTCATGGTGATCAAAAAGACCAAGACCGCGCGCGGCGTGATCGTGCCGGTGGTGGCCACCGTCGCCATGGCGGCGTTCTCCTACCAGCTGGAGAACATCACCGACTGGCGCCTGACCATCTTCGGCCTGATGACGTTGTTCGTCGTGTACTACCTGCAGGACGGCATCGTCGGCTTCTGCCGCAACCTGTTCGGTCGCGTGCTGACCAAGAACCTGCCGGTCGCGCAGCAGATCGCCGGCGACAAGAACCACGCCGTCATCACCACCGACTCCGTCAAGGACGAAGGCGCGACGCTGTTGAAGGTCAATCAGATCCTGATGCAGTTCGGCGGCCTGAAGGCCTTGAACCGCGTCGACCTGGACGTGAAGAAGGGCACCGTGCACGGCCTGATCGGCCCCAACGGTTCCGGCAAGAGCACCATGATGAACGTGCTGACCGGCATCTACCGTCCCACCGACGGCGCCGTGGAATACGACGGCCGCCAGATCTCCGGCAGCACGCCGTCCACCATCGCCCTGGGCGGTGTGGCGCGTACCTTCCAGAACGTGCAGCTGTTCGGCGAAATGACCGCCACCGAGAACGTGCTGGTCGGCCTGCACCACACCTTCAACAGCAACGTGGTCGACGTCATGGTGCACACGCCGCGTTATGCGCGTGAAGAGCGCGAGGCGCGCGAACGCGCCGCCGCCATCCTGGAGTTCGTCGGCCTGGCCGACCTCGCCAACGAGGAGGCGCGCAACCTGCCCTACGGCAAGCAGCGCCTGTTGGAAATCGGCCGCGCGCTGGGCCTGAACCCCAGCCTGCTGCTGCTGGATGAGCCGGCCGCGGGCCTGACCGCACCGGACATCAAGGAGCTGGTCGCCATCATCCGCAAGATCCGCGAAGCGGGCATCACCATCATCCTGATCGAACACCACATGGACGTGGTCATGTCGATCTGCGACACCGTCACCGTGCTCGACTTCGGCCAGAAGATCGCCGAAGGAAAGCCGGCCCAGGTGCAGGCCGACCCCAAGGTCATCGAGGCCTACCTGGGAGGCGGAGCGGGCGACGCCCATGAGAACAAACCAAGCAGCGCGGGAGCCTGAACATGCTGACCATCAACAACCTCCACGCCGCCTACGGCAAGGTCGAAGTGCTGCATGGCATTTCGCTGGACGTCCCCAAGGGCAAGGTCGTGACCCTGATCGGCTCCAACGGCGCCGGCAAGACCACCACCATGCGCGCCATCTCCGGCATGATCAAACCGAAAGGCGGTGAAGTCACCCTCGACGGCAAGAACATTACCGGCCTGGACTCGCACAAGATCGCGCGCTTCGGCCTGGCGCACTCGCCCGAAGGCCGGCGCGTGTTCGCCACCATGAGCGTCACCGACAACCTGCTGCTGGGCGCCTTCCCGCGCTTTACCCGCGCGCGTCCCAAGGGCGACATCGCCCATGATCTCGAACGCGCGCTGGAATTGTTCCCGCGACTGAAGGAGCGCCAGACCCAGCTGGCCGGCACGCTCTCCGGCGGCGAACAGCAGATGCTGGCCATGGCGCGCGCCGTAATGCTGAACCCGGAAGTGATCCTGCTCGATGAACCGTCGATGGGCCTGGCGCCCATCCTGGTGGAAGAAGTCTTCCGCATCATCTTGCGCCTGAAGGAGCAGGGCGTGACGATGTTGCTTGTTGAGCAATTCGCCGCCGCTGCACTGAATGTTGCAGATTACGGCTATGTGTTGGAGAATGGCAAGATCTCTGTACATGGCCCCGCCGACAAGTTGCAAAACGACCCGGCGGTGCAAGCCGCCTACCTTGGTGGCGGCGCGCATCACTGATGGCGAAGCAGCATGCATCAGCGTATGCGCCAGTCGGATACACCGGCTCGCACGTCGCAAACGCTGACAGCGTGTCGGGTATATTAAGGGGGAGACATACCTCTTGAATGCAATTAAGGCGCACCTTCGGGTGCGCCTTTTCTTTTGTGGCGACGCCATCGCGCGCCGGCTTGCTGCGTATGGCCGCGACCGCGAACAGATCGGCAGATGCCCGTGTTCTCATGCCACGTCGGCCAGAGGAGGCGAATCGGGGGCGATTTGCGCATCTGTTCGGCTGATTGAATCCCATGCTCCGCGCGATGATAGACATGTCGCCGTATTCCATACGGAGGGCGACTTCACAACCACAATATCGATCGCGGCGCCGGCGGGGAACTCGGGGAGGACGAGAACCGCATGTCCCAAGGAGCTTTCATGCGATCCGATCCTGTTGCAAAAACCCTCTGTCCGCCAAGGACGTCGCTGCCGTCGTTAGCAGCGTCATGCGCGCATTTTCAGAGCATGCCCGTCACCGGTGCGGTTGCATCGCGTCACTCTGCGGCATGGATTGATGGTGCATGTCGGCCCTATAGTTTGACTTCCACGGATCACGACGCCACAAGCAAGCGGCTGCGCCAACAAATCTGAAAACGTCAGTGGCGCCGGCAGGCCTGGCGCATGCACGCTCAGGCCGAATTTCCCGGCTTGCGGCTATCGGTTCGCGAACCGGATTGGGGAACAAAACATGCTTGACAATATGAAGATCGGAAGCCGCTTGCTCCTGGGTTTTCTGGCGCTGGCAATTCTTACCGCGCTGGTCGGCGTCGTCGGCATCAAGAACATGAGCGCCATCAACGACAAGGCGTCGGAGTTGTATCAGCGCGAGTTGCTGGGACTGTCGTATATCAAGGAGGCCAATATCGATCTGATCTACGTCGGACGTGCCATGAGCAACGCCTTGCTGGCGTCGAGCCAGAAGGAACGCAAGGAATTCCTGACGCTGATGGAGAAGGCCAGGAAGGAGTTGAAGGCCAATGCCGACATGGCCCGGCCGTTGTTCTATACCGATGCCGGGAAAAGACTGATGGCTGACTTCGACAAGAAGTACGCCGAGTACGATGCACTGGTCAGCGGTTTTGCGGGAAAAATCACGCAGGACGGCCTGCACGAGCCGCATCCCCTGGCACCGTACTTCTTCGGTGAGCTCAGTCGGAAGGGGGATGCGGTCGACGATCTGATCACCGACCTGAGCAAGGTCAAGGAGAGGAACGGCGCCGAGGCTGACCGGCTCACCACCGAATTGTACGAGTCGAGCCGGCTGTACATGCTGATTTTGGTGATCAGCAGCGCTTGCGCGGGCCTCTTGCTCGGTATGGTGTTGACTCGCTCCATCACGCGCCCGATTGCGCACGCGGTGCGCATTGCGCAAACGGTCGCCGACGGTGACCTGACCAGCAACATCGAGGTGAAGTCCAGGGACGAGACCGGAGCGTTGCTGCAGGCCTTGCAGAAGATGAACCAGGGACTGATCGGTATTGTTTCCGAGGTGCGCGGCGGCACCGAGGTCATTTCTTCCGCATCCAGCCAGATTGCGACGGGCAATCTTGATTTGTCCTCGCGCACGGAACAGCAGGCCAGCTCATTGGAAGAGACAGCCTCCTCGATGGAGCAGCTGACCGCGACGGTCAAGCAGAACGCCGATAACGCGGTGCAGGCCAAACAGCTTGCGCAATCGGCCTCGGTGGTTGCAGCGCAAGGAGGGGCCGCCGTCGCCAAGGTGGTGGATACGATGAGTGCGATCACCGAGTCTTCGCGCGAGATCGTCGACATCATCGGCGTCATCGACGGCATCGCTTTCCAGACCAATATCCTTGCCTTGAACGCGGCAGTGGAGGCGGCGCGCGCAGGCGAGCAAGGACGTGGATTTGCCGTGGTGGCAGGGGAGGTGAGAACTCTGGCCCAGCGCGCGGCGGCAGCAGCCAAGGAGATCAAGGTCTTGATCGATACCTCGGTCGAGAAGGTCGATGCGGGCAGCAAGCTGGTGGAGTCAGCAGGCGCGACAATGCTGAACATTGTGGACAGCGTCAAGCGCGTGGCCGACATCATTTCCGAGATTACTGCCGCCAGCGCCGAGCAGACCAACGGCATTGAGCAGATCAATGAGGCCGTATCGCAGATGGACCAGGTGACGCAGCAGAACGCGGCCTTGGTGGAGGAGGCAGCGGCTGCATCGCAATCCCTGCAGGATCAAGCCGCCAAACTCAATCAGGTGGTGGCGGTGTTCAAGTTGTCTTATACGCCGCCGACGTCTCCTGCGACGCTGGCGTACACGCAGATCTAGCGCGTGGGCGAGGGTTTGTCGAAGCGGCAATTCGCCTTCCTTTTTCCCGCCTGTTCGGCTGATTGAATCCAGCATCCTGCGTGATCATAGGCAAGTTGCCGATTCGATAAAAAATGCGGCACTTCACCACTTGCGACAACAATGGCAGCGTCCGTGGGGAGTTCAGGGAGAGCGTGAAGCAGCCTTTTCAAGGAGCTTTCATGCGATACAGTTTGTTGAAGACGCTTACCTGCCTGCTATTGGCGGTGTGCACCGGTTTTTGCACGTCGCTTGGGCATGCGGCGGGCAAGCCGAAGATCGTCATCGTCGCCACCGGCGGCACCATTGCCGGGGCCAGCATCTCCAGCGTGCAATCGGCGGCCTACAAATCCGCTGCGGTGCCGGTTGACCGGCTGATCGCGGCATTGCCGGAAATGGCAAACGTGGCCGAGGTGCGGGGCGAGCAACTGTTTCAGGTGCCCAGCGAAAACTTCAACGCGCCGCGCCTGCTGCAACTGGGCAAGTACATCTCCGACCTGCTCAGGAGGGATGACGTGCACGGCGTCGTCATCACCCACGGTGTGGATACGCTGGAAGAAACCGCTTTCTTCCTCAACCTGACGCTCAGGAGCGGCAAGCCGGTGGTGCTGGTCGGCGCGATGCGGCCGACGTCGGCTCTTAGCGCGGATGGTGCGGCCAACCTGTACAACGCGGTGCGCGTGGCCGCCAATAGGGAGTCCGCCAACAAGGGCGTGCTGGTGGTGATGAACGATGAAATCCATTCCGCGCGCGACGTCAGCATGCGCGACGCCGGCAAGCTGGAGACCATGCAATCGCTGTACGGCCCGCTCGGGCTGGTGACCGATGAGAACGTCTATTTCTATCGCCAGCTGGCCCGGCCGCACACCCTGAGCAGCGAGTTCGACATTGATACGCTGGTGAGCCTGCCGCGCGTGGATATCGTCTACAGCTACGGCGGCGTGACGCCCACCGCCTACGACGCGCTGGCCGAGGCCGGCACGCGCGCCATCATCCATGCCGGCACCGGCAACGGCAGTGTACCCGAGCAGTTGATTTCCACGCTGTTCAGCCTGCGCCAACAGGGCATCCAGATCGTGCGCGCCTCGCGCACCGGCGCCGGCATCGTCACGCGCGACGGCGAACAGCCGGACAGCCGGTTCGACTGGTTGGTAGCGGCCGACCTGAGTCCGCAAAAGGCCCGCATCCTGATGCAGCTGGCGTTGACCAGGACCAACGACACCGCGGCCCTGCAGGACATCCTCTGGAAGTACTGAGCGCGATCCCGGCGCCGCCGTCTGCGGCGCAGCGATTGTGATCCGGACGACAGTCCGTCGTCAGCGCCTGATGCACAATGGCGGGATCACATCACCGGGAAGGCTCATGGAATCGACAGCCAGGCAGTTTGCCGATGCCGGCGGCAGGCCGTTGCATGCACGCGTGTGGACGCCTGCCGCGCCTGATCAATTGCACCGACGCGCACCCATCGTGCTGCTGCACGATTCCTTGGGGGCGGTGGAGTTGTGGCGGGATTTCCCCGCGCTGTTGTCTCTGCAGACGCAGCGCACCGTGATCGCCTATGACCGCCTGGGTTTCGGCAACTCGGCCGCGCATCCGGGCCGCCTGGGCCCCGGCTTCATCGCCGAGGAGGCGCATGCCTCCGTGCTGCCCTTGCTGGATCAGCTGGGGTTGGAGCAGGTCATTCTCTTTGGTCACAGCGTAGGCGGCGGCATGGCGGTGGCGGCTGCGGCCCGCCTGCCCGACCGGGTCGTCGCGCTCATCACCGAGTCGGCCCAGGCGTTCGTCGAAGCGCTCACGCTGCAGGGCATACGCGCGGCCCGGGACAATTTTGCCGATCCGGCCCAGCTCGCTCGGCTGGCGAAATACCATGGCAATGATCCCGCCAGGGCGCAGTGGGTGCTTGATGCGTGGATCCAGACCTGGCTCGAACCGAACTTCGCGCACTGGTCGCTCGATGACGACCTGCAACGCTTGCGCTGTCCGCTGCTGGCCATGCATGGCGATGGCGACGAATTCGGCTCGGCGCTGCATCCGCAACGCATCGCTGCGCTGGCGGGGGCGCGCGGCGGCGTGGCAGGGCAACTGAGGTTCGAGGCGTGCGGGCATGTGCCGCATCGGGAAAAGCCGGCACTGGTGCT
Organism: Herbaspirillum sp. LeCh32-8; assembly: GCF_017814915.1. Lineage (GTDB taxonomy): Bacteria > Pseudomonadota > Gammaproteobacteria > Burkholderiales > Burkholderiaceae_D > Herbaspirillum. The sequence goes on along the minus strand of NZ_JAGIPZ010000009.1, from coordinate 150,561 downwards.
CGACGCGGTGCAGCACTTCCTGGATTGCCATGTGCCGGTTTAGCCGTAGCGGGGCGGGCAATGAAAAAGGCGGGCATCATGCCCGCCTTTTTTCATGGATGCATCTTCGTTCGTGCGTGGTCAGTGGCTCTTTGCGGGTGCGGTTGCAGTTGCTGCGGCGGCTTGCGCCGCACGCGCCTGCACGTCGCGGTTGAGTCGCCACACCAGCACCGACGCCGCCAGCGTGGTGCCAACGATCACGAAGCCCACCACGTCGAAGTTGGCCAGGCGGCCGTCCGGACCCAGCGTGACGATGTGGCCGGCGATGACCGAGGCCACGCCGCCGGAGAGCTGCTGGATCGACGCGCTGATGGCGTTGAAGGAGCCGCGCTGCGTCTGCGCCGGCACCGAGGACACCAGCGCCTGGAACGGAATCATGCGCGAGAAGATGCCCAGGAACAGCACCGCGTTGACCAGGATGATCATCGGCACGGTGACCGGGCCCAGGTGGGTGTAGATCAGCACCATGATGATGGACAGCACGGCGCCGAACATGAACACGCGGAACTTGCCGACCTTGTCCGCGGCGCGGCCGATCAACGGGCCGAAGCCGATGGTGCAGATGCCGGTCACCATGTAGACGGTCGGCAGGTGGTGCAGGTCGATGCCGAGGTTGCCAACCAGGTAGGCGCTGGAGAAGGGCATCAGCATGAAGCCGCCCGTCATCAGCAACGCGGTGGTGGCGAAGGCGGTCAGGTAGCGTGGCTCGGTCACGGTGTGCAGCAGGTGGGCGAAGGCGCTGCGCTCCTGCTTCAGGGTCAGGTGGCCGTCGACTGGCTGCATCTTCCACGTCACGACGACGCCGCCAATGAGCCCCAGCGCCGCCATGGCGATGAAGGGCACATGCCAGTTCCAGTTGTTGGAGAGGTACAGGCCGATCGGGATGCCCAGCACCTGGCTGGCCGCGAAGGCGGTCTGGATCACGCCCATCACGCGTCCGCGCATGTGCGGCGGGAACAGGTCGGTGGAGATTGCCAGCACGATGGAGCCGATCACGCCGCCGAACAGGCCGGTGACGATGCGCGCCAGCAGCAGGCTTTCAAAGCTTTGCGCCAGGCCGCACCACAAGGTGCCGACCACGAAGCCGGTGTAGAAGAACAGCAGCAGGCGCTTGCGGTCGAAGCGGTCGGCAAAGCCGGCGGTCAAGAGGCCCGAGATGCCGGCCGAGAAGGCGTAGGCCGACACCACCAGGCCGAATTGCTGGGCGCTGATCTTCATGTCGGGCATGATCATCGCGCCCAACGGCGACATCAGCATGAAGTCGAGGATGACGGCGAATTGCAGGAAGGCCAGCAGACCGACGACGGTCTTCTGGTACGGGGTGAAGCTGCTTGGCTTGGAGGCAACTGTGGTGTTGTCTTTGTTGTTCAAATGAACTCCTTGGCGTTTTCTTGTATCGACGATGCGCGCACGCGCCGTGTGGAGGAGGGCGTGGAAAGAGCTCGCGCGGATTCGCATGCCGGGGCAGGCAGCGGTAGTGACGGATCAGGGCCGGGAATATTGTGCCGGAGGCCATCTGTATGGAAGATGGATCGGCGCCGGTGCGGCGGACTGCAAGAATATGCCGGTGTGGCGGCTTGTGCAAGCGCTTCGTGCTGACGAAAGGCTGACGGGGCGGGTTTGCGCAGGGAGTGGTGGTGCAGGCGATCGCTAACGACGCTGGGTTCCTGCTTTCGCAGGAACGACAAGGAGGCGGTGGTTTGAGCCGTCAGGTGTTCAAGTTCGGTCTTGCGGCATCGTAAGGCCGGGCGATGTTTTGGTCAGGGGAGCTTGTGCCGGCTTGGGTGAACGACACTGGGTTCCTGCTTTCGCAGGAACGACAGAAAGGGGCGGGGATCGTGCAGTCGTGGGTTCAAGCCACCTCTTTCGTGTCGTCCCTGCGAAAGCAGGGACCCAGCGTCGTCCGTCGCGTATCAATGAACGCCTGTTCAGCGTGCCGACTGCCTTATTGCTTCAGCAAGCTGCACTTCGACTCCGCCACGGTGGTGAACGCCTGCTCGCCCGGGATGGTTTCCAGGAGCTTCAGGTAGTCCCAGGGCTTCTTCGACTCGGCCGGCGACTTCACCTGGTAGAGGTACATGTCGTGGATGTTGCGGCCGTCGGCGCGGATGTAGCCCTTGTTGTAGAAGTCGTCGATCTTGCTCTTCTTCAGCTGCGCCATGACCTTGGTCGAGTCGTCGGTGCCGGCCGCTTGCACCGCCTTCAGGTAGGTGGTGGTGGCGGAGTAGGCGGCGGCCTGGTGGGTGCTGGGCATCTTCTTCATCTTCAGGAAGAAGCGGTTGGCAAACTTGCGCGAGGCCTCATCCTTGTCCCAGTACCAGCTGTCGGTCATCATCAGGCCCTCGGCGTTGGCCAGGCCCAGCGCGTGGATGTCGTTGATCACCATCAAGAGGCCGACCAGCTTCATGGTCTTGGTGATGCCGAATTCCTTGGCCGCCTTGATGGCATTGACGGTGTCGTCGCCGGCATTGGCCAGGCCCAGGATCTGCGCCTTCGACGCCTGCGCCTGCAGCAGGAAGGACGACATGTCGGAGGCGAACAGCGGGTGCTTCACCGAGCCCACCACGGTGCCGCCGTTGGCCTTGACCACGGCGGCGGTGTCGGTGGCCAGCGCGCGGCCGAAGGCGTAGTCGGCCTCCAGGAAATACCACGACTTGCCGCCTTGCTTCAACACCGCCATGCCGGTGCCCTTGGCCAGGGCCACGGTGTCGTATTCATAGTGCACGGTGTAGGGCGTGCATTCCTCATTGGTCAGGCGCGCGCTGCCGGCGCCGATGTTGATGTAGACGCGCTTCTTCTCCGCCATCACCTTGTTCATCGCCAGCGCGGTGGCCGAGTTGACGCCGCCCACCAGCATGTCCAGGCCGCGTTCGTCGGCCCACTCGCGGGCGCGGGTGGCGGCGATGTCGGCCTTGTTCTGGTGGTCGGCCGACATCACTTCGATCGGCTTGCCCAGCACCTTGCCGCCGTAGTCGGCCACCGCCATGCGGATCGCCTCCAGGCCGCCGGCGCCGTCGGTGTCGGCATAGGGGCCGGACATGTCGGTGATGAAGCCGATGCGCACGGTGTCGTTGGACACCTGCGCCTGGGCGCCGGCGGCGCAGGCGAGGGCGCCGGCGACAGCCAGCGATGCTGCGAGCAGGCGTGGCGTCTTGCCGCGCAGTGTGGGTTTGTTCATGGTGCTGTCTCCTGTCTGATTTTTATCGGCCGCCTGATGGCGGCGCTTGGGTGCATCTGCTGCTTGGGTGCATCAGTTGCCGTCTTGTGCGGGCCGGCTTATTGTGCGCGCTTTTGCGCCAGCAGTTGCGCGGCGTAGTCCACCCGCACGTCGTGCTTGGCCACCATCTGCTGCACCAGCCAATCCATTTCCTCCGGGTTGGCGCCGGCCGCCAGCGCGATGTTGCGCGCGTGCAGGGCCATGTGGCCGCGCTGGATGCCTTCGGTGGCCAGCGCGCGCAGCGCCGCCATGTTCTGCGCCAGGCCGACGGCGACCGCGACCTCGGCCAGCTCCTGGGCGCTTTGCACCTTGAGGATCTTCAGCGCCGCGCGCGCCGCCGGGTGGGTCTTGGTGGCGCCGCCGACCAGGCCGACCGGCATCGGGACTTCCAGCGTGCCCACCAGGTCGCCGTCGGCAGCGATTTCCCAATGCGTCAGCGAGGTGTAGTGGCCATTGCGGCTGGCGTAGGCGTGGGCGCCGGCTTCCACCGCGCGCCAGTCGTTGCCGGTGGCGACGATCACCGGGTCGATGCCGTTCATGATGCCCTTGTTGTGGGTGGCCGCGCGGTAGGGGTCGACGGCGGCAAATTCATAGGCGTCGACGATGCCGTTGATGACTTCCTCGCCGCTGTACTGCTCGGTTCCCAACACCTTGGCCGAGACCTTCACGCGCGCGCGCGCCAGGCGCAGGTCGGCCAGGTTGGAGAGAATGCGCAGGCGCACCTTGCCGCCGGTGATCTTCTCGATATGCGGCGCCACCGCCTCGGCCATGGTGTTGACGGTGTTGGCGCCCATCGCGTCGCGCACGTCGACGATCAGGTGCGTGACCACCATCGCGCCGCGGCGGGTGTTGGGGAAGACGTGCACTTCGATGTCGCGGCAACCGCCGCCCAGTTTGTTCAACAACTGGTCGCGGCTGTTGGCGATGTCGAGGATGGCCTGTTTTTCCTTCAGGATGGCCAGGCGCGCGCCGTGCGGATCGGTGACGCCGATCAACTGGATCTGGGCGCGCATCAGCGGCGCGCTGCTGGAGGTCTGGAAGCCGCCGCAGTCGCGGATCAGCTTGGCCATGAAGGAGGCGGCGGCCACTACCGACGGTTCTTCCACCGCCATCGGCACCAGCACGTCGCGGCCGTTCAACTGGAAGTAGCCGGCCACGCCCAGCGGCAGCTGGAAGGTGCCGACTACGTTCTCGATCATGCCGTTGGCGGTGGCCAGCGGCAGCGCGCCGGGCTGGCCGATCAGGGTTTGCTCTGCAGCGTCGAGCCCGGCCAGGCGGGACACTTCGGCCAGGCGTTGTTCGGGCGTGAAGGAGCGAAAGCCGGGCAGGCGGGAATCGGCGGAATCGGGGGAAGTCGGCGCGGTATTGCTCATCGGTGCGGGTCTCTCTTTATCGTTGGATGTGGCGGGATGCTTGTTGAGCGCGTCATGCGCTCATGGCGCTGAATTTGAAGCAGAATAGCAAGCGTGTACCAATTCAAATGGGTACAGTTTCTGCCAACAGTGCTAGCGCTGTACCCAGGACAATCGCTTTGCGATGCAACAATAAAAATCAACGGAAGAGACCATGGCCACCGAAACCCACGCCAACCGCAGCGGCGGCACGCTGACCGCGCGGCTGGTGCAACTGATACGCCGACAGATCGAAGAGGGCGTCCATCCGCCGGGCAGTCGCCTGCCGTCGATACGCGACATGGCGACCCGGCATGACTGCGCCAAGAACACCATCGTCAACGTGTTCGACGAGCTGACCGCGCTGGGCGTGGTCGAGCCGCGTCGCGGTTCCGGCTTCTTCGTGTGCGCGGCGCCGCCGCAGTTGCAGGAAGACGATGAAGGTTCGCTGAGTCGCGCCATGGACGTGGTGTGGCTGATGCGCGAACAGTTGAAGAGCGATCCCGCGCACCTGCGCCTGGGTGACGGTTTTCCGCCGCTGGAGTGGCTCAACGATGTGCGCCTGGACAAGTTCCACCAGAAGGTGGTGCGCACCGGCATCGGCGCGCTGTTCGGCTACGGCAGCCGCTTCGGTTACCTGCCGCTGCGCCAGCACCTGGCGCACAAGCTGGCGCAGCATGGCATCGAGGCGGCCACCGGGCAGATCGTGCTGACCCACGGCGCCAACCAGGCGCTGGACATCGTGATCCGCAACTTCATCCGGCCCGGCGATCGCGTGTTGGTCGACGAGCCCGGCTACTACATGCTGTACGGGAAGCTGAAGCTGTCCGGCGCGCGTATCGTCGGCATCCCGCGCCTGGCCGACGGGCCGGACGTCGATGCGCTGGAGCGCGAGCTGAAGCTGCCGGGCAAGCCGCCGCTGTTCTTCACGCAGTCGCTGGCGCACAATCCGACCGCCTCCGACACCTCGCCGCACAAGGCCCACAAGATCCTGCAGCTGGCCGAACGCTACAACGCCGTCATCGTCGAGAACGACGCCTTCGCCGATTTCAAGCCGGCTACCGCCGCACGTATTTCCACGCTGGATCAGCTGCGCCGCACGATCTACATCGGCAGCTTTTCGAAGTCGGTATCGGCGGCCTTGCGCGTGGGCTTTATCGCCTGCCACCGCGATCTCGCCAGCGACCTGGCCGACATCAAGATGCTGGTGCACGTCTCCAGCTCCGAGTACTGCGAGCGCACGCTGGACGTGATTCTTTCGGACGGCCATTTCAGCCGTCACACCGCGCGTCTGCGCGACCGCCTCACGCATGCTACCGATCACGCGCGCCACCTGCTGGAACAGCTCGGCGCGGAGCTCTTTTGCACGCCGCAGCAATCGATGTATCTGTGGGCGCGCTTTCCGCAATTCGACGACGCCAAGGCACTGGCTCAAGGCCTGATGGCGCGCAACATCGTGCTGGCTCCGGGTAGCATTTTCCGGCTGGACACTGACGAGCAGGTGCCATGGTCGCGCTTCAATGTCGGCTTGCTGGCCGACGAACGCTTTTACCGCGCCATGGGTGAGCTTCTTGGCAAAAGTTCAAGCAATCCCGCCGGCTGAGTCCCGCATGCCAGGCCAATTGCAGGCTTTTTGACGCAATGGCGAAGTAAGGGCGCAATGGGCGCCTGTTCCTCGTTTAGCTTTCTTGTTCCTTCATCCGCCGCGTGCCATAGTGCAACTCTATGTTCGCGCAGGTGAATGTAGATAAAACAATAACAAGCACCAGACGCTGCAGGATCAGCACCAACACAAGAAAATGGCGACGCCGCAAAGGCGCGCGACACAGGGACTTACGACATGAATTTCATCGGCAACATGAAAATTGGCAAACGCCTCACGCTGGGCTTTGCCCTCATTCTTACCTTCTCCATCGTCATCGCCGGCATCGGCCTGTGGCGCCTGGAGAACGTATCGGCCGCCACGCGCGAGATGATGGACGAGCCGCTGAAGACCGAGCGCCTGATGGCCGACTGGTATTCCAACCTGGCCGCCGGCATCCGCCGCACCATCGCCATCGCCAAGAGCAACGACCCGGCGCTGGGCCCGTATTTCGCCGAAGAGGCGGCAGCCTCCTCCAAGAGTTCCGGCGAGTACCAGAAGAAGGTCGAGGCACTGTTGAGCACGCCGCAGGAAAAAGCGCTGTTCCAGAAGATCAGCGACCAGCGCAAGCTCTACCTCTCCTCGCGCGACGAGATCAACAAGGCCAAGGCCGCCGGCAATGCCGAGGAGGCCGCGCGCATCTTGGACAAGGTCTTCGTGCCGGCCTCCAATGCCTATCAGGACGCGATGCGCGAGCTGGTGGAGTTGCAGCGCAAGGAGATCGACGAGACCGCGCAGGAGATCGACGTGATCGCCGCCAAGAGCCGCACGCTGATCCTGGTGCTGGAAGGATTGATCCTGCTCTTGGGCGTGGTCTGCGCGCGTTACCTGACGGTGGGCATCACGCGTCCGTTGGACACGGCGGTGAGCATCTCGCGTCGTGTGGCCGAAGGCGATCTGTCCAGCGACGTGCAGGTGAAATCCAAGGATGAGACCGGCCAGCTGCTGCAGTCCTTGAAGGACATGAATAGCAGCCTGCGCGGCATCGTCAGCAACGTGCGCAGCGGCACCGACACCATCACCACCGCCTCGGCGGAAATCGCCGCCGGCAACCTCGACTTGTCCTCGCGTACCGAGGAGCAGGCCAGTTCGCTGGAAGAGACCGCGTCGGCCATGGAAGAGTTGATCTCCACCGTGCGCCAGAATGCCGACAACGCGCGCCAGGCCAGCCAGCTGGCGGTGTCCGCCTCTGAGGTGGCCGAGCAGGGCGGCGGCGTGGTGAGCCAGGTGGTCGATACCATGGGCGCCATCAACGAGTCGTCGCGCAAGATCGTCGACATCATCAGCGTGATCGACGGCATTGCGTTCCAGACCAACATCCTGGCGCTGAACGCGGCGGTGGAAGCAGCGCGCGCCGGCGAACAGGGCCGCGGCTTTGCGGTGGTGGCCTCCGAGGTGCGCTCGCTGGCGCAACGTTCGGCGTCGGCGGCGAAAGAAATCAAGACCCTGATCGACGACTCCGTGTCCAAGGTCGACACCGGCAGCAAGCTGGTCGAGCAGGCCGGCGCGACCATGACCGAAGTGGTCTCCAGCGTGCGCCGCGTGACCGATATCGTGGCCGAGATCAGCGCCGCCAGCGCCGAGCAGACCAGCGGCATCGAGCAGATCAACCATGCCATCACCCAGATGGACCAAGTGACGCAACAGAACGCCGCGCTGGTGGAAGAGGCTGCCGCAGCGGCGGCCTCGATGCAGAACCAGGCCGACACGCTCACGCGCGTGGTCAGCATCTTCACGCTGCAGCCGGGCGAGCAGCCGGCGCGACGCGAGATCGACATTACGCCGACCAACCAGCTGGCCGCGCGCGACTGAGCCTGCCGATGATCCGGAACCATGGCGCCTGCGGGCGCCATTTTTCATGGCGCGCGTCAGTGCTTTGTCAGAGGGCGCAGGCACTATCGCGTCACATCGATCACATCGCATGCGGGGAGATATGAAACGCAAGAACGCTTCGGGGACCAACGTGTTGTCTGCATGGCGGCGCCTGGTGTCGCTGGTGCCGCCGGCGCTGCTGGCGGCGGCCTGCACCGGCGTCATGGCAGCGCCCGACGAACAGGCGCTGGGGCGTGATGCAGGCTACCCGCGCGCGCCCAACCTGGCGCAGGCTTACCAGCAGCGCTATATCGTCGGCTCCTTCAGCGCGATGGACCGCATCGCGCCTTCATGCACGCAGCCGCCGTCGGATCATCCGAGCACATTGGAGAAGGCCGAGCCGCAGACCGACATCCGCTACCGCTTCCGCGGCGGCAGCTATTCTCTTGACGATTACATGCAGCGCCAGCGCGCTACCGCGGTGGTGGTGATCAAGGACGGCCGCATCGTCGCCGAGCGTTACAACTACGACCGCACGCCGGAGATGCGCATGCTCTCCAACTCCATGGGCAAGACCATCGTCGCGCTGGGCATCATGCGCGCGCTGGAGGAGGGCAAGATCCGTTCGCTGGACGACCTGGCGCAAGACTACCTGCCGGCGTTGCAGGGTTCGCTGTATGGCGGCACCCGCTTGATCAATCTGATGCGCATGGCCTCGGGCGCGCGCTTCGTGGAGGATTACACGCCCAACGACGACCGCGCCCGCGTCAACGCGGTGCTGCATCGGCAAGGCGCGCTGCAGGCGGCGCTCAGCGTCACCGAGCGCGCCGATCCCGAGGGTGCGCGCTTCAACTACGCCGGGGCCCAGACAATGGTGCTGGGGTTGGTGCTGGAAGCGGCGACCGGCCAGGGTTTGTGCCGGTGGATAGGGGAACAGATCTGGCAGCCCATCGGTGCAGCGGCGACGGCATCGTGGCTGCTCAATCCGGTCGACCGCGAGCCGATCGCCGCCGGCGGCTTCAATGCCATCGTCTACGACTATGCCCGCCTGGGCATGATGCTGGCCGATGACGGCGTGGCCAACGGGCGCCAGGTGGTAAGCCGTGAACACCTGCTCGACATGACCGACGCCGCGCGCCAGCCGCCGTCGTTCCGGCCCGGGACCATGGTCGACAGCCACGGCGCCACCTATTTCGGCTATGGCCTGCAGACCTGGATCATGCCGGGCGGTTCGCGCCGCTTCGCCTTGCTGGGCATCTACGGCCAGGCCATCTTCGTCGATCCGGAACGCAAGTTGGTGATGGTGCACATGGGCGTGGGCAAGGAGGCATCGGGCGACGCCAGCGGCAACCACTTCGGCCAGGAGCGCGACGCACTGTGGCGCGGCGTGGTGGCCACCTACGGCAACTGGTAGCCCTCAGGAAGCGATGGCCGGATTGGCGGCGGGGTTTGCGGCGCGTGAGCCGTGGCCGGCTTGAACCTCACCTCGAACAAGGCGCCGCGGTGGGCGTTGGACGCCCGCAGTTCCCAGCCGTGCGCGCGGGCGATCTCGGCGCAGATAGACAAGCCCAGTCCGGCGCCGTCGTCGCGCCGGTGCGGGCCGCGCCAGAAGCGCTCGAACAGGTGCGGCATGGCTTCGGGCGGGATGCCCAGGCCCTCGTCGCGCACCGACAATCCATATTCATCCGCATGCATCGTCACCGCGCCGCCTTCGGGGCTGTGGTGGATGGCGTTCTCCAGCAGGTTCTTCGACAGCACCGACAGCGCGCCCGGGTCGGCGTGGATCAGCGCCGGCGCATTGGCTGCGGCCGCCATGAACACGATGCGCACGCGGCGGCGCTGCGCCAGCCGCTCCAGCTGGGCGCCGGCCTGGGCCAGCGCCTGGTAGGGATCGATGTCCAGCATCCGGTAGTTGTTGCGCTCGCTGGCTTCGGCCAGGTGCAGCAGCTGGTGCACCTGGCGCGCCATCTGGTCGATGTCCTGCAGCAGCATCCGGCGCTCGCCGGATGCGTCCAGCTCGACCTGGCCGCGCATCAGCGCCAGCGGCGTCTTCAGCTCGTGGGCGGCGGTGGCGAGGAACTCGCGCTGCTGCTGGTAGCCTTTTTCCAGCCGGTCCAGCGCCAGGTTGACCGAATTGAACAGCGGCGCCAGTTCGCGCGGCACGTCTTGCAGCGACAGCCGCGTCGAGAGATTGTCGGTATCGATCACCGAGGCCGCAGCCGCCGCCCGGCGCAGCGGCTTGAGCAGCTGGTGCAGCGTGATCACGACGACGACGGAGAACAGCGCCATGCCGACGATGGCGGCGATGATGGTCAGCGAACGCACACGCTGGGTATTGTTGTCCAGCGCGATGCGCTGCAGCCGGTCGCTGCGCATGACCTGCACGAACATGCGGCGGCCGGCGTGCTCGAAGGCTTCGGTGATGACCTGCAGCTTCTCGCCGTCCAAGGTCAGGCTCAGGCGCTCCTGCAAGGGATCGAAGGCGGCGCCGGGAAGGGTATAGGGCGAGGCGGCGTCGTCGGAGGCCAGCAGCACCGCGCCGTCGGCATCCAGCACGCGGTAGACGCAATCCTTCTTCAGCACCTCGTAGGCGGCTTCCAGCCGGTTGTTGATGACCACCTTGAAGGGCTTGCCGTCGGCGTCGAACTTCAGGCCATCGATCACGCGCCCGGCGTTGACTTCCAGCATGTGGTCCATCGCCAGTTCGGGGCCCCACCGCAGTACGGCGGCGATGGTGCCGACCACTGTCGCGCCGGCCAGGGCCAGCACGATGGCGGTGACGCCCAGCAGGTGCAGCGAGAGGCTGCGCGAGCACGGCCAGCGGCCATGCGTGGAGCCCGGCGCTTCAGGCGGCATGGTTTTCCTTCAGGGCATAGCCCAGGCCGCGCTGGTTGGCGATCTGCAGGCGCGAATCGATGCCGTTGAGCTTGCGCCGCAGCCGGTGCAGGGCCACGTCCAGCGCGTTGGGCGTGACCGGCTCGCCGATGCCCCAGGCCGCCGCTTCCAGCGCGGTGCGCCTGACCATGGCGCCGCCGGCGCGCACCATGACCAGCATCAGCTGCAGCTCGGCCGGCGACAGCGAGATCGATTCCTCGCCGCAGGCCATGCGGCTTTCCACCGGATCGATGCGCACGTCGCCGTGCTCCGGCGCCAGGCTCTGCTGATGCGGCGCGCGCCGCATCAGCGCGCGCACCCGCGCCACCAACTCTTCCATCGAGAAGGGCTTGGGCAGGTAGTCGTCGGCGCCGGCCTCCAGGCCGCTGATGCGGTCGTGCAGGGCGTCGCGCGCGGTCAGCATCAGGCAGGGCGTGTCGATGCGCCGCGCGCGCAGCTTGCGCACCAGCTCCAGGCCGTCGCCGTCGGGCAGGTTGCGGTCCACCACCAGCGCCGGGTAGCGGATCTGCTCCAGCCCGATGGTGGCTTGCGAGATCGAGGCGTAGACGTCGGTCTCAATGCCGGCCGCTGCCAGCGCCTTGGCCACCAGGGCGGCCATGCGCTCATGGTCTTCGAGCAGGGCGATGCGGTTCATCATGGGCGGGATGGCAGGGTCAGAAGCGATAGAGATAGCCGATGCGCGCCGACGGCGAGTTGCTGCGGTCCACCAGCGGGCTGTCGGTGATGCCGGAGCCGTAGTGGGTCATGCGCAGGTCGAGGAACATCGATTGCGATTGCGTGAAGCGGTAGTCGGTGCGCAGGCCGCCGACCAGGTTGGCGGTGGAGCTGCCCTGGTAGGCGCGGCGCTGGGCGGTGACCTCGTTCTGGCGCACGCCGAAGTAGTAGTCCACGTAGTCGCTGCTCATCCAGTTCACTCCCAGGTAAGGCGCCAGCGTGAAGCGGCCGGCGGTGAAGCGGTGCTCGGCCTGCAGCTTCACGGTCTGGCCGTGGCTGTTGCCGGAGGCGTCGGCCAGCCATTCCAGCGACAAGTCGGCCCAGGGATTGCGCCACATCGCGCTGGCGCCGAGCCAGAAGCCGCCCTTGCGTTTTTCCATGCCGTTCAGGATGGGGGCGTCGCTGCCGTCGTAGCCGTCGTCGGCGTAGCGGGCGCGCAGCGTGAAGCCGACCGGGCCCAGCGCGCCCAGCTTGAGGTCGGCGGTGGTGCCGGCGAAGCGGAAATAGCGGCCATTGTACATAAGCAGCGGCAGCGCCCGGGTCTTGTTGCCGTAGCCGGCGTAGGGGCTGCGTTCGACGCCCACGCCGGCGCCCAGGGCCCACTGGCCTTCCTGTGCATCGGGATCGGCGGCGGCCGGCTGGGCCGCGCCCTGCTGGGCGTGGGCGGCGCCGGACGCCAGAAGGGCGGCCGCGCAGGCCAGGTGGGAGAAGCGGAAAAGCGTGTTGCGCATGGAGGCTCCGTGTCGAGGGGGAAGGGAAAGGACAGCGGATCATCCCCCGGGGAGCCTTACCGGATACTTACCCGGCCATGCGCATCAGGACGGGAAGCGTTCGACATGCACTTCACCGCGGCGGCCGAAATAGGCAACGTGGCGACCTGCGATCCACGTCATGTAGCCGATGCACCCTGCCGCCATGGTCAGCTGCTTGAAGCGGGGATACTTCACCTCGCCGCGCTGGGCGCCGCGGATCGCCTCCTGCACGGCGGCGGCGTCGAAGCGATCGGCGATTTCCTGTTCCGGCATGGGCAGGGGCAAGGCCAATGACTGGCCGCCGGCATAGTAGGTGGTGCAAGCTCCGCGGTAGTCCGCGAAGTAGGATTCGATGCCCGCCTCCTGCAAGGCCGCGACGATCTGGCCGAAGTGTTTTGCGCCGGACAAGGAATCTTGCAGGCATTGGGCGGCCGCGTCGGCCATGTGCTTTTCCATCATGGTGTTTCTCCTCGGTTCATTCAGTGGGAAGGGCGCGCAGCTGGTGCCGTTGCGTGATCTCGCGCAGGATGGCGATGAGTTCTTCGCGCTTTTCCGCCGGCAGGTGGCCGAAGAACAGGGCGTCGTTCTTGTCGGCCAGCTCCGCCAGGGCGGGCACCAGTTTCCGGCCTTGCGCCGTGAGCGCCAACGTCTGGGCGCGGCCGTCTTCCGGGCTGGCGGCGCGCGCAAGCAGCTGTTTTTCCTCGAGCCGGCCGACCAGTTTGGAGACGGCGCCCTTGGTCATGCCCAGCGTATCGACCAGTTCACCGGCGGCGGCGCCGTCGCTGTCGAAGAGGTGGCGCAGGGCCACCCATTCGGACACCGTGATGCCTTGCTCTTCGACCAGTGCGGCGAAGCGCGCGGAGACGTGGTTGGAGACGAAGCGCAGCCAGAAACCGAGATGGCTTTCCAATGGGCTGGCGTGTAGTGGCTTCTTGTTTGAGGTCATGGGGATCCTGTCAGATAAATTGGTTTCCTGGGAAACCTGTTTGATTGCATTTTAGTTTCCTTGGAAACCAAAATGCAAGCGAAATTTATCGCAACCCGGGAGTTGCAGGATCGGGAGAGATCAAGAGCCTCGCCGCCAGTAATCCGGCTGCGCATAGGCGTGCCGCAGGAAGTCGACAAACGCACGGATGCGCAGCGGCAGGTGGCGGCGCTGGGCGAACACGGCGTAGATCGAAGGCGCGGGCGCGGCGAATTTGTCCAGCACCGTGATCAGCTCGCCGGCCTCGATGGCGGCGCCGACCTCCCACATCGAGCGCCACGCCAGGCCGCGCCCGGCCAGCGCCCAGTTGTGCAGTACTTCGCCGTCGTTGCAGACCATGTTGCCGCCGATCTTCTGCACGCCGACCTTGCCCGACTGCTTCAGCGTCCAGCCGCGCTGGCTGCCCTCGCTGCTCATGGTGAGGCAGTTGTGGCGCGCCAGGTCGTCGGGCGTTTGCGGCGTGCCGTGGCGGCGTAGGTAGGAGGGCGCGGCGACGATCACGCGGTGGTTGTCGGCCAGCTTGACGCTGACCAGGTTGGAGTCGGTCAGCGTGGCGATGCGGATGGCGACATCGATGCCTTCGCCGATGACGTCGGCGATGCGGTCGTTCAGGTTCAAGGTGAGCGTAACGTCGCGGTGCTCGGCCAGGAAGGAGGGCACCAGCGGCGCCACGTGCTGGCGGCCGAAACCGGCCGGCGCGGAGATCAGCAGGTCGCCGGAGGCGCGCGCGCTGCGCTCGGAGACGGCGGATTCGGCGTCTTCCAGGTCGGCCAGGATGCGCTGGCAGTCTTCCAGGAAGGCCGCGCCTTCGTTGGTCAGCGCGATCTTGCGCGTGGTGCGCTGGAGCAGCTTGACGCCCAGCCGCTCTTCCAGCGCGTCGAGCCGGCGTCCGATCATGGCCGGCGCAATGCCTTCGGCGCGGGCCGCGGCGGACAGGCTGCCGCGCGCGACCACTTCGGCGAAGGTCGAAATCTGCTTGAACTGATCCATGGAAAGCCCCTGAGCGATGCCAAAAAACGGGTATTTCCGATTATCTTGCCACTTGTGACTAAAACGCAAAGATAAATTGATAAAACGTTCGACTCATATCGATTTAGTTTAAATATACTGCGTACATAAAATTCCTGATGCAATGCGGTAAATGGCCGCGCATCGGGCACAATCCGTGAGCGTGTTATTTCCTATTTCAGTCCCCGCGCAGCTTCGTAACAGGGTCGAATGCAAGGCGCGACGACGCGACGTAGCGGAACTACGGCAAGAAGGAGTAACGCAGCAGGCGGCCCTGTTACGAGGCTGCCCGCAGGGTTCGGATGAGAAGGGGTATTGCGGTGTTGCGGCGCTTGCACAGGGGGCCTCCCTGAGCGGCGCGCCGCGCCTGGCACTACCCCTTCTCATCCGAACGCGGGGCTGAAATAGGGAATAGCACGCTCAAGCCATTTCAATTCTTTTAAGGAGTCCAGCATGACGCAACTGAAGCTGCCCGCCGGCATGGAAATCACCGGTGAAATCAAACCGGGTTACGAAAACGTCCTGACCTTCGAGGCCCTGTCGCTGGTGGCCAAACTCTCGCGCGCCTTCGAAGGCCGCCGCCAGGAACTGCTGGCCGCCCGTGTCGAGCGCGTCAAGCGTCTGGACGCCGGTGAGCGCCCCGACTTCCTGAAGGAAACCGAGTCCATCCGCACCGGCGACTGGAAGATCGCGCCGATCCCCGAGGCGCTGAAGTGCCGCCGCGTGGAAATCACCGGCCCGGTCGAGCGTAAGATGGTCATCAACGCCTTCAACTCGGGCGCCGACAGCTACATGACCGACTTCGAGGATTCCAACTCGCCGGTATGGGATAACCAGATCAGCGGCCAGATCAATCTGTCCGACGCGATCCGCCGCACCATCTCGCTGGAATCGAACGGCAAGAGCTACAAGCTCAACGACAAGATCGCCACCCTGGTGGTGCGTCCGCGCGGTTGGCACCTGGACGAGAAGCACGTCACCATCGACGGCAAGCGTATCTCCGGCGGCATCTTCGACTTCGCGCTGTTCCTGTTCCATAATGCCAAGGAGCAGCTGGCGCGCGGCGCCGGTCCGTACTTCTACCTGCCGAAGATGGAATCGCACCTGGAAGCCCGACTGTGGAACGACATCTTCGTGATGGCACAAAACGAGATTGGCCTGCCGCAGGGCACCATCAAGGCCACCGTGCTGATCGAAACCATCACCGCCGCCTTCGAGATGGAAGAAATCCTCTACGAACTGCGCGAGCACAGCTCGGGCCTGAACGCCGGTCGCTGGGACTACATCTTCTCCTGCATCAAGAAGTTCAAGAACGACAAGGACTTCTGCCTGGCGGACCGCGCCAAGGTCACCATGACCGCGCCGTTCATGCGCGCCTACGCGCTCTTGCTGCTGAAGACCTGCCACAAGCGCGGCGCGCCGGCCATCGGCGGCATGAGCGCGCTGATTCCGATCAAGAACGATCCGGAGAAGAATGCCGTGGCCATGCAAGGCATCATCAACGACAAGCGTCGTGACGCCACCGACGGCTACGACGGCGGCTGGGTTGCGCACCCGGGCCTGGTCGAGGCGTCGATGAAGGAATTCGTCGCGGTGCTGGGCGACAAGCCCAACCAGTTCGAGAAGCAGCGTCCGGACGTGGACGTGAAGGCGGCCGACCTGCTGAACTTCCAGCCGGAGACCCCGATCACCGAAGCCGGGCTGCGCTACAACATCAACGTCGGCATCCACTACCTGGGCGCCTGGCTGGCCGGCAACGGCTGCGTGCCGATCCACAACCTGATGGAAGATGCGGCCACCGCCGAGATCAGCCGCGCGCAGGTGTGGCAGTGGATCCGCAGCGCCAAGGGCAAGCTGGAAGACGGCCGCAAGGTCACCGCCGACATGGTGCGCGCGATGATCCCGGAAGAGCTGGCCAAGGTGAAGGAAGTGGCCGGCAACGGTGCTACCTACGACCGCGCCGCCAAGATCTTCGAAGAAATGTCGACTTCCGAGCAGTTCGCGGAATTCCTGACGCTGCCGCTGTACGAAGAAATCTGATTGGTGCAGCAGGCCGACTGCACGCCGGCCTGATCAAGTCACGGAACATCCCCGCCTCTCGCAAGAGGGCGGGGATTTTTTTTTGGCGTCTTTGGGCGAGACTGAAATTTATTGAGGATCTGCAATACAGCCTTTCGGCGCGTCGCTGGCGATGCGGCGAGATTTGTTCGTATCTTGTCGTCGCACGTGCACGGCGGCGGCCAGCCTGACTACATTGCGTGTTCACCGTCGGGAGGCCGCGCATCCGCACCGCGATGCGGCAGGTTTCCCGCGCGGGTGACGTACGCCACTTGACGCCCGCCAGCCTCCCGCCAGTCCGCTTCAATCCCATTTCGCGTTGCCTGTCCGATCCATCGGATGGGCGCTGGCGTCTTCCCCGCAAGCGGTGTTTTGCCTTCAACACATCCATCGGGGAACACGCATGACCTACATCCGCAACACCAAGCACCGCCGCGCCGTACGCATTCATTCATCCATCGCCGCCTCGGCCATCGCGCTGTCCCTACAGCCGCTGGCCGTGGCGCAGGAGGCCGACCAACCCTTGCCGCGCATTGAGGTCAGGAGCGAACGGGGCGAGAGTTTCAAGGCTGACGCGGTAAGTTCGCCCAAGTTCGTGCGGCCGCTGCTGGACACGCCGCAAACTGTCACCGTGATCCGGCCCGAGCTGCTGCGTCAGACCGGCGCCACCAGCCTGACCGAGGCCCTGCGCAATACACCCGGAGTGGGGACGTTCAATGTAGGCGAGAACGGCAATTCGCAGAGCGGCGATGCGGTCTACATGCGCGGCGTCTCCAGCGCCAGCAGCATTTTCGTCGACAACATCCGCGATACCGGGGCGGTCACTCGCGACATGTTCAATGTCGAGCAGGTCGAAGTGTTCAAGGGGCCGGCTGCCGCCGACAACGGGCGCGGCGCGGCGGCCGGCTACATCAACCTGGAGAGCAAGTCGGCCTCGATGACCGATGCCTTCGGCAGCAGCGTGGGATACGGCAGCGGCAACCAGAAGCGGGTCACTGCCGATCTCAATCGCGCAATTGACACCGGGACCGGATCGGCATTCCGACTGAACCTGATGAAACAGCAAAGCGGCGTGCCGGGCCGCCACAATGCGCAGGAGAACCGTTGGGGAATCTCGCCGACCATTGCCTACGGCCTGGGCACGCCGACCCGCGTCCAGCTGTACTACACCCACATCGAGCAAGACAATGTCCCAGATGGCGGCATTCCAACGGTGGGCCTGGCAGGCTTCTACAGTTCTTCAGCCGCGGCGCGCACGGCGCCCGAAGTCGGTCGTGCCAATTTCTACGGCCTGGTGTCGGACTACAACCGTGTGCGCTCCGACATGGCGACGCTGCGCGTGGATCATGATTTCGGCTCCTCCCTGAGCCTGCGTAACACCACGCGCTACGGCCAGACTACGCAGCACCAGATCCTGGCAGCGCCGTATTTTGCCGACGGCGCTCCCGGTAGCCTCAACACCACCAGCCCCAATCGCGGCAACTGGACGGTGGAGCGGATCCGCCAAGCCAAGGATATCGAGAACGAGATCTGGACCAACCAGACCAATCTGCGCGCCAGCTTCGGCACCGGGTTGGTCAAGCACACCGTCATCGGCGGCCTCGAGTTGACCCGCGAGCAGCAGCGCAACCAACTCTATAACGGCACCGGGCGCAATCAGCTGCCGCCGGCCAATCTCTATGCCCCCAATCCTGGTCAATCGCCATTGACGACCCTGGGGCGCAACGGGGGCTATTCGCTGGGCAGCACCGACACCATTTCTCCCTACCTCGCCGATAGCATCGATGTCGGATCGCAATGGCAGTTCAGCGCGGCTTTGCGTGTGGACCGGTACCGTACCGATTTCAGGTCGGTCACGGCGACCGGTGCTGCCAGCACCGCGAGCAAGTCGGGCGTGCTGACCAACTGGAAGCTGGCGGCGCTATACAAGCCGGTCCCAATCGGCAGCATCTACCTGGCCTATGCCACTTCACAGCAGCCGCCCGGCGGCGCGACATTTAGTCTGAATGCAGCTTCTGCCAGCAGCGCCGATAATCCGCGCTTCGATCCGCAGCAGACCAAAACCTGGGAGCTGGGCAGCAAGTGGGAGGTATTTGACCGCAAGCTGGCCTTGAACGCAGCGTTGTTCCGTACCGACATCAGCAACGAGATCAAGCAGGACGCCACCGATTCGACCCTGTTTGTGCAGAGCGGCAGCAAGCGCGCCCAGGGCGTGGAACTGGGCGCCAGCGGCAACATCACACCGGCCTGGGCAGTCAGCGGCGGGTTGGCGCTGGTCAACACGTCGGTGACCAGCGGCTCGGCGGCGCAGCAGGGCGCGCAATTGAACTGGTCGCCGCGCTTGTCCTTCACCGGCTGGACCAGCTACCAGCTGAGCCCATCGTTGCTGGTGGGCGGCGGCGCACGCTATGTCGACTCCATGGTGCGCAGCTTGAACAACGCCGCGGGTGCCACCACCAACATGTCGGGCGTGCCATCGTATTGGGTATTCGACGCGATGCTTGCCTACACGCTGACCCCGCGTGCTTCGCTGCAGTTGAATCTGTACAACCTGGCCGATCGCAAGTACGTGGCTGCGCTCAATAACAGTGGGGCCCGCTACATCCCGGGGACGCCGCGATCGGCAGTGCTGGCGTTGAACCTGAAGTATTGATGCAACGGAAAAGGGAGGGGATGAGCTGGTGTAATGACATGAACGGCCAGCCGGGTGACATTCCGTATGAACGCACGTGGAGTGTCACCGTGTACAAACCTGCAGACGAAAAAAATCCCCGACAAGTCGGGGATTTTTTTTAATTCAGCTGTAGCTTATTAAGCAACAGGCTGGATGTTCGAAGCTTGCTTGCCCTTCGGGCCAGTGGTCACTTCGAAGGAAACGCGTTGGTTTTCCTTCAGCGACTTGAAACCGTTCGACTGAATAGCCGAGAAGTGAGCGAACAGATCTTCGCCGCCTTCATCGGGGGTGATAAAACCAAAACCTTTTGCATCATTGAACCACTTGACGGTACCAGTTGCCATTACGGACTCCTAAATTTAATTGATTGGGGCTATTCGCCCGGCTCTTTATCGTTACTCGGGAGGAATGACAGCGATGACCGCACTACCAGCTCGAATCCTAACGACGGGCTGATTATACTCATTAAATCGAGAATGCAAGCTATTTTCAGATGCAAACTTCAATTTAAATATTTAATTATTTTTGCTTGTGCTTTAGATTTCGATTTTTGTCGAGAAATGGTGCATGCACCTCTCCCAAATCCCTTGTCTGGTGCGGGTTCTGGCGTGTCAGGCATTGTCCTACGGTGCACCGCCAGTCAAACGCTGACATTAACTCAAGCGTGGTTTTTGCTGTGGATGAGCACCACGGCCTCAGCCGCAATCCCTTCCTCACGGCCCAGATAGCCCAGCTTTTCGTTGGTTTTGGCCTTGATATTCACTTGCTCGACGGCAATCCCCAGGTCGGTCGCGACATTGGCGACCATGGTCGGGATATGCGGCGCCATCTTGGGCTGCTGGGCGATGATGGTGGCGTCGACGTTGCCCACGGCATAGCCGGCGGCATCCAGGCGCTTGCCGGCTTCGCGCAGCAGCGCGCGTGAATCGGCGCCCTTGAACTGCGGGTCGGTGTCGGGGAAGTGGCGGCCGATGTCGCCCAGCGCGGCCGCGCCGAAGAGGGCATCGGTGATGGCGTGCAGCAACGCGTCGGCGTCGGAGTGGCCGAGCAGGCCTTTCTTGTGCGGGATCTCGACGCCGCCCAGGATCAGCGGACGGCCCTCGACCAGTGCGTGGCAGTCGTAGCCCTGGCCGATGCGGAAGGGAAATGAGGTGCTCATGGTGTTCAGCCTTTCAGGAAGAATTCGGCCAGCGCGGCGTCTTGCGCCAGCGTGACCTTGAGATTGCGCGGGCTGCCCTCGACCAGGCGCGGTTGCAGGCCCAGCATTTCGATGGCGCTGGCGTCGTCGGTGATGGCGCCGATGCGGCCCTGCGCTGCGGCTTCGCCCAGTGCGCGCTGCAGCAGCGCGTAGCGGAACATCTGAGGCGTTTGCGCGGCCCACAGGCCGGCGCGGGATACGGTTTCCTGCGAACGCTGGGCATCGTCCCCGCGCTTGAGCGTGTCGACCACCGGCAGGGCCAGCAGGCCGCCGACGGCGTCCTCGGCCAGCGTGTCGAGCAGGCGGTCGATCAGTTCGGCGTTCAGGCCGGGGCGCGCGGCGTCATGCACCAGCACCCAGTCGTCGTCGCCGACCGTGGCGGCGGCGCGCATTTCATTCAAGCCGTTCAGCACGCTTTCCTGGCGTGTGGCGCCGCCCACGCGCAGCACGCTGATGCGCTGCGCCAGTTCGGGCGTGAGCAGCTCGTCGATCCAGCCGTCGCCGGCGCTGACCACCACGAAGGTGCGCGCAATGCGCGGATGCGCAGCGAAGGTTTCCAGCGCATGGTGCAGCATGGGCTTGCCGGCCAGGGTCATGTACTGCTTGGGAATCTTGGCGCCCATGCGCGCGCCGACGCCGGCGGCCGGGATCAGGGCGAAACGTTGCGGCGCGGCCGCGGCGCAAGAAGGGGAGGCCGGTTGGTTCATACGGGCGGGATTGCGGTCTGCGGGCCCCTGCCGAGGGCGGTCCGGGGCGGCCCGCGACGAGGGCATCGTTTATAATGAGAGGCTGAATTTTAATGCCAATTCAAGGCAAGCGGCGTCGATTTACCCGTGATGTCGCCTGCGATGCCGTTCGCAATGACGCCCGCATTGGCCGCATCCCCAACACCCGATGTCCTTTGACCTGAAAAAATCCCTTCCCAAGCCCGGCGTGCGTTTCGTGCCTCCCGCAGTGCACGGTTCGGCCGACGCCTGGCTGCTGGCGCAAGCGGCGCTGGAGCTCAAGAAGCAAGGCCGCATGCTGGCCGTGGTCGTGGCCGGCGCCACCGACGCCCAGCGCCTGCTGTCCGAAATCCCGTGGTTCCAGCCCGACGGCGGCAAGGATGAAGACAAGCTGCGCTGCCACCTGCTGCCCGACTGGGAAACCTTGCCCTACGACGCCTTCTCGCCGCACCAGGACCTGGTCTCCGAGCGCCTGGCCACGCTGTACGAAGTGCAGAGCGGGCAATGCGACCTGCTGATCGTGCCGGCCACCACCGCCTTGTTGCGCATGGCGCCGCCGCAATTCCTGGCGGCCTACACCTTCTTCTTCAAGCAGGGCGAGAAACTCGACGAGGGCAAGCTCAAGTCGCAGCTCACGCTGGCCGGTTACAGCCATGTCGGCCAGGTGATGTCGCCCGGCGAATACTCGGTGCGCGGCGGCCTGATCGATATCTTCCCAATGGGGTCGGTGCTGCCGTACCGCCTCGACCTGTTCGGCGACACCGTGGAAACCATCCGCACCTTCGACGCCGACACCCAGCGCTCGCTCTATCCGGTGCCGGAAGTGCGCCTGCTGCCGGGGCGCGAATTCCCGATGGACGAGGCCGCGCGGCTGGCCTTCCGCAACCGCTGGCGCGAGGTGTTCGAGGGCGACCCGTCGCGCACCGCTATCTACAAGGACATCGGCAACGGCATTGCCTCGGCCGGCATCGAGTATTACCTGCCGTTGTTCTTCGAAGAGACCGCGACGCTGTTCCAGTATTTGCTCGAGAGCGCGATGTTCGCCACCGTCGGCGATATCGAGCAGGCCATCAAGCGCTTCTGGAGCGATACCCAGTCGCGCTGGAAATTCCTCAACGCCGACCGCGAGCGGCCGGTGCTGGAGCCCAAGGCGATCTACCTCGACGACGAGGATTTCTTCACGCTGCTGAAGCCGCACGCGCGCTGGATCCTGAAGGGCGACGACGCGCCTTCCGAGGTGTCGGCGCCGCTGCCCAACATCGCCGTCAACCGCCGCATCGAGGATCCGCTGGCCAACCTGCGTTCCTTCCTGCTGCAGACCGACAAGCGCGTGCTGATCTGCGCCGAGACCAACGGCCGGCGCGAGACCCTGCAGCAGTACTTCGCCGAATACGACCTGCACCCGGTCCTGTGCGAAGACTGGCAGGGCTTCCGCGGCCACGGTGAACAGCTGATGCTGGGCGTGGCGCCGCTGCACGCCGGTTTTGCGCTGCAGGACGAAGGCCTGGTGTTCATCACCGAGACCGAGCTGTACGCCGGCACCGGCCGTCGCGCCGGCAGCCGCAAGCAGCAGGCTGCCACCGACGTCGAGTACATGGTGCGCGACCTTTCGGAGCTGAAGATCGGCGACCCGGTGGTGCACTCCAGCCACGGCATTGGCCGCTACATGGGCCTGATCAGCATGGACCTGGGCGAGGGCGAGACCGAGTTCCTGCATCTGGAATACGCCAAGGAGACCAAGCTCTACGTGCCGGTGTCGCAGCTGCATGTGATCTCGCGCTACTCCGGCGCCTCGCCGGAAGACGCGCCGCTGCATGCGCTGGGCTCGGGCCAGTGGGAAAAGGCCAAGCGCAAGGCCGCGCAGCAGGTGCGCGATACGGCCGCCGAGCTGCTGAACCTGTATGCGCGCCGCGCGCTGCGCCAGGGGCATGCCTTCCAGTATTCGGCGCACGACTACGAAGCCTTCGCAGACAGCTTCGGTTTTGAAGAGACCGCCGACCAGGCCGCCGCCATCAATTCGGTGATCAAGGACATGACCGGCGGCAAGCCGATGGACCGCCTGATCTGCGGCGACGTCGGCTTCGGCAAGACCGAGGTGGCGCTGCGCGCGGCCTTCGTCGCCGTGATGGGCGGCAAGCAGGTGGCGATCCTGGCGCCGACCACGCTGCTGGCCGAGCAGCACGCGCAGACCTTCGCCGACCGTTTCGCCAACTGGCCCGTGAAGATCGCCGAGCTGTCGCGATTCCGCACCGGCAAGGAAGTCACGCAAGCCATCAAGGGCCTGGGCGACGGTACTATCGACATCGTCATCGGCACCCACAAGCTGCTCTCCGACGAGGTCAAGTTCTCACGCCTGGGCTTGGTCATCATCGACGAAGAACACCGCTTCGGCGTGCGCCAGAAGGAGGCGCTGAAGTCGCTGCGCGCCGAGGTCGACGTGCTGACGCTGACCGCCACGCCGATCCCGCGCACGCTTGGGATGGCGCTGGAAGGCCTGCGCGATTTCTCGGTGATCGCCACCGCGCCGCAAAAGCGTCTGGCGATCAAGACCTTCGTGCGCGCCGAGAGCGAATCGACCATCCGCGAAGCCTGCCTGCGCGAATTGAAGCGCGGCGGCCAGGTGTACTTCCTGCACAACGAGGTGGAAACCATCGCCAACCGCAAGGCGGCGCTGGAGGCCTTGCTGCCGGAGGCGCGCATCGCCGTGGCGCACGGCCAGATGCATGAGCGCGACCTGGAAAAGGTGATGCGCGACTTCGTGGCGCAGCGCTTCAACATCCTCCTGTGCACCACCATCATCGAGACCGGCATCGACGTGCCGACCGCCAACACCATCATCATGCACCGCGCCGACAAGTTCGGCCTGGCGCAGCTGCACCAGCTGCGCGGCCGCGTCGGTCGCTCGCACCACCAGGCCTACGCCTACCTGCTGGTGCAGGACGTGCAGGGCCTGTCCAAGCAGGCGCAGCGCCGGCTGGAGGCGATCCAGCAGATGGAGGAGCTGGGCAGCGGCTTCTATCTCGCCATGCACGACCTGGAAATTCGCGGCGCCGGCGAGGTGCTGGGCGACCACCAGTCGGGCGAGATCCACGAGATCGGTTTCCAGATGTATTCCGACATGCTGAACGAAGCGGTCAGGGCGCTGAAGAACGGCAAGGAGCCCGACCTGGCCGCGCCGCTGGCGTCCACCACCGAAATCAACCTGCACGTGCCGGCGCTGCTGCCCAATGACTATTGCGGCGACGTGCATGAGCGCCTGTCGCTGTACAAGCGCTTCGCCAACTGCGAGAAGGCCGACGCCATCGACGCGTTGCAGGAAGAACTGATCGACCGCTTCGGCAAGCTGCCCGAGCCGGCTCGTTCGCTGATCGAGACGCACCGCCTGCGCATCGCCGCCAAGCCGCTGGGCATCAGCAAGATCGACGCCCACTCCGAGGCGGCGTTGATGCAGTTCGTGCCCAATCCGCCGATTGACGCCATGCGCATCATCGAGCTGGTGCAGAAGAATCGCCAAGTCAAGCTCAACGGCCAGGACAAGCTGCGCATCAGCGCCAACATGCCCGACCTGAATGCCCGCGTGCAGCAGGTCAAGGCGATCATGAAGGCGCTGGGCGGCTGAGGCGCTGAAGCACTCAGTTGCGCCAACGAATTCCACCCTTTCAAAGTAGCAACCAAGAAAAGAACATGAACCTGATCCTGCAAGCCCTGAAGAGCACCGCCGTTTCCCAGTCCGCCATCGACGCCATCGCCGCACTGGCCGGCGGCGCCGCCGAGAAGCTGGCCGACACCCGCGTGCCCGACGCCGACGCCTGGCGCGTGACCGGCGTCACCAGCAGCGACGACCTCAAGGCGAGGGTGGATGCCGCCAGCCTGGCCGCCAAGGTGGACTACGCCTTCGTCGATCCCGCGCGCAAGCTGGCCGATTTCAAGCTGGTGGCGATGGACATGGACTCGACCCTGATCACCATCGAATGCATCGACGAGATCGCCGACATGCAGGGCCTGAAGCCGCAAGTGGCCGAGATCACCGAAGCCGCCATGCGTGGCGAGATCGAATTCAACGAAAGCCTGACGCGCCGCGTGGCGCTGTTGACGGGGCTGGACGCCGCGGCCCTGCAGCGCGTCTACGACGAGCGCCTGCAGTTGTCCCCAGGGGCGCAACACATGCTCAAGGCGATTCAGGCCGCCGGCCTGAAGACGCTCTTGGTGTCGGGCGGCTTCACCTTCTTCACCGACCGCATGAAGACCCGCCTGGGCCTGGACTACACCCACTCCAATACGCTGGAAGTGGCGGACGGCAAGCTGACCGGCCGCGTGGTCGGCGGCATCGTCAATGCCGAGGAAAAGCGCCTGACCGTGGAGCGCGTGTGCCGCGAGATCGGCGCGCAGCCGTCGCAGGCCATCGTCATGGGCGACGGCGCCAACGACCTGAAGATGATGGGCATTTCCGGCCTGTCGGTGGCCTTCCGCGCCAAGCCGGTGGTGCGCGCGCAGGCCAACGTGGGCTTGAATTTTGTCGGTCTGGACGGCATCTTGAATCTGCTCGGCTGATGTTTGCCGCAGACTTTTGCCACAGACAGGAGACCCAATGAGCCAGGAACTGGTGTTCGACGACAAGACCCAATCGGCCAAGGAGCTGGCCCGCTGGCTCTATATCTTCCACGGCATCTGCCTGGCGTTCTCGCTGGGCATGCTGTCGTGGCTGCCGCTGATCGTGAACTACATCAAGCGCGACGACGCCCGCGACACCTTCGTGCACAGCCACCATCGCTGGCAGATCCGCTCGTTCTGGTGGTATCTGTTCTGGATGTTCGCCGGCGGCCTGGTCTGGGTGACGGTAGTGGGCATCCCGCTGGCCATCCTGGTGTGGACGCTGGCTTGGATCTGGAAGGCCTATCGCCTGATCAAGGGCTTCCTCGACCTCAACGACAACAAGCCCATGCCGGTTTGATCTGACCCGGCTTGAAGCCCGGCAGCGGGCAGCTCATCGGACGGCGTTCCTTGCGGGACGCCGTTTTTTATTAGGGGCGAGGCATTGATGGCGCTGTTGGCGAGATGTTGTTAAAAAGCAAATGTCAGGCTGGGCGCGGGGAAGATGGTCATATGGAATTGTTTCGATCATAATCTCAGTGATTTGCTAGCCGGATGATTGCTCCGGCAGCGCCTGGAACGTGCAACCCGGCCGCCGGCACACGCTCAGCGTATCAATGCACACCAAAACCAAGAAAGCCTGCGCATGAAGAACTGGACGATCAAGCAACGCATACTGGGAAGCTTCACGCTCATTCTCATTCTGATGGCGCTGATGGCCGGGATCTCGGCCTTCAACCTGTCCCGCATCGAAAAGAGCGCTACCAGCCTGCGCAAGGATTCCACACCCGGCCTCTACTACAGCACGATGATCAATGCTGCCTGGTACGAGAACCTGCTGATGGGCCAACAGATCGCCCAGATCGACAAGACCGACGCCGAGCGCCAGGGCAACATCGCGCTGCTGCGTCGTAACGGCGAGCGCCTGGACCGCCTGCAGGAAGACTACGACAAAACCGTCTTCAGCGACGAAGACCGCAAGCTGTTCACCGACTTCAAAGAAGCGCGCCAGAAGTATCGCGCCATGGTGACCGAGGTGCTGAAGATGGACTTCAGCCAGGAAGGCGCGGTCGACAGGATCTTCAATGAACAGATTCGCCCGCAATGGCGCTTGGCCTATCAACTGACCCAACGCATGGTGGAAAAGAACAAGGCCATCGCCGACGATGCCGCCGCCAACATCAGCGATTCGGTCACCTCGGCCCAGTTCGCCATGCTGGTGTCGCTGATGGCGGCGCTCCTGGCGGCGCTGGTGTGCGGCTTCTTCCTGATGCGCGCGATCAACGAGCCGTTGCAAAAACTGATGGGCATCCTCGACATCATGCGCTCCGGCGATTTCTCGCGCCGCCTGCAGCTCGACAGCAACGACGAATTCGGCCATCTCGGCGCCGGCTTCAACCGCATGACCGACGACCTCACCACGCTGGTGGGGCAGGCGCAGAAATCCTCGGCGCAGGTCGCCACCTCGGTGACCGAAATCGCCGCCACCTCCAAGCAGCAGCAGGCTACCGCTGCCGAGACCGCCGCCACCACCACCGAGATTGGCGCAACCTCGCGCGAGATCTTCGCCACTTCGCGCGATCTGGTGCGTACCATGAGCGAAGTGTCGGTCGTGTCCGAGCAGACTTCCAACCTGGCCGGCAACGGCCAGGCCGGCCTGACACGCATGGAAGACACCATGCAGAGCGTAATGGACGCGGCCGGCTCGGTCAGCGCCAAGCTGGCGATCCTGAACGAGAAGGCCGGCAACATCAACCAGGTGGTGACCACCATCACCAAGGTGGCCGACCAGACCAACCTGCTGTCGCTGAACGCCGCAATCGAAGCCGAGAAGGCTGGCGAACACGGGCGCGGCTT
This sequence comes from Herbaspirillum sp. LeCh32-8, assembly GCF_017814915.1. Taxonomy (GTDB): domain Bacteria; phylum Pseudomonadota; class Gammaproteobacteria; order Burkholderiales; family Burkholderiaceae_D; genus Herbaspirillum. Next base: position 123,004 of record NZ_JAGIPZ010000009.1, on the reverse strand, counting down.
CTCGGTGGTGGCCACTGAAATCCGCCGCCTGGCCGACCAGACCGCGGTGGCGACCTACGACATCGAAGTGATGGTCAAGGAAATCCAGTCGGCCGTGGCGGCCGGCGTGATGGGCATGGACAAGTTCTCCGATCAGGTGCGTCGCGGCATGCAGGAAGTGCAGAACGCCGGCGGCCAGCTGTCGCAGATCATCGCCCAGGTGCAGGCGCTGGCGCCGCGCTTCCAGATGGTCAACGAAGGCATGCAGGCCCAGGCCAACAGCGCCGAGCAGATCAACCAGGCGCTGGTGCAATTGTCCGAGGCCGCGCAGCAGACCGTGGAGTCGCTGCAGCAGTCCAGCCAGGCCATCGAAGAATTGACCGTGGTGTCCAACGAGCTGCGCAACGGCGTGTCGCGCTTCAAGGTGGCGGGCTGATCCCGACCCGCACCCAGAGCGCCGTCAACGCGCCGGATACCTTATCGCCATGACCCAGAAACTGTTCCTGCTGTTTAGCATCGGCCGCGACCGTTACGCCCTGCAGGCGTCGGACGTGGCAGTGGTGCTGCCGCTGGCGCAATGCAAGCAGGTGCCAGGCACGCCGCCCTGGGTGCGCGGCTTGCTGTCCCACGGTAGCCGCCATGTGCCGGTGATCGACCTGACCCACCTGGCCCAGGGACAGCCTTCCGCGCTGCGGCTGAGCACGCGCGTGGTGCTGGTGCACTACGCGCCGGCCGGTCGTTCGTCCGAGCTGCTGGGCCTGGTGCTGGAGCAGGCGGCCTCCACGCTGCGTTGCGATCCCGATGATTTCCTCAACTCCGGCATCTCCAACGATGAGGCCCGCTACCTGGGGCCGGTGATGCACCATCACGACGGCCTGCTGCAATGGGTCAAGGTGGATGAGTTGCTGGACGACGCCACCCGCGCCTTGCTCTATCCCGATATTGCCGATGTCGCCGGTGTTGCACCACAGGCGCCTGAGGAGGGCGCATGAAGGCGCTCGACCGCATCGCCGACACCCTCAAGGCCTCCATGGGCCTGGACATGGCTACCGTCGGTTCCAGCCTGATCGAACGCGTGGTGCGCGAGCGCATGGCCGCGCTGGAGATCGAGGATGATGAACGCTATCTGGCCGAGCTGATCACTTCCGGCGCAGAACTGCAGCGCCTGACCGAGCTGGCGGTGGTGCCCGAGACCTGGTTCTTCCGCGACCGCGAGGCGATGTCGGCGGTGGCGCGCATGGCGCGCGAAAAGCTGGCGTCGATGCCGGCCGGCCAGATCCGCATCCTGAGCCTGCCGTGCTCCACCGGCGAAGAACCGTATTCGCTGGCCATGGCCTTGTTCGATGCCGGCGTGCCGGCATCCATGTTCCGCGTCGACGCGGTCGACATCCGCACCCGCTCGCTGGAGATCGCCGCCGACGGCATCTACGGCCGCAATTCCTTCCGCGGCCGCGACCTGGCGTTCCGCGATGCCTATTTCACCGTACAGGATGGCGACTGGCGTATCGACGACCGCGTCAAGGAGCAGGTGCGCTTCTCGGCCGGCAACCTGCTCACGCCGGATTTCATGCGCGGCAGCGCACCTTACGATTTCATCCTGTGCCGCAACGTGCTGATTTACTTCGAGCGCGAAGTGCAGCTGCAGGTGGTGGATCTGCTGGAACACCTGATGAAGGACGACGCCTATATCTTCGTCGGCCCGGCCGAGGGCGGCATCATGCTCAGCCCGCGCCTGGCGTCGGCGGGTATCCCGCTGGCCTTCGGTTTCCGCAAGCGCCTGCCGGAAGACCGGCCGGTGGCCGCCGCCGCGGTTGCGCCGCTGCCGGCTATCATGCTGGCGCCGGCTTCGGCGCCGCCTGTGCCGCCGCGCCCGGTGGCCGCACCGACTCGGCGCAGCGCGCCGGCCGCCGCGGCAACCACCGAGGTGCATGTTCCTCAATTGCTGCTCGATCGTGCCCGCCGCTTGGCGGACCAGGGCGATTTCGCGCAGGCAGGCGAGTTGTGCGAGCAGGCCGTGCGGGAGCATGGCGCCAGCGCCGATGCCTTTTATCTGATGGGACTGATCCAGGACGCGGGCGGCGACGTCACTGCTGCCCAGCGCTGCTACCGCAAGGCGGTGTATCTGCAGCCGGCGCACCACGAGGCGCTGCTGCACCTGGCCGCGCTGTTACAGGCGCAAGGCGACGTCGCCGGCGCGCAGACCATGCGCCAGCGCGCCGAGCGTGCGGAAAAGGCGGGCAAGCCGCGGGAGAACGCACATGGCTGACAACAAGCATCCCGACGGCGTCCTGTACGTGCTGGACCGCGTCTCGGCCTCCGAAGCCCTGGCGCGCGAACAGGCGCAGCTGCCGCCGGTGGCGTTCCAGGAAGGGGACGTACGGGATTTGACTCGCGACGACTCCGCCCTGGTGTTTCGCATCGGCGAGGAATGGCTGGCGCTGTCCACCGGCGTGGTCAACGAGGTGGCCGGCGCGCGCGCCATCCATTCGCTGCCGCACCAGCGCAATCGCGCCATCCTGGGCGTGCTCAATATTCGCGGCGGCCTGCGCATCTGCGTGTCGCTGGCGCGGTTGTTCCAGATCGACGACGGCGGCGCCAAGCCCGCCGCACAGCATCTGCTGGTGGCCATGCACGAAGGACAGACGCTGGTGTTCCCGGTCGATGAAGTGGCCGGCGTGCACCGCTATCACGACGAAGCGCTCAGCGCCACGCCCACCACGCTGGCCCACGCCGCCACCCAGTACACCCGCGGTCTGGTGGACTGGCGCGGCCGCAAGGTCGGCCTGCTCGACCATGACCTGCTGTTCTACGCGCTCAATCGGAGCATGACATGAGTACGCCCGACCTGAGCCAGATGTCCATGCTGGATCTGTTCCGCTTTGAGGCGGAAAGCCAGATCCAGTTGCTTAACACCAGCCTGCTCGAGCTGGAGAACAATCCCGCCCAGCCCGAACACCTGGAAGCCTGCATGCGCGCCGGCCATTCGCTCAAGGGCGCAGCCCGCATCGTTGGCCTGGACACCGCCGTGAAGATCGCGCACGTGCTGGAAGACTGCTTCGTACTGGCCCAGCAGGGCAAGCTGGCGCTGGAGAAAAAACACATCGACGTGCTGCTGCGCGGCGCCGACCTGCTGGGCCGCATCGCCAGTCCGCCGGACGGCGACGAGGCCTGGGCCGACCACGCCGGCAGTACCGAGGTGGCCGCCTTCATGGCGGGACTGGCGGCGGTAATGAGCGGCGGCGAAGCGCCGCCGTGGCCGGGGGCGACGACGCCTGCACCGGCTGCCGAGCAGGCGCCCGTGGCGCCAGTCGCGAGCGCGCCCTCGGCGCCGCCGTCACCGGCGGTGTCGGCCGAGCCGGCTGCCGCTGCGCCCGTCGCTGCGCACGCTGAACCTGAACACGCCAAGAGTCCGGCCCCGGCGGCGCATGCCGGCCCGGGCTTGCCGGCAAGCTCTTCGCGCGCCGTGCGCGTAAGTGCCGAGAGTCTGGACCGATTGCTGAGCCTGTCGGGCGAGTCGCTGGTCGAATCGCGCCGCCTGAAGCCATTCTCGGCCGGCATGCTGCGCATGAAACGCGTACAGCGCGAGGCGATGCAGGCGCTCGACCTGCTGCAGCAAAAGCTGTCGGCCTCCAGCGCCGACGAATTGTCGCATGCCGCGCTGGCCGAGCTGCGCACGTTGATGCAGCAGGGCCAGCACCTGCTGGGCGACCAGTTAAACGAGCTGGAAGCGTTCGACCGCCGCTCGGTGAATCTGTCGCAGCGACTGTATGACGAGGCGTTGGCTTGCCGCATGCGGCCCTTCGCCGATGGCACCGGCGGTTTCGCGCGCATGGTGCGCGACGTCGGCAACGCCTTGGGCAAGCCGGTTCGCCTGGAGATTTCCGGCAACGCCACGCAGATCGACCGCGACATCCTGGAAAAACTGGATGCGCCCATCGGCCACCTGCTGCGCAACGCGGTCGACCATGGCATTGAAAGCGCCGCCGCGCGCGCGGCCGCCGGCAAGCCCGAGCAGGGGCTGGTGCGCTTGGAGGCGCGTCACAGCGCTGGCATGTTGTTGATTGAAGTCTCCGACGACGGCGGCGGCATCGACCTGGAGCAGGTACGCCGCGCGGTGGTGCAGCGCAAGCTCTCCAATGAAGAGACGGCGGCGCGCCTGTCCGAGGCCGAGCTGCTGGAATTCCTGCTGCTGCCCAGCTTCAGCCTGCGCGATACCGTGACCGAGATCTCCGGGCGCGGTGTCGGACTGGACGTGGTGGCCGACATGCTCAAGCAGGTGCGCGGCACCATTCGCATCACCACAAAACCGGGGCAGGGCACGCGCTTTTTGATGCAGCTGCCGCTGACGCTGTCGGTGATCCGTAGCCTGTTGGTGGAGATCGGCGGCGAGCCGTACGCGTTCCCGCTGGCCTACGTGAATCGCACGCTGCGCCTGCAGACCGACGCGCTGCAGACGCTGGAGGGTTACCAGCACTTCACGCACGACGGCCGCCAGGTCGGCCTGGTCAGTGCGCACCAGATCCTGCAAAAGGGGGAATGGCGCGAGCGCGACGGCGGCGTGTGCGTGGTGGTGATCGGCGATCATGAACATACCTACGGCCTGGCGGTGGACGCCTTCCTGGGCGAGCGCATGCTGGTGGTGCAGCCGCTGGACGCGCGCCTGGGCAAGATTCCCGATGTGTTGGCCGGCGCCCTGATGGAGGACGGCGAGCCGCTGCTGATCCTGGACGTGGCCGACATGGTGCGTTCGGTGGAAAAGCTGACTTCGTCCGGCAGCTTGGAATCGGTGCATCAGGGCGGCGGCGTGCAGTCTGCCGCCGAGGTGCGCAAGAAGGTGCTGGTGGTGGACGACTCGCTCACCGTGCGCGAACTGGAGCGCAAGCTGCTGACCAATCGCGGCTACCAGGTGACCGTCGCGGTGGATGGCATGGACGGCTGGAACGCAGTGCGCACCGAACGATTTGATCTGGTCATTACCGACATCGACATGCCGCGCATGGACGGCATCGAGCTGGTCACGCTGATTCGCGGCGCGCCCAGCCTGCAGTCGCTGCCGGTGATGATCGTGTCCTACAAGGACCGGGAGGAAGACCGGCAGCGCGGCCTCGAAGCCGGCGCCGACCATTATTTCACCAAGAGCAGTTTCCACGACGAGAGCCTCCTGCAGGCCGTCGCGGACTTGATTGGAGACGCTTCATCGTGAGGATAGGCATCGTCAACGACACACCGATGATGGTGGAAGTGCTGCGCCGGGTGATCGCCGAGACCGGCAGGCATGAACTGATCTGGATTGCGCGCGACGGCGAGGAAGCCGTGCAGATGTGCGCCTGGCAGCTGCCCGACGTGGTGCTGATGGATCTGTTGATGCCCAGGATGGACGGCGTCGAGGCGACCCGCCGCATCATGCAGGACACGCCCTGCCCGATTCTGGTAGTGACCTCCGACATGGGCACCAGCGCGGGCAAGATTTATGAGGCGCTGGGCTGCGGCGCGCTGGACGCCACGCAGACGCCGGCCCTGATCGGCGCGGCCGGCAAGCGTGACGCCGCCGCCCTGATCGAGAAGATCGATAACCTCGGCCGCCTGCCGCCCGAAGCGGTGGCGCCGCCGCCGCGGCCGAAGGCTGCTGCCGTCGTGGCGCATGCCGCGCCGGTGGACGGCGTGGTGCCGCTGGTGGCGGTGGGCGCGTCGGCCGGTGGACCGGCCGCGTTGGCGATGGTCTTGAAGGCGGTGCCGCGCGAGTTTGCCGGCGCCATGGTGATCGTGCAGCACATTGATGAGGCCTTCGCCCCCGGCATGGCCGAGTGGCTGCAGCAGCAGTGCTTGCTCAAGGTGCGCCTGGCGGCGGAGGGCGACCAGCCGCGTCGCGGGGAAGTGCTGCTGGCCGGCAGCAACAAGCATCTGGTATTGAAGGGCGGCGACACGCTGGGCTACGCCAGCGGTTCGCCGAGTGACGTCTACCGGCCCTCGGTAGACATGTTCTTCCACAGCGTCGTCAAGCATTGGCCGGGTCGGGCCATCGGTGTGCTGTTGACGGGCATGGGGCGCGATGGCGCCGCAGGCCTGAAAGCGCTGCGCGACAGCGGCTGCCATACCATCGCCCAGGACCAGAAAAGTTGTGCGGTCTACGGCATGCCCAAGGCCGCAGTGGCGCTCAATGCAGCCGTCGAGGTGCTCCCTGTTACGGGCATCGCGGCGCGGCTGCAGGCAATTTTGACTGCAACAATCTGAAGGATTAAAAATGAGCTCGGTCCATACCGACATCCAGACCGGCGCCCCCGCGCTGCCGGCAGACGATTACAAGATCATGGTGCTGCTGGTCGACGACCAGGCCATGGTGGGCGAAGCTATTCGCCGCGCGCTGCTCAACGAACCGAACATCGATTTCCACTTCTGCACCCGCGCCGAAGAGGCCGTTGCCGTGGCTGAAAAAACCCGGCCCACGGTGATTCTCCAAGACCTGGTGATGCCGGGCGTGGACGGCATGACGCTGGTGCGCCAGTACCGCGCCACGCCGTCGCTGGCCGATGTGCCCATCATCGTGCTGTCGTCCAAGGAGGACGCCACGGTCAAGCGCGACGCCTTCGCCGGCGGCGTCAACGACTACATGGTCAAGCTGCCGGACGTGATCGAGCTGGTGGCGCGCATTCGTCACCATTCGCGCTCCTACATCAACCTGCTGCAGCGCGACGCCGCCTACCGCGCGCTGCGCGAAAGCCAGCAGCAGCTGCAGAAGTCCAACTTCGAGCTGCAGCGCCTGACCAATACCGACGGCCTGACGTCCATCGCCAACCGCCGCTATTTCGATGATTACCTTGCCGCCGAATGGAAGCGCGCGCGGCGTGAGAAGCTGGAACTGTCGCTCTTGCTGATCGACGTCGACTACTTCAAGCTCTATAACGACACCTACGGCCACGTGGCCGGCGATGCGGTGCTCAAGCAGGTGGCGCAGGCGCTGGAAGGCAGCATCATGCGCCCGGCCGATCTGTCGGCGCGCTTCGGCGGCGAAGAGTTTGCGATGATCCTGCCGCGCACCGCGCTGGACGGCGCTTACGCCATCGGCGAGAAGATCTGTCGCATGGTCGAGGCGCAGCAGGTGATGCACGAGCGTTCGGCCGCCAGCCAGTGGCTGACGGTCAGCATCGGCGCCGGCTGCCTGGTGCCGGGCGAGGAACAGGAGCCCAGCGAATTGATCGAAATGGCGGACCGCCGCCTCTATCAGGCCAAGCAGCAGGGCCGCAACCGGGTGGTGTCGAAAGACGCCTGACGAGTTGGCCAAGGCCGGCGACAAAACAAAGACAAGGCAAGGACAAGGAAGCAGGATGCGCGAAATCGCTACGCTGGAAGAGTTGAAAGCGCTGGTCGGCCAGGAAGTGGCCGTCAGCGAATGGATGGAAGTGTCGCAGGACCAGGTCAATCGTTTCGCCGATGCCACCGGCGATCACCAGTGGATCCACGTCGACCCCGAACGCGCGGCGCGCGAGCTGCCCTTCGGCGGTACCGTGGCGCACGGCTTCCTGACGTTGGCCTTGCTCTCGAAGATACTGGGCAGCGCCATCAGCCTGGGCCCGGATGTGAAGATGCTGCTCAACTATGGCCTCAATCGCGTGCGTTTCCCGGCGCCGCTGCCGGTGGGGCGCAGCGTGCGCGGTGTGATCGTGCTGCAGACAGTGGAAGACATCCCCGGCGGCGCCCAGCTGGCGTGGGAAATCACCGTCGAATGCGAGGGCTCGGAGAAGCCTGTATGCGTAGCCGAATTCCTGGTGCGGCGCTATTGAGGCAGGGCTTGGCGAGATATCCTCGTCAATAGTCACGGTATTTGTTGTCATACAACATCGCAACGATTTCTCGACGTGATTTGCCTTCTAGGCTTGTTGAGAAGATGCTAATGTGGACGAACTCGGCACTGCGCCAATTTGGTGCCGACGCGTAGCGCAAAGCGCGCGCGAGGACGTCCGGCGCAGCCGCCATGGGGGATGGCTCTGCCGACGGACGCTGGCGCGGCAGGCTGCAAGCGTCGCCGCGCGTTTGCCCATGAATGCCATGACGTTTGAACACCCAGCAAGCCAAGCTACCACCGCTTTTCACCAGAAGGCGCTCGCATTCAACAATGTGACCCTTTCCTACATCGCCCGCGGAGCGCCGCTCGACCATTTGCTCGATCGCATCGCAGGCGGATTTTCCCAGACCTACCCGACGCGTTCGCTGGCCGTATTCCTGTTCGACGCCTCGGCCCGCCGCATGCGCGTGGGCGCCGCGCCTTGCATGGCGCCGCCGCACGTGCAACACATCGAGACGCTGGAGGTCGACGCCCCCGATACCCCGCAGTTCTGGGCGCTGTTCCAGGCGGTGGCGTCGATCCACGGCGCGACGGTGGCCGAGATGCTGCCGCTGCGGTCCTTCGCCGGTGATGTGGCCGGCATCCTGGTGGTATGCGGTGCGCCGGGGGCCGCTGACGATGGCCTGCACGCCGATCCCGCCTACCGCCAGACCGTCGGCGCGGCGGTATCGATGGCGATGCTGTCGATTGAGCGTTCCCTCGCGCCTGACCACATCCGCCCGCCCATCGAGACGGCCGGCCCTTCGCACGAACGCATGGCGCTGGCCATCGAGGGCAGCGGCACCGGTATCTGGGACCGCAACGCGGTGACCGGCGAAATTTACTATTCGCGCGGCTGGAAGGCCATCCTCGGCTATGAGGACTGGGAGCTGTCCAACCACATCGAAGACGCCTACAAGCGCGTGCACCCCGACGACCTGGCCTATGTGCAGGAGACCATCCGCAAGCACTTCCAGGCCAGATCCGACACCTATGTGGTCGAGCATCGCATCCTCTGCCGCGACGGCAGCTACAAGTGGATCAGCAGCCGCGGCAAGGTGGTAGCGCGCGACAGCGAGGGCAACGCGTTGCGCATGATCGGCACCACCACCGACATCACCGAGGTCAAGCAGCTTACCGACAAGCTGCGCAAGAGCAGCGAGCTGCTGGCCGACCTGACCAGCGAGATTCCGGGCATGGGCTTCCAGTAACGCGTTCCGCCGGGCGAGGAGGGCTATTTCACCTATGTCAGCGAAGGCTCGCGCGAGACTTACGGTTTGTCGCCGGATCAGTTGCTGGGCGATCCCTCGCTGATTCTCGCCATCATGCACCCCGATGATGTGCCGCTGTATGAGGCCTCGCGGCAGGCGATCGCCGACGGCGCCGCGCATTGGCGCCTGGAATACCGCGTGCTGCCGCCCGGCCTGGCCATGCGCTGGCTGCGCGGCCATGCACGTCCGCGCTGTCTGGCCGACGGCACGGTGCTGTGGCACGGCTTCGTCAGCGATGTCAGCGAAAGCAAGGCGATCGAGCTGGAGCTGCAGGAGTTTGCGCTGACCGACTTCCTGACCCAACTGCCCAACCGCCGCTATTTCATGAAGCGGCTGGAGGAGGAGCATGGCCGCCTGCTGCGCAACGTCGATGGCCGCGCGGCGGTGCTGATGTGCGACCTGGATCATTTCAAGGTCGTCAACGATACCCACGGTCATGCGGTGGGCGACCTGGTGTTGAAGAACTTCGCCGACGTGCTGCGCGAGCAGCTGCGCAAGAGCGACACCGTGGGCCGCTTCGGCGGCGAGGAGTTCGCGGTGATCCTGGCCGACGCCGATGCCGCGGTGGCGATCGGTTTTGCCGAGCGCCTGCAGCGCAGCTTCGCCGCCCGGCCGCTGGTGTTGGACGACAAGACCATTGCCGTCACGCTGTCCATCGGCATCGCCATCATGCATGCCGGTTCTCCCGACTAGGAGGCGGTGCTGCGCGAAAGCGACAACGCGCTGTATCGCGCCAAAGCAAACGGGCGCAACCGTTTCGAGGTCGCGCCCGTTTCGGCCTGATTGCTCAGGCGGGCATGTAGATTCAGGGCCGGTGGCGTTCGCCGCCGGCTTTCCTCTCCATCGTTTTATCGCTTCTGGTACTGGCTCTTGCCGAACAGCAGCTCCTTGGCCTTGTCGTCATGCAGCGGCTTGCGCTTGTCGGCCAGCACGGCCACGCCGCGTTGCACGGCCGGACGCGCGCTGATGGCGTCGAACCAGCGTTTCACGTTCGGATAATCCTCCAGGGCGATGCCCTGGTTCTTGTGCGAGCGCGTCCACGGGAAGCAGGCGATGTCGGCGATGGTGTATGCGTCGCCGGCCAGGTAGGCGTGCTGGCCCAGTTGCTTGTCCATCACCTGGTAGAGCCGCTTGGCTTCGTTGCTGTAGCGGTTCACGGCGTATTCGATCTGTTCCGGCGCGTACAGGCGGAAGTGGTGCGCCTGGCCCAGCATCGGGCCGAGGCCGCCCATCTGGAACATCACCCATTGCAGCACTTCGTACTTCTCGCGGTCGGTATTGCCGAGCAGGCGGCCGGTCTTGCCCGCCAAGTAGATCAGGATCGCGCCGGACTCGAACAGCGAGATCGGCTGGCCGTCCGGACCGTCGGGGTCGACGATGGCGGGAATCTTGTTGTTCGGGGAGATCTTCAGGAATTCCGGCGTGAACTGGTCGCCGGCGCCGATATCGATGGCGTGCGCGGTGTAGGGCAGGCCGCATTCTTCCAGCATGATGTGAACCTTGTGGCCGTTGGGCGTAGCCCAGCTGTAGACGTCGATCATGGGTGTCCTTGTAAGGGGAGTGGCACCTGCGAAGGCTGCCTGGTGTGGCGATGGGGAGCGGTGCCGTCTGTTTTTCGCCCGGCTAGTGTAGCGGAAGGGAACGCAGGCTGCAGGCGACGGCAGGGCGAGCGCCGGATGCGTTCGCCCCGCTTGATGCGCGGCAATCAGCCGCGTTGTGCTGCCAGGCGATGCTTCTCGCCGCTGAAATGTTCCCCCAGCGATTGACTGCGCGCGCCGTGCAGCAACTCCTTCAACTGTTCGACCGCTTGCGGCGCCGCCGGCGTTTGCGCGGCGATGCGTTCGGCCCAGGCCTGCGCCTCTTCCAGTGCGCGGCCGTCGGCGGCGAGGCGGTTGAGGGCGCCGGCCGCGTGCAGGCGTTGCGCCGGCATCGGCGTCGCATCCAGATGCAGCTCGGCCAGCAGCGCCGGCGGCAGCGCGTGCGCCAGCAACCAGGCGACGCCGCCGTTGGCCCATACGCCGCGCTGCGCGGGCGAGAGCGAGAAGTGTGCCTGCCGGGTGGCCACCACCAGGTCGCAGGCCAGGGCCAGCGCTACGCCTGCATCGGCGACGATGCCGTCGACTGCGGCAATCACCGGTTTGCGGTAGCTGCGCAGCAGGTCGATCAGGCTGTGCAGGCTTTCCAGCGCCAGCAGGCGGGAGGGCATGTCCTTGGGTAGATCCAGGCCGCGGCAGAACTGACCGTCGGCGCCGGTGATCACCACGGCGCGTACCGACTCGTCGCGATCGACGGCTGACAGTGTTTCGATCGCCGCCACCAGCATGGACGGATCCAACGCATTGTCGCTGCCGGGGTTGGACAGGGTGATGGTCAGGGTGGCGTCCTGGCGTGCGGCCTTCAGTTCTGCGGTCATGGTGGGCTGTGCTGTTCTTGTTGCGCCTTGGGTCCGTCGGGCCGGGTGATGATAGCAAAGCGCGATTGCCGAGTCAGCTAACGTCACCGGGTCCCGGCCTGCGCCGGGATGACAATCGGGCAGAGTGCTTGAACCTCCGGTCGGTCGAGTTCACCCACAACCTGTCGTCCCGGCGCGGGCCGCGACCCAGCGTCGTTCGTCGCGTCGCGCAGCAATAAAAAAAGGCGTCCACGGACGCCTTTTTTCGGGGGGAACCGGTTCAGAGCTTGGCCAGGCGATCCAGCGCCAGGCGCAGGGTCTCGTCCTTCTTGGCGAAGCAGAAGCGCACGATGCCCGACTCGCGCGGGGTGTTGTAGAAGGCCGAAACAGGAATGGCGGCCACGCCGATTTCGGTGGTCAGCCATTTGCAGAACTCAGCCTCGGGCAGGTCCGAGATGGCGCCGTACTTCACGCACTGGAAGTAGGTGCCTTCGGAAGGCAGCAGCTCGAAACGGGTGCCGGCCAAACCGGCGCGGAACAGGTCGCGCTTGTGCTGGTAGAAGGACGGCAGGTCGAGGTAGGGCGACGGATCCTTCATGTAGGCGGCCAGGCCGTATTGCACCGGTGTGTTGACGGTGAATACGTTGAACTGGTGCACCTTGCGGAACTCCGCGGTCATCGCGGCCGGCGCGGCGACGAAGCCGACCTTCCAGCCGGTGACGTGGTAGGTCTTGCCGAAACTGGAGTTGATGAAGGTGCGTTGCGCCAGCTCGGGGTGACGCGCCAGCGATTCGTGCGGGGCGCCGTCGTAGACCATGTGCTCGTAGACTTCGTCGGACAGGATCAGGATGTCGGTGCCGCGCACGATGTCGGCCAGCGCGGCGACGTCGGTTGCCTTCATCACGCTGCCGGTGGGGTTGTGCGGGGTGTTGACCATGATCATGCGGGTCTTGGGCGTGACGGCCGCTTTCACCTTGTCCCAGGGGATGCTGTAACCGCGCTGGTCCACCGTCATCTGCACGAACACGGGGACGCCGCCGGCCAGTTCGATGGCCGGTACATAGCAGTCGTACACCGGCTCGATGACGATCACTTCATCGCCGGCATGCACCGCGCACAGCACCGAGGTCAGGATGCCCTGGGTGGCGCCGGCGGTCACGGTGATCTCGGTGGCGGCGTCGTAGCGGTGGCCGTAAAGCTTCTCCACCTTGTCGGCGATGGCTTCGCGCAGCACCTGCACGCCGGCCATCGGCGGGTATTGGTTCAGGCCGTCCTGCATGGCGTTGGTGACGGCCTGCACCAGCGAGGGATCGCAGTTGAAGTCCGGGAAGCCTTGGCCCAGGTTGACCGCGCCCTTTTCGCTGGCGAGCGCGGACATGACGGTGAAGATGGTGGTGCCGACGTTGGGCAGTTTGGTGACGATGTTGGCGGTGCTCATTGCTGCTGGGCCTAATCCTGATGGTTTCGCAAGGCCGTTATTTTAGCCGGATTCGCCGACGGCATTTTTTGCGCTGCATCAGGACGCCGCATCAGGGCCGTTCAGCCCGCCGGCAGGAAAGCGTCGATGCGCCAGTGCTGCGGAGCGACGATGGCGAACATGCCCTGGCGCAAGGTGCGCTTGCCCAGCTTGAGCACGGCCTTGTCCTTGCTCACCAGCACATGGGCGCGGCATTGCAGGGACAGCTCCAGGAATTTCTGATCGTCGCGGTCGGTGCACAGTGGCAGGCCGAAGGTATTGACCTCGGCCAACGGCAGGCATTGCAGCAGGTCGTCGAACTCGGCGCACAGGGCGGCCTTGTCGGCCACGCGCAGCGCCAGGTGCGGATAGTCCAGCACCGCCATCCATTCGGCGCGGCAATCCTCGCGCGTGTAGGCGTCGACGCTGCGCTCCTGCAGCGCTTGCATCAGCGCGCTCCATCGCGGGTCGCGAAAGACGAACAGGTCGAGGCAGACGTTGGTGTCGAGCACCAGCCGCTGGCGCAGGCCAGTGGCGGGCGCGCTCGGGGTGGTGGGGGTAGGGCGTGCGTTTGAAGCGGGTGTTGCTGAAAGGCTCATTGAATCCAAAAATCTAGTTGTCGATGCCGCGGTTCTCGACCGGCGGCATGCCTTGCGCGGCGAAGAGGCCGCCGCTTTCAAGCGCATCATACCCCTGGTCGGTGACGCGCCAGAAATTATGCATGTCCACCGCCGCCAGTCCGCGGTCATGCAGCAGGCGCAGGTGGTGCAGGATGACCTCGGGCGCAATCTGGCCTGGCAGGGCGCTCTGGATTTTTTCCACGTCGCCGTAGATGGTGCCGAACGAGGCGAGCTGTTTCAGGATTTCGCCCATCAGGGCTTTGTCGCGTTTCATGGTCTCCTCCTTGCCTGATGGCCAGGCTGCTGCAATCGGGGTATTGCGCTTTTGATAAGCCTTGCAATACCAATGTAGTCTTCACCTGCGTTGACCGCAAAGCGCGCGGCAAGTGCCTGTCAACTTGATTATCGGCAAGTCGCGCCACGCACTTGAGCAGGATGTGACGCCAGCAACGCCGCCTATGTGAAAACAGCCCCCGTAGGAGGCTGTCTTTACTGAACATCGCTTCAGAATTGCTCCCACGCATCGCCGTCGTTGTCCGGCGCCGGTTTGGACGCCGCTTTCTTGGGCGGCAGCGCAGGCGCTTGGGCAGCTGCCGATTTGATCGCAGGCGCTGCCTTGGCGGCGGGTTTCGGCATCGACGCCGGGGCCGGGCGCGGGGTGGCGCGGGTGGCTGGCGCATCGTTGGCGTTCATCTGGTGGCGATCCAGCTTGAACACGCTGACCAGCTCAGCCAGCTTTTCCGCCTGGCTTTGCAGTGAACCGGCAGCGGCGGCCGCCTGTTCCACCAGCGCGGCGTTCTGTTGCGTCACTTCATCCATCTGGGTGATGGCGATGTTGACCTGTTCGATGCCGTCGCTCTGCTCCGAGCTGGCGGCGGTGATTTCACCGACGATGTCGGTCACGCGACGCACGCTGGAGACCACTTCGGTCATGGTCGCGCCGGCCTGCTCGACCAGCTTGCTGCCGGTGTCGACCTTGGCGACCGAGTCGTCGATCAGCTGCTTGATCTCCTTGGCGGCCGAGGCCGAACGCTGCGCCAGCGAGCGCACCTCGGAGGCCACCACCGCAAAGCCGCGGCCCTGTTCGCCGGCGCGCGCTGCTTCCACCGCAGCGTTCAGCGCAAGGATATTGGTCTGGAAAGCGATGCCGTCGATCACGCTGATGATGTCCACGATCTTGCGCGACGACTCGTTGATGGCGCCCATGGTGTCGACCACCTGGCCGACCACGCTGCCGCCCTGGACGGCGACGTCCGAGGCCGAGTTGGCCAGCTGGTTGGCCTGACGCGCGTTGTCGGCGTTCTGCTTGACGGTGGAAGTCAGCTCTTCCATGGCCGAGGCGGTTTCTTCCAGTGAGCTGGCTTGCTCTTCGGTGCGCTGGGACAGGTCAAGGTTGCCGCTGGCGATCTCGCGCGAGGCGGTGCTGATGGTGTCGGTGCCTTGGCGCACTTGGCTGACGATGCGCTGCAGGCTGTCGTTCATGGCCTTGAGCGAATGCATCAGGCGGCCGGTCTCGTCGCGTCCGGAGGGTTTGATGTCGACGGTGAGATCGCCCTCGGCCACGCGCTCAGCTACGTGCATGGCGTCCTGCAGCGGGCGCGAGACGATGCGCGCGACCCAGGTCGCCAGCACCAGGCCCAGGCCGATGCAGCAGGCCAGGATCAGCATGATCATGGTGCGCGAATTTTCATAGCGCGATTGCGCTTCCTTGTCGGTGGCGTCGGCGGCGTTGACGTTGATCTGCACCACCTTGTCCAGCGTATCGAAGATGCGCAGGTAGACCGGCGTGACTTCCTTGATCAGGACTTCGCGCGCTTCGTCGATCTTTTGCGCGCGCACGTCGCCGGCCACCTTCTGATGCAGCGTGTTGAAGGTGGCGAGGTCGGTCTTGATGGCGTTGAAGTAAGTCTTTTCTTCGGGGGTGTCGGTCAGTGGCGCATATTTGTCGAGCGCTGCATTGAGCACTGCCATTTGGCCGGCGATCAGCTTCTCGTTGTTCTCGACGTTGCCTTCGTTGCCGGGCAACAGATGCTGCAACTGGACGGTGCGGATGCGCGCCAGCGCGACCTTGGATTCCAGCGGGTAGCGGATGCTTGGAAGGGAGTCGCTTGCGATGTCGGTCGACGCCTGGTTGACTTTGGCCAGTTGCACAATGGAAAACACGCCCTGGACGGCGGTCAGTACCAGGATGGCGGCGAAGGTGAGCAGCAGCTTGCGCGCGATGCGCAGGTCGTAGAACCAGTTCATGATGGGTTCCCTTGTGTCAATGGAGTGGGCAAACGAACCACGCGGGCAGGGGCGCGCCCGCATGGCTTGCCGGCACAGTGTAGAAGCGGCGAGGGTGCGGCAAAGGTCGCAATAGCGCTGTCTTTGCTTGGCAAATTCGCGTATCGGCCCGGCGCGCGGGTGCCGCCGGCGTACGCAATGGCCGAGCTTTCTGTATCATGGCGCGAACCTGTTGATTGGATGAAATCCCATGCTGATTGTTTTGTCTCCCGCCAAGTCGCTCGACTACGACACGGCGCCCACTACCGATGTCCACACCACGCCGTCCTTCATCCCCCGCTCGGCCGAACTGATCGAGGTGCTCAAGGCATTGTCGCCGGCCCAGGTCGGCAGCCTCATGGGCATTTCCGACCAGCTGGCGGTGTTGAACGTGAACCGTTATGCAAGCTGGTCGCGCAAGTTCAGCGCCAAGAATTCCAAGCAGGCGGTGCTGGCCTTCAACGGTGACGTCTACGAAGGGCTGGATGCGGCGTCCTTGAATGCCAAGCAGCTCGATTTCGTGCAGAATCACGTGCGCATTCTGTCCGGCCTGTACGGCATGCTGCGTCCGCTGGACCTGATGCAGCCCTACCGCCTGGAGATGGGCACCAAGCTGGCTAATCCGCACGGCAAGGACCTGTATGCGTTCTGGGGCAATGAAGTGACCGAGGCGCTGAACGCGGAGCTGGCGTCGCAAAAGGCGCCGGTGCTGGTGAACCTGGCCTCGGAGGAGTACTTCAAGGTGGTCAAGCCGAAGTTGCTCAAGGCTAAGGTGATCTCGCCGGTGTTCGAAGACTGGAAGGGCGGCAAGTACAAGATCATTTCCTTCTACGCCAAGCGTGCGCGCGGCCTGATGGCGCGCTATGCGGCGCTGAAGAACATCAGCCAGCCGGAAAAGCTCAAGGGCTTCGACCTGGACGGCTACGCCTTCGCTGAAGACGCGTCGACCGAGAGCAGCTGGGTGTTTCGCCGTAAGCTGGAGGCGTGATCAGCCGGCAGCCCGGAGGATCGGCGTGATGCAATTCCGGCAATAAAAAAGCCCCACAGTGCGGGGCTTTTTGTTGGGTGGCGTCGGGCCGCGAGGGCTTACCAGAGCTTCCACCAGGGTTTGGCCTTTTGCTTCGGGCCGCCGGTGAACCAGGGGCTGTTCGGGTAGTTGGCCTGGATGATGCGCTGGGTGTCGTCACGCAGCTTGGTCTGGCCCAGCGCGTCGTAGGAGCGCATCAGGATGAACAGGGCTTCTTCGTTGGCCGGTGCGTCCGGGTATTGCTTGATGGCCGCCTGGGCGCGATTGGCGGCCGAGACATAGGCGCCGCGGCGGAAGTAGTAATTGGCCACGTGCACGTCGTATTGCGACATGGCGTTGACCAGGTACTTCATGCGGGCCACGGCGTCAGGCGTGTACTTGCTGTCGGGGAAACGTTCGGCCAGCAGCTTGAACGAGTCGAACGCATCGCGCATTGCCTTGGGGTCGCGCTCAGTGTTGTCCTGGTCGGTGAAGGTGTCGAAGATGCTGGTGCGATCATTGAAGTTGATCAGGCCACGCAGGTAGTACATGTAGTCGACGTTGGGATGGTTCGGGTGCAGCTTGATGAAACGGTCCGTCGCGGCCAGGCCTTGCGCCTGGTCATTCTGGCGGTAGTAGGCGTAGGCGATGTCCATCTGCGCCTGCTGGGCGTAGGTGCCGAACGGGTAGCGCGATTCCAGCTTCTCGAAATACTTGATCGACTTCTCATAGCCGCCGGCGTTCAGTTCGTCCTTGGCTTCCGAGTATAATTTCGCGGCAGACCAGCCGACGGTCTCGTCTTTCTGTTCTGGCAACAGGCCGCAGGCCGTGAGGGACAGGGCGAAGCCGACGGTGATGAACTTCAATAAGATTTTGTGCATGACTCTTGTGTACTTGTCTGGATGCTTACCGTTTTTGCCTATCAGGCGCGGGCGCCTGTCCGGGCTGGTTGCATGGTTACCCGAAATACAACCCGCCCAATCCGGCGATTATAGCTGATGTCACGTAAGAAACCCCCTCAGATTACAAATGGCGAGAAGCCTGTAAAGATTGACCTGCCCGAGCACGACGAGTTGCCCGAAGGCGAGGACGCGTCCGTTGAATCGGACGACGCCGAAGAGTCCTCAGCGGGCCTGGAGCCCATTTCGCTGCGCCTGGACGACGACGCCATCGGCCAGCGGCTGGACAAGGTGCTCTCCGGCCTGATTCCCGAGTTTTCCCGCAACCGCATCCAGCAATGGATCGAGGATGGTCACGTCACCGTCAACGGCGCCCCGGCCAAGGCCAAGATGACCATGCTGGGCGACGAGCTGGTGGAAGTCGCGCCCCAGGCCGCGCCGCAAGACCATGCCTACGCCCCGGAACCGATGGCACTGGAGATCCTGCACGAAGACAAAT
Source organism: Herbaspirillum sp. LeCh32-8 (assembly GCF_017814915.1). Lineage (GTDB taxonomy): Bacteria > Pseudomonadota > Gammaproteobacteria > Burkholderiales > Burkholderiaceae_D > Herbaspirillum. The sequence continues at coordinate 104,798 of NZ_JAGIPZ010000009.1, read as the reverse complement.
CCATCATCGTTCTCAACAAGCCGGCCGGCCTGGTGGTGCATCCCGCCGCCGGCAACTGGAGCGGCACGCTGTTGAACGGCCTGCTGCATCACTGCCCGGCGCTGGCCCAGGTGCCGCGCGCTGGCATCGTGCACCGCCTGGACAAGGAAACCAGCGGCCTGATGGTCGTGGCCAAGACCCTGGCGGCGCAGACCGATCTGGTGCGCCAGTTGCAAAAGCGCAGCATGAAGCGTCAATATCTGGCGCTGGTGTGGGGGCTGCCGCAGTTGTCGGGCACGATCAATGCACCGATGGCGCGCCACCCGCGCGACCGTATCAAGATGGCCGTCTCGCAGAGCATGACGGCCAAGCCGGCGGTGACGCATTACCGTCGCCTGGCGACCGGCGAGATCGACCGCAAGCCCGTCAGCCTGGTGCATTGCCGCCTGGAGACCGGGCGCACGCACCAGATCCGCGTGCACCTGCAATCGCTTGGCTTCTCGCTGGTGGGCGATGCGTTGTACGGCAAGCATCACCTGGTCTCGGTGTTTCCGCGTCAGGCGCTGCTGGCGGCGCGTCTGGGCCTGGTGCACCCGACCTCAGGCAAGTTCCGGCAGTGGGAGGCACCGTTGCCGGCCGATATCGCCGAGCTGCTGCAACGCGCCGGCATCGACCCCGCGCTGGCGGTGGTGCCGGAGATGTCCGAGGAGCCCGATCCCGTGACCGACGAGATGGATGACGAGGATGACGAGTATTGAACGCTCGCCCATGGAGCTGTTGATTCCAGACTGGCCAGCGCCTGACAATGTTGGCGCGCTGGTGACCTTGCGCGCAGGCGGCCACAGCCCCGCGCCATACGGCGACGGCAAGGGCGGCCCGGGCTTGAATCTCGGCACCCATGTGGACGACGATCCGGCGCTGGTGGCGAAGAATCGTGCGCAGCTGCGCCGCCTGCTGCCGCAGGAGCCGGCCTGGCTGTCGCAGGTGCATGGCACCGCGGTGCTGGACGCCGCCGCATTGCCGCTCGAAGCGCAAGGCGACGGCGCCGTCAGCAGCACGCCCGGTGCGGTGTGCGTGATGATGACCGCCGATTGCCTGCCGGTGCTGTTCTGCGATCGCGGCGGCAAGGTGGTGGGCGCGGCCCATGCCGGCTGGCGCGGCCTGGCCGCCGGCGTGCTGGAAAACACCGTGGCGGCAATGCGCGCGCGCGGCGCGCAGGACATCATGGCCTGGCTGGGCCCGGCCATCGGCGCCGAGCGTTTTGAAGTCGGCGCCGAGGTGCGCGAGGCTTTCCTCCGTCACGACGCCGCGGCCGGCGAGGCGTTCCGGGGCTATGAAGGCCGTCCAGGCAAATATCTGGCTGATATCTACGCGCTGGCGCGCCTGCGCCTGGGCGCCATTGGTGTGATGGACGTAACCGGCGGCGGTTTGTGCACCGTCGCCGACGAGCGTTTCTATTCATATCGGCGCGACAAGACGACAGGGCGGATGGCGTCGCTGGTCTGGCTCAAGTAATCCGGATGCGGTCATCGGCCTGACCGCATCGACGTGATCAACATGGCGGCACACGCGCAAGCGTGGCCGCCATTTTTCGTTCTTGCGCCGTCAAGCGCTCAGGCAGGTCGCGCCGTGTGGCGCTGCGGATGCGCCTGCAGCGCCTGGATCAGCTCGCGCGTGTGGCCCGGCATGCCATCCAGTCCGCGCACGCAGATCAGCAGCTGGCGCCGGCTCCAGGCGTCGGACAGCGGGATGGCGCGGATGTCCATGTGGGCGGCGCCGGCATGCGCCGCAGTCTCCGGAATCACTGCCACGCCGACCTGCTGTTCGACCATGCGGCAAATGCCGTCGAAGCTGCGCAGGCGTACGCGGTATTGCAGGCGCTTGCCGGCGCGCGTAGCGTGTCCGGAGAGATGCTGCTGCAGGGCGCTGTCGCCGGACAGGCCCACAAAGTCCTCGCCCAGCAGTTCGCCGAAGGCCAAGGACTTGCGCTTGGCCAGCGGATGCCGCTTGGCCAGCACCGCGACCAGGTTGTCCTGGCGGAACGGGAAGGTCTGCAGCGGCCCGCTGTCGGTGGAGTCGGCAATGATACCGACGTCGGCCACGCCGTCCACCACCGACTGCACCACTTCGTAGCTGAGTTTTTCTTCCAGTTCGATGTCGGTATGGGGATGGCGCGCGAGGAATTCGGCCAGCACCTCCGGCAGGAATTCGGTCATGGCGGAGGTGTTGCACAGCAGGCGGATGTGGCCCTTGAGGCCTTGCGCGTACTGGCCCAGCTCGTCGCGCAGCTGTTCCATCTGCTGGGCCATCATGCGGGCGTGATGCGCCAGCGCGCGGCCGGCGTCGGTAGTCTGCACGCCGCGCCGGCCGCGCTCCAGCAGGGCGGCGCCCAGCGCGTCTTCCATGTTGCGGATGCGCGCGCTGGCCGAGGCCAGCGCCATGTGCGAGCGCGCCGCGCCGGCGGTGATGCTGCCGGTCTCCACAATGGCCAGGAACAGGCGCAGGTCGGAAAGCTCGAATCGGTTGCTCATAGGTGGGTAGGGGGATCATGCCTTCGTCCAAACCGAAGGCTGGCTAAGTGTATTCCACATTTTCAGGCGGCGCGATGGCTGGCAGACTGCTGTCAGTTGAAACCCGTTGCCGCTTTTCTTTCCTGCTCCTTTCCATTTCCTCATGCAAACCGTTCTCTCTTTCATGGACATGAACGCCACCGTGCTGGCGGCTTGTCTGGCGGTGTTCCTGCTCGCCGGCTTCGTCAAGGGCGTGATCGGTCTGGGCTTGCCGACCGTGGCGGTGGGCTTGCTGAGCCTGGTGATGCCGCCGGTGCAGGCGGCGGCGCTGCTGATCGTGCCTTCGATGGTGACGAACGTATGGCAGCTGCTGGCCGGCGGTGCCTTCCTCGCGCTGGCGCGCCGCCTGTGGGGCATGCTGGTTGGCATCGTGATCGGTACGCTGGCCGGCAGCGGGTTCATGGGCGCCGACGGCGGGCGACGCGCCATCATCGCGCTGGGCGCGGCGCTGGTCGTCTATGCGGTGGCGGGCCTGGCGTCGTTCAAATTCTCGGTGCCAGCAGGGCAGGAGAAATGGTGGTCGCCGGTGATCGGCCTGGCCACCGGCCTGGTCACCGCCGCGACCGGCGTGTTCGTGATCCCGGCCGTGCCTTACCTGCAGGCGCTCAATCTCGAACGCGACGAACTGATCCAGGCCCTGGGTTTGTCGTTCACCGTGTCGACCGCGGCGCTGGCGATCAATCTTGGGCAGGGTGGCGCCTTCGGCGGCAGCGTGGCCGGTGCGTCCGCGGTGGTGCTGTTGCCGGCGTTGCTGGGCATGGCCGTCGGCACCTGGGTGCGCGGCCGCGTGAAGGCGCAGACATTCCGCCGCTGTTTCTTCGCCGGGCTGCTTTTGCTCGGTCTGCATCTGGCCTCGCACATCGCAGGTGATTGATGATGAATAGCTACGGCGTCGCGCGCGGCTGGAACATCGAGGGACCTCGTCTGCTGCAACAGCAGAACGAGGTCCATGTCTATGCGTATGTGAATGGCCAGATGATCGGCATGCTTGACTGCGAGTTACGTGGCGGCGGCGTGCAGTTACGTATGGCTTACGTGTCGCCGCCCTGGCGCGGAACCCGCGTCTTGCGCGACATGCTGACGGTGCTCAAAGGAAGGTACCGTGAGATCGCGGTGCTGCGCGCGCGTCGGTACTGACGTGCCGCAATGGCGATGATGCATCGCGCAAGACCTGGTGTCGCGCGGGTTTGCGCGATCACCGGCTTGGTGCGTCGGGGTGCTCTGCGGGGCAGGCGGCACGTTGCCGATACGTCATCCGATCGTTTTGTCAGTGGCGTTTTTTTCGTTTTTTTGCTCGCATTTCCCCTGCTCGACATTTGCCTGCTCTTCCTTGCGGGAGGCTTTCATTTTCTCCATCTTTTGTCGATTCCGCTTGCGTTGCGGCGTACCCATCAGGTATAAAACGATGGTCAAGGGAAATACACCGTACAGCAGAAACGTGATCACTCCGGCGACCGCGGATTGTTCGGTGATCGACATCATGAAGACGACGTAGAGCCATGCGATAGCAACGATATACATGGTGACCGGGGCTTCGAGACAAACCGTAAAGATACGCGAAAATTGCAGATCCGAGCATGAACAAGCAGAATCCGCAGCAACCTTCTCCTGATGTATCCGCTTGGCTGGCGCAGATGTCCGACCCGAAATTCTGGTCCTCCCTGCAATCGCAATTCCAGTCCCAATTCCAACAGATTCCAACGCAACTGCAGACGTTTCCCGGCATGGGCTTGCCGCCGGGAGCGGGACAGTTCGACCCGTCCTCTCTGGCCAAACAGCTGGGCGACATGGGCGCGTCGCTGGATCCCGCCGATGTCGTGCGTCTGCAGCAGGATTACGCGCAGCAATTCTCCGAATTGTGGCAGGCGATGGCGGCTTCCAGGCCGCCTGCCATCACCGATCGCCGCCTGTCGGCGCCGGCTTGGCAAGAGAATCCTTACTTCGCGTTTCAGGCTGCGGCCTACCAGTTGAACTCCCGCTTCATGCTGGCCATGGCCGACGCAGTGAAGGGCACCGACAAGGTGCGCCACAAGCTGCGTTTTGCGGTGCAGCAAATGATCGACGCGATGTCGCCCGCCAATTTTCTTGCGACCAATCCGGTGGCCCAGCAGAAGCTGCTGGAAACTAAGGGCGAAAGCCTGACCAAGGGCATCGCGCAACTGGTGGCCGACCTGCAGAAGGGTCACGTCTCGCAGACCGATGAAACCGCATTCGAGGTCGGCCGCGACGTCGGCGCCAGCGAAGGTTCGGTGATCTACGAGAACGCGTTGTTCCAGCTGATCCAGTACAAGCCGCTGACCAAGACCGTGCATGCGGTGCCGCTGCTGATCGTGCCGCCTTGCATCAACAAGTTCTACATCCTCGACCTGCAGCCGCAGAATTCGCTGGTGCGCTATACCGTCGAACAGGGTCACACGGTGTTCCTGATTTCCTGGCGCAATGCCGATGCGTCGCTGGACGGCGCCACCTGGGACCAGTACGTCGACGACGCCGTGGTCAAGGCCATCCACGTCGCCCAGGAGGTCAGCAAGCAGCCGCAGATCAACGCGCTGGGCTTCTGCGTGGGCGGCACTATCCTGTCCTGCGCGCTGGCCTTGCTGGCAGCGCGCGGCGAGGATCCGGTCTCCAGCCTGACCTTGCTGACCACGTTCCTGGACTTCGTCGACACCGGCGCCATCGATGTCTACATTGATGAAGTGCAGCTGGCCATGCGCGAGCAGATGATCGGCAAGCGCGGTTTGATGGCCGGGCGCGATTTCTCCAGCGCCTTCTCCAGCCTGCGGCCCAACGACCTGCTGTGGAACTACGTCGAATCGAACTACCTGAAGGGTGAGGCGCCGACCGCCTTTGACCTGCTGTACTGGAACGCCGACAGCACCAACCTGCCGGGGCCGATGTTCTGCTATTACCTGCGCCACATGTACCTGGAAAACGCGCTGAAGGATCCGGGCCGGCTGACGGTGGCCGGCGAGAAGATCGACCTGCGCAAGATCACCGCGCCGGCCTTCATCTACGCCTCGCGCGACGACCACATCGTACCGTGGAAGTCGGCCTATGCCTCGGTGGCGCTGATCAATGCTTCCAAGCGTTCCAACAACCGTTTCGTGCTGGGCGCGTCCGGCCACATCGCGGGCGTGATCAATCCGGCCTCGAAGAACAAGCGCAACTACTGGATCAACGACAAGCTGGAAATTGATCCGGATGCCTGGTTCGCCAGGGCGAAGGAGCATCCCGGAAGCTGGTGGACCGAATGGGCCGCCTTCCTGGCCAAGCACGCCGGCCGTAAGGTGGCCGCGCCCAAGGCTGCGGGTTCGGCGAAGTACAAGCAGATCGAGCCGGCGCCGGGGCGCTACGTCAAGGTCAAGGCCGACAAGGTCATCTGAGTTATCCGCGTCGCGACAAGCGCGACCCGGCAATCAACGGAGCCGGACGCAGATCCGGCGGCGACAACAAAGAGGGTATGCGGCCGGCTGGCAGGCAGACGGCGCATGCGTAATGACACGGCTGTTCGCATCCGCAGCGAACGGTTGGATCATGCAGATTCGTGGCCGTCGGCGGTAACGCGGGCGGCCCGGCAAATGCGGACGCAGAGCAAACGCGAGAGAGGGGAGACATGCAGTACCCCAATAACCATCCACACTAGGAGGCAGCACAATGAGCAAGCGTATCGCATATGTGACCGGCGGCATGGGCGGCATCGGAACCAGCATCTGCACGCGTCTGTGCAAGGACGGGTATACCGTCGTGGCAGGCTGCGGCCCGAATTCCGCGCGCAAGGATAAATGGCTGGCGACCATGCGCGAGCAGGGCTTCGACATCCATGCGTCGGAAGGCAACGTGTCCGACTGGGAGTCCACCAAGGCCGCGTTCGAGAAAGTGCGCGCCGAGATCGGCGAAGTCGACGTGCTGGTCAACAACGCCGGCATCACCCGCGACGGCCAGTTCCGCAAGATGAGCAAGGCCGACTGGGACGCCGTCATCGACACCAACCTGAACTCGCTGTTCAACGTCACCAAGCAGGTCATCGACGGCATGGTCGAGCGCGGTTTTGGCCGCATCATCAACATCTCCTCGGTGAACGGCCAGAAGGGCCAGTTCGGCCAGACCAACTACTCCACCGCCAAGGCCGGCATCCACGGCTTCACCATGGCGCTGGCGCAGGAAGTGGCGACCAAGGGCGTGACCGTGAACACCGTGTCGCCCGGCTACATCGGTACCGACATGGTGCGTGCGATTCGTCCGGAAGTGCTGGAGAAGATCGTCTCGGGCATCCCGGTCAAACGCCTGGGCGAGCCGGAAGAAATCGCTTCCATCGTCGCCTGGATCGCGTCGGACGAGGGCGGCTACGCTACCGGTTCGGACTTCTCGCTGAACGGCGGCCTGTACATGGGTTGATCGGTATGGCTGCAGGCGGACCGGGAGGTCTGCCCGCAGCAAAAAATGCTGCAGTGCCGGCGCCTGGCTCCGACTGCAGCATTTTTTGCGAAGCTTTGTTCTTCGCATTGCAATATTGCTTTGCCCGTTACCACTCTTTCCCCCCTATAATGTTCGGCGTGCTGCCCTGCAAGATCGGGCGCGGCATCAGGCCTGAGCGACGAGCGCGGGCCGGATCAAAAAAAGCAAAAATCAAGTGAGGTAAGAGAGAGGACAGGTAAATGTCCCGGACGTCTGCGGGCTGGGAGTGGTAACTGAAGCGGCCCGCAATCGCTGCAAACAATAGCCGCACCAATGACAGCGGCTTGAAAAGAGAGACTGGACTTCAGATGACTAATGCAAAAAATTCGGCAGATCGCCTGATCAAGAAATATCCCAATCGCCGTCTTTACGATACCCAGACCAGTTCCTACATCACCTTGACCGACGTCAAGCAGCTGGTGCTGGACAACGAAGAGTTCACTGTGGTCGATGCCAAGAACGGCGACGACCTGACCCGCAGTATCCTGCTGCAGATCATCCTGGAAGAAGAGTCGCACGGCGTGCCGATGTTCTCCAGCGCGGCGCTGTCGCAGATCATCCGTTACTACGGTCACGCGATGCAGGGGATGATGGGCAACTATCTGGAAAAGAACATCCAGACCTTCATCGACATCCAGAACAAGCTGGCCGAGAATTCCAAGGGCTTCTACGAGGGCAAGCCCTTCAGCCCAGAGATGTGGACCCAGTTCATGAACGTCCAGGGGCCGATGATGCAGGGCATGATGAGCAACTACATCGAGCAGAGCAAGAACCTGTTCATCCAGATGCAGGAGCAGATGCAAAGCCAGACCAAGAACATGTTCGGCACCTTCCCCTTCGGCAATCCGCCAGACCAGAAAAAGTGATCCGGCGCGCCGCCTTGCTGATCCGATCGGGAGATTCGGCAGGCGCCAAACCGGCTTCATCCGCAACGGCCCGTATGGGCCGTTTGCTTTTTTGGCAACAAATGCACATCTCCATGCCCTGATTTGCGGGCAAAGCGGGGCGGGGATGGGCGGACGAGGTACAATATCGCCCTGATTTTTAAAGCATTTTTCCGTTTTCGCCAGTTTCCTGCCAGCCTGCCATGTCCAATTCATCCTCTTCCAACGCCCCGGTCCTGCCCAAGGTCGGTTTTGTCTCCCTCGGCTGCCCCAAGGCGCTGGTCGATTCCGAGCAGATCCTGACCCAGTTGCGCGCCGAAGGCTATGACACCGCCAAGTCCTATGACGGCGCCGACCTGGTGATCGTGAACACCTGCGGCTTCATCGATGCCGCGGTGCAGGAGTCGCTGGACGCCATCGGCGAAGCGCTGAACGAAAACGGCAAAGTGATCGTGACCGGCTGCCTGGGCGCCAAGAAGGACGCCGACGGTGACGACATCATTCAGAAAATCCATCCCAAAGTGCTGGAGGTGACCGGCCCGCATGCGGTGGGTGAGGTGATGCAGGCGGTGCACAAGCACCTGCCCAAGCCGCACGAGCCCTTCATCGACCTGGTGCCGCCGCAGGGCGTGAAGCTCACGCCCAAGCATTTCGCCTACCTGAAGATTTCCGAGGGCTGCAACCATCGCTGCAGCTTCTGCATCATCCCGTCCATGCGCGGCGACCTGGTGTCGCGCCCAATCGCCGACGTCATGCTGGAAGCCGAGAACCTGTTCAAGGCCGGCGTCAAGGAGCTGCTGGTGATCTCGCAGGACACCAGCGCCTACGGCGTGGACGTGAAGTTCCGCACCGGCTTCTGGAACGGCAAGCCGATCAAGACCCACATGACCCAGCTGGTGGGCGCGCTGGGCGAGCTGGCTAAGCAGTACGGCGCCTGGGTGCGCCTGCACTATGTCTACCCCTATCCGCACGTGGACCAGATCATCCCGATGATGGCCGAGGGCCTGGTGCTGCCGTACCTGGACGTGCCGTTGCAGCACGCCCACCCGGACGTGTTGAAACGCATGAAGCGTCCCGCCAGCGGCGAGAAGAACATCGAGCGCATCCAGGCTTGGCGCGCCATGTGCCCGGACCTGACCATCCGCTCCACCTTCATCGCCGGCTTCCCCGGCGAGACCGAAGCGGAATTCGAATACCTGCTGGACTTCCTCAAGGAAGCCGAGATCGACCGCCTGGGCTGCTTCGCCTATTCGCCGGTGGAAGGCGCGACCGCCAACCAGATCGCCAATCCAGTGCCGGAAGAAGTGCGCGAAGAACGTCGCGCGCGCGTAATGCAGCTGCAGGAAGAGATTTCCAAGAAGCGCCTGCAGGCCAAGGTCGGCAAGACCTTGCGCGTGCTGATCGACGAAGTCGATCGCAATGGCGGCGTCGGTCGTACCTATTCGGATGCGCCCGAGATCGACGGCGTGGTCTACGTCAAGCCGCCGTTCGAACCGCACCGCAAGCTGGCCGTTGGCCAGTTCGTCGATGTGCGCATCACCGCCGCCGACGCGCACGACCTGTGGGGCGCGGCCGAGTGATTGGATCCCCGTTGATGCGGCGTGGCCTGCGCGCCTTGCCGCTGCTGGCCTCGCTGGCGTTTCTGGATGCTGCATCGGCAGCCACCTTGCAGCAGGATCTGATGACCCGCGCCGTGGTGCTGCGTGGTGATATCGATGGCCGCACCATTCAATTGTCGCTGCAGCCCAAGAGGAATGAGGATGGCCTGGAAGGGCGTTACTTCTTCTTCGGCGGTTCGCCCGAGATTCTGGTGGCCGGCGAGGTCGAGGGGGATGATCTGGTGATGGAGGAGTCAGTCAACGGCAAGGATGTGTCGGGCCAGTGGGAAGGTCATCGCCAGGGCAATGCCATCATCGGCACCTGGTCCAATGCGGACGGCTCGGTGACCAAGCCGTTTTCGTTGCAGATGCCTTGAGCTGAACTCACGGCGTTCATCGGCGGGATTGTCCCGCCATGTTGTTGACGGCAGCCAAGCGGCTGCCGTTTTGCATTTTTCTTCCGCTTATTTCCCCGCTCACTGAACGCAGCGCATCGCTTGCTGTCCGCGTATAGTGAGGTTTTTCCGCGGCAAGTAGCGCCAACCGCGCGTCATTGTTTCCAGAGGTCGATACGTGTCAGAGCAAAAAAATACCCCGCAGACTTCCCTTATCCATAGCGAGTACCGTGCCCCGGATGGCTTCGAGGCCTTCCCGGTCGGCATCCACCATGCATCCACCGTGCTGTTCCCCAATGTCGAGGCGATGCGTTCGCGCGACTGGCGTGAAAAGCTGGGATACACCTACGGCCTGCACGGTACGCCGACCAGCTTTGTGCTGGAGGCACGCCTGGCCGAGATTGAGGGCGGGAATTACTGCCGTGTGACTCCCAGCGGACTGGCGGCGATTGCGATGGTCAACTTCGCCTTCCTCAAGACCGGTGACGATGTGCTGCTTCCCGATAATGTCTATGGTCCGAGCAAGGATCTGGGGCTGTGGCTGGAGCGCGATTTCAAGATCGCCGCGCGCTTCTACGATCCCATGATCGGCGCCGACATCGCCGATCTGATCCAGCCGAACACGCGCCTGGTGTGGACCGAAGCGCCAGGCTCGGTGTCCATGGAGGTGCCGGATATTCCTGCCATCTGCCGCGCGGCGCATGAAAAGGGCGTGCTGGTGGCGATCGACAATACCTGGGCGGCGGGCCTGGCGTTCAAGGCCTTCGAGCACGGCGTGGACATTGTCATGCAGGCGGTGACCAAGTATCAGTCGGGCGGTTCAGACGTGCTGATGGGGGCGGTGATCGTGCGTGACCAGGCGCTCAATGAAAAACTGGAGCTGGCGCATATGCGTCTGGGTTTCGGTGTGGGCATGGACGACGTCTATCTGGTGCTGCGCAGCCTGTCGTCGATGAAGTTGCGATTCGAGGCGCACGACGCCGCTGCGCGCCAGGTCGCCGCCTGGCTCAAGCAGCGGCCGGAGATCGTGGCGGTGCTGCATCCGGCCTTTGAAGATTGCCCCGGCCACGCCTTCTGGAAGCGCGATTTCACCGGCGCCGGTGGTTTGTTCTCGGTGATCTTTGATCCGCGTTTCAGGGAAGAACAGACCGATCGCTTCGTCGATGGCCTGAGTCTGTTCAAGATCGGCTATAGCTGGGGCGGCGCACACAGCCTGTGCGTGCCTTACCGGATGCGCGGCATGCGGCGCGAGTGGATGCGGGAAGGGCAACTGGTGCGCTTTAACATCGGGCTGGAGTCGCCGGAGGATCTGATCCGCGATATCGAACAGGCGCTGGGGCGGATGTAGTCTTCTCGCAGGAGAGGTCTGGTGCGCGAGGCGGCGGGTAGACAATTTACTTGCCGACAATTGAATTGAGGGAAATGTTGCCCCTTCTTTGTCGTTTTGGCGGCAGCACAGTCGTTCTAAAATAAGCTTGTCATCATCCTGTTGCGCAAACGGTGTAAGCATTTGTAAAAAGATGCAAGTTATGACCGTTTGCACGCCCGGGCAAACTAAAGTCGGGCATCAAGGCCTTGTGCGCTTTGCTGATGAGCTAGTCGTTGCCAAGCAACATAAGAGGGGCATATGCAAATAATTTACATATGCTTTTATTGGCGATTTAATAACTTCTCAGCATGATTTCACTGCGGAAATTTTTTTAGTTAGAAGTTTGATTATCCGCTCGAAAGTCTTCTGGGGCCTGCCTTCTCATTCGATACATTTGTCGAATTGAAAACAAATTCTGTTTTTTGTAAGACAAAATCCTACAAGAATGTCGGTGTCCCCAGAGACGAAAAATACCGACCAAGTCTAATTTCCCGCCTTTCGGCCCCCCCTCAGAATTGGCTTGCAGTCAAGTAAATGTAACTGACTGTAAGTAGTTTTCTTTCGAGGCGGGGTGCAAATGAATACCAACGACATGATGGCGGAGATTCGCGACGCCAATCTGAGCTATCTGATGCTGGCGCAGCAGATGATTCGTTCTGATAAGCCGACGGCGATTTTCCGACTGGGCATCAGTGCAGAAATCGCAGATCTGATCGAAGGTCTCTCCAATGCGCAGATCATGAAATTGGCCGCCACGAACATGATGCTGACGCGTTTTCGCTTCGACGATGGCGCGATCCTCGGCATGCTGACCAACTACAACAAAGACAAAAGTCTGGCGCAGTCGCATGCGGCCATTCTGATGGCTTGTCAGCCCAGCGAACAAATTTCGTAAAACAACAAGACGAGCAGGACCGGCGTTGAGCGTCACGCAGTCAACGCGCCGGTGGGGAAGACGTTAGCAGCATATAAGTTGGTCTTGGAAGTTGAAGCCTGATGCTTCGCCGGAAAACGGGTGGCGGAGATGGGGTCAGGCAGAATCGTTACGAAATCATCGGGGGTAGTAACATGGCTAAGAAAAGCGTTGTCACAGAGGCGCAGGAAATTCAGTTGGCCATAGAGCTGATCAATCTGGGGGCACGCCTCCAGTTGCTGGAATCGGAGACTTCGCTGTCGCGTGAGCGCCTGCTGAAGCTCTACAAGGAGTTGAAGGGCGTTTCGCCGCCGAAGGGAATGCTGCCTTTCTCGACGGACTGGTTCATCACCTGGCAGCCCAACATCCATTCTTCGCTGTTCATCAACATCCACAAGTACCTGGTCGAGTATGCCCGCATCTCCGGAATCGAAGCCGTGATGAAGGCCTACAAGCTTTATCTGGAGCAGGTCGGCCAGACCGACTCGGGCGAGCCGGTGTTGTCGTTGACCCGCGCCTGGACGCTGGTGCGCTTCTTCGAAAGCAAGATGCTGATGACCACGCCATGCTGCAAGTGCAGCGGTCATTTCGTCGTGCATCGCCTGGACCTGCATCAGGATTATCTTTGCGGCCTGTGCCACATGCCATCGCGCGCCGGCAAGACCAAGAAGGCCAAGGATGCCGTGGTGGTCGCCATGACTGAGCAATCGGCGATGATGCCTGTGGCCGCTTCGGCGCCGCTGGTTGCCGTGGCCTGAGGTTTGGCGCGTACCTTCCTGCAGCGGGCGCAAGCATTCAACAGCATGAGGGCCGGTTGCATAGATGTCAGAACACGAGAATGATTCCGGCGCCCGCCGCAGGCCCTTGCTGCAGGCGCCGGCGGTGCAGGCGCTGTTCCTTTTCTTCATCGGCCTGATCGGCGCCAATGTGCTGGATGTGCTCGCCCAGCGCGCCGGTTTTGAGCCGTTTTCCCCGTTTCAGACTTCACTGCTGCACGGCGTGATCGCTGCGCTGTTGGCGCGCCTGCGTCGCATGGCGGCATGGTGGTGGTTCATCCTGCTGGTGTTTCCCGCGGCCGCTCTCGGCGTAGGGCGATTGCATCTCCCTTCCTGGCTGTTTCTGGCCGTCTTCCTGTTCATGCTCTTCCTGTTCTGGTCCACTTTCCGCAGCCAGGTGCCGTTCTATCCGTCCGGTCAGCCGGCCTGGGATGCGGTGGCCGGTCTGCTGCCCGAGGGGCGTCCGGTGCGCTTCATGGACATCGGCAGCGGCCTGGGCGGCGCCGTACTGAATCTGGCGCGTCGGCGGCCCGAGAGTGAATTCATCGGGATCGAGATCGCGCCCTTGCCCTGGCTGGTCAGCCGCGTGCGCGCGGCGCTGGCCGGCAACCGCTGCCGCTTCGTGCGGGGCGATTACCTGTTGCTGGATTTCGCCGACTACGACGTAGTGTTCGCTTACCTGTCGCCCGCCGCGATGGTGGCGCTGTGGCAGAAGGCGCGTGCGGAAATGCGGCCCGGTTCGCTGTTGCTCAGTTACGAATTCCATATTCCGGGCGCGCCGCCTGATGTTGCGATCCAGCCGGAGGGGGGCGGACCGGTGCTGCATGGATGGCGCATGTAGAGAATTGAGGGCGGCGAGACGCAACGTCTTAAGTTTGCGCAAATTCAGCCGTAAATCGAAAAGGAAGGACGTTTTTCGGATATGTATTCCCTCATTTGCTTGATTGGAATACATGTAACCTGACGAACGTGAAAATACACTCAACGCCACCTGGACGGGAGTAGGTACTTGTTAGTCATTATTGGATACGTCATCGTCTGCGCCTCCGTTTTCGGCGGTTTTGCCATGGCTGGGGGCCATCTGGGGGCGCTGTTTCAGCCGCTCGAACTGCTCATGATCGGCGGCGCCGCGGCAGGTGCCTTCCTGGTCGGCAACAACGGCAAGGCCATCAAGGCTACGCTGGGCGCCATGCCATCGCTGTTCAAGGGCTCGCGCTACACCAAGGCTCTGTACATGGAGCTGATGGCGCTGTTGTTCGAGATCCTGACCAAGTCGCGCAAGGAAGGCTTGATGTCCATCGAAGGCGACATCGAGGAGCCGGAAAGCAGCCCGATCTTCAGCAAGTACCCCGGCGTGCTGGCTGACCATCACCTGATCGAATTCATGACCGATTACCTGCGCCTGATGGTGTCGGGCAACATGGATGCGTTCCAGATCGAAAACCTGATGGACAACGAAATCGAGACGCACCACCACGAAGGCGAAATCCCGGTGCATTGCATCGCCAAACTGGGTGACGGCCTGCCGGCGTTCGGTATCGTGGCTGCGGTGATGGGCGTGGTGCACACCATGGAGTCGGTGGGTATTCCGCCTTCCGAGCTGGGCATGCTGATTGCGCACGCGCTGGTGGGTACCTTCCTCGGTATTCTGCTGGCTTACGGTTTCGTGGGCCCGCTGTCGAGCCTGCTGGAGCAGAAGTTGCACGAATCGACCAAGATCTTCCAATGCGTCAAGGTCACGCTGCTGGCCAGCCTGAATGGTTATGCACCGGCACTGTCGATCGAATTCGGCCGTAAGGTCCTGTTCTCGACCGAGCGCCCGACCTTCATGGAGCTGGAAGAGCACGTGAAGCAGGCCAAGAGCAAGTAAGGCGACTTTGACGCCGATCGATTCCACAGCAACCACAGTATTGAAGCAGGAGTAGAAACATGGCCGACGAAGGGCTACGGCCCATCATCGTAAAGCGGATCAAGAAGGGCGGCGGCGGTCACCACGGCGGCGCCTGGAAGATCGCATACGCCGACTTCGTGACCGCGATGATGGCGTTCTTCCTGCTGATGTGGCTGCTGGGTTCGACCGCCAAGGGCGACCTCAACGGCATCGCGGAATATTTCAAGACTCCGTTGAAGGTCGCCATGGCCGGTGGTTCCGGCAGCGGCGACGCCAACACCGTGATTCCCGGCGGCGGCAAGGACCTGACCCGTCAGGACGGCCAGCTGCGCAAGGGCGAAAACGACACCGTCACCCGCAAGCAGACGCTCAAGCAGGCCCAGCAGGAGCTGGAGCGCGCAGAACGCGCACGCCTGGAAGACTTGAAGCAGCGCATCGAAAAGGCCATCGATTCCAATCCGACCCTGAAGCAGTTCAAGAACCAGCTGCTCATTGACATCACCTCCGAAGGCCTGCGTATCCAGATCGTCGACGAGAAGAATCGTCCGATGTTCTCGCTGGCCAGCGCGCAGCTGCAGCCCTATACCAAGGACATCCTGCATGAGATCGGCCGCACGCTCAACGACGTGCCCAACAAGATCAGCCTGTCCGGCCACACCGACGCTACGCCCTATTCGAGCGGCGAGAAGGGCTACAGCAACTGGGAACTGTCCGCCGACCGCGCCAACGCGTCGCGCCGTGAGCTGATCCTGGGCGGCATGGACGAGTCCAAGGTGCTGCGCGTGGTGGGCCTGTCGTCCGCCGTGCTGCTGGACAAGGAAGATCCGTTCAACCCCATCAACCGCCGTATCAGCATCATCGTGATGAACAAGAAGGCCGAGGAGCTGGTGGAAAAAGATAGCGGCTCGCTCAACGTCCCGACCGATGCCACCGATGGCGACGTGCAGGATGGCCTGAGCGTACCGGCCAAGAATTGAAGCAGTCGTTGTTTTAATTGTTCAGGGGAAGAGAGCCGGATATGCCGACCAAGACTATGCTGCATGAGTTGAAGCGCTTGCTGCTCGACACGGCAAGCGGCGGCAGCCGCCAACTGACGGAAGTGGAGTCGGACCTGGTCCAGACCAACATCCTGCTGGGCGAGGCCATTGGCAAGCTGGGCAACAGCTTCATGGACCTGCATCGGTCGGTTCAGGCGCAGCAGGAAATTCTCGGCGAGCTGATGAGCGGGCAAGGGGAGCTTACCGCCGACAGCATCGCCAGGCTCAAGGAAACGCAGGGGGAAGTCAGTCACCACGTCAACGCTGCCGTGACCGGGCTGCAGTTCCAGGACATGACCAGCCAGCTGCTCGAGCGTATCGTGCGTCGCGTGATCGGCCTGCGTGAAGCGCTGGGCGTGCTCAGTGCCAACAGCTTTGAAATCCTGCCGGAGCAGGGCCAGACCGATGAGGAGCTGGAGGCTTTGCTGGCCGATACCGTCAAGGCCATCGAAGAGCGCCTGACCGTGCTGGACAACGGCCTGTGGAAAGCGGTGCGCCAGACTCGGATGGAAAGCGGCGACATCGAGCTGTTCTAGCGCGGTGCGGAGTGCAACAAGATTGAACTAGGTCATCCCGGTCTTGCCGGGACAGTGCGATTGATGGCGATGGTACGGCATAATCCGGCATTGCGATTGATGCCTTATTGAAGAAACAGGGAGTAACAATGTCCAAAACGATTCTCGCAGTAGATGATTCCGGATCTTTGCGTCAGATGGTGGTATTCAGTCTGAAGGCTGCGGGTTACAACGTCACTGAAGCGGTCGACGGCGTGGACGCGCTGGAGAAGGCGAAGCTGCAGACTTTCGACCTCGTGCTGACCGACCAGAACATGCCGCGCATGGACGGCCTGACGCTGATTCGCTCCCTGCGCGAGCTGACCAGCTACGCACGTGTGCCCATCCTGATGCTCACCACCGAATTCAGCGACGAGATGAAAGCAAAGGGCAAGGCCGCCGGCGCCAATGGCTGGCTGGTCAAGCCATTCGACCCGCAACGCCTGACCGAAGTCGTCAAGAAAGTGATCGGCTGATCCTCCAATAACAACGACGACACGTACCGCATTCATGACGGAGCCCAGGCATGAGCATTGATATGAGCCAGTTTTTCCAGGTCTTTTTCGACGAGGCCGAGGAGGGGCTTGCCGAGATGGAAAAGCTGTTGTTGGCCGTCAATGTGGCCTCGCCGGATCCTGAGGATCTGAACGCGATTTTCCGCGCAGCCCATTCGATCAAGGGCGGCTCTTCCACCTTCGGGCTTTCTGATATTGCCGGCGTGACCCACGTGCTGGAGTCGCTGCTGGACCGCATCCGTCAGGGCCAGATGGCGCTGACCGCCGAGCATGTCGATGCCTTCCTGGCAGCCAAGGATGTACTCAAGTCCATGCTGGACGGCCACAAGCATGGCGCCGAAGTCGACCAGGAAGCGGTCGCCGACGTGCGCATGCTGCTGCAGCAACTGTCCGAGGGCAAGGCCACGGCTCCGGCCAAGGCCGCATCGGCCGCCGATACCGCACAACCGGCGGGCGCTCTGGTGGGTCCAGGCGGCGTGCGCCGCTACCGCATCGACATGCCGGTCATCACCGACAAGGATGCCGAAGCCCTGGCCGACGAACTGTCGATGCTGGGCAAGATCGAGAAATCCAAGTCGCCCGAAGGCCGCTGGGTCTTCATCCTCGACACCGCCGAGCCTATCGATGACGTGGTCGCGATCTTCGCCTTCATCGTCAACGTGGCCGACCTGAAGATTTCGCAGGCGGTCGAGCCGACGCGCTCCAAGGAAGAGGAGCAGGGCTACGGCTTCTTCGATAATTTCACCACCCAGGAAGATCGCGAGCGCGCCCAGGGTTACGGATTCTTTGACAATCACACCGCAATCGAAGACAAGGAGCGCGAGCAGGGCTACGGCTTCTTCGCTCCCTTCGTGCCGCTGGACATCACGGCCAAGAAGGCCGAGGTGGACACCGAAGGACATCCGGACGAAGCGCCGCTGCCGGTCACCGAGCACGTTGCGGCCGAGAAGAAGGCCGCCAAGGGCGGCGGCGCGGCAGCCGGCCACGAGTCCTCGTCCATCCGCGTCAGCGTCGAGAAGGTCGACCAGTTGATCAACCTGGTGGGCGAGCTGGTGATCACCCAGGCCATGATCGAGCAGCGCGTCGGCAAGCTTGACCCGATGACGCACGAACATCTGTTGAACAGCGTCAGCCAGTTGAGCCGCAACACGCGCGACTTGCAGGAATCGGTAATGTCAATCCGCATGATGCCGATGGATTACGTGTTCTCGCGCTTCCCACGCATGGTGCGCGACCTGGCGCACAAGCTGGGCAAGCAGGTCGAGTTCGTGACCCACGGCGCCGCTACCGAGCTGGACAAGGGCCTGATTGAGCGCATCGTCGATCCGCTGACCCACCTGGTGCGCAACAGCATCGACCACGGCATCGAACTGCCCGACGCCCGCCGCGAGGCCGGTAAGAGCGAGGCCGGCACACTGTCGCTGTCAGCCGAGCATCAGGGCGGCAATATCATCATCGAGGTCTCCGACGACGGCGGCGGCCTGAACCGCGACAAGATCCTGGCCAAGGCCAAGTCGCAGGGCATGCCGGTATCGGACAACATTACCGATGCGGATGTGTGGCAACTGATCTTCGAGCCCGGCTTCTCGACTGCCGAGCAAGTGACCGACGTGTCGGGTCGCGGCGTGGGCATGGATGTGGTCAAACGCAACATTCTGGCCATGGGCGGCGCGGTCGATATCCGCTCCAGCAAGGGCTTCGGCACCACGATTTCGATCTCGCTGCCGCTGACCCTGGCGATCCTGGACGGCATGTCGATTCGCATCGGCGAAGAAGTTTATATATTGCCGCTGGGATATGTAGTTGAATCTTTGCAGCCGATAGCGCAAGATATCAAGGAAATCAGTGGGCAAGGCCAAGTGCTGCGCGTTCGTGGCGAATACCTGCCGTTGATACCGCTTTATCAGATTTTCAACATCGTGCCTTCCTTCACCGATCCGTCCCAGGGGCTGGTGGTGATCCTGGAGTCCGATGGCAAGAAGGCGGCGCTGTTCGTGGACGACTTGATCGGCCAGCAACAGATCGTCGTCAAGAATCTTGAATCGAATTATCGCAAGGTAGCCGGCATTTCAGGTGCTACCATTCTGGGTGACGGCGGCGTTGCCCTGATTGTCGATGTGGCAGCCTTGCTGCGATCCAGCCGCCAATTGAACGACGAATCTGTATTTTCCTGATTTTTAGAGGGCCTCAACATGTCTGACACTGCAACCAAGAATCTGTCCGGCTTCGGCGAAAAAGCCGACAGCAACGGGAATGAATTCCTTGCCTTCACTCTGGGCAAGGAAGAATACGGCATCGATATTCTGAAAGTTCAGGAAATCCGCGGCTATGAAGCCGTGACCCGTATCGCCAATTCCCCGGACTTCATCAAGGGCGTGGTCAACCTGCGCGGCATCATCGTGCCGATCGTCGACATGCGCATCAAGTTCCAGCTAGGCGAGCCGACCTATGACCAGTTCACCGTGGTCATCATCCTGAACATCGGCGGCCGCGTGGTCGGCATGGTGGTCGACAGCGTGTCTGACGTGATCACCCTGACCCAGGAGCAGATCAAGCCGGCCCCGGAAATGGGCACCACGTTCGATTCCGACTACCTGATCGGTCTGGGCACCCTGGAACAGCGCATGCTGATCCTGGTGGACATCGACAAGCTGATGTCCAGCGCCGAGATGGGCCTGATCGAAAAGCTGGCCGCCTGATCGACGCACGGCCTTAAGTACTCCGGATTCGGAGGAGACGAAGGCCGGATGGGGCGTTACCGCCTTATTCGGGAAACGGGTGCAGGAGCCTCGACGCCGGCGCCCGATACAGAAAAGAAAAAGGCATCTGCCGTGCGGCAGATGCCTTTTTTATTGTCTTGCGTATTTTGAGTGGCACCGCGATTGTCACCCTGCGTGCTTCACGATCAGCATGTCCGCGCCCGATGAAGAAAACCCGGCCGGGGCCGGGTTTGCGTTTGTCCATCAGTGGAAGTGCTCGGCCGCCGGCGGCGTATCTTCCGGCATCTCCGCATGCACCAGTTCGCCTTCGCGATCCGGGAACAGCGGGGCGCCGCAATCGTCGCAAAACTCCATTGTGAAGCGTTCGCCATGATGCTTGATGTGTACGATGCCGCACTCGCGCAGCACCGTCAGGATCTCTTGCAGCGGGCTGGGGCGCAGTGATTCCATCAGGCCCACCTCGGCCGGCAGCAAGGGCATGTCCTCGCCGCTTTCCTGCTCGTACAGCGGCCACACCGTGCCGTAGACCACGGTCGGGTCATTGCCGATGGAAAATCCGATTCGATACTCGTCGACCTGGCCGTTGATATCCTCGGAGAAGCCGCCGATGCTGGCGTGCAGCTCGGCCGAGGAGATGTCCAGCGTCTGCGTCAGGAAGTAATCCGCCGCGCGGATCGAGGCCGGGCGGATGCGCTTGTCAGCCTCGCGGCAGCCGAAGTAATAGGCCTGCGGCAGCAGCAGCTCGACGTTGCAGCCGGGCAGCATGCGCGCGAAGAGCGGGGTGACCTGCTGCTTCCAGGCGTCGAAGGCGGCGGTCTTATTGGCCGAGAAGTGGCTTTGCTGTTCGCTTTCCTGCCAATGGAACAACGCAGTGCCGGTGGGCACGGCGACGGCGGCAATTACATAACGGGTATCGGCCAGGAAGGCGGCGGTCGGTTGTTGCTCGCCGCGCAGCTGTACCGGCGCGCTCTTCAACGCGGCCTGGCCCATCTGGCGGGTCAGCGCGAATACTTCGGTGTGGTAGCGCGGCAGCTGCTCGATGGCGTACAGGGTAGGGGCCAGCGCCAGCTTGGCGTCCTTGGCCAGCACGTGGGCGTGCAGGTGCGCCGCCACGGCACTTTGCATGTCGCCGGCGATGTTGCCCGAGCCGATGGCGAAACGTGTCCAGGCCAGCACCGGCAGCACCAGCAACTGCACGTCGTAATCGACGCCATCGACCTCCAGTGTGGTCGATTCGCTGCCGGCTTCGACCGCCTCGATCAGCACGTCATAAGCGTCCAGGTCGGCCTTGAACAGGTGGTCCAGGGCGGCGTCGATCAGCGTCTGGTGGTCGGTGCGCAGCAGCTTGTTGAGCAGGGTGTCCAGCGGCTTGAGCCAGGCCCGCTCCTCAAGCCGGCTGGAGGCCTGCGCGATGGCTTGCGCGAAGGTGACCAGGTGCTGGCTGTCGGAAGAAAGCTTGGAAGAAGAACGTTTGGCGGGACGACGCATGGATGAGATTCTGTATAGACGAAACTTTGTATTGTAGATGATTTGGGGCCACATTCAGGCCGTGCAAGCGGCAACGCGCAAATTGCGTTCCCGGGCGCGCTGCCGGTGCTGCGGACAATAAAAAACGCCGGACGAATCCGGCGTTTTTATTGATGGCGATGCACCAGGGCATCGCCGTCCCGTCGACCTGCTTAGGCTGCCAGCAGTTGACGCAGCACGAACGGCAGGATGCCGCCATGCTTGTAGTAGTCCACTTCGATCGGGGTGTCGATGCGCAGCAGAACCTTGACTTCCTTGGTCTCGCCGTTCTTGCGGTGGATCACCAGGGTGGCGTCCTGTTGCGGCTTGATTTCGCCGTCCAGGCCCTTCAGGTCGAAGGTTTCGTCGCCGGTGATGCCCAGCGACTGCACGCTGTCGCTGCCCTTGAACTGCAAGGGCAGCACGCCCATGCCGACCAGGTTGGAACGGTGGATACGCTCGAAGGAACGAGCGATCACGGCCTTCACGCCCAGCAGCTGGGTGCCCTTGGCGGCCCAGTCACGCGAGGAGCCGGTGCCGTACTCTTCGCCGCCGAACACCATGGTTGGGGTTTCCGCTGCAACGTACTTCATCGCTGCATCGTAGATCGACATTTCTTCGCCGGTCGGCTGGTGCAGGGTGATGCCGCCTTCCACGCGCGAGCCGTCAGGCTTGGCCGGGATCATCAGGTTCTTGATACGCACGTTGGCGAAGGTGCCGCGCATCATGATCTCGTGGTTGCCGCGACGCGAGCCGTAGGAGTTGAAGTCAGCCTTCAGCACGCCGTTGGCTTGCAGCCACTTGCCGGCCGGGCTGGATTCCTTGATCGAACCGGCCGGGGAGATGTGGTCGGTGGTGATCGAGTCGCCGAACACGCCCAGCGCGCGCGCGCCGGTGATGCCGGCCGAGGTGATCTTCGGCTCTTCGGTGAAGTTCTCGAAGAACGGCGGCTCGGCGATGTAGGTGGAACCAGGCCAGTTGTAGACTTCGCCCTTGGCGACGCCCTTGATGGCTTCCCACAGCTTGCCCGGAGCGCCCTTGACGTCGGCGTAGTTCTCCTTGAAGGTCTTGGCGTTCATGGCGAACTTCAGCAGCTTTTCGATCTCTTGCGAGGTCGGCCAGATGTCGCCCAGGTAGATGTCCTTGCCGCCCTTGCCCTTGCCGACCGGTTCGGTCATCAGGTCGCGGGTGACGTTGCCGGCGATGGCGTAAGCCACGACCAGCGGGGGCGATGCCAGGAAGTTGGCGCGGATGTTCGGGTGGATACGCGCTTCAAAGTTACGGTTGCCCGACAGCACGGCCGCCGCCACCACGTCGTTCTTGACGATGGCTTCGTTCATGGCAGGAGTCAGGTCGCCGGCGTTGCCGATGCAGGTGGTGCAACCGTAGGCGGTCACGCCGAAGCCCAGCTTTTCCAGGTAGGGCAGCAGGCCGGCAGCTTCCAGGTACTTGGTCACCACGCGCGATCCCGGCGCCAGCGAGGTCTTGATGTGCGGCGCCACCTTCAGGCCGGCTTCGACAGCCTTCTTGGCCAGCAGGCCGGCGGCCAGCAGCACGCTCGGGTTGGAGGTGTTGGTGCACGAAGTGATGGCGGCGATCAGCACGTCGCCGTTGTGCACGTCCACGCCGTCGGCGTTCTTGTAGGCCGCGTTCAGGTCTTCAGCCTTCTTGTTGAAGCCGTTTTCGGCGACCGGCTTGGTGAACAGGTCGGCGAAGTTCGACTTCACGTTGCCGATTTCGATACGGTCTTGCGGACGCTTCGGACCGGCCAGCGACGGGGCGACCGAGCCCAGGTCCAGCGAGACTTCCTGGGTGTAGTCGATCTGGCCTGCCTTGGGCACGCCATACAGTTCCTGCGCCTTGAAGTAGGCTTCGAAGGCGTCGATCTCGGCCTTGGTGCGGCCGGTGCCCTTGAAGTACTCGATGGTGGCGTCGTCAACCGGGAAGAAGCCCATGGTGGCGCCGTATTCCGGAGCCATGTTGGCGATGGTGGCGCGGTCGGTCAGCGACAGCGACTCGGTGCCTTCGCCGAAGAATTCGACGAACTTGCCCACGACCTTGGTCTTGCGCAGCAGTTCGGTGATGGTCAGCACCAGGTCGGTGGCGGTGACGCCTTCGCGCAGCGCGCCGGTCAGGTTCACGCCGACCACGTCCGGGGTCAGGAAGTAGACCGGCTGGCCCAGCATGCCGGCTTCCGCCTCGATGCCGCCCACGCCCCAGCCGACCACGCCGATGCCGTTGATCATGGTGGTGTGGGAATCAGTGCCCACCAGGGTATCAGGGTAGTACACGCCGGTCTTGTTGTGCACGCCGCGCGCCAGGTATTCCAGGTTGACCTGGTGGACGATGCCGAAGCCCGGGGGCACCACGCCGAAGGTGTCGAATGCCTGCATGCCCCACTTCATGAACTGGTAGCGTTCATTGTTGCGGGTGAATTCCAGCTTCATGTTCAGGTCCAGCGCCTTCTTCTCGCGGAAGTGGTCGATCTGCACCGAGTGGTCAACCACCAGATCCACGGGGACCAGCGGTTCGATGTTCTTGGGGTTCTTGCCCAGCTTGCTGGCGACGTTACGCATGGCGGCCAGGTCGGCCAGCAGCGGAACGCCGGTGAAGTCCTGCAGCACCACGCGCGCCACCACGAACGGGATTTCGTCGACGCGGGCAGCCTTGGCGCCCCAGCCGGCCAGCTGCTTGACGTGTTCTTCGGTGACCTTCTGGCCGTCGCAGTTACGCAGAACCGATTCCAGCACCACGCGGATGGAAACCGGCAGGCGGGAGATATTCACACCCAGCGACTTTTGCAGCGCGGGCAGGGAGTAGAACTTGCCTTTCTTGGAACCGGAAATCTTGAATTCCTTTAGGGTGTTCAATGTGTTGCGAGACATGGCCTCTTCTCCTTAGATGGCAATTAGTGATGTTAGCTAGTCGAATCCGGTTTGCGTTGCAATGTTCCAACTGCTGGGTGCTGCCTGATTCTGTGTTACGTCCTGATGCGGGATTCCTTGAGGAGTCCGATCAGTTTTTCGGTGCAACCGCCACTGCGGGTGCAGCTGCCGCTGCGGCCGCCTTGATCTGGTCGGCGTTCTTGCATTCGTTGGCCAACTGCTGACCCTTCTTCGAATCCAGCAGCAGGCCCTTGGCCGGAATGCCGATCCACACCAGGCCGACCTTGCGGTTTTCGAAGCGGTTGGCGCCGGTGGTGGTGTCCACGCGGGTCAGGCGGTTGATCTTCTTGTTCCAGCGGATGGCGATGTGCTTGTCATCGGCTTCGTTCTTCCAGATGGTCAGCTTGTTGCCCAGTTCGCAGCTGTAGTCGGCTGACAGGGTGCCGCCCAGTTCGGGTTCGCTGTCGTCGTCTTCAGCGTCGGACGAGAAGGGCATCTTGGCGGCCGGCGCTGCTGCGGCGGCTGCCGCCTTTTTGGTTGGCGCCTTTTTCTTGGCGACGGCCTTCTTCTTGGCGGCCGGCTTGGCCGGAGTGGTTTCGGCCTGCGCGGTCGAGATGCCGGCGACGGCGAACAGGGCTGCCAGGAGGGCGATTGCGGTCAGTTGCTTTTTCATGAACGGTGCGTGATGTGTGACTTACTGTGTATTGGTGAGGGAATCGCTGCCGGAAAACCAGTCTGCAGCTTCCCGCGGCAGTTCCACGCCGGTGGCGTGGGCGCGCTGCAGGATGCTCCAGAAGTAGCGATAGCTGGCCCGGTCGTGCAGATTCCCCTGATGCTGGATCGGACCCCATTGCACTGCCTGAGCCTTGAGCAAAATCTGTGCCGCCTGGTCGGCCTCCTCGGTGGAGGGCGACATGGCCTGCACGATCGGCCTGATCTGGTCCGGATGAATGCTCCACATCCGGGTATAGCCGAATTCCTGGGTTGCGCGGCGGGCGTCGTCGGCCACCGCGGCGGGATTTTTGATGTCGGTCGTCACATTGTGTGACGGCGTCTTGCCGTGCGCATGGCAGGCGGCGGAAATTTCCAGCTTGGCGCGGCGCACCAGCGGGTGGTCGAACTGTCCGGGGGAGCGCATCGCAGCGCTCGGGATCGCACCGTAGTGCGCGGACACGAAGTCCATGACCCCGAAAGACAGGGACTCGACCTGCGGCAGCGCCGCGATCTTCCAGACGTCGGCCAGCGCGCCGTGGGTTTCGATCAGTACGTGCAGCGGCAGCGCATGGCGCCCGGCCGCAAGGCAAACGCGGTTGATCGACTCCAGGGCGTGCAGCACGTCGTTCACGCCTTCCGGCTTGGGCAGCATGACAAAGGCCAGCTCGCGCGCAGCGCCGGAACAGATGATGGACACATCCTGCTCGAAGTGCGGGCTGCCGACGTCGTGCACGCGCGCGCCGATGCGGCGGTAGCGGTTGTCGGGGCCGGAGATGAGCGAGGCGACCAGCTGAGCGTGTTGGGCTTCGTTGCCGGCGGCGGCGCCATCCTCGCAGTCGAGGGTGATGTCAAATATCGGGCCGAGCTCCTGTTGCATGGCGATCGACTTGCGCATCAGCTTTTCGGAGCCGGCATAGTGATCGCAAACCGGGACGGAAGCCGGTTGCTGTGCACCTGGGAACAAGACCTGGGAGGGATGCATTGCTGCTGAATGAATGAGTGGTCGATTCAGTCGGAAAGTCAGAGTCGCGCGGCGACGGGTGCCCGCCGCCGCTTACCGGTCGATCAGCCGACCAGGTGCTTGACGCCTTCGCGCTCTTCCATCAGCTCTTTCAGAGTGATGTTGATGCGCTCTTGCGAGAACGCGTCGATCTCCAGACCCTGGACGATCTTGTACTCGCCGTTTTCGGTGGTCACCGGGAAGCCGAACATGGTGCCTTCGGGGATGCCGTAGGAACCGTCGGACGGGATGCCCATGGTGGTCCACTTGCCGTTGGTGCCCAGCACCCAGTCGCGCACGTGGTCGATCGCCGCGTTGGCTGCCGACGCCGCCGAGGACAGGCCGCGCGCTTCGATGATGGCTGCGCCGCGCTTGCCGACGGTGGGCAGGAACACGTTAGCGTTCCATTCCTGGTCGTTGATGGTGTCCTTGACCGAAGCGCCGTCAGCGGTGGCGAAGCGGTAGTCGGCGTACATGGTCGGCGAGTGGTTGCCCCACACGCACAGTTTCTCGATGGCGGAGACCGGCTTGCCGATCTTGGCGGCCACTTGCGACAGGGCGCGGTTGTGGTCCAGGCGCAGCATGGCGGTGAAGTTCTTGGCCGGCAGGTTCGGGGCCGACTTCATGGCGATGTAGGCGTTGGTGTTGGCCGGGTTGCCGACCACCAGCACCTTCACGTCGCGCGAAGCCACGGCGTCCAGAGCCTTGCCTTGCACAGTGAAGATCTGGGCGTTGGCTTCCAGCAGGTCCTTGCGCTCCATGCCGGGGCCGCGGGGGCGGGCGCCGACCAGCAGGGCGATGTCGGCATCCTTGAACGCGGTCATCGGATCGCTGTGGGCGGTCACGCCGGCCAGCAGCGGGAACGCGCAGTCGTCGATTTCCATGATCACGCCCTTCAGCGCCTTCTGGGCCTTCTCATCGGGGATTTCCAGCAGTTGCAGGATGACCGGTTGGTCTTTGCCCAGCAGATCGCCGTTGGCGATGCGGAACAGCAGGGAGTAACCGATTTGACCGGCGGCGCCGGTAACGGCAACGCGCTTGGGGGCTTTAGCCATGTGAATCTCCAAAAGAGGTGATGAAAAAAAGCATTCCAGACTGCATTGAAGCGCACGTTGCGGTCGTGTCGCGTGAGGCGCGGCAGGGCCGTCTGCGGTTGCTTCTTGTTTGCGCGAATGTTCGCGCGGACTTCCTCGAATTCTTGTTAGAGCGCCATGATACCGTCGAAAACGCGGTGAGTCAGTTGCTTTCGCTGAGGGCGATGCCGACGGATCAAAAACCTGTCACACTCATGTTCAGGCGACATAAAAACACGAAATCTCAACAGCCTAAATGCAATCGATTCTCGTTATCGTTGGCCGGCCGGAAGTTCGCGTCACGCCTGCCTTGCGGCTTTTCAGGTTGCTCGCGAGTGTAGGCCCGCAAAAGGCACCTGTCAATCAATATCTTATGTCTTATATAAGACATATTATTGCATAGTTTTTGCTGGACGCCGAAAGGGGTTTTGTGGTGAAATTCGGGGTTATGAGCTCGATCTTGCCCAATTCGAACAGCGTCGACGCGCAAGGCGCGGGGAGCGGTGTCGCCAGTCCGGCGCCGACCTTCAGTCCGCTGTATCAGCAGATCAAGGCGCTCATCATGCAGCGCCTTGAGGCCGGCGAGTGGAAGCCCGGTGAGCTCATTCCCAGTGAAGTCGAGCTGGGCGGCCGTTTCAAGGTCAGTCAGGGGACGGTGCGCAAAGCCATCGACGAGCTGGCGGCCGAAAACCTGGTGGTGCGCCGTCAGGGGAAGGGCACCTTTGTCGCCACCCATCACGAGACGCAGGCGCAGTTCCGCTTCCTGCGCCTGATGGCCGACGGCGACGAGCCCCAGCGTCCCGAAAACAAGATCATCGAAGTCAAGCGCGTGCGCGCTTCGGCCGAGGTTGCCCGGCAGCTGGATATGCGCTCCGGGGATTCGGTCATCTTCATTCGTCGCGTCAAATCATTCAACGGCGTTCCCATCATCCTCGAAGACATCTGGCTGCCTGGCGCCATCTTCAAGGGGCTGACAGCCGAGCGTCTGATGGAATACAGAGGGCCGCTGTATGGCCTGTTTGAGTCGGAATTCGGTACGCGCATGATTCGCGCCGAGGAGCGCATCCGTGCCGTGGGGGCGGACGTCGAGTCCGCCGGATTTCTGGGGGTGTCGCCCCAAACGCCGTTGCTCAGCGTGGAGCGCGCATCGTATACCTACGGCGACAAGCCGGTGGAAATGCGGCGCGGGCTCTACCTGACCACGAATCATCATTATCAAAGCGAGTTGAGCTGAAGCCCGGCGGGGAACGCGTCGTTTCGTCCTGAAGGGTGGGAAGGCGGTGCGTGTTCGGCGTTTTGGCTTTGCTGCGAAGCGGAATAATTGTTGATGACGATTTGTAAAATCGGCGAAAATTGCAGGATTGTTTTAATCTGAGGAGAACCTTGTATGTCTGAAGCCGCTAAACCACCACGGCCGCAATTTCGTAACATACAGCTGACCCAAATCGCCAGTTACCGTATGCCGCTGGCCGCGCTGGTGTCGATCATGCACCGCATTAGCGGTCTGTTCCTGTTGCTGATGTTGCCGTTCATTCTGTTCATGCTGGACAGCAGCCTGCTCTCCGAGGGGACTTTCGAGTACCTCAAGGGCTTCGCCTCCAACTGGTTCGTCAAGCTGGTCATCCTCGCCCTGTCCTGGGCCTATCTCCATCATTTCTGCGCCGGTATCCGCCACCTGATCATGGACCTCCATATCGGTCTGGACAAGGATAGCGCGCGCAAGTCGTCGGCCACCGTGCTCACCGTGAGCATCGTCCTGATGATCCTGGTTGCATTGAAACTGTTCGGAGCATTCTGAAAATGGCTAACAACAATATCGGATCCAAGCGCCTGGTCGTCGGCGCCCACTACGGCATGCGTGACTGGCTGGCGCAACGCGCCACCGCCGTGGTCATGGCCGCCTATACCGTCATCCTGCTGGTGTGCTTCTTCACCTCGGTCGGCTTTTCCTACCAAGGTTGGGCGGCGCTGTTCTCGCATCAATGGTTCAAGGTCGCGACGTTCGCGGTCTTCATGGCGCTGTTCTTCCATGCCTGGATCGGCGTGCGTGACGCGTTCATGGATTATGTCAAGCCGGTCGCCCTGCGTCTGGTCCTGCAAGTAGCCGCTATCCTGTGGCTGGTTGGTTGCGCCGGCTATGCCGCGCAGATTCTGTGGAGAAATTAAATCGTGGCTGCCATCAAATCCGCAATCACCACCCGTCGTTTTGACGCGGTCATCGTCGGCGCCGGCGGCTCCGGCATGCGCGCCTCGCTGCAACTGGCCGAAGCCGGCCTGAACGTCGCCGTCCTGTCCAAGGTCTTCCCGACCCGCTCGCACACCGTTGCCGCACAAGGCGGTATCGGCGCTTCGCTGGGCAACATGTCGGAAGACAACTGGTACTGGCACATGTTCGACACCGTCAAGGGTTCGGACTACCTGGGCGACCAGGACGCCATCGAGTTCATGTGCCGTGAAGCCCCGAAGGCTGTCTACGAGCTGGAACACTTCGGCATGCCGTTCGACCGCAACCCCGACGGCACCATCTATCAGCGTCCGTTTGGCGGCCACACCGCCAACCTGGGCGAGAAGCCTGTGCAGCGCGCCTGTGCCGCTGCCGACCGTACCGGTCATGCGCTGCTGCACACCCTGTACCAGCGCAACGTGCGCGCCAAGACTCACTTCTTCGTCGAATGGATGGCGCTCGACATCATCCGTAACGAAGAGGGCGATGTCCTCGGTGTGACCGCGCTGGAAATGGAAACCGGCGAAATCATGATGCTGCACGCCAAGACCACCCTGTTCGCCACCGGCGGTGCAGGTCGTATCTGGGCCGCATCGACCAACGCCTTCATCAATACCGGCGACGGCATGGGAATGGCCGCACGCGCCGGCCTGCCGCTGCAGGATATGGAGTTCTGGCAGTTCCACCCGACCGGCGTGGCCGGCGCGGGCGTGCTGATCACCGAAGGCGTGCGCGGCGAAGGCGGCATCCTGATCAACAGCAACGGCGAACGCTTCATGGAGCGCTATGCGCCGACCTTGAAGGATCTGGCGCCGCGTGACTTCGTGTCGCGTTCGATGGACCAGGAAATCAAGGAAGGCCGCGGCGTCGGCCAGCACCAGGATCACGTGCTGCTGGATCTGCGCCACATCGGCGCCGACACCATCAAGAAGCGCCTGCCGTCGATTCTGGAAATCGCCCACAAGTTCGCCAACGTTGACGCGACCAAGGAGCCGATCCCCGTCGTGCCGACCATCCACTACCAGATGGGCGGTATCCCGACCAACGTGCACGGCCAGGTCGTCGCGCCGAAGGGCGGTTCGATGAAGGAAGTGGTGCAGGGTATGTACGCCATCGGCGAATGCGCCTGCGTCTCGGTGCACGGCGCCAACCGCCTGGGCACCAACTCGCTGCTGGACCTGGTGGTGTTCGGTCGCGCCGCCGGCAACCACATCGTGGGCACCAAGCTGCAAGACCAGAGCCACCGTCCGATCCCGGCCGGCGCGCTGGACAAGTCGCTGGAGCGCATCGCCCGCCTGGAAAGCAGCACCGGTTCCGAGCGCGTGCAGGACGTGGCCAACACCATCCGTTCGACCATGCAGAAGTATTGCGGCGTGTTCCGTACCGATGCGCTGCTGCAAGAAGGTTACAAGCAGATCATGGAGCTGGACGAGCGTCGCAAGCATGTCTCGTTCAAGGACAAGTCCAAGGTGTTCAACACCGCGCGCCAGGAAGCCCTGGAGCTGGACAACCTGATCGAAACGGCCAAGGCCACCATCACGTCGGCAGCCGCCCGCAAGGAATCGCGCGGCGCCCACGCGCACAGCGACTACGAGCAGCGCGACGACGTGAACTGGCTCAAGCACACGCTGTGGTTCTCCGAGGGGAATCGTCTCGACTACAAGCCGGTCAACATGCAGCCGCTGACCGTCGAGACATTTAAACCTAAAGCACGTACTTTCTAAGAGGTCGCAACATGACTCGCACCCTGAAATTCAAAATCTACCGTTACGATCCGGACAAGGACGAGAAGCCATACATGCAGGATCTGACGGTCGAGCTCAAGCCGACCGACAAGATGCTGTTGGACGCCTTGCAGCGCATCAAGTCCGACGTCGACGACTCGCTGTCGCTGCGCCGCTCCTGCCGCGAAGGCGTGTGCGGTTCCGACGCGATGAACATCAACGGCAAGAACGGCCTGGCCTGCATCACCAACCTCAACGAGCTGACCGAACCCATCGTTCTGAAGCCGCTGCCGGGCCTGCCGGTCATTCGCGACCTGATCGTCGACATGACCAACTTCTTCAAGCAGTACGACTCGATCAAGCCTTACCTGATCAACGAGAGCATTCCGCCCGAGAAGGAGCGTCTGCAATCGCCCGAGCAGCGTGAAGAGCTGGACGGCGTGTATGAGTGCATCCTGTGCGCCTGCTGCTCGACCTCGTGCCCGTCGTTCTGGTGGAACCCGGACAAGTTCGTCGGCCCGGCCGGCCTGCTGCAAGCCTACCGCTTCATCGCCGACAGCCGCGACGAAGCCACCGGCGCGCGCCTGGACAACCTGGAAGACCCGTACCGCCTGTTCCGCTGCCGTTCGATCATGAACTGCGTCGACGTCTGCCCGAAGGGTCTGAACCCCAACGCGGCCATCGGCAAGATCAAGGAACTGATGGTTCGTCGCGCGGTATAAGCGCAAGACGGTGAGCAGGAGACACGGGCCGTCCGCCCGCAGGCTGCAATGCCTGGGCGGCCCGAGGCGGGAAGCAGGATCAAGGGGCTTCCCGCCGCCGGACCGGCAATGCCGGCCTCCGGCAATATCAAAGATTAATAAGTATGATTGAAGCGAGCGAGTTCATGACTGAACGTCACCAGGATGATCCGGCCAAGAGAGCGCGTCTGCGCTGGCGCGCACGCCGCGGGCTGCTGGAGAACGACCTGATCCTGACGCGCTATCTCGATGCCAACGAGGCCACGATGAGCGACGACGAGGTCGACGCGTTCTCGCGCTTGATGGACTTGTCCGACATCGACCTGATGGACTTGCTGCTGGCTCGCAAGGAGCCGGAAGCGGCGGTCGATCTGCCGCAGGTGCACGCGTTGCTGAAAAAGCTGCGTACAGCCTGATTTTTGCGCCTGGCCACAAGCCAGACGGATTTTGCTCGAACGCGGCCTGTTTTTTGTCATGCCACCCAGCGCATCGTTGCTCAGATGTCGCCAGGCAGTGCTGCCGCGGTTTTGATTAACGGTTTCACCATCCCAGCAAAAGGAAAAGCTATGTCCAATACCGATATCAAAGCTACCCTGTCATTCTCCGACGGGTCTCCATCCGTAGATTTTCCTGTCTACAAGGGCACCATCGGCCCTGACGTGATCGACATCCGCAAGCTGTACGTCGGCACCGGCAAATTCACCTACGACCCCGGCTTCATGTCGACCGCGTCGTGCAACTCCTCGATCACCTACATCGACGGCGACAAGGGCGAGCTGCTGTACCGCGGCTACCCGATCGAGCAGCTGGCCGTGAACTGCGACTTCCTGGAATCCTGCTACCTGCTGCTGCACGGCGAACTGCCGACCGCGGCCCAGAAGGCCGAGTTCACCGACACCGTGACCAAGCACACCATGGTGCACGAGCAGATGAACTTCTTCTTCCGTGGCTTCCGTCGCGACGCGCACCCGATGGCGGTGCTGACCGGCTCGGTGGGCGCACTGTCGGCCTTCTATCACGACTCGCTGGACATCTCCAACGCCAACCATCGCGAAGTCTCGGCCATCCGCATGATCGCCAAGCTGCCGACCCTGGTCGCCATGGCGTACAAGTACAGCATCGGCCAGCCGTTCGTGTACCCGCGTAACGACCTGTCGTACACCGCCAACTTCATGCGCATGATGTTCGCCAACCCGTGCGAAGAGTACAAGGTCAACGACGTGCTGGTGCGCGCGCTGGATCGCATCCTGATCCTGCACGCCGACCACGAGCAGAACGCATCGACCTCGACCGTGCGTCTGGCCGGCTCCTCCGGCGCCAACCCGTTCGCATGTATCGCCGCCGGCATCGCCTGCCTGTGGGGTCCTGCTCACGGCGGCGCCAACGAAGCCGCGCTGAACATGCTGGAAGAAATCGGTTCGGCCGACAAGATTCCTGAGTTCATCAAGCAAGTGAAGGACAAGAACTCCGGCGTGAAGCTGATGGGCTTCGGTCACCGCGTGTACAAGAACCACGACCCGCGCGCCAAGCTGATGCGCGAAACCTGCCACGAAGTGCTGAACGAACTGGGCCTGCACGACGATCCGCTGTTCAAGCTGGCCATGGAACTGGAAAAGGTCGCGCTGGAAGACGAATACTTCGTCAGCCGCAAGCTGTACCCGAACGTCGACTTCTACTCGGGCATCGTCCAGCGCGCGCTGGGCATCCCGACTTCGATGTTCACCTGCATCTTCGCCATGGCGCGTACCGTCGGCTGGATCGCCCAGTGGAACGAAATGATCTCTGATCCGGAGCAAAAGATCGGTCGTCCGCGCCAGCTGTTCGTCGGCTCTGCACGTCGCGACGTCGCCCCGATCGACAAGCGCTGATCGGCTCTGCCGGGCCTGCCCGCCGGTGTTTCTCGGCGGGCAACAAAGCACGTTCGTGCGCTTGTTTTTCCTGTCTTGTGAGGATTGGCGGAGCAGGGCGCAAGGCTTGTGCAAAAAGGCCTGGCAGGTGGGTGTTGGTGGTTTGAAACGCCCGCTGCAAGCGGCTGCAAATAAAAAAGCGAATCCATCAGGATTCGCTTTTTTATTGGAGAGAAGGATATATAATTCCGGAGCGCTGACTGGATGACGTACAGAATACAGAAGTTCAGGTAGACAAAGTCCTTCCCCCACAACTTGATGCAATCCGCTAACCGGTCAGGCCGTGTCGCGGAAGGTGTAGAAACCCGCTAATCTCGCGAAACGCGAAGAAAGGTGAGCAAATGACAAAGCTCTACGAGCAATACAACATCAACTCCTACCTCTTCGGTGGGAATGCTCCGTACATCGAAGAACTGTACGAAGCCTATCTGAACAATCCCGGATCCGTCCCCGACAACTGGCGCGCCTACTTTGACGCCGTCCAGCACGTTCCCGCCACCGATGGCTCGAACCGTCCCGACGTCGCCCACGCTCCCGTGGTCGCCTCCTTCGCCGAGCGCGCCAAGCAAGGCCCGATCCGCACCGTCATCGCCTCCGCCGACTCCGACATGGGCCGCAAGCGCGTCGCTGTTACCCAGCTGATCGCCGGCTACCGTGACCTCGGTTCCCGTTTCGCCAACCTGGACCCGCTGCAACGCCAGGAACGCCCCAGCATTCCCGAACTCGATCCGGCCTTCTACGGCTTCACCGATGCCGACCTGGACATCGTGTTCAACATCAACAACACTTACTTCGGCCCTGAGACCGCATCGCTGCGCGACCTGCTGCAGATGCTGCGCGACACTTACACGCGCTCCATCGGCGCCGAGTTCACCTACATCTCGGACATGGCCGAAGTGCGCTGGCTGGAAGAGCGCCTGGAGCCGACCCGCGCCGTGCCCAGCTTCTCCGCCGAGAAGAAGAAGCACATCCTGGAGCGCCTGACCGCGGCCGAAGGCCTGGAGCGCTACCTCCACACCAAGTACGTCGGCCAGAAGCGCTTCTCGCTGGAAGGCGGCGAATCCTTCATCGCCTCCCTGGATGAAACCATCCAGCGCGCCGGCGAAAACGGCGTGCAGGAAATCGTCATCGGCATGGCCCACCGCGGCCGTCTGAACGTGCTGGTCAACATCCTGGGCAAGACCCCGCAGGAACTGTTCTCCGAATTCGAAGGCCGTCACGCAGACGACCTGCCGGCCGGCGACGTGAAGTACCACCAAGGCTTCTCGTCCGACGTCTCCACCCCTGGCGGCCCGGTCCACCTGTCGCTGGCGTTCAACCCGTCGCACCTGGAAATCGTCAACCCCGTGGTTGAAGGTTCGGTCAAGGCACGTATGGATCGCCGCGGCGACAAGGACGGCTCGCAAGTGCTGCCGATCCTGGTGCACGGCGACGCCGCCTTCGCCGGCCAGGGCGTCGTGATGGAAACCCTGAACCTGGCGCAGACCCGTGGCTACGGCACCGGCGGCACGGTTCACATCGTGATCAACAACCAGATCGGCTTCACCACCTCCGACCCGCGCGACTCCCGTTCGACGCTGTACTGCTCGGACGTGGTCAAGATGATCGAAGCACCGGTGCTGCACGTCAACGGCGACGATCCGGAAGCCGTCGTGTTCGCGACCCAGATCGCTGTCGACTACCGCATGAAGTTCAAGAAGGACATCGTGGTCGACATCATCTGCTTCCGCAAGCTCGGCCACAACGAGCAGGACACCCCGGCGCTGACCCAGCCGCTGATGTACAAGAAGATCGCCCAGCACCCGGGCACCCGCAAGCTGTACGCCGACAAGCTGGCTGCGCAGAAGACCATCGCTGCCGACGGCGGCGAAGAGCTGGTCAAGGCCTTCCGCACCGCCATGGATGCCGGCAAGCACACCATCGATCCGGTGCTGACCAACTTCAAGAGCAAGTACGCCGTCGACTGGCTGCCGTTCCTGAACCGCAAGTGGACCGACGCCGCGGAAACCGCCGTGCCGCTGGCTGAACTGAAGCGCCTGGGCGCCAAGATCACCACCATCCCCGAAGGCTTCAAGGCCCACTCGCTGGTGGAGAAGGTCATCAACGACCGCGCCGCCATGGCCCGCGGTGAAATGAACCTGGACTGGGGCATGGGCGAACACCTGGCCTACGCCTCGCTGGTGTCGTCCGGCTACGCCGTGCGCCTGACCGGCCAGGACGCCGGCCGCGGCACCTTCGTGCACCGTCACGCCGTGCTGCACGACCAGAACCGCGAGCGTTGGGATGCCGGCACCTATGTGCCGCTGCAGAACGTGGCCGAGAACCAGTCCGTCTTCACCGTGATCGACTCCGTGCTGTCCGAAGAAGCAGTGCTGGGCTTTGAATACGGCTACTCGACTGCCGAGCCGAACACCCTGACCATCTGGGAAGCCCAGTTCGGCGACTTCGCCAACGGCGCCCAAGTGGTGATGGACCAGTTCATCAGCTCGGGCGAAGTGAAGTGGGGTCGCGCATCGGGCCTGGTGCAGATGCTGCCGCACGGCTACGAAGGCCAGGGTCCGGAACACTCGTCCGCGCGCCTGGAGCGTTACCTGCAGCTGTGCGCCGACAACAACATGCAAGTGGTCCAGCCGACCACCGCCGCGCAGATCTTCCACGTGCTGCGTCGCCAGATGATCCGCCTGTTCCGCAAGCCGCTGATCATCCTGACGCCGAAGTCGCTGCTGCGTAACAAGGACGCCGGTTCGCCGCTGTCCGACCTGGCCAAGGGTTCGTTCCAGACCGTGATCCCGGAAGTCGACGAAACCATCGACGCCAAGAAGGTCAAGCGCATCATCGCCTGCTCGGGCAAGGTGTACTACGACCTGGTCAACGCCCGCAAGGAACGCGGCCAGACCGACACCGCGATCATCCGCGTGGAACAGCTGTATCCGTTCCCGCACAAGACCTTCGCTGCCGCGCTGAAGCAGTTCCCGAACTTCAACGAACTGGTGTGGGCGCAGGACGAACCGCAAAACCAGGGCGCATGGCTGCAGATCCAGCACAACATCTTCGAGAACCTGTCCGAAGGTCAGAAGCTGGCGTACGCCGGTCGCCCGGCAAGCGCATCGCCGGCCGTCGGTTACTACGACAAGCACTACGCTCAGCAGAAGGCACTGATCGAAACCGCCTTCTCCAAGCTCAAGGGCTTTGTGCTGACCAAATAACAGTGTTGAGAACCGGGCGCGCAGCGAGGGCGGCGCGCCCGTGTCTGATTGAACGAATTACCCGAATTGGAGAAATATAAATGGCTCAAATCGAAGTAGTGGTCCCGCAATTGTCGGAATCCGTTGCAGAAGCAACCCTGCTGCAATGGCACAAGAAAGTCGGCGAGAAAGTTGCTCGCGACGAAAACCTGATCGACATCGAAACCGACAAGGTCGTGCTGGAACTGCCGGCGCCGGCTGAAGGCGTCATCACCCAGATCATCGCCGCCGACGGCGCCACCGTGGTCGCCGGCCAGGTCATCGCGATCCTGGATACCGACGCTTCGGCACAGGTCGAGCCGGGCGAAGTCAAGGCCGCACCGGCCCCGCAAGCAGGCAACGAGCCGACCCCGGTCGCCGCTCCGGAACTGGCCAACAAGGGCGACGTCGCCATGCCGGCCGCAGCCAAGCTGCTGGCCGACAACAACCTGTCGACCTCGCAAGTCACCGGCACCGGCAAGGATGGCCGTGTCACCAAGGGTGATGTGCTCAACGCACTGTCGGCGCCTGCCGCCGCTCCTGCTGCCGCCGCCAAGCCGGCACTGGCGCAAGTCGCCGCACCGGTCAAGGCCGGCCTGGAAAGCCGTCCGGAACAGCGCGTGCCGATGAGCCGCCTGCGCGCCCGCGTCGCCGAGCGCCTGGTGCAATCGCAGTCGACCAACGCGATTCTGTCGACCTTCAACGAAATCAACATGAAGCCGGTCATCGACCTGCGCAACAAGTACAAGGACCAGTTCGAGAAGGAACACGGCGTCAAGCTGGGCTTCATGTCCTTCTTCGTCAAGGCCGTCGTGCACGCCCTGAAGAAGTACCCGATCGTGAACGCTTCGGTGGACGGCAACGACATCGTCTACCACGGCTACTTCGACATCGGCGTGGCTGTCGGTTCGCCGCGTGGTCTGGTGGTGCCCATCCTGCGTGATGCCGACCAGATGTCCATCGCCGACATCGAGAAGAAGATCGTCGAGTTCGGCCAGAAGGCCAAGGACGGCAAGCTGTCGATCGAAGAACTGTCGGGCGGTACCTTCACCGTCTCCAATGGCGGCACCTTCGGTTCCATGTTGTCGACCCCGATCATCAACCCGCCGCAATCGGCAATCCTGGGCATCCACGCCACCAAGGAACGCGCTGTGGTGGAAAATGGTCAGGTCGTCGTGCGCCCGATCAATTACTTCGCCCTGTCCTATGACCACCGCATCATCGACGGCCGCGAAGCCGTCCTGTCGCTGGTGGCCATCAAGGAAGCGCTGGAAGATCCCGCACGCCTCCTGCTCGATTTGTAATGCGTACCGGGCAAGCTACTGCGCAGCCCGATCTCGCTGCTGTGATGCTCGCCGTACAACGGTACGGCTGCGCTTCTCGCAGCGACCTCGGACTGCTCGCTACGCTTGCCCGCCACGCCACAGAGCCGGATAGGCGCTGAACGGCTAACTTCGTTCGGCGCTTTTTTTGTATCCGCGGATAGCAACTGTCCGCGACAAAACATTAGGAAAAAACATGAGCAAGAATTTTGACGTGGTCGTCATCGGCGGCGGTCCCGGCGGTTACGTGGCTGCCATCCGCGCAGCGCAACTGGGCTTCAACGCAGCCTGCATCGACGAATGGAAGAACGAGAAGGGCGGTCCCGCTCCCGGCGGCACCTGCACCAACGTCGGTTGCATCCCGTCCAAGGCGCTGCTGCAATCGTCCGAGCACTACGAGCACGCCAGCCACGGCTTCGCCGAGCACGGCATCGAAGTCAAGGGCCTGGGCCTGAACCTGGACAAGATGCTGGGTCGCAAGAACACCGTGGTCAAGCAGAACAACGACGGCATCCTGTACCTGTTCAAGAAGAACAAGGTGACCTTCTTCCACGGCCGCGGCTCCTTCGTCAAGGGCGACGCCAACGGCTACGAGATCAAGGTGGCAGGCGCCGCTGAAGAAACCATCACCGCCAAGCACGTGATCGTGGCGACCGGCTCCAACGCCCGTGCACTGCCGGGCGCCGAGTTCGACGAAAAGCTGATCCTGTCCAACACCGGCGCGCTGGCCATCTCCGAAGTGCCGAAGAAGCTGGGCGTGATCGGCGCCGGCGTGATCGGCCTGGAAATGGGTTCGGTGTGGCGTCGCCTGGGCGCGGAAGTGACCGTGCTGGAAGCGCTGCCGACCTTCCTGGGTGCAGTTGACGAGCAGATCGCCAAGGAAGCCCAGAAGCTGCTGACCAAGCAGGGCCTGGCCGTGAACCTGGGCGTGAAGATCGGCGCCATCAAGACCGGCAAGAACAGCGTCACCGTCGAGTATACCGACGCCAAGGGCGACGCGCAGAAGGGCGAGTTCGACAAGCTGATCGTGTCGATCGGCCGTACCCCGAACACCATCGGCCTGAACGCCGAAGGCGTGGGCCTGAAGCTGGACGAGCGCGGCTTCATCGCCGTCGACGGCGACTGCAAGACCAGCCTGCCCAACGTGTGGGCTGTGGGTGACGTCGTGCGCGGCCCGATGCTGGCGCACAAGGCCGAAGAAGAAGGCGTTGCAGTGGCCGAGCGTATCGCCGGCCAGCATGGCCACGTCAACTTCAACACCATTCCCTGGGTCATCTACACCTCGCCGGAAATCGCATGGGTCGGCAAGACCGAGCAGCAACTGAAGGCCGACGGCGTGCAGTACAAGGCTGGCACCTTCCCGTTCCTGGCCAACGGCCGCGCACGTGCGCTGGGCGATACCTCGGGCATGGTCAAGTTCCTGGCCGACGCCAAGACCGACGAAATCCTGGGCGTGCACATCGTCGGCCCGATGGCTTCCGAGCTGATTTCCGAAGCCGTGGTGGCCATGGAGTTCCGTGCGTCGTCGGAAGACATCGCCCGTATCTGCCACGCTCACCCGTCGCTGTCCGAAGCAACCAAGGAAGCGGCCCTGGCGGTCGACAAGCGCGCACTGAACTTCTGATGCGCGATCAATGCGACAATACGCGTCGCCCATGGCCGCACGGCCATCCAAGCGCGCGTATTGAGCATTGAGATGCTTTACCGATGGGCGAGCCTGGCTCGCCCATTTTTGTTTTGACGATGTGCAGATGACAGATCTGCAGATTCGAGCATGCGCTCCCGTTCGCGAGGAGCGCGGGCAGCGGCCGCAAGGCGAGGGGAGAACCCGCTGTCATGAATACAAAATAAAGACCACACCATGGATGTCCGCCAATTCTACGAGCACTCGCTGGGCGAGCGCGGCTACCAATCCGACGAGGCGCAGCTGCGCGCGATCGATCGCCTGCAGCGCGCCTATGAGGAATGGGTTGCCTACAAGGCGCAGCGCGCGTCCACCTTCAAGCGCCTGATCAGCCGGCCGGCCGTGCCGCGCGGCGTCTACATGTGGGGCGGCGTGGGTCGCGGCAAGTCCTTCCTGATGGACAGCTTCTATTCCGTGGTGCCGGTGGTGCGCAAGACGCGCCTGCACTTCCATGAGTTCATGCGCGACGTGCACCGCCAGCTCGACGAGCTGAAGGGCATTTCCGATCCGCTGGACGAGGTCGCCAAGCGTATCGCCAAGAAATATCGCCTGATCTGCTTCGACGAATTCCACGTCTCCGACATCGCCGATGCGATGATCCTGTACAACCTGCTGAAGGGGTTGTTCGACAACGGCGTGTCCTTCGTCATGACCTCCAACTACGAGCCGAGCACGCTGTATCCGGACGGACTGCACCGCGACCGCATGATGCCCACCATCGCGCTGCTCAAGGAACGGCTGGACGTGATGAACATCGATGCCGGCATCGACTACCGCAAGCGCGTGCTGGAGCAGGTCAAGGTCTACCACACGCCCTTGAACGCCAAGACTGACGAAGAGCTGCGCGCCGCCTTCGCCGCCGTGGCCGAGGCCAAGGAGGAGGAGCCGCGCGTGCATATCGAGGCGCGCGAGATCCGCGCCCTGCGCCGCGCCGGCAGCGCCATCTGGTTCGATTTCGCCACGCTGTGCGGCGGTCCGCGTTCGCAGAACGACTATCTCGAACTGGCCAGCCGCTTCCAGACGGTGATCCTCTCGGGCATCCCGCGCATGTCGGCGGCCATGTCCTCGGAGGCGCGCCGTTTCACCTGGCTGATCGACGTGTTCTACGATCACAAGGTCAAGCTGATCATGTCGGCCGAGGTCGAGCCGGACGAGCTTTACACTGCGGGGACCCTGTCCAACGAGTTCCACCGCACCGTTTCACGTATCATTGAGATGCAGTCGAAGGAATACCTGGAGGCGGATCGTCGCACCGTCGCCGACCGGCTGTCATGATCAACTACCAGATGGACAAGAACTACATGCAAGGCTTTTTCGCTGATGCCAAGGGCGTTTTCCGCTTTCCTAGCGTTTCCCAACTTTCGCGCGTGCTGGGCGGCCTGCTGCTGACCGGTGCTGCGGGCTGGAGCGCAGCGCAAACGCCGGCGGCATCGGCCGCAACCAACACGGGCGGTGACGCCACCGCTACCGGGACCACGCCGGCCGCCGTACAGCCGGTGACGATGAGCCGCGAGCGCTTCGCCGAGCTGGAAGCCCGCGCGCCGCTGAACCAGCGTTATCCGGCCGGCACCATCAAGTCCGGCGACGTGGCGCAAAAGGCGCTGGACGAGGCCAAGGAAGATCGCGAGGCCGCCAATGTCCGCTACACGCTGGACCAGCGCACCTGCTACGGCAAGTTCCTGGTGAACTCCTGTCTGGAGGCGGCCAAGGAGCGCAAGCGCGTGGCCGAGAAGAACATCAAGCAGGTCGAGGTCGAGGCCAACGTCTACCAGCGCCAGGCCAATGTCGACGAGCGCGACCGCTCGCTGGCCGAGCAGCACGCCAAGGATCAGGAAGAGTCGGCGCGCCGTCTCGCCGAGCAGAAGGACAAGGAAGCCGCCTCCGCCCGCAAGGTGCAGGAGAGCAACGCCAAGAACCGCGATGTGCAGCAGCGCATCGACCAGAATAAGGATGTGCCCGCCGACTATCGCGTGCGTGAGCACGAAGCCAAGGTGCGCCAGCAGCAGGCGGAAGAGGCCGCCAAGGCGCCTGAGCGCGCGGCCAACGCCGCCGCCCGCGAGCAGCGCATCAAGGACGCCGAGGCGCATCGCCTGGACGTGGAGCGCAAGAAGGCCGAGAACGAGCGCGAGCGCGCCGAGCGCAAGCAGCGTGAGGCGCAGTCGGCCACCACGCCGGCCGCCAAGTAAGCGGGGCGATCCCGCCATCGCCCCGGCGCGCCGACTGTTGGTCGGCCGCCACCGGGGCAGCCCGGCCGCCTGCGCGAGGTTGGCGCGCCGCTGCCGGTGGATTACACTAGCGCTCATTCCCTGAGGTAAGTTGCGGCGGCAGTGCGAGCCCATGGCTTGGGGCCGAAGCCAGCACGACATCCGATACGACACCAGCCAGCAACCGCCATACACCATGACCAGCACGCATCGCGAAGACATCCAGCGCCGCATCATCGAACTCGAAGTCGAGCACCGCGACCTCGACAGCGTGATCGACATGCTTACCCGCGATTCCCGCTCGGAAGATCTGCAGCTGCGTCGCCTGAAGAAACGCAAGCTCCAGCTGAAGGACCACATCTCGCTGCTGAAGATGCAGCTGGTGCCCGACATCCCCGCCTGATCCGCCGTCGGCAGCGTTTGGGCCCGGCTGTCTCGTCTCCGCTAAAATAGCGTCCTGTCACGCATTTCCCGATGTGATTTCGCTTCGCCCGGAACCGGCTTGATGCCGGCGTTCCGCCATTCAGTTTTTCTTGCCACAGGTTTGCCGCAGTGAGTGCCCCAGACGATATCGCCGTACCGGAAACACCGGGTATCCACGATGCCGAGATCGACGCGCTATTTGGCGCCGGCGGGCCGCTGGGCGGCGCCGTGGGCAGCTTCAAGCCGCGTCATTCGCAGACCGCAATGGCCAAGGCGATCGCGTCGGCCATCGCCGGCCAGGGCACCCTGATCGCCGAGGCCGGCACCGGCACCGGCAAGACCTTCGCCTATCTGGTGCCGGCCTTGCTGTGGGGCGGCAAGGTGATCGTCTCCACCGGCACCAAGACGCTGCAAGACCAGCTCTACAATCGCGACATCCCGACCGTGCGTCGCGCCCTGCAGGCGCCGGTGTCGGTGGCGCTGCTGAAGGGCCGCAGCAACTACGTCTGCCATTTCCATCTCGAGCGCACGCTGCAAAACGGGCGCCTCACTGCGCGTGAGGACGTGGGTTACCTGCGCGACATCTCGCGCTTCGTGAAGACCACTTCGTCAGGCGACAAGGCCGAGCTGACCCAGGTGCCGGAGACCGCCTCGGTCTGGAACCTGGTGACTTCTACCCGCGATACCTGTTTCGGCGCCGAATGCCAGTACTACCAGGATTGCTTCGTCATGAAGGCGCGCAAGGAAGCGCAGCAGGCCGACGTGGTGGTGGTGAACCATCACCTGTTCTTCGCCGACGTCGCCTTGAAGGACACCGGCATTGCCGAGCTGCTGCCGTCAGCCAATACCGTGATCTTCGATGAGGCGCACCAGTTGCCGGAAACCGCCACGCTGTTCTTCGGCGAGACGGTCTCCACCTCGCAGGTGCTGGAGTTGTGCCGCGACGTGCTGGCCGAGGGGCTGTCGCATGCCCGCGACGGCGCCGACTGGCCGCGCGTGGTGGCGCCGGTGGAGCGCGCCGCGCGCGATCTCCGGCTGGCCTTCCCGGAAGATTCAGTGCGGCTGGCGCTGAACCAGATCGCACCGTCGGCCGCTTTCTTCCCCGCGCTTGACACCCTGAAGGACTGCATGGATGACATGATCACCGTGCTGGAAAAACAGGCCGAGCGCGCCGAGAGCATCCAGCAATGTCGTGATCGCGCCAACGAAATCCTGCGTCAGCTGGAGACCTGGAACGCGCCCGAGGAGTTGGCATCGGCCAAGCCTGCCAAGCCGAGCAAACCGGCTGCAGCAAAGAAGGAGGGCGAGGAAGAGGAACCAGCGCCGGAAGAAAAACCGTTCTATGTGCTGTGGGTCGAGGCCTTCTCGTCCTCGCTGCAGCTGCACCGCACGCCGCTGTCGATCGCGCCCATCTTCAACCGGCAGCGCGAAGGCACGCCGCGCTCGTGGATCTTCACCTCGGCCACGTTGGCGGTGAAGCGCGACTTCAATCACTATGCCGCGCAGATGGGCTTGTGGAATGCGCCGGCGCAGTCCTGGCCCAGCCCGTTCAACTACGGC
This sequence comes from Herbaspirillum sp. LeCh32-8, assembly GCF_017814915.1. GTDB lineage: Bacteria > Pseudomonadota > Gammaproteobacteria > Burkholderiales > Burkholderiaceae_D > Herbaspirillum. The sequence continues at coordinate 60,952 of NZ_JAGIPZ010000009.1, read as the reverse complement.
GAGCAGGGCATCCTGTATGTGCCGCAGAACCTGCCGCAGCCGAACTCCTTCGAGTACACCGATGCCGTCATCGATGCTGCGCTGCCGACCATCGAGGCCGCCGGTGGCCGCTGCTTTTTCCTGTGCACCACGCTGCGTGCGGTGAACCGCGCGGCCGAACGCCTGCGCGTCGAGTTCGAGGAACGCGGCCTGAATTTCCCGCTCTTCGTGCAGGGCGAGGCCGGGCGCACCGAGCTGCTGGACCGCTTCCGCGCCGCCGGCAACGGCGTTCTGATCGGCAGCCAGAGTTTCTGGGAAGGCGTGGACGTGCGCGGCGATGCGCTGTCGTTGGTGATCATCGACAAGCTGCCGTTCTCGCCGCCGGACGACCCAGTGCTGGCCGCGCGCATTTCCGAGATGGAAAAGCAGGGCCTGAACGGCTTCGTGCATCACCAACTGCCGTCGGCCATCATCAACCTCAAGCAGGGCGCCGGCCGCCTGATTCGCGACGAGGGCGACCGCGGCGTGCTGATGATCTGCGACCCGCGCATCATCACCAAGAACTACGGACGCCGCATCTGGCAGAGCCTGCCGCCGTTCAAGCGCACGCGCGAACTGGCGATGGTGCAGGAATTTTTCCGCGAACAGGATGCGCGCCGTGCCGCCGCTGCCTCCGGCGCCATGCCGGCGACCCAGGCCGAGCCCGACCTGGCGTGATCCGGTGCTGCCGCACTTCATGCCAATGCTGCATGAAACTGGATTTTTGGTTAAGGTAGTGTCCACTTCAACAACAATACGGTCGTGGCGCGCACAGAAGGCCGCCGCGAGGGAAACGACATGTCCAGTTCGACTTCACTGGTGCCGGTAAGGGCTTCCGAACTGATGCTGGGAAAGGCCGCTCCCTGGCCGATCTACAACGACGCGGGCAAGTTGCTGCTGGCGCGCGGCACCGTCATCGAAACCCAGGACCAGCTGGACGGCCTGGTGGAGAACGGCCTCTACCGCAACGCCAACTGGGTCAGCGAGCCTGATACCGAATCCGTGCCGCTGCCGCAGGCGCGCGACGTGTTGCGCAAGAAGCTGGGCGCAGGCAAGAAGCCGCTCAAGCCCTCGGCCGCCGCGCGCGGCGCTGAGAGCGTGATCACCATCGACGAGGTGCGTTGGCAGATCGGCGATACGCTGTGGCTGCAGTTTGCCGACGATGCGACCCAGCGTTATGCAGTCAACCTGGTCGGCAGCCTGCCCAACCGCAGCATTCTGGTGAGCGCCCCGGTGAAGGACGGCAAGCAGCTGTTCGTGCGCGATGGGCAGGCCTTTGTGGTGCGCGCCCTAGCCGGCAAGCGCGCCTATGCCTTCGGCGCCCAGCTCATCAAGTACCAGCAGACGCCGTTCGTGTACATGCATTTGTCGATCCCGCGTGAAGTGCGTTGCACGGTGATCCGCCAGGATGCCCGCGTGCCGGTTGGCGCCGAGGGCTTCCTCACGCTGGCCGGCGCCCATCCCTTGCCGGCCAGCGTCATCGATCTGAGCCTGGGCGGGGCGTCGCTGGTGGCGCCGCCCTTGTCGGGCCGGATGGCGCCCCAGAAGGGGGCGACCGGCTCGTTGCGGTTCGTGGCTGCGGTGGCGGACCAGCAGCTGAGCCTGGAGCTGCCGCTGGTGCTGCGCGCCGTGGAGTCGCTGGGCGACCCGAACTTCCTGAAATACGGGGTGGAATTCGCCGGTTTGCCCACCCGCGACAAGCTGGTGCTGTCGGCGTATGTCTACCAGGAACTGAGCATCCAGGAATAGGGCGGCGGCGCCTGCATTTTTGTGTCTCCGGCGGCCGATTGTTGGGCCCGGGCTTCGGTTAAAATGCAGCCCATGAAAATCCTGATCAGCAACGACGACGGCTACCTCGCGCCCGGCATCATCGCCCTGGCCGAGGCGCTCGCGCCTATCGCCGACCTTACCGTCGTCGCCCCGGACAGCAACCGTTCCGGCAGCTCCAATTCCCTGACGCTGGATCGCCCGCTGTGGGTGGAGCAGGCCGCCAACGGCTTCTACTACCTCAACGGCACGCCCTCGGATTGCGTTCACGTGGCGCTGACCGGGCTGATGAAGGAGCGGCCGGACCTGATCGTCTCCGGCATCAACCAGGGCCAGAATATGGGCGACGATACGCTGTATTCAGGCACCGTCGCCGCAGCGACCGAGGGCTTCCTGTTCGGCATTCCCTCGATCGCGTTTTCGCAGATGCACAAGGGCTGGGCCGAGCTGAAGTCGGCCGCGCGCATCGCGCGTGAAGTGGTGGAGCGCCAGTTCGACGCGCTGCCCAAGCCTTACCTGTTCAACGTCAATATTCCCAACCTGCCCTACGAGCAGTTGAAGGGTTGCGTGGCAACCCGCCTGGGCAAGCGCCACATGTCGGAGCCGGTGCACAAGCTGACCGACCCGCACGGTCGCGACCTGTACTGGATCGGCCCGGCCGGCGCCGCCAAGGACGGCGGCGAAGGCACCGATTTCCACGCAACCGCCAATGGCTACGTGTCCATTACGCCCTTGCAGATCGACCTGACCCACAACGCACAGCTGGACAACCTGAAGAAGGCGCTTGCATGAGCGAGAAGTCCAGCCGCTTTCCGCTGACGCTCTCTTCGGTGGTCGACAAGAAGGGCAAGGGGGCTGCCTCGGGCAAGACGGTGCCCGGCACGCGTGCGCAGGCGACCACGCAGACGGCGGCCAAGAACGCGGCGCAGTCGCAATCGCAGTCGTCCGCCCAGCGCGCCGCGCTGAAGCCGGTGCAGCAGGGCCTGTCGCAAGCGCTGCGCCCGCAGCCCGCGCCGTTGCCCTCGGCCAGTCGTCCACAGGCGCCTGCGCAGCCGCTGCTGAGTGCAACGCCGGCGCCCAGGACGGCCGTCAAGAACGTGATGGCGGTGACCCAGACCAACAATTCCAGCCACGCCTCGCCATTGGCGTCCGAAGCGGTGCGGCGGGCCATGGTGGCGCGCGTGGCCAAGCAGGGCGTGGCCGATGCCAAGGTGCTGGCGGCGCTGGAGGCCGTGCCGCGGCACATGTTCGTGGAGCCCGGGCTGGGCAGCCAGGCATATATCGACGCGTCCTTGCCGATCGGCCATCACCAGACCATTTCCCAGCCTTATATCGTGGCGCGCATGATAGAAATCATGCGCCAGAACAGAAAGGGCGGAAAGCTGGAGCGCGTGCTGGAAATCGGCACCGGCTGCGGTTACCAGGCGGCCGTGCTGTCGCGCGTGGCGGGCGAGGTGTACTCCATCGAGCGCATCAAGCCGTTGCATGAATTGGCCAAGACCAACCTGCGTCCGCTGCGGATCGCAAATATCCGCTTGCATTACGGAGATGGTATGCTTGGTTTGCCGCAGGTGGCGCCGTTCGACGGTATCATTTTGGCAGCCGCGGGACTGGAAGTGCCGCAGGCATTGCTGGAGCAGCTGGCGGTAGGCGGCAGGCTGGTCGCGCCGGTCGGCGGGCGCGAGCAGGTGCTGGAACTGATCGAGCGCGTCAGCCAGAATGAATGGCGCAGCACGACCATGGAGCAATGCCATTTCGTGCCGCTGCGGCCAGGTACTGTTTGAGGGAGACGGCCTGCTTGATATGTCCGGCGCCTACTGGCTCGTTATAGGTCGGAATCGCGCGGGTATCAAGATCGGCTGCAAATTGTCGAAACCGTTGCAGGGGGCCATTGATGGGCGCCGCGGCGAGGGCGGCAACAGCATCATGACAAACAGGCAAGGGCCGGGTTTCCCTGATGAACTTCTCACGCTGGCTGCGGGTCAACTAGCGTTGTACAAAATTTAATGTAAGAGCATGAAGAAAATTCGTTTGGCTGTGTTGGGGAGCGTAGTGGGTCTCCTGGCTGCTTGCAGCTCGACACCGAATCAGCAGGCGCCCGTCGTGGAGCGCACCTCCAGCACCGGCAAGGCCGCTGAAGTCGGCCCGGCGACGGTGTCGCCCGCGACCCCCGTGCCTTCGGGGCGCGGCTACTACACGGTCAAGAAGGGCGATACGCTGTACCGCATCGCGCTGGAAGTGGGGCAGAGCTATCACGACCTGGTGACCTGGAACAACCTGAGCAACCCGAACGATATCAAGGTCGACCAGGTGCTGCGTGTGGCGCCCCCAGGCGCGCCGGGCACCACGCAGACGGCCACTATCGCCGCGGCGCCGGGCGCCGGCATCGAGGTCAAGCCACTGGGCGCGCCGGGCACATCGGCGCCGGCGGCGCCGGTTCCTGTGGCGGGCGCGTCGAACAAGTCCGGTCCGCGCGGCGACAAGCGCGCGTATTCGGAAAGCGCGCTGGCCGAGCTGGAAAAGCCTGATTCGTCCGGCACCTCCGCACCGGCAGCGCCGGTGGCCGCGCCTGCCAAGGCAGAGCCTGCGCATCCGGCCGACAAGCCGGCGGCTGCGGCGGCTGCGGGTGACGATGAAGGCGTTTCCTGGATGTGGCCGGCAGAAGGCAAGGTGGTGGGCACCTTCGACGGCGGCAAGAAGGGTCTGGACATTTCCGGCAAGGCAGGCCAGGCTGTGATGGCTGCAGGCGCCGGCAAGGTGATGTACGCGGGCAGCGGTATCCGCGGTTACGGTAACCTGGTGATCATCAAGCACACGAACAACCTGCTGTCGGCCTACGCGCACAACAAGACCATCCTGGTGAAGGAAGGGCAAAGCGTCACCAAGGGCCAGAAGATTGCCGAGATGGGCAACTCCGACAGCGACAGCGTCAAGTTGCACTTCGAGATCCGCCAGCAGGGCAAGCCTGTTGATCCTTCAAAATACCTACCGCCACGCTAGCGTATGACAAGCAATCGCCGCGATCACTTGCCAGACCATGATCCTCGCAACGAGGATATTGACGATCCCATTGATGAAGTTAGTGAGATCGATGAACCTGAAGTGATCGACGGCGATGTCGATCCGGCCGCCGCTGCCGAGCAGCAGGAGCCTGCCGCAACGGAAGGTGGCGTCGACGAGCTCAAGAAGGTGCTCGCGGCGGAGCTCTCCACCGACACCACCCAGCACTACCTCAACAAGATTGGCGCCAAGCCGCTGCTGACCGCTCCTGAAGAATTGCACTACGCCACGCTGGCCAAGCAGGGCGAATTCGAGGCGCGGCAGAAGATGATCGAGCACAACCTGCGCCTGGTGGTGTCGATCGCGAAGCACTACATCAATCGTGGCGTTGCCTTGCTGGACCTGATCGAGGAGGGCAACCTCGGTCTCATGCGCGCCATCGACAAGTTCGAGCCTGAGCGCGGTTTCCGCTTCTCTACCTACGCCACCTGGTGGATCCGCCAGAGCATCGAGCGCGCCATCATGAACCAGGCGCGCACGGTGCGCCTGCCGGTGCACATGGTGCGCGAGCTGAACCAGATCCTGCGCGCCAAGTACCATCTGGAGGCGCAACAGCGCGACGGCCGCGACGCCAGCGCCGAGGACATCGCCCATCTGGTCGAGCGCCCGGTGGAAGAGGTGCAGGACGTGCTGGCGCTGTCCGAGCACGCGGCCTCGCTGGATACGCCGCTGGACAACGATCCCCAGGCCAGCTTGATGGATCTCCTGCCCAGCGCCGTAGAAGAACACCCGGACACCCGTGCCGAGAGTCATGAAATGGCGGTGCTGATCCGCGAGTGGCTCAAGAGCCTGTCTGAAAAGCAGCGCGTGGTGGTGGCGCGCCGTTTCGGCCTGGATAACGACGATCCTTCCACGCTCGAGCAACTGGCCAGCGAGATGGGCATCACCCGCGAACGCGTGCGTCAGGTGCAACAGGAGGCGCTGGTGAAGTTGAAGCGCCTCTTGACCTCGCGTGGCGTGGGGCGCGACGCGCTGTTCTGATCCCGGCGCGGCCGATTTCGTCGCGACGCCGCCTCTTTTTTGCTCCTCGCGTTGCGCCGGATGCGTAACGCGCTTCCCTCACGCAGCCGGATCGCGGACAATACCGCCTTCTTTTGTTCTTCGGCAGCGGACATCCGTCCCACCCTGCAGTTTCCTTCATGCAACAAGACAACATCATCGAAATCAAGTCGCTCGACATGGACGGGCGCGGCGTCGGTCATCTCGAGAACGAGGACGGCACGCAAGGCAAGGTCATCTTCGTCGAGGGCGCGCTGCCGGGCGAGCGCGTCAGCTTCCAGTCCTATCGCAAGAAGCCCAAGTGGGAAGCGGGCGTCATGACCGAGTTGCACCGCGAGTCGTCGCTGCGCGTGCAGCCGCGCTGCGAGCATTTCGGCGTCTGCGGCGGCTGCGCCATGCAGCATCTGGAGCCATCGGCCCAGGTCGCCATGAAGCAGCGCGTGCTGGAAGACAACCTGTGGCACCTCGGCAAGACCCGCGCCGAAACCATGTTGCGCCCGATCTACGGGCCGACCTGGGGCTATCGTTACCGCGCGCGCATCTCGGTGCGCTACGTGGCCAAGAAGGGCGGCGTGCTGGTGGGCTTCCACGAGAAGCGGTCCTCCTTCATTGCCGACATGAAGACTTGCCAGATCCTGCCGCCCAACGTCTCGGCCATGCTGATGCCGCTGCGCGAGCTGGTGGCTGGCCTGTCGATTCGCGACCGCATGCCGCAGATCGAGCTGGCGGTGGGCGAGGGCGACGACGGCGCCAAGATCACCGTGCTGGTATTGCGCATCATGGAAGCGCTGACGCCGGCCGACGAAGACAGCCTGAAGGCCTTCGCCGACCTGCACAAGATCGGGTGGTGGCTGCAGACCAAGGGGCCGGACACTGCAGCGCCGTACTATCCGCCGGAATCGAAACTGCAATACACGCTGCCCGAATTCGGCGTGCGCATGCCGTTCAAGCCGACCGACTTCACCCAGGTCAACCACCAGATCAACCGTGTGCTGGTGGCGCGTGCGCTGCGTCTGCTGGATGTGCAGCCGCAAGACCGTGTGGCCGACCTGTTCTGCGGCCTGGGCAACTTCACGCTGCCGCTGGCGACCCAGGCGCGCGAGGTAGTGGGTATCGAGGGCAGCACGGCGCTGACGGAGCGCTCGCTGCAAAACGCCAAGGTCAACGGTGTGGACGCCAAGACCACCTTCTATTGCCGTAACCTGTTCGAAGCCAAGCCTGAGGATTTCGTGGCGCTGGGGAAGTTTGACCGCATGCTGATCGATCCGCCGCGCGAGGGCGCAATGGAAGTGTGCAAGGCGCTGGTGGAATTGCCGCAGGAGCAGCAGCACCTGAAGCCCAAGCGTATCGTCTACGTCTCCTGCAATCCGGCCACCCTGGCGCGGGATGCGGGCGTGCTGGTGCATCTGGGCGGCTATGTGCTGAAGAATGCGGGCGTGGTCAACATGTTCCCGCATACCGCCCACGTCGAATCGATTGCGGTGTTTGACCTGCCTGAGTGATTGTCGAGTGTGAAATAAAAAAGCCGGCGTAAGCCGGCTTTTTTGTTGCTGCTCAGGAAATGTTCGGTGGCGGCGTCAGTCGCGATTGCCGCCGAGAATGCCCAGGATGGACAGCAGGTTGACGAACACGTTGTAGACGTCCAGGTAGATCGCCAGCGTCGCCGAGATGTAGTTGGTCTCGCCGCCGTTGACCACTTGCTGCACGTCAAACAAGATGTAGGCCGAGAAGATCGCGATGGCGACCACCGAGATGGCCAGTTGCAGCGCGGGCAGGTGCAGGAAGATATTGGCCAGCGAGGCCACCAGGATCACCAGTACGCCGGCGAACAGCCACTTGCCCAGGCCCGAGAAATCGCGCTTGGAGACGGTGGCGATGGTGGCCATGCCGCCGAAGATGATGGCGGTGCCGCCGAAGGCCGTCATGATCAGGCCTGCGCCGTTGGAAAAGCCCAGTGTGAACTCGATCAGGCGCGACAGCATCAGGCCCATGAAGAAGGTGAAGCCCAGCAGCACGGCGACGCCGAGGCCGGAGTTCTTGGTCTTCTCAATAGCGTAGAAGAAGCCGAAGGCGATCGCCAGGAACAGCACGAAGCCGATCATCGGGCTGCCCGCGAACAGGCTGAAATGCAGCTGCACGCCCAGCCAGGCGCCCAGCACGGTCGGGATCATCGACAGCGCCAGCAGCCAGTAGGTGTTGCGCAGCACGCGGTTGCGAGCGGCCGAGCTCGTGGTCGAGTGGCCGAAAGTCGTGTCCAGATGTTGATTCATTTGTCCTCCGGTTGCGTTGAAATGCAAGTTGCAGCATAGCACGGCAAGCCCTTTTCAAGACAAGTTGCCGGGCCGTCAAGTTCGGGGCTGGCAGGCAATCTGCGCGACATCAAGCGTAAAGCCCGTCGATACGCCTCGAATTGCCATGTTATTTGATGGTTTCATGCTAAAATACAAGGTTCATTGAATTATCACCTATTGGCCTTAAGCCATTATTTTTATTGGAGTTTTTCTCATGGCAATTGAACGCACCCTGTCGATTATCAAGCCGGACGCCGTCGCTAAGAATGTGATCGGTCAGATCTACACCCGTTTCGAAAACGCCGGCCTGAAGATCATCGCTTCGCGCATGACCCAACTGTCCCGCGCTGAAGCCGAAGGCTTCTACGCCGTGCACCGCGAGCGTCCTTTCTTCAAGGACCTGGTGGACTTCATGGTGTCCGGTCCGGTCGTGATCCAGGTGCTGGAAGGCGAAGGCGCGATCCTGAAGAACCGCGACCTGATGGGCGCCACCGATCCGAAGAAGGCAGAAAAGGGCACCATCCGCGCCGACTTCGCCGATTCCATCGATGCCAACGCCGTGCACGGTTCGGACGCTGATGAGACCGCCAAGGTCGAAATCGCCTACTTCTTCCCGGCACTGAACGTTTATTCGCGTTAATCTGTAATTGTTTTTTCCGGTTTTCGGGTGGGGTTTGGATCGGCGCGGCAATTCCTGCAGCGTCTTCGAGCCCTGGCCTGAGCCGATAGCGTCATGACTACAGCTCTCACCAATCTGCTGGATATGGATCCCGCGCAACTCGTCGCTTACTGCGGCGAGTTGGGTGAGAAGCCGTTTCGCGCCAAGCAGTTGCAGCGTTGGATACACCAGTTCGGCGTCGCTGATTTCGATCAGATGACCGACCTGGCCAAATCGCTGCGCGACAAGTTGAAGACCCGCGCCGAAGTTCGCGCGCCGGCCATCATCAGTGACCATACCTCCGCCGACGGCACCCGCAAGTGGCTGGTCGACGTGGGGCAGGGCAACGCGGTGGAAACCGTGTTCATTCCCGAAGAAAATCGCGGCACGCTTTGCATCTCCTCGCAAGCGGGCTGTGCAGTCAATTGCCGGTTCTGCTCGACCGGCAAGCAAGGCTTCAACCGCAATCTCACCGTGGCCGAAATCATCGGCCAGTTGTGGATGGCGGAATTCGAATTGCGTCGCACCAAGGGCATCGAGCCCGGCCCCAAGGGCGAGCGCCAGATCACCAACGTGGTGATGATGGGCATGGGCGAGCCGCTGCTGAACTTCGAGCCGACCGTCACCGCGCTGCGCCTGATGCTGGATGATAACGCCTACGGCCTGTCGCGCCGCCGTGTCACGCTGTCCACCAGCGGCGTGGTGCCGATGATCGACAAGCTGTCGCAGGAGTGCCCGGTGGCGCTGGCGGTGTCGCTGCATGCGTCCAACGACGCGCTGCGCGACTCCTTGATTCCGCTGAACCGCAAGCATCCGCTGCGCGAACTGATGGCGGCCTGCCAGCGCTATCTGGAGTTCGCGCCGCGCGATTTCATCACGTTCGAATACTGCATGCTGGACGGCGTCAACGACAGCGACCAGAACGCGCGCGAGCTGGTCGAGCTGGTGACCCACGGCGATACCGCCATTTCCTGCAAGTTCAACCTGATTCCGTTCAATCCCTTCCCCGAGTCGGGTTTGAAACGCTCGCACAATCCGCGCATCAAGGCGTTCGCGCAGATCCTGATGGATGCAGGCATCGTCACCACCATCCGCAAGACGCGCGGCGACGACATCGATGCCGCCTGCGGCCAGCTGGCCGGCGACGTCAAGGATCGGACCCGGGTGCAGGAGCGCATGCAGAAGATGGCCGAATACCAGAACAAGTTCGGCAAGGATTTTGGCCGCATCGTGGAGATCTCCGGGTGACGGCTGGTTGTCTGAACGCATCAGCCGGCGTTGTCGCCAGGACGATGGCAGCATTCCCGGCAATGTCGTTGGAAGTACCCGCAAGGACCCCGGTGGCGCGTTTTTTTGCCGCGGCCGGGCGTCCTTTTTGTGTTTTTGTTGAGGGTTGTGCAGCCGCCGAAGGTACCGTGCGGCGGCTGTTGAAGTTGTCGAATTTCCCGGACGGGTGCGGTGGGCGCCGCGTCGGGACGCTCCAGAAGAATCCGGCAAGGTCCGGTTTAAAAAAAGCTTTTCTATGTGGAGCATTTGATGAGTGATCAACAAATGAACGAAGTGCCTTCGTCGCAACCGCAAGAGGATGGGCAGCCGGCTCAGGCGCCCGCAGCGGTTCTGCCTGGCGCCGCGCTGGCGGCGCAGCGTCAGAAGAAGGGGTGGACGGTCGAGCAGGTGGCGAGCTTGGTGAAGCTGTCGCCGCGTCAGATCCAGGCCATCGAGGCGGACAATTATTCGGCCCTGCCGGGCCTGGCGGTGGCGCGCGGTTTCGTGCGCAGCTACGCCAAGGCGGTGGGCCTGGACGCCAACGTGTTGACCTCCGGCATGCCGCAGGAGTCTCCCGTGGCGCAGCGCGACCATATCGTGCCCCAGCACTCCCTGTCGACGCCGTTCTCGGAAGGCCCGTTGCCAGCCATGATGATGAGCACCCGCGGCAACAGCTCGCCGGTGGCGGCCATTGTCGGCGTGGTGGTGATTGCCGTGGCGGCGGGCGCTGCTGCCGTGCGCTGGACCGATCTCGGCGAGAACGTGCCGCAGCTGGCCTGGCTCAAGGCGCATAAGGATGACGCCTCGTCTTCCGCGCCGGAAGCGGCGCCCGAGGGCGCGCAAGCTGGCAACGACGCCGTGGCCGGCGCTGCCTCGTCGGACACGCCGGTCAACGCCCGCGTGGAGACGATCACGCCGACCGCGTCTGATGATGCGGCCAAGGAAGCGGCTCCGACGGCGGCTGCCGTCGAACCTGCCAAGGTGGCGCCGGTGCAGTCGGCCACGCCGTCGGCGTCGGTGCCGGCAGCAAGCGCTCCTGCGGCAACCGCGGCCAGCACCGCTGCGACGCCGGCCCCGGCCGCCGCGCAGTCGTCCGCCGGCGCTGTTCCCAGCGGCCTGAACATCGTCAACAGCAAGGATCTGCTGCGCCTGAGCTTCCGCGAGGATTCCTGGGTGGAAATTCGCCGCGCCGACAAGACCACGGTCATTTCGCGCCTGCTGAAGGCGGGAACCACCGAGGCCTTCGATGTATCGGATGCGACGACTCTGGTGATCGGCAATGCGGCCGGCGTGGATGCCACGCTGCGCGGCCAACCGCTGGATCTGAAGGCGCCGGGCGGCAGCAACGTCGCGCGCCTGAACCTGAATTAAGTCCTTAGTCCATCCAAGTTGTTAATCGAGTAGCCAAGCGTACGCCATGTCTTCTTCTCCGATCGCTTCCGGGCCGCTGGCCCGCCGCAACAGCCGCCGCGTGGTGATCAGCCACGGCGCGCGCGAAATTATCGTGGGCGGCGGCGCGCCGGTGATGGTGCAGTCGATGACCAACACCGACACCGCAGATGCCATCGGTACCGCGATCCAGATCAAGGACCTGGCGCGCGCCGGCTCCGAGGTGGTGCGCCTGACGGTCAATACGCCCGAGGCTGCGGCCGCCGTGCCGGCCATTCGCGAACAGCTCGACCGCATGGGCGTGGACGTGCCGCTGGTGGGCGATTTCCACTACAACGGCCACACGCTGCTGACGGACTATCCTGAGTGCGCGCAGGCGCTGTCCAAGTACCGTATCAACCCGGGCAACGTCGGCAAGGGTGCCAAGCGCGACACGCAGTTCGCACAGATGATCGAAGTGGCTTGCAAGTACGACAAGCCGGTGCGCATCGGCGTCAACTGGGGCAGTCTGGACCAGGCGCTGCTGGCGCGCATCATGGACGAGAATGCCGGTCGCGCCGAGCCGTGGTCGGCCCAGGCCGTGATGTATGAGGCGCTGGTGACGTCCGCAATCGAGAACGCGCAGCGCGCCGAAGAGCTGGGCATGGCCGGCGACAAGATCATCTTGTCCTGCAAGGTCTCCGGCGTGCAGGACCTGATCGCGGTTTACCGCGAGCTGGGCCGCCGCTGCAACTATCCGCTGCACCTGGGGTTGACCGAGGCCGGTATGGGCAGCAAGGGCATCGTCGCCTCCACGGCTGCACTGTCGGTGCTGCTGCAGGAGGGCATCGGCGACACCATCCGCATTTCGCTGACCCCCGAGCCGGGAGGCGACCGCACCAAGGAAGTGGTGGTCGGTCAGGAGATTCTGCAGACCATGGGGTTGCGCAAGTTCACCCCGATGGTGATTGCCTGCCCTGGTTGCGGTCGCACCACCTCGACCGTGTTCCAGGATCTGGCCGACAAGATCCAGACCTTCCTGCGCGACCAGATGCCGGTATGGAAGGGTAAATACCCCGGCGTGGAAGGCATGAACGTCGCCGTGATGGGCTGCATCGTCAACGGCCCCGGCGAATCCAAGCACGCCAACATCGGCATCAGCCTGCCGGGCACCGGCGAGTCGCCGGCGGCGCCGGTGTTCATTGACGGCGAAAAGAAGATGACCCTGCGCGGCGAGCGCATCGCCGAGGAATTCCAGAGCGTGGTGCTGGAATACGTGCAGACGCACTACGGCCAGGCCTGATTCGTTACAGTCCTGTGCGACCTTCATCCGGCCTTGCGCCGGATGCCATGCAGTACACTTGCGCCTGGCGCGCACCGCGGTAAGCGCGGCGCGCCGGGTCCGCCATTTGAATTGAAGACAACACTATCCGGTATCGGTATGTCAGAACAAAAGAAAGTCGAAAAAATTGTCGGCGTGAAAGGGATGAACGACATCCTGCCCGCTGATGCGCCGCTGTGGGAACTGTTCGAAAACACCGTGCAATCGGTGTTGAAGAGCTACGGTTTCCAGCAGATCCGCACCCCCATCGTCGAGCCGACCGCGTTGTTTGCGCGCGGCTTGGGCGAAGTGACCGATATCGTCGAGAAGGAAATGTATTCCTTCACCGACTCCATGAACGGCGACAACCTGACCCTGCGTCCGGAAAACACCGCCGGCGTGGTGCGCGCCGCGCTGGAGCACAACCTGACCTACGAAGGCCCCAAGCGCCTCTGGTACGTCGGTCCGATGTTCCGCCATGAGCGTCCGCAGCGCGGCCGCTATCGCCAGTTCCACCAGGTCGGCGCCGAGGCCGTCGGCTTCACCGGCCCGGACATCGACGCCGAGCTGATCATGATGTGCCAGCGCCTGTGGGATGACCTGGGTCTGGCCGACATCCGCCTGGAGCTGAACTCGATCGGCAACGCCGAAGAGCGCAACAAGCATCGTGCCGACCTGATCGCCTACTTCGAGCAGCACAAGGACGTGCTCGATACCGACGCCCAGCGCCGTTTGCATTCCAATCCGCTGCGCATCCTGGACACCAAGAATCCGACGATGCAGGAGATGGTCAATGGCGCGCCCAAGTTGCTGGATTACCTGGGCGAGGAGTCGCGCGCGCACTTTGAAGGCGTGCAGAAGATCCTGCGCCACAACAATGTGCCGTTCACCATCAATCCGCGCCTGGTACGCGGCATGGACTACTACAACCGTACCGTGTTCGAGTGGGTCACCGACCAGCTCGGTTCGCAGGGCACGGTGTGTGGCGGCGGTCGTTACGATCCGCTGATCGAAATGTTCGGCGGCAAGCCGACCCCGGCCTGCGGTTTCGCCATGGGCGTGGAGCGCCTGCTGGAGCTGATGAAGGCCAGCGGCGAGCAGTACGCGCCCAACCAGTGCGACGTCTACCTGGTGCATCAGGGCGAAGATGCGCAGATGCAATCTTTCGTATTGGCGGAGCGTTTGCGGACTGCCGGGCTCGATGTTGTGCTACATTGCGCATCGTCGAACGGCGGCGGCAGCTTCAAGGCGCAGATGAAGCGCGCCGACGGCAGCGGCGCGGCGTTTGCTGTGATCATCGGCGAAGACGAAGTTAAGGCCGGCACCGCGACGGTGAAACATCTGCGCGAAGGCGATGCCGAAGAGGGCAAGGCCAACCAGAGCAACATGGCGTTCGATGCGGTGGTCGACTACATCGTGGATCAGATCGTGGGCGACCATGATCACGTGCACTACCATCCCTAACAGTTACGTTTTTTCAGAGTTACATGGCATACGATCTCGAAGAACAAGAACAGCTCGACTCCATCAAGGCTTGGTGGGCGAAGTACGGCAACCTGGTCACCTGGCTGGTGATCATCGCGCTGGCGGCCTACGCCGGCTGGACCGGTTGGAACACCTACCAGGGCCGTCAGGCGGCGCAGGCTTCGGTGCTCTATGAAGAGCAGCAGAAGTCGCTGGCCGCCAAGGACAACGCCAAGGTGCAACGAGCCGCGGCCGACATCCAGGACAAGTTCAGCGGCACCGCCTATGCCGAGATGAGCGCGCTGGTGGCTGCCAAGTCGGCCTTCGACGCCAACGACGGCGAGACGGCCAAGAAACAGTTGCAATGGGTGGTTGACCATGGCCGCGGCGCCGAATACAAGGCCATCGCCGCAGTGCGCCTGGCCGGCGTGCTGCTGGACGCCAAGGCATACGACGAGGCGCTGAAGGTGCTGTCGGGTGACTTCCCGGCGCAGTTCGCCGGCGCCGTCGCCGACCGCAAGGGCGACGTGCTGCTGGCCCAGGGCAAGCGCGACGATGCCCGCGCCGCCTACAAGCTGGCGCTGGAAAAGACCGAATCCAAGGATCCGGGTCGCCAGCTCATCCAGATCAAGCTGGACGCCATCGGCGGCGAAGCGCCCAAGGCCTGACAAGAATAATGCGCGCGCGTCCGGCCTCGCCGGGCGTGCGCATCCGCAATTTGCAGGCAGGCGCGGATGCACGTCGGACATCGATGCAGCGGCCGTGTGCAAGGCCGGAAAACAATTCAACCGCAATCCCACCGCGAACCCATCCATCGCTTAGAGGAACAACAATATGCGTAGTGTGACAGCGACTGCTGCCAAGGCAACATCCTTTGCTCGATCCCAGTCCGCCGGCAAGCTGGCATTGAAGCTGGCCGCCGCTGCCGCGGTCGTGGCCCTGTCGGGCTGCTCGTGGTTCTCCGGCAAGAAGGACCCGAACCCGCCGGCGCCGCTGGTCGAGTTCGCACAAAAGTTGCGCGCGCAGACGGCGTGGTCGGTATCGGTCGGCAAGGCCGGCAACTTCAGCTTCACTCCGGCCTACGCTGCGGGCAGCGTGTTTGCCGCCGCCAATGACGGCTCGGTGGTGCGCATCAATGCGCAGACCGGCCAGACCGTGTGGCGCGTGCGTACCGACATGTCGCTGACAGCCGGCGTCGGCACCGACGGCAGCACCGTCGTGGTCGTGGGCGAGAAGGGCAAGATTCAGGCGTTCGACGCCGCCGGCAAGGCGACTTGGACCGCGCAGGCGTCCAGCGAAGTGCTGTCGGCCCCGGCCGTGGGCGAGGGCCTGGTGGTGGTGCGCAGCATCGACAACCGCGTGACTGCGTATGACGCCGACAACGGCACCCAACGCTGGATGGTCCAGCGCAATGTGCCGTCGCTGACGCTGCGCAATGCGCCGGGTATCGTGGTGGGCGCGCAGACCGCCTTTGTGGCGCTGCCGGGCGGCCGCCTGTCGGCGCTGGCGCTGAACAACGGCGGCCCGCGCTGGGAAGTCCCGGTCGGCGATCCGCGCGGCACCACCGAGCTGGAGCGTATCTCCGATGTGTCGGGCGTGCCGGCGCTGGGCGCGCGCGACATCTGCGCAGTGGCCTACCAGGGTCGTATCGGCTGCTTCGATTTGCTCAATGGCAATGTGCGCTGGATCAAGGAGTTTTCCAGCGATGTCGGCGTCACGCTCGATGACAGCTACGTCTATGCTGCCGACATCGGCGGCGCCGTCACCGAATTCGCACGCGACACCGGCGCTGTCGTGTGGCGCAATGACCGCCTGAAGAATCGCCAGCTGTCCTCCCCGATCGGCATCGGCCGCGCGGTGGCGGTGGGCGACTACCAGGGGTATATTCACTTCCTGTCGCGTGAAGATGGCTCCTTCTTGGCCCGCATCTCCAGCGACGGCAGCCCCATCCAGGCTCCCCCGGTCTCGACCGGCCAGTCTGTCGTTTTCCAAACCAAATCAGGAACCGTGGTCTCTGTCGTGACAGAGTGACCGCAAAAGAATTGAAATGAAACCGGTAATTGCACTCGTAGGCCGTCCCAACGTCGGCAAGTCGACGTTGTTCAACAGGCTCACCCGCAGCCGTGATGCGCTGGTGGCGGACCTGCCCGGCCTGACGCGCGATCGTCACTACGGCGAAGGCCGGGTCGGCGAACGCCCGTTCCTGGTGATCGATACCGGTGGCTTCGAACCTGTTGCCAAGGAAGGCATCATGGTCGAGATGGCCAAGCAGACCAAGCAGGCGGTGGTCGAGGCCGACGTCGTGGTATTCATCGTCGACGGTCGCCAGGGCCTGACCCCGCACGACAAGACCATCACCGACTTCCTGCGCAAATGCGGCCGTCCGGTGATGCTGGTGGTCAACAAGTCCGAAGGCATGAAGTACACCTCGGTCACCGCCGACTTCTATGAGCTGGGCATGGGCGATCCGTACGTGATCTCCGCCGCCCACGGCGACGGCGTGGCCGACCTGGTGCAGGAAGCGCTGGATACGGCCGAGGCGCAGCGCCAGCCCGAGCCCGAGCTGGACGAGGCAGTCGTGCGCGGCACCAAGATCGCCATCGTCGGCCGTCCCAACGTTGGCAAGTCGACACTGGTCAACACGCTGCTGGGCGAAGAGCGCGTGATCGCCTTCGACATGCCGGGCACCACCCGCGACTCGATCGAGATCCCCTTCGAGCGCGAAGGCCGTCATTACACCCTGATCGATACCGCCGGCATCCGTCGCCGCGGCAAGGTGTTCGAGGCCATCGAGAAGTTCTCGGTGGTCAAGACGCTGAAATCGATCTCGGACGCCAACGTCGTGCTGCTGCTGCTGGACGCACAGCAAGACATTTCCGAGCAGGATGCGCACATCGCCGGCTTCGTGCTGGAATCCGGCCGCGCGCTGGTGGTGGGCGTCAACAAGTGGGACGGCATGCAAAGTGACCAGCGTGACCAGATCAAGATGGACCTGGAGCGCAAGCTCAACTTCCTGTCCTTCGCCAAATTCCATTTCATCTCGGCGCTGAAGTCGACCGGCATCGGCCCGCTGATGAAGTCCATCGATTCCGCATACGCCGCCGCCATGGCCAAGCTCAGCACGCCGCGCCTGACGCGCGCGCTGGAGGAGGCGCTGGAGCACCAGCAACCACGCCGCAAGGGTTCGATCCGTCCCAAGATGCGTTATGCGCACCAGGGCGGGCAGAATCCGCCGGTGGTCGTCATCCACGGCAATGCTCTGGATGCCATCGACGATAACTACAAACGTTATCTGGAAAAGCACTTCCGGGAAACTTTCTCCCTGGTTGGCACTCCACTGCGTATCGAGTTCCGTTCCGGCAAGAATCCATTTGCCCGGCAAGAGAAATAAGTCGAAATAATGCTGTAATTTAATTAATGATTTTTGGCGTTGCAGAGAAAATCGTTTAAATTGATAAAGCATAAATTGGTAAAGCACTTGTTTTCTTTAAAAGTGCCTCCAAGTCCTAATCACAACAACACCGTGGAGCTGCCATGAGCAACAAAGGGCAATTGTTACAAGACCCATTTCTGAACGCATTGAGAAAAGAGCACGTTCCCGTCTCTATCTACCTGGTCAACGGCATCAAGCTGCAAGGCCATGTGGAGTCTTTCGATCAATACGTGGTCCTGCTGCGTAACACCGTTACGCAAATGGTTTACAAACACGCTATTTCCACCGTCGTGCCCGCACGCGCGGTCAACCTGAGTCTCGAATCCTCGTCCGACGGCGAATAATGGTCTACCAAGCCGGCGCAACGCCGTGTGCATCTTGATATGCGTGCCGCGTTAGTCGGCCTGGACTTCGGCAAGAACGACTTCGCCGCAAGTCTGGATGAATTATTCCTGTTGGCAAAATCGGCCGGCGCGGAACCGGTGATCACCATCACCGGGCGTCGTGCCAGTCCGGACGCAGCTCTTTTTGTCGGCAGCGGCAAGGCGCAAGAAGTCGCCGACGCCGTTGCCGATCTTCAGCTCGAACTCGTCATCTTCAATCACGCCTTGTCGCCGGCCCAGCAGCGCAACCTCGAGCGCGTGCTGAAGGCGCGTGTGCTCGACCGTACCAGCCTGATCCTCGATATCTTTGCGCAGCGCGCCAAAAGCCACGAGGGTAAGGTTCAGGTCGAACTGGCGCAGTTGCAGCATCTCTCGACCCGCCTGATTCGCGGCTGGACCCACCTGGAGCGACAAAAGGGCGGTATTGGCCTGCGCGGCCCGGGTGAAACCCAGCTGGAAACCGACCGCCGGCTGCTCGGCGAGCGGGTCAAGGCGCTGCGCGCAGTGCTGGCCAAGCTGCGCCGCCAGCACGCCACGCAACGCCGTGCGCGGGGGCGCAGCGAAACCTTTTCGGTGTCGCTGGTGGGGTACACCAACGCTGGCAAATCGACCATTTTCAACACGCTGACGAAAGCCGGCGTGTATGCAGCCAACCAGCTGTTCGCCACCCTGGATACCACCTCGCGTCGAGTCTATCTGGGCGAGGTGGGGCATGTTGTCATCTCCGACACGGTCGGCTTTATTCGCGAATTGCCCCACCAGTTGGTGGATGCATTCCGCGCCACGCTGGAAGAGACCATTCATGCCGATCTGCTGCTGCATGTGGTGGATGCCGCCAGCCCGGTGCGCATGGAGCAGATCGAGCAGGTCAACGAGGTTCTGCGCGAGATCGGCGCCGACCACGTGCCGCAGATCCTGGTCTGGAACAAGATCGACGCGGCGGGCCTGGAGCCGTCGGTCGAATATGACGAGTATGGTAAAATCCAGCGGGTTTTCGTCAGTGCGAAGTCTGGTGCTGGCCTGGATCTGCTGCGCGAAGCGATCGCCGCTTCGTTGAAGGCCGCATTGGAGGCCAGGGGCCGCAGCCATTCCCAGCCAGTCGATTCCGAAGACATGCACGCATAACGGCAACGCAGTTCCGCCCACGCGCGCATTCCTCCTTGATTCTCTTAATCAATAACTACAGCCGGATCGCAAACGCATGCTTGTGTCTTTATTCAAGAAAATCGGTGTGAAGTTTTCGTTGAACGATCCCCAATGGGGACGTGGTTCGCAAGACGACAACCGCGAGAATCAGAATAACGGAAGTAACGGCGATAACCGACCCGACAAACGACCCGAGAAACCGTCCGGCAACAACGACGGCCCGCCGGATCTCGACCAGCTCTGGCGCGATTTCAACCAGCGCCTGTCCGGCATGTTCGGCCGCAAGGGCGGCGGCGGTTCTTCCGACGGTGGCGGTGGCTTCAACCGCGGCGACGTCAAGGGCGCCGGCATCGGCGTGGGCGTGATTGCCATCATCGTCGCTTTCCTCTGGCTGGCCAGCGGTTTCTTCATCGTGCAGGAAGGCCAGACCGCCGTGGTCACCACCTTCGGCCGCTACAGCCACACCACGCTGCCGGGCTTCAACTGGCGCTGGCCGTATCCCATCCAGGGCCATGAGATCGTCAACATGTCGCAGGTGCGTACCGCCGAGATCGGTTACCGCGGCAACGTGCGTAACAAGCAGCTCAAAGAGTCGCTGATGCTGACCGATGACGAGAACATCATCGACATCCAGTTTGCCGTCCAGTACAAGCTGAAGAACGCCGCCGAATGGCTGTTCAACAACCGTGACCAGGACGACTCGGTGCGCCAGGTCGCCGAGACCGCGATCCGCGAGATCGTCGGCCGCAGCAAGATGGACTTCGTCCTGTACGAAGGCCGCGAGAAGGTCGCCCTGGATGTGAGCCAGCGCATGCAGCAGATCCTGGATCGCTACAAGTCCGGCGTGCAGATCACCAACGTGACCATGCAGGGCGTGCAGCCGCCCGAACAGGTGCAGGCCGCCTTCGACGACGCCGTCAAGGCCGGCCAGGATCGCGAGCGACTGAAGAACGAAGGCCAGGCGTATGCCAACGACGTGATTCCGCGTGCTTCCGGCGCCGCATCGCGTCTGCTGGAAGAGGCGGAAGCCTATCGCTCGCGCGTGGTGGCCAACGCCGAAGGCGACGCCGCCCGCTTCAAGCAGGTGCTGGAGGAATACCAGAAGGCGCCTGCCGTGACGCGGGACCGCATGTACATCGAGACCATGCAGCAGATCTTCGCCAATACCACCAAGGTGATGGTCGATGCCAAGAACGGCAGCAACATGCTCTACCTGCCGCTGGACAAGCTGATCCAGCAGACCGGCGAGGGCGCGGCTCCGGCCGGCAAGCCATCGGCGTCGTCGTCGACCCAGGCGCCGGCAGCGGGCGCAGCGGCGTCGAACAATTCGAATTCGGGAAATGACACTGTGTACTCCTCCGAAGTGATGCGCGACATGAGAAACCGGGATCCGCGCGAGTCGCGTGAAAGGGAGGTGCGCTGATGGGCCGCCTCGTCACATCCGTCATCGTCGCCGTCGTGGCGATCTGGCTGGCATCCTCCACCATCTTCGTGGTCGACCAGCGTTCCTCGGCAATCGTCTTCGCCCTGGGTGAAGTCAAGCAGGTGATCAACGAACCGGGCCTGCATTTCAAGCTGCCGCCGCCGTTCCAGAACGTGATGTATCTCGACAAGCGCATCCAGACCCTGGATACGCCTGATGCAGACCGCTTCATCACCGCCGAGAAGATGAACGTGCTGGTCGACGCCTACGTCAAGTGGCGTATCGTCGATCCGCGCCTGTACTACGTCAGCTTCGGCGCCGACGAGCGTCGCACCCAAGATCGCCTGTCGCAGATCGTCAAGGCGGCGCTGAACGACGAGATCACCAAGCGCACCGTGCGTGAAGTGATTTCCAGCCAGCGCAACAGCGTGATGGACGCAATCCAGGCGCGCACCGCCAATGAGGCCAAGCAGATCGGCGTCGAGGTGATCGACGTGCGCCTGCGTCGTGTCGACTACGTGGACCAGATCAACAACTCGGTGTTCGAGCGCATGAAGTCCGAGCGCGTGCGCGTGGCCAACGAGCTGCGTTCGACCGGCGCGGCCGAGTCCGAGAAGATCCGCGCCGACGCCGATCGTCAGCGCGTCGTGATCCTGGCTGAAGCCTATCGCGAATCCGAAAAGGTGCGCGGCGCCGGCGACGCCAAGGCCTCGCAGATCTATGGCCAGGCCTTCGGCCAGAACCCGGACTTCTACAAGTTCTACCGCAGCCTCGAGGCCTACCGCGCCAGCTTCAAGACCCGCCACGATGTGATGGTGGTGGATCCGAGCTCGGAATTCTTTAAATATTTCAAAGGTATCGGCAACAGCAACAGTTCTTCCAAGAAGTAAATACAACGTGGACCAGCTCCCTCCGCCCGGATCAGAAGGGCGGAGCGGGGCGAAAAGACGGATGCCGCTGGTTGAGGGCATCTTTGCTTTTTTGTCCGGCGCATTGTTCCGGCTTGGCAAGTTTCCCGGAACACAGGATTGGGGCGGCACAGGATGTTCAACCGCCCCGGTTTTTCGTCCGGACTCCCCAAAGCGTTGTAGGATGCGCGATTGCCGGACCGACCGTCCTGTTTTTTTTTCTGAATTATCTTTTTGTCTATGCCTAATTGGCTTCTTCCTGAAAACATTGCCGACGTCTTGCCGTCCGAAGCGCGCAAGATCGAGGAACTGCGCCGCCGGCTGCTCGACAATTTCCGCCTCTACGGCTACGAAATGGTCATGCCGCCGCTGCTCGAATACCTGGAATCGCTGCTGACCGGCGCCGGCCAGGACACCGACCTGCGCACCTTCAAGCTGGTGGACCAGTTGTCCGGCCGCACCCTGGGCGTGCGCTCCGACATGACCACCCAGGTGGCGCGTATCGATGCCCACCTGCTCAATCGTGCCTCGGTGACCCGCCTGTGCTACGCCGGCAGCGTGCTGCATACCCGGCCGACGGGCTTGCACGCCACCCGCGAACCGATCCAGATCGGCGCCGAGATCTACGGCCATGCCGGCATCGAAGCCGACGCCGAGATCCAGGAACTGGCCCTCAATTCGCTGGCCCTGGCCGGCATGCGCACCATCCGCCTGGACCTGTGCCACGTCGGCGTGCTGCGCGCCATTATCGCCAACGACCCGGCCGCCAAGCGCCAGGAAGCGCAATTGTTCGGCCTGCTGGAAGCCAAGGACGTGCCGGGCCTGCAAGAGATCACCGCCGCCTATCAGGAAGGCACGCGCAAGGCGCTCCTGGCCTTGCCCAACCTGTACGGCGACATCTCGGTCATCGCCCGCGCGCGCATCACCTTGCCGGCACTGCCGGGCATCGCCCAGGCGCTCGATGAGCTGCAGGCGCTGGTCGAGCTGGCCGCCGGCCATGAAGGCGCGGCCGTCACCATCGATCTGGCCGACCTGCGCGGGTATCATTACCACAGCGGCGTGATGTTCTCCGCCTATGTGCCGGGCCTGCCCAATGCGGTGGTGCGCGGCGGCCGTTACGACCACGTCGGCGAGGCCTTCGGCCGCGCGCGTCCGGCCACCGGCTTCTCGATGGACCTGCGCGAGCTGGCCCGCCTGATGCCGGGCGCCGAAAGAAAAACCGCAATTCGCGCCCCGTGGGGCACCGAAGCCGGTCTGCGTGAGAAAATAGCGCAATTGCGCCAGGCGGGAGAGATCGTGATCCAAAGCCTGCCGGGCCACGAAAACGATCAGGACGAATTCGACTGCGACCGCGCCGTCGAATTCAGCAATGGAAACTGGATTATCAAAAACTTGGGTTGATCATGTTACAGAACAGCAATGCAAAGAATGTCGTCGTCATCGGTACGCAATGGGGCGATGAAGGTAAGGGCAAAATCGTCGATTGGCTGACCGATCACGCGCAAGGCGTGGTGCGCTTCCAGGGCGGCCACAACGCCGGCCACACGCTGGTCATCGGCGGCAAGAAGACTGCGCTGCAACTGATCCCCTCGGGCATCATGCGCGAAGGCGTGGCCTGCTACATCGGCAACGGCGTGGTGCTGTCGGTGCCCGACCTGTTGCGCGAGATCGACAAGCTGGAAGCCGCCGGCGTGGAAGTGTGCTCGCGCCTGAAGGTGTCCGACGCCTGCCCGCTGATCCTGCCGTATCACGTGGCGCTGGACGTGGCGCGTGAAGCCGCCCGCGGCGACGCCAAGATCGGCACCACCGGCAAGGGCATCGGCCCGGCCTACGAAGACAAGGTGGCGCGTCGCGCCATCCGCGTGGCCGACCTGCTCAACGAAAAGCGCTTCGCCGAGAAGCTGCTGGCCAACCTGGACTACCACAACTTCGTCCTGACTCACTATCTGAAGACCCAGCCGGTGGACTACCAGAAGACCCTGGACGACGCGCTGGCCAATGTGCCGCGCATCAAGCCCATGGTCACCGACGTCTCCAGCGACCTGTACGCCGTGCACAACGCCGGCGGCAAGATCCTGTTCGAAGGCGCGCAGGGCAGCCTGCTGGACGTCGACCACGGCACCTATCCGTTCGTCACCTCGAGCAACTGCGTGGCCGGCAACGCGGCCGCCGGCGCCGGCGTGGGCCCGGGCATGCTGCACTACATCATGGGCATCACCAAGGCCTACACCACCCGTGTGGGTTCCGGTCCGTTCCCGGCCGAACTGCCGACCGACGCCGACGTGGGCAAGCACCTGGCGACCGTGGGCCACGAATTCGGCACCGTCACCGGCCGTGCGCGCCGCTGCGGCTGGTTCGACGCCGCGCTGCTCAAGCGCTCGGTGCAGATCAACGGCGTGTCCGGCATGTGCCTGACCAAGCTGGACGTGCTGGACGGCATCGAGTCCCTGAAGCTGTGCACCGGCTACAAGTTGAACGGCAAAACCGTCGACATCTTCCCGGTCGGCGCTGAAGAAGCTGCTGCCTGCGAGCCGATCTACGAAGAAATGCCGGGCTGGTCCGAGACCACCGTCGGCGCCAAGTCGATGGACGCGCTGCCGGCCAACGCACGCGCTTACATCAAGCGCATCGAAGAGCTGGTGGGCGTGCCCATCGACATGATCTCCACCGGCCCTGACCGCGAAGAGACCATCGTCCTGCGCCACCCGTTCAAGTAATCCGTATCAAGCAACACGAGCAACAAGAAGCAAGAAACACAACATGAAGATCTCTGATGACAAAGACCTGTGGGTCTCCTGGGAAGGCTACAACCGCCTGATCGAGCGTCTGGCGTTGAAAGTCTATGAGTCCGGCTACCAGTTCGACCAGGTGCTGTGCCTGGCGCGCGGCGGCCTGCGTCCGGGTGACGTGATGTCGCGCATTTTTGATGTCCCGCTGGCGATCCTGTCGACCAGCTCCTACCGCGAAGCCGCCGGCACCATCCGCAGCTCGCTGGACATCGCCAAGTACATCACCATCACCAAGGGCACCCTGGGTGGCCGCATCCTGCTGGTGGACGACCTGGTCGATTCCGGCGTGACGCTGCAAAAGGTGATGGTGCACCTGAAGGAGCATTACCCGTCCGTCACTGAGATCAAGAGCGCCGTGGTGTGGTGGAAGGCTTGCTCGGTCGTGGAGCCGGATTACCACGTCGACTACCTGGCGACCAACCCGTGGATCCACCAGCCGTTCGAAGACTACGACGGTCTGGGTCCGCATCAGCTGGCCGCATGGATCAAGAAGGGCGGCGCGGCTTAAGCGCTTGCCGTTTCCTTCGTTCCAATGAAAAAAGAGCTTGCCGCGGCAAGCTCTTTTTTTATGCCTTGCTTCTTGCGTCGCCTGCTAGCGCGCATACAGCGCTTACGACCAGGGGATGATCTTGCGCGCGCGGAATTCGTCGAACAGGCGATAGAACATGCGCTCGGTCTCCACATAGTCATGGAAGCCGAAGCGGCGCGCCTTGCTGCCGTCGCCGAACATGTCGTAGTCCCACGAGAACACGAAGTCGGCGAAGCCCCATGAGGACAGCGATTCGTAGGCATGCGGCGCCAGCGCATGCGCCTCGGCGATGCGTTGCCACAGCGGCGCCTTGTCGCTCATCACGTCGGCCAGGTTCAGCGGCAGCGGCGGGCCGACCTCCATGCCGAAGTAATGCGCGATCTTCGGCCACATCTCGCTCCAGCGGAAGAGGTCGCCGTTGCCGATATTGAAGGCCTGGTTGGCACCGGCTTCGCTGGTGGCCGCCCATACTGTAGCCTTGGCCAGCAGGTCGGCGTCGGTCATCTCCACCAGCTTGTCATAGGCACCGGGCTTGCCAGGGAAGCGCAACGGCAGGCCCAGCGCCTTGGACATCACCGCATACATGGCGATGGCCAACGCCAGGTTCATCGGATTGCCCAGCGCCGCGCCGCCCACCACGGCCGGGCGCATCGCCGACCAGTTCCAGCGCCGGGCGCATTCGCGTTGGCGCTGCTCCAGCCAGCGCTGCTGGTCGAACATGAACTCGGGCGGCATGAATTGCGCATCGGTTTCGCGCGCCGGCGTCTTGAACGGGCCGAGATGGCCGCCGTAGACCTTGTAGCCCTGCATCAGACTGACGTGGCGCAGGCCCGGCGCGCTCGCCTCGACCGCTTCCACCGTATGCTGCAGCATCGCCAGGTTGGGCGCCACCAGCTCGCTCCAGCTCGGACGATGCTGGTAGGCGGCATAGAACACATGCGTGACGTGCTCCAGCGGCGCCAGCCTTGCGCGCGCGTCGCCCGCATCCAGCAGGTCGACGGCGACGTGGCGCAGCTTGCCGTTCGCGCCGTCTTCACCGCCGCGGCGCGACAGGCCGATCACATCCCAATCCGGCAGCGTGACCAGGTGCTCGATCAGCCTGCTGCCGATGACGCCGTTGGCGCCGACCACCAATGCGGTCTGCTTGTTTGATCTCGTGATGGACATGAATCTCTCCTCTCGTGCTGCAGATAAAAAAATGCCCCGGTCTGGCCGGGGCGGTTGGCTTCAGCAGGCTTCGACGCCTTCGGTAGAACGTACGACAGCGTTCTTGCCATCCATCTTCCAGCTCACCAGCGCCACGGCGATGCCGGCAATCGGCAGCAGGGCGGCGACGTAGGGCACCGCGTGCAGGCCGGGGCCGTGGTCGATGGTCAGGCCGCCCAGCCAGGCGCCGGCGGCATTGCCCAGGTTGAAGGCGGCGATGTTGGCCGACGACGCCAGGTTGGGTGCGCCGGTCGCCTTTTCCAGCACGCGCATCTGCAACGGCGGCACGGTGGCGAAGGCGGCCATGCCCATCAGGCCGACGCCGATGATGGAGGCGATCTTGTGCTCATTGGTCAGGCCGAACAGCACCAGCACCACCGCCAGCGCCACCATGCTGCCGATCAGCGTGGCCATCAGTTTCTTGTCGGCCAGCTTGCCGCCCAGCAGATTGCCGATCACCAGGCCCACGCCGAACAGCAGCAGGATGGGCGAGACCGCAGCCGGCGGGAAGCCGCTGATATCGGTCAGGATCGGTGCGATATAAGTGAAGGCTGCGAACACGCCGCCGAAGCCCAGCACCGTCATCAGCAGTCCCAGCATCACCTGTGGACGGGCCAGCACGCGCAGCTCGCGGCCGAAGTCGGCTTCCTCGCCGCCTTGCGAGCGCGGCACCAGCAGCGCGGTGGCGGCCAGCGCGACCACGCCGATCACGGTCACCGCCCAGAACGTGGCGCGCCAGCCGTACATCTGGCCCAGCCAGGTGCCGAAGGGCACGCCCAGCACGTTGGCCACCGTCAGGCCGGTGAACATCAGGGCGATGGCGGACGCCTGCTTTTCCTTGGGCACCAGGCTGGTGGCAACCACCGAGCCGACGCCGAAGAACGCGCCGTGGGCGAACGAGGCGACCACGCGGCCGATCATCAGCGTGGCGTAGCCCGGCGCGATGGCACAGGCCAGGTTGCCGATGACGAACACCACCATCAACGCGATCAGCAGCGTCTTGCGCGGCAGGCGGCCGGTGGTGGCGGTCACCAGCGGGGCGCCGACGAACACGCCCAGCGCGTAGCCGGTCACCAGCAGGCCGGCCGAAGACAGGCTCACGCCCAGGTTGGCCGCCACCTCCGGCAACAGGCCCATGATCACGAATTCGGTGGTTCCGATCGCAAATGCGCTGATGGTCAGCGCCCAAAGTGCTATTGGCATTTCAATTCCTTCCCCGATGCCCGCAACGGGCAGGTCGCTTTAACTGGTTGAAAAGTTGATTAATTGGAACCTTGGTGAGGCGGCAAGCTTGAGCCGGATCGCTCTGCCAGCCATGGGAAGGATTGTGCCTGCGGACTTTGTTGAGAAAAATACCGTTAGAATCAAAGAATATTTGATCTGGAGTCAACGATGGCTATTCAATCGGAAGAGCTGCGCACCTTCGTCGCGGTGGTGGAGGCCGGCACGCTGTCGGCCGCCGCCGAGGTACTGGAGCAGACCACCTCGGGCGTCAGCCGCGCGTTGTCGCGGCTGGAGGAGAAGCTGGGCGCCAGCCTGCTCACGCGCACCACGCGCCGCATGGACCTGACCGAGGAGGGCCACGCCTTTCTGGAACAGGCGCGCAACATCCTGGCCGCCATGGAGACCGCCGAGGACACCGTGCGCATGCGCACCCAGAAGCCGGTCGGCAAGCTGCGGGTGGACGCCGCCGTCCCCTTCATGCTCCATTGCGTGGTGCCGCACGTGGGCGCCTTCCGCGAGGCCTATCCCGACATCGAGCTGGAGCTGAACACCAACGACCGCTTCATCGACCTGGTGGAGCAGCGCACCGACATCGCGATCCGCATCGGCGAGCTGCAGGATTCCACGCTGCACGCCAAGCCGCTCAGTTCGGCGCGCCTGAACATCGTCGCCAGTCCCGGCTATCTGGCGCGCTACGGCGAGCCGAGCTCGGTGGAGGAGCTGGAGCGCCACCGCCTGATCGGCTTCTCCCAGCCCGAGTCGCTGAACCAGTGGCCGCTGCGCCACGCCGGCGGCGATCGCTATCCGGTCAAGCCGGCGATCCGCGCCTCCAGCGGCGAAACCATCCGCCAGCTGGCGCTGCACGGGCAGGGCATTGCCTCGCTCTCCAACTTCATGTCGGACGCCGACATCGCCACCGGCCAGCTGGTCAAGCTGCTGGAGCCGGCCTATAGCGGCTACCAGCAAAAGATTTCGGCGGTGTACTACCGCAATACCCAGCTTTCTCGCCGCATCAGCTGCTTTCTCGATTTTTTGCAATGCAAGCTCTAGTCGCGCAACGTTTTGCCGTAATTCAAGTCTGAGCGCCAACGCCGTCGACAGGGGGGAACCGCCTGCGGCCGCACACAACAAGATCGATCCGGAGAACAAGATGAAGCAAACGGAGGCTGGCATGGCCACAGGCGGCAAGCAGATCAACATCTTCAAACAGGCATGGCAGGCATGGCGCAGCGGCCTGCTTGCATTGGGCATGGCCGCGGGGCTGGCGTTGCCGGCCGGTACGGCAACCGCCGCCAACGCCGGCGTGGTGTCGTTCTCGCCGCAGGGCGAGGTGGCGCGCATCCGCCAGGTGCGGGCGCGCTTTTCCGAACCCATGGTCAAGTTCGGCGACCCCAAGGCGGCGTCGCCCTTCGATGTGGATTGCAGCGTGGCCGGCACGTCGCGCTGGGCGGACGACAAGAACTGGGTCTTCGACTTCGAGCGCGACCTGCCCCCGGGCACCCGTTGCAGCTTCAATGTGCGCACCGGCATCAAGTCGGTTGCCGGGAACACGCTGGGAGGCAAGGGCCGCTTCCAGTTCAGCACCGGCGGTCCGGCCGTGGTCCGTGCGCAGCCCTACAACGAGTCGCAGATCGCCGAAGACCAGGCCTTCATCCTGTTCCAGAACGGCGCCGCCACCGAGGCCTCGGTGCGCGATCACCTGTATTGCGAGGCCGAGGGCATCAACGAGCGCATCCCGACCAAGGCCGTGGGCGCAGCCGATCGCAAGGCGCTGCTCAGCGAGTTCGCCAAGGGCGTCGACCCGGCCACCGTCACCATCGTGCAATGCCAGCAGCGCCTGCCCAACGAGGCGCACGTGAAGCTGGTCTGGGATCGCGGCATCGCCGCCGCCAACGCGCCGGCCGTCGTTACGTCGCAGCCGCAGGTGTTCAAGTTCCAGGTGCGCAGCGAGTTCAACGCCAGCTTCTCCTGCCAGCGCGAGAACGCCAACGCGGCCTGCTCGCCGATCCTGCCGGTGACGCTGTCGTTCTCCTCGCCGGTGCCGCGCAAGCTGGCCGAGCAGGTGACTCTCAACGCCACCACCGGCAAGATCAAGCCGACGCTGGACAGCAACCAGGGCGAGTCGGTGCGCGACCTGAGCTTCAAGCCGCCGTTCCCGGAAAAGTCCGACTTCACCATCACGCTGCCCAGCGGCTTCCAGGATGAGGACGGCCGCAGCCTGGGCAATGCCTCGTCCTTCCCGCTGAAGTCGGCGTTGGCCGATTTCCCGCCGCTGGCGAAATTCCCGGCCGCGCCGTTCGGCATCATCGAGCTCAATGCCGACCCGACGTTGCCGGTGACCTTGCGTCGGGTCGAGGCCGGCCTGCAGGTGCGCGGCAAGGATGGTCGCGCGTTGCCGGGCAAGGTGGCGGACCTGAAGGTCGACGGCAGCAACGGCGACAAGGGCGTGATCGCCTGGCTGACGCGCCTGAACAAGTACCACGAAAAATGGGGCGACCCGAAGAAGGTCGACTCGCGCAGCGTCAGCCTGCTCTCCAACGAGCCGGGCGCGAAGAAGCTCGACCTGCCGGCGCTGAAGGACGCCAAGGACGGCGAGTGGCCGTTCGAGGTGATCGGCATTCCGCTGAAGGATCCGGGTTTCTACGTGGTGGAGCTGGAGTCACAGAAGCTGGGTGCATCGCTGCTGGGCAAGCCGCAGCCGATGTACGTGCGCACCAGCGCGCTGGTCACCAACATGGCGGTGCACGTGAAGCTGGGCCGCGCCAACGGCGCCGTGTGGGTGACCCGTCTGGACAACGCCAGGCCGGTGGCTGATGCCGAAGTGCGCGTCTCCAACTGCGACGGCGTGCAGATCTGGCAGGGCAAGACCGACGCGCGCGGCGTGGCGGTGATGCCGGCGCTGGAAGACGCCTGCGCCAACCGTCCGTATAGCGCCGCCAACGCCGACAGCATCAACGGCCTGTTCGTCAGCGCGCGCAAGACCGACGAGAAGGGGCGTGCCGACATGGCCTTTGCCCTGAGCTCATGGAATGACGGCATCGAATCCTGGCGCTTCAACCTGCCCACCGACACCGACAAGGCCGCCACCACGCGCGCCACCACCGTATTCGACCGCAGCTTGTTCCGCGCCGGCGAGACGGTGTCGATGAAGCACGTGATCCGCACCGAGACCATGCAGGGCTTCGGCCTGGTGAAGAAGGAAGACCTGCCCACGCGGCTGCGCATCACGCACCAGGGCAGCGGGCAGGAGTACCAGTTCGCGCTGAACTGGCGCGGCAACAAGAGCGCCGAGACCAGCTTCCCCTTGCCCAAGGAGGCCAAGCTGGGCACCTACCAGGTCACGATGGACCAAGGCAAGGTCGAGGCCAACAGCCAGAGCGCCGGCAACAACGACAATGAGGAAGAACGCGGCTGGTACGGTCGCGGTACCTACTACACCGGCACTTTCCGGGTCGAGGAATTCCGCCTGCCGCTGATGCAGGGCCGCATCACGCCGCCCAAGGGCGCGCAGGTGGCAGTCAAGGAGTTGCCGCTGGATTTGCAGCTGAACTACATCAACGGCGGCGCCGCCAACCAGCAGGTGCGCGTGTCCAGCCTGCTGCGCGCGCGGTCGGTGAACATCGCCGGCTACGACGGTTTCTCGTTCGCGCCGCCGCGCGCGGACGACGACAGCAATGCCGACGACCAGAAGATCGTGGCCGACAAGCTGCCCGTGACGCTGGACAAGAACGGCGCCGGCCGCGCCGTGGTCGGCAAGCTGCCGGCCTCGCAACGTGCGCAGGAACTGCTGACCGAGATGAGCTACAACGATCCCAACGGCGAAGTGCAGACCATCTCCAGCGCCACGCCCCTGTGGCCGTCGGCGGTAGTGGTCGGCCTGCGCGCGGGCAACTGGATCTCGGTCAGGAAAAAGCTGACGCTGAGCGCCGTCACGCTGGATACCGCGGGCAAGCCGCAGGCCGGCGTGCCGGTGGAGATCAGCGGCACCGCGCGCCAGACCAACTCGCACCGCAAGCGCATGGTCGGCGGCTTCTATGCCTATGAAAACGACCAGAGCAGCAAGGACCTCGGCAAGCTGTGCTCGGGCAAGAGCGACCAGCACGGCATGTTCATCTGCGATATCGAGTTGGCTGAGCCGGGCAACGTCGACCTCGTCGCCTCCGCCAGCGATGCCAAGGGTAACGCAGCGCGCGCCTCGTCCTCGGTGTGGGTGACCGGTCGCGGCGAGCTGTGGTTCGACGGCGAGAACCAGGACCGCATCGACATCCTG
This sequence comes from Herbaspirillum sp. LeCh32-8, assembly GCF_017814915.1. GTDB lineage: Bacteria > Pseudomonadota > Gammaproteobacteria > Burkholderiales > Burkholderiaceae_D > Herbaspirillum. Next base: position 29,429 of record NZ_JAGIPZ010000009.1, on the reverse strand, counting down.
GCCGAGAAAAAGAACTACCAGCCTGGCGAAACCGCCAAGTTCCAGGTGCGCATGCCGTTCCGCTACGCCACGGCGCTGGTGGCGGTGGAGCGCGAAGGAGTGATCGATACGCAAGTGGTGCAGCTGTCCGGCCAGGATCCCACCGTGAGCGTGCCGGTGAAGGCCGAGTACGGCCCCAACGTCTACGTCTCGGTGCTGGCGGTGCGCGGGCGCATGCGCGAGGTGCCGTGGTATTCCTTCTTTATCTGGGGCTGGAAGGAGCCGATCAACTGGTGGCATGAGTTCCGCGAATACCAGGGGCCGGGGCCCATCGTCGATCTCTCCAAGCCGGCATGGAAATACGGCATCGCCGAGATCAACGTCGGTGACGCCGGCCACAAGCTGCAGGTGACGGTAAGCACCGACAAGCCGAGCTATCCGATCCGCGCCACCGCCAAGGTGCAGGTGCAGGTCAAGCTGCCGGACGGCAAGCCGGCCGCCGGCGCCGAGTTCGCGCTGGCTGCAGTGGACGAGGCGCTGCTGGAGCTGCAACCCAACACCAGCTGGGACGTGCTGCACGCCATGCTGCAGCGGCGCAGCTACGGCGTCGAGACCTCCACCGCGCAGATGCAGGTGGTCGGCAAGCGCCACTACGGCAAGAAGGCCACGCCGGCCGGTGGTGGCGGCGGCCGCGCGCCGACGCGTGAGTTGTTCGACACGCTGCTGCTGTGGAAACCCAGCGTGGTGCTCGATGCCGAAGGGCGCGCCACGCTGGAGGTGCCGCTCAATGATGCGCTGACGTCGTTCCGCATCGTCGCGGTGGCCGAGAGCGGCACGGCGTACTTCGGCACCGGCAGCGTCAACATCCGTTCCACGCAGGACGTGCAGCTGATCTCCGGCCTGCCGCCGCTGGTGCGCGAGGGCGACAGCTTCAACGGCGCCGTCACGGTGCGCAACACCACCGCGCATGACATGAAGATCAAGGTGTCGGCGCGCGCCGGCGCAGGCGCGGCGGTCACTTCCGCAGCGACGGCATTGAACCTGCCCGAGCGCGAAGTCGCGGTGGCGGCAGGGCAATCGGCCGAAGTCGTGTGGCCGGTGCAGACGCCGGAAGGCGTGACCCAGCTGGCGTGGGAGATTTCCGCGCAAGAGCAGGGCGGGCAGCGTGCGAAGGACGCGATGAAGTTCACCCAGCGCGTGGCGCCCGCAGTACCGGTGACGGTGCAGCAGGCCACGCTGTTCCAGCTCGACAAGAGCGTCTCGCTGCCGATCTCGCAGCCGGCCGGCAACCTGCCGGGACGCGGTGGGCTGGCGGTGGCCTTGAAGCCCAGCCTGGCCGGCGGCAGCGAGGCGTTGACGCGCTACTTTGCCGACTATCCCTTCTCCTGCCTGGAGCAGAAAACCTCCAAGGCCATCGGCCTGCGCGATGAGGCCGGCTGGCAAAAGGTGGCGGCGGACCTGCCGACCTATCTGGACGGCGACGGCCTGGCCTACTACTTCCCACCCTCGGACAGCGGCGCGCGGCGCGGCAGCGATACGCTGACGGCCTACCTGCTGGCCGCCACCAGCGAAGCCGGCTACGCCATCCCGCAGGCCAGCCGCGACAAGATGCTGGACGGCCTGGCGAGCTTCGTGGAAGGGCGCATCACGCGCGACTTCTGGTCGCCGCAGAAAGACCTCGACGTGCGCAAGCTGGCCGCGCTGGAGGCGCTGTCGCGCTTCAACCGCGTGCAGCCGTCCATGCTCGGTTCGCTGCAGATCAATCCCAACCAGTGGCCGACCTCCGGCCTGCTGGACTGGGTCGCCGTCCTGCAGCGCGTGCCCGCCATTCCCGAGCGCCAGAAGAAGCTCGACGAGGCCGAGCAGATCCTGCGCGCGCGCCTGAACTTCCAGGGCACGCGCATGGGCTTCTCCAATGAAGAGGGCGACTACTGGTGGTGGCTGATGAGCAGCGGCGACGCCAACGCCAACCGCCTGATCCTGCTGGAGCTGAACAATCCTGCCTGGCGTGAAGACATGCCGCGCCTGGTGGCCGGCGCCATCAGTCGCCAGCAACGCGGTCACTGGGGCACCACCACCGCCAACGTCTGGGGCAGCCTCGCGCTGGAAAAATTCGCACGCAAGTTCGAGTCCGAACCGGTCACCGGCAGCACGCGGGCGACGGTGGAGCAGGGCGGCGCCAGCGTGGGTAGCCAAACTCTGGCGTGGGGTGGCGCGGCCAGCGGCGGCAAGCTGCAGTTGCCATGGCCCAAGGCCGATGGTGCGGCGGCGACGGCGCGCTTCACCCAGGAAGGCAGCGGCAGGCCCTGGGTGACGTTGCAGAGCCTGGCTGCGGTGCCGCTGAAGCAGCCGTTCTCCAGCGGCTACCGCATCGTGCGCAAGATCGAGGCGGTCGAGCAGAAGCAGGCCGGCGTCTACACCCGCGGCGACGTGCTGCGCGTGACGCTGGACATCGACGCGCAGACCGACATGACCTGGGTGGTGGTCAGCGATCCGGTGCCGGGCGGCGCCACGCTGCTGGGCTCGGGGCTGGGGCGCGACTCGGTGATCGCGCAGGGCAATCAAGACAAGCCACGCGACCGCGGCCTGGGCTGGATGGCCTACGAGGAGCGCAGCTTCGAGGCCTATCGCGCCTACTACGAATCCATGCCCAAGGGCCGCACCAGCATCAGCTACACCGTGCGCCTGAACAACGCCGGCGAGTTCAACCTGCCGCCGACGCGGGTGGAGGCGATGTATGCGCCCGAGATGTTCGGCGAGATCCCGAACCAGAAGATCGTGGTCAAGGCCGCACAATGAGCACGCCGGCATGCCAGCGAGGGCTTTCGCCATGAGGCTGCCGCGTACGCTGCTTGCGCTGGTCTTGGGCGCGGCGCTGCTGGCGCCCGTGGCCGCATCCGCCGTGCCCACGTTCGCCGAGGTGAAGCAGGATTTCCTGCCGTCCGAGGCCAGCCTCTACGACCGGCACGGCGAACTGCTGCAGCGCCTGCGCGTCAACATGGATGAGCGCAAGCTGGCCTGGGTGAAGCTGGAAGACGTATCGCCGGCCTTGCGCAATGCGCTGATTGCCTCCGAAGACCGGCGCTTCTACCAGCACAGCGGCATCGACTGGAATGCGGTGGCCGCCTCCGCCTGGGGCAATCTGTGGCACACCCGCACGCGCGGTGCTTCGACCATCACCATGCAGCTGGCCGGGCTGATTTATGACGACCTGCGCCGCAAGTCGTCGGCGCGCTCCATCACGCAGAAGGTGTCGCAGGCCTTCGTGGCGCAGGCCTTGGAGCGCTCCTGGCGCAAGGACCAGATCTTGGAGGCCTATCTCAACATGGTGGCGTTCCGGGGCGAGCTGGTGGGCGTGCATGCGCTGTCGCGCGTGATGTTCGGCAAGCATCCCAGCGGCCTGAACCAGAGCGAGGCGGCGATTGCCGTGGCGCTGATCCGCGCACCCAACGCCGCCCCGCGTCGCGTGGCCGAGCGCGCCTGCGCCATCCTCAAGGAAGAGGGTGCGCCGGAGCAATGCAACGGCATGGATGGCGCCACCGAGCTGGCGCTGGCGCGCGTGGCCGCGAAGCGTGATCTGCCGGGCGCCAGCGACGCGCCGCAGCTCGCGCCGCATCTGGCGCGCAAGCTGTTGAGCCGGCCCGGCCAGCAACTGCGGGCGACGCTGGACGCGCCCTTGCAGCGCTTCGTCACGCAGTCGCTGCGCCACCAGCTGGCAGGCCTGGCCGAACGCAACATCGAAGACGGCGCGGTGATCGTGATCGACAACGCCAGCGGCGAGGTGCTGGCCTGGGTCGGTTCCAGCGGCAGCCTGTCGGCCGCGGCCAATGTCGACGGTGTGGTGGCACAGCGCCAGGCGGGCTCGACGCTGAAGCCTTTCCTGTACGAGCTGGCGATCGAAAAGAAGTGGCTGACCGCGGCCTCGCTGCTGGACGACTCGCCGGTGAATCTGGCGACCTCGGCCGGGCTCTACATTCCGCAGAACTACGACAAGCAGTTCAAGGGGCTGGTCAGCCTGCGCACCGCACTGGGCTCCTCGCTCAATATCCCGGCCGTGCGCACCTTGGTGATGGTGTCGCCAGAGCGCTTCTTCCAGCGCCTGCAGACGCTCGGCTTCAACCTGCGCGAGGGCGGCGACTACTATGGTTACAGCCTGGCGCTGGGCAGCGCCGATGTCACGCTGGCCAACCTTGCCAACGCCTATCGCGCGCTGGCCAACCAAGGGCGCTATTCGCCGTTGCGCACGCGCCTGGATGAATCCGGCACCGCGCCGCACTTCACCCGCGCGATGGATGCCGACGCGTCTTATATCATCGGCGACATCCTGTCGGACCGCAGCGCCCGCGCACGTACTTTCGGCCTGGAAAACGCGCTCTCCACGCGCAGCTGGAGCGCGGTCAAGACCGGCACTTCCAAGGACATGCGCGACAACTGGGCGGTCGGCTATTCCGGCCGCTACACCGTGGGCGTGTGGGTGGGCAATGCCTCGGGCGCGCCGATGTGGGACGTCTCCGGCGTCACCGGTGCGGCGCCGGTGTGGCAGGAGGTGATGCAGTACCTGCATGCGCGCACACCGGGCGCGCCGCCGGCCAAACCGGCCGGCGTCGAGGCACGGGCGATTCGCTACGAGGACGAGGTCGAGGCGGCACGCACCGAATACTTCCTGCCGGGTACGGGGCAGTCCGAGATCATGATCGCCCGCGCGCGCGACATCCGGCCGGCGATCATGTATCCCACCGCCGGCATGCTGAGCGCGCTCGACCCGGATATTCCGCCGGCGCGCCAGCGCATCCGCTTCCGCGCGCAAGGCGTGCCGCCCGGCAGTCGTTGGGTATTGGACGGCAAGGCGATGCCGGAGGCGGTGATGAAAGCCGGGCAGCCGCATCTGCAGCGCATCGCCGCCAACAAGGCGCAGGAAGACCTGGCCTACGACTGGATGCCGTGGCCGGGCCGTCATGTGTTGAGCTTGCAGGACGCGAGCGGCAAGGAGTTGGACAGCGTGCGATTTGAAGTGCGCGGCGCGGTGGAGCGACCGCGTGGAGACGGGAAGACGAAACGCTAGGGGAGACGAGCCGGGGGATTTCCGGCTTATGCAAATACAGAGGCCGGTTGAGCATCATCGCTGAACCGGCCTTTGATATTGCGCGTCCGGAAAACGCAAAAGGTCGATTGATTTTCATCAATCGACCTTTTATGTTTTGGTGCCCACGGAGGGACTCGGTCACGTATCTCGACCCCGCCCGGCCTTGCAAGGCCGGGCTTTCGAGTCCCTCGCGCAAAGCGCGCAGGCGCTTTGCTCGTGAGCCCAAAAACGCAAAAGGCCGATTAACTTTCGTTAATCGACCTTTTATGTTTTGGTGCCCACGGAGGGACTCGAACCCCCACACCTCGCGGCACATGGACCTGAACCATGCGCGTCTACCAATTCCGCCACGTGGGCCTTCTGCACTGCGTTGCTGCTTGTTGCTGTGCTTGAAAGAGGCTGCATATTAAGGGTAATTCAGGAGGTGGTCAACAGCTAATTTGAATTTTTTACGAATTATTTTGCGGGGCATTCATGTCGACTGTTTTGGCGTTCATTTTCCTCCCGTCGTCATCCCGGCGAAGGCCGGGATCCAGTGGCGTTGGTGGTGTCCCAACGTCGGCTTAACGACACTGGGTTCCCGCTTTCGCGGGAACGACGAGCAGGGGCGTGGCTCGAGCGTGGGCCGGTTGTTGGCTATCTCCGCAGCGTCGTCCCTGCGAAAGCAGGGGCCCAGTGTCGTTCGTCGCGCCAGGGCAGGCGCCGATTCTCTGCCGCGCAAGAAACAGTGACCCAAAGACCGGCGCTTTTCATCGCATCTTTGCGTCAGCTTGACGACGCTGGGTTCCTGCTTTCGCAGGAACGACAAGCAGGGGCGTGGCTCAAGCGTGGGGTGGTGTTGGTCATCTCCGCAGCGTCGTCCCTGCGAAAGCAGGGGCCCAGTGTCGTTCGTCGTGCCAGGGCAGGCGCGGATTGTCTGCCGCGCAAGAAAAACGGCGACCGAAAAAGGCCGCCGTTTTTCATCACGCCTCGATCGCGCCGATCAACCGCCCAGGTAAGCCTCGACCACCTTGGGATTGCCCAGCAGGTTGGCGCCGGTGTCTTCCAGCACGATCTTGCCGGTCTCGAGCACATAGCCGCGTTGCGCGATGCGCAGCGCCTGGCGTACGTTCTGCTCCACCAGCAGCACGGTCATGCCGGTCTTGTTGATCTCCTGCACGATGCGGAAGATTTCCTGGATGATCAGCGGCGCCAGGCCCATCGACGGCTCGTCCAGCAGCAGCACTTTGGGCTTGGCCATCAGCGCCCGGCCGATCGCCAACATTTGCTGCTCCCCGCCGGAGAGGTTGCCCGCCAGGCCGGCGGCGCGGTTCTTCAGCACCGGGAAGAGCGAATAGACCCACTGCAGGTCGCGCGCCACGCCGTCCTTGTCACGGCGGGTATAGGCGCCCAGCGCCAGATTCTCTTCGACGGTCAGCGTGGTCAGCGTGGCGCGGCCTTCGGCCACCTGCACCACGCCGCCTTCGACGATCTTGTGCGGCGACTGCTGCGTCAGGTCCTGGCCGTTGAACAGCACGCGGCCGCGCTGCGCCTTTACCAGGCCGGAGATGGCCAAGAGCGAGGTGCTCTTGCCGGCGCCGTTGGCGCCGACCAGGGCGGTGATCTCGCCTTCGTTCAGGGTCAGGCTGATGCCCTTGACCGCCTCGATGTGACCGTAGGCGACCGCCAGGTCCTCGACCTGCAGGATGGGTTTGGTGTTGCCGGTCATGCTTCTTCCTTGCCGAGGTAGGCCTCGATCACTTCCTGATTGTTCTTGATCTGGTCCGGCGTGCCTTCGGCGATGATCTTGCCGAAGTTGAGCACGGCGATGCGCTCGCATAGGCCCATCACGAAGCGCATGTCGTGCTCGATCATGAAGATCGAGAAACCGCGCTGCTTGATGTTGACGATCTCGGCCATCAGTTCGGTTTTTTCCGACGGGTTCATGCCGGCCACGGGTTCGTCCAGCAGCAGCAGCTTGGGGCGGGTGGCCAGCGCGCGGGCGAACTCCAGCTTGCGCTGCTCGCCATAGGACAGGCTGTCGGCCAGCATGTGCGCCTTGTGCTCCAGGCGCACCCACGACAGCAGCTCCAGCGCGCGCTCGCGCGCTTCCTTTTCGACCTTGCGGAAGCCGCCGAGGTTGAACAGCATGCTGGCCACGCCGTAGTTGAGGTGGTCGTGCATGCCCACCACCACGTTTTCCAGCAGCGTCATTTCCTTGAACACGCGGATGTTCTGGAAGGTGCGCGCGATGCCGCGTTCGGTGATCTTGTGCGGAGCGACTTCGCCGATGTCTTCGCCGTTGAAGCTGATGCTGCCCGAGGAGGCGCGCAACAGGCCGGTGATGAGGTTGAACACGGTGGTCTTGCCGGCGCCGTTGGGGCCGATCAGGCCGAAGATCTCGCCTTCGTTGACGTTGAAGTTCACGCCCTGCAGCACCTGCAGGCCGCCGAAGTTCTTGCTGATCTGGTTGAGTTGTAACAGCATCACTTCACCTTCTTTCCGGCTTGTTCGGCATTGCGGCCGAGGAAGCCGCGGATGCGGCGAGGATCCCAGATGCCCTTGGGCAGGTACAGCACCACCAGGATCAGGATCAGGCCGTTGATGGCCAGGCGGAAGTCCTTGAAGTGGCGCAGCACCTCAGGCAGCAGCGACAGGATGGTCGAGCCGATCATCGGGCCGATCAGGTTGCTGGTGCCGCCGAAGACCGCCATGGTCAGGATGTCGACCGCGTTCTCGAAGCCGTAGTTGTTGGGGCCGATGGTGAAGGTGAAGTGGGCGTTCAGGCCGCCCGCCACACCGGCAATCGCCGCGCCGATCACGAAGGCCAAGAGCTTGTAGCCGGCCACGTTCACGCCCATCAGGCGCGCCGCCACTTCGTCTTCCTTGATCGCCTCGAAGGCGCGGCCGGTCTTGGAGCGGCGCAGGCGCGCCAGCGCGTAGATGGTCACGCCCAGGATCAGCACGATATGCCACCACTCGGTCAACGGCGGTACGCCGTTCAGGCCCATGGGGCCGCCGGTGATGTCGAGATTGAGCACGATCACGCGCACCACCTCGCCGAAGCCCAGGGTGGCCATCGCGAGGTAGACGCCGGACAGGCGCAGCGTCGGGATGCCGATCACCAGCGCCACCAGCGACGGCAGCACGCCGCCCGCGGCCAGCGCGATGGGCAGCGGCAGGTCGTACTGCATGGTCAGCAGCGATGCGGTATAGGCACCGATGCCCATGAACGCCGCGTTGGCCAGCGAGAGCAGGCCGCACGACAGCGTCACGTAGATCGACAGGGCCAGCATGGCGTTGACGCCGATGCTGAAAATGACTGTGTTGTAGGTGGCCCAGAAGCCATCCCACCATTCCATAAAGCTCATGGTCTTATGCCTTTCTTTCCAGCACTTTGCCAAACATGCCGGACGGCTTGACCAGCAGGATCAGGAACAGGAGGCCGAAGGCCACCGCGTCGCGGAAGTCGCTCGAGATATAGGCCACCGTCAGCACCTCGGCAAAACCGAGGAACAGGCCGCCGATCATCGCGCCGCGGATGTCGCCCATGCCGCCCAGGATGATCACGGCGATGCCCTTGTGCAGCATCGGCTGGCCCATGAAGGGCGAGATCGCGTTGAAGGACACGCCCACCAGCACGCCGGCAGCGCCGCCGAGAGCGGCGGCCGCGAACGAGGTCAGCAGGAACAGGCCTTCGACGTTGATGCCCAGCAGGTAGGCGGCCTTGGGCGACTCGGCGATGGCGCGCAGCGCGCGGCCGAGCTGGGTCTTGCGCATCACGCCCAGCAGCACCACCATCAGCACGAAGGCGATCACCACGATCGCCACCTGCACCGCAGTGATGTGCAGGTTGCCCAGGCTGACGCTTTCCTCGGGGATGGTGCCCACCGGGAAACGCTTGTTCTCGGCGCCGAAGATGCCCTGCGAAATGTTGGTGATCATGATGGCCACGCCGATGGTGGCGATCATCGGGATCAGGTGAGGTGCATTGCGCTTACGCAAAGGCTTCAGCACCAGCACGTCGACGATCAGGCCGATCAGGCCGGTGGCCACCATGGCCAGGATCAGCGCCAGCCAGAGCGGCAGCGCCATTTGCTCGACCAGCAGCAGGGCGGCATAGCTGCCCAGCATGAAGATCGCGCCGTGCGAAAGGTTGATCACGCCCAGCACGCCGAAGACCAGCGTGAATCCGAGCGCAAAGAGCGCATACACGCTGCCCAGCGAGAGGGCATTGATGAGCTGTTGTTCTAACATAGGGCCTGCATTAGGTGATGGGTTCGCTCTCGCGCCTGACGACTCCCTCGGCAGGCGGGCGATGATGCCCTGGTTACATCGACGGAGCCGCGGCCTTGCGCTGAATCGTGCGGGTCAGTCGACCCGGGCCTGTTCTGTCTTCCGTGCTGTGTGAACCGGATTGGCAGCCGGTAATGCTTGCGCGCCTCGGGCGCGGACATGGCCGCCAACGCGGCGGCCATGTCCGTACTTGCAGAGGAGAGCGGTGCTGCGAATGCCGAATCGCTTCGGCGATTACTTCAGCAGGACGAACTTGCCGCCCTTGGCGATGTTGACGATCGCTTCCTGGTCGGCGTCGTAGCCGACCTGCTTGCCGGCCACGGCCGGTGCAGCGCGGAAGGCGAACTTGCCGGTGGCGCCGTCGATCTTCACGGCCGGCAGCGCCTTGCGCAGCGCGTCGCGGTCGTTGGCCAGGTTGCCGGACAGCTTCACGTTCTTCAGCGCTTCCACCATGATGTACAGGGCGTCATACGCTTGCGCCGCGAACTGGTCAGGATCGGAACCGAACTTGGCCTTGTAGGCCGCGATGAAGGCCTTGTTGGCCGGCGTCAGGTTTTCCGACGACCAGGGGCTGCCCATCAGGGTGTTGTCGCCGGCGTCCTTGGCGATCTCGAACAGCTTCGGCGAGTTCAGGCCGTTGCCGCCGATGAAGGGCTGCTTCATGCCCAGCGCGCGGGTCTGCAGGATGATGTTGGCGGCTTCTTCGGCCAGGCAGGAGCAGACGATGGCGTCCGGGTTGCCGGCCTTGATCTTGGTCAGCTGGGCCTTGAAGTCGACGTCGCCCTTGGCATAGGCCTCGGTGGTGGTGGTCGGGATCTTCTGTTGTTCCAGGGTGGCCTTGAAGACGTCGTAGCCGGACTTGGTGAAGGCGTCGTCGTTACCGTAGATCACGGCGACCTTCTTGATGCCGAAGTGCTTCACGGCGGCCTTGACGGTGACGGGCAGCACGTCGGCTTCCATCACGGAGTTGCGGAAGGTGAACGGGCCCATCGCGGTGATGCCGTCAGCGGTGTTGCTGGTGCCGAAGGCCACGACCTTGGCGGCGTTGGCGATCGGGTCGGCGGCGAAGGCCGAGTTCGACAGGGTGGGGCCGAACACTGCCAGCACCTTGTCCTGGAAGATCAGTTTCTTGAAGACGTTGATGGCTTCTTCTTTTTTGCCTTGTTCGTCTTCGACGACCAGGGCCAGCTTGTTGCCGTTGACGCCGCCCTTGCCGTTGACTTCCTCGGCGGCCAGCGTGAAGCCGTTCTTGATGGCCACGCCGTACTTGGCGGCCGGGCCGGTCAGCGCTTCAGCGACGCCCAGCTTGATGTCGGCGGCGATGGCGCCGGTCGACAGGGTCGCGCCCAGCAGCAGCGCGGGAATGGTCTTGAGCATGGTATTGATTTGCATCGAGTTCTCTCCTCAGTTAGATATTTTGGAATCGACTGCCTCGACCCGCGCAGCCCGGCGCGAATGTTCACAGTGACTCCTTCATCGAGGATGATGCAAAAGGCGCCCGGGATAACGGGACTTGTGCTCCATCCTCTGAAGACCGTTGTGCGGCCTCTTTCGATACAGCCGGCACAGCATAACTCAAAAAGCTGCTGGCGCCGGCTTTGACAACCCGCGCCGGCGCGCCCGGGTAAGGCGCGCCGACGCGGCATGCGAATGACCGCTCCCGAGGGAACGGCGGGTGGTGCTTACTTCAGTTCGTTACGAATATGCGCGATGGCCGCGCGCACCTGGTTGGGCGCGGTGCCGCCGATGTGGTCGCGCGCGGCGACCGAGCCTTCCAGCGTCAATACGTCAAACACGTCCTCGCCGACCAGCGACGAGAAGGCGCGCAGTTCGTCCAGCGACAGGTCGGCCAGGTCGCAACCCTTGTCCACGCAGGTACGTACCGCGTGCGCGACGGCTTCGTGGGCGTCGCGGAAGGGCAAGCCCTTCTTGACCAGGTAGTCGGCCAGGTCGGTGGCGGTGGCGTAGCCCTGCAGCGCGGCGGCGCGCATGGCGTCCGGCTTGACGGTGATGCCGCGCGCCATGTCGGCGAAGATGCGCAGGGTGTCGGTCAGCGTGTCGACGGTGTCGAACAGCGGTTCCTTGTCTTCCTGGTTGTCCTTGTTGTAGGCCAGCGGCTGGCCCTTCATCAGGGTCAGCAGGGAAATCAGGTGGCCGTTGACGCGGCCGGTCTTGCCGCGCGCCAGCTCGGGCACGTCGGGGTTCTTCTTCTGCGGCATGATCGACGAACCGGTGCAGAAGCGGTCGGCGATGTCGATGAAGCCCACGCGCGGGCTCATCCAGATCACCAGCTCTTCGGACATGCGCGAGATGTGGGTCATCACCAGCGCAGCGGCGGCGCAGAATTCGATGGCGAAGTCGCGGTCGGAGACGGCGTCCAGCGAGTTGCGGCAGACGTCGTCGAAGCCCAAGGTCTTGGCCACGCGCAGGCGGTCGATCGGGAAGGTGGTGCCGGCGAGAGCCGCCGCGCCCAGCGGCAGGCGGTTGATGCGCTTACGGGCATCAGCCATGCGCTCGGCGTCGCGGCCGAACATCTCGACGTAGGCCAGTACGTGGTGGCCGAAGGTGATCGGCTGCGCCACCTGCATGTGGGTGAAGCCCGGCAGGATGACGTCGGCGTGTTGCTCGGCCAGGTCCAGCAGCGCGCTGCGCAGTTCGCGCAGCAGGCCGATGATGTCGTCCACGGCGCCGCGCATGTAGAGGCGGATGTCGGTGGCGACCTGGTCGTTGCGCGAGCGGCCGGTGTGCAGGCGCTTGCCGGCGTCGCCGACCAGTTCGGTCAGGCGCTTCTCGATGTTCAGGTGGACGTCTTCCAGGTCCAGTAGCCATTCGAACTTACCGGCGTCGATTTCGCCCTTGATCTGGGCCATGCCGCGCTGGATCTCGGCGTAGTCGGCCGCGCTGATGATGCCCTGGTGGGCCAGCATCTCGGCGTGCGCGAGCGAGCCCTGGATGTCGACCTGGGCCAGGCGGTTGTCGAAGAAGACCGATGCGGTGTAACGCTTGACGAGATCGGAAACGGGTTCAGAAAAGCGAGCCGACCAGGCTTCGCTCTTTTTCGAAAATTGGTCTGTCATATAGGGAATTCCGGAGAATGGGCGATTATAGCAAGCGCAGCAGCGCCAAGGTATTCCCTCGCAGCCGGAAATGCTGAGCAATGCGGTTTTTTCGCATCCGCCGCGCTGTGGCGCGCATGCTTTTTCCATTGCCCGGGAAGCCGTCTCACGCCCAGCGATGAGCTGCGAATTCATGCAGTTTCCATGAGGCATTATTTACGCTTGTTGTTTCTGTGCAGTCTCTTCCGCAAAGCAGAAAAAGCTTGCCCGATTGGCAAATCAAGCCGCTATACTCGAATGGCGATGACTGACCCGGTAATCAACCGGAAAAGTTAAGTCAGAAGTGCTGAAGATAGATGTTTTGGGGGTCGTCTTATAGGAGAGAAGGTCATGAATTTGGAAGCACTGTTTCAGCAGCAAACCGCACTGCCAAGCATTCCCAAGGTGGTGCAGGAAGTCATCGAAAGCTTCAACAACGAATCCGTCTCCATCGAAGAGATCGGCAAGAAACTGGCCGCGGACCAGGTGCTCAGCGCCAAGATCCTGCGCCTGGCCAATTCCTCGTACTACCACGTCTCGCGCACCATCGGTACCGTCGAAGACGCCGTGCTGATGCTGGGTTTCATGACCGTGCGCACGCTGGTGGTCTCCACCGGCATGGCCGGCAGTTTCAAGAAGCTGCCGGGCGTGGACCTGAAACTGTTCTGGCGTTACAGCCTGGACACCGCGATCGTCGCCAAGTGGCTCGCCAAGCGGGTCAAGGTGAACTCCGATTTCGCCTTCACCGTCGGCCTGATGCACGCCATCGGCCAGCTGGTGATGCATGCCGGCATGCCGGAGCAGGCGCTGCAGGTGGACAAGGTCGCCGGCCCGCTGGATGCGCGTCGCCTGGATGTGGAACGCAAGTCCTTCGGCTACGACTTCTCCGACGTCGGCGCCGAGCTGGCCAAGCGCTGGCGCTTCCCCGAAGAGTTCTCGGCCGTCATCAAGGCCTTCCCGCAGCCGCTGGAAGGCAAGTTCGACGTGTTCGCCGCCATCGTGCACCTGGCGGCATGGCGCGCCCGTGCGGAAGAGAACAAGTACTCCGCCGACGAGCTGGAGTCGACCTTCCCGTCGGATGTGGCCGACAAGCTGGGCGTGAAGTTCAGCGACATCACCGATGAAATGCCGCCGCTGGCGGAGCTGGGTGAGGGCATGCAGGAACTGATCAACTGATCCTCCGCGCTGGTGATCCCGGGCCCGCCCTGCGCGGGTCCAAACAAAAATGCCGGTTCACGAAAGTGGCCGGCATTTTTGTTTGGCTGACTGCGCTTGCACGCGTTTGAGTGCGTGCCTTGGCGTGATCAGTAATTCAGCTTGGCATCGAGGAAGTTCAGCATCGAACGATAGGCCTGGTCGCGCGCCTCGGGGTTGGCGCCGCTGGTTACGCCTTCGCCGCGCTTGCCGATGCCGGCGATGTCCATGCGCACGTGCACCGGCATGCCGGGCGCGTCGAAGTCATGGTAGGTATCCGGATATAGGCGCAGGGCGATCTCGGTATCGCTGCCGGTCATCTTCTTTTCCATCGCTTCGCAAGCCTGCGGCGGCGTCCAGTCGTCGTTCTCGCCCATCAGGATCAGCAGCGGCGCGGCCGGCTTGAACGGCTCGCTGGGCTTGGCGTAGGGACGGCAATCCGGATAGAAGGCCACGGCCGCGCGCGGCTGCACCTTGCGCACGGCGACGTCGGTGTCGGCCAGGTTCAGCGAGGCCAGCAGGGTGGAGGCGCCATGCGACCAGCCCAGCAGGACCACGCGCGACATGTCCACGTCCTTCTGGGTGCCGACCCAGTGCAGCGCCGCCTGTACGTCATAGCGACGGTTCATGGCGCTGGCTTCACGCTGGGCCAAGGTGTCCTGGCAGGTCGAGCGGCGACCGCGCGGGGTGAAGCTGTCCGGGAACAGTACGTTGTAGCCGGCGTCGGTCAGCACGCGGGCCATCGCCAGGTGGCGCGGCGTGAATTCACCCTTGCCGTCGCGCACCATGCTGTACAGGCCGCCGCAGCCATGCAGCGCGATCACGGTCGGGAACTTGCCGCCGCGATCGGCGGCGAGCGACTTGCGCGACTTGATCCAGACGCCGTACAGCGAGGTAGCGCGGCCGCCCTTGCCGTCGACGCTGGTCAGCGAGACGCGCTGGGCTTGCAGCGGTGGCGGCGGCGCCGAATTGGGCGCGGCATGGACGAGCGTCGTTGCGGCGATGAAGAGGGCGCCGATGCAAAACGAAACGAGAGATTTTCCCCGGATACGCATGTGTGTGTGATTCCCCGTGTCGAACTCCGCGCCGCCGTTCTCGACGGAGCCCCTTGCCCGGGATCTTGGCTCTTCGACAAGAGGCCATGTCCGGCGTGCGGCGGCTGCGGTGTAATCCTTGTTGAGGTTCAATTTTACAAAATGAAGCCCGCGCATGTCGGGCAAACGTCATTTTTGCGGTGCAAAAAACTGATCCAGCGCAGGAAGCGGCATCGCCTGTCCGGCCGGCGCAACACAATTGTCGGCCGGTCAAATGCCATCCTGATCATAGGTTATCGGCATGCTAACCCGCATCTTGAGACGTTACGTATCATCTTTTTCCTGAATTTCCGCGCCGCAATAAAGAAACCCCGCCGGAAGACTCCGGCGGGGCTTGCATGCCTGATCGCAACCGCGGCTCAGCCGGTGTTGCGCAAACCGGCGGCGACGCCGTTGATGGTCAGGTGGATGCCGCGTTGCACGCGTTCTTCCGGCGTGCGCTTGGCCGCGATGGTGGCGCGGTGACGCTTGATCAGCTCGACCTGCAAGTGGTTCAGCGGATCGAGGTAGGCGAAGCGGTTCTTGATCGAGCGCGCCAAGAGCGGGTTGGCCGCCAGGCGATCCTTGCTGCCGGTGATCTGCGACAGCAGGGCGCTGGTGCGCTCGTGCTCGTCGGTGATGCGGCCGAAGATGGTGTTGCGCAGCTTGCGGTCGGCCACCAGGCCGGCGTAGCGCGAGGCCACCGCCAGGTCGGTCTTGGACAGCACCATGTCCATGTTTGACAGCAGCGCCGCGAAGAACGGCCACTCCTTACACATGGCCTTCAGCGTAGCCAGGCGCTTGGCCGTTTCCTTGGCGTTGCCGGTGTCGGCCAGCCAGCCCGAGACCGCGCTGCCGAAGCCGTACCAACCCGGGAACAGCAGGCGGCACTGGCCCCACGAGAAGCCCCAGGGAATCGCGCGCAAATCCTCGATGCGCTGGGTCGCCTTGCGCGATGCCGGGCGCGAGCCGATGTTCAACTGCGCGATCTCGGCGATCGGGGTGGCGGCGAAGAAGTAGTCGGTGAAGCCCGGTGTCTCGTAGACCAGGTTGCGGTAGGCGCGATAGGCGCGCTCCGACAGTTCCTCCATCACGCGCTCGAACTCGGCGATCTTCCTGGCTTCCTTGCCGTCGCCGACGGTCGGCATCAGGCTGGCTTCCAGCGTGGCGGCCACCAGCAGCTCCAGGTTGCGGCGGCCGATTTCCGGGTTGGAGAATTTGGAGGCGATGATCTCGCCCTGTTCGGTCAGGCGGATCTGACCGTTCACGGTGCCCGGCGGCTGCGCCAGGATGGCCTGGTAGCTGGGGCCGCCGCCGCGACCGACGGTGCCGCCGCGACCGTGGAACAGGCGCAGCTTGACGCCGGCCTCGTCGAACAGCGCCACCAGCTGGTTCTCGGCCTTGTACAGCTCCCAGTTGGAGGTCAGGAAGCCGCCGTCCTTGTTGGAGTCCGAATAGCCCAGCATCACTTCCTGCAGCTTGCCCTGTCTGGTGATCAGCGGCTTGACCTGCGGCAGCGTCAGCCAGCCGCGCATGATGTCGGCGGCGCAGCGCAGGTCGGGGATGGTCTCGAACAGCGGTATCACCATCAGCTCCAGTTCCTTCAACTGGTTGCCTTCGATGTGCAGCAGGCCGGTTTCCTTCTGCAGCAGCAGCACTTCGATCAGGTCGGACAGGGTCTCGGTGTGCGAGATGATGTAGTTGCGGATGGCGCGTTCGCCGTAGCGGCGACGGATCTCACGCGCGGTGCGCAGGATCTCCAGCTCGGAATTGGTCTCGTCGCTGTAGTGCAGGTAAGGCGAATACAGCAGCCGCGGCTTGGCCAGTTCGCCCAGCAGCAGCGCGATCTTGCGCTCTTCGGTGAGACCGGCGTAGTCGGCCTCGACCTGGGACTTGGCAAACAGTTCGGCCAGTACGCGTTCGTGGATGTCCGAGCTCTGGCGCATGTCCAGCGTGGCCAGGTGGAAGCCGAAGATCTCGACCGCGCGCTTTAGGCCCGCCAGGCGCGGCTTGATCAATGCGGCGCCGTGGTTGGCCAGCAGTGAGGCCACCAGCACCTCGAGTTCGACCACACAGTCGGCCGGCGCGTCGTAGGGCGCGGCCGCACCCACTTCCTGGCGCAGGATGTTGACCACGCCCAGCGCGCGGGCAGTCGCCGCCAGGCGCGCGTAGACGCCGATCAGCGCGCGGCGGTAGGGCTCGTCGGCGCGGTGGTCGGAGTGGTCGGGCGAGGCTTCGGCCAGCGCCAGCAGCTCGGGGCTGGCGTCCACCATCAGGGTGGAAATCGACAGCTCGGCGCCCAGCGTGTGCACTTCTTCCAGGTAATAGTCGAAGATCGTGGCCGACTGGCGCTTGAGCGCGTGCTGCATGGTGCCGGCGTTGACGTTGGGGTTGCCGTCGCGGTCGCCGCCGATCCAGCTGCCCATCTGCAGGTAGGGCGGCAGCTCGGGCGCCGCGCGCGACTTGCCGCGTGCGGGGAACTGGCTGTCGATCTCGGCTTCGACGTCGTCGTACAGCGCCGGCAGCTCACGCAGGAAGGTGATGCGGTAGTAGGAGAGGGCGTTCTCGATCTCGTCGGCCACCGTCAGCTTGGTGTAGCGCAGCATGCGCGTCTGCCACAGCGTGGCGATGCGCGCGCGCAGCAGCTCGGTGTTGTGGCGCAGTTCCTTGGGCGTCAGCGGATTGTCGCGCTCGGCCACCAGGCGGGCGATCTCGCGCTCGGCATCCAGGATGCTTTTGCGCTGCACCTCGGTCGGGTGCGCGGTCAGCACCGGCGACACCAGCGAATCCTTGAGGAAGTTGCGCACCTGCGCGCCGGACACGCCGGCGTCATCCAGGCGCGACAGCGCATAGGCCACGCTGCCCGGCTGCGCGGCCGAACCTGCCAGCAGGTGGGCGCGGCGGCGGCGGTTGTGATGCTGGTCCTCGGCGATGTTGGCCAGGTGCGAGAAATACGAGAAGGCGCGCACCACCGAATTGGTCTGGTCGCGGGTCAGTTTTTTCAGCAGCTTGTCGAGCTCCGCGCCGGCCTTGGCATCGGACTCGCGGCGGAACTGCACGGCGGTCTGGCGGATGGTTTCCACCACGTTGAAGACGTCGTCGCCTTCCTGCTCGCGCACCACCTCGCCCAGCAGGCGGCCGAGCAGGCGGATGTCTTCTTTGAGCGGGGCGTCCTTGTCGGCGCCGCGCACGGCTTTGCCGGCGGCTGCGCCCTTGGCGTCGGCGGGACGGGAAACGGAAGTGGATGGGGAAGCGGAGCGGGCACTGCGTTTAGTTTGATTTGTAGTTGCCATGATCAACGTTTGCTGCGGTTTTCGAGGGAGAAAGTCGTGCTTGTGGATCGGACTGCCAGATGCTGCGTGCTAGAATTTGCTGCGATATTTTTGTCTCTGTCTAATTATTTTCAGTCTGCAATCGCCGGCCGCCTGCTTTCCTTTGTCTCCTCTGCCGCGGGTGCCACGACTGAATCGGAAAGCCCGTCTTGAAAGAATTTCCTCCTTCCAAAATCGTCATCGTCTCGCGTGAAAGCCGTCTTGCCATGTGGCAGGCGGAGTACGTGCGCGACCGGATCAAAACATTATATCCGCAGTGCAGCATCAGTATCCTCGGAACCACCACCCGCGGCGACCAGATCCTCGATCGCACGCTGTCCAAGGTGGGCGGCAAGGGCCTGTTCGTGAAGGAGCTGGAAGTGGCGATGGCCGAAGGCCGCGCCGACCTCGCCGTGCATTGCCTCAAGGACATGCCGATGGAGCTGCCGGAAGGGTTCGAGCTGGCCGCGATCCTGGAGCGTGAAGACCCGCGCGACGCCTTCGTCTCCAACGACTATGACTCACTGGACGCGCTGCCGGCCGGCGCCATTATCGGCACCAGCAGCCTGCGCCGCCAGGCCATGATCACCGCGCGGTATCCGCAGTTGGTGGTCAAGCCGCTGCGCGGCAATCTGGACACTCGCCTGGCCAAGCTCGACCGCGGCGACTACGCCGCCATCATCCTGGCGGTCGCCGGCCTGAACCGCCTGGGCCTGAAGCAGCGCATCCGCGCCTGGCTGGCGCCCGAACAAAGCCTGCCGTCGCCGGGGCAGGGCACGCTGGCCATCGAGATCCCGGCCGGCCGTGAAGACATCCGCCGCCTGCTGGCGCCGCTGCACGACGACACCGCCGCCGTGGCCTCGGCCGCCGAACGTTCGGTTTCGCGCATCTTCGGCGCCAGCTGCCAGATTCCGCTGGCCGCCTACGCCACCGTGGACGGACACCGCGTGCACCTGCGCGCCATGATCGCCACTCCAGATGGCAGCCGCAGCGCCGCTGCCGAGGCCGAGGGTTCGGTCGATGCGCCCGAAGCGCTGGGTGAACAGGTGGCCGACCTGCTCAAGGCCAGGGACGCCGACGCCATCCTCGCCGCCTGCAAGGCGCAGGCCGATGTCGAATCGACCTGATCTTGTTGCGCACGCTGTGCCGGTCGTGGTGACGCGGCCGCTGCAGCAGGCGCAACCGTTTGCCTCGCGCGTGGAAGCGCTGGGGCGGCGCGCCGAGATATTCCCCTTGCTGGTCATCGAACCGGTGGCGGACGCCACCGAACTGCAGGCTGCGCTGGCGCGCCTGGATCAGTTTGCGCTGGTGGTGTTCGTCAGCCCCAACGCGATCGACGCTGCGTTTCGCTTCATCCCGGCCTGGCCCGGCGGACTGCCCATCGGCATCGTCGGCGAAGGCAGCCGCGTTGCCTTGCGCGCGCATGGCGTGGATGAGGGCAATGCCCGCATCTTCGCGCCGCAGGGCGAAGGCAAGATGGATTCCGAAGAGCTGCTCAAGACTTTGCCGCTGGCGCAGTTGCGCGGCAAACGCGCGTTGATCGTGCGCGGGCAGAGCGGGCGCGACTTCCTCAGCGATGCCCTGCAAGAGCAGGGTGTGGCCGTTGAGCACGTGACCGCCTACCGCCGTCTGGCACCCCCGCTGGATGAGCGCAATCGCGCGCGCTTGCTGGCTTTGGCCGATGACGGCGCGGACTGGGTGGTCACCAGTTCCGAGGCCTTGCGCAATTTGCTCGAGATGACAAGACTAGCCGGAGGCGATGATCGTGTGGTAAAACTGCAACGACAACGGATCTTCGTCTCGCACCACAGGATCGCGCAGGTCGCCCAGTCGCTGGGCTTTTGTGCGGTAACCCTGACCGGTTCGGGCGACGAACGACTACTTGCCGCGTTACAATCCTGCCCATGACCGAACAGCAATCCACACCAGAGTCCAATCTGCCGGAGACCAAGCCGGAGGCGAGCTACAGCAACACGTCGGCTCCCACTTTCTATTCATCGGCCCCGGACGGCACCGCGCCCCTGCGCCGCCGCCAGCGCATACTGACCATCCTGTTGCTGCTGGTGATCGTCGCCCTGGCCGCCCAGTGGTGGCTGTCGCGCACCGAACTGCGCGAGCTGCGCGGTGAAGTCGCGCAGCGCCTGCAGACGGGCGACAACAGCAACAACGAGCTCAAGGGCGTCCTGAAGACAGTGCAGGAAAGCACCAAGGAACTGCAATCCAAGGTCAGCGTGCTCGACAGCAAACAGGCCGAGTCCCAGAGCCAGCAGCTGGCGCTGGAGCAGATGTACCAGGACCTGAACAAGAACCGCGACGACTGGGCGCTCTCCGAGATCGAGGAAGTGCTGTCGACCGCCGACCAGCAGCTGGAACTGGCCGGCAACGTGCAGGGTGCACTGATCGCGCTGCAGAACGCCGACAAGAGCCTGTCGCGCTCCGACAAGCCGCAATTCATCGCCATCCGCCGCGCCATCGCGCGTGACATCGACCGCCTGAAGGCGCTGCCGCAGGTCGACATCGCCGGCATCGCCGTGCGCCTGGACAGCGCCATCGGCCAGGTCGACAACATGCCGCTGCTGGTGGATGAGAAGCCGGTCGAGTCGGCCAGCGAACCCAAGCCGCGCATGGCGCCGCAACCCGCACCCGTGAAGGCCTCCAACGCCAAGCCCGCCAAGGGCAAGGCCGACGCCGCGCCGGCTGTCGAGCCTTCGGCCTGGTCGCAATGGCTGGCCGGCGCGCAGGACACCTGGCAAAGCATGAGCACCGAGATGCTGGCCGAGCTGCGCCAGCTGGTGCGTATCCGCGAAGTGCAAACGCCCGAGGCGATCCTGCTGTCGCCGGGCCAGGCCTACTTCGTGCGCGAGAACCTCAAGCTGCGTTTGCTGAACGCGCGCCTGGCGCTGCTCTCGCGCAACGAGTTCGCCTTCCGCAACGACTTGTCGGCGGCCCAGGACACCATCGCCAAGTACTTCGACACCCGCGCCAAGCAAGTGCAGACCACGCAGTCGCTGTTGAAGCAGGTGCAGGGCAGCAACCTGGCCATCCAGATGCCGACGCTGGCCGAGAGCCTGAACGCGGTGCGCAACTACAAAGCACGTCGTTGAGCGCAGACGGGATAGCGATATGAAAATTCTGCTCTGGCTTCTTACCCTGTTCGCGTCCGCCATCGGCCTGGCCGTGCTGGCGCGCTTCAATCCCGGCAACGTGGTGCTGTTCTACCCGCCGTACCGCATCGACCTCTCGCTGAACTTCTTCATCTTCCTGGTGCTGGCGCTGTTCCTGGCGATCTACGTCGTCATCCGCGCCGTGCGCCTGACGCAGAAGCTGCCCGGCCGCGTGATCGCCTATCGCCGCGCCAAGCGCGAGAATGAAAGCAACAAGGCCCTGCGCGACTCGCTCAAGGCCTACTTCGAAGGTCGCTTCGGCCAGGCTGAAAAGTCGGCCACGCAAGCCTCCGACCTGGTCGACAACGCCGGCATCGCCGCCCTGATCGGCGCGCGCGCCGCCCACCGCATGCGCCAGGGCGACCGTCGCGACATCTGGCTGGCCAGCACCGAAGTCGATCCGAGCCTGAAGGCCGCGCGCCTGATGACCGCGCTGGAGCTGCAGGTCGACGAGCACCACTTCAAGCAGGCGCTGGAAACCGTTGAAGAACTCAACGCCAATGGCACCCGTCACATCCAGGCGCTGCAATGGGCATTGAAGGCCAACCAGCAAGCCAAGAACTGGCCCGAGGTGCTGCGCCTGGTGCAGACGCTGGACAAGCGCAATGCGCTGCATCCGGCGCTGTCGAACCGCCTGCGCGAGATGTCTTACGATGCCCTGATGTCGGACCGCTCGCACGACGCCGAGTCGATCCGCCTGCTGTGGTCCGGCGTGCCCAGCGCCGACAAGCTCAAGCCCTTCATTGCCGCGCGTGCGGCCCACGCCTTCTCCAGCCGCGGCCTGCACGACGAGGCGCGCACCCTGCTGGAGCGCGCGCTGGCCGCCGACTGGGACATCCGCCTGCTGCGCGCGTACCGCGAATCGACCGCCGAGGCCGGTTCGGCCGCGCTGCTGGTGCAGATCGAGCATTGCGAAGCCTGGCTGGCCAAGAACCCGACCGACGCCGAGCTGGCGCTGACGCTGGGCATGTTCTGCCTGCGCCAGAAGCTGTGGGGCAAGGCCCAGCGCCACCTGGAGCAGGCCCTGTCGGACGCCATCGAGCCGCGCACCGTGCGCGAGTCGCACCTGGCCCTGGCCCAGCTGCACGAGGCGCTGGACCAGCCTGAAAAAGCCGCAGCCCACTACAAGCAGTGCGCGCTGGCGACCGCCATTCGCTGAACCAAATCGCCGGGATCCTGACAAAGGCGGAAGCGGCCCCGGCCCTTCCGCCTTTTTTGTCGCCTGCCGGCGCCGTCATGCTGGCGTAAGTTGCCGCCGCTATGTTGGCGGCAGTCGCTGGATCGTACGGGTAGGTGCTCGACTCGCCTTGATGCGTAGAAACGCTGCTGATGAGCTTTTCCGCGGGGAAGGGCGGGCGCGGGCCAGAATGCCGCTATAATTGCCGCTTTCTGCGTATTCCGACGCTTTATTCGTAGAGTTGCGCGATCCAGAATTCCGCTTTTCTGTTTTCTTTCCCCTTAGTGAGAATCCCATGAGCCTGAACAACGTCCCCTCCGGCCGCGACCTGCCGAATGACTTCAACGTGATCATCGAAATCCCGATGAACGCCGATCCGATCAAGTACGAAGTGGACAAGGACACCGGCGCGATCTTCGTCGACCGCTTCATGGGTACCGCCATGCACTACCCGTGCAACTATGGCTACATCCCCCAGACCCTGTCGCAAGACGGCGACCCGGTCGACGTGCTGGTGATCACCCCGTTCCCGCTGATCCCGGGCGTGGTGGTGCGCTGCCGTCCCATCGGCGTGCTGAAGATGAGCGACGAGTCGGGCATCGACGCCAAGCTGCTGGCCGTGCCGGTCGACAAGATCCTGCCGATCTACACCCACTGGCAAAAGCCGGAAGACCTGAACGAACTGCGCCTGAACCAGATCAAGCACTTCTTCGAGCACTACAAGGACCTGGAAAAGGGCAAGTGGGTCAAGGTTGAAGGCTGGGAAGGCCCGGACGCCGCCCGCGAAGAAATCCTGGCGGGCGTGGAAGCCTTCAAGAAGGCTGCCAAGTAAGCTGTCGATTTCCGCAAGTAAAAAAGCCGACCTTTTGGTCGGCTTTTTTGTTTGGTGCGTACTTACACCCCATGCAAGTACGCTACGAGAAAAAACGCCACTGGGCTCCTGCTTTCGCAGGAGCGACGGAGCATGGGATCAGGGGGGGCGGCCAATCTATCTCATCACGCTTGATCATTTGACGCCGTCTGTCGCCCGCCGCCGGCCGGTTGGCCCATCACATTGCGCCTGATCATCGGCGCCGTCGTCCCTGCGAAAGCAGGCGCCCAGTGTCGTTCGCTGCGCTCCACCAGCGGCAGCTGGATACAACGGACGACGCTGGATCCCAGCCCGCGCCGGGATGACGGCGGGGTGAGAGGGCCAGCAGTATCGCGCAGATGTCGCAACGGCGACGGCAGACAAATTGACACCGACTGAACGGTTCATCGTATTGCCCTTGATCACCTAACGCCGCCAGTCGTCTTTCTGCGGTAGTTCAGTCCATCGCATCGCGCTTGATCATCAACGCCGTGTCGTCCCTGCGAAAGCAGGGACCCAGTGTCGTTCGTTGAGCTCCACCGGCGGCATCTGGATACAACGGACGATACTGGATCCGGGCCTGCGCCGGGACGACGGTGAAGGGTGAAGTGCGGGAGCGGTGCAGGGAGAATGATAAAAAACGCCCGGTCAGACCAAGCCTGACCGGGCGTTTTCAATGCATCACGATGCAGCTCAATCCAGCTTGGCCGCGTGCTCGCGCGTGGCATGGAACACCACCTCAGGCCAGCGCTCCTGAGTCAGGCGCAGGTTCACGCCCGAGCTGGCCAGGTAAGCCAGGTTGCCGGCGGCGTCAGTGGCCAGGTTGGCGCCCGCGGAGGAGCGTTCGAAGTCGGCCAGTTTCTTCTTGTCGTCGCAGGTGACCCAGCGTGCGCTGCTGATGCTGGTGCCTTCGAACACGGCGTCCACGCCGTATTCGTTCAGCAGGCGGCTCGCCACCACTTCGAACTGCAGCACGCCCACCGCACCCAGGATCAGGTCGCTGCCGGTGACCGGCTTGAACACCTGCACCGCGCCTTCCTCGCCCAGCTGTTGCAGGCCCTTGTGCAGCTGCTTGATCTTCAGCGGGTTGCGGATGCGCGCGACGCGGAAGAAGTCCGGCGCGAAGTAGGGGATGCCGGTGAACTGCAGCATCTCGCCCTCGGAGAAGCTGTCGCCGATCTGCATGTTGCCGTGGTTGGGCAGGCCGATGATGTCGCCGGCGTAGGCTTCTTCGACCTGCTCGCGGCTCGATGCCATAAAGGTCACCACCGAAGACACCTTGATGTCGCGGTTCAGGCGCAGGTGCTTCAGCTTCATGCCGCGCTCGAAGCGGCCCGAGCACACGCGCAGGAAGGCGATGCGGTCGCGGTGCGCCGGGTCCATGTTGGCCTGGATCTTGAACACGAAACCGGAGAACGGCTCTTCCACCGGCTTGACCTCACGCACCGTCGCATCGCGACCGCCCGGGCCCGGCGCCCAGTCCAGCAGCGCGTCGAGGATCTCGCGCACGCCGAAGTTGTTGACCGCGGAACCGAAGAACACCGGCGTCTGCACGCCGGCCAGGAAGTCGTCCAGGCTGAAGGGGTGGGAGGCGCCGTGCACCAGCTCCACTTCCATCTTCAGCTGTTCGATCTCCAGCGGGAACATCTCGGCCAGCTTGGGGTTGTCGATGCCCTTGATGATTTCCACGTTGCCGTTGGCGCGCTCTTCGCCGGCCTTGAACAGCATGATCTCGTCGCGCAACAGGTGATATACGCCACGGAAATTCTTGCCCATGCCGATCGGCCAGGTCACCGGCGCGCACTGGATCTTCAGCACCGACTCCAGCTCGTCCAACAGTTCCAGCGGATCGCGGGTTTCGCGGTCCAGCTTGTTCATGAAGGTGATGATGGGCGTGTTGCGCATGCGGCAGACGTTGAGCAGCTTGATGGTCTGCTCTTCCACGCCCTTGGCGGCGTCGATCACCATCAGCGCCGAGTCGACCGCGGTCAGCACGCGGTAGGTGTCTTCCGAGAAGTCCTGGTGGCCCGGGGTGTCGAGCAGGTTCACCACGTGGTCGCGGTATTCGAACTGCATCACCGAGCTGGCCACCGAGATGCCGCGCTGCTTTTCAATCTCCATCCAGTCCGAGGTCGCATGGCGCGCGCTCTTGCGCGCCTTGACGGTGCCGGCCATCTGGATCGCGCCCGAGAACAGCAGCAGCTTTTCGGTCAGCGTGGTTTTACCCGCGTCAGGGTGGGAGATGATGCCGAAGGTGCGGCGGCGCTTCACTTCGCGCGCGATCAGGTCGGTCGAGGCCTTGCGGCTGCTGCCGGTGTCATTGGCGTCGGCGGCGGCAGTTGCGTCTGCGTCGTTGATGTCGTTGGGTTCTTGCATGTCGGATCTGTCGGTTCGGGACTGGCTGCCGTCACGGAGGCCAACGAAAAAAGGGCTGGAAAATCCAACCCTTGATGGCCCTGCATGCGTGGCCCGGCGGGCACGCGCGGCATGTTCGGAAAGCTCTGGAAAGTGCAGGATTATACCTGATCCGGGGTGCCGATTCGACCCGTCGGCGGCCCGGTTTTCCGGCAGGCAACCCCGCCCGCCGCAAACCGGCAGCTTGCGGGCCGTGGCTTATTTGCCATCGTCACGCCGCTCGTCGCGGCGATCATGCTGCGGCGGCCGCGCCTGCTGCTCGCGACGAGCCTGATCCTGCTGCTGGCGCGCCTGTTCCTGGTGCTGACGCGCTTGCTCCTGTTGCTGGCGCTGCTGCTGTTGCTGCTGCGCCTGATGTTGCTGTTCGCGCGCCTGCTGGGCCTGCTGCATCTGCATGTCGTGCATCTGCTGCTGGCGTTGCTGCACGTTGCGCTCCTGGGCTTGCTGCTGTTGCCGCTGGTCGCGCGCCATCTGTTCGCGTTGACGCTGCTGGTCGTTGACCATCTGCTCGCGCTGGCGTTGCTGCTCATGCGCCTGTTGCTCACGCTGGCGTTGCTGCACCTGGACTTCACGCGTCTGCGTCAGTTGCTGCTCGCGCGCTTCACGCTGGCGTTCCTGGTCTTGCTGCACCACCCGCTGCTGGGCATTGGGTTGCGGGGCAGGGCGGCCCGGCTGCGCTGCCGGCGGGGCGAACTGGGCTGCCGGATGCGCCTGTGGGCCTGGTTGGCCTTGTTGCTGCGCCTGCTGTGGCGGCGCGCCGCGCGGTCCTTCCGGCCGGCCACCGGCCTGCTGCGGGGTCTGGCCCGGACGCTGTCCCGCTTGCGCACGCGGGCCGCCGAAGCGGGCGTCGTGGTGCCACACCACCGGGCGCTGGTTGACGGTCACGTTGCGATTGATCGTCACGTTATTGGTGACGTTGTCGTTGGTCACGTTGGTGATGCGCGTCTGCGTCACCATCACCTGACGCTGGCGCCAGTCCGGGCGCGCATCCCCGAAGGCTGCGCGCATCACGCCGATGCCGCTGCCAAAGCTGATGCTGGCCGCCACGCCCGGGCTGTAATGCGGCGGACGATAACGCGGCGGCGGCGTCCACACCATCGGCGGGGCCGACGGCCACCACCAGCTGCCGTACACCACCACCGGGTTGTAGTAGGGCACGTAGACCACCTGCGGGTTGATCGGCTCGATCACGATCAGGCCGTCATCGGCCAGCACGCGCTGCTGCGGGCTGGACTGCAAGCTGCCGGCCACCTGGGCGCGCTCGCGCAGATCCTGCACGGTATCCATCACCGAGCCCTGCTGCGCCAGGAAGGCCTGGCCCAGCTGCTGGGTCCAGTCCAGGCGGTCGTTCATCATTGCCAACACCGAGGGGAACTGCACCAGCGACTTCACGCTGGGGTCCCAGGGCATCGGCGCCACCGCGCGCGCCAGGCCGTCGCCCTGCAAGCCGGGGCGGGCCTCGACGAAGCGCTGCGCCTGCACCACTTCCAGCGGATAGGTGGCGGCCATCAGCACCTGTGCCAGCAGCGAGTCCGGGTACAGCGCCACCGGCGCCAGCATCTGGTCCAGCTGCTCCTGGGTATAAGAGGCGGTGGGATAAACGGGATAATTCGATTGGGCCTGCGCCATGGGCATGCCGGAAACCAGCGAAAACACCAGGCAGGCGGCCCAGGCCAGAGTCTTCTTGTTCACGACGTCTCTCCTGAGTTGTGTTGGATGCGGCGCCGGTAGAATTTGAGGTCTCCATCGCATCAATGCGAAACCCGGCGCAAAAACGGTGATCCTATGGTCGGCCAGGACGGCCGCAGGAGGTGTAACGGAATTGCAAGCGGTGTTTCAAGCCATCGGTGGGGCAATCAATGTTGCCTGGATGGCAAGCGCGCCCGGATTGCACGGCGGCCCCGACGCTGGCGCATCATTTGCGCAAAAGCTAAACTGTTTCCACTACAACATTCCAACAATCATCAAAACAAGGGAAGAGCATGAGCCAACACCTGATCTGGCGGCGCGATGATTACCTCATCGACACCGATCCCGACCGGCTGGACATTCCACTGATCCATAGCGTGCTGACGGCCTCCAGCTGGTCGCCCGGCATCGACCTCAACACCGTGCGCACGGCCATCGCCAACAGCCTGTGCTTCGGCGTCTACCGCGGCAGCCAGCAGATCGGCTTCGCCCGCGTGGTGACCGACCACGCCACCTTCGGCTACCTGTGCGACGTGTTCATGGTCGAAGACCTGCGCGGCCACGGCCTGGGCCGCTGGCTGATCGAATCCTGCAACCAGCACCCGACGCTGCAAAAGCTGCGCCGCGTGATGCTGACCACGTCGACCGCGCCGTGGCTGTACGCGCGCTGCGGTTTCGAGGCGATCAACCGGGGAGACTTCGTCTGGCACATTTCGCGGCCGGACATCTACCAGCAGGGCGGGCAGGGCTGACAACGACGGGGAAACTGATGGAGGGGAAAACTGGCCTGCCCTAAGGGAATCGAACCCCTAACCTACGGCTTAGAAGGCCGATTCTGAAAATTCTAGAGCTTTGATTTCAAAGCTAAATTTTTATAAATTTAGAATGAAAACAAAGGCTTGGGAGAGATTCGGTATTTTCAATTACATCCAATTATTTTTCATTCTACCGTATCAACACAGTCCCGATTTGGACAAATTTTGGACAAGCAATTGGGGCAAAAAATGCTTGATCTACAGTCGGTACATGCGATTATAATTCGCCAAACTTCTTCTTCGTTTTACGGCGGCCATATGAAAAATCCATCATGGTATGGCGCCGATGGGATGAGGTGCGAGCATGATGGTTTGACCGCTTAAAAATACGTGATCAGGGACGGCCAACGCTAATGTGATACGGCCCCAAGGTAGCGCTTGGAGAGAGCAGGTGGGATCAGCAGGTTGCGAGAACTGCGGATTCATTTGCTTGGGAAAATAAAACGAACAGCCGTGAAGCCGCGTGACGTACTTGCGCGAGGGACACCGGACACGACTCGTGTGACGCCAACCCAATGGGTTGGCTCCTTACACAAGGTGTTCAGATGCTCCAGGTATCAATTTCTACTGTCGATTTTCTCGGCAATCACTATCCCCCCACGTTGTCTGTTCATGAGCTCAGTGAGATCACAAGCGAGCATGAGCAGACCATCCGTAACAAGTTGTCCAAGAATCAGTACCCGATCCCTTCCTTCAAGATCGGCCGGAAACGTCTATTCCGGTTGATCGATGTTGCAGCGTACATCGACCAGCAATGTATGAGCGATGTCAGTCACCCATCGAGAAAGCTTCCAAAGCGTGGGAGGCCCACGAAGGTTCAGCAGTTGCTAAACCAGCAATCTCAATTCTTGATGGGAGTGAAGGATTGATTCCCCTAGAGACTTCTTTAGCGGGGGAAGCTGACCTGGGTGATCTCAATACGTTGCGCAGGGCGCAATATCGAGCCAGGTCAGATGCGATACTCCGCAAAATTGAAAACCGTAGCTTCGCTCGATCAGCCGCTGTTCCGGCGCGGACATACCTCCCGCCCTGGGAGGAACATCAAAGAGCGATGCCTAATCACCTTGCGCGCTCCAATCTGTTTGCTCCCATAGGGCGTGGGGCGAGGTCGCAGCACGAAAATACAAAGCTTGCTTGTAGAAGTGATGCCACAATATTTTTCACTGGTGAGCAGCTTGATGAGGCTGATTGCGATGTGTTTTTGCAAGTCTTGCATCTTGCTAGATCGGTGCTGTTGAATTGCACTGAAAACTGACCCACTTTTCCAGGAAATTTGCACCCTAAGTTGACCCATGTTTAGACCACAATC
>NZ_JAGIPZ010000008.1 GCF_017814915.1 Herbaspirillum sp. LeCh32-8 | reverse complement strand
ACGACCGTGTGGCTGCCTTTGGAAGGCAGTGGAAGGTGGGTCAATTGGAGAGGGTCAATTCTGCGAGCAAATCAACAAAATGCAAACAATTTTGCTTAAAAGGCCGGGAGGAGATCGAGAAATGGTGGAGATCCTGGCCTTGGTTATGTTCCACGATGAGAAAGCTGTTTTATCCGCTGTTGAAACGGCGTTGGCAAGCGGGGCGCCCTCGAAGCAAATCGTGCTTAACGTTCTTAGTCGCCTCTTGGATGAAACTCCAGCCCCGAAGATTACTGCGCCACAAGCACTACAACTATGTATAGAGCCTGCAGCCGACGTTGGAAGATACGATACCTTGAGAACGAAGGAGGATGATCATGTCGACGCAGCCTGAGGCAATTTTGGAGATGTTTCGTATTCTCAAGCTACGAGGAATGGCACATGCCATTGCAGATTTGGCGTCGCAAGAGTCTCCCGCATTCCACGCTGCACTTCCTTTTCTTGCGGATTTGGTCAAGGCAGAAATTTCTGAACGAGAAGTTCGGTCGCTGGCTTACCAAATGAAGATAGCTAAGTTTCCAGCTTACCGAGACCTGAACGGTTTCGATTTTAGTGTCAGCGAAGTTAATGAAGCATTAATCCGAAAACTCCATACCTGCAATTTTTTGGAGCCACGGCAAAACATCGTTTTCGTTGGTGGTCCAGGAACCGGAAAGACTCATCTTGCAAGTGCTCTCGGCATTCAGGCAATAGAACATCATGATGCGAGAGTTAGATACTTCTCCACGATTGAGCTCGTCAATCTTCTTGAGCAGGAGAAACAGCAAGGCCGCCCTGGTCATCTCGCGAACCGCCTTCTTTATACCGATTTGGTGATATTAGATGAACTGGGCTATCTTCCCTTTAGTCAAGCTGGTGGTGCTTTACTATTCCACCTCATTAGTAAGCTCTATGAGCGAACCAGCCTAGTTATCACTACTAATTTGGGTTTTGGAGAGTGGGGATCGGTATTCGCCGACCCTAAGATGACGACCGCACTTCTAGATAGACTTACTCATCACTGCCACATAGTCGAAACTGGCAATGACAGCTATCGTTTTAAAAATAGTTCGACGCGTGACATCAAAAAAGGAAAATCAAATAACCGGCCAACTGCACAATAATAGAAATTCATGAGGGTCAAGATCCGATGCAAATTCCGGGTCAGTATTCGATGCAACATCACAGTGAGAGATCAGATTGATTTCATGGAGTGCACTCTGAGCCGATACAGTTTGCAGGCGAGCGTCACGATAGGATGCGATATCGCTGCTACGGATGCTGGCCAAGGTTCTTTTGGCCAGAGTGTGTCGCTGAAATTGTTTGATACGGTTTTGCTCGGCCTGAGCACCTTTCTTTTTAGCGGTAATTTCGTTTTGATAGCGTATCAAGGCTTCGTTTAGGGTGGTGCGCTCTGATTCGGAGCTTGAGACAAACATGCCGCGTGCCATTGATGACTCAATCACCGCTGCCCAAGCTTCTGCTTCAGATTTGGTATTGAACGTTTTTACTTGTGGAGGAAAACCTTTGCGAGCGACACGAGCCTGCCATTGCAGCTCACCGCGCTTACGAAACGACGCCATTCAATGCTCCTATTCAGTCCAATGATTTGGACAAATTTTGGACAATAAATTGAAATGGGGCAACAGAGAATACGCGAATCAGGCGCAAAGCCTTGGAGGGAGTGGCCTGCCCTAAGGGAATCGAACCCCTAACCTACGGCTTAGAAGGCCGTTGCTCTATCCGGTTGAGCTAAGGGCAGAGTTGGAAGCCGCTTTCCATTGCTGCGTTGAACCGCAAGAACGAAAAACGATTCCGGAAAAGAAAAACGGGCTGTCATCGACAGCCCGTTTTCATGTGTGGTCGGAGTACAAGGATTCGAACCTTGGACCCCCTGGTCCCAAACCAGGTGCGCTACCGGGCTGCGCTACACTCCGAGAGGCGAGATAATAGCCCGATACGGGATTCGGGTCAACCTTGCCGAGGATTTATTTTCGCCGGGGGAAGAACCGGCCTTTGCCCTTGCTGAAATCAAACCGTCTCCGCCACCCTGATTTCCACCAGCAGCTTCTTGATCTCCGGCACGCACGAGCCGCAATTGCCGCCGGCCTTGAGGCAGGCCGTGACTTCGCTGACTTCCTTCAAGCCCTTCTCACGGATCGCGCCACAGATGGTGTTGCGGCCCACGCCGAAGCATGAGCACACGGTCGGCCCGGCGTCGGCGCCTTTCTCGATCGGTTGGCCCACCAGCAGGCCGACGCGGTCGGCGTCTTCCAGCTTGTCCTTGGCGAACAGGCCGGCCAGCCAGGAGCGCGAAGGCAGGTCGGGGCGCGCCGACATGAAGAGGCACATGTCGATGCGGTCATCCACCACGTGCACGGCGCGGTAGCTTCCATCGCTCAGGTCTTCGTATTCCAGCCAGTCGGCGTCCGGATCTTGCACGCCCAGCAGCGTGCGCGCCCAGCCGGTGTGGTCGGTGATGTTGCTGCGGCCGGCCAGCTCGTAGCGGGTGAAGTCGCGGCCCTGCACGCGCGTCCAGTGCGTGATCTGATCCAGCGCCAGGTCGTGGCGGGTGAGGATGAAGCCGTGCCAGGAGACACGGAATTCCTCGATCATCACCGGCGTGTGCTTGAACTCCGGCTCGCCCGAGACCGGGTCGACCACCGGGTTCACCAGCGCGCCCACGCGCGCGTCCGAGGCCGACTGGTTGTTCCAGTGGATCGGCACGAACACGCTGCCGCGCGGGATGCCGCCGCCGTGCTGCACGCGCGCTACCATCGCGCCCCAGCGGCTGGACACGCGCGCCAGGCCGCCTTCGCGCACGCCGTATAGCAGCGCGTCCTGCGGGTGGATGTCGATGAAAGATTCCGGGATGTGGCTGGCCAGCGTGGCCGACTTGCCGGTGCGCGTCATGGTGTGCCAATGGTCGCGTACGCGGCCGGTGTTGAGGATCAGCGGATAGTCTTCGCAGGCCAGATGGGCGGGGCTGCGCGGCGCGGTCGGCACGAAGCGGGCGCGGCCGTCGGCGTGAGCGAAACGCAGGTCTTCCAGCACGCGCGGGCTGCCCGCGACGCTGCCGTCGGACAGGCGCTGTACCGGCCACTGGATCGGCTGCAGGGCGTCGTAGCCGCGCTTGTCCATGCCGGTCAGGCCGGCCAGGTTGAACACGCGGCGCGCCTTGCCGGCGTCGGCCTCGCCATTGCGATGAGTGGACAGGCGCGCATGCTCGTCGAAGATCTCGTGCGGGCCGTTGAAGTCGAAGCCGTCAAAGCCCATGCGCTGCGCCACGTCGCAGATGATGCGCCAGTCGCCGCGCGCCTCGCCGGGCGCTGAAAGGAAAGAGCGCTGACGCGAAATGCGGCGCTCGGAATTGGTCACCGTGCCGTCCTTCTCGCCCCAGGCCAGGGCCGGCAGCAGCACGTGGGCGAAGGCATTGGTGTCGGTCTTTTCGATCACGTCGGACGACACCACCAGCTCGCACTTCTGCAGCGCGCGCTGCACCAGGTCGGCGTCCGGCAGGCTGACCATGGGATTGGTCGCCATCACCCACACTGCCTTGACCTTGCCGGATTCAATCTCGCGGAACAGGTCGACCGCCTTCAGGCCGACCTTGTCGGCGATGCGCGGCGCCTGCCAGAAGCCCTGCACGATGTCGCGGTGCACAGCGTTGTCCAGATCCATGTGCGCGGCCAGCATGTTGGCCAGGCCGCCGACTTCACGGCCGCCCATGGCGTTGGGCTGGCCGGTGATGGAGAACGGGCCCATGCCGGGTTTGCCGATGCGGCCCGTGACCAGGTGGCAGTTGATGATGCTGTTGACCTTGTCGGTGCCGGCCGAGGACTGGTTCACGCCCATCGAGAAGCCGGTGACCACTTTCTCGGTTTCGGCAAAGGCTTCATAGAAGGCCAGCAGATCCTGCAGCTCGACCTTGCAGATGCGCGCCACCGCGGCCGGGTCGGCGCAGTCGGCGTCGGCTACGGCCAGCGCCTCGTGGAAGCCGTTGGTGTGCGTTTCGATGAAGGCGTTGTCGCGCCGGCCGCGATGCGCCAGGTAACTTAACAAGCCGTTGAACAGCCAGACGTCGGTACCGGCCTTGACCGGCAGGTGCAGGTCGGCCAGCTCGCAGGTGGCGGTGCGGCGCGGGTCGATCACCACCAGTTTGGTATGCGGGCGCGTCTCCTTCAGTTTGGAAATGCGCTGGAACAGGATGGGGTGGCACCACGCAGCGTTGGAGCCCACCAGCACCACCATGTCGGCCAGCTCCAGGTCTTCATAGCAGACCGGCACCAGGTCTTCGCCGAAGGCGCGCTTGTGGCCGGCCACAGCCGACGACATGCATAGCCGCGAATTGGTATCGATGTTGGCGCTGCCGATGTAACCCTTCATCAGCTTGTTGGCGATGTAATAGTCCTCGGTCAACAGCTGGCCGGAGACGTACAGCGCCACCGCATCCGGGCCGTGCTCGGCGATGATGGCCGAGAACTTCGAGGCCACTGTCTCCAGCGCTTGGTCCCATTCCACGCGTTGCAGGTTGCCTTGCGCGTCGCGCATCTTGGGGTAGAGCAGGCGGCCGTCGAGGTCGACCGTCTCGCCCAGCGCCGAGCCCTTCACGCACAGCCGGCCCTTGTTGGCCGGGTGCAGCGCATCGCCCTTGACGGCGATGCTGCCATCGTCCTTCATCGATGCCGACACGCCGCAGCCCACGCCGCAATAAGGGCAGGTGGTCTGGGTGGTGGCGACGGCAATCGCGATCGGGGTCTGGGATAAATTCACGTAGGGTTCCTTTATGCAGCCTCTGGCGCAGCGCTCAGGCTGCCTTCTTGCACATCGCTTCGCCGAACGGCAGCTCGCGGCGGAAGGCGGAAATGTCGCGTCCGCTCTGGATCAGGTCGAAGTACCACGGGCCATCCTTGACGTCGCCGTACAGCACCGCGCCCACCAGGCGGTTGCCGCGCAATACCAGGCGCTTGTAGACGCCGCGTCGCGGATCGCGCACGACCAGGTCTTCGGTATCTTCGGCGCCGATGAAGTCGCCGGCGGAGTAGAGGTCCACGCCAGTCACTTTCAGCTTGGTGGCCGTGGCTTGCTGCACGTAACGACGATGGCCGGCGCCGGCCAGATGCGCCCCGGCCACCCGCGCCTGATCCCAGATCGGCGCCACCAGGCCGAAGGTGGCGCGGCGGTGTTGCACGCATTCGCCCACCGCGTAGATGCGCGGGTCATAGGTCTGCAGCGTATCGTCAACGATGATGGCGCGTTCGCAATGCAGGCCCGCCGATTTGGCCAGCGCGATATTGGGGCGCACGCCGGCGGTCATCACCACCAGGTCGGCAGGGATCTCGGAGCCGTCGGTGAAGCGCACCGCGCTGACCCGGTCCGGGCCGACGATCTCGGCAGTATTGGCGCTGAGCAAAAAGCGCAGGCCCTTGGCTTCCAGCGCTTTCTTCAGCAAGGCCGCCGCGGGTTTGTCCAACTGCTGGTTCATCAGCGTGTCGGAGACGTGCACCACGGTCACCTCCATGCCCTGGCGCATCAAGCCGTTGGCGGCTTCCAGTCCGAGCAGGCCGCCGCCGATCACCACCGCATGGCGATGCTTGCGAGCGGCCTCCAGCATGGCGTCCACGTCCTGGATGTCACGGAACGCGATCACGCCCGGCAGTTCATGGCCCGGTACCGGAATGATGAACGGGGTGGAGCCGGTGGCCAGCAGCAGGCGGTCGTACTTCACCTCGATGCCGCCTTTGGAGGTCACGGTGCGACGGCGGCGATCGATCTTCTCGACCGGGTCGCCGGCATGCAGCGTAATGCCGTTCTCGGCATACCACTCGCGGGTGTTAAGCATGATGTCGGCGATGCTCTTGTCGCCCGCCAGCACCGGCGAGAGCATGATGCGGTTGTAGTTGCCGTGCGGCTCGGCGCCGAACACGGTGATGTCGTACAGCGCCGGCGCCAGCTTCAGCAATTCCTCGACCGTGCGCATGCCGGCCATGCCGTTGCCGATGACGACCAGCGACGGTTTTGCAGTGGAGTCGGCCGCAGCGTTCATGTCAGCCGCCGATCCAGACCTTGCCGTCGGCGATGCGCGCCGGCCAGGCGGTGACCGAGTTGGCGGGCTCTTCCAGGCATTTGCCGGTCTGCAGGTCGAAGTGCTGCTTGTAGATCGGCGAGGCCACCACGATGCGCTCGCCCAGGTTGCCGACCAGGCCGCGCGAGAGCACCGAGGCTTCCGAGTTCGGGTCGTAGTTGCCGATGGCGAACACGCGTGCTTCATTGCCCGCGGTGTTGCTGTCGATTACATGAAACACCGCCACCTGCTGGCCCTCGATCAGGGCGCACACGCCGGTGTTGGGGACGATGTCCTGCAGATCGCAGACCGGGGTCCAGTGCTTGATTTGTTGGTCGCTGTGCATTGCTTGCTCCTTGTTTCCTGCATCCGGTCAACGCCGAAGATTTGTCGTGCCTTGCTCACTTGCATGCGGTGTACGTCCCATCGCCCCATCTCCGTCATCCCTGCGAAAGCAGGGATCCGGTGTCGTTCAGCGGCCGGTGAATCGCTACAAACGACGCTGGGTTCCTGCTTTCGCAGGAACGACAGGAAGTAGGTGGCTTGAACATATAGCTGTATTGCTTGCCACCCAGCGGTCATCCCTGCGAAAGCTGGGATCCAGTGTCGTTCAGCAGCCGGTGAATCACTGCAAACGACGCTGGGTTCCTGCTTTCGCAGGAATGACAGATTTTTCGATTCAAGCCCGTCATACGGCCTCCGCCACCACCGGAATTTCCAGCAGCTTCTTCTCGGCAAGCGTGGCCGGGCGGATCTGGCCGCGTTCTTCCACGAACCTGATGTTGCCGTCGGCGGCCTTGCTGTTGACGAAGTGGCGGAAGCGCTTGCGGGTTTCCGGATCGGTTACGGCCTTCTTCCATTCGCATTCGTAGGTGTCGACCACGCGCTGCATTTCCGTTTCCAGCTCGTCGGCGATGCCCAGCTTGTCGTCGATCACCACGCTCTTCAGGTACTCGATGCCGCCTTCCAGGTTTTCGCGCCAGGTGCTGGTGCGTTGCAGGCGGTCGGCGGTGCGCACGTAGAACATCAGGAAGCGGTCGACGTAGCGGGTCAGGGTGGCTTCGTCGAGGTCGGAGGCGATCAGCTCGGCGTGGCGCGGCTTCATGCCGCCGTTGCCGCAGACGTACAGGTTCCAGCCCTTGTCGGTGGCGATGATGCCGACGTCCTTGCCCTGCGCCTCGGCGCATTCGCGGGTGCAGCCGGACACGCCGAACTTGATCTTGTGCGGCGAGCGCAGACCCTTGTAGCGGTTCTCCAGGCGCACCGCGAAGCCGACGCTGTCGCCCACGCCGTAGCGGCACCAGGTCGAGCCCACGCAGGACTTCACCGTGCGCAGCGACTTGCCGTAGGCGTGGCCGGTTTCGAAGCCGGCGGCGATCAGTTCTTCCCAGATGTCGGGCAGCTGATCCACGCGCGCGCCGAACAGGTCCACGCGCTGGCCGCCGGTGATCTTGGTGTAGAGGCCGTACTTCTTGGCGATCTGGCCCACCGCGATCAGACCGTCCGGCGTCACTTCGCCGCCGGCCATGCGCGGCACCACCGAGTAGGTGCCGTCCTTCTGGATGTTGCCGAGGAAGTAGTCGTTCGAATCCTGCAGGCCGGCGTGTTCCTTCTTCAGCACGAAGTCGTTCCACAGCGACGCCAGCACGTTGGCCGCCATTGGTTTGCAGATGTCGCAGCCGAGTCCCTTGCCATGTTTGCCCAGCAGTTCGTCGAAGCTCTTGATCTGGCCCACGCGCACCAGGTGGTGGATTTCCTGGCGCGAGTAGGGGAAGTGTTCGCACACGTGGTTGTTCACGGCCAGGCCTTGCTTCTTCATCTCGGCCTTCATCACCTGCGTCACCAGCGGCACGCAGCCGCCGCAGGCAGTACCCGCCTTGGTGCAGGACTTCAGCTCGCCGATGGTGGTCACGCCCGAGGCCACCGCCGCGCACAGCTGGCCCTTGGAGACGTTGTTGCAGCTGCAGATCTGCGCCGACTCCGGCAGCGCATCCACGCCCAGGCCCGGCTTTGCCTTGCCGTCGGACTGCGGCAGGATCAGGAATTCCGGCGACTCCGGCAGCTCGATCTTGTTCAACATCATCTGCAGCAGCGTGCCGTATTCGGCGGCGTCGCCCACCATCACCGCGCCCAGCAGATGCTTGCCGGATTCGGAGACCACGATCTTCTTGTAGATCTGGCGGCGTTCGTCGGTGAACTGGAAGGAGCGGCTGCCGGCTTCCTTGCCGTGCGCGTCGCCGATGCTGGCCACGTCCACGCCCATCAGCTTCAACTTGGTACTCATGTCGGCGCCGTTGAAGGCCGGCACTTCCAGCGCGTCGTCCAGGTGCGCCAGCAGGTGTTTGGCCGCGGTGCGCGCCATGTCGTAGCCGGGCGCCACCAGGCCGAAGATCTTGCCGTTCCACAGCGCGCATTCACCCACGGCGTACACGCTGGCGTCCGACGTCAGGCAGCTGTTGTCGATCACGATGCCGCCGCGCTCGCCCACCTTCAGGCCGGCGTCGCGGGCCAGCTCGTCGCGCGGACGGATGCCGGCGGAGAACACGATCATGTCGGTCTCCAGGTGCGAGCCGTCCT
This sequence comes from Herbaspirillum sp. LeCh32-8, assembly GCF_017814915.1. Classification (GTDB taxonomy): domain Bacteria; phylum Pseudomonadota; class Gammaproteobacteria; order Burkholderiales; family Burkholderiaceae_D; genus Herbaspirillum. Next base: position 217,909 of record NZ_JAGIPZ010000008.1, on the reverse strand, counting down.
CGAAGTTCATGCGGTGGGTGTGGGTCTTGCCGTCGACGATCTCGACCGTGTTCTTTTGCGTGTGGGCGGTCACGCCCAGATCACTCATTTTCTGGCGCAGGATGCGGCCGCCGCTCTCGTCGATCTGCACCGCCATCAGGCGCGGGGCGAACTCCACCACGTGGGTGTCGAGCTTCATGTCGCGCAGCGCCTTGGCGCATTCCAGGCCCAGCAGGCCGCCGCCGATCACCACGCCGGTCCTGGCGCGGTTGCCGCATTCCAGCATCGCCTCCAGGTCTTCGATGGTGCGGTAGACGAAGCAGTCGCGGCGCTGGTTGCCGGCCACGGTCGGCACGAAGGGGTAAGAGCCGGTGGCCAGGATCAGCTTGTCGTAGGCCAGCGTTTGTTCGACGCCCTCCACGTTGACCAGCACGGTCTTTGCCGCGCAGTCGATGTGCTGTGCCTTGGCGTTGAGCTTGAGGTCGAACTCGACGGCGCTCTTGCCGGCATCGAAGAAGCCAGGCGCCACCAGCGACAGGTCGGCTGCGCTCTTGCCCGAGAAAAATTCGGACAGGTGCACGCGGTCGTAGGCCGGGCGCGGCTCTTCGCACAGGATGGTGACCTTGAGATTGGCTGCGCCGCTCTCAGCCAGGCATTCCAGGAATTTGTGGCCGACCATGCCGTGGCCGATGACGATGATGTTCATGGTGCTCATGCCGGGTTCCTCCTCAGGCCGCTGCTTGGTTGTCTGCGAGGACGGGTTCGTCGCTCTTGTCCGATGTCGTGAAGCGCACCGCCACCGCGCACAGCGCCGAGATGGTGACCAGCACGCCCAGTGCCGACAGGGTCTGCTGGGTGTTGCCCAGGCCCTTCATCAGGAAGCCCGCCAGCACCGCGCCCACGTTGCCGCCGGCGCCGATGATGCCGGCCACCCCGCCCAGCGCGCGGCGGTCGATGAAGGGCACCAGCGCATAGGTGGCGCCGCAGGCCATGTGGGTGAACAAGCCGAAGCACAGCATCGCCATCACCGCGGCCGCCACGCTGCCGGCGTGGGCGAACCACAGCAGGCCCAGGCCTTCGCCCAGCATCAGCACGAACAGCAGGGTGGCGCGGCGATTCAGGCCGCCGGACAGGGCCGCCTTGTCGGAGATGAAGCCGCCCAGCGCGCGGGCGAACAGCGCCAGCAGGCCGAAGCTGGCGGCGGCGATACCGGCCGACTCCAACGACAGGCCGAAGTGGTCGACGTAATAGATGGCGGCGATGTTGTGGATGAAGATCTCCACGCCGAAGCAGGCGCCGTAGGTGATGAAGAGCATCCACACGCGGTAGTTGGCGGCGGCCGCCTTGAAACTGGCCCAGCCGCCTTTTTTACCGCTTTCGATGGAAATGCCTGCTGCGCGCAGTTCGGCGAAGTTGCCTTCAGGGCAGTCCTGGGTGAAGCGCCAGTAGACGGCTGCCATGACGATCATCAGCACGCCCGGCACCATCAGCGCCACGCGCCAGCCCCAGCCATGCGACACGCCGAGCATGATCAGCGCCGCCATCAGCAACGGCATCAGGCCTTGCGCCACGCCGCCGCCGGCATTGCCCCAGCCGGCGGTGGCCGCGTTGGCGGTACCGACCACGTTGGGGGCGAACATCACCGAGGTGTGGTACTGGGTGATCACGAAGCTGGCGCCGACCGCGCCGATCAGCAGGCGGAAGAACAGGAAGCTCTCATAACTCTGCGCGAAGGCCACGCCGATCACCGGTACGGCGCCGGCCAGCAGCAGGCCGGTGTAGGTCTTGCGCGGGCCGAAGCGGTCGCACATGGGGCCGATGATCAGGCGCACCAGGATGGTCACGGCCACGGCGGCGATGTTGATGTTGGCGATCTGCCCGGCGGAGAGGTTGAACTCGCCCTTGATCACCGGCATCAGCGGCGCGCAGGCGAACCAGGCGAAGAAGCAGATGAAGAAAGCCATCCAGGTCAGATGGAAGGCGCGCATCTGCGGGGTGCGCAGCGAAAACAACGCGATACGGTTTGCTTTGCTCATGTTCCGGTTCCTAAAAAGCAAAAAGGCGCCCGCTCGATTCCGGGCATTAACCCGGGTCAAGCGGACGCCATTGTCCTTGTGCGCTGCAGATCCATCGTTAGATCGGCATCAGAAATTGTTGGGATCGCCTTTGATCCTGATCTCGTATGAGCAAAGCCCGTGCCAGCGACGGGGATAAGCGTCAATCCCTTGGCTGGCGCGGGTTGTCAGAGGGAAGAGGGGCTAAGGAAGCGCGGCGCGGAGCTCGGCGATGCACCTGGTATATATCACCGCATGATGTATTGCAGTGCACGCTGCGCGCAGATGGTGCAGCGCATTGCACCAGCGCGGCGGCGCACCGAAACGGGATGGAGAGGAAGATTTCTTGCCGGAAAGGCAAGTCGTTGCGCACAGGACCGGTCGCCGGCCCGTACGTTCTGGGTGAGATGGTGTCAGCGCGGCTGGAAGGCGATGATGCCCATGCCGGCCAGCGCCACCACAACGCCGGCCGCATCCCAGGCCGTAGGGCGCACGCCGTCCACCAGCCACAGCCAGCCGATGGCCACGGCGATATAGACCCCGCCGTAGGCAGCATAGACACGGCCGGACGCGGCGTCGTGCAGCGTCAGCAGCCAGGCGAACAGCGCCAGGCTGGCGGCGGCCGGGATCAGTAGCCAGGCGGAGCGATCCTGCTTGAGCCACAGATAAGGCAAATAGCAGCCGACGATCTCGGCCAGCGCAGTGCAGAAATAGAGGAGCAGCGTCTTCATGGGGCAGGCCGGGCGATCAATCTTCTTCGCGCGAGCTGATGTCGGCGCGCTCGCCGTCACTCTTGTGCAGCCAGCGGCGATGCAGGGAGTTCTCGATCTTGCGTCCCACGGTAAAGAGAATCAGGATCAGCGCGGTCGCCATCAGCGCCACGCGCCACCAGCCCACGCCGCACACGATGCCCACGGCGGCGGTGACCCAGATCGAGGCTGCAGTGGTCAACCCGCGTACCTTTTCGGTGGCCTGCTCGTGGATGATGACGCCGGCTCCCAGAAAGCCGATGCCTGTGATCACGCCTTGGATCGCGCGGCTGACCGCGTCATGACTGTAGCCGTCCGGCGTGAGTGCGAAGTTCATGCTGGCCATGGTCGCCAGCGCGGAACCGAGGGCCACCAGCCCCAGCGTCTTCATGCCGGTAGGCTTGCCGCGCAGGTTGCGGTCGATGCCGATGACGCAGCCGATTAGCATGGCGATGAGGAGTCGATAAAAGATTTCCAGGTGATCGGTCATGAGGCCTTGGCAGAGGGTCCGGCAGGGTCGCCGTGGTGCCGGGAATTGTAACCTCGCGCCGGGACCGGACGAAAAAAAGCCCCGTCGCCGGGACGGGGCAATCAGGCATGGCGGGTTTCACACGGAGGCTGCGCCATGCCTCGCTCAAGCAATTCAAGCCATCATGGATCGCCACAAGCCACCGGCCCGGGCGAGAGGCAGGACAGGTAGCACCGGCGGCTTACTGGCCGCCACCGGAACCGCCGCCTGCGCCCGCACCACCGGCTGCGCCTGCGCCGCCGGCAGCGCCACCCGAGGTGCCGCTATTGCCGCCGCCAGGCGAGGTGCCCAAGGGGCCGTCCTTCATGTCCTTGGCGTTAGGATTGGCCTTCATGCCGTGATCCTTCTCTGCCTTGTGTTTCCTCATGGTCTTGCCGGATGACTGGCTGTCGCTGTTGGACATGGCGCCGGAGGTCGGTGTCGATCCGTCCTTGGTCGGCGGCGAGCTGGTGGCCTGCGCCATGGCGCCGGTGCTGAATGCAGCGGCCACAATGGCCGTACCGAGGAATTTCAACGTCGCTTGCGATGACATATAGGTCTCCTTTGTAAGGGCAGCGCCTCGCGGTTGCGAGCCGTTGAACCCATGCTAGACCTTGCACGCGCATCAATCAGTCGGACGGCTTTCCAAACACGTGTCGGCGTTTTCGTACCCGGATGACGGCGCTTGCCGCTGAGCTGAACCCTCCTGGTCCGGATCCAGCCGGAAGTAGGCAATGGCTTCCAGCAGGCGATCGGCCTGCCGCTTCATTTCCTCGGAGGTGGCTGCCAGTTCCTCCGAACTGGCAGCGTTGATCTGCGTGGCCTGGCTCTGCTGCAGCATGGCGGCGTCGATCTCGCGCGCGCCCAGGGCCTGGTCTTCGGAGGCGCTGGAGATGCCGCGCACCAGCGCCGAAGTCTGGCGTATACCGGGGATCACGTCGCCCAGCAGTTCCGAGATCCGGTCGGCCTGCGCTACGCAGCCGGCAGTGGCGGCCTCGATGTCTTGCGCCGCCTGCCGGCAGCGTTCGGCCAGCTTGCGCACTTCAACGGCCACCACGCCGAAGCCGCGTCCGTGCACGCCGCTGTGCGAGGCCTCAATGGCGGCGTTCAACGCCAGCAGGTTGGTGCGGTAGGCGATGTCGTCGATCATCGCGATCTTCTGGCCGATCTGGTGCATGGTGGCGATCGCTTCGCCCACCACCTGTTCGCCCGTGCCTGCCTCCTGCGCGGCGCGTCCGGCGATGTCGTCGGTCTTCAGCGCGTTCTGGTGATTGGCCGAGATCGACGACGCCATGCGACTGACCGCGGTGCTGGTCTCTTCGATGGTGGCGGCCTGCTCGCTGGTGGCCGACGACAGCGACTGCGCAGCGGCGCTGACGGTACCCGATGCGCGCGCCAGCATCTGTGCGCCTTCGCTGACGTGGCCGATCACGCCGGCCAGCCGCTCGCGCATCTGCCGCATGGCGCCCAGCAGGCTGGCGCGGTCGCCGCGTCGCAGCGGGATGTCCAGAGCCAGGTCGCCGCCCGCGATGCGGCGCACGATTTCCTTGGCTTGCGCCGGTTCGCCGCCCAGCTGGCGGATCAGATGGCGGTAGATCAGCCACAGCACCAGCGCCGATGCCACGAAGGAAACCGCCACCAGCGCAATCGCATTGCGGTGCGCCGCGCGGCTGGCGTCCTCGGCCTCGGCCACGGTGCGGCCGGTGCGATGGTCCAGCAGCACCAGGAATTCATTGATCGGCTTCATGATGGCGGCCACGTCCTGGTAGTAGCGCGGGCCGAACATCAGCGTGCGCGCCATGGCCGCGTCGGGCGGACCCTTGAAGGTAAAGCCGCCGCGGCTGTCGTAGAACTCGCCCCTGAGCGCATGCATGGCGATGCGCTCGGTATCCACCAGCGCGTCGGACTTGTCTTGGGCTTCGCTCAGCTTGGCCAGCTCCTGGCGGCTGAAGCCGGCTTGCTTCATCAGCTCCAGCAGCGGCACGGCGGGACCATCGGGCGAGGGCTTGGGCAGGCCGGCGGCGACAAAGTCCCAGTAGATGCGTTCGTAGTGTTGCGGACGCGGCTTGTTGCCCTGGCGGATGGCCAACACGTCCCAGTATTGCTTTTCGAAGGCGCTGTCGCCGGTGACCACGTAAGTGCGCGCGGCCTGGGTCAGCATGGTCGAGGAATTGCGCAGCTCGTCGGCCAGCAGGAAGGATTGGTGGCGCGACTGGTAAGTGGCGCTCAACTGGTGCTGCGCGCGCAGCATCTGTTCAACGCCCCACAGTGTTGCCGCGTACAGCACTGCCATGAAGACCAGAAACAGGATCATGGTCTTTCTGATGCTGAGATTGCGCATGGATACCCCCGTATCGTGCAAACGCCCGGATGCGCAGGCGGGGAAACCGGCGCGCCCTCCAGTCGGGCCGGCAGTCCCGCCCCCAATATACGGGCACGGAAAACCGGAGCAAAGCCGAAGAAGCAGGGGAAAAAGCCGGGTGGTCGCGCTTTGCGACCTGGGCGGCGCAATCCCCGCGGGAAATTGATGCAGAGGAAGTAGGATGCGCGCCGCCCCTATAATGGCAGCAGAACGTTCTGACAGAATGTTGATCTCATCGGCAAGCCCATGGCGTGAAGATTTTTTTTGCGCCGCACAACCAGCGGAGCCCAGCGCATGACCATCCCCCAGAATCCCGACAGCAACACCTTCCTTTCCACCGGCGTGGCCGGGCTCGACGATGTGCTGCGCGGCGGCTTCACGCGCGACCGCCTGTTCCTGGTAGAGGGCTCGCCCGGCGCCGGCAAGACCACGCTGGCCCTGCAGTTCCTGATGGAGGGCGCGCGCCTGGGCGAGCCGGTGCTCTACATCACGCTATCCGAGACTGCGGTTGAGCTCACGGCCGTCGCCATGGCGCACGGCTGGTCGCTGGACGGCGTCAGAATCCACGAGGTACTGCCCTCCGAGAGCATCCTGAACCCCGAAGAGCAATACAGCATCTTCGCCCCCAGCGATGTGGAAATGGGCACTACCACGCGCGAGATCCTGGCCATCGTCGAGCGACTGAAACCGTCCCGCGTAGTGCTGGATTCGCTGTCCGAGCTGCAGCTGCTGGCCTCCAATCCGCTGGTGTATCGCCGCCAAGTGCTGGCCTTCAAGCAGTTCTTCGCCAGCCGCGCCTGCACCGCCTTGTTCCTCGACGACCGCACCGCCAGCGACGGCGACCTGCAGGTGCGCAGCATCGCACACGGCGTGATCTCGCTGGAGCGCATGGCCACCGACTACGGCGGCACGCGGCGCCGGCTGGAGATCGTCAAGTACCGCGGCATCGCCTTCCGCGAAGGCCTGCATGACTACCGGATCCAGTACGGCGGGCTGGTCGTGTTCCCGCGCCTGGTGGCGGCGGAAACGCGCGAGAACCTGACCCCGGTGCAATTCTCCAGCGGCATTGACGAGCTCGACCAGATGCTGGGCGGCGGCATCGAGGAGGGCAGCAGCACGCTGATCGCCGGGCCGCCGGGCGCCGGCAAGTCGACGCTGGCGGCGCAGTTCATCGACTCCTGTCTGAAGCAGGGCCTGAAGTCCTCGCTGTTCCTGTTTGAAGAGTCGACCTCCAACCTGCTCAACCGCGCCGACAGCCTGGGCTTCTCGCTGCGGGCAGGCACCCGTGAAGGCAAGATGAACGTGCAGCAGATCGACCCCGCCCAGCTGACGCCGGGCGAGTTCGTCTACCTGGTGTGCCGTTCGGCCGACGCAGGCGCCAAGGTGGTGGTGATCGACAGCCTCAACGGCTTCCTGCAATCGATGCCCAACGAGAAGCTGCTCTCCATCCACATGCACGAGCTGCTGACCTACCTCGGCCAGCGCGGCGTGGTCACCATCCTGGTCGGCGTGCAGCAGGGCATGCTGGGCAACAGCATGTCCACCGCGGTGGATGCGACCTACCTCGCCGACAACGTGCTGCTGCTGCGCTACTTCGAATCCCTGGGCGAGGTCCAGCAGGCGCTGTCGGTGTTCAAGAAACGCGGCAGCCAGCACGAGCGCACCATCCGTCGCATGACGATCTCCTCCCGCGGCGTGCAGATCGGCCCGGTGCTCAAGCAGTTCCACGGCATCCTGACCGGGGTGCCCAAGCTCACCGCGCCTCTCGCCCCGGACACCCAGTGATGGCCAGGAGCGAGACGCAGGGACAACGGGTCTTGATCTGCGCCCCCTTCGGGCGTGATGCGGAGCTGTCGGCTGGCGTGTTGCAACGGGCCGGTCTGGAGAGCTTCATCTGCAAGAACATCGACGAGGTCGTGCGCGAGCTGGCCGTCGGCGCCGGCGCGCTGCTGACGGTGGAAGACGTGGTCATCCGCGGACGCTGCGCCGCGCTGGAAGAGTTCATCGCCCGGCAACCCACCTGGTCGGACCTGCCCGTGCTGGTGCTCACGCGCGTGGCCAACGACAGCCACTGGAACAACGACGCCTACCAGCGCCTGCGCAACCTCACGCTGCTGGAAAGCCCGATCCGTCCCTCGACCCTGATCAGCGCCGCACGCGGCGCCGTGCGCGCGCGCGAGCGCCAGTACGAAGTGTTCGAAGCCGATCGCCGCAAGGATGAATTCCTCGCCATGCTCGGCCACGAACTGCGCAACCCCTTGGCCCCGATCGGCGCTGCGGCCCAGTTGCTCAGCCTGAGCGCCGAGAACCCGGACAAGGTCCGCAGCACCAGCCAGATCATCGCGCGCCAGGTCAAGCACATGACCAGCCTGATCGACGACCTGCTCGACGTCGCCCGCGTCACCCGCGGCCTGATCACGCTGGATCGCGAACTGATCTCCGTGAACCAGATCCTGGCCGACGCCGCCGAACAGGTCGACCCCATGCTGCGCGCCAGGCAGCACGAGCTGGAGCTCAAGCTCGCCGCCGACCCCTTCACCGTCGAAGGCGACCGCAAGCGCCTGGTGCAGGTCTTCGCCAACGTGCTGCAGAACGCGGTGAAGTACACCCCCAACGGCGGCAAAATCGTCGTCACCTCCGAGGTCGGCGAGACCGAAGGCGCCGTCCATATCGCCGACAACGGTATCGGCATGACGCAGGACATGGTGGATCACGTGTTTGACCTGTTTGCCCAGGCCGAGCGTTCCGCCGACCGCTCGCAAGGCGGCCTCGGCCTGGGGCTCTCCATCGTCGAGAGCCTGGTGCGCTCCCACGGCGGCAGCGTCGCCGCGCACAGCGATGGATTAGGGCAGGGCAGCACCTTCACCATCCGCCTGCCGCTGCATCGGCAGACAGACCAAGCGCCCGCCGCATCCGCAAGCGTCGTCGCCAACGCCGCGGCATCGGGCTCACTACGCGTCCTCGTCGTCGACGACAACCAGGACGCCGCCGACACCCTCGCCATGCTGATGGAAGCCGGCGGCTACGAAGTCAGCGTGCATTACACCGCACGCGACGCCTTGGCTGCGGCGCAAGAGTCCTTGCCGCACATTTGCCTGCTCGACATCGGCCTGCCCGACATGAACGGCAACGAACTGGCGCGCGAACTACGCAAACTGCCTGGTGCGTCGTCGGCGGTGTTGGTCGCCATTACAGGCTACGGTCAGCAAGAGGATCGGGACAGCAGTCGCAGGGCTGGGTTTGATCATCACTTTGTGAAGCCGGTGGATGTTGAGGAGTTGATGAGGGTGTTGGCGGGCGCGGTAGTTTCTTCCGCGCAGAAGATGCAGCACTGAGTATCTCTCGTTGATCTTCTGAGAATATGGGTCAGATTTGAGTGCAATTCAACAATCTCGGCTTCTATTAGTTCCTTCGAGAATTTCCCTTGGGAACTATTTGAATAGTGCTTCGCACAACACACGTTTCTTGCTATTCGCGAATGCATGCTGAATAATGCTCCGAGGGGTTCAGTACGAAAAACGAACAAAAATGAGGGCGTACATGAAAAAATTTGGTTTTTTGGTTCCGGTCATGACAGCAGCAGCTGCATTGTCCAGCCCGGCAGGGGCAACAGTCGTGTTGGCCGTCGAGGACGGTGTCAATTCCGCGCAAGCGCCGGCCAAGCAGGTTGGTCTCAATGAGAGTTTCTATGTCAAGGATGGCGAGCGGCACTCGCTGATGATGAAACTCTCTGAATCCGGTCAGATGCTCGCCTATCACGGCTCACATGCTTCGCATGGTTCACACGGTTCCCACGGCAGTCACTCCAGCCATCGTTCTGGCTACTAAGCCGTTTGCAGCATAGTCGACGCCCCGGGTTTCCGGGGCGTTTCCGTTTGCGTCCCCATTTCGGTTGTCAAGCAGCCAAATTCACCAAGGAGACCCAGGTGGATTCACATCTATCGGTTGAATTCGATTCGAAAGCCTTTTCTTTACTGGCAGTACAAAAAGCGTGCCACCGTTTTTCCAACCTCGCTTCGTTCGAGATTCAAGTGCGTGGCCATGATGGCCAGGACGTCATCCAAGTGACGGCGCTGCCCTTGAGTGCCAAATCCGAGGGTGGTCTGGAGCACCTAGCCAGGCAATTGCGCAATGAAGCACTGGACCAGCAACTGCGAGAACAAATACGTGCCCAGACGGAAGGTGTGCGCAACCTGATCTTGGCCCATGCCTTTTCAAAGACCGGCCTGATTTCGCCGGACGGTTCTCCGCCGGCAGCCTGAACCCCCATGAGCAGATTTCATCCGATTGCCTTCTTTAACCGTCAGCCGGCTGAAGAACAGGCCCAGTACGAGCTCATGCCGTTTCGGTTCACTCATCTGGACGACGCGCGCTATGTCGCCACCAATCTGGCCGGGGAATACCAGCTCATTGAACGCGAGCCATTGCAGAAACTGGTTGAGGGCAAGCTTGGTGCGACCGACCCACAATATGTAGACCTACGTGCACGGCATTTCCTGACGGACGCGCATTCGAAAATGGCCGCTGACCTTCTGGCCATCAAGGTGCGTACCCGGCACGAGCGTTTGTCCCAATGGACTGGCTTGCACATGTTTGTGCTGACTTTGCGCTGCGAGCATGCGTGCCCGTATTGCCAAGTCTCCAGACAGTCGGAGGACAAGGAATCTTTCGACATGAGTCGTGAACATGCGACCAAAGCGGTAGCGCTAGCACTGCACTCGCCCAATCCCGCTATCAAGCTTGAGTTCCAGGGCGGCGAGTCATTCCTCAATTTCGATCTGATGAAGTACATCGTGCTGCGGGCGAAAGAAGAAAACTCCAAGCTGCCCGTGCCGAAGGATTTAGCGTTTGTAGCAGCGACGAACCTGGCGGTCATCACCGACGAAATGCTCGACTTCTGCGGCGAGCACGACGTCGGAATCTCTACTTCGCTGGATGGCCCTCGCGACCTGCACAACAAGAACCGGCCGCGCCCGGGTGGCGACTCCTACGAACGCACGATTGCTGGGATACGCAAGGTGCGCCAGAAACTCGGTCGAACGTCCGCCAGCGCGCTGATGACGACTACTGCGGCGAGCTTGCCTCGCGTGAAGGAAATCATCGACGAATATCTTGAGCAGGAATTTCACGGCATTTTCTTGCGGCCGTTGTCGCCCTATGGCTTCGCCATGAAGACGAAGTTTTACCGCGCCTATGACGCGGCGCGATGGCTGCAATTCTACGATGAGGGACTGGACTACATAATCGAGGTCAATCGCCAGGGCGTCGAGTTCCTCGAGTACTACTCCGCCACCATTCTTGCCAAGATGCTGACTAGTCGAGACCCCGGATATGTCGACCTCATGTCGCCGGCGGGAATCGGTATCGGAGGGGTCGTCTATAACTATGACGGAACCGTCTATGCCGGCGACGAGGCCCGCATGCTGGCCGAAATGGGTGACACCACATTCAAACTGGGAACGGTCAACGACAGCTTCGAAAAGCTCTTTACCAATGAGATGTTGCTGCAGGCGCTGGACGACAGTTTCGCCTACTCGGCGCCGATGTGTCACGACTGTGCCTTCGAACCCTGGTGTGGCGCCGACCCGGTTTTCCATTGGGGGCAGCAAAAGGACTTCGTCGGCCGCAAGCCCGAGAGCGAATTCTGCCAACGCAATATGCACATCTTCAAAGGCCTCATCCGGCGCATGGAGGAAGATCCTTTCGTGCGCCAGCTTTTCACCCGGTGGGCTAACTTATGCTGAAACTCCGCGGAAAAGTCGATGTTGTGAACGCGACCTGCTGCAACCCAAGCCTAGTCAACATCACCCGAAATCCGGAGCTGCCGACGCCGCTTCGCAGAAAAACGGCGCTATTACTCAAGGGCATGGACCTTGCCCGGCTAACTCCGGAATTCGTCGGGCAACTGCGCACAGGCGTGCGCTTCGCGGCCTTGCTTTTCTGTGGCAGTGGGACGGAACTGGCGGCGGTTGAGATGGCCGCCCGCGAACTGCACGACGTCTATCTGCTTCCAGGCGACTACGCCTACCTAGACGAGGGCGATATCCTGCGGCTCAACCCCGTTGCTGAGTCGATTTCGTCGGTATTCCGAAAGGCGGCGCCGAACAACACCATTTTGTTGACCGAACGCTGTAACCACCTGTGCCTGATGTGTAGTCAGCCACCAAAAAGCGCCGATGATTCTTGGCTGCTGGATGAAGCATTCGAGCTGGTGCGAATGATTCCGTTGGATACCGAAAACATCGGTTTCAGCGGTGGCGAGCCGACCCTGTACGGAGAAAGGTTCATTGATCTGGTGGAGGCGACTAAGCTGGCGCTGCCTCATACCTCGCTTGACATCCTGTCCAACGGGCGAAGCTTTAAGAACGAAGCGTTCGCCGCCAAGTTGGGACGGGTCAAGCATCCCGCCATGCAACTTGGTATTCCCGTGTATTCCGATGACCCGGTGCGACACGACTACGTGGTGCAAGCTCAAGGCGCGTTTGACGAGACAATCCAGGGCATCCTGAATTTGAAGCGGCACGGCGTCCGGGTCGAGATCCGGGTGGTAGTGCACCAGCAGACGCTGCCCCGGCTGGTGCAAACCTGCGAGTTCATTACCCGTAACCTGCTCTTTGTCGACCATGTCGCGCTCATGGGGCTAGAAATCACCGGATTTACCCGGGCTAACTTGGACATTCTGTGGGCCGATCCACAATCGTACCGTGACACCTTATCGGAAGCCATTGGTGTGCTGCGTGCCCACGGCATGCACTGCTCGGTCTACAACCACCAACTCTGCTTAGTGAACAAGGATATCGAACCGGTATATCGCAAGTCGATATCAGACTGGAAGAACGAGTATCTGCCTCAGTGCGAGGGTTGTGCACGCAAATCCGACTGCGGCGGTTTTTTCTCGACGCAAGTGATGTTCAAGCACAGCGAGCACATCCGGCCTCTCAACTGATATTTGCTTAGGCGCAAGAATGCCTGCCAGATGTTAAGGAGCAATCACAATTGCATTTGTGGGTAGCAAAGAAAACGGGCCTCAATCGAGGCCCGTTTTCTATTGTGTCCTGGCGGAGGCTGTGAGATTCGAACTCACGGACGGATCACTCCGTCGGCAGTTTTCAAGACTGCTGGTTTAAACCGCTCACCCAAACCTCCTTGTGGCGGATGCCCGGTGAGAGGGCATCGCGAGGGGCGCATTATACATCACTTGCCTGGCGCCCAACTCTTTCCTGTTTGAAAGTCCCGAGCTTGCCGCTCAGAACGTGCCGGGGTAGGCGCCGCCGTCCATCAGCAGGTTCTGGCCGGTGATGAAACCGGCTTGGGCGCTGCACAGGTAGGCGCAGGCGTCGCCGAACTCGGCCGGGTCGCCGAAGCGGCCGGAGGGGTTCAGCTTGCGGCGTTCGGCCAGCACGTCGTCGACGCTCTTGCCGCTTTCAGTTGCTGCGCCCTGGGCGGTGGCGCGCAGGCGGTCGGTTTCGAAGGGGCCGGGCAGCAGGTTGTTGATGGTGACGTTGCTGGCCACCGTCTTGCGCGAGAGGCCGGCGACGAAGCCGGTCAGGCCCGAGCGGGCGCCGTTGGAGAGGCCGAGGATGTCGATCGGCGCGCGCACCGCGCTGGAGGTGATGTTGACGATGCGGCCGAAGCGGCGGGCGATCATGCCGTCGACGGTGGCCTTGATGAGCTCGATCGGGGTCAGCATGTTGGCGTCCACGGCGGCGATCCAGTCGTCGCGCGACCAGTCGCGGAAGTCGCCGGGCTTGGGGCCGCCGGCGTTGGTGACCAGGATGTCCGGGCTGGGGCAGGCGGCCAGCGCCAGCGCGCGGCCTTCGGGGGTGGTGATGTCGCAGGCCACCGTGGTGATGGTGGCGCCGGTTTCCGCGCGGATTTCCGCGGCGGCGGCTTCCAGCGCTTCCTTGCCGCGGGCCAGCATGGTCACGGCCACGCCTTCGCGCGCCAGCGAGAGTGCGCAGGCGCGGCCCAGGCCTTTGCTCGATGCGCATACCAGCGCGGTTTTACCTTTGAGTCCCAAATCCATTTGTGTCTTTCCTTTGCATGAGGTGGTTGGCGGTTTGCGATGCCGCTTGTTGTGCGTGTGCTGTCGTTGTTGTTACGTCATGCATGCCGTTGCACAGGGAGATCTGCCGGAGCGGCCCGGCCCTTGCATATGACAGCAAGGGCCGGGCTGCGCTACACTGGCGGGCTTGGCAGGCGGGGCGGTAAAGCCCCGGAACCTACTTCTTGACCACCATGTAGACAGCCAACGCGATGATGGCGACCACGCCCATTTCCAACGCGAATACGATGGCGCCGCTCATGACAGTCTCCTTTTTTATTTGAACGCCGCACCGCCGGATGGCAGATGGCGCGCGCAGACGCATAACTTTACACCGATGATGGATTCCTTGTTTTTGTCCAGCGTATTGAATTTCCTGCTGGGTGGTTTGCTGGGCGCGATGGGCGGCCTGTTCGGCATTGGCGGCGGGCTGATCGCCATCCCCGTGCTGGGCTATCTCTACGGCATGGACCAGCAGCTGGCGCAGGGCACCTCGCTGGTGATGATCGTGCCCAATGTGGTGATCGCTTTCTGGCGCTACAAGCAGCGCAACAAGATCGAGTGGAGCTCGGCGGCGATGATGTGCGTGCCGGCGGTGATCACGACCTATTTCTCGGCGCGCGTGGCCACCAGCATCGATGCGCGCAGCCTGCATTTTTGCTTCGCCGCCTTCATGGGCGTGCTGGCGCTGTACTACCTGTGGACGCTGCTGCGCAAGAAGCAAAGCACTAACACCTCCATCGTGCTGTCGCGCAAGTACATCTTCACCGTCGGCATGTCGGCCGGCGCGTCGGCGGGCTTCTTCAGCGTGGGTGGGGCGATCGTCGCGGTGCCGCTGCTGACCGCCTTCTTCGGCGCCACGCAGACGGCGGCGCAGGGCCTGGGCCTGGCGATGGTCACGCCCGGCACGCTGGTGGCGCTGTGGACCTACGCGCATGCCGGTCACGTGAATTGGGCGGTGGGGATTCCGATGGCGCTGGGCGGCGTGCTCAGCATTTCCTGGAGCGTGGCGCTGGCGCACCACCTGCCGGAGCGCCGGCTGCGCATCCTGTTCTGCGGGGCGCTGCTGTTGCTGTCCTTGTGGATGATGATCGAAGGCTGATCAAGCGGCGTCATGCCGGCGCTTTGCTGCGGCGGGCTTGTTCGCAAGTCCGAGGTTCGCGACGAAAGTTGCTGGATCCCGGCTTTCGCCGGGACGACAATGAGGAGACGGCTAATACGCCAATACGCCAGTGCGCTCAAGCCGCTCCATTGCTGAAGGCCTCCTCCAGGCGCCTGACATGTTCAGGCGCTTTTCTTTTCGCGCGCGCTTTTCTTCTTCACGGCGTCGGCCAGTGCGCTGACCTTGCCGTCGTCGGCCGCCGGCGTCGCGGTCTGTTCGCGGATGAAGTCGACCAGGTTGCGCGCGTGCGGCGACAACGTGTCGAAGTTCTGGAACACCATGCTGCGCTCGCGCACGCTCCACGGCTCGGACAGCTCGACGATGGCCAGCTGCATGGTCTGCTGGTGGCGCAGCGCCGCCGACAACGGCACGATGCCGATGCCGACGTTGGTCTCGATCATGCGGCACATCGCCTCGAAGCTGCGCACCTGAATGCGCAGTTTCAGGCGCTGTCCGTTCTCGGTGACGATCTTGCTCAGGAAGTGGTGCAGCGTGCTGCCTTCGTGCAGGCCGACGTGTTCGTACTCCAGCGTGTCGATGAAGGGCAGGGTGCCGGCGCCGGCCAACGGATGTTCCAGCGCGGTGGCCAGCACCAGGCGGTCGGTCGAGAAGTTCAGCACCTCCAGTCCATCGCCCTGCACCGGGCCGGCGACGATGCCGATGTCGGCCGTGCCTTCCTGGATGCCGCGCATGATGTCGTGGTTCAGTCGCTCTTCCAGCGCCACGTTGACCTGCGGGTGCGAGGCCAGGAACTTGCCCAGGATCTCCGGCATGAACTCGGTCACCGCGGTAGTGTTGGCGAAGATGCGGATGTAGCCCTTGATGCCGTTGTTGTACTGCTGCATGTCGCTCTTGAGGTGCTCGACCTGCTGCATGAATTGTTGCGCGTGATGCAGCAGCGTCTGGCCGGCCGGCGTCAGCTGCACGCCCTTGCTCTCGCGATAGAGCAGCCGGGTGCCGAAGCGCGTCTCCAGTTCCTTGATGCGGTTGCTGGTGGCGGCCAGCGAGAGGTTCATGCGCTCGGCGCTGCGCGTGAGGCTGTTGAGTTCGGCGATCAGGATGAAGAGCCGCAGGTCGGTGAGGTCGAAGAGCATGGCATGGTCCGGGCTGATGATGCAGGTGTGGGCGGGGAGGGATGGCGTTTGCGTTGCTGCGCGCTTGCTGCGCCGTGCGGAAATCTTCTGGCGGATGTCTCCGGGTGTCTCCCTGTTGGGCATTCATGTTACGCCGATTTGCCGTTCCTGACCTCGCCTCGCGTGCTGCGCCGCCGCATCCGCCGCGCATCGTGCGCGCAGTGTGTGACTTCACAATCGCGAAAGCCCCCCTTCCAAAAATACAGATTGTCCTTGTGTCTGCGGAGGAACAGACTGGCCCGCATTCCAAAACGATAACGAATGCAGAGGAGACCATGTCGACCCCCGATCTCGACCTGAGCATGCTGCGTCAATGGGTCGACAAGACCGAACGCCGCGACGACCACATCACGCCCGCCTTCGCAGCGGCGCTGGCCGCCTGCATCGACGGCCCGCAGCAGCCGCGTGAAGGCGATGCCTTGCCGCCCCTGTGGCACTGGATTTATTTCTGGACCGTGTGCAAGCAGTCCGACGTCGGCGACGACGGCCACCCCAAGCGCGGCGGTTTCCTGCCGCCGGTGCCGTTACCGCGCCGCATGTGGGCCGGCGGTCGCCTGCGCTTCGCTGCGCCGCTGCCGGTCGGCGCGACGGCGCAGAAAACCTCGCGCATCGCCAGCGTCGACGTCAAGCATGGTCGCACCGGCGCGCTGGCCTTCGTTACCGTCAAGCATGAGATCGGCCACGGCGGCCAGGTCTGCATTCATGAAGAACACGACATCGTCTACCGCGAGATGCCGCAACCCGTCGCAGCGCCTGTCGCGCCCAAGGCGGCGCCGACCGACGCGCAATGGAAGCGTCGCGTCGATCCGGATCCGGTGCTGCTGTTCCGCTACTCCGCGTTGACCTTCAACGGCCATCGCATCCACTACGACCGCACCTATGTCACTGAAGTCGAAGGCTATCCGGGCCTGATCGTGCACGGCCCGCTGATCGCCACCTTGCTGGCCGACCTGCTGGCGCGCGAGATGCCGCAGGCGGTGCTGCGCGAATTCAATTTCCGCGCGGTGGGCAGCCTGTTCGACATCGAAGGTTTCGAGCTGTGCGGCAAGCCTTCCGCCGACGGCAAGTCGGTCCAGCTGTGGGCGCAGAACCTGCGCGGCGAGCTGGCGATGCAGGCCGAGGCGATCCTGGCCTGAGCCGGTCCGACGATCATTCATTCACGTTTTCTGGAGACACACCATGTCGTATCAAGCGCCCAATGACGCTTATGGCGATCTGCGCGATGCAGTGCGCGATCTGTGCAATACCTTCCCCGCAGAATACTGGCGCAAGGTGGACGAGGCCCGCGGCTATCCCGAGGACTTTGTCGACGCGCTCACCAAGGCCGGCTGGCTGGCCGCGCTGATCCCGCAGGAGTACGGCGGCTCCGGCCTGGGCCTGACCGAGGCCTCGGTGATCATGGAAGAGATCAACCGCGCCGGCGGCAACTCCGGCGCCTGCCACGGCCAGATGTACAACATGGGCACGCTGCTGCGCCACGGCTCCGAGCAGCAGAAGCAGCTCTACCTGCCCAGGATCGCCACCGGCGAGCTGCGCCTGCAATCCATGGGCGTGACCGAGCCCACCACCGGCACCGACACCACCAAGATCAAGACCGTCGCGATCAAGAAGGGCGACCGCTACGTGGTCAACGGCCAGAAGGTATGGATCTCGCGCATCCAGCACTCCGACCTGATGATCCTCTTGGCGCGCACCACGCCGCTGGACCAGGTGAAGAAGAAGTCGGAAGGCATGTCGATCTTCATCGTCAACCTGAAGGACGCGATCGGCCGTGGCATGGAAGTGCGCCCGATCCTGAACATGGTCAACCACGAAACCAATGAGCTGTTCTTCGATAACCTGGAAATCCCGGCCGAGAACCTGATCGGCGAAGAGGGCAAGGGCTTCAAGTACATCCTCGACGGCCTGAACGCCGAGCGCACCCTGATCGCCGCCGAGTGCATCGGCGACGGTTACTGGTTCATCGACAAGGCCGCCGCCTACGCCAAGGAGCGCGTGGTGTTCGACCGCCCCATCGGCATGAACCAGGGCGTGCAGTTCCCCATCGCCGACGCCTACATCGAACTGGAAGCGGCCAACCTGATGCGCTACAAGGCCTGCGAGCTGTTCGACGCGCACCAGCCCTGCGGCGCCCAGGCCAACATGGCCAAGTTCCTGGCGGCCAAGGCTTCGTGGGAGGCGGCCAATGTCTGCCTGCAGACGCACGGCGGCTTCGGCTTCGCTTGCGAATACGACGTCGAGCGCAAGTTCCGCGAAACGCGTTTGTACCAGGTGGCGCCGATCTCGACCAACCTGATCTATTCCTACGTGGCCGAACATATCCTCGGCCTGCCGCGCTCGTTCTGACGCAGCAGGAGAGAGCCGCGCCGAGAACAGACAAGGAGACGCCCATGAGCACCGCCGCCAAGCCCCGCAACGACGTCAACACCGACGCCAACACCGACGCCAACACCGACAGTCCCTCGCGCACGCTCGCCGCCTTCCTGGCCGGCCTGCGCTATCAGGACATCCCGCCGGCGGTGATCGCCCGCACTGAAGACCTGTTCCTCGACTGGTTCGCCTCGGCGCTGGCCGGCAAGGGCGCGCGCCAGATCGAGATCATCGAGCGCTACGCCGCGGCGATGGGGCCCAAGGAAGGATCGGCCACCATCCTGACCAGCCGCAAGTCCAGCTCGCCGTATTTCGCGGCGCTGGTCAACGGCGCGTCCTCGCACCTGGTGGAGCAGGACGACGTGCACAACGGCTCAGTGTTCCATCCGGCAGCAGTGGTATTCCCGGCCGCGCTGGCGACCGCGCAAGATCTTGGCAAATCGGGCGCCGATTTGCTAATGGCGGCGGTGGCCGGTTATGAGGCGGGCATCCGCATCGGCGAATTCATGGGCCGTTCGCACTACCGCATCTTCCACACCACCGGCACCGTAGGCACGCTGGCCGCGGCCGTCGCCGTGGGCAAGCTGATGGACTTCGACACCAGGCAGTTCCTGCATGCGCTCGGCTCGGCCGGCACGCAGGCCGCCGGCCTGTGGGAGTTCCTGCGCGACGCCGCGGACTCCAAGCAGCTGCACACCGGCAAGGCCGCCGCCGACGGTTTGCTCGCGGCCTACCTGACGCGTGACGGCTTCACCGGCGCGCAGCGCATCCTGGAAGGTGCGCAAGGCATGGCCGCCGGCATGTCGAGCGATGCCGACCCGGCCAAGCTGACCGACGGCCTGGGATCGCGCTGGGCTACCGCCGAAACGTCTTTCAAGTTTCACGCCTCGTGCCGCCACACGCATCCGGCCGCCGATGCGCTGCAACTGCTGATGCAGCGCGAGGGCCTGCGTCATGACCAGATCGCGGCGGTGAACACGCGCGTGCACCAGGGCGCCATCGACGTGCTGGGCCCGGTGGTCAATCCGCAGACGGTGCACCAGGCCAAGTTCTCCATGGGAACGGTGCTGGGCCTGATCGCCGTGCACCAGCAGGCCGGCCTGACCGAGTTCGAGCAGCAGGCGCTGCAGGATCCGCGCGTGGCGCAGTTCCGCGAGAAGGTGAAGATGACGCTGGACCAGGAGGTCGACGGCGCCTATCCCGCGCGATGGCTGGGCCGCGTTGAAGTTGAAACCACCGACGGCCGCAAGTTCGCCGCCGCCGTCGACGTGCCCAAGGGCGATCCGGACAACACGCTCTCGCGTGCCGAGCTGGAGCGCAAGGCGGCAAAGTTGATCGCCTTCTCAGGCGCCGCCAGCGACGCCGAAATCCAGCGCATCATCGCGCGTGCCTGGGGCCTGCACGAAGAGCGCGCACTGAGCGAGTTGTTTTAAGCGCGCGCACCAAGACAACGAAGAGGAAACATCATGCTGCCATCGAACCGCCCGCTGGAGGGCATCACCGTCATCAGCCTGGAGCACGCCATCGCCGCGCCGTTCTGCACGCGCCAGCTGGCCGACCTCGGCGCCCGCGTGATCAAGATCGAGCGTCCCGGCGTGGGCGACTTCGCGCGCGGCTACGACACCCGCGTCAACGGCCTGTCGTCGCACTTCGTCTGGACCAACCGTTCCAAGGAAAGCCTGACGCTGAACCTGAAGGACGAAGACGGCAAGCAGATCATCGCCAAGCTGCTGGAAGAAGCCGACGTGCTGGTGCAGAACCTGGCGCCGGGCGCTGCCGCCGGCCTGGGCTTGTCGGCCGAGGTGCTGCACAAGAAGCATCCGCGCCTGATCGTGTGCGACATCTCAGGCTACGGCGAAGACGGTCCTTACCGGGACAAGAAGGCCTACGACCTGCTGATCCAGAGCGAGGGTGGCTTCCTGTCGGTGACCGGCACCCGCGATGACATGGCCAAGGCCGGTTGCTCGATCGCCGACATCGCCGCCGGCATGTACGCCTACTCCAACATCCTGGCCGCGCTGATCAAGCGCGGGCGCGACGGCAAAGGCAGCCACATCGACCTGTCGATGCTGGAGGCGCTGACCGAGTGGATGAGTTTCCCGATGTACTACGCCTACCAGGGTGCCTCGGCGCCGGTGCGTTCGGGCGCCGAGCACGCCACCATCTATCCCTACGGCCCGTTCACCGCCGGCGACGGCAAGACAGTGATGCTGGGCCTGCAGAACGAGCGCGAGTGGAGGGTGTTCTGCGAAGTGGTGCTGCAAGATGCAGCACTGGCCGGCGACGAACGCTTCAACAACAACTCGCGCCGCCACGAGAACCGCGACGCGCTGCGTGCGCTGATCCTGACAATGTTTGCCGACATGACGGCCGAGCAGGTGGTGGCGCGGCTGGACGAGGCGCAGATCGCCAACGCCCACGTCTCCACCATGCAAGACATTTGGGAGCACCCGCAACTGGCCGCGCGCAAGCGCTGGGCCGAGGTCGGTTCGCCGGCCGGCGCCTTGCCGGCGCTGCTGCCGCCGGGGGCTAATGACACCTACGACTACCGCATGGACGCAATCCCCGCTCTGGGGCAGCACACCGACAGCATTCTCGCCAAGCTGGGCTACGGCGCCGAGCAGATCGCCGCGATGCGCGAGCGGGGAGCGGTGTGATGGCAGCGCCAGCATCCGCGGCATCCGTGGCGTCAGTGGCGAGTACCTATCTGTTCGTGCCAGCCAACCGGCCGGACCGCTACGCCAAGGCGCTCGACAGCGGCGCCGATGCGGCGATCGTCGACCTGGAAGACGCGGTCGCGCCGTCGCTGAAGGAAGAAGCGCGCGCCACGTTGACGCAGTGGCTTCGTGACAACGGCGCGCAGCCAAGACTGTGGGTGCGCGTGAACGCCGCCGATACGCCCTGGCACGTTGATGACGTGGCCGCCCTGGCGGGACTGGAGATCGCAGGTGTCGTGCTGCCCAAGGCGGAGGATGCGCAGGTAGTGTCGGCCATCGCGGCTCGCCAGACGTCCTGGCGCGTGATTGCGCTGATCGAGACCGCCGCCGGCATTGCCGCCATGCGCGACATTGCCCGCGCCGATGGCCTGTTGCGCATGGCCTTCGGGTCAATCGATTTGCAGGTCGACCTGGGCATGCAGTGCGATGCAACCGAGAGCGAGCTGACGCATCTGCGCGTGGAGATGGTATTGGCGTCCCGCCTGGCGGGCATCGCGCCGCCCATCGACGGCGTGACCACCAGCTTTGATGACATTGCGTTCCTGGTTGCCGCCGTGCAGCGCTCGCTGCACCTCGGGTTCGGCGCCAAGTTGTGTATTCATCCGAAGCAGGTGGCCGCGGTCAACGAGGGTTTCCGTCCGAGCGAGGCGGAACTGGAGTGGGCGCGCGCGGTGATGGCAGCGGTCGCGCGCAGCGACGGCGGCGCCATTTCGCTGGCGGGCAAGATGATCGACAAACCGGTGATCCTGCAGGCGCAACGTTTCTTGCAGCGCGGTGGGCTCGTGTAATCTGCATGTTTTCTTCCCAACGATAAGGAGCGAGACATGAAAATCCAGGCCGCCGTTTTGCGCGAGATGACCGACGTCCATCCGTTTGCACAAAGCCAGCCGCTGAAGATAGAAGAACTGGAGCTGGATCCGCCCGGCCCCGGTGAGGTGCTGGTGAAGATGAAGGCCGCCGGCCTGTGCCACTCCGACCTGTCGGTGATTACCGGTGTGCGTCCGCGCCCGGTGCCGATGGCGTTGGGCCATGAGGCGTCTGCCGAGGTGGTGCAGGTTGGCGCGGGGGTGACCGACCTGCGTGCCGGCGATCTGGTGGTGCTGGTATTCGTGCCCAGCTGCGGCCACTGCCTGCCTTGCATGGAAGGCCGTCCCGCGCTGTGTGAGCCGGGCGCGGCCACCAACACGGTGGGCGAGCTGCTGTCGGGCCAGCGTCGTCTGCATGCGAAGCAGCAGCCTGTGCATCATCACCTCGGTGTGTCGGCGTTCGCTGATCACGCAGTGGTATCGCGCCGTTCCTGCGTCAAGGTCGAGGCTGACATCGATCCGGTGGAGGCCGCGTTGTTCGGCTGCGCGGTGCTGACCGGCGTGGGGGCGGCGGTCAACACAGCCGAGGTCAAGGCCGGCACCACTGCTGTGGTGCTGGGCCTGGGCGGCGTCGGCTTGTGCGCCATGCTGGGCGCGTTGGCCTCCGGCGCGCGCGAGGTGATCGCGGTCGACCTGCACGACAGCAAGCTGGAAGTGGCCAGGTCGCTGGGCGCCACCGCCACCGTCAATGCGCGCGATCCTGATGCCGTGGAGAAGGTCAAGGCGCTGACCCGCGGCGGCGTCGACTACGCATTCGAGATGGCCGGCTCGGTGCAAGCCATGGAAATGGCTTACCGCATGACCCGCCGCGGCGGCATGACGGTCACCGCCGGCCTGCCGGCGCCGGACCAAAAATGGGCCTTGCAGCAGGTCAGCCTGGTGGCCGAGGAGCGCACGGTCAAGGGCAGCTATATCGGCTCCTGCGTGCCGCTGCGCGACATCCCGCGTTACATCGGCCTGTACCAGGCCGGCAAGCTGCCGGTCGACAAACTGATGGGCGAGCGCCTGGCGCTGGCCGACATCAACCGCGGTTTCGACCGCCTGCATACCGGAGAGGGATTGCGGGACCTGATTGTCTTTTAACGCCTTGCCTGGCAGGGCATCATAAGGAGGAGACACGCCATGACCAAAACAAGATTCAGCATCACCAGACGGACCATCCGGGCCGCCATCGCCATATCGGGATTGAGCGTGCTGGCGTTGCACTCGCCACTGGCGTGTGCGCAGCAGCCCATTGTCATCAAGTTCAGCCATGTGGTGGCCAACGACACGCCCAAGGGCAAGGGCGCAGAGCGCTTCAAGGAGCTGGCCGAGAAGGCCACCAAGGGGCGGGTGAAGGTGGAGGTCTATCCCAACAGCACGCTCTACAAGGACAAGGAGGAGCTGGAGGCGCTGCAGCTGGGTTCGGTGCAGATGCTGGCGCCGTCGCTGGCCAAGTTCGGCCCGCTGGGCGCCAAGGAGTTCGAGGTGTTCGACCTGCCGTACATCTTCCCCAACAAGGAAGTGTTGAAGCGCGTGACCGAAGGGCCGGTGGGCCAGGGCCTGTT
Source organism: Herbaspirillum sp. LeCh32-8 (assembly GCF_017814915.1). Taxonomy (GTDB): domain Bacteria; phylum Pseudomonadota; class Gammaproteobacteria; order Burkholderiales; family Burkholderiaceae_D; genus Herbaspirillum. The sequence goes on along the minus strand of NZ_JAGIPZ010000008.1, from coordinate 194,418 downwards.
CCAGAAGCTGGAAAGCAAGGGCATCAAGGGCCTGGCGTATTGGGACAACGGCATGAAGGTGATGACTGCCAACCGGCCGCTGCACAAGGTCTCCGACTTCCGCGCGCTGAAGATGCGCATCCAGTCCTCCAAGGTGCTCGACGAGCAGTTCCGCGCCTTGAAGGCCAACCCGCAGGTGCTGGCCTTCTCCGAGGTCTACCAGGCGATGCAGACCGGCGTGGTCGACGGCAGCGAGAACACGCCGTCCAACGTCTATACGCAAAAGATGCATGAGGTGCAGTCCAACCTCACGGTCTCTGACCACGGTTACATCGGCTATGCGGTGATCGTGAACAAGAAGTTCTGGGACGCGCTGCCGGCCGATGTGCGCACCCAGCTCGAAGGCGCGATGAAGGAAGCCACCGTCTACGCCAACACCATCGCCCAGAAAGAGAATGACGACGCGCTGGCCGCCATCAAGGCCAGCGGCAAGACCAAGGTCTACTACCTGAGCGACGATGAAAAGGCCGAGTGGCGCAAGGCGCTGATGACGGTGCACAAGAGCATGGCCGCGCGCGTGGGCAAGGACCTGATCGACGCGATCTACAAGGAGAGCGAGGCGGCCGGCGTCAAGGTGAACTGATGTTGATTGCGGGATGACTCCCGCAGCGCGACGAGAAGACGGCCCGCAGTGATGCGGGCCGTCGTCATTTGGCGGAGATGCCGGCGACGTGGGCACCCGGGCTTCTGCGCGGGAACATCATCCGTAGCGCCGCCGCGGCAGCCAGGATGGCGAGCGCGCACACGCCGGACAGCCACATGCCGGCCCGCGCGCCCAGCGCCTGCATCAGCCAGGCGTACAGTACGGGCGCCGCGGCCGAAAGCACGAAGCCCGGCGCCACCAGCCGTCCGACGAAGCCGCCATAGCTGCGGTGGTCGAACAGCGACAGCGGCAGCGTGCCGCGCGTGATCGACAACAGGCCGTTGCCGGCGCCGTAGAGCAGGGCAAAGGCGATGGTCGCAACGGCGGAGCCTGCCGCCGCCAGGCCGATGGCGAACGCCAAGGGCAGCAGCAAGCAGGCCAAAAGATTGAGCGAGAGCGGGTTGATGCCGCGCGCGAACAGGATATCCATCAGACGCGCTGCCGACTGGCCGACGCCGCGCAGCGCCGCGATCCACACCGCCAGCGCGCCGGCCACGCCCATGCCGCCGAGGATGGAAATCATGTGTGCCGACATGCCGGCATTGAGGAAGTTGGCCAGTGTGGTCAGCGCGGCGAACAGGATGCCGGAGAGCAGAATCTGACGCGGCTCCCGCGCCAGCGGCGGCGTGTCTTGCGGGGGTGGCGACGATGCGAGCGCGCCCTTCGAATTCCGCCCCGATGGGAGCGAGCAATGCAGCGGCAGCGTACACAGCGCCAGCAATGCATAGACCCACAAGGCCGCGCGCCAGCCGGCCGCTTCGCACAATGCCTGGCCCAGCGGCCAGAACAGCGTGGCGGATAGGCCGCCCGGCAAGGTGATCTGCGCCATCGCGCGGCCGGTGCCGGCGACGTCGCCGCCGCCGATGCGCGCCAGCGCGGCAAAGGCGGCGTCGTACAACGTGCAGCGCATGCCCAGTCCCAGCAGCAGCCATCCCGCATAGTACGCAAGCGATCCGTGGGCCATCGCCAGCATGGCGCAGCCGGCCGCGTTGAACAGCGAGCCGGCGCACATGACGGCGCGGCCGCCGTGGCGGTCGCTGATCTCACCCAGCCGGGGTGAGCACAGGCCCATCGCCAGCAGCGCCAGCGCAAAGCCGCCCTGGATGCGCGTCGAGCTCCAGCCCAGGCCCGCTGCCATCGCCAGACCCAGCGCGCCGACCAGGTAATAAGTGATGCCCCAGCTGATCATCTGTCCCGCGCCCAGGCACAGCACCAGCCGGCGCCGGTTCATGGAAGCGCTCCATCCGGCGCGCACCCGGCGCCGGCTCCGAGCGGGCGTTGCATCAGCGCGGTGTCGATCCATTGTCCGTGCTTGTAGCCGACATGCCTGAGCAGACCCGCCGGCGCGAAACCGAAGCGTCGGTGCAGCGCCATCGATGCCGCATTGCCGTCGGCGCCCGGCATGGCGATGACGGCCAGCATCTGACGCCACGGCCCTTGCTCGCAACGCTTCACCAAAGCATCCAGCAGGCGGCTGCCGGTGCCCAGGCCGACGTGCCCGGGCGCCAGGTAGACCGACTCTTCGATAGTGTGACGGTAGGCCGGTCGCGGCCGGTAGGGCGTGGCGTAGCAATAACCGACGATCTCATCGGCGTGCTCGGCCACCAGCCATGGCAAACCGGCGCGCAGCACCGCATCGCGGCGTGCGGCCAGGTCGGCCACGGACGGAGGATCAAGCTCGAAGGTGGCGAGCTCGTGCAGCACGTAATGGGCGTAGATAGCCTGGATGGCGGGCAGGTCGTGCTGTGCGGCGTCGCGGATGGTGACGGTGGGTGATGGAGTCGACATCGGGTTTCCTCGCTTGATGTCGCCCATCATGCGGTTGGCAGTGTTATAAATGAAGCCTTGTTTGCTTATGTGAACCATAAGGAAAAGTTTGATGAAGAATTTCAACCTCGATTACCTGCAGACCTTTGTTGCCGTGATCCGGCACGGCAGTTTTTCGGCCGCGGCTGAAAGGCTGGATCTTTCCCAGCCGGCAGTGAGCCAGCAGATCCGACAGCTGGAACGCAGCCTGGGCGCGCCGCTGGTGGAGCGGACAGGGCGTCGGGCGCGCGCCACGGCGGCGGGTCAGGAATTGCTGGGCCACGCGGCGCAGATCGAGGCTGCGGTGGATGCCGCGGTGGCAGCGGTTGCCCGACGCGGCGGCAGCGCTGCGGGCCGGGTGCGCCTGGGCACCGGGGCGACTGCGTGCATCTTTTTGTTGCCTGCGGTACTGAAAGATCTGCGCAAGCGCTTTCCGGCGCTGGAAATCACGGTGTCTACCGGCAATACGGCGGAGATCATCAAGGCGGTGGAGGACAACCTGCTCGATGTGGGCCTGGTAACGATGCCGGTGGCGGGTCGCATGTTCGACATCACGCCGGTGCTGGATGACGAGTTCGTCCTGCTGGCGCCGCCCGGCATGGCGCTGCCGGCCAAGGTGACGGCGGCGACGCTGGCCGACCTGCCGGTATTGCTGTTCGAGCCCGGCGGCAATACCCGGCGCATCGCAGACGACTGGTTCGCGCGCGCGGGTGTGCGGCTGGCGCCGGTGATGTCACTGGGCAGCGTGGAAGCGATCAAGGAGCTGGTGGCAGCAGGCCTGGGATGCGCCATCCTGCCGGGGATGGCGGTGCCGCAGGGCAAATTGAAGGGCGGTGTGACGGTACGTGCGCTGTCGCCGCGACTGCATCGCCGGCTGGCGGTGGTGATTCGGCGCGACAAGCGGCTTCATGCCGGCCTGTCGGACGTGGTGCGCAGTCTGCAGGCGCTGGGCAAGTAGTACTCGACATTGGTGCCGAGACCGATTTGCCGGCGCTCGTGGGTGTCTGCAGGTTGTCGCGCTTACTTCTTGCGCGCGGCGACGTATTTCTCGGCCGCCGTCACCGCATTCTGCAGCGCTTCCACCTTGGTCTTGCCGGGTTGAAAGTCGCCGAAGTCATGCGTGGTGCGGTCCGGGAAGTCGATGTGCACGAATGCACTCCACTTGCCGTCGGTGCGCAATACTGGGGTGAGGTTAATGGTGGCGTTCATGTACTTCTGCGCCACTTTGCCTAAGGGTCCTGGCATGTTGCTTCAAGAAAATGTAACCGGAAATCAAGACTCGTGGTGTCTTGGCGACTTCCGGCAAGGTGTGACGATTGCGGAACCGGGATCATGCCACAGGCTGGAAAATCTTGCTGGGCGCGGCTTCCAAGGATGAGCTTGATTTTGCGGGAAGAAAATGAAACGGCGGCGCGATGTGCGCGCCATTTCATTTTTTTGTGGCGGGGATTTGAGGCAAATCAGGATTTCAGGACGTCGCGCAGCGCTGCCAGCCACAGGGCGACGGCATGCGCGCCGGGGTCGGGATGGCCCAGCGCGCGTTGGCCGATGTAGCTGGAGCGACCGCGTCGCGGCGTCATGGCGGCGGTGGCCGCCGTGCCTTGTTCTGCGGCAGTGGCGGCAGCGGCGAGCGCCTTGTCGACGTCGGCGCCGCTGGCCAGCGCCTGCTGCAGTGCGTCGGCGGCCGGCAGCAGGGCGTCGACCATGGTGCGGTCGCCGGGTTTGGCGCCGCCCAGTTGCATCACACCGTTGACCGCTTCGCGCAACGCTGCAGCCCAGGCATGCGCATCGGCGCCATGCTGTTCCAGCGCCGCGGCGCCGCGCATCAGCAGGATGGCGTACAGCGGCCCTGAGGTGCCGCCGACCACGCGACGTACGGTGGCTGACATGGCGCGCAGGACAGCGGCCGGATCCCGTTCGGAGGGCCAGCCCGGCATGTTTTCGCGGATGCCCTGGGCGGCGCGCGTCATGCTGATCCCGAGGTCGCCGTCGCCGACCTGCTGGTCCATGTCGGTCAGGCGGGCCTCGGCTTGCTGCAGGCAGGCGCACACCGCGTCGATGGCGCGCGCCAGCGGCGATGCGGGAGAGAGCGTCGCGCCGCGTGCGGTGGCGGGTGCGGCGGCGACGGCCTGCAGCGACGCCTGCGCATCGGTGGCGATGCGGCCGCTGCCGGCGGGCCACGCAGGCGCCTGCGTTGCAGCATCGAGCAGCGCCAGGCGTTGCTCATCCACGCGCAACAGCGTGAGCGAGATGCCGGCCATCTCCAGCGCCGAGAGGAAGGTGCCGGCCCAGGCGCGCTCGACCTTGATGCCGCGCGTGGTCAAGAGTGTGAGCGCGGCGCCGGCGACGATATCCAGTTCGCTGGCCGGTGTGCCGCCGAGATTGTTGACCAGCAGCGCGACGCGTTCGCCGGCTTGCAGCTTGAGGTCATCGGTGATCTGCAGCAGCAGGCGCTCCACCGCATCGCCCGCAGTCACCAACTGGCCACGTTCGACGCCAGCCTCACCATGAATGCCCAGGCCCCATTCGATTTCGCCTTCGCTCAGCGTGAAGCCCGGCTTGCCGGCGGCCGGCACGGTGCAGGGCGTGAGCGCCACGCCCATGGTGCCCAAGGCCGCTGCGGCGTCGCGCGCGGCCTGCGCGACTTGCGCCAGCGTCGCGCCGCCGGCGGCTGCCGCTCCGGCGATCTTGTGGACCAGCACGGTACCTGCCAGGCCGCGTCGACCGGCGTGGTCGCCGTTGGCGGACAGTGCGACGTCGTCGGCCACCACCACCATGTCCACCGCGATGCCCTCGGCGCGCGCGATCTCGGCAGCCAGGCCGAAGTTGAGGCGGTCACCCGTGTAGTTCTTGACGATCAGCAGCACTCCGGCCGGGCCGGCCACTGCGCGGATGGCATCCAGCACGGCGTCGGTGGAGGGCGAGGTGAAGACTTCGCCGGCCACCGCGGCGCTGAGCATGCCGCGACCGACGTAGCCGCCGTGGGCCGGTTCATGGCCCGAGCCGCCGCCCGAGATCAGGGCAACCTGGCCCTGTGCGGCAGCCTCGCGGGCGTCGGTCCGCAGCACAATGTTTTTGTCCTCCAGCAGGGCCAGTTGCGGGTGCAGGGCGGCCAGGCCGGCCAGCATGTCGGGCACGACGTGCGCGACTTCGTTGATGAGTTTTTTCATGGTCTCCTTCCTCGTGGTCATGGGAGGCGGATGCGCGTTGTGTGTTCTTGTGATGGCGCGCCGCGACGGGACGATTCTAGACCATCCTGCGCCGTCGTTCAGGAAGGCTCAGCCGGCGCCGGCCGCCTCAGGATTATCCCGATGGAGAGATTTCACGGAAGGACTACACTGCTCATCAGTAGGGGGAGAAATATCATGTGCACAAATGCGCAAAGCATAGCCGGCCATCATGTACTGATCATCGAGCGGCTGGGGGAAATGTCCGAACAGGGCGAGCAGGTGGAGCACCTTGTGCGGGCGACGATTCGCAATTGCCTGACGGCGATGCAAACCATGGGCGTGGACGCGGGCGAAGCGGTGGAGATGATCTGCCGCATGCTGGAGTCCGAACTGGCATTGCTGCCGCAAGACCGACAGCGTCTGAGAAACGTGCTGGCCTCGGCCCAGGTGCATGCGGAATATCTGCTGTTGACCGAGCAGCGGGCAATGCATTGAGGCAGCCGACGGACGTCGGCCTGCCACGATACGAAGCAACAGAGGATTGGATGGAGAAAGCCGCCGGCGCGATGACGCGTGCCGGCGGCTTTCTTTTTTTCAATGACGGCCCGGCGTGATCAAGCGCCGCGCAGCATCAGGTCCAGGTTTTGCACTGCAGCGCCGGACGCGCCCTTGCCCAGGTTGTCGAACACCGCGCACAGCAGCAGGTGGCCTTCGTCGTCATTGCCGAACACGCCCAGCGTCATGTCGTTGCTGTTGTTGTGGATGGTCGGATCCAGCCGCTCAGTCGCTGCGGCTTGTGCGGCGGTCAGCACCGTCACATGGCGTGCGCCGGCATAGTGCTGCGCCAGCGCTGCGCGCAGCGTTTCCTTGTTAGTGCCAGCGGGCAGCAGGCGCGCCTGCAGTGCGATGCTCAGCACGATGCCCTGGCGGAACGCGCCGTAGGAGGGCACGAAGATGGGGCGTTGCGACAGCCCGGCATGCAGCTGGATTTCCGGCGGATGCTTGTGCTTGAGCGACAGGCCATAGGTGACGAAAGGCGCGGCCTGGCCGGCTTCAGGTCCTTCGTATTGCTCGACCTGGGCGCGGCCGCCGCCGGAGTAGCCGGACACCGCCTGGATCGCCAGCGGATAGTCGGCCGGCACCAGGCCGGCGGCGACCAGCGGGCGCAACAGCGCGATGGCGCCGGTCGGGTAGCAGCCGGGATTGGTCACGCGGTTCGCGGAGGCAATGCGCCCGGATTGTTCGGCCGACAGCTCGGGGAAACCGTAGGTCCAGCCGTCGGCGGTGCGGTGCGCCGAGCTGGCGTCGATTACGCGCACCCTGGGATTTTCGATCAGCGACACCGCCTCGCGCGCGGCGGCGTCCGGCAGGCACAGCAGGGCGATGTCGGCCGAGTTGATCGCCTCGGCGCGGCGCAGCGCGTCCTTGCGCTCGGCGGCGGGCAACGTCAGCAGGCGCAGGTCGGTACGGCCGCGCAGGCGCTCGTGGATTTGCAGGCCGGTGGTGCCCTGGTCGCCGTCGATGAAAACCAATGGAAGATTGCTCATGGGGAAACTCCTCTGTGGAGGCCGCCGGGCGGCCGTGGCATGTCGTCAGGGGAGATCTTGCGCCAAACCGTATAATCGGAAAAGTTGAATATCATGAAGAGATGATTCATCTTTTCTGAATCATCGCCGGACCACCATCATTCTCTGTTTCTTCCTTTCCTTGCGGGAAACTCCATGCGCGAACTCAATCTAGATCGCCTGCGCACCCTGGTCGCCATCGTCGACCTGGGTTCCTTTGCCGCCGCCGCGCGCGCCTTGCACCTGGCGCCGCCCACTGTGAGCCTGCATATCAGCGAGCTGGAGAGCCGCATCGGCGCCACGCTGCTGCTGCGCCAGCGTGGCCAGGTCCGGCCCTCGGGCGTGGGCGAGACGCTGGTGGCGCGCGCCCGCCAGTTGCTGGCCGATGCCGAGCAGGCGCTGGAGGAAGTCAAACGTCAGGTGTTGGGGCTGGAGGGACGAGTAAGGTTGGGGGCCTCGACCGGCGCCATCGCCTACCTGCTGCCGCAGGCGCTGGAGCGGGTGGGACAAAGCCATCCCGGCATCGACGTGCAGGTGATGGTGCTGACCTCGGAGGAGACCCTGGCGCGCCTGTCCGGCGGCGGGCTGGATATCGGCCTGGTGGCGTTACCGCAGGCGGCGGTGGATGGATTGTCGGTCAAGCCGTGGCGGCGCGATCCGGTGATGGCCTTCGTGCCGGCCGGCTGGGACGCGCCGCGCACGATAACGCCGCAATGGCTGGCCGCACAGCCGCTGATTTTGAATGCGCCCAATACACGGCTGTCGCGCCTGACCACGGAGTGGTTCGCCGCCGCCGGCGAACATCCCACGGCGCGTATCCAGCTTAATTTCAACGACGCGGTGAAGAGCCTGGTGGCGGCCGGTTACGGCGCCACATTGTTGCCGCACGAAGCCGGCGAGCAGGCCGGCATGCCGCCGGCCGACCCGCGCATCGCCATGCGGCCGCTCAAGCCCCGGCTGTGGCGCCCGTTGGGGATCGCCCACCGCGCCGGCCAGCCCGAGCCGGCCACGCAGTATGTGCTGGATGCGCTGTGGGAGCTCAAGCAGCTCAAGTAGCTTCGGCCGCTCAACCGGCCAGCGCTTGTCTGAACGCCAGCAGCGTTTGCTTCTGTTTGCCTTGAGCATCGAAGTTGGCCGGATCCAGCCAGCGTTCGAAGGCGCTGCCCAGCGTCGGCCATTCGGTATCGACAATCGAGAACCACGCGGTGTCGCGGCTGCGACCACGGTACACGACCGCCTGGCGGAAGATGCCTTCAAATTGAAAGCCCAGGCGCTGCGCGGCCTGGCGCGAAGGCGCATTGAGGCTGTCGCATTTCCATTCGTAGCGGCGATAGCCCAGTTGCGCGAATACATAGCGCATCAGCAGGAACTGCGCTTCGGTCGCTACGCGGGTACGTTTGAGCTGGCGCGACAGCGCGATGTGCCCGACCTCGATCACGCCGTGCCGGGGCTCAATGCGCATGAGCGACATGGTGCCAACGGCGCGCCCGCTGGCCAAGTCGATCACGGCGTAGTGCAGCGGATCCTCGCTCTTTTGCAGCGTCTCGGCATAGGCGCGGTAGGACGCCGGGTTGGGGAAGGGGCCGCTCATCATGTAGGTCCAGTCGCTGCCGTCAGTCGCTTGCGCGTAGGCAGCGTAGAGGTCGTCGCTGTGACGCGCGGCGTCCACCGGCTCCAGCCGGCAGTAGCGGCCTTCTACCGCAATGCGTTGCGGACGCGGGCGTTCCTGCCAGTCCGGCAGGGCCGGGCCGATCGGTTGCTTCCATTCGTTCAGGGCGGGTTTGCTGGTGTCGGTCATGGCGTTCGGGCTTGATCTGCGATCGGCTGTTGGGATGGCTGCACGATAGCGCTTTCGTGGCATCATAAAAAGCGCCACAACAAGGCCTTATTATGGAGCCACGATTTTTCCCGTCGCCATGACCGATTCGCTCATCCATTCCCCGCTCTCCGGCGCACCCGGTGCGCCATCCCGCCAGCAACAGCTGCTGGCCCGTTTGAAGGAAGCCATCTTGCGCGGCCAGTTGCCGGCCGGCGGCAAGCTGCCGTCTTCACGCGCCTTGTGCGAGGAGCTGCAGGTGTCGCGCAATACCGTGCTGGCGGTGTACGAGCAACTGGTGGCGGAAGGCTACGCCCGGGCCGACCGGCAGGGGACGCGGGTTGCTGCTTTGGCTGACGCTCGCGCGCCCTCCGGGCCGGCGCCGAAGCCGCCCGCTGCTGCGGTAAGGCAGTCGCGCCGGGTGTCCACCATGACGCCGACGCGCGACGCCGGTGACCGCTCGCTGCCGCTCACGCCGGGCATGCCGGCGCTGAGCCGGTTTCCCGTCAATGCCTGGCTGCGCGCCCAGGAGCGTGCCTTGAAGGCGGCGCCTTCCCACGTGCTGGGTTACGGCGATCCGCTGGGCGAGCCGGCGCTGCGCGAAGCCATCGCGCAGTATTTGCGGGTGGCGCGCGGTGTGCGGTGCGACGCCGCGCAGGTGGTGGTGACCGAGGGCGCGCAGGGCGCCTTGTCGCTGTGCGTGCGGCTGTTCACCAATCCCGGCGAGACGGCCTGGCTGGAGGATCCCGGCTATGGCGGCGTGCGCGCGGCCTTCCATGCGGGCGACTTGAAGATGGTGGCGATGCCGGTCGACGCCGAGGGCATCGTGATCGCGCCGCGCCACTGGCGTACGCGGCCGGCGCGGCTGGTGCATGTGACGCCTTCGCATCAATATCCGACCGGCGCCGTGCTGTCACTGCCGCGCCGGCTGGAGCTGATCGCGCAGGCGCGCGAGGCCGGCAGTTGGATCATCGAGGACGACTACGACAGCGAGTTCCGCCACCGCGGCCATCCCGTGCCGTCCATGCAGGGCCTGGTGCCGGATGCGCCGGTGCTGTATGTGGGCACCTTCAGCAAGACCATGTTCCCGGCCTTGCGCATCGGTTTTCTGGTGTTGCCGGAGTCGGCCGGCGAGGGCGCGTGGCCGGCGCTCGCGGAGATGCTGCGCGGCGGCCATCGGCTGGAGCAGCTGGCGCTGGCCGAGTTCATTGCTGGCGGCCAGTTCTCGCGTCACCTGGGGCGCATGCGTCGCCTCTACCGCGAGCGGCAACAGGCATTGCGGCAGGCCCTGCAGGCGCACATGAAGGTGGAGCATGAGGTGCTGGGCGGCGACAGCGGCCTGCACCTGACGGTGCGCCTGCCGCTGCGTTACGACGACGCGGCCATCAGTGCGGCGGCGCGCGCGGCGGGCATGAACGTGGGGGCGTTGTCGTCGTTCTCGGCGGCGCCGCGTCGGGAAGCCAGCAACGGCCTGGTGATCGGTTACGGCAATACGTCGGAAGAGTTGTTTGCGCCGCTGATGCGGCGCCTGGCAGGGATCGTACGCGCCGGGTGAGGGCGCGGCATGAGCTTACGAGTGGACAGCTTCCTGCAGGCGCAGCTGCACGCAGTTGGTGACGGTGCGCATGTATTCGCGCGGGTCCTGGGATTTGGCGGCGTACCAGATGCGGCTGTCCTGGTCGATGCTGAAGTCGCTGCTGAACGGTGACGACGTGAACAGCACCAGCGGAATATGCGACACGGCCTCATAGATGCACAGCGTGCGCAGCAGCTCGTAGCCCTCGGCGCCGTGGAAGTTGCGCGGATCCAGCAGGATCATCGCCGGCAGGTCCTTGGACTGACACAGTGCGTGAGTGAGCAGCGAGGCGTTGGCCAGTTCGGCATCATCGAACCATTCGAAGCGGTATTGCACGGGGCTGCGCCACAGTGCAAAGCGCGCCAGCTCGATGGCGTCCAGATCGGGATCGATCACCAGGATTTTGGGATGGGATGTGGACATGACGGCCTCCTTGCTGAGTTGCCTTCATCTTCCCAGAGCCATCGGCAGTCGCCTATCAGGGGCTTCCTGAGAGCCCAAAAGAAACGGGCGCCGCGGGGCGCCCGTTGATCTTGCCATCGATGTCTCTTGTTACGACTGTTCGGAGGCATTGCTGGCTTCGAATTGCTTGCCGTACTCTGCGCGCCGCGCCTGGTCGGACTCGATCAGCAGGCGGTAGCGGGTCTCGGAGACACGCTGCTGCAGCACGGCGGCATAGCGTTCGCGCTGCAGCCATTCGATGATGAACGAGGCGGTGGCGATGATCACGGTGTAGACCAGGATCATGAACAGGTCCTTGTCGTTGATGCCGTCCATCGTATAGAAGGGCTTGCGGAAGAAAAACATCGCCGTCGGAATGCTGATGGCCAGCATGCCCAGCGAATACAGGTAGCCGAACAGATAGCTGAGGACGATGCAGTTGACCGCGAAGAACAACATCGACAGCGCTTCATCCACGAACGGCGCGAGCGCATATCGCAGGCCGAAGGCGGCGACGAAGCCGATTGCGCTGGTATAGATCGGGCGCAAGCCCTGAGGCCGCCAGCTTTTCGCATTTTTCAGTTTGATCAGGCTCATGATGGCTCTGGAAGAGGTGCGTGTCGAATCCATCTTTACTTGCATTGCGCGTTTGTGCAATGTTCACATGTTAAGAATACTGTCTGTCAAAACACTGACGGGCGAGCCGGTTTGCTCGCAAATGTTGCTTGTTGGGCGGCTTTTTATTGCCGCCGGTCTTTCAGCGGGGAGGCATGCGCCAGATACTTGCGCGAGAGCTCGTTGCCGTGGATCTCGATGCTGCGCTTGATGAACATCACCGTCTCGTTGGTAACGATTTCGCGCTCGTTGTCGACCGTGATGATGTGATAGCAGTCGCCCAGCCAGATCACCTTGCGCACTTCAGAGCCGATGTTCTGCTGGATCACCTCGGCGTTGCGCGGGGAGGCGGTCTCGTCGTCGATCGAGTGGATGATCAGCGTGTCAGCGCGCACCAGCGGCAGCGATTCGCGCACATAGGAGATCATGCGCAGCGCAGCGCGCAGGTGGCGCGCCGGGATGGAGGCGGCACCGACCGCGGCCACGCCATCCTTTTCCAGCTGGTTGGCGACGCGGCGACGCATGTCGAAATTCTTGATGCCGTAGGGTTCGGTTTCCTTGTAGGACCAGTTGCGAAAGCCCATGTCGTAGACCACCGTCAGCAGCTTCTGATACCAAGGCACCGACCAGCCGTCGTACTGCAGCACCGGCGACAGCAGCACCACCGAAAGCAGTTCGCTGCTGCGGGCGGCCACCGCCAGCGCCAGCGTGGCGCCCATGGACAGGCCGCAGATGGAGACGGTCTTGAATTCTTCCTTCAGGCGGGCCACGCGGCTTTCGACCGCAGCGCACCAGTCTTCCCAGTTGGGCGAGACGCGCGGGTTGGTCAGCGAAGCGGAGTAGTTGTCGATGGTCAGCGGGATGACGGCGCAGCCGGCTTTTTTCAGTTGCTTGGGGATGGACCCCATTTCGAGCTGGGAGCCGCACAGGCCGTGCAGCAGAATGACCGCATGGTCTTTTTGTTGGCCGCTGTAGCGCTCTTCAAACGGCGCAGCGCTGGTGTCGGAAGTATCCGTGGATGACAGTGAGTCCATAAATCAATAAAACCGCATTCGAGCCGGCAAGCTCTTCTTTTTTGGCGAACCGTTCGCCCCCGTTGCACGAAGGTCGGCGGCGTTGCGTGACGCGCGCTCTCATTTCCTTGATGCATCCATTCTTGGCCGCATGGCGTTGCGGACATGCTTTTTTGCAAAAGTCTAACCTTCCGGCCGCAATGTTGCCAGCGTTAATCGTTCGCATTCTGTCTATGGAGTCCTCAGGAAGAGCGGAGTTTCATTTGGCGGGAATGCGGGTGCGGCTTACTGTCTACAACGCTTGAGCGCGGGTTTGGTGTACCAAAGGGAAATATTGTCGCATTGCCATGTTGTAAGGTGAGCACGGCAACAAAAAAGCCCTTCGACTCGCATCGAAGGGCTTTGAGAAGGGGACGGTGTTGGATCAGCCGCGGCCTTCCAGTCGACCGTTGACAACGCGAACCTGATCGCCCACGCGCCAGTTTTCCGAGCTCTGCGGGAAGCTGCGGCTCTTGCCGTTTTCCATGCGTACGTCCACGACATAGGAGGTGGTGGTGCGGGTGCGCTTCTCGACTTCGTTACCGGCATAGCCGCCGCCGACCGCGCCGGCGATGGTGGCCAGCGTGCGGCCGTTGCCGCCGCCGATCTGATTGCCCAGCAGACCGCCGACCACGGCGCCGCCGGCAATACCTACGCCGCTGGTGCTGGGGGTGTGCTGCACGGCGCGCACGGCAACCACTTCACCGCAGCTGCTGCAGATGGCCGGAGTACGTTCAGCCGGAGCCGAGGTTTGGGAGGATTGTTTGACCGGCGCCTGTTGCGATGCCAGCTGTTGCTGGCCGGCGTTCTGGTTCATTGCCGCCATTTGCTGCTGCGGCGAATTGGTGCTGTTCGAACTGGGCAACAGACCGGTCATGGCGGCGACGCCGACCAGGCTGACCAGGATCAGGGCGACAGCGGCGCCTGCGACCAGTGGGTGCAGGCGGCTCGAATTGGGTTTGGCGATGTTGGTGTTTTCCATGATGGGCCTCTCCGTTTATTGGTGTTGGTGATGGAGTGATTATGGAGTGCGCAAAGGCCAAAAAAAATCCCGATTGTGTGTCAGTTGTAAAAACTTGTAATGGCTGAAAAGCCAGTCGGGTGGCCGGTTTTCAGCGGAACAGCTGTTGCGGGAAAGGACGTGTTTTGCCATACGGGCAAGTCATGTTGCCGGAAGAGCAATTCGGACGGGAGTGACTGGAGGGAAGATGCATCCCGGCGACAGGCCGGGATGCGAAAAGGCAATCTTGCGTGATGCGGCAACGCGGGCCGGTCCTTGGGCGGACCAGCCCGGGGCGATCAGTCTTCGCGGCGTAGGTGCGGGAACAGGATCACGTCGCGGATGTTGGGCGAGTCGGTGATCAGCATCATCAGGCGGTCGATGCCGATGCCGCAGCCACCGGCCGGCGGCATGCCGTATTCCAGCGCGCGGATGTAGTCGGCGTCGTAGTACATCGCCTCTTCATCGCCCGCGTCCTTGGCGGCCACCTGGGCCTGGAAGCGCGCGGCCTGGTCTTCGGCGTCGTTCAGCTCGGAGAAGCCGTTGGCGATCTCGCGGCCGGTGATGAACAGCTCGAAGCGCTCGGTAATGCCCGGCACGGTGTCGGAGGCGCGCGCCAGCGGCGAGACTTCGACCGGGTAGTCGATGATGTAGGTCGGGTTCCACAGCTGCGACTCGGCGGTCTCTTCGAACAGCGCCAGTTGCAGCGCGCCGATGCCGGCGCCGGCCAGCGGGGCCTGGTCGGTCTTGACGCCGAACTTCTTCAGTTCGGTGCGCAGGAATTCGATGTCGTTCAGTTGCGCTTCGGCGTACTGCGGCGCGTACTTCAGGATGGCGCCGTTGATGGTCAGGCGGTCGAAGGGCTTGGACAGGTCCAGCTCGCGACCCTGGTAGGTCAGGGTGGCGGTGCCGTGGGCGTCGATTGCGGCCTGGCGGATCACCTGTTCGGTGAAGCCCATCAGCCATTGATAATCCACGTAGGCGGCGTAGAACTCCATCATCGTGAATTCCGGATTGTGGCGCGGCGACACGCCTTCATTGCGGAAGTTGCGGTTGACTTCGAACACGCGCTCGAAGCCGCCCACCACCAGGCGCTTCAGGTACAGCTCGGGGGCGATGCGCATGAACATCTGCATGTCCAGCGCGTTGTGGTGGGTGATGAACGGCTTGGCCGCGGCGCCGCCCGGGATCGGGTGCAGCATCGGGGTTTCGACTTCCATGAAGCCGTTGGTTTCCATGAAGCGGCGGATCGACGACATCGCGGCGGTGCGCGCCTTGAAGGTGCGGCGGGTTTCCTCGCTCATGATCAGGTCGACGTAGCGCTGGCGGTACTTCATTTCCTGGTCGGCCAGGCCGTGGAACTTGTCCGGCAGCGGGCGCAGCGACTTGGTGATCAGCTTCAGCTTGGTGACCTTGATCGACAGCTCGCCGGTCTTGGTCTTGAACAGCGTGCCTTCGGCGCCCAGGATGTCGCCCAGGTCATAGTGCTTGAAGGCGGCCATGGCTTCGTCGCCGGTCACGTCCTTGGTCACGTAGAGCTGGATGCGGCCGTCGGCCTTGTCGCCCGAGGCGTCCTGCAGGGTGGCGAAGGCCGCCTTGCCCATGACGCGCTTCAACATCATGCGGCCGGCCACCGAGACCGATACCGGATCGGCTTCCAGCGCTTCGTTCTCGAAGCCGTCGTACTTGGCGTGCAGGTCGGAAGCCTTGTCGGCCGGACGGAAATCGTTAGGGAAGGCGATGCCCTGTTCGCGGATGGCGGCCAGCTTGGCGCGGCGCTCGGCGATGATGCTGTTCTCGTCGGCTGCCGGTGCCGCCGGGGCTGCCGGTTGTGCGGCGTTGTTGTTTTGCGTGGTCATGGTCGGAATTCTTGAGTGTTGAACGGTCGGTCGGAGGTGTCGCGCCGCAGGGCAGGCCCCGCGGCGCTGTGCATCAGACGCCCTGTTTCAGCGAAGCGGCGATGAAGTCGTCGATGTCGCCATCGAGCACCGCCTTGGTGTTGCCGGTTTCAAAGTTGGTGCGCAGGTCCTTGATGCGGGATTGGTCCAGCACGTAGGAGCGGATCTGGTGGCCCCAGCCGACGTCGGTCTTGGAGTCTTCCAGCTTCTGCTGCTCGCTCATGCGCTTGCGCAGTTCCAGCTCGAACAGCTTGGCGCGCAGCATGTCCCACGCCTCGGCGCGGTTGCGGTGCTGGCTGCGGTCGTTCTGGCATTGCACAACGATGCCCGACGGCGCGTGCGTCAGGCGCACTGCGGAGTCGGTCTTGTTGATGTGCTGGCCGCCAGCGCCGGAGGCGCGGTAGGTGTCCACGCGCACGTCGGCCGGGTTGATGTCGATCTCGAAGGATTCATCGACTTCCGGATACACGAACAGGCTGGAGAACGAGGTGTGGCGACCGTTCGACGAGTCGAACGGCGACTTGCGCACCAGGCGGTGCACGCCGGTTTCGGTGCGCAGGAAGCCGTAGGCGTATTCGCCCTCGACCTTGAGCGTGGCGGTCTTGATGCCGGCCACTTCGCCGTCGGACTGTTCCAGGATCTCGACCTTGAAGCCCTTGCGCTCGCAATAGCGCAGGTACTGGCGCAGCAGCATGGAAGCCCAGTCCTGGGCCTCGGTGCCGCCGGCGCCGGCCTGGATGTCGATGAAGCAGTTGTTGGCGTCCATCGGGCCGCTGAACATGCGGCGGAATTCCATTTCCTCCACCAGCTTCTTCAGTCCCTCGGCATCGCCTTCGATGGCGACGATGGTGTCCTCGTCCTTTTCCTCGCGCGCCATGTCGAACAGGTCGCGCGCGTCGTTCAACTCGCTGTCGATCTTGATCAGCGTGTGGACGATGGCTTCCAGCGATTTCTTTTCCTTGCCGAGATCCTGCGCCCGCTTCTGGTCATTCCAGACGTTCGGGTCTTCCAGTTCGGCGTTGACTTGCTCGAGTTTCTCCGACTTCACATCGAAGTCAAAGATACCTCCGTAGCTCGGTGGCGCGGGTGGCCAGGTCGTCGAGCAGGGATTGAAGGGAATTGAGGCGTTCTGCTTCCATGATGGTTTCTTTTGCGATCAAACCTTGCATTATACAAGAGGAGAAGGGCGATTCGTCGGCCCGTCCGTCACAAGCCTGTCATTTTCGGCCGCTACCATCGCAGCGCTTTGCATGCCTGACAAAGCACTGACGGCCGGGCGCGCCACGGATGCTGCCTCGGCTGTTTTTCTATTGATATGGAGAAACATCGATGAGACAGCACCAGCAAGACGCCATCCAATCCCAATCGTCCTCCGAGACCCTGGCGCCGCAAGCCGGCCGCCGCAGCCTGTTGAAGGCGCTGGCCGCCGCGCCGCTGCTGCCGCTGACCGGCGGCGCCGCCGCCTTGCTGTCGGCCTGCGCCGCGCCGGGCGCGGGCAAGCCGTTCGCCTCGGCACGCTTCACCGGCATGCCGGCGCCGACGCTGGCCGATCCGGCCGCGATGGCCACCACCACCGTGGGCTCGGCGCTGGAAGTGGCGTTTGCCGACGGCAGCAAGCAGACCTACAAGCTGGCCTACCAGCCGTTCTTCATGACCGGCGACATGGTGCCGGACGGCCGCGGCTCCACCATCCTGGCCGGCGGCTACCTCGACATCAACAACCGTCCCATCATCGACCGCTCGGTGCCGGGCAGGGAGCGCCAGTTCTTCTCGGACTGCCCGGACGGCTCGTCGCTGCTGACCATGAAGGGCGCAAGCGTGCCCGGCGTGAAGGGCAATACGGTGTTTGCCGTGGTGCAGTTCGAATACACCACGCGCGACCAGAAGCAGGCCGCCATGTACGGCCAACTGCCGTCGCCGATCGCCGTGCTGACGCTGGACCAGGATCCGTCCTCGGGCAAGCTGTCGCTGGTCAAGTATCACAACGTCGACACCTCCCAGGTCCACGGCCTGTGGATCACCTGCGGCGCCAGCCTGTCGCCGTGGAACACCCACCTGTCGTCGGAAGAGTACGAGCCGGACGCCTCCGCCATCGCCGCCAACCCGCAGTTCAAAGGCTTCAGCCGCAACCTGTATGGCGACGAGACCCGCGCCAACCCCTACCATTACGGCCACCTGCCGGAAGTCACCGTGCATGCCGACGGCACCGGCTCGATCAAGAAGCACTTCTGCCTGGGCCGTATCTCGCACGAGCTGGTGCAGGTCATGCCCGACCAGCGCACCGTGCTCATGGGCGACGACGCCACCAACGGCGGCCTGTTCATGTTCATCGCCGACCGCGCCGCCGACCTGTCCTCCGGCACGCTGTTCGTGGCGCGCTGGGAGCAGGTCTCGGGCGTGGGCCCGGGCTCCGGCAAGCTGACCTGGGTCAAGCTGGGCAGCGCCACCAGCGAGGAAATCCGCGCCATGGCCGACCGCTACAAGGCGGTCGACATCATGGACATCCGCACCAGCGATCCGGCCGACGGCTCGTTCTCCAAAATTCCGTTCAACGGCAAGTTCAACTGGGTGCGCGTCAAGCCGGGCATGCAGAAGGCCGCAGCCTTCCTGGAAACCCACCGCTACGCCGCGCTGGCCGGCGGCAGCCTGGGCTTCACCAAGATGGAAGGCACCACCGTGAACGCGCGCGACAAGATCGCCTATTCCGCCATGTCCTACGTGCAGACCTCGATGCTGGACGGCTCCGGCCACATCAAGGTGCAAGGCCCCAAGGCCGGCGCGGTGTATGCGCTTAACCTGCGCGGCGGCCAGCGTGACGTCGCCGGCGCCGCCATCGACAGCGAATGGGTGCCGGTCGACATGGCGCCGCCGGCCGAGCTGGTGGGCGTGGACCTGAAGACGCCGGACGCCCTGGGCAACCTGGCCGAGCAGGATCGCATCGCCAATCCGGACAACATCAAGTTCTCCGAGAAGCTGCGCACTTTGTTCATCGGCGAGGACAGCGGCATGCACGTCAACAACTTCCTGTGGGCCTACAACGTCGATACCCGCGCGCTCACGCGCGTGCTGTCGTGCCCCTCGGGCGCCGAATCGACCGGCCTGCACGCGGTCGACGAGATCAACGGCTGGACCTACGTGATGAGCAACTTCCAGCACGCCGGCGACTGGGAGAAGGGTCTGCATGACAAGGTCAAGGACAAGCTCGATCCGCTGGTGCGCGCCAACTACAAGGACCGCTTCGGCGCGACGGTGGGGTACCTGACCGGCTTACCTTACACGAAGGCCTGACCCTCTGGTTTGCGGGCTTTAGCAGCGCAGCATGAACAACGGCGGACCGGATGGTTCGCCGTTGTCGTTTTGACGATGCGTTTGCAGATGCGTTTTCGGATTCTTTCGGTGAACGCAATCTGCTAGGATCAGTCCTATCAGCTTGCTCTCCAGTGCCTGCCGATGACAATAATCAAAACGAGACCGCAGTTCTTCCTGACGCTCTTATGCCTGGCCGCCGTGGCCGGCTGCGCCAGTTCCCCGGCGCCGCATGGCGAGGTCAAGGGCGCCTCGGCCAGTTCCGGCGAGATGGGCCAGTCCGACACCAACCGCGTCGCCACCCTGGCCATGCGCGACAACCTCGACGCCTTGTATCTGCTGATGGGAAAGCTCTATCGCCGCAACCCGGGCGAATGGAAGAAGACCGCCGCCACGCGCGAGGAGGCGGAGAAGAAAGTGAAAGACGCCATCGAGTTGCGCCAGCTTTGGCCCGAACTGCAGGGCAAGCGCGATATCGCCGCCATGGCGCTGGCCCTGTCGCCGGATTACAAGGGCGATCGGGTGGCCGCCTTCATCCACGCCACCGCCGACATGATCATCGTCGCCCACGGCAACAAGATCCAGTTCTACCTGGTCGACGGGCTGGATGCCCAGCGTCTCTACAACGCCGCGCGCAATGTGGAGATCGCCGCCTGGATCCTGGCCAGCAGGCGCACCGCCACGGGGGCGCCGCTATTGCTGTCCGACGAGATCGGCAGCGATGTGCGCAATCTCAGTTTCGAGCGGGAGTTCGGCAAGATCGTCGGCCGCCTCGACCTGTTGGCCGAGTTCGTCACCGAGAAATACCGCCGCGCCGGGATCAGCTATGTCCAGAACCTGCTGGGCGGCTCGTTCCTGCAGTTCCTGCCTGTGCGTTGAGGGGGAGGTGGTTGCAGCCGGCCGCCGGCGGCGCCAGCACGAAACAGCCGCGGCCGCTGGCCTTGGCGTCGTACATCGCCTTGTCGGCCGCCTGCAGCAGGCTGTCCGCGCCGCAGCACCCCTCGCACACGGCGATGCCGACCGATACCCCCAGATGAAACTGCGCCGACGCCAGCCATAGCGGCTCGGAGACCGCGGCGATGCATTTCTCGGCCAGCGCGCGCGCGCCGTTTTCCAGCGGTTCGCCCAGGTCGGTCGCCAGCAGCACGAATTCGTCGCCACCCACGCGCGCCAGCGTATCGCTGCGGCGCGCCACCTGGCGCAGGCGCCGCGCCACTTCCTGCAGCACCTGGTCGCCGGCCTTGTGGCCCAGTTTGTCGTTGATCGGTTTGAAGCCGTCGAGATCGAGGAACAGCACCGCGATGCCGCTGCTGAGACGGCTGGCGCGCGCCAGCGCTTCCTCCATGCGGTCGGCCAGCATGACGCGGTTGGGCAGGCCGGTCAGCACATCGTGGTGGGCCTGGTGCTGCAATTCCGACTGGTGCATCTTCAGGCGCGTAAGCAGGCCGTTGAAGGCCATGGTCAGGTGGCCGACCTCATCGCGCCGCACCACCGGCAGCGGCGACAGCGGGATTTCGCCGCGCGTCATCTTGTCGGCCAGCGCCGCAGCGCGCCGCAGCGGGCGGAAGAACCAGAAGTAGGCCAGCACCACCAGCAGGAAGATCCCGGCGCCCTGGATCAGGCCGCCGCGCGCAATCAGGGCGCGCATGCGATCCACCGTCGGCAGCGCCTGCGCCAGCGGCTGGCGCACCACTACGAACCAGGCGGTTCCCGGCACCGAGGCGAAGGCCCTGATCTCGTTCACGCCCTCGGCATTGGGGGCGATGCCGTTGCCGCGGTAACCCTGCATGGCGCTGTCCATCAGGCCGTCGGCGCCGGGGGCCGGCAGCGGCTTGAAGACCCGGGCGGGATCGTTGGAGGCGATCACCAGCCGGCGCGCCGGCGAGACCAGCAGGAAACTGCCGGAGGGCCCTAGTCGCGCCTCTTGCAGGTGATTGAGAAAGCCCGGCGCGTCCAGTTCGGTGGAGCCGCCCAGCACGCCGGCAATCTTGCCGTCGGCGTCCTTGAGCGGGGTCAGCATGGCGAGGATGGGATCCCTGGAGGCGGGGCTGGTCAGCGGTTCGCTGATCACGGTGGCGCCGCCCAGTACCTTGCGAAAGTCCGCGTAAGCGGCCAGCGACAGCGCCCGCCGCCCGCTGATGGTGGGGTAGTCGAGCACGATCAGGCCCTCGCCGTCGGCCACGAACAGGCCGCGCGCGAAGATGGGTTGCAGCTCCTGGCGTTCCCTGAGCCATTCGAGCAGGGCGGCGCGATCGTTGAGCAGGGGCGGCGGCACCTGGCTGGCCAGGCGCTCCAGGAAGTGGCGCCGCTCCAGGATGCGGTAGCCGATATCCTGCGCGAGGTAACTGGCCACGGTGCTTTGCTGTTCGGCGGCGACCTTGGCCTGGTCGTCCTCGAGGAAGTTGAGCAGGATGTTGTAGCGCACGATGGCGCTGGTGACAACGACGAAGACGCCGAACAGCACGAGGCGTGTGATGAGGCTGTTGCTGAAGCGCTTTATCTTCATCGACGAGGTGGTCTTGTTGTTGTGCCGGGAGAGCGGAGTCCCTGTTCTCCGCCCGCTGATCCGCTTTCGCTACTTTCTCGCAAAAGCGCCCCGGGTGTGCGTCATTGTGCCATCAGGCGGGAATTTTGTCGGCCTGATATGCCGTCTTTGCCACAACTTTCGCGTCTGATTCCCCTCAGGCCGGCTCGGCGTGCTCCACCATCAGCTGCACCGTGGTCTTGCCGTTGTACTCGTTGGCGTCCAGCCGGAAGGCCACGTTGGCGTAGTCGGGCAGGGCGTCGGCATGGCCGAACCAGATGGCGTCGTACTTGCGGCCGTCCTTTTCCAGCAGCAGCTTCAGGTGCTTTTCCTTGAGGATGCGCTGGTTCAGCACCTTGAAGGTGTCGCAGAACACCGGCGGGGCGAAGCCCTGGCCCCACACCTGCTCGTCCATCAGGCCGATGAACTGCACGGAGTAATACGCGTCCTCCAGCACGCCGTCGGTCTCGATCACGCGTTCCAGCTGGTTTTGCGTGAGCCAGTCCCGGCCGACCGCTTCGAAGGCCTGGCTGAAGGCGTCGAAGGCGTGGGCATGGATGGTCAGGCCGGCCGCCATCGCGTGGCCGCCGAACTTGGTCATCACCGACGGCGCATGCTTGGAGACCAGGTCCAGCGCGTCGCGCAGGTGGAAACCGGCGATCGAGCGGCCCGAACCCTTGATGAAGCCTTCGTCGCCCGGCGCGAAGGTGATGGTCGGGCGGTAGAACTTGTCCTTCAGGCGCGAGGCCACGATGCCGATCACGCCCTGGTGCCAGGACGGGTCGAACACCGCGATGGTGCGCCGGTCGGCCGGGTTGAAGTCGTCCAGCAGGTTCAGCGCGGTGTCCTGCATGCCGGCTTCGATGTCGCGCCGCTCGCGGTTGATGGCGTCGAGCTGCTGGGCGATGGCCCAGGCGCGACCTTCGTCGTCGGTGGTCAGGCATTCGATGCCCAGCGCCATGTCGGCCAGGCGGCCGGCCGCGTTCAGGCGCGGGCCGACGGCGAAGCCGAGGTCGAACGGTGTGGCGCGGCGCGCCTCGCGGCCGGCGGCGCGAAACAGCGCGGCGATGCCGGGATGCATCTTGCCGCTGCGCATGCGTTTCAGGCCCTGCGCCACCAGGATGCGGTTGTTGGCGTCCAGCTTGACCACGTCGGCCACCGTACCCAGCGCCACCAGGTCCAGCAGCGTGGCCAGGTTGGGTTGGCTGGCGGCGTCGAAGATGCCGCGCTTGCGCATTTCCGCGCGCAGCGCCAGCAGCACGTAGAACATCACACCCACGCCGGCCAGGTTCTTGCTGGGGAAGCCGCACTCGGGCTGGTTCGGGTTCACGATCACGCGCGCCTCGGGCAGCGTGTCGCCGGGCAGGTGGTGATCGGTCACCACCACGTCAATGCCGCGTCGCTTGGCTTCGGCCACGCCCTCGATGCTGGCGATGCCGTTGTCGACGGTGACGATGATGTCCGGCGCTTTCTCGCGCACGGTCAGCTCGACGATCTCGGGCGTCAAGCCATAGCCGTACTCGAAGCGATTGGGCACGATGTAGTCGACCTGCGCGCCCAGCATGCGCAGCCCGCGCAGGCCGACCGCGCAGGCGGTGGCGCCGTCGCAATCGTAGTCGGCCACGATCACCAGCTTCTTGCGCGCGGCAATGGCGTCGGCCAGGTACTGTGCGGCGGCGTCGATGTGCTTCAGGCCGGACGGGGCGATCAGCGAATTCAGCTCACTGGCGAGTTCGCGTGCGCTGGACAAGCCCCGCGCCGCGTACACGCGCGCCAGCACCGGGTGCACGCCCTCGGCGATCAGTTGCTCGGCTTGCTGGGGGGAATAGTTGCGGGTGGCAATGCGGATCATGCGGACAGCTTCGATAAAGAGGGTTTGAGCCAGAACTTGCGCAGCGTGCCGCGCGTGGCCGTGACCTGGGCCAGCCGGTCGGCGCCGCTCAGCACCAGGTGGACGGCCTCGAAGGCGCCGCCCTGCAGCGACGCCAGCAACGGCGCCAGCCACTCGCGGTCCAGCTCTTCCATGCGTTGCAGCCACAGGCCCCATTCTTCGGCCAGCGCCAGTTCAACCAGCGCATCGAGCACCAGCAGGCAAGGGCCGGCGCCTTGCGCGATCTCGGCTGCGCCGGCCTTGCCGGCCGGGCCGAAGGCGCGGATCCAGCCGTCCAGCCCGAAGCTGGCGGCGTAGGGCGATTGCACCGTGGTGGCGGCATCGGCGCCGCCCCACAGCCACATCGAATTGACGGCTTTGAGCCCGCGCATTTCGCGTTCCTCGTTCAGCGCCTCGGAGAACCATTGCATCTGCACTTCGTTTTGCAGCTTGCGCCAGGCCAGCTCACCCGGGCCTTCCGGCATCCAGATATCGATATTGCGTCCGCTGGCGGCGGCCGGAGTCGAGGTGCGCAGGCCGTGCCAGGGGTCGGCGCGCAGGAACCAGGTGCGGGCGTCGCCATAGACGATGTCATGGCCGATCTCGGTGAACAGCGACTCGGCCGAGGCGAACAGTTTCCTCGACTGATCCTCGTCCAGCGCCAGCTGGCCGACGTCGGTCAGGACCAGGTGGTCGCGCGCAACGTGGATGTGGGCCGGATGCAGCACGAACCATTGGCCGGCCGACGGCGCGTGGCCCAGGCTGCGCATCAGCGCGGCGGCGGCGGCCGGGCTGCTGTCGGGCTCGGCGCGCGGCAGGCCGAAACGCCGGGCCAGCCAGTGTTCATGCGGCAGCGCGCGCGAGAAGGGGTCGTGCGCCTGCACCGGCGCGGCCTTGCCGCGTCCCAGCAGCATCGCCAGCGCCGGCGCCTTGCACTGGCGCAGCAGGTCGCGCGCCAGTTCGGCCGGGGGCAGGGCGAAGGGGATGAGGATATCGAGTTGATTCATGGGGCGATATTTTAGCGGGTGGCGGCGCAGGCTGGCGGGATGGCTTGGCAAGCGGCGATGCGTTGCGGCAAACGACGCTGGGTCCCGGCCTGCGCCGGGACGACGCTGAGGAGGTAGCTTCAACCTCTTCAGATTCGCGTTTCTTCCGGGCTGTCGTTCCTGCGAAAGCAGGAACCTAGTGTCGTTCGTTGCACTTGTACCAGCGTGGTGAAGGCGCAATCTCCGCCAACGACGCTGGATCCCTGCTTTCGCAGGGACGACGCTGAGGCGGTGGCTTGAACCTCTTCAGATTCGCGTTTCTTCCGGCCTGTCGTTCCTGCGAAAGCAGGAACCCAGCGTCGTTTCGCGGTGATCGAAGCATGACGGACGTCCCGGATTCCGCGTCGTCAAGGCAACTCAGCTTTTCTTCCACGCATTCCTGGCACGCTGCCGTACCAGCATCTTCACGCTTTCCGGCACCGGCGTGCGCGCGCCGTTGGTTTCGGCCGAGAGCCATAGGCTGTCTTCGAAGTGCGGCAGCATGCGCGGCGTGACGAAGCGGCTGCGGATGGCGTTGACGTGGCGGTCGCCCTGCGGCGTCTGCTGGGTGATGTAGAAACGCTGCGGCACTACCAGGTGCAGGTGCTCCTTGGCGCGCGTCATGGCGACGTAGAGCAGGCGGCGCTCCTCGGCGATCTCGGCTTCGCTGCCGGTGGCGAGGTCGGACGGGATGCAGCCGTCCACCACGTTGAGCACGTGCACCGAGCGCCATTCCTGGCCCTTGGCGGAATGGATGGTGGACAGGGTCAGGTAGTCCTCGTCGCGGTAGGGCGGGGCCGAGTAGTCGCTGCTCGACTCGGGCGGATCCAGCGTCAGCTCGGTCAGGAATTTTTCGCGCGAGGCGTAGCCGCCGGCCAGCGCGGCCAACTGCTCGATGTCGGCGGCGCGCGCCGATGCGTCTTCATATTTGCGCTCCAGCTGCGGCAGGTACCAATCGCGCGCAGCATTGACGTCGGTCGGCCAGGGCTCGGCGGCCCGGCGCATCAGGGCGTAGGTGTCGGCGAAGGCTTGCCATTGCAGCGCGATATTGGCCGGTGCGGAGAAATTGAGCAGGGTGTCGGCCGGATCCTGGGCTGCCGCCATCAGGTCCAGCACCTTCTTGGCGGTGGCCGGGCCCACGCCCGGCACCAGCTGCAGCGCGCGAAAACCCGCCATGCGTCCGCTCGGATTGTGCGCCAAGCGCAGCAGCGAAAGCAGGTCCTTGATGTGGGTGCTCTCCAGGAATTTCAGCCCGCCGAACTTCACGAACGGGATGTTGCGGCGAACCAGTTCCAGTTCCAGCGCCGCGCTATGGGTGGCGGTACGAAACAGCACCGCCTGCGACTTGAGCGTCATGCCTTCTTCGCGGTGCGCCAGCACCCGGTTGGCGACCCAGCGCGCCTGCTCCACCTCGTCCGGGATCAGCACCAGTTGCGGCTTTTGCGAGGACGGCCGGTCGCTCCACAGGTTCTTGTGGTGCCGTTCCGGGGCGTCGGCGATGACGGCGTTGGAGGCGGCCAGGATGGGCTGGGTCGAGCGGTAGTTCTGCTCCAGCGTGACCACCCGCGCCGGCGTGGAGAACAGCGACGGGAAGTCGAGGATGTTGCGCACCGTCGCCCCGCGGAAGGAGTAGATCGACTGCGCATCGTCGCCCACCGCGGTGACGCCGGCGCCGCTGGGCTTCATGCGCTGGATGATCTCGGCCTGCAGGCGATTGGTGTCCTGGTATTCGTCCACCAGCACGTGGTCGAAGCGCTCGCCCACCAGGCGCGCGATCTCCTCGTCGGACAGCATGTCGGCCCAGAACAGCAGCAGGTCGTCGTAGTCCAGCACGTGCTGTTCTTCCTTGGCGTCGACGTAGCGCGAGAACAGTTCGGCCAGCTGCGGCTCCCATTCGCGGCACCAGGGGAAGTGGGTTTGCAGCACCTGGCCCAGGTCGTCGCGGGTGTTGACCGCGCGCGAGTAGATGTTCAGGCAGGTGGCCTTGAGCGGGAAGCGCTTGTCGGTGGCCGACAAGCCCATCTCATGGCGCAGCAGGCCGATCAGGTCTTCCGAGTCGCCGCGGTCCTGGATGGTGAAGTCGTCCTCCAGCCCGATCTGCGTCGCATAGTCGCGCAGCAGGCGCGCGCCGATGGCGTGGAAGGTGCCCGACCACTGTAGCTCGGGCGGGGAGGCGGAGGGCGACAGCTGCATCACTTGGCGGATCACCTGGCCGACGCGGCGGCCCATGTCGGCGGCGGCGCGGCGCGAGAAGGTCAACAGCAGGATGCGATGCGGGTCGGCGCCGTCCAGGATCAGTTTGGCCACGCGGTGCGCCAGCGTGTTGGTCTTGCCCGAGCCGGCGCCGGCCACGATCAGCAAGGGGCTTTGCTGCGCCGGCGCGCGCTTGCTGTCGTGCTCGACGGCGGCGCGCTGCTCGGCGTTGAGCTTGGCGAAGGGATCGGCGGGCGCCTCGCCGGCGGGCGACAGTTCTGGAGCGGGCGTGGCAAGTTCGGGCATGGACGGGATGGCGTACGGCGGGGCGGAAAGTCGGATACTGTATATATAACCAGTCCACCCCGCAATATATCCTGCGCGGCTGTTACCAAATGACCGCGAAAAGTTGTCGCCGGGGAAACGACGCCGTGTATCCCGGACCGGGCCAAGTGTAAGGACCGGTTTCACCGGCGAACCTCTGCAGCAAACCGCGCTCTATCCCGAACGGCAGGCAAGGCCGCGCGGGAAGGGACGCAGTGACGGAGCGCAGGGCAGCACGCGCCCGGGGATGGGCCGGCTCTCCATTCTGTGGCAAACTTCGCGCTTCGCCTGTCGGATCGCATCGGCTCGCGCCTGTCATTGCGACTGCGCCGAACCGACTTTCGTGGGTCCCTCTCTCGGAGCAATTTTGAGTCTGATTAAAAACCTGCCGTTCGAATGGCTGGTCGGCATCCGCTATACGCGCGCCGGCAAGCGCAGCGGCCGCAACAGTTTCATCTCTTTCATTTCCCTCATTTCCATGGCCGGCATTGCGCTCGGCGTGGCCGCGCTGATCGTGGTGCTGTCGGTCATGAACGGCTTCCAGAAGGAAGTGCGCGATCGCATGCTCTCGGTGCTGGCGCATATCGAAGTGTTCGATGCCTCCGGCGCCATGCGCGACTGGGAGTCGGTCGCCAAACAGACCTTCCAGAACAAGGAAGTGCTGGGCGCCGCGCCTTACGTGGCCGCGCAGGCCATGATGACGCGCGACGACAATGTGCGCGGCGTGCTGGTGCGCGGCGTGCTGCCGGACCAGGAGCCCAAGGTTTCCGACGTGGCCAAGCAGATCAAGCAGGGCAGCTTCGATTCCCTGAAGCCGGGCGAATTCAACATCGTGTTGGGCGGCGAGTTGGCGCGCGGCCTGCGCGTCGGGCTGGGCGACAAGGTCACGCTGATCGCGCCGCAGGGGCAGGTCACGCCGGCCGGCGTGCTGCCGCGCCTGAAGCAGTTCACCGTGAGCGGCATCTTCGAGGCCGGGCACTATGAGTTCGACTCGTCGCTGGCCTTCATCCAGATGCAGGACGCGGAAACCCTGTTCCGCCTCGAGGCCCCGACCGGCGTGCGCTTGCGCATCCGCGACATGCTGCAGGCGCCGCAGGTGACCCAGCAGCTGGCCAATACGTTGAGCGGCGACCTCTACCTGCGCGACTGGTCGCAGCAGAACAGCAACTGGTTCGCCGCGGTCAAGACCGAGAAGCGCATGATGTTCATCATCCTGACGCTGATCATCGCGGTGGCCGCGTTCAACCTGGTGTCGACGCTGGTGATGACGGTGACCGACAAGCAGGCTGACATCGCCATCCTGCGCACGCTGGGCGCTTCGCCCGGCTCCATCATGAAGATCTTCGTGATCCAGGGCGCGCTGGTGGGCCTGATCGGCACCGCCATCGGCGTCGGCCTGGGCGTGGCGGTGGCGCTCAACATCGACGTGGTGGTGCCGGCCATCGAGCGCGCGTTCCACGTGCAGTTCCTGCCCAAGAGCATCTATGTGATTTCTGAATTGCCGTCCGACCTGATCTGGTCAGACGTCTACACCATCGGCGGCGTGGCTGTGGTGCTGGCGTTCCTGGCGACGCTCTATCCGAGCTGGTCGGCCGCCCGCGTCAAACCGGCGGAGGCGCTGCGTTATGAGTAATGCGATGAACGAGATGAACCAGAAGGAAGCGGTGCTGGCCGCGCGCGGCCTGGGCAAGACCTTCACCCAGGGCAAGTACTCGGTGAAGGTGCTGCAGGGCATCGACATTGACGTCCATCACGGCGAGCAGGTGGCCATCGTCGGCGCCTCGGGTTCCGGCAAGTCGACCCTGCTGCACCTGCTGGGCGGGCTGGATACCCCCAGCACCGGCTCGGTAACGCTGCAGGGGCGCGACTTCGCCAGCCTGGGCGAACGGGTGCGCGGCGAGCTGCGCAATAAGACGCTGGGCTTCGTCTACCAGTTCCATCACCTGTTGCCGGAGTTCTCGGCGCTGGACAACGTGGCCATGCCGCTGATGATCCGCCGCATGAAGCGCGACGAGGCCCAGACCCAGGCGCGCGAGATGCTGGCCAGGGTGGGGTTGGACGCGCGTGTCTCGCACGTGCCGGGCGAGCTCTCCGGCGGCGAACGTCAGCGCGTGGCGCTGGCGCGCGCGCTGGTCACGCGGCCGGCCTGCGTGCTGGCCGACGAGCCCACCGGCAACCTCGACCGCGGCACCGCCGACAAGACCTTCGAGCTGATGATCGAGCTGTCGCAGACCTTGGGCACGGCGTTCGTCATCGTCACGCACGACAACGAACTGGCCGGCCGTTGCGGCCGCGTGCTGCGCTTGTCCGACCAGGGGCTGAAGCAGGACTGACTTTCGACAATCCAATCGCGACGGGGGGAGCGATGCATACAACTACAGCAACGACAATTCGAGCGGCGGCGCTGGCCGCTCTGATGTCCTGCAGTCTGACGGCACAAGCGGACACCTTGCGTGTGCAAGTGCCGGCCCAGTATGCCGACAACGCGCCGGTGATGGACCGCATCCGTGATGAGTGTGCGGTGGAGGAGATGGTAGGCAACTACGTCTTTCGCCATGTGTCGCGCAAGTATCCGGATGCGCTGCAGGCGTCCGACCCGGCCGAGCTGAATAAGGGGCGCGTGCTCAAGCTGACGATCTTGTCGGTGCAGGGTGTGGGCGGCGGCGGATGGAGCGGCGCCAAGGCTATCCTCGTGCACGGCGACCTGATGCAGGATGGCCAGGTTGTGCGCACCGCCGTGCAGCGTGATCATTCGCGCGGCGGCATGCTGGGCGGCATGCGCGGCACCTGTTCCATCCTCGAGATCGTCGCGGAGTCGCTGGGCAAGCAGTTCACCGCGTGGCTGGTGCGCATGGACGGCGTGCAGCCGTCCGCCACGCCGCTTGCTGCTCCCGCCGTCGTGACGCCGGCCGACATGCCGGCCGCTGCGTCAGGCGCACCTCAGGCACAGGCCGAAACGCCCGCGTCGGGCGGCAATGTCCAATCAGCGCCATAATGTCGGCTTGCGCCTTCGGCTTTGCTGCCGGGAACGGGCCTATCCTTTTTATTTGTTGAGTAGCAAGAATCATGATGAACACTCGCCAATGGCTAGAAATGCTGGTCGGCTTCGACACCACCAGCCGCAATTCCAACCTTGAACTGATCGCGACCATCCGCGACAACCTGGAGCAGCAGGGCGTCAAGTCCTGGCTGGCCCACAACAAGGAAAAGACCAAGGCAAACCTGTTCGCGACGCTGCCGGCCACGGCCGGCGCCAATGCCGGCTCCACTGAAGGCGGCATCGTGCTGTCCGGCCACACCGACGTGGTGCCGGTGGACGGCCAGAAGTGGGATACCGATCCCTTCAAGCTGACCGAGAAAGACGGCGCCCTGTATGCGCGCGGCAGCTGCGACATGAAGGGCTTCATCGCCACCGCGATGGCGATGGTGCCGGAGTTCCTGGCCATGCCGCGCGTCAAGCCCATGCACCTGGCGTTTTCCTATGACGAGGAAATCGGCTGCATCGGCGCGCCGGTGATGCTGGAGGAGATCGTCAAGCGCGGCATCAAGGTCGACGGCTGCGTGGTGGGCGAACCCACCAGCATGAACGTGGTGGTGGCGCACAAGGGCATCAACGTGTTTGCCTGCAAGGTGCACGGCAAGTCGGCGCATTCCTCGCTGACTCCGCAGGGCTGCAACGCCATCGAGTACGCGGCGCGCATGATCTGCGCCATCCGCGACTTCGCCGATGCCTACAAGGCCAAGGGCCCGTACGATCAGTTCTTCGACGTGCCGTTCACCACCATGACCACCAACCAGATTCGCGGCGGCATTGCGGTCAACACCATCCCCGAGCTGTGTGAATTCACCTACGAGTTCCGCAACCTGCCGGGCATGTCGGTGGCTGACATCCAGGCCCAGATCGACGCCTACGTCAAGGAAACCCTGCTGCCGAAGATGCGCGCCGAGTTCGCCGATGCCCGCATCGAGATCGACAACTTCGCCGGCAGCCCGGCGCTGGAAGCGGCCGAGCAGGCGGCGATCACCGAGCTGGTGCGCGCGCTGACCGGCGACCGCGAGACCCGCAAGGTGGCCTACGGCACCGAAGCCGGCCTGTTCCAGCAGATCGGCATCCCGACCATTGTCTGCGGCCCCGGCGACATCGGCAACGCCCACAAGCCCAACGAGTTCGTGACGCTGGACCAGATGGCGCGCTGCGAGCAGTTCCTGCGCAAGCTGGGCACCTCGCTGCAGACCGCGTAAGCGAGCGCGCTTACAAAGGTCAGGAAAAAAGGACGCAAGCGATTGCGTCCTTTTTGTTTGCATGATGCGGCCTCGTGCAGTCTCTGGTTAAATTCGGTTTGCGTCGTTCTTTACCTTTGTTAAGAGTTGCAAGTGGCCGTTAAACGGTAAACTCCCGCTGCTGAACCCGGTATGAAACCGGGTATGCTGCATAAAAACAATGCGCTTCGGGGGAAGCGATGTCAGCCCGACAATGGCTGCTGAGTTGCCCTCGGCGCGTGCGCCGCTCCTTTCACGACAGGGCGGCGTTTGACCTGAACCCGGCTATCACGACTTACCAGCAAGCACATGTGGGTTGACACGCACTGCCATCTCGACGCCGGGGAATTCGGCGGCCACTCAGCCTCCGTCGCCGACGGCGCGGCGCAAGCCGGCGTGCGCGCCATTGTGATCCCGGCCATCGCGCGGGTGAATTTCGGCACGGTGGCGCAACTGGCGCGCGAAGTGGGCAACGGCGTCTACGCGCTGGGCATCCATCCGCTGTACGTCCCGACCGCGAAAGAATCCGACCTTGATGCTCTGTGCAGCGCTATCGAGGCGGCGCTGCACGACCCCTTGTTCGTCGGCATCGGCGAGATCGGCCTGGACTTCTTCGTGCCGGCGCTGAAAGAGCCGCCGCTGCGCGAGAAGCAGGAATTCTTCTTCGCCGAGCAGCTGAAGCTGGCGCGCGACTTTGAACTGCCGGTGCTGCTGCATGTGCGCCGTTCGCAAGACATCATCCTGAAGCACCTGCGCCGCATCCGCGTGCCCGGCGGCATCGCCCACGCCTTCAACGGCAGCTTCCAGCAGGCGCAGACCTTCATCGAGCTGGGCCTGCACCTGGGCTTCGGCGGCGCCATGACCTTCCCGCGTTCGCTGCAGATACGTCGCCTGGCGGCCGAGCTGCCGCTGTCTTCCCTCGTGCTGGAGACCGATGCGCCCGATATCTCGCCGGCCTGGCGCCATCCGGATGCCAATACCCCGGACCAGATCCCGCGCATCGGCGAGGTGCTGGCCGAACTGCGCAACATGCCGGTGGACGAGATTGCCGCCGCCACCACCGCCAACGCCCTGGCGGCATTGCCGCGGCTGGCGTCTTCCGGGTTGACGCTCTGATGCGCAGCCTGATCATCGGCTTTGCCATCGGCATCGGGTTGCTGCAGATGCAGGGGCATCTGCCCGGGCTGGAATGGTACGCCGCCGGCCTGGTGCTGGCCGCGCTGCTGGGGTTCACCGCCTGGAAGTTCTGGCAACCCTTCCTGCGCGTGCCGCTGCTGGTGACCTGTGGGGCGTGGCTGGGCTTCCTGTGGGCGGCTTCTTTCGCGCACTACTTCCTGGAGCAGGAGCTGCCGGCGGCCTGGGAGGGCAGGGACGTGACCGTGATCGGCACGGTGGCCGACCTGCCCGATCACACCGCGCAGGGACTGCGTTTTCGTTTTGATGTCGAGCAGGTGGTAATGCAGGGCGCGGTGATACCGCCGGTGCCGCCGCGCATCCTGCTGGGCTGGTACAGCAATCGTCGGATGCAGGCGCCGGTGGAGGATGGCGAGCAGGCGGCGCCTGCGCGCGAGATTTTGCCCAGCGTGGAGCCCGGCGCGCGCTGGAAGCTGACGGTACGCCTGAAGCGCCCGCACGGCAATGCCAATCCGGACGGCTTCGACTATGAGGTCTGGTTGCTGCAGGACGATGTGCGCGCCACCGGCTACGTGGTGGGCGCGCCGGCGCCGGCCAATGCGCCTGCAAGCGCCACCAACCGGCGCATCGATGAATTCGTGTGGACGCCTTCGCACGCGGTTGAATACCTGCGCGGCTGGCTGCGCGACCGCATCCTGACGGCGTTGTCGGGCGAGCCCTATGCGCCGGTGATCGCGGCGCTGGTGATGGGCGACCAGCGCGGCATCAGCCAATCCGACTGGACCATCTTCAATCGCACCGGCATCGGCCACCTGGTGGCCATCTCCGGCCTGCACATCACCATGCTGGCGGCCTTGTGCGGCGGGTTGGCGAGCTGGCTGTGGCGGCGCTCCTTCTTCACCGGGGCCCAGCTGCCGCTGCGCATGCCGGCGCAGAAGGTGGCCATCGCGGTGGGCATGCTGACGGCATTGTTCTATGTGCTGCTGGCCGGCTTCGGCGTGCCGGCCCAGCGCACCCTGTATATGCTGATCGTGGTCGGCATCGCCTTCTGGCGGGGGCGGCTGGTGCGCGTGTCGGTGGTGCTGTGCCTGGCGCTCGGGCTGGTGCTGCTGCTCGACCCGTGGTCGCTGCTATGGCCGGGCTTCTGGCTGTCGTTCGGCGCCGTCGGCTTGCTCATGTACGGCACGGTGGGGCGCATGCAACCCAGATACGCGATGGAGGCGGCTTCCCGCAAGCAATGGTGGGAGAAGCTATGGCAGGCCTTGAAGGAGGGCGCGCGGGCGCAATACATCATCACGCTGGGACTGGTGCCGCTGACCATGCTGCTGTTCGGCCAGTACTCGCTGGTGAGCCCCCTGGCCAACGCCGTGGCGATCCCGCTGGTGGGCCTGCTGATCACGCCGCTGGCGCTCTTGGGCAGCCTGATGCCGGCCTTCCTTGCCCAATATGCATTGCAGGTGCCGCATGCCTTGCTGGTCTGGCTGGCCGATTTCCTGCAATGGCTCAACGCCATGCCGTTCGCGGTGTGGCAGACGCCGTTGCCGAGCTGGTGGATGTTCCTGCTGGCGCTGGGCGGCACCATGCTGGTGCTGGCGCCGCGCGGATGGCCGGCGCGTTGGCTGGGCCTGTTCGGCTGGTTGCCGCTGATCCTCAATGCGCCCACCGCGCCCACCGACGGCAGCATGCGGGTGACCGCCTTTGATGTCGGGCAGGGCATGGCGCTGCTGGTGGAGACGCCCACCCACCGTCTGCTGTACGACACCGGTCCGTATTATTCGTCGCAGTCCGACGGCGCCAGCCGGGTGATCCTGCCTTACCTGCGCGCGCGGGGCATCGACCATCTGGACCGGGTGGTGATCTCGCACAACGATAACGACCATTCCGGCGGCGCGCAGTCGCTGTTCCACGGCATGCGGGTCGATAGCGTCTATTCTTCCCTGGCGGAGAGCAGTCCCATCCTGCGCGGCGCGCCTGCGCATACGCGCTGCGAGGCCGGGCAGTCCTGGAACTGGGACGGCATCGGCTTCACCATGCTGCATCCCACGCCGGAGATCTACGCGAGCGACAAGTGGAAGCCCAATGCCCGCAGCTGCGTGCTGAAGGTGCAGATCGGGCGCCAGTCCATCCTGCTGGCCGGCGACGTCGAGGCGATGCAGGAGAAGCAGTTGCTCAACAGCGCGGCGGCCGAGCAGCTGCCGTCCACCGTGCTGCTGGCGCCGCATCACGGCAGCGGCACTTCGTCCACCGAGCCTTTCCTGCGGGCGGTGCATCCGGAGCTGGCGATCTTCCAGGTCGGCTATCGCAACCGCTTCAACCATCCCAAGCCAGAAGTCTACGAACGCTACCAGCGGCTGGGCATCCGCCGCCTGCGCACCGACGCCGCCGGCGCCATCGTCATGAGTCTGGGCGACCAGCTGGCCGTGGAGACCTACCGCCAGGAGCATCCGCGCTACTGGTACGGCCGCTGAACGCCCATTTTTTGAGCGCATTTCGCGATCCGGGAAAATAGCACGCTCGCGGCTGCCGCCGTTTTGCTATGCTGCCGCCACAGCCTTTCCTGCCTTGCATTCCATGAGTTCGTCCAGCCTGCCCATCCTGCATTTTGCCCATGCCAACAGTTACCCGGCGGGCACCTACGGCATGTTCTTTGAACAACTGCGCCGCCGCTATGACGTGCGCGCGTTGGCCATGCATGCCCATAACCCGCGCTACCCGGTCGATGACGGCTGGCGGCAGCTGACCCAGGAGCTCATCGCCGAGCTGGAGCAAAGCTACCGCGAGCCGGTGATCCTGGTGGGGCACTCGCTGGGCGGCATCTTGTCGCTGATGGCGGCGCGCAAGCGACCGGATCTGGCGCGCTGCGTGGTGTTGCTGGATTCCCCGGTGGTGGCGGGCTGGCGCGCGCAGGCGCTGCGCCTGACCAAGTTGCTTGGCTACGAGAGCAAGCGCTCGCCGGCGGTGGCCTCGGTCAAGCGGCGCAACGCCTGGCCGGACATGGAGGCCGCTTACCAGCATTACGCCGCCAAGGCCATGTTCGCCGCCTGGCCGCAGCGCGTGCTGCGCGACTACGTCGAGCACGGCATCGAGCCGCAGGACGGGGGCGGGGTGCGCTTGCGCTTCACGCGCGAGGCCGAGACGGCGGTCTACCGCACCATTCCGCACCATCTTGGCAACCTGGCCCGCCAGCCGTACCCGGTGCCCATCGGCTTTGTCGGCGGGGTCGACTCGGTCGAGTGCCGCATGGCCGGCCTGGGGGCGACCCGGCGCCTGGTCGGCCGGCATTTTCGCCAGATCCCGGGCGGCCACTTGTTCCCGATGGAAGCGCCGGGAGCGGCGGCCGACGCCACCTGCGAGATGATCGCCGGCCTGCTCAGGGAGCGGGCGCCGCAGAACTAAGCCGACCGCGCCCGGTCAAGACGGGGAGCCCCGCTGCGGTTCGTGTTTTTTCCGTGCAAGTTTCACCGGGGCGAGACACTTATCGATCGCGGGGATTAAAAATACGAGCGCTTTTGGGGTATAATTTGAATTTCCCGCATGTGCCGTCCGGCACTCATCTGTAATGACCAAGTTTGTATTTGTCACTGGCGGCGTCGTGTCTTCCCTGGGTAAGGGGATTGCCGCCGCATCCCTGGCTGCCATCCTCGAATCGCGCGGCCTCAAAGTCACCCTCCTCAAGCTCGATCCCTATATCAACGTCGACCCCGGCACCATGAGCCCGCTGCAGCACGGCGAAGTGTTCGTGACCGACGACGGCGCCGAGACCGACCTCGACCTGGGCCACTATGAGCGCTTCATCTCCGCGAAGATGAAGAAGGTGAACAACTTCACCACCGGCCAGGTTTATGAATCGGTGATCCGCA
Organism: Herbaspirillum sp. LeCh32-8; assembly: GCF_017814915.1. Lineage (GTDB taxonomy): Bacteria > Pseudomonadota > Gammaproteobacteria > Burkholderiales > Burkholderiaceae_D > Herbaspirillum. The sequence goes on along the minus strand of NZ_JAGIPZ010000008.1, from coordinate 158,301 downwards.
AGGAGCGCCGTGGCGAATACCTCGGCAAGACCGTGCAGGTGATCCCGCACATCACCAATGAAATTCAGGAATTCATCCATCGCGGCGCCGAAGGCTTCGAAGTTGCCCTGGTGGAAATCGGCGGCACCGTCGGCGACATCGAGTCGCTGCCGTTCCTGGAAGCCGCCCGTCAGTTGAGCCTGCGCTCGGGCCGCAACGCCACCGCCTTCGTCCACCTGACCCTGGTGCCGTTCCTGGCATCGGCCGGCGAACTGAAGACCAAGCCGACCCAGCACAGCGTGCAAAAGCTGCGCGAAATCGGCATCTTGCCGGACGCGCTGCTGTGCCGCGCCGACCGCCGTATTCCCGACGACGAACGCGACAAGATCTCGCTGTTCTCCAACGTGCCGGCCGACGCCGTGATTTCGGTGTGGGACGCAGATAGCATCTATAAGATTCCGCAGATGCTGCACGACCAGGGTTTGGATACCATCATCTGCGAAAAACTGGGCCTGTCGCCGAAGGCGGCCGACCTGTCGATGTGGGACAAGCTGATCGACGCGCAAAACAACCCGTCGCACGAAGTGACCATCGGCATGGTCGGCAAGTATGTCGACCTGACCGAGTCCTACAAGTCGCTGACCGAAGCGCTGCGCCACGCCGGCATCCATACCGGCAGCCGCGTGAACATCGAATACCTGGACTCGGAAGAGATCGAAGCCAACGGCACCGACAGCCTGGCCAAGTACGACGCCATCCTGGTGCCGGGCGGCTTCGGCAAGCGCGGTGTGGAAGGCAAGATCGCCGCCGCCCGTTATGCCCGCGAAAACCAGGTGCCTTACCTCGGCATCTGCCTGGGCATGCAAGTGGCGCTGCTGGAGTATGCGCGCAACAAGGCCGGCCTGGCCAAGGCCAACTCGACCGAGTTCGATCCGGATACCGAGCAGCCGGTGGTGGCGCTGATCGACGAGTGGCAGAACCACGACGGCAAGGTCGAGCGCCGCGATGCCAACTCCGACCTGGGCGGCACCATGCGCCTGGGTGCGCAGACCTGTGCCGTCAAGCCGGGTACGCTGGCAGCAGAAATTTATGGGGATAGCGTGACCGAGCGTCACCGCCATCGTTACGAAGCAAACAACTTCTATCTCGGCCGCGTGGAAGAGGCCGGCATGGTCGTGTCGGCGCGTACGCCGTCCGAAGACCTGTGCGAAATCATGGAACTGCCGCGCGCCGGCGAGAACGCTCACCCGTTCTACATCGGCGTGCAGTATCACCCGGAGTTCAAGTCGACCCCGCGTGACGGCCACCCGCTGTTCATTTCGTACATCCGTGCCGCGTTGGCCCATCACGACGCAGTCGCAAAGGGCAAAGCATGAAACTCTGCGATTTTGAGGTCGGCCTCGACCAGCCGTTCTTCCTGATCGCCGGCACCTGTGTCATCGAGTCGGAGCAGATGGCGCTGGACACTGCCGGCACCCTGAAGGAAATCACCGGCGAACTGGGCATTCCGTTCATCTACAAGTCGTCCTTCGACAAGGCCAACCGCTCTTCGGGATCGTCGTTCCGCGGGCTGGGCATGGAGAAGGGCCTGGAGATCCTGGCCAAGGTCAAAAAGGAAATCGGCGTGCCGGTCCTGACCGACATCCACGAGATCGACGAGATCAAGCCCGTCGCCGCCGTGGTGGACGTGCTGCAGACCCCGGCCTTCCTGTGCCGCCAGACCGACTTCATCCGCGCCTGCGCGCAGTCGGGCAAGCCGGTCAACATCAAGAAGGGTCAGTTCCTGGCGCCGCACGACATGGTCAACGTGATCGACAAGGCCCGTGCCGCCGCCAAGGAAGCCGGCCTGCCGACCGACCAGTTCATGGCCTGCGAGCGCGGTGTGTCCTTCGGTTACAACAACCTGGTATCGGACATGCGCAGCCTGGCCATCATGCGCGAAACCGGCGCGCCCGTGGTGTTTGACGCCACTCACTCGGTGCAGCTGCCGGGCGGCCAGGGCACGTCTTCGGGCGGCCAGCGCGAATTCGTGCCGGTGCTGGCGCGCGCCGCGATCGCCACCGGCGTGTCCGGCGTGTTCATGGAAACCCACCCGAATCCGGCCGAAGCCAAGTCGGATGGTCCCAATGCCGTGCCGCTGGCGCGCATGAAGGATTTGCTGGGCACGATGATCGACCTCGACCGCATCGTGAAGAAAGCAGGCTTCCTGGAAAACAATTTTTCCTGATCGCACATCAAACGGCTGCCGCCCGGCGGCCGTTTGATTATGAGAGGGTGCAGCAATGCGCTCTCCGTCGCCGGGCCGAATGCCCCGCGTCCGCCAACAATTTTTAAAACCTCGATGGAGATCTGGAATGAGTGCAATCGTTGATATTATCGGCCGCGAAGTGATCGACTCGCGAGGCAATCCCACCGTGGAATGCGACGTGCTGCTGGAGTCCGGCGTGCTGGGCCGCGCCGCCGTGCCGTCGGGCGCCTCCACCGGTTCGCGCGAAGCAATCGAGCTGCGCGACGGCGACAAGAGCCGTTACTTCGGCAAGGGCGTGCTGCAAGCCTGCGAAAACATCAATACCGAAATCTCGGAAGCCATCATGGGCCTGGACGCCAATGAGCAAGCCTTCCTGGATCGCACCCTGATCGACCTGGACGGCACCGAGAACAAGAGCCGCCTGGGCGCCAACGCCATGCTGGCGGTGTCGATGGCCGTGGCCAAGGCCGCCGCTGAAGAGTCGGGCCTGCCCCTGTACCGCTACTTCGGCGGCAGCGGCTCGATGCAGATGCCGGTGCCGATGATGAACGTCATCAACGGCGGCGCGCACGCCGACAACAATCTGGACATCCAGGAATTCATGATCATCCCGGTGGGCGCACCGAGCTTCCGTGAAGCCCTGCGCTACGGCGCCGAGGTGTTCCACACCCTGAAGAAGATCCTGCACGACCGCGGCCTGGCCACTTCCGTCGGCGACGAAGGCGGCTTCGCCCCCAACGTCTCCAGCCACGAAGAAGCGATCAAGCTGATTATCGAAGCCATCGAGAAGGCCGGCTACGAGCCGGGCACCCAGATCGCGCTGGGCCTGGATTGCGCCGCTTCCGAGTACTACAAGGACGGCAACTACCACTTGGCCGGCGAAAACATGGTGCTGACCCCGGCCCAAAAGACCGGCCTGCTGGCATCGTGGTGCGACAAGTACCCGATCATCAGTATCGAAGACGGCATGGCCGAGAACGACTGGGCTGGCTGGAAGCTACTGACCGAAACCCTGGGCAAGAAGGTGCAGCTGGTGGGCGACGACCTGTTCGTCACCAACACCAAGATCCTGAAGGAAGGCATCGACAAGGGCATCGCCAACTCGATCCTGATCAAGATCAACCAGATCGGCACCCTGACCGAGACCTTCGCCGCCATCGAAATGGCCAAGCGCGCCGGCTACACCGCCGTGATCTCGCACCGCTCGGGCGAAACCGAAGACTCGACCATCGCCGACATCGCCGTGGGCATGAACGCGCTGCAGATCAAGACCGGTTCCATGTCCCGTTCGGACCGCATGGCCAAGTACAACCAGCTGCTGCGTATCGAAGAAGACCTGGGCGACATCGCCACCTACCCGGGCCGTTCGGCGTTCTACAACCTGAAGTAAGAAGCGAGCGGCGCGTGCTCCTCACCCGATGCATGCGCCGCACTGAGAGCTCCCGGCTATGCGCCTGATCATCCTGTGTCTGACCCTCCTGCTGGTACTGATTCAGTATCCGCTTTGGCTTGGCAAGGGCGGCTGGTTCAAGGTCTGGGAGCTCGACCGTCAGGTCCAGCAGGCGCGCAAGAAGAACGATGAACTCAAGGAGCGCAACGCCAAGCTGGCTTCGGAAGTCGACGACCTGAAGCAAAGCAAGGGCGCGGTGGAAGAGCGTGCGCGTTTCGAGCTGGGCATGATCAAGCAGAACGAAGTGTTCGTTCAGGTGATCGATGCCGCCTCCGGCAAGCCGTTCTCGTCGCCCAATCCGAATCCCTTCATGCCTGGTTCCGGCCAGCCCAATAGTGTCTCCGTGCCTGCCGTGGCGCCGGGCGGGGCATCTGCGACGCCAGCCAAGCCGGCGCGTTAGTCCGTCATCGGGAGCAGGCGGCTGCCGACGCCGACCAGGCCATCGCTAACGCCGCAGTTTTCTTTCCGCAGTTTCCACTTTCCTCATAGAACCCAGCCGAATGTCCATCGATACGCCGCTGTCGCTGTTCGGCCTGTCCACCACGCCGCTGGAGCTGGTGTCCTTCCTGCTGTCGATGCTCACCGTCTGGCTCAATATCCGCCAGAACCACTGGGCCTGGCTGTTTTCCATCCTGGCCTCGCTGCTGTATGCGGCGGTCTTTGCCGATGCGCGCCTGTACGGCGACGCCGGCCTGCAATTCGTGTTCGTGGCGGTATCGGTCTGGGGCTGGTATCAGTGGCTGCGCGGCGGCGAGCAGCACCGGCCGCTGCAGGTGTCGTATCTTGACCGCTCGGGCTGGATGCGGATGGCCGCGGCATGGGGGCTGGGTTTCCTGGTGCTGTCCTGGTTCCTGCGCCGCTACACGGACACCGATGTGCCGCACATGGACGGCTTCCTGACGGCGGGGAGCCTGGTGGGGCAGTTCCTGCTGTCGCGCAAGAAGATCGAAAACTGGCTGGTCTGGATCGCGGTGGACGTGCTCTACGTCGGCCTGTATGTGTACAAGCATCTGACGCTGACAGCGCTGTTGTACGCCTTGTTCGTGGTGATGGCGGCGGCCGGTTGGCGCAGCTGGCGGCGATCGGAAAAACGAGGCCGGGACAGCATCCCGGCCTGATCAGCGGAGATCGGCTCGCGCCGCGCCCGGGTTCAGGCGTCGGGGGCCGGCAGTAGTGCTCCAGGCGCCGGCGGGTCGGCAAACACGATGCGGTTCTTGCCGGCGTTCTTGGCCTTGTACAGGGCTACGTCGGCGCGCTTGACCAGATCGGCCTGGCCCTCTCCCTTGTAATGCACCGCCACGCCGGCGCTGAAGGTGATCAGCAGGCGCTGGCTCTCATGCATGAAGATGCGTTTGGTCAGCTCGCGCTGCACGCGGGTGATGATCTGCACCGCATCTTCCGGTTGGGTTTCCGGCATCAGCACCAGGAACTCCTCGCCGCCGAAGCGCGCGATCACATCCAGCTTGCGCAGCGTTTCCTTGATCACCTTGACCATGTGGATCAGCACTTCGTCGCCGGTCGCGTGGCCGTGGGTGTCGTTGATGCGTTTGAAGTCGTCCAGATCGAGCAGGGCGATGCACAGCGGCGTCTCGCGCCGCTCGGCGTTGGTGATTTCGCGGTCCAGCGATTCGTCCATGCCGCGGCGGTTCAGGCTGCCGGTCAGTTGGTCTTCGCGCACCAGTTCGCCCATTTGCACCAGCTGGTTTTCCAGCGCGTGGATGCGCGCCTCGGCCTTCTCCACTTCCTGGCGCGCGCCTTCCATGGCGTCGCGCGAGCGGGTGGCTTCTTCCTGCGCGGTCTGGGTCTCGCGCATGATCTCGTTCAGAACCGAGTTCAGGTCGCTGATGTTGCCGGCCTGGCTGATCTGCTGGGAGAAGCCGCTGATGGTCTTCTGGTAATTGTCGGTGGTGGAGACCATCGCCGAGAGCCTGTCGACGAAGGTCAGCATCATGTTCTTGACCACCACCTTTTCTTCGGACAGCGTGTTCTTCAGCAGGCCCTGCTTGTAGATCACTTCCTTCAGGTTCTTGGTGGCGTCGGCCAGCGAGGTCTGGCTGATCGGGCCGGTGATCAGGCTCTGCACCGTCTCGATCTGGCTGGACAGCCAGGAGCCCTGTTCCAGCAGGCCGTTGATGTTTTCCAGCAGCAACTGGAACAGGCGCATCAGCAGCTCCTGCTGCTGCGCCATGTCGTCGGTTTTCAGTTCGATCTGGAAGCTCAGTTGCTTCACGCGCGCGGTGACCTCGTTCATGGCCTGCTCGGAAAAGGCCATCTTCATGTCCTGGCCGCTGGAGCGCGATTCGTTGGCCAGCTCCGGTGCGTTTTCCAGCAGCGAAGGCAGGTTGAACACCAGGATGCGCGCCAGCACCTCGCGCAGCATTTTTTCCTTCTTGCTGTCGCGGATGAATTGCCGCTCCAGGTCCATCGGCACCAGCTCGCCGTGCGGCACCGCCGGGCGATTCTGCCAGTGCTCGTCGGCGAACTGGTTGAGCATGCGTTCGTATTCCAGCCAGTCGCCGTTCTCCTGGGCGCGCACCAGGCGCGTGCCGAGCAGGCCGTTTTCGCCCGGTTGCTTGGCCAGCTTGTTGGCCAGGTTGGCCAGCAGCGCCTCCGTGCTCAGCCCGGGTGGGCCGTCGCCGTCCTGGATTTCCTCATAGGCGATGCGATAGGCCTCAGGCGTCGGCGCGATGCGGCGCATGCCGAGCCGCTGGAAAGCCTCGCGGGCGATTTCGACGGGAGTGAGCGTGGACGGTTTCTTGGACATGCCGGCTGACAATATTGATTGGCTTGTTCGTATCGATGCGACACGGGGTGTTCTGTACCGGCAGGAGGCGCGGCCAGGCGCGCTGCATCCGTGCCGCCGGCCGCATTTCCCCGGTGCGGCGCAGCCTGATCGGGCCGTCCTGGAACGGCGCGAAAATGTCGGATCATTTTACGTCAAGCGTGTTTCGCGTGAGCGCTTTTTAAACCGGGAACAGAGACGGAAAAGCCCGTGAATAGGGCGTTCTGGAGGAGGGGATGAGGTGGCGCGGGAGCTTATTCGACCAGGTTGTTCTTCAGCGCGTAATGGGTCAGCTCCGCGTTGTGGCGCATCTTCATCTTGGCCAGCACCCGCGAGCGATACATGCTGATGGTCTTGACCGACAGCAGCAGCTCGGCGGCGATGTCGCTGACGGTCTTGCCGGAGGCGATCAGGACCATGGTCTGGTATTCGCGGTCGGAGAGGGTCTCGTGCAGCGGGGTGTCGTGGTCGAAACCGATCTGGTTGGCCAGTTCCTGCGCCAGCGAGGGGCTGATGTATTTGCGTCCCGAAGCCGCCTGGCGGATCGCCGCCAGCATTTCCGACGGTGCTACCTGCTTGTTCAGGAAGCCGGCCGCGCCGGCCTTGAGCGCGCGGATCGCGTACTGGTCTTCGCGGTGGATGGAGAGGATCAGCACCGGCAGCTGCGGTTGCTCCTTGCGGATCTGCTTGAGGATCTCGATGCCGCTGCGGTCGGGCAGCACGATGTCCAACAGCATGACGTCGCCATTGCCCACGCGCGCCAGCTTGATGGCCTCCAGCCCGTTGGCGGCGTTGCCGGCCACGACGATGTCCTTGGTGCCGGAGCAGATCTGGCGCAGGCCTTCACGCACGATGGCGTGATCGTCGGCGATCAGGACCTTGATGGCGGCGGGGGCTTTCTTGCTCATGGGCGGACTGCTTGTTTCCTCTCTATTGCGAGCCGATATTCTATAGCGTTCGCTCAGCGCGCGACAGGCATGTCAACCCTGATTACAGTGCCTTTACCTGTTGCGCTGTCCAGTTGCAGGTGCGCGTTCAGGGCCTGCGCGCGGCGTCGCATGTTGCCCAGGCCGTGGCCCCGGCCGGCAGCAGAGGCGGGATCGAAGCCGTGGCCGTCGTCCTCGATGCGCAGCGTGAAGAGGGTATCGGTGCGTTCGACCGTGATGCTGACGTTGTCGGCTTGCGCGTACTTGGCGACGTTGTTGAGCGCTTCCCGCACGATGCGAAACAGCGTGATCACTTCGAACTCGCCCAGCTCGTCGACGCCTTCGGCGCAGCGCTGGCGGCAGACGACGCCGGTCTGCCGGGTGAACATGCGGCTTTGCCATTGCAGCGCCTCGGCCAGGCCGAATTCGACGATGGGCGGGCACAGGTCGTCGATGATGCCGTGCATGGCGTCGCCGGCTTCGTCGATCAATTGCTCTGCGTATTGCGCCTGCTCGCGCGGCCGCTCCATTCCGCCTGCCTGGGCCAGGCTTTCGCGCAGCTGTCCCAGCGCCATCTTGATGCCGGTGAGGTGGGCGCCGAGTTCGTCGTGCAGGTCGCGCGCGATGCGGGCGCGTTCCTGCTCGCGGATTTGTTCGGCGAGGGACAAGGCTTCCTGGTCATGTTCGCCGGAGAGGGGATCCTGGGGCATGTCGGGCGTGGCGGCAAATGGAAAAGGCCCATCATATCCGCCACCGGCGGTCAGGTCATCAGGCGGCCGCAATAGATTTAATCGGCGCCAAGCGGGCAGGCAGGCGCTGTTTTTGATGCCATGCGAGAAATTTTACGAAGGGGCTTCCATTGTAGAAAACTCGCTGCTATAATTTCATTTTTCGCGGCTGTAGCTCAGCTGGATAGAGTACTTGGCTACGAACCAAGGGGTCGTGGGTTCGATTCCTGCCAGCCGCACCAGATATAAAGGGTCCATCGCAAGATGGGCCCTTTTGTCTTTTCTGCCTCCGCTTTTCTTCTCTTTGCCCCGTTCCTTCATTTCCCCGCAGTTGAGTGCCGCGGTGCTTGTTGCGCGCGCAAAGAAAACAGGCCGCAAGCGGCCTGTTGTTCATGCTGCGAAAAAGCAGGGAGGCTTAGAACTGCTCCCACGATCCGCCGTCGTCGTCGGTGCCGCCGGGCAGCTTGGATCCCGAGGCTGGCTTGGCGGGGATTTCCGGCTTCTTCGGCGTGATGTCGGCCGGGCGCTTGCGCGGCGGGGTCGACGGCGCCGGACGTGCGGCGAAGGTCTTGGCAGTCGCGGTTGTGGGTGCAGCAGGGCGCGGTGCGGCGGTGTGTGGAGCGTGCGAAGCTTGGGTCATGGCGGTGCGCTCCAGCTTGAAGACGCTGACGGTGCCGGTCAGTTTTTCGGCCTGCTCCTGCAGCGACTGGGCGGCCGCCGCGGCTTCTTCCACCAGCGCGGCGTTTTGCTGGGTCACTTCATCCATCTGCGAGATGGCGATGTTCACCTGCTCGATGCCCTGGCTCTGCTCCTGGCTGGCTGAGCTGATCTCGGCCACGATGTCGGTCACGCGGCGCACGCTGTTGACCACTTCGACCATGGTGCTGCCGGCTTCTTCCACCAGCTTGCTGCCTACGTCCACCTGCGCCACCGAACCCTCGATCAATTCCTTGATTTCCTTGGCGGCGGAGGCCGAGCGCTGCGCCAGCGAACGCACTTCCGAGGCGACCACTGCGAAGCCGCGGCCTTGTTCGCCGGCACGCGCCGCTTCCACCGCCGCGTTCAGTGCCAGGATGTTGGTCTGGAAGGCAATCCCGTCGATCACGGTGATGATGTCGGCAATCTTACGCGAGGACGCGTTGATCGAGCCCATGGTGTTGACCACCTTGTTGACTACGTCGCCGCCGGCGACCGCCACTTCCGAAGCTGACACGGCCAGCTGGTTGGCCTGGCGGGCATTGTCGGCGTTCTGCTTGACGGTGGAGGTCAGCTCTTCCATCGCCGAGGCGGTTTCTTCCAGCGAGCTGGCCTGCTGCTCGGTACGCGAGGAGAGGTCGAGGTTGCCGCTGGCGATCTCGGTCGAGGCGGTGGTGATGGTGCTGGTGCCCTGGCGTACTTCGGAGACGATATTGAGCAGGCTGTCGTTCATGCTCTTCAGGGCCGCCAGCAGCTGGCCGGCCTCATCCTTGCCGGAAGGCTGGATGTCGGCGGTCAGGTCGCCGCCGGCTACGCGCTGGGCCACCGACACGGCTTGCTCCAGCGGGCGGGCGATCAGGCGCGAGACCCAGACGGCCAGCGTCATGGCCAGCGCGATACAGACGATCAGCGTGCCCAGGATCCACAGGCGGGATTGCGCGTAGATGGCATCGGCCAAGGTGTTGGAGGCGTCGGCGCCCTTGTCGTTGACTTCAATGAGCTTGTCCAGATTCTGCAGCAGCGCGCGGTAGGCGCGGGTGGCTTCGCCGCGTTGCAGGGAACGTGCTTCCTCATCCTTGCCTTGGCGCGAAATGGCGAGGATCTTGTCATGCTCGGCGAGGAAACTGCTGATCAGCTTTTCGACTTCCGGGTACAGCGTTTTTTCCTCGGGCTCCGAAATTTGCGTCACGTACATCGCCTGCTGCTTCTTCAGGGTGTCGATCTGCTTCTTCGAGCCTTGCTCGATTTCTTCGTACTCCTTGGCGTCCTTGGCCAGGATGTGTTGCATCTCGAAGCTACGGATGCGCGCCAGTGTCAGCTGGAGGGTCGAGAGCGTGCGGATGCTGGGCAGCCAGTTGGTGGAGATTTCGGTCGAGGCCGCGTTCACCTTGTCCAGCTGTCGGATGGAGAAGGCGCCCAGAGCCGCCACCATGGCGACCACCACGAGGAAGGTTGCGATCAGTTTTTTGGAGATCTTGAGATCATAGAACCACTTCATTTTCCTTCTCCTTGTGTGATTACCCGGCCAGCCTTGCTGCTCCGGCACTGCAATGAATATTGCAAATAAAGCAATCGAATTCAAGAACTATCGAAGCGCAGCCACGCTAGTGGCGCGCATGGCACAACGCAATTCTCGAATTGACAATGTTGAAGAAAGTTTAAGGAAATGCGGTAGAAGAGAAAATCAGGATTTTCCCGGTAGGCTGTGGCAACGATGTTGCCGTGAGGAAGGAGAAGGAGAGTTTATTGTGCGCCTTGGCGCACTTGCAGCCAGTGGGCGGCGGTGTCGACCACCGCTTTCATGAACTCGCGCGCATCCACTGGTTTCAGCGCGTAGCCATTGGCGCCGGCGGCGTAGGCCTGGGCGACTTCGGGCTCGTCGTTGGAAGAGGAAAACATCACCACCGGCAGGTCTTGCGTGTGCGGATGGCTGCGCAGCTGCCGCAGGAAATCCAGCGCGTCCATGCGCGGCAGGTGCGACTCCAGCATGATCAGGAAGGGCAGTGACTCGGGCCGGTCGGCCGCATCTGGGGTGAACAGCGATTCGGCCGCCTGCTCGGCGTCCTCGAACCAGCCGAAGGAGCATTCAAGCTTGCTGCGCCAGACGGAGAAACGCGCCAACTCAACCGACTCAGGGCTGGGGTCGATCATCAATATGCTGGGGCGAGTCATTGCGGATGTTATGAGGGCGGCTGCTGATGTTTTTGGACAATGTCTCTGGCGAGTCAATCAAGTGTGACACAGAGAATTAAAGAAATCTATTGCAGATTATGCACGCCATTTTCAAGTGCAATCGCGAAGACATAGTCCAATTTAATTTCTTCCGGATAACGTATTTACCTTACAGAAAAATTACACCAAGCTGGTCTTACCGCTGAACGATCGTTCGCTTTCTTCTGTAGGGCATGTCCCGCCACTCTCATTAAATTTCTGAATGCCTGATATGCGAGAACTAAATCGCCGTATTTCATATTCCTGAATTGCTTTGCGGCTATATTTTCAGCGCACGCAATAGTTACGTAGCAGAGTAAGTTCTGCGCACGCAGTCATGTATGACGATGCCAGGGAAAGCATCGCTAAGCGCGCCTACAGGGGGTACACATGGGAAAAACAGAAGGCCAGGGGAAAAAGGCCCTGGTTATCGGGGGCGGCGCGCCGAATTCGACGCTGATCGCAGGCGCACTGGCCGCATTCCTCGCTGAGGGAATCGAGTTCGACGTCATCTCGGCTTCGGGCGCCGGCGTGCTGATGGGGCTGCTCTACACCGCGCCGCGCGACGTCTCGCCGCGCGAGGCGCTCATGCGCTGGGCCGAGGTGGGCGTGGCCGACAGCATCTACAAGCTGTTCCCGGTCAACTACAAAGTCTTCAACAAGCCCGGCGCGCAGGCCGAGAATTTCCGCGAGTCGATGATGGCGCAGATGAGTAAGCTGCCCACGCTGGGCGTGAATCCGTTCGCCGACATCTTCACTCATCATTTCGCCGAGGCCTCGGCCAAGTGGAACGACTGGATGCATCTGATGATGTCGGCGCTGTCGCCGTCCGATCTCAATTCCGGCAGCCTGGGCCTGTGCGCGCATCTGCCGTTCCTGGAGCAGTCGATCGACTTCGACGCTGTCGCGAAGATGCGCCCCGAGTTCTACATCAACGCCTACAACATCGACCGTCACCAGATGCAGATATGGAACAAGGACCAGATCACCGCGGCCCATGTGCGCGCCTCGCTGTCGTTCCCGTTCCTGTACGCGCCTACCGAGATCGACGGCGAAAACTTCATCGAGGGCGCCGCGCTCGACACGCTTAACTTCGACCCCTTCATCCCGGGCGACGACGGCGCTCCCGCGCGTGAGGCTGACGTCGACACGCTGGTGGTGCTCGACATCCTGGGCGAAGACCGCCTGATCCGCAAGCCGCGCAACCTGTACGACGCTTGGGTGCGCTCCATCATCACGCCGCTGGTCAAGATTTCCAAGGCCGAGCAGCGCCTGTTCGAGCTTGAACACAACACCAATCCAGCCACCGGCAAGCAGCGGCGCCAGATGCTCAAGGTCGACCTGATGAAGGACGTTCCCGAGCAGCACTGGCCGCAGGTGCTGGACTGGTCATCCTCCAACATGCAGCTGCTGTTCGACGTCGGCTATCGCGCCGGCATCGAGTTCTGTCGCACGCATGGCGATGCGCTGGGCGTGTCACCGAAGCAAGCGCCGCTGGCCGCATAAGCGCAGCCGGAGGCGGTTTCGCGGGCTACGCAAGACATCCATCAGCCGATCAAGGCAACAATAATATCCATCGAGGGGCCGCAGGCATCACGGTAGAGGGACAACAAGACGGCTCCGGGGCGACCCGGGATTCAATCAACATATTTTCGTGGACTTTTACATCATGACGATCACCAAGCGCCTGATCATCACCTTATCGACGGCCCTGCTAGCGCTGTTGTTTGTCGGCGCCGACGGCCTTTGGCAGTTGCAACGCTCGCAACAGCGCCTAGAGTTGATTCAGAACCGCATCATCCCCGGCATGGACAGCCTGAACCTGTTGAAGGGCTACCTGGCCGACTCGCGCCTGGCCGGTTACCGCCTGTCGGTGTTCGCCAATCTGTCCGACAAGAGCGGCCTGCAAAAGGCGGTGGACGCCGCCAACAAGTCGCTGGACGACGAGTTCGCCAACTATGAGCGCAACCTGGTCTTCGACGACAAGGACCGCGCCTTGATCCAGGCCGACAAGGCCAATATCGAAGCCTATCGCAAGGCGCTGGTGCCGTTCTTCGCGGCTGCCTACGCCAACGATATGGACGGCGTGCGCGCCACGCTGCAAGCCGGTACGCCGCTGGCGATCTCGGCCGGCGCCGCCAAGAAGGGCTTTGACGACCACATCCTGATCTATCGCAAGATGATCGACGCCATCAAGGCCGAGAGCGACGAGGCTTATGTCTTCGCTTTCCGCACCATGATCGCCGTGATCGTGGTGGCGGTGCTGCTGACCGGCTTGCTGGGCATGCAGGTGCTGCGCAACGTCAGCCGCAGCCTGGGCAAGATGCAGCAGAACTTCGAGCACGTCAGCCAGACCCTGGACCTGTCGCGTCCGGTGCCGGTGGAACGCATGGATGAAGTCGGTCGCACCGCAGCTGCTTTCAACAAGCTGCAGGCGCGTATCGTCGAGGTGGTGACCACCACCCGCAGCTCGACCGACTCGGTGAGCGTGGCCGCGCGCCAGATCGCCGCCGGCAACGCCGACTTGTCGGCGCGTACCGAGCAGCAGGCCGCGGCGCTGGAAGAAAGCGCCTCGAGCTTGGAGCAACTGACCTCGGTGGTGCAGCAAAACAGCGAGAACGCGCGTGAAGCCAACAAGCTGGCGCAATCGGCATCCAACATCGCTTCGCAAGGCGGCGACGTGGTGCGCCAGGTGGTCGACACCATGAACTCGATCAATGACTCGTCGCGCAAGATCGTCGATATCATCGCGGTGATCGACGGTATCGCCTTCCAGACCAACATCCTCGCGCTCAATGCGGCGGTGGAAGCGGCGCGCGCCGGCGAGCAGGGTCGCGGCTTTGCCGTGGTGGCCTCCGAGGTGCGTTCGCTGGCACAGCGTTCGGCCGCCGCCGCCAAGGAAATCAAGTCGCTGATCGACGACTCGGTGGACAAGGTCGGCACCGGCAGCAAGCTGGTCGAGCAGGCCGGCACCACCATGGCCGAGATCGTCGACAGCGTGGCGCGCGTGACCCAGATCGTGGGCGACATTTCCGACGCCAGCCAGGAGCAGAGCTCGGGTATCTCGCAGGTCAATCAGGCCATTTCGCAGATGGACCAGACCACTCAGCAGAACGCCGCGCTGGTGGAAGAGGCGGCCGCCGCCGCGGCAGCGCTGCAGCAACAGGCCGAGACGCTGGAGCAGGTGGTCAGCGTGTTCAAGCTGGAAGGCCGCCTGCCGGCGCCGGCCAAGGTCGTCGCTGCTCCGGTGACGCGCAAGGCAGTGGACGTCACCCCCAAGACCGCGCGCATTGCGGCTGATGGAGGCAACGTGAAGAAACTGGAAATGGATCTGGAAGAGTTCTGATTTTTTTCTTTCCTCGGCTCGAAAAAAGCTCCCCGCAGGGAGCTTTTTTCATAGTAGGTCCCAATCCGCGCCAAGGGTGTGCCCAGGGTATCAAATGATGTTACACTTAATGCTAATCATTATCATTTGATCGACCAGGAGAACTCAAAGATGATTGGTATCAAAAAACTCGCCGTCGCAGCAGCATTGATGGCATGCACCGCCGGTGTCGCCATGGCTGCCGAATACCCGATCGGCAAGCCGCAGATCCAGAACGGCTTCGAAGTCAACGCCGTCTATCTGCAGCCTGTGAAGATGGAACCGGAAGGCATGATGCTCGACGCCGCGAAGTCCGACATCCACCTGGAAGCCGACATCCGCGCCGTGGCCAAGAACCCCAACGGTTTCGCCGAAGGCGACTGGATGCCTTACCTGGTCATCAAATACGAACTGACCAAGGCCGGTTCGACCAAGACCATCAAGGGCGACATGATGCCGATGGTGGCCAACGACGGTCCGCACTACGGCGACAACGTCAAGCTGGAAGGCCCGGGCAAGTACAAGCTGAAGCTGACCATCTCCTCGCCGCAAGCCAACGAGCACGCGCACTTCGGCCGTCACGTCGACAAGGAAACCGGTGTGGGCCCGTGGTTCAAGACCTTCGAGCTGACCTACGACTTCACCTTCGCCGGCATCGGCAAGAAGGGCGGTTACTGATCCGCCTGCCGGCGTGAGGAGGCCGTGTCTCCCCATGCGCTGGCATCGCCTGATCACGCAGTGTGAACGCCGGCTGGCTGGAGCCTCTTCTTCAGCGCAGCCGGTTTCCTTTTTCTGAGTACCGGAGAGTCCATGTTCTTACCCAAAGCACGATTGGTGCGACTGACGCTGGCAGCAGCGCTGCTGGCGGGCGCTTCGCTGGCCTCGGCCGCCGAGCTGGCGACCTTCAAGCTGGAAATGCAGGACGGCAAGCTGATCCCGCCGCGCATCGAAGTGCCGTCCGGCCAGCGCATCAAGATCGAGATCCACAACATCGGCAAGTCCGCCGCCGAGTTCGAGAGTATCGAGCTGCGCAAGGAAAAGGTGCTGGCGCCCGGCGCCCAGTCCTTCGTGGTGATCGCTCCGCTGCGTCCGGGCGAGTACAAGTTCTTCGACGACTTTCACCTGAACATGCCACAAGGTGTGATCGTCGCCAAATAAGCGGGTGACTGCACCGGGGCGCATACCGATGGCCCTAACGGAGGATGCTGATGCCGCACCGGATCGCGCCCGGATGCGGCAGCACACAAGAGGCGGCACACGCCGATGCGCGGGACGCGAGGAGCACAAGCGTCGCCCGGCGCCGCTTGAGGCGGGCCGGATGGTTTGAATCAAACAAGCTTTGCAAGGGAAGGACTTCAATGGGACAGGTCATGTTCATCGTCTGGCGCGAGAGCGTCGAGGCGCTTCTGGTGGTCGGGATTCTGTACGCCTGGCTGAAAAACGGCGATGCCAGCGCACGACGCGGCTTGCCTTACCTGTGGAGCGGCGTGGTCGCCGGCGTGCTGCTGGCTGCTGCACTGGGCGCTGCACTGCTGGGCTTCTCGGAATTGCTGTCGGGCGACGCCCAGACCTACTTCCAGATAGCCATCGTGTTGATTGCCGCCGTGCTGATCGTGCAGATGGTGTTCTGGATGCGCAAGCATGGGCGTACGCTCAAGAAAGACATGGAAAGCTCCATGCAGGCCAGCGTGGACAGCGGTAGCTGGTGGGGCGTGTTCGTGCTGGTGGCGCTGGCCATCGCGCGCGAGGGCAGCGAGACCGCCGTGTTCCTGTACGGCATCGGGTTGGGCCAGCAGGACGCCAGCACCGGTTCGCTGATCCTGGCCGGGGTGATCGGGTTCGGCCTGGCCTTCCTGACTTTCTACATCCTGCAGCTGGGCGGCAAGATCTTCTCCTGGCGCCGTTTCTTCCAGGTTACCGAAGTGATCCTGCTGCTGCTGGCCGCCGGTCTGCTGGTGACCGGCGTCGAAAAGCTGTTCGACGTGCTGCTGGAAAGCTCCGACGCGCTGGCCTCCGCCGACTGGACCATGACCCTGACCGCGCCGGTGTGGGACACCTCGGGCCTGCTGGATGACTCCTCCACGCTGGGCAGCCTGATCTCCACGCTGACCGGTTACCGCGCGCGTCCGGCGTTGCTGTCGGTGATCGTCTATGCGGTGTATTGGGTTGTGGTATGCTCGGCGCTTTATCGTAAGCCGAAGCCTCAGCTGAAGAGGCAAGAAGCAGTCTGAGCCAGCCCGAGTGATGAATACCAGTACGCAATCGCCGACCCTGCTCTCGCGTACGGGCGACTGGATGCGTCGCAACGGCGCATCCATCCGCGCATTGCAGTGGATCGTGGTGGCGGTTTACGCCTTCCTGATCCTGGTGCCGGTGTTCCTGCCGCTGCCCGACGAAACCGCCCACCTCTGGTCCAATATCACGCTGATCGCCCAGTTTGCCTTCTGGGGCATCTGGTGGCCTTTCGTCCTGGTCAGCATGGTGCTGATGGGGCGCGTGTGGTGCGGTGTGCTGTGCCCGGAAGGTGCGCTCACCGAGTTCGCCAGCAAGCATGGACGCGGCCGTGCCATTCCCAAGTGGATGCGCTGGGGCGGCTGGCCGTTCGTGGCCTTCGCCCTCACCACGGTGTACGGCCAGATGGTCAGCGTCTATCAGTATCCCAAGGCGGTGCTGCTGGTGCTGGGCGGCTCTACCGTCGGCGCCATGATCGTCGGCTACCTGTACGGTCGCGACAAGCGCGTCTGGTGCAAGTACCTGTGCCCGGTCAATGGCGTGTTCGGCCTGCTGGCCAAGCTGGCGCCGCTGCACTACAAGGTCAACGAAGACGCCTGGCGCGTCTCCTACCATTCCGAACACAAGATCATCCCGGTCAACTGCGCGCCTCTCGTGCCCCTGCGCAACATGAAGGGCGCGTCCGACTGCCATATGTGCGGCCGCTGCGCCGGCCATCGCGACGCCATTGCATTGACCTTCCGCCCGCCGGCGGTGGAAGTGGTCAAGTTCGGCAAAACCCAGAACAACCTGTGGGAAAGCGTGCTGGTGCTGTATGGTCTGCTGGGCATTGCCATCGGCGCCTTCCACTGGACCGTTAGCCCCTGGTTCATCGCCGTCAAGCAGGAGATCGCCACCTGGCTGATCGATCGCGACATCATGTGGCCCTTCGGCACTCAGGCGCCGTGGTGGCTGTTGACCAATTACCCGCAGCAGAGCGATGTCTTCACCTGGCTGGACGGCGCCATGGTGGTCGGCTACATCATGACCACCGGTTTGGTACTTGGCACCGGCGTGGCGCTGATGTTCGCGCTGGCCACACGCCTGCTGGGCAAGTGGGAGTGGAGCCGCTTCAATCACCTGGTGCAGGCGCTGATTCCGCTGGCCGGTTGCGGCGTCTTCGTCGGCCTCTCGGCCACCACCATCAGCCTGCTGCGCGCCGAGCACTGGCCGGTGTACTGGGCCAACGATGTGCGTGCCGCGCTGTTGTCGGTAATGACGCTGTGGAGCCTGTGGCTGGGCTGGAAAGTGATCGCGCGCCACACCGGATCGTGGGCGCTGCGCCTGATCACGGTGCTGCCGGTGATCGGTGGCCTGGCGCTGGTCAACTACGCCTGGCTGCTGATGTTCTGGCTCTGGTAAGGCGGGTGGAACCGATATCCAAACGGCAGGTTTTCGCAGGAAGCCTGCCGTTTTTTCTTGCCGGGCCTGCGCAGGATCATGGTCGGACGCGATGGCGGCCGGTACAATCCGCTGCTTTTTTCTCCTCCACTTTCTCCATTGTCAGGATTACCCATGAGCGCCTTGCCTTCTTGCCCCCAATGCCGGTCCGAATTCACCTATGAGGACGCCGGCATGTTCGTCTGCCCCGAGTGCGCGCACGAATGGACCGCCGCGCAGGCGCCCGCCGCCGAGGAAGCGCGCGTCTGGCGCGACGCTGCCGGCAATGTGCTGCAGGACGGCGACACCGTCACCGTGATCAAGGACCTCAAGCTCAAGGGCGGCGGCGGTGTGGTCAAGATCGGCACCAAGGTCAAGAATATCCGCCTGGTCGACGGCGACCACGACATCGACTGCAAGATCGACGGCTTCGGCTCCATGGGCTTGAAGACCGAGTTCGTCAAGAAGGTTTGACCGGCCGCGCAGGCCAAACCGGCGGCGGTGCAGAACTGCCGCAGCGTGGGCGCGAGTCACGTAGAATGTCGGTTTTTCGGAGCGGCCCGGCCGCGCCCGATCTTCATCACATCAAGACCGACCTTAAAAAAGACAACGCCATGGCACGTCCGCGCTTCCTTCCCGACAACATGACCTTGCTGCTGATCGCCGTGGTGGCGACAGCTTCCGTATTGCCCTGTACCGGCGACGTGGCCGTCGCCTTCGACGGGCTCACCACCTTCATGATCGGCCTGCTGTTCTTCATGCACGGCGCCAAGCTCTCGCGCGAGGCGGTGGTGGCCGGCTTCACGCACTGGAAGCTGCACGTCACCGTGCTGCTGTGTACCTTCGCCGTGTTCCCGCTGATCGGCCTGGCGTTGAAGCCGGTGCTCACCCAGTTCATCACGCCCGAGCTGTATCTCGGCCTGCTGTTCCTGTGCGTGCTGCCGTCCACCGTCCAATCCTCGATTGCCTTTACCTCGGTGGCGCGCGGCAACGTGCCGGCGGCGATTTGCGCGGCCTCGGCCTCCAACCTGCTGGGCATCTTCCTCACGCCCTTGCTGGTGGGCGTGCTGGTGGTGGCGCATGGCGGCGAGGGACACGCCTCGCTGGACTCCATCCTGAAGATCGTCTACCAGCTGTTGCTGCCCTTCGTGGCCGGTCAGGTCGCGCGACCCTGGATCGGCCGCTGGATCGAACGCAACAAGTCCTGGCTCAAGTTCGTCGACCAGAGCTCCATCCTGCTGGTGGTCTACGTCGCCTTCAGCGAAGCGGTGGTGCAGGGGCTGTGGAGCCAGGTGCCGGTCAGCATGCTGGTGTCGGTGCTGGTGATCAACGCCGTGCTGCTGGCACTGATCATGTTCATCACCACCTGGGGCAGTCGCCGGCTCGGCTTCAACAAGGAGGACGAGATCACCATCGTGTTCTGCGGCTCCAAAAAGAGCCTGGCCTCGGGTGTGCCGATGGCCAAGGTGCTGTTCTCCAGCGGCGCCATCGGCATGGTGCTGCTACCGGTGATGCTGTTCCACCAGCTGCAGCTGATGGTCTGCGCGGTGCTGGCGCAGCGCTACGGCGCGCGCAAGGAGGAGGCGCAGGCCGCCGTCGCAACCGAGAGCGCAGGCGACTGAAGCCTTTTTGCGCGCCCATAAAAAAACCGGCCCGAGGGCCGGTTTTTGTTTGAGCCGCCGATACGGCCGCCGATGCCGCTCCCTCAATCAGGGTGCAGGATTGGGCTGGCTCTTGTGGATCGCCTCGATGCCGGCGAGCACTTCCTCGGAGAGCTTCACGTTCACGCTGTCGATATTGCTGCGCAGCTGTTCCAGCGTGGTGGCGCCGATGATGTTAGCGGTCACGAAGGGGCGGCTGTTGACCCAGGCCAGCGCCATCTGCGCCGGATCCAGGCCGTGCTGCCTGGCCAGCGCCACATACTGCGCGGTGGCGTGCTCTGCCTGCGGATTGGTGTAGCGCTTGAAGCGTTCGAACAGCGTCAGGCGGCCGCCTTCCGGGCGCGCGCCGTTCAGGTATTTGCCGCTCAACATGCCGAAGGCCAGCGGCGAGTAGGCCAGCAGGCCAACCTGTTCGCGCTGGGCGAACTCGGCCAGGTTGACCTCGAAGGTGCGGTTGAGCAGGCTGTACGGATTCTGGATCGAGACCACGCGTTCCAGTCCGTGCTGCTCGGCCGCGCGCAGGAACTGCGCCACGCCCCATGAGGTTTCGTTGGACAGGCCGATGTAGCGGATCTTGCCGGCCTTCACGAACTCTGAGAGCACCTTCAGCGTTTCATCGATGGGTACGGTGGTTTCGTCGGCCACGTGCTGGTAGCCGAGGTCGCCGAAGCTGTTCACGCTGCGGTCCGGCCAGTGCAGCTGGTACAGGTCCACGTAGTCCTGCTGCAGGCGCTCCAGGCTGCCGTTGAGCGCATCGGTCAGGCCCTTGCGGTCGAGATTGTTGATGCCGCCGCGCACATGGCGCGGGTTGTGCGGCTTGCGTGCCGGGCCGGTGCATTTGGTGGCGACCAGCAGGTTGCCGCGCTTGCCGGACTTCTTCAGCCAGGTGCCGAGGTAGCGCTCGGTCAGGCCCTGGGTCTCGGGGCGCGGCGGCACCGGATACATCTCGGCGGCGTCGATCAGGTTGATGCCGCGTTCGACTGCATAGTCGAGTTGGGAATGCGCGTCGGCCTCGGTGTTTTGCTCGCCCCAGGTCATGGTGCCCAGAGTGATCAGGCTGACCTTGGCGTCGGTGCGGCCGAGTTGGCGATACTGCATGGAATTCTCTCCTTGTTGTTGTCGGCAGCCGGCTGCCGGTGCGGCCCGGAAGACCGCGGCGGGATCGGGTAGTATATCCGCGCCGGCGCTGCATTGCAGGGCGCGGCCGGGGCGGCGCGAGAGCGCGCCTGAACGTTCGGCGCCAACCGGGAACCGGCTGCCGCCGACACGCAGCAACGCCAATAACGATCCATAAAACGCCAATAACGTCTTTCTTACGCCTTACCGCTCATGTCATCCACTTCCTCTTCCGCCCCGGCGCCGTCGCCGGACAGCCGGCCCTTGCGCCATCACACGCCGTTCAAGCTGTTCTGGTGCGCCAGCGTGGCCTCCACCATCGCATTGCAGATGCAGATCGTCGCCGTCGGCTGGCAGGTCTACCAGCTCACGCACAGCGCCTTCGACCTTGGCATCGTCGGCCTGGTGCAGTTCATCCCGTCGCTGTTCCTGGTGTTCGTGGTCGGGCACGTCGCCGACAAGCACGACCGCCGTAACGTCGCCCGCGTCTCGGCGCTGGTGGAGGCGTTGGCGGCCGCGTTGCTGGCGCTGGGCAGCATCGGCGGCTGGCTCAATCGCGAGATCATCTTCGCCATCGTGTTCATCATCGGCGCCGGACGCGCCTTTTCCAAGCCCACCATGTCGGCCATGTTGCCAAGCCTGATGCCGCCGGCGTTGCTGCCGCGCGCCGTTGCCGGATCGGCCTCGGCGACGCAGTTCGCCATCATCATCGGCCCGGCGGTGGGCGGTTTCCTGTACGTGGCCGGCCCGGCCGTGGTGTATGCCAGCAGCTGCGTGCTGTTCGCCGTCTGCAGCCTGCTGCTGACGCTGATCAAGCGACCGCCGCAGGCGGCGGCCGCGCCGGGCAAGCCGACCGGCGCCAGCTTGTCTTCGGTGTTCGCCGGCCTGGCGTTCATCCGCAGCAAGCCGGCCATCTTCGGCGCCATCTCGCTGGACATGTTCGCGGTGCTGCTGGGCGGCGCCACCGCCTTGCTGCCGGTGTATGCGCACGACATTCTTCATACCGATTCGGCCGGCCTCGGCCTGTTGCGCTCGGCGCCGGCTGTGGGCGCGCTGGCGGTGGCGCTGTTCCTAGCGCGCAATCCGCTGGGCGGCCGGGTGGGGCGCACCATGTTCATCGCGGTCGGGGTGTTCGGCCTGGCCACCATCGTGTTCGGCTTGTCGACTTCGTTCGCGATCTCCTTGCTGGCGCTGGTGGTGCTGGGCGCGTCCGACATGATCAGCGTGGTGGTGCGTTCATCCTTCGTTCAATTGGAGACGCCGGACGACATGCGCGGCCGCGTCTCGGCCGTCAATTCGGTCTTCATCGGCACGTCCAACCAGCTGGGGGAGTTCGAGTCGGGGCTGACCGCCGCCTGGTTCGGCGCGGTGCCGGCAGTGCTGATCGGCGGTATCGGCACCATCTGCATCGTGCTGCTGTGGATGCGCCTGTTCCCGGCGCTCTACAAGGTGGACCGGCTGACGTCCAGATAACGCCGCCGGTCAACGGCGTCAGCGTTGCGCGCTGCCGCCCGGCCTGACGTGAATGCCCGGCAGGCTGCCGAATTCGGAAATGACCACCGGGCAATTGACGATGATGCCGGTCTTCTCGATCTTCACGTCTCCGCCTTCTTCGGCGGCGAGGATTTGCTCTTCCGAGGTCAACAGGCGCGGCGTCCTGCCCGCTTGCCAGATCACCCGGTGCACCTGCCACAACGGCGAGTAGTTGGGATCGGCGTTGCCGCTGCCGGTGGGATTGGGCACCGAGGGCAGCACGCCGCCCTGGCGGAAGTTGACGAAGGAATAGATGCGTTCCACCGCGCTTTTGCCGCCCGGCGAGGCCGGCTGCGGCAGGATGGCGTTGGCCAGGCGCGGGACGTAGTTGGCCTGCATCTCGGCCGCGGCTTTCTGGTCCGATACGTCCGTGGTCACGTAGCGCACCGGTTTGCCTTCGTACCAGCCGGAGATCAGCGGCAGCTCCACGGTGTCGGCGTTCGCTTGCGCGTGGACGGCGGGGTTGGCAAGCAGTGTCGCTACGCTCAGCAGCGCAGCGCGAAGCAGGAGATGGGATGGTGAACGCGGCATGATGGCGATCCTTGCGTGATGTCCGCCCAAGTATTCCACGTTTCCCGCCGCAACGCCTTACAGCAGCTTGCTGCCCGCCTGCAGCAAGGGCCGGGCATCTTCTTCCGTCACCTGCGGCGCATGCTGCTGCAGCAGCAACTGCAGGAACTGCGCATAAGGCACCGGCTTGCTGAAGTAATAGCCCTGGTATTCGTCGGAGCCGAACTCGCGCAGCGCCTTGAGCTGCTTTTC
This sequence comes from Herbaspirillum sp. LeCh32-8, assembly GCF_017814915.1. Taxonomy (GTDB): domain Bacteria; phylum Pseudomonadota; class Gammaproteobacteria; order Burkholderiales; family Burkholderiaceae_D; genus Herbaspirillum. The sequence goes on along the minus strand of NZ_JAGIPZ010000008.1, from coordinate 135,194 downwards.
GGTTTCCACGCCCTCGGTGACCACCTTCAGGTTCAGCGCGTGGCCCATGGCAATGATGGCCTGCACGATGGCGCTGCCGTTCGGATCGTCCGGGATGTCGTTGATGAAGGACTTGTCGATCTTCAGCGTGTTGACCGGGAAACGTTTCAGGTAAGCCAGCGAGGAGTAACCGGTGCCGAAGTCGTCGATCGAGATGGTGAAGCCCTCGGCGCGGATGCCGTCCATGATGGCGATGGCCTGGTCGCGGTTGTGCATCACCATGCTCTCGGTGATTTCAAATTCCAGGCAGGTCGGCGGCGTGCCGTGGTTCTCGACCACGCGCTTGATGTCTTCCAGCAGGTTCTCGTCGCCGAACTGGCTGCCGGTCAGGTTGATCGACACGCGGCCGAACTCCAGCCCGCGGGCCAACAACTGCCCCATGTCGCGACACGCCACGTCCAGCACGGCCAGGCCGATCTGCTCGATCAGGCGGGTCTCCTCGGCCAGGGTAATGAATTCCCCGGGCGGCAGCAGGCCGCGCACCGGGTGTTGCCAGCGCACCAGTGCCTCGGCGCCGACGATGCGCGCGCTGGCCAGGTTGATCTTGGGCTGGTAATGCACCACGAATTCGCTGCGCTCGATGGCGCGCCGCAGCTCGGACTCCAGCGCGATGCGCTCCACCGTGTTGGTGTTGATCTCGTCGGAGAAGAAGCGGTAGTCGTCCTTGCCGTGATGCTTGGCGCGGTACATCGCGATGTCTGCGTTCTTGATCAGCGCCTGCGCGTTGCCTCCGTCGCCGGGGTAAGTGGCGATGCCGATACTGGCGGAGAGCGTGGCTTCCTGGCCGTCAATGATGAAGGGTTTGCGCGCTTCGGCCAGCAGTTTCTGGGCGATCTCGCCCAATTGCAACGGATCGTCGAAGTCGTCCACCAGCACGATGAATTCGTCGCCGCCCACGCGCGCCAGAATGTCAAGTTCGCGCAGGCTGTTGCGGAAGCGCTGAGCGATTTCCTGCAGCACCGCCTCGCCGGTCTCGTGGCCGAAAGTGTCGTTGATGTTCTTGAAGCGATCCAGGTCGAGCAGGAACACCGCCACCATGCCGTCGCGGTGCTCGGCATGGGTGATCGCGTTGGATACGTGCTGGGTGCACAGAAAACGGTTGGGCAGGCCGGTCAGCTCGTCGTAGTGCGCCAGGTGGCGGATGCGCTCGTCGGCGCGGCGACTTTCAATGGCCACGCTGGCGAGGTCGGCGGCGATGTTGGCCAGCTGCAAATATTCGGTGCTGGGCGCCTGGTTTTCCTTGAGCAGGGCGGAGAACACACCCAGCAGCTGGCCTTCCTTGCCGATGATGGGCCAGGCGCCGCAGGAAGGGTAGACCTCGGCGTCGATCAGGGGGCGCAGGTGCTCCACCATCGGGTCGCGCGCAATGTCGGTGACGATGCACGGCGCGCGGCGCAGCGCGGCCTCGGCGCCCACGCCGTTGCCGTGGCGGATCGCCATGCCCTGCATCTGGCGCAGCAGGCTTTCCGGATGGCGATGGCTCAGGATGGAGGTGAAGTGCGTGGCCTGGTCGTTGACCAGCAGCACGCAGCAGGCGCTGTAGGGCACCTGCGAGTCGGCGAAGGAGACGATTTCGGAGAGGATGGTGTCCAGGTCTTCATCTGCCATCACCATGTGCAGCACGCGATTCTGTTCGCTTTGCAGCAGCTCGGCGCGCTTGCGGGCGCTGATGTCGCGCAGGATGGCGAAGATCGCGTAGCCGCGGTCCAGCTCGGCGCGGTTCAGGGTGACGTCGGTATAGATGATCTTGTTGCGGCGCACCGTCACCCACTCGAACTGCTGCGGTTGCCCGGCCAGCGCCTTGGCGACCAGCTCGTCAATGTCGGGCTGCTCGATGTGCACCGATTTCTGGCGCGAGAACAGGCCGACCTTGCGGCCGATGATGCGCTCTTTGTCCGGCACGCCGAAGAAGCGCACCGCGGCGACGTTGCAGTCGAGATAACGAAGGTCGGCCGAGATCAGCACGATGGGGTCTGTGCCTTCCTCGTAGAGCTTGCGATAACGGTATTCGCTGACGGTCAGCGCGTTGTCCAGGCGACGCTGGTAGCGGTAATAGACCAGGAAAGAGATCAGCGCAATCAGGATGAACCCGAGGATGCCGGTGGTCAGCAGAATGCGGTTCTCGGTGCGGCTGCGCCACGGCGCCAGCACATCGCTCATGCGGCGCGCGTAGACCACCACCATCGGCCAGTCCTGCAGGCGCTTGTAGGTGAACAGCAGCTGTTCGCCGGTGAGATAGGAGTTTTCCTCGAAACCGCCTTCCTCCGCGCCGCTGCGGATGCGCGCCATGCTCTTGGCGTCGGCCATGCTGGTATTGAGCCAGCGTTCCTCGAAGGGCGAGCGGATCATCATCGAGCCGTCTTCGCTGCGCAGCGAGACGATCGCCTCATAGTTGGTGATGCGCTTGTAGAAGTCGAAGAAGTGCGCGGCGCGCAGCTCGGCCACCAGCATGCCGGCCGGATGGGCGGTGCGGTCATACAGGTTCATGGCCACCGGCAGCACCAGCTCCTGGTTGCTGCGGCTGCGCATGAGGCGGCCGACGAACAGGCGCGGGCGCGCCGGGTTGCGGTCGATGTATTTCAGGTTCTGGTCTTCCGGCACGGTTTCCTGGTCCATCGGACGCAGCGAGCTGGCGCGCGTCACGCCGTTGCGGTCGACGTAGCGTATGGCGAGGATGGCTTGCTGGCGCTGCTTCTGGCTGCTCAGCAGCTGATAGAGCGCCTGGTCGTCCTGGGTCAGGTCACGGTCGGAATTGCGGATCGCGTCGGAGCTGGCCAGCAGGATGTTGTCGAGGCTGCGGAAAGCGCGCTCGGCGTGCTCCTGCACGCTGCGCACGGCCACCATGGAGCTGGTCTTTTCGGCGTCGATGGTGAGCAGGCGATCCTGGCGGACTTCCCACCAGGTCTGGATGACGATGAACGAGCCGACGAACGCGACGAACAGCAACAGGGTCTTGAGGGTGTAGCCCGCACGTCCGGCCGTTTTATTCTGTTTTCCCATGTAGACGAATATCGCAAAAACCTGTCAAGACCATGTCGCCATGCAGCTCCCCGCCGCAGCCCCTGTACTTCCGGCACACGCCGGATGCTCATTTCGACAGCGCGCACTCGCGATTTGTCGCCGGCTTGCGGTACGGCAACGTACTTACGTTCAAGTTACGTCGCCACCGTCAATTTGAGGCAAGCAAATTGGCAGTATGCCACTATCCGTCCAGCCAGATGGTTTTTGTTGGTCTTTATCTAACGGACAGCATGCGTCTGTCTGTTTTCTGTCCACGCCCGGCTTGCATCGAGGAGGATGGCCGTTGGCACGCCCGATGTTTGCGCTGACAAGGCTGCTGCAGCAACCCCTGTTGACACCGCCGATGCAGCCGGACACGATATCGATCCACCGGCTGCGCGCCCGAAGCGGACGCTGCGTCACAGGGTAACGGCCCGGTTGCGAAAACCTTGAGTGTGATACGCCTCCCATGCAGCAAAAAACGTAACTTTGAGTGCTTCCTGGATACGTGCTGCCGGATACTTTTATTTGGTTGAACATTACCGCAAGCGGCGGGCTTTGTCATTATCGTCCGACGGGAAATGCCGTGCTTGCGCGCAGGTCGCCAAGGATTTCATGACGCGCGGAAAGATTTTCAGGCGCGGCTTGCGCGGCCCGGTCGGCGGGCTTGTGTTTGCAATGCGATAATACCGGCCTGTTTCAGGTCGGCATCAGCGCGTTAGTAATCGGCGTCGATCCACCCACTATTGAGAAAGGACAACGTCCTATGAAGACAAGAGCAAGCTTGGTAGCGCGATCGCTCGCGGGCAAGCGCTTGGGCGTCGGTGGCGTTGGCCTGCAGGCCGGATGTTGAGAAAAGGAGAGAGCATGCTGGAAACCATCAGCGAACACGCCTGCTTTGGCGGCGTCCAAGGCTATTACCGTCATGAGTCGGCCGAGATCGGCCTGCCAATGCGCTTCTCGGTCTTCGTGCCGCCGCAGGCCAAGGCCGGCGCCAAACTGCCGGTGCTGTTCTACCTGGCCGGCCTGACCTGCACCGAAGAAACCTTCATGATCAAGGCCGGCGCGCAGCGTGTGGCGGCCGAGCTGGGCATCATCCTGGTGGCGCCCGACACCAGCCCGCGCGGCGCCAACATCGAAGGCGAGAGCGACAGCTGGGACTTTGGCGTGGGCGCCGGCTTTTACGTTGACGCCATCCAGCCGCCGTGGGAGAAGAACTACCGCATGTACTCCTACGTGGTGCATTGCCTGCGCGAAGCGGTGCTGCGCGAATTCCCGGCAGACCCGCAACGCATCGGCATCTTCGGCCACTCGATGGGTGGCCACGGCGCGCTGACACTGGCGCTGCGCAATCGCGACATCTATCGCTCGGTTTCGGCGTTCGCGCCGATCGCCGCGCCGACCAAGTGCCCGTGGGGGCACAAGGCCTTCGGCAACTACCTGGGCGCGGATCGCGAGGCGTGGAAGCAGTATGACGCCAGCGAACTGATGCGCGGCCTGCGTTCGCCGTATCCGCAGGGCATCCTGATCGACCAGGGCCTGTCCGACAAATTCCTCGCCGAGCAACTGTTGCCGGAGGAGTTCGAGGCTGCCTGCAAGGCCGCCTCGCAGCCGCTGACCTTGCGCCGGCATGAGGGCTACGACCACGGCTACTACTTCATCTCCACCTTCATGGAAGATCACATCCGCTTCCACCACAAGGTGCTGGCGGGCTGAGTGTCGCCGGTCGCCGGGCAAGAAAAAAGCGCCGATCCGCAAGGACCGGCGCTTTTTCATTGGCGCGGTGAAACTGTTTGGATGCTCAGTGCGCGGCCGAGGCCTCCGCTGCGCCGGCGCCGCCCTTGGAGGGCTTGATGATCCAGATCAGCGGGATGATCACCAGGAAGATTACCGCCGACACATAGAAGATGTCGTTGATGCCCAGCATCGCCGCCTGAAAGGTGATGGTGCGCTCCACCATGCCGGCGGTCTGCTCCTGGTTCAGGCCCAGCACGCTGCTGATGTTGCTGAAGGTCTGTTGCAGCCAGGGGCTGTAAGGCGTGGCGTGCTCGGTCAGCTGCGCGTGGTGCATGATGGTGCGGTTGTTCCACGCGGTGGTCGAGATCGAGGTGCCCACCGCGCCGCAGAACACGCGCACGAAGGACGACAGGCCGGCGGCGGCCGGGATGCGCTCCGGCGGCAGGCCCGACAGCAGCAGCACCGTGAGCGGCACGAAGAACATCGCCGTCGGGATGCCCTGCAGTAGCGTGGGCAGGATCACCGTCACCTGGTCCACGTCCAGGTTGTAATGCGAGCGCAGCCAGAACACGAAGGCGAAGCCGATGAAGGAGGCGGTGGCCACCTTGCGGGCGTCCACCATCGGCAGGAAACGCCCGATCAGCGGCATCAGGATCACCGCAAAGATACCGATCGGCGCGGTCGACAGCCCGGAGTCGATGGAGCGGTAGCCGAGGTATTGCTGCAGCCACTGCGGCAGGATCACCAGGTTGCCGAAGAACACGCCGTAACCGATCGAGATCGCGATGGTGCCGCCGGCGAAATTGCGCCGGCCGAACAGGCGCAGGTCCACCACCGGATGGTCGTTGTTGAGCTCCCACACCACGAAGTAGGCGAAGGCGATCGCAGCGATGATGCCCAGCGTGACGATGGTGGGCGAGGAGAACCAATCCAGGTCCTTGCCCTTATCGAGCATGATCTGGAAGGCCGCCACCCAGGTCACCAGCAGCGCCAGCCCGATCTTGTCGATCGGCAGCTTGTGCGTGGGCGTCTCGCGCGAGCGGTAGATCGCCAGCGTGACGCCGGCCGCGATCAGGCCCACCGGGATGTTGATGTAGAAGATCCACGGCCAGGTGTAGCTGTCGGTGATCCAGCCGCCCAAGGCCGGGCCGGCCACCGGAGCCACCACCGCCGTCATGCCCCATAGCGCGAGCGCGAACGAGGATTTCGACTTCGGATAAGCGCCCAGCAGCAGCGACTGCGACAGTGGCACCATCGGTCCTGCCACCAGGCCTTGCAGCACGCGCGCGGCCAGCAGGATGGGCAGGGTGGGCGCCAGCCCGCACAGCCAGGACGCCAGCACGAACAGCAGCACCGAGGTGACGAACAGGCGCACCGCGCCCAGTCGCTGGGTGAGCCAGCCGGTCAGCGGGATGGAGATCGCATTGGCCGCCGCGAAGGAGGTGATCACCCACGTGCCTTCGTCGACGGAGACGCCGAGGTTGCCCGAGATCGTGGGGATGGCCACGTTCGCGATCGACGAGTCGAGCACGTTCATGAACACCGCCAGCGACACCGACAGCGTGCCCAGCACCAGGCTGGCGCCGGTCAGGGGCGGTGGCGGCGCGTAGGGAGTAGTAGGGCTATTGGCCATGACAGTATCCGTTTGGCACGGCCGATCAGGTATGCGGCACAGCCACCGGCGCGGCTGCTTTCTTCTTCGGCGGCAGGCCGCTGGCGTTGTCGCTGATGATGCGCTCGACGATGGCGTCAGCCTGCTTGCCCAGGTCTTCGTAGACCTTGGTCTGGTAGTCGGTCTGCACGGCTTCAAGCTGCTTGCCGTCGCCGTGGATGTCGACGGTGGCGGTGGTGGACAGGCCGATGCGCAGCGGATGCGCACGCACCTGCTCAGGATCCAGCGCGATGCGCACCGGCACGCGCTGCACCACCTTGATCCAGTTGCCGGTGGCGTTCTGCGCCGGCAGCAGCGAGAAGGCGCCGCCGGTACCGGCCGAGAAGCCGATGATGGTGCCCTTGTACTTCACGTCAGAGCCGTAGACGTCCGCCACCACTTCGACCGGCTGGCCGATGCGGATGTGCTTCAGCTGGCCTTCCTTGAAGTTGGCGTCGATCCAGATCTGTTCCAGCGGCACGATGGCCATCAGCGGGCTGCCGGCGGCGATGCGCTGACCGACCTGCACCGAGCGCTTGGAGACGAAGCCCGAGACCGGCGCCACGATATTGACGCGGGCGTAGTTCAGGTAGGCGTTGCGCACGGCGGTGGCGGCCTGCAGCACGTTGGGGTGCTCGGTGACGCTGGTGTGGTCGGTCAGCGCGCGGTTGGCGGCGGCGGCGGCGCGGGTCTGGTCGAGTGCGGCGGTGGCGCTCTTCAAGGCGTCGCGCGCGTGCGAGACATCCTCCTGCGAGACTGCGCCCGAGGCCAGGCCGGCCTGACGGCGCTGCATGTCGTCCTTGGCGCGCGCCAGGTTGGATTCGGCCGCGGCGACGTTGGCGGCCAGCGTGTCGTTGTTCAGGAACAGCTGGCGGGTCTGGCGCACGGCCTGGGCCAGCGCGGCCTCGGCTTGCGACAGCGCCAGCCTGGTGTCGGCAGCGTCCAGCGTCACCAGCTGCTGGCCGGCCTTGACGATCTGGGTGTCGTCGGCCTTGATCGAGGTCACGGTGCCGCCGACCTGGGCCGAGATCTGCACGATATTGCCGCCGACGTAAGCGTCGTCGGTTTCCTCGAAGAAGCGGGCGTGCAGGAACCAGTACAGGAAGCAGACGACGGCGATGATCAGCAGCACCAGGGTCAGCAGGAACAACTGGCGCTTGCGTTTGCCGTTTCCATTGCCGTTGGCGGGTTTGCCGTTGGCATTCTGCGCGGGAGCGCCGGCGTTGGGGGTAGTGCTTTCACTCATGGATTACTCCGTTTATTTTTCGTAAGCGATTGTCGGGCGCCGCCGCTGTCACGCGGCCCGCCGCGCCTGTCGCCGGCCGGATTGGATGAGAGTCCGGCGGCAGGCGGTGTTTTCATGGGGTCAGGGTTGCCGGGGCGTGGACTGTCCGGATTGGCCGTTCAGCGCCAGGCCCGCCTGCTGGGCGTCGAAGCCGCCGCCCAGCGCCTTGTACAGCGCCACCTGCTGGTCGCGGCGCGCCGCTTCCAGGTTGACCATGGCCTGGCGCTGGGCCAGCACGCCGGTCTCGGCCGAGAGCAGCGTCAGCTGCGACACCAGGCCGATGCGATAGCGCTCGCGGGCCAGGTCGTAGGCGCGCTCGGCCGCTTCCAGCGCCTCGCGGCGAATCGGCAGCTGGCGCTCGGTGGAGTTGATCGAGGCGATCTGGCGCGCGACATCGGCATAGGCGTCGTTGAGCGTCTTGTTGTAGGTCGCCACGGCCAGGTCGTAGTTCGCGTACTCGCCCTTCAGGCCGGCGCGCAGGGCGCCGCCCTCGAAGATCGGCAGCGAGATCGCCGGGCCGTAGGCGATGCTCTTGCTGGCGGCGGTGAATGGGTTGTTGTTGATCAGCGTATCGAAGCCGATCATCGCGCTCAGGTTGATGTCCGGATAGAAGCGCGCCTTGGCGACGTCGATGCCGTGGCTGGCGGCTTCCACCTGCCAGCGTGCGGCGACGATGTCGGGGCGGCGGCCCAGCAGGTTCAGCGGCAGGTCGGCCGGCAGCGCCGGCGTGGTCAGGCGTGTCATCTGCGGCGCAACCAGTTGCAGGCCGCGGTCGGGACCCTTGCCGGTCAGTGCGCCGAGCTGCTGGCGGGTCAGCAGGATCTGGCCTTCGCTTTGTTCAAGCTGGGCGCGTGCGTCGGCGCTGCTGCTGCGCGACTGGTTGCGTTCGATCTGGGTATCCAGGCCGGTGCGCACGCGGTCGGCGGTGATCTTCTGCAGCGACTCGCGCTGATCGACGGTGCGCTGGAGGATGTCATGCAGCGCATACTGTGCGGCCAGCTGGCTGTAGGCCGAGACGATCGAGGTGGTCAACGCCAGGCGGGCTTCCTGCTCGCTGGCTTCGGCCGCCTTCTCGCTGGAAATGGCCTGTGCGAGGGCGGCGTGGTTCTTGTTCCACAGATCGAGTTCGTAGCCAATGTTGATGCCGGCCTTCTTCTCGTTGTACCAGTTGCCGCCGTACGGTTCCGGATAGATCGTGGTGGCCGAGAACTGGTTGCGGGTGAATGAGGCTTCCGCGCTGACGTTGGGCAGCAGCGGCGCGCCGCGCGCCTCGGCCATCGCGCCGGCGGCGGCGATGCGCGCCTGGGCCTGCTGCAGGTTGGGGCTGGAGGCCAGCGCTTCGTCGATCAACGCGGAAAGCTGGGCGTCACCGAACTGGCGAACCCAGTCGCTGCCGGGCCACTGGCCGGCAGTTTGTTGCTGCGGATTGGACAAGCTCTGTTGCGTGGCAAAATCGGAAGCCTGCGCGGGCTTCTTGTCGCTGCCGATGCCGCTGAAGCTGGCGCAGCCGGACAAGCCCAGCAGACCGATCATGGCGACAACAGTAGCGATCGCCCGCGGCCGGAAGGCGGGCGACGTGATGCGTTTCATAGAATTCTCCACGATGAAATTTTGGCGATGCGAGTTTTTTTGCAATCTCTTGTTACGGTTTCATCTCGCTTGGCGGGGCGTGGCAGGATCGGGCGCAGAAGCAGGCGGAGAGGGGATCTCCGGCGGCCTACAAAGATTTACGCGAGTCTGCTGCATAATGCCGCCGTGTGGCTGGCGAGTAAAAACTCATTTTTGTATTATACTCTGAGATACGAACAATAACTCATGTTGCGAATTCGCGTCGGAGACCGGCGAATTCCTTACTGAAGCTGAAAATGAAACTGCAACCCCGTAAAGAACCCCGTCAGGCACGTTCGCGCGCCATGGTCGACACCATCCTCGACGCCATGTCGCGCGTGCTGGTTGAGCGCGGCTACGCCAAGACCAACACCAACCTGGTGGCCGAGTCGGCCGGCATCAGCGTCGGCTCGCTGTACCAGTATTTCCCCAACAAGGACGCGCTGATCTTCGCGCTGCGCGAACGTCACGTCACGCGCATGCTGGCGCTGTTCGAGGATGTCGCGGCGCACATCGACGGCGCCGGTTCGCTGCAAAGCGACTTCGAGGCCCTGATCGACGCCCTGGTCGCGGCCCACCTGGTGGAGCCCGAGCTCAATCGCATCCTGGAAGAGGAATTCCCGGCCTACAACCTGCCGGTCTCCACCGAGATCCGCCAGCGCTTCTTCGATGCCATCCGCGGCGTGCTGGAGAAGCACCGCGGCAGCATCACCACGCCCGACCTGGACGTGGCCACCTTCGTCATCCAGCGCATGTTGAAGGCGCTGATCAACGCGGTCGTGCTGACCGGCCCCGGCGGCTTGTCGGCCGGTAGCGTGCGTCCGGAGATCCTGCCGGCCGTGATCGGCTACCTGACGGCTCAGCGCAAAGACGCGCCGTCGGCCTGAGGCGCCCACCGGCTCTCGTATTCCGGGAAAATCAGAGCTTGTGCGCACGGGGCGCGCACAAGCTCTGCAGTGCTGTGCGGCAACTCAGAAACTTCCTTATTTTCTTTCTTGCATCCTGCCGTATAGTGGACGGAAATCAATAGCAGGCGCATCGCTCAGGCGCCCACTTCCGACACTTTCATTGAATCGATCATGCGGCACACAATAATCAGCCTGACCGGGCGCAAGGGGGCGGCGGTATTGGCCGGCATGCTGGCCATCGGCGCGGCGCACGCGGCGGTCACCGTCGAGGTGCTGGACGCGGCCGGCCAACCGGTGCCCAACGCCGTGGTGTATGCCGAGCCGGTGGGTGCGCCGGTACCGGCCAACGCGCTGCGCCAGACCGAGATCGAGCAGAAGAACAAGACCTTTTTCCCGCTGGTGAGCGTGGTGCAGACGGGTACGCCCATCCTGTTCCCCAACCGTGATTCGGTGCGCCACCAGGTCTACTCCTTTTCCCCGGCCAAGACCTTCGAGCTGAAGCTGTACTCCGGCACGCCCGGCACGCCTATCGTGTTCGACAAGGCAGGCACCGTGGTGCTGGGCTGCAATATCCACGACCAGATGGTGGCCTACGTGCAGGTGGTCAACACGCCGTACTTCGGCGTCACCGACCGTGGCGGCGCGGTCAAGCTCGATGGCATGGGCAATGGCAAGTACACGCTCAAGGTCTGGTATTTCCGCATGGCCCAGAACGAAGCCGCGCTCGAACAGCCGTTGCAGGTGCAGGGCGGAGAGGCCCGGGCCGCCGTCAAGCTCAACGTCAAGGCGGTGCCGTTGTAAGGCATGCGTCACGTATGTCACGTATTCGGATTCATTAGGATAAACAAGGAAGCGGGGTAGCCAGGTGCGTTTGTATCGTCTGGAAAGCAAGATCGTCGCGCTGTTCATCGTCTTGATCGTGGTGGTGCAGCTGGCCGGCTTCGCCGCCATCCGCAAGGCGATCGACGGCAATGCGCGCAGCGCCATCACCGACGAGCTGGCCATCGGCCAGCGCGTGTTCGTGCGCCTGCTGGACCAGAACGCCCAGAAGCTGACTCAAGGCGCGCGTCTGCTGGCTTCCGATTATGGATTTCGCCAGGCCATCGGCACCGACGACCGCGACACCATCAACTCGGTACTGGCCAATCACGGCGCGCGCATCGGCGCCTCGATGGCGATGCTGATCGGCACCGACGGCCAGATCCGCGCCTCCACCCTCGAATATCCCGACACCGACCTGCAACGCAGCAGCATGGAGCTGATCCGCAAGCCCGAGGCGGAGAACGGCGCGTCCGACAACGTCATCGTCGGCGACAGCCTGTTCCAGATCGTGGCCGTGCCGATCAAGGCGCCGGTCACCATCGCCTGGGTCGTCATGGGCTTCCCGGTCGATCGCCAGCTGATCACCGACATGCGCGCGCTGTCCTCGCTGCAGGTCTCGATCCTGGTCAGCAACCGCGGCGCCACCGGCTGGGCGGCTGACGTGTCGACGCTGTCTCCGGACGCCTCCGGCATGCTGACCAAGGAAATCAGCCAGCCATCGATGAAGGGCGCGGGCATTGCCGACCTGCAGATCTACGGCAACGAATACCGCGCCCGGGCCTTGCCGCTGGCGCGCTCCTCCAGCGGGCAGGAAGCGGTCGCGGTGCTGCAGCGCTCGGTGAGCGAAGCGGTCGCGCCTTACCACCGGCTGCAGGTGATCCTGCTGACCATCAGCATCGTCGGCGTGCTGGTGGCGGCCCTGGCCAGCGCCGTGATGGCGCGCCGCATCACCAGCCCGCTGCGTGAGCTGGCGGCCGTGGCCAAGCGTTTGGGCGCCGGCGACTACAGCGAAGGCGTGCACATCCGCCGCCGCCGCGACGAGATCGGCCGCCTGGCCGGCGCGTTTGAGAACATGCGCACCGAGATCGCCACCCGCGAACTGAAGATCACCCGCCTGGCGTACCAGGATCACCTGACCGACTTGCCCAACCGCGCCCAGTTCGCCGACTTGCTCAAGACCGCGATCGCGGCCGCGCGCGAAGTGCCGCACGGCACCTGCCATATCCTGATGCTGGACCTGGACCGGTTCCAGCAGGTCAATGATGTGCTGGGCCACAGCTTCGGCGACGACCTGCTGCGCCAGGTGGCGCATCGCCTGGTCGAGCAACTGCAGCATCCGGACGCCAAGGTGGCGCGCCTGGGCGGCGACGAATTCGCCATTCTGCTGCCCGGCGCCGACCATGACGAAGCGTTGGAACAGGCCATGCGCGTGCTGCGCGCGCTGGAGCATCCGCTGTCGCTGCAGGAGCAGACCGTGGACCTGGGCGCGGGCATCGGCGTGGCCGGTTTCCCCGCCCACGGGCAGACCAGCGACGAGCTGTTGAGCCACGTCGAGGTGGCGATGTACACCGCCAAGCGCAAGGGCAGCGGCGTGGTGGTCTACGACCCGGCCATCGACAAGACCAGCCAGGAAAGCCTGTCGCTGCTCTCCGAGCTGCGCCGCGCGCTGGAGCGCGACGAATTCATGCTGTACCTGCAGCCCAAGCTGAACCTGGCTTCCGGCGGCGTGATCGGGGCCGAGGCGCTGGTGCGCTGGGTGCATCCGGAGAAGGGCTTCATCGGTCCCGACAATTTCATTCCCTTCGCCGAAACCACCGGTTTCATCCGCATGCTGACGACCTGGATGATGGAGAAGACGGCGCGCCTGTGCGGTGAGCTGCAGGGACGCGGCATCCACCTGAAGTTCTCGGTCAACCTGTCCACCCGCGACCTGATGGACCTGGAGCTGCCCAACACCTTCGCCACCATCCTGAACACGTATCGCCTGTCGCCCGAGTCGTTCTGCCTGGAGATCACCGAGAGCGCCATCATGGACGACCCGGCGCGCGCTCAGAACACGCTGGAGCGGCTGTCGCGCATGGGTTTTGCGCTGGGCATCGACGATTTCGGCACCGGTTATTCCTCGCTGGCCTATCTCAAGAGCCTGCCGGTCGATGAGCTGAAGATCGACAAATCCTTCGTCATGAAAATGGAGCAGGACCAGGACGACGCCAAGATCGTGCGCTCCACCGTCGACCTCGGACACAACCTGGGGCTGCGCGTGGTGGCCGAGGGCGTGGAGAGCGAAGCGGTATGGTTCCTGCTGCGCCAGATGGGCTGCGACCAGGGGCAGGGTTACTTCATGGGCAAGCCGATGCCGGTCGAGCGCTTCCTGGAATGGATGCAAAGCTGGCGCGCGCCGGCGATGCTGGATCAATCGGAGAACGTCGCGGTCTGACGCGACGTCGCGCAACAAACAATCGCACTATCAGTAAAAGTGACTGTGGGGAAAGCGTCGGCGGCGCATCCGGGGGGATGCTATGCCGCAGGCGTGATGGATCGTAGCGGATCGTAGCAATACGGTCGCAACAAGCAAGAGGGGGGGAATATGCATCAAGCACACAAGAGGGGCAGCATCGCGCTGGCCGCCGGGACGATCCTGGTCGTGTTGGCGGCGCCGGCCATGGCGCAGGCCGCGGGGCCGATGAGCGCGGCCGAACAGAGCGCCTGGAACGCGGCGCAGGAAAAGAAGGCCGAGCAGGTCATGCAAGGCGCGCAGGCGGGGCCGGATCCGGTCGAACCGGAACAGCGCAACCGCTGGGCGCCGGACCTGGGCAAGCTCACCGCCACCGGCGGCGTGATCCAGGTCGAAGGCGCCGGCGGCGGCGGTCTCACGCCGTGGGCGCTGATCACCGGCTACGGCTCGCGCGACAGCTACGGGGCCAGCGCGCACTATACCTACGTCACCACCCAGGACTACACGCTCAAGTCGTATGGCGTGGCCGTGGGCATCATGGACCGGGTCGAGCTCTCTGCGGCCAAGCAGGAGTTCTACGGCAGCCTGGCGCCACTCAACAGCCTCAAGATCACCCAGGACATCTTCGGCGTGAAGGTCAAGCTGGCCGGCGACGCCGTCTACAACCAGGACCAGTGGATGCCGCAGATCGCCGCAGGCGTCATGTTCAAGCGCAACAACGGCATCGGCGGCCTGGGCGCGGTCACCAGCGTCAAGCAGCTGGGCGCGGCCAGCGACAGCGGCATCGACTATTACGTCGCGGCCACCAAGCTGTTCCTGCAGCAAAGCGTGCTGCTCAACGCCACGTTGCGCCTGACCAAGGCCAACCAGATGGGCCTGCTCGGCTTCGGCGGCGACAAGAACGACCGCTACCAGCCCATGGGCGAATTCTCGGCGGCCTACCTGATCAACCGCAAGCTGGCCATCGGCGCCGAATACCGCATGAAGCCGCGCAACCTCAGCGCCGACAACGAGAAGGACTACTACGACGCCTTCCTGGCCTGGTTCCCCAGCAAGAATCTGTCGGTCACGTTGGCCTACGTGTCGCTGGGCGACATCACCATTTACAACCCCAAGCGGCAGAACGGCGCATACCTGTCGCTGCAGGCCGGATTCTGAGGAGAGCCCCATGACCGCACGCAATATCACGATGTTCCGCGGCGCGCTGGCGGCTCTGCTGGCGCTGAGCATGGCCGCGTCGGCTTCCGCATTTGCCCAGATCAGCCCGGAAGCCTCCGGCACCGCCGCGACGGCGCCGGCCAGGACCGCCGACCCCAGCCTGTTCAACGACCTTGGCGGCTTGCCGGTAATCCGGCCGCTGGTGGCCGACTTCGTCGCCATCATGTTGCAGGACGACCGCATCAGGCACACCTTCGCCGGCACCAACCTTGAGCGCCTGGACAAGACGCTGGTCGAGCAGTTCTGCCAGATCAGCGGCGGCGGTTGCGCCTATACCGGCGACCCGATGAAGGAAGTGCACCAGGGCTTGAAACTGACCAACGCGCATTTCAATGCGCTGGTGGAAGACCTGCAGCTGGCGATGGACAAGCACGGCATCCCGTCGCACACGCAGAACCGTCTGCTGGCCTTGTTGGCGCCGATGCAGCGCGATACCGTCACCCGCTGATCCGGCCGCTCGGGGCGGTCGCGCGGCAGGGAAAATATTTTTTGGCGGATCGGGAATAATGGCGCGGGGCGCCTCGTATACCTCGGCATGGGTACGGCACACCGCGCAACCCGATCATGAAAGGAAATGACATGAAACTGCTCGCTACCTCCCTGATGTCCGTCGCGGCACTGGTCTGCGCCGTCGCCTCGCTGCCGGCTTCGGCCCAGAGCGCCGGCGTCAAGGCCATGAACGGCGTGCTGGTCGATGCCAAGGGCATGACGGTCTACACCTTCGACAAGGACACCGCCAACAGCGGCAAGAGCGTCTGCAACGGTCCCTGCGCCAAGCTGTGGCCGCCGGTCGCCCCGATGGGCACGCCGGCTGCTCCGTACTCCACCGTGACCCGCGACGACGGCAGCGCCCAGCTGGCCTACCAAGGCAAGCCGCTGTACCTGTACGAGCAGGACAAACAGCCAGGCGACCGCGCCGGCGACAACTTCAAGGACATCTGGCACGTAGTCAAGCAATAAGGCCCGCCGGCAAGCTCACAGGAAACCGCCCCCCATGTTCGGACGCAAGGCTGCGCCAGACCGGATGCGACAGGAAGACGAGCAGTTGATGCTCGCCTGCCTGCCGCGCCTGCGTCGCTATGCTCGCGCCCTGGTGGGCGACCGCAATGACGCCGACGACCTGGTGCAGGACACGCTGGAGCGCGGCTGGCACAAGCTGGACAGCTGGCAGCGCGGCAGCGACATGCGTCCCTGGCTGTTCGCCATCATGCACAACCTGCACGCCGACCAGCGTCGCAAGCCCGCGCTGGCGACGGTGGAGCTGGATGAAGCCGAGCTGGCCTCGGCCTATGTGATGCCGGCCGAGCGCAGCCTGGCGCTGGATCTGGAGGCGGCCATGCAACTGCTGCCGGCCGAACAGCGCGAGATCCTGCTGCTGGTGGTGCTGGAAGGCATGCGCTATGAAGACGTTGCCGGCACGCTGGGCATCCCGGTGGGGACGGTGATGTCGCGGCTCTCGCGCGCTCGCGAGCGGCTGCGCCTGTTGATGGAAGGCGGCAGGGAAGTGCGTCCCGATCCTTCGGGCGCAGGGGGCGCGGCCGCGCTGAAGGTGGTGAAATGAACAATCCGGTGATCAGGGAAGACGAACTGCATGCCTACGT
This sequence comes from Herbaspirillum sp. LeCh32-8, assembly GCF_017814915.1. Lineage (GTDB taxonomy): Bacteria > Pseudomonadota > Gammaproteobacteria > Burkholderiales > Burkholderiaceae_D > Herbaspirillum. The sequence goes on along the minus strand of NZ_JAGIPZ010000008.1, from coordinate 118,870 downwards.
GGACGGCCAATTGCCGTCGGCGCGTGCGCGCGAGATCGCCGCGTGGCTGGAGCAGGAGCAAGAGCATCGCGATGCGCTGGAGCGCGTGCGCGCCTACCAACGCCAGAATGAATCCTTGCAGGCCCTGTATGGAGAGGTGCTGGACGAGCCGGTGCCATCCAGGCTCGCGGGATTTGCGCAATCGGCCGAGCGCCGCGGCGATGCCGGCCTCGGCGCGCGCCCCGGACACGAAAGCGAGGCCGCCAACAGCGCATCCTGGCTGCGTCATGCGGCCATGGTGCTGCTGGCGCTGGCCGGCGGCGTCGGCGGCTGGATGTTGCATGACGCAAGCGGTGAGGGCGGCATGCAATGGTGGCCCGGCGCGCGATCGCAGATGGTGGCGGCGCCTATAACATTGGCGCGCCAGGCTGCAGTGGCGCACAACGTCTACAGTCCCGACCTGCGCCGTCCGGTGGAGGTCGGCGCGGACCAGGAGCAGGCGCTGGTCACCTGGCTGTCGCGCCGCATCGGCGCCAACGTGCGCGCGCCCAAGCTGGCGCCGCTGGGCTACGACCTGATTGGCGGACGCCTGCTGCCGGGCCAGAGCGGGCCGGTGGCCCAGTTCATGTATCAGGACGCCGGCGGCCAGCGCCTGACGCTGTACGTCTCGCGCGACCAGGTGCAAAGCCAGGGCACCGGCTTCCGCTTTGTCCAGGAGGGCAGGGTCAACGTGTTCTACTGGATCGACGGCCAGTTCGGCTATGCGCTCTCGGGCGGCATCCCGCGCAATGAGCTCTCGCGCATCGCCAGCTCGGTATACGAACAGCTGGAGCTGCTGCCGCCGGCCAAGCCGGCCAACTGAGGCATCAGGGGTGTCTTGCCTCATCCGTCGTTGCGGCGTCGGCGGGCAGATCCTTCGGCGGCCAGAAGAAAGATCCCGGATTTTTCAGCAGCCGTGAGAGCAGGGCCTTCACCAGTTTGCCGCCCTGGCGGAAACGCACCTGGCGCGACCTCAGCGCCACGAACAGCGCCAGCGAAAAGCTCACCCACAGATTGACCGCGCCCACCGCCAGCACGCCTGCCGCGCTGAGCACGAAGGTGGACATCCCCACATGCCATTGCAGCGCCTCCATCGCGATGGCCAGGTTGGCCGCCGAGAAGGTGATGTGGCGGATGTCGATCGGCAGGCCCAGCAGGAAACCGACGGTGCCGATGGTGCCCAGCATGATGCCGAAATAGAAGTTGCCCATCAGGCCGCCCAGGCCTGTCTCCAGGTATGTCCCCAGCTTTTGCGCGCCGCGCCGGCCGATCACGCCGGTCAGCCAGCGCGCCCGCACCACGCGCTGCGCCATGCGGGTGTAGAGCGCCTTGTTGTCGTAATAACCCGAGATCAGGCCGGCCAGGAACAGGCAGACGCCGGCGATGGCGGCGTGGAACAGCGCCAGGCTGCCGATCGGATCGAGGTCGTGCAGCAGGTGGCCGGCCTTGTCCGCATCGACGAAGTGCGTGCCGGCCAGCCCGAAGTAGCCGGCCGCCAGCAGGTAAGCCACCGGGAAGGCAATCGTCAGGTTGCCCAGCACCGCGATGAACTGGGTGCGAAACACCTTCACGATCACGTCCACCAGGCTGTCGATGTCGAGGTTGCGGCCGTCGCCGCTGCGGTGCAGGTCGGCGGCGATGCGCGAAGCCGTCATCGCCGGCTGCTTGGTGGCCACGGTGAAGTGCAGCACGTGGATCAGCATGAAGCCCAGCGAATAATTCATGCTGTAGAGGAAGGCCTCCACCAGCGGCGCCGCATGCAGGTAGGAGAACAGGATCTTGATCATCGCCATGAAGCCGATGATGAAGCCGGCGCCGGCGGCCGAGCGATACATGGCGCCGAACTCGCGGCGGTTGTCGGCGATGTAGTGCTCGCCGGTGCGGCTGGCGTTCTCGGTGATATTGCGCGCCAGCAGGTTGATATTGCCGGCCAGCAGGCCGCGCAGCGTGTACTTGCGGTTGTGGGCCTCGACCAGCTCCAGGCCCAGCGCCAGGCCGGTGCGGCGCTGCTGCGCAGAACCGGCGCCGACGCCGGCCAACGCCTTGTCCGCTGCCGTGATTGCCTGCGCATGCGGCTCGGCCAGCGCCAGCAGCTGGCGCAGCCGCTGCAGGGTCTGTTCCAGGCGCAGCATGCGGTAGGTCAGCGAGACGCTGGTGCCGATGCGCAGGGTCTGCTTGCGGATGCGGTCGATCACTTCCTGGCACTGGTCCAGCAGCACCAGCACATGACGCGTGTCCTCCATCGGCGCGGTCTCGTCCTGCAGGCGCCGGCGGTAGCTTTCCAGCCAGCCGTGCAGCTCCACGTTTTGCATCAGGAACGGCGATTCGAAGGCCTTGACGTCGCTGTAGACGCGCACCAGCTCGGGTTGCGTGCCGATGGCGCTGATCCGGTAGGACAGCACCTGGATCGCCTGCAGCAGCTCGGTGAGCGTCTTGCCGCGGTCGCTGGCGCTGGCCTGGTGCAGCGGTTCGGGCAACGCCGCGCCGGCAACGGCTTGCCAAAGCGCTTCCCAGTCGTCGAACGGCACGGCCTGCAGCCACAGGTAGTCGTCTTCATGAGGGAAGACGATGTCCAGGCAGTCCTGCAGATTGCGCTCGTCCAGCGCCGGCGGGAGCACGCGATAGGCGATGCGTCGGCGCAGTTCATGGAAAAAGCCGTCGTTGGAGAAGATGCCGGTGTCGGTGTAAAGGCTGACCTGCCGGCGCGTCGACAACAGATGCAGCAGGTGGCTGCGCAAGGCGGCAGCAAGTTCGGGCCGGTCGCGCAGCAGTTGGGCGAGGGCGCGCACCTTGCCGGCGGCGGCCTGCGGCTCGGTCTTGCGCGGCGGGCGCAATGATGCGGCCAGCGCGGCGATGCCGGAGAGCTCGGTGGACAGCGGATCGGAGGCGATGTGTTCGAGTGCGGGCAGCATCTTGGATCTTGGTTGAAAGCAGAAGGCGCAAAGGCGGCAAGTGTAGCGGGCGAAGTGTAGCGCCTCAACGCCGCGTGTAAATTAACAACTGCAAATTAAGGTAAGGAGCTGCCAATCACTGTTAAGGCTGGAGGTATGCTTGCCGCTAACACATGTGCCCATGGCGTAAAGAACCGGCGAATGCACTGGCGATTTGCGCGATGGTCCGGTTGCACTTCAACGAAGGAGTTTCTATGGAGATGGCAACTATCGCCAGCGGCGTCGCAGTCGCCTGGCTGGCCGACAAGGCGGCGCAGTCCGTCGGCATTGACCTGGGCAAGGTCGCCAAGGAAGCGGTGGACGACGTCGTCGGCGTCGCTTCGGTGGTGAGCCGCTTGCCCACCAATGTCAACATAGGCCGCATCATCAATACGATCGCCTAGGCCAAAGACAGGCCGCCACGCATCGTAGTGGACTGGAATCGCATCCCTCGGGATGCGATTTTTTTTGTTTCATCGATGACAAGTGACGCGCTACGGCCGCGCTGTGAACAATCGGTGGGGATGGCGTCCAACCCTTAACGGTGCCTGCCTTTTCTTAAAAATTTCCTTAGGGAAATGCCGAAGGTGTCATGAAAGAAGTTTGAAACATGCCTTTTAATTTCTTGATTGATGTAAAGAAACAGGTTTGAATGCCGTTATGCAGATACTGCCTGTCGCAATCCGGCCGGGCGGTGACTTTCCCTCGAAGGAGTCGTCTATGGATGTTTCTCAAATCGCATCGTTGGCCACCAGCATGGCATCGGCGCAGACTTCGGATCAGGTCAATGTCCTGATGCTGAAGAAGGCGCTCAATACCCAGGCTGCCGCGGCAATCGGCGTGCTGCAGGCACTGCCGCCCGTTCCGGCCAACCCGAACATCGGTCGCAACATCAACACGACCGCCTGATTTGCCGTCTTGTCAGGTTTGAAAATCGCAGCCTTCGGGCTGCGATTTTTTTTGGGGCCAGCCATGGCGCATGCTGGTGTAGGCGAGGGCATGGGGCGAGGCAAGCGCCCTCCGTGCAACAGAAGAATATGAATGTATATTTAATTGGTCTTTTTACTTAATGCCTGATTAAATGGATTTGACGTCCTCATTTTGACCAATATAATGTTCTATAGATAGAAAGAACATTTTATTGGATCATCATGATCAGCCTGCAAGACATCGGCGCCCGCATCCGCGCAGCGCGCAAGGCCCGGAACCTGACCGCCATCGAACTGGCCGACCGGGCCGGCATGCATCGCAATACCTTGTTGGCGCTGGAAACCGGCAAGGGCAATATTGAGCTCGGCAAGTTGCTGTCCCTGTGCAGCGAGCTGGAGTTGGAGCTGCTCCTGGTGCCGCAGCAGGCGGCCGACATGCGCGCCGCCGAGCACGCCGACCAGGCCGGCAGCCAGACCGAGCTGGCGCAGCGACTGCAGCAACTGATGCAGCAAGGAGAACGGCCATGAGCATGCTGCGTTCCCTGCGCATTCGCCTGGGCGCCGTCGATGCCGGCTCGCTGTTCGCGCTGGACGACGGCCGCTGCTACTTCCGTTTCGATGACGATTACGCCATCCAGGGCGCGTCGCGTCCCATCCTGTCCCAGCTGTACAGCGCGGCGAGCGAGGAACGCACCCGCGCCCAGCTGCTTGATCCCACGTTGGCCGCCAATCGCGGCGACGGCCGCGGCGGCCTGCCGCCGTTCTTCCAGAACCTGCTGCCCGAGGGCCAGTTGCGCAAGCATTTGGTGCAGCGCGCCGGCCTGGCGCCGGACGACGAGTTCGGTCTGCTGGCCTATTGCGGCAAAGACCTGCCGGGAGACGTCTCGGCAGTGGCCGAGGAGCTGGACGAACGCGGCCTGGGCCGATTGCTGGGCCAGGGGCATGACAGCTACGAGATGAGCTCCGGCCAGCTCCCGGTGCCGGGCGGGGAGTCGCTCTCCGGCGTGCAGCCCAAGCTGGCGCTGGTGCGGCAGGCCGGCGGGCGCTACGTGATGCGTTCGCGCGACCGCGCCGGCGCGCACTTCATCGCCAAGCTGCCGGCCACCGACTATCCCAACATGCCGCAGGTCGAATTCGCCTCCCTGACGCTGGCCGCCGCGGCTGGCGTCGATACCTGCAAGTTTGAGCTGGAGCCGCTGTCAGCGATTGCCGAGCATCTGCCGTTCGGCTTGCGCAACGACGCCAGCCGGTTTTTGTTGGTGCATCGTTTCGACCGCGATGCACCCACGCCGACGACCCGCCTGCACATGGAAGACTTTGCCCAGGTCACCGGCACCGCGCCCGGCGCCAAGTACGTCGGCACCTATGCAGCCATCGGCGTGGTGCTGGCTGAGCGCAGCGCGCGCGGCGTCGAGGATGTGTTCGAGCTGCTGCGCCGGATCAAGGTCAACGAGCTGCTCGGCAACTTCGACGCGCACCTGAAGAACTTCAGCCTGTTGTACCGCAAGCCGCAGGAGGCGGTGCTGTCGCCGGCCTACGATATCGTCGCTTACGCCGCCTATGTCGGCGGCGACGGTCATGCGCTGGCCTTCGTGCCGGGGCAGAAGGGCAAGCAGCTGCTGACGCCGGCCATCCTGCGCCGGCTGGCCAACATCTGGAACATTCCCGAGCCCAAGCTGCAGGCGGTGCTGGTGGAAACGGTGGAACGCGCCATGACGCAATGGCCGGCATTGATCGGGCAATTGCCTTTCACCGACGACCAGCGCGCCAAATTGCTCAAACATATCGACGGCAACGCCAGCGTGCAGGCATGGCGCCGTCGCGCAGCGCGCAAAGAGGCGCGGCGCGGAGAGCAGGGATGAGGCCCACGCCCACGTTACCGGTGCGCGACGGCCTTTCACCCAGCTACCTCTGGCTGCAGCCAGGGCCGTGGCCCGACATGCTGTCCTTCCTGGTCGAGCGCTTCACCGCCGTGCCTGCGCAGGCGTGGCACGAGCGCTTGCTGCGCGGCGAGGTGCGCAACCAGCATGGCGAGGCGTTGCAGCCGGCGTCGCCCTATCGCAGCGGCGACTGCATCTTCTACTACCGCGAGCTGCCGCAGGGCGAGGCGCGTATCCCGGTGGAAGAAAAGATCCTGCTGGTGGACGATCACCTCGTCGTGGCCGACAAGCCGCACTTCCTGCCGGTGATCCCGACCGGACGCTTCGTGCAGGAGACCCTGCTGGTGCGCCTGAAGAAGGCGACCGGCTTCGAGGACCTGGTGCCCATCCACCGCCTCGACCGAGAAACCGCCGGCGTGATCGTGTTCTCGCACAATCCCGCCAGTCGCGGCAAATATCAGTCGATGTTCCAGCAGCGCTCCATGTTCAAGGTGTATGAGGCAGTGGCGCCGTTGCGGGCCGATCTGGAGCTGCCGCGCGTGCACCGCAGCCGGGTGGAGGAGATCCCGGAGCAGTTCTTCAAGATGCACGAAGCCCCGGGCGAACCCAATTCGGAAACCTATATTTCGCTGATCGAAGCGCGCAACGCGCTGGGGCTGTACCGCCTGGAGCCGGTCACCGGCCGGCGTCACCAGCTGCGGGTGCACATGGCCTCGCTGGGCATTCCCATCGTCAACGACCTGTTCTATCCAAACGCCGTGCCGATGGGCGTGGCCGATGATCTCGACAAGCCGCTCAAGCTGCTGGCGCGCTCATTGTTCTTCATGGATCCGCTGGACGGCGGCGAGCGCTTTTTTGAAAGCGAGCGGCAGTTGTAATGCGTCCAGGCGCATCACAAGACACTGGATCCTGACTTTCGTCAGGATGACGTCGTCAATGAAGTGCCTGCAACAGCGCAAACGCTGATTTGCCGCACCTGCGATCTCCCATCCACCGTCATCCCGGCGCAGGCCGGGATCCAGTGTCTTTCGTTTTTGAATAATGTATTCGGGCACATCGAAAGAGACTGGATCCTGACTTTCGTCAGGATGACGTAGTCAGTTGAAATGCTTGCAGCAGCGCAAACGCTGATTCGCTACGCCTGCGTTCGCCCATCCACCGTCATCCCGGCGTAGGCCGGGATCCAGTGACGTTGATGTTGCTGTGAGGCGGCTGGGCGATCTTCGATCCCGATGTCGTCAGGATGAAAAAGAAGGGGGAATGCCGCCATGAAATGGCGGCGTTTTCATGCAGAGGCGGCCGCTCAGGCCGCCGATTTCAGCTGATGCAGCGACGCCACCAGGTCGGCGAAGCGCTGGCCCTGGATCATGATGTGGTCGCGCAGCACTTCCATGGTTTTTTCCTCATTGCCGGCGATGATGGCGTCGACCGCCGCGCCGTGTTCGTCGAAGGACATCTTCAGGCGGTCGCGCACCCGCAGCTGCAGGCGGCGATAAGGGCGCAGGCGGCGGTGCAGCGCGCGCGCCTGTTCGGCCAGGAAGGTGTTGTGGCTGCCGGCGTAGATGTGGTCGTGGAACACCTCGTTGAGGTAGAAGTAGGCGTCCGGGTCGCTGGCGTCGCGCGCGGCCTGGCAAGCCTGGTGCGCAGCCAGCAGCTGCGCGTGCTCGGCCGGCGTCATGCGGCGCGCGGCCAGGCGGCCGCACATGGCCTCGAACTCGGCCATCACCTCGAACATTTCAATCAATTGCTGCGGGCCGATCTCGGCCACGATGGCGCCGCGCCGCGGCCGCATCTCGACGATGCCCATCGACGCCAGCTGGATCAGCGCCTCGCGAATCGGCGTGCGCGATACCCCGAACTCCTCGGCCAGCGAGGTCTCGTCCAGGTGTTGGCCGGGCACCAGCTTGCCTACGGCGATCATTTCCTCGATCGATTCGCGCAGGGTTTCAGAGCGTTTCTTGGCGGTTTCCATCTTGAAGTCCTCGTAAAGTCCTTGTCGAGACCAGGAATTGTATTCAAGACAATATTTTAAATTGGATTTGTGCTTGACAATGTATGCCTTTCAGAAGAAATTGTATACACGATGAGAGCATAAAAACACACGTAGTAAAAACGTAGCATCCATCAATCCCTGGAGGAGACATAACATGACTGGAATTACCCGCCGGCATTTCCTCGGCACGCTGGCTGCCGCCCCCCTCGTGACAAGCATGGCAGGCTTGCCCGTCGCAGCATGGGCCCAGACGACCAACCTCAAGATTTCCCATCAGTTTCCCGGCGGCACCATCAATGAAGGCGACTTCCGTGATCGCTTGGTGCGCATGTTCGCCCAGCAGGTGGCCGAGCGCAGCAAGGGCAGCCTGAAGTTCGAGATCTATCCCGGCTCCTCGCTGATGAAGACCAACGCGCAGTTCTCCGCCATGCGCAAGGGCGCGCTGGACATGTCGCTGGTGCCGCTGAACTACGCCGGCGGCGAAGTCCCGGAAACCAACATCGGCCTGATGCCCGGCCTGGTGACGTCCTATCAGCAGGGCGCATCCTGGAAGAACGCCGAGGTCGGCAAGGAGCTCGCCCGCATCCTGAATGAGAAGGGCATCGTCGTCGTCAGCTGGATCTGGCAGGCCGGCGGCGTGGCCTCGCGCGGCAAGCCCATCGTCGACCCGGCGGACGCCAAGGGCATGAAGGTGCGCGGCGGTTCGCGCGAGATGGACCTGATCCTGAAGGAGGCCGGCGCCGCCGTGGTGACGCTGCCTTCCAACGAAATCTACGCCGCCATGCAGACCGGCGCGATGGACGCGGCGATGACCTCGTCGACCTCCTTCATGTCGTTCCGCCTGGAAGAAGTCGCCAAGGCGCTGACCACCGGCCGCGACAAGGCCTACTGGTACATGTTCGAGCCGCTGATGATGTCCAAGGCGGTGTTCGAGCGCCTGTCCAAAGACCAGCAGGCCATCATCATGGCCGTCGGCGCCGACATGGAGCAGTTCGCCATGAAGGCGGCGCAGGCCGACGACATCGCCGTGGCCCAGGTCTACCAGAAGGCGGGCGCCAAAGTGGTCGACCTGAACGCCGAGGTGGTCAAGAAGTGGCAGGATATCGCCCGCAATACCGCCTGGAAGGACTTCGCCGCGCGCAACGCCAACTGCGCCAAGCTGCTGTCGCTGGCGGAGAAGACCTTATGAGCCACGGTTTCGAGATGCCGGGCGCCGCCCCGGCGGCGCGGCAGGTGCCGGCCAGCGCGCCGCTGGCGTGGCTGGCCGCGGTGCTGGAGGGCTATCACAAGGTGGCCGTGTTCCTGGGCATGATCGCGCTGGTGGTGACCTCGTGCATTCTCACCTACTCGGTGGTGGTGCGTTATTTCCTCCATCACCCGACCGACTGGCAGGACGAGGCCTCGGTGTTCATGTTGGTGGGCGTGATCTTCCTGTGTTCGGCCTATGTGCAGTCGCTGCGCGGCCACATCGGCATCGAGGCGCTGGCGGGTTTGCTCTCGCCAATGGCCAACAAGGTGCGCATGTTCATCGTCGACCTGGTGTCGTTCGTGTTCTGCGCCTTCTTCGCCTGGAAGTCGTGGGCGCTGTTCCATGAAGCCTGGGTGGACGGCCAGACTACCTCGTCGACTTTCGCGCCGCCGCTGTGGATTCCTTACTCGATGATGGCGCTGGGCATGAGCATCCTGACGCTGCAATTGCTGGTGCAGGTGCTGGTGCGCATCACCGGTACGGTGGAAGCGAAGGGAGGGCAGCAATGAGCCCGCTGACCCTTGGCGCCCTGTACGGCATCATCACCATCGTCGTCATGTGTTCCGGCATGCCCATTGCCTTCGCGCTGGGCGTGGTGGCGACCGGCTTCATGTACTTCTTCATGCCGGAGTCGGCGTTGGACACCATCACCCAGAACGTCTACGAAGAGATCGCCTCGATCACGCTGCTGTCGATCCCGCTGTTCATCCTGAAAGGGGCCGCCATCGGCAAATCGCCCGCCGGCAAGGACTTGTACTCGGCCATCCACGCCTGGCTGAACCGCGTGCCGGGCGGCCTGGGCATCGCCAACGTGTTCGCCTGCGCGCTGTTTGCGGCGATGGCCGGCTCGTCGCCCGCGACCTGCTCGGCGATCGGTTCGGCCGGTATTCCGGAGATGCGACGGCGCGGTTACTCGCCCGGCTTCGCGGCCGGCATCATCGCCGCCGGCGGCACGCTGGGCATCCTGCTGCCGCCATCGATCACCATGATCCTGTACGCGGTGGCAGCTGAACAGTCGCTGGGGCGCCTATTCCTGGCCGGCATCGGCCCGGGCGTGCTGCTGGTGATCCTGTTCGCCGGTTACGCCGTCTACCGCGCCCGCAAGGAGTACAAGATGGCGCACGCCATCTACAGCGCCGGCGGCGTCAAGTCGGCCTATCTGGATGACGAGCATTTCACGCTGGCGCAGAAGGTGGAGATGCTGCCGCGCGTGCTGCCGTTCCTGATCCTGCTGATCGGCGTGATGGTGGCGCTGTACGGCGGGCTGGCCACGCCGTCCGAGACCGCCGGCCTGGGCGCGCTGCTGGCGCTGGTGCTGATCGCCATCGTCTACCGCATCTACAAGCCGCGCGAGATCGCGCCGTTCCTGTCCTCCACCATCAAGGAGTCGGGCATGCTGCTGTTGATCATCGGCATGTCGCTGCTGTACTCCTACGTGATGAGCTACCTGCACATCAGCCAGTCGGCGGCGCAGTGGGTGGTGGACCTGCACCTGTCCAAGTGGCTGCTGCTGGCGGTGATCCTGCTGATGGTGATCGTGCTGGGCTTCTTCCTGCCGCCGGTGTCGATCATCCTGATGACCGCGCCCATCATCCTGCCGCCACTGAAGGCTGCCGGTTTCGACCTGATCTGGTTCGGCATCGTGATGACGGTGGTGATGGAGATGGGCCTGATCCACCCGCCGGTGGGGTTGAACCTGTTCGTGATCAAGAACATCGCACCCGACATCCCGTTGGGCGACGTGATCAAGGGTACGATTCCTTTCCTGGCGCTGATGTTCGTCGCGGTCCTGCTGCTGTGCGTGTTCCCCGGCATCGCGACCGTCCTGCCTGACCTGTTGATGGGAGTGAAGTAAATATGAGTGGTAGCGAACGCGTCTGGAATGCACGGCAGAACAACCGCGAACAACGTCTGGCGCGCGCCGCCGCGGCGCTGGGCGACAAGCTGCAAGGCAAGATCGCGCCGGCGGCGCAGCTGGCCGAGCTGCTGTATGCGGTGCTGGAGCCGGGCGACCGGGTTTGCGTCGAGGGCAACAACCAGAAGCAGGCCGACTTTTTGGCCCGTGGCCTGGCCTCGCTCGACCGGGCGCGCGTGTACGGCTTGCACATGCTGTTCTCGGTGCTGGCCCTGCCGGAGCATCTGGACGTGTTCGAGAAGGGCATCGCCGATCGCCTCGACTTTTCCTTCTCCGGCCCGCAGGCCGGGCGACTGGCGAAGCTGGCCTCGGCGGGCAAGCTCAATATCGGCGCCATCCATACTTACCTGGAGCTGTTCGGCCGTTACTTCGTCGACCTGACGCCGCGCGTAGCGCTGGTGGCCGCGCAGGCGGCCGACCGGCATGGCAATCTCTACACCGGTCCCAACACCGAAGACACGCCGGCGATTGCCGAGGCCACGGCGTTCTCCAGCGGCATCGTGATCGCCCAGGTCAACGAGATCGTCGACGAGCTGCCGCGCGTGGACATCCCGGCCGACTGGGTCAGCTTTGCCATCAAGGCGCCCACGCCGCACTACATCGAACCGCTGTTCACGCGCGACCCGGCGCAGATCTCCGAGATCCAGGTGCTGATGGCCATGATGGCCATCAAGGGCATCTACGCCGAGTACGGCGTACAGCGCCTGAACCATGGCATCGGCTTCGACACCGCCGCCATCGAGCTGATCCTGCCGACCTACGCCGAGTCGCTCGGCCTGCGCGGCAAGATCTGCAAGCACTGGGCGCTGAACCCGCACCCCGCGCTGATCCCGGCGATCGAGGCGGGCTTCGTCGAGTCGGTGCATTCCTTCGGCTCCGAGCTGGGCATGGAGGATTACATCCGCGCCCGGCCCGACGTCTTCTTCGTCGGCCCCGACGGCTCCATGCGCAGCAACCGCGCGTTCTCGCAGACGGCCGGTCACTACGGCTGCGACATGTTCATCGGCTCCACGCTGCAGATCGACCTGCAGGGCAATTCGTCCACCGCCACGCTGGGCCGCATCGCCGGTTTCGGCGGCGCGCCCAACATGGGGGCGGACGCACGCGGCCGGCGCCACGCCAGCCCGGCCTGGTTGAAGGCCGGCGCCCAGGCGCGCGAGGGGAAGAACACCATTCCGCGCGGCCAGAAGCTGGTGGTGCAGACGGTGGAGACCTTCCGCGAACACATGCAGCCGGCCTTCGTCGAGAAGCTCGATGCCTGGCAGCTGGGCGAGCAGGCCCGGATGCCGATTCCGCCGGTGATGATCTACGGCGACGACGTCACCCACATCCTGACCGAGGAAGGCATCGCCAACCTGCTGCTGTGTCGTTCCGACGAAGAGCGCGAGCAAGCCATTCGCGGCGTGGCCGGCTACACCGCAGTAGGCCTGGGACGCGACAAGCGCATGGTGGAGAACCTGCGCGACCGCGGCGTGATCCGCCGCGCCGAGGACATGGGCATCGACAAGCGCCTGGCCACGCGCGACCTGCTGGCGGCCAAGAACATGAAGGACTTGGTGCGCGCTTCGGGCGGGCTGTACAACCCGCCCAAGCGCTTCCGCAACTGGTGAGGCCGGGGCGTCAGGAGGTAACAGGCAAGAGACAGGGGTAAGAGCAGGAGCAGGGGAAAGCAGGACAGAGGGACAGGGGGGGCAACAAGGGGAAAGCGCCCGCGCAGTGCGGGCATCTTCAACCGCAGCAACCCGATAGCGAGGTGTCCATGCACGACCAGCCCGACGGCATTGAAGCATCCGAATCCCCCGGCATAGACCGGCAACGGCGCAGGCTCATGGCGGCAGGCATGCTGTGGGGCGGTGGCGCGCTGGGGCTGGCGGCACACGCGGCACACGCGACGGACACCGGCGCACCGACTTCAGGAGGCAACAGCAACACCATGACATCGCAAGCACAGCATCGGCCTTCCGACATCGTGGCGCTGGACGCGCTGGCGCTGTCGGCCGCCATTCGCCAGCGCCAGGTTTCCTGCCGCGAGGTGATGGCGGCGTATCTGGGCCATATCGAACGCATCAACCCCAGGGTCAACGCCATCGTCGCGCTGCAGGACGGCGATGCCTTGCTCGCGCAGGCCGACGAGAAAGACCGCCAGCTGGCCGCCGGGCAGTATCAGGGCTGGATGCACGGCATGCCGCACGCGGTGAAGGACCTGGCCCTGACGCGCGGCATTCGCACCACCTTCGGCTCGCCGCTGTTCAAGGACAACGTGCCGCAGGCCGACGACATCTTCGTCGAGCGCATCCGCAAGCAGGGCGCGATCCTGATCGGCAAGACCAACACCCCGGAGTTCGGTCTCGGCTCCAACTCCTACAATCCGGTCTACGGCATGACGCTCAACGCCTGGGACCAGAGCCGCATCGCCGGCGGCAGCAGCGGCGGCGCGGCGGTGGCGCTGGCCCTGCAGATGGTGCCGGTGGCCGACGGCAGCGACATGATGGGCTCGCTGCGCAACCCGGCGGCCTACAACAACGTCTACGGCTTTCGTCCCTCGGCCGGCGCCGTGCCCAGCGGGCCGGGGCCGGAGCTCTACCTGGGAGGGCTGTCCACCAACGGCCCCATGGGACGCAATGTCAGCGACCTCGCCATGCTGATGTCGACCCAGGCCGGCTACGACGGCCGCGCGCCGATGTCGGTCGGCCAGGACGCCGCGCGTTATGCGCAGCCGTTGCAGCGTGACTTCAAGGGCGTGCGCATCGGCTGGCTGGGCGACCTGTACGGTTACCTCGCCATGGAGCCCGGCGTGATGGACGTCTGCCGTTCCAGCTTCGCCGCCTTCGACAGCATCGGTTGTCATGTGGGTGAAGTGAGCAAGGAAGAATTCGGCTTCGCCCCCGAGCGCATGTGGCAGTCCTGGCTGGTGCATCGCCAGTCGCTGCTGGCCGGCGCCTGGGGCGATGTCTACGCCGACCCTGCCAAACGCGCGCTGATGAAGCCGGAGTTCCAGTGGGAAGTGGAGAACGGCCTGAAGCGGAGCGCGCGCGATTTCTACCGCGCCTCGGCCGAGCGCAGCGCCTGGTACAAGGCGCTGGACAAACTCTTCGAGCGCTACGATTACCTGCTGCTGCCGACCGCGCAGGTGTTCCCCTTCAGCGCCCAGGAGCACTGGCCCAAGAGCATCGCCGGCCGTGACATGGATACTTACCATCGCTGGATGGAAGCGGTGATCCCGGCCTCGCTGGCCGGCACCCCGGCCATCAGCGTGCCGGCCGGGTTCGGCCCGCAGGGCCTGCCGATGGGCGTGCAGATCATCGGCCGCCGCTTCGCCGACCTCGAGGTGCTGCAGCTGGCCTATGCCTACGAGCAGGCCACGCATTGGGAACGCAAGCGGCGTCCGGCGCTGCTGCAGGCTTGAACGAGATACAACGCTAACCAAAGTAAAAACAGGCAACGACGACCGACGATATGGAAACCCTGACTTTTCGTTTTGAACATGGGCAGCGCAAGCTCAAGCCCGCGCCCGAACTGGTGGGCGTGGTCAGCTCCGGCAACCTGGAGGTACTGATCGAGAACGCCGCTCTCAACGGCGGCTGCGCCATCGAGGTCAAGACCGCCGCGCGCGGCTTCGGCGCCATCTGGGAGGCGGTCATGAACGACTTCTTCCAGCGCTGGCAGCTGGCCGATGCACGCATCTCGATCAACGACATGGGGGCCACCCCGGCGGTGGTCAGCCTGCGCCTGGACCAGGCGGTGGAAGCCATGGTGGAGGGCACAGCATGAGCGCGAGCTATCTGGAAGCCAGTGCGCGCGAACGCATCCTGGCGGTGCTCGACACCGGCAGCTTCGGCGAACTGCTGCCGCCGGCGCAGCGCGTGGTCAGCCCGCACCTGGGCCAGCTCGACGCGCCGGTATCGTTCGACGACGGCGTGGTGATCGGTGAGGGCAAGCTGGGCGGCAAGGACGTCATGGCAGCCGCGCAGGAGGGCGGCTTCATGGGCGGCGCGGTGGGCGAGGTGCATGGCGCCAAGCTGGTCGGGCTGTTGAAGCGCGCTATCCGCAAGAAGGTGGCCGGCGTGGTGCTGCTGCTGGAAACCGGCGGCGTGCGCCTGCATGAGGCCAATGCCGGCCTGATCGCCGTCTCGGAGGTAATGCGCGCCGTGCTCGACGCGCGCGCCGCCGGGATCCCGGTGATCGTGCTGGTGGGTGGCGCCAACGGCTGCTTCGGCGGCATGGGCATCGTCGCGCGTTGCGCCAATACCGTGATCATGTCGGAAGAGGGCCGTCTGGCCATGTCCGGCCCGGAGGTGATCGAGACCGCCAACGGCGTCGAGGAGTTCGATTCGCGCGACCGCGCGCTGGTCTGGCGCACCACCGGCGGAAAGCACCGCTACCTGATCGGCGACTGCCAGCAGTTGGTGAACGACGATGTCGACGCCTTCCACCATGCCGCCATCGCCGCGCTGGAACAGGCCGGCCCGACCGCGCTGAGCCTGCAGGCGCTGGAGGCCGAGCAGGAGATGCTGCGCCGTCGCATCGCCACCTTCGGCCATGCCGAAGACCCGATGGACATCTGGGCCGAGCTGGGCGTGCCCAAGCCGGAGTCGGTGCCGATGCTGGAAGCCGCGGCCTTTACCGCCATGGCCGACGCCCATCGCATCACGAGCAAAGCCTGAGACGACACAGAGGACACCCGCATGCAAACCGCAACCAAAGAAACCCAGGTCACGCAGGTCGACTGGCGCGCGCTGGCGCAGCAACTGTTCCCGCAGGGGCATGAGATCGTCGAGCAGGACAATTTCCTCTCCGGCAGCGCCAAGGTCGACGGCGTCACCGTGGCCGTCATCGGCACCACCGGCCACACGCCCATCGGCATCGAGATCGCGCTGGCCCAGGCCGCCGCGATCCTGGATACGGTGCGCGAGCATCCCGGCCGGCCCATCGTCATCCTGGTCGATACGCAAGGCCAGCGCCTGCGCCATCGCGACGAGATGCTGGGCATCAACAGCTACATGGCGCACCTGGGCAAGTGCGTGGAACTGGCGCGTCGCTACGGCCACCGCGTGATCGGCCTGGTGTACGACCAGGCGCTGTCGGGCGGCTTCATCACCAGCGGCCTGATCGCCGACGCCTGCTATGCCTTGCCGGACGCCACCATCCGCGTCATGGGCCTGCCCGCCATGGCGCGCATCACCAAGGTGCCGGAAGAGCGCCTGACCGAACTGGCGCGCAGCAACCCGGTGTTCGCGCCGGGGCCTGAAAATTATTTGCGCATGGGCGGCGTGGCCGACATCTGGAGCGGCGACCTGGCGCAGGCCCTGCGCACCGCCCTGGCCGAGGATCGTTCCGCCGACCGGCGCGCCGTGGCCGGGTTGGAGCGCGGTGGCCGCAAGCTGGCCCAGCGCGTGATCGACGCCGTGGCCGACGACGTACCCTTGAAGTGACTTCGCCCAACCAGAGCTGCGCATGCATGAACGCCACCACCTGATCTGGCTGACCGAGGCCGGCTGGCAACGCCAGCTGGCGCAAGCAGTCGACGCGCGCCAGCGCGAGACGATGGCGCACTGGCAGGACAGTCGCTGGCCGCTGGTGGTGCGCCGCGCCGACTCGGATGCCGCCGCTGACGAGATCTGCGCCGGCATCGCCTTGCCGCCGGATGCGCAGGGCAACAAGCCGCGCATCGCCGTGCGGGTGAAGGCCGCCGAGGTCGCGGCCGCGCGCGCGCCATTCCCGCTGCGCGACATCGTTGCGACCCGTTTGCCGCAACTGCCGCCGGGCTGGCCGAGCGCCATGGCCGACCTGCAGGAGCAAATGGCGCGCGCCGGCATCACGCTGGCGGTGTTCGGCTCGCTGGCCTGGCAGGCGGTGACCGGGCAAACCTATCTGCGCAGCACCTCCGACATCGACCTGCTGTTCCAGCCCACCGACCGCGCGCAGCTGGAGCAGGGCGTACGCCTGCTGGCCTACCATGCGATGTTCTTGCCGCTGGACGGCGAGATCGTGTTTCCCGGCGGCGCGGCAGTGTCGTGGAAAGAGTGGCGCCAGGTGGCCGTGCTGGGCGGCAACGCCGACGGCCGCGTGCTGGTAAAGGGGCCTGCTGCGGTGCTGCTGGAACGCGTAGGCGCGCTGGCCGCGAGCCTGCCTGCTGAGGGCGAGGGACGATGCGCAGCCTGAACCACATCGATCGCGATACGGGCACGCCGCGCGCGGCGCTGATCCCGGCCCCGCATTACACGCAAAAGCGCCGCGACGCGCGCGATAACCAGCTCTTTTGCCGCACGCTGGCGCGCCTGGCGCTGCGCAGCCTGCATCAGGAGCTGGTGCTCTATCCCAAGCCGGGACTGGTCTCACCGGTGGACAACGGCAGCCACACTGACATGGATGCCGGCACCTTCATGCGCAGCCTGTTTTCCCTGCGGCGCTACTTTGTCGAGATCGCCGAGGCCGGCGCGCAGGGGCAAGCCTTCCGTCATCTGCAGCGCCTGGCCATCACGGCCGAGGCGCGCATGCTGCGCGCCACCAACGGCATCAATACCCATCGCGGCGCGATCTTCGCGCTGGGCATGCTGTGCGCGGCCATCGCGTATTGCCGCAGCCGCAAGATGACGCTGACCGAGCCGACCATACGTGCAGCCCTGTTGATTCAGTGGGGCGACGCCCTGGCGCGCCATACGCGCGCCGAGATCTCGCCCGAGGCCGTCAGCCACGGCCAGCGCGTGGCCGCAGTGCACGCCGTGGGCGGTGCGCGCGAAGAGGGCGCTCTGGGCTTTCCGTCGGTGTTCGAGGTCGCGCTGCCGCGCCTGCAGGCCACGCTGGCGGCCGGCCGCGGCTGGCGCGAGGCAAAGATCGACGCCTTGTTCGCACTGATGAGCCACATCAGCGACACCAATGTCTACCACCGCGGCGGCGCCGACGGGGCCGCCATCGTGCGCGGCAGCAGCGCCGCCTTTCTCGCCGCCGGCGGCACCGCACAGGCGCACTGGCAGGCGCGCGCTGTCGATTGCCATCACCTGTTCAGCCGCCACCGCTTGTCGCCGGGCGGCGCGGCCGATCTGTTGGCGGCGGCATGTCTGGTGCACCAGGCATGCGCGCTGGGTGACGCCGTCGCGCTGCCGCAGCGACGCCGGGCATGAACATGCGCCTGGCCATTCTCTGCCCCGGCCAATGCGGCCAGCAGGCCGCCATGTTCGACCTTGCGCGCGCCGATGCCCGCGGCGGCGCCTTCCTTGAGCGCTGCCAATGGCCGGCGTTGCTGGATGCGCCGCTGGACGTCGTGTTGTCCGATCCCGCGCGCCTGTTCGCCAACCGCAATGCCCAGCCTTTGATCGTCGCCGCGCAACTGGCCGCCTGGCATGCGATCTCCGCACCGCTTGCTGAAATTGCCGGCAGCCCGACCGTCGTGGCCGGCTACAGTGTGGGCGAGTTGTCGGCCTGCGCAGTGGCCGGCGTGCTCGATGCTGAACAGACGATCGCGCTGGCCGCGCAGCGCGCGCGCTGCATGGATGAGGCGGCCGCCGCGCTGCCGGCGCAGGGCCTGATGTCGGTCGGCGGCGTCGCCGTCGGGCTGGCCCGTGCCTGCCTGCAGCGCCACGGCGCCGGCGTGGCCATCGACACCGGGGAAGACAGCCTGATCGCCGGCGGCCCCAATGCCGCCTTGCAGGCGGCCGCTGTCGAGCTGCAGGCGCAGGGCGCGCGCACCGGCGAGTTGCCGGTCGGTCTGGCCTCGCACACGCCGCTGATGCAGGCAGCCGTCGCGCCGTTCAGCGCGGCCTTGGCTCAGGTGGCCGGCGCTGCGCCCAGCGCGACCTTGCTGGCCGGGGTGAGCGGGCAGGCGGTGGCCGATGCGGCGCAGGCGCGCCAATTGCTGGTGCGCCAGCTGACCGAGACCATCCAGTGGGCCGCCTGCATGGATGCCTGCGCCGAGCGCGGCGTCACGGTCGCGCTTGAGCTGGGCCCCGGCTCGGCCTTGACGCGCATGCTGCGCGAACGCCACCCGCAGATCGCTTGCCGCTCGCTGGCCGACTTCCGCAGCCTGGACGGCGCGCTGGCCTGGCTGCGCCGCCAGGCCGACTGAAAGCTCATCCTTTCCCTTCCTTTTTTTGCAGGCGCACACGCCGGCCGATCGCACGCGGGATCGGCCAGATCGTCTGGAATCGCCCGCCGGCAAGTGCTATGTTGAAGATGGCGGCCCGCGTCCGGCGCGGGCTTGCGTCGCAGCAATTCTTGCTTGAACCAATGCCCGGCATGCCAGTCGGAAAAATGAGGACGCAGTGAATCGGCAAGCCAAGCCTGCGCTCCTGCAATGCCATTGTTCAATCTGACCTGGAGGCCGAAGATGAAAGTCGATGTGTACAAGCGCCCGGATAGCGACGGACTGTTTTCCTATCTTGTCATCCCCCATGAAAAGCCCCTGCCGGAAGAGGTGACCAACACCGACTGGCAGATGCACGAGCAGGATGTGAATTTCGAGCGCGACGGCAAGCGACATTTCACGCTGCAGGCGGAAGACGCCTACAAGCAGATCGGCGAGAAGGGATACGCCATCACCCACCTGAACGAACGCGCCGGCGACGGCGCATCCTGAGCGACCCCTGCGACCACAACCCAAGGAGGAGACACCATGCCAACCGAACAAATGGGCGACTATGAAATCGAGTACTCCGGCGTGCGCGTGATCGGCGGCGAGGAGTGGGTGGCCAACGTCGCCATCTTCGGCCATTCGACCAACCCCATGCACCGCAACCCGGTGTTCCCCTCGCAGCGCGTGCTGGCCGACAAGACCTTCGCCGACGAGAAATCAGCCGAGCAGGGCGCCTTGCAGGTGGCGCATGAAATGCTGGAGTGCGATGGGCGCAAGGCGACGCGGCACTAGCGCCATCAGATTGCATTGCAGCTTGCTTGGCGCTCACTTCATCCCCCGGGCGGGTGAAATGGGCACGGTCAGATATTTTTTGAGATTTTTCCCATAGGAGCCGCCCGGGGATTTCGGCATGATCGGCGTTTTGATAAACGACAGGCTTGCTCTCTCATAGAGTCGTGAGGCGGGCCGGAGAACGATCTCATGCGAAATTATCTGCACAGTGCCCGGGCCTTGGTGGTCATGTTGTTATTGCTGGCGTCGTCAGCAGTGCATGCCGTGGTTTGCAACGACCCGACTTACAACGGTGGGACGAACGATGGATATGGCTCAAATATGGGTGTACGGACTCCTGGTCAAAACGACTACAGGGGGATAGCGGTTCCCAGGGCCTCGCCTGACGGAACCATCCTATGGCGATCGGCGACTATCACCATTCCGATGAGATGCAAAAATGCCGGGATAAATGAGGAGATTTCATTCTTTATCAATCCCTATCGCCAGCAAGCTGTTCCAGGCGCGGTCGTCGGTGTGATCTATAAAGGCCAGATGGCGTTGGTAACCAGTCCGACCGAACTCAAGAAGATCCCGACCGGCTATCACATCAGCCCTGGTCAGACGCTGGACTTCTCTCTCACCTACACGCTTGTATTGGTGAAACAAGGTCCGTCACCCTCCAGTGGGCGTGCCAGAGCGACTTCCACCGTGTTCGGGATTGATGGCGCTGGTGCTCAACCGCAGTCTCAAAACTTTAAGCAATTTCTCTTTTCGGATGTGATATTTACCGAAGGCGGCACCTGCGCGCTGAACCTGGGCGACGCCAACCAGAACATCGTGTTGAAATCCATCAACGTGCGCGATCTGCCCAGCGTGGGCGCCACGGCGGCCAGGACGTCATTCAGCCTCAATGTATCGAACTGCAGCACAGCCGTGCGATCCGCGCGCTTCATCTTCGAGGGCAATACCGCAGCGGAAGACAAGCGTTATTTCGCCAATACCGGCGACGCCGGCGGCCTGGCGATCCGGATGGGCATGAGCTCTCCCGATGCGATCATTACCCCGGAGTCCCCGGACAACGAGGCAGTCGTTGCGGTCAGCGACAAGAGAGCAAGCTTGAACCTGTATGCCGAATATGTGCGTACCGGTGCGCTCAAGGCGGGTAGAGTGTCGTCCAGAGCGACGGTGAGTATCATCTACCAGTAGGTTTTCGCACTAGAATGTCGTGCAAGACAATTTCCCCTTGATTGCCACGACAACATGAAACCGCCACTGCTCGTCCTCATCCACCTCTCCGAGACCAGCCAAGCCATCATTGGCGCCCATTACGACATCCTGTACGCGCCGGATCGCCAGCGTCGCGCCGAGATGATTGCCGGCCCAGCCAAAAAGGTCGCGGTGGTGCTGACCAACGGCGCCACCGGGCTCACCGCCGACGAAATGCGCGCCTTGTCGCACCTGCAGCTGGTGTGCGCGCTGGGGGCCGGCTACGAGAACGTGGACCGGGCCCATGCCGAGGCCGCCGGCATCGAGATCGCCACCGGCGCCGGCACCAACGAGGATTGCGTGGCCGACCATGCGATGGGACTGCTGCTGGCCACCGTGCGCCACATCGCCGCGCTCGACAAGATCACCCGCGACGGCGGCTGGCGCGAGAACCTGCCGCTGCAGCCGCAGCTGGCCGGCAAGCGCCTGGGCATCGTCGGCCTGGGCGGCATCGGCAAGAAGATCGCGCGCCGCGCCGCCGGCTTTGACATCGAGATCGCCTATTGCAACCGCAAGAAGCGCGATGACGTCGACTATCACTACTTCCCGGACGTGGCTCAGATGGCGGCCTGGTCGGATTTCCTGATCGTGGCCGCGCCGGGCGGGGCAGAGACCAAACACCTGATTTCCGAGCGCGTGATCAACGAGCTGGGCCCCAAGGGATATCTCGTCAACATCGGGCGCGGCAGCATCGTCGATACCGCCGCGCTGGGTCGCGCCCTGGCCGAGGGCCGCCTGGGCGGCGCCGGTCTGGACGTGTACGAGAGCGAACCCAAGCCGCCGCAGGAGCTGATCGGCCTGTCCAACGTGGTGCTCACGCCGCACGTGGCGGGCTGGTCGCCGGAATCCATCGACGCGTCGGTGCGCCAGTTCCTGCGCAATTGCGAGGAGCACTTCGCCGCCGCCGAGCCGGTGGTGCGCGCGTAAGCGCCGGCGAGGGCGAAGGCGAAGGCGAGTTTTTCACCATTTCCGCCTGCATTTCATCGATAATGGCGCCGCGGCCCGCTGCATAAAGCGAGTCCGCACGGCGGCCGGATGCGCGCATGGGGGCGCGCGCCGGCCGTCGCCGATCCGGACGTCGTCCGCACCATCCACGATTTACCGCACTACAGAGAGAGCCAAGCGCCATGGACCTGCCATCTCACCAACTCACCATGACGGTCTTGATGACGCCGGACATGGCCAATTTTTCCGGCAACGTGCACGGGGGCACCATCCTCAAGCTGCTGGATCAGGTCGCCTATGCCTGCGGCAGCCGCTATGCCGGTCAGTACGTGGTGACCTTGTCGGTCGACCAGGTGATGTTCCGCCAGCCCATCCATGTGGGCGAACTGGTGACCTTCCTGGCCAGCGTCAACCATACCGGCACCTCCTCGATGGAGATCGGCGTGAAGGTGGTGGCTGAGAACATCCGCACCCAGGTCACGCGCCACGTCAACAGCTGCTTCTTCACGATGGTGGCGGTGGACGACGAACGCAAGCCGATCGCGGTGCCGCCGCTGCGGCCGTTCTCGCAAGAGGAAAAGCGCCGCTTCGAGGCGGCCGTGATCCGCAAGTCGCTGCGCAAGGAGCTGGAGCGGCGCTACGAGGAAATCAAGCCGTCCTGAATCCGCCGCCGCACGCATCTCACAGGCCAGGCCCGGTACGCCGCGCGCGATGACCGGGCGGGCCTGATCCCGGTTTGATCCGGGTCTGATCCCACTCCCGCGCTTTACCCCTCCCGCGTTTTTTTCCTTTTTCCTGATTCAGGTGCGCAGCGCGCCGAACTCCGGCTGGCGCTCGAAATAGGCGCGGATGTGCTCGATGCAGCGCTGCACCTTGAGTGAGCGCTGTTCCCGCCGCGGCACCACCAGATAGGCGCCCAGTCCGGCCATACGCCATTGCGGCAACACCAGCCGCAGCCGGCCGGCATCGAGGTCCTTCTGGATATTGGTGCGCAGCAGGCGTGCCACGCCATGTCCCTGTACCGCCAGCAGCTGCAGCGATTGCGCATGGTTGGCGCTGATGCGGCTGCTTACGCGTACGCGTGTGCTGCGCCCGGCGCGGTCGACCAGTTCGAGGACGGGCGCGTCGCCTTGCGGCGTGAACTGCAGGAATTCATGGTCGGGCAGGTCGGCCGGCGAGAAGATGGGCGCATGCGCATCGAGATAGGCCGGCGCGGCGCACAGCACGTCCTGGAAATGCGCGATCTGGACGCTGCCGGTGTGCGGCTCGGGCGAGTGGCCGATGCGCAGGGCGAGATCGATGCGGTGTTCGATCAGGTCGATGTCATGGTCGCTGACGTCGAAACTCAGCTTGATGCGGGGATGCTTGCTGATGAAATCCTGCAGCGCCGGAATCAGGTATTGGCAAGACATGAAGCTCGATACCGCCACCCGTAGTTCGCCCACCGGTTCATCGCGCAGCTGCGCCACTTTCTGCCGGCCTTCGCGTGCGGCGCGCACCACCTTGACGCACTCGTGGTAGTACAGGCGGCCGGCCTCGGTCAGGCTCAGCTTGCGGGTCGAGCGGTGCAGCAGCAGGGATCCCAGCGATTCTTCCAGCGCGCGGATGTGCTGGCTCACCGCCGAAGCCGTCAGACCCAGTTCCGTGGCGGCGCGTGAAAATGCACCCAGTTCCACGACCCGGGCAAAGATCGCCATGCGTGGCAAGTAGTCCATGTGTCAACTCGTTGGAGATAGAACGTCGGTAAGCGGGGCCCGGCGTCTCCCGTTATTTTTCTTGTTGATCGTCCCATGATTCGGGACGGCGATGCTCCCTGCTGAATGCGAACATTATATCGACGACGTTCCTTCTTGTCTTCAGCAAATGGATTGGATCCAGTTTTCATGCGGGTAAGGATGGCAATGCCATGGAATGGCTGACCCGTAAGAATGCGAGTAGATTGTCTCTCTGGAAGCCCTCTCGGCGTGATCCGCAGGCCTGTTGGGCAGGAATTGGCAAGTGAAGAAGAATTGATGAAAGATAAATATTTCAGTGCCACTAAAGAAAGACATTAACAAATCGCCACTAATCAAGAATTACGCGATGGCATATAGTCCGGCCTGGCTTTTTGCGTTGTCATACCAGCATTGCGACCGGGAAGGACGGCCACTGCCAGGTGGAGAGCGACCTGCCGAAGGGGCGGCACGATCCGGGCGAAGAACGCGGACGGCTGAACACAAGCAACGGCGTGAGGGCGCCGAATCATGAGGGGTACCCGTGAGTTTGAAGAACATGAAGGTCGTGACCCAGCTGATGCTGGGATTTACCGCAGTGATCGCGCTGACCGCCTGCCTGGGCGGCGTGTCGCTGTACAAGGTGGACCAGGTCAACTCGCACCTGACCGAAATCCGCAGCAACTGGATGCCCAGCGTGCGCGCCGCGCTGACCATGACGCTCGATCTGCGCTCCATCAACCTGGCCGAGTATCGCGCGGTGACTTCGGCCAATGCCGCCGAACTGAACGACGCCAAGGAACGTATCACCAGCTCCATCGCGCGCTATCGCCGCTCCTCGGCCGAGTACGGCGAGCTGGTCGACACGCCTGAAGAGAAGGCGCTCTACGACGAGCTGCAAAGACTGTTCCCGAGCTATCTTGAACTCGATCGCGAGATCGTCGCGTTGGTCGACCAGGGCAACAGCGAGGCCGCCGTGCAGGTGATCAAGGTCAAGCTGTTCCCGGTGCGCAGCGCCATGGAGACGGCCCTGCAGAAGATCGCCGACGCCAATCGGGCCGGCGCCGACAAGGAAAGCAATGCCGCCCAGCAGGCTTATCTGGAGACGCGCTCGGTGGTAATTGGCGTGACCGTGCTGGCGGCCCTGGTGTCACTGGCCATCGCCCTGTTCATCGCGCGCCGCCTGGCGCGCCAGCTGGGCGGCGAGCCCGGCGACGCCATGCGCTTGTCGGCCGAGATTGCCGCGGGCAATCTGCGCGCCGATGTGGCGCTCAAGGACAAGGACGGTTCCAGCCTGATGTATTCGCTGGCGCAGATGCGCAATCAGCTGGCGTCGCTGGTGCGCCAGATCAAGTCGACCAGCGAGTCCATCACAGTGGCTTCGGGCGAGATCGCCCAAGGCAACGCCGACCTGTCGCAACGCACCGAGGAGCAGGCCGCCTCGCTGGAGGAAACTGCCTCCAGCATGGAAGAGCTCACCAGCACCGTGCAGCAGAACGCCGACAACGCCTCCAAGGCCAGCCAGCTGGCGCGCAGCGGCTCCGAAGTGGCGCGCCGTGGCGGCGAGGAAATCTCGCGCGTGGTCGGCACCATGCGTGAGATCGCCGGCAGCTCGCACCGCATGGCGGAGATCATCTCCGTGATCGAGGGCATTTCCTTCCAGACCAATATCCTGGCGTTGAACGCCGCCGTCGAAGCAGCGCGCGCCGGCGAGAACGGTCGCGGCTTCGCGGTGGTGGCCACCGAGGTGCGCGCGCTGGCGCAACGCAGCGCGACCGCCGCGCGCGAGATCAAGGAGCTGATCACCGACTCGGTGGACCGCATCAAGGCCGGCACCGAGCTGGTCGAGGGCGCCGGCCAGACCATTTCCGAAATCATGACCTCGGCCGGCCGCACCACAGACATCATGAGCGACATCGCGTCCGCCTCCGAAGAGCAGAGCTCGGGCATCGGCCAGATCAATACCGCCATCGTGCAGATGGACCAGGTGACGCAGCAGAACGCGGCGCTGGTGGAGCAGGCCGCCGCCGCCGCCCAGGCGCTGATGCAACAGGCGCGCGAGTTGTCGGCTGCGGTGTCGGTGTTCAAGGTGGAAGAGGGCGAAGCGCTCGCCATGGTCGGCCATGTCGCGCCGCAGCGCCTGCAGCTGGCGTCGCAGCGTGCGCGAAGCGAGGGTGCGTTGCTGGCCTATCAGCAGGACTAGGTTGTTGGATACGCGCCGACGCGACAGCGCAATCGCATGAACGCAAAAACGGGATGGCATGCCATCCCGTTTTTCCTGGTCGCGCAGTTTTTGCTTTTTCTGTGCGTGTTGCTCCTTTTGGAGCAGGCGCCTCAGGTGAGGTGCACCGTCACCGATCCCAGGATGCCGAGGTCGGCGACGATGGTCTGGCCGGCACGCACCGCCATCGGCACGATGGTCGAGCCGGAGGCCACGATGTGGCCTTCGCCCAGCGTCAGGCCGTGCTGGGAGAGTTCGTTGACCAGCCAGGCCAGCGCCACGCGCGGGTCGCCCAGCACCTGTGCGCCGCTGCCTTCGCGCTGTTCGCCGCCGTTGATGCGGCCGAAGGTTTGCAGGGCGGAGAGGTCCAGCGCGCGCCAGTCGCCGGCGGCGGGCGCGCCCAGTACGAACTGGTCGGCGCAGGTATTGTCGGCGATCAGCTGGGCGGCGCCGACTTCCTTGAACTTGTCGTAGCGGGTATCGGGGATCTCGATGGCCGGATGCACCGAGCCGACCGCGTCCATCACTTCATCCAGCGTGTAGGGGGCGGCGCGCGGCGGCAGGGCGCGGCGCATGCGGAAGGCGACTTCCACTTCCATCACGCTCATCAGGCTGTCGCCCAGCGAGATCGTGGCGCCGTTGCGGTGCACGCGTTCGGCCAGCAGGCGGCCGGCCAGCGGCGCATCGACGTTAAGCAGCTTCTGGCCGCCGGGGCCGGTGGCGCCGATCTTCCAGCCGGCCAGCGGGGCGAAGCTGCGCGCCTCCAGGCGGCCCTGGATGTCATAGGCTTCCTTGCGGTCGGTCGGGCGCAGGCCTTCGGGCAATTGCGGGATGCGGCGTCCATGGGCCCAGCAGTCCCACAGCAGGTCAGCCGCTTGTTGGCGTTGCGATTCGGTCAGCACTACGTTTCCCCTTTTTTTTCTGATTATGTCTTGGCGTGCCGGCGCGTGCAGGCGCCGAGCTTTGCCATCATAGTCATATTTGCAGCGGGTGCGGTGTCAGGAATGTAAAAAACGCAGCCGGCGCGAAACTCAGGCCGCCAACGGCCCCAGCGCGCCCAAGGCGATGCTCAGCAGGCCCAGGCACAGGTTGATGCCCACCAACAGGCGGATCTGGCCCAGCGCGCGGGCCGCGCGGTCCCAGTCCTGCTGGGCGGCGTAGAGCTTGAGGCGGCGGAACGGCGCAAAGAACACGTGGCCGAAGATCAGCATCATCAGCACCCCGGTGCCGGCCATGGCGTGCACGTAGAGCGGCGCATGGCCTGATCCCATCAGTGCCATCATGTGCAGGCCGCTGCCCAGCACCAGCGCGATGGCGATCCATACCCAGGTAAAGAAGCCGCCCAGCGCGGCGGCCATCAGCACCAGCCGTTGCGGCGGCTGCAGGGAGGCGAGCGCCGGACGCAGGGCCATGTGGGCGAAAAACATGCCGCCGACCCAGATCGTGGTGCCCAGCAGATGGATGAATTTGGCGATCAGCATGTCACTCCCGTCAGGTAAGAGCCGGTTTTGTAAAGATGCGCCATTGTCGCACGCGTCGCACGCCGGCGGCATCGGCGGCGGACGTGCTTGTGGTATGGTCATGCGCAGAGAGCATCGCCACCCGCCTCCGACGGCAGGTGCGCCGCATCACCGGAGAATCTACCCGCATGGCCACACTGAGCGCAATCACCATCTACCCGATCAAGTCCTGCGGCGGCATCGCGCTGAACCAGGCCGGCATCGGTCCGCTGGGCCTGGCGCTGGATCGGCACTGGATGCTGGTCGACGAACAGGGGCAGTTCCTGACCCAGCGCAGCCACGCCGCCATGGCCTGCATCACGCCGCGCTTCGACGCCGGCGAACTGTGCCTGACTGCGCCCGGCATGGCCGAGCTGCGCCTGCCGCTGGAAGGCGCCGACGGCGAACAGCTCGCGGTGACGGTATGGAAGGACACCGTGATCGCCCTCGACCAGGGCGCCCGGGCGCGCGCCTGGTTCTCGGCCTATCTCGGCGTCAATGCCCGGCTGGTGCGTTTCAAGCCGGACGTCGAGCGCGTCTGCAGCGCCCGCTGGACTGGTGAACATCGCGCCACCACGCAATTTTCCGACGGCTATCCGCTGCTGGTCATCGGCCAGGCTTCGCTGCAGGATCTCAACGCCAGGCTGGCCGCCAAGGGGGCGCCGGCGCTGCCGATGGAGCGTTTTCGCCCCAACCTGGTGATCGACGGGCTGGACGCCTACGAGGAAGATTTCGTCGACACCATCCGACTCGGCGAAGGCGAGGATGCGGTGGAGCTCAAGCTGGTCAAGCCTTGCGCGCGCTGCCCGGTGCCCGGCATCGACCAGCGCACCGGTCTGCGTGATGCACAGTGGCCGGACGAACCAATGGACACGCTGGCCGCGTACCGCGCCAACGAACGCGTGGGCGGCGGCCTGACCTTCGGCCAGAACGCCATTGTCAGCCGTATCGGCGGCGAGATCCGCGTGGGGCAGGCGTGCAGCTGGGAATTCAACTTCTGACGTCGATCCTTTGGGCTTGGCGCAAAACCTGCTAGGGAAGGCGGGGCGCCCGGGCGGTTGCGCCGGGAGTAGTAAAAAAACGTAAAAGAACAGGCAACACGGGAAGGGATGGACAGGGCAATGCGTAATTGGATAACGGGCGTCGCCATGGCGGCGGCGACCCTGGGGCTGGGAGCCATCGCCACGATGGCGCGAGCCGAACCGCGCACGGTGGTGATCGGGCTGGCGGCGCCGATGAGCGGTTTGTCAGGCAGCACCGGGCTGGCGCTGGAGCGCGCCGCGCAGATCGCCATCGACGACGTCAACGACACGCGGCCGGTCATCGGCGGCGAAGCGGTCAGCTTCAAGCTGCAGTCCCAGGACGATCGCGCCGACCCGCGCACCGGCGAGCTGATCGCCGAGTACTTCGTCAAGAGCGGCGTGGCCGCCGTGGTGGGGCACTGGAACAGCGGCGTGGGCATTCCCGCCTCCCGGATCTACGCCGCTGCCGGCATCCCGCAGGTTTCTCCGGCCACCACCTCGCCGGCCTATACCCGCCAGGGATTCGCCACCGCCTTTCGCATCGTTCCGCACGACGGCGACGGCGCGCGCCACACTGCCGAGTACGTGCTGCGTGAGATGAAGGCCGCGAGCATCGTGGTGATCGACGACCGCACCGTCTTCGGCGCAGGCTACGCGGCGGAATTCGAAAAATCCGTGAAGGCCTTGCAAGGCAGGATCGCCGCCCATTACTCGGTGAGCAGCAAGACCTCGGACTTCAACGGCATCCTGCGCTCGGCGCGCAGTCTGAAGCCCGATGTGGTGTTCTTCGCCGGCATCGATGCGCAGGCCGCGCAGTTGGCCAGCGACATGCGGCGCCTGAAGATCACCGCGCCGCTAGTGGGAATCGGTGGTCTGGTCGGCCCCACCTTCCTGCAGCTGGCAGGGCAGGCGGGCGAAGGAACGGTAGTGGTGGAGCCCGGCCTGGCCTCGTACAAGGGGTCGCAATGGACGCGCTTCGAAGCCGCCTGGAAGACTCGCTACCGTGACGAGATTTATCTCTACGCCCCGTTCGCCTACGACGCCGTGCGCACCATCGCGGCCGCCATGCGCGAAGCCAATTCGGTCGATCGCGCCAAGGTGACGGCGGAACTGCACAAAATCCGCTACCGCGGCATTACCGGCAACATCGGCTTCGATAAGGACGGCAACCTGCGCGAGCCGATCTTTACGCTTTATGAAGTCAGGAACGGCCGCTGGGTTGTCATCAAGACCATCGGCGACAAGGGTTGATTGGCGTGTCGGTTGGTCACAAAGCTGACGACACTGGGTTCCTGCTTTCGCAGGAACGACGGCTTTCCCGGTCTCACTGATATCTGACGGAGAGCCGGCTGGAGATGTTGCTGGAGTTGCCGGCGGCGAAGCAGGCTTGAGCGATATTGCCGGCGCAGGCTGAACGACGCTGGGCCCCTGCGTTCGCAGGGCGACGGAGATGAAAGCGTAGATAACCTGTCGTTCCTGCGAAAGCAGGAACCCAGCGTCGTTCGTTGCGCACGGAGAGGCGGTTGAACGAATAGTCTCCGTTGCTCCCACCACCGTCGTCCCTGTGAAAGCAGGAACCCAGCGTCGTCCGTCGCGCATGGCGAGGCGGTTGAACGAATAGTCTCCGTTGCTCCCGCCACCGTCGTCCCTGCGAACGCAGGGACCCAGTGTCGTTCGCAGCACACCGGGGAACATATCCAGCGCCAGCCGCCGCAAAACAAAAATGCCGCCCGATGTTCATCGAGGCGGCATTTTCATTTCAGCAAGCGCACGCAGGCGCCGGCGGATTACTTCTTGGGACGGCCGACCTTCAGCGGCGTCAGGCCGCCGAGGATGTCCTTCAGTTCGGCGATCTTCAGGTTCTTGATCAGCGACACGCCGATGCGCAGCAGGTCGCTCTTCTTGATCTCGACGCCGGCCTTCAGGCAGGACTTCTTGACTTGCGCCAGCACCGCGTATTCGTTCTCGGGCATGGTGAAGCTGTCGCGCACTTGCTTGACCTTCTTCGGCTTGGCGGCCTTCTTCTCGGCCTTGCTCAGTGCCGGCTTTGCGGCTGCCGGTGCGGCCGGCTTCTTCGGTGCGACTGCCTTGGGGGCAGGCTTCGGAGCCGCTGCGGGCTTCGGCGCCACGGGCCTCGGTGCTGCTGCTTTCGGTGCAGCCTTGGGGGCTGCGGTCTTCGGTGCGACGGCCGTCGCTGCCTTGGCTGCGGGACGTGCGGCGGGCTTTGCAGCCGGCTTTCTGACGATGGCCTTGGCTGCGGTTGCGGCCTTGGCGACAGGTTGTTTCTTTGCGGTCGTTGCGGTTTGTGTTCTGGTTGCCATGAACCCTCCTCTGAAAATCAATATAAACAATATATATTTTTTAAATCACTGCCGCAATCGAGATTGCAAAATGTGAACGATTTCACAATGAATTGCGTGCATCAAACACCGTTGCAAACGTTTACAACGATTGTTTCCGTGACAAAAAAATGACATGGCGCTGGAAAAATGCATCCCGGCCAACACCCGGCCGCGAAGCGGCGAGCGATGACAAAGCGCGATCGGGGAGCTCAATGAAGGCCATGGCGGCGATCCTAGCAAGTCCAGGTTAAAGCTCTGTGACAACGCAGGAAAACAATTTACCGCGCCGGCCCGGCGCGGTCGCTGGCGGGAAAGCCGGTGCGAAGAAGCGCGGGGGAGACCTGCGCAACAAAAAAAGCAGTCCGGCCGCGAACGGCGGGACTGCTGTACAAAACATCGGTCTCTACTGGGGACTTACATGAAACTGCGGGTTGCTGCTGGCTTGTTTTCGGTGGATGCCGTCAGCGGGCGGCGCGCCTGCTGGGCGGAATCGAATTCCTTGATGTCGGCGCTCTTGACCGCGCCCATGGCGGCGGTGGCCTTCAGCTGGGTCGCCTGCTGCAGATCCTGGTCGGTCTTGAAGTCGCGCAGGAAGTGGGCGAAGTTGCTGCCCACTTCATGGTGCTTGATGCCCATCGCCACGGCCGCCTTCAGGTAGCCCAGCTTGGAGCCGCAGTCGAAGCGCTGGCCTTCGTAGCGATAGGCCAGGATCTGTTCCTCGGCCAGCAGGGCAGAGATGGCGTCGGTGAGTTGCAGTTCGCCGCCGGCGCCGGTGGTGATGTTTTCCAGGCGCTCGAAGATCGCCGGGGTCAGCACGTAGCGGCCCACTACGGCCAGGGTCGACGGGGCGACTTCAGGGGCCGGCTTCTCGACGATGCCGCTGACCAGCTCCAAGCGGTCGCGGTATTCGCTGCCGCTGACGATGCCGTACTGGCGGGTATCCAGGCGCGGCACGTCCTGCACGGCCAGGAGGCTCTTGCCTTCCTGCTCGAACATCTGGGTCATCTGCGCCATGACGTTCTTTTGGCCGGCTTCGACGTCCATGAAGTCGTCGGCCAGCAGCACGGCGAAGGGTTCGTCGCCCACCAGCGGCTTGGCCAGCAGCACGGCGTGGCCCAGGCCCAGCGGTTCAGCCTGGCGCACGTACACGCAATTGATGTGTTTGGGGATGACGGTCTGGACCATCTCCAGCAGCTTGGTCTTGCCGGCGGCTTCCAGTTCGCTTTCCAGCTCATAGGCCTTGTCGAAGTGGTCTTCGATGGCGCGCTTGTTGCGGCCGGTGATGAAGATCATCTCGGTGATGCCGGCTTCGACGGCTTCCTCGACGGCGTACTGGATCAGCGGCTTGTCGACGATAGGCAGCATTTCCTTGGGTTGCGCCTTGGTGGCGGGCAGGAAACGGCTGCCCAGGCCGGCGACGGGAAAGACTGCTTTAGTGATTTTTTTCATGATAGGCCCAAGTAGAGTTGATTGAAGGACGTGGCATCCTCACCCACTGCGTGTTTCACAGGATCCTGAACGCGACGTTCAGGCCTGCTTCTTGTTCTTGATCATCTTCAGCTGCAGGAACGCGCGGGCGCCGTGAAACAGCGGCGCGTTGGCGGGAAAGGCATGGCTCAGCAAGCCAGCCGCCGCATCCAGCATCGCACCACCGCTGAAGCGGCCGCGCGATTCATTCTGTGCTGCCTGCTCGTCGAATTGCACGCGCTCCGGCGCGCTGCCTTCATTGAGCTGTTCCAGCACCGAGGCCAGTTGCGGTGCCTTCACCGAAATCTGGCGCAGCAATTGCGCTGATTCGCGAGCATGCTGGTTGGCCGCCTCGGCAAACGAGACATCGACCTGCTTGCCGCTCTCGCGGCGGGCGCTGAAGGCAAGCAGGGCGAAGCTGTTGGCGAAGGGTTGCGGCTGATCCAGGCGAGTCTCGGTGGTGAGCATGGCGGCGTGGCTTTCGTGGCGTTGATCCTGCAGTTGTCGTTGTACGGGGCGGGTGCATCCCTTCACGTCATGGCGCACAGTCCCGCTGATCTGATTTGACGCCAGCTTAAGAACTTGCTGCGTTGCGAGCTATAGGAATGCCGCCTTTTGATGTGTAGGAAAACAGGAAAAGATCGCCTCGCCTCGTCCTGCCCGAGGGGGGCTGGGCAGCGGCGACGGCGCGACGGGCGGGCGTCGGCGTGCGATGCCCGCCTTCCCGGCGCGCCTGTCGGGCGTCGGCGACATCGCGATGAAAGCCTTGTCCGCAAAGGCTTCGGGGCTTGTCCTACAAGGGGTCGGGGCGCTGTCCGATAGCTGGCGCGCGCCGGTCTTCCTACCATGGCCTCATCTGTCGGCGC
Organism: Herbaspirillum sp. LeCh32-8; assembly: GCF_017814915.1. GTDB lineage: Bacteria > Pseudomonadota > Gammaproteobacteria > Burkholderiales > Burkholderiaceae_D > Herbaspirillum. Next base: position 85,774 of record NZ_JAGIPZ010000008.1, on the reverse strand, counting down.
CCTGGCGCACGGCAGCCTCAAAACAGAAGGATCCCTCCACATCACACGAAAGGGCACATCATGGAACACGGACTCATTGCTTGGCTCATCATCGGCGCGGTTGCCGGCTGGCTGGCGGGCGTACTGGTGAAGGGCGGCGGCTTCGGCCTGCTGGCGGACATCCTGATCGGTATCGTCGGCGCCGTCATCGGCGGCTGGCTGGCCGGTCTGCTTGGCATCGCGGTGGGCGGCGGCATCCTGGCCTCCATCCTCACGGCCACGCTGGGCGCGATCGTCCTGTTGGTCATCGTGCGTGCCTTTACGCGACACGCCTGACACGCAGCAACGCCTCACGCGCAGTAACCGACAATGCGCCCGCGGCAGCCGCCGGGGCGCATTTTCTTCGTTTCGGAGTGGGCCTGCCTTACAATGCCCGCCATCATGGCAATAAGAATTCGATGAGCGGTTCGATGAACGATGAGCTTTGCTCCCTGTCGAACCGCCAGTCTCCGTTTCCATCCATTCATAAATAACTACATCCATGAGCAGCGTCAATCCACTGGCCGGCAAACGCGCGGCGCCCTCGGCACTGGTCAACCTGCCGGTGCTGATCTCCAACTACTACAGCCTGCGTCCGGACGTGGCCGAGTCCACGCACCGGGTGGCCTTCGGCACCTCTGGCCATCGCGGCAACGCCAACGCCCACAGTTTCAATGAATGGCATGTACTGGCCATCACCCAGGCCATTTGCGACTATCGGAAGGAGCAGGGCTTCAAGGGCCCGCTGTTCCTGGGCATCGACACCCACGCCCTGTCCGAACCCGCCTGGCACAGCGCGCTGGAAGTGCTGGCCGCCAACGAGGTGGTCACCATGCTGGCCGAAGGCAGCCCGTATGCGCCGACCCCGGCCGTGTCGCACGCCATCCTGACGCACAACCGCGTGCACCGCGACGCGCTGGCCGACGGCATCGTGGTCACGCCCTCGCACAATCCGCCCGACAACGGCGGCTTCAAGTACAACATGCCCAACGGCGGCCCGTCCGACTCCAACGTCACCGGCTGGATCGAGAAGCGCGCCAACGCCTATCTGGAGAAGCAACTCGACGGCGTCAAGCGCGTCACCTTCGAGAAAGCGATCAAGGCCGACACCACGCGCCGCTATGATTACCTCGACAACTACGTCGGCGACCTGCCCAACATCATCGACCTGGCGGCGATTGCCGGCGCCAACGTCAGGATCGGCGTCGACCCGCTGGGCGGGGCCGGCGTGCATTACTGGTCGGCCATCGCCGATCGTTACAAGCTGAACCTGGAAGTGGTCAATACCGAGGTCGATGCGGCCTTCCGCTTCGTGCCGCTGGACTGGGATGCGCAGATCCGCATGGATCCGTCCTCGCCGTACGCGATGACCGAGCTGATCGCGTTGAAGGAGCGCTTCGACGTCGCGCTGGCCTGCGACACCGATCACGACCGCCACGGCATCATCGCCAAGAGCACCGGTCTGCTGCCGGCCAACCATTACCTTTCCACCGCGGTGTACTACCTGTTCCGCCATCGTCCGGCGTGGCGTGCCGAGGCCGCAGTCGGCAAGACCCTGGTGTCGAGCCAGATGATCAATCGCGTGGCCGACCACCTGGGCCGCAAGCTGCTGGAAATGCCGGTGGGCTTCAAGTGGTTCGTCGACGGCCTGTACGACGGCAGCCTCGGTTTCGGCTGCGAAGAGAGCGCCGGCGCCTCCTTCCTGCGTTTCGACGGCCAGCCCTGGAGTACCGACAAGGACGGCATCACCGCCGCCTTGCTGGCCGCCGAGATGACCGCGCGCACCGGCAACGACCCGGGCAGGATCTATGAAGAGCTGACCCAGCAGCTGGGCGCGCCGCTGAACGGCCGCATCGAAGCCGCGGCCACGCCGGAGCAGAAGGCGCGCCTGTCCAAGCTCTCGCCCGAGGACGTCAGTTCGACCGAGCTGGCCGGCGAGCCCATCCGCGAGGTGTTGACCACGGCGCCGGCCAACGGCAAGGCGTTTGGCGGCCTGAAGATCGTCACCGACAACGGCTGGTTTGCCGCGCGTCCGTCCGGCACCGAGAGCATCTATAAGATCTACGGCGAAAGCTTCCGCGACCAGGGCCACCTGGACAAGATCTTTGCCGAGGCGCAGGAAATCGTTTCCCGCGCGCTCAAGACCGGCTGATCCGTCACCCGCGCCAGGTATTGCGCGAACGCCGGTTGCTCAAGGGCAACCGGCGTTTTTCTTTGCGTTTGCGCCAGCCGTTTCTTCCAGACTTCCTACAAGCGAATGCTCCGGTGTCCTGCTGCCGCGCTGGCGACGCATTCGTAAGATGAAGTTGCCTTCTTTTCATCCGCGCTCATGCGCCCGGGATTGCAAGCAGGGTGCAGGCGACGATAGAGGGCACCGCCCGGCGCGGTGGGCATGAGCCGCTGCGCCGATATCGCTGAACGCATCGAGGCAAGGAGGGCCGACATGGACAATCAGGCGCAAGGATCACAGGCTGCCGCAGCACTGCTGCGACCACTCAGCCCGCTGCAGTTGCGGGCGCAGCGCGAACGCGCAGGCGAAGCCAAGGCAGCGCGCCAGGGCAGGGCGTCGGTATCGCCGGCGCAACATAAGCCTGTTCTGGAAACCGATGAATTCCGCGTGGTCGAACCCGACGGCACCGAAGACCCGTGGGCCAGCGCAGACGACGGCGTGGTGCCGGATCGCCCGGCTCCGGAAGGCGATGCGGGGCGTGAGTACCATCGCAAGGACGACTGACCAGGAGATGCACATGCACAAGCCGCAAGATACGCCGCCCGTCGAGGTTCCGCCGCTGGATCCGACGCCGCCGCAAGATCCGATTCCCCATCAACATCCGAGCGGCCGATCGCATTGAGGATCGCAAGCCGCCAGCGGAGGAGGCCTACGTTGAACTACGCTTTGCACACGCCCCAGGAGACGCCGCCGACCCACGATCCGCATCTGCCGCCTCCGGAGTTGCCCGACGACGACCCGATCCCGGTCGAGGATCCGCCCCTCAATCCGCGTCCCTCGGACAAGCCCATCCGCATGTAACGGCCGGCGCGGCGGCATCTGATCGTCGGTCCGAGGGGGGGCTGATCACGATGCGGCCATGGCCTCATCGCCTCTTATGATTTTGATGACGCGCCGCCCCCGCGGCCGTCGCACGGCATCCTGTTCTTTTTCCGGAGGAGTTTGTCATGCGTCATCGTCCCGGTGTTTCCCCTATCCCCAATTTTGCCCAGATCTTCGGCGCCGGTGTCGGCTCGGTCGCGCTGACACCGGTGGCGCCCGGCGCGGCCGCGGCAGCGGCCGGCCCCCGCGCGCCGGCGCCTGATCCCGCCGCCGGCCCGATCGACAAGGAGATCCGCCGCATCAACAGCGCCCACCAACCGGAGGTGCGCGAAGTTGCCTCCGACAATGAAATCGGACGCGACATCGTCGATGAAGATGCGCGCCGCCTGGCCGCCCAGCAGCGCTCGGTGCGCAAGCAGGAGCGCACGCGGCGCTGATCCGGTCGCGGCGGGCGCAGGCAGGGCGCATAACGGTGGTCTGATTTGTTGTCGCGGCGGCAATTGTTTTGGTCGTCGCCGGCCGCCATCCGGTTGCTCCATCGGCGTGCGGCCTTTATACTGCGCGCCATAGCATTGCTTCTGGTATCCCGCGCGCAGCCGCGCCAGGGATTGAAACGGGAAGCCGGTGCGGCCCGCCCGAACACTGCAGGCCCATTCCGGCGCTGCCCCCGCAACGGTAAGCGAGGAAGGACACGCATCACGCCACTGTGCCCCGGGGTTCGCCCCGACATGGGAAGGCGCCTGTCCATGAGGTCGCAAGGCCTCGTCCCGCAAGCCCGGAGACCGGCCCGAAGCGTATTCTGATTTGCATCGCGGAGGGCGATCGTACGGACAGCTTCCCCATATCCCGGTTGAGTCAAGCCTGACCATCGACACCCGCCATCCCTGTATGGCGCGTGGCACCGGGCATGGGCGCTTTCGTCGCCGGCCTTCGTTTCATCCATCGAACCAGGGAAACCAACATGGCCAGCACATCCGGCATCACTCCGAGCAGCACCCTCGACCAGGCCGCCAGCGGCAGCAACGTCTGGCGCGACCGTATTGCGCCGTCGCTGCTGGCCTTCGCCCTGGGCGTTGCGCTGATCTACGGCGCCGGCTTCGCCTCCAAGGTCGAGCTGCACAACGCCGCCCACGACGGTCGCCACTCGGCCGGCTTCCCCTGCCACTGAAGGACGCGCATGAACTGGACGATTTTCCGGCGCATGGCGTCGGCCGTGGTCATTGCCGGCGCGCTGTCGGGCATCCTGCTCTCGGGCGTGCAGCAGCTGCAGGTGGAAAAGATCATCCTCAAGGCCGAGGAATACGAGAAGGCCGGCGAAGCCGAGCATGCGCACCAGCATGAGGCCGCGGCAGCAACTGCGACTGCTGCGGCTGCGGCTGCGCCTGCCGCCGCCGACCATGAACACGAACACAGCCACGACGGCGACGAGTGGGAGCCGGCCGACGGCGCCGAGCGCACCGGCTACACCGTGCTGGCCAACGTCAGCATGGCGATCGGTTTCGCGCTGATGCTGGTGGCGGCGATCGCCGTCAGCGGCCGTCAGGTGAGCTGGCGCAGCGGCCTCCTGTGGGGGCTGGCCGGCTACCTGGTGTTCTTCGTGGCCCCCTCGCTGGGCTTGCCGCCGGAAGTGCCGGGCACCATGGCCGCGCCCCTGCATGCGCGCCAGTTGTGGTGGGTGATGACCGCCGGCATGACCGCCGTCGGCCTCGGCGCCATCGTCTATGCCCGCGCCTGGCCGTGGAAGCTGTTGGGCGCCTTGGTGCTGGTCGTGCCGCACGTGATCGGCGCGCCGCAACCCGAGGTGCACGGCAGCGTCGCGCCCGAAGAGCTGGCGCAGGCCTTCATCCACGCCACCGCCGTTGCCAATGCGGTGTTCTGGCTGGCGCTGGGCGGGCTGACCGGATTCTTCTATCGCCGGTTCGGCTGAACGGCCAGGACTTGGTAACGGATGCGGCGGCAGGCGCTTGTTGGCGCCTGCCGCCGCAACGCATTTGAACGCGCACCAGAGAATTGACGCAATGAGAACCCATACCCGCCACGTGCTGATGTGCGTGGGCCCGCGCTGCACCGAAAACGGCGTGCTGGCCGAGTCCATGTTCGCCGTGCTGGGCGAGCAGATCGATGCCCGTCCCGAGCTGCGCGTCAAGCGCACCCGTACCCATTGCATGGTGGCCTGCAAGGCGCAGGCGCCGGTGGTGGTGGTCTACCCGGAAGGCGTGTGGTACCGCTGCGAGGATGCGCAGGCGGTCGAGCGCGTGGTGGTGGAGCACCTCGAAGGCGGTCGTGAAGTCACCGACCTGATCTTCCATCGCCTGGGCAGCGGCGACGTCAACCCCGAACCGGAGCACAGCGATGCATGAGGCCGTTAGCATTGCGCTGCTGACGCACGCACCCACCGACCTGTCGATGCTGGCCAGCGCGCGCGGCCAGCTGCCGGAGGATTTCCCGGCGGTGGCCGGCTACGACCTGCAGCGCCTGCAGTCCGAGACCGACGATGACGGCAACCCGCTGCGTACCCTGGCCGACCTGCTGCGCGGCGAGCTTGCCGGCGCCGGCGTGATCGTGCTGCGCGTGTTGGGGCGGCTCTCCGCCGTGGCCGGTTTCCCCGAGTTGCTGCGCGCGGCGCGCGCCGAAGGCCGCCACCTGATCGTGCTGTCCGGCGCCGGCGAACCCGATGCCGAACTGGCCGCGGCCTCCACCGCGCCGGCCGACGTGCAGCAGCAGGCGCTGGCGTATTTCAGCGCCGGCGGCAGCGTCAACCTGGCGCAGCTGCTGCGCTGCCTGTCGGACCGGCTGCTGCTGTCCGGCTACGGCTACGAGCCGGCGCAGGCCTTGCCCGAGCACGGCATCCACCATCCCGACCTGGAGCAGGGTGCCGGCATCGATGACTGGCTGGCGTTGCGCGCGCAGGCTCCCGCCGGCAAGCCGGCGGTCGGCATCATCTTCTATCGCGCGCACTGGCTGTCGGGCAACACCCGCTTCATCGACGCTTTGGTGGCGGCGCTGGAAGCGCGCGGCATGGACGTGCTGCCGGTGTTCACCTCCTCGCTGCGCGCCTCTAACGCCGGCCGTGAAGCGCTGCCGCCGGCCTTGCACTACTTCGGTAGCAACGGCAAGACGCCGCACGTGGACCTGCTGATCAACACCACCTCGTTTGCCATGGGCGAGATCACCGCCGGCGGCGTCACGCCGGCCGGCTGGTCGGTGTCGGTGCTGGAGCAGCTCGGCCTGCCGGTGCTGCAAGCCATGACCAGCGGCATGACCCAGGCGCAGTGGGAGCATTCCACGCGCGGCATGAATCCGCTGGACGCCGCCATGAACGCGGTGCTGCCGGAGTTCGACGGCCGCATCATCGGCGTGCCGCTTTCCTTCAAGCTGGCCGACGAGACCGGCGCGGTGCAGTACCAGGCGCTGCCCGACCGCGTGCGCCGCATCGCCGGCCTGGCGCAACGCTTCGTGCGCCTGCGCCGCACGCCCAATGCCGACAAGCGCATCGCCTTCATCTTCACCAACTCCAACAGCAAGGCCTCGCAGATCGGCAACGCGGTCGGCCTCGACGCGCCGGCTTCGCTGATGAACGTGCTGCGCGCGCTGGACGCCGACGGCTACCGCATCGCCGGGCTGCCCGACAGCGGCACCGCGCTGATCCACGAGCTGGTGGACCGCTGCTCCTACGACGACATCATCCTGTCGGAAGACCAGTTGCGCCGCGCCGCCGCGCGCATTCCCGCCGCGCGTTATGCGCAATGGTTCGCCGCCTTGCCCGCCGCGCTGCAAGCCAAAATGCAGCGCCAGTGGGGCGAGGCGCCCGGCGAGGCCTATGTGCACGAGGATCACCTGGTGATCGCCGGCCTCGACCTGGGCAATGCCTTCGTCGCGCTGCAGCCGCCGCGCGGCTACGGCATGGACCCGGACGCCATCTATCACCAGCCCGACCTGCCGCCCACACACCATTACTACGCGCTGTATCGCTGGCTGGACGAGGAGTGGGGCGCCGACGCCATCGTCCACGTGGGCAAGCACGGCACGCTGGAATGGCTGCCGGGCAAGGGCGTGGGTCTGTCGGAAGAGTGCTTCCCGGATGCGTTGCTGGGCGACGTGCCGCTGTTCTACCCGTTCATCATCAACGACCCGGGCGAGGGCTCGCAGGCCAAGCGCCGCGCCCACGCCGTGGTGGTGGACCACCTGACGCCGCCGATGACCACCGCCGACAGCTACGGCGCGCTGGCCCAACTGACGCAGCTGGTGGACGAGTATTACCAGGTCGAGGTGCTGGATCCGTCCAAGCTGCCGCTGCTGCAGCAGCAGATCTGGGAGCTGGTGCGCCAGACCAACCTGGACACCGACCTGCAGTTCAAGCTGCTGCATCACCACCATGATCACGAACACGGTCATGAGCACGGACATGGCCATCACCACCACGACCACCACCATCATGCGCACGGCCATCATCACGGTCACGACCATGAGCATCACGACCACCATCACCACGAAGACGGCGAGCTGCCGCATGCGCTGTCCGAGCTGGACGGCGCCGGTGTGGCCCACCTGATCGAGGATCTCGACGGCTACCTCTGCGAGCTGGGCGCGGCGCAGATCCGCGACGGCCTGCACATCCTCGGCCGCATGCCGGACGCGCAGCAGATGCCCGACATGCTGGTGGCCCTGACGCGCCTGCCCAACCAGGACCTGCCCGGCCTGCAGGAAGAAGTGGCGCGGCTGTTCGGCCTGTCGCTGGACATGCTGCTGGAGCACAAGGGTCGTCGCCTCAATATCGGCGACGCCCTGGCGCGTACCGCCGGTCGCGCAGTCGTGACGCGCGCCGATGCCATTGAGGCGATTGATGCCCTGTGCGCGGCGTTGATGCAGGCGCTGCAAGACGCGGACTTTGACGAAGCCGCCATCGACGGCGTGCTGAACGCCATCTTCGCCGAGCTGGAAAAGGCGCCCGCCGACGACAAGCCGCGCATGCAACCGGCCGCCGTCAATCCCGCCAAGACTGGCGGCAGCGTCTTGGGCGGCATGCGCGCGATGGCGCGTCCGGCCATGCCCAAGGCCGCGACCGCGACCCCGGCGCCGGCGTCCAAGCCGGCGACCGTCAAATCGAACGACTACGCACCGCTGCGCCGCGTGCTGGCCTTTGCCTGCACCCAGCTGGTGCCGCGCCTGCAAAGCACTTCCGACGAAATCGGCAACCTGTTGAAGGGCTTGTCCGGCGGCTACATCCCGGCCGGCCCCAGCGGCTCGCCCACGCGCGGCATGGCGCATATCCTGCCGACCGGGCGCAACTTCTACTCGGTCGATCCGCGCAGTGTGCCGTCGCAGTCGGCCTGGCGCGTCGGCCAGCAACTGGCGCGCGAGGTGCTGGAGCGCCACGTGCGCGAAGCCGGCAGCTATCCGCACAGCGTGGCCGTCAGTATCTGGGGCACCAGCGCGATGCGCACCCACGGCGACGACGTCGCCCAGATTTTGTCGCTGATGGGGGCGCGCCCGGTCTGGCGCGCCGGCAATCGTCAGGTGGCCGGGGTCGAGCTGGTGCCGCTGGACGAGCTGCAGCGCCCGCGCATCGATGTCACCACCCGCATCAGCGGCTTCTTCCGCGATGCCTTCCCGCAGCTGATCGAGCTGATCGACGACGCGGTTCAACTGGCGATCGCGGCCGACGAGCCGGCCGACATGAACTTCGTGCGCAAGCATTACCTGGACGACCTGAAGCAGGGCATGGATAGCGGACTGGGCCAGGCCGAGGCCGCCGCCCAGGCGTCTTACCGCGTCTTCGGCGCCAAGCCTGGCAGCTACGGCGCCGGCATCCTGCCGCTGATCCAGGAGAAGAACTGGCAGGACCAGGCCGACTTTGCCGAGGCCTACGTCAACTGGGGCGGCTACGCCTACGGCCGCAAGGTGCAGGGCGCCGACCAGCGCGAAGCCTTCCGCCAGCGTTTGTCGGGCGTGCAGGTGGCGCTGCACAACCAGGACAACCGCGAGCACGACATCTTCGACAGCGACGACTACATGCAGTACCACGGCGGCATGATCGCCACCATCCGCGCCTTGTCCGGCCAGCAGCCGCGCCATTACTTCGGCGACAGCCACGATCCCTCGCGCGCCGCCGTGCGCGACCTGAAGGAAGAGACGCTGCGCGTGTTCCGCTCGCGCGTGGTCAACCCGAAGTGGCTGGCCAGCATCCGCCGCCACGGTTACAAGGGCGGGCTGGAGCTGACCGCCACCGTGGACTATCTGTTCGGCTACGACGCCACGGCGCAGGTGCTGGACGACTGGATGTACCAGCAAGTGGCCGAGAGCTACGGCTTCGATCCGGCCATGCGCGAGTTCCTGGAGCAGGCCAACCCCTGGGCCCAGAACGCCATCGCCGAGCGCCTGCTGGAAGCAGCCGGGCGCGGCATGTGGGAGAAGCCCGACGAGCAGACCCTGGAACAACTTCGCCAGCTCTACCTGCACAGCGAGACTCTGCTGGAGGCGCGCGGCGAGACGGTGCGCGGCAGCGAACACGCGAAGGACATGCAATGAGTAGCGTCTATCCCTTCTCCGCCATCGTCGGCCAGCCGCTGCTGAAGCAGTCGCTGCTGTTGTGCGCGGTCGATCCCGGCATCGGCGGCGTGCTGATCCGCGGCGACAAAGGAACGGCCAAGAGCACCGCCGCGCGCGGCCTGACGCAAGTGTTGCCGGCCATCGCCCGCATCGCCGGCTGCGCCTTCAACTGCGCGCCGGGGAGCCCGGTCGCCGCCTGCGAGAACTGCAACGCGGCCGAGGGCAAGCGTGAAGCAAGCGGCGAAGTCCCGTTCGTCACGCTGCCGCTGGGCGCCACCGAAGACCGCGTGCTGGGCACGCTGGACCTGCAGAAGGCGCTGCAGGGCGCGCAGCGCGCCTTCCAGCCCGGACTGCTGGCCTCGGCGCACCGCGGGATGTTGTATATCGACGAGGTCAACCTGCTGGCCGACCACCTGGTCGACGTGCTGCTGGATGTGGCCGCCATGGGCGTGAACTCGGTGCAGCGCGAGGGCTTGTCGGTGTCGCACCCGGCGCGCTTCACGCTGGTGGGCACCATGAACCTGGAAGAAGGCGACCTGCGCCCGCAATTGCTGGACCGTTTCGGCCTGATGGTGGAAGTGACCGCGCCGCAGGACAAGGCCGTGCGTGCCGAGGTGGTGCGCCGGCGCATCGCCTACGAAGCCGATCCGGCGGCATTCGCGCTGCAGTGGCAGGCGCAGCAGGACGCCCTGCGCGCACAGGTGGCGCAGGCCCAGCGCCTGCTGCCGCAAGTGGCGCTGGATGACGCCATGCTGGAATTGATCAGCCACCTGTGCTGCGAGTTCGAGGTGGCCAGCCTGCGCGCCGACATCGTCATGCACAAGACCGCGCGCGCCATCGCCGCGCTGCAAGCGCGCACGCGCGTCACGCCCGACGACGTCAAGGCCGCGGCTCAGCTGGTGTTGCCGCACCGCCGCCGCCGCAAGCCGTTCGACCAGACCGGCATGGATCAGGACAAGCTGGACGACCTGATCGACCAGGCGCGCCAGCCTGAACCGCAGCAAGACGGCGGCAACCAGAGCGAACAGCCGACGCAGTCCGGGCAGGACGAGCGTGATCAAGACAGTGATCAAGACCGCGACCGCGAAGACAAGAGCGAAGGCGAGGGCGGCGAGCAAACCTTCGCCGTCGCCGCCGCCGGCGTGGCGCGCAAGATCAGCGTCGAGGCCATGCCCGGCGCGTCGTCGCACGCCGCGGCCGGGCGCCGCAGCGCGGTCAGCGACGCCAAACGCGGCAGCGCCCTGCGCGCCGTGCCGGACGCCAATCCCGATCGCCTGGCGGTCGGCGCCACCTTGCGCAGCGCCGCCGTGCGCGGCGCGTTGACGCAGGATGCGTCGCAGGACGGAAACCTGCGCGTCACCGCCGCCGACCTGCACCGCCAGGTACGCGCAGGCCGTAGCGCCAACCTGATCGTGTTCGTGGTCGACGCCTCCGGCTCCATGGCCGCGCAGCGTCGCATGGAAGCGGTCAAGGGCGCGGTGCTGGCGCTGCTGACCGATGCCTATCAACGGCGCGACCAGCTGGCGGTGATCGCCTTTCGCGGCGAGTCGGCGCAGCTGCTGTTGGAGCCGACCCGCAGCGTCGATCTCGCCGAGCAGGGCCTGCGCGAGCTGCCCACGGGCGGGCGCACGCCCTTGCCGCATGCGCTGCAACTGGCCTCCCGACTGCTGGAAAAATCGGCGCAGCAGGACGCGCCGCCGCTGCTGGTGATCCTCTCGGACGGCCGCGCCAACGTCGGCCTGCCCGGCGACGAATCCGACCCGTGGCAGCAGACGCTGGCTGCGGCACAACACCTGGCCGCGCGCGGCACGCCGGCGCTGGTGCTCGATACCGAGACCGGTTACATCCGCCTGGGCCGCGCCGCGCAGCTGGCCGAAGCGCTGGGCGCGCCGTGCCTGACCATTGAACAACTGACCGGCGACGCCCTGGCGTTGACCGTGCGCGCGCAGCTCGGCGCGCGCTGAATGACACCGAACGTGAGAAAGACACCAACATGATCATCTGCATCGGCGCCGGCCCCGGCGACCATTCCTACCTGACCATGCGCGGCGCCGACCTGATTCGCAACGCCGACGTGGTGGCCGGCTTCAACGCAGTGGTGGATGTGGTGAAAGACCTGATCCCGGCCACCGCCGAGGTCGTGCTGATGGGTTATCGCGACCAGGTCGCCCAACTCGACCAGGTGGCCGCCATGCACCACGCCGGCAAGCGCTGCGTGGTGGTATTCATGGGCGACATCCACTTCAGCGGCTTCCAGTACCTGGAGCGCGTGGAGCGCGCCTGCGGCCATCGGGTGGAAACCCTGCCGGGCATCTCCTCGGCGCAGATCCTGGCCTCGCGCGCGCGCGTGTGCTTCGACGAGACCACCTTCATCACCTTCCATCGCCGCGGGGACCTGGAGCCGTTCAAGCGCCACCTGGTGCATGTGTTGAATGACGGCCGCAACGCCATCGTCATTCCGTGCCCATGGGACGCCGCGCGCTCCTTCATGCCGCGCCATATCGCCACCTACCTGCTGCAGCAGGGCGTCGACCCCGAGCACCCCACCGAGGTGTGGGAAAACCTCACGCGCGGCGACGCCGAATGGCACGGCAAGCTGGCCGACTGCGCCGACAAGGAGTTCAGCGACATGAGCATCATGCTGATCCGCACCAGAACGCCGATGGAAAGCCAGATTGAGCCGCCGCCGTCGTTGCCGGCAAAGGACGCGGCATGACCGCCGCGACGAAAAAGTCAGCGGTAGTGATTGCCGGCCACGGCAGCCGCGACCCTGACGCGCTGCGCGAGTTCGAGGCGCTGGTGTCGCTGGTGCGCGGTCGCGCCGGCGAGCGGTTGGTGCGCCACGGCTACCTGGAGTTCGCCGCGCCTACCATCGCCGAGGCGGCTGCCGCCTGCGTGGCTGACGGCGCCACCGAGGTCAGCGTGGTGCCCGGCGTGCTGCTGGGCGCGCGTCATGCCAAGAACGACATGCCGGCCGAGCTGTTGGCGCTGGCCAAGCAATACCCGCAGGTCGACTTTCATTTCGGCGCGCCGATGGACCTGCACCCGCTGCTGCTGCAGCTGGCGCAGCAGCGCGTGGTGGAGGCCGAGGCGCAGTCGCCCGAGATCATCAACCGCCAGGACAGCTGCCTGGTGCTGGTCGGCCGCGGCACCACCGATCCCGACGCCAACGGCGAAGTCGCCAAACTGGCGCGCATGCTGCAGGAAGGCATGGGCTTTGGCGGCGTCAAGGTCTGCTTCTCCGGCACCGCTACGCCGCTGGTGCGCGACGGCCTGTCGCTGGCTGCCGGCCAGGGCTGGCAGCGCCTGATGGTGCTGCCGTTCTTCCTGTTCGACGGCGTGCTGGTCAAGCGCATCTATGCCGCCGCCGACGAGACGGCGCTGCGCGAGCCGGGTGTGGAGGTGCTCAAGGCAGGCTACCTCGGCGTGCATCCGCATGTGGCTGACGTCATGCTGGAGCGCGCCGAGCAGGCGGTGCAAGGACGCGCCGCGATGAACTGCACGCTGTGCAAGTACCGCGTGCAGATCGTCGGCTTCGAGCAGCAGGTGGGCGAGCCGCAGCGCGCGCATCATCTGCAGGTACGCGACCTGTCCGCGCGCGAGAAGGCGCTGCCGGCGGCAGCTGTCCGCACCTCGCCCTACGTGCCGCATCCGATCGAAGCCGAGAGCATGCGCATCATCGGCGAGGGCCGCGACTGGAGCGTGTTCCCGCCTGAACACCTCACCGTGCTGCAGCGCCTGGTGCACACCAGCGGCGACTTCGCTGCCGCCGACGAACTGTATTTTTCCGCCGGCGCCGCCCAGACCGGCATGCGCGCGCTGTTGCGCTGCAAGCGCGTGGTGACCGACGTCACCATGGTGCAGACCGGCCTGAAGCGCCAGCTGCTGGAGCAACTCGGCATCGAGACCTGGTGCGGCGTGCACGACCCGGAGTCGCACCTGATGTCGCAGACCCTGGGCATCACCCGTTCGGCCGCCGGCATTCGCCGTGCCTGGCAGAAGTTCGGCAACGACGTGGTGCTGGCCATCGGCGACGCGCCGACCGCCATCGTCGAAGCCACCCGTCTGATCCGCGAGCACGGCTGGCGGCCGCAGCTGGTGGTGGGCCTGCCGGTGGGTTTCGTCGGCACGCGCGAGAGCAAGGACGAGCTGCGCCGCTGCCTGCAGGTGCCGCGCATCACCAACGCCGGCACCCGCGGCGGCTCGCCGTGGGCGGCGACGGTGGTGAACGCCTTGCTGATCGACGCCATCGCCTGGCTGATCGCGCAGGAGCAGGTCGAAGAGGGCGCCGCCTGATGGAGGCCGCCGGCGAGCATGAGCGAGACGGCGAGCGTGCCGAATTGCGGCGCGCCGAGTACGACCTGTCCGTGCTCGCGCCCAACGGCCTGCGGCGCGGCCGCAGCACCGGCAGCTGCGCCACTGCGGCGGTGCGCGCGGCGCTGTATTGCCTGCTGGGCGGCATCCGGCTGGAGCGCACCGAGGTCAGCCTGCCCGACGGCGCGCATTTCATCTCGGTGCCGATCAAGGACGTCGCGCTGCTCGATGACGCGAGCGCGCAGGCCGAGGTGTTGAAGGACGGCGGCGACGATCCGGACAACACCCATGGCGCCACCATCTTCGCCCAGGTGAGGCGCAACGGCAGCGGCGAGATCCGTTTTTTTGCCGGTGAAGGCGTGGGCACGGCCACCATGCCCGGCCTGCGCGTGGCGGTGGGCGAGCCGGCCATCAACCCGGTGCCGCGCGCCATGATGCGGGCGGCGGTGGCCGAGGTGCTGGCGGAGTTGCAGGCGCCGCAGCGCAACGGCGACGCCGGCTGGCGAGAGCAGGGCTTTGACCTCACCATCGGCTGCCGCGAAGGACAGGCGATCGCGCCCAAGACCTTCAACCCCAAGCTGGGCATCGTCGGCGGCATCTCGATCCTGGGTACCTCCGGCATCGTCGAGCCGATGTCGATGGCCTCGTGGATCGCGTCGATCGAGGTCTATATCCGGGTGGCATTGGCCGATTGCCGCACCGGCGACGTGGTGGCCTACCTGCCCGGCAAGATCGGGCGCAGTTTTGCGGCGCAGGAGCTGGGCCTGCCGGACAAGCGCAGCGTGCAGATCGCCAACTTCCTGGGCGATGCGCTGGATTTCACCCAGCAGGCGCTGGCCGAGGACGGCCGGCGTCTGCCGGTGCTGTGGTTGGCAGGACATCCGGGCAAGCTGGCCAAGGTGCTGGACGGCGTGTGGGACACGCACTCCAGCAAGAGCAACATGGCCATGCAGGGCGTGGCCCGCGTGGCGCAAGAGATGCACACGATGAACAGGCAGCACTGCGGCGCATTCGACGCCGGCTTGCTGCAGCAGATGAAGGAAGCCAATACGGTGGAAGCGGTAATCGAGCTGGTGCGCGCGCGGGACGAGTCCCTGTCGCGCGTGCTGTGGACTGAAATCGAAGCGCGCATCGCGGCGCTGGCGGCGGCGCGCGTGCCCAACGTCAGTCGCGTGGCGGTGCGCCTGTTCGATCTGGACGGACGTCAACTGGGAGCCGGGGCATGACCGTGAGCAGTCACCACAAGGGAAAACTGTCCGGCATCGGCGTCGGCCCCGGCCCGGCCGGCTATCTGCCGCTGGCGGCGCTGGACGCCTTGCGCACGGCTGACGTGATCTACCTGCCGCGTGCGCGCGGCGCCGACATGTCGGTGGCGCTGCAATGCCTGGACGGCGTCGCGTTCGATCGCAGCCGCCTGCGCGAGATCGAATTCAACATGGATCCGGACCGCCAGGTGCTGCAAGAGCACTACGCCCAACTGGGCGCCGAGCTGGCCGCGCAGCTGCGCGACGGCTTGCACGTGGCCTATCTCACCATCGGCGATTCGCTGACCTACTCGACCTACGGCTATGTGCTGGCCGCCGTGCGCGATCTCTACCCGGAGTGCGACTGCGTCACCTATCCCGGCATCACCAGCTACGCGGCCGCGGCCTCGGCGATGGAGTGGCCGCTGGGCGTGGGCAAGGAGCGCACGCTGATCCTGCCCTGCCCGGAAGACGCGGCCACGCTGCGCGCCGAGATCGAGAGCCACGACATCGTGGTGCTGATGAAAGTCGGCGCGCGCTTGCCGTGGGTGCTGGACTTGCTGCGCGAGATGGGCATCGCCCCGCACTGCGCCTTCGCCCGCCGCATCGGCTTGGAGGGCGAAGTGCTGGCGTCCGACCTGAGCACGCTGGACGCGGCCCAGGCCAGCGGCTACCTGGCGGTGCTGCTGATCCGCAAGACCGCGCCGGAAAAACGTCATGTGGCCGGATGAAATGCGGCTGGATGAATAAAGAACACTCCCTCCCCTTCAAGGGGAGGGCCGGGGTGGGGATGGGTTTAAACAAGGCCAAGGAGTTTCAAGGCCCTGCATTTTTGAATGAGACGGACGTCGTTCTTGTTCGATTCGGGACATTCGCAACCCATCCCCACCCCAACCCTCCCCTTGAAGGGGAGGGAGCGCCGTACCGATATTTGCGGAGCGGCGCACTAGCAACGAAAGGACAAGCATGAAGGTATATTTCATCGGCGCCGGTCCCGGCGCGGCCGACCTGATCACGCTGCGCGGCGCGCGCCTGCTGGGTGAGGTGAAGATGGTGCTGTACGCCGGCTCGCTGGTGCCCACCGCGATGCTGGAGCATTGCCGCGCCGACGCCGAGCTGATCGACACCGCCGCGCTGGATCTGGAGCAGCAGCAGGCCTGTTACCTGCGCGCGCAGGCCATGGGCATCGACGTGGTGCGCCTGCACTCGGGCGACCCCGCCATCTACGGCGCCACGGCCGAGCAGATGCGCCGGCTGGATGCACTGGGCATCTCCTATGAAGTGGTGCCGGGCGTGTCCTCCTTCACCGCGGCCGCTGCTGCGGTGTCGGCCGAGCTGACCAAGCCGGAGGTCTCGCAAAGCGTGATCCTGACCCGCGTCTCCGGCCGCGCCTCGGCGGTGCCGGAGTCGGAGTCGATCGCCTCGCTGGCCGCGCACCGCGCCACCATGTGCATCTTCCTCTCCGGCCCGCACCTGAAGAAGATCGTCAACGACCTGCTGCTGCACTACCCGCCGACCACGCCGGTGACCCTGGTCTACCGCGCCAGTTGGCCGGAGCAGCGCGTCTACCAGGGCACGCTGGAAAAAGTGCTGGACGAGAACAAGCGCGGCGAATGGAACCTGACCACGATGATGCTGGTGGGGGCTGCGCTGGACAAACAGCAGGTGGCCGAGTCCAGCCTGTATTCCAAGGACTTCACGCACCTGTTTCGCGTGGTGAAGAAGCAGAAGCAGGCTGAAGGCGCGGATGCCGTCGAGGAGCCGCAGCCATGACCCCGCCGCTGGCCGACGCCGAGCTGGGCATCTGGCCGGTGCGCGCCGAGGCCGAGCTGTTGGCGCAACGGCTGCAGTCGACGCTGGGCGGCACGCTCTATCGCCCGTGGCTGAACGCCGACGCCGGTGAAGCAAGTGACGGTGGGACGGTGCTGACCCAACGCCAGCAGTTCGCGTTGGCATACCGCCGCCATCGTCAGTGGATCCTGATCGGCGCCACCGGCATTGCCGTGCGCTTCCTCGACGGTCAGCCGCAGGACAAGCACAGCGACCCGGCCGTGGTGGTGCTGGACGAAGCAGCGCGTTTTGCCATCTCGCTGTTGGCCGGCCACGAAGGCGGCGCCAACCGCCTGGCCTACCGCGTGGCGCAAACCACCGGCGCGCAACCGGTGATCACCACCGCGACCGAAGCGATCAAGCCGCTGGTGCTGGGCATAGGCTGTCGCAAGCAAGCCACCGCGGAACAGATTTCTGCGGCGGTGTCGCATGCGCTTGGCCTGTTGGAAGGCGCCGCACTGGCGCAGGTGCGCGAGGTCGCGACCATCGACATCAAGGCGCAGGAGCCGGGCTTGCTGGCCTTTTGCGCCACGCACGACCTGCCGCTGCGGGTGATTGCCACGCAACAGATCGCCGGCCGCGCCTGGGTCGGCAAGCCCTCGGAATGGGTGATGCAGAACGTCGGCGTGGAAGGCGTCTGCGAACCGGCAGCCCTGATCGCCTCGCCGCGCGGGCGGCTGGTGCTGGGCAAGACGGCGCTGGACGGCGTGACGGTGGCGGTGGTCGATGACGCGGCAGGTTGGCTGGGTGCATCGGCACAGGCCGGATGAGGTATGACCAACGACGCTGGGTTCCTGCTTGCGCAGGAACGACGGATTAAACGAGATACGGAGTTTGTTTTTCAGTCGACGCCGAGCCCGTATGCAGAGGCGCAACGGAGGCCGGCGGTGATGGCGGCGCAGCGAACGACACTGGATCCCGGCCTTCGCCGGGATGACGGATTAAAGAGGAAAGTGAGTCGATGCCCCGAAGCCACAAGCAAGGCGCAAAGATCCGAAGCCGAAGGCGAGGATGAGCAGAGGCGATGCCGCAGGCGAGCCGGACGGCTTTCCCTTTGTGGGCCTGCCGTCGGAGTGCGCTGAAAAATGGATCAGCGGGGCAGTCGGAGCGAAGCGACTCTGCCGCGCCCATTTTTCAGCGCGCTCCGACGGGTACCCCGAAGGGGCTGGCACTTAGGGGCCGCCTTCTTTTGCTTACTTTTCTTGGCGGAGCAAGAAAAGTGAGCGGCTGCCGGGCCGCCCCCGGCGCTCCGTTCCGACCGGAGAAAGAGAGAAACAGAGCCGGTACATCGGCACGCAGCAAGACCAGACTACCCAAGCATCAAGGCATCAAGGCATCAAAGAACGCAGCAGCAAAGAAAACAAGCAGCAAAGCAAAAGGAATAAAGCAGTGAAAAAAGGCGTCCTCAACCTGGTCTCAGTAGGCCCCGGCTACGAAGAAATGATCATCCCGCGCGCCATCGAAGCCCTGCGCGACAGCGAAGTCATCGTCGCCTACGAGCTCTACCTGCGCTGGATCGGCCCCCATATCGAAGGCAAGGAAATCCACACGCCGCCCCTGACCCAGGAGCGCGAGCGCGCGCTGCTGGCCATCAAGCACGCCCGCGCAGGCAGGAAGGTGTCGCTGATCTCCAGCGGCGACATCGGCATCTACGCCATGGCCGCGCTGGCCTTCGACGACATGCGCGAAGACGACACCTACGAGGTCAACCTCATCCCCGGCGTCACCTCCGCCAACGCTTGCGCCTCGCTGCTGGGTTCGCCGCTGTCGCATGACTTTGCCACGCTGTCGCTGTCCAACCTGCTGTGCCCGTGGGAGTGGATCGAGCAGCGCGCCACCCACATCGCCCAGGCCGACCTGGCCTGTGTCTTCTACAACGTGCAAAGCGCCGGCCGCCAGGACGGGGTCTACCGCATCCTGCAGCTGATGCTGGAGCACAAGGCGCCGCACACGCTGTGCGGCGTGGTGAAGAACGCCTACCGTCCCGGCCAGCAGGTCAGCATCCACCGTCTGGACGAGCTGCCGGCGCTGAAGTTCGACATGCTGACCTCGATCGTGATCGGCAACCGCTTCACGCAGAGAAAGCGCGACTGGATCTTCACCCCACGCGGCTATAACGACTGGAGCGAGAGCGTCGAGGCCGAGGCGGTGGCGCAATTGCCGCCGCAGGCGGCGTGGGTGTTCTCCGGCACCGGCGACGGCAACGCGTTGGCCGCGCAGCTGGCGGCCGACGGCCTGCCGGTGGTGGTGTCGGCGGCCACCGGTTACGGCGGGGAACTGGCGCAACAGGACTGCCCCGGTGCCCATGTCTGGGCCGGCCGCCAGGGTGTGGAAGCGCGTCGCCAGGCATTGCGCGCCAGCCGCGCGCGGGTGCTGGTGGACGCCACCCATCCGTTCGCCACGCAAATTTCACAGCAGCTGATGGAGCTGTCGAAGGAACTGGAGATTCCCTATCTGCGCTACGAGCGCCCCAGCGACCTGGACGACCACGATGCCAACGCCTGCGCCGACATGGACGAGGCCGCCGGCCGCGCGATTGCCGCCGGCAAGCGCATCTTCCTGGCCACCGGCTCCAAGGATCTGGCCGCCTTCCTGCAGGCGCCGCACGCGCAGGAGCGCCAGTGGTTTGCGCGGGTGACGGCCGACCCTGATTTCGTGCGCCGCGCGCTGGAGCTGGGCGTGCCGCGCGCCAACCTGTGCGCCATGCAGGGGCCGTTCTCGCAAGGCTTCAACGAGGCGCTGTGGCGCGACTGGGGCATCGACTGCGTGGTCACCAAGGATTCCGGTGAGGCCGGCGGTTATCGCGCCAAGGCCGACGCCGCGCGCGCGCTGGGCATTCCCCTGATCACGGTGCGTCGTCCGCGGCTGGACTATCCGCGGGTGGCGGGCGACTTCGACGCCGTGCGCGCGCAGCTGGCGCAGTGGGCCGGAGCCTGAGCATGTCGTCGTCGCAGAACCTGCCGCCGGCCTTGCCGCCGATCCCGGTGACGGTGGTGACCGGCTTTCTCGGCACCGGCAAGACCACGCTGTTGCGCGGTCTGGTGCGGCGTCGCCAGGCGCGCCGGCTGGCCTTGCTGATCAACGAGTTCGGCGAGGTGGCCATCGACGGCGCCTTGCTGCGCGCCGACGAGGATGCGCAGGGCCAGGTGCAGATCCAGGACCTGTCGCACGGGCTGATCGCCTACGGCGACGATGCGCAGTTCGTGCCGGCCATGCTGGCCCTGGCGGCGCGGCGCGCGCAGATCGACCACGTGCTGATCGAAACCTCCGGCCTGGCCTTACCCAGTGCGGTGATGGAAGTGCTGCAGTCGGAACAGCTAGCCCCGCACTTCGTGCTGGATGCGACGCTGGCGGTGGTGGACACGCCCTTGCTGCTGGAAGGCGCCTTCGACGCCGGCGTCGATGCGCTGGCTGCGACCGCGCTGCTGTTTCGCCAGCAGCTGGAATGCGCCGACGTGGTGGTGTTGAACAAGATCGACGGCCTGCAGGAGCCGGAGCTGCTGCAGGCCGAGCAGCGCGTGCGCGCGCTGGCGCCGAACGTGCGTTTCCTTGAACTGGCCTACGACGCCCGGCTGGATATCCGCCTGGCGCTGGGCCTGCGCCTGCATCAGGCCGGCGCTGCCGTGCATCACCACTACACGCCGATGGGCATGCCCGGCGAGCGCGCCACGGTGGCCGCCGACCAGGGCCGCTTCAACGGCCACGCGCATTCGGGCCTGGGCGCGCACAGCCACGGCCTGGCCACGCACAAGCATTTTCATGAGCAGGATCCGGGCTGGCTCTCGTTCACCCTGCGCAGCGATGCGCCGCAGGACGGCGAACGGCTGCGCGAAGCGGTCGCCGCGGCGTCGCAGGCCGAACCCATCCTGCGCGCCAAGGGTTTCGTACAGGCCGGCGCCGACGCGCCGGCCTTGCTGGTGCAGGGCGTGCGTGCACGGGTGGCGGTCGTCAATGACGATGGCGAACCCGGCAAGACGCCGGCGCGCTCGGAGCTGGTGTTCATCGGTTATCACCCCAGCCGCACACGGGTGGCGCAGCTGCTGTGCGAGATGACCGGCACCGAATGGAAGTAAGCGTAAAGAACCATCACCGCTGATTTTTGGAAAGACACACATGAAGACCGATCCCGAATCGCACAAGCGTATGACCCAGCGCCACAAAGAGGGCTTCGAGAAGAAGAAGGCCGCGGCGCAAAAGGAGAAGGGCCTGCTGATCGTCAACACCGGCACCGGCAAGGGCAAGTCCAGCGCCGCCTTCGGCATGGGCATGCGCATCCTCGGCCACGGCATGAAGCTGGGCGTGGTGCAGTTCATCAAGGGCGCGCTCTACAGCGCCGAGCGCGACTTCCTCGGCGGCCACGCCAACTGCGACTTCCACGTGGTGGGCGAGGGCTACACCTGGGACACCCAGGACCGCGAGGCCGACATGCGCACGGCGCAGCGCGGCTGGGCCGAGGCGGTGCGCATGATCAATGACCCGAGCTACGACATGGTGATCCTGGATGAGCTCAACATCGTGCTCAAGTATCTCTACCTCGATCTGGACGACGTGCTGCGCACCTTCGCCGGCCGTCGCGAAATGCTGCACATCGTGGTGACGGGCCGCCATGCGCCGGAGGCGCTGATCGAGCAGGCTGACCTGGTCAGCGAGATGCGCCCCCTGAAGCATCCCTACAAGGAGCAGGGCGTGAAGGCGCAGAAAGGCGTGGAGTTCTGATGCCGCACAGCCCATACAGCAGCCCCGCGCTGTTCATCTCGGCGCCGGCCTCGGGCCACGGCAAGACCACCATCACCGCCGCGCTGGCGCGCCTGTACCGGCGCGACGGCAAGCAGGTGCGGGTGTTCAAGACCGGCCCCGACTTCCTCGACCCGATGGTGCTGGAGCAAGCCAGCGGCCATCCGGTGGTCAACCTCGACCTGTGGCTGGGTGGCGAAGACCATTGCCGGCGCCAGGTGGCGCTGGCCGCGCAGCAGGCCGACGTGGTGCTGGTGGAAGGCGTGATGGGCCTGTACGACGGCGAACCCAGCAGCGCCGACCTGGCGCAGTTGCTGGGCATTCCGGTGATGGCGGTGATCAACGCGCGCGGCATGGGGCAGACCGTGGGCGCGCTGGCGCAGGGCCTGATCGCCTATCGTCCCGAGCTGAAGTTCGCCGGTGTGCTGGCCAATGGCGTGGCCAGCCCGCGCCATGCGCAGATGCTGCGCCAGGGCCTGCAGAACGCGCGGCCCTCGGTGCCGCTGCTCACGGGGCTGCAGCGCGACATGCAGTTCGCGCTGCCGGAACGTCATCTCGGCCTGGTGGCCGCGCCCGAGATCGCAGACCTCGATACGCGCCTGGACGCCATCGCCGACCGCATGGCCAGCACCTCGCTGGCCAAGCTGCCGGAGCCGGTGGACTTCGGCACGCCGCCGCCGGAGCGCGCCTTCCCGCGCCTGCTGGAGGGCAAGACCATCGCGGTGGCGCGCGACCTGGCGTTCTCCTTCATCTACACCGCCAACCTGGAACTGCTGCAAGCCATGGGCGCGGCGCTGTGCTTCTTCTCGCCGCTGGCCAATGAAGCGCTGCCGCCGTGCGACGCGGTGTGGCTGCCGGGTGGTTACCCTGAGCTTTACCTCGACCAGCTGCAGAGCGCGTTGACCACGCAGGACGGTCTGCGTGCTCACGCCGCCGCCGGCAAGCCGCTGTACGCCGAATGCGGCGGCATGCTCTACTTGCTGGAAACCATCATCGGCCAGGACGGCCGCAGCGGCCGCATGTGCGGCGTGTTGCCGGGGCAGGCCGCGGTGCAGCCGCGCCTGCAGGGCCTGGGTTACCAGACGCTGTCGCTGAACCTGCCGGGCGCTTTCGGCGAGCACCTGCGCTGCCATACCTTCCATTACTCGCGCGCGGTGGTGGGCGCGCAGTTCATGGCGCGCGGCGAGCGCCTGTTCGATTCATCCGAAGGCGAGGTGGTGTACCGCCGAGACAAGGTGGTGGCCAGTTACCTGCACGCTTATTTCCGCTCCGCGCCGCGTACTGTGGCGGCCTTGTTTGGCGGGGCGGCATGAGCGACATGTCGCCGCATCGTTATCCGCAAGCCGAGGTGGAGGCGGTCTACCGCGCCATCCGCGAACGGCGCGACATGCGTCACTTTTTGCCGGACGCGGTTGATCCCGCCTTGCTGGAGCGCCTGCTGCAGGCGGCGCACCATGCGCCCAGCGTGGGCTTCATGCAGCCATGGCGCTTCATCCGCATCCGCGCCGCCGATCTGCGTACGCGCATCCACGCGCTGGTGGAGCAGGGGCGCATCGCCACCGCGCAGGCCCTGGGCGAGCGCGAAGACGAATTCATGAAGCTCAAGGTCGAGGGCATCCTCGATTGCGGCGAGCTGCTGGTGGCCGCGCTGATGGAGCGGCGTGAGCCGCATGTGTTCGGCCGCCGCACCATGCCGCAGATGGACCTGGCCTCGCTGGCCTGCGCCTTGCAAAACATGTGGCTGGCCGCGCGCGTCGAGGGGCTAGGCATGGGCTGGGTGTCGCTGTTCGAGCCGGCGCAGCTGGCGCAGTTGCTGGAGATGCCCGAGGGCGCCGAACCGGTGGCGGTAGTGTGCCTGGGGCACGTGCCGGCCTTTTATGAAAAGCCGATGCTGGAGCAGCAGAACTGGGCCGCGCGGCGGCCGCTGCATGAGCTGGTGGCCGACGACAAATGGCCGTCTGAACCGGCCGGAGACAAGACATGAAGACACGACGCACCCTGGTGTTCGGCGGCGCCCGCTCGGGCAAGAGCGCTTATGCGGAGAAAGAGTCGGTATTGGCGGCGTCGGCGGCGGGCGCGCAAGAGATCGTCTACATCGCCACCGCCGGCCGCCAAGCCAGCGCCGACGATGCCGAGATGCGCGCGCGCATCGACCATCACCGCCAGCGTCGCGAGGCGCAGGGCGGGCAGTGGCGCACCGTGGAAGAACCCCTGGCGCTGGGCGCGGCGCTGCGGGAGAACGCCGGACCGGGACGCGTGGTGCTGGTCGATTGCCTGACGGTGTGGCTGTCCAACCTGCTGTTCGCGGATGGCTATGACTTCCCGGAACTGGGCCCGATCGAGGCGCCGGCCGCCTTCACCATCGAGCGCGTGGATTTCCTGCGGGCGCTGCAGGAGGCGCAGGGCACGGTGATCCTGGTGTCCAACGAGGTCGGCATGGGCGTCGTGCCCACCGGCGCGGTGTCGCGCTGGTTCGTCGATGAGGCGGGGCGGCTGAACCAGTCGGTGGCGGCCTTGTGCGAGCGGGTGCAATGGGTGGCGGCGGGATTGCCGCTGAGCTTCAAGGATATCGCATGCTGAACGGCATTCCCTTGAGCTGGCTGGCCCTGCTGATGACGGCCGGCATCGCGCTCGACCTGCTGCTGGGCGAGGCGCGCCGCTGGCACCCGCTGGTGGGCTTCGGCAACCTTGCCAAGCGTATCGAAGGCGCGCTCAACTGCGCGCCCGGGCTGCGCCTGCGCGGGGTGCTGGCATGGATGCTGGCGGTGCTGCCGGGCGTGACGCTGGCGGCGTGGATCATCCATCTGTCGCCGTGGTGGCTGGCCTGCCTGCTGCATGCCGGGCTGCTGTATTTCTGCATCGGCCTGCGCAGCCTGCGCGACCACGCCATGCCCATCGCGTTGGCGTTGGCCAGGGGCGACCTGGCGGCGGCGCGGGTGCTGACCTCTTATATCGTCAGTCGCGACACCCGCCAGGCCGATGAAGGCGACCTCGCCAAGGCCGGCGTCGAGTCGCTGCTGGAGAACGGCAACGACGCCGTATTCGGTACGCTGTTCTGGTTCGCGCTGGCCGGCGGCCCCGGCGCCTTACTGTTCCGGCTGGCCAATACGCTGGACGCGATGTGGGGCTATCGCAATGAACGTTTCTTTTATTTCGGCTGGGCCGCGGCGCGCATCGACGATGGGCTGAACTGGGCGCCGGCGCGGCTGACGGCCTTGTCCTATGCCTGGCTGGGCGACCGCGACCGCGCCTTGTCCTGCTGGAAGGAGCAGGCCCCGGCCTGGGGCAGTCCCAATGCCGGGCCGGTGATGGCCGCCGGCGCCGGCGCGCTGGGCGTTATCCTGGGCGGCGCGGCAACCTACGACGGCGAGGTGGAGCAGCGTCCGCCGCTGGGGCGCGGCCAGCCCGCGCAAAGCGCCGACATCGTGCGCGCCTGGCGACTGGTGGCGATGTCGGCGGCGTTGTGGCTGGCGGCAGCATGGGCGCTGGCGGTTATTTCCTTCGGAGTTTTCCATGCTTGAACACGGCGGCAACCTGAACGACGCCGCGCTGCGCTACGGCCGTCCACGCAACGAGTGGCTGGATGTGTCGACCGGCATCAACCCGGTGCCGTATCCGGCGCCGACGCCGGCCGCTGATGCCTGGCATCGTCTGCCGGAACCTTCCGACGAACTGGTGCGGGCGGCCTGCGACTACTACGGCGCGCCGCGCATGTTGCCGGTGGCCGGCACCCAGGCGGCGATCCAGGCGCTGCCGCAACTGCGCCTGCGTCGCGATGGACGACCGGCGCGGGTGGTGGTGGCCGCGCCCATCTATGCCGAACACGCGCACTGCTGGACGCGCGCCGGCCACGCGGTGCGCGAAGTGCCTTATGCGCAGCTGGACGAGGCAGCCGCCGGCGACTGCGAGGTGCTGGTGCTGTGCAATCCCAATAACCCGACCGGCGCCGTCGTCGCGCCGGACCAGCTGCTGCGCTGGGCGCGGCAATTGCAGGCGCGCGGCGGCTGGCTGGTGGTCGACGAGGCCTTCGGCGACACCCTGCGCGCGCAGAGCGTGGCCGCGCACACCGGGCAGGAGGGCCTGATCGTGCTGCGGTCGGTCGGCAAGTTCTTCGGCCTGGCCGGCTTGCGGCTGGGCTTCGTCGCCGCCGCGCAGTCTTTGCTTGATGCGCTGGCCGATTGGCTCGGCCCGTGGACGGTGGCCGGGCCTTCCCAGCAGGTCGGCATCGCCGCCTTGCGCGACCGCGACTGGCAGCGCGCCACGCTGCAGCGTCTGCTGGCCGACGGTGAGCGCCTGCGCGGCTTGCTGGCGCGGCACGGCATCGCCGCGTCGGGCAGCGCCTTGTTCCAGTGGTGGCCGGAACCGCGTGCGACGGAGTTTCACGAAACGATGGCGCGCCAGGGCGTGTGGGTGCGCCTGTTCACGCGCGGGGCCGGCGGCATTCGCATCGGCTTGCCGCCGGACGAGGCGGGGTGGCTGCGCCTGGAGCAGGCCTTGCAGATATGGAGCGCACGTGGCTGATTTTTCCGGTTTCCCTTTCCATACCCTGATGATCCAGGGCACCACCTCGGACGCCGGCAAGAGCACGCTGGCCGCCGCGTTGTGCCGGTTGCTGAAGCGCGACGGCGTCACCGTCGCCCCGTTCAAGCCGCAGAACATGGCCCTGAACAGCGCGGTCACCGCCGACGGCGGCGAGATCGGCCGCGCCCAGGCGCTGCAGGCGCAGGCCGCCGGCATTGCGCCGCATACCGACATGAACCCGGTGCTGTTGAAGCCCTCCAGCGACACCGGCGCGCAGGTGATCGTGCACGGCAAGGTGCGCGCCGACATGAACGCGCGCGACTATCACCGCTACAAGACCGAGGCGATGCAGGCGGTGCTGCAGTCCTACCAGCGCCTGCGCGCGCAATATCGCGCCATCATCGTCGAAGGCGCCGGCAGCCCGGCCGAGATCAACCTGCGCGCGCGCGACATCGCCAACATGGGCTTTGCCGAGGCGGTCGATTGCCCGGTCATCATCGTGGCCGACATCGACCGCGGGGGCGTCTTCGCGCACCTGACCGGCACGCTCGACTGCCTGTCGCCAAGCGAGCGCGAGCGGGTGATCGGCTTCGTCATCAATCGCTTTCGCGGCGATATCAGCCTGCTGCAACCGGGCCTGGACTGGCTGGAGCAAAAGACCGGCAAGCCGGTGCTGGCAGTGTTGCCTTACCTGCATGGCTTGCAGCTCGATGCGGAAGATGCGATTGCGTCATCGCAGACGGTGCGCGGCGCGTTCCGCGTGCTGGTGCCGGTGCTGCCGCGCATCAGCAATCACACCGACTTCGACGCGCTGCGCGCGCATCCCGACATCGACCTGCAGTTCATCGGCCCGGGCCGGGCGATCCCGCCGGCCGACCTGATCATCCTGCCCGGCAGCAAGAACACGCGCGGCGACCTGCAGTGGCTGCGCGAGCAAGGCTGGCCGGACGCGATTCGCAAGCACCTGCGCTACGGCGGCAAACTGATCGGCATTTGCGGCGGCTTCCAGATGCTGGGCGAGGGCGTGGACGATCCGCACGGCGTAGAAGGCGCGGCCGGCGCAAGCGAAGGCCTGGGCCTGCTGGCCATGCGCACCGAGCTGACCCGGGAGAAACGACTGGTGCAGGTATCCGGCCAATGCGCCTTCACGCACGACCGGGCCGGCGTCAGCGGCTACGAGATCCACATGGGCGTGTCATCGGGCGCGGCGCTGGCGGCCCCGGCATTCATCATCGACGGCCGCGGCGAAGGCGCACGCTCGGCCGACGGCCAGATCCTGGGCAGTTATCTGCATGGCATGTTCGATACCCCGCAGGCATTCTCGGCGCTGATGGCCTGGGCCGGCCTGGGCGGGGTGGCGGCGGTCGACCTCGACCAGCTGCGCGAGGCCAGCCTGGAGCGGCTGGCCGATGCGACCGCGCCGTTGTACGACGCGTTGAAGCAGGTGCGCTCGCGCTTCGGCTGAGGCTCTGAAAGAAAAGTCCCGGCGCAGGGCCGGGACTGGTGGGCGGATGGCGATTGTCGATGCTTGGGCGGCGGCTCAGGCCAGCGCTTCCTTGGCCGCTTCTTCCGGAGTGAGTCCGTCGTAGAACAGATCGGTGAACCATTCCACCTGTTCTTCGATGTGCTCCTGGGCCTGGTCCAGCGTGGCGCCGCCCTGGACCAGGAACTGCTCGACTTCAGTGCACCATTGGATCAGGGCTTCGGTTTCCGGATCCAGCTTCTCTTGTTTCTTGGGCATGATGTTTCCTTGCTCGTTGAGGTACTGCACTCATTGCGCCGCATGCAGCGCAGCGAGTGCATTGCAAGGATATGCCAAAGCGCGCGGGCGCGCCGGACTATCTGCCATCTTCTTCCTGTCGCCTGTGCTTGCCGTCCGGGCAACATCGAGCGTCCATCGTCTATTGCAGCATGCCGCCGGCGGCGGGCTGTACCATTCCGCTGGCCAGCACCGCCGCTGCCGAGCGCGTCTCGACGCCGAGCTTCACGAAGATGTGCTCCAGGTGCTTGTTCACCGTGCGCGGGCTCATGCCGAGGATGTCGGCGATGTCGCGATTGGTCTTGCCCTTGCCCAGCCACAGCAGCACGTCGCTCTCGCGCGGCGTGAGGCGAAAGCTGTCGAACGCCGCGACGGCGGCTTCATCCATGCCCGCGGGCAGGGCGGCCATGGCGGCGACTGCCGGCGCGCTCACGCATTTTTCTTCCAGCAACAGGGTGATGCCGTGGCCTTGCCCGGCCGGCGAGACGGCGATGCTCAGTTCATGCCCGTCCTGCGTTACCACCAGCGGCGTGCCGCTGCAGCCGCCCTGGCGCTGCAGCGCCAGGTTCTGGTTAAGCCAGGCTTGCAGCGCCGCCGGCAGCTTGTGGCTCGCGCCGCCTGTGCCATTGGCGCTGCCCGGGAAATAGCGCTCCAGCCAGAGCGACGCTTTGCTGGTCTGCCACAACGGCAGGCCGTTGCCGCCCAGCACGATGACCGCATGCGCGGCATGCTCCAGCACGCCGCGCGTCTGCGACATCATGCGCGCGGTGCGGATGTGCGAGCCGATGCGCGCCACCACCTCCTGCGGCCGGATCGGCTTGGTCACATAGTCGATACCGCCCACCTCGAAGCCGCGCACCACGTGCTCGGTTTCCGACAGGCCGGTCATGAACACCACCGGCACGTGGCTCACGCTCTTGATCAGCTTGATGCGGCGGCAGGTCTCGAAGCCGTCGATGCCGGGCATCATCGCGTCCAGCAGGATGAGGTCGGGCGTGATGCGGTCCAGCCGCTCCAGCGCACTCATGCCGTCGGTGGCGACCAGCACGATGTGCCCGCTCTCGTCGAGCGAGTCCGACAGCATGGACAGGTTGTCGGGCATGTCGTCGACGATGAGGACCACATGCCTATCGAACGTCGTTGAGATCATGGCGGATCATCTCCTTGATGCGGGTGACATATTCATTCAGGCGGAACTGCTTGACCAGTTGCCGCAGCTCGGTGGTGAAGGGCAGGTAGGCGGGATTCTGCCGCTCCATGTCGTCGAGCTGCCTGAGGATTTCCTTGGCGTAGCCGATGGCGCCCAGCTCCAGCAGGGCGCGCAGCTTGTTCTGGGCGGGCACCAGCAGCATGGTCTGTGCGCCCGCCGCGTTGGCGATGGCGGCGGCCGCCGGCTGCGCCAGCGCCGGCAGCCAGTCGATCTGCAATTGCATCCGGATCTTGGCCAGCAGCTCGTTGTAGGACACCGGCTTGACGATGAAGTCGTTGTAGAGCGGCGGGTCGAGCCGTTCGTGCGCGGCCTCGAAGGCGTCGGCCGAGACGAACACCACCGGCAAGCGCAGCAGCCCGCGGGCGCGGATGGCGCGCGCCACCGACCAGCCGTCCATCAGCGGCATGGCGATGTCGAGCAGCACCAGGTCGGGCAGGGCGCGCGAGAGCGCTTCCATGCAGGCGATGCCGCTGTCGGCTTCCTGCACCTCGAAGCCCAGCGGCTGCAGCATCTCCCGCAGGATGCGGCGCTGCGAGGCCTGGTCGTCGACCACCAGTATCCGTTTGCTGGGGCCGGCGTAGCCCGACATCTGGTCTTCCAGTTTCAGCGTGGGACGCGGCACGTGCACCTCCGGCAGATAGATCTTGAGGTGGAAGCTGCTGCCGCGTCCGACCTCGCTTTGCACCGACAGCTCGCCGCCCATGATGTGGGTCAGCATGCGGCTGATGGCCAGGCCCAGGCCGGTGCCGATGTCGCCGCGCAGGTTGGCGGCGTTGCTGCGCTCGAACGGCAGGAAGATGCGTTCCAGGTCGTCGTCGGCGATGCCGATGCCGGTGTCGATGATGTCGAAATAGGCGATCTCGCGCGCGTAGCGCACCCGCAGGGTGACGCCGCCCTGGTCGGTGAACTTGACGGCGTTGCCCAGCAGGTTGATCAGGATCTGGCGTACCCGCTTCTGGTCGGCATGGACGATGCCGGGCAGGCGGCCGACCTGCTCGAAGCGGAAATGCAAGCCTTTCTGCTCGGCCTGCGGCGCGAACATGGCGGTGATCTGTTCGAGCAGGCCCGGCAGCGCCAGCTCGTCCGACGCCAGGCGCATTTTGCCGGCCTCGATCTTGGCGATGTCGAGCAGGCCGTCGATCAGGCTCAGCAGGTGCTCGCCGCTGCGGCGGATGGTGGCGATGGCGTCCTTGCGCGCCGGCGGGATGGTGGCGTCCACGTGCAGGATCTGCGCGTAGCCGAGGATGCTGTTGAGCGGCGTGCGCAGCTCATGGCTCATGCCGGCCACGAAGCGGCTCTTGGCCAGGTTGGCCGCTTCGGCGGCTTCCTTGGCGCGCTGCAGCTCGGCGTCGGTGCGCTTGTGCGCCTCGATCTCCTGCAGCAGCAGGTTGGTCTGGCGCTCCGACTCTTCCTGCGCCACGGCGCGGCTCTCATTGGTCAGCACCAGCCACCAGGCGCCGACCCCGAGCACCACCAGCAGCATGCAGAACAGCTTGATGAAGACGCCGCGCAGGGAGTCCGCCGTCACCAGAGCGGTGCCGGAGATATCGGCCATCTGCTGGAAATAGAGCATCCACAGCATCACCGCCAGCCCTCCGGCCAGCACGCCGAACACGATCAGGTAGTGGCCGATGCGGGTGTTGAGCTTGAGCGAGAAGCGCGCCGGCATCAGGCGACGCAAGGTCAGGAAGATCTGGTTGGGCAGGCGCGCCGCGGGCGTCTTGCAGCGGTCGTTGCAGCGCGCGTCCAGCGAGCAGCACAGCGAACAGATGGCGCCCTGGTAGGCCGGGCAATGGGCCATGTCGGGCGTCTCGAAGCGGTTGCCGCAGATCACGCAGTCGAGCTGGCCCTGGGCATGGCTGTGGTCGGACAGGGTGTCGCGGCGCGCGATGTAGTAGCGGCTGCCGGTGGCCAGCGCGATCAGCGGCGCGCACACCAGCGCCGTGCCCAGCGCGATGAAGGGCGACATCGCCGCCGCCAGCTTGCCCAGCACGCCCGACATGGCGACGGCCGAGAGCAGCGAGGCGATCGCCATCGCGCCCACGCCGACCGGGTTGACGTCGTACAGGTGGGCGCGCTTGAACTCGATGTGCGCCGGCGAAAGCTTGAGCGGCTTGTTGATCAGCAGGTCGGAGACCACCGCGCCTATCCACGAGATCGCCACCAGGCTGTACAGCGCCAGCACGTGCTCGAGCGCGTTGAACACGCCCAGCTCCATGAGCAGCACCGCGATCAGCACATTGAACACCAGCCATACCACGCGCCCGGGGTGGCTGTGGGTCAGCCGCGCGAAGAAGTTGGACCAGGCCAGCGAGCCGGCGTAGGCATTGGTGACGTTGATCTTGATCTGCGACACCACCACGAACAGCACCACCGCGCCCAGCGCCAGCGCCGGATTGGCGAACACGTACTGGTAGCCGACCAGGTACATCTGGGTCGGCTCCACCGCCTTGCCCATCGGGATCTCGTGCTGGATGGCGAGAAAGGCCAGCAGCGCGCCGCCCAGCATCTTGGCCCCGCCCAGCAGGATCCAGCCGGGCCCGGCCAGCAGCAGCGCGCTCCACCAGCGGCCGCGGTTGGCCTCGGTCTTTTCCGGCAGGAAGCGCAGGAAGTCGACCTGTTCGCCGATCTGCGCGATCAGCGAGAAAGCCACCGTGGCCGCAGCGCCGAACAGCAGGATGTTGAACGAGCTGCCGTCCTCGGCGCGCCCGGCGAAGGTGATCAGGTTGGCCAGCGCGTCGGGTTCCTTGTGCAGCACGCAGATGTAGGGCAGCGCCAGCAGCACCAGCCACAGCGACTGGGTCCACATTTGCAGCCGGTTGATCAAGGTAATGCCGTAGGCCACCATCGGAATGATGATCAGCGAGCACAGCACGTAGCCGTAGACCAGCGGCAGGCCGAAGTAGATCTCGATGGCCTGCGCCATGATCGCCGCTTCCAGCGCGAAGAAGATGAAGGTGAAGCTGGCGTAGATCAGCGAGGTCACGGTGGAGCCGATATAGCCGAAGCCGGCGCCGCGCGTGAGCAGGTCCATGTCGACGCCGTAGCGGGCGGCGTAGTAGCTGATCGGCAGGCCGGTCAGGAAGAACAGCACCACCACGCAGACGATGGCCCAGAAGGTGTTGGTAAAGCCATAACTGAGGGTGATGGCGCCGCTGATCGCCTCCAGCGCCAGGAACGAGGTCGCGCCCAGCGCCGTATTGGCCAGCCGGAATTCCGACCAGCGGCGAAACGAGCGCGGCGTGTAGCGCAGCGCATAGTCTTCCAGCGTCTCGTTGGCGACCCAGGTGTTGTAGTCGCGCCGGACCTTCACGATCCGTTGTATGGCGGGATTGCTCACAGTGTGCTCGCGTTCTTGTGTGCGGCCGGGTGGCCGTGCTACGGGCTGCCGCGTCCGTTCTCCTGCGGCGCGGGATGCTGCAGGGCGGCCTCGCGCTGCGGTGATGGCTTCAGATTCTTCAGAAAGCAATTTTCAAACCAATCGGCGGGCGCGGGCATACGTCAAATGACGTATGCCGCCGCGCCGCATTGCTGCGCGCTTCACCAAAACGCGGCACGGCGCGCGCTTGCGGCCTCCTGCGGGGCGGGAGTGTTGCCGCCGGGACGCACCAATTCCATGCCGGTCATGGGCGAAACCTGTGCACGCGCGCCGCGCCGCAGCGCCCGGCGCGTTACGTCAAACAACGTATTGTTGCGCCGCATCGACGCTCCTATTCTTCGTCCCAGAACGAACGGCAATCAAGCGCTGGCGACGCGCCGGCCGGCAGCAGGAGAGAAATGCTCGCATGCCCGCGCCGCCGCCTCAGTCCGCAATGCCTGGTCTGGCCGGATTCGTTCGACCGGGGGCGCCTGCCGGCTGCGGGCGGTTCAGGTCATGTAATGAGCGCAATGAATGCAGTGAGTGCAGCAAGTGCAAGCAACGCCACCAGCATCGCGATCGCCACGATCGCGTTCCATGAGTCCAACAAAGCACGAAAGGAGTACCGCATGTCGCACCGTTCCTCTTCCAAACCCGCCTCATCCCAACGGCGCAAGATCCTGATGGGGCTGGCCGCCGGTGCGGCAGCCGCGGCGCTGCCGGCCATCGCCTCGGCGCAGCAGTTCCCGACCGCCAAGGTCAACACCACCAAGTTGGCCATTACCGACACCGAAGTCACCGTCGGCCAGTTGCACTCGGCCACCGGTACCATGGCCATCAGCGAGACCGGCTCGATCCAGGCCGAGCGCCTGGCCATCGACCAGATCAACTCCATGGGCGGCATCCTCGGCCGCAAGATCAAGATCATCCAGGAAGACGGCGCCAGCGACTGGCCGACCTTCGCCGAAAAGGCCAAGAAGCTGCTGGAGAACGACCGCGTCGCGGCCGTCTTCGGCTGCTGGACCTCGGCCTCGCGCAAGGCGGTGCTGCCGGTGTTCGAGAAGGACAACGGCCTGTTGTACTACCCGACCTTCTACGAAGGCCTGGAGCAATCCAAGAACGTGTTCTATACCGGGCAGGAGGCGACACAGCAGGTGCTGGCAGGGCTGAACTGGGTGGCCAAGGAAAAGAAGGCCAAGACCTTCTTCCTGGTCGGCTCGGACTACATCTGGCCGCGCACCTCCAACAAGATCGCCCGCAAGCACATCGAGAACGTGCTCAAGGGCTCGGTGGTGGGCGAGGAGTATTACCCGCTGGGCAACACCCAGTTCGGCTCGCTGATCAACAAGATCAAGCTGAAGAAGCCAGACGTGATCTTCGCCGACGTGGTCGGCGGCAGCAACGTGGCCTTCTACAAGCAGCTGAAGGCGGCCGGCGTCACCGCCAAGACCCAGAACCTGCTGACCATCTCGGTGACCGAGGATGAAATGCTGGGCATCGGCGGCGAGAACGTCGAAGGCTTCTTCGCCTCGATGAAGTATTTCCAGAGCCTGGACAACGCCAACAACAAGAAATTCGTCGCCGAGTTCAAGGCCAAGTTCGGCGCCAACTCGGTGATCGGCGACGTCACCCAGGCCGCTTACCTCGGCCCGTGGCTGTGGAAGGCGGCGGTCGAGAAGGCCGGCAGCTTCGACGTCGACAAGGTGGTCGCGGCCTCGCCCGGCATCGAGTTGAAGACCGCGCCGGAAGGCTACGTCAAGGTGCACGAGAACCATCACCTGTGGAGCAAGACCCGCATCGGCGAGGCGCAGAAGGATGGCCAGTTCAAGGTCATCTACGAGTCCGACCTGATCGAGCCCAATCCTTTCCCGAAGGGCTATCAGTAAGCCTGTGCGGCTGCGGCGTCACTCGGTCTTGCCGGTGGCGTTTTCTGTCCCAGCCCTCGCGG
The DNA here is from genome assembly GCF_017814915.1 of Herbaspirillum sp. LeCh32-8. GTDB lineage: Bacteria > Pseudomonadota > Gammaproteobacteria > Burkholderiales > Burkholderiaceae_D > Herbaspirillum. The sequence goes on along the minus strand of NZ_JAGIPZ010000008.1, from coordinate 51,237 downwards.
CCGGGCAGCGAACGACACTGGATCCCGGCCTGCGCCGGGATGACGGGGTGGGGCTGCAGCCGTCGATCCGAGCAGCAAAGCGGCGGCGTCTGTTGTGACATGCGGACGCTGCCGCCCCTCGGCTTGCCGGTGCGTAAGCCCGGCTTTTTTCGCTCCATCCTTTATCGCCCACGGCGGGAGTCAACATGGTTTCTCTATCCGAATTCGGCGCCATCTTCGCCATGCAGGGCTTCAACGGCCTGTCGGTGTTTTGCGTGCTGCTGCTCATGGCGCTGGGACTGGCCATCATCTTCGGCCAGATGGGCGTGATCAACATGGCGCATGGCGAGTTCCTGACCATCGGCGCCTACATTACCTACCTGCTGTCGCACCTGACCACGACCTACGCGCCGGCGCTGCAGCCGTTCTATTTCTTCGGCGCGGTGGTGCTGTCCTTCGTGGTGGCCTACGGCGTCGGCTACCTGACCGAGCTGCTCCTGATCAGCCGTCTCTACAAGCGCCCGCTGGATACGCTGCTGGCGACCTGGGGCCTGTCGCTGGCGATGCAGCAGACCTTCCGTTCCATCTTCGGCGCCAAGGAAGTCAGCGCCACCTTGCCGAACTGGCTGCTGGGCTCGTTCAAGCCTACCGATGCCATCGACATTCCGATCAACGGCCTGTTCATGATGGGCCTGACGGTGCTGCTGACCGGCGCCATCTTCGTGCTGCTGTTCCGTTCGCGCTGGGGGTTGCAGGTGCGCGCCACGATGCAGAACCGGGTCATGAGCGGGGCGGTGGGCATCAACACCCGCAAGGTCGACCGCACCACCTTTGCCCTCGGTTGCGGCGTGGCCGGCGTGGCCGGCGCGGCCTTCACCACGATCGGCTCGACCGGCCCCACCAGCGGCTCGCTGTACATCGTCGACACCTTCCTGGTGGTGGTGTTCGGCGGCGCCCAGAGCCTGATCGGCACCATCGCCTCGGCCTTCTCGATTGCCCAGACCCAGTCCACCGCGGAGTTCTTCCTGACCGGCTCGATGGCCAAGGTGCTCACGCTGTCGGCGGTGATCCTGATCCTGATGCTGCGTCCGCAGGGCCTGTTCTCCAGCAAGGTGCGCAAGTGAACGCGGCCCTCTCTTCACGACTTCATCTTAGCGAGGCCAGACAATGAATGCGGCATACGAAAAATTATTGGGCGGCAAGTCCGGCTTGATGGGACTGCTGGTGCTGGGCGCGCTGCTGCTGGTGGTGTTCCCGCTGTCGCTGGACATGTTCCGCCTCAACCTGGTCGGCAAGTACCTGTCGTACGCCTTCGTCGCGGTCGGCCTGGTGCTGTGCTGGGGCTACGGCGGCATCCTCAGCCTGGGGCAGGGCGTGTTCTTCGGCCTGGGCGGCTACTGCATGGCGATGTTCCTGAAGTTGGAAGCCTCCGACCCGATCAGCACCAAGATTCAATCCACCCCCGGCATCCCCGACTTCATGGACTGGAACCAGATCACCGCGCTGCCGGCGATGTGGCAGCCGTTCCACAGCTTCAGCTTCACCGTGCTGGCGGTGCTGGCAGTGCCCACGCTGCTGGCCTTCCTGATCGGGCTGGCGATGTTCAAGCGCCGCGTGGGCGACGTCTACTTCTCCATCGTGACCCAGGCCATCGCCGCCATCCTGGCGATCCTGATCATCGGCCAGCAGGGCCTGACCGGCGGCGTCAACGGCATCACCGACCTGAAGACGCTGATGGGCTGGGACATCCGCACCGACAGCGCCAAGCTGATCCTGTTCTTCGTCAACGCCGGGCTGCTGTTCGCCTGCATCCTGCTGGGCCGTTACATCCTGTCCTCCAAGCTGGGCCGCCTGCTGGTGGCGATGCGCGACAAGGAAGAACGGGTGCGCTTCTCGGGCTACGACGTGGCCAGCTTCAAGGTCTTCGTGTTCTGCGCGGCCGCCATGTTCTCGGCCATCGGCGGCGCCATGTTCACGCTGCAGGTGGGCTTCATGTCGCCGTCCTTCGTGGGCATCGTGCCGTCCATCGAGATGGTGATCTATGCCGCGGTGGGCGGGCGCATGTCGCTGCTGGGCGCGGTCTACGGCACGCTGCTGGTGAACTTCGGCAAGACCTATTTTTCCGAGACCTTCCCCGAGCTGTGGCTGTTCCTGATGGGCGGCCTGTTCATCGCGGTGGTCATGTACTTCCCCAACGGCCTGGCCGGCCTGGTGCAGAGCCACGGCAAGCGGCTGATGGCGCGCCTGCGCAGCAAGCCGGCCGCCGCGCCCGACGCCGTCAAACCTAAGGCGCCGGCCAAGGCTGCCGCCGACACCACCCGCGACGGCATCGAGCCCGGCGCCACCCTGGAGGCAAGCAAATGAGCGACGCACCCATCGGATTCGAATCGGACGCCCACCCGGTGCTGGCGATCGAGGATCTCACGGTTTCCTTCGACGGCTTCAAGGCGGTCGACAAACTGAACTTCTACGTGCAGCGCAACGAGGTGCGCGTGGTGATCGGCCCCAACGGCGCCGGCAAGACCACCGTGCTGGACCTGATCTGCGGCAAGACGCGCGCCACCTCTGGCAGCATCCGCTTCAACAACCATGAGCTCACCAAGATGAGCGAGCACGCCATCGTGCGGGTGGGGGTGGGGCGCAAGTTCCAGACGCCGTCGATCTACGAAAACCTCTCGGTGTTCGAGAACCTGGAGATGTCGTTCCCGCGCGGACGCAAGGTGTTCGGCGCGCTGACCTTCAAGCGCTCGCCGGACGTGGTGGCGCGGGTCGAGGCGGTGGCCGCCGAGATCTTCCTGGACGAGTTCCTGCATACCCAGGCCGACCTGCTTTCGCATGGCCAGAAGCAGTGGCTGGAGATCGGCATGCTGCTGATGCAGGAGCCCGAACTGCTGATGTTGGACGAACCGGTGGCCGGCATGAGCGTGTCCGAGCGCGAGAAGACCGCGCAGCTGCTGGGACGTATCAGCCAGGGGCGCTCGGTGGTGGTGATCGAGCACGACATGGACTTCGTCAAGAGCATCGCACACAAGGTGACCGTGCTGCACCAGGGAAAGATCCTGGCCGAAGGCAGCATGGACAAGGTGCAGTCCGACCCCAAGGTGATCGACGTCTACCTCGGCCACTAACGGCCGTGCCTGGAAAAACGCCGCTGGACTGCGTTGCTGCCTTCTTGCCGGCGACGTTTTGCCAGCCACTCTGAGAATATTTGAGGAGAACTTCATGTTCAATGTCTCGCAACTCGCCTCCGGCTACGGCCAGAGCGCGGTCATCCACGACATCAGCCTGTCGGTGGCCAAGGAAGAAATCGTCGCCGTCATGGGCCGCAACGGCATGGGCAAGACCACGTTGTTCAAGACCCTGATGGGCATCCTGCCGCTGCGCGCAGGCAGCATCGCCATCGACGGCGTCGAGCTGGGTGGCATGGAAAGCCACCAGCGCGTGGCCCGCGGCGTGGCCTACGTGCCGCAGGGCCGCATGATCTTCCCCGGCATGACGGTGCTGGAAAACATCCAGACCGGCCTGGGCCCGCAGGCGCGCGGCAAGGTGCCCGACGAGCTGTACGCGCTGTTCCCGGTGCTCTACGACATGCGGACCCGCAAGGGCGGCAATCTCTCCGGCGGGCAGCAGCAACAGCTGGCCATCGCCCGCGCGCTGGCCACCAACCCACGCGTGCTGCTGCTGGACGAGCCGACCGAGGGCATCCAGCCCTCCATCATCAAGGACATCGCGCGCAGCCTGAAGGAGATCCGCAAGATCCGCGAGCTGACCATCATCGTGTCGGAGCAGGTGCTCAGCTTCACGCTGGAGATCGCCGACCGCTTCCTGGTGATCGACAAGGGCCGCTTCGTCTACGAGGACACGCGCGCCAACGTCGATGCGCCGACCATCAGCAAGTATCTGTCCGTGTAATTCCGTTTTCGCAAAGGAGCCGAACCATGAGGCATGGAGACATATCGAGCAGCAAGGATGCCGTCGGCGTGGCGGTAGTCAATTACAAGATGCCGCGCCTGCACAACCGCAGCGAGGTGCTGGACAACGCCAGGAAGATCGCCGCCATGCTGGTGGGGATGAAGCAGGGCCTGCCGGGGCTGGACCTGGTGGTGTTTCCCGAGTATTCCACGCACGGCATCATGTACGACGAGGCGGAGATGTATGAGACCGCCGCCACGGTGCCGGGCGACGAGACCCGCATCTTCTCGGAAGCCTGCCGCATCGCCGGCGTGTGGGGCGTGTTCTCGCTGACCGGCGAACGCCACGAGGAGCATCCGCGCAAGGCGCCGTACAACACGCTGGTGCTGATCAACGACCAGGGCGAGATCGTGCAGAAGTACCGCAAGATCATGCCCTGGACGCCGATCGAGGGCTGGTATCCGGGCGACGCCACTTACGTCTGCGACGGCCCCAAGGGCCTGAAGATCAGCCTGATCATCTGCGACGACGGCAACTATCCCGAGATCTGGCGCGACTGCGCCATGAAGGGCGCCGAGCTGATCGTGCGTTGCCAGGGCTACATGTATCCGGCCAAGGAGCAGCAGGTGCTGGTGGCCAAGGCCATGGCCTGGATGAACAACGTCTACGTCGCCGTAGCCAACGCGGCCGGCTTCGACGGCGTGTATTCCTACTTCGGCCACTCGGCCATCGTCGGCTTCGACGGCCGCACGCTGGGCGAATGCGGCACCGAAGAAATGGGCATCCAGTACGCCGAGCTCTCGGTGAATGCGATCCGCGATGCGCGCCGCAACTGGCAGTCGCAGAACCACCTGTACAAGCTGCTGCACCGCGGCTACACCGGCAAGATCAATTCGGGCGAAGCGCCGGCGGGTGTGGCCGATTGTCCCTTCGATTTCTACAAGACCTGGGTCAACGACCCGCAGGCCGCGCGCGCCGCCGCCGAGGCGATCACGCGCAAGAGCGCCGGCACGCCCGAGTGCCCGGTGCCGGGCATTCCGTCCGAGTGATGCATACGGAAAAAACAGCACACCAGAAGCAGCAACACCACGAACCACATCCCAAGGAGGTCGCATGCAACACTTCAAGATCAAGCCCGGCGTTCCGCTGGCAGAGCAGCCTGAACTCGGTCACAACCGCTGGCACCCGGACCTGCCGTTCCTGTCCTCGGTGAAGCCGGGCGAATCGATACTGATCGAGTCGCTGGACTTCCTGGACGCGCAGATCAAGGACACCGACGACGTCTCCGACGTCAAGAACGTCGACCTGACGCGCGCCCACCCGCTGACCGGCCCGTTCCACGTCGAGGGCGCAGAGCCGGGCGACCTGCTGGTGATCGACCTGCTGGACATCAAGCCGGTGACGCCGGTCGGCTTCTCCGGCGTGTTCGCCAAGGAGAACGGCGGCGGCTTCCTGGCCGATTATTTCCCCGATGCCGACAAGGCGATCTGGGACCTGAAGGGCCTGTACGCCACCTCGCGCCACATTCCCGGCGTGCGCATCGCCGGCCTGACGCACCCGGGCCTGATGGGCTGCCTGCCTTCGCACGACCTGCTGGCCGAATGGAACCGCCGCGAGGCGCCGCTGGCCGCCAAGGGCCTGGCCAAGCCGCCCGATCCGAGCACCGCGGTGCTGCGCGGCCTGACCGGCGCCAAGTTCGACGAGATGGCCAAGGTCGCGGCGCGCACCGTGCCGCCGCGCGAGCATGGCGGCAACACCGACATCAAGGATCTCTCGGCCGGCACCCGGATCTTCTTCCCGGTGTATGTGAAGGGCGCGGGCTTCTCGATGGGCGACCTGCACTTCTCGCAGGGCGACGGCGAGATCGGCTTTTGCGGCGCCATCGAGATGGACGGCGTGAGCCACGTCGGCTTCGACCTGATCAAGGGCGGCATGGCGAAGTACAACATCACCTCGCCGATCTTCATGCCCAGCATCGTCAAGCCGCATTACGAGCAATGGCTGACCTTCGAAGGCATCAGCGTGGAGAACGGCACCAACTACTACCTCGACGCCACGGTGGCCTATCGCCAGGCCTGCCTGAAGGCGATCGACTACCTGACGCACTTCGGCTACACCGGCAGCCAGGCCTACATGCTGCTGACGGCGGCGCCCGTGGAAGGGCGCATCGGCGGCATCGTGGACATTCCCAACTGCGCCTGCACGGTGGCCTTGCCGACCTCGATCTTCGACCAGGACATCACGCCCAAGGGCATGCTGAACGAGCAGTCGTATTGGGGCCGCAAGCGCTGACGGCGCCCGCGCGCGGGAGCGGCAAGATGCGGATCCGGCGGCTGCCGGATCCGCACCTCAACCTTGGCATTCACTCAGGAGCGGCATATGCCCTTGTACGATATTCGTTGCAGCCATTGCGAAGGCATCTTCGAGAAATTCCTCAGCATGCAGGCGCTGCACGGCGCAGTCGCCTGTCCGTACTGCAAGCAGGAGACGCAAGCCGCGCCGATGCTCACCGGCGGGCGTGTCGGCCTGCAGGTGCGCGAGCGCTGGCGTCCGCGCAACGGCGCCGAGCAACTGGCGGGGCAAGGAGCGGCCGGCCCGGGCGCGCACGCCGGGGCGGGGCGCAGCAGCGTGCTGCACAATTGCAAGGGACATAGCTGCAGTATCTGCGCGACCTGACGGTCGATGCAGCTCAGACGGCCCTGGCGAGCAGAACCACCAGGCCGATGGTGCACAGCAGGCCGAACAGGGCCACCAGTTCGAACTCGGGAAAGCCGCGCCGCGCGTCTTCGCGCATATGCATGAAGCGCGGGTAGCGGCCCAGGGTCAGCAGTTTCAGGGCGACGCTGCCGATGGCGTAGAAGACGCTGTAGAACGCCAGCGAGCGCAGCAGGCCCGCAATCAGGCTGCCCACTGCGCCCAATATCGTTTCCATCGTCTTATTCCAGCATCGCGTCCAGCCCGGCGCTCAATTCCTTCAGGGCTGGCATGGCGCGCTCGGCCTTGTCCGGCGCGTGCTTCACCAGCAGCGGCGCCCACGCCGGGTCGACGCCCAGCTTCTTGGCCACTTGCGCCGGGTAGCAGGCGCGCGCGGCCTCGTCATCGAGCTTCAGCACATCCACGCGGGCGATCCAGGCGCCCAGGTGGACCCAGCCGGCGGCGCGGTCCAGCTTGCCCGAGGCCATCGGATCGGGCGTGTCGCGCAGGGCCGAGGCCAGCGCCTCGGGGAAATTCCAGATGCCGGCCAGTTCGGCCGAGACGTCGGCGTAGTGGAAGCCCCAACGTTCCTTTTCCTTCTCGGCGCGCGCGGCGTCCAGCACATTGACCAGCTTGTCCAGCGGTGCGGCTTCGGCCGGGGCAACCGCATGCAGTTGCAGCTGGCCGATGCCGTGCATCATGCCCACCGTGAAGACGGCGTCGCCGTTGTCGATCCCGTGGTCGCCGGCATGCATGGCCAGCCAGCGCGCGGCCACCGCGGTGTAGAGGTTGTGGCGCCAGAACTGCGGCAGGTCCATGCCCTTGGTGTTCTTGAACGCAGCCACCATGCCGTTGCCCAGCACCAGGTTGCGCACCATCACGAAACCCAGCATGCGCAAGGCGTCGTCGACCGTGCCGACGGTGCGCGAGACATGGAAGAAAGCGGAATTGGCCAGTCGCAGCAGCTTGGCCGCGAGGGCTGGATCGGCGGCGATCTGGCGCGCGATGTCGGCGGAGGAGACATCTTCGGAATTGAAGCTGGCGATCAGTTGCTGGACCACCTTGGGGACGGTCGGCAATTTGCCGGGTTGGTCGACCAGGCTTTTGAGCTCCATCAAGATTCCCTCCGTGCAATTGTTTTATGGTCAATACCGGGAAATGCGGTTCCATTGTCGCAGAGATCGAACGATTTGCCGCTCCCTTTCTCCGTATCATGGTGTTGACCAACATCCCTGGGAGGGTACATGGCAAGCCGCAAGAAAGCCGCAGATCACGCTACCGCAACCGCATCGGCCGAATCATCGGCAGCCACGGCAAACCTGAACGCATCGGCCGGCTGGGGCGATGTCAACGCCTACCTGACCGACTCCATGCAGCGTACCTTCCTGTTCCTGGATACGCTGTTGGATCGCGGCAACGCCTACCTCGAACACCTGGAACAGGGCACGCCGCCGCTGCTCAAGTTCGAGCATGAACTGGTGGTGGACGGCCATGACCTGTCGCAGCCCTGCAACTACGCGCTGCTGCGCCTGCAGCCGCCGCCGGGGCTGCCGGTCGATCCGCAGGCGCGGCCGGTGGTGGTGGTCGACCCGCGCGCCGGCCACGGCCCGGGCATCGGCGGCTTCAAGTTCGACTCCGAAGTCGGCATGGCGATGAAGGCCGGCCATACCGTCTACTTCGTGACCTTCCGCCCCGAGCCGGAAGACGGCCAGACGCTGACCTCGGTGATGGACGCCGAAGCCAGCTTCCTGGAGGAAGTGATCCGCCGTCATCCGCAATGCAAGGCCAAGCCGGTGGTGATCGGCAATTGCCAGGCCGGCTGGGCCATGATGACGCTGGATGCGGTGCGGCCCGAACTGTTCGGCCCGCTGATGATGGTGGGAGCGCCGGCCTCCTACTGGGCCGGCAGCTCGCAGCTCAATCCGATGCGCTACAGCGGCGCCACGCTGGGCGGCACCTGGCTGGCCTCGCTGGCGGCCGACCTTGGCGCCGACCGTTTCGACGGCGCTTATCTGGTGGAGAATTTCGAGAAGCTCAATCCCGCCAATACCTTCTGGAGCAAGTACTACAACCTGTGGTCGGCGGTCGATACCGAAGGCCCGCGCTTCCTCGAGTTCGAGCGCTGGTGGGGCGGCTTCTTCCGCATGACCGGCGCCGAGATCGAGTCGATCACCGAGAACCTGTTCGTCGGCAACAAGCTGGCGCGCGGCGAGCTGATGGTGAAGGGCCGCGCCGTGAACCTGCGCGACATCACCTCGCCCATCGTGGTGTTCGCCTCCTGGGGCGACAACATCACGCCGCCGCCGCAGGCGCTGAACTGGATCATCGACACCTGGGGCGACGAGCGCGCGATTGCCGCCGCCGGCCGCACCATCATCTACGTGCTGCATGAGAGCGTGGGGCACCTCGGCATTTTCGTCGGCGGCTCGGTGGCGTTGAAGGAGCACGACCAGCTGGTGAGCTCGCTGGACGTGATCGAAAGCCTGCCGCCCGGCCTCTACGAGATGAAGCTGGTGCGCAAGGACGGCCTGCAGGCGCAGCGCTGGGACGAGCTGGAGCCGGGCGACTACACGGTGCATTACGAGCACCGCACCATGGACGACATCCGCAGGATCAACCCCGAGGGGCGCGAGGAGGAGTCGGTCTTCTCCACCATCAGCCAGTGGTCGGAAATCAATTCGAACCTCTACAAGACCTGGCTGCGGCCCTGGGTGCGCATGGCGTCCACGCCCGCCACCGCCGGCGCGCTGATGAAATTCAACCCGCTGCGCATGCAGCGCCAGCTGTTCTCCGACACCCATCCGGCCGCAGCTTTCATCCGCCAGCAGGCGGCTGAAGCACGCGCCAAGCGGGTGCAATTGGCTGACGACCATCCGCTGAAGCTGTTCGAGCAGAAGATGGCCCAGCGCATCACCGATGAACTCAATGCCTTCCGCGACCAGCGCGACGCGCGCACGGTGAAGATGACGCGCCAGCTGTTCGGCCCCTCCGGGCTGGGCGCCTGGCTGCCGCCGCGCGAGCCGGACGCCGAGGTGGCGCACCGGCGCGCGCTGCAGGACCTGGGCGAGTATCGCGACGCCGTGCTGGAAGAAATCGACCACGGTGGTTTTGCCGAGGCGGTGTGCCGCATCGTGATCGCCGGCATGGTCTCGATCGGCGCCTTCGAGCGTCGCAGCCTGCGCCTGGCGCGTTTGTTGGCGCAGCTGCCCAACATGCATGCCAGCGTGTCGCCGCAGACCAACTGGGTGCAGCTGTTGAAGGAGCAGGCGCGCATCACGGCGGTGGCGCCGGTGGAAGCGCTTAACGCCCTGCAGCAGATGCTGCCCGAGACCGCCACCCGCGAACGCGCGCTGGCGCTGGCGGCGGCGGTGATGATGATCGAGCCGACGCTGGCCAATCCGCGTTCTGAAATTATCGAGTTCCTGATCGGCACGCTGGGCGTTGATCCGGACAAGGTGATCGCGCTGGCGCGCAAGCTGACCACGGCCATCGGCGAACAGCCGGACGAGATCACGTTGCCGGCCAAGAAGAGCGAGGCCGCGCGACCGGCGAGGACGGCGGCGCGCAACAGCACAGCCAAGCCGGCGGCCAAGGCTGCATCGACGAAGGCAGGAACGAAAGCGGTGGCCAGGCCGGCGGCTAAACCGGTGGCGAAGCAGGCCACTAAGCCGGCCGCTAAACCGGTCATTAAAGCAGCCGCCAAAGCGGTCAGCAAACCGGCTGCGAAGAAACCGGCCGCCCACCCGACGCGTGCGAGGAAGACGGCCGCCTGATCACGCCCCGTGCAGCGCCGCCCACAACAGCGACAAGCCCGACGCCACCAGCAGCACATCCAGCAGCCGCTGGTGGTGGCGTTCGCTCATCTGCATGACGAAGGCCTTGCCGACGAAGGTGCCGGCCATCAGTGAGGAACCCACCAGCAAGCCCTGCAGGAATACCGACAGCGGCATCGCGCCCAGTTCGCGGAAGGTCAGCACCTTGCTCACGTACAGCGCCAGCGAGCTGGCCGCCTCGGTGGAGAGGAAGGCGCCCTTGGCCAGTCCGTAGGACGTGAAGGCCGGCACGCTCAGCGGCCCGGTGGAGAGCACGATGCCGGTCAGGTAGCCGATCACCGCGCCGCACAGCGCCAGCTGCCATAGTTTCAATTCGAAGTTGCGCCGCTTGAGCCAGTGCCGTACCGGCACCATGGCGATGAAGAATGCGCCCAAGCCGATGTCGATCCAGTGCGACGGCAGCTGCAGCAAGGTGCGCGCCCCCAGGATCGCCGCCGGCACGCCCGTCACCGAGTAGGCCGCGAATGCGCGCCAGTCCACCATGCGCCACCACGCCATCACCCGCGACAGATTGGCCATCACCGCCGCCACCGCCATGATGGGCACCGCCTGCTTGGGACCGAAGTTGTAGACCAGCACCGGCAGCAGCATGATGGACGAGCCGGTGCCGATGACGCCGCTGATCATGCCGGCCACCAGGCCGACGGCCAGGACGAAGAGATAGGCTGCCACGGGAAGTTGTTGTCGTTGTAGGTGAGGGGATTATAGGGGCTTGGATGCTGGCCCCGGTCTGGAACTTGTAGGGCGCTGATGGGGCGCGATCAACGACGCTGGGTTCCTGCTTTCGCAGGAACGACAGGTAGTGAGATATCTTGAAGCTGTGAAGGTGTTGGCTTCCTTCCCGTGTCGTTCCTGCGAAGGGAGGAACGGCAGATGGTGGGGTGACTTGAACCTGCGAAGGTGTTCGCAGCCTTCGCCTTGTCGTTCCTGCGAAAGCAGGGACCCAGTGTCGTTCAGTACATGTCGAGGCACGAGGAAAGACACTGGATCCCGGCCTGCGCCGGGATGACGGAAAGAGCGTTACTGCAGGAAGGTCGGGTTCAGGGCCGCTCGCCCGCCGCCAGCCGCGCCTCGATCTGCGTCACCACGCCCGGCAGGTCGGCCACCGAGTCGATCACGTAATGCGCCCCCGCCGCGCGCAGGCGTTGCTCGGCGCGCGCCTTGAGGAGGGCGACTTCATCGGGGGCCAGCGCCGCCAACTGCTCACGCGTGCAGCCGACCTCATTGCCGGACAGCGATACACCCACGCTCCACATGCCGGCGCGGATGCCTTCCTCGATGCCGGGCACGGTGTCGTCCACCTTGATGCAGCCGGCCACGTCGCCGATCTTCAGCGCCAGCACGTTGGCCAGCGCCATGAAGGGGCCGGGCCGGCCGCCAGCATCCAGCTCGTCGCCGGCCACTACGTGGTCGGGGGCGATGCCGTCTTGCGCCGCCAGCGGCAGCAGCACGTCCAGCACCTCGCGCGGATAGCCGGAGCAGGAGCCGACCTTCAGGCCGCGCTCGCGCAGCCATGCCAGCATGCGGGCGGCGCCCTCGATGGGGTGCGAATACGCGCCGACCTTGGCGATCTGCATCGGCATGAAGCGCGCGTAGATGGCGTCGACGTCCTGGTCGGTCGGCGCGCGGCCGGTGTAGCGCTGCCACTGGTCGGCGATGGCGGCGTCGTCCAGCAGCGTGCGGATGTGCTGCCACTTGGACAGGCCCATCGGACCGCGCGCCTGTTCCAGCGTGATGGCGATGTCGAAGCTCTTGAAGGCGTCGACGAAGATCTGGGTCGGCGCCAGCGAGCCGAAATCGACCAGGGTGCCGGCCCAGTCGAAGATGACGGCTTGCAGGGCGATGGCGGGGCGGGTGGTGGACATGGGATGCTCCTTGTTCAGTAGTCGGTGGTTCAGTGGGCGGCGGCGATGAAGTTGCGTCCGCGCGGGCCTTGCAGGGCGTGTTGCACCAGCGCGTCCCAGGAATCGGTGATGCCGTAGTGGGCGGGGTCGGTGGACACGCCCAGGTCTTCCAGGAAGGCCGACAGGCGGGCGATGGCGCCGTCTTTATCGGCGGCGCCGAAGATCTGCACCAGCAGCGCGTCGACGCCGGCGTCGCGGCCGAAGGCCAGGCGCATCACATGCGGCAGCGAGAACGAACAGGCGATGCCGTGCGCCACGCCGTGGTGCAGCGTGATGTCATAGGACAGCGAATGCGCCAGCGCGGTCTTGGTGTTGGAGAACGCCAGGCCGGCCTGCAGCGCGGCCACTGCCATGCGCTCGCGCAGGGCGATCTCGCGCGGCTTGCGCAGCAGTTGCGGCAGCGTGGCGACGATCTCGCGCGCGGCCGAGGCGGCCAGGCTGCAGGAGACCGGATTGCGGTTGACGTTCCAGATCGCCTCCAGCGCATGCGACAGCGCGTCCAGGCCGCTGGCCAGCGTGACGCCGGGCGGCAGCGAGAGCATCAGCTTGGCGTCGACCACGGCGGCCTCGGGCCAGGTCCACGGGCGGTGCAGCGAATACTTGTTGCCGGCGGCGGCATCCCAGATGGTGGCCCAGGGCGTGACTTCGCTGCCGGTGCCGGCGGTAGTGGGAACGGCGATCAGCGCCTTGGCGCCGGCCGCATCCAGCGGCGCGCCGTCGCGCAGGTGCGCCAGCAGCTCGCCGAAGCGGCCCGAGGGCGTGGGCGCCAGCATGGCCTTGGCGCAGTCGATCACGCTGCCGCCGCCGAAGGCGATGATGCATTCGACCTCGCGGTGCTGCGACCATACGCGCTCATACATGGCCGAGAGCCAGCTGACGTCCGGATTGGGCTGGACCGCGTTCTCGACGCCGGCCAGTTGCGGGCCCAGCAGTTGCGCCAGGTATTGCTCCAGTCCCAGCGCCTGCGCTTCGGGAAAGGTGATGAGCAGCGCGCGGCGTTCGCCCAGCAAGGCGGGCAATCGTTCCAGGCTGCCGGCGCCGGCATGGACGGCGACCGGATTGTGAAAATTCCACATGAGGCTGTTTCTTGAAAATGAAGGGTTGGGTTCAGTGCGCACGGCCGTCCTGGATCATCTGGCGCAGGCGGCTGGAGACGGCGTCGGCGGCCACCACCATCAGCGTCACCACGACGATGCAGGTGGCGGTGTCCTGGTACTTGAACAGTTTCAGGCTGTTGACCAGCTCGAAGCCCAGCCCGCCGGCGCCGACCATGCCCAGCACGGTGGCCTGACGCAGGTTGACCTCGAAGCGATAGAGCACGGTGGCGATCCAGGCGGTGACCACCTGTGGCAGCACGCCGAAGACGATCACCTGCAGCGGCCGGGCGCCGGTGGCGCGTAGCGCCTCCAGCGGACCGTCGTCGATCTCTTCGATGCTCTCGGCGAAGAACTTGCCGACCATGCCCACGCCGTGCAGCGCCAGCGCCAGTACGCCGGGGAAGGGGCCCAGGCCCACCGCCGAGACGAACACCAGCGCCAGGATCAGCTCGTTGATGCTGCGGGTGACGTTGAGCGCCTGCCGCACCGCCTGGTAGACGACGCGGTTGCGGTTCAGGTTGCGCGCGGCCAGGAAGGACACGGGGATCGCCCCGAGCACGCCCAGCAGCGTGCCCCACAGCGCGATCTGCACGGTCTCCACGGCCGGCGTGACGAGGTTGCCGAGGATGCTCCAGTTGGGCGGGAAAGAGCGCGAGATGAAGTCGCCGATCTGCGGCAGGCCGCCGGCCAGCTCGCTCCACGAGAGTTGCGTGCCTTGCGCGCTCCAGGCCAGCACGAAGGCAGCCAGCGCAACCGCGGCCACGCACAGCAGCCAGGCGCGCAGGTTCAGCGGGCGCGGGCCGGTCCAGACGTAGTCGTGGTAGCTGCCGCCCCGGGGGCTTTGCATCGGTGCATTCATCACAGGGCTCCTTGCGCAGCCAGTTCCGGCGCCAGGACGCGCGCGGTCGCCGGCTCGGCGTTCTGAATCTGGTCCAGGCCGGCGTAGATCATGTTCAGGTGGGAGTCGCGCAGGTCTTCGCCGCGGCCGTCGAACACCAGCTTGCCGCCGGCCAGGCCGACGATGCGGTCGCCGAACTCGCGGGCGTAGTCGACCTGGTGCAGGTTGCACACCACGGTGATGCCCAGCTCGCGGCAGGCCGCGCGCAGGTAGTGCAGCACCAGGCGCGAGGTCTTGGGGTCGAGGCTGGCGACCGGCTCGTCGGCCAGGATCACCTGCGGCCGCTGGGCCAGGGCGCGGGCGATGCCCACGCGCTGGCGCTGGCCGCCGGAGAGCGCGTCGGTGCGCTCATGGGCCTTGTGGTCGAGTTCGACCCGACGCAGGCAGTCCATGGCCAGCGCCACATCCTGGCGCGAGAAGAGCTGCAGGATGGACGCCAGCTGCGACACCTGGCCGAGCCGGCCGGTCAGCACGTTTTTCAGTACCGACAGACGCGGCACCACGTTGTGGTGCTGGAAGATCATGGCCACGTTGCGGCGCAGGCTGCGCATCTGGCGCGCGTCGGTGGCGTCGTATCCGGCCGCCACCAGTTCGCCTGAACCCGGTGTGACCAGGCCGTTGATACAACGCAGCAGGGTCGACTTGCCGGCGCCCGAAGGCCCCAGTACCACCAGGAATTCGCCGGCGGCGACATCGAGGTCGATGCCGCGCAGCACGGCATTGCTGCCGTAGTGCTTGGTGAGCGAACGGATGCGGATCATTTCATCGCCTTGAGGTCGAGGTTGAGGATCTTCGCGGTGTCGCGCACCACGTTGTAGGCGGCGTCGTTGGTGGCGACGAAACCGTTCAGCACGCCCTGGTCGCCCCATTGCACGTCCTTGATGTTGGCGAAGGCGGCGGCGATCTTCTGCTTCAGCGCCGGGTCGAGATCGCGGCGCCACACCATTGGCGACTCGGGGATGTCGGGCGAGGTCCACACCACGTTCAGGTCGGACTGCTGCACCACGCCCTTGGCGACTGCGGCGGCGAGGATGCGGTCGGCCACGGCGGCCGCGTCGACCTTCTTGTTGGCCACGGCCAGGATGCTGGCGTCATGCGAGCCGGAGAAGATCACGCGCGAGAAATACTTGTTGGGATCGATGTTGAGCTTTTGCAGGCCGGCGCTGGGGAACAGGTGGCCGGAAGCCGAGGACGGATCGACGAAGGCCATGGTGCGGCCCTTCAGCTGCTCGACATTTTGCAGGCCGCTGTCCTTGCGGGTGATGATCAGGCTCTTGTAGTAGCTCTTGCCGCTCTTCTTGGTTTCGGCCACCGAGAAGGCCTCGACGTTGGCGACCGAGGTGGCCAGCACGTAGGAAAAGGGGCCGAGGTAGGCCACGTCCAGCTTTTTGGAGCGCAGCGCTTCGATGATGCCGTTGTAGTCGGTGGCGATGAAGGGCTTGACCGGCATGCCCAGCTGCTTTTGCAGGCTGTCGATGACGGCCTTGCTGTTTTCCAGCATGGCTTGCGAATCTTCGGCCGGGATCAGACCCACAGTCAGGGGCTGGGCGGCAGAGGCGGGCAGGCCGGCGGTGAAGGTCGAGAGCGCGCACAGGCTCAGGGCCAGGAGGGAGCGTCGTTTCATGTCTTGTCCTTGGTTCGGTATTCGGTCAATGGCGCGCAAGGCGGCTCGCAGGCAACGGGCCGCGCAAACAATGCAAAACTGGCAGGCAACCAGCGGCTGGTGCAGGGCTGGCAAGGGTTTCGTCCGGACAGGAAGAAGATTAAAGGCGATTTATGACCGCTTTATTATCGATATAATCTTAAAAAATGAAGACAACTATTGACTGGATCTATAGATGACGCCTTCCCAGCTCCGCGCCTTCCTCGCCGTGGCCCGCCACCGCGGCTTTTCCGCCGCCGCCCGCGCCCTGGGCGTGAGCCAGCCGACCCTGACCACCCAGGTACAGTCGTTGGAGCGGGAACACAATGTGGAGCTGTTCTTTCGCCGCGGGCGGCGTCTGGATTTGTCGGAGACGGCGCAACGGCTGCTGCCGATCGCCCAGAACATCGCCGAGCTGGAGCTCGATGCGCTCAATCTGCTGGTCAACTCCGGCACCTTGCACGTAGGCCACCTGCGCATCGGCGCGGTCGGGCCGTTCCATGTGATCGAGATGGTGGACGCCTACCGCGCGCGCTATCCCAAGGTGGAGCTGTCGATCAAGCTGGGCAACTCCAAGCAGTCGCTGGCCGACCTGGAGAATTACGTCACCGACGTGGCGGTGCTGGCGAGTTTCACGGACGACGCCCGCTTTCACGCCGTGCCTTACGCCGACCACGCGGTGGTGCTGTTCGCGCATCGCAGCCATCCGTTCTACAAGCGCGAGACGGTGACGTTGGCCGAGCTGGCCAACCAGCCGATGCTCATGCGCGAGCAGGGATCGACCACCCGCCTGGCGCTGGAGAAGGCCATGACCGACGCTGGCGTGGCGCCGCAGGTGGTGATGGAAATCGGCAGCCGCGAGGCGCTGCGCGAAGCGGTGGCGCGCGGCCTGGGGCTGGGTGCGGTGTCGGAGGCGGAGTTTGTGCCCGATCCGCGTTTTCGCATGGTGCGCATCGAGGGCGACCCGGTCACCACGCACACCTATGCCTATTGCCTGGCCGAACGGCGCGAGGGGCGGCTGGTGGGCTCCTTCATGAAAATCGCCGCGCGCGTTTGAGCGCGGGAAATCGCGCCGGACAAAGGCGGTGAATCCGATCCGCCGGCCGGAAGCCGCAGCGCGGCCTTTGGCTTATCATTACGGTTTTCCAAATTTTCAGGCAATCGGAGACCGGACGTGATCAAGCACATCGTGATGTGGAAGTTGAAGGACCAGGCTGAAGGCAATGACAAGGCCGCCAACATCGCCAAGATGAAGGCGCTCCTGGACAGCTGCGCCAACGTGGTGCCCGGCATCCTGAAGTTCGAAGCGGTGGTGGCCCAGCCCGGTCTGGAAGCGACCTACGACGTGGTGCTGTATTCCGAGTTCGAGTCGCGCGCCGCGCTCGACGCCTACCAGGACCATCCTGATCACGTCGCCATCAAGCCCTTCATCGGCGCGGTGCGCGAAGCGCGCCAGTGCATGGACTACGAGATCTGAACGGAAGCGCGATGAGCCTGGCCCTGACCGACGTCTTCCCGCAAGGGAATCCCTACCTGCAAGAACTGGGCGTGCAAGTGCTGGAGTACGGCGACGACCGCGCCGTGATGGCGCTGCAGCTGAAGCCGGAATTCATGAACAGCTGGCAAGTGGCGCAGGGCGGCATCTCGATGACGCTGATGGACGTGGCCATGGGCCTGGCCGCGCGCTGTGGCACCGACGCCAAGTCGTCGGCCACGGTGGACATGAGCACCAGCTTCCTGCAGCCGGCCGGCCGCGCCGGCGACACCATTGTCGCCCGCGGTCACACCTACCACCGTTCGACCACCATGTGCTTTTGCCAGGCCGAACTGTGGAACGGCGACAAGCTGGTGGCCAAGGCCATGGGCACCTTCAAGTTGGTGCGCCGCCTCGATATTTCCAGAAAGCTCGACCACGAGCAGGCGCCGCGCTGAGCGGCAGCCGGGATCAGCCACCCGCAGTAAAACCCGCACAGTCAACAGAAACAAACCGCAACAAGCAAAGGAATACGCCACATGAAGATCATCGTGGGCAATTGGGATGAACTGCGCGCGCATGCGCAGCCGATTCGTTTTGAGGTGTTCGTCGACGAACAGAATGTGCCGGCCGAGATCGAGCTGGACGAGATGGATGCCGTGTGCCTGCACGCCGTGGCGTATGCCGAAGACGGCTCGCCGCTGGCCACCGGTCGCCTGCTGCCGGACGGCCATATCGGTCGCATGGCAGTGCGCAAGGCCGGCCGCGGACGCGGCGTGGGCGGCGCGGTGCTGCAGGCGCTGATCAAGGCGGCGCGCGCGCGCGGCGACGCCGAAGTGATCCTCAACGCCCAGACGCACGCCGAGCCTTTCTATGCGGCCCATGGTTTCGCCCGCGAAGGCGCGGAGTTCATGGAAGCCGGCATCCCCCACATCACCATGCGCGCCGCCCTGGCGTAAGCATCGGCAAGCGCGGCCGGCCACGGAGTTTTCCTGGCCGGCCGGCGTGTTTTCCTACCTTCGTTTTTTTCCCTGTGCCGGCAGCGCTTGCGCTGTTTGCGGCAGCGGCAAGCTCGTCTCCACGCCGTCGCCCAGGTGGAAGTAGCACAGTTGCGCATCGAGCTCGCGCGCATGCTCGGCGACCAGCTCGGCGGTCGAGGCCAGTTCCTCGGAGGCGGCGGCGTTGCGCTGGGTGGTTTCGTTCAGCTGCAGCACGGCGGCGCCGATTTCCTGCACGCCTTCTTCCTGCATGGTGGAGGAGAGGGTGATCTGGTTGATCTGCTGGGATGCCTTGCGGATGCCCTGTAGCGTACCTTCCACCAGGCGCTGGCTGGTCTCTTCGGCCATGCTGACGCTCTCTTCGGCGATCTCGCTGATCTCGCGCGCGCTGTCCTGGCTGCGTTCGGCCAGCTTGCGGATTTCGGCGGCGACTACCGAGAAGCCGCGGCCGTGCTCGCCGGCGCGCGAGGCTTCGATGGCGGCGTTCAGGGCCAGCAGGTTGGTCTGGTAGGCGATGTCGTCGATCACGCCGACCTGGCGCGCGATGCCGCGCATGGCCAGCACCGTCGATTGCACCGCCACGCCGCTCTTGTCGGCATCGGCTGCGGCGGCCTCGGCGATCAGGTCGGTGCGGCGGGCGTGCTCGCCGGTTTCCTGGATCGCCTGGCTCATGCCGGAGATGGCCGCGTGCACTTCTTCCACGGCGGCCGCCTGTTCGCTGGACGCATGGGCCAGCGCGTGGGCGGTGGCGTTGAGCTGGCGCGAGGAATTGTTCAGGGCATGGGTGGACAGCGTCACGCGTTGCATGATGTCGGTCAGGCGGCCGCGCATGGAGTGCATTGCGTGCAGCAGGCTTTGCTGGTCATTGCGGCGCAGGTTGACTTCGATGCCGAGGTTGCCGTCGGCGATCTGGCGCACGATGTGGGCGGCATAGGCGGGTTCGCCGCCCAGCTCGCGCCGCAGGCCGAGAATGATCCAGAGCGACAGGGCCGCGCCCAGCAGCAGGCTGCCGGCGGCCAGTTGCAGGTTGCGCTGACGCAGGTGCGCATATTCGGCGCCGGCTTCGTCATAGGCGCTGCGGGTGAGCCGCTCCTGTATCTGTCCCAGCGCGGCCAGCTGCGAAGCGAGGTCGGTCAGCATGGGCGTGATCTGCGGCCACATGTCGTTGGCCTGGTTGACCTCGCCCGAGGCGATCAGGGTGGCGACGCGGGCGCGCTGCTCCTGATATTGGCGCAAGCTGTGCTCGAAGCGCAGGGCGGCGGCGTGTTCCGCCTGATCCATGCCGGTGCCCATGTAGGTCTTCCAGCTTTGGTTGCCGACGGCGTCCAGACCGCTCAGCTGGGACAGCAGCTGCGGGATCTGCTGCTGGGGCGACATGCCGTCACGCACCGGACCGTCCGGCACGTTGGCCAGCATCAGGGCGCGGCCCATGACGTCGCGGTTACGGTAGAGTGCATCGCGCACCTTGGCGATCTCGACCAACGCCAGCGTGCGGTCTTCGTAGACGAAGCGCAGTTTTTCGTTGCTGGACGCCATGCCCAGCGCGCCATACCAGGCCACCAGCACGACGCTGGCGCACAGTACCGTCACCAGGATTGCCAGGCGGACGGTGACCGTCAGTTTCCGTTGCACAATATTTTCCTTGTTATCACTTCCCGCGGAGACTACAACTATAAGCGGCTTCGTTGCAGAGCAGAACGGGGAATAAGGGCGCTTGAACCCCTGTCTTTCTCTGCGTAATGTGGTTTCCCACAATACCGGGGCAAATTGGTCTGGTTCATACTTGCGCCCGAACCGGGGAGGGGGAGCCTCCCGGACGAGAAAAGCCTCAGCGGGCGACGATCCGCGCAAGGCCAGCGGTTTGCCCCGACCGGGCAGGCTGGAGATTGATGTTCATGGAGAATGCAAAATGACAACGGCGAAACAGCCAATTTATAAATCCCTGTACTTCCAGGTGCTGGTCGCGATCGTGATCGGTATTACGCTGGGACACTTCTATCCGTCCACCGGCGAGGCCATGAAGCCGCTCGGCGACGGCTTCGTCAAGCTGATCAAGATGATCATCGCGCCGGTGATCTTCTGCACCGTCGTGACCGGCATCGCCGGCATGGAAGACATGAAGAAGGTCGGCAAGACCGGCGGCCTGGCGCTGCTGTACTTTGAAGTGGTCAGCACGGTGGCGCTGATCATCGGCCTGATTCTGGTCAACGTGCTGAAGCCCGGCGTGGGCATGAACATCGACCCGGCCTCGCTGGACACCAAGGCGATCGCATCCTACACCGCTCCCGGCAAGCTGGGTACGGTGACCGACTTCGTGCTGTCGGTGATCCCGAGCAGCATGTTCGATGCCTTCGCCAAGGGCGACGTGCTGCAGGTGCTGCTGGTGGCGGTGCTGTTCGGCTTCGCGCTGCACAAGTTCGGCGGCCGCGGCACCCTGGTGTTCGACTTCATCGAGAAGATCTCGCATGTGCTGTTCTCGGTGGTGGGCACCATCATGAAGGTGGCCCCGATCGGCGCATTCGGCGCGATGTCGTTCACCATCGGTAAATATGGCGTGGGCTCGCTGTTCTCGCTGGCCAAGCTGATGGGCACCTTCTACCTGACCTGCCTGCTGTTCATCTTCGTGGTGCTGGGCATCATCACCCGCCTGCACGGCTTCTCGATCTGGAAGTTCGTGAAGTACATCAAGGAAGAACTGCTGATCGTGCTGGGCACCTCGTCGTCTGAATCGGTGCTGCCGCGCATGCTGGCCAAGATGGAAAACGCCGGCGCCAAGAAGACCGTGGTCGGCCTGGTGATCCCCACCGGCTACTCGTTCAACCTGGACGGCACGGCGATCTACCTGACCATGGCGGCGGTGTTCATCGCCCAGGCGACCAATACGCCGATGACCTTCGTGCAGGAACTGACCCTGCTGGGCGTGCTGCTGCTGACCTCCAAGGGCGCGGCGGGCATCACCGGCTCGGGCTTCATCGTGCTGGCGGCGACGCTGTCGGCGGTGGGCCACCTGCCGGTCGCCGGCCTGGCGCTGATCCTGGGTATCGACCGCTTCATGTCCGAAGCGCGCGCCCTGACCAACACCATCGGCAACGGTGTGGCCACCCTGGTGGTTGCGAAGTGGAGCGGCGAGTTGGACAGCAAGCGCCTGAACGCCGTGCTGAACAATGAGACGGTCGAGGAGGCAAATGCACCTGAAGCCGTGCTGGATCGCTCGGAATCGAAGATGCATCATTAAAGAGCGTATTCGCAGGCGGCCGGCAACGGTTGCCGCGACGCTGACCAGAGAAAAGCGGACTTCGGTCCGCTTTTCTTTTTTGCGGCGCGCAAGTTCGTATCGGGACGTGCCGGAACGCGTCGGGCGGGCGGGAATGCGTTGCGAGTGGATGTGGGCGGCGGGGTGCCGAGTCCGCCGGCGATATCGGTGCAGGCCGGTCGGGAGGCGGGGTCGGGGGCTTTGCCCGATAACGGCGAAAAAAAAGCCCACGACCTTGCGGTGTGGGCTTCAATCCAATTCTTTAAGGAGGAAATTGGAGGAGACAGGTGCTACTTTACTGCTCCGCATCAAATCAGGCCAATTTATCTTTCAAATATCAGATATACGTTTTGTTTATTTCATGTGGGCAATGATGCCCCGGCGCGCCGGGCAGGCCGCATGCTGTCAGCCGGGCTTTTCCTCTTCTTGTGGCTTGGGCTTGCAGGGCAGCTTGCAGTTCGAATCCTTGGTCGATTCCGCCGAATATTGCACCGCCATCGGGTCGGCCACGTGCTCGGTCAGGACCGGCTCGCCCACAATGGGCACGCGCAGCACCGTCGAGCAGCGCGTGCCGTAGTCCGGCGAGCGGATGAAGATGGGCGAGAGCATACGTTCCTTCTCGATGCCCACGCCGGTGTCGGGCAGGCGGCAGTCGTTGGCGCGCGTGGCGTCGGTCAGCATTTCGAAGAAGGTTTCTTCCGGCGCGCCCTGGCACAAGAGGCTGGCGAACTGCGCCTTGGCGCGCGTGAGCTTGGGCCAGGGCGTGTCCAGCAGGGCGTTGGAGAGGCCGTAGACGCCGTAGTCCAGTGGCTTGCCGTTGCGGGCGTCGGCGTCGCCCCGGTTGGAGTACCACAGCATGGTCTCGCGGTCGCCGAGGATGAGGTTGAAGCCGTTGTACTCCTGCGCGCGCGGTTCGATGTAGCGCAGGTAGGCGGCCGGATCGAGGTCGCCGCTGAGGTAGTCGGCGACCAGCTGGCCGCGGGTGGGCGCCTCGGGGCGGCGCTCCGAGGGCGAGCGTACGTTGGTCAGGGCGGCAAAGCGGCCTTCGCGGGTCACGCCCAGCCAGGTGCCGCCGCCCTGCAGGTCGCGGCCGGCGAAAACCTGCGGGTAATCGCTCCACCAGCCGGCGTCGGCGGCCGGACGGGCGTAGAACTCGTCGCGGTTGGCCGCCAGGATCAGCGGCATGCCGGGGATGACTTTCCAGGCGAAGATGATCAGGCACATGTGGCGACATCCTCGAAACGTTCGACATGGCGCGGCCCGTCGATCAGCGCGGCGATGTCGGCATCGTCCAGGGCGCGCTCCAGCGCACGGCCGAACTCCTCTTCATGGCCGGGGGCGATGTGTTCGTAGACTTCCATCCAGGTCTGGCGGCCGTCCTGCTCGCCGGGGCGGCGTTTCAAGCCGCCGACGATGCCGAAGCGGGCTTGCAGCACCGCCTGCAGCGCCTTGATCTTGCCGTGCAGGGCTTGCGTGTGCGCCGGGGAAACGCGGTAGTAAATGTAGAGATCCATGCCTGGCCCTTTACGCTGTACTGGCTGGTGAACCGCTTATTGCGGCTCGGCCAGCGCGTAAGGCAGGTCGTGGAAATGCAGGGCAGGGCCGCCGGCCGCGCCCAGGTGCACCGGGCCGTCGGCCGCGGCCAGCTTCATTTCCACCAGCGCCAGCGAGCGGCCGTCGCCGGCGCGTTCGGCGTTGACCACCATGCCGCAGGGCTGTTCGGGATCGGCCGCCGAGAATACTTCATTGCCGGCCGCGACGGCGTCGCTGTCGACGGTGGCCAGCATGGCGCGGCGCTTGAGCTTGCCCAGGTACTGGCTGCGCGCCACGATTTCCTGGCCGGGATAGCAACCCTTCTTGAAGTTGACGCCGCCGACCAGCTCGAAGTTGATCATCTGCGGGACGAACTGCTCTTGCGTGGGGGCGGTGATGCTCGGCACACCGGCGCGGATCTCGGACAAGCGCCAGGCTTGCGGCGAGGTCGGGGTCAGGTGCTGGGCCAGCTTGGGCCAGGCCGCAATGGCGACCTCGGGCATGGTGATCCACTGGTAGCGGGCGCTGCCGGACGAGTCGGCCAGGCGGATCAGCGTGCCGTTGGCGTTGTCGATCTTGGCGTAGGGCTCGGCCGGCAGCACCGGGAACCACTCGGCCAGCGAGTTCTGCGCCGCCGGACCGGCCAGGCCGATGATGGCGGTGTTGGCGCCCTGGTCGGACAGCTTGGCCTTGGCGCGCAGCACGAACATCTGCAGGCGCTTCTGGATCGCCGGCTGCAGCGCGCGCGGCAGCTGCAGGAACACGTATTCGGGATTGCGCCACATCAGGAAGCTGGCCAGCAGGCGACCCTTGGGCGAGCAGTAGCCGGCCAGGCGCGCGGCCGAGGTGTCCAGCTTTTCGACGTCATTGGTGAGCTGGCTGTGCAGGAAACTGGCGGCGTCCTCGCCGGCGACACCGATCAGGCCCAGGCCGGTGAGCGGGGCCATGAAGCTTTCCAGGCTCTCCGGCGCCGGGGCGGTGGGGCCGAAGCCCAGCAGTTCCACGCCGTCGGCGTCGAATTGCGCGCCGTTCTGTTTCAGGAAGTCGAGCCAGACGGAAGTCGAGGCGGTCAGTTCAGTCATAAATTATTTATCGCATTGTGGGTTGCGGCGCAATTTCATCGCGGAAATGGCGCGCCGAATCGCCGGCGGCCAGGCAAATTAGGCAACTGTCGTGCCAGCGATTATCATTGATGCCTCGATTATAGTGATCTCCGAAAAAACGCGTCGGGGAACGGGGATTTTGCATCCGGTATGAAGAAGTTATTTTTTGCCTTGCTCGTGTTGGCCGCCTTGGTGGCGGGCGCGGGCATCTATTGGTCCAAGCAGCCCATCGTGGCGGCCGGTGGGCAGAACATCGCCTTTACCGTCACGCCCGGCGCCGGGGTGAATGGCGCCGCCCAAGAGATCGCCGCCGCCGGCGTGCCGGTCAATCCGGATCTCTTCGCGCTGTATGCACGGTTATCGGGCGAGGGCGCCCGCATCAAGGCCGGCAGCTATGAGCTCAAACCCGGCTACACCCCGCAGCGCCTGTTGCTGCAGCTGGTGCGGGGCGAGTTCGCTCAGGAGGCGCTGACCGTCATCGAAGGCTGGACCTTCAAGCAGATGCGCCGGGCAATCGCCGAGCAGCCTTCGTTGAAGCATGACACCATCACCTGGACCGACCAGCAGGTGCTGGCCAAGCTGACCACGGAATACACATACCCCGAGGGCCTGTTCTTCCCGGACACTTATCTGTTTGCCAAGGGCGCCAGCGACATGCAGATCTACAAGCAGGCGTTCGCGCTGATGAACAAGAAGCTCAACGAGGCCTGGAGCAAGCGCGACCTGTCGCTGCCGTACCGCACGCCGTATGAAGCCCTGACCATGGCCTCCATCGTCGAGAAGGAAACCGGCCAGAAGTCCGAGCGCGGCATGGTGGCCGGCGTGTTCTCCAACCGCCTGCGCGTGGGTATGCTGCTGCAGACCGACCCGACCGTGATCTACGGCATGGGCGAGCGCTATCAGGGCAAGATCCGCAAGGTCGACCTGTTGACCGACACGCCCTACAACACTTACACCCGCGCCGGCCTGCCGCCCACGCCGATCGCCTTGCCCGGCGCCGCCTCGCTGGCCGCGGCGATGAACCCGGACAAGACCGAGGCCTTATACTTCGTGGCGCGCGGCGATGGCACCAGCCATTTCTCCAGCAGCCTCAACGAGCACAACCAGGCCGTCAACCGCTACCAGCGCTGATCTTTTTACGCGCTGACTCTTTTACCTATTTCTACTGCGATCCCTTCATGGCATCAGGCAAATTCATCACCTTCGAAGGCATCGACGGCGCCGGCAAGTCGACCCATATTCCTTTCGTCACCGAGCTGCTGCGCGCGCGCGGCCTGACTGTCGTCGCCACCCGCGAGCCCGGCGGCACCGAGCTGGGCGAGGGTCTGCGCGAGCTGCTGCTGCACAAGAAAATGCATCTGGAAACCGAGGCGCTGCTGATGTTCGCCTCGCGTCGCGAACACCTGGCCCAGGTCATCGAGCCGGCGCTGGCGCGCGGCGACTGGGTGATCTCCGATCGCTTTACCGACGCCAGCTTCGCCTATCAGGGCGGCGGCCGCCACCTGGCGCTGGAGAAACTGGACGCGCTGGAGCGTTGGGTCCATCCGCACCTGCAGCCCGAGCTGACGCTGCTGTTCGACGTCCCGCTGGAGGTGGCGCGCGCGCGCCTGGACGCCGAGCGCACACCCGACAAGTTCGAGCAGGAGAAGGCCGACTTCTTCGCCGCCACCCGCGGCGAGTACCTGCGCCGTGCGGCCGAATTCCCGGCGCGTTTTCGCATCATCGACTCGACCCGGCCGATTCCCGAGATCCAGCAAGAGCTGCGCGGCATCGTCGCCGCCCTGTAACAGGCCCGCATCATGAGTTCATCCGATTCCTCCCTGCTGCCCTGGCAGCACGACAGTTGGCGCCAGCTGCAGCAGCTGCGCGAGCGCCTGCCGCATGCTTTGTTGTTCTACGGCAGCGCCGGCACCGGCAAGACCGCTTTCGTCGAAGCCTTCGCCAAGTCGCTGCTGTGCGAATCGCCCACGCCCGAGGCGCATGCCTGCGGCGCCTGCGCCTCCTGCAACTGGTTCGAACAATACAATCACCCCGACTATCGCCGCGTACGTCCCGAGGCGCTGGAAGACGAGATCGCGGATGACGAGGGCGGCGAAGAAAAGAAGACCGCCAAGGCCAGCAAGACCCCCTCCAAGGAAATCAAGATCGACCAGGTGCGCGCCCTGGCCGATTTCATGAACGTCTCCACCCACCGTTCCGGCTTGCGCGTGGTGATGCTGTATCCGGCCGAGGCGCTCAACACGGCGGCCGCCAACGCCTTGCTCAAGACGCTGGAAGAGCCACCCCCGGGCACCATGTTCCTGCTGCTGTCCAATCGCCTGGACCGCCTGCTGCCGACCATCCTCTCGCGCTGCCGCAAGTTCGCGCTGCCCGGCCCCTCGCACGAAGCCGGCCTGGCGTGGCTGAGGGCGCAAGGCGTCAAGGATGCCGACGCCTGGCTGGCCGAGCAGGGCGGCGCCCCGCTGGCCGCGCTGGAAGCCGCGCAGGGCGACAGCCGCGACGTGCTCGACGAGCTGCTGCGCCACCTGGCCCAGCCCGGCGTCGACGGCGCCTTGCGCACCGCCGACAAGCTGCAGAAGGTGCCGGTCTCCGACCTGGTGGGATGGGTGCAGCGCTGGCTGTACGACCTGTTCTCGCTGAAATCAGCCGGCGTCATCCGCTACTACCCGCGCCATGCCAAGGAGTTGGGAAAGCTGGCCGAGCGCGCCGATGCCATCGCCATCTCGCGCGCCATCAAAGGCATGGGCGAACGCCGCGCGATCGCCGACCATCCGCTGTCGGCCAAGCTGTTCATCGAGGAGATGCTGATCGACTATGCGGGCTTGTTTGATTGAGCTGCCGGCAGAATAAAAAAACGCCCGGTCCAATTGCATGGACCGGGCATTTTTGTTTGTGGTAGTGGATGCGTCGTGCTTATCAGAACGCGACCGAGACCGAAGTGTTGAACGTGCGCGGATTGCCTTGCACCAAATAGCCGGAGTTGGATGCCCCACCGGCAGACTCCCAGTAGTTGCGGTTCGCCAGGTTCTCGATGGAGGCGCGGAAGGTCACAGCGCGGCCGCCGATGTCGGTGAGGTAGCGTGCGCCGAGGTCATAGCGCACCCACGACGGGACTTCCAGCTGATTGGCTGCATCGACATACTGGGTCGACGTGTAGGTTGCGCGACCGTTCACGGTCAGACCACGCACGCCGGGGATGTCATATTCAAGGCCGGCGTTGGCTTGCATCTTCGGAACGCCGATAGCGTATTTGCCGTTATTGGTCGAGGGAATGGTCTCTTGCTGCTTGGCATTCAGGAAGGTAATGCCAGACAACAGGCGCAGGCTCTTGGTCAATTCGCCCACAGCAGTCAGTTCAATGCCACGATTGCGCTGTTGGCCGCTGGCAGTCACGATCTTCGTCACCGCATCCATGGATTGCAGCGGCTTGTTGGTGGTGAAAAATGCAGCGCCGAGGCCCAGGCCGCCGATTTCATACTTCACGCCGACTTCTTTTTGCTTGGCCTTATAGGCCGGCATGAACACGCCGGGGTTGGCCGCACCGATAAAGCTGCTGACCTGCTCGCCCTGTTGCAGGCCTTCGATGTAGTTGCCGTACAGCGACAGATTCTTGAGGATCTTGAAGACCACGCCGGCCATCGGCGAGGTAGCGCTTTGGTCGACCGTAGTTTGCGCGTGGGTGTTGTAGGCATAGGACTCGGTTCTCATCTGCTGCTGGCGAACGCCGAGGGTCAGAAGGACGCGGTCGTCGTAGAAGCTGAGGGTGTCGGACAGCACGGCGCTTGCCAGCTTGACCTTGGTCGTGGTCTGAGGATCGCCCAGGTTGTTGCCCAAGGTGGTCAGGGCAGGTGCACTGTAGAAGGTCGGATTGTAGATATTCGAGCTCAGGCCATAGAAGGTCGAATATCCATAGGCATTGCGCGAATCCAGGGAGTAAGCGGAGGCCGACGCCACGACCTTGTGTCCCACCGAACCGGTAGAAAACTTGGTGCGAATGCCGACTTCGCCGGTGGCGACGTCATCCTGGCGGGCGTTGTCGAAGCGGTAAGTCGACGCGGCGCCGGTGCTGGCGTCGTTGACGCGGATGCCCGAGAGAGAGTTGTTTTCCGTACCTTGGCGGGCGCCGAATGCAGCCCATGCCGTGGTAACGTCGGACAGATCCCACTCGCCGCGCACGGTGCCGAAGATGTCGCGGGCGTTGGAATAGGCCCACGGCTGCGAGTTGTTGCTGGACGCGTTCGGTGCGGTGGGAACGGCGGTGATGGCGCCGATCGCCACGCTGGAGCGAATGTTGGTCAGATTGTTTTCCTGCACGCCGAGGTCGGCAGACAGACGGAAGTTGTTGCCGCGATAGTCGGCGCCCAGCGAGAAGATATTCGTTTCGTTCTTCTCGCGGGAAACGCCGGTGCCGCCGGCACGTCGTGCGGCGTTGATGCGGATGCCCAAGCGTTCTTCAGGACCCAGGCGGCGCGAGAAATCGATGGCGCCGTACTTCGAGTTGCCGGATCCGTAGCCAAGCGTGACGTTGTTCAAAGGCTCGCTGGAAGCGCGCTTGGGGACGATGTTGATGGTGCCGCCCACGCCGGCGCTGCCCGGTGTCGCACCGTTGAGGAATGCGCTTGCACCGTACATGACTTCGACGCGCTCCATCATTTCGGACGCGACGTATTGGCGTGGCAGGATGCCAAACAGGCCGTTGTACATCAGGTCGTCGGAGTTCGCGATGAAGCCGCGGATCATGTACGACTCCTGGAAGTTGCCGAAGCCGCGGGTGGTGCGCACCACCGGATCGTTCTTCAGCACGTCGCCCACGCCGTGGGCTTGCTGATCCTGGATCAGTTGCTGGGTGTACGCCATCGAACGCACTGGGCTGTCAAGATTGTCGACGTTGCCCAGGACGCCAAGGCGGCTGCCGCGCGCCACCTGGCCGCCGGCGAATTCTTTTGGAAGGCCGTCGGCGGATGCATCTGCCGAAGCATTGACCGTCACGGTCGGCAGCGCTTGCCCGTCTTGCTGGGCGCCAACGGTGGTGCTGGTGGCGGTTTGAGCGAAAGAGGGCAGCGGTGCGATGAAAGCGAGCGCCAGGGCGGCGGCCAGCGGAGTAGGGCGAAGGGACATGGTTTTATGTAAGCGAAAGCAGGAACGTGGCGTCCTGTTAAGTTTCAGTGGATCGGATTGAGCTGATTCGAAAAGTATAATTGAGAATTGTTATTATTCGTAACTTCGCTATTGTAAATCCCGGATTGTGTGATGAACCTGGGTACATGTGTTGCAAAAAATGAAAATTCGGGCTGAAGGAGCCCCTGTCTTTTAACCGGCCTCTGATTTCATGTCCTCCAACGCCTCCTTCAAACGCTGGCACTTCATCCACACCTGGAGCAGCCTGATCTGCACGGTGTTTCTGCTGCTGCTGTGCCTGACCGGCTTGCCGCTGATCTTCAATCATGAGCTGGACGATCTGCTGGGCAACCACATCGCCGCGCCCGAGATGCCTGCCGGGACGCCGGCGGCGCCGCTGGACAAGCTGGCCGACGCGGCGCGCGCGTATCGGCCGGGGGAGGTGATCCAGTACATGATCTGGGAGCGCGGCGAGGACGAAACGGCGACGCTGGTGACGGCGCCGCGGCCGGATACGCATCCCGACAGCACCCAAAGCCTGGTCTCGGACACCCGTACCGGCGGTGTGCTGGGCCAGCCGCCGTCACGCGGACTGGTGTTCATCCTGCTGAAGCTGCATACCGACATGTTCGCCGGCCTGCCGGGCAAGCTGTTCCTGGGGTTCATGGGGCTGCTGTTCGTGGTGTCGATTGTCTCCGGCGTGGTGGTCTACGGCCCGCTGATGCGCAAGCTGGATTTCGGCGCCATCCGCCGGCAGAAGGGCCGCCGGCTGCGCTGGCTGGATATCCATAATCTGCTGGGCACGGCCACGTTGGTGTGGGTGACCGTGGTCGGCGTGACCGGCGTGGTCTGCACGCTGGCCGACGTGCTGCTGACCGCCTGGCGCAACGACCAGCTGGCCGAAATGGTCGCCCCTTACAAGAACCTGCCGCCGCCGACCCACCTGGCCTCGCTGGACGTATCGGTGGCCAATGCAAAGGCGGCCACGCCGGGCATGGTGCCGTCCTTCATCGCCTTCCCCGGGACGAACTTCTCCAGCGGTCACCATTACGCGATCTTCATGCGCGGCGATACGCCGCTGACGTCCAACCTGCTGCGTCCGGTGCTGGTGGATGCAGAGACCGGCCGCCTGACCGAAAGCCGCGAGCTGCCCTGGTACGTGACCGCGGTGCTGGTGGCCAAGCCGCTGCACTTCGGCGACTATGCCGGCATGCCGTTGAAGCTGATGTGGGCGCTGCTGGACGTGGCGACGTTGGTGGTGCTGGGCAGCGGCGTCTACCTGTGGTTTGCGCGCCGCGGGCAATCCCGGCGACGGCTGGAGAAGTTGCATGCGCGACCGGGCCAGCCGGCGGCGGTAAAATGACGGCGCCCGTATCCTCAAGATCCGCCGGATCAGCCTCGGACGACACAGAGAGCGCAAAGATGAACAAGCCATCCCGACCAGCCGAACGACAATCCGAGTTTCTGCACCTGTGGGGCATGCCGATCCTGCTGGGGCTGCTGACGGCGTTCGGCTTGCTGGCCGCATTGCTGGGGCAGGGCGTGTGGCACTGGCTGGCCTGGCTCGCGATCGCCACGCCTATCGTCGTGATGGCTTATCACCTGTGCAAGCGCGAGGCCGGCGTCGGCCGGCGCGGCTGAGGTCGTCGCCCCCGCGCGGCGTCCATTCATCATTGAATTCCTGCATGCAGTCATCCTTTCATTCCACGCCCGCCGCGACCCTGAACGCGGCCGGCAACGAGCTGGGCCGACACCCGCTGCTGTCGCGCCTGTTCTGGCTGCGCTGGGCGACCATCGCCGGCGAATTGCTGGTGCTGGCCGGCGCGCACTTCTGGCTCGAAATCGCCTTGCCGCTCTTCACCTTGCTGGCGCTGATCGGCATGCAGGCGGCGATCAACGTCGCCACCGGCGCGCGGATGCGCTGGACGCGGCCGGCCTCGCAGGTGGAGTTGTTTCTGCAGCTGTTGCTGGACCTGGCGGCGCTGTCGGCCTTGCTGTTCTTCTCGGGCGGGGCGACCAATCCTTTCGTGTCCTTCTATCTGCCGGCGCTGGCGGCAGGCGCGGCAACGCTGGCCTGGCCCTATGCGCTGGCGCTGGCCTTGTGCGCGCTGGCGGCGTATTCGGGGCTGGTCTACTTTTATGAGCCGCTGCACATCCACGACCATGGGCAGGCCATGGCCTACCACCTGGCCGGGATGTGGATCAATTTCTCGATCTCGGCGCTGCTGATCACCTGGTTCGTTACCCGTATCGCCGCCGCCGTGCGCTCGCGCGACGGCCAACTGGCGCAGGCGCGCGAGCACCAGTTGCAAAGCCAGCGCATCGTGGCGCTGGGCACGCAGGCCGCCGGTGCTGCGCATGCGCTTAATACGCCGCTGTCGACTGTAGCGGTGATCGCCGGCGAAATGCGGCGCGACATGGTCGGCAACGCCGCGTTGGCGCTCTATGAGGAAGACCTGCGCGTGGTCGAGGAGCAGATCGCGGTGTGCAAGGCGGCGCTGGAGAGCATGCGCCTGGACGCCGATGCCCAGGCCGACCAGGTGGCGGCGCTCAGCCCTTGGCTGGCGACGCTGATCGATGGATGGCGGCTGCGTCACCCGGCGGTCTCGCTGGCGGCCGACTTGCGGCAAGAAGGCCTGGTCGCCGGCCAATTGCAGGACTTGTCGCAGATACTGCTGACCTTGCTGGACAATGCCGCCCATGCGGTACGCGCGCGCGGCACGCAAGGGGAGGTGCGCATCGCCTTGCTGGCGGGCGAGGGCGCGTCGGCTGCATCGGCCGCCGCGGGCGGGAAAGCGTCGCAAAAGACGGCTATCATCCGTATTGCGGACAACGGCGCCGGCATCGGCCCCGAGCTGCTGCAGCGCCTGGGCCACGGCCCTGTGGCCAGCAGCTCCGGCGGCAAGGGCATCGGCCTGATGCTGGCCTTCGCCGCCGCCAGCCACATGGGCGGCAAGCTGCGCCTGCGCTCCACACCGGGCGAAGGGGCGACGGCAGAGCTGCGCTTTCCGCTGGCTTGAGACGGATGATTTCCTCACGCCAACTTTGATTCCGATACCTGACTGGCTGACACTGACGACCTGATGAGCGCGGCTTTCCTGATCCTCGACGATAACGACGTATTTGCCGGCACCCTGGCGCGTTCACTGGTGCGCCGGGGCTTTCGCGCGACCGTCGCGCATAGCGGCGAAGAGGCGTTGGCGGCTGCGCGCAAGGAAGTCTTCGACTTCGCCACCATTGATCTGCAGCTGGAGCAGGATTCCGGCCTGCAATGGATTTCCCCGCTGCGCGAGGCCTTGCCGCAGGCGCGGTTGCTGGTGCTGACCGGCTACGCCAGCATCGCCACCACGGTGCAGGCGATCAAGTCCGGCGCCGACAATTACCTGGCCAAGCCGGCCAACGTCGACTCCATTCTCTCGGCGCTGGCGCATGCCGGCGAGGGTGACGCCGCCGGCGATGCGCCTGCGCCGGCCGAGGATGCTGCGCCGCTGTCGCTGGACCGGCTGGAATGGGAGCACATCCAGCGCGTGCTGGCCGAGCACCAGGGCAATATCTCCTCTACGGCGCGCGCGCTGAACATGCATCGCCGCACCTTGCAGCGCAAGCTGGCCAAGCGGCCGGTGGCCAAGTAAGCGTCCTTGTAAGCAAAGGCAATCCGGGGCGACACCCGGGCCGCATCGCTTTACAATAGCGCCCATGTTTATCGATTCCCACTGCCACATCAATTTCCCCGACCTCGCTGCGCGCCTGCCCGAGATTTTCGGCAAGATGGCCGAGAACAAGGTCAGCCATGCGCTGTGCGTCTCGGTCGACTTGCCTGATTTTCCGCAGGTGCTGGCCCTGGCCGAGCAATATCCCAATGTCTACGCCTCGGTCGGCGTGCATCCCGACTACGAAGACACGCCCGAGCCGGACGTCGCCCAGCTGGTGAAGCTGGCCGATCATCCGCGCATCATCGCCATCGGCGAAACCGGGCTGGACTACTATCGCCTGCAGGGCGACCTGGAATGGCAGCGCGAACGCTTTCGCACCCACATCCGCGCCTCGCGCGAGACCGGCAAGCCGCTGATCATCCATACCCGTTCGGCGTCGGAAGACACCATCCGCATCATGCGCGAAGAGGGCGCCAGTCCGGAAGCCGGCGGCGCTGCCGGCGTCATGCATTGCTTCACCGAGTCACAGGAAGTGGCCGATGCCGCCATCGAGCTGGGCTTCTACATTTCCTTCTCCGGCATCGTCACCTTCAAGTCCGCCAAGGATCTGCAACAGGTGGCGCGCACCATCCCGCTGGAGCGCATGCTGATCGAGACCGACTCGCCGTATCTCGCGCCGGTGCCGTTCCGCGGCAAGACCAACGAGCCGGGCTATGTGCGTCACGTGGCCGAGTTCATCGCCGACCTGCGCGGCATCCCGGTCGACGAGGTTGCACGCCAGACCACCGCCAATTTCTTCAAGCTGTTCGGAATCGCCCCATGAGTTCTTTGCTGGAAAAGCTGCGCACCCGTTTCCCTCATTTCCGTCGCCTGGGCCGCGCGCTGCTGTACACCTCGCTGCTGCTGCCGGGCGCAGCGCGCGCCGGCGCCTACGAGGAGTACTTCCAGGCGATCCGCATGGACAACGTCTACTACCTCAAGCAGCTGATGCAG
This sequence comes from Herbaspirillum sp. LeCh32-8, assembly GCF_017814915.1. Lineage (GTDB taxonomy): Bacteria > Pseudomonadota > Gammaproteobacteria > Burkholderiales > Burkholderiaceae_D > Herbaspirillum. The sequence continues at coordinate 17,153 of NZ_JAGIPZ010000008.1, read as the reverse complement.
CGCGGCATGGGGCCCAACCTGATCGAGCCCAAGCGCGGTTATACCGGCCTGATGCTGGCCATCCGCGAAGACTCGATGAAGGCCTTCGACGTGTTGGTCAACGCGCCGGACGTCAACCTGGAGGCCCAGGCTGTCAACGGCGACACGCCGCTGATGCTGGCCGCCTTCTACGGCAACATCCCGGTGGTAAAACTGTTGCTGTCGCGGGAGGTGGAGGTCAATCGCCAGGGCTGGACGGCGCTGCATTACGCGGCGATCAACGGCAGCTCCGAGATCGTCAGGCTGCTGCTGGAGGCCTCGGCCTACATCGATGCCGAGTCGCCCGACGACAAGATGACCCCGGTCATGCTGGCTGCGATGCGCGGCCGCGTGGCGGCGGTGGCTGTGCTGCGCGACGGCGGCGCCGACCTGACGCTGAAGAACAAGGATGGCCTGACCGCGATGGATCTGGCGCAACGCTATGGCCAGGACGGCGTGATCGACGTGCTCAAGGCGCCGCCCAAGTAATAAGGCGGTGCACGCAGGAAAAAAATCCCGGATCGCCGCGAGGCCTCCGGGATTTTTCATTGCCAGGCCTGTCGCGAGGGGACAGGCGGCCGGCCGGCGATCAGGGCACCAGGATCTGCGGACCGACGTCCTTGATGTCCTTGGTACCGGTCAGGGCCATGCTCACGTCCAGCTCCTTGCGCAGGATTTCCAGCATCTGGCTGACGCCTTCGCCGCCCATGGCACCCAGGCTGTACAGGAAGGCGCGACCGATCATGGTGCCCTTGGCGCCCAGCGCGGTGGCCTTCAGGATATCCTGGCCGGAGCGGATGCCGCCGTCGAACCAGACTTCGATCTGGTCGCCCACAGCCTGCGCGATCTCGGGCAGCGCCTGGATCGACGACATCGCGCCGTCCAGCTGGCGGCCGCCGTGGTTGGACACGACGATCGCATCGGCGCCGGTCTGCGCGGCGATCTTGGCGTCTTCCACGTCCAGGATGCCCTTGAGGATCAGCTTGCCGCCCCATTGTTCCTTGATCCAGGCGACGTCGTCCCAGTTCAGGGTCGGGTCGAACTGGCTGGCGGTCCATTTGGACAGGGTTTGCACGCCGCTGCCGCTGTTGCCGCCGTTGATGTGGCCGGCCAGATTGCCGAAGGTCTTGCGCCCGCCCAGCGCGCGCAGCGCCCAGCCGGGCTTGCTGGCGAGGTCGAGCACCGTATCGAGGGTCAGCTTGGGCGGCACCGACATGCCGTTCTTCAGGTCCTTGTGGCGTTGGCCGAGGATCTGCAGGTCCAGCGTCAGCACCAGCGCCGAGCACTTGGCAGCCTTGGCGCGGTCGATCATCGACTTCACGAAGCCGCGGTCGCGCATCACGTAGAGCTGGAACCAGAACGGCTTCTTGGTGACGCTGGCGACGTCTTCGATGGAGCAGATGCTCATGGTCGACAGCGTGAAGGGGATGCCGAATTTCTCGGCCGCCATGGCGCCCAGCATTTCGCCGTTGGCCCATTGCATGCCGGTCAGGCCGGTCGGGGCGATCGCCACCGGCATGGTGACGTCGTGGCCGATCATGGTGGTGCGGGTGCTGCGCTCGTCGACGTTGATCGCCACGCGCTGGCGCAGCTTGATGGCGGCCAGGTCGTCGCTGTTGGCGCGGTAGGTGCCCTCGGTATAGGAACCGCTGTCGGCGTAGTCGTAGAACGCCTTGGGAACACGTTTCTTGGCCAGCAGGCGGAAGTCTTCGACACAGGTCATGACCGGCATATTGTTATCTCCGTAAATGGAATGCGGCTCGGGGCCGCCGGGTATTTGTCTCGCAGGCAGGGACCGGAAAGGGACTGCTGGGACTGCTCAGGATGGCGTAATGCTAGTGCAAAGCGGCCGTGCGTGGGGTGAATCCCTTTCCGGCTATCCATGAAAATTTTATATCGGGCCGCACGGGCGGGATATCGGCGCCGGCCGCTGGCGCTTATGGCTTTTTGCCAATGATGTGCGTGATGCCTGCCGACCGCGTCAGCTTGCCAGCAGGAGAGCGGCGGCCGTGCCGCTGCGCACCGCGCCTTCCAGCGTGGCCGGATAGTTTGGATAGTCGCCTGCCACGTAGTCGCCGGCCAGCGCCAATCCCGGCGGCAATCCGTCATTGGTCGGGCGTTGCAGCCCCGGCGCGCAGGAGAAGGTGGCGCGCTTCTCGGTGATGAGCTTGCGCCATTGCGGATTCGACAAATCCTGGCGGCCGAAGTCGTTCGCCAGTTGCCGCACGATGCCTTGCTCCAGCGCCGCGTGGCCGTCGGCGATGGCGTGCCCGGCGGCGCTGACCACCACCGCCAGCAGGCCGGCATCGCCGCCCAGCTGCCCGCGATCGAACACGAACTGGCCCCAGGCCTGGCGCGCGGGATCGTCGGCCAGGGCGTAGAACGGCTGCGCCAGGCGTACGCCGGCGTCGTATTGCAGATAACAGGTGGTGATAGCCTCGTGCGTCAGGGCGCGCAGCGGGGCCATGTCGTAGGCGTCGCGCAGGCCGTCCAGACCGTCCAGCAATTGCGCCGCGGCGTCGGGGCCGGTGGCGATGGTGACGCCGGCGAATTCGCCCAGGTTCTCGCCCTGGCGGTCTTCCAGGCGCCAGGCGCCGTCTGCGCCGGGCAACAGGCGCGCAACGGCGGTGCCGGCGTGCGCCAGGCCGCCGTGCTTTTCAAGATAAGCCGCTGCCGCTTCGGGCAGCAGGGCGGACAGGTCGACGCGCGGGATCAGCATGTCGGACGCGGCGCGGCGCGCGCCCAGGCTGTCGCGCAGCACGTTCAGGAACACTTGGGCCGAGGCGCGTTCGGGCGGGGTGTTCAGCGCCGCGATGCACAGCGGATGCCACATCAGGCGGATGATGCGTGGCGTCTGTTCGTAGCGCTCCAGCAGCTCGGCCACGCTGCAATCCTGATGCAACTGCCAGCCCATCCAGCGCGCGGTGGTGGAAAAGCGCGCCAGCGCCATTTTGTCTTCGCGCGGCAGCCCTTTGGCGCGCAGCAGCGCGACGGCCACATGCAGCGGCGCCGGCAGCCGCGGCGCGGCGAAGTCCATGCCGTCGGCGCCGGCCTCCAGCGGGTAGCGCATCTGCAGCGGCAGGCGCAGCAGGGCCGCGGAGGGCGCGACGCCGACTTGCTTCATCAGCTTCAGGCAAGCGGTGTAAGCGCCCAGCAGGATGTGCTGGCCGTTGTCCAGCACGCGTTCGTCGGCGTCGACGCGGCGTGCGCGTCCGCCCAGCGTGCGGGCCGATTCGAACAGGCTGACCCGGTGTCCGGCGGCGCACAGCGTCACCGCCGCCGCGCAGCCGGCCCAGCCGGCGCCGATGACGGCATAGTGGCGCGGGGCGTTCATGCGTGGCGGGTGTGCGGCATCAGCCGAACACGTAGGTTTTCCACGCCAGCCAGAGCTTGCGGATGGGGGTGAGCGAGATGCGCTGGTTCAGCACGTGGTAGCCATCGCGCTCGATTTCTTCCAGCACGGTGCGGTAGATGGCGGCCATCATCAGGCCGGGGCGCTGGGCGCGACGGTCTTCCTTGGGCAGCAGGGCCATGGCTTCATCGTAGGCTTCGCGGGCGCGCTGCACCTGGAACTTCATCAGCGCCTCGAAGCGCTCGCTGTGGCGGCCGTTGAGGATGTCGGCGGCGGTTACGTTGAACTGCTGAAGCTCGTTGACCGGCAGGTAGATACGGCCTTTGCGGCCATCCTCGCCGACGTCGCGGATGATGTTGGTCAGCTGGAACGCCAGGCCCAGTTTTTCAGCGTAGAGCAGCGTGGCGCCCTGGGTGTGGCCGAAGATGCTGGCCGACAGGATGCCGACCACACCGGCCACGTGCCAGCAGTAGCGCTGCAGGCCGGGATAGTCGAGGTAGCGGCTCTGGTCCAGGTCCATCTCCATGCCGTCGATGATGGCCTGCAGGTGCTCGCCCTTGAGCTGGTAGACCGCCACGTGCGGATACAGCGCCTTGGTCACCGGGTGGCTGGGATTGCCTTCCAGCATGGCGGCGATTTCCTTGCGCCACCACATCAGCTTGGTGCGCGCCACCATCGGGTCTTCGATCTCGTCGACGGTGTCGTCGACCTCGCGGCAGAAGGCGTACAGCGCCGTGATCGCGCGCCGGCGCTCCGGCGGCAGGAACAGGAAGCTGTAGTAAAAGCTGGAGCCGCTGGCGGCGGCCTTCTGCTGGCAATATTCGTCTGGAGACATGGGTGGCGGTGGCTGCGTTCGATGCGTGGCCGGCCCGGGGCGAAACCCGGCAAAACCCGGCAAAGGCGCTATGCTAGCCGAGTGCGCACGGCAGGGCAAATGCGCGAGGCCTGGGATGGGCTTGTCTGGTTGCGGCGGCCTGCGTTGTCCATTAAAGTCAAGTCATCGAAGTCCTGTGAAATTAAGATAGAAAATAAAAGAGAAATATAAGAAAAAAACTGAAATAACAAGGCGGAGCCCGCCGATATCGTGACCGGAGGCGTCAAGCCGTCACACGTCACGGCGGGCGGCAGATGCGAACCCACAAGGAGGCAGGAGACGTCATGGACAGACTGGAAATCTTTCGCAACATCGCATCGCAGGCCGGACGGGGAGAGCTGGTTTTTCCCGCCAACGTGAGCGCATCGATCAAGCTGCAGCAGGCATTGGCCGACCCCGATTGCCATCTGGAACAGGCCGCCAAGCTGGTGATGGCCGAGCCGCTGGTGTCGGCGCGCACCGTGGCCATCGCCAATTCGGCCGCCTACAACCGTTCCGGCGGCGAGATCAACAATGTGCGCACCGCCGTGATGCGGCTGGGCTTTCGCACGTTGAACACCATCACCACCTCGGTCATCGTGCGCCAGCTCGGACGCACCATCAGCAATCCGGCCATGCGCATCAAGTCGGCCCAGCTGTGGGAGCACTGCGCCCACGTCGCTGCCACGGCACACGTGTTGACCGCCAAGCTGACCAATGGCGACCCCGAGACCGCCATGTTTGCAGGCATCGTGCATGAAGTGGGTGGTTTTTATCTGCTGTCGCGTACGGATGAGTATCCTGGCCTGCTGGATGGCGGGATCGAGGATTGGGCCGAATACGGTGAGAAGATGATCGGCCGCGCCGTGCTCAAGAAGCTGGGCGTGCCGCAACCAGTGGTGGATGCGATCGAATCGCTGTGGCACGGCGTACGCGTGCTGCCGCCGCAGACCATCGGCGACGTGCTGCTGCTGGCCAAGGAGCTTTCTCCGGTGCCGTCGCCGTTGCAGCGCACCGTGGCCGAGGCCGGCATCGGTGGCGAAAACCTGGTGGACGACTATGTCGGCGATCTCTCGCTGCGCGCACTGTTGGACGATTCCGAAGAGCAGATCCGTTCGCTGACGGCAGCCTTGCTGGTCTGACAATAGCCGGCGCCGGCATCACGCCAGGCAACGTGCAGGACAATACGCCCGCCTGGGGCAACCCGGCGGGCGTATTGTCTTTTACATCGTCAGCGCGCGCCAGGCTAAGGTGAGCCAGTCCGTCTTGCCCAGCTTCGGCCGACGCCGGAAGACATCGCCTTGCACCGCCTCGATACGCTCCAGGATGCGCAGGCCGCCCTGAACCACCAGCCTCAGCTCCCAGCCGATGCGTCCCGGCAGGCGTTTGGCTAGCGGCGCGCCGGACAACATCAGCGCGCGGGCGCGTTCCACCTCGAACTGCATCAGGCGCCGCCACTTCTCGTCGGCACGGCCGGCAGCGATATCGTCGGCGCTGACGCCGAAGCGTTGCAGGTCTTCCTGCGGCAGGTAGATGCGTTCCTTTTGCCAGTCGATGCCGACGTCTTGCCAGAAATTGATCAGTTGCAGCGCGCTGCAGATGGCGTCGGAGTCGCGCAGGTTTTGCGCATCCGGCGTGCGGTACAGATGCAGCATCAGCGTGCCGACCGGATTGGCCGAGCGGCGGCAATAGTCCAGCAAATCGTCATAACGCACGTAGCGGTTGGTGACGACGTCCTGCTTGAAGGCCGACAGCAGGTCGCGAAACGGCTGCAGCGGCAGTTGGTGGGCGCGGATGGTTTGGTGCAGGCGTTCGAAGATAGGCGTTTGCGCCGGGGCGTCGGCTTCGATCAGGTCGAGGCCGTGTTCATAGGCTTCCAGCGCGGCCAAGCGCTGCGGCGCGTCGGCATCGCCCTCGTCGGCGATATCGTCTGCGCTGCGGGCGAATGCGTAGATGGCGGTGACGGCCGGACGCAGGCGGGCCGGCAACAGCAGGGAAGCAACGGGGAAGTTTTCGTAGTGGTCGACGGCCATGCGGGCGCTTTCCGGATCCGGATTTTTTCAGCCCGAATAGTAATGGAAAACGCCGTCGCCTAGGCGTCCGGTTGAATCTGTGTGGCGCCGTCCTCGCCGGCCTTGTAGATCTCGTAGCCGCTCTTGCCGTTGCGCTTGACCTGGTACATGGCGCTGTCGGCGCACTGGATCAGCTTGGAGAGGTCGCGCGCGTGCTCCGGGTAGAGGCTGATGCCGATGCTGGCGCCCAGCAGGTATTCCGATTCGCCCACGCGCACTTGCTGCATCATCTGCGCCAGGATCTTCTTGGCCACCTCGAAGGCCTGGTTCTCGTTCTCCAGCTGGGTGCCGATCACGATGAATTCGTCGCCGCCCACGCGCGCGCAAATGTCGGTGCTGCGCACGATGCCCTTGATGCGCAGTGCGATCGCCTTGAGCACCTCGTCGCCCACGTGATGGCCGGCCTTGTCGTTGATGGGCTTGAAGTTGTCGAGGTCGATGTAGAAGATCGCCACCATGTGATGCGGGCGCGTGGCCAGCAGCAGGGCATGGTCGAACAGGGTATTCATGTAGCGCTTGTTGTTCAGGCCGGTGAGCGGGTCGAGGAAGGCCATGTCCAGCGCCTTGGATTCCGCTTCCAGCAAGCGGCGCTGGAACTGCGACAGCACTGCCGCCAGCAGCGACATATACACCAGTAGCATCAGCACGGTACCCAGCAGGAAGCCGTGCTTGAACCAACCCGGATAGCGCTCGATCAGGAACGGCCCGCAGGTCCAATGCACCGCCATCGCCGCAGCCGCGAGCCACGCCGTGCGCAGCCAGCGCGGGTTTTCATTGAGGCTGGCGCGGCATTGAAGGGCCACGTACAGCATGAAGCCGGCGTTGATCAGCGAATAGCCCATGCTGCGCGCCAACGGCGAGGCCTCGGCGAACCACGCCGCCAGCAGCCACAGTTCGCCCAGGCCGGCGGCCAGCCAGAACCAGGCGGTGTTCGCGTTAAAATTGAAGAAGCGCTTCAGGCCGGTCAGCAGCAGGGGCTTTTCCAGCAGGTTGAGCGCGGCATAGGTGGTGACGATCAGGCGCATGTCGTTGCCCGCCACCAGAAACACCAGCGACAGGCGGGCGAGCAGCGCGAAGGAAATCGATGCGGCCCACCAGCTGGAGCCGGAGTTGGTGCGCGGGATGCGGGAGGTCCACAGGAACAGGAAGAACAAGACCAGGTAAACGCTGAAGCCGAAGGTATGCACAATTTCGTACGACATGACCGATCACCCTGCCTTTGCAAGTTGCTTCATCCGTTCACTGGTGGGACGCCAGGATCCGAGATGAGTCGCTTCAGGACGAAGCGTCAGGTCATGATCCCCCTCATGGCTGACGTGGATGATAAACAAGGCCGCAGGTGCGGTAAACAGCCAGATGAGCTTGCGTGCAGTTTGGCCACAAGCCTTGACTGGCAAGGCTTTGCGGCGAGCGGAAATTATTTCCGTCGGGCTATTTCTGCGTGAGTTTTGGTGTGCCGGAGACGCGGCGAATGAGGCGGGCGGGCAGGGTATTGGCCGCGCACATGAACGTGCGCGGCGAGCGGGGGCGCGTAGGGCGCAATCAGTCGAATTTGTCCTTGAGCAGGGCTTCGACGGTGGCGATACGGGTCTCCACGGTGTCCAGCAAGGCTTTGGGCATGGTGCCGCCGGCGCCCAGTTGCGCCGCCAGCGAGCGGGCGATGCCCATGGCGCCTTCGGTGAACTGCTTGCCGTCCTTGGACAGCACGGCCGCCGCGGTGAACAGCGTCGAGAACAGGATCTGGTCAGCGGTATTGTTTTCGATGAACTTGTTGAGCAGCGCGTTGTGGCTTTGCTTGAGCGCGTCGAATTCTTCCTGGGTGGGCATGGCGGTTCCTGGAAAGTGACCTGAAAACCGCCGTGCCCGGTGCAGGGCAAAGCGGTGTGCGGATTCAGGGAATTGAATTGTCTGGTGCGAGGAGGGGGACTCGAACCCCCACACCATTGCTGGCGTCAGGACCTAAACCTGGTGCGTCTACCAATTTCGCCATCCTCGCTGAAGGTGTCGGACATCGGCGCGATAGCAGTCTGGGAGCAGTGTTGCTGCAGATTTGCCGCTACCGATGCGGGTAGCAATTTCGTAAAGCGCGCTATTGTACTGCAAGCCGATGGCGATGTCCGTTTTTTTGCAGAAAGCTTCGCGGCGAGCCGGGCGTGGGCGGGGAAACGGTATCATGCGGCCTCGGTTCACTTTGGTTTCATCCGTTCACATGACACGCTATCGCCATTACAAAGGCGGCATCTACGAGTTCGTCGGCGATGCCATTCTCGAGTCCGACCTGTCGCCCATGGTGGTCTATCGCGCCGCCGACGGCCGCCTGTGGATACGCCCCAGCGAGGTGTTTCATGAGCTGGTCGACGTCGACGGCAAGCAGGTACCGCGCTTCGAGAAGATCGCGGACTGATCCATTTCTTTCCTTCGCAGGCATTCCATGTCCATCAATCTCAAACAACGCGCACTGTACTTGTGCTGCGCCATGCTGTGCGCCGGCGCTTTCATTGCCGGCAGCGCGGCCGCCGAAGAGCTGGCTGACGTCAGCACCGCCTTTCGCTGGCTGGGCAAGAACGACCGGGTGGTGATCGAGGCCTATGATGATCCGCGCGTAGGTGGCGTGACCTGCTATGTGTCACGCGCGCGCACTGGCGGCGTCAAGGGCAGTGTCGGGCTGGCCGAGGACAAGGCCGAGGCCTCGATCGCCTGCCGCCAGGTGACGGCCACGCTGCAGTTCAACGGCAAGCTGCCGCTGCAGGAGGATGTGTTCACCGAGCGCATGTCGATCCTGTTCAAGCGCCTGCATGTGGTGCGGGTGGTCGATCCCAAGCGCAATACGTTGGTCTACCTGACTTACTCCGACAAGCTGATCGACGGCAGCCCGATGAACGCCGTGACGGCGGTACCGGTGGCGGCGTCGACGCCGATCCCGGTGAAGTAGGGCGTTTTTGCCCCCGGCTTGCCGTGGCGCAATGACCGGCACGGGCGGCGTCGCCGCAGCCCGCGCCAGCCTTGCGTTGCGGGGCGCAGCCGGGCTTGCGCGTTTGTTTGCAGCGCGGCAAGGGCAATTTTGGACTCGCGGCGGTTTTTGCGTATAAAATAGCGAGCTTTAGCGCGGTCGGGCTGGCCGTTTTTCGTCTGGAATTTATTGGTGCAGACGGGAGATGAGGGCCTCGGCTTACAGAATTCTTAATTATTTGGACGATTTAAATGGCAACTGCAGTCGAAACCCTGAGCAAACTCGAACGTCGTATGACCCTGTCTTTCCCGCTGGCCGATGTTCAGGCTGAAGTGGAAAAGCGCCTGAAGGTGCGTGCCCGTACCGCCAAGGCGCCGGGTTTCCGTCCGGGTAAAGTGCCGATGAAGATGGTTGCCGCCCAGTTCGGCTACCAAGTTGAAACCGAAGTCCTGAACGACAAGGTTGGCCGCGCCTTCAATGACGCCGCTGTGGAAAACAACCTGCGCGTGGCCGGTTTCCCGTCGATCGAACCGAAGACCAGCGAAGAAGCCGGCGAAGGCCAGCTGGCGTTCAACGCCACCTTCGAAGTCTATCCGGAAGTGGCTGTCGGCGACCTGACCGGCGCTGAAGTCGAGAAGACCGTGGCATCGGTGTCCGACGCTGAAATCGACAAGACCATCGATATCCTGCGCAAGCAGCGCGTGCACTACCACGTCAAGGGTGAGCAAGGCGCGCACGGCGACGGCGGTGCTGATCAGTCCGCACAAAACGGCGACCGCGTGACCGTGGACTTCGTCGGCAAGATTGACGGCGTGGAATTCCAGGGCGGCAAGGCCGACAACTTCCCGTTCGTGCTGGGCGAAGGCCGCATGCTGCCGGAATTCGAAGCAGCCACCATCGGCCTGAAGGTCGGCGAGTCGAAGTCGTTCCCGCTGGCATTCCCCGAGGACTACCACGGCAAGGATGTAGCCGGCAAGACCGCCGAATTCACCATCACCCTGAAGAAGGTCGAATGGGCGCACATGCCTGAAGTCGACGCAGTCTTCGCCCAATCGCTGGGCATCGAAGACGGCGACCTGACCAAGATGCGCGAAGACATCAAGAAGAACCTGGAGCGCGAAGTCACTGCCCGCACCAAGGCCCAGACCAAGGACAGCGTGATGAACGCCCTGATCAAGGCCAGCGACCTGGAAGTGCCGAAGGCCCTGATCGAGCAGGACGTCGAGCGCCTGGCCGAAATGGCCAAGCAGGACATGGCGCAACGCGGCATGGATCCGAAGGTCATGCAACTGCCGCGCGAACTGTTCACCGCACAGGCTGAACGTCGCGTTCGCCTGGGCCTGATCCTGGCTGAAGTGGTCAAGACCAACAAGCTGGAAGCCACCGAAGATCAAGTGAAGGCGCAGATCGAAGACTTCGCCCAAAGCTACGAAGATCCGCAGCAAGTCCTGAAGTACTACTTCTCCGACCGTCGCCGCCTGGCCGAAGTCGAAGCTCTTGTTTTGGAAGAAAACGTCGTCAACTACGTTCTCGGCAAAGCCAAGGTTTCGGAAAAGCCGGTTTCGTTCGACGAACTGATGGGCAATCAGACGCAAGCGTAATCGGGTTTTCTCGCGTAGTATCGGAAAACATTTTTACGCTAAGGATGCACACATGACAGGTCTGATCAGAGGTTCTGCACTGGACACGCAAATGCTCGGCATGGTGCCGATGGTGATTGAACAGAGCGGCCGCGGCGAGCGCGCGTATGACATTTACTCGCGCCTGCTGAAGGAACGCATCATTTTCCTGGTCGGACCGGTCAATGATGCAACCGCCAACGTGATCGTCGCCCAGTTGTTGTTCCTGGAAAGCGAAAATCCTGACAAGGACATCTCGCTGTACATCAACTCGCCGGGCGGTTCGGTGTCGGCCGGCATGGCGATCTTCGACACGATGCAGTTCATCAAGCCGCAAGTGTCGACGCTGTGCACGGGCCTGGCCGCCTCCATGGGCGCTTTCCTGCTGGCCGCCGGCGCCAAGGGCAAGCGTTTCTCGCTGCCGAACTCTCGCATCATGATTCACCAGCCTCTGGGCGGCGCCCAGGGCCAGGCGTCCGATATCGAGATCCAGGCGCGTGAAATCCTGTACCTGCGCGAACGCCTGAACGGCATCCTGGCCGAACGTACCGGCCAGGACGTCGAAAAGATCGCGCGCGACACCGATCGCGACAACTTCATGTCGGCCGACGCCGCCGTGGAATATGGCTTGATCGACAAGGTGCTGACCGAGCGCGGTTGAGCTTGCATTGCGGTAAAAGTCGCAAAAATGCCCGGGCAAATTGCTGTTCGGGCATTTTTTTTGGCGAATTTCGCAAAGAGAGGCTTTTCGGGCTCTGTTTTCTTGATAAATCGGGGTGTCGATGACATATAACTGTCAGGAAGCGAACCGGAATCAAGCGATGGCGTCGAAAAATGACCAAGCCGTGACGAATTCGCATTTCGCGGGTATGATCAAGTCGTAACTTCTATCCTTGTAGCTCTATGTCTGAGAAAAAATCCTCCAGCGGCGAAAAGTTGCTTTATTGCTCCTTCTGCGGCAAAAGCCAGCACGAAGTCAAAAAGCTGATCGCCGGCCCTTCGGTCTTCATCTGCGACGAATGCATCGACCTGTGCAACGACATCATCCGTGATGAAGCCGCCAGCGTGGAAGCAGTGCCGGGCGCCAAGTCGGATCTGCCGACCCCGCAGGAAATCTGCGACCTGCTGGATCAGTACGTGATCGGGCAGTCCACCGCCAAGCGCATCCTGTCGGTGGCGGTGTACAACCACTACAAGCGCCTGAAGCATCTGGGCAAGAAGGATGACGTCGAGCTGGCCAAGAGCAACATCCTGCTGGTCGGTCCTACCGGCTCGGGCAAGACGCTGCTGGCGCAGACCTTGGCGCGCATGCTGAATGTGCCGTTCGTGATCGCCGATGCGACCACGCTGACCGAAGCCGGCTACGTCGGCGAAGACGTCGAGAACATCATTCAGAAGCTGCTGCAGAACTGCAATTACGAAGTCGAGAAGGCCCAGAAGGGCATCGTCTACATCGACGAGATCGACAAGATTTCCCGCAAGTCGGACAACCCGTCGATTACCCGCGACGTGTCCGGCGAAGGCGTGCAGCAGGCGCTGCTGAAGCTGATCGAAGGCACCATGGCATCGGTGCCCCCGCAAGGCGGCCGCAAGCACCCGAATCAGGACTTCGTCCAGATCGACACGACCAACATCATGTTCATCTGCGGCGGCGCGTTCGACGGCCTGGCCAAGATCATTTCCGACCGCTCCGAGAAGAGCGGCATCGGCTTCTCGGCCAGCGTGAAGAGCCAGTCGCAGAAGAGCAATTCCGAGGTGCTGCTTGGCGCCGAGCCGGAAGACCTGGTCAAGTTCGGCCTGATTCCCGAACTGGTCGGCCGTCTGCCGGTGATCGCCACGCTCAACGAGCTGGATGAAGAAGCCCTGATCCAGATCCTGATCGAGCCGAAGAACGCCCTGATCAAGCAGTACGCAAAGCTGTTGCAGATGGAAGGCGCGGAGCTGGAAATCCGTCCGGCTGCCATGCATGCCATCGCCAAGAAGGCGCTGGCGCGCAAGACTGGCGCGCGCGGCTTGCGCTCGATTCTGGAACACGCCTTGCTTGATGTGATGTACGAATTGCCCAGCCAGCAGAACGTGGCCAAAGTCGTGGTCGACGAGAACACCATCACCAACGGCGCCAAGCCGCTGATGATCTACCACGACCAGCCGAAGGTGGCCGGCGCCTGATTGCGCGCGGGTTTACCGAAGGAGCAGTGGTGCGGTGCATGGAAGTGCGCCGCATCGTGCAGAAAAGGCCGCACCACAGTCCGGTAATCGCGAAAGCGGTAAAATGAGCCGGCGGAATTTACTCTGGCTTCCATCGTAAAGCCACCCGGAGGAGACTTCGTGTGTGGCTTTTTTATTTTGTTGTGATTGTGACATCGGTCTTCCGGCCGTGATTTTTTAGCTCTGCCGGACTTGTGTTTTGATCACTCGTGCCAACATCATTCACAGTATTCATTGATAAGGCCCGCCATGACGACTCCAATACTCACAGAACAATCGCAATTGCCGCTGTTGCCGTTACGGGATGTGGTTGTCTTCCCGCACATGGTGATTCCGCTCTTCGTCGGCCGCCCAAAGTCGATCAAGGCGCTGGAAGCGGCCATGGAGCAAGGCAAGAGCATCATGCTCGCGGCCCAGAAAGCGGCCGCTAAGGATGAGCCTTCGGCTGACGACATCTATGAAATCGGTTGCGTCGCCAACATCCTGCAAATGCTGAAGCTGCCCGACGGCACCGTCAAGGTGCTGGTCGAAGGCGCGCAGCGCGCACGCATTCATCACATCAGCGAACTGGAGACCCATTTCGTCGCCGACCTGACACCGGTGGAATCCGAGCAGGGCGACGAGGCGGAAGTCGAAGCCATGCGCCGCACCATCGTGCAGCAGTTCGACCAGTACGTGAAACTGAACAAGAAGATCCCGCCCGAGATCCTGACCTCGCTGGCCGGCATCGATGACGCTGGTCGCCTGGCCGACACCATCGCCGCGCATCTGCCGCTGAAGCTGGAACAGAAGCAGGTCATCCTGGAGATCTTCAACGTCGCCAAGCGCTACGAGCACCTGCTCGGCCAGCTGGAAGGCGAACTCGACATCCTGCAGGTGGAAAAGCGCATCCGCGGCCGCGTCAAGCGCCAGATGGAAAAGTCGCAGCGCGAGTATTACCTGAACGAGCAGGTCAAGGCGATCCAGAAGGAGCTCGGCGAAGGCGAAGACGGCGCCGACCTGGAAGAGCTGGAAAAGAAGATCCTCGGGGCGAAGATGCCCAAGGAAGCGCTGGAAAAGGCGCAGGGCGAGCTGAAGAAGCTCAAGCTGATGTCGCCCATGTCGGCCGAGGCCACGGTCGTGCGCAACTACATCGATACGCTGGTCGGCTTGCCTTGGAAGAAGAAGTCCAAGGTCAACAACGACCTGCCCAACGCCGAAAAGGTGTTGGAAGGCGATCACTATGGCCTGGAGAAAGTCAAGGAACGCATCCTCGAATATCTCGCCGTGCAGCAGCGCGTGGACAAGCTGAAGGCGCCGATCCTGTGCTTCGTGGGTCCTCCGGGCGTGGGCAAGACTTCGCTGGGTCAGTCGATCGCCCGTGCCACGAACCGCAAGTTCGTGCGTATGGCGCTGGGCGGCGTGCGTGACGAAGCCGAGATCCGCGGCCATCGTCGTACCTACATCGGCTCCATGCCGGGCAAGATCCTGCAAAGCCTGGCCAAGGTCGGCGTGCGCAATCCGCTGTTCCTGCTCGACGAAATCGACAAGCTGGGCATGGACTTCCGTGGCGACCCGTCGTCGGCCTTGCTGGAAGTGCTGGATCCTGAGCAGAACCACACGTTCTCGGACCACTACATCGAAGTCGACTTCGACCTGTCGGATGTGATGTTCGTGGCAACGTCGAACTCGTTCAACATCCCGCCGGCGCTGCTGGACCGGATGGAAGTGATCCGCCTGTCGGGTTACACCGAGGACGAGAAGACCAGCATTGCGCAGCGTTACCTGCTGCCCAAGCAGATCAAGAACAACGGCCTGAAGGAAGGTGAAATCAACGTCGCCGAATCGGCGATCCGCGACATCATCCGCTACTACACACGTGAAGCCGGTGTGCGTTCGCTGGAGCGCGAAGTCTCGAAGATCTGCCGCAAGGTGGTCAAGCTGCTGCTGCTGAAGAAGCAGGAGAAGAAGGTCACCGTCACCTCGCGCAACCTCGACAAGTTCCTGGGCGTGCGTCGTTTCGACTTCGGCATCGCCGAGAAGGAAAATCAGATCGGCCAGGTGGTCGGCCTGGCGTGGACCGAAGTGGGCGGCGACCTGCTGACCATCGAAGCGGTCAACATGCCCGGCAAGGGCCAGATCATCCGCACCGGTACACTGGGCGACGTGATGAAGGAGTCGATCGAGGCGGCCCGCACTGTGGTGCGCAGCCGTGCCCGCAAGTTGGGCATCAAGAATGAGGTGTTCGAGAAGAGCGACATCCACATTCACGTGCCGGAAGGCGCGACGCCCAAGGATGGTCCGTCCGCCGGTATCGCGATGACCACGGCGTTGGTGTCGATCTTCAGCGGCATCCCGGTGCGTTCGGACGTTGCGATGACCGGTGAAATCACCTTGCGCGGCGAAGTGCTGCCCATCGGCGGTCTGAAGGAAAAACTGCTGGCGGCGCATCGCGGCGGTATCAAGACCGTGTTGATCCCCGAGCAGAACGTGAAGGACCTGGCCGACATTCCGGACAACGTCAAGAACAAGCTGGAGATCATCCCGGTGCGTTGGATCGACAAGGTGCTGGAAGTCGCGCTGGAGCGTCAACCGGCTCCGTTGCCGGAAGATGAAGCCATTGTCGACTCGGCGGTCGCACCAAAGGACGGCGCGACCGATCCGGTGGTGAAGCACTAAGCCTGCCTCGTTTCATTTCGCTGCAAATTGAAAGCGCCTCTTCGGAGGCGCTTTTTTCTTGCCGGTGCGGTGCGCTGGGTTGATTTCCGTCAGGAAAATGCCGGTCGCCTCTGAAAATCACTGCAAATGGCGGAAAGCCGCTTGACACCTGGTTTTGCGGCTTGTTTAATAGCCGCTGCGGAAATTTTCCGTAAGGCAAGCGACGGTGAAGGGGGCTCTGTCGTTGAGTCGCAAACGCTGTCACTCAAAACCAAACTTAATGGACAAGGGGCATAAGTGAATAAAGGCGAACTGATTGAACACATTGCCGGCCAGGCAGATATCTCCAAGGCCGCAGCCGGTCGCGCGGTGGACGCATTCATCGGCGCGGTGAAGACCACGCTGAAGAAGAACGGCACCGTGACCCTGGTGGGTTTCGGCACCTTCGCAGTCGGCAAGCGTGCGGCCCGTACCGGCCGTAATCCGCAGACCGGCGCCGCCATCAAGATCAAGGCAGCGAAAGTTCCTAAATTTAAAGCTGGTAAAGCGCTGAAAGATGCTATAAAATAATTGTCTTTCGTCGCTGCTGACACAGCGACAGACTGTTAAGGTAGCCGGGCGCTTAGCTCAGTTGGTAGAGCGGAGCCCTTACAAGGCTTAGGTCGGGAGTTCGAGCCTCTCAGCGCCCACCAGCACCAGCAGTTAAAACCAGTTTAGGAGTGGTAGTTCAGTTGGTTAGAATACCGGCCTGTCACGCCGGGGGTCGCGGGTTCGAGCCCCGTCCACTCCGCCAGATAAAAGCCCTGTTCGCAAGAACAGGGCTTTTTCTTTTTGCGCAGCAAAAATGCGGAGTGGAGGGAGCCGCCTGCGCGGCTCCCGGCGGGGCGAGAAGGGAATCGCTTGCAAGCGATTCCGCGGCCTGCGCTCGTGCAGGCGAGCCCCGTCCACTCCGCCAGACAAAAAGCCCCGTTCGCAAGAACGGGGCTTTTTCTTTTTGCGCAGCAAAAACGCGGAGCGGAGGGAGCCGCCTGCGCGGCTCCCGGCGGGGCGAGAAGGGAATCGCTTGCAGGCGATTCCGCGGCCTGCGCTTGAGTAGGAGAGCCCCGTCCACTCCGCCAGACAAAAGCCCCGTTCGCAAGAACGGGGCTTTTTCTTTTTGCGCATCCGGGATAGCACACGAAAAAAAGCGGCGTACTTCCCCACGAAGTACGCCGCATCCCCCTCAGGATAAAACCCCCGATACAGCTTTGCGTCTTGCATCCCGGACCCCTCCGGGATTTCCTGCAGGCGATCGTACTATCCGGTCGCCATCACTTCAATTCAGTCAATTCAATCAGTAGGTCAGCGTGACGGTAACGGTATCCGAATAAGCGCCGGCCAGCGGAGTCTGCGAGGCCGGGATCTGGCCGTAGACCGTCAGGGTCTGGGTCAGGCCGCTGCCGGT
>NZ_JAGIPZ010000007.1 GCF_017814915.1 Herbaspirillum sp. LeCh32-8 | reverse complement strand
GGGGCTGGCACTTAGGGGCCGCCTTCTTTTGCTTACTTTTCTTGGCGGAGCAAGAAAAGTGAGCGGCTGCCGGGCCGTCCCCGGCGCTCCGTTCCGACCGGAGAGAGCAAGCATCAAAGCCAGAGCAGCAACAAGCAGCAAGACCAGACTACCCACAAAAACAGCAGCACCACCACAGCCTCACAACAACACAACAGCAAGACAGCACAGCAACACCAGCACCAACCCACCCGGCCGCAGCGTTAATAGGGACAACAAGGGACTCCACTGTCACCTGCACCGATCAAGCCAGCAACACCACCAACCGACAAGGAAACCAGGAGTCCCTGAAATGCCACAGCAAGCCCAAGAAAAAACCCTGCTCATCAAGAACGCCGCCGTCGTCGTCACCATGAACGACACCCGCGAAGAAATCAAAGACGGCGCCATCTTCATCCGCAACAACGTCATCGAACAAGTCGGCAACACCGCAGACCTGCCGCAGCAAGCCGACGACATCATCGACGCCAGACACCACGTCGCCATCCCCGGCCTGGTCAACACCCATCACCACATGTACCAGAGCCTGACGCGCGCGATTCCCGCCGCGCAGAACGGCGAACTGTTCAACTGGCTCACCAACCTCTACCCGATCTGGGCCGGCCTGACGCCCGAGATGATCAAGGTCTCCACGCTCACCACGATGGCCGAGCTGATCCTCTCCGGCTGCACCACCAGCAGCGACCACCTCTACATCTATCCCAACAAGACCCGCCTGGACGACAGCCTGGAAGCCGCCGCCCAAATCGGCATGCGCTTTCACGGCGCACGCGGCGCGATGAGCGTCGGCCAGTCCAAGGGCGGCCTGCCGCCGGACCGCGTGGTGGAAGAAGAGGAAGACATCCTGAAGGACACGCGCCGCCTGATCGAGACCTATCACGACGCCGACCGCCACGCGATGCAGCGCATCGTAGTGGCGCCCTGCTCGCCGTTCTCGGTCTCGCGCGACCTGATGCGCGAGGCGGCCGACCTGGCGCGCCATTACAAGGTCTCGCTGCACACTCACCTGGCAGAGAACGTCAACGACATCGCCTACAGCCGCGAGAAGTTCAACATGACCCCGGCCGAATATGCCGAGGACTGCGGCTGGGTCGGCCACGACGTCTGGCATGCCCACTGCGTACAGCTGGACGACCACGGCATCGAGCTGTTTGCCCGCACCGGCACCGGCGTGGCGCACTGTCCGTGCTCCAACATGCGGCTGGCCTCCGGCATCGCCCCCATCCGCAAGATGATCGACGCCGGCGTGCCGGTCGGCCTGGGCGTGGACGGCAGCGCCTCCAACGACTCCGCGCACATGATGGGCGAAGTGCGCCAGGCCATGCTGCTGCAACGCGTGGGTTTCGGCCCCGACGCGATGACCGCGCGCCAGGCGCTGGAGATCGCCACGCTGGGCGGCGCCAAGGTACTCAATCGCGACGACATCGGCGCATTGAAGCCGGGCATGTCGGCCGACGTGGTGCTGTTCGACACGCGCCAGATCGGCTTCGCCGGCGGCCTGCATGATCCGGTGGCGGCGCTGGTGTTCTGCACGCCGGGCAATGTCGCCTGGAGCATCATCAATGGCCGCGTGGTGGTGCGCGAGGGACACTGCACCACCATCGACCTAGGCGCCGTACTGGAGCGCCACAACGCGCTCTCGTTCGAACTGGCCGAGGCGGCCCGCTAGAAAACGCAATACCGCTTTACCCGGGCATGCAGGGATGCCCGCAGGCGTCGCCCAGCGGATCGCAAGCGCTCCCACCCGGAGCCGCTTGCGACGACGCCCAGCATGACAAGAGCACAGGCCGTTCACACCGGCCAACGGCCGCCGCACAACAAGAACACACTTGCCCGCCTTGGGCACAAGACTTGCAATCCAGGCAACGAAGGGAATCGTCGCCACCGCATCGCATCGCCGTGCCGTCACCGCTCATCCGCCGGATGCGTGCGCACACGTGCGTCTGCATCTGCGCCGGTGCGCCGCCCCTTCGCCTACGTCCATCCTTTTTTCTTGCCCGAACAACGCTAGCGCACAAGGTCTACCATGAATCTCTCCAACATGAAAATCGGCGTTCGCCTCGCCATAGGTTTCGGCGCCGTGATTGCGCTGCTGATGGCCATCGCCGTCCTCGGCAACCTGCAACTCGGCCGCCTGGCCGACGGCATCCACCTGATCGTCAAGGATCGCTATCCCAAGACGGTGCTGGCCAACACGGTGCAGATCCAGGTCAACAAGATCGCACTCGACATCCGCGACATCATGCTGAGCAGCGATGCCGAGCGCATCAAGGCGCTCGCCGCCGACGCCGCGGCCGCCGACCGGAAGATGAACGAAGGCCTGGCGCAGCTGCGCGACGTCGCCCGCAGCGACGAAGACACACGCTTCGTGCAAGCCGCCATCGCCGCGCGCGATGCCTATGTGCCGGCGCGCGACAAGCTGATGGCGCTGGCCCAGGCCGGCCAGCTCGAGGAGGCCCGCGCCTACCTGCCGCAGCAGTTCATGCCGGTGCAGATCAAGTACTTCATCGCGCTCGACGCCATGTTCGATTACCAGGGGGGCCTGATGGACGCCGCCGGCGAGGCCGCCGCGCAGGATTCGTCCAGCGCCCGCATCGTCATCAACAGCCTGGCCGTGGTGGCCTTGCTGCTGGCCGCGGGCGTGGCGCTGCTGGTCACGCGCAGCATTACCCGGCCGCTGGTCAAGGCGGTGGCCGTGGCGCGCCGCGTGGCCGAGGGCGACCTCAGCGCCCGCGTCGAAGTCGGATCGAAGGATGAAACCGGCGAGCTGATGGCAGCCCTGAAGATGATGAACGAGAACCTGTGCAACATCGTCGAGCGCGTACGCAGCGGCACCGACACCATCCATCACGCCTCGCAGGAGATCGCCAGCGGTAACCTCGACCTCTCCTCCCGCACCGAGCAGCAGGCCGGCTCGCTGGAAGAAACAGCGTCAGCGATGGAAGAACTCACCTCCACCGTCAGGCAGAACGCCGACAACGCGCGCCAGGCCAACCAGCTGGCCGGCTCGGCATCCGACGTTGCGGTCGAAGGCGGCGCGGTGGTCGGCCAGGTGGTCGAGACCATGGCTTCGATCAATGAATCGTCGCGCAAGATCGTCGACATCATCGGCGTGATCGACGGCATCGCCTTCCAGACCAATATCCTGGCCCTGAACGCGGCGGTGGAGGCCGCCCGCGCCGGCGAACAGGGGCGCGGCTTCGCGGTGGTCGCCTCCGAGGTGCGCTCCCTGGCCCAGCGCAGCGCCACCGCCGCCAAGGAGATCAAGCTGCTGATCGACGACTCGGTCGCCAAGGTCGACACCGGCAGCCGCCTGGTCGGCCAGGCCGGCGCCACCATGACCGAAGTGGTCGCCAGCGTGAAGCGCGTGACCGACATCGTCGCCGAGATCAGCGCCGCCAGCTCCGAACAGAGCACCGGCATCGAAGAAATCAACCGCGCCATCACCCTGATGGACGAATCGACCCAGCAGAACGCCGCGCTGGTGGAACAGGCAGCAGCGGCGGCCCAGGCCATGCAGGACCAGGCGGCGCAGCTGACGCAGGCGGTGAGCGTGTTCAAGCTGGAAGAAAACGTACCTGCCCTGCCCGTCCTGCGCACCTTGCCGAAGGCTGCGGCGCCGATCATCCACACGCCTGCCGCCAAGGCAAAGACATTGCCGCGCGCGGCAACGCCGGCGTCTTCGGCGGCCGACAGTCAATGGGAGCAGTTCTAGGCCGTACACCGTCAGCCCATCGTCAGCCTTGCGTCAGCAAGTCGATGCACAAAGGCGTCCCATGGACGCCTTTGTCATTTCCGAACGCCTTACGCACATCTTTTTCTTTACTTTAATTTACCGCTCGATGAGAATTATTCGCCTTCGGAGCATGCGCGGGGAGGGGTTCCCGACGTCGTTGCCGATCGAACAAACAACTTGAAATCACAACAATAAACGCACGAGGGGAATCTTGCGTGATGTATCCGTCCTGAGCGGCCACGACCGCTCACGCTCCACATTCAGGCCAACCCATCCGCCCTATGCGCCTCGCGCATCTGTCGCAGGCATCTGCTGCAGATGCGCGATGCCATTGTCGCCGCCGCGGGATGCGCGCGCCCACCGAATTGCCCGTCAGGGCAGTCTTTGCAGTTGCAGTTCCAGATGCGCCAATAGATGGATCCCATCAACAACCATAAGAAAGTGCTTCCCATGAAAATGAAGTTTTTGCCTCTGATTGCAGCCACCCTCATCCTCGCCGGCTGCGCAGGCGCCCCCATTCCGGTGAACTACGCACCCAGCTCCGTGAAGAGTGCCTCGGGCTCGCTGTCCGTGAACGACTTCACCTATCCGGCGCAGACCCAAAACAAAAACAAGCCGATCACCTCCAATCAGATCCGCAACACCGCGATGGGCGAGATCAAGATTGATCGTGACGTCAATAAGTTCGTACGGGACGCCGTCTTCGCCGAATTGCGCTTCATGGGCATCAAACCCAACGATCCATCCAAAGTGCTCTCCGGCGAAATCCAGGAATTCCTGATCGATGACCTAGGCTACAGCGTCGACTGGACCCTGCGCATCAAATATACCCTGTCCGACGCGGTCACCAAGGCGGTGCTCTTCGAAGCGGTGGAAAACACCCAGCGCCGCACCGCCAAATTCGCCAACGCGTTCGGCGCCATGAATGAGACGATCAAGATCAATGTTGAGCAGCTGGTGGACGACGAAAAATTCGCCAAAGCGATTAACTGATGCGAAGCGCGCGGACCGGAGTCCGCGCGCACGGCCTTGATCGGGGCGTCTGCGGGCGCCTTTTTCTTGTTGACCGGCGCCAGGCAATGAAGGGGCCGCATCGATACAGCCCTTGCCATGCGCCGGCGTTTTCCACCGGCACGGCTCTTTAAGTCTGCTTTTTCCTTAACTTTGATTTACCATTGCACGGTAACCACCGGATACGTCGGCCTGTTGGGGAATAGGCGCCAACGTTCCGGCTCGGGGGAATACAGATCTGCACGACACAGTCAGACATGCATTGGGGGAACCATTCGCACGCCTTCCTTGAAAGCCATCGCTTTCAACTGCTCGCCATTTTCGGGAGGCACTGGCATACCGTCGCTATCTTCAACTCCCGCGCCGAGACCTGGCCGTATCCGGCTGTCCGCACAGCAATGTGGCGGCGACCGCTTTACCAACCAGAAGTAGAAACTGACCAAGAAAGAGAACAATGAAGTCCGTTATCGCAATCTCGCTGCTCGCTATTACCGCACTCTCCGGCTGCGCCTACAAGGCCAGCCCTTACGGCGTCTCACCGGCCAACGTCAACGCCATCAAGGCAACCGGCATCAAGCCGGTCGCTGTCTTGCCGTTCACCGCCACCAAGCCGGGCGCAGCCTCGATCACCTGCCGCGCCGCCGGCCCGGTGCGCGTCGTACCCAGCTTTGAGCGCTATATCGAAGGTGCCCTGATCGACGAACTGAAGCTCGCCAGCGCCTACGATCCCGCGTCCGATATCAAGATCAGCGGCAAGCTGGAACAGATCGACTTCAGCTCCGGCATGTCGGACGGCGCCTGGATGTTTGTCCTGACGATCTCGAACGCCAAGAACGCAAGCTTCACCGTTAACTCGAAATGGCCGTTCTCCGGCAGCTTCGTCGCCGACAAGGCCTGCCAGGAAGTCGCTCAAGCCTTCGGCCCGTCGGTCCAGAACCTGATCAAGGAAGTGATCCAGGATCCGCGCTTCAAACAACTCGCGCAGTAACGACTGAACCGGATGCCGCCCTGGCGACAGGACGGCAGGTCAAGGACTCCAGATGAAAGCAATGCTTCGCAGCGGCCTGCTGCTGGGCTGCGCCCTTGCGCTGTCCGTCTGCGCCACGTTCAAGACCGCCCTGCCCGAAGGCTACGCAGGACCGACCGCCGTCCTCAAGGACTCGGCCGACGTCGCCACGGCACGAAAGGCAGATATCTTCTACACCCTGTCGGTCAACGGCAATGAGATTGACAACGCGCTGTACACAACCATCCGCGCCAACCAGGGTCGGGGCATGGTCATGACGGTGCAACGCGTGGAGCACCCGATCCGGCCGCGCCGCTGAGCGTCGACATCTCGGCCAAGACCCACTACGCCGCCCCCATCCTGTCGATGGTCAGCACCGTCTACAACGTCAAGGGTACCGTCAGCTTCACGCCGGAGGCGGGAAAGATCTACTTGGTGCGCGGAAAGCTCAGCGAGGCTTACTCCGCAGTGTGGATCGAGGAAAAACAAAGCAAGACCGTAATGGGGGAAAAGATCGAAGTGCAAGGCTCTGCCAAAGCAGGCATTCTGGGCAAGTAGGCATCGCCGCCTCACCCTTGCCACTGGCAGGCCTGCGCCGGCAACAGCTCCACGGCGCCACGACGGCGACACTTTTTCGCTTCGCTTGCGCGCCTCTTTTGGCACACTGTTACGACATTTTCACCGTGCCGCCTCACATGAAAAGACCGCTTGCCGCGTTGACATTGCTGGCTGCTCCCTGGCTATGCGCCCAAACTCCGGAGCCGCAAACCTTCAATGGCTACGACGCTTTCTACGCGTCCCTGCCGCACCGGCTCTTTTCCGGTGACGGCGACCAGATCAATGTATCGCCAGCACACAGCATTCGCATCGAAGGAAAGCAATACCAGTTCAAGCACGCCCTCGCCTTTCCAGGCGAGAGCGTCTATCCGGAAGACCTGGGGCGGACCGCCACGCTGTATCGCAGCGCCGGCCACTACTGCGTGGAAGGCATCGGCGCCACCAGCGGCACCGGATCGCGGCATATGTCGGTGTACCTGATCGCCCGCAAGGATGGCCGGATCTACAAACTGCCCAGCTTGTTCGGCTCCTGCCTGGGCGTGGGTCGCGATCCCGACGGCAGCATCCATTTCCTGCAAGCGAAGATCGTCAACTACCGCGCCGCCTATGATGCGGACGGCGTTTCTTTTGATGGCCATACACTGGCCCACGACAGATTCTCGGCGACGCCGCTCCGGCTGGAAGTGCGCTTCGTCGAACCGGGCAACTTCTATCGCTTCCGCCAGGTGAAGTAGACGGCAATGAAAACGGGCTGCGCGGTTTCACCCTCGCAGCCCGTTCAAGAAGCATCCATCGCAGCGACGCTTCCGTTTATTTATCCCCACACCTCCGCCAACCGCAGCAAATTGGTGCTGCCCGGCTGCCCGAAGGGCATGCCGGCGGTGATGGCGATCTGGTCGCCCTGCTTGGCAAAGCCTTCTTTCAGCGCCGTCTGGCAGGCGGCGCTGACCATTTCGCTTTCGTTGTGGATCTGGTCGCTGATGGTGGAGTGCACGCCCCACACCAGGGCCAGGCGGCGCGCCGTGGCCAGTTGCGGGGTGATCGAGAGGATCGGCGCCATCGGTCGCTCGCGCGCGGCGCGCAGGCTGGTGTGGCCGGAACTGGTGTAGGTCACGGTGGTGGTGGCGCCGACGATGCCGGCCACGTCGCGCAGCGCCGAGCAGATGGCGTCGGAGCGGTTGGGTTGCGGCGCCTCGTGCTGGGCGTCCAGCATGTTGCGATACAAGGGATCGCGCTCCACCTCGGCGATCACGCGGTCCATCATGGCCACGGCCTGCAGCGGATAGGCGCCGTTGGCCGATTCGGCCGACAGCATCACGGCGTCCGAGCCGTCGTAGATGGCGCTGGCCACGTCCGACACTTCGGCGCGCGTGGGCACCGGCGCGGTGATCATCGATTCCAGCATCTGGGTGGCGATCACGATGGGCTTGCCGTGCTGGCGGCAGGCGCGCAGGATGCGCTTTTGCGTGCCGGGCACCTGCTCCGGCGGCAGCTCCACGCCGAGGTCGCCGCGCGCCACCATGATGGCGTCGGAGGCTTGCACGATCTCGTCCAGGCGGTCCAGCGCGGCCGGCTTCTCCAGTTTCGACAACACGGCGGCGCGATTGCCGATCAGGCCGCGCGCCTCGAACACGTCTTCCGGTCGCTGCACGAAGGACAGCGCGATCCAGTCGGCGCCCATGTCCAGCGCAAAGGCCAGGTCGCGCCGGTCTTTCTCGGTCAACGCGGGAATCGGCAGCACGGCGTCGGGTACGTTGACGCCCTTGCGGTCCGACAGCACGCCGGCGTTGACCACGCGGGTGCGGATGCGGGCGCCGTCGCTGTGCTCCACCTGCAGGCGCAGCTTGCCGTCGTCCAGCAGCAACGCCTGGCCGGCGGTGATGACCTCGAACAGCTCGGGATGCGGCAGGCAGACGCGGCTGCCGTCGCCGGGCCGCGCCTCGCGATCCAGCGTAAAGGTCTGGCCCTGCAGCAGCGTGACCTTGCCGTCGGCGAATTGGCCGATACGCAGCTTGGGGCCTTGCAGGTCGGCCAGCACCGCGATCGGGCGGCCGATCTCGCGCTCCACCTCGCGCACGATCTGGTAGCGCGCCTGGTGGTCGGCATGGGTTCCGTGGCTGAAGTTGAAGCGGAACACGTCGGCGCCGGCCTCGAACAGCGCGCGGATCATCTGCGGGGTGGCGCTGGCGGGTCCGAGGGTGGCGACGATTTTGGCCTGGCGTTGGCGGCGCATGGTGGGTCTCCGGAAAATGGTTTTGGTTGTTGTTGGAAAGGTGCTGCAGGCAAACGGGCGCCTCAAAAACACGTCGTCCCCGCGCAGGCGGGGACCCGGTGGCTTTCGTCGTGGTTCGACGCAATGCTGAACGACGCTGGGTCCTGACCTGCGTCAGGACGACACGAAGATGGTGGCTGGAACCTTCGACTGCTCGAGCCGATCCCCTGCTCGTCGTTCCTGCGCAGGCAGGAACCCGGCGACGTTTGTCATGCCGCGGCAAGCCCGATCAGGATGCCTTGGCAATCTCGTGGTTGGACAGGATCTCCACCGCACGGCACAGCGCCGAGTGGTCCAGGCCGCTCATGCCGTTGGCGGCGCAGGCGTTCATCAGCTCCTGCGCGGCGGCGGTGTTGGGCAGGCTGATGCCCAGTTGCTTGGCGCCTTGCAGGGCCAGGTTCAGGTCCTTCTGGTGCAGCTCGATGCGGAAGCCCGGATTGAAAGTACGCTTGACCATGCGCTCGCCGTGCACTTCCAGGATGCGCGAGGAGGCGAAGCCGCCCATCAGTGCCTGGCGCACGCGCGCCGGATCGGCGCCGGCCTTGGAGGCGAACAGCAGCGCCTCGGCCACGGCCTGGATGTTCAGCGCGACGATGATCTGGTTGGCCACCTTGGTGGTCTGGCCGTCGCCGTTGCCGCCGACTAGTGTGATGTTCTTGCCCATCAGTTCGAACAAGGGCTTCACATCGTTGAAGGCCGACTCCGAGCCACCGACCATGATGGTCAGCGAAGCCGCCTTGGCGCCGACCTCGCCGCCCGAGACCGGCGCGTCCAGGTACTGGCAGCCCAGCGCGTTGATCTTTTGCGCGAAGCCCTTGGTGGCGATCGGCGAGATCGAGCTCATGTCGACCACGATCTTGCCGGCCGACAGGCCTTCGGCCACGCCCTTCTCGCTGAACAGCACCGCTTCCACGTGCGGGGTGTCCGGCACCATGACGATCACGATGTCGGCGCGCTTGGCGACTTCCGCGCCCGAGGTGCAAACCGTGGCGCCGCCTTCCAGCAGTGCCGCCGGCGGGTTTTTCTGGTCGTGCAGGTAGAGCTTGTGGCCGCCCTTCTGCAGGTTTTCCGCCATCGGTGCGCCCATGATGCCCAGGCCGATGAATCCGACTTTTGCCATGCTATTTCTCCTTTATGTATAAAAATTTCCAAAAAGGCCTTGGAGATCGCGGGAGGCAGAGCGTCGCCGGCAAGGCGCGCCGCCGCAGACAGTGCTTCAGCACGGCAAGGCGAAGCAACGCCGCTGGAGACGTTCTGCCGCCCGCGATCAGAGGCCGTGTTCCTTGATCCAGCCGAGCCCCTCCTTGGTCCCGGCGCGCGGCTTGTACTCGCAGCCGATCCAGCCGGCGTAGCCGATCTCATCGAGGAAGCGGAACAGGTAGCGATAGTTGATCTCGCCGGTGCCGGGTTCGAAGCGGCCCGGGTTGTCGGCCAGCTGCACGTGGCCGATCAGCGAAAGATTGGCCTTGATGGTGTTGGCCAGCTCGCCCTCCATGCGCTGCATGTGATAGATGTCGTACTGCACGAACAGGTTGTCCGAGCCGGTGGCCAGGATCAGCTCCACCGCCTGTTTGGTCGTATTCAGGAAGAAGCCGGGGATGTCGAAGCTGTTGATCGGCTCGATCAGCAGACGGATGCCGTGCTCCTTCAACTTGCCGGCGGCGTACTTCAGGTTGCCGACCAGGGTTTCGCGGGCGGCTTCGCGCGAGACGCCGTTGGGCAGGATGCCGACCAGGCAGTTCAGCTGCGGCACTTCCAGCGCGCGTGCATAGCGGATCGCCTCGTCGACGCCGGCGCGGAACTCGGCCACGCGCTCGGGATGGCAGGCGATGCCGCGCTCGCCGGCGTCCCAGTTGCCGGCCGCCAGGTTGTGCAGCACCAGCTGCAGCCTGTTGGCGCGCAGTTGCTGCGCGATCTGTTCGACGTCGAAGGCGTACGGGAACAGAAACTCCACGGCCTTGAAGCCGGCATCGGCGGCGGCCTTGAAGCGTTCCAGGAACGGCTGTTCGGTGAACAGCATGGTGAGGTTGGCGGCGAGTTTGGTCATGTCATTCCTTATGGGCAATCAGATCCATCCATTCATTTCATCGTCATCCCGGCGCAGGCCGGGATCCAGTGGCTTGCGTCGCGATCCACGGGCAGCTCAACGACACTGGGTCCTGACCTTCGTCAGGACGACAAGTATCCGAGTATCGCCAGGGCGTCGCTCTTGCCGGCGACTTTTGTCTCCTCTTCGGATCGGCGCGAAGGCAGCGTGCGGGTTCAGTCCAGCAGGCTGATGGCGGTCGGTGCGTGCTCCGGCTTGGTGGCCAGTTCCTCGAACTCGTTGATGGCGTCGATCTCGGTGCCCATGGCGATGTTGGTGACGCGCTCGAGGATGATCTCCACCACCACCGGCACGCGATACTCGTTCATCAGGCGCTTAGCTTGGGCGAAGGCGTCCTGGATGGCGTTGGGGTCGGTCACGCGGATGGCCTTGCAGCCCAGGCCTTCGACCACGGCGACGTGGTCCACGCCGTAGCCGTTCAGCTCCGGCGCGTTGACGTTCTCGAACGCCAGCTGCACGCAGTAGTCCATGTCGAAGCCGCGCTGCGCCTGGCGGATCAGGCCAAGGTAGGAGTTGTTCACCAGCACATGCAGGTAAGGCAGGTTGAACTGCGCGCCCACGGCCAGCTCTTCGATCATGAACTGGAAGTCATAGTCGCCGGAGATGGCGACCACCTTCTTCTTGGGATCGGCCGCCACCACGCCCAGCGCGGCGGGGATGGTCCAGCCCAACGGGCCGGCCTGGCCGCAGTTGATCCAGTGGCGATCCTTGTAGACGTGCAGGAATTGCGCGGCGGCGATCTGCGACAGGCCGATGGTGGCGACGTAGCAGGTGTCGCGGTCGAAGGCGCGGTTCATCTCTTCGTACACGCGCTGCGGCTTGACCGGCGTTTCATTGAAGCTGGTCCGGCGCAGCATGGTCTTCTTGCGCTGCTGGCATTCGGCCAGCCAGGCCGAGCGATCCGGCAGGCGGCCGGCCGCCTTCAGTTCCTTCGCCACCTCGACGAACAGCTTCAGCGCCGCGCCGGCGTCGCTGACGATGCCGTAGTCGGGGCCGAACACGCGGCCGATCTGGGTCGGCTCGATGTCGACGTGGACAAACTTGCGGCCCTTGGTGAACACGTCCACCGAACCGGTGTGGCGATTGGCCCAGCGGTTGCCGATGCCCAGCACGAAGTCGGACGCCAGCATGGTGGCGTTGCCGTAGCGGTGGCTGGTCTGCAGGCCGACCATGCCGGCCATCTGCGGGTGGTCGTCAGGGATCGCGCCCCAGGCCATCAGCGTGGGGATGACCGGCACGCCGGTCAGCTCGGCGAACTCCACGGCCAGCGCGGCGGCGTCGGCGTTGACCACGCCGCCGCCGATGGTCAGCAGCGGACGTTCGGATTCGTTCAGCATCGCCAGCGCCTTCTCGATCTGGGCGCGGGTGGCCGACGGGCGGTAGACAGGCAGCGGCGAATAAGTGTCGGGATCGAACTCGATCTCGGCCATCTGTACGTCGAAGGGCATGTCGATCAGCACCGGGCCGGGACGGCCCGAGCGCATCAGGTGGA
Organism: Herbaspirillum sp. LeCh32-8; assembly: GCF_017814915.1. Lineage (GTDB taxonomy): Bacteria > Pseudomonadota > Gammaproteobacteria > Burkholderiales > Burkholderiaceae_D > Herbaspirillum. Next base: position 235,019 of record NZ_JAGIPZ010000007.1, on the reverse strand, counting down.
AGGCCTGCTGGAATACACGCGGGATCAGCGCCGGCTCGCGCACGGTGACGGCCCACTTGGTGACGGGCTTGGCGATGGACTCGATGTCGACCGCCTGGAAGTCTTCCTTGTAAAGGCGGGCGCGCGGCGCCTGGCCGGTGATGCACAGGATGGGGATGGAGTCAGCCTGGGCCGAGTAGAGGCCGGTGATCATGTCGGTGCCGGCCGGGCCCGAGGTGCCGATGCACACGCCGATGTTGCCGGCCTTGGCGCGGGTATAACCCTCGGCCATGTGGGAAGCGCCTTCGACGTGGCGCGCCAGAATATGCTTGATGCCGCCGTGGCGCTTCAAAGCCGAGTAAAACGGGTTGATCGCCGCGCCCGGCACGCCGAAGGCCTGCAGGCAGCCCTCCTTTTCCAGCACGTAGGCCGCTGCGTCGACTGCTCTCATCTTTGCCATGTTGTTCTCCAGAATTGCCTGTAAGGTGGCGGCGCCGGCCCCGGTGGGATACCGTGACACGCCGTTCGCTGATGTCTGGAGCAAATCCTAGTCGCTACAATTTCGCTTGATAAGAACATTAAAAATCTGTTTATTACCGACCAAAAGTATGGAAACATATCCAAAGTATCGAATGAGATCGGATTATGGACAAACTCAAACAGATTGAAGCCTTTGTTTCCGTGGTCGACAAAGGCAGCCTGGCGGCGGCCGCGCTGGAAGAACAGGTAACGCCGGTGATGATGGGCCGGCGCATCGACGCGCTGGAAAAGCGCCTTGGCACCAAGCTGATGCACCGGACCACGCGCCATCTGACGCTGACCGAACAGGGCAGCGTGTTCCTCGACCACTGCCGCAAGCTGCTGGAGCAAATGGAGACGGCCGAAAAGAGCATCGCCGAGGGCCGCCACAAGGCCACCGGCCACCTGGTGGTTTCCACCCCGGCCGCCTACGGCCGCTTGCACGTGGCGCCGCATGCCCCGGCCTTCCTGGCCGCGCACCCGGAGGTACAGATCTCCTTCAACCTCACCGACCGCGTGGTCGACCTGGTGCGCGAAGGCTACGACCTGGGCATTCGCATCGGCGGCGCCATCGAGCCCAGCTTCGTCGCCGTGCGCCTGGCCAGCAACCGCCGCGTGGTCTGCGCCTCGCCGGAATACCTGCACAGGAACGGCATGCCCAAGACGCTGGACGACCTGGCCCAGCACAACTGCCTGGCCTTCAACCTGCAGGGCGGCCAGCAGCGCGGCTGGTATTTCCAACAGAACGGCAAGCCGGTGATCGTCAAGGTGCAAGGCAACCTCGACTGCAACGACGGCGAACTGCTGCACCGCTGGGCCGGCGAAGGCCTGGGCCTGGCGTGGCGCTCGACCTGGGAGATCCAGTCCCAGCTGGCCTCGGGCGAGCTGGTGACGGTGCTGGACGACTACGCCCTGCCCCACTACGACATCATGGCGGTGTACCCGCAGCAACGGCACCTGCCGGCCAAGACGCGCTTCTTCATCGACTACCTGAAGGAGGTCTATGCGCAGGCGGATTACTGGAACCGTTCGGTCAGCAAGGCCTGACGGAGGGATGCGGATGACGACGCCGGATCCCGGCCTTCGCCGGGATGACGGGTCTGTTTTCAGAGCTGGTGATTAAGTTTGCTGCAGCGTGAGTGACGGACGCGGGCACCGACGAAGCGCGACGAACGACGCTGGGCCCCTGCTTTCGCAGGGGCGACGAATTGTGTGGATGGCGAGTCTGGATTGGCTGCTGGTGACACGTGTGTGATGGATGCCGGCGCTGAAGGATCGCAACGAACGACGCTGGGTTCCTGCTTTCGCAGGAACGACGGATTACATCAGATAGCGAGCCAACGCATTGAAGCCGCAGGCGAGCGACATGCCAACGAGCGGCAGGCGAAGTTGAAACCACGCGAGGCCGAAGATGAAGCTAAGCAGAGGCGATTTCGCAGGCGAGGAACAGGTCGCGCGATGCCGCAGGCGAGCCTCAATCCCGATGCCGCAGGCGAGGAGGATGGTATTTCCCCTTGTGGGCCAGCCGGCGGAGCGTGGTGAAAAATGGATCAGCAAGGCAACCGGAGCGCAGCGACTTTGCCTTGCCCATTTTTCAGCGCGCTCCGCCGGGAACCCCGCAGGGGCTGGCACTTAGGGGCCGCCTTCTTTTGCTTACTTTTCTTGGCGGAGCAAGAAAAGTGAGCGGCTGCCGGGCCGCCCCCGGCGCTCCGTTCCGACCGGAGAAAGAAAAGCACCGACCCAGTACATCGGCACGCAGCAAGACCAGACTACCCTAGCCAAGCCAAGCCGAGCCAAACCAACACAACACAACACAACACAACACAACACAACACAACACCAAAGCAACACCGCAACCCAGCAGCACCAAGCAAGATTTCAAGTCACAATGACAACATTCGCCAACACTCCACCCCAAAGAATAAGATTCCATACCAGAACACCCACAATGCACCGCACCAAAACCCTTGCCACAAGCCCTTTTTAAGGGCCATATACGCATATAACCATATGTTTATAGTGGCTATATCTCCCCTACTTACTCCACGCCATGAAATTGGAAGACATTACGTACGCTGCAACCAATACGCACAAAGCCAGAACGCCCATTTTTTGCCCGACTCGCCACCGTGCAAGTTTTCCGGCGTATAAAAAAGGACCAAACGGAGACAACCAAGAATGAACCCGCTAGACAAGTACTTCAAACTCAGCGAGAACGGCACCACCGTCCGCACCGAACTGCTGGCAGGCCTGACCACCTTCCTGACGATGGCCTACATTATCTTCGTCAACCCTTCCATCCTGGGCGATGCCGGCATGCCCAAGGATTCGGTATTCGTCGCCACCTGCGTGGCCGCCGCCGTGGGCACATTGATCATGGGCCTGTACGCCAACTACCCGATCGGCCTGGCACCGGGCATGGGCCTGAACGCCTACTTCGCCTACGCCGTGGTCAAGGGCATGGGCTTCCCGTGGCAGGCCGCGCTGGGCGCGGTGCTGATCTCGGGCTGCCTGTTCCTGATCGTGAGCGTGCTGCGCATCCGCGAGATGATCATCAAGAGCATTCCGGTGTCGCTGCGCATGGCCATTCCCGCAGGGATAGGCCTGTTCCTGGCGATCATTTCGCTCAAGAGCTCCGGCATCATCGCCGCCAACCCGGCCACCTTCGTCACCTTGGGCGACCTGCACCAGCCGGCGCCGGTGATGGCCATCATCGGCTTTTTGGTGATCGTGGCGCTGGACAAGCTGAAGGTGCGCGGCGCGCTGCTGATCGGCATCCTGCTGGTGACCGTGCTGTCCTTCCTGTTCGGCGGCAACCACTTCAACGGCGTGTTCGCCGCGCCACCGTCGGTGGCGCCGACCTTCCTGCAGCTGGACGTCAAGGGCGCGCTGTCGATGGGCCTGCTGAACGTGGTGCTGGTGTTCTTCCTGGTTGAGCTGTTCGACGCCACCGGCACGCTGATGGGCGTGGCCACCCGCGCCGGCCTGATGAAGGAGGGCAAGATGGCGCGCCTGAACAAGGCCCTGATGGCCGACAGCACCGCCATCGTCGCCGGCTCCCTGCTTGGCACCTCCAGCACCACTGCGTATATTGAAAGCGCAGCCGGCGTGCAGGCGGGCGGGCGCACCGGCCTGACCGCAGTGGCGATCGCCCTGCTGTTCCTGCTGTGCCTGTTCATCGCGCCGCTGGCCGGCGTGGTGCCGGCATATGCGACCGCACCGGCGCTGTTCTTCGTGGCCTGCCTGATGGTGCGCGAGTTGGTCCACATCGACTGGGAAGACACCACCGAATGCGTGCCGGCGGTGATCACCGCGCTGGTGATGCCCTTCACCTACTCGATCGCCAACGGCTTGGCGCTGGGCTTCATCAGCTATGCCGGCCTGAAGCTGTTGACCGGCCGCGTGAAGGATGTGTCGGCGATCATCTGGATCATCGCCGCGATCTTCCTCTTCAAGCTGGTGTATCTGGGCGAATGAGGACGCGGGAAAAGAGGTAAATTGCAGGTTCGGGATGCGCAGGCCTTGCGCAGGCGCATCCCGGGATTGTCAAAAGATGGAATTGGACAATCGTTTTCCACAAAACGACGGCGACAATCAGTTCCATCCTTTGAGGACCCCGGCACGTTTCTTGAATAGGTTTCCATTGGAGAAGCCGTTGAAGAAGCGGCAAGGCAGGAAGCAGAAAAAAAGATCCATTGCAGGCGTAACAGGGGGAACCCGCGCTTCCTGCCGGATCGAATAATAAGAGTGCGCCCCACGATCAGCCCTGGAGCGTGCCATAGAGCAAGCAACATGCTCTAAGCACCCTAAATCTTGTACGTATCTTTTTGTACATTTACCAGAGCAGAGACATGTCCGAATCGAATTGCGCGTCCCAACGCCCCGTCCAGTTCTATTACCGCGGCGAAATCCGCCAGGCCGAAGGCCTGTCCAACACCCGCACCGTCCTGCAGCACCTGCGCGAAGACCTGCACTGCACCGGCACCAAGGAAGGCTGCGCCGAAGGCGACTGCGGCGCCTGCACCGTGGTGGTCGGCGAGCTGCGCGGCGATGCGCTGGAGCTGAAAACCGTCAACTCCTGCATCCAGTTCCTGCCCACGCTGGACGGCCGCGCGCTGTTCACCGTGGAAGACCTGAAGCAGCCCGACGGCTGCCTGCACCCGGTGCAGCAAGCCATGGTGGAATGCCACGGCTCGCAGTGCGGCTTCTGCACGCCGGGCTTCGTGATGTCGCTGTGGGGCCTGTACCTGAAGCATGACAAGGACGGCATCGAACCCAGCAAGCGCGAGATCGACGACGCCCTCTCCGGCAACCTGTGCCGCTGCACCGGCTACCGCCCCATCGTGGATGCGGCGCGCCGCATGGGCCAGCTGCCGGCAGTCGATTTTGATCGCGAACAGGTGACCCAGGCGCTGCGCGGCATGCGCCGCGAAGAACCGCTGGCGGTCACCCACAACGGCCAGACCTTCCACGCCCCGCGCACGCTGGCGCAACTGGCCCGGCTGCGCAACGACCTGCCCAAGGCCCGCATCCTGGCCGGCTCCACCGACGTCGGCCTGTGGGTCACCAAGCATATGCGCGATCTAGGCGACATCCTCTACATCGGCCAGGTGGAAGAGCTGCGCGCCATGCGCGAGGCCGACGGTTTCCTGGAGATCGGCGCCGGCATTTCGCTGGAGCAGGCCTACGGCGAGATCAACAAGCACTATCCGCAAGAGCTGTCCGAACTATGGCAGCGCTTCGCCTCGATGCCGGTGCGCAATGCCGGCACGCTGGGCGGCAACGTCGCCAACGGTTCGCCCATCGGCGACTCGATGCCGTGGCTGATCGCGCTGGGCGCGCAGATCGTGCTGTACGGCGTGGACGGCCAGCGCGTGATGCCGCTGGAAGACTTCTACATCGCCTATCAAAAATCGGCCATCCTGCCCAACGAGTTCGTGCAGGCGGTGCGCATTCCGCTGCCGCGCGCTAACGTGGAGTTCCGCGTCTACAAACTCTCCAAGCGCTTCGACCAGGACATCTCGGCGGTATGCGCCGCCTTCGCCTTCACGCTCGAGGGCGGCCGCGTCAAGGAGGCCCGCATGTGCTACGGCGGCATGGCCGCCACGCCCAAGCGCGCTGCCAACGCCGAGGCCGTCCTCAACGGCCAGGAGTGGAGCGAAGACAACGTGCGCGCCGCCATGGCCGCCATGACGCAGGACTACGCGCCGCTGTCCGACATGCGCGCCACCTCCGGCTACCGCCTGCGCACTGCGCAGAACCTGCTGTACCGCTACTGGCTGGAGACCCGCCCCGATGCCCCGCTGGCCAGCGAATCGGTGCGCGCCTTCGCGGCCGCGTGAACGTGGTGAGTACGTCTGAAGAATGAGCAGGAGAACGCAATGAACAAGCAAACCGAAGAATTCATGTCCAAGCTGACGCTGCCGCCCACCGGTTGGGCCGAGGTCGGCAAGCCGCATCCGCACGAGTCGGCGATGCTGCACGTGACCGGCGAAGCCACCTACACCGACGACATCGTCGAACTGCAAGGCACGCTGCACGCGGCACTGGGCCTGTCGCAAAAGGCCCACGCGAAGATTCGCGCCATCGATCTGTCCAAGGTCAAGGCTTCGCCCGGCGTGGTGGCGGTATTCACCGCCGACGACATCCCCGGCGAGAACCAGTGCGGCGCCATCATCCACGACGACCCGGTGCTGGCCGACGGCCTGGTGCAGTACGTGGGCCAGCCGATCTTCATCGTGATCGCCGACAGCCACGACAACGCACGCCGCGGCGCACGGCAGGCGGTCATCGACTACGAGGAGCTGGAACCGATCCTGACCCCGCGCGCCGCGCATGCGGCCAAGTCCTATGTGCTGCCGCCGATGCACCTCACGCGCGGTACGCCGGCCGAGGCGTTCGCCAAAGCGCCGCACAGGCTGCAAGGCAAGTTCGACGTCGGCGGCCAGGAGCAGTTTTATCTCGAAGGCCAGATCTCGTACGCCATCCCCAAGGAAGGCTGCGGCATGCACGTCTATTGCTCGACCCAGCACCCCAGCGAGATGCAGCACCACATCGCCCACGTGCTGCATGTAGCCTCGCACGACGTGCTGGTGGAATGCCGCCGCATGGGCGGCGGCTTCGGCGGCAAGGAATCGCAATCGGCGCTGTGGGCCTGCGCGGCCGCGGTGGCGGCGGTGCGCCTGCGCCGCCCGATCAAGCTGCGCGCCGACCGCGACGACGACATGATCGTCACCGGCAAGCGTCACTGCTTCGCCTACGACTACGAAATCGGCTACGACGACAACGGCCGCATCCTGGCCGCGAAGATCGACATGGTCTCGCGCGCCGGCTTCTCGGCCGACCTGTCGGGCCCGGTCGCGACCCGCGCGGTGTGCCACTTCGACAATGCCTACTACCTGTCGGACGTGGAGATCCACGCCATGTGCGGCAAGACCAACACCCAATCCAACACCGCCTTCCGCGGCTTCGGCGGCCCGCAGGGTGCGATCGCCATTGAGTACATCGTCGACGAGATCGCCCGCAACCTGGGCCGTGATGCGCTGGAGGTGCGCCGCGCCAACTTCTACGGCCTGAGCGACGCCGAAGGTCCGGATGCGCGCAACGTCACCCACTACGGACAGAAGGTGGAAGACAACGTCATCCACGGCCTGGTCGACCAGCTGGAACGCACCAGCGACTACCAGGCGCGACGCCGCGCCATCATCGAGTTCAACGCCAACAACACCGTGCTGAAGAAAGGCATGGCGCTGACGCCGGTGAAGTTCGGCATCTCCTTCAACGTGCCGCACCTGAACCAGGCCGGCGCGCTGGTGCACGTCTACACCGACGGCTCGGTGCTGGTGAACCACGGCGGCACCGAAATGGGCCAGGGCCTGAACACCAAGGTGGCGCAGGTGGTGGCCAACGCGCTGGGCCTGCCGCTGGAGCGCGTGCGCTGCACCGCCACCGACACCAGCAAGGTGGCCAACACCTCGGCCACCGCCGCCTCTACCGGCAGCGACCTGAACGGCAAAGCGGCGCAGGACGCGGCGCTGCAGATCCGCGCGCGCCTGGCGCAGGTGGCGGCCAAGCGTTTCGACGCGGACGCGGCAGAGGTGCGTTTCGCCGACGGCCTCATCATCGCCGGCGAGCAGTCGGTGGCGTTCGCCGATCTGGTGATGCAGGCCTACCTGCAACGCGTGCAACTGTGGTCGGACGGCTTCTACTCGACGCCCAAGGTGCACTGGGACTCCAAGAGCATGACCGGCCATCCCTTCTTCTACTACGCCTATGGCGCAGCGGTGGCCGAGGTGGTCATCGACACCCTGACCGGCGAATGGAAGCTGCTGCAGGCCGACCTGCTGTACGACTCCGGCGAAAGCCTGAACCCGGCGATCGACGTCGGCCAGGTGGAAGGCGGCTTCATCCAGGGCATGGGCTGGCTGACCACCGAAGAGCTGTGGTGGAACAAGGACGGCAAGCTGATGACGCACGCGCCGTCGACCTACAAGATCCCGGCGATCTCGGACTGCCCGGCCAACTTCCGCACCGAGCTGTACAAGAACAGCAACGTGTCCGACACCATCCACCGCTCCAAGGCCACCGGCGAGCCGCCGCTGCTGCTGCCGTTCTCGGTGTTCCTGGCGATCCGCGACGCGGTCTCGGCCGTGGGCGAACATCGCGTCAACCCGCCGCTGCGCGCGCCGGCCACCAGCGAGGCCATCCTCGATGCGGTGGACGCCGTCCGCGCCGCCGCGGTGAATCAGTAAGCGCAACGCGAACCTGACAAGGAGCATTCATGACGACATGGCTTGCCGCGTTGCGGGAATTGCAGGACAGGTCCGTCCCGGCGGTGCTGGTGACGGTGGCCGAAATCCAGGGATCGACGCCGCGCGAGGCCGGCGCGCGCATGGTCTACACCGCCGACCAGCAGTACGACACCATCGGCGGCGGCCACCTGGAGTGGCGCGCGGCGCAGATCGCGCGCGCCATGCTGGAGGGCGACGCCGCCCAGCTGCCGGCCCAGCGCCGGCTGGAACGCATCGCGCTCGGCCCGAGCCTGGGGCAGTGCTGCGGCGGCGTGGTATTCCTGAGCTTCGAACGGGTCGATGCCATCGGCGTGTGGAAGGAACTGGAAAACCATTGGCGCAGCGGCACCGATGTCTGGCGCGCCTTGCCGCTGGACAGTGCCGAGCCGGTGCAGTTGTATGAAACCGACGGCGAGGCCTGCGACTTGAGCGGACCGGACAATGGCCTGCACGCCACGCTGTTTCGCGATGTGCGCAAGACCTACGTGACGCGCGACGCCTACGGCCGCCGCTGGCTGCTCGACCTGTGCCGCGCGCACCAGCCGCAGGTAGTGCTGTTCGGCGCCGGCCACGTCGGCGCCGCGATCGTGAAGGTCCTGGCCAACCTGCCCTGCCGCGTGCTGTGGGTGGATGAGCGCGAAGACATGTTCCCGGAGCAACTGTCGCCGCAGATCACGGTGGAGGCCACCGACGTGCCCAATGCCGCGGTCGACATGGCCGAGCCGGGCGCGTATTATCTCGTGATGACCCACAGCCACGCCCTCGACCAGCAACTGACCGAACGCATCCTGAAGCGGGATGCGGCGCACGGCGACGTCGGCTGGTTCGGCCTGATCGGCTCGTACACCAAGCGCAAGCAGTTCGAGCATCGCCTGGCCGACCGTGGATTTACGCAAGAGCAGCTCAACCGCATGACCTGCCCCATCGGCATTCCCGGCATCTACGGCAAGGAGCCTTCCAGCATCGCCATCGCCGTGGTGGCCCAGCTGATGCAGCTGTGGGAGCTGCGCCTCATACAGCCACAGCACCAGCCCGCCCGCAACAAGTTTCCACCTGCGCTCGCCACACACTTGCTGGACGGCAGAGGCTAAGGAAGACCCTGCCGTCACCCCGAGGATCCCTCCGGACAAGACGACCGCGCCGATGCAACACGGCGCTCCCGCCCTTTCCGGCGCAGCCGGATCCTCGTTCCGATTCCGCTTCACCCCATCCATCCGGAAGGCGCCGCTACGCCTCCGGTATGATGACCATAGAATCGACGCCGCCCGCGCGCCCTCACGCATATTGCCCCCTGCGCGCGGCGGCCAGCATTGAGGAAACACCATGAGCACATCCACGCAAGCCTACCGCGCCAGCCTGCTGCACTTCACCAACGACCCGGCCTTCGACGAACATGCCACGCAATGGCATGGCGACGGCCTACTGCTGGTGCAAGACGGCAAGGTCAAGGCCGCCGGTGACTACTCGCAGCTGATCGCCTCCGTCCCGGCCGGGCTGGAGGTGCAGGACCTGCGCGACAAGATCATTTGCCCCGGCTTCGTCGACACCCACATCCACTATCCGCAGACCGACATCATCGGCTCGCCGGCCCCCGGCCTCTTGCCCTGGCTGGAGAACTACACCTTCCCGGCTGAGCGCCGTTTCGAGAACCCCGAGCACGCCGGCGAGGTCGCCGACTTCTTCCTGGCCGAGCTGCTGCGCAACGGCACCACCAGCGCGGCGGTCTACTGCACCGTGCATCCGCAATCGGTGGACGCCTTCTTCGCCGCCAGCCACAAGCGCAACCTGCGCATGGTGGCCGGCAAGTGCCTGATGGATCGCAACGCCCCCGACTTCCTGCGCGACACCGCCGAGACCGGCGTGCGCGAGAGCGAGGAGCTGATCAAGCGCTGGCACAACAAGGGCCGCCAGCACTACGCCATCACGGTGCGCTTCGCGCCGACCTCGACGCACGAGCAGATGAAGCTGGCCGGCGAACTGGCCGCGCAATATCCGGACGCCTACATCCAGACCCACGTGGCCGAGAACACCGATGAAGTGAAATGGGTGAAGGAGCTGTATCCCGACGCCCGCAGCTACCTCGACGTGTACGACCAGTACGGACTGATGCGCAAGCGCGCGCTGTATGCGCACTGCATCTGGCTGGATGATGAAGACCGCGCGCGCATGGCGGCCACGCAGTCGGCAGCCACGATCTGCCCGACCTCCAACCTGTTCCTGGGCAGCGGCCTGTTCGACTTCCCCAATGCCGACCGCGCGCGCGTGCCGCTGTCGCTGGCCACCGACGTTGGCGGCGGCACCAGCTTCTCGATGCTGCAAACCATGAATGAGTTGTATAAGGTCGGCCGCATGGGCGGCACCTACCTGCCGGCGGCGCGCATGTTCTACCTGGCGACGCTGGGCGGCGCCCGCGCGCTGCAGCTGGAAGGCACCATCGGCAACTTCGCGCCGGGCTGCGACGCCGACTTCATCGTGCTGGATCCGCAGGCCACCCCGCTGCTGGCGCGCCGCAGCGCCACCACCGACAGCCTGGAAGAGCAGCTGTTCGCGCTGGCCATCCTGGGCGACGACCGCACCATCGCGGCCACCTATTCGGCAGGCAAGCTGGCGCACCAGCGCTGAGTCGCTTCGCCGCGCGCGACGTTGGCATCGCGCAAAAAGAAAGCCCGGCATCATCACGATGCCGGGCTTTTTTTGTTGATCGCTGGCTGATTCCTGCGCAGCGGCGAATCCGCAGACCGTCTCCGTTCAGCGCGGCTGATAGAGATACATGAAGGCGTCCACCGCGCGCTCGACCGAAGCCTGCAGTTGCTCGGGCGACAGCTCGGTGACGACGTTGAGCATGCGCACATCCATCCATTCCGCTTCCACCAGCGAGCGGAACTGCAGCGCGGCGATCCAGGCGTCGCCTGTATGCAGCTTGCCCTGCTCCATCTTCCGCTTCAGAAAGTCGGCGATGCGCGTCCAGCCGCGCTTGGGACCGCGCTCGTAGAGCATGGGGCCGAGCTCGGACTTGCCGGCGTAATACATCGCCAGGCGTTTGACCGCCACCACCTCGGGCTTGAGCACGATCGCCAGATAGCGATGCCCCAGCCGCAGCAAACCCTGGCGCACGTCGTCGCCGTCGCTCAGTTCCTCGAAGGCCGGCTCGAACTGGCAGCCGACCTGCTTCATCATCACCTCGACGAAGATTTCCTCCTTCGAGCTGAAGTAGTTGTACAGCGTTGCCTTGGAGCCGCCGATGCGGGCGGCGATCTCGGCCATCGAGGCGCCCTCGAAGCCGATCTCGTTGAATACCTCGCCGGCGATGTCGATCATCGCCTGGCGGCGTTCCTCACTTTTCTTGCGCATGCCTGGTTTCCTGGGTGCGTCTTGCTACGACTGCGTTCAATTCTGTCTTTGCGGCCGATGCTGCCGGTTTGTCAATTCTGACGGGTCATTTCCCGGCGGCATGGCGATGTGACCGTGATTATAGGCGGAGATGCCATCCAAAGCCGCCAAATCAAGTCATTTTCCTGTCAAAAAATCGCTGTTGCTGCTACGCCGCATAAAGACGAGTAATTTCTCGCAATCCTTCTTGACTATTCCGATTTCTCAATACTATACTGAACTGTACAGTTTTGAAACGTGATTTTTCTTCCTCATCCACGACCATGAACAATCATTCCTCTCCCGCCCACGACGGCTCCGACCCGGCCAGGAGCGGCGTTGCCGCCGCCCTGCGCGCGCTGCCGCTGCGCCCGGTTGCGACGGCATCGGCGATCGCCCTGGCGGCCGCCGTGCTGGCCGGCTGCGCCTCTTTCACCGATCTCGGCCCGCGCGCCGAACCGAAATCCATCGACGCCTACCAAAGCGGCCAGCTGCTGGCCGCCACCGCACCGCAGGCCGCCTGGCCGACCGACGCCTGGTGGAAGGTCTATGGCGACGACCAGTTGAACGCCCTGATGGACGACGCCCTCAAGGGCTCGCCCTCGATGGCGGCAGCCAAGGCGCGCCTGCTCAAGGCCGAAGGTGCGGCCCAGCAGCAAGGCGCGGCCCTGTATCCCGAGATCAGCGCCAACGCCTCGCTGGATCACATGAAGCAGTCCTATAACAACGGCATGCCGGCTGAATATGTGCCCAAGGACTACAACAACGAAACCCGCGCCACGCTGGACTTCAGCTACGAGATCGACTTCTGGGGCAAGAACCGCGCCGCGCTGGCCGCCGCCACCTCCGAACTGGAGGCCGCGCGCGCCGACGCCGCGCAGGCCCGCATCACGCTGGCCACCTCGATCGCCTCGGCCTACGCCGAGCTGGAACACCTGTACGCCCAGCGCGACACCAACGAAGCCGCGCTGAAGGTGCGCGTGGATTCGCTGGACCTGTTCAACCAGCGCTTCGCCAACGGCCTGGAGACTCGCGGCTCGGTCAAGCAGATGGAAGCGCGTCGCGCCATGGCCGAAGCCGACCTCAAGGCCACCGACGAATCCATCGCGCTCCAGCGCAACAAGCTGGCCGCGCTGGCCGGCGCCGGCCCTGACCGCGGCCTGCTGCTGGTGCGTCCCAAGATCGACCTGAGCAAGCCGTTCGCCCTGCCCGCCGAGCTGCCGGTGAACCTGCTGGGCCGCCGCCCCGACATCGTGGCCGCGCGCCTGCGCGCCGAAGCCGCCGGCAAGCAGATCAAGGTGGTGCGCGCCGCTTTCTATCCCAACGTCAACCTGAAGGCCTACTTCGGCTTCCAGTCGCTGGGCATCGACCTGCTGACCAGCCGCGGCTCCGACATCGGCAGCATCGGCCCCGCCATCTCGCTGCCGATCTTCAACGGCGGCCGCCTGCGCGGCCAGTTCCGTTCGGCCAGCGCCGGCTATGACGAGGCCGTGGCCAACTACGACCAGGCCGTCACCCAGGCGCTGCAGGACGTGGCCGACGTCGGCGTCTCCGAGAAGGCGTTGTCGGGCCGGCTTGAGAAAGTCCAGGCCGCGGCCGACGCCGCCGAAGAGGCATACCGCATCGTCAGCAACCGCTACAACGGCGGCCTGGCCAATTACCTGGATGTACTCAACGCGCAGGACACGCTGATCACCAACCTGCGCCAGCTCTCCGACCTGCGCTCGTGCATGTTCTCGCTCGACGTCGCGCTGGTGCGCGCGCTGGGCGGCGGCTACAGCGACCAGCAAGGCGGCACCGGCAAGGACAACGGCGGCGGCAACATCGGCTCCGCCACTCAAACAGATACGCAAGCGAAAGGTTAATCATCATGTCCCACAGCGATTCCCAGGCAACCCACACCATGGCGGACGACGCCGCAAAGCAACGTGAAGAAGCCGCCACCAAGGCTGCGGCCACGGCCAAGCGCAAGAAGCTGTTCTCGATCTTCGGCGGCGTGGTCGCCATCGTCGGCATCGGCTACGGCGCCTACTGGTATCTGGTCGGCTCGCGCTACGTCGAGACCGACAACGCCTACACCGCCACCGAGATCTCGGTGGTCACCCCGGCCATCAACGGTATCGTGGCCGACGTCAAGGTGGTCGACACCCAGGCCGTCAAGAAGGGCGACGTGCTGGTGGCGATCGACGACGCCGATGCCAGGCTGGCGCTGGCCCAGGCCGAAGCCGACCTCGACCGCACCGAGCGCCGCGTGAAGGGCTTCTTCGCCAACGACGCGGGTCTCGCCGCGCAGGTGCTGGCGCGTGAAGCCGAACAAAAGCGCGCAGCCGCCCAGCTGCTGTCGGCCCAGGCCGATGTGAAGCGCGCCGAAATCGATCTGCAGCGCCGCGAAGCGTTGTCGAAGTCGGGCTCGGTGTCCGGTGAAGAACTCTCCAACGCCCGCACCGCCATGCTCAACGCCCAGGCCAACCTGAAGGCGGCCGAAGCCGGCGAAGTGCAGTCGCGCGCCAACACCAAGGCGACCATCGGCGCGCAGAAGGCCAGCACCGTGCTGACCGCCGACACCACCGTCGACAACAACCCCGAAGTCGTACTGGCCCGCGCTAAGCGCGACCAGGCCAAGCTGGATCTGGAGCGCACCGTGCTGCGCGCCCCGGTGGACGGCGTGGTGGCGCGTCGCCAGGTGCAGGTCGGCCAGCGCGTGCAGACCGGCGCCAACCTGCTCTCCGTGGTGCCGCTGCAGCAGATGCACGTGGACGCCAACTTCAAGGAAGGCCAGCTGACCAAGGTCAAGATCGGCCAGCCGGTGACCATGACCGCCGACATCTACGGCAACTCGGTGGAATACCACGGCGTGGTGACGGGTCTGTCCGGCGGCACCGGTTCGGCCTTCGCGGTGATCCCGGCGCAAAACGCCACCGGCAATTGGATCAAGGTGGTGCAGCGCCTGCCGGTGCGCGTGTCCATCGATCCGAAGGAACTGGCGCAGCGTCCGCTGTCGGTGGGCCTGTCGATGATGGTCGAGATCGATACCCGCGGCCAGATTCAGGCCGGCGATGCTCAGCAGCCGCAGCAGAAGACCGCGCAGAACGGCGACGCCAAGGCCGCAGCGCTGTAATCCGTATCCGGCACAAGACGACTCAAGAAGAGGTTTCCCATGTCATCCACTGTTAGCGCAGACGCCGGCGCACTACCGGCTCCGGCGCCCTCGGCCGAGCCGGGCAAGCTGTCGGGCGGCCAACTGTTCGGCGCCGGCATCCTGCTGGCGGCCGCCAACTTTATCGCGGTGCTGGACACGACGATCGCCAACGTCTCGGTCTCGCACATCGCCGGCGCCCTCGGCTCGTCCACCAGCCAGGGCACCTACGTCATCACCTCCTATGCGGTGGCCGAGGCTATCACCGTGCCGCTGACCGGCTGGCTGGCCAATCGCTTTGGCACGGTGCGCGTGTTCATCACCTCAATGGTGCTGTTCGGCCTGTTCTCGGCGCTGTGCGGCCTGGCCAACTCGCTGGGCATGCTGGTGCTGTTCCGCATCCTGCAAGGCCTGGCCGGCGGCCCGCTGATGCCGCTCTCGCAAACCCTGCTGCTGCGTATCTTCCCGAAAGAGAAGGCGCCTGCCGCCATCGGCCTGTGGGCCATGACCACGCTGGTGGCGCCGATTGCGGGCCCGGTGCTGGGCGGCGTGCTGTGCGACCAGTACAGTTGGCCCTACATCTTCTGGATCAACGTGCCGGTGGCGCTGGTGTGCGGCTGGCTCGGTTGGCGCATGTTGAAGCCCTTCGAGAGCAAGACCACCAAGCTGCCCATTGACCGCATCGGCCTGTTGCTGATGATCGTGTGGGTCGCGGCCTTGCAATACATGCTCGACGAAGGCAAGGAGAAGGACTGGTTCGCCTCCACCGAGATCGTGGTGCTGGCCGTGATCGCGGTGGTGTTCTTCATTGCCTTCCTGATCTGGGAGCTGACCGAGCGCAACCCGGTGGTTGACCTGCGGGTGTTCCGCCACCGCGGCTTCTCGGCCAGCGTGACGACCATCTGCCTGGCCTTCGGCGCCTTCTTCGGCTCGGTGGTGCTGACGCCGCTGTGGCTGCAAGGCTATATGGGCTATACCGCCACCTGGTCGGGCTGCGTCTCAGCGCTGACCGGCATCCTGGCGGTGATGACTGCGCCCTTCGTGGCCAAGATGTCGGCCAAGGTCGACGGCCGCAAGCTGGTCTGCATCGGCGTGGTGTGGCTGGGGCTGATGACCTTCGTGCGCGCCTTCAACACCACCGACATGACGATCTTCCAGATCGGCTGGCCGCTGTTCCTGCAGGGCATCGGCATGCCGCTGTTTTTCGTGCCGCTGACCGGCCTGGCGCTGGCTAGCGTGAACGAGGAAGAGACCGCCTCGGCGGCCGGCCTGATGAGCTTCTGCCGCACCATGTCCGGCGCGATTGCGACCTCCATCGTCAACACCAGCTGGGAAAACGACACCACCTACTTCCGCGCCGAACTGGCCGGTCTGGTGGATCGCGCCGGCGATGCGGTCAACACCATGACCGCCTCCGGCATGACAGCCGACCAAGCCACCGGCTCGCTGGTGCAGACGGTGCAGAACCAGGCCGTGATGCTGGCCACCAACCACATCTTCATGATGGCCGCGATCTCCTTCTCGCTGGCGGCGATGGCGGTGTGGCTGGCGCCCAAGCCCAACCGCGTGGCCGATACGTCTTCGGCGCACTAGGCAGCTAAGCGCAACCCTCCCCCGACGGCCTGTTCCCCTGCAGGCCGGGCAGGCGGCCACTTCGGTGGCCGCCTGTTTTTTTATGCGCCGACGGCAAACTGGCGATTTTGCTAGACTGCCCGCAAACCCATCACAGCCACGGAGACCGCACCATGAGAGCCCTGCAAGCCGACGCCTTTTCCATCGCCAGCCTGAAGATCGCCGAGGCGCCCAAGCCGCAGCCCAAACGCGGCGACATCCTGGTGCGCGTGAAGGCGGCCAGCCTGAACTACCGCGACCTGGCGATCCTCTCGGGTAGCTACATGCCCGATCTCAAGCTGCCCTATGTGCCGTCCTCGGACGCCTGCGGCGTGGTCGAGGCGGTGGGCGAGGACATCACTCGCTTCAAGGTCGGCGACCGCGTGGTGCCGGTCTACATCCAGGGTTGGCGCGATGGCGCGCTGACGCCCGAGCAACGCGCCGGCGGCTCGCTGGGTGCGCCGCTGACCGGTGTGCTGCAGGACTACGTGGTGGTGCCGGCCGAGGACGCCGTCGCCGCACCGGACTATCTCACCGACGCCGAAGCCAGCACCCTGCCCATCGCCGCGCTGACGGCCTGGTCCTGCCTGCAGCAAGGCGGCCTGCAAGCCGGCCAGACCGTGCTGGTGCAAGGCACCGGCGGCGTGGCGCTGTTCGCCGCGCAGTTCGCCCGCGCCGCCGGCGCGCGCGTGATCGGCCTGACCTCCAGCGACGCCAAGGCCAAGCTGATGCGCGAGATGGGCGTAGACACCGTGATCAACTACAGGCAGACGCCCGAGTGGTCCGGCGCGGTGCGTGACGCCACCGGCGGGCGCGGCGTCGACATCGTGGTGGAGACCACCGGCAGCAGCCTGTCGCAGTCGCTCGCGGCGGTGCGCTTCAACGGTTTCGTCGGCGTGATCGGTTTTGTCGGCGGCATGGAAACGCCCTTGAACATCCGCCAGCTGATCGGCCCGATGATCCGCATGCAGGGCGTGGTGGTCGGCTCGCGCGCCGGGCTGGAAGCGATGATGCGCATGATGTCCATGCACCGGATCAAGCCGCTGATCGACTCCGTCTTCCCGCTGGAACGCGCGGCGGAGGGCTTCGCCCGCATGGAGCGCGGCGCGCATTCGGGCAAGATCGTCATATCGTTTGATTAGCAGTTTGATCAAGGCCGGGCGTCGCCATTGACGCCCGGCAATCCGCTTGGCTGCCCCGCCCCATTGCGCGTACAATCCCAGCTCAAGCATGCGGACCCCGGTCCGCATTTTGATTTTATGGCCGGCCCGCGCCTGCACACCGTGCGCGGCCCGCCGCACAGCCTTTCCCGCCGCCAGCCCTGGCCCCTCGCAACGACAGGCGCCTCAGCCCGCGCGGCGGATGCAATCCCTGACACGCACTACCCGGCCCCAGGCCAGAACGAATACGCTGATGACCAAAGACCTCGCCGCCCACACGCCGATGATGCAGCAATACCTGCGCATCAAGGCGGACTACCCGCAAACGCTGGTGTTCTATCGCATGGGCGATTTCTACGAACTCTTCTTCGACGACGCCGAGAAGGCCTCGCGCCTGATGGGCGTGACCTTGACCCAGCGCGGCTCCTCCAACGGCAATCCGATCAAGATGGCCGGCATCCCCTACCACTCCGCCGAGCAATACCTGGCGCGCCTGATCAAGCTGGGCGAGTCGGTGGCGATCTGCGAACAGATCGGCGATCCGGCCACCAGCAAGGGGCCGGTCGAGCGCAAGGTGGTGCGCGTGGTCACCCCGGGCACGCTGTCGGACTCCGACCTGCTGCCGGAAAAATCCGAGCGCTGCCTGCTGGCGCTGCAAGTGGCGCCGGCCAAGCAGCGCAAGCAGGTGCAGGTCGGCTTGTCATGGCTGTCGATGGCCAGCGGAGCCTTGAAGCTGATGGAATTCAGCGTCGACAGCGAGTTGCTGGATACCCGCATCAAGCAGGAACTGGAACGCATCTCCCCGGCCGAAATCCTGATCGCCGATAGCCAGCAGGAGCAATGCGACCCACTGCTGCCCAACCGCGGCGTGACCGTGCCCGACTGGCACTTCGACCAGCCCAGCAGCGAGAAAGCCTTGCTCGACCAATTGGCCGTGGCCACGCTGGACGGCTTCGGCGCGCAAGGCCTGACGGTCGCCATCGGCGCGGCCGGCGCCTTGCTGCGCTATGCGCAATCGACCCAGGGACGCGGCCTGCAGCACGTGCGCGCGCTGACCGTCGAGTCCGAAAACGAATTCATCGGCCTGGATGCCTCCACCCGCCGCAACCTGGAACTGACCGAGACCATCCGCGCGCAGGATGCCAACGCGCTGGCGCCGACGCTGTTCTCCACGCTCGACCATTGCCGCACCGCGATGGGTTCGCGCCTCTTGCGTCACTGGCTGCACCATGCGCTGCGCGACCAGCAGGTGGCGCGCGCGCGCCATGCGGCCATCAATGCGCTGATGCGCACCGACGCCTGCTCCGGTTTGTCGGCCACGCTGGCGGCGGTGCCCGACATCGAACGCATCACCACCCGCATCGCCCTGCTGTCCGCGCGCCCGCGCGACCTGGCCGGCCTGCGCGGCGGCCTGCAGCAACTGAGCTCGCTGCGCGCTTATGTCGCCATGTGCGGCCGCGACGCCGATGCGCCGCTGCTGGGCCAGCTGCACGACGCCCTGGCCACCCCGGTGGAATGCGTGGATCTGCTGGAGCGCGCCATCATGCTGGAGCCGGCCGCCATGGTGCGCGACGGCGGCGTGATCGCACGCGGCTACGACGCCGAGCTCGATGAACTGCGCGGCCTGTCGGAGAACGCCGGCCAGTTCCTGCTGGACTTGGAGGCGCGCGAGCGCGCGCGCACCGGCATCGCCAACCTGCGCGTGGAATACAACAAAGTGCACGGCTTCTATATCGAAGTCACCAATGGCCAGAGCGACAAGGTGCCGGAAGACTACCGCCGCCGCCAGACGCTGAAGAACGCCGAGCGCTACATCATCCCCGAGCTGAAGGCCTTCGAGGATAAGGCGCTGTCGGCGCAGGAGCGCTCGCTGTCGCGCGAGAAGTTTCTGTACGAACAATTGCTGGGCGCGCTGGCGCCGCACATCGTCACGCTGCAGGCCATCGCCCATGCGCTGGCCCAGCTCGACACGCTGGTGGCGCTGGCCGACCACGCCGCGCGCAACAACTGGTGCGCGCCGCAGCTGGTGGCCGAACCCTGCATCCAGATCGAGCAAGGCCGCCACCCGGTGGTGGAAAACCAGATCGAACGCTTCATCGCCAACGACTGCCAACTGGCCGCCGAGCGCAAGCTGCTGCTGATCACCGGCCCCAACATGGGCGGTAAGTCGACCTTCATGCGCCAGGTGGCGCTGATCACGCTGCTGGCCTATGTGGGCAGCTTCGTGCCGGCCACCAGCGCGGCCATCGGCCCGATCGACCGCATCTTCACCCGCATCGGCGCGGCCGACGACCTGGCCGGCGGCCGCTCGACCTTCATGGTCGAGATGACCGAATCGGCCGCCATCCTCAACAACGCCAGCGAGCAGTCGCTGGTGCTGATGGATGAGGTCGGCCGCGGCACCTCGACCTTCGACGGCCTGGCGCTGGCCTGGGCCATCGCCAAGCACCTGATCGACGTCACCCGCAGCTTCACGCTGTTCGCCACGCACTACTTCGAGCTGACCCAACTGCCCGAGATCCACCCTAGCGCGGCCAACGTGCACCTGTCGGCGGTGGAGCACAAGGACAGCATCGTGTTCCTGCATGCGGTGCAAAGCGGGCCGGCTTCTCAAAGCTACGGCTTGCAGGTGGCGCAGCTGGCGGGCGTGCCGGCGCCGGTGATCCGCGCCGCGCGCAAGCACCTGTCGGCGCTGGAAAGCCAGTCGATGCAGCCGACGCCGCAGTTCGACCTGTTCAGCACGATGCAATACGTGGAACCCGAACCTGAACCGCAGGAAGTCAATCACACGCCTGAACAAGCGCCGCAGATCGTGGTCGAAACGGATCCGCGCGCGCAAGCGCTGCTGCAATCGCTGGACCAGCTGGATCCCGACGCGCTGACGCCGCGCCAGGCGCTCGATGCGCTGTACCAGCTGAAGCAACTGAGCCGGAACGACTGATCCGGCGCCGAGCAGTTCCACCCGAGAACCTGAGGCCGCCCCTGATGAAGCGCTTGCTGCTGACCGCCCTGCTTGCCTGCTCCGCCTCACTGGCGGTGTTGGCGACGCCGTCGGCAGCAGCCGCTGAACCGGCGCAACAGGGCCATCAGGATTTCGCCTTCGGCATGATCAGCCACGCCTTCGCCGGCGACAACGGTGAAGAAGTACTGCGCCGCGCGATCACCGAGACCGACGCCGACAATCTGGCCTTCGTGGTCGTCAACGGCATCAAATCGTCCTCCGAACCCTGCGACGACGCGCTCTACAGCCAGCGCCGCGAGATCCTCTCACAGGCCCAGAACGGCGTCTTCATGTCGCTGGCTGCCAGCGACTGGATCACCTGCCGCGACAAGGAGCAGCGCTCGGACGCCATCGAACGCCTGGCGCGCATGCGCGAGCTGTTCCATTCGGGCGAGTTCTCCTTCGGCGCCAGCCGCCTGCCTCTGCTGCGCCAGTCGCTCACCCCGAAGTTCCGCGGCTATGCCGAGAACACCCGCTGGGAAGTCGGCAACATCCTGTTCGCCACCGTCAACCTCCCGGCCGGCAACAACCACTTCCTGCTCGACGGCGGGCGCAACAACGAATTCGAGGATCGCCTGATCGCCAATCGCAACTGGCTGCAGCACCTGTTTGCCTACGCGGCGCTGAAGAAGGTCTCGGCGGTAGTATTCTTCAGCGACGGCAATCCCTTCGGGCCGCCGCCCAAGCGCTCCTTCTTCCGCACCCAGCGCGACGGTTTTTCCGAAACGCGCCGGGCCTTCTCCGAGTTGGCCGGCAAGTTCCAGGGCCGGGTGCTGGTGGTGCATGGCGAAACCGGCAAGAACAAGAATCCGCCGCGCATCCTGTGGACCGGCAATCTCGGCAGCGTGGGCGCCGGCGAGCGCTGGCTGAAGGTGGTGGTGGACGACCATCTGCCGCAGTTGTTTGCGGTGGCCGATGCGGATGGCGAGCGGCGCTGAGCGCGATCATCCTCATGCCCTCGCGGCATCCGCTGCGCGACCGCATATTCCTCATACGACAACCTCTGTCCGACAATGAAAAACGCCCGCGATTGCGGGCGTTTTTCTGGATGCGCAGACCGCGTGGCGGCCTGTGCATCAGTTCAGCGGCTGGCTGCGGAAGTGATCGCCGGCTTCGCCTTCATCTTCATCGTGGTGATGGTGATGATGGCCGTGCGGGCCGTGCACGTGGCCGTGCGACACTTCTTCTTCCGATGCGGCGCGCACTTCGGCCACCGACAGTTCGAAGCGCAGCGCGATGCCGGCCAGCGGGTGGTTGCCATCCAGCACGGCCTTACCGTCGGCCACTTCGGTGACGGTGAAGATCACGGTGTCGTGGCTGTCGTCGTCGGGCGAACCTTCGAACTGCATGCCGACTTCGATCGGCTGCGGCAGGCGCGACACCGGCTCGATCTTGACCAGCTCGGAATCGTACTCGCCGAAGGCGTCTTCCGGCTCGACCTGGATGGTGGTCTGGTAGCCGGCTTCCTTGCCGTCCAGCGCTTCTTCGATCTTGGGCAGGGTGTTGCCGTAGCCGCCGTGCAGGTACACCATCGGCTCGGTGCTTTGCTCGATCAGGTTGTTCTGCGCGTCCGACAGTTTGTAGTTCACGGAAACTACGGTGTTCTTTTCGATCTTCATCGTTGGGGTCCTTTGCTTTCGGTATGTGGAGGGAGCGGCAGGCTCTGCCATATCCTCAAGAGCTCCCTGCCATTCCCTCACGGCAAGGACTCCTTTGTTCACGCTGCTTGATTCTTCACGCTGCCTAGAGCGCGATTATACCTGCATCAAACCGGGTTCAAACTTCATCGGGCCTGCACTGCTTCAAGGGTTCGCACGCGCCTATAATGGCGGGCATGAAAAAACTCGAACTGCTCGGCGGTCTCACGCCCGCCCAATTCCTGCGTGATTACTGGCACAAGAAACCCCTGCTGATCCGCCAGGCCATCCCCGGCTTCCAGGCCCCGCTGCCGCGCCAGGAGCTGTTCGACCTGGCCCGCCGCGACGAGGTCGAATCGCGTCTGATCACCCATCGCGCCGACGGCTGGGACATGCAGCACGGCCCGGTCGACAAGCTGCCGGCATTGAAGCAAAAGGCGTGGACGCTGCTGGTGCAGGGCGTGAACCTGCATCACCCCGCGGCCGACGAACTGCTGCGCCAGTTCCGCTTCATCTCCGACGCGCGCCTGGACGACCTGATGATCAGCTACGCCAGCGACGGCGGCGGCGTCGGCCCGCACTTCGATTCCTATGACGTGTTCCTGCTGCAGGCCCACGGCCAGCGCCGCTGGCGCATCAGCGCGCAGGAAGACTTGACGCTGGAAGAAGGCGTGCCGCTGAAGATCCTCAGCAACTTCCAGCCGGAAGAGGAGTTCGTACTGGAGCCGGGCGACATGCTCTACCTGCCGCCGCACTATGCGCACGACGGCGTGGCCGTGGGCGAATGCATGACCTATTCGATCGGGTTCCGCGCGCCGGCTTACCAGGAACTGGGCGAGGCCTTCCTCGAGTTCATGATGGACACCATCGACCTGCCCGGCCGTTATGCCGACCCGGACCTCAAGCCCAGCGCCAAGCCGGCTGAACTGCCGGTGGAAATGCTGGCGCGCATCCGCGACGAGATCAACAAGATCCGCTTCACCGACGACGACATCACCATCTTCCTCGGCGAACATCTGTCGACGCCGAAGGCCAGCGTGTTCTTCGAGCCGCCGGCCGAAGAGCTGTCTTTTGCTCGCTTTTTCCAGGGCGCGAAAAAGCGCGGCCTGCGCCTGCATCGCAAGACGCAGATGCTGTATCGCGGCGCGAATGTCTTCATCAACGGCGAGTCGTTCCAGGTCGGCCGCGCCGACAAAGGCATCCTCGCCGCGCTGGCCGATCGACGCCAACTGGGAAAAACCGAATTCGAGAATGCGTCGGAAGACCTGCTTGAAGCGCTGCACCAATGGCATGAAAGCGGCTGGTTGGAATTCAATTGAATTAATTCGAGATCTTCCAAAAAACCGGCGAGTTGACGTTTGGTCAATCGTCGGAAAGCGGCTTGGATAAAGGCCTTCCGAGCACGTGGGTATAAATGTAAGAACTTACAAATTCTTACGAATTAGCGCGATTGCGGTGTGATTTCGGCAAAAAATAGCTATAATAACGGGCTGGAAAGTTTTCTTTGTTTTGGCATGTTTCGGCAGTAAAAAGAAGCAAGAACCGAGGCCTGGCCGCAAGGTCGACCAAGACCGCGAAAACCTCCTGTAGAGCGATAATTACCGGTAATTATTCATCGCACAATTTTTAAATATTGAAGGAATATTCATGAAAAAGACTCTGTTGATCGCTTCCCTGCTGGCTGTTGCTCTGGCTGCTTGCGGCAAGAAAGAAGAAGCTCCGGCACCTGCACCTGCTGCTGAAGCTCCTGCTGCTGCTCCGGCACCTGCTGCTGAAGCTCCTGCTGCCGCTCCGGCCGCTGACGCTGCCAAGCCGGCTGACGCTGCTCCGGCTGCTGACGCTGCTAAGCCGGCTGACGCCGCTCCGGCCGCTGACGCTGCTAAGCCTGCTGACGCACCGGCAAAATAATCTTCAGATTATTTTCAGAAAAACCGGTCCTCTGGGCCGGTTTTTTTTCGCCTGCACTTTGCGGCGCGCGTCCCCTTCTCTTGCCCGCTCTCCGGCCTGTTTCTTCCGCCGACTTCCCCCAACTCGCCAACGCTCCCTCCTCCATCATTACGCCGGCATGACTCTGCCCCCGATCAGGCGCCCTCACACACGCCCCAGATCACTGTACAAGCCGTTTTTGGATCCGAATCCACCTCCTGACTGACAAAGCACTGACAAGCGCTTAAAAGGCCTGTGATGCGCCCGGATGGATTGCGCCCGGCATTGCATCGGTGGACAAAAACATCATGGGAATGGCAGAACCAACGGCAACCGGAAAGAAGCGCCTGCGTCGGAAAGCTTGATCGACGACCTGCAAAGAAGCAGGCAATGGCAACAATTTGTTTCTCGCGCTCGGCATGCCAGGCTGACAAATCGCTGACCTGCTCGCCTTTCCTTTACACGTCCAACCAGCCGAAGCCTTCGTCCTGGCAGGCGATGCCGATGCCGCCGAAGGTCGTGCCGAGCACGCTCTCCAGTGCAGCGCGCGCCAGTTCGGGGGTATTGTTCTGCTGGCTCAGATGCGCGCCGATCACCTGCTTGAGCCGACTCTTGTCGAGCAGCTGCAGGATTTCGGCGCTGGTCTCGTTGGCGAGATGGCCGTAGGCGCCGCCGATGCGGCGTTTGAGGAAAGCGGGATACGGAGAATTCTCCAGCATCGTGCGGTCGTGATTGCACTCCAGCAGGAGCGCATCGCAAGCGCCGAGCGACTGCACCAGGTGCGCGGTAGACTGCCCGGCATCGGTCAGTACGCCCAAGCGACGGTCGCCGTCGGCGGCGACGTACTGAACCGGCTCGCGCGCATCATGCGGGACGGTATAAGGCGTGAGTTCGAGATCGCCCACGGCGATCTTCTGGCCGTCGGCGCAGATGCGCACGTCGACATCGTTCGTGTCTTTCGAGACCGCCTGCCAAGTGCCGTAGCTGAGCCAGACGGGAATGCGGTAGCGGCGGGCAAACTTGAATACGCCGGCGACGTGGTCGGAATGCTCGTGGGTGACCACGATGGCGGAAACATCGGAAGGGTCGAGCCCCAGGCGCAGCATGCGCCTTTCGGTCTCGCGCAAAGCAAAGCCGCAGTCCAGCATCACGGTCGTGCCCGAATTGGGACGATGTGCGCCGGCTGCGGCCGAAATCAGCAGCGCGTTGCCTTCGCTGCCGCTACCGAGGCTCGCGAACTTCATTTGCGGCCCCGGTATTGCATCACTTCAGTTGGTCGTTCAGCAGTCCGAGGATCTTGTCGGCAGTGGAGGAAACCTCCTGCTTGCCGTCGTTGTTCTGGACCACGATGTTGCTGCTGTCGCCGCTGCCCTGAACCACGATACGGTACTTGGCGGCGGTCTTTTCCTTATCCTTGGAGCTGGAGAAGATGCGCGAGAAGAAGCCCGGCTTGTCGGTCTTGTCCTTGGCATCTTCGTTCTGGTCGACATAACGCACGAAGTAGACGCCCTTGCTGCGGTCGCGGTCTTCCACGGTGAAACCGACGCGATCCAACGCCAGGCCGACGCGGCGCCATGCGCGGTCGAAGCTTTCATCAACCTGCACGCTCGAACCCGAGGCCGACTTGAGCAGCTTGGAGCGTGCCTGCAGCGTGGGCGCATTGGCCACGGCCGCCTTGGCCTTGGTTTCCTCGGCGCCCAGGCGCACCATCAGGCGCGACAGGAATTCGGCTTCCAGACCCGGGTCGGACGGACGTGCGGTCCACACCGAGGTTTCCTTGGCCGAACCGGTCAGCACTTCTTCTGCGCCGCGGTGGCTGATGAAGATTTCAGTGGTGCCGTTCGGGCCGCGCTCCAGGCGGGTGCGGAACTTGTCGCGCTCACCGGTCGAGTACAGCGAGTCGAACACCTTGCCCAGCGTGCTGCGCACGAAGTCCTGCGGGATCTTGGCGCGGTTTTCGGCCCAGTCGGTTTCCATCACGCCGGTGTCCGGCGATTCGACGTTGATCAGGAAGCCGCTGTCCTGCCAGAAGTCCTTGATCTGCGACCACAGCGCATCCGGCGACTGCTTGACCACCAGCCAGCGCTGGGAGCCGTCGCGCTCGATACGGATGTCGTTGCCGTTGCTGACCGGCGCCACCGCGGTGACATCGGTGGTCGGCTTGGTCTGCTGTTCCAGGTTGTAGCCGGAAGCGGTAGCCACGCCCTTGTTCGCCTCGGGGATCGCGTAGCGGTTGTCGCGCTGCAGCTGGGTCAGGTCGGGCGGCACTTCCAGGCGCGGGCCACGGGCCTTTTCCGCGCTCTTGTAATCGATACGGTCGCCTTCGAGCATGTTGCCGATGGACGAGCATCCTGCCAGTCCCGCGAGAGCCAGTGCGACGACGATGCTGCGTTGGGAAAGGGTGTACGCGGAGCGAGCCACAGGACGAACGTTCTTGCTATTAGTCATATCGTTACTATTCAAAGCGGGATCGATTTTGAGGAGACAGGTCCGAAACAAGCCGAAGCAGGCAAATCGGCCAAGCCAGTTATTTTAATACACCCGACTCGCGCAAGGCCGCGCGCACGGTATCGTGGAACGCCGCCCCCAGCGGCGCCAATGGCAGGCGCATGCCCGACTTGATGATGCCCATTTCCTGCATCGCCCACTTCAGCGGCACGGGGTTGGGTTCGACGAACAGCTTGTTATGCAGCGGCAGCAGCTTGTTGTTCAGTTCAACGGCGCGCGCGATGTTGCCAGCCATGGCGGCCACGCACAGCTCGTGCATGTCGCGCGGGGCCACGTTGGCGGTGACCGAGATGTTGCCAGCGCCGCCGTACAGCATCAGCGCGATGGCGGTGGCGTCGTCGCCGGAATAGATGGCGAAGTCCTTCGGCGCCAGGCGGATCAGGTCGGTGCCGCGGGCGATGTTGCCGGTGGCGTCCTTGACGCCGACGATGCCCTTCACTTGCGCCAGGCGCAGGATGGTCTCGTTGCTCATGTCGGCCACGGTGCGGCCCGGAACGTTGTACAGGATCACCGGCAGGTCGACCGATTCGGCGATCTTCTTGAAGTGAAGATACATGCCTTCCTGGGTCGGGCGGTTGTAGTAGGGCACGACCTGCAGCGAGGCGTCGGCGCCGACCTTCTTGGCGAACTCGGTCAGTTCGATGGCTTCGGAAGTCGAGTTGCCGCCGGTGCCGGCGATGATGGGAATGCGTTTGGCAGTATGCTCCACCGCGATCTTGATCAGTTCGCAGTGTTCTTCCATCGAGACGGTGGGCGATTCGCCGGTGGTGCCGACGATGACGATGCTGTCGGTTCCCTCGGCGATGTGCCAGTCGATCAGTTTGCGCAGGCCATCGAAATCGAGGCTGCCGTCCGGATGCATGGGAGTGACGATTGCGACAATGCTACCCTTGATCATGATGTGCGTACTTTAGGTGTAGGTGAAAATAAAAAACCGATTGTAGCGGATAGACGCCTCAATCGGTCAATTTGCCGCTCACACAGATGAAAGCGGAAGTAAAAAAACTGTGCTGCGCGCCCTCTTTCCGGCAGATGGACAGCCCCTGCGCCCGGGCGCGTTGCCCGGGTTCAATATCGCGCGGCGACGCCGCGATCACTGCAATCAATAACCCAGCCCCATCGCCTCACGCACGTCGCGCATGGTGTCCTGCGCCAGCTTGCGCGCCTTCTCGCAGCCGTCGGCCACGATCGCGCGCACCAGCGAAGGATCGTCCAGGTAAGGTTGCGCGCGCTCGAGCATGGGTTGCTGTTCTTGCAAGATGGCGTCGATCACCGGCTGCTTGCACTCCAGGCAACCAATGCCGGCCGAGCGGCAACCCTTGGCGGCCCAGTCCTGTACCTCCGGCGCCGAGTACACCTGGTGGAATTGCCAGACCGGGCACTTGTCCGGATCGCCTGCGTCGCTGCGGCGCACGCGCTGCGGATCGGTCGGCATGGTCTTGATTTTTTTGGTGACCGACTCCTTGTCCTCACGCAGGGCGATGGCGTTGCCATAGCTCTTGGACATCTTGGCGCCGTCCAGGCCGGGCAAGCGCGAGGCTTCGGTCAGCAGCGCCTGCGGCTCGGTCAGGATCAACTTGCGGCTGCCTTCCAGATAGCCGAACAGGCGCTCGCGGTCGATCATCGACAGGTTCTGGGCGTCGTCCAGCATGGCCTTGGCCTGCTCCAGCGCTTCCTCGTCCCCTTTTTCCTGGAACTGGTTGCGCAGCTCCAGGTACAGCTTGGCGCGCTTGCTGCCCAACTTCTTGGCGGCGGCCTGGGCCTTTTCCTCGAACCCTTTTTCCTTGCCGTACAGGTGGTTAAAGCGACGCGCGATCTCGCGCATGATCTCGATGTGCGGCACCTGGTCCTCGCCCACCGGAACCTGGCTGGCGCGGTAGATCAGCACGTCGGCCGCCTGCAGCAGCGGATAGCCGAGGAAGCCGTAGGTCGCCAGGTCGCGGTCTGAGAGTTTTTCCTGCTGGTCCTTGTAGGTCGGCACGCGCTCCAGCCAGCCCAGCGGCGTGGCCATCGACAGCAGCAGATGCAGCTCGGCGTGTTCGGGCACGCGCGACTGGATGAACAGGGTGGATTGCGAAGGATCGACGCCGGCGGCGAGCCAGTCCACCACCATTTCCCAGGTACTGGTCTCGATCACGGAGGGATCGTCGTAATGCGTGGTCAGCGCGTGCCAGTCGGCCACGAAGAACAGGCAGGGCAATTCGGATTGCAACTTCACCCAGTTCTTCAGGGCTCCGTGGTAGTGGCCCAGGTGCAATGCGCCGGTGGGGCGCATGCCGGAGACGACGCGGTCAGGATACATGGCGGTTGGCTATGCTTGTTTTCGGTATTTGCCCTGCCCGCGCTCAACGCAGCAGGAAGGTCAGCGGAGAAACGATCAGCTGCAGCACCAGGCTGGCAGCATACATGACCGGCGCCATCCACCAGGTATAGATCACCTTGAGCAGCACCAGCGCCATCACGATGAAAAAGCCGTACGGTTCGATCTGAGCGAATTTATACGCATACTTGTTCGGCAACAAGCTGGTGAGCACTCGACCGCCGTCCAGCGGCGGGATCGGGAACAGGTTGAAGGCGAACATCACCAGATTGGTCAGCACGCCTGCCTTGGCCATGAGCATGAAGAATTCTTCCTGCACGCCGCCCAGCACCAGTCCGTAGATCACCAGCGTCCACAACAGCGCCATCAGGAAATTGGCGCCCGGGCCGGCCAGCGCCACCCAGGCCATGTCGCGCTTGGGGCGGCGCAGATGACCGAAATTGATCGGCACCGGCTTGGCGTAGCCGAACAGGAAGGCGCCGCTGGTGGCGAAGTACAACAGGATAGGAATGAGGATGGTGCCGAAGGGGTCGATGTGCTTGATCGGATTCAAGCTCATGCGGCCCATCGAGTAGGCGGTGGTGTCGCCGAAAAACTTCGCCGCATAGGCGTGCGCTGCCTCGTGCAGGGTGATGGCGAACAGGACGGGAAGCGCATACACCGCGACAGTCTGGATGAGATCGTTCATGGGCCGGGATTTTATCAGAGGGGCAACATAGGCCCCGGGAATTCACAAAACTTCGAGCAAGGATCCGGCCAGACCGAACCGGCGGGCATCACCTGCAGCCCACCGTCGCCGGCAACGGATCGCGTACGAATCAAATAGGGATCAAGCCGCCTGCAACCCGAACAGGCTGGCGTCGCCCCTGCCCTGGCGCACCAGCACCGGCTCGTTGTCGTCGGTCAGGTCGATCACGGTGGTCGGCTCCAGGCTGCAGGCGCCGCTGTCGATGACCAGTTCGATCTGCTTTTCCAGCTGGTTGCGGATGTCATCGGCATTGGTCAGCGGCAGCTCGGCGTCGGGCAGCATCAGCGTGGTGCCCAACAGCGGCTGGCCCAGTTCCTCCAGCAGCATGTGGGCGATGCGGTTCTCGGGCACGCGCAGGCCGATCGTCTTGCGCGAGGGGTGCGACAGGCGACGCGGGACTTCCTTGGTGGCTTCCAGGATGAAGGTATAGGCGCCGGGGGTGGCCGCCTTCAGCAGCCGGTACTGGCGGTTGTCGACGCGCGCGTACTGGGCGATCTCGGAGAGGTCGCGGCACAGCAGCGTCAGGTGGTGCTTCTCGTCCACGCCGCGGATGCGACGCACGCGCTCGACCGCATCCTTGTTATCCAGCTGGCACACCAGCGCATAACAGGAGTCGGTCGGCAAGGCCACCAGGCCGCCCTTGTGAATGATCTGCGCGGCCTGCTTGATCAGGCGCAGCTGCGGATTCTCGGGATGAATTTCGAAAAACTGGCTCATGACATCGTTTCCAACTGAAGTTCGACAATGCAAAACGGCGGTGTCGCCACCGCCGTTTGCTGTCCGTACCGCTATTTTACCTTTGGCCGCGCAGGGCTGCGATGCGCTGCTCCAGCGGCGGGTGGGTCGAGAACAGCTCCATGATGCCCGGCTTGTCGCTGATGCCCATGGCCGCCATCGATTGCGGCAAGCCCTCCGGCGAGAAGCCGCCCAGGCGCGCCAGCGCGTTGATCATCGGCTGCGGCGTGCCCAACAGGCGCGCAGCGCCGGCGTCGGCGCGAAATTCACGATGGCGCGAGAACCAGGCCACGATGATCGAGGCGCCGATGCCGAACACTACCTGGCACACCATCACGGTCACCATGTAGCCGATACCCGGGCCTTCGTCGTTATTACGGCGCAGCGCCGAGTCGACGAAGTAGCCGACCACGCGCGAGAGGAACACCACGAAGGTGTTCACCACGCCCTGGATCAGGGTCATGGTGACCATGTCGCCGTTGGCGATGTGCGCCACCTCGTGGCCCAGCACCGCTTCCACTTCTTCCTGCGTCATGCCCTGCAGCAGACCGGTGGAGACCGCGACCAACGCCGAATCCCTGAACGCGCCGGTGGCGAAGGCATTCGGTTCGCCCTCGTACACCGCCACCTCGGGCATGCCGATGCCGGCGCGCTGCGCCAGCTTGCCCACGGTCTGCAGCAGCCAGGCCTCGGTGCCGTTGACCGGGGTCTCGATCACGCGCGCGCCGGTGGACCATTTGGCCATGCTCTTGCTCATCAGCAAGGAGATGATCGATCCGGTGAAGCCGACCACCAGCGAGAACACCAGCAGCATCGGCAGGTTCAGGCCCGAGCGGGTCAGGAAGCGGTCTACGCCCAACAGCGACAAGATGACGCTCATCACGACCAGCACGGCAATGTTGGTGGCGATAAACAGCAAGATGCGTTTCATGGGAAAAAACTCCTATCGGGAAAGTGGGTATTAGATAGGAATATGCCCCCGGAATTCAAGAGCTTGCGCGCGCAAACCCAGATTGGAGGGGGGATTTCGGCTTACAGATCCCAGTCGTGCCACACCGGCTTCACGCCGGAGGGCAGCGGCGGCAGGCCGCCCAGGTCCACCCGCGACTCGCCGGGGCCGTGGAAGTCGGAGCCCATCGAGGCCAGGAAGCCGTAGCTGCGCGCGACTTGCGCGTATTGCTCGTACTGGTCCGGGGTGTGGCTGCCGGTGTTGACCTCGATGGCGGCGCCGCCGAGTTGCTTGAACTCGTCGAACAGTGCGCCGAACTGGGTCTGGGTGTATTTGTAGCGTCCCGGGTGGGCGATCACCGCCACCCCGCCAGCGCCGCGGATCCACTGCACCGACTCGGCCAGCGTGGCCCAGCGGTGCGGCACATAGCCCGGCTTGCCCTCGGTGAGGTAGTTGGCGAACACCTCCTTGGTATCGCAGCAGTGGCCGCACTCGACCATGTGACGCGCGAAGTGGGTGCGCGAGATCAGGTCCGGGTTGCCGACGTGCTTCAGCGCGCCTTCATAGGCGCCGCAGATACCGACCTTCTCCAGCTCGCCGGAGATTTCGCGCGCGCGGCGCTCGCGGCCGTTGCGGGTGGCGGCCAGGCCTTCGACCAGGGCCGGATTGGCTTCATCCACGCGCAGACCGACGATGTGCACCGTCTGCCCGCACCAGGTCACCGAGATCTCGACGCCGCCGACGTGCTTCATGCCCAGGGCCCGAGCGGCCTCCCGCGCACGCGCCACGCCGCCCACTTCATCGTGGTCGGTCAGCGCCCAGACGTCCACGCCGTTGGCGTGCGCGCGCGCCGCCACCTCCTCCGGCGGCAGCAAGCCGTCAGAGACGTTGGAATGGCAATGCAGGTCGA
The DNA here is from genome assembly GCF_017814915.1 of Herbaspirillum sp. LeCh32-8. Lineage (GTDB taxonomy): Bacteria > Pseudomonadota > Gammaproteobacteria > Burkholderiales > Burkholderiaceae_D > Herbaspirillum. The sequence goes on along the minus strand of NZ_JAGIPZ010000007.1, from coordinate 202,721 downwards.
ACTTGAGTTGGGACATGGCGATGATGCGTGGTGACTCGGGCCGGTCGCTTGTGGCTGCCGCCGATCACGAACTGCATGACGGTTGCGAACGTTTCCATTTTACCGCGCATCGGGGCCTGCGGTGCTCGCGCGGGCGCTGCCGCAACATTGCCTGCGCAACGCCTGCGGAGGTCAGACGGGCTGTGCCAGGAAGCCCTCGATCAGTTGGGCCAGGCGCTCAGGCTGGTCGTGATGCAGCATGTGGCCGGCGTCGTCGATGAACTCCACCGTAGCCTTGGGAATGAAGCCGATGCGGCGGTCGATCTCTTCGCGCATCAGCGCATGCGAGCCGAAGAAACGGCCGATGTCGCTCTCGGTGGCTTCCACCCACAACACCGGCGCGGTGATGCGACTCCAGCACGCCATCATTTCGTCGACCCGGTAGAGGATCGGGCTGGCCTGCTTGTGCGCCGGGTCGCCCAGGATCTGCCACAGGCCGGAAGCATCCTGCGCCGCCCAATGCTGCGAAAGGAAGGCTGCGCGCGCGTCGGACAGGCGCGCATTGTTTTTCTGCAGCCGCGCCGCAACCTCTTCCTGCGTGTCATAGCCGCGCATCAACGGTCGATTCCTGACCTCGTCCATCCATTGCGCGAAGCGGCCCGGCGCCTGTTCCGGCTTGGCCGTGGGCAGGCCCAGCCCTTCCAGGTTGATCAGGCGGCGAATGCGCTGCGGCCGCACGCCGGCGTATAGCGTGGCGACATTGCCGCCCATGCTGTGACCCAGCAGGTCGATGGCGGCGTCACCGGCATAGTGATCGATGATGGCCTCAAGATCGGCCAGATAGTCGGGGAACCAGTAGGAGTCGGCCGGCGTGCGATCGGTCAGGCCGAAGCCGCGCCAGTCGGGCGCGATCACGTGCCAGTCGCCCTGCATGGCGTCCACCATGAACTGGAACGAAGCCGAGACATCCATCCAGCCGTGCAGCATGAACAAGGCCGGCGCGTTCGGGTTGCCCCAGTGGCGCACATGGTAGCGCAGGCCGCGCACCTGCAGGAACTCGGATCGGGATGGCTTGGCTGGGCTGGAAATGGGGCTGCCGCTCTGGCTCATGGCTGTTCTCTTCTCTGCTGCATCAAATGAAGCTGCAGAGTATAGACAAATTCGAACGACCGTGCGCGAACGCCGGTTCACTATTGGAGGAAGCGCCCGAGGTCGAAGGTCGAACCCTGCCCGATCTGCGCGAAGTGCTGCTCCAGCCACTCCGACGCGCGCTCCCTGCCCTGCTGCTGCAGACTGCGGATGAAGCTGGCCTGGGTATTGAGCTTGGACAGGTTGCTCAACTGCTCCATCAGCTCGCTGGCGTCGATCATGTGCATGTTCAGCTGGCGCAGGCGGCGCTCCAGCGAGCCGAAGGCCAGGGTGGAGTTCTCCGCCTCGCGCTTGGCCAGCGCCAGCGCCGAGAGCTCGGTGAAAAAGGCCGAGCTGAAACTGATCTCGGACAAACGCTGGCCGATGTCGTGGCTGGTGGAAGGCGTGCCGGAGCGGCGGCTGGGGTGCAGCAGCACCACCATCACATCGCGCGCGGAACAGGCATGCAACAGCGGAAAGATCGGCGGATTGGCGGTCAGGCCGCCGTCCCAATAAGCCTCGCCGTCGATCTCGATGGGCCGGTGCAGCGACGGCAGGCAGGCCGAGGCCAGCAGGGCCTCCACCGACAACTCGGCATTGCGGAAGATTTTCAGCGTGCCGGTGCTGACCTGGGTGGCGGCGATGAACAGCTTGATCTCGCGTTGCGCACGCAGCCGCTCAAAATCGACCTGCTCGACCAGGATGTCGCGCAGCGGGTTGATGTCCAGCGGATTCAACTGCGCTGGCGAGAAAAACCGCGTCATCGCCAGCAGCGCCTGCATGCCCGGCATGGGTGCGGGATTGGGCAGGATGGGCGCGGAGTCCGGCTGGATGAAATCGAACGGCTCGCGCGTGGACAGGCTGTCCCAGAAGCGCGCCAGCGCGGCGCGGGCGCCATCGCGGCCGTCCTGAACGTAGCCTTGCGCCATCACCGCGGCGTTCATGGCGCCGGCCGAGGCGCCGCTGATGCCTTCGAAATCCAGGCGCGCATCTTCCAGCAGGCGGTCCAGCACGCCCCAGGTGAAGGCGCCGTGCGAGCCGCCGCCCTGCAGGGCCAGACTGACGATCTTGTTTGGCATGATGTCCTTTCGGCGACGGCCTGAATACTGCCGGCTGCCTCCCTGTCATTCACATGTCACCGCGCACATTTATGCTGCACCGCACTATCATGGTATAACACTCAAAGGCTTGAGAAAGTGTTTGTTCCGCGACCAGACATCAGCTCAGCCATGCCATTGTAACGACGGATATTGCAGAGGAAACATGAAATCGATTTGCGTCTATTGCGGCTCTTCCCCCGGCGCGTCCCCGGCCTACGCAGAAGCCGCCCGCAAGCTGGCCCAGGAGATGGTCAAGAACAACATCGCGCTGGTCTACGGCGGCGGCAACGTCGGCCTGATGGGCATCATCGCCAGCGAAGTCATGAAGCTGGGCGGCGAAGCCACCGGCGTCATCCCCAAGGCGCTGCTGGACAAGGAGCTGGGCCACAACGGCCTGACCCGCCTGCATATCGTAAAAGACATGCACGAGCGCAAGGCCATGATGGCCGAGCTGTCCGACGGCTTCGTCGCCATGCCCGGCGGCATGGGCACGCTGGAAGAGCTGTTCGAGGTGCTGACCTGGGCCCAGCTGGGCTTCCACTACAAGCCGATCAGCCTGTACAACGTGGACGGCTTCTACAACAACCTGATCGCCTTCGTCGACCATCTGGTGTCGCAACGTTTCGTCAGCGCCGACCAGTCCGGCCTGATGATGCATGAAGCCGACCCGGTCGTGCTGATCGAGCGTTTCAAGAGCTTTAAGCCGACCTACAAGACCAAATGGGCCGATCGCGAGGCGATCGCCAACCTGGTGCCCTGACACCATCCCGCCGCCATCGCCGCGCCCATGAATAGCGCCCGCGCCTCTTTCGAGCACGCGGGCGTTGTTCATTTCAGGCCGGCGAAGCCTGAGGCGACTCAGGCCTCCAGCGCCTGGCGGAAATCGCCGACCAGGTCGTCGGTGTCTTCCAGGCCCACCGACACGCGGATCAGCGACTCGGCGATGCCCATGCTGGCGCGGCGCTCGGCGCCCATCTCGTAGAAGATGGTGTGCGCCACCGGAATCACCAGCGTGCGGGTGTCGCCCAGATTGCTGGTGGGGATCGCCAGTTGCATGCGGTTCAGGTAGTCGAAGCAGTCGATGCCCTCTTTCAGCTCGAACGACAGCAGGCTGCCGAAGCTGCGGAACAACTCCTTGGACAAGACATGCTGCGGGTGCGACTCCAGCCCCGGGTAATACACCGCGGCGACGCGGGAGTCAGCCTCCAGCATCTGCGCCACGGCCAGCGCGTTCTTGCATTCGCGCTCCTGGCGCAACGCCATGGTCTCGGCGCCGACGGCGATATGGTGCGCCGCTTCCGGCCCCAGCGACGCGCCGAAATCGCGCAACGCCTTGGCGCGAATCTGCGCCATGCCCCATTGCGGCGCCGGGTTCTTCTTGTAGTTGTCGGCGATGTGCGGGTATTGGGTCCAGTCGTATTCACCGGTGTCGGTCAGCGCGCCGCCCAGTGCGTTGCCGTGGCCGCCGATGGACTTGGTCAGCGAGTTGACCACCAGGCCGGCACCCACCGACTTCGGCTGGAACAGGTAAGGCGAGGTCATGGTGTTGTCCACCACGTAGAGGATCCCGCGCGCGCGGCACAGCTCGCCGATGCGCTTCAGGTCGGCCACCTGGGTGCGCGGATTGGCGATGGTCTCGACGAACACCAGGCGGGTTTGCGGGGTAATGGCCGCTTCCACGTTCTTCACGTCGGTGGCATCCACCATCGACACCTTGACGCCCTGCGCGCCCACCGTCGACCACAGGCTATTGGTGTTACCGAACAGGAAGGCAGAGGACACCACGTGGTCGCCCTCGCGCAGCAGGCCTTGCACGATCGCGCCGATGGCGCCCATGCCGGTGGCGAAGCAGATGGTGGACTTGCCGCCTTCCATCTTGTTGATCTTGTCTTCCAGCGCGGCCACGGTCGGGTTGCCCTGGCGGCCGTAACGATAGCCCGGCTGCTTGCCCTGGAACACCTCGGCCAGCTGGCGCGCGTCCTTGTAGCCGAAGGTCACCGAGGTGTGGATGGGCTTGTGCAGCGAGCCATGCTCGATGTCTTTCTGGCGGTCGCTGTGCAGGATGGTGGTGGTGAAACCGTAGGTCTTTTTATCGTTCATCGCGTAGTCGGAGATTCGGGGGATTCAGGGAATTCAGCAGGCAGTGCGCCGCAGCGAAAAACAAAATGATAAGCCAGTTTCGCTTGCGCTGCGCCAATGAAAAACGCCGGCGCCGCGTGAGCGGCAACCGGCGTCGGATCCAGCGTCGGCAAAGACCGGAATCAGTCCACGCGCGCCAGGTTCAGGTTCAGCTGCGAACGCACCACGTCGTCCACCGCCGGCTTCGGGTTCTTGCGGGCGAACTCGATGCGGTCCAGGTATTCCTGGGTGATGTCGCCGGTGATGTAGTGACCGTCGAAGCAAGAGGCTTCGAAGTTCTTCAGCGCCGGATTCATCTCGGAGATGGCGCGCTTCATCGCATCCACGTCCTGGTAGACCAGAGCGTCGGCGGTGATTTCGCGGCAGATCTCTTCGTAGCTGCGGCCATAGGCGATCAGCTCGTCGCGGGTCGGCATGTCGATGCCGTAGACGTTGGGGAACTTCACCGGCGGCGCCGCCGAAGCGAAGATCACGTTCTTGGCGCCGGATTCGCGCGCCATCTGCACGATCTCGCGGCTGGTGGTGCCGCGCACGATGGAGTCATCCACCAGCAGCACGTTCTTGCCCTTGAATTCGCTGCCGATGGCATTGAGCTTCTGGCGCACCGACTTACGACGCAGCGCCTGGCCCGGCATGATGAAGGTGCGGCCGATATAACGGTTCTTGATGAAGCCTTCGCGATACTCGATGCCCAGTTTCAGCGCCAGTTCCATGGCGGCCGGACGCGACGAGTCGGGGATCGGCATGACGACGTCGATCTCGCCGTGCTTGAATTCCTTGCGGATCTTCTCGGCCAGGAATTCGCCCATCTTCAGGCGGGTGCCGTAGACCGAGGCGCCGTCGATCACCGAGTCCGGACGGGCCAGGTAGACGTATTCGAAGGCGCAGGGATTCAGGGTCGGGTTCTCGGCGCACTGCTGGTTGTACAGCTTGCCTTCGGTGTCGATGAAGATCGCCTCGCCCGGGTTGACGTCGCGCAGGAAGCGGAAGCCCATGCCTTCCAGCGCCACCGATTCGCTGGCCAGCATGTACTCGATGCCCTTGTCGCTCTCGTTGAAGCCCAGGCACATCGGACGGATGCCGTACGGATCGCGGAAGCCCAGCAGGCCGTAGCCGGCGATCTGCGCCACCACGGCGTAGGAGCCGCGCACGCGCTTGTGCACCATGGCCACCGCCTTGAACAGCGTGGCCGGATCCAGCGAATAACCGGTCGTGGCCTGCTGCAGTTCGTGCGCCAGCACGTTCAGCAGCACTTCGGTGTCGGAGTCGGTGTTGAGGTGACGGCGATCGTTCTTGAACATCTCGATCTTGAGCTGCTCGGTGTTCGTCAGGTTGCCGTTGTGCGCCAGGATGATGCCGAACGGGGCATTGACGTAGAACGGCTGGGCTTCTTCCTCGGAGGAGGAGCTGCCGGCGGTCGGGTAACGCACCTGGCCGATGCCGGTGTTGCCGGGCAGCGAGCGCATGTTGCGGGTACGGAACACGTCGCGCACCAAGCCGTTGGCCTTGTGCATCGAGAAACCGCTATGGTGGTTGGTTGCAATGCCCGCCGCATCCTGACCACGGTGCTGCAGCAGCAGCAGCGCGTCGTACAGCATTTGGTTGACGGGGCTATGAGAGACGATACCGACGATGCCACACATGGTGGACTCCTAACGAAAACGAAAAACGAAAACGAAGCGCTACTGCAAACATCGACCGATGAATCCTGCCTTGTTGGGCAGAACCCGACGGGCTCAAACTTCAGACGGCGCGACAGCAGGCGGCGCGGAAAAACTCACATGTTCCGCAAACTTGCCCGGCAGGAAGGGCATCACGGCCATTGCGCCCTGCTCCACCAAGGGGCTCAGCGTCGCCTCTTTCCAGAACGGCTGCTGCGGAATCGAGGTAGTGCCGCACAGCAAGGCGACTGCCACCACGATCAACACGCCGCGCGCTACGCCGAACACGCTGCCTAAACCTCTGTCGACCAGCGTCAGCCCGCTGGCCTTGATCAATTCGCTCAATGTCCTCGATACCAGCGCCATCAACAGCCGCGTACCGATGAACAGGGCGATGAACGCCACAATCAGTCGTGTCGATTCGCCGGGTATCATTTCCGGCAACATGCCCGCCAGCGCTTCGCCGTAGGCATTGGCCACCACCAGCGCCACCACCCAGCTGGCCAGCGAGAGCACCTCCCGCACAAAGCCGCGCAGCGTACCGATGATCACCGAACAGGCAAACACCAGCAGCACCAGGTAATCGAAGATCGTCACGATGACAATATGGAGCTATCGGCGATCAAATTCAAGCTGGAACAATGGTGGCATTCAGGCCCAGTTTCTTGATACGGGCGCCCATCTTCTCCGCCTCGTCGCGACTGCCGAAGGGGCCGACGCGAATGCGCGTGCGGTCGCCGCCCTGGGTCGCGATCTTTTGCGTGTACGAATGAATGCCGGCGCCGTTGAGCTTGTTGCGCAGTTCATTGACCTTGTCCTGGGTCGCCAGCGCGGCCACCTGGATCACGAATTTGCCGCCGGCAGCGGCCGGCTTCTTGTCGGCGGCCGACGGTGCGGCGCTCGACTTGCCCTCCAGGATCGCCAGCGCGCGCGCCGAGTCGTCGCCATGCTGCTCGGCGGCCTTGGGCTTGGGCGCTTCCTTTTTCGGCGCTTCCTTCTTGGGCTCTTCCTTGTGCTGGACCACGGCCGGTTTCTTCTCTTCCGGCTTGGCGGCAGGCTTTTCAGCGGGCTTCTCGGCCGGCTTGGGCGGCGCCACCGAAGCGGCCGGCGGGGTAATGACCGGCGCCGGCGCGACGCTGGACGGCTCGACGATTTCTTCCTTCTGGTCCAACGCGGAAGCGGCCGAGGCCAGCTTGGACGTATCGGCCGCCGCAGCCGGCTGGGCCGGTTCCGGTTGCGCGCCGGTGGCGGCGGCCGTGGTGGCCGGCTGGTCCTTGGACGGAATCTGGATGGCGATGTCTTCGTTGAGCGGCTTGGGCTCGGAGTCGAGGATCATGGGCAGCACGATCACCACCGCCAGCGCCAGGGCCACGGCGCCGATCAGGCGGCGGCGGGCGCGTTTCTTTTCCGGCAACAGCGGGTCGGCGCCGGCATCCTTGCCGGCCTTGCCGCGGCCGCCGCCCGAGGCGCGGCCGGAAGTGTTGGCCGCGCGGCTGCTGCGGGTACGGAGTGCGGAAGATTGCTCTTCGGAACGCGAACGGAATTCGCCTTGGTCGGAAGCAGATTCCTGCTTGTTTTTACGGAAAAGCGAGAACAAGCCCATGCGGAGTCGAAATGAAATGATCTGAATGTCTTGAAAAACTGCCTGGCATCAGGTCCTGGCGCCGCAGGGCGCAACAGATACTGGCTCCGGAGTTAGTGCAAACCCGGGCGACGCGCCTGCATCACGCCCGCCACGGTAAGGAAGGATCCGAAAACCACAATTCTATCATTCTCCCCTGCTCTGCTCAGGGCATTTGCATAGGCGGCGGCCGGCGTGTCGAAGGTTTCGATGCTGCGCGCCGCGTCCCGCCTGAACTCCGGCTCGACGCCGGCGCCCAGCAGCACCTCCTTCAGCTGTTGTGCGGTGGCCGCGCGCGGCAGCGGCAGGTCGGTCACGCACCAGTGGTCGATCTTGTCCTTCAGGTGGCCGATCACGCCTTCGATGTCCTTGTCCAGCATCGAGCCGAACACGGCGTAGGTGTAGGGATGGAAACCCATGTTGTCGAGGTTCTGGCCCAACGTGGCGGCGGCGTGCGGGTTGTGCGCCACGTCCAGAATCACCAGCGGCTGGCCCGGCAGCACCTGGAAGCGGCCCGGCAGCTCCACCGTGGCCAGCCCGGTGCGCACTTCCTGCGCGCCCACCGGCAACACTTCGCGCAGCGACTCCAGCGCGGCCAGCGCGGCCGAGGCGTTGAGGATCTGGTTGGCGCCGCGCAGGCTCGGGTAGGCCAGCGAATTGCGGCGCATGCCGCGACCGCCGTAGGCCCATTGCTGCTTGTCGCCCTGGTAGTTGTAGTCGCGTCCCATCAGCCACAGGTCGGCGCCGATTTTCTCGGCGTGATCGATCAGCGACTGCGGCGGCATCGGGTCGCCGCACACGGCCACCTTGCCGGGACGGAAGATGCCGGCTTTCTCGAACCCGATCTCTTCACGCGTCTCGCCCAGGTATTCGGTGTGGTCGATATCGATGCTGGTGACGATGGACACGTCCGCATCCACCACGTTGACCGCGTCCAGGCGTCCGCCCAGGCCGACTTCCAGGATCACCACATCTTGCTTGGCATCGGCCAGCAGCTTCATGATCGCCAGCGTGGTGAACTCGAAATAGGTCAGCGAAATGTCGCCGCGCTGCGCTTCCACCGCGTTGAAGGCGGCGATCAGTTGCGCGTCGCTGGCCATGTCGCCGCTGATGCGGGCGCGCTCGTTGAAGTGCAGGAAATGCGGCTTGATGTACAGGCCGACGCGGTAGCCGGCGCGCATCAGGATGGACTCCAGCATGGCGCAGGTAGAGCCCTTGCCGTTGGTGCCGGCCACCATGATCACCGGGCAGTCGAACTTGATGTCGAGCTTTTGCTTGACCTGCATGACGCGGTCCAGCCCCATGTCGATCTGCTTGAAATGGCGCTGCTCCAGCAGGGCCAGCCATTCGTTCAGGGTGGAAGGATTCGGGGAGGCTTGCGATGTCATGGCACGTCTCGTTCAGTCAGGCAACAGCGAGGAAACAGAAAAAACAAAGCCCGGATTTGCCGTTTGGCAAATCCGGGCCTGAAGTATACCGCTTATCAGGAAACGGTTTCGGCCGGCTGGTTCTGCAGCAGCGCCAGCAGATGGGCGATTTCCTCGCGCATCTTGCGGCGGTCGACGATCATGTCGATGGCGCCCTTGGTGACCAGGAATTCCGCGCGCTGGAAGCCTTCCGGCAGTTTCTCGCGCACCGTGTTCTCGATCACACGCGGGCCGGCGAAGCCGATCAACGCCTTCGGTTCGGCCATCACCACGTCGCCCATGAAGGCGAACGAAGCCGACACGCCGCCCATGGTGGGATCGGTCAGCACGCTGATGAAGGGCAGTTTCTTTTCCGACAGCTTGGTCAGCATGGAGGTGGTCTTGGCCATCTGCATCAGCGACAGCAAGCCTTCCTGCATGCGCGCGCCGCCGGTGGCGGTGATGCAGATGAACGGCACCTTCTGTTCCAGCGCCGCCTGCGCGCCGCGGGCGAAGCGCTCGCCGACCACGGAGCCCATGGAGCCGCCCATGAATTCGAATTCGAAGCAGGCCACCACGACCGGCAGGGTCATGATCGCGCCGCCCATGACCACCATGGCGTCGGTTTCGCCGGTGGATTCCATGGCGTCCTTCAGGCGATCGGGGTACTTCTTGCTGTCCTTGAACTTCAGGGTGTCGACCGGCAGGGCTTCCTGACCGATCTCATAGCGGCCGCCTTCGTCGAGCAACGCGTCGAGACGAGCACGGGCGCGAATGCGCATGTGGTGGCTGCACTTGGGGCAGACGTGGAGATTGGATTCCAGGTCGGTACGGTAAAGCACTGCTTCGCAGGATGGGCACTTGACCCACAGGCCTTCCGGGATAGCCTTGCGGCTGGTGGAGCCGCTTTTAATCTGGGGTGGCAATAACTTCTCGAGCCAGCTCATAGAGTCCTCTTCAATATTTCCGGTGGCGCATTGTACCAGAGCCCGCTGCGGGGAGACGTAAAGCGGATTTCCTTGCAAATCAGAAATGTTTTTGTGAACCAACTCGGTCGACATGGCTCCACTCCGATGCAAACCGCACATTGAAAAGGAGCTCCCGATGACATCCCCCCTCTCCAGAATCGCCGGCGCCATGCTGCTGGTCGCCGCCGGCCAGGCTATGGCGCAATATACCGGCCCGTCTTCGCAGCCTGCCGTCACCGACGCCGCGCATGCCGCCAAGGCGGCGGACAAGACGCCGGTCACGCTGGAAGGCGTGTTGGCATCAAAAATCCGGGATGAACACTACATGTTCCAGGACAATAGCGGCACGATCGAGGTGGAAATCGACAACAAACACTTCCCTGCCGCCCCGGTGAACGAAAAGACGCGGCTGCGCCTGCAAGGCGAAGTCGACAAGGATTTCGCCCAGAAAGCCACGGTTGACGTCAAACAGGTGACCATCCTCCATTGACCCGCGTCGTTAGAGCGCATGTAAAAAGAAAGCCTCCCGCGGGAGGCTTTCTTTTTTTGACGACGTGACTCGTTACGGCGCTTGCTCGAACGTCTGTTTGATCGCCAGCCCGAGCGCTTACTCGTCCAACGCGCGGCGAATGTCGGCCACAAACGCCTGCACCGCTTCGCACGCCTTGGACGGGGGAGTGTTCTCCAGCTCAGAGATGATGCGGCTGCCGATCACCACGGCGTCTGCCACCGCCCCCACCGCCTTGGCAGTGGCGCCGTCGCGGATGCCGAAACCTACGCCGATGGGCAGCTTGACGTGCTTGCGAATGGCGGCGATGCGCTCGGCCACTTCAGCGGTATCGATGTTGCCGGCGCCGGTCACGCCCTTGAGCGAGACGTAATAGGAAAAACCGCTGCTCACTGCGGCCACCTGGCGGATGCGTTCCTCGGTCGAGGTCGGCGCCAGCAGGAAGATCGGATCCATGCCGTTGGCCTGCATCTTCTGCGCGAACTCCTCGCACTCTTCCGGCGGATAGTCGACCACGATGGTGCCGTCCACGCCCGCCTCTTTCGCCGCAGCGATGAAGGCATCCACGCCGAAGCGCTCGATCGGGTTGGCATAGCCCATCAGCACCACCGGCGTGGCGGCATTGGTCTTGCGGAATTCGCGCACGTAGCCGAGCACGTCGCGGGTGCTGATATTGAACTTGAGCGCGCGCTCGCAGGCGCGCTGGATCACCGGGCCTTCGGCCATCGGATCCGAGAACGGCACGCCCAGCTCAAGGATGTCGACGCCGCCGGCCACCAGCGCGTGCATCAGCGGCACGGTCAGTTCCGGGGCCGGATCGCCGGCGGTGATGAAAGTGATCAGGGCCTTGCGCTTTTGCTCGGCCAGCTGGGAGAAAGTTGCCTGGATTTTGGACATGATGATGTGATGTTGTAGTCGTCAAAGCGGCGGATCGGCATTCACAGCCGACGCAGCGGACTTAAAATCCGCTGCGCCGTCCGATCGGACCGCACTCGTCGCAAACGCGGGCTCAGCCCTGGCGCTGCTGCACGGTATGCATGTCCTTGTCCCCGCGGCCGGACAGGTTGGCCAGCACGATCTTGTCCTTGGGCAGCGTGGCCGCCAGCTTGGCGGCATAGGCCAGCGCGTGGCTGGACTCCAGCGCCGGGATGATCCCCTCGATGCGGCAGCAGGTGTTGAACGCCTCCAGCGCCTCATCGTCGGTGATGCATTCGTAGCTGGCGCGGCCACTGTCTTTCAGCCAGGCGTGCTCCGGACCCACGCCCGGATAATCGAGGCCGGCGGAAACCGAATGGGTCTCGATGATCTGGCCGTTCTCATCCTGCAGCAAATAGGTGCGATTGCCGTGCAGCACGCCCGGCGAACCCAGCGTCAGCGACGCCGAATGGCGTCCGGTATCCAGGCCGTCGCCGGCGGCTTCCACGCCGACCAGTTTGACGTCCTTGTGGTCGATGTAGGGGTAGAAGATGCCCATGGCGTTGGAGCCGCCGCCCACGGCGGCCACCACGTAGTCGGGCTGGCGCGAGGCGATCTCGGGCATCTGCACGATGCACTCGTTGCCGATCACCGACTGGAAGTCGCGCACCATCATCGGGTAGGGATGCGGGCCGGCCACGGTGCCGATGATGTAGAAGGTCGACTCGACGTTGGTGACCCAGTCGCGCATGGCTTCGTTCAACGCATCCTTCAGGGTCTTGGAGCCCGACTCCACCGGCACCACCTTGGCGCCCAGCAGGTTCATGCGGTAGACGTTCTGCAGCTGGCGCTTCACGTCCTCGCTGCCCATGTAGACGATGCACTCCATGCCGAAGCGCGCGCAGATGGTGGCAGTGGCCACGCCGTGCTGGCCGGCCCCGGTCTCGGCGATGATGCGCTTCTTGCCCATGCGCTTGGCCAGCAAGGCCTGGCCGATCACGTTGTTGATCTTGTGGGCGCCGGTGTGGTTCAGGTCTTCGCGCTTGAAGTAGATCTGCGCGCCGCCGGCCAGCTCAGACCAGCGCTTGGCATGGTAGACCGGGCTCGGGCGGCCGACGAAATGCTTCAGCTCGGTATGGAATTCGGCCAGGAACTGCTCGTCGTTCTGATAGTGGGCGTAGGCATCGCGCAGCTCATTCAACGCCAGCGTCAGCGTCTCGGCGGCGAAGCTGCCGCCGTAGGGGCCGAAGTGGCCGCGCGAATCCGGCAGGTTGTAAGGCGCCGACTGATGCAGGGCGGCGGAAGCAATGGCTTGACGCTCGGCGAAGTTGCCGAGCGGATTCAGTTCTTTCATGGAAATCCTCTGTACAGGTTGCGCGCTACGCTTGCGTAGTAGCATCCGCCAGACGCACCGCGGCAATGAAGGCGGCGATCTTGGCGGCATCCTTGATCCCCTTGGCCGCCTCGACACCGCTGCTGATGTCGACTGCGTAAGGGCGAACGCCGGCCACCGCTTCAGTGGCGTTGTGTACGCTCAAGCCACCACTCAAAACGGCCCGAGGCGCGAGTTCTTTTGGAATGACTGACCAATCGAAGACCTTTCCGCTGCCGCCGTACTGATCGACCAGGGTGTCGAACAGGAGCCCGCAGAAGAGCGGACTGGCAGAGCGATATTGAAGCTCGTATTCTAGCAAATCGGCGGGCTGCGTCGAGCTGCCGATGCGCGCGGCGCGCGTGAAGGGACGCTTGACCGCATCGGCGATCAGGGCGCACTGCTCGGGCGTCTCGTCGCCGTGGAACTGCAGCAGGGTCAACGGCGCCTGCGCCAGCACGTCCCTCACCTCTTCCACGGTCGGGTTGACAAACAGGCCCACCGCGCTGACATAGGGCGGCACCGTCGCGACCAGCTCGCCGGCCCGCAGCGCTGTCACGTAGCGTGGGCTCTTGGGATAAAACACGAAACCGATGGCGTCGGCGCCGCTGTGCACGGCGGCGGCCACGTCCTGTTCGCGGGTCAGGCCGCAGATCTTGATTCGGGTGCGTTGGGTCATCTTGCTTGGATCTGGAAAAGTTGTCGGAACATCATGCATCAGGCCATCTGCATCCCGCCATGGCCATGACCACATTCAGAGCCACGGCCAGGAACGGTTTTCCTGCGGCAGCGCCCATGCGTCCGGATAGTCTACCCGCGCCAGGTACAGCCCGTCCGGCATGAAGGTCGGGGCGGCGCGACTGCGATCGCGCGCGCTCAGCAGCTCGGCGATCCACTCGGGTCCATGGTTGCCGTTGCCCACCACGATCAGCGAGCCCACGATGTTGCGCACCATGTGATGCAGGAAGGCGTTGGCCTTGAGCGTGAAGACGATCATGTCGCCATGGCGACGCACGGTGATGCTGTCCATCTTGCGTACCGGCGACTTGGCCTGGCACCCCACCGCACGGAAACTGGTGAAATCGTGCTCGCCGATCAGGTGCTGGGCGGCACGATGCATGCGATCCGCATCCAGCGGCCGGAAGGTCCAGCCGGCCTTGCCCGCCAACAGCGGCGAGCGCACCGGATGGTTGTACAGCACGTAATGATAGGTGCGCGCCACCGCCGAAAAGCGCGCGTGAAAACCGAACTGCGTCAACGCCTGGGCGCGGTCGGCGCCATGCACCTCGGCCGCCTGCTCGCCCACCGTCATCGACGAGGCGATGGCGGCATCGTCCACATAGGGCAGTTCGCAGGCCCAGCGCACCGCAATGGTCGGCGGCAGGAAGGCATTGGTGCCGCGCACCCAGGAAAATACGTCGCGCGAGATCGGCGTGTCGAAATGCACCACCTGCTCCAGCGCATGCACGCCGGAGTCGGTACGGCCGGCGCAGGTGGTGGCGATGGGCTGGGTGGTGAAGCGCTGCAGCGCCGCTTCCAGCTGGTCCTGCACAGTCTTGCGGTGCGGCTGGGTCTGCCAGCCCTGCCATTGCGAGCCGTCGTATTGGACGCCCAGCACGACACGGCGCAGGCCGGGGACGGCCGCCGGCGGCGGTGCGGAGGGAAATGCTGCGGGTGCTGATGTATCTGTCATTGCCGAATCTGTGTTGCCGTTCATTGCCCCTGTCGCTTGGCAGGGCTGCAAAGCAAAACGGGCACCTCATGCGAGGTGCCCGCGAGTACAGCTATTGTAATCCTTGCGTCTGGTCGGAACTCAAGCCAGCGCGGCCAGCATGTCCTTGGCGCGCGCTACCTGCACGTCGTTGCCGCCGCGCATGACTTCTTCGAGCAATTCCTTCGCGCCTTCCTTGTCGCCGATTTCCTGATAGGCGGCCGCCAGGTCCAGCTTGGTGGTCATCTCGGCTTCGAAGGCAGATTCCTCGTCTTCTTCCAGAATGTTGGAAGCCGATGTCGGAGCTGCTTCGTCCGGCAGGCTCAGGTCGAGGTCGGACAGGCTCATCGCCGGCTCGTCGTCGCCGCTGTCCAGCAGGGCCGAGGCCGAGGTGGCTGCGGTTGCGGCCGGCAGGATGGGTTCGTCGTCGGCCGGCTTGGCGCCGTTTTCCAGGTCGAGGTCGAAATCGATGTCCTTGCCCAGATCCACCGGCGGCGTCGCTGCGGCGGCGGTTTCACCCGGCTGGATTTCCGCGCCCTTGAAGTCGCTCAGGTCGAACTCCATGCCCTGCTCTTCCGGCTCGGGTTCCGCCACCGGCGGCGCCGGCGGGGCGCCGCCGTACAGCGGATTGGTCGGATCCAGCTCGAAGCCCATGTCAGCGGCCTTGGCCCATGCCTCATTGAGGCCGCCGCTCAGCTGGTGCAGGTCCGCCGCCACCTTGTTGAAGTTGGAGACGTCACCGCGCTTGGCGTAGATCTCCAGCAGCTTGGAATGCAGGGCCTGGCGCTCAGGCGTCGATTGCAGGGCCAGCTTGAGGATGTCCTCGGCCTGCTCGTGACGGCCGTAGGCGATGTACATATCGGCTTCGGCGATCGGGTCGACCTGCGCCTCCTCGGCCGGCGCCTCTTCGGCAGCGGCCACAGCGAGCGGCGCAGCCTCAACCGCGGCCTCATCGGCCGGAGGTTCTTCAGACGCCGGTTCGGCTACTGCGGCAGCAGCGGCCGCAGGTGCTTCAGGTTCGGGGGCAGGCTCAGGCTCCGCGGAAGCTTCCGCCGCGGGTTCTTCGGCCTTCTTCTTGCTGCGACGCACGGCCACTACGCCAGCACCTGCCACCAACAAGGCAACCACGGCGCCGACACCGGCCAGCACGTAAGGATTCTGGGTGACGCTCTCGAAGAAGCTCTGCGGCTTTTCTGCCGGCTTGGCGGCGACGGCGACAGGCGCGGCGGGCGCAGGAGCGGACGGTGCGGGTGCAGGCGCCGCCGGAGCGGGTGCAGGCGCGGCCTCCACAGGTTTGTCTTCAGGCTTGGCCTCGCCGGCCGCAGCCGGTTTTTCTTCCGGCTTGGCCGCTTCCGGCGCAGCGGCTGGGGCGGCCTTGGCGGCTTCGGCTTCCTTCTGCTGGGTCGAGAGGTCAGCGATGGTCTTGTTCTTCATCTCCAGCAGCTTCTGGAGGTCGCCCACGTTCTTTTCGAGTTCCTTCACGCGGTCGTTGGCTTCCGACAGTGCGCGCTCGGATGCCGCTTTGTCCTCGGCAGCGCCGGCGTTGCCGGTATTGCCCTTGGCGCGGCTGGCGCGCGACAGCTCGAGACGATCACGCGCCGATGCGGAGCCGGAACGCTCTTCCACGCGCGTGGTGATCTTGCCGCCACCGCTCTGCCCTTCGGAACCCGGCCGGCGAGCCGAGGAATTGGCCACCTGCGAAGCCAGCTTGTTGCGGTAGGCGTTGAAGTCCTGCGCCTGGGCCACCACCATGCCGCGCGCTTCGCTCTGGTCGATGGCGGCAGCGGTCGGCTGGTCCGGAATGGCCAGCGTACTGCCCGAGCGCAGGCGGTTGATGTTCTTGCCCATGAAGGCGTCCGGATTGGCCCGGTACAGCGCGATGAGCATCTGGTCCAGCGATACGTTGGCCTGCTTGTTGCGCGCGGCGATGCCCGCCAGGGTATCGCCCTGCTTGACACGATAGTCCGCAGCCTTGTCGCCGGCGGCGGCTGCCGCAGCGGGCGCGGTAGCCGCCGCCGGACGCACCACTTCGCCGGAGGCGCTCTGTCCTGCCGCAGCGGCAGGCGCTGCGCCGGGGCTGGCCGAGGCCGGGGTATTGTCGGGCGTGGCCTGCTGGCGGCGAATGAGTTCTTCTGCCAGCGCGGACGGCGCCGAACGCTGGACGATGCTGGTCGCCGGCTCTTCGCCGCTGACCGGAATCGATGCGCTGGGCGCCGCGGCAGGGGCTGCAGCCGTTGCTGCCGGCGCCGCGCTGGGCGCAGCAGGCGCGGCGGCAGGGGCCGGTGCAGCGGCAACCGGCGCAGGAGTCGGAGCTGACGCAGGAGCTGGTGCTTGCGCCGGTGCGGCCGCTTCCTGAGCAGGCGCGGGAGCCGGCGCTGCCGGAGTCGGTACAGCGGCCGGCGGTGCGTTATTGGCCGGCGCGGGTTCGGATTTCACGGTCGGCGCGCTGGGCGTCAGCGGCGCCACCTGGGCGTTACGCGGGGCCTTGCTGTCGGCCGGGTCCAGCAGGAAAGTGTATTCGCGCACCAGCTTGGAGTTGCCGGCGGACAGTTCCAGCAGCAGGTCGACGAAAGGATCGCTGACCGGTTGCGAAGAGCTGATGCGGATGAAATGGCGGCCCTGGCGTTGTTCGACGGCGAACGACAGCGAACCCAGCACCGGGTTGTAGTCGACATTGGCGCGGCTGAAGGCTTCGGCCGAGGCCAGCTTGGCCGACAGCTTGCCCGCCTCGTCAGCGCTCACGGAAGTGACTTCGATCTCGGCGCGCAGCGGTTGCCCCAGCGAAGACAGCACGGTCAGGCGGCCCAGGCTGGCGGCTTGCGCGCCCAGCGGAATGGCCAGTGCGATCGCCAGCGCGGCGCTCAGTTTCTTGATCTGGGTGATCTGGGACGAGGGAAGCTTCTTGTTTGTATTCAGAGGCATGTTTTATATGGCGTAGAGAAACGTTCCGCTAAGAACCCGTCACGCTTTTGCTCCGCTTTTATTCAATTGGAAGCCGTGTTGGGGCATATGCCGCTCGGAACCGGATACCGCCGGCCCGGCGCTGCTCTCTGCCCATCGGCCGTTCCGCCGGGAACGCGCCTCTCGCAGGGTCCTAAGAGCCAGACTGCAGACCCATTTCATCAAATCCAGCAAATCCGCTCCGAAGGCGCTGCGCCGTCACCGGCGCCAGGACTTGCCGCCTGATCAACAGGCAAGTCGAATTTTGTTGGCGTTCATGAAATGAATTGGGTTTTCAACTTTTATCATCAAGAACTTACACCCGCAAGTGTAACCAAGTTCTCAAGACGAGAAAAACCCGCCAGCGGCCACTTGCGTGACTGGTGGCGGGCTATTGTTGCAGACTGACAACGATGTAGGCAAGCCTTATTCGCATTCAACCCGCACGAGGGGATGCCGACCGGAAAGCTTTCCGGTCGACGCACATCAGTTCAGGTTGCCCAGGATGATGCGCAGCATGCGGCGCAGCGGCTCGGCGGCCCCCCACAGCAGTTGGTCGCCGATCACGAACGCGGAAATGTACTCCGGGCCCTGGTTCAGTTTGCGCACGCGGCCCACGCCGATTTCCAGACCGCCGGTGACGGCTGCCGGGGTCAGTTCCTTGACAGTGACCGGACGTTCGTTGGGAACCCACTTCACCCACTGGTTGCCCGAGCGGATGATGGATTCGATCTCCGACAGCGGCAGGTCGCGCTTGAGCTTGATGGTCAGCGCCAGGCTATGGCAACGCATCGCACCGATACGCACGCACAGGCCGTCAACCGGAATGATCTTCTCGTTGCCGAGGATCTTGTTGACTTCAGCCTGGCCCTTCCACTCTTCCTTGGACTGGCCGTTTTCCAGCTGGGCGTCGATCCAGGGGATCAGGCCGCCGGCAAGCGGCGCGCCGAAGAACTCGGTCGGCACGTCTTCGCGAATAGTCTTGGCCACCTTGCGGTCGATGTCCAGGATGGCCGACGATGGGGTCGCCAGCTCATCGGCCACGGCCGCGTTGATGACGCCCATGCCCTTGAGCAGTTCGCGCATGTGGTTGGCGCCACCGCCGGAGGCCGCCTGGTAGGTCATGGAGCTGACCCACTCGACCAGGCCTTCTTTGAACAGGCCGCCCACGCCCATCAGCAGGATGGAGTTGGTGCAGTTGCCGCCGATGTAGTTCTTCACGCCACGGGCCAGCGCGTCCTTGATGACGTTGTTGTTGACCGGATCCAGCACGATCACGGCGTCATCCTTCATGCGCAGGGTCGAGGCGGCATCGATCCAGTAACCGTCCCAGCCAGCGGCACGCAGCTTGGGGAAGATCTCGGTGGTGTAGTCGCCGCCCTGCGCGGTAATGATGATGTCGCATTTTTTCAGCTCTTCAATGCTGTTGGCATCCTTCAGCGTCGTTTCCTTTTTGGCAAACGACGGCGCCTTGCCACCCGCATTCGAAGTCGAGAAAAACACCGGTTCGATGTGATCGAAATCACCCTCGTCCTGCATGCGTTGCATCAGGACCGAACCCACCATTCCACGCCAGCCTACCAAACCAACCAGTTTCATCATCTTTCCCTATTTAGTACGTCCATGGTTATCAACATCGATTGAACACATTTGCCGGATCCTCCGGCGCGCAACCCGCCCACGCCGTGGGCGGAATTGACCTTAACCGAGCGCCTTGACCACGGCCTCGCCCATCTGCTGGGTGTTGACCTTGGTGGTGCCCTCTTCGTAAATATCGGCGGTGCGCAGGCCTTGCGCAAGCACTTTCTTCACGGCGTTTTCGATACGGTCGGCCTGCTGTGCCTTGTTCAGCGAGAAGCGCAGCATCATCGCCGCCGACAGGATGGTCGCCAGCGGATTGGCAATACCCTTGCCGGCGATATCGGGAGCCGAACCGTGCGAAGGCTCGTACAGGCCCTTGTTGTTGGCGTCCAGCGAGGCCGACGGCAGCATGCCGATGGAACCGGTCAGCATCGCGGCAGCGTCCGACAGGATGTCGCCGAACATGTTGCCGGTGACGATCACGTCGAAGTTCTTCGGCGCCTTGACCAGCTGCATGGCGGCATTGTCCACGTACATGTGCGACAGCTCGACATCCGGATATTCTTTGCCGACTTCGGTCACGATGTCCTTCCAGAACTGGAAGGTCTCCAGCACGTTGGCCTTATCCACGCTGCACAGGCGCTTGCCGCGCTTGGCCGCGGCTTGGAAGGCCACGTGCGCGATACGGCGGATTTCCGGCTCCGAATAGCGCATGGTATCAAATCCTTCGCGGGCGCCCTTGAACGGACCGTCCGGCGCTTCGCGCATGCCGCGCGGCTGGCCGAAGTAGATGTCGCCGTTCAGTTCGCGCACGATCAGGATGTCCAGGTTGGCAACCAGCTCGGGCTTGAGCGAGGAAGCGCCGGTCAGCTCAGGGTAGCAGATCGCCGGACGGAAGTTGGCGAACAGCTGCAGGTGCTTGCGCAGGCCCAGGATGGCTTGCTCGGGGCGCAGCGCGCGCTCCAGCTTGTCGTACTTCCAGTCGCCGACCGCGCCGAACAGGATGGCGTCGGCTTCCTTGGCCAGCTTCAGGGTGCCTTCCGGCAGCGGGTGGCCGTGCGCCTCATAGCCGGCGCCGCCGACCGGGGCGGTTTCCATCTCGAACTTTTCGCCCAGCGAATTCAGGACGCGAACCGCCTGGTCGACGATTTCAGGACCGATGCCGTCACCCGGCAGGATAGCAATCTTCATGGCACTCTCTCTTCTCGATGTAATTCAAAGGATGTGATTCAACTGTGTGACTCGGCAGTGCGTCATCCAAGCTCATGAATGACAAGGGCGGTCATCTGACCGCCCTTTGTTTTGCTTTACTTCCTACGATCCTCAGATCGTGTTGCTCAACCAGGGCTGTTCGTGCAGGCGTTTCTCTTCGTAAGCACGAATGGTGTCCGATTTGCGTAGGGTCAGGCCGATGTCATCGAAACCGTTCAGCAGGCAGTACTTGCGGAACTCGCTGATATCGAACGGGAACGCTTCGCTGCCGTTGGTGGTGGTGACCACCTGCTTTTCCAGGTCGATGATCAAGCGGTAGCCCGGGAAGGCCTTCACTTCATTGAACAGGTGATCGACTTGCTGCTCGGAGAGCACGATGGGCAGCAGGCCGTTCTTGTAGCAGTTGTTGAAGAAGATGTCGGCGAAGCTGGGCGCGATCACGGCGCGGAAGCCGTACTGGTCCAGCGCCCAGGGCGCGTGCTCACGCGAGGAGCCGCAGCCGAAGTTCTTGCGCGACAGCAGGACCGATGCGCCTTGGTAACGCTGCTGGTTCAGCACGAAGTCCGGGTTCAGCGGGCGCTTGGAGTTGTCCATGCCCGGCTCGCCGTGATCCAGATAACGCCATTCGTCGAACAGGTTCGGACCGAAGCCGCTGCGCTTGATCGACTTCAGGAATTGCTTCGGAATGATCGCATCGGTGTCGACGTTGGCGCGGTCCAGCGGCGCAACCAAACCTTCGTGGACGATAAATTTATTCATGGCATTGAGTCGGCGCGGCGGCAATCGCATGACCTGCCGCCGCGCCCTTCCTATTTCCTGTTCAAAAACTGCCGGCGGGCCGTGGCGGCTCGCCGGTTTCCAGATTACTTCTTGCTGGCGTCCTGCATTTTTTCGCCAACGTGCTGCACGTCCTTGCCAAAGCCATCGACGGTATTGCAGCCGGCCAGCGCCCCCAGGGCAGCCACCAGCAGGAACAGCGCGGAGATTTTTTTCATGATCTTTTCTCTCAGGATGACAAGTGATTACAGCGAACGAACATCGACGAAATGGCCCGCAATGCCTGCAGCCGCGGCCATTGCCGGGCTGACCAGGTGGGTGCGGCCACCGGCCCCTTGGCGACCTTCGAAGTTGCGGTTCGAGGTCGAGGCGCAGCGCTCGCCCGGCTCCAGCCGGTCTGCGTTCATCGCCAGGCACATCGAGCAACCCGGCTCGCGCCATTCGAAACCGGCGTCCTTGAAAATTTTGTCCAGGCCTTCGCGCTCGGCCTGCTCCTTGACCAGGCCGGAGCCCGGCACCACCATCGCCACCTTGACGTTGGAGGCGCGGAACTTGCCGCGCACCACCGCCGCCGCTTCGCGCAGGTCTTCGATGCGCGAGTTGGTGCAGGAGCCGATGAACACCTTGTCGATACGAATATCTTCGATCGGGGTGTTGGGCTTCAGGGCCATGTAGGCCAGCGCCTTTTCCATGCCGTCGCGCTTGGTCGGGTCCTTTTCCTTGTCCGGATCGGGTACGCGGGCGTCGACCGCCACCACCATCTCGGGCGAAGTGCCCCAGGTGACTTGCGGCTTGATCTCGGCGGCGTTCAGCATGACGACCATGTCGAACTTGGCGCCCGGGTCGGAATGCAGCGAACGCCAGTACGAGACCGCGCGCTCCCAGTGCGGGCCCACCGGCGAATACGGGCGGCCCTTCAGGTAATTCATTGTGGTGTCGTCAAAGGCCACCATGCCGGCGCGTGCGCCCGCCTCGATGGCCATGTTGCACACCGTCATGCGGCCTTCCATCGACAGCGAGCGCATCGTCGAGCCGGCGAATTCGATCGCGTAACCGGTGCCGCCGGCGGTACCGATGCGGCCGATCACGGCCAGCACGATATCCTTGGCGGTGACGCCGGCCGGCAGCGCGCCGTCGACCTGCACCAGCATGGACTTCGACTTGCGGGCCAGCAGCGTCTGCGTGGCCAGCACGTGCTCGACTTCGGAGGTGCCGATGCCGTGCGCCAGCGCGGCGAAGGCGCCGTGGGTGGAAGTGTGCGAGTCGCCGCAGACCACCGTCATGCCCGGCAGGGTCGCGCCCTGCTCAGGGCCGATCACGTGCACGATGCCCTGACGCTTGTCGTTCATACCGAAATAGGTCAGGTCGTATTCCTTGGCGTTGCCGTCGAGGGTCTCCACCTGCAGGCGGGAGATCGGGTCGGCGATGCCTTGCGCGCGGTCGGTGGTAGGAACGTTATGGTCCGCCACCATCAGGTTGGCCGATTTACGCCATGGTTGACGTCCGGCTAGCTTTAAGCCTTCGAAGGCTTGCGGGCTGGTCACCTCGTGGAGAAGATGGCGGTCGATATACAGGATGGCGGTACCGTCATCTTCCGTATGAACGACGTGCGACTCCCAGAGTTTGTCGTAAAGCGTCTTGAGCATGTTGCGGTCCTGCAAAGGTGCTTAAGGGGCACTGGTCGTTGAAAATAGCATTTGATTATGCCATAAAGCGAGAGGTCCTACCCTTCCTGCCGCGTTTTCCGCCGCAGGGCAACAACAGCCAATAATGCTGCGAAGCAGCAGAAAAAACGCAGAAGTGGCGGCACAAACAAAAAACCCGGCATTTATCGAGCCGGGCTTCAGTAGGGCAAGCCCCGCAGTTCAGCGCTTGCGGGTCTGCTGGGTCTGTTGATAAAGGGGCTCGACCCGCTGCGCATACACCGTCAGGTCGGCAATGCGATCAGCGCTGGAGGGGTGGGTGGACATGAACTTCATCGGCTCCTCGCCGCCCAGCGCGGACATCTTCTTCCACAGCGTCACCGCCGCCTTGGGGTCGTAACCGCCGCGCGCGGCCAGCTCGACGCCGATGCGATCGGCCTCGGTCTCATTGGCGCGCGAATTGGGCAAGCCCATGAAGCCCATGTACAGGTATTGCCCGCCCTGCTGGCCGACGTCGCCCAGCCCCAGCAGCGCCGCGCCGAGGGAAATGGCCATGTTGGCGCCCATCTGCTGCGAGGCGCGCTCGCGCGCATGCTCGCGCAGCGCGTGGGCGATTTCGTGGCCCATGACCGCGGCCAGCTCGTCGTCGGTGATCTTCAACTTATCGATCAGGCCGGTGTAGACCGCGATCTTCCCGCCCGGCATGCACCAGGCATTGGTCTCGTCGGAACTCAGCACGTTGACCTCCCAGTTCCACTTCAGCGCGTCCGGACGAAACACGCCGGTCTGCGGAATCAGGCGATTGGCGATGGCCTTCACACGCTGGGTCTGTGCCGCACTGCGGTTGAGCAGGCCCTTGCCCTTGGCCTCTGCCAGCACCTGCGCGTATTCCTTGCTGGACTGAGCCTCCATCTCCTGCGACGACACCAGCATGCTTTGCTTGCGGTCGACGCCGACGGCGCCGCCCTGCGTGGTCTGCACGGTTTCGCATGCGACCAGGCCGACCACGGCCAACGCCAGCACGCTGTTCTTGATGATCGGTGTGAACGGCACGCCCGCCTCCATTGAGTAATTTAATAATTGATTGAGTTTGATGCCGGGTGGCACACCTGCCAGCGATGATACCCGCCCTTCTTGGCCTTGCGATCTTGCGACCTCAAGCGGTGCTCCGGAAGCCCGCCTTTTCCGACAGCGATTCGACCCGCGCCGCGGCCGAATGGTTCGCCAAAAACAAAAGCCGGCGATCGCTTGGGCGACGGCCGGCTTTTGTTCGAAGAGTGTCGCTCAGCGCAGCTGCGGCGTATCGACCTTGACGTCGCCGCATTGCGCACGATGACGCAGCGCGTGATCCATCAGCACCAGCGCCAGCATGGCTTCGGCGATCGGCGTGGCGCGGATGCCCACGCATGGATCATGGCGTCCGAAAGTCTCGACCGCGATCGGCTTGCCGTCCTTGTCGATCGAGGGACGCGGGGTGCGGATGCTGGAGGTCGGCTTGATGGCGATCGAAGCGGTGATGTCTTGGCCGGTGGAGATGCCGCCCAGAATGCCGCCGGCGTTGTTGCCGACGAAACCTTCTGGCGTCAGCGCATCGCCGTGCTCCGAACCCTTCTGCGCCACCGAGCGGAAACCGGCGCCGATCTCCACGCCCTTGACCGCGTTGATGCCCATCAGCGCGAAAGCGATCTCGGCATCAAGCTTGTCGTAAATCGGCTCGCCCAGGCCGACCGGCACGTTCTGTGCCACCACGTCGATGCGCGCGCCGATGGAGTCGCCATCCTTGCGTAACGCGTCCATGTACTCTTCCAGCTTGGGAATGATGTCGGCGTTGGCGGCGAAGAACGGGTTCTCGGTCACGTGCTCCCAGGACTGGAACGGGATCGCGATATCGCCCAGCTGGCTCATGCAGCCCTTGAAGGTGGTACCGTATTTCTCGAACAGCCACTTCTTGGCGATGGCCGCCGCGCCGACCACCGGCGCGGTCAGGCGCGCCGACGAACGACCGCCGCCGCGCGGGTCGCGGATGCCGTACTTGTGCCAGTAGGTGTAATCGGCGTGACCGGGACGGAAGGTGTCGAGGATGTTGCCATAGTCCTTGCTGCGCTGATCCTGGTTGCGGATCAGCAGCGCGATCGGGGTGCCGGTGGTCTTGCCTTCGTACACGCCGGACAAGATCTCGACGGTGTCGGGCTCCTGGCGCTGGGTCACGTGACGCGAGGTGCCGGGGCGACGGCGATCCAGTTCCGGCTGGATGTCGGCTTCCGACAGGCTCATCCCCGGCGGGCAGCCGTCGACCACGCAGCCGATGGCCGGGCCGTGGGATTCGCCGAAGGTGGTAACCGTGAAGAGGGTGCCGAAGGTATTGCCGGACATGATGGAATTCGCGCTAGGACTGGGAAAAGCAGGATTTTACCAGTCCCGGGCGCGGCCGACGAGCCGGCGGCCGCATGGCGCTGCCCTGCCCGCCTATTTCCACTCGCCGCGCAGCGCCTTCACGCGCTCCTGCAGCAAGTCCGGCGACACCTCGGCGGCGGGAATGGCCTCGCCCACCACCAGCTCCAGGCGCGAGAACAGCCCGCGCTTGAACGAGCGCGACAAGGGATTGCTCGGGTCGCGCGACAGCAGGCTGCCCCACAATCCGCGCAGCGCCATCGGCAGCACCGGCACCGGCGTGCGCTCGATGATCTTTTGCACGCCGCCCCTGAACGGATTGAGCTCGCCGTCACGCGTGAGCTTGCCTTCCGGGAAGATGCACACCAGCTCGCCCTCATGCAAGGCCTGGGCGATATCGACGAAGGCCTTCTCGGTCAGCCACGGATCTTCCTTGACCGGCGCGATCGGGATCGCGCGGGCGTTGCGGAAGATCCAGGACAGCACCGGGATCTTGAAGATGTGATGGTCCATCACGAAGCGGATGGGTCGCGGGCTGGCCGCCATGATGACGATGGCGTCCAGGTAGCTGACGTGGTTGCACACGATCACGCCGGCGCCGTGCGAAGTGATGGCCTCGCCGTTGCTCACGCGCACGCGGTAGAAGGTATGGATCAGCAGCCAGGCCAGGAAACGCATCAGGAATTCCGGCACCAGCGAGAAGATGTAGGCGGCCACCACCGCGTTCAGGATCGCGGTGACGAGGAAGATTTCGGGAATCGACAGGCCGGCCTTGAGCAGCACCATCGCCACCAGGGCCGACGCCACCATGAACAGCGCGTTCATGATGTTCATGCCGGCGATGGTGCGCGATACGTGGGCCGGGTCGCAGCGGGTCTGGATCAGCGCGAACAGCGGCACGATGTAGAGCCCGCCGAACACGCCGATGCCCAGGCAATCGGCCAGGATGCGCCAGCTGCCGCCCTGCGCCAGGAAGCCCATCAGGTCGACCGCGGCCGCCGGGGCGGCGTAGGCCTGGCTGGCGAAATACAGGTCCAGCCCGAACACCGACAAGCCGATCGAGCCGAACGGCACCAGGCCGATCTCCACCTTGTGGCCGGACAGCCGCTCGCACAGCAGAGAACCGGCGCCGATGCCGACCGAGAACACCGCCAGCAGCAGCACGAACACGCTATGGTCGCCATGCAGGTAGTTCTTCGCGTACAGCGGAAACTGCGCCAGCATGATGGCGCCGTAGAACCAGAACCAGGAATTGCCCAGCAGCGACAGGAACACCGGACGGTTGCGGCGCGAGAAGCCGATGTTGCGCACGGTCTCGGTGAACGGGTTCCAGTTGACCTTGAGCTCGGGCGCCGGCGCCGGCGAGTTCGGAATGGCCAGGCTGGCCAGCCAGCCCAGCACCGCAAAACCCAACGTGATGCCGGCCACCAGATGCAATCCCCAGGGCTTGTGCACGACCAGCACCGCGCCCAGGATCTCGCCCAGCAGGATGCCGACGAAGGTGCCCATCTCGATTACGCCGTTGCCGCCGATCAGTTCCTCGCGCTTCAGTTGCTGCGGCAGGTAGGCATACTTGACCGGCCCGAACAGCGTCGAATGAATGCCCATGCCCACCACTGCCGCCACCAGCAGCCACAGGTGATGCGTCATCCAGCCGTAGGCGGCGATGCCCATGATGACGATTTCCAGTAACTTGACGAAGCGCGCCACGCGGCCCTTTTCCAGCTTGTCGGCCAGCTGGCCGGCGGTGGCGGAGAACAGGAAGAACGGCAGGATGAACAAACCCGGAATGAGGTTGTTCAACAGGCCGGTATCCATCGTGGTCCACGACAGCGCGTCGTAGGTCAGGACGGTCAACAGCGCGGTCTTGAAGACGTTGTCGTTGAGCGCGCCGAGGAATTGGGTCCAGAAGAAGGGCGCGAAGCGCCGTTGGGCGAACAGGGCGAACTGATTGTTCTTTGACATTGGGCTATGCGGTGGCGATTTCAGGTAGCGTGGTTACGGACGGTGAGGCGCGGCCTGCGGCATGAGCAATGACATCGGCGTCACGGACAATAAGACAGGCAATAAAAAACCGCTCCGACAGGAACGGTTTCGATGCGGGCAAGGCGGCTGCCCGCATCGGCATGAACGGCAATACCGGCATCAGGCGGGCCGGTGCGATGGGCAACCGCACCCGGCGCCTTGCTCGGGCATTGCTCAGGTATTGCTCAGGTATTGTTTTCTTCGTGCTCGGCCGGCCAGTCACGGATGTAGGCCTTGAGCATCTTGTTCTCGAAACCTTGCGCGTCCAGCACGGCCTTGGCGACGTCGTAGAACGACATCACGCCCAGCACGGTGCGCGCCTCCATCACCGGCACGTAGCGCGCATGCTTTTCCAGCATGATGCGACGCACTTCGTTCAGGTCGGTATCGGGGGTGACGGTGATCGGCGCGTCGTTCATGTGCTTGCGCACGGTCGAGCCGCCCAGTTCGCCGCCGTTCTTGTGCAGCGTCAGCAGCACTTCGCGGAAGGTCAGCATGCCGACTAGGTCGCCGTATTCCATCACCACCAGCGAGCCGATGTCCTTCTCTGCCATGGCGGCGACCGCCTCCTGAATCGGGGTGTCCGGCGTGACGGTAAAGAGGATGTTGCCTTTGACCTTGAGGATTTCAGAGACTTTCATGATGTCGTCCTAATTTGTATGGAGCTGTTTTGACTGTAGGCGATGGTGCCTGAAAAATCCAATTCGTGCAGGCAACATGCGACGGTGCTGCACGCCTGGCGGGCGTATGCGACATGGTACGGTCAAGCGCGCGGTTTGGGCAACCGGCAATCACGCTGCCGTGCAACTATTTCGTCACGTCATGATGCCGATTTGAATATGCGACGGGCGCTGACTAAGCTGAAAGCACAAGGACTCTGGGAGAACAGCGTGTCCACCGCCCTGCCTGATCGGAAATATGCGGATTTCAGCGATTTTTACCCGACATACCTGAGCGAACACTCGCATCGGGTCAACCGCCAGCTGCACTTCCTCGGCTCCACCCTGGCCTTGCTGGCGCTGATGATGCTGCTGATCAGCCACCAGTGGTGGTGGCTGCCGGTGGCCGTGCTGTGCGGCTACGGCTTTGCCTGGATCGGCCATTTCGCGGTGGAAAAGAACCAGCCCGCCACCTTCCGCCACCCGCTCTACTCCTTCATGGGCGACTGGGTGATGTACTGGCAGATGCTGACCGGCCAGATTTCCTTCTGAGCCGGGATCGGGCTTATCGCTCCCACATCCGCCGGCGCGCCTCCAGCGGCACCGGGGCGTAGGGCGTCGCGGCGAGGTTGGCTACGGCGGCGATCTTTTGCTGCACCGCTTCATGGGCGTTGCAATACGCTTCCAGCGACTGCTCCAGCACGGTGTCGATGGCACCGTCCACGCGGGCAGCCAGCGCGCCCTCCTCGCCCACCTGCGCCAGCACGGTCGAGTCGAACACGAACAGGCGGTACACCTGTGACAACGGCAACGCAGCCGGGTTGGCCACCAGCGTCCAGCGGTCCATGTCGTCGGTGATGCGACGGTTCCACGCTGCCTTGCGCGAAACTTCCGGCTTGATCGACGCCACCCAGCCGGCCTCGGCCATCTTGCCCAGCAGGTGCTGCAGCTCGCCCAGGCCCAGGTGGGTAGCGCGCCGCACCTCATCCATGCTCACCACCGCGGAGTCCACGCCCACGCGCGCGGCGTGCAAAAACTTGAGCAGCTTGACCGCATCGATGAACTCCGCCCCCGGCGAGGACACGTGCCACCAGCGCTCGTAGCGCACCACCGGCAGCGCCGCCGTCAGCAGCGCGCCCATCAGCGTGATCATCCACATCATGTAGACCCACACCAGGAAGATCGGCAGCGCCGCCACTGCCCCATAGAGCACGGTATAGGTGGGAAACTTGAGGATGTAGACCGCAAACAGACGCTTGGAAATTTCCACGCAGATGCCCGCCACCACGCCGCCGGCCAGCGCGTCGCGCCAGTCCACGGTCTGGTTGGGCACGGTGCTGTAGAGCAGCGTATAGGCCGCCGTCGACAGCATCAGCGAGACCAGCGCGTAAAAGCTCGCGCCCAGCCACGGCAGGCTCTTGACCGCGCCGCCGGTGGCGGTGGAAAGATAGGACGTCACGCTGATCGACACGCCGATCAAGAGCGGCCCCAGCGAGATGATGGCCCAGTACACCAGCACGCGCTGCAGCAGCGGGCGCGATTTCTTCACGCGCCAGATCTGGTTGAACACGCTCTCGATGGTGGACATGGTCAGCACCGAGGTCACGATCAGCGCCACCGCGCCCACCGCCGACAGTCGCGCCGACTTGGAGGCGAACTGGTTCAGGTAGCCGACGATGGTGTTGGCCACGCCCTTGGGCATCAGGTTCTCGACGAAGTAAGCCTCCAGCGAGGCGCGGAAGGTCGAGAACAGCGGGAAGGCGGTAAACAGCGCCAGCGCGATGGTCAGCATCGGCACCAGCGAGAGGATGGTGGTGAAGGTCAGGCTGCCGGCCACTTGCGGCAGGCGATCCTCGCCCAGCCGCCGCGCGGCGAAGCGGAACAGATCGCGCAACTGCTGACGGGTCAAGCCACGCATATGAGAAAAAGTAATACGCAAAGGAGACATTGATTCAAATCCGGTACGAAGCTTGCTGCAGACCGCTGCCCCAGACCGCGGTTCCGGAACACGCGGCGCCGGGCCATCATCCTGCCGGGCGCCGGACTGTGTGCGGTGCGGCTGGGTTCGTGCCCGATCCGCTCAGTCACGGCAACGCCTGAAGAGACGAATTATCCGCAAAATTGCGACGATATTCTCGTTTTTACCTAAAAGTATTCGACAAAGTGTCGATTTATGTGACGAAGGGCAAGTCGGCGAAAGTACGTCCGCCCGTAAAATACCCCTTCGCAAAGTCGCTTGCGCAACCCGATGGCAAGCGAAAAAAACGGAAATATAATAACTTGCATGAACACCGCCTACGCCTACCCCTCCTCCGCCAACACCACCATCCTGGTGCTGTATTACTCGCGCCACGGCGCCACCCGCAAGCTGGCCGAACTGATCGCCCAGGGCGTGGAAAGCGTGCCCGGCTGCGACGCCCGCCTGCGCACCGTGCCGGCGGTGTCCACCGTGACCGAGGCGGTTGAGCCGGATGTGCCCACCAGCGGCGCCCCCTATGTGGAAGCGTCCGACCTGGCCGAGTGCGACGGCCTGGCGCTGGGCTCGCCGACCCGCTTCGGCAACATGGCCTCGGCCATGAAGTACTTCTGGGACGGCACCGCGCCGCAGTGGCTGTCGGGCGCGCTGGTCGGCAAACCGGCCTGCGTCTTCACCTCCACCGGCAGCATGCACGGCGGCCAGGAATCGACGCTGCTGTCGATGATGATTCCGCTGCTGCACCACGGCATGCTGCTGCTGGGCCTGCCTTACACGCATCCCGAACTGATGAACACCAGCAGCGGCGGCACCCCCTATGGCGCCAGCCACTGGGCCGGCGTCAACGGCAACCAGCCGCTGTCGGACGATTCGAAGACCCTGGCCATCGCGCTGGGCAAACGGCTGGCAGAGACCGCCAAACAATTACGGAGACCATCATGAGCAGCAGCCGCGCACGCTATTTCCATGCAGGAGCCACCGCCAGCCTGATTTTCCTGATCCTGTTGTGCCTGGCGTGGGAGCTGGTGCTGGCGCCGCTGCGACCGGGCGGCTCCTGGATGGTACTCAAGGTGATCCCCTTGCTGCTGCCGCTGCGCGGCGTCCTCAAACGCGACGTCTACACCATGCAGTGGTCGTCGATGCTGATCCTGGTCTACCTGGCCGAAGGCCTGGTGCGCGCCACCAGCGACACCGTACACATGTCAGCCATGCTGGGCTGGGGTGAAGTCGCGCTGTCGTGCATCTACTTCATGTCGGCCCTGCTGTACCTGCATCCCTTCAAGAAGGCAGCCAAGGAAATCGCCCGCCAGGCGATCCAGAAGGCTTCGCAGTAATCCTGTCGTCCCCCTCCCCGGCGCGCCGCCTGTCCATGCGGCGCGCGGCACCAGCCATCGCACATCCATGACCGAATTCCTGCAAGCCTGCCGCGCCACCATCGGGGCCGCGCATGTTCTTACCGAGGCCGCCGACACCGCCGGCTACCTGACCGACCAGCGCGGCCGCTTCACCGGTCGCGCCGTCGCCGTGCTGCGCCCGGCCGACACCGCCGAGGTCGCCGCGATCGTGACGCTGTGCGCGCAATACCGCGTCCCGCTGGTGCCGCAAGGCGGCAATACCGGCCTGGTGCTGGGCAGCGTGCCTGACCAGCAGGGCAATGCCGCGGTGCTGTCGCTGCGCCGCCTGAACCGCATCCGCGCGGTCGACCCGCTCAACAACACCATGACGGTGGATGCCGGCTGCATCCTGCAACACATCCAGCAGGAAGCCGCTGGCGCCGGCCGGCTGTTTCCGCTGTCGCTGGCGGCCGAAGGCAGCTGCACCATAGGCGGCAACCTCTCCACCAATGCCGGCGGCACCGGCGTGCTGCGTTATGGCAATACGCGCGAGCTGTGCCTCGGGCTGGAAGTGGTCACCGCGCAAGGCGAGGTGATGAGCAGCCTGAAAGGCCTGCGCAAGGACAACACCGGCTACGATCTGCGCGACCTGTTCATCGGCGCCGAAGGCACGCTGGGGGTGATCACCGGCGCGGTGTTGAAGCTCTTCCCCCAACCGCGCGCGCAGGTCACCGCGTTGGCGGCCCTAAAGTCGCCGGCGCAGGCGCTGCAGCTGCTGAGCCTGGCGCAGGGACGCTGCGGGCCGGCCCTGACCGGCTTCGAACTGATGTCGGACTTTTGCCTGCAACTGGTGTGCAAGCATTTCGCCGACCAGCGCCTCCCCTTCACCGAACGGCATGCGCAGTACGTGCTGCTGGAGCTGTCCGACAGCGAATCCGAGGAACATGCGCGCAGCATCTTCGAAGACGTCATCGGCCAGGCGCTGGAACAAGGCGTCATCGACGACGCCGTGATCGCCTCGTCGATTGCGCAATCGAAATCGCTGTGGCAGCTGCGCGAAAACATTTCGATGGCGCAGGCGCATGAAGGAAAAAACATCAAACACGACATCTCGGTGCCGATCTCCCGCATCGCCGAATTCATCGACATCACCGACCAGCTGGTGCAGCAAACCTCGCCGGGTTGCCGCATGGTGACCTTCGGCCACCTGGGCGACGGCAACCTGCATTACAACGTGTCGCCGCCGGCAGGCGTGGCCGATACCGAATTCATCACACAGCAGCACGCCATCAATGTGGTGGTGCATGACAGCGTCGACCGCTTCGGCGGATCGATCTCGGCCGAGCATGGACTGGGCGCGCTCAAGCGCGAAGAAATCACACGTTACAAGTCGCCGGTAGAACTCGGGCTGATGCGCGCCATCAAACAGGCGCTGGATCCGCACCAGCTGATGAATCCGGGCAAGGTCATCTGACCTGCACCAGACCGGCGCGAGACCGGCCAGGAACATCGGTAGCGGCAGGGAGAACACGGGGTACGCCGTCGGCGTGCCGATGTCTGCCTGCCGCGAGCTCACATGATCCTCAAATCCTGCCGCTTCCTCTTCCCGCTTTTTACCTCTCTTTTTATCCTGCCGGCCGCAGCGCCGGCCAACGCCGCGCTCTACAAATGCCTGCAGGACGGCGCCGTCGCCTACGCCGACCAGCCCTGCGCCGATACCCCAGAATTCAAGCCGGCGCCGCTGCCGACCGTGCCTGCTCTCCGATCCGCAGCGCCTGCAGACAAACCCGCCCAAGGACGCAAACCGATACCGCCGAAGCCGCCGGCCGGCATCGACCGCAACCGGCAAAAGACCTGCAGCAAACTGGCCTTGCATCGTCGCTGGGCCGAGCAGGATGTCAGCGAGGCGCGCGCCAAACCGCTGCGGGCGCAAGACAAGACCCTGGAAAATGCGCAGCGCAAGGCGCGTCGCGCCGAGGAGTTGTATCGCCAGGAATGCGCCGGCGGCCCTGATCTGCCCTGACATGAAAAAGGGGCGGACGCCAACATCGGCGATCCGCCCCAAACCTCCCCCTCAGGAGTTCCTTGCTCCCGCTTGCAGGGCAAGCGGGTCATGCATATGTGCCGCGGTGTTTCAGCCGCTCAGGGCAGTCGCGCCCGCTCCGGCGTCACGTCGATCAGCGACGCCGACGCGCGGCCCAGCATCGGCTCGCCGCGCAGGTTGAACACGCTGACCAGCTGGGTCAGCTTGCCGGCCTGCTCCTGCAGCGATTGCGCAGCGGCGGCGGCCTGCTCGACCAGCGCGGCGTTCTGCTGCGTGTTCTCGTCCATCTGCGTAATGGCGCGGTTGACTTCCTCGATCCCGGTGCTCTGCTCCTGGCTGGCGGCGGTGATCTCGGCCATCACGTCGGTCACGCGGCGCACGCTGGACACCACTTCATCCATGGTCTGGCCGGCCTGGGCCACCAGCTGGCTGCCGGCGCCGACTTTCTCCACCGAGTCATCGATCAGGGACTTGATCTCCTTGGCCGCGGCCGCCGAACGCTGCGCCAGCGAGCGCACTTCGGAGGCCACCACCGCAAAGCCGCGTCCCTGTTCGCCCGCACGGGCGGCTTCCACTGCGGCGTTCAGGGCCAGGATGTTGGTCTGGAACGCGATGCCGTCGATCACGCTGATGATGTCCACGATCTTGCGCGAAGAATCATTGATCGAGGCCATGGTCTGCACCACCTGGCCGACCACCGCGCCGCCCTGCTCGGCCACTTGGGAGGCCGATGCCGCCAACTGGTTGGCCTGGCGGGCGTTGTCGGCGTTCTGCTTGACGGTGGAGGTCAGTTGCTCCATGGCAGAGGCGGTCTCTTCCAGCGCGCCGGCCTGCTGCTCGGTGCGACCGGACAGGTCGAGGTTGCCGTTGGCGATTTCCGACGACGCCGTGTTGATGGTCTCGGTGCCCACGCGCACGTTGCTGACGATGTTGCGCAGGCTGGTATTCATATCCTGCAAGGCCTGCAGCAGCTGGCCGGTCTCATCCTTGCCCTGCACCGAAATCTCGGCGCTGAGGTCGCCCTGCGCCACCTGGCGCGAGACCTTCACGGCGGTGTTCAACGGCCGCGTGATGCCCACCGTCAGGAACCACGCGCAGGCGATGCCGAACACCAGCACCAGCGCCTCCAGCACGCTGAGCATCACCGCGCTCTGGTTGGCAATGCGTTCGTTGGTCAGCGCCAGTTCGTCCAGCGTCTTGCGCTGCAGGTTCATCAGCTGTTCCACGCCTTCCTGATAGGCCTTGGCGGCCGGCAGGTAATCCTTTTCCAGCGCATTCTTGATCAGCTCCTGGTCAGGATTGTCCTTGGCCTTTTCCTTGTAGATGACGTCGCGCGTGGACAAGTATTGCTTGCGCAGCGTGCCGGTGATCTTGGTCAGCAGTTGCTTCTCTTCCTCGGTCTCCACCAGGGCTTCGACGTTCTTCTGCAGCTGGGTCGACACGCGGGTGGCCTCGTCGGTCTCGGGCTTGAAGAAGGCCGACAGCGATGTGTCGGTGCTCTTGGCCACCGCGGTGGCGCGGCGGATGCCGGCATAGGTGTTGCGGTACCAGTCGGAGATGTAGCGCTCCTTGGCGATGGGCTTGTCCATCATGCGCTGCGTGCTCTGGGCCAGCGTCTGCAGGCGCCATACGCCGATGCCGGTGATCGCGACCGACAGGCCGAGAATGACAGCAAAGCCCAGGGCCAGGCGCTTGCCAATGTTCATGTTGCCAATGATATTCATGCGTCGCTCCATCCCGCCGGCTATGTTGCCGGTGCTATTTTCTGATTGTGTTGCCGCCACGTCCGGGCGACATTCGAGCTTTATCTTGCCGCCGCGGCGGGCAAATCCATCAGTGGAATAACAGGGGCCGCCACCGTCAATTATGCGGATGGAAAACGTGGCGAGACACAGCGTGCGTGCGGATTTCCGGCAGGCACAAATAAAAACGCCCGGGAGTTCCCGGGCGCCAAGAAAATCACTGAAAGTCAGATGTCGTCAGTTGCCCTCAAGCTTGCCGCATCGCCTGCTGGAACGGCTGGATTGCCTGCAGGAACTGTTCGGGCGCCATCGGGCGGCCCATCAGGTAACCCTGCAGCGCATCGCATCCCACCTGGGTCAGGAAGTCCTGCTGCATTTCCGTTTCGACACCCTCTGCCACGATGCGCAAATTGAGCGTGCGTCCCAGCGCCACGATCGCCGAGACGATGGCGGCGTCTTCGGTGCCGTGCGACAAGTCGCGCACGAAGCCGCGATCGATCTTCAGCTCATTGGCCGGCAGGCGCTTCAGGTACAGCAAGCTGGAATAACCGGTGCCGAAATCGTCGATGGAAATATCCACGCCCAGTTGCGAGATCTTTTCCAGCGTCTGCATGCTGGCCGCTGTGTCGTGCATGGCGGTCGACTCCGTCACTTCCAGCGTCAGGCAGCGTGGCGGCAGCTGATGCTTCTCCAGCGTCGTGCGCACGATCTCCAGCAGGTTGGGGTCGGCGAACTGCAGCGCCGACAGATTCACCGCGATCTTCCAGTCGGCGTGGCCGAGCCTGATCCATTCGCGCATCTGGCGGCAGGCTTCGTCCAGCACCCAGGCGCCGATCGGGATGATCAGGCCGGAGCGTTCGGCCAGCGCGATGAACTCGTCGGGACCGACCAGGCCATGCACCGGATGCTGCCAGCGCAGCAGCGCCTCGGCGCCGATCACCGGGCCGTCGGGCGAGCGGAACTTGGGCTGGTAGTACAGCCGCAACTGCTTGCGCTCCTGCGCCACGCGCAGGTCCTGCAACCATTGCAGCTGGTTGTGCGCATTGGCATTCATCGACGGCTCGAAGAAGTTGTAGCCGTTGCGGCCGCTGCGCTTGGTGTGGTACATCGCGGCATCGGCGTTGATGACCAGGTCATGGCGCGTGCTGCCGTCCTCCGGATAGATGGCGATACCCACGCTGGCCGACACGCGCAGCTCGTGGCCCTCCACCACGAAGGGCTGGTTGACCACCTCCACCAGTTTCTCGGCCACCGGCATGGCGTCGTCCGGACGGGACAGGTCGACCAGGATCACGAACTCGTCGCCGCCCAGGCGCGCCACCGTGTCGTGCGCGCGCATGGAGCAGATCAGGCGATCGGCCACTTCGATCAGCAGGCGGTCGCCGATGTGGTGCCCCAGTGAATCGTTGATGGCCTTGAAGCCGTCCAGATCCATGAACATCAGCGCGAAGTGACCGTCGGTGCGCGACGCCTTGTTGATCGACTGGCTCAGGCGGTCTTCCAGCAGGGTGCGGTTGGGCAACTTGGTCAGCTGGTCATGCAGCACCATCTGGGTCAGTTCTTCGTTGGCCTCGGCCAGCGAGCGCGCCAGCTTGGCGGTGCGCGACTCCAGTCGCGCGTCCAGCACCGAGGTCAGCAGCGCGATGGTCAGCACCGCCAGCGTCACCACCACGATCAGGATCGCCAGCCAGCCGGGACTGACGCCTTCGCGTGCGGCCAGGCAGATGGAATCGACGTTGAAATTGGCGGCGGCCATGCCGGTGTAGTGCATGCCGACGATGGCGATCCCCATCACCACCGAGGCACCGGCGCGGGCGGCTTTCACATGCGGGGTGTTCTTGCGCAGGCGGAAGGCGATCCACAAGGCGGCGGCCGACGCAGCGATGGCGATGGCCACCGAGGCCGAAAACAGCAGCGGATCGTAGACGATGCCCGGGTTCATGCGCATGGCGGCCATGCCGGTGTAATGCATGCCGGCAATGCCGATGCCCATGAACAAGGCGCTTTTGAGCAGGCGGCGCAACGGCAGCTCGGCCTGCGTTACGGTTTGCAGCGCATAACCCGAGACGGCGATGGCGATCAACAGCGACAGCGCGGTAATCCAGGGGTCGTAGCCCAGCATGATGGGAAGGCGGAACGCCAGCATGCCGACGAAGTGCATCGACCAGATGCCGATGCCCATGGCCACCGCCCCGCCGGCCAGCCACAGGCGCGCCGCGCCGGCCTGCTGGTTGCCCGCCGTGCTGATGCGTTCGGCCATGTCCAGCGCCGTGTAAGAGGCGAGGATGGCGACCAGTAGTGAGACGACGACGAGGAGACTGTCGTAAGTTGCGCTTAACATGGCAATTGGCGATGCTTATCAGAACGTCGGTTGCGGGAAACGTCAGGTGCGGCTTCGCTATTGCCCGCGACCTCCCCGGCGGTCCTTCCCTTCCCGTAAGGAAAACCGCCCCAAATAAAATCAATCCCAATGACTGCAGTAGCAAGCTTATGGGGGGCATCATTCTGCCACAATCAGGGATTCCCCGTTGTCAGTCTGACATTCCCGCCTGTTGCTCCGGCCGCCGCAGATGCGAGCCCGGCAACTTTATCGGCGGCAATTGATCTGTTGCACCATGCGCGGCTTTACAAGAATCAAGACAAGAATCAAAAATCGCACCACCCTGCCGCTGCAGCGCACCCCAGTTTTAACGGCCACGAACAATACCAACTTTACAAGGACACTATGCGCCGCCCCAGCATTTCCCGCCAGCCCCATGCCTTGCGTCTGCATGCAATCGCACGCACCCTGAGCGCCGCCCTGTGCGCATCCGCCTTTACGGTTGCACTTTCTCCGGCGCAGGCCGGCATTTCCGTCCTGCAGCCGCCCAAGCGCATTGACGCCAGCAAGCCGCTGGAACTGACGCTGCTGGTCAGCGCGGATGAGGAGAGCCCGCAAACCTACCAGCTGCCGCCCACCGTCATGGTGGCGGCCTCGGCCGACATGATCCCGCCGGTGCAAATCCCGCTGCAGCGTGAAGGCGGCGATGACAGCGTGACGCTGAAGCCGGGCGAATTCCGCAAGGTTCGCTATCGCGGCATGCTGCCCGAGCACCTGCGCGGCATGGTGCGCGTCGAGCCCATTGGCATCGACGCCTCGCCGGTGCTGGTGGCAGTGGTACGCCCGGGGGCCAACCAGCCGCCGTTAGAGCCCGCTCCCGCCCTGCTCAACGCGCCGCTGGCCGATTCGTCCAGCACGGTGGCGCCGATCGCGCCCTCGGCCTCGGTGGCCACGCCCGGGACCAATGCGCCGGCTGCGGCCAGCGCGCCGGCGGCCGAGGATATCCTGGCCAACAGCCGCCGCATCTCGTTCCACGAGCCGATGTATTTCCAGATCGGCAACAGCGGCGACAACACCAACGCCAAGTTCCAGTTGAGCTTCAAGTTCCGCGTCTTCATGCCGGACGATCCGCGCTCGCGCGGCCTGCTGGACAATCTCTACTTCGGCTATACCCAGTTCTCGCTGTGGGATCTGTCGGCGCCGTCGGCGCCGTTCCGCGACACCAGCTATCGTCCCAGCCTGTTCTACTACCTGCCGGACCTGGGCATACAGAACCGCGTGTTCAGCCGTATCGGCATCGCCACCGGCCTGGAGCATGAGTCCAACGGCAAGGACGGCGCCGAGTCGCGCAGCGTGAACACCTACTTCGTGCAACCCACCTTCAACGTCGGCAACCTCAACGACTACCACTTCACGGTGGCGCCCAAGGTCTATGCCTACCTCGGCCCGACGCGCGACAATCGCGACGTCGGCAACTACCGCGGCCACATGGATCTGAAACTGGCCTACGGCAAGCCGGACGGCTGGGAGCTGGCCAGTACGCTGCGCCGGGGCAACGGCGGCCATCACGGCAGCGCCGACACGCAGCTCTCGTACCCGCTGTCACGCCTGATCCCGGGCACCGCCGGCTACCTGGTGGCGAGCTACTTCTACGGCTATGGCGAGAGCCTGCTGACCTACAACCAGAAGGAGCACCCGCAGTTCCGCGTGGGTTACGCGTTGTGGCGTTGATGCACTAAGGCGCAGCCGCCGGCAACGCGCGGCGCAAAAGCAAACGGGGATGACATCGTCATCCCCGTTTTGCATTCCGCTGTGGAAAACTCAAGTCACGTCAGGCCACCGGCGTGCGCATCGTCACGAACTCCTCGGCCGAGGTCGGATGGATGCCGATGGTCATGTCGAACTGCGCCTTGGTGGCGCCGCATTGCAGCGCCACGGCAAAGCCCTGGATGATCTCGCCGGCATCACCGCCGACCATATGCACGCCCAGCACGCGGTCGCTTTTCGCATCCACCACCAGCTTCATGAAGGTGCGCTCGGTATTGCGCGACAGCGTGTTCTTCAGCGGCTTGAAATCGGTCTTGAAGATTTTCACCTCGCCGACTTCCTTGCACGCCTCTTCCTCGGTCAGGCCGACGGTGCCGATATTGGGATGGCTGAACACGGCGGTCGGGATGTTCTTGTAGGAGATGCTGCGCTCGCCCTTGCCGAACAGGCGCGCCACCACCACCATCGCCTCGGCCAGCGCCACCGGCGTCAGCGCCACGCGGTCGATCACGTCGCCCACGGCGAGGATGGAGGGCACATTGCTTTCGAAGTGTTCATTGACCCGGATAGCGCCGTTCTTCTCCAGCACCACGCCGGCCTTTTCCAGGCCCAGCTTGCCGGTATTGGGCGTGCGTCCGGTGGCGAACAGCACGCACTCGGCCTGCAGCGTGTCGCCGTTGGTCAGGCGCACGTTCTTGGTCACCTGCTCGCCGGCCTGCGGCGCTTCGATGGCGGCGATGGTGGCGTCGAACACCAGCTTGATGCCCTTCTTGGCCATCTCGTCGGCCAGGAACACGCCGAGGTCCGCATCCATGGTGCGCAGCAGGCGCTCGCGGCGGTACACCAGCGTCACCTCGCTGCCCAGGCCGTTCAGGATCGAGGCCAGCTCCACGGCGATGTAGCCGCCGCCCAGCACCACCGCGCGCTTGGGCAGCGTCTTCAGGTGGAAGAAATCGTCGGAGGTAATACCGAAGTCCTTGCCCGGCACGTCCGGCTTGTCGGGATGGCCGCCGGTGGCGACCAGAATGTGTTTGGCAGTGAAGCGCTTGCCATCGACGTTGACCGTATGCGCATCCTCCACGGTGGCAAAGCCGCGGTGCAGATCGACCTTGGCGCCGTCCAGCAGGCGCTGGTAAATGCCGTTCAGGTGGGTGATCTCGCGATCCTTGTTGGCGATCAGCGTGGCCCAGTCGAAGCGCTGCTCGCCGTCCAGCGTCCAGCCGTAGCCGGCGGCGTCGGCGAAGTAGCTGTGGAAATGCGCGCTGTAGGACATCAGCTTCTTGGGGATGCAGCCGACGTTGACGCAGGTGCCGCCCAGGTCGCCCTTTTCCGCCAGCCCCACGCGCGCGCCGGCCTGGCCGGCGAAGCGCGCCGCGCGCACGCCGCCGGAACCGCCGCCGATGGTGTACAGGTCGTAATCGTATTGGCTCATTGCTTTTTTCTCCATTCGCACAGGTTCGCACGGGTTGGCGCGGCGTCTTGTCCGCAGGGTTTTCAGGTTATGCGGGCGGCGCGCCGGATTGCAAGGGCTCGCTGCGCGCACGGCCGTCCAGCGCGCGCATCACCAGCAGCACCGGCAACAGGCCGACCGCCACGATGGACAGCGCCGGCAAGGCCGCCTCGCCCAGGCGCTCGTCGCGCGCCAGGTTGTGGGCAATCACGGCCAGGGTGTCGGTATTGAAGGGACGCAGCAACAAGGTCGCCGGCAACTCCTTGACCACATCGACAAACACCATCAGGGCCGCCACCGCCAGCGAGCGCCACAACAGCGGCACGTGCAGGCGCCAGGCGATGACACCGCGCGAACTGCCCAGGGTGCGCGCCGCCTCGTCCAGGCTGGCCGGGATGCGCGTGTAGCCGGACTCCACCGACTGCACCGCGACCGCCGTGAAGCGTACCAGATACGCATACACCACGCCCAGCGAGCTGGCCGTGAGCAACACGCCCGGGCCGGCCCCCGGCCATAGCGCCTGCAGCCAGGCCAGCGGCAACAGGATGCCGATGGCAATCACCGAACCTGGGATCGCATAGCCCATGCCCGCCAGGCGTGCGGTGCCACGCAAGAGCCAGCCCCACATCCGCGACACGCCGCCGGCGCGCTGCGAGAAACCCAGGGCCAGCGCCAGCACGATGGCGGCCAGCGCCGCCATCCCGCCGAAGCGGAAACTGTTCCACACCCAGCCGGCATAACGACCGAGATCGAACAGCGCCGCCGGCGCATCGTCGAAACCGCTTGGCGCCGAGCGCCCCAGCTCGCCCCACCAGAGTTGCAGCAGGATCATGACCGGCAACAGGAATCCCAACAGCACCGGCAAGCCACACACCAGCCAGGCCAGCATCGCCTTGCCGCCGGACAACGCAGGCAGACGCGCCTCGGCGCCGTCGCCGCCGCGCCCGCCCCGGGTGCCGGAAAAGCGCATGCGCTGCTGCTCACGTCGCTCCAGCCACAGCAGCAGCGATACGAACAGCAACAAGGCCGATGCATACTGGGCCGCCGCAATGCGGTCGTCCAGCACCACCCAGGCCTTATAGATACCGGTGGTGAACGTGGTCAGCCCGAAGAAGGCGGATACGCCATAGTCGGCCAGTGTTTCCATCAGCGCCAGCGCGGCGCCGGCCATCAGCGCCGGACGCGCCAGCGGCAGCGCCACGCGCAGGATGCGTTCGTGCAGCGGCGCGCCCAGCATGCGGGCGGCTTCCATCAGGTGCGTGCCGCGCTCGGACAGCGCATTGCGCGCCAGCAGGTAGGCGTAGGGATACAGCGTGAAGACGAACATGAAGATCGCCCCCGGCAACCCGCGCACGTCGAAGCGAAAACCGGGGAGCCAGCCGCGCAGCGTGCTTTGCACGACGCCTGCGTACTGCAGGAAATCGGTATAGGCGTAGGCCGAGACATAGGCTGGCATCGCCATCGGCAGCAGCAGCGCCCACGACAGCAAGCGCTTGCCGCGAAACTCGAACAGGCTGATCGCCACCGCCGACGCGCCGCCCACCAGCACCACGCCCAGGGTCACCATCAAGGCCAGCCAGCCGGATGTGGCGAGGTAACCCGGCAGCACGGTTTGCATCTGCCGGCGCAGGCTGTCGACGCCGGCCGCGTCCAGGCCGAACCAGGCGCCAAGGATGCCGAGGATGGGCAAGGCAATCAGGACTGCGAGCAAACCGATGATGTGCATGGGCGAAAGTGCAACGACG
Source organism: Herbaspirillum sp. LeCh32-8 (assembly GCF_017814915.1). GTDB lineage: Bacteria > Pseudomonadota > Gammaproteobacteria > Burkholderiales > Burkholderiaceae_D > Herbaspirillum. The sequence goes on along the minus strand of NZ_JAGIPZ010000007.1, from coordinate 160,608 downwards.
ATGAAAACGGGGAGGAGCAAGCGCATGCGCTACACTCCAGCGAATGCGAATTGTAACCATTTGAGTGAGCGCCTTATGTTTCTGGAAGTCCGGCAGGTCAGCATCCGCTATCCCCGCAGCCCCGCACCGGCGGTAGACGCCGTCTCGCTGCAATTGCAGCCGGGCCAGCTGGGGGTGTTGCTGGGGCCGTCCGGCAGCGGCAAGACCAGCCTGCTGCGCGCAGTGGCCGGCCTGGAACCGGCGCAATCGGGCTGCATCCTGCTGGACGGCCGCACGCTCGATGGCGAAGGCGCCCGCGTGCCGGCTGAAGAACGCCGCATTGGCATGGTGTTCCAGGACTTCGCGCTGTTCCCGCATCTGGACGTGGCCGCCAACGTCGGTTTCGGCCTGCGTGGCGTGGCGCGCGCCGAGCGTGCACGCATCGTCGGCGAGATGCTGGCGCTGGTGGGCCTGCCGGACGCGCTGCGCAAGTTTCCGCACCAGCTCTCGGGCGGCCAGCAGCAGCGCATCGCGCTGGCGCGCGCACTGGCGCCGCAGCCGCGCCTGCTGTTGCTGGATGAACCCTTCTCCAGCCTTGATGTGGAGCTGCGTGAACGCCTGGCCCACGACGTGCGCGACATCCTGAAGCAGGCCCACACCACGGCACTGATGGTCACCCACGACCAGATGGAAGCCTTCGCTGTCGGCGATGTAGTGGGCGTGATGCGCCAGGGCCGCCTGGAACAATGGGATACGCCCTACGCGCTCTACCACCGACCGGCCACACGTTTTACGGCGGACTTTGTCGGACACGGCGTGCTGCTGCAAGGCAGCCTGCGGCAAGCAGAAGCCACCGGGGAAATCGAAGTGGACACCGCTGCCGGGAGACTGCGTTCGGCTGCCGGCGTCATGCCGGGAGGCGCAGGCCTGAGGCGGGATCAAGAGCGGGGGCAAGGACAGGATCGAGAGCGAGATCAGCAGCGTCATCAAGCGCAGAATCAAGACGCGCTTCAGCAAGCGGCAGATCCGACAGATGCAGACCCGCAAAAAACAAAAGCCGCCGGGCAAATGCCGGCGGCTTTGGATCAACATCATCTTCAACTTCAAACAGGCGTGCACCATGCGAATGCCGCAAATGCCGCGAATACTGAGGATCTTGCAAATGCTGCCGGCAACGTGCATTCCGAAGGTGACGTACTCAACACACCCGAAGTACCTGACCCGCTTGAAGTCACTGCCCTATCTGATGTCACCGCCAAACAGGTCGACGTCCTGCTGCGCGCCGACGACGTCATGCACGACGACGCGTCACCGTTCAAGGCCAGGGTCTTGCGCAAATCTTTCCGCGGCGCGGAGTTCCTTTACACCCTGGCGTTGGAAAACGGCCAGCAGCTGCTGTCACTGGTGCCGTCACACCACGATCACGCGATCGGTGAGTGGATAGGCATACGGCTGGACGTTACGCACCTGGTCACTTTCGCGCCGGAACATGCCGCCGGCACGCCCCGTTCAGTCGGTGCCGACGCCTGGCGCAGCATCTCCCGCACCGGCGGCGGCTGAATCAGCATCGCCGCGCGTCTCCAGCATGGGACGTCTGCGCAGGCTGTCCAGCATCCTGGCGCACATTTCGGGGATGCTGCGCGCGTCCGCCGACATCATGCCTGCACCGGTGAAGGGGACGACGCCGGCGGCATGGCCGCCCTCATCCACCACCAACCAGTCAAGTGCCCTGCGCATCAGGCACGGGCCTTGGACAACACCAGCAGCCAGCGGCGGAACAGCAGGATTTCAACGTGGCCGGGCTCGATGCCGGCGCTGCACTCGACGAAGGGATTGACGCGGTAACGGCGTACGTAGGAATCACGGCAGATGAAAATTTCGCGGCGGCCCAGGCGGATCGTCAGCGAGGACGGGCTGGAAGAAGCAACGGCGAAACGGGCGTCGGAAGCAAGATCGAATTGTGTCACGTGTGTCATGGCAGTGATTCCCCTTCTTGTCTGTAAGAGGCTTCACTGTAGCACAACCACTGTACAAATACACAGTATTTTTCATACAGTAGTTTTGGCGCGACGGCCCACTATACAACAAAGTCGCCATCGCGCCGGTGTGCGCCGCCATGCGCCGGCCTTCCCCCCGCCCGGCCGTGGCGCTCACGCCACGGCGTGCTCCAGGCGTGAACGCACAAAACCGATATGCTCGCGCAGCACGTAGAACTGGTCGGCGAAAGCCAGCGGCATTTTCATGCGATTGACCGCAGCCTCGATCTCATCGAGGCGCTTGAGGATCTCGGCCTGCTCTTCCGGCGTCTCGCGCGAGATGCCGCGCTCCAGCGCGATCAACTCACCGTACATGCGATAGATGCGCGAACGAATGCGCCAGCCGTATAGCATCGGCACCAGCCGGATGCCCGGAATCAACAGCAGGATCACCGGCAGCAGGATCACCACCGCGCGGTCCACCAGGCTGGCCAGCCAGAACGGCAAGGTGCGGTAGAAGAAGGTCTTGCCCGACTTGTAATAGCGCGCGGCGTCGTCGCTGACGCGGTATTCGTGCTCCAGCGGCGCCGGGAACTCGCCCGCCTTCTGCATCACATTGGCCTTGCCGTGCACTTCGTGCGCCGCCTCGATCAGCAGGTCGGAGAGCGCCGGATGCAGGTCTTCGCGCGCCACCAGCTCGGCCGTCGGTGCGATCAGCTGGGTGTCGCGCGCCGGCAGGTTGCGCGCCAGGTCGAACACGCCCATGGGCATCTTCAGGATGTTCAGGTAGCGGTAGCGGCGCACGTAGGCGTCGGCCTGGGAGAAGTCCAGCAGGCGGATGCCGGGCGCGCGCAGCAGCTTGCCCATGGTGGCCAGCGACACCGAGTCGCCCATCAGGAAGGCCGCGTCGATCTTGCCAGAGGTCAGCGCCTGCGCCGCGTCATCGCCGCCGATATTGAGCAGCTCGGTGCCGCCGCCCTGCTCCACGCCATTGGCTTTGAGCAGCGTCGCTGCCAGCACGCTGGAGCCGCTGCCCTCGCCGCCGATGGCGATGCGCTTGCCCGCCAGCTCGGACAACTGGCGCAGCGACGGCGCCGGACGACCGTCATCGCGCGGCGGCGGACTGCGGTAATAAACTGAGACCGGCACATACGAGATGCTGCCCAGCGACACCAGCGAGGACAAGGCGTCGGCATCCACCGCGTTGGCCAGCCCGCCCTGCACGAAGCCCACGTCCACATCCTGCGACTGGTCGGCCAGGCGCTTCAGGTTATCCAGCGAGCCGCCGGTTTCCACCACGTTGAGCTTGATGCCGTCGCGCGCCAGGATGTCGCGGTAGCGCTCGGCCACGCGCCAGAAGTTGCTGTCCTTGGGGCCGGCGGCAATCGTGATGGTCGACGGCGGCGCCGGCCGGATCAGCCAGATCACCAGCCAGGCGCCGACCAGGATCAGCAGGATGAACGGTCCGAAACTGACGGCCAGGTCGCGCCAGGAGATGGCGACGAAGCGCGCCTTGATACGCGTGGCCGAGGGCTTGTAGGCGGAGAATTTTTTGTCTTTGAGCATGCGCCCTATTTTAGGGCCTCTTCAGCAGGAATTGCGACGTGCAGGCGCATCTGCGCCTGCAGCCCCGGCAACGCGGCAAATCAATAGGTCTTGTACGGCAGGAACTTGCCCGAAAGCACCACATTGACGCGATCGCCGTTGGGATCGGCCTGGCGCTGGATATCCATCTTGAAATCGATGGCGCTCATGATGCCGTCGCCGAACTCCTCATGGATCAGCTCCTTGATGGTGCTGCCGTAGACGCTGACGATCTCGTACCAGCGGTAGATCAGCGGATCGGTCGGCACCGCCGTCGGCAGCGAACCCTTGTACGGCACGATCTGCAGCCAAAGCGTTTCCTCGTCGGTGAGGGCAAACAACTCCTGCGTCACCGCCGCCTGCTTCGCGGTCAGGGTCATCTGGCCCAGCATGGCGGCGGTTGTCCACTCCTTGCTCTGGCCGATTCGCTCGGCGATCTGCGCCCAGCTCATCTTGTTCTTGACCTTGGCGGTGATGATCTTCTGGGTGACTTGGTTGCGGTCCATGTGCTCTCTCCTTCAATAGAATGTGATGTGGATGAAATTCAGGCTGCTGCCTGTGAAAAACCGGATCCCGTGCCGGCTTCTTGCGCCAGTCCGGGCGTAACCACGCGCGTGGCCGGCGCCTGTCCACCGGTTGCCTGCGCAGCCTGGATCTGCTTTGACCGGTACACCAGGAAATCGACCAGATGGTTGCGGATACGATAAAACTGCGGGTCGTGATGCATGGATTCGCGCGTGCGCGCCTTGGGCATGGTGTTGAGCACCACCTCGGCGATGCAGGCGCGCGGACCGTTGGACATCAGGAAGATCTTGTCGGCCAGCAGGATCGCCTCGTCGACGTCGTGCGTGATCATGAACACGGTCTGGCGCGTAGCTGCACAGATCTTCAGCAACTCGTCCTGCACCACGCCGCGCGTCAGGGCGTCGAGCGCGCCGAAGGGCTCGTCCATCAGCAGCATCTTGGGTTCGATCGAAAACGCCCGGGCAATACCCACGCGCTGCTTCATGCCGCCCGAGAGTTCGGACGGCTTCTTGTGCTCTGCCCCCTTCAATCCCACCATCTCGATAAAACGGCGCGCATGCTCCTCGGCCTTGGCGCGCGGCCACTCCGGCCAGCGCGAGCGTACCGCGAACACCACGTTGCCCAACACCGAAAACCACGGCATCAGCGCATGGCTCTGGAACACCACGCCGCGGTCGAGACTTGGCCCTTTGACCTCACGCTGATCCATGATCACGACGCCGTCACTGGTCGCCTCCAGACCGGCCAACACGTTGAGGATGGTCGTCTTGCCGCAGCCCGAGTGGCCGATCACGCAAACGAACTCGCCGCGTTCGATGCCGAACGACACCCGTTCGAACACCGGCGGGCCGTCGGCCGCATAGCGTTTGGAGAGGCCTTCGACGCTCAGGAAATGCTTGTCCATGTGTCCTTGCCTTTCATTCCACGTAAGTGACCAGCTTCTGCAGCCGCGCAAACACCAGATCGAGCACCATGCCGGTCGCACCGATGACCAGGATCGCGAAGATCACGCTGGTCAACGACAGGTTGTTCCACTCGTTCCAGACGAAGTAGCCGATGCCGGTGCCGCCCACCAGCATCTCGGCCGCCACGATCACCAGCCAGGCGATGCCCATGGAGATGCGCATGCCGGTCAGGATGGTCGGCGCCGCGGCAGGCAATATCACCAGGAAGGCCTTCCTCAGCGGCGCCACTTCCAGCGTCTTGGCGACATTGAGCCAGTCGCGCCGCACCGAGGCCACGCCGAAGGCGGTGTTCATCAGCATCGGCCACACCGAGCAGATGAAGATCACGAACACGCCCGACACCGATGAATCCTTGATCGTGTACAGGGCCAGCGGCATCCACGCCAGCGGAGAGATCGGTTTCAATATCTGGATAAAGGGATCAAGGGCCCGCTGCATCAGCGGCGACATGCCCAGCAGGAAGCCGAACGGAATCGCCACCAGCGCCGCAATGGCAAACCCCAGCCCGACCCGACCCAACGAATAACCCAGCTGGATGCCGATGCCCTTGTCATTGGGTCCGTTGTCGTAGAAGGGATTGGACAATTCCTTGCGAATGGTCTCCCCCATCTGCGCGAGCCCCGGGAAGCCGTCGTTCCTGGCCGCGCCATTGCTCTTGCCCATCAGCCTGGCGTACTCGTCCTGCGCGGCGCTGCCCGCGCTCTCCTTGGGCAACGTGGCCAGGTGCCACACCATCAGCACGCAACCCAGCAACAGCAAGGAGATCAGCGCCGCGCGCCAGCCGGTCTTGTTGCCCGTGGTCATGCCGTCCTCTTGATGGCAAAACTGTTGACGTAGGCTTCCGCCCTGGCCGGATCGAACTCCCTGCCCATGATGGTGTGCTTGCGATAGGCGCCTTCCGGCACCGGCTGGCCGAGTTCCTTCATGTATTTCTTGGCGTCGGTCAGCAGCAGCACCTTCTCGGCGATGGCCTTGTAGTCGACGTCGCCCTTGATGTAGCCCCAGCGCTTCATCTGCGTCAGGATCCATACGCCCATCGAATCCCAGGGCACCGGATCGAAATCGGCGCGCCCCGGCACGTTCTTCACATTGCCCAGGCCATCGGCAAAGCGCCCCGTCAGCACCTGCTCCACCACCGTCTCGGGCTGGTTCAGGTAGGCGGCAGGCGAGATCACCTTGGCCACCAGCGCGCGGTTGGCCGGATCGCGCGCCATCGCAGCTGCGGTCAGCACCGAACGGAACAGCGCGGCGAAGGTATTGGGATTCTGTTTGACGAATTCTTCCGACGTGCCGAAGGCGCAGCAGGGATGACCGTCCCAGATCTCCTTGGAGAGAATGTGGATGAAGCCGACCTCGTCGTACACCGCACGCTGGTTGAAGGGATCGGGGCCGAGGAAACCATCGATATTGCCGGCGCGCAGATTGGCCACCATCTCGGGCGGCGGCGTCACGCGAATCTGCACATCGCGATCCGGGTCCAGGCCGTGCTCCGCCAGGTAATAGCGCAACAGGAAGTTGTGCATCGAATATTCGAAGGGCACGGCGAACTTGAAACCCTTCCACTGCCTGGGGTCGCGCTTGTCCTTGTGCTTGGTGTGCAGCGTGATGGCCTGGCCGTTGATGTTCTGGATCGTGGCCACGCGCATCTGCACCGCGTTGCTGCCCGCGCCCATCGACATGGCGATCGGCATCGGCGACAGGAAGTGCGAAGCATCGTGTTCCTTGTTGATCATCTTGTCGCGGATCAGCGCCCAGCCGGCCGTCTTGTTGAGCGATACGTTCAGCCCTTGCTTGCGATAAAAGCCCAGCGGATCGGCCATGATCAGCGGAGCCGCGCAGGTAATGGCGATGAATCCGATCTTCAGGTCCTTCTTCTCCAGCGCACCGTTCTTCTCCTGCGCCATTGCCTGCAGCGCGCCCAGCGGCAATACGCTGGCAATCGCCGCGCGCGCCGTGTTCTTGCCGACCGCGCGCAGGAAGTCGCGACGCTCCGTCATGCGCGGGAACAGCGCGCGCATCAGCGACTCCTCCACCACATCCTCCGTCAGCGCCTCGACATCCTGCGCCCGCCTTGCGCGCAACGCCTCCTGCTCGTCGTCGTGCTGGCGCTGGTTGCCGTGGCGGCCGCACGAGCAACCGGCGCCGGCGCGGTCGGCATCATAGGTATGGAAGACGTTCTGTTCTGGTGCTGTCGGCATGATTCCCCCGTTTGGTGAGTTTGAGGTGGCTTGCTGCAATGCCATCAAACGTGTGCAAGGGATTTGCCAGCGGGACAAACGACGTCATCCTGCGACGACGCCTTGTAGTGGAAGCACTACATGGACAGGCGCAAAGGCGCGTCAGACCGGCATCAGCTGGTGCCGGACCGCATACATGGCAATGCCCACATCATTGGAGGCGCCGGTCTTCTCAAGGATACGGCTGCGGTAGGTGCTCACCGTATTGGGGCTCAGCTCCAGCTGCTCGGCGATCTCGCGAACGCTGCGGCCGGCAGCGATCAGGCTGAACACCTGGTACTCGCGGTGCGACAGGCTCTCGTGCGGCGCCCGCTCGCGCAAAGCCGGGCGCGCGCCCAACTCGGAGGCCAGCGTCTCCGCCATCTGCGCACTGACATACACGCCGCCGCCGGCGGCCTTGCGTATCGCCGCCACCAGCTGCTCGGTGTCGGCGCTCTTGTTCAGGTAACCGGCCGCGCCCAGCTTGTAGCATCGCGCGGCGTACTGCTTCTCGGGATAGGTGGACAGCATCAGCACCGGCAATCGCGGCATTTCCTGGCGAAGCTGGCGCAGCACGTCCAGGCCGTCCTGCTGCGGGATGGCGATGTCCAGCAGCACCAGGTCGATGGCCTCGACCCGCGCCTTGTGCATTGCTTCGGGGCCGCTGGCGCATTCGGCGGCGACCTCGATATCGGGCGTGTCGGCCAGGATCTGCTTCAAGCCCTCGCGCACGATACGATGGTCGTCACACAGCAGGATGCGGATGGTATCGGTGCTTGCATTCATCGTTTGCCTCCTCTTGCAGATACGACATCAATTGTGCGACGACAACGGCAGATGCAGGCACACCAGCGTGCCCGGCATGCCGCTTGCCGGTGCAAGGCGCGCACCAGCGATGCTCAGTGCGCCGCCGAAGTGCAACGCACGCTCGCGCATGCCCATCACGCCGTAGGAGGTCGCGGCCTCCAGCGCCTCGCGCGCAGCGCCGACGCCGTCGTCCTCCACTTCCATCGCCAGCTGGCCCGGCCTCAGCCGCACCACGATGCGTACCCGCGTGGCGCGGGCATGGCGCGCCACGTTGGACAACATCTCCTGGAAGATGCGAAACGCCGCCGTCGCCTTGGCGCCGTCGGGCGCGAAGGCTTCCGGCGCGATGTCGAACTCGACCTCGCAGGGCAGCTCGGTGGCCTCCGAGAATTCCTGCACCTGCCATTCCAATGCGGCAATCAGGCCCTGATGATCAAGGATGCTGGGACGCAGATCGGTGATGATGCGCCCGACGTTGTCTACCGCTGCCTCGATCAGCCGATCCATCGCCTGGCACTTGCGCATGACCGGCTCACGATCTTCCACACGCCGGGCCATCCAGTTCACGTCCAGCTTCAGCGCCACCAGCAGGCTGCCCAGCTCGTCATGAATCTCGCGCGCAATGCGGGTACGCTCGTCCTCTCGCACCGAATGCGCGTGCGCCGACAGCTGGCGCAACTGCTTGAGCGCCGCCGACAGCTCGCGCGTGCGCTCGGCCACGCGCTGCTCCAGCTCCGCCTTGGCGCGCTGCAGCTGCTCCTCGGCCAGGCGCCGCTTGGAAATGTCGCTGAAGGTGATCACCGCGCCACGCACCTGGCCGCCGTCGACGATCTGGTAGGAGGAATATTCGACCGGAAAGAAAGTGCCGTCGGCGCGCCAGAACACTTCCTGGTCGACCCGGCACGACTCGCCCTTGCGGAAGGCCTTCAGGATCGGACATTCCTCCTCGGGATAGTGGCCGCCGTGCTCGTGACTGTGGTGCGCCAGCTCGTGCATGTTCATGCCCAGCACCTGTTCCACGCGGTAGCCCAGCATGTCGGCGCCGGCACGGTTGATGAAGGTGCAACGGCCGTCGAGATCGATGCCGTAGATGCCCTCGCCGGTTGAATCCAGCAACAAGGTGAGCTTGTCCCGCAACAACAGGGCATCGGCGGCGTGGGCGTCTGGGATCGGCATCATCATGGTGCAACCGAGCCAGCAAGGGGCATGCCATGTGCCCAGCCTTTTCCTTTGGACAAAAAAAGGCCACCCCTGGGTGGCCTCTTTTTTTGCCATCCGGCGGATCACGGCATGTACTGCCCGCCATTGACCTCAATGATCTGCCCAGTCACATACCCCGACATCTGCTCCGACGCCAGGTAGAGGAAGGCGCCGCTGCATTCGTCCGGCTCGCCGACGCGCCCCATCGGGATGGTCTTGCGGAAACCCTCCATTTGATCCGGCGTGGAGAAGCGATCATGGAAAGGCGTCACGATCACGCCCGGGGCTACCGCGTTGACGCGAATCTTGTCGACCACCAGCTCCTTGGCCATGCCGCGCGTGATGGTGCTCACGAATCCCTTGGACGCAGCATAGATCAACGCGCCGGGACCGCCGCCGTGGCGCGCGGCCACCGAGGTGACGTTGATGATGTTGCCGCCGCCCTGCTTGCGCATGATCGGGATCACGGCGCGCGTGAACGCGACCACCGAGCGCGAATTGATGGCGATGATGTCGTCGAACAATTCGTCGGTGACCTTTTCCAGCGGCTCGCGCTTGACAAGGCTGCCGGCGTTGTTGATCAGCACGTCGATGCGGCCGAGCTGTTCCACCGCGCTGGCCACGGCCTTGTTGATGGCGTTGCTGTCGCGCACGTCGGCGCCGATGGTGATGGCTTTGCTGCCGGTTTCGCGCACGTCGGCGGCGACCAGTTCGGCCTCCTTGGCCGAGCTGTTGTAGTGGACCACGACGTGTGCGCCTTTGGCGCCGAAGGCGCGGGCTGCGGCGGCGCCGATGCCGGTGCTTGCGCCGCTGATGAAGACGACTTTTCCAGCCAGGTCTAGCATGCTGTTCTCCTGTTGATATGAATCGAGGGTTGGTTCGTTCATGCTCCGGCTTGATGCTGGACCGCCCTCAGTCCGCCGGTATCGCTTGTTGTGTTGTGGGGCATCGCCGGCACCTTGCGTGAAGACGGTGCGCGGTATTGCCGCACCGCCGTTGTGGAATGCCGCCGGCGCAAGTCCGGCGGCAACGGCGGCGCGTGAAGATGGATCAGTCGTGCACCGACTCGTCCTTGTTGCCGGCGGCGCCGCGATAGGCGTCGCGCACATGCAGCAGGTGGTTGCGCATGGCGTCGGAGGCCTTCTGCGGATCGCGCGCCTTGAGCGCGTCGAGGATCTCGCGGTGGTCCTGCAGGCTGCGCTCCAGCGTGGCAGGGATGCGCGAGGTGATGGTGCGGCTCTTCTTGCCCAGCATGTAGAGGCTGCCGGCGATGCTTTGCAGGAAGGGGTTGTTGCAAGCCTCGATGATGGCTTCGTGGAACTCGACGTCGGCGGCGGCGAAGGCGGCCGGATCGGACAGCAGGCGCGCCTCATCTTCCACGTTGGCGACCAGGCGCTCCAGCTCGGCGTCGTGCATGTGGGTGGCGGCCAGCGCGGCGACGCCGGTCTCGATGATCAGGCGCGCGTCGAACAGCGACTCCAGCGTGCCGGGATTAAGGTCGATGATCATCTCCAGCGGCTCCAGCAGCTCGCGCGTTTCCAGCGAGCTGACGAAGGTGCCCTCACCCTGGCGGATGCGCAGCAGGCCCAAGAGCGCCAGGCCGCGAATCGCCTCGCGCACGGCCGGTCGTCCAACGCCCAGCATGGCGGCCAGCTCGCGCTCGGGCGGCAGCTGCTGGTCGGGTTTCAACAGACCGCTGCGGATCATGGTCAGCAAGCGCTGGGCGACTTGCTCGGAAATCGATTTCTGGACGATGGGATCAAAAGACATACTGTCGGAATGAGTGCCTACGATAGGTGTGGAAAAGAGCGGTCTTGCGCCAGCCCGGCACGCCGGCTGCGAGCGACAGGGCAATGGTAAGACCAATGGCGACGAGGATAGGTATGCGGCCCGAGGGTGTCAAGTCGGCCGCAGCGCCGTATTGTTCGTCGTGCAATGAAGCAGGCATAGAATTTTTTACAGTTCTCTCGCCTGAAAAGGCCAAAACAGCCAATTATCCGCCCAAGACCAAGTTTTCCTATGGACTCGGCGCAGTTTTTGTCGTTTGCGCCGCTGGCCGGCCGACACAATAATGTGCCCCTGTCCGAGCCACACGCTTCCCCATCAAGATGAACAAAGAACGACCAATGACATTGAGTACCGCCCGCTACGCCGCAGCCGCGCTGTTCGGCTTCACCGCCTTCATGACCGGCGCGCAGGCCGCCGACCCTCACGAGCTGCATGCCCGGCAAGCCAGCGACAGCGTCATCGCGCCGCTGATGGAGAAGTATCGCATTCCCGGCATGGCGGTGGGTGTGATCAGCGCCGGCAAATCCTATGTCTTCAATTACGGCGCGGCCTCGCTGCAGCCGCGCAAGCCGGTCACCGACCAGACGCTGTTCGAACTGGGTTCGATCAGCAAGACCCTGACCGCCACCATGACCTCCTACGCCCAAGTCGAAGGCAAGCTCTCGCTGGACGACAAGGTGGAGAAATACCTGCCGGCGCTGCGCGGCAGCGCCTTCGGCCAGGTCAGGCTGCTCGACCTCGGCACCCACACGCCGGGCGGCCTGCCGCTGCAACTGCCGGACGGCATCGGCAACGAGGCGCAGCTGATGGACTACTACAAGGCCTGGAAGCCCAGCTACCCGGCCGGCACCCAGCGCACCTATGCCAACCCCGGTATCGGGCTGCTGGGGCTGATCACCGCCAGGAGCATGCACGAGGACTTCACCCGCATCATGGAAAAGCGGATCTTCCCGGCGCTGGACATGCAGCACAGCTTCATCAAGGTGCCGGCCAAGCGCATGGGCGACTACGCCCAGGGCTACAACAAGGAAGACAAGCCGACCCGCATGAAGGGCGACGCGCTGGCGCCGCAAGCCTACGGCGTCAAATCCACCGCCGCCGACATGCTGGCCTTCATGCGCGCCAACATGAACCCGTCCCTGCTGGAGGACACACTGTCGCGCGCCATCAGCGGCACGCACGTCGGCTATTACCGCACCGCCCAGTTCACCCAGGACCTGATCTGGGAGCAATACGCCTATCCGGTATCGTTGCCCACCCTGCTGGAGGGGAACTCAACCAAGGTCATCATGGAACCCACGCCGGTCACCGCGATCACCCCGCCGCAAGCCGCGCGCAATGACGTGTGGATCAACAAGACCGGCTCCACCAACGGCTTCGGCGCCTACATCGCCTTCATCCCCGCGCGCGGCATCGGCATCGTCATGCTGGCCAATCGCAACTTCCCGATCGATGCGCGCGTCACCGCCGCGCATGACATCCTGACGGCCCTGGCGCCGCCGCAATGATCGCGACGACGTGCGCCCGCCTTGCGCTGCAGGCGCGGCGCATGGCGACGATGGGGCGATTGCGCGCCGCCTTCCCTGATATATAATTAATAATCATTATCAATTACAAATCGGGGAAGCCATCGCAGCTTCCTTCAGAGGGAGCTTCCGGTGACCAACGACAGCGCGCAGACGGCAACCGTGCACGGCATGTACGTGACGCATCGCGGCTGGCTGCAGCACTGGCTGGCGGGCAAGCTGGGCAACCGCGACGCCGCCGCCGACCTGGTGCACGACACCTTCGTGCGCATCATGAGCGGACGCCGCCTTCCGCAACCGGACGGCGAACAGCGCGCCTTCCTCACCAAGGTCGCCAAGGGCCTGCTGATCGACCGCTGGCGCCATGAAGATATCGAACGCGCCTATCTCGACACCGTCGCCCTGCTGCCGGAAGACCAGTCGCCCTCGCCCGAGACGCGCCTGCTGGTGCTGGAAACCCTGCATCGCATCGACGCCATGCTGCGCGGCCTGCCGCCCAAGGTGTGCGAGGCTTTCGTGCTGTCGCAACTGGACGGCCTGCCCTACGCCGAGATCGCCGCGCGCCTCGAGCTCTCGCTGATCACCGTCAAGCGTCACATCAAGCGCGCCCTGCTAGCCTGCCTCACTGCCCTCTGACATGGCCGCGCACGACACCCCCGCGCGGCCGGCCGGCGCTCGTAACGACTCCCCTGAACCCGACCAGCGCATCCTTGGCGAAGCGGTCGACTGGCTGATGCGCCTGCAATCCAACGAAGCCGATCCCGACGCCCTGCGCCGCTGGCGCGAGGCCGACCCGCGCCATGCCGCGGCATGGGCGCGCGTGGAAAGCCTGCGCGGCATGATGGGAACGGTGCGCGAACTGCCGCCCGGCGCGGCCAGCGGCGCCCTGCAGCAGGCCAACCGCAACGGCCGCCGCCGCGCGCTGGGCCTGCTGGCGGCGATGGCCGCGCTGCCCGCCGCCTGGCTGGCCTGGCGCGAGAAGCCTTGGGAAGAACTCAGCGCCGACCTGCGCACCGCCGTGGGCGAACGCCGCAGCCAGACGCTGCCGGACGGCACGCGCCTGGTCTTGAACAGCCACAGTGCAGTGAACATCCTGTTCAACCAGCACGAACGCCGCATCCGCCTGCTGGCCGGCGAGATCCTCGTGACCACCGCGCCCGATCCGGCGCCGGTGCACCGCAGCCTGCTGGTGCAGACGCCGCAGGGCGAGGCCTACGCGCTGGGCACGCGCTTCTCGGTGCGTCGCTTCGAGGACGACACCGCCGTGGCCGTGTTCGAAGGCGCGGTCGAGATCCGCAACAACAATCCGGCGCAACGACTGGTGCTGCAGGCCGGCGAGCAAACCCGCTTCGGCGCGCTGGGCGTCGCCGATGCCCGTCCCGCCGATCCTGCCTCGGCCATGTGGGAGCTGGGCATGCTGGTGGCAAAGGACATGCCGCTGGCCGAGCTCCTGGCCGAGTTGTCGCGCTATCGCCGCGGCGTCCTGCGCTGCGATGCCGCCATCGCCGGCATGCAAGTGACCGGCGCCTTCCCGCTGGACGATATCGATCGCAGCCTCTCGGTGCTCACGGCCTCGCTCAAACTGAGCCAGCGCCGGGTCTCGCGCTGGTGGATCAGCATCGAGCCGGCCTGAGCCGACGTCATCTCCCCCGGAAAAATTCTTCATGCGTAGTGATACTTTTGCGCCGCTCGGCCGGTATAGCGGATGTCATCTCACTCACATCGCCTGAAAGGATTCCATCTTGCGCTCCCTGCAATACCGCCGTCCGGCCGCCCGTTCGTCCATACCTGCCTGCGCCCCGGCGCGCCGCACGCCGATCGCTCACGCCGTGCACGGCCTGCTGCTCGGCATGGCGCTGTCATGCGCCATCGTCCCCATGGCCGCCGGCGCCGCCGCAACCTCGGATGCCGCCAATGCGGCCGGGGTGCGCAGCTACGCCATCGGCCCGGGTCCGCTGGGCCATGTGCTGGCGCAGTTCGCGGCGCTGTCGGGCGTGCCGCTGTCATTCGACGCGGGCCTGCTGAGCCAGCTGCAAAGCCGTGGCCTGCAGGGGAGCTACTCGGTTGACGAAGGTTTCGGCCGCCTGCTCTCGGGCAGCGGCTTCGCCGCCGAACGCCGCGCCGACGGCGGCTATATCCTGCGCAAGATTCCGGCCGGCACGACAGCCGACGGCACATTGCCCCAGGTCCAGGTAAGCGGCAAAGCCGAGGCCGAAGCCGCCTCCGGCACCGTCGGCTACGTGGCGCGCAGCGCCGGCTTCGCCACCAAGAGCAGCGCGCCGTTGCTGGAAACGCCGCAGTCGGTGTCCGTCATCACCCGCGCGGAAATGGACTCGCGCGGCGTGCAAAGCGTGACCGAGGCGCTGCGCTACGTGCCCGGCGTGGCCATCGAGACCTACGGCCCCGACTCCAAGGGCTACGACTGGCTGATGATCCGCGGCTTTGACGGCCAAGCCACCAGCGACTACCGCGACGGCCTGCGCCAGGCGACCAACAGCTACAGCTTCTTCCGCAGCGAACCCTATGGCCTGGAAAGCATCGAGATCCTGCGCGGCCCCTCCTCCACGCTGTACGGCCAGACCGAGGCCGGCGGCATGGTCAACCGCACCAGCAAGATGCCGGTCACCGAGCCGCTGCACGAGGTGCAGGCCGGCTTCGGCAACCACAACGTGCGCCAGGCCCAGTTCGACCTGGGCGGCGCGCTCGACAAGGACGGTGAATTCTCCTACCGCCTGACCGGCCTGGCGCGCAACGGCAACAACGTCTTCGACGACCGCAACGAACGCCGCTACGTCGCCGGCGGCCTGACCTGGCGCCCCTCGGGCGTCACCCGCGTGACGCTCCTGGCGGACTACCTGAGCGACCGCGTCGGCCTGGCCAACAACTGGTCGTGGACCTACCCGTCGCCCAACCTGCGGCCGACCCACATCTCGTACTCGGAAAAAGAGTTCGACAAGTACGAGACCGAGCAAGCCACCTTCACCTACCTGCTGGAGCACAAGCTCTCCGAGCACTGGACCTTCAACCAGAAGGCGCGCTACGGCAAGAACCGCCTGCCGCTGTTCAACAAGACCATGCTCAACGGCCTGCAGGCCGACGGCGTGACGGTGAACCGCTACGCCTTCCGCCGCGTCGAGGATCTGGAGCAGTTTGCGCTGGACAACCAATTGGCAGGCGACCTGCAGTTGGGCGCCACGCGCCACGCCGTGCTGTTCGGCGTGGACGCCAACTTCGTCAACGCCAATGCGATGCGCTGGATCGGCGCCGAGCCCACGCTGAACCTGTCCAATCCGGTGTACGGCCAGGCCTTCACGTTGCCGTCCACGCTGCAGCTCGACACCCGCACCTCGCAGCAGCAGATCGGCCTGTATGCGCAGGA
Organism: Herbaspirillum sp. LeCh32-8; assembly: GCF_017814915.1. Classification (GTDB taxonomy): domain Bacteria; phylum Pseudomonadota; class Gammaproteobacteria; order Burkholderiales; family Burkholderiaceae_D; genus Herbaspirillum. Next base: position 144,663 of record NZ_JAGIPZ010000007.1, on the reverse strand, counting down.
CCAGATGAAATTCGCGCAGCGCTGGGTGCTGACCCTGGGTGGTCGCTACGACGAGGTGCGCACCGTCACCGACAACCACCTCACCCGGCTCGGCCGCACGCAGAACGACAGCGCCGCCTCCGGCCGCGTGGGCCTGACCTACCTGATCACGCCCGAGCTCTCGACCTATGCCAGCTACTCGACCTCATTCCTGCCGCAGGTGGGCGTGAACTCCAGCACCGGCAATCCGTACGACCCGACCCGCGGCAAGCAGACCGAAGTCGGCCTGAAGTACCAGCCGGCCGACGGCGGCACGCTCTACACCGCTGCCGTGTACAACCTGGAGAAGACCAACGTCACCACCACCGATCCCGCCACGCTGCTCACGCGCCAGGTGGGCAAGGTGCGCTCGCGCGGCCTGGAGCTGGAAGCCAAGACCTCGCTCAGGAAAGGCCTGGACCTGACCGCCTCGTACTCCTATACCGACGCCAAGGTGAAGCAGAGCGCGGTCGCCACCGAACTGGGCAAGGACGTGCCGCTGGTGCCGCGCCACATCGCCTCGGCCTGGCTCGACTACCGCCTGCCGGACGGCCCGCTGGCCGGACTGGGCATGGGTGCGGGGCTGCGCTACGTCGGTCCGACCTACGGCGACTCGTCCAACCTGTACCGTGTGGGCGGCCGCACGCTGGCCGACGCCGCGCTGTACTACGACTACCAGAAGTGGCGCTTCGCGGTGAACGCCAACAACCTGTTCAACAAGCAATACTTGTCGACCTGCAGCTCTTCGGCCTGCTACTGGGGCGCCACGCGCAGCATATTCACCAGCGCCCGTTACAGCTGGTGATGGCTGCGTCGCCCATCTGATGCGCGCCCGCGCCACCGCAAAGCCCGCCCCGCGCGGGCTTTTGCACATCCGGTTTGCGCCATCGGCGTGCGGCTTGCGCTACCATGGGCGGCGCCTGTGCCACCAACCATGAAGCCGCCGCCATGCCACCCGCGATCGACGCCCGCCCCGCCGGCAAGCTGACCGACACCGTCTACAGCATCCTGCGCGAAGACATCTACGCCTTCCGCCTGCTGCCGGGCGACCGCTTTGCCGAGAACGACGTGGCCGAGCGGCTGCAGGTATCGCGCACGCCGGTGCGCGAGGCGCTGATGCGGTTGCAGAGCGAAGGCCTGGTGCGCGGCTACTTCCGCAACGGCTGGGAAGTGGTGCCGATCGATCTGGCGCGCTTCGCCTCCCTGTATGAACTGCGCGAGATGATCGAGCTGCATGCGGTCGGCAAGCTGTGCTCGGCGCGTGTCGACGATGCCGCGCGACGCGCGCTGGTCAAGGAACTCAGCCGCAGTTGGCGGGTCCGGCCCGGCAAGCGCCTGGACGACGGCCTGCAGGTGGCGGCGTTGGACGAGCACTTCCACTGCGCACTGGTGGCCGCCGCCGGCAATCCCGAGACCGATGCCGTCTACCGACAGGTCACCGACCAGCTGCGCATCATGCGCCGCCTGGATTTCGCCTACGGCGACTGCATCGCCGACACTTACGACGAGCACGCCGCCATCCTAGAGGCGATCGCGCAGGGCGACGCTGACGACGCTGCCACCCTGGTGGCGCGCCATATCGAAGGCAGCCACACCGTGGTCGAACGCATCACCATCGAGCGCCTGGAGCAGGTGCGCGCCGCCACGGTGCACACCGCTGTGGTGCAGTCCACGGCACAGTCGCGGCGCAAGCGCTTCGGCTGAGATCCCGCAAAATCCCGCAAATAGTGCGGCGGCGCTGAGCCGCGACGGGCCGTGCCGCCCCGCCCGGCGAGCCGCATTCTCGCCTCCCTAGCGCTACACGGACTGCCGCGGCCTTCCTCCCTTTTTCCTCCCTCTTGCCGCTCTGCCAATGGCACGGAACCTGCTTTTGTCGGGACAGAATTTATGTATGCATAAATTTCGACGAAGGCACCCGGGGGCGCCCTCGTCCCGGCGTTACCAATCCGTTGTTCCAGCGCTGTTCCCATGGCACTCAAGTACAGGAGAAACGCACCATGACCACCCTCACCCAAACGGCGCCCGCCAGTGCGCAAGGCCTGCTGCGCAATCGCTGGTTCCAGCTCTTCATCGGCCTGGTCTGCATGATGACCATTTCCAGTCCGCAATACGTATGGACGCTGTTCACCAAGCCGCTGACCGCCAAGCTCGGCGTGCCGCTGTCGGAGCTGCAGATCACCTTCTCGATGCTGATCGTGCTACAGACTTTCTTCTCGCCCTTCCAGGGCGGCCTGATCGAGCGCTTCGGCGCGCGCCGCCTGATCGCCATCGGCACCTTCATGTCGGGCCTGTCGTGGGTATTGGCCGCGCAAGCCACCAGCATCGGCATGTTCTACCTGGCCTATGGCCTGGTGGGCGGCCTGGGCACCGGCATCGTCTACATCGGCGTGGTGGGCCAGATGGTGCGCTGGTTCCCGGATCGCCGCGGCTTCGCAGTGGGCATGGTGGCGGCCGGCTACGGCATGGGCGCGATCCTGACCACCTTCCCGATTGCCAGCTCGCTGGCCGCATCCGGTCTTGAAACCACGCTGTGGCAGTTCGGCCTGGTGTTCGCCGTGATCGGCGTGATCGCCGCGCAGGCTCTGCGCTCGCCCGACGCCGCCCAGAGCGCCGCCATGCCGGCCCCGGCAATCGCCGCCAGCAAGCTCGACCTGGCGCCACGCCAGATGCTGCGCACGCCGCTGTTCTGGCTGATGTTCGTGATGATGACCATGATGTCGACCTCGGGCCTGATGGTGACCTCGCAGATGGCCACCTTCGCGCGCGACTTCGGCGTGGCCAACGTGATGGTGTTCGGCCTGGCGGCGCTGCCGCTGGCGCTGACCATCGACCGCCTGACCAACGGCCTGACGCGCCCGTTCTTCGGCTGGGTGTCGGACCGCTGGGGCCGCGAGAACACCATGTTCGTGGCCTTCGCGCTGGAAGGCGTGGCCATGGCGCTGTGGCTGGCCACGCGCGACAATGCGGTGCTGTTCGTGCTGCTGTCGGGCGTGGTGTTCTTCGGCTGGGGCGAGATCTTCTCGCTGTTCCCGTCGACCCTGACCGACACCTTCGGCACCCGCAACGCCACTGCCAATTACGGTTGGCTGTACATCTCGCAGGGCATCGGCTCGATCTTCGGCGGCCCGCTGGCGGCGATGATGCATGAAAAGACCGGCAGCTGGCATCCGGTCTTCGGCACCGCCATCACGCTCGATATCCTGGCGGCCTGCCTGGCGCTGCTGGTGTTGAAGCCGTGGCGTGCGCGCTACCTGGCGCGGGTGGGCGGGTAAGCGGTTCTTTTGAATCCATGAAAAATGCCGGCGTGATGCCGGCATTTTTATTTCATGGCGATCAACGCGGTGCGCGACCTGATGCCAAACGACACTGGGTTCCTGCTTTCGCAGGAACGACAGGCTACTTGAATTTCACCCGCCGTCGCCCCTGCGAAAGCAGGGGCCCAGTGTCGTTCGTCGCACAGCGAACAGCGCGTGCAAAACATCAATACGCGCTGGCCTGATCCAGCAAAGCAATGTCTTCCGCGGAGAGCTTCAACTGCGTCGCCTTCACCAGTGCGTCGAGCTGCTGCAGCGACGTCGCGCTGGCGATCGGCGCCGTCACGCTGGGGCGTGCGATCAGCCATGCCAGCGCCACCGAGGCCTGCGGCGCATCCACGCGCTGCGCGACGGTGTCGAGCGCGGCCAGGATCTTCAGCCCGCGTTCGTTGAGATAGCTCTTCACGCGACCACCGCGCGCGGGGCTCTTGCCGAGGTCGGCTTCGGAACGGTACTTGCCGCTCAGGAAGCCGCTGGCCAGCGAGTAGAAGCCGATCACGCCCACGCCGTGCTGCAGGCAATACGGCTCCAGCTCCTTCTCAAACGAGGCGCGCTCGATCAGGCTGTATTCCGGCTGCAGCGTCTGGTACAGCGGCAGGCCCAGCCGTTCACCCACCTCTCGCGCCTCGGCCAGGCGTTTGGCATCGTAGTTGGAGGCGCCGATGATACGCACCTTGCCTTGCTTGACCAGCGTGCCGTAAGCCTCCAGCGTCTCTTCGAAGGGCGTCGACTTGTCGTCGTAGTGGGACTGGTAGAGGTCGATGTAGTCGGTCTGCAGGCGACGCAGCGAATCTTCCACCGCACGCAGAATGTAATCCTTCTTCAGTCCGACGCGGCCCTCGCCCATGTCCTTGCCGACCTTGGTGGCAATCACCACCTTGTCGCGGCGGCCGCCCTGGGCCAGCCATTTGCCGATGATGGTCTCGGACTCGCCGCCTTGGTTGCCGGGCACCCAGCGCGAGTAGACGTCAGCCGTGTCGATCAGGTTCAGGCCGGACTCGACGAACTTGTCGAGGATGGAAAAGGAGGTCTTCTCGTCAATGCTCCAACCGAAGACATTGCCGCCGAAGGCCAGCGGCGCCACGGCGATATCGGATTTGCCAAGCTTGCGTTGCTGCATGGAATGCTCCTTGTTATGGGCCCGCACCGGAAAAAAAGGGGGAGGTAAAGCAGGATGATCCCGGAATCGGGCAATGGACGAAAACTGAACTGCCCATTTTATTCCTCACCTGCAATATCTGCTGGGGCCCTGCGTCTTCTATACTTGCAACTTAGCCCGCCCGCGCCGGTCAGAACGCCGCCGTACTTCACAAGAACACCAAGAAAGAGCTCATCGCGCCACAATGGAAATCGTTTTTACCGTCCTGATCCTGCTGCTCGCCGTTGCCGTCTCCGGCGTCGTCGCGCGGCTGATGCCCTTCAAGCTGCCGCTTCCCCTGTTCCAGATCGCGCTGGGCGCGGTGCTGGCGCTGCCGCTGTTCGGCCTGAAGATAAGTTTTGACCCTGAGCTGTTCCTGCTGCTGTTCATCCCGCCGCTGCTGTTCACCGACGGCTGGCGCATGCCCAAGCGCGAGTTTTTCCGCCTGGCGCGCCCCATCCTCGCCCTGGCGCTGGGCCTGGTGCTGTTCACGGTGGTCGGGGTGGGTTATTTCATCCACTGGATGATCCCGGTCATCTCGCTGCCCTCGGCTTTCGCGCTGGCCGCCGTGCTCTCGCCCACCGATGCGGTGGCCGTGTCCTCGATCATCGGCAAGGGCCGCCTGCCCGCTTCGATGCAGCATGTGCTGGAAGGCGAGGCGCTGATGAACGACGCGTCCGGCCTGGTTGCCTTCAAGTTCGCCATCGCGGCGGTGATTACCGGCAGCTTCTCGCTGCTCGATGCCAGCCTGTCCTTCGTGCTGATCTCGGTGGGCGGCATCGCGGTCGGCCTGATCGTGGCCTGGGGCTTCGGGCTGGTGCGCCGCAAGATCATCGAGTGGGCCGGCGACGAACCCGGCATCCAGGTGGTGCTGCTGATGCTGATCCCCTTCACCGCCTACATCTTCGCCGAACACTTCGGCCTGTCCGGCATCCTGGGCGCGGTCGCGGCCGGCATGCTGATGCCCTACATCGAAACCGCCGGCGGCGAATCGGCCGCCACCCGCATGCAGGGCCGCAGCATCATGACCATGCTGGAGTTCGTCTTCAACGGCATGTCCTTCCTGCTGCTGGGCCTGCAATTGCCGGGCATCGTCAGCCTGGCGCACGTCGATGCCCGGATGGCCGGCAACGTGCCGGTGTGGCATCTGTTCGTCTACATCCTCGCCATCACCGTGGCGCTGATCGTGCTGCGCTTCGTGTGGGTCTGGATCAATCTGCGCATGCGCCGCTTCGCCTCGGCGTTGCGCGGCCAGAGCGGACGCAACCGCAAGTTCGACCTGCGCCTGATCAGCATCACCGCGCTCTCCGGCGTGCGCGGCGCGATCACCCTGGCCGGCGTGATGTCGATCCCGCTGCTGCTGAAGGAACACACCCCCTTCCCGGCGCGCGACCTGTTGATCTTCCTGGCCACCGGCGTGATCGTATGCTCGCTGCTGTTCGGCAGCTTCCTGCTGCCATGGATGCTGAAGGACCTGCAGCTGGACGCCGAGGTCAAGCGCCGCCGCGCCGAAGAAATGAGCGCGCGCATGCGCCTGTCCGAAGCCGCCGTGCGCAGCATCGAGACCGCGCAGGAGCGTATGGGCGAGGACCTGGACGAGGCCGACCTGGCTTTGCTGACCGAAGTCAGCGGCAGCCTCCTGGCGACCTACCGCATGCGCATGAACGCCGAGAGCGATTCAGAGGAAACCCAGCGCTCGGCCAACCGTTTCAAGCAATTCGAGCGTGAACTGCGACTGGAAGCGATCCGCGCCGAGCGGCTGGAGGTGCACTACCTGCGCGCCGAGCAGCGCATCAACGACGAGACCTTCCTGATGCTGATCAACCAGATCGACATGGCCGAGACCTGGCTGCTGGGTTCGCTCAACGGCTCGGACTAGCTGACAAAACGCGTCCGGAGCGCCAACAAAAAAGCCCGCACGGCGAACGCCATGCGGGCTTTTTTAACGCGCTGCGGATGCCCCTGCGTCGAACGGCGTCAGGACAAGGTGAACACCGCCATTTCCTGGCGCTGCGCCGCCGCGCGCTCGGCCAACGCCTGCGCAACCTCGGCAACATCAGTCACCAGGGCGACATTCTTGCGGGCCAGCTGCTCGATTTGCGTCACCTCATCATTGATCGCACTGACGCCACGTTGCTGCTGCTCCGACGCGTCGACTATTTCCGCATTGATGCCGGCGACCTTCTGGATCGTCTGCTGCATGTCGGCCACGCTCTTGCCTACTTCCTGGGCCTGCCCGACGCCATGCTGGATCGTGGAGACGGACGTCTCTATGAGCTCCTTGATCTCCTTGGCCGCCGCCGATGCCCGCTGCGCCAGGTTGCGGACCTCACTGGCCACCACCGCAAATCCACGCCCCTGCTCGCCCGCCCGCGCCGCTTCCACGGCAGCATTGAGCGCCAGGATGTTGGTCTGGAATGCGATCGATTCAATGAGGGTGGTGATGTCGGCGATTTTGCTCGAACTGCCGCGTATGTCATTCATCGTCATCATCATGCGGCTGACCGCCTCGTTGCTGCTGCGAGCCATGCCGGCCGCATCGGCGGCCAGCATGGTCGCTTCACGCGCGCTGCCCACGTTGTCGTCGACGGCCTTGAGCAGCCCCGAGAGGCTGGAGCGAGCCTGCTCTATGGATGCCGTCTGCTGGCGTGTGCGCTCAGCGAGATCCGCGTTGCTGCCCCTGATTTGCTCCGACGAACTGGCAACGTTATCGCTGGAAACCTGGATCCGGCCAACGATGCCGCTCAACTGCTCGCTCATGCGGCCGAGGGCTGTGAGCAGATGGGAAAACTCATCCCGCGAGCGAATCGCAATGCGGCCGCCCAACGCGCCGGTAGCGATGCGTTGCATATGATGAACGGCCTCATTGAGCGGGCGGGACACTACCCTGAAGAGGTAGAGATTGACCATGACGATGAACAGCAAGCCCGACAGGCAGGCGAATGACATACCGTAGAGCATGCGTTGATAGTCACGCTCGCCCTCCTCCATGGCATCCTGAGCCTGCTTGAAATTGTCCTCGACATCCAGGCGGATCTGCTTGTGCAAGCCTTCTGCGATGGGTACGGCGGCATCCACCACGGGCTTGGCCGCATCGAAATCGCCTGCCTGCAGGGCCGCCACCGCGCGATCGACGACGGCCTGGTATTGCGGATAGATCACCGCAATCCGCTCGGCAATCTGGCGTTCCGTGTCGCTGCTGATGCCGCCGCCGGGATAGTAAGCGTTCCAGTTGCGGTCCATCTCCTGTCGCGTGCGCTGCAGCTCGGCGGCGAGCTGGCGGCTCCTGTCGACGTCACGCTCAACCTGCATCCGGCGCAGCTGCCGCCGGATGTCGGACTCCATTGCCTGCATCGTCAACATCTGGATGATGGGCACCGTGTTGTTGCCATAGATGCCGCGCAGGTCCGCCGCTATGCGTGACATGCCCATGCCCCCCGCAAGGCCCACAACGATGGTGATGAGCAGGCAAATACAGAAGGCCGACGCGATCTTTAGTCGTACTGAATGCATGCTCCCCCCGAAACCAGACCAGGCATGAATACCGCGCAATCATGAGGCTCGCCGATGGGACCCGGCGCCTCCCGCAACAAGATAGTCCCCGGACGCCAGGGCCATCACAGCGAAACCATGCTACGCCGCATTACTTTTCTTTTTGATAACAAAAAGAGCGCATTTAACCCTTTTATTCGCCTTAACGCCCTGCCAGCCGATTCCTTGGGACAAGGCTGTCTTTGCCGCCTTGCTTCGTTTCCCGGTCACTGACTTCAAGACGCACTCCGCCTATCCGAGCCCCAAATGAAAACGCCGCCCAGCGACCCGCTGGACGGCGTTCAGGGCCGGTTGCCGGCCCGTATGTGCTTGCGAAGATGCGGCTGTCAGGCCAGCGAGTTGACCGTGGTGCCGATGATTTCACCGGTCGCGTTGCGCGAGATCTGTTCGCGACGGTTGCGGTCTTCGCGTGCGGTTTCGGCGCGCTTCTCGTCGGCCTGGATTTCTTCCAGACGACGTTGTTCGGCTTGCTGGGCCATGCGCGCCTCGTCGGTGCGGCGCACCTGATCAGGATCGGTGGCCTTGCCGGTGGAGGTGGTGTTGCCGTTAGGGTTGGGAATAACGGCGCTGACGGCTGCGGCGAGATCGACGGGCATGATGGGCTCCTGCGGATATTCGGTTTGTGTCCAGGTACTCTGCAATGCTGCAAACGTGATGTTACGCCTATTGCCGCGTTGTGCCACTCGGGAAATTCATTAGGCAGCAAAAAAACCTCAGATTGCGCGCTGCCTGTTATCCGGCAGGCAAGACGCCGTCGCCAAACGATGTCGGCGCAGCAATTAATGGAGCAAAAAAGAGACGCTGGCGAGACGCCGCGGATCAGCGTTCAGTGACAGTCAATGATGATCGGCAGCAATCAGTGGCAGTCCGGCACGTTCTGGTCAAGGTAGACCTCGAAGGCCACGTTGTTCACCCATTTCTTTTTCACGCCGCTCCAGAACGCATCGTTCCAGCGCGCGGCGATCTGCCTGAGCGCAGGCAGGTCGGCGGCATCGGCGCCGCGCACTTTCAGCACCAGGTTCTGGCGACTCGTGGGCGCCAGCTGTGCGGAAAACTTCTTCCACTCCGGCAGCTTCAGGAGCTCCTTCATCATGGCGTCGTCGTGCACGGCGGCGTCGCATTCGCCGATGCGCACCGCCAGCAATGAATCCGCCGGCGCGCGCATCACCTTCTCGACGGCGCCATAGCGCGCAGCCAACGTGCCGACGTAAGGCGAACCTTGCGACACGCATACGCTGCGCCCTTTCAGGTCGTCCCACTTTTTGATCGTGGTGTCGGTGCGCATGATGGCCATGCCGCCGGCGCTGTAGCCGGTGGGAATGACGGTGGTATCGGCCGCCGCGGCCTCCCCTGCCGGCGCCAGCGTGATGGCCAGATCGGGACGCGCGTTCTTCAGCGCCTGCAGCGCGCCATCGGGGGAATTCTTCTGGTAGTCGGCCTTGAGTTTGAGCTGTGAGGCGAGGTCGTCGGCCAGCACGCTGTCGGGGCTTTCGGGGGTGCGGAATTTCATGCCGCCCTTGAAGGGCGGCGGCACGTAGTCCAGCCCCACGCGCACCATGCCGCTCTGCCGCGCGGCGTCGATCACGCCGGCCTGCGATGCAGTTGCGAACGCGCAGATCAGCATCAGCTGGGGCAACAGAAACGCACGCGCGGTCATGGCTGGCTCCCGGGCCCTCAGACGTACTGGTAACGCAGCAGGCGATGCTTCAGGTTTTCCAGGATCACCTGGTCGATCAGCGCGGCCAGGATGGCGATGGTCAGGATGTTGGCCATCACGCCTATCATGTCGGCGGTCTCACCCGAATAGGCCAGCGTGCGGCCCAGGCCCTTGCCGAAGCCGACCAGCATCTCGGCCGAGATCAACGCGCGCCAGGCGTTGCCGAAGGCCAGCTGGGCGCCGGTGATCAGCTCCGGCATCACTGCCGGCAAGTACACCCGACGCAGCATGCCCAGGCGCGACGCGCCCATTACACGGGCGGCCGACACATGCACCTGCTGCACGCTCTCGGTGGCGTTCATCACCGACAAGGCGGCCGGGAAGAACGCGGCGATCGCCACCACCACGATCATCGGCAGATTGCCGAAACCCATCAGGATCAGGAACAGCGGCACCCACGCGATCGAGGGAATCGACTGCAGGATCACGATGGCCGACTTCAGCACCTCACGGAAGAAAAACAGCACCGCGCCAATCAGGCCGAAGCCGATGCCGAACAGCAGCGCCGAGCCATACCCCAGGCCCAGGCGATACAGGCTGCCGAACAGCGCCAGGCGGAAGTTGTTGGACTGCACCTCCTCCACCAGCCGCGCCACCACCGACGGCACACCCGGCATCAGGAACGACGGCAGCGACCACGCCGCGATCTGCCACATCAACAGGATGAATGCGATCGCCAGAACCATGGCGAGCTTCTTACGGTAACCGGTAACGCGACGCTGAGAGCTCATAACGTGTGATGCTTGAAAATGACGATGGCCGGAAACCTCCGGCCGGGGAAATCTAAACGGGAGACCGGCGGCGATGCTGCCATCGCCGCTGGGGATCTTAGAGCTTGCGCGCCTGCTGCCAGGACAGATCCGTAATCGAATTCACATCGAACGGCTTGCCGTCGCGCGTCTTCAATGCACCCTGCTCTTGCAGGATGTTGGAGATTTCCTGCATGCGATCCTGATCCTTCTTGCTGATCTTCGGGGTGAAGGTCTGGCTCTTGATGGCGTCGCGGATCACGTCTTCACGCAGCACTTCGCCGTGTTTCAGGGTCTTCAGGGTCGGCTCGGCGATGAAGTAGCCGGCGATCAGCTTGGAGGCGTCGGCGGGCTTCTTCTGCAGCAGGGTGATCGCGTCACGCTGCGCGTCCAGGGACTTCCAGACGGCGTCGCGCTTCTTCTTCAGGGTGTCGCCCGAGGTGATCACCACCATGCAAGGGAAAGGCCAGACTTCGCCGATTTCATAGATCTGCTTGACCGGCGCGATCAGTTGCGCGATGCGCGCCTGCGGCTCGAACAGGAAGGCGGCGTCGACGCGCTTGCCCACCAGCGACTGCACCGCCACCTGCGGCGACACGCCCATCACGTTCACGTCGTCGGGCTTGACGCCGGCGTCTTTCAGAACCACGCCCTTCAAGACGGTGTCGGCGGTGCTGCCTTCGGCCTGCGAGGCCAGGGTCTTGCCCTTGAGGTCGGCCACCTTGTTGATGCCCGAGTCTTCGCGCGCCACCAGCGCGTGGTAGCCCAGCTGCGCACCGCCCACCACCTTCAGGTCGGCGCCCTTGGAGGCCCACGCCACGGCGTTGGAGAAACCGAACACGCCGCTGTCGAGCTGGCCGCCCACGATGGCCTTGACCAGGTCGGTGCCGGATTTGAACTCGATCAGTTCCACCTCCAGGCCGTACTTCTTGTAGAGGCCGGCTTCATAGGCGGCCATGGCCTGGGCGTCATCCATCACGCGCAGGTAGCCGATCTTGAATTTTTCCAGCGCCATCGCATTGTTTGCGAAAGCCAGTGCGGCCAATGCCGGAACCAGGATGCGTGCGAGCTTCATACTCCAACCCCTTCTAATGTTTTTGAAAATTCATCCTGCTCGGCATGGATGCCCAACAGGCAGAGGATCTCGCGGCGGATGGCCGCGAATTCGGACAGGTCATGCGTCTTCTCGTGGTGCACGAGATTGAATTCCTTCAACACCTTGGCCGGGCGCGGGCTGAACACGAAGACGCGGTCGGCCAGGAACAGCGCCTCGTCGACATCATGGGTGACCAGCAATACCGTCGGGCCCTGCTGGCGGATCAGGTCGCGCAGCGCGTCCTGCAGCGTCATGCGGGTCAGCGCATCGAGCGCGCCGAAGGGCTCGTCCAGCAGCAAGGCCTTGGGCTGGGAGATGAAGGCGCGCGCCAGCGCCGCGCGCTGGCGCATGCCGCCCGAGACCTGGTGCGGATAGTAATGCTCGAAGCCCTTGAGCTTGACGTTCTCCAGCCAAACGCGCGCCTCCTGGGCCGCCTTCTTCTTGTCGACCTTCTGGAATTCCAGCGCCAGCGCCACGTTCTGCTCCAACGTCAGCCACGGGTAGAGAGCGTTTTCCTGGAACATCAGCGTGCGTTCCGGATGCGGGCCGCGGATCTGCTGGCCGTTGCCGGTGACCGAGCCGGAGCTGGCCTTTTCCAGGCCGGCGGCCATGTGCAGCAGGGTCGACTTGCCGCAGCCCGAGGGACCGACCAGCGCGACCAGCTCACCCGAGTCGATCTCGCGGGTGAATTCTTCGATCACGTGCAGGTCGCCGAAGTGCTTGGCGACGTTGTTGAAAGATAGCTTCATGTCGTCCGGCAGCCGCCGGTTAAGGCGACCGCTCGTTGTGGATTCGGATGGTGGAAACGGGGAAGGCTGGCGACGGCCGGAGCCGGGGCGGATGCGGTTGCGGCGTGGTGCCGTCTGGTCTGCATCGCGGGCTGAAATCCCCCAATAATTTTAGCTTGGCACTGTACTGTTGCCGGCGAGGCAAGACAACTACTTTAAATTCTTATGCTTATTCGAAATTCGCATATAGAACTGCACCGAATTGCATAAAGACCAAAGATTCCCCTATGCAACCTCCGGACGTCATCCATTCAGTTCCGCCAGCAAGGCCTGCACGTCCGGATAGCGCAACCGCAGCCCGAGCTCCTGCTTGAGACGGCGATTGTCCAGCCGCCGCGACTCCGACATGAACGACAGCAGCGCCGGCGAGACCGCCTGCTCCAGCTCGGCGCGCGGCAGGCGCGGCGGCCGGGCCAGGCCCAGCGCGTCGGCCGCGGCGTCGAAGTAGTCGGCCATCTTCAGCTCGGTGTCGTCCACCGCGTGGTAGATGCGATTGGGCGCGCCGCGCAGGATTGCCGCTGCGGCCGCGCGCGCCAGGTCGTCGGCATGGATGTGGTTGGTATAGACGTCGTCGGCCGCAACCAGCGCCGGCGTGCCCTTCTTCAGGCGCTCGGCGGGTAGGCGCCCGGCGGCGTAGATGCCCGGCACGCGCAGGATCGACAGGCGCGAGCCGCTGCGCCGCGCCCAGGCGCGCAGCACGCCTTCGGCATCCACCCGGCGCACCGCGCGGGCATTCTGCGGCCGCACCGGCCGGGTCTCGTCGAAGCGCGCGCCGCCGCAATCGCCGTACACGCCGGTGGTGCTGATATAAACCAGGCGCACCGCGTCGGGTAAAATGGCGGCCAAATTGCGGGTACGGCGGTCTTTTTTGCCCTCCGGCTGCGGCGGCGCCAGATGCACGACGGTCGGCGCCAGCCGCGCCAGGCGTCCCAATGTATGGGGCCGGTCGAGGTCGGCCACGATGGGAACAGCCCCGGCGGCGCGCAGTTCGGCGCAGCGCTCGGGGTTGCTGGTGACGGCCAGCACGCGATAGCGCGGCAACAGCAACGGCAGGAGGCGCAGGCCGACATCGCCGCAACCCAGTATCAGTACCCGCGGCAAGCCCAGTTTTTTCACGGTGTTCAATCCTTTTCAGTCCAGAAGCAGAATTGTATGAGTTTCCAAGTCACAGTCCAGCCAAGCGGTCGCCAGTTCACCTGCGATGAAGGCGAAACCATCCTCACCGCGGCCATCCGCGCAGGCGTCGGCCTGCCCTACGGCTGCAAGAACGGCGCCTGCAGCTCCTGCAAAGGCAAGCTGGTGTCGGGCGAGGTCGAACACGGCCCGCACCAGGAACGCGCCTTGTCGGCCCAGGACGAGAAGCTGGGCTTCTCCCTGTTCTGCTGCGCCAAGCCGCAATCGGACGTGACCATCGAGGCGCGCGAAGTGGCCGGCGTGGGCGAATTCCCGATCCGCAAGATGCCGGTGCGCGTGGCCGGCCTGCAAAAGGCAGCCGACGACGTCATGATCCTGTCGCTGCAGCTGCCGGCCAATGAGCGCCTGCAGTACAAGGCCGGCCAGTATCTCGAATTCATGCTGCGCGACGGCAAGCGCCGCGCCTACAGCATGGCCATCGCCCCGCACAAGGACGAGCCGATGAGCCTGCACATCCGCCATCTGGCGGGCGGCCTGTTCACCGACCAGGTGTTCACCACCCTGAAGGAGCGCGACATCCTGCGGGTCGAAGGCCCGCTGGGCACCTTCTTCCTGCGCGAAGAGTCGGACAAGCCCATCGTGCTGCTGGCCTCCGGCACCGGCTTTGCGCCCATCAAGGCGATCGTCGAACAGCTGGAACACGCCGGCTCCAAACGTCCGGTCACGCTGTACTGGGGCGGCCGCCGCCCGCAGGACCTGTACATGAACGCGCTGTGCGAAGAGTGGGCGCGCACCCTGCCGGCCTTCACCTACGTGCCGGTGGTCTCCGACGCCACCGCCGAGGACAACTGGAGCGGCCGCACCGGCTTCGTCCACCGCGCGGTGATGGAAGATTTCCCCGACCTCTCCGGCCATCAGGTCTATGCCTGCGGTGCGCCCATCGTGGTGGAGTCGGCCCAGCGCGAATTCGTCGCCCAGTGCAAGCTGCCGGAAGACGAGTTCTACGCCGACTCCTTCACCTCCGAGGCCGACCTGGCCAAGGATGCGCCGGCGGCAAACTAACGACCCCGCGGCGGCGTTTGTCACGCCGCCGTCATCCGGTTTTGCGATGATCGCGCCAAACCCTTGCCGGGCAAGGCGGCGGCGCGAATGCAACGTTGGGGAAAATGAGGCAAAATTGTGGGCAATTCTTTTTGACGCTATGCGCAAAACGTCCTAATATTGACCGCATGATCGCCAACGCCACTTTTTTACGACGTCGCAGCCAACCTCTGGAAGGTTTGCATCTGTGCGCGTGAAGTGAAACGAATCGCGAAGCCACAGGCAAACCCTGTGGCTTTTTTTTATCCGCCATTTCGGGTTGCCGTGCGCTTTTCACCGTTCTTCAAGAATCGCTAGCAGCATGCCTCCGGCAAGGCGCGTTACCGCAGACAGTACCAAGGTACGGCGAGATGACGCAACGCCGCCGGCGGCATTCTGCCAGCGATTCGATGGCCGGTCTGCCCGCACCAATCCAATCAACCATTCCTTGCAGGAGCCTTTCGATGGAATACAAAGAGTTCGACAGCAACAAGCTGATGTACGTCACCAACCGCCCCGACCTGGTCTTCACCGAAGGCGAAGGCATGTGGCTGACCGACCATAAGGGCAAGCGCTATCTCGACTACCTGCAGGGCTGGGCGGTCAACGCGCTGGGCCACGCGCCGCAGTGCATCGCCGACGCCCTGGTGGCGCAAGGCAAGAAGCTGATCAACCCGTCGCCGGCCTTCTTCAACGCGCCCTCCATCGAGCTGGCCAACCTGCTGACCGAGAACTCCGCGTTCGACCGCGTGTTCTTCGCCAACAGCGGCGCCGAAGCCAACGAAGGCGCCATCAAGCTGGCGCGCAAGTGGGGCAAGAAGAATCCGGCCACCAACGGCGACGCGCGCTTCGAGATCATCACCTTCAAGCACAGCTTCCACGGCCGCACCATCGCCACCATGTCGGCCAGCGGCAAGGACGGCTGGGACACCATGTTCGCACCGCAGGTGCCGGGTTTCCTGAAGGCCACGCTCAACGACCTGGCCAGCGTCGAAGCGCTGATCAGCAAGCACACCGTGGCCGTCATGCTGGAGCCGGTGCAGGGCGAAGGCGGCGTCATTCCTGCCACCCGCGAATTCATGCAAGGCCTGCGTCGCCTGACCAAGCAGGCCAACCTGCTGCTGATCGTGGACGAAGTGCAGACCGGCATGGGCCGTACCGGCGAGCTGTTCGGTTACCAGCTGTCGGGCATCGAACCTGACATCATGACCCTGGGCAAGGGCATCGGCGGCGGCGTGCCGCTGGCAGCCCTGCTGGCACGCGAAGACATCGCCTGCTTCGAAGCCGGCGAGCAAGGCGGCACCTACAACGGCAATCCGCTGATGACGGCCGTGGGCGCTGCGGTGCTGAAGGAAATGATCAAGCCCGGCTTCATGGAAACCGTGCGCGAACGCGGCGCCTACCTGCGCCAGCGCTCGCTGGAAATCTCCGAGAAGTACGGCTTCGAAGGCGAACGCGGCGAAGGCCTGCTGCGCGCGCTGCAGCTGGGTCGCGACATCGGCCCGCAGATCGTCGAAGCGGCGCGCAACCTGGAGCCGGTCGGCCTGCTGCTGAACGCCCCGCGCCCCAACCTGCTGCGCTTCATGCCCTCGCTCAACGTCAGCAAGGAAGAAATCGACCAGATGTTCACCATGCTGGAAGAAGTGCTGGCCAAGATCGAGAAGTAATCGATGACAGCCGCGCGTCGCCTTCAGATCGAGACCAGCCGGACGGCCCCGCCGTCCTCCCTGCCCTTCCTGGCGACGCGTCGCGCCGGCGCCTTGGCCGCCCTGACGGCGGCGCTGGCGCTGGCCGCCTGCAGCACCGCGCCGACCTCGCCGCAGATCGAGCGCCTGCCCGGCGCTCCGCAATCGCAGGCGCCGGCATTGCCGGCCACCGATGCCGGCAATGAAGTCGCGATCTACGCCCTGTCGCTGATCGACACCGGCTACCGCTTCGGCGGCAAGAATCCCTCGGCCGGGCTCGATTGCAGCGGCATGGTTTCCTACATCTTCGGCCAGGCCGCCAACTACAAGGTCAGCGGCAGCGCCGCCGACATCGCCCGCCAGGGCCGCCAGATCGATCCGGGCCAGTTGCGCGCGGGTGACCTGGTGTTCTTCAACACCATGAACAAGCCGTTCTCGCATGTGGGGATCTACCTCGGCGACGGCCGCTTCGTGCATGCGCCGTCCACCAACGGGAAGGTGCACATCACGCGCATGGACAATCCCTACTTCGCCAAGCGCTTCGAAATGGCGCGCAGCTACTTCAACTAAATCCGGATAGCAGATCAGGCAGGCTTGCGTGCGGCGCGCCCGCGCGGCTTGGCGACCGGCTTCTTGACCACCGCGGCGGCCTTGACGGCCGGCGCGCGCTTGCGCTTGGGAGCGGCGCCCGCGACCTTGGCGTCGCCGGCTTCGGCCGCCTCGCGCTTTTCACGGGTGCCGTACTTGAGCGTCAGGTTGGCGCTGTAGCGCTTGAAGGAAATATCCATATGCCGGCGCATCGCCGCGCGCGCCTTGTCCGGGCTGCGCTCGCGCAGCGCCTGGATCACCAGCGCATGCTCGTCGACCGCCTCGTACCACACTACCTTGCTGTCGAAGTGGCTGTGCAGCCGCTTGAACAGCGGCCCGAGGCGGGCGTCGAACAATTGCGTCACCAGCCCCACCAGCACGCTGTTGCCGGTGGCCTCGGCCACGCGGATGTGAAACAGGCGATCGGCCTCCAGCGGATTGATGCCGGCATCGGTGTGCGCGATCATCAGCCGGAAGGCGTCCTCGATGGCTTCGATCTGGGCCTCGGTGGCGTTCCGCGCGGCAGCGTCGGCGACCTCGCCTTCGATCATCTCGCGGGCGCGGATCAGCTCCAACGGCCCTTCCTCGCTGGACAAATCGATCTGTCCTTCGCGCGGCGCCGGCGGGCAGACATAGATGCCCGAGCCCATGCGCACCTCGATGTAGCCCTCCACCTCCAGCGCGATCAGCGCCTCGCGCAACGAAGGGCGCGAGACCCCCAATTGCACGGACAAATCGCGCTCGGACGGCAGGCGCGAGCCGACGGGGAACTCGCCGTCGACGATCAACTTGCGCAGCTGGTCGCCGATCTGCCGGTACAACCGCTGCGGCTCTATCGCTTCTATGGGCATGGATGATCCGATCAAATCTTAGGCCTGGCGCCGCCGCGGGCGGGTGCAGGTCGCTTCGTTTTTGTAGCGCCGGATTGTATCTCACGGGTCGGGCGGGTCTCCATCCGCCCGACCCGCTTGCTGCATCAGCCCACTGCGGCCGGGAAGGCCAGGCCGTAGCCCGCCGCCGCCTCGCGCAGCATCGGCGCGATGGTCGGGTGCAGGGCCACGCCGTCCTTCAACTGCTGCGCGCGGCGCTGCATGCCGCGGTCACCCGGCATGCGCACCTGCTCCACGCCGGGACGCGGCGGGTTGTCGCGGCAGGAGGCGGCGATGTGATCCATCTGGCGCAGGAAGTCGTCCTTGCCGCCGAAGGCCGACGGGTCGTACAGCGACATGAACACGGTCGCGCCCCAGCCCGCCGGCGGATCGGCGCGGCCGAAGCCGGACAGGCCGCCGGTCAGCGCCTCGATCAGCACCGCCAGGCCAAAGCCCTTGTGCCCGGCCGACAAACCGCCCAACGGCAGGATGGTGCCCGGCGGATCCTGCGCCAGCACGGCCGGGTCGCGCGAGGGATTGCCGTGACCGTCGATCAGCCATTCTTCCTCGAACTGGCGGCCGGCCTTGTGCAGACGGTTGCTCATGCCATTGGTGGTGACCGAGGCCGAGATGTCGATCAGGAACGGCGTGCCCGAGGTCGGGATGCCGGCCGCGATCGGATTGGGCGTAAAAACCGCGCGCGTGCCGCCGAACGGCGCCACGCTTTGCACCGCCGGATCCGAGCTGGCCAGGATCATCATGAAGCCCTCTTGCGTGGCGCGCAGCAGATAGGCGGCCAGGCAGGCGATGTGATGGCTGTGGTGGATCGTCAGCGAGGCGCTGCCGTAGTCGCGCGCCTTGGGAATGAGCGCATCGATACCCTGGTGCACCAGCCACGGGCCGGGCAAGCGGCGACCGTCCCAGGCCAGCGCGGCGGCGCGTTCGGACAGCACTTCCGGCTGGCCGCTCTTTGTCATCGCGCCCTTCTCCAACTCCTTCACATACGGCGCCAGCAGCGCCAGGCCGTGGGTGTCGTGACCCAGCAGGTCGCCGTCGACCAGGGTGTCGGCCACGCTGGCCGCCTTGTCCGTCTCCAGCCCGGCCTTTTGCAGCAGGTCGGAGGCGAAGCGGCGCAGTTCATCGGCGGAAAAACGTTCGGGTGAAGCCATTGATACAACCTTCCTTTCGTTGCGGATTGACTTGATCTGAAAAATGAAGCGCTATGCAGGCGCCATTGCGCGGCGACGACGAAGCATCTTCAGCGCGAACGGCAGCAGCCAGAGCAGGATCGTCAGTACGCCCAGCGAGCCGGCAATGGGGCGTTCGAAGAAGGCGATGAACTGACCATCGGCCTTGATCATCGAGGTCACGAAATGTTCCTCCAGCATGCCGCCCAGCACCACGCCCAGCACCGCCGGCGCGACCGGGAAGCCGTTCTCTTCCATGAAATAGGCCAGCATGCCGAACACCAGCATGATGCCCACGTCGGTCACGCTGTTGTTGGTCGCATACGAACCGACGATGCAAAACAGCAGGATCAGCGGCATCAGGATGCCGCGCGGGATGGTCAGGATGCGCTTGGCCATCTTGATGCACAGGAAGCCCAGCGGCAGCATCAGCAGGTTGGCCAGGATGAAGACGATGAAGATGGCATACATCGACACCGGATTCTCCACGAAGATCATCGGGCCCGGGTTGAGGTTCTTCATGTACAGCACGCCGATCACGATGGCGGTGATCGAGTCGCCCGGGATGCCAAATACCAGTGCAGGAATCCACGCCCCGGCCAGCGCCGAGTTGTTGGCCGCGCCGGATTCGACGATGCCTTCCGGGTGGCCGGTGCCGAACTTCTCCGGCTCCTTGGACATCTTCTTGCTCATCGCGTACGACATCCAGGCCGCGATGTCGGCGCCGGCGCCCGGCAAGGCCCCCACCAGCGTGCCCAGCACGCTGCCGCGCAAGACCGACTTGGGATACTTCACCATCAGGCCCCACATGCCCTTGAAGACGTTGCCGACCTTGCTGTCCCCCACCTTCATCGAGAAATCCCTGGACACCGCGAAGCGCAGCACCTCCGACATCGCGAACATGCCCACCATCAGCGGCACCAGCGACACGCCGCCGAGCAGATCCGGCTGATCGAACGTGAAGCGCGGCGCGCCGGCCGGGTTGCCCATGCCCACCGAGGCGATGAACATGCCGAGGAACAGCGAGACGAAGCCTTTGAGCGGATTGTCCGACGCAATGAAGATGGCGCAGGTCAGGCCCAGCAGCACCAGCCAGAAGTATTCGAACGAGGAAAACTTCAACGCCAGCTCAGCGAGCGCCGGCGCTGCCAGGATCAGCACCACGGTGCCGAACAGGCCGCCGATGACCGAGAACACCAGGCTCGCGCCCAGTGCGATCTCGCCCTGACCTTTCAAGGTCATGGAGTAGGCCTCGTCGGTGTAGGCCGCCGACGACGGGGTGCCGGGGATACGCAGCAGACAGCCGGGAATGTCGCCCGAAAAAATCGCCATCGCGGTGGCCGACACCATGGCGGCAATCGCCGGAACAGGCGGCATGAAGAAGGTCACCGGCACCAGCAGCGCCACCGCCATGGTGGCCGACAGGCCAGGCACCGCGCCCATGAACAGCCCGAACACGGACGAACCGAGGATCACCGCCAGCACATAGGGATCGAACACCATCCCGAACGCGGCATAAATATTGGCAAGCATGCTCGTCTCCTTACCAGGCCACAGAGTTGAGAACGCCCCAGGGTAGCGGCACCTTGAGCAGCTTGTAGAAGATGTAGTGGATGCCCAGTGCGCTCAGCAGCGCCACCGGCACGGCCGTCATCATCCGCGTGCGGAAGGTCAGAAACAGCACCAGCAGCAAGATGAAGGCAGTGGGCAGAAAGCCCAGCGGCTCCGACACCCAGATATAGAACAGCAGCGACGCCGGGATCAGCAGGAACGCAAATACGGCATGGCGGTCGCCCATCCATTGCGGAACGGTGAACCAGTGCGCGTCCTGCTCGTTGTCGCCGACGGCGGCGATGGTCGAGGCATGCGCGGCGGAGGTCTTGCGCAAGCCGCGCAGACCGCGCACCACCAGCAGTACAGCGCAGATCATGAAGCCGCAGGCCAGCGCCTGCGGAAATACGTTGGGCCCGATGTCCTGCCCCATGGCGGGCAAGCGATCGGAGGCAATCCAGATCGCGATCGCGAACAGCGCGACCAACGCGCCGGAGAGAGCGTCATTGATTTTCATGTGGGCGTCATCCAAAGGAGTTTGGCGAAATTCTTGTCGTGAACCTGAGCTGCACGGGAAGACGCCGGCCGCACCGGCCGACCGGCGTCATGCGCCTGGCGCCTTAGCGGGACATGCCCAGGGTCTTCAGGATCGCCCCCATATCGGCATCGCTCTTGTCCATGAATTTGCCGAACTCGGCGGAGTCGGCATACATCGTGCCGAAGCCGCGGCCGCTCATGAAGTCTTTGTACTCCTTGCTGTCGTAAATCTTTTTCAGGCTGGCCGACAGCTTGGCCTGCACGTCGGCCGGAATGCCCTTGGGCGCGACGATGCCGCGCCAGGCGCCGTTGGTCCAGCTGCTGCCGGTGAGACTCTTCAAGGTCGGCACCTTGGGATACAGCGCCGCCGGCTCGTTGGCCATCACCACCAGCGGTGTAGCCTTGCCGGCGTCAATCAGCGAGCGCGCTTCAGGCAGCGACGCCGCCACGATGTCCACGCCGCCCGCGGCCAGGTCCACCATAGCCGGCGCCGCGCCGTTGGACGGCACGAAGCGCACGGCATTGGGCGCCAGCTTCAGGTCGTTCAGCATGCCTGCCAGGCCCAGGTGCCAGATGCCGCCCTGCCCGGTGCCGGAAGCCTTCAGCTTGCCGGGGTTGGCCTTGATTGCCTTGAGCAGGTCATCGAAGCTCTTGTACGGGGAGTCGTGGCTGACGGTCAACGCGGCCGGGTCGAAGTTCATCAGCGCCAGTGGCGTGAAGTCGCGCGGGGTCAGCTTGGTCAGGCCCTGGTGGTGCATCATGGCGATTTCCACCGTGGCGATGCCGATGGTGTAGCCGTCAGGCGCGCCGCTGGCGATGGCCTGGTGCCCGACCGCGCCATTGCCGCCGGTGCGGTTGACGACGTTGACCGGCTGGCCGATATCCTTCTCCAGCAAGGCGCCGATGATGCGCGCGGTGGCGTCGGTGCCGCCGCCGGCGCCCCAAGGCACCACCAGCGTCACCGGCCGCTCGGGCCAGGCGGCGAACGCTGCGGGAGCGGCCAGCGCGGTACAGGCGACGGCCGCAGCCGCAAAGGTCTTGAACAGGGTTCTGCGTGTGAAATTCATGTCTCCTCCGGTGTCTGAGAGCAGAAACGGTTTGGCGTAGGACTTTCCGTTTCCGCATGCTTGACCTGCATGGGGATGTTGAATACCGTCTTTGTTATGCGCAGGTAACTATGCCTAGCGGTCTTTTGTGCAGCCCTGTCGGACTTGTCGTTTGTGCATTTCCCGGCGTGGCGCTTTGCTGTACGATGAATCGCGCCACAGAGGTAATGTGGTCAGACCAGCGCAGGCTAGAATTTCATATCCGACTGGCAGTGTCAAGGATGAATACTGCGCATCAAAATAATTCATCCATCACGCGCCGCAACATTTTCACCCGGCCGCAAAGCCTTGCCGGGCCTGGCTTCCCCGGCCACGACATGCCGCGCATGATGCTGCACGGCCACAGCCGGAAATGCGAGCCTCGCATCCCTTCGAAAACTGCAAATCCAATTTGGTATTACCACTTGACCAAACGGAGAATGCTGCAATAGACTCGCTGCCAATCGAACAAGTCACGTCGCGCAACGCGGCCGCGCCAACGTCCCGGAGACGAGCGCAGCCCCGGCAGAACGGACGGCACATGACCCAGTCGCGCGTCGCAAGACGCCAGCGGCATCAGGCAACGGAGACAACCTTTGGCACACGCGGCATATGCAGTCATGAGCGCGCACGGCAGGTCACACGGCAGCTGGACCCATGCCGCCGTGGCCGCCCTGCCCTCGACCACGCGTGCACGCCGCGCGCTGCACCGCGCCTCCTCCTTCGGTTCGCTGCTGGCCTTCCTGCTGATCGACTTTTCCCGCTATTTCTTTGACCAGGGCGACAGTTAACTCTGCCGCCCCACGCGCGCGTGCTGCGATGCGCGCCACGCAGTAAGGAACAGAAAAACACCGGACGCGCCCGTCGCGCCCGGCACATTGATTGGCACGGGCGGCGCCGACAGCGGCGCGCCCGTCATCGAGGGAATCCCACATGACTGACGATACAAAGAAACTCACCCGCCGCAGCCAGGCCTGGTTCGGCCGCCAGGACCGCGACGGCTTCATCTACCGCTCCTGGGTCAAGAACCGCGGCATCCCGCACGACCAATTCGACGGCCGTCCGGTGATCGGCATCTGCAACACCTATTCCGAACTCACCCCCTGCAACTCGCACTTCCGCGCCTTGGCCGAACAGGTCAAGATCGGCATCTGGGAAGCCGGCGGCTTCCCGCTGGAGTTCCCGGTGATGTCGCTGGGCGAGACCCTGCTGCGCCCGACCGCCATGCTGTACCGCAACCTGGCGTCGATGGACGTGGAAGAGTCGATCCGCGCCAACCCGCTGGACGGCGTGGTGCTGCTGATGGGTTGCGACAAGACCACCCCTGCCCTGCTGATGGGCGCGGCCTCGGTCGACGTGCCGACCATCGGCGTGTCCGGCGGCCCCATGTTGTCGGGCAAGTACCGCGGCCGTGAACTGGGTTCGGGCACCGGCGTGTGGCAGATGTCGGAAGACGTGCGCGCCGGCAAGATGACGCAGGAAGAATTCTTCGAAGCCGAAAGCTGCATGCACCGTTCGCACGGCCACTGCATGACCATGGGCACCGCCTCCACCATGGCCAGCATGGTGGAAGCGCTGGGCGTGGGCCTGCCGCACAACGCCGCGATTCCCGCGGTGGACGCGCGCCGCAACGTGCTGGCGCGCAACGCCGGTCGTCGCATCGTCGACATGGTCAAGGAAGACTTGGTGCTGTCCAAGATCCTGACCCGCCAGGCGTTTGAAAACGCCATCCGCGTCAACGCCGCCATCGGCGGCTCCACCAACGCGGTGATCCACCTGCTGGCCATCGCCGGGCGCATCGGCATCAACCTGAACCTGAAGGATTGGGACGACATCGGCCAGAAGCTGCCCTGCCTGCTGGATCTGCAGCCGTCGGGCAAATTCCTGATGGAAGACTTCTACTACGCAGGCGGCCTGCCGGCCGTGATCCGCCAGATGGAAAGCGTGATCGACAAGACCGCGCTGACCGCCAACGGCAACACGCTGTGGGACAACTGCAAGGACGCGCCGAACTGGAACGAGGAAGTGATCCGCTCCTTCGACAAGCCGTTCAAGGAAGCCGCCGGCATCGCCATCCTGAAGGGCAACCTGGCCCCGGACGGCGCCGTCATCAAGCCCTCGGCCGCCACCCCGGAACTGTTGAAGCACCGCGGCCGCGCCGTGGTGTTCGAGAACAGCGACGACCTGCACAAGCGTATCGACGACGAGAACCTGGACGTGGACGAAACCTGCGTGCTGGTGCTGAAGAACTGCGGCCCCAAGGGTTACCCGGGTATGGCCGAAGCCGGCAACATGCCGTTGCCGCCGAAGATCCTGCGCAAGGGCATCACCGACATGGTGCGCGTGTCCGACGCCCGCATGAGCGGCACTGCCTACGGCACCGTGGTGCTGCACGTGTCGCCGGAAGCGGCCGCCGGCGGTCCGCTGGCGCTGGTGCAGAACGGCGACTTCATCGAGCTCGACGTGGAGGCCCGCAAGCTGCACCTGGACGTCAGCGACGAGGAACTGGAACGCCGCCGCGCCGCCTGGCAAAAGCCTGAGGCGCCGGCCAACCGCGGCTGGGTCAAGCTCTACGTGGATCACGTGCAGCAGGCCAACCTCGGCGCCGACCTCGACTTCCTGGTCGGCAAGAGCGGCCCCTACGTGCCCAAGGACAACCACTAAGCACCGACACGCAGCACATCAGCAGTTGCAACAATTGCAGTAATTGCAGCACCCCGGGCGCCAAGGCAGCCGACGCCAGAATCGCCACCTGGCGCCCGGGACATCAAACCCTTTTGGAATGTTGAACAAGGTTGAATCAAGGCCACCAGAAACAGAAATAGAAAATCATCCCGACCACTGCACACAGAGCCACAGGCCAGCGCAGCGGTAAGGAAGCAGTATCAGTAGTGCTGGTGCTTGCGGATCGTAAAAACAGATCAAACGAACGCAGGCGTCAGAAGTAATTGCATCAGGTGGAATTGAGACAACCATCATGGAGACGAGCAATGAAAGTACTGATCACCGATTACGATTTCCCCGACGTCGACCTCGAGCTCGCGCTCTACAAGGCCGCCGGCGTCGAGGTGGTGACGGCGCAATGCCGCACCGAGGAAGACGTGATTGCCGCATCTGAAGGATGCCAGGGCCTGCTGGTGCAATATGCGCCGGTCAACGCCAAGGTATTCGCGGCGCGCCCTGAAATCCGCATCGCCAGCCGCTACGGCGCCGGCTTTGACACCATCAACACCGAGGACGCCGCCAAGTATGGCGTGTGGGTCGGCAACTCGCCCGACTACGGCGTGGGCGAAGTCGCCACGCACGCGCTGGCAATGGCGCTCGACCTGATCCGCAACATCACCGTCTACGACCGCGCGGTCAAGGCCGGCGAATGGCACTACACCACCGCCGGCATCATTCCGCGCGCCTCGGAGATGACGCTGGGCATCGTCGGCCTGGGACGCATCGGCAAGCGCATGGCGCACATCAGCCGCAACGTGTTCAAGCGTGTGATCGCCTATGACCCGCACATCATCGATGGCGACTTCCCCGCTTACGTCGAGCGCGTCGGCCGCGAAGAGCTGTTCAAGCAGGCCGACGTGGTGTCGCTGCACACGCCACTCAACGACGAAACCCGCAACATGATCGACAGCTCGCTGTTGAAGCTGCTCAAGCCGCAAAGCTACCTGGTCAACTCGGCGCGCGGCGGCCTGATCAAGATCGACGACCTGCTGGCGGCGCTGGACGGCGGCCAGTTGAAGGGTGCCGGCCTAGACGTGCTGCCGGTGGA
Source organism: Herbaspirillum sp. LeCh32-8 (assembly GCF_017814915.1). Lineage (GTDB taxonomy): Bacteria > Pseudomonadota > Gammaproteobacteria > Burkholderiales > Burkholderiaceae_D > Herbaspirillum. Next base: position 118,803 of record NZ_JAGIPZ010000007.1, on the reverse strand, counting down.
GCCGCCGGAAACGGCCGCCGCTATCGTGCAGCACAAGCGTGTGCTATTGTCGCCGCACGCAGCGTTCTACTCCGACGTCGCGGCGCGTGAACTGCGCCGCAAGGCAGCCCAGAACCTGATCGACTGGGACCGCAGCGGCCGACCATCCTACGTGGTCGTCGAAGGCAAGAAAGACAACAAGAAATAATTCCCCGTCGACAAGACAGACGACAGGGAACGCCAACGCAGCAACATCGCCGGCATGGCCGGCGGTGCATGTGTAAAGGGGACGCCCGATCCCCGCTTGCCGCCCCATACGGATCACAAGGCCGGCATCCATCATGAATTAAAAGAAAGAGCTTTCGGCGTCAGTCCGCGCGCATGCATACCCGCGCATGGAACCGGTTCCGTCGGCATCAAACGAGGATACACACGAGGAGCAATTGCATGGCATCAGTACAGATTCGCGCAGTCAAAAAACAATTCGGCAGCACCCAGATCATCCGCGGTGTCGACATCGATATCGCCGACGGCGAATTCACCGTCCTGGTGGGCCCGTCCGGCTGCGGCAAGTCGACCCTCCTGCGCATGCTCGCAGGCCTGGAAGAGATCAGCGGCGGCGAGATCCTGATCGGCGGCACGGTGGTCAACAACGTCCAGCCCAAGGATCGCGACATCGCCATGGTGTTCCAGAACTACGCCCTGTATCCGCACATGACGGTGCGCGACAACATGGCCTTCTCGCTGACGCTGGCCAAGAAGGACAAATCCTTCGTCGAGGAGCGCGTCAAGAAGGCGGCCGACATCCTGGGCCTGAACCAGCTGCTGGAACGCTATCCGCGCCAGCTCTCCGGCGGCCAGCGCCAGCGCGTGGCGATGGGCCGCGCCATCGTGCGCGACCCGCAGGTGTTCCTGTTCGACGAACCGCTGTCCAACCTCGACGCCAAGCTGCGCGTGCAGATGCGCACCGAGATCAAGGAACTGCACCAGCGCCTGAAGACTACCTCCATCTACGTCACCCACGACCAGATCGAGGCGATGACCATGGCCGACCAGATCGTCGTCATGCGCGACGGTCTGGTCGAGCAGCGCGGCCGTCCTCTGGATCTGTACGACCATCCGGCCAACCTGTTCGTGGCCGGCTTCATCGGCTCGCCGGCGATGAACTTCATCCCCGCCACCCTGCGCCGCTCGGGTGAGCGCGCCGAAGTCGAATTCGCCGACGGCACCCGACTGCCCGCCCCCTACGGCGCCAACCTGGACGGCAACGACGGCCAGAAGGTGACCTACGGCGTGCGTCCCGAACACCTCTCCATCGGCGCAGCCGGCGAAGGCATCGCCACCAAGGTGGTGGTGGTCGAGCCGACCGGCGCCGACACCGAAGTGTTCAGCCGCTTCGGCGAGTCCAGCCTGACCTCGATCTTCCGTGAACGTCACGGCTTCGGCGCCGGCGACACCATCCACCTGGTGCCAGATCACACGCGCACGCACCTGTTCGACGCCGAGTCCGGCAAGACGCTGGCGCGTCGCTGAGTCACACCGTACAGATAAGCAGAAGAAGCACCCAGTAGCATCAGCAGCAACAAGAAAAATCCGTAAAAGAGTCGCCGGCAAAGCGTCGCTGGCAAGGGCGAGCGGGGAATTCGGATCGGACACGATCCGCCCGCGCAGCAGTCCGCGCATAACAGCGCGGGCGCGCCCTGCAAGGGCGCCAACGAAGGCAGTACGAAAGTACGACGAGGCGGCGCAACGCGGCCAGCGGCGGTTTGCCGGCGACTCTCAGCGGTCCATTCCACTTTCAACACACTGAAGGAGTAGGAGACATGAGCAAGCTGACAAGACGCGACTTCCTGGTGAGCAGTGCCGCAGCCGCCGCTGCATCCAGCGTGGGCATGAACGCCTTCGCCGCCGGCCCGGGCGCAGCCGGCGCCGACAGCATCAAGTACCCGATCGAATCCGGCGCCACCCTGCGCGTGCTGCGCTGGAAGCGCTTCGTGCAGGGCGACGAAGACCTGTGGAACGCCAACGTCAAGAAATTCACCGAGCTGACCGGCGTGGCCGTGCGCACCGACAGCGAAGGCTGGGAAGACGTGCGTCCGAAGTCGGCCGTGGCGGCCAACGTCGGCAGCGGCCCGGACATCGTGCTGGGCTGGTTCGACGACCCGCAGCAGTATCCCACCAAGTTGGTCGACATGACCGACCTGGCCGACTCGCTGGGCAAGCGCTACGGCGGCTGGTACGACGTCTGCCGCAAGTACGGCACCAAGGACGGCAAGTGGATCGCCCTGCCGCTGGGCGTGATCGGCAACGCCCTGGTCTATCGTGAAAGCCAGATCAAGGCCGCCGGCTTCGACGCCATCCCCAAGGACACCGCCGGCTTCCTGAAGCTGTGCCAGGCGCTGAAGGCCAAGAACACCCCGGTCGGCTTCGCGCTGGGCAAGGCGGTGGGCGACGCCAACAACTGGGCGCACTGGCTGTTGTGGTCGCACGGCGGCAAGCTGGTGGACAAAAACGGCCACGTGGCGATCAACTCGCCCGAAACCAAGGCCGCGCTGGAATACGCCAAGCAGCTCTACGCCACCTTCGTGCCCGGCACCCTGTCGTGGCAGGATCCGTCCAACAACAAGGCTTACCTGGACGGCCAGATCAGCATGACCGCCAACGGCATCTCGGTGTACTACGCGGCCAAGAACTCCACCGATCCGAAGCTGCAGGAGATCGGCAAGGACACCCAGCACGCGCACTTCCCGATCGGCCCCGCCGGCAAGCCGACCGAGCTGATGCAGATCACCCAGATGATGGTGTTCAAGCACACCAAGTTCCCCAACGCGGCCAAGGCCTTCGTGCAGTTCATGTTCGAGCCGGATCAGTACAACCCATGGATGAAGGCCTCGATCGGCTACGTCAGCCAGCCGCTGAAGGCCTACGAGAAGAACCCGATCTGGACCGAAGACCCGAAGGCCACCGTCTACCGCGACTCCGCTGCGATCATGCTGGACCATGGCCACGAAGGTCCGCTGGGCCAGGCCTCGGCGGCGTGCATGGCCGACTATGTGGTGGTGGACATGGTGGCCGAAGCGGCCAGCGGCTCCAAGACCGTGCAGCAGGCGATCGACCGCGCGGCCGATCGCGCCAAGCGCTTCTACAAGGCTTGATGCAGGTCTGAAAGCAAGGCATCCGGCGTGTGCGGCGACACCGGCAGCAACAGTCGCGGCGCACGCCGGAGATGGCGAGGAGCCTCCGTCACATCGACGGACGAATGGGCAGGTTGTCAGGGCCTGCCGGCTCCGGTCTGCGCGCCATCGCATGCACCAAGAGAAAACAGCATCCGCCGCACGCTCGTCGTGGGGCGACTCAACCGAGGCGAATCATGCTATCCCGTTTCCTGAATAACCGTAACGTACTGGGCATGCTGTTCATGGCCCCGGCCGTGATCCTGCTGGTGGTGTTCCTGACCTACCCGCTGGGGCTGGGCGTGTGGCTGGGCTTCACCGACACCAAGATCGGCGGCGAAGGCAGCTTCATCGGCCTGGACAACTACACCTATCTGTTTGGCGACTCGCTGGCGCAGCTGTCGCTGTTCAACACCATCTTCTACACCGTCAGCGCCAGCATCCTGAAGTTCGCGCTGGGCCTGTGGCTGGCGATCCTGTTGAACAAGAACGTGCCGCTGAAGACCTTCTTCCGCGCCATCGTCCTGCTGCCCTGGATCGTTCCCACCGCGCTGTCCGCGCTGGCCTTCTGGTGGCTGTATGACGCGCAGTTCTCCGTCATCAGCTGGGCATTGACCAAGATGGGACTGATCGACCACTACATCGACTTCCTCGGCGACCCGTGGAACGCGCGCTGGTCGACCGTGTTCGCCAACGTCTGGCGCGGCATTCCGTTCGTGGCGATCTCGCTGCTGGCCGGCCTGCAGACCATCTCGCCTTCGCTGTATGAAGCGGCGGCCATCGACGGCGCCACGCCGTGGCAGCAGTTCCGCCACGTTACGCTGCCGCTCCTGACCCCGATCATCGCGGTGGTGATGACCTTCTCGGTGCTGTTCACCTTCACCGACTTCCAGCTGATCTACGTGCTGACCCGCGGCGGTCCATTGAACGCCACCCACCTGATGGCCACGCTGTCGTTCCAGCGCGCCATTCCCGGCGGCGCACTGGGCGAAGGCGCGGCGCTGGCAACCTACATGATTCCCTTCCTGCTGGCAGCGATCATGTTCTCGTACTTCGGCCTGCAACGTCGCGGCTGGCAACAAGGAGGTGACAAATAATGGCCAAGAAAAAAGACGACCAGATGGAAACCCAGGGCATGGATTTTCTGCAGTCCACCCCGCGTCGCTGGGTCACCATTTACCTGCCGCTGCTCATCTTCCTGTTCGTGCTGCTGTTCCCGTTCTACTGGATGGTGATCACCGCGTTCAAACCGGATGCCGAGCTGCTCTCGCAAAGCGGCAACCCGTTCTGGGTGATCGCGCCGACGCTGGCGCACTTCAAGAAATTGCTCTTTGAAACCCAGTACCCGGCCTGGCTGTTGAACACCGTGATCGTGTCGGTGGTCTCGACCTTCGCCTCGCTGGCGGCCAGCGTGTTTGCCGCCTATGCGATCGAACGCCTGCGGTTCCAGGGCTCCAAGCAGGTCGGCCTGGGCATCTTCCTGGCCTACCTGATCCCGCCTTCGATCCTGTTCATCCCGCTGGCGGCGATCGTGTTCAAGCTGGGCCTGTTCGACACCCGCTGGGCGCTGATCCTGACCTACCCGACCTTCCTGATTCCGTTCTGCACCTGGCTGCTGATGGGTTACTTCCGCTCGATCCCGTACGAGCTGGAGGAGTGCGCGCTGATCGACGGCGCCACGCGCTGGGAAATCCTGGTCAAGATCATCCTGCCGCTGGCAGTGCCAGGCCTGATCTCGGCGGGCATCTTCGCCTTCACACTGTCGTGGAACGAGTTCATCTACGCGCTGACCTTCATCTCCTCCTCGGAAGTGAAGACGGTGCCGGTGGGCATCGTCACCGAACTGGTCGACGGCGACGTCTACCACTGGGGCGCACTGATGGCCGGCGCCCTCCTGGGCTCGCTGCCGGTGGCGGTGGTGTACTCCTTTTTCGTGGAGTACTACGTCTCGGGCATGACGGGGGCGGTGAAGGAATAGCCTGTCCCGGCAAGAAGCAGGCTGCAAGAAAAAAGACACCCCCAGGGGTGTCTTTTTTTATGCCGCTGCGTTTGAGAACCGGCCGCTCAGCCCTGCGGCGCGCGATTGTAGATCACCGCGCGCGGCTCGTAGGGTGCGCCGTTGATGCGGCGCATGCCGTTGATGAAATCCTCGCCTTCGAAGGCGTCGCTGAGCACATCACGCTCGGGCTGATAGTAGGCGGAGCGAATCGCCAGCAGGCCCAGCACGGTGTGCTCCAGATGGTCTGGTCTGGTAGGGGCGATATTCGAGCATGGCTTTTTCATCCGGACTCTTGCCGGTGAAGGAGCGCGTCCACAGCAGCATCGGGATCTCGTAGCCGGAGGCGTCGGCCACCGACTGGCCGGCGTGGTCGCGCGTGTGCCCCACTTCCTGCGCATGGTCGGAACTGAACAGCAGGCTGGCGTTGTCGGCCGGCGCGCTTTGCATCAGGCGACGGATCATGCTGCCCAGCACGAAGTCGTTGTAGGCGATGGCGTTGTCGTACTCATTGCGCATGCGGCGGATCCACAGGGAGCGCTGGGCGCCTTCCAGCTGGCTGGAGACCGCGTCGGCCGCGCCGTCGAAAAGGGAAAATTCCCTCGGGTAACGCATGTCGTAGGTCGGATGCGCGCCCAGCAGGTGGACGATGATCAGCTTCTTTGGGGCCGGGTCGTCCAGCGACGCGGCCAGCCCGGGCAAGAGGTTACCGTCGTAGTTGTTCTCGCCGCGCCCCGCGCCCTTGTTGATGAACCGCTTTTCATCGGCGCGATTGGAGACCAGGCCCAGCCAGCCGTCGTTGGGCACTTGGTTGGAAATCCAGAAGGTCTTGAAGCCGGCCTCCTTGGCCAGCATCACCACGTCGGGCTTGCTGTTCCAGCCGTTGGGGTCGTCCAGGCTGGCGGGCGTGAACATCTTCATCAGCGAGGACATGGTGGCCGGCTCGGACGACACCACGTCGCGGAACACCAGCAATTCCTTGCGCATGGCATCCAGTGTCGGCGTGGTGTTGCGCGCATAGCCGTACAGCGACATGTTGTTGCGGTTGATGCTTTCGCCGATCACCCAGACCACGGTGTTGCGCTCGGGCCCGGCATAGCGCACGCGCCACTCGGCCGGGGGCGCCATGCGGCGCGCGATGTTGCTTTGCATGTCTTGCGCATAAGCCATCTGGGCGCGGTAGTCGAGGTAACGAATGGGCCAGAACAGCAGCGGGTTTTCCTTGGCCATGGTGGGATTGAAATGCAGCGCCAGGAACAAGGTCAGCAACATGCCGACGGCCAGCGCGCCGCGACGCGGCAATGCCGTCCCGGATCGCCCAGCCTCGGCGCGCGCCAGGCGGCGTTCAGCCACCAGCGCAAGCACTGACACCACCACGAAAGCGATCACAGCCTGCGCCACCTGCCGCCAGTTGTGCTGGAAGAACTCGCCGCTCTCGGCGGGATTGGTATTGAAGATCGCCTGCAACACCAGCACCGGGTTGGGCCGCAAGCCGAAATAGTCGCGCAGGAAACCCTTGATCGCGGCATCGAGGAAAAACAGCAGCAGGATCAATATCGTGGCGCCCGACAACCACACCGGCCGGTTCCTGAAGTAAGGGATGACCATGAACAACCCGGCAATCCCGGGCAGTGCGGTCGCCATCAGCAACCCGCTCTTGGCGAACTCGTTCGCACTCACCATGCCCAGCGCCCAGAAGGCGGCCATGCCGGCCAGGCCCAGGCCGAGCCGATTGATCAGCTGTCTCAATGTGGTTCTTTCCGCCGCGCGCGTCGGCTATGTCTGCTGTGTTGGCGCCCGTTGCGGCGCCCCCGGCCCCCTTGCCGGGCATTCGTTGGTTCCCTCCCTTGACGACAAACGGCGCCCCGAAGGGCGCCGGCAGATGCGACAAGGCCGCGCATTGAGACTGACAGGAATCGAATTTGTTTCATCGGCGCCGAAATTTATCCGCGCCGACCCGGCCTGCCTCAGGCCTTGGCCAGCTCGGTCTCGACGGCCTCGCGCAAACGGGCGTCGTCGGCCGTCACATCGGGCGCAAAGCGGCCAACCACCTGGCCCTTGCGGTCGACCAGGAATTTCTCGAAGTTCCACAGCACGTCGGCCGGCTCGCCCGACACCAGTCCCATGCCCGCCAGGCGTTCGCGGAACGGGCCGTCGCCGGTGGCCTGCGGCTGTGCCGCGGTCAGCGCGGCGTACAAGGGATGGCGATCCTCGCCCTTGACCGAGATCTTGGAGAACATCGGGAAATGCACGTCATAGGTCAGCGAGCAGAACTCGCTGATCTCGGCGTCGCTGCCCGGCTCCTGGCCCTTGAAATTGTTGGCCGGGAAACCCAGCACTTCCAATCCTTCGGCATGCTTTTCCTGGTACAGCTTTTCCAGGCCCTCGTACTGCTTGGTCAGGCCGCACTTGGAGGCGACGTTGACCACCAGCAGCACGCTGCCGGCATAGTCGGACAAGGCAGCGGCGCTGCCGTCGATGCGGTTGACGGGGATATCCTGGATCTGGCTCATGGTTCTTCCTTTCGGGTTCGGTTGATGATCGTTACGTTCGCTTGTTGCGTGCGCTCTTATTGCATGCGCTTGCCTTGTCCGGTTGCGGGCTCTGCGCCGCAGCGCTCCACCCTACCAAAGATCGGCCGCCCCTGCAGGCGGCGCACTCTTGCCGGACAGGCAATAAAAAAGCGGCCGTCCCTCTTCGGAACGGCCGCTTTCCGTTCCCGGCAGACGCTCTCGCGTCCACCGGGAAGATGCTGCTGACTGCTTACTTCTTGGCGACGGTACCGCTGTCGGCGCCCACGGTCTTCTTCGGCAGTTCCTTGCGGACCTTGGCTACATCGCTGGCCGAGACGGCGCCGGCGTTGTTGCCCCAGCTGCTGCGGATGAAGGTGACGATTTCAGCCACTTCCTGGTCCGACAGGCGATCGCCGAAGGCCGGCATGGCGAACTGCGTCGGGCCTTTCTGGGTCCACGGCATTTCGGCGCCTTCCAGCACGATCTTGATCAGCGAGGCCGGGTTGTCGGCGTTCACCGTCGCGCTCTGCGACAGCTGCGGGAAGGTTTCCTTCCAACCCTTGCCGCTGCTGCGGTGGCAGGCGGCGCAGTTGTTCAGGAAGCCCATCGCGCCCGGGCTCTGGTCGGAACCCTTGCGCAGCGCCTGGTGCGTCTTGTCGTCATAGGCCAGCGGTGCAACACCTTCCTTCACCGGCTTCAGCGACTTGAGGTACTTGGCAATCGCCGTCAGGTCCTCGTCGGTCATGTGCTGGGTGCTGTTGGCCACCACGTCAGCCATGCCGCCGAATGCTGCGGAGTGGCTGTTGCGGCCGGTCTTCAGGAAGGCCACGATGTCACCCTCGCTCCAGCTGCCCAGACCGTCACGCGCATCGCTGCGCAGGTTGTTGGCGAGGAAGCCGTCAATCACGCCGCCCGACAGGAACTGCGTGCTGTCGTCGGTCAGCGCCTTCTCCTGCATGCCTACGCCGCGCGGGGTGTGGCAGGCGCCGCAGTGACCCAGGCCTTCGACCAGGTACTGGCCGCGGATCAGCGGGCTGTTGTCGTCAGCACCGTCGACGGCGACGTTGGGCGCGAACACCTTGCGCCAGATCGACAGCGGCCAGCGCATGGACAGCGGCCAGACGATGTCGACGCCGCGGTTCGGGGTCGGCTCGGCCTTCACGCCGTTCATGAAGTAGGCGTAGAGCGCCTTCACGTCGGCCGGCTTGACCTTGGCGTAAGACGGGTACGGCATGGCCGGATACAGCGACGCGCCATCCTTGCGGATGCCGTGACGCAGGGCCTTGTCGAAATCGTCTTCGCTGTAGTTGCCGATGCCGTTGTCCTTGTCCGGGGTGATGTTGGACGAGTACACGGTGCCGATCGGGGTGGCGATGGGCAGGCCGCCTGCGAAGTCCTTGCCGCCCTTGGCTGTGTGGCACGCCACGCAGTCGCCGGCCTTGGCCAGGTATTCGCCGCGTTTGACCAGCTGCTGGTCGGCCGGAGCGTTTTGCGCCGAAGCCGCGGTAGCCACGAAAGCGGACAGCGACATGACTGCCGCGACAGCGGCGATGAAATGTTTCTTGATCATGGTCGTTATCCTCTTATGCCTGAACCAGCGGGCCGGGGTTTTTCAGATACTGCTCGCGGATCGCCTTGGCGGAGTGATACGCCAGCGCCGTGACCAGGCCGGTCGGGTTGTAGCCCATGTTCTGCGGGAACGCCGAAGCGCCGTACACGAACACGTTGGGCACATCCCAGCTTTGCAGGTACTTGTTGACCACGCTGTTCTTGGGCGTGGTGCCCATGATCGCGCCGCCGGTCAGGTGGGTCGACTGGTACACGCGGGTGTCCCACGAGGAACCGGCCTTGCGCACCGCCTTGACCACCTTCTCCGGGTTCATCGCCTGGCCGACCTTTTCCATCTGGCTGCCGACGTAGCTCAGCATCTTCTCTTCGTTTTCCTTCCAGTTCAGCGTCATGCGCAGCAGCGGCTGGCCGTTGGCGTCCTTGTAGGTCGGATCGAGCGACAGGTAGCAATCGCGGTAGGACATCACCGAGCCGGACATGCCGATGGTCAGGGTGCGCTGGTAAGCGTCCTGCACGCTGGCCTTCCATTCCGAGCCCCAGTTGGAGACCTTCTCGCCCGGCATGGTGCCGGCCTGCTTGATGGGACGGCCGCCGTAGCGCACGTGACGAACCGACGCGCCGCCGATGAAGCCCAGCGGACCGTGGTCGAACTGGTCGGCGTTCAGGTCGTCCATGCCCACGCCGCCGGCGCCGGTGCCGATGAACGGGTTGAACTGGGTGCCCTTGGGCATGACCACGTTGATGCCGCCGTTGTACTGGTAAGCGAAGTTCTTGCCCACCACGCCTTCGCCGGTGACCGGGTCATACGGCTTGCCGATGCCCGACAGCAGCAGCAGGCGCACGTTGTGCGTCTGGAATGCGGTCAGCAGCACCAGGTCGGCCGGTTGCTCGACCTCGCGGCCTTGCGCGTCGATGTAGGTGACGCCGGTGGCGCGCTTGCCCGATGCGTCCAGGTTGACCTTGATCACCTGCGCCTTGGTGCGCACTTCGAAGTTCTTGCGCTTCAACAGCACCGGCAGGATGGTGGTCTGCGGCGAAGCCTTGGAATACATGTAGCAGCCGTAGTTTTCGCAGAAGCCGCAGTAGTTGCAGGGGCCGATGCGCACGCCGTACGGGTTGGTGAACGGCTCGGAAGCATTCGCCGCCGGCGCCGGGTACGGATGGTAGCCGACGTCGCGCATGGCCTTTTCCACCAGCGAGGCGCTGTACTGATAGGTCAGCGGCTTGGTCGGGAATTCGTCGCTGCGTTCGCCTTCCAGCGGGTTGCCGCCTTCGACGATCTTGCCCTTGAGGTTGCCGGCCTTGCCGGACACCGCCATCACTTTTTCCGAGAAGTCGTAGAACGGTTCCAGTTCCTTGTAGGTGACGCCGTGGTCCTGGATGGTCATGCCTTCAGGGATGAACTTCTTGCCGTATTTCTGCTCGTGGTGGCTGCGCATTTCCAGCTCTTCGGGCAGGTTGCGATACATCATGCCGTTCCAGTGGAAACCGGCGCCGCCGACGCCGTCGCCCAGCAGGAAGGAGCCGTGCTGGCGGTATGGCACCGCGATGTCGCTCATGGTGTGACGGATGGTCACGGTTTCACGCGAGAGATCCTGGAACAGCGCGCCGCGCACCGAGTACTTCAGCTCGTCGACCGCCTTCGGATACGGCGTGTCGGTGTTGGTGTCGCGCATGTCGCCGCGTTCCAGCGCCAGCACGGACAGACCGGCTTCGGTCAGTTCCATCCCCATGATGGAGCCGGTCCAGCCCAGGCCCACCATCACCACATCTACTTTGTCTTTTTTGATAGCCATGATCAGCCCTTTTCTCCCAGAATCGACACAGGGCCGTACGGATATTTAACGTTGTACTGGTCCACCCAGTCCAGATAGTCGGCGCGCGCGCCGGGGAAGCCGACCATCTTCCAGCCGCCCATCTTCTGGTTGCCGCCGTACATCGGATCGGCGAAGTAGCCTTCCTTGGTATTGCCCAGCATGAAGCTGAAGAAGGTCTTGGCCGGAACGGCTTCGAACTGGATCTTGCCGCCTTCCATCTGCTTCAGGACGTCGACCTGCTTGGCCTTGTCCAGCTCGGCGAACACCTTGCCCAGGTTCTTGGTACACCAGTCGTTGCAGGCGGCGATGCCCTGGCGATAAATGTCGCGCGGCACCAGCGACAGCTGATAGCCCATCTCGGGAGCCTGATCGGTATGGAAGGGACCTTGCATGTACCACAGTTTGCCCGCGCCGTAGGGTGTTTCCATCTGGCGGTCGATGAACTCGGGCACGCCGGTTTCCAGGGCGCCGGCGCCGTACTGGTCGGAAGGGATGAGGTGGTCGACGGCGGCGTTGATGAACGCCCATTCGGCCGCGTTGAAGTAAGTCGGGGTATAAGCGCGCGGCTTGCCCGGCTCGGAATTGTCGGCGATCGCCGGCTGGCTGACTGCGACTGCGGTGGCGCCGCCTAGCGTGCTTGCTGCTGGGACGATGGCCAACACCTGACGCAGGAAGCGCCGCCTCGGCTCTTTATCTTGTGACATGACTATCCTTTGGACTGTGGTGGATTGAGGAGATGACTGCCGGACACTGGGACATCGCCGATTGCCGGGATGAGCTCATCCCGGCCACCGTCGATGACGGTTGCCTCTTGTCGTGGTTTTCCCTGCCCGGTTCCTGGCGCCGGACGAAGAAAATTGCTTTATCGCTGGTAAGGGCGACTTGCAAAAAGCTGTGCACCTTGGCTCGCTGGTTTCATGGTTGAAAACAACTGGCTGTACTCTGAATACGATCAGGCGGCGCATACGCCGCCTGGTCAAGCTTTAAGCAAACAGTTCGCCGAAGAAATTCTTCAGCGCCGCCGACGCGCGCCGGGCGGTCTGGCGGTGATAGAAGAAGCCCGGATTGTTGGCATCCGGATCGGTGAAGGAATGGCCGGCCTGGCCGTAGTTGACCAGCTGCCAGTCGAGCTTGGCCGCGCTCATCTCGTCGATGAAGGCGTTGACCTGGTCGCGCGGCACCGACGGATCCTGCACGCCGTGCAGCACCAGCACCGCGCCCTTGATCTTGCTGCCGTCCGGGGTCGGGGTGTCGAGCGCGCCGTGCAGCGACACCGTGCCGCGCACGTCGGCGCCCGAACGCGCCAGTTCCAGCGCAGCGGTGCCGCCGAAGCAGAAACCGCAGGCGCCGAACTTGCCGGCGGCGATCTTGACCTTTTGCTGGCCGCGGAAGGCTTCCAGCGCGGCGTTCATGCGCTTTTGCAGTTCCGGACGATCCTTTTTCAGGGCGACGATCACGGCCATCGCCTCGTCGCCGTTGGTCGGGCGCACGGTCTTGCCGTACACGTCGGCCACGAAGATGGCGTGCTCGGCACCGACGGTGGTGGCGGCGATTTCCAGCGCCTGCTGGCGGATGCCGAAGTAGTTCGGCACGGCCAGTACGCCGGAGACCGGCGGCCTGGCCTTGTTGAACAGCAGCACGTTTTCGTAGTCGACGCCGTCGATCGTGTGGATGATCGTTTCAATGGCGAGATCGGCGGCTGCAATACCGAGTTTCTCGGCAATTGCGGCGGCATTCCAGGACTGGGACATCGGGGCTCCTTGGGTTGGCGTACGCCGGCGCAGCCGGCGTCGAGGAATTTTGTAGTGGCGCGGTTGCGCAGGATCAATGCAATCGGACTGCGCATAACCCGATATGTTCGCACAAAGCATGCAGCTCTGCAGGAGGTCATACCAGCTAATGCAAGCTGCATTCAGGATCCATCCATGCATCACCCCTACAAACCGCATGGCTATTGGAGCCCGCTTGACATTTTACTGCGAGCAATAGATTCTTCGGCTCACCCGCACGGCAGCCTTACCTTCCAACAAGATAAAAAGGGGTTCCATGAGCGATATCTCCGATCAGAACGGCCAGCCCGACGCCACGCCATCCAGCGCCTCCGGTTTCAACCCGGCGGATTCCTTCCCTGCCGCGCCCGTCCCGGCGTCGTCACCCGAGCGTTTCAGCTTCAGCGGCCGCGGCTCCGAGTACTTCCGCATCTGGATCGTCAACCTGCTGCTGTCCCTCATCACTTTAGGCGTCTATTCGGCCTGGGCCAAGGTAAGGCGGCTGCGTTATTTTTATGGCAACACCACCGTAGCCGGAACCAGCTTCGACTATCACGGCAACGCCATCGCCATCCTCAAGGGCCGCGCGGTCGCCGTGGTGCTGCTGTTCGTCTACCACACCGCCTTCAACCTGAGCCCGGTCCTCGGCCTGCTCGCGCTGGCCGCGATGGGCCTGGCGGTGCCGTGGCTGATCTGGCGCAGCCTGCAGTTCAAGCTGTACAACTCCAGCTATCGCGGCATCCGCTTCGGTTTTCGCGGCAGCGCCGGCGGCGCCTACAAGGCCTACCTGCTGTGGCCGGTGCTGTCGGTGTTCACGCTCTACCTGCTGGCGCCCTTCGCCCACCAGCGCATCAAGCGCTTCCAGCACAACGAATCGCGCTTCGGCACCAGCCACTTTTCGTTCCACGCCTCGGTCGGCGGCTTCTACAAGACCTACCTGCTGGGCATGGGCATCTGGCTGGTCGGCTTCATCGCCATCCTGCTGGCCTTCGGCAGCAGCATCGTCGCGCTCGCCTCAGCCGAGGGCGCCGGCGCCCATCATGGCGGTGGCCTGTCGTTCCTGCTGATGTTCCTGTCGGTGTATGTCTGGTCCTTCCTGGCGCTGCCGCTGTTCTTCACGCTGCTGCAAAACCTGATCTGGAACCACACGCGCCTGGGCGAACATCGCTTCGCCAGCGACATGCGCTGGGGCCGCACCATGCTGATCATGCTGACCAACGTCATCGGCATCGTCTGCACGCTAGGCCTGTACACGCCCTTTGCGCAGATCCGCCTGATGCGCTACCGCATCGAGTCCATGAGCCTGCAACCGGCCGGCGGACTGGACGAGTTCATCGCCTCCACCGAAGCCGCCGGCTCGGCCGCCGGCGAAGGCATGACCGACCTGCTCGACTTCGACCTCTCGCTGTGACGGCATGCAGGTCGCGGCGCATTACTACGATGGCAAGACTTCCCGGCGTTACGCGGTAACGCTGGAAGTCGTGGACGGCGTGGCGCAACTGCGCGGCGACATCGAGCGCAGCCTGCCCATTGCGCAGCTGCGCGTGTCGGAGCGCTTCAACCGCGCCCCGCGCAAGGTCACCTTCCCCGATGGCGCCTATCTGGAGATCCTCGACCGCGAGGCATTCTCCGCCCTGCTGCACAGCACGCGTCATCAGGATGGACTGGTGGTGCGCATCCAGCAGAACTGGCGCGCTACCCTGGCCGCAGCCGCGGCGCTGATCCTGGTGGTGGTGCTGAGTTATATGTGGCTGCTGCCGCTGGCGGCCGAAGGGGCAGCCAAGGCGCTCCCGGTGGAGGTCGACCGCAAGGTCGGCGCCGGCACGCTGGATTTTCTCGACCGGCATGTGCTAGCCCCGACCGCCTTGCCGGCCGCGCGGCGCAATGCCATCGTCGCGCGTTTTCGCTCGATGGCCGCGCCGCTGCCCGATGCGCCTGCGTTTGAGATCGTGTTCCGCAAGAGCAGGATCGGCCCCAACGCCTTCGCCCTGCCCTCCGGCCAGATCGTGGTGACCGACGAGATCGTGCAGCTCCTCAATGACGACGAAGCGCTGATGGGCGTGCTGGCGCACGAGCTGGGTCATGTGCACCAGCGCCATCTGATGCGGCGCCTGATCCAGAGCTCGGCCGTCGGCGCGGCGGCCACCGTGCTGTTCGGCGACGTGTCGGCGGTGCTGGCCAACATCCCCACGCTGCTGGTCGACATGAAGTACTCACGCGACTTCGAGCGCGAGGCCGACGACTACGCCATCGCCATGTTCCGCGCCAACGGCATGCCGCGCCAGAAATTGGCCTACGTGTTCGAACGGCTCGACGAGCGCAGTCATGGCGACGACAGCGGCAGCAGCATTCCGCCCTACCTCTCCAGCCACCCGGCCACGCCGGATCGCATCCGTCACATTCTCAGCGCGCCGTGATGTCTGCGCGGGCGCAAGGATGAGCTGCAACCTTGCCCTCAGGAACGCCGGCGCTGCTCAGTATTTCCACGATCAGAATTTCCCCGATTTTGCCGGCGTCGGCCTGCGGATACAGTGTCGTCATCGAGGAGTTTTCACGCATGAACAAGCTGACCAAAGCAGCCATCGTCCTGACCTTGTTGAGCAGTCCCTGGGCCTGGATGCAGCAGGTGCTGGCCGCACGCACCGCAGAACTTTCCATCTCCGCCGTCGTGACCGGCAATTGCCGCATCCGCATGATCGAGCCGTCCGGTATCTATGTCGTCGATTGCTCTGACAATGTCGCGCGACCGCAAACCCTGCGCACGACGGGCGACCTGGTCTCGCCGCCGACCACAGGCGACGCGCCGGCGCGAACGCGCAATGCTGCCGACACAGGCAATGGCCCGCCCCGCCGGGAAAGCGTCACCACGCTGGTCTATTGAACGCCACTCAGCCGAACAAGCCGCGCACGCTGCCGCGCGTCTCCAGCGCGCGCAGCGCCGCCGACAGCGACGGCAGGCGCAACTGCGCATAGCGCAGGCAGGCATTGAACTTGTCGTCGATCTCCGAGAGCGTCAACGGATAGCGTGCAGCGCCACGCGCAAAATCGCGAAAGCCCTGCAACACGTGGCCATCGTGCAAGGCGATGCTGAGCTCCGCGCCCTCGGGCGCAGCAGCGCGATAAGCCTCATCCTCCCACACCGGGCCGCTGCACATCGACACCTTCGCCATCAGCGCGCGCAGCTGCGCATCGGCCAGCACCTCCGGCGACAGATGCTCCAATTCCAGCTTGCCGTACAGCAGCGCCGCGGCGACCGCGAACGGCATGCTGAACTGCGCCTGCTGCGGTGTGGCCGGATCGTCATGGATCAGGTTGGCGATGACGATGGGCGGCACGTTGCAGGAGATCGCTGCGATCTCGTCGAGGGCAATGTCGTGCTCGCGCACCAGCTCCAGCGCCACATCGACTGCCGCATGCGACGACAGGCACACCGGGATGCGCTTGACGTCCACGCCCGGATCGAGCAAGGCCCAGTTGCGCCCCAAGGCATCGAATGCCTGGGGATGAAACTGTCCGCCGTTGAACAGCCGGACGAAACCGTTGCGGTGCTCGAAGGCATCCACCGGCCCGCTGGCGCCGGCTTGCGCCATCAGCGCCGCCGTCACCCCGGCCTCGGCCGCGCGTCCGGCCAGGAAGGCCTTGCCATCGGTGCCGAAACAAGCCTTGACGCCAGCCGCGCCGGCCACCGCCAGGCCCAGTGCCTGGGCGGTCTGCGCTGCATCCAGTCGCAGCAACTTGGCCGCTGCCGCGCACGCCCCTACCGGTCCCAGCACGCCGGTGGTCCACCAGCCCTGGTCGTACAGCACATTGGCGCTGGCCAGGCCGAGCGCGTATTCGCACTCGGCGCCGGCCACGACGGCGGTGATCAGCTGGGCCCCACCGGCGTCGACATGCTGTGCCGCGGCCAGCGCCGCCGGCGCAATCACGGCCGAGCCATGCACGAAGCCGGCGTAGCAGTTGTCGTCAAAATCCAGCGCATGCGCGGCCACGCCATTGGCGAAGGCGGCACGGCGCAGGTCACAGCGCTGGTCGGTGCCGACGATGGCGCAGGGACCGATGCCGGCCGACATGCCGGCCACGGCGCGGGCATGCGCTGCCACCTGCGTCGCGGAACCGGCGGCGATCACGCCGAGCGTGTCGATCAGGCAGGTCAGCGCAATGCCGCGCACCTCGGCGGGAATATCGGCGGCCTCAAGGCCCGCCACCCAGCGCGCCATCTTTGCGATGGCGCCGCCGTCTTCATGGGATAACTGTGTCAAGTGAACTCCTGTGCGCATGTCTCGGAAGAGACGCCAACGAAAAACGGCCGGTCCCTCGGGAACCGGCCGTGCGATGCAAGGGGCGCTTCACGCCGCCGCGATCAGTCCGGCAATTGTCCGGCCGGCGCGCCCAGCCAGGTCTGCGAAAACTTGTCGATGGTGCCGTCTGTGCGCGCCTCGCGGATGATCATGTTGATCTTGGCCAGCAGCGTCGGCTCGCCCTTTGGCATGGCGACGTAGCACGGCGCGTTGGCCAGGATCACCTTCAGCTCCATGTCCAGCGACGGGTTCATCTTCTGCAGCGCGGCAGCTACCGTGGTGCCGGTGGCGAACATCTGCACCTGGCCGGCGAGGTAGGCCGACAGGGTCGAGTTGTTGTCTTCGAAGCGCTTGACCACCGCGCCCGGCGCCGCCTTCTCCAGCTCCTGGTCCTGCATCGAGCCGCGCGTCACCGAGATGGTCTTGCCGTTGAGTTCATCAAAGGTGGTGGCCTTGACCTTCTTGGTGCCGAACACGGCGTCGAAGAACGGCGCATAGGCGATACTGAAGTCGACCACCTTGGCGCGCTCGGCAGTCTTGCCCAGCGACGAGATGGTGATGTCGGCCTTGTTGGTTTGCAGATAAGCGATGCGGTTGGGTGCGGTCACGGGAATGAGATCGACCTTCACCCCCAGCTTCTTGCCGATCAGGTTGGCCATGTCGATGTCGTAACCGCGCGGCGTCATGTCGGTGCCGACCGAACCATAGGGCGCGTAGTCGGTCGGCACCGCCACGCGAATCGACTTGCGCGACATGATCGTCTGGTAGAGATCGTCGGCAAAGGCATTGGCCGAAGAGAGGCAGGCGACTGCCGCAGTGAGGCTGATCAGTCCGAGTAGCGAGCGGCGTTTCATTGCAGGTCCTTTCTGGAGAGTGGGGCCGGGTGGTCGAAGCGTGGCGAATCAGTCGGGGATGACAGCGGTGGCGTCGATCTCGACCAGGTATTCGGGACGGGCGAAGGCGGTCACGACGATGCCGGTCGAGACCGGAAACACGCCCTTCATCCACTTGCCCATCACCAGGTAGACGTCTTCGCGAAAGCGCGGGTCGGAGATGTAGACGGTGACCTTGCAGATGTGCTCCAGCTTGCTGCCGGCTTCCTTGAGCAGCATGTCGATGTTCTTCATCGCCTGCTCGGCCTGGCCGCGCACGTCGCCGATGCAGACGCTCTTGGAGGTGTCGAGATCCTGGCCGATCTGGCCGCGCAGAAAGACCATGGTGCCGCGCGCCACGACGGCCTGGCACAGGTCGTTGTCGATCTTCTGCTCCGGATAGGTTTCCTTGGTGTTGAACTTGCGAATGCGTGTATGTGCCATGTCTGTTCCCGATGATGAGGTTTGCTTGAAGGGACTGCGGTATGTCTTGATTGCGCCCCGCGGTGTGCGGCGTGTTCCATGCGTTGCGCGTGTTTCGCGTATTACTTCTTGTCGAAATAGCCGGCACGGATGGTGGCGCCGATCAGGTTCACGATCAGGCGGCCGGCGGTCACGCAGCTGATCTTGCTGGCGTTGTCCTTGGCCGGCTGGATCTCGACGATGTCCATGCCGATCACGCGTCCCTTCTTCACCAGGCCGTGAATCAATTTCCGTGCCTGCAGGAAGGTCACGCCGCCCGGCGCGGGGCCGTCGACGGCCGGCATCATGGCGCAGTCGAGGCCGTCGGCGTCGATGGTCAGGTAATAGTTGCCGCCGTCGGGAATGCGCGCCAGCACGGCGTCCATGCCGATGTCATGCAGCTCGTAAGCGGTGACCAGGTCGGCGCCCCACTCCTTGGCCGCACGGTAGTCGGCGGGACGGCCGCTGCCCTGGGCGCGCAGGCCGATCTGCACGATGTGCTTGATGAACGGCAACTCGGAGGCGCGGCGAATCACGCTGGACAAGCCGTCGCGCACGCCGTTGACCTCGTCGCGCCAATCCAGGTGGGCGTCGATATGCACCAGCGTCACCGGGCCGACTTCATCGAAGCCGCGCAATACCGGATTGGTGATGCCGTGGTCGCCGCCCAGCACGATGGGCATGCCGCCGCCGCGCAGGATCTGGCGCACCGCGATCTCTGCGCGGCGCTTGTGATCATCGGGCTTGGCGAGGTCGGGCAACACATCGCCGCAATCGACAAAGCGGATGTCGTCGCGTTCCTGTAGCAACGGGCCGTCGATATCGAAGTCGTAGTGCGAAGGATGACGCACCATGCGGTCGGTCAGCTCGCGCAACGCCTGGGGCGCATTGGTCTGGTCGTTGCTGTATTGGCGCGGGCCGTAAGCGGCGCCGAACGGCATCCCCAGTACGGCGATGTCGGATTTCAGTTGCGTCTGTTCGGTGAAGTCGGTCACCAGCTCGGAGTAAAGCAAGGTCTTGTGGCCGGTGCGCGGAGGTGTGGTGAGTTGTTCCATGGCTGGGCATCCTGGGTAAAAGATCGGGACGGATCCGGGCGGCGGCGGGCTTGGGTTCCGCCGCCGTGGTGAACCTACTGTAGCCAGCCGATGAGGCAATAAAAAATGATTCTTTTGGGGGTATAGTCTTGCTTTCCAAGACTTTATGGCCGGCAAGGAAACGCCCCAAAATGATCCGTCTCGATTTCGATGAGCGCGACCTGCGCTCGCTGCGGGTGTTCTGCAACGTTGCCGAAGCGGGCGGCTTTGCCGCGGCGGAAAAATTGCTGCACATGTCCAAGGCCTCCATCAGCCGCCACGTGCGCGAGGTTGAGGAGCGCCTCGGCGTACGTCTGTGCGAGCGCGGCCCGGCGGGCTTCCGGCTCACGCCCGAGGGCGAGGTGGCGCTCAAGTTGGCGACCGGCGCGCTGCGTTCGCTGGAACGTATCCGACCGGAAATTGACGCAGTGCACGGCGTGCTCTCCGGGCCGCTGGCGCTGGGCGTGGTGGAGCATGCCCTGAGCCATCCTGACTGCAAGCTGCCGCAGGCGATCGCCATGTTGAAGCGGCGCGCGCCGATGGTGCAGCCGCGCATCGAAGTCATGACGTTTCCCGAACTCAACCAGGCGCTGCGCGAGCAGCGGGTCGATGTCGCCATCCGGGGCCGCTATCCGGGCGAGGACGAATTCGATTTCCTGCCGCTGTTTTCAGAGAGCCACCGCATCTATGGATCGGTGCGGCGGGAGGGCAAGGAAGGCCGCCCGGCGCGCGAACCGTCGTTGGTCTACCGTCCCCATCCCTATGTGGATGCCGTGCTGGCGGCTGGCGGCTACGTGCGCGGCCCCGATGCCGGCGGGCTGGAAGCCATCGCGCTGCTGGTGGCCACCGGTGACTATGTCGGCCTGCTGCCCACCCACTACGCCCAACTGATCGGCAAGCGCTACGCACTGCGCGCCCGGCGCGGCAGCCCCAGCTTTCAGCACACGATCTGCGCGGTGACCGATCCCGGACGGCCATCCACGCATCGCTCGGACCTGTTTCTCTCCATCCTGCGCGAGTTCCACGCCCGCCCGTCGAAGAGCGGCGCGAGCGCATAGCACCAGAGGGGCGCGGCGCACGCCAAAACAGGGCATCGCGCCGGCGCGGCGCGCATGGGAACACGACTGCCCAGCCCGAATGGGCTGAATTGGTGCGCACTTATGGCAGGGGAAAATACCTGAAAAACGTGGGAGGAGCCGAGCCGGACGGCGAAGGCCGCCAAAACGGGGGATATTGCCGGAACAGGCGGAACAGCGGGGAGGAAGACTGCGGGAATACGACGACCGGCACCAGTGACGACACGGAAAACGCCGGCTTGAAATGAAACATCAGGCGAAGCATCAAACGCATTGCGGCGGCCGCCTTTGGGCTGGCCGCCGTCCGGAACATCACTGTCGGCGGTTGCTGCCGTCCATCGGCGACAGGCCGGAGTACAGGCTGCAGCACTGCGGCTCGCCGCGGTGCGAACCCGTGGTCAGGTCGCCCGAATCGTTCAGGTAGTCGACCAATTTGCGATAGAGCTTTGTGATGTATTTCATGACACCCCCCACTGTTTGCTTTGGGTTGAACCAGGTACTACCGGACTTTCGCCGAGGCGGCAAAGCGGCGCAGCCTCCTTGAAATTGTTTATAACATTTATTCTATGTCCGACTTGGATGCCCGTCTATCAGGAAAAGTCTTAGAAAAGCATGGTTGTTGCCTTTCCCCCTCACCCTCACCGTAGTCCGCAAAGACAGGCCGGGCTTGGCTGTGAGGCCTACCGGCAGATTTACCGTGCGCCGGCGTGCGCCAGCAGCCACTCCCTGAAGGCAGTCATGGCCGCGGTCTCCTGCTTTGATTTGAGCCGCGTCAGCCAGTAGGCGCCTGCGACGATATGGGTTTCAAAAGGACAGACCAGCCGGCCCTGCCTCAGTTCCCGCTCGAACATCAGCACCGGCAGCAGCGCAACGCCGGCCTGCTGCGCCGCGGCTTCGGCCATGGTGAGCGAAGAGTCGAAAACGAAGCCGCGAATGGGCGGGCATGGCGCACCGGCGGCGGCGAACCACTCGTTCCACTCCTCGCTGCGGTAGGAGCGCAACAATGTCTCACCGGCAAGGTCGGCCGGACGACGCAGGCGGGCGGCGATCTCCGGCGCGCACATCGGCGCCAGCGGCGCGCTGAACAGACGTTCAGCATCCGTGCCATGCCATGCACCGTCGCCAAAACGGATCGCGTAATCCAGCCCCTCCCCGGCCAGGTCGACGCGGTTGTTGTTGGTCAGCAGGCGCAGGTCGACGAACGGCCAGGTCTGCTGGAACTCGCGCAGGCGCGGCATCAGCCAGCCCACGGCGAAGGTGCCCACCACGCCCAGCGTCAGCACCTCGCGCTTGCGGCCGTTCTCGAACTGCGCCAGCACGGTGCCGATGCGACTGAAGGATTCGGCCAGCACCGGCAACAGCGCCAGCCCCTCATCGGTCAGCGCCAGGCCGCGCGGCAGGCGGCGGAACAAGCCTACGCCCAGGCGCTCCTCGAGGTTCTTGACCTGCATGCTGACGGCGGTCTGGGTGACGTTGAGTTCGGCGGCGGCGCGCGTGAAGGACAAATGCCGGGCCGAAGCCTCGAAGGCGCGCAGGGCGTTCAGCGGCAAATACGTGGACATGGGAGCTCTATGGCGTAGTCAGAACGGGCACGGCGCAAAGGGACGCCGGCCCCCCGGTTCAGTGGGCACTCAATAGATATAGCGCCGGCCGTCAATCGGCAAAGCGCAATGCCACGCCGCCGATGCCTTCCAACGTCGCTTCCACCAGCGTACCGGCGCGCGCGTTGACAAGCCCGGTGCAAGAGCCGGTGGTGACGAACTGCCCCTTCTTCAGTGGCATGCCGCGCAGCGCGCAGTGGCGCGCCAGCCAGGCCAGCGTCGGCCACAGCTCGGCGGGGTTGCCGCCGGTGGTGCGCGCGGCTTCACGGCCGTCGATCGCCAGGGTGGCGACGATGGCGTCCAGTTCGGGCGCATTGGCCGGCATGGGGATGGCCTCGCCCACCACCAGCGCGCCATGACTTTGCAGGTCGGCCATGGACGCCCACGGATTTTCGCAGGGTAGCCGGCCCAGCCGGGTTTCCACCACCTCGATGGCGGGCATCACGGCATCGAACACGTCCAGCAATTGCTCGCGGGAGAGCAGCTCATTGCCGGGGTCGCAGTCGCGTCCCACGCGCAGGGCCAGCTCCACCTCCAGGCCGCGCTGACGCCATTGCGGGCCGGAGAGTCGGGCACCCGACGCCATCACACAAGACAGCGGCAACGGCGAACAGGCCGGCTCGAAGCCCCGCCCCTTGCTGCCCACCTTCCAGGCGCCGACCGGCCCCAGTTGCAGCAGCTGCGCATCCTGGACCGCGTAGGCGGTGGCGGCGTCGCCCACCGCCAGGCGGCGCCAGTCGAGCACGACGCCGCTGTTGCGGGCGTCCAGCAAAAGTTGGGTGGCGGCATGGATATTCATTTCAATCTTCTCCGGCGACGACATGAGGATGACGGTAACAAGGACGGCGGTGGCCATGCGGCGCAGCACCGACAGGCAGCGCATTGTACGCGTTGACGGCGCGCGCGACAGCATGACAGACCGACAACAAACCACCCTCGTCTGCACGCCCGGGCGGACTTGCAGATAATGGGCGAATTGCGCTTGACTTAGAGCGCGCTCCAACTTCTAGACTGCCTGCCATGACGACCTCCATGACCATTGCCCAGGCCGCCGCCGCCACCGGCCTGTCGGTGCATACCCTGCGTTACTACGAACGCATCGGCCTGCTCGACCCGGTCGAACGGCGCGACAACAGCCATCGCCGCTTCACCCAGGAAGACCTGAACTGGATCGGCTTTCTGTTGAAGCTCAAGGCGACCGGCCTGCCGGTGCGCGCGATGCTGCGCTACGCCGAACTGCGTCGCCTGGGCAACAGCCTGGAGAGCGTCAAGGAACGCAAAGCGATCTTGCTGGATCACACCCTTTGCGTACAACACACGCTGGCTGAACTGCAAAGCAATCTGGCGGTACTGCATCAGAAAATCGCCCTGTACGGCGACATGGAAGAAGAAGCGCAGCAAGAAGCGAACAAGCACGCCACGGCGCCATCCGCGCCCGCGCCGCGCAAGAGCGACCGCAAACCGGCGCGCTCCGGCGCTTCCCGCTCCGCTTCTCCGTCCGCTTCCGATACGCATGCCGATGCCGCCACCGCAGCCCAGGCCGGCGCCAACTGAAAAGGACGCCAAATGACTGACAAGACCACCGCCCACCTGCAACCCGACTCTGCCGTCGGCACCCGCCGCCTGGGCGCCAACGGTCCGCTGGTTTCCGCCATCGGCCTGGGCTGCATGGGCATGAGCGACTTCTATGCCCATCGCGACGACGCCGAATCGCTGGCCACCATCGACCGAGCGCTGGAGCTGGGCGTCAACCTGCTCGACACGGCCGACATGTACGGCCCCTTCACCAATGAAGAGCTGGTCGGCAAGGCGCTCAAGGGACGCCGCGACAAGTTCTTCGTCGCCACCAAGTTCGGCTTCAAGCGCGATCCCAACGACCCTGCGGTGCGCGGCGTCGACGGCAGCCCGGCCTATATCCGTCAGGCCATCGACGGCAGCCTGAAGCGCCTGGGCGTGGACACCATCGACCTCTACTACCAGCACCGCGTCGATCCCAACACGCCCATCGAAGCCACCGTGGGCGTGCTGGCCGACCTGGTCAAGGACGGCAAGATCCGCTACATCGGCCTGTCGGAAGCCTCGGCCGCCACCATCGAACGCGCCCACCGGGTGCATCCGATCACCGCGCTGCAAAGCGAATACTCGCTGTGGACGCGCGATCCGGAACACGAGGCGCTGGCCGTCTGCCGCAAGCTGGGCATCGGCTTCGTTGCCTATAGTCCGCTGGGTCGCGGCTTCCTGACCGGCGCCATTACCCGCTTCGAGGATCTGGCCGAGGATGACTTCCGTCGCACCAACCCGCGCTTCCAGGGCGAGAACTTTGCCAGGAACCTGCAGCTGGTGGACAAGGTGAAGCAGCTGGCGCAAGGCTACGGTTGCACGCCCAGCCAACTGGCGCTGGCCTGGGTGATGGCGCAGGATCCGCACGTGGTGCCCATTCCCGGCACCAAGCGCCGCAAGTACCTGGAGGAAAACGCCGGCGCCTTCAGCGTCAAGCTGAGCCCGCAACATCTGCAGGAATTGAACGCACTGTTCCCGGCAGGAGCGGCCGTGGGGGATCGTTATACCGAGGCCAGCATGCAGATGCTCAACGGCTGAGCCTTCCGCCCCGCCCGACAAAAAAAGCCCGGAGCGATCCGGGCTTTTTTCGCGCTCATCAATGCAATGCGCGGTTGCGGTTCTCCAGCCGGGAAAGCCAGCGCACCAGCGGCAGCAGCAGGATCAGGTACAACAGCGCAGCCAGCACGATGGGCGACGGGTTGTACACCAGCGACTGCGCATCGCGCGCCACGCGTAACAGCTCGGGCAGCGCGACCACGCTGGCGATGGTGGTCAGCTTGATCACCTCGATGCAATTGCCCACCAGGTCGGGCAAGGCATTGCGCGCGGCCTGCGGCACCACCACGTAAGCCAGCGCCTGCGCGCGCGACAGGCCGGTCGAGCGCGCCGCCTCCATCTGCCCGTGCGGCACGCTCTCGATGCCGGCGCGCAGCACCTCGGCGAAATAGCTGGAGTTGTTGAACATGAAGCCGATCGCCACCGCCAGCAGCTTGGGCAACTCCAGTCCAAGGAACGGCGCGCCGAAGTAAATCAGGATCAACAGCACCAGCGGCGGGAAGGAGCGGAAGAAATCCACATACACCGCCACCGCGATGCGCACCGCGCGCGAGCCGCTCTGCGTGGCCAGCAGCGCCAGCGCGAGACCGGAGACGATGCCGATGGGGATCACCAGCAAGGACAGCCACACCGTGGTCCACAGGCCGCCCAGCAGGAACGGCAGCACATCGCGGTAGACCTGCAGGTTGAAGAAGTTTTGCAGCAAGGCTTCCATGGTTGCTTTGTTTCCTTTGCCTGTCTCTTGGTTATCGTTTCCAGCGCCAGCGTGTTTCCAGCCAGCGCGCAAACAGCACCACCGGGATGAAGATCACCAGATAGGCGGCCGCGCCCAGCATCAGCGGCGTCGGGTTGCCGGCGTTGCTGCTGGCGGCCTGCGCGGTGTTGAGGATTTCCGACAAGGCCACCACCGAGCCCAGCGCGGTGTTCTTGGTGATCGAGATGACGCGGTTGGTCAGCGCCGGCACGGCCATGCGCAGCGCCTGCGGCAATACCACCGAGGCCATCGCTTGTCGCCATGACAAGCCGGTCGAGCGCGCCGCCTCGGTCTGGCCGCGCGGCAACGCGACGATGCCGGCCCAGATGCTCTCCTCGGCATAGGCAGCCAGCACCAGCGTCAAGGCCAGCCAGGTAGCGGTGAAGGACGACATCGCCAGGTCGATATACGGAAAGGCAAAGAACAGCACGATGATGACGATCAGCGGCGGCAAGGCGCGCATGACGTCGGCGAAGGCCACTACCGCCAATGTGACTGCGCGCTGCCCGGTGGCGCGCAATACCGCCAGCGCCAGGCCCAGCAGCAGGCCGGCGGCGATCACCGCCAGGCTTAGCATGACCGTCACGCCCATGCCGCGCAGGATGTCCTGCCAGTAGCGGCCGGCGATCTCGGCGTTGAAGAAGGTGAAGATGAATTCCTGCATGCGATCCCCGAAATTTGCCGCGATGTTTTCCCCGAAGTTTTCTTCGATATTCAGGCGTGGCCTGCGTAACGCGCGACGAAGGCCTTGGTGCGCGCCTGCTGCGGGTTACCGAATATCTGCTCGGGCGCGCCCTCCTCCACGATCACGCCGCCGTCCATGAACACCACATGATCGGCCGCGGCGCGGGCGAAGGCCATCTCGTGCGTCACCACCAGCATGGTCATGCCGGCCTCGCGCAGCTCGCGCATGACCTGCAGCACGCTGCCCACCAGTTCCGGGTCGAGCGCGCTGGTGGGTTCGTCGAACAGCATCACCTTCGGTTCCAGCGCAATGCCGCGGGCGATGCCCACGCGCTGCTGCTGTCCGCCCGAGAGCTGGCCCGGATAGCTGGCCGCCTTCTCAGACATGCCCACTTGCTGCAGCGCGCGGCGCGCGCGCTTTTCCGCCTCTGCGTGCGAATGCCCTTGCACCTTTTTCAGCGCCAGCATCACATTGCCCAGCACCGTCATGTGGGGATAGAGATTGAACTGCTGGAACACCATGCCGATCTTCTGGCGCACCTCGTTCAGGTTCACGCGCGCATGCATGATGTCGGTGCCGTCCACCACGATCTGGCCGGCGCTGGGTTCTTCCAGCCGGTTGCAGCAGCGCAGCATGGTGCTCTTGCCCGAGCCCGAGGGGCCGATCACGCAGATCAGCTGGCCCTGGCGCACGCGCAGGTCGATGCCGCGCAGCACCGCGTTGCCTTCATAGGATTTGTGCAGGCCGACGATTTCCAGGATGGGGGCGTTCATAGGATCGGATAGCGAAATTCAGGTGACGAAACGAACCGCGGCCGGCTTGCTGCCCCGGCCGCGCAAAAAGGACAAATGCGCTGCCTCAGCTGCACTTGGGCGTCACCGGGGTCGGGTCGTAACCCTCCAGACCCGGCACGCCCTGGCCCACGCCGACCTTGACCACGGCGGCGTCCGGCGCCGGCGTGTAGCCGAACCACTTCTGGGCAATCTTGCCCAGCGTGCCGTCCTGCTTCATACACTTGAGGGCATTGCCGGCGGCGTCGCGCCCGGCCTTGTCGTCCAGGCGGAATGCCAGCGCCCACACCAGGCCGGTCTTCACGGTGTAGGTGGTCTGCACCGCCGGGTTCTGCTTGGCGGCCCAGGCGGCCACGGTGCTGCCGGCCAGGTTGGCATCGGCGCGGCCCGATTGCACTGCCTGCACGGCGTCGGCATTGTTGCCGTAGACGTCGTACTTGAAGCCGTACTTGGCGGCATTGTCATGCGCCCACATCTCATAGGCCGAACCCTTGTTGACCGAGACGGTCTTGCCCTTCAGTTCTTCCAGCGCCTTGATCGGCGTGCCGCCCTTCTTGATCACGAAGGTGTAGTCGGTATCGAGGTAGCCCTCGGTAAACAGCATGGCCTTGGCGCGCTCCGGCGTGGCCGTCACCGGCGCCAGCACGAAGTCATACTTCTTGGCGTTCAGGCCCGGCACCAGTCCGGAGAACTCGGTGCCCTCGATCTCGATCTTGCGACCCATCCGACGCGCCAGCTCTTCACCCAGGTCGATGTTGAAGCCCTGCAGGCCGCCGCCCAGCTTGACCATGGCATGCGGCGCGAAGGTGGCATCCACACCGGTACGCAACGGGCCGGAACCACCCTGGGCCGTGGCGGCGCCGGCGGCGAGCGACATGACGGCCGCGGCCGCCAGCATGGAACAGCTCATGGACAACTTGGACAGCTTGGGCTGGAACGGGAACATCGCATCACTCCTTGGTGTTGTTTGACTGACGTGGCTAACGGTATGGGCTTGCTTGTGACTCACTGGTGTTCAGGTCGACAGCTCGGACGGCGCCAGCGGCAGGCCGGCGCCGGTGCGTTCGACGATCAGGCGGTAGTGCTCGGGACGACGGTGCTTGGCGAAGTTGAAGACGTGCTGCAGGAAGGTTTCGCCCAGGCCGAGATCGCAGTTGGCGAAAATCACTTCATCCTCCTCGCCCTGCGCCTGCGCCACGATCTCGCCGGACGGCGCGACGATGGCCGAGCCGCCGATCATGTGGAAGCCATCCTCGAAGCCGCACTTGGCGGCGGCCGCCACCCACAGGCCGTTCTGGTAGGCATTGGCCTGCAGCGACAGCAGGTGGTGGAACATGCGCAGGTGCGGCGGCTCGTTCCAGTGGATGTTCCAGGACGGCGTGTTGTAGCCCAGCGCGACGATGCGCGCGCTCTGCAGGCTCATGACGCGATAGGTCTCGGGCCAGCGACGGTCGTTGCACAGGCACTGGCCGATGCGTGTGCCCAGCATGTCGGAGACGCCGAAGCCGTCGTTGCCGACCTCGAAGTACTTTTTCTCCAGATGCTGGAACGGTGCGTCCGGCTTGTGGTCGCTGTGGCCGGGCAGGTGCACCTTGCGATAGCGAGCCACGATCTTGGCGTTCTCGTCGACCAGGATCGAGGTGTTATAGCGATGGCCGTCCGCGGTCAGCTCGGCATAGCCGAGGTAAAAGCCGATCTTCAGCTGTGCGGCGAGATCGAACAGCACGCGCGTCTGCGGCCCCGGCATCTCGGCCTCGAAGAAGCGCGCATTGACCTCGGCCTCATCCTCCATCCAGTAACGCGGGAAGAAGGTGGTCAGCGCCAGCTCGGGGAACACCACCATCTTCGCGCCGCGCGCGGCCGCCTCGCGCATCATTTCCACCAGGCGCGCCACCACCGCGGCGCGCTCGTCGGCCAGGTGCACCGGGCCCATCTGCGCCACGGCCAGGCCGAAGCGATTGGGCTGCTGATTCTTCACTGCGTTCATTGCTGCTCCCATGCTTTTCCTTTCAGGCCGAGCAAGCCCGGCAAATGACTGCGCGCCGGACGGCGTGCGATGCTGGCCGGCTCCGGGCACTGGCGCTTGATGTAGCGCCCGGACCCGCGCTCCACTTTCAGCACGCCGTCCTGCACCACGATGCGGCCTCGGCTGGTCACCACTTCCGGCCAGCCCTTGATCTGTTTGCCTTCATACGGCGTGTAGCCGACGTTGTCGTGCAGCAGGTCGCTGCTGATGGTGGTCTCGCGTTGCGGGTTCCAGATCACCAGGTCGGCGTCCAGTCCTTCGGCGATGTTGCCCTTGCGATGCGACAGGCCGTACATGTGGGCGTGATTGGTGGCGCTCAGCTGCACGAATTCATGGATGTCGATGCGTCCGCCCAGCACGCCCTCTGAGAACAGCAGCGGCAGGCGCAGCTCAATGCCGGGCACGCCGTTGGCCATCTCCTTGAAGGTGGTGCTTTCACCGCGCGGCAGTTTGCCGCTTTCGTCGAAGCGATACGGCGCGTGGTCGGAGGAATACATGCCCAGCGTGCCGTCCTTGAGACCCGCCCACACCGCCTCCTGCGCATTGGCGTCGCGCGGCGGCGGGCTGCAGCAGTACTTGGCGCCTTCCACGCCCGGCAGGTCGATGTCTTCGGCGGTCAGGAACAGGTACTGCGGGCAGCTCTCGGCATAGATCTGCGCGCCCAGCAGCTTGGCGTTGCGAATGGTCTGCACCGTCTCCGCGCCGGCCACGTGCACGATCAGCACCGGCACCCCGATCAGGCGCGACAGCGCGATGGCACGGTTGCTGGCCTCGGCTTCGGCCAGCGGGTCGTGCGCCACTGCGTGGAACTTGGGCGCGGTGTGGCCCTGATCCAGCAGGCGCGAGGCCAGCCAGCGGATCATGTCGTGGTTCTCGGCGTGGATCATCACCAGCGCCCCTTCGCGGCCGGCCAGGGCCATCACGTCCAGCAGCTGGTAGTCGTCCAGCTTCAGGGCGTTGTAGGTCATGTAGACCTTGAGCGAGGTGATCCCGTCGCGGATCGCCTGCGGCAGGTCGTGCTGCAGCGCCTGCTCATCGGGGTCCGCCAGGATCAGGTGAAAGCCGTAGTCGATCACCGCCTTTTCACGGGCGCGCTGCGCGTAGTCGGCCACCACGTCGGGGATGCGGTTGCCGCGATGCTGGGCGGCAAAGGGGATGATGGTGGTGGTGCCGCCGAAGGCGGCCGACACCGTGCCGGAATAAAAATCGTCGGCGCACATCATGCCCATGCCGGACAACTGCTCGATGTGGCAATGGCTGTCGATGCCGCCCGGCAGCACCCAGCGCCCGGCGGCGTCGATGTCCTCGCGGCCGGCGGGAAGTCCGGGCGCGATCTTCACGATCACGCCGTCCTTCACGCCGATGTCGGCCATGAAGGTTTCCTTGTCGGTGGAGATGCGGCCGTTGCGGATGGTGAGGTCGAAATCGAAGTCCATGCGAAGTCCTGGAATGTTGGCTGCTAGAAGGTGCCCGGATAGGCGCCGCCGTCCATCAGCAGGTTTTGCCCGGTGACGAAGCCGGCCTGCGCGCTGCACAGCCAGGCGCAGGCATCGCCGAACTCGGCCGGGGTGCCGAAGCGGCCGGCCGGGTTGCCGGCGCGGCGCGCGGCGAGCGCTTCTTCCACGGTCTTGCCGGTGTCGCGCGCGGCGGCGGCCGCCGTGGCCAGCAGGCGGTCGGTTTCAAACGGCCCCGGCAGCAGGTTGTTGATGGTGACGTTGTGGCGCACGGTCTTGCGCGCCAGTCCGGCGACAAAACCGGTCAGGCCCGAACGCGCGCCGTTGGACAATCCCAGCACATCGATCGGCGCCTTCACCGCGCCCGAGGTGATGTTGACAATGCGGCCGAAGCCGCGCTTCATCATGCCGTCCACGGTGGCCTTGATCAGCTCGATGGGGGTGAGCATGTTGGCGTCCACCGCGGCGATCCAGTCTTCGCGCGACCACTCGCGGAAGTCGCCCGGCTTGGGGCCGCCGGCATTGGTCACCAGGATGTCCGGCGACGGACATACCGCCAGCGCCAGCGCGCGCCCCTCCGGCGTAGTGATGTCGCCGGCGACGGTGGTGATGGTGGCGCCGGTGGTGTCGCGAATATGCTGCGCGGCGGCTTCCAGCGCCTCCTTGCCGCGCGCGGTCATAGTCACGGCCACGCCTTCGCGCGCCAGTGACGCCGCACAGGCCAGCCCCAGTCCCTTGCTTGATGCACACACCAGTGCGCTGCGTCCGGCAATACCCAGATCCATGCTTTGCCCCCGCTTATTCGATGACCAGCGCGCCGCGCTGGTCCAGCGACAGGCCGACGCGGGCGATCACGGCTTCCAGCTCGCGCTCGGTCTCGGGGTCGATGCGCATGCCGGGCGAACGGATCGCATCGCTGCCGATCACGCCGCGCTTGCGGTAGACGTACTTGCGCAGCGACAGGCCGATCTTGGGCTGGAACTCATAGCGGATCAGCGGGCAATACTTGTCGAAGGTGGCGGCCGCGCCCGCCAGGTCGCCGGCGGCGAACTTGTCGTAGATGCGCACCAGGATTTCGGGGAAGGCAAACCCGGTCATGGTGCCGACCGCGCCGCGCTGCAGTTCCTCCAGGAAGTACACGCCGCCCAGGCCGCCGAAGATGCGCATGGACTCGCCGGCAAGGTCACGGATGCGGCTGATCTTCTGGCCCACCGGCGGCTCTTCCATCTTGATAAAGTTGACGCCGCCTTCGCGCCCCAGGCGGGCGATTACCTCGGCCTTGATTTCGGTGCCGAAGGAGTCGGGGAAATCGTGGATCACCACGGGAATCGACAGTGCTGCGGCCAGCGACTGGTAGTAGTCGAACTGCACGGCGTCGGAGGCATTGTCCAGCGGCGCGGCGAAGACTGCGGCGGCGCCGGCTTCAGCGGCCTCGGTGGCCTGCTCGATGGCGCCGGCCAGGCCCAGGGCGCGCACGCCCACCCACACCGGCACGCGCCCGGCGGCACACTTGACGAAGGTCGAGGTCACCGCGCGGCGCTCGGCGTTGGACAGCTTGTGCGCCTCGCCGAGGAAGCCGAGGATGGCCAGGCCGGAGACGCCGGCTTCGATCTGGAAATCGACCAGCGTGGCGATGCTGCCGAGGTCAATCGAGCCGTCGGCGTTGAACGGCGTGGGGCAGATGGTGTAGATGCCGCGGGCGGTGGCCAGCGAAGCTGCGGTCGAGGTCGACATAGTGATTCCGTGGACAAATGGGTGGAAGCGGCGGCACACCGATGTGGTCTGCCGGACAAGATGAAATTCATTGTCGTGGACGCGTTTGGTCCTGTCGCTTGCCTTTTTGTACGCACGCCATAACGTCTTGTTAAGCGCACCAGCACGCATCACCCGTCTGCCTGCATGCACCGTTTCAGGCCGCGCGCGCCTGCGGCGGCGCAGCAAGTCCGGCCGACGGCACGTAGCCTTGCGCATGCACGAGTTGGCGCAATTCCTCGATGAACGCCAGCGTCAGCTGCGACAGCGGCTCGGTACGCACGTGCACCATGTTGGCCCGCAGGATGGGTGCGCGCGCCACCGGCCGCACGACCATCTGGCTGCTGCCGGCCCAGCTGCGCACCGAGAATTCGTCCACCAGCGCCACCCCTGCGCCCATCTGCACCAGCGAACAGGCGTTCTGCGGCGAACCCACTTCCATGATGGGGCGCAGCGGTTCCTCTTCCGACTGATAAAAGTTGCCGACGATGCCGCCGAAGGGCGAATCGCGGTTGTAGGAGATCAACGGAAACGGCCGCAGATCGGCCAGCGTGAGTGTGCTGCGCCGCGTGAGCTCATGGTTGTAGGGCAGCACGCAGACCACGCGGTTGCTGCATAGCGGCGCCACTTCCAGGCTGGGATGCTCCATCGGCAGGATGATGATGCCGAGGTCGGCCTGGCGCGACAGCAGGCGGTCCTTCAGGTAGCCGTAGTTGAGGCAATGGAAGGTCAGCTTGACGTCCGGATGGCGATTGCGAAACAGCGCAATAGCCTGCGGGATCAGCATCTGCCCGATGCTGGGACTGGAGACGATGTTGAGAATGCCGCTGCGGTTTTCAGACAGATCGGTGGCCAGCTCGTTGACCCGCTGCACCGCCTGGTAGACATGTTCCACTTCGTGGAACAGTTTCTTGGCCTCCGGCGTGGCGTATAACCGCCCCTTGATGCGCTCGAACAGCGCAAAGCCGACGCGCTGCTCGGTGTGCGACAGCAGGCGGCTCACCGCCGGCTGCGACACGAACAGCAATTGTGATGCGCCGCTGATGGAGCCGGTGGTCATCACCGCGCGGAACACTTCGATCTGACGCAGGTTCAGTGCCATAAGTCCTCGCCATGCATAACAGGATGTTAAGGGGAACCGACAAATGAGCAAGGAGCATGCCCATCGCGCTGGGTTACAGTCCTTGCATCCGTTCTACCACGAAAGCCGACCATGCCCCCTGCCTCTTCCCTGCCCGACGGCCAGACCATCTTCGTGATCAACCCCAACAGCACGGCCGCCGTCACGCGCGGCATCGATGCCGCGATGGCGCCGCTGCGCATGGCCGGCGGCCCTGCCATCGAGTGCTTGTCGCTGCAGTCCGGTCCGCCCGGCATCCAGACCCAGCAGGACGTCGACGCGGTGGCGCCGCAACTGGTGTCGCTGGCGACATCGTTACGCGCGCGCGCAGCCGCCTTCGTGGTGGCCTGCTTCTCGGACCCTGGGCTCCACGCGGTGCGCGAGGCGGTCGACGTGCCGGTGCTGGGCATCATGGAAAGCGGCGTGCTGACCGCGCTCACGCTGGGCCAGCGTTTCGGCGTGATCGCCATTCTCAAGGGCTCGATTCCTCGCCACCTGCGCGCCTATGGCGCCATGGGCGTGGAGTCGCGCCTGGCCGGCGAACTGGCGATCGGCCTGAACGTGACCGAGCTGGCGCAGTACGAGCGCACGCTGGCGCGCATGACCGAAGTGGGTCGCCGCCTGCGCGACGAGAAAGGCGCCGACGTGATCGTCATGGGCTGCGCCGGCATGGCGCTCTACCGCGAACCGCTGCAAGAGGCGCTGGGCATCCCCGTGGTGGAGCCGAGCCAGGCCGCCGCCGCGATGGCCATCGGCCGCGTGCGGATGAACTGGCACGGTGCCTGATAGTCGGGCCCTGGAGATAAGTCACCCCGCTGCAATCCCGACAAGCGATGCGGCAAATACGGCAACACGGAGCAATACGGAAATGAGCGAGAACACCAAGGAACTGATCGCGCAGCTGCGCGCCATCGTCGGCGACGCCGGCCTGGTCACCGATGCAGAACAACAGGCGCCCTACCTAAAGGATTGGCTGGGCAAATGGGAAGGCCGGGTCAGCGTGGTGGTGCGCCCGGCCGATACGGCGCAGACCGCCGAGGTGGTGCGGCTGTGCCACCTGACCCACACGCCCATCGTCACCCAGGGCGGCAACACCGGCATGAGCGGCGGCGCCACGCCGGACGACAGCGGCGCGCAGGTGATCCTCTCCACCACGCGCATGAACCGCATCCGCGATGTGGATCCCATCAACAACACCATGACGGTGGACGCCGGCGTGATCCTGGCGCACGCGCAGGACGCCGCCCGCGACGTCGGCCGCTACTTCCCGCTGAGCCTGGGTGCCGAAGGCAGCTGCACGGTGGGCGGCAATCTCGCCACCAACGCCGGCGGCATCGCCGTGCTGCGCTTTGGCAATATGCGCGAGCTGGCGCTGGGGCTGGAAGTGGTGCTGCCCGACGGTCGCATCTGGAACGGCTTGCGCGGCCTGCGCAAGGACAACACCGGCTACGACCTGCGCGACCTGTTCATCGGTTCGGAAGGCACGCTGGGCGTGATCACCGGCGCCGTGCTCAAGCTCTTCTCGCAACCGCATGCGCGCGCCACGGCCTGGGTCGGCGCCGACTCGCTGGCGCAACTGGCCGAACTGCTGGCGCGCACGCGCGCGCGTTGCGGCGACCGCCTGGTGGCGTTCGAGATGATGTCGGCCGCCTCGCTGGCACTGGTGCTGCAGCACGTGGCCGACACGCGCGCGCCGCTGGCGCAGCCGGCCGCCTTCAATGCATTGATCGAACTGGCCGACACCGAAGACACCGGCCTGCAAGGCATGCTGGAAGAAGTGCTGGGCCAGGCGCTGGAAGAGGAACTGGTGTGCGACGCCATGTTTTGCACCAGCGGCACGCAATCGACCGCACTGTGGAAAATCCGCGAGGGCATTTCACAGGCGCAGGTGCGCGCCGGCAAGGTGATCAAGCACGACATCGCGCTGCCCATCTCGGCCATCGCGCCCTTCGTCGCGCGCGCCGAGGCGGCCATCGCCGGCTGCGGGCTGGCGACCGAGGTCATCAACTTCGGCCATCTGGGCGACGGCAACCTGCACTTCAACGTGATGATCCCGCTCAGCGCCTCCTACGATGAAGTGAAGCAGGCCACGCTGCTGCTGAACCGGCTGGTGCACGACCTGGTCACCGAGATGAGCGGCAGCATCAGCGCCGAGCATGGCGTGGGCCAGCTGCGCCGCGATGAATTGCGGCACTACAAGGCGCCCGTGGAGATGGAACTGATGCTGCGCATCAAGCAGGCATTCGACCCCAACCTGATCATGAATCCGGGCAAGCTGGTCTGAGTCCGCACTGCGGCTTGCCGGCTTCACCGGCCGATCCGGCTGGAACGCATCATGCTTTCCATCTTGCGCGCCGTCCTCCGGACACCGGGACGGCGCGTTTTTTATTGGAAAGGACACTTCACCATGGCGCTGTGCGTGATCGCCCAACCCATTCACCCGATCGGCGCGCAACTGCTGCGCGCGGCCGGCATCGACGTGCTGCAATCGGCCGGCCCGGCTGCGCTGGACCATGAAGTAGCCGACGCCGACGCCGCCATCGTTCGCGACGGCCTCAATGCCGGTCAGCTCGACGGTGCACGACGCCTGCTGCTGGAGGCCAACCACGGCACCGGCACCGACAAGATCGACGTCGCCCACGCCCATCGCCTCGGTATTGCAGTCAGCAATACCCCACTGGCCAATGTGCGCGCCGTGGCCGAGCATACCCTGCACCTGATGCTGGCCGCCGCGCACCAGGCGGTGGCGGCCGACGCGGCAGCCCGCGCCGGCAACTGGCGCTTCAAGTACGAGGGCCGCACGGTCTCGTTGTATGGCAAGACGCTGGGTATCGTCGGCTTCGGCCGTATCGGCGAGCTGCTGTGCGGCATGGCCGGCCAAGGGCTGGGCATGCGCGTGCTGGTGTGGTCGCCGCGCGCCGATGCCGCGCACATCCGCAGCTTTGGCGCGCAGGTGGCGGACTCGTTCGGGCAGTTGCTGCAACAAGCCGACGTGCTCAGCCTGCACCGGCCGCTACGTCCTGATACCGCCCACACCATCAACGTCGCGACACTGGCTCAGATGAAGACCGACGCCATCATCGTCAACACCTCGCGCGGCGGGCTGATCGACGAGGCTGCGCTGGTCGAGGCCTTGCGCGCCGGTCGCATCGGCGGCGCAGGGCTGGACGTGTTCGCGCAAGAGCCGCTGGCCGCGTCCTCGCCGCTGGCGGCCTTGCCCAACGTGGTGCTGTCGCCGCATATTGCCGGCTCCTCGCAGGAGGCCCTGCACGCGACGGCCAGCCAGTGCGCCGCGCAAGTGATCGCGGTCTTGTCGGGCAAGCAGCCGGAAAACCTGCTGGACGCTTCGGTGTGGGGACGGCGCAGGTTCGCAAACGGATAATGGGCCCATGCCGGGAAAATGAAGCTTGATACAATTTCACGCTTCATCCCGGTCACGGCCTATTCACCCGACACAGCAGACGCCATCATGAATATCCGGTTCCTGGAAGCCTTCGTCTGGGCTGCCCGCCTCGGTAGTTTCCGCACCGCGGCCGAACGCCTGAATATCACGCAGGCGGCGGTTTCGAATCGCATTGCTTCGCTTGAAGAAGATTTCGGCTCGCGCCTGTTCGATCGCGACACACGCGAGATCCGCCTGACCTTCGCCGGCCGTCGCATGCTGAGCTACGCCGAACGCATGCTGGATCTCAACCTGGAAATGATGTCCGCCAGCCGCGCCTCCAACAATGTGTTCGGCGTGGTGCGCATCGGGGTCATCGAAACCATCGTCCATACCTGGCTCAGCGACTTTCTGCAGCGGATGCAGGAGCTCTATCCGGCCATCGAAATCCAGCTGACCTCGGAGTCGACCTTGCGCCTGCACTCGCAGATGCGCAACGGCGAACTGGATATCGCCTTGCAGACCGACCTGGTGATCGGCGAAGGCATCCGCAATACCGCCAGCGGCTCCATCGCCATGGGCTGGGTCGGGCGCAGCGCCGACTGGTCGTCCAGGCGGGGCCCGCTGACGGTGGCCGAACTGGCGCAGCATCCCATCGTCACGATGAACAAGGGATCGCAACCGCATATTGCGCTCAAGGAATTATGCAAGGCCGAAGGCGTCAACACGCCGCGGGTGCATTGCGTCAGTTCGATTTCGGCGATCGTGCGGCTGGTGCGCTGCGGCTTCGGCATCGCGGTGTTGCCGCTGGCGCCTGCGCGCGAGGAAATCGATTCGGGCGAACTCTCCATCATCCCTTGCGCCGGCCACCTGATGCCGCAACGGCTGGTGGTCAGCTACCATGCCGACGCCACCACCGAAGCCATCCAGCTGGTAGCGGCCCTGGCCTGCCAGGAAGCGGCGCGCTTTACGGTGGGGCTGGAGGCGCCGTTCGGCTTTGAAGCCGGCTGAGCTGACGTGCTGCCGGCCTGGCGACCTCCTGCCGGGCTCAGTAAAAGTTATCAGTCGCGATAAGAATTATCCGTTTGTCACTGCAAATCGCGATCTCTATTCTTGGATCTCAACCCCTCATTCAAGAATGGACATCATGCAAGCACACACCCGCCGCGACCTGCCCGGCATCCTGTTTGTCTGGACCGACGTCGATCCTGCTCACGAGCAGGATTTCAACCAGTGGTATGACCGTGAGCACGTGCAAGAGCGCGTGGCGTTGCCGGGTTTCGTGTCCGGCGTGCGTTACCGGAGCGAACACGGACCGCGCCGCTATCTGGGCCTGTATCGCACCACCTCGCTGGACGCCTTCAAGACGCCGGCCTACTTTCAGGCGTTTCGCCATCAGACGCCGTGGTCGGTCGCCAACCTGGCGCGCATGCACAACCCCATGCGCCGCGTCTGCACCATCAGCGCTGAGACCGGCGCCGGACGCGGCGCCTGGCTGGCGGTGCTGCGCCTGGGGAACCGGCAGCAAGCGCACCAGCTCGACGCATTGAGTACGACGCTGGGCAAGCGCCTGCTGGAGGTCGACGGCGTCCTGTCTTCGCGCCTGCTGACGCCGGACCAGGAGCTGTCGTCACCCTTGCCGGCGGAAAGCACGGAAGGCCGTCTGCTCGATCCCCTGTTCCTCATCGATGCGTCTTCGCAGCAGGCGGCTGAAGCCGCCGCCGAGGCGGCAGCGCGTGCCTTCACGCTGCAGCCCGCAGACATGGCCATATTGCGCTTCTCATGGCAGCTGTTGGAACAGGATCTGCTTGAGCAAGCGGCCTGAAGACAGCATCCGGCGCCGCCGGCAATCGCTCCGTCCGATCCGGGCGGGGAAATCTCAAGCGGCACGCCTGACACGACAACGACATCCAATCCGTGCGTAACGGCGGCTTGCGCGCCGTCGTCACGCACTTTCAAAGTTCAAGAGGGGAACACCATGAGCCAAACCGCCGCAATCGCTACGCAGGACCGAAGCTCCTCAAGCAACAGCCAGAGCACCAAGCGGCTTTCGACCGCCAGCATGGTCGGCACCACGCTGGAGTGGTACGACTTCACCGTCTACAACACCATGGCGGCGCTGATCTTCAACCATATCTTCTTTCCATCCTTCGATCCGCTGTCCGGCACGATTCTGGCGTTCTCCACGTATGCGGTCGGCTATGTGTCGCGCCCGGTGGGCGGCGTCATCTTCGGCCATCTGGGCGACAAACTGGGGCGCCGGTTCGTGCTGGTCGCGACGCTGCTGCTGATGGGCCTGACGACCGGCCTGATGGGCTTGTTGCCGACCTATGCATCAATCGGCATCTGGAGTCCGATCATGCTGGTGGCGCTGCGCTTCGTACAAGGCGTGGCACTGGGCGGTGAATGGGCCGGGGCGGTGTTGATTTCCGTGGAGCACGGCGCGCAGGACAAGCGCGGCAGAAATGCGTCGTGGACGCAAGTCGGCCCCTCGTTCGGCACCCTGCTGGCAACCGGTTTCATTGCTGCGATCACCTACCTGATGCCAACCGAGCAGTTCCTCGACTGGGGCTGGAGAATTCCTTTCCTGGCCAGCCTGCTGCTGGTGGGCTTCGGTTTCTGGATCCGCAGCGGGGTCGATGAAACACCTCAGTTCAAGGAGCTGGAAGCCAGCCACAGCAAGGCCGAAACGCCTGTGGCCGACGTCTTGCGCGGCTACTGGAAGCGGCTCCTGATCGCCGGCGGCGTACGCATCGGCTCGGATGTGTTGTACGCGCTGGTGGTGGTATTCACACTGACCTATGTCACTACGGTGCTGAACCTGCCGCGTCCGCTGGCGCTGACGGCCATCATGATCGGCACTGCCTGCAATGCGCTGAGCGTGCCGCTTTTCGGCGCCCTGTCCGATCGCATCGGCCGCCGTCCGGTGTATGGCATTGGCGTGGTGCTGGCGATGATCTGGGCCTTCATGTTCTTCCTGCTGCTTGACAGCAGCCAACCGGCGCTGATTATGGCGGCAGTGGTCGGCGGCCTGATCATTCACGCAATCATGTACGGCCCGCAGGCGGCGTTCGTGACCGAGCAATTCCCGACGCGTGTGCGCTATGCCGGCTCCTCTCTGGCCTATACGCTGGCCGGCATCGTGGGCGGCGGTTTTGCGCCGCTGATCATTGCCAGCCTGTTCCGCTCGTATCAGTCGACCCTGGCCATTTCTCTGTATCTGGTCGCCGCACTGTCACTGACCGGCATGGCCTTGCTGGCCGCGCGGGAGACAGGCAAGTCGCCGCTGGAAGAATAAGCAATCTGGTATTGCTCCTGAAGATTTCTTGTTGCTTCCCAGCGGCAGCTGCTGCAGACATAAAAAAACGACCCGGCGCCGCAGCGGCCGGGTCGTTCTTTTTGCAGCTACCGCTACGCTTACTTCTTGCGTTGCGGCGGCAGGTCGGTGCAATGGCCTTCGGCCACTTCAGCTGCCATGCCGAGCGACTCGCCCAGCGTCGGGTGCGGGTGGATGGTCTTGCCGATATCCACCGCATCTGCGCCCATCTCGATGGCCAGCGCCACTTCGCCGATCATGTCGCCGGCGTGCGTGCCGACGATGCCGCCGCCGATCACGCGATGCGTCTCTGCGTCGAACAGCAGCTTGGTGAAGCCTTCCGAGCGGCCGTTTGCCACGGCGCGACCGGAGGCGGCCCACGGGAAGTGGCCCTTCTCGATCTTGATGCCCTTGGCCTTGGCTTCGTCTTCGGTGATGCCGACCCACGCCACTTCCGGATCGGTGTAGGCCACCGACGGGATCACGCTGGCGTCGAAGAAGCTCTTCTCGCCGGCGATCGCTTCGGCGGCGACGTGGCCTTCATGCACGGCCTTGTGCGCCAGCATCGGCTGGCCCACCAGGTCGCCGATGGCGAAGATGTGCGGCACGTTGGTGCGCATCTGCTTGTCGACCGGGATGAAGCCGCGCTCGCCGACGATCACGCCGGCCTTGTCGGCCGACACCTTCTTGCCGTTCGGGCTGCGGCCCACGGCCACCAACACCAGGTCGTACAGTTGCGGTTCCGGCGCCTTGGCGCCGGCTTCGGCCGCCTCGAAGGTGACCTTGATGCCTTCGGCCAGCGCTTCCACGGCCACCGTCTTGGTCTTGACCATAACGTTGTCGAAGCGCTTCTCGTTGAACTTCTGCCAGACCTTGACCATGTCGCGGTCGGCGCCTTGCATCAGGCCGTCCATCATCTCGACCACGTCGATGCGTGCGCCCAGGGTGGAATAGACGGTGGCCATTTCCAGGCCGATGATGCCGCCGCCGATGACCAGCATGCGCTTGGGCACCTGGCGCAGCTCCAGCGCGCCGGTGGAGTCGACGATGCGCGGATCCTGCGGCACGAACGGCAGGTTCACCACAGACGAACCGGCGGCGATGATGGCGTGCTTGAACTGCACCACCTTCTTGCTGCCGTCGGCGGCCTTCACTTCGATATGGTTGGGGCCGGCGAACTGGCCGTTGCCGTTCACCACCTGCACCTTGCGCGCCTTGGCCATGCCGGCCAGACCGCCGGTCATGGTGCCGATGACCTTGTCCTTGTAGCCGCGCAGCTTGTCGATGTCGATCTCCGGCTTGCCGAAGGTGACGCCGTGCGAGGCCATGGCGGCGGTCTCGTCAATCACGGCGGCCACGTGCAGCAGCGCCTTGGACGGGATGCAGCCGACGTTCAGGCAGACGCCGCCCAGCGTGGCTTCCTGCTCGACGATGACGGTGTTCAGGCCGAGGTCGGCGGCGCGGAAGGCGGCCGAGTAGCCGCCGGGGCCACCGCCCAGCACCATCACGTCGCACTGCACGTCAGCGCTGCCGCCGAAGCTGGCCGCGGCCGGTGCTGCAGCCGGGGCTGCAGGCGCTGCTGCCGGAGCCGGCGCAGCGGCGGCCGGCGCGGGCGCTGCGGCAGCAGGAGCCGCGGCGGCGCCGGCGGCTTCCACCATCAGCAGCACGCTGCCTTCGGCGACCTTGTCGCCGACCTTGATCTTGATTTCCTTGACCACGCCTGCGGTGGACGAAGGGATTTCCATGCTGGCCTTGTCGGACTCGACGGTGATCAGCGACTGGTCGACCTTGATCGTGTCGCCCACCTTGACCATCACCTCGATGACTTCCACTTCCTTGAAGTCGCCGATATCGGGGACTTTGACTTCGCTAAGACTCATAGTCTTGACTCCGTAATATTCTGTTGTTCGCCGCGCCGCCCGGCCTCAGCCGAAGCGGCGCTCGCCATTGCGTGACTGCTTACAGCAGCGACTTGCGCAGGTCGCCCAGTACCTCGGCCAGGTAGGCCGAGAAGCGGGCGCCCATTGCGCCGTCGACCACGCGGTGGTCATAGGACAGCGAAGTCGGCAGCATCAGGCGCGGCACGAACTGTTTGCCGTCCCACACCGGCTTGGTGATCGACTTGGACAGGCCAAGGATCGCCACTTCCGGCGCGTTGATGATGGGCGTGAAGGCGGTGCCGCCGATGCCGCCCAGGGACGAGATGGTGAAGGTCGCGCCTTGCATGTCGGCCGGCTTCAACTTGCCGTCGCGCGCCTGGGCCGACAGCTCGCCCATTTCGGTGGCGATCTGGCTGATGGTCTTCTGGTCGGCGTTCTTGATGACAGGCACCACCAGGCCGTTCGGGGTATCGGCGGCGAAGCCGATGTTATAGAACTGCTTGAGGATCAGGTTCTCGCCCTTGGCGTCCAGCGAGGAGTTGAAGGCCGGGAATTTCTTCAGCGCCGAGACGCTGGCCTTGATCACGAACGCCAGCATGGTCAGCTTGACCGGCGACTTGGCCTTGGCGTAGGCGGCGTTGGAGGTGACGCGGAATTCTTCCAGCTCGGTGACGTCGGCTTCGTCGAACTGCGTCACGTGCGGGATCATCACCCAGTTGCGGTGCAGGTTGGGGCCGCTGATCTTCTTGATGCGCGACAGCGGCTGCAGCTCGGTCGCGCCGAACTTGGAGAAGTCCAGCGACGGCCACGGCAGCAGATCCATGCCCGCGCCCGAACCGTTCTTGCCCGGGGCGGCGGCGACCGAGGTGGAGCCGGCCATCACGCCCTTGACGAAGTTCTGCACGTCGATCTGCAGGATGCGGCCCTTGGGACCGGTGGCCGGCACGCGCGACAGATCCACGCCCAGTTCACGCGCGAACTTGCGCACGGACGGCGAAGCGTGGGCCTTGCCACCGGTGCTGGTGGCCGAGGCAGTGGCGATGGCAGGAGCGGCTGCGGGTGCAGGGGCCGGTGCAGGCGCGGCAGCAGGAGCTGCCGCGGGCGCCGGCGCCGAGGCTGCGGGCGCTGCTGCAGCAGGTGCGCCGCCGGTGGTTTCCAGGGTCGCGATGATGCTGCCCTTGGCGACCTTGTCGCCCAGCTTGACCTTCAGTTCCTTGATCACGCCGGCGTGCGACGACGGGATTTCCATCGAGGCCTTGTCGGACTCCACGGTCAGCAGCGACTGCTCGGCCTTGACGGTATCGCCGACCTTGACCATCAGCTCGATGACTTCGACTTCCTTGAAGTCGCCGATGTCCGGCACTTCGATCTCGACGGTGCCGCCGGCTGCCGGAGCAGCAGCAGGCACCGGAGCGGGTGCGGAGGTTTGCGCGGCGGCCGGCGCAGCAGCTGCGGCCTGGGCCGGAGCGGCGGCTGCAGGCGCGGCAGCGGCGCCGTCAGCCTCGACGATCACCAGCAGCGAACCCTCGGCGACCTTGTCGCCCACCTTGACCTTGATTTCCTTGACTACGCCAGCCTGGCTGGACGGGATCTCCATGCTGGCCTTGTCGGATTCGACGGTGATCAGCGACTGGTCGACCTTGATCGTGTCGCCGACCTTGACCATCACCTCAATGACTTCGACTTCCTTGAAATCGCCGATGTCCGGGACTT
The DNA here is from genome assembly GCF_017814915.1 of Herbaspirillum sp. LeCh32-8. Taxonomy (GTDB): domain Bacteria; phylum Pseudomonadota; class Gammaproteobacteria; order Burkholderiales; family Burkholderiaceae_D; genus Herbaspirillum. The sequence continues at coordinate 75,116 of NZ_JAGIPZ010000007.1, read as the reverse complement.
TTACTTCGACTTGACTCATCTGTTGCGCTCCGTTGTTCTGTTCCCTCGCCTTGGGGCTGGGGTGGGGTATTCGCTCAGGGGAAGGTGATGCCGACTGCACTACGCATCTTAAGCCATGTGGCCGGCCCTTCCCTGCTTTCTCCTGGCCTTTGCACGACACATCCCCGCGATCAGTTCACTGAGGCGGGGATGGTCGGTTCGGACTGACTTACTGGGTCACCGGGTTCGGCTTGTTGGGGTCGATGCCGTACTTGGCGATCGCCTCGGCCACCACGGAAGGCTTGATCTTGCCTTCGTCGGCCAGCGACTTCAGCGCGGCCACGGTCACGAAGTAGCGGTTCACTTCGAAGAACTCACGCAGCTTGGCGCGGGTGTCCGAGCGGCCGTAGCCGTCGGTGCCCAGCACCTTGTACGAGCGGCCCTTCGGTACGAAGGCGCGAACCTGCTCGGCGTAGGTGCGCATGTAGTCGGTGGAGACCACGATCGGACCGTCGGTGCCTTCCAGCGATTGCTCGAAGTAGCTCTTCTTGGCGGTCTCGGCCGGGTGCAGCATGTTCCAGCGTTCCACGTCCTGGCCATCGCGGGCCAGCAGGGTGAACGACGGTGCGGACCAGACGTCGGCGTCGACCTTCCAGTCGTCACGCAGCAGGTCGGCGGCGGCGATGACTTCGCGCAGGATGGTGCCCGAACCCAGCAGCTGCACGCGCAGCTTGTTGCCTTTGCCGCCTTCGTTCAACAGGTACAGGCCCTTCAGGATGCCCTCTTCCTGGCCGGCCTTGATGCCCGGGTGCGCGTAGTTCTCGTTCATCACGGTGATGTAGTAGAACACGTCTTCCTGGTTGGCCACCATGCGGCGCAGGCCGTCATGGATGATCACGGCGACTTCATGGGCGAAGGTCGGGTCGTAGGGGATGCAGTTCGGGATCGCCGAGGCGAACACGTGGCTGTGGCCGTCTTCGTGCTGCAGGCCTTCACCGTTCAGCGTGGTGCGGCCGGCGGTGCCGCCGATCAGGAAGCCGCGCGCGCGCATGTCGCCCGCCGCCCATGCCAGGTCGCCGATACGCTGCAGACCGAACATCGAGTAGTAGGTGTAGAACGGGATCATCACGCGGTTGTTGGTCGAGTACGAGGTCGCCGCAGCGATCCACGAGCTCATGCCGCCCGCTTCGTTGATGCCCTCCTGCAGGATCTGGCCGGCCTTGTCTTCGCGGTAGTACATCACCTGGTCCTTGTCGACCGGTTCGTACAGCTGGCCGACCTGGCTGAAGATGCCGATCTGGCGGAACAGGCCTTCCATACCGAAGGTACGGGACTCGTCGACCATGATGGGCACCACGCGCGGGCCCAGGCTCTGGTCGCGCAGCAGCGCGGTCAGCACGCGGGAGTAAGCGGCGGTAGTGGAAATCTCACGGCCCTCGGCGGTCGGCTCAAGCATCGCCTGGAAGGCGGACAGCTCGGGCACGGCCAGCTTCTCGTCGGCTTGCGGACGGCGCTGCGGCAGGTAACCGCCCAGGGCCTTGCGGCGCTCGTGCAGGTACTGCATTTCAGGGCTGTCTTCGGACGGCTTGAAGAACGGGATGTTGGGCAGGTCGGCGTCCGAGATCGGCAGCTGGAAGCGGTCGCGCATGGCCTTGATGGCCTCGTCGTCCAGCTTCTTGGTGTTGTGCGCGGTGTTGCGCGCTTCGCCGGCCTTGCCGAAGCCATAGCCCTTGATGGACTTGGCCAGGATCACGGTCGGCTGGTCCTTGGAGTCCTGCGCCATCTTGAAGGCGGCGTAGATCTTGTGCGGGTCGTGACCGCCGCGGGTCAGGCGCCAGATGTCGTCGTCGGACATCTTGCTGACCATCTCCAGCAGCGCCGGGTGCTTGCCGAAGAAGTGCTTGCGCACGTAGGCGCCGTCCTTGGCCTTGTAGTTCTGGTACTCGCCGTCGACGGTTTCCATCATGACCTTCTGCAGGATGCCGTCCTTGTCCTTGGCCAGCAGCTCGTCCCAGCCGCTGCCCCAGATGACCTTGACCACGTTCCAGCCGGCGCCGCGGAAGTCGGATTCCAGTTCCTGGATGATCTTGCCGTTGCCGCGCACCGGGCCGTCCAGGCGCTGCAGGTTGCAGTTCACCACGATGACCAGGTTGTTCAGCTTTTCACGGCCGGCCATGCCGATGGCGCCCATCGATTCCGGTTCGTCCATTTCGCCGTCGCCGCAGAAGGCCCAGACCTTGCGGTTGTCGGTCTTGGCGATGCCGCGTGCGTGCAGGTACTTCAGGAAGCGCGCCTGATAGATCGCCATCAAGGGGCCCAGGCCCATCGAGACGGTCGGGAACTGCCAGAATTCCGGCATCAGCTTGGGGTGCGGGTACGAAGACAGACCCTTGCCGTCGGCTTCGCGACGGAAATGGATCAGCTGGTCTTCGGTCAGGCGGCCTTCCAGGAAGGCGCGCGCGTAGATGCCGGGCGAGGAGTGGCCCTGGATGTACAGCAGGTCGCCGCCGTGCTCTTCGGTCGGGGCGTGCCAGAAGTGGTTGAAGCCGATGCCCAGCATGTTGGCCAGCGAGGCGAACGAGGACAGGTGGCCGCCCAGGTCGCCGTCGACGCGGTTGGCCTTGACCACCATGGCCATGGCGTTCCAGCGCATCCACGAGCGCAGGCGCTCTTCATATTCCAGGTTGCCCGGGCAGTGCTCGCCCTGGTCGGCGGGGATGGTGTTGACGTAAGCGGTGTTGCTGGAGAACGGGATGTGGGCGCCGCGGCGGCGCGCCAGGTCGACCATGCGCTCCATCAGGTAGTGGGCGCGATCCGGACCTTCTTTTTCGATGACTGCTTCGAGGGCGTCGAGCCACTCTTGGGTTTCCATCACATCGGGATCGTTGGCGGCCTGCGCCAGAACTTGATCGATTTGGGCTGACATGTCATGTCTCCTGGTTGTTGAGAGATCCGGGCGGCCGGATGGGCCGCCGGGTCGATCGGGGTCATTCATTACATTCGGTACGAACAGCCGCCGGCGTGATGCGCGAAAAACCGTTTGAGGCAGCTAATGTACGGTCTTCCAGCCGTGTGGACGACGCATTTTATCAGGGAATTTTTGATTTTCAAATTACGATAAACGATTTCGCATTATGAAAATTTGCTGCAAAGCGGCATGAACAGGCGCTCTCCGGCGACCGTATTTTTACGGTCAACTGGCGTTTTAGCCAGATTTTGCCTTGTTTGCAATGCCGCAAAAATGCGCCTGCTTGCCCCGTCAAGTAGCCCGACCCGGCGGTCGCCCATGTCAAAAAAAGAGCAAAAAAGCAATCTTTTCAGGGCGTCATCCTTGCCAGACGCACATGGCGCGGGCCGTCTATATAGAGAGAGGACGCAACTTATAGAGAGGGCACGACTTGTCGCGCCCGCATCCGGCTTCACTCGGCCATGCGATAGGCGCGGCCGAAGTGCGCCTCCACCCTGTTATGGATGCCATGCTGGTAGGCCAGACACAGCAGCCAGTAGATGCAGGCTGCGACCAGGTAAAAGGTGAAGGGACGGAACGTGACCGAGATGATGTCGCCGGTGTACTTCATCAGCTCGGCGACCGTGATGACGGACAACACCGACGTGTCCTTGAACAGGCTGATCAATGTATTGCTGATGCCGGGGATCGCCAGCCGCAGGGCCTGCGGCGCGATAATGCACGTGATCGTCTGCATGCGCGTCAGCCCCAGGCTGAAGCCTGCCGCCCATTGCCCGCGCGGCACGCCCGACATCGCGCCGCGCAAGGTTTCGGACAGGTAGGCGCCGGCATTCGCGGTCAGGACCAGCGTACCGATCACCACCAGCGGCAACTCGATGCCCGCCGCCCCCAAACCGAAATAGATCAGGAAGGCCTGGATCAACTGCGGCGTGCTGCGCATGAAGCTGACGTAAATATCCATCGCGGGCGCCAGTAGCGGCACCCGCTCCACCCTGATCAAGGTGACCAACATGCCAACGGGCAAACCGAACAGCATTCCCAGCAGCGCATACAGGACGGTGTAACAGGTGCCGACCAGGATCATCCCGGAAGCATCGGTGAGCAGCGAGCGGAGTTCATCCATGAGAGAAGCGACTCAGGGCGCAGGGATGCGGGAAGCGTCCAAGCCGAACCATTTCATCGACAATTTGGCGTAACTGCCGTCGGCAATCATGTCGTCGATCGCGCGGTCGATCGCGCGTTTCAAGGCGGGATTGTTCTTGCGTAACGCAATGCCCTGCTTCTGCAGCGGCCCCAGCGCTGTGGCGGCGCGCAAGGGCAGGCGCGCCTCGCGAATCATATAGGGAACCAGCAGGCGGTCATTGAGGGCCGCGTCGATGCGGCCGTTGGCGAGATCCTGCAGGTTCAGCGGCGTCGACACATAGGTCTTGACCTCGATGCCGCCGATGCCGTTGAGCAGGTCGGCGTAGCTACTGCCCTGGCCCACGCCCACGCGCTTGCCTTTGAGACTGTCCAGCGTGGAATAGACGCTGCGGTCATCCTGGCGCTGGATGACTTGCGCCAGTGAATAGGTGTAGGGACGGGAAAAATCGAATTCCGCCTCGCGCCGCGGCGTCATCGTGACCTCGGAAATGATCACGTCGTACTTGCCCACCTGCAGGCCGGCCAGGATGGCCGCCCACTCGGTCGCCACGAATTCGGCCTTGACGCCCAGGCGCACGGCGAGCGCACGCGCGAACTCGATATCGAAACCGTCGAGCTGGCCGCTCTTGCGATCCTTGAAATTGAACGGGGGATAAGTCCCCTCGACCGCCACGCGCAGCACCCCGCGCGTGCGCACGACATCAAGCAGGTCCTGCCCGAGCGCGCTCAGGGCGGTGCACAGCAGGCAGACGGCGAACAGGATTTTCTTCAGGGACATTGGCGGGCTCAGCTGGGAGAAACCGCGCAATATACGACGCCCGCCAGTGAAGCCCCTCAGACCTTCGCAAAACCCGCGACATATCGAACAAACTCGATTTTCAAAGAGAATCTATTCAACAAACCAGCGGGGCATTGCCGACCACCCGCTCTGGAATAAGAAGGCCGCCGGGTTCAGATGCTGATATTGCCCAGCGTGCTGGCGCGATAGGCGGCCACGAAGGTATCGAAGTCGCCGGTCTGGGTGCGCTCGATCTCGCGCTGCGCATCCAGCGAGGCCTGGGCGATGGCGACGAAGTCGGCAGCCTTGGCCGCCGGCAGCGGATGGGCGATCAGCTCGTCGGCCTGGCGCGCGCTGTTGGCCAGCACGAAGGCCGGGAAGGAATTGCCGGCTGCACGGATCTCGCGCAGCACGCGCGCCGACGGCGTGGCGTCGGGATCGGCCAACTTGGCGCGCTGGGCCGCCAGGCTGTCGCGGTGCTGGCTGCCGCCGGCTTGCTGGTCGAGCATCTCAGCCACCGGGGCCATGCGCTCCAGCAGCTGCTCGCCCCAGGCTTTCAGGCCGATGGCCTGGCCTTTGAACTGCAGCTGCAGGCCGGGACGGCGGCCTTCCTTGACGGTAGCCAGGAAGTTGGCGCGGTTCTCGCGACCTTCCTCGTCCGAGGTCAGGCAGCTGGATTCGAAGGCCAGGAAATGCAGGAACACGTCGAGGAAGCGCGCCGCCTGCAGGCCGATGCCCAGCGGGTTGAACGGGTCGATGTCCATGCAGCGCACTTCGACGTACTGCACGCCGCGCGCCGACAGCGCCTGCACCGGACGCTCGCCGCTGTAGATCACGCGCTTGGGACGGATCGAGGAGTAGAACTCGTTTTCGATCTGCAGGATGTTGGTATTGATCTGCACCCACTCGCCGTCACGCTTGGTGCCAATCGCCTCATACGGCGGATACGGCTCGCTGACGGCGTGCGACAGGCTGCGGATATAGGCCGGCAGGTTGTTGTAGTGCGGCGTGATGTTGGCCTGGGCGTTGCTCTGGTAGCCCAGGTCGCTCATGCGCAGGCTGGTGCCGTAGGGCAGGAAGAGCGTGTCCTCGGACAGCGTCTCCAGCTGGTGCGGGCGGCCGCGCAGGAAGTTGGTCGCCACCGCCGGCGAGGCGCCGAACAGGTACATCAGCAGCCAGCTGTAGCGGCGGAAGTTGCGGATCAGCGCGATATAGCGCTCGGACTGGTAGTCGCGGCGCGAGACCGAGCTGTCGACTGCTTCTTCGCAGGCGTCGCTGAAGTCGATCTGGCGCAGCACTTCCCACAGGTCTTCGCTCAACGAGAAGTTGTAGTGGATGCCGGCGATGCATTGCATGGTGCGCCCGTAGCGCAGCGCCAGGCCGCGCCGGTAGACGTGCTTCAACATGCCGATGTGCGAGCTGCCGTACCAGGCGATGGGAATCTCGTCTTCCGCCGGCAGCACGCCCGGCATCGACGCGTTCCACAGGATCTCGCTGCCCAGCTTGGCGTAGGCGAAGCGGTGGATGTCTTCCAGGCGCTGCAAGGCATCGGCGATGTCGTGCGTGGCCGGAGTGATGAATTCGAGCAGCGACTCCGAATAGTCGGTGGTGATCAAATCGTTGGTCAGCGCCGAGCCCAGCGCCGGCGGATGCGGCGTGTGCGCCAGCCGGCCCTGCCGGTCCACGCGCAGCGTCTCGCGTTCGACGCCGCGCAAACCCTGGCCCAGCAGCGCAAGATGTTGCGGGCTGGCAAGCAGTTGCAGGCGTCGGGTCAGCAGATCGGTCATGCGGTGGTCCTTGTCGATTCGGTGTCGTTATTGCTGGGGAATTGCTCGTGTCGCTTCACACGCCGCAGCGTGGATGCCGGAGCATAACCGAAATTGAAATTTCCCGTCTTGAGGCAGGCAAAATGCCCACATGGCGGAACTTGCGGGAGATTTCGTTGCAATTCGTCAATTTTCGCTACCCGCGCCACGCCTCGTCCCGCCGCCGCGCTCGTTTTATAATCATGGGTTTCGGCGCTACCGCGCCGGCCCAGTATCTCATTCGTGCCCGGCCCGCCGGGCGCTTTCATCACCGCCCCGGCCTCACCGCCCCTTTCTGCTTTTATATATCTGCCATGCCAGCTCAACTGATCGACGGAAACCTGCTCTCCCAACAACTGCGCGCCGATGTCGCCAAGCGCGCCGCCGCCCTGACTGCCAAGGGCAAACAGCCCGGCCTGGCCGTGGTGCTGGTCGGCGACAACCCGGCGTCCCAGGTCTATGTGCGCAACAAGGTCAAGGCTTGTGAAGACAACGGCCTGCACTCGGTGCTGGAAAAGTACGACGCCTCGATGAGCGAAGCCGAGCTGCTGGCGCGCATCGACGCGTTGAACAAAGATCCCAAAATCAACGGCATCCTGGTGCAGCTGCCGCTGCCGGCCCATATCGACGCCCACAAGGTGATCGAAGCCATCGCCGCCGAAAAGGACGTGGACGGTTTCCACATCAGCAACGCCGGCCTGCTGATGACCGGCCAGCCGCTGTTCCGCCCCTGCACGCCCTACGGCGTGATGAAGATGCTGGAATCGATCGACTACCCGGTGCGCGGCGCCAACGCCGTGGTGGTGGGCGCCTCCAACATCGTCGGCAAGCCGCAAGCCATGCTGCTCTTGCAAGCCGGCGCTACCGTCACCATCTGTAACTCCAAGACCCGGGATCTCGGCGCGCACACCCGCAACGCCGACATCCTGGTCGTGGCCACCGGTAAGCGCAACATCGTGACTGCCGACATGGTCAAACCCGGCGCCGTGGTGCTGGACGTCGGCATGAACCGCGACGACAACGGCAAGCTGTGCGGCGACGTCGACTTCGCCAACGTGAAGGAAGTCGCCGGCTACATCACCCCGGTGCCGGGCGGCGTCGGTCCGATGACCATCACCATGCTGCTGGTCAACACAATCGAAGCCGCCGAACGCACCTAAGGTATTCCAATAAGCAACCGCGTCTCGGCCCGCCGGGACGCACAGAATGAATCGAGAGCCCATGACCACCGACATCGCCGCCAATCCCCTGCTCGACTTCTCGGGCTACGCCCAGTTCGACGCCATCAAGCCGGAACACGTCACCCCGGCGCTGGACAAGCTGCTGGCCGACGCCGGCCGCCTGGTGACCGAGCTGGAAGCGCCGATGGCCGAGGTCAGCTGGGACAATTTCGTGGAACCCCTGGAGTCGGCCACCGAGAAGCTGGGCCGCGCCTGGAGCGTGGTCGGCCACCTCAATTCGGTGATGGACACGCCCGAGCTGCGCGCCACCTACAACGAGAACCAGCCGCGCCTGGTGGAATTCTGGACCGGCCTGGGCCAGAACCTGGCCCTGTTCGAAAAGTACAAGGCGCTGCAGGCCAGCCCGGCCTTCGCGCAACTGTCGGCCGCGCGCCGCAAGGTGGTGGATAACGCCGTGCGCGATTTCCGCCTGTCGGGCGCCGAGCTGCCGGACGACAAGAAGGAGCGTTTCGCCGAGATCCAGGAACAGCAGGCCGCGCTGACCACCCGCTTCTCCGAGAACGTGCTGGACGCCACCAATGACTTCGGCCTGTTCGTCGACGACGAAGCCGAACTGGCCGGCCTGCCCGAGGACGTCAAGCAGGCCGCGCGCGCCGCCGCCGAGAAGGACGGCAAGCCGGGCTGGAAATTCACGCTGCACTTCCCTTCGTACTTCCCGGTGCTGCAATACGCCGACAGCCGCGCGCTGCGCGAAAAGATCTACCGCGCCAACGCCACCAAGGCCTCCGAGCTGGGCGCCAAGCCTGAATGGGATAACAGCGCCAACATCGACGACATCCTGAAGCTGCGCAAGGAAGAAGCCCAGCTGCTGGGTTACGCCAACTTCGCCGAGGTTTCGCTGGTGCCCAAGATGGCGCAGTCGCCCGCCGAAGTCATCGCCTTCCTGGAAGACCTTGGCAAGCGCGCCCGCCCCTTCGGCCAGAAGGACTATGAAGAACTGAAGGCCTTCGCCAAGGACAAGCTGGGTATCGACAAGCTGGAAGCCTGGGACAGCACCTACGCCTCCGAAAAGCTGCGCGAGCAGCGCTATGCGTTCTCGGAACAGGAAGTGAAGCAATACTTCCCCGAGCCCAAGGTGGTGGGCGGCCTGTTCCAGGTGGCGCAGCAACTGTTCGGCGTCAGCATCAAGCCCGACACCGCGCCGGTGTGGCACAAGGACGTGAAGTTCTTCCGCATCGAACGCGACGGCCAGTTGGTCGGCCAGTTCTACCTCGACCTGTACGCCCGCAGCGGCAAGCGCGGCGGCGCCTGGATGGACGACGCCCGCGCCCGCCGCCTGACCGCGCAGGGCGTGCAAACGCCGATCGCCTACCTGGTGTGCAACTTCACCGAACCGGCGGTGGTGGACGGCGTGGCCAAGCCGGCGCTGTTCACGCACGACGAAGTGATCACCCTGTTCCACGAATTCGGCCACGGCCTGCACCACATGCTCACGCAGGTCGATGAAGTGGGCGTGTCCGGCATCTCCGGCGTGGAGTGGGACGCGGTCGAGCTGCCCTCGCAGTTCATGGAAAACTTCTGCTGGGAATGGGACGTGCTGCAGCACCTGACCTCGCATGCCGAGTCGGGCCAGCCGCTGCCGCGCGCGCTGTACGACAAGATGATCGCCGCCAAGAACTTCCAGTCCGGCCTGCAGATGCTGCGCCAGGTGGAATTCTCGCTGTTCGACATGCTGATCCACGACCAATACCAGGTCGGCGGCGGCCAGAGCGTGCAGCAACTGCTCAACGGCCTGCGCGATCGTATCGCCGTGATCCGCCCGCCCGAGTTCAACCGCTTCCAGCATTCCTTCAGCCACATCTTCGCCGGCGGCTACGCGGCGGGCTATTACAGCTACAAGTGGGCCGAAGTGCTGTCCGCTGACGCCTACAGCGCCTTCGAAGAAGCCGCCGCCGGCAGCGGCAACGTCATCTCGCTGGAAACTGGTCGTCGCTTCCAGCAGGAAATCCTGGCGGTGGGCGGCTCGCGCCCGGCCATTGAGTCGTTCAAGGCCTTCCGCGGCCGCGAACCGAGCATCGACGCGCTGCTGCGCCACAGCGGCATGGCGGCTTGAGCCCTCGCTTGACGGCTTGGCGGCGCCGGCCATACGACCGGTAGCGCAATATGGTCTGCGCCGTCCTGACGAAAGTCAGGACCCAGTGTCGTCTGTCCGGCACGCCGCCCACGCCGGTCAAGGCCGGCAGACGACACTGGATCCCGGCCTGCGCCGGGATGACGCGGATGGAAGGCAAGCGGGCGGCAGAAACATCTGCTGCGCCGATTGAGCATGGCAGTGCCCAGCGCTTGCCACTATACTTCCGCCATGACCCGAATCGACTTCCACAGCAACGTCCCGCAAAAGATCGCCTACGTCTGCCGCCTGGTGCGCAAGGCGCGCGCGGCCGGTACCAACATCGTGCTGCGCACCCGCGACCGCGCCGAGCTGCAGCAGCTGGACCAGGCGCTCTGGAGCTTTTCCGAGCAGGACTTCCTGCCGCACGTCACCGCCGGCGACCCGCTGGCGGCGCAGACGCCCATCATCCTGACGGCCAGCGACGACGTCGAGCTGCCCCATCACCAGGTGCTCATCAACCTGTCCGGCGAGACGCCGGCCAACTTCGCCCGCTTCGAGCGCATGCTGGAAATCATTTCCGCCGACGACGCCGACAAGACTGCCGGCCGCGACCGCTACCGTTTCTACAAGGAACGCGGCTACCCCCTGAGCCACCACGTGGCGGCCTGAGCCCGCTCGCGCAGACCGCCATGATCCAGGACGACAACAGCATTCCCCTCCTGACCGAAGTCATCCCGGTGGGGCCGCCGCAGGTATTGCCGCCGCAAGCCGTGCCCACGCCGCCGGCCCACCTCGGCCAGCCGGGCGCCAACGGCCCCGACTACGGCGCCGCGGCCCAGCCCGGCGCCTTCCATACCGCGCCGTCGGCCGCCAGCTACCAGGCGCCGGCGGCGACGCCCGCCCAGTTCAACCCCGGCCAGATCCCGGCCAACGCCACGCCGGCGGCCGAGCAATACCGGCAATGGGAGCAGGAGATCCGCGAGAACGTCCTGCAAAGCCTGCTCACGCAGGCCGATACCGTGCTGCAACAGCACCTGCAGGACCAGATGGCAGTGGTGCTGGACAATCTCTCCGACATCCTGACGCAGCGCGTCAAGGACAGCCTGCACGCCGCGCTGGCGGAAACGGTCACGCGCGCGGTCGCCGAAGAGATGGCGCGATTCTCATCTTTGAAAAAATAAACGAAAGACCATTTTTCTTTGTTTTTTGAATAAAAATTGGCTCAACGCTTTATTTTGTAAAAAAATTCCAGCCTGTATTGCCCACATCGGCAATCGCGCTTTTCTTACAATGCATGCATCGATCCGCTGCCAGCGGATTCATCAAAAATTCGCCTGCCATGCAGGCGCGTGCACACACCGGGAGAGTGAGATGAAAGTGATCGTATTGGGCGCAGGCATTATCGGAACCGCTTCGGCCTGGTTCCTGAAGAAGGAAGGCTACGACGTCACGGTCATCGAGCGCCAGCCCGGCGCCGCGCAGGAAACCAGCTTCGCCAACGGCTGCCAGATCTCGGTGTCGCACGCCGAACCCTGGGCCAACCCGTCGGCACCGATGAAGGTGCTGAAGTGGCTGGGCAAGGAGGACGCCCCGCTGCTGTACCGTTTCCGCCCGGAATGGCTGCAATGGAAATGGGCCGTAAGCTTCCTGCGCGAATGCACCGCCGCCCGCACCGATGAAAACATCCGCAACATCGTCGCCCTGTGCGAATACAGCCGCCAGACGCTGCAGGCCGTGCGCGCCGAGACCGGCGTCCAGTACGACCACCTGACCCGGGGTATCCTGCACTTCTACACCGAGGAAAAAGAATTCCAGGAATCGCTGCCGGCGGCCAAGCTGATGCGCGACTTGGGTTGCCCGCGCGAATCGATCAGCGCCGATGAAGTGGTGCGCATCGAGCCGGCCCTGGCCTCCATCCGCAACAAGATCGTGGGTGGCGACTTCACCGCCACCGACGAATCCGGCGACGTCTACAAGCTCACCACCGGCCTGGCCAGGAAGAGCGAAGAAGCCGGCGTGCAGTTCCGCTACTCCACCACCATCACCCGCCTGATCACCGAAGGCGCTGGCAGCTCGGCGCGCGTGACCGGCGTGGAAATCATCAACCCGGACGGCCGCCACGAAGTGCTCAAGGCCGACGCCTTCGTGGTCGCCATGGGCAGCTTCTCGCAGCCGCTGGTCAAGCCGCTGGGCATCGACCTGCTGCTCTACCCAGGCAAGGGCTACTCGGCCACCTACAAGGTCATCAACCCGGATGCCGCCCCCAGCGTCTCGCTGACCGACGACGGTTACAAACTGGTGGTCTCGCGCTTGGGCGACCGTCTGCGCGTGGCCGGCACCTGCGAGTTGAACGGCTATGGCCGCGAGTTGAACACCACCCGCTGCGAGGCCATCACCCGCCGCACCCGTGAACTGTTCCCGGACGGCTGCGACTACGAAAACCCGACCTACTGGACCGGCCTGCGCCCGTTGACCCCGTCCAACGTGCCTTACGTCGGCAAGACCAAGCTCAGCAACCTGTACCTGAACACCGGCCACGGCACTCTGGGCTGGACCATGGGCTGCGGCTCGGGCCGCGCCATCGCCGAGATCGTCGCCGGCCGCGTGCCGGAAATCGACTTCGCCTTCACCGGCCTGCCACGCTGGAACCGCGCCCGCACCGTGGTGCAGCAGGCGGCCTGAGGCCGGAAAAGCTTTCATCCTTTACGTTTGTTGTTGTCTTGGCGGGCCGGTTTTCCGGCCCGCTTTTTTATCGGCGCTTGATCTGGCGCAGAACCCGGCTGACCCGCCGCGCCGCTTACGTTTGCTGACAATGCCTTGGTGTAGAATCCGTGGCTTGCCCTGCGCCGCTCCCGCGACGCAGCTTCGGGGAAGCAGGCTCAGCTCATCATTACGCATCTTTCGCCTTTTTGTCGCGATTGCCATTGATCTTCCCCGATCTGACCCAATATGGCGGATATCCGCCACGCCGCCGCCCGTTCCCGGGCGCCGGCCCGCACCATCAAAAGGACCATGCAATGAAGTGGGCTATCGTCTTCATCTACCTGTTTTCCATCTTCTTCATCCATTTCCGCGGACGCGTGCGCCTGCCGTTCTTCCGCCAGTTCTTCGACCATTCGTCGATCATGTCGCCGATCAACCTGTTCATGTACGCCTTTTCGCGCGTGCCGGCGGTGCCCTACCCGGCCGTGAAGGAATTCAAGGATCTGGCCCTGATCGACGAGAACTGGGAAACCATCCGCGACGAAGCCATCGCGCTGCGTGAGATGGCCAAGATCAAGGCCGCCGAAAAGAACGACGATGCCGGCTTCAACTCCTTCTTCAAGGCCGGCTGGAAGCGCTTCTACCTGAAGTGGTACGACGCCAGCCATCCGTCGGCCGAGAAGTTCTGCCCCAAGACCGTGGAAATCCTCAAGCGCGTCCCTTCCGTGAAAGCCGCCATGTTCGCCGAGCTGGCCCCCAACGGCACCCTCAACCCGCACCGCGATCCGTTCGCCGGTTCGCTGCGCTACCACCTGGGCCTGGTCACCCCCAACGACGACCGCTGCTTCATCGAAGTCGACGGCCAGCGTTACAGCTGGCGCGACGGCAAGAGCGTGGTGTTCGACGAGACCTTCATCCACTGGGCACAGAACGGCACCGAGACGAACCGTATCATCCTGTTCTGCGACGTCGAGCGTCCGCTGCGTTATCGCTGGGCCGAAGCCATCAACGGCTTCCTGGGCCGCACCATGATGACCGCCGCCGCGTCGCCCAACGAGACCGGCGACCAGACCGGCCGCGTCAACAAGCTGTTCCGTTTCGTCTGGCTGGCCGGCCAGTATCGCCGCCGCTTCAAGAACTGGAACAAGACCGTCTACAAGGCCACCAAGATCGGCCTGATCGTGGCCGTCGCGCTGCTCATCATCTACGCTTGAGCGACGCTCGAAATACAAAACGATATAAACAAAAAAATCGCCGGCCTGTCCGGCGATTTTTTTGCGCCGCAAAACCGCGACGTTCTTTTTTTTGTTCACGCGCGACGTCCGGCAAAGAACACAAACTCACAAAACATCACTCCGCAAACCCAGTCTGGAAGCGACTTCCCTGCCGCCCCTTATGCGCGGCGAGCATGAGCGAAGTCAAAAAACAGTCACGCAAGTACGTAAGTGAAATTCAAAGCGGAGCAAAATTTCCGAGTGGAAATGAATTGAACTTTTTCGGTTTTAATTTAAAGAAACTGCTTCATCCCAGCGCATGCGAGCGTGTAAAATCATCTCGCTTCCTGGCTTGATTCGTGGCGTGATTCTTGCATTAGTGCTGACTTGCTTGAATGGCGAAGCACCAACCGAGTACCGACCATACATACAACAATGGGCTCATGCAGGACATCGACGACGAGATGAAAAAACCGCTGCTCAAGCATCTGGTAGAGATCACCGCTCACCGGGAACACTCCCGTCTGGCGCTCTCCGTCATCTCCGCCCTGTACCAGCTGACCAATGTGCAGTCGATCCGCATGCTGGAAATCTTCACCATGCGCGACGAGCATTACGTCCAGGAAAAAATGGTGATCCGCGATGGCGACATCCACACCATCGACGAGCACACCAGCGACGACCCCAAGGAATCGCTGTCGTCCTACCCGGCCATGATGGCCTGCATCCGCAACCACCTGAACGAGTACTTGGAAACCACCGACGACGGTGAGCACATCCTGTGGTTGCCGGTGTGGCTGCACGGCAAGATGAATTCCTGCGTCGAGATTCGCAGCGACAAGGCGTTCGAGCCGCAGATGATGGACATGATCCATGGCATCTTCCACGTCTACTGCAATTACCAGAGCCTGCTCGACTACAGCGAGCGCGACGCGCTGACCGGCCTGTTCAACCGCAAGACCTTCGACGAACAGTTCACCAAGTACGCCTTCGCCATCGCTCCGCACGAAGCGCATTCGCTGGAGCAGAACGACCGTCGCCACGAAAGCGTAGACGAGGCCAAGGGCCACTGGCTGGCGGTGGTCGACATCGACCACTTCAAACAAGTCAACGACCGCTACGGCCACCTCTACGGCGACGAAGTGCTGATCCTGGTGGCCAACATCCTGCGCGCCTCCTTCCGCAGCCACGACCGCATCTTCCGCTTCGGCGGCGAAGAGTTCGTGATCCTGCTGCGCGCCACCACGCTCACGGACGCCCGCAAGATCTTTGACCGCTTCCGCCAGAACGTGCAGGAATACGATTTCCCGCAGGTGGGCAAGGTCACCGTCAGCTTAGGCTTCGTGGGCATCTCGCGCGAAACCCCGGTGGTGATCCTGGGCCACGCCGACCAGGCGCTGTACCACGCCAAGAAGAGCGGCCGCAACCGCATCTGCTTCTACGAAGAACTGGTCGACTCCGGCGTGCTGCACTCCGGCATCACCACCAACGACACCGTCGAATTCTTTTAGCTGGCCCGGCGCCGCACCGCCGCCTCTGCAAAAGCCGCCTCGCGCGGCTTCTTGTTTTTCTGCTCCCCTGCTTTCGTTTTCGGCGCATTCCGGCGCCGGCATTGCACGCATTTCGCGCATCCCTTGCGCCGGCGGCATGAGCCCGCCCCGACCACCTGAGCGCACCGTGCTAGCGTGTGGGGCTCGCATCCCGAAGCTCATGCGCCGGACGCATCTTTCCATGTTTTAAAAGCATGAGACAGCGCTGTAGCGCTTTCGTATGATCGCCTTCATTCGAAGCCATCCGCGCTCGAATTCACCGCTTCGCCGCGCAACAGAACGACGAGTGCAAGCCGCGAAGCGGGTTCACCTACCGTCACCAGGAGACTTATAAAAATGCAGCAGGCACAATTCAAAAAAATCGGCGCTGTCATGATGCTATCGGCGGCGTTCGCCGCCTTCGGCGTACAAGCGCAGGACAAGAAACCCAACGTGGTCGTCATCGGCACCGGCGGCACCATCGCCGGCGCGGGCGCCTCCAGCGTCAACACCGCCGCCTACCAGTCGGCCGTGGTGCCGGTGGACAAGATCATCGCCGCCGTGCCGGAGATCTCGAAGATCGCCAACGTGCGCGGCGAGCAGATCTTCCAGATCGGCAGCGAAAGCTTCAACGACGAGCGCCTGCTGAAACTGGGCAAGCGCGTGTCCGAACTGCTCAAGCAGAGCGACGTCGACGGCATCGTCATCACCCACGGCACGGACACCATCGAAGAGACCGCCTACTTCCTGAACCTGGTGCTCAAGAGCGAGAAGCCGGTGGTGGTGGTCGGCTCCATGCGCCCGGGCACCGCGCTGGGCGCGGACGGCGCGCTGAACCTGTATGACGCGGTGCTGGTGGCCGGCAGCAAGGACGCCGCCGGCAAAGGCACGCTGGTGGTGATGAACGACGAGATCCACTCCGGCCGCGACGTCACCAAGAGCAACTCCTTCAAGGTCGAGACCTTCCGCTCGCCCTACGGCCCGCTGGGCTACGTGGTCGAGAACAAGCTGATGTTCTACCGCCTGCCGGCACGTCCGCACACAACCCAGACCGAGTTCGACATCGACAAGATCAGCAGCCTGCCGCGGGTGGACATCGCCTACAACTACGGCAATGTCAGCCGTGCCGCCTATGACGCGTTCGTGAACGCCGGCGCCAAGGCCATCATCCATGACGGCACCGGCAACGGCAGCGTGGCCGAGCAGATCGTACCGGTGCTGCAGGAGGTGCGCAGCAAGGGCGTGCAGGTGATCCGCGCCACCCGTACCGGCAGCGGTGTGGTGATCCGCAACGGCGAGCAGCCCGACGACAAATACGACTGGGTCGTCACCGACGACCAGAACGCCCAGAAGGCTCGCATCCTGGCCGAGCTGGCGCTGACCAAAACCAACGACACCAAGGAACTGCAGAAGATCATGTGGAAGTACTGATCGGCCTTATCCCTGCAGTCCGCAACGATTTGCGTTGTTGCAAAGACCGGGTCACCCCGGTCCCCTCTTTGGCCCCGCTCACGCGGGGCTTTTTTCATGGTTCGCTTCCCACTTCCGTGCGCACCATGCCATTCTGGCAAGCCGGTGCGGACGGAACATTCCCTCAGCGCGCGCAGTCTCACTTGGCTGACACAAGAGGAGAACGCCATGGACAAACGGCTTGCCTTGCTGACAAGCATCGCTGAACTCAAGAGCTCCCACGACGAGGCTGCACTCATGTTGTCGCGCATCATGCTGGGCGCCATCCGCGCCGCGCGCGACGAGGACGAAACGCCGCCCCTGAAGTCGGTGCGCCAGTACCGCAAGGCCATCAAGGAACTGAAAATCCAATGCCTGCAGGTGGAGATGATCCTGGCGGAAATGGAGATCCCGCAGCACGTCCACTGAAACCGCAGCACCGCTGTACCGAGACGCCCGGCGCCGTCGCCACGACGCCCCGCCAGGCCCCTACCGGCAACACGACCACCATGCCAATGACAACAGCGACAACATCGGCAGAAGATTATTTCGGGCTGCTGGCCGAAGCCGCCACCGACCACGCCATCATCATCCTCAACACCCATGGCGACATCGCCGCCTGGAGCGCCGGCGCCCGCCAGGCCACCGGTTGGGATGAGCAAGAGGCGCTGGGCAGGCACTATGCCTTCCTGTTCGACACCAGCCGCACGCAGGCGCGCACCGAACCGGCTGCGCCATTG
Organism: Herbaspirillum sp. LeCh32-8; assembly: GCF_017814915.1. Lineage (GTDB taxonomy): Bacteria > Pseudomonadota > Gammaproteobacteria > Burkholderiales > Burkholderiaceae_D > Herbaspirillum. Next base: position 57,514 of record NZ_JAGIPZ010000007.1, on the reverse strand, counting down.
GCGCAGGCCATGCAGCACGGCAAGCTGCGCCTGGAACAAGCGCTGCAACGCAAGGACGGCCAGCCGCTGCACGGCTGCGCCACGCTGTATCGCCTGCCGGCCGCCGGCGGCCAATGCCGCGGCTACGGCTTGATCGTCGACATGGCTGCGCCGATATTGGCCATCGCCGCCGATGCGCGCGAGCCGCTGGATCATCGCATCCGTGAGAGCCAGCAACGCGCCGAGCTGGCCACCGAGGCGGCCGGTCTGGGCATCTGGGTATGGGATGTGGACAACGACAAAGGCACCTGGGAGAACGAACGCATGTTCGAGCTCTTCGGCGTACCGGTCACGGCCGATCCGCTCAACTACAAACGCTTTCAGTCAGAGCTGGCCCACCCGGACGACTTGCCGGCATTGCGCGAGGCGCTGTCGGCCTGCGTCGAAGGCAAAGCCCGGCTGCACTACGAGGGACGCTTCTTCCGCGGCCCCGAGCGCGAACTGCGCTGGGTGGAATTCATCGGCGAGCTGCGCGGCGGCGATACGCCGGGCAAACGGCGCGTGATCGGCACCGCGGCCGACATCACCGACCGCAAGTTCGCCCATACCGCGCTGCTGGAGGCGCAGGCTCGCATCGACGCCATCCTGATGGCCGGCGAGATCGCCACGTGGACCATTGACATCCAGCAGCAACGCATCCGTACCGAACAGCGACCGGGCGACATGCCGGTAGTCGCCGAGTCGCACCTGTGCGGCACCCTGCACGAACACTTCAACGCCATCCACGAGTCCGAACGCGCGGCAGTGGCCATGCAAATGGAAAACGCCATCCATCAAGGGACGCGCTATCAGGCCGCTTACCGCGTGCGCTCCACGCGCGGCGGCTTGCGCCACGTGATCGCGCGCGGACGCGTTGAGTATGCCGAAGACGGCACTCCCATGCGCCTGACAGGCGCACTGATCGACATTACCCGCCAAAAGCATGCGGAAGCCGCGCTGCGCGCCTCCCAGGAGCGCTACCGCGCGCTGTTCGAATCGATAGACGAAGGTTTCTGCCTGATCGAGATGCTGTTCGACCAGAACGGCAAGCCCTGCGACTACCGCTTCCTGGAAACCAACCCCGCCTTCGAAAAGCACACCGGCCTGTCCGACACCATCGGCAAGACCGTACTGGAACTGGCGCCTGGCCAGGACCAGCACTGGTTCGACCAATACGGCCACGTCGCCATGACGGGGCAGCCGCTGCGCTTCGTCAACGAATCCACCCCGCTGCAGCGTTGGTACGACGTCTACGCCAGCCGCTTCGGCGACCCCGCCAATCGCCACGTGGCGGTGCTGTTCAACGACATCACCGCGCGCCATCGCGCCGAACAAGCGCTCAAGCGCGCCGCCGACGAGCTGGCCGAATCCGACCGCCGCAAGACCGAGTTCCTGGCCACGCTGGCGCACGAGCTGCGCAACCCGCTGGCGCCGATCCGGACCGGGCTGGACATCATGCGCATCAACGGCGGCAACCCTGCAACAATGGAGCGCGTGCAAGGCATCATGCAGCGCCAGATCACGCAGATGGCGCACCTGATCGACGACTTGCTCGACATTTCCCGCATCAACAGCGGCAAGGTGGTGCTGCAGCGCCAGGCCATGGACCTGCGCGAGACGCTGTCCAGCCTGGTCGAGACCATGCAGCCGCAGGTCGACGCCGCCGGTCACATGATCACCTTGAAGCTCCCGCGCGAACCGATGCCGGTGCAAGCCGATGCCACGCGCATCATGCAGATCTTCGGCAACCTGCTCAACAACGCCATCAAGTACACGCCCAAGGGCGGCCGCATCCTGATCTCGGCGCGCCGCCTCGACGGCCACATGGAAGTCGCAGTGGCCGATACCGGTGTGGGCATTCCGCGCGAGTCGCTGCAGCATGTGTTCGACATGTTCACCCAGATCGGCCGCAACATGGGCCAGGCGCAAGGCGGCCTGGGCATCGGCCTGTCGCTGGTGCGCAGTCTGGTGGAGATGCACGGAGGCACGGTGCGCGCCGACAGCGAAGGCCCCGATCTCGGCAGCACGTTCACCGTGGTGCTGCCCTCCACCGCCCCGGTGGAAGCGCCGCGGCCGCCACCGACGCATGTCCCCGCCGATGCCGCCGCGCGCCGCCTGCGCGTCCTGGTGGCCGACGACAATCGCGACGCCGCGCTGACGCTGGCCGAGCTGCTGGAACTGCACGGCTACGTCACGACGGTAGCGCACGACGGGCACAAGGCGCTGGAATGCGCCAAGACCTTCCGCCCCGACGTCGCCTTCCTCGACATCGGCATGCCCGGCATGGACGGCTACGCTACCGCCGGCGCGCTGCGCCAGACCAAGGGGCTGGATCAATTGATGCTGGTGGCGCTGACGGGCTGGGCCGCTGCAGAGGACCGCGAACGCTCGGCGCTGGCCGGCTTCAATCTGCACCTGAAGAAGCCGGTCGATACCGAGACCTTGCTGGAGCTGCTGGCAGGCGTGCAGCAAGCTGCGGACTGCACGTGAAGAGCCGCATGCAGACTTAAGGCAAGATGCAAAAAAGGCCGGGATGTCCCGGCCTTTTTTCATGGCTGTCGTCAGTTTGAATATGTTCGCGTCACGATATTGCTCGCGGCGTTTGCGCCGGGGAACAACGGCGAGCCGTCTATTCGCCCCGGTCAGCTGCCGCCGCCGCCACCTGCACCACCGCCTCCGGCGCCACCGGCACCACCGCCGGCCGCACCACCGCCGGAGCCGGCCGCTCCGCCCGACGCGCCGCCTGCACCGGCACCGAAGCCGGAACCTGCGCCGCCGGTTCCGCTACCGCTCGCGCCCGCACCGCCGGTGCTGCCCGAACCGCCTACTCCGCCGCTGGTCCCCGCGCCCGTTGTGCCCGTTGTGCCCGTTGTGCCCGTTGTACCCGTTGTACCCGTTGTACCCGTTGTACCCGTTGTACCCGTTGTACCCGTTGTACCCGTTGTACCCGCTGTACCCGCTGTACCGGTTGTGCCGGTTGTGCCGGTTGTACCTGTAGCTCCTGTCGTACCCGCCGTACCCGGCGTCACTACGGAGCCGGCGCCGTAACTGCCCGTAGCACCTCCCGTAGTTCCTGTCGTTCCGGTAGTGGCGCCGGTGGTTGCTGTAGTACCAGTCGTGCCAGTCGTGCCAGTCGTGCCAGTCGTGCCAGTGACACCCGTGGACCCGGTAGTTCCGGTAGTCCCGGTGGTGCCCGTTACGCCGTTGGTCCCGGCCGTGCCGGGGGTTCCCGTGGTGGCAGCGGTCCCTCCGGTGCCTGTGGTCGCGCCTGTGGAATAACCGGGCGTGGTCGTCGTGGCGCCGTTCGAACTGCCGCCGCCGACGGCGCCGGTCTGTGCGAATGCCGGCAGGCTCAGCAAGGCGGCAGCCAGTGCCGCGGCCGAGGTCTTCAGTCTGTGATGGGTCATGTCCGCTCCTCTGCTTGTGGTGGGGATGATGATTCCAGTCTAGGCAAGCGGGCGGCTGCGCATAAGTCGGCGCACGGCGGCACCTGCCGTGGGAAAGCCAGCGGCAAGTCGTCGGCGTGATCCTGCATCGCCGACGGCTTGCGCCTACAGCCGCTGGCGCGGCGGTGCTGCGCTCACGCCGCAGCGATCTCGGGCACCTCGGCAATCAGGCGCACCGGCACCGATTTCCCGGCCGGCACCTTGCTCTCCAACGCGTGGTGCGACAGCGGGATCAGCGGGTTCAGCTCGGGGAAGTACCCCATCACGCACCCCTGCGGAATATCGAAGGGTTCCACCCTCAGGCGGCTGACCTGGCGCGCCACGCCATCGGTCGACACCGTCTGCGCGGTGACGAAACTGCCAGCCTCCAGCGCATGCTCAAGCATATCGCGCCGGTTCATCAGCAACACGCGCCGCGTACCCCAAACGCCGCGAAAACGGTCGTCCAGCGAATATACGGTCGTGTTGAACTGGCTGTCGCCCCGCACGGTCATCAGGCGAAGCACGCCGGGCGCATCGGCCGGCATGTCCGTGTCGGGTTCGTAGCCTGGCGGTGTGATGAAGTTGGCGCGGCCGTTGGGCGTCTTCCACTTGCGCTCGCGCGCGGCCAGCGGCCGCGGGAAACCGCCCGGTTTCCACATGCGCGCGTTGAAGTCGCGGAAGATGTCCGGATAGGTCGCCTCGATGGCGTCGCGGATGCGCGCATAGTCAGCCACCCAGGCGTCCCAGTCCACCTGCGGGTTGAACGGCAACAGGCGCTTGGCCAACTCGGCCACGATGGCCGGCTCCGACAGCAGATGCTCGGACGCCGGCTTGGCCATGCCGCGCGAGCCGTGCATGCAGCCGGTGCTGTCTTCCACCGCCACCGCCTGCTCGCCGCCGGACTGGCGATCGACCTCGATGCGCCCCAGGCAAGGCAGCAGATAGGAGGTCTTGCCGTGGATCACGCAGCTGCGGTTGAAGTGGGTCACCACCTGAACCGTCAGCGGGATCTCACGCCAGGCCGGTTCGATCTGATCATGATCGGGAATGGCGCGCACGAAATTCCCGCCCAGCATGAAGAAGGCCGAAATGCCGCCGCGCTGGATCTCTTCGCAAGCCTCCACCGTGTTGAGCCCCTTCTCCATCGGCGGCTCGAAATGATAAAGCTCGCGCAGCCGGTCGTTGGGCACCAGCGCCGGCTTCTCGGTAATGCCGACGGTGCGCTGCCCCTGCACATTGGAATGGCCGCGGATCGGGCAGATGCCGGCGCCCGGCTTGCCGATATTGCCGCGCATGAGCAGCAGGTTGGTCAACATGTGAATGGTGCGCACGGCTTCGCGGTGCTGGGTGATGCCCATGCCGTACATGAGCATGGTGGCGCCGGCCTTGGCATAGGTCTCTGCCGCCTGCTCCAGCTCGGCGCGGGTGACGCCGGCATGACGTTCGATCTCCTCCCACCGGGCATTGCGCGCGGCTTGCGCAAACTCGCCGAAGCCCTCGGTATGTTGCTCGATGAAGGCGACGTCAATAATGCGCTCGCCGCCCGTCGCGAGCGCGGCGTCGTCCATCGCCAGCAGGTGCTTGGCCATGCCCATCACCGCGGCGGTGTCGCCGCCGATCTTGATCTGCAGGTATTGCGAGCTGATCGCGGTGCGCGCCGGCGTGAGCATCTCCAGCGGCGACTGCGGATTGACGAAACTCACCAGGCCGCGCTCGCGCAGAGGGTTGAAGGTGATCACCGGCACCCCGCGCTTGCGCGCCGCCTCCAGCGGGTGCAGCATGCGCGGCGCGTTGGTGCCGGTGTTGTGGCCGAAGAAAAGGATGCAGTCGGTCTTCTCGAAGTCGTCCAGCGTCACCGTGCCGACCGGCACGCCGATGGTCTTGGGCAAGGCCACCGAGGTCGATTCGTGGCACATGTTGGAACTGTCAGGCAGGTTGTTGGTGCCGTACATGCGCGCCATCAGCTGGTACATGTAGGAAGTCTCCAGCGAGGCCCGGCCGGAGGCGTAGAAGACCACCTTCTTCGGATCCATCGCCTTGAGCTGCGCGCCGATGTCATCGAAGGCGGCGCGCCAGCTGACCGGCAGATAACGATCGCTGGCGGCGTCGTACTTCATCGGCTCGGTGACCCGGCCGGACGACTCCAGCTCAAGATCGTTCCACGTTTCCATTTCCCCCACCGTATGCGCGGCGAAGAATTCGGGCGTGGCGCGCTTGTCGGTGATCTCCCATGCTGTGGCCTTGGCGCCGTTCTCGCAGAACTCGAACATGTGCGGATCGGCCGGCTTGGCCCAGGAGCAGCTGACGCAGGCAAAGCCCTCGGGCTTGTTCTGCTTCAGCAGCACACGCGTTCCTGTAGCGACCACGTGCTCCTGCACCAGGATCGATGCCAATGCCTTGACCGAGCCCCAGCCGCCGGCCGAGTTGGTGTATTCACCGAAGCGAGCCTGCTCCGGATTGTCCTTGGTTTTCATATCGCATCTCCGTGCTGTTTTGGCGCGGCGCGTCGTGTTCTGCACGGCTGATCCTATGGGCGGATCAGGCGCGCGCAGCCTTCGCGTCCGATACGCTCATCTTGGAATCATCGCGGGGATTTGACTGTAGGCGCGCAGCGGTTTCGCTTGCGGCCGTTTTCCTACAGGGAGCGTGCGGGCGTGACGTCTATTCGGGGCGACCGGGATTGTCGAGCTCGGCCAGCACCAGCTCGACCTGCAGGCACTGGATCTTGAGACTCTTGACGGCCTTGCGGTAGGCGCGCATGGAATTGACTTCGGGCACCGCGCCCGCGCCCTTGGAGGCGCGCACGGCGTCGATCATGATGTCGGAGAGCATGGACGTAGCCTGGTCGTGCGCCCCTTTGAGCGCCACCAGGCTGTCAAGCAGGGCAAGCCGCCTTTCCATCGCCATCTCCGCATCCCCCATTGAATTGGTGAATGTGGAGTGTAACCAAATATGAAGTTTTTTGCGTAATCAAAAAGCTCATCAACGCACTCTTGCCGTTGCTCGACGCCCGCGCTCATTTGGCGGACGGCAACAGATTTCAATCCGGCAATTCCTCGAAGCTGGACGGCTCCTTCAGGCTACGGCCGTTGCGCTCGGCGCGAAAGCGCGCCGACATCTCGTACGCCGCCTTGCGCACACGCATGATGGAACCGATCGGACGGTGCGCCGCCACCCCGTGCCAAGGCGAGAACGACATGCCGTCATCCACCGCGTAGGAGCGCGGCCCGCTCCACGCCACCTGCGCCGGGATCCGGATGCGCGCCACCGGCACATAGGGGCTCAGTTCTTCCGGCCATGGCACGGCGGCGTCTTCTACCGGCATGCGTTCGAGATCCGTACACAACTGCACGCACAGCTCCCATTCGGCGCCGCTGGCGGCGAAGAAATTACAGACCGCGTCGCGCAGGCCGTCGGGCTTTTCCTTCAGGTCGACCGGACTGCCGGCCAAGGCCTGCAGCTCGGGCGAGCACGGCGTCACCGCCACCTTGGCCATGTACGGCCCCCACAAAATGGGCGCCTGGCTGAAGTAGGTTTCGCCCAGGATGTGCGTCTCCGGGTGGCCGCCCAGCGCCACCAGCGTGGCGCTTTGCTTGCCGGCCGATTCCAGCATGTGTTCGGCGCCGCGCAGCAGCGCCGAGAGCACTTGTTTGAGCTCCGGCGCCTTGTCGGTGGTGGCCGCCAGCAGCTTCAGGTTGGCCAGAAATTTCTTTGCGCTCGGGGCGGAAAAGGCCGGGCTGTCCACCAGCACGAAATCCTGCGTGACATCGCCCTCGCTGCCGGGCAGGCGTTCGCCTTCCACGCCCACGATCTTCAGCGCCATGCCGCGCGGGGTCGAGACCTTGTCGTTGAGCATATCGCCCGGCGTGGTCGACAAGCGCATCAGCAAGGGCCGCGTGCCGGGCTGCGCAAAGATGCCCTGAGCGTGCGTGGACGGCAGGTTCGGCAACACCTCGATCACGCCGCGCAGCAAGCCGTGGCTTTTGGCGTGCACCGCACGCTGGGCATGATCGGAATGCTTGAAGACGGTCTCCGAAATGCTGGTCAGCGCGTCGACCAGGCCGGCCTCGGTTTGCTTTTCATCCGGCTCCAGGATCTCGTAGGACGGGTCGTAGGTAACGGGTGCATCAAGGTGGCGGTCGTTCATTTTCATGGCTGCCTCATTCGGAAAGGGGAAGAAGGGAGAAAGACAAACAACGCATTGGCGTGATGCGGCGAAGGACGGCCGGATCAATGGCTGCATTCAGGCTTCAGGCGAAACGCCGCCGCAGCTCTTCCTGTTCGCGACGCGCCAGCTCCTGATGGCGCGCGGGCAGTTGCGCCACCGCGTGGTCGGCAACCATGCGGCGCACCTCATCGGCGCCGCCGCGAAACAACAATGTCTCAGTACAAGTGCGCACCCAGCCTGCGGCCAGCATGGCCCAGGCGAAACAGACACGGCCGGAATCAGCATGACCGACATTGGCCAGCGCGAAATTGGCGCTGCTCTGATCCAGCGCGGCGATCGCCGCCTCCATCGCAACCTCTTCGCTGGTTCGGCCGAAACGTTGCAGTGTGGTCTGCGCCACGCCCAGCACTTGCCGCTCGGCGCCCGGCCCGTCGATGACGAAGCTGCACTGCAGCCAGCGCGCCGAGGCATCCATCGCCCCCAATCGCGCCGCCACCTCGCCTGAGGTGCAGGACTCGACCGAGGCCAGCAGCAGGCGCTGCTGTTGCAGGTAGACGGCGATGGCGTTCCAGTCGGTGGGCATGGGGATCTCCGGGATGATGACCTCATGCTACGCAAGGGCGCGCACGACAACGATCAGCGCCTGCCGCGCAGGTTTGTGGGAATCCGCCGCCGTTGCCCTTCGCGGTTCTTGATGAGCCTGTGTCCTTCGCGCTCAGGGCGGCAGGTCGCCGACCGAGGGCATGCGGTTGCGCGGCGGATCGGCTTCGTCAAGACCATCCACGATGGCGCCGGCCGCGCCTTGCAGGGTGGAGGACAACTTGCGGCCGGCGTCGCCCAGCGCGGACGGCATATCGGCATTGCCTTCGCGCATGGCCTTGCGCAGCGACCACGCGGCCAATACGCCTACAGTCAGGGCCAGCATCTGGATGGCTTTGAGTTTCATGTCGTTTGCTCCTTCCTGGTTTGAATGACGAAATGATGGATGGCGGATGGCTGCGCCTGCCGATTGTGTTCAGGTCGAGGCTGCGCCGGAGCCCTTTTGCGAACGCTCCTGCCGGCCGGAGCCGTCCTTGCTTTTCTTGCCGGCACGGATTGCGTCGATGGCTTGCTGCGCCTGCTCCACGCTGCCCTGCTTGTCGTCCGGCGCGCCGGCCAGTTTCTGGCGCAGCGCGCGCGAGCCGAAATTGTTGGCGTAGATCCAGGTGAACTCGGCGCCCAACAGGAAGATCTGCGCCGAGTAGTAGATCCACACCAGCAGCAGCGCGAATGAGCCGGCGGCGCCGAAACCGGAGGTCATGCCGGCGCGGCCGAGGTAGAGCCCGATCAGATACTTGCCGATGATGAACAGCACCGTGGTGGCCACCGCGCCGATCCAGACGTCGCGCCACGACAGCGTCACGCGCGGCATGAACTTGTAGATCACCGAGAACAGCGTCGAGAACACCACGAAGGACAGCACGAAGTTGAGCGCCTGCAGCACCAGCTGCCAGCCCTCGAACCAGCCGCCCCACCAGCGCCCCAGCGCCGCCAGCGCGGCGCTCACCACCAGCGAGATGATCAGCAGAAAACCGAGCCCCAGGATCAGGCCGAAGGACAGCAGGCGCGTACGCGCCAGCGCCCAGATGCCGCTCTTGCGCTTGACCGTCGGGATGCGCCAGATGCGGTCCAGCGCGCTCTGCAGCTCGGAGAACACCGCAGTGGCGCCGATGGCCAGCGTCACGACCGACAACCCTGCGGCGATCATGCCCTCGCGCGGCTGATTGACCGATTTCAGCAGGCCCTGGATGGCGATCGCCCCTTCGGTGCCGACGACGTCGCGGATCTGGTTGACGATCTCGCCCTGGGCGGCGTCATGGCCGAACAGCATGCCGGCCACCGCGATGGCGATCACCAGCATGGGTGCGATGGAGAAAATGGTGTAGTAGGCGATGGCGGCGCCCATGCTGGGTGCGAAATCGTCCAGCCAGGCGTTGATGGCGGCCATGGTCATTTGCCAGGCCTGCTGCAGGCGCGAGCCGCCTTTGATCATCTTCACTTCGGCGGCCGGATCCAGGTATTCGGAGGGCGCCGGTTCCAGGTCGGCCCTGATGTTGCTGATGCGCGGCGCACCGCCGTCGGCCTGCACCGCGGCCTGGGACTTCACGCGGGCCTTGGCATTGCCCTTGCGCCAGGCCGCCACCAGCGGCAGCACCAGCGTGGCCACGCGCACCGCGCGCTCGATCCCCTGCGGCACCGGATCGGCAGCATTGCGCATGCGGGATGAAGACCTGGCCGGCGGCGCTTTCACTGCGAACTTTGCAGCGGGCTTTGCGGCAGGCTTTTCCGCTGCCTTCGTTATAGGCCCGGCCGGTGTCCTGGCTTGCAGCTTCTGTTTGCGTTTGCGTCCCAGCCAGATGCCCAGCCCGGCGCTGAGCACCGCGCCCGCGGCCACGCCGCCGGCGGCCAACGCGTCGCCCGTCGTGGCCGCGCCCGGTGTTCGCTGCTTGCTGGAAACCGGCGGCAAGCCGGTAGGAAAGTTGTCGGTCTGGCTGCTCATGGGTGCCTCGCTTTGGCATCTGATCTGCCGGTCTGACCCAGCGCCATTTCGATTGTTCCTGTGCCACAGCCGCGCTGACCCACTTGTCGGAAGGCGCTGTCGGAGGCCCGCCCACACCGCCCCTGGGGCAAGACGCGATGCTGCGATGCATGGTATAAATACCGTCCCCGCGACAAACAAGACAGCATCCACAAGACAACGGCAACGTTGCCTCAATAACCACACCGACAGCCGCATCCCCCTGCGCCGCGCCGCAAACGCCGCCGGTGGCATTCCCCAACCAGACGAACGAGGATCGCACATGTATAAGGACGTACAGCTTTTCATCAACGGCGAATGGACCGCCAGCGCCTCCGGCCGCACCATCGACGTGGTCAACCCGGCCACCGAAGAAGTGATCGGCAAGATCGCCCACGCCGGGCGTGAAGACCTTGACCGCGCGCTGGACGCGGCACAGAAAGGTTTCGAGATCTGGCGCAATATTTCCGCCTTCGAACGCTCGAAGATCATGCGCAAGGCCGCCAACCTGCTGCGCGAGCGCGCCGACGACATCGCCCGCCTGATGACCCTGGAGCAAGGCAAGCCCCTGCCCGAAGCCAAGATGGAAACCCTGGGCGCAGCCGACACCATCGACTGGTTCGCCGAAGAAGCTCGCCGCACATACGGCCGCCTGGTGCCGGCCCGCGTGCCGGGCGCTTACCAGATGGTGATCAAGGAGCCGGTCGGCCCGGTGGCGGCGTTCACACCGTGGAATTTCCCGCTCAACCAGGTGGTGCGCAAGATGTCGGCCGCGCTGGCGGCCGGCTGTTCCATCATCGTCAAGGCGCCGGAAGAAACCCCGGCCTCCCCGGCCGAGCTGATCCGCGCCTACGCTGACGCCGGCGTGCCGGCCGGCGTGATCAACCTGGTCTACGGCGTGCCCGCCGAGATCTCGGAATACCTGATCCCGCATCCGGTGATCAAGAAGATTTCCTTCACCGGCTCGACCCCGGTGGGCAAGCAGCTGGCCGCGCTGGCCGGCCAGCACATGAAGCGCGCCACCATGGAACTGGGCGGCCACGCCCCGGCCATGGTGTTTGAAGACGCCGACATCGACGCCGCCGCCAAGAACCTGGCCGCCTCCAAGTTCCGCAATGCCGGCCAGGTGTGCGTCTCGCCGACCCGCTTCCTGGTGCAGAAGAGCGTCTTCAACGCCTTCGTCGACAAGTTCGTCACCTACGCCGAGCAGCTGAAGGTGGGCAACGGCATCGACGCCGGCACCACCATGGGCCCGGTGGCCAACAAGCGCCGCATCCCGGCGCTGGAAGCGCTGATCGACGACGCCGTTTCGCAAGGCGCGCAGCTGCGCACCGGCGGCAAGCGCGTCGGCGACAAGGGTTACTTCTTCCAGCCCACCGTGCTGACCAATGTGCCGCTGTCGGCGCGTGTGATGAATGAAGAGCCGTTCGGTCCGCTGGCGCTGATCAATTCCTTCGACACCCTAGATGAAGTGATCGCCGAAGCCAACCGCCTGCCCTTCGGCCTGGCCGCCTATGCCTTCGCCAAGTCGGCGCACACCAAGCACGCGCTGGCCTCGCGCGTGGAAAGCGGCATGCTGACCATCAACCACCTGGGCCTGGCGCTGCCGGAACTGCCGTTCGGCGGCATCAAGGACAGCGGCTACGGTTCCGAAGGCGGCACCGAGGCGATCGAGGCCTACATCAATACCAAGCTGGTAACGCAGCTGGATATCTGATGCGCTGAAGCGCCGGCGCGTCGCGCTGTCGACGCCCAATGAAAAACGGCGAACCGGGATTCCGGCTCGCCGTTTTTTTCATGTCTGCGCTTGACTGACTGCCCTATCCGCCGACCATAACTCTCATCCCGTCGCTCCTGCATTCTCCGTCGCTCCTGCGAAAGCAGGAGCCCAGCGATGTTTGTCGCGCTTGTCAAACGCTCGCGAGACACGACAAACGACACTAGATCCCGGCCTGCGCCGGGATGACGGAGGAAAATTGACCGCTTCCTCGTCTTGCCATCCTTTGGCTTGTCGTCCTGGCAAAGGTCAGGACCCAGCGGCGTTTGTCGCGCTTGTCAAACGCCTGTGCGTCACAGCGAACGACACTGGATTCCTGCTTTCGCAGGAACGACGCGTATGTGATTGCTCGTTGATATTTCCCGTCGCGCCTGCACTCTGCGCCGCTCCAACGATGACGGCGCGTGCGTGATTTACTCTTCCCCGCCCGACGGCGGCACCAGGATATCCCGGCTGCCGTTGCGCGACATGGCCGACAGCACGCCGGCCGTTTCCATCTGTTCCACCAGCCGCGCGGCGCGGTTGTAACCGATGCGGAACTGGCGCTGCACCGACGAGATCGAGGCGCGGCGCGACTTGAGCACGAAGGCCACGGCCTCGTCGTACAGCGGGTCGGATTCCGGATCGGGCATGTCGCCGCCGAACATGTCGCCCTGCGCTGCATCCTCCGCCATCGGCGGCGCGAGGATCTCTTCGATGTAGCGCGGCTCGCCGAAGGACTTCAGGTATTCCACCACGCGGTGCACTTCGTCGTCGGAGACGAAGGCGCCGTGCACGCGCTGCGGGTAACCCGAACCCGGCGGCAGGAACAGCATGTCGCCATGGCCCAGCAGCGACTCCGCGCCCATCTGGTCGAGCACGGTGCGCGAGTCGATCTTGGAGGACACCTGGAAGGCCACGCGGGTCGGGATGTTGGCCTTGATCAGGCCGGTGATCACGTCCACCGAGGGACGCTGGGTGGCCAGGATCAGGTGGATGCCGGCCGCCCGCGCCTTTTGCGCCAGGCGCGCGATCAGCTCTTCCACCTTCTTGCCGACCACCATCATCAGGTCGGCCAGCTCGTCGATGACGATCACGATGGTGGGCAGCTTGTCCAGCGGCTCCGGTGCGTCCGGCGTCAGGCTGAAGGGGTTGGGGATCTTCTCGCCGCGCGCGTGGGCGTCGGCGATCTTCTGGTTGTAGCTGGCCAGGTTGCGCACGCCCAGCTTGGACATTTTCTTGTAGCGGCGCTCCATCTCGTCCACCGCCCAGTTCAGCGCGTGCGCGGCTTCGCGCATGTCGGTCACCACCGGCGCCAGCAGGTGCGGAATGCCTTCGTAGATCGACAGCTCCAGCATCTTGGGGTCGATCATGATCAGGCGTACTTCGTCAGGCGTGGCCTTGTAGAGCAGCGACAGGATCATGGCGTTGATCGCCACCGACTTGCCCGAACCGGTGGTGCCGGCCACCAGCATGTGCGGCGCACGCGCGAGGTCAGTTACCACCGGCTTGCCGGTGATGTCCTTGCCCATGGCGATGGTCAACAGCGACGACGACTTGCGGTAAGGCTCGGAGCGCACAATCTCGGCCAACTTGATCATCTGCCGGCGCGCATTGGGCAGCTCCAGGCCCATGCAGGTCTTGCCGGGGATGGTCTCGACCACGCGAATCGAGGTCAGGCCCAGCGCGCGCGACAAGTCCTTCATCAGGTTCACCACCTGGGCCCCGCGCACGCCTTGCGCAGGCTCGACCTCGAAACGGGTAATCACCGGGCCGGCCTCGGCGCCCAGCACGGCGACCGGCACCTTGAATTCCTTCAGGCGCTGCTCGATCAGGCGGCCGGTTTCCTGCAGCTGTTCGGCATCGACCTCGATCGCGGCCTCGGCCACCTCATCCAGCAATTCCAGCGAGGGCAGCGGGATGTCGACGTAGGGCTCAGGCTCTTCGTACTCGTACGCCGGCACCGGTTGTACGGAAGCCGGCGCGGCCTGCTCGGGCGCACGCACAGTGAACGCCGGCGCTTGCGGCGGCGCTGACGGCTGCGGCTCTTCGTCGAACAGGGAGGTCGGCGCAGCTGCGGGCGCGATCACGGGTGCCGCTGCAGGCTGCACCTCAACCGCAGGCTCCGGATCGTCCAGCATATCGAACCAAGGCGCGGTGTAACCGGTGGGCGTGGCAGGCATGATCGGGGCGACAGGCTCGACGGGCGCGGCCGACTCGATTTGCGGTGCATCGAAGACGTTTGCCTGCGGCTCGGCTGGTGTTTCCAGCGGCAGCTCTTGCTCGGGAGAGAAGGCCGAGGTCTCCACCGGAGGCGGCATGTCCGACTGCATTGCCCGGAGTGCTTCCATCGGTACGCTCGGCGCCGATGGCTCCACCGGAGCCGCTTGCGGTGTTGGCTCAATGAAGGGGCTGGCAGGCTCGGCAAAAGACGGCGGCAGAACAGATTGAGCAGATTGCACAGGAGCGACAGGCGCGGCAGGCGCAATGTCGGGTTGGACTGCTTCGTCCTTGTACCCCGCCGCTTGCTGCAGCGAGCGCATCAGGCGCGTCGGGATCGTGTCTGCAGGTGCGCCCGGCGCGCCGACCTCGGGCGCCTGGCGCGCGGCGCGACCCACGCTGCTGATGCGGATGCTGCGCGTGGCCTGCGCCGGCGCGGGCTGCCCTTGCGCCACGCGTGCGATCGAGGGCGGGATATGCTGGGCGGCAGGCTCCGGCTGACTGGCGCGCGACAGGCTGGCGTTGGCAGCGGCGCTGGCAGCCGAGATGGCGCTGCTGGCGGCGGCGCGCGCCAGCATGGCCTCGGTCGGGCGCAGGGTTTCGAAGGCAGCCCATTCCGACTCGGGACGCGCGGGCGCGCCCGTAGCGCCGGCAGTGCCCGACTTCAGGGCCGGCCATTTGCCGCCTTGGGCGCCGCCGCTGCGGTTCAACGACGACAGGGGCACCTGCCAATCTTCGCGCGCCTGGCCGTCGCTCACCCGCTCGGTGGGACCGGAGAACCGATTGGGCTGCTTCGGCCCGAACGGCGAAGAGGCATGTCCCGACCCTGCATGCGCCGAGCCTGCGCGCGGCGGCGGCGGTGTACGCTGCATGGTCGGCACGCGGGGCGTGGCGGACAGGCGCTCGTTGCCGCCGAAGCGCTTGCCGCTGCCGGCCATGCGCACGCGTTCGCTCTCGATACTGCCGCGACGCGGGGAGAGATCGAGCTCCGGATGATGCTCATCGTGCTCGGTCCTCGGACCGCGGCTGAACATCGAGCCCACCAGCCACTTCAAGCCCAGCAAGGCCAGCGCGAACATCAGCAGCACGGCGACCGGCTTGCTGACCTTGCCGGCCAGCGCCTGCATCAGCGCAAAACCGAGCATGTCGGCGCGCGCGCCGTCGTCGTCGCCGTCAGCGGTGTTGATCTGCGCGCGCAGCAGCGACTCGATGGCGGCGCTGGAGCACAGCAGCAACAGGCTGCCGACCCAGACGCGGATGGCGCCGCGGCCGCCCAGCGGCGACTTGCGCGCCAGCGCGGAGATGACGGTCCTCAAGACCAGCGGCAGCAGCCATAGCACCGACCAGCCGAACCATTTGACGAAAATCATGCGACTCCCAAACTTCAAGCGGCCGGGCTGGCGCCAGGCCGCATCATGTATCTGTGGCTGCGCCGTGGCGGGACGGCGCAAGCAGCGAGTTTAAACCATCCGGCGAGCCGGGCCGCCGGCTCAGGCGTGCTTGCGGCCATGGCGATGGCAGTCCTGCACATGGTCATCCACCATGCCGATGCCTTGCATGTAGGCGTAGATGATGGTGGAGCCGACGAACTTGAAGCCGCGCTTGGCCAGATCCTTGGACAAGGCGTCCGACAGCGGCGTCTTGGCCGGACACTCGGACAACGACTTCCATGTATTGCGCACCGGCTTGCCGCCGACGAAACCCCACAGGTAGGGATCCAGGCCGCCCACCTCGTCGCACAGCGTCAGGTAGCTGCGCGCGTTGGTGATGGCGGCGGCCACCTTCAGGCGGTTGCGCACGATGCCGGGGTTGGCCAGCAGCTCGGCCACCTTGCGCTCGTCGTAACGGGCGATCTTGCGCGCGTCCCAGTTGTCGAAGGCGGCGCGATAGCTCTCGCGCTTGTTGAGCACGGTCTCCCACGACAGGCCGGCCTGCGCGCCCTCCAGGTTGAGCATCTCGAACAGCCGGGTCTCGTCGTGGCAGGGCACGCCCCACTCCTCATCGTGATAGCTGACGTAGATCGGGTTGTTCAGGTTGACCCAGCCGCAGCGTGTCTTCTCGTTCTTCATGTGTGATCTTGTTCTCTTCGTTCAGGTTCAGACCGGCCACAGCGGCGGCTCGTCCATCAGCGCGATCTGCTCGCGCAGCTCCAGGATGCGGTCCTGCCAATAACGTTGGGTGTTGAACCAGGGGAAGGCCGTCGGGAACGCCGGGTCGTCCCAGCGTCGCGCCAGCCAGGCCGAGTAATGGATCAGGCGCAGCGTACGCAGGGCCTCGATCAGGTACAGCTCGCGCGGCTCGAATTCGCAGAAGCTCTCGTAGCCGGCCAGCAGGTCGGCCAGCTGGCGCACCATGTCGCCCCGCTCGCCCGAGAGCAGCATCCACAGGTCCTGCACCGCCGGGCCGCTGCGGCTGTCGTCGAAGTCGACGAAGTGCGGGCCGGCGTCGGTCCACAGCACGTTGCCGACGTGGCAGTCTCCATGCAGGCGCAATGTCCTGATGTCGCCGGCGCGCTCGAAGCAGCGGCGCACGCCGTCCAGCGCTTGCTGCACCGTGCTCCGGTAGGCGCTCAGCACATCCATCGGGATGAAGTCATGGGCCAGCAGCCAGTCGCGCGGCGCCTCGCCGAAGGTGGCGATGTCCAGCGCCGGGCGCTGCACGAACGGCTGCTGCGCGCCGACGGCGTGGATGCGGCCGATGAAACGGCCCATCCATTCCAGCGTGTCCGGATTGTCCAGCTCGGGGGCGCGGCCGCCGTGACGTTGAAATACGGTAAAGCGAAAGCCCGCATGACGGTGCAATGTCGCGCCGCCTTCCAGCGCCATGGCCGGCACCACCGGCACTTCGGCGTCGGCCAGCTGTTGCGAGAACGCGTGTTCTTCCAGGATCTGGGCGTCGCTCCAGCGTTGCGGACGGTAGAACTTGGCCACCACCGGCGGGCCGTCTTCCATCCCGACCTGATAGACGCGGTTTTCATAGCTGTTCAGGGCCAGCAGGCGGCCGTCGCCATACAAGCCGACCGCGTCCAGCGCATCGAGCACGGTATCGGGGGAAAGCGTGGCGAAGGTGTCGGCGTCGGGGATGGAGCTGGCGAATTCTGTCATCCCCGTATTGTACTGTCCGGGCGGTGACCTCAGTGTGTCAGAACGGTCCTGCGGCCGCGCCTGGGCGTGTGGACAAGCTGACAATGCTCGCACGGCTGGCCGAATCCCATTAAACTTCCGCTTTTGGCATCAGCAATTAACCATCATGCACCTCGACCAGCCCCTTTCCGACGCCGAGTTCGACGAACTCGACGATTTCCTCCTGTCCGACCGCTGCGCCGACGATGTCATGACCATGGACACGTTGCACGGTTACCTGACCGCGCTGGCGATCGGCCCGCAAGAAGTCTTGATGGCCGAATGGCTGCCGCGCGTCTGGGGCAGCCGCCCGGAAGACACGCCCAAGTTCAAGAACGGCAAGGAAGCCGAGCGCATCAGCAGCCTGATCGCTCGCACCATGAACGAGATCGCCATCACCTTCGAAGTGGCGCCCAAGGAATACGAACCGCTGTTCTGCGAGCGCGAGCATGAAGGCAAGCCGCTGCTGGACGCCGAGGCCTGGGCCTGGGGCTTCTGGGAAGGCATCCAGCTGCGCGCCCAGCAATGGGACGAGGTCTTCCATTCCGACCTGGCGCCGCTGATGCGCCCGATCTACCTGCTCGGCTCGGACGAGCTGGAGGAAGAGGAAACCAAGCTGGTCGACGACCCGGTCAAGACCCACAAGCTGGCCATCGAGATCGAGTCGGCCATTCCGCATCTCCACCGCTACTGGGCGCCCAAGCGCAAGTCGGCCGTGGAACAGGTGCAGCGCGACGCGCCCAAGGTCGGCCGCAACGATCCGTGCCCTTGCGGCAGCGGCAAGAAGTACAAGAAGTGCTGCGGGGCGGACGGCGAGGAATAAGCCGGAAAGCAACGCGTCTCCGGTGTTGTGAGACAGAGCTAACGACGCTGGGTCCCTGCTTTCGCAGGGACGACGCGCAAGAGGTCGTCAATGCCTCCCCCTATCAGCTGCCTCACGCTCCTTGTCCCGGTTCTTGATAAGTAGCTTCCCCACGCGCCAGCCAACTATCGTTACAAGTCCGCTGCCTGTCGTTCCTGCGAAAGCAGGAACCCAGTGTCGTTCGGCGCGTCTCTCCAATGCCTGTTGATCGCAACGAAAGACGCTGGATCCAGGCCTGCGCCGGGATGACGGAGGCGTTGCCGGATTGACGAAAAAACGGCGCGCCAGCTTGATGCCAGCGCGCCGTTTTCATTTGCTTTCGCTCAGCGGAGACAAAGCCTTGCAGCCCTGCCTCGCTTGCGCCTCATTCCTTGATGAAGTGCTCGCGGTAGTACTTCAGTTCTTCGATGGACTCGACGATGTCGGCCAGGGCCGTGTGCATCTGGCGCTTCTTGAAGCCGGTGGCGATTTCCGGCTTCCAGCGCTTGCACAGTTCCTTCAGCGTGGACACGTCCAGGTTGCGGTAGTGGAAGAACTCTTCCAGCTTGGGCATGCCGCGCACCATGAAGCGACGGTCCTGGCAGATCGAGTTGCCGCACATGGGCGACTTGCCGGCCGGCACGTATTTCTTCAGGAACTCGATGATCGCCTTCTCGGCGTCGGCTTCGGTCACGGTCGAGGCCTTGACGCGGTCGATCAGGCCGGAACGGCCGTGGGTGCCCTTGTTCCAGGCATCCATGCCGTTGAGGATCTCGTCGGACTGGTGGATCGCCAGCACCGGGCCTTCGCCCAGCACGTTGAGCTGGGAATCGGTGACCACCACCGCCACTTCGATGATGCGATCGTTGTCCGGATCCAGCCCGGTCATCTCCATATCGACCCAGATCAGGTTCAATTCATTCGGACGGACCGGCACGGCGGGGACTTGCCCGGCGTTGGCGTCGGCGGCTTGTGACATAATTCTTCCTTATTGACGTAGGGGTAACGCACCCCATCTGCTGTTTGTTCGTTTGCTAGCTTGCGCTTGCTGTCGGGAATGATCCCGGGTCGCAGGGTCGGATTGGACCCGGAGCCGGATTCGGCGTCCTGCTGCGCAGCACCGTCCCGGATGTCCCGGAGGCGGGCCGGCATTGAACCTCCGCCATTTTCGCACAGGGAAAGAATGTCTTCACTTACGTTTTCGGTTTTGTTCGTCGCCTTCCTGGCCTTGAGCCTGGCGGTCCGCTTCTGGCTCGCCTCGCGCCACATCCGCCACGTGCTGACGCACCGGGCCGCGGTGCCGGCCGAATTCACCGAGAAAATCCCGCTGTCGGCCCACCAGAAGGCGGCCGACTATACGGTCGCGCGCACCAAGTTCGGCCTGGTGACCTTGCTGGTCAACGCCGCCGTGCTGATCGCCTTCACCCTGCTGGGCGGCCTGCAGGCGCTGTCCAGCCTGCTGCTGGCTTGGACCGGCGGCCCCGACATGTGGTACCAGATCGGGCTGGTGGCGGCCTTCGGCATCATCTCCGGCCTGGTCGACCTGCCCTTCGACTATTACCGCCAGTTCAAGCTGGAAACCCGCTTCGGCTTCAACAAGATGACCCGCGCGCTGTTCTTCAGCGACATGATCAAGCAGTCGCTGGTGGGCGCGGTGATCGGCCTGCCGCTGCTGTGGGTGGTGCTGACGCTGATGAGCAAGGCCGGCGCACTGTGGTGGTTCTACGCCTGGGCCGTGCTGTGCGCCTTCCAGCTGCTGATGCTGGTGATCTACCCCAGCTTCATCGCCCCGCTGTTCAACAAATTCACCGCGCTGGAGGACGACAGCCTGCGCAGCCGTATCGAGAACCTGATGACCCGCGTCGGCTTCGCCTCCAAGGGTCTGTTCGTGATGGACGGCTCCAAGCGCAGCGCGCACGGCAATGCATATTTTTCGGGCTTCGGTTCGGGCAAGCGCATCGTGTTCTTCGACACCCTGCTGGCGCGTCTTGCGCCGCACGAGATCGAGGCGGTGCTGGCGCACGAGCTGGGCCACTTCAAGCTCAAGCACATCGTCAAGCGCGTGGTGGTGATGTTCGCCATCTCGCTGGGTTTCCTGGCGCTGCTGGGTTACCTGAAGGGCCAGGTCTGGTTCTACACCGGCCTGGGCGTGAACCCGCTGCTGTTCGGCAGCAACGACGGCATGGCGCTGATCTTGTTCATGCTGGCGCTGCCGATCTTCACCTTCCTGCTCTCGCCGCTGTCTTCGCTGACTTCGCGCAAGCATGAGTTCGAGGCCGACGCCTTCGCGGCACAGCACACCAATGCGCAGGACCTGGTCTCGGCGCTGGTCAAGCTCTACGAAGACAATGCCTCGACCCTGACGCCCGATCCGCTGCACTCGGCCTTCTACGACTCACACCCGCCGGCGGCGCTGCGCATCGGCCGGCTGAACCTGGCGCAAGGCGCCGCGGGCCACTGACCGGCCCAACCATGAACATGTTCCGGCTGCGGCGGTCCACCTGAAGACAGGCACCGCAACCCGCCGCAACCGGAACCAAGGAGAACCCATGAGCATCACCGCAAACACACTGGCCACCAGCCGCTGCGCCCATCAGGTCACGGCGCTGGACGAGGCCGCCATTGCACAACACATCGCCGCCCTGCCCGAGTGGAAGATCGACGGCGGCAAGCTGGCGCGCAGCTTCGCCTTCAAGGACTATTACCAGACCCTGGCCTTCGTCAACGCGATCGCCTGGATCATCCACGCCGAAGACCACCATCCCGACCTGGCTGTGAGCTACAACCGCTGCGGCGTGAAGTTCGACACCCACAGCGTCAACGACGGTAAAGGCGGCCTCTCGATCAACGACTTCATCTGCGCGGCCAAGGTCGACGCCGTGTTCGCCCAACGCAACGCATCCTGATGGCCTCCAAGAAATCCCACGCCGCGCCGCGCCAGGCGGCCGGCGCACTCGAATCCGGCCTGGTGATTGCCGCCCACGGGCGGCATTATCTTGTCCAGGCCGGCGAGCAGAAACTGCAATGCGTCACCCGCGGCAAGAAGAGCGACGTCGCCGTGGGCGACCGCATCCGCTTCGCCCGCACCTCGCCCAACCAGGGCGTGGTGGAGTCCATCGACGACCGCAAGACCCTGCTGTATCGCTCCGACCAGTACAAGTCCAAACTGCTGGCGGCCAACGTCGACCAGCTCTTCATCGTGGTGGCGACCGAGCCCAGCTTCTCGGACGACCTGGTGTCGCGCTCGCTGGTGGCGGCGGAATCGGCCGGCGTCTCGCCGCACCTGATCCTGAACAAGACCGACATCACCGAAGCGCTGCCGAAGACGCGCGAGCGCCTGCAGGTGTATGCGCGCCTGGGCTACCCGGTGCACGAGGTGTCGGCCACCACCCAACCTGAAGAGGCGCGCGCGGCCTTCATGCCACTGCTGCACGGCAAGAGCACCATCCTGATCGGGCAGTCGGGCATGGGCAAGTCCTCGCTGATTAACCTGATCATCCCTGACGCCGACATCGCCGTGCGCGAAATCTCGGCTGCGCTCGACACCGGCAAGCACACCACCACCTTCACCCGCCTGTACCAGATGGAGGGTGAAGCCAGCATCATCGATTCGCCCGGCTTCCAGGAGTTCGGCCTCTACCAGCTCTCCGAAGGCATGCTGGAGCGCGCCTTCCGCGACTTCACGCCCTACCTCGGCAAATGCCGCTTCTACAACTGCCACCACCTGAGCGAACCGGGCTGCGCCGTGCTGGAGGCGGTTCAGGCTGGCGAGATCGCCGGCCTGCGGCACCAGCTGTATGCGCAGCTGGTGCATGAGTCGTCGCAAAAATTATATTAATTCTCTGTTTCCCCTCATAAAAAAACCGCTTCAAATACGAGCGGTTTTTTTATTGTTTGCAGTGACAACTTAGAATCTGTAAGACGCCGACAGGTACGCACTACGCGGAGAACCAGGCACGATCTGACTCACATCGGTTGAGGTCGAATAGTACTTGCGATCGGCAAGATTGGTCACTGCCAGCGTAAGCTCTACCTGAGGGAAACGGTATCCGATTTTGCCATCCCACCGCGTATAGCCCGGCAAGGCAAGCAAATTGTTACGATCGACATAACGTGGCCCTTCATAGACCAGACCTGTCTCGGCAAAGAATCCTTGTACCGGTGCGTAACCAATGAAAATGTTGCCGTTTTTCTGCGCCACCCCCGTAGATCGATTGCCCTTGAGATTTGCTTCGCTCGCCTGAGTCTCGACCAACCTCGCGTTCTGTACCGCAAAGCCGCTACGAATAAACCAGTCGCGCGCCAGCTCACCATTTACACTCAGCTCCACACCTCGATTGCGCTCAAGGCCATTGACCACATACACATCCGGATTGCTGGACACCAGCGCCCTGCGATTGTAGAGATCGAGCTGAAACACCGATAACGTGGTACTGATTGTTCTATTGATCCAATCACTCTTTACACCGGCTTCGTATTGGCGACTGTATTGAGGCCCAACACCGACGTTGGTACGGTTGGCATTTTGGCCCAGCAATTCACCACCGAACGGTGAAAAGTTCTTGCTATATGACAGATAAAAACTGTGATCGGCAACCGGTGTCCAGACCAGGCCCGCGCGCGGACTCAATACCGATGGCGTTGAGCGCCGGGCCTGCATAGGCAGAGCACCAACCCTGACTGAACGATAATCGACTTCATAGCTATCCCAACGCAACCCTGCCAGCAGAGTAAGTTGAGGATTAAACTTGATCAGATCCTGTCCATAAACAGAATAAGAACGCGCATCATAGGCAGCTCTGGAATCCGACGATAGAACTCCGCCGCTACCGATATTGTTATTGGGCGCAAGCACCGATATCGTTGAAGGTGCTAAGGAATATTGCCGTAATCGCGAATCGCGATTTTGCTTGCCATATTCAAGGCCAGCAAGAATCTGATGCGCCACCGCAGCCGTATTGAACTTGCCTTCCAGCTCCAGATTGGATTGCAGATTACGTTGAAACAGATCTTGCTGGAACCGTGTGCGCGGCGCCTGATAATTCGGATAAGTACCGGTTCCTGCGCCGTTAACGTAGGTGTTATCGAACGGACTATCGACATTCATCAGGCTGATCACATGACGGATTTCCCAATCAGGATTGAGTTTGTGCGTAAAGATCGAGCGCAACCGGACATTGGTATCTTTGATGTAGTCGCGTCCGAAACGGCCATACGTCGTTTCGATGGCTGCCGGCGGCAAACTGAGCTTGCCGTTGGCGCCTCTAATGGCTGGCAGCCCCCGATCAGGAACCCGATCAAATTCTCCATACTCCGCCTGTAGCAGCCAACTGCTGGTCTTGTTATCCCACTTCACGGATGGCGCGAGATATTGGCGCGTACTGTCGACACCATTACGAAAACTATCAGCATGTTCCCGACCTGCGTTGAGGCGCACCGCCCATTCGTCGTTGATGACACGATTGATATCGACGGCAGAACCGATCCGGCCATAGCTACCAGCAGTCAAACTCGCGCTGCTGGAGACATCGACGCCGGGTTGCTTGCTGATGCGATTGATAACACCACCGCCACTGCCTCGTCCATACAACACGGCAGCCGGCCCCTTGAGCACTTCCACCCGCTCAATATTCCCCAATCCGCGTATGTATTGCATGTCGTCGCGAATGCCATCAAGCATCAAGTCATTCGTGCTGGAAAAACCGCGGATTCTGAAAGTGTCGAATCTGGTGTCTGATATGTTCGATATTCCCGGCACGCCACTTAGCGCATCGGCCAGAGTGCGCCCGCCATACGACGCCACCTGCTCCACGCTGACGCTGTCGATGGTCTGCGGCACCTCACGCACATCGACGGCGGTACGCGTGGCCGTGGCGACCTTGCCGGGCCGCGGATCATAGTGGCTGCGCTCGCTGCGCACTTCGACGGCGGGCAGGCTGTTGTTGTCGCCGCCTTCGGCGGCATACAACGCAGGAGCGCCGAAGACGGCGCACAGCGCCAGCGGCAAGGCGCGCAGCCGAGCATGGCGAGCCGATCGCGCGCCTTGCGCATGTGGTGCACGCTGGGGATAGAATGGGCGAGGGAGCTGCTGAGAAAACATGTCGTGCCTACCTTGGACAGAAAAGCGGAGCGCAATTCTAGGTTGGCAAATGAGAACAATTCGCATCGATAGACGGCGCCGATGCGGATAACATCAGTTAATCGCAATCCGTTCAGCGCGACCTCGTCACGCCCAAGAGAGCGGGTCGATACAAATTCGGAGAGTTTGTCTTTTGGCAATGCATTGCGCCGAATTGCGCGGCAAGCTCCCGCGTCATGCGACAGTTTCCCCAGGGAAAGCCGTGGGTATCTTTTTGGCTCAAAACCCTTATAATCTAACGAGTTACAAATGACCGGCGGCAGGTGCCAACTGGCCGCCGTTTTTATTTATGGCAATCAAACACTACCTTCAGTTTTCCGACTTTACGCTTGATGAATACGAATACGTGATCGAACGTTCTCGTGTGATCAAACGTAAGTTCAAGAATTACGAACCCCACCACACGCTCGCAGACCGCACGCTGGTCATGGTGTTCGAGAAGAACTCGACCCGCACCCGCCTGTCCTTCGAGGCCGGCATGCACCAGATGGGCGGCGCCGCAATCTACCTGAACACGCGCGACAGCCAGCTGGGCCGCGGCGAACCGGTGGAAGATGCGGCGCAGGTGATGTCGCGCATGTGCGACGTGATCATGATCCGCACCTACGGTCAGGAAATCATCGAACGCTTCGCCGCGCATTCGCGCGTGCCGGTGATCAACGGCCTGACCAACGAGCAGCATCCCTGCCAGGTGCTGGCCGACGTGTTCACTTACATCGAACATCGCGGCTCCATCACGGGCAAGATCGTGGCCTGGGTCGGCGACGCCAACAACATGCTGTACTCGTGGCTGCAGGCGGCGGAGGTGTTCGGCTTCCACGTCAACGTCTCCACCCCCAAGGGCTACGACATCGATCCCGCGCAGGTCACGCCGGGCAACAAGAACTACACGTTCTTCGCCAACCCGTCCGATGCCTGCCAGGATGCCGATCTGGTCACCACCGACGTGTGGACCAGCATGGGCTTCGAGGCCGAGAACAACGCCCGCCTGCAAGCCTTCGACGGCTGGATCGTGGACGGCCCCAAGATGGCGCGCGCCAAGAAGGACGCGCTGTTCATGCACTGCCTGCCGGCGCACCGCGGCGAGGAAGTCGCCGCCGAGGTAATCGACGGCCCGCAGTCGGTAGTCTGGGAAGAGGCGGAAAACCGCCTGCACGTCCAGAAGGCCCTGCTCGAATACCTGGTGCACGGCAAGTTCGACTGAACCCGCCGTTCGCCACTCCAAGTCACATCAACACCATCGCAACGTCAAGATCATGTCCAACATCCTGCAATCCGTTCCGGTCCAACAAAAAGTCGGCATCGCCTTCTCGGGCGGCTTAGACACCAGCGCCGCGCTGACCTGGATGCGCCAGAAAGGCGCCATCCCCTACGCCTACACCGCCAACCTGGGACAGCCTGACGAGCCGGATTACGACGCCATCCCGAAGAAGGCGATGCAGTACGGCGCCGAACTGGCGCGCCTGATCGACTGCCGCGAACAGCTGGCCAACGAAGGCATCGCCGCGCTGCAAAGCGGCGCCTTCCACATCTCCACCGCCGGCGTGACCTACTTCAACACCACCCCGCTGGGCCGCGCCGTGACCGGCACCATGCTGGTGGCCGCCATGCGTGAAGACAACGTCGACATCTGGGGCGACGGCAGCACCTTCAAGGGCAACGACATCGAGCGCTTCTACCGCTACGGCCTCTTGGTGAACCCCAACCTGAAGATCTACAAGCCCTGGCTGGACAACACCTTCATCAACGAACTGGGCGGCCGCAAGGAAATGTCCGAGTTCATGATCAAGTCCGGCTTCGACTACAAGATGTCGGTGGAAAAGGCCTACTCGACCGACTCCAACATGCTGGGCGCGACCCACGAAGCGAAGGACCTGGAGTTCCTCAACAGCGGCATCAAGATCGTGCAGCCCATCATGGGCGTGGCGTTCTGGCGCGACGACGTCGAAGTCAAGGCCGAGACCGTTACCGTGCGCTTTGAAGAAGGCCGCCCGGTCGCGCTCAACGGCAAGACCTTCGCCAACATGACCGACCTGATCATGGAAGCCAACAAGATCGGCGGCCGTCACGGCCTGGGCATGAGCGACCAGATCGAGAACCGCATCATCGAAGCCAAGAGCCGCGGCATCTACGAAGCCCCTGGCCTGGCGCTGCTGTTCATCGCCTACGAGCGCCTGATCACCGGCATCCACAACGAAGACACCATCGAGCAATACCGCGACAACGGCCGCAAGCTGGGCCGCCTGCTGTACCAGGGCCGCTGGTTCGACTCGCAGGCCATCATGCTGCGCGAAACCGCCCAGCGCTGGGTGGCGCGCGCCATCACCGGCGAAGTGACCGTCGAGCTGCGTCGCGGCAATGACTACTCGATCCTGAACACCGAGTCGCCGAACCTGACCTACCAGCCGGAACGCCTGACCATGGAAAAGGGCGAAGGCGCCTTCACCCCGACCGACCGCATCGGCCAACTGACCATGCGCAACCTGGACATCACCGACACCCGTCAGAAGCTGGCGATCTACCAGAGCACCGGCCTGCTGGACAACAGCACCGCAGTGTCGCTGCCGCTGCTGGACAAGGATTCGAAGTAATCGCGCAATCGCCCTCAATCGACTATCTGAAAGCACCTGGATGAGCATTCAATTCGACAACGTCACCGTCCTGAAAAAGGGCAACGTCTACTTCGACGGCAAGTGCGTCTCGCACACCGTGCTGTTCGCCGACGGCACCAAGAAGACCCTGGGCGTGATCCTGCCCTCCTCTCTGAACTTCGGCACCGCCTCCCCTGAGATCATGGAAATCGTCAGCGGCAGCTGCCGTATCCGCCTCAAGGGCGAAGAAGCCTGGAACACCTACGGCGCCGGCACCCAGTTCAGCGTCCCGGGCAACTCGTCGTTCGACATCGAAGTGACCGAGACCGTGGACTACGTCTGCCACTACGGCTGATCGTCCTGCTCCTGTGGAAAAGAAAAACGCCGGTTTCGACCGGCGTTTTTTATTGGGTGAAAAACAGTCGGGCGTGGCCGGGAACAGACATCATCCCCGGCGCAGGACGAATCCGCTTCCGGTGGCGGGAGCTGAAAGACACTGGGTTCCTGCTTTCGCAGGAACGACACTTGGGGGGCTAGACAAGACTTCCATCGATTCGAGTTCCGCTGCTACTTGTCGTTCCTGCGAAAGAAGGAATTCAGTGGCGTTTGCCGCGCCTCGACGCCAGTTGAACGACGCTAGCTAGCGTCCGCAGGAAAATCAGATGAACACCGGCTCCGGCTCCAGCGCCACGCCGAACTTGAGCATTACGTCATCCTGGATCGCCTTGGCCAGTTGGGCAATGTCCGCCCCGCTGGCGCCGCCATGGTTGACCAACACCAGCGCCTGCTTGTCGTAGACGCCGGCCGCGCCCATGGTCTTGCCCTTCCAGCCGCAACGGTCAATCAGCCAGCCGGCGGCCAGCTTGTAGCTGCCGTCATCCTGGCGATAGCTGACCAGCCCCAGATGCTGCGACAGCAAGGCGTCACGCTGCTGCGCACTGACGATGGGATTCTTGAAGAAACTGCCGGCGTTGCCGATCTTTGCCGGATCGGGCAACTTGCGGCTGCGGATGGCGATGACGGCGTCGGCGATGTCGCGCGGAGTGGGTTGCACGCCGTCGCCAAAGCCCTTCTCCTGCAGGGCCTGCGCCACGTCGGCGTAGTTGGCGTTGGCCTGCCACTGCCTGGGCAGGGCGAAGGTGACGTCCAGCACCACCGCGCGATCGCGCAGCTCATGCTTGAACACGCTGTCGCGATAACCGAAGCGGCAAGCCGCGCGATCCAGCGTGAGCACCTCGCCGGACGCAAAATCGAAAGCGCGCAGGCAATGGAAGCGATCCTTGACCTCGATGCCATAGGCGCCGATGTTCTGGATCGGCGCAGCGCCCACGCTGCCGGGTATCAACGACAGATTTTCCAGGCCGCCCAGTCCGTGCGCCAGCGTCCACTGGACGAAGGCATGCCAGTTTTCGCCGGCAGCGGCGCGCACGTAGGTGAAGTCTTCATCGTTGCCGATCACTTCGATTCCGGCGCCGCGCATGTGCAGCACCAGCCCGGCGAAGTCCTGCGTCAACAGCAGGTTGCTGCCGCCACCCAACACCAGGCGCGGCAAGGCGGCCAGTGCGGCATCGTCGCGTACGGCGCGCAGCGTGTCGGCGCCGTCCACCGGCAGGTAGGCCCGGGCGCGCGCCTCGATGCCGAAGGTATTGAGCGCGCGCAGGGAAAAGTCGTGTTGTAGGGCTAGCGAAGACATAGGGCATGGATTATATCGCCCCCTCGCCCCGCCCTGCCGCCGCTGCCCGAAATCGTCTGTCAGCGGGCCTGCGATAGCCGCGACGCGGGGAGTCCGCTAAAATCACGGTCGTAATGCCGGATCCCTCCGGCTGCAAGAATAAAAGGATAAAGCCATGCCCTCTTTTGATACCGTCTGCGAAGCCAACCTGGTCGAAGTGAAGAATGCCGTCGAGCAGGCCAACAAGGAAATCTCGACCCGCTTCGACTTCAAGGGCACCGATGCCCGCGTCGAGCAAAAGGAACGCGAACTGACCGCTTTTGCCGACTCCGATTTCCAGCTCAGCCAGGTTCGCGACGTGCTGACCAACAAGATGACCAAGCGCAACGTCGACGTGCGCTTCCTCGACGAAGGCAAGATCGAGAAGATCGGCGGCGACAAGGTCAAGCAGGTGATCAAGGTCAAGAACGGCATCGAGAGCGACGACGCCAAGAAAATCGTGCGCATCATCAAGGACAGCAAGATGAAGGTGCAGGCCAGCATCCAGGGCGACGCGGTGCGCATCACCGGCGCCAAGCGCGATGACCTGCAGGCGGCGATGGCCCTGCTGCGCAAGGACGTGAAGGACATCCCGCTGGAGTTCAACAACTTCCGCGATTGATCTTGGGCCTTCCCGGGAAAACAAAACGCCGGCGCGATGCCGGCGTTTTTTATGGTGACGCGCCTGCGTGCTTAGTTGCCCGCTTATTGGCTCGCTATTGGCCCGCTCATTGGCCCGCCTCGCCACAGTTGGCGTCCTGAGCACCCTTGGCAATCTGTTCCGGCGTCAGGTCGCGCACGTGCGTCGCAATCGACCACTTGTGCCCGAAGGGATCGACCACCTGCCCGTAACGGTCGCCCCAGAACATGTCGGCCACCGGCATGGTCGGTTCGGCGCCGGCTGCCACCGCCTGGGCGAACACCGCGTCGGCATCCTTCACATACAAGTGGATGGTCACCGGCGAGCCGCCCAGCGCCTTCGGCCCCAGGCACTTCCATTCCGGCATTTCGTCGACCAGCATCAGGCTGGAGTCGCCGATGGTGAGGTGGGCATGCATCAGCCTGCCGTCGGGGCCGGCCAGGCGTCCGCCCTCGTTGGCGCCGAATGCTTTCTTGTAGAACTCGATAGCCTCGGCCGCGCCGGCGCAGACCAGGTGCGGCGTGATGGAATGCATGCCGGGAGGGATCGGATTGACGGGGGTGGTCATGGCATCTCCTTGTAGTGGTGGATACGGCCGGGCTATTGTGCGCGCCTGCGAAGGTAAATCCAAGCTCTGCCTTTGCCTCTGCGGCATACCTTCCAAGTTCTGCGGGGCATGACAGACGACGCTGGGTCCCGGCCTTCGCCGGGACGACAGGCAAGTGATCATCTCCGGCAACCGCCGGCTCGAGCCACCTGCTCCCTGTCGTTCCTGCGAAAGCAGGAACCCGGCGTCTTTCCTTGGGTCAGCCTCATCCCCATCAAATGATGTCAGTCCCTACTTTCGCGGAAAACAATACGCATAAAAAAACGCCGCGATTGAAGTCGCGGCGTTTTTTCCGAAGCGGCAGCAATCAGGCGGCGTCGCGCTCGCCGACCAGGCGGCGTTGCTTGACCGAGTCAGCCAGGCCTTGCAGCACCTGCACGCTCTCTTCCCAGTTGATGCAGCCGTCGGTGACGGACTGGCCGTAAGTCAGCTCCTTGCCCGGCACCAGGTCCTGGCGACCGGCCACCAGATGCGACTCCACCATCACGCCGACGATGCGGGTGTCGCCCGCGGCGATCTGGCCGCCGATGTCGGCGCACACCGGGATCTGGTTTTCCGGCTTCTTGGAGCTGTTGGCGTGCGAAGCGTCGATCATCAGGCGCGCCGCCAGGCCGCTCTTGGCGATGTCCTGGCAAGCCGCTTCCACGCTGACGGCGTCGTAGTTGGGGGCCTTGCCGCCGCGCAGGATGATGTGGCAATCCTCATTGCCGGCGGTGGAGACGATGGCCGAGTGGCCGCCCTTGGTCACCGACAGGAAATGGTGCGGCTGCGAAGCGGCCTTGATGGCGTCGACCGCGATCTTGACGTTGCCGTCGGTGCCGTTCTTGAAGCCGACCGGGCACGACAGGCCGGAGGCCAGCTCGCGGTGCACCTGGGATTCGGTGGTGCGCGCGCCGATGGCGCCCCAGCTGATCAGGTCGGCGATGTATTGCGGGCTGATCACGTCCAGGAACTCGGTGCCGGCAGGCAGGCCCAGATCGTTGATGTTGAGCAGCAGTTCACGCGCGGCGCGCAGGCCGTCGTTGATGCGGAAGCTGTTGTCCATGTACGGGTCGTTGATCAGGCCCTTCCAGCCGACGGTGGTGCGCGGCTTTTCGAAGTAGACGCGCATCACGATTTCCAGCTCGTTCTTGTGCTTCTCGCGCTCGACCACCAGGCGGCGGGCGTATTCCATCGCGGCCTTGGTGTCGTGGATGGAGCACGGGCCGATGACGACCATCAGGCGATCATCCTGGCCGTGCAGGATGCGGTGCAGCGAGGTGCGCGCTTCTGCCGTGGTGCGCTCGACCTTTTCGGTGCAGGCGAACTCGCGGATCAAATGCGAAGGAGGGACCAGTTCTTTCATTTCTCGGATGCGAAGATCGTCAGTGCGCGGCATGTTTTTCTCCTGAATTGCTTTGGGCTGTATCAGCTTGAAATCTGACCAAAAAAAAACCGCCATCACTGGCGGTTTTTTAGGAAATTCGGTTTTGTCTTTTTACGAACGCTTACCGCTTTTCACCGCCGTGGGGCTGGAATAGCTAAAGTAAAAATAAAAGTAAGCGCGGAAGAAAGACATCTTTGGCTGCATGGATAAATTGAAGCAGCACTCATAGTGCTACAAATCCCGACCTTTGGCAAGCAAAGCCATCAAAACGAAAAATCAACAAATTAACGCACAAAACACCCAAACTTAAGGTATTTTTTGAATATTAAAACGCATACCGCATCAAAAAACGGCGTCAAAAACAATAAAAAATCACACCCCACGCAAGCATTTCGACACGTAACCACACCATGAAAGTGTCGCGGCAATGCAAAAAATCATGAAAATTCGCGTCTTCACCCGTAACAATTGCTGTTGAACTACCGAAAAAACAAAAGCCGCCGGATTTCTCCGACGGCTTTTCAAGCCAGCGAGAAAACCGGATCAGGCCGTGCCGCCGACCGTCACGCCATCCAGGCGCAAGGTCGGTTGGCCGACGCCCACCGGCACGCTCTGGCCTTCCTTGCCGCACACGCCCACGCCCGAATCCAGGCGCATGTCGTTGCCGATCATGGATACACGGTTGAGCACGTCCGGGCCGTTGCCGATCAGCGTGGCGCCCTTGACCGGGTAGGTGATCTTGCCGTCCTCGATCATGTAGGCCTCGCTGGCCGAGAACACGAACTTGCCGTTGGTGATGTCGACCTGGCCGCCGCCGAAATTGACCGCGTACAGTCCGTTCTTCACCGACGCCAGGATCTCGCCCGGGTCCTTGTCGCCGCCCAGCATGTAAGTGTTGGTCATGCGCGGCATCGGCAGGTGCGCGAAGGATTCGCGGCGCGCATTGCCGGTAATGTTCATCTTCATCAGGCGCGCGTTCATGGTGTCCTGCATGTAGCCCTTCAGGATACCGTCCTCGATCAGCGTGGTGCACTGGGTCGGATTGCCCTCGTCGTCGATGTTGAGCGAACCGCGGCGGTCGGCGATGGTGCCGTCGTCCACCACGGTGACGCCCTTGGCGGCAACGCGCTCGCCGATGCGGCCGGAGAAGGTCGATGAGCCCTTGCGATTGAAGTCGCCCTCCAGGCCGTGGCCGATCGCCTCGTGCAGCAGGATGCCAGGCCAGCCGGGGCCGAGCACCACGGTCATCGGGCCGGCCGGGGCCGGGCGCGACTCCAGGTTGACCAGCGCGGTGGCAACCGCTTCGGAAGCGTATTTTTCCAGCAGCACATCGGAGAAGTAGGCGTAGCCGTAACGACCGCCGCCGCCGCTGCTGCCCATCTCGCGACGACCGTTCTGCTCGGCGATCACCGTCACCGACACCCGCACCAGCGGGCGGATATCGGCCGCCAGCACGCCATCGGCGCGGGCCACCAGCACCACATCGTATTCGCCGGCCAGGCTGGCCATGACTTGCTTGACGCGCGGATCCTTGGCGCGCGCGATGCGCTCGACGCGCTCCAGCAGCTGCACCTTGGCGGTGGCGTCCAGCGAGTTCAGCGGATCGTGCGGCAGGTACAGCGCGCGGCTGCCGGCCGGGATCATGCTGCCGGCCACCTTGATCTTGCCGGCGCCCTGGCGCGCAATGGTGCGCGTGGCGGCGGCGGCGTCCATCAGGGCGCCTTCGGAGATCTCGTCGGAGTAGGAAAACGCGGTCTTGTCGCCCGACACCGCGCGTACGCCGACGCCCTGGTCGATCGAGAAGCTGCCGGTCTTGACGATGCCTTCTTCCAGGCTCCAGCCCTCGCTCTTGGTGAACTGGAAGTACAGGTCGGCGTAGTCGACCTTGTGCGTGAACATGCTGCCCAGCGCTTTGAGCAGCTTGGACTCGTCCAGGCCGAAGGGAGTCAGAAGCACGTCGCGCGCGACTTGCAGCGCGCCCATATTCGGTTCAAATAATTTCATAGGATCTTGTCGGAAGGCAAAAATCAAAGCTTGCGATGGCGCAAGGCCGGCAAGCTTTCACGAACGTATTGTAGACGATGGGGGTCGATATCGCCGATCACAAGGCCCTCGCCCTCCGGCAACACCGAAACAATCTCGCCCCATGGGTCGACCAGCATGCTGTGTCCCCAGGTGCGGCGGCCGTTGACATGATGGCCGCCCTGGGCCGACGCCAGCACGTAGCACTGGTTCTCGATGGCGCGGGCGCGTAGCAGGGTTTCCCAGTGGGCGTTGCCGGTGGTCCAGGTGAAGGCGGCCGGCATCACGATCAGCGCGCAGTCGCCCATGGCGCGGTAGAGCTCGGGGAAGCGCAGGTCGTAGCAGACCGACAAGCCGACCCGGCCGAATGGCGCCTCGAAGGTCTTGACCTCGGTGCCGTATTCGATGGTGCGGGCTTCGTCGTAGCTCTCCTCGCCCTTGACGAAGTTGAAGAGGTGGATCTTGTCGTAGCGGGCGACACGACGCCCTTCGGGGTCGTACACCAGCGAGGTGTTGAGCACCTTGTTCTCGCTGGCCGCGGCCATCGGCAAGGTGCCGCCGATGAGCCACAGCTTGTGCTCGCGCGCCAGCTGCGCCATGAATTCCTGGATGCGGCCGGCCTGGTCGGTTTCGGCATGGCCGAGCTTGTCGCGCTCATGCATGCCCATGATGGGCCAGTATTCGGGTAGCAGCACCAGCTGAGCGCCCTGCTGCGCGGCTTGCGCCGCCAGTCGGGCGGCGCCGGCGAAGTTCTGTTCGACCTCGGGCGTCGATACCATCTGGATCGCCGCGACCTTGAATGCCTGCGTCATGTTGAGCCTCGTGAAAGAGATTGCGGATAGTCCACCGCGCATGTCCCAAGTATCGCGCAGAACCGCATGCGGTGTGCGGTTCTCCGGCCGGCGGCTCAGGGACTGCTGTAGATCACCGGCCCGATGTCCCGGCGCGCCGGCGTCGCGACCGGCGCTGCAGGAACGGCAGGAGCAGCCGGCGTCGGCAAACCCGGCAACAGCTTGTCCTGCTGCAGCACTTCGCGCGCGCGCTCGGTGCTGACCGCCGACACCTGGCTTTGCTTGACCACGATCGGGTCGCTCCACGGCCCGGTGACCTTGTACTCGAAGGTCAGCGACTTCATCACCGGATTGCGCAAGAACAGCTGCGCCAGCAAGGTGCCCACGCCGACCACCGGGTTGACCGCCATCGCCACCACCGACGCCGTGCCCAGGTTGATCTCGGGGATCACCACCACGTGCAGGTCCTGGGTCTCCTTGGTGATGTCGGCCGAACCGTTCATCAGCACCGAGGCGGTGACACCGGTCATCTTCAGGTTGTCGGTGGTCGCCACGCCGCGGTTGATGGACGCGGTGCCGACCACGTTATCGAACGCGAAGCCCTCCGAGAACACGTCGCGGAAATCCAGCGTCAGGCGGCGCGGCAAGGCTTGCAGGTTGAGCACCCCCAGCAGCTTGGCCGCGCCCGGATCGACCTTCAGGAACTGGCCCGAATGCACGTCCACATGCACCTGGCCCGACAGGCTGGCCATGTCCATCGCATAGGGCAGCCCCTTCCAGCTCAGGTCGCCGTCCAGCTTGCCGCGGCCGCCGCGGATGGTGCCGGCATAGCCAAAGCGCTCCAGCAGCTTGCCGGCGTCATTGATGTCCAGCGCGTAGGTGATGTTGGAGGTGTTGCTGCTGCCGAAGGACATCCAGTTGCCGGCGGCGCGCAGCTGGGCGTCCTCGTTGGCCAGCACCAGGCGATTGATGCGCCATTCGCGACCGACCGCGGTGACCATGTTGTTGGCATCGAGCTCCAGCCGTCCCAGCTTCTTGCCAGCCAGTTCGAAGTTCTCGGCGCGGATATCCAGCGCCGGCATCTGCGTCTCGCTGCCGGAAGACGCGGCCTGTGCCGCATCGGCATTGTCGGCATTGGCGCTACCCTTGGGCACCACCAGCGAAGACAGGCGTGCGGTCACCTTGCCCGGGCCGCGGCTGCCGCCCGGTTCATCCCAGGTGATGGTGCCAGCAGCCTGCTGCGAATCGAGGGTCATCTGCCAGCTGTTCTTGCGATGGGTCGCGTCCAGCGTCAGCATCTTGAGCTTCTTGCCGTTCAGGGTCAGCTCGCCCACCCGCGCCGATACCGCATCCGGCTCCAGGTACTGGGTGATTTCGCTGCTGCCCAGCTTGCTCTGCGGTGCGCCGCCGGCGGCGTTCTTGCCGACGATCTCGCTCTTGAAGGCGGTCCAGGCGTCGAGGTCGAAGCTGTCGGCCGAGAGCGCCAGCTTCAGGCCCGATGCCGGCGTCGGTACTGGTTGGTTAAAGGCGATGCCGCCGTTGACCACATGCCAGTCCTCGGCCTTGCCGGCGACCTTCTCACGCAAATAGCGGGAAGCGATGCCGGAACCCAGCGTCACCTTGATTTCCTCGCGTTCGATCAGCGGGTCGGAAGACGGCGCCGGCGTCAGCTCGAAACGCATCGGCAGACTGTCCTGGGGCGCCTTCTTCAACGGCGCGGGCAACTCGGAGCCCAATCCGGCCAGGCTGGATTCGACGATCACCTCCGGCTGATGCTGACGCACCAGCACCGAAGCGCTGTAGCGTGCGCCGCCCGACAACCGCGCCAGCAGGCGCTGCAGCGAGGGCTCGGTGTATTGCTTGCGCAGGGCCTCGATATTGATCGCGCCGTTCAGGCGCACCTGGCTGCTGCCGTCGGCCTGGGTGCCGCCGGTGATGGCCACCGCGTCGCCCAGGAAGGTGCCGCGCACGCCGTTGAGCGTGAAGCCGCGTTCGTTGAACTCCACCTTGCCGTTGGTGCGATAGAGCACCGGCAAGGTCGGCATCAGGTCGACGTCGTTGTTGGCGAAATGGAAGGCGCCCTGGGCGCGGGTGTCGATCGCATGGTGCAGCGGCATCTGGAACTTCAGGTCCAACCGGGCCTCGCCGGTGGCGCTGGACTGCGCCATGACGTCGCCGGTCCAGCGCGCCACCGGGCTCTGGTTCACGTATTGCAGGAACGCCGGCATCGGCCCGGTCGCCACGCCGTCGATCTCCAGCTCGGCCTCATGCGACTCAAGGTCGGCGATGCGCGCCGTCACCGGTCCCAGTTTGGCGCCCAGCGTGCGGGCGGTGTCGGCCTTCACTTCCAGCCTGGCGCGGTCGATGCTGAAATGCCCGCGGCCCTGCTCCAGCAGCGGCCACTCCGGCTCGGTGCCCTCCTTGTTCAGATGGCCCGGCGTGTAGTTAAGCTTAAGGCCGTCGAAGTCGCCGCTGATCAGGAACTGGCCCTTGGGCTTGTCGCCCGGGTTGACGGTGTGGAATGGGAAATCGGCCAGCGCGCCCTTCATGATGAGGTGCACATCATGCGCCGTGCCGTCGGCCAGGCCCTCGGTAAGCCAGCGGCGCAGCGGCTCGCTCAGGTGCTGCGGCAGGTAGCGGCGAATCGCCTTGAAGTCGAAGGTGGACAGCTCGCCGCTCACGTCGACCGTGCCCGAGGACTTGCCTTGCAGCGGCAGCAGATGCTTGCCGCGCAGGCGGCCGGCCACGCCCGGCTGCGCGAACTGCATGTCGTCCAGCTCGAACAGCAAAGTCTGGTCCTTCTGGTATTGCCAGCGCGCCTGCAACTTGAGGCTGTCGAACGGCAGGCTGGGTTCGGTGAACAGGTGCGCCGGCAGTTGCACCGCCATCTGCCGCGAATCCAGCTTGACGCTGCCGCCCTTCTCGTCGGCATCGATCTCGCCGGAGACGTTCTCGAAGCCGGGCGTGCCCGCCCATTGCACCGGCGCGGCCTGCTGCAGCGTAGCCTTGCGTTGCTCGACATGACGCGCGATCGCCTTCATGCCCAGGCCGGTGAAGCGCCCCTGCACGCGATACGAGGTCAGTTCCGGATAGGTGCCCTGCCATTGCACGGTGAAGTCATGCAGCTCGCCGCGCGGCGCGAGGTCGTCCAGCAGCTTGCGCTGGGACGGCGCCAACGGCAGGCGCGCGGCCAGTTGCGACAGGGTCTCCAGGTTCAGGTGCGTGGCCTTGACGCTGGTGCGCTCGGCCTTCAGCGGCGTGGCCGGCTCATAGCTTTCGGACACCGAGGTCGGCGGCAGGAGGAAACCATCCGGCATCTCGATGGAGAAATCGGTCAGCGTCACCTTATGGCCGTTGGCGCCGAAGGTCGGCACGCCGTCCTCGGGCGTCGCGCCCAGGCTCTCGCTGGCGGAAATGCGGCCGTTGACGCGCTTCAGATTGAGCGGCTCCAGCTTCTTAGACAGCTGCGCGCTGAAATTGGACAAGGCCAAATCGGCGGTGAAGTTGGCCACCTTGGCATGATCCAGCGCCAGCCAGGCGCGCACCGAGCCGCTGCCGCTGGCGATGTCGACCGGGTAATCGAACCAGGCGCGCCAGACCGACAGGTCGGTGCGGCGCAGGTCGGCATACAGCGTGCCTTTCCAGCGGGTGACGTCGGAGATGCGGTTGGCGAAGGCCGGGTGGCTGAAATCGGCGCGCACGTCCAGCGGCGCGGCGTAGTCGGCCGGCGGCACCGCTCGCATCGACAGGCGATGGCGCAGCCAGCTGTTGTGCAGGATCAGGTTGACGTCGTCCAGCTGCAGCTCGGGCGCGCGTCGCAGCTCGTCGTCCCAGCGCAGCTTGCTGGAGCGGATCACGATCTCGCGCTGCGCCAGCAGCCAGTCCATGGTGCTGCCGTCGCCCGTGGTGGGCACCGGGATGCCGGCCACGAACAGCTTGCCGGCGGCATCGCGCCGGATCGCCAGGTCGGCGCGCTCGATGGTCAGGTTCTCCAGGCGCAGGCCGGCCACCAGCACACTGCTCCAGGACAGGGTGGTGGACACCCGCGGCAGGGTCAGCGCCGGCGCGCCGGCTTCGTCGTGGATGGTGATATTGGCCAGCGCCAGTTGCGGGCGCAGGCCGCTCCAAGAGGCATCGATGGCGTCGATGGTCACGGCGCGGCCGACCGCCTTGGAGGCGGCGCGTTCGATCTGCGGCTTGTAGTGGCCGATCTCCGGCAGCACTGCGTAGCGCAGCACCAGGAACAGCGCGCCGAACACGAAATAGGCCGCCAGCAGCGACTTGAAGATGAAACCGAGCACGTGATGGCTGGCCCGGTTCAGTCGAAAATAGGTGCCCCGCACGATCCGCCAGCACAGCGCCCAACGGCCAGGCCTAGCTGCGGCGTTATGTTGTTCTTGGGACATCAGGTGAAATAGCGGCTCAATATGGAATAATTCAAGCGAAGCAACATGATCGCATGGAAAGCAGGGGCTTTACCATCTACCCCGCGCCTCTATGGGCAGCAAAAGCCGCGATTAGTTTAAAAACAGGCGATAGAATCGCCCATCGGAGACCAATTCGTCAGCGCGACGTCAGGCTCGTCCTATTTTCGGCGGCCGGCGTGCTGCTCTGAAGCTGTTTTACGCACTGTTTTCCTTCTTTTACACCTGTTCCGGATCACTTCGGCCCTCTATCCTTTACGCCGCTCCTTTACGCCGCTCCTTGACGCCCATGCCAGATCCGCTCCGCTCCCTCGTCGACGCCCGGTCGTCGCGCTACTTCACCCGCTGGATCCAGGCCGACGCCGCCCGCCCCGCCCTGGTCGAGGCCGCCGCCGCGCAGCCCATGGACCGCGCCTTCCTGCAGCAGCGCCTGCAGGCCGACCTGGATGCCGGCCTGGCGCTCAATGCCGCCATGCGCCGCCTGCGCAACCTGGTGGTCTGCACCCTGATCGAGCGCGACCTGGCCGCACGCGCCGACCTGGCCGAAGTCGTGGGCACCATGACCGAATTCGCCGATTTCGCCGTGCAAACCCATCTGGCTGCGCTGATGACGGAACAGACCGCGCTGTACGGCATGCCGATCGGCGAAGAATCCGGGCGCGAACAGGAGATGATCGTGCTGGGCATGGGCAAGCTGGGCGGCGGCGAGCTCAACGTCTCCTCCGACATCGACCTGATCTTCGTCTACCCCGAGGACGGCGACACCCGCGCCGGAGACGGCCAGAAGCAGCTGTCCAACCATGAATTCTTCGTGCGGCTGGGCAAGAAGCTGATCGGCGCGCTGGCCGAGATCACCGAGGACGGCTTCACCTTCCGCGTCGACATGGCGCTGCGCCCCAACGGCAACTCAGGCCCGCTGGTGGCCAGCTTCAACATGGTCGAGGAATACCTGGTGCGCCAGGGCCGCGAGTGGGAGCGCTACGCCTGGACCAAGGCGCGCGCGCTGACCGGCACGGCCGAAGACATCGCCGCGCTGGAATCCATCAGCCGGCCCTTCATCTTCCGCCGCTACCTGGACTACGGCTCGATCGATGCGCTGCGTTCGATGCACGCGCAGATCCGCGCCGAGGTCAAACGCCAGGAGGCGC
This sequence comes from Herbaspirillum sp. LeCh32-8, assembly GCF_017814915.1. GTDB lineage: Bacteria > Pseudomonadota > Gammaproteobacteria > Burkholderiales > Burkholderiaceae_D > Herbaspirillum. Next base: position 17,965 of record NZ_JAGIPZ010000007.1, on the reverse strand, counting down.
TGCACCCCGACCGCAGCAACAACGTCAAGCTGGGACGCGGCGGCATCCGCGAGATCGAGTTCGCCAGCCAGGTGTTCCAGCTGATCCGGGGCGGGCGCGATCCCGAACTGCGCGACCGCTCCACCCGCGTCACGCTGCGCACGCTGGCCGCCAAGAACCTGCTGGCGCCGGAGGTGGTCGAGAACCTGCTGGCCGCCTACACCTTCCTGCGCGACCTGGAGCACCGCCTGCAATACCTGGAGGACGCCCAGACCCACACCCTGCCGGTCAGCCCGGAGGATCTGCTGCTGGTGGCGCAGATGATGGGCTACGCCGACAGCGCCGAACTGCTGCGCGCGCTGGACGCGCACCGCAAGATCGTAGCCGCGCAGTTCGACGCCATTTTCAACGACAAGCAATCAGGCGAGAGCGAGGCCGAGACCCCCGGCGTGTCCGACAGCGACGGGCTGGAAGGCCTGACCGACGCGCTGCAGCTGGTCGGCTTCCCCGAGGCCGACATCGCCGAAGGCGCCAAGCGCCTGCACCTGACCTGGCAGTCGCCGCGCATGCAAAGCCTGCCGGAAGCCAGCCGCAACCGCCTGAACACGGTCATCAACGCCGCCCTGCCGCTGATCGCCGCACTCAATTACGACCAGCTGCCGACGCTGGGCCGGCTGCTGGATTTCCTCGAAGCGATCGCACGCCGCGCCGCCTACCTGGCGCTGCTGACCGAATACCCGCACGCGATGAAGCGCTTGATCCGCATGATCGGCGCCAGCGGCTGGGCCGCCACCTACCTGACGCAACACCCCATCCTGCTGGACGAGCTGCTGGACGACCGCAACCTCAAGGCCGCCTCCGACTGGAAAACCTTCGGCGAGAACTGCCAGCGCCAGCTCGACACCGCGCCCGGCGACACCGAGCGCCAGATGGACATCCTGCGCGAGGCGCACCACGCCGAGCTGTTCCGCCTGCTGGCGCAGGATCTGGAAGGCGATCTGTCGGTCGAAAAGCTGGCCGACGAACTCTCGGCGCTGGCCGACACCCTGGTCGATCTCACCATCAAGGCAGTGTGGCAGACCATCACCCAGCGTCACCGCGAGGTGCCGCAATTCGCGGTGATCGCCTATGGCAAGCTGGGCGGCAAGGAGCTGGGCTATGTATCCGACCTCGACGTAGTGTTCCTGTATGACGACGACGACCAGGAGGCCCCCGCTCATTACGCCAAGCTGGCGCAACGCTTCATCACCTGGATGACCAGCCACACGCCGGCCGGCACCCTGTTTGACATCGACATCGCGCTGCGTCCGGACGGCGCCAGCGGCCTGCTGGTCTCGCCGGTGAGCGCGTTTGAAAAGTATCAGTTGAACGCCGCCTGGATCTGGGAGCATCAGGCCTTGACGCGCGCCCGCTTCTGCGCCGGCGACACCGCCATCGGCGAGCGCTTCGAGGCCCTGCGTGAACGCGTGCTGCGCCAGCCGCGCGACTACGGCAAGCTGGAGGAAGAAGTGCTGTCGATGCGACGCCGCATGCGCGACGCCCATCCCAACCGCACCACCCTGTTCGACCTCAAGCACGACGAAGGCGGCATGATCGACATTGAGTTCATGGTGCAATACTTGGTGCTGCGCCATGCGCCCGAGCATCCGCAGCTGACCGGCGACATCGGCAACATCGCCCTGCTGCGCCTGGCCGGCAAGCTGGGCCTGATCGACGCGCCGCTGGCCGAGGAAGCGGCCGGCGCCTATCGCCTGTTCCGCAAGCTGCAGCACCAGATCCGCCTGCAGGGTGCAGAACGCGCCCACATCGACGCGGTGCGCGTGGAGCATGAGCGCGCCTGCGTGATCCGTCTGTGGGAGCTGGTGTTCGGCTGACCTGCCGCTGCATCAACAAAAAAACGGGATGCCCCCTTCGGTGCATCCCGTTTTTTGTTTGCCGATTGTCCTTGCGACGATGGTCGCCGGGTTTAAGCCGCCGGCTTGACCGCCACCAGGTTGATCAGCGTCTCTTCCCGCACCGCCGGCGGCTTGATGCGGAACACGCGCTCCATGATGCCGAGGTCTTCACGGCTCCACCACAGATAAGGATAGGACAGCGACTCCGGCGCCACCTGGAAGCCGGCGCTGCGCACCAGAGCCAGGTATTCCTCGGCGGTCTTCTGCACTTCCATCGGATGGCGGAACAGCAGGCGGATGATCCAGGAGTGGATGTAGCGCTTGGTGGATTCGGCGAACAGCAGGATGCCGCCCGGCTTCAACACGCGATAGAACTCGCGGATGGCTTCTTCCTGCTCGACCAGGTGGTGGAAGGTCTGATGGCAGAACAGCAGGTCCACGCTATTGTCTTCCAGCGTCATCTGCGAGCTGGAGCACTGGATGAATTCCGCCTTGATGCCTTCACCGTCGACCTCGGCCTGCGAGGCCTTGATCATCTCGGGATCGATGTCCATGCCGATCAAGCGCTGCGGCGCGAAGCGGTCATGCAGTTTCTTCAGCGAGCGGCCCCAGCCGCAACCGACGTCGGCCACCACCGGGTAAGAGGCGCGGCGCTCGGGGATCAGCCGCTCCAGATCCTGCAGGGCGCGCTCAAGCACATGCAGGGTCCAGGTCGGGGTGCGCAGGAACCAGATGCCGAAGGCGGTTTCAGGCACGTGCTCGGGCATCGCCGGCGGCAATTGCGTCAACTGTGTAGTCATGTCTTCGATTTATTGTTCCGGGCGCGGCGCTGGCGCAGGCTGCGTCACAGGTCCCGGTCGCCGGCGAATCCCCCTGCCGGCCGATGAAAAATGCCCCGCATCTGCGGGGCACATGTAAGCGTCGAGATGTTACCGGCTGGGAAGCCTGACGGCAAGCGCGACCATCGCGCCCGGCCGGACAAGGGATCAATACTTCGGCGGCTGTTTTTCTTCGCGGCTGGCGCGGCGGTCGCTGCCGCTATCCTTGGACGAGGAGGAAGACGAACTGTCGCGATCACGCGAACGGCTGCTGTCGCGATCACGGTCACGGTCGCGCGAACGGCTGCTGCGGTCGCTGTCCTTGCCATCCTTGGTGTCCTTGCCCTTGGCGTCCTTGTCATCCTTGGCCGGCTCGGCCGGCGGCGGTGGCGGCGTGACGGTCTGGATGCCCTTGGCGGCCATGTATTCGTGCATGTCCTTCCAGCCGGCGAAGATGCCCGCCTTCAGCGCTTCCGGGTTGCGCTGATAGCAGTCTTCCAGCGTCTGGCCGGCCTGGCGGCAACCGGCGCCCAGGGCGATGCCTTCGGCCTTGGCTTCTTCCGGCGTCTGCTTGGGCTTGGTGAAGCTGCTGATGTAATCGCAGGCGGACAGCGACAAAGTGACGGCGGCCATCAGGGCCACGTTGGCGATCAGGCGGCGCGCCTGGAATGACGATGCTGACATTACGTCCCTCGTGTGGATGCGGTTGCTGTTATGTGTTGCACGATGTTGCATCAAATGCAATGCCGCAAATGGACAAAAGGCCATTGCGGAAAAAATCCGCAACAGCCTTTCGATCTTTTGCAGGCTGATGACATATTTTCACCGCCGCAAGCAAGCTTGCATCCGAGGAAAAGAAGCCGAATCAGCCCCAATTTTGCCGATACCGGCTCCGGGAACACCCCGAAACCGGCTGCGGTGGGTCTTACTTGGCGGTAGCCAGGGCGACCGTGGTGTCCAGCATGCGGTTGGAGAAGCCCCACTCGTTGTCGTACCAGGACGAAACCTTGACCAGACGGCCGGAGACTTTGGTCAGGGTGGCGTCGAAGTTGGACGACGCCGGGTTGTGGTTGAAGTCCACCGACACCAGCGGGTCAGTGTTGTAGGTCAGGATACCCTTGAGCGGACCGGCTTCCGAAGCGGCCTTCAGGATGGCGTTGACTTCATCCACGGTGGTGTCGCGCGAGGCCACGAAGGACAGGTCGACCAGCGACACGTTGATCGTCGGCACGCGGATGGCGAAACCGTCCAGCTTGCCGTTCAGTTCCGGCAGCACCAGGCCGACCGCGGCAGCGGCGCCGGTCTTGGTCGGGATCATCGACTGGGTCGCCGAACGGGCGCGGCGCAGGTCTTCGTGGTAGACGTCGGTCAGCACCTGGTCGTTGGTGTAGGCGTGGATGGTGGTCATCAGGCCGGTTTCCAGGCCGATCTTTTCATGCAGCGGCTGCACCAGCGGGGCCAGGCAGTTGGTGGTGCACGATGCGTTGGAGATGACGGTGTCGGAGGCCTTCAGGACCTGATGGTTCACGCCGAACACGACGGTTGCGTCCACGTCCTTGCCGCCCGGAGCCGAGATGATCACCTTCTTGGCGCCGCCCTTGATGTGGGCGCTGGCCTTTTCCTTGGTGGTGAAGAAGCCGGTGCATTCCAGCACCACGTCAACCTTCAACTCGCCCCAGGGCAGTTCGGCCGGGTTGCGTTGCGCCAGCACCTTGATGCGGTCGCCGTTGACGACGATGGAGTCGCCATCGACGGTCACGGTGCCCGGGAACTTGCCGTGGGCGGTGTCGTATTGGGTCAGGTGGGCATTGGTCTTCGGATCGCCCAGGTCGTTGATCGCCACGATCTCGATGTCGTGCTTCTTGCCGCCTTCGTAGTGGGCGCGCAGGATGTTGCGGCCGATACGGCCATAACCGTTGATTGCAACGCGAATTGCCATGCTCTTCTCCTTAAGGTATCAAAAAAATCAATGCAAATCGGTCTTGCCGGAAAGCCGGCCTGCCCAGCAGGCTACACGACACGCCGGGCATTTCCCGGCCATTTGTCCGTCTTTTCCGGCCTTCGCTTGTTTTATTTCTTTCTTCTTGCCGTCCCTGCATCCCGGGCGCTGCGCGCTCAGGCTTTCAACTTGCGCCACACGAAGCCGACCTCGTCGATCTCGCTGCCGTCATCCCAGGTAAAGGTCTGCTCGAACAGCTGTTCGGCTCCCAATGCCTTGAAAAATTCCCGCGCGCCTTCGTTCTTGGCCAGCACCCAGGCCATCAGGCCGGTGGCGCCGGCGCCGATCAGCGTGGCCGCGACGTTGGCCAGCAGGCGCTTGCCAAGTCCGCGGCGCTGCTCGTCTGGCAGCACGCAGATGGCGGAGAGCTCGGCGTCGCAGCCGAAACGGCTTTGCGCCAGCGTCATGCCGGAGGCAAAACCGATGATCTCGCCGCCGGCCTCGGCCACGAAGGTGCAGGCGGCATCCGAGGATGCGCCCAGCACCTGCTCCCACATCTTGACGCTCTGTTCGGGCTTCAGGTGGTCCAGGTAGCTGTCCGGCACCAGGCCGCGATAGCTGGCGCGCCAGGCATCGATGCGCACGCCGGCGATCGATGCGGCGTCGCCGGGGCGGGCGCGACGGATCACGACATCATCCGCCGCGACCGCTGCACCCGCTTGAACTGCTTCGTTCATTGCCGTTTCCCGCTCAGGCCAGAACAGCCTTGGCCTTGGCCACGACGTTCTCGACGGTGAAGCCGAAGTGCTTGAACAACACGCCGGCCGGCGCTGATTCGCCGAAGGTGTCGATACCGACCACGGCGCCTTCCAGGCCCACGTACTTGTACCAGAAATCGGTCACACCGGCTTCGATGGCCACGCGCGGCGTGCCCTTGGGCAGCACGCTGGCCTTGTAGGCGGCGTCCTGGCGGTCGAACACGTCGGTCGACGGCATCGACACCACGCGCACGGCGACGCCGTCAGCAGTCAGGGCGTCGGCGGCCTTGGTAGCCAGTTCGATTTCCGAGCCGGTGGCGATCAGCACCACCTTGGCGTTCGGCGCATCGCGCAACACGTAGCCGCCGCGGGCGATGTCCTTGACCTGGGCGTCGGTGCGCTCCTGGAACGGCAGGTTCTGGCGCGAGAAGATCAGGGTGCTCGGGCCGTCGTTGCGCTGGATGGCGTGCGCCCATGCCACCGCGGTTTCGGTGGTGTCGCACGGACGCCAGTTGTCCAGGTTCGGGATCAGGCGCAGGCTGGAGACGTGCTCGACAGACTGGTGGGTCGGGCCGTCTTCACCCAGGCCGATGGAGTCGTGGGTGAACACGAACAGCGAGCGCGCCTTCATCAGCGCGGCCATGCGCAGTGCATTGCGGCTGTAGTCGGAGAAAGTCAGGAAGGTCGCGCCGAACGGCAGGTAACCGCCATGCAGGGCGATGCCGTTCATGATCGCGCTCATGCCGAACTCGCGCACGCCGTAGTTGATGTGGTTGCCGGCCTGGTCGGCGCGCACGGCCACCGATTCCTTCCAGTTGGTCAGGTTCGAGCCGGTCAGGTCGGCCGAGCCGCCCAGGAATTCCGGCAGCGCCTGCGCGTAAGCCTGGATGGCGTTCTGGCTGGCCTTGCGGGTGGCGATGGTTTCCTTCTTCTCGATGGTCGAGTTGATGAAGGCGGCCACGGTGGATTCGAAGGCGGCCGGCAGCTCGCCCTTCAGGCGACGCAGCAGCTCGGCGGCTTCGCTCGGGTACTTGGCGGCGTAGGCGTCGAAGACTTGCTTCCACTTCGCTTCAAAGTCGGCGCCGGTGGCCTTGGCGTCCCATGCGGAATACACATCGGCCGGGATCTCGAACGGGGCGGAAGTCCAGCCCAGCGCTTCGCGCACGGCGGCGATTTCCTTGTCGCCCAGCGCGGCGCCGTGCACCTTGTCGGTGCCCGCCAGGTTGGGCGAGCCCTTGCCGATCACGGTGCGGCAGCAGATCAGGGTCGGCTTGTCGGCCAGCTTGGCCTGGTGGATGGCGGCGGACACCGCTTCCACGTTGTGGCCGTCGACGCCCGGGATCACGTTCCAGCCGTAGGCTTCGAAGCGCTTCGGGGTGTCGTCCTTGAACCAGCCTTCGACGTGGCCGTCGATGGAGATGCCGTTGTCGTCGTACAGCACGATCAGCTTGGACAGGTTCAGCACGCCGGCCAGCGAGCAGGCCTCGTGCGAGATGCCTTCCATCAGGCAACCGTCGCCGACGAAGGCGTAGGTGTAGTGGTCGACCACGGGCAGGTCGGGCTTGTTGAATTCAGCGGCCAGCAGCTTCTCGGCCAGCGCCATGCCCACGGCATTGGTGATGCCCTGGCCCAGCGGGCCGGTGGTGGTTTCCACGCCCGGGGTGATGTGTACTTCCGGGTGGCCGGCGGTCTTGGAGTGCAACTGGCGGAAGGCCTTGATGTCGTCCATCGACAGGTCGTAACCGGTCAGGTGCAGCAGCGCGTACTGCAGCATGGAGCCGTGGCCGTTGGACAGCACGAAGCGGTCGCGGTTGGCCCATTGCGGATTGGTCGGGTTGTGGCGATAGTGCTTGGCCCACAGGGCCACTGCGATTTCAGCCATCCCCATCGGCATGCCCGGGTGTCCGGAATTGGCTTTTTGAACTGCGTCCATCGCCAGCGCGCGGATCGCGTTGGCCATCTTGTCGGTGGGAAGAGTGGAAATCATGTCGGTGTCAGAAATTTGCTGGAGGCGCCGGTGGGCGCATAAACCTGGTTCGGGAGCCAAAGCACTTGTGCAGCCGGCTCCGGTGCTGCAGATCAATACAGATCGGGTCAAATGCAAACCCCGGAAGGCCGGGGTTGTGCGGGGCCATATTTTACCAGAGAGCGCCGGCGGGATTAAAATTCAGGGCGGTCGCCGTGGCGGCCGTGAAAACGTATTCGTCCCTATTTGCCCCGAAACCGCCCATGCCCCGTTTCTTTTGCCCGCAAGCCTTGAGCGTAGGCTCGGCCCTGGCCCTGCCCGAGCACATCGCCCACCACGTACAGGTGCTGCGCATGCAGCCGGGCGACAACCTCACCCTGTTCAACGGCGAAGGCGGGGAATACACCGCCACGCTGAGCACCGTTGAAAAGAAGCGTGCCCACGCCGAGGTCAAGACCTTCTCCCCGCGCGAGGCCGAGCTGCCCTACGCCCTGACGCTGGCCCAGGCGCTGCCCGAGGGCAGCAAGATGGACTGGATCGTGGAAAAAGCCGTGGAGCTGGGCGCCACCGCGATTCAACCGCTGGCCGCGCAGCGCTGCGTGGTGCGCCTGGCGGGCGAGCGCGCCGAGAAAAAACAGGCGCACTGGCAAGGCATCGTCCAGGCCGCCGCCGAGCAATGCGGCCGCAACCGCCTGCCGCACCTGGGTGACCTTAGCGATTTCAAGCGCTGGGTCGGACAGAGCGACCTGCACCGACGCATCCTGCTCTCCCCGCGCGGGGAACAGGCGCTGTCGGGCTGGGCGCGCCACCATCCGCCGCAGGCCGTGACCCTGATGATCGGCCCCGAAGGCGGCTTCAACCCGGACGAGGAAGAACTTGCCTGCGCGCAAGGCGCCCTGATGCTGACCATGGGGCCGCGTGTGCTGCGCACCGAAACCGCCGGCATGGCCGCGCTGACCACGCTCAACGCCATCTGGGGCGAAATGTAGTCTCAAGTCTCAGGCGGGAGCCAAAGGCTTGCGGCAGCGCAAGCCCGGCGCAAAAAATAGCAAAGCGACAAGCTCATCCCTGCGCGAAGCGCTTGATTCTCCCCTCCCCGCCACCAAATCAGGGAAAGCCTCCGAAAACATTTATAATGGAAGGCTTTTGCAACATCGCTTCTTTCCAGTATTTCAACCAGCGGCTCAATGAAGGTATTTCGCGGACTTCCCAACGCCGAATCGCGCGCGCCCTGCGCGCTGACCATCGGCAACTTCGACGGCGTACACCTCGGCCACCAGGCCCTGCTCTCGCGCGTGCGCGAGGCCGCCGATCGCCTGGGGCTGGACGCTGCGGTGATGACTTTCGAGCCGCATCCGCGCGAATTCTTCGCCCAGCTGGCCGGCACCCCCGAACGCGCCCCGGCGCGCATCGCCAACCTGCGTGACAAGCTGCAGTCGCTGGCCGACTCCGGCATCGACCGCGTGGTGGTGGAACATTTCGGCAGCCACTTCGCCGCCCTCTCGCCGCAGGACTTCATCGAGAAGATCCTGGTGCAGGGCCTGCACGTGCGCTGGCTGATGGTGGGCGACGACTTCTGCTTCGGCGCACGCCGCGCCGGCAACCTGGACACCCTGATCGAAGCCGGCAAGAAGTACGGCTTCGAAGTGCACTCGATGCCCACCGTCACCAATGCCGGCGTGCGCATCTCGTCGTCGGCCGTGCGCGCGGCGCTCGCCGAGGGCGACTTCGAACTGTCGCGCCAGCTGTTGGGCCACGCCTACGCCATCAGCGGTCACGTGGTGCACGGCAAGAAACTGGGCCGCACCATCGGCTTCCCCACGCTGAACATGCGCGTGGGCCACAAGCGTCCGGCGCTGTCGGGTATCTTCGTGGTGCAGGTGCACGGCATCGCCGAAGAGCCGCTGCCTGCCGTGGCCAGCCTGGGCGTGCGCCCGACCGTGGACGACAGCGGCCGCGTGCTGCTGGAGACCCACCTGCTGGACTTCCAGGGCGACTGTTACGGCAAACTCCTGCGCGTGGAATTCCTGAAGAAGCTGCGCGACGAAGAAAAGTACATCGACCTGCCCACGCTGACCGCCGCCATTGCGCGCGACGCCGGGCAGGCCCGCGCCTTCTTCCGCGAAAGCGCCGGCTTCGCCGTCTCGGCGACCGACCGAATTTGAAGGCTGGACGACGACCGGTGCCGGCACCCGTCGTCGTCCAGCCTGACGCCTTGCGCGCCCCGCCCTACGCATGCTGCACAGGACGGCGCATCCAGAATTCAGAATCAACCCGAATCCAAAGAGATCTTCATGTCGAACAACGAATCGTCCGCCAAGCCGGGCAAGCAGGAAAAAGCAGGCAAGGCGCCGTCCAAGTATCCGGTCAACATGACCGAGACCGCGTTCCCGATGCGCGGCGACCTGGCCAAGCGCGAGCCGCAGTGGGTCAAGCAGTGGCAAGAGAGCAAAGTCTACGAGCGCATCCGCAAGGCCTCCGCCGGACGTCCCAAGTTCATCCTGCATGACGGCCCGCCGTACGCCAACGGCGAGATCCACCTGGGCCACGCCGTCAACAAGATCCTGAAGGACATGATCGTCAAGGCCCGCAACATGGCCGGCTTCGACGCGCAATACGTGCCGGGCTGGGATTGCCACGGCATGCCCATCGAGATCCAGATCGAAAAGAAGTACGGCAAGAACCTGCCGGTGGCCGAAGTGCAGGCCAAGGCGCGGGCTTACGCCGAAGAGCAGATCGCGCTGCAAAAGAAGGACTTCATCCGCCTGGGCGTACTGGGCGAGTGGGACAATCCGTACAAGACCATGAACTTCTCCAACGAGGCCGATGAGCTGCGCGCGCTCGGCACCATCCTGGAGAAGGGCTACGTCTACCGTGGCCTCAAGCCGGTGAACTGGTGCTTCGACTGCGGCTCGGCACTGGCCGAAGCAGAAGTGGAATACCAGGACAAGCGCGACCCGGCCATCGACGTCGGCTTCCCCTTTGCCGAACACGACAAGCTGGCCACCGCCTTCGGCCTGACCGATCTGCCGACCCGCAACGGCTACATCGTGATCTGGACCACCACGCCCTGGACCATCCCGTCCAACCAGGCGCTGAACGTGCATCCGGAATTTGAATACGCGCTGGTGGAGACCGTGCGCAACGGCGAACCGCTGCTGCTGATCCTGGCCAAGGACCTGGTCGAGGCCTGCCTGCAGCGCTTCGGCCTGGAAGGCAAGATCATCGCCACCACCGTCGGCGAGAAGCTGTCGCTGATCCGCTTCCACCATCCGCTGGCCAAGGCCGACGCCGGCTACGACCGCCTGTCGCCGATCTATCTCGGCGACTACGTGACCGCCGACAGCGGCACCGGCATCGTGCACTCGGCGCCCGCTTACGGTATCGAAGACTTCCAGTCGTGCAAGGCGCACGGCATGAAGGATGACGACTTCATCAACCCGGTGATGGGCGATGGCCGCTATGCGTCGACGCTGCCGCTGTTCGCCGGCATGACCATCTGGGAAGCCTCCAAGCCGATCTGCTCGGCGCTGGAGCAAACCGGTTCGCTGTTCAAGCTGGTCATGTTCGACCACAGCTACATGCACTGCTGGCGCCACAAGACGCCGATCATCTATCGCGCCACGTCGCAATGGTTTGCCAGCATGGACAACATCCCCAAGGATGGCGGCGCCAGCCTGCGCCAGACCGCGCTGCAAGGCATCGAAGACACCGCCTTCTTCCCCTCGTGGGGCAAGGCGCGCCTGCACGGCATGATCGCCAACCGTCCGGACTGGACGCTGTCGCGCCAGCGCCAGTGGGGCGTGCCGATGGCCTTCTTCGTGCACAAGGAAACCGGTGAGCTGCATCCGCGCACGCCCGAGCTGATCGAGCAGATCGCGCAACGCATCGAAAAGGGCGGCATCGAAGCATGGCAGGCGCTCGATCCCAAGGAGCTGCTGGGCGACGAGGCCGAGCTGTACCTGAAGAACAAAGACACGCTGGACGTATGGTTCGACTCCGGCACCACCCACCAGACTGTACTGCGCGGCTCGCACAAGCAGCAGTCGCAGTTCCCGGCCGACCTCTATCTGGAAGGTTCGGACCAGCACCGCGGCTGGTTCCACTCGTCGCTGCTGACCTCGTCGATGCTGAACGGCCGCGCGCCCTACAAGGCGCTGCTGACCCACGGCTTCGTGGTCGATGGCGAAGGCCGCAAGATGTCCAAGTCGCTCAAGAACGGCGTCGAGCCGCAGAAGGTGGCCGACTCGCTGGGCGCGGAAATCCTGCGCCTGTGGATCGCCTCCAGCGACTACTCGGGCGAGATCTCGATCTCCGATGAAATCCTCAAGCGCGTGGTGGAGTCGTATCGCCGCATCCGCAACACGCTGCGCTTCCTGCTGGCCAACACCTCGGACTTCGACTTCGCCAAGGACGCCGTGCCGGTGGCCGAGCTGCTGGAAATCGACCGCTACGCGATCGCCAACATGGCGCGCCTGCAGGCCGAGGTGCTGGCGCACTTCGAGTCCTACGAGTTCCACCCGGTGGTGGCCAAGCTGCAAGGCTACTGCTCGGAAGACCTGGGCGGCTTCTACCTCGACATCCTGAAGGATCGCCTGTACACCAGCGGCGTGGACTCCTCGGCGCGCCGCTCGGCGCAGACTGCGGTGTGGTACATCACCCAGTCGCTGCTGCGCCTGATGGCGCCGATCCTGTCGTTCACCGCCGAAGAAGCATGGGGCTTCTTCGCCGGCGAAAAGGCCTTTGCCGAGAGCGAACAAACCATCTTCTCGCAGACCTACTACGCGCTGCCCGAGGTGGCCGACGCCGAAGCGCTGCTGGCCAAGTTCGCCGTGCTGCACGAGGTACGCGCGGTGGTGACCAAGCAACTGGAAGAAGTGCGCATCGCCGGCAACATCGGCTCGTCGCTGCAGGCTGAAGTCGAGCTGAAAGTTTCCGCTGACAAGGCCGAGCTGCTGGAAAGTCTGGGCGAAGACCTGAAGTTCGTGCTGATCACGTCCGACGCCAAGGTGAGCAAGGTCGCCACGGCGGAAGAAGAAACCGTGGTGGTCACACCGTCGACCCACCAGAAATGCGAACGCTGCTGGCACTATCGCGCCGATGTCGGGTCTCATGCCGAGCACCCGGGCCTGTGCGGTCGCTGCTATTCGAACCTGTTCGGTCAGGGCGAACAGCGCCGCTTCGCCTGATCCCCGGGAACGCCGGCAAGCCGCCCTGCGCATCACCAATGCGCAGGGCGGCCAACTCAAACAACAACACCCATGGCAACCAAAAAGCGCTCCCCATCTTCCCCCCGATCGTCCGGCGCCACCGCCACGACCCAGGGCCTGCTGCCCTGGCTGGGCATCGCCACCATCGTGCTGCTGCTCGACCAGCTCACCAAGATCACCATCCTGAAACTGTTCCACTACGGCGAGTCCTTGCCGGTGACCGGTTTCTTCAACCTGGTGCTGGTCTATAACAAGGGCGCCGCCTTCAGCTTCCTGGCCGCCAGCGGTGGATGGCAACGCTACCTGTTCACCGCCATCGGCATCGCCGCGGCGGTCTTCATCATTCACCTGCTGCGCAAGCACCCCGGCCAGCGCATGTTCTGCTGGGCGCTGGCCCTGATCCTGGGCGGTGCCATCGGCAACGTGATCGACCGCGTCGCCTATGGCCATGTGATCGACTTCCTCGACGTGTTCGTCGGCAACTGGCACTGGCCGGCCTTCAACCTGGCCGATAGTGCGATTTGCGTAGGTGCGGTATTGTTCGTCGTGGACGAACTGCGCCGGGTTTCCAAGAAGTAAAGACCGGCGCGCCAATCCGCTCGCGCGAAGCTCGCGCTTCGCTTCATTCCGGGAGCAAGGACAAACATGGAACTCGCTGGCAAGAAAATCGTACTCGGCCTGACCGGCGGCGTGGCCTGCTACAAGGCCGCGATGCTGGCGCGCGAGCTGGGCCGCGCGGGCGCCTCGGTGCAGGTGGTGATGACGACCGCCGCCACCCAGTTCATCACGGCGGTGACCATGCAGGCGCTGACCGGCAACACCGTCTACACCGACCAGTGGGATACGCGCATGGACAACAACATGCCGCACATCAACCTCACCCGCGACGCCGACGCGGTGGTGATCGTCCCCTGCTCCACCGACTTCATCTCCAAGCTGGCGCACGGCGCCTGCGACGACCTGCTCTCCACGCTGTGCATCGCCCGCCCGGCCCACGTGCCGCTGATGGTGGCGCCGGCCATGAATGTAGAGATGTGGCAGAACCCGGCCACCCAGCGCAATGTGCGCCAGTTGCGCGCCGACGGCATCCTGCTGCTCGGCCCGGACGCCGGCGCGCAGGCCTGCGGCGAAATGGGCGAGGGCCGCATGCTGGAGCCGGCGCAACTGATGGAAGAAATCATTGCCACCTTCCAGCCCAAGGTGCTGGCCGGCCGCCGCGTGCTGCTGACCGCCGGCCCGACCTTCGAGCCGATCGATCCGGTGCGCGGCATCACCAATCTCTCCTCGGGCAAGATGGGCTATGCGGTGGCGCGCGCCGCGCGCGAAGCCGGCGCCGAGGTCACGCTGGTGTCCGGCCCGACTGCGCTCGACGCGCCCTACGGCGTACGCCGCATCGACGTGCAGACCGCGCAGCAGATGCATGATGCGGTGATGGCCAACGTTGCCGGCCAGGATCTGTTCGTCGCGGTGGCGGCCGTGGCCGACTGGCGTGTGGCCAATGCCAGCGCGCAAAAACTGAAGAAGAGCGCCGACGACGACAGCTTGCACCTGGAGTTTGCGCAGAACCCCGACATCCTGGCCGAGGTCGCCGCCCTGCCCGCGCGCCCCTATTGCGTGGGCTTCGCGGCCGAGTCGGAAAACCTTGAGCAATACGGCGCCAGCAAGCGCGCCAAGAAGAACATCCCGCTGCTGGTCGGCAATATCGGCCACCAGACCTTCGGCCGCGACGACAACTCCCTGACGCTGTTCGACGAGCAAGGCCACACCAGCCTGCCGCGCGCGGACAAGCAAACCCTGGCACGCCAGCTGGTGCGCGAGATCGCGCGCCGCATGGCGTCCTGAACCCGACACGGCCCGCCTCCTGCGGGCCGTGCCTTTTGATCCAACTCCGCATCCATGAAGACTATCGACATCAAGATCCTCGACCCGCGCATGAAAGACCAGCTGCCCGCCTACGCAACACCTGGCAGCGCCGGTCTCGACCTGCGCGCCTGCATCGATGCGCCGCTGACCATCGCGCCGGGCGCGACCCACCTGATCCCTACCGGCCTGGCGATCCACCTGGCCGATCCCAACTACGCCGCGGTCATCCTGCCGCGCAGCGGCATGGGCCACAAGCACGGCATCGTGCTGGGCAATCTGGTCGTTATCCGCAATCAAAACAACCGTCTCAATTGTCTCAATTAAGCCTTTCACGGCAAAAATTGAGGATTTTCAATTCTTAATTTCGCACCATCCGACAGTGTCTCAACTGTCTCATTCCACCTCATTCCGACACTCTTCCCAGTAATTCCCTTTCGTACTTTTGATAAATACTGAGTGATACCGTAAGTCCAGGACTTTCAGTCCATGTGAAGTTCCATCGACTCCACTTTAATACTGAGGGCACTCGTTCAGCATCATTAGATCGAGAAAATAGACTTGTCCATTTTCTACGTTATTCGTAGAATTCATTGCTAGCGCACGAATCCAGAGCGCACTCGCCAACCAAATTCTTTCCCCATTACTTCGAAGAAGTTAACGGCCTGCGGCTTACTGCCAAATTTTCAACCAGCAGTTTTACAGACCCAAGTTCCTCAATGTCACAGTGCCAGTATCAGGTCACTACGTCCAATAGCACCGTTGGACATATTCACATTGACTCAGGTGAAGGCAACCCCGACCTCATTTACTCATCGTATTGGCATCAACACCCCGAATCATTTGCGTTGTCGCCGCACTTACCGCTTTTCAGTGATCGCATATCACCACTGAAAATTGCTAGACATCTTGCCAATCTCTTGCCTGAAGGTCTTTTCCCATGGGTAGAGGCAACCCAAGACAAGTCGTCGCCCCCAAACATCGCGACCTTCGTCCAGGCATGTGGCCCCGAACCATCAGGCGCCTTCAGCATTCGACAATTTGAAAATGAAGCAAAGCTTCCTATCGAAATGCCTCCAATCGTCGAACAGCTTTCGGACGATGTACTTTCTGAGCGAATCGCTAGCAGGAGTCAAATTCCATTTTCATTCTGGCATGGTCGCTACTACCAAGGTCTCGCAGGCGTTCACGACAAAATGCAGGTCGTCCTTAAGGGCGAAGAACTCTATTTGGTAGACGGCAGTTTATGCTCGACACATATCATCAAGCCCGAAGCATTAGGCCTCACGACTCCGTTCATGGTGGCCAATGAACATTACTGCATGTCCCTTGCTGCAGCAATGCAATTGCCAACTGCTCCCGTTCATATTCGGAGGACTCCTGCACCACTTCTGGTGATCGAAAGGTTCGACCGAAAATGGAATGCAAAATCAGACGTACTACAGCTAGGCAAGGTCGAGCGCCTGCACACGATTGATGGATGTCAGGCAGTAGGTGCAGCAAGTTGGGAAAAACATGAACGCTGCTTGGCCAATGAAGAACAACAAGCCCGCCAGAAATTCGGCGTTGGGTTCAAGAGACTTTTCAAACTCGAGCCGTTCTTCGTCAATCCCAAAGAAGCACAGCTACTGATGATCCGGTGGGCCCTCTTCAACCTCTTGATCGGCAATGGTGATGCTCACGCTAAGAACATCTCATTTTTCCAAACGGCCGATGGGCTGATCCCGGCGCCTTTGTATGACTTGACCTCGACATGCGTCTACCGCGAAGCAGGCTTACAGGAGATGGCTATAGGTTATGGAGGCGCATTCCGACTCGAAGAAATCAACTCAGAGAACATGGTTCGCTTCGCCACAGATGCGGGCTTCCCGAGTCGATTGCTGGCAATCGAGATGCAGCATATTGCTCACGACGCTGAGAAGCACTTCGAAGCCCTGACGCGTAATAAGTCGTACACCTCTGGGGAAAAGAAGACCGTCAAGAAAATCGCAGAATTTGTGCGGTCACAGATCGACTGGATGCGTAGTACAGCAAGCACCATGCTCATTTGTAAATAACTGGCCCCATCAAAATCACCCAGCAAATACCAAATGAAATCCCTCGAAGACATCTCCAACTTCCTGCGGTATGAGTTGAGCCAGTATGGGTTCAGCTACTCCCCTCAGGATTCCGAGCTTGGACTGACCGAAGGCACCGTCGCGCGTATCTTGGACGGCGCCGGCGATTACTCGGTGAGGGAGCTCATGGTTCTCTTGGCGCGGCTCGGCTTCGAGCTGGACATTTTCGACAAGGAAGTGCTGGAGCAGATGAAAGGAGGGTCCGCTGGCCAAGCCCCGGGGTCGCCCGTGATGACCAAAGTCCAGATCGCTGTGGGGCGTATCCAAGCGCCGGCTGGTTCATCAGCAGGGGCGGATATCGGCTCCAAGATTTCTGAGGCACCCAGGCAGTTGGTCTCTGCATCAGATTTGACCTCTACTCCCCCGCGCACAGCAGAAGACATCCGTCGTGCAATCGCCGAAGGCAGAGTTGCCGAACTGAAGCCGGACCAGGCTTAGCCGAGCCTGTTGGAACGCGTGGGAGGAGCTATATGACCTATGTCTCAATCATCAATAAGCACGGGCAAGTTTCCATCCCGAAGGACATTCTGCGTGCCCGTGGCTGGAAGGCTGGTACTCGAATCAGCATCACTCAGACCGATGCTTCTTCTTTCATTCTGCGCACAGCGGAATTGCCTCAGTCAAAGCCCGAGCTGTACATCGCAGCCTCAATGTCGGATGCCAACTCTCAGGAGCTATAGCACCAAGCGCAAGCTGGAATGGTTCTACGGCTCGCCGAGAGTACGTCCCTATCACTAGCAGCTACTGAAGATGTCGTCGATACCTGGCGCCGGCGACGAACAACATCCGAGCCCGTATAATCGATGAAAAATCTAACGATGAGCTTGCTATGTTGAACCGCTTCCAAGGCGACAGTGGTCGCCGCCTTCGAATTGATGCTTTTAAGAATCAAAAATTGGTCGCCGGCGATGCCAAATTGGCTGAGATTTTGGCGGACGAGGCTGAATTGGTGCATGTACCAGTTGGCACATCGCTCATCGTACAGACTGAGTACACAAACGATGTCTACTTCATACTTGTCGGAGCGTTCGCTATCGTTGTGAACGGTCGAGAGATTGCCATTCGCGGTCCGCGTGAACATGTGGGAGAAATGGGCGCCATAGAGCCGACACAGCCGCGATCAGCAACAGTGACAGCCAAAGAAGACTCTCTCGTAGCAAAGCTAAGTGAGGAAGCCTTCGCCAAGTTGGCCACTCAATTCCCCTTTTTGTATAAGAACATTGCTCAAGAGCTCTCTCGACGTCTTTTAGAGAGAAACAGTTTGGTCAAGCCAGTTCACCATAAGATACGCATCTTCATCATTTCTTCCGCAGAGTCACTTCCTATTGCAAGGCTAATACACAGCGTGTTGAATTGCACTGAAAACTGACCCACTTTTCCAGGAAATTTGCACCCTAAGTTGACCCATGTTTAGACCACAATC
>NZ_JAGIPZ010000006.1 GCF_017814915.1 Herbaspirillum sp. LeCh32-8 | reverse complement strand
TCGCCGTGCGCAAAGTTGATCAGGTTCAGCACGCCGTACACCATCGTGTAACCCAACGCGATCAGCGCATACATGCTTCCTAGCACCAATCCGTTGATGATCTGCTGGATGAAAATGTCCATGAATCGTGTCTCCTCTGCGTCTTTACGGTCGGACCGGGGGCCGGATGGTGTGAGTGCTTGCGCCTTGTGGACGGCGCTGCTGTTTGCATGTCATTGGGTTCTCCCTTGTTGTGCCTGTTGGTGTCTGTGGTGCTGCGGATAAGAAAAGAGCGCGAACCAGGTTCGCGCTCGATGCATGAGTTACTGCGGCGCCAGCGACGCTCGCATGACGCGTGCCGCGGCCAGGTCCCAGGAGGCCTGGCCCACGGTCTTCAATACCGGCAGCGCGCCGTTCTTGCCCAGCGCGGCGCGATCGACCTTGCCCGACAACACGTCGCCCAGCGCGACCACGTGATCCCAGTCGACCTTGGCCTGGATCAGGTCGCCGGCTTCATGATGAGCGCCGCCGAGGTCGTCAACCACCACGCTGCGCGCGTGCAGCAGCGCGGCCGGGAATTCGACCATGTCCGGCTTGAAGGCGCCCACGCCGATGGCCAGCGTGTCGGGCGCCACATGCTCGGGAATCACGGCGGTGCGCGAGGTGGTCAGCGCGATCAGCACATCGGTGTGCGGCAGGTCGCGTTGCAGCAGTTCAACCGGCAAGGGGCTGGCCACCGCACTCGGGTGGCGTTCGCACAGGGCGCTGCAAAACGCCTGGGTGCGCGGCAGGTCGCGTGCGGCAACCCAGAACTGGGTGACGCCGAAGAACTCGACCAGCGCGTCGGCATGCGCCGCAGCCTGCGCGCCGGTGCCGATCAGCAGCGCCGACTTCGGCGTACGCGGCAGCAGCGTCTTGATGCCCAGCATGGTCATGGCGGCGGTGCGACGGCCGGTGACGGTGGGGCCGTCCATCAGCGCGATGCGGCGGCCCGTATGGGTCTCGAAGGCCACCACCTCGCCCTGGATGGCGGGCAGCTGGTGCCGGCCGTTGTCGGCGTGCACGGTGATCAGCTTGGTCACCGACAAATCGTCGGCGATGGCCGGCATGCACAGCAGCACGCTGGAGGCGTCGATCGGCACCACCAGGCGCTCGGGCGCGCGGATGGCGCCGCTGACGAATTCCTGCGCGGCGCTCTCCAGCGCGGCGACCAGTTGCGCATAGGGCAGCGCGGCGGCGGTTTGTTGGGCGTCCAGGATATGCATGCCTGAGTCCTTGGTTCTGGATGTCGGTGGCCGGATCAGCGCAGGAAGAAGCCGGTCGGGAACGGGTCCGACTCTTCCAGCACCCACTGGTTGGTGCTCATGATGTGGGCGTAGCCGCTGACTTCGGTCAGCGCGCCATCGAACTCGCCGACCTTGGTGGGCGCGGTGACGCGCACGCCGAAGTTGCTGCCGACGATGCTGCCGTTGACGTAGTTCTGGTTCAGCGCCAGCTGCCCGCGCAGGAACAGCTGCGCGGCGCGACCGGAGGTGCCGGTGCCGGTGGGCGAACGGTCGACCTCGCGGTCGGCGAAGATGCACACGTTGGACTGGTCGGCGCCGGGGAAATTGGGTTCGCTGTCGACGATGGTGCCGTACAGGGTATTGAGGCCCGGCTCCAGCGGATGCTGGATCTTGACCTTGGCGATCACCGCGGCCTTGGTCTCGGCGCCCAGCTGAATCAGCTGGCGCACCAGTTCCGGCTTGACGGTGAGCTTGGCCTGGGCGGCGTTGATGTAATAGTAGAAGGCGCCGCCGAAGACGATGTCGCCCTTGATCTTGCCGAAGCTGGGCGTGTCGACCTCGACGTCGCGCTGATAGATGAAGGCCGGCACGTTGTTGAAGCTGACGCGTCCGGCGCGCTTGCCGTCCCACTCGACGAAGGCTTCGATGAAGCCGGCCGGAGCGTCGAAGCAGATGCGCGTGACCGGCGCCACCGGCTCCACGTAACCCATCTCGACCAGCACCTTGCCCAGGGCGATGATGCCGTGGCCGCACATGTCGCTGTAGCCTTCGTTGTGGATGAAGATGACGCCGAAGTCGGCGCCGGCGGTGACCGGCGGCAGCAGGTAGGCGCCGTACATGTCGGCGTGACCGCGCGGCTCGTTCATCAGGAACTGGCGCAGGTCGTCGCGGTGCTCCTTCAGCCAGGCGCGCTGCTGCAGGATGGGGCCGGCCGGGATCTTGGGCAGGCCGGAAACGACAATGCGCAGCGGCTCGCCGCCGGTGTGGGCGTCAATGGTCTGGACGGTGCGGGTATAGCTGAGCATGGTCTTCCTTCTCACTCTGTACGACGATACGACCGAGGCGACAGGGTATCACCTCGGCGCGGCAAAACATGCGCGCGGCAACCACCCGCCCATCGCCGGCCCGTGGCCGGCAGAAACAGGTGCTGCGCGTCAGGAATGCAAACGGGAGTGTTGGCTTGCTCCGTCCCGCCGGCAGTGCGCCGGCGAGACGGAATCAGGCAATGACGGGCGTGACGCCGATCAGTAGCTGGTCAGCGGAACCGGCAGGCCGTTCTTGAAGCGATACACGGTCACCGGGGATTGCTTCAGGTCGTGGTTGGCGTCGAAGTCGTACTGGCCGGCCACGCCCTTGTAGCTGATCTTGGCCAGCGCCGGGCCGAACTGCTTGGGCTCGACCGAGTTGGCTTCCTTCATGGCCTGGGCGATCAGCATCATGCCGTCGTAGAACGAGACGGCGTAGGTTTCCGCGGGACGGTTGTACTTCTTCTGGTAGTCGTCGGCGAAGACCTTGCCTTCCTTGGCCTTGTCCAGCATCGTGCCGCCCTGGGTACAGTAGACCGACTCGCCGATGGCGTCGCCACCCAGGCGGCCCATTTCCGGCGAGCAGATACCGTCGCCGCCCATCAGGATGACGTCGATGCCCAGCTGCTTCATCTGGCGCTTGATCGGGCCGCCTTGCGGAGCGTAGCCGCCGATGAAGACGGCGTCGGGCTTCTTGCCCTTGATGGAGGTCAGGATGGCGGTGAAGTCGGTCGCCTTGTCGTTGGTGAAGTCCTTGCTGACCACTTCCAGGCCGTTGGCCTTGGCGACCTTGGCGAATTCTTCAGCCAGGCCCTGGCCGTAGGCGGTGCGGTCGTCGATCACCGAGACGCGCTTGATCTTCAGTTCCTTGGCCGCATACAGCGCCATCTTGCCGCCCAGCTGGCTGTCGCTGGCCGCGACGCGGAACAGGGTGGCGAAGCCTTGTTGGGTGATCTTCGGGTTGGACGCCACGGTGGCGACCACGATGCCCGCGTCGTTGAACACGCGCGAGGCCGGGATGGTCACGCCCGAGTTGTACGGGCCGACGATGGCCTTGATGCCCTGGTCAGCCAGCTTTTGCGCTGCAGCCACACCCGACTTCGGATCGGCCTGGTCGTCCTCGGCGATCACTTCGAACTTGATCTTCTTGCCGCCGACGGTGATGGGCTGCGCATTCAGGCGCTCGACGGCCATCATCAGGCCGCCCTGGTTGTCCTTGCCGGCCGAAGCCTGCGGACCGGTCAGCGGGCTGGAGAAGCCGATCTTGACCACCTGGGTTTCCTGCGCCATGGCGAAGGCGGGGATCAGCGCCAGCGAAGCGGCGATGATATTGAGTCCGGAGACGCGCTTGAACATATGGGTGTTTCCTCTCTTCTAGAAAGTCAGACTGCGGGTAATTTTGTTTTAAAACGCTGGAAAAGCAGGATTTGCGCCACCCCGGTTCACAGGGAACGTGAGGTCGCGGTTCCGTCGATGCTGTACTGTCTGCGCCGTTGCAGGTACGAACATATCAAAACTCGTAAAAAGATTGCCGGAGAAAACTGCTGTCATCCGCGCAGGCGCACCGCCGTTGGCGCACCATGCCCGCATTACGTTATATTTTTTATGAGGGAGGATTCTATTTTCTCTTTCCTGATATTAGGCGTGTTTATTGCCTTTATAATCAGAATTAAATTCTCTTTAAAATTATTTCACTGAATAAAATTCAGAAACCATGGCTGCGCTCGACAAGATCAGCAAGAAAATTCTGGCGGAACTCCAAAACGACGGTCGTATCAGCAACGTCGACCTGGCCGCGCGGGTGAATCTTTCGCCGGCGGCTTGCCTGGAACGCGTGCGCAAGTTGCAGGAAGCCGGCTACATCCTCGGCTACGCGGCGCAGTTGAATCCCGAGCTGCTGGACGTGTCCCTGCTCGTGTTCATCGAGGTGGTGCTGGACCGCACCACGCCGGACGTGTTCGCCGAGTTCAAGAAGAGCGTGCAGAGCATTCCGGAGATCATGGAGTGCCACATGGTGGCTGGCGGCTTTGATTATTTGGTGAAGTCGCGCGTCAAGGACATGAACGCGTATCGCGAATTCCTCGGCAAGTCGCTGCTGCAATTAAAGGGCGTGCGCGAAACCCACACCTATGCGGTGATGGAAGAAGTGAAGAACACCATTCGCCTGCCCATTCGCTGAGTATTTGCCGCCCGTTCGCTGAGGACGTCGTCGGTTTTCGCCGGCGTTTTTTTCACCGCTTTGCTGCGGCTTCTTTTTCGCTCCCGCTCCCGTTCTGTGCCTGCGTCGTCGCGCCCGGCGCGGCATCCGGCTCGCCGGCGCGCAACCGACGCCGGTAGCTGCCGGGCCCCATCCCGCTGTACTTCTTGAACACGCGATTGAAGGCGGCTTCCGACTGGTAGCCGACCGCTTCGCCGATCTCGGCCGTCCCCATTTTGCTGTAACTCAACAAGCGCGCCGCCTGCGCCATGCGCAACTGCTGCAGGAGCTCGCCCGGCGTTGCGCCACCGACCTCGCGGAACTGGCGCGCAAAGGTGGCGCGCGACAAGTGGCTGACCTCGGCCAGGCGCTCCAGCGACCAGTCCTCCTGCGACGCTCCCAGCATGGCCCGCACCGCATGCTGCAGGCGCGGATGCGCCAACAGCGCCAGCAAACCCGGTTGCGGCCCGCCCCGCCCCAGCCAGGCGCGAATGGCCAGTCCGAACAGTGCCGCCGCCAGCCCGGCCACCACCGCCTGCGCGCCCTCGCGCTCACCGCCGTCACCGTGCGCGCCGCCGCACTCGTCGCGCAGCAACGTGGCCAATGTGCGCAGGCCGTGGCCGTCGGGGAGCTCGGCGCCGCGCACCAGCATCACCTCGGGCAGAGCCTGCATCAAGGCGTTGGATTGCGGCGACTCGAAATGGAATTGCCCGCACAGGAAATCGGACAGCGCCGGCCCGTCGCCCGCCGCATCGCCATTGACATGCAGCCGCACCGGCGAGGCCGCGTCGACCACGCGCACCACGCTGGCCTGCTCCGGCGAGGCGGTGTGCAGGCAATGCGCCGCGCCCCGTGCGAACAGCACCAGGTCGCCCGGCAGCAGCTGCATCGGCGGATGGCCCTCCACTTCCAGCCGGGCCTGGCCTTCGAGGATGAAATGGTAGGGCGCGACACCGAGCGCACGGGCCTCGTGCTGCAGGTTCCAGGGTTCGCCGAAGCGGCAACGAATATCCAGCGCGGCACGTACCGGGTGCAGGGACAGCAGGCGACTCAGGGCATCCACGTTTTTCCTTTGCATGAGATTTTTGAGCAATTTTAAGCGATCTAAAGGCATTAAAAATTGCATGCGACAGGCCTACATTACAGCCATGCGCAGAACCGATACGACGGCAATCCCGCCGCCACGGATCGCGCATCCATCGTACCCATCGTATTCATCGCAAAGGAGAATCACCATGCCCCGTCTCAGCACCCAACCGATCACCGAAGCCAGCGGCCAGGCCGCGCAACTGTTCAGCGCCATCAAGTCGGCCGCGGGCATGGTGCCCAACGCCTACGCCAACATGGGCATGCTCAGCCCGGTGGCGCTGGAATCCGTACTGCACCTGGACGGCGCGCTGCGCAAGAGCAGCCTGTCGTCGCGCGAGATCGAAGCGATCAAGCTGGCCGTCAGCGAAAAGGCCGGCTGCGACTATTGCCTGGCCGCGCATACCCTGATCGGCAAGAAGGCCGGGCTGGACAACCAGGCCATGCTGAGCGCCCGCCACGGCCAAGCCTCGGGCGACGACAAGCTGGACCTGCTGACCGAATTCGCACGCAGCCTGGTCGGCACCCGCGGCACCGTGGCTGCGGCGCTGGTGGAGCGCGTGCGCGCCGTCTACAGCGACGCCCAGATCGTCGACACGCTGCTGGCGGTGTCGGCCATCACGCTGACCAACCTGTTCAACCGCGTCAACGATACTGTGGTGGATTTCCCGCCCGCGCCGTGATGCGGATGCGGATGCGCCGGCTGACTCAGAAACTGGCCATCGGCACCAGCGCGCCGTCCTTCAAGCGCAGAATGGTGGCCGCCGAATCCTTGAGGTCATGCCTGGCGTTGAACTCGTAGGTGGCGGTCACGCCCTTGTAGCGGCTGCGCGCCAGCGCCGGCAGGAATTGCTCGGGCCGGGTCGAGCCGGCAGTCTTCATGGCCTGCGCCAGCAGCATCACGCCGTCGTAGAAGTTGCCCGCATAGACATCGGGCGGTTGGCTGTAACGGGTCTGGAAAGCAGCGGCGAACACCGCGCCGTCGGCCACGCGCGTGAGCCACACGCCGCTTTGCACACAATACACGCCGTTGTCCAGGAAGTCGCCGATCAGGCGCAACATCTCGATGGAACATTGGGCGTCGCCGGCCATCAACGGCAGCGCAAGGCGCATCTGGTGCATCTCCTGCAAGATCCTCGCCGAGAGCGGCGGATAACCGGCGAAGAACACCGCGTCCGACTTGGCGTTGCGCACCTGCTGCAGCACGCCGCGCAGCTCGGGATCGTGCGCGGCCTCGCTCAGTTGCAGCTGCACCGCAAGCTGCACACCCTCTTTCTGGCTCGCGGCCTGCAGCTCGGACACCAGCCCCTCGGCATAGCCGGAGCCGTCCTGAATGACCGCCACGCGCCTGACCTTGAGACTGCTCGCGGCGTACTGCACCATCTTGCGTCCCAGCTCGGCATCGCTGGCCAGCAGCCGGAAGACGTACTCGTAGTCGGGACGCGTGACGGCGGGATGGGTGGCCACGGTCAGCATGGGCACGCGGTTCTGATTGTAGATCCTGGCCACGGCCAGGGCGACGGCGGACGTCATCGGCCCGATCACGCCGCTAACCCCGGCCTGGGCGAACTCCCGTGCGACCTGCATGCCGCGCGCAGGCATGCCATGGTCGTCCTTGACCAGCAGCTCGAAGCGCACCGGTTTGTCACCGATCTGAAGATTCTGTTGATTGAGCCGGTCGATGGCCAGACGCGCCCCGTTGAGCGCATCGCCGCCGCCCTCGCTGCGCGGGCCGGAAAAAGGTGAGGTCACGCCAATCAGCACTCGCTGCACATCAACCCCCTGCGCCAGCGCAGCGCCGACGAGGCCACACAAGCACAAGGTGATCAAGGTATGCAGCAAATGAGGGCGCATGGCGGGCATATCCCAAGAGAGATAACGCCATACTAAGAGCAATTCCACAGCGGCACAATTGCAACGGTGCCACGTTCGCGGCGCAAAAAAAACCGGCCGTCTGCTGGGGGACGCATGCGGTCGGGCAAAGGCGGCGACGGGAGGTGACGCCTCCCGCCGGCGCAGTCAAGCGAAGGACTTAGAAGCTGCTGCGCACGCCGACGATGAAGTTGCGCCCACCCAGCGGCACCGACTCGCGCAGCACTGAGGTTGACAGGCGAATGTCCTGGTTCAGCAGGTTGCGCGCCAGCGCGAACCAGGTCAGCTTCACGCCGTTGAGCTTCTGGGTGTACGACAGGTTGGCGTCGAGCTGGGTGTAGGCCGGAGTCTCGTAGGTCTCGAACGAGGCCAGGCGATCCTGCTTCTGCGCCCGCAATACCTTCATGCCGCTGGCCCAGGGGCCGGTCTTGTAACCCAGCTCGATGCCGTAGCGCGTGGCCGGCTGCAGCGGCAGGCTGCCGAGATCGTCCAGCGTGCCGCGCGAGGTGTCGGCAAAGGCGCGCGCCGAGATGCCGTCGCCGTTCCAGTTGTAGGTGACCTCGGCTTCGGCGCCGCGGATGGTAGCGTTGCCCTGCGACCAGAAGCGCTGGGTGAATTCGCCGGTCGGATCGGCCGCGCCGGAGTCATCCACCTGGCCGTTGGTGCGGCCGTAGATGTAGTTGTTCACCTTGTTGCGGAACAGGTTGCCCTTCCAGCGCACCAGGCCTTCGGTCTTTTGCAGCGTCAGCTCGACGTTGTGGGAAGTCTCCTTCTTCAGCTGGTTGTCGCCGATGTCGAAGGTGGCGGTCGATTCATGCGGCCCGTTGGAATACAGCTCTTCCACTGTCGGCGCACGCTGCGCCAGCGAGTAGGTCAGGCCCAGGCCGTAGCCGGGCTGGAAGGTCCACAGTGCGCCGGCCGACCACGACAACAGGCTGAAGTCGCGCCCCGGCAGTCCGCTGGCGCCGTCCGGGCGACGATTGACGCTTTCCGCGCGCAGGCCGGCGCTGGCCAGCACCTGGCCGAACTGGCGCTCCTCCACCAGGAAGCCGGCGAAGGACGAGGAGCGCGTCGGCGGCGTCAGCTCGGAGCTGCCGGTCGAGGCCGACAGCGCCGAGTAGTTGCCCTGCTCGGTCTGCACGCCGAAGGTGCCGTGCCAGCCGGCCAGCGGCGCGTGGGTCAGCTCCCAGCGGGTCTGCAACACGCGGTTCTTGAACACGGTGGCAGGCGTGCCGTCCTGTTCCTTCTCGGTGTGGGTGTAGTCGGTATAACCGAGGCGGAAGCGGAATTTCTCGATGCCGGCGAAGGGATTGTTGACCAGCGTGTCGATGTCGTAACGGCTCTGGTGCAGGTCGATGAAGGACATCTCGCTGGTCGGGATGCCGTAGTGGTCATCCAGCGTCGAGGCCGACAGGCCGACGTAGCCCCAGTTGGCCACATAGGACGCGCCCACGCCGCCGCTGGTCTCGTGCGTGAAGGAGTTGGGCAAGCGGCCCGAGGTCGGGGTGGCGTCGCCTTGCTTGGCGCCGCCGGGGATCTTGTAGTTGTCGGTGTCGCGGTAATTGCCGTCGAAGTGCAGGCCGATCTGGCCCACCGAGGTGTCCAGCGAGTACGAACCGTTCTTCTCGCCGTCGACGCTGCCGTAGCGGCCTTCGACGGTGCCGGTGGGCTTGCCGACCAGCTCGGTGGGAATGCGGTCGTTGACCACGTTGACCAGGCCGCCGATAGCGCCGGAGCCGTACAGCAGGGCCGCCGGGCCGCGCAGGATCTCGATCTGGCGCGCGGTGGCGGCTTCTGCGCCGACCGCGTGGTCGTTGGAGACGGTGGAGACGTCGGAGACGGCCATGCCGTTCTGCAGGATCATCACGCGCGGGCCTTCCATGCCGCGGATGATGGGACGCGACGCGCCCGCGCCGAAGGCCGACGCCGACACGCCCAGCTCGGACGAGAGGGTGTCGCCCAGCGAGTTGCCCAGCTTGTTCTTGAGCTCATCGCCGGCCAGCACCTTGGCCGGCGCCAGCACCTGCACGTCCTCTTCGGAGGCGAACGGCGTGGCGGTGACGACGATGGGTTGCAGCGCAGGCTGCGCCGGTGCGGCGGCGTCAGTGGCGACAGGGTTGGCGGTAGTGGTCTGGGCCGAGGCCGAAGCCGACCAGGCGGCCAGCGCGGAGACGACCGCGGCGGCCAGGAGTTGGCGTTGAAGTGCCATGTGAATTCCTTGAATGCTTGTAGTACGCGAGGCGCCGCCGCGGCTATCGGATGCGACAGGCGGCGCCGATACGCCGGCCGTCCGGACGTGCCCATGCCGCGGCGACGCGTTCATCCGGAAGACGACGCGCGCGCGGCCGGATCACGAGGGACAACCGGCAACGAAAATGATGAGTGCTGGGAAGGAATTCAGCGCGGCGGCGCGCGCGGAGAGAAATGACAGTTGACCGGCGCATCCCAGGATGCGAAGGCTTGCCACAAGGCCAGTACGCGCACCGGCGGCAGCAAGGGCAGCGGCGGGAAATCGAAATGCACGCCGGCCGAGAGGGTGGCGGCATCGTAGGCGGCGCAGGAGTGATGCAGGTCGTGGGCGTGCTGGCCGGCCTGCTCCTGCTTGCCGGGGGCGTGGGCCTCGGCTTCTTCCTGGGCGTCGCCGTAGTCGAACAAGGACTCGTCGAGCAGCGAATGCACCGCCCCTGGCAGCCAGCCCGCGTGTGCGATACCGTGCACGAAACCCAGCATCTGCGCGAACAGCAACGACATCGCCAGCACGGCGATGAAGACTGATGGACGCATGGAACGCGGGATGGGCATGGCGTGGTGTCTGGTGCGGAACGGCGCGGCCGGATCCGGGAATTCTGTCAGGCGGTGGTGCAGTAATTACGGGTAACGGGGTGATGCAGGTAGTGCGGGTGGTGCAGATAATACGCTGGGGGTGCTGCAGTCACCGCATCGTTGCGTTGCGCAGGCCGGGCCTTGGGCGCCAGCCGGCAAACGGTCAGAACGATGCGGTCAGTCGACCCACGCCGGCGGCAAGGCTGTCGGCGCTATGGCCCGCACCACACGGCGCGGGCATCGTCCTGCAGGACGCGGCGAGAATCAGTCGCCGTAGAGCTTCTGCTTCAGTTCGCGACGTTGCTGCGCTTCCAGCGACAGGGTCGCGGTAGGACGCGCCAGCAGACGCGGAATGCCGATGGGCTCACCGGTCTCTTCGCACCAGCCGTATTCGCCGTTGTCGATCGAGACGATGGACTGCTGGACTTTCTTGAGCAGCTTGCGTTCGCGATCACGGGTACGCAGCTCGAGGGCGTGTTCTTCCTCGATGGTGGCGCGGTCGGCCGGATCCGGCACCAGCACTGTTTCGCGCAGGTGTTCGGTGGTTTCATCGGCATTCTTGAGCAGATCTTTTTCCAATTGCTGGAGACGGGCCTTGAAGAAAGCGAGCTGCGCTTCGTTCATGTAGTCCTTCTCAGCCATCTTGAGGATTTGCTCCTCAGTCAGCAATTGTTGCGCTGCAGGGGTAGTTTTGGGAGTTTTGGTTGCCACTTCGCTTACTTTCAATACTACGGGGTTTTTCAACTAATCCATTTTCCCGGCGGATACGCTTGCTTCGCTGCCGGAACTGGTCGCTTGTGAATCCACTTCCCTTGCCGCGTTGGCACCTCTTCGATTGATGTTCGCGCGGCCGCATTGCCGACGTTGATCTTGCTTGCCGGACCGGGGCTGCAGATGGCGCAGCCTTTTTCGCGGTCAAGGATTGTACACCAAGGTTCCCGGATGCCAAGAGGCCGGTCCGCCACGCGCGGCCGGGAGAGTTAAAGACCGCCGGCACGCCCCGGTCAAGGGCGGCCTGTGGGCCGATGCGCTTGTCATGGAGCTCCTCCCCTGTCCAGGCAGAGCCCCGCACTGATCGCGCCTTTATGCTGGTTGGTTCTTCATGGTTCCGCGCATCAGCCGCCCGCCGCGCGGCAGTTCGCCGCCAGCGGGTTAATGCAACTTTATACCAGAAGATCGGCCGCAGGTGGAAGCCGCCGGCTTGCCGCAACGGCATGCTGGCGCGCTCAGGCGTGCCTTTTTGCGCAGACCGGGCAGTTGCGGTCGCGCGCCACCGAGATCGAGGTCCATTCCATCTCGCGCGCATCCAGGATCAAGAGGCGTCCGGCCAGCGAGCGGCCGATGCCGGCCACCAGCTTGATGGCCTCGGCCGCCTGCATGGTGCCGATGATGCCCACCAGCGGCGAAAACACGCCCATCACCGAGCACTGCACTTCCTCGAATTCGCGCTCGGGCGGAAACAGGCAGGCGTAGCAAGGCGCCTCGTCGCGGCGGCTGTCGAACACGCTGACCTGGCCGTCGAAGCGGATCGCCGCACCCGACACCAGCGGCACGCCGGCCTCGACGCAGGCGTGGTTGACCGCATGGCGGGTGGCGAAGTTGTCGCTGCAATCGAGCACCACGTCGGCCGTGCGCACCAGTTCCAGCAGGCGCTCGCCGTCGACACGCTCGGCCAGCGCGGTAACCTCGATGCCGGGGTTGATCTGCGCCAACGCCTCGCGCCCGGACTCCACCTTGGGCCGGCCCACACGCGCGGTGGTGTGCATGATCTGGCGTTGCAGGTTGGTCAGATCCACCGTGTCGTGGTCCACCAGGGTGATGCGTCCGACGCCGGCCGAGGCCAGGTACATGGCCGCCGGCGAACCCAGCCCGCCGGCGCCGATCACAAGCGCGTGCGCCGCCAGCAGGCGCGACTGGCCTTCGATGTCGATCTCGTCGAGCAGGATATGGCGCGAATAGCGCAGCAGCTGTTGGTCGTCCATGGCGGTTGCGGTGGTGGGCGGTAATAACGTTGGCTCGGTTCCAAGAAAAAAGGCCGCTGCTTGCTGCAGCGGCCTCATGCAATCCCGGATGCTGCGGAATTACTTGGTGTCGATCTTTTCCGGCGGCGCCTTGTTGTCCTTGCGGTCGTCCTTCACCGGGGTGTCCTGCTTGCCTTCTTCATTGCGCACTTCCGGCTTGGCGTTGGACACCTTCACCGGCAGGCCCTTCAGGTGGTTCAGGGCCTGGGACAGCTGGAAGTCGTCCTTGCTGCCGAAGTCCAGCGGCTTGCGCTTCTTCTCGGCGGCGATCAGCTTCTCCTCGGCGATCTCATCCATTGCCTGGGCCTTCACTTCAGCCGACTTGTCGGTGTCGTTGGTCAGGTGCTTGGACAGGTCGGCCTCGCGCAGGCGCAGGCCGTTCAGGCCGTCGCCGTCAGGGTACTCGTCGACCATGATGTCAGGCACGATGCCGCGCGCCTGGATCGAGCGGCCCTTGGGCGTGAAGTAACGGGCGGTGGTCAGCTTGACGGCGGTGTTCTTCTCCGGCGGCAGCGCGATCACCGACTGCACCGAGCCCTTGCCGAAGGACTGCGTGCCCATGATGGTGGCGCGCTTGTAGTCCTGCAGGGCGCCGGCCACGATTTCGGAGGCCGAGGCCGAGCCGCTGTTGATCAGCACCACCATCGGCACCTTTTTGATGGCGTCCGGCAGGCGCGACAGCGGGTCGTTCAGCGGGTTGGAGGCGTAGAACTCGCGCTTGGCGTAGAACGTCTGCTTGGAGCTGGGGATCTGGCCGTTGGTCGAGACCACCACCGAATCCTTGGGCAGGAACGCGGCCGACACGCCGATGGCGCCCGGCAGCACGCCGCCCGGATCATTGCGCAGGTCCAGCACGATGCCCTTCAGGTTGGGCTCCTGGGCGTAGATGGCGGCCAGCTTCTTGGCCATGTCGTCCACCGTCGGCTCCTGGAACTGGGTCACGCGCAGCCAGGCGTAGCCGGGTTCGACCACCTTGGACTTGACGCTCTGCACGCGGATTTCCTGGCGCGTGATGGTCAGGACGATGGGCTTGTCTTCTTCCTTGCGGGCGATGGTCAGCGTGATCTTGGTGTTGGGTTCGCCGCGCATCTTCTTGACGGCTTCGTCCAGGGTCAGGCCCTTGACCGGCGTGCTGTCCAGACGGGTAATCAGGTCGCCCGCCTTGATGCCGGCCTTGAACGCCGGGGAATCTTCGATCGGCGAGATCACCTTGACGTAACCGTCTTCCATGCCGACCTCGATGCCCAGGCCGACGAACTTGCCCATGGTGCCTTCGCGCAGCTCCTTGTAGGCCTTCTTGTCCAGATAGGCCGAGTGCGGGTCGAGCGAAGCGACCATGCCGGAAATGGCCTCGGTCAGCAGCTTCTTGTCGTCGACCTGCTCGACGTAGTCCGACTTGATCAGGCCGAACACGTCGGCCATCTGGCGCAGCTCCTCCAGGGGCAGCGACGCCGTGGCGTTCTTCTGCGCGATGGCGTCAAACTGGATCATTGCGGTGGCGCCTGCCACCATGCCCAAACCGATCAGACTGATATTCTTGAGTTTGCTGCCCATGTGTCACCTAGTAGTTACCCACCCCTGTGGGTCGAATGCGCGGCCCTGATGCCGCATTTCAAAGTATAAACCCGATTGCTCGTTACCGCCGCTGTTGCCCGCAGTGGCGATGGCTTCGCCCGCCTTGACCACGTCGCCGGCGCGTTTCAACACCGACTGGTTGTTGCCGTAGATGGTCATGTACTGGCTGCCGTGGTCGACGATGATGAGATTGCCGAAACCACGCAGCCAATCCGCAAACACCACCCGTCCAGCCGCCACCGCACGCACTTCCGAACCTTCCGACGCGCGGATGAACAGGCCGCGTGAAGTCGGCCCGTCGCCGTGACGGCTGCCGAATTTCGACGTCAGATCGCCCTTGACCGGCAGGCGCAGCTGACCGCGCAGGCTGGCAAAGGGCTTGCCGAAGTTGTCCGTCGGTTCCGGCAGCGTATCGTTGCGGCCCAGCGAGGCGCTCTTAGGCGGTTCGTCGTCGTCGATGGCGTCGGCCGGGTCCGGCATCTTCGGCGCCGGCTTGCCGGCCTTGGCCGCTTCGGCCGCACGCGCGGCCGCCTTGGCGCGCTGTTCAGCCAGACGCTTCTCGCGTTCGGCCTTCGCTTTGGCCAATTGTTCCTGACGACGTTTCTCGCGCGCCTCGGCTTCAGCCTTTTTCTGCTGCTCGATGATCTGCGCCAACTTGTCGACCAGGGCCGACAGGCGCTGCTGGTCCTGCTCGATGCGGCCGACTTCCTTGCGCTGCGCGGTCAGCTTGGTGGAGAGCTGGGACAGCAGCGTCGAACGCCGCGCCTTTTCCTTCTCCAGCACCTTTTTCTGTTCGATTTCTTCCTGCGCGATCTCTTCCAGCTCGAATTTGGCGTTCTGGGTGTCGGCCTTGTTGGCGCGGATCGCCTGCTGGTTGGCGCGCAGGGTCTCAATCAGCTTGGCCTGAGCCTGCGAGACATAACCCATGTATTGCAGCTCGCGGTTGATGCGATTGGGGTTGTCGCCCGATAGCAGCAGCTTGATGCGATCCTCGTTGCCGGCCACGTACTGCTCGCGCATCAGCTTGGATAGCTGCGCCTGCTGTGCGTTGACCAGCACGGTCAGCTCATTCAACTGCTTGACCAGCTGCGCCAGCCGGCTTTCGGTCTCCTGCTGCTCCTGCGTCAGGTCGCGCAACGAGCGATTGGCCTTGGAAATGGCCTGCTCGGACGCGGCCAGCGCATCGGCGGCATTGTCCTTGGCGGTCTCGGTCTGGTCGATGTCGCGCTTGAGGCTGGAGAGGCGCTGCTGCAGGTCGGCGCGCTCCTTCTCCGCGGCCTGCTTCTGCTTGGCGCGCTCGGTGATGGCCTGGGCCTGCGACAGGGTCGGCCAACCGGCACCCACGAGCGCCAGCGCCAGCAGCAGCGGCGCACCCAATGCGGACAGGCGAATACACCCGCCCCGCGCGCCAAACCGGGATCCGGTGCGCGCAAGCCGTTCGCATTCGCCTGAAGAGGGCGCCATGGACGCCGCAGCCGGGATGGCCGCGGCGAGCGCCGTGCTGAAGAAGTGCAGTTTTATTTCGACTTCCCTTGGTTGGCCACGGCCTTCAAGGCCGCCTCGATGGCGGACTGGTCGCCCAAGTAGTAGCTCTTGATCGGCTTCAGGTCGGCGTCCAGCTCATACACCAGCGGCTGGCCGTTGGGGATGTTCAGGCCGACGATGTCGTTGTCGCTGATGCCGTCCAGGTACTTGATCAGGGCGCGCAGGCTGTTGCCGTGGGCCGAGACGATGATTTGCTTGCCGGCGCGGATGGCCGGGGCGATGGAGTCGTTCCAGGCCGGCAGCACGCGGGCCACGGTGTCCTTCAGGCATTCGGTCAGCGGCACCTGCTCGCGCGACAGGCCCGCGTAACGGGCGTCGCCGAAGGCGTCGCGCTCATCGCCCAGCGGCAGCGGGTTGGGCGGGGTGTCGTAGCTGCGGCGCCAGACCAGCACCTGCTCATCGCCGTACTGGGCGGCGGTCTCGGCCTTGTTCAGGCCCTGCAGGGCGCCGTAGTGGCGCTCGTTCAGGCGCCAGTCGTTCTTCACCGGGATGTACATCTGGTCCATCTCGTCCAGCGTGGTCCACAGGGTGCGGATGGCGCGCTTCAACACCGAGGTGTAAGCCAGGTCGAACTGGAAGCCGGCTTCCTTCAACAACTTGCCGGCCTGGCGCGCTTCGGCCACGCCCTTTTCGGTCAGGTCGACGTCGACCCAACCGGTAAAGCGGTTGGCCAGGTTCCAGGTCGATTCGCCGTGGCGCATGAATACGATCTTGTACATAGTGGGACTTTTCTGATGATGGATAAACCTGTGCGAGAAAGGCGCGGGCGCTTGGCCGCGGCGGCTTCCAGGCCCTTGTGGGGCTTGCGATTGCAATAATAAGAATCGCGAATGCTTCTATTTTATAATGCCGGGATTCAGTAAACTCATTGGATAGCCGTGAAATTCATCATCGACAATATTTTCCTGATCGCTCTGGCCTTGGTCTCGGGCGGCGCCCTGCTGGTTCCTTACATCCAGCAGCGCGGCAATAAACTGAGCATGCTGCAGGCCACGCAGATGCTCAACCAGGGCAAAACTCTGGTGCTGGACGTGCGCGACACCGAACAATTCGCCGCCGGCCACCTGCGCGACGCCCGCAACATCCCGTTGAAGGAGTTGCCGCAACGCATCTCCGAGCTGGACAAGCTCAAAGGCCGCCCGGTGATCGTGGTCTGCCAGAACGGCACCCAGGCCAACCGCGCCGAAGCTACCCTGAAGAAGGCCGGCTTCACCGAAGTCTACGGCTTGAATGGCGGCATCGCCGCCTGGCAAGGCCAGGGCTTGCCGCTGACCACCAAGGATGCGAAATGAGCGCCACGATCACGATGTACTGCACCGGCGTGTGCCCGTACTGCACGATGGCCGAGCGCCTGCTCGCCAGCAAGGGCGTGACGCAGATCGAGAAGATCCGCGTTGACCTCGAACCTCAACAGCGCGAGCTGATGATGCAAAAAACCGGCCGCCGCACCGTGCCCCAGATCTATATCGGCGACACCCATGTCGGCGGCTTTGACGATCTGAGCGCGCTGGACCGCGCCGGCAAGCTGGACCCGCTGCTGCAAGCCTGACGCCAGCGCAGCAGCTTTAAACGCAAAGGATGTCGCGACATTGGCGAGGCCAGGCGCGGCGCGAAGACAGTACGGTTGTACGGCCAGGAGCCGCAACAACGCCACGGTAATGTCGCGACATCCTTTCGATATCAACCGAACCTGAAAGAGATCCATGTCGGAACAGAACCAACAAGCTGAACAGCAACCCGTTTTCCAGATCCAGCGCGTCTACCTGAAGGACCTGTCGTTGGAACAACCGAATTCGCCGGCCATCTTCCTGGAGCAGGAAGCGCCCGCCATCGAAGTGTCGGTGGACGTCGGCGCCGAAGCGCTGGCGGAAGGCGTGTTCGAGTCGACCGTGACCATCACCGTGACCGCCAAGGTCAAGGACAAGACCGCCTTCCTGGTCGAGGGCAAGCAAGCCGGCATCTTCGAAATCCGCAACGTGCCGGCCGAACAGCTGGACCCGCTGCTGGGCATCGGCTGCCCCAACATCATCTACCCGTACCTGCGCGCCAACATCGCCGACGCCATCACCCGCGCCGGTTTCCCGCCGGTGCACCTGGCCGAGATCAACTTCGAAGTGTTCTACCAGCAACGCCTGCAGGCGCTGGCCGAACAACAGGGCGCAACCCTGGTCAACAACGGCTCGACCGCGGTCAACTGATCGCCGGTATGCCTGCCGGGAGGCGGGCCGCTCATGATGAACGGCCCGCCTCCCGCGCACGGATCTATCGCGGCGGCATCCCGCATCCCGGTATGCCGCCGCGCCTCCCCTGCTGCGGAGACATCAACAATGAAACGCCTGCCCCTGATCCTTTCCGCAACCCTGTTGTGCGCCTTCACCGCCAAAGAAGCCCTGGCCCTCGACTTCAAGTCGGTCGGCGCCTCGCCTGCGATCATGTATGACGCCCCCTCCGAAAAGGGCCGTCGCGTCTACGTCGCCCCGCGCGGCATGCCGGTCGAAGTGGTGCTGACCTACGGCGAGTGGAGCAAGGTGCGCGATGCTGCCGGCACGCTGTCCTGGCTGCAGTCCAAGTCGCTCACGCCCAAGCGCATGCTGGTGGTCTCGGCCGCCAATGCCCGCATCTTCAACGGCGCCGATGAAAACAGCCCGCTGGTCTTCTCTGCCGACAAGAACGTGCTGCTGGAAATGCTGGAAAGCCCGAACAACGGCTGGGTCAAGGTCCGTCACCGCGACGGCCAGACCGGCTACGCCAAG
Organism: Herbaspirillum sp. LeCh32-8; assembly: GCF_017814915.1. Lineage (GTDB taxonomy): Bacteria > Pseudomonadota > Gammaproteobacteria > Burkholderiales > Burkholderiaceae_D > Herbaspirillum. The sequence goes on along the minus strand of NZ_JAGIPZ010000006.1, from coordinate 289,375 downwards.
GTCGGCGACGTCTGGGGCGACTGAGCCCCGGCATTGAGCCGACGCACCTCCAATTCCAATACCGCGATCGACGCCATTCAATGAAAATCACCATCCTCGGCGCCGGAGCTTGGGGCACCGCCCTGGCCATTCCGCTGGCGCGCAAGCACGAGGTCGTGCTGTGGGGACGCAATGCCCAGGCCATGCAAGAGGCCTCCCTGCAACGCGAGAACCAGCTTTACCTGCCGGGCTTCCCGCTGCCGGCCGAACTGCAGGTCACGTCCGACTTTGAGGCGGCGGTGCGCCATGTCTGCGCCGATCCCGCAGATTCCGCCGATTCGCTGCTGATCGCGGCGTCCTCGGTATCCGGCCTGCGCGATTTGGCCGGCCACCTCAAGGCCCACCCCATCCCCAACCTGGTATGGCTGTGCAAAGGGCTGGAAGAAGGCTCCCGCCTGTTGCCGCACCAGGTGGTGCAGCAGGTGCTGGGCGCGGGCGTGCCGGCCGGCGTGCTGTCGGGCCCCTCGTTCGCGCAGGAGGTGGCGCGCGGCCTGCCCTGCGCGCTGACCATCGCCGGCGCCGACGCAGCCCTGTGCGAGCGCGTGGTGCAGGCGGTCCACGGCAACAATATCCGGATCTACTCCAGCGACGACCTGATCGGCGTGGAGATCGGCGGCGCCGTCAAGAACATCCTTGCCATCGCCACCGGCGTGGCCGACGGCCTGCAGCTGGGCCTGAACGCACGCGCCGCGCTGATCACCCGTGGCCTGGCCGAGATCACCCGGCTGGGCGTGGCGCTGGGCGGTCGTCCCGAGACCTTCATGGGTCTCTCGGGCGTGGGCGACCTGATCCTGACCTGCACCGGCGACCTCTCGCGCAACCGGCGCGTGGGCCTGGGACTGGCTCAGAACAAGAAACTGGAAGACATCGTGGCCGAGCTGGGCCACGTGGCGGAAGGGGTACGCTGCGCCAAGGCGGTACGCGAACTGGCGCAGGAAAAGGGTATCGACATGCCGATCACCGATGCGGTGGCGGCGGCCTTGTTCGACGGCGTGTCGGTCAAGGAGATGGTGTCCCGGCTGCTGTCGCGGGACCCACGCGAAGAGACGATCTGAAACCCGGCTCTGCGCAGACATCGGCCATCTGCAATGCAGCGCCGGCGTCAGGAACCTGAGGTCCGCAGATGAAAATGCCGCCGTATCCTGCGAGGGATACGGCGGCATTGTTGTTTCAGCGGGCGATGATGTCGCTTTCCATCTTGGGGCGCTTGAAGCGCTGCGGCGAGCCGCCTTCCACGATGTCGTCCATCTGTTTGGAGATCTTGTCGTAACGCGAATTGCAGTCGTCCTGGGGCGCGGCGTCCGCGCCCTTGAGGCGCTTGGCCAGGCGCGAAGCGCGTGCTTCGCCGCCCATGACATATTGTTGGGCGGCGCGGCCGGCGTGATTATTATTGGCGGTCTTGTTGCGTTGAATAGCTTGCATCGTATTTCCTCTTACGTCGCTTGACGCTCAAAATTCCCCGTTCCTGAGTTTTTCGGAGAATCGGCAGCGTCCCGGCAAAACATGCTTGATTCCGGGCAACTGCTCCAGATACACAGCACCCTTAACAGGTGCTTTAAGTATGTAACGCCCAAGTCGCGATTTGGAATACGTGAAAAGTCAGTATTTTGTCAGCCATTTTCGATTTATTTTGAGGCAAGGATTTTGCGCTGCTGCGCAAAAATGGCGCAAACCGTTGCCGATGCTGGCTGACAGCGCTGTCAGACTACTCTCGCTTGTGCACTTTTTCGGAACAAAATAAAAACGAAACAATTGTTGCCAAACGTATCCCGACCGGCCGAGCGGCGCAAAAATGCGACGAAAGACCTGAAGATATTTCTAAGAAGAATTATCAAAAATAAATCGGAAAGAAACTCAGGCAGCCGCCGGTACCGACAAACCCAGGTCGGATGGCACCAATGAAAACACCTTCGCGTCGCGCGGCTCGCCGTGGAACACCAGTCGGTTGCGCGCCAGGCATTCCAGCGTAGCGCCGGTTTTCTCGGCCACCCGCTGGCTGCGCAAATTACCGGCCTGCGCCACGATCTCCAGCCGGGTCAGGCCGGTCTTGCCGAAGGCGAAGGCAGCGGCGGCGCGCGCGGCCAGCACCGCGATGCCGCGGCCGGTACGCCCCTCACGCACCCAGTAACCAAGGTTGGCGAGCTGGTTCAGCTGGCTGATCTGGTTGATCGCCACCGAGCCGACCACCAGCCCGGTGGGCCGCTCGATAACGTTGAAGTCATAGGCCGCGCCCATGTTCCAGTGCTCGATGCTTCGCTGCAGGAATTGCTTGGCGTCAGCCGGGGAATAGTCCAGCGAACACCACGCCTCCCATTCGCTGATGGCGCGCGCCGACTGGTGCACGGCGTCATACAGCGCCGCCGCCTCGCGCAGGCCCAGCGGGCGCACTTCGTAGTTGCGGTCGCAGTAAATAATTTGCCGTTCGCGGTCGATATGGCGATTCATGCTCGATCTTTGCTGGATGCTGGGCGCGGAAGAGTCAGCGCGATCAGCGACGCGCTGCCTTCGATCTTACCTAAATTCGGCGCGGCGCGAGACCACGACCTTATCGCCTGCGGGAGACGCCTGAAGGAAGCCGGCTCTGGCGATCAAGCCAGGTAAGGATGCAGTTCGGCCAGGCGGGTGATCACCTGCACGCCGCCGGGCAGCTCGGGATGCACGCCGTGCTCCTGCAGCGCGATCACCTTCATGCCGGCGGCCAGCCCGGCCTGCACACCCGGCAGGCTGTCTTCCACCACCGCGCAGCGGGCGGGATCCACGCCCAGGCTCTGGGCGGCGAACAGGAACAGCGCCGGATCCGGCTTCCAGCGCTGCACGTCGTAGGCGCTGTAGATGCGCCCGGCGAAATACGGCAGCAACCCGGTCACGCGCAGGCAGAGTTCGATCTTGTGATGGGGTGCGTTGGAAGCCAACGCGAACGGAACGGCCAGCGCCTGCACCATCTCCAGCGCGCCGGCGATGGGCTGCAGGCGCTGCTCCAGCATCTGCGCCATCAGGGCGCGCAGCTCTTCTTCGAAGGTGGCCGGCAGCGACTTGCCGTGCAGCTCCTCGATGCGCGCCAGGCACAGGTTCATGCTCACGCCGCGAAACTGCGTCAGCGCCTGTTGCGCGGTGAGGTCGACGCCGTAGGTGGCGACGTAGTCGGACCAGGCCTGGGCCGCCACGACTTCGCTGTCGACCAGGGTTCCGTCGCAATCGAAGATGACCAGGTCGATCGCGTTGCCGGAGTCTTTCATTGATTTTCCTTTATCAGAGTGGCGCTCGCCGCCCTGATAAGGGAGCAGCAAACGCTATCAAAGTTCGCCGTAGGAATGCAGGCCGGACAGGAACATGTTCACGCCCAGGAAGGCGAAGGTCGTCACCAGCAGGCCGACCAGCGCCCACCATGCCGCCACTTGTCCGCGCAGGCCCTTCATCAGGCGCATGTGTAGCCAGGCCGCGTAGTTGAGCCAGACGATCAGCGCCCAGGTTTCCTTCGGGTCCCACGACCAGTAGCCGCCCCAGGCTTCGGCCGCCCACAGGGCGCCCAGGATGGTGGCAATGGTGAAGAAGGCGAAGCCCACGGCGATCGCCTTGTACATCACGTCGTCCAGCACTTCCAGCGAAGGCAGGCGGTCGTCCATGATGCCCTTTTCCTTGAGCAGGTAAGCCACCGCGACCATCGCCGCCAGCGCGAAGGTGCCGTAGCCGATGAAATTGGCCGGCACGTGGATCTTCATCCACCAGCTTTGCAGCGCAGGCACCAGCGGCTGGATTTCGGCCGCATCCCGCGAGACGGTATACCACATCAGGAAGCCGACCGCCGCCGAGATCACTGTCAGCACGAAGGCACCCAGCTGACGGGTGGCGTAACGCTCTTCGTAGTACAGATAGAACAGCGCCGTGATCATGCAGAACAGCACGAAGACTTCATACAGGTTGGAAATAGGAATGTGGCCGACGTCGGCACCGATCAGGTAGGACTCGTACCAGCGCACCATCATGCCGGTGAAACCCAGCAGCACCGCCGCCCAGCACAACCGCGAACCGATCGCGGTGCCGGTGCCGGCGCGGGTGGCCAGGCCGCCCCAGTAGAACAGCGTGGAGAGGAAGAACAGCGCGCTCATCCACAGGATCGCCGACTGGCTGGAGAGCATGTACTTGAGGAAGAATTTCTTGTCGGCCATCTCCAGCGCGCCGCCGTACATGGCGATGGCGCCCAGCGAGAAGATCGCGATCAGCGCCATCAGCAGGCGCGCCGGCTTCCAGTGCCAGCCCAGCCAGGCGAAGGTGGGCGCGGCCAGCAGCAGCACCGCCTTCTCGTAGTAATCCATGAAATGCCCGAAACGCGCGAACGCGTACAACGAGCCGGCCGCCAGCAGGGCCGCGTAAATCCAGTCCACCACGCTCAGGCGGCGGAAGAAGCCTTGCTCCTGGGGATAACCTTGGGTTGCTTCTGTCAGTTCCATTCCGTTCTCCACTGCACTCCTGCGGCCATGCTAGCGGCCTCGCCGCCAACCCATATATCCGCAGGATGATAACCGCCATATGTCGGCGGCACGGTCTCCGTCATCTGTAACGGCCGGCTCTTATGTGCTGCGTGCCGACCTTAACCAATTGCCAATAATCAGGAAGCGCTGCCGTTGGTGCCGGTCAGGCGCGCCTTCATCTGCTCGAATTCCTTCTCGAAATCCAGCGTCTTGCGTTGGGTGCTCATGGCCATCAGGGCCTGGCTGCCGGCGCCGTCGGCGTCCGGCTTGAGCCAGATCCACAGGCGGCGCTCGCGGATGTACAGCATCGCGAACACGCCCAGCACCAGGAACAAACAACCGAGGTAGACCACCTTCTTGCCCGGCGAACGCGTCACCTGCAGCACCGAGGCCTTGATCTCGGTGAAACTGGTCAGCTGCAGGAACACCGGCGCCGGATAGAAGGCCGCATCGGCCAGCGCGTTGATCGCCAGCTGCAAGTACTTGCCGTGCGCCTCGTCGCTCTTGACCGGCTCCAGGCCGTCCGCGGCGCGCGCGGCCTGCCACAGCTCCCACATGCTGCCGTTGAGAATCTTCATGAAGATGTCGGCGGCCTTTTCCTGCTCGGCGGCGGGCAGCTTCTCGAGGAAGCGGGTGACGGCGATGAAGCCCGACACCTTGCCGTCGCCGGCGAAGATATCCAGTCCGCGCTGGGCCGATTGCTGCAGCTGCTCGCGCAGCGCGGCCGGCGCTTCGCGGCCGCTGGAGATCGCCTGCCGGGCGTAGCGACGCGCGGCTTCCTGGCGCAGGGCCGGATTGGCCAGCGCCGCGCGCAGGCGCATCCACTCGACCACGCTGTCGTTGTCGTCGGCCGGAATGCGCAGGTAGCGGAACGGCTGGTCGGGCTGCTCGCGCATGCCGGCCAGGAACACGTAGGCGCCGTCGATCTGCAGCGACTGCATGTAATTGAAGTACTCGCGCGCCTGGCCGGTCTTGTCGCGCAGCTTGTACTGCACGCTCGGGCCGACGTTCTTGAAGTCCTTGGTGTTGACGCTCTTGGCGCTGGAGCCCAGGTGCTTGTCGAGGTTGCCCATGAAGCCGCTGTTGACCGACTTGCCGACGTTGACTGCGCGCGCGTCGCCGGAAGTCGAACCCGATCCGGCGGCGCTGCCGGCGGTGTTCATGTTTTCCACGTTAAAGGGACGAAAACCGCTCCACTCCACCGTGTAGTCGCCCATGCCCTGCGGCAGCGGCGTGCTGCCGCTGACTTCGCCGGCAAAGTCGAAATGGCCGTTGCCCGCGCCGCGCATCGGATAGCCGACCAGCTTCAACTTGCTGCCGCCGTCTTCGAAGCTGGATTGATAGATCGCCACGTTCTTGTAGATCAGCGGCTCGTTGACCTTGATGGTGGCGGCGGTTTCGTGGCCGGTCTCATGATCGCGCACTACCACTTCGCTGGCGAACAGCTTGGGCATGCCGGTCGAGTAGAACTCGATGATGAAGCGCTTCAGGTGGATGGAGAACGGCAGGTCCTGGATCATCACGCCATCCTGCTGCGGGATGATGGCGGTGCTGCTGGTCGAACCTTCCGGGATCATGGTATTGCCGCGGAAGGTCGGGTTGCCGATACCCAGGCGATAACGGTCGGGGATCTGCGAGATGATGCCGTTGCCGGCGAAGGCCTGCTTGCCGTAGAACCATTGCTGGAAGCGGATCGGCAAGTCGGAGTCGAGCAAGCCGCCCAGGCAGATGATGACGATGGCCGCATGCGCGAAGATGTAGCCCCACTTGTTGGCCGCGCCCTGCTTGGCCGCCAGCAAGGTGCTGCCGTCTTTGTCGACCAGCTTGACCTTGTAACCGCGGCCGGCCACCTGCCTGGCCAACACCGCCGCCGCTTGCGCCGGCGCGCCGGCGATGCGCCATTCGGCCTTATGGTGGAAATTGCGCAGCGACTGCTCGCGCACGTTGTCGCGCCAGCTCTTGACGTCGCGCAGCATCTTGGGCGCATTGCGCGCGATGCACAGCGAGGTCGACAGCACCAGAAAGCCCATGATCAGCAGGAACCACCATGCCGAATACACCGCATACAGGCCCAGCTTGTTGAACACCTCGAACCAGAACGGGCCGAACTGGTTGACGTAGTTGGGCATCGGCTCGTTCTGCTTCATCACCGTGCCGATCACCGAGGCGATGGCGATCAGCGTCAACAGGCTGATGGCAAAACGCATCGATGACACCAGCTCCACCGCGTCGCCGAGCCAGCGCTGCCGGGTCCTGAGTTGTATGCCTGCGGTACTGCCTGTCATAAGTGCTACCTTTAAATACTGCTCAGCCCTGCTCCGTCCTCCGGCAGGAAGCCGTCAACAGGCCTCCTGCCACACAGGCGTTGAAGGGGTGTTCAAGAAGATTCGTGACAATAGACGATGCGCCAGCCTTCAGGGCGCTTTTGCCACACAGCGGAATAAATGGTCATGGAGCGCAGCTGTTTGCCGTCTGCCTGCGTGCGAACTGAACCGATGCTTGCCGTTTCCAACATGAGATCGGGGGAGAGCACCTGAAAAACCGGCTGATCTTCCCTCGTATACACGGCATCGGTTTTTCCGTTACCCCACCAAGCGGTCTGCTGCACATGCAATGCATCCCAGCCCCTCACTTTTTTCGTATTGTAGACAAAGATCAGGTCGGGTTCTTTGACGTAGTACTTCAAATGCTTGTCGACGTTGTGCTCGTTGGCCGCGGCCAGCATTTCATTTGACATGGCCCGGATCTCTTCTTCGGGCGTTGCCGCACTCGCCGGAGCCGTCACGGTCAGCCCCGCCATCATGGCCACAGAGACAATAAGAAAGTACCAACGCCCCACACGGGCCTTGCATTGCGCTTGAAACTTCATAACACACCTCCAAAGTTAGACTCAAAAAACGCACGGACAGCTGTGCGAGTTGCGACTCTAACGACGGGGGTAACATTTATTTCCAAAGTAGCGATGTTAACACCAACAAATAAAAAAGGAGCGACACCCCTGCCGCTCCTCTTTATTGACTGCCACCCGACGCTTACTTCAGGCCGGCGATGTAGTCCGCCACCGCTTTGATTTCCTTGTCCGACAGGCGCTCGGCGATGGCCGTCATCTGCGGGCTGTTGGTGCGGCCGCCGCCACGGAAGTTGGTCAGCTGGGCCACGGTGTAGTCCTGATGCTGGCCCGCCAGGCGCGGATACTGCGCGGGGATGCCGGCGCCGTTGGGGCTGTGGCAGCCGGCACAGGCCGGTACGTTCTTGGCGGCAATGCCGCCGCGCCAGATGTGCTTGCCCAGGTCGATGGTGTCCTTGTTCTTGGCCGCGCCGGGCTTGGGCGCCTGCGCCGACAGGAAGGCCGCGAGGTTCTTGATGTCCTCGTCGGTCAGGGCCTTGGCCAGCGGCGACATCACCGGGTTGTTGCGCTCCGGCGTGCGGAAGTTCATCAGCTGCTTGGCGATATAAGCCTCATGCTGGCCGGCCAGCTTGGGGTTCTGCGTGATGGTGGAGTTGCCTGCGGCACCGTGGCAGGACACGCAGGCCACGATGTTGCGGGCGTTATCGCCGTTGGTGTAGAGGGTTTCGCCTTTGGCCGGATCGGCTTTGGCTACTGCTTTTTTTTCATCAGCGGCATGTGCCAGGGAAGACACTGCCAGCACTGCAACAAACACGGACTGCAAGAATGGGGAAAAGGCACGGTTCATTCGTCACCCTAATACTTATTGTGGTTGTGGAATTAGAGCGTATTAGGCACTTTTACAGGCCCCGCGCAGCCCCGGGAAGGGATTGGCTGCAAGGCGCGGCAACGCGCCGTAGCGGTGCTACGGCAAGGCGTCGCAACGCCGCAGACGGTCCCTTCGCGGGGCTGCCCGAAGGGTTCGGTCAAGGAGAGCACATGTCAGCGTTGCGATGCTCGTACAGGGCACCGCCCTGTACAGCACACCGCGCCTTGCCCTGCACTCTCCTCGACCGAACGCGGGGCCTGTAAAAGTGCCTAACACGCTCTGCGATTCTGCCCGTTTGGCGGCTGGCTGCCCCCTACTCAAATGCCGGTCTTTTGACCTGTCTCCAATGGCCGCCATATTTTTTGATTGCTTGGCGTCAACACGGCAATGGGTATCGGGCCATTGTACAATAGCTTTTCTGCGTTTCCAGTCCCCTCTTTCGGATTTCCCCCCACCATGTCGCAACTTTGGCAAGCCCGCTTTTTCACCACCGTCAACCATCTGCGGGACCTGCCCAAGACTACCGTGCCGGAAATCGCCTTCGCCGGCCGTTCCAACGCCGGCAAGTCGACCGCGATCAATATCCTGTGCAACCAGAAGCGCCTGGCCTTCGCCTCGAAGACGCCGGGTCGCACCCAGCACATCAATTTCTTCTCCGTCGGCGGCGCCCACGTGGGCCAGCACCGCAATGACGAAGCGCGCCCGGACGAGATCCGCGCGATGATCGTCGACCTGCCGGGCTACGGCTACGCCGAAGTCTCGGGCGGCGCCAAGCATCACTGGCAGGCGCTCTTGGGCGACTACGTGCGCCTGCGTCCGCAGCTGGCCGCGCTGGTGCTGATCGTCGATTCGCGCCGCCCGTTCACCGAGCTGGATATCCAGATGATCGAGTGGTTCGCCCCCACCGGCAAACCCATCCATTGCATCCTCAGCAAGGCCGACAAGCTCAACCGCAACGACGCCACCAACGCGTTGCGCCAGGCGCGCACTTTCCTGGAAAGCTATGTCGATGCGGATGGCAAGCCCTTCCCGTTCACGGCCCAGCTGTTCTCGGCATTGAAGCGCATCGGGCTGGACGAGGCCAACGACCGCATCCTGGAAATGGCCGGCCTGCTGGATGAGCCGGACACCGGCGAGACGCAGGTCGCAACCGACGACCAGACCGAACAATGATCGCCGACAAGGCGCATTGGATCGAAAAAAGGTAAAAGAGGAAAACCGGAGGAGAGAAAAAAGACCCTGGAGAAAGTGAACCATCTCCAGGGCCGAACGCCTTTCGCTCGCGCGATCGGCCCCGCTCAGGGAGGGAAGGGGAAGCGGGGGGCAACGAATTGCCCGAACACAAGATAAAGTAATCTTCAAGGAAGGTTGTCGAGTCCGCCCCAAAACCCGGCAACTTTCAGAATTTAACGAGAAATATCTAGAATTTATTCTAGGTTATCGTCCGTTAGCCTCATTTTGAACTGAAAGAAGCCAATGCCAGTTTCCGATTCCCGTCCGCAAGCCGCCTACCCCGCCATCCGCATGCGCCGCATGCGCCGCGACGCCTTCTCGCGCGCGCTGATGGCTGAAAACGTGATCACCGCCGCCGACCTGATCTACCCGGTCTTCGTCCAGGAAGGCCAGAATCTGCGCACAGCGGTGCCCTCGCTGCCCGGCGTCGATCGCCTCTCGCTGGACACCCTGCTGCCGGTGGCCGAAGAATGCGTCAAGCTGGGCGTGCCGGTCATGGCGCTGTTCCCGGTGATCGATCCTGCGCTGAAGACGCCTGACGGCATCGAAGCCACCAACCCGGACGGCCTGATCCCGCGCGTGGTGCGCGCGCTGAAGGATCGCTTCCCCGAGCTGGGCGTGCTGTGCGACGTCGCGCTGGACCCCTACACCAGCCACGGCCAGGACGGCGTGCTCGACGACACCGGCTACATCCTCAACGACGAAACCATCGCACTGTTGGTTAAACAGGCCAAGACCCAGGCCGATGCCGGCGTCGACGTGGTCGCCCCGTCGGACATGATGGACGGCCGCATCGCCGCCATCCGCGCCATGCTGGAGTCGAGCGGGCATATCTACACCCGCATCATGGCCTACTCGGCCAAGTACGCCTCGGCCTTCTACGGTCCCTTCCGCGACGCGGTCGGCTCGGCCGCCAACCTCGGCAAGGGCAGCAAGTCCACTTACCAGATGGATCCGGCCAACAGCAACGAAGCGCTGCGCGAAGTCGCGCTGGATCTCCAGGAAGGCGCCGACATGGTGATGGTCAAGCCCGGCATGCCCTATCTGGACATCGTGCGCCGCGTGAAGGATGAGTTCAAGGTGCCGACCTTCGCCTACCAGGTCAGCGGCGAATACGCGATGATCAAGGCCGCCGCCCAGAACGGCTGGCTGGACCACGACAAGACCATGATGGAAGCCATGATGGCCTTCAAGCGCGCCGGCGCCGACGGCGTGCTGACCTACTTCGCGCTGGACATCGCGCGCAAGCTGAAGCAGGCCTGAGCCGCCCGCCATGAGCGCCGACGCCGGCGGTATCGATATCTTCAGCCGGCACCGGCCGCGCCTGTTCGGCGTCGCCTATCGCATGCTGGGCTCGCGCAGCGACGCCGACGACGTGCTGCAGGATGCCTGGCTGCGCTGGCACAACCAGGACGCCGCGGCGCTGGATTCGCCCGAGGCCTGGCTGGTCACCGTGGTCACCCGGCTGTGCATCGACCGCCTGCGCCAGGCGCAGCAGGAACGCCTGTCCTACGTCGGCCACTGGCTGCCGGAGCCGCTGGTGGACCTGGCCGAGGCCGGCCCCGATATCGACCTGTTCGGCCACGCCATGCTGGCGCCCTCGCCCGAGTCGCTGCTGGAACAGCACAGCGACGTCTCCTTCGCCTATCTGCTGCTGCTCGAGCGCCTCAAACCCGAGGAGCGCGCCGCCTTCCTGCTGCGCGAAGTGTTCGACAACGACTATCCCGACATCGCCGCCATCCTGCAAAAGAGCGAAGCCGGCTGCCGCCAGCTGGTGCATCGCGCGCGCGAACGGCTGGCCCGGCAGGAGGATGCCGGCCCGCGCAGCGCAACGCCGCGCAAGGCGCTGCGCGCGGCCTCCAGCTCGCCCAATGCCGTCTCCCGCGAAGCGCACCACACCCTGCTGCAAAAGTTCATGCAGGCGGTGCAAAGCGGCGAGCGCGAGGCCATGCTGAGCCTGCTGGCGGAAGACGCCCGCCTGATCGGCGACGGCGGCGGCAAGGTGTCGTCCTTCCCCCACCCGCTGTTCTCGGGACAGCGCATCTCCTGGCTGTACTACGCCAACATGCGCCGCTTCGGCCAACGCATTGCCTATCGCGCCGCCTGGATCAACGGCAGCCCCGGCCTGCTGCGTTATGTGGATGGCAAGCTGGAATCAGCCCAGGTGCTGGAGACCGAGAACGGCCTCATCGCCGAGATCTACGTAGTGCGCAATCCCGACAAGCTGGCCGCGATCGCGCGCCAGACCCTGGCCGCCTGAGATCTTTTTTCACTTTTTTCGCAAAAGCTGTCACAAGCCGACCGGCTGCTCCGTCTTGTGGAGGTACAGCGGCAATTCATGCCGATGTCCCATCCCAACCCAAAGGAGAAAGCCATGTCGGACTTCAAGCAACGCCTGCAACACACCAAGCTCGCCGCGCCCGCCTTCAACGCCCTGCTCAAGGCCAGCGAGGCCGTGCACACCAGCGGCGTCGATCCCAAGTTGCTGGAACTGATCTTCCTGCGCGTGTCGCAGATCAACGGCTGCGCCTTCTGCGCCGACATGCATTCGCACGACCTGCTCAAGTCCGGCGAAGACCAACAGCGCCTGAACACCCTGGCCGCCTGGCGCGAGATCGCCTTCTTCACCGAACAGGAACGCGCCGCGCTGAACTGGGCTGAGCGTTTCACCGACCTGAAGAACCAGGACGGCGAGCAAGAAGACGCCGCCTTCGCGCTGATGCAGCAGCACTTCAGCGAATCCGAGATCGCCAACATCACCTTCGCGGTGGCGATCATCAATGCGTGGAATCGTCTGGGTGTATCGATGCGTCCGCAGGTGATGCGTCGTAGCTGAGCGTCGTCAACGTCACACGAACGCGACGAACGACACTGGGTCCCGGCCTGCGCCGGGACGACACTGAAGAGGGGACTTGAACCGCTGCCGGTTCGAGTCGCCACAGAGTTGTCGCCCTGACGAAGGTCAGGACCCAGCGTCGTTAAGCCTGTGCCGCACTTCACGAAACACATCTGAGCACACTCGCTTGATCTGATCGACGTGCAGAGCCCCGACGGACGAAAAAAAACGCACCCCGGTTTCCCGGGATGCGCTGAACATGGTCCGATCCACATCAGACTTGGTGCTCAAAATCGTGCGGGCGGCGATGCATCAGCCGCCCGGCTTGTTATGTCAGCTTGCGCCGGCCGTGATCACTTCCACAGGGCGCACTTCGACTCGGCCTTGGTCATGTAGGCCTGCTCCCCGGGGATGGTCTGTACCAGCTTGTAGTAGTCCCACGGGCGCTTGGATTCCGACGGCTTCTTCACTTCCATCAGGTACATGTCGTGCACCATGCGGCCGTCCGGGCGGACCACGCCGTTGCTGGTGAAGAAGTCGTTGATCTTGTTCTTGCGCAGGTAGTCCATCACCTTGTCGGCGTCGGTGCCGCCCACCGCCTTGACCGCCTTCAGGTACTGGCCCACGGCGGAGGCATCGCCGGCCTGGAACATGGTCGGCATCTTCTTCATCTTGCCGAAGTAGCGATTGCCCCATGCACGCGCCTGGTCGTTCATGTCCCAGTACCAGCCGTCGGTGAGGTACATGCCTTGCGTGACCTGCAGGCCCAGCGCGTGGGTGTCGGTGATGAAGATCAGCAGGCCGGCCAGCTTCATGGTCTTGTTCACGCCGAACTCGTTGGCCGCCTTGATGGCATTGATGATGTCGCCGCCCGCCACCGCCAGGCCCAGGATCTGCGCCTTGGAGGACTGCGCCTGCAGCAGGAAGGACGAAAAGTCCGAGGTCGCCAGCGGCGCACGCACCTGGCCCACCACGGTGCCGCCGCCGGCCTTGACGACGTCGCTGGTGTCCTTCTCCAGCGAGGTGCCAAAGGCGTAGTCGGCGGTGACGAAGAACCACGACTTGCCGCCCTGCTTGGTGATGGCCGCACCCGTGCCGCGCGCCAGCGCGGTGGTGTCGTAGGCGTACTGGATGGTGTAGGCGTTGCATTCCTCGTTGGTCTGGCGCGTGGTGCCGGCGCCGACCGAGATGAAGACCTTCTTCTTCTCGCCCGCGACCTTGCCCATGGCCAGGCTGGCGGCGGAGTTCACGCCACCGACCAGCATGTCCACGCCGTCGCGGTCGAACCATTCACGCGCCTTGTTGGCGGCGATGTCGGCCTTGTTCTGGTGATCGGCGAAGACGAACTCGATCTTCTTGCCGTTGATGCTGCCGCCGGCATCGGCAATGGCCATCTTGATGGCTTCGATGCCGCCCTGGCCGTCCATGTCGGCGTAGGTGCCCGACAGGTCGGTGATGAAGCCGATCTTGATGGTGTCGCCGGCGGCTTGGGCCGGCAGGGATGCGCCGAACGCGGCGCAGACGGCGGCCGACAATGCCGCGCGTTTGATGATGTTCTTCAACAAGGTCTCCTCCTGATGATGTAAGCCGCGGCGGTGCGCCGCGAACCCGTTTCGATTTCTTGTGGTGTTCTTGTTCGACGCCGCAATCGAGTGCGGCGAAGCTGGTGCAAGTGCTGGTGCTGCAGGAAACTGCAATGTTGCCGGCATGCGCCGCGCATTCACGCGCGGCGCACACCTTGTTGAGAAAGGACGATCAGCCCACGGTGGCGCGCGTCTGTTCGCCATCCACCAGGCGCAGCAGGCCCAGCGGGTTGGCGTTCTTCAGCGGCGCCGGCAGCATGCTGTCCGGGTAGTTCTGGTAGCACACCGGGCGCAGGAAGCGCTCGATGGCCAGCGTGCCCACCGAGGTGCCGCGCGCGTCGGAGGTGGCCGGGTACGGACCGCCGTGGACCATCGCGTCGCACACTTCAACGCCGGTCGGATAACCGTTGAGCAGCAGGCGGCCGGCCTTCTGTTCCAGGATCGCGATCAGGTCTTCATTACCCTGCAGGTCGCCGATCTCGGCTTGCAGCGTGGCGGTCAGCTGGCCGTGCATGTTGGCGGCGAAGTCCAGCAGCTGTTCGCGGCTTTCCAGTTCGACGATCACGGTCGAGGGGCCGAACACTTCTTCTTCCAGCGGCGCTTCCTTGGAGAACAGCAGCGAAGCATCCGCCTGGAACAGGTGCGGCACCGCCTGGGTGTAGCTGCTGCCGCCGGTGGAGATCACCTTCACGCCGGGCAGCTGGGTCAGGCGCGCCACCCCGCTGTTGTAGTGCGACAGGCCGCCGCTGTTCAACATGGTGGCCGGGTTGGCGCCGCCGAAGGCCGCCGACAGTTGCTCGATGAAGGCCGACAGCTCGGGCGACTTCACGCCCATCAGCAGGCCCGGGCTGGTGCACAGCTGGCCCACGCCGACGGTGACCGAGCCGGCCAGGTCCTTGGCGATGGATTCGCCGCGCACCTTCAGCGCCTCGGGCATCAGGATGATGGGGTTGATGCTCGACATTTCGGCGAACACCGGGATCGGCTGCGGACGCGCCGCAGCCATGTCGCACAGCGCGCGACCGCCGCGCAGCGAACCGGTGAAGCCGACCGCCTGGATGCCGGCGCTCTTGACCAGCTGGGCGCCGACGCGGTCGCCGTAGATCATGTTGAAGGTGCCGGCCGGCATGCCGGTCTTCTTCACCGCGCGCTCGATGGCGTCAGCCACCAGCTCGGAGGTCACCATGTGGCCGGTGTGGGCCTTGAACACCACCGGGCAGCCTGCGGCCAGCGCGGCCGCGGTATCGCCGCCGGCCACCGAGAAAGCCAGCGGGAAGTTGCTGGCGCCGAACACGGCCACCGGGCCTACGCCGATCTTGTACTGGCGCACATCCGGACGCGGCAGCGGCTTGCGCTCGGGCAGCGCGGTGTCGATGCGCGCGCCGTAGAAATCGCCGCGGCGCAGCACCTTGGCGAACAGGCGCATCTGGCCGCTGGTGCGGCCGCGTTCGCCGGTCAGGCGCGGTGCGGCCGGCAGTGCGGTTTCGCGCACCACTTGCGCGATAAAGTCGTCGCCCAGCGCGTCGATCTCATCGGCGATCGCTTCCAGGAAGGCGGCGCGCTGCTCCGAGGTGGTGGCGCGGTAGGCCGGGTAAGCCTTCTCGGCCGCGTGCACGGCGGCGGCCACTTCCTTTTCGGTCGCGGTCAGGAAGGGTGTCTCGAACAAGGCGCCGGTGGCGGCGTCCACGCTGTGCAGTTGCTCGCTGCCTTCGCCGCTGCGTTGGCCGCCGATGTAGTTGTGTCCCAGAATCTTGAAGCTCACGGTGTTCTCCTGCTGTGTTCGTTGGCGCCGTCCTTGCGGATCATGCGCGAATGGCCGCGCCCGCGAAACGGGAACGGCCGGTGGTTGGGTCAGGCGCTTGCGCGCATCGCTGCGCGCACGCCGTCATTTTGCGTCATCACATGGACTGCTGCAGCATGCGTTCGTAGTCGGCTTCCGAAGCCACGCGCGGATTGGTCTTGTGGCTGTGGTCGGCCAATGCGCCCTTGATGATCCTGGGGAACATGTCGACCGTCACGCCCAGCTCGCCCAAGCCTGCGGGCAGGCCCAGACGCTTGCTCATGGCCTTGATCGCGAGGCCGATCTCGGCGCCGCTCTGCAGGCCCATGGCATGCGCCATGCGCGCCATCTTGTTGTCCTTGACCATGGTCTCGGCGCTTTCGTTGAAGGCGATGATGGCCGGCAGGAAGATGGCGTTCAGGGTGCCGTGGTGCAGCTTGGGATTGATGCCGCCCAGCGAGTGCGACAGGCTGTGCACGCAACCCAGGCCCTTCTGGAACGCCATCGCGCCTTGCATCGACGCGCTCATCATGTTCAGGCGCGCTTCGCGATCGCCCGGCTCCTTGGTGGCGCGCTCGATGTGCGCCCAGGCGCGCCACAGGCCGTCCAGCGCGATACCGTCGGCCGGCGGGTTGAAGGCCGGCGCCATGAAGGTTTCCAGGCAATGGGCAATGGCATCCATACCGGTGGCCGCGGTCATCAGCGGCGGCAGGCCCAGCGTCAGTTCCGGATCGCAGATGGCGACCTTGGGCACGATGAACGGGGACAGCACGCCGACCTTGCGGCCGTCGTCGAGGATCAGGATGGCGCCGCGGCCGACTTCGCTGCCGGTGCCGGCGGTGGTCGGGATGGCGATCACCGGCGCGGTCTTGGCGGTGATGTTGGACAGGCCGCCTTCGATCAGCGCGAAGGATTTCAGCGGACCTTCGTGCGTGCCGCACACCGCCACGCCCTTGGCCAAGTCGATCGAGGACCCGCCGCCGACGGCCACGATGCCGTCACAGCCGGCTTCGCGAAACATCGCCACGGCGCCGCGCACGGCGTTCTCGTTCGGGTTGGGGGGAGTCTGGTCGTACACGGCGACGGATGCGCCGTCCTTCAATTGGCCCAGCACCTTGTCGAGGATGCCGGCGTTGCGGATGCCCATGTCGGTCACGACCAGCGGCTTCTTGATGCCGAAGCGCTCGCACTCCTGCTGCAGCAGCGACAGCGCGCCGTAGTCGAACTGGACCTGGGTAATGTAATTGATGAGTGCCATCACATAGCCTTGATTTATAGATGTCAGCCCCACGGCGGCCCGGGCGTCCTGCCTGGCGGGAATCGTCCGGAGAACCGGTTTTCCGCATGCAGCCGTGGTTTGGAAAGCCAGACTCTAAGCCAATGCGCACGCCTTGCCTAATGAGAGCTGTTGATATGGGTATAACCAACCGTCATACTTGAGGCTTTTCCGCCCGGGAGCCGCCATGCAAGCCACCCTGCCCTCGCTCGTCTCGATCACCTCCAGGTTGCACCTGAGGCAACTGCGCCTGTTGATCGCCCTGTCCGATCACGGTTCGCTGCTCAAGGCGGCGGAGCAGGTGGCCCTGACCCAGCCCGGCGCCAGCAAGGCCTTGCAGGAAATCGAGAGTACCCTGGGCGCGCAGCTGTTCACCCGCACCAACCGCGGCCTGGAGCCGACCGACCTCGGCCATTGCGTGATCCGCTATGCGCGACTGATCCAGACCGACCTCACCCACCTGCGCGAGGAAATGCTGTCGATCATGCAAGGCAACGGCGGGCGATTGGCGGTGGGCACCATCATGGGTGCGGTGCCGCTGCTGACCGATGCACTGACGCGCCTGCTGGAGAAACGCCCGTCGCTGTCGGTGGAAATCGTCGAAGACACCAGCGCGCGGCTGTTGCGCCTGTTGGATCAGGGTCGGCTGGACATGGCGATCTGCCGCACCAGCATCAGCCAGCGCCCGCATCTCTACGACGCCTTCAACATCCATGACGAGCAGCTGGCGGTGGTGGCCAGCGTCAACCATCCGCTGGCGCATGCGCAGGAGCTGCAGCTGTCCGACCTGGCTGATTCGCGCTGGGTGGTCTACTCGGCCAACATGCCGATGCGGGTCTCGCTGGAGCGCGAATTCCACGACGCCGACCTGCGCTTCCCGCTGCACCTGATGGAAACCACCTCGGCCTTCACCACGCTCTCGCTGCTGCAGAAGAATCCGCATTTCGTGGCGCTGCTGTCGGTCGATGTGGCGCAGTTCTGCACGCGCTTCGGCATGACCTGCATCCTGCCGCTGCAGCTGCACACCCGCAGCGAGCCCTATCAGCTGGTGACGCGCCACGGCACGCAACTTTCGCCGGTGGCGCGGCTGTTCATCGAAGATTTCGCGCAGGCGATGGCGCCGGAGGCGATGACGGCGCGCTGAACCGTCTCCTGCACAATTGCGCGTCCATCATGATGACGCACCCATGAAAAAAGCGCTCCCGCGGGAGCGCTTTTTTTCCTGCCAAGCCGGCAGCGTCTTACTTGTTCGGCTGCGGGGTGATGCGCAGGTAAGGACGCGGGGACCTGTAGCCCTTCGGGTACTTCTGCTTGATCACTTCCTCATCCTTGACCGACAGCGGGATGATCACGTCGTCGCCGTCCTTCCAGTTGCCCGGGGTGGCCACGGTGTAGCCGTCGGTCAGCTGCAGGGCGTCGATCACGCGCAGCACTTCGTCAAAGTTGCGGCCGGTGCTCATCGGGTAGGTGATGATCAGGCGCACCTTCTTCTTCGGGTCGATCACGAACAGCGAGCGCACGGTGGCGGTCTCGGACTGGTTCGGGTGGATCATGTCGTACAGGCCCGCGACCTTCTTGTCGACGTCGGCCACGATGGGGAAGCCCACCACGGTCTGCTGGGTTTCCTCGATGTCCTTGATCCACTGGTTGTGGGCCTCGGCGCCGTCCACCGACAACGCGATGGCCTTGACGTTGCGCTTGTCGAACTCGGGCTTGAGCTTGGCGGTCAGGCCCAGCTCGGTGGTGCAGACCGGCGTGAAGTCGGCCGGGTGGGAGAACAGCACGACCCAGGAGTCGCCTGCCCAGTCATGGAATTTGATCTTGCCGATGGAAGAGTCTTGTTCGAAATCGGGTGCGGTATCGCCCAGGCGCAGGGTCATGACAGTCTCCTTGTTGGGGAATGAGGGGAAAAGAGAACGCTGACTATAACGTGGGGGAGGTTTTACTCCAACAACTATTAAGTCTTATCCAAATAACGCCGAGCAATGACGAGCTTGCCGACGAAGAAACACGTTCGGAAACGCGTCCGGCCGCTCGTGAAGGCGGCCGGTACAGGGAAAAAGCAGAAGTGAACGGGTTACAGGCTTTGCAAGGTAGCCATGAAGCGCTCGGCATCCTGATAACCGATCACGCGGCGCTCGGCCAGCTCCTTGCCGTCGCCATTGAAGAACATGATGCCCGGCGGGCCGAACAGATTGAAGCGCTTGAGCATCGCGCGGTCGTCGGCGTTGTTGGCGGTGACGTCGATCTGCAGCAGCAGCATCCGGCCGAAGCGCTCCTGCACCCGTGCGTCGCTGAAGGTGAAACGCTCCATCTCCTTGCAGGAGACGCACCAGTCGGCATAGAAATCCAGCATCACCGGGCGACGCTCGCCGGCGGCATTCTGCGCCAGCGCGGCGTCGAGCTCGGCCGACGAGCGCACCCTGACGAAATCGGTGTGCGTGGCCGCTTGGCCGGCGCCATGCAGCTGCGACAGCGGCGCCAGCGGATCGCGCCCGCCGGTGGCCACATTCACCAGCTGCAGCAGGCCGAGCGCGGCGAACGCCAGGCCGAAGCCGCGCGCCACCCAGCCCGGCGGACGCGACCACAGCAGGAAGGCGCCGTAGCCGATGCCCAGCACCGCCCAGCCCAACACCTGCAACCAGGCAGGAATCACCGGCGACACCATCCACAGCGCCGTTCCCAGCATCAGCACGCCGAAGAAGCGCTTGACCGCATCCATCCAGGCGCCGGCGCGCGGCAGCAGCGCCCCGGCGGAAGCGCCGATCAGCAGCAGTGGCACGCTCATGCCTGCGGCCATGGCAAACAGGGCGCTGCCGCCCAGCACCACGTTGCCGGTCTGGCTGATGTAGAGCAGCGCACCGGCCAGCGGTGCGGCCACGCAGGGGCCGACGATCAGCGCGGAGATCGCCCCCATCAGGAACACGCCCACCCATTTGCCGCTGCCGCCGCCGGAGGCGTCCGACAATTTCGATTGCAGCGACGCCGGCACCTGCAAGGTGTAGACGTCGAACATCGACAGGGCGAGGCCCGCCATCAGCAAGGCGAAGGCGCCGAGGATCCAGGGGTTCTGCAGATAGGCCGACAGGCCTTCGCCCAGCATGCCGGCGGCCACGCCCAGCGCGGTGTAGACCAGCGCCATGCCGATCGCGTAATCCACCGACAGCAGGAAGCTGCGCGCGCGCGCTCCAGAGGCATTGGCGCCGCCCTGCTGGCCGACGATGATGGAGGAGAGGATGGGCACCATCGGCAGCACGCAGGGCGTGAACGACAGGCCGACGCCGAGAATGAAGAACAGCGACAGGATGCTCCACAAGCGGCCGCTCTTGAGCACGGCGGCGATGCCGTCAAGGTCGCTGCCGCCTGCCGCCCCCTGCGCAGCCGCGTCGCCGCTCACACCCTTGACCACGATGCCGGCGGCCTGCGACGACATGGACAGCGTCAGGGTCATCGGCGGATAGCACAGGCCCTTGTCGGCGCACCCCTGCGAAACCGCATGCACGGTGAAGTTGCCGGCGGCGCCGGACACCGGCACGCGCACGGCCACCGCCTGGTGATAGGTCTCGACCTCCTTCTGGAAATTCTCATCGTACTTGGTGACGCCATGCGGGAATTGCGGCTCGCCCAGCGTCGCGCCTTCGGCGCTGAAATGGAAGCGATCGCGGTACATGTAATAGCCGTCGGCGATCTTGTAGCTCAGCTCCAGCGTACCGGCGTCGAGCATGCGGGCGCTGAGCTGGAAGGCTTGCTCCGGCGCCAAGTAGTCATCGGCAGCGTGCGCCGGGGGCGCCAGCACGGCGGCCAACGGCAGCAACAACATGACCAGCAACAGCAGGCGGCATAGGCCGGCGTCGATACGGTTGGGTGAGCGATGGGATGTCTTGTTCATGCGGTTCAAAGCGTTCCTTCACATCAGACGCGCAGGGGCTTGCCCGTCTCGTCCTGCATCCATGCCAGATAGGCCGGCAAGCCGGCCGACAACGGCAGGGCGACGATTTCCGGCACGTCGTAAGGGTGCGCCTCCAGGATCGCCTGTTCCAGCTCCTGGTAGCGCGCCTGCGTGGTTTTGATCAACAAGGGAATCTCGGTGGCATGCTCGATGGCGCCCTGCCAGCGATAGACCGACGCCACCGGCGCCTGGATATTCACGCACGCGGCCAGCCCCCGCTCGACCAACGTGCGCGCCAGCGATGTCGCCAGCGCCTGCTCCGGTACATTAGTCAGCACCAGCAACGGCTGGTTCAACAGCGATGATGTCATGTCTGCCCTCCTTGTCCATGCGCCGGCGCAGATGGCGGGCATGCGTTGCGCCGTATCCGTCAATTGTCACGCCGCCGGCGCAACCCATGCCGTATTCAACCACATCCGCACCGGCCGCGCCGCCATGCAACGCAAGGACAATGCGTGAAAGGATCCTGCATCGCGCTACTGAGCGCTAAAAACAAAAAAGCCAGGCAAAGCCTGGCTTTTTTTGTGTGACAACCGAAATTACTCGGCGGTCGGGACTGCTGCTTCGTCGGTGACTTCCGGACGATCGACCAGCTCGACGAATGCCATCGGAGCGTTGTCGCCTTGACGGAAACCCATCTTCAGGATGCGCAGGTAGCCGCCGTTACGGGCAGCGTAGCGCGGGCCCAGTTCGGCGAACAGCTTCAGCACGATTTCGCGATCGCGCAGGCGGCTGAAGGCCAGACGCTTGTTGGCCAGGGTGTCGGTCTTGCCCAGGGTCAGGATCGGCTCGACAACGCGGCGCAGTTCCTTGGCCTTCGGCAGGGTGGTCTTGATGGCTTCGTGCTTCAGCAGCGAAACGGTCATGTTGCGCAACATGGCCAGACGGTGGGACGAAGTACGATTCAGTTTGCGGAGACCGTGACGGTGACGCATGGTGATTTCCTTTCAGATAACAGTTTTGATCCAGTTCTTCGATCGGACGGGCTTGCAGCCTTGCCTGTCCGCGGACCGGTATATGACGATTAAAAAACGACGTTACAACTCAGGTACTACGTGATGCTGCATTCTTGCCGGTACGGCCGGGCGGATCTTCATCCGCGCCGGCCATGCCGTCAAAATTACTTCTCCAGGCCGGCAGGCGGCCAGTTTTCCAGCTTCATGCCCAGGGTCAGGCCACGCGAAGCCAGGACTTCCTTGATTTCGTTCAGCGACTTGCGACCCAGGTTCGGGGTCTTCAGCAGTTCGTTTTCGCTGCGCTGGATCAGGTCGCCGATGTAGTAGATGTTCTCGGCCTTCAGGCAGTTTGCCGAACGCACGGTCAGCTCCAGGTCGTCCACCGGACGCAGCAGGATCGGATCGACCTGCGGTGCGCGCGACGGCGCTTCCGCGGTCGCTTCGGTGCCTTCCAGGGCGGCGAACACGTTCAACTGGTCAACCAGCACGCGGGCCGATTGGCGGATCGCTTCTTCCGGGGTGATGACGCCGTTGGTCTCGATGTTCATGACCAGCTTGTCCAGGTCGGTACGCTGTTCCACACGCGCCGATTCGACGGCGTAGGAAACGCGGCGCACGGGCGAGAACGATGCGTCCAGGATGATGCGGCCGATGGTCTTGTTGGTGTCTTCCGACAGACGACGGACGTTACCCGGCACGTAGCCACGGCCCTTTTCGACCTTGATCTGCATGTCCAGCTTGCCGCCACCGGTCAGGTTGGCGATCACGTGGTCAGGGTTGATCAGTTCCACGTCGTGCGGCAGATCGATGTCGGAAGCCAGGACGACGCCTTCGCCTTCCTTCTTCAGGGTCAGGGTGACTTCGTCACGGTTGTGCAGCTTGAAAACCACGCCCTTCAGGTTCAGCAGGATATCGACCACGTCTTCTTGCACGCCGTCCAGCGACGAGTACTCGTGCACGACGCCGGCGATGGTGACTTCAGTCGGAGCGTAACCGGTCATGGTCGACAGCAGGACGCGACGCAGCGCGTTGCCCAGGGTGTGACCGTAACCGCGCTCGAACGGCTCCATCACGACCTTGGCGTGACCGGGAGCCAGTGCTTCCACTTCGATGATGCGGGGCTTCAACAAACTGTTTTGCATGAAATGTCCTTTTCAATACCCTCGGCTCGTTACACCGATAAGGCTGATGGCTTTCGGAAAAATGCCCACCGGGTGGTGGGCACGGGTGATGCAGTACTGCGGATTAACGCGAATACAGTTCGACGATCAGCGATTCGTTGACGTCGTTGGCGATCTCGGTGCGGTCCGGGAAGGACTTGAAGGTGCCTTCCAGCTTCTTCGCGTCAACGGCAACCCATGCCGGGAAACCGGTCGACTCGGCCAGCGACAGGGCTTCGGCGATACGCACTTGCTTCTTGGCCTTTTCGCGCACGGCGACGACGTCACCGGCCTTGACCAGGTAGGAAGCGATGTTCACGACTTGACCGTTCACGGTCAGGGCCTTGTGGGACACCAGCTGACGCGCTTCAGCGC
Source organism: Herbaspirillum sp. LeCh32-8 (assembly GCF_017814915.1). GTDB lineage: Bacteria > Pseudomonadota > Gammaproteobacteria > Burkholderiales > Burkholderiaceae_D > Herbaspirillum. The sequence continues at coordinate 266,003 of NZ_JAGIPZ010000006.1, read as the reverse complement.
GGGTCGAGCCGAAGCCCATGCGGTAGACGACGTTGTCCAGGCGCGATTCCAGCAGCTTCAGCAGGTTTTCGCCGGTGTTGCCCTTGCGGCGGTCGGCTTCGGCGAAGTAGCGGCGGAACTGACGCTCGAGGACGCCGTACATGCGCTTGACCTTCTGCTTTTCACGCAGCTGGTTGCCGTAGTCGGAGGTGCGGGCGCCCGAAGTGCGGCCGTGTTGACCCGGCTTGGAATCCAGCTTGCACTTGGAATCCAGCGAGCGGCGTGCGCTCTTCAGGAACAGGTCGGTGCCTTCGCGGCGGGAGAGTTTTGCTTTCGGTCCGATATAACGTGCCACAGTATTTCCTTTGATTAAATGACGTCCCGTACTGCCGGACGCTAGTCTGGCTTGCATGCAGCCAGACAGTGGTCTTAAGAACAAAACCCGCCAAGGTCATTGGCGGGTAGTTTCCGGCGCCTTGCGCGACCCTTTTCAGGGCAAATCACGCGAAGCGCAAGATTATACTACAAATTAGATGCGACGGCGCTTCGGCGGACGGCAGCCGTTGTGCGGGACCGGAGTCACGTCCTGGATCTGGGTGATCTTGATGCCCAGGTTGTTCAGAGCGCGCACTGCGGATTCACGGCCCGGGCCTGGGCCCTTGATACGCACTTCCAGGTTCTTGATGCCGCATTCGATCGCGACCTTGCCGGCAGTCTCAGCTGCGACCTGGGCTGCGAACGGAGTCGACTTGCGCGAACCCTTGAAGCCAGCACCACCCGAAGTCGCCCACGACAGAGCGTTGCCCTGACGGTCGGTGATCGTGATGATGGTGTTGTTGAACGAAGCGTGAACGTGCGCGATGCCTTCAGCAACGTTCTTCTTAACTTTCTTACGAACACGCGATGCTGCTGCGTTGTTGGGGGACTTTGCCATAATTTCTTCCTTGAATCCGACCAGTGACTAGCGCTGCCGGGATTATTTCTTCAGCGATTGAGCGGCCTTGCGCGGACCCTTGCGAGTACGGGCGTTGGTGCGGGTGCGTTGACCACGGACCGGCAGACCACGACGGTGACGCAGGCCACGGTAGCAACCCAGGTCCATCAAACGCTTGATGTTCATGGACAGCTCACGGCGCAGGTCGCCTTCGACCACGAACTTGGCGATTTCGTCACGCAGCTTTTCCAGCTCGTTATCGTCCAGGTCCTTGACCTTCTTGTTGGTCGGAACGCCGGTTGCTGCGCAGATGTCTTCCGCGCGCGGACGGCCAATACCATAGATGGCGGTCAGGCCGATCACGGTGTGCTGATGGTTGGGGATGTTGACCCCTGCAATACGTGCCATTCGTTATTCCTCGATCAATAACGTTAATTAACCCTGGCGCTGCTTGTGGCGGGGTTCGGTGCAGATCACGCGAACGACGCCATGGCGCTTGATGATTTTGCAGTTGCGGCAGATCCGCTTGACTGATGCGAGCACTTTCATTGTGGCCCTCTTTCTTTCAATGTTTCACTGTTACTTGGTTCGGAACACGATACGTGCCCGGCTCAAATCGTAAGGCGTCAGTTCCACCGTTACCTTATCGCCTGGCAGGATGCGGATGTAGTTCATGCGCATCTTCCCGGAAATATGGCCGAGTACAACGTGACCGTTTTCCAACTTAACCCTGAATGTCGCATTGGGGAGATTTTCAAGAATCTCACCCTGCATCTGAATAACGTCGTCTTTTGCCATGCCGTATTCTTATCCTTGGGTGCCGATCCGCTTATCGCGGTGTCATGCCACCCTTGAAATTAGCCTTGCGGAGCAACGATTCGTACTGCTGCGACATTACATAATTTTGTACCTGGGCCATGAAATCCATCGTCACGACCACAATGATCAGCAGGGAGGTGCCACCAAAATAGAACGGCACTTTCCAACGTGCGATCAAGAACTCGGGCAGCAAGCACACCAGCGTGATGTACACGGCGCCGGCCAGAGTCAGACGCATCAGGATCTTGTCGATATAACGCGCCGTCTGGTCACCCGGACGGATACCCGGAACAAATGCACCACTCTTCTTCAGGTTGTCTGCCGTTTCCTTGCTGTTGAACACCAGCGCGGTATAGAAGAAACAGAAGAACACAATTGCAACCGCGTACAGCAGAGCATGGATCGGTTCGCCCGGCGCCATCGAAGCCGCCAGATCCTTCAGGAAACGAATGAAGGGATTCGACGTGTCACCCGACGTAAACCAGCTGGTGATCGTTGCCGGGAACAGGATGATCGACGATGCGAAGATCGGCGGAATCACGCCTGCCATGTTCAGCTTCAGCGGCAAGTGGCTGCTTTGGCCACCGTAGATCTTGTTACCGACCTGACGCTTGGCGTAGTTCACCAGGATCTTGCGCTGGCCGCGTTCAATGAACACCACCAGGAAGGTCACCAGCGCCACGATCACGCAAATCAGGATCGCCGACAGCGCGCTCATCGAACCGGTGCGAACCAATTCAAACAAACCGCCCAGTGCGTTCGGCAGACCTGCAGCAATACCGGCGAAGATGATGATCGAGATGCCGTTGCCCAAACCACGTTCGGTAATCTGCTCACCCAGCCACATCAGGAACATCGTGCCGGTGATCAGCGTCACCACCGTCGTCAGACGGAAGGCCAGACCCGGATCCAGAACCAAACCTGCTTGCGACTCCAGCGCCACCGCGATGCCAAGCGCCTGGAAGGTCGCCAGCACCAGGGTGCCGTAGCGGGTGTACTGGGTAATCTTGCGACGACCTGCTTCACCCTCTTTCTTCAACGCCTCCAGCTGCGGCGAAACCACCGACAGCAGCTGCATGATGATCGATGCCGAGATATACGGCATGATCCCCAGTGCGAAGATCGTAAAGCGCGACAGAGCACCACCGGAGAACATGTTGAACATGCCCAGGATGCCGCCCTGATTCTGCTTGAACAGCTGCGCCAACTGCGTCGGATCAATACCCGGAACCGGGATATGTGCACCGATGCGATAAACGATCAACGCCCCCAGCAGGAACCACAAACGACCCCATGGGAAGCCTTTTGCGGCGCCTTTCGCTAATTGAGGAGTAGTTGCCAATTAATGCTCCGGGACCGGATCACTCAGCGACGGAACCGCCGGCAGCTTCGATAGCAGCCTTGGCACCGGCAGTTGCGATCAGACCCTTGACGGTCACCTTCTTGGTCAGCTCGCCGGCCTTGATGATGCGCACGACACGAGCCAGTTCCGACACCAGGCCGGCTTGCTTCAGTGCCAGCACGTCGATATCGGCGACGGGCAGCTTTTCCAGGTCGGACAGGCGCACTTCAGCCTTGAACGGGGTTGCCAGCGACTTGAAACCGCGCTTGGGCAGACGACGTTGCAGGGGCATCTGACCGCCTTCGAAGCCGACCTTGTGGAAGCCGCCCGAACGGGACTTTTGACCCTTGTGACCGCGGCCGGCAGTTTTGCCCAGGCCGGAGCCGATACCACGACCGACGCGACGCTTAGCGTGCTTCGCGCCTTCTGCGGGTTGGATTGTGTTTAATTGCATGATTCGCTCCGTTCGCAAGCAGATGCTTACGACACAACTTTCACAAGATAGGACACTTTGTTGATCATGCCGCGCACCGACGGGGTGTCTTCCAACACCGACACCGAGTTGACGCGACGCAGACCCAGACCACGCACGGTTGCGCGGTGATCCTGACGAGTACCGATCAGACCCTTGACCAGCTGAACTTTGATTGTGTTAGCCATCTGAATCACCTTAGCCCAGGATTTCTTCGACCGACTTGCCGCGCTTGGCAGCAATTTCAGCCGGAGTGTTCATCTTCGACAGGCCGTCCAAAGTGGCACGGACCATGTTGTAGGGGTTGGTCGAACCGGTCGACTTGGCCACCACGTTGGTCACGCCCATCACTTCGAAGATCGCGCGCATCGGACCGCCGGCGATCACGCCGGTACCATCCTTGGCGGGCGAGATCATGACCGACGAAGCGCCGTGCTTGCCGATGACGGTGTGCTGCACGGTACCGTTCTTCAGGGTGACCTTGATCAGCTTGCGACGTGCTTCTTCCATTGCCTTTTGCACGGCGACAGGCACTTCCTTCGACTTGCCCTTGCCCATGCCGATGCGGCCATCGCCGTCACCGACCACTGCCAGCGCTGCGAAACCCATGATACGGCCGCCCTTCACCACCTTGGTGACGCGGTTGACCGCAATCATTTTTTCGCGCATGCCGTCATCAGGCTTGTCGCTTTGCGTTTTCGATTGCATTTTTGCCATGATCGATATTCCTTAGAACTTCAGGCCGGCTTCACGCGCAGCCTCAGCCAGCGCCTTGACGCGGCCGTGATAACGGAAACCAGAGCGGTCGAATGCGACTTCGGTCACACCAGCCTTCAGTGCCTTTTCCGCAACGCGCTTGCCGATCAGGGCAGCAGCAGCGGCATTGCCGCCGTTGCCCGACTGAGCAGCCAGCTCGGCGCGCACTTCAGCTTCCAAGGTGGAAGCCGAAGCCAGCACGTTTGCATCGGGGCCGATGACGCTGGCGTAGATGTGCGTGTTGGTACGGTGCACGGCCAGACGATTGACCTTCAGTTCTGCGATCTTGGCGCGGGTCTGAGTCGCGCGGCGCAGGCGAGATTGTTTCTTATCCATCGTCAACCCCTATTACTTCTTCTTGGTTTCTTTGAGCGTCACCACTTCGTCAGCGTAGCGCACACCCTTGCCCTTATAGGGTTCAGGTTCACGGTACGCGCGAATTTCTGCGGCGACCTGGCCAACCACCTGGCGATCGATACCCTTGATCAGGATTTCGGTCTGAGTCGGGGTCTCAACCTTGATGCCGGCAGGCATCTGGTGAACGATGGGGTGCGAGAAGCCCAGCGACAGGTTCAGCTTGTCGCCTTGTGCTTGCGCACGGAAACCCACGCCGACCAGGTTCAGCTTCTTTTCGAAGCCCTTGGTGACGCCGTTGACCATGTTGTTGACCAGAGCACGCAGGGTGCCCGACATCGCATTGGCTTCGCGGCTGTCGTCAGCCACTTCGAAGCTCAGCGAGCCATTGTTGTTAGCCACCTTGACCAGCTTGGTCAGCGGCTGCGTCAGCGAGCCCAGCGGGCCCTTGACGGTGATTTGCTCTGCAGTGATGGTCGCTTCCGCGCCATTCGGCAGTGCAACAGGCATTTTACCTACACGAGACATCTTGCACTCCTTAGGCCACGTAGCAAATCACTTCGCCACCGACACCGGTTGCGCGTGCTTTGCGGTCAGTCATGACGCCGCGGGGGGTGGACACGATGGCCACGCCCAGACCGTTCATCACGTTAGGGATATCGTTCTTGCCCTTGTAGATGCGCAGACCCGGACGGGACACGCGCTCCAGGCGCTCGATAACCGGACGGCCGGCGTAATACTTCAAACCGATTTTCAGTTCAGCCTTGCCTTCAGCGTCGACAACGGCGAAATCTTCAATGTAACCCTCGTCCTTCAGGACGTTGGCAATGGCAACCTTCACTTTGGAAGACGGCATGGCGACGGAAGTCTTGTTCACGCCTTGCGCATTGCGGATACGGGTCAGCATATCGGCGATAGGATCGCTCATACTCATTGCTTCTTCTCCTATTACCAGCTAGCTTTGGTCAAACCCGGAATCTCGCCGCGCATGGCGATTTCACGGACCTTGATACGGCCCAATCCGAACTTGCGGAAAGTACCACGGGGACGGCCAGTCAGAGCGCAACGGTTGCGCTGACGGGTCGGAGCGGAGTTACGCGGCAGAGCCTGCAGCTTCAGGCGTGCTTCGTAACGCTCTTCTTCCGACTTCGATTGGTCGTCGATAATAGCCTTCAACTCGGCGCGCTTGCCGGCGTACTTCTTCACCATCGCGGCGCGCTTCTGTTCACGGTTAATCAGTGCCAGTTTTGCCATGGCATCCTCAGTTTCTGAACGGGAATTTAAATGCGGCGAGAAGCGCCTTCGCTTCGTCGTCGGTCTTCGCAGTCGTGGTGATGCTGATGTTCATGCCACGCAGTGCATCGATCTTGTCGTACTCGATTTCGGGGAAGATGATCTGCTCTTTCACACCGATGTTGTAGTTGCCACGACCATCGAACGAACGACCCGACACGCCACGGAAGTCACGCACGCGCGGCAGGGCCACGGTGATGAAGCGATCCAGGAATTCGTACATACGGGCGCCGCGCAGGGTCACCATGCAGCCGATCGGATAGCCTTCGCGGATCTTGAAACCTGCGATAGCCTTACGGGCCTTGGTCACCACCGGCTTTTGACCAGCGATCTTGGTCAGATCGCCAACGGCGTGCTCGATGATCTTCTTGTCCGCAACTGCTTCCGACAGACCCATGTTCAGGGTGATCTTCAGGATGCGCGGAACTTCCATCACCGACTTGTACGAATACTTCGCAGTCAAATCGGCGACGACTTTATCTTTATAAAACTGTTGAAGACGTGCCATGATGTTTAAACCTTAACGACTTCGCCGCTGGACTTGTAAGCGCGGACCTTCTTGCCGTCCACTTCCTTGTAAGCCACGCGATCTGCCTTGCCGGTAGCTGCGTTGAACAACGCAACGTTCGACACATGAATTGGCATCAGCTTATCGACGATGCCGCCAGTTGCACCAGTCATCGGGTTCGGACGGGTCGCTTTCTTAGCGACGTTCACGCCTTCCACAACAACATAATCGGTGCCGACGCGAGCAGTCACGACACCGCGCTTGCCCTTGTCTTTACCGGTCAACACGATGACTTCATCGTTTTTACGAATCTTTGCCATGACCACTCCTTACAGAACTTCAGGCGCCAGGGAGACGATCTTCATGAAGCGTTCCGTACGCAGCTCACGAGTCACCGGCCCAAAGATACGGGTGCCGATCGGCTCCAGCTTAGCGTTCAGCAGGACGGCTGCATTACCATCGAACTTGACCAGCGAACCATCCTGACGACGCACGCCCTTGGCGGTACGAACGACGACAGCGTTATAAATTTCACCCTTCTTGACGCGACCACGCGGGGCAGCGCTTTTGACAGTAACCTTGATCACATCGCCAATGCCGGCATAGCGGCGCTTGGAACCACCCAAGACCTTGATGCACAGGACTTCGCGCGCACCAGTGTTGTCGGCTACTTCGAGCCGGCTTTCAGTTTGAATCATGATATTTTCTTTCCCAACTTAATCCGCTTCGCACGATGCGCTGGCGGTCAGTCTTGGTCCTGTTAGCAAGCGAGCTCGCTAGTTAGGGGACGAATAGCTACTTTTTTTGCCTTTCCTTACTCACAGAACGCAAGAAGGAAAGAGCTCGATATTATGGCAGCATAATATCGAGCGCGCAAGTACTACAGTATTACTTAGACGATCTGTGCTTCTTGTACCACACGAGTCACAGTCCAAGACTTGGTCTTGGAGATCGGACGGCTTTCCTGGATTTCCACCACGTCGCCGGCCTTCGCCGTATTTTGCTCATCGTGCGCGTGGTACTTCTTGGTGCGCTTGATGATCTTGCCGTACAGCGGGTGCTTCATTTGACGCTCGATTTCGACAGTGACGGTCTTATCCATCTTGTCCGACACAACCTTGCCAATCAGCGTGCGCTGGAGCGCTTGTTTCACTTGATCGTTCATTGTTGGCCATCCTTCGAGTTGATCACAGTTTTCACACGTGCGATGTCGCGACGTACCTTCTTCAGCTGTGCGGTATTGTTCAATTGCTGAGTTGCAATTTGCATACGCAGGCTGAACTGGGCCTTCAACAACTCACCCAGTTCTTTTTGCAGCGCAGCTTGGTCCTTACCGCGGAGTTCAGATGCTTTCATGTTCCGCTCCTAATTATTGACCGACTTGGCGGACAACGAAAGTGGTCGCCAGCGGCAATTTGGCGGCTGCCAAACGGAACGCCTCGCGCGCCAGGGTCTCGTCCACACCGTCCATCTCGTACAGTACCTTACCCGGCTGAATTTCAGCCACGTAGTACTCCGGGCTACCCTTACCATTACCCATACGCACTTCAGCAGGCTTCTGGGAAATTGGCTTGTCCGGGAAAACGCGGATCCAGATACGACCACCGCGCTTGATGTGACGGGTCATCGCACGACGTGCAGCTTCGATCTGACGTGCGGTGATACGGCCACGGCCGACCGCCTTCAGACCAAAGTCGCCGAACGACACAGCGGTACCGCGGGTGTGCGAAATACCGGTGTTACGACCTTTTTGCTCTTTACGATATTTTCTACGTGCTGGTTGCAGCATGATTATTCTCCTGCTTTCTCAGCCGACACACCGGCATCGGCAGCTTGAGGACGGCCACCACGCTTCGCACCGGCGCCAGCGGCACCAGGCTTGGAGCGGGGACGTGCACCCGGCTTGCCGTCGTCACGACGCGGACCACGACGCTTCTTGTCGTCTTCCGGCTCGCCGACCAGCACCGGGGATTCGCCGTTTGCCAGGCGATCGCCCTTGTAGACCCACACCTTCACACCGATGATGCCGTAGGTGGTTTCAGCTTCGCCGAAACCGTAGTCGATATCGGCGCGCAGGGTGTGCAGAGGCACACGACCTTCACGGTACCATTCGGTACGTGCGATTTCGATGCCGTTCAGACGGCCCGACGACATGATCTTGATGCCTTGAGCGCCCAGACGCATTGCGTTCTGCATCGCACGCTTCATGGCGCGACGGAACATGATGCGCTTTTCGAGCTGCTGGCAGATCGAATCGGCGATCAGCTGAGCATCGGCTTCCGGCTTGCGGATTTCTTCGATGTTGACGTGCACGGGCACGCCCATCAGCTTGGCCAGTGCGGACTTCAGCACTTCGATGTCTTCGCCCTTCTTGCCGATCACAACGCCCGGACGGGAGCTGTAAATGGTGATGCGGGCGTTCTTGGCCGGGCGCTCGATCACGACGCGACCAACCGAAGCGTTCTTCAGCTTCTTCTTCAGGTAAGCACGGACCTTCAGGTCCTCATTGAGCATGTCGGCAAAGTTGTTATTGCCGGCATACCAACGCGAGCCCCAGTTACGTGTAACCGCCAGACGGAAACCGGTTGGATGAATCTTCTGTCCCATCGTGACTCCTTAGTTTCCGACGGTCACGTAGATGTGACACGACTGCTTGGAAATACGATCACCACGGCCCTTTGCACGCGCTGTGAAGCGCTTCAGGACCGCACCCTTTTCCACATAAATGGTCTTGACTTTCAGCTCGTCAATGTCAGCGCCATCGTTGTGTTCGGCGTTCGCGATTGCGGACTCCAGAACCTTCTTGATGATCGCCGCGCCCTTTTTGGGGCTGAAGGCCAAGATATTCAGTGCCTGATCAACTTTTTTACCGCGGATCAGGTCTGCAACCAGGCGACCCTTCTGGGCCGACAGGTGCACACCGCGCAGGTTAGCTTTAGTTTCCATCATAGGACCTTATTTCTTAGCCTTCTTATCGGCAGCGTGACCCTTGAAAGTACGGGTCAGCGCGAATTCGCCGAGCTTGTGACCAACCATGTTTTCCGACACATAGACCGGCACGTGTGCCTTGCCATTGTGCACGGCGATCGTCAGGCCGATGAAGTCCGGCATGATGGTCGAACGACGCGACCAGGTCTTGATCGGCTTCTTGTCCTTGGTTGCCTGAGCAGCCTCAACCTTTTTCACCAGGTGGGCGTCGCAGAAAGGACCTTTTTTCAATGAACGTGTCATGTTTTATCCCTTATTTCTTACCGCGACGCGAGACAATCATCGAAGTCGTACGCTTGTTGCTACGAGTCTTCTTGCCCTTGGTCTGCTGGCCCCACGGCGAAACCGGGTGACGGCCAGCCGCAGTCTTACCTTCACCACCACCGTGCGGGTGGTCGACCGGGTTCATGACCACGCCACGAACGGTCGGGCGGATACCGCGCCAACGAGTCGCACCGGCCTTACCGATCTTGCGCAGGTTGTGCTCGCCGTTACCGACTTCACCGATGGTTGCGCGGCATTCGATGTGAACGCGACGCACTTCACCGGAGCGCAGACGAACCTGAGCGTAGGTGCCTTCACGCGCCATCAGCACCACAGCGGCGCCGGCGGTACGTGCGATCTGGGCGCCCTTGCCCGGCAGCATTTCCACGCAGTGGATAGTGGTACCCACGGGAATGTTGCGGATCGGCAGGGTGTTACCCGACTTGATCGGCGCTTCGGAGCCGCTGATCAGTTGATCGCCAACGGTCAGGCCCTTGGGAGCGATGATGTACTTACGCTCGCCGTCCGCGTAGCACAGCAGTGCGATGTGCGCGGTACGGTTCGGGTCGTATTCGATACGCTCGACCTTGGCAGGGATGCCATCCTTGTTGCGACGGAAATCGACAACGCGGTAGTGCTGCTTGTGACCACCGCCGATGTGACGGGTGGTGATGTGACCGTTGTTGTTGCGGCCAGCGGTCTTGGACTTCTTTTCGACCAGCGATGCCAGCGGACGGCCCTTGTACAGGTCGGGATTAACGACCTTGACCATGCCGCGCCGACCGGGCGAGGTCGGCTTCACTTTTACGAGTGCCATTATTTAGCCTCCTCGGTGAAGTTGATTTCTTGACCCGGCTTCAGGCTGACGAATGCACGGCGGGTGTGGTTGCGACGACCCATACCGTTCTTCGAGCGCTTTTGCTTGCCCTGACGGTTGGCGACTTGCACCGCTTCCACTTCCACCTTGAACAGCAGTTCGACGGCGGCCTTGACTTCCAGCTTGGTTGCATCCTTGGCGACCAGGAAGACGACTTGCTCGTTCTTCTCGGCCACGAAGGTTGCCTTTTCGGAGATGACCGGTGCCAGCAGCACCTTCATCAGGCGCTCTTCGCTATGTTTCACGATTGCGTTCATGCCAGCAACTCCTCAATCTTTGCCAGTGCAGGCTTGGTGATCAAGACGTTCTTGAAGTACACCAGCGACACGGGATCAGCTTGACGCGGCTCAACCACCAGCACGCCCGGCAGATTGCGCGATGCGAGCAGCAGCTTTTCGTCCAGGCTGTCGGTAATAACCAGCACCGAATCCATGCCCATGCCCTTCAGCTTTTGGGCCAGCAGCTTGGTCTTCGGGGCTTCAACGGCGAACTCTTCGACGACCGACAAGCGGCCTTCACGAGCCAACTGAGACAGGATCGAGCAGACACCTGCGCGATACATCTTCTTGTTGACCTTGTGGGTGAAGTTTTCGTCAGGCGAGTTCGGGAAGATACGACCACCACCGCGCCACAGAGGCGACGAGGACATACCGGCGCGAGCGCGGCCAGTACCCTTTTGACGCCACGGCTTCTTCGTGGTGTGACTGACTTCTTCACGGTCTTTTTGCTTGCGGTTGCCGCTGCGAGCGTTTGCTTGGTAAGCAACCACGACCTGGTGAATCAGTGCTTCATTGTAGTCACGACCGAAAATGGTATCCGGTGCAGCGACGTTCGAAGCAGCTTGACCTTGGTCATTCAGGAGCTTCAGTTCCATTATTGGGCTCCCTTCTTCGCTTTGACTTTGACTGCCGGCGAGACGATCACTTGACCGTTCTTGGCGCCGGGAACGGCACCCTTCACCAGCAGCAGCTGACGTTCTGCGTCGACACGAGCGATCTCCAGGTTTTGCACGGTAGTCGTGACATCACCCAGGTGACCGGTCATGCGCTTGCCAGGGAACACGCGGCCCGGATCCTGCGCCATACCGATGGAGCCAGGAACATTGTGCGAGCGGGAGTTACCGTGGGTCGCGCGACCCGACGAGAAGTTGTAACGTTTGATGGTACCGGCGTAGCCCTTACCAATCGACACGCCTTGCACGTCGACCTTTTGGCCGGCTTCAAACAGGGCGATGCCAACGGCGTCGCCTGCCTTGAATTCGGCAGCCTTGGCGGCGTCAACACGGAATTCTTTGAGAACGGTACCAGCTTCAACGCCAGCTTTGGCGTAGTGGCCGGCAGCGGCTTTGGTCACGCGGGAAGCGCGACGTTGACCGAAGGTCACCTGAACAGCGGAATAACCATCCACTTCAGGCGTTTTGATTTGTGTCACGCGGTTGTTGGACACGTCCAGCACGGTCACAGGGATCGAATCCCCATCTTCCGTGAAGATGCGCATCATACCAACCTTGCGACCAACAAGGCCCAGGCTCATTGTTTTCTCCATTCCCGCCTGCGATTGGGCGGGGCTGATGTTCGTACTACCAATAATTGCGGGCCTTGCAGACGCAAAACCCACATCGAAGCCGAGCATTATAGCCCGGAATAAAAAAGCGCACAACCAAGGGTTGTGCGCTTTTCCAACACATTGCCTACTTTTATTGCAGCTTGATTTCTACGTCAACGCCAGCGGGCAGGTCCAGCTTCATCAGTGCATCAACCGTCTTGTCGGTCGGATCGACGATGTCCATCAGACGCTGATGGGTACGGATTTCGAACTGGTCGCGCGAGGTCTTGTTGACGTGCGGCGAACGCAGAACGTCGAAACGCTGGATGCGGGTCGGCAGGGGAACCGGACCCTTGACGACAGCGCCGGTGCGCTTGGCGGTGTCAACGATTTCCAGTGCGGACTGGTCGATCAGACGATAGTCGAAAGCTTTCAGACGGATACGGATTTTTTGGCTAGGAACCGACATGATTTTCCTTTAAAGAGCGAACCGGGGATGAGGATCATCCCCGGCGATGGTGAAAAAATTACTGGTATTGCGATTCGACGATTAGTCGAAGATCTTGGCGACGACGCCGGCGCCGACGGTACGACCGCCTTCACGGATAGCGAAACGCAGACCTTCTTCCATAGCGATCGGGTTGATCAGCTTCACGGTGATCGACACGTTGTCGCCCGGCATGACCATTTCCTTGCCTTCCGGCAGTTCGATCGCGCCAGTCACGTCAGTCGTACGGAAGTAGAACTGCGGACGGTAGTTGTTGAAGAACGGGGTGTGACGGCCGCCTTCGTCCTTCGACAGAACATAGATCTCGCCGGTGAAGTGCTTGTGCGGCTTGATCGAACCCGGCTTGGCCAGAACCTGACCACGCTGGACGTCTTCACGCTTGGTGCCGCGCAGCAGCACGCCAACGTTGTCGCCTGCTTGACCTTGGTCCAGCAGCTTGCGGAACATTTCCACGCCGGTGCAGGTGGTCTTCTGGGTGTCAGCGATACCGACGATTTCGATTTCTTCGCCGACCTTGATCACGCCGCGTTCAACGCGACCGGTCACCACGGTGCCGCGACCCGAGATCGAGAACACGTCTTCCACCGGCATCAGGAAGGTACCGTCAACAGCACGTTCCGGGGTCGGGATGTAGGTGTCCAGCGCTTCGGCCAGGGCCATGATCGCTTGCTCGCCCAGGGGACCGGTGTCGCCTTCCAGCGCCAGCTTGGCCGAACCCTTCACGATGGGCAGGTCGTCACCAGGGAACTCGTACTTCGACAGCAGTTCACGGACTTCCATTTCCACCAGTTCCAGCAGCTCAGCGTCGTCCACCATGTCAGCCTTGTTCAGGAAGACGATGATGTAAGGAACGCCAACCTGACGCGACAGCAGGATGTGTTCGCGGGTCTGGGGCATCGGGCCGTCAGCGGCCGAGCACACCAAGATCGCGCCGTCCATCTGCGCTGCGCCGGTGATCATGTTCTTGACGTAGTCGGCGTGGCCGGGGCAGTCAACGTGGGCGTAGTGACGGTTTGCGGTTTCGTATTCGACGTGCGCGGTGTTGATGGTGATGCCGCGAGCCTTTTCTTCAGGCGCTGCGTCGATCTGGTCGTAGGCCTTCGCTTCGCCGCCGAACTTCTTCGACAGAACGGTTGCGATTGCTGCAGTCAGCGTGGTCTTGCCATGGTCAACGTGGCCGATCGTGCCAACGTTCACGTGCGGCTTGGTCCGCTCGAATTTACCTTTTGCCATTTTCTCTATCCTTCAAAAGAACGATTTGTTCAATATCAACTAGTTTCAGCCCGCCCCACACGGGACGGGCCGTATTTCGCAAGCTTACTTGGCCTTCGAAGTGACGATCGCGTCGATCACGTTCTTCGGTGCTTCGGAGTAGTGCTTGAATTCCATCGAGTAGGTTGCGCGGCCTTGAGTTGCCGAACGCAGCGTGGTCGAGTAACCGAACATTTCCGACAGCGGCACTTCTGCCTTGATGATCTTGCCGCCACCGCCGGCGATTTCATCCATGCCTTGCACCATACCGCGGCGGGACGACAGGTCGCCCATCACGGTACCGGCGTAGTCTTCCGGGGTTTCCACTTCCACAGCCATCATCGGCTCCAGAATGACCGGGCTGGCGCGACGGCAGCCGTCCTTGAAGGCCATCGAACCGGCCATGCGGAAGGCGTTTTCGTTCGAGTCAACGTCGTGGTACGAACCGAAGAACAGGGTGACCTTGACGTCCACCACCGGGTAGCCGGCCAGCACGCCGGTGTTCAGGGTTTCGCGCACGCCCTTTTCAACTGCAGGGATGAATTCGCGAGGAACGGTACCGCCCTTGATCGCGTCGACGAACTCGAAGCCCTTGCCGGCTTCTTGCGGTTCGATCTTCAGAACCACGTGACCGTACTGACCACGACCGCCCGACTGCTTGACGAACTTGCCTTCGGACTCTTCGCAGGTCTTGCGGATGGTTTCGCGGTACGCCACCTGCGGCTTGCCGACGGTCGCTTCCACGTTGAACTCACGCTTCATGCGGTCGACGATGATGTCCAGGTGCAGCTCTCCCATACCGGCGATGATGGTCTGGCCCGATTCTTCGTCGGTACGCACGCGGAACGACGGATCTTCTGCTGCCAGGCGGTTCAGGGCCAGGCCCATCTTTTCTTGGTCGGCCTTGGTCTTCGGCTCGACGGCCTGCGAGATCACCGGCTCAGGGAAGACCATGCGCTCCAGCACGACCACGGACTTGTCGTCGCACAGGGTGTCGCCGGTGGTGGTGTCCTTCAGACCCACGACGGCGGCGATGTCGCCTGCCAGCATTTCCTTGATTTCTTCGCGCTGGTTGGCGTGCATCTGCACGATACGGCCGATACGTTCCTTCTTCGACTTCACCGAGTTCAGCACGGTGTCGCCCGAATTCAGGGTGCCCGAGTAGCAGCGGATGAAGCACAGCTGGCCGACGAACGGGTCGGTTGCGATCTTGAATGCCAGGGCGGAGAACTTCTCGTCGTCCTTGGCTTCACGCACGACCGGCGCATCATCTTCATCCAGACCCGGAACCGGCGGAATATCGACCGGCGACGGCAGGTATTCGATCACGCCGTCCAGCATCGCTTGCACGCCCTTGTTCTTGAAGGCGGTGCCGCACATCATCGGGACGATTTCGCCGGCGATGGTGCGTTGACGAATAGCAGCCTTGATGTCGGCTTCGCTCAGGTCGCCGTCTTCCAGGTACTTGTTCATCAGTTCTTCCGATGCTTCAGCAGCGGTTTCGACCAGGTTTTCACGCCACTTCTGCGAGTCAGCCTTCAGGTGCTCGGGGATGTCGCGGTAGTCGAACTTCATGCCCTGGGAAGCGTCGTCCCAGTAGATTGCGCGCATCTTGACCAGGTCGATCACGCCTTCGAAGTTTTCTTCGGCGCCGATAGGCACTTGCATCGGGATCGGGTTGGCCTTCAGGCGAGCACGCATTTGCTCGTAGACCTTGAAGAAGTTCGCGCCGGTACGGTCCATCTTGTTGACGAACGCCAGACGGGGAACCTTGTACTTGTTGGCTTGGCGCCACACGGTTTCGGACTGCGGCTGCACGCCGCCGACTGCACAGTAAACCATGCAAGCGCCGTCCAGAACGCGCATCGAACGCTCAACTTCAATGGTGAAGTCAACGTGGCCCGGGGTATCGATGATGTTGATGTGGTGAGCCGGGAAGTTGTTCGCCATGCCCTTCCAGAAGCAGGTGGTTGCCGCGGAAGTGATGGTGATGCCGCGCTCTTGCTCCTGCTCCATCCAGTCCATGGTGGCGGCGCCATCGTGCACTTCACCGATCTTGTGGTTCACGCCGGTGTAGAACAGGACGCGTTCGGTGGTGGTGGTCTTGCCAGCATCGATGTGGGCGGAAATACCGATGTTACGGTAGCGCTCAATGGGGGTCTTGCGAGCCATGATTTATTCCTAAGTCTTTAATGCACGAAACCGAGCGTCATTTTTTTCAAATAAACGCTCGGCTCGAACCAATTCAGATATAGACGAAGCCCCTGCCGATGCGACCAGGGCTTCATCCTGTCTTTGTTAGAAGCGGAAGTGCGAGAACGCCTTGTTCGCTTCTGCCATACGGTGCACTTCGTCACGCTTCTTCATTGCACCGCCGCGGCCTTCGGCGGCTTCCATCAGCTCGCCACCCAGACGTTGCGGCATGGACTTCTCGCTGCGCTTGTTGGCAGCTTCACGCAGCCAGCGCATCGACAGCGCCATACGACGAACCGGACGCACTTCGACCGGCACCTGGTAGTTGGCGCCGCCAACGCGACGCGACTTCACTTCCACCATCGGCTTGCAGTTGGCCAGGGCGGCAGCGAACACTTCCAGCGGGTCCTTGCCGGACTTTTGCTGGATGTGATCGAAGGCGCCGTAGATGATGTTTTCGGCGACAGACTTCTTGCCGGACAGCATCAGCACGTTCACAAACTTGGCGACATCAACATTGCCGAACTTCGGATCCGGCAGAATTTCACGCTTGGGTACTTCACGACGACGTGGCATTTCGATTCCTTTCAATCTTCAGTTGAGTGGGCGAACCCTGATTCAACTTCGCCTGCACTCGCGGAGAGCCATCATGGCTTCCACTTACTCGGCCCATCCGGACCGACACTTTTCATCAGGCGACAAGCGCCATGATAAAGACCAATTATTACTTCTTCGCTGCCTTGGCGCGCTTGGCACCGTACTTCGAGCGAGCTTGCTTACGATCCTTGACGCCCTGGGTATCCAGTGCACCGCGAACCATGTGGTAACGCACACCCGGCAAGTCCTTCACACGGCCGCCGCGGATCAGCACGACGCTGTGTTCTTGCAGGTTGTGGCCTTCACCGCCGATGTACGAAATGACTTCGAAACCGTTGGTCAGGCGCACCTTGGCGACCTTACGCAGCGCGGAGTTCGGCTTCTTCGGGGTGGTGGTGTACACGCGAGTGCAAACACCACGCTTTTGCGGGCTGTTCTCCAGCGCCGGCGATTTGCTCTTCACGGTCTCGCGGACACGTGGGTTGCTAATCAATTGATTGATGGTTGGCATCGTTTTAATCCAACAAAGTACGACATTGAAAACAGATTCCGGAAACGGTTGCCCGGAACCACACAGAAAACTTTCACGCGAGAAACCGCGCGCTTCGATTTAAGACCGGAGAGGAATAGGCGTCGCAGAAGCGAAAGATCAGACCAAAGAACGCATAAGCCCGGGCGAGCCTAAAATCGAGAACTCGCGAGTATATGCCTCAAAAACAGCCCGGTCAACCTGGACCGGGCTTTTGGGGCTGAAATGGCCTTCCTGAGGCCATTTTGCGACGTTTACCGCATTGCCACGGAGACACTATTGGCAGACTGGAAATTTAGCCGCGCGGCAAGGCGCCCACGATATTGCGCCAGAGCACCGTTTCCTCCTGCCCGCGCTCGCGGCGCGAGAAGAAGTTGACGATCATGTTGCCGCGGGCGTCATAGAACTCGACCGACGTCACCACGCCATGGTCGGTCGGCCGGCGCACCACCCAACCGTGGTCCACTGCCGCCTGTCGCAGGTGGAGATTGAAATCCGGGTCGAGCACGTTGTACCACTCGCCGGAGCTCGAGGTCTTTTCGATGGGCCCGCTGTAGATCTGCGTCATGCCGCGGTTGCTGACGAACACCATGATGGGCTGCTGACGGGTGCGCGCCTGCTCGATCAGCGCCTGCGCCGCCTGCGGCTGGATGCGCCAGGCCGATTCGGCGCCGATCAGTTGCAATGCCTGCTCGCGGGTGAGCTTGAGCTCGCGCAGCAGGCGCGGGAACTGGTGCACATCGGTCAACTCATGCCACGACAGGCGCAGCTCCTTGATGTCTTCCTCGGACGGCTTCGGATTGGCGATCACCGGGCCGGGAGCCGGTGCCGGCTCCACCGTCAACGCGGTGTTCTGCACGCTCATCCTGAAATCGGCAACCAGCTTGTCGAAGGCGGCGACGTGCTCCTCATTGTCGAGATAGACCTTGTGCACGGCGTCGCCATGGCGGTCAAAGAATTGCAGGCTGTGGCTGGTCTTGCCGGCGCGCCCAGGCTGCACCACGGCAAAGGCGCTGGCCCACTGCCCCGTCGAAAAGCGCAGATCGATCGGCCCGCCGGCGAATCCGGTGCCCGGACGCGCGCGCCCTTCGGCGTCCCGCTGCGCAGGCGTGACAACGCCGGCGCGCTCCAGCACAACGTTGTCGTTACGGGTGATGGCCTTGATCCGGCCCAGCTCAGGCAAGCGCTCGAAGATGGCCTTGAAATTCTGCTCGCCGTCGTTCAGACGCACAGCCTGGCGACCCACCTCGGTGGCGACCAGCTGGGCTTCCGACACGCCCAGTTTTTGCGCGGCGTCGCGCGGATGTACCTTGGGCTCTGCGGTGCGCAACTGCGCCCAGCGCTCGGCCAGCGGCTGCTGCGAGGCGCAGCCGGCGGCCAGCATGGCGGCGGCCAATGCAATGGCGGTCGTGGCCGCGCGCAGCGTCCTGCTCTTGCTGTGTTGCTTGTTCATGTGTGCTTCCTTTCAGGTCTTGGCGTTGCAATGGAAACGGCCGCGCCTCCACCGGCGCGCAGGCGCGGCCGGTGGCGGATCAGTATTCGAACTTCATGCTCACGTTGAAGCTGCGGCCCGGCTCGGTGTAGGCATCCTTGTTGACCGCGCTGTCGGCCAGCGACAAGCCGCGGATGTCGGTCCAGCTCCAGTACTTCTTGTCGAACAGATTGCGGATGCCTGCGTACAAGATCATGTTCTTGTTGAAGCGGTAGCCGCCCGACAGGTCCATCACGAAGAAGGACGGCGAAACGAAGTTGGTCGAGGTCGGGATGTCCCCCTTCTTCTTGGCCGCGTTATAGACCATGTCGGTCTGCACGAACCACACCTTGGTCGGCTCATAGCGCACGCCGGTCACCACCGACAGTGGCGCCACCGATTCCAAGCCCTGCTCGACGCCGTTGTTGGTGGTTGTGCCCTTGGTCCAGGCAAAGCCGCCCTTGACGCTCACGCCGTTGTCCATCTGCCAGTCCACGCGTCCCTCGAAGCCGTGGATCTCGGCCTTGTAGGCATTGCGGTACTGGAAGATGGTCGGGTTGGCCACGGTCAGGTTGCCGCCCACGGTCACCAGGTCGATGAAGTTGCGGTAGCTGCCCTTGTAGGCGGCCGCGCTGTAGCGCAGCGCGCCCTCGCCGGCGGGCAGCTTGCCGCGCAGGCCGAGTTCGAAGGTATTGCTGGTCTCCGGCTTCAGATCAGGATTGGAGATCTGCTTGTAGACGGTGTTGTTGAAGAAGGAATTGACCTCCTGTGGCGAGGGAGAACGGAAGCCGCGCGCGTACTGGATGTAGGGGATGAACGCCGGCGTGACCTCATACAGGAACGCCAGGCGCGGCGAGAACGCGCTGTCCTTGCTCGACGCTGCCGGCTGGCCGCTGGCCACGGCCTGCGCATCGTACTTGGCGCTGGCCTGGGGCTTGAGATCGTAGGCGTCGTAGCGCAGGCCGGCGATGGTGGTCAGCGCGCCGGTGCGCATTTCATCCTGCACGTAGGCGCCCAGCGAGGTGTACTCGGTCTTGGGGAAGTATTCGCAGTACTGGGTGCCGGTACACGTGGTCCAGCCGGTGCCGTTGGCGTTCACCTTCAGCGTCGACACGCTGAGGTCGAGGCCGTAGACCAGCTTGTGACGCCACCATTGCGGCCCGAAGTTGCTCTCGGCCAGCAGGTTGCCGCCGACCACCTGGTCGCTGTACCAGACCTCGCGGAAGCGCGGGCGGGCCGGCGACGTGGTGGTGCCGCCTTCGAAGGTGTACTGATTGGTGTCGGCGTCGCGGTAGTACACGTTGGCCTTGAATTTTTGCAGCCACGGATGCTCGGGATCCACGTGCTCATAGCCCAAGACGACGCGATTGCTCTTGGCCTTGCTGCTGGTCTGGTAGCTGGTGATGCCGCTGCCCAGGGCAGAGAGGCTGTCGCCGCTGTCGCGCTGCTCGGTGTTTTCCAGCGTCAGCTTGAATGTGTCCAGGCCGTTGGGCTTGAACACCAGCTTGCCCAGTGCCGAGCGGTTGGTGTAACTCATTGGATCCGGCGTGGTGCGCGCGCTGCCGGTGACGTTGTTGCTGCCCTTGTTGTCGGCTTCGTGGCCGTGACGCGCATTCAGGATCAGCATGCCCTGCCACTGTTCGCCGCCCCATGCGGCGCTGGCGGTGCCGCCGTAGCTGCGGTCGCCCGAGTCGTAGGAAGGCTTGAAGGAGAAATAGGTGCTCTTGCCGAACACCTTCAGCAGATCCTGCGGATCCTTGGTGATGAAGTTGACCGCGCCGGTCATACCGTCGCTGCCATACAGCGATGACGCCGGGCCACGCAGCACTTCGATGCGCTGGTACAGCTCGGTGTCGGTGTAAGCGCCGCGGCCGACGCTGGCCACGCCCTGGCTGAAGGCGCGCGGCATGGCGATACCGTCTTCCAGCATCAGCACGCGGTTGCCGTCCAGCCCGCGGATGGTGATGCCCTCGTTGCCGCCGCGCCCGGTGGTCGCCGATGCACCGGTGATGCCGGACATGCGGTAGACGTTGCGACGCACTTCAACGCCCGGCTCATAGCGCAGCGCATCCTTGATGTCGCGCGCGTTGTGCTCTTCGATGTCCTCGGAGGTAATCACCGACACTGTGGCCGCCGCGTGATCGAGATCAGTGCTGCCCGAGCGGTTGGCCGTGACGACCACGTCCTGCAGCCGCTTGCCGGCAGTCGCTTTGGATGTCTCGCTGTCGGAGGCCTGCGCGAGATTGATGGAATCATTGGCCGTCTGCGCGAAAGCGTTCGCGCAGGGCCACTGCTGCAGCGCCAACAACATGGCCGCTGCAAATGTCGATTTGCATGGAAACACTGGTAACCACCCCTTCTATGGATCGGTTACTAGCGTCGGCTGGCTACCTCGATGTTGAATCCTCCTTGCGCGTTGTGGCGACGGCAACGCAATTCACCGCTCCCCGGAGCGGAATACGAAGCCTGAGCGCGCAAGTCGGGACGTGATAATTATTTTTTTGAGGCAACTCAAATGAGAATAATTATTATTTGAAGATGATAAGAGATTGCGCGAATTTAGGCAATCCCGACTTGATCCTGCTCGCATATGACGGGTATGCGCACAGCACTGATAGGTGCCGTGTGATGCCTTGCAATAGCCGGCCGTCTCGACAGGACACGAAACACGTCGCTCCACCGCCTGCGTCGGCAAACGTCGATTTATCCCTTGGCATTCCGACGGACAGCGCGAGCGCAGATCCCTATTCTCAGGACGAAAAAAACGGCGCCGGAATTTCTTCCGGCGCCGTTCTGTCTTGCATGGCGCTTGCGGCGAGACGACCGATGTTCCGGTCGCCTCAGCGGACAACTCAAGCTTCGCTGTCGTTGCCGCCGATCGCTTCGGTCGAGGAGATTTCCTCGCCTTCGCCTTCCGGACGGGAGGCGCGTTCGGCTTCCAGCAGCGCTGCGCGCTCTTCGGCTTCCCACACGTCCTTTTCCTTGCGGGCGCGGTGGAACGCCAGGCCGGTACCGGCCGGGATCAGGCGGCCGACGATCACGTTTTCCTTCAGGCCGCGCAGGCCGTCCTTCTTGCCCATGATCGCAGCTTCGGTCAGCACGCGGGTGGTTTCCTGGAACGATGCGGCCGAGATGAACGAGTCGGTCGACAGCGATGCCTTGGTAATACCCAGCAGAACGTTCTCGTAAGTCGCCTGCAGCTTGCCTTCGGCGGCCACGCGATCGTTCTCGTCCAGCAGTTCCGAACGCTCGACCTGCTCACCGGTGATGTAGTTGGTGTCGCCCGGCTCCACCACCTGCACGCGGCGCAGCATCTGACGCACGATCACTTCGATGTGCTTGTCGTTGATCTTCACGCCCTGCAGACGGTACACGTCCTGCACTTCGTCGACGATGTAACGCGCCAGCGCTTCGATACCCAGCAGACGCAGGATGTCCTGCGGATCGGCCGGGCCGTCCACGATCATTTCGCCCTTGTTCACCACCTGGCCGTCGTGCACCAGCACTTGCTTGTCCTTGGTGATCAGGAACTCGTGCTTGGTGCCTTCCATGTCGGTGATTTCCAGGCGCTGCTTGCCCTTGGTCTCCTTGCCGAATGCCACGGTACCGGTGACTTCGGCCAGCATGCCGGCGTCCTTCGGCGAACGTGCTTCGAACAGTTCGGCCACGCGTGGCAGACCGCCGGTAATGTCACGGGTCTTCTGCGATTCGGTCGGGATACGCGCCAGCACTTCACCCACGTGAACTTGCTGACCGTCCTTGACGGTAATCAGCGCGCCGACCTGGAAGCCGATAGTCACCGAGTGTTCGGTGCCGGCGATCTTCACTTCTTCGCCGGCTTCGTTCAACAGCTTGACCTGCGGACGCAGCACCTTGGACGACGGACCACGACGCTTGGCGTCGATAACCACCAGGGTCGACAGACCGGTCACTTCGTCGATCTGCTTGGCCACGGTGGAGCCTTCTTCCACGTTCTCGAACTTCACGGTACCGGTGTACTCGGTGATGATCGGACGGGTCAGCGGGTCCCAGGTTGCCAGTGCGGTGCCGGCCTTGATCGCCAGACCATCCTTGACGATCAGGGTCGCACCGTACGGCACTTTGTGACGCTCGCGCTCACGGCCCAGGTCGTCGGTGATCAGCACTTCGCCGGAACGGGAAATGACGATCTGCTCGCCCTTGCCGTTGGTGACGTAACGCATCGTCGCGGTGAAGCGAACGGTGCCGTTCGACTTGGCTTCCACCGAGGAGGCCACTGCCGCACGCGATGCCGCGCCACCGATGTGGAAGGTACGCATGGTCAGCTGGGTACCCGGCTCACCGATCGACTGCGCTGCCACCACACCGACGGCTTCACCGGAGTTGACCAGCAGGCCGCGGCCCAGGTCGCGACCGTAGCACTTGGCGCACAGGCCGTAGCGGGTGTCGCAGGTCAGCGGGGTACGGACCTTCACCTCGTCGATGCCCAGACGTTCGATCTCTTCGACCTTGTCTTCGTCCATCAGGGTGCCGGCTTCGTACAGAGTCGCCTGGTCTTCCGGATTGACGATGTCGGTCGCGGCGACGCGGCCGAGGATACGGTCGCGCAGCGCTTCGATGACTTCACCGCCTTCGACCAGCGCCTTCATGGCCGCGCCGTTGGAGGTGCCGCAATCGTCTTCGATCACGACCAGATCCTGGGTCACGTCCACCAGACGACGGGTCAGGTAACCGGAGTTCGCAGTCTTCAGCGCGGTATCGGCCAGACCCTTACGGGCGCCGTGCGTCGAGATGAAGTACTGCAGAACGTTCAGACCTTCGCGGAAGTTCGCGGTAATCGGCGTTTCGATGATGGAGCCGTCAGGCTTGGCCATCAGGCCGCGCATACCGGCCAGCTGGCGAATCTGCGCTGCCGAACCACGGGCGCCGGAGTCGGCCATCATGTAAATCGCGTTGAACGATTCCTGAGTGGTCTTCTTGCCTTCGCGGGTGATGACGTCTTCTACCTTCAGCTGGTCCATCATGGCCTTGCCGACTTCGTCGCCGGCCTTGCCCCAGATGTCCACCACCTTGTTGTAGCGCTCGCCGGCGGTCACCAGACCGGAGGCGTACTGCTGCTCGATCTGCTTGACTTCCGATTCAGCAGCGGCGATCAGGGTGGCCTTTTGCGGCGGCACCAGCATGTCGTCCACGCAGATCGAGATGCCGGCGCGGGTCGCCAGGCGGAAGCCCGACTGCATCAGCTGGTCGGCGAACACCACGGTGGCGCGCAGACCGCACTTGCGGAAGGACGTGTTGATCAGCTTCGAGATTTCCTTCTTCTTCAGGGCGCGGTTCAGCACGGTGAACGGCAGGCCCTTCGGCAGGATCTCGGACAGGATCGCGCGGCCGACGGTGGTCTCGTAGCGCTTGATGGTCTTGACGAACTCACCGGTCGCCGGATCCTTCGGATGCTCGACGATACGCACGGTGATGCGGGTGGCCAGTTCGACTTCCTTGTTGTCGTACGCGCGGATGACTTCCGACACGTCCGGGAACATCATGCCTTCGTTCTTGCCGTTGATGGCTTCACGGGTCGCGTAGTACAGACCCAGCACAATATCCTGCGACGGCACGATCGACGGCTCGCCGTTGGACGGGAACAGGATGTTGTTGGAGGCCAGCATCAGGGTGCGGGCTTCCATCTGCGCTTCGATCGACAGCGGCACGTGGACGGCCATCTGGTCGCCGTCGAAGTCGGCGTTGAACGCCGCGCAAACCAGCGGGTGCAGCTGGATCGCCTTGCCTTCGATCAGCACCGGCTCGAACGCCTGGATGCCCAGACGGTGCAGGGTCGGCGCACGGTTCAGCATGACCGGATGCTCGCGGATGACTTCTTCCAGGATGTCCCAGACCACCGGCTCTTGCGCTTCCACCAGCTTCTTGGCCGCCTTGATGGTGGTCGACAGACCCATCAGCTCCAGCTTGTTGAAGATGAAGGGCTTGAACAGTTCCAGCGCCATCAGCTTGGGCAGACCGCACTGGTGCAGCTTCAGCTGCGGACCCACCACGATGACCGAACGGCCCGAGTAGTCGACGCGCTTGCCCAGCAGGTTTTGACGGAAACGGCCGCCCTTACCCTTGATCATTTCAGCCAGCGACTTCAGCGGACGCTTGTTGGCGCCGGTCATCGCCTTGCCGCGACGGCCGTTGTCCAGCAGCGAGTCAACCGCTTCCTGCAGCATGCGCTTTTCGTTGCGCGTGATGATTTCAGGCGCGCGCAGCTCCATCAGACGCTTCAGACGGTTGTTGCGGTTGATGACGCGGCGATACAGGTCGTTCAGGTCGGAGGTCGCGAAACGGCCGCCGTCCAGCGGCACCAGCGGACGCAGTTCCGGCGGCAGCACCGGCAGCACTTCCATGATCATCCAGTCGGGCTTGATGCCCGAGCGCTGGAACGCCTCCAGCACCTTCAGGCGCTTGGCGTACTTCTTGATCTTGGCTTCGGACTTGGATTCCTTCAGTTCCTGGCGCAGGGTCTCGGCGTCGCGGTCGATGTCGATCGAGCGCAGCAGTTCGCGGATACCTTCGGCGCCCATGAACGCGACGAAGTCGTCACCGTACTCTTCGTACTTGGCGGCGTAGTCGTCTTCGGACATGATCTGGCACTTCTTCAGCGGGGTCATGCCGGGATCGGTCACGACGTAGGCTTCGAAGTACAGCACGCGTTCGATGTCGCGCAGGGTCATGTCCAGCACCATGCCCAGACGGGAGGGCAGCGACTTCAGGAACCAGATGTGGGCGGTCGGCGAGGCCAGCTCGATGTGGCCCATGCGCTCACGACGCACCTTGGCCAGGGTCACTTCAACGCCGCACTTTTCGCAGATCACGCCGCGGTGCTTCAGGCGCTTGTACTTGCCGCACAGGCACTCGTAGTCCTTGATGGGGCCGAAGATCTTGGCGCAGAACAGACCGTCGCGCTCAGGCTTGAAGGTACGGTAGTTGATGGTTTCCGGCTTTTTGACTTCGCCGAAGGACCACGAGCGGATCTTGTCCGGCGAAGCCAGACCGATCTTGATCGCGTCGAATTGTTCGTTTTGCTGGACTTGCTTGAATAGATCGAGCAGTGCTTTCATGTATCACTCCAGTTGGCGTGAAAAAACTAAATTTACGTGTGGGCCGGTTCACCCTGCTGAACCCTGTTCGCACCGGCGGGAGAGCCTTGAAGACTTCTCGTCTTCTGGTTCCGCTCGGTACCGGGACAGACCTCCCCGGCCTAATGAATAACCGGCGTATATGCAACATTGCGATATAGCGCCGGCGACTCTACTGCTTTGACTTCTTGAATTCTTGTCTTCGCCGGCCGTTCAAAGCGCCGGCGGGGATGCACGGCGTGGCGCCATGCATCCCCTGTTACATCATTCGCGTTCCAGGTCGATGTCGATACCCAGCGAGCGGATTTCCTTCACCAGCACGTTGAAGGATTCCGGCATGCCGGCGTCGATCACGTGATCGCCCTTGACCAGGTTCTCGTAGACCTTGGTACGGCCGTTCACGTCGTCGGACTTCACGGTCAGCATTTCCTGCAGGACGTACGATGCGCCGTAAGCTTCCAGCGCCCAGACTTCCATTTCGCCGAAACGCTGGCCGCCGAACTGCGCCTTGCCGCCCAGCGGCTGCTGGGTCACCAGCGAGTACGGGCCGGTGGAGCGGGCGTGCATCTTGTCGTCGACCAGGTGGTGCAGCTTCAGGTAGTGCATGTAGCCGACTGTCACGGTGCGCTCGAAAGCTTCGCCGGTACGGCCGTCATACATGGTGACCTGGTTCTTCGACGGGGTCATGCCCAGCTGCTTGGCGATCGGATCCGGGTACGCCAGGTCCAGCATGCGGCGGGTTTCCTTTTCGTGCGCGCCGTCGAACACCGGAGTGGCGAACGGAACGCCCTTCTTCAGGTTGGCCACCAGCTCGACGATTTCCTCGTCGCTGAACTTGTCCAGCTCTTCCTTCTTGCCCGACTCGTTGTAGATGGTGGTCAGGAACTTGCGCAGTTCCGCGACCTTGGCTTGCGCCTGCACCATCTCGCCCAGACGCAGGCCCAGGCCCTTGGCTGCCCAGCCCAGGTGCACTTCCAGAACCTGACCGACGTTCATACGCGACGGCACGCCCAGCGGGTTCAGCACGATGTCGGCCGGAGTACCGTCGGCCATGTGCGGCATGTCTTCGATCGGCAGGATGCGGGAAACCACACCCTTGTTGCCGTGACGACCCGCCATCTTGTCGCCGGGCTGCAGGCGACGCTTCACGGCCAGGTAGACCTTGACCATCTTCTGCACGCCAGGCGGCAGTTCGTCGCCCTGGGTCAGCTTCTTGCGCTTCTCTTCGAAGGCCAGGTCGAACTGGTGACGCTTCTCGGCGATCGATTCCTTGATCGCTTCGAGCGCGTTGGCCATGTCGTCGTCGGCCGGACGGATGTCGAACCAGTGGTACTTGTCCAGATCGTCCAGGTAAGCCTTGTCCAGCTTGGTGCCCTTGACCAGCTTCTTCGGGCCGCCGTTGGCGACCTTGCCGATCAGCAGACGCTCCAGACGCTGGAAGGCGTCGCCTTCCACGATACGCAGCTGGTCGTTCAGGTCCAGGCGATAGCGCTTGAGTTCATCGTCGATGATCTGCTGGGCGCGCTTGTCGCGCTGGATGCCTTCGCGGGTGAACACCTGCACGTCGATGACGGTGCCGACCATGCCCGAAGGCACGCGCAGCGAGGTGTCCTTCACGTCGGAAGCCTTCTCGCCGAAGATCGCGCGCAGCAGCTTCTCTTCCGGAGTCAGCTGGGTCTCGCCCTTCGGGGTGACCTTACCGACCAGGGTATCGCCTGCTTCGACTTCGGCGCCGATGTAGGTGATGCCGGACTCGTCCAGGCGAGCCAGTTGGTTCTCGGCCAGGTTGGAGATGTCGCGGGTGATTTCTTCCGCGCCCAGCTTGGTGTCACGCGCCACGACCGACAGTTCCTCGATGTGGATCGAGGTGTAGCGGTCATCGGCAACAACCTTCTCGGAGATCAGGATCGAGTCTTCGAAGTTGTAGCCGTTCCACGGCATGAAGGCCACCAGCATGTTCTGACCCAGCGCCAGTTCGCCCAGGTCGGTCGATGCGCCGTCGGCGATCACGTCGTGCTTGGCGACGCGGTCGCCCACCTTCACGATCGGACGCTGGTTGATGTTGGTGTTCTGGTTGGAACGGGTGTACTTGATCAGGTTGTAGATGTCCACGCCGACTTCGCCGGCTTGCGCCTCGTCGTCGTTCACGCGGATCACCACACGACCGGCGTCGACGTAGTCGACCACGCCGCCGCGCAGGGCCTGCACGGTGGTGCCCGAGTCAACCGCCACGGTGCGCTCGATGCCGGTGCCGACCAGCGGCTTTTCCGGACGCAGGCAAGGCACGGCCTGACGTTGCATGTTGGCGCCCATCAGCGCGCGGTTCGCGTCATCGTGCTCCAGGAACGGAATCAGCGAGGCTGCCACCGACACCACCTGACCCGGGGCCACGTCCATGTACTGCACGCGCTCAGGCGAGACCAGGATGGTTTCGCCGGCTTCACGCGCAGACACCAGTTCGTCGGACAGCTTGCCGGAACCGTCGATGGTCGCGTTCGCCTGGGCGATCACGTAGCGACCTTCTTCGATGGCCGACAGGTAGTCGATCTGGTTGGTCACCTGGCTACCTTCGACCTTGCGGTATGGGGTTTCCAGGAAGCCGTATTCGTTCAGGCGTGCGTACAGCGCCAGCGAGTTGATCAGGCCGATGTTCGGGCCTTCAGGCGTTTCGATCGGGCACACGCGGCCGTAGTGGGTCGGGTGCACGTCACGGACTTCAAAGCCTGCGCGTTCGCGGGTCAAACCGCCAGGGCCCAGAGCGGAAACACGACGCTTGTGCGTGATTTCCGACAGCGGGTTGGTTTGGTCCATGAACTGCGACAGCTGCGAGGAACCGAAGAACTCACGAATCGCGGCCGAGATCGGCTTGGAGTTGATCAGGTCGTGCGGCATCAGGTTGTCCGCCTCGGCTTGGCCCAGGCGTTCCTTGACGGCGCGCTCCACGCGCACCAGGCCGGCGCGGAACTGGTTTTCGGCCAGCTCGCCCACGCAACGCACGCGGCGGTTGCCCAGGTGGTCGATGTCGTCGACTTCGCCGCGGCCATTGCGCAGCTCAACCAGAATCTTGATGACTGCCAGGATGTCTTCATCCGACAGGGTCATCTTGCCGGTCAGCTCGTCGCGGCCGACGCGACGGTTGAACTTCATGCGGCCCACGGCCGACAGGTCGTAACGGTCTTCGCTGTAGAACAGGCCGTTGAACAGCGCTTCCACCGATTCTTCGGTCGGCGGTTCGCCAGGACGCATCATGCGATAGATCGCCACGCGCGCGGCGGTCTTGTCGGCGGTGTCGTCGGTGCGCAGGGTGGTCGAGATGTAGCCGCCCTGGTCCAGGTCGTTGGTGTACAGGGTCTGGATCGAAGCGATGTTCGATTCGCGCAGCTTGGCCAGCAGTTCTTCGGTCAGCTCGTCGTTGGCGCTGGCAATGACTTCGCCGGTGTCAGGATCGACGATGTTCTTGGCCAGCACGCGGCCCAGCAGGTAGTCCTCGGGAACCGAGATGTGCTTGATGCCGGCGGCTTCGATGTCGCGCACGTGCTTGGCGTTGATGCGCTTGTCCTTGGCGACCATCACCTTGCCCGACTTGTCGGTGATATCGAAACGCGCGACTTCACCGCGCAGGCGCTCGGAGACGAACTCCATGTCGGCGCCTTCGGCGTGCAGGTTGAAGTTGTCGAAGACGAAGAAGTTCGCCAGGATCTGCTCGGACGTCATGCCGATGGCCTTGAGCAGGATCGTGACCGGCATCTTGCGACGGCGGTCGACGCGGAAGAACAGGATGTCCTTCGGGTCAAATTCAAAGTCCAGCCAGGAGCCGCGGTAAGGAATGATGCGTGCCGAGAATAGCAGCTTGCCCGACGAGTGCGTCTTGCCGCGGTCGTGTTCGAAGAACACGCCCGGCGAACGGTGCAGCTGGGACACGATCACACGCTCGGTGCCGTTGATCACGAACGAGCCGGTGGTGGTCATCAGGGGCAGTTCGCCCATGTAGACTTCCTGCTCCTTCATTTCCTTGACGACCGGCTTGGTCGGCGATTCACGATCCAGGATCACCAGACGCACCTTGGCGCGCAGCGGCGAAGCGAAGGTCAGACCGCGCTGTTGGCATTCCTTGACGTCGAACGGAGGAGCGCCCAGCACATAGGAGAGGAACTCGAGGCGCGCAAAACCGTTGTGCGACACGATGGGGAAAATCGAGGTGAAAGCCGATTGCAGGCCTTCGTTCTTGCGCTCCGACGCGGTACGCTCGGGTTGCAGGAAATTCTGGTACGACTCGATCTGAGTCGCGAGCAGGAACGGAACGTTGTGGACGTTTGCGCGTTTCGCGAAGGATTTGCGAATGCGCTTCTTCTCAGTAAATGAGTAGTGCATGGACACTCCGTGAGTGACAGGAAGGATAGAGAGTTCAAGATTCGATCAAACCGCGCGGCCTGCGGGGGGACATGCAGACCCGGAAAACCGGCAACTCAAATCTTCAAGTTTCTACCCTAGTTTTTTGCTTCGTTCGCGCTTAATATTCCGAGCATTGCGGGCGGGGAAAGATTGCAGCGCACAAACGACGTACAAAAATAAGAAACGACAAAGGAGCCAAAGCCGAATCCCTTTTTCAAGGGATTCTGCACTTTGACTCCGGAGTAATAAACTAGCCTTTGGAAGGCAAGAGAATTACTTCAGTTCGGCCTTGGCGCCAGCTTCTTCCAGCTTCTTCTTGGCAGCTTCGGCGTCAGCCTTGGCAACACCTTCCTTCAGCGGCTTCGGTGCACCGTCGACCAGATCCTTGGCTTCCTTCAGGCCCAGACCGGTGATTTCACGCACGGCCTTGATGACGCCGACCTTGTTGGCGCCGACTTCAGCCAGAACCACGGTGAATTCGGTCTGTTCTTCAGCAGCGGCAGCACCACCACCAGCAGCGCCACCGGCGGCCGGAGCGGCCATAGCGGCAGCGGAAACACCAAACTTCTCTTCGAATGCCTTGACCAGGTCATTCAGTTCCATCACGGACAGCGCGCCAACGGCTTCCAGGATGTCTTCTTTGCTAATTGCCATTTGAAACTCCTAAATTTATTTCGGTAATAACATCAGATTGGTAGTGACGCGGAACGTCGAAACTGCAGAGCTGGCCGCCCATGGCGGCCGTGCATCATGCGGCTTCGGCTTCCTTCTTGGCTGCCAGAGCAGCCAAGGCGCGAGCAAAGCCCGACACGGGAGCCTGCATCATGCCCAGAACCTGGGCCAGCAGAACTTCGCGGGACGGGATGTTTGCCAACGCAGCAACAGCAGCCTTATCCAGCTGCTTGCCTGCGAAGTTACCTGCCTTCACAACCAGCTTGTCGTTGGTCTTGGCAAAGTCGGACACGACTTTGGCAGCGGCCACGGCGTCTTCCGAGATCGAGTAGATCAGCGGACCGGTCAGTTGCGAGGCGAGGTCGGCAAACTGGGTGCCTTCAACAGCGCGACGAGCCAGCGTGTTTTTCAACACGCGCAGGTACACGCCTTGGGCACGCGCTTGTGCGCGCAGTTGCGTCAAGGAACCAACCTGGATGCCACGGTATTCGGCCACGACGATAGTTTGCGCGGTTGCAACTTTCGCGGAAACTTCGGCGACAACGGCCTTCTTGTCATTCAGATTGAGACTCAAGATCAACCTCCAAAAATAGTGCTCGGCGACGACACAGGCGAAGATGCCTGCTTGCCTTACACCGGTTCGAACACGGCGTCCGAGGTTTAGGAGTTCATTGCAGCATAGAGCAAAGCTCGATTCGCTGCCTGAGACTACAAAACTTGTTCGGGTTCACCATCTGCGTTGGGTCGATTGCATTTGCATGCGCTCTGTTTAACTTCTCCCGGCGTTGTTGCTGCCGATGTCCGCCCAACGGTCTTTGATTGCCTGCAGCGATCAGCTTCAACCGCTACAGCCCAAAGATGCGCCCCGCGCTCCAACCGGAGTGCGGGGACTTGATTCCTTCTTAGCCAGCCAGGGAAGCCTGGTCGACACGCACGCCGGCACCCATGGTGGACGACAGTGCGATCTTGCGCAGGTAGATACCCTTGCTCGAAGCCGGCTTGGCCTTGTTCAGGGCGTCGATCAGGGCCAGCAGGTTGGCCTTCAGATCGGCATCGGAGAACGACTTGCGGCCGATGGTAGCGTGGATGATGCCCGACTTGTCGGTACGGTACTGAACCTGACCAGCCTTGGCGTTCTTGACGGCGGTAGCGACGTCCGGGGTCACGGTGCCGACCTTCGGGTTCGGCATCAGGCCGCGGGGACCCAGGATCTGACCCAGGGTACCGACGATACGCATGGTGTCCGGCGAAGCGATCACGATGTCGAACGGCATGTCGCCGGCCTTCACGCGCTCTGCCAGATCTTCCATGCCGACCACGTCGGCGCCGGCTGCCTTGGCAGCCTCAGCCTTGTCGCCGGAGGCGAACACGGCCACGCGAACGGTCTTGCCGGTACCAGCCGGCAGCACCACGGAGCCACGGACCACTTGGTCGGACTTCTTGGCGTCCACGCCCAATTGCACCGAGACGTCGATCGACTCGTTGAACTTGGCAGTGGCGAATTCCTTGATCAGGGAAACGGCGTTGTCGAACGGATAGGCCTTGGTACGATCGACCTTTTCCTTCAATGCCTTCATGCGCTTGGATACCTTAGCCATTACAGACCCTCCACCGTGATGCCCATCGAACGTGCGGAACCAGCGATGGTGCGCACTGCAGCTTCCAGATCAGCAGCGGTCAGGTCCGGCTTCTTCTGGGTTGCGATCTCTTCCGCTTGCTTGCGGGTGATCTTGCCGACCTTGTCGGTATGCGGCTTGGCGGAACCCTTCTGGATGCCGGCGGCCTTCTTGATCAGGATCGTTGCCGGCGGGGTCTTCATCACGAAGGTGAAGGACTTGTCGGCGAAAGCGGTGATCACGACGGGAATCGGCAAACCCGGTTCAACACCTTGAGTCTGGGCGTTGAAGGCCTTGCAGAATTCCATGATGTTCAGACCGCGCTGACCCAGCGCAGGACCGATCGGGGGGGACGGGTTGGCCTTACCAGCTGGCACTTGCAGCTTGATAAAACCGATGATTTTCTTTGCCATGACGGCTCCTGTATTGATTGAGTTTTAGCGCCGGTTCATTCGTCTTGCGACTCTTTACTTTGGCTCCTCGGCTTGCCGGATTGAGCGAACGGGGATACCCGTCCGATGCGCTCCTGCGGGCGCTGATTCTGTACAGAGAAAGCGGGATTCCGGGAAAGGGATCAGACTTTTTCCAGCTGGCCGAACTCGAGTTCGACCGGGGTGGCGCGACCGAAGATGGTGACCGAAACGCGCACACGCGATTTTTCGTAGTTCACTTCTTCGACGTTGCCGTTGAAATCGGTGAACGGGCCTTCCTTGATGCGCACCATTTCGCCGACTTCGTAGAGCACCTTCGGACGCGGCTTTTCAACGCCTTCCTGCATCTGGCGCACCAGCGCATCCACTTCGTGCTGCGGCAGCGGCGTCGGACGATTCGACTTGCCGCCGATGAAACCGGTCACCTTGCTGGTGTTCTTCACCAGGTGCCAGGTTTCGTCGGTCATTTCCATCTCGACCAGGACGTAGCCCGGGAAGAAACGACGCTCGGTCACCGACTTGTGACCGTTTTTCATATCCACGACTTCTTCGGTCGGCACCAGGATCTGGCCGAACTGGTCCTGCATGCCTGCACGCGTGATGCGCTCGGTCAGCGCACGCTGAACGCTCTTTTCCATGCCGGAATACGCATGCACCACGTACCAGCGCTTTTTTCCGGCGCCTGAAACGCTTTGCGCACCAATCGGTGCGCTGTCTTGTGTGCTATCGCTCATGTTATTTCCAGCCCAAAATTACGTCGTACAACAAGAACTCGAGCAACTTGTCCGTGCCCCACAGGAAGATCGCCATGATCAGCACGAATGCGAACACCACCGCGGTGATCTGCATCGCTTCCTTGCGGGTGGGCCAGACGACCTTCTTGGTTTCGCGCACGGACTCCTTGGCGAAACCGACAAAGCCGCGGCCTTGTGCAGAGGTCCAGGCAAATGCCACAGCCACCAGCAGACCTGCGACCAGGGCGGCGGCGCGCACCGGGGTCGCTTGATCAGACAACACAAAAAAACCGACCACGCCTGCGACGACAGCCACGATTGCCAGGGCAATCTTGATCTTGTCGTTGGAGGTGTTGACGGTTTGGACTGGCTGGTTAGACATTGCTTACTTTCTGTACCCTGCACCAGATTCGGTGGCAGGGGCGGAGGGCCTCGAACCCCCAACCTTCGGTTTTGGAGACCGACGCTCTGCCAATTGAGCTACGCCCCTACAAAAACTCGCGATTGAGACACGAATGCCGCGATACGAAATTCGCACCGCGGCAAGGTGTTTTGCTGCTTGATCTTAGTCGAAGATCTTGGCGACGACGCCGGCGCCGACGGTACGACCGCCTTCACGGATAGCGAAACGCAGACCTTCTTCCATAGCGATCGGGTTGATCAGCTTCACGGTGATCGACACGTTGTCGCCCGGCATGACCATTTCCTTGCCTTCCGGCAGTTCGATCGCGCCAGTCACGTCAGTCGTACGGAAGTAGAACTGCGGACGGTAGTTGTTGAAGAACGGGGTGTGACGGCCGCCTTCGTCCTTCGACAGAACATAGATCTCGCCGGTGAAGTGCTTGTGCGGCTTGATCGAACCCGGCTTGGCCAGAACCTGACCACGCTGGACGTCTTCACGCTTGGTGCCGCGCAGCAGCACGCCAACGTTGTCGCCTGCTTGACCTTGGTCCAGCAGCTTGCGGAACATTTCCACGCCGGTGCAGGTGGTCTTCTGGGTGTCAGCGATACCGACGATTTCGATTTCTTCGCCGACCTTGATCACGCCGCGTTCAACGCGACCGGTCACCACGGTGCCGCGACCCGAGATCGAGAACACGTCTTCCACCGGCATCAGGAAGGTACCGTCAACAGCACGTTCCGGGGTCGGGATGTAGGTGTCCAGCGCTTCGGCCAGGGCCATGATCGCTTGCTCGCCCAGGGGACCGGTGTCGCCTTCCAGCGCCAGCTTGGCCGAACCCTTCACGATGGGCAGGTCGTCACCAGGGAACTCGTACTTCGACAGCAGTTCACGGACTTCCATTTCCACCAGTTCCAGCAGCTCAGCGTCGTCCACCATGTCAGCCTTGTTCAGGAAGACGATGATGTAAGGAACGCCAACCTGACGCGACAGCAGGATGTGTTCGCGGGTCTGGGGCATCGGGCCGTCAGCGGCCGAGCACACCAAGATCGCGCCGTCCATCTGCGCTGCGCCGGTGATCATGTTCTTGACGTAGTCGGCGTGGCCGGGGCAGTCAACGTGGGCGTAGTGACGGTTTGCGGTTTCGTATTCGACGTGCGCGGTGTTGATGGTGATGCCGCGAGCCTTTTCTTCAGGCGCTGCGTCGATCTGGTCGTAGGCCTTCGCTTCGCCGCCGAACTTCTTCGACAGAACGGTTGCGATTGCTGCGGTCAGCGTGGTCTTGCCATGGTCAACGTGGCCGATCGTGCCAACGTTCACGTGCGGCTTGGTCCGCTCAAACTTGCCTTTTGCCATTTTAGACTCCTAAATTTGATGAGAATGTCCAGGCAACACGCCCGACCGATTGCTGACCTGCTATAGCGTACGACTCAAAACTGGTGCCCTTGACGTGGATTGAACACGTGGCCTCTCCCTTACCAAGGGAGTGCTCTACCACTGAGCTACAAGGGCATTTTGTCGATTGCACAACAACCAAACATGCAACCGAACCAAAACTTGGAGCGGGTGAAGGGAATCGAACCCTCGTCTTAAGCTTGGAAGGCTTCAGCTCTACCATTGAGCTACACCCGCGAGGACCAACTTTCACTTCACATCCGCCGCGACTTTTTGTCGCGAACTTCTTTTTACTTCCCGGCCTTATGGTGGAGAGGGCTGGATTCGAACCAGCGTACTCGTAAGAGGGCAGATTTACAGTCTGCTGCCATTAACCACTCGGCCACCTCTCCTCGCAGGGAACTCAAAACTATAGAGGAACATCTTTTGGTTGTCAACTAAAAACAAGCAATTAAGCAAATATTTTTAGCGAAGGCCCGAGAGTTGCTCTCAGGAACGAACCGCGACGTTTTTTCGAATCTTCAGGCTTTTGTTGTCTGCGACTCAACCGGCTTTTCATTCCAGGGCGCAATTCTAGGCAACATCAGCATTCCAGGCAAGGCCAGAACGAAGCAAATGATAAAAAAATTTAACCAGCCTGTTTCCGCCACGATATATCCGACCGAAGAATTGACGAAAGTCCGGGGCACCGCCATCAAACTAGTGAACAGCGCAAACTGGGTCGCCGTGTAGCGCGGATCGGTCTCGCGCATGATGTAGGCCACGAATGCGGTGGTCCCCAGCCCCACGCCGAAGGCCTCCACGCCGATCACCGCGGCCAGCACCGGCAGGCTGGCGCCGACATGGGCCAGCCAGGCAAAGCCCAGGATCGGAATCGCCTGCAGCACGCCGAACACCCACAAGCCGCGATTGATGCCCAGCTTCACCATCCAGATGCCGCCGAGGATGCCGCCGGCCACGCTGGCCCACAGGCTGGTGGTCTTGGAGACCACGCCGATCTCGGTCATCGAAAAGCCGAGGTCGATATAGAACTTGGTGGCCAGCGCAGTAGCCATGCTGTCGCCCAGCTTGTAGAGGAAGATGAAGCCCAGCACCCACAGCGCATTGCGCCAGCCGCCGCGCGCGATGAATTCGCGGAACGGCAGCACCACCGCCTCGGACAGGTTCTTGGGCGGCGCGCCGTAGACCTTGGGCTCCGTCACCAACAGCGAGCACAGCAGGCCCGGCAGCATGAAGGCGGCGGTGATCCAGAACACGCTGGTCCACGGCATCTGGTCGGCCAGCACCAGCGACAGCGCGCCCGGCACCATGCCGGACAGCTTATAGGCGTTGACGTGGATGGCGCTGCCCAGACCCAATTCTTCGTCCGGCAGGATCTCGCGCCGATAGGCGTCGATGGCGATGTCCTGGCTGGCCGAAAGGAAGGCCACCACCGACGCCATGAATGCGATGGCGCCGACTTCGGTCTGCGGATCGAGCATGCCCATGGCGCCGATGCCGAGAAACAGCAGCAGCTGCGTGAAGAACATCCAGCCGCGCCGGCGCCCCATACGGCCGAAATGGAAGCGATCCATCAGCGGCGACCAGACGAACTTCCAGGTGTAAGGGAACATCACCAGCGCGAACAGGCCGAGCGTCTTCACGTTCAGGCCCGACTTGGCCAGCCAGGCCTGCAGCAGCGACAGCAGGATGAACAAAGGCAGGCCGGAAGTGAAACCGAGGAATACGCAGATCAGCATGCGCCGGTTGAGGTATTGACGCCAGGAAGCGGCGGGTGCGGTCATGGGCGAAACCGAATCAGAAGAAGAAAAGAAAAACGCCGGTGGCCGGCGGACATGCCGCGGTCGAACCGGCGTTCGGGGATAGGCAGGGAGGGCGAGAAGATGGCCGGCGGGCTTACTTCTTGCGCAGCCTGAACACCGCCAGGCTGCCACGCCAGTTGGACAGATAACGCACCGGCTTGCCGTCCTTGAGCGCCACGCATTCCAGCACCTCCAGCCCGACCTCGTTGGCCAGCGCCTCGAAATCCCTGATCGTGGCGCAGCGCAGGTTCGGCGTATCATACCATTGGTAAGGCAGCGATTTGGACACCGGCATGCGCCCGCGCAAGAGCGCCACACGGTGCGGCCAGTACGCGAAGTTGGGGAAGGAAACCGTGGCCTCGCGCCCCACCCGCGCGATCTCGCGCAAGGTGCCCTCGACGTCCTTGACCATCTGCAGCGCCGACAGGCACAACACCGTGTCGAAGGCGTTGTCCTCGAACATGGCGAGCCCGCCGTTCAAGTCCTGCTGGATCACCGACACGTTGCGCGCCACGCACTTGGGGATCTGGTCGTCGTCGATCTCCACGCCATATCCTGCGCACTGCTTGTCGCTCTGCAGGTAGTCCAGCATCACGCCGTCGCCGCAGCCCAGGTCCAGCACATTGGATTGCTCGCGCACCCAGTGCGCGATGAACGCCAGGTCCGGGCGCAACAGGCTCAGTTCATTGAAAGTCATGCGCGGCCCTCCTGCCCCAATTCACTCCAGATGCTTGCGTAGTACTCGCGCACCACTTTCATGTAACGCGCGTCCTCCAGCAAGAAGGCATCGTGCCCGTGCGGGGCGTCGATTTCCGCATAGCTGACGCGGCGCTTGTTGGCCACCAACGCCTGCACCATCTCGCGGCTGCGCTCCGGCGAAAAGCGCCAGTCGGTGGTGAATGACACCAGCAGAAACTTGGCGCGCGTACGCTCCAGCGCCTTGACCAGGTCGCCGCCGAACTCGCGCGCCGGATCGAAGTAATCGAGCGCCTTGGTGATCAGCAGGTAGGTGTTGGCGTCGAAGTAGGTGGAGAACTTGTCGCCCTGATAGCGCAGGTAGGACTCGATCTCGAAGTCGATGCCGTAGCCGAACTGATAGCTGCCCGAGCGCAGGTCGCGACCGAATTTCTCGGCCATGTCGTCGTCCGAGAGATAGGTGATGTGGCCCACCATGCGCGCCACGCGCAAGCCGTTCTTGGGCACCACGCCATGCGCGTAGAAATCGCCGCCGTGATATTGCGGATCGGTCAGGATAGCCTGGCGCGCGACGTCGTTGAAGGCGATGTTCTGCGCCGACAGTTTGGGCGTGGAGGCAATCACCAGGCAATGGCGCAGGCGGCCCGGATACATGATGCTCCAGGCCAGCGCCTGCATGCCGCCCAGCGAGCCGCCCATCACCGCGGCGAATTGCGTGATGCCGAGGCGGTCGGCCAGGCGCGCCTGGGCGTTGACCCAGTCCTCCACCGTGACGACCGGGAAGTCGGCGCCGTAAGGCTTGCCAGTGGCCGGATTGGCGTGCATCGGCCCGGTCGAGCCGAAACAGGAGCCGAGGTTGTTGACGCCGATGACGAAGAACTTGTTGGTGTCCAGCGACTTGCCGGGTCCGACCATGTTGTCCCACCAGCCGACGTTGTCGGGCTGGTCGGCATAGACGCCGGCCACGTGATGCGAGGCATTGAGCGCATGGCACACCAGTACGGCATTGGACTTGTCGGCATTGAGCGTGCCGTAGGTTTCATAGGTCAGCGAATAGTCGGCCAGCTGCGCGCCTCCCTGCAAGGGGAGCGGCTCGGCGAATTGCATGACCTGGGGTGATACGATTCCGATCGACATGATTGTTCTGCTTGAGTGGCAAGGCGTCCATCGTTGCAAGGGCTGTGAAGCCTGCAACGGGCGTGGACGATCGCTTCGCGTCGAGCGAAGGTTGGCCACCTGCTGATCGGGCAACAAAAAAGCCCGGAAGCATTGCTTGCGGGCTCGTCTCGAGGTCTTGGGGAGGAACAGCTGACTCCAAGCTCGCTTTAGCCGCATTTAGATGGGAGCAATCTCCCGGCGCCCGCAAGCTGAGGTTGGTCAAACCGTTCAAATCGGCGCAGTGACGTAAGAATACCCAAGTCGGACACCTCCGTCAAACCCGCGCGCAATAAGCCTTCCGGGCCTGCATGAATGCGCAAGGCCGCCCATGGGCGGCCTTGTCTTGCAGCAGACGCAGCGACCGGGCGACGCGCGCGTTCAGCGACGTCGCGCCACTTTGGCTTCGCGCACCTCCGGCTCGGCCGCCAGCGCCTGCAATTGCGCCATGGCCGCACTGATCGCCGCCGGCTCGCTGGCGCGCAGCACCTTCTTCACTTGGGGCTCCAACAGTCGCAGGTCGCTGTTGAGGATTTCGTTCTTCACCGACAGGATCTGGGAAGGATGCATGGAGAACTCCAGCAGGCCCATCCCCAGCAGCAGGCGCGTCCACTTCAGGTCACCCGCCATTTCGCCGCACACCGAGACCGGAATGCCGGCCTTGCGGCCCTGCGAGATCACGGTCGATAGCAGATACAGCACCGCCGGATGCAGCGGGTCGTACAAGTGCGCCACTTCGTGGTCGACGCGGTCGATGGCCAGCGTGTACTGGATCAGGTCGTTGGTGCCGATGGAGAGGAAATCCAGGCGCTTGATGAACAAGGGCAAGGCCAGCGCGGCCGCCGGGATCTCGATCATGGCGCCGACCGGGATCTCTTCGTCGAACTTCTGCTTGCGCTCGCGCAGCTGCTGCTTGGCCTGCTCGATGATACCCAGCGTCTGGTCGATCTCGAAGGCGTGCGCCATCATCGGCACCAGCAGCTTGATCGGCCCGAAATGCGAGGCGCGCAGAATGGCGCGCAACTGGGTCAGGAACATCTGCGGCTCGGACAGGCAGTAGCGGATCGCGCGCAAGCCCAGCGCCGGGTTCAGCGCGGTTTCTTCGTCCTCGTCCAGCGGCTTGTCGGCGCCCACATCCAGCGTGCGGATGGTGACCGGCCGGCCCTTCATGGCGATCACCGCCTGCTTGTAGGACTCGAACTGCTCGTCCTCGGACGGGAATTTCTCCAGATGGCCCGCGCGCCCCATGAACAGGAATTCGGAACGGAACAGGCCGATCCCCATGGCGCCCGCCTCCCAGGCGGTGGTAGCGTCGGCCGGCAATTCGATGTTGGCCAGGAGCGTAATCAGCTCGCCGTCCTGGGTCAGGGCCGGCGTCTTCTTCAGGCGCGACAGTTTCTTGCGCTCGCGCAGCAGGCGCTCCTGGCGCGCGCGGTATTGCGCCAGCACCAGCGGCGACGGGTCGACAATCACCACGCCGGCGTCGCCGTCGATGATCAAGAGGTCGTCGTGCTT
This sequence comes from Herbaspirillum sp. LeCh32-8, assembly GCF_017814915.1. Lineage (GTDB taxonomy): Bacteria > Pseudomonadota > Gammaproteobacteria > Burkholderiales > Burkholderiaceae_D > Herbaspirillum. Next base: position 225,403 of record NZ_JAGIPZ010000006.1, on the reverse strand, counting down.
CACCAGCACCGAGGCGTTGTGCATGCCGACCGCCGCCGGGATATCCAGGCTGCGGGCAACGATGGCGGTATGGGAGTTGGGGCCGCCGAGGTCGGTGACGAAGCCGGCGAAGGCGCTGTCACGGAACTGCAACATGTCGGCCGGGGAGATGTCGTGCGCCACCACGATGATATTGGCGGCGGCCTCGCCGGTCGGCGGAAGATGGATGGCGCTGCCGGTGAGCACCTTGAGGATGCGTTCGCCGACCTGCTGGATGTCGGCCTTGCGCTCGCGCAGGTAGGGATCCTCGATCTCGTCGAACTGGGCCGAGAGCTCCTCGATCTGCGTCACCAGCGCCCACTCGGCGTTGTAGTAGCGATGGCGGATGATGTTGAGCGGCACTTCCGAGAGCATCGGATCCGACAGGATCAGCGAATGCACGTCGATGAAGGCGCCCAGCTCGGCCGGCGCGTCCTTGGGAAGATCGGAGCGGATCGTGTGCAGCTCTTCGTGCACCGCCTTGATGGCGCTTTTCAAGCGCTCGATCTCGGCCTCGACCTGCTCGTCGGCGATCAGGTAATGTTTGACGTCCAAGGCGGCCGGCGCCATCAAGTGCGCACGTCCGATGGCGATGCCTTGCGACACCGCGATTCCATGTAAGCTAAAAGAAGCCATCGCGTTATCTCCTGCCTGATTTTTATATTCCGCCGTGAATTCCGGTCGCGGTAGCTGAGAGCAAGTTACCGAACAAATGACGGTTTGGCAATCGCGGCAGGCGCGCGGCAACGGGGAACATGCGAACGAGGAGCTTGTGTGAAAAACCGTATCGGCCGAGGCAGGCGCAGGTCACGCCCGGCCACGGCAGCCAACGCGTCGCAAGAAGCGTTCCAGCGAGGGAATATGCTGCAGCGCAACGCCGCAGCAACAACCGCAAACGCTTACTGGCCTTCTCCGAATTTATCGGCGATCAGCGCTTCCAGCGCGGCGAAGCATTCCTGCTCATCCTCGCCGTTGGTTTCCAGCATGACCATGCTGCCCTTGCCGGCGGCCAGCATCATCACGCCCATGATGGACTTGGCGTTGACGCGGCGCTTGTTGAAGGTCATCCAGACTTCGCTCTTGAACTTGCCGGCGAGCTGTGTGAATTTGGCGGAGGCGCGCGCATGCAGGCCGAGCTTGTTGACGATCTCTAGTTCTTTTTGAATCATTTTTCAGCTTTCGTTTTTTATGTCTTCTTGCCCGGCGCCAGGTGGCCGATGTGCTCAGGCCGAGGCCGCCACGCGGATGCGATTGTCGATGCGCACCGCGCCGTTCTGTCCGCCGGCCAGCGCCATCTCGACCACCACGTCCAGCGTGTCGTTGCGATAGGTCAGCGCGCGCAGCAGCATCGGCAGGCTGATGCCGGCGATGACCGAGACGTTCTCCAGCCCGCACAGGAAGCCCGTACAGTTGGACGGCGTGCCGCCCATGACGTCGGTGATCACCAGCACGCCGCTGCCGTCATCGAGGCGCTTGACGGCTTCGATGGCCAGTTTTTGCACATCCGCCGGATTCTGGTCGGCGATCACGTCGATCGCTTCAATCCGTTCGGGCCGGCCGCGAAAGACGTGGGTCGCGGCATCCAGAAAAGCTTGCCCCAGCGGGGCGTGCGTCAAAAGAAGAATACCAACCATGAAATTGTTGCCATCTGATGCGACGCGCTTTTCCCCGAGCAGCCCGTCATGCTCCACCGAACCCATTTATGCGCCTGCACCCACGACCGCCTCGAGCGCGTCGACGAACATCGCCGCCACATCGAAACCGGTCTGCTGGGTAATTTCCTGGAAGCAGGTCGGGCTGGTCACATTGATCTCCGTGAGATAGTCGCCGATCGCATCCAATCCTACCAGCAACAATCCACGCTCATACAGCACGGGCGCAAGCGCCTGGCCGATTTCCAGGTCGCGTTCCGAGGCAGGTTGTGCCTTACCCAGACCGCCTGCGGCCAGGTTGCCGCGCACTTCATTGCCCTGCGGAATGCGTGCCAGCACATTGGGCACCACCTTGCCGCCGATCAACAGGATGCGCTTGTCGCCGGCGCTGATCTGAGGAATGAAACGCTGCGCCATGATCGTGCGTTGACCGTTGTCGGTCAGCGTCTCGATGATGGAGCCCAGGTTCATGCCGTCGGCCTTGACGCGGAAGATGCCCATGCCGCCCATGCCGTCGAGCGGCTTCAGGATCACGTCCTGGTGCTCGGCATGGAAGGCGCGCAGGCGCTTGTCGTCGCGCGTCACCAGCGTGGGCGCGGTGTATTGCGGGAACTGGGCGATCGCCAGCTTTTCGTTGTGACTGCGAATTGCCGCCGGCTTGTTGTACACCCGCGCGCCCTGCTTTTCGGCCAGCTCCAGGAGGTAGGTCGTGTAGATGTACTCCATGTCGAACGGCGGATCCTTGCGCACGATCACGGCGTCGAATTCCGACAGGAAACTGGCCACCGGCTTGTCGGCCCGATACCAGTCGTCGGCGTCGCCGGTCAGCGTCACCTTGAAGGCATTGGCCGTCACCAGCCCGCTCTCCAGCACCAGGTCGGCCTGCTCGAAGGCGTAGATCGCATGGCCGCGGCGGGCGGCCTCGCGCATCATGGCGAAGGTGGAATCCTTGTACGTCTTGAACGTATCGAGCGGATCGGCGAGAAAAGCAATTTTCATGGGGCTGGGTCCTGTTGAGCCTGGCGGGCTCGAGATTAATATACTTCCGGATTGGGGTCGGTCTTTTCCATTTCCAGCGATGCCGCCAGCAACGCCAGGCGCGCGACCACACCGTACATGTAGAAGCGGTTGGGCGCGGCGGTGCCGGGCTTGGCCAGCATGTCCGGCAGCGCGTGCTGCTGGGCAAAGGCCAGCGGCACGAAGTGCGCGCCGGGCGCGTTCAGGTTTTCGTTGACGTCGCGGTCGGCATGCACGCGGTAGAAGCCGCCCACCACATAGCGGTCGATCATGTAGACCACCGGCTCGGCCACGGCCTCATTGATGCGCTCGAAGGAGTGCACGCCTTCTTGCACGATCACTTCCGACACTTCCAAGCCTTCCTTGCCGGCGACCATCTTGGTGCGCTGCTTGCGGTTGAGGTCCTTGATCTCGCTGGCGTCCTTGACCGTCATGATGCCCATGCCGTAGGTGCCGGCATTGGCCTTGATGAAGACAAATGGCTGCTCCTTGATGCCGTATTCTTTGTACTTCTTGCGGATCTTCGACAGCAACGAAGAGACACTGTCAGCCAGCGCGTCGGTGCCGGTGCTTTCTTGGAAATCGATCTCGCCGACCTTGGTGAACATGGGGTTGAGCATCCACGGATCGACTTCGACCATCTTGGCGAATTTCTTGACCACCTCATCGTAGGCGGCGAAGTGGTTGCTCTTGCGGCGCAGCGCCCAGCCGGCATGCAGCGGCGGCAGCACGCTTTGCTCGTGCAGGCCTTCCAGCACCGACGGCACGCCGATGGACAGGTCGTTGTTGAGCAGCACGGTACAGGGGTCGAAGTTCTTCAGGCCCAGGCGACGGCCGTTGGCCGAACGCTCCAGCGGCTCCAGCGTGATGCTGGTGCCGTCCGGCAGTTCGATGTCCTTGGGCTTGGTGACGCCGGGCTGCAACGTACCGAGACGCACGTTCAGGCCGGTCTGGCGGAAGATTTGCATCAACCGACCGATGTTTTGCAGGTAGAAGGTGTTGCCGGTGTGGTTTTCCGGGATCAGCAGCAAGTTGCGCGCATCCGGGCAATATTTCTCGATGGCCGCCATCGCCGCCTGCACCGCCAGCGGCAGCATCTCGGGCGAGAGGTTGTTGAAGCCGCCCGGGAACATGTTGGTGTCGACCGGGGCCAGCTTGAAACCGGCGTTGCGCAGGTCGACCGAGCAATAGAACGGCGGCGTGTGTTCCTGCCACTCCATGCGGAACCAGCGTTCGATGGCCGGCGTGGCGCCCAGGATTTTCTTCTCCAGCTCCAGCAGGGGACCATTCAGAGCGGTGACAAGATGCGGGACCATAAAAAGACCTTAACGATATATAAATGCCGGCAGCGAACGATGATTTTAGCGGATTCCTGAAATCGTGTTGCAACGCGCAAGAGCGCGGCAGCCGCTTGCGTGGAATCGTTTACCCGCTCCGCTTCGCTGCATGACCGGAGCCTTGGCTATGTAGATGGCGGCTGCGCAGGCTTTTTAAAGAGCCCGACTTAAATGGTCGGGAATTATTTATTTTCCACCGAGAAATTGGCGCAAATGAAACAGCCATAAAAAAAGCGCCCCGCAGGGCGCTTTTGAAAGGGACCGTCGCCGGCCCCGAAGGAATAAGACTCTGTTGCAGGCGGATCAGTGGTAGGCCGATTCGCCGTGGCTGGAGATATCCAGGCCTTCGCGCTCTTCTTCTTCGGTCACACGCAGGCCGAGAACCACGTCGACGATCTTGAAGGCGATGAAGGAAACCACGCCCGACAGCACCACGGTGGTCAGCACGCCTTCGAACTGCACCCACACCTGGCCGGCGATGGAGTAGTCCGGAGCGACGGCGTTGGCCACGTAGTCGTAGATGCCGGTGCCGCCCAGGCTGGGAGCCGCAAACACACCGGTCAGGAGGGCGCCCAGGATGCCGCCCACGCCGTGCACGCCGAACACGTCCAACGCATCGTCGGCGCCCAGCAGCTTCTTCAGGCCGGTCACGCCCCACAGGCACAGCAGGCCGCCGATCAGGCCCATGACCACCGAACCGATCGGGCCGACGAAGCCGGCAGCCGGAGTGATGACCACCAGGCCGGCCACGGCGCCGGAAGCAGCGCCCAGCATCGAGGGCTTGCCCTTGCCGATCCACTCGCCGAAGCTCCACGACAGCACGGCGGCTGCGGTTGCCAGGATGGTGTTGACGAAGGCCAGAGCGGCGCCGCCGTTGGCTTCCAGGCCGGAACCTGCGTTGAAACCGAACCAGCCGAACCACAGCAGCGAAGCGCCGACCATGGTCAGGGTCAGGCTATGCGGCTTGAAAGCTTCCTTGCCGTAACCGACGCGCTTGCCGATCACATACGCACCCACCAGGCCGGCAACAGCGGCGTTGATGTGCACCACGGTGCCGCCGGCGTAATCCAGCGCGCCCTTCTGGAACAGCCAGCCCGCGATCGCGGTTGCCTTTTCAGCAGCGGCAGCGTCGGTGAAGGCGTCCGGACCCGGCCAGAACCAGACCATGTGGGCCATCGGCAGGTAGGAGAAGGTGAACCAGATGATGGAGAACAGGATCACGGCCGAGAACTTCACGCGCTCGGCGAAGGCGCCGATGATCAGCGACACGGTGATGGCTGCGAACGCGCCCTGGAAGGCCACGAACACCAGCTCCGGAATCACCACGCCCTTGCTGAAGGTGGCGGTGTTGGAGTCGCCGGTCAGGCCGTGCAGGAACAGGCGATCAAAGCCGCCGAAGAATGCTCCGCCCTCGGTGAACGCGATGCTGTAGCCGTACACGAACCACAGGATGTAGATCAGCGAGAAGATCATGAAGCACTGCATCAGCACCGACAGCATGTTCTTGCTGCGGACCAGGCCGCCGTAGAACAGGCCCAGGCCGGGCAGGGTCATCAGGATCACGAATGCGGTACACACCAGCATCCAGGCGGTGTCGCCCTTGTTGGGGACGGGCGCCGGCGCAGCTGCAGCGGCAGCCGGTGCCGCAGGTGCGGCGGCGGCCGGGGCAGCGGCCTCAGCCTTGGGGGCTTCGACGGCGGCGGGTGCTGCTGCGGTAGCCGCGGCAGCTTCAGGCTTGGGCGCGTCCTGCGCCTGGGCCGGGGCGGTAAAACCAACCGCCAACAGCAGGGCGCCCATGGCGACGGCGCCGGAAAACAGTTTCTTCATGCTCATTAGAATTCCCCTTTTTTACAGAGCGTCTTTGCCGGTTTCGCCGGTACGGATACGAATCACGTCCAGCAGATCCTGGACGAAAATCTTGCCGTCGCCGATCTTGCCGGTGCGGGCGGCCGTCTCGATGGCCTCCAGCGCGCGTTCGACGATGGCGTCGTCAACCGCCGCTTCGATCTTGGTCTTGGGCAGGAAGTCGACCACATACTCGGCGCCGCGATACAGCTCGGTGTGGCCCTTCTGGCGGCCGAAGCCCTTGACTTCGGTCACGGTAATGCCCTGCACGCCGATCGCCGAGAGGGCTTCACGCACCTCGTCGAGCTTGAACGGTTTGATGATCGCTGTGATCAGTTTCATACGAACCTCTTGTTAGAAAGTTTTGCTGAGGGAGACGACGAAGCCCTTCTTGCCGACGTTCTTGGAGCCATCGGAAGTCGGCGTCACGTTCACGCCGTTCTTCAGGTCGGTGCCGACGTAAGCCACACCCAGCGTAATGCCGGCGACTTCGTCGAAGGTCTTGGACAGGCCGACCTTCCAGTCGGTGTAGCTGTATTGGCTGTTGGACACGCCGTTGGGAGCGCCCTTGACGGTCTGGTGACCCACGTGCAGGCCCAGGATCACGCCGTAGAAGGTGTCGATGTTGGCGCCCAGGTCGTAGTACTGGCTGTTCTTGCTGTCGACGGTGCCGAAGAGGTTGGTCAGCGCGTGCGAATACTTGAAGTAGGCCGGGCCGTAGCCGATCTGGCCGTACAGCTCGAAGGTATTGGCATTCTTGGCACCGCTGTTGGCCAGGGTGTTGCCCGGGTAGTAGTAATACAGGCCGCCGACGTCATAGGTGAAACCGCCGCCGATGTCGCCGCGCTTGCCGCCGTAGATGTCCCACTCGACGTCGCCCTTGGTGCTGGTATTGGTGTTGGTGCCGGCGTCTTTGATCCACTTGATGTTGGTCAGCCAGGTGCCTGCGTACAGGCCGGTCGGGTTGTGCGTGTAATCAGCGCCAACTTGCAGGGCCGGATCGAAGCGGGTCTGGGTCAGGCCGCGGTAGCGATAGTCGCTCACGACAGCGGCGTTGAAGCTGAATTCGTTATCCGGCTTGGCGTCTTCCGCACGGGCCACGGTAGAAACGAACGATGCTGCGATGGCTGTTGCAAGAATCAGTTTCTTCATGACTTTCCCTCTGGTTTGTTGTTGAACAATAAAAGTCTTTTTTTGTGTTTTGCCCAAACCATGTAGCAGGAGCCGTGCCAAGTCCGTTGGACGCGGCACACTCGGCTTTTCCAGAGAAACAAGACATTCCAACCGATTTTTTTGTGGTTACAGACCAAAATAGTGCACGAAACGGCAAATGGCACGAAATTGGTGCGATATTGATTTTTCGTTATTTCCTTTTGACAATATTGTCTCGATATCGGCAAACACATTTGGTGCGCAGCGGGCTGCCCACCGGTCGAATCACCAAGTCGGCACATTGCCGGCCGACAGGTTTCCAACATCATTACGGCAGCGTCAACGGCACATAGTCGCGAATCCGCGGTCTGACCCAAACCCGGCCGGGAGTTTATGGATGGCCGGGAAACGGCTAAACTTGACGCAACTGCAACCTGCCCAGGAGATCCGACATGGACAAGCCCCAATTCTTTGAAGACCTGCAATCCAAAATCAACCAGGCAATCGAAAACTCTCCGGCCAAGGACATCGAAAAGAACGTCAAGGCCATGCTGAGCCAGGGCTTCGCCAAGCTGGACCTGGTCACGCGCGAGGAATTCGACGTCCAGGCCCAGGTGCTGGCCAAGACCCGCGCCCGCCTGGAAGCGCTGGAAGCGCGTGTGGCCGAGCTTGAGGCTCAGCAAAAACAAACTCAATGACGCCGGACGCCGATCCCACACACCCTACCCCGCCTCACCCCTCCCATTGTTCTGACGCAGCACCGGGCTCATCACCATGAGCCTGGCCGTGCTGCGCAGCCGCGCTCTGGCCGGCATGGCCGCCCCGCCGGTTACGGTGGAAGTTCACCTGGCCAACGGCCTGCCCTCCTTCACCATCGTCGGCCTGCCCGAAGCCGAGGTGAAGGAGGCCAAGGACCGCGTACGGGCGGCCTTGCAAAACGCCCGCTTCGAATTCCCCGCCAGAAGAATTACGGTCAACCTGGCGCCGGCTGACCTGCCCAAGGAATCCGGCCGCTTCGACCTGCCCATCGCGCTGGGCATCCTGGCGGCATCCGAGCAAATGCCGGGCGACCAGCTGGACGATTACGAATTCGCCGGCGAGCTCTCGCTCTCGGGCCAACTGCGCGCTGTGCGCGGCGCGCTGGCGATGACCTACGCCATGCATCGCGCCGGCCACGACGAAGGCCGCAAGCGCGCCTTCATCCTGCCCGCCGCCAACGCCGACGAGGCCGCGCTGGTGACCGACGCCGCCATCCTGCCGGCGGCGTCATTGCTGGATGTCTGCGCCCATTTCGCCGCGCGCGATGCCGACGGCCGCCTGCAGCGGCACCGGGTGAGCACCGCCAACGCCATCGCGGCCTACCCCGACTTCAGCGACATCAAGGGACAGCTGCAGGCGCGGCGCGCCATGGAGGTTGCCGCGGCGGGCAATCACAGCATCTTGCTGGTCGGCCCGCCCGGCGCCGGCAAGTCGATGCTGGCTACGCGCTTTCCCGGCATCCTGCCGCCCATGACCGACGAGCAGGCGCTGGAATCTGCGGCGGTGCGCTCGCTGTCTGGCGGCTTTGACGCCGCGCGCTGGAAGCAGCGGCCGTACCGCGCACCGCACCACACCGCCTCGGCGGTCGCGCTGGTCGGCGGCGGCGGCACCCCGCGCCCGGGCGAGATCTCGCTGGCGCATCATGGGGTGCTATTTTTGGATGAGCTCCCTGAATATCAGCGCGCAGTGCTGGAAGTCCTGCGCGAGCCGCTGGAGTCCGGCCACATCACCATCTCGCGCGCGGCGCGCCAGGCAGACTTCCCGGCCCGCTTCCAGCTGGTGGCGGCGATGAACCCATGTCCGTGCGGCTTCCATGGCCATACCAGCGGCAAATGCCGCTGCACGCCGGACCTCGTGCGGCGCTACCAGGATCGCATCTCCGGCCCGCTGCTGGACCGCATCGACATGCAGATGCCGGTCGCGTCGCTCGCGCCATCCGAGCTGGCCGACCAGGCCGCAGGCGAGACGACGGCGGCCATCGCCGCACGGGTCGCAGCCGCCTTTGAGCATCAGCAGCAACGCCAGAACAAGGCCAACAGCCAGTTGGCCGGCGCGGAAATTGATCGCTTTTGCAGTCCGGACGCGGCCGGCGCGCAACTGCTGCAGACCGCGATCACGCGGCTGAACTGGTCGGCGCGCTCCTACCACCGCGTACTGAAAGTCGCGCGCACCATCGCCGACCTTGCCGGCCAAGCGCAGGTCGACCGTTCCCACGTGGCCGAGGCGATCCAGTATCGCCGGGCGTTCCAGGGACAGTAAAAGAAGGGGAAACCGGCGACCTGGCATGGCCGCCGGCCAGGGAGAGAGTTCGCTCAGCGCGCAGGCAGGATGCGACGCGCGAACGCAAACAGGATCAGCAGGAAAGCCGCCAGGCCCAGCCACTGCCCGATGTTCTCAAGCCCGGAAGACACCAGCGCCAGCGGTGAATCCTTGCCGGTAAAGCCGATGACGGCCGCCAGCAGCACGCCGACCAGGCTCTCGCCGACGATCAGGCCGGAGGCCACCAGGATGCCGCGTTGACGCGGCTTCTCGGCATAGGCGTCGAGGTCTTTTCCGGCGGCGTGGGCGCGACGGCGCAGCGCGCGGTCAATCAGCCAGCCCAACATGGCGCCGAAGAACAGCGCCATGCTCACCACCGGCGGCAGATAGATGCCGATCCCCACCGCCAGCACCGGCAGGCGCGCCACGCCGCCGCGCTTTTCCAGCAGCCAGTCGATAAAAATCAGCACGATGCCCAGGCCCATGCCGATCACCAGCATGGTCCAGTTCAGCTCGCGGGTGAAGATGCCGGTGGCGATTGCCGTCATCAGCGTGGCTTGCGGCGCGGCCAGCGCGGCGCCGGCGTCCATGCCCTCGCGCGGCAGCGCGCCGGTGAAGCCGTAGGCGGTGTAGAGCAGGTTCAGCACCGGCGGAATGACCAGCGCGCCGACCACGCAACCCACCAGCAGCGCCACCTGCTGGCGCCAGGGCGTGGCGCCGACCAGCTGGCCGGTCTTCAGATCCTGCAGGTTGTCGTTGGCGATGGCGGCCACGGCGATGATGGCGGCCGTCACGAACAGGGCGATGGCGATGGCCAGCTTGCTGCCCTGCGGCGTGGCCAGCAGCGGATCGACCGCGCCCGAGGCCAGCAGCAGCAACGACACCAGGATCACCGCGACGATGCCGATGCCCGAGATCGGGCTGGAGGACGAGCCGATCAGGCCGGCCATGTAGCCGCAGGCCGCCGCCACCAGGAAGCCGAAGATGAAGGCGAAGGCCACCGCGTAGACGATCAGGCCGATGAACAGTCCCTGCGACACCGGCGCGTCCGACAGGAAGGAGGCGAACACCACCGCCAGCAGCGCGATCATGGCCAGGCTGATGGCGATGATCCAGCCGGGCGGCATGTCGCGGTCGTTCTGCTCGCCGCTGCCCTGTTGGCGGCGCGAGAAGGTCGACAGCGATGCCTTGACGCCGTCAAGCATGGGCTTGAACAGCGTGGCCAGTGTCCACACCGCCGCCACGCCGATCATGCCGGCGCCCATGAAGCGCACCTGGCTGCTCCAGATGCCGTTGGCGAAGGCCGAGACGGCGGTGCCGGCGTCGCGCGGCGTTACTGCGGTCAGGTAGGGCACGGCGACGCCCCAGGCAATCACCAGGCCGATCAGGATTGCGATGCCGGAGACGATGCCGATCATGTAGCCGGCGCCGACCAGCGCCAGCGAAAAGCCGATCGGCAGCCGCAATACCGAGGCGCCGGCGGAGAACCACAGGTTCATGTTCTCGGCGAAGATCTTGAAGCCGCTGGCCACCAGGCTGAAGGCGGCCGACAGCGCGCCGCCGAACAGGATATCGCGCAGGCCGCGGCGGGTTTCCTCGCCGCCGTCGGCGTCGGCGCTGCCCACGCGCAGGATTTCGGCTGCCGCCACGCCTTCCGGATAGGGCAGCTCGCCCTGCACCACCATCACGCGCCGCAGCGGGATCGAGAACATCACGCCCAGCATGCCGCCGGCGGCGCAGATGCCCAGCGTCTCCAGGAAGGGAAAGCCGTGCCAGTGGCCCATCATCACCAGCCCGGGCAGGATGAAGATGATGGACGACAGCGTGCCCGCGGCCGAGGCCTGGGTCTGCACCATGTTGTTTTCGAGGATGTTGGCGCCGCTGAACATGCGCAGCACCGCCATCGAGATCACGGCGGCGGGAATGGCTGAGGAGAAGGTCAGCCCGACCTTCAGGCCGAGGTAGACGTTGGATGCCGTGAAGACCACCGTAATCAGCGCGCCCAGCACCATGCCGCGCAGGGTCAGTTCGGGCAGGCCGGCTTGATTGTTATGCATGTCGCGGTCCTTTTTCCTTTGAATTATTGAATGCGATCTTATACCGCAAGAATGCGGGCGCCACTGTCAGACAAAATCCGATTTTTCGCTGGAAGCGGCGCCGCGGCGGGAGGGCATGCTTTTGCTATGATTTGACTCCCGGCGCCCCCGCCGTCAACCGAGTCTTCCATGCGCCGATCCGATTTTCCGTCCCAGCTCTTGCGTCTTGCCGCCGCCCTGTCCTGGCTGGCGCTGTTGGTCTTGCCGCCGGCCCATTCACAAACGCCAAGCGGCAAGGACCTGAGCTTCAATCCCTACGCCGCCGACGTGCGGCGCGCGATCGCGCCCGCGCCGGGCGAGGCCGCGCCACGACTCACTGAGGGCGCCGGCAAGGAAAGCCCCGCCTGCCGCCAGCTACGCATGCGCATGGAACGGCTGCGCGAAGCGCCGCCGCAGGCTGAGCTTCCGGCCGCCGGCTATGCCGGGGCGCGCCGGCCGACCGCCGGCCCGCAGCCGGGCGCGCCATCCTCCGACCTGCAAAGCTTGGAACTGCGCTACCAGAACGAATGCCGATGATGCGCTCCCGCCGCCTGCCGCTGGCCACTGCCGCGCTGCTCGTCACCCTGGCGCTGGGCGCCTGCTCGCCCACCTATAACTGGCGCGAAAGCAGCGACAACGGCGCGCATTTCGTGGTGCTGCTGCCGGGCAAACCGGCCAGCGTGACCCGCAGCGTCGACCTCAACGGCCCCAAGGTCGACATGAACATGACCGCCGCCGAGGTCGACGGCAGCACCTTCGCCGTGGGCACGGCCGAACTGGGCGACGCGGCCGCCGCCGGCAAGGCGATCGACGCCATGGCCACGGCCCTGCTCAACAACATCGGCGGCAAGCCGGACGCGGCGACGGTGCTGCCGGGCAAGACCGACGGCTACGCCCGCGTCATCGACATCGACGCCCGCGGCGTCGTGCGCGGCCGCCCGCAGCGGCTGGTGGCGCGGCTGGCGGCGCGCGACCGGCGGGTCTACCAGATCCTGATCCTGGGCGAGGACAAGGCCGTCACGGATGAGATTGTTGAAACCTTTTTCGCCTCTTTCAAACCAACATAGGCGGGGATATGACCGCGCACCGGCCGGGTGACAAAGGCCTGCGGCGCGGAGTATTCTAAGGACCGATGCCCGCAGAAGTGCGGATGCAGTCTGCAGCGCATTTCCCGATGACCCGGCGCCAAACCGGCCTCACCGACAAAAATCGTTATCAATCAAAGACCCTGAGGAAATATGCTGATCACATTCAAATCGAAAGCGGCCGCCGATGTGGTGATGTACGAGTCGCATGCCAAACCCATCCTGGACCTGCTGCACAAGGACGCCGGTCGCGGCGTGATCACCGCCGCCGAAGCCGGCGACGCGATCTCCCTGCTGGAGAAGCACATCACCGCCAGCAAGGCGCACGAAGCCGCCGACGCGCTGGAGCGCGACGTCAATGCGCACCACAATGCCAACACCGACGACCACAACCACGAGAAGATCGAGGCCGTCACCTTCTCGGCGCGCGCCTATCCGCTGCTGGACATGCTGCGCGAAGCCAAGAAGGGTAATTACGACGTGCTGTGGGGCGTGTAATTCCCTGCTGCTGATGCGGCGCCCCGGCGCTGCATGAAAAAACGGCTGACGCGATCATCCACGCGTCAGCCGTTTTGCATTTGGCCCGGCGAGTTCTTTATTTGGAAGCGCGCAGCTCGGTCAGGTAAAACAGCAGCGCCGCAAACGGGAAGGCGAAACCCAGCCAGGTGACGCCGCTCCAGCCGGCCTGCGCGTAGATCCAGCCGCCCAGCGCCGAGCCCAGCGCGCCGCCGGCAAAGAAGGTGGCCATGAACAGGCCGTTGAGGCGGCTGCGGATCTCGCCGCCCAGCGCATAGATGGCGCGCTGGCTCAGCACCAGGTTGGCGGCTACGGCGAAGTCCAGCAGGATCGCCACCAGCAGCAGCACCGCCAGCGAGAACTCGCGCCCGCCGTGCAGCAGGTGCGGCAGCAGGAAGGACAGCGACGCGCACAGCAGCGCAGCGCCCGTGGCCGGCCGGCTCCAGCCGCGATCGGCCATGCGGCCCGCCACCGGGGCGGCGATCACGCCGATCACGCCGGCGAAGGCGAACAGCGCGATGCCCTTTTGCGAAATGCCGAACTCGGGGCTGGCCAGCCACAGCGGCGAGGCAGTCCAGAACAGGCTGAAGGAGGCGAACAGCATGGCATGGTAGGCGGCGCGCCGGCGTAGCACCGGCGTGGTCTTGACCAGCGTCCACATCGACGCCAGCAGCGCCAGGTAATGCATGCCAGCCGGCGGGCGACGCGCCGGCAGGTAGCGCGACAGCACCGCGCTCAACGCCGCCACCACCACCGCCGACAGGCCGAAGATGGCGTGCCAGCCGAACAGGTCTGCCACCAGGCTGGCCAGCGGCCGCGCCAGCAGGATGCCCAGCAGGAGCCCGCTCATCACGTTGCCGACCGCGCGCCCGCGCGTCTCCGGACGCGAGAAGTGCGCCGCATACGGCACCAGCACCTGGGCGCCGACCGAAGACACGCCGATCAGCAGCACCGACACCAGCAGCTGGGTGGCGCTCTCGGCCAGCGCCGCGCCGACCAGCGCAATGCAGGTCACCACCAGGCCGGTCAGCACCAGGCGGCGGTTCTCGAACAAATCGCCCATGGGCACAATGAACAGCAGGCCCAGGCCGTAGCCGATCTGGGTCAGCGTCACGATCAGGCCGGCCGCGCCCAGCGAAATGCCGGTGGCGCGGCTGATCGGGCCGATCAGCGGCTGGGCGTAATAAAGATTGGCGACGATGATGCCGCAGGCCGCGGCCAGCAGCATCACCATCCAGCGGGGAATATCCTGTTGCAGGGTCGAGTCGGCCGTAGCGGCTTGCATGGTGGGTCCTGTGGCTTGGCGTGGGGTGGCGTCCGGGTGGCCCCGGCTCATGGAGGCAGCCACTTTAGCCGAACTCGCGAAATCCTGCCGGAGACGCCACGGGCGCGCCGACGGCTGTTAAACTGGCGTCCCGGCCGGCGGCTGCGGGTCGCGGTCGCGATCCGGGCGCCCAGCCCGCTTCTTGCAAGAATTGACGTGATCCAGATTTCCCTTATTTCCCCCTCGGCCAAGGCCGACTCGCTGGCCTACCAGCTGGCCTACGCCGCGCAGGCCGTCATCGCCGTGCGCGCCGGCACCGCCTTGCCGCAGGCGCTGACGCAGATCTTCGCGCGCAGCGACGCGCCGCCGCCGACGCGCGGCGCGATCCAGGACATCAGCTACCGCGCCATGCGCCGCCTGGGCCTGACCGACAGCCTGCTGGCGCTGTTGGCCAACAAGCCGCCCCAGCCCGAGGTGTTGCGCGGCCTGCTGGACTGCGCGCTGGCCCTGCTGGTCGACGAGGAAGACGCCGGCTACGACGGTTTCACCGTGGTCAACCAGGCGGTGGAAGCCGCCGCGATCAGCCCGGAGATGGCCTTCGCCAAGGGCGTGGTCAACGCCATCCTGCGCCGCTTCCTGCGCGAGCGCGCGGCGCTGATGCCGCAGGCCACCAAGACCCCGCCCGGCACCTGGAACTACCCGACCTGGTGGATCGATCGCCTGAAGGCGGCCTATCCGGACGATTGGCAGCGCATCCTATATGCGGGCAACCAGGCGCCGCCGCTGAGCTTGCGGGTGAACCGTCGTCGCAGCACGGTTGAACAATATCTCGCCACCCTGGCTGCGGCCGGCATGGCGGGCCGCCAGGTCGGCCCGGCCGCGGTGCGGCTGGACAAGCCGGTGCCGGTGCAGCAGATCCCGGGCTTCGCCGAAGGCGTAGTCTCGGTGCAGGACGCGGCGGCCCAGCTGGCCGCGCCGCTGCTGGACGTGGCCGACGGCATGCGCGTGCTGGACGCCTGCGCCGCCCCCGGCGGCAAGACCGGCCACCTGCTGGAGCTGGTCGACCTCCAGCTGCAGGCGCTGGATCACGACCGGCGCCGCCTGACCCGCATTGAAGAAAACCTGCAGCGCCTGCGCCTGGACGCCACCCTCGCCACCGGCGACGCCCGCGCGCGCGACTGGTGGGACGGCCAGCCGTTCGACCGCATCCTGGCCGACGTGCCCTGCACCGCCTCGGGCATCGTGCGCCGCCACCCCGATATCCGCTGGCTGCGCCGCAAGACCGACACCGCGCAGCTTGCAACACTTTCCGCGCAAATTTTGGACAACCTTTGGCAGATGCTGCGACCGGATGGTAAATTGCTGCTCGTAACATGCTCGCTGTGGCCACAGGAATCGGAACAGCAGGCAGTTGCCTTCGCGCAAAGAAATAACGCCACACGACTGCCAGCCCCAGGTCAACTGTTGCCCACTGCCAGTGCAGAAACCGACCACGATGGCCTGTTTTACGCGCTGTTCCAAAAAACTGGTGCATGAATTTGACGCAATCGGCCTTCTCCCCCTGCAGCTCGCCATCCGGCCCGCGCCCGGCCCGCAGCGGCGCTCATCCTCGTTCCGGCTCTCCCGCTTCTTCCCGCTTCATGTCGGCGTTGCGCCGGCTGCTGCTGGCGCTGATGCTGATGTGCAGCGGCGTGCTGCCGGCGCATGCGGCCGAGATCACCATCTCCCAGGCCTCGATAGAAGCCGGCGATGAAGGCTACCGCCTGTCGCTGGCGTATTCCTTCGAGCTCAACCGCGGGTTGGAGGACGCCCTCTCACGCGGCGTGCCGCTGTACTTCACGACCGAGGTGCAAATGACGCGCCGCCGCTGGTACTGGTTCGACGAGACCAGCGTGTCGGCCACGCGCACCGTGCGCCTATCCTATAACGTGCTGACCCGCCAATATCACACCGCCATCAGCGGCCAGCTGCAGCAGAGCTTCCCCAGCCTGGAAGACGCCATGGCGCTGATCCGCCGCCCGCCGCGCTGGATCATCGCCGACAACAATACCCTCAAGTCGGGTGACGCCTACAGCGTGGGCGTGCGCATGCGCCTGGACGTGGCGCAGCTGCCCAAGCCCTTCCAGGTCAACGCGCTCAACAACAGCGACTGGCGTCTGTCCTCCGACTGGATCGAATTCACCTACAAACCCGAATGAGCCGCACCTTACGCTATCTGCTGGTGGTCGGCGGGGGCGTCATCAGCATCCTGCTGTTCCTGCTGGCCTCGGCCTCCGAAAACTCCGCCCTCTTCGAGCAACACTATCCCTGGCTGCTGTTCCTGAACGGCCTGGCCGCCATCTCGCTGCTGGGCCTGGTGCTGCTGCTGCTCACGCGGCTGTACAAGCGCTACCGGCGCGGCAAGTTCGGCTCCAAATTGCTGGCGCGGCTGGTGCTGATGTTCGCCCTGATCGGCATTTTGCCGGGGGCGGTGATCTACCTGATGTCGGTGCAATTCGTGTCGCGCTCGATCGAGTCGTGGTTCGACGTACGCATGGAGGCGGCGCTGGAGTCGGGCCTGAACCTGGGCCGCAACGCGCTCGACTCGTCGCTGTCGGATCTTTCCTCGCGCGCGCGCAGCATGGCCCAGGAGCTCTCTGACATGAGCGACTCGGAGCAGGTGACCTACCTGTCGCGCCTGCGTGACCAGAACATGGAAATCACCATCGTCAACGGCAACAGCCAGGTGCTGTCGACCGTGGGCGGCAGCATCGGCTCCTTGACCCCGGTGCTGCCCAGCGGCCAGGCGCTGCGCCAGGCGCGCATCTCGCGCGGCTTCGCGGCGGTGGAGAGCGACGACAGCCGGCCGGCCGGCGGCGAATCGGACTCCGACGCCAACCTGCGGCTGCACGTGGTGGTGCAGATTCCCGGCGCCAGCCGCGGGCTGTCGCTGCAAAACGAGGTCCGTTACCTGCAGATCCTGCAGCCAGTGCCGGACTACCTGGCGACCAACGCCGAAACCCTGCGCCAGGCCTACAGCGAATACCAGCAGCGCTCGGTGTCGCGCTCGGGCCTGCGCAAGATCTACCTGGTGACGCTGACGCTGACCCTGCTGCTGGCCATCTTCGCCGCCATTGCCAGCGCCTTCCTGATCGCCAGCGACCTGGCCAAGCCGCTGCTGCTGCTGGCCGAAGGCACCAAGGCCGTGGCCGAAGGCAACCTGTCGCCGCGCCCGATCGTCAGCACCTCCGACGAGCTGGGCACGCTGACGCAGTCGTTCAATACCATGACGCGCCAGCTGCTGGAGGCGCGCACCTCGGTCGAGAAGAACCGCGCCGAGCTGGAGAACGCCAAGGCCTATCTGGAATCGGTGCTGGCCAACATGTCGGCCGGCGTGATGGTGCTGGACGACCAGTTCAACATCGTCAGCAGCAACGACTCGGTGCGCCGTATCCTGGGCTACGACTTCGGCGGCGACATCGGCACGCCGCTGCAAACCATCGAAGGCCAGGCGCTGTTCGCCCAGGCCATCATCCGCGCCTTTTCCGAGCAGCGCGCCCAGCAAAGCACCGAGTCGCCGCAGGACGCCTTGCACTGGCAGCGCCAAATCGAGTTGCCGCGCCAGCCCGGCGCGCAATTGCATCCGGATGACGACCAGGGCGGCAAACCCGATCACGACAAGATCACCCTGTTCGCGCGCGGCTCGCACCTGCCGGTGGAAAGCGGCGTGGGCTATGTGGTGGTGTTTGACGACATCAGCAACGTGATTTCGGCCCAGCGCTCGATCGCCTGGGGTGAGGTGGCGCGCCGACTGGCGCACGAGATCAAGAACCCGCTCACGCCCATCCAGCTCTCGGCCGAGCGCCTGCAGCACCGCCTGTCGGACAAGCTGATGCCGGCCGACGCCGCCATCCTCGACAAGGGCACCACTACCATCGTCAACCAGGTCACGGCCATGAAGCGCATGGTCGACGACTTCCGCGACTACGCCAAGACGCCGCCGGCCAAGCCGCTGGCGCTGGACCTGAACGCGCTGATCGAGGAAATCCTCAACCTCTACCTCGCCGGCGACGGCCGCGATGTGATCCATCCGCGCCTGGCCGCCAACATGGCCAAGGTGATGGGCGACGCCACCCAGATGCGCCAGGTCATCCATAACCTGCTGCAGAACGCCCAGGACGCGGTCGGCGACGACAACCCGGACGCGCCGCGCATCGACGTGCTGACCGAGCAGATCGAGATCGCCGGCGCCGACGGCGCGCGCCGGCCGGCGGTGCGCCTTTCCATCAGCGACAACGGCCCAGGGTTTTCACCCAAGATCCTGGCGCGCGCATTCGAGCCTTACGTCACATCCAAGGCGCGCGGCACAGGTCTCGGACTGGCAATGGTCAAGAAAATCGTCGAAGAACACGGTGGAAGAATCGATATCCAGAACCGTACCGACGGCAGAGGCGCAAAAATAGTAATTTTGCTGGTAAAGTTAGCACCTATTGAATAAGACTCAAGATTCAAGGCAGCACCCACTGGGGAAAATCGGCGGTTCATCGAAGCCTGTCTGATGCTCGGCGCATCAGGCAGCATCGGCCGGAACAAGACCGAGAACTTGGACAATGAACTAGCAACGAGGAACGCAGCACATGGCAAACATCCTGGTCGTCGATGACGAAATGGGTATCCGCGAATTGCTCTCAGAAATCCTGGGTGACGAGGGTCACGTCGTGGCCACCGCGGAAAATGCGCAGCAGGCCCGCGAGCTGCGCCAGGGCAGCGTGCCCGACCTGGTGCTGCTGGACATCTGGATGCCCGACACCGACGGCGTCACCCTGTTGAAGGAATGGCAGCGCGACGGCCTGCTCACCATGCCGGTGATCATGATGTCCGGCCACGCCACCATCGACACCGCCGTCGAAGCCACCCGCATCGGCGCGCTCAATTTCCTGGAAAAGCCGATCGCGCTGCAAAAGCTGTTGAAGGCCGTGCAGCAGGGCCTGTCGCACAGCCGCGAACCGGTGCGCCCGGCCAGCTATCGCCCGGCGGCGGTGACCGCGGTTGCCAACGGCGCCGCCGAAGGCCTGCACACGCCCGAACACGCCGCCCCCATCACCAGCTACGCGCCGGCGCTGGGCGGCGACACCCTGCACCACGGCACGCCGGCCGCCGCGCCCTATGGTCAGGTGGCCGACAACGCCGCCAACATCTCCTTCGACCTGCCCCTGCGCGAAGCGCGCGATGCCTTCGAGCGTGCCTATTTCGAGTACCACCTGGTGCGCGAGAACGGCAGCATGACGCGCGTGGCCGAGCGCACCGGCCTGGAACGCACCCACCTCTATCGCAAGCTCAAGCAGCTGGGCGTGGAGCCGGGCAAGCTGGCCAAGAAGAACCACTGAACGGCACGACGGCGCAGGCAGCGTCGTCCCGGACACCCGACAGGACCGCATTGCGGTCCTGTTTGCATTTGGGCGCGGCATTACGTGCGCACTGCTTCCCGTCCCACCTTTTCGGGGGTCAGAATTTTCCTGATGTTCTTTTGCGCGGCCCGGCCTCATGCTGGGATCCATGGCGGCTCAGTTTCCATCCTGACCATCGCAAGCACCCTCGTAGTTCTACGGTATCGCGCTCGGGCGCGGCTGCCGGGGCGTTCGGGGCATGCGCCGCAAGCGCTGTCGCGGCGTGCGTTTTGGGTGAGGTTTGCCGGATGGAAAAGCCATTAGCGCCATGGCAATGGATACGGGGCAATGAACTTCCGACCCGCCGCTTCATCTATTTTTGAAAGCGGGAAACCACGCCGCGGCAAAACAGAGTAAGAACAGGACAAAGGTGCAGGCGGGCTGCAAAAGTTTTCGTCCCATGCGCCGTAACCAGACTCAGGAGCGCGCATTTGTCATGCAACGGGGGGCTCCGTGAGGGTGCTGTAACGAGGGTGCAGACATGCACCAGGGCAAGCCGGGGGGCAAGCCCTTGAAATTCCCGGTGAAGACGCCACTTCCTTTTCGAAGCAGTATTCCAGCATAAGGAGTCACCATGAACCTGATCTACAACAGTGAACAGTACAGCGTCGTCGAGTTTGGTGCCGACAATGACCACGAAGCCCTGCGCTTCGGCGGTTACGAGATCATGGACAAGTCGGGCCAGCGGGAAATCTATATCGACGGACCCGCCGCAGAGTTGTTCCGCAAGGATGTGCAAGAGCTGATCGCCAGCGAGCCCACCATGGAAGACATCGACACCTTCCTGAGTCGCTACGACATGCTGATGCGCCATCCGATGACGCTGCACTGAGCGCAATCCGGGCAACCGGCAGCGCCGGCGGGAACGCCGTCCAAGGCCGCGCGGACACGCGCGGCTTTTTTTCCGCCCGCCGTTTTCAACAAGAGACGGTTTCATCAAGAAACATGATCGGGAAGAACCCGGAGGGAGCGGCCCGTTCGGGCGAATTGCTTGTGCTCTTGTTTCTTTATGAAGCCGTCTCTAAGATTGCGCTTTGCCGATTTGCCCACGCACTTGTGAACTCTTCCCCCATCAGCAGCGCCCAGACCGGCGTGCACGACCAACTGGCCGAACTGGTCGCGCGCCATGCCGCCCATCCGTTCAGAAAGCCCGTGACCGACTACAACCGGCGCGCCTTCGACGACAGCATGGCCGCCTGGCACGCCGCCGGCGCTGCGCCGCTGATCCTCGACACCGGCTGCGGCGTGGGCCTGTCGACGCTGAACCTGGCCGCGCAATATCCCGACCACTTCGTGATCGGCATCGACCAGTCGGCCGACCGCCTGGCGCGCAATACGCTGTGGCATGGCCCCGAGCCCGACAACCTGTGCTTCGTGCGCGCCGACCTGGTCGACTACTGGCGCCTGGCGCTGGAGGCCGGCCTGCGCCCGGCGCGCCACTACCTGCTCTACCCCAACCCCTGGCCCAAGATCGGCCACCTGGCGCGGCGCTGGCAGGGCCACGCCGTGTTTCCCGCCATCGTGGCGCTGGGCGGGCAGATCGAATGCCGCAGCAACTGGCGCATCTACGTCGAAGAATTCGCTGCCGCGCTGGCGCAGCTGAGCGGCATCGAGGTTGCCGCCGAGCCATACGCGACCGATGCCCCCATCACGCCGTTCGAGCGCAAGTACCTGGCCTCCGGCCACGCACTCTGGCGCTGTCGCGCCGACCTTGACGCAACGAGCGGGGCCACGCCGCACTGAGCGCCGAAGCGGTATCATCTCGTCTTTTCACCGCCCTCCTGCGCCGCCCCGGCATGCGCAGGCGAACGAGATGACAACCACAATCGCCACCGCCCCATGAACCTCGCCGTGATCGGCCTGGTGCTGGCCGCCGCCCTCCTGCACGCCTCCTGGAACGCCCTGCTCAAGAGCAGCGCCGACCGCCTCGCCTCGCTCTCGCTGATGACCATCGGCGCCGGCGTCGCCGCCATCCCGCTTATCGTGTGGCGCCCGCTGCCCGACCCGGCGAGCTGGTTCTGCATCTTCCTCTCCGGCGTGCTGCACACCGGCTACAACCTGTTCCTGATCCGCGCCTACAAGATCGGCGACTTCGGCCAGTCCTACCCGATCGCGCGCGGCTCCTCGCCGCTGCTGGTGGCGCTGGGCGCGGCGTTGTTCGCCGGCGAGCAGCTGGGCATCTACACGGTGATCGGCATCGCGCTGGTGTCGGCCGGCATCGTCAGCCTGGCCAACTTGCGCCAGCTGGACCGGCGCGAGAACCTAGCGGGCCCGGCCGCGGCCTTCACCACCGGCGCCTTCATCGCCGCCTATACTGTCACCGACGGCATCGGCGCGCGCCTGGCGGGCGATTCGATCTCCTACTCCGGCTGGCTGTTCGTGCTGGACAGCATCCCCCTGGCGTTGATCTACTGGCGCCGCCACGGCCGCATCCCGGTCGCGCTGAACGAACGCGAGACCTGGATCGGACTGGCCGGCGGCGTGATGTCGCTGCTGGCCTACGCTATCGTGATCTGGGCAGTGACATTGGCGCCCATGGGTATGGTGTCGGCGTTGCGCGAGACCTCGGTGCTGTTCGCGCTGATGATCGGCTGGCTCTTCCTGGGCGAAAAGCTTACGCCGCGGCGCGTGCTGTCCTGCCTGGTGATCGCGGCCGGCGCGGTGGTGCTGGGGATGCGGCACTGAGCCGGTTGGTCTTACGCTTGCACCCATCGCTTGCGCAGCTTTGCATTTGAACCCATCCCCACCCCAGCCCTCCCCTTGAAGGGGAGGGGGCATGTGAGCCGAGGCCAGGACCAGATCAGAGAGAGAACACTCCCTCCCCTTCAAGGGGAGGGCTGGGGTGGGGATGGGTCTGGTTGAATTGAAAACAGGTCTGAAGAGACTCCAGATTCCCTCCCCAAAAAACAAAACCCCGTGTTCGAAAACACGGGGTTCATCACCAGGCTGACGGCGACGATCTCTCATCGTCGTTTTCTCGGCACCGTGTCAGATCTCCACCTTGGTCCCCAGCTCCACCACCCGGTTGGCCGGGATGTTGAAGAAGTCCGAAGGCTTGGCGCCGTTCTGGTACATCCAGGCGAACAGACGCTCACGCCACAGCGACATGCCCAACAGCTTGCTCGGCACCACGGTGTCGCGCGCCAGGAAGAAGGAGGTGTCCATCAGGTCGAAATGGTGGCCGAACTGCTGCTCGGTCAGCGCCATCACCTTGTTCACTTCCGGCGTTTCCTTGAAGCCGAAGGAGGCGCGCAGCAGGTAGACGTTGCCGCCCAGGTCCTTCATGGTCAGGCGCTCGCTGTCGGCCACGTAAGGCACGTCCCAGATACTGATCTTCAGGAAGAACACGCGCTCGTGCAGGATGCGGTTGTGCTTCAGGTTGTGCAGCAGCGCCACCGGCACGGTGGCGATGTTGCCGGTCATGAAGACCGCAGTGCCGCCCACGCGATGCGGCGGGTGCGCCAGCAGGCCTTCGACGAAGGGCTCGATGGGGATGCCGTCATCCTTGATGCGCATGCGCAGCAGCATGCGGCCGGAGTACCACGTCATCAGCAGGAAGAAGGCGGCGCCGCCGATGACCAGCGGGAACCAGCCGCCCTCGGTCAGCTTCAACAGGTTGGCGGCGAAGAAGGCGATGTCCACCGTCAGGAAGCAGCCGATCGCCACCACCACCGCGGGCATGCGCCACTTCCAGATATGGCGCATCACCACCCCCAGCAGCATGGTAGTGATCACCATCGTGGTCGTCACCGCCACGCCGTAGGCCGCGGCCAGGTTGTCGGATTTCTTGAAGGCCAGCACCACCGCCACCACCACCACCAGCAACATCCAGTTGATCAGAGGGATATAGATCTGGCCCTGCTCATCCTCGGAGGTGTGCAGGATGCGCATGCGCGGCACGAAACCCAGCAGGATGGCCTGGCTGGTCAGCGAGAAGGCGCCCGAGATCACCGCCTGCGAGGCGATCACGGTGGCGCAGGTCGACAGCAGCACCATGGGCAGCACCAGCGCGTCGGGCACCATCAGGTAGAACGGGTTCTTGATCGCCTCGGGGTTGGCAATCAGGTTGGCGCCCTGGCCGAAGTAGTTGATCAGCAGCGCCGGCATGACGGTGAACACCCACGCATAGCGAATCGGCTTGATGCCGAAGTGGCCCATGTCGGCGTACAGCGCTTCGGCGCCGGTCAGCACCAGCACCACCGAGCCCAGCACGATGAAGGCCTGCAACGAGTGATCGGCCATGAAGCGCACGGCGTAGTAGGGATTGATCGCCACCAGCACTTCCGGCGCCTTGGTGATGTTGTACAGGCCCAGCAGCGCCAGCGACAGGAACCAGGCGAACATCACCGGCCCGAAGAACTTGCCCACCACGCTGGTGCCGTGGCGCTGGATCAGGAACAGCACCACCACGATGACGATGGTCAGCGGAATCACGATGTGCGCGGTCTGCGGGGCGGCAATCTCCAGCCCTTCCACGGCCGACAGCACCGAGATGGCCGGCGTGATCACCACGTCGCCGTAGAACATGCAGGCACCGAACACGCCCAGCATCATCAACAGCTTGGCCCGCGGCGAGCCGGAAACGGCTGAACGCAGCGACAACGCCATCAGGGCCAGCACGCCGCCTTCGCCGTTATTGTCGGCGCGCAGCACGAACAGCACGTACTTGATGGTCACCACGATCGTGATGGCCCAGAACAGCATGGAAATGATGCCCAGCACCGCGTCGGGAGAAAAGGCGATGCCGTGATCCGGACTGAAGCACTCCTTGAGCGCGTACAACGGGCTGGTGCCGATGTCGCCGAACACCACGCCAAGGGCGGCCAGGGTGATCAGGTGCAGCTTCTGCGAACGGAAGGAAAGATTTGGACTGGTGTGAGACGAACTCATCTGGCTCCCTTTGCTTCTTCAAATTGTTGCCGCCGGGCGCGCAAGCCTTGCACGGATGATGTCATGGGCATCCCCCGCGGCAGGAGGCGTACTTTATCTCACTCTACCTGCGGTGCGCTGAAAATGCCCGCGCCGTTGCGTCGCCGCCTCTGTCTGCCGCCGCAAAACTTGACAGCGCGGCAATGGCGCAGTTCCGAAACCGGGGATCCCGCCGGCGGCGGCGAACGCAACGCCGGCGATCGGCGCCCCGCCCCCGAGCCTTGCGCCAGCCTCGCATGCAGCGCCTGGCATCCACAACCGGCGCGGCTTTGCGGCCTATACCGCCACCTCATATGGATATGCGGTAATCGAGTTTTTCTTTCTTCCTGCCGCTTTATATACTCCCAACGAATAAAGAGCCGCAGATTTTCAGCAAGACGGTTCTAAAGCCAATCTCGCCGGTCACGCCGGCTTCCCCACTGAACGGAACGCAAACCTATGAAACCAGCTCGCCCCGCGCCGGGACGTCTCCGGCGTCTCCTATCCAAGACCCTGGCGCTGTCGCTGCTGACAGCGCCCCTGGCCGTGCCGCTGGCGGCGCACGCCGAAGGCCAGCTGCGCATCGCCGAGCAGTTCGGCATCGTCTACCTGCTGCTCAATGTGGCGCAGGATCAGCAACTGATCGAAAAGCACGGCAAGGCCGCCGGCGTCGACATCAAGGTCGAGTGGCTCAAGCTCTCCGGCGGCTCGGCGGTCAACGACGCGCTGCTGTCGGGCTCGGTGGACATCGCCGGCGCCGGCGTAGGGCCGCTCTTGACCATCTGGGACCGCACCCATGGCCGCCAGAACGTGCGCGGCGTAGCCTCGCTGGGCAACTTCCCCTACTACCTGGTGAGCAACAACCCCAACGTGAAGAGCATCGCCGACTTCACCGACAAAGACCGCATCGCCCTGCCGGCGGTGGGCGTGTCGGTGCAGTCGCGCGTGCTGCAGTACGCCTCGGCCAAGCTGTGGGGCGACGCCCAGTACAACCGGCTCGACAAGATCAGCATCGCCGTGCCGCACCCGGACGCCACCGCCGCCATCATCAGCGGCGGCACCGAGATCACCGGCCACTTCGGCAACCCGCCGTTCCAGGAGCAAGAGCTGGCCGGCAATCCCAAGGCCCATATCGTGCTGAACTCCTACCAGGTGCTGGGCGGCCCGTCCTCGGCCACGGTGCTGTACGCCACCGAGAAATTCCGCCGCGACAATCCCAAGACCTACGGCGCCTTCGTCGGCGCGCTGGATGAGGCGGCCAAATTCATCTCGGCCAACCCCGAGAAGGCGGCCGACATCTATCTCAAGGTTAACAAGGGCAACACCGACCGCAAGCTGCTGCTGCAGATCATCAAGAACCCCGAGGTGCAATTCAAGATCGGCCCGCAGAACACCTATGGCCTGGCCGAATTCATGCACCGCGTCGGCGCCATCAAGAACAAGCCCGCCTCGGTGAAGGATTACTTCTTCGACGACGCCCACATCAACGGAGGCAGCTGATATGCCGTTCGCACGCAAGCTCATCCCGGCGCTGGCCGCCGGCCTCATCGCGCTGGGCCTGGCGTCTGCCGCGCGGGCGGAAGGCCAGATCCGTATCGCCCAGCAGTTCGGCATCGGTTACCTGATCCTGGACGTAGTGCAGGACCAGAAGCTGATCGAGAAATACGGCAAGCAGGAAGGCGTGGATATCAAGGTCGAGTGGACCAGCCTGTCCGGCGCCACCGGCATGAACGAGGCGCTCCTGGCCGGCGCGCTGGACGTGGTCTCGGCCGGCGCGCCGCCGGCGCTGGTACTGTGGGATCGCACGCGCGGCCGCCAGAACGTCAAGGCGATCGCCTCGTTGGGCTCGATGCCGAACTACCTGCTGTCCAATAATCCGAACGTGAAGACGATCAAGGACTTCTCTGACCGCGACCGCATCGCCGTGCCAGCCGCCGGCGTCGGCTTCCAGTCGCGCACGCTGCAGATCGAGACCGCCAGGCTGTATGGCAAGGCTGATTACAAGCGCTTCGACGCCATCACCGTCAGCCTCTCGCACCCCGACGCCACCGCCGCGCTGATCGCCGGCGGCTCGGAGATCAATGCGCACTTCTCCAGCCCGCCGTTCCAGTACCAGGCGCTGGAAAACAAGAACGTGCACAAGGTGATCAGCTCCTACGACATCCTCGGCGGCCCGGCCACCTTCAACTTCCTGTACACCACGCAGAAATTCCACGACGACAATCCCAAGACCTACCGCGCCTTCTACAACGCGCTGGTGGAAGCGGCCGATTTCATCCGCCACAACAAGGCCAAGGCGGCCGACACCTTCATTCGCGTGCAAAAGTCCAAGCTGTCGCCGGAGTTCGTGCGCAAGATCGTGGAGGATCCGGAAATCAATTTCACCGTCTCGCCCGAACGCAGCTTTGTCTACGCCGAAAAACTGCATGAGATCGGCGTGCTGAAAAATCGCGCGTCGTCGTGGAAAGACTACTTCTTCGAGGAAGCGTATGCACAACCCGGCAGCTGAGACCGCGCAGGTGTCGGCCGCGGCAGCCGGCGCGAGCCTGACGCCGCTGCTGCAGGTCGACCGCGTCAGCCTGCAGTACCGCACCGCCACCGCCGTAGTGCAGGCCACACATGAGGTCAGCTTCGACGTCCATCCGGCCGACCGCTTCGTGCTGCTGGGGCCGTCGGGTTGCGGCAAGTCCAGCCTGCTGAAGTCGGTGGCGGGCTTCCTGCCGCCGGCCGCCGGCGAGATCCGGCTGGACGGTCAGTCAGTGCGCAACCCGGGGCCGGACCGCATCGTGGTGTTCCAGGAGTTCGACCAGCTGCCGCCGTGGAAGACGGTGTTGCAGAACGTGATGTTCCCGCTGCTGGCCTCGAAGACGCTGGGCAAGAAGGAAGCCGCCGAACGCGCCCGCCATTACCTCGACAAGGTCGGCCTGGCGCGCTTTGCCGATGCCTATCCGCACACCCTCTCGGGCGGCATGAAGGCGCGCGTGGCGATCGCCCGTGCGCTGGCGATGCAGCCCAAGATGCTATTGATGGATGAGCCCTTCGCCGCGCTCGACGCGCTCACCCGCCGCAAGATGCAGGAAGAATTATTGACGCTGTGGGATGAGGTGCGCTTCACGCTGCTGTTCGTCACCCACTCGATCGAAGAGGCGCTGGTGGTGGGCAACCGCATCCTGTTGCTGTCGCCGCATCCGGGCCGGGTGCGGGCCGAGATCAACAGCCACCAGTACGACCTTTCCAGCCTGGGCGGCGCCGGTTTCCAGCAGACCGCGCAACGCATTCACCGGCTGCTGTTCGACGAAGGCGGCGCCCCGGCGGCTGCCGTCGAGCAACCGATCAACTTCGGCGATGTGCGCTTCTCCTACTGAGCGCGTCGCCACTGGAATTTGCCATGAGCCTCACTCCTCCCGTTCGCGAAGAATATGAACTCCCGCTGGCGCCGCTGCCGGGGCTGACGCTGGAGCGCCAGTTCTCGCTGCCGCGCCGCATCTGGCAGCAAGGCTGGATTCGCAAGGGCGTGATCCTGCTGCTGCTGGCCCTGATCTGGGAAGCCATCGGCCGCTGGCAGAACAACGACCTGCTGCTGCCGACCTTCGACCAGACCGCGCAGGCCTTCGTCGAGGGACTCGCCAGCGGCGAGCTGGTCAACAAGACCTGGCTGTCGCTGCAGGTGCTGCTGAAGGCCTATCTGCTGGGCATCGCCGCCGCCTTCGTGCTGACCACGCTGGCGGTATCCACGCAGTTCGGGCGCGACCTGCTGGGCACGCTGACCTCGATGCTCAACCCGCTGCCGGCCATCGCGCTGCTGCCCATCGCATTGCTGTGGTTCGGCCTGGGCGAGGGCAGCCTGATCTTCGTGCTGGTGCACTCGGTGCTGTGGGCGCTGGCGGTGAATACCTATGCGGGCTTTCTCGGCGTGTCCGACACGCTGCGCATGGCCGGGCGCAATTACGGCCTGCGCGGCCTGTCCTTCGTGCTGCAGGTACTGGTCCCGGCGGCGCTGCCGTCGATCCTGGCCGGCCTGCGCATCGGCTGGGCCTTCGCCTGGCGCACGCTGATCGCGGCCGAGCTGGTGTTCGGCGCCACCAGCGGCAAGGGCGGCCTGGGCTGGTATATCTTCCAGAACCGCAATGAGCTTTATACGGACAAGGTGTTCGCCGGCCTGGCGATGGTGATCATCATCGGCCTGTTGGTGGAGAACCTGGTGTTCAACACGCTGGAGCGCGTGACGGTGAAGAAGTGGGGCATGCAGCGCTGAAGCGGCGTCAGCGCTGCGCGCTCACAGCAGCGGCAGCTGGTTGGGATCCTCGATGCGGCGATGCTGGGCCTTGCGGCGCGGATCGATGCTCTGGCCGGCATCGCGCCCTTCGGTGGAAATGCCCTCGATGGCCAGCAGCAATTTCTTGGCATGCAGGCCGCCGGCGAAACCGGTCAACTCACCGCCGGCGCCGATCACGCGATGGCAGGGGGCGATGATGGAAATCGGATTGCGGCCGTTGGCCGCGCCCACCGCACGCACCGCCTTCTCGTTGCCGAGCTGGCGTGCAATCTGCAGATAGGTGCGGGTCTGGCCGTAGGGAATGGTGAGCAAGGCGGCCCACACCTGCTTCTGGAAATCGGTGCCGTCGAAGTCCAGCGGCACGTCGAATTCGTTACGGTTGCCGGCGAAATACTCCACCAGCTGCGCCGCTGCCTTCACCAGCACCGCGCGCTCGTCGTCCTGCACCATCTCGCCCAGGCGCACGCGACCGGCGCGGTCGTTTTCCCACAGGATCGCGGCGAGCCTGTCGCCCCTGGCCACCAGCGTCAGCTGGCCGACCGGCGAATCGATGAGCTTGTATGCGTAGTCCATTACACCTCCATACTTCAAGGCCATCGATTCTACTGTGGAATCCTGCGCCTGACTGCATGCGCTAAGATGCCGCATGCCCAAACCGTCCACCGCCCTGCTCCACCTGCCCTACACGCCGCCGTTCGACTGGCCGCGCATGCTGCGCTTTTTCAACGGGCGCGCCACGCCCGGCGTGGAAGCGGTGGAAGACGGCGCCTACCTGCGCGCCATCGAATGGGAAGGCGACGCCGGCACGCTGGCGGTGACGCTGGACGCCGGCAAGCACTGTCTGGTGGCCACGCTCAGCGGTGCAGTGGCGCGTCATGCCGATGCGCTGCAAGAACCGCTGTCGCGCATGTTCGACCTGCACGCCAACCCTGCGACCATCAAGAAAGTGCTGTGCGCCGACCCGTGGTTCAAGCCCCTGCTCAAGGCCGCACCCGGCCTGCGCGTGCCGGGCGCGTGGTCGGCCTTCGAGCTGGTGGTGCGCACCATCGTCGGCCAGCAGGTCAGCGTGAAGGCAGCCACCACCATCGTCGGCCGCGTGGTGCAACGCGCCGGCGAACACATCCCCGGCCACGCACATGAATGCACCGCCTGGCGCTTCCCCACGCCGTTCGCGCTGGCCAACGCCGACCTCAGCGCCATCGGCATGCCGGGCAAGCGGGTGGAAGCGCTGCAAGGTCTGGCGCGCGCCGTGGCCGAAGGGGCGGCGCCCATCGATCCGCCGGGCCAGCCGTATTCGGCCGAACAACTCACCGGCCTGCGGCAAACCTTGCTGGCCCTGCCCGGCATCGGCCCGTGGACGGTGGAATACGTCGCCATGCGCGCCTGGCGCGACGCCGACGGCTGGCCGGCCAGCGACCTGGTGCTGATGCAGGCCATCGCCGCACGCGACCCCGCACTGATCAAACCCGCGCAGCAAAAACAGCGCAGCCAGGCCTGGAGCCCCTACCGCGCCTATGCCGCGCAACACCTGTGGAACGAGATCGCCGACCGCGCCAGCGGCGAGCGCGGCGGCTGAGCTAGCATTTCGCTCAGGCGGCGGCCTGGTCGTCGAGCATGGCGCGCAGGGCCGCCTCGATGCCGACACGTCCCTTGCGCGACTCACGCCCACCGTGCGCGAAATCGATCCATCCGGCATTGAAGCCATCCACCATCTGCATGCGCGGCAACGGATTTTCCATGCCCTGCGCGCGGAAGATGCCTTCCCATTCGGCGCGCGGCACGGTGTCGACCCTGACCTCACGTCCCAGCAAGCGCGCGAAGGCGGCGGCGATGTCGTCCGGGCTGGTGCGTTGCGGACCTTCCAGCTGCACCACGCGACGGCCCTTCCAGTCTTCCTGCAGCAGCTCGGCGGCGGTGCGTCCGACGTCGGCGGTCGACACCATCGCAATCGCGCGTGAAGCCGGTTGCAGGTAACTGGTGATGGCGCCGGCACGGGCGGCGTCGATATCCCAGCGGGCGTTCTCCATGAACCACGCCGCGCGCAGGAAGGTGACGGGCAGCCCCAGCGTGGAGAACTGCTCTTCCATGATGCGCAGCTGGTTCAGCAGATTGGGCCGGTCGGCATCGGCGCCGATGGTGGACAACGCCACCACCTTCTTCGGCCCCGCCATCTCCAGCGCCTCGCGCACCGCGGCGATGATGCGGCGCGCCGCCGGGAATCCCGGCTTGGGATCGAAGGCCGGCGGCAACAGGATGAAGACGCCCTCGGCGCCGCTGAAGGCGCGGATCAAGGCCGGTACGTCGGTCAGCTCGGCCAGCGCCGGCTCGCAGCCCTGGCGCACCCATGGCTCGCCGCGGGCGGCGTCGCGCACCACCGCGCGCACCTCGCGCCCGGCCGCCAAGAGTGTGCGGGCCAGCGTACCGCCGACTTGGCCTGTGATTCCCGTGATTGCATACATGTTGCGCTCCTTTGATTGTGCAAGGCCGCCGGGATGGCGGCCAACGTGGACATGGAGCGCATTCTGGGCGTCGGCGGCAAGTTTTACGATATCATCGATGTCACTTCATTGATGCTGATCCGGCATCAATTCATCACGAGGAAAATCACCTTGGCCTTCGACGAACGCATGATGAACGGCATCAGCGTGCTGTGCGCGATCGTGGACAGCGGCAGCTTCGCCGCCGCCTCCGCATTGCTGGACATGACGCCCTCGGGCGTGAGCCGCGCGGTGGCCCGGCTGGAGGCGCGGCTGGGCATCCGCCTGTTCGACCGCACCACACGCTCCATCACGCTCACCGACGAGGGCCGCCGCTTTCACGCGCAGGTGGCGCCGCTGCTGAACGCGCTGGAAGAAGCCGCGTCCTCCGCACAGGCCGGCAAGGGTACGGTGCGGGGGCGCTTACGGGTGAACGTCGATCCCTTCTTCTCGCGCATGGTGCTGGCGCCGCGCCTGGGCGACTTCCTCGCCGTGCATCCCGACCTGGAGCTGGAACTGATCACGCGCGACGAGCTGGGCGACATGGTGGCCGACGGCTACGACCTGGCGCTGCGCTTCGGCCAGCCGGCGCAGGCCACGCTGGTGGCGCGCAAGCTGATGGATTGCCGCATCGTCACCATCGCCGCGCCCGGCTACCTGAAACGCCACGGCCGACCGGCCACGCCGCAGCAACTGCAAGCGCCCGGCCATACCTGCATCCTGTTTCGCGATTCGCGCAGCGGCCGGCCGTTCACTTGGGAGTTCATCCGCGGCCGGAAGCGCATCGAGCTGGAGATGGACGGCCAACTCACCGTCAACGACGGCGGCTCGCTCTACAGCGCCTGTCTCTCGGGCTACGGCGTGGCGCAAGTGTTCGACCTCGGCCTGCAGCCGATGCTGGACGACGGCCGCCTGGTCGACCTTTTCCCGGACTGGCCGGACGAGCGCTTCCCGCTGTATGCGCTCTATCCCTCACGCCACCATCCGCCGGCCAAGGTGCGCGCCTTCCTCGACTTCGTGCTGGGACTGCAGAAATAAGCGATCAGAGATATTCGCGGCGGAATTTCGCCCGACGGCTGATGACTTCGCCGGCCACCATGAATTCGCCGTTGCCCTTGTAGTGCATGGTCTGCGGATTTTTCGGCGTGCGCGCCACGTGCGCCTGCACCACCTCGAAGATGAAATAGTTGTACTTGCCGACCAGCCTGCCGTCGTGCAGCCGGCACTCGAAACTGGCGTGGCATTCGCCGATCAGCGGTGCCCCCACCTGCGCGGCGGGCAGCGCCGTCAACCCGAAGCGCGTGAACTTGTCGCCTTCGGTGCCTGAGCAATTGCCGATACCCACCACCTGGTCGATCAGCGCGACCGTGGGCAGGTTGATCACGCATTCGCGGCTTTTGCGGATCAGCTCGAAACTGTGGTTGCCGGCTGAGATCACACACCCCAGCAGCGAAGGCGCGAACTCCATCACGGTATGCCAGCCCATGGTCATGATGTTGCGCTGCCCGCGGTGGGCCGAGGACACCAGCACGATGGGGCCGGGCTCCAAGTAGCGCCGAACCTGATGGACGGGAAAATCCTGGCGAGAGGGCAAACGGGGCATGACGGCTCCTGATGGCGACATTTGAGCGAGATAGCGTGACGATGACACTTCTTTCGATGGAGCATGTCACTACGGCATGGGTTCCCCACGCATAACGCGCTCCATATGCGATACCGGCGATACGTGCATCACATGCTGCCGTAACAACCCGCGCCCGCATCTGCGGTATGCTGCGCCATCCCGACCTTCACGCCAGCACATCCTCCACGCATGACCCGCATGACGACCAGGCAAGCCGTCCCACATCCGCTCCCCTTGCGCCGCGCCTTGTCGCTGCTGTGCGCCGTGCTGGCGACGCTCCTGCCGGCCGTCGCCGCTGCGCAGACGCCGCCGCTGGTCAGCGTGAACACCAACCGGGTCGATGGCCGCGCCGAGTTCGACGTGCGCGCCGAAGCCTATGCCCGCACCGACATCGCGCGCGCCTGGAAAGTGCTGACAGCCTATGACCGGCTGGCCGAATTCGTGCCCAACCTGCAATCCTCGCGCGAGCTGCCCTTTCCCGATGCCGCGCCCAACGAACACCTGGTCGAGCAGCACGGCTATGGCAAGTTCCTGTTCATCCGCCAGCCGATCGACCTGGTGCTGCGCGTGCAGGAACAGCCGAGCTCGGCCATCGACATGTCGCTGCAAAGCGGCAACATGCGCAAGTACCACGCGCGCTGGGAGCTTGAGCCGAGGGACGTCGCCGGCGGGCCAGGCGTGCTGCTGCGTTACACCGGGCTGATCGCGCCCGATTTCTATGTGCCCGGCCTGTTCGGCGGTGTGCTGATGCGGCGCGACCTGACGGCCATGCTGGAAGCGGTGGTCAGGGAAATGGAAAAGCCGGCCGATGCTGCACCGCCGCCATTGCAGAGCGAAAAATGACGCGGGGCACCATCCAAAAATGGCGCCCCGCACATGCAGTGAAATGAGAGGGAAGAAATCCGCCGGCGTTCAGACCGTCAATACCGAATGGCCGCCGTCGTTCAATGCGTCATAGCAACGAGTGCAGACGCGGCAAAACAGGTGGGAGCGTTTGACATGGCGGTGGCGCAGCACCAGCTGCAGGGCCACGCCCGGGCAATGCGGGCAAGCCTCGCGCATGGGGCCGACCGGGACCACGTCGGCGGCCAGGAAACCTTTCTCGGTCATGACGCCTTCCACGACTTCACGCGGGTCGAGTTCGACCAGCGACAACAGCAGCGGCGAGGTGCGCTGCTCATAGCGCGCAGTGACGCGCTGGCCGCCCAGTGGCGTGAACGGCGGTGGCGGGGATGGCCTGACATCCGGATGCCGGGTTGCGATGCTCATTCGTGTCTCCTTGGTGAGAACTGCAGAAGCTTGCGGGGGATGTTGCCTTGCTGCTTGAGGTGGCCTGGCGCCCTTCTGCTGCCGGCCGGGTGTCGCTTTCCACGTTGGCGGGAAATACAGGCTTGCGGTGCGACGGAGAATTCACTCTAGTCGGCCCATCCGCCGAGCGCAATGGTAAGTTCAAAAGAATTTTTCTATCGTTGATCTCGCGCATAAAGGTATGCGCCCGGCGTCCGACGACTTGCCACATTGGCATGTCCGATGCTGCACCTGCGCTTTGATGCGCCGCATGCATCGAACAAGCCCAGCAGCAAGAACGTCGCTATGCCTGCGCGCGGATTCATAGCCGCCCACATTTGAGCGCTGAATTTTTGATGAATGAAAACGAAGGGGAGCAACCTGTCGATTTCTGGTCATCCTGCATGCGCGCATGACTGAAACGCTACAAATCGGTGCAATGGCTCTACAATCGCCGGATGACTACGCTTAATGACATCGAAGCAGCCGCCAAGCGGTTGCAAGGCCAGATCCTGGAGACGCCCTGTGTCGAGTCGCGCACGCTCTCGCAGATCGTCGGCGCCCAGGTATTCCTCAAGTTCGAAAACCTGCAGTTCACCGCCTCCTTCAAGGAGCGCGGCGCCTGCAACAAGATGGTGGACGTCGCCGCCAGCGGCGACGGCAGCCGCGGCGTGGTCGCCATGTCGGCCGGCAACCATGCCCAGGGCGTGGCCTATCACGCGCAGCGCCTGGGCTTGCCGGCCACCATCGTCATGCCGCGCTTCACCCCCGGCGTGAAGATCGAACGCACCCGCGGCTTCGGCGCCAAAGTCGTGCTGCATGGCGACACGCTGGAGGCTGCGCGCGCCCACGCCTATGAGCTGGCCGAGAAGGAAAAGCTGACCTTCGTCCACCCCTATGACGACGAAGCCATCATCGCCGGCCAGGGCACGGTGGCGCTGGAGATGCTCAAGACGGTGCCGGATCTGGACACGCTGGTGGTGGCCATCGGCGGCGGCGGCCTGATGGCCGGCATGGCCGTGGCCGCGCGCGCCATCAAACCCGAGATCGATATCGTCGGCGTGCAGACGCGCCGCTTCCCGACCATGGTCAACGCCGTCAAGGGCACCGACCACCCGGTGGGCACCAGCACCATCGCCGAGGGCATTGCCGTGGGTACGCCCGGCACCTTGACGCGCGCAGTCATCGCGCGCGAGGTCAACGACCTGCTGCTGGTGGATGAAGGCGACATCGAACAAGCTGTGCTGATGCTGCTGGAAATTGAAAAGACCCTGGTGGAAGGCGCCGGCGCCGCCGGCCTGGCCGCCCTGGTGCGCTACCCTGACCGCTTCCGCGGCAAGCGCGTTGGCCTGGTGCTTTCGGGCGGCAACATCGACCCGCTGCTGCTGACCGCCATCATCGAGCGCGGCATGGTGCGCGCCGGCCGCCTGGCGCGCGTGAAGGTCAGCTCGCGCGATGTGCCCGGCACCTTGGCCAAGATCACCGGCATCGTCGCCGAGGCCGGCGCCAACATCGACGAGGTCCACCATCAGCGCGCCTTCACGCTGCTGGCGGCGCAGAACGTAGACATCGAGCTGGTGCTGCAAACCCGCGGCCGCCCGCACCTGGCCCAGGTGCTGCAAGCCCTGCGCGCAGCCGGGTTCGAGGCCGAAGAGCTGCACTGAGCCGCGCCTCTGCAAGAGGCCGTCACGCTGCCATTGACCTGCGCCCGCTTCAATGCCGGGTGCGGGTCGCCTCTTCCCCTGCTCCTGCTGCTATCCTTCCTGCCGCCCGCATCCACATCCGGATGGCGGTTCGGTTCTATTCGACATACCCATACCCACGATGCAAGAGATTGACAGCAACAACGACACCTTTTCCACTGACGACGACGCCATCCACGATGCCCGGCTGTGGCGCGACGAAGGCTGGACCGCGCGCGTGATCAAGAACGAAGACGACGACGGCTGGGCCGTCGAGATGACACGCGACGGCGAGCGCGAACCGGCGCTGATCGGCCCCTGGACCATGGGCCGTGACAAGAAGAACCCCAAGCCGCTGGACAAGTCAGCCTTCAATACTCTGGTCAAGACCGCATCGGAGTTCCGCCGCCGCAGCGAGCAGCAGCTGCATGCGCAATTGCACAAGCACATCACCGTCGACACCGCCGAGGGCCGCATCAAGGTCACGCTGGACATCGTGCCGGATGAGGACTTCCCCTACGCCGACCTGAGCGCATGGGACGAAATGGGCGACCTGTTGGCCAAGGTGCAAACCGCGCCGAACTACAAACTGAGCGCCGACAGCGCCGAGCGCTGGATCGCAAGCGGCTATCGCAGGCCGAACTGACGATATTGACGTGCATCGCAATTCAATGCACGACGGGACGCAATCGACAACAAGGCCGGCGCCGCAAGGCAGCCGGCTTTTTTACGCCGCCGCCCCGGCGCGCGGCATCCACCTTAACGTGGCCACCCACCAGCCCAAGGCCGCCAGGCTGACGGCCGAGCCCAGCAGACAGACGCCGCGCCAGCCTGCGTAAGCGTACATGTGCGTACCCGCCAGCGCACCGGCGCCGCTGCCTACCGCATAGAACATCATGTAGCAGCCGATCATGCGGCTGTGGGCCTCCGGGCGGGTGCGCAGGATCAGGCTCTGGTTGGCGACGTGGATCATCTGTGCGCCGATGTCCAGCACCAGGATGCCGCCGGCCAGCGCCCACAGGCTGGCGTCGGTGAAGGATAACGGCCACCATGCCGCAACCAGCAGCAAAAGGGCCGCGCCGGTGGCGTGCTGGGCAAACCCACTATCGGCCCAGTTGCCGGCGCGCGCGCCGGCCAGAACGCCGATGACCCCGACCAGGCCGAATGCGCCGATGACGCCGTGTGACAGCGAATACGGCGGCGCCGACAGCGGCAGCACGA
Organism: Herbaspirillum sp. LeCh32-8; assembly: GCF_017814915.1. Taxonomy (GTDB): domain Bacteria; phylum Pseudomonadota; class Gammaproteobacteria; order Burkholderiales; family Burkholderiaceae_D; genus Herbaspirillum. Next base: position 188,243 of record NZ_JAGIPZ010000006.1, on the reverse strand, counting down.
GCGCGCTCCAGAAGATATTGAGCACGGCGAACATCAGCAAGGCCAACACGCCTCGCAGCTGCAGGCTGCGCTCATGGCGCATCAATCCGGCCATCGAGCGCAGCAGCTGCGGATAGGCCACTGCGGCGGCGGGGTGAGGCGACGGCGGCAGCATGCGCGCCAACACTATTGCCAGCACCGCGACCAACGCGGCCGAACACAGATATACCAGGCGCCAGCCGCCCAGATCGGCGAGCGCGCCCGACGCCACCCTGGCCAGCAACAACCCGGTGATCACGCCCGCCTGCACCACCCCGAGCACGCCGCCCCGTTGCTGCGGCGCCGACAAAGCGGCGGCGTAGGCGATCAGGCCCTGCGTCATCGCCGTGCCCAGCATGCCGGCCAGCAGCATCCCGCCCAGCAGCATCCATAGTGACGCGCTGCCCGCCAGCGCCAGCAGCGACAGCACCAGTGCCGCCGCTTGCGTCAGCATCAACCGGCGGCGCGGCAGCACGTCACCCAGCGGCACCAACAACAGGAGTGCGAGCACCGAGCCGACCTGGGTGGCGGTGACCACCCCGCCGACTGCGGCGGTGGCGATGCCGAAATCGGCCGCCAGCGCATCCAGCAGCGGTTGGGCGTAGTAGACATTGGCCACGCTGATGCCGGCCGCGACAGCGAACAGCAGGATCCGCGTGCGGCTGAGCACCGGCCGATGACAGGGATCGCGAGGATCGCAACAGGCGGCGACGGGCGTGGCGGGCGACATGAGGGATGACATGGCGAGGCCTCCATTGTGGTTGCAAATTGAAACTACGTGACAGTGTATGCCAATGTGGTTTTAAAATGCAACCTATCAACATTGCAGCGCGGTCGCCTTGCCTTGAAGCCGCCGCGTCCGCTTTGCTAACATCGCAGGAAACTACCCCGCCCCTCCACCATGCCAGCCATCAAGACACCCGCCGACATCGAACACCCTCGCTATGCCGAGCATTGCCCCACGGGACGGGCGCTGGAACTGATCGGCGACCGCTGGGCGCTTCTGATCGTGCGCGACGCCTTCGACGGCCTCTCCCGCTTCAGCGAGTTCCGCGACAACCTGGGGGTGGCGCGCAACATCCTGGCCGATCGCCTGAAGAAGCTGGTGGACGCCGGCATCCTGGACAGCGCGCCGGCTGCGGACGGCAGCGCCTACCAGCAATACGAGCTGACCGGGATGGGCGAGGCGCTGCTGCCGGTGGTGATCGGGTTGCGCCAGTGGGGCGAGCAATACCTGTTCGCGCCGGGCGAAGGCCATTCAAAGCTGGTGGAGAAAAAGAGCGGCAAGGCGCTCCCGCGCATGCAGCCGCTGGGCGCCGACGGCAAGCCGGTCGCCGCGCATCAGGTGGAAGTGAAGAAGTCGGCGACGCGCCCGGGGAAGAAAAAGGACTGAGGCATCAAGGCGCGCGGATCAGCGCCGGCGATGGAAGGTGATCTTCTGTTCCAGCGGCGCTTGCGCGTCGCCGTCATCGCCGCAACCGTCACACGCGCCGCCGCCGCATCCGCCGGTGCTGCGCGGCGGCAGCAGATGGCGTCCCAGCGCCTGCCAGCGGGACCAGCGGCGACGCAGCAGCCAGGCCGCGAACCCTGCCTGCCAGCGCCACGACAACGCCGGCGCCAGCTTGCGCACCATGTAGACGAGGCTGGCGGCCACCAGCAGCGCGACGATCACGTATTGCCACCACAGCGTGCTCATGCCAGCCACCCCGCGACGCGGTAGGTGATGAAGGAGGCCGCGTAGGCCAGCACGAACATGTAGCCGAAGGACAGCGCCACCATGCGCCAGGACTGCGTCTCGCGGCGGATGATGGCCAGCGTCGACATGCACTGCGGCGCGAAGGCGAACCACACCATCAGCGACAGCGCGCTGGCCAGCGAAATGTGTGCCGCCAGCGCCTGCTGCAGGCCCACGCCTTCGTCGCCGGCGACCGAGTACACGGTGGCCAGCGTGGCCACTGCGGTTTCGCGCGCGGCGAAGGCCGGGATCAGCGACAAGCTGATCTGCCAGTTGAAGCCCAGCGGCGCAAACACGTACTGCAGCGTGTGGCCGATGTGGCCGGCCAGCGAATAATCGATGGCCGCTTCGGTGGCGCCGGCCGGCGGCGCGGGGAAGGTGCAGATGGCCCACATCAGCACGGTCAGCGCCAGCATCACGCCGGTCAGGCGCTTCAGGAAGATGCTGCCGCGCTCCCACAGGCCGATGCCGACGTCGCGCCACTTGGGCAGGCGATAGGACGGCAGCTCCATCAGCAGCGCGCGTTCCTGCTGGGTGCGACGGATGCGTTTGGCGACCCACGCCACGAACATGGCGGCAGCGATGCCGGCCACATACAGGCAGAACAGCGCCACACCCTGCAGGTTGAACACATCCAGCACCGGGCGGTGCGGGATGAACGCGCCGATCAGCAGCGCATACACCGGCAGGCGCGCCGAGCAGGTCATCAACGGCGCCACCAGGATGGTGGCCAGCCGGTCACGCGGGTCGGTGATGCTGCGCGTGCCCATGATGCCGGGAATGGCGCAGGCAAAGCTGGAGAGCAGCGGGATGAAAGAGCGCCCGGACAGGCCGACCGACACCATCAGCCGGTCCAGCAGGAACGCCGCCCGCGGCAGGTAGCCGGATTCTTCCAGCACCAGTATGAAGAAGAACAGCACCAGGATCTGCGGCAGGAAGCCCAGCACCGTGCCCAGTCCGGACAGCAAGCCATCCGACACCAGACCGCGCAACGGCCCCTCCGGCAGCCATTCACCGGCCATGCCGGCCAGCGTGCCGAAGGCATCGGCGATGGCATCGGTCATCGGCTTGCCGATCGCATACACCGCCTGGAATACCAGGAACATCACCAGCGCCAGCAACGCCACGCCCAGCACCGGATGCAGCGCAACGCGGTCAAGCGCGTCGTCACGGCGATCGGTGGCGCGCGGCATCACCACGGTGGCGGTCAGGATGGCGCGCACTTCGGCGTGCAGGTCGTCCAGCGTGTCGGCGACCGGGGCCGGCGGCAGCTCTGCGCCGTCAATGGCGGCAATCAGCGCCTGCGCGCCGCCGCTCTTGACCGCGATGGTCTGGATCACCGGCATGCCCAGGCGCTGCGCCAGGGCCGCAGTATCGACCGCGATGCCGCGCCGCGCGGCGGCGTCCATCATGTTCAGCGCCAGCACCATCGGTCGCCCCATGCGGCGCACTTCCAGCACAAAGCGCAAGTGCAGCCGCAGGTTGGTGGCATCGGCCACACAGACGATCAGGTCGGGCACCGCCTCACCCGGATAGCTGCCCTGCAGCACCGCTTGGGTGACGCGTTCGTCGGGGCTGACCGATTGCAGGCTGTAGGCGCCGGGCAAGTCCACCACGCGCACCGCGCGTCCGGAGGGCGCGGTGAAGCTGCCGGACTTGCGTTCCACCGTCACGCCGGCGTAATTGGCCACCTTCTGGCGCGCGCCGGTCAGCTGGTTGAACAGCGCAGTCTTGCCGCAATTGGGATTGCCTACCAGGGCGATGTTGAGGGCCGCGCTCATCACGCCGCCTCTATGCGCAGGCGCACGCGATCGGCCTCGGCGCGACGCAGCGCAAAACGGGTGGAGCCGATCTGCACCAGGATCGGGTCGGCGCCCCAAGGCGCGGTCGCGACAATGCGCACCGGTTCGCCGTTGACGAATCCGAGGTCGCGCAGGCGGCCCGCCACCGCGTCGGCGGCGTGGACGTCTGCGACGTGATCAACAATGGCGGAAGCGCCCCTGGCTAGTTCGGACAGTCGCATGGCGTTGGGAAATGAGGAAATTGAATCGATAAGCATTCTCATTATATAAGCCTGCGCCCACACGCGCCCGGCCCAAGTCCCACGGCGGGAGCCGCTGCGTCAATATGACGCAGCGCCCGATCTCGTTTCAACAGATGCACCGATCCGACAAAAAAAACCTGATAAAGATGGCAAGAAGAAACGCAAACCCATGCTTTTCTTTTATTATCCAGGCAATAATTACCGTGATCTTCTGGGCTTCTTCGCCGAACAGGCGAAAATTCCCATGCGAAATTTTCCGCATCGCAATATACTTCCGTCTATTGCCTTACAGAAATTAACCACAAGGGTCGGGATGCCCAGCCGCGGCGCGCAAATGCGTCGAGCCAAGCGCCCGAAAAGCGACGAGACCGCGAGGGAACGGTATTGTCGGCAGATTGATACAGCAAGGAGCTCCGGCCCGGCCGGCTCCTGAGCATAACAACCAGATGAGTTCATCACCGACGGGTTCAGCCGAATCCGAGATGCCGCAACAGCTGCGCCTGCGCACGCTGATCGACGAGATCAGCGCGCTGACGCTGCATGTTCAGGAGCTGAGCCGCATGGCCGAGGAAGCGCGCGATCTGATCGAGCGCGGACAACTGCCGCCGCCGGAGGATGCCCCTTCGCTGATCGAGGACGTCGAGGCCTTCCGTCGACGCCTGGAAAACGCCATCGCCCAGATCTTCGAAGAGGTCTTCGGCCCCCGCACCGATACCCTGGAGCGGCAGATGAGCATGCGCCTGATCTCCGAGATCGGCCCGGCCGCCTTCGTGCAGAAGGTGCTGTGGGGCGAGGAGATCAGCGACATCGCGCTGACCATTGCGCTCGAACGCATGATCCCGGCGCTGGAAAAACTGGTGGAGGAATATCCCACCGCCTTCCTGGAACAGGCCAACTCGGTGCTGGACCAGTTCAAGACGCGCTGAGCGCGCGCCCTTCCCCACATCCTACTCGACCGCCCCGCCCGCGCGCCGCAACGAGCGCTGCAGGTGTGCGGCAAAGCGCGTCGCCGCGATCGACTGCCGGTGATAGGCCAGCGACAGCTGCGCGCGCGGCGCCGGTTCGCGGATCTCGATGTAGCGTACCTGCGCCAGCTGCACCTGCTCGATCGCCTCGGGCACGATGGAAATACCGAGGCCGGCCGCCACCAGGTTGATCGCCGAGGTCAGCTGCGGCGCCAGCTGGATCACTTGCGGGTCAAAGCCGGCCGCCTGGCAGGCGCTGAAAATGCCGTCGTACAGCGCCGAACCTTTGCCGCGCGGAACCATGATGAATTTTTCCTGCGCCAGGTCTTCCAGCCGCAACGACTTGCGTCGCGCCAGCGCGTGCGAACGCGGCAAAGCCACCTTCAGCTTTTCGGCCGGCAGCTCGACCACGCCCAGCTCCTCGGACGGCGTGGTGACGATGCGCACGAAGGCGGCGTCGAGCTGCGAACCGGCAATGTCGGCCAGCAGCTGCTCGGTGATGCCCTCGCTGAGCGAGATCTCCAGGCCCGGATGACGCTCGCGGAACTGCTGCAGCGAGTGCGACACCAGCGGGTGGAACACCGCCGAGGAAGTGAAACCCATGCGCAGCAATCCGACCTCGCCGCTGGCCGCCTGCTGCGCCGCGCGCAACGCCTGCTCGGCATCCGCCACGGCCTTGTGCGCATGCGGCAGGAAGATCGCGCCGACCTCGGACAGCTCGACCCCGTGCGAGGTGCGCCGGAACAGCGGCGCGCCGACCTCCTCCTCCAGCGCCTTGATCTGCATCGACAGCGGCGGCTGGCCGATGCCGACCTTTTCGGCGGCGCGCGTGAAGCTGAGCTGGTCGGCTACGGCAAGGAAGTAACGGAGATGGCGAAGTTCCATGGTATCTGTTTTGTAGATGGAGATAGGCACTGATATATATTGGACAATATATCTGATTTCTTCCAGACTGGCGGCGTCATCAACAGCAACGGCGCCCTGCCCTTCTCCGCGCGCCGGCAAGGAAGTCCCCCATGCAGTCCCTGTCCAAATCCGCCGAGCCTGCCCAGGCCGGCCAGCGCCCCGCTTCCGCCTCTGCCCCGCGTTCCGCGCAGGGCGCCATCCGCGGCTCGGCCGCGTATCGCCGCATCACGCTGGCGCTGTTCTGCTCCGGCTTCGCTACCTTCTCGCTGCTGTACTGCGTGCAGCCGCTGCTGCCGGAATTCGCCCGCGAGTTCAACGTCGGCGCCGCCGGCGCCTCGCTGGCGCTGTCCTTGTCGACCGCCCTGCTCGCGCTGTCGATCGCGCTGGCCGGCATTGTCTCGGAACGCTACGGCCGCAAGGAGCTGATGTTCGCCTCGATGGCGGTGGCAGCCTGCTGCAACCTGTTGGCGGCAGTGGCGCCGAGCTGGCACATGATCCTGGCCGCACGCGCGCTGGAAGGCTTCGCGCTGGGCGGCGTACCGGCGGTGGCGATGGCGTACCTGTCGGAGGAAATCGACCACAGCGGCCTGGGCTTCTCGATGGGTCTGTATGTCAGCGGCAATGCCTTCGGCGGCATGATGGGACGGGTGGCGATGAGCATGCTGGCCGAATCCTTCGGCTGGCGCAGCGCCATGCTGGCCATCGGCGCGCTCGACCTCGCGCTCGCGGTGGCCTTTGTGCTGTTGCTGCCTGCTTCACGCAATTTCGTGCGCAACGGTGTGCTGAAGATGCGCGACCATTTGGCATTGTGGCGCGGCCACTTCGCGCACGGTCGCCTGCCGCTGGTGTTCGGCATCGGCGCGCTGGCCATGGGCATCTTCGCCACCTCATACAACTACGCGGGCTTTCGCCTGATGGGTGCGCCGTTCTCGCTGTCGGCCACTGCCACCGGGCTGATTTTCAGCGCCTACATCTTCGGCATCGTCTCGTCGTCGTGGGCCGGCGCGCTGGCCGACCGTTTCGGACGCGCACCGTTGGTGGCGGCCGGCATTGGGATCTCCTGCCTGGGCCTGCTCCTGACCTGCAGCTCGGTGCTGGGACTGGTGATCGCCGGCATCGTGTGCCTCACCATCGGCTTCTTCACCACCCACTCGGCGGCCAGCAGCTGGGTCGGCCGCATGGCCGTCACCGGCAAGGGACACGCCGCCTCGCTCTACCTGCTGGCCTACTATCTCGGCGGCAGCATCCTCGGTTCAGTAGGGGGCTGGTTTTGGGAGCATTCCGGCTGGAACGCGGTGGCGGGCTTCATGCTGCTGCAGGCGCTGGCGGCGGGATGGCTGGCGCGGCGCTTGTGGCGGCAGGGCAGCAATTGAACCTGCCGGCACGATAACGGTGATGCAAACGGCTACCAAATGAAATACCAAAGAAAAAAGCCGGATGCAGATGCAATCCGGCTTTTTTCCTGGCGCGCCGTTCGCGTGGCGCGCCATCCTCAAGGTCAATCTTCATGCACGATCAAGGCGTGCTGGGCTTGGGAGCAGGGGAGTTGGCCAGCTGCTCGTTACGCTGCGCGGTCGAGTCCTTCTTCTCCTGCTTCAGATCAGCGCGGGCAGCCTTCTTGTCAGCCTTGTATTCAGCCTTCGCAGCCTTCTTCTGAGCCTTGTATTCGGCCTTGGCGTCGGCATCGGCCTGACGCTTCTGGACGAACGGATCGTTGGACGGCACGGCCGACGTTGCAGGGGCGCTTTGCGCCATGGCGCCGCCGGCCAGAGCCATCAACAGGGACGGGATCAGGATATGACGTGCTTTCATCTTGTTTGCGTTCATGTTTTACCTCCTTGGCGTCAAATGAAAAGCGGAAAGTCCGTGCGCCCACTATAGGCAAATCCGACTTGCCGACATGTCAGACAAGGTCTGATTTTCGACCTCCCGGATGACGCAAACGCCGGTCCGAAATGGCGAATGCGCGGTCTGGCAGCGCACTCCCTGCGTTCCCTGGAGCGGCGCTGCGGGCCGCCGTCGACGCATACCGGTGCCGCAGCGGCATGCGCTTGACAACAGCCCACACGATTGAGAAAGCGGTTTGGCCTACGAGGTTCAGGCGCAATTGCAAGCGCAGGTCAGGAATGCAACCGAAAGTAACGATGCAGAACTCTCCCCAGCACGCGGGAACGCCAATGCCGCGCTTGCCTTGCGGCATGACTATTGCTTGCCGTCAGCGCGCGAAGCGGCGCCCGCCTGATTTGGTGCAGAATGCCCGCAGCGTCTCCCTTCGCATCCGCCTTATCGCTATCAGCACTCACGGAAGCACATATGCATACCAAGACCGCGGCCACCCTCCCCCTGGCCGAACCCGACCTGCAACTGGCGCGCCGGCTGTTCCAGCAGCTGCGCCGCGACAGCGACCAACTCAATGGCGACGCCCACGGCATCACCCGCGACACCTACGGCGCCGGCGAGCAACGCGCGCACCAGCTGATGGCGCAGACGGCGCGCACGCTGGGCCTGGAAGTCAGCACCGACGCCGCGCTCAATCTCTACATGACCTTGCCCGGCCGCGACCGCAGCGCGCCGGCCGTCATGACCGGCTCGCACCTGGACTCCGTGCCGCGCGGCGGCAACTACGACGGCGCCGCCGGCGTGGTGGCCGGCCTCTCGGTGCTGGCCGGTTGGGTCGCGGCCGGCGTGCAGCCGCAATGCGACGTCACCGTGATGGGCGTGCGCGCGGAAGAGAGCGCCTGGTTCCCGGTCTCCTACATCGGCAGCAAATCGGCCTTCGGCCTGCTGGGCGCGGACGCGCTCGATATCCTGCGCCTGGACACGCGACGCAGCCTGCGCGATCACCTGATCGAATGCGGCGGCCGCCCCGAAGGCATCGCCGGCGGCGAGGCGCACCTGAACGCCAGACGCATCGCCTGCTTCCTCGAACTGCACATCGAGCAGGGACCGGTGCTGGTGGAAGCCGGCGAGCAAGTCGGCGTGGTCACCGGCATCTGCGGCAGCCTGCGCTACCGCCACGCGCGCGTGCTGGGCGACTATGCCCACTCGGGCGCGACGCCGCGCAGCCACCGCCATGACGCGGTGGTGGCGCTGGCGGAAGTCATCGCGCGCCTGCAGCAGGACTGGGCGCAGATGGAACGGGAAGGGGAGGAGCTGACGCTGACCTTCGGCCAGGTCTTCACCGACGCACAGCAGGCCGACATCAGCAAGGTCTCGGGGCGGGCCAGCTTCGGCGTGGACATTCGTTCGCGCAGCACCGACAGCCTGCACCGCATGGAGCGTCACCTGATGGAGGCGGTGGCGATCGCCGAGAAGAAACACGGCGTGCGCTTCGAACTGGGCGAGCGCACCGGCAGCCAGCCGGCGCAGATGGACGCGGCGCTGCAGGATGAACTGCAGGCCGCCGCGCAGGCGCTGCAACTGTCGCACCGCCGCCTGCCCAGCGGCGCCGGCCACGACTCGGCGCTGTTCGCCAACCAGGGCATCGCGACGGCCATGCTGTTCGTGCGCAACGGCAACGGCAGCCACAATCCGGACGAGGCGATGGAGCAGGACGACTTCGACGCCGGCACGCGCGCGCTGTCCCGGGTCATGGGTCTGCGCGCGGGGCTGGCGCCGCAAGCCTGACGCACCGCCTCACGGGATGCCGCACGGCATCCCGTCTTTGCGGCGACGCTGCGAATCGGCGCGTCGCCGCGTCCAGCCGATACCCCCACCAACGATCCCGTCAATTGAGAAGTTGCGCGCGAGAAGCCGTGTGCTTTATCGACATTCTCACGCCGCAACGGCGCCGCTACGCTTGACGCATGGCAGCATCGCCACATGCCTCGCGGCAATTGACAGACTTTGCGTGATTACGTGGTTTCCACCTATTCCCGCAGCCCTCAAAAGCCAGTAATCTGGACTGGCACCCGCAAGCGTCGTCGCACACTGCCAACCGGCGATGTGCGCGGCCTCGCCGGCGACGTCGAATAACAACCAATAACAATAATCCAGAGACCCGGGCGCGAGTCCTTTTTATTCGGCAGACACCATGAAAATCCTTTCCAACATGCGGATCTCCAACCGCCTCACCTTCGGCTTCGCGCTCGTGCTGGTGCTGGCCATCCTGTCCACCTCGATGGCGCTGTACAACGCGCGCAAGAACGCCGACGCGACGCGCCAGATGATGGAAATACCGCTGGCCAAGGAACGCCTGGTGGCCGACTGGTTCGTGCTGACCTATTCGGCGGTGGTGCGCACCTCGATGATCGCGCGCAGCAGCGACGCCGAGCTCTCCAACACCTTCAAGGACGACATCGACCAGAGCGTCAAGAGCGGCAGCGCCATCATCAAGAAGATCGAGCCGCTGCTGTCCTCGGATGAAGAGAAGGCGCTGATGGCGACTATCATCGAGGCCCGCAAGAAATACCAGGCCTCCAAGGAACTGGTGATGAATACCCGCAAGACCGGCGACGCCGCGGCCTCCGAAAAGGCCTACAAGGAGGTCTTCGAGCCGGCCGCCAAAGACTACGGCGGGAAGGTGAACAATCTGTTGGCCGAGCAGCGCAATGCCATCGACAAGCTGGCGGCCGACATCGACGCCAGCAGCGAGCGCAGCATGCAGCTGATGGTGTTGTTGAGCGTGCTGCTGGTGACCATCGGCGCGGTGGCGGTGGTGATCATTTCACGCAGCATCACGGCGCCGCTCAAGCGCGCGCTGGACGTTGCCAAGATGGTGGCCGCCGGCGACCTGTCGGCGCACATCGAGCAAAAGGGGCGCGACGAGATTGCCGAGCTGATGCGCGCGCTCGGCGAGATGAATAATTCCTTGCGCAGCATCGTCAGCGAAGTGCAGGTCGGCACCGAGTCGATCACCACCGCCGCCGGCGAGATTGCCTCGGGCAACTTCGACCTGTCCTCGCGCACCGAGCAGCAGGCCGGCTCGCTGGAAGAGACCGCTGCCTCTATCGAAGAACTCACCTCCACCGTCAAGCAGAACGCCGAGAACGCGCAGCAGGCCAACCAGCTGGCGATGGACGCATCCGACGTGGCCAAGAAGGGCAGCGGCGTCGTGTCGCAGGTGGTGCAGACGATGAGCGAAATCAATCACTCGTCCAACAAGATCGTAGACATCATCAGCGTGATCGACGGCATCGCCTTCCAGACCAATATCCTGGCCCTGAACGCGGCAGTGGAAGCGGCGCGCGCCGGCGAGCAGGGCCGCGGCTTCGCGGTGGTGGCGTCCGAAGTGCGCTCGCTGGCGCAGCGCTCGGCGGCCGCAGCCAAGGAGATCAAGCAGCTGATCGACAATTCGGTGGAGAAAGTGGACGCCGGCAGCAAGCTGGTCAACGAGGCCGGCGCCACCATGGGCGACGTGGTCGAGAGCATCAAGCGCGTGACCGACATCATGGGCGAGATCTCGGTGGCCAGCCGCGAGCAGAGTTCGGGCATCGAGCAGATCAGCCGCGCCGTCACCGAAATCGATGACGCCACCCAACAGAACGCGGCGCTGGTGGAAGAGGCCACCGCCACCTCCGACATGCTGCGCTCACAGGCGCAAAAGCTGGCCGATGCCGGCCGCAAGTTCCGTCTCGGCACGCCGGTGGTGGCCGCCGGCGCTGCGCGTCACGGTCAGCCCGAACGCGACATCACGCCGCAGCCCCTGCAGCTCACGCCGTCGGCCTGAGCCTTCCTGCGCGCACGGCCGGGCACAATGCCTCAGGCCGTGCGCCGCATCTCTTCCTTGTTCCCGTTCAGGCTGCGCAGCCAGCCTTGCCAGAAATGCTGCGAGGCCGCCTCGAAGGAGCGGCCGTATTGCTCGGCATCGGCGCGCAGGCCGGCCAGGCTGATGTTGCGCGTGTGCGCAATCTCGTGCGCATGACCGATCAGCCAGCGCTCCACCATGCGCACATCGAACTCCGGATGAAACTGCAGCGCCAGGCAATTCTCGCCCCAGGCGAAGGCCTGGTTCGGGTACTGCGCGGAGGAAGCCAGATGGCGCGCCCCCTCGGGCAAGTCGAAGGTGTCGCCGTGCCAGTGCAGCACGCGTGTGTCCTGGCCCACCAGCTGGTGGAACCAGGGCAACTCGACGGCATGCGCGCCCGCGCGCAGCGGGCCCCAGCCAATCTCCTTGCCGGAGGTGCCGGGATAGACGCGCGCATGCAGCGCCGCCGCCATCAGTTGCGCGCCCAGGCAGATGCCCAGGGTGGGCAGGTCTTCCAGCAGGCGTGCGCGCAACCACGCGATCTCGGCGCGCAAATAAGGATATTGCGCGGTGTCGTAGACGGCGATGGGGCCGCCCAGCACGATCACCAGATCGGCGTCCAGCGGCGAGACGTGGGCGAAGGAGTCGACGCCGACGTCGAAGTAACTGACCTGGTAACCGTTCTTCTTCAACAGGGGCGCGAGCTGACCCAGGTCTTCGAAGGCGACGTGGCGGAGGGCGAGGGCGGTTTTCATGGCGGTGGCGGCGAACGGAAAGTGAGAAGAGCGGGGCAGGGCGCAGCGCGTGCGCCTGATGCGCGATCGGGTGCTGATCCGCATTTCGTTATATCTTATCTTATACAACGAAAGCTTGAAAAACTTGCTCAAATCCATTGAACAAGTTCATTGTCATTTTGTATCGGGCCGATAGTTTCCGCATTGCGTCATCTCAAGGAATTGTCGACGAGGCAATCCCGGGCGAGTTTTTGAGAATGGACAAACCCTTTATTTAAAAGGGTTTCCGATCGATTTTAAAGATCTTCCATTGAAATCCGCCATGGTCGCCACGACATCCGATGGTGTTCCGGATACGACCCATGCTGTACGAAAAAATTGATTGTTCTGGTTTTGGGAATTATGTATTCCGGTTTAGAGCCTTTTTCTGAACGCCTGCAATCCCTAAACTTGGTTTCACGATGAAAGCGAAAAGCGACTGATCCACAAACGTCGGGCCGGGCTGAATCGCACATCCTATCTCTCACAAGGAAACGATCATGAACACCAAGAACATTGCCAAGAACCTGTTTGCAGGCCTGCTGTTGACCACCGCCGTTGGCGCCGCCATGGCTGAAGTGGCTTACCCGCCGGAAACCCCCGTCGTGTCGACCAAGACCCGTGCCGAAGTGATCGCCGAGCTGCAACAAGCCCGCGCCAACGGCGAAATCCTGGTCACCGACCGTTATCAAGACCCGACCGACAAGAAGTTCGTGTCGACCAAGACCCGCGCCGACGTGGTCGCCGAGCTCAAGCAAGCCCGCGACAACGGCGAGATCGTCGTCAGCGACCAATACCCGGCCGACAAGCCTTTCCACTCGGTGCTGACCCGTCAGCAAGTGAAGGACGAACTGCAACAAGCCCGTTCGCAAGATCAGGCCATCAGCAACAGCAACAGCAACGCCCTGTAATCATCCGCGACCCTGCCGCGATGATGCAACACCTTCAGCAGCAAGATTGATGCAGTACCGCGCCGGCGCCACAAGCGCCGCGCGCACCGGACGCCGGCGATCCCGGCGTGCCACGATCTCCCCAGGCGGGCCAGAGCGTGTTATGACCTATTTCATCCCCCGCGCAGCTTCGGCAAGGGGTTGCATGCAAGGCGCGTCGACGCGCCGTAGCGGTGCTACGGCAAGGAGATGCAACGCCGCAGGCAGCCCCTTGCCGGAGCTGCCCGCAGGGTTCGGATGAGAAGGGCGCATTGCCGCGTTGCAACGCTTGCGTAGGGCGCCACCCTACGCTGCGCATCGCGCCTTGCACTGCATCCCTTCTCATCCGAACGCGGGGGATGAAATAGGTCATAACACGCTCGCAGCGACGATCTCTCCCCTCGGTCGCCAGTAATGTGGTCCGCCTACCTCTTTGTCTTCCATTTTTTTGGTTTGTTGCCGTGGTCAGCCCAGGCTTTCCTTGGGCGAGCCGGCCACGACCGTGTCCAGCGCATCCGCGTCGTTGCGCGCCTCGACCTCGGCACGCAGGCGCGGCAGGGCGTGCGGGTAATTCTTCGCGATGAAGCCGATCATGTGCTCGCGGATCTGGCAGCGCAGGTCGAAGGCGCTGCCCGAATCGATGGCCGACACCAAGAGGCGCACCTGCATGCAGCGCTGGTCGGCGTCGGTGACATGCATCACGCAGACACGCTTGTCCCACAGCGGCAAGGTCTTCACCAGCCGCTCGAACTCGGCGCGCACTGCCCCGGCGGGCACTGAATAATCCAGCCAGAGAAACACCGTGCCCAGGATAGTGGCCGAGGTATGCGTCCAGTTCTCGAACGGATTTTCGATGAACCACTGCAGCGGCACGATCATGCGTCGTTCATCCCAGATCTTCACCACCACGAAGGTGCCGGTGATCTCTTCCACGCGCCCCCATTCGCCTTTGACGATCAGCACGTCGTCGAGCCTGATCGGTTGGGAGAAAGCGATTTGCAGCCCGGCGAAGAAGTTGCCCAGCACCGGCTTGGCGGCAATACCGGCGACGATGCCGGCCACCCCGGCCGAGGCCAGCAGGCTGGCGCCGAACTGGCGCGCGCCGGGCAAGGTCAACAGCACGAACGACAGGCCCAGCAGGGCAATCAGGAAATAGGCGCTGCGCGACAGCACCCGGGTCTGGGTGAGGATGCGACGCGCCTTCAGGTTGTCGGCGATGTCGTAGGGATGCAACTTGACCACGGTGACGCTGACCGACTTCACGCAGCGCATCAAGAACCAGGTCAATGCCAGGATCAATGCCACCGAGGTGAGATAGGAAATCGAGGTCAGCCCGGGCGTATTGTCCGGCGCGCCGGTCAGCACCAAGCGCAGCATGAAGAGGATCAGGCAGGTGCGCCCCGAGTTGTAGGCGACCTCGGTGGCAGTGGTGGTGAACGGATGACCGCGCGCGATACGCCGCACCAGCGCCGTACCCAGCCGGTGCAGGATCACCGCCACCACCACCGATACCAGCGCCACGCCCAGCACGATCAGGCCGGAGCGCAACGGTCCTTCGTTCATGTTGTAGAGAAAATCCAGGTTCATCGCTTCCCTTTTCATGTTGTCAGCACGGCATCGCCATCGTGGCTTGCCGTTTTCGCGTTCGAACCGGGAAGGGAGATTTTGTTTCCGCTTATTTTTCCGCGGGCAACAATGCCGCCACCAGCAGGCATAGCGTCTCGACCGAATCGGCCTGCGCCAGCTGCACCGGGGCAGGACGGCGACGCGCCAGCTCGTGCAGCGCGGCCGCGTCATGCGCTTGCAGGGCGGCGCCCATCTCCTGCAGCCATTGCTGCAACTCCGGCGCGGCCGGCTGCGGATGCGTCCACAAATGGCTGGCGGCCGCCGCCAGCCGTCGCGACAAGGCGACTGCGGTACGCCCGGCGCCGCCGGCGCGGTCTGACCAGGCGCGCTCGCGCAGCAAGCGCTGCAACAGCAGGCCGGCCTCGACATTGGCCACGCAAGCGTCGCGCCGATGGGCATGCATGCGCGCCAGTTCGCCAGGGGCGTGGCCGGCCTGCACCGCGTCGATCAGATAGGCCAGGTTGAGCTGCACCATGCGCCACAGTTGCCCGTGCGCGTCACCGCCCTGGCGACGCGGCCAGAACAGGTAGCTGGCCGCCACCGCCACGGCCGCGCCGATGACATTGTTGCCGGCGCGCAGCGCGGCGTTGGCAAGCTGCAGCGCGGGATCGGTGGCAACGTCGGCCACCAGCACGAACACCGGCGTCAAGAAGGTGGCGTAGAGGCCGTAGCTGACCGGACGCAGGGCCATGGTCAGCACCGTCAGCGGAAACACCAGCGCGGCCAGCGCCAGCGGCGAATGCACCACCAGACACAAGGCGATCGCCAGCGCGCCGCCGACCACGCTGCCGACGGCGCGCTCCATGCTGCGCGACCAGCTGTCGGCCACGGTCGGCTGCATCACCAGCATGGTGGCCATGGTGGCCCAGTAGCCGAAGGGCAGCTCCAGCAGATGCACGATCAGGTAAGTAATCCCGGCCGCGGCGGCGCAGCGCCAGGCGTGATGCAGCTCGGCCGAGCCGGCGTTGGCGTGCAGCGCGGCCTTGCGCCACAGCGCGCGCAGGCGATGCAGCAGGGCAGGCAAGCCATGCGGCTGCGCCTCGGTCTCGCGCGCGGCCTGCTTGAGGCCGACCGGATCGCCAGCGGCAACGCCGGCCGCCAACGGCGCCTCGACCAACTGCAGCACGCGGCCCGCGCCGCTGGGCAGGCGCGCCACCAGCTGGCGCAGGCGCAGCATGATGCGTGCGTCGTCGTCGGCCGCAATCGGCTCGCCGGCGGCCATGGCGCGCTGCATGCCCTGCAGCAGCTGCGCGATGGCGGCCAGCACGCGCGAGGTGCGGCGCCGCGCGTCGGGCTCCTGGTAATGCGTCAGACGCAGGTCGGCCAGCACGGTGATGCAATCGAGCAGCTCGCCGGCGCGCGCCAGTCGCACCAGCAGGTTCTCGTACAGGCGACGCGACTCGGTGCGCTCAGCTGCCACGGCATCCACCGCGCGACGTGCGGTGGCGATATCGAAGCGCGCATGGCGGCGCGTATGCGCAGCCAGTTCGGCCACGTGCGCCAGCTGCGCCTGGGGCCTGGGCTCGCCGTCTTCGCTGGAAGCCGCCACCGCCGCCAATTCGGCCAAGGTGCCATACACCCGCGCCACCGCTTTTCGCGCCGGCGCGAAGGGATGGATGCGCCATACCGTCAACCCCAGCAGCATGGCCCACAGGCAACCGGCGAAATAGATCAGCACATGGCTATGACCGAACGGCCACAACACCACCGGCGCATCGGCCATGATGGCCGACACCCCGGCTGCCAGCATCAGCACCAACCCGGCGGCGGCGCCGTACACCCGCGAGAACCCGGCCACGCCGGCGCAGGCGGTGATCGCCAGCAACCCCGTCTCGACACTCACGCCCGCGGCGCTTGCGGCCAGCATACCACCCAGCGTCGACGCCAACGCAAAGCCGCCCATCGACACCAGGCGCGCGCGGTTGGACCCGGCGCTGTCGGCCAGGCACGTCAGGAAGGCGCCGATCGCCGCCCAAGAAAACAAGGGATTGCCCAACCACTCGCCCAGCAACAACATCGCGCTGGCCCCGCACGCCGCACGCAGCCCTTCGGAGAGGTTGGCGTTGCGCAGCGGGAAATGCGCGCGCCAGCGCTCCAGCTGCAGGCGCAAGCGTCGCCAGGGAGCATGGAGGAAATGGAAAGGAAAACGGTCGACGGAGCGACCGGATGTCGATAGCGGCGACGGCATGCTATGGAGGGAGAGGGGCGTGTTGGGGAATTCGATGGAGCGCCGACGCCCGCGCGGCTTTATTCCCGCAGCAGCGTCATTCCGGTTCCGCCGCCGCGACCGGCGGACGCGACGGGTGTCGGCAAGGGGGAGTATAGGAAGAGGGGGGCATTCGCTGTATGACTTAAGTTCTTATGTTGCAGTCGGTTTGCGAATGATCTGCTTCGATCGTATGCATTGAGTAGTCTGGTCTTGCTGCATGCGGATGTACTGGCTTCATTCTTTCTCCGGTCGGAACGGAGCGCCGGGGGCATTGCGGGGCTTGCAATGGCCAAATGTCTTATCCACTGCACCTTGCCGCCTCGAAGGCGGAGCCGAGAGCCCGTGCGAAGCCGAAGGCGAGGATGAGCAGAAGCGATGCCGCAGGCGAGCCGGACGGTTTTCCCCTTGTGGGCCAGCCGTCGGAGTGCGGTGAAAAATGGATCAGCAAGGCAACCGGAGCGCAGCGACTTTGCCTTGTCCATTTTTCAGCGCGCTCCGACGGGAACCCCGCAGGGGCTGGCACTTAGGGGCCGCCTTCTTTTGCTTACTTTTCTTGCCGGAGCAAGAAAAGTGAGCGGCTGCCGGGCCGCCCCCGGCGCTCCGTTCTGACCGGAGAAAGAAAGAATGAAGCCAGTACATCCGCATGCAGCAAGACCAGACTACCCGCCCAGAACAACAATCGAGGAAGCACGACGAACGACACTGGGTCCCTGCTTTCGCAGGGACGACGGATTGCATGAGATAGCGAGCCAATACATCGATGTCGCAGGCGAGCAGCAAGCATGCGATGCCGCAGGCGAGCCGGCCGGGTTTCCCCTTGTGGGCCAGCCGGCGGAGTGCGGTGAAAAATGGATCAGCAAGGCAACCGGAGCGCAGCGACTTTGCCTTGCCCATTTTTCAGCGCGCTGCGACGGGTACCCCGAAGGGGCTGGCACTTAGGGGCCGCCTTCTTTTGCTTACTTTTCTTGGCGAAGCAAGAAAAGTGAGCGGCTGCCGGGCCGCCCCCGGCGCTCCGTTCCGACCGGAGAAAGAAAAGCACAGAGTCAGTACATCTGCACGCAGCAAGACCAGACTACCCAATGCGCCTCAACAAGCACCGGTGAAGCGCAACAAACGACGCTGGGTCCCTGCTTTTGCTGGGACGACGGGTTAAATTGAATGGGAGTCTGCGTGTTCTGCTACTGATGAAACTTGACGCAGCTTGAGTGATAGATGTTGGTGCCGCAAAAGCGCAACGAACGACACTGGATCCCGGCCTTCGCCAGGATGACGGGTTAAATCAGAAAGCTAGGCGGCATTAGCAAACATGAAGCATCAGACTGCAAACCAAACATAGTCAACAAGTCACCAAACCCACACACCCACAAACGCAAGCTCACCCCTTGCCCCCCGCAAACAAGCCCTCACTCACCGCCATCCAAGCCCGCGCAGCATGCGAAAGGTAGCCCCCACGCGTGACATACGCCACCTGCCACTGCACCTCCGGCTCCACCAGGCGCACCGCCTGCAGCTGGTCGGTTGCGATCCGGTGGATGAACGGTTCGGGCAAGAGGGCCGTCCCCATGCCGGCCAGCGCCATCGCCACCAGCCAATCCCATTGGCCGCTTTGCGCAACGATCTGCGGCGCGATGCCCAGCTCGCGGAAACTGCCGCGCAGGCTGCGGGTGAGCCCGAATTCGTTGTTCAGCATCACCAGCGGCATACCGTCCAGCTGCGCGCAACGCAGGGTACTGCGGTTCTTCTGGAAACTGCCTGCCTGCGCCACCGCCCAAATCGGGTAACGCGCCACCGGCATCACCTGCAGTGACAGCTCCGGATCGACCGGCAGCACCGTCATGCCGATCTCCAGCTCGCCGCTGGCCACTCGCTGCTCGATCTGCGGGCCGGTGTCTTCCTTGAGCACGATGGCGATGTCCGGATGACGTTCGCGAAATGCCTTCAGCACCGGCGTGCAGAGGATGTTGATCATCGGCGGGATGCCGATTTCCAGTCGGCCCTGGCGCAGGGCCTTGGTGTCGCGCACCTCGGCGTCGAGCCGCAGCATCGATGCCAGAATTTGCTGGCCCTGCTCGAACACCACGCGGCCGGTGTCGGTCAACTGCAGCTTGCGACCGTCGCGGATCAGCAGCGGCGCATCGACCTCATCCTCCAGCTGGCGCACCATCTTGCTGACGGTGGATTGCGTCACATGCAAGGCGTCGGCAGCGCGGCTGAAGCTGTTCAGACGCACCGTTTCGGTGAAATAGCGCAACGCGCGGATGTCCATGGCGACCGGGCTTTCTGGGTGAATTTGCGGGAGATCAAAGTATGCGCATTGCGACTGCAATGGCGGAATTTAAATCATACAGCGCATACGACACGACTCCTATACTGGATCAAAACAAGAATGCAAGAAGTCCGCTCCGGCCCCCACACCACGGCCCGCCCGGATGCACTTCGCCCTTTCCAAAAGAAACCGAGCAGGAGCAACAACATGGACAGCCAGCGTATCCGCCAGCCTGAATTGGCAGGCAAAGTCATGTCGGCCGAACAGGCCGCCTCTTTCTTCCACAACGGCATGACCATCGGCATGAGCGGCTTCACCCGCGCCGGCGATGCCAAGGCCATGCCGCGCGCGCTGGCCGAACGCGCCAAGCGCGAGGAACTGCGCTTCACCGTCATCACCGGCGCCTCGCTGGGCAACGGCAGCGATGGCCTGATGGCCGAGGCTGGTCTGCTGGCGCGACGCTTGCCATTCCAGGTGGACGCCACGCTACGCGGCAAGATCAACGCCGGCGAGGTGATGTTCATCGACCAGCATCTTTCCGAGACCGCCGAACAGCTGCGCAGCGGCACGCCGTCGCGCATCGACATCGCCGTGATCGAAGCGGCCGCCATCACCGAGGAAGGCATCGTGCCGACCATGTCGGTGGGCAACTCGGCCAGTTTCGTGGAGCAGGCCAAACACATTGTCATCGAGCTCAACACCAGCGTGCCGCTGGCGGTGGAAGGCCTGCACGATATCTACCTGCCGGCCGAACGTCCGGCGCGCGGAGCGATTCCGCTGACCGCATCGGATGAGCGCATCGGCCGCAGCACGATCGCCTTCGATCCGGCCAAGGTGGTCGCCATCGTCATGACCGAGACGCCGGACAGCCCGTCCTCGGTGCTGCCGCCGGATGAAGAAACCAACGCCATCGCGCGCCACGTGATCCGCTTCCTCGAATGCGAAGTGGAGGCGGGACGCCTGCCGCACACCTTGGCGCCGCTGCAGGCCGGCATCGGCACCATCGCCAACGCCGTGCTGCATGGCCTGGTGGAGTCTCCCTTCCGCGGCCTGGCGATGTATTCGGAGGTGTTGCAGGACAGCGCCATCGAGCTGCTGGACTCGGGCCAGCTGGCCTTTGCCTCGGCCTCGTCGATCACGCTGTCGCAGGCCAAGTACGAGCACTTCATCGCCAACATCGATCGCTATCGCGACAAGCTGGTGCTGCGCCCGCAGGAGATCAGCAACCACCCTGAGCTGGTGCGCCGGCTCGGTATCATCGGCCTGAACACGGCGTTGGAGTTCGACCTCTACGGCAACGTCAATTCCACCCACGTGGGCGGCACGCACATGATGAACGGCATCGGCGGCTCGGGCGATTTCGCGCGTAACGGACAGATCTCGATCTTCGTGTCGAAGTCGGTCGCCAAGGAAGGCAGGATCTCCAGCGTGGTGCCGATGGTCTCGCACGTGGATCACAGCGAGCACGACGTTGACGTGCTGGTCACCGAATGGGGCCTGGCCGACCTGCGCGGCCTGGCGCCGCGCGAGCGCGCGGTGCAGGTGATCGAGCATTGCTGCCATCCGGATTACCGCGCGCAGCTGCGGGACTACTTCGAGCGTGCCTGCCAGGCCGGCGGCCATACGCCGCATCTGCTGGGTGAGGCGTTTGCGTGGCATCAGCACTATGCGCAGCATCGGACGATGCGCTTGGGGTGAGGGTAACTACGCGCCGTGCTGCGCACCACTAATAAGCACGGCGCGTAGCTGCAGCTCGTCGCCGCATTTGATCGCGGCTTTCACGACACTGGGTTCCTGCCTTCGCAGGAACGACAGACTGGTTGCAGATTCGGGCGAAGCAAGGTTCGAGTAACCTCTTCTCGCCGTTCCTGCGAAGGCAGGAATCCAATGGCGTTCATCGTGTAGCAGTCACGTCGACAAGACCAAGCGACCTCAATCCTCCTTCTTCATGCGCATCAACGCCTCCCATCCCACCGCGCCGCTCACGGCAGCGGGCATCGCCTCCTTCATGGTGTCGATGAAATGCCGCAACCGCGCCGGATAGATGCGCGCGTACGGGTAGAGCAACGACACCGGCAGCGGCGCCGGCATCCATTCCGGCAACAGCTGCACCAGCCGCCCGGCGGCGACGTCCTCGGCCAGGATCCATGACGACCCCACCGCCACGCCCATGCCTTCGATGGCGGCGTTACGCAGCGCGTACAGGCTGTCGGTGACCAGCTGCGGGCGGAAACCGACGTGTTTCTGCTCGCCGCTGCCTGCATGGGTGAGCGTGATCTCGCGCCGGTAGAACGCCGGGATGGCGATCCACGGGAACGTCGCCAGGTCGGCCGGATGCCGCGGCAGCGCGCGGCCCTCCAGCAGGGCAGGGGAGGCCACCGTCATGCGCGGCACCTCGGCCAGGTGAATTGCCACCAGCGAGGTGTCGTGCACGTCGCCGACCTCGATGGCGCAATCGATGCCGTGCATGATGAAATCGGCGGCGCGGTCGTGCAGCAGCCATTCCACGGTGATGCGCGGGTGGCGCCGCATGAACTCGGCCAGCGGGCCGATCAGTTGCTTCTGGCCGAACGCGTGCGGCACCACCACCCGCAGCGAGCCCTCGGCATGCAGGCGCGCGCCGCGCAGCTCGTTCTCGAACTCGTCCCATCCGGCCAGCAGGTCCTTGGCGCGCTCGTAACAGCGCTCGCCGTCCTCGGTCAGCTTCATCGCATGGGTCGAGCGTTGCAACAAGCGTACGCCCAACGAGCGCTCCAGCGCCTGCAGGCGGCGGCTGACGGTGGGCTGGGTGGTGCCCAGCTGCGTCGCCGCGGCCGACAGGCTGCCGGCTTCGACGATGCGCACGAAGGTTTGCATCAGCTCGATGCGGTCGCTCAGGCCTGCGGCGGAAAGCGGCCCGGCAGCATTGGAGCCCGGGGGAGGGGAGGACTTGGTCATACGCTCAACGTATATCAATTCTGCCCTTTGCGCTACTACCGTATGCGAGCCGGGAAGCGGAAAATTCGCCTCAACGCTGGCATTCACAGGGCTTAAAGACCAGCAGCGACGCAAATTCACCGGAGTATCCAAGCATGAGCAGCATTCCCAGAACGCATACAGCCGCGGCGACAACAGCGGCAGCGACCGCCAAGGCGCCTTCGCACACCCATGTCCACCACGCCCCAGGCCTGTCGCCCGCGCTGATCGGCCTGCTGGCCACCGGCGCCGGCCTGTCGGTGGCCTCGCTGTATTACTCGCAACCCATGCTGGGCGTGCTGGCCGACGACATTGGCGCCTCCGAGCGCCTGGTGGGCATGGTGCCGATGTCGACCCAGCTCGGCTATGCGCTGGGCATTTTGCTGCTGGCGCCGCTGGGCGATCGCTACGACCGTCGCCGCATCATCCTGATCAAGGCGGCCATCCTGACCGTGGCCCTGCTGTTGGCCGGCGCTTCTTCCGGCGTGGGCATGCTGCTGGCGGCCAGCCTGGCGGTGGGCCTGACCGCCACCATGGCGCAGGACATCGTCCCCGCCGCCGCCACGCTGGCGCCGGAGCACAGCCGCGGACGCATCGTCGGCACCGTGATGACCGGCCTGCTGCTGGGCATCCTGCTCTCACGCGTGGTGAGCGGCTTCGTGGCCGAGCACTTCGGCTGGCGCGCCATGTTCGTCGGCGCCGCCGCCAGCATCGCGCTGATCGGCGTGGCCGCCTGGCGCGGTCTGCCGCGCTTCCATCCGACCACCCACCTGTCGTATGGCGCGCTGTTGGGTTCGCTGGCGACGTTGTTCAAGAAGCATGGCGCACTGCGCCGGGCCGCACTGGCGCAGGGCTTGTTGTCGATCGGCTTCTCGGCCTTCTGGTCGACGCTGGCGGTGATGCTGCACGGCGCGCCGTTCCACCTGGGCAGTGCCGCCGCCGGCGCCTTCGGCCTGGCCGGCGCGGCCGGCGCCCTGGCTGCGCCCCTGGCGGGCCGCATCTCGGACAAGAAGGGCCCTGAACTGGTGACCCGCCTGGGCGTCGGCCTGGCCACGGTGTCGTTCGCGGCGATGGCGCTGTCGCCCTGGTTCTCGACCGATGGCCAGCTGGCGCTGATCGCCCTGGCCGCGATCGGCTTCGACCTCGGCGTGCAGGCTACGCTGGTAGCGCACCAGACCATCGTCTACAGCATCGAGCCCGGCGCTCGCAGCCGCCTGAACGCGGTGCTGTTCGTGGGCATGTTCATCGGCATGGCCGGCGGCGCGGCGCTGGGCAGCCTGGCGCTGGCGCAGTGGGGCTGGATTGCGGTGATCGCGCTAGCCACCACGACCTCGATCCTGGCGCTGGTAGTGCGCCTGTGGCCGGGCGCTGCCAAGGCTCGCTGAGTTAGCTTCCGCTCCCACCCAACGGCCCCGGTGTTACCGGGGCCGTTTTTTTTGCGCGCCGAAAACAGAAATCGCAAGAATAATTCTCATTTATAATCGGCCCGTCTGAAAAACAGGGAACGGCCGTGCGCACACCCGGGCGGCCGGGGAGCCAATAATGAAGAGCAAGACCTTGCGCGGCTGGTACACGGTACACCGCTGGACCAGCCTGATCTGCACCATCAACCTGCTGCTGCTGTGCGTGACCGGGCTGCTGCTGATCTTCCACCACGAGATCGACGACCTGCTGGAGCAGGGGCATCATGTCGCCGCGGTCGCCGACGGCACGCCGCGACCGGCGCTGCAGCAACTGGTGAACCAAACCCTCGCCGCCAATCCCGGCACGGCGATGCAGTCGTTGTCCTTCTTCGAGGATGACGGCGCGCAGTTCGTCGGCGTGCGCGTCGGCCCGCCCGATGCGGCCAGCCTGCGCGAGGGCAAGTCCTTCTTCTACAACGCCGCCAGCGGTGAACCGCACAGCATTGGCACCGACGACAGCTTTACCGGCTTCCTCCTCAAGTTGCATGTGAACCTGTTCCTGGGCTTCCCGGGGCAGTTGTTCATCGGCGTGGTGGGCATCGTGTTCGTGCTCAGCATGGTCAGCGGCATCGTGCTGTACGGGCCGTTCATGCGCAAGCTGGCCTTCGGCCTGGTGCGCTTCGGACGCCAGGCGCGCATGGTGCAGGCCGACCTGCACAACCTGAGCGCCATCGCGGTGATGGTGTGGGCGCTGGTGGTGGGGCTGACCGGTACCTTCCTGTCGCTGTCGCCGCTGATCATCGGCATCTGGCAAAAGACCGAGCTGGCAGACCTGGTGCGCACGCTGCCGGCGACGACGCCCAAGTCATTGGTCGCGCCCGACCGCGCGGTGCAGGTCGCCAACGAGGCGGTGCCGGGCAAGGACCTGGCCTTCGTGTTCTACCCCGGCACGGAGTACGCCACCAAGCGACACTATATGGTGGTGTTGCGCGGCCATACCGAGCTGGAGAAGCGCGTCTACAACATCGCCGTGGTCGATGCCGAAACCGGTGCCCTGGCCGACCGGCGCGGCATGCCCTGGTACATGCAGGTGCTGTTGCTGTCCGGGCCGTTCCATTTCGGCGACTACGCCGGCATGCCGCTGAAGATCCTGTGGGCGCTGTTCACCGTGCTCACCACCGCGGCCACCGTGACCGGCTTCATCATCTGGATGAAACGCAGCAGGAACGCGGTGCGCCAGATCGACGCCCAGAATGACAAACAACACCCCGCCACGACCATCGCCGGCATGAAGGAGCAGGCATGAACGGAACCTGGAGCTGGCCGCTGCTGCTGGCCTCGCTGACCCTGGGCGGCCTGGCCGCCGGCATCTTCGGCGACGGCCTGTGGGACTGGCTGTGCTGGGCCGGGTTGGTGGCGCCGGTGTGGGTGGTGGCGCGCAAGCTGCGCCTGCACTGGAAGCTGCGCGCGCGGCCCGACGCTTGAGAACCACGCTCCCTCGCTCCCCGGACTCGGCCTGCGTGGGCCGATGCGCCTTGTCCTTAGCGTCGTTTTATTTAATAATAATTCTTATTTACATTTGACGCGCTTTGCATCCAGGGAGGGAGCATGACCGTCGGCGGCCTCGGCAAGAACGAATTCCTCAGCCTGCTGTTCCGCGAGCACCATGGGTGGCTCGCGGCATGGCTGCGCAAGAAGACCGGCTGCCCGCACCACGCCGCCGATCTCGCCCAGGAAGCCTTCGCCCGCATCCTCAGCCTGGCCGATCCGGCCTCGCTGCAGCAACCGCGCGCCTTCATGGTCACCACCGCCACGCGCCTGATCATCGACGAAGAGCGCCGCCGCAGGCTGGAGCGCGCTTATCTCGACGCGCTCGCGCTGATGCGCGACGCGCAGCAGGAATGCGCCGACAGCCCGGAGCAAATCCTGCTGGCGGTGGAGGCGCTCAACGCCATCGCCGCCATGCTGGAAGGACTGCCCGAGAAACCGCGCCGCGCCTTCCTGCTGAACCGGCTGGACGGCCTCTCGCACGCCGAAATCGCCGCCGAGCTCAAAGTCTCGACCAGCATGGTCAAGCAATACCTGGCCGCCGCCACCCTGCATTGCTATCGCGCGCTTTATCCGGGCGTCGCGTCTTCACGAGCCGCATGAACACCGCCTGCCCGCCCGATCGCCAGCCAACTCAGCATCCCATCATGGAACCCGACCAGCCGATGGTCGAGCAGGCCATCGACTGGCTCACGCGCCTGGGCGCCGGCGAGCTCGATGCGGAAGGGCTCCGGGCCTATCGCCGTTGGTGCGAACAGGATCCGCGTCACGCCCTGGCGGCGCAACGTCTGGAACAACTATTCGCGCGCTTCGACGGCCTGGTCGCCGGTCCCGCCGCCAAGGCGCTGGATGCGCTCACGCCGCCGCCGCGCAAGCGCGCGCCGTCCGCGCTGCGGCGTACGGTGGCGGCCGGCGTCGCGCTGGTCTTCGGCGCCGGACTGTGGGCAATGTTGCCGCAGGCGCGCTATTGGAGCGCCGACTATCGCACCGCCGCCGGCGAACGCCGCACGGTGGAGCTGCCGGACCACAGCCAACTGACGCTCAACAGCCGCAGCGCCGTCAACGTGCGCTACGAGGCCGGCCAGCGTCGCATCGAACTGCTGCAAGGCGAGATCCTGGTGGACGTGGCCCACATCGAACGGCCGCAGCAGCGACCGTTTGCGGTGCGCACTGAGGACGGCGAAGCGCGCGCGCTGGGCACGCGCTATCTGGTGCGCGACGACGGCCATGGCACCGTGGTGACGGTGCTGCAATCGCAGGTGCGCGCCACCAGCGCCGACGGCGCATCAAGCCGGGTGCTGGCGCCGGGCGAGCGCGTCACCGTCACCCCGCATGCAGTCGGCGCGCCCGAGCGCACCGATGCCGAACTGGCCGCCAGCTGGACCCGCGGCCGCCTGGTGGCGGACAACATGCCGCTGGCGGACGTGCTGGACGAACTGGCGCGCTATCGCGGCGGGATGCTGCGCTACGACCGCGCGCAACTGGCACAGCTGCGGGTGTCCGGCGTGTTCGCGCTGGACGATCCGGACCGCGTATTGCAGACGCTGCAGGCGGCGCTGCCGATCCGGGTGACGCACTATTCGCCGCTGCTGGCGGTAGTGAGCCCGGCGGTGAAATAGCGATCGAAAAATTTTTACCGCGGCACTGTCCCTTTGCATTTCTGCTTCGTCATGGTCTGTGAACGCCGCGAAATCGCGCGGCCACACAACCAGAGACCACCATGACCCACACCTTCCGACGTCGCCCCCTGCAACTGGCGCTGCAGCTGGCCTTGTGCAGCGCCGCGCTGGCCGCGGCGCTGCCCGCGCAGGCGCAAACCCCGGCCAATGCAGCCGCAGCAACGCAGCAGGACTACAGCATCCCGGCCGGCCCGCTGGCCGGCGTGCTCAACCGCTTCGCCGCGCAGGCCGGCGTGACGCTGGCCTTTGATCCCAGGCTGGCCGAAGGCCTGAGCTCGCCGGGCCTGAGCGGCCGCCATGGCGTGCAGTCCGGCTTTGACGCCATCCTGCGCGGCAGCGGCCTGAACGCGCAGGCGCAGGCCAACGGCGACTATCTGGTGCAACGCGCAGCCGCCGCCGGCAAGCCGCGCACCGCGGCGCAAGAGGGCGGGACGCCGATCCTGTCGGAGATCGTGGTGGTGGGCGCGCGCACGCCCACGCAGGTGACCGAACTGCCGGCCACCACCTGGGTGATCGAACAGGAGCAGATCGCCGCCCAGGCCAAAGCCGGCGTGCCGCTGAAGGAATTGCTGGGCAACCTGGTGCCGGGCCTGGACGTGGGGCCGCAAGGGCGCACCAACTACGGCCAGAACCTGCGCGGGCGCAGCGCGCTGGTGATGATCGACGGCATCTCGCTGAACGGCTCGCGCGCGCTGTCGCGCCAGTTCGACTCGATCGACCCGTTCAACATCGAGCGCATCGAAGTGTTGTCCGGCGCCAGCGCGCTGTATGGCGGCAATGCCACCGGCGGCATCATCAACATCGTCACCAAACGCGCCCAGTCGGGCGAGCTGCGCTTCACCAGCGAGGCAGGGTTCCGCACCGGCCTGCATGCCGGCGACGATCTCGACTGGCGCCTGGCGCAATCGGTCTCGGGCGGCAACGACCGCATCTACGGCCGCTTGGGCGTGGTGTACGGCAAGAACGGCGGCGCCTATGACGGCAACGGCAAGGCTGTCATTCCCGACATCACCCAGACCGACCTGCAATTCAACGAATCGATCGACCTGCTGGGCAACCTCGACATCGACTTCGGCGGCGGCCAAAGCCTGAAGCTGCTGGGCCAGCTGTACGACTCCGGCTACCAGCCCGGCAAGACGCTGTACATGGGCCCCAACCTGATCGGCGCCATGCGCCTGGGCGCAGCGCCCGTGGATTCGTCGCAGCTGGATGTGCGCGGCGGCTTCAGCTCGGACGTGAAGCCGCGCACGCGGCGCGAGATGGTCTCCTCCGACTATCACGCGCGCGACGTGCTGGGCGGCCAGGACTTCTACCTGCAGGCCTTCGCCCGCTCCGAGAAGCTGGACTTCTATCCCTTCCCCGGCACCGACACCTACACCGTGGGCGGCGTGCGCACCACCGTGCCTTACTACAGCACCTCGCGCCAGAATACCGACACCTATGGCGTCAAGGCGGTGCTGGCCAAACAGTTCGACGCGGTCAAGCTGACCTATGGCGTGGACTACGACCATGAGAAATTCACCGGCACCCAGGTGATGTTCAACACCGCGCAGGCCTTGTCCTCCGGCGGCCTGGTGTTCAACCGCGCGGCCGAGCTGGGCCGCTACCCGACCTTCAAGACCGATATCACCTCCTTCTACGGCCAGGCCGACTGGAAGCTGTCCGAGCGCCTCTCGCTATCGGGCGGGGTGCGCCACCAGCACGCCGACATCGAGGTCGGCGACTTCGTGCAGGTGGCCCAGCAGCGACTGGTGGCTTCCGGCGTGGGCCGCAGCGCGCAGGCCATCCCCGGCGGCAAGAACAGCTACGACGTCACGCTCTTCAATGGCGGGCTTCTGTACAAGCTGACGCCGCAGCAGCAGGTGTGGACCAATTATTCGGAGGGCTTCGAGCTGGCCGACCCGGCCAAGTATTACGGCCAGGGCAGCTACTCGCTGGTGGGCGGCACCGGCGGCACCTGGAACCTGATCAGCGGCACCAGCGTGGCCAATTCGCCGATGAGCGGCATCAAGACGCGTCAGGTCGAGCTGGGCTGGCGCCATCGCGGCGGCGGCTTGTCGACCCAGCTGGCGGCGTTCTACTCATGGTCGGACAAGGCGATCCAGATCAACCGCAGCACGCTCAACATCGACGTGGTCGACCAGAAGGTGCGCAACGTCGGCGTGGAAGGGCAGCTCAACTACACCTTCAGCGAACGCTGGGACGCCGGCCTGAACTGGCTGGCCATCATCACCCAGCAGCGCGGCACCAACGGCGACTGGGCCAAGCGCGACGTGACCACCTCCAGCCCGTCCAAGATGACGGCCTACACCGGCTGGAAGGACGGCAACCTGGCGCTGCGCCTGCAGGGCACGCAGGTGTTTGCAGTGGCCGACGGCGGCGGCAACCGCTTGTCCGGTTATGCGCTGTTCGACCTGCTGGGCGCCTACCAGCTGCCCAAAGGCACGCTCAGCTTCGGCATCCAGAACCTGCTGGACCGCGACTACACCACCACCTGGGGCCAGCGCGCCAAGATCCTGTACGGCAGCCTGGTGGCGCAACAGGCGCTGGACTACAAGGGCCGTGGACGCACCTTCGGCGTGAGCTATTCGATCGACTATTGATCGGCGCGACGCGTGTTGGCAAGCGAGGCAGGCCGTCCGAAGGACGGCCTTTTTTCATGTTTTCCACAGCAAATAACCCTGCCGCCGTCCTAGTTAAATAACAATTATTCTCATTTATAATCGAGTCCCTCCTGGCCGGTATGCGACACGCCCGCCAGGGCTGCCAGGGAGACTCAATATGAACAACACCATGCTTCGCCCGCCGTCCCCGACACCGGGCCAGTTGCAAGACGCGCCCGGCGCCGAACAGGCCATGCTGGTGCGCCACCTGGCGGCCGCCCAGCGCCGCTGCAGCGAGATCATCGCGCGCCAGGCTGAAGAGATTGCCGTCTTGCGCGCGCAGACGATGCGCATGCGAGCCATCATCGTTGCGCGCGAGAGCGAGCTGGCCTGGGCACGTGAAGACCGCGCCTCGCTGGAAGCCGCCATCCCCGACCTAGCGCCGCGCGCCACGCTGGCGCGCAAGGTCAGGGAACTCAGCCGCAAGCTGCAGGACCTGATGCGCGAAAAACTGCGTCCACCGATGGGCATGCCGTTCACCTCCGCCCCAGCAGTCGCCCCCGCCATGCCGGACGCCTCCGCTGCGCGCGCCGAAACTGAGCAACTGTGCGACCTCGACGCCAGCATGGCCGAGGCCGACCTGGTGATCTGCCAGACCGGTTGCCTCTCGCACGGCGACTATTGGCGCGTGCAGGATCACTGCAAGCGCACCGGCAAGACCTGCGTGATGGTCGAGCAGCCGGCCACCTTCCGCATCATGCGCATTCACCAGAACCTGCGCGCGCGCCTGGTGGCCGATGCCGACCTGGCTGAAACCTCCGACAGCACAGGCTGACCTGAGCGATTTCCGGCCTGTCTCTTCTTCAATTTTTGCGTCCTTTGCGTTCTTTCATGCCGGCCTCGCGCCGGCATTTTTTTCCGCACGCCAGTTTGGAGTGAAAACAACGCCGCGTTGATGCCGTCGACGCCATTCTGTTAATAGTAATCACTATCATTTATACTTGGAGCTTCCCCTCCGCGCGGACTTGCCTGAAAACAAGGTTTTCGCCCGCGCGGCCGGCCCATCTTTCAGGGATACGCTGCGCCCATGTCCATCGAAGCCCTCTACTGCGACCACCATTCCTGGCTCAAGGGATGGCTTGCGCGTCGCCTCGGCAACAGCGAGCAGGCGGCCGATCTGGCGCACGACACCTTCATGCGGCTGCTGGGCAGCGAGCGCGTCCCCTCGGTGCTCAACGAGCCGCGCGCCTACCTGACCACGGTGGCGCAGAACCTGCTGTCGAACCTGTGGCGCCGCGAAAAGCTGGAGAAGGCCTACCTGGAAGCCCTGGCCATGACGCCCGAAGCGCTGGCGCCGTCGCCCGAGGAACAAGCCATCCTGCTGGAAACCCTGCTGGAGCTGGACCAGCTGCTGGACGGCCTGCCCGCCGTGGTGCGCCGCGCCTTCCTGCTCTCGCAGCTGGAGGGCATGACCCACGCGCAGGTGGCCGAGGCGCTGGGCATCTCGATTCCCTCCGTCAAGCGCTACCTGGTGAAGGGGCTGCAGCGCTGCTACTTCGCCGACGTCTCCTTCCTGCGCTGATCTTCCGAAATAGGCAAGCCTTGTCCGCATCGACCTGGTACAAACACACGCCCGACGCCGCCGCCGTGCCGCCGCAGGTCGCCGAGCGCGCGCTGGAATGGCTGGTCGAGCTGCAGGCGCAGCCGGACGCCGAGACCGTGGCCGCCTGGCAGCGCTGGCGCGCTGCACATGCCGACCATGAGCGCGCCTGGCAACGCATCGAGTCGGTGCGCGGACGGCTGCAGCCACTGGCCTCGCCGGTCAGCTCGGCCATCGCCCAGGCCGCATTGGCGCCGCGCGGTTCGGCACGCCGCCGCCAGATCGTCAAGACGCTGGCGGTCACCCTCTTCGCCGGCGGCGCCGTCTGGGGCGCCGCCGAACTCACACCCTGGCGCGAGTGGAACGCCGACTACCGCACTGCCATCGGCGAGCGCCGCACGCTGGTGCTGGCCGACGGCACCCAGCTGATGCTCAACACCGCCAGCGCCGCCAACATCGCCTATGGCGCGGCCGAGCGCCGCATCCGCCTGCTCGGCGGCGAGCTCCTAGCCACCACCGCCAAAGACGCCGCAGCGCGCCCGTTCCTGATCGAAACCGCGCATGGCGCCGCCCATGCGCTGGGTACGCGCTACGCCGTCCGGCTGGCAGGGGACGCCACCGAGGTCCGCGTGTTTGAAGGCGCGGTGCGCCTGGAGCCACGCCACGGCGCCGCCGCAGTGGTACTGCCGGCGGGCCAGCAAGCGCGCTTCTCGGCCACCGACATCGGCACGGTCAGCGCCGCTGATCTCGCCGCCATCGGCTGGACCGACGGCTTCATCATCGCGCACGGCATGCGGCTGGACGACTTCCTGGCCGAGCTGGGCCGCTACAGCCGCGACCATCTCTCGTGCGATCCGGCCGTGGCCGCGCTACGGGTATCGGGTTCGTTTCCGGTGGCCGACGTCGGTCGTGTGCTCGACACCGTGGCCGGCACGCTGGCGCTGCGCGCCGAGGTCCGCGAGCGTTTCTGGGGAGCACGCCACGTCCGCCTGAGCCTGGCGGCAAACGCCACGGCGTCGGTACGCAGCAGCTGATTTCCCCTCAAAAAAAACTTTAAAAAACGGCCGCAGGCTGATCCGTTTTCACTTTTCGCGGGTCAAGCCATTTAGGGATCGTGTTTCTCGCATTTTCATATTGCTTATCTGGCAAGGAGAGGTCGTCACGACATGGGGCAAGGCAGGGCTTCCAAGCGCCGCGCACGGGCAGCATCCGGCTTTGCGGCCGGCCTGGCCGCGTCGGGCGCGCTGCGCTGGTACGCGCGCCTGGCACCGTGCCTCGCGCTGGGCGCCGCGCTGGGCGCCCCCGCCGCGGCATACGCCCAGGAGGCCGCACGCGCCTACGACATCCCCGCCGGCACGCTGGAAGAAGTGCTGGCCCGCTTCGGCCATGAGGCCGGCATCCTGCTCTCGTTCCGCCCCGAACTGACCACCGGCCTGCGCAGCGAAGGCCTGCACGGCAGCTACGGCGTCGACGACGGCCTGGCCGCGCTGCTGGGCGGCAGCGGCCTGCGCGCCACCCGCCAAGCCAACGGCAGCTACACGCTGGCGCGACCGGCACCGGCCACCGTCGGCCTTGCGGCCCCGCTGCCGCAGGTGACCGTCACCTCGCGCGCCGAGCAGGACAGCGCCCCCTACGCCGGCGGCCAGCTGGCGCGCGGCGGCAGCCTGGGCATTCTCGGCACCGACGGCGTGCTGGACGTGCCGTTCTCCACCACCAACTACACCAGCAAGTTGCTGCAGGACCAGCAGGCGCGCTCGCTGGCCGACGTGGTCATCAACGATGCCTCGGTGCGCATGCTGACCTCCACCGGCGGCTTCGGCGAGACCTACCAGATCCGCGGCTACAACCTCACCAGCGGCGACGTCGGCGTCAACGGCCTGTTCGGCCTGGCCTCGGGCAGTCGCATGCCGGCCGTCATCGTGGAGCGGGTTGAGGTGCTCAAGGGGCCGGGCACGCTGATGAACGGCATCAGCCCGGAAGGCAGCATCGGCGGCAGCATCAACATCGTCACCAAGCGCGCCGGCGACGAACCGCTCACGCGACTGACCACCACCTGGCAAAGCGACAACCAGCCCGGCATGCAGGCCGACCTCGGGCGCCGCTTCGGCGACGACCGCGCCTGGGGCATCCGCGTGAACACCGCCTACCGCGACGGCGAGGGCAGCATCGCCGGCGGGCATCAAAAGGTCGGCGCCGGCACGCTGGCGCTGGACTACCGCGGCGCGCAGCTGCGCTGGTCGCTGGATGCCTACGCCCAGCACGAGGACAGCCGCAACTTCCGCCCGCAGGTGGGCTTCCTGTCGACCGTCACGGCGATCCCGGCGGCGCCGGCGGCCGACTTCAACTTCTTCCCCGACAACCGCCTGCACCTGGACGACAAGGCCGCCGTCACGCGGCTGGAATACGATCTCGGCCAACGCATCACCGCATACGGCGCGATCGGCTACCGCGACAGCACAACCCGCCAGAACCTGCCGGTCGGCTCGGTCGACAACGCCGGCGCGGGCACCACCTACAACGGCTATTACGATACCTACAGCAAGACCGTCACCGCCGACACCGGCCTGCGCATGCAGCTCGACGGCGCCGGCGTGCAGCACACCATTTCGGTGGGCCTGACGCGCCTGCAGCAGGAGGCCGGCAACGGCTACACCGAGGCCGCGACCAGCAACGGCTACAGCATCTACACGCAAACCCCGCTCACCCCCATCACCGCCCAACGCGCCACGCCGCGCAAGGCCTCCGACATGACGCTCGACAGCGTCACGCTGACCGACGCCATGTCGATGCTGGACGGCCATCTGCGCCTGTTCCTCGGCGCGCGGCGCCAGGGCGTGCGCTACGACAGCTACGACACCGTCACCGGCGCGCTGCAATCCTCGTACGACGCCAGCGCCATCTCGCCGCTGTGGGGCGTGGTGATCAAGCCGGACGACAATTTCTCGCTGTACGCCAACTACACCGCCGGCCTGACGCGCGGCACCGTGGTGCCGACCGGCATGGTCAACGCCGGCCAGATCCTGGCGCCGTACCGCTCGCGCCAGATCGAGAGCGGGCTCAAGGTCGACTGGGGCAAGCTCAGCACCAATGTGTCGGTGTTCGAGATCCGCAATCCCAGCGCCGCCATCACGGTGTTGACCGACTCGCCGCAGACCACGTCCTACGGCTACGACGGCGAGCAACGCAACCGCGGGCTGGAGCTGTCGGCCTATGGCGAGCTGACCTCGCGCCTGCGCCTCATGGCCAGCGCCACCTTCTACGACGGCCGCCTCACGCGCACCGAAAACCACGCCAACGACGGCCGCAACGCCCCCGGCGTGCCCAAGCACACCTTCAACCTGGCCGCCGACTGGGACGCGCCGTGGCTGCCCGGTCTGGCTTTCAACGCGCGCATGGTGCACACCTCGGCGGTCTACTTCAACGCCGCCAACACGCTCAGCCTGCCGGGCTGGACGCGCTGGGACATCGGCGCGCGCTACACCAGCCGCATCTCGGGCAAGCCGCTGGTGCTGCGCCTGAACGTGGAGAACCTGTTCAACCGCAATTACTGGCTGCTGGACAATCCCTACGCCACGGTGGCGGCGCCGCGCACGGTGCTGCTGTCGGCGCAAGTGGATTTCTGAGCGGGCGAACGCGGGACGGGCGGGTGAAAGAAGTGCCCGCGCCTGATCCGTTTTTGACGTTGGCGGGTCAAGGTAGATGAGAAGCTGTTTTTCTTCGCACTGTTGCGGCGCCCCAAGCAAAGCAGCGGTGCGGCGGCCATGGTCTGGCCGCGGAACGAGAAGGGTTTTGCATGCCGTCCGGGGACCGGACGGCATTTTTTTATTTTTCAGGCCACGCCCTCGGCCGCCGACGCCGCCTGCACCGACGGCCGCTGCGCCACCGTCTGCATGAAGCGCGCCAGCGCCGGCCAGCGTTCCAGGCCGATATCGAAGAAGCGCAACCAGCCCAGCACCGTGAACAGGTAAGCATCGGCCACGCCGAAGCGCTCGCCCAGCAGCCAGGGCGAACCCTGCAGAACCTGCTCCACATGCGCCATCCGCTTGAACAGGCGTTCACGAAACACTTGCTTGACCTCCTCGCCGAAGGCGGCATTGAACAGCGGGCTCATGCCGGCATGCAGCTCGCTGGTGATGAAACTCAGCATCTCCTGCAACCGCGCGCGCTCCCAGCTGCCGGCCGGCGGCGCCATGCCCGCCTCGGGCTTGAGGTCGGCCAGGTATTGCAGGATCGCCGGCCCTTCGGTCAGCACGCGGCCGTCGGCCAGCTGCAGGGCCGCCACATAGCCCTTGGGATTGATGGCCAGGAAGTCCTCGCCATGCTCGGTGCGCTTGCTCCGGTTGTCGACCTTCACCAGCGTGAACGGCAGGTCCAGTTCGCGCAGCACGATGTGCGGCGACAGCGAACAGGTATGCGGGGCGTAATACAGCGTCAACAGCGTCGGGGCGGATGTCATGCCTTGCTCTCCTCGGTGGAAAAGCCGGTATTCTGTCGGCCGCCGCGCGCGCGCACAAGAACGCAAAAGTTTGTGCGCAAGGCACAAATTTGTTACCGGAGGACGAAGTGAAAGACAACGTGTCAGGCTGTCCCGTGGAAGAGGCGATGCGCGTACTGGGCGGGCGCTGGCGTCTGCTGCTGGTGTGGTTCCTGCTCGACGGCCCCAAACGCTTCAACGAACTGCGCCGCCACCTGCCGACCATCTCGCAGCGCATGCTGACGCTGGACCTGCGCGCGCTGGAGCAAAGCGGCCTCATCAGCCGCACCGTGCATCCCGAGGTGCCGCCGCGCGTCGAATATGCGCTCACCGAAGAAGGCGAACGGCTGCGCCCGGTGGTCGGCGCGTTTCAGGATTTTGGGGTGTGGCTCAAGCAGCGCGATGCCGATGTATCCAGCACTGACTGACGCCGTTCAATCGCGGCGCCGGCTCAGCGTCTCCACCAGTGCGTCCGGCAGGTAATGCGGGCCGTCGAAGATGGAAACGCGGTAGCCCTTGTAGAGGTTCACCTGCGGTCGGATCTCGTCGGCCGTGGCGCTGCGGAAACCGCCGCCCGGCATCGGCCGGAAGGCCTCGGCGATGATGCGCACGCGCTCGCGCCCCAGGCGTTTGGTCAGCACGTCGGCGTAGTGCAGGGCGATGCGCGGCTCGCGCGCGTAGACGCCCACGCCGTCCTGGAAGAACACGCCCACATCCGGCGGCAGCCATTTCATCAGGCCGTCGGCCAGCGCATCGGGGCCGACGTTGGCGCTGTCATACACCGTGATCCACAGCGGCCGCGGCAGCTTGGCCAGCAACGCGCCCAGACGCGGCGCCTCGGCCCAGGTGGGGTCGATCTCCACCGGGAAATACCAGCCCGTCACATGCAGCGGCGTGGGCAGCTTGGCCAGTTCGATGGAGTCAGCCACCAGCTGTTCGATGTCGGCGCGCGCGGCCTTTTCGTCGAAGCGGCCGGCCAGGCCGAGGATCACGTCCTGCGCCCAGGGTTCGCCGGCGATGCGGTGCCAGTCGGGCATCTGCGGCGCTTGCGGCATCTGGCTGCCGGGCACGAAGGCCATGCCGTCCACCGCGCTCCATTGCACCAGCAGCTCATGCGCGCCCAGCCGTTGCCAATTGCCGCGCGGCATGACGGTGGCATTGTCGGGCTGCCACACCACGCCCGCCACGCGCACCGGCGCATGATCCTCCGCATCGAAGGGATTGCAGCCGGCGCAGGCGGCCAGCAGCGACGCCGCCGCTGTGGCCAGCGCGGCGCCCCGCAAAGACCTGCCGAGTTGTCGGATCGACGCCAAGGCGCTCTCCAGAGTCTGTGGAATCAATAGGACAACGTGGTGGTCAGGAAGAATCCCTTGGCGCGATCGTCGCCGCCGATCTTGATGCGATATTGCAGCGACAGATCAAGGTAGGAGCGCGGCGCGTGGTAGCGGTCGGCGCGGAACCAGTAGCGCAAATTGACCCCGGGGCCGAAACCGAACGCGGTCTTGTTGCCGTTCAACGAGTTGTAGTCGCCGTTCAGGGTCAGGTGCGGGAACACCACCAGGTTCGGGCTCACGTTGTCCAACCGGAAACTGCGGCCGGCCTGCACCGACGCCAGGCCGTAGGTCTGCGGGTTACGCAAGTAGCGGCCGACTTCGCCATACCACTGGGTGGTCCACCACGACGCCCGATCCACGCGCAGGTCGGTGCCGATGCCGTCGGAATAGGCCAGCTGCGCCAGCCAGTCGGCGCTGGATTGCGCGCCGAGCGGAATCAGCCGTCCCAGCGAGAGCACGATGTTCTGGCTGGCGAAGGGCTTCCAGCGCGCGCCCACAGTGGCCTGCGCGGTCTGGGTGCCGGTCGCGCCGCCGGATTTGTCGTCCAGCGTCTGGAACACGCGGCCGAAGACTTCGACCGTGCGCCCATCCATGTAACCGAACGGACGCCAATAAGCCTCGGCGCCGGTCTGCCAGGTGCTGTCGCGGCTGGAGGCGCCGGGACGGCCGCCGTTGCCGGCGCTGGGCCCGCCGCCGCTGCGCGAAAGCGACGCGATGAAGCCGAACTCGCGGTCGATGGTGGAGATGCTGCGGCGGGTGTCGAAGCGCTGCTGCGCGGTCTTGTCGAGACGGCCCTCGTCGGCGGCATCGACGCTGCGCGCCAACCAGTCCAGCGCGCTGCGATCGTCGCGATTGTGGACGGCGGTGTAGGCGGCGTCTTCCAGTGCGGTATCGGGCAACTTTCCGGCAGCGTCGGCCTTGCTGAAGGATTGTTGAGCCACGCCGTTCTCGCCGGCGCGTGCGGCCAGGTAGCCCAGTTGCACATCATCCAGGTCGTCCAATGCGCCGGCGTCGCGCCCGGCCAGGAATTTCTCGCGCGCTTCGGCCTGGTGACCG
This sequence comes from Herbaspirillum sp. LeCh32-8, assembly GCF_017814915.1. Classification (GTDB taxonomy): domain Bacteria; phylum Pseudomonadota; class Gammaproteobacteria; order Burkholderiales; family Burkholderiaceae_D; genus Herbaspirillum. The sequence continues at coordinate 150,434 of NZ_JAGIPZ010000006.1, read as the reverse complement.
GTGCGCGCCAGCAAGTCGATCTCGGTCTCCAATGGCAGGCCGCCTTGCGCCAAGGCATCGGCATAGTCCTGACGCGCGCCGGCGGCATTGCCGAGGCGCTCGCGGATGCCGCCGCGCTGGGCCAGCAAGCTGCCGTCTTGCGGCGTGCCTTGCCTGAGCGCGTCGGTGGCGGCCTGCTCAGCCTCGGACAGACGCTGTGCGGACTCCAGCGCATTGACCAGCAACAAGCAGTAGTCCATGTTCTGCGGCGACAGCGCGATCGCTTCACGCGATTCATCCGCAGCGGCGTCGTAATCCTTGCGCTCCATCGCCTGGTAGGCCAGTAACGCCTTGTCGTAACCGGCGTCGCGCGGCAATGCGCCGGGCGCCACGCGGCAACCGTTGGCGGCGTCGACGCCAGCCGGGTTGCAATCCAGCGCCGGCACCGGGAAGTCGCGCGCCGTCAGCGGCGTGGCCTCGTCGGCCGCCAGCGAGAGCGCGGCGCGGCGATAGCGCGCCAGATCCTGTTTGGCTTGCTGGCGCGTCTGTCGCAATTGCGCGGCACGCGCCGGGTCGGTGGCGGCGGCCTCATCAATGTCGGCCAACGCATCGAGCGCGCGTTGGGGACGATGCAGCGCGAGCTCGGCATCCGCCTGCAGCAGGCGCACGTTCAGCTGTTCATCAGGACGCGCCAGCGCGCGCGCACGGTCGAAGTCATTCTGCGCGTCGGCGCCGCGACCCAGGCGCAGGCGCGCATAGGCGCGCAGCAGCAGCGGGCCGGCCTGCCATTCGTCGCGCGCGCGCGCCTCATCGGCGGCGGCTTCGGCGTCCTGCAGGCGCTCGTTGCGCAGCAGGGCGATCACCAGCATCAGGCGATACGACATCTCCTGCGGCGCGTAGTCGACCGCGCGCTGCGCGGCGTCCAGCTCGGCGCCCGGATCGCTGTCGCGCTGCGCGCGGAACACGGCGGCAGCCTGCATCGCCGCCATTTCGCGACGCAACTCGACCTGCCGGCGACGCAGCGGCCCGGCGTCGCGCGCGCTGTCGACGCCTTGCGCCAGTGCCGCCTCGGCGTCGCCATAGGCATGGGTTTCGATCAGTGCATTGCCCAGCAACAGCCAGTAGGCGTTGTTGCGCGGCGACTTTTCCACGGCGCGGCGCGCCAGCGCGATGGCCTGCTCGTAGCGCCTGGCGTTGTAGGCGCGATAGGCGGCGGTGGCGTCGTTGTAGCCGGCATCACCCGCACCACGCACCGCGCTGCGCATGGCCGCGCCGTTGCGCTCAAGCTCGCGCGTCTCGCGCAGCTGGCGGCGCAACTCCATCGCATCCGGACGCAGGCGTATCGCCTCATGCAACTGCGCCTGCGCCCGGCGGAAGTCCCCGCGCGCGGCGGCTTGGTAGGCATCCTGCGCCAAACGATAGGCCGGACCGAACAAGGGCAGCGGGATCACTTGGGTCTGCGCCTGCGCTGCGCCTGCGACGAAGGCGGACGCCAGCAGCAGGGCCAGCGCGCAGCGGCGCGGCGCCGTGCAAGGACGACGATGGAGAGGGGACGGTCGGTGTGTTTTCATCTTCTTGTTCTCATGTTCTTGTTCCGGATCAGCGTCATGCAGATGGCCCGCCCTGCGCCAGCAGCTCGCGCTGGCGACTGACGGCCTGCTCGATGGCCTCGCGCGAGATCACCGATTCATTGACCAGGTAGTCGCCGATGCGCCCGTGGCGATCCGGACGGTAGCGCCGCATGGCGGCGTCGAAGGTCTCGCGCGACAGCAGCCCGCTGGCAATCAGCAGGTCGCCCAGGAGCGGCACGCGTGCCTCGGTTTGCGCCTTGTCGAAGGCGTTGCGCTGGCCGCGCAAGAGGCGCAGGCCGGCGGCGATCTCGGACTCGCGCGCGACCATGGCAAAGGGCACACGGCCGAGCGCGATCTCCAGCTCGGCGCGGCCTTCGTCGGTCAACGCGCTGGCCACTGCGACGCGCGCCAAACCCTCGTCGGGACGGCCATCGACGCCGGGGCCGATGTACAGCGCGCGCAGGCGGGCGCTGACTTCATGCGGCAGCAGGCCGGCATGCTGCTCGACCAGCTCGCGGGTCAGGTTCACGCGCGGCAGGCGCTCCTGATAGGCCAGCGCCTCGGCCAGGGTTTCCTCGTCCAGCCAGCCGTTGCTCACCATCACGGTGCCCAGCGGCAGGTGGGTGCGGCGCTGTTCTTCCAGCGCGCGCGCCAGCGTGACGTCGTCCACCGCCTGCCAGGTCTTGAGCAGGTCGCCCAGGCGCAGGCGCGGTCGGGCGGCGATGCCTTCGGTGGGGAAGTCGTGCATGGTCTTGTCCCACGCCAGCGTCTTGCCCGCGAACAGGTAGAGCAGGAACATGCGCCAGGCGCGCGCCACCGCCATGAAGTTGACGAAGTTGGACACCACCATGCGCGGCAGCGCCATCAGGCCGTGACGCCAGCCGTACAGCTCGGCGGTGAAGTAGAAGCGGTGCGCGGCGCGGTTGAGCATGGCCAGTGCGTTCAACAGCAATACCGTGCGCCACCAGCCGTCGCCGGCCAGGAGCGGCGGATAGAACACCTCCCACAGGTTGAAGGTGGTGGCCGCCGAGAACAGGATGAACTGCAGCGCCAGCACATAGCCCAGCATGCTGACGAAGGCGGTCACCACGCCCTTGCGGTCGTGCAGCAGCAGGTAGCGCTCGGCCAGCGAGCCCTTCCACCCCATCTGCTCCCAGCTCTGCAGACCGATGCCGATGACCCAGCGCGCCTTCTGGCGGTAGGCCTGTCGGAAGGTATCGGGGAAGTATTCGCGCACCGACAGCGGCATCTCCAGCGTGCTCTCCTTCACGCTGTCGCGGTCGCCAAAGAACCAGGGCTTGCGGCGCACTGTGAATTTCACGGGGAAGCGCGCGAAGATGGTTTGCATGCCCATCTGCGAGAGCTTGGTGCCGACCTCGTAGTCCTCGGTCAGGCTGGCGATGTTGAAGGGCTCGCCGCCGGATTCTTGCATCAGCCCCTTCAGGGCCTTGCGCGAAAAGCAGGTGCCCACGCCGGCCGAGGGCACCATGCCGGCCACGCTTTCGCGCACCATCATGTCCTTGGCATGGCTCTCGGCGAACTCGTCCATGTAGGTGCCGGCCACCAGCTCGAACCACTCGCGCTCCAGCGAGGCCACCGGCAGCTGGATCATGTCCTTGCGCGGCAGCAGGTAGTTGAAGAACTTCAGCTCCAGCGGGTGCAGCACGTCTTCGCTGTCGTGCAGGACCACGCCGGCGAACTTCATGCCCAGCTCCTGCTCGCCGGCGAAGATGGCCTTGACCACCCAGTTCAGGCAGTCGGCCTTGCAGGTCGGCCCGGCGTGCGGCACCTCGACGCGATGCAGCTGCTTGTAGCGCACCCGCATGCGCTCGACCTCGTCGATGGTGGCCTGGTCGTTGATGTAGGTGCCGACGAAGACGTGGTAGCGCTGGTAGTCCAGCACCGCCACCATGTCTTCGATCATCTGCGCGATGACGTCGGCCTCCAGCCAGGCCGGCACCATGATGGCGATGGGCTGCTCGTCGCGCTCGCGCAGTTGCTCCACCGTCAGCGGGGTGCGCGTGCGCTCGATGGTGAAGCGGCGCCAGATGCGGCGCGCCCAGTACCAGATGTCGAACAGCAGGTCGTCAAGCGCCGACAGCAGGATCAGGACGGCCACCACGGCGGCCGCAATTTCCAGCGCCGCATAGTAATTGGCGAACAGGAAATTGAGCTGGGCCGTGGCGTTGGCGGTGGAAAACATATCGCTGGCTCCGCCGCTTACTGCTCGGGTCCTTGCTGCTTCTTCAACTCTTGCTCGCGCTCCTGCTCACGCATGCGGCGGCGACGTGCGCGGCTTGCCAGCACCAGCAGCAGGATGAAGAGGCCGATGATGGTCAGAGGCACCACCCACCACAGGATGTCGGGGATGGTCAGCGAGGGCGCGTCCTGCACGTAGTCGCGGCCGGTGCTGTCGTTGGTGTCGATCTCGGATAGCAAACCCGAGGACGCCACCGCCGCCACATTGCCGGAGGACAGCGAGAACGGCTTGGCGATCACCGGCTTTTGCTCGCCCACGCTGCGCCACACCACGCCCTGCTTGCCGCCGGCCTGCGCCACTTCAAGAATGCCGAGGCGGTTGAAGCCGGTCACGTCCAGCATCGGCTTGGCCGAGCTGTCGTTCATCACCAGCGTGTTGCCCTTGACCTGCACCAAGCCCTTGTTGTCCTTGAAGGGAATGTCGAAGGCGAGGAAGTCGCCGGCCGGCGCGGCGTCCTTGCCGTCGTCGACGATGGTCAACTTGGTCTTGTCGGCCGGCAGGCCGGCGCTGGCCGCGACCATGATCACGCGCTGCAGGCTGGCCGGCACGTCATTGAGATACGCACGCGGCACCATCAGCTCGGCGCCGGCCGCAAAGCGGCGCACCATGCCGGTGAAGTTGGGCTCGTCCTTTGCCTTGTCCAGCTTCACGTGGCTGGAAGCCAGCACGCCCACCGGGAAGGCTTGCGGGGTTTCGCGGCAGTTGTCGCTGGAGGGCTGGCGCACGAAGGCCACGCGCAGCTGGTTCTGCGCCGCCAAGGCGTTGGGCGGAATGCGCGCGGTGATGCGCTCACGCTGGCCGTTGGCCTGCAGGCTCTTGGCGCCCAGCAGCACGTCGTTGAGGAACACCGACGCCACCGGCGGCGTGCGTCCCGCGCCCGGCGCGGCCGACACGTCCAGCACCAGTTCGGACGGCAGGCGGCCGTTGCTGGCGACCTCGGCGATGTCGAAGGAGGCGGTCCAGTCGGCGCGGCTCATCACGTCGAAGCTGCCGGGCGCGCCGCCCAGGTTCTTCAGCAGGATGAAGTCTTCACCGGTATTGGGCTTGTGCGCGGTGCGCGCGATCAGGGTCGGCGAGCCGCTAATGTTGCGCCAGTAGTTGTCGAACATGCTGGCAAACGCGGTGCCCGATTGCGGGCCGGCCAGGATCACCGGATGGCCGAAGGCCGACGCCAGCCGCAGCTCCTTGCCGTCCAGGCCGGCGCTCTGCGGCTGCACGCGGCGACGCCAGTCGGCGAAGGCCGCGGCGGCGTCCGGCGCGCTCGACTGCACCTGCTGTTGCAGGGCGTTCATGGCGGCGTCGATCGCGCCCAGCAGTTTCTGGTCACCCACGACGATGTCGCCGCGCAGCTCGCCGTCGGCGCCGTTCTGGCCGATCGCCATCAGCGCGCCGAGCTCGGCCTGATCCTTCAGTACGTGTTCGCCGCTGCCCGCGAGCGCGGCAAAGGCCGGCACCGACTTCAGGCCTTCCGGCACATTCAGGCGCGACAGCTCGATCTTGTCGCCTACCTGCGGCAATGCGGTCACGCGACTGTGCTTGCCGGCGCGCTCCAGCGCCACGCCGATGCGCCAGGCGGTGTCATAGGATTGCTGGTCCAGGTCCTTGCCGGCCACCATGATCGAGGCCACCGCCGGCAACGCGCCCCAGGCGGTGCGCAGGTCGCCGATGGCGCGGCTGTCGTAGCGATAGCTGAAGGACGAGCTCGGCGCCACGCGCAGCACGTTGCCGGGCGTGCGCGGATCGGAGCACATGGTCAGGCCGGAGAGCATGGTGGTCCAGTTCACCGACATGCGCACGAAGCCGTTGCTGCGCGGCGCGCCGTCGATGCCCAGCGTCAGGCTGGCGTCGCCCTGGTCGGCGGTCATGGCGCGCGCGGCGGCGGGGAAGGTGTCCACCGACAGCACCATGGTGGTCCGGCCGCCGTCGGCGCGCAGGTACTTGGCGTCCATCTTCAGCGTCGCATCCGACAGCGGCACGTTGGCCGGCACCGGCAGATAGATCTCGCGGCTGCTGTCGTTGGAGGCCAGCACCAGCGGCGTGGTGAAGCCCAGCGCGGAGAGCGTTTCGCGGCGCTGGATCCAAGTGTCGTCGGCCAGCTTGCGCAAGGCATCAGCCGCGCCGGTGGGCGCTGCCTGGGCCAACGAGGAAGCGATCAGCGCGGCCGTCGCGGAAATGAAGAGACTTGCGCGCAATGCGCGGCGGGAAGACGAAGTGGAGAGCGAAGCACGTGCATGAGACGGATGGCGGGCAATCATAAATTCCTGTCGCAAGAGAAATGCCTCTGCCCGCCTGCACATAGGTTCGCCGGGCTGCTATCCTGCCGCGCGCACTGGACGTGCGGCAGGGATGAGGCTGGTTGTTGTCTGGATTCGGCGGCGCCGGATCCTAGCTTCTTGTTACTGCTCGGTTGCGTGGATTTACGACGCGGTAGCTCAACATTTGGTTGCAGTTTCTATCTCAGTTTCTTGAGATTTCTGAATTTTCTGCAGCGCCTCGGCGGCGTGGAAGGAGGGGGATATGACGCGAGCGCAGCGCTGTGTCGCTGCCTAAATTTTGCGCAGCGCTGTCACGCTGGCGCGTCGACGGCTCAGTCGGGCTGCGGACATTTCGCGCATGCATCGCGGTGTTGCGGAACGGACTTTTTCGCGAATTCCGGCGTGCCATGCCCGACGTCCCGACCGACGGCGACGCCTGCACAAAAGTGTTTCAAAATGTTTTCAGGCGTAGGAAAAGATGACCGGCTTTCGTCGGAAAAATTCAAGAAAACTCACGCGCGCGATGCGTGCCCGGCAAGCCTGCGGCAGGCATCGCCCAACCCTTCGCAGCATCGCGTGCGGATGAGCTGTGCGACTTTCTTCAAGCGGCGAAGGGCTGCACCTCGCGACCGAGAATGGCATCCACGATGCGGCGGCAGGCATGGCCATCGCCGTACGGATTGTGCTTGCGCGCGAAGCTCTTCCACAGCGCCTGTTCGCTCTGCAGCGTGGCCACGGTGTCGACAATGCGGCCGACGTCGGTGCCCACCAGCTTGACCGTGCCGGCGGCCACCGCCTCGGGTCGCTCGGTGACGTCGCGCATCACCAGAACCGGCTTGCCCAGCGCCGGCGCCTCTTCCTGCACGCCGCCGGAATCGGTCAGGATCACGTGCGCCTGCTGCATCAACCGCACGAACTGGAAGTAGTCCAGCGGCTCGATCAGGTGTAGGTGCGGCAGGCCCGAGAGCTCCTGCATCACCGGCTCGCGCACGTTAGGATTAAGGTGCACCGGATAGACGATCTGCAGGTCGTCGCGCTGCGCCAGCTTGGCCAGCGCGCGGCAGATCTGGCGGAAGCCTTCGCCGAAATTCTCGCGCCGGTGGCCGGTCACCAGCAGCAGCTTGCGTTGCGGATCCAGCGCCGGCAGCGCGGCGTCCAGGTTGCCGCGCAGGGTCGCATCGGCGTCGATGCGCGTCACCGACATCTGCAGCGCGTCGATCACGGTGTTGCCGGTCACCAGCACGCGGCCCTGCAGGTTCTCCGCTTCCAGGTTGCGGCGCGACTGCTCGGTCGGGGCGAACATCAAATCGCTCACCACGTCGATGGTGCGGCGGTTCATCTCTTCCGGCCAGGGCTGGTTCAGGTCGTGCGTGCGCAGACCGGCCTCCACGTGGCCCACCGGAATGCGGCGATGGAAGGCGGCCAGCGCCGCCACCATCGCGGTGGTGGTGTCGCCGTGCACCAGCACGCGATCCGGCGCGGTCTCGGCCAGCAGTTTGTCGATCTCGCTGAAGAGCCGCGACGACAGGCCGTTCAAGGTCTGGTCCGGCACCATCACGTCGAGGTTGCGGTCGGCGCGGATGTCGAACAGGTCCAGCACCTGGTTCAGCATCTGACGATGCTGGCCGGTGGCGCAGACGATGGAATCGATCTCGGGTTCGGCATCGAGCGCCTTGACCAGCGGCGCCATCTTGATGGCTTCCGGGCGCGTGCCGAAAATCGACAGCACCTTCAGGGGAGTGGCCTTGTCCATGTTGCTCCGTTGCATGAGGTTGGCGTGGCCGGCTGCGGCAGGCGGTGTTGGCGTCGCGCTGCTCTTGTTTGTTGTTCGCATCAGCGTCGGCCCGGCGCAGCCGTCGGAAATAACGGCGGGGAGCGATGAGCTTCCCTGTCCGGTGTGATTGCGGCGACCGATTTTGGTTTCTGATTTGCCCTGCGGGAACATTGATCACCTGCCGCGCCGACGTCGCTGCGCCCGCCAACATCTTTTATAATCGTCGGCAGGAGACAACCCTTCGCTGCATTGTTGCCAGGCAGTCATCAGCATCGCTGTGCCGGCGCAATCCACGCGAACAATTGAAGCGGATAACAACAGTGGTGAATGGCATGCTGTACTTCAAGAACAAGAGACCGAAGACCTTCCTTGGCGCGCCTGTGGGCTGGCCATTGATGTTCCTGATGGCGATCGACCTGTGCATCGCCGGCCTGATGGTTCTGTCCGACCACGACTGGGCCGCCGTCATCCTGCTGTACCCGCCGCTGGCCTTCGCCATCGCAATGCTGGTCGACGCCCGCAAGGAAAAGCAGGCCGCGCGCGAGCCTCGCCGATGAACGCACCGCCGCCCTCCGATGCGGTGCTGCAAGTCTCCCGCCTCAACTTCAGCTATCCAGATCTGCCGCTGTTCCATGACCTGTCCGCCAAGATCGCGCCCGGCGTGACGCTGGTGCGCGGCGGCGACGGTCGCGGCAAGACCACGCTGCTGCAACTGCTGGCCGGCCAGATGCCGGTGAAAGACGGCGTGCTGCAACTGGACGGTATCCGCCTGGACGAAGACAGCGAGGCCTATCGCCGCCGCGTGTTCTACGTCGACCCGCGCACCGAAGCCTACGACCAGCAGACCCCGCCCGAATTCTTCGCCGCCATGCGCAAGCACTTCCCGGCCTTCGACGAGGCCCGCCTGCCGGCGCTGACCGAAGGACTCTCGCTCACGCCGCACCTGGAGAAAAAGCTCTTCATGCTCTCCACCGGCAGCAAGCGCAAGGTCTACCTGGCCGCCGCCTTCGCCGCCAACGCCACGCTGACGCTGCTGGACGATCCCTTCGCCGGCCTCGACCGCGCCTCCATCAACTTCTTCATCCAAACCCTGGACGCACAGGCCGCGCTGCCGCGCACCGGCCAGCAGGCCTGGGTGCTGGCAATGTACGAGCCGCCCGCCGGCATTGCGCTGGCCGCCACCATCGACCTGGGCGACTGACGCCGGGTCGCGCCGCCCCGGCGCGCCTTTCCATATCGAGAAATAGCCGAGCTTTGCCCGCGTAATCGGGCTTGGCGTCGGCGCGCTTTCTTTCCTATGCTGCAAGAGCAGCATCGACACAGCACCAACGCAGCACCAGCATCCGGCGGCCGCCAATCCTGCCCACGCTCATCCCTGGCGAATTGCCGCACACCATCATCGATAAGCAGTCCGGTTGTCTTGACGACAAGGGGGAATCAACGTGCATATTTCCAACGTAACAATCCGCGTGCGCCTGTGGCTCGGCTTCGGCCTCTTGATGGCGCTGATGCTGGTGATGGCCGCGTCGGGCATCACCCGGCTGGGGCAACTGAACCGGCAGATGAACGACGTCATCCACGACAAGTATCCGAAGACGGTGGTGGCCGGCGATATCGTCGACCAGCTGAACCTGGTGGCGCGCTCGGTGCGCAATATCCTGCTGCTCAAGGACGAGGCGCAGATCAAGAGCGAGTCGGACCGCATCGTCGGCGCCGACCGCGCCACGCGCGAAGATCTGGCGCAGCTCGACAAGCTGCTGGTGGATGACGCCAGCCGCGCCTCGCTGGCCGCCTTGCTCAAGGCGCAGGACGCTTACCTCGCCAAGCGCGACAAGGTGCTGACGATGGTGAAGGAAGGCACCAAGGACGGCGCCATCGATGTGCTGATCGGCGAGGTGCGACCGGTGCAGAGCGCCTACATGAACGCGGCCGACGCGCTGATCAGGCAGCAGCACCAGATGATGAAGACGGCCGGCGATGAAGTGGAGCAGAACTACGCCAACGCGCGCAACCTGCTGCTGGGCCTGGCCGGGGCCGGCTTGCTGGTGGCGGCCGCGATCGCGTGGATGATCACGCGCAGCATCACCCGGCCGCTGGACCGTGCGGTGCGCGTGGCCGAGACGGTGGCGGCGGGCGACCTCACCTCCGAGATCGACCACAGCGGTCGCGATGAAACCAGCAAGCTGCTGCGCGCCCTGAAGACCATGAACGACAACCTGCAAGACATCGTCAGCCAGGTGCGCGTGTCGACCGACACCATCGCCACGGCCAGCACAGAGATCGCACGCGGCAACCTCGATCTCTCCTCGCGCACCGAGGAGCAGGCGGCCTCGCTGGAAGAGACCGCCTCGTCGATGGAACAGCTGACCTCCACCGTCAAGCAGAACGCGCACAACGCCGGCCAGGCCAACCAGCTGGCCGACTCGGCGTCGTCGGTGGCGCAGCGCGGCGGCACAGTGGTGGGGCAGGTGGTGGACACCATGGGCGCGATCAACGAATCGTCGAAGAAGATCGTCGACATCATCGGCGTGATCGACGGCATCGCCTTCCAGACCAACATCCTCGCCCTGAACGCCGCAGTGGAAGCCGCGCGCGCCGGCGAGCAGGGCCGCGGCTTCGCAGTGGTGGCATCCGAAGTGCGCTCGCTGGCCCAGCGCAGCGCCACCGCCGCCAAGGAGATCAAGGAACTGATCGCCGACTCGGTCGAGCGCGTGGGCAACGGCAGCAAGCTGGTGGAACAGGCCGGCGCCACCATGCATGAAGTGGTGGCCAGCGTGCAGCGCGTGAGCACCGTGGTGACCGAGATCAGCGCCGCCGGCAACGAGCAAAGCGCCGGCATCGAACAGGTCAACCTGGCCATCGTGCAGATGGACCAGGTGACGCAGCAGAACGCCGCGCTGGTGGAGCAGGCCGCGGCCGCCGCGCAGTCGCTGCAGGACCAGGCGGCGCAGCTGACGCGGCTGGTGTCGGTGTTCAAGCTCAATCCCGCGCAAGGGCCGGCGCTGCGCACCATCGCGGTGCCCAATGCGCTGCGGCTGGCCTGACGGGGATTGGCGGGCATCAGAGGGGCGGGCGGCACGACACGCCGGCAGGCGACGTGAGGTGACGGCTTGGCGTGCGGACAAGGCGGATGGCATGATGCGCCTATCGCCTTGCTCCGATCACCACTCTTGCCGCCGACGACCGCATGGATACCGCCTTCAATTTCAGTCCCATCCTCGAACAGGTGTTGGAGGAAGTCCGCCCGCTGACGCTGCAGGGCAAGGTGGCCAACTACATCCCCGAGCTCGGCCACATCGACCGCAACAAGCTGGGCATCGCGCTCTACCTGCCGGACGGCGGCACCTTCACCGCCGGCGATGCGCATGAGCGCTTCTCGATCCAGAGCATCTCCAAGGTCTTCACCCTGATCATGGCGTATCGCAAGCTGGGCGATGCGCTGTGGCAGCGCGTGGGGCGCGAGCCCTCGGGCAATCCGTTCAACTCGCTGGTGCAGCTGGAGACCGACCAGGGCATTCCGCGCAATCCCTTCATCAACGCCGGCGCGCTGGTGGTGACCGACATCCTGTGCAGCCAGTACGTGAACCCGCACCTGGCGATCCTGGAATTCATCCGCCAGATCAGCGGCGTGGAAGACATCAACTTCAATCCGCGCGTAGCGCAATCGGAGGCCAGGCACGGCTTTCGCAACGCAGCCATGGCGAACTTCATCAAGAGCTTCGGCAACCTGAAGTCGCCGGTGGACGATGTGCTGCAGACCTACTTCCGCCAATGCTCGATCGAGATGAGCTGCGCCGAGCTGGTGAGCGCCGCGCAATTGCTGGTGCACTACGGCACGGCGCTCGGCGTCTCCGAGGCCTTGCTCACGCCCAGCGAAGTGCGGCGCGTGGCCTCCATCATGCTGACCTGCGGCACCTACGACGCCGCCGGCGACTTCGCCTTCCGCATCGGCCTGCCGGCCAAGAGCGGCGTCGGCGGCGGCATCCTGGCGGTGGTCCCGGGCCGCATGGCGCTGTGCGTGTGGTCGCCGGCGCTGGACGTGCACGGCAATTCGCTGGCGGGGGGCAGGGCGCTGGAGTTGTTCTCGGGGCGGTCCGGGTTTTCTATTTTTTGAGTTGTTTGGTTAGCGGAGAGGGCGGGTGATTGCGCGAGTGAAGGTGCGGATGGCTGCCTGACGCGTGTGACGGTTTCGATGCGATGAGGTTGGGCTCTTGCTGCTGTCTCACAGGTCAGGGATGCGCGACGAACGACGCTGGGTCCCTGCTTTCGCAGGGACGACAGACAGGTGGTTGTTGGAACGGCAGGAGGTTCAAGTTGCTGTCTCCCTGTCATCTCTGCGAAAACAGGCGCAACAGACACGCGGTTGCTGGAACAGCAGGAGATTCAAGTTCTTGTCTCCGTGTCGTCCCTGCGAGAGCAGGAACAACAGGCAGGCGGTTGCTGGAACTGCAGGAGGTTCAGGTTCTTGTCTCCATGTCGTCCCTGCGAAAGCAGGGACCCAGTGTCGTTAAACCACCGTCAAAGCACAGGCAATGTCAGCGTCACCCGCATGCGTTCGCACAAGCAATACAGATAAAGACAAAACCCCGCACCTGCAGCAAACGCTACAACGCAGGCCACCCCGCCAACCACTGCATCAATACCGACGCCCCAAACAACAGCGCCCCGATCAACCCACCGACAACCGTCCCGTTGATCCGGATGTACTGCAAATCGCGCCCGATGTTCAACTCGATCTGCCGCGACAGCTCCGCCGCATCCCAGTTCTTCACCGTGTCGCTGATGTGCTTGCTCAAGAAGCGCGCCACCTCGGGACTGAGCGTGCCGATCGCCTGCTCCAGGTGACGGTTGAAAGAGGCGCGCAGCTCCGCATCCTCCAGCAACGCGTGCCCCACCCACTGCGTGGCGCCGGCTGCCTTGGCGCGCAATGCTGAGTCCTCGCCCGCCAGATCCTGGCGTATCCATTCACGCAGCGTGTTCCACAACCCCGCCACGTAAGCGCTCACCGCCTCGCCCTCCAGCAACTCGCGCTTGATCTGCTCAGCACGCTCGCGCAGGCCCTCATCCTCCTTCAGACGCGTGACGAAGGCGGCCACTTGACGATCAAAAGCCTGGCGCAGCGAGTGCTGCGGATCCTCGGCGATGCCGGTCAGCAGCTTGTCGATAATGTCGGCCAAGGTCTCGGCGGATTTTTCGCCGATCCAGTTGGAGGGCAGCACCTTCTCGACCTTGGGATATTCGCGCTTCAGCCACTCGACCATGCTCTCGGCAATGAAGGCGCGCGTCTGCTCTCGGTTAAGCAACTCGACCACCTGCACAATGGCGCGATCCAACAGCTGCTGGTGACGACCGTCCTGCGTCAGCGTATCGAGGATCGTGGCCAGCGAGGAAGAGAGATCCACTTTGTGAAGCGCGGTGCGCAGCGCATCGCGCACAAAGCCCTGGATCTTGCGATCGTCGGTCAGCGTCAACACGCCGGCCACCGCCTGCGCCATGTAAGCGCCGAGGCGTTGCGCGGTCTCCGGCGCGGCCAGCCAACCGGCCAGACGCTGCGCCGGATCGTGTCGACGCACCAGCTCAACCAGCGATTGCGTACTCAGGAATTTCTCTTCGACGAACACCGCAAGATTGTCAGCGATGCGATCCTTGTTGCGCGGAATAATGGCCGTGTGCGGCAACAGCACGCGACGAAACAACGCCGTCACCGCAAACCAGTCCGCCAGCGCCCCAACCATCGCCGCCTCGGCCATGGCGCGCAGCAGATCGACCCACCACACGCGCGGCGAGAGCGAAGTGACGATAAACACCGCCACCGAGAACAGCAGGCAGAGGAGGGCCAGGCGTTTGGCCCGGCGCAGGGATTGTTGTTTGTCCATGGGGCTTGGAGGGCGCGTGACGCCATGAATTCCGAAGACTTTCCCATGATAGCGCCCTCACCCCAGCAAGAGCCGCAAGCCCTCCAGCGCCCCGCAAGCCAGGCCGACCTGATCGGCGCCATCCACCCGCCACTCGCGCGGATTGATGCGCACCAGCGGCGCGCCCAGGCTCTCACTCATGCGCCGCACCGACGGCACCGCCGTGCCGGCGCCCAACTCGATCACCACCGGACGCGTCACTGTGTCCAGCCAGGCGCGCATGCGCGCGTACTGCGCATCGGTGCGGCGTTCGTTCCAGCGATAGTCGTTGAACATCAGGATATTGGGCCGCGCTACCGCCCCGCATGAGGGACACAGCGGCAGGGGAGAGACCAGCCGGCAATGCGCCATGTCCACCTGCGGCGCCATCGCATCGGCCGGCCAGATTGCGCCGGCGCAATCGTCGCTGCATTGCAGGTGATGGATGCCGCCGTGGCACTCGACAATGCGCTCCTCATCCACGCCGGCTTTCTGGAACTGGCCGTCGACATTGCTGGTGAAGACGAACATCCCGTGCGGCTTGGTCACGGCCAACGCATTCAGCAAAGCAAACCCGGCATGCGGCACGGTCTCACGATACAGGTTCAGCCGATGACCGTAGAAGCCCCAAGACAGCACCGGATCCTCACCGAAGGCCTCGCCATTGGCGATCTCGGTGAAGGCGATACCGGCCCTCTGCAGCGGCGGATACGCCTTCCAGAAACCCTCGTTGCCCCGGAAGTCCGGCAAGCCGGAGTCGACGCCCATGCCGGCGCCTGCGGTGATGATGAGGCTGTCGGATTCTTGGAGCCATTGGCAGGCGCGAAGGAGGATGGCTGGGTCGAGGTCTGGAGAAGGAGGTGCAGAGGGCATGGGGCGCCGATGGTGAGTGGTAGGGTTGGGGCGGGAGGTGGGCAATGTCTATATAGATAACATGTGGGGCGGAGTTACAGAATCGGGATAATTTGATAAATTGTGACTTAAAGTTAACGCACAGTTTTATTTAGATAATAGACCGTCGCTCTTAGGCGTCTGATGCTCTGAGCGATGAAAAAGACTAAAACCTTGCCAAGTGCGCGCGAAATCTTTGGACTTAATGTTCGAAGAGCTCGCAGATTGAAGGAGATTTCTCAGGAAGAACTTGCTTTCCAGGCAGGTATGAGTCGGACCTATCTGAGCCAAGTAGAGGGAGGAGCGAGAAATATCTCGGTGGACCATATGGAGGCACTAGCCAACGCTTTGGAACTTGAATTGCCACGCCTACTTGATGCCAATCTTTTCTCTATTGATACTGCAGACACTGACCAATAGAAAATACCAAAATTTAGTCAATCGAAATATCGCCAGATATTTATTCAAAGTGCATCTTCCCGTGTATGCTATCCGAGCTTTATTGCTCGGGGACAATATGAAAACACCATGGGGAGAGCTTCGAGATTTAGACCTCGCGAATCATGCGACGGCTGCGGAGATTCTCAGTGCAGACAAGCACACATTGCTTGAAGGTCTTGTCGTAGAAAGCTTGTTTGATCAGATCGTCGCAAATGTGCCGTCTGTGTCTGGTGAAAAAATCACTGCGCTGGATGTCGAAAGTGTCGTGGTTGATACTCAGAGAAGTCAGGAACGTTGGATCGCGTTCGTCTGGGTTCGAAATAAATCAGCGGGTCTTGCAAGATACCTTGCCCGACTAAGCACTATCTTCACCACGTTTCTTGTCAACTATGAGGATGGTGAATTCTTCGCGGTAAGGATGAATGGAGCAGTTCGTGTTGGGGAACCCCAATTGCTTAGCGAGCTGATGACGGAGTTATCCGGAAAACCGTACTCCCCATTTAAGGTCAATACATCAGTAAGAGATTCGCTGCGGCAGCAGCAAGCTATCTGGGGGTTTCTGTTCACTCAGTACCGTGACCGCGTGGGAGAACGGGTGGTGCTCCCACGCTTATTCATCAACTGTGCGATCCAGCCATATTTTCAGTCCGTGTGGAATCTGGACAGAGTTTTTGTCATTGACAAAGAAGTTTGGATTTTTGAGATCAAACACAAATTCCCCATGTCCTCATGGAGAGGGCTTTCATTCGGAATTAATGATGGAGAGCTACAAGTTTTGAGTAAGCTCGCAGACGCTGGTATC
Organism: Herbaspirillum sp. LeCh32-8; assembly: GCF_017814915.1. Classification (GTDB taxonomy): domain Bacteria; phylum Pseudomonadota; class Gammaproteobacteria; order Burkholderiales; family Burkholderiaceae_D; genus Herbaspirillum. The sequence continues at coordinate 134,567 of NZ_JAGIPZ010000006.1, read as the reverse complement.
AAATGTCTCCATACAATTCTGGTGAAGCCCTACTGGACGAAGAATGCCACCTCCATGTATTTGCTCACAGACCTTGAGATACGTGATCGTGCTGCGGTAATCGCAACCGTCCTTGATCGAAATACGCTCGATGAAATTGGAATAACGTCTTCATCCACTGCAGGTCGTCACACTTCGGTCAATGGTGAAAGCAGCGTTAAATTTAAGTCTATCGATCTCGGTAAATTCAGTAAGTTGGGGCAGTTCTCGGATCCGGCTCGTGAGATCGCGTCAAACATGTCTGCACTTATGGATGGCGGAAGTAGGACGATCGCGTCGGCCGACTGGTTGAAGAGCCTTAGGGCTGAGCTTTAGATTTGATGCAAAGCCGAACAAAAGGAAATGGAACTGCAGATTCGTTAAACCAATTCATGTTACTCACGGTGTTGCTCTCAGCTTGGGCAAAAAACAGGGTTGACACCGACCTCTGGAAACTCGATAGAAGACTTGGTGCCAGTGCTTATCCATTTCACTAAATTGGCAATCAGTGCTTCCGGATCTTCCTTGTAGGGGCCTTTGATTCTGCATTCCCATACGATGCTGACTCTCCATCCGCTTACTAATAATTTTTCAAAGTCGCGTGCGTCCCTGTTCACGTTCTGCTGAATTTTCGTCAGCCAGAAATCTGTCCTTGTTTTTGGAATTTTGAAAAGTGGACATGCGTGACCATGCCAAAAACAACCGTGCACAAAAATCGCAACGCGATATTTCGGCAGGACTATGTCCGGCGCGCCGGGAAGGTCCTTTACATGGAGACGATAACGGAAACCCTTTTGGTGAAGGGCCTTCCGTATCGCAAGTTCTGGCTTTGTATCGCGTCCTCGAATCGCACTCATATTACGAGAGCGGATTTCAGGCGAGTGAACGTCACTCAATGTTCAGGCAGCCTTTTCATTAGCCTGGAGGTTTCGCCTTTTGGCCTCAATAATGAGGGGCGCCATCAATTTTGCCACGGCGGCGAACACAGGAACGACTACTGAATTGCCAAATTGCCGGTATGCCTGTGTATCCGATACTGGAATACGGAAGTTCTTTTCATCGTGCCCGTCATATCCCATTAATCGAGCGCACTCTCTTGGTGTTAAACGACGTGGACGATTCTTCTGATTGTTCTTCTCTGACAGAGGCTTGTTGGGATTAAAGCCCCGATCCACAAGAATTTCCGACCCGTCTTTATGGTATCTGGCTGAAAGAGTTCGGGCTATATCGGTTTCCTTCACAAGTCCAAATCCGAAACCGTTACCTTTCTCTTTGTGCTTCGCTGAGTAGTTGAACAAGTACTCCCACAACTTAGGCGTCAGTATGTATTTATCATCGACATTCGGCTCAAGGATGTCGCCTAACACGGGCTTTTTTTCTGGGAAGAACTTAGATACGTTTTTCAGCGAAAAGTCTTTGTGAACGTTCAGATCCTTACGGAAGCCGACCAGAACAATTCGCTCACGATGCTGGGGCACAAAGTGTTTACCATCCAATATCTTTGGATCATTCGATCCTTCAAATTCTGAATCGGCGATCCAGTAACCCAGTTCCTCCAAGGTCTCTCGGATGACTTTGAATGTGCGCCCCTTGTCGTGGCTCTTCAGGTTCTTGACATTTTCCAAAACAAAAGCCACCGGCCTCTTTGCCGCGATGATCCGTGCCACGTCAAAAAACAAAGTGCCCTGCGTTTTGCACTCGAAGCCGTGTTTCATGCCAAGCGAGTTCTTTTTGGAAACGCCGGCGATAGAAAATGGCTGACAAGGAAAGCCGGCCAGAAGCACGTCGTGATCGGGAACGGCTTTGTCTATGTATTTATATGCTTCATCCTCACTGACGCGCTCGTTGTTCGAGAGTGTCAGTTCACGTATGTCCTCATTGAAGACATGTGACTCCGGATCAGAATGATGGTTTGCTTTATATGTTTGGACCGAATATTTATTCCATTCACTGGTCAGCACACACCGCCCGCCAATGTCTTCAAATCCTCGGCGGATGCCTCCAATACCAGCAAACAAATCAATGAAATCAAAATGGTGCTCGGTTGTTCTGGGCTTCGGAAGCAATGCCTCCAGTGCCTGGAATTCGTTATAGCTAAGCCGGGGCGAAGCCTTACCGTTGATCCAACGATTAACGGTCTCTCTGCACCAGTCGTCCGGCGAGACCGCGTTCAAATAGTTGGCAACATATTTCTGATCGTAGATTTCGAGCACTCTCTTCAGGAGAGACAAGTCGTCAGATTTTGGATCCACTGTTACCTCTAAATCATGTGTCAAATGAGTGACACTATATCACTCATTTGACCCAGAGGATTCCGATCAAATAAATTCTAGATACGGTTTAAAATGAATATAGATTGATCTCGCGAAGAGCGATGGGGCGCTCGCAGATCACGACGAAATGTAGCCGTTAACTAAAAATATTTATTGGGCTAAATCGGTATGTTCAATGATCGTATTGGTGACTACTTCGAAGGAGTGGCGGCCAAATACTTGAGCGCAGTTGATGCAGACAAAAGGCGCTCAAATCAGCACGAAATCGGCGGGCTTCCTGCAGCTGGTTTTAAGCAATGGCTAGGCGAACCTCGGGACAAACCTCACTATTTCCGCGCGCGACAAGTTTACATTCGCGACTACGACGAAGCTCCTCTCATTTGCGACAGTGAGGTGTCTTGGTATGACAGCAGGCGCAATAGTGAATCTCGTCTGCCGGAATATCGCCTTTACTATCCAGATAGCCCAGTAACAGAGCAAATAGCCCCGGGTGATTTTCTACTCGTTGCTAAATTGCGCGATGATTCATTACTAATGGTATTTACACCCGCTGGGGGGTCAGTAGAAAGTCAGCTTCGTGCGATCTTCGGTTTGGATAATATCCAAGAGCGTTTTTCCCCTGGAGTAATTGGAGCGATAGAGTTCCTCTTGCCTCTCAGGCTCATGCTGGAAGAGCTTGGTGTAGATATCGCTAGTTTCACTCGAGATGATGATGCGTGGTTGGGGTCTTTGCTGGAGAAATTTGGGGCAGAGGGATTTCCTAGTACGACATTATTTTCCGAGTTTGCACGCGACTCAATCCGCACAGATGTGAATCCCATTGGCGATCCCGATGAAGCGCTTATGGCCTGGATGAACCAAGAGGAGAAGCTGTTTCGAATATATGAACGGCATCTCCTTAAAATAAAACTCAACGAAGGTTTTGGGCAGGATGACAATGTAACTGAGTTTCTCAAATTCTCTCTAAGCGTTCAGAATCGCAGAAAATCTCGAGCCGGCCATGCCTTTGAAAATCATTTAGATGCGCTCTTCCGCGCGCATGGGCTCAAGTTTGAACAAGGCAAAGGACGAGAGAATTTCACCGAGAACCGCTCAAAACCCGATTTTATTTTCCCATCGTTTTCCGCCTATCGTAATTCCAATTTCCCGGCTGAAAAGTTGACTATGTTGGGCGCTAAAACAACATGTAAAGATCGGTGGCGACAAGTTCTAAGTGAGGCGATAAGAGTCAAGACCAAGTATTTAGTCACACTGGAGCCGGCAATCAGCGAACATCAGACCAATGAAATGAATTCGCATAATTTGTTTTTGGTGATTCCAACTCCACTGCATGTTACTTACACCATCAATCAACGAAAGCATCTGATCGGCGTCCAGCAATTCATATTGCGGGCCAGATTGTTGCAGAGCTGATTTGCTGAATATGACATTTAACCTGAATTCCTATTGAGAGACTATGACGACTAGTACGTTTAGACCCAGGGCCCGACTTATGAGGACTATTGGTGAAGAACTAATTAGCAGCGATAGTGTGGCGATAATCGAGCTCGTGAAAAACTCCTACGATGCTGATGCCCAGAACGTCGTTATCCGATTTCATGCTCCTGTAGAAAAAGGGATGGGGTCGATTGAGGTCATTGACGATGGAAACGGCATGAGCATTGAGACAGTGCAAACTGCTTGGCTAGAACTTGCCACCCCGACAAAAAGCGTAAGAAAGAGAAGTTTGAATTTAGGTCGAAGGGTACTGGGCGAAAAGGGAATTGGAAGATTTGCTGCAGCGAGACTCTCTGCGGAATCAGAGGTTTTTAGTCGACAACGCAATCAGGCAGATCAGGCCTACGTATATGTTGATTGGACACAATTTGATGATGATGAAAAGTTCTTAGATGAAGTGGAAGTTCTGTCAGAAAGCCAGGCAAGAACAAACAGTTCGCTGAACTCGCTTTTCTTGTCTCAAGATAATGGGACCATTCTGCGCTTGAATAAATTGAAGAGCGACTGGAATGACAGCAGCTTTACGCAGCTCCAGCAAGCATTGTCTAGGCTAATTTCCCCTTTTGCATCCATCGATAATTTTCACATACGAGTTGAAGCTCCAGACGGTTTTGAACGTTTTACTTCGACAATTTCGGCTCCCGATGTAGTAAACCATCCTCACTATCGGCTTAGAGGAAAGGTTAACGGCAACGGAGAATACGATATCGAATGCTTCGTGACCTCCACGGGAGACGTGAGCAAACATAAGGGAAAATTCCAGCTCAGTTCAAGTGGGTGGCAAATGATTGATAGCGACGGGGAAAGATTCGTTGAGGGCATGCGAATACCCGATTGTGGACCAATCGACGTAGAGCTGAGGATTTGGGATCGAGACGATCTTGGAGGAATTATTCAAGCCGCGCAAAGCACACTTCGCGATGTAAGAAGAGATTTAGATTCGCATGCCGGCATTAACATCTATCGAGATGGTTTCCGGGTTTTACCATATGGAGAGCCTCGCAACGACTGGCTACGGCTCGATTTGCGGCGAGTGCAAAATCCCTCCCTGCGGCTTTCTAATAACCAAATTCTCGGATATATCGCCCTTACGTCTGATGGGAATCCCAATCTTAAAGATCAATCCAATAGAGAAGGCTTGAGGGAGAATCAAGCATTACAGGATCTGAGCGACATCATGATTAATCTGATTTCGCGGATTGAGGTTACACGCCGAAAATCTCGGAGAGGAGATCGCAAGGCAGGAAATCCAAATGATCCTGACAAGCAGCAAGGTATCTTCACGCCCCCAGACTTTTCAAAACTAAACGAATATCTCAACAGCAGCCGCCCCGAGGACAAGATAGCGCAAGCTCTTCTCGGTGAAGTGGAACAAGGAATGGCAAAGCAACTCGATGTCATTAAAACCACCGTTTCTAGATACCAAGGCCTCGTCACACTCGGTCAGCTTGTTGATACGGTTCTACACAATGGTCGCCAGCCGCTTTCAAAAATCGCCGCAGAAGCGTTACTGGCAAAAGAAGACCTTGAGGAAATTTCTGGATTCTCAACGTCTCCAGTCCTAAAGCAAATACATACGCGAACCGTCAAGATTTCGGCGCAGGCAGAAGTCCTCCACGGCGTATTTAAAAGAGTTGAGCCCTTTGGCGGTCGCAAACGCGGCCGTCCTACCAAAATCACACTAGAAAGTGTCGTCAGGACATCTTTCGAGATTTTTTCTGCCGACATAAATAAACACCATATCCAAGTTCATGCACCCTCCACGGAAACATGGGTGACCGTTGACCCAGCAGAACTACAAGAAGTATTCGTCAACCTGATTCAGAACAGCATCTACTGGTTATCAACAGTTCCAGCAAAGTCCCGAGCAATAAGTACATTCGTAGAGAGGACCATTGAAGGTGCTGTAGAGATCATTTTTTCAGATACAGGGCCAGGCGTTTCTGAAAACATGAGAGAGGATATTTTTGAACCGTATTTTTCCACACGCTCCGATGGAACAGGTCTTGGATTGTCAGTCTCGGGGGAAATTATTCGTGACTACTACGAGGGAGCACTTGAATTGATAGATGATGGCCGCGAGACAGGTGCCACTTTTAAAATTACTTTAAGGAAGAGGGTCTAAGAAGAATGAAATGGAACGCGTTGGTGGTAGATGACGATGCAGAACAAGCATCGACTACGTCGGAACTGATTTCGAACCGTAAAAGCGGAATTGACGGAGAGATCGAATGCACCCAAATTGCTAGTTTCGATGTGGCTCTAAAGCAAATTGCGATATCTCGTTTTGACGTTTTGGTACTGGATCTTAAAGATGATGTCACGGACCTCGAAAATTCGGACACATCCTACGGTGGTGAACGTATCCTTCAGCAATTGCGACTAAGCCATTTCACACCGGTGGTGTTCTACACCGGATACGCACACAAGATTGCGCATCTCGAAAGTCCATTTGTGAAAGTTGTCTCAAAAGGAGATGCTCACGCTTTGCGACAAGCAGTTAAAGAAATATACGAAACAAAGTTGCCATCGCTTTTGCGCCATATCCAAGAACATCAAAGACAATATTTGTGGGATCACATTGAGAATGAGTCGACGCAGGTAAATCTTAACCAGGTACAACATGAATTTGCTTTTTTGCTAGCCCGACGACTTTCGAATGCTTTGGCCGGAGACACAATCAGAGAATTTTTCAATCCAGCTCACGATTCCCACCATGAAATTGCTCATCCGATCGAGCTTTATATTTGGCCTCCGATTGGCAACACTTTGACATTTTGCGATTTGGTCCAACATCAGTCCAATGGCAATGAGAAATTTTTTATTGTCTTGAATCCAGCGTGTGATTTTGCGCAAGATAAGGCTGAGAAGGCGCTTCTGGCGGAGTGCTTTCCGTTGTCTGATGCAACCGAACATCAAGAGTTTGTAGGAAACAAATTGGCCGAAAAGGAAAAGGCATTGAGAGCAAATCTACGCTCGTTGCTTGCGGACAGACGACAAGGAAAAGGAATACAACCAGATAGGTATAAATTCTTGCCGGGGACTAGCTTCTTGCCGGATTTGGTAATAGATTTTCAGAACCTGAGGCAAATCTCAGTCACTGAAATTCACGGGGACGTCCACTATAAGCGAGTTGCCACGTTAGACTCCCCGTTTGCGGAGTCGATACAAAGTCGATTCGTTCGATATTACGGTCGAGTTGGCACTCCTGATTTAGAGTTTGATTCTCTGCTAAATCAGATTGTGAAAGTATAAATTAGGCCTCCTCAATCGAGGAGGCCTGTACGTGAATCTTTGCGCTCAAGCCAAATCAGGTGACATTGAAGCATCAAACATCAATATTCCCCGCCTGCAGCGCATTAGATTCAATAAACGCCCGACGCGGCTCAACGTCATCGCCCATCAGCGTCATGAAGATCTGATCCGCGGCAATCGCATCTTCAATCTGCACCTTCAGCAAACGACGTACGGTGGGGTCCATGGTGGTTTCCCACAGCTGCTCGGGGTTCATCTCGCCCAGGCCTTTGTAGCGTTGCTTGTTGACGCCGCGTTCGGCTTCGTCGCGTAGCCAGGCCATGGCTTGGCGGAAGTCGACGATGGCGGATTCCTTGCGCTTTTCGCCGGTGCCGCGGGCGATGGTGGCGCCCTTGCGGATCAGGCCCTTGAAGGTCTGGGCTGCGGTGTTCAGGACCTGGTAGTCGGGGCCGGCGGCGAAGTCGGCGTCGATCACGGTGGCCTTGATGTTGCCGTGGTGGCGGCGCTGGATGTGCAGAGCGACCTTCTCGGAGAGTTCGTCCAGCTTGGCGACGACTTGCACGGTGGGATCGTTGATGGCCTTGGTCAGTTCGACCGCGCTGGCTTCGGCCTGGGCCAGGTTGTCCAGCTGCAGGTTGACGCCGCCGGTCATGATGGCGTCCAGCGCTGCCACGTCGATGGCGCGGGTGAGGCGCATGATGATGGCGTTGGCGGTGTTGTACTGGCGAGCCAGTTCGACCAGGGCGTCGCCGCTGATGCCGGCGGCGTCTTCGGCCGGCTTCAGTTCAGCGTCGTTCAGGGCGATCTGCATCATGTACTGCGCTTCTTCGACGTCGTCCTTCAGGTAGCGCTCGTCCTTGCCGGCCTTGACCTTGTACAGCGGCGGCTGGGCGATGTAGATGTGGCCGCGCTCGACCAGCGCCGGCATCTGGCGGTAGAAGAGGGTCAGCAGCAGGGTACGGATGTGGGCGCCGTCGACGTCCGCATCGGTCATGATGATGATGCGGTGGTAGCGCAGCTTGTCAGGGTTGAATTCGTCGGCGCCGATGCTGGTGCCCAGCGTGGCGATCAGCGTGGTGATCTGCTCGGAGGAGAGCATCTTCTCGAAGCGCGCCTTCTCCACGTTCAGCACCTTGCCGCGCAGCGGCAGGATGGCCTGGAACTTACGGTCGCGGCCTTGCTTGGCGGAGCCGCCTGCGGAGTCACCCTCGACGATGTAGAGCTCGCACAGGGCCGGGTCGCGTTCCTGGCAGTCGGCCAGCTTGGAGGACAAACCCAGGCCGTCCATCACGCCCTTGCGGCGCGTCAGTTCGCGCGCCTTGCGGGCGGCTTCGCGCGCACGCGCGGCTTCGACGATCTTGCCGCAGATGATCTTGGCGTCGTTGGGTTTTTCGGCGAGGAAATCGGTCAGGGTCTTGGCGACGATTTCTTCCACCGGGCCGCGCACTTCGCTTGATACCAGCTTGTCCTTGGTCTGCGAGGAGAACTTGGGCTCGGGCACCTTCACCGACAGCACGCAGGTCAGGCCTTCGCGCATGTCGTCGCCAGAGACTTCGACCTTGGCCTTCTTGGCCAGGTCGTTTTCTTCGATGTACTTGTTGATGACGCGGGTCATCGCCGCGCGCAGGCCGGTCAGGTGGGTGCCGCCGTCGCGCTGCGGGATGTTGTTGGTGAAACAGAGCACCTGCTCGTTGTAGGCGTCGTTCCATTGCATGGAGACGTCCACAGAGATGGTGGTGCCCTGATCCGACTGCTTCTCGCCGGTGGCCTGGAAGATGGTCGGGTTGAGCACGCTCTTGTTCTTGTTGATGTATTCAACGAAGCCGCGGGTGCCGCCTTCGAAGGCGAAGTTTTCTTCCTTGCCGGTGCGCTGGTCGGTCAGCTTGATGTGCACGCCGTTGTTCAGGAACGAGAGTTCGCGGATGCGCTTGGCGAGGATCTCGTAGTGGAACTCGACGTGGGTGAAGATTTCTTCGTCGGCCCAGAAGTGCACCTCGGTACCCTTCTTGTCGGACTCGCCGATGACCTTGATCGGGGAGACCTGGATGCCGTCGATGGTTTCCAGCTCACGGTTTTGCACCACGCCCTTGGCGAACTCCATGGAGTGCACCTTGCCGTCGCGGCGGATGGTCAGCAGCAGCTTCTTGGACAGTGCGTTCACGCAGGACACGCCCACGCCGTGCAGGCCGCCGGAGACCTTGTAGGAGTTCTGGTCGAACTTGCCGCCGGCGTGCAGCTCGGTCATCACGATCTCGGCGGCGGAGCGCTTGGGTTCGTGCTTGTCGTCCATCTTCAGGCCGGTGGGGATGCCGCGGCCGTTGTCGGTGATGGAGATCGAGTTGTCGGCGTGGATGGTGACGTGGATCTCGCTGCAATAGCCGGCGAGCGCTTCGTCGATGGAGTTGTCCAGCACTTCGAACACGAGGTGGTGCAGGCCGGTGCCGTCAGAGGTGTCGCCAATGTACATGCCGGGACGCTTGCGCACCGCTTCCAGGCCTTCCAGGATCTGGATGGAGGAGGCGCCGTAGCTTTGTTGCGCGGTATTGGTGTTGTCTGCGGGGCTGGAGGACATGGTTACCTTCTGAAAAAGCTAGCCTGACGACTAGTGAGCTGCAAAAAACGGAAATCTTAAAAGCGACTGAGGGGCCCTCGTGGAGGGCCCCTCGTTGGCTTGAAGCGCGACTGCTTAGATGCGCATCGGCATGACGACGTATTTGAAGTCGGCGTTGTCCGGGATGGTGACCAGGGCCGACGAGTTGGCATCGCCCAGGGCGATGTTGACGTAGTCGTTCTTCAGGTTGTTGAGCACGTCGAGCAGGTAGCTGACGTTGAAACCGATGTCGACGGTGTCGCCGCCGTAGTCGATTTCCAGTTCTTCAACCGCTTCTTCCTGGTCGGCGTTGGTGGAGCTGATCTTCAGGCTGCCCGGGGCGATCACCCAGCGCACGCCCTTGAACTTGTCGCTGGTCATGATCGCTGCGCGCTGCAGCGAACGCAGCAGCTGCTCGCGGCCGATGGTGAAGCCGTTCTTGTAACCCTTGGGCACCACGCGGGTGTAGTCGGGGAACTTGCCCTCCACCAGCTTGGAGATCAGCTCGATGTCGGCGAAGGTCAGCTTGACCTGGTTGTTGGCGATTTCGAGTTTGACTTCATCGTCGCTTTCATCGAGCAGGCGTTGCAGTTCGATGATGGTCTTGCGCGGGATGATGACTTCCTGGCGCGGGAAGTCCTGCTCGGTCTCGACCTGGCAGAAGGCCAGACGGTGGCCGTCGGTAGCGACCGCGATCACGTTCTTGCCCTCGACCACCAGCAGCAGGCCGTTCAGGTAGTAACGGATGTCCTGCTGGGCCATGGCGAAGTGGACCATGTTGAACAGGTGCTTCAGGGTCTTTTGCGGCAGGTTGACCTGGGCGTTGTATTGCTCGGCCTGGGCCACGGTCGGGAATTCCTCGGCGGCCAGGGTCTGCAGCGCGAAGCGCGACTTGCCGGACTGCACCGTCATGCGCTTGTTGGACAGGGAGATCGATACATCGCCGGAGTCAGGCAGGGCGCGCAGGATGTCGAGCAGCTTGCGCGCAGCCACGGTGGTGGCGACGGCTTCGCTGCCGGAACCGACTTCGGCGTGCGTGGTGATCTGCACTTCGATGTCGGTGGACAGGAAGGAGACCTTCTCGCCGTCCTTGCGGATGAGGATATTGGCCAGAATCGGCAACGTGTGCCGACGCTCGACAATACCGCTCACGATCTGCAGAGGACGCAGGAGCGTGTCTCGTTGGGTTTTAACCAATTGCATAGTCTGTTTGTCCTTGCTAGTTGTGGTCATTAAAGGAGCTCATGGGGATGCCATTGGCGGGCGTCCGGTCATGCGAATGTCGCGCGTGTTCCTCCTCAGTTGAAAAAACAGCTGCATGCAGCCGGAACCTGCCTGAATACGCAACGCTCCTGCATTCGCATGGCCGGCCATCGCCGGTCCGAAAACCCGTTCCGACGAAGCCGGCATGTTGATCGCGGTGGATTGTTGCTGGTTATTCAACGATCCGGTGCGAGACGCTGCACTGGCCACACCTTACGAACATTTGGAGGTAAATACTCGTTTTTAAAGAGATTTTCTCCGAAGTTTCCTTAATACCTCGCGGATTTTCTGCTCTGTGGGCGGCCCTTGCGTCCGCCGGCGAAATATCGTCTGACATTGTACCAATCATCCCCCTTTCCGAGTAGACCGCAGAGGCAGGAAGAGGGGGTTTTGGGCATGAAATTGATGGCGGGCGGATGCTGCTTTTACGAGCAATCTTCAGGTGGCGGCGGGACGCGCCCAGCGTGTGGATAAGGCGGCGGCCGGCATTGCCCGCTGCTGCTGCGCCGGGACCGTGGAGGCGGCGCAGGAATGACGATGTTGCCGGGCGATGCGTGCGGCGTTGGCGGGGGCATGTAGTCAGATTGACAATATCGGCTGGCGCAACAATTCTTGTACGGGTGTGAACAAGTTGCGCTGTTCAGCAAAGCGCCGGTTGTGCATCGTTGATGAGCCCGCCGCAGGCGCGGTTTACCGGAGGGCTTGTCCACAAGCGACGGCTTGGACGGGAAAGCGATGTGGATAAGGGAGTATCCGAGTATCGGCGGCGGTGCGTAGTGGATCCGTATGTAGCCGGCCGAAGGCCGGCGATTTTTCTTCACAAGATCCGCGCCATCGGTCGTCAGGCGTGCTTCCGCAAACAGCCTGTGAATAAGATGGCCGGCGCGCGCAACAATACTTGGCACACGGCGATGTTGAGCAGATGAAGAGTCCTGACCGGGATGTGTTTCGCCCGATTGCCTGCTTGTCAGGCAATCGCGAAAAATTTTTTTTGGGGTTTTCTGTGGATAAGATTTACGAATACTGTTCGGGCTCGCTGTGTGGATAAAAATCGGCTGTCGTAGGTCCGAATGTTGCGATTTGCACATGTGGATAGTATTTGCCTCGGCAGTCGCGCATGCCATTTCCACTTTTCCACAGGCGACAGTGAATCCGCGACTTCTTCATCCTTAAAGATCAGGTGTGGACAAGATGATTCCGGGCTGAAATTTGCTCCGCTTTGTACGTCTGGGGATAACTCTGTCCCCCTTGTCTGGCGCAGCTTTCCACGCGGTCGCTCATGCCTGAGGGAAGCCGCTTTTTTTTGCAATGTGGATAAATCTTTCCCACACCGCAGCCGCCACCCGGCGTGTTTCTAGGGGTTCACTTGTCCACAGCGAAAACCGACAATGCGTTCACATTCGCTGTGAATAAATCAGCCGGCCAAAGAAAATGCCGCCCCGTTTTCACGCGGGCGGCATTCGGTGCGACTGACGACGTTTGGTCGCTTGTGGAAAAGTTTGTTTTTATCCACAAGCGGGGCCCGGCGATCATCCTTTCAGGGTCTGCTCCAGCACGTGCAGCTCGTGGTTGCACTCCGGGCTCTTGGCGCGGTCGGCGGCGATCTTGCGCACCGCGTGCAGCACGGTGGTGTGGTCGCGCCCGCCGAACAGGTCGCCGATCTCCGGCAGGCTCTTCTGCGTCAGCTCCTTGGCCAGGTACATGGCGATCTGACGCGGGCGGGCAATGTTGGCCGGGCGCTTCTTGGAGTACATGTCGGCGACCTTGATGTTAAAGAAGTCGGCCACGGTCTTCTGGATGTTTTCCACCGAGATCTGGCGGTTCTGCACCGACAGCAGGTCCTTCAACGCTTCCTTGACGACGTCGATGGTGATGTCACGGTTGTGGAAGCGGGAGTACGCCAGAATCTTGCGCAGCGCGCCTTCCAGCTCGCGCACGTTGGAGCGCAAGTGCTTGCCGACGAAGAAGGCAACGTCGTCGGACAGCACCACGTCTTCGGCGGCGGCCTTCTTCATCAGGATGGCCACGCGCATTTCCAGTTCGGGCGGTTCGATGGCCACCGTCAGGCCGGAGTCGAAGCGGGAGATCAGGCGGTCGTCCATGCCGCTGATTTCCTTGGGGTAGGTATCACTGGTGATGATGATCTGTTTCTTGGCCGCGATCAGCGCTTCGAAGGCGTAGAAGAACTCTTCCTGGGTGCGGCTCTTGCCGCCGAAGAATTGAATATCGTCGATCAGCAGCAGGTCCAGCGAGTGGTAGTAACGCTTGAAGTCGTCGAAGCCCTTGCGCTGGTAGGCCGTCACCACGTCGCGCACGTATTGCTCGGCGTGAATGTAGCGAATCTTGGCGCCGGGGTTATCCACAAGCACCTGGTTGCCGATGGCGTGGATGATGTGGGTTTTACCCAGGCCGACGCCGCCGTACAGGAACAGCGGGTTGTACGAAGTGCCGGGGTTGTTGGCGACCTGCGTAGCGGCGGCGCGCGCCAGCTGGTTGGCCTTACCGGTGACCAGGTTGTCGAAGGTCAGCACCGGGTTGATGCGCGACTGTTCCTGGCGCGGCGCGACGGCGCGCACCGGGGTGGCGGCCGGCGCCGGGTCGAGGTGCAGCTGCTCGTGCGTGGGCAGGCCCAGGCCGGAAGCGCCGCCGCCGTCGGTGGCGGAGGGCTGGGCGCTGGCGGCGCGACGCGCCTGGCCGATGCGCGGGTCGAGCACGAACTGAACTTCGGTCGGCGCTTCCCAGTATTCGCTGGCCAGCACCGTGATGCGATTGGCGAACTGAGCCTTCACCCAATCCAGCTTGAAACGATTGGGCGCGGCGATGCGCAGCAGACCTTCTTCGTAGTCCAGCGGGATCAGCGGCTTGATCCAGGCGCTGTATTGCTGCGGCGTCAGTTCATGCTCGAGCGTGGTGGAGCAGCTCTGCCAGAAATTTTCCATGAAGCTTTCTTGTATGAATAAGGTGCGGTGCCGCCGGAACGGGCCCGGATCCGTAGCGGATATCCCGGGAAGCCAGGTCGTCGGGTAGCGGATCGGGCTTGGCGGGCACAAACGAGGGACGCATTTTACCTTGGTCGACGCAAGTTATCCACAGGCGGCGAAGCAAATTGCCAGAGTAAAAAATCATATCCACAGGCGGGAAACGCAACTTATGCACATTACCCCTCCGACAAGCGCTGCGGGGCGGGCATCACAGGGGGACAGAGTGTTTTGATTGCCTCAGGAGCAATATTTTTTATGGGGACAGTGTTTTTTGTAACTGTGGTGCCGATTCAGGGGACACCCCATGGCTATGTCCCCTTTATTTCTCTTTTAGGCGGTTTTTGCCTCACAAAACTTGTTGAAAATCTGGTTTGGACGTTGGCGCCGGACAATGGCCGGTGTTACTCCGGCGCAAATCTCTTCTTACTCGACCACCGCGCCGTCGACGAAGACCTTGAGCTCGCCCGGCTGGTATTGCGTCCACACCTCGTTATCGGTCAGCGGCTGGGTGACGATGACGGCCACGCGGTCATTGACGGTGGTGACCTCGGCGAAGTCGACCGAAAGGTCATCGTCGGACAGCTTGGCGGTCGCAAACGGGTGCTGGCGCACGATGTAATAGAGGTTGGTGGAACAGTGGGTGTAGAGCGCCGAACCGTCCGAGAGCAGCATGTTGAAGGTGCCGTGGCCGGCGATGAAGTCGGTTATCTCGCGCAGCGCCGCGCGCAGGTCGGCCAGGAGCGGCAACTGGTCGCCGAAGCGCTTGCGGATCTCCTGCAGGATGTAGCAGAAGGCCAGTTCGCTGTCGGTGGTGCCGACCGGGCGGAACGGGCCATCCAGCTCGGGCGTGAAATTCTTCAGGTCGCCGTTGTGAGCAAACACCCAGTAGCGGCCCCACAGCTCGCGCACAAAGGGATGGCAGTTGGCCAGCGTGACGCGGCCCTGGGTGGCCTTGCGGATATGGGCGATGACATGCTGCGACTTGATCGGATAGTGCTTGATCAGCTCGGCCACCGGCGACTCGACCGCGGCCTGGTGGTCAACGAAGGTACGCACCCCCGAGCCCTCGAAGAAGGCGATGCCCCAGCCGTCGCTGTGGTGGTCAGTGAGCCCTCCGCGCGTGGCGAAACCGGTAAAGCTGAAGACGATATCGGTCGGGGTGTTGCAGTTCATCCCAAGGAGCTGGCACATGATGGTCTTACGCGTGAGGCGTGGCGTGAATGTTGCGGGGAGGCCAACGTTATCACGATTGCCGGCGCGCGCAACGCCGGATCTTGCGCGCAGATAAAAAAAGCCCCGCGAGCTTGCGCTTGCGGGGCTAATCCTTCCTAAAGAGGGAGGAGGAGACACAGTACGTACTACAAAACTTTGCTACTCAAGACTACGACTAGAAGCCGGTCGGCCTCGCACTGCTCATGGGGCGACGTTCAGTCGCGGGCGGCCATGTTGCGCAGTTCGGCGGCGAAATTCGGTTGGGTCATGCTGTATTCGTTGGCCATGCGGTTGAGCATGCGCTTGCCGCTGAACTTGTGCGCCAGGATGCGTTGCTCCAGCGACTTGCGCGGCTTGACCAGCAATACGGCGGCTTGCGCCAGACCGCGCAGCAGCGGCTTGAACACCATCAGGAAGGTGACCAGCGCTCCCAGGCCCAGGGCCGGGCGCATGTAGGCGGCCAGCATGCCGATCAGCGTCTGCGCGAAAGGAATCGCGGTTTCTGCGGGAAAGGCCAAGTTCAGGAACGACATGATATTTCTACCTTTGATAAGTCTGCCGCGATCTCTTGCGCGGCGTTCAATGTCACTGTTGTTGCGTCGCAGTATGGGCCGATGAGGCTGGTATGACTACTTTAGAGTTGTCATATCAGATATACCGTTTGTGAATGAGTCTGTGAGAATTGAGGCGGCTGTCCCGCCGATGTCCGGAAAGTCTTGCCGGACGTGGCCTGGCGCGATGGTGCCCGCCGTCAGTTTTGCGAGGGCGGCGGGCCGGGCGCCTGGCCTGCCGTGAAAAAACAACGACATTTCGTCATTTCCCCATTGACCGGTGAATATCACCCACAATGCCGATGTAGCAGGCGTCCGCTCTCCGGCCCTGTTCGCAGGCCCGTCCTCGGCCGCGACAGGCCACTCGCAAGCGGGCGCCGGAACACATCGCGGGACGAAAAAAAACCCCGCAGGCTGAGCCTACGGGGTTAATCCTTCCTAAAGAGGGAGGAGGAGACAACGGATCGGTGTCCTGACGCGTTGATCGAATCAGCGTCAACACAAGCGCCGTACGCGCCGGAACAACCGAAATCCCTACTACCAGTGCGGCGGCCGGTTGGGCCTTCCGCGATGTTGCGCAGCGATGGCGCGCAACCGGTAAAACTTGAATCCTGTACTGCTTGCCTTCCTGCCAACTGCCGGCGCCTCAAGTCGCCGGCCGATCGCTGTCAGGCAGCGTCGCGAATTAACCGCGGGAAGCGATGAAACGCAGTTCGGCGGCCAGGTTCGGCTGGGTCGCTTCGAACTTGTCGGCCATGTTCTTCAGCTGGCGCGAACCGGCGACGCGATCCTGCTCGGCGGCGACCAGAGCAACGGCTTGCAGCTCGTGGGCCTTCACGAAGTGGATGAAGATGTTGCGCATCACGGCGGCGAACTTGCTCTTGAACGTGGTGTTGGTGCTTTGTGCGATGGTAGTCATGATTCGATCCTTGACGATGTGTGTTATGTTGCATTGCAGTGTAGTGAACTCACATTTGTTTGACCAATTTCCTTTTCGGATATCAGTTATATAATTCGTGAATAGCTATCTTGTGAATTTATTCGCGATCCACTTTCAGCCGCAAAGGCCCGCCCTATGAGCTTTCTCACCTTGGACCTGAACCTGCTGCGCGTATTCGACGCGGTGATGACCGAACAAAATCTGACGCGCGCGGCCAACTTGCTGGCGATGACCCAGCCGGCTGTCTCCAATGCGCTACGCCGCCTGCGCGACACGCTCAACGACGACCTGGTGATCCGCACCGCCCACGGCGTCAAGCCGACGCCGCGCGCCGAGGAGCTGTGGCCGACCGTGCGCCGCGCGCTGTCGGAACTGGAAGCGGTGATCGCGCCGGAAAGCTTCGACATCTCTCGCGCCCAGAACACCTTCCGCATGGCGATGGTGGACGCCACCGCGGCGCTGTGGCTGCCTTCGCTGGTGCGCACCATCATGCGCGACGCCCCACGCATCAAGATCCGCATGATGCCGCTGACCACCCGCGACCCGCGCGCCATGCTGCTGCGCGGCGACATCGACCTGGCGGTGGGATTTTTCCCGGGCGTGACCGCGCAACTGGCCGACGGCCAGGGCATGGCCAAGACCCAGATCAGCCACGCCCGCCTGTACACCGGCCAATACGTGTGCGTGATGAACAAGAACCACCCGCTGGCCGGACAACCGCTGACACTGGACACCTACTGCGCGGCCGACCACCTGCTGGTGAGTCTGTCTGGCAAACCACACGCGGTGATCGACGACGTGCTGGCGGGCATGAACCGCGAACGCAAGATCCTGCTGACGGTGAACCAGTTCTTCACGGCCGGGCGCATCGTCGCCAGCTCGGAACTGCTGACCGTGCTGCCGCGCCACCTGGTGGCGGCCACCGGCATGGCCGATGTGCTGGTGGTCAAGGAGCTGCCGTTCCAGACGCCGGAAGAGCATGTGGACATGCTGTGGCACGAGCGCGACGCCCGCAATCCGGCCCACAAATGGCTGCGCGCCCACCTTTCTGCAACAACTCACGACGAATTCGGTCGTATCAACATGAAGCGCTGATGCGGCGCACGCAGGCATAAACATCCGGCAGTAGTCCAACCGCCCCCGTGAGACAGGGGCGGCCGGCTGTGCCCGCACCGACACCAGTCGGCGGCCGCGGCATCGGCGCATGTTGATCAACCCTCACGGGAAGACCGAACCTATGCCGCGTCCACTAAAAATAAGCCTGTGGCTACTCGCCAGCCTCGTCCTCGTGATCGCCGCCGCGATCATCTTCATCCTCACCTTCGACTGGAACCGGGCCAAACCCTGGATCAACCATCGCGTTTCGGAATCGATCGGGCGCGAGTTCGCCATCAACGGCAACCTCTCCCTCAAATGGCAGCGCGCCGAGCCCACTACGCCGCCGGTGACCGGCTGGTCGCGCTGGGTGCCATGGCCGCGCCTGCAGGCTGAGGACATCACGCTGGCCAATCCTGAGGCGTTCCGCCAGTCGGGGCAGATGGCCACCATCAAGCAGATCACCTTCACGCTCAACCCGGTGCCCTTGCTGGTGCACGATATTTCGGTGCCGACGCTGGAGATCCGTAACCCCGACGTCTCCCTGCTGCGCAACAAGCAGCTTGTGAATAACTGGACCTTCAAGAGCAGCGACGACGGTCCCTCGACGTGGAACCTGAAGCTGGGCCGGCTGATCCTGCGCGAGGGCAAACTGGCGCTGAATGACGCCACGCAAAAGATCGATATCAAGGCCGAGATCGACACCCTCGATCCGGACAAGGAAAAGGTCTACGGCCTGGGCTGGAAGCTCAAGGGCAGCTTCAACGGCGCGCCGGTCGGCGGCGAGGGCAAGGCCGGCGGCGTGCTGTCGCTGCAGGACCAACAGCAGCCCTATCCGCTGCAGGCCAATGTGAAGGTCGGCAAGACTGCCATCGGCGTGCGCGGCACGCTGACCAAACCGGCCGAGCTGGCCGCGCTGGACCTGCGGCTGTCGGTCTCCGGCGCCAGCATGGGCAACCTGTATCCGCTGACCGGCGTGCTGCTGCCGGAAACGCCGCCGTTCGCCACCGAGGGGCACCTTGTGGGCAAGATCGACGCCCAGCACAGCGAATGGAGCTATGAAGAGTTCACCGGCAAGGTCGGCAGCAGCGACATCGGCGGCAGCCTGTTCTACAACACCGCCGGCACGCGGCCGCGGCTGGACGGCGCGATCACGTCCAACCTGCTGCGCTTCGACGACTTGGCGCCGCTGATCGGGGCCGACTCCAATGAAGAGAAAGCCAACCGCGGCGCCACCGAGCGCCAGCCGTCGGACAAGGTGTTACCGGTCAAACCCTTCAGCACCGATGCCTGGGGCGCGCTGGACGCCGACGTCAAGCTGGTGGCCAAGCGCATCCTGAAGCAGAAGGACTTGCCCATCAGCGACCTGCAGGCGCACCTGATCCTGAAGGACAAGGTGCTGACGCTGGATCCGCTGAACTTCGGCGTGGCCGGTGGCCAGCTGAACTCGTCCATCCGCTTGAACGGGCAGGATGCGCAGATGAAGTCCGACATCAAGATGTCGGCGCGGCGTCTGAAGATCCAGCAGCTGTACCCGGAACTGGCCTCGTCGCAGACCAGCTTCGGCGAGATCAACGGCGATGCCAAGCTCTCGGCCACCGGCAACTCGGTGGCGGCGATGCTGGGTTCGTCCAACGGCGAGGTGAAGACGCTGGTGAGCCAGGGGGCGATCAGCAAGTTCCTGCTGGAAGCGGCCGGATTGAATGTGGGTAACGTGGTGCTGAGCAAGATGTTCGGCGACCGTGAGGTCAAGCTCAATTGCCTGGCCGGCGACCTGCCTGTGAATAACGGGGTGATGCAGGCCAAGACCCTGCTGCTGGATACCGAAGACGCCTTGATCGTGGTGGACGGCACGGTGGACATGAAGCAGGAGAAGCTGGACCTGAACGTGCATCCCAAGAGCAAGGGTCTGCGCATCATCTCGCTGCGCTCGCCGCTGTACGTGAAGGGTAGCTTCAAGAACCCCGACGTGGGCGTCAACGCCGGCGTGCTGGCGCTGCGTGCGGGAGGAGCAGTGGCGCTGGGCCTGCTGGCGCCGGTGACGGCGATCCTGCCGCTGATCAATGTCGACGGCGAGCAAAAGGCCGATTGCGCCAATCTGCTGGAAGAAGTGAAGAAGCAACCGCAAGCGCCGCCGCCAGGAAAGCGGCCGGCGAAAAATGCCGGTGGAAAAGTTGCGCCTCAAAAATAGGCACGAAAGAAATTGGCGTTTTAACCATGCGAGGCCGGGGGATAACTCTCCCGGCCTTGTCATTTTTGGCCGCGGTTTTTTTATCGCATGCGATTGCGGTGCCGCCCCGTTCGGGTGGAAAACACGCGAAATTGCTTGTCCATCAGCCTGCAGGATGGGAAAAACAGAGAAAAAACGGGCGGGAACAGCCAAAAATTCGGTATTCCGGAAAATTGCCCGGCAGACCACGAAAAACCGTCTGCGCAGCTCAGCCTGTGGATAAAGGTCTGGATAACTTTTTCAGCGTTTGGGGACAAGTGGAAAAGTTATCCACCTTCGAATTTTTATTCAAAAACTGTTCTTGCCTCATACAAGCTTTGCCAAGCGCTTATCCTTTTCGCAAGCGACTGATTTTTTTTGGGTAAACCAAGTTATCCACAGAAACCCGGGGGTGTTAACCATTACCTACTATTTATATATATAACTTATTCTAAAAGACGAGAAACCCGAAACTTCAGGCGCAAACGGACGCTGCGCGTAGAAGCTTCGATAAAAAACTGTTCTGCAGCAAAGAAAAAGACGAACCACAGGACAAGTGTTCGCTTTATCAACAAGCAAAATCAAGTTCGCCGTCAAAACGGCTGTGCAGAACTTAAGTCTTGAGGTCCATCGCATCCGGCGCCTCGATCACGAGGTCCGAACGCGCCTCTGCCACGCAGGGCAGGATCCATCCTTCCTCCTTCTCCTCACGGGTCAGTCCCGGCCATTCGATCTGGTAGTCCACCGTACCGGCGCTGAGCTTGCACATGCAAGTGCGGCAGGTGCCGTTTCGGCAAGAATTGGGCAGGCGGACCATCTGGGCCAGCGCCGATTGCAGCAGGGAAAGCCCCGGACGTTGTTCAAAACGCAAACCCGATGGCTGAACCAGGATGGTGAAGGGGGGAGTAGCGCTCATGGGCAAGGGCGAAATGCCATTTTCATGCAGTTTTGGAAATAATTTTCAGCGGCTGTGGATAAGTCTTTGTATAGCGCGTGTGTGGATTGGGTATATCCGGGTCAACTTACCCACAGGCGAAAAATTGTCCCCGATTTGTTCTTCAGGAATCCAGAAGCTTACCAAGCGTTTGTTCTGAACGTAAATGACTGATTCTTTTTGGGTTAACTGACTTATCCACAGAAGTTTGCGACGTTAACCATTACTACTATCTTTATATATATCTCTTTAACTTAAAGAACAGAAACCGCGGAACAGCGTGGACAACTCAAAAAAGCGGACAAACAGAAAACCCGGCATCGAAAAACACCGAAGGCAAAGGAAAACGGACTTGACCGGCAACAGCGCTGGTACCCAAGTCCTTTAAGGTTCGGCAACAAGGACGGTGAAACTTGAAACGCCTGGCTGTTCAAGCAGCAACTGCTGATCCTGAAACACCGCGCTTCAATTTATCCACACCTCTTGCAGGACCTGGAACACTGCCTTGACGGCGTCTTCGTTCTGACGTTTCTCCAGGGTAATGAAACTGAGTTCGGTGGACAGCGACACTGCATCGGCAATGACCAGCCCGTGGGCGTGCGCCTGGCTCAACGCGATAGATTCGCGCGCCAGCGACAGGCCGACGCCGGATTTCACCAGGTCCAGCATGGAGGATTCCTGGTCGACCAGGGCCACGGTGTCCGGCTGCACCTTGTGTTCGGCAAATACCTTGGACAGCAGGCGGTGGTGGGCGGATTCCGGCGGGGTCCAGATCCAGGGCAGGCGCGAGAGCTCTTTCCAGCCTTTGCCTGAGACCCGGTTCTTCCAGCCGGCCGGGGCGATCACGTTGTAGGTGAAGGGCGTCAGGCTCAATGCATGAAAGCCCTTGCCGGGATCGCCCAAGAAAAAGCCGACATCCAGCCGGCCTTCGCGGATCTCGTTGAGCACCGAGCCGGACATGTGATGCGAGAGTTTGGTCGACAGCCTGGGATGGCGTTCGACCAGCAGCTTGAGGAAGGCGCCCAGGCGGATGAATTCCGGATCGAGGATGGTGCCGATGCCCAGCGAGCCCGACAGGTGGGTTGCGCTGGCCTGCAGGGCGGCGGCATGGCGCCGCAGCTCTTGGACGTCTCCCAGCACCCTTTCCGCCAGCGGCAGCAGCTTGTTGCCCCGTACGGTCAGCACCATGCCGCCGGCCACGCGTGTGAATAACTGCAAGTCCAGGCTCTCCTGCAGGGCCTTGATCTGCAGGCTGACTGCAGGTTGACTGACGTGCAGCTTCTCGGCTGCCCGAGTCAGGTTGCCTTCACGGGCGACGGTGACAAAAGCGCGTAATTGGGTAATATCCATCGTCAACGGTCGTTAAATTCTTTTATTTATTCCAATCCTAGGCTGTGAATAAGCACTGGATATCTCGTGTATATCTGGGTGGATAAGCTGTGGGTTGATTGTGGAGAACCTGGTCCATTCAATGAATTATAAGCAACTCTTATGTTGCTGTTGATGAAAACTCATTGGATGGCGAACCGGCAGAGGGCTATTCTTGGCGGGTCCGGTTTGACCTGCATTCATGTGATGCAGCTTCGGCATCGCCCCGCATCTCCATCGCCGGGCCCCCAGGATCAGGAGACGGATCCGGCCCGGTCTTACAGAAATAACCAAAGGAATACTTATGAGCCTTCCGCACATCGACCATTTCATCAACGGCAAGCTGTCGCGTTCCGAGAGCGGCCGCAGCCAGGACGTGTTCAATCCCGCCACCGGCAGCCCGACCGCCAAGGTCTCGCTGGCCTCGGTCGATGAGGTCAACGCTGCTGTTGCCGCCGCGGCCGCCGCTGCGCCGGCCTGGGCCGAGACTGCGCCGTTGAAGCGCGCGCGCGTGCTGTTCAAGTTCAAGGAGCTGATCGAGCAGAACCACGACGCCTTGGCCAAGGCCATCACGCTGGAGCACGGCAAGGTGTTTTCGGATGCGAAAGGGGAGGTCACGCGCGGCCTGGAGATCGTCGAGTTCGCCACCGGCATTCCGCAGCTGCTGAAGACGCAGTTCACCGACAACATCGGCGGCGGTATCGACAACTGGAACCTGCGCCAGCCGCTGGGCGTGACCGCCGGCATCACCCCGTTCAACTTCCCGGTGATGGTGCCGCTGTGGATGGCGCCCATTGCGATCGCCACCGGCAACAGTTTCGTGCTCAAGCCGTCCGAGCGCGATCCCTCGCCCTCGCTGATGCTGGCCGAGCTGTTCAAGCGCGCCGGCCTGCCTGACGGCGTGTTCAACGTGGTGCAAGGCGACAAGGTGGCGGTCGACGCGCTGCTGGAGCATCCCGAGGTGCAGGCGGTGTCCTTCGTCGGCTCTACCCCGATTGCCGAATACATCTACCGCAAGGCCACCGAGCGGGCCGGTACTTACCCGCTGCGCGCGCAGGCCCTGGGCGGCGCCAAGAACCATCTGGTGGTGATGCCGGACGCCAACCTGGACCAGGCGGTGGATGCCCTGATCGGCGCCGCCTATGGCTCCGCCGGCGAGCGCTGCATGGCGATCTCGGTGGCGGTGGCGGTAGGCAGCGTGGCTGACAAGCTGGTCGAAGCGCTGATTCCGCGCGTCAAGGCGCTGAAGGTGAAAAACGGCATGGAGGACGACGCCGAGATGGGCCCGCTGGTGACCGCCGCGCACAAGGCCAAGGTCGAGGGCTACATCCAGAGCGGCGTCGATGCCGGCGCAAAATTGCTGGTCGACGGCCGCGGCCTGAAGGTGTCGGGTCATGAGAACGGTTTCTTCATCGGCGGCACGCTGTTCGATAACGTCACCACCGACATGAAGATCTACCAGGAAGAAATCTTCGGTCCGGTGCTGTGCGTGGTACGCGTGCCCGACTTCGCCTCGGCGGTGCAACTGATCAACGCGCACGAGTACGGCAACGGCGTATCGCTGTTCACCGCCGACGGTAATACCGCGCATGAATTCTCGCGTCGCATCCAGGTCGGCATGGTGGGCATCAACGTACCGATTCCGGTGCCCATGGCCTGGCATTCCTTCGGCGGCTGGAAGCGTTCGCTGTTCGGCGATACGCATGCCTACGGCGAAGAAGGCATCCGCTTCTATACGCGCTACAAGTCCATCATGCAGCGCTGGTCGGCGACCATCGGCAAGGGGGCGGAATTCACCATGCCGGTGGCGAAGTAAATCTACAGCGGCAACGTGACATCGCGCCGTCGTCTCGGGAAATTTGCGACGGCGGCCGATGTTGCGCGCCTGTGTTTTTCATCGTCGATCACGCATTGATGACGGCGCGGGTTTGGCTAGCAGCGCAGCCTACAAGAACGACAAATAAAAAACGGAGACACCATGCAATCGGCAGGGCAATACGACTACATCATCATCGGCGCCGGCACCGCCGGCTGCGTGCTGGCCAACCGTCTTTCCCAACAGCGCGGCGTGAAGGTGCTGCTGCTGGAGGCCGGCGCTAAGGACGACTACATCTGGATTCACATTCCGGTCGGCTATCTCTACTGCATCAACAATCCGCGCACCGACTGGATGTTTCGCACCGAGGCCGATCCCGGCCTGAACGGACGCAGCCTGATTTACCCGCGCGGCAAGGTGTTGGGCGGTTGCTCGTCGATCAACGGCATGATCTACATGCGCGGTCAGGCGCGCGATTACGATGAGTGGGCGCAGGTCACCGGCGACGACAGCTGGCGCTGGAACAACGTGCTGCCCTTGTTCAGGAAGAGCGAGGACTATCATCTCGGCAGCGACGAATTCCATGGTGCCGGCGGCGAGTGGCGCGTGGAAAAACAACGCCTGCGCTGGGACATCCTGGATGCCTTCCGCGAGGCGGCGGCGCAGAACGGCATTCCCAAGGTCGACGATTTCAATCGCGGCGACAACGAAGGCTGTGGTTACTTCGACGTCAACCAGAAGCGCGGCATTCGCTGGAATGCATCCAAGGCCTTCCTGCGGCCGGCGATGAAGAACGGCAACCTGGAGATCATGACCGGCGCGCACGTGAAGAAGCTGCGCTTTAGCGAGGGCGCCGACGGCCCGGTGTGCACCGGCGTCGAGTTCACCGGCGGCGGCAGCGAATGGTTTGCCGAATCGAAGCACGAGACTATTCTGGCGGCCGGTGCGATCGGCTCGCCGCACATCCTGCAGTTGTCGGGCGTGGGCGCGCCGTCGTTGCTGCAGCAGCACCAGATCCCGCTGCAGCATGCGCTGGACGGGGTCGGTGAAAACCTGCAGGATCACCTGCAGATCCGCACCGCGTTCAAGGTCACCGGCGCCAAGACGCTCAATGCCATGGCGTCGACTTTGCTGGGCAAGGCGATGATCGGGCTGGAATACATGTTCCGGCAGAGCGGGCCGATGTCGATGGCGCCGTCGCAGCTGGGCGCGTTTGCCAAGTCCGATCCGTCGCAGGCCAGCGCCAACCTGGAGTATCACGTGCAGCCGCTGTCGCTGGAGAAATTCGGCGATCCGCTGCATGCCTTCCCGGCCTTCACCGCCAGCGTATGCAACCTGCGGCCGACCTCGCGCGGGCACGTGCGGCTCGCATCCGTGGATCACGCGCTGGCACCGAAGATCACGACCAATTATCTCGCCACGCAAGAAGATCTGAGGGTGGCGGCCGACTCGCTGCGGCTGACGCGACGCATCGCCGCCGCGCCTGCGCTGGCCAAATATCGACCGGAAGAATTCAAGCCGGGCCTGCATTACGAGACCGAGGAAGACCTGCACCGCGCCGCCGGCGAAGTGGGGACGACGATTTTCCATCCTGTGGGCACTTGCCGCATGGGGCGGGACGACGACGCGCTGGCCGTGGTGGACTCGCAATGCCGCGTGCGCGGGATCCGGGGACTGCGGGTGGCGGACGCCTCGGTGATGCCGTCCATCACCTCGGGCAACACCAATTCGCCGACCGTCATGATCGCCGAGAAAGTCGCTTCCCACGTGCTTTCCGGGCGCTGAAACTAAATTTTCAGGGCGCTGACCAATACGGTACTTATACGTATTGTAGGAATGGTACGACTCGGCTACTATGCGCCAAATATTAAAACGAGCTTCTCGATTCGCCATATAAAACGACGGTCCCTTTTGCTACCCGCATGAGGAGATTCGCAGTAGGGCAGGCCTTGACGACCGGATCAACCGGCGCGGGCATAAAAGGGAAAGAAGAGACCATGACAGACGTCATTCTGGAGACAAAGAACCTGACGAAGGAATTCAAAGGGTTCACGGCGGTAAGCGCGGTCAATCTGCAAATTGAGCGCGGCCACATTCATGCATTGATCGGCCCCAACGGCGCCGGTAAAACCACCTGCTTCAACCTGCTGACCAAGTTCCTGGTGCCGACCTCGGGCCAGATCCTGTTCAACGGGAAAGACATCACCATGGATGCGCCTGCGCAGATCGCGCGCCAGGGCATCATCCGTTCGTTCCAGATCTCGGCGGTGTTCCCGCACATGAGCGTGCTGGAGAACGTGCGCATCGGCCTGCAGCGCAAGCTCGGCACGTCCTTCCATTTCTGGAAGAACGGCGAGAGCCTGAAGCAGCTCGACCAACGCGCCATGGAGCTGCTGGAAGAGGTCGACCTGACCAGCTTCGCCCACACCACCACGGTAGACCTTCCCTACGGCCGCAAGCGCGCCCTGGAGATTGCCACCACGCTGGCGATGGAACCCGAGCTGATGCTGCTGGACGAACCGACCCAGGGCATGGGCCATGAGGACGTGGATCGCGTTACCGCGCTGATCAAGAAGGTTTCAGCCGGTCGCACCATCCTGATGGTGGAGCACAACATGAGCGTGATCTCCGGCATCTGCGACCGCATCAGCGTACTGCAGCGCGGCGCGCTGCTGGCTGAAGGCACGTACGCGGAAGTCTCGCGCAATGCGCAGGTGATGGAGGCCTACATGGGCACCGCCGCCGGCGAACTGCAGGGAGCGCACTGATATGTCGACCGCAACCATGAACAGCCCCGTGAGCCAATCCACTTCCAACGCGCCGCTGGCGCTGCAAATCAGCGACCTGCAATCCTGGTACGGCGAATCGCACATCCTGCACAACGTCAACCTGAACGTGCACCAGGGCGAGGTCGTGACGCTCCTGGGCCGCAACGGCGCCGGTCGCACTACCACGCTGCGTTCCATCATGGGCTTAGTCGGCACCCGCAAGGGCTCGATCAAGATCAACGGCCAGGAAACCATCAACCTGGCCACCCACAAGATCGCCCACCACGGCGTGGGTTATTGCCCGGAAGAGCGCGGCATTTTCTCCTCGTTGTCGGCGGAAGAAAACCTGCTGCTGCCGCCCTTCGTGTCGAAGACCGACCGCGGCATGTCGATCGAAGAGATCTACGAGATGTTCCCCAACCTGAAGGAGCGTCGCAACAGCCAGGGCACTCGCCTGTCGGGCGGTGAACAGCAGATGCTGGCGGTGGCGCGCATCCTGCGCACCGGCGCGCGCCTGCTGCTGCTCGACGAGATCTCCGAAGGCCTGGCGCCGGTCATCGTGCAGGCGCTGGCGCGCATGATCACGACGCTCAAAGCCAAGGGCTACACCATCGTGATGGTCGAGCAGAACTTCCGCTTCGCTGCGCCCCTGGCTGACCGCTTCTACGTGATGGAGCACGGTCAGATCGTCGAGTCGTTCGAGTCCTCGCAGCTGGAAGCGAAGATGCAGACGCTGAACGAGCTGCTGGGCGTTTAAGTTCCACCGCGGCAGCGCCTGTGTCTTGTCGCACAGGCGCGCTTACTCCGCACTCGGCGCGTAGCAGCGGTCGCACGCAGCAGATCCACACCACAAGAACACTACTGCATCACCATAAGAAGAAGTACTGCCAATAAGTACGCTCGCGGGGGAAGCGATCCTTTCTCCGCTCCATAAAAAGTTGTCTCGCATCACAACCCATTTAGCGGGCTTCATAACTGAGGAGATGAAAATGAAACTTAAGGCAATGGCACTCGCCGTCACCGCTGCTGCGGCGGCATTCTCGATGGCGCCGGCATCGGCCCAGATTTCGGGTGACGTGATCAAGATCGGTTTCATCACCGACATTTCCGGCGTCTATTCCGACATCGACGGTCAGGGCGGCGCTGAAGCGATCAAGATGGCGATCGCCGACATGGGCGGCGCCATCAACGGCAAGAAGATCGAACTGGTGGTCGCCGACCACCAGAACAAGGCCGACGTCGCCGCCAGCAAGGCGCGCGAATGGTTCGACCAGCAGGGCGTGGACATGCTGATCGGCGGCACCAACTCGGGCACCGCGCTGGCTTCGGCCAAGGTCGCGGCCGAGAAGAAGAAGGTCTACATGCAGATCGGCGCCGGTTCGGCCCGCCTGACCAACGAAGAGTGCTCGCCGTACACCGTGCACTATGCCTACGACACCGTGGCGCTGGCCAAGGGCACCGGTTCGGCAGTGGTGAAGCAGGGCGGCAAGAGCTGGTTCTTCCTGACCGCCGACTACGCCTTCGGCCACTCGCTGGAATCTGACACCGCCGCCGTCGTGAAGGCCTCGGGCGGTACCGTGGTCGGTTCCGTGAAGCACCCGCTGGGCGCGTCCGACTTCTCCTCCTTCCTGCTGCAGGCGCAAAGCTCCAAGGCCCAGATCGTCGGCCTGGCCAACGCCGGCGGCGACTTCATCAACTCGGTGAAGGCAGCCAATGAATTCGGCATCACCAAGACCGCCAAGCTGGCCGGCCTGCTGGTGTTCATCAACGACGTCCACTCGCTGACCCTGAAGACCACCGAAGGCCTGTACCTGACCGACAGCTGGTACTGGGACGCCAACGACGAGACCCGCGCCTTCGCCAAGCGTTACTTCGCCGTGCGCAAGAAAATGCCGTCCTCGCTGCAAGCCGCCGATTACTCGGCAGCGCTGCAGTACCTGAAGGTGGTCAAGGAAATCGGCACCGACGATTCCGAGAAGGTCATGGCGGCACTGCGCAAGGCCAAGTTCAACGACGTGTACCAGAAGAACGGTTACCTGCGCGCCGACGGCCGCGTGATGCACGACATGTACCTGTACCAGGTCAAGGCGCAGTCGGAATCGAAGTATCCGTGGGACTACTACAAGCTGGTGCAAACCATTCCTGCCGAGCAGGCATGGACCACCAAGGCTGAGTCCAAGTGCGCGCTGTGGAAGTAAAGAAGAGGTTCTGAGCAGTAAAGGCAATTCGCAAAATCTGTCATTTCTGCGCAATCGGGAATGGCAGATTTTTGCTGTAGGAAGCGGCCCTCGGAGGAGGGCGGTTTTCGGCAATTGCGTTCTTCACCCATCTGGATGAACGGGTTTTTATGGATATATTCGGCATTCCCCTGCAAGCCTTGTTGAGCCAGCTGCTGCTGGGCCTGGTCAACGGCTCCTTCTACGCCATGCTGTCGCTGGGCCTGGCGGTGATCTTCGGCTTGCTCAACGTGATCAACTTCGCGCACGGCACGCTTTACATGCTGGGCGCCTTCCTCGCCTGGATGGGGTTGAGCTATTTCGATCTCAACTACTGGGTCATGCTGGCGCTGGCGCCGGTCATCGTGGGCATCTTCGGCATCATCATCGAGAAGACCATGCTGCGCTGGCTCTACAAGCTGGACCACCTGTATGGCCTGCTGCTGACCTTCGGCATCACGCTGATGATCGAGGGCATCTTCCGCTCCATCTATGGCGTGTCCGGCCAGCCGTATTCGGTGCCCGACCTGCTGCAGGGCGCGACCAACCTCGGTTTCATGGTGCTGCCGAACTACCGCGCATGGGTGGTGGTGGCCTCGCTGGTGGTGTGCTTCGCCACCTGGTTCGTGATCGAGAAGACGCGCTTGGGCGCCTACCTGCGCGCCGGCACCGAGAACCCGAAACTGGTGGAAGCCTTCGGCATCAACGTGCCGCTGATGGTGACCCTGACCTACGGCTTCGGCGTGGCGCTGGCGGCCTTTGCCGGCGTGCTGGCGGCGCCGGTGATCCAGGTTTCGCCGCTGATGGGCTCCAACCTGATCATTACCGTGTTTGCTGTGGTGGTGATCGGCGGCATGGGCTCCATCCTCGGCTCCATCGTCACCGGCCTGGGCCTGGGATTGGTGGAGGGCCTGACGCGCGTGTTTTATCCGGAGCTGTCGGCCACCGTGGTCTTCATCATCATGGGCATCGTGCTGATGGTGCGTCCGGCCGGCCTGTTCGGCAAAGAGAAATGAGAGTGAGACCGGCATGAACAAGAAACTGATTATTGTCATTTTGTTAATACTTGCGCTGGCCGCACCCTTCGGCGTCTATCCGGTGTTCCTGATGAAGATGCTGTGCTTCGCGCTGTTCGCGTGCGCCTTCAATCTGCTGATCGGCTACACCGGCCTGCTGTCCTTCGGCCACGCTGCCTTCCTGGGTTGGGCCGGCTACATGTGCGGCCAGGCGCTGAAGGTGTGGGGTCTGCCGACCGAGCTGGGCCTGGTGGTGGGCACGGCGACCGCGGCGTTGATCGGTCTGGTGATGGGCTTGCTGGCGATCCGCCGGCAGGGCATCTACTTCACCATGATCACGCTGGCGCTGGCGCAGATGCTGTTCTTCGTGGCCCTGCAGGCGCCGTTCACCGGTGGCGAGGACGGCCTGCAAGGCGTACCGCGCGGCAAGTTGCTCGGCTTCATCGACCTGGGCAACGACCTGACGCTGTACTACGTGGTGCTGGCCATCGCCGTGTTCGGCTTCGCGCTGATCGTGCGCACCATCAACTCGCCGTTCGGGCAGGTCCTGAAAGCGATCAAGGAGAACGAGCCGCGCGCCATCTCGCTGGGTTATGACGTGGCGCGTTACAAGCTGCTGGCTTTCGTGCTGTCGGCTGCTCTGTCGGGGTTGGCCGGTTCCACCAAGACCCTGGTGCTGGGCTTCGAAACCCTGACCGACGTGCACTGGAGCATGTCCGGCCTGGTGGTGCTGATGACGCTGGTCGGCGGCCTGGGCACCATCGTCGGTCCGATCGTCGGCGCGGTGATCATCATCATGCTGGAGAACAAGCTGGGCGATATCGGCAACTGGCTGGCCAGCGTGACCCACATCGACTGGTTCAACACTCTGGGCGACTCGGTCACCATTGTCACCGGTTTCATCTTCATCGTCTGCGTGCTGCTGTTCCGTAAGGGCATCGTCGGCGAGATCCTGGCGTTGACCAAGAAAGGGCAGACCGCAAGCCAGGGTCACTGATCCTCAGATCAACAGAGCGGATGCCATCGGCGACGATGGCATCCTTGCCGCCGGCAAGTCACCGCAGGGTGATTTCCCGGCGGTAATTTTTTGTCCAAAGGGTTTGCGATAGCCGGCGCCGCTCTGGCGCAAAGAGGACCGTAACAGTTCGTTCTGTTGCGCAACAGCTGATTGCAGCGGGCTTGATCTGTTGCCAATACGGCGGAGCAGGGCGGGGTAGAATAGCGCTCCGCAGCCGGGGAGGCTGCGGCCCCGCTTATCCCTTCCTTCGAAAGTCTTGTAATGCAATCTCGTATTTCCAGTCAGGTGGTCTTCCATGCTTGACTACGTGATCCTGTGTGCCGCCGCCTTCGTTGCCGGATTGATCGACGCCGTGGTCGGCGGTGGCGGGCTGGTGCTGGTGCCCACGCTGTTCTCGGTATTCCCCAACACCGCCCCGGCGACCTTGCTCGGCACCAACAAGGTGGCCGGGGTGATGGGCACCAGCGCCGCGGCCATCAACTTCGCGCGCAAGGTGGCGGTTCGCTGGAGCACCGCCACGCCGGCGGCGATCGCGGCTTTTGCCTTGTCCTTTTTCGGCGCCTATGTGGTGACGCACGTGCCAACCGACCTGATCCGCAAGGCCTTGCCCTTCGTGTTGATCGCGGTCGCGCTGTACACCTTGAAGAAAAAGGACTTCGGCACCACCCACGCGCCCACGCTGACCGGCGCCAGGGAGATGATCTACGCCGCGCTGATCGGCGCCGCCGTCGGGTTCTACGATGGCGTGTTCGGCCCGGGCACCGGCAGCTTCCTGGTGTTCCTGTTTGTGCGGGTGTTCAGCTACGACTTCCTGTCGGCGTCGGCGGTCTCCAAGTTCGTCAACATCGCCACCAACCTGGCGGCGCTGTGCTGGTTCGGTTACAGCGGTCACGTGATCTGGCAGTTGGGTTTGCTGATGGCGGTGTTCAATATCGGTGGTTCTCTTGTGGGTACGCGCTTGGCCATGAAACATGGCAGTGTGTTCGTGCGCAAGCTGTTCCTGGTGGTGGTCGGGGTATTGATTGTGAAGAGCGCGTATGACGCCTTCCTCAAATAAGGCGACTTTCACCGGCCACTGTTTCACGTGAAACAGTGGCAAGAAAACGTGATGCGAAGAACGGAGCTACGGCTCCGTTTTTCATTTGTACAAAAATGACGATGTTTTCAGGTGTATCCTGACCCACCCCCAAAACAATGCAAATTTTCTGCAATGTTTCACGTGAAACAGCGCGGCAGATGTTTCATTGATCAGCTACGGCTATGGCTGAACGAAACCGATAGCGTCCAACAAGAGAAGGGGAGTGAGGTAAACCAACATCATCCGGGGCGATATTCGGCCTAATCCGACCCACCTCCCGACCCCGCCCGGGAAAAGACTTTATAATCTCGCCTCTGCTCTCACCTCTGTCTTTTACCTCTCCAAGAGGCGCTCCATGCTATATCCCACACAATTTGACGTCATCGTCGTTGGCGGCGGACACGCCGGCACCGAAGCCGCACTGGCCGCGGCACGCATGGGCCAGAAGACCCTGCTGCTGACGCACAACATCGAAACCCTGGGCCAGATGTCTTGCAATCCGTCCATCGGCGGCATCGGCAAGGGCCACTTGGTCAAGGAAGTCGATGCCATGGGTGGGGCAATGGCGATCGCCACCGACGAGGCGGGCATCCAGTTCCGCATCCTGAACTCGTCCAAAGGCCCGGCCGTGCGCGCCACCCGTGCCCAGGCTGACCGCGTTCTGTACAAGGCGGCGATCCGTTCGCGCCTGGAAAATCAGCCCAACCTGTGGCTGTTCCAGCAGGCGGTGGACGACCTGATGATCGAAGGCGACCGTGTGGTCGGCGCCGTGACCCAGGCTGGAATCCGTTTCCAGGGCAGGGCAGTGGTGCTGACCGCAGGGACTTTCCTGGACGGGAAGATCCACGTCGGCCTCAATAACTACTCCGGCGGCCGCGCCGGCGACCCGCCAGCGGTGTCGCTATCGGCCCGCCTGAAGGAGCTGAAGCTGCCCCAAGGCCGCCTGAAGACCGGCACGCCGCCGCGTATTGACGGCCGCAGCATCAACCTGGCGATCCTCGAAGAGCAGCCGGGCGACCTGGATCCGGTGCCGGTGTTCTCGGTCATGGGTAATGCAGAGATGCATCCACGCCAGATGCCGTGCTGGATTACCCACACCAACAGCCGCACCCACGACATCATCCGCGGCGGCCTGGACCGCAGCCCGATGTACACCGGTGTGATCGAAGGCGTGGGCCCGCGCTATTGCCCGTCCATCGAAGACAAGATCCACCGCTTCGCCGGCAAGGATTCGCACCAGATTTACCTGGAGCCCGAGGGCCTGACCACCCACGAGTTCTATCCCAACGGCATCTCCACCAGCCTGCCGTTCGACGTGCAGCTGGAGCTGGTGCGCTCGATGAAGGGCATGGAAAACGCCCATATCCTGCGTCCCGGCTATGCCATCGAATACGATTACTACGACCCGCGCGGCCTGAAGTCCTCGCTGGAAACCCGCCAGATCGGCGGCCTGTTCTTCGCCGGCCAGATCAACGGCACCACCGGCTACGAAGAAGCCGCGGCTCAGGGCATGCTGGCCGGCATCAACGCTGCGCTGCAGACCCAGGGCCGTGACGCCTGGACTCCGCGCCGCGATGAGGCCTACCTCGGCGTGCTGGTCGACGACCTGGTCACGCAAGGCGTGCAGGAGCCGTACCGCATGTTCACCAGCCGTGCCGAGTACCGTCTCTCGCTACGCGAAGACAACGCCGACCTGCGCCTGACCGAAATCGGCCGCGAACTCGGCTGCGTCGGCGACGCCCAGTGGGCCGCCTTCGACAAGAAGCGCGAAGCGGTTGCACGTGAAATGGAACGCCTCAAGTCGACCTGGGTGAACCCGCGCATCCTGCAGGCCGCCGAAGCCGAGCGCGTGCTGGGCAAAGCCATCGAGCGCGAGTACAACCTGCTGGAGCTGCTGCGCCGTCCCAACGTGAACTACGACAGCCTGATGAGCCTGACCGGCGCCGAAGGCCAAGCCCTGGCCGGCCCCGGCATCGAGGACGGCCCGGTGCGCGAGCAGGTCGAGATCCAGGTCAAGTACGCCGGCTACATCGCCCGCCAGGCCCACGAGATCAGCCGCCAGGATCACAATGAAAACCTGAAGCTGCCGGCCGACCTCGACTACATGGACGTCAAAGCGCTGTCCATCGAAGTGCGCCAGAAGCTCAACAAGCACAAGCCCGAAACCCTGGGCCAGGCCTCGCGCATTTCCGGCGTGACCCCGGCGGCGTTGTCGCTGCTGCTGGTGCACCTGAAGAAGGGCGGCCTGAAGGTGGCCGTACAGGCTGACGACAACCAGGCGGCCTGACTTTCAGTTACCCACAAGAACAAGACGGACCACGGATGAGCACCAAGGCAGACCAGAACACCCTGACCCAAACGCTGAAGGACGGCGCCGCCGCGCTTGGCCTGGCATTGAATGAGCGCCAGCTGTCGCGACTGATGGCCTACCAGGCGTTGATGCTGAAGTGGAACAAGGTCTACAACCTGACGGCGCTGCGCGATCCGGCCCAGGTGATCAGCCATCATCTGCTGGACTCGCTGGCCGCGGTGCCGGCCTTCGCCGGCGCGCAGCGCGTGCTGGATGTGGGCGCCGGCGGCGGCCTTCCGGGCATCGTGCTGGCCATCTGGGCCGCCGATGCCGAGCCGCAGATGTCCATCACCCTGGTCGACACGGTGCAGAAGAAAACGGCCTTCCTGACCCAGGTGAAGGCAGAGTTGCAGTTAAGCAATGTCACGGTGTTCCATGCGCGCGTGGAAGAGTTGCCCACAGAGCAACAGTACGACGTCATCACCTCGCGCGCCTTCGCGGAACTCAACGACTTCATCGACTGGTCGAACCACCTGTTGCAGCAGGGCGGCAAGTACATTGCCCTGAAAGGCGTCATGCCGCAACAGGAAATCGACCGGCTCCCGGCCGCCTGGAAAGTGGAGAAGGTACAGCCCTTGCATGTGCCGGGACTGGATGCCGAGCGGCATCTCATCTTCATCGAAAGAATGTCCTGATGACCAACTTATCCAAGGCCGTTGCCGCGCTGTCCTTGTCGCTTGCCGCGATGAGCGTCTGTGCGCTGACTTATGCACAGGAAGTGAAGACCGTTCCCGCAGTCGACCTCAAGCGCTACGCCGGCACCTGGTACGAGATCGCCAAATTCCCCAACGGCTTCCAGAAGAAGTGCATCTCTAACACCACCGCCCAATACAGTGCGCGCGAAGACGGCGAGATCAACGTCGTCAACCGCTGCAAGACCGCTGACGGCAACGACGAAGCGCAAGGCGTGGCGCGCGTGGTCCCGGGCAGCAACAACAGCAAGCTGCAGGTGCGTTTTGCGCCGGCCTGGCTGGGCTGGCTGCCGATGGTCTGGGGCGACTACTGGATCATGGAGCTGGATGCGCAATACACGCTGGTCACGGTGGGCAGCCCGTCGCGCGAATATCTCTGGATCTTGTCGCGCACGCCCACCATCACCGAAGAGCAGTACGAAAACGCCGTGAACAACGCCACCAAGCAGGGCTTCGATACCTCGCGCCTGGTGAAGAGCAAACAATAAGGACCGGCGCCGAACGGCAGCAGCAAGGCCGCGATGACATCGGCAAGGCGGGCGCCACGATGCGGCGCAGAGATCAACAAGGCAAGGGAGACGACCACATGCAGGCAGTGTTTCATTCCATCGGCATTACCGACGTCTGGCAGCTGATCGCCGCCACCATGGTGTTCCTGCTGTTGCCCGGCCCCGGTACCTTCTGCGTGCTGACCTGCTCGGCCAAGCACGGTGTGCGCGGCGGCTTCTCCGCCATCGCCGGGCTGATGCTGGGCGACATCGTGCTGATGTTCCTGGCGGCGGTCGGCGTGGCCGCGCTGCTGCATGCCAATCCGCTGCTGTTTCGCGGGCTGCAGTACCTGGGCGCAGCCTACCTGGCCTACCTCGGATTGCGCCTGCTGTTTGCAAGAGGCGAGGGCGGTGGTACAGTCGTACCCTTTTCCAACGCCGCTGATTTCCGGCGCGGCTTTCTGGTGACGCTGATCAACCCGAAAGCCATCGTGTTTTACATGGCGTTCTTCCCTTTGTTCCTGGATCCCGCCACGCAACAGGGCGCGCTCACTTTCGTCACGATGGGCGCGGTGATCTGCTGCTGCACCGCCTTCTACGGCAGCCTGCTGGTCCTGGTGGGCAACATGGCGGCACGGCGCCTGGCGCGCAATCGCACCATCGCCACGCTGGCTTCACGCGCCGCAGGAGTGTTCCTGATCGGCTTCGGCATCAAGTTGACGACACAATAAGCGAGTAATCAAAACAACATGGCTAAAATTTTTTGCGTCGCCAACCAGAAGGGCGGCGTCGGTAAGACCACTACCGCAGTCAACCTGGCCGCCGGCCTGGCGCAGCACAACCAGCGCGTGCTGCTGGCCGACCTCGACCCGCAAGGCAACGCCACCATGGGCGCCGGCATCAACAAGGCCACGCTGGAGGCGTCGATCTACGAAGTGTTGCTGGGCATGTCCGACATCCGCAGCGTGCGCAAGACCTCGGAAGCCGGCAAGTTCGACGTGCTGCCGGCCAACCGCGAGCTGGCCGGCGCCGAAGTCGAGATGGTCGAACTGGAGCAGCGTGAAGCGCGCCTGAAAAACGCCTTCGCCGAGGTCGCCGACGACTACGACTTCATCCTGATCGACTGCCCGCCGGCGCTGTCCATGCTGACCTTGAACGGCCTGTGCTCGGCGCACGGCGTGATCATCCCGATGCAGTGCGAGTACTACGCGCTGGAAGGCCTGTCCGACCTGGTCAACACCATCAAGAAGGTGCACGCCAAGCTGAACCCGGAGCTGAAGGTGATCGGCCTCCTGCGCGTGATGTTCGACCCGCGCATGACGCTCTCGCAGCAGGTCTCCGACCAGCTCGAGCAGCACTTCGGCGACAAGGTCTTCAAGACCGTCATTCCGCGCAACGTGCGTCTGGCCGAGGCTCCTTCGTATGGCGTGCCGGGCGTGAATTTCGATCCCAATTCCAAGGGTGCGCAAGCCTATATCGCGTTCGGCGCGGAAATGGTCGAGCGCATCAAGACGCTGTAATTTATCCACAGCGTCGCTTTTCATCAGGCAATCCAATGGCAACATCTCTGAAAAAATCCAAGGGTCTCGGACGCGGTCTGGAAGCGCTCCTGGGCGGCTCCTCCGACATCACCGAAGAGGCGCAAGCCCAGGCCGCGCAGGCCGGCCTGCCCAGCGTGATGCCCGTCACCGAACTGCAGGCCGGCAAGTACCAGCCACGCAGCCGCATGGACGAGGGCGCGCTCAACGAACTGGCGGCATCGATCAAGGAACAGGGCCTGCTGCAGCCCATCCTGATTCGCGCCATCGGCCAGAAGAACGGTAAGGACATCTACGAGATCATCGCCGGCGAGCGCCGCTTCCGCGCGGCCAAGATCGCCGGCCTGACCGAGGTGCCGGTGCTGGTCAAGAACGTCGACGACCAGACCACCGCCGCCATGGCGCTGATCGAGAACATGCAGCGCGAGGACCTGAACCCGCTGGAAGAAGCGCAGGGCATCCATCGCCTGATCACCGACTTCGCGTTCACCCACGAGCAGGCCGCGGTCGCGGTCGGTCGTTCGCGCAGCGCGGTGTCCAACCTGCTGCGTCTGCTGAACCTGGCCAAGCCGGTGCAGACCATGCTGATGGCCGGCGACATCGACATGGGGCACGCCCGCGCGCTGCTGGTGGTCGATTCCGCCACCCAGATCCAGCTGGCCAACCAGATCGTCGCCAAGCGCATGTCGGTGCGCGACGCTGAAAAGCTGGTCACGCGCGCCTCCGCCGAGCAGGCCGCCAAGCCGCGCGAAGGTAAGGAAAAGTCGCGCGACATCACGCGCTTGGAAGAAGAGCTGTCCGACCTGCTGGCCACCCAGGTCAACATCAAGACCGGCGCCCGCAACAAGGGCCAGCTGATCATCAATTTCAGCGACCTCGATGCGCTGGATGGCGTGATCACGCGCTTGCGTGGGGAGTCGGTTGAGTCCTGATCCGGATTAGCCATCAAATTAAAACGCCGTCGGGTGCGAACCGGACGGCGTTTTGTTTTATGCACAGGCGGCGCGCAACAAACGACACTGGGTCCCGGCCTGCGCCGGGACGACAACAGGTGACTCGACTAATTGAGGTCAGGTTTCTTCCCTCAATCGTGCGCAAGTGGCATGCGGCGAACGATACTGGGTCCCCGCTTTCGCAGGGACGACGCAGAGGAGAATAAATGAACCCTCGTCTGTTCGAGTCCATCAACGACCTGTCGTCCCTGCGAAAGCAGGGACCCAGCGTCGTTGACCGGCCGTAAAAACAAA
This sequence comes from Herbaspirillum sp. LeCh32-8, assembly GCF_017814915.1. GTDB lineage: Bacteria > Pseudomonadota > Gammaproteobacteria > Burkholderiales > Burkholderiaceae_D > Herbaspirillum. Next base: position 96,154 of record NZ_JAGIPZ010000006.1, on the reverse strand, counting down.
AAGGGCCGCCCCAACCGGAGCAGCCCTCAATAAATGATATAAATAATTTAACGAAATCAGAACGTCCGCTGCACATCCGAGCGCGGCGGCAGCTGGTAGCTCCAGGTTTCAGTCAGCACCTTAGGCCCGGCGATCAGCGCCGCGCGCAGCTCGGTGGCCTGCGCCACGTTGCGGATCTTCACCCGCAGCGTCAGGCGCCAGCCGTTGATGGCAGGGTTGGGCTGCAGCTGCGCGTCGATCAGCTCACCGTTGTTGGACACGCTCACCTGCGGCTGCACCTGCGTGCCGGCCGGCAGCTTGGCCAGCGCGTCGCCGGTGAAGTCCACCAGCAGCGCGGTGGTGCCGTCGAAGGCGCGGATCAGGTTGGCCTGCGTCAGCTCGCCGTCGGTGTGGAAGGTCTGCTTGACCCAGCCGACTTCGTTCTTCAGGATCGCCGGCTCATCCATGGTCCAGTGGATGCGATAGTCGAAGGCCAGCGGCGTGCCCTTGGCCGGTCGCTGTTCCGGCAGCCAATAGGCCACGATGTTGTCATTGGTCTCGTCGGCGGTGGGGATCTCCACCAGCTGCACAGCGCCACGGCCCCAATCGCCCTTGGGCTCGATCCACGCGCTCGGGCGCAGGTCGTAACGGTCCTTCAGGTCTTCGAAATTGGAGAACTCGCGGCCGCGCTGCAACAGGCCGAAGCCCCGCGGATTGGTGACCTCGAACGAACTCACCTCCACGTTCTGCGGATCGTTCAGCGGACGCCACAGCCACTCGCCGCTGCCGGTGTGGATCGCCAGGCCGTTGGAGTCGTGGATGGCCGGGCGGAAGTTGCGGCGCGAGGATTGCTGGTTGGGGCCGAACAGGAACATGCTGGTCAGCGGCGCCACGCCCAGGCGGCCCACTTCGCCGCGCAGGAACACGCGCGCCTGCACGTCCAGCAGCGAATCCTGGCCGGGCGTGAGCGTGAACTTGTAGGCGCCGGTGGCGCGCGGCGAGTCGAGCAGGGCGTAGAAGTTCAGCTGCTTGTCGCCGGGTTTGGGGCGCTCGATCCAGAACTCGCGGAAGTTGGGAAACTCCTCGCCGCTCATCATCGCCGTGTCGATCGCCAGGCCGCGCGCCGACAAGCCATAGATCTGCCCCTTGCCGATCACGCGGAAGTAGCTCGCGCCCAGCACGCTCATGACTTCGTCTTCCTTGTCGGCGCGATTGACCGGATAGACCACGCGAAAGCCCGCGTAACCCAGGCGCGAAGTGCTCTCGCGGTCGAAGTGCAGGTCGCCGAAGTTGAAGCGGTCGGTGCTGTAGCCGATCTCCTGCACGCGGCCGTCGATGATCTCGTGGATCAGCACCGGCGAATTGAACTGCATGCCCTGGTGATAGAAGGCCAGCTTGAACGGCGTCTTCTGGTCGCGCCATTCGAACTTCTCGCTCTTGGGCTGGATCTTCATGTAGTCGGCGAACTGCATCCCCGAGAACACCGGCGGCAGGTTGCTCACCGGCTTCTGGTAAGGCTGGTCGGCCAGCGCCTTGGCGCGGGCCGTGGCTTGTTCCAGCGAGAAACCTTGCGCCTGGGAAGCGCTTGCCAGCAGGGCCGCAGACAGCAGCATCGCGCATTGCGCCAGCAGGCGCGGCGGGGAAATTTTCAGCACGTTTGCAATCACTCGTCTCTCCACAAAGGCGCGGCGCCCACCGGCGCCGCAAGCCGCTTGCCATGCCGGCAAGCATCAAAACAGAATAATATAGCGAACCGTCACGGCACTGGCGCGTCATAGAGAACAAGCACACACCGCGCCACGCCTGCCAAGCAGTCTTCAGGCCGCTGCCTGATCGTATGAAAGCAGCGCGTCGCCAAAGTTTAGAAAAAAGAGAGGAAACCAGTGTCCATCAAGCTTTCCAAGAGCCTGGCCGCCCACGCGCGCCGCTCACGTCCGCGCCGCGCCATGGCATTGAGCGCGCTGGCCCTGGCCTGTACCGCCGCCTTGCTGGCGCCGCCGGCCTGGTCGCAGGCCAACATGGCCTTGCTGGGCGACAAGACCGCCTTCATCGACGACCTGATGCGCCAGATGACGATGGACGAAAAGATCGGCCAGCTGCGCCTGGTCAGCATCGGTCCCGACATGCCGGCCAAGAAACTGGCCGAGGAGTTCGCCGCCGGCCGCGTCGGCGGCACCTTCAACTCCGTCACCCGCAAGGACAACCGCCCGCTGCAGGACGGCGCCATGCGCTCGCGCCTGAAGATCCCGATGTTCTTCGCCTATGACGTGATCCACGGCCACCGCACCACCTTCCCGATCGGCCTGGGCCTGGCCTCCAGCTGGGATCTCGACGTCGTCGCCACGGCCATGCGCGTGTCGGCGCAGGAGGCCGCCGCCGATGGCATCGACATGACCTTCGCGCCGATGGTCGACATCAGCCGCGACCCGCGCTGGGGCCGCACCTCGGAAGGCTTCGGTGAAGACCCTCACTTGGTCTCGCGCATCGCCGAGGTCTCGGTGCGTGCGCTGCAGGGCGAGAGTAAGCCGATCGCCGCCGACCGCGTGATGGCCAGCGTCAAGCACTTCGCGCTGTACGGCGCGGTTGAGGGCGGACGCGACTACAACGTCGTCAACATGGACCCGCAACGCATGTACAACGACTACCTGCCGCCGTATCGCGCCGCCATCGACGCCGGCGCCGGCGCGGTGATGGTGGCGCTGAACTCGATCAACGGCGCGCCCGCCACCTCCAACACCTGGCTGCTGCAGGATCTGCTGAGAAAGGAATGGGGCTTCAAGGGCCTGACAGTCAGCGACCACGGCGCCATCACCGAGCTGGTCAACCATGGCGTGGCGCAAAACGAGAGCGAGGCCGCGCGCTTGTCGATGAAGGCCGGCACCGACATGAGCATGGCCGATCAGGTCTACATCAGCCAGCTGCCGGCGCTGCTCAAATCGGGCAAGGTCTCGCAGCAGGAACTGGACAACGCCGTGCGTGAAATCCTCGGCGCCAAGTACGACCTCGGCCTGTTCAAGGATCCGTATGTGCGCATCGGCCGCGCCGCCGACGATCCGGCCGACGTCAACGCCGAGAGCCGCCTGCACCGCAGCGACGCGCGCGCGGTGGCGCAGCAGTCCATGGTGCTGCTGGAGAACCGCAACGGCGCGCTGCCGCTGAAGAAGAACGCGCGCATCGCGCTGGTCGGCCCGCTGGCCGATTCGCACCTCGACATGCTGGGCAGCTGGTCCGGCGCCGGCGTGGACAAGCAGACCGTGACCGTGAGGCAAGGCCTGGAGCAGGCGCTGCAAGGCGGCAAGCTGAGCTACGCGCGCGGCGCCAACATCACCGAAGACAAGCACATCGTCGACTACCTCAACTTCCTCAACTGGGATGACCCGGAAGTGGTGCAGGACAAGCGCAGCCCGCAAGCCATGATCGACGAGGCGGTCAAGGCGGCGCGCAACGCCGACGTGGTGGTAGCGGTCGTGGGTGAGTCGCGCGGCATGTCGCACGAGTCTTCCAGCCGCACGCAGCTGACCCTGCCGGAGAGCCAGCAGGCGCTGCTGAAGGCCCTCAAGGCCACCGGCAAGCCGCTGGTGCTGGTGCTGATGAACGGCCGCCCGCTGGACCTGAACTGGGCGCGCGAGAACGCCTCGGCGATCCTGGAAACCTGGTACACCGGCACCGAGGGCGGCCATGCGATCGCCGACATCCTGTTCGGCGACGTCAATCCTTCCGGCAAGCTGCCCATCACTTTCCCGCGCTCGGTCGGCCAGATCCCGACCTATTACAACCACGCGCGCCTGGGCCGTCCGTTCACCGAGGGCAAGCCGGGCAATTACACCTCGCAGTACTTTGAAGAGCCCAACGGTCCGCTGTATCCGTTCGGTTATGGTCTGAGCTACACCGAGTTCAGCCTGTCGGGCGTGACGGTGTCGCAGCCCGTCATGCAGGCCGACGGCCGCGTCGACGCCACGGTCACCGTGAAGAACACCGGCCGCCGCGCCGGCGCCACCGTGGTGCAGCTCTACATCCGCGACCAGGCCGCGTCCGTGGTGCGTCCGGTCAAGGAGCTCAAGGACTTCCGCAAGGTGATGCTGCAGCCGGGCGAGCAGAAGGAAGTGCGCTTCACCATCGACCGCAAGGCGCTCAGCTTCTACAACGCCAAGCTGGAATACGTGGCCGAGCCGGGCGAGTTCCAGGTGCAGGTGGGGCTGGATTCCAAGGACGTGAAGACGGCGTCGTTCACGTTGGAGTGAGCGCGTAGTTCGGCGGTGAGGGGCGTGACAGGAGTACGTTAACGCCGCTGGGTTCCTGCGTTCGCAGGGACGACACTGAGGAAAAAACTTGAACCCTCGGCTGTGCGAGTCCATTCATGGCTCGTCGTTCCTGCGAAAGCAGGAACCCAGTGTCGTTCATCGCGAACCGGCAGAATAAAAAAGGGCGCACCACACGGTGCGCCCTTTGTGTTTTTTACAGATTGCTCAATAAATTATATAAATAATTATTCGAGCGTCATCTCCCTTTCCCATCACTCCTTCTCACGCAAACTCGCCGGCATCGCAAACATCAGCAACAGCATGCAAAGGATGGTCATGCCGCCGATCGTGTACAGCGCCGGCGTGGTGCTGCCGGTGAGGTCGCGGATGCGGCCCACCATCACCGGGCTGACGATGCCGCCCAGCTGGCCCAGCGTATTGATCAGCGCGATGCCCGCGGCTGCGCCGGCGCCGGTCACCAGCTTGGGCGGCAGCGCCCAGAAGGCCGGGATCGAGGCCACCACGCCGGCGCCCATCACGCCCAGCGCGGCGATCAGCAGCACGGTCTGCTTCTCGAACAGGCCGGCGGCGAAGAAGCCGATGGCCGCCAGCGCCAGCAAACCGATCACGAAGCGACGGCGTTCGCCGCGCGCATCCGACAGGCGCCCGACGATGATCATCGCCGCCGCCCCGCACAGGTAGGGCACGGCGGTGAGCAGGCCGATCACGGTCGGGTTCTGCGTGCCGGCGGTGCGGATCAGGTGCGGCGCCCAGAAATTCAGGCCGTAGGAAGCCACCTGGATCAGGAAGTACACCAGCCCCAGCATCAGGAAGCCCGGGGTCCTGATCGCGGAGAGCAGCGAGTGGCCGCGCTCATGGCGCGCCGGCGTCGACACATGGGCGGCCAGGGTTTGCTGCTCCGCGGGCGACAGCCAGTGCGCATCTTCGATGCGATCCTTGAGTCGGCGCAGCACCACCAGACCCAGCAGGATGCAGGGCAGGCCGCCCAGCATGAACAGCCAGTGCCAGCCGCGAATGCCCATCACGCCTTCCAGGTGGCCCAGAATCATGCCCGAGACCGGCGCGCCGATCAGGCCGGCGAAGGCCGACGCCAGGAACAGCATGGAGGTGATGCGGCCGCGATGGCTGTTGGGGAACCACAGCGTCAGGTAGTACAGCACGCCCGGCGCGAAGCCGGCTTCCATCGCGCCGATGATGAAGCGCAGCGCATAGAACTGCCACTCGCTGCTGACGAACACCATGGCCGCCGTCGCCAGCCCCCAGGAGATCATGATGCGCGCGATCCAGCGCCGCGCGCCGACCTTGTAGAGGAACATGTTGCTGGGTACCTCGAACAGCACGTAGCCCACCACGAACAGGCTGGCGCCCAGGCCATAGGCGGTATCCGACAGGCCGAGGTCGCCCTGCAGCTGGAACTTGGCGAAGCTGATGTTGATGCGGTCGAAGAAGGCGAACAGATAGCAGATCATGATCAGCGGCATGATGTGCCAGGTGGCCTTGCGCACGATGGCGCCGATGGCGGCTGACGCGGCGTGCACGTTGTCAGTGGTGGGTTGGCGCGGCAGATCCGCGGCGGCGTGAGTGCTCATGGTGCTTGTCTCCTGTTGGATTGGATGGCGTAAGGACGGCTTGCCGGCGCCTGCGACAGGCGCAGGGCCGGTGACTTCTCTTCTTGTTGTGTCGCCGGGTTGGGGTCAGGCGGCCTGCTGCAGCGCCGGCGGTATCGGATGCAGATCGCAGTTGCGTCCGGCCTTGGCGACTTGTCCGGGCACCTCATGCCCCAGCAATGCCGGCAGCCGGCGCGACATGGCGATCAGGTGCGGCAGGTCGATGCCGGTCTCGATGCCGATCTCGTCGCACAGATTCACCAGGTCCTCGGTGCAGATGTTGCCGGAGGCGCCGGGCGCGAACGGGCAGCCGCCCAGTCCGCCGAGCGCGGCGTCGAAGCGGCGCGCGCCGGCTTCATAGGCGGCCAGCACATTGGCCAGGCCCAGCCCGCGCGTATTGTGGAAATGCAGCGTCAGCGCAGCCGCCGGCAGCAGCGTCAGCACGCGGCCGACGAGGCGCTTCACCTGGCGCGGATTGGCCATGCCGGTGGTGTCGGCCAGGGTCACATTGGCAATGCCGAGCGACAGATAGTGCTGCACGATCTGCAGCACGCGATCCTCGTCGATCTTGCCCTCGAACGGGCAACCGAAGGTGGTGGCCACGGTGGCGTTGAGCGACACCGGGTGTTCCTTCGCGAACGCCACGATCTCGCCGAAGCCCGCCAGCGACGCCTCGCAGCTCATGCGCATGTTGGCGCGATTGTGCGTCTGGCTGGCCGACATCACCAGGTTCAGTTCGTCGGCGCCGGCGTCGATGGCGCGCTGCGCACCCTTGAGGTTGGGGATGAGGGCGACGTAGATCACGCCGTCGCGACGCGCGATGCCGCGAAAGACGTCGTCGCCATCGCGCAATGCCGGGATGGCCTTGGGCGAGACGAAGGAGCCGGCTTCGATGCGCGTGAAGCCGGCGGCGGACAGGCCGTCGATCAGCGCGATCTTGTCCGCCGTTTCGACCCAGGTCGGTTCGATCTGTAAGCCGTCGCGCGGAGCGACTTCCTGCACGATCAGGCGCTCGCCGGTAGGGGTATTCATCTCGTTCATTGCACCACTCCTTGTTCGCGCAGGCGCGCGATTGCCGCGTCGTCCAGTCCGAGGCCGGCCAGGATCTCGCCGGTGTGCTGGCCCAGCGAGGGCCCTTGCCAGCGGACGCCGCCGGGCGTGTCGGAGAGCTTGGGCACGATGCCGGGCATCTTCACCGCGGTGCCGTCGGGCAGGCGCGACGGCAGGATCATGTCGCGCGCCTGGTAGTGCGGATCGGCCACGATGTCGGCTACCGAGTAGATGCGCCCGGACGGCACGCCGGCCTCTTCCAGCGTCGCCAGCACGTCGTCGATGCTGTGTGCCGACGTCCAGCCTGCGATCGCCGCATCCAGCAGCGCCACTTGGCGCACGCGGCCGTCGTTGTGCTCCAGCGCCGGATCGTCGGCGAGGTCGGCGCGGCCGATGGCTTGCATCAGTCGCTTGAAGATGGGATTGCTGTTGCCGGCAATGACCACATAACTGCCGTCGCGCGTGGGGTAAGTGTTGGAGGGTGCGATGCCGGGCAGGGCGCCGCCGCTGCGTTCGCGCACATGGCCCAGCAGGTCGTATTCAGGCACCGTGCTTTCCATCAGGTTGAATACGCTTTCCACCAGCGAGACGTCGACCACCTGGCCTTCGCCCTGGCCGGTCTTCACGCGCAAGAGCGACATCAGCGCGCCGATCACGCCGTGCAGCGATGCCAGCGAATCGCCCAGGCTCACGCCGGCGCGCGCCGGTACGCCGTCGGGCTCGCCGGTGGTGTGGCGGATGCCGCCCATGGCCTCGCCGATGGCGCCGAAGCCGGGCCTGTCCTTGTACGGGCCGGTCTGGCCGTAGCCCGAGATGCGCACCAGCGTCAGCTTGGGATTCAGGGCGTGCAGCACGTCCCAGCCCAGGCCCAGGGCCTCCAGCGCGCCGGGTTTCATGTTCTCGATCAGCACGTCGGCGTCGCGCGCCAGCTGGCCGATCAGGGCGATGCCTTCGGCCGACTTCAGGTTCACCGAGAGGGATTTCTTGTTGCGCGACTGCAGGTACCACCACAGCGAGGTGCCTTCGTGCAGCTTGCGCCATTTGCGGATGGGATCCCCGTGCACCGGGGCTTCGATCTTGATCACTTCCGCGCCGAACTCGGCCATCATGCGCGCCGCGAACGGGGCGGCGATGAGCGTGCCGATTTCGATGACGCGGATGCCGTTGAGCGGTCCACTCATCTTTGTCTCCTTCTTCCTGTAGCGGCAGGATAGGAAAAGACGGTGGAGAACGTCCAACCGCATTTGGGCAAGCAGCGTTCGCGGATGGCGAACGCTCGGCCGCGCCGGCCTTTATTTGCGCGTGCGCGTCTTGCGGGCGGAGGCAGCGGTGGATGAAACGGTGGATGCAGCGCGTTGTTCAGCGCCGCGCAGGAAATCGAACAACGCGCGCGACACCGGCGACAGCGCATCGGCGTTGCGCACCACGATGCGCAGCTCGCGGCTGGCCCAGGGCTCGTCGATATCGACGGCGGCCAGTCCCAGCGGGCGACCGATGGCTTCGAACACGCCCGACGGTATCACCCCCAGCCCCATGCCGGCCTGCGCCATGCGACACACCGCATCGAAGCCGGGCACGTGGATGCGCATCTTCAGCGGCTTGCCGGCGGTGCGCGCGGCGAGGTGGGTGCGCTGGTTGATGGAGCTGTCGGCATGCAGGCCGACGTGGTCGTAATCGAGGGTGTCTTCAAAGCGCACGCGCGCCTTGCGCGCCAGCGGATGGCGTGCGCCCATCACCAGCACCACGCGGTCGCGGCGATACAGCTCGGCGTGCAGGTCGCCGGTGTCGGCCTCGCCGGAGCAGATGCCAAGGTCGGCCCAGCCGTCGGCCACGCCCTTGACCACGCTGCCGCTGGGACGCTCCTCCAGGTCGATCTTGACCTGCGCGTGCAGCTGCGTGAACAGCATCAGGTCTTCCGGCAGGAACTCCACGATGCCCGACAGATTGGCCACCATCCGCACATAACCGCGCACGCCTTGCGCATGCTCGGCCAGCTCGTGGCCGATGGCATCCACCGACAGCAGCATGCGTCGCGCGTGCGCAAACAGCGTCTCGCCGGCGGCGGTCAACTCCATGCCGCGCGCATGACGCACGAACAGCGGCATGCCGATGGCGTCCTCCAGCTCCACCAGGCGCTTGCTGGCGGCCGACACTGCAATCGCCTCGCGCGCGGCGGCGCGGGTGAGCGTGCCTTCCTCGCGCACGGCGAGGAACAGGCGCAGCGTGATCAGGTCGAGTTTGCGAGCGAGGTTGTTGAGCATCGTCGTGGGCGCGTGGGGTGGCGATGGCGGCAAGCTTAACAGGCTCAGGCGGCCGGCGGCGCGGGCGAGAAGCTGTCGCGGTATTGCTGGGCGCTGGTGCCCAGGCGCTTCTGGAACACGCGCCGCAGATGACCGGCGTCGCGAAAGCCGCAACCGATGGCGACGCTCTTGAGCGGCAAAGCCGAGCGCTCCAGCATGGCGCGCGCCGCATCGACGCGGGCGCGCTCGATGAATTCAGCCGGCGTCATGCGGGCATCGCGCGCGAACATGCGGGCAAAGTTGCGTGGGCTGGCGGCGACCAGGTCGGCCAGTTTTTCTACCGTCAATTTCTGGTCGAGGTGGGCCAGCACGTATTGCTGCACGCGGCCCACCAGCGATCCCTCTTCCGCATACGGCGTGAGGTAGGGGCTGAACTGCGACTGGCCGCCGCTGCGCTGCATGAACACCACCAGGCGCTTGGCCACGTTCAGCGCCACCTCGGCGCCGGCTTCCTCGGCCAGCAATGCCAGCGACAGGTCGATGCCGGCGGTGACGCCGGCCGAGGTCACCAGCCGGCCGTCACGCAGCCAGATGCGGTCGGGTTCCAGGCGGATCTGCGGAAACTGGCGGGCAAGCGCGGCCGCGTCATCCCAGTGCGTGGTGGCGCGCTTGCCGTCGAGCAGGCCCGCGCGCGCCAGCAGGAAGGCGCCGTTGCAGATCGAGCCGTAACACGGCGTCGCCTGCGCCTGGCGCTGCAGCCAGGCGTTGAGCGCAGCGTCGGGCGCCTGCTTCACCAGCACCGGACCGCCCGCGACGAGCAGCAGGTCGGCAGTCTCGTCGGTCTGGCTGAAATGCCGGTGCGCGCCCAGCAGCATGCCGTTGGAGCAAGCAATTGATGCGCCGGGTTCCGGCCCGGCGCCGATCACCTGCAGCCGATAATGCGCCTGCGGCAGCAGGAAGCGGTTGGCTTCGGCGAACACGTCGAGCGGGCCGGACACGTCCAGCGATTGCACGCCGGGAAAGGCCAGCAGGTAGACCGAAGGCATAGTGTGCTCGGGCAGGGAAGGTTGGCGATGAGCCCGATCATACGCCTGCCGCGCGCGCGTGCCGCGGCCGGCAGGATTTGCCGCCAGCCTGTCCGTATTCGCCTCCATGCGGCGGTGGCCGCGCGGCGGGGCGCTCCCGATAATGGCAGCACCAGCAACCGCTACAGGAGCCAGTCATGCAGCAAGCAGCATCTACCGATTCATCCACATTGGAACAGGCCGAACGCGTCGGCCCCGCCTTCTCGGTGGACGGCATGCTTGCCGCCCGCCACTCCACCCGCCGCGCGATCTCGCAGATCGCCGCGCAGGTGCGTCCGGGCATGGTCGAGGAAGACGCGGTGGAGATGGCCAAGGGCGTGCTGCGCGAGGCCGGCCTGGCGTTGTCCTGGCACCCGACCCGGGTGCGTTTCGGCGGCAACACCACCAAGCCCATGCGCCTGGCTTCCGAGCCCGGCATCGTGCTGGGCGAGAACGATATCTTCTTCATCGACATCGCGCCGCGCATGGACGCCTTCGAAGGCGACGGGGGCGCCTCCTTCGTGGTCGGCAAGCATGACGCCTATGAACGCTGCGCGGCCGATGCCGAGGCGCTGTTTCACGAATTGCGCGGCCTGTGGCTGCGTGAAAGGCTGACCGGCCGCCAGCTCTACGAACACGGTCGCCAGTGGGCGCTGGCGCGCGGCTGGGTGCTCAATTTCGACCTGCCGGGACATCGCGTGTCGGACTTCCCGCATGCCGCCATCCATACCGGTTCGCTGGCCGAGTTTGACGGTGCGCCGCTGCCGGTGCGCTGGATCCTGGAGATCCATCTGCGCCATCCGTCGGAGCCGTTCGGGGCGTTCTTCGAGGATATGTTGCTGGAGGATGCGTTCTTTGCCTGAGTGGCGCAGGAGCCGGTTTGCATTCGTTGAACGACGCTGGGTTCCGGCCTTCGCCGGAACGACACGGGGAGAGATGTCAGCACCTTCGCCGGTTCAAGTCTCCATGCCCTGTCGTCCCGGCGAAGGCCGGGACCCAGTGTCGTTTGTCGCGCCTCACCAGCCATGAAAAAAGCCCCGTCATCGCTGACAGGGCTTTTCCGTTCACAACGCTTCACATCACATCAAGCGACGGCCGCAGCCGGCTCATCCTCTTCTTCGCCCAGGAAGCCGCCGCTCTGGTGCGCCCACAGGCGCGCGTACAGGCCGTTGGCGGCCAGCAGCTCGCTGTGCGAACCCTGCTCGACGATGCGGCCCTGGTCCAACACGATCAGGCGATCCATCGCCGCGATGGTCGACAGGCGGTGCGCAATGGCGACCACGGTCTTGCCTTCCATCAGCTTGTACAGGCTGGTCTGGATCGCCGCTTCCACTTCCGAATCCAGCGCGCTGGTGGCTTCGTCCAGCAGCAGGATGGGCGCGTCCTTCAACATCACGCGCGCGATCGCGATGCGCTGGCGCTGGCCGCCGGAAAGCTTCACGCCGCGCTCGCCCACGTGGGCGTCGTAGCCGGTGCGGCCCTTGGCGTCGGCCAGCGTGCCGATGAAGTCGTGCGCCTCGGCCCGGTCGGCGGCGTGGATCATGTCGATGTCGCCGGCATCGGGACGGCCGTAGAGGATGTTGTCGCGCACCGAGCGATGCAGCAGCGAGGTGTCCTGCGTGACCATGCCGATTTGCGCGCGCAGGCTGTCCTGGGTCACGTGGGCGATGTCCTGGCCGTCGATCATGATGCGTCCGCCCTCGATGTCGTAGAAGCGCAGCAGCAGGTTGACGATGGTCGACTTGCCGGCGCCGGAGCGACCCACCAGGCCGATCTTTTCACCCGGGCGGATCACAAGGTCCAGCTTGTCCACCACCGGGCGCGGCGCGGCGCCGCCGTAGCTGAAGGACACGCCTTCGAAGCGCAGTTCGCCCTGCTGCACGCGCAGTGGCTTGGCGTCCGGCAGGTCCTTCACGTCGTGCGCGCGCGCCAGCGTGTTGATGCCGTCCTGCACCGTGCCGACGTGCTCGAACAGCGCCGACATCTCCCACATCACCCAGTGCGCGATGCCGTTCAGGCGCAGCGCCATGGCGGTGCCGGCGGCAACCGCGCCGACGCCCACGCGGCCCTCGGTCCACAGATACAGCGACACGCCGGTGGTGCCGATGATCAGGATCATGTTCAGCGCATGGTTGACGATCTCGAAGCCCGAGACCAGACGCATCTGGCTATTCACCGTCACCAGGAATTCGCGCATGGCGCTGCGCGCGTAATCGGCCTCGCGGCCGGCATGCGAGAACAGTTTTACCGTGGCGATGTTGGTGTATGCGTCGGTGATGCGGCCGGTCATCAGCGAGCGCGCGTCCGCCTGGCTGCGCGCCACCTTGGACAGGCGCGGCACAAAGTAGCGCATGGCCACCGCGAAGGCGCCCAGCCAGACGAAGAAGGGCACCAGCATCAGCACGTCGAAGCCACCCACCACGCCGATCAGCGTGACGAAATAGATGCCGATGAATACCAGGATGTCGCCCACGATCATGCAGAAGTCGCGCACCGCCAGCGCGGTCTGCATCACCTTGGTGGCGACGCGTCCGGCGAACTCGTTCTGGTAGAAGCTCATGCTCTGGCTGAGCATCAGGCGGTGGAAATTCCAGCGCAGCAGCATGGGGAAGTTGCCGGCCAGGGTCTGGTGCTTGTACATCGTCTGCAGCGCAATCAGCAGCGGGCTGGCCGCCAGCACGGCCACCAGCCACAGCAGCGTGTGCTTTTCCTGCGCCCACAATTGTGAGGGCGCGACCTTGGAGAGCCAGTCCACGATGCGGCCCATCATGGCGAACAGCAGCGCCTCGAATACGCCGATGATGGCGGTCATCAAGGTCATGGCGGCGATATAGGGGCGCACGCCCCGGGTACAGAACCAGATGAAGCGCATGAAGCCGCGCGGCGGCGGCAACGGATGGGAATCGGGATAAGGGTGAACCAGTTTTTCGAACCAGCTGAACATGCAAGCTCCACAAGAACCCGTCGGCGACGGCGACGCCGATGCGGCCGCGCTGGATGCGCGGGCGCTCGGCGGTCGGGCCGCGTCGAGGCGTTAATTTCTATCGTGCGCGCCGGAGAAAACAGGCCGGCAGGGATGACCGGTGCGCGAATCAGGAGTCGCTGTGCGACTCGGTGTTGCAGCGGCCCGCAGGTGCGGCTGCGTTGCCGCTATCGTTGTGGGTGGGCCGGGCCGGCTGCGAGCAAAGCTCTTTGCGCGTCACAGGCCGGGGTTGTTGGTCTGAGGATTCGCGCCAGAGAAGGTGAAGCCGAATGATCTCACATCGGGCGCAGCTGCGCGCGGCGCCTTGCCGAAAAACACTTGTCGGCAAATCCGAACGGTCGGCCTGCAAGCCTTTCCTGACGCGCCTGCGCGGGGCATTGTCAGCATCGTCGGGGCGATCGTATCCAATCCGCGCCGGCGCGATCAGGCATACTGCCGGTCCGCCTTTTACTCTTGCTGCGACACATGTTGTCATCCATGAATGCTTCCGAGATTTCCACCGCGTCCGCTCACTCGGAACTGAACCGTATTGCCGCTGCCTTCGCGCCTTTTGCGTCGCTGGCCGGGACCTTGTTGCCGCATGTGGTTGACGACGCCGGCGACGGCTCGCATGACCTGAGCCATCTGGTGCGCGTGTGGAACAACGCGCGCCGCATCCATGCGCAGGAGGGCGGCGACCTGCGCGTCCTGCTGGCGGCGGTGCTGCTGCACGACTGCGTGCGGGTGGAAAAGAATTCGCCGCTGCGCAGCCAGGCCTCGCGACTGTCGGCGCAGCGGACGCAGCAGATTCTGCAGGCGCAGGGCTGGAGCGATGACGAGTGCGCGCGCGTGGCGCACGCGGTGGAGGCGCACAGCTTTTCCGCCGGCATCGCACCCTTGTCGCTGGAGGCGAAGATCATCCAGGACGCCGACCGCCTGGATGCGATCGGCGCCATCGGCGTGGCGCGTTGCTTCTACGTGGCCGGACGCATGGGCTCGGGTTTGTACGACGCCGCCGATCCCCTGGCGCAGGATCGCGCGCTGGATGACAAGCGTTACGCGCTTGATCATTTCCCGGCGAAATTGCTGCGATTGGCATCCGGTTTCCAGACCGTGGCCGGCGCCGCCATGGCCGCGCGCAGGCAATCGGCGATGGAGCAGTTCATGGCCGTGCTGAGTGAGGAGATTGTCGGCTGAGCCCGGTCGGATCCTGAGCAATTGGCCTGCATGCAAAGGAGGGGCGCCGTGGCGCCGATGACACGAATAGCGAAATCTATTTCAAATGAACATCGTGTTCATTCGAAGTTTATTGGTTTATTTGAAGGACTTGCTTGCCTGCCATATTCTTTCAAAAAGCCGTCTTGAATAATCCCGCCTTTCGACACCACGACACAGAAAGGCAAAACAATGAACAAGTATGGATTCACCGCTGCTGCGGTATTGGTCGCCGGTTTCGCCGGTGCGGTACAGGCGGCGGACGCGAACAAGGACTTCTACGCATCCGTGCGCTTGCAGAATGCGCATCAGGAAGTCGCCGGCCAGCAGGCTTACAGCCCGCGCGCGCTCAACATTACCCGCGATCCTTCCGCAACCGACAAGCTCGCCGGCAGCCTCGCGGTAGGCCGCCATCTGCCCGGCGACTGGCGGCTCGAGGCTGAATACGCGCTGCCGACCAGCTCGACCTTCGATACGCAGTGGCGCTTCGTCAATCCCAACAATGGCTCCATCAACCCCAGCCGCAACGTGGTCGAAACCCGCGCGCAACGCCTGATGCTCAACGCCTACAAGGACTTTCCACTGAATCAGTTCTTCAGCCTGTACGCCGGCCTGGGCCTGGGTTTATCGCGTATCTCCGCCAATGGCTATCAGGGCACGACGGCGCGCCGCTTCGCGCAAAGCACCAGCAACAACCTGGCGTGGAGCGCGACCCTGGGCATGGACTGGCGCCTGAATCAAACCTACACATTGGGCGCCGGCTACCGCTACGTCGACCTGGGTAAATACCAGACGGGCTCCAACCTTTTCTCGAACGTCGTCGGCCGGCGTGACGAGCAACATCGCGGTCGCCTCAATGAGCAGAACCTGTTCGCCGAGCTGCGCATCGGCTTCTGATCCGCGTTACTGCAGTATCGTGGTTGCCGCGCTGCGCACGTGGCTGGCAAAGGCGTCCGGCGCCAGCGGACGCGCCAGGTAATAGCCCTGCGCTTCGTCGACGCCCCAGTCGCGGATCAGCTGCAGCGTCTGTGCGGTTTCCACCCCTTCGGCCACTATGCGGTAATCCAGCTCCTTGGCCAGCGCGATCAGCGATTGCACGATGCGGCGGTCGCGCGCGCTGGCGTCGAGGTTGCGGATCAGCGACTGGTCGATCTTCACGACCGACGCCGGCACCTGCTGCAAATACGCGAAGTTGCTGTAACCGGTGCCGAAGTCGTCCAGCGCCAGGCCCATACCCAGCGCGCGGATCGCGTGCAGCATCTTCAGCACGGACGGGCTCTGCATCCACAAGCCCTCGGTGCACTCGATCTCCACCATGGCGGGATCGATGTCGGCCTCGCGGCAGGCGTGCTCCAGGCGCTGCACGATGTCGCCTTCATCGAAGTTGGGCGCTGACAGGTTGATGGCCAGCTTCAGATGCATGCCTTCCTTGCGCCATGCGGCCATCTGCTTCAAGGCCGCGGTGATCACCCAGTCCGACACCGGGCGGATCAGCGCGGTGCGTTCCACCAGCGGGATGAATTCGGCCGGCGAGATGGCGCCCAGCTCGCGGTGTTGCCAGCGCAGCAGTGCTTCGCCGCCGTGGTAGGCGCCGCGCTTGAGATCGAGCTTGGGCTGGTAGGCCAGCTGGAACCCCTGGCCGGCGCCGATTGCATCCGGGATGTCGTTCAACAGGCGGAAGCTGCGTTGATGACGCACGTCGGCTTCGGCGTCGTAGTCGGCCCAGCGGCGCTGGTGCGTGAAGGCCTCATGCAGCGCCGCCACCGCCTTGCGCGGCGCATCCAGCAAGGCCTCTCGTTGCGGCGCCACGCGCACGATGCCGCCATAGCTGGGCAGGTTCAGCGGCAGCGTCATGCTGTGCACCGGTTGCTCCAGTGCCGGCGTCATGGCGCGCAGCGTCTGGGCGAAGTCAGCCTCTTGCCCCGCATGCGAGAGCAGCGCAAAGCGCGCATCGGTGACGTGATAGACATCGGCGCTACCGGCGCTCATCTGCTGCAGCCGAGCGCCGACATTGCGCACCAGGTCGTCGTACACGCGCGTGCCCAGCACGCTGGCGATCTCGAAGGCGGTGTGGGCGTCCGGCATGTCGATGTAGGCCAGCGTGCGCGCCTCGTCGGATGCCTCCTCTCCGTCCGCACGCGGGCGCGCCAGGGCTTCCAGATCTTCCTGCAATTGATATTTGTTGGGCATCCCGGTCAGCACATCCACGCGCCCCACCGCGCGCCGCAGCAGCATCTGCGACATCGCCAGCGCGGCCAGCTGCTGCAACTGCTTGCGCTGTGCCGGGGCGAAACTGCGCGGCTGCGTAGCGGTAATGCACAGTGCGCCGATGGCGTGCCCGTCCGGCGTGAGCAGCGGCGCGCCGGCATAGAAGCGGATGTACGGCGCACCGGTCACCATCGGGTTGGCGGCGAAGCGCGGATCGGCGGCCGCATCTTCTACCACCATCACCGCGCGCCGGGCGACCGTGTAATGGCAGAACGACTGCTCGCGCGTGGGCGCGCACATGTTGGGGCCGTGCTGCGATTTGAGCCACTGGCGGTCGGCGTCGATCAGCGACACATAAGCGCCGCTGACGTCGAAGATACCGCCGCACAGGCGCGTAATGTTATCCAGGTCTTCCGAGGCGCCGGTGTCGAGCAGATGCAGCGAATGCAGCGCCGCCAGGCGCTGCAATTCGTCTTGCACGGTCTGGTCGATGGCGCCGGCTTGCGCCTCAGCCATATGCGCGCTCCCTGGTCGCCGGCGGCAGCGCGGGCGCGGGATTGATATCGACTGCGCGCAGCGGCGTCACATTGGAGGGCGCCACGGCCAGCGCCGACGGCGACTCCAGCTGGAACACGCCGACTGCGTGATTCAGGTTGACCGCCTGGTCCTGCAGCGTGGCCACGGCGGCGCTGGCCTGCTCCACCAATGCGGCGTTGTGTTGCGTGACCTGGTCCATCAGCGCGATGGCCTTATGCACTTCCTCGATGCCCAGGCTCTGCTCGTGGCTGGCGGCGGAGATCTCGCCCATCACATCGGTCACGTGCTGCACGCTGGTGACGATCTGCTCCATGGTGTTGCCGGCACGCTCCACCAGCTTGGTGCCGTTCTCGACGTTGTCCACCGATGTGTCGATCAGCTGTTTGACTTCCTTGGCCGCGGCCGAGCTGCGCTGCGCGAGGTTGCGCACTTCGGTGGCGACCACCGCGAAGCCGCGACCCTGTTCGCCGGCGCGCGCCGCTTCCACCGCCGCGTTGAGCGCCAGGATGTTGGTCTGGAAGGCGATGCCGTCGATCACGCTGATGATGTCCACGATCTTGCGCGAGGAGTCGTTGATGGCGGCCATGGTGTCGACCACTTCGCTGACGATGGCGCCGCCTTGCTTGGCGATGTCGGAGGCATTGTGGGCCAGCTGGTTGGCCTGGCGCGCATTGGCGTCGTTCTGCTTGACGGTGGCGGTCAGCTGTTCCATGGCCGAGGCGGTTTCTTCCAGCGACGCCGCCTGGTCTTCGGTGCGTGCCGAGAGGTCGGTGTTGCCGGCGGCGATCTGGGCGCTGATGGTGGCCACGCCGGCGGCGGCGTCGCGCACTTCGGTCACGGTGGCGCGCAGGTTGCCGCTCATCTCCGAGAGCGCGGCCATGATGCTCAGGCGGTTGCCGCCGTCGTTCTTGCGCAGCGCCACCTCGTGATACAGCTCGCCGCGGTCGACCGCCAATGCCAGTTCCTTGACCTCGTCAGGTTCGGCGCCCAGCGCGCGGCGGATCGAGCGGGTAATCAGCGTGGCCAGCACTGCGCCGGCTACCAGCGCCGCTGCCAGCAGCGCCAGCATGAAGGCCTGGAAGTCGTGCGCCACGGCGCGCGCCTTGGCGGACTCGGCCTGGCTCATGCTCTCCTGCAGGTCGATGAACTTGTTGATGGCGGCGAGCCATTCGGTGAAGGCCGGCTTGGCTTGCGTGAGCATCATCTGGCGCGCGGCGTCGATGTCGCCGGCGTTGCGGGCGGCGATGATCTTGCCGGCCAACGGCAAGGCGCGCGCTTCGATGGCCTTGATCCGGTCCAGGTCCGCGCGCTCTTCGGCGCGGACTTGCTTGCCACGCTCGCCGGCGAAGATCGCATCCAGCGGCTTGGCCGATTGCTGGTAGTCGTTATCCAGCTTGTTGATCAGGGCCAGCACGTCCTTCACCTCGGCGTCGCCCACCAGGGTCAGGTCGCGCAGGGCGATGGCGCGGTCGTGTACGCTGCCGCGGAAATTGATGGCGTAGCGCTGCTTGACGTTGTTGTCTTCGCTGACGGTGGTCAGGCTGCCTTCGATCGCGTTGACCCTAGAGATGCTGACGGCGGTCAGCACCAGCATCATCGCCAGCACCAGCGCGAAGCTCAAGGCCAGTCTGTAGGCCACGCTCAGCGAGGCGCGTTGTTCGGTTGCGGCATTCATGTTCTTGTCTTCCCTGAGGTGAGTGTGTGCCGTTGCCGGCGGTGTGGCGATGAAGTGGCCAGATTGCGCAGCCGATTATTGCCTCGCCCACCGGGGCCGCCAACTATACGAAGGTATGAGGGCCGGTTCGTCTTTGTGCGAACCGATGAGCTGAGGTCAAGCCGAGATGAGGCGCGGCTCGCCCAAAGGCAATGGCCGGCGGCGATTGATTGTTTTGATCGGCGCGATAGGCGAGGGCGGTACAGGAACTCGTTTCTTCCCGCGGGACGGGGCGGCGCGCCCGTTAAGTCTGCCTTAAGTCTGCGGCGGCAAGCTGGGCGGCAAACAACATCGCAGGACTACGCCATGCGCAACGTTAGCAACTCGTCAGCCTCCGCAATGCCAGCCGCTCACGCCCTGCAAGCCGGGCGAGGCGACATCTGGCGCCTGATCAAGCCGTTCTGGAGTTCCGAGCAGAAGTGGAAGGCGTTCGCGCTCCTGGGCGCGATCATCGCGCTCAATCTCGGCATGGTGTACATCAACGTGCGCCTGAACTCCTGGAACCGCGATCTCTACGACGTGCTCCAGGCGCACAACTATCCGAAGTTCAAGTCCCTGCTGTGGCAGTTCTCCGGGCTGGCGTTCGTCTTCATCGCGGTGGCGATCTACCGCGTCTACCTGACGCAGGCGCTGCAGATCCGCTGGCGTTACTGGATGAGCGAGCGCTACATGGACAAGTGGCTGGCGCATCGCGCCTACTACCGCATCGAGCAGGGCCAGCAGGGACGCCTGTCCGACAACCCCGACCAGCGCATCGCCGAGGACCTGCATTCGCTCACCTCCGATACCCTGTCGCTGGTGCTGGGCTTCATCTCCAGCAGCGTCACGCTGTTTTCCTTCGTGCACATCCTGTGGGCCGTCAGCGGCCCGGTGTCGTTCGCGGTGCTGGGGCAGACCTGGACCATCCCGGGTTACATGGTGTGGTTCGCGGTGGTGTACGCGGCCGTCGGCTCGGGCATCGTGTGGTGGATCGGCAAGCCATTGGTGGGCCTGAACTTCAACCAGGAGCGCTTCGAGGCGAACTATCGTTTCGGCCTGATCCGCGTGCGCGAGCATTCGGAAGCAGTGGCGCTGTACCGCGGCGAGGCGCAGGAGCGCGCCCAGCTGGTGGCGCGCCTGGACGACATCCGCGCCAACTGGTGGGACATCATGCGGCTGACCAAGAAGTTGAACGTCGCCGTCAATTTCTACGGCCAGTTCGCGATCATCTTTCCGATGCTGGTGTCGGCGCCGCGTTACTTCTCCGGCGCCATCACGCTGGGCGTGATGATGCAGATCGCAGACGCCTTCGGCCAGGTGCAGGATTCGCTGTCGTGGTTCATCAACGCGTTCTCCACGCTGGCCAGCTGGAAGGCCAGCATTAACCGCCTGGCCGGGTTCAACGCCGACGTCGAGCGAGCGGCCGGCATGGCCCGCACGATCGAGGTCGAGCGTCATGCCGGCAGCGCCCTGACCATTGACGGCTTGCAGCTGTCGCTGCCGGAGGGCGCTTTGCTGCTGCGCGACCTGGATGCCCGTGTGGAGTCCGGCGAGCATGTGCTGATCAGCGGCCCCTCCGGTTGCGGCAAGTCCACGCTGATCCGCGCCGTGGCCGATATCTGGCCGTATGGACGCGGGCGCATCGGCGTGCCCGCCGATGCCGTAGTGATGTTCCTGCCGCAGCGCAGTTACTTGCCCATCGGCACGCTGCGCGCGGCGCTGTCGTATCCGGCCGCCGAGGGCAGTTTCGAGGATGCGGTGATCGCCCGCTATCTCGCGCTGTGTCGCCTGCCGCATCTGGCGGACCGGCTCGACCAGGCGGCCAACTGGAGCCAGGCGCTGTCGCCGGGCGAGCAGCAGCGCCTGGCGTTCGTGCGGGTGTTCCTGAACCGGCCGCAGCTGCTGTTCCTGGACGAGGCCAGCAGCGCCATGGACGGCGAGGCCGAGGAGGCGCTCTACGCCGCCTTGCCGCGCGAGCTGCCGGGCCTGACGGTGGTCAGCATCGCGCACCGCGAGACGCTGGCGCGCTTTCACGCCACGCGCTGGAAATTCGTGCCGCAGGGGGAAGGCGAGGGATGCCGGGTGGAGGTCATGGCGCTTGCGCAGTGAGCGCTGCGCAGGCCGGAAAAAGGGAAACTTCATACCGTTTTTGCATAAGCCCGTACACTTGCGCATGTGAAAATCTTTGAGTCGCGGGCACCGGCCTGCTCCGTTTTTCCCTTTTTCTCTCTTTCCCGCACACTGGAAAAATCACCATGAACGATCCCATCGTCTACCTCAACGGCGAACTCACGCCCCTCTCCGAAGCCCGCGTGCCGGTGCTGGACCGGGGTTTCATCTTCGGCGACGGCATCTATGAAGTGATCCCGATGTATCGCCGCAAGGCCTTCCGCGGCGCCCAGCACCTGGCGCGCCTGTTCCGCAGCCTCAACAGCATCGGTATTCCAAATCCGCATAACGAGACCGAGTGGCTGGCCCTGATCGACCGCGTGGTGCAGGCCAATGGGTTGGACGACCAGATGATCTATCTGCAGGTCACCCGCGGCGTGGCCAAGCGCGCCCACGCCTTCCCCAAAGAAGTGGTGCCGACCGTGCTGATCATGACCAACCCGATGGTGCTGCCGTCGGCTGCCGCCATCGAGAACGGCGTGCCCTGCGTGACGCTGGAAGACCGCCGCTGGCTGAACTGCCAGATCAAGTCGACCTCGCTCTTGGGCAATGTGCTGGCGGCGCAATTCGCGGCCGAGAACAACGTCACCGAGGCCATCCAGTTCCGCGATGGCCTGCTGTCGGAGGCCTCGTCCTCCAACGTGTGGGTGGTGAAGGACGGCAAGATCTCGGCGCCGCCCAAGGACAACCTGATCCTGGAAGGCATCCGCTACGGCCTGATGGAAGAGCTGTGCGCCGAGCAGGGCATCGCGCTGGAAGCGCGCCGCATCACCCGCGAGGAGGTGTTTGCCGCCGACGAGCTGATCATCTCCTCGGCCAGCAAGGAAGTGCTGCCGGTGGTGACGCTGGACGGCAAACCGGTCGGCGCCGGCAAGCCGGGCCCGGTGTTCGCCAAGGTGTACGCCGCCTACCAGGCTGCCAAGGCGCGCCTGTAAGCATTGCGGGACTGTTGCATGCATGGGCCGCGCGTTGCGGCTCATGCGCGTTTTCGGCAATGGCGATGCAGCCTGGCGTACAATGCGGCTATCCCCCGACCGCACAACCCATCCGCTTGAAGCCGGCCGTTTCATCCCCACCTGGGCACATTGAAACCGGAGCCTGGCGGACAACGCCATCGCCTATCGCCATGAACATGCCTACTATTCCCGCTGAAGAATCCCTCATTGAATATCCGAGCGACTTCCCGATCAAGGTGGTCGGGATCATGCAGGATGAATTCGCCCAGACCATCGTCGAGCTGGTGGTCGAGCACGACCCCGAGTTTCACGCCGGCAAGATCGAGATGCGTCCGTCCTCGCAGGGCAAGTATCTGTCGCTGACGCTGACCATCCGCGCCACCAGCCGCGCGCAGCTGGACAACCTGTACCGCGCCTTGTCTTCGCATGAACTGGTGAAGTTCGTGCTGTAAGCACGCGCCGCCCACAAGACAAAACCCGGCGCAGCCATCGCGGCGCGCCGGGTTTTTGTTTGGTCGCGAGCCCTGCTCGCAGCGGACTCAGCCGGGCCAGCCGGACTGCTCGCGAAACGCCTTCATCTCCTTGAAGATCCACTTCCTGAACGCGGCCACGGCCGGCTTTTCCGCTCCCTCGGGCAGGTGCACGAAGTAGTAGGCCTCGTCGGCCTTCAGCGCCACGTCGAACAGGCGCACCAGCTCGCCGGCGGCGATCTCCTGCGAGGCGATGATGTGCCGCGACAGCGCCACGCCGCCGCCGTCGGCAGCCTGGCGCAGGGTCAGCGAGGAATCTTCGATCACCAGGCCGCCGCTGGGCTCGGCCAGTTCCAGCCCGGCCAGCTTCAGCCAAGGCTGCCAAGTCTCGCGCTGGTCCATGCGCAGCAGCGTGCAGTGCGCGAGGTCGGCGGGCTTGGCAGGTTTCTTGCCGCGCTTGCTGCGATAAGCGGGCGCGGCCACGGGATAGTAGTAGTCGTCCGTCAGTTTCTCCGTCACCACGCCGCTGTAGTGCCCGCGCCCGAAGCGCAGGCCGACGTCGACGCCGTCCAGCCGCAGATCCGACAGGTGACTGCCGGATTGCAGCACCACCTCGACGTCGGGATGAGCGTCGATGAACTTCCACAGGCGCGGCGCCAGCCAGCGCGAGGCGAAGGAGGGCGTGGAGGAAATCACCAGCCGTTGCTGGCGGTTCAAGCTGCGCAGGTGCTCGGCGGCCAGCGCGATCTCGGAGAGCGACTTGCGGATGGTGGCGGCGAAGCGCTGGCCGGTCTCGGTCACCGAGATGCGCTTGCCGTGTCGGATGAACAGCTGCAGGCCCAGCTCCTCCTCCAGCGCGCGCACCTGGTGGCTGATGGCGCCGGGGGTGACGTGGATCTCCTCGGCCGCGCGCGAGAAGCATTCGTAGCGCGCGGCGGCGTCAAAGGCGCGCAGGGCGGCGAGGTTGGGCAGTTTCCTGAGGTCGGCCATGGCGCTCCTTGTGAATTCCATTCGCAAAGAAGCCGAATATATATCGTTTTGTGGCAGGCGTGGCGCTGCCTACAATGAAGTCCAATCCAGACAAATCCGGTCACTCTCCCTTGAGAGTCGCGCCCACAGGGCATGGCGGCAGGGGAGCGGCTTGCCCGGAGCAACAGCGAAAGGACGCGCCATGCAAATTCCATTATCAAGCGAACCAGGCTCGCTCAGCCTGCAGGAGGGCGCCACCCACGCCCTGCGGCTGCAATCACCGGTGCGCGTGCGGGTGCGCACCGGCCTGGTGTGGCTGACGGTGGAGGAGGGCGGCGCCGACGTCTGGCTGAGCCCGGGCCGCGATTTCGATTTCCACGGGCGCGGGCTGGCGGTGTTCGAGGCCGTCAAGGGCGATGCCGAGTTCGAGGTGTTGCCGCTGCCGGGCTTGTGTTCGCGCCTGGCGCACCGCTTGCTGCGGTTGTTGCGGCCGTTGCGCCCGGCGCCGGCCGATGGCTGTTCCAGGACGGGCGCCGACGGCGCGGTGCGCATCACCCGCCTGCTGCCGCGCGGCCTGATCCGCTGGTTCTGAGGACAATTTCTGATGCCAATCGGCCACAGGCCGCACGCACAGGCGGCCCGAACATTTGCGCCATGACAAGTTTTTGCCGCCAAACCGCTTGCCCGGCCACGGCCGGCGCCGAACTTCGCTACACTGGCGGGCATGCAGACAGCAACACACATCGCCAGCGAGCAGGCCGCGCCAGCCACGGCTGCCGTGCTGCCCGGCCCGGGCCTGCCCCAGATCGTGCAGCGCGGCGTCGAGCCCTACGAGGCCAGCTTCGCCGCCATGCGCGCCTACACCGACGCGCGCACCGCCGAGACGCCCGACCAGCTGTGGATCGTCGAACACCCGCCGGTCTACACCCTGGGCCTGGGCGCCGATCGCAGCCACGTCCTCAATCCCCATGACATTCCCGTGGTGCAGACCGACCGCGGCGGCGAAGTCACCTTCCACGGCCCCGGCCAGGTGGTGATCTACCTGCTGATGGACCTGCGCCGCCACCGCAGCGGGGCGCGCCTGTTCGCGCGCGAATTCGTGCACAACATCGAGCAGGCGGTGATCGACGTGCTGGCGGCGTATAATCTCGCCGGTGAACGCAAGCAGGGCGCGCCGGGCATTTATGCCGCCGACGGGCCGTGGCAGGGCGCCAAGGTAGCCGCGCTGGGCTTGAAAATCCGCGGCAACGGGTGCACTTACCATGGGGTGTCGCTCAACGTCGACATGGACCTGACGCCGTTTTCGGGGATCAATCCCTGCGGCTACGAAGGTCTGGCCACCGTCGACATGAAGACCCTGGGGGCCCGCGACGCCCGCCTGGCCGATGTCCAGGCCTTGCTTGCCGAGAAACTGATCGCCCGCTTCGCGGGCATGGCTTGAGCCCGCAGGCATAGCGCCGGGGCCGGAAATACCGACATGACTACCGATATCACTCCAGCAGCAGATTCCTCCAGCAACGCCGCCGGCAATGCCGCCCGCGTCAATCCGCTGGACAAGCAGAAGGGCGCCGGCAAGACCGCCTGGATCCCCATCAAGATCGTCGCCGCCGAGAAGCTGAAGAAGCCGGACTGGATCCGCGTCAAGGCCGGCTCGCCGACCACCCGCTTCTACGAGATCAAGGACATCCTGCGCGCCAACAACCTGGTGACGGTGTGCGAGGAAGCCTCCTGCCCCAACATCGGCGAATGCTTCGGCAAGGGCACCGCGACCTTCATGATCATGGGCGACAAGTGCACCCGCCGTTGCCCGTTCTGCGACGTCGGCCACGGCCGTCCCGATCCGCTGGACGTCAATGAGCCGGAAAACCTGGCCAAGACCATCGCCCAGCTGAAGCTGTCCTACGTGGTCATCACCAGCGTCGACCGCGACGATCTGCGCGACGGCGGCGCCGCCCACTTCGCCGAGTGCATCCGCCGCGTGCGCGAGCTCTCGCCCGAGACCCGCATCGAGATCCTGACCCCGGACTTCCGCGGCCGCATGGACCGCGCGCTGGAAATCCTGAAGATGGCTCCGCCGGACGTGATGAACCACAACCTGGAAACCGCGCCGCGCCTGTACAAGGAAGCCCGCCCGGGTTCGGACTACGAGTACTCGCTGAACCTGCTGAAGCGCTTCAAGGAACTGCATCCGGAGACCCCGACCAAGTCCGGCATCATGGTCGGCCTGGGCGAGACCGACGAGGAAGTGCTGCAAGTCATGCGCGACATGCGCGCCCACAACGTCGACATGCTCACCATCGGCCAGTACCTGATGCCCAGCGGCGACCACCTGCCGGTGCGCCGCTACGTGCACCCCGACACCTTCAAGATGTACGAGGAAGAGGCCTACAAGATGGGCTTCGTGCACGCCGCCGTGGGCGCCATGGTGCGTTCCAGCTACCACGCCGACCAGCAGGCGCATGGACTGGTGTAATCCGGTTTTGCACTGAATCAGCCGCTCAGCCCCGCCCATGGCGGGGCTGAGTCGTTTCTGGAGCGGCTCGCCGGGCCCGGCGCGGGCTTGCAAAGTGCATGATCGCCATCATCTGCAGGTTCTGAAATAAACCCGGCCGCAAGGTAAGATACGCGGTTCACCGCATCTGTATTGAAAGCAGGTTGTCATGTCGTCACCGATCCAGCCCGGCGCCGCGCCGGAAGAAAAACTCGAATTCATCAGCTCGTGCAAGTTGCCCATGCCCTGGGCGACCTTCGAGCTACATGCCTTTTACGATGAAATTTCCGGTAAGGAACACCTGGCCCTGACGCTGGGCGACGTCGGCGACGGCCAGCCCGTGCTGGGTCGCGTGCATTCGGAATGCCTGACCGGCGACGCGCTGTTCTCCCAGCGCTGCGACTGCGGCGCCCAGCTGGAAGCGGCGCTGAAGAAGATCGCCAAGGAAGGCCGCGGCGTGCTGTTCTACCTGCGCCAGGAAGGCCGCGGCATCGGTCTGTTGAACAAGATCCGCGCCTACCATCTGCAGGACCAGGGCGCCGACACCGTAGAAGCCAATGAACGCCTGGGCTTCCCGGCCGACATGCGCCGCTACACTATCGTGCTGCCGATGCTGGCGCACCTGAAGATCACCGGCCTGCGCCTGATGACCAACAACCCGCGCAAGGTGAAGGCGCTGGAAGACAACGGCATCCCGGTGGCCGAGCGCATCCCGCTGATCGCCAACCACAATCCGTTCAACATCGGCTACCTCGGCACCAAGGCGCGCAAGCTGGGCCATCTGCTGCCGGGCGTGGGCAAGGCCGACGAGTCGCCGGCCAAGGTGCCGCTGGACGCGCACGACAACGAATGAACTGATCCCAGGACGGACCCGCGCGGTCCGTTTTTTGCGCGTCGGCCTGTATCCGGCCTCGCTTCACGCCCCCGCTTGACGCATGCGGTAGCATGAAGCTTCACGCGCTACATCCCTCACTGAATTTGTCCATCATGAACTCATCCGCACCTGCATCCACACCGGCGGCCGCCGCGCCGATCCCCGTTTCCCTGCTGACCGGCTTTCTCGGCAGCGGCAAGACCACCTTGCTCAACTACCTGATCGCCCAGCCCGAGATGAAGGACACGCTGGTCATCATCAACGAGTTCGGCGAGATCGGCCTGGATCACCTGCTGGTGGCGCACAGCCAGGAAGACACCATCGTCGAGATGAGCAGCGGCTGCCTGTGCTGCACCATCCGCGGCGACCTCAAGAAGACGTTGAAGGACATCATCTGGCGCTTTGCCGAAGGCGGCCAGCGCAAGTTCAATCGGGTAGTGATCGAGACCACTGGCCTGGCCTCGCCGGTGCCCATCCTGCATACCCTGATGACCGACGCTTTCATCGCCGAGCGCTATCGCCTGGATGGCGTGATCGTCACGGTCGATGCGGTCAACGGCATGTCCACGCTGGACAACCATGTTGAAGCCGTACAGCAGGCCGCGGTGGCGGACCGCCTGCTGCTGACCAAGACCGACCTGGCCGACGCCGCCGGCATCGAGGCGCTGCAGCAGCGCCTGCGTACGCTCAATCCGAGCGCGCGCCAGCTGCAGCCAGCACACGGCAAGATTTCGCCGGCCGAGCTGCTGGATGCGGGTTTGTTCAAGCCGGGCGAGAAAATGCCCGACGTGGCGCGTTGGCTGAACGAAGAAGCCTTCCCCGAGAAAGAGGCGCACGCGCACCATCACCATGGGCACGACCACGGCCACCATCATGGTCATGATCATCACGGCCACCACCATCACCATGATGACCACGCGCACGACGTCAACCGCCATGACGACCACATCCGCGCCTTCTGCTTCAGCTTCGATGAGCCGATCGACCCGGTGCTGTTTGATGAATGGCTGAGCCTGCTGGTGGGCTTCAAGGGCCCCAACATCCTGCGCATCAAGGGCATCCTGAACCTCAAGGGCGAGGACAAGCCGACCGTGATCCACGGCGTGCAGCACATCTTCCACCCGACCGTGACGCTGCCCGAATGGCCCTCCGAGGATCGCCGCAGCCGCATCGTCTTCATCACCCGCGACATCGAGCGCGCCACCATCGAACGCTCCTTCGACGCCTTCATGCAAACCCAGGCGATCGAACGCGAAGCGCGTGAAAAGCAGCAATCGTCGCCCTACCGTTATTGAACTGGTGAGACCAGATGCTGTGCGGCAAGAAGATTGCCGATAAGGCATGAAAAGGCAGCTTGAGGCTGCCTTTTTTGTTGCTTGTTGACTAAAAATAAATCGAACTCGTTCGATAAAGTGGGGTGTAGCAGCTTATTATCGGTGTCATATCAGATAGCGATTCATTTATGCAGCGTGTGATTAACAAGCTGGGGGCAACGTTGTCGGCATCGCTCACGCTGGTGTTGGGCCTGTGCGCAACCTCGGCGGTTTTCGTCGCCACGAGTCACCTGGAAGATGATGCAGTCAAACTGGACTTCGAGCGCCGGGCGTCCCTGCGCGCCTACACCATCCAGCGCGGCCTGGAAGAGGCGGTCCAGGTGTTGTCGGTCATTAATCATTTTCACGCCACCGTGGGCGACCCCTCGCGCGAGCAGTTCCGCGCCTTCACCCGCCCGCTGCTGGAGCGCTACCCCTATGTGCGCGCCTTCGGCATGCAGCGCTTCGTCTCCGACCAGGACCGCCTGGTGTTCGAGGCCCTGCGCCAGGGAGCGGTGCCCGGTTTCCAGATCACCACGCTGGTCGACGGTAAGCCGGAGCGTGCGCCGCAACGCACGTCCTATCTGGTGGTCGACTATGTCGAGCCGGTGGCTACCAATGAGTCGGCGCTGGGGCTGGACCTAAGCGGCAATCCGGTAGTCATGCAGACGCTGGAGGCGGCGCTGGCCACCGGCCGTCCAGCTTCCACGCTGCCGATACGGCTGGCGCAAAGCGGCTCCGACCAGCGCGGCCTGCTGGTGCTGCAACCGGTCTATCGCGGCGGCGTCCAGCCCAACGGCGCCGAGGCGCGCCGCGCGGCCTTGCTGGGCGACACCTCGGCCGTGCTGCAAGCCACCGAGCTGGTCAAGAAGATCCTCGACGGCGCCGGCCTGATGGAAGACAGCGAGATCGGCCTGCGCATCTTCATCGGTCCCAAGGCCGACGACACCACCCTGGTGTTCCGCCACGACAGCGTGGCGCGGCAAGGCAGCTGGGCGGATTCGCTGCTGGCGCTGGGCCGGCTGTTCAGCCAACCTTCGGCGACCATGAGCAGCTTCGACATCGCCGGCCAGACCTGGCATGTGGAGATCAGCATGCCGCCGCGCTCGGTATTCGTGGATCATTACGGCTCGCTGCTGATCTTGCTGGCCGGCGTGATCGCCTCGCTGCTGGGGGCCGCCTACATGCGCGCGCTGTCGATGCGCTCGCACCGCGTGCAGCAGCTGGTGGAAGACAAGACCGCCGAGCTGCGTCACACCAACGCGCTGCTGTCGGACGACATCAAGGCGCGCCGCACGGCCGAGAGCGCGCTGCTGCTGCGCCACCAGGCCATCGAGGCCAGCGCCAATGCGATCCTGATCCTGTCGGCGCAGGCGCCCGACTATGCCATCGAATACGCCAACCCCGCCTTCGGCCGCATCACCGGCTACAGCCAGGCCGAGACGGTGGGCAAGAGCATCCGTTTCCTGGAGGGGCGCGACAGCGACCCGGAAGGTTTCGAAACCGTGTGGATCGCCATGCGCGAGCAGCGCGAGCACAACGTCGTACTGCGCAACTATCACAAGGACGGCTCGGAGCTGTGGAACGACTTCTACATCGCGCCGGTGAAGGATGAGAACGGCGCCGTGACCCACTTCGTGGCAGCGCTGTACGACATCACCTCGATGAAGCGTTACGAGGCCGAGCTGGAGTTCCAGGCCAGCCGCGACACCCTGACAGGCCTGATCAACCGCCACATGCTGCGCCATCATCTGGAGCAGGCCATCGGCGTGGCCGAGCGCCAGAAGCAGGCGTTGTGGCTGGTCTTCGTCGACCTGGACCGCTTCAAGTTCGTCAACGACACGCTGGGTCACAAGGCCGGCGACACGCTGCTGCGCACCGTGGCCGGCCGCCTGCGCGCGGCGGTGCGCGAGGCCGACACCGTGGCGCGCCTGGGCGGCGACGAATTCATCATGATCCTGCCCGAGCAGGACGAGCTCACGCTCGACACCCGCAGCCTGCAGCGCATCATGGACGCAGTGGCCGCGCCCATCACGCTGGGCGGTCACACCCTGTTCATGACCTGCAGCATCGGCGTGGCCTGCTACCCGGCCGACGGCACCGACGGCGAGACGCTGATCAAGCACGCCGACATCGCCATGTACCGCGGCAAGCAGACCGGCCGCAACAACTTCCAGTTCTATACGCCGGCCATGAACGAGCAGGCGTTGGAACGCCTGCGCATCGAAGGCGACCTGCGCAGCGCGCTCGACAATGGCGAGTTCCTGCTGCACTACCAGCCCAAGGTGGATCTGGCCAGCGGCCAGGTGATCGGCAGCGAGGCGCTGATCCGCTGGCAGCATCCGCAGCTGGGCATGGTGTCGCCGGCGCGCTTCATCGGCCTGGCCGAAGAGACCGGGCTGATCCTGCCCATCGGCGCCTGGGTGCTGCGCACCGCCTGCACGCAGTGCCGGGCTTGGCAGCTGGCCGGGCATGACGACATCAGCGTCTCGGTCAACCTGTCGGTGGGACAGTTCCTGCAGAAGGACCTGGTGTCGTCGATCGCCGAGGCGCTGGAAGACACCGGCTTGCCGCCGGCCTCGCTGGAGCTGGAGCTGACCGAGAGCCTGATGATGACCGACGTCGAGCACGCCATCGGCATCCTGAACGGCCTGAAGGAACTGGGTGTGCGCCTGTCCATCGACGACTTCGGCACCGGTTATTCGTCGCTGGCCTACCTGAAGCGCTTCCCCATCGACGTGCTCAAGATCGACCGCTCCTTCGTGCGCGACATCACCATCGACGCCGACGACGCCGCCATCACCGCCTCCATCATCTCGCTGGCGCGCCACCTGAAGCTGCGCGTGATCGCCGAGGGCGTGGAGACCGACGAGCAGCTGGACTACCTGCGCCACTATGGCTGCGACGAGATCCAGGGCTACCTGTTCAGCCCGCCGGTGCCGGCCGAGAAGTTCGAACAGATCCTGCGCCAGGAACGCGTGATGATCTGAGGCGGACCGCCAAAGCAATTAAAAAAAAGGCCGGACGGGTTTGCCCCTCCGGCCTGTTGATTTGGCGCGCTCCGATTCAGTGGTGCGCGATCCACGCCAGGATCAGCGCAATGGTCGGCAGCGACAAGGTGGTCGAGATCAGGATCGCGCGCGACATGCCGGCCACCTCGCGCTGGTACAGCTCGGCCAGCATGAAGGGGCCGGTGCCGATCGGCATGGCCGCCAGCAGCACCGCGCTGTCGGCCCACATGCGCGGCAGCGGGAACACCCAGTAAGCCAGCACCGCGGTGACGGCCGGCTGCAGCAGCAGCTTGAAGGCCACCAGCAGCGACACCGGCGCGCTGTCTTCGCTGTGCTTGACCGGCTGCGCCAGGAACAGTCCCAGCGACACCAGCGCGCAGGGGCTGGCGGCGCCGCCCAGAATCTTGAACAGCTGCTGCACGCCGGACGGGATGTGCAGGCCCGTCAACGCCACCGCGATGCCGGCCACCGGCGCGATCATGATGGGGTTGCGCAGCAGTGAGCGGCCCACCTTCGAGATCGTCTGGCCCAGGCCGGCCTGGGCGTGGATGCAGGTCTCCAGCAGCACGATGGCCACCGCGAACAGCAAACAGGCCGTCATCACCATCGCGATCACCGACGGCGGCAGGCCGTCATGGCCGAAGGCCAGGTAGCACAGCGGAATGCCGATGAAGCCGACGTTGGCGTAGGAGGTGCCCAGGCTGTCGATGATCACGTCCGGCGCCGCCGCCTTCTGGCGCATGCGGATCCAGCTGGTGAGCAGGAACACGATCGCCACGCCGGCGGCGAACACGCCGATGAAGCGCACGTTGGCGAAGTCGGCCGGCGTCAAGCGCGACATCGAGTCGAACAGCAGCGCCGGCAGGCCCAGCCAGATCACGAAGCGGTTCAGCTCGCTGGCCGCGCCGGCCGAGAGGATGCTGCGTTTGCGGCAGATCCAGCCGAGGAAGATCAGCGAGAAGATCGGGAAGACGATATTGAAGATGGCGAGCATGGCGGCGCGCAGCCATGCTGCGCCCTGGGTGTGTGACGGAAAGGGAAGCACGCCGGCAGGCCGGCGCAAGAAGGTCTTGCGAAGTCAGGCCTGCTTTCTCTTGTCGGCGTAGTCCTCGCCGGTCAGCACCCGCGCCAGGTGTTCGGCAGCGCTTTCGGCGTGCTGGCGAGCCAGCTTGTCGGCCACGGCGGCTTTGCCGTCGATGACGGCTTGCAGGATCGCCTCGTGCTCGTCCCACACCGCGATGTGCGAGCGCACGTCGGAAGACAGGATCGCGCCCATGGCGCGGCGGATGTGGTGCCAGTGCAAGGCGGTGGTCTCGCCCACCATGGGGTTGCCGCAGCTGCGGTAGATGAACTGGTGGAAGTTCATGTCGGCCACGATGCGCGCCGACAGGTCGGTCATGTCGGTGGTGTTGCGGCCGGCCTCGATCAAGGCGCGTCCCTCGCGCACGCCTTCGGCGCGCAGGTCGGCGTCGCCCTTCCAGCGCTCGGCGGTCTCGCGCGCGGCCAGGCCGTCCAGCACCGAGCGCACCTGGTAGAGCTGCATCAGCTTGCGCGGATCCAGCGCCGTCACCATCACGCCCTTGCGCCCGGCATCCTCGATGAAGCCCTGGCGCTTGAGCAGCTGGAAGGCCTGCAGGATGGGCTGGCGCGACACGCCCAGCTGCTCGGCCAGGCCTTCCTGGGTGATCTTTTCATTGGGGGCCAGCGTGCCCGAGCAGATCGCATCCAAGATGGCGTGATAGACCTGCTCGATCAGCTGCGCCGGGGCATCGATTTTGTACATGGCACTGCCGTCGAAAAAGAGATGAGGGCCTCTGGGGCCGGGCAAGGAAAACGATATCGCAAAGACGCCCGCATGGCAGCATGTTCCCCGGATGTCGTTTTTCGTGTTCTGTATGCAGATTATTGCTGCAGCGCAGCTTTGTCAAGCCGCAAGGTTGGCCAGCGAGGCCGGGCGTAGAATGGCGGCCTTCGTTTCCGCTTTGTTTGTTCCCGCTTTCCATCCTTGATTGCAGCCAATGCCCGCTCGTCCCATCCGTCCCGCCTCCGAAGAATTGCTTGCCGCCTGGCGCGCCGATCCGGCCGCGGGCGACGCCGCCTTCATGGAGGCGCTGCTGGCCACGCCTGCCGCCGGCTTGCAGGCCTGCCTGGCCGAGCAGGAGAGCGCAACGATCCTGGACCTGCACTTCGGCGCCGGCCTGGCCTTCCTGCAGACCTGGCGCCGGTTTGCCAGGCAAGCCGGGCAGGGCGGCGCGCGCCGCTTGCACTATGCGGCGATCCAGCCGCATCCCTGCACCGTGGAACAGTTGGCGCAGGCGCACGGCGACTGGCCCGGATTGGAAGAGTATGCCGCCCAGTTGCGCGCCGTCTGGCCACTGCTGCTGCCGGGCACGCACCGCTTGTTGCTGGATCACGGTCGCGTCACGCTGACGCTGGTGTTCGGCGGCGCCGATGAGGAGCTGGCGCGGCTTGAGGTGCCGGCCGATCTGTTCTACCTGCACGGCCGCCGGCAGGATTTCGACGCATCCGCCACCGACTGGAACGCGCATGCCTGCAAGCGCCTGGCGCGCCTGGCGTGGACCGGCGCGCGCGCGCTGGTCTATCAGGGCGCGGACAGCGCCGCCGCCATGCGCCAGGTCGGGTTTGCCGGCGAGAGGGTGGTGGATGCGCCGGCGTTGAACGATGTACTGGCACTGCGCTATGCCCCCGCCTGGGGACGTCCGCCGTCACACGTAGCCGCGGCCGATACGCCGCTGTTGCGCCGTCCGCCGCATGCGCGCCATGCGCTGGTGATCGGCGCCGGCCTGGCCGGCACCGCTGCCGCCGAGCGCCTGGCCGCACGCGGCTGGCGCATCGATCTGATCGACGCCGGTAGCGATGTCGCCACCCACGCCTCGGGCAACCACGGCGGCTTGTTCATGCCGGCGCTGGCGCGCGACGACAGCCCGCTGGCGCGCCTGACGCGCGCCGCCTTCCTGTTCGCTGCGCGCCACCTGCAACGGCTGGGCGGCGTCGGCACGCACGAGGGGACGGCGATTATCGGCGAGGCCTGCGGCATCCTGCAGTTCGGGCGTGACGCCAAGCAGGCGCTGTCGTTCGAGCAAGGCGCGGCGCAGTGGAATTATCCCGCCCGCTACGCGCGCTGGATGAGCGCGCAGGACACTCAGGCGCTGCTGGGCATGCCGACCATGGGCGGCGGCTATTTCTTTCCCGAGGCCGGCTGGCTCAATCCGCCCTCGGTGTGCCGACGCCTGCTGGCGGCGGCGCGCGAACAGAGCGAGGTCGTCACGCACTTCCAGCGCACGGTCGCCGCGCTGCGTCGCATCGGTGAGGACTGGCAGGCCCTGGACGCGCAGGGCGCGGTGATCGCGCAGGCGCCGGTGGTCATCCTCGCCGCCGGCGCCCAGGCGCGCAGTTTGGCGCAGAGCGCGCCGCTGCCGCTGAACGCCGTGCGCGGCCAGGTCACGCACCTGCCGGCGCAGGGCTTTCCCGAGGTGCCGGTGGCCCTGTGCGGCGACGGTTACCTGACCCGGCCCTATGCCGGCCGCATCTGCATGGGCGCCAGCTACGACCGCGACGACGACACCGCGCTGCGTAGCGCCAGCCATGCAGAGAACCTCGAACGGCTGCAGCACATGCTGCCGGAGATCGGCGCGCACTACGCGATGCCTGAGGCCGCCGATGCCGATCTGCAAGGTCGCGTGGGCTTTCGCTGCATCGCCCCCGATCGCCTGCCGCTGGTGGGCGCATTGCCCGACATGGAAGCGGCGGCAGCCGCGACGCCGATGCGGCTGGAAGGCGTGGCGCGCCAACCCGGCCTGTACGGCCTGCTGGGCTACGCGTCACGCGGCCTGATCTGGGCGCCGCTGATGGCCGAACTGCTGGCCGCTACGCTGGAGCGTGAGCCGGCGCCGCTGCCGCGCGACTTGCTGGCCGTCATCGATCCGGGGCGTTTTGCGGTCAAGGGGGCTGCCGGCCAGGTTTCCTCGGACGACGACGGTTAAACGACACTGGGTCCCGGCCTGCGCCGGGACGACACGCAGAAGATAATCGACACCTCTTGAGGTTCGAGCAACTCACTACCTGTCGTCCCCGCGCAGGCGGGGACCCAGCGTCGTTCGCAGCGCATCACGGGCGGTGTCGAAGCGCCCTGAACGTCATCGATGAACTGGGCCATGTCCACGCCGCACCAACGCGAGGCAGACGACTCAAGCGTCATCTCATTCAACGCATCCAATGCCCCGGCACGAAGTGCCAGCCGCCGCGCGGGCCTTGCTGCCAATGCGCCGGTTCATAGCGCGCATAGCCGCGGCGTACCTGTTCCCAATGGCCGCCGACCCAGACGTGGCGATGGCCGTCCCAGGCCCAGTAGCCGGGCGCCCAGGCGTAACCGCGACGCGGCGGCGGGGCTGCTTCGTAGCGCGGAGCGGGAGGCGGCGTGCCGATGCGCACATTGACCGAGCCGACCACCTGGGCCTGGGCCGCAGGCGCGGCGGCCAGGGTGGCGCCGACGGCGGTCAGCGCGGTCAGCAAAGCGAAGGAGAGACGGGTTGTTGTGGTTTTCATGATGGCTCCTGCTGGTCGATATTCATGGATGAATTGCTGCGGTTCAATGCCGGGATCAAGCCCCTGTTTCGCATGACCATGAAATCACTCTAGAAGCCGGCCGAAACTTGCGCTGTAATTTTGTGTTTCCAGTTGTGTCGCTTTTTCCCGTCGCCGCGCCCGCCGCCGGCGTTGCCGATTTGCCGCATCCTGCGACAAAAATCCGGCAAACACGGGCCGCCGATATTGTTCGCACGCCGCCGCGCGTGCGAGGATATTCGTCAGGCAGCAACCTCATCCACAGTCTTTCGTAACAAGCTCCGGCGTACTGTTACTTGGCGCCGGGCGCTTTTGCCGGAATCGCGCCATGAACAACGCCAGCCAACGCCCCTCCGCCCACGCTCATCATCACCGGACCGCTTCGCTGCTGCGCGTACGCGACGGCCATGAAGCGCGCGTCTCCTTCGTCGAGCTGTTCTTCGACCTGATCTACGTCTTCGCCGTTACCCAGCTTTCGCACAATTTGCTGGAGAAGCTGACGCCCGAGGGCGCGCTCCAGACCCTGGTGCTGTGGTTCGCGGTCTGGCTGGCGTGGCAATACACCGCCTGGGTCACCAACTGGTTCGATCCGGAAGCGTTGCCGATCCGCACCATGCTGTTTGGCATCATGCTGGTCGGGCTGGTGATGGCGGCGGCGTTGCCGCAGGCCTTCGGCGAGCGCGGCCTGGTGTTCGCCGTCACCTATGCCGCCATCCAGGTCGGCCGCACCGCCATCGTGCTGGCCAGCCTGGCGCGCGGCCACGCGCTGGCGCCCAACTTCCGCCGCATGCTGGGCTGGCTGTCGATCTCGGCGGTGCTGTGGCTCGCCGGCGGCCTGTTGCCGCAGTACCGGCTGGGTTTGTGGATCGCTGCGGTGGCGTGCGAATACGTCTCGCCGATGACCGGCTTCTGGCTGCCCGGTCTGGGCCGCTCGCGCACCGACGACTGGACCATCGAAGGCGGCCATCTGGCCGAGCGCTGCCAGCTGTTCGTGATCGTCGCGCTGGGCGAGACCCTGCTGATGACCGGCGCCACGCTGGCGCACGCGCACGACTGGGAGACCCCGGTGCTGATCGCCTTCGTGGTCACCTTCCTCGGTGCGGTGGCGATGTGGTGGATGTACTTCGACACCAGCAGCAAGGACGGCAGCGAAGCCATCGTCGAGTCCGACGACCCTGGCCGCATCGGCGCCTGGTTCCACTATGTGCATGTGGTCATCGTGGCCGGCGTGATCCTATCGGCGGTGGGCAATGAACTGGTGATCGCCCATCCCGACCAGCGCATCGACGCGCTGCACGCGGCCGTGCTGATCCTGGGCCCGGCGCTCTACGTGCTGGGCAACGGCGTCTACAAGCAGATCGTCTACCGCCGCTTTCCGCTTTCGCACGTGGCCGGCCTGGTGTTGCTGGCCGCGCTGGCGCCGCTGTCCTTCCTGACCGACCTGCTGATGGTCAGCGGCTTGTCGACCGCCGTGCTGGTGCTGGTGGCCGGCTGGGAAGCCTGCTCGCGCCGCGCCGTGCACATCGCCTATCTGGACGAGCACGCCGCCGATTTCTGATGGCGGCGCGGAAGAAAAAAGCCCGGCGCGATGCCGGGCTTTTTCATGTCGCCGCATGGTGATTACAGGTACATCACCTCGATCGTGCCGCTGCCGTCGATCTTCACATCCGACGACAGCGGCAGGTTGTCCGACTTGTCGATCACCGGCGTCAGCGACAGCACGCCGCTGACGGTTTTCACCGCGACGGGGATTTTTGTCCCGGTCGCGCCCCAGGTCAGCCAGGCGTCCGTGTGGAAGTGACCCTTGACGCCCTTCTTCCACGTCTTGCCCTGGTCGGGCGAATTGAGCGTGTCGACGGCGACGCCGTCGGCGGTGAACGAGCCTTGCTTCAGCGCCACCGCATAGGCGCCGATGTTCTTGCCGTCGACGTTGCCCGATCCCATCATCGTGCTCTCGGACGTGTTGGCGTCGAGGACGCTGGCCAGGCCGCTCACCTTGGTGGCGGCGCGATTGTCGGTGAACCGCAGCGCGACCTTGACCGCCGCCTCGCAGGAGAACGAAAACGGCACTTCCTTGGGCGCAAGCTGGGTCGGCTCTTTCTTTTTCAGCAAGGCGGTCGGGATGTTGCCGTAGTCCAGCGTGCCGCCGCCGGCAATGGTTGGCGCACAGGCAGCCGGCTTGATGACGCCGCTGACTTTCAATTCGGTGGTGGCGGCGGCGAACGAAGTGCCGGTAACCAGCGCCGTGGCAAGCGTACCCAGGGTGATGACTTGTTTCACGAATTTCCTCTATCTGAGATTGACGGGATAGACATCGCCGTTCGGTGGCCCGGCTTGGCTTGATGGTCCGGTGCGCTGCCGGACTTTTTATACTTCCGCTTGAGCCGGATTACAGGTACACCACCTCGATCGTGCCGCTGCCGTCGAGCGGCACGTCCGAGATCAGAACCAGGTTATCGGTCTTGTCGATCACGGCAGTCACGGACAAGGTACCGCTGACGGTTTTCACTGAGACGGGAGTCGTGGTGCCAGTTTTACCCCAACTCAGCCAGCGATCCGTGTAAAAGGTGCCGAGGTCGCCCTTGTACCAAGAAGCGCCTTGATCCGGGCTATTGAGCGTGTCAACAACGGCACCATCAGCAGTAAAGGAACCTTGCTTCAGGGTAACCTGATATGCGCCGATATTCTTGCCGCTGGCGGCGCCCAATCCCATCATGGTGGTTTCGAAGATAGCGCCAACCGGGCCGCCAAGACCGGTCACCTTGGTCGAGGCCTTGTTGTCGGTGAACTTCAGCGCGATTTTGGTGGATGCGTCGCAGGAAAACGAAAACGGCACTTCCTTGGTAGCGAGCTTGGTCGGACTAGTCTTGTTCAGCGAGGTCACCGGGATGGTGCCGTAGTCCACGGTGCCGCCGCCGGCAATCGTCGCCGCGCACGCAGGCGGCTTGATCACACCGGTGACCTTCAGTTCGGTGGTGCTGGCGGCGATAGCAGCGCCGGAGATCAGGCTTGCAGCAAGTGCGGTAAAGGCGATGACGTTTTTCATGATATTTCCTCCCAAAATGTTGAACTGGATTCATGTGCATCGCGCTGTTTGCTTGCCTGGTTTGCTTGATGCAGTGACCTCAGTATGTCGTTCCGCGCATCTCAATTAAATGAGAAAAGTCTCAAAATAATTCCGTCATTCGGTCGAGGCCCTTACCCGGGCCGGCGCGCCGCCCGCACGAAGCGTTGCTCCACCACCCGGCTGCCCCATTGTTCGCCGGGGGCTTCCTCGGCCAGTGCGAAGCCGGCTGACTCATACAGGTGACGCGCCGCATGCAGGCCCTGGAAGGTCCACAGGTAGGTTTCAAAGCCGTGCGCATCGACGAAATCCATGGCCTTTTGCAGCAACACGCGCCCCACGCCCGTGCCGCGCAGGCTGTCGTCGACGATGAACCAGCGCAGGTGGGCCACGCCGGCGGCAACGTCGCCATCGATGGCAATGGACGCCAGCGCGCGATCCTGCTCCATGCAGAGCCAGATTTCCTTGCCCGGCGCCGGCAGGGTCTGGACAAACGCCCCCAGGCCGCCGGCCACCTTGTCCTCGAAATACGCGCCGAAGCCCGCCGTTGCCGCGTAGTAGCGTGCGTGCAGCCCGGCGATGTCACCGATGCAGCCGGGCCGGTAGCCCTGGACGAAGGCATCGGCGCCGCCGGCGGCCACGGCGGGGCGGGGCGTCATATTGGGGTTGTCGCGCGACAAGGCATCCGCGTACAGCGCCAGCGAGCGCACCAGGCCTTGCTGGTCTTCCGGAACGATGCGCGTCAGCGCGGCCGAGACCTGGTCGCTGGCGAACTTGTCGATCTTCTTGCGCAGCGCCTGGCCGGCGTCGGTCAGGTGCAGACCCCAGCCGCGCGCGTCGCCCTCCACCGCGGCGCGCCGCAACAGGCCCAGCGCCTCCAGCTTGGCCGCCTGTCGGCTGGTGTTGGACTTGTCCAGGCACAGGATCTCGCCCAGGTCGCGCGCCTGGATGCCCGGCGCCTGGCCGATCTCGATGATGGCGTGCACCGCCGACGGCGCCAGCTCGCTGCCGGCCAGGGTGCTGCGCATGAAACCCAGTTCACGCACCAGCTTGCGAGAGAGTTCGCGCAGCTGGCGGATGGTTTGCTCGCGCGGAGGGGAGGTGAGGTCGGCGTAGTCCATCAGGGTTCCTGGTTGGTTGTGGAGTGCAACTAATCTACCTTGATATGATTGCGATGCGCAACTTGTTTCGCTGATGTGTCTGGTGGAGACATCGTTGCCGGGCCATGGCCCGTCGCACCGGCTCTGCCGGAAACCTTCATGCCGATTGCGGCCTGTCCGGGCAGGCCTGCACTTTGATCTGTCCACGCAGGCAAGAAAAAGCCCGGCGATAAACCGGGCTCTGCATGAGGCGACGGGGTGATTACAGATAGACCACTTCGATCGTGCCGCTGCCGTCCAGCGGCACGTCCGAGGTCAGAACCAGGTTGTTGGGTTTGTCGATGATCGCGGTCACCGCCAGGGTGCCGCTGACGGTTTTCGCGGCCACAGGAGTGGTGGTGCCGGTGGTGCCCCAGCTCAGCCAAGCGCTTGAAGCAAAAACGCTGCGGGTGCCTTTGCTCCATGTCGCACCTTGATTCAATGTAAAGAGCGTGTCGACAGAGGCGCCATCAGCAGTGAATGAGCCTTGCTTCAAGGCTACCGAATAGGCGCCGATCTTCTTGCCGCTGGCTGCGCCCAATCCCATCATGGCGGTTTCGTCGGTGAAGCCCAGAGAAGGGCTAAGGCCGGTCACCTTGGAGGAGGCACGGTTGTCAGTGAACTTCAGTGCAACCTTGGCCGATGCGTCGCAAGAGACCGAAAACGGCACTTCCTTGGTATCAAGCTTGGTCACCGAGGTCTTGTTCAGGGAAGCGACCGCGATAGTGCCGTAATCCACAGTCCCGCCGCCGGCAATGGTCGCGGCGCAGGCGGGCGGCTTGATGACGCCGGTGACTTTCAGTTCGGTGGTGCTGGCGGCGACAGCGGCGCCGGAGATCAGGCTTGCAGCCAGAGCGGTGAAGGCGATGACGTTTTTCATGATGTTCTCTCCCAGAGTGTTGAATGATTCATGTGCATCGCGCCGTGTGCTTGCCTGGTTTGCTTGATGCAGTGACGTCAGTTTGTCTATTTCTCACTGAAGTTCATATGAGATAAATCTCAAAAATAATCGAGTTTCACCGTTGCCACATTGCCTCAACGCGGCCCCCGGCACCGCCCGCAACGCTGGGCCGGCCGGCCCGGCTGGAGTAAAATGGCGGCTTTCGCGCAGCCCGTCGGGTTTTTCCGTCCGCCAGCGCCCCGTCCCTTGTGCAGGCATGCGCAGCAGGAGGGTGGCATGTCCGGGCCGCGCCCGTACCTGCTTACGAAAGTCCCCGCACATGCTGCGCATCAACGAACTTTTCCTTCCGCTGGATCACACGGAAGACGACCTCAACGCCGCCATCCTGGAACGCCTGGGCATCAGCGCCGATGAGCTGATCTCGTTCACCCTGTTCCGCCGCAGCTACGATGCGCGCAAGAAAAGCGGCATCATCCTCACCTACACCATCGACGTCGAGCTGAAAGATGAGGCCCGCGTACTGGAACGCAACAAGAAGAAAACCAACGTCGGCCCCACGCCCGACACCGGCTACCACATGGTCGGCCGCGCGCCGGCCAACCTGAAACAGCGGCCGGTGGTGATCGGGTTCGGCCCCTGCGGCCTGTTTGCCGCGCTGCTGCTGGCGGAGATGGGCTTCAACCCGATCATCCTGGAGCGCGGCAAGACCGTGCGCGAGCGTACCAAGGACACCTGGGGCCTGTGGCGCCAGCGTGAGCTCAAGCCCGAGTCCAACGTGCAGTTCGGCGAAGGCGGCGCCGGCACCTTCTCAGACGGCAAGCTCTACAGCCAGGTGAAGGATCCCAAGCATTACGGCCGCAAGGTGCTGACCGAATTCGTCGCCGCCGACGCCCCTCCGGAAATCATGTACGTCAGCAAGCCGCACATCGGCACCTTCCGCCTGGTCAAGATGATCCAGCTGATGCGCGACAAGATCGAACAGTTGGGCGGCGAGTTCCGCTTCGAGCAGCGCGTCGAGGATGTGCTGATCGAGGACGGCAAGATCCGCGGCCTGACCCTGGCCGGCGGCGAACAGATCGAGGCCGACCACGTGGTGCTGGCCATCGGCCACAGCGCGCGCGATACCTTCGAGATGCTGTACGAGCGCGGCGTCTACATCGAGGCCAAGCCGTTCTCGATCGGCTTTCGCGCCGAACACCCGCAGTCGCTGATCGACAAGTGCCGCTTCGGCCCCAGCGCCGGTCACCCGATCCTGGGCGCGGCCGATTACAAGCTGGTGCATCACGCCTCCAACGGCCGTTCGGTCTACAGCTTCTGCATGTGCCCGGGCGGCACCGTGGTGGCGGCCACTTCCGAGCCCGGCCGCGTGGTCACCAACGGCATGAGCCAGTACTCGCGCAACGAGCGCAATGCCAACAGCGGCATCGTGGTGGGCATCTCGCCGGCCGACTATCCCGGCCATCCGCTGGCCGGCATCGCCTTCCAGCGCGAGTGGGAAAGCCGCGCCTATGAGCTGGGCGGTCACAACTACGACGCCCCGGCGCAGCTGGTGGGCGACTTCATCGCCAACCGTCCGTCGAGCGCGCAGGGCAGCGTGGAGCCGTCCTACAAGCCGGGCGTGAAGTGGGGCGACCTGAACCCGTCGCTGCCCAAGTACGCCATCGACGCCATCCGCGAGGCCCTGCCGGCCTTCGACAAGCAGATCCGCGGCTATTCCATGCACGACGCCGTGCTGACCGGCATCGAGACCCGCACCTCCTCGCCGATCCGCATCAAGCGCGACGACCAGACGCTGCAGAGCCTGAACACCAAAGGCCTGTACCCGGCCGGCGAAGGCGCGGGCTATGCCGGCGGCATCATGTCGGCCGCCATCGACGGCATCCGCGTGGCCGAGGCGCTGGCGCTGGACATCATCGCCGAGGCTGGTCGCGGCTGAGGCAATGCCGACAGCGGCACGCCTCGCCTCGATACTGCATCGATGGCTCCTTCAGCGCCGAGTGAGCGAGTCAGCGAGTCAATGCATCAATGAATCAATGAACAAAGCAAAAGGCCGCCCCGGTTTCCCGGAGCGGCCTTTTTCGTTTGCCTTGCTCTGACTGCGCTGCGAATTACTTCTTGGCGCGGGTCGATGCGGTGGCCTTTTCAGCGGCGGCGGTGAACTGCTTGGTCGCGTTGGCCAGGTTGGCTTCCAGGGTCTCGACGGCTTGCTTGGAGTTCTTCGACAGTTGCTCGTAGGCGGCGTTGGCGTTGGACAGCGTGGCCTTCAGCAGCGACACGGCCTGCTCCGAACCCGGGGGCGCGTTCTTGCTGATTTCGTCGATCAGGGCCGACAGCTTGCGGCTGGTGTCGGCGATCTGGGCTTCAGCGGCCTTGGTGAACTCGGCCTGGGTCGAGGACACGATGCCGGCCAAGTGGCGACCGTAGGCGGTGGCCTTGTCGGCGCCCGGCTGGGCTTGCGCTGCGGCCAGGGCCAGCAGTTCCTGCGGATCCTTGGCGGAGGCCAGCTGCTTGGCGGCCAGGGCGGCTTCTTCCAGCGAGGCCTTGGTGGCCGACAGGTTCAGCTCGACGATCTTTTCCACGCCTTCGAAGGCCTTGGCGGTCAGGTTGTTGATCAGGTCCAGCTGCGCTTGCAGGTTGGATTTGGTGGCGGCGGAAAACTGGTCTTGGTACGAGAACATCGCTATCTCCTAGAGAACATTTCAAGTGTAAAAAGCAGCCGGATCAATCGGCTTTCCAGAGCGGCTTTCCACAAAAATCGACCAATCAACACGATTTGTGCGCCGCAACAATTCCTATTTTATGCCCTTATTTGGTGAGGTCAAGTAAATTTTGTGCGCCGCACAAAATTATTTTCAATGGCGTAGAAAATATACGACGCCGCATCCAGCGCGGCTTTGCGCCCGATCAAGACGAACG
Organism: Herbaspirillum sp. LeCh32-8; assembly: GCF_017814915.1. Lineage (GTDB taxonomy): Bacteria > Pseudomonadota > Gammaproteobacteria > Burkholderiales > Burkholderiaceae_D > Herbaspirillum. Next base: position 52,480 of record NZ_JAGIPZ010000006.1, on the reverse strand, counting down.
TTCGGTCGCTTTGGACGTTTGCGTATAGGTTTCGCCGGTCGGCAGCTCATGCACCACGATGCCCGCGTCCGAATCCTCGAACGGGCAGCCGTGGCTGACCTCGATGCCGCGCAAGCCGTCCTGGTAACCCTGCTCCCAGCGCCACTGCACCGAACCCCGGGCGAAGTTGGCATCCTTGGAGGCCATGTTCCAGTCGCGCCCGGCGTAGGCCAGGCGAACGATGTGGATGGTGGTGTCAGCGCCCAGCTCGGTCATCATCTTGCGGTCGGCGGCGTTCAGCATGGCCGGCGGCAGGCGCTTGTAGAGCGCGTGGGCGGCGCGGCGCAGCTGGTATTGCTTGAGATAGGCGTCGATGTGGCGCTGCGAGCGCGAGGCGAAGGTGACGTCCTTCTCGCGCGTCTGAACCTCCTCCAGCGTGCGCGGCTCGGGGCCGTCGGCGTGCCACAGGTCGACCATCATGCACAGGGTGTTCAGGCGCGGTTCGTCGCCCAGCACTGCCTCCAGCGGCGTGTTGGAGTACAGGCCGCCGTCCCAGTACAGCTCGCCGTCGATGCGCACCGGGGCAAAGCCGGGCGGCAGCGCGCCGCTGGCCATCACGTGCTCGGCGCCGATGGGGCGGGTGTTGGAGTCGAACTTGACCAGCGTGCCGCAGGTGACCTTGACCGCCGACACCGTCATGCGGATGCCGGAGCCGCCGTTGAGGTAGTCGAAGTCGACCAGGCGCCCCAGCGTGGCCTGCAGCTCGGCGGTGCTGTAGAAGCTGGCTTCCTCGGGCGGCACCGGCAGGCCCATGGCGAAGGGATTGAACGGGCGCGGGCGGAAGAAGCCGGGGGCGCCGCGCACGAAGGTATCGAGCGTGGTCATGCGGGTGGCCAGGGGGCGCAGGTTGTCCGGCACCTGGCGCAGGTCGAACAGGTCGGGATGGGCCACCGTGTCCCAGAACTCGCGCAAGCGCGCGATGCGGGTCTCGCGCGGGTTGCCGGCGATCAACGCGGCGTTGATCGCGCCGATCGAGGTGCCGACCACCCAGTCAGGCGTCAGGCCGTTTTCATGCAGCGCCTGGTAGACCCCGGCCTGGTAGGCGCCCAAGGCGCCGCCGCCTTGCAGCACCAGCGCCACCCGCGGCTTGCCGGGCTCGCTGTGGCGGCGGCCGGCGTCCAGGGGGCGGGCGGGTTTGGCCGACCGGCTTGTCTTGGCCGGCTCGGCCGCTGCAGCCGTCTTGCGGCGAGCGGCGGGAGGCGTTTGCTCCGGGTCCTTGCGCATCTTCCTTCCTTTCATGGTGGCCCTGAAGAGATCGGGGCCGGGCCAAAACGTTCAGCAAGAGCTTGTCGCCGGAGCGTCCCGGCTCAGCCGCGGCCGGGCCAAGACTCGACCAGCTGGCGCGCCTGGGTATCCAGATGCTCCAGCGCCAGCTCGTGCCGGCGCTCGTAAATCATCATCGCGTACAGCCCGGCCAGCACGTTCACCTCGGGTGACAGCGAGCACTCCTCGCCGGTGGCCGGGCGCTGCTGGCGCCAGTAATTGATGATTTCTTCGAGTTGCGTGAGGGACAGCATGGGCATGACAGCGAAAGCGAGGCCGGAAGGCCGTAGGATAAAACCGAGAGGATAGCCCGAAAACGCGAAAAAAACCTCCGCACTGCGACACAAGGCCCTTGCGGCATCACATCAGGCGCGCCGGCCGCCCGCTCAAAAACACAGGTAGATCCGGTTCGCCAGATCGACGATGAAGCCCGGCTGCAGGTAGGCCCAGAAGATGCCCGTGAGCATGGCCGCGCCCACCGCCGCCAGCACAGCGCGGCGCCGACGGCCGCGGGCAGGTGAGGGCGCCGTGCGCATGGCCTCAGCGCGCCGCCAGCGGGCGCGCAATGGCTTGCTCGCGCACCGGCAGGTTGATCAGGGTGGCGAAGATGCCCAGTCCCAGCGTGATGGCCCACACCGTGTCGTAGCTGCCCTGGCGGGTGAACAGCCAGCCGCCCAGCCACACGCCCAGGAAGCTGCCCACCTGGTGCGAGAAGAACACGAAGCCCGACAGCATCGACAAGTGCTTCACGCCGAAGATGCCGGCCACGATGCCGTTGGTGAGCGGCACGGTAGACAGCCACAGCAGGCCCATGGCCGCCGCGAACAGGTACACCGACAACGGCGACAGCGGCGCCGCCAGGAACAGCGCGATGGCCACGCTGCGCAGCGAATAGATGCCCGCCAGCAGGTAACGCTTGGGCAACAGGCCGCCCAGCTTGCCGGCGTAATAAGAGCCGAAGATGTTGAACAGGCCGATCAGCGCCAGCGCGATCACCGCGACGTTGGGATCCATGATGCCCTTGTCCTTCAGGTAAGACGGCAAGTGCGCGCCGATGAACACCACCTGGAAGCCGCACACGAAATAGCCCGCCACCAGCAGCTGGAACGGCCGGTAGGCAAAGGCCTCGCGGATCGCCTCGCCGATGCTCTGCCCGTGGGCGGCAGCTTCGCGCGCCGGCTCCTTCAGGCGCAGCGCCATGGGCAGCATCATCACCAGCACCAGCGCCGCCAGCCAGAAGAAGGCCTGTTGCCAGCCGGCTACCGAGATCAGCTGTTGCTCCACCGGCATCATCATGAATTGGCCGAAAGAACCCGCCGCCGAAGAAATGCCGAAGGCCCACGAGCGCTTCTCCGGGGGCGCGCTGCGGCCGACGATGCCGCTTACCGCGCCGAAGGCGGTGCAGGCCAGCGCCGCGCCGATCAGGATGCCCGAGCCCAGCACGAACGCCAGCGGCTGGTGCACCAGCGCCATCCACAACAGGCCGGCCGCGTACAGGAAGGCGCCCAGGAAGATCACGCGCGCCGTGCCGAAGCGGTCGCAAGCCATGCCGGCGAACGGGCCGATGGCGCCCCACATCAGGTTCTGCATGGCAATGGCCAGCGAGAAGGTCTCGCGCGTCCAGCCGTGTGCCTGCGAGATCGGCTGCAGCCAGAAGCCCAGGCCGTGTCGTACGCCCATGGCCAGCGTCAGCACGACGCCGCTGGCGATCAGCACGGTCTTGAAGTCAGGAGTGCGGTCGGTGTGGAACATGTGTCTCTTCCCGGAAAGTCTTGTCGTTATGGAGCGCCGGTCAGCCCAGGCGCTGTCGCTTATGCGTTTTTGTTCTATTGTCCGGCGAGTTTACTGCAAAGCCGGCGCACGTACCGGCGGCCGTGCGGATCGGGCTGCGTCGGGGTGACGGAGAACGGAGCCGCCGGATCGGATCTCCCCACGTACGCTGCCGCTGTCGCGCGGCCACCCTCGGCCGCATAAGCTTGCGCGAAAAACGCAGCATGAGAAATCCAAGCAAGCACATGCGCAATGCTTCGTTCTGAAATGCGCCTCGCTTTGCTCTAATGATCCTCCTCCCCCGGCGTTCGCCCCACCATGGGCGCGGGCGCCGTTCATTTCAGGAAGGATCATCGTTTCATGTCCGCGGTCATCGACGCCCAGCGCACTCCCGTGCGCCGCATTTCTCCACGTTCCGCCCAGCGCATCGCCAGTGACGAACAGGCGCTGCAGGTCGCGCACGCGCTCGCGCAGGAATTTACCCAGGGCGCCGCCGAACGCGACCGTGAGCGTCGCCTGCCGTTCGAGGAGATCGAGCGTTTTTCGCACAGCGGCCTGTGGGCCATCTCGGTGCCGCGCGCCTACGGCGGCATCGGCGCCTCGTGGAATACCGTGGCCGAGGTGTTCAAGATCATCTCGGCCGCCGACCCATCCATCGGCCAGATTCCGCAGAACCATTTTGGCAACCTCAACGTCATCGCCAATGCCGGCAGCGAAGCGCAAAAGCGTTTCTTCTTCGAGGAGGCCCTGAGCGGCGCACGCTTCGGCAACGCCGGTCCCGAGCGCAACAGCAAGAACGTGCTCGACGTGCGCACGCGCGCCTTGCTCGACCGCGAAGCCGGCGACGGCAGCTACCTGCTCACCGGCACGCGTTTCTATTCCACCGGCGCGATCTACGCGCACTGGATCCCCACCCGCGCCGTCGACGATGACGGCCAGCCGCTGTTTATCTACAACCGCCACGACGCCGCGGGTTTGCGCGTCGTCGACGACTGGTCCAGCTTCGGCCAGCGCACCACCGCCAGCGGCAGCGTGGTGTTCGACGGGGTGCACGTGCCGGCGGCCCAGGTGCTGCACGTGAAGGACTTCCTGCGCCAGGCCAACAATATCGGCCCGGTGTCGCAGCTGATCCAGGCCGCCATCGACGCCGGCATCGCCCGCGCCGCCGTGCGCGACACCATCGAGTTCGTCACCACCCGCGCGCGCCCCTATGCCGACAGCGGCCTGGAGCGCGCCAGCGACGACCCCTACATCCTGCGCGACGTCGGCAATCTCAAGCTGCGCCTGCACGCCGCCGACGCCTTGCTGGAGCGCGCCGCCGGCGTGCTCGACGCGCTGCCCGAGAAGATCACGTTCGAGCAGATGGCCGAAGCCTCGGTGGCCGTGGCCGAAGCCAAGGTGCTGTCCACCGAGCTGTCGCTGCTGGCCTCCGAAAAACTGTTCGAGCTCTCCGGTTCGGCCTCCACCTTGGCCGTGCACAACCTCGACCGCCACTGGCGCAACGCACGCGTGCACACGCTGCACGACCCGGTGCGCTGGAAGTACTACGCCGTCGGCAACTACGCGCTGAACGGCACGCCGCCGCCGCGCCATTCGTGGAGCTGAGCGCTTCCCTCATTCATCGCATGTCAGATCGGACACCATGACCCAGACCGCAGCCGCCACAGCATCCCCCGGCGCCACCGCGCTCGACTCCTTGCCGCCTTCCAGCGCATCCGCGCCGCGCATCGTCGCCCGTATCCGCGACGACGCCGAAGCCATCGCCGTGGCGCGCAAGCTGGCCGAAGATTTCGAGAAAGAATCCGCGTTGCGCGACCGCGAGCGCAAGCTCCCCTGGGACGAGCTGGAGCGCTACGTGCGCTCGGGTCTGTGGGGCATCACCGTACCCAGGCAATACGGCGGCGCCGGCGTCTCCTACGGCACGCTGGCCGAGGTGATCGCCACCATCTCGTCGGCCGACGGCTCCATCGGGCAGATTCCGCAAAACCATTTCTACGCGGTCGAGCTGATCCTGGTGAACGGCAACGAATCACAGAAACGCTTTTTCTTCGAGCGCGTGCTGCAGGGCGACCGCTTCGGCAACGCGCTGGCCGAGCTGGGCACCAAGACATCGCACGATCGCAAGACCAGCCTGGCGCGCGACCCCAACGGCCCCGGCTACCGCATCAACGGTCGCAAGTTCTACGCCACCGGCGCGCTCTACGCCGACTGGGTGCCGACCTCGGTGATCGACGAGCACGGTGTGCAGCAGCTGGCTATCGTGCCGCGCCACGCGCCGGGGCTGACCATTATCGACGACTGGTCCGGCTTCGGCCAACGCACCACCGGCAGCGGCAGCGCCGTGTTCGAGAATGTGCACGTGCCGGCGGATGCCGTGATCGGCTTCGCCTCCGCCTTCTCGCGTCCGACCCAGATCGGCCCGATGGCGCAGATCCAGCACGCCGCCATCGACCTGGGCATCGCGCGCGCCGCCTATCGCGACCTGATCGCGTTCGTGAAGACCCGCTCGCGCCCCTGGGTCGACAGCGGCGTCGAACGCGCCGGTGACGATCCCTTGACCATCCGCGAAGTGGGCGACCTGACCATCCAGCTGCACGCCGCCGAAGCGCTGGTGCAGCGCGCCGGTCGCAAGGTCGACGCGGCGGCGGCTGACCTGAATGAAGATAGCGTGGCCGAGGCCTCGATCGCGGTGGCCGAGGCGCGCGTGCTGACCACCGAGGTGTCGCTGGCGGCCGGCAGCAAGCTGTTCGAGCTGGCCGGTTCACAGTCCACGCTGGCCGAGCACAACCTCGACCGCCACTGGCGCAACGCCCGTACCCACACGCTGCACGACCCGGTGCGCTGGAAGTACCACGCCATCGGCAACTTCTACCTGAACGGCAAGAAGCCGCCGCGCCACGGCGCGCTGTAACGCGCTCACATCACTGAGCAATACCCGGCCACCATCGCCTCGGCCACGCTGCGCCTCGCCAAGAGAGGCAGCGTGGAGGCGTGCATCGATCCCAAGGAAAACAAGAAGACATGCCTGCTCATACCGTCCGCATTGCTCATGTCACGCATGCCGCTCGTACCAGGATCCTGCTGGCTGCTTTCACGCTGGTTTCGGGCGCCGCGCAGCTCGCGCATGCCGCGTCCGCAGCACCGGCCGCGCCGAAGTCTGGCGGCACGCTGCTGGCCATCGTCCAGCCCGAACCGGTGACGCTGACCGGCGCGGTCAACACCGCCCAGCCGACCTCGCTGATTTCCACCAATGTCTACGATGGCTTGCTCAGCTATGACAGCGCCCTGAAGCCGCACGGCGAACTGGCCGAGCGCTGGGAGGTGTCCAAGGACGGCCTGGCGATCACCTTCCATTTGCGCCGTGGCGTCAAATGGCATGACGGCAAGCCGTTCACCTCGGCCGACGTCAAGTGGTCGGTGGAGAACGTGTGGAAGACCCTGCACCCGCGCAACAAGGCCATTCTGGTCAACCTGACGCAGGTCGACACGCCGGACGAGCTGACCGCCGTGTTCCGCTTCACCAAGCCTTCGCTGGCGCTGCTGTCCACCGTCAATTCCTGGGGCGCGCCGGTGCTGCCCAAGCACATCTATGAAGGCGCCGACATCCTCAACAATCCGAACAACAACAAGCCGATCGGCACCGGCGCCTTCGTCTTCAAGGAATGGAGCCGCGGCAGCCACATCACGCTGGAACGTAATCCGGAGTATTGGGACAAGGGCAAGCCCTACCTCGACAAGATCATCTTCAAGGTGGTGCCGGACGCCGGGGCCCGCGCCGCGCAGCTGGAGAACGGTGAAGGCCAGTACGCCGTGTTCAGCCCGGTGCCGCCCAAGGAAGCGCAGCGCCTGGCCGCCTCCGGCAAGGCCAAGGTGGAGACCGCCGGTTACCAGTGGTCCTCGCCGGTGATGTACCTGGACTTCAACCTCGACAACAAATACCTGAAGGATGCGCGCGTGCGCCGCGCCATCGCCTACGCCACCAACCTCGACGGCCTGAACAAGGTGGTCTGGTACGGCTACGGCAAGCCGGCGGTGTCCATCGTGCCCAGCACGCTCACGCAGTTCTTCGACGGCGGCGTGCCGCGCTACGGCTATGACACCAGGAAGGCCGAGGCGCTGCTGGACGAGGCCGGCTTCAAGCGTGGCGCCGACGGCGTGCGCTTCACGCTCAGCAATGACTACCTGCCGTACGGCGACGACTACCGCCGCACCGCCGAATACCTGAAGCAATCGTGGAAGCGCATCGGCATCGAGCTCAACATCCGCAGCCAGGACACCGCCGCCTTCACCAAGCGCGTCTACGGCGACCGCGATTTCGATACCTCGATCTCCTACAACGCCTCCTTCCCCGATCCGCAGATCGGTTTGACGCGCATGTACTGGTCCGGCTGGATCGGCAAGAACGTGCCCTGGACCAACGCTTCCGGCTACAACAACAAGGAAGTCGACGAGATCATCGAGCAGGCCCAGGGTGCCGCCACCCAGGCTGAACGCGTGACGCTGTTCAAGCGCTTCCAGCAGATCACCCAGACCGACCTGCCCACGCTGCCGCTGCTGGAGCTGCACTTCTTCACCGTTCATTCGCCGCGCCTGCACGGCATTGACGTGCGCGGCGACCAGTCGCAAGGCTCGCTGAAGAACGCCTGGCTGGAATGAGCAACCACCACAACAAAGGGGAAACCATGTTCAAGCACATCAAGTCGCGCGCGTTGCTGGCCGCCGGCGCCTTCATCCTGAGCGCGGCGGCGACGCTGGCGCACGCCGCCACACCGGGCGGCACGCTGACCGCCATCCTGCAGCCCGAGCCGGTGATCCTCACCTCGGCACTCAACACCGCGTCGCCGACCGGTTTTTTCAGCGCCAACGTGTTCGACGGCCTGGTGGAGTACGACAACGACTTCAAGCTGCGCCCGGCGCTGGCCGAACGCTGGGAAGTCTCCAAGGACAGCAAGACGCTGACCTTCCACCTGCGCCATGGTGTGAAGTGGCACGACGGCAAGCCGTTCACCTCGGCCGACGTGAAGTGGACGCTGGAGAACGTGTGGAAGAAGATTCACCCGCGCAACCAGATCCTGCTCGGCAAGGTGACCTCCACCGACACCCCGGATGATTACACCGTGGTGATCCACTTCAGCGAGCCCTCGCTGGCGGTGCTGAGTTCGCTCAACAGCAACGGTGCGCAAGTGCTGCCCAAGCACCTCTACGAGGGCACCGACATCCTCAACAACCCGTACAACAACAAGCCGGTCGGCACCGGCCCGTTCGTGTTCAAGGAATGGAGTCGCGGCAACTACATCACGCTGGAACGCAATCCGGACTATTGGGACAAGGGCAAGCCTTACCTCGACAAGATCGTCTTCAAGATCATCCCGGACGCAGGCGCCCGCGCTGCCGCGCTGGAAAAGGGAGAAGTGCAGTACGCACCGTTCTCGCCGGTGCCGTTGAAGGACGCAGAGCGCCTGGCCAAGCTGCCCACGCTGAAGCTGGAGACGCGCGGCTACGACTGGATTTCGCCCTGGCTGCTGGTCGACATCAACCTCGACAAGCCGTACTTCAAAGATGTGCGTGTGCGCCAGGCGCTGGCCTACGCGATCGACCGCAATGCCTTCAACAAGGTGGTGTGGTACGGCTTCGGCAAGCCCGCCACCAGCCCGGTGGTGTCGACGCTAAAACAGTTCTACACCGCCGATACGCCGCAATACGGCTTCGATCCGAAGAAGGCTGAAGCGCTGCTGGATGAAGCCGGTCTCAAGCGCGGCGCTGACGGCACGCGCCTGCGCATCAACCTCGACTACCTGCCGTATGGCGACGACTTCAAGCGCAGCGGAGAATTCATCCGCAATTCCTTGAAGCGTGTGGGCATCGAGGTCAGCGTGCGTGCGCAAGACACCCCGACCTTCACCAAGCGAGTGTACGGCGACCGCGACTTCGATCTGTCGGTGATCTGGCTGGCCGGTTTTGCCGATCCGCTGGTGGGGGTGACGCGAGCCTACTGGAGCGACTCGGTCGGCAAGAACATCCCGTGGACCAACGGCGCCGGCTACCGGAATGCCGAGGCCGACAAGCTGATCGAGCAGGCCCAGGGCGCCCCGGTGCAAGCCGATCGCGTTGCGCTGTTCAAGAAATTCCAGCAGCGCGTGCAAACCGATCTGCCGTCGCTGCCGCTGCTGGAGCTGCATTTCTTCACCTTGCATGCCTCCAACCTGAAAGACACCGTGGCCGGCGTTGACCAGATCTATAGCTCCCTGAAGAACGCCTGGTTCGACAACGGCGCCAAGGTAGCTGCCAACAACGGCGCCGCACCGCGCTGAGAGAGGTTAGGTCATGAGCGCGCCCTATCTCGCCCCGGCTGACGCCGCGCTGCCTGCACCTGCTGCACCATCGGCCGGCGTGGCGCTGCTGCGCGCCACGCTGCGCCGCCTGCTGCAGCTGGTGGCGGTGATGCTGGGCGTGGCCGTGATCAACTTCTTCCTGCTGCGCCTGGCACCCGGCGACGCGGCGCAGGTGCTGGCCGGCGAAGCCGGCGCGGCCACGCCGGAATACATGGCCGCGTTGCGCGCGCAGTTCGGGCTGGACCAACCGCTGATCGTGCAGTTCGGCAAGTACCTGCTGCACCTGGCGCAGTTTGACCTCGGCTATTCCTTCCGCCAGGGTATGCCAGTGGCGCAACTGATCGCGCAGCGCGTGCCCGCCACGCTGCTGCTGATGGGCGGGGCCATCGTGTTCGCTGCGGTGGCCGGCGTGGTGCTTGGAACGCTTGCCGCCTACCGCGCCGGCAAGCTGGCCGACGCGCTGATCTCGGCGCTGGCCTTGCTGTTCTTCGCCACGCCGCTGTTCTGGATCGGCCTGATGCTGGTGGTGGTGTTCTCGGTCTGGCTGGACTGGTTGCCGGTGGGCGGCATGTTCACCGTCGAGGCCGGCTACACCGGCCTGGCCTACGTGCTGGATGTGGCGCGCCACCTGGTGCTGCCGGCCGTCACGCTGGGCCTGTTCTACATGGCGGTGTACACGCGCCTGATGCGCGCGGCCATGATCGAGGTGCGACGTCAGGACTTCGTGCGCACCGCCGTGGCCAAGGGCGCGCGCGCGCCGCGCGTACTGTTCGCGCACGTGCTGCGCAACGCTTTGCTGCCGCTGGTGACCATGCTGGGCGTGCAGGCCAGCTCGGTGGTCGGCGGCGCGGTGCTGGTGGAGACCGTGTTCTCCTGGCCCGGCCTCGGGCGGCTGGCCTTCGAGGCCTTGTTCCAGCGCGATTTCAACCTGCTGCTCGGCATCCTGCTGTGCAGCTCGGCGGTGGTGGTCCTGGTCAACTGGATCGTCGACGCTGTCTACGTGCGGCTCGATCCGCGCATCCGGCTGCGATGAGGAGGAGAGCATGAGCACCGTGCTGAACGATATTTCCACCGCCGTCCTGCCCGAACCCGCCAAGGCGCCCGGCTGGTTCGGCCGCCTGCTGCGCTCGCCCTCGGCGCTCACCGGCGGCGTGTTGCTGCTGGTGGTGGCGACAATGGCCGCCTCGGCCGGCTGGCTGTTCCCGGGCGACCCGCTGGACATGGTGGCCGAGCCTTTCCTGCGTCCCTTCGCCGATGCCCAACATCTGCTGGGCAGCGACATGCTGGGGCGCGACATCCTGGCCGGCATCTTCCACGGTGCGCGCGCCTCGCTGCTGATCGCGCTGGTGTCGACCGCGGTGGCCTTGCTATTGGGGGTATCCGGCGGCTTGCTGGCAGGCTACTACGGCGGCCGCGCGGATGCGGCGCTCATGCGCGTGACCGAGTTCTTCCAGACCATTCCGTCCTTCCTGTTCGCGCTGGCCATCGTCGCTGTCGCGCAGCCCTCGCTCACCACCATCGCGCTGGCCATCGGCGTCACCGCCTGGCCCAGCCTGGCGCGACTGGTACGCGCCGAGGTACTCAAGCTGCGTCACGGCGAGATGGTGCAGGCCAGCGTGGCGCTGGGCGCATCCGATGCGCGCATCATCCTGCGCGACATCCTGCCCAACGCCGCCACGCCGATCCTGGTGTCGACCTCGCTGATGGTGGCCACCGCCATCCTGACCGAATCCAGCCTGGCCTTCCTCGGCCTGGGCGACCCCAACGCCGCCAGTTGGGGAAACATGGTCGGCGCCGGCCGCGAAGTGCTGCGCACCGACTGGTTCATCACCACCATTCCCGGCATCGCCATCGTCATCACGGTGCTGGCCCTCAATCTTTTAGGCGACGGGCTGGCTGACGTGCTCGACCCGCGCGACAGAAAATAGGAGAAAACCATGGCACGCGTATCCACGCTCTTGTCCGGGCAACTGCAGCCGGGCCCGGCCCGCGCCATCTTCGAGAAGGTGGAGAACGAATACGGTCACTTCGGCAACATGCTGGGTGTACTGGCGCACAAACCGGCCTCGATCGAGCACATCTACGGCCTGCTGCTGGGCTTCGCCGGCGAAGGCAACATCTCGAAGCTGCACCTGGAGATCGTGCTGGTTACCGCCTCCAGGGCCAATGAATGCAGCTACTGCGTCTCGCACCACGCACCCAAGCTGCGCGCCGAGCACGTGCCGGCCGAGACGGTGGAGCGCATCCTCGACGCCGATGTGCCCGGCCTGGGCCCGGTGGAAAAACTGGTGCGCGACTACGCCCTGGCCGTTACCCGCCAGCGCGTGGGCGACAGCCTGGTGGAGCGCCTGCGTGAACACTTCAACGAATCGCAGATCGTCGAGCTGACCTTGCGCGCCGCGCTGTGCGCCTTTTTCGCGCGCTTCAACGAGGCGCTGGACGTGCAGCTGGAGCCGCAATACACGGCGCAGGCCGCTTAAGCGGAGGACCTCATGAGCAAGAAGCAGATCCGCCTCAACGCGTTCAACATGAACTGCGTCAACCACATCAACCACGGCCTGTGGACGCATCCGCGCGACCGCTCGCAGGACTACACCGACATCGGTTACTGGACGCATCTGGCCAAGCTGCTGGAGCGCGGCAAGTTCGACGGCCTGTTCCTGGCCGACATCGTCGGCGTCTACGATGTCTACCAAGGCTCAAGCGACATCACGCTGCGCGAGTCGATCCAGCTGCCGGTCAACGATCCGCTGCTGCTGATCTCCGCCATGGCGGCCGTCACGGAGCACCTGGGCTTCGGCATCACCGCCAACCTGACCTATGAAGCGCCGTTCCTGTTTGCACGCCGCATGTCGACGCTGGACCATCTCACCAAAGGTCGCGTCGGCTGGAACATCGTCACCGGCTACCTCGACAGCGCCGCGCGCGCCATGGGCCTGACCGAGCAGTTGGAGCACGACCTGCGTTATGACCGTGCGGATGAATTCATGGAAGTCGTCTACAAGTTGTGGGAAGGCAGCTGGGAAGACGGCGCCGTGGTGCGCGACCGCGCCAACCGCGTCTATGCCGATCCGGCCAGGGTGCACAAGATCAGGCACAGCGGCGACTACTACCGCGTGGAAGGCATCCACCTGTCCGAACCCTCGCGCCAGCGCACGCCGGTGCTGTACCAGGCCGGCTCGTCAGGCCGCGGCCAGGCCTTTGGCGCGCGCCATGCCGAGTGCGTGTTCATCTCCAGCCAGACGCGCGAGGCCGCGAAGAAACTGGTGCAGGGCATCCGCGAAGGCGCCGCGCGTGAAGGGCGCAATCCGGAGGACGTCAAGATCTTCATGGGCCTGACCGCCGTCACCGGCCGCACCGAGCAGGAAGCGCGCGAGCGCTACCGTGAATACGCCGGCTATGCCAGTCCGGAAGCCGGCCTGGCGCATTTCTCGGCCGGCACCGGCATCGATTTTTCGCAGTACGAGCTGGACGAGCCGATCCGCGCGGCCAAGACCAACTCCATCGAATCGCTGGTCAAGACCGTCACGAATCCGGAGTTGAACTGGACCAAGCGCAAGCTCTTGCAGCAGCTCGAACTGGGCGGCCGCTACGCTACCGTGGTCGGTTCCGGCGAACAGGTCGCCGCCGAGCTGGAAGCCTGGGTGGAAGACACCGGCATCGACGGCTTCAACCTGACCCGCACGGTGACGCCGGAGAGCTTCGAAGACTTTGTCGACCAGGTGATCCCAGTGCTGCAGGAGCGCGGCGTCTACAAGCGCGATTACGCCCAGGGCACGCTGCGCGAAAAACTGTTCGGTGAAGGCGCGACGCTGCCGCAACGCCACGTCGGTGCCGGCTATCGTGCCGGGCAGCGAGCCGACGTCGCCGCCTGATCCACCGTCACCTGATCCACAGCGCCAACCGGGAGACCGTCATGCAGCCTTTGCTACAGATCCGCAACCTCAGGGTGTCGTTCGCCGGCCACCAGGCCGTACGCGGCCTCGACCTGGACATCGCCCCCGGCCAGACCGTGGCGCTGGTGGGTGAGTCCGGTTGCGGCAAGTCGACCACCGCCTTGTCGCTGCTGCGCCTGCTGGGACCGTCGGCGCAGGTATCGGGCGAGCTATTGTTCGAGGGGCGCGACCTGCTGACCTTGCCCGAGCACGCACTGACGGCGCTGCGCGGCAATGCTATCTCGATGATCTTCCAGGAGCCGATGACCTCGCTCAATCCGGTGCTGTCGATCGGTGACCAGGTGATCGAGGCGATTCGCCTGCACCAGGACTTGCGCGCCGCGGCCGCGCGCACGCGCGCCATCGAGTTGCTGGAGCTGGTACGCATCCCGGAGCCGCAGCGCCGTATCGACGACTATCCGCACCAGCTCTCCGGCGGCCAGCGTCAGCGTGTGATGATCGCCATGGCGGTGGCCAACCGGCCGCGCCTGTTGATCGCCGACGAGCCGACCACTGCGCTGGACGTCACCATCCAGGCGCAGATCCTGGAACTGCTGGATCAACTGCGCCGCGAGCTCGGCATGGCCGTATTGCTGATCACGCACGACCTCGGCGTGGTCGAGCAATGGGCAGACCGGGTGGCGGTGATGTATGGCGGCAGCAAGGTGGAGGAGGCCGGCAACGCCGCGCTGTTCGCCCGGCCGCAGCATGCCTACACGCGTGGCCTGCTGGGCGCGTCGCTGCGCCTGGAGCAGGACCAGCACTACCGCCGGCAGCGCCTGCCCGAGATCCGCAGCGAGCTTGATGCGCAAGGCCGGCAGAGTTTCACCCTCAGCGGTCGTGAACACGTGTTGCCGTTCGCCTCCGCCCCTGCGGCGAGCGAACGCAAGGCGCCTGCGCTGCTGTCGGTGCAAGACCTGCGGGTCGACTACGTCACCCCGCGCGGTGTAGTGCACGCGGTGCGTGGCGTGTCTTTCGACATCGCCGCCGGCGAGACAGTGGGCCTGGTAGGTGAATCCGGCTGCGGCAAGTCCACGCTCTCGCGCAGCATCGTGCGCCTGGAAGACAGCAGCGCCGGCCGCATCGTGCTCAATGGCGTCGATATCGCCCGACTTGAGCGCGCTGCTTTGCGGCCGCATCGGCGTCGTGTGCAGATGGTGTTCCAGGACCCCTATGCTTCGCTCAATGCGCGCCATACCGTGGCCGAGATTCTTGATGCCGCGCTGGTGATCCACGAGGTGAAAGATCGCCGTGAGCGCCGCCGCCGCATCGAGGAAATCGTCGACCTGGTCGGCTTGCCGAAGACGGCGCTGACACGTTATGCGCACCAGTTCTCGGGCGGTCAGCGCCAGCGCATCGGCATTGCACGAGCGCTGGTGCTGAAACCGGCGCTGGTGATCTGCGACGAGCCGGTATCGGCGCTGGATGTGTCGGTACAAGCGCAGATCCTCAACCTGCTGGTGGACTTGAAGCGCGAGTTCGGCCTGTCCTATCTCTTCATTTCGCACGATCTTTCAGTGGTGCGCTATATCGCCGACCGCGTGCTGGTGATGAACGGCGGGCGCATCGTGGAAGAGGGCGACCACCACGCCATCTGGCGCAACCCGCAGCATCCCTATACGCGTGAACTGATCGCGGCGGTACCGGGCGCCCCGGCATCGCACGTGCGCACAGAGCGTGAAGAAGAGCGGCTGATCGCCTGAGCGCAGCGTAATCGCGCAGCACATATCGAAGCGGGAAAAGATTCGTTCCACCTCTGCCGCACGGTCGATACATTGGCCTTTTTGTCTGCAGAGGAACACCAATGAAACAAGCAGTATGGAAGTGGTTGCGCGTGGCCGCATGGGTGGCGACGACCGGGGCATTGCCTGCGCCGGCATCGGCTGCGGCCGATCAGGTGATCAAGGTCGGCGTCACCAGCGGGCCGCATGCGCAGATATTCGAGGCCGCCAAGCGCGTGTTCGAACGCGACAATCCCGGCTACAAGGTCAAGATCATCGAGTTCAACGACTACATCCAGCCCAATGCCGCTCTCGATGCCGGCGAACTGGACGCCAACAGCTATCAGCATCGACCTTTCCTCAATGCGCAGATCAAGGCGCGCGGCTACAAGCTGTATGCCGAGGGCAAGACCATGATCGGCCCGATGGCGATCTATTCCAAAAAATACCGCAAGCTGGAAGACATCCCCGCCGGCGCCAAGATCGGCATCCCCAACGATCCGGCCAACGAGAGCCGCGTGCTGCTGCTGTTGCAAAAGCATGGCCAGCTCAAGCTGCGCACCGGGATCGATCCGCTGACAGGCACCAACGCCACGCCGATCGATATCACCGAGAACCCGAAGAAGTGGAAGTTCATCGAGATCGATGCCGCCCAGCTGCCGCGCACGCTCGATGATCTCGACGCTTCAGCCGTCAACGCCGACTTCGCCGCCAAGGCTGGCCTCAATCCGGCGCGCGACAGCCTGGTGGTGGAGGACGGCGATAGCCCCTACGCCTGCCTGATTGCCGTGCGCGAGAAGGACAAGAGCCAGCCCTGGCTGGGCAAGCTGGTGCAGGCCTACCAGTCCGACGAAGTGAAGAAATTCATCCAGACCGAGTTCAAGGGCGGCATCCTGGCTGCCTGGTAGCCTTCTCTGGTCTTTCTGCGCTTGCGGCCGGCGTCAGCCGCCCATCATCTTCTGTTCCTGCGCGGCGATCCAGCTGCGGTCCAGCGTACCGGCGGCGATCGCACGCAGGGCGTCGGCCTCCTTGTCGCGCTGTCGGGCGGCGCCAGCCAACACTTGCGCCAGCTCGGCCGGTGCGATTGCCAGCAGGCCGTCTTGATCCCCCACCATCAGGTCGCCCGGGTGCACCACCATCCCGCCCACCGTTACCGGGACATTCACCTCGCCCGGCCCGTTCTTGTAGGGACCGCGATGGGTGACGCCGCGCGCATAGACAGGAAAGTCACGCGCGCCGATCTCGGCGACGTCACGAATGGCGCCGTCCACCACCAGCCCGGCGATACCGATGCGCTGCGCGTAACTTGACATGAGATCTCCCAGCAAGGCTTGCGAGAGCTCGCCCCCGCCGTCGATCACCAGCACATCGCCGGGGCGGCAGAAATCGAAGGCGCGATGGATCGCCAGGTTGTCGCCGCCGCGGGTGCGTACCGTGACCGCGGTGCCGGCCATGGCGGCGCCGCCGAGATGGTAAGGCCGCAGGCCGACGGCGCCGCTTAGCCGCGCCATGTTGTCGCTCAGCAGTGAGACCGCCAGGCTACGCGCCTGATCCACCAGCGCGGCATCGATGCTGGGCGAGGAAGGATTGCGCCGCCATCCGGGTGTGTTCATGCGGGGACTCCCAGGGTCGAGGTTTGCTTGTCGTATTGCCGAGTCAGGCGGCTATACACCGTACGTGCGTTGCCTTCGAAAATCATTGCGCGCTCGGCGTCGTCCAGCCAAGGGATGGCGTCGATGTAGCGGCGCGTATCGTCGTAGTGGAAGCCGGTCTGCGGGTCGATGCCGCGCACCGCGCCGATGGTCTCGGAGGCGAACAGGATGTTCTTCGTCGGGATCACCTTGGCCAGTAGCTCGGCGCCCGGCTGGTGGTAGACGCAGGTGTCGAAGAAGACGTTTTGCAGCACGTGTTGCTCCAGCAGCGGACGCTGCATGTCTTGCGCCAGCCCCCGGTAGCGGCCCCAGTGATAAGGCGCCGCGCCGCCGCCGTGCGGGATGATGAACTTCAGCGTGGGGAAGTCGGCGAACAGGTCGCCTTCGATCAGTTGCATGAACACCGTGGTGTCGCCGTTGAGATAATGCGCGCCGGTGGCGTGGAAGTTCGGGTTGCAGGACGAGCTGACGTGAATCATGGCCGGCACGTCCAGCTCCACCAGCGCCTCGTACAAGGGGTACCAGGAGCGGTCGGTCATCGGCGCGCCGCTCCAGTGGCCGCCGGACGGGTCGGGGTTGAGATTGCAGCCGATGAAGCCCAGCTCCTGCACGCATCGACGCAGTTCGGCCACGCAGCCGGCGGGGTCGGCGCCGGGGGCTTGCGGCAGCTGGCACACACCGATGAAATTGCGCGGGAACAAGGTGCAGACGCGATGCACCAGGTCATTGCAGGCGGCCGACCAGATCGCGTTGGCGTTGGCGTCGGCATCGTGATGGGCCATGCTGGCCGCGCGCGGTGAGAAGATGGTGAGATCGGTGCCGCGTTCTCGCTGGATACGCAGCTGGCCGGTTTCGATCGAATCGCGGATCTGGTCGTCGCTGATGCGCGGCAGTGGCGGCACGCCGGTGCCGTCGCGCAGCGCCGCCAGTTGGGCAGTGCGCCAGGCCTGGTGTTGAGCAGGCGAGGTAGTGTAGTGGCCGTGGCAGTCGATGATCATGTCGTAGGCAGGTTGGTTGGAAGGAAGGCGAAGCAGTGATATCGGCCCGCATCAGGGACGTACTTCATACGCTGCGGCGCGCCGGTTCATGGCCGGCCTTCTCGTGCTGGTCGGCATGCGGCGTCACCCGCATGCGCAGCGCGATCACGGTAGCGATCACCAGGAAGCCGGCGATGGTCAGCAGCGCCAGCTTGAAGCTGCCGGTGGAGCTGCGCACCAGGCCGATGCTCCAGGGGCCGACCAGACCGCCGAACTGGGCGATGGTGTTGATCAGCGCGATGGTGGCCGCACCCGCCGCGCCCGTACGAAACGAGGCAGCCAGGCTCCAGAACAGCGGATTGCCGGCATAGATGAACAGGCCCGTCACGCACAGCAGCAGATAGGCCAGCGTGGGCGAGGACGCGAAGGCGCTGCCGGCAATAGCGATGGCGCTCATGCCGTAGACGAAAGCCAGATGCTTCTTGCGATCGCCACTGCGGTCCGAGCTGCGGCTGATGACGAAGGTGCCCAGCACGCCGGCCAGCGGCGGCACGGCAGAGAGGAAGCCGACTTCCATATTGGACAATCCGCCAAAGTTCTTGACGATTTGCGGCAGCCACAGGAACAGGCCGTAGATGCCCACCAGCGCACAGCCGAACAGGCAGGCCAGGCTCCACACGCGGGCGTCGCCGGCCACTTTCAGGAAGGACACGTGGTGCGCATCGCCCAGCGAACGGCGTTCGGCTTCCAGCGTCTGCTCCAGCCAGCGTTTCTCCTTTTCGTCCAGCCAGTCGGCATCCGCCGGGCGCTCGCTCATGGCGCGCCAGGTGTACAGGCCCAACAGGATGGTGGGCACGCCTTCGACGATGAACATCCACTGCCAGCCGGCCAGGCCCAGCAGGCCGTCGGCATAGGTCATCAGTGCGGTGGACGCCGGCGCGCCGATGATGGCGGCGAATGAGCCGGCGATGATGTAGCCGCCCACTGCGCGCGCCCGGTAGCGTTCCGGGAACCATTTGGTCAGGTACACCGCCACGCCGGGCAGGAAGCCGGCCTCCATCACCCCCAGCAGGAAACGCACTGCGTACAGGCTCGTGGCGTTGAAGACGAACGCGTTGAGGGTGGCCATCGCACCCCAGGTGATCAGGATGCGCGCCAGCCAGCGGCGCGCGCCGACCTTGTTCAGCATCAGGTTGCTGGGCACCTCCAGCAGCATGTAGCCGACGAAGAAGATGCTGCCGGCAAAGCCGAATACCGCAGGCGTCAATCCCAGATCGCGGTTCATCTCCAGCGCGGCGAAGCCGACGTTGATGCGATCGAGATAGTTGAAGAACATCATTGCGAAAAGCAGCGGCAGCAGCCGCCTGAATACCTTGCGCATGGTCGATTGCTCGACGGTGTCGGTCATGGTTGTCTCCACGGGTCGTTGTTTGGCGCCGGCGCGATGGCCGGGTCTGGTCGCTTCTTGTGGTTTTTAATTCTATGAAGCGGCGACGTGTGGCGTCCAAGACCGATTGTTTATGCTTTTATAAGCGTTTGCTTATAGTGTGCTGCCATACGGGCCGGTGCAGCGTGGCGCCGGTATGCCTCAGACCGGCGCCAGAAATTGCAGGAAAGCACGCAGATGCGGCGAGTCGTCGTCGCTGCGATACATGGCGCTCAGGGTACTGGTCTGGGTCGAGCCCGGTCCCGACAGCGGCAGGTATCGGATGTCGTTGCGCCCCAGGCGCGCCACCGATTCCCCCACGAACGCTACCCCCAGGCCAGCGGCTACCAGCGCCAGCGCGGTCTGGATTTCGTGGCATTCGTACTCCACATGCGGCGTGACGCCCGCGTCCAGATAAAGCGACAGCACAAAGCGTGGAAACTGCGCTGTGGGATGCTTGGAGTATGCGATCAGAGGCGTCTCGGCCAGGTCGGCGATGCGTACTTTCTTCTTCGCCGCGGCCGGGTGCTCCGGCGCCAGCGCCACCATCATCCGCTCGTGCAGCACGTCCACCTGGGTACAGCCTGTGACCTGCCTGGCCTGGCGACCGATGCCGATATGGATGCTGGCGTCGCGCAGGGCGTCCGCCTGCGGCTCGGTCAACATTTCGTAGAGCTTGAGCTCGACCTTGGGATAGGCCGCGTGGAAAGCCTTGAGCGCCGGCGGCAATACGCTGTACATGGCCGAACGCGTGAAGCCGATGGCCAGCCAGCCGTGTGTGCCCGAGCCGATGGCGCGCGCGCCGACCGAGGCTTGTTCGTAGGCCTTGAGGATCTGACGCGCTTCGATGGAAAAATAATGTCCAGCCTCGGTCAGCCGCAGCGGGCGCGACTTGCGGTCCACCAGCTGGGCGCCCAGGCGTTCTTCCAGCGTACGGATCTGCTGGCTCAGCGCCGGTTGTGCGATATGCAGGCGCGCGGCTGCGCGGCTGAAGTTGAGTTCTTCGCAGAGGACCACGAAGCATTGAAGGGCGCGCAGGTTCATCGGGACGGGGCAGGGACTGCCTGGCTGATGTCGACAGGCGCGACTTTAGCGCAGATCGCGTCGGCGCGGTGCCGGTACGATCGTTGCCGGCTCAGCGCGCCGCGTTGTGCTCCGCGGTTTGCATGCCCGCGCCGGCGTATTCGACGCAGCGTCGCGCCAGCGTATCGGTCGGATCAACCAGCGTGATGGTCTTGCCGCTCGCATGCATCACTTGCGCAAACGGCAGCAGCAACGGCAGCTCGGTGCAGCCCAGGATCACCAGCTCGGCGCCTTGCCGCACCAGGTCGTCCAGTCCGATGCGTATATCGTCCTGGCAGCGGCCTTCGGTGAAGCCCGCTTTGACGCCCTCGCGGCCGTAGATCGCCTCCATCACATGCTCCTGCGCGGCGGGCGAAGGCGCCAGCTGCTGCAGGCCTTGCTCTTCCAGCGCCTTCTGGTAGACGCCGCTGCCCAACGTGCCGGAGGTCGCCAGCAGGCCGACTTGCGTGAGCTGCGGGAAGCGCTCGCGGATGCTGTGCACCGTCACCGTCAGCATATTCACGATCGGGATCGACAGGCTCGGCTGGATGCGCTCGACGTAGGCGTGGGCGGTGTTGCAGGGAATCGCGATCAGGTCGGCGCCGCCGTCTTCGAGCTTGCGGCAGGTGGCGTACAGCGCGATGGTCGGGTCGGGGCCGTGGCCGATCAGGTTCTCGGTACGGTCGGGAATCTGCGGGTTTTGTTCTACGTGCACCTTGATGTGTTCCTGGTCGCGCGCAGCGGGCGTGTTGCGCACAATCTTCTGCATGAAGTCCACCGTCGCCGCCGGCCCCACGCCGCCCACTACGCCCACCTTGAAGGGCTTGGTTCGCGCCTCGCGCCGGCCGGCGGCAACGCTGCGCGCATAGACCTGGTTGCTGTCCACCAGCGGCGCCGGCAGCGCGCCGAGGGCATGCGCCACCAGCGCCACCTCGGTCAGGCCGGGCAGGATCACCTGCGCGCCTTGCGCCGCCAGGTCGTGTGCGGCCTCGGTCAGCAGCTGCAGCGGGCGACCGGTGAGGTTGCCGCGCTTGATGCCGTGTTCGCCGTAGACCGCCTCGGCCACCGGATTGACGCCGTCGGCGGCGTGCGGATACAGCACGTCGAAGGACGGCGCCGGGAAGTAGCGTTCGAACAGGCCGGCCGCGCGCGTGTAGTCCGAGCTCAGCACACCGATGCGGGTGGCTTGCGGATACGCCTGGCGCACGTGCGCCGCCAGCGCCGCCATCATGTCGACGATGGGCAGGGTGGTGTTGGCGCGCAGCTCGTCGAGGAAAGTGTGGCTGAGAAAGCAGGGCAGCACCACCGCGCCGGCGCCGCGCTTTTCGAAGTCGCGGATCATGTCGAACACATACAGCTTGCGCTCGGTGGTGGCGGTGCTGGCCAGGCCGCTGCCGCGGAAAGGATGCTGCTCGAAGATGACGTCGGCCTGCTCGAGGTCGCCGTCGGCCGCCATGGCCTGCATCAGCTTGAAGAAGACATCGGCCGAGGCCAGCGGGCCGAGTCCGCCGATGATGCCGTAGGAGCGGCGGGAGAGGTGTGCGGTGCTGGCCATGGTGGTTCCTTGCGTGGTGCGGACGGGAGGTAGGGATGGCCCCAGTATGCGCCCGCCCGCGTGCGGCGTTGATGCCGGGCATGCATGAAAGAAGGCCGGCGGCGCGTCTTGAGGGCGTCGGCTCATGCAGATAAGACATAAGCCCGCAGGGATGGCCCGGCGGTCGCGGCGACGTCTGCGGTTAAAATTCAGGGCTAGAGCAACCGGCGCCGCCGCGCGCCGCCAACCCGAGCAAAGACAACAACAATGAGCTACACCCCAAGCCGCGCCATGGGCTACGGCTGCCTGATCCTTTCCATGTCCATGGTCGGCGCCTACGTCGCGCTGACCAAGCCGCTGGCGGCGGCGCTGCCGGTGTTCCTGCTGGCGTGGATGCGCTTCGGCATCGGCGCGGTGGCCATGGCGCGCTGGCTGAAGAAGCCGGCAGATGAAAAACCCTTGTCAGCGCAGTCGCGCTGGCTGGTGTTCCTGGAGTCCTTCCTCGGCAACTTCCTGTTCACAATCTGCATGATCACCGGCGTCTCGATGACCAGCGCGGTGTCGGCCGGCGTGATCATGTCCGCCATTCCCGCCGTGGTGGCGCTGATGAGCTGGATCTTCCTGAAGGAAAAGATCACCCTGCGCGTATGGGGCGCGGTGGCCTGCGGCGCGATCGGCATCGGCATGCTGTCGTTGGCAAAGAACACCCACGGCGACGCCGGTGGCGCACACGCCGCCAACGCCTGGCTGGGCAACCTGCTGGTGTTCGGCGCGGTGCTGTGCGAGGGCTCCTACGCGGTGATCGGCAAGAAGCTGACCGCCGTGCTCACGCCCAAGCGCATCAGCGCCGTCATCAACCTGTGGGGCCTGCTGCTGATGACGCCTGTGGGGTTTTACACCGCGTTGCGCTTCGACTTCGGCGCCGTGCCCGCCAACATCTGGCTGCTGCTGGTGTTCTACGCGCTGGCCGCCAGCGTGTGGACCGTGTGGCTGTGGATGACCGGCCTGAAGGTAGTGCCGGCCGGCCGCGCCGGCGTATTCACCGTGATGCTGCCGGTGTCGGCGGCGCTGGTCGGCGTGGTCGCGCTGGGCGAGAGCCTCACGCTGCTGCAGGCCGGCGCCTTCGCCGTGGCCATGGCCGGCATGTTGCTGGCCACCTTGCCGGGCCGCGCCGCCAAGAGCGCGTCAACCGAATTGCCGCTGAACTGAGCGAGAGAAAAGATGAACAAACCGAACCGCCCGCAGGGCAAACCGCAAGCCAACGCCAACCAGAAGCCGGGCCAGAAGCCGGCGGCGAAATCCGCGGCCAAGCCGTCCCCCAAGTCGCAAGGCCCGGCGCGCGACAAGCCCAAGACCCACGTCGCCACCGACGCTTCGCGTCGCCGCCAGCACAATGCCCACGCCGCCACGCAAGTGATGGACGAGGGCGAGGAAGAAATCCTGCAGCTGCTGGCGCTGTCGGCCGCCGTGGCCACGGGCGCGCCCGACGCCGCCGGCCGCCGGGTCGGGCAGGACGAGCTGGAGCGCATGGTGCGCAACTTCCTGCGCCAGCGCGAGGACGAGATCCTGCACGAGGCGCTGGAGCAATTGCGCGACGACGACCGACGCGCGCATGCCCTGCTGCTGGAGATCGTGGAAGAGGCCGCCGACGTGGTGGTCCTGCGCCGCGGCGAGAAGGAAATGGAGATCAACGCCTTCCTCATCCCCTTCCTGGCACGCACCACCGGCGGCCTGCGCGAGGCGCAGGCGCTGGCCGACGGCGAGGCCTTCGACGCCCTGCGCAGCAGCATGCAGGAGGCCGGCCTGGAGAGCGCCAAGGCGCGCGTGGTGCTGGTGCACCATCTCTACCATCCGGACGAGATCGACGCGCTCACCTATGGCGACGTCGAGGCCATGAATCGCGACGCCTTCGCCTCGCTGACCGACAAAAAGGTAATGAGCGTGCCGGCCATCGAGCGCAGCATGCGCGGCTGGCCGCAGAGCGCGTTCGCCGCGGAAGACGAGGCGCTGGAATTGCGTTTCCTGCTGGGCTTTGCGTTGAAGGAGCTGAACGATCCCTTCTACGCCATCCCCAAGGACGAGGCGCAGGCCGACGCCTACTTCGCCCGGCGCGGCGCCGCCTTCCGCGCCTGGACCGAGCGTTACACGCCGCTGATGCAGCAGTGCCTGACCGGCAAGTCCGGTGACGAGGCGCAGTGCGAACTGCACTTCATGTACCAGGACCTGTTCCACGGCGGCAAGCGCACCGGCAACGCCGAGTACCGCACGCTGCAGATGATGTCGGAGCTGGAACAGGGGCTGGCGCAGGCCGATGCCGCCGCCGCTACGGCCGTCTTTGCCGTGACCGATGAGGACGGCGAGAGCGTGCTGCAGGTGTTGCTGCGCCTGGACGCCCGCGTGCTGGCGCAATCGGCGCTGGTCTTCGACGGCGATCCGCAGGAGCGCCTGTTCGACGCCGCCGACGCCGTGGCCTCGCTGGGCGTGACGCAGTTCAGGCTGGCCGACGCCATCGCCGAGGACGGCGCCGCCACGCGCGAGCGCGACTTCCCGCAAGCCTGAGCCTCAGGCTTGTTCGCCGCCTAGTCCAGCAGCGCCTGCAGGCTCACACCTTGCGGCTGGCAGCGGAAATACAGCTCGACCTGCATCGGACGCCAGCCGCGCACCAGCTGGCGCAGGTCGGCTTTCATCTTTTGCTTGTCGCAGAAGTCGTTGGCTTTTTCCTTGGCCGCGGCAGTCAGGGCCGGGATCGACATGGTGTAGCTCACGCCGGTGGCGGAGACCATGAACAGGTCGCGTTCCTCGGATTTGACTTCGCTGAAGTTGGCGCAGCCGGCCAGCGTTGCGGCGCTGATGCAGGCGGCCAGCAGGCCGCCGGTGCGGATGCGGCGGGTGATGTGGTGGTGTTGGCGCATGAGACCCCCTCGTGCTTTGCTCATGAAGCTGCATTTGCGGTTCTTGCGGCGGTGTTGCCGCGGGGAACGAAATGCAGGAGTCACAGCGTAAGCTTCCGTTACGGTGGGGTGGGGGCTTCTTACCTGGATTTACTTGGGGAGTGTGGCTGTAAAAATGGTGGGGGAAGTTGCAAGGATTATTGGTTTGCTGTTTGTCTGTTTGATTGCTTGGTGCCAGCCGCGCTGGCTAACACCTCCGTCATCCCGGCGAAGGCCGGGATCCAGTGTCGTTCGTCGCGCGTCTTCGACGCTGGCATCCATCACTCAAGCAGCATCAAGCGTCGCATTGGTTGCAAAGCAGGCTCGTCAACAAGTGAATCCGTCGTCCCTGCGAAAGCAGGGACCCAGCGTCGTTTGTTGTGCTTCCTCGGTTGTTGTTCAGGTTGGGTAGTCTGGTCTTGCTGCGTGCAGATGCACCGGCTTTGTGTTTTTCTTTCTCCGGTCGGGAGGGAGCGCCGGGGGTGGCCCGGCAGCCGCTCACTTTTCTTGCTCCGCCAAGAAAAGTAAGCAAAAGAAGGCGGCCCCTAAGTGCCAGCCCCTGCGGGGTTCCCGGCGGAGCGCGCTGAAAAATGGGCAAGGCAAAGTCGCTGCGCTCCGGTTGCCTTGCTGATCCATTTTTCACCACGCTCCGCCGGCTGGCCCACAAGGGGAAATACCATCCGCCTCGCCTGCGGCATCGGGATTGGGGCTCGCCTGCGGCGTCGCGTGGCCTGTACCTCGCCTTTGGCCTCGTTGGCTTGCTGCTCGCCTGCGGCTTCGATGTGGCGGCTCGCTAACTGATGTAATCCGTCGTCCCTGCGAAAGCAGGGACCCAGCGTCGTTCGTTGCGCCCCTCAGCCGTTTGCATCCATCACCCAAGCGACATCCATTTTCAGCATCAGCAGCAATGAGAGGCTCGCCATCCATATAACCCGTCATCCCGGCGAAGGCCGGGATCCAGCGTCGTTCGTCGCGCCTCTCAGCCGCTCAATCAAGCTCAAACTTCACCCCCTGCGCCAACGGCAACGCGCCGCTGTAGTTGACGGTGTTGGTGGCGCGTCGCATGTAGTTCTTCCACGCGTCCGATCCGGATTCGCGGCCGCCGCCGGTTTCCTTTTCGCCGCCGAATGCGCCGCCGATTTCTGCGCCGCTGGTGCCGATGTTGACGTTGGCGAGGCCGCAGTCGCTGCCGCGAGCGGACATGAACCACTCGGTTTCACGCACGTCGTTGGAGAACACGGCGGATGAGAGTCCTTGCGGCACCGCGTTGTTCATGGCGATGGCGTCGGCGAAGTCGTCGTATTCGACCACGTACAGGATGGGGGCAAAGGTCTCGTGGTGCATCACGGCGCTTTGCGCGGGCATGCGCACCAGCGCCGGCCTGACGTACCAGCAGTGCGTCTGCGCGTCACCCACGCCGACAGCGACGCGCTCGCCGCCGGTCACGACGCCGCCTTGTTCGCATGCCTGGCGCAGCGCGTCTTGCATCGCCTCGTGACTGCGGCCGTCGATCAGTGGGCCCACCAGTACGCCGTCGCGGCGTGGGTCGCCGATGGTGAGGCTGGCGTAGACCTGTTCCAGGCGCGCCAGCAACGGTGCGGCGATGCTGCGGTGGAGGAACAGCCGGCGCAGCGTGGTGCAGCGCTGGCCGGCGGTGCCCACTGCCGAGAACACGATGGCGCGCAGCGCCAGTTCGAGGTCGGCGCTGGGGGTGACGATCATGGCGTTGTTGCCGCCCAGTTCCAGCAGGCTGCGGCCCAGCCGTTGGGCCACCTGCACCGCGACCTTGCGACCCATGGCGACGCTGCCGGTGGCGCTGACCAAGGGCACCTGCGGCGAGGCGGACAGCGCCTCGCCCAACTCGCCGCCGCCGATCAGCAGGGCGCACAGGCCCGTCGGCAGCGCGTTCGGATGTTTAAGGCTGAAGCGGCGGGCGGCCTCGTCGAACAAGCGCATCACGGCCACTGCAGTCAACGGTGTTTTCTCAGACGGCTTCCACACCACGCTGTTGCCGCAGACCAGCGCCAGCGCCGCGTTCCAGGCCCACACCGCGACCGGGAAGTTGAACGCGGTGATCACGCCGCACACGCCCAGCGGGTGCCAGGTTTCCATCATGCGGTGGCCGGGCCGCTCGGAGGCGATGGTGAGACCGTGCAGCTGGCGCGAGAGGCCGACGGCGAAGTCGCAGATGTCGATCATCTCCTGCACTTCACCCACGCCTTCGGAGTTGATCTTGCCGGCTTCCAGCGTGACCAGCGCGCCCAGGTCGTCGCGTCGCTCGCGCAGCACTTCGCCCAGCAGGCGCACCAGCTCGCCGCGCACCGGCGCCGGCACGTCGCGCCATTGTGCAAACGCTGTATGGGCGCGGGCGATGGCGTCTTGCGCCTGCTGCGGCGTGTGACTGCGCAGGCGCGCCAGCAACGCGCCGTCACAGGGCGAGTGGACTGCCAGGTCGGCGCCGGCGGCATCGAGTTCTTCAGCGGTGAAGCCGCAGTGGCGCAGCAGCTCGGCGTTGGTCATGGCTTGGCTCATCGTGGCTCCTTGGATGTGGATGGACAACCGCACAAGGCCGTAGCGCCGGAGGGCGGACTTACATGCCGCCGGCGCCGGTGCTGTTTGCGGTCATCTTGAAAATGCCCTGCGCGTTGCCGCTGTCGAAGCTGAGGTCGAGGCGTTCCACGCCCTGCTCGTCGACATAGCGGTCGCGCGAAATGAATTCGTAGAACGAACCCGGTACGGTCTTTTCGATCACCACGCCATGCTCGTCGCGCATCGGACGCAGCACGGTGCAGGCGCGGTAGGCGGTCTGGCGCACGCGGCCGTTGCGCGAGACCTCGACCTTGTCCTTCATCGGCCGGCCCAGCGCGCGCTGGCGCTCGGCCAGCGCTTCCACGTCCGGCACGCGGTCGGTGGCGTGGTTGAAGACATTGCCTTCGGTGGCGATCCAGGCCATCTCGGCGGACTCCTCGCGCAGCCGTTCGTACTGGGCAATGGTGGGCAAATCATGTTGCCGGTCGAAGGCCGACAGCAGCACCGGCAACAACTCCCCGGCCGCCGCCAGCGGCAGTTCGCGCTGCGCCTCCAGTTGCGCCAGCAATGCCTTGGCGTCCGCGCCGAGCGGGTCGACCGAGGTGCCGATCACCTGGTCCACCACGTGCTGGAACTCCGGCGAGAAGCGATCGGCATGCAGCTCGCTGACGAAGAACTGGGCGATGTCCTCCGGCGCATCGGCATGGGCGTAGGCGCGGCCGGTCATGCGCAGGCGCTCCAGCGGATACAAGCCGTTCTGCACATAGCCCAGCGGCCGCAGGATGCGCGTGATGGCGGCCTCGCCGGCTGGCAGCAGGCCGGTGTGATTGGCCAGCACGGTGCGCAGCGCGCCGTGGTCGAAGTGCATGCGTTTACCGGCGGTCATGGCGTCGGCGACATAGGCGTCGGCGTAGGGCACGTCCTGCAGCAGTTTTTCGAACAGCAGCATGTTGAGCGCCTGCGCCAGCTCCAGCCGCGACACGGTGGCTGCGCCGGCCGGCCTGAGCGTGCAGGACGGCACGTGCAGCGCGCGCAGCAGGAAGTCGATCTGCCGGGGCGAGCGCTGCGCGCCCAGCAGGGCGATCAGCTGCGAGTCGTGCGCAGAAGTTGGCGCAGAACTGGCCGCAGCGGCGGACATGGCGTCAGGCGGCGAGCCTGCCGGGTGGTGTGCTTGCGCATTCATCTTGGTCTCCTCCTGTGGATGGCATGGCCACAGTGTAGCGCCGCCGGCCGCCGTCTTCAGGGCCGGCATAGGCGCGCCCGAAACGGTTTTCCAACAGATCGGGCAGCGCCACCTGTTCCTGGCGGATGAAGCCGCGCTGCGGCAAGCGGCCGGCGAAGAACAGGTCGACCGCCGCGCACACGCCGGCCGCAGTGGTGATCTGGATCGCGCTCTCTTGCGCGTCGGCGAACACCTTGCGGCTGAACGCGCGCTGCAGGTATTGCCCGCCGCGCCGCCCGCTGACGGTGACGAACACCAGCACCACATCCTGCATGGTGGCCGGCACGGCGTTGCGCAGGATGTCTTTCAGCAGCTCGGGGCGTTCCTTCAGGCGCAGCTCTTCCAGCAGGAAGCGCAGGCGGTCGCGGTGGCCGGGATAGCGCACCGATTTGTAGTCGAGGTTGGCGACACGGCCGGCCAGCGTGACGCACAGCGTGCCCAGGCCGCCGGAGGTGTTGAAGGCCTCGTACTCGACGCCGTCCAGCGAGAAGTGCTCCAGTCCCTCCAGCGCCTGCACCTCCTGCAGCGCGCCGTCGCGGATCGCCTCGCACGGATGGCAGTACTCGTTGACCAGGCCGTCCACGCTCCAGGTCAGGTTGTACTTGATCTCGTTGGTGGGAAACTCCGGCAGCGCGCCGACCCGCATCTTGATCTCGCGGATCTCGTCAAAGCCCTGCGCCAGGTGGTGCGCGGCGATGCCGATGAAGCCCGGCGCCAGTCCGCACTGTGGCATGAAGGCGGTGTCGGCGTCCTGCGCCAGCTGCATGATACGGCGGGTGGCCTGCACGTCCTCGGTCAGGTCGAAGTAATGCACCCGGGCCTCGCGCGCAGCCTCGGCCACCGGGATGGCCATGTGATACGGCAGGGCATTGATGACGGCGTCGCCTTCGGCCAGCAGCGCGCGCAGTTGCGCCGGATCGTTGAAGTCGGCTTCACGCGTGGCGATGCCCATGGCCTGCAGCGGCGGCAGCGCCGCGGCATCGCGATCGGCCGCCAGCAGGCGGTAGTCGCCGGCGGCGTGCAGGCGGCGAGCAATGGCCTGGCCGATATGGCCGGCGCCCAGCAGGATGATGTTGTGCATGGCGATCCCTTTCTCGTGGCGTTCTGGAGTGCTGGGGACGATTCTAGGGACGAGCTGAGACGATAAAAAGATGAAGATTGACGTTGAAATGGTGGTTTTGTCGTCGTTATGTAGTATCAAGCGAGTGATTTTGTTGCTTTGAGGCCTTTGAGGCCGTTTAACGACACTGGGTCCCGGCCTGCGCCGGGACGACGAGCGGGAGGTAAATGAAGCCGTCAGAGGGGCGACGCTGCTACGGAAGCGTCGACCAGCTGCCGGTCGAGTCCGCCACCTCTTTGTCGTCCCGGCGCAGGCCGGGACCCAGTGGCTTTCATCGCGCCGCTCATGTTGCCGGGCAAGGCCGCACACCTTACAGAGTCAATTTCCCGTCTGCTGAGATGGCGCCGGGCATACCGCCACAACAACAAGAAATTTCATCCCCGGGCCTGCCCATTTGCCCGCGCGCCCGACATGCGGCTGGGCTAAAATCGACGCCAATGTCCGGCTGCGCGCCGGACATGCTTTTGAGACCAACGGCAGCGCCGAGGCTGCCGGCACCATCCGCCAAACAGGGAGAACAGAATGACCGATCGCCGCAGTTTCATCGCCAACGTGGCAGGCCTTGCCGCCGCGTCCTATTTGCCCAACGTCTTCGCCCAAGCCGCGGCTCCGTCCGGCTCGACCGAAGCCACCTTCGCCCGCATCCAGCGCACCAAGACCCTGCGCATCGGCGCGGTGCGCGGCGCAGCGCCTTACTACAACAAGGACCTGGCCAGCGGCGAATGGGGCGGCTTCATGATCGACTTCGCCAAGAGCCTGGCGGCCAGCATGAACGTCAAGCTGGAAATTACCGAAACCACCTGGGGCAACTCGGTGCTGGACCTGCAGACGCGCAAGATCGACGTCTTCTTCGGCATGAACCCGACCCCGGCGCGCCGCGAAGTGATCGGTTTCTCCGAGCCGCTGTTCCTGAACGCCTTCACCGTGGTCTCGAAGAAGGAATACAAGACCTGGGCCGACCTGAACAAGCCTGAGGTGAAGATCGCCGTGGACATCGGCTCGTCGCATGACCAGATGATCTCGCGCGTGTGCCCCAACGCCACCATCGTGCGCCTGGAAAAGGCCGACGACGCCACCCTGGCGCTGCAGACCGGCCGCGTCGACGCGCAGGTGCTGGTGTGGCTGCTGTCGCTGAACATCCTCAAGAAGAACCCGTCGCTGGGCAAGATGAGCGTGCCGATGCCGCTGGAAGCCACCTCCACCAACATCGGCGTACCCAAGGAAGACGACAAGACCTGGACCGACACCATCAACAAGTGGATCGTGACCGAGCGCACCGCCGGCAAGATCAAGCCGACCGTGCTGGGCAACCTGCAAAAGTTCTCCGGCGTGAAGCCGGAAGACGTGCCGCCGCAGATTCCGCTGTAAGCCGTAGTCAGCAACGTCCAAAGCAAAAGCCCCGCACGAGTCATCGTGCGGGGCTTTTGCTTTTATGCTCTGGAATCGCTCCTCTGTTCCCGCCTGGAGAATTCTTCGCTCTGAGGCGTTTCTGCTATTGATAAGAAAGCGTCACGGTAGCCGCGCTGTTGGCTTGACCCACAGTGACATTGGAAGCGGTCTGGATATAGCGTGCACTAAGGGGGATGGTAACGAGGTTGTTGCGGGCCGTAATCAGGAAGGCCCTGCTACCGAAAATGTATGTCAATCCATTGCGAAGAATTTGTACACCTACACCTGTTGCGGTGGACTCAGTCGTGAGGGACAACGTTCTGGAGTTGATGGGATTGAGCACACCATTCAATGTGATGTATACGTCGGACTGGCTTGCCGAGCAATCAAGCTCCAGATTGAAAGGTATTGCCGGAGAGGTCGAGCCGACTCCGGTGAAGCTCTTGACTGGCAGGCCTGCGGCCGATGAAAGACTGACAGATATGGATTTTGTGGTGACTGTACAAGACCGCACTGGGGGCTTGGTTACTACAGTGAAGTCCCTGGCAAAGAACTTGCCGAAAAGGAGTCCGTTGTCGCCAACATACCAAGCTGCAAATGCAGAGTTGTTCTGTCCCATATTGACCACGCTGCTGCCTACAGGAACGGTTCCTGGAATACGAATAAGACGAAGTGTAGCAATGTTACTTGGAATGGGATTGCCATCTGATGTGGTGCTAGGAGCAAATCCATCGACGTCCAATGGGTATGACTTCAGGCCTGAAGCGTGGTCTCCACCCTGAGCGATTGAGTATCCGATTCCGGGTACTTCGGTGGGAATGACATTCCTTCCCCCGATATATATTGACGTTTTGTTTAAGGAGGTTCGCAAGCCGCTGGTATTACTCGCACTTTGACAGCTAGCGACTATGCCATGGTCGGCAGTTGCTGTTGGAGAAGTCCACAGAACTGCCCCAGGCTGTTCGTTCCCGGTCAGCGTGATGGTCGGTGGTCCACTGAAGCGGAATGATGATGGAATATTTTGACCTGGGCTATATGAACAATTTCCTGCTTGCGCTGTTTGCAGCGAAAGCAGAGCCCAAATTAAGCCACCCATCCACCACCGAAATTTTCTTAATAGTTTCATTTCCGTCCAATTGAATATGCATTTTCCGATGCAAGGTGTTCTTCAAACATGCAAGCGAAATCTTAGAGATCGAATGATGAGAGAAATATGGGAAATGTCTGAAATTGGCGCCATTGACGTCGGCCCGAGGGTCGATTTTTCAACACCTCTGAGTCAAATCAGGAATGCAGGCCAATCCCGGTCATCAACACAACCAGCGGCACCGACATGCAAAGCCAGGCCGAGGATGGTCAGTTGATGCTGGAAGAATTTGCACATGGCGCATCAGGCAATGGATCTATCCTGAACTTCGCATTGACGCTGGCAGAAGCGTGATCTGACAGCGACAGGGTCTGTTGAAAGCGTCGAGCCAGCCTCGAGTTGTCGGTAACTCGCATGCATGCACACGCCCACCCGAACTGAGTGGGTGTTCTCTTTTACTGATACTGCAGGGTGTAGGTCGCCGCCCCATTCGCGGAGCCTGGCGTGACGGTGTTTGCGGTTTGCACGTAGCGCACCGAGAAGTTGAGCGTCGCCAGCTGAGTGGCGCTTCCGTTGCCGACGAATACCAAATGCTGGTTGGGGGCGCCGGGCGTTTTCGTATCCGGCCCATAGACGTAAATGTCATGGCTGGCCTGCCACACCTCAATGCCGATCCCACGCGCGGTTGACGACGGCGTCAGTGACAATATGTTGCTGGTGTTGCCGGGCGTGGTGGCGTCGGTCAGGCTTACCGTCACTTTCGATGCGATGCCGGCACAGTCGAGATTGATCACAAGATCGCCCTTGCCCCAGTCGGAATGACTGCCGATGCCGGTGAATGCGGAGACGGGGAAGTCGCCGATCACGGCGGTGCCGTTGGGCGCGTTAATGACGCAGGTGGAGGCAGTGAGGACGCCGCTGAGATTGATCTGTGCGTCATAGGCAAAGCTGGTTGCCGGAGCTAGCGCGGCGATAGCGCCCATCGCTAGAAAAATACCGAGTTTATTCATTGCATTTCCTCAATTGATGGAGGCCAAACGCCAGGCGCCCTGGGTCTGATGATGCGCACGTTTTCTACGCAAAGAGCTGACGATGATAAGGGTGAACATGGCGGCAGCAATATCAGAAAGATCTCAAAAAGGTCGCTAGCGATGTTGCGCCGGCCGCGCCGTCCCACCGGCACAATAGGTTTGCCACTGGGCCAGCGCGGCCTGGAAAGCTCTGATTGGCAGGGCACCCTGTAGTTGCCGAGAGTCTCGTCTCTATGCCGTGCCTTTGGGGGAGTCGAAAGTCGGGGTCTGTCGCGTCTGGAGCGGGTCTTGCGCGGGGTATCCTGCGGCTGTTGACAGGCAACGCCGCGGCGACGCTAGTTCGAGCCTTATAGCCGCCATGGCGGCGCTCTGGAGTGTTGAGCGCCTTGAAAGGTGGAGTGGGGCTACCTGCAGACGAGGCGCAACTGTGCGCAACGTGGGCAATGCACAAAAGCCTGTCATCGCGGCAGGCTCCTTCATTTTGAAGCGGCTCAGGAATGCATGCCGCTAAGCGTCATCAACACGACCAGCGCCGCGGAGCTGCCCAGCCAGCAGGCCAGGATGGTGATGTGATTGCCGAAAATCTTGCGCATGATGGTCTCCCTGGTAAGGTGAAAGAGCACGAGTTCATCTTAGAAATATGACCGTTGTTCTTCCATCAGGGAATTCCTGAATGCCGGTGACGCTTCGGCAGTGCATGCCGTTGTTCGTCCTGCATCATGCAGGCAGCGCCGCCGAATGATCAGCCCGGGAAGGGCAGTGGGTGTCGGAAGACTTCGCGCACATTCGCCGTGCGCAGCAGTGGTCGGGTCAGTGCACATGTTAGTGAGCGCTGCGCGCCGGGACAATGAGAATAGTCTGGAAGTGCAGCAAGGATAGGCCGAGGCCGGACGACGAGTGTTCAGCGCCCGATCTTGCGCGACAGCACGATGGAAGCGGTGGCGCGGGTGAGGGACACTCGCTACAGATCGTCAACACGTTCTAAGCCGCAGTCCGCAACATTCAACGGCAAAGCCCCGCACGAGTGATCGTGGCGGGGCTTTTTGAGCGACATGACACCGCTTCAACGTACTCAACCCGGGATGAAATTAATTGTAATTGACAGTGGCGAGCGCCCGGCCAATGACATTCCCCGCGCTGATAGGTTGACCTAAACCTATCAGCGCGGTGGCCAGATTAACCACCGTAATTGGCCCCGTAGTAGCGGTAATATTCTGTGAGACTGTCCTGTTCCAGCAAATAGGCGTGAAACCTGTTGAATCATTCGTCCCCAATTGAATGCCGACTCCTTTTGCGCCCGTGCTGTCCGTTGCAGCATTGCTTAGTGTGCCATTACAGGCAGCGCCCACAGCGCTGCTGCTGCCGCTGATAGAAAACGAGTAACTATAGGAGGTGACGGAACGGGAACAATTCGTCAGTTGTAGCGATACGAATTTCAAGTCAGAACGGCCGCTATTATTAGCGGTTGCCAACTTGGATTGCGGTATTACCCCGAAGTTGACAGACGACGACGGAGAGAAGCTTAGTTGGCAGGTACTCGCCTGCTTGGTAATAACTACCGCTCCTGAGAAATTGTATACGGACTGCTTGTTGTCACCCGCGACCCAACTTCCCATAAACGGCTCCGCCCCGGGTATACGGCTCACGCCTTCTGGAATTGTTCCTGGAATACGAATGATGCGCAATGTAAAGGGACGCCCAATCCCTGTTCCTGTAAGACTAGTGAAGATTTCACCGTTAGCCCCATCAGTATCCAGTGGATAAGACTTTATGCCTGATTCATGCCCCGTAGTGGCAATAGAAAAGCCTATTCCTGGCACATCAGTCGGCAAGACATTCCATCCTCCCACGGAAATTGACGGCTGCCCCGCTACAATGCCGGTTAGCCCACTCGCGACAGGGGTATTTGTGCACCTGAGTCGCTGAGCTGTCGTAGCTGTTTGCGTAGAAATCCCAAGCACCGTTCCCGGCGCCTCGTCTCCAGTCACAGTAATTCGTATCGGTATAAGTGTTGAACTCACCCCATTGGTGATTGGAAGACCAACAGGACCAGAAGGATCAACATTAAGTCTGATAGCTGTGCAATTCCCAGCCAGTGCTATCTGCGCGTACATACATGCCCCCGCCAAGCCCAATACCCACCGCCAGATTTGCTTTGAGGAGGTCACACCATCTTTCTTGACGGCGGCAGAACATGTTTTGCCTGTTTTCAACGACAGGGTGGAAATAAGCAACCCCGCCAGATATCGCCCCGCGCGGGCGCTGCCTGCGGCCAGGCACAACAGAGCAAGGGCGCCGGCCAGCCAGGCCAACCGGTGCAACCGGCCAATTAGATGGAGAAGAGAAGAGAACATGGCGTTCTTCCAATATGTAGATGTGAAGAACTGCATGCTAGAGAGGTGCCCCCCGCCGGACTATAGGAATAGTCTGAAACGCCCGATTTTTTCGAACGCAAGCCCGGCCCGCGATGTCATCCGTGCAATGACGTCGGCCGGGGCGCCGATGGAGCCTTGCTTAAGCTCAGCGCTCGATCTTGCGCGACAGCACGATGGAGGTGGTGGTGCGGGTGACGCCGTCGATCTCGCCGATTTCGTCGAGCAGCTGGTCGAGGCGTTCGGGGGAGGCGGCGCGCAGCCAGGCGACGTAGTCGAACTCGCCGGAGACCGAGCACAGCAGTTCGATCTCGGGCATGCGCTTGAAGCGCTTCAATACCATCGGCGCGGCCTTGGCTTCGACGGTGATGCCGACGTAGGCGCGCAGCGCGTTGTCGGTGACTTCCTGGCCCAGTTTGACGGTGTAGCCGGCGATGATGCCGTTCTTTTCCAGCCGGGCCAGGCGCGCGACCACGGTGGTGCGCGCCACGCCCAGCTTGCGCGCTAGGTTGGCCACGCTTTCGCGCGCCGACACCTGCAACAGCGCGATCAGTTCGCGATCGGTCTGGTCCAGGGTGTCGAGCCGGGTTTTCATATTGGCGTGGCGCTGGCCGGCTTAGCCATTAAAGCGCGCCAGGAACGCCTGGGTCGCGGCTTGCTGCGGGTTGTCGATGACCTGCGACGGCGGGCCGGCTTCCACCACCACGCCGTCGCGCATGAACACCACCTGGTCGGCCACTTCGCGCGCGAAGGCGATCTCGTGCGTCACCAGGATCATGGTCATGCCGTCGGCCGCGAGGCCGCGGATGACGTTCAATACCTCGCCCACCAGCTCGGGATCGAGCGCCGAGGTGGCTTCGTCGAACAGCATCACGTCCGGCTGCATGGCCAGCGCGCGGGCGATGGCGATGCGTTGCTTCTGGCCGCCCGAGAGCTTTTGCGGGTACATGTCGGCGCGCTCGGCCAGGCCCACCTTTTGCAGCAGCGCCATGGCGCGCTGGCGCGCCTCGGCCTTGGGCACGCGCTGCACGGTGACCATACCTTCCATCACGTTCTCGACCGCAGTCATGTGCGGGAACAGGTTGAAGTGCTGGAACACCATGCCGGTACGGGCGCGAAAGCCCGCCAGTTCCTTGTCCTTGGGCAGGCGCGACTTCTTGCCGTCGAACTCGAAGTGACGCTCGCCGATGCGCACCGTGCCGAAGTCGGGCACGGTCAGGAGGTTCAGGCAGCGCAGCAGGGTCGACTTGCCCGAGCCGGACGGCCCGATCATTGCGACCACGCTGCCCTTGTCGATCTGAATGGAAATGTCCTTCAGCACCACGTGCTCGCCGAAGGCCTTCTTGAGATTGCTGATCTGGATCATCGCGTTGTTGCTCATCATCTATTCCGTTCCTTAACCGTGCTGTGCCGTCAGGCGGGCTTCCAGGCGCTTGGCCCAGATGGTGGCCGGCAGCAGGATCACGAAGTAGATGATCGCCACCAGCGTGTAGATCTCCAGCGGACGGTAGGTCTCGTGGGCGATGATCTGGCCCTGGTACAGCAGGTCGGGCACGGCCAGCACCGACAGCAGCGAGGTGTTCTTCAGCTGCATGATGGACTGGTTCACCAGCGGCGGCGTCATGCGCTTGAAGGCCTGCGGCAAAATCACGCGCTTCATCAGCTGGAAGCGCGTCATGCCCAGCGCCCAGCCGGCTTCGGACTGGCCGATGTCGAGCGAGACGATGCCGCCGCGGATGATTTCAGAATAAAAGGCGCCGCCGTACAGGGCCAGCGACAGCATGGCCGCGGTGCCGGCCGACATTTCAATGCCCAGCAGCACCGGCAGCGCGTAGTAGAACCACACCAGTTGCACCAGCACCGGGGTGCAGCGGAACACCTCGACGAAGGCGCGCAGCGGGCCGGAGATGAACGGGTTAGAAGACAGCCGGCCCAGGCCGACCACCAGGCCGACCAGCAAGCCCAGTGCGATACACGCCACGGTATAGGAGAGCGTGTAGACGAAGCCGATTCCGATGATGCTCCTGAATTGCCAGAGCGAGCCGAAGTCCCATTGATACATCTGCGGTTTTCCTTCAATACGATTCAGTGGACCGGGATGCCGGTCCGAACAGGCGGGATGCGGGTTGTGCAAGCATGATCCATGCCGCGCCGCCACGGTCTGCGCCATCGGCGGCGGGCCGCCGGTGCGGACGAATGTCGGAAGTCATGGGGAAGGGCACGGATATTTTTTATAAGGATTGCATGGCTTGCAACCCGCGAACCCGGCAATTGTAATGGAGAACCGCCGCGCGCGGCCACGCCGGATGGCCTCCGGTGTCGCGCCAACGCCCACGCGCAACGGCCTTTGGCTAAAATAGCGGACTTGGCGCCGCGCCTGTACCGGTGCGGGGCGCACGCTTTCCCGAGCCTTGGGAAAGCCTCCATTTCCAGACCAGACCATGAGCCAGGTTTCCTCCTCTTCAGTTGTTCCCGCCGGCGAGCGCCGGCGCGTCATCCTCATTACGGGCGCGGCGCGCGGCATCGGCGCAGCGGTGGCTGCCAGCGCGGCCGCGCCCGGCGTGGCGCTGGTGCTGCATGCGCGCGGCGATTCAGCCGAGCTGCAGGCTGTGGCCCGGCTCTGCCGCGACCAGGGCGCGCAGTGCGTGACCGCGCTGGGCGACATGGCCGATCCTGCCACCGCGGCGACCCTGCGCGACACCGCGCTGCGCGAGTTCGGTCGCCTTGACGCGCTGGTGGCCAATGCCGGCTTCGCCGACAGGAAGCGCATCGGTGAATTGTCCGACGCCGACTGGTCGCGTTCGCTGGAGGCCTTGCTGTCGGGCTTCTTCCGCCTGACCACCGCCTGCAAGGACGCGCTGCAGGCCTCCGGCGACGGCCGTGTGGTGGCGGTCAGCTCCTTCGTGGCGCACGTGTTTCGCTTGGGCGAGTCGGGCTTCCCGGCCTCGGCCGCGGCCAAGGCCGGCATCGAGGCGCTGGTCAAGTCGCTGGCGGTGCAGCTGGCGCCGGCCAACGTCACCGTCAACGCGGTGGCGCCCGGCTACGTGCAGAAGAGCGACCCGGCCAAGTCCGCCATTGACCCCGCCGCCTGGCAGGCCGCGCTGGATCGTATTCCGCTGCGCCGCCTGGGGCAGCCGCAAGACATCGCCAACGTCATTGCCTTCCTGCTCAGTCCCGCCGCGTCCTACGTGACCGGCCAGGTCTGGCATGTCGACGGCGGTCTGACTCTTTAAACCTTCACCAACACCAGAACAACACCATGCGCATCATCGTGCTGGGCGCCGGCATCGTCGGCGTCACCACCGCCTATTTCCTCCGCGAGCGCGGTCATGAAGTCACCGTAGTCGAGCGCCGCGCCGAAGTGGCGGCCGAGACCAGCGTCGGCAACGCCGGCCATGTCTGCCCGTCCTACGCCACCCCGTGGGCGG
This sequence comes from Herbaspirillum sp. LeCh32-8, assembly GCF_017814915.1. Lineage (GTDB taxonomy): Bacteria > Pseudomonadota > Gammaproteobacteria > Burkholderiales > Burkholderiaceae_D > Herbaspirillum. The sequence goes on along the minus strand of NZ_JAGIPZ010000006.1, from coordinate 13,661 downwards.
CGCCGGGCATGCCGGCCAAGTCGCTGAAGTGGTCGGTGCAGAGCTGGCTGGGCGTGGAGGCGGCGCTGCGCTTCACGCCGCGCATGGATGCGCACCAGTGGAAATGGCTGAAGACCTTCCTGGCGCAATGCACGCCCGAGCGCTACGCCGTCAACAAGGCGCGCATGGGCCGCCTGGCGCGGTACAGCCACGGCCAGTTGAAGCAGATCCGCGAGCGCCTCAACATCCGCTACGAGCAGACCACCGGCGGCAACCTGCAACTGTTCCGCACCCAGGAGGGCGTGGACAACGCCAGCCTGTCGACCAAGGTGCTGGCCGAGGCCGGCGTGCCCTTCGAGCTGCTGGACGCCGACGGCTGCGTGGCCTTCGACCCGGGTCTGCATGCCGCACGCGGCGAGTTGAAGGGCGGCCTGCTGCTGCCCATGGACGAGACCGGCAACTGCCCGCTGTTCGCGCGCGCGCTGGCGGCGTGGCTGCAGGCGCATGGGGTGGAGTTCCGCCTGTCGACCAATGTCGAGGGCATCGAAGTGGCCGGCGGCAAGGTGAGCGGCGTGCGCACCAGCGCCGGCACGCTGCATGCCGATGCCTACGTGGTGGCCTGCGCCTCGGCCTCGGTGCCGATGATGAAGCCGCTGGGCCTGAACCTGCCGATCTACCCGGTCAAGGGCTACGCCATCACGGTGCCGGTGGCCGACCCGGCCGGCGCGCCGCGCAGCGGCGTGATGGATGAGTACTACAAGGTGGCGATCACCCGCATGGGCAATCACATCCGCGCCGCCGGCACCGCCGAGATCGGCAGCTGGGACACCCGGGTCACGCCGCGCGATTGCGCCACCGCCGTCAAGTCGCTGAAGAACCTCTATCCGGCCGGCGCCGACATGGCCAAAATCGAATACTGGGCCGGTCTGCGTCCGATGACCCCGGACGGCGCGCCGCTGATCGGCGCCACGCCGTTCTCCAACCTGTGGCTCAACGCCGGCCACGGCTCCAACGGCTGGACCACCGCCTGCGGCGCCAGCCGCATCATCGCCGACAAGATCGCCGGCGTCGCCACCGAAATCGACAGCGCCGACCTGGAGCCGGCGCGCGTGATCTGAGCCCCGGGGCTCAGCGATCAAACAACGCGTCGACGTTGTCGCCGTTGCTGAAGGCGCTGATGCCCCAGCCTGCCGGGGCCTTGTAGAAGATGAACTGCCAGGGGATCGCCTGGCGTTCGGTCTTCTCGATGTAGGTCAGCTTGATCAACGAGTCGCCCACCTTCTCCGAACGGATGAACTCGTAACCCACCGAATTTCCCACTTGCGCTTCGATCGCCATGCGCGAGCTGCGGGCGTTGCTGCGCGCGACCTCCAGCGTGCGGATGTCGATCAGCGAATAGGGCGACATGGCGCCGTAGGCGTCATCGGTGCGGCCGGCGCCGGCCTGGGCCATGACCTTGTCGGCCAGCGTGCGCACTTCGGCTTCGGACTTCAGGGTGTCGGCCTGCGCGTGGAGGCAGACGCCGGCCAGCGCGGCGGCGGCCAGCAGGGAAGAGGGGAACAGGCGTGTCATCGGGGTCTCCGGTTGCAATCGGGCGCATGGATCATGCGTGCCGCTATTGTGCCAGCAGCGCGCGTGTGAAGCGCAGGCACCCATGGTGTAAAGCATTGTGGAGGCTTGCGTAAATCAGGGTAAAACAGGGCTGGCGCCCGAACCCGCGCGGATATGATGGGCAGCCTGGAATCCTGTCTCCATACAGCGCAGACACCGCGGATTCCGCTCGGGGGAGCTACCATGCGCACCATCATCATTGCTACATTGCTGGCGCCGGCGTTGTCGGGTTGTGTCGTGACGTCGACCAGCGCCCTGGTCGATGCCGCCAGTCTGGTCGGCTACGCCGCGTCGGGCGTGAAGTCGATGTCACCCAATCCGCCTGCCAATCCCATCGTCTACAGCAAGGACCCGATCCGCGAGATCTGCATCGAGTGGAATGGCGCCGTGGCGCTCTCCGACTTCGTGCCGGGCCTGCAGGGCGAGCTGTTGAAGCACGGCGTGCAAAGCCGCGTCTACGATGCCGGCACCCAGGCGCTGGCCTGCCCGGTGACGATGTCGTATACCGGCTACGTCAAATGGGACACCAAGGTGTTTTCCGACGCCTACTCTCCCTATCTCACCTACGCCTCGCTGACCTTGCGACGCGACGGCCGCGTGCTGGCCTCGGCGCAATATCGCATCGGCTCCTTCGGCCAGGACAAGTGGGCCACCGTCGGCGAGAAGCTGGCGCCGCTGGTCGATGCGCTGCTGCCGGGCAATTCGTCCATCATCGCCGACAATTCGCCGGACAATAATCGCGGCATGAATGGCGGTTACTGAGGAGCGCCACCGCGCTTGCGGCATATCCCGGGTAGTCCGGGTGATCCATAAAAAACGGCAACCTCGGTTGCCGTTTTTGTTTTGTGCCCGCCGCCGCCGCAACGATCCTGCCGTGCGGCGGCGCTTGCGCCCGATTACCAGATGGTCAGCAGGCGACGGAAGAAGTTGGTGTCGGTGCTGGCGTCGGCGATCGAGCCGCCGCCGACTTGCTCCAGGCGCGCATCGGCCACGTTGGAGGAGGCCACGATGCCGCCGCGGATGTCGCGCGTGCGCACCACGCCGGAGAAGCGCAGAGTATTGATGTTGCCGTTCACGCCGATGCGCTTTTCGCCGGCCACCACCAGGTTGCGGTTGGGCAGCACCTCGACGATGGAGACCATCAGCGTGCCGGTCATGGTGTTGGTGTTGCTGCTGTCGCCGGAGCCCTTGAAGGTGTTGCTGCCGGAGGCCGAATAGTTGGCGTCGTAGAGCTTGGTGAACAGGCCGCCCAGCGGCGCATCCGAGCCCGGGCCCTTTTGCGTGAGCGCGGTGTCGCGGCTGTTGTTGGTGGCCGCCTTGTTGCTGCTGCTGATGGATTCGGAGATGTCGATCTTGATGATGTCGCCGACGTTGTAACTGGTCGGTTCCTCGAACAGCTGCGCGCTGGAGACGCGGAAGATGGCGCCGTTGTTCTCCACGTTGGCCACCGGATAGGACGGTCGCACGCTGGTCGGCCCGTTCACCATCGGTGCGGGGCTGGTGCAGGCGCAGAGCGCGGCGGCCAGCGCGCAGGCGCCGGTCAGACGGTATTGGAACTTCATGGCGGCACCCCCCCGGAATGGACGGCCGGACTGGATGCCCGGCGCGGCGAGCGGCCGCAAAGAATACGCAGGCGTAATACGCGGCGGCTCGTGAGCGGATGATGTTCGACTACCGCGTAAGCGGCGGTTAATCCGATGTAAATGCCGGCAAACAAAGATCAGCGATTGTTAAGTGATGTTGTCCCGGGCCGCGTCCGCAAGGCCGGTACGATGCGCGCTTTCGGGGCATAATGGCGGCAATTCCACCGATACCAGCGGGTCGCGTCGCGCGCCCGCCTTCAACCATGGCAACACAAAAAGACCCGACCGGCGCGCCCAGCGTCCACGAGCAGCTGGTCTCGGCCCGCATCCGCGCGCGCATCAAGGCCGCCGGCGTGCGCTTCCACGCCAACGACAACATCTCCGCCTTCATCGAGGAGGGCGAGCTGGCCGAGCTGCAGGCGGAAGTCCAGAGCAAGCTGGCCATCGTGCTGGAGAGCCTGGTGATCGACGTCGAGAGCGACCATAACACCCAGGACACCGCCAAGCGCGTGGCCAAGATGTACCTGAACGAGGTCTTCCGCGGCCGCTACCAGGCCGAGCCGCCGGTCACTGAATTTCCCAACATCGAGCGCCTGAACGAGCTGATGATCGTCGGTCCCATCACCGTGCGCAGCGCCTGCTCGCACCACCTGTGCCCGATCATGGGCAAGGTATGGGTCGGCGTGATGCCCAACGAGCATTCCAACCTGATCGGCCTGTCCAAGTACGCGCGCCTCTTGGAGTGGGTGATGAGCCGCCCGCAGATCCAGGAAGAGGCGGTCTCGCAGGCGGCCGACCTGCTGATGCAGAAGCTGCAGCCGGACGGCCTGGCCATCGTGATGGAGGCCGATCACTTCTGCATGCACTGGCGCGGCGTGAAGGACATGGAATCGAAGATGATCAACAGCGTCATGCGCGGCTCGTTCCTGCGCGACGCCAACCTGCGCCGTGAATTCCTGGCGCTGATTTCCCACCGTCAACGAGGTTAATCATGCTGGTCCGTCTGATCTATGCAAGCCGTGCGCGCGTGCCCATTTCCAGCGAAGTGATCGACAGCATCCTGGCCAGCGCGCGCAAGAACAATCCCGGCCAGGGCATCACCGGCGTGCTGTGCTACAGCGACAGCATCTTCGTGCAGGTGCTCGAAGGCGGGCGTGATCAGGTCAACCGCATCTACGGCAGCCTGCAGCGCGACGAGCGTCACCACGACCTGGTGCTGCTGGCGTATGAGTCGATCGACGAGCGCCAGTATTCGTCGTGGACCATGGGCAAGATCCGGTTGGACAAGATCAACCGTTCGCTGCTGCTGAAGTATTCGGTTTGCGGCGAACTGAACCCTTACCTGGTTTCTAATTGCGCCACCGTGGCGCTGTTGAACGAACTGGCGTCGACCGCTGCCTTTGCGCAGCGTGACTGACGTGAAAACGGCGCCGTTGCGGCGCCGTTTTTCTTTCAAGTTGTTCCGGCGGACACCCTTGCCGCCGATTCCTTCACAGATCCAGCGACGGCAGGCTGCGGATACCCCATTTGGTGTGGTCGGCATAAGCCACGATCTTGTCGCTGGCGTGCGCCAGATCCACCACCTCGGTCTTGAGCGGCATCTTGCTGGTGGTGGAGTAGAACACTTTCACGCGCGGCGTCAGCAGGTGGTCGGGACGCTGGTCCACCACCACGCCCAGGCGGCCCGACTGCATCAGTACGCAGGAGCCTGTGGGGTAGATGCCGATCGCCTTGACGAAGGCTTCCATGGTCTTGGGGTCGAAGTGGCCGGCGCTGCCGGCCATGTGGCGGATCGAGCGCGCCGGATCCCAGCCGGCCTTGTACGGACGGTTGGAGGTGATGGCGTCGTACACGTCGCACACCGCACCCATCTTGGCCATGATGGAGATCTGGTCGGACTTGAGGTTGAACGGATAACCGCTGCCGTCGACCTTCTCGTGATGATGCAGCGACACATCCAGCGCCGCCTGGCCGATGCCTTCGATCTGCTTGAGGATGCCGTGCCCGGCTACGGTGTGCGAGCGCACCGAGGCGAATTCTTCTTCGGTCAGCTTGGCGGGTTTGTTGAGGATGTCCAGCGGCACCGACATCTTGCCGACGTCGTGCAGCAGCCCGGCCATGCCCGCCTGCTTGGTTTGCTCATGCGACATGCCGAGCTGGTTGGCCAGCGAGATCATCATCGCGCACACAGCTACCGAGTGCATGTAGGTGTAGTCGTCGGTGGTCTTCAGGCGCGCCAGGCTGATCAGTGCGTCGGCATTGCGCGAGACCGATGAGGTGATTTCGGTGACCAGCTCGGCGGCATCCTTGACGTCCACCGCCTTGCCCATGCGCGCTTCGGAGAACATATTGAGCACGGTGGACTTGGAGGAGGAGATGATGCGCGCGGCGTGTTCGCGCTCGACCGCCGTGTCGGTGCGCACGCTCTTGGCGCGCGGCGCCGAGCCGTGTACAGCGGGAGCGGCGGAGGCTGCTTCAGGGGCGCCGTCGCCTGGTTCTTCGGCGTCCTCGCCAACGAGCTCGGGGGCTACATCGCGCCCCTTGGCGGTATCGATCAGGATTTCACGGATGGGACTGGCGCGCAGCGTCTGCAAGTCTTCAAAGCTGTCGAGCTTGAATGACTTGCGCCAGAAGGGATGGTTGATCCAGGCTCCGGGTATGGAGTGGACGTACATGCCCAAGCGTAATTGTTCGGTGGCGATTGATTTCAACATATCGAATTCCAGATCTTTGTCTGGTGGTACTTGAACTCCGAAAACCGGTTCGATTTCCCCGATGAAATAGACGCCGCTTCCTTATTTACACATTCCTGCCACTACGCCGATTTTCCCTGACGGATGTAAGGCAGCGTTTTCATCGTAGCAGAATGTTTTTTAGTTGAGAGAGCCGAAACGTCTCATCGGCGACTATATTTTTCATTCGCGCAGACAAAAATTTATGCATGGAAATTTCAGCCGGATTGTTTGCGCGTAATGAGGATCTTCCGAGCTGTCGTCAGCATTTCGTCAGGGCAAAATACAACGGCGACCATTGAGGTCGCCGTTGCGCTGCTGGAAGGTTTTCGCCTCGCGTCTATTTTTTCAGCGGCGGCGCGTAGGGGTTGCTGGTCAGCAAACGCAGGAAGCTGGCGATGCAGGCCATGCCGGCGAAGGCCGCGCCGCAGCCCAGGGCGAAGCGTGAGCCGTGTGCCTCGGAGAGATTGAAACACAGCGCCACCAGCGATGCGCCGATACTTTGCCCCAGCAGGCGCGCGGTGGCGACGATACCGGAGGCGCCGCCGCTGCGATGGGCCGGGGCGCTGGTCATCAGCGCCTTGAGGTTGGGCGACTGGAAGAAGCCGAAACCCATGCCGCACACCAACATGCGCCAGCTGATCTCCCATACGCTGGGCGCGGCCGGCATGAAGGTCATCGACAGCAGGCCGGTGCACAGCAAGGCCAGACCGACGCCGCCCAGGATGCCGACCGGGTAATGGTCGGACAGGCGACCGGCGATCGGCGCCATGATGGCCACGGCCACCGGCCATGGTGTCATCAAGAGGCCGATTTCGACCTGGCTGCGGCCGAGGTCGTGGTGGAAGAAGAAGGGCAGCGAGACGAAGGCCAGGCCTTGCGCCGCGAAGGAACACACCGCCGTCACCGTCGACAGCGAGAACATCGGATGGCGGAACAGGTCGACCGGCAGCATCGGCGCCGGATGCGCCAGTTCGCGCTTGAGCAGCAGCAGGCCGCACACCACGGCCGCGCCCAGCTCCAGCCCGACTACGCTGGCCTCGGCCTGATGCGCGCCTTCGCCGATGGCTAGGATCAGCAGCCCAAAGGTGGCGGCATTGAGCAGCGCGCTGCGCACGTCGAAGGCATGCTTGGACAATGCAGTATGCGGCAGCGAGGGCAGCGCCAGCACGATGGCGATGATGCCCAGCGGCACGTTGACCGCGAACAGCCACGGCCAGGGCGCGATGGCCAGGATCGCCGAGGCGACGCTGGGGCCGACTGTGAAGGCGATCGCCACGATCAGGGTATTGAGGCCGACGCCGCGGCCCAGCGAGCGGGTGGGGTAGATGAAGCGGATCAGCGCGGTGTTGACGCTCATGATGCCGGCCCCGCCCAGCCCCTGCAGGAAGCGCGCGACCACCAGTGTAGGCAGCGACCAAGCTACCGCGCACAGCAGCGAGGCGGCGGTGAACAGCACCAGGCCCCAGATGTAGATGCGGCGATAGCCGATGATCTCGCCCAGCGCCGCCAGCGGCAGCAACGCCACCATCATCGCCAGCTGGTAGGCGGTAACGATCCATACCGACGCCGCCGGGGTGGTGTTCAGGTCCAGCGCCATGGCCGGCAGCGCAGTGTTGGCGATGGCGGTGTCCAGCGTGGCCAGGCCGACGGCGATCGCCAGCGCCAGGATGGCGCGGCCGCGTTGCTCGGGCGGCAGACCCTCGCCGGCGATGACGATATGGTGGTTCGGCGGGGCGGCGGCGTCGCCGGAGGATGCGGGCAGGGATGACATGGTCTTCAGCGAGGTAGCGCGATCGGTACGCCTGCCGTGCAGCCTGTCGCGGGCAGGATCCGTCGCTTATATATATAGGGCCACCCAGGGGTGGGTGGCCGGCGTTCCATCATAGCGGGGAAACGCCGCCTCTGCTGGCCGCTGTCCGGCCGCCGGTACGGTGCGCTATGATGGCGGTTTGCGTCGGCGCGGCCGGCGCGCCTTGATGACGGAGTCGCAGCATGTCCAAACAGCAGTTGTCGGAGCGCCTGTGCGCATGGATCGATCAGCATTTCGATGAGGAAGTGGGCGTGCTGCAGCAACTGATCCGCATCCCCACCGACACCCCGCCGGGCAACAACGCGCCGCATGCGGACGCAGTGGCCGAGTTGGTCCGGACCTGGGGCTGGCACGCCGAGAAGCATGCGGTGCCGCAACAGCAGGTGACCGACTACGGCATGCAGAGCATCACCAACCTGATCGTGCGCCGCGCCTATGCGGCCGGCGGCCCGACCGTGGCGCTCAATGCGCACGGCGACGTGGTGCCCCCGGGCGAAGGCTGGCGCCATGATCCGTATGGCGGCGAGATTGCCGACGGCCGCATCTATGGCCGCGCGGCGGCGGTCTCCAAGAGCGACTTTGCCAGCTACATCTTTGCGGTGCGCGCGCTGGAAGCGCTGGGCGCCGACCTGCGCGGCGCGCTGGAATTGCATTTCACCTATGACGAGGAATTCGGCGGCCTGCTCGGCCCGGGCTGGCTGCTGGAGCAGAAGCTGACCAAGCCCGACTACGTGCTGGCTGCCGGCTTCAGCTACAACGTGGTGACCGCCCATAACGCCTGCCTGCAGTTCGAGGTGACCGTGCATGGTCGTGCCACCCACGGCTCCATGCCCGAGACCGGGCACGACGCCTTGCAGGCGGCCAACGCGGTGCTCAACGCGATCTACGGCGCGCTGCCGGGCCTCAAGCAGATCAGCTCGGCCATTCCCGGCATCACGCACCCGACCATGATCGTCGGCCGCATCGACGGCGGCACCAATACCAACGTGGTGCCGGGCAAGGTGGTGCTGAAGATGGACCGCCGCATGATTCCGGAAGAGGATCCGGCGCAGGTCGAGGCCGGCGTGCGCAAGCTGATCGAAGACGCGGTGGCCGGCTTGCCGGGCATCCGGGTGGAGATCCGCCGCCTGTTGCTGGCGCGCGCGCTGCGTCCGCTGCCGGGCCATGAAAAGCTGGTCGACAGCCTGCTGCGCAACGCGCAGTCGGTGATGGGCGAGACCTTGAGCACCAACGGCTCCGCGCTCTATACCGACGCCCGCTTGTACGGCGAGCACGGTATCCCGGTGGTGCTGTTCGGCGCCGGTCCGCGTACGCTGATGGAATCCAACGCCAAGCAGGCCGACGAGAACCTGGCGCTGGACGACCTGAAGAAGGCTACCAAGGTGGTGGCGCTGACCCTGCTGGACTTTGTCGGCCCGCAAGCCTGAGGTCGCGGGCGCGCGGCGCCTTTATTGCAGGACGGGCGACGATAACGGTTCTTCGCCAAGCTCATCTTGATTACAATGGGAGCCCGCGCGCACGATGTTTCCCTGTGGTTTCATTTTGCCCGACCGGACCGATCATCAGAACAAGAAGAGGTTTCCCGGCGGCAAGGCGGTGCGCGCACTATATATAAGCATGGGCATGAGGGGGCATGGCCACCCGGATTTTGAAGAGTCAAAGAGTCTTGAGGGACTGACATCAATCGCATGCAGAACGCCATCGAGCACACCCACAATTTGAATGCACCGCCGGCGCTGCCGCAGGCCTATCTCGGCTTGTCGTTCCGGCAACTGCTGCTGGCCGCGTTTCTGCTGATCGCGGCGCTGCTGAGCGGCACCTCCATCCACGCCCTGTTCACCTTGGACCGGATGGCCAAGAACAGCCGCGAGACCGCGCGCCAGGCCGTGCAGCTGACCGAGTCTGCGCAGCGCCTGGCCGAACGCACGGTCGCCATGGAGCGCAGCGCGCGCCAGTACCTGGTGCTGGACGACCCGGCTTTCCATGACCGTTTCATCGAGGCGCGCGACCAGGCCAAGCAGGCCCTGAACGAACTGGGCGATTCGCTGCCGATGGCGCCGCGCGAGATCTTCGGGCAGTGGAGCATCTATGTCGACGAAGCAGCCTCGGTATTGGAGTCCGATTCGCGCAAGGACAAGGCCGAGCAGCTGAAGGCCTTCCAGGACTTTGCCCGCCTGCCGGCGTTGAACGAGCGTGTGGCCCAGGAAAGCCGGCGCGAGGTCGACCGCCGCAACAATGCCCTGTCGGATGCGCTGGAACAGCAGCGCCAGATGCTGACCCTGCAAGTGGTCGGCGCCATCCTGTTGGCGGTGCTGCTGGCGTTTTGCTTCGGCCTGTGGCTGTCGCGTCCGCTGGCGCGTCTGGAGCACGCCATCAGCCGGCTGGGCGACAATCGCTTTGATCAGCACATCGACGTGCGCGGCCCGGCCGACATCCGCCGCGTCGGCCAGCAGCTGGATTGGCTGCGCCAGCGCCTGGCCGACCTGGAGGCGGAGAAGTCGCGCTTCCTGCGCCATGTGTCGCATGAGCTGAAGACGCCGCTGTCGGCCTTGTGCGAAGGCGCGGCGTTGCTGGACGACGGCGTGGCCGGCGAGCTCTCCGAGAACCAGCGCGAGATCGCGCGCATCCTGCGCCAGAACACCGTGTCGCTGCAAAACCAGATCGAGGACCTGCTGCGCTACAACGAGGTGTCCTTCGACGCCCAGCGCATCCACCCGGTGCCGGTCGACCTGCGCGCGCTGCTGCACAAGGTGATCGACGATCAGCGCCTGCAATGGCTGGCGCGCGAACTGAAGGTGGAGATCGAAGGCAGCACCCGTACGGTGGTGATCGACCCTGAGAAGATGGCGATCGTCCTGGCCAATCTGCTGTCCAACGCCGTGCGCTTCAGTCCGCAGGGCGGTTTCATCCGCTTCTTGCTGTCCGATGCCCCGGGGATGGTGCGCATCGAGTGCATCGACCAGGGCCCGGGCGTGGCGCCGACCGACGCCTCCCGCATCTTCGAGCCGTTCTACCAGGGCCTGCACCAGCCGCCGGGCGCCCGGCGCGGCAACGGCATCGGCCTGTCGGTGGTGCGCGAGTATGTGCAGGCGCACAGCGGCAAGGTTTATCTGGTCCCGCGCGAGGGCGGGTCGCATTTCCGTATTGAGTTGCCTGATGAAAAATAAAATCCTGATCCTGGCATCGAGCCTGTTGTTGGCCGCCTGCGCCGCGCCGTCGCCGGATGCGCCGACCACCAGCGTCAAGCTGATCCAGTCGCCCAGCAATATCGATGAGCTGCTGATGTACAACGCCCAGCTGCGCAAGCTGTCGGGGGCGGAGCTTGCGCGCGAACTGCAGCGTATCAACGGCTATCCGGCCAGCCCTTCCAACACCGTGCGGCGCGCCATGGCGCTGTCGCTGACCCGCGATCCCATCGATTTGGCCAAGGCCGAAGCGCAACTGTGGAACGTCATGGGGGACAACAGCGTCGAAGCGGAGAAGCTCAAGCCTTTGGTTCAGGTTCTGGTCGGGCATTACTCCGACCTGCGTCGCGTGGCTGACAGCGCCGAGAAGTCCTCGGTGCAAGCCAAGGAAGCGCAGCGCAAGGTCGACCAGCTGAACGACAAGCTTGAGGCGCTCAAGAATATCGAACGGAGCCTGCCGGCCGGCGGCAAGTAATATCCGCCATCTCCCAGCGGGCCCGTTCCTGAACAGGAAACAGGTGACCCGATGGGAAATACTCCCCCTTTACTGGTGGTCGACGACGACCCCGACATGCTGCGCTTGCTGACGCTGCGCCTGAACGCCAGCGGCTACCGCGTGCTGGCCGTACCCAGCGCGGAGGCGGCGCTGGCCCGCCTGGCGATGTCGCTGCCGGCGCTGGTGATCACCGATGTGCGCCTGCCCGGCATGGACGGCCTGGCGCTGTTCGGCGAGATCCGTGCCCGTTATCCGACGCTGCCGGTGATCCTGCTGACCGCGCATGGCACCATTCCCGATGCGGTCGACGCCACCACCCGCGGCGCCTTCGCCTATCTCACCAAGCCGTTCGACGGCGCGCTGTTGCTGGACAAGGTGGCCCAAGCCCTGAGCCTGAGCGCGCCGGCCGGGGACAGTGATGACCAGGGCTGGCGCGCCGACCTGATCAGCCGCAGCCAGCGGGTGTCCGAGTTGCTGGCCGAGGCGCGCTTGGTGGCGGCTTCCGACGCCAGCATCCTGATCCGCGGCGACAGCGGCACCGGCAAGGAGTTGCTGGCGCGCGCCATCCATCGCGCCAGTCCGCGCGCCGGCAAGCCGTTCATTGCCGTCAATTGCGGCGCCATTCCCGAGCAGTTGCTGGAGTCCGAGCTGTTCGGCCACGTCAAGGGCGCGTTCACCGGTGCGGTGGACAACCGCGAGGGCCTGTTCCAGGCGGCCGACGGCGGCACCTTGTTTTTGGACGAGATCGGCGACATGCCCATGGCGCTGCAGGTGAAACTGCTGCGTGTGTTGCAAGAGAAGACCGTGCGCCAGGTCGGCGCCGATCGGCCGGGCGAGGTGGATGTGCGCATCATCTCGGCCACCCACCGCGATTTGGAGGCGGCGATGACTGAGGGCCAGTTCCGCGAGGATCTCTATTACCGGCTCAACGTCGTCACCCTGAACCTGCCGTCGCTGGAAGAGCGGCGCGAAGACATTTCGCTGTTGGCCAACCATTTCCTCAAGAGCATCTCCGCCAAGTATGCCAAACGCCTGACCGGGTTTGCCCCGGACGCGCTGGAACTGCTGAGCCTGGCGCACTGGCCGGGCAATGTGCGCCAGCTCTATAACGTGGTGGAACAGGTGTGCGCGCTGTCGACCGCGCCGCTGATCCCGGCGTCTCTGGTGCAGCGGGCGTTGCGGGTGCCGACGCTGGATCTGTTGCGCTATGCCGAGGCCAAGCAGAAGTTCGAGCGCGATTACCTCATCAAGCTGCTGAAGTTGACCGACGGCAATGTGTCCGATGCTGCGCGACTGGCCGACCGCAACCGCACGGAGTTCTACCGCCTGCTGCAGAAGAACGGGCTGGATCCGCGCATGTTCCGGGGCGGCGAGGAGCAGGTCGCCGTTGAGCGACAGGCCTAAATCCTTATGAATCAATGACTTGGCCGTTTAGCTCACGTCTGAATGTCGCCTCAAGGCGCCAAAAACGCCCTGTTGGCGACTCGACAGTGGTGTTGGTTGCCGTTGTGGCGGTTGCTAAGTCATTGAAATAATTGGAAAAAACATCGGCTGGCACAGGCTTTGCGAATATGAGGCTGGAGACGTCGTCCACGCGGCGTCATGGATTCTTTGTTCTATCTATAAGGAGATTGCCATGAACAAGTCGAAACTCATCACCAGGCTGCTGGCTGCATCCTTCGTCATCGCCGCCGCGCCGGCCGTGCAGGCCGCAGACAGCGCCGGCGGCAGCAATACGCCGAAGACGACGCAGAAGGCCGGCGCCTATATAGATGACTCGGTGATTACTGCCAAGGTCAAGGCTGCGCTGGTGGAAGATAAGCAGGTTTCCGCCATGAAGATCAAGGTCACCACCAAGGACGGCGTGGTCACGCTCAAGGGCGCAGTGCCGAACGCCGAGGTCGGCCAGCACGCATTGCAGCTGGCGGCCGGTGTTGAGGGCGTAAAGGACGTGAAGAGCGATCTTACCGTGAAGGCCGGTTGAATGCACTGCGCAATGCAGCGAATGGAAGGGCGCGGATTGCTCGTTGAGTCCGCCTGATTGCGCCTGAATATAGAAAGAGCCGTCCCGCCAGGGACGGCTCTTTTGTTTTTGAAGTTGGTTTTTTGTTTTTCTGCTTGAGGCTGCACGCCTTGCCTGTGCTGGGTTTGCAGTCGATTGCCGGGCTGCGCGGCAGTGGAGGTAGTAAATTATTTTGCTTATTTTTCAAAAAGTACTTGCGCGGTGTGTGGGGCGTTGCTATAGTTCGCCCCCTGCTGACG
>NZ_JAGIPZ010000043.1 GCF_017814915.1 Herbaspirillum sp. LeCh32-8 | reverse complement strand
AGCGGGAGAAGAGTCTCGAACTCTCGACCTATACCTTGGCAAGGTATCGCTCTACCAACTGAGCTACTCCCGCATGGGACCTTACTTACTGCAACTGCCGGAAGAAGCTGCGCTTCATCCTTGAAACTGGAGCGGGAGAAGAGTCTCGAACTCTCGACCTATACCTTGGCAAGGTATCGCTCTACCAACTGAGCTACTCCCGC
>NZ_JAGIPZ010000042.1 GCF_017814915.1 Herbaspirillum sp. LeCh32-8 | reverse complement strand
GTCCCTATCGTCTAGAGGCCTAGGACATCACCCTTTCACGGTGAGTACCGGGGTTCGAATCCCCGTGGGGACGCCAGATTTTATATCGGCGTTGTAGTGTGGTTTGAAGCAACGCAGGTAGAGCAGTGTATGTCCCTATCGTCTAGAGGCCTAGGACATCACCCTTTCACGGTGAGTACCGGGGTTCGAATCCCCGTGGGGACGCCA
>NZ_JAGIPZ010000041.1 GCF_017814915.1 Herbaspirillum sp. LeCh32-8 | reverse complement strand
GTCCCTATCGTCTAGAGGCCTAGGACATCACCCTTTCACGGTGAGTACCGGGGTTCGAATCCCCGTGGGGACGCCAGCTTAAATGATCCGATCATTCGGGTTGTTTATAGGGCCCGCATCAGCGGGCTTTTTACTTCGCAGGGGGTATAGCTCAGCTGGGAGAGCGCTTGCATGGCATGCAAGAGGTCAGCGGTTCGATCCCGCTTACCTCCACCA
>NZ_JAGIPZ010000005.1:264581-330656 GCF_017814915.1 Herbaspirillum sp. LeCh32-8 | reverse complement strand
GAGTCCTGTGCAATACAGGACTCAGTCCTTAGCGCCTTAACCGGCTAATGACCGTCCAACTTTATGGGGTCAGTTCACATTTGCGGGCTTTTTGTTTGCAGCGAGCTACTGACTACTTCTCGTTCGAATGAGAGGCGACAAACGCATCAACTATTGTTGCCAGCGCAGCGAGTTGATCATCTGAAAGCGCTGCCGTTTTAGATGATGCGCTCAGATACTTTTGTTCTCCTGGCGATAAAAAAAGGCACCAAGGAGCTATTTCGAACAACTTGACCATCCGATCCAACTTCTCAAACGAAGGACTGAGCAGCCCTCGTTCGTATCGAGAGATCGTTTCCATTTCAATATCGAGATGATTCGCTAGCTGTAACTGTGTCCAGCCCAGCTTCAATCTCTCTCGTCGAATGTTCAGCCCGACCAGTTCAAGAGTGCTGGTCGGTGGTGGTGGAGTTTTCTTTTTCATGTGCAGGAAAGGTTCTGCACATGGTCTATTTTGTTTGCATCTTGATACAGGACGCTATAAGCAAGTTTTGTATATAATTAGACGTTATAAGTCTAGTTGCCTTAGTATCTGAGCCGCGCTTCTGTATTGCCGTGTGCAACAGGTGCAATAGAGCTTCTCCACTCTGATAAACATGGCCGCTCATCAATCGCTATTACTCTCGTGTCTCGCGTTCGTTTTGACCGCTTGTACGACACCATCTACTCCGAATCGCTCTCTACCTATAGCGGAGCGCGGTCTTGTTCAAATTGATAAGCAGAACCGGGCCGATCTCAATCGGATACTGGCTGCGGCCATCCTCCACAATCCAGATCAGAGAGAACGTGCAAACTTTGCTACGTCTTGTTATCGCGATCTGGCGCGTGAAAAAAGTGCCAGGATGAGTGCCCGACTGAAAACGCAATCGGTGGATGCAGATATCGTTGAGATTGCCAAGAGCAGAAACGCAGCTGCATTGGCGACCTATCCAATTTCAAAATACTGGGTAAGAAGTAAGATTGAAGGTCGAATAGTGCCTGTCGCCTTCGAAAAAGAAAATCTTTCGCTCTTTCAGACATTTGTTGAAATGTCGCCGCACGCTTTACTGCAAGACTTTGCAGACGTGAATCCTGTTGAAAATAAGTGGAGGCATGAGCAGCAAATATATCGGCGCGCGAATCGACTTTCTAATACTGCACAACTGCTTGTGCGCTACGGACCAATTGTGCAGGATGTAGCGCCGGACCAAATCAAGCAGTGCTACATCGTATTTGATGTTCCGAAGCTGTATCTCTCGATCCCGGTTGATAAGGTCACTTATCAACAAAGGCTCTATGAGAGCTCCAAAGTGGGAAAGAATCTTGAATATACCGCTGACGTTGATATTGAGTATGACTTCAGTGACTGCCGGCTAGAAAACTGCACTCCGAAAATCAGCGACCAAAGTGTTCGAAGTTTCAAATTTGGTTGGGATCCCAGGTAGTTAGTGTACGCAGTCAACCCAAGATAAGTTCTATCAATGTTTCTGACCAACCCGTCCTTGCAATTGAATGACGCACGCTCGTCCTTAGTTTCCCCACTGATGATGTGGGACTGGATAGCAGCTGTAGATTCCGAGCCATGTTTTATCGTATCCGCTGAAGCCAGCGGAGATGACTTGACATTACCGACTACGAATTTTTTCTCATCTGTAGAGCGCCTTCTGGCGTATGCATGTGGATGCTCGTCGTCTGCGTGTAAAGTCTATCTAGTGCAGAAAGAGTGTGAGAGTAGAGGTGGCCTTCGATTTTTGGAGATCGTGGGTATCGGCAGGTATGACGGCGATCCAGATGGCGTTAGTTACTACGCTCACGTCACGCCCGATGGTGTAGCGCAGAAGACGTATGATGCACAGCCTCCTATCTCTTCGGGAAGTCAGATAGAGATTATTGCCAGCTTTGGTACCAAGGTTTCACCCCCGCAATGAGTGCAAAAGGAGAAGATGTGCTTGAAGAAATTGATCTCGATATCGCCCTCAAGAAACTGCATCAGCTGCAGTTAGAGGATGGCGATCTTGGTGCAGCGTATTGGCTCTCAATTTCCAACTTGCTCCGGAATACCGTTGCATATCATCAGCGCGCTGTGGCTGCGGAAGAAAAGCTCCGAAAGATCAGTAAGCTTTGCCGGTGATGGTTAGCTATTGCACCCTTTATTCTTAGAGCTACTACGATGAGGTAACGAAGCGCCGGAAACAAAAAAGCCCGCAATCGCGGGCTTTTTTTTATTTAGTCAGCAGCGTTGTAGTGCTCTTTTTTCTGGATAAATTCGATTTTATATCCATCTGGGTCCTGAACAAACGCAATAACAGTTTTCCCATGTTTCATGGGGCCTGCTTCACGCGTTACTTGTCCGCCCATTTTCTTCACAGCGTCGCAAGCCGCATAGGCATCGTCCACTTCGATGGCAATATGGCCATAGCCATTACCCAAGTCGTAGCTCTTCGTGTCCCAGTTATGAGTCAGCTCCAACACAGTATGAGCGCTCTCTTCTCCATAGCCCACGAATGCAAGCGTGAACTTTCCATCCGGGTAATCACTACGGCGCAACAACTTCATACCTAATACCTCGGTGTAGAAGTTGATGGAGCGATCAAGGTCACCCACTCGTAGCATTGTATGCAGCAGTCGCATTTGGCTATTCCTTCATCTGGCTAGAAATTCAAAGCATGGATTATCGTACATTTGGAGGGGACGCGCTGCGATGGAAACTGTTCAGTGCCGGCAGGAGATACATCTTTGCAAGCGAGCTCGAAGCTTCATCAGTAGCGGGTTGCTCATCCTGTAAAACCAATGTCCAGGGACTGAAGATAGCGCATGAGATCATCAGTGCGGCCTTTGGAAACCAAGGTTTGAGCGGTCATGTAGTCGAACAATGGAATGTGACTGTTTTTATACCAGAAGATCGACTTTTCTACGTGCCCGGAGATGTCGATGCTAGCGCGAATGATCCGCAAAGAGTCACGAAGGTGTCGTTGTACGCTTTCTGATGCCGGTGCGTGGAGAATAGTGTTTTGATGGATAGCGGCGTCCGCCGCTAGAGTTCGCACATCAATACTTAACGCCAGGCTGAAACGACGTGGTGAAATGATGGTGGACTCCTCGTCTATCCGAAGAAATGCCAGAAAGCCAGAGACGTTGTTTGCGAAGATTGGTGCAGTCTCGAATTTGGGATTTTGCATGGTGGTTCTGATGTGAGAACATTTTTCTCATTATTGCAGTCGTGCGGTGGAGCTGCAAATTCATCTGCAATCTAGCGGTTCATGTAGCTAATATGGTGATC
The DNA here is from genome assembly GCF_017814915.1 of Herbaspirillum sp. LeCh32-8. GTDB lineage: Bacteria > Pseudomonadota > Gammaproteobacteria > Burkholderiales > Burkholderiaceae_D > Herbaspirillum. The sequence goes on along the minus strand of NZ_JAGIPZ010000005.1, from coordinate 327,358 downwards.
ATGATTCTCGTGGTTTTAATCACCAATGCAGCCTAAAAACCAAATCACACCACGCAAAAAAAAGCCCCGATTATTCGGGGCATTTTTTTTGCGGACTCCGCACATCGGCTGCTATCTGACACCGGATATTTCAGCACTTAGGTGCGCAACGCTTTACTCAAAAATTCAGCATTAACTCTGAACATTGACGCCGCTGTCCCGATCCCGTTGATGGATCCAAATGGACTACTTGCTGCCGTCCATCGATGCTGCATTTTCGGCTGCCACGGCTCGTGGGGCGAACTGCAAAAAGCCTGGATTGAATAAATCAGTTGGGTGATATCCGACCGCCAAACACAGGCGAACGAGCACCTTAAATGTTGCGTTGTGATCGCCCTTTTCGACATTGCCTACGACCATTCGTTGCACATCGGCCCGAGCAGCTAATTCTGTTTGTGACAGCCCTAGTCGCATGCGAGCGAACTTCAGATTTTCTCCAAAGCACTCTTTTATTGCTTCTTCGCTCATTTTATTGGGTTCTTGACTCATCGGGATTTCATGCTAAGATGCGCGCCGTGTTGAGAATTGCTCATTATGACGAGCAATAGTTATTTCGTGATGAGCATTTTGCTTAATACAGAATGCGGCTTTTCAATACAAATTGTGTATGGCCATTTTAGGTCTTTCAGAACGCACGGACAACAACGCACTGACCCGGCAACAAATAGTTTATGAGCAACATTTTCAAAAAAGCAATAAAAAGAGCGAAAGATCTCATCAAGGGAAAAATCGTATTGCCTTCCTTTGAGGCAACAGTTACCTGCGCTGGCGATACACCTGGTGCCACCGAAAGAACACTCACTCACCCGAGAACCGGGGAAGTGGTGACATATCACTTCCTCAAACGAGAGAACTCACTTCGCCCCAAGCAAAATTTGAGCTTCAACAGATATCCGGTCGTAATCAATCAGGACGGCAGCCAATGGAGCGATGCGAATCTATATCTTCTTTGGCGTGTAGAAAAAGACGACGTGCACAAAATGAAGACCTTGTGGTCCGCGGCAAGCGATCTCGGTGCCTATAAAAGATTTCTGGATGAAGAACAAATCGACTACCTCGAATTTCCATCTAGGGACGCTAAAAAGCCAACCTATCGATACTTCGCCAGATTGAATGACTCAATTCAAGCCGGCGATATTGCCATAAGCACCGCAAAAAGAAGAATGAATAGCGTAGTTAGGTTCTATACCTGGCTAATGAAGGAGAAGCCTGAGCATTTCCTCAATGCTCCGTTCAAAGTCAAAGAGGTACGCATTAGATGGACCTACCAAACTGGCGCCGCAGTAACACGGACAGTCCAGACAACAAACCTTTCTATCAAGTCGGCAAAAGCCGAACCTGACGCCCATGCTGAATATATCGAAGATGACGGAAAACTTTACCCTCTCTCGATGGAGCATCAGACGCTGTTAGTGGAAACGCTAGTCGAGCTAGGACATACAGAGATGACGCTGATCCACCTTCTCGCGCTATATACCGGCGGAAGAATTCAGACCATCCTCACTCTGCGTGCAAGAGACTTTTCGGCTGCGATACCTGAGCTGGCGTCAGAAATCAGATTGCCAATTGGACCCGGTCGCCAAATTGATACTAAGAACTCAAAGCTAGGGGTCTTATACATACCAATATGGCTGTATGAAAAAGTGCAGACATACCTCAGCAGCGATCGGTACAAACGCAGGCTGAAAAAAGTGACGGTCGAATCCGACAGATCACTGATCTTCCTGTCCAGAAATGGAAACCCGTTGTACGACTTCAGTGGTAACAGGGCTCAGTTCAACGCACATAATGAACTACGATATTTTCGTGAGGGTGGTTTGGTTCGGGTGTTCATTGCCGAATACGTCCTACCAAAAATGAGAGAGCGCATCCCCGACTTCAACTATCGATTTCACGACCTCAGAGCATCGTTTGGGATGAATCTCGCTGACGCGCAGAATGAAAGAATCGAAAGAAAAGAGATTACTTATTCAGCGGCAATGAGTTATGTGCAGGCTCGTATGGGGCACGAAAGCTTCAAGACAACCGAAAGATATATTGGTTATCGAGAGCGATTGAAGAGTGCGCATGATGCACAAACAAACTTTGAGAAGAGACTCAAAGAGCTAACCGAAATTGCAAAAAACAGTCGCCCAGAAATGGCGCAATAAGCACTGAAATGAGAAAAAAAGAAATTGCTGGCCGTCTGAATGTGGAGTTTATTGAGATTGGAAAGATCGATTTAAATGCCCAGCTGGAAAATCTGATTATAGATTTTTCGGATTCGAACAGCGTCGATATAGGGGCCATTCTCTATCGTGATCGAGAGTCTGAGAATAAGCGGGGCGTGAAGCGCGGGAGTGTCGTGACACTCTCATCGCTTGAAAAGAAAAGGTACCCAGCTGTAAAAAGATTGCTAGGGCATATTCAAGATCGCTTTACTTTACGGATGGAGGGCAACTACACCCTCTTTCAAAAGCTGAGTGAATTCGTTGCCTTCATGAATTGGAGCGATAAAAATGGGCATACCAAAGCGCTCATCTCTTTAGGAGCCGCGGAGAAAGCCCTTCTTGCGTATCAGGCTCATCGGTTAGAGCACTATCACAGCGATGAAATTGGACTAAGAACGTACACAACAGTACTTAGACTAGTGTCGGCGCTTCTCTGTCGCGCATTGGATGTTGAATACGTCGTTAAGAATTTCATGACGGCCCGAACTCGCTGGAGTTACAAAGAAACGATAGCGCCTAAAGCTAGTGATCAGGGGAATGTTCTGGCCGTCTGTGAGATGGTTTTTACGGGTATCGCAAAGTTCTGCTTAGAAGGATTGTTATACCCTCATAAGCTGGAGCTTCCAGGGTTTCTGGGCTGGCCGGGGAATTCCGCCTGGCTTATGCCTAGCAGGACTGGATTTGTAGCACCGTCACTCGCAGCTCCTAAAGACAATCAGCTCTTTGCTTATCCCCGAGCTTTCAACTATTTCGAAGGCCGAATAGCAAATGAGGCTGAAATACGTGCCTCTTACTCTATTAGGGAAATGAATGCTAGCAATGTGCGTGCAAAAACTCGTCAAGCACAACTACAGTTCGATCTTGCTAACAAAGATAAGCGACACATATGGAGAATGTTTCTAGCCATGTCAGCATGCGATGCATTTCTCGTACTTTTTGTTGCTGCTACAGGAATGAATTGGACTCAAGTGAGAAATCTGAAATGGACTAGATCTGATTTCAAAAGGGCAGATAAACAAGGCTTTCATGAAGTTAAAGCTCGCGCTCGAAACAAGCCCGTATCGTTCTATCTCAGCAATCAATACCTACAGTTTTTCAAGCTGTATTTAAAGCTAAGGAAATTTATTCTAGGGCGTGACAAATCGCCCTACCTGTTCCTATGCATTGAAAGGGAAATTGTAGGGCGGCGGAAATTTCGGAAAATCCATGGCTGCCATTTGAATTACATCTTTAAGCGGCTCGCGGCTCAATTCGGCGGAGCAATCCCCAAGATCCTCACGCGGCAGTGGCGAGCGAGTAAGTTCAATCATCTCCAGAAGACGGTCGATTTCGCAACTGCGGCGAAGATCCTGCAAACATCAAAGGAAACAGCTGCATCGCACTACGCGACAGGAACAGAGGACGAACATAGAGAGGAAATGACCTCCTTTCTTGCTCGCATGAGGCAGGTCCTCAAACGGCGAAGAAAGCCGAGTCAGAGTGATAGCGCCGCCCCGTTGGGAGATTGCGGCAGCTACGGTAATCCCGCACTGGCCAAATCGGTCGGCAATCCCACCATTGCCCCGGACTGCAAACAAGAGGAGGGCTGCCTGGATTGCAAATACTACAGCGTTCATGCGGACGAAAAGGATGTGCGGAAATTACTCAGTTACAAATTTTGTATTGAACAGACCAGACATTTATCGCCAACACCAGAGAAATTTTCGGAGCTATTTGGCGTCACGCTTCAGCGTATTTCCGCAATTGTTACTGAGATATCTCATCAATCAACCGATCACGAACGACTTACAGCCAGAATTGAAGAAGAGATACGCGTCACCGGCGCGCTTGATCCCTACTGGGCGAAAAAATACGACATGCTGATTGACTTGAATATTGCAACGGATTGAATTGAATGGCGGCCTATTCCTATCTCCCAAAGCTGCAGCTAGCACCAACAAAATTTCCGCCGGACTCTTTTTCAGCGTCAGGCCCGCTATCTCGCCCGCCAAATGATCACGTCATCAGCAGGAACATAGATGGCTCCATTCTCTCAACTTATGGGGATGACTCTTGGGACTTCACTCCCTATACGTCACGAAAACTGAAAATCTACTTCGCAAACTGGTGCAAACATCATGCTTCAAACGTGAAGCGGGAATTGGTGGAGGAAATCAAGTGGTTCATTTTCGTCTCGATTTGGAAAAATCTTGGGATGCCGTATGCATTCTCTACAATCGAGAAACATGCTCGGCAATTAGCACTGATTGCGACGTACGCATCGCTTCGGAAAGTCAGAGTTTCAGATGTGCTATCCAAGCCAATTCTGCTCGGCGATTACCTTTCTACCGTCGTCAGTACCAAAGCAGTCGGAGACACCCTCGCAATGCTCCGCCAAGTAGATCCGGTTGATAGCGGCTGCGAAATCGTCAACGGGAAAACTTTTGAAAGGATGAAGAAAGGGCTCGGAAAGGACCGCGAAGTACTACAGCACCCTCCGATACCGACGGCCATCTACAGCCGCATTTTGGAATTTCTGGAGTCCGAGATTCAGAGCTTTGAAGGGGTTGTGGACAGGCTCCTGATGTTCTCCTCGGATGCGATCTCAATATTTCCGGACGAAGAGATAAGCTTCAAAGATAGTCATACGCCTGTTACCTCAAAGTCTAGCAACGCAAGAGCCCGAGAAATCGCTGCTCTTGCAGAAAAACACGGTCTCACCAAGTACTTTGAAGGCCGAGGTGTGAAGTATCTGTATAACGTCGCTTCCTTGATTCGTCAGATGCAGTGTGTCTGCAAAATCGCCGTCCTTGCTTATTCGGGTATGCGGAATGGAGAGACGCGAACACTGGCCCACGACTGCTTGAAAAATGCAGAAGTTGAAGGAAAGTTCGTCTATGAAATTTTGGGGAAAACGACGAAATTTAATAACGGCCGCCCCTACCATGTCAGATGGGTGACATCACCAGAAGGCGCCAGAGCCATTTCATTGGCAAGAAAAATCTGTCTTTGGCTTTGGAGGTATGTCTCTGCAGCCGATAAATCCAAGAAAAAATATATTCCCTTGTTTCTTACTTCGTCTCATATCCCGTTTTCAAAATTTCCGCAAAGAGACGACATATCTTTTGACGGCCAATCAGCGGCAGATATGACAACGGCAGAAGCAAAAAACGTATTGAAAGCCATTGACATCACTCTTACTGAAGAAGACGTGTGCGAACTCGAATTTATTGATCCTCATCGCGCCTGGAGAACTGAGGAAAAGTTCACTATTGGCCAGGCTTGGAATGTCACCTACCACCAATTTCGACGTTCTCTTGCCTTGTACTCCTCTGCGAGCGGTCTTGTGAGTTTCTCCACACTACGGCGCCAACTTAAACACATTACTGCCGCGATGTCGCACTACTATGCCCGCGGAAGCCAGTATGTAACTGAGTTGCTTCATAATTTCAAGGAGCATTTTGCGGCCTTTTATCAAGAGTCTCAAGATGAGTCTCAGATGCTGTCCTATACAGCTCACGTACTTTTTTCTCCGCAAAAAATGCACGGAGCCCACGGAGCACATGTTGAGGCATTGAAGAAAAAGGGCTTGCTGCCAAGCCGTGAGAGCACGCTCTCTATGATTAAAAAGGGGGAGCTCGCTTACAAGGAAACGCCTCTAGGAGGATGTACCGAGACGGGAACATGTACCAAACGCGCTTTCAGATCTGTCATTTCGTGCCTGGACTGCACACGAGCCGCAATCAGCAGCCCCAAACTCGAACGGCATATTCGGGCTAAAGTGAAGGGATTGGGTGAACTTGTGAGTCAGTCAGTGATGTGGAGAATGGAGTCCGCTGAGTTAGCGATTCTTCAGAATTTTTATAACCGGATCATGCGAGCGTAGTTTGACGGAAACCAAGGGAAATAGCTTGCAAGAATACTTCGACGCTCTGCAGAGAATTAAAGATCGCACTCCCGCTCGGATTTCAAAAGATGTCCCAATTTCTCTGAAGTCGGTGGCGGAAGAGGCTGGAAAGCACCGATCATCGATTGTCAGATCTCGCACTAGCTTCGCGACATTAATTGCGGCTATTGAGGCTGCAGAAAAAGTAGATATTGAGCTGCCGGACACGACGCCATCGGCCGCCGAGCACCAAGCAGAATCCTCAAATGAACCTGAGTGGAAGGATGAAGCGATAGCGCGGCTAACTCATCTTCTCGAAGAAAGTATCTGCCGCGAAATCAGCCTCGTCGAGCAAGTGGCGAATCTGCAGAGAGAGATCAATGCACTCAATGCGGGCAATGTCAGCCCGTTTTCTCAGAAAAACTCGACCTGAGGGCAATGTATGACTGAGGAAGCCGCCCTCTGGACGACCGAAATCGCGCGGTAACACCGCGCTTTTTTAACTCAACTAAGAAGGAACTAAAAGTGAAGTTGGGCATTGCCAAGAAAGATCACGTCACCTCTTTCAATTCGGAACACCCAGCCTTAGTCAGGCTGGTGCATATCGCACGAGGAGACAGTGCCGCGGCACGCCGCATGCGAGATTTTTTAGCCAGTTTGTTCAATCTAAGAAAGCAGCATTCTCCCAAAGTCGACTTTGCGGGCTTCGATCAGCAAACTACTGCTGATATGAAATTTCTCGCGTGTATGGTCGTGCAACATGCCGCGTCCGATTCACTCGATCAATATCGCGCGCCCCTGAGAGCTGTCTTGAGCCATCACGCATCCGAGATCAGCAGATGCTACGTGATGCATATGCCAATTTCGTATCGCCAAAAGCACGAAATGCAGTGGAGTTCTCCGTCGCGGATGACACCATGCTATGCAGCACCAGCGCATGTACCTGGTAGCGTACGTGATGTGTTTAAGCGTTGGCTCGAACGAAAATAATCGCTATAAGCCAGCATTCTTCACAGAGGCGATCAGATCACTCGCTATCGTCTTTGTGGTTTGCCTCTCCCTTTTTCCAGTACCCTGAAGCATCTACGTTCGCCCGGTTAATTCCGCGCTCAGCCAAGACCTTTCGGATACCTTTAACATCCGATGATTCGGCTGCGACCAACACCTTGGCGTCAGAGTAAATTTGCGTTTGCGCCAATACAGCCTCAAACGCTTCTTGTTCAAATTCGACATCACGGTAGATCCATTTGACGACTACTTTCGCGGCACTAGCGAAAAAAATCTCTTCTGACGGATTGGCAATCTTTGCGATGACAATTGCGCTGGCATGATCGGGCAGCGCCGCCAAAATGGCGCCGACCGCCGGCAGTCCCGTCTCATCTGCTAGTAGGAGATAGTGCTTAACCTCATATTCAATCGGGAAGCCACTGCGAGGATGCACATTGCTTATCTCCAGCCGGTCGCCCACTACAGCGCGCTCCGCCCACGCAGAGATTGGGCCTGTGTCGCCATGGAGAAACATATCGATGTCGAGCTCGTTGGTGGCCCAGTTCACATGCCGAATCGTATATGCACGCCCCACGCTGCGGCTGCCATCAGGTGTTTGAACAAAGATCTTCAGCCACTGTGCAGGCAATTCCGGCCTGAGCGGGGGAAGAGCACTGCCATCGATGGTGACGCGCTTCATATGTGGCGCGACCAGTTGCGTACGCTTTACGGTGACGGGATAAAGTTGGTATGGGGGACGTTCAGTAGACATATCGTATATTTAGCAATGATTCCTATTTACGATATGTATTTAACTACAACAGCCCTTATGCTCGATACTCAAATTAGGTCATTTGGCTCTTAATTCAGGTCAGGCTATGTCTTAAAGTATCGCGCCGGCGTGTTACCGAAGACGGAGCGAAACGCGGCAACAAAACTCGATGCTGATTCGTAGCCTACATCTAGTGCCACATTTGTGACGCTCTCTCCATAGGCCAGGCGCTCGATGGCAATGAGAAGTCGCATGCGCTGGCGCCAGATGCCAAAGGAAAGATGGGTGTCTTTTTGAAAGAGTCGTTCAATGGTTCGCGGACTCGCTCCGACCCGCGAGGCCAATTCAGATAGCGGCTCCCGGTTTGCGGGCTCTCTTCGAAGAATGTCGACGATTCGAAGTGCTCGTGGATCGGACGGTAGAGGCAGATCGGCTGAGTCTTGATGCAATGCACGGATCTGGTCGATCAGAACCTGCGCCAGACGTCCTTCTGGGCTCTCGACCTGATAGTCCCAGGGCAGCTCAGTACATGCTGAGATAAGCTCGCGTACAAGTGGCGTCACGCCAATTACCACGCAGTACTCCCCGACGGGCATTTGGTATGTCGAAGTATCGATGTAGAGCACTCGGGTATCGGTATGTCGCTTCGCAATGAGCTCGTGCTCAGTGCTCCCGCTAATCCATATCGCTCTACTTGGTGGGAGAACCCATTCTCCCACCGCCGTCAGCACATGCACGACGCCAGTGGCCGCGTACATCAACTGATGTCGCTGATGGTGATGCGGTGCCATGCTTCCGGGTGGCCATAGCTCGGCCTGGCCAACGAGTGGCGCAGCGGCTAAGTCCGGATCGGTTTGGCGGATGATCGACATAATTTCTGATTATATCGCTCCCCTCAGGGGAATTTGCTTGGACCGTGCCTCAGCTATCGCTCACGCTTTGAAATACCGCGCCGGTGTCGTACCGAAAGTGGCTCGGAATGCAGCGATAAAACTGGAAGTCGATTCATATCCAACCTCCAGAGCCACGCTGTTGACTTGCTCTCCGTACGCCAACCGGCTCACAGCCGTCACGAGGCGGTGTCGGTGACGCCAGGCGCCAAATGTCATTCTCGTCTCTTTGAGGAAGAGACGCTCAATCGTACGAGTGCTCGCACCTACTTGCTTGGCAAGCTCAGACAGCGGCTCCTTGTTGCCTGGGTCAAGCCTTAATGTCTCCACGATTCTGGCTGCCCGCGGATCTTGTGGCAGAGGAACGGCCACAGGTGCCTGTGCCGCCTCCTGAATCTGGTCAATGAGAACCTGGGCCATGCGAGCGGCTTTCGAATCAGCTTCGTAATTCCAAGGCAGGTCCGCACATACGGTAATCAGCTCACGCATCAAGGGCGAAACATTGACAAGGGCACAGTTGTACTCACCGAGATCCGGTGCCACCTTCTCGTCGATGTATAGGGTCCTAATTTCAGCCGGCTTTGTCACCCATGAAGAATGGTCGGTCTGGCTTTTGATAAGAACAGCCCTACTTGGCGGAAGTACCCATTCCCCTTGTGATGTCCACAAGTGAACGACCCCTGTGGTGGCGCACATGAACTGGTAACGCTGATGCCGATGCGGCTCCGGCCTTTCAGGAGAGCACTGGTCAACACGACCAACGACAATAGGAGTGCAGAGATCTGGATTGGGTAGTGAATGCGTCGACATGATCCAACGATCGCGCTATGAGCGCAAAAAATTTTATTCAAGAAAGTCGCAATTTTTATGTGCGATGAGATCACCTGATTGATCGCTATCCATGAAGATCAATCTCAATCAATTCAGGTCGACCATGCTGACAATAGAGCATCGTTTCCACAAATGCAGCTTCCGATTGCAGCCGGGCCAGAATCTCCTCCTCTGATCTCCCCGACTTTTTAACGAGTTCAGCGATCATCCCTCGGTACCAATGCGGGTTAGCTAAATTAATTTGATGATTCGCAGCGATGTGGATCTCTCTATATTGTGCTGCATTGATCAGCCCTATCTGCTCGCAATAACGCAGGATATCTGTTGCGTAGGCCATCCGAAGGAACAAGCTCATCATCGTTCGCCAGGTCACTGTATCGAAACCTAAAGAACGAAGCGCCGGCAAGAATGCCTGCAGTCGCCAAAGAACTCTCCCGACAAATGCCGACGACTTGATAGCATCTACGTCCAAAAAAGTCCCGACGACAGTGTAAGCACCAGATCTTAGGAGACCATTTGCGACAGAAGCATGCGAACCTGTCACCGACGATGTCGAACAAGCGCTGAGAATTACAACTGGAGGAACTTTCGCAACACCTGCAAGCTGCCATGTGTCCAGCTGCTCTTCACCAATTTGGAGCCATCCATGGCTAGTATTTCCGCTATGGGTGCCATGGCAGTCGAAAACAACCACATAACCATCGAATTGATTCAGCGCTTCAATGGCGTCCTGCTTGGTGTTCACGTCGACGAAAGTAACTGACATCTTGTCCAGCTTGTAGTGCAACACAGACTGTTCCAAGAAGGTTCTTATCGGATCATCTTTTTTAAAAGATCGAATCACCAACACCTTAAGCAAAGAAGACCGAGGAATGACCACTGTCGGCCCGATTGCTGAAAACTGCATCAGCATATTCCCTGGTGTCATAGGAATTCGGGAAACCTCGTGCGAGATCATCAGTGGCACACCATCGATGGTCATCCATTCCAGTGGAACATCGCTACTAATCGTGATGGTGGAGCTCTGTTCGATGATGTCTTTGAATGGGGCCGCAGCAGCATTTAATCGGCCAGCATATTCAAGATACTTTTCCTGTAAAAGGCGATAGGCTTTGTTGTCACTTCTGCCGTGGAAGGACTGAATCTCGACCAGAAGGCTCCTCAGCAGATTCACTTCGCTCGGAAGTCGCAAGGGAATAGCTGCTGTTGACGCACACAATAGAGATATCGAGGCCAAAGTCGCCATGACTTCGTTTGCCCGAACACTCAATATGCCAGCCACAATAGGGTCTTCCTGCGGCATCGGAAGTCCATCATCAAACTCGATCTTGAAGCCAGCGTACCCTTTATTCCTAATTAAACCATCCTTGATAAATGTACGATGTGCAGGAATAGCCACCTTTCTGAGGATGGCATTCCATCCACGTGACCTGACGTCATAAAGATAGGATGCGATCCCAGGAGTAAACAGGACTAAGTCAGGTAAAGGTTCGTTGCCATAGACGACCTCTTTCGTTTTGGCGAGCACTGTATTGATTGCATCAATGTATAACTGAATGTCTCCCAAAATATCTTCTCGACCGGAGAACTTGAATCCCAACGATAGAAGAAGGTATTCATTGGTCCTCACCGTTCCGTTGCCCCGTGACTTGAGGTCAAGGTTGACGGCATAGGGCTTACGGAGCGCCGGCCAATCCTTCCCTGCGAATTCTTCGAACGTCTTTAGCTTTCCAAAAATTTCCTCATCCAGGAAAGTGGGATCACTGTAATCACGATCGAAAATATTGATCACGTCTTCTTCGGTAACAGTAGACAAGATAATTGCAACAAGTCCTGCCTCTTTTACTACGGTCTTTGCCTTTTCTATGTGTTTCCTTGGCGCGATTACTATCGATATGCCTGGAAAGGCAACGTGTACGTGCCCCTCTAGTTCAGCGCCTGTGACGACAATAGATTTCTTCGATCCTTCTCTTCGCTGCTCTAGAAACTCCGCGTGATCCATAAATATCTCAAAGGCTCTGTTCGGTGCGACCGTCACGGCAGCCAACAGCGCCAAAAATTCCGGATCAGGAATCTCTTCATTAAAACCTTGTAGGGGTGTTACAGATCCCGAAGCTCCTGGTACCAAGATGCAGTAATTTATGTCGCTCATATCTCTCTTCTTGTGAGTGCCCCCGAGGCGTCGCATAAAAAGCAGACGTCAGAAATTTCGCATCTATCGTAGATCCAATCGTCCACTGCGGCCCCATACTCAATGGCCTGGAGTGACCAAATTGACGGATTTCCGCTAGTTTTTGTCGAAGTAGCGGCATTTCATGTAACGATAATTTAAGACAATCGCCCTCTGTCAAACAGGGGATGATAATGAGTCGCATTAAGATTATAAAGAATGTCGCATTGGTGGCTGGAGCTATTCCAGCTATTGCAATGGCGCAAGTGACCTCTTCGGAGGGAAGTTCCACCACCGAGAATTCGCTGGGCACCGTTACCGTTACCGGTACGGCACCTGGTGCAGAGACTGAGCACACGGGCTCTTACACTACTGGTCAAACAGCGGCAGCTACAAAGTTACCGTTGTCGATCCGAGAAACGCCACAGTCGGTCTCTGTGATGACGCGCCAACGCATGGATGATCAGCAACTGACTTCAGTGCAATCTGTACTGCAAAATGCGACTGGCATCTCGGCAAGCGCCTACGATTCCGAGCGCGTGAACTACTATTCCCGCGGCTTCCAGATCGACAGTTACCAATTCGACGGAATTCCGACAACTTCGGTCAATGGCTCTGGTTTCCTTGACACGGCATTCTATGACCGCATTGAGGTGGTTCGCGGCGCAACGGGTCTGCTAACCGGCGCCGGCAACCCATCGGCGTCAATCAACCTGATACGTAAGCGGCCCACTAAGCAGTTTTCGGCCTCTGCCTCGGTCAGCGCCGGCTCTTGGGACAACTACCGTGCCGTGGCCGACATCTCTACACCGCTGAACAAGGAGGGTACCGTCCGAGGTAGATTCGTCGGCCTGTACCAAGATCGCCATTCCTACCTCGACTACTACCGTCAGCGCAGAGAAGGAGCGTACGGAATCATTGAGGCGGATATCACATCGAGCACCATACTCAGCGTGGGCTATGACTATCAAGACATCAAACCTCGTGGAACCACATGGGCCGGCCTGCCGCTTTGGTTCAGCAACGGTACTTCGACCAATTGGGATGTCTCAAAGTCGCCGGCTACTGACTGGAGCCGTTACGAGAACACCATCTCCAATGGCTTCGCCAGTCTGGAACATTTCTTCGATAACGGTTGGACCGGCAAGGCCATCTTCAATCAACAGCGGGTCAACTCTCACGCGCGATATTTCTCGGTAAGCGGCTATCCTAACCAAACCACTGGCTTGGGCATGACTGCTACCGCACTCGGCCAAAACACATCAATCAAGCAGGACAGCATCGACGTGATGGCTACAGGTCCCTTCAGCTTGTTCGGCCGCAACCACGAACTTGTAATCGGCGCCATGACATCGAAGCGGACCACGAACGACGAGAGCACAGGCTACATCTACCCCACGACAGCCATCGGCAACTTTTACAACTGGTCTGGTCATTATCCTGAACCGGATTGGGATGCATACGGCTATAAGCCCACTGACACTGTGATCCGGCAGAGTGGCCTGTACGGCGCCGCTCGCTTCTCGTTGGCTGACCCTTTGAAAGTGATCGTAGGTGGCCGAGTGAGCCGCTATGACATTGCCCAGAAATCGACTACGACGACCTTCAACTATCGCCGTAACGGTGAAGTCACGCCATACGTTGGCATCTTGTATGACCTGAACAAGACTTACACTGCCTACGCCAGCTACACCGCGATTTTCAATCCCCAGAACTACCGTGATCGCAACAATCAGGTATTAGCCCCGACCAAAGGCAAGAACAAGGAAGTTGGCTTGAAGGGCGAGTATCTCGACGGTCGCGTCAACGCTTCGCTGTCGGTCTTCGATACTCGCCTGGACAACGTGGCACAGTCTGATACTGGCCAGCGTCTGCCGGACGGGACCCAAGCTTACTATGCAGCTCAAGGCACCAAGTCACAAGGCTATGACTTCGAGATCCAGGGCGAGCTCCTGCGCAATTGGAACCTGTCGCTGGGGATCTCCCACTTCACGGCGTCTGACTCAAAGGGAGCTAGACTGAGCACCACTCTGCCGCGTACGACCGCTCGCTTGTTCTCGACCTATCGCTTCGACGGTGATCTGAACAATCTGACCGTCGGTGGAGGTGTGAATTGGCAGAGCATGAGCTATCAAAGCAGCTCAAGCCCGAGCGGCACCACTAACGTTGTTCAGCAGCCGTATGCTCTTGTATCGTTGCTCGGTCGCTACAAGATCAACCAGAATGTGGACCTGAGCCTGAACGTAAACAACCTGTTCGACAAGCGGTACACCCTGATGAACGGTTTCTACGGCCAGGTGCTTTATGGGGAGCCGCGCAACTTCATGCTGACCCTGAACTACAAAATGTAAGGCATCAGAATCTCGAAAAAGCCCGCTTACGCGGGCTTTTTTGTGCGCCGCAACGTTTGGCGGGTTATCGACATAATTAGTCCTTATATCGACAGAACCATCTCGGAGGCTTTGTTAAAGTTCAAATGGTATTTATTTCAAATATTCGGTGTACAAATGAACGCATCTCAAAGCACTACCACCCTCAATGACAATCCCGATATCCGTAAAAAGCGGAGCGCCGCTGAGGAACGCCAGATCCTCAAGGGCGGCAAGCGCGCGACGCGCCTTTCGTTTTTTATTGCTGGTTTCAGCCTATCGTGCTGGGCGCCGCTGGTACCGTTTGCTCAAGCCCGAATCCAAGCAGACTCGGCGCTCTTGGGAACCATCCTTCTCTGCCTCGGACTAGGTGCCGTCATCGGCATGCCAACCGCTGGAGCTCTTGCAGCCCGTTTGGGCAGCAAGTTTGTCATCGTCCTGGGTGCAATCGGTCTCGTTATCGCCTTGCCTTTGCTGACCTTTGTTCCTACAGCTACCGAGCTCGGTGCGAGTCTTCTCCTCTTCGGCGCATCGATTGGCGCAATTGACGTCGCGGCGGGGATTCATGGCAACGAAATTCAGACCATGGCCAAGGCGCCGCTCATGTCAGGATTCCATGGCATGTATAGCGTCGGGGGGCTGCTAGGTGTGAGCTTCATGACCGTTCTAATTGCTTGTGGTGCTGATTTACTGCTGGCCGGCTTCGCCGCAGCAACCGTGATTCTGGTCAGCATCGTTTGGGCATTTCCAGGCTTTGTAGCAACACATTCGGCCGAAAAAGCACCACTGCTCGTCGTGCCCCGTGGGATTGTTCTGATCGTGGGTGTATTAGCGTTGATCACGTTCCTGGCCGAAGGCGCCATGCTCGATTGGGGGGCCATTCTGCTCACTCATGTCAAACACGTCGACGTGTCTATCGCAGGGAGTGGCTACGCCGTGTTCGCCGTGGCGATGACTTCCAGCCGCCTTGTTGGAGATAGACTTGTTGCACTGATCGGTGAAGGCCGGACTCTCATGATCGGCATGACATTCACCGCGGCAGGCTTCATTGTCGCTTCGTTTGCGGAGCCGTTTCCTATCGTGCTCGGATGCATGGCTCTGTCTGGCCTAGCCGCCGGCAATATTGTGCCCGTTCTCTTCACTATTCTGGGCCGCCAACGCATCATGCCTGCTTCCCATGCGATCGCAGCTGCAAGCATGGTCGGATATCTTGGAATCTTGATGGGCCCTGCGCTGATTGGCTACGCGGCGCAGCTGACAACTCTTCCTACTGCATTTATTGGCATCGCTGCGCTGTTGTTGTTTGCGTTAATCCCAGTGATTAAGATTGCAGAGCCTGCCAAGTAAGCGACCGAGATGATCCAGACGTAAAAAAGGAGATGGAGTACCGGATCTCCATCTCCCAAGCGACAGTGTTCACCATGAGCGAGAACAGCGTCTTTTCTCTCCGTGGCTGAGACAGCCAACGGTTGGTCTAGGCCAGTGTTTATCAGTCCTTTTGGACCCGGCGGAAGCGATCAAGCACCACTGCCACGATGATCACGACGCCGACGGCCAATGTCTGGAAGTAGGCCGACAGGCCCAGCATGTTCATCATGTTAGACAGTAGCGTCAGCACCAGCACACCCAGGAAGACTTGCCAGACGCTGCCGCTACCACCGGTCAGCGCCACGCCACCGAGAACCACTGCGGCCAGAGACTCCAGGGTGATATTGGGTGCTGCCACTGGCTGGGCTGAGCCTACCCAGGCGGTCAGTACGACGGCACCTAAGCCGGCACACAGACCGGACAAGGTGTAGACCAGCATGGTGTAGAACGGCACGTTCAGGCCGGACTTCGCTGCCGCAGAAGCATTGGAGCCGATCGCATAGACGTAACGGCCAAACACGGTACGCGACAGCAAGAACCACACGCTCAGGAACGCGGCGATCGCGATCCAGGTCATCAACGGAACGCCGGCGACATCGGCGAAGCCGATCAAGTCACCATAGCTCTGGGGAATGTCATAGATCGGCACGCCGCCGGCGATGATCAGCGCAAAGGCCTGCGCGATCGACATCATGCCCAACGTCACGACCAACGGCGTCGTACGCAGGTAAGCAATGATGAATCCCGAAACGGTGCCTGCGGCGGCACCAACCAGCAGCATGACCGCGATGCCGCCTGGAACACCCAGGGTTTTCATGGCGATGACGCCGACCACGCCGGCCAGAGACAATACCGATGCGACCGACAGATCGAGACCGCCACGGATGATGGCCAGTGCCTGGCCCAGCGAGATGATCAGCAGAGGAACCAGCTGACGACTGAGATTGAGGAAGTTATCCACCGAGAAGAATCGCGGCTGGAGAACACCGGCAATCGTGGCCAAGACCACGATAAACAAGGGCAGAACCAGATCGCCTGGGTTGACGCGCATCTTAGACATAGACGAGCCCTTGCCTTGAGAAGATATGGAGATTGTCATGTTGAATGACCTTTTAGGTAAAGTCGACCCTATGACCAGGTGTGGAGTGCCACAGGGTCGGTGGAGATTGCATTGTGGATAAGTTGAGTCGAACTGACTGGGCCAGAACTCTCTTATGCTGAAATAGCCTCTAGGCGGCAGCCGCGATATCGGGGCTGGTGCCAGGGGAGCGTTGACCCAGCACGTCGGCGATAATGGATGGCTGATCGGAGATGTCAGGATTTTCATAGATCCCTGCTACCTCTGATCGGTACATCGTATAGATCACATCGCTGAGTGAAATGGTCTCTTCGAGATCACTGGACAGCACAACGACCGTCACGCCTTTATTTGCTGCTTCACGAATCCGCTCATGAATCTGTGCTTTGGCGTCGATGTCGACGCCAGCACTGGGTTCTTCGAGCACCAGCAGTTCTTGCGCGGCAGCCATGGCGCGTGCCAGGAGGACCTTTTGCTGATTCCCCCCGCTGAGACTGGTGATCGGAAGTGACGCATCCGCGAACTTCACGCCAGCATTGCGCAAGGTCGTATCAGCATAGGTTGCCTCAGCGGAACGGCCGATCAGGCCACCCTTGGCGTGGTGATGCAACGTACCAAGAGTCAGGTTCTCCATAATGGAGCGCGCTGGCAGAATGCAGTTTGCTGCTCGTCCAGATGGCAGATAGGCGACACCGCTCCTCAACGCTTGCGCAGCGCTCTTGGGCTGGAATTCCTTCTCGCCCAAGACAATGCGCAAATGCGGCGCCGGCGCTTGGCCGGCCAGTGCACCAATAATGATCTCTGCACCACAGCCGACCACGCCGTAGAGCGAAATGATCTGCCCACGATGCACGCGAATCGGCTGAGAAACGCGATTGCGCCAGCGCAGCTTCTCGATGATCAGAGACGGCTTATCAGACACTGGGCGCTCGGTAGGAAGCGCCTGGAGGCGTTCACGCTTCTTTCCGGTCAACCGCTCCACCATGATCTCGGCGGTGATTTCTGGCGTCATCGCGAAGCTGTCGACCACTTTGCCATTACGCATGATGGTGACGCGATCACTCACGGCCATCACATCTTCGATGTGGTGGGTGACCAGAATGGCGGCAACACCTTCTTTGCGTAGCTGCTCCAGCACATCCAGAAATTTCCGCTTTTCCACCGCACCAAGCATTGCTGTTGGCTCGTCGAAGATGACTACGCGCGGATTCTGCATCAATGCTTTGCCGATTTCGATCAGCTGCTGCTGAGCCACCGGCAATTGGCCGACCATCTGCTCCATGTCGACGTCCAGCCCGAGTTTGCGCAGCACTGCGCTGACTCGCTCCTTTTCGCCCTTGTTGTCCACTCGGGTGAATGGCAACTTGAACGTTTCAGAGCCCAGGCAGAGATTGGCTCGCACCGAAAGATGCTTGGCCAGCGAGAGTTCCTGGTAGCAAATGGCAATTCCGAGCTTGTGCGCCGCCTTGGGGCTCGCAATGGTCTGCACTTGGCCATCGACTTCGATCTGACCATCATCGGGCTGGTACAGCCCACTGACGATCTTTCCGATTGTAGACTTTCCCGCACCATTCTCGCCCAACAGGCAATGCACTTCCCCAGCATTGAACTCCGCCGACACGTTCGACAATGCGACCGTGGCGCCGAAGCGTTTCGTGAGATTAGTGACCTTGATCATGATGACCTCAACGAACTGCTGGCAGCTTCCAGTTTTCGGGCGGAATCTCGTAGATGCCGTACGGGTGCTTATCAGCGTTGGCCGGCGTGATCAGCACCGGGGGAACGTTGAAGTAGGCATACGGATAGTTGCTGTCCGCGGCCTTCAGCTCAGGAGTGGGCTTGCCCGAAATCTGGCGTGCGGCGAATTGCACAGCCAAGCGGCCCATGATGATGCCAGGCTCCGAGACAACGCCCAGGAAGCGACCGTCCTTCACCATCGGGATCGACTCCTTCACCATCGAGCTGGAAACGACCTTTACGTCTTTACGTTGCTGGCGGATTGCTTGCGCTGCACCCATGCCCAGAGCGATCACAGGGGTGTAGACGTACTTTGCATCCGGCTGACGCAGCAGCAGGTCGGATGTCTGGGACAGGCCGTATTGCAGGGTCAGCGAACCACCGAACGCACCCGGGATGACGTCAAGGCCTGGGCACTTCTTGGCTTGCTCGGTGAAGCCCACGTAGCGCAAGCGAGCCCATTCAGCACCAGCCGGTCCGGGGATCGTCAGGACCTTGCCCAACTTGCCACTGCCACAGATCTCCTTGGCCAGGGCGCGACCGATATCCTGATCATCTTGGGCAACGCCGAAATCGACGTGCTTGCTTCCGACAGGAATACCCACAGCCATCACCTTGATGCCGGCGTCTTTAAGCGCCTTCAGGGCGTTGTCATAGCCGCTGAACGAGGCCGCGGCGATTGCCACGACGTCGACCTTCAGTGCTTTCAGTGCCTCCAATTGAGCGAACTGCTCACGCACGTTGCCATAGGCGCCGGCGACAGACACTTGAACCACTTCCGCGCCGACCTGCTTGGCTTCGTCTTCGATACCGTAGACGATGCCCTTGTAGAAATCATCCTGCAGGTGCACGACTGCCACGCCGATCTTGAACGGCTTGTCCGACTTGATTGGTTGAACAAGACCTGCCAAACGGTCTTGTGTCTGTGCCTGGGCGGGGCTGATGCCGGAAAAAGCAGCGGCAATGGATAATGCGCAGACAGTCAGGGTACGACGCAGGGACTTCGATGCAATACGGTTGATACGAATCACTTGAATCTCCTCCGAGCGATTGAAGATCCAGCGGGCGGGCTGCTCGAAGTCCGATCGCCGCTGGAATTTATTAATTATTTCGTCAGCTTCCCTGCACCAGTTTCCTCGTCGAATTCGTACAGACCATCGAGGAAGATCTTGGTACGCTCGTACCACTTGCGTTTACGCGGTTGCGGCGGCGTACGATCAATTGGCTTGCCGCTCTTGAAAATGTAGTCGAAGCGTTTCGGGAACTGCAGGATTTTGATGTCCTTGGTCGGGTCGCCCGGGACCACCAGGATGTCGGCGAAGCGACCAGCTTCGAGCTTGCCGATCTCGTGGCCATAGCGCTTGATCAGGGCAGTGGCGGCCAGGGTATTGGCATGAATGGCCTGCAGCGGGGTCATACCCAGCAGATCCACGAAGATTTCCATTTCCTTGGCGTGCCATTGACCGTACGGAACCGGCGACCATCCGCTCTCGCTGCCAGCGATGATGGGCACGCCGGCCTTATACGCACGGGTCAGGTTCTCAGATGCCGCATCGATTTCGCGCTGGAACGCGCTCTTGCCAGACGCGCCGGCATCGACGGGATTGGCCCCTACCAGATTCACCAGCAGCGTCAGCGTTGGAGTGATTACAACCTTATTCTTCAGGCAGGCCTCGATACCTTCGTCATCGATATAGGATGCATGGAACAGGTTGTCGAAGCCCGCACGCGCGGCATCTAGCGCCGAGTCGCGCGACCGGGCATGTGTACTGACCAGTCGACCCAGGCGATGAGCCTCGTCGGCAATCAGTTTCAGTTCTTCGTAGGTGAAAGCCGAGGCTCCCAGCGCATCAGGAGTAATCAAGTTGTCGTTGGAGCCGGAGACCTTGATGGCATCAACTTCCTCTTTTACTTGCAGGCGAATTGCCTCGATCAGATCATCCTTGTTCTTGACCAGCACCGCACTTTGCCCGACCGGAAACTCCATCCAGCTCGGGAAAGAATCTTCCAGGCCTTGGTGGTTGGTGATCTGCTTGCCCGACACGGTGAAGCGAGGGCCTTCGAACATCCCTGTGTCGATTGCATCGCGTACAGCCTGAGCTACGTTATAAGTTGTCGCGGCATCGAAGCAGCTGGTCACACCCGCCTGCAGCACCTTCTTGGCGTAGTACATCGCTTTGAGTGTGCGGAACTCCGGTGGCGTATAAAGTGCGTTCTCCTCTTCGGAGCGAGATTCGCCGAAGGAAATGTGAGTATGACCATCAATCAGGCCCGGCATGATTGAGCGGTCAGGCAGCGCGACGACTTCATAGGAGCTCTCGTCGTACTGCTGAGGGAGTTGGTTAACGGCACCAACCCACTTGATGCGCTCACCTTCGACGACAACTGCCCCGTTCTCGATGGGAGGATTGAGAGTACCGTCGATAACACGGCCCTTGAGCAAATAACCTTTTTTCTGTTGCATGGGATTGCCTTTCTAGAGTCAATTCAGATGGGTGCCCATGAACTCGTTAACCTGCGCCAAGAAGGTGCTGGTACGCTCAAAGGCAACGGAATGGGAGCACTTGGACAGCGTCAGAACGTCCGCTTGAGGAAGTGCTTTGGCGATCTCGTACGAACACGAGATCGGGAATGCGAGGTCTTCGCGACCATGCAAGAGGCGTACAGCGCAGTGCACATGTTCAAGCGTGGTCGCGTCCAGCTTGGCGGCATCGGCATATTGCTGTTTTTCACCCTGGAACATGGAGTCGAAGTAATCCGCATAACCAGGAGCGAACACGACCGGTTCACGCGCGGCCAAATAGGCTTCGTCGATTACAGAGGTGTCAAAAATGATGCCGCTCAGTGTTTGCACCAGGTCCTCGCGATTGCGGGGTCCGGTCCAAACACGGCGAGTCAGTTCATTGATGGTAAAGGTGCCGCCCATGGTGCCGGTAGTAAGAACGGCGGCCACGCGGTCTTCCATCGATGCAAGCTTCAGCGCGATAGATCCCGACAGTGAATGGCCAATGATTCCGACGCGCTTCCCATTGATACGAGCAAGCATGGCTTGAGCTTGGCGTACCCACATGTCGTAGTCAAAATAGGGAGCAGCCGGCTTACGGCCACTTTTACCGAAGCCAATGAGATCCATAGCAAAGATCTCGAAGCGCTCGGACAACGGCCCCATGACCGTGCGCCAGTTGCCCAGGCTGGACGCGCCAGGCCCCGATCCATGCAACATCAGCAAAGGAGCGCCGCTACCCACGCGATAGTAGGTTACCGGCACCCCTTCAAATTCAAAGCTTTCTTCAGTCATCAGCGTCTACTCTCTGGAAGTGATTTATAGGGATGGTTTATTGGGTTGCGGCCCGGTCGACAGACGCGCCTTCGCTCAGGAAGAAATCCTGGAGGCGCCGGTCTGCGACAAGTGGTGCATTGGGGAAGTACATTTGGAGACGACACGAAGCTTCCATGCGCTCTACGACGGTAGCCACACGCTCGTTCGCCCAAGCAGGGCATTCGGTAATGCCGCCTGTCTTGGAATGCATCCACTGGCGCATGAGCGCACCTGGCGGGTTACAGTATTCAACGAGTTGAGTCATAACTTCCTTACAGTTGATGCAACAAAAAGGAGACAGCTCACACCTGAAAAATTACATACAACGTGTGGTTGGATGGTTTTGTGGATTTTATACAAATTGGTTCGAAACACAATTAC
Source organism: Herbaspirillum sp. LeCh32-8 (assembly GCF_017814915.1). GTDB lineage: Bacteria > Pseudomonadota > Gammaproteobacteria > Burkholderiales > Burkholderiaceae_D > Herbaspirillum. The sequence continues at coordinate 305,342 of NZ_JAGIPZ010000005.1, read as the reverse complement.
ATCTTATTGTGCAGAGCGCCATAAATGTCGCTTTATCCTTATAAACAAAGGCATTACGGCAAATTCGACACCTTTTCATAAACGGTGCAAAATTTATACAAGCAAACGTCATGCCATAAATGGCAGCTGGATTTTATACAAAATTATTTTGCGCCCGTGATAAAATTAATGAGTCCTGATTACTCTCAACCCTATGGAAACTCCTGTTAATGGTTCGAGCGCACTGTCGCTGCCAGAAATGGTCTACCGCGAACTGCGCAATGCGATCTTGAATGGCATCTTCACGCCGGGTCAGGTACTGCGTCAGGAGGAGGTCGCACAGCGACTGGGCGTAAGCCGCAGCCCTTTGCGCGAAGCGCTGCCTAGACTAGAGGCCGAGGGAATGGTGGTTTTGCAACCGAGGCGCGGCTACGCTGTCGCCACCTTGGATCCTAAAGAGATCGAAGAAGCATTCGATCTGCGCCGCCTATTAGAGAGTGAGCTTGCTCGTCATTCCATCTCACGTCGCACGCCGGCCGACATCGCTCGCGTCTACGCTGTACTGAGCGAAATGGCTAACTTGACGACAAAGACCAGTGATGCCGACGTTGCGCACTGGTTTGAGTTGAACAAGGATTTTCACAATGCGCTGCTGATGCCCGCAAGCCGCCCGCACCACATGCGTGCACTGGATAACCTACGTGGAATCATCGAGCCGTATATCCGCACCGAAGTGAGGCTGACCGGCGATCTCCACCAGGCTCAACAAGAACACACCCTATTGGCTCAGGCGTTTGTAAATGGCGACGCCGATGCTTTCGTTGAACTGACCTGCAAGCATTCGGAACACACACGTGATCGTCTGCTGCGTGGCCTGACGGAAAATCCAGCCGCTGAGTGAGCATGTCGCCTTTGAACTGAACGCAGCCATCACCCACAAGACGAAAATAAAATGGAACTGAGATTAGTCTCAAAGGCGTCGACGGAAACACATGCAATCACGCCGAAGCAACTGGTAATCGCCAGCTGGACTGGCCGAGATCGTGCAGCTATGGAGGGCCGACTCGCCGAATTGGAAGCTATGGGGATCCCTCGTCCGCCATCACTTCCTATGTTCTATAGAAACGCAGCACAGCGGCTCACCACCGCTTCCAAAATCGATGTGATCGGCGACCAGACCAGCGGCGAAGCCGAATTTGTCATGTTGAAGTTCGGCGGTCGACTCTGGGTGGGAGTAGGCTCCGATCACACTGATCGCGCACTGGAAGCACAAAATGCATCCCTATCTAAGCAGGTGTGCGATAAACCCGTTAGCAATGAGTGGTGGGCATTTGACGATCTTTTGAGTCACTGGGACTCCCTCCGCCTACGGTCATATATTGTTTCTTTTGATGGAAGCAAAGTGCTCTATCAAGAGGGAAGTGTGAATAGTATGCTTTCCCCGCAATCCTTATTAGCGCTCTGGGAAAGCACCGGTGTCGCTGACGATGGCGCCGCGCTCTTTTGCGGCACATTACCCGCCATTGGTGGCGTACGCGGCGCACTCCGGTTTGAAATCGAGCTGGAAGACCCAGCACTCGGGCGCACCCTGCGCCACGCATACGATATCGAGGTCTTGCCTCAACATCTCAATTCAACGAGTAGCATTCCATCCTGAAGCCCCTCAAGCACTTGCCTTATTAGGTAGCAGCAACGGAGCGCTCTAATTTCATCGAAATGACAAAGCGATCCGATGGATGAGTGGAAACAGATATCTCGAAAATTTGTCCCGCGGCATCAATGTACTGTCGAATTATCTCTAGGCCGGCGCTCCCCGGCGTGACGCCCAGCGCATCGGCTGCTGGGTGCTCGATCAGGATGCCACGCACCACCTGCCGGATTTCAGCCACGCGCCGGCCGTAGCGACGCTCGATCAGTGTGCTGATGAGCGTGTCCGGCTCTTCGCGCACCATCTCTTCAATAGCCGCGTATTGCGTATCGATGTAGACATCGGTCCAGCCGACCGGCTTGCCATTGCCGCTGTCGGCCCGGATGCTGGAAAAGCGCAGCCATGCAGTACCGCCGTTACAACCCAGCTTCTTGGCCAAGGCACTACCGACCACCAACTCCTCAACGCTTTGCACGACCCGTACATTTGTCGTACCGAACTGCACCAGGTCCTCTAGCGAGCCTAGTGAGGGGCGGAAGTCATTTTTCGGCGTGGCCGACTCCACTCGTGTCCCCGCATTTTTCTTGCGCGACACCAACCCCAGCTGCTGCAGTTCGTGCAAGGCCGCGCGGATGGTGTGTCGACTTGTGTTGTACAGCGAGCACAAGTCGAGCTCCCCTGGCAACACACTCCCGACGGGGTACTGGCCGGTAGAGATGCCCTCTGTCAGGGCTTGGGCGATCTCGGCGAAGTGTGGCTTGGTAGCTAGCTTTTTCATGGCGTTAATTTGTTATGTCGCGATTGTACGCCGAAATAAAACTTGCCTTATATGTTCGGACATATTAAATTAAATATGTTCGAACATATTAAGTTGCCGGTTAGTTCAGTTATCGCGCCAACATCGGCGCAGACCGGCTTATCAAGCAATCAAGAGGAGACATCATGTCCGGCTTCATCCCGGCGGCGAGCACCGTCGTCGATTCCATTCTGTACCGCGACGCATTCGGCACCGCCGCCATGCGCAACATCTTTTCCGACCACTCCCTGATCCAGCGTTACATCGACGTCGAAGTCGCGTTGGCCAAGGCCGAAGCGCGCGTCGGCGTGATCCCGGCGGATGCCGCCGACGCGATTGCCCGTGAATCGAAGATCGAACGCATCGACTTCGACCACATGCGCCACGAGACCGACATCGTCGGCTACCCGATCCTGCCGCTGGTGCACCAGCTGGTCGCCATGTGCGGCGACGCCGGCCGTTACGTGCACTGGGGTGCCACCACGCAAGACATCATGGACACCGCCGTGGCGCTGCAAGTGCGCGATGCTCTGGACATCATCGACGGCGACATCCGCGCGCTGCGCAAGATCCTGGCTGACCTGGCGGTGAAGCACCGCGACACGCCGATGGCCGGTCGCACACACTTGCAGCAGGCGCTGCCGGTGACCTTCGGCTACAAAGTCGCGATCTGGCTGGCCATGTTCGACCGCCATCAGGAGCGCCTGGCGCAACTGCGTCCGCGCGTGGCCGTGGTGGAATTCGCCGGCGCCGCCGGTACGCTGGCCTCGATCGGCGAGAAGGGCTTTAAAGTGCAGAAGGCACTGGCCGAAGAGCTGGGCCTGGGCGTACCCGCGACGACCTGGCACGTGGCGCGCGACGGCTTTGCTGAAGCCATCAACCTGCTGGCGCTGGTGACCGGTTCGCTGGGCAAGATCGCGCTGGACATCATGATCATGGCGTCGACCGAATTCGCCGAAGTGTATGAGCCCTTCGTGAAGGGCCGCGGCGCCAGCAGCACCATGCCGCAAAAGCGCAACCCGATCTCCAGTGAACTAATGCTGGCCGCCTCCAAGGCCGTGCGCCAGCATGCCGGCCTGATGGTCGATGCCATGGTGCAGGACTTCGAACGCGCCACCGGCCCGTGGCATGCCGAATGGATCGCGATTCCGGAAAGCTTCATCCTCTCCGCCGGTGCGTTGCACCAGGCCAAGTTTGCATTGGGTGGTTTGATCGTCGACACCGACCAGATGAAGCGCAACCTCGGCATCAGCCGCGGCCTGATCGTGGCCGAAGCGGTGATGATGGGCATGGCGCCGTACATCGGCCGCCAGCAGGCGCACGATGTGGTGTACGACGCCTGCCGCACCGTCAATGAGAAGGGTGGCACGCTGGCCGAAGCACTGGCTGCCTTGCCGGCCGTGACCGAGCATTTCGACCGCGCCGCCATCGACCGCATGACTGATCCGGCCAACTATCTCGGCCTGGCGCCGCAGATGGTGGATCGGGCGATCGCACTGTCGGCCAACAACTGATCGGCGAGCGAGGAGAGACAACCATGAACACACAACAAGATCGCAACGACGACATCATCGCTCCCCCGAAGAAAATTCCCTGGTACCGCAAGCTGGGCATGCAAGTGCTGCTCTCGCTGGTGTTGGGGATCGCGGTGGGCTTTCTCTTTCCTAAGTTTTCGACGCAGCTAAAAACGCTGGGCGACATGTTCCTGTCGCTCATCAAATGCGGGGTGGCGCCGCTGGTGTTTTTGACCATCGTCCACGGCATCGCGTCCGCGGGCGACGTCAAAAGCGCGGGCCGCGTCGGCTGGCGTTCGATCGTCTACTTTGAAGTGATCTCCACCTTCGCCCTTATCCTGGGCCTGGTGGCGGGCAACGTGCTGCAGATCGGCGAGGGCATGGCGGCCGTCGCCGGTGGCGCGGCGTTGCCGGTAATGGCGGCCAAAGCGGCACCGCAAGGCTTCCTGGAGTTCCTGCACCACATCGTGCCGGATAACTTCATCGGCGCCTTCACCAAGGGCGAGCTGCTGCAGGTGGTGGTGCTGGCGGTCATGACCGGCATTGGTATCCTGGCCATTCCCGAGCGCAAGCGCGTGAAGATCAATGAAGGGCTGGACCAGATTTCCGAGATCCTGTTCTCCTTCATCAACCTGGTCATGAAGCTGGCGCCGATCGGCACCTTCGGCGCGGTGGCCTACTCCGTGGGTAGCAGCGGCACGGCAGTGCTGATTGCATTGACGCAGCTGGTGCTGAGCTTCTACGGCGTGGTGATCCTGTTCCTGGTGGTGGTGCTGGGCGCAGTGGCGCGCCTGAGCGGCTTCAGCCTGTGGCGCTTCCTGCGCTACATCAAGGATGAGATCTTCATCGTGCTGGGCACGGCGTCGTCGGAAAGCGCCTTGCCGCGCCTGCTGATCAAGCTGGAGCGCCTGGGCTGCGGCAAACAGACGGTGGGCCTGGTGCTGCCGACCGGCTATGCCTTCAACCTGGATGGCACATCGATCTTCATGGCCATGGGCGTGATGTTCATCTCGCATGCTTATGGTGTGCCGCTCTCGTTCGACCACCAGATCGGCATCCTGCTGCTGATGTTGCTGACCTCCAAGGGCGCAGCCACGGTATCGGGAGGCTCGTTCGTGGTGTTCGCGGCGACAGTGACCTCAACCGGCATGCTGCCGATCGAAGGCCTGGCGGTGATCTTCGGTGTCTATCGCTTCATGTCGATGGCCATTGCCACCTGCAACACGATCGGCAACAGCGTGGCGACCGTGGTGGTGGCCAAGTGGGCCGGCACCTATGACGCCAAGGTTGCGGAGCGCCACCTGTATCCAGAACGCTTCCCAGATACAGCTATGGCCGATGAGATGTTCGATGATGGCATTTCAACTCAGCGGACAGACGCACAGGTAGCGGCGGTTGAGCATAAGACTTTGCTCGAAGGGGCAAGGCGATAGGTTCTAAGCGTACTGAGCCGCAAGAAGACTCAACAACATCTGACCTCTTGCCGGCGAGTATTGGTGAACAATGAATGCCCCTCCAAAGGAGGGGCATTTTTTCGATTGCCTTTGACTAAAACAGTGGTCGCTCCAAACCTACATCGTCGCCTGCCGTCTTAGACTAAGGCGACAACCCATCGTTGCCTTTAATTTTAAAGAAGCCAACAACATTAAGAAGTGTCCCTGCTTGCTCCTTGAGAGTTCCGGCCGCTGCTGCCGCCTCTTCTACGAGCGCAGTATTCTGCTGGGTCACATGATCCATCTGCGCCATGGCAAGATTGATCTGACCAATACCTTCTGTCTGCTCCAGGATTGCCACACTGATTTCCTGAACAATATTGGTCACTCGTTGAACACTGACAACCACTTCTTCCATAGTCGTGCCTGCTTGGGCAACGAGTGCGCTGCCATCCTCTACCTTGAGGACGGAATCATCGATTAGCGATTTAATCTCCTTCGCAGCTGATGCAGAGCGTTGTGCCAAGGATCGAACCTCAGACGCTACGACAGCGAAACCGCGTCCCTGTTCGCCAGCACGAGCGGCCTCCACGGCAGCATTGAGAGCGAGGATATTTGTCTGAAAGGCGATGCCATCGATCACGGAAATGATGTCAACAATCCGTCTTGACGACTCGTTAATTCCCGCCATCCGTTCGATTACATCGCCCACAACGCTCCCCCCTTTGATGGCGATCTCAGACGCCTTTTGAGCCAAAGAACTGGCCTCCCTTGCGTTCTCGGCGTTCTGGCCGACAGTCGAGGTTAGCTCCTCCAGCGCGGCAGCAGTTTCCTCCAATGAGCTTGCTTGCTCTTCTGTCCTAGACGACAGCTCCAAGTTTCCACTCGCAATCTGGCTAGATGCAGTTGCAACAGTATCGGTTCCCGATCTAACGTCATTCACAATCGCGGCCAAATTGTCGTTCATCGTGCTGAGTGCAGTTATTAGCACTCCAGCCTCGTCCCTCCTCCAAGAAACGACTTCGCTAGTCAAATCACCACCTGCGACTAGCTGGGCGACTTCGACCGCTCTCTTTAGAGGAACGACAATACTGCGTGTTACGTACCAAGCGGAAACAGCTCCAATTGTGGTTGCCACTATAGTGAGACAGATCAGGATTTTCACAGAAACTCGGTAATCGTGATTCATCTCAGCGATGCTTTGCTGGTTCTGCTTTTCTTGCAGATCAATCATGCCTTGTATGTCGCCAAACCAAATATTTTGCTGAGTCTGTACTGCTGACTGAAGATAGGCAACTGCTTCTTTTTCGTTGGAAACTTCGGCAAAAAAGCTCACATTCTCAAACGTTGGCCTCGTCCTACTCCTATCACCTTCGATCAATTCACTCAACGCCTTCTCCGCGTCAGTTGAAATCAAAGATTGAAGCCTGGAGAACGTTTCATCGTATTTCTTGCGCGCCTTCAAGATCGCCTCACTTTCCGAGCGACGGCTCTCGGGATCGGCATAGAGAATGAGGTTTCGCAATGAACGGACCTCTTGATCCAGCAGTCCTCGCATAGCATTTGCCGCGGCAATCTTTGCGTTGTTCTCTTCAACGATCGTCTTTATTCTCTTATTGTTGGCGGCAAGAGAGCTCCATCCAGCCAAGGCCATGGCGCACAACAGAAGCAGCACAAGAGCAAATGTCAGGGACAAGCGCGTTCCAATTTTCATATCTGAGTATTTCAACTTGTTCCTCTTTTTTATTTGTGCACAGAGTTGATCTCGAACTGCCGCCCTCTGAATTCAATAGAAATTGGGGCTTCAGTTCACATACGCCGTTAGTAAAACGCCTCATCGACCGCAGATGTCGATGAGGCGTTTTTTTAATTGGCTCGCGCCGGCTGGATGCCGGCGCGATTGCCGATATCGTTAGAACTTATGGCGAACACCGACGTTGAACAAGCTGTCGGTCAGGCCGTTTGCGGCAGCTAAACCGCCGATATTGGCATTGGCATCGTTCGTGTTGCGCGAGTACGAGGTATACAGCGTAGTGCGTTTGGAGATGTCGTAGGTATAGCCCAGCGCCCACTGCGAACCCTTATTGGCCGTCGCTACGGTGTTGTCGGTGGAGCGAATGTAAGAGGCCAGGACATTGCCACCCAGCAGCGGAACGGTTGCACCCACCATCCAGCCCTTATTGTTCAGAGGAGTGGTGACGTTCGAATCACTGGTGTTCTTCTGGTAGCCCAAGTGTGCTTTGACCACGTGGAAGTCATAGGTGCCGCCGATGAACAACTCCTTGCTGGCAACGCGGCCATTGACATCGTTTGTGCGCTGAAGCGCCGCGCCCACATAAACTGGGCCATTTTCGTAGGCCCCCGACAGCCCAATGGCACGATTGGCAGTGGTGCTGCCTGCGGCCTCACCGAAGGTGTATGCCAGCGAACCCTTGAAGCCGCTGAGATTGTTGGTGGTGTAATTCACCGTGTTGCTGGTACGGAAGGAAGTGCCAAAGATGCTCAGCATGCCACCACTATAGGTGCTCACACCAGCACGGCCGCCCGTCATGCCGGCATCGAACGGATCCACGTTATCAGCAACCAGGAAGATCGGAGCATACTGGCGACCAACGTTCAGCGAGCCAAAGGCGCCCGACAGGCCGACCCACGACAGACGGTTGAACAGAACTCCGCTGGAGCCCATACCACCATCATCGGCATTAAAACCACTTTCCAGCTGGAAGTTGGCCTTCAAGCCGCCACCCAGATCTTCTGTACCCTTGAAGCCAATACGCGAGCCATACCAACCACCACTATCCAGAGCCACTTTGGAGGCACGCCCGTTATTTTCATGCTGGATAGCCATGTCAATCACACCGTAGATGGTCACGCTGGATTGAGCATTGGCCGAGCCAGCGAAGACACCAAAAGCAGCAAGCGCGAGCAACTTCTTTTTCATTTTCACTCCCTTGAGATTGTTTCGTTAAGATTTCAAAACATCCAGCACTACAAGCAGTGCTGGTGAGTCCCCTACATAGACATACCGCACTCCTCAGCAAAGGCAGCACGGATCTCGACTATCCGAGCTGAGAAGATCGCTACTCGACTCCCTCATGAGAGGTCGAGAAAAGCACGTCGAAAGCCTTCTCCCTAAATCGCGCTGCCTTATAACCTGGCAGCGGAAGCACACTGCCGGATCAATCGACTTCAGCGATCAATTCGATTTCCACACAAGCACCGAGCGGAATCTGAGAGGCACCAAATGCACTACGTGCATGCACGCCGGCCTCGCCAAACACTTCGGCGATCAATTCGCTGGCACCATTTGTGACAAGGTGCTGCTCCGTGAAGTCAGTAGTGCTGTTAACCAGACTCATCAATTTCACAATGCGGCGAACCCGGGACAGGTCGCCCCCCACAGCGGCCTGCAGGGTTCCCATCAGGTCAATCGCCACTGCACGAGCTGCCGCTTTTCCATCCGCAGTTGTCAGGTCTTTGCCCAACTGACCACACCAAGGCTTGCCATCTTTTTTCGCCAGGTGGCCGGATAGGAAAACCAGCTTTCCTGCTTGCACATAAGGCACATATGCAGCGGCTGGCACAGCCACGTCAGGCAACTGGATGCCTAGCTCTTTGAGTTTTTGATTGATGTTCACGGAACACTCCTTCGTTGATTGACTTTGAATTCAGGGCGAGTGGACAAGATGGGCATGCGTCGTCGCGCGGACGACGGCTTTGCGCCTATCTTCCTTTTGGTGCGTTCGCTCGCTAGGCGATATCGCAGTATTGATAGCTATCAATACACGTCTCAGGATTTTATACAAATTATTTTTTATGACGGCCAGATTCTAGGATTAAACTATTTTGCATGCAAGGCGAAATGCGACGGCGTCTAGAAAAGACAACAGCAAAATTCCTTGCAAATCCCTGAATATGCTGGATTATAGCCAATTCTAGCCATCTAAAAAATTGCGACTATGGTGATGTCATCATATCGATTGCACAAGATCGTCAAATTGTATAAAGTCCACAATAAAAGTGAAATATAAAAATCGGAGACAACTGCAGACATCGGCGTCTTGAATATCGCCCAGCTTCACTTGCCTCTTTCTCTTCAAGTCCACCGAAAGGAGTGCTATGCACTGACGATTTCAGACATTCAAGTGCCGTCTCATCCAGCTACGAAGCGGCAGGCGCATCAAACAAATGAAAACAACAGGAGCAGACATGATGAAGTTCAAACAACTGAAAGAAATCGCAGTAATCGGCGCCTTGGCACTGATCGCAGCCCAAGGTGCGAACGCGCAGGCAATCCCCAAAGCCTCGTACGTGGAGTCGAGCGGGAAATTCACGATCGCAAGCACCATCTACGCGCCGTTTGCTTATGTGGATTCGAACGGCAAACGGGTTGGTCCTAGCATCGAACTTGCTGAAGCCGCAGCGAAATTGCTGAACGCCACTCTGGTGGTGGACGAAACACCCTTTACGTCGCTGATCCCATCGCTGAAAGCTGGCCGGATCAAAATTGCATGGCTGAACGCAACCGCTACCGCTGAGCGCCTCCAGCAAGTCGACTTCGTCGCATGGATCAAGGAAGGTACGGTCGTTTCGACCTTGCCGGAAAACAAGGCCACTTACGCCAAGCGCACGGCCCTGTGCGGTCGCACCGTAGCTGTTCAATCCGGTACCGCAGCCGATTTCTCCGCAGACACTCTTAACGCAGAGTGCAAGTCCTCCGGACTGCGCGAATTCAAGAAGGACATCTATCCGTCGCAACAGGAAACTGTGCAAGCGGTCATCTCGCGCCGTGCCGATGCATATCTCGATGACTCCACTGCTGCGGGCTACTACTCCAAGGTCAGCAACGGCCGCCTCGTGATCACAGGGGAAGGCTTCAACGTGAAGCCAGTCGGCCACATCATCGCCAAAGGTGATACCGAAACCGCGAAGATGGTGGCAGGTGTGATGCAGGCCCTCATCGACAACGGCACCTATTTGGCCATCCTCAACAAGTGGGGCATGGGCTTTGCGGCAGTCGATAAGGCTATCGTCTACACCGACGCGTCTCAAATTCAAAAGTAACCCGTCGGCCGTTGCTGCCGACGACGGTTGATGGCAACGGCTGCGAAGTGGAGTTTAGTAATGATGAAAAATCTTGAGATACTTGGCGAGCCAAATATGCCCCGTCCGACATCCAGTAAAGAAGCTGCCGGCGCGGCGTCGAAAATCACCGTCGTTCCACTGCGACATCCTGGCCGATGGATTGCTGTGGCCCTGGTTGTATTGGTTATGGCTTTCGTACTGCAGGCAGTTATCGGCAATCCGAATCTCCAATGGCCTGTCTTCGCCAGCTATCTGTTGCACCCGATGATTCTTAAAGGCCTGGAACTAACGGCCATCCTTACCGTTGTCGTCATGATATTGGCCAGCGTGATCGGTATGATTGTCGCGCTGATGATGCTGTCCCCCAGCCGGCTTTTATCGGTCCCTGCCGCCGCATTTATATGGTGGTTCCGCGGATCGCCGGCATTGGTGCAACTGATCTTCTGGTACAGCTTGGCATTGCTCTTCCCACAACTGACGCTGTGGATACCTGGTGTCGGAACTGTGTTCTCAGTGCATATGAATGAAGTGATGACTCCGTTTACTGCGGCCATCATTGCCCTTTCGTTGTCGGAGTCGGGCTACATGGCAGAAATCATTCGCAATGGCCTCAAATCGGTCAATCGCGGCCAAACAGAGGCAGCCCTCTGTCTCGGCATGAAACCCAGCCTATTGCTTCGCCGAATCATTGTTCCGCAAGCCATGCGCGTAATCATCCCCCCCACTGGAAACGAAGCAATCAGCTTGTTAAAAACCACGTCGCTGGTCAGTACGATCGCCGTGAGTGATCTTCTTTACTCAGCACAAGCCATCTACGCGCGAACATTTGAGACCATTCCACTGCTCATGGTGGTGACCTTCTGGTATCTGGCGGTTGTGTCGCTCATGACTTTTGGCCAGAGCTATCTGGAACGCTATTACTCAAGAGATGAACGACCATACGACGGCGCCGGAAAGCCGGCTGCAGCATCAGAGACGAACAAGGGAGAATGAGATGAACCTGCGACACTTTGAACGTTATGGCGTCTCTCCGTCCACGATGATTCATGCAGAAGGAATCAAAAAATCCTACGGCCAGAACGACGTTCTCAAAGGTGTAAACCTATCCGTCGCTGCGGGTTCGGTCACCTGCATCATCGGTCCGTCGGGTTCTGGAAAGAGCACCTTTTTACGCTGCATCAATCACCTTGAAAAGATCAACGATGGCCTGATGCTGGTCGACGGTGATTTCGTGGGATATCGACTCCAAAACGACAAGCTGTACGAGCTTTCGGACGCTCAAATCTGCGAACGTCGGGCCGACATTGGCATGGTCTTCCAGCACTTCAATCTGTTCCCGCACATGACAGTGCTGGAGAACCTCACCGAAGCTCCTCTTCAAGTTCGCAAGGGCAACAAGCAGCACGCGCGAAAGCATGCGATGGAGCTGCTGGCTCGCGTCGGCCTCGACCACAAGGCATCTGCCTATCCCCGGCATCTGTCCGGCGGCCAGCAGCAACGTGTCGCGATCGCCAGAGCGCTGGCAATGCGGCCGAAAGTCATGTTATTCGACGAACCGACGTCGGCTCTTGACCCAGAACTAGTGGGAGAGGTGCTCAGCGTGATGAAAGACCTGGCTCGCGATGGGATGACCATGGTGATCGTGACCCATGAAATAGGCTTTGCACGGGAAGTCGCTGATCAACTGGTATTCATGGACGGCGGCGTTGTAGTTGAGACAGGCGATCCTCGCGAAATGATCGCCAATCCCAAATCGGCAAGAACCCGTGAATTCTTGGGCCGGGTTCTCTGACCAAGAGCACCAGTAGAAAACTAGATAGGAAAGATGCAATGAATTCACTGACCAAACCGGAAAATATTTCGTCGCTGCACCAAGGCGGGCATAACGAGTTTGACGAGATTCCGGACCGTACACTTATCAGCACCGCTAAATGGGAAATGGAGTTCGAGCGAACCGGCAATCGCAATCTTCTCGGATTCGGTACTGCGGACATGGACTTTCGCTCTGCCGCCCCAATCGCCGCGGCGTTGGAGCGCACTGCAAAAATCGGACATTTCGGCTACCCGTTCAAGCAGGCTGGCTACTACGATGCAATCATCGGATTCTACAAGCGCAAGTTCGGATGGGATATTAAGCGTGAATGGATCTCCCACAGCACCGGCATCTATCCCTCGATGCGTCCGCTGATTGATCAGCTGACCGAACCTGGCGACGAAATCATCTACCAGTCGCCAGTCCACTTCCAGTTTCGAAACATCATCGCTGCCGGTCGCCGCGTTCCCGTGGCCAATCCATTGATGAAACGAGGCGATCGCTACGAAATCGACTTCGACCATCTGGAGAGTGTCGTGAGCCCGCGCACCCGGATGCTGCTGCTGTGCAATCCTCACAATCCTGTCGGTCGGGTCTGGACGCATGAAGAACTGAAGCGCTTGGCGGACTTTTGTGTCCAGCGCAACATTATCGTGCTCTCCGACGAGGTGTATTGTGGGTTGCTATTCAAGGGGCACAGCTTCATCCCCTTCGCTAGCATTTCGCCCGAAGCCTCGATGATTACCGTGACGCTCACGTCCGCAAGCAAGATGTTCAACCTGACTGGATTGAAGCATTCGCAGGTAATTACCGAAAGCCCACGTTTGATGGCTGCCTACTTGGAAGGCCTCAAGCAAGATGCCTCCGGCTACGGTGGATCGCTGTTCGGCCAAGCTGCCGCAGAGGCGGCCTATCGTGACTGTGACGATTGGCTCGACCGACTGATGGAATATGTGACGGAGAACTATCACTTCGCCAGCGAGTTCTTCGAGAGGGAGTTACCAGACATCAAAGTGTACCCAATGGAATCGACCTACTTCATGTGGCTCGACATTTCCAAGTACGGGATCGGCGATGCTGAGATGCGTGAGTACTTCGAGCAGAAGCACGAAATTGTTCTGAACTATGGAATTGATTTGGGCATTGGCGGCGAAGGACATATTCGCTTCAACATCGGCACACCCCGGCAACTGCTTATCCAGGGCCTGGAACGAATGAAGCAAGCTCTGTCCTGATATTGAAATGATCTTGAGGGGCTCGATTGGGCCATTGAAACGCCAGCCTATTCATCGGCTGGCGTTCTTTTTCGCACCGTCAGTGCTCGCCATGCCTCACTCTCGCCCGCATCCTTCAACCAATCCACCTATTACACATGACGCCTCTTTCACTCTTCCCACGGCAGTCTCTCGGCTGCTTTCCCACCCCGGTACAACCGCTTCTGCGTATGAGTCACGAGCTTGGTATCGAACTGAGCGTCAAGCGTGATGACTTGAGCGGCCTCGCCGCCGGTGGGAATAAGGTGCGCAAGCTGGAATACTTGGTGGCCGACGCAATCAAGCAGGGCGCTACGGTTCTGATCACTGCTGGCGCCATCCAGTCGAACCACGTCCTCCAGACCGTTGCTGCCGCACGAAAAAGCGGCCTTCGAGCCGTTGCCGTCCTGCACGGCAAGGCCCCTGAAAAGCCTTCCGGCAATTTTCTATTCAACACCTTACTGGGTGCCGAGATTCATTATCTGGACTCTGATCGCTTTGTCGAAGATGTCATCGGATACATGGCCAGGTGCGGTGATGATCTGACCAAGCAGGGTGAGAAAGCCTACATCGTCCCGGTGGGCGGATCGAATGCACTGGGAGCACTAGGCTATGTTGAATGTGCGAGAGAGCTGGCTGAGCAATATCGTGGCGCCGGTCAACAGCCGCCCGAATTTCTGGTGACTGCTACCGGCTCGGTCGGGACGTATGCCGGCCTAGTTGCAGGATGCGCCTACTATTGGCCCGAAACGAAGATTGCGGGTATTGTGGTCACCACCAATTACTTCGCTCAACGCGAGAATGTCGTCACCCTCACGAATGAGACGGCCAAACTAGCAGGCATCCCACGCACCTGGACCGCAGACGACCTGAACCTGAAGTACGACTACGTAGGCCCGGGGTACGGAATCCGCAGCGATGCTGGCAACAAAGCGATCGATCGCCTCGCTCGCGCAGAAGGGATCTTCCTGGATCCAACCTATACCGGAAAAGTCTTCGCCGGTTTAATTGGTGAAGTCGAAAAGGGAGCGATTCCGAAAAATAGCCGTGTTCTCTTTGTCCATACCGGTGGATCGACCGCGCTACTGGCTACTTGAGATGGTGCGACGATGTACTCAATACGTGAAAACGTGATGAATGCTCGCCCACTTCCTAGCCACGCAATTGAAAACGCCAGCCGCAGAAAGCGGCTGGCGTATCTCTTCTGCAAATCTTAAGGAAGTCGTGTTCCGGGAGTACCTAAGTACATAGGCTGCTCCTTACCTGGATAACTTGGCCGCCACTCAACGTCACCGCTCTCTAGCACATGCTGGTATTCAGTAGACGAGATGATGACCTGACCATTCAGTCTCACGCAAACCGCGTATAGCTCCTTAAGATATCTCGCAAGATCATCACCGTTCAACTCGTGCTGCTTTGGCGTATCCAACACCATGAAGCGGAATGGATTATCGGGCTCCTCAAGATATGCCTCAAAAATTGCGGCGTGAATGGCCAAGACTACCCGTGCTCGTCCGCTGCCCGTGAACGGCTCCATCGTTTCATTGCCAAACATGAATTTGAAATTGTGGTCAATAGAGACGTCACGGGAAATATTTACAACGTGGATAATTTCCATCCACCGTATTACATAGTTACGGATCTTTAAGCGGAGCTTGCTGAACTCAACGTCCAACCGACCGTTATTCGAGAGTGTCGCAATTCGATCATGTAGTGTGGATCGGTCATTGTCGAATTGAATGTACTTTCTTCGCTCCTCAGAAAGAACTTGGATCGATACACGCTTTCGTTCTACGTCCAGAAGCTGTTTCGTCAGCGTCTGTACCGCCTCAATCAATGTTCCAGTTCCATCCGACGCGGCATTCTTTTCGAGTTTGGACAGAATCAGTACTCGTTCATTCTCTTCCGTCTGCAATCGCCTTTCAATCTCTTCCAGCTGGATTTCGGCGCGAGCTGAATTCGATTCCAGATCTTTAAGCTGATCTTTCAAATACAGCAAATTCTTTGCATACGATTCCGAACTGGATAAAAATAGTCCGCAATCGGGCCGTTGGCAGATATCCAGGAAATTTTCCAGTGCTCGCTTAGCTTCCTCATTCAGGGAAAGCGTCGTCCTCTCACCTTGAATCTCACTCCTGATTGAGTCAATTCCCGCAACACGCGTTCTCAGCTCGAACTGTTGTCGCCGCGTTGCTCGGATCTGCTCCTCCTTAACAGCCAGGAGGTCATGTAAAGCATCTTTGGCCGCCCCCTTTGAGTCAGCACTCTCTCTCAGCTCATCCAATTGCTTTGAAAGTGAAGATGACAATTCATCCAAAATTTTCTTGTTTTGTAATGAGTCGTCAACGCTGGCTGAAAGATCTGCCACTACTCTCTGCTGCAGAACGTATCGCTGTTGCGCTATCTCTAGTTGCTCTTTGGCTTTCAGAAGATCCTTTGCCGCTTCGTATGACCGCTTCGGAGGAAGGCCAAACACGAAACGAATCATCTCGACAAATTGATCCTGGATGAAAGTGTTCGATGGTCTATACGGCTCAAGATATCCGCCATCCTGGCGCACATAAAAAATTGGAAATACCGTAGACACATACGGCTGCGTCGATTTTTTGTTCGATCCGACCAAGACAGGCGGCTTCATACCAAACGTCTGGAATAGCGCGGACGAGAAGTCGGCCTCGTTAAAATATTCCCGCGTTGTCGTCGCAGTTCTCACCACGAGATGGAAGTCGTTCCCGATATCTCTTGAAAATCGATATTGAGAACCTTGATATTCGATTGTTAGCTCAATAGCCGAACACTGGTCCTTGATATCTTCTCTGAAAGTGGTGTGATAACCCAAGCAAAATGCCATGCCTTGCATAAGAGGCGTCTTACCACTTTCATTCTCTGCGTATAGCGACGTAGTTCGCTCACCAAATTGCAGAAGAGGACTTTCCCAACCTGATTTCCCTCGGGGGATAAATTGTAGAGACAGCAGCTTCATTCCACCGCCTCCGAAATCCGACGTTCCGCTCGAATATTGATAAAGCTCCTCTCAATATGCACAAGAGCATGGCTTAACGGCGAGTTGCCGTTCGAGACATAATTCACAACTTCTCTACCTTTTTCGGTTGTCGAGATCGCACGAGTTTGTCCTTCGACAGAAGCAAGGCCTGCTCTCTCTAAAAACGTCAAAGCATTCACCGTTCTAATCCGCAGATTCGCAGACCATCCGATATCCTGCGACGAGCCGCGAAAACCTGCCACCGTTCTCTCCAAACACTCCCCAACCACCTGGCCTAACTCAGAGAGCAATGGCTTGCTCTTTCCCTTCGAGATGGTGAGTATCACCATAGCCAACAGCGGAAGCTGGAATAGAGCCTCGTTATTAAGCGACGATTGGAAAATTGCCCCTTCTGGAAATGGTGGAAGTTTCAGTTTTCGCGCTGTGGCTTCTCGAAAAAATTCCTCAAAATTCATTTCGCGTAGCTCCTGACCAAAACCGAATTAATACCCCCGAAGAGAAGATCGCTTGTGAGTCCTTCAAACTTGAGCACATGCGGTTCCTCTGAAAGCGCTTTAATAAGCTTCAAAAGTTCTTCGAACTCCGCTCCAGCTCTTACCCAAAGAGCTGTCACGTCATCAAGTCTCTTAAGTAATAAAGCTAAATCAATGTGCAGATATACGTTCCGAGCGGTACGATGCCAAAGATCCCAATTTACTTTTTGCTGGGCACAAAAGGCGATCATCTCATCATCGCAACCAGCTTTCTTGAACCATCGCTGGATGACTGAAGCTGATCTCAGTGCCTTGGGTTCCTCGCCGTCCAAGAGTGCTTGATAGGCAGATTTTGAGATGCTAAGTACGCTCAGTAAATCATTGATTCGAACACCTGCAAGTTCTGGGATTTTCTCAGGTGGAACGTTGTGAAGTGGGATTTTGGATTTCTCGTAGACCATGTTCACCAGACCATTGGCAAGCTCGTCCGCTTCGTAATGGTCTAGATCGATCTCACTGTAGTCGAACACGGTCCTTCGTGCTTCGGTGCAAAATGAATCACGTGTTTCGGAGATATATCGCACTGCGGGCTTGAGCGACAATTTGCTCAGAGTTTCAGCACCGAAGTCATCATCTCGCTCTGTGAGCTCAAAGATCGCAGAAAAATTCTCAGCGAGAAATTTTGCAGCCTTTCCAACCGGAGCTTTTCCGCGTAATTCTTCTACCGCAGTAACAACATCATCATTGAAGTAGACGTTGGATAGCAGCGTGACTTCGGCACATTGATCGGTGAATACGATACCCCGCACCAAGAGTTTCCCGGCAAAACTCTGCTTAACTTTCTCTAGGCTTTCTTGATCTTTCTTTTGCCCGCTTTTTTTCAGTGAAAATATATCAGCGAGGGTCCATTGCTGATGCAATCGCTTCTTAGTCTTTACCTGAAAAAAATGATATACCGCGCGGCCGTTGATCGTGCGCTGGACAACAAAATCTTCATGAAAATCGCAGTACACACAGTCGACGCCCTTACCCTCCAATATCTCTAGCGCAGCGTACGCGGCTGCCTGAAATTGCATATCGAAGCGCGTAATCGTATCTCGGCCGACAACTTCCCCAGGTGCAGTAGCCTCAATAGCTTTCATTTCCCCACCTATTTTTTTAGTTGAGAGAAATGTAACATATGAGGTTGATCTATAGTTGGCGGCCGATAGCACCATTCACTTTTATCCATTCATAGAAAAACGACTTTCAGAGACCAGACAATGACAGATCCTCTTCTTTCGATCGCAGACTATCGTCGTATTTACGAGGTTATCTACACCGTGCTTGAAGCTTCCGAAATCGCTACGACGCATAGGGCGTGCCTATTCTTTGCATCTGCCGGCACGCTCATTTTGCGCGAACACTACGGATTTGCTGCCACGATCAGTACAGGCTGTCTGGCACTAGTCGTCGACGGAAGAACGCCACCAAATACAGTGATTTACGGGCGGCAAGAAGATGGTTGCTTTCAAATCGATAGCGATGCTTTTCACGCCTGGGTTGAATGTGATGGTTGGCTCATTGACTTCATGGCGCCGATCATGAATATCTCATTACGCGAAGATGGCTGTGACTGGGATATTCCGCGGAAAATGCTACAAAAGCGGTTGACGTCCAAGAAGCAACACCTGTCAGAGCTGAACCAGGAAGGTGATTTCTTCATCGACCACGACTCTTCTTTGGCGGAGTCCTTGATTGATGAACAGCCAGAGCAGTTTGCCGACCTACTTGGCGTTTGCGTAAGCTGGTTTAAGCGGCCGCCTCAGCCACTACCAAAGGTCGGGATGATGGATAACTACGGCACCGTCACGTATCTGTCAGCGGCGGCGCCAGAGATTGAGGCCGCATGGTAAAACCAGTTGGGTTGGTACCGCTACAACCTGGTTGGCACGGTACCCGAAATATCCCTTTTTACCCCAAATACCCATCTCCCAGCGTTCGGTCCCTTCCGGCGTAGAAGCCGAATACGCCCATCACAATCGCCAGCCCAATGCCGGTCTCTAGAATCGGACTCCAGTCGTTCGACTGGCCATGTACCCAGCCAGCCACCGTAGGGCCGGCCGCGCTGCACAAGAAATTCACGCACTGGGCCATCCCTGACAGCGATGCCGCCTCGGTAGGCCCACCAGTCCGCAGTCCCATGAACATGAACGACAGCAGGACTGCACAGGAACTGCACATTCCGAAGAGAAATACCCAAACCGGTGACGCTGCCGGGTGAATCAGAAGCCCCGTCAAGGCGATCACCTGTAGAAGACTGACCATGACCGTGATCGCCCTCTGATCCTTCATGCGTCCAACCAAAGGTCCGAGAAGAAGCCCAGGAACAATGGCTGCCAGCTGCATGAACCCCAATAATGAGCCAGCAGCAGCTGCTGACATACCAGTGTCAGTCAGTAATGTGGGCAGCCAAGTGATCAACACGTAGAACAGCACGGAATTGATAGTCATAAACAAGGTGACCTGCCAAGCGAGGGGAGATTGCCATACATTGATTGATGCCGCAGCCTGACTAGTTGTCGAAATGGGCTGCGCCCCGTGCTCGCCCCGCGCCATCCAGAGCAATACCGCCGACATAGGGAAGAGAATCGTCACGCCCAGAGCACCTTGCCAGCCCCAATGCTCAGAGATGGGAATGGCTGCCGCTGACGCCATGGCTGCAGACAGCCCAATAAACACCCCACAAATACCGGTGATAGTGGGAACCTTGTTAGGGAAGTCCCGTTTGACCATACCTGGGAAAAGTACGTTGGCCACAGCGATTCCTACTCCGACCAAGCCGGTTCCCACGTACAAGCTGAGCACTGCTCCTGACGAACGGATCAAGACGCCGATTGCCACTACGGCAAGCGACAAGAACATGGTTCGCTCTATTCCGTAGCGACGCGATACTCGCCCGGCGATCGGGGCAAGGATACCGAATGCCAAGAGCGGCAAGGTAGTCAGAAAGCCGGCTTGAGCCGGAGAGAGCGTCAATGCTTGTTCAAGAATCTGAATAACTGCGCCTACACTAGCGGTCGGCGCGCGTAGCGTAGTGGCTATCAGCACCAAGCTGGCCAAGAACAGAAGGGGACGCGCGGCACTAGGCGCCAAAGAAGATTGAGAGTGCATATCGTAATCACGGTTAAGTTGGGCTGTGAAGATTAAGCTTCTCGGCCTCGACCGAATACAGATATGATGTCAATCAATCCCTAAATGTTGCCAATTACTATGAGCGCGAAATCCGAGCCGTTGCGCTGGACCTTCGGTGAAACCGCATCTTCGGTGCCAGTCATCGGCATGCACGCCGAAGTCTCGGACCAACAAAGCGAAATCCCAGTACACCAGCATTCGCACGCGCAAATGATCATCTCTCTTAAGGGAGCTGTGACGTGTGAAGTGCCGAAGTCGGTATGGATGGTCCCCCCTCATTGCGCTGTATGGATCCCGGGGGAAATGCCGCATAGCATTCGCGCGACCGCCAATTCAAGAGTCTGCTATCTGTTTGTAGCCCCAGGTGCGCTCAGTCTTTCCGAGAGCTGCTGCACGATTGCAATCTCTCCACTGGTGCGCGAGCTGATCCTAGACATTGCGGACCGCCCATCGACATATGCACTGGATAGCACGACGGCCTTAAAGGCCCGCGTGCTGCTGGCTGAATTGCAAGAAATGCCCATTGAGCACCTGTATTTGCCTACGTCGAGTGAGCCGCGCATGCACAGGCTGACCGAAATGTTGCTGGCGGATCCCGGCGATCGCCGCACACTAGAGGAATGGGGAAAGCATCTGGCGATGAGCGAGCGCTCACTTGCGCGGCTGGTGGTGCGAGAATCTGGCTTGTCGTTCGGCCGTTGGCGCCAGCAGCTGCACCTGATTGTGGCAATGCGCCAGCTCGCAGCAGGAGACACCGTGCAGCGAGTGGCCAACCATCTGGGCTATGACTCGGTCAATGCGTTCATCACGATGTTCAAGAAGATCGTCGGCAAGCCGCCAGCGCGCTACTTCGCTGAGCTGGAGCAGTCATCAACCTCCTGACACATTGAGCGCCATGGAGCCTTCAGGAGGGCCCCATGGCTACACCGTCAGATCTGGCGGATGCGGTCGACTGGCAGATAGAACTGCATCGCACCACCCTCGGCGAGCGCCTCGCGGCGTGCCCACTGGGTCACGTCCACCAGTAGCGGCTGCTCCCGGTGCTCCATCTTCACCTCGGCCAGCTGAGTCGCGCCCTGGAAGTAGATGGAATCAATCTGGCCAGCCAGTTTGATGCTGTCCTTCTCCTGGTCGATCGCGACATCCTCCGGCCGGAAGAACCACGATCCCTGAGTAAGCACGGCGCCAGCGCCCTGACTTTCGACCTGATGCTTCGTGAAGAAAGTGCCGTCGACAAAGTTGCCGCGTCCGATGAAGTTGGCCACGAACTTGGTCTGCGGCTCTCTGTATAGCGTTGTGGGCTGAGCGCACTGGTCAATCCGGCCTGAATTCATCACTGCGATCCGGTCCGACATGAGAAGAGCCTCTTCCTGGTCATGGGTCACGAAGATGGTCGTAATGCCCAACGACTTCTGGATATGACGAACGTCGCGCTGCAAATCCTCCCGCAGCTTCCGATCCAGTGCACTGAAAGGCTCGTCCAGCAACAACAGGTCCGGCTCGATGACCAGTGCTCGCGCCAAGGCGACACGCTGTTGCTGGCCGCCGCTCAGCTGCGAGATCTTTCGTTGAGCGAAATCCCTCATATGCACGATCTTGAGCATTTCTCCCACACGCCGACTGCGCTCGGCAGGAGCGATTCCGCGCATCTTCAAGCCATACTCCACGTTTTGCTCAACGGTCATGTGGGGAAACAGTGCGTATGACTGGAAAACGATTCCGATATTGCGCTTCTCCGGCGGCAACTGATCGATGCGCTTGCCCTCGATAGAAATCGCACCTGCCGTTGCACTCTCAAAGCCGGCTATCATCATGAGGGTCGTACTCTTGCCGCAGCCGGACGGACCGAGCAACGAAACGAATTCCCCTTTTTTGATATCCAGATTGACGTTATTCACAGCGTAGGCATCGCCGTACTGCTTCACCAGGTCGGTCAGCTGGAGATAGGATTTGTTGTTCATTAGACGGCTCCCGTTCTGGCGGCGCGCACGGCAAATGCGATAAACACGCCAATGATAATCAGTTGAATGATGGAAAATGCTGCGACCCCGGGGTCGAAGTTGTATTGCATGTAGTTGAAGATGGCCACCGGGATCGTGATGTTGTCCGCGGTGGTGACGAACAGCGAGACCGGGATGTTCACTACGGACACAATGAAAGCAAAGGATGCACCGGCCGTGAGACCAGGCAGCATCAGAGGCAAGGTGACCGTCCAGAACGTGCGCATCTTTCCCGCGCCGAGACTTCTGGCGCCACGTTCGTAGGAGCTCGGCATGTCGGTCAATACGGCCACCGACGTTCTCAGAACATAGGGAGCGCCAATGATGGTGTGGCCGAAAATTAGCGTCCATATGCTCAGCTCCAGTCCCAACCAGCTCCAGAAGAAGAGCAGTGCCACGCCATAGACGATCCAGGGAACAGTCAACGAAGACAGACACAGGACGTACACCAAGTTGCGGCCCTTGAACTTGTTGCGCGCGATCACCAGCGCTGCCGGCACAGCCACTAGCACAGACAAGAGCGTGGAGCTGAAGGCCACGATCAAACTGTTCTGGACAGAGATCGCAAAGTTCGGATTAGCCGGCAGACCTTCATACCATTGCGTGCTGAATCCCTTGGGCGGGAAGTTGATATATGCAGAGGTGTCGAACGAAATCAGAAACACCACCGCCAGCGGGAAAATCAGGAGCAAGCTGATTAAAAATACATAGCTGCCCAACGCCATCTTTTTCGCTGGCATTTTGGTCTGAATGATATTGGTCGTCATGCCGGATCCTTCAGTTTGTTGAAATAGCGCAGCTGAATGAAGAGCACGGTCAAGGCAATACCCGTCAGGATGACCGACAGCGCCGCAGCAGTGGCACGGTCATTGGCCACCGTGAGCTGCTCGCCAATGGCCACGGGCAACATCACCGTACTAGATCCGCCCAGCAGCAGTGGAATCACAAATGCCCCGCAGCTCTGCATGAAAACGATCAGCATGCCGGCCGCGACGCCTTCCAGGCTCAGGGGGAAGGTAATGGTGAGAAATACCTTCCACGCAGGTGCCCCGAGACTTGTCGCCGCATGTTCCAAGGCTGGCTTGATATTGCGTAGGACGCTCTCCAGCGGCAGGACCATGAACGTGAAGCTGACGTGTGCCAGGCCAATCACAACTGCGGACACTCCGTATGAGAGTGGCAGCGGATCTGAGATGACGCCCAGCCCCATCAGAACGCTATTGACCACACCCGACTGCCCCAACATGATCAACCAGCCGACCGTGAGCATGTTCATACCCACCGCCAGCGGGGTGAAGGTAATGAGGTAGCACGGGGCAACCCACCGCGATTTCGACCTGGCAAGGAAGAACGCAATCGGATAGGCCAGAACAGCATTCAACACAGCGACCCCGGCACTCACCGCCATCGTGAAACCGAGAACCTTCCAGAAGTACCCTGACTGGAAGGTGGCGACATACTTACTCGAATCGAAAGCGAAATCAGCCCAGGCGCCAGGATCGCCGCCCAGGCTGATGAAGAAGATGAGTAGGCCGGGCACAACGTAGCCGACTAACATCAGCGCTACCATCGGCAGCGCCCCAGCCAGATTCCATTTGATGCGTGCGACCGGCACCTGTGTATTGGGTGTTGCCGACATGGTCGGCGCTGATGTGTTTGTCATCCCCGAATCTCCGCGTTCCAGCGAGCAATCATCTGCGGTGTCGCTTTGATCAGCTCGCGCATGTTCGGTGCCACGCCTTCGCTGGCCGGCATCACGCGAGACTTTGTCGCTTCGGGAATGATCACCTTCCGATTGGTCGGTGTGTACTGAATCAGCTTGTAGTACTCCAGGAGCGGTTCCGGATCCAGCAGTGTGTTGACCCATTCCATGGCCAGGTCGGTGTTTCCGCCCTTGACTACCTGCGCGAAGACCAGTGAGAACAGGGAGCTGGGCTTCAGACGCTTGAACTCTAGGCTCTGGTCACCAGCATCCATCATGGCGTAGACGCGGCCATCCCACAGCCAGCCAATCTCGGCGTCACGCGACACAATCAGTCGTTCGGCCTCGATCGCGGTACCCCAGAACTTGGTGACGTAGGGCTTGATCTTGCGCAGGGCTGTGAATGCCGGATCCAGATTGGACATGCTGCCCCCCATACAGGTGGCGATGTGCCATATCAATTCCGGCGTCGACTGGTAAGAAATGTCCGGGAAAGCGATCTTCTTTCCGAATTCACCTCGGCCGGCGCGCTCAAAGAATTCCGGCCAGCTATCCGGCGCTTGCGCGACCTTGCGCTTGTCGAACCAGATGCCGGAGGTGCCGTACTGGTAGGAAACGCCGTAGCCCTCCACCAGATCCGAGAAGATCGGGGGAATATCTTTCAGATTCGGCACCTTCTCTGGTGTCAGCTTCAGAACCTGCTGCTTGTCGACCAAGGTAATGGCTTGCACCGGCGCATTGTCGACGGCGTCCAGCGGCGGGCGATTGGGTTGCGACATGATCTGCGCGGTCCACTGCGCTGACCCGCCGAGGACGATGCGAACGTCCGCACCGGTGCGCTTCTTGAACAGCGGCGCGAAGTGGTTGCGAATCGATTGCTCCCAGCGCCCGCCCAAGCTCGTCACGGTGATGTGCTTGTCTGCAGCGAACACCAGCGACGAATTCAGTCCCAGTGCGGTGGTGGCTCCACCGGCGGCCATGGTTGCCAAAAACTTACGACGTGCTTCAACAGTCATGAAATTCCCCTTCTATCGGTCGGTTTGTCTGGCGTAGGTGCCTTGACGGATGTGGTTACTCGTTGCAGCTCCCCTTGGCGGGCGAGCAAGTGCTTATTCGGACCGCGGTGATTGCGGTCGTGCGATGGGTAGGTCTGTCGTGTTGCCCTCCTTTGTCGGTCTCCATACAAATTCGTGGCGCTCACTGCGGCCACGAAAAATTGTATAAACTACGCAAATGTCGTGCCACAAAGATGTATCTCTGATCATGTTTATAATTGTCGTATACAGAGATTTATTTGTTATTTGCCCGAGTATAGAGCGTATACGATCCTAAAATGGTGAATTTATAGCGTATTTGGTGCGAAAAATTTGATTTCTTATTTGTTTGCATATTTTATGCAGATTGTATAAAGTGCGAAAACTTTCTGGATTTTTAGCGAGCAAGAGGAGATGGTGGAACGCAAAACAGCCCGCTTCGAGGGCATGACGGTGAGCTACCTGGAGGGCGGGCAAGGTGAGCCATTGCTGCTGTCCCACGGGTCAGGTCCAGGCGCCTCCAGCGTAGGAAATTGGCGATTGCTGCTACCCCTGCTGGAGCAGCATTTCCACACTATCGCTGTCGATCTGATTGGCTTCGGCGAAAGCGAGCGCAAGAAAAGCGGGCCTTACTTCGATCTGGACCTATGGTCTCGACAGCTGTCGTTCGCCCTCAACCTGTTCCGAGAAGATCAGGTCAATGTGTTAGGGCATTCGCTGTCCGGTTACCTGATGCTGCAGCTGGCGTCGCGCGATCGCCGAGTCAAGAAGGCCATGGCGACCTGCTCGATGGGGAATTCATTCCCCATTAATGAGCACATGCAACGGATTTGGAGCTTCCCTCCGACCCGTGAAGCGATCCGCCAGGCCGGCGAATCCCTGGTTTGGGATCTATCGGTGCTGAACGACGAATACATCAGCGGTCGTGAGCGCGTACTGCATGGCGGAGATTATGACCAGTACTTCGAGCAGCTCTTCCAAGGCGATAAGCAACTCTATATTGACGCCGCTGTATTGACGGACGCTGAGATCGCAAACATTGCATGTCCCGTTCTGCTCGTGCATGGCCGCAATGATCTCCCGATTCCGTTCAGCCATGGCGTTGAGCTGGCAGAACGCATGCCATGGGCGGATTTCATCGCGCTGGCGCGATGTGGTCATTCTCCGGCGCTAGAGCAGACCGCACGTTTAGCCCAGATTACCAAAGATTTTTTCATGCCTGAGGGTTGCTGAAATCGTTCAACAATGCCTCCAACATTGGGGTTGGCGCCCTTAACCAACGAGAGACCAAGCTATGACCAAGCACGTTACTTATGTGAATCCAGAAGGCGCTGCCCCTGCGCAAGGCCTGTATTCCCACGCTACCAAGGTGGAAGGTGGCACGCTGTTCTACATCGCCGGCCAACTGGCCGTTGCAGCCGATGGCTCCGTCGCCGGCAAGAACGACTTCAAGGCGCAATTCAAGCAAGTGTTCGATAACCTGGGCGACGTGCTCAAGGGCATGGGCCTGACCTTCAAGGACATCGCCAAGTTCAACACCTACCTGGTGCACTCCCAGGACATCGATTCCTTCATGAAGCTGCGCGCTGAGCTGTTCCCGAAGCTGTGGGAAGACGGAGTGTTCCCGCCGAACACTCTGCTGGTCGTGGACCGTATGGTCAAGGAAGACTTCCTGCTGGAAGTCGAGGCTGTCGCCGTCAAGGCCTAACTTGGGCATAGCCAGGCTGCGGCCAAGTGCGTGAACGAAGATGAATCCCAATGAGCCACTTCCCCTTCCAGAGATCGTGTACCGGAGGCTGCGCGAAGCGGTTCTAAACGGCGTCTATGCGCCCGGGACTGTGCTTCGGCAAGAAGAGGTCGCAGCCTTACTAGGCGTGAGCAGAAATCCGCTGCGGGAGGCACTCCCGCGGCTGGAAACAGAAGGTCTCGTGATCCTGTCTCCCCGGCGGGGATATGCAGTGGCGAGACTGGAGGCAGATGAAATTCGCGATGTCTTCGGACTGCGGATTTTGCTGGAAACAGATTTGGTTCGCCAGGCAGTTGCAATGCGCACTGAGGTCGATGAACAGCGGCTATTCAAGATTCTAGAAAAATCGTCGGACGCCATGAAAGGTGAAGATCAGGCCAGCCGGATTGCCTGGTTTGATCTGAATCTGCAGTTTCATGATGCCCTGATGCTGCCAGCTAATCGGCCACATCAGCTAAAAGCGTTGTCCAGATCGCGCGGCTTGCTTGAAGCCTATATCCGGATGGAAGTGCGTGTGACAGGGGATCTAATCCAAGCGCAGCAAGAGCATGAACAGTTGGCTGAAGCGTTTATCCGGGGCGATGTCGACTACTTGGTGGACATGACTCGTGAGCATTCAGAGCATACCTGCAAGCGGCTGCTGGCTGGTTTGAACGCCAAGCACCACTGACAGGGCCGGGTGTCCTTACCTTTACTTTGAGAGTACTACTATGAAAATTGCAACCTATCAATTGCACGGCGAACGCTGTGTTGGTGTCGTCTCCGAAGACGGCAAGTCCGTGGCCCCCTTTGCCCTGACCAAGGAAGAAGCCCGCGTGGGCGCCTTGGGCATCATTCAAGCGTTGGCCGCAGGCGGCGCCTATCCGAAGGTTGTGGACAAAGATGCTGTCCTGGTTGCAGATGTGCGCCTGGAAGCTCCGATCCCTGTCCCGCGCCGTAACGTGTGGTGCGTTGGTCGCAACTATCACGCCCACGCCAAGGAACTGTCGGCGACTGTCTTCAAAGACAACAGCACCAAGACCGATGAATGGCCCATCGTCTTCACCAAGGTTCCCGAGTGCGTCGTGGGCCCCTTCGATGAAGTCGAGCTGCCCACCGAAGTGTCCGACAAGATCGACTACGAGGCTGAGCTGGCTGTCATCATCGGCAAGCAAGGCAAGAACATCTCGCGTGGCGACGCCATGAACTACGTCTATGGCTACACCGTCGTCAACGATGTGACCGCGCGTGATGTGCAAATTCGCCACCAGCAATGGGATATGGGTAAGTCTTTCGACACCTTCTGCCCGATGGGCCCGTGGCTGGTCACAGCTGACGAGTTGGACGGCACCAAGTCGCGCGTGCGCTGCTGGGTAAACGAAGAACTGCGTCAAGATGGCCCCGTCGAGAACATGATCTTCGATATCCCGGCACTGATCGAAACGATCTCGCGCGGCATCACCCTCTACCCAGGTGACATTATCGCCACCGGTACCCCTGCCGGCGTCGGCATGGGCATGTCTCCTCCGGTCTACATCAAGTCCGGCGACGTCATCCGCGTTGAAATTGACGGCTTGGGCACCATCGAGAACAAGTTCCGCTAAGCAATGATTGTGTGGCAGTGGAGTGGTCTCTTACTCCCCTCTGTTTGCGCATCCTTCGGGATGCGCTTTTTTTTTGTTGTGATGATAGAACGCCAGATGTGAATATCATCTGATTATTCGCTAGGATGACTTATCCCCGACTTTAGTGGCTAAGGCTGTGGATAACTGATGGCGGTCGGTCTGAATCGCTTGTCGTCATTGCGTTGGAAAGAGGTGCCTACTAATCGAGCATCTGTCGATTATCGCACTGGAAAGAGGCAGAGGGCACCAGCTGCCTAGTAACCAACTGACGCGCACTCATTGCTTCTAGGTCAACATCATGTGTTTGCAACTGGTGTTGACATTGTGATGGTATGCACTTGTAATATTGAAGAGGGGTGATGCGCCAACATCACCCCTCCCATTAGGCGATCAAATCTGCGTTGATAAGATCACCAGTACTGCTTCTCCAAGCAAAAACTGCAGGATTGGAGGAGGTATTTCAACCTCCAATCCTGCACCCTTATACGTCAATTTTATTTTCATCCGTTCTCCATGAAAAAGTCGGGAAGCCTTGCCAATGAAGGCTTCTAGAGTGCCGACTTATTGATGGTATCCCAGGACACTGGTATTCCCAAAGTAACACCGTCTCCTCTTTTCCCTAATTTATTCCCTTCGTATATTTAAATTATTACGGCGGAATACATTTTATTGCGCATGCCGCATCAAAACATCGTGAAGAGCCGCGTTGGCTCTGGTTTGATACCGTACTGAAAATAAAGTCGCATCCGTCGTTGTTAATTCACGACTGATGATGAAAAAAAACGACATGCGATGTCTGTTTTGAAGAGCCGGCTTCAGCACACGAATGCTGAGCGATTTATTGACCAACTAAATCACCATCATTTCGATCAGACGCGAGGATCGCCATCGATGCTTGCGCCTATCGCGGAAGTCCGTGTTCCCTTGTGCTCAGCGATAGAACACTGTTCCCACATCAGAGGGAAAACTATTTATATCTATTTGGTGCATCAAGAGATGGGCGGAGAAATGTGCGCATCGCTGTAGAGCAGGGTAAGTGGCTTTGATTCGGAAGCCTGTGTTTTGTAACGAAGCAGGAGCCGCAGGCTAGCGATCAGGGGAGATGGTGCTGGTGAAAAGACTTTTGATATCGAAAACGGTGGGAGGGATTCTGACCGCGTAGATATGAAAATGGGAGTCAGTGGATTGGCTTCCTGATAGGAAACGCGGAGAGTGTGAGGTATTGCTTGAATTACTGAAGAGGATTGTCGACATCTGAAACTTAAGTGTCGCGGGAATTCAGTGCAAACTTATGAGTACGTCCGGGTCGGCGACAAAAGCGATCACGGTCTTGCCGTGCTTCATTGGGCCGGCTTCGCGCGTGACGGTGCCGCCCTTTTGCTTGACTGCTTCGCAGGCGGCGTAGGCGTCGTCCACTTCCAGCGCGATGTGGCCGTATCCGGTGCCCAGGTCGTACTTGTCGGTGTCCCAGTTGTGGGTCAGCTCCAGCACGGTGTGGGTGCTTTCGTCGCCGTAGCCGACGAAGGCCAGCGTGAACTTGCCATCGGGGTAATCGTTACGGCGCAGCAGCTTCATGCCCAGCACGGTGGTGTAAAAGTCGATGGAGCGGTCCAGATTGCCCACTCGGAGCATGGTGTGCAGCATTCGCATGTCTTGTCCTAAATGAAATGTTGATGCAGGGATGGGCGTCATTATCCCCTATTCGTTGTTTTTGCGCGGTGAGGCCTGAATTCCCACTGCGGAGGCATGTTTACATTGTTTTACAATGACGGCCTCAGCAATATCGCCCGGCATCCACGGCGAAGCCCCATCAACAATGACAAGAAAAGCTTCCGTTTCCCAGGGCGCAGCGTATCCCTCGCCCATCGCCGACTCCACCGCACAGATCCGCCCGGCCGGCATCAGTACGCCCATACCGGGATATCGCGCCGACGTAGACGGCCTGCGCGCACTGGCGGTGACGCTGGTGCTGGTGTTTCACGCTTTCCCGGAATACCTGCCCGGCGGCTTCGTCGGCGTCGACATCTTCTTCGTCATCTCCGGTTTCCTGATCACGTCCATCATCCGCAAATCCCTGCAGGACGGGACGTTCAGCTTCACCGATTTCTACGCACGTCGTATTGCCCGGATCTTTCCGGCATTGCTGCTGGTGCTCGGCACGGTCTACGCGGCGGGATGGTTCCTGCTGCCGGCTGATGAATATGCGCGGCTGGCAAAGCAGATCACGGGCGGCGCAGGCTTCTTCTCCAACTTCGTGTACTGGAAGGAAAGCGGTTACTTCGACGTCGCCGCCGAGACCAAGCCCTTGCTTCACCTCTGGTCGCTGGCCATCGAGGAGCAGTTCTACATCGTCTGGCCGCTGGCGCTGTGGGCTATCGCCGCACGGCGCGGGTTCAGCGCTCGCAAGGCATGGTGGCTGACCGTGGCGGTGGCCGCCGTCTCCTTCGCGCTCAATCTGCGCGGCATCCACGCCCGCAATGACATTGCGGGGCTTTACTATTCGCCGCAAACGCGTTTCTGGGAACTGCTGGTCGGCGCTTTGCTGGCGGCATTGCCGCGCGCCGGAAAGGGCGACTCCGGCAAATGGACAGGTCCGGCCGCGGGCTTGATTTCGGCGGCGGCGGCGCTGGCGATCATCGTGGTCTCATTTCGTCTTTCCAAGGACAGCGACTTCCCCGGCTGGTGGGCCCTGGTGCCGACGGTCGGCGCAGCGGTGATGATCCGTCTCGGATCCGGCGCATGGTTCAACCGCCGGGTGCTGTCGCACCCGGTACTGGTGTGGCTGGGTTTGATCAGCTATCCGCTTTATCTGTGGCACTGGCCCTTGCTGTCCTTTGCCCGCCTGATCACGGGCGCTGCGCCCTCCGGCCTGGCCCGCCTGCTGTTGTTGCTGCTGGCGGTGCTGCTGGCATGGGCCACCAAAATGTTGTTGGAGGACCCGCTGCGGCCATTGCAGCGTCGCGGCAAGATCGTCGCGCTGACGCTGTCGATGGTCGTCATCGGCGGCATCGGCGGCCTGACCGAATACCGGCAAGGTCTGCCCTCGCGTTACGGCATCGTCGAACTGAAGCGCGAAGTCGGCCGCTTCGAGTGCGACGACCGCAAGAAGAACAGCGGTTGCGTATTCGGCAATCCGGCCTCGGGAAAGATCGTGGTGGTCTACGGCGACAGCCATGCCGAACACCTGACCAAGGCGCTCGACGAGACCCTGGGCAAGGACTATCTGTTCTACATGGTGACCAACGGCAGCTGCCTGATGGGCGAGCACGTCTTGCGCCCCGACGTCGGCAACCTGAAGGACTGCACTGCTGCGATATCGAAGCTGCATTCGCTGCGCGGCGAGAAAATCTATGCGGTCATCCGCTCGCAGCGCTGGCATGCCTATGGTGGAGACACTGTACCGGGCGTGCAGAAAATGATGGAGGATGCCATGCTGGCGGGAGGATTACATCCGTCTCGTCTCGTCATCGTAGGGTCGACGGCGGATGTGGCCTATGACTGTGAGGTGTCGAATTACTACGCGATGCCCCTGGTATCAAAGAAGAATTGTGTGGTGATGCCAGACTCTGACTATTACAAGGGCATCAACCACATGTTCATTGACGTCACGCAGAAGATGAAGGTGCCGGACAACGTGCGCTTCGTCTATCCCTACGAAGCCCTCTGTCCGGATGACCAATGCACGATGATCAAGGGCAACGTCTCACAATATTCCGACCAGCATCATATGACCAGGGACGGTGCGCTCAGGGTCATGCCGATGATCGCGCAGGCGTTGAAGTAGGGCAGGCGTAAAGTCGGAAGGCGGCGGCTGTGCGGGAGCGCGTTCGGCGCTCTGCTGTTGATACTACTGCTCGCGTCAGAAGATCGGCAAGGTCTCCGGCGCGCTGTCGCGCAGCGCACGCTTGGCCGTTTCGAATTCCGGGAAGATCGATTGCACCGTGGCCCAGAACTCCGGGCCGTGGTTCATCTCGCGCAGGTGCGCCAGTTCGTGGGCGATCACGTAGTCGACCAGCGGCAGCGCGAAGTGCATCAGGCGCCAGTTCAGGCGGATGCGGCCGTCGGCGGTGCAGGAGCCCCACTGCGTGGTGGCCGAGGACAGCGCGAAGGAGCGGAAGCTCACCCCCAGCTTTTCAGCGTAGATGATCAGGCGTTTGCCGAACAGTTCTTCGGCGCGCGCTTGCAGCCAGCCCTGTACGCGATCCTTCAATTGCTGCTCGCTGGCGTCGGCCGGCAGGCTGACGTTGAGCTCGCGGGTGTCTTCGTCCAGGTGCACCGGCGCGCGCTGGCCGGCGCGGATGCGCAGCGTGATGTCGTTGCCGAGGTAGGGCAGGGTGGCGCCGTCGCGCCATTGCATCTGCGGCTGCAGGCGGCGCGCCGAGCGCTCGCGGCGTTCGTTGAGCTTGGTCAGGATCCAGCGCTGCTTCTCGCGGATGGCGTTCTCGATCTCGGCGATGGTGACCCACTTGGGCGCAGTCACGCGCAGGCCTTCGTCGCTGACCAGGAAACCGATGGTGTTGCGCTTGGAGCGCAGCAGCGCGTAGTCGATGGTGTGTTCGCCCAGCAGGATGCGGCGTTTGCCTTCGGCAGGACGGCCGGCGGGCGGCGGCACCAGCGTGTTGACCGGTGTCGGCGGCGCGGCGATGACCGGCGGCAGCAGCGGCGCTGCATGCACCACCGGCGCCGGCGTCGAGATCAACGGCGGCTGCACCGTCGGCGACGGCAATGCCGGGCCCAGTTCTGCGGGAGCGATTTCAGACGCGGGCGACTCGGCCTGCTCCGGTTCCGGAGCGAACAAATCCATTTGCAGCGAGAGCTGGTTGGGATTGGTCTTGGGTTTGCGAAGCAGTTTCAATGGAGTCGCGGCGTCCTGATATTGCGGTTGGCTATCTGATAAGACTCAAGGCCGTGCAGGATCGCTGGGATCCGCTGCGGCGGCCTGCCGGGGCGCGCTGTTCTTGTATGCGTCCGGCGTAATCACGCGCATCTCGGATTCTATCCAATTTTCGACGCGTTCGTTCAATTCCTGCGGCGTCAGGCCTTCCGGCGAGATCGGTTTGCCGATGGATACAACAATGGTGCCCGGTTTCTTGACGAACGTGCCCTTGGGCCAGTATTCGCCGGAGTTCATGGCCACCGGCACCACCAGGGTGTTGGTCTCCACCGCCAGGCGCGAGCCGCCGGCCTTGTACTTGCCTTGCGAGCCGACCCTGGTGCGGGTGCCCTCGGGGAACATCACGATCCACTGGCCGTCGCGCAGGCGGCGCCGGCCGTGCTCCAGCACTTGCGAGAAGGCGTCGCGGCCTTTGCTGCGGTCGATCGGGATCATGCGCAGCAGCGCGATGCCCCAGCCGAAGAAGGGAATGTAGGTCAGCTCCTTCTTGAACACGAACACCAGCGGGCGCGGCATGTTGATGACGTAGAAGATGGTCTCCCACGCGGACTGGTGCTTGGACAACAGGATCACCGGCGCATCGGGCAGGTTTTCCTTGCCGCGGATCTCATAGCGGATGCCGCAGATGACCTTGGCGGTCCAGATCACGAACACGTTCCAGCGCGAGGTCCACCAGTAGCGCTTGGCATAGGGGAAGGGGGCGGACAGCAGGCAGGCGAACGACCAGATGATGGTGGCCACCGACATCAGGACCATGAACACCAGCGAACGCAAAATCAGGGCAAAGCGCAAAATGCAATCTCCATGCTGCAACAAGCAGCGTGTTGTTGTGGAAGGGACGCGTCGTCTCGCATCAGCATGGCGACGACGGAAGCGTCACTATACTGAAACGTCAACCGGCGATTTCAGAACGAAATCAACGACGGCCGAAAGATCCGGAAACACCAGCGTGCCCGGCGGCAGGCCGCCCTTGGCCTGAGTCTTCTCGCCCTTGCCGGTCAGCACCAGGCAGGGCGCGCAACCGGCTACGTAGCCGGCCTGCAGGTCGCGCAGCGAATCGCCGACGGTGACCACGCCGCCGCGCAGGCTGATGTTGAAGCGCTTGGCGATCTCGTGGAACATGCCCGGCTTGGGCTTGCGGCAGTCGCAATTGTCGTCGGCCGAGTGCGGGCAGAAGAACACGGCGTCGATGTCGGCGCCGGCCTGCTGGGCCGCGCTATGCATCTTCTGGTGGATGGCGTTCAAGGTCTTGATGTCGAACAGGCCGCGCGCCACGCCGGACTGGTTGGTCGCGACCACCACGCGGTAGCCGGCCTGGTTCAGGCGCGCGATCGCCTCCAGCGAACCCTTGATGGGAATCCACTCATCGGGCGATTTGATGAAGGCGTCGGAGTCGTGGTTGATCACGCCGTCGCGATCGAGAATGATCAGTTTCATGCGCTTGGCTTTCTTCTTCCCAGCTTCCCATTATGCAAGCCGCCGCGCAGACCCGGAGGCCATGCGCGGCGGAGCGTTCCCTACACCGTGTCGATCAGGCGGCCAGCTTGGAAATGTCGGCCACCTGGTTGAGCATGCCATGCAGTTCGGCCAGCAACGCCTGGCGGTTCTTGCGCAGCTGTTCGTCGTCGGCGTTGACCATCACGTCGTTGAAGAAGGCGTCGACGTTGGCGCGCAACTGCGCCAGCGCCTTCAACGCACCGGCGAAGTCGCCCTTCGCGTAGGCGGCCTGCACCTGCGGGCGCGACTGCTGCATGGCTGCGTACAGGCCTTGCTCGGCGGCTTCGCGCAGCAGGCTGTCCTGCACCGCGCCGTGGCCGTCGATGGCGACGCCTTCGATTTTCTTCAGGATGTTGGTGATGCGCTTGTTGGCAGCGGCCAGCGCTTCGGCTTCCGGCAGGGCGGCGAAGGCCTTCACCGCTTCCAGGCGCTCGACCACGTTGTCCAGCACTTCAGGCTGTTGCGCCACCACGGCTTCGACTTCGTTCTGGGCGAAGCCGCGCTCGCGCAGCAGGCCACGCAGGCGATCGTAGATGAAGGCCTGCACCTCGGCGCGCGGATCCTTGAAGTTGGCGTTGCCGGCAAACAGCGAAACGGCGGCGTCCAGCAGTGCGGCCAGCGACAACGGCAGACGCTTCTCGACCAGCATGCGCAGCACGCCCAGGGCGTGGCGGCGCAGCGCGAACGGGTCCTTGTCGCCGGTCGGCTGCAGGCCGATGCCCCAGATGCCGACCAGGGTTTCCAGCTTGTCGGCCAGGGCCACGGCGGTGCCGGTGGCGGTGGACGGCAGTGCGTCGCCGGCGAAGCGCGGCTGGTAGTGTTCGGAGGCGGCCAGCGCGACCTCGTCGGCCTCGCCGTCATGGCGCGCGTAGTAGGTGCCCATGATGCCTTGCAGCTCGGGGAACTCGCCCACCATGTCGGTCAGCAGGTCGGCCTTGGCCAGCAGCGCGCCGCGTTCGGCCAGCGCCACGTCGCCGCCCAGCAGACCGGCGATCTTGCCGGCCAGCGCCTTGACGCGCTCGGTGCGCTGCAGCTGGTTGCCCAGCTTGTTGTGGTAGACCACGTTGGCCAGTTGCGGCACGCGATCGGCCAGCTTCTTCTTCTTGTCCTGCTCGAAGAAGAACTTGGCGTCCGACAGGCGCGGGCGCACCACGCGCTCGTTGCCGCCGATGATGTGTTCGGGCTGTGCGGTCTCCAGGTTGGAGACGATCAGGAAGCGCGAGCGCAATTTGCCGTTGGCGTCGGTCAGCGCGAAATACTTCTGGTTGGTCTGCATGGTCAGGATCAGGCATTCCTGCGGCACGGCCAGGAATTCATCCTCGAACTTGCACTCGTAGACCACCGGCCATTCGACCAGCGCGTTGACTTCGTCGAGCAGGCTTTCCGGCATCAGGACCTGGTCGGCGCCGGCTTTTGCCAGCAGCGCGGCGCGGATCTTTTCCTTACGTTCGTTGAAGCTGGCGATGACCTTGCCCTGCGACGCCAGCGTCTCGACGTAGGCGTCGGGCGAGGCGATCTGCAGTGCGCCCTGCGACAGGAAGCGGTGGCCCAGCGTGGTGCGGCCGGCGTCCAGGCCGAGGATGGTCAGCGGCACCACTTCGTTGCCCAACAACGCCACCAGATAGTGCGCCGGGCGCACGAAGTGCACGGTCTCGCCGGCGGCGCGGCCGAACTGGCGCTGGTAGCTCATGACCTTGGGGATAGGCAGCTTGGCGAGCGCGTCTTCCAGTGCGGCCTGCAGGCCGGTGGCCAGCGGCGAGCCCTTGGCGGTGTAGGTGTAGAAGAAGCTCTCGGCCTTGCCGTCCTGCGCGCGTTCCAGCTGGTCGGGCGTGATCACCGCGGCGCCGGTGGAGGCGGCCAGTGCGGCCAGCTTCTTCACCAGAGGAGCGGCCGGGCGGCCTTCTGCGTCCAGCGCCACCGACACCGGCAGCACCTTTTCGCGGATGGATTTGTCCGGCGAGGCGGCGCGCACCTTGGTGATGGACACCGCCAGGCGGCGCGGCGTGGCGTAGGCGGTGGCGGCCGAATCGGCATCGAGATAGCCGCGGCTTTGCAGGCCGTTGAAGATGCCGGCGGCGAAGGCGTCGCCCAGCTTGGCCAGCGCTTTGGGCGGCAGTTCTTCGGTGACGAGTTCTACGAGGAGTGTCTGGTTCATGTTGTCTGTCTTGCTGTCTTGCTCGGTGCGCCCGCCGTCAGGCCGGGCGCCGGTTCAGTCTGTCGGGGGCTCAGTCTGTCTGGGCTTACGCGGCGGCCTTGGGGGCGTCCAGCATGGGGAAGCCCAGGCGCTCGCGCGACTCGAAGTAGGCCTGCGCCACCGCGCGCGACAGGTTGCGGATGCGGCCGATGTAGGCGGCGCGCTCGGTGACCGAGATGGCGCCGCGCGCGTCCAGCATGTTGAAGGTGTGTGCCGCCTTCAGGACCTGCTCGTAGGCCGGCAGCGCCAGCGGCACTTCCATCAGGCGCCGGGCTTCGGCTTCGTAGTTGCTGAACAGCGAGAACAGGAACTCGGTGTTCGAGTATTCGAAGTTGAAGGTCGACTGCTCGACTTCGTTCTGGTGGAACACGTCGCCGTAGGTCAGCTTCTTCTTCGCGCCGTTTTCGGTCCACTCGGTCCACACCAGGTCGTAGACGTTTTCCACGCCCTGCAGGTACATCGCCAGGCGCTCGATGCCGTAGGTGATCTCGCCCAGCACCGGCTTGCAGTCCAGCCCGCCGACCTGCTGGAAGTAGGTGAACTGGGTCACTTCCATGCCGTTCAACCATACTTCCCAGCCCAGGCCCCAGGCGCCCAGGGTCGGGTTTTCCCAGTCATCCTCGACGAAACGCACGTCATTTTGCTGCAGGTTCAGGCCCAGCGCTTCCAGCGAACCCAGGTACAGGTCCAGAATGTTTTCCGGGGCCGGCTTCAACACCACCTGGTACTGGTAGTAGTGCTGCATGCGGTTCGGGTTTTCGCCGTAGCGGCCATCCTTGGGGCGGCGCGACGGCTGCACGTAGGCGGCGCGCCACGGCTCGGGGCCGATCGCGCGCAGGAAGGTCGCGGTATGCGAAGTGCCCGCGCCGACTTCCATGTCGTAGGGCTGCAGCAGCGCGCAGCCTTGGGCGTCCCAATATTCTTGCAGCTTGAGGATGATTTGTTGAAATGTCAGCATCTTGTGAGGTCGCCCGTGGACCGGCGAGGAGGAATTGCTAAAACCTTGAATTTTAGCGTCTTTTGGGCCGTTTGACCCGGTTTCGGGAAGGGGAAAGGGCAGGCGGCCGGGCAGCCGGCCGCCTTGCGGCGTCAGTGCAGGATCCGCGCCGCCTTGTTGCGACCCCAGGCCAGCAGCAGCATCAGCACCGCCAGGCCCACCACCAGCTTGTTGCCCAGCAGAATGTAAGGGGTCTGGCCGCCGTAGCCCTGCACCTTGGCCGTCAGCACGCCCCGGGTGAAGGGCGTCAGCTCATCCAGGCCGCCGCCGGGCACGATCACCGCGGTGGCGCCGGTGTTGGTGGCGCGCAGCATCGGGCGGCCGGTTTCCAGCGTGCGCATCTGCGAGATCTGCAAATGCTGGGGCAGCGCGATCGAATTGCCGAACCAGGCGATGTTGGACAAGTTCAGCAGCACGCTGGCCTGCGGCTGGCCGGCGCGGTAGGCGTCGCGCAGCTGGCCGGCGATTTCCTCGCCGAACAGATCTTCGTAGCAGATATTAGGCAGTATCCACTGATCCTTCACGCCGAACGGCGACTGCACCGGCGCGCCGCGCGTCATGTCGCCCAGCGGGATGTTCATCATGTCGACGAACCAGCGGAAGCCCGGCGGGATGAATTCGCCGAAGGGTACCAGGTGATGCTTGTCATAACGATAAGGCAGCGCCGCCGACTCCGCCGAGGGACCGAAACCCAGCAGCGAATTGGCATACATCTGCGGACCGTCGGTCAGCGGGATCCCCAGCGCCAGGTGGCTGCCGCTGTTTTGCACGAAGCGCAGGATGCGCCCCAGGTAGTCCGGCGGCAGCTGCTGCGGCAGCAGCGGGATGGCGGTCTCCGGGGTGGCGATCAGGTCGGCCGGTTCGGCCGTGATCATCTGCTCGTACATGCCCAGCGTGGACACCAGCGCATCGTTGGAGAACTTCATCTCCTGCGGGATATTGCCCTGCAGCAGCCGCACCGAAATCGGCTGTCCCTGCGGTGTAGTCCACTGCACCTGACGCAACGCCACGCCGGCCACGCATAGCAGCAGCGCCGCGCCCAGCGGCAGGACGATGCGCACTGTGCCGCCGCTGGCGGCCTTGCGGCGTACGCCCAGCCACAGCAGCGCCAGCGCGCCGGCCACCACGGCGGACACCCAGCCCACGCCGTACACACCGCCTACCGCCGCAAAGCCGGCCAGCGGACCGTTGGTGTGGGCATAGCCCGAGATCAGCCAGGGGAATCCGGTGAAGACCCAGCCGCGCGCCCATTCAGACAGCGCCCACAAGGCCGGCAGCATCAGCAGCCCGAGCGTGAGCGTGCCTGACGACCAGCGGCCGCGCAGCCAGCCGGCCAGCGCGGTCGCCGCGCCAGCGTACAGGCCCAGGTATAGCCCCAGCAAGGCCACCGCCAGCGCCGCCATCCACGACGGCATGCCGCCGTAGTCGTGCATGCTGATGTAGAGCCAGTGCACCCCGGCCGCAGCCCAGCCGAACCCGTACAGCCAGCCGCGCAGGAAATGCGCGCGCACGCCGGCCTCGGGGGAGGCGATCACGCCATGGAATAGCCAGGCCAGCGCCAGGATCTGCAGCGGCCAGAAGTTGAACGGCGCGAAGGCCAGCACATTGGCGGCGCCGACCAGCGTCGCCAGCAGCAGCGGCAGCGCGCCTGCACGGCCGCGCGCGGCGGCTTGCCCGCGCAGGCCGGGAGCGTCTTGTGGGAGAGGGGCGTTCACGCGGGGAGGTGCGGAAAATTACTCTTCGTCGGCCGGGGCCGGCAGCTTGGAGACCAGCAGCACGTGCACCTGGCGCGCATCGGCGCGCAGCACTTCGAAATGCAGGCCGTCGATGTCGAACTCGTCGCCCTTGCGTGGCACGCGGCCGACATGGTTGGCGACCAAGCCGCCGATGGTGTCGGCGTCGTCGTCTTCGAGGCGGCAGCCGACTTCTTCGTTGAACTGCCGGATTTCAGTCAGCGCCTTAATGCGCCAGCGCGCGCCGTTGGGGCCGTCCTTCAGGGCCAGTACATTGTCTTCGGCTTCGTCGAAGTCGTATTCGTCCTCGATGTCGCCGACGATCTGTTCCAGTACGTCTTCGATGGTGATCAGGCCGGCCACGCCGCCGTATTCATCGACCACGATCGCCATGTGGTTGCGGTTGGCGCGGAAGTCGCGCAGCAGCACGTTGAGGCGCTTGGATTCGGGAATGAAAATGGCCGGGCGCAGCATGTCGCGCACGTCGAAGCTTTCTTCGGCGTAGTAGCGCAGCAGGTCCTTGGCCAGTAGGATGCCGACCACCTTGTCGCGTTCGCCGTCCACCGCGGGGAAGCGCGAGTGCGAGGTCGACAGCACGTCGGGCATCCAAGTATCGATGGGCTTGCTGATGTCGATGGTGTCCATCTGCGAACGCGGCACCATGATGTCGCGCGCCGCCAGGTCGGAGACCTGGAACACGCCTTCGATCATCGACAGCGCGTCGGCGTCGATCAGATTGCGCTCGTGCGCATCGTGCAGGACTTCGAGCAGTTCTGCCCGGTTTTCGGGTTCGGGGGAAATCAGTGCGGTGAGTCGTTCGAACAGCGAACGGTGGGGTTTAGCGTCAGACTTGACGCTACTAGGGTGATCTTGCATGGCGTTAGGCGTGAGCCCGACGTAGTTTCGAAGAGCCATAGGATACAACAATTATGTGACAAGTCCACTAAACCCCCCGTGCGCCAGTGTCTGTGCGGCTTACGAGCAGATGGCGCCAGTTGCGCGCGGGAAATGGGTTTATCCCCGCCTGTTGCAGCAAGCTCATCCTTTTCATTGCGCATCCTGAGTGCCTCGGGCGCGCCTTGCGTCCAGGCAAAAAAATGCCGGCATCCATGGACGCCGGCAAAAAATACCTCAGGGAAGTCAAACAAAAAACAACTCACTACACAAAACAACTCACTACCTTTACT
>NZ_JAGIPZ010000005.1:0-264481 GCF_017814915.1 Herbaspirillum sp. LeCh32-8 | reverse complement strand
GCTACTGCTACTGCTACTGCTACTGCTACTGCTACTGCTACTGCTACTGCTACTGCTACTGCTACTGCTACTGCTACTGCTACCGCTACTGCTACTGCCTGGTGCTGCCGCTACCACTACGACTGCCAGGTGCTGCCACTGCATGCTTGCTGCCGCCACTGCTGCGCGGCTACTTCACTCTCACTATCGTTACCTGCCCAGGCTGCTGAAGTTCAAGCTGTCTGAACTCAAGCTGCATAACCCAGCGCGCCCATGCCCATGCCGCCTAAGGCCGGTGCTTCCGCTTCCACCTTGCGGCTGCGCGGGGCCGAGAGGGCCGGCAAGACTTGGGTTTCTTCCATCTTGAACACGCTGACCACATCAGTCAGGGATACGCTTTGTTGTTGCATCGAGGCGGCGGCCGCGGCGGCTTCTTCCACCAGGGCTGCGTTCTGCTGGGTCGCTTCGTCGATCAGCACGATGGCGCGGTTGATCTGTTCGATGCCCATGGTCTGTTCACGGCTGGCGGCGCTGATGTCGTGCATGATGTGAGTCACGTTCTTGATGCTGTCGACCACGTCGTGCATCGTGACGCCGGCTTCGTTGACTTGCTGGGCGCCCATTTCCACCTTGGCCACCGAGTCGTCGATCAGGGTCTTGATTTCCTTGGCGGCGGTTGCCGAGCGCTGGGCCAGCGAGCGCACTTCGGAAGCCACCACCGCGAAGCCGCGGCCTTGCTCACCGGCACGGGCTGCCTCGACGGCGGCGTTCAGGGCCAGGATGTTGGTCTGGAAGGCGATGCCGTCGATGACGCTGATGATGTCGACGATCTTCTTGGACGATTCGCTGATCGAGTTCATGGTGTCGACCACGCGGCCCACGGCTGCACCACCCTTGGCGGCCACTTGCGAGGCGTTTTCTGCCAGGCGATTGGCTTCGGCGGCGTTTTCCGAGTTCTGCTTCACGGTTGCGGTCAGTTCTTCCATCGCCGAGGCGGTTTCCTGCAGCGAGCCGGCTTGCTGTTCGGTGCGGTTGGACAGGTCCATGTTGCCGCGCTTGATTTCATCCGAGGCCACCGAGATGGTGTCGGTGCCGTAGCGCACTTCGCCGACGATGGACACCAGGCTGTCGTTCATGCCCTTGAGTGCGCTCATCAGCTGGCCGAGTTCGTCGTTGCTCTTGATTTCGATGCGGCTGGTCAGGTCACCGGCGCTCACGTTCTGGGCCACCGACACGGCTTCCTTCAGGGGACGCGAGATCGAGCGGGTCAGCAACCAGGCGATGGCGGTGCCGAGCAGCAGGGCGATGACGCTGGTGACGAACATGGTCCACTTGGCGATCGAGTAGGCTTCTTCAGCGGCGTCGACGTTGGCGCGGGAGTTGGCGTGCAGCACTTCATTGAATTTCGAGATGTGTGCGATCACCTGGTTCAGGATGGGCATGCAATCCTTGACCAGCGAAGCGCGTGCGGCATCGGTTTGTTGCGAGGTCGCCAGCTTGCCGATGTTCAGGGCGATCGGCAGATACTTGGCTTCCAGGGCGCGCAGCTGCTCCAGCATCTGGCGCTCTTGCGGCGAGGTGTCGGGGTGCTTCATCAGCGCGGTCAGCTGTTCCATGCCGGCGTCGATGTCTTTCTGGGCGGCGCCAACCAGTTCGATGTCGCCCTTCTGTTCAGCGGGGCCGTTGACCAGCACCAGGTTGCGTGCTGCGATGGCGCGCAGGCCGACGGCGAATTGCACCTTGGACAAGGCCATCAGTTTGCCCTCGTCGACCGAGGTCAGGAATTCAATACGGTTGTTCAGTTGCGAAACCTGGCGCAAGCCGAAACCGGCGATTGCAACCAGTAGGATAAGCAGTGCTGCGAAACCTAAGCCAAGGCGTTGGCCGATCTTGAAGTTTTTCATGACATCCTCCCGAGTAGTGGTGAGAGGATTGTTGTCCACGGCGCGTCTCCCAGCCATCGGGATTTTCCTGAAAATGCGCGCCTAATAACGCAGGAAAACCCTGAGTCGGTTGACAGCCAATCAAGTTTTTTTGTTTTCGATATCACTGCGTCCCAAAGCCTATTCGTTGTGCGTGGCAGACTGCCAATGTTGCCTCGCCTCCATATCCCGCAGGCAAGAAAAAAGCCGGCGCACGCGAACGTGGCCGGCTTTTTTTGCATCGCGCGATTCAGCGCTGGGCGTAAGGATCGGCGTAGCCGAGTTCGGCCAGCAGTTCGGTCTCCAGCGATTCCATTTCCACCGCTTCTTCCTCTTCCTCGTGGTCGTAACCCTGGGCGTGCAGCACGCCGTGCACTACCAGGTGGGCGGTGTGCTCTTCGACGCTCTTCTTCTGCTCGGCGGCTTCCTTCTCCAGCACGTCGGTGCAGAAGATGATGTCGGCCTGGGTCACTTCGCTGTCCTCATCTTCCGTGTAGGCGAAGGTCAGCACGTTGGTCGCGTAGTCCTTGCCGCGATAGTCGCGGTTCAGCTCGCGGCCTTCTTCGCTGCCCACAAAGCGCAGCGTCAGCTCGGCCGGCGCAAACAGCGCGGCCTGCACCCAGCGGCGCAGCATCGGGCGGGTGATGGTTTCTTTCAGGCGGTCGTCGGCGTATTGCACCGACAGCGTCAGCTTAGGTTTTGGCATTGCGTGGCTTTGCGGACTTGGTCAGGAGATTGGTGGCGGCGCGCGCGGTGGCGCGGGCTGTATCGGGTTTGGGATTGCCGGCGG
The DNA here is from genome assembly GCF_017814915.1 of Herbaspirillum sp. LeCh32-8. GTDB lineage: Bacteria > Pseudomonadota > Gammaproteobacteria > Burkholderiales > Burkholderiaceae_D > Herbaspirillum. Next base: position 261,790 of record NZ_JAGIPZ010000005.1, on the reverse strand, counting down.
CGTCATAGGCGTCGACGATGCGCGCCACCAGCGGATGGCGCACCACGTCGGCGCTGGTGAAGCGCGAGAAGGCGATGCCGCGCACATTGCTGAGCACGCCCAGCGCATCCACCAGGCCGCTTCGCTGGCCGTGGTGCAGGTCGACCTGGGTGACGTCGCCGGTGATCACGGCCTTGCTGCCGAAACCGATGCGGGTCAGGAACATCTTCATCTGTTCCGGCGTGGTGTTTTGCGCTTCGTCCAGGATGATGAAGGCGTGATTCAGCGTGCGGCCGCGCATGTAGGCCAGCGGCGCGATTTCGATCGCCTGCTTTTCGAACAGCTTCTGCGTGCGGTCAAAGCCCAGCAGGTCGTACAGTGCGTCGTACAGCGGGCGCAGATACGGGTCGACCTTCTGCGCCAGGTCTCCGGGCAGGAAGCCCAGGCGTTCGCCCGCTTCCACGGCCGGGCGCGTGAGCACGATGCGCTGCACCGCGTCGCGCTCCAGCGCATCCACCGCGCAGGCCACGGCCAGATAGGTCTTGCCGGTGCCGGCCGGGCCGACGCCGAAGGTGATGTCGTGCTCCAGGATGGCGTTGAGGTACTGGCTCTGGTGCGGCGTGCGGCCGCGCAGGTCGTGCTTGCGAGTCTTCAGCACGGGGCTGTCGGGCAGTGTGTGGTCGCCGCTGTCGGCGGGCGTGCGCTCGGCTTCGGGCGCTTCGGCCTTGCGCGCGCGGCGCACCGCGGCGGTGGCCGGCGGCAGGCCGGCTTCTTCGTCGGCGGCGGCATTGGCGCGCTGCTCCACCAGCGCCAGCTGGATGTCGTCCACCGCCACCGGGCGGCTGGCCTGCTGGTAGAAGCGCTCCAGCACTTCCACTGCGCGCTGCGCATTGGTGCCGGTGACGATGAACTTGTCGCCGCGGCGGAAGATGGTCACGTCCAGCGCCGAAGAGATCTGGCGCAGGTTCTCGTCAAGCGCGCCGCACAGGTTGGCCAGGCGCTTGTTGTCCAGCGGCTGGGGGATGAAGTGCTGCGGCTCGTTGGGGATCTTTTTCAATGAAGGCATCCGAAATTATTGTTTGACGACGATCTCGCCGCGCAGCGAGAACGGAAAGGCTTGCACGACGGTGACGTCGACCAGTTGGCCGATCAGGCGCGCGCCCTCGGGGCCGCCGTCGAAGTTGATGACCCGGTTGTTCTCGGCGCGGCCCTGCAGCTCCTGCGGATTGCGCTTGGACGGACCTTCCACCAGCACGCGCTGCACGCTGCCGACCATGGAGTGGCTGATCTTCTCGGCGTTGGCGTTGATGGCGGCCTGCAGGCGCTGCAGGCGATCCAGCTTGACCTCCTGCGGCGTGTCGTCGGCCATGCCGGCGGCGGGGGTGCCGGGGCGCGGGCTGAAGATGAAGGAGAAGCTGTTGTCGAAGCCGACATCCTCCACCAGTTTCATCAGTCCCTGGAAGTCTTCCTCGGTCTCGCCGGGGAAGCCGACGATGAAGTCGGACGCGATCTTCATGTTGGGGCGCACCTTGCGCAGGCGGCGGATCACCGACTTGTATTCAAGCGCGGTATAGCCGCGCTTCATCGCCGCCAGCGTGCGGTCGGAACCGTGCTGCGCCGGCAGGTAAAGGTAATCCATCAGCTGCGGCACCTTGGCATAGGCGTCGATCAGGCGTTGCGAGAATTCCTTGGGATGGCTGGTCACGAAGCGGATGCGCTCGATGCCGGGCAGCTCGGCGACGTATTCGATCAGCAGCGCGAAGTCGGCGATCTCGCCGTCTTCCATCGCGCCGCGATAGGCGTTCACGTTCTGGCCCAGCAGCGTGACTTCCTTCACGCCCTGCTCGGCCAGGCCGGCCACTTCGGTCAGCACGTCTTCAAAGCGACGCGAGACTTCCTCGCCGCGGGTGTAGGGCACCACGCAGTAGCTGCAATACTTGCTGCAGCCTTCCATGATGGAGACGTAGGCGGTGGCGCCTTCCACGCGCGCCGGCGGCAGGTGGTCGAACTTCTCGATCTCGGGGAAGCTGATGTCGATCTGCGGGCGGCCGGTATAGCGGCGCTCGGAAATCATCTGCGGCAGGCGGTGCAGTGTCTGCGGGCCGAACACCACATCCACGAAGGGCGCGCGCTTGACGATGGCTTCGCCTTCCTGCGAGGCCACGCAGCCGCCCACGCCGATCACCAGATCGGGGTTGGCCTTCTTCAGCGAGCGGAAGCGGCCGAGGTCGGAAAACACTTTCTCCTGCGCCTTCTCGCGGATCGAGCAAGTGTTGAGCAGGATCACGTCCGCCTCTTCCGGACGATCGGTCTTGACCAGGCCTTCGGCGATGTTGAGCACGTCGGCCATCTTGTCCGAGTCGTACTCGTTCATCTGGCAACCGAAGGTTTTGATGAATACTTTTTTCTGCATAAATCTCAATCAGGCATAGGGCGCGTGGAACTACGCATGCATGCGATGCGGGTGCCGGCAAGGGAGGGAGGCGAGCCGGTCGTCGGTGCTTGAAGGGCGGGGCGCAAGGGCGTCGGGGACGCCTGCGGAGCCTGCCGTAGCGGTGGGGCGAGCCATTCCTCAAAGGCTGGCGATTATAGCACCGGATGCCCTGCCGAGCCCGGCTGCAAGCGGCTTCGGCGGCGCGGCGGGGCGTGCGCGCAACACCGTGCCCAACAGGGGGCAAGGGCATATGCCCAGCGACCAGGCGGGTGATGTCCGGATGGCAAGCTTGACGGACTGCCAATGCGCCTGGCGCCTACAGTTCCCGGCAGCACTGCTCCAGCCAATCCAGCACCGCATGCAGGCGCGGCGCGGCCTTCAGGTCGCGGTGGAAGATCGCCCACAGTTCGCGCTCCAGCTGCGGCGCGTCGCCCACCGGGCGCAGCTCCGGCGCCAGCAGGTAGCGCGGCAGCAAGGCCATGCCCACGCCGGCGCGCGCAGCCATGCATTGCGCCACCAGGCTGGTGCTGCGAAAGCGCACCGGATTGCCGGCTGCATGGGCGGCATGCCACAGGGTTTCAGGGATGTCCGGCACGCCGTCGTCGTAGCCGACGAAGGGCGCCGTCTTCGGATCGCTCTGCCAGGTCGCCAGCACCTCGGCGGTGCCGCACAGGTAGTAGGGCATGCGGCCCAGCGAGCGCGCGATCAGTTCGCCGTCCTGCGGTCGCGCGAAGCGGATGGCCAGGTCGGCTTCGCGCCGCGCCAGGCTAACGTTCTGGTGGCCCGTGGTGAATTCCATGTCCAGGCTGGGCCAGCGCGTCAGCAGCGCCGGCAGGCGCGGCGCCAGGAACAGCGCGCCGAAGGCGTCGGTGCTGGCGATGCGCAACTTGCCTTCCAGCCGCTGGTCGCCGCCGGCCAGCGTACGCGCCAGCTGGCGGGTTTGCTCCTGCATGCTGCGCGCGGCGCCCAGTACGCTTTCGCCCAGGCGAGTCAGCTCGATCTCGTCGGCGCGACGGATGAACAGCGGCGCCCCCAGCGAGGCCTCCAGCATCTGCAGGCGACGGCTGACCGTGGCATGGGTGATCTCCAGCGCGCGCGCCGCGCCCGAGAAGCTGCCGGCATCGATGAAGGCAGCGAAGGTGCGCAGGCCCTCCCAGTCGGTGCGCAGGATGCCGGTGCAGAGCAGGTCTGATGATTTTTTCACAGTCGACTGTCGATCTTGGGGAATTGGTGTGCGTATTTTAATGCCCTAAGATGACTCTTCATTCACCCGCAAGAGGAGAGCACCATGGCAGCACCCCAGACCCTGATCCAGATCGGCGGCGGCGCGCCGCGCATCCCGTCGTGGCAGGAGGCCACGCTGGTCATCATCGATCATCAGGCCGAATACACCACCGGCCGCGTACCGCTGCACGGCATCGACGCCGCCGTCGGCCAGATTGCCGAGCTGCTGCGCCAGGCGCGCGCGGCCGGCGCGCCGGTGATCCATGTTGTTCATCAGGGCAAGCCGGGCGGACTGCTGTTCGATCCGCAAGGCCCGGGCTCGGCGATCATCGCCGGCGTGCAGCCGCAGGAGGGAGAGGTCATCGTGAGCAAGGGCTTGCCCAACTCCTTCGCCGGCACCACGCTGGACGAAGAGTTGAAGAAGACCGGCCGCAAGTCGCTGGTCATCGTCGGCTTCGCCACCCACATGTGCGTCTCCGCTACCACCCGTTCGGCGCTGGATCATGGCTACGCGTCGACGGTCGTGGCTGCCGCCTGTGCCACGCGCGACCTGCCAGATCCCCTGGGCGGCGCGCCGATCAGCGCTGCCGAGCTGCAGCGCATCGCGCTGGCCGAGCTGGCCGATCGATACGCCACCGTCGTGCCCGACGCGGCCGCGCTGGCCGGCTGAACGCGGTTCGCACCCCCAATGAAAAACGCCCCGACGGATGAACTCCGTCGGGGCGTTTTCCTTGATGCGACTTCAATCAAGCCAGGGCCATGCCGCCCTGCGCCAGCTTGACGCCATCCTTGCGGCGACGACGCACGGCCGCGAAGCCGACCAGCGCGAGGCCGCCCAGCATCATGGCAGTGGTCGAGGCTTCCGGCACGGCCGCCACGTTCAGGGTGCCGGCAAAGCTGCCCGAGCTGCCCAGCACGTTGCCGCCCACGGTCAGCGTGTAGTTGCCGGCCGCCAGGTTCGCCACATCCAGGGTGTAGGTCTGGAAGCCGCCGGTGCTGGTCTTCACGCCGTAGTAGGTGTTGCCGTTGCCGCTCAGCGTGAAGCTGGTCAGCTCCAGCTGCGAGTTGCTGCGCAGCGAGGTCGAGATGACGCCCGAGGACAGGTCGAACAGGTTGCTGTAGTTGAAGGTATAGCTTTCGAGGAAGCTCTTGCCGGCATCCGCGCTGCCGAACACATGGCTGATGGCAGTGGTGGTGCCGGTGTTGTCGAAGGTGACGGCGGTGGTGCCGGTGATCGGCGCCGGCGCCGCGTAGGCTGAGCCCGCAGCAGCCAGGGAGAGGGTGATGAGGGCGCTTGCGACGAGTTTTTTCATAAATTAACCCTGGTTCTTATTGCTTCTTACGTGGATGGGTAGTGCGAGTTGCAGTGCATAAAAATTTCCATCCGGAACCTCTTCGCTCTCCGCAATTTCTACGCCGTCGGTCATGGGGTCCGACAGTCCGAAGGATGCTTGATGCCTGAAACGCGCAGCGGCCCCGAAACTTGAGGCCGTCGTTTTCACTCAACTTGCTTTGGCTGTAAAGCCGCTTCGGTAAAGGGCTTTCGAGATTCGTGCCGGAAACGCGTTGCCAAAAAACACTACGTCAATACAACCCGCCTGCTTGAAAAATACGACTTTGGTGTTGCTGTCAGGAACCGTTTATCTCAATCTTTTACGTCGGTGGCGCCTGCCGTTTGCAGGTGCCGCGCCGCAGCAAAAAACGCGGAAGACGGGACCTGATCAATAGTCAGAACTTTGCCGGATGAGTTCCCGGTCGAGCTTGACGATGTCGAAAAAATACTGTTAGGTTTGTGAGTTTTTGTGGGCTCCGACAGAAAAACTCACAGAGCAATTTCTCTGTGGAACTGTGGAGTATGCTCATGCTCTAAACGGCAGCTTTCCGGAATTAATTCGACACAAGGACATCGCCAAGTCCGCGGATGATCGGGAGGTGCGAAGCGGCAACATGCTGCTTCGATGAGGATGGTGGAGACACCGGAGACAGGTTCCCAGTACGGAACAACAGACAAGAGAGAGGGTGTCGTGATGATGCACTCTCCACAATAACCATAAGGATGGTCGAACATGATTTCGACGGTCTATCGCAACAGGCTCGATGGCCTGCTCGCCGGCGGCACGCGCAAGCTGCTCGGCATCGCGGGTCCGCCCGGCAGCGGCAAGTCCACACTTGCCCAGGGTTTGCTTGAACACGCCGGTGCGCGCGCATGCATCGTCCCCATGGACGGCTTCCACCTGGCCAATGCCGAACTGGCGCGGCTGGGACGCGCCGCGCGCAAGGGCGCGGAGGATACCTTCGACAGCGCCGGCTACGTCTGCCTGCTGGAGCGGCTCAGGCGCCAGCAGGGCGACGAAGTGATCTACGCGCCGGCCTTCCATCGCGACATCGAAGAAGCCATCGCCGGCGAGATTGCCGTCGCGCCGCACACCCAGCTCGTCATCACCGAAGGCAATTACCTGCTGCTGCAGCGCGGTCACTGGTCGCGCGTGCAGCCTTTGCTGGACGAGGTCTGGTACGTCGACGTCGCCCCCGTGCTGCGACGCCAGCGGCTGGTGGCGCGACACGTGCGCCACGGTCGCACGCCTGCGCAGGCCGAGGCCTGGGTGCACGGAAGCGACGAGCCCAACGCCGAACTGATTGCATCCACGCGCTCACGCGCGCAGCTGATTTTCCGCTGGGACTGAAGGTCGCCATCCCGGTCGTCCCGGCCGTCCCGATTGCACGCGCGCCGCCTCCCCCTGGCTCGTCTGGGTGCGCATGCAGTGCCGACAGTGCATGGCACAAGCAGCAAGGCAGTACATGCAGTGAGCTTCATCCAAAACCTAAAACCTGAATCCCGGAGACAAGCATGATCAAGAAATCACTCGCGGCAGCATGTTCCATGGTGGTGTTGGCAGCGGCAGCATCGTCTGCCATGGCGGCCGACAAGCCGCTCAAATCGGTAGGCGTGACCCTGGGCGACCTGGCCAATCCCTTCTTTGTCGCCATCTCCAAGGGTGCGGAGAGCGGCGTGCACAAGATCAATCCGGACGCCAAGGTGACCGTGGTGTCCTCGAAGTACGACCTCAACACCCAGGTCGGCCAGATAGAGAACTTCATCGCCAACAAGGTCGACATGATCGTGGTCAACGCCGCCGATTCCAAGGGCATCGGCCCGGCGGTGAAGAAGGCCAAGAAGGCCGGCATCGTGGTGGTGGCGGTGGACGTGGTGGCTGAAGGCGCCGACGTCACCGTCATGTCCGACAACACCATGGCCGGCGCCGAGTCGTGCAAATTCATCGCCACGCAATTGCAGGGCAAGGGCAACGTGGTGATCGTCAACGGCCCGCCGGTGTCGGCGGTGATGGACCGCGCCGCCGGCTGCAAGGCCGAGTTCAAGAAGACGCCGGGCATCAAGGTGCTGTCCGATAACCAGAACGCCGGCGGCAGCCGCGATGGTGGGATGACCACCATGTCCAACCTGCTGGCGGCCTATCCCAAGATCGACGCCGTGTTCGCCATCAACGACCCTACCGCCATCGGCGCCGAGCTGGCGATCCGCCAGGCCAAGCGCAGCGACGTCAAGTTCATCAGCGGCGTGGACGGCGCGCCCGACGCCGAGCGCGCGCTGAAGGACGGCAAGTCGCTGTTCGCCGCCTCGCCCGCGCAGGACCCGTACGGCATGGCCGCCGAGAGCGTCGCCATCGGCTACGACGTGATGAATGGTCGTCCCCCGGCCAAGCCGGTCAAGCTGCTGCCGGTGCAGCTGATCACGCGCGACAACGTCGGCAGCTACAAGGGGTGGGTGCATAACTGAACGCCGTTGCGGCGCTTGGTACACGCATTCTTTTCCTGTCGCATTTCCTGCATCGCTTCGCCGCGGCCGTCGTTCATGATGGCGGCGACGTGATGGCAGGATCAACCTTGCCTGTTTCCGATGACGACCACATCCATCCTCCAGATGAGCGGCATTTGCAAGGCCTTCGGCGCCACGCGGGCTCTCGTCGACATGAAACTCACGGTGCATCCGGGTGAGATCCACGCGCTCATGGGCGAGAACGGCGCCGGCAAGAGCACGCTGATGAAGGTGCTCTCCGGCGTCTACGCCCCCGATCGCGGTGAGATCCTGCTGGACGGAAAACCGGCGTCGCTGCGCGACCCGGCCGCCAGCCGCGCCGCCGGCATCAACCTGATCTACCAGGAACTGGCGATCGCGCCCAACATCAGTGTGGCCGCCAACGTCTTCATGGGCAGCGAGCTGCGCACCGGCCTCGGCCTGATCGACCATGCTGAAATGCGGCGTCGCACCGATGCTGTGCTGGAGCAACTGGGCGCGGGCTTCCGGGCGTCGGACCGCGCCGGGCGACTATCGATCGCCGAGCAGCAGCAAGTCGAGATCGCGCGCGCGCTGGTGCATCGCAGCCGCATCGTGATCATGGACGAGCCCACCGCCGCGCTCTCCGACCGCGAGACCGAGCACCTGTTCGCGGTGGTGCGCCGGCTGCGCGACGAAGGGCTGGCCATCATCTACATCAGCCATCGCATGGCCGAGGTCTATGCGCTGGCCGATCGCGTGACGGTGCTGCGCGACGGCGGCTTCGTCGGCGAACTGACGCCGGCCGAGGTCAACCCCAACCGCATCGTTCAGATGATGGTAGGGCGCTCGCTGTCCGACTTTTACCAGCACGAACGCATGGCGCCGGAAGAGGCGGCGCGTCGCAAGCCGGTGCTGGCGGTGCGCGACGTCGCCGGCGGCAAGGTCAAGCCGTCTTCCTTCCAGGTGCGATTCGGGGAGGTGCTGGGGTTCGCCGGGCTGGTCGGCGCCGGTCGTACCGAGCTGGCGCGCCTGTTGTTTGGCGCCGATCCCAAGACGTCGGGCGAGATCGCGCTGGAAGGCCGCGCCATCGCCACGCCGGATCCGCGCGCGGCGATGCGCCACGGCATCGCCTATGTGCCGGAGGATCGCAAGGGGCAGGGGCTGTTCCTGCAGATGTCGGTGGGCGCCAACGCCACCCTCAACGTCGCCGCGCGCCACACGCGCCTGGGCCTGCTCAGGAACGGCGCGCTGCGCGCCATCGCCGGTGACGCGATACGCCGGCTCAACGTCAAGGTGGCGCATTCCGAGGTGCATGTGGGCAAGCTCTCCGGCGGCAACCAGCAGAAGGTCCTGCTGGCGCGCTGGCTGGAGATCAATCCCAAGGTGCTGATCCTGGACGAACCCACGCGCGGTGTAGACATCCTCGCCAAGAGCGAGATCTACCAGTTCATCCGCAAGATGGCGGCGCAGGGCGTGGCCGTCATCGTGATCTCCAGCGAATTGCCGGAGGTGATCGGCATCTGCGACCGCGTGCTGGTGATGCGCGAGGGCGCCATCACCGGCGAGCTGGCCGGCGCCGACATCACGCAGGAAAACATCATGCACCTGGCCACCGATACCGATCATCCGGCGTCCATGGCGCCGGCAATGCCGTCTGTCCCCCACACGGGCCCAACCTCTTCCGCGACTTCTCATCATGGCTGAACTCAAGACGATGCAACCCGCAGAACACCCCTCCGACCAGGGCGCCGCCGCGCGTTCACGCAAGCCCCACAGCGCCCGCGAGTGGATGCTGCACCGGCTCGGCATGCTGCCGGTGCTGGTGGTGCTCTACCTGATCTTCTACGCGCTGACGATCTACCTGAGCGGCGATGGCACCTCCAACTTCGCCACGCCGGAAAACACCATGAACATCCTGCGCCAGGTGGCAATCAATCTGGTGCTGGCGGCCGGCATGACCTTCGTGATCCTGACCGCCGGCATCGACCTCTCGGTCGGCTCGGTGCTGGCGGTCTCGGCGGTGCTGGGCATGCAGGTGTCGCTGGGCGCGGCGGCGGGATGGTCGATACCGATGTTCGTGGTGTCCGGCCTGGTGATGGGCATGATCAACGGCGCTATGGTGGCCTTCCTCAACATCAACGCCTTCGTGGTCACGCTGGGCACGATGACGGCCTTTCGTGGTGCGGCCTATCTGCTGGCCGACGGCACCACGGTGCTCAACAACGACATTCCCAGCTTCGAATGGATCGGCAACGGCGATTTCCTGCATGTGCCGTGGCTGATCTGGGTAGCGCTGGCGGTGGTGCTCGTGTCTTGGCTGATCCTGCGCAAGACCGTGCTGGGCATGCACATCTACGCCATCGGCGGCAATCTGCAGGCGGCGCGGCTGACCGGTATCCGCGTCGGTCTGGTGCTGCTGTTCGTGTACTCGATCAGCGGCCTGTTCTCCGGCCTGGCCGGCGCCATGTCGGCCAGCCGCCTGTACGGCGCCAACGGCAACTGGGGCAGCGGCTACGAGCTCGACGCAATCGCCGCGGTGGTGCTGGGCGGCACCAGCCTGATGGGCGGCGTCGGCACTATCTGGGGCACGGTGGTGGGCGCGCTCATCATCGGCGTGATGAACAACGGGTTGACGATTCTCGGCCTGTCGTCTTTCTGGCAATACGTGGCCAAGGGCGCGGTGATCGTGCTGGCGGTGATCCTGGACAAGTGGCGCCAGAAGGACGCTGCGCAATGAACGCCGCCATCGACACGTGGGCAAACCACGACAACCACTGAGAAACGATGATGACTCTTCCCGATTTTGAAAGCCGCCGCGTGCTGCAGGCGCATGTCGCCCGGACGCTGGCGTTCTATGACCGTCACGCGATCGATCCGCAGGGCGGATTCTTCCACTACCTGAAGGATGACGGCAGCGTCTACAACCGCACGCATCGCCATCTGGTGAGTGCAACGCGGCTGGTGTTCACGCAGGCCATGGCCTTCACGCATACCGGCCAGGCGCGCTACCGCGAGCAGGCGCAGCATGCGCTGGCGCATTTACAGCGTTTCGAGCATCGCGACGGGCCGCTGGCCGGCCTGTTTGCGTGGACGCTGGAGGAGGGGCGCATCGAGGACGGCACCGTCATGGCCTACGGCCAGGCCTTCGTGCTGCTGGCGTATGCGCATGCGCATCGCATCGGCCTGTGCGAGGCCGACCGTGTAGCGCAAGCCTTCGAGCGCATGAATGACGCGTTCTACGAAGCGCCGCATGGCGCCTACGCCGACGAGATCACGCCGGCTGGAGCGCTGATCGACTACCGTGGGCAGAATGCCAACATGCACATGTGCGAGGCCTGCCTCGCGGCCTATGAGGCGACGCGGGAGACGCGCTACCTGCAACGCGCGCAGGAGCTGATCGAGACCTTTGTGTTCGGTTTTGCTGCCCACACCAGCGACCTGGTGTGGGAGCACTACGGTCGCGACTGGTCGGTGGACTGGGACTACAACCGCGGCAATCCGGACAATATCTTCAAGCCCTGGGGTTTTCAGACCGGGCACCAGACCGAGTGGGCCAAGCTGCTGATGATCGCCGATGGATATGCGCCCGAGCGCCGCTACGTCGAGCGCGCCGCCACGCTGCAGCGCCTGGCATGGCGGCATGGCTGGGACGTGCAGCACGGCGGGCTGATCTACGGCTTCGATCCCGACTTCCGGCCTTACGACAGCCACAAGTACTTCTGGGTGCAGGCCGAGTCATTCGCCAGCGCGTGGCGCTTGTGGCGCGCCACCGGGGAAGAGGATTTCAGGCTCCAGTACCACGAGATCTGGGCATGGAGCTGGCGCCACCTGGTCGATCACGAGCACGGCGCCTGGTTCCGCATCCTGGCGGCCGACGGCGGCAAGCTGGAAGACACCAAGTCGCCGGCCGGCAAAGTGGATTACCACACCATGGGCGCGTGCTGGGACGTGCTGGACGTGGGCGGACTGGCCGACTGATCAGTCGGCGTCGTCGACGTCCTGATGCCGGCGCTGCAGCAGCGCCAGCAACTGCTGTCCCATGATCTCAGGCCGGCCCTTGAAGAATACGTCGAGCTTGTCGGGGCCGCTCAAGCGGCGGCGCAGGCGGGTGCGTTCGCCATGCGCATTGGCCAGTTTCACGGCCGCCTGCACGTAGGTTTCCACCGTCGGGGCGCTCAGCCAGCCGGGCATGCCCAGCCGCTTGAGCAGGGCATGGTCGATATGCTCGTGCACCTCGGGGCCGACCTTGCATACGCCCACCAGGCCGACGCTGATTGCATCGACGATGCCGTTGGTGTTCCCGAACGGGAAGGGGTTGATGAACATGTCGCAGCCGGCCACCAGCGCCAGGTAATCTTCGTACGGTTGGCGCGCGTGGATGGTGGCCAGCTCGCCCAGGACTTGCCGCACCACGCGCTGCGCCTGCGCGAAGATCAGGCCGATGCCATCTCCCAGCAGGAAATGGAAATGCACCGGCGTGTCCGCGCGCTGCGCGATCTGCAAGCAAGCATCGAGGAACTGCGGAGTGAGCTTCATCGTGGTGGAGCACACGGCGATCTTGACGACCTTCGGCGCGGTCTCCTCGATGGACGGCGGCGCCAGCTTGCGGGTCAGTGCGGACGAGGGACGGTACGGCATACCGTCGCTGGGCAGTCGCAGCAGCTTCTCGCTGAAGCAGGCCGGGTCGCCGACATAATCCTCTTCCACCACCACGTAGTCGATCGCGCGACCGTGGCTGGTGGCCGGATGGCCCAGCGCCATCACCTGCAGCGGCGCGATGCGTAAATTGGCCAGGTACATGGAAATGGCGGCCATGCCCACGCTGGGCATGTAGAACACCTGCGCGCCCAGCCTGAGCGACTCGGCTTGGATCTGCGTCAGCTGGTTCTGCACGGTGTCGGGCTTGAGCGCAATGAATTCGTCGAAGACTTCCTTGGCCTTGTCGTCAATGTTTTGCGGGTAGCCGATACCCACCACGCGGAACTGGGCGCGTGCGGCGTCGATGGTCAGCGAGTGGGTGCGGTGGATCGAGTGTCCCGAATTGAACGACTCGAACAGCACCATCATCACCGGCTTGCCCGGGCCGCTGTGCGGCGGCTGCCCGATATCGCTGAAACCGGCGCGCAGGATGCGCCTGTGGAGCAAGGCGTTGATGGGCTTCTTGATGTCGTGCTTGCCGGTATGCGAGGCGTAGCTGCAGTACATGTACACGCCGTGCAGCAGGTCGATCGGCAGCTGGTCGAGGTCCTCGATCTCCCACAATTTTTGCGCCAGCCAGGGCAGCAGCTTTTCACGTTGCGCATGCGCCGCGCGCGAGCCTTGAAAGCGCGGCGACAGCAGTCCCAGGCACAGGCTGGCGGCCAGGACCTTGTCGCGTTTCCATAGCGCGTCGAGATCCAGATTGACGTCCGATTCGGGCGAATACAGCAGGCAGAATTTCAACAGGTCGCGATCGGCCAACACGAGCTTGGACAACTCGCCACTCTCATGCCGGTTCAGCGCGCGTAGCAGGTGGTCGGCATTGCGAAACGCACTGGCGGCGAAGATCGGTGCGAACCAGCGATGGTTGCCCAACAGGCGGTGTTGCCACTCGGCGGGGATCTGGAACGTGTCGTCGGCAAACAGGGCCGAGATGGCGGAGGCGATGCGCACCCAGATGTGCGGGTTGGCATCCGGTTTTTCCACTGCGCGCGGCAGGCGTGCGGAAAACTTGTCGCTGACCATGCCCGATTGCAGGTTGATGTCGTGCAGCAGCGTGTGCAGCGCGCCCAAGGCGGCATCATGCTCGCGTCGATAGACGTGCGCTTCGAATTTCTCCAGCGAGAAGCTCATACTTTCCCCATGTTGTTTCCCCCGCGCGCGTGGCGGCAGGCCGGTTCGGCGACCGTTGATTCGACTTTTCCGACCGAGATGATAGATGCTTATGGGGGCTTGTGTCCCTGCTTTGCCCAAGCGGCGGATGGGGGCGTCAAGACGGGGAGGGCGGGGAGGAGAGCTTCAGGCAACAAAAAAGCCGTTGATCCTTTCGGAATCAACGGCTTACATGTCTTTGGTGGTGATAGGTGGACTTGAACCACCGACCCCAGCATTATGAGTGCTGTGCTCTAACCAGCTGAGCTATATCACCAGAAGCAAGCCAGCAACTATAGTGGCTTCATCCCGGTCTGTCAATAGTGGCGACGGATTTTTTCGAAAATCAGTTGCCCAAGCCCATCAATGCAGGCGTCAGCCGGCGGCGCGCGCCGAGATTGCCTGCTCCACCGTCGTCCAGACCTGTTCCGTCGCCGAGGGCAGGTTGCAGTCGATCACCACCCGGTCGGGCATGGAGCGCAGCCAGGTCAGCTGGCGTTTGGCCAGCTGGCGGGTGGCGGCGATGCCTTTCTCGCGCATCGCGGCGAAGTCGATGTCGCCATCCAGATACTCCCACATCTGGCGATAGCCCACGCAGCGCATCGACGGCAGGCCGAGATTGAGGTCGCCGCGCGCGCGCAGCGTCTGCACTTCCTGTTCCAGCGCGCCGCCTTTCAGCATCAGGTCGAAGCGCAGGGCGATGCGTTCATGCAGGAACGCCCGATCCGAGGGTTCCAGCGCCAGCGGCAGCAGGTCGAAGGGCAGCGGCTCGGCTTGCTTCTGCGACAACAACGAAGACATCGGCTGGCCGGTCAGCAGCGTGATTTCCAGCGCGCGCTGGATGCGCTGGCTGTCGTTGGGCTTGAGGCGCTCGGCGGTGACGGGGTCGAGCCCGGCCAGTTTGGCGTGCATGGCCGGCATGCCCACGCGCGCGGCTTCTTCATCGAGTTGCGCTCGCAGCGCCGGATCGGCTTGCGGCAGCTCGTCCAGCCCGTCGCGCAGCACCTTGAAGTAGAGCATGGTGCCGCCGACCAGCAGCGGCAGTTTGCCGCGCGCGGCGATCTCCATGCACAGGCGCAGCGCGTCCTGGCGGAATTGCATGGCGGAATAGGCATCGGCCGGATCGATGATGTCGATCAGGTGGTGCGGCGCCTCGGCCAGTTCTTCGCGGCTGGGTTTGGCGGTGCCCACATCCATGCCGCGATAGACCAGCGCGGAGTCGACCGAAATGATTTCGCTGGGAATGCGGCGGGCGATTTCCAGCGCCGCGGCGGTCTTGCCGGAGGCGGTCGGACCCATGATGGCCACCGCCAGGGGGCGTACAGGTGTTGCAGTCATTGCTTATTGTCCGCGCAGGAACAGCTTGTCCAGGTCGGACAGGGCCATCTGGCTCCAGGTCGGGCGACCGTGGTTGCATTGGTCGGAGCGCTCGGTGGCTTCCATCTGGCGCAGCAGGGCGTTCATCTCGGGGATGGTCAGACTGCGGTTGGCGCGCACGGCGGTGTGGCAGGCCAGGGTGCCGAGCAGCTCGTTGCGGCGCTCCAGCAGCACGCGCGAGCCGCCGTATTCGCGCACGTCGCGCAGCACGTCGCGCGCCAGCGTCTGGGCGTCGGCGTTCTTCAGCAGTGCCGGCACCGCGCGCACGGCCAGCGTGGTGGGCGACATCACGGCGATGTCGAAGCCCAGCGCGGACAAGGTTTCCTGATGCTCTTCGGCGGTGCCGACCTCGACCGCGTCGGCGTAGAAGGTGACCGGAATCAGCAATGGCTGCACGAACATTTCCTTGTCGTCCAGCGCATTCTTCAGTTGCTCGTAAAGGATGCGTTCGTGGGCGGCGTGCATATCCACCACCACCAGGCCGGCGCTGTTCTGCGCCAGCACGTAGATGCCGTGCAGTTGCGCCAGCGCGAAGCCGAGCGGGAAGTCGCCGGCTGGCATCTCCTGCGCCGCGTTGCCGCGCGGGGCGAAGCCCGGGGAGTAAGTCGCCTGCGTCTGGTTCAGCGGGGACGGGTTGGCATTGCCGGCGCCGCCCTCGGCATGGCCGCCGAACATTGCGCCGTAGGCTTCCGAATTCTGGCGCACGCCGAAGCCGCTGCCGCCGCCGAATGAAAACGGCCGCGGCTGTTCGGCGAACTGCTGCGGGAAACTGGTTTGCTGCTGCTCGCGCATCCATGGGATGGGCGCGCTGCCGGCCGGCTGGTTGGGCTGGGGTTGCGGCGTGGTGCCGAACGAGGTGGCCGAGGTCTGGGCCAGCGCGCGAGACACCGCGTGGAACACGAACTGGTGCACGCTGCGGCTGTCGCGAAAGCGGACCTCGATCTTGGACGGATGGACGTTGACGTCGACCAGCGCCGGGTCAAGCTCCATCGACAGCGCGTAGGACGGATAGCGGTCGCCGTGCAGCACGTCCTGGTAGGCGGCGCGCACGGCGTGGGTCAGTAGCTTGTCGCGCACAAAGCGGCCGTTGACGTAGAAATACTGGCCGTCGGCGCGCGCCTTGGAGGCAGTCGGCAGGCCGACGAAGCCATGCAGGCGCAGCGGACCGGCCGACTCGTCCAGCGACAGCCGGGCGTTGGCGAACTCGTCGCCCAGGATGTGCGCGCTGCGCTTGGCGAATTCGCCCACGTTCCAGTGATCCACCGTCTTGCCGTTGTGCGACAACGAGAAGGCGACGTCCGGGCGCGCCAGCGCAATGCGGCGCACCACCTCGGCGCAGTGGCCGTACTCGGTCTGTTCGGACTTCAGGAATTTGCGGCGCGCCGGGGTGTTGAAGTACAGATCCTGCACGTCGATGGTGGTGCCTTGCGCGCCCGAGGCTGGCGACACCGCGCCGTGTTGCGAGCCGCTGATTTCCCAGGCGTGCGGCGCATCGGCGGTGCGGGTGGTGACGGTCAGCTGCGCTACCGAGGCGATCGAGGCCAATGCCTCGCCGCGAAAGCCCAGTGTGCCGACGTTTTCGAGGTCGGTCAGGGAGGCGATCTTGGAGGTCGCATGGCGCGCCAGCGCCAGCGGCAACTGGTCCGGCGGAATGCCGCGACCGTTGTCGGTGATGGCGATGCGTTTGACGCCGCCTTGCTCCAGGCGCACGGTGATCTGGGTGGAGCCGGCGTCCAGTGCGTTTTCCAGCAACTCCTTGACCACCGCCGACGGGCGCTCGATCACCTCGCCGGCGGCGATCTGCGAGATCAGCTGATCCGGCAGGGCCTGGATGGGGCGATAGGTCGGGGGCGTCGTTGCGGTGGGGGAATGCGGTGCGTTCATGGCGCGATTATACCGTTGGCGGCGCGCTCGGCCGCCAACGGCGCCGGCCTCAGATGCGGAAGGCGCTGACCGCCGCGGCCAGGCGCTCGGCCTGCTGCTGCAGTGACTGTGCCGCGGCTGCCGCCTGTTCGACCAAAGCGGCGTTCTGCTGGGTGGTTTCGTCCATCTGGGCGATGGCGCGGTTGATCTGGTCGATGCCTTCGCTCTGTTCGCGGCTGGCGGTGGTGATCTCGCTGATCACGGTGGACACGCGCTGCACGCTGGCCACCACTTCGCCCATGGTCGAGCCGGCCTGCGCCACCAGCTGGCCGCCGGCGCCGACGGTCTGCACCGAGGCGTCGATCAGCTCCTTGATTTCCTTGGCGGCGGAGGCGCTGCGCTGGGCCAGCGTACGCACTTCGGTGGCCACCACGGCGAAGCCGCGGCCCTGCTCGCCGGCGCGGGCGGCTTCCACCGCGGCGTTCAGGGCGAGAATATTGGTCTGGAAGGCAATGCCGTCGATCACGCTGATGATGTCGACGATGCGTTGCGAAGAGGTGTTGATCGCCTCCATGGTCTGCACCACTTGGCCGACCACCTCGCCGCCTTCGCTGGCCACGCCCGAGGCCGAGCTGGACAGCTCGTCGGCCTGCACCGCGTTGGCGGCGTTCTGCTTGACGGTGGAGGTCAGCTCTTCCATGGCCGAAGCGGTCTCTTCCAGCGCGCCGGCCTGCTGCTCGGTGCGGGACGACAGGTTGAGGTTGCCGGCCGCGATTTCGCTGGCGGCGGTGTTGATCTCTTCGGTGCCGGCGCGCACGCTCGACACCACCGCCGACAGGCCTTCGCTGATGCCGTTGAAGGCGCCCATCAGGCGGCCGATCTCGTCGCCGCGCGTCACGTGCAGGCGGGTGGTCAGGTCGCCGCCGGCGATACGGTCGGCGGCTTCGCACACGGCGTCCAGCGGACGCGACACGGTGCGCTTGACCATCAGCGCCAGGATCGCGCCCAGGATGGCCAGGAACAGCAGGCCGAAGCCGATGTAGAGGTTGCGCATGCTGCGCACTTCGCGGGTGATCTCGTCGACATAGGTTTCGCCGGCGATGACCCAGTTCCAGCCGGCATAACGCGTGAAGGCGATGACCTTCTTGCGGCCGTCGGCGGCGGTGTAGCGCAGCGAACCTTCTTTCTGTTCCAGCACGGTCTTGATGTAGCTGTCGCCGCCGGCGTCCTTCAGCTCCAGCAGGCTGGCGCCTTCCTCCTTGCCCTCGCGCGGTGCGCCGGCGATCATTACGCCCAGGTCCTTGCCTTCCTTGGCGTTAAGTACGTAGAAGAAGCCGGTGTCGGCGATCTTCAGCGCCTTGATCTTGTCCTTCAGGGCCTTGACGTCGGGCGAGATGTCGATGCCCACGTACAACGCGCCGATGATCTGGCCGGCGGCGTTCTTCATGGGCACGTATTTGGTGATGTACTGCTTGCCGAACAACGTGGCCAGGCCGCTGTAGGGCTTGTCGGCCTTCAGCGCGGCGTAGCCGGGATGGGCGCGGTCGAGCAGGGTGCCGATGGCGCGCTCGCCGTTTTCCTTCTTCAGCGAGGTCGACACGCGCACGAAGTCGTCGCCGGTCTTGGCGAAGATCGTGGCGGTGACGCCGGTCTCTGCGGTGAAGCGGTCGGGGATGCTGAAGTCCATGTTCAGATCCTTGCCGTCGTTTTGCAGCGCCGGGGTAGCGCGGTCGCCGATCTGGATGGTGCGGCTTTCGTCGAGCGTGAATTTGCCCGCGAACTCGTTGCCGAACATAGTGGAGAAGCGATCCACCTGGCTGTTGACCGAGTGGTCGAACATTTCCACCATGTGCGACACGCTGCGCGCCTCGTTGCTCATCTGTTCCACCGAGCGCTGTTCCATCATGCGCGAGGTGGAATAGGTGATCAGCAGCAGTGCAATGACGAATACCGCGCCCACGAGGGCGACGGTCAGGGTCGTCAGTTTTGCACCGACCGATCGGTTGAGCAGAGAAGAGCGGGGTGCCGCAGCAAACAGTTCAGTAGCCATGGTGTTCTTGTTTTTGAAAAGCAAAAATGGAATCGCGCAAATGCCGATCGAGATGTCTTGCCGACCGTGGTCGGGGCAACCTGTGTGGGTCCCGGAGGGACGCCGTTATTACGCTTGCAGAACCTGTCGGCCCGAAAGACGGGGCCGGAGCAACGCTGGAGCGGCCGGGCTGTGGATCCTGGCGGTTACGTTTACATCTCTGGACTTGCTGGGGAAGCCAGAAGTATAGCGATAGTGCTTTGATCTGATTCAAATTCTTTCGATGTTTGCGCCCACATTTTGCGGAGCTGTTGTTTTTCCATCGAGAAAGTAATTCTTTGACATTTCATCCTGATATCGCCCGGCGAAGATTTGGTGAGTTTGTGGGCGGCGCAAACAGGAAATGGCGTTTGCGCGGGCGGGCGCGCATTCAGGCGTCGTCGCGGACGTCCTTGCCGGCCATGAAGTCGCGTATCCAGTTTTCCAGGTTGTCGGCCGACAGCGGGCGCGAGAAGAAATACCCCTGGCCAACCTCGCAACCCTGGCTGATCAGCAGCTCGTACTGGTCGGCATCCTCCACGCCCTCGGCCACCACGGTCAGCTTCAGGCTTTCGCCGATGCGGATCACGGCATTGGTGAGCGCGCTCACGGTCTCGTCTTTGGCCATGTCGCGCACGAAGCTCTGGTCCAGCTTGAGCTCGCCCACCGGCAGCTTGCGCAGGTAGCCCAGGCTGGAATAGCCGGTGCCGAAGTCGTCCATGGCCAGCGGCACGCCCAGCGCGTGGACCGCGGCGATGGTCTGGTTGGTGCTGGGGTTGGTGTCCATCAGCACGGTCTCGGTAATCTCGATGGTGAGGTCGCTTGGCGAGAGCGCATGGCGCTGCAGCAGGCCAGTGACGAACTGCGGCAACTCCAGGTCGTGGAAGTTGGTGGCCGACAGGTTGACCGAGATGGACGGCACCCGGATGCCGCGCCGGCGCCAGTCGGAGAGCTGGAAGCAGGCTTCCTCCAGCGCCCATTTGCCGAGCTCGCCGATCAGGCCGCATTCTTCTGCGATGGGGATGAAGCGCCCCGGCGAGATGTTGCCCAGCTGCGGATGCGGCCAGCGCGCCAGCGCCTCCACGCCGTGCAGGCGGTTGTCTTTCAGGTGGATCTGCGGCTGGTAATGCAGCTCGAAGTCGCCGCCGCGCAGCGCGTCGCGCAGCGCGCCTTCCAGCGCCAGGCGCTCCTGGGCCATGCTGTTCATCTCGTCGCTGAAGAAGCTGAAGCGCCCGCGGTTGACCGCCTTGGCCTGGTACATGGCGATGTCGGCGCGATGCAGCAGGGTCTCGATGTCGTTGCCGTTGGCGGGGAACATGGCTACGCCGATGCTGGCCGAGGGATTGAGCGGCGTGCCGTTGATGTAGACCGGCTGCGACAGCCGATCCTGGATGCGCTTGACGACTTCGCTCAGGTGGTTGTCGTCGTACTGGGTGAGCACCACCACGAACTCGTCGCCGGAGAGTCGGCCGACGATGTCCGAACGGCGCGCCTGCGACTGCAGCCGCGTGGCCACCGTGCGCAGCAGCTCGTCGCCGGCCTGGTGGCCCAGCGAGTCGTTGACCTGTTTGAAGCGGTCGAGGTCGATGAACATCACCGCCACCGTGCTGCGGTTGCGCTGGGCGGCGGCGATCGCCTGGCCGGCCTGTACCAGCAACAGGCTGCGGTTGGGCAGGCTGGTCAGCGAGTCGTAGAACGCCAGCTGGTGGATGCGCGCGCGCGATGCTTCACGCTCGATGGCCAGCGCGCACAGGTGCAGGCCGGCGTCCACCAGCAGGTGGTGGAAGGCGCTGGGCCGGCGCGGCTCGCGGAAGTAGAAGGCGAAGGTGCCGATCACCTTGCCATCGGACGATTTGACCGGGGTCGACCAGCATGCGCGCAGGCCCAGCGGCAAAGCCAGCTGACGATAGTTGATCCAGTGCGGGTCGGTCTCGATGTCGGTGGTGATGACGGCTTCGCCGTTGGCGGCGGCGGCGCCGCAGGCGCCCACCGCCTGGCCGATCTCCAAGCCGTCCAGCGCCCGGTTGTAGGACTCCGGAAGGCTGGGGCCGGCCAGCGTATGCAGCCGGCCATGCTCGTCCACGCGCAGGATGGAGGCGACCACTTCCGGCGCTACGCGCTCCACTTCCTCGCACAGCAGGTTCATCTGCTCGACCAGTGAAGAGTCCCGCGCCATGGCGTTGAGCACGCGGTATTGCAGCACCTCGTGCACCTTGGTGTTGGTGATGTCGGTCATCACGCACACGGCGTTGACCAGTTTGCCCGCCGCATCCAGGATGGGGTTGACCACCGCCGACATCCACAGCGGCTGGTCATGCATGTTGTGGATCAGCTCCTCGGTGTGGAAGCTGCGCCCCTGTAGCAGCTCGCCGTGGCAGCGCTCGATCGACTTGACGAAGTTGGGATGGGCGGCGAACAGCTCATGCGGTTTTTTGCCGATCACCTGCTGCGCCTGGAAGCCCAGCATGCGGGTGAAGCCGATGTTGTGGAAGACGATGCGATTGGCGTCGTCGGTGATGATGACGGCGTTGTCGGTCTCATTGATGCCCAGCGACAGCAGGTGCAGGTGCTCGCGATCGCTGACCTCGCGCGTGACGCGATAGGTGGCGTCGGTGCCGATGCAGATGATCCTTTCGGGTTTGCCGTGCGCGTCCAGCACCGGCGAGTAGGTGGCTTCCCACCATACTGTGCGGCCGTTGCGCGCGCGGCGCTGGAAGCGGCCTGAGAAGAAGCGCCCTTGGCAGACGTCGCGCCAGAACATTGCGTATTCCTGGCTCTGGGCATATTGGTCGTCGCACAGGATGCGGTGCGGCTTGCCGACCAGCTCGTCGGCCAGGTATTCCATCGTCTTGAGGTAGTTGCTGTTGGCCGACAGGATGATGCCTTCGGCTGACAGTTCGACCACGCCCAGCGATCGGTTCAGCGCATTGAGCACGCTATGGCTATGGCGCGAGTCGTCGATGTGAGCGGTGATGTCGGCAGCTACCGAGATGACTTTTTGCAGTTCTCCCCGGTCGTCCAGGATCGGGCTGCAGATCGCTTCCAGCCACAGCGTGGTGCCATCGGCACGCAGGCGCTGCAAGGTGCCGGAGATGACTTCGCCCTGACGCAGGTGCTGCCAGAACTGTTGGTAGTGCTCGGTAGCGACGTAGGTCGGGTCGCACAACATGCTGTGGTGCTCGCCCACCAGTTCCTCGCGGCGGTAGCCGAGCAGCCGCAGGAAGTTGTCGTTGGCGCCGAGCAGGGTGCCGTCGGCGGCGAATTCGAGCATGGCCGTGGAGCGCGAAAGCGCCGCCAGCAGGGCGTCCCGTTCGTCCCCCTGTGCTTGTCTGCGGTTCAGTTCCCCGATGAACGGCTCATTGCTTTGCATTGCAGGCTCCCCCGGTCTGCCGGTAACGGCGCCTGCCCCGGCCGGGCGCCGCCTTGCTTGATCATATGCCTAAATTTCCCGTCTGTGCGCGCTTCGCCGCGGCCATACAACGCCGGCGGCGATTACGCGAGGTTGGCATTGCTCAGAACTGTTCCCAGTCGTCGGCATCGTCGCCGGCCGGTTTGAGAGCGGCCGGTTTTCTTTCCGGTAATGCCGGGGCGGCCGCTTTGGCGGCGGGGGCAGGGGCGGATGCCGCCACCTTGGCCACCGGCTTGGCCGCGCGCGGCGTTGCCGGCGCCGTGGGGCGGGCCGGTTTCACGGGCGCCGCGGCCTGCATGCCGTCGATCTTGAACACGCTGACCACTTCGGTCAGGCGGTTGGCCTGATCCTGCAACGCCTGCGCGGCTGCCGCCGCCTGTTCCACCAGCGCGGCGTTCTGCTGGGTGGTCTGGTCCATCTGCGAGATGGCGTGATTGACTTGCTCGATGCCCGTGCTCTGCTCCTGGCTGGCCGAGGAGATTTCGGCCACCACATCGGTGACGCGCTGCACGCTGGTCACCACTTCGCCCATGGTGACGCCGGCCTGTTCCACCAGGCGGCTGCCGTCGCCGACCTTGGCCACCGAGTCGTCGATCAGTTCCTTGATTTCCTTGGCGGCCGAGGCCGAGCGTTGCGCCAGCGAGCGCACTTCCGAGGCTACCACCGCGAAGCCGCGGCCCTGCTCGCCGGCGCGGGCGGCTTCCACTGCGGCGTTCAGGGCGAGGATGTTGGTCTGGAAGGCGATGCCGTCGATCACGCCGATGATGTCGACGATCTTGCGCGAGGACTCGTTGATCGAGCCCATGGTCTGTACCACTTCGCCCACCACGCTGCCGCCCTGCAGCGCCACCGAGGAGGCCGAGGCAGCCAACTGGTTGGCCTGGCGCGCGTTGTCGGCGTTCTGCTTGACGGTGGAGGTCAGTTCTTCCATGGCCGAGGCAGTTTCTTCCAGCGAGCTGGCCTGTTCTTCGGTGCGCGAGGAGAGATCGAGGTTGCCGGTGGCGATTTCGCCCGAGGCGGTGTTGATGGTGTCGGTGGCCTGGCGCACCTGGGCAACGATCTTTTGCAGGTTGCCGTTCATGGTTTGCAGCGCCGACAGCAGCTGGCCGGTTTCGTCGTTGCTGGTGACTTCGATGCGGCTGGTCAGGTCGCCGTCGGCCACGGTGCGCGCCAGGCGCACGGCATGGTTGAGCGGCAGGGTGATGCTGCGGGTGAGCTGCCACGCCACCAGCACGGCAAACACGATGGCCAGTGCGACCAGGCCCAGGGTCAGGTTGCGCGCCTGCTCATACTGAGCGCGCACGGCGTCGGCAGCCTCCCGCATCAGTTGGTCCTGGAAGCGCACCAGCTCAGCCACCTTGTCCAGATAGGCAGTGCGCAAGGCCTGTTCGGCGGGCGCATACATGGCGACGACGGCTTCCTCGCGCTTGCCGTCCTTGATCAGCTGGGTCAGCTTGTCGCTGCTGGCGATATAGGCGGTGCGCGCCTGCTGGATCTGGCTGTACATCTGGCGGCCCTGGGCGCTGGTGATGCTCTTGTCCAGCTGCTGCATGTCTTCACCGATTTTCTTGATCGCGGCGGCGATGATGCTTTCCTGCGTCTTGAGCTGATTCGGATCCGTCATCAGCAGCAGGTTGCGGGTGGAGCGCAGGATCATGTTCTCCTGCAGGATCACATCGTTGGCCAGCACCGTCTTGGGGTAGTAACCGTTAGTTACCCCATCCATTTGCTTGTTGAGTTCGGCCATGCGTGATAGCCCCAGCAGGCCGATGCCCACCAGCAATACCAGCATGACCGCGAAGCCGGCTGCCAGCCGGGTGCCGATTTTTGTGTTTTTCAAACTGATGCTCACCTGGATTCCCCTTCCTTTTGTTGGTGACTGCGAACGTGCATCGATGGCACGCAATGGCAGTTATCGGATGACGTGACCTCGTTCTGAAGTGTGCCTGCAGCAATTTACAGTTACGCACGGCGCTGTCGGTGTTGGGTGTTTGGGACAGGCTGGATTCAATGTAGTCCAAAAGGCCAACAGGTGATGGTGTATGATGACCCGTCGGGATGAGATCGCCACTCGTCTTTTGCAGTGTTGCCGCCAGAGCAACACGCGAATAGCGCGGCGCAACACGCCGCCGGCATGTTTGATAGACGATGGGGCTTATGGATTATCTGCAGTTGCTGGACGTGCTGGTGCACGTGGACAAATATCTCGGTGTCCTGATTGAGCAGTACGGCACCCTGATCTATGCGGTGCTGTTCCTGATTGTGTTCTGCGAGACCGGTCTGGTGGTGCTGCCCTTTCTTCCCGGGGATTCCCTGCTGTTCATCGCCGGCACCTTCTGCGCCACCGGCGCCATGAACATCTGGGTGCTGATGGCGCTGCTGGTGGTGGCCGCCGTCTCCGGCAATACCCTCAATTACTGGATAGGCGCGCTGGTGGGGCACAGGGTGTACACCCACAACTATCGCTGGCTCAATCCTGAAGCCTTGCGCAAGACCCACGCCTTCTATGAGAAGCACGGCGGCAAGACCATCGTGATCGCCCGCTTCACGCCCATCGTGCGCACCTTCGCGCCGTTCATCGCCGGCGTCTCGGCCATGACCTTCGCCAAGTTCCAGCTCTTCAACGTGCTGGGGGCGGTGCTGTGGGTGGTCAGCCTGGTGGTGCTGGGCTATCTCTTCGGCAACATTCCTGTCGTGCAACAAAACCTGAATTGCCTGGTGATCATCGGCATCATCGGCGCCATCATCCCCATCGTGCTGGGCGCCGGCTGGCAGCTCTGGCGCAAGTTGCGCGGCAAGCGCAAGGTCAGCAACGCCTGATCGTACGCCCGCGGCGGCCATGAAAAAGCCCCGGTCCTGCATGGCAGGCCGGGGCTTTTGGTTTGTACGCAGCCCGGTCAGGTCAGCTTGTTCTTGGCCAGCGGCGGGTTCTTGGCGAAGTACTTGCGGATGCCGGTCAGGATGGCATCGGCCATCTGGTCCTGATAGCGCTCGTCGGTCAGCTTGGCTTCTTCTTCCGGGTTGGAGATGAAGGCGGTCTCGATCAGGATGCTGGGGATGTCCGGCGCCTTCAGCACCGCGAAGCCGGCCTGTTCCACCGCGCCCTTGTGCAGCTTGTTGATGCCGCCGATTTCCTTGAGCACCGCATTGCCCACGCGCAGGCTGTCGTTGATCTGCGCGGTGGTCGACAGGTCCAGCAGCACGCTGGCCAGTTGCCGGTCGTGGGTCTTGATGTTCACGCCGCCGATCAGGTCGGCCGAGTTTTCCTTGTTGGCCAGCCAGCGCGCGGCGGTGGAGCTGGCGCCCTTTTCCGACAACGCAAACACCGAGGAGCCGCGCGCGGTGGGCTGCACGAAGGCGTCGGCGTGGATCGACACGAACAAGTCGGCCTGCACCTTGCGCGCCTTGACCACACGCTGGCCCAGCGGCACGAAGAAGTCGGCGTCGCGGGTGAGCATGACGCGCATGTTGGGATATTGCTCGATCTTGCGCTTGAGGCGCTTGGCGATGGACAGCACCACGTCCTTCTCGCGGTTGCCGCGCGCGCCGGTGGCGCCCGGGTCTTCGCCGCCGTGGCCGGGGTCGAGCGCGATGGTGATCATGCGCGTCAACTGCAGGCGCGGCTCGTCCTGGACCACCTTGGGATTCTTTTCGGTCTTGTCTTCCGGCTGCGGCTTGGCTTCGGCCAGAGGCGCCGGATCGGGTTTGGCCGGGATCTGTGCCTGCGCCTGGTCCTTGGGCGCCTCCTTGAGCCAGTCGCCCTTCTGGATCAGCGCGGCGATCGGATCCTGCGGATTGGCCGGGTAGAGGTCGATCACGAAGCGGTATTTGTACTCGCCCACCGGCGCCAGCGTGAACACTTGCGGCTTGATCTCGTCCTTCAGGTCGAACACCAGACGCACCACGCTCGGCCGGTTCTGGCCGACGCGCACCTGGCGGATGTACGGATCGTTGGGCTGGATCTTGGCGACCAGGTCCTTCAGGGTGCTGTTGAGATCGATGCCTTCAATGTCCACCACCAGGCGCTCCGGGTCCTTCACCACGAAGTGGGTGACCTTGAGGTCGCTGTCGTTCTCCAGCGTGACGCGGGTGTAGTCGTCGGACGGCCACACGCGCACGGCCAGGATTTGCGAGGCAAAAGCGGGCAGGGGAGTGACGACGGAGACGAAGAGAGCGCCGCCTGCTTTGAGGATGGTGCGGCGGCTTTTGGACTTTACAGGTTGGGAGCGAATTTCAGTCGAGCGAGGCATTGATGACCCTTGTCAGACAACGCACGTAATTCTACATCACGGCCGTGCTGCGCAAGCATCAGGCTGACGTGAATGTCCGGTGCCGGCAACACCGGATCGCCCTTTTCGGGCCATTCGACGATACAGATGGTGTTTTCGTTGAAATGTTCACGGAATCCGGCGTCCAGGAATTCCTCCGGGCTGGCCATCCGGTACAGGTCGAAGTGGATGACTGTTACCATGCGTCCTGCGATTTCCACTTCATAGGGCTCGGCCAGCGTATAGGTCGGGCTTTTCACCCGGCCCGGGTGGCCTGCCGCATGCAGCAGGGCGCGCGTGAGCGCGGTCTTGCCGGCGCCCAGGTCGCCGTGCAGGTAGACCGCCAGGCCCGGCGTCAGCACCTGCGCCAGGTCGGCGCCCAGCTTGGCGGTGGCTGCCTCGTCGGGCAGATGGAGGTGGAGGCGCTGCATGTTCACTACTTGATATCCAATTCCGTTTTTCAGGTTCATGACCGCTTCTGTCGATCTCGCCGATCTTGCCATCGCCATCAAGGCCTGGGGAAAAGACCTGGGCTTTGCCGAGGTGCGCATCGCCGATGTCGACCTGTCGCATCGCGAGGCCGGTTTCCAGGCCTGGCTGGACAAGGGTTACCACGGCGAGATGGATTATATGGCAAGCCACGGCATGAAGCGCGCGCGCCCGTCCGAGCTGGTGCCGGGAACGGTGCGCGTGGTCAGCGTGCGCATGCCCTATGTGCCGGCGGACAAGGACGGCGCAAATGCCGACTGGCGCGCCCGCGAGGAAGCGCGCAGCGCCGACCCGGCCGCAGCCCAAGTCTCCATCTATGCCCGCGGGCGCGACTACCACAAGGTCTTGCGCGCCCGGCTGCAGCAGCTGGCCACCCGCATCGAGGGCGAGATCGGCGCTTTCGGCTACCGCGTCTTCACCGACTCGGCACCGGTGATGGAGGTGGCGCTGGCCGAAAAGGCCGGCCTCGGCTGGCGCGGCAAGCACACGCTGCTGCTGCATCGCGACGCCGGCTCCATGTTCTTCCTGGGTGAGATGCTGACCGACTTGCCGCTGCCGGTGGACGAGCCGGTCACGCCGCACTGCGGCCAGTGCCGCTCCTGCATCGACGTCTGCCCGACCCAGGCTATCGTCGCGCCCTATGAACTGGACGCGCGGCGCTGCATTTCCTATCTCACCATCGAACTCAAGGGCAGCATTCCCGAGGAGCTGCGCGCGCTGATCGGCAACCGCATCTACGGCTGCGACGACTGCCAGCTCTACTGCCCCTGGAACAAGTTCGCCCAGCGCGCCGCCTTGCCCGACTTCGACGTGCGCCACGGCCTGGACGACGCCAGCCTGGTTGCGCTGTTCGCCTGGAGCGAGGAGGAATTCCTGAAGAACACCGAAGGCAGCGCGATCCGCCGCATCGGACATGAGCGCTGGCTGCGCAACCTGGCAGTCGGTCTGGGCAACGCCGCCGCATCGGATGCGCATCGCGGCGACGCCGGCATGGTCGCGGCGCTGCGCGCGCGCCAGGCTCATCCGTCGGAACTGGTGCGCGAACACGTGGCTTGGGCGCTGGAGAAGCATGGAGTAAAGTAGGTCTCCCATAAAAACGACATGGAGACCAACGATGCCAAGAATGAAACACAAGGCGGGCATCATCGCCGCCGCTTTGGGCTGTTCCATCCACCTCGCGCTCATCCCCGCGTCCCAGGCTCGCGACGCGCAAGCCTTCAAGCTCCCCCCCAGCGCCAGCAACGAAACCATCGCCATCCCGGGCCTGCAAAAGCGCGCCGAGATCCTGGTCGACCGCTGGGGCGTGCCGCACATCTTCGCCGGCAGCCAGCACGACGCCTTCTTCATGCAGGGCTTCAACGCTGCGCGCGACCGGCTGTTCCAGATCGACCTGTGGCGTCGCCGCGGCCTGGGCCAGTTGTCGGAAGTGTTCGGCCCGGCCTACCTGGCGCAGGACAAGGCCACGCGCCTGTTCCTTTATCGCGGCGACATGCGGCGCGAATGGAACTCTTACGGCAAGGGTTCCGAGCAGGTGGCGCAAGCCTTCGTCGACGGCATCAACGCCTACATCGATTATGTCTCCCTGCAACAGGAACAGCTGCCGTGGGAATTCCGCCAGCTCGGCTATCTGCCGGCCAAGTGGCAAGCCGAGGATGTGGTGCGCATCCGCAGCCACGGCCTGACGCGCAACCTGCTGAGCGAAGTGGCGCGCGCCAAGGTGGCCTGCGCGGCGGATCTCAAGTCCGACGAGGTGCGTTTCGGCCTCACGCCCAAGTGGAGCGCGCAGATGCCCGAGGGGCTCGATCCCTGCCTGCCCAAGGATTTGCTGAAGGTGTTCACGCTGGCCACGCAAGGCGTGCGCGTGACCAAGGAGAGTCTCAACGCCGCCGCCGGCGCCACCACTGCTGCCGCCTCTGACGACGGCAAGCTGGTGCGCGTGGAGCCGTCGTCCAACCTGGAAGAGACCATGGAAGGCAGCAACAACTGGGTGGTGGCGCCGTCGAAGTCGGCCACCGGCCGCGCCATCATGGCCAACGATCCGCACCGCGCCTATTCCGCGCCCTCGCTGCGCTACATCGCCCACATCCACGCGCCGGGCATGGACGTGATCGGCGCCGGCGAACCTGCGCTGCCGGGCATCTCGATCGGCCACAACGGCACCATCGCCTTCGGCCTGACCATCTTCAACATCGACCAGGAAGACCTGTACGTCTACGAGCTCAACCCGGCCAACCCCAACGAGTACAAATACCAGGGCCGCTGGGAGGCGATGCGCGTGCTGCACGAGCCGGTGCGCGTGAAGAACGGCGCGCCGGCGGTGGCCGACCTGACTTTCACCCGGCACGGCCCGGTGATCTATGTCGACCGCGAAAAAAACCGCGCCTACGCGGTGCGCTCGGGCTGGCTGGAGCCGGGCATGTCGCCCTACTTCGGCAGCATCGACTACATGCGGGCGCGCGACTTCAAGAGCTTCAAGCACTCCATGCTGAACTGGGGCGCGCCCACCGAGAACCAGGTGTACGCCGACGTCAAGGGCAACATCGGCTGGGTGCCGGGCGGCCTCGCGCCCAAGCGTCCGAACTGGGACGGCCTGTTGCCGGTGCCCGGCGACGGTCGCTACGAATGGGCCGGCTTCTGGCGCGGCGACCAGCTGCCGTCGACCTACAATCCGCAGCAAGGCTGGTTCGCCTCGGCCAACCAGATGAACATCCCGGCCGACTATCCCTACCAGGAGCGCAAGCTGGGCTTCGAGTGGACCAACAATTCGCGCTTCACCCGCATCAGCGAAGTGCTGGGCAGCCTGCCCAAGGTCTCGCTACAGGACTCGATGAAGCTGCAGAACGACGATCTGGCGATTCCCGCGCGCCGGCTGGCGGCCTTGCTCAAGCCCTTGTCTTCGGACGACGCCAACACCCAGGCTGCGCTGAAGATCCTCGGCAACTGGGACTACGTGGAGCGCGCCGACGCGCCGCAGCCGGCCTTGTATGAGGTCTGGTTGTCGCGCCATCTGGGCAAGGCATTCAAGTACGCGGTGCTCAGCCGCGCCGCCGCCGACGCCATGGCCGCGCCCGATACGGCGGTGCTGCTGGACACGCTGGAAAGCCCGGCGCCGGCCTTCGGCGCCAACGAGGTCGAGGCGCGCGCCAAGCGCGACCAGGTACTGTTGTCCAGCCTGGGCGAAGCCTATGCCGAGATGGTCAAGCTGCAGGGCGCGGACGCGACGCAATGGCAATGGGGCAAGCTGCACCACAACCTGATGGCGCACCCCTTGGCCGATGTGGTCGACGAGGCCACGCGCAAGAAGCTCAACGTCGGTCCCTTGCCCAAGCATGGCGGCGCCTATTCGCCCAACCAGTCGACCTACCGCGTGAGCGACTTCCGCCAGACCAACGGGCCGTCCTTCCGCGTGGTGGTGGACGTGGGAAACTGGGACAACTCGTGGGCGGTCAATTCGCCGGGGCAGTCGGGCGATCCGGACAGCCCGCATTACCGTGACCTGGCCGACAAGTGGTTGAACGGCGAATACTTCCCGCTGCTGTATTCGCGCGCGGCCATCGAAAAGGTGACCGAGCGCAGGATCGTGGTGAAGCCGGGGAAGTGACGGCGCAGTAAGCGGGAAACGGCTGGCGCCGGATCAGCACATCAGTGCACCAGCGCCAGCCAGAATGGAATCGTCAGCGCCGAGACCAGCGTGCCGAAGGAAATCAGGAACGCCGTGAACGGCCCGTTGCCGCCCATGCGTGCAGCCAGGATGTAGCAGCTGGAGGCGGTGGGCAGGCAGCAGAACAGCACCACGATGCGCAGCTGCAGGGGCGGCAATTGCAGGTGGCGGCCGATCAGCCAGGCCGCGGCCGGCACCGCCAGCAGCTTGACGGCGACCAGCCAGGCCACCATCAGCTTGCTTTCCTTGAGTCCGGACAGGCGCAGGCCGGCGCCCACCATCAGCAGCCCCAGCGAGATCGATGCGCCGCCCAGGCGCGACAGCACCACCCCCGCCACTTCCGGCAAGTGCAGGCCTGCGGCCGAAAAGGCGAGGCCGGAGGCGGTGGCCAGCAGCAGGGGATTTTTCGCCAGCTCGCGCAGCAGGCTGCCGTTCTTCGGCGCCAGCGCGTGCACCGCCGCCACATTGCACAGCGGTACGCCAAAGCCTAGCAGGATCGCCATCAGTCCGGCGCCTTCTTCGCCCGCCATGCGGGTGGCCAGCGCAAGCGCGATGTAGGAGTTGAAACGGTAGGCGGTCTGCATGCCGGACTCGTAGGTCATCGGCGTGGCGCGGATGAAGAGCTTGCCGACCCAGGTCAGCACGATGCCGGTCAACAGTGCCAGTACGCCGGTCTGCACCAGGCCGCCGGTGACGGCCAGGTCGAGTTTCAGGCGGGCGGTGGAATAGAACAGCAGAGCGGGGAACAGCAGGAAGTAGACCAGTTTCTCCAGCCCGGCCCAGAACTCGTCGCCCCAGCCGGAGATGCGGTACACCAGCACGCCCAGCGCGATCAGGCTGAAGTCGGGCAGCAGGAGCTGAAGGATCTCCATGGCGGCTTACTTCAGCAGGCGCGCCAGCTCGACTGCCGTCTTGACGTTCATCTTGTCGAAGATATGGGCGCGGTGGACTTCGACCGTGCGCATGCTGATGCCCAGCTCATCGGCGATCACCTTGTTCATCTTGCCGGCCAGGATCAGGTTCAGCACCTCGCGCTCGCGCACCGACAAGCCTGCCAGGCGGGTTTGCACCGCGTCCTCGGCGCCGGAGGCGCGCGAGTTTTCCAGCGCCTGCAGCACGCGGTCCATCAGCTGGTTGTCGTTGAAGGGTTTTTCAAAGAAGTCGAAGGCGCCGTTCTTCAGCATGTCCACCGCCATCGGCACGTCGCCGTGGCCGGTCAGGAAGATCACCGGGCGGCGCCGGATCAGGCCCTTGGACTTGAGTTCGTTGAACAGCGCCACGCCCGACAAGCCGGGCATGCGCACATCCAGCAGGATGCATTCGCCGTCGGCATCGAAGCCGGTCGCCGACTCCAGCGCCGCCAGCAGCGCCTGGCCGCTGTCGTAGGCGGTGGCGGCGATGTTGCGCGAGCGCGCCAGCCAGGCCAGCGAGTCGCGGATGATCTCTTCGTCGTCGACTATGTGCAGCATCGGTGTGGAACGGGGCAGCGCAGCGTGCAGCGCGCATGCCCCGTCAGTCTCTTCCCTCTGTATTTTAGTAAGTCCCGCCTTGGGCGGGCAGCGAAAACCGGAAGATTGTACCGCCAGCCGGGTTGTTGGTGTACGTCAGCGTGCCGCCGTGGAACTCGATGGTGGTGCGGCAGATGTTCAGGCCCATGCCCATGCCTTCGGCCTTGGTCGAGAAGAAGGGCGAGAACAGCCGCGCCGCGACGTCCTCGGCGATGCCGTGGCCCTGGTCGATCACCGACACCACCACCGACTCGGCGCTGCCCAGGCTGCGGTCGATCTCGGCGGTGATGCGCAGGATGCGGCGCGCCGACGGAACGCCGGCCATGGCCTGGATGCCGTTGCGGGTCAGGTTCAGGATCACCTGTTCCAGCAGCACCTGGTCGCCCAGCACCGGCGGCAGGTTGGCCGGCGCGTGGATCTGCAGCACCACGAAGAATTGCTGCGCCTGCAGCTCCACCAGCGGCGCGACGTTGTCGATCAGCTGGGCGATCTGCAGTTTCTGGCGCGCCGGTTCGCGCTTCTTGACGAACTGGTGCACGCTGCGGATCACGTGGCCGGCGCGTTGCGCCTGGGTGTGGATCTTTTCCAGCGCCGGCTGCAGCGCCTTGGGATCGGCCGTGCCCTGCTGCATCATGTTCAGCGCGCCGGTGGTGAAGCTGGAGATCGCCGCCAGCGGCTGGTTCAGCTCGTGCGCCAGGGTCGAGGCGATTTCGCCCATGCTGGCCAGGCGCGCGCTGGCTTGCAATTTTTCTTCCTGGGTGCGGTTCAGGTCCTCGGCGCGCTTGCGTTCGGAAATGTCGAGGATGGAGCCCATCCAGCCGGTTTGCTTGCCGTTCTGGTCCACCAGCGGCGACTCGAAGATCAGCACCGGGAAGCGCTCGCCGTCGACGCGCTGGAAGATGGTCTCGTACTGCGGCGTGGCGCGACCGGCCAGCACGTTGGAGAAGCGTTCCTGGTATTCGTCCATCGCTTCGGGCGCCCAATAGGGCATGGGCGGGATCTTGCCCACCATCTCCTCGGCCGGGATGCCGACCATCTTGCAGAACGCCGGATTGACGTAGGTGATGCGGCCCTGCAGGTCGCGCGCGCGCATGCCGGTGACCAGCGAATTTTCCATCGCGGCACGGAAGGAGGCTTCATTCAACAGCGCGCCCTCAGCCTTGGTGCGGCGATTGATATCGCGCCACAACGCCCACAGGCTCCACAGCAGGCCCAGCGAGAGCACCATCACCGAACCCACCAGCAGGTTGGGCAGCAATTTGGGCGCGCTCTTGGTGCTGTTGGTGTGCAGCACCAGCGTCAGGCCCGGCAGCTCCAGCTCGCGCCGGTGGGTGTAGACATTCATGCCGGGGCCGCCCGAGGTGCGGCGCGCCACTACGTTGTCGTCGGTATCGGTGAGCGATATCTCGTTGTCTTGGGCGAACCACCACGGCACCATTTCATTGAGCACACGCGCCACCGCATAGCTGGCCACCAGGCTGCCGATGTAGTGGTTGTCGCGAAACAGGGGCACGTGGTAGTCCATCAGCATCGGCTCGGCGATGCCGGGCGGCACCGCCGGCGGGCTGTACAGGGGACGGCGAAGCTGGTGCGCGCGGTCGCCGGTCATGCGGGAAGGCTCGGAGAGGTCGGCGCGGTTGATCGGGAAGTCGTCGGTGGAGGCCACCGGTTTGCCGTCCGCGCTGAACCAGGTCACGCGGTAAAACTCGCGGTTGTTGCGCAGCAGGGCGTTGAGGCGGCTGCGGAAATGGTCCTGGCGCAGGTGGCCGTTGATGATCTCGCGGCCGATGATGCGCATGCTCTCGTCGTCGCGGCTCAACTGAAAGCGGATCGCCTGCTCCACCCACAGCGAATCGGCGATCAGCTGCTCCAGCCGCTCGCTGGCTTCCATCTGCTGCGCCTGGCGCGGCAGCCAGATCAGGGTGGCCATGAACAGGAACACCAGCAGGAAGGGGATCAGCCAGCGCATGGTGGTCTTGCGGCTGGGCGCAAGCAGCAGCGAGGCGGGCGTGGGTTGGGCGGAAGGGGGCGCGGGCGGTTTCATGTCGCCGCCAGTGTAGCCGCTTCCGGATGGCGCAGGCATAGTGCGTTGCAACATGGGCAAGATGGCGTTCGGGTTGTGGTTAACCACAGTTGTTGCATGGCGGATGGCTATGCAGAATCCTCTGGCCTGTCAGGTGACTGTCAGAAAAAACTATAAGAATCCCAATCCCAAAATCCTAATCAAGGGGAGACACCATGAAACTCAAGTCATTGCTGTTCGCGTTGTCGGCCGCGGCCGTCGTCAGCACCAGCGCCTTCGCGCAGCAGCCCATCATCATCAAGTTCAGCCACGTCGTGGCCAACGACACGCCCAAGGGCAAGGGCGCCGAGCGCTTCAAGGAGCTGGCCGAGAAAGCCACCAAGGGCCGCGTGAAGATCGAGGTCTATCCGAACAGCACGCTCTACAAGGATAAGGAAGAACTGGAAGCGCTGCAGCTGGGTGCAGTGCAGATGCTGGCGCCGTCGCTGGCCAAGTTCGGCCCGCTGGGCGTGAAGGAGTTCGAGGTGTTCGACCTGCCATACATCTTCCCGACCAAGGAAGTGCTGTACCGCGTGACCGAAGGCCCGATCGGCAAGGACCTGTTCAAGAAGCTGGAGCCCAAGGGCATCACCGGCCTGGCGTACTGGGACAACGGTTTCAAGGACATGTCGGCCAACAAGCCGCTGCATCATCCGGCCGATTTCCGCGGCCTGAAGATGCGCATTCAGTCTTCCAAGGTACTGGACGCGCAGATGCGCGCGCTGGGCGCCAACCCGCAAGTGCTGGCCTTCTCCGAGGTCTACCAGGCGCTGCAGACCGGCGTGGTGGACGGCACCGAGAACCCGCCTTCCAACCTCTACACCCAGAAGATGCATGAAGTGCAGAAGCACCTCACCATCTCCGACCACGGCTATCTGGGCTATGCGGTGATCGTCAACAAGAAGTTCTGGGACGGTCTGCCGGCCGACATCCGCACGCAACTGGAAGGCGCGATGAAGGATGCCACCAAGTACGCCAACGCCATCGCGCAGCAGGAGAACGAGGCTGCGCTGGCCGCCGTCGAGAAGACCGGCAAGACCACCATCTACCGCCTGACCGACGCCGAGAAGGCCGAATGGCGCAAGGCCCTCCTGCCGGTGCAAAAGCAGATGGAAAGCCGCATCGGCAAGGACCTGATCACCGCCGTCAACAAGGAAGCGGCGGCGCTGGGCCAGAAGTAATCCGGCGCGCGTTTGACCGGGCGCCCGCGGTTGCATCGGGCGCAGACTACCAACAAAAATCGAAAACCGGCCCGCAGGCTGGCGCGCAATGCGCGTCAGCCTGATGGCGCAAGGAGACCCAATGAAGTTCCTCGACCATCTGGAAGAGTGGCTGATCGCGTTCCTCATGGCGGCCGCCACCTTCATCATCTTTCTCGCCGTGGTGCACCGCTACGCATCCGGCCTCGACATTCCCTGGCTGCAGGACGAGCTGATCCAGATCAACATGAGCTGGGCGCAGGAGCTGTGCATCTACATGTTCGTGTGGATGGCCA
The DNA here is from genome assembly GCF_017814915.1 of Herbaspirillum sp. LeCh32-8. GTDB lineage: Bacteria > Pseudomonadota > Gammaproteobacteria > Burkholderiales > Burkholderiaceae_D > Herbaspirillum. Next base: position 226,307 of record NZ_JAGIPZ010000005.1, on the reverse strand, counting down.
AGTTCGGCGCGGCCTATGGCGTGCGTACCGGCATCCACGTCGGCGTCGACGTGCTGATCAATCGCCTCAACACCCCGTGGCGCAACAAGTTCGTGATCTTCGGCCTGCTGGCCGGTGCGTTCTTCACCGGTCTGGTCGGCACTTTCGGCGCCGAGTTCGTCTACGACATCGCCCAGCACGACAGCACCTCCGAGGTGATGGAAGTGCCGATGTGGATCGTCTACCTGGCCGTGCCGCTGGGTTCCTACCTGATGTGCTTCCGCTTCCTCCAGGTCGCGTGGAATTTCCACAAGACCGGCGAACTGCCCAAGCATGACCATGCCCACGTGGAAGGTCTGGACGAAGAAATCAGCGGAGGTAAAGCATGAACGCAGCCATCATTTTCGTATTGCTGTTTGCGCTGATGCTGACCGGGATGCCGATCTCGATCTCGCTCGGCCTGACAGTCCTGACCTTCCTCTTCACCATGACCGACGTGCCGATCCAGTCGGTGGCGCTGAAGCTGTTCACGGGCATCGAGAAGTTCGAGATCATGGCGATCCCGTTCTTCATCCTGGCCGGCAACTTCCTGACGCACGGCGGCGTGGCGCGGCGCATGATCAACTTCGCCACCTCGATGGTGGGGCACTGGCACGGCGGCCTGGCGTTGGCCGGCGTGATGGCTTGCGCGCTGTTTGCGGCGGTCTCCGGTTCGTCGCCGGCGACCGTGGTGGCGATCGGCTCCATCATCCTGCCGGCGATGGTCAAGCAGGGTTATCCGAACCGTTTCGGCGCCGGCGTGATCACCACCTCGGGCGCGCTGGGCATCCTGATCCCGCCGTCCATCGTGATGGTGATGTACTCGGTCTCGACCAACACCTCGGTGGGCAAGCTGTTCATGGCCGGCGTGGTACCGGGCCTGCTGCTGGCGTTCCTGTTGGGCCTGACCACCTGGTACCTGGCCCGCAAGAACAACTACCCGCGCCTGAAGAAGGCCACCTGGGCGGAGCGCTTCGCGGCCTTCCGCAAGAGCGGCTGGGGTCTGTTCCTGATCGTGATTGTGATGGGCGGCATCTACACCGGCGTGTTCACCCCGACCGAAGCGGCCGCGATGGCGGCGGTGTATGCCTTCTTCATCGCCGTGTTCGTCTACAAGGATCTGAGCCTGAAGCAGGTGCCCAAGGTGCTGCTGGACTCCGCCTCGATGTCGGCCATGCTGCTCTACATCATCACCAACGCGGTGCTGTTCTCGTTCCTGGTGACCAGCGAAAACATCCCGCAGGCGATGGCCGCATGGATCACCGATTCCGGCCTGGGGCCGATCACCTTCCTGCTGGTGGTGAACGTGCTGCTGCTGCTGGCCGGCAACGTGATGGAGCCATCCTCGATCGTACTGATCATGGCGCCCATCCTGTTCCCGGTGGCGATGAAGCTGGGCATCGACCCGGTGCACTTCGGCATTCTGATCGTGGTCAACATGGAAGTCGGCATGTGCCACCCGCCGGTCGGCCTGAACCTGTACGTGGCCTCCGGCATCACCAAAATGGGGATCACCGAACTGACGATTGCGGTCATGCCGTGGCTGCTCACCATGCTTGGTTTCCTGGCGCTGGTGACCTACTGGCCGGCGCTGTCGCTGTGGCTGCCGAACCTCGTATTTAACTGAGATCCAACCGTGGCGCGGCTGAAATTTGTATGACAAATCGGAGGCGCCGCACGCGGCGTTTCCGGCTTGGTCAGATGTCAGTTGAGTTGCTAAAAAGTATGTTCGTTTTGCCTCAAAAAAGTGCTTTGAAAGCACAGCGAGTACTGTTAAAGTGCGGGCTTCGCTGAAACGGCAAGCAGCAATTCGCCGCCCCAGCAGATCGAATTTGGCAGTCTTTGTTGATGTTTTGAGTTGTTGATGTACACGCCTTGCGGCAAGCTGTTCCGACACATCGGAATGACGGCGCAAGGTTCACCGAATACAAAGCGGGTGGTGCATAACAAACGGTATCGATACCGAGGAAACTGAGGAGACGTGCATTCGATTGAGCTGTTCTAACAGCCGGGAATGCATAAGGAGTTTTTTGAAGGCGCATCGTTGATGCGCCTTTTTCTTTTGCTGTGCGTATTTCTGTTGGCGCGTATTTCGACGCGTCATCTCCGTCGCGACCTTCAGCCCAATGTCTTCAGCCCCTGCGGGGTCATGATGCTCGCCGTTATTTTCGGCGCAGCGGCGTCGCGCAAGATCAGGCGCTCCTCCTGCAGGCCGATGGCGTGCAGCGATGCCCGGATGGCTGGCGCTTGCGGATGCACCACGTTCAGTTGCACCAAGCGGCAGCCGAGGTCGGGCAGGGCGGCGGCCGGATGCGGTTCGCTTTGCCACTGGATCAGCGAAGGCATCGCGCCGTCGCAAGGCAGGGCACCGTCGGCGGCGATGGTGATCAGCCATTGCAGGCTGCCGCGACTCATCTCTTCGACGATGCCGGGATTGATCGTCGCGGCTTGCGCGGCGGCGTGGATGTCGCCGGTGCGAGCGACCCAGTGTGCCACCCGCGGCGGCGCGTCCGGCGCCAGCGCATCCATGCCGAACCAGCGCGCGCGGGATGGCCTGGGCGCCGCTGGATTGACGGCGATGACCTCCAGGTAAAACCCCGGGCCCAGCGACATCAGGGCGTTGTGCGTGCCCAGGCGAAGGTGTTCGCCGCCGATGCGCGGCGCCATCGATACGCCGATCATCTCGGCAACCCAGTTCATGCCGGCTTCGAGCGTGGCGGCGGTGACGACCAGGTGGTCGGGTTCGGTGTGCAGCGTGGCGCCGGGCATGGCGGGTCTCCTGATTTTTCTTGGCCAGCGGCGATGGTATCAAGCGCCACCCGGAATTGCTTAAAATAGCGCAATCGCCTTGAGCATGCCTTCATGAAGAAATCCGTTTCCGTCCCGACTCCTGCCACGCTCCCTGCTGCGCCTCCGGCTTCCCAGTTGGCCGCGATCTTTTCCGCCGTGGTGCACACGCCCTTCGGCGGCATGGGCATTCGCACCCAGGCCGGCGTGATCGTGGAGATGGTCTACCTGCCCAAGCACTACGCCGAGAAGGACGCCGCCGATGCCGCCGCGGCCAAGGCCGTCAAGCAGATCGGGCGCTACATGAAGGATCCGCAGTTCCGCTTCAAGCTGCCGCTGGCCGATGTCGGCAGCGACTTCCAGAAGCGCGTGTGGGCCGCGATTGCCGAGATCCCCAGCGGCCAGGTGCTGACCTACGGCGACATCGCGCGCCGCATCAAGTCGGCGCCGCGCGCGGTCGGCCAGGCCTGCGGCGCCAACTGGTTCGCGCTGGCCAGCCCCTGTCACCGCGTCACTGCCGCCGGTGGACTGGGAGGCTTTTCGCACCATGACGACATTGACGGTTTCTATCTCGACGTCAAGCGCTGGCTGCTCCGACACGAAGGCGTGGAAGGTTACTGACGCCGATGGGACGCACCACACCAAAGATCGAGGCGCCGCCGCAGAGCCGCGACGCCATCGACGAATTCTGCGACAGCCTGTGGCTGGAAGACGGCCTTTCCAAGAACACGCTGGACGCCTATCGGCGCGACATGACGCTGTACGCGCACTGGCTGCATCAGGAGCGCGCCAAGTCGCTCTACGCCACCCAGGCCGATGACCTCAACGCCTATTTCGCTGCCCGCCACGCCGACACCAAGCCCAGCTCGTCCAACCGTCGGCTGGCGGTGTTGAAGCGCTTCTTCCAGCTGGCGCTGCGCCAGAACCGGGTGGCTGCCGATCCTTGCCTGAAGCTGCGTTCGGCCAAGCAGCCGCAGCGGTTTCCCAAGACCTTGTCGGAGGGGCAGGTCGAGGCGCTGCTGGCCGCGCCCGATGTGTCCACCCCGCTGGGCCTGCGCGACCGCGCCATGATCGAGCTGATGTATGCCAGCGGCCTGCGGGTGTCGGAGCTGGTGCTGATCAAGAGCATCGAGGTCGGCATGAACGAGGGCGTGCTGCGCGTGACGGGCAAAGGCAACAAGACGCGCCTGGTGCCCTTCGGCGAGGAGGCCGGTTCGTGGATTGCGCGCTACCTGGCAGAGGGCCGGGGGCAGATCCTGCAGGGGCAGATGGATGACGCGCTGTTCGTCACCGCGCGCGGCGGACCGATGACGCGCCAGATGTTCTGGACCCTGGTCAAGAAGTACGCGTTCGCTGCCGGGGTAACCGCGCGCCTGTCGCCGCACACGCTGCGCCACGCGTTCGCCACCCACCTGCTCAACCATGGCGCCGACCTGCGCGTGGTGCAGCTGCTGCTGGGCCACGCCGACATCTCTACCACCCAGATCTACACTCACGTGGCGCGCGAGCGCCTGAAACAGTTGCATGCGCAGCATCATCCGCGCGGATAAGCACGTTGCCGATGTCGCGGCATTGCTGCAGCGCGCGCTCGCAAGGCCCCGGACTTGCGGCATAATGTGCGCCCATGGCGGCGTCCCTGGCGCCGGAGAACAGCGAATTCCATGAGCTCCAAGAAAGAACACATTTCCGAAACTCCCGCCACCCAGTTCCTGCGCAAGCAGGGCGTGGCCTTCACCGAGCATCCCTACGACTATGAGGAGCACGGCGGCACCTCGGTGTCCTCGCGCGAGCTGGGCGTGGACGAGCACGCGGTGGTGAAGACGCTGGTGATGCAGGACGAGGCGGCCAAGCCCATGCTGGTGCTGATGCACGGCGACTGCAAGGTCTCCACCAAGAACCTGGCGCGCCAGATCGGCTGCAAATCGGTCGAGCCGTGCAAGCCGGAGGTGGCCAACCGCCACTCCGGTTTCCTGATCGGCGGCACCTCGCCGTTCGGCACCCGCAAGGCGATGCCGGTGTATGTGGAGTCGACCATCCTCGAGCTCGCCAGGATCTACATCAACGGCGGCCGCCGCGGTTTCCTGGTGGGCATCGATCCGCAGGTTATCCTCACGGTGCTGCCGGCCAAGGCGGTGCAATGCGCGTTGCAAGAGCAGAGCTGACGCCACAACCCGATAACGATAAAAGCCACAGAAGAAAGACCCTCATCCATGTACAACATCCTCTTCGCCGTCGCCGCTTACCTGATCGGTTCGCTGTCCTTCGCGGTGGTCGTCTCCAAGCTGTTCGGCCTGGCCGATCCGCGCACCTACGGCTCCAAGAATCCGGGCGCCACCAACGTGCTGCGCAGCGGCAACAAGAAGGCGGCCGCGCTGACCCTGCTGGGCGACGGCTTCAAGGGCTGGCTGGCGGTGTGGCTGGCGCAGAAGTTCGGCCCGCAGTTCGGCGTGGACGACACCGGCATTGCGCTGGTGGTGCTGGGCGTGTTCCTGGGCCACTTGTGGCCGGTGTTCTTCCGCTTCGTCGGCGGCAAGGGCGTGGCCACTGCATTGGGCATCCTGCTGGCGTTGGACGTATGGCTGGGCCTGGCCACGCTGGCCACCTGGCTGGTGATTGCCTTCGCCTTCCGTTACTCCTCGCTGGCGGCGCTGGTGGCATCGGTGTTCGCGCCGTTCTACTACGGCCTGCTGTTCGGCACGACCGACGGCATCCTGCTGGCGGTGGTGGTGATGGCGGCGCTGCTGATCTATCGCCATCGCAAGAACATCGGCAATCTGCTGGCGGGCAAGGAGAGCAAGATCGGCAACAAGAAGAAAGCCGGAAAGTAAGCAGGAAAGTAAGCCGGTAAATAAGCCGCGCAGCATCCAGAAAAAAAAGGCCGCAACGTGCGGCCTTTTTTATTTTCCAGTGCTTCGACGTCAAGCCGCCTGCGGTGCGCGCAGCTCGTCCAGCGGCCAGCGTGGACGCACGCTGAAGCCGTATTCCTTCCTGGCCGCATCGGGCTGTTCGCGCAGGCGCATGGCGCCGGCGAAGGCGATCATGGCGCCGTTGTCGGTGCAGAACTGCAGCTCGGGATAGAACACTTCATAGCGGCGCTTGGCGGCGGCTGCGTTGAGCGCCGCGCGCAGCTGCGCATTGGCGCCGACGCCGCCGGCGATGACCAGGCGCTTGAGTTTGGTTTCCTTCAACGCCGTCATGCACTTGGCCACCAGCACGTCGACGATGGCGTCCACAAAGCCGCGCGCGATGTTGGCCTTGTCTTGTTCGCAGATGTTGGCGCTGTGCTGCTTGACCACGGTCAGCACCGCGGTCTTCAGGCCGGAGAAGCTGAAGTCGAGATTCTTGGAGTGCAGCATCGGGCGCGGCAGCTGGTACGCGGCGGGGTCGCCGAATTCGGCCATGCGCGAAATCGCCGGGCCGCCGGGGTAGCCCAGGCCGAGCAGCTTGGCCGACTTGTCGAAGGCTTCGCCGGCGGCGTCGTCCAGGGTCTCGCCCAGCAAGGCGTATTGGCCCACGCCGTCCACCCGCATCAACTGGGTGTGCCCGCCCGATACAAGCAGAGCGACGAAGGGGAACTGCGGCGGCTTGCTGGCCAGCAGCGGCGACAGCAGATGGCCTTCCAGGTGGTGGATGCCCAGCATCGGCTTGTCCAGCGCCAGGCCCAGGCCGCAGGCCACCGACGCGCCAACCAGCAGTGCGCCGGCCAGGCCCGGTCCTTGGGTGTAGGCGATGGCGTCGATGTCGCGCGCGGCAATGTGGGCGTCGGCCAGCGTCTGTTTCAGGAGCGGAATGGCGCGACGGATGTGGTCGCGCGAGGCCAGCTCGGGCACCACGCCGCCGTATTCCTGGTGCATGGCGATCTGCGAATGCAGCGCATGCGCCAAGAGGCCGCGCTCGGTGTCGTACAGAGCGAGGCCGGTTTCGTCACAGGAGGATTCGACGCCGAGAACAATCATGGATGCAATATGGGGATGCAGGAGGCGCCCACAAGTGCGTGGGCCGGGCCGCCGGAAGAATGGGGCAAGGCGCTATTGTAATGGAAAGCCCGGCGGCTGCGGCCGGGCGCGGTTTTGGTGTACCCTTCGGCCATGCAAAACCAACCCGTTTCCCATTCCCCGAGCCCGGCCGTCGCGCCGATGTCCGACGCCTTCGCCGCCGCCCGTTTCATCAAGGAAATCGGCCGCGGCAAGGATGGCGCGCGCAGCCTGTCGCGCGAGGATGCGCGCCTGATGTATGCGGCCATGCTCGACGGCCGGGTGTCCGATCTTGAACTCGGCGCCATCCTGCTGGCCATGCGCATCAAGGGTGAAGCGGTGGAGGAGATCGCCGGCTTCCTCGATGCCGCCGAGGCCTCGTTCACGCCCATCGTCGCTCCCGTAGGCGCCTACGCGCCGGTGGTGCTGCCCAGCTACAACGGTTCGCGCAAGATGGCCAACCTGACGCCGCTCTTGTGCATGCTGCTGGTGCGCCGCGGCGTGCCGGTGCTGATGCATGGCGTCACCCGCGATCCGCAGCGCGTGACCAGCGCCGAGATCTTCAGTGCGCTGGGCTTGGCCCATGCGGCCAGCGGTGAAGAGGCGCAGGCGCTGATGGCAGCCGGCCAGCCAGCCTTCATTCCCATCCAGGTGCTGGCGCCGCAGATTTCCCGCCTTCTGGGAATGCGCGCCATTCTTGGCGTGCGCAATTCGACGCACACGCTGGTGAAGATCATGCAGCCCTTCGCCTCGCCGGCGCTGCGGCTGACTTCCTACACGCATCCCGAATATCTGGACATGCTGGGCGCCTATTTCGGCCAGGCGGCGCCGCATGAGCGCGGCGACGCCTTCCTGATGCGCGGCACCGAGGGCGAGACCGTGGCTAATGCGCGCCGCGCGCAGCGCATTGAATGGTTCAGTGCCGGCGTCAGGACCGAGCTGGTGGAAAAGCAGAGCGTGGCCGAGGACTTGCCCGATTTGCCCGAAGGGCGCGACGCCGCCACCACCGCCGCCTGGATCGCCGAGGTGCTGGATGGTCGACGCCCGGTGCCGGAGGCTATTGCCGAGCAAGTCGATCATTGCGTCAACGTTGCGGCGGCGATCAGGCGGCGTGGGTGATTTACCACAAGCCTTCCCGTTCAATGGGAATCTGACGGACGTGACAGAATGGCACGGCAGTGCGTTTGCGAAAAAAGAGAAAAGAAATGCCGGCGGTGCGGCGAGGCGGAAGGGGAGAATTGAAGCGATCCCTGAGGGGGGCGGGATCTGATTCGGAGGGACGGTGAGGCGTCTTCGGGAGACCTTGCGGTCAACTTCTGGTGCGACGCCGGGTACCCGATTTCACCGACGCCGCCCCTTTGTCCGGGGCGCTGATCGCTATCTGCGAGAACGCGAAGATCACCTCCTTGACGATCTTGCGCTGCGGGGCCGGCAGGTTGATGAAGGCCTCGAAGGCTTCACGCTCGCGATAGCCGATAGCCTCTTCCCAGCGGGCTTTGCGCTTGTCGATGCGCTTGCCGATCTCTTCGCCGAAGCGCAGGTGCTGGGGGGTGACGATGAGCCATTCGGCCAGGGTCTCCAACTTGTCCTGCTTAGGCATTGATTCACCGAGCAGCCAGCGTCTCACCCCGTGCAGGGTCATCGGCTTGCCCCAGTAACGCAGATTGAATTCCCTTTCCAGAACGGCGGGCTTGGGTTCGTATCCGGCTTTTTCCATCGAAGCGCGCAAGCGCTTGGCGAATTTTTGATTGGCGGTTTCCATGATCCGAAGTTACTTTGAGGTCGAGCTTACAGGGGTACGTTTGCCTCTGGGATGAGTTACGCCGCAAACGTGATTTATAATCACTGGCCTGAAATTGCCCCAATCTGACGCCTTCGGCGGCGTCTGTACAAGCACTCCGGGCCGTGGCGAAGCCGGTTTTCGGCGGAATGGAAATGCGCCATGCGTGGTCTCCGGTGCGGTGGCGGTTGAAGCTGAAAGCGCTTTTCGAAGCGTCGAACGCATGCGAAGATGTCAGGTCATCAGGTCACCTGAAGTACGTAATCCGATGGTGAGGCGGGTACGGATGCAGGAGTGCCTGACGACGATTTTTCGGATGCGCCAGCCTTTTTTATCTTTATAGTCCACTTTCGAAAAATTGCCATATTGTCATTGGCAAATTTTTAAGTATTGTGTCCGCTGCGAGACACCGCGAGCGCGCCGGACGCATCGTTGTGTACCATGGCGCCGGCCGCAAAACGGCCACGGTGGCTGCTGTCAGGGGATGACGGCGCACGCGGAAAGTACTGACGGAGCACATTCCCATCCCATGAGGATTTGGACGCGAAACCGGTTCGGCACAGGGGCCGCCGGATTTTCTTTCCCAATATGTCCAGCCTGAATGACGCAAGTCGAATAAGCAAAGTAGTTGGCAATACCTCCGAAGTACAGTCTTAGTTACGTAACTTTTACAGGTTTTCCGGGTCGTGCCGGCTCCGGCGGATGCGCATATGTCGCGCCTGTCGGGCCGTCGCACAGACCTTGGATGGAACGCGGCGACCCGCAGGCTGGTACAGGGCGGAGGATCGACTGACGCCCTTCGTCCCGGCAGGCACATCGTGCAGGTCGGCCCGGCGAAGCGCGGAATGGCCGCGATATCGAGCAAGAACCAGGAGCTGTTTGCGCGGGATGCCAGCGATCACCCGCGCAACGGCCCAGAGATTGCCTAATACGCCGCAGACCATGTCCGCTTCCTACAATTTCCTGTTGCTGGCCTTCGCGCTGCTGGTCGCCAGCTTGTCCGCCTACGCCGCCCTTGAAGTCTCCGAACGCGTCACCACCCAGGAGGCGCAGTACCGCCGGCTGTGGCTGGTGCTGGGTGCCGGCGTGTTCGGCCTGGGCCTGTGGGCGGCGATCTTCCTATGCGTGGCGGCGTTGCGACTGCCCACTTCGATAGGCTTCGACGCGCGCCTGGCTACGCTGGCCATGCTGCTCACGGTGGGCAGCGCTTTCTATCTGATGCACCTGTCCGGCCTGCGCCGGCCGCATGCGTTGCGGCTGGTGATGGGCGGACTGACCATCGGTGCTGCAATCAACGCCGCCTTCCACATCGCGCTCAAGGCCATGCTGCTCACGCCCGAGTTGATGTACCAGAAATTCCTGCTGGTGCTGGCCGTGAGCGTGACCGAACTGACGGCCGTCTTCGCGGTGGCCTTGTTCTCCTCCACCAACAATCGCAAGAACGCCAGCGGCTCGCTCAATTCACAGCAGGCGCGACGCGTGCTGGCCGCGCTGCTGATGGGCGCCGCGCTGGTGGGCAGCGCCTGCACCGGCCTGCGCGCGGTAGCGGTTTCGCCCGATGCGCAAAGCCATGCGCTGCACAGCGTCACGCGCGAGCACCTGGTCAATGGCATCGTGTTCGGCGCCTTCTTCGCCATGGCGCTGGCGCTGGTGGTCAGCGGCGCCCAGCGCAACCGCGTGCTCAAGAAGCTGGTCGGTCGCACCAATGACAAGCTGCTGCATTTCGCCACCCACGACGTGCTGACCGGTCTGCCGAACCGCGCCCTGCTGTCGGACCGCATTCAGCACGCGATCCAGGTCGCGCGGCGCAACGGCAAACCGTTCGCGGTGCTGTTCATGGACCTCGACGGTTTCAAGGGCATCAATGACACGCTGGGTCACGCGGTGGGCGACGGTTTGCTGGTGGCGGTGGCGCATCGCATTCGCGGCTGTATCCGCGCCGAGGATATGGTGGCGCGCATCGGCGGCGACGAGTTCGTGGTGGTGATGAGCAACCTGCAGTCGCCGGAAGTGGTGGAGCACCTGTCGGAAAATATCCTGGCCGCGCTGCGCCAGGATGTGCAGGTCGACGATGCGACCTTGCGCGTGACTTCCAGCATCGGCATTGCGGTATATCCCAACAGCGGCGACTCGGTTGATGCCCTGATGAAGAACGCAGACGCCGCAATGTACGAGGCCAAGCAGAGCGGACGCAATACCTATCGCTTTTTCGAGCCGGCCATGCACGCCAGCGCGATGCGCCACCTGCAGGTGCGCCAGGCCTTGCAGCAGGCCATCGAGCAGCAGCAGTTTTCGCTGCACTTCCAGCCCAAGTATCGTGGCGGCAGCAAGCAACTGACCGGGGTCGAGGCGCTGTTGCGCTGGACCCATGCGGAGCTGGGCGACATGTCGCCGACCGAATTCATCCCCATCGCCGAACGTTCGGGCCAGATCATCCAGATCGGCGAGTGGGTGCTGCGCAGCGTGTGCGAGCAGATCCGGCAATGGGACGAGGCCGGCGTCGATCCGGTGAAGGTGGCGCTGAACCTGTCGCCCGTGCAGATGCGCACCGACCTGGTCAAGAGCATTACGCGCATCGTCGGCGAGGTCGGGATTGCGCCGCAGCGCCTGATGTTCGAGATCACCGAGACCGCCGCGATGAAGAACGTCGAGCGCAGCACCCACATCATCGGCGAGTTGCAACAGCTGGGCTTCGACATTGCCATCGACGACTTCGGTACCGGGTACTCCAGCCTGGCCTACCTGGCGCAGTTCCACTGCCGGCAGATCAAGATCGACCGCTTCTTCACCTCGCGCCTGGACAGCGACGACCACTCCGGCCGCGCGATCGTGGCGGCCATCATTGCGCTGGCGCATGCCTTGCAGATGGAGGTGGTGGCCGAGGGCGTGGAGACCGAAGAACAGTTGCGCGAGTTGCAGAAGCTGCATTGCGACCAGGTGCAAGGCTTCTTGCTGGGGCGGCCGGCTGCGGCGCCGGCGGTGCAGGAGTTGCTGGCGGCCAGCAATGACGATCTGTTTGCCGCCGACTCGCTCAGCTTGTAACAGTCAGATCTTGAAGGCTGCCGCGCCGCCGTCGCCGGCGCGGCGCTGGATCACGCGCAGGTAGAGCACCAGGCCTACGCCCACCAGACCCAGGCTGGCGCTGTTGGCCAGCCAGAAACCGGAGGCGCCCTGCAGCGAAGCGGGGGTGATGCCGAAGGTGTTGAAACCGAGCAGATAGCCGCCGCCCAATCCCACGCCCCACAAGGTCACTGCGTAGATCACGGTGGGAATCACCGCGACCTTGTAGGCGCGCAGCACGAAGGCGGTGGTCGCCTGCAGCGAGTCGAACAACTGATAGAAGGCGATGTAGAGGAACAGCGGCAGCGCGGCGCCGACGATCAGCGGATCAGGCGTATAGGCGCGGATGATGTGCGCGCGCGTGAACCACACCACGATGCCGATCAGTACCGACAGCGTGACCGACAGGCGGATGCCGGCGTAACCGATCTTCTTGGCCGCGCGCCACTGGTTGGCGCCGATGGCTTGCGCCACCAGGGTGCTGGTGGCGCTGGCGATCGACAGCGGCAGCATGTAGAGCACGGTGCCGACGTTGGCCGTGATCTGGTGGCCGGCCACCGGCACCGCGCCCAGGCGCGCGATGAACACCGCCATCAGCGTGAAGGCGGTGACCTCGATGAAATAGGACAGGCCGATGGGAATGCCCAGCCGCAGCAGCGTGCGCAGGATGCTCCATGAGGGCATCACGAAGCCGGTGCCGAAGAGTTTCAGCGGACGATAGGCCGGCATCTTGGCCACCAGCAGCCAGGCCACGATCATCATCAGCCAGGCGATCAGCGTGGTGGCGATCGCGCAGCCGGGGCCGCCGAAGGCCGGCAGGCCCAGGCCGCCGAAGATCAGCAGCGCGTTCAGGGGCAACTTCAACAGCAGGCCGCAAAGCTGGATCGCCATCACCATTTTGGGACGCGCCATGGCCGTGTTGAGCGAGGCATAGACGCGGAAGGCCAGCGTGGCCGGCAGCGCCAGCGCCTCGATGCGCAGGTAGAGCGTGGCCTTTTCCACCAGCTCGGGCGAGGCCTGGGCGAAGGACAGAAAGTACGGCGAGAACGCCAGCACCAGGCAGCCCAGCACCGACAGCAACGCCGCCAGCCACAGGCCTTGCTTGACCTCGTTGCCGATCTCGCCGTGGCGCTGCGCGCCGAACAACTGGCCGATGGTTGGCTGCAGCGCCTGCAGCACACCCGACAGGCCGACGAACACGCTGACGTAGATCGACACGCCCAGCGCCAGCGCTGCCAGGTCCAGCGCCGAGAAGCGCGACACCATCACGGTATCGATCACGCCGTTGGCGATCAGCGCCAGCTGTCCGACCAGGAGCGGCCACGCCAGGCGCGCGATGCGCCAGACGTGGATGCGGGAAGAGGGATTGGAGGCGTCGGAGTTCAAGCGCGGCGGGCCGGGATCAGCGGAATTTATTCACCGACGCGGCGGTACAGGCGGAAGCGCTCGTCGCGGTCGGACGGGCGACGGCCTTCCCACACCATGCGCCAGGAGCCGGGATACTGGCGCAGCATCAGCGAGGCGTCCTGGTTGCTGATGTCATCCTGCAGCAGCAGGTAGTCGCAGCTCTGGCCGCGTTCGTCGGCGAAGCGCACGTTGCCGAAGTAGGCGAACGAAGCGCGCTGCGCGGTGCCGACGTTGGCCTGCACGCACTGCTTGACCGAGGTCAGCTTGGATTCGATCTGTTGCGCCACGCCGGCGTAGCTCTTGCCGTAGTTGACCCAGGGCAGCCATAGCGTCATCAGCAGCACCCAGCACAGGATCACGCCGCCGGACGACAGCACCACCGCGCGCCACAACACCGACGGGCGGCGCGAGATGCGCCAGTGCACCACGACGATCCAGGCCACCGTGGCGGCCACGGCGATGGCCAGCGAAATCCATTCGAAGCCGGGTTTGAAGCCCGGCGCCAGCTTGTAGGCATTGCGCGCGATCTGCGCCGGCCAGCCGGTTTCCTTGGCGATCCAGCCGATCCAGATGAAGGCGGCCGAGGTGGTCAGCGTCATCACCGAGAACCAGTCCACCGCATTGATGGCGCCGCGCTTCATGGTCGGCAGGCCGAACGCGGCCAGGATCGCCAGCGCCGGCAGGAGCGGCAGCAGCATGCCTTCTTCGGTATGCACGTTGATCAGCACCAACAGCGTGAGCGGGATGAAGAAGGCCAGCGGCAGCGCGATGTGCAGCGAGGCCAGCTGGCGGCGCCAGGCATAGACGGCCCAGCCGGCGAACGGCCAGGCCGGCCAGGCGAACCAGACGCCGTACTTCAGCAGGAAGCTCAGCGTGCCCAGCGTGGGACGGTTCAACTGGTAGACGTTCCAGCTCATCCAGATGTCGAACTGGCCGGCGGCCTCTTCGGGCAGCAGGGTGCGCAGCGCGATCACCCACAGGGCGCAGATCACCAGCGAGATCGGCAGCGACACGCCCAGCAGCAGTTTGGCCGCCGCGCCGTCCTTGCGCACGATGGCCAGCGCCGTCAGGCCGATCAGGGCGCCGGCCGGCAGCAGCCAGCCATAGGTCAGGATCAGCATGCCCAGCGCCAGGCCCAGCCAGCCCGCGTGGCGCAGCTTGTGCGCATCGAACACGCGCGCCGCGCCGTACATGGCATAGGCGACCAGGGCGATTTGCAGGGTTTTGGGGCTAGTCTCGTGGCTGTGCAGCAGCAAGCCGAGGAAACCGAGGTAGATCAGGAAGGCGCCGTCGGCCAGCGTGCGGCCGAAGTCCTTGGGTTCGGGTTGGCCGCCGAAGGCCAGTTTCAGCGGCTGGGCTTCAGGCCGGCGGCCCAGCAGATAGGTGGTGTACCAGATCGACAGCGAGCCGACCAGGAAGCAGCCCACGGTGGACACGCGCGCGGCCAGCGGATCGCCCAGCAGCCAGGCGAAGAGCTTGATGCAGATAGCGCCGAACCAGTAGGCCAGCGGGCTTTCTGCAGGCAGCGCCAGGCCGGCCACGTTGGGCGTGAGCCAGTCGGCCAGCGTGCCATGCGCCATGGTCCACATGATGCCGAAACTGGTGGCGTCCTCGTTCTTCCACGGGTCGCGACCGATCAGGCCGGGCAGGATGTACAAAAGGGCGAGCGCAAGCAGCGCCATGCGTGGGAGTGCGGTGGTCGCTGCGGCGGGAAGACGGACTGGCTTCATCAAGATCTTATTGCTCTTGTTCTGTCGTGCTGATTGGTTCGGGCCCGGCGCATCGGCGTCGCGGGCATCGTTGCGGCGTGCATGGGGACCATGCTGGCGCGCTTGCTGTCGTGCTGGCGTCCCGTCGCGGCGATGCGCGCGTTCGGGAGGATTTTTCGCAGCCGTTATTGTGCAGCAATTCCCCGTAAATAGTTGTGTCTGTCTGCTACATGCAGGCTCTTCGGGCGCGCATAGTGCCGCTCTTGTTGCAACGCGCCGACGCCGTCGGCGCGGCAAGGCGACGTGCAAACAAAAAAGGCAGCCGGAGCTGCCTTTTTTGGGGAAGTGCCTGATTACGCCTTCGAGACTGCAGTCTTCGAACCGACGGAACCGAACTTCTGACGGAACTTCTCAACGCGGCCGGCGGTGTCGACGATCTTGTGCTTGCCGGTGTAGAACGGGTGCGATTCCGACGAAACTTCGATCTTCACCAGCGGGTATTCCTTGCCTTCGAACTCGCCGTTTTCACGGGTGCCGATGGTCGAACGGGTGATGAACTTGAAGTCGTTCGACACGTCGTGGAACAGGACTTCGCGGTAATCCGGGTGGATGCCTTCTTTCATTTTCTGCCTCTAGAGTAGATTGGTAGCCAATCGCCACTTCGTCGGTCGCGCTGCTTCTTGACCCGATTGCCGATCACTTGCCGGTTTGGAAAAGTCCAAAATTATACAATCAAATCAGTAGCTTGGGCAATCCAGCCCCTGACCGAGAAAAGGCGCTGTGGCTTTGCTGCCATCCCGGCCGGGCTTTGTTGTCCTGTTGGAAATCTTTTTTGCGCGTGTGGGCAAAAAAAACGGCATGCGCTATGGCATGCCGTTCTTGTGTCGCCTTGCAGGCGACATGAAACGCGGATTAGTTGCCCCGGCGCATCATGTCGAAGAACTCGGCGTTGTTCTTGGTGGACTTCATCTTGTCGAGGATGAATTCCATCGCCTCGATTTCGTCCATGTCGTACATCAGCTTGCGCAGCACCCAGATCTTTTGCAGCTGGTCGGGCTTGATCAGCAGTTCTTCGCGGCGAGTGCCAGACTTGGAGAGGTTGATCGCCGGATAGACGCGCTTCTCGGCCAGGCGACGCTCCAGGTGCACTTCCATGTTGCCGGTGCCCTTGAATTCTTCGTAGATCACGTCGTCCATGCGCGAGCCGGTCTCGATCAGCGCGGTGGCGATGATGGTCAGCGAGCCGCCTTCTTCCACATTGCGCGCAGCGCCGAAGAAGCGCTTCGGGCGTTGCAGGGCGTTGGCGTCCACACCGCCGGTCAGCACCTTGCCCGAGGCCGGGATCACGGTGTTGTAGGCGCGCGCCAGACGGGTAATGGAGTCCAGCAGGATCACCACGTCCTTCTTCATTTCGACCAGGCGCTTGGCCTTTTCCAGCACCATTTCAGCGACTTGCACGTGACGCGTTGCCGGTTCGTCGAAGGTCGATGCCACGACCTCGCCGCGCACCGAGCGCTGCATTTCAGTCACTTCTTCCGGACGTTCGTCGATCAGCAGGACGATCATCACGGTGTCGGGGTGGTTGGTGGTGATGGCGTGCGCGATGTGCTGCAGCATCACCGACTTGCCGGACTTGGGCGAGGCCACCAGCAGGCCGCGCTGGCCGCGGCCGACCGGGGCGATCAGGTCGATGATGCGACCGGTGATGTTTTCCTCGCCGCGCATGTCGCGTTCCAGCTGCAGCAGCTTGTTGGGGTGCAGCGGGGTGAGGTTTTCAAACAGGATGCGGTGCTTGGAGGCTTCCGGCGGTTCGCCGTTGACCTTGTCGACCTTTACCAGGGCGAAATAGCGCTCGCCGTCCTTGGGCGTGCGCACTTCACCTTCGATGGAGTCGCCGGTGTGCAGGTTGAAGCGGCGGATCTGCGAAGGCGAAATGTAAATGTCGTCAGTGGACGCCATGTAGCTGGCGTCGGGCGAGCGCAGGAAGCCGAAGCCGTCAGGCAACACTTCGAGGGCGCCATCGCCGAAAATCTGTTCTCCCGATTTCGCGCGCTTTTTCAGGATCGCGAACATCAGTTCTTGTTTGCGCAGGCGCGCGGCGTTCTCGATGTCCAGGCTGATTGCCATTTCCAGCAATGCAGAGACGTGCAACGCTTTTAGTTCTGATAAGTGCATATGAGTGTCCCGGGACGGGAAAATTTAGGGTGGGGGAGGGAGTTGCGTGGTGTGGGTCAAAGAGCCTGAGACGGATGTGCTTCAGGCGAACGACGGCGCGGGCGCGCCGCCGTCGAATACTAATACGATCAGATGTTGCTGTCGATGAACGAGGTCAGTTGGCCCTTGGCCAGTGCGCCCACTTTCTGTGCGGCGGCGGCGCCGTTCTTGAACAGGATCAGGGTCGGAATGCCGCGGATGCCGAACTTGGCAGGAATGGCTTGGTTGGAGTCAACGTCCAGCTTGGCGATCTGCAGCTTGCCTTCGTATTCCTTGGCGACTTCTTCCAGGATCGGGGCGATCGCTTTGCAAGGACCGCACCATTCGGCCCAGAAATCGACCAGAACGGGTTTGTCGGACTTCAGCACGTCGGCTTCGAAGGAGGCGTCAGAGATATGTTTGATGTTTTCGCTCATGGCAAATCCTCGGTATGAGGGAGTGTAAGTAGTTAAATAGCGCCGGTGGACAGATACCGTTTGCCTGGCGTGAGCCATCAACGCTTCCGGAGTTGCAGAGTCTACGTGGAGTCGTTGCGCGCCAATTCAAGTTGTTTTTGAAGCGCGGCAGGGGTAAAGCGGCGGGGTACGGAGGCAATCATAACCCATTTTCGCCAAAAGTGTGGTCGTGCCCGACGGCGCTGTTGCCAGCCGTCCTCATGCCGTGTCCATGAGGCGCGCGCAGACTGCGGGCGGCTTTGCGGAGGGCTGGCTTGGATGCGGGCGCAACGCGCCGCGTCGCTGGCATTACAATGCGCTGCAGCTCGCGCGCCCGGCGCGATTGAAAATATCTGTCGGGCCGAGAGAAAAATACAATCGACGACGCTCCTTGCGAGCGCCCTGCCTATATTAGAGAACGCATGCCGTTAGCGACCGTACCGATTCCGCCGTCCCCCGATTTCTGGCAGCAGGCCGTGCGCCTGCTGTTAGAGGAAGGACAGCCGCTGGGTGATGCGCTGGCGGCGCAGGGCGGCGACGCGCTCGACTTTTCGGCTTGCCAGCTGCTGGTGCCGGCGTTTTCCCATGCGCAGAATTTCAAGGCGGCCCTGACGCGCGAATTGCGCCGGCCTTACATCGCGCCGCGCATCAATACGCCCTCGGGCCTGCTTGCGATGCAGCCTCCCGGCGAGCACGCAGCGCCGCCTGAGAGCGAACGCCTGATGCAGCTGTATGCGCAATTGCGCGAGCACGGCTGGCTGAAGAAAATGTTTTCCGCGCGTCGCAACGCCGACCTGCTGCCGCTGGCGCACACGCTGCTGGCCCTGTCCGACGAACTCACCATGGCGCTGTTGCCCGAGATCCGCGCCAGCGCCGACGCCGACGATCTCACCGAAGGACGCTGGCGGCAGGCGCTGGCGCAACTGCTGGAACCGCTGGCGCCGTCGGCGCACGGCATGCTGTCCGACGAAGCACAGCTGGTATGGCAGGTATGGAAGGGGCAGCTGGACGCCAGCGACCGCATTGCCCAGCGCTTCGACGCCATGTTGGACCTCGCCGCCGGCGCCGCCATGCCGCTGATCTGGATCAGCCCCACCCCGCCCGAACCGCTGGACGCCGCCTTCCTTGCCGCCTGGGCCCAGCGCCAGCCGGTGCGTGTGGTCACGCTGGATTGGAGTCGCGCCGCGATCGCGCCCCTGCATCCTGTTTATCTGGGCGCCTGGTCCGAGTTGGCTGAGGAAGAAGACGGCCTGTCGCCGCCCTCCTGGCCGATGGATGCGCCCGCGCAGATCGCAGAAGACCGGGCGCGCACCGCGCTGCCTGCATTGTGCCCTGCCGGCGATCTGGAGAACGCCGCCGTGCAGAGCGCGCAGATCGTGCTGCGCTGGCTGGAGCAGGGCAAGAGCGACATCGCCGTCGTGGCGCAGGATCGCGTCACCGCGCGTCGCCTGCGCGCGCTGCTGGAACGCGCCCAGGTGGCGGTGGCCGACGAGACCGGCTGGAAACTTTCCACCACGCGCGCCGCCGCCGCGCTGGCGGCGTGGAACGAACTGGTGTCGTCGCGCGGCGAGACCGGCGCCTTGCTCGATCTGTTGAAGTCGCCGTTCGTGTTTGCCGCCGACGAAGAGCGCGCCGACCGCGTGATGCGCATCGAAGCGCGCCTGCGGCGCGCCAACATCGCCGGCGACTGGAGCGCCTTGCAACGCGCGTTCGCCGATGCGACGAACCCCGGTGACCTCGAACGCATCGCTGCGCTGGCACGGCAGGCCGCCCAGTTCGGCGGACGCAAGACGCTGGCCGGCTGGTGCCGCACCGAGCGCGCGATGTTCACCGCGCTGGACATGGAGGCCGCGCTGCGGGCCGACATCGCCGGCGAGCAATGCCTGCTGCTGCTTGACGAGATCGCCGCCGAGCAAAGCAGCTCGCCGTTGCAGGACGAATTCTCCTTCCCCGAGTGGCGCGCCTTGCTCAACCTGCGGCTCGACGCCACCTCCTACATGCCGCCCATCAGCGACCGCCGGGTGGTGATGCTGCCGCTGAACGGCGCGCGCCTGCGCCGCTTCGACGCAGTGCTGGTGATCGGCGCCGATGCCGCGCATCTGCCGTCGCCGCCGCAGGAGACGCTGTTCTTTTCCAACGCCGTGCGGCGCGAGTTGGGACTGGCCACACGTGCCACGCGCCAGCGCCAGCAATTGCGCGACCTGGCAGAGCTGCTGTGCGTCAACGACGAGGTGGTGCTGTGCTGGCAGACCCAGCAGGACGGCGAGCCAAATCCGGTCAGTCCATGGCTGCAGCGGCTGGAGCTGAAACTGGCGCAGGAAGCGCAAGCGCCGTTGCGCCAGATCCAGTTGCCGCCGCCCGAGAAGACGCTGCAGGCGCAGCCTTCCGTGATGCCCGCGCCGTGCGCACCGCAGCTGTTGCCGACCAAATTGTCGTCGAGCTCCTTCGGCAGCTTCCTGGCGTGTCCGTATCAGTTCTTTGCCCAGCGCATGCTGCGCGTGGCGGTGATGGACGAGCTCTCCGACATGCCCGAGAAGCGCGACTACGGCAGCTGGCTGCACGAGATCCTGACCCGCTATCACGAAGCCGTGCGCGACCGTAGGACACCGTCAGCCGAGCGCGGGCCCTTGCTGGAGGCCTTGTCGGCCGAGGTCTTTAATCGCGAAATGAACCAGCACCCGGCTGCGCTGGCGTTTTACGCGCGTTGGCAGAAGGTGATGCCGGCTTATCTGTTGTGGGCCAACGAGCGTGAATCGCAGGGCTGGCACTTCCTGATCGGCGAGGAGGCGCGCTCTCACATGCTGGCCTGGGACGGCGGCGCCATCGAGCTGTATGGCCGCCTCGACCGGGTCGATGAAAACGAGGCCGGCGAGCGCGCGCTGCTGGACTACAAGACGCGCGCGCTGGCGAGCCTGAAACAAAAGGTCAAGGACGAGGATGATCACCAGCTGGCCTTCTACGGCTTGCTGGCCGATGGCCGCATCGACAGCGCGCACTACGTGGCGCTGGAACTGGGCGCTGACAAGAAAACCGGCGACGCCGCCGCCCCCGAATTCGCACGCAAGCAGCAGATGTTGAAACAGCAGATCTCCACCACCATGCACGCCGTGGCGCAGGGCGCGGCCCTGCCGGCCAATGGCATCGAGAGCGTTTGCCAGTACTGCGACATGCGCGGCCTGTGCCGCAAGGGGGCGTGGCTGTGAGCGACAAGATCATCCCCGCCGCCTACGAGGTCGACGGCGCTGCCGTCGACGCCGCAGTGTTCACGCGCGCTGCCTGCGATCCGCGTCATTCCGTTGTTGTCGAGGCCTGCGCCGGCAGCGGCAAGACCTGGCTGCTGGTGGCGCGCATGCTGCGCCTTCTGCTGGCCGGCGCCCAGGCCAGCGAACTGCTGGCGATCACCTTCACCCGCAAGGCGGCGCAGGAGATGCGCGAGCGCCTGATGGAGCTGCTGCATGAGCTGGCGCTGGCCGACGACGCCGGCGCAGCCGCGCTGTTGCGCCAGCGCGGCGTGGCCGAGGCGGATCTGGCGCGCTTGATGCCGGCCGCGCGCGGTTTGTATGAACGCATCCTGTCTTCCGAACAGAGCCTGTCGATCGATACCTTTCACAGCTGGTTTGCGCGCCTGTTGCAGATCGCGCCGCTGGCCGCCGGTGTGCCGCACGGATATACGCTGACCGAGAAGAACGGCGAACTGCTGGATGAGGCCTATCGCCGTTTCATGCAGCATCTGCGCACCGCCAAGGGCGCAAGCGCCAAGGCCGCGTTGCTGGAATTGTACGAGCTGGCCGGCGACTTCAATGCCCGCAATTTGCTTGACGCCTTCATCGACAAGCGCGCCGAATGGTGGGCCTCGACCCAGCATGACGGCGACGACGCTGATGAGGTGGAGATGCCCACGCCGCTGCTGTGGCTGGCGCAATTATGCGGCGACGATGCGCGCCTGGACGCACGCCTGTCGTTGTGGGACGAGGCCCCGCTGTGCGCGCGCATCGAGCAACTGGCGGTGTGGCTGGGCCAGGGCGGAGCCGCCAATAAGACGCGTGCGGTGGCCATCGAAAGCGCGCTCAGCGCAGGGCCGTCGCTGGAGAATTTCGATGCGCTGTATCTCCAGTTCTTCGACGACAAGGACAAGCCGCGCAAGAACGGCAAGGTGAAGTCGCTGCTGGCGGCGCTGCTGAAACATTTCGACGGTAGCGAAGAAGGCGCGTTGCAAGCCTTCGAGGACGAGTTCACTTCAGTGGGCGAGGTGCTCAAGGCCTTCCAGCTGCGCAGCAAGGAAAAGCTGGTGATGCAGCTCAACCGCGCGGTGTTTGCGGCGGGGCGCGCGTATCTGGACTTCTATCAGGAAGTGAAATCCGAGCAGCGCGCGCTCGACTTCGCCGACCTCGAATGGCAGGCCTATCGCCTGCTCAACGACGAGGCCAGCGCGGCCTATCTGCAGACGCGCCTGGATTCGCGCTACAAGCACATCCTTCTGGACGAATTCCAGGACACCAACCCGCTGCAGTGGAGCATCGTGCGCTCGTGGCTGCGCGCCTATGGCGACGATGCCGCGCAGCCGACGGTGTTCGTGGTGGGCGATCCCAAGCAATCGATCTATCGCTTCCGGCGCGCCGAGCCGCGCGTGTTCATCGCCGCGCGCGATATGCTGCGCGCGCAGGGCGCGGCCATCCTGCGCGCCAACCAGACGCGGCGCAACGCCAGCGCGGTGGTGGAGGTGTTGAACCTGTCCTTCGTCAAGGGCGGCAATGCCTTGTTCGCACCGCAGACCACCTTGGGCCTGGATGGCGGCGAGGTGTGGCGTCTGCCGCTGGCCAAGGCGGCTGAAGACGACCCGGAAGACGCAGCGTCGCCGGCAGAAGAGGGCAGCGATGCGGATCCATCCGAGCCGGTGATCGCCTGGCGCAATCCGCTGCTCACGCCGCGCGCGGAAGAAGAAGACGCGCGTCGTCGTCTGGAAGGCGAGGCGCTGGCCCAGGCGCTGATCAAGGCCAGCCGCGAAGTGGCGGTAGTCGACGGCAAATCCACGCGCGCCATGCGTTGGAGCGACGTCATGCTGCTGGTCAGGAAGCGCACCCATCTGGCGGCTTACGAGAGCGCGCTGCGTTCGGCCGGGATCCCGTTCATTTCCGACAAGCGCGGCGGCTTGCTGGAATCGTTGGAGATCGCCGACCTGATCGCGTTGCTGACCTTCCTGATCACGCCCAACGACACGCGCGCGCTGGCGCATGTGTTGAAAAGCCCGATCATCGGCGCCGCCGATGACGACCTGATCCAGATCGCTTCTCATGCAGACGAGCAGGGCGGCGCCGGCCACTGGTGGTGGCGCATGCAGGCGATGCAGCGCGCCGGTTCGGCCTCGGCCGAGATCGTGCGTGCGGTCAATATGCTGGAACGCTGGCTGCACGTCGCGCCGCACCTGCCGGTGCACGACCTGCTGGACATGATCCTGCACCAGGGCGAGCTGGTGGCGCGCTACGCGCAGAACGCCTCGCCGCTCACGCGCAGCCAGACGCTGGGCAACATCGCTGCCTTCGTCGAACTGTCGCTGAACATGGATGCCGGCCGCTATCCCAGCCTGCCCAAGTTCATCGATGCCCTGCGCGTCCTGCAGCGCAGCGCCGGCGGCGACGCGCCCGATGAGGCCAGCGTCGACGCCGCGGCCGATGCCGTGCGCATTCTCACCGTGCACAGCGCCAAGGGCCTGGAGGCGCCGGTGGTGGCGATCCTGGATGCCAACCACAGTGACTCGGTCGACGACAACGTCGGCATTCTTTGCGAGTGGCCGCAGGATGAGGACGCGCCCACGCACTTCTCCGCCTTCGGCCGTCGCAGCGAACGCGGCCGCGCGCGTGCGCCGCTGTTTGATGCCGAGGAAAGCTTCCGCCAGCAGGAGGACTGGAATTTGCTGTACGTCGCCGTCACGCGCGCCAAGCAGTTGCTGCTGGTATCGGGCGTGGCCGGCACGCGCGGCGCAGGCGAGGGCGGCGTGCAGGACCGCAGCTGGTATCAGCGCCTGTTCGCCGGCGGCGGGCCGGTGCGCGAGATCGACGACGAGGCGGTGGGCGGTGCGGAAGTGGCCGCCACTGCGCAGAGTTTTTCGCTATCGCTGTTCGACCCGCGCCCGGCGCCGCCTTCGCTGTTCGGCACAGCCGTCGACGAGGACGATGATGCGCCGGCGGCGATCACCGAAGATGGCACGCTGGCGTCGACCGCCGCCATCGACGAAGGGGTGGCGCTGCACGCCTTGCTGGAACGCCTGACGCATGGATCGGCCTGGCCGCCGCGGCTGCCGCCGGCGTCGGCGCTGGTGCGCTGGCTGGGCGTGTCCGCCGACATGGCGCAGACCGTGCACGCGCAGGCGCGCCAGGTGTTTGCGCAGGCGCAGCTGGAGCGCTTCTTCAATCCTGCGCTGCACCGCTGGGCGCGCAACGAGATGGAGATCGTCACGCCGGCCGGCGTGCTGCGCTGCGACCGCGTGGTGATGTTCGACGACGAGGTCTGGATCCTTGATTACAAACGCCGCCTGCTCGACAGCGAGCGCGTCGCCTACGCTGCGCAATTGGCGCGTTATCGCGGCGCGCTGATGTCGGTGTTTTCTGACAAGCGAATCAGGTCTGCTCTGATTACCGCCGACGGCAGCCTGAGGGAACAATGGGGCACCGAAAACTCTTGAACCCTGACTCAATGCGCTGCGGATAAATTCCCCAATCGAAAAACACCAAACCAAGGAAAGCAGTTATTCCGTTGTAATATAAAAAAGATCATCGCGACGAGCAGCATCATCGGTCGGCCATCATCGGGTCGCACCGTCATCATCGGGCAAGCATCCATCGACACGTCGAACGGCTTACCGGCGCTCTCGCGATCCGCGCGCCGCTCTTGCACGACATTGTTTGCGCAATGTTGCGTGTATTGAGCGTGTTGTATGCCGCGCGGTCTCAATAATCCGAACCTTTGTTCAGGAGGAGTTATGGAGTGGGCTCTTCCGTCTTTCACCCTCGCACAGACGCTGCAATGGAATGCCTTGCTGGTATTCGGCGGTCTGCTGCTGTTCGGGCTGATCGCGGGCTATATCGTTTCCAAATCGCCGTGGGTGCCGCGCATCACGGGCTATCTGCTGGTCGGCTTCCTGCTGGGCGCCGGCGGGCTCAACCTGCTGTCGGGTGAAGTCTTAAAGGTCACCAACGTCTTCGCCGATATCGCCGTCGCGCTGGTGGTCTACCAGCTCGGTCGCTACGTCGACATCGGCTGGCTGCGCCGCGAGAAGTGGCTGCTGATCACGGTGGGCACGTCGGCGGTGTTGTGCTTCGTGTTCGTCAGCGTGGCGCTGTCCTGGTTCGGTTCCGATAACGTCATGGCGCTGCTGGGCGGCGTGATGGCGATCGCCACCGCGCCGGCGGTGGTGCTGGTGGTGCTGCGCGACCTCAAGGCCGAGGGCCAGGTCACGCGCCGCCTGGCGGCGATGACCGCGCTCAATAATTTTGTCGCCGTGCTGGCCGCCTATGCGCTCTTGCCGGTGATTGCGCACGAGGCCGGCACGCCGGTGTCCACGCTGATCCAGCACACGCTGTACTCGCTGTTCGGTTCGGCCATCCTGGCCTACCTCACCTACTGGCTGATGATGCCGCTGGCGCGCCTGTTGGGACGCGAGGGAAGCTGGCAGTTCGTGCTGGTGATTTCGGTGATTGCGCTGGCCATCGGCGTGGCGCATGCGCTGCATCTTCCGGTGATGCTGACCATGCTGATCTTCGCCATCCTGTCGAAGAACCTGGATCGTCAGTTCGACCTGATGGAGCTGGAGTTCGGCGTGGCCAACGAGTTGTTCATCGTGATGCTGTTCGTCACCGTGGGTGCATCGATGCGCCTGTCCGACCTGACCGTGCTCGGCTTCTCGGTGCTGGTGCTGGTGGCGGCGCGCTTCCTGGCGATGGCCTGCGGCGTGTTCCTGTTCGCGCGTTTCGCACGCATGAACTGGCGCCAGGCTGGCCTGCTGACATTGGGAACCCTGCCCATGACCGAGGTCGGGGTGGGGCTGATGCAAACGGTGTCGTCGCTGTACCCGCACACCACGGCCAACGTGCTGCCGCTGCTGGCGGGCGCCATGGTGGTGCTGGAATTCATGGGGCCGGTGGCGACGCAGTTTGCCCTCATTAAATCCGGAGAGAGTGGACGCGAATGAATACCGAGACACTGATCCAAGCGCCTCACGCCGAGGCCGTACATCGAGAACACGTGGCCGGTCCGCAGACCAGCGCGGGCATCCTGCCGTTCAGTTCGTCCACGCCCTTCACCATGGGCATCGAGCTGGAGCTGCAACTGGTCAACCGTCGCAACTACAATCTGGCCAGCGACGCGGTCGACCTGCTGAACTGGATCGAGCCGCGCGATCTGCAAAAGCAAATCAAGCTGGAAATGACGCAGGGCATGATCGAGCTCAACTCCAGCGTGCACACCCGCGTAGACGACCTGATCGAGGAGCTAAAGGGCCTGCGCGCCGCGCTCAACAACGGCGCGCGCTACCTCAACATCGACGTCTCCGGCGGCGGCGCACATCCGTTCCAGCATTGGAACGAGCAGCGCATCACGCCCAGCGAGCGCTTCCACTATCTGCACGAGAAGTACGGTTACCTGGCCAAGACCTTCACCGTGTTCGGCCAGCACATCCACATCGGCGTGCCCAACGGCGACGATGCGCTGTACCTGACCCACGCCTTCTCCCGCTACGTGCCGCACTTCATCGCGCTGTCGGCGGCCTCGCCGTTCTATCAGGGGGCCGACACCAAGTTCGACTCGTCGCGCAGCAACGTGGTGCGCGCCTTCCCGTTGTCGGGGACGGCGCCGGTGCACACCAAGTGGGCCGAGTTCGAGACCTATTACGACGAACTGATCCAGATGGGCATCGTCGCCAGCATGAAGGACTTCTACTGGGACATCCGTCCCAAGCCCGAATACGGCACAGTCGAGATCCGCGTGTGCGACACACCGCTGACCATCGAGCACGCGGCGCACCTGGGCGCTTATGCGCAACTGCTGGCGCGCTGGGTGCTGACCGAGCGGCCCTTCGTGGTCGGGGACGATTTTTACCTGCTATACCAGTACAACCGTTTCGAGGCCAGCCGGTTCGGCCTGAACGGCATGTTGGCGCTGCATGGCGCGACGCCGTCGGCGTCGCGCAAGCTGCCGATCTTCGAACACCTGCTGCAGCAATTGCAGGTGCTGGAGCCCTATGTGCAGAACGAGGCCGAGCAGCAGACCGTGCAGCGCCTGCGCCGCATCGCGCACGACCGCCTGTCCGACGCCGGCTGGCTGCGCCAGATGTTCGCCCAGCGCGGTTCGCTCAACGACATGATGCGACTGTCTTCCGAGCTGTGGATGGGAGAGGCGCCGCCGCCGTATTTTCAGTGAAGCGTTTTCGGTAGCCGCGACATCCCGGCGATGGCAGAGCGCGGGGATGGCAAGGCGAAAGAGGGCAGGGGGCCGGTATCGGGAGATGCCGGCCCCTTGTCTTTTCTGCGTCTGCGGCGTGGCCCGCTCTTGTCTTCGGGAGGCCGGATCGCGGACAATCACGGTTTTCAAGCGACCTCGGGCTGCATCCGAGATGCATGTCGGAGGAACCATGGGTAGTGCGCAACAACAATTTGACGTGGCCGCGATCGGCGCCGGAGCCGCCGGCATGATGTGCGCGGCGGTGGCCGGGCAGCGCGGCAAGCGCGTGGTGCTGATCGACCACGCCGGCAAGCTGGCCGAGAAGATCCGCATCTCCGGCGGCGGCCGCTGCAACTTCACCAACATCGGCGCCGGCCCCCAGAACTACCTCTCGCAGAATCCGCATTTCTGCCGCAGCGCCTTGTCGCGCTACACGCCGCAGGACTTCCTGGCGCTGGTCAAGCGCTATCGCATCGGCTTTCATGAAAAGCACAAGGGCCAGCTGTTCTGCGACGACTCGGCCGAAGACATCATCGCCATGCTCAAGGCCGAGTGCGATGCCGGCAACGTGGCCTGGCGCATGCCGTGCGCGGTCGAGGGCATCGGCAAGGACGGCGAGCTGTTTCGCATCGACACCGCCGCCGGCGAGATCCTGGCTTCGAGCGTGGTGATCGCCACGGGCGGCTTGTCGATTCCCAAGATCGGCGCCACCGATTTCGCCTACCGGATCGCGCGGCAATTCGATATCAAGCTGGTCGAGACGCGTCCCGGCTTGGTGCCGTTGACGTTCGACGGCCGCCACTGGGAGCCGTTTGCCGAAATGTCCGGCCTGGCCCTGCAGGTGGAGGTCGAGACCGGGCAGAAGAAGGAACGGGGTTATTTCCTGGAGGATCTGTTGTTTACCCACCGCGGCCTGTCCGGCCCGGCCATCCTGCAGATTTCCAGCTATTGGAAGCTGAGCACGCCGCTCACCTTAAACTTGTTGCCCGAGCTGGATGTGGCCGAGGCGCTGATCGCCGGCAAGGGCACGCTGAAGAAGAACCTCGGCAACCTGCTGGCGCAGTGGCTGCCCGGCCGCCTGGCCGAGGGTTGGCTGAAGGTCAACGGTTTCGCGGCCGACGCCCGCATCGCCGACATGCCCGACAAGTCCTTGCGCAAGCTGGGCGATTCGCTCAATCGCTGGGTCATCCTGCCGAGCGGATCGGAGGGCTATCGCAAGGCCGAAGTGACGCTGGGCGGGGTCGATACGCGCGAGCTGTCGCAGCAGAGCATGATGGTCAACAAGGTGCCGGGCCTGCATTTCGTGGGCGAGGCGGTGGATGTCTCCGGCTGGCTGGGCGGCTACAATTTCCAGTGGGCGTGGGCGTCGGGCGTGGCGGCAGGGTTGTCCGTTTGACAACGAAGGCGCACGCAGACAGGCCTGTTTTCGCTCAAGTTCATGGAGTCCCTGAGCTGGGCCTCGCTAAGCTTTTGATTTTTATCCGGTTTTTTGCCTTCCGGTGGAAAAAATGCCACGTTTGGCCTTCCAATCGGGGCTTCTGTCTGATAGAATCGCTTTCTTTGCTAATCCAGCCTAACCTTTTTGGTTTGAATTAAATGACCACTATTCGTGTTAAAGAAAACGAGCCGTTCGAAGTCGCAATGCGCCGCTTCAAGCGCACCATTGAAAAGACTGGTCTGCTGACCGAACTGCGCGCACGCGAGTTTTACGAAAAGCCGACCGCTGAGCGCAAGCGCAAGCTGGCTGCTGCCGTGAAGCGTCATTACAAGCGCATCCGCAGCCAACAGCTGCCGAAGAAGCTGTACTAAGAATTTCTCGCCGCGCGCTCGTGCGGCTGATGTGTAAACCCGCTCCGGTGTTGGTCCGCAGCGGGTTTTCGCATTTTTCGCCGAAAGCGTTTCTTCCTGGCGCCCGTAGCCCGCGGTCTGGTTTTTCCGGATTGCGGCCGCATATCGGTGATGGGAGGCGACGTCCGTGCCGACGACGGATACTGGCGATAAGCCCGTCTATGTTCTACGATCCTAGGGATCGGAGCAGAGGGACGCATCGGGCAGTAGTCCAGGCCGCACGAGGTCGCCATCCTTCCGTCCCTGCCTCGCCAGCCATGCGGCTGCGGCAAGGACAAGCACAACAATATCCACCTCATCTTCGGAGCACCTAATGGGTTTGAAAGAGCAAATCACGGAAGACATGAAAGCCGCCATGCGCGCCAAGGAAATGGGCAAGCTGGGCACCATCCGTCTGCTGACGGCCGCGATGAAGCAAAAAGAGGTCGATGAGCGCGTGGAACTGACCGACGCCCACGTGCTGGCCATCATCGACAAGATGGTCAAGCAGCGCAAGGACTCGATCTCGCAGTTCGAATCCGGTGGTCGCCAGGATCTGGCCGA
This sequence comes from Herbaspirillum sp. LeCh32-8, assembly GCF_017814915.1. Lineage (GTDB taxonomy): Bacteria > Pseudomonadota > Gammaproteobacteria > Burkholderiales > Burkholderiaceae_D > Herbaspirillum. The sequence continues at coordinate 197,101 of NZ_JAGIPZ010000005.1, read as the reverse complement.
CATCGAGAAGGCCGAGCTGGTCGTGCTGGAAGCCTACATGCCCGCCGCGCTCTCCGACGACGAGATCAAGGCCGAGGTGCAGGCCGCAGTGGCTGCCACCGGCGCCGCCGGCCCGCAGGACATGGGCAAGGTGATGGCTATCCTGAAGCCCAAGCTGGCCGGTCGTGCCGACATGACGGCGGTGTCGGCGCTGGTCAAGGGCGCGCTGGCGTCCTGATCGTCGCCGTTCCTTTTGCGCGCCTGAGCGCCTAGCCAAGGTGATCCCACAGTCGTTCATCCAGGATCTGCTCAACCGCGTCGACATCGTCGACGTGGTGGGCCGGTTCGTGCAACTGAAAAAGGGCGGCGCCAACTTCATGGGGCTGTGCCCCTTCCACAACGAGAAGTCGCCCAGCTTCACCGTCAGCCCGACCAAGCAGTTCTATCACTGCTTCGGCTGCGGCGCGCACGGCACTGCGATCAGTTTCCTGATCGAGTATTCCGGCATGGGCTTCGTGGAAGCGGTGAAGGACCTTGCGCAGGGCGTGGGTATGGTGGTGCCCGAGCGTGAAGACAATATTCCGCTGGCGCAGCGCCAGCAACAGCAGGCCAAAAGCATGGCGCTGTCCGACGTGATGTCGCGCGCCAATGACTTCTACCGCGCGCAGCTGCGCAGCGCCCAGCCGGCCATCGGCTATCTCAAGGGGCGCGGCCTGACCGGCGAGATCGCCGCGCGTTTCGGGCTGGGTTATTCGCCCGACGAGTGGGATAGCCTGCGCCAGGTGTTCCCCGAGTACGAAAACGAAGCGCTGGTCGAATCCGGCTTGGTGATCGACAAGAGCGAAGACGACAACGGCGCCGGCGGCCGTCGCAAGCGCTACGACCGCTTCCGCGGCCGGGTGATGTTCCCCATCCGCAATACCAAGGGCCAGGTCATCGGTTTCGGCGGGCGCGTGATGGACGGCGGCGAGCCCAAGTACTTGAACTCGCCGGAAACGCCGTTATTTCAGAAGGGTAGCGAGCTGTACGGCCTGTTCGAGGCGCGGCAGGCGATCCGCGAAGCCGGCTACGCGCTGGTGACCGAAGGCTATATGGACGTGGTGGCGCTGGCGCAGCTGGGCTTTCCGCAGGCGGTAGCGACACTGGGCACAGCCTGCACGCCGATACACGTGCAGAAGCTGTTGCGCCAGACCGACCAGGTGATCTTCAGCTTCGACGGCGACAACGCCGGCCGCCGCGCTGCGCGGCGCGCGCTGGAAGCCTGCCTGCCGCATGCGTCCGACAACAAGATCATCAAGTTCCTGTTCCTGCCCAAGGAGCATGACCCCGACAGTTACGTGCGCGAGATGGGCGCGCCGGCCTTTGAAGAGCAGATTCGCGAAGCGCTGCCGCTGTCGCAGTTCCTGCTGCGCGAGATCATCGGCGAGAACGATATGCGCACCCCCGAGGGGCGTGCGCATGCGCAGTTCGCTGCCAAGCCGATGTTGCAGGCCTTGCCGGCCTCCGCGCTGCGGCTGCAGATCGTGCGCAGCGTGGCCCAGGCGACGCAGTCGACCCCGGCCGAGATTGAAGCGTTATTCGAGCTGGAAAAACCTGTGGCGCGCGTGAAGGCGCCGCCGCCGCGCGCCAAGCGCACCGCGCCGGCCGGGCTGGAGCGCCAGATCATGCGCCTGCTGGTGGCGCATCCGCAGTTGGCGGCCGACCTTGATGACGAGGCGCTGCAGGCGGTGGCAAGCATTGCGCCGGACCGCGCCGAGATGCTGGGGCATCTGGTCGGCGTGGCGCAGGGCATGGGCGAGCAGGCCAATTTTGCGGCGCTGGTCGAGCATCTGCGCGAGGCTGGTCCCGAGTTCGACTCGATGATCGCCGAGATCGCCTCCGAGACCGAGTCCGAGTTCGACGCCGTGCGCGCCGAGATGGCCGGCGCAATCTTGCAGAGCAAGATCCGCGCGATCGAGGAAGAGACGAAAGTGTTGATTGCTTCCGGGCTGAGGGCTGAAGAGGAGCGCAGCCGCTATCGCGAGATCACCCAGTTCAAGGAAGTACTGAAGAGCCAGATGAACGCGGTGCTCAAGAACTGATCGATAGGGGGCGCCTCCCTTGGCAAAACGCCGGATCCGTCGGCCGAAGGGGTAAAGCAGTGCAAATTGCCGTGATTTACACGTGCGATCGGCGTTGTTCACGGCTTGATCGGGAAGAAAAGAGCCCCATCTGTGCTATACTGTAAGGCTTTAGTTCCGCCGGGAAGCTCTTGCATTCCACGCCCTGGCGGCCCCTTGTATTGCGGCCCGGACCTGCGCCAATGTCCCGGGCCGGCGATGCCGGTATGCGGCGCAACCGCAGGCCGGAGGCGGAATGGCGAAACTGCCCGCTGTCCGCGATCGAAGGGCGTAGAGGCAAAAAGGAACGTTGCGCGTGCAGCCGGAGTCTACCGGGTAATCGGTACCGACGTTGCATCATTAGCATGACTTGATTGGCGCAATGAGTGAATTCTTAATTTTCTCAGTTGGCAGTTGATTCTATGGCAAATGCAATGAAGAAACCCGCGAAAACTCCAGCAGCGTCCGCAAAGAGCACCAGCAGCACGAAGACGGCAACGGCGGTAAAATCGACCGCCACAGCCAAACCACCCAAGGCGTCAGCCGCCAAACCTGACGCAGTCAAGGCGACTGCGACCACGGCCAAAGCCGTGAAAGCGGTAGACAGGACCGCGGCGGCCAAGACTGCAGCAGTAAAGACTGCATCAGCAGCGACGCCCCCCAAAGCGGTAGCCAAGGCGGCTCCCGCCAAGCCGGCCCGCGCCGCAGCGCCGAAGGCGACTGCAACGCCAGCCAACAAGTTACCTCAAGCCGCCGAAAAAGCGGTTTCTGTGAAATCGAAGACTTCCGTGACCACCAAGAAACCCGAAACCAAGACCGCCAAGACCACCAAAGCAGCAAAGGTCGAAGGCAAAGACGTCAGCTCGACCGCGTCGTCGAGCGTAAGCCAAACCACTGATGCCGCTGCACTGGCAGCCATCGACACGTCCGGCTATGTGCTGCCGACGGTCAAGGTGCCGGGCCGTCGTGGCCGCAAGCCCAAGGAGTTCCAGCCCGAGAGCGACGAAGTCGCCGCGCTGAACACCATGGAGCGCGCCGAACTGAAGGCGGTCGACAAGGCCAAGGCCAAGGACCGCAAGGCCAAGGAAAAGGCGCTGCTGAAGGACGCTTTCTCGTCCGACACCGAAGCCAGCGAAGAAGAGCTGGAGCGTCGTCGCCAGAAGCTCAAGACCCTGATCAAGCTGGGCAAGGAGCGCGGCTTCCTGACCTTCGCCGAAATCAACGACCACCTGCCGGAAAACATCGTCGATCCTGAAGCGATCGAAGGCATCATCGGCACCTTCAGCGACATGGGCATCTCGATCTACGAGCACGCTCCTGACGCCGAAACCCTGCTGCTGTCGGACAACGTGGCCAACGTGGCCAGCGACGACGATGCCGAAGCCGCGGCCGAAGCCGCGCTGTCGACCGTCGATTCCGACTTCGGCCGCACCACCGACCCGGTGCGCATGTACATGCGTGAAATGGGTTCGGTCGAACTGCTGACTCGCGAAGGCGAAATCGAAATCGCCAAGCGCATCGAAGACGGCCTGAAGGACATGATCCAGGCCATCTCAGCCTGCCCGACCACGATCGCCGAGATCCTGGCCGCGGCTGACCGCATCTCCAAGGACGAGATCAAGGTCGACGAAATTGTCGACGGCCTGGTCGACCCCAACGAATCCGAGCAGCAGGTTGAAGCGTCGTCCGATTCAGATGACTCCGACGAGGACGAAGAGGATGACGAGGAAGAGGAAGAAGAAGACGAAGGCGAGAGCAGCGGCTCCGGCGCCGCCGGCTTCTCGGCCGAGCAGCTGGAACAGTTGAAGCGCGACGCGCTGGGCAAGTTCGGCGTCATCGCCACCCAGTTCGAGAACATGCGCAAGGCGTTCGAGAAGGAAGGCTACAACTCCAAGCCTTACGTCAAGGCACAGGAAATCATCTCCAACGAACTGCTGGGCATCCGCTTCACCGCCAAGGTCGTCGAGAAGCTGTGCGACACCCTGCGCGCGCAGGTGGACGAAGTGCGCACCGTCGAACGCCAGATCCTGGACGTCGCGGTCAACAAGTGCAACATGCCGCGCACCCACTTCATCAAGGTGTTCCCGGGCAATGAAGTGAACCTGGACTGGGTCGACGGCGAAGTCGCCGCCAACCACGACTACAGCGCCGTGCTGAGCCGCAACGTGCCGGCCATCAAGGAACTGCAGCAAAAACTGATCGACCTGCAGGCGCGCGTCGTGCTGCCGCTGCAGGACCTGCGCGCCATCAACAAGAAGATGGGCGCCGGCGAGAAGAAGGCGCGCATGGCCAAGCGTGAAATGACCGAGGCCAACCTGCGTCTGGTGATCTCGATCGCCAAGAAGTACACCAACCGCGGCCTGCAGTTCCTGGACCTGATCCAGGAAGGCAATATCGGCCTGATGAAGGCGGTGGACAAGTTCGAATACCGTCGCGGCTACAAGTTCTCGACCTACGCGACCTGGTGGATCCGTCAGGCGATCACCCGCTCCATCGCCGACCAGGCGCGCACCATCCGTATTCCGGTGCACATGATCGAGACCATCAACAAGATGAACCGCATCTCGCGTCAGATCCTGCAGGAAACCGGCGCCGAGCCGGATCCGGCAACGCTGGCGATCAAGATGGAAATGCCGGAAGACAAGATCCGCAAGATCATGAAGATCGCCAAGGAGCCGATCTCCATGGAAACGCCGATCGGCGACGACGACGATTCGCATCTGGGCGACTTCATCGAGGACAACAACACGCTGGCCCCGGCCGACGCGGCGTTGCATGCGTCGATGCGCGGCGTGGTCAAGGACATCCTCGACTCGCTGACCCCGCGTGAGGCGAAGGTTCTGCGCATGCGCTTCGGTATCGAAATGTCGACCGACCACACGCTGGAAGAAGTCGGCAAGCAGTTCGACGTGACCCGCGAACGTATCCGCCAGATCGAGGCGAAGGCGCTGCGCAAGCTGCGTCACCCGTCGCGCTCGGACAAGCTGAAGAGTTTCCTGGAAGGTAATTGATCCAGAGGGTGTCAAGATCAGCCGGCGATGAGGTAAAATCGCCGGCTGATTTTTTGGCCCCCTAGCTCATGCTTGGTTAGAGCAGCGGACTCATAATCCGTTGGTGCCGTGTTCGACTCACGGGGGGGCCACCAGTACTGAAAAGGGATTCCGAGAAATCGGAATCCCTTTTTCATTAGGGGCTCTCGGCCGCATGTCGGAGAGGCCGGGTGGAGCAAGCTACGCGATTGCTTCTCCATGGAGAAAATCGGCAAGGGCCTGCGCCAAGAACGCAAGCCCTTTTTGCATCTGCGTCGCATGTAACAAATGGCCGGATAGTGCACCCGCGCCGCGCCGAAAAATTCGCCATAAGCTAGCGCAGATCAAATCATCCCCAGTCCGCGGTACGGCCGCGTGGCGAAGCTGACTATACTGGTCGCAGAGATGCTGCACGGCAATGCCGCAGCCTCTTCGCCATTCACTCGTCTTCGGGATGACGCCATGCTCGCAAAAATCAAAGCAACTTTCCTCTACTTCAACGACGCCGTTCCATTTCGCCTGGGGCCGGCGCTGATCACCACCGCCGTGCTGATCCTGCTGCTGCTGGCGCCTTGTCCACAAGGGCTCGATCCCAAGGCCTGGAGCCTGATGGCGATCTTTCTTACCACCATCGTGGCGATCATCCTGAAGGTGATGCCCATTGGCGTAATGGCGATGATGGCCATCGTCATCGTTTCGCTGTCGCAGGTCACGTCCAACTCTTCCAAGGGTGCCATCGCCGATGCGCTGGCCAGCTTTTCCAATCCCTTGATCTGGTTGATCGTGGTGGCGATCCTGATTTCGCGCGGACTGAAGAAGACCGGCCTGGGCAAGCGCGTGGGCCTGATGTTCATCGCGCTCTTGGGCAAGCGCACCATCGGCATCGGCTACGGCCTGGCCATCTGCGAACTGGTGCTGGCGCCGTTCACGCCCAGTAATACCGCGCGCGGCGGCGGCATCGTGCATCCCATCATGAAGTCGATTGCCAACGCGTTCGACTCCGATCCGGCCAAGGGCACGCAGGGCAAGGTGGGCAGCTACCTGGCGCTGGTCAACTACCACGCCAACCCGATCACCTCGGCCATGTTCCTGACCGCTACCGCGCCCAATCCGCTGGTGGTGAACTACGTCGCCAAGGCGACCGGCCATGCGCTGCAGCTGTCGTGGACCACCTGGGCGTTGTGCATGTTGCTGCCGGGCCTGGTGTGTTTGCTGATCATGCCGCTGGTGATCTACCTGCTGTCGCCGCCGGAGTTGAAGGCCACGCCCAATGCGGTCGACTACGCGCGCGGCGAACTGGCCAAGATGGGGCCGCTGGCCGCCAGCGAGAAGGTGATGCTGGGGACCTTCGCCTTGCTGCTGCTGCTGTGGGCCAACGTGCCGGCCATGCTGCTGGGCGCGGCCTTCACGCTGGACCCGACGGTGGTGGCCTTCGTCGGTCTGTTCGTGCTGATCATCACCGGCACCATCGATTGGGACGACGTGCTCTCGGAAAAGAGCGCATGGGATACGCTGGTCTGGTTCGGCGCGCTGGTGATGCTGGCCGAGCAGTTGAACAAGACCGGCGTGGTGGCCTGGTTCTCGGAGGGCATGAAGGGCGCCATCGTCGCCAGCGGCATGGGCTGGTTCTCGGTGGCGGCGGTGCTGCTGTTGGTGTTCGTGTTGTCGCACTACTTCTTTGCCAGCACCACCGCGCACATCAGCGCCATGCTGCTGGCCTTCCTGACGGTGGGCGCGCAGCTGCTGCCGCAGCAGTACGTGATGCCCTTCATGCTGATGATGACGGCCGGCTCGGCCATCATGATGACGCTGACCCATTACGCCACCGGCACCTCGCCCATCATTTTCGGCAGCGGTTATGTGTCCATGGGCAAGTGGTGGGGCGTGGGGTTGGTGATGGCGGTGATTGAGATCCTGATCTTCGCCACGGTCGGCAGCGTGTGGTGGAAGCTGCTGGGATTCTGGTGATCCGATGCGGATGAACTGATGACGAAAAAGGGAGGCGCAAGCCTCCCTTTTTATTGTTGCCCGGCGGCTGCGGGGCAGACCAGGATCAGCTCAGGTCAAGCACGATGCGGCCATCGATCTTGCCTTGTTCCATGCGCGCGAAGATGGCGTTGATGTTGTCCAGCTTGTCCCAGCTGAAGTGCGCCGCCACCTTGCCTTCGGCCGCGAACGCCAGCGACTCTTCCAGATCCTGGCGCGTGCCGACAATGGAACCGCGCACGGTGATGCGCTTCAACACCGTATTGAACACCGGCAGCGTAATGTCGCCCGGCGGCAGGCCGACCAGCGCCATGGTGCCGCGCGCGCGCAGGAAGCCGAACGCCTGTTCCATGGCCTTGGGCGAGACCGCCGTCACCAGCGCGCCATGTACGCCGCCGATGATGCGCTGCACGTCCGCCACCGCATTGGCGCTGCGGCTGTCGACCACCATGTCGGCGCCGAGCTGTTTGGCCAGCGCCAGCTTGTCTTCGTGAATGTCGGCCGCCACCACGTGCATGCCCATGGCCTTGGCGTATTGCACGGCCATGTGACCCAACCCGCCGATGCCGGAGATGACCACCCATTCACCGGGTTTGACCTCGGTTTCCTTCAGGCCCTTGTAGACGGTCACGCCCGCGCACAGCACCGGCGCCGCTGCACCGAACTCCAGCGCGGCCGGCAATACGCCCACATAGTCGGGATCGGCCAGGCCGTATTGCGCGAAGCTGCCGTTGACCGAGTAGCCGGTGTTCTGCTGGTCGGCGCACAGCGTCTCCCAGCCGGTGCGGCAGGGACCGCAGCAGCCGCAGGCGGTATGCAGCCAGGGCACGCCGACGCGATCACCTTCCTTGATGCGCTTGACGCCGGCGCCCACTGCCGCCACGTAGCCCACGCCTTCGTGACCGGGGATGAACGGCGGGTTGGGCTTGACCGGCCAGTCGCCGTGCGCCGCGTGCAGGTCGGTATGGCACACGCCGCTGGCCTCGAATTTGACCAGCACCTGGCTAGGGCCGGGCACGGGAATGGGCACTTCCTCGATGCTCAAGGGCTTGCCGAATTCGCGGACGACGGCCGCTTTCATTGTTTGCGTCATATGCACTCCTTGGGAGAATTCAAAAAGATGCGCGGCGAAGCGGGAAGGGCGCGGGGAAGCATGTCCATGCCCGCGACGGCGTGCCCGCCCGTGCGCAGCTCCACTATCGTCCCGGGCTGCAAGGAGGTAAATCGGCGATTGCGGCGGGTTTGATCCACGTCGTCAAGCCGCCAGAAATAGGGGCTGAACATCAGACTGCGACAGAGAGACGGAAGTGGCGACCACACAGGATCAACTGCGGGAGCTCAGCCATGGAGTGCGGTCACGCGCGCGCCGGTGCGCAGCGCGGCGCATGCCGCGGACGGGAAGAGGGAGAGAGGGGAATCAGGTCGCCAGCACCACTTCGACGTCGGTCTCGGCCAGCAGCTTGGCCAGCTCCGGCGGCGGCGGCGCGTCGGTGAACAGCACGTCGACTTGGGACAGGTGCGCCATCTTCACCAGGGCCTGGCGCCCGAACTTGCTGGAGTCCGCCACCAGCCACACCTGGCGCGATTGCTCGATGATGGTCTGCGCAACCTTCACCTCGCGCGCGTCGAAGTCGCGCAGCACGCCGTCGAGTTCGATGCTGGAGATACCGATGATGCCGATGTCCACCTTGAACTGGCGGATGAAATCGATGGTCGCCTCGCCGACGATGCCGCGATCGCGCGCGCGCACCACGCCGCCGGCGACGATTACCTCGGACTCGGTATTGCTGGCCAACATGTTGGCCACGTTCAGGTTGTTGGTGACCACGTGCAGGTTCTTGTGCTGGTGCAGCGCCTGCGCGACTTCCTCGGTGGTGGTGCCGAGATTGAGGATCAGCGAACAGCCGTCCGGCACGCGCGCGGCGACGGCCTTGCCGATGCGGCGCTTGGCTTCGGCGTTCATCACCTGGCGTTGCGGGTAAGCGATGTTCTCGGTCGAGGAGAGCAGGCCGACGCCGCCGTGATAGCGCGCCAGCAGCTTGGCGTCGACCATGGCCTTGACGTCGCGGCGTACCGTCTGCGTGGTCACGTTGAGCTTTTGCGCCAGTTCTTCGACCGAGATGGTGATGTGCTTGCGCACGCATTCCAGCAGGGTTTGTTGCCGTGGGTTAAGCATCATGGCCAATATAATTATCAAGTATGAACATTTAAGAACATAAACGAATCCAAAACAACAAATAATTGTTGATTATTTTTCGCGTTGTCGCGTATCGTACTGAAAAAAATCGCAGCACATAAGAATTGGCGAGTATCCAAAAACTCCGGAGACAATGCGAATGGCCCTCGAATACGATCTGTTGGTGGTCGGTGGTGGTATCAATGGCGCCGGCATCGCACGCGATGCCGCCGGCCGCGGCCTGCGCGTGCTCCTGTGCGAGCAGCACGACCTGGCGCAGCACACTTCCTCGGCCAGCACCAAGCTGATTCACGGCGGCCTGCGCTATCTCGAGTATTACGAATTCAAACTGGTGCGCAAGGCCTTGCAGGAGCGTGAAGTGCTGCTGCGCGCCGCGCCCCACATCATCTGGCCGCTGCGCTTCGTCATGCCGCACGACGCCAGCCAGCGTCCGGCGTGGATGATCCGCGCCGGCCTGTTCCTCTACGACACGCTCGCCAAACGTGAAATCCTGCCCGCCTCGCACGGGCTCAACCTGCGCGAACATGCCGCCGGCCAGCCGCTGAAGGGCGACTACCGCCGCGGCTTCGTCTATTCCGACGGCTGGGTAGACGACGCGCGCCTGGTGACGCTCAACGCACTGGACGCGCACGAGCGCGGCGCCCGCATCCTGACCCGCACCAAATGCGTCAGCGCCCGTCGCGACGGCGAGCGCTGGCATGCGGTGCTGGAGAGCGAGGCCAACGGCCGCACCCAGGTGCTGGAAGTGCAGGCGCGCGCCATTGTCAACGCCGCCGGCCCTTGGGCCGCGCGTTTCGCGCAGGGCGTGCCGGGGGCAAAAAAGAATTACGGCCTGCGCCTGATCAAAGGCAGCCACATCGTGGTCAAGCGCCTGTTCGACCATCCCTGCGCTTATATTTTCCAGAATCCCGACAAGCGCATCATCTTCGCCATTCCCTATCAGGACGACTTCACGCTGATCGGCACCACCGACCTCGAGTATCACGGCGACGCCGGCCGCGTCGAGATCAGCGGCGAGGAAGTGGCTTACCTGTGCGAGATGGCCAACCGTTACTTCACGCGCCAGATCACCGCCGCCGACGTGGTGTGGACCTACTCCGGCGTGCGTCCGCTACTGGACGACAGTTCCGAGAACGCCTCCGCCGTCACCCGCGACTACCTGCTCGAATGCGACGCCGCCGGCGCGCCGATGTTGAACGTCTGGGGCGGCAAGATCACCACCTACCGCAAGCTGGCCGAAGAAGCGCTGGCCATGCTGTCGTCCAACCTCGGCCTGCAGGATCGCCCCTGGACCGACGGCGCGCCGTTGCCCGGCGGCGATCTGCAGCATCCGGGCAAGCTGGTGCGGCGCTATGACTTCGACGCTTTCCTGCAGGACGTCCAGCGCCGCTATCCATGGCTGCCGGCGCAGCTGGCCAAGCGTTACGCGCGCAGCTACGGCGCGCGCCTCGAACGCCTGATCGGCACGGCGACCAGCCTGGCGGAACTGGGCGAGGAACTGGCGCCGGGTTTGTACGAAGCCGAGGCGCGTTACCTGGTCAGCACGGAATGGGCGCGCAGCGCCGACGACATCCTCTGGCGGCGCAGCAAGCTGGGCCTGTATTGCCAGCCGCAGCACGTTGCGCGGCTTGAGGCATGGCTGGCGCAGGAGCATGCCGGTGCCGCGCCGTTGCAGTCGCCGCAAGCGGTGTAATCGCTGTAATCACAAGCAACCAACAATAAGTAATAAAACGCAGCAAGGAGACAGTGTGACCCTGGAACTGAAACAAGTGGTCAAGACGGTCGGTGCCCACACGCACCTGTACCCCCTTGACCTGACGCTGGCGAAAGGCGGCATCAACGTGCTGCTGGGCCCGACCCAGGCCGGCAAGACCTCGCTGATGCGCATCATCGCCGGGCTCGACAAGCCCACGGGCGGGCGCATCCTGGTGGACGGTGAGGATGTCACCGGCGTCGGCGTGCGCGAGCGCAACCTGGCGATGGTGTACCAGCAGTTCATCAACTATCCCGGTCTTTCGGTGTTTGAGAACATCGCCTCGCCGCTGCGCCTGCAAAAGAAGCCGCAGCAGGAGATCGACCAGCGCGTCAACGAGATCGCCGACAAGCTGCACATCGCGCACCTGCTGCAGCGCCTGCCGGGCGAACTCTCCGGCGGCCAGCAGCAGCGCACCGCGCTGGCGCGCGCGCTGATCAAACGCGCGCCGCTGGTGCTGCTGGACGAGCCGCTGGTGAACCTCGACTACAAGCTGCGCGAGGAGTTGCGCAGCGAACTGATTTCGCTGTTCGACGCCGGCGACACCACCGTCGTGTACGCCACCACCGAGCCGCAGGAAGCCTTGCTGCTCGGCGGTCACACCGCCGTGATGCACGAGGGCCGCCTGCTGCAGTTCGCGCCGACGCTGCAGCTGTTCAACGCGCCGGCCTCGACCGAGGTGGCGGCGATCTTCAACGATCCGCCGATGAACCTGCTGGAGGCCAGCGCCACCGGCGGCGATGCCGTGCGCATGGAAGACGGCAGCGTGCTGGAGATTGCCGGGCGCGGCCTGCGCCTGTCGGACGGGCAGCGCTGCCGCGTCGGCATCCGCTGCAACGACGTGCGCCTGCAGGCGCTGACCGGACCCGGCGTGAGCCTGGCTTGCCGCGTGACGCTGGCCGAGCTGAGCGGCTCCGAAACCTATATGCACCTGCGCCATGGCGACGTGCCTTTGGTGGCGCAGCTGCCGGGCGTGCACGAGTTCGAGATCGGCAGCACGGTCAAGGTCAGCATCAGCGCGGCGCAGGTATTCCTGTTTGACACAGAGGGTCGCCTGCTGAGCGCCCCGACGGAGGCGCACTGACATGGCCCGCATCGAATTCAACAACCTCGGCCACGCCTACGGCCCCAACCCCTCCAGCCTGAAGGACTATGCGCTGCAGCCGATGAACATGGTGTGGGAAGACGGCGGCGCCTATGCGCTGCTGGGCCCCTCCGGCTGCGGAAAGTCGACGCTGCTCAACATCATTTCCGGTCTCCTGCAGCCGTCCGAAGGACAGGTGCTGTTCGACGGCGTGGACATGACCCACAAGGCCACCCGCGAGCGCAATATCGCGCAGGTGTTCCAGTTCCCGGTGCTGTACGACACCATGAGCGTGTTCGACAACCTGGCCTTCCCGCTGCGCAACCGCAAGATGCCCGAGCGCGAAGTGCAGGCGCGGGTGCACGAGATCGCCGAGATGCTGGATCTCTCGCGCGACCTGAAGCAGCGCGCCGCCGGCCTGTCCGCCGATGCCAAGCAGAAGATCTCGCTGGGTCGCGGGCTGGTGCGCAAGGACGTCGCGGCCATCCTGTTCGACGAGCCGCTGACGGTGATCGACCCGCACATGAAGTGGGAGCTGCGCCAGAAGCTCAAGGAGATTCACCACCAGCTGAAGCTGACGCTGATCTACGTCACCCACGACCAGGTCGAGGCGCTGACCTTCGCCGACGAAGTGGTGGTCATGACTGAAGGCAAGGTGGTCCAGCAGGGCAAGCCTGAGGCCTTGTTCGTGCGCCCCGACCATACCTTCGTCGGCTACTTCATCGGCAGCCCCGGCATGAATTTCTGTCCGGTTCGCGTCGACGGTGACGCCGTGCTGCTCGGCAAGCAAAGAGTGCAGCTGGAGGCAGCGCAGCTGCAGGCGCTGAAGAACGCCAACGGCGAACTGAAGCTGGGCATCCGCCCCGAGTTCGTTGAGCTGGCGGCGGCCGGCAGCGTCGGCGCGGTGAGCGCGGACGTCACCCAGGTCCAGCACCTGGGCACCAGCCAGCTGGTGACGGCGCAGTTCGACGGCCTCACCGTCAAGGCACGCGTGGCGCCGTCGGTGAAGGTGGCGCAGGGGCCGCAATGGCTGCGCCTGGCCAAGCCGGAGACGATCTACTTCAGCAACGAAGAAAGAATAGGGCGGTAAAGCATGGACAAGCCAATCAACAACAAGGCATGGTTCTTCATCCTGCCGGTGTTCCTGACGGTGGCCTTCTCCGCGATCATCCCGCTGATGACCGTGGTGAACTACTCGGTGCAGGACATCATCAGCCCCGAGCAAAGCGTGTTCGTCGGCCTCGAGTGGTTCAAGGAAGTGATGCGCGACGGCGAGCTGCACTCGGCCCTGCTGCGCCAACTGGTGTTCTCGTTCTGCGTGCTGCTGGTGCAGATCCCGCTGGGCATCGTGCTGGCGCTGGCGATGCCGCACAAGGGCTGGAAATCTTCGGCCACGCTGGTGATCCTGGCCATGCCACTGTTGATCCCATGGAACGTGGTCGGCACCATCTGGCAGATCTTCGGTCGCGCCGACATCGGCCTGGGCGGCTACGTGCTGAACTTGCTGGGCACCGACTACAACTACGCCTCGGATCCGACTGACGCCTGGATCACCGTGCTGGTGATGGACGTGTGGCACTGGACGCCGCTGGTGGCGCTGCTGGCCTTCGCCGGCCTGCGCTCGATCCCGGACGCCTACTACCAGGCGGCGCAGATCGACGGCGCCAGCCGCTGGGCGGTCTTCCGCTACATCCAGCTGCCCAAGATGCGCGGCGTGCTGGTGATCGCGGTGCTGCTGCGCTTCATGGACAGCTTCATGATCTACACCGAACCCTTCGTGCTGACCGGCGGCGGCCCCGGCAACTCGACCACGTTCCTGAGCCAGTACCTGACGCAGAAGGCGGTCGGCCAGTTCGACCTGGGTCCGGCGGCGGCGTTCTCGCTGATCTACTTCCTCATCATCCTGCTGCTGTCCTTCGTGCTCTACAACTGGATGCAGAGCGCCGGCAACGGTAGCAAAGACACGGGCGGCAACCATGAATAAAGACAAGCAGAGCGGCCTGACGCGGCTCCTGGTGATGGCGCTCTACATCGCCTTCACCCTGATCCCGCTGTACTGGCTGCTGAACACTTCGCTCAAGACCAACGAGGAGACCCTGTCGGTCTTCACGCTCTGGCCCAACGCACCCACGCTGGACAACTACAAGGTCATCTTCACCGACCCGTCGTGGTATTCCGGCTATATCAACTCCATCATCTACGTGGCGATGAACACCGTCATGTCGCTGCTGGTGGCGCTGCCGGCGGCGTATGCGTTCTCGCGCTACCGCTTCCTCGGCGACAAGCACATGTTCTTCTGGCTGCTGACCAACCGCATGACGCCGCCGGCGGTGTTCCTGCTGCCGTTCTTCCAGCTGTACTCGACCATCGGCCTGTCCGACACGCACATCGCCGTGGCCCTGGCGCACATGCTGTTCAACGTGCCGCTGGCGGTATGGATCCTGGAAGGCTTCATGTCCGGCGTGCCGCGCGAGATCGATGAGACCGCCTACATCGACGGCTTCTCCTTCCCGCGCTTCTTCGTCCGCATCTTCCTGCCGCTGATCAAGTCGGGCGTGGGCGTGACCGCCTTCTTCTGCTTCATGTTCAGTTGGGTCGAGCTGCTGCTGGCGCGTACGCTGACCTCGGTCAACGCCAAGCCGATCAGCGCCATCATGACGCGCACCGCCTCGGCGGCCGGCATGGACTGGGGCATCCTGGCCGCGGCCGGGGTGCTGACGATTGTTCCCGGGGCACTGGTGATCTGGTTCGTGCGCAACCACATCGCCAAGGGCTTCGCCATGGGGAGAGTGTGATCATGGCCAATGCATTTTCATGGATGTCGTGGACGCTGCCGGTGGCGGTGTTCTTCATCTGCGTCGCGCTGATGCTGGTGGGCATGACGGTGTGGGAGATCCGTTCGCCCACCACCGAGCGCAAAGGTTTCCTGCCGATGCGTACCACCCGCGGCGACCGCCTGTTCATCGGCTTGCTCAGCGCGGCTTACATCAATCTGGCGTGGGTCGGCCTGACCGACCTGGACCAGTGGTACGCCGCCGCTATCGGTTTCGTGGCCTTGCTGCTGATCATGCGCAAGGGTTGATCCGTAATTCGATTTCCGGTTTGCGCCAAGGCGACAACCTGGAATGAAATGACGTCCCGGGGAATGTCCTTCCCACCCCGGCGCGGCCATCTTAGGGAAGGTGACGAGGAGACATGATGCAGAAATTCAAACTAACCGTGCTGTCGGCTGCGCTGGCTATGGCTGGCATCGCCGGCAATGTCTGGGCCGATACCAAGGCCGCCGAGAAGTGGGTCGACGCCGAGTTCCAGCCCAGCACCCTGTCGCGCAAGCAGCAGGTCGACGAGATGCAGTGGTTCATCGATACCGCCGCCAAGCTCAAGGCCAAGGGCATCAAGGAAATCCACGTGGTCTCCGAGACCCTGGACACCCACGCCTATGAATCCAAGACCCTGGCCAAGGCCTTCGAAGAAATCACCGGCATCAAGGTCATCCACGACGTGATCCAGGAAGGCGACGTGGTCGAGAAGATGCAGACCTCGCTGCAATCGGGCAAGTCGATCTACGACGGCTGGGTCAACGACTCCGACCTGATCGGCACCCACTACCGCAACGGCCAGACCGTGGTGCTGACCGACTACATGGCCGGCCCCGGCAAGGAATACACCAACCCCGGCCTGGACCTGAAGGATTTCATCGGCACCAGCTTCACCACCGCGCCGGACGGCAAGCTGTACCAGCTGCCCGACCAGCAGTTCGCCAACCTGTACTGGTTCCGCGCCGACTGGTTCGCGCGCAAGGACCTGCAGGAAAAATTCAAGGCCAAGTACGGCTATGAGCTGGGCGTGCCGCAGAACTGGTCGGCCTATGAAGACATCGCCGCCTTCTTCACCAACGACGTGAAGGAGCTGGACGGCAAGAAGATCTACGGCCACATGGACTACGGCAAGAAGGACCCGTCGCTGGGCTGGCGCTTCACCGATGCCTGGCTGTCGATGGCCGGCGCCGCCGACAAGGGCCTGCCCAACGGCCTGCCGGTCGACGAATGGGGCATCCGCGTGGCCGACGACAAGTGCACCCCGGTCGGTTCCTCGATGGCGCGCGGCGGCGCGACCAACTCGCCGGCGGCCGTGTATGCGCTGACCAAGTACCTGGACTGGATGAAGAAGTACGCGCCGCCCGAAGCGCTGGGCATGACCTTCTCCGAAGCCGGCCCGGTGCCCGCGCAAGGCCACATCGCGCAGCAGATCTTCTGGTACAGCGCGTTCACCGCGGGCATGACCAAGCAAGGTCTGCCGGTGGTCAACACCGACGGTTCGCCCAAGTGGCGCATGGCCCCCGGCCCGCACGGCCCCTACTGGAAGGACGGCATGCAGAACGGCTACCAGGACGTCGGCTCGTGGACCTTCCTGAAGAGCACCCCGCCTGACCGCATGGCGGCGGCCTGGTTGTATGCCCAGTTCACCACGTCCAAGACCGTGTCGCTGAAGAAGTCCATCGTCGGTGTGACCTTCATCCGCGACTCCGACATCCGTTCGGATTACTTCACCAAGAACGCGGCCAAGTACGGCGGCCTGATCGAGTTCTACCGCAGCCCGGCGCGCGTGGCATGGACGCCGACCGGTAACAACGTGCCTGACTATCCGAAGATGGCCCAGCTGTGGTGGAAGAACATCTCGGCCGCGATCTCCGGCGAGAAGACACCGCAAGGCGCGATGGACAACCTGGCCGATGAGATGGACGGCATCATGGCGCGCCTGCAGCGCGCCGGCATGAAGCAGTGCGCACCGAAGCTGAACCCGAAGAAGGATCCGGCCAGCTGGATGTCCGACAAGGGCGCGCCGTGGACCAAGCTGGCCAACGAAAAGCCGAAGGGCGAGACCATCGCCTACGACAAGCTGCTGCAGGCATGGAAGGACGGCCGCGTACGCTGATCGGCTGATGTCAGCCTGACATCCGGTCAGTCAGGACGTCATTCCGGCGCAGGTCGGGATGACGTCTTTTTTATCCGCCGCATCAGCATCACGCGCGGCGGCGATGCATTCAGTTATTCAGCAACGCAGTAATTCAGTAAGGGACCTCATGGCTTATCTGCTCGCCCTGGACCAGGGAACCTCCAGTTCCCGCAGCATCATCTTCGACGAAAGCGGCGCCATCGTGGCCGCCGCACAGCAGGAATTTCCGCAGATTTTTCCGCAGCCGGGCTGGGTCGAGCACGACCCGCTGGACCTGTGGAACAGCCAGTTGCAAACCGCGCGCCAGGTGCTGGCGCAAAGCGGCATCAAGGCAAGTGAGCTGGCCGCGCTGGGCATCACCAACCAGCGCGAGACCACCGTGGTGTGGGAGCGCGCCAGCGGCCGCCCGGTGTACAACGCCGTGGTGTGGCAAGACCGCCGCGCCGAAACGGTCTGCGCGCAATTGCGCGAGCGCGGCCTGGGCGAGGCCATCCGGGCCAAGACCGGCCTGGTGCTCGATCCGTATTTCTCCGGCACCAAGCTGCGCTGGATCCTCGATAACGTGCCCGGCCTGCGCGAGCGCGCGCAGCGCGGCGAGCTGCTGTTCGGCACGGTCGACGCCTGGCTGATCTGGAACCTGACCGGCGGCCGGCTGCATGTCTCCGACGTCTCCAACGCCTCGCGCACCATGCTGTGGAACATCCACACCGGCAGCTGGGACGAGGAGCTGCTGGCCTGGCTCGACATCCCCCGCAGCATGCTGCCGGAGGTGCGTGCCTCGTCTCACCTGTACGGCGAGGTCGACGCGCAGCACCTGGGCGCGGCGGTCAAGATCGCCGGCATCGCCGGCGACCAGCAGTCGGCGCTGTTCGGCCAGGCCTGCTTCAGCCCCGGCATGGCCAAGAACACCTACGGCACCGGCTGCTTCATGCTGCTGCACACCGGCGAGCAGTGCGCCACTTCGCGCAACGGCCTGATCAGCACCGCGGCCTGCCAGACCGGCGCCACGCCGCAATACGCGCTGGAAGGCAGCGTCTTCATCGGCGGCGCGGTGGTGCAGTGGCTGCGCGACGGCTTGAAGGCGATCAAGACCTCCACCGACGTCGAGGCGCTGGCGGCGTCCGCCGAGGACTCGGGCGGCGTGGTGTTCGTGCCGTCCTTCACCGGGCTGGGCGCGCCTTACTGGAACCCGTCGGCCAAGGGCGCCATCGTCGGCCTGAGCCGCGGCAGCACGGTGGCGCACATCGCGCGCGCCGCGCTGGAGTCGATCGCCTTCCAGAGCACCGCGCTGCTGACGGCGATGGTGCGCGACGCCGTCTCGCCCATCACCGAATTGCGCGTCGACGGCGGCGCTTCCGCCAACAACCTGCTGTTGCAGTTCCAGGCCGACCTGCTCGGCATCCCGGTGATCCGCCCGCAGGTGACGGAAACCACCGCGCTGGGCGCGGCCTACCTGGCGGGGCTGGCCACCGGCGTGTACCGAGATCAGTCGGAACTGTCGGCGCAGTGGCGCATGGAGCGCACCTTCCAGCCCGCCATCAGCCGCGACGAGGCCTTGGCAAAAATGCAAGCCTGGGAAAGCGCCATCAAGCAGGTCAGGGCAGGGGACGCCTGAGGCCTGTTGGTGCCTTTGTTGATCGAACTGCAATTGCTCACGGATTTATACCTTGTTTCGTTGTTGTCGAGGAACGGGTTTCCATGCGGAATCTGCCTATAATGTCGCCGCGGCGCCGCGATCTGCCGGGCGCCATGCCGAATGCATCCGGAGCGATCAACAAGGGAGTTTCATGAAACGGGGAGCGGTTTCTCAAGGCAAGCGGGGGGCGCCTGTTGCGTTGTCTGCGGCGTTGTCTGTTGCAGCGGCGCTGGCATCCGTGACGACGTGCAGCGCGCTGGCGCAAACGCCGGCGGCCGAGCGCTCGCAAGCCGGCATCGTCAAGGTAGTCAGCGGCGAGGTGCAAGTGCAGCGCCAGCAGCAGGCGCTGGCCGCCAAGGTCGGCGACAAGCTGTACCCGGGCGACCGCATCGTCACCGCCGAGGCCGCCGCCGTGGGCATCACGCTGCGCGACGACACGCTGATGTCGCTCGGTCCCAAGACCAGCTTCGTGCTGGAAGACTTCAAGTTCAACGAAAGCTCGGGCGAGGGCAACGTCGCCGTGCGCGTGGCCAAGGGCACGCTGCGCTACGTCTCCGGCCTGATCGGCAAACGCGCGCCGGAGCGCCAGCAGGTGGCCACGCCGACGGCCACCATCGGTATTCGCGGCACCGACTTCATCGTGGAGGTGGCCGGTGAATAAGCTGCTCGCCCTCTGCATCGCCTTGCTGGCCTTGTCCGGTTGCGCCGGGCCCAAGGAGCGTTTCGTGCTGCTGCCGCAGGCTGACGGTTCTTCCAGCAGCATCGTGGTCAAGACCGCTGCAGGCGAGACCGCACTGGCCACCCCCTACGCCAGCGTGGAAACCGAAGCCGGCAAGGCCGGCAAGACCGCTACCGTCAGCGAGGCCGACGTGCAGGCGCGTTATGCTCCCTTGCTGCAAAACCTGCCGATGCGGCCGCGTAGCTATGAGCTGCTGTTCGAGTTGGGCAGCGATCGCCTGACGCCGGCGTCGCGCAAATTGCTGAATCAGGCCATCGAGGAATTCCGCAGTTTCCCGGCCGGCGAATTCATCTTGGTGGGACATGCCGATGCCATCGGCAGCGATGCCAACAACGAGGCGTTGTCGGTGCGCCGTGCGCGGCTGGTGGAGCGCGAACTGCTGCGCGCCAAGATCGAGCCGCTCAGCATCGAGGTGGTGGGGAAGGGCTCGCGCGAGCCGCGCGTGCCGCAGAAGAAGGGTGTGCCCGAGCCGCGCAATCGCTTCGTCGAGATCCGCATTCGCTGACCTGCGGTACCCGGAACAGCAAAGAAAAAGCCCGCAGGATGCGGGCTTTTTTTCATGCGCAAGAAACGTAAAAAAACGTGAAGAAGCTCAGGACAACGCCCGCGTGCTCAGCAGCTGCATCGAGTCGAGGTGGCTCAGGCGCGCCCATTCTTCGCCGCCGCGGGCGATGATGGTGTCGGCTTCAGGCGTGGCCAGCAGGTCGAGGATTTCGGTGTCGCTGACTTCCATGTTGTCGTTGTAGCGGAACACCTTGAGCACCGGACGGGTCAGGTCCTTGGCGTTCTGGCGGATCACGAAGCCCGAGCGTCCCGACTCCAGCTTGACGATGGAGCCCACAGGGTAGATGCCCAGCGTCTTGACGAAGGCCAGGAACATGGCGCGGTCGAAGTGGCCGGTCCAGGAGGCCATCGCCGAGATCGCCTCGGCCGGATCCCAGCCGTGCTTGTAGGGGCGATCCGAAGTCAACGCGTCATACACGTCGCAGATCGCCGCCATGCGCGCATACAGCGAAATGGCGCCGCCGCGCTGGCCTTCCGGATAGCCGTTGCCGTCGATCTTCTCGTGATGGTGCAGGCAGACGTTGCGCGCATAGTCGGGCACGTTGGGATCCTGGCTCAGATACTTGAAGCCCAGTTCCGGGTGCTTGCGCACGATAGCGAATTCTTCTTCGGTCAGCTTGCCGGGCTTGTTCAGGATGTCATGCGGGATGAAGGCCTTGCCGATGTCGTGCAGGAAGCCGCCCAGGCCGGCTTCGCGGCAGGCGGTCTCGTCCATGCCCAGCGTGCGGCCCAGCGCCACCATCAGCGCGCACACCGCTACCGAGTGCAGATAGGTGTATTCGTCGGCCAGCTTCAGGCGCACCACGCTCATCAGCGCGTTGGGGCTGTGCACCACCGAGCTGGCGATCTCTTCCACCACGGACACGCAGCGGTCCATGTCCAGCACCTTGCCCATGCGGATTTCCGCGAACATGGCCTGGGTCGCCTTCTTGGCGGTTTCGCGCAACGCCTGGGCGTCGATCAGCGCCGGGTCCAGCGCGGGTTGCGGCGCCAGTTCGGGTTGCGGTTCGGGCTCGGGAGTTTCCTCCGGCTCTTCTTCCGGCGCGACGACGTCCTTGCCCTTGGCAGTATCGATCCAGCACTCGGCGATGCCGCTGGCACGCGCCTGCTGCAGTTCGCTGGGGCTCTTGATGAGGAACTTGTTTTTCCAGAACGGATGGTTCATCCACGCGGCATCGTCGAAGCCGGCGAAGTACATTCCGAGGACAAGTTCCTCCACTTTGATTTTCTTCAGCATGTCAGCGCATCTTTTCGCCGCGGTGGCGACGGAAAGGATATTTCAGTTTTATCGTGCAAGGCGGTGGAAAAACGGACGCGGCTCCCTCCCTGAGATTGCCGCGGGCCAATCATCTCATATGGCCGCCCGGTTGGGAACGGGCGCGCACTTTTGCGCGACACACCGGGGGCCGGCGGCGCGGCGATTGTCCGTCCGGCTGAAACTTGCTAACATGCGCGGCGGAGATGGCATTCCTCCCCGAACCGCCGCCGGCACCCGCCGGGGCTGATGATGCCTGCAGACCCTGGATGACCGGGACTGTAGGCGTGCGCACCAAGCATCCTCCCGTTCCTGCCGGCCAGGTTGACCCAACCCAACGCCCGCAACATGAACGCCTCCAAACTTCCTGAACCGCTGCGCCTCCTGCCCTATGTCGGCAAATGGTGCCTTATCGCCTCGCTGGTGGCCTTCCTGGCCGGCAGCGCCTCGGCCTTCTTCCTGATCTCGCTGGACCTCGCCACGCGCACCCGCCAGGCCCATCCCTGGCTGCTTTGGCTGTTGCCGGCAGCCGGCTTTGCGGTCGGCTGGATTTACCTGCATGCCGGCAAGTCGGTCGAGGCCGGCAACAACCTGCTGATCGACGAGATCCACGACCCGGCCAAGGTGGTGCCGCTACGCATGGCGCCGCTGGTGCTGATGGGGACGGTAGCGTCGCACCTGTTCGGCGCGTCGGTGGGGCGTGAGGGCACCGCGGTGCAGATGGGCGGCGCGCTGGCCGACCAGCTGACCCACGTGTTCCGCCTGCGCCGCGAGGATCGCCGCATCCTGTTGATGGCCGGCATCAGCGCCGGCTTTTCTTCGGTGTTCGGCACGCCGATGGCGGGCGCCATCTTCGGACTGGAGGTGCTGGCCATCGGTCGCATGCGCTATGACGCGATCTTTCCCTGCTTCGTGGCCGCCATCGCCGCCGACCAGGTCGGCCTGGCTTGGGGCGTGCACCATACCCATTACGCCATGACGGCCACGGCGCCGGTGGCGCTCTGGAGCGCGGCGGCGGTGATCGCCGCCGGCGCCGTGTTCGGCCTGGCCGGCATGGCCTTCGCGCGCGGCGCCCACGGCTTGTCCGCCTTCATGAAGAAGCACGTGGCCTACGCGCCGCTGCGTCCGGTCATCGGCGGCGTCGTAGTGGCGCTCGCAGTATGGGCCTGCGGCACCCAACGCTATGTCGGTCTGGGCATCGACGTGATTGTGCAGGCCTTCCAGCAACCGGTGGCGCCGTGGGACTTCCTGGCCAAGGGGCTGTTTACGGTGGCCTCGCTGGGCGCCGGTTTCAAGGGTGGCGAGGTGACGCCGCTGTTCTATATCGGCGCCACGCTGGGCAATGCCCTGGCGCCGTTGCTGCATCTGCCGTTCCCGCTGCTGGCCGCGCTCGGCTTCGTGGCGGTGTTCGCCGGCGCGGCCAACACGCCGCTGGCGTCCACGGTGATGGCCATCGAGCTGTTCGGCGCCGGCATCGGGCCGTTCGCGGCGCTGGCCTGCGTGGTCGCCTATCTGTTCTCCGGCCACACCGGCATTTATCGAGCGCAGCGGCTGGGCCAGCACAAGCACGGAAGCCCGCCGTCCGGCGGCGCGTAAGCCGCAGGCAAAAAAACGGCCCGCATTGGCTGCGGGCCGAAAGGAGTCCGCCGGATGTCGTCGCGGCGAACAAGGGGGAAAGAGGAGACCCCGTTGCAAGCACTGTATGCCGCCAGAATTAAGCCAGACTTAAGGCCGGTCAATCATGTTGCTGCGCGGTCATTATTTCCGCGCGAACACACTGTGCGCGCGCACCTGTAGCGCGAGCGCATCAGGCCCGGATTTATTTTCAGAGGCTTCAAAACTTTGCGAACGGCCGCTGTTACGCTTGCATCGCAACGTTCATCGAATCACCCACCGCCGGAGCTCAGCAGTAACGTCCCAGTCATAAAATCCCTTTAACCTCCTCGCCGGACCGTCGTGTCCGCCGATCGGCCTCCCGGCTCAACCCAACCGATTCATCCGTTTATCCGTTTATCCGTTCGTAGCCCTCCGTAGCCGGAGGCCGTGATGTGCTGTCCGTCCCGCTGTTTGTCCTTGTGGAAACTTTATGAATTTCTCGTCCTTGCGTACCCGCCTTATCGCCATCTGCGCCGGCATCGTCGTGCTGGCGATGCTGGCCATCGTGCTCGCCAACTTCGTTACTGCACGCTCCAGCACCATGTCTGCGCTGGACAGCCAGCTGGAGCAGTTGGCCCAGGGCCGCGCCGCTGCCATCGGCGAATGGGTGAAGTCCAAGAAACTGGTGGTCTCCTCCATCAAACAGGCCGCCGGCGCGCCCGATCCGCTGCCCTTTGTGAAGGCAGCCGAGCAGGCCGGCGAGTTCGACCTGGCCTACATCGGTTATGAAGACAAGCACGCGGTGTTCTCGCAGCAGCGCACCCGCGCGGCGGACTACGATCCGACCAAGCGTCCCTGGTACCAGCAGGCCGCCAAGAGCGGCGCGCCGGTGGTGACTGCGCCCTATATCGGCGCCAGCAACGGCAAGCTGTTGGTGACCTTCGCCGAGGCGGTCGGCAGTGCCGGCCAGGTCAGCGCCGTGGCGGCGGCCGACGTGCTGCTCGACACGGTGGTCAACGACGTGCTGTCCATCAAGCCCACGCCCAACAGCTACGCCTTCCTGGTCGACACCAGCGGCAAGGTGATCGCCCACGCCAACGAGAAGCTGCGCCTGAAGCCGCTGGCCGACCTCGATCCTTCCATCAGCGCGCAGTCGCTGGCCGACAGCGCCGCCGCGCACGGCCACCAGGACGTGAAGCTGGACGGTCGCGACAAGATGCTGTTTTCCGCCAAGGTCGCCGGCAGCGACTGGCTGCTGGTGGTGGCGCTGGACCGCGCCGACGCCACCGCGCCGCTGTCCACCATGCTCAGCACCTCGGCCGTGACGGCAGTGCTGGTCACCGTGCTGGCCGCGCTGGTGCTGGGCGCGCTGGTGTCGCGCGCCTTGCGCCGCCTGTCGTTGGTGCAGGGCGCGCTGGAAGAAATCGCCGACGGCGACGGCGACCTGACCCGCCGCCTGGGCACCGATGGCGGTGATGAGCTGGCGCGCATCGGCGCCGCCTTCAACCGCTTCGTCGACAAGATCGAAGGCGTGATGATCGACATCCGCGACGCCAGCCACACCATCCACGCCGCCTCGCGCGATATCGCCAGCGGCAACATGGACCTGTCGCAGCGCACCGAGACCCAGGCCAGCTCGCTGGAAGAGACCGCCGCCGCCATGGAGGAGCTGACCTCCAGCGTGCGCCATAACGCCGACAACGCAATGCAGGCCAACCAGCTCTCGCAGTCGGCGTCCGAGATCGCCGGTCGCGGCGGCGTGATGGTGGAGCAGGTGGTGCAGACCATGAGCGCCATCAACGGCTCGTCGCAAAAGATCGTCGACATCATCAGCGTGATCGACGGCATTGCTTTCCAGACCAACATCCTGGCGCTGAATGCCGCGGTCGAAGCCGCGCGCGCAGGGGAACAGGGCCGCGGCTTTGCGGTCGTCGCTTCCGAAGTGCGCTCGCTGGCCCAGCGTTCGGCTACCGCCGCCAAGGAGATCAAGGTGCTGATCGGCGACTCGGTGGAGCAGGTGCGCGCCGGCGAACAAAGCGTGGCCGATGCAGGCGCCACGATTCGCAGCGTGGTCGAGAGCGTGCAAAAGGTCAGCGACGTGGTGGCCGAGATCAGCTCCGCCAGCCGCGAGCAGAGCCAGGGCATCAACCAGACCAACGACGCCATCGCGCACATGGACCAGGCCACCCAGCAGAACGCGGCGCTGGTGGAGCAAGCTGCAGCCGGCGCGCAGTCGCTGCAGGAACAGGCCAGCCGCCTGGCCGACATCGTCACCCTGTTCAAGCTGAGCGACGCCCGCGCCCGAGGTGCGGTGTTCGAGATGCAGGTGCGTTGATCCTTGCGGAGGCAAACAAAAAGGGCAGCCGAGGCTGCCCTTTTTTCATGCTGTCATGCGCGATCGGAAGTGATCGCAGGCAATCCCAGCGCCGCGTCAGGCGGGCCCTTCCTTCAGGTTGGGCAGGAACACGGTCAGCAGGCCGGCCAGCGGCAGGAAGGCGCACAGGCCGTAGACCCAGGCGATGCCGTACAGGTCGGCCAGGTGGCCCAGCAGCGCCGCGCCGATGCCGCCGAAGCCGAACATCAGGCCGAAGAACACACCGGCGATCATGCCCACCTTGCCCGGCACCAGCTCCTGCGCATACACCACGATGGCCGAGAAGGCCGAGGCGATCACCACGCCGATCACCACCGACAGCACCCCGGTCCAGAACAGGTTGGCGTGCGGCAGCAGCAGCGCGAACGGCGCGGCGCCGAGGATGGAGATCCAGATCACCAGCTTGCGGCCGATCTTGTCGCCGATCGGGCCGCCGACGAAGGTGCCCACCGCCACCGCGCCCAGGAACAGGAACAGGTAAAGCTGCGAGCTCGCCACCGACATGCCGAAGCGATCAATCAGGTAGAACGTGAAGTAGCTGGTGAAGCTGGCCATGTAGAAGTACTTGGAAAACACCAGCAGCGCCAGCACCACCAGCGCGCGACGCACGGTCGAGGCGGGCAGCTGGTGGCCGGCACGCGCCTTCCCTTTGCCCTTGGTCGCGGCCAGGTGGCTGCGATACCAGGCCGACACGCGCGAAAGCACGAAGATCGCCAGCACCGCCAGCAGCACGAACCACAGCACGTTGCCCTGGCCGTAAGGCACCACGATGGCGGCCGCCAGCAGCGGGCCGAAGGCCGAGCCGGCGTTGCCGCCGACCTGGAAGGTCGACTGCGCCAGGCCGAAGCGGCCGCCCGAGGCCATGCGCGCAATGCGCGAGGCTTCCGGGTGGAAGGTCGAGGAGCCGATGCCCACCAGCGCCGCCGCCAGCAGGAATGCGTGGAAGCTGCCGGCCATGGCTAGCAGCACGATGCCGATCAGGGTGGCCACCGCGCCGCAGGGCAGCAGCCAGGGTTTGGGGTGACGGTCGGTGTACATGCCGATCCACGGCTGCAGCAGCGACGCCGTGACCTGGAAGGTGAGCGTGATCAGGCCGACCTGGGTGAACGTCAGGCCGTAGCCGGTCTTGAGCATCGGATAGATCGACGGCAGCAGCGCCTGGATCATGTCATTGATCAGGTGGGCGCCGCCGCAGGCCAGGATGATGCTCATCACCAGCGGTTGGGCGGCCGATGCGGCAGCCGATGGCAAAGGGGAAGCTTGCGGCGCGCTGGCGTCGCTGTCGGTGGTGCTGGTCATGGTGGATTGTTGACGTGGATAGGATGGAGCAAGCGTATCATTGGCATCTATTCCTGCTTATGCCACTTATTGCCGAATAAATGCCATGGTCACCCAGATCCGCCAGGTCAGCCCCAGCCGCGAAGTGGCGGCGTTGCAAAGCGCCGACTGCGCCGTGGTGGCGTTTGCGCGCGAGCTGCGCTACCGCGACCTGCTGACGGCCCATTCGCACCAGCGCGGCCAGCTGCTGTATGCGGTGGACGGCGTGATGCAGGTGCGCACGCCTCAGGGCGTGTGGCTGGTGCCGCCGCAACGCGCGCTGTGGGTGCCGCCGTTCGTCGAGCATGAGATCCGCATGCTGAGCAAGGTCAGCATGCGCACGCTGTACATCGGTGAAGAAGAAGGACGCAACATCGGCGAACGCTGCCGCCTGCTGGAGGTGTCGGTGCTGCTGCGCGAGCTGATCCTGGCGCTGCTGGACGAATCGAACGACTATCGCCCCGACAGCCGTGCCGGCCATGTGGCTGAGCTGATCATGTCGGAACTGTCGCGTGCGCCGTCGATTCCGGTCGAGATTCCCTGGCCGCGCGACCGCCGCCTGGCGGCCATCTGCGAAGCGATCCTGGACGATCCCGGGCGCCAGTTCTCGCTGGCCGACTGGGCCGGCGTCGGCGGCGCCAGCGTGCGCACGGTGATCCGTTTGTTTCCGAAGGAGACCGGGCTGCAGTTCCGCCACTGGGTACAGCAGGTGCATCTGAGTGAAGCGCTGGTGCGCCTGGCCAAGGGCGATGCGGTGGGGGTGGTGGCGCAGGCGCTGGGCTACAAGAGCCAGAGCGCGTTTTCCAACATGTTTCGCAAGGCCTTGCAGACCACGCCCAACCACTACCTGCAGCGCCAGGAAAAGCGCCGGGTGGCGGTGGGCGAGGGCGGCGACGCCTGAGCGGCGTCAGCTGCCCGACAGGCGACTCAATAATTGATGACCACCACCTTCGGGCCGCGGCGTGCGCCGGCCGTCGGCGCGGCTACCCCGGTGGCGGCTGCGCTGCCGGGTGGAGCGGCGGCTTCGCGGCCCGGATTGTCCGGATCGCGGTCGAGGAAGTAGGGATCGGCCGCAGCGTCGATCGCCAGCGCCGACCCCAGCACATTCTGCGAGCGCTCATTGGCCACCCCGGCCGAGGCCGAGCACACCTGGAAGAAGTCGGCGCTGCCTTCCGAGAAATCGACGCGGCATTTCTCCGCGACAGTGACCGAGATGGCAAGCGCGCCCGAGGTCGCCGCCAGCAAGGCGCTGCCCCAGTTGACCTGGCTGAAGATGGCGGCAGTCACGACGGCCGCTGCAAAGACTTTTTTGTTCATGTTAATTCCCCCTTTGAGCCGACTGTAGAGTGGCCCGTGGCGGTGGGGCATCGGAGAAATCCTGAAATCCGTGCGGCAATATTCGCAAGCCGGGGGAATCCGCTCCCGCGGCCCGCGAGCAGGCGGAAGAGAACGATCGTTCTTACTGGGGGAAGTGTGATTGCAACAGGGTTTGCGGCGGGTTGCCCAAGGCCAATCCGGGGTAAATTATTTTTATCTTTTTGCGGCGCGGCGTGGTTTTTTTTCTACGTCGGACTCGCATATCAGGATGGGCGAAACGAAGCGTATCGCCGACCGTTGTGTGCAGAAAAGGCCGCCGCGCCATTCGTATGGGCGTGAAACGCCTCATCCATCGATTGCAACAAATGTTGCGATAGGCGCACGATTGTTTGCTACCATCGCTCGGGTTTTCACCCGATCACGCCTGCCGCCCATGAGCACTACGAGCCACACCAGCAACGCCGACCCGGCGCCGCACACCTTCGCCGAACTGGACGCTGCGATTCGCGAGCGCTTCACCGACATGCGGCCGCAGTTCCAGGCCGGCGCCGCCTTCCTGCTGGACAATCCGGGCGAGGTGGCGGTCTCGACCATGCGCGCCTTGTCGCAAAAGGCGCAGGTGCAGCCGTCCACCTTCGTGCGCCTGGCGCAGTACCTCGGCTTCGCCGGTTGGGCCGAGCTGCGCGCGCTGTTTGTCGAACGCCTGGCGGGCGACCCCAAGGCCTACGCCTTCAAGGCCAAGAGCATCGTCCGGCGCAGCAACAGCGACAAGCTGGTGGCCGAGTTGTTCACCGCGCAGCGCGCCAATCTCGATGCCTCCGAGCCCAAGAGCGCCGACCGCATGCTGGCCGCCGCGCGCGCGTTGGCCAAGGCGCGCCAGGTGCATATCGCGGGTTTCCGCGCGGCGTTCTCGATCTCCTTCCTGCTGCATTACCTGTATCGCCTGTTCCGCAGCTCGGTGTCGCTGGTGCGCGGCAGCGAGGGCTCGCTCGACCTCGAACTGCGCGCCTTCGCGCCGCAGGACGCGGTGGTGGTGATCAGCTTCGCGCCCTATTCGGCCGAGGCCGTGCGGGTGGCCGAGGCGGCCACTGCGGCCGGCGCCAAGCTGATCGCGCTGACCGACAGCGCGGTGGCGCCGATCGCGCTCAAGGCCGACCACTGCCTGCTGTTCTCGCATGAGAGCCCGTCCTTCTTCCCGTCGATGGCGGCCGCCACGGCGGTGGCCGAGAGCCTGATCGAACTGGTGATCTCTATCGACGACGAGCACGCCGTCAAACGGCTGGAGCAGGCCGAGCAAGGCCTGCACAGCACCGGCGCCTACGTCGCGCGCTAGCGCGGGCTTCCCCCACTTTTCTTATCCACAGGGGCGCACGGCGCCCCTTTCTTTTTGTGCCTCGGCTGGTCGCGTCGCGATGTTGTTGCGTTGCCTCGTGCTGCACGGCGGCAGGCGCTGCGGTGCGCCATCGGCGTGCCCTGGCGTTCGACGGTGCACCGAAAGAATGCTGCAAATGCACCAAAAAAATCAATATAAAAATAATGTGCAACATATGTTGCAAGCCGCGTTGCGTTCATTTATATTGCGCTTCAAGTTGAATTTGCAACGAATGTTGCTGCGTCGTGAGCGCAGGCAACAGCGCGTTGCAGCACACCGTAAAGGGCAATCGCATGACGCACGTATTCCACCGCAATCCCCGCAGCAAGCTTCCGGTCGCCGTGGCCGGCGAAGGCATGGCGCTGATCGACAGCGAGGGCAAGCGCTACCTAGACGCATCCGGCGGCGCTGCCGTCTCCTGCCTGGGGCACGGCCATCCGCGCGTGGTCGAGGCGATCCGCAAGCAGGTTGGCCAACTGGCCTACGCCCATACGTCCTTTTTCACCACCGAGCCCGCCGAGCGGCTGGCCGCGATGCTGGCCGACGCGGCGCCGGGTTCGCTGAACCATGTCTACTTCCTCTCCGGCGGATCGGAAGCGGTCGAGGCGGCGCTGAAGCTGGCGCGCCAGTACCACGTCGAGACCGGCCAGGCGCAGCGCAAGTACTTCATCGCGCGCCGCCAGAGCTATCACGGCAACACGCTGGGAGCGCTGGCCATCGGCGGCAACGCCTGGCGTCGCGAGATGTTCATGCCGCTGCTGATCGAGGCGCACCACGTCTCGCCGTGCTACGCCTACCGCGAACGCCGCGACGGCGAGAGCGACGCACAATACGTGCAGCGCCTGGCCGATGAACTGGAGCAAAAGATCCTCGCGCTGGGCGCCGACCAGGTCGCCGCCTTCGTCGCCGAGACCGTGGTCGGCGCCACCGCCGGCGCAGTGCCGCCGGTGGGCGACTACTTCCGCAAGATGCGCGCGGTGTGCGACAAATACGGCGTGCTGCTGATCCTGGATGAGGTGATGTCCGGCATGGGGCGCACCGGCTATCTGTTCGCTTGCGAGGAGGATGGCGTCGAGCCCGACATCGTCGCCATCGCCAAGGGCCTGGGCGCCGGCTACCAGCCGATCGGCGCCATGATCTGCAGCGATCGCATCTACGGCGCGGTGCTGCAGGGCTCCGGCTTCTTCCAGCACGGTCACACCTACATCGGTCACGCCACCGCCTGCGCCGCCGCGCTCGCCGTGCAGGACGCCATCCGTGAAGACAATCTGCTGGCCAACGTGCGTCAGCGCGGCGAGCAGCTGCGCGCCGAACTGCGCGAGGCGTTTGCGCAGCACGCGCATGTGGGCGACGTGCGCGGGCGCGGCCTGTTCGTCGGCGTCGAGCTGGTGGCTGACCGTGCAAGCAAGGCGCCGCTCGATCCGGCGTTGCGCACCCACGCCCGCGTCAAGTCCGAGGCCATGCAGCGCGGCCTGCTGGTGTACCCGATGGGCGGCACCATCGACGGCCGCAGCGGCGACCACATCCTGCTGGCCCCGCCGTTCATCGCCACGCAGCAAGACATTTCCGACATCGTCGGCCGGCTGGCCGAGGCTGTCTCGGCCGCGCTGGCTTGAGCCGCCTGCACGCCAATTCGCCACGCAGATCCGCAGATCCGAATTTCCAAGGGAGGGGTAAATGATGCACGCAATGAAACGTCTGGCCGCACCGGCCGCCATGCTGTCCTTCATGTTCGCAGCGCTATCGCCGGCGCAAGCCGCCGACCCGGCATTGGGTCCGACGCTGGGAAAGATCAAGGACGCCAACCTGATCGCCATCGGTCACCGCACCAGCTCCATTCCGTTCTCCTACTACGATGAGAACCAGCAGGTGATCGGCTATTCGCAAGACCTGTGCAACAAGGTGATCGATGCAGTGAAGGCCAAGCTGGGCGCGCCCAAACTGGAAGTGCGCATGGTCCCGGTGACCTCGCAGAACCGCACGCCGCTGCTGCAGAACGGCACCATCGACCTCGAATGCGGCGTCACCAGCAACCTGAAGAACCGCTGGCAGCAGGTGTCCTTCGCTACCAACTTCTTCGTCGCCAGCAGCCGCATCCTGACCAAGCGCGACAGCGGCATCAAGGACTTCCCGGACCTGGCCGGCAAGGCGGTGGTGACCAACGCCGGCACCACCTCCGAGCAGCTGCTGCGCAACCTGAACGAACATCGCAAGATGAACATGCAGATCCAGAGCGCCAAGGACTACGGCGAAGCCTTCCTGATCCTGCAGTCGGGCCGCGTGGCCGCCTACGTGATGGATGACGTGCTGCTGGCCGGCGCGCGCACCACCGCGCAAAAGCCGGGCGACTGGGTGCTGACCGGCAATCCCTTCGGCGCCGAGCCCTATGCCTTCATGGTGCGTCGCGACGATCCGCAATTCAAGCAGCTGGTCGACGACACCTTGTCGGGCCTGATGAAGAGCGGCGAGATCAAGAAGATCTACGCCAAGTGGTTCACCTTCCCGATTCCGCCGAAGAACGTGAGCTTCAACTTCCCGATGTCGGACACGGTCTCCAAGCTGTATGCCGCGCCCAGCGACAAGCCCATGGATTGAGCGCATGATCTGACGCTCGACCGACCAGAGGAAAGAGGAGACCCGCATGACCCAGCCATCCCGCCTGCCGCAGATCAGCCGCGCGCAGATGACGCCCGACCAGACCGCCATGCTCGACGCCATCCAGGCCGGGCCGCGCAAGAACCTGAACGGTCCCTTCGTGGCCTGGATCCACAGCCCGCAACTGGGTGAGCTGGCGCAGCGGCTGGGCGCGTTCTGCCGCTACGACACCGGCTTGTCGCTGCGCCTGTCGGAGCTGGCGATCCTGGCCACGGCAGTGGCCTGGCAATCGCAGGCGGAGTGGCACATCCATCTGCCCATTGCGGTAGCGGCGGGTTTGTCGGCCGACGTCGCCGAGCAGATCCGGCGCGGCCAGACGCCGTCCTTCACGCAGCACGACGAGCAGGTGGTGTGGAATTTCGCCAGCGAGCTGTACCGCGACAAGCGCGTCGCGCAGGCCACCTATGCACAGGCGGTGGAACTGTTCGGCCTGCCGGTGGTGGTCAACCTGGTGGGCTTGCTGGGCTACTACGCGCTGGTGGCAATGACCTTGAACACCTTCGGCATGCGCGCCGAAGGACAAGGCGAGGGCGACCTGCCCTTCGCCGAGCCGGCGCCCTGAGCGCCGGCCACGATGAGGATGTGAAGAGATGGCATACCAATGGCAATGGTCGGTCTTCCTGCAGGCGCCCAGCGCCGGGCAGACCTACCTCGACTGGCTCCTGTCCGGGCTGGGCGTGACGGTGGCGCTGGGCATGTCGGCCTGGATCATGGCGCTGGCGCTGGGCACGCTGCTGGGCATCTTGCGGACCTTGCCCAACCGGCTGTTGTCGGGACTGGCCGCCTGCTATGTAGAGTTGTTTCGCAATGTGCCGCTGCTGGTGCAGATCTTCATCTGGTATTTCGCCATGCCCGAGCTGCTGCCCTGGGGCGACGCCATCAAGGCCATGCCGCCGATGACGCAGCAGTTCGTGATGGCCATGCTGTGCCTGGGCATGTTCACCGCCGCCCGCGTGTGCGAGCAGGTGCGCTCCGGCATCGAGTCGCTGCCGCGCGGGCAGAAGGGCGCCGGCCTGGCGCTGGGGCTGACGCTGCCGCAGACCTATCGCTTCGTGCTGCTGCCGATGGCCATGCGCATCGTGCTGCCGCCGCTGACGTCCGAGTTCCTCAACATCTTCAAGAACTCCGCCGTGGCCTCCACCATCGGCCTGCTGGAACTGGCTGCGCAAGGACGCCAGCTGGTCGACTACACGGCCCAGCCGTATGAGGCCTTCATCGCCGTCACGCTGGCCTACATGCTGATCAACATCAGCGTCATGGCGGGCATGCGCCTGCTCGAACACAAGACCAGCCTGCCCGGCATGGCCGGCAAATAAGCAGACGGCGGTGGCTTACGAATTCGATTTCAGCGCGGTCACGCCCGCCGCGCTCAAGGTGCTGGGCGACGGCATGCTGGTCTCGCTCAAGATCACGCTGGTGGCGATCGTCTTCGGCATGGCCTGGGGCACGCTGTTGGCGATGATGCGCCTGTCGCGCCATCGTCCGTTGCAATGGTTCGCAGCCGGCTATGTGAACCTGTTTCGCTCCATCCCGCTGGTGATGGTGCTGCTGTGGTTCTTCCTGATCGTGCCGCAGCTGCTGCAAAAGCTGTTCGGCCTGTCGCCGGCCAACGACCTGCGCATGACTTCGGCGCTGGTGGCCTTCGCGCTGTTCGAGGCCGCCTACTACGCCGAGATCATCCGCGCCGGCATCAACAGCGTCTCGCGCGGGCAGATGGCCGCGGCCTACGCGCTGGGCCTGACTTACCCGCAAGCGATGGGCATGGTGGTGCTGCCGCAGGCCTTTCGCAACATGGTGCCGCTGTTGCTCACGCAAGGCATCGTGCTGTTCCAGGACACCTCGCTGGTGTACGTCAGCGCGCTGGCCGACTTCTTTGGCCGCGCTTACAGCATCGGCGAACGCAATGGCCGCATCATCGAACTGCTGTTCGTGGCCGGCGCCGTGTATTTCATCATCTGCTTTTCCATGTCGCTCATGGTCAAGCGCTATCGGAAGAAAGTGGCGGCATGATCACGCTGGAAAACGTCTCCAAGTATTACGGCAGCTTCAAGGTACTGTCCGATTGCAGCGCGGCCATCGCCAAGGGCGAAGTGGTGGTGGTGTGCGGCCCCTCGGGCTCGGGCAAGTCGACGCTGATCAAGACCATCAACGCGCTGGAGCCGATCCAGGAAGGCCGCATCACCGTCGACGGCATCCAGGTCAACGACCGCGCCACTAATCTGCCCAGGCTGCGCTCGCGGGTGGGCATGGTGTTCCAGCATTTCGAGTTGTTCCCGCACCTTTCTATCGCTGACAACCTGGCGCTGGCGCAGATCAAGGTGCTTGGTCGCGGCAAGGAAGAGGCGCATGCGCATGGCATGAAGTACCTGGAGCGGGTGGGCCTGAAGGCGCATGCGGCCAAGTATCCCGGCCAGTTGTCCGGCGGCCAGCAGCAGCGCGTGGCGATCGCCCGCGCGCTGGCTATGGATCCGATCTGCATGCTGTTCGACGAGCCGACCTCGGCGCTCGACCCGGAAATGGTCAACGAGGTGCTGGACGTGATGGTGGAGCTGGCGCAGGAAGGCATGACCATGATCTGCGTCACGCACGAGATGGGTTTTGCGCGCAAGGTGGCGCATCGCGTGATCTTCATGGACCAGGGCAGCATCGTCGAGGATCGCAGCAAGGACGATTTCTTCGGCGGCGGCAGCGGGCATTCCGAGCGCAGCCGGCAATTCCTCTCCAAGATCCTGTCGCATTGACGGCCGGGGAGCTTCCGAGACGGACTGTTCCGATACGCAACGGATCGAAAATTCCCAATGGAAACAAAGACTTGAAAACTGACGAATAATTTACGTCGAAGTCCTTTACTGCTGTAAAGATCGCCGCAGGTCGACCGTAATCAGCCATGAGAGCTCCAAAAAAGGAGAATGGAATGGCCATCGAAACGGAAATCGCGGTGGCGGCGCGCGATGCGTTGTCGCTCTTCACGCAGACCTCCAGCCAGCAGGAAAACGTCGACCCCGCGCCCGTCGCGCAGAACGCAAATCCCGGCACGCCGGAAGAAGGCGTCACCCTCACCCTGTCGGCCCAGGGCCGGCTGCTGGCGGCCTTCGCCAGCATCGTCGACGATGCCGCAGCCGAAGCCGCGACCGCCGCTACCGCATCCGATGCTGCGCAAGGCGCTGCGGCGACCGCTGCCGGCGAGGTCGCAGACACGGCCAAAACACAGGACGTGCAGGGCGCGCCGCTGCCCGTCACCCGCGCCACCTTGTACGCAATCGAGGCGCGACTGGTGGCCGCACGCCGCGGCGCCGATGCCATCGCCCGCGCCGACAGCGAACTGCCGCCGTCGGACGACCCGGCCCGCATCAAGCAGGCGCGCCAGGCGACGGATTCGCTGTATGGCCGGGCGGCCAATCCCTTCAGCGGCCTCTCGCGCGCCGAGCTCTCCGCCATCGTCTATGACGAGAGCGGCGCCTACACCGTCAACGAACGCTATGCCGCCGCCAATCAGCGCACCGAGCTGGACCAGCGTTTCTGGGCGCCGGTGTTCCAGCGCGCCGTCAGCAGCGGCGACTGGCGTCCGGTGATCGAGGCGGCGCTGGTGTTCTACGCCGGCCTGTCGCCGCTGGAGCAGACCGCCTATCCGGCCAACTACGCTCAGCTGATGCGCCAGTATCTGGAGCTCTACAACCTGCAGCCGCAGGCGCCGCTGCCGCCGCAACAACAGACCGACCTGGTGCGCATGATGGAATCGCTGGTGCTGCCGTCCGGCCCGCTGGCGCTGGCCGGGGGCGTGATCCGCGGGCTGGTGCTGGTGCGCATGCCGTCGATGGCCGAGCTGATGGCCGCCGCACCGCATTTGGCCGACCTCATCCAGGCCAACAACCTGGCGCACAGCGTGCGGGACGACGCCTACCTGGTGCTGCTGCAGCGCGTGTTTGGCGTGGCGCGGCGCGAGGATGA
The DNA here is from genome assembly GCF_017814915.1 of Herbaspirillum sp. LeCh32-8. Taxonomy (GTDB): domain Bacteria; phylum Pseudomonadota; class Gammaproteobacteria; order Burkholderiales; family Burkholderiaceae_D; genus Herbaspirillum. The sequence continues at coordinate 161,245 of NZ_JAGIPZ010000005.1, read as the reverse complement.
GCCGCAGGTGGCGCGCCGTGCAGGCGCCGCCGCCGCAGCGCAGGCGCGCGACTACCTCAGCTTCGGCGATCGCCGCTACCTGGCCGACGCCTATGCATGGGCGCAGGCCAACGGCTTGCCGCTGGAAGAAGTCGACGCCCTGGCCGCCGACCTCGCCGCCTATCGCAAGGCGTGCGGCGGCGATGGCCGCGACGCGCGCCGCGACGCTTCTGCCGGGATGCCGTCGCCCTCGACGCCGCAGTACTACCGCATGAGCGCCGAAGACACGGCTACCGCCCAGCGCTTGCTGGTCAGCCGCGCCGCGCGCGATTCCCGACTCGACCACGGTTTCCTGGCCTGGCTGCTCGACCCCGGCGGCGGCGGCTGGAGCGAGACCGGGATGAGCGGCCACGCGGTCTCTTTCTCCGCGCTGGAAAAGCTGTTGGCCGCACTGGCCGGCGTGAATATGGAAGAACGCGCCGGCAGCGACGAGGAACTGGAGCCGGCCTACCGCTACGCGCTGTATCGCATCGGCCTGCAGGACGCACCGGAGAACCACGCCGCCGCTCCCGCAGACGGCGCGCGCACCCTCACGCTGGCCGCGCAGATGGCGGCGTTGGCGCGCAGCGATGCCACCGACCTGGCTTTCATGAACAATGCGCTGATGCTGCTGAAGATGTATCGCTTGTCGCTGAAGATGAGCGACGTCGAGCAACGCACGCTGGCCGAGCTGGTCTACGCCAGCCTGCGCCGTCGCCGCGCCCGCCCGCGTCGCGGCAAACTGTTCGTGGCATGGGGCGTGCGCAGTGCCTTGATGCCGTCGTTGCCGACCTGAGCCTGCGCTTCAGGGGAGGTTCTCGCGCAGGATCACGCTGATCCGCACCGCCTCCACGCCGGACAATGCATCGCGTCGCTCGCGCAGGTTGGTGAAGATGCGCACGCAATTCATGATCATGTTCTGCGGATGCTGGGTCAGCACCGCGTCCATGGTGCCGTCGATCAGCAGGCCGCGGGTGTCGGGCGTGAGGCCGTGGCCGATGAAGACCACCTTCTGGTCGCGCCCGCTTTCCCTCAGTGCGCGACCCACGCCATCGGAGGCGCCGCCGATGTTGTACATGCCCGCCAGGTCGGGATACTGCTCCAGCAGGATGCGCGCCTGCTTGTAGTTGGTGTCGGCATCGTCATGCCCTTCGCGCAGGCCCACCACCTGCACCTGCGGGCAGATCTCCTCCAGCACGTGCTGGAATCCCATCTCCCTTTCCTCGTGGCCGCGATAGCTCAGGCTACCGGCGATCATGGCAATCTTGCCGGGCTTGCGGCCGGCCGCAGGATGCGTGACGTCGCGCCCCAGGAAGCGCGCCAGCAGGTAACCGGCGGTGCGACCGGCAGCACGGTTGTCCATGCCGACATAGGCGGCGCGACGCGAGTTGGAGAGATCCGAGATCAGCGTCACCACATGCACGCCTTCGTCGGCCAGCGTGTTGACCGCCTCGCGCACCAGCGGATGCTCCAGCGCCATGCAGGCCACGCCGTCGGCCTGGCGGCCATAGTGCAGCAGGCGTTGCGCCAGTACGCGCGGATTGAAGCCTTCGATGTGATGATATTTGCAGCGCACGTTGAAGGGCGCGAGGTGCTCCTCGGCGAAGCCGATGTAGTCGCCCAGCATCTGCATGTAGCGGTTGCTGCGCGGCGGCAGCAGGAACACCAGTTGCATCGGGCGCGGGCGCATCGCCTTGTAGAGATCGGACTCGGGCAGGTAGTCGAGTGCGGCGGCCGCCTTCATCACCTTTTGCAAGGTCGCCGCGCGCACGCCGGGACGGCCGTTCAACACGCGGTCGACGGTCGCAGTGGAGACGCCGGCCGCGGTCGCGATGTCGCTCACGCGGGCGCGGGTGCTGTTGGAATTGCCGGTGTGCGGCGGCTTTTTCTGTTCGGACATGGCCTGTCTGCTGAAAACATGAAACCATCAAAAACCATCAGAAACGGACTTTGACCGGTGCGATCAGGCGGCGATATTCTGCGCCTTGCTTCAGATGCGATGAGACAGAAACTGCATGAAAACGGCGACGTTGCGGCATGTGGTGTGCCGGCAAAGTCTAAATCAAATCGAATCAGAAAACATCATCAGCAAAGGCGGAAAAAAGAGCCGGCAGGCCATCCGCCCACACAACATCATTGGGAGACGACGATGAACCAGCCGGATGACAACTTTTCCAGCCGCCGCGATTTTCTGAAGAAGGCGACGCTGGTTTCCGCCGCTGCGGCCACGGGCCTGTACGGCACGCAGGCGCATGCCGCCGAATTCACGCTGAAGTACGCCAACAACCTGCCGATGTCGCACCCGATGAACGTGCGCGCCAAGGAAATGGCCGAGAAGATCTCAGCCGAATCCAAGGGCCGGGTCGAGCTGCAGGTGTATTCCAACGGCCAGCTCGGCACCGACACCGACATGCTGTCGCAGGTGCGTTCGGGCGCCATCGATTTCTTCACCATCTCGCCGGAGGTGCTGGGCACGCTGGTGTCGGCCGGGCAGATCAGCGGCGTGGGCTTCGCCTTCAAGGATTACAGCCAGGTGTGGGCGGCCATGGACGGTGAGCTCGGCGCCTACGTGCGGCGCGAGATCGCGGCCAAGACCAGCCTGTTCGCGTTCGAGAAATGCTGGGACAACGGTTATCGACAGGTCACCACCAGCACGCGCGCCATCGCCAAGCCGGAAGACTTCAAGGGCATGAAGCTGCGCGTGCCGCCCAGTCCGCTGGCGACCTCGCTCTTCCGCGGCTTCGACGCTTCGCCCACCAGCATCAACTTCGCCGAGGTGTATTCGGCGCTGCAGACCAAGATCGTGGAAGGCCAGGAAAATCCGCTGGCGGTAATCGCCACCGTCAAGTTCTACGAGGTGCAAAAGTTCTGCTCGATGACCAACCACGTCTGGAGCGGCTTCTGGTTCATGGGTAACAAGAAGTCCTTCGAGCGCATGCCCAAGGACCTGCAGGAGATCGTCACGCGCAACATCAACGAGGCCGGCGTGAAGCAGCGGGTCGACGTCAAGGCGTTGAACGAATCGCTGGTGGCCGACATGAAGGCCAAGGGCCTGCAGTTCAACGAGATCGACAATGCCGCCTTCCGCGCCAAGCTGCGCTCGGCCGGCTTCTACGCCGAGTGGCACAAGAAGTTCGGCGACGAGGCCTGGGGGCTGCTGGAGAAATACACCGGAAAGCTGGCGTAACACGCCTGTCCCGTCCACATCACAAGGAAAACCATGAGCCGCTTTCTCGGAGAGATCAAACAGCTGGGCTACGTCGTGGCCGATATCGAAGCCGCGATGAAGTACTGGACCGAGGTATTGGGCGTCGGCCCGTTCTATTACATGGAGCGGGTGCCGCTGAAGAACTACCGCTATAAGGATCAGCCCTACGAGATCCACAACTCGGTGGCGCTGGCCAACTCGGGCGGCGTGCAGGTCGAGCTGATCCAGGCGCGCAGCGACACGCCGTCGATGTATCGCGATTTCATGAAGGGCGGCCAGACCGGCCTGCAGCACGTGGCCTATTGGACCGAGGATTTCGATCGCGACCTGCAGCTGCTGCTGGCGCGCGGCTGGAAGGTGGGCATGAGCGGCGAAGTCGGCGAGCGCGGGCGCTTCGTCTACTTCGAGACCGAGTACCACCCCGGCACCGTGATCGAGTTGTCGGAAGTGGCCGGCCCCAAGGGCAAGGTGTTTCGCATCATCCGCGAGTCGTCCGAGGGCTGGGACGGCAGCGATCCGGTGCGCGCCTTCCCCGACCTGAGCACGCTGTGATGATGGGCCCCGCCATCCTGCCGACGGACGGCAGTCGCTTCAGCGCCGACTACCTGATCGAGACGCCGCTGGACCCGGCCGCCGTGGCCGAGGTGATGGCCGGCGAGCAGTCCTGCGGCACCTTCGTGCGCGTGCAGGGCGAGACCGACCAGCTGCGCGACCGCGCGCGTGCGGTGGTGGAGGCCATCGACGAACTGGAGAGCGTGGCCGAAGCGAGTCTGCCCAATGCCTGGCAGCAGCGCCAGCGCATCGCCGGGCCGTATCGTCGCGCGCGCATCCGCATTTCCTTCCCGGTGGATAACGTCGGTCCCAATTTGCCGACGCTGGCTGCCACCGTCGCCGGCAACCTGTTCGACCTGGGCGAAGTCACCGGGCTGCGCCTGCTGGATGTGAAATTGCCGCCCGCCTATCGCCGCCAGTTTGACCTGCCGCGGCATGGCATCGCCGGCACCCGCAGATTGACCGGCGTGGCTGACGTGCCGCTGCTGGGCACCATCATCAAGCCCAATGTCGGCCTGTCGCCGGACGAGACCGGCGAGCTGGTGGCGCGCCTGTGCGAGGCCGGGGTCGACTTCATCAAGGATGACGAGGTCTGCGCCAATCCCGCGCATGCGCCGCTGGAGCAGCGGGTGCGCGCGGTGATGCGGCAGGTGCGCGCGTATCGCGAAAAAAGCGGGCGCAACGTCATGGTGGCTTTCAACATCAGCGACGACCTCGACAGCATGCGCCGCCATGCCGAACTGATCGAGCGCGAGGGCGGCAGTTGCGCCATGGTCAGCTTGAACTGGTGCGGCTACTCCGCGGTGCAAAGTTTGCGTCGTAGCACTTCGCTGGCGCTGCACGGCCATCGCAATGGTTTCGGCATGATGTCGCGCGAGCCCTTGCTGGGGATTTCCTATCCGGCCTATCAGGCGCTGTGGCGGCTGGCTGGCGTGGATCACCTGCATGTGCACGGCTTGAACGGCAAGTTCTCCGAAGGCAATGACGAGGTGGTGGAGTCGGCGCGCGCCTGCCTGGCGGAGATGTCCGACGGCGACTCCGTGATGCCGGTGTTTTCCAACGGCCAGTGGGCCGGCACCGTGCGCCCCACCTTCGACGCGATCAACAGCAGTGACGTGATCTTCCTTTCCGGCGGCGGCATCCTCGCGCATCCGGACGGCGCCGCCGCTGGCGTGGCCAGCCTGCGCCAGGCCTGGGAAGCGGCGCGCGCCGGCATCGCGCTGGACGAGTACGCCAAGCAGGCGCCGGAGCTGCAGCGCGCCATCGCCTTCTATGGCGCCAGGCTGAAGTGATGGCGTCGCCGTGAGCCAGCCGACGTGATGTCTTCCTTCCTCGACGGTCGTCCCAAGATCGCCTTCTACGGCGACGACTTCACCGGCGCCACCGATACGCTGGCCACGGCCACGCTGGCCGGCTTGCGCAGTTTGCTGTTCCTGCATGTGCCGGATGCGGCGCAGCTGAGCGCGGCCGGCCGGCTGGATTGCCTGGGCATCGCGGGCGCGGCACGTTCCATGGATGAGGCGCAGATGCGTGCCGAGCTGGAGCCGGTGTCGGCCTTCTTCTCCAGCCTGCGCGCGCCGGTCACGCACTACAAGATCTGCTCCACCTTCGACAGCGCGCCCCACATCGGCAACATCGGCGCCGCGCTGCGCATCTGGCGCGCGCGCATCGCCAACCGCTTCGTGCCCATCGTCGGCGGCCAGCCCAACCTGCGCCGCTATTGCCTGTTCAGCCAGCTGTACGCCGCCGAAAAGGCCGGTGGCGAGGTGGTGCGCATCGACCGCCATCCGACCATGCGTCAGCATCCCGTCACGCCCATGGACGAGGCCGACCTGCGCATTCATCTGCAACGCCAGGGGCTGCAGGTCGCCGGCCTGCACTATCCGTGCTACGCCGATGCGCAGGCGCTGCAGGCGCAGATCGACGCGGCGCTGGAGGCGCATTCCGATGCTGTGTTGTTCGACGTCTCCGCGGCGGCCGACCTGAACGCCATCGGCCGCGCCATCTGGCGTAGCGCCGAGCAGCAGGATTTGCTGGCCATCGGCGCCAGCAGCGTGGTGCAAAGCCTGGCGGCGTACTGGCACGGCGAGGGGTGGTTGGGGCAGGAGGGGGAGCAGGCGGAACAGGCATCACAGGAGGCACGCATTGCGCCTGCGCGCGGGCCGGTGTTCGTGTTGGCCGGCAGCCTCTCGCCGATCACCGAGCAGCAGGTCAGTGCGGCGCAGGCTTACGACCGGTTGTTGCTCGATGCGCAGCGTTTGTGCGAAGGCGATGAGGCCTATCTTGCCGCCACCGTCACACGTATTGCGCAAGGCCTGCGCAGCGGGCGCAACATGCTGGCCTGCACCTCCGCTCCCGTGGAGGAACGGCAGCTGCTGGCGGGGGAGGGCGCAGCGCAGCGCCTGGCGATGGCCTGTGGCGAGTTGTTGCGCCGGGTATTGCAAGCAACGCCGCTGTCGCGCGTGGGCGTGGCCGGCGGCGACACCTCCAGCCATGCGCTCAGGGCGCTCGATATCTGGGGACTGTCTTACGTCGGCCAGCTATCGGCCGGCGTGGCGCTGTGCCGCGCCCATGCGCAAGAGCCGCACCTTGATGGCGTGGAATTGATGCTCAAGGGCGGGCAGATGGGCCCTGCCGAGCTGTTCGAGTTGCTGCTGCACGGAACCTGAACCTGGCTTACGTTGCCCGGTTCCGCGCGAGGGTAGCTGCGGATCAGAAGTTGAAGACGGTATAGCCTTCGGCCGCGATCTGGGCGATGCTGGGCAGGCCCGAGGTGCCGGGCACGCTGTTGTCGGTGATCAGGTCGAAGCCGACTTTCTCTACGTCCTCGCGCGCGCCGAACACGTCGGCGCAGCCGCAGGACACGCCCACAATCTTGTCTTCCACCGCCTTGAACAAGGCATGGATGGGATGCTTGGCATCGGCCAGCACGCCCGGCCAGCGGGTGCCGGTGCCCTGGAAGTAGATGCCGACGTCGGTGCCTTTCTGCTTGAAGTCGTAAGCGGCGGCGAGGGCGTTGAACATGCGGCCCAGCGCTTCTTCGCCGGCCTTCGGATCGGACAGGATGATGATGGCTGCTTTCATGGTGATGATTATTGCGTGGCGCGTAATGGCGCGTAGGGAGCCTAACGGCACGTCATCTCGACGCTGTGGCGAGAGCTCAGTTCAGGTGGGGATGGCTGCGCAGCTGCTGCACGAGCAGGTCGATGAACATGCGCACCTTGGAGGAACCGTACTTGCTTTCGCGATGCAGCACGTGCACCGGCCAGGGGGACTCTTCGTAGTCGGAGAGGATGGCCTGGAGTTGTCCGCTGTCGAGCTCGCGCGGGATCTGGTAGGACAGCAGGCGGCAGATGCCCAAGCCGGCGGTCGCCGCCTCGATGGCGGCGTCGTTGCTGGTGACGGTCAGGCGCGGCTTCATGCGCACCATGGTGGGGTCGTCGACTGCGCCGAATTTCCACTCCACGCGCGGTGAGACGCCGCTGGCGGCGATGACGGTATGGCGCAGCAGGTCGGCCGGATGCTGCGGCGTGCCGTGTTGCGCCAGATACTCGGGCGAGGCGCACAGGATGCGGCGCACCTGGCCCACGCGCAGCGCCTTCAGGCTGGAGTCGGGCAGGTGGCCGATGCGCACGGCCACATCCACTCCCTCGTCCATCATGTTGACCAGACGGTCGAGGAACAGCGCGCTGACCTCGACCTCGGGGTATTGCTTGAGGAACTGCACGATGCTGGGCGTGACGAACAACTTGCCGAACAGCACCGGCGCAGTGACGGTGAGGTTGCCGCGCGGCGCGGCGTTGATGCCGGCGGCGGCCTCGTTGGCTTCCTCGATGCTGGCCAGGATGTTGCGGGTGTCGTCCAGGTAGCGGCGTCCGGCCTCGGTCATCCTGACGTAGCGGGTGGTGCGCACCAGCAGCTTCACGCCCAGTCGTTCCTCCAGCGCCGAGACGGCGCGCGTCACGGCGGCCGGCGACAAATCCAGGCGCCGTGCGGCAGCGGCGAAACTCTCTTCTTCCCCGACTGCAACATAGACGTTCATCAAGTGGATCTGATCCATTGTTCCTCCCTGCGAAATACTGATTTGCAATCGACGCCTATTCTTGTTCGCCGCATTATTTCGCAAAATCCGTCCATCAGCAAACCGCAGGGCGGCGCCTCCGGCGTCGTTGCCGGCAGCACAGGAGAGCAGCATGGACAAGCAACACATCTTTCACCCCGGCGAGCGCGAGGCGCAAGACAACGCCGGCGAAGCGTCGATTGCCGCGCGCAATGCGGCGATGGTGAGCGCCACCGTGATTGCCGGCGCGCGCCCCTTTATTGCCAAGCAGTTCATGGCGGCGCTGGGCAGCGTCGACGCGACCGGGCGGCTCTGGGCCTCGCTGGTGTTCGGCAAGCCCGGCTTCATGCATACCGGCGACGGCAGCGCGATCAGCTTTGACATTCCCGCAGCGCTGCGCGATCCGGACGATCCACTGTGGAGCAACATCGCGCACAACAAGGATCTCGGCATGCTCTTCATCGAGCTGGGCAGTCGTCGCCGTTACCGCGTCAACGGCAACGTGAGTCGCCTGGATGAGGACGGCATGGAGGTGGCGATTCAGGAGGCCTATCCCAATTGCCCGCGCTACATCCAGCGACGCCACCTGCGCTCGATGGGCGAGGTGAGTTTGCCGGCGCGGGCGGCGCGCGGCCGGGTGCTGCGCGGCAGCGTGGAAGACATCGTGCGCGGCGCCGACACGCTCTTCGTGGCCAGCCGCCATGCAGGGGCCGGCGCCGATGCCTCGCATCGCGGCGGCGGCGTGGGCTTCGTCCACATCGTCGACGAGAGCACCTTGCGCATTCCCGACTTCAACGGCAACAGCATGTTCAACACCTTTGGCAACTTCCGGCTCGATCCGCGCGCCGGCCTGTGCATTCCCGATTTCGCCGGCGGTCGTTTGCTGCAGCTGACCGGCACGGGATCGGTGCTGTGGGATCAACCCGATCCGGGCAACGACACCGGCGGCACCGGCCGCTTCTTCGAGTTCACGGTAGAGCAGTGGATCCTGCGCGAGGCGCTGCAGCCGCTCGAGTGGGAATACCTCGACGCCTCTCCCTTCAACCCGCCGGTATCGGCCTGACCGATTTGAATGGTCCGAACCATCTGACTTCACCCGAGGATTCATCATGCGCTACACCATCGACAACATCATCGACCACGGCGCGGCCGTGAAGGAGTTTCAGCTGCGCCGCGCCGACGGCGCAGCGCTGGCCGCGTGGCGCGCCGGTTCGCATATCGTGCTGCGCTTTGCCGACAGCCAGGGCCGCGAGCACGAGAAGCATTATTCACTGGTGGGGGCGCCCGGCGAGGCGCAGGTCTACCGTATTGCCGTGCAGCGCGAGGAAGGCGGCCGCGGCGGATCAGTGAGCCTGCACGACGAGTTTGCCGTCGGCGTCGCGCTGGAGGTGGATGGCCCGTTCGACAGTTTTCCGCTGGCGCCGGCCAGGGATGGCGGGCGCACCCTGCTGGTGGCCGGGGGCATCGGCATCACGCCCATGGTCTCGATGGCGCATGCATTGCAGGCGCAAGGGCGGGCATTCACGCTGCACTACCTGGCGCGCAGCGCCGAGCGGCTGGTGCTGCAGAAAGACTTGCAGACATTGCCGGCGGCGACGCTGCTGCAGCACCTCTCCGCCGAAGCGGGGAGGGCCGATCCGGCGCAGTTGCTGGGCGAGTATCGTGCCGGCGACCATTGTTATGCCTGCGGCCCCGCGACGCTGTTGCAGGCGCTGGCCGAGGCCGGGGCGCGGCTGGGCTGGCTGGCGCAGGCGCTGCACTTCGAGAGTTTCGGCGCGCGCGCGCAGGCAGGGGATGCGCCGCTGACGGTGGAGTTGAGCCTGTCGCAGATGACGGTGGAAGTCGCGCCCGGCACCTCGATTCTCGATGCGTTGATTGCGGCCGACGTATTCGTCTCCTACGAATGCAAGCGCGGGGAATGCGGCAGTTGCTATGCCCAGGTAGTGGAAGGCGAACCGCTGCATCGCGACGTCTGCCTGACGCCGGCGATGCGCGCGCAGGGCATGTGCACCTGCGTGTCCTGGGCCGGGCAGGAGCGGCTGGTGCTGGAGCTGTAACGGCGCTGATGGCGCCTCACTTCATCGGCCAGGCGCGCAGCAGGATGCCTTGCTGGGCGGCGATGCTGGCGCCGCCCAGCGTGCCGTAGACGCGGCCGCCGTCGGCGTCGCTGCGCGCGGCGATGAAGGCGTCGGCGCTGGGCGCCGGGGCATGCTGCAGCATCAGCATGCCTTGCAGCGCCAGCACCAGTTGCTGCACGAAGCGGCGGGCCAGCGCTTCGCGCTGCTCGGGCGGCGTGGCTAGCATGCGCTTGAGATCGTCGACGCGCTGCGCCAGCAAAGCATGACCGGCGGCGGCTTGCTCCAGCTGCTGCAGCAACAGCGCAAAGCCCTGCGCCTCGCGCTCGACCGCGCGCAGCACATCCAGGCACATCACGTTGCCCGACCCTTCCCAGATCGAGTTGACCGGCGCCTCGCGATACAGGCGCGCCATCGGCCCGGTTTCCACATAGCCGTTGCCGCCCCAGACTTCCATGCATTCGCCGGCGAACTCCAGCGCGCGCTTGCATATCCAGAACTTGGCGGCGGGCGTGACGATGCGCTTCCAGGCGCGCTGCAGCGGATCGTCCGGCGCGTCGAATGCATGCGCCAGGCGTAGCATCAGCACGGTGGCGGCTTCGCTCTCCAGCGCCAGGTCGGCCAGCACGTTGCGCATCAGCGGCTGCTCGGCCAGCGCCTTGCCGAATGCGCTGCGATGGCGCGCATGGTGCAGCGCCTGCACCAGCGCCTGGCGCATCAGCGCGGCACTACCGATCACGCAATCCAGGCGGGTGTGGTTGGCCATCTCGATGATGGTGGGAATGCCGCGGCCTTCGTCGCCGACCATGATGCCCATGGCCTCGTCGAACTCGACTTCGCTGCTGGAGTTGGAGCGATTGCCGAGCTTGTCCTTCAGGCGCTGGATCAGGATCGGGTTGCGCGCGCCGTCGGGCAACCAGCGCGGCACGAAGAAGCAGGACGGGCCGTTCTCGGTGCGCGCCAGCATCATGTGCGCATCGCACATCGGGGCCGAGAAGAACCACTTGTGGCCGGACAGCAAATAGGGCGTGCCGCGGCCCTGCGCCGACGGGTCCATCGGCATGGCGATGGAGGCGTTGCTGCGTACGTCGGAGCCGCCTTGTTTTTCGGTCATGCCCATGCCGATCAGGATCGAGCGCTTCTGCTGGATCGGCAGGTCGCGGCCGTCGTGCTCGCGCGCGAACAGGCGCGTGCGCAGTTGCGCGAACAGCGCCGGCTCCTCGCGCAGCACCGGGATGGCGGCGAAGGTCATGGTGGTGGGACACAGTGAGCCGGCCTCGATCTGGCCGTGCATGAAGTAGCCGGCGGCGCGCGCGACGTGGGCGCCGTCGCCGGGCTGCATCCACGGCAGCGCATGCAGGCCGGCGCGGCGCAGCAGCTCCAGCAGGGCATGCCAGGACGGATGGAAGTCGACCACGTCGATGCGGTGGCCGGTGCGGTCGTGCGTGCGCAGTTCGGGCGTGTGGCGGTTGGCCAGTTCGGCCAGCCCGATCACTTCGGCGCTGCCCAGTTCGGCGCCTTGGCTGGAGAGCGTGCAGGCGTGCCAGCCGGCGCCTTCGCGTTGCACGCCTTCGCTCAGCGCAAGGTCGGTAGAGAAGAGGTTGGTGTCCTTCAGGTCGGGAACCTGGTTGGTGATCTGATGGGTGTGCATGCTGTCTCCGTGGGCTTGCGCAGGGGGGGAGGCGCGGCGTTTGTATTTGTCGTGTGGGCGCCCTTGTTGCTGCCAGTGTAGGCCATCATCGGCTTTAAACGAATTGGCTATATCTATATAAGCATCTTGTTAGGTTGGCGTGGCAGCACATGATAAAGAGTCATATTAAAATGACCCTTTCGACCAAAGAACGATCCACCACGATCGCGCAAGGAAAGCTAAAGCAGATGTCCTATCCGACCATCGAATCGACCATCGGCAATACCCCGCTGATCCAGCTGCCGCGCATCGGCGGCGAAGAAGCCAAGCGCCGCAACAACATCATCCTGGGCAAGCTCGAGGGCAACAACCCGGCCGGTTCGGTCAAGGACCGCGCCGCTTATTCCATGATCACCCGTGCCGAGGCGCGCGGCCAGATCAAGCCCGGCGACACCCTGATCGAAGCCACCAGCGGCAACACCGGCATTGCGCTGGCGATGGTGGCCGCCATGCGCGGCTACAAGATGGTGCTGCTGATGCCTGAGAACCTGTCCGAAGAGCGCCGCCAGAGCATGGCCGCCTACGGCGCCAGGATCATCCTCACGCCCAAGAGCGGCGGCATGGAATACGCGCGCGACCTGGCCGACCAGATGCAGAAGAACGGCGAGGGCCTGATCCTCGACCAGTTCGCCAATGCGGACAACCCGCTGGCCCACTACGAGACCACCGGCCCGGAAATCTGGCGCGACACCAAGGGCGCCGTCACCCACTTCGTCAGCGCCATGGGCACCACCGGCACCATCATGGGCGTGTCGCAGTACCTGAAGGAAAAAAATCCGAACGTGCAGATCGTCGGCGCGCAGCCGGAGGAAGGCTCATCCATTCCCGGCATCCGCAAATGGCCGGAAGCGTACTTGCCCAAGATCTTCGACAAGTCGCGCGTGGACCAGACCGAGTCGGTCAGCCAGGCCGATGCCGAGAACATGGCGCGCAAGCTGGCCGTGACCGAGGGCCTGTTCTGCGGCATCTCGGCCGCCGGCGCCTGCGAGGTGGCGGTGCGCCTGTCGCACCAGGTGGAGAACGCCACCATCGTGTTCGTGGTGTGCGACCGCGGCGACCGTTACTTGTCGACCGGCGTGTTCCCGGCCTGAGCCCGGGGCCTGGCCCGCGCAGGTTAAGGCAGCGGGCGGGGCCGGCGGGTGTGTATCAAATGAAAAACGGAGCCGTGGGCTCCGTTTTTTGTTGCTGCATCAGTGCTGCCTTGCGGCCCGGGCTTATTCGGCGCTGCCGGAAGTGGGCGCGGTGGACGGCGCACCGGCGGGCTTCGGCTTGAACTGCTTGTCGCTGATGCGGAATTTTTCGCGGCGATCGCCCATCAGTTCGCGCAGTTCGCGAATCGACAGCTCGCTCACTTCATGCATGCGGATCAGCAGCGACGCACCGACCGGCAGGCGGCGGTGGCGGATCTTGCTGATGACCGGAGGAGCGACTTCCAGGGCGCGCGACAGCGCGGCGTCGTTCTTCAGGTGCAGCTTCTCGATCAGGGCGTCCAGCAGGTGGTTCGGATCGTAGTTGACCTGATCGGAAATGGAATTGGATTCAGCGATATCGGTAGTGGTAGTCATGATCGGGACGTTCCATTATGCAGATGTTTGTGAAGGCTGAGCGCCTAAGCATTAATTGTTGGTAAAACTGCAAAACGCGACTAACTCTATCGGAGAGCAGAGCTGTGAGCCCTTTTTCTGCCTGATAGCGACTAGCCCTATCAAAGAACGACTTCAAAAAGCGGTATGGGGTTCTCTGACCTGATGCACGTTGATGTAATGCGCATTAGAACTAATTCTATGTCTAGATAGAAATAATTGCACATTTTTCATCTCGTCAGAAAATTCATTTCCACAATAGTTGCAGAAACCCATTTTCGAATTTGTAACAGATATTAACAGTATTTTTTCGATTTTTGCTAGGCTTGTCGGTCTGACACGACAAATGGCAGCGCATTCCAGCCTGTTAGGCCCAATTTCCGCAAGGTAGCCATGTTTTTCTCGAAGATGGCACTGGCGTCGGGATAGGCGGCGACCGCCCGGTCGATGCTGCTTTCTCGCAACAGATGCAGGATGGGAAAAGGCGAGCGGTTGCTGTAATTCTCGATATCGTCGGGTTCGGCGTCGGCGAACTGGTATGCCGGGTGGAAACTCGCGATCTGCAGCTCCCCTTGCAGACCCATGCGTTCCAGGATGCGGTCGGCCCACTCCAGGAAATCGTTGTACTCGAGAAAATCGCCTAATGCGAGCGGGATGATCAGCAGCGTGGTGTCGATCTCATCGGCATCGCCGGCGGCCAGCAGCGCCAGCTCCTGCTCCAGGTCTTGCGCCAGCGCATCCCATTCGAGGCCGTGACTGACCTTGTAGCGGATTTGCTGTTTGACGTGCACGGACTTGGCGAACGGGCACAGGTTCAGGCCGATCACGGCTTGTTCCAGCCAGGCGCGGGTGAGATTGATGACCTCGTCGTCGCTGCGGGAAGGGGATGTCGGGGATGCGTTGCTCATGCGTCATTGTCGCATGGCCGCCATGGCAGGCGCGACGCCGCGGCGCAGATCGGCTATGCTTGCGAACCTTCGGCGGCGCAGCCGCCATCGCCCTCACCGGCATCCATCAGATTCATCACGATTTTTTCATGGCGCTCAAATCCACCATCTTCAAGGCCGAACTGCAGATCTCCGACATGGATCGGCACTATTACGACAACCATGCGCTGACCATCGCGCGCCACCCGTCGGAAACCGACGAACGCATGATGATCCGCGTGCTGGCCTTCGCGCTCAACGCCAGCGAGGCGCTGGCCTTCGGCAAGGGCCTGTCCGACGTGGAAGAGCCTGACCTGTGGCAGAAGGACCTGACCGGTGCCATCGACCTGTGGGTTGAAGTCGGCCAGCCGGACGACCGCGCCATCCTCAAGGCCTGTGGCCGTGCCGACAAGGTGCTGGTGTACAGCTACAGCAGCGTGTCCAACATCTGGTGGAACCAGACCGGCAGCCGTGTCGAACGCGCCAAGAACCTGAAGGTCGTCAACATTCCCGCCGCCGCCAGCCAAGCGCTGGCGGCGCTGGCCCAGCGCACCATGCAGCTGCAATGCACGATCCAGGACGGGCAGGTATGGCTGGGCGCCAATGAGAACATGGTGCTCATCGAGCCGGAGACGATCAAGGATTTCGGCTGAGCGGCTGATGCCCAGCCAGCCGGTTTGCGCAGTTCAACGACGCAGGGTTCCTGCTTTCGCAAGAACGACAGGTCAGGGACGACTTCGGGGGCATGACTTCCTGGTTACCGCGGGCTTGACCCGCGACGCACGTCCGAATCCTTGTCGCTGATGTCATCGCCTCGCTGCCGTTGCTGCGGCGGTCGCGACAACAGCTTCTTAGCTATCACTCAATCCCCGTCGCTCCTGCGAAAGCAGGAGCCCAGTGGCATTCGCCGCGCCGCGACGTCGGCGGGGCAACGTCCGGTTCAAGCCGCTGCATCGGCGCGCCGGCGCAAATGATCCAGCAGGCGCTGCCCCTCCGGCGTGTTGAACCAGGCCGCGTGGCCCAGGAAGTAAGTGTCGTAGGCCAGTGCAGCATTCTGCTGCGACTGCGTGACGCCGTGGAAGTAATCCAGTTCGGCCAGCGCGAACTCGGCGTGCACCAGTGGCAACAGCGCGGCCAGCGCACGTAGCTGGCGGGCGGTCAGCGGCAGCAGCGAGGCATAGCCGTCCAGCATGGCGTCGAGCAGGTCGAGGTGGATCAGCTGTTCCGCCCGGTGCGGGATGGCCAGCCATTCCACCATGTTGCGTTCGATCGCAGTGGCCAGGTCATGCAGCGCGCAGGTGCGGTCGGACAGGCCGAAGTCCAGCACGCTCACCGCGCCGGCTTGCGGCGAGGCATCGCTCCACAGCAGGTTGGAGGCGTGCCAGTCATTGTGGGTCCACAACGGGACCATTTCATCCAGATAGGGCTTCAGCTGCGCATGGAAGGGCAGCAAATGCTGCGCCACTTCGCCGCGCCAGCCGCGCTCGGCCAGGTAGTCGGCGATCGCCGGGCGCTGCTCGATATAGGCTTGCAGCGGGCGTACCGGGTCTTCCTGCGAAAAGATCGTGAAGCTGGAAATCAGCGGGCGCGCCGCGCGCGCCGGCGCCTCATAGCCTTGCGCTGCCTGGTGCAGGCGCGCCAGCATGTGTCCGGCCGAATGCGCGTGCGCGCGGCTGGTGAAGGGCGTCCACGACATGGCGTCGCGATACAGGTCCACCCCCGGCGCCAGCCGGAACACTTCATAGGTCCAATGCTCGTCGGCCAGCGCGGTGGCGCCGTCTTCGGTCGACAGCGCGGTGCTGACCGGCAGCGCGCGCGCATGCAGATGGGCGATGAAACGATGTTCTTCCTGCAAGGCGGCAATGTCGCGCACGCGCACGTGATGACGCTTGACCACGATCTCGCCGGTCTCGGTCTGCATCACGCAGGCCGCCGAGAACGGCCGCGGGCTGTGCCACTCCAGACGCTGCGGCTTGCCGGCCTCCGGGTAGTGGCGCAGCACGCGCGCCACCTCGGCCGAGGTCAGCGCCGGCCAGTCGGAGATCACGGCATCGTAGTCCATGCCGTGACTGATCACGCGGGTGAGGTGATGGGAAGCCGCTTCCATGTCGCTCAGAAATCGTATTGCAGCGACAGGCGCACGGTGCGCGGCGCGCCCAGGTGGATGTAGCTGTCGCCCAGGTACTGGCCGGCATCCTTCCAGTAGCGGCGGTCGAACAGGTTGTCCACGTTGGCGCGCAGCGTGGCTTCGTGGCCACCCAGGCGCAGCTTGTAGCGCAGACCGGCATTGAACACATGCACCGCCGGCAGGCTGACGCTGCCGTCGCGCGTGACCGGCTTGCTGCCGCTGTAGAGCCAGCTGCCCATCACGTTCAGGCCGTCCACACCGGGGATGGCGTAGTCGGCATACACGGCGCTGCGCAGGCGCGGCACGTTGACGGCTTGCTGGTTGTCGTAGGCGCTGGTGCCTGTGCCGCTGGCGCGCGCACGCGTGACGGCCACGCTGGCGCCGACCTGCAGGCGCGTGGTCAGCTTGCCGTTGGCGCCGAGCTCGATGCCGGTGTTGGTCTGCTTGCCTTGCTGTACGTAGGTGAAACCGGCCGTGCTGCTGTCAGGCTGCTGATACTCGTAGGCCTTGCGGATACGGAACACCGCTGCGGTGAGGTTCAGGTCCGGCGTGACGTCGTACTTGACGCCCGTCTCCAGCTGGCGCGCCACCGAGGGAGGCAACACGGCGTTGGCATTGCTGACCCAGAACGGCGCGATGCTGCCCAGCGAGAGCGTCTCGGCATAGCCGCCGTAGATCGACATGTTTGCTTGCGGCTTGAAGACCAGCGCCAGTTGCGGCAGGAACAAATTACGCGCGGTATGGCGATTGACGCTGCCGTCACTGTTGAAGGCGTCTTCGTTCAGCCACACCTGGCGCCCGCCCGCGATGACCTGCCAGCGTTCGGAGAACTGCACGCGGTCGCTGAAGAACAGCGCTTTCTGGCGGCTGTCCAGGTTGCGATAGGCAGGGCCGGCGGTGGCGGTCGAGGCCGTCAGGGCCGGCGTGCCGGTATAGATGTTGCCTTCGCCGACCAGCTCGTTGACGCCGGTCGGCTTGTCGATGATGCGGCGGAACATCGCCGCACCCATGCTCAGTTCATGCTTGATGAAACCGGTGGAGAACTTGCCGGTGGCGACTGCCTGCACTTCATCGTTGCGACGCTCGTCGTTGGGCACGCGGTAATCGAAGACGTCGAAGTCGCCGTTGGCGGCGAACGAGGTGGAGGCGAAGCTGCCGCTGCCGTAGGGGAAGGCCAGGTTGTCATCAATCACCGCCCGGCTGCGCCCGGCCTGGATATAGCCGCGCCAGTCGCTGTTGAATTCGGTGTCCAGGCGCAGGCGATAGTTCAGCGAGGTATTGCGCACCGGTTGCGCCCAGGATTGCGGCGTGAGCATGGTCGAAGGCGAGACGCCCGACGGGATCGTGGTGCCGCCCAGCAGCTGGTAGCCGGCGACCGAGTGCTGCGCCTTTTGCTGGTATTCGGCGTCGAACTGCAGCAGCGTTTTGGAGGTGATGGCCCAGCTCGCGGCCAGCGAGGCGAAGTCGCGCCAGCCGTCGCCGTTGTTCACGTAGGAATGGATGTCTTCATGCGCGGCGTTGATGCGCAGGCCGAACTGCTTGTGTTCGCCGAACAGCGCGCCGAGGTCGGTGGCGAGGTAGCGCGAGCCGTTGGAGTCGGTGCCCAGCGTGACCGAGCGCACGTCGGCCGGGCGCTTGGTGACGTAGTTGACGATGCCGCCGGCGGCGACCACGCCGGCTTGCAGGCCGGCCACGCCCTTCAGGAATTCCACGCGCTCCTTGTTTTCCAGCGCGATGTTCTGTTCGCCGGCCGCGGTGAGGCCGTCGATGCGATAGGCGCTGGCGGGATCCAGCGCGAAACCGCGGATACTGAAGTTTTCGTAATAGCCGACCGGCGCGTAGTTCTCGCCGATGGAGGCGTCGTTCTTGACCACGTCCGACAGCAGGCGCGACTGCTGGTCGCTCATCTGCTCGCGTGTGACCACTGCCACCGAGGCCGGTGTGTCCAGCAGCGGCGCGTCGTCGAAGCCGGCCACCGAGGAAGAGCGGGCGCGCGCTTCCTTTGCGCCGACGCCGCTGGCGGTGACATTGACGGTGGGCAGGCTGTCGCCCGATTCTTCGCGGCCGTCGGCGGCGCGCGCGACGTTGGAAAGGCCAAGGGAGGTGCCGGCCAGCGTCAGCATCAGCGTCGAGGCCAAGGGTGCAATGCGTTTCATTGTTGCGTCTAAAGGTGGCGGATCACGTGCGCGGGCAGGCCGCGCGGAAGTTTATTGCGCCGGTTGGCGATTGCGCGCGGCAGCGACGGCGCGGCCCAGTTCGGCCACCGACATCGCATAGAAGTAGCTGCGATTGTACTGCGTGATGGCGTAGAAGTTGTTGGTCGCCATCCAGTACTCGGTCGGGGCGGTGCCGTTCTGCAGGTCGACCAGGCCGAAGCGCATGCCGGCCGGCAGCGCCGGTCCGCTGATGCCGGCGGCTTGCATCTGGTCCTGGGTGTACTTGGCTTCCAGTCCCTGATTGAGCATGCCCTGCCATTGCTGGTTATCGGCCGAGACCGTGACCGGGAAGGCCACCGGCTCGCCGCGTTGCCAGCCGTGCACGGCCAGGTAGTGGGCCACGCTGCCGATGGCGTCAACCGGCGAATTGCGCAGGTCGATCTTGCCGTCGCCGTCGAAGTCCACCGCGTATTCGCGGATGCTGCCCGGCATGAACTGCGGCCAGCCGACGGCGCCGGCGTAGGAGCCGCGCAGCGACATCGGGTCGATGTTCTCGTCGCGCGCCAGCAGCAGGGTGTTTTCGAGCTCGCCGCGGAAGAACGCCATGCGCGCCTCGCGCGTGGGGGTGTTGGGGTAGTCAAAGGCCAGGGTGGTGATGGCGTCCATCACGCGGAAGCTGCCGGTGTTGCGGCCATAGACCGTTTCCACGCCGATGATGCCGACGATGATTTCCATCGGCACGCCGTATTGCGCCTCGGCGCGCGCCAGCGCCACGCCGTAGGTGTTCCAGAACTCCACGCCGGCGTTGATGCGGGTGGCGTCGATGAAGCGCGCGCGGTAGGCGGCCCAGTTCTTGGGCTTGGTGCTGGGCGCGGGTTTGATCAGCTGGATCGCGGTGTCGAGGTAGCGCGTCTGCGCGAACAGCGCGTTCAGCTTGCTGCGCTCGAAGCCGTTGCGCTCCACCATTTCATCGATGAAGCGGGCGACTTCCTTCCACTCGTTGAAGTTGACGAATTCGCCCTGGTCTTCCGGGGCGACCTTCTTTTTGGCCTGGGGCTTCTTGTCTTTCTTGTCGGTGTTTTTGCCGGTTTTTTGGCCGCTTTTCTTGTCCGACTTCTTTTCCGTCTTCTTGTCCTTGGCCGTCTTGTTCGCCGGGGCGTTCTTGGACGGGGCCTTGCCCGTCTGCGTATCTTGGGCATGCGCGGCCGGCGGCAGCGCGCACAGGGAGCAGAACAGCAGGGCAACAGGCAAGGCGCAAGGCAGGGAGGTCAGGCGAGACAGTGTGATCGGCATGAGGGGCTTCGGTCGCTGAGGGCTTGGGCAAAACAGCCTGCAAGTATACCGCATGGGCTGTATGCCCTGTGCTGGTGCATGGCGGTCGCCTTTACGCGTGCGCGCAGCGCCTGCGGCGGATGTACACTAGCCGATCGAGACCATCCTGGGCGGCCGTATGCGGCTTGCCCGTTTGCAATAAGAGCAACAATGACCACCGCCTTCTATACGCACGCCGATTGCCAGCGCCATGAAATGGGCGACTGGCACCCCGAGACGCCGACCCGCCTGCAGGCGATCGAAGACCAACTGATCTCCAGTCGCATCGACCAGTTCCTTGACCGCCGCGACGCGCCGCTGGCCGACCCGGCCGAACTGGAGCGCATCCACAGCGCCGCCGCCATTGACCGCATCCGCGAGCACAGCCATGCGCTGTCGCTGTCGGGCGAGCCGTATTACTCCATCGACGGCGACACGCTGTTGAACAGCCACAGCTGGAAGGCGGCGCTGCGCGCGGCCGGAGCGGCGGTGGCGGCGACCGATGCGGTGATTGCCGGCGAGCTCGACAACGCCTTCTGCTCGGTGCGCCCGCCCGGCCATCACGCCACGCCTGACAAGGCGATGGGCTTTTGCCTGTTCAACAACGTCGCCATCGCCGCGCGCCACGCGATCGACGTGCACGGGCTGGAGCGGGTGGCGGTGGTGGACTTCGACGTCCATCACGGCAACGGCACCGAAGACGCCTTCGCCCACGATCCGCGGGTGCTGATGGTGAGCTTTTTCCAGCATCCCTTCTATCCGTTTTCGGGGGACGGCCCCACCGAGGGGCACATCGTCAACCTGCCGGTGCCGGCCTTCACCGACGGCAACGCGGTGCGCCAGCTGGTGACGGAAAAATGGCTGCCGGCGCTGCATGCGCACCGGCCGCAAATGATCTTCATCTCGGCCGGGTTCGATGCCCACCGCGAGGACGACATGGGCCAGATGGGATTGGTGGAGGCCGACTACGCCTGGATGACGCGCCAGATCATGCAGGTCGCCAAGGAGCACGCGCAGGGACGCATCGTGAGTTGCCTCGAGGGCGGCTACAACCTGTCGGCGCTGGGACGCAGCGTGGTGGCGCATCTCAAGGTGCTGGCGGACCTGGAGTAAGTTTTCTGCCGGCTGGTCTGGCGCGCAACCAGCGCCGCAACCATCACTGCGCCCCGTAGGCCGCGATCACCGCATCGGCCACCGCCCGCACGCGCGCCGTGCGGTTCAGGTCGCTGTGCAGCACCAGCCACATGTCGTAGGGTTCAGCCCGCTCCGGCCACACGCGCACCAGTCCCGGCGTGCTCTCGCCCACATGCACGGGCAACTCGCCCAGGCCCATGCCGGCCTGCACACAGTCGGCCAGGATCAGGCCGTTGCTCACTTCCATCACCACGTCCGCGTTGGCGCTCGATTCGCCGCAGACCTGGTCGACCATGTGCGGCGCCAGCGCGCGCTGATAGGCCACCACGTCGTGTCCCTTCAGCGCCGTGCCCGGCTCGGGCTGGCCGCGCTTTTTGAGGTAACTCTTCGATGCAAAGATGCCGGTGTGCAGTCGTTTCAGGTGGCGTGCGATCAGATCCGGGCTGTCCGGACGCACGGTGCGCACGGCGATGTCGGCCTCGCGCTTGGTCAGGTTGGTGAGCTGGGTGGAGGTGGAGAGCACCACGCGGATGCCGGGATGGGTCTCGCGCAGCTGCTGCAGCGCCGGCACCAGGAAATGACGCGCCACGCTGTCGGTGGCGGCCAGCCGCACCACGCCGCACAGGCGCTCGTCGATGCCCTGCATCTGCCGCAGCAACTGTTCCGCCCCTTGCTCCATGCGTTCGGCCGCGGCCGCCGCCAGCTCGCCGGCCGGCGTGGGCACGTAGCCGGCCGGGGTGCGCAGGAACAGGCGCGCGCCCAGCGATTTTTCCAGCGCCGTCAGTCGTCGGCCCACCGTGGCCTGGTCGATGTCCAGCTGTTCGGCCGCGCCGCGCAGCGTGCCGGCGCGGTAGAGCGCGAGGTAGATACGCGCGTTGTCCCAGTCCATCACGGCTTTTGACATGGTTTGCTCCTGTCGCCTTTGGTCCGGCTCCGGTCCGGATCGGTGATGCAAATTTGCATCGTGGTGCCGATCTTATACCTATTTATTGCATTGCGCCGGGCGCCTACAATTCGGCTCATCGTCGCCGGCCTGCCCATCACTTTGGGCCGCCCGGCGTTGTTCATCGCACAGGAAACCCATCATGTCTTCCGCACAATGTCCCAATCTTTCGACTGCCGGCGCTGTCCCGGCCGCCACGCACAAGGCTGGCATCCTGCCGCTGGTGGCGCTGGCCGTCGGTTTCGTCATGGCCATGCTGGACGTGACCGTGGTCAACGTCGGCCTGTCAAATATCGCCGCCAGCCTGGATGCGCCGTTGTCCACCCTGGTCTGGATCGTGGACGGCTATACGCTTACCTTCGCCGCCATGCTGATGGTGGGCGGCGCGCTGGCCGACCGCTTCGGCGGGCGCCGGTTGTACCTGCTCGGCCTGTTCCTGTTCGTGCTGGCGTCGGCGCTGTGCGGCATGGCGCCCAATGGAGAATTTCTCATCGCCGCGCGACTGCTGCAGGGTTTGGGCGCGGCCTTCTTCATGCCCAGCTCGCTCAGCCTGCTGACCCACGTGTATGAAGACGACCGCGTGCGCGCCCGCATGCTGGGCGTGTGGTCGGCCACCGTCGGCGCGGCGGCGGCGGTCGGCCCGCTGGCCGGCGGCGTGCTGATCCACTGGATGGGTTGGCGCAGCGTGTTCCTGATCAACGTGCCGGTCGGCATCGTCGGCCTGTGGATGGCGCGCCGCCTGATTCCAGCGGTGCCGCGCCATGCCCGTGCGCTCAATCTGTACAGCCACGTGGCCGGCGTGCTGATGCTGGCCGGTCTGTCCTTCGTGCTGATCCAGGGGCCGGTGTACGGCTGGACTTCGCCGCGCATCCTGGCCGGCCTGGCGGTTACGCTCTTGGCGGCGCTGGCCCTGGTGCGCCATGAGCTGCGCGGCATCGCGCCGCTGTTGCCGCGCGCATTGTTCAGCACGCCGCAGTTCGCGGCGGCCAACGGCATCGGTTTCCTGATCAATTTCGGCGTGTATGGCAACTTGTTCTACCTGGCGCTGTTCCTGCAGCAGGGGCGCGGCGTCGACGCGCTGCACACCGGCCTGCAACTGGTGCCGATAATGGTGGTGATCTTCTTCGGCAACCTCTTGTCGGGCCGCATGTCGGCGCACTGGGGGCCGCGCGTGCCGCTGCTGCTGGGGCTGTCGGTGGGAGCGATCTTCACTGCGCTGGCCATGGGCTTCCACCCGCAGACGCCGTACTGGATGCTGGCGCTGGTGTGCGCCGCCGCCAACCTTGGCGTGAGCACCGCGATTCCGGCCATGACCGCCGTGGTGATGCAGGTGGCCGGCCGCGCCCACGCCAACAGCGCCGCCGCCGCCTTGAATGCCAACCGCCAGATCGGCGCGCTGGTGGGCGTGGCGGTGATGGGCGCGGTGCTGCATAGCGTTGACGGCTGGGGCCTGCGCAATCCGCTGGCCTTCGGGATGATGGCGCTGGCCTATGCGCTTGCGCTGTGGCTGGTGTGGCGCTTCGTCGGGGTTGTTGAAAAGCAAATGACGGCGCGCCAGGCCTGAGCCGATCGGCGTTCGATCCGGCGGCAACTGTTGTTGCGCAGCCAAGCGCCTGCCCCGCATGATGCGCGGCAGGCGGTTTTTTTAGGGAAAGGCGGGCGGGGGCTTTAAAATAGCGGGTTAAACGAAATACGCATCAGAAAGAAGACTCCCGCATGTCCATCCAATGGTTCCCCGGCCACATGAACTCTGCCCGCCGCAAGGCGGCGGAGACCATGGAAAAAGTCGATATGGTGATCGAAGTGGTCGACGCGCGCCTGCCGCAGGCCAGCTGCAATCCCATGATCGAGCAGCTGCGCAACGCGCGCCAGCGTCCGTGCCTGAAGATCCTCAACAAGACCGACATGGCCGACCCGGTCGCCACGCAAGCCTGGATCGAGTACTACAACGCCCAGAAGGGCGTGACCGCCGTGGCGCTGTCGTGCAAGAAGCCGGCCGACGTCGCGCGCATCCCCAAGCTGGCGATCCAGGTGGCGCCGCACCGCGGCACGGCCCTCAAGCCGCTGCGCGTGATGATCATGGGCATTCCCAACGTCGGCAAGTCCACCCTGATGAACGCGCTGCTGAAAAAGCGCGTGGCCGCAGTGGGCGACGAGCCGGCCGTGACCAAGACCCAGCAGCGCCTCTACCTCGGCAACAACATGGTGCTGACCGACACCCCCGGCATGCTGTGGCCCAAGATCGAGCATCCCAGCGACGGCCTGATGCTGGCGGCCAGCCACGCGGTGGGCAGCAATGCGCTGATCGAGGAAGAAGTCGCCACCTTCCTGGCCGACTTGCTGCTGCAGCGTTATCCGCAGCTGCTGAAGGCGCGCTACGGCTTCAACACCGACGGCATGGACGGTGTGGCGGTGGTGGAGGGCGTGGCGGCCAAGCGCGGCTTCCGCCTGAAGGGCGGCGACTACGACTTCGAGAAGGCCTCGCACGTGTTCCTGCAGGATTACCGCAGCGGCGCGCTGGGCCGCATCACGCTGGAGACGCCGGCTTCGCGCGCAGAGTTGCTGGCCAGCTACCAGTCCACCG
Source organism: Herbaspirillum sp. LeCh32-8 (assembly GCF_017814915.1). Classification (GTDB taxonomy): domain Bacteria; phylum Pseudomonadota; class Gammaproteobacteria; order Burkholderiales; family Burkholderiaceae_D; genus Herbaspirillum. The sequence goes on along the minus strand of NZ_JAGIPZ010000005.1, from coordinate 136,877 downwards.
ACAACCCGGACGCCTTGCCGCCCGAGGATGAGGACGAGGAAGATGACTACGACTGGCGCAATGCGCCGGATCATCGCGAGCGCCGCGACTGAAGACCGAACCCTGAGCGCCAAAGAAAAAGCCCACCATGCGGTGGGCTTTTTTCATGCGCTGTATCCGGCCGCAGCCGGATGGCGGGAGGCGATTACCAGGAGGTGATCACGGAGCCCTTGTACTTTTCCAGCACGAACTTCTTCACTTCCGGGCTGTGGTAAGCCTTGACCAGCTTGGCGACCCAGGGCTTGTCCTTGTCGACGGCGCGGATGGCCAGCACGTTGGCGTAGGGGCCGGTCGAGGCTTCCACCGAGATGGCGTCCTTGGTCGGCGACAGGCCGGCGGATTCGGCGAAGTTGCCGTTGATCACGGCGGCGTCGAAGTCATCCAGCGAGCGCGGCAGCTGGGCGGCGTCCAGTTCCACGATCTTGACCTTCTTCGGGTTTTCGACGATGTCCAGCGGGGTGGCCTTCAGGCCGGCGTCGGCCTTCAGCTTGATCACGCCCTTGGCTTGCAGCACCAGCAGCGCGCGGCCGCCGTTGGTCGGGTCGTTGGGCACGCCGATGCGGGCGCCTTGCTTCAGGTCGTTGAGCGACTTGACCTTCTTGGAGTAAATGCCCATCGGGAAGGTGATGGTGGTGCCCACGCTGATGAACTTGTAGCCGCGGTCCTTCACCTGCGCATCCAAGTAGGGCTGGTGCTGGTAGGAGTTGGCGTCCAGGTCGCCGGCCGACAGCGCGGCGTTGGGCTGGATGTAGTCGGTGAACTCGATGATCTTCATGTCCACGCCGTCCTTGGCGAGCAGCTTCTTGACCTGTTCCATGATCTCGGCGTGCGGACCTGCGGTCACGCCCATCTTGATCTGGTCTGCGGCCAGTACGGGAGCGGAGATCAGGCTGGCGGCAACGCCCAAACCTGCGAAGAATTGAATCAACTGACGACGGTTCATGACTTTCCTTTCGGTCTTTGTCTTTGTAGTAATCGCGGCGGATAGCCGCGGTTTGTTGCGGTACTGCGCGCTGTCAACGGTGGCTGAGCTTGCGCACCAGCAGGTCTCCCAGGGACTGCACCAGCTGCACGAAAACGATCAGGATCAGCACCACGGCCAGCATCACTTCCGGCAGGAAACGCTGGTAGCCGTAACGGATGCCCAGGTCGCCCAGGCCGCCGCCGCCGATGGCGCCGGCCATGGCCGAGTAGCCGACCAGGCTGACGAACGTGATCGTGAGACCGGCGACGATACCAGCAAATGCTTCGGGCACCAAGACCTTGTAAATGATTTGCCACGTGGTCGCGCCCATGGCCTGGGCGGCTTCCACCAGGCCGCGGTCGACTTCGCGCAGGGCGGTTTCGACCAGGCGCGCAATGAAGGGCGCGGCGGCAATCGTCAGCGGCACGATGGCCGCGGCGGTGCCGATCGAGGTGCCGACGAAGAAGCGCGTCATCGGGATCACCGCCACCAGCAGGATGATGAAGGGGGTGGAGCGCACCGCGTTCACCAGCAGGCCGGCGATGCGGTTGAAGGCGACGTTGGGCAGGATGCCGCCGCGGTCGGTCAGGTGCAGCGCGATGCCCAGCGGGATGCCCAGCAGCGAGCCGACCACGCCGGAGATCAGCACCATCATCAGGGTTTCGCCGAAGGAGCTGACGAACAGATCAATCAGTTCAGATGACATGGTTCAGCTCCTCCACGACGACGCCCTGCGAGCGCAGGTATTGCATTGCATTGTTGATGTTTTCCTGGGTGCCGTTGGCGAGGATCGCCAGCGAGCCGAAGGCCTGGCCCTGGATCTCGTCGATCTGGCCGTGCAGGATGTTGAAATCCAGGTTGTAGCGGCGCACCGCTTCCGACAGGTGCGGCTGGTCCACGCCCGAGCCGGTGAAGGCGAAGCGGAACAGGTGGTCGGTGCCCTGGCCAGCTTCGGCCTTGGCCAGGCGTTCGCGCAGGCGCGCCAGCACGCCCTTGGGCAGCTCGTGGGCGATCACGTCGCCGATCAGCGCGCGGGTGACCTCATGCCTGGGCTGGCGGAACACCTCCAGCACCTCGCCCTGTTCGATGACCTGGCCGGCTTCCATCACGGCCACGCGGTCGCAGATGTCCTTGATCACTTCCATCTGGTGGGTGATCAGCACGATGGTCAGGCCCAGTTCCTTGTTGATCTGGCGCAGCAGGTCGAGGATGGAACGGGTGGTTTCCGGGTCCAGCGCTGAGGTGGCTTCGTCGGACAGCAGCACCTTGGGATCGTTGGCCAGCGCGCGGGCGATGCCCACGCGTTGCTTCTGGCCGCCGGAGATCTGCGCCGGATAGCGGTCCTTCAGCTTGGTCAGGCCCACCAGTTCCAGCAGCGGCTCGACCTTGGCGGCGATCTCGGCCTTGGATTTGCCGGCCAGCTCCAGCGGCAGCGCGATGTTGTCGTACACGGTGCGCGAAGACAGCAGGTTGAAGTGCTGGAAGATCATGCCGATGCCGCGGCGCGCTTCGCGCAACTGGTCGGACGACAGCGCCGTCAGGTCCTGGCCGTCCAGGATGATGCGGCCGGAGGTCGGGCGGTTCAGCAGGTTCAGGGTGCGCACCAGCGTGCTCTTGCCGGCGCCGCTGCGGCCGATGATGCCGAAGATCTCGCCTTTGCGAATCGACAGCTCGACGTTGCGCACCGCTTCGACACTGCCGAAGCGCTGGGTAACAGCTTGGATTTCGATCATGATGGAATAGAAATGGCAGCGGGCCCGTGCTTTTCGATCCGCCGCCGCAGGCATCGGGAGACGCTGCGGGCGAGAACAAAACCACAAGTCTCCACTGCCATCGATATTTTTATAAGAAGGCGCTATTTTAAGTCGGCTCGGTTATAAGGGGAAAATAAATTTTCGCCTATGCATATAACCAGAGCATCTGATGGACGGCCGCCAAGCCGCCTGTGGAGCGGGTTTGCGGCGACGGGGTTGATGCGCGGACACAGCGCTTGCCCTCACCTTGCAGGATTCCCGGCACATGGGATGACTGCCATGTCGACGCGCAGGCCTTCGTCCGGCTTGGCCATTTCCCTGCGCATTTCTCCTCACGCATGAACGTCCGTTCCTGCGCAACGGTCTCTGCTTTTCAAAAAACGCGAGCAAAGCGCGTCAATACCCTGATTATTCCCCTTTTGGAAATTATCACTTGCGGGTGTCGTTATTTTTCTATGTTTTCGTAAAGATTAAAGTTCATCTGCGGCCCGAAAGACACATCAGTTCTTCCGCGGCTACCAGCGCCTGATGCCGTTTCCATGCAAATGCAGCCGGGCGCCGACCAGTCAAAATTTGCATTCGCAGCACCGTAAGAAAGTCCATCATGAACACCCGTCATCTCCTCATTGCCCTCGCCCTGGCTGTCACAAGCAGCGCGGTGACCGCAGAAACCTACGCCCAATCCGTCAACGCTCCCGGCAAGACCCGCGCCCAGGTCATCGAAGAACTGAAGCAGGCGCGCGCCGCCGGCCTGATGCCGGTGGGCGATGCCGACTATCCCAAGCTGCCGGCCTTCGTCTCCACCAAGACCCGCGCCCAGGTCATCGAAGAACTGAAGCAGGCGCGCGCCGCCGGCCTGATGCCGGTGGGTGACGCCGACTTCCCCAAGGAGCCTGTCTTCGTCTCCACCAAGACCCGCGCCCAGGTGCAAGCCGAGCTGGTCGAGTACCAGAAGCATCCCGATCCGCAGGGCCTCTACCAGGGCGCCTGATCGCTCTCGCCGGCGCGCCGGCCGGGCCGGCGCCTGCCCGCCTGCCTGAGCACGGAGCGGGCCACGCCGCTACCCGTGCATCGCAAAAAACAATAAGAGGAACCATGTACTCCTTCAACGCCAATCAACTAAGCGACCAGCTCACCGACATCCTCGAGCTGGCCGATATCGACGAAGTGGTCGTCACCCGCGACAGCGGTGAAAACCTGGTGATCGTCAAGGAATCGGTATGGCGCTCGCTGCAAGACGCGGCTCACCTGTTCGCCACCGACGTCAACGCCGACCGCCTGGTGCGCAGCCTGCAGCAATTGCGCACCGAGTTCCTGTCGCAGCCGGAGGTCGAATGAAACTGTTCATGACGCCGATGGCGCAGGAAGACTTCGCCTTTTGGCGCCGCCAGGACAGCGACCTGGCGCGCCGCATCGCGCGCCTGTTGCGGCGCCTGCGCGACGGCGACAGCCTGCCGCCGCAGCAGGTTTCCAGCTTGCCGCTGCGCCTGCAGGGCCTGTGCGCGGTGCGCCTGACGGCCGAGCACAGGCTGGTGTTCGAGCGCTTGCGCGACCGCATCGTGGTGCACCAGTGTCGCTTCCACTATTGAGCCGCGCGGTCGGCCGTCTGGCCGTGCTTGCGCCTCCTCGGTAGTCAGTCGTACGCACAAGCGAGGGCTCGCGCCCGTCGCCATCAGCTCCTAGTGGCTAGCCTGTGGCGGCCGCGTGCGGTTCGCCGCGCACGGTCCGGGGCCGGGTGTTCATGTGAGAGATGTCCCCAGTACAGGCTTGTCCGTCCGCGGCGCCTCCGGTCTTCTTTGTTCTGCCGGAGTCACGTTGCGGATTTTTTGCCGGCCGTGATCTATGCGTGTTGGAGCAACAATGTGTTGTTTATATGCATCGTTGTTGCTTCAAACAGTGCGCAGAAAATCGCGAGCCGGCATTTTTTATTGCTTTCTAAGTTCTAATTTGTAGTTGTAATAAAGAGACATAAACTGTCTTTAAATGGAAAAATTAAAAAGTTAAATTGTTTGTGAAAATAAATTTTGATTAAATAAATTAAGTCTTCTTGATGTTTCTCTCTGGAAGCTTGGGCGGGGCGATGGGTCTGGATAGGCAAGCGAACCGCCAACAATCAAACAGCAATTCAACAACTTTGGAGTTCTTCATGAAAAAGTCCCTCTTGGCACTGGCAGTGCTCGGCGCCTTCGCCGGCGTGGCGCACGCGCAAAGCTCGGTCACCATCTACGGCATCATCGACGCCAGCCTGTCGTACAACAGCAAGGTGGCGACCACCGGTACCGGCAACGGCAACCGCATGGGCGTCGACTCCGGTGCGATCAAGGGTTCGCGCATCGGCTTCAAGGGCAGCGAAGACCTGGGCGGCGGCATGAAGGCGCTGTTCAACCTGGAAAACGGTTTCAACCTGGATAGCGGCGCTGCCGCCCAGGGCGGCACCCTGTGGGGCCGTACCTCCACCGTCGGTCTGTCGGGCGGTTTCGGCACCGTGCTGCTGGGTCGTCAGAAGGACTTCACCGACGATATCGCGGCCTTCACCTCGATCAACGACTTCGGCGGCATGGTCAGCCAGGTGCACGCACGTGACCTGGACCGCACCAACGGCGAACGCGTCAACAACTCGATCCGCTACAACACCAACAACTACAACGGCTTCTACGGCAGCCTGATCTACGGCTTCGGCGAACAAGCCGGCGCCAACACCGCCGGCCAGTCCTTCGGCATCGGCGGCGCCTACTCGAACGGTCCGTTCAACGTCGGCGTGTCCTACTTCCAGGCCAAGAAGGGCGGCACCTCGGGCGCCAGCGACGTCGCTTCGACCAACGCCACTTCGTGCACCAACGCCACCGGCTCGGCCGGCGACACCTGCCTGAAGACCTGGACCCTGGCGACTTCGTACCAGTTCGGCCCGGCCAAGCTGTACGGCTCCTGGTCGCGCGTGAAGCTGCCGCTGGCCACCGCCGGCGCATCCTCCTCGTTCTCCGCAGCGTCGGCTGCCAGCTACTCGGCTGACACCACCGGCCAATTCCTGGTCGGCGGCGTGAACAACGAGAAGAACGACATCTTCGACGTCGGCGTGAACTACGGCCTGACCCCGGCCCTGTCCCTGCTGGGCGCAGTGCAGTACACCAAGGCCACCTTCGTGGGCGCCTCCAACGGCCACCTGCTGCAACTGAACCTGGGCGCCAAGTACGCCCTGTCCAAGCGCACCAGCCTGTACGCGATCTACCGCAATCTGCGCGCGTCCGACACCTACAACCCGGGCGTGACCAACGGCCAGGCTCCTGGTTCGGACAGCAGCCAGAACGCCGTCAACGCCGGCATCATCCACTCGTTCTGATCGCTCGAATGGATCAACGCCGCGCATGACGCGACACAGGGCGGCCGGCAGCATCGCCGCCCTGCGTAACACGTTTCCCCTGTAGTACCCGCAGGCCGCGCCTTCCCCGGCCGGCCTGCAACGCCCGCATTCTTCCCGGATGCGGGCGTTCTGGTTTGGGGCCGCGCTTTCTATAATGGCGCTTCCACCCGAACCGGAATTTCCCATGCACATCGACTGGACCCATTTCGCGCCCTGGCCCGCGCTGGCCGGCGGCATTGCCATCGGCCTGGCGGCCGCCATCATGATCCTGTTCAACGGCCGCATCGCCGGCATCAGCGGCATCGTCGGCGGCTTGCTGCGCGCGGCCCCCGGTGAGCGCGGCTGGCGCGCCGCCTTCATCGCCGGCCTGGTGGCGGCGCCGCTGCTGGCATCGCTGTGGGGATGGCGCATGGCCTTGCATATCGACGCCGGCTGGCCGGCGGTGATCGCGGCCGGTTTCCTGGTCGGGCTGGGCACGCGTTACGCCGGCGGCTGCACCAGCGGCCATGGCGTCTGCGGCATCTCGCGCGGCGCATGGCGTTCGATCGTTGCCACCGCCACCTTCATGGCGGCCGGTTTCGCGACGGTGTTCGTGCTGCGCCATGTGCTGGGAGGCTGAGATGAGCGTGCGCGCATCGATCATTTCCTTCATCGCCGGTCTGCTGTTCGGGCTGGGCCTGATGCTCTCCGGCATGGCCGATCCGGCCAAGGTGCTGGGTTTTCTGGATCTGGCCGGGGTATGGGATCCCTCGCTGGCCTTTGTGATGGCCGGCGCCATCGGCGTGGGCGTCGCGGCGTTCGCACTGGCGCGTCGCCGCAGCGTGTCGCTGCTGGGACTGGCTATGCAGTTGCCGCGAGCGGCCGGCATCACGCCGCGCCTGTTGCTGGGCAGCGCGCTGTTCGGCATCGGCTGGGGCGCGGCCGGCTTTTGCCCGGGGCCGGCGCTGGTGGCGCTGGGGATGGGGGAGGCCAAGGCGCTGGGCTTCGTGCTGGCGATGCTGGCCGGCATGGGCGTGTTCGAATGGCTGGAGGCGCGTCGGCGCTGACGCCGCCTTGGACTTCCCGTGCAATCCGCCGTGACGGCGGATTTTTTTCGTCCTGATTTGTAATGCAATGTTGCGGCCGCGCACGGCGACATCTTTCATTACCTTTGCGGCTGCCAGCGACATATTGGGTGGCGGCGGCGCGCCTATAGCGGCTCCTTGAATGGGGATCACTCTTGTGAGCTCGGGCGCTGGACTGCCGGCGCCCAAAGAAAAACCCGCGCCGGTTTCCCGGCGCGGGTTTTTCTTTTCGGTTGGCAGCCCCAACAAACCGGGGCCGGCAGGCCGGAAGGCAAATTACATCATGCCGTCCATACCGCCCATGCCGCCCATGCCGCCCATACCACCCATGCCGCCAGGCATGCCGGCCGGCTTGTCGTCAGCCACTTCTGCCACCAGTGCGTCGGTGGTCAGGATCAGCGAGGCCACGGAAGCGGCGTTCTGCAGGGCCGAACGGGTCACCTTGGCTGGATCCAGCACGCCCAGTTCCACCAGGTCACCGTAGGTGCCGTTGGAGGCGTTGTAGCCGAAGTTGCCGGTGCCTTCCAGGACCTTGTTCACCACCACCGACGGTTCGTCGCCGGCGTTGAAGACGATCTGGCGCAGCGGCTCTTCGATCGCGCGCAGCACGATCTTGATGCCGGCTTCCTGATCCGGGTTGTCGCCCTTCAGGTCCTTGACGTTGGCGCGAGCGCGCAGCAGGGCAACGCCGCCGCCAGGCACGACGCCTTCTTCAACAGCGGCGCGGGTAGCGTGCAGTGCATCTTCCACGCGGGCCTTCTTTTCCTTCATTTCGACTTCGGTGGCAGCGCCAACCTTGATCAGCGCAACGCCGCCGGCCAGCTTGGCCACGCGTTCTTGCAGCTTTTCACGGTCGTAGTCGGAGGTCGCTTCTTCGATCTGGGCACGGATCTGCTTGACGCGCGCTTCGATGGTCACGGCTTCGCCGGCGCCGTCGATGATGGTGGTGTTTTCCTTGCCGATTTCCACGCGCTTGGCTTGGCCCAGTTCAGCCAGACCGGCCTTTTCCAGGGTCAGGCCGACTTCTTCGGCGATCACTTGGCCGCCGGTCAGGATGGCGATGTCTTCCAGCATGGCCTTGCGGCGGTCGCCGAAGCCAGGAGCCTTCACGGCGGCGGTCTTCAGGATGCCGCGGATGTTGTTGACCACCAGGGTGGCCAGCGCTTCGCCTTCGACGTCTTCAGCCACGATCAGCAGCGGACGGCCAGCCTTGGCGACTTGTTCCAGCACCGGCAGCAGATCACGGATGTTCGAGATCTTCTTGTCGAACAGCAGGATGAACGGATTGTCCAGAGCGACGATCTGCTTTTCCTGGTTGTTGATGAAGTACGGCGACAGGTAGCCGCGGTCGAACTGCATGCCTTCCACGATTTCCAGTTCGTTTTCCAGCGACTTGCCGTCTTCCACGGTGATCACGCCTTCTTTGCCGACCTTGTCCATGGCTTGGGCGATGATGGCGCCGATATCAGCGTCGGAGTTGGCCGAGATCGAGCCGACTTGAGCGATTTCCTTGGAGGTGGTGGTGGGCTTGGACAGGTTCTTGACTTCGCCGACGATGGCGGAGACAGCCTTGTCGATGCCGCGCTTCAGGTCGGTCGGGTTGAAACCGGCGGCCACGTACTTGAAGCCTTCGCGCACGATGGCTTGTGCCAGCACGGTCGCGGTGGTGGTGCCGTCACCGGCGTTGTCGGAGGTCTTGGAAGCAACTTCCTTGACCAGCTGGGCACCCATGTTTTCCAGCTTGTCCTTCAGTTCGATTTCCTTGGCCACGGACACGCCGTCCTTGGTCACGGTCGGGGCGCCGAAGCTGCGCTCCAGCACAACGTTGCGGCCCTTGGGGCCCAGGGTCACCTTGACCGCGTTGGCCAGGATGTTGACGCCGTTGACGATCTTGGCGCGTGCTTCATCGCCGAAAATAACTTGCTTTGCTGCCATGTTGGATTCTCCAGAAATTCGGTTGAATTCGTGGCGCCGGGCCGGCTTGAGCCGCCTCGGCGCGATGTCGTGCTGCCGGCGGCCTGATCAAAGGCCGCTTGCCGAATTACTTCTCGACGACGGCGAACAGGTCTTCTTCGCGCATGACCAGCAGTTCCTGGCCATCGATCTTCACAGCCTGGCCGGAGTACTTGCCGAACAGAACGCGGTCGCCGATCTTCACGGACAGCGGACGGACCTTGCCGTCATCCAGGATCTTGCCATTGCCGACGGCCAGGACTTCGCCTTGGTCCGGCTTTTCGGTCGCTGCGTCAGGCAGAACGATACCGGAAGCGGTCTTGGTTTCCTGGTCGAGGCGCTTGACGATAACGCGATCGTGCAAAGGGCGAAGATTCATGAGAACTCCTTAGTTTTCAATAAGTTAGTCTTGATTGCGGCGATGGCTGCAATGGTTTTTCTTCCAAATGCAGCAAACCTCACCGCATGAAAAAGGGGGATTCAGCCACGGCGGGTTGTTAGCACTCTCCCGTGACGAGTGCTAAGTATAGGGATGGAGGTTGGATTTTTCAAGGCGGGGGATCTGCGCGCGCCTGAGAAAACGTCCAAATTCCCGGGGAAAATTGCCGGAAAGGAAAAAACTTCAGGGAAATCAGACGTTTAGGTAGAGCAGAAGGGGTGTTGCAGGTCCCGCAACCGACCCAAAGGCGGGCCGGCTGCAGGCAGACCGTCAGGCTCAGGCGTTGCGCTTGCCCGCGTCGGTGGCCTTGGCGGCCGCCAGTGCGGTCATGTTGATCACGCGACGTACAGTGCTCGACGGGGTCAGCACGTGCACCGGCGCGGCTGCGCCCAGCAGGATCGGGCCGATGGTGGTGCCTTGGCCGCCGCTGGTCTTGAGCACGTTGAACAGGATGTTCGCGGCGTCCAGATTGGGGCAGACCAGCACGTTGGCCGAGCCGGTCAGGCCGCTGTCGCCCAGGCCGACCTTGGCGCGGATGGCCTCAGACAGCGCGGCGTCGCCGTGCAGCTCACCTTCGGACTCGATCTGCGGCGCCAGCTTCTTGAAGTGCTGGTGCGCCTCGGCCATCTTGCGCGCCGACGGACGCGACGAGCTGCCGTGGTTGGAGTGCGACAGGAAGGCCACCTTCGGCGGCACGCCGAAGCGCGCCACTTCCTCGGCCGCGGCCAGCGCGATGCGCGCCAGTTGCTCGGCGTCCGGGGTGTCGTTGACGTAGGTGTCGGTGATGAACAGGGTCTGTTCCGGCAGCAGCACGGCGTTCAGGGCGGCGAATTCCTGCGCGCCGTCCTTCAGGCCGATCACGTTCTGCACGTGGGCCAGGTGGCCGTCGTAGTTGCCGTCCAGGCCGCACAGCATGGCGTCGGCGTCGCCGGCCTTGACCATCAGCGTGGCCAGCAGGCTGCGGCTGGCGCGCACGTCGGCTTCAGCGCCCTGGTATTGCGCGGCGTACCGGGCCACGCGCGGGTCGTTGGCGGGATCGAAGCACTGCACGTTCTGGCCCAGCTTCAGGCGCAGGCCGGCCTTCTTGATGCCGGCTTCGATGGCGTCCGGGCGGCCGATCAGGATCGGCGCGGCCAGTTTTTCATCGGCCACGAACTGCACCGCGCGCAGCACGCGCTCGTCTTCGCCGTCGGCGTAGACCACGCGTTGCGGGGACAGCTTGGCGGTGTTGAACACCGGCTGCATGAACATGCCGGTCTGGTAGATGAAGCGGGTCAGCTCTTCGCGGTAGGCGTCGAAGTCCTTGATCGGGCGGGTCGCCACGCCGGACTCCTGCGCCGCCTTGGCCACGGCCGGGGCGATCTTCAGGATCAGGCGCGAGTCGAACGGGGTCGGGATCAGGTAGTCGGGGCCGAACACCAGTTCCTTGCCCGGGTAGGCGGCGCTGACTTCATCGCTGGTCTCGGCCTTGGCCAGGTCGGCGATCTCGCGCACGCAGGCCAGCTTCATGGCTTCGGTGATCTTGGTGGCGCCGCAGTCCAGCGCGCCGCGGAAGATGTACGGGAAGCACAGCACATTGTTGACCTGGTTCGGGTAGTCCGAACGGCCGGTGGCGATGATGCAGTCCGGACGCACCGACTTGGCCAGCTCGGGGCGGATTTCCGGTTCCGGGTTGGCCAGCGCCAGGATGATGGGCTTGTCGGCCATGGTCTTGACCATCTCGGCGGTCAGCACGCCCGGGGCCGAGCAGCCCAGGAACACGTCGGCGCCGTTGACCACGTCGGCCAGGGTGCGCGCCTCGGTCTTGATGGCGTAGCGCTGCTTGGAGGCGTCCAGGCCGCCCGGGCGGCCTTCATAGATCACGCCCTTGCTGTCGACCATGTAGACGTTCTCGCGCTTGACGCCCAGGCCGATCATCACTTCCACGCAGGCGATCGCCGCCGCGCCGGCGCCGGAGACGGCGATCTTGACCTTGGCGATGTCCTTGCCCACCAGCTCCAGGCCGTTCAGCAGGGCGGCCGAGGAGATGATGGCGGTGCCGTGTTGGTCGTCGTGGAAGACCGGGATGTTCATGCGGGCCGACAGCTTTTGCTCGATGTAGAAGCACTCGGGCGCCTTGATGTCTTCCAGGTTGATGCCGCCCAGGGTCGGCTCCAGCGCGGCGATGATCTCGACCAGCTTGTCCGGGTCGGTCTCGGCCAGCTCGATGTCGAACACGTCGACGCCGGCGAATTTCTTGAACAGGCAGCCCTTGCCTTCCATCACCGGCTTGGAGGCCAGCGGGCCGATGTTGCCCAGGCCCAGCACGGCGGTGCCATTGGAGACCACGGCCACCAGGTTGCCGCGCGAGGTGTAGTCGAAGGCCTTCAGCGGGTCGGCTTCGATGTCCAGGCAGGGGTAGGCCACGCCCGGCGAATAGGCCAGCGACAGGTCGCGCTGGTTGGACAGGGGCTTGGTCGCGCGGACCTCGATCTTGCCGCGCGACGGGGTGCGGTGGTATTCGCGGGCGGCGTCACGCAGGAGTTGCTCGGCGGCGGAAAGTTGATGTGTCATGGTCTTCGCAGGAGGTAAGAAACGTAATGATGAGTAAGGCTCAAAAACGAGAAGCGCGATCTGTCTCGCAGCTTCGATGATAGAGACGCTCCGAAACGGGGCGCTGCACAACATCGAATCCATCAGGGAAACAGGCCGGCGTCCAGGCTTTCGCGGGTGGCGGGAGCCGATCGGCGGCGTGTTTCGGTTCAGCCGGTCCGCTTCTCAGGGGTGTGAGAGGCGGGCGAACCTCGGGAGCGGGCTTTCTGGGCCAGGGCCGGTTGAGGCGGCGGGGCGATCCGGACTTGAAGGATCCGACAGCAATGTACCAAAGAACGGGCGGTCAGGTCGGACGCGGTCGGTTCGGGGGATGGGCAGATGGACAAGGCCATCGGGGGAGATCCGGGAGCCCAGCGCCACCGAGTCGGAACGGTGCGACGAGCCCGGGATTCTGAACCGCCTGAACGATAAGGTCAATCTTGTGGACGGATCGGGCGTTTTGCCGCCGCCGTCGTACGCACCGCCGGTGACTCACTTTTCATGGGGGATTTCTTGGCGAACATCATCCTGTTCCGCGACGACTGCAACACTTGCCATTGCATTGGGGCCAGCACGGCGCTGGCTTTGGCGACACCGCTGCATCACTACGAGGCGGTTGGCCTGTCGCGGCAGGCGCATCGCCGCGCAGGCGGCGCAGCCGGGTGTGCCGCGCCTGCCCCTCACTCGTGATCGACGGCCTTGTGCTGCGGCTGGATCATTCTTCCATCGATCACTACAACGAAGCAATGAGCAGCTGAGCGACCGGGCGCGGCGCTTCAGCCGCGCAGCTGGAACACGCTCACCAGCTGGGCCAGCTGCGCCGCCTGGTCCTGCATCGAAGCGGCGGCGGCCGCGGCTTCTTCCACCAGGGCGGCGTTCTGTTGGGTGACCTGGTCCATCTGCGTGATGGCGCGGTTGACCTCTTCAATGCCGGCGCTTTGCTCCACGCTGGCGGCGCTGATCTCGGCCACCACATCGGCCACGTGTTTGACGCTGGAAACGATCTCCTGCATGGTCTTGCCGGCGGCCTCGACCAGGTGCGAGCCGGTGTCGACCTTGGCGACCGAATCCTCGATCAGGGCCTTGATCTCGCGCGCAGCGGTGGCGCTGCGCTGGGCCAGCGAGCGCACTTCGGAGGCCACCACTGCGAAGCCGCGGCCCTGCTCGCCGGCGCGCGCGGCTTCCACCGCGGCGTTGAGCGCCAGGATGTTGGTCTGGAACGCGATGCCGTCGATCACGCCGATGATGTCGGCGATCTTGGTCGAGGCGCTGTTGATGTCGGCCATGGTGCCGACCACCTGCTCGATCACCTGGCCGCCGTCGGCCGCCACGCCCGAGGCGGAGATCGCCAGCTGGTTGGCCTGGCGCGCGTTGTCGGCGTTCTGGCGCACGATCGAGGTCAGCTCCTCCATCGACGAGGCGGTTTCTTCCAGCGCGCTGGCCTGTTCTTCGGTGCGGGAGGACAGGTCGAGGTTGCCGGCGGCGATCTCGGCCGAGGCGGTGGTGATCGTGTCGGTGCCGTTACGTACGCCCGCCACAATACCCGACAGGCTGCCGCGCATGGTCTCGATGGAGCGCAGCAGGCTATGGCGGTCGTCGCGGCGCAGGGTGATGGCGGTGGACAGGTCGCCCTGGGCGATGCGTTCGACGATACCCACGGCAGCAGCCGGTTCGCCGCCCAGCTGGCGCAGGATGGAGCGCAGCATGAACGCCGCCATGCTGGCGATGGCGGCCATCAGCACTGCGCCGATCAGCAACAGGATCAGCGCATTGCGATAGAAGGCCTGGTTGATGTCGTCAATGTAAGCGCCGAAACCGATGGTCCAGTCCCAGGGCGCGAACTTGGTGACGGCATACAGTTTCAGCACCTTCTCGGTGGTGTTGGGACGGGTGCCCTCGGCGGTCAGCAGGCCGATCTCCTTGCCGGCCAGTGCGGCGCGGTAGCGGTCGCCGTCTTCCTTGGCGGTCTTGTCCTGGATGCCCACACGCTTGGGGTTGGGGTGGACGTAGTTGAAGTCGTCGCTGTAGCCGCGCACGAAGAAGTAATTCTGCTCCTTGGCGTAGCTGCCGATGATCAGCTTGGCCTGCGCCTGCGCCTGCTCGCGCGTGAGCTTGCCGGACTGTTCCAGCGCGTAGGATTTTTCCGAAGCCGCCTTGGCCAGCGTCACCAGCAGCGAGAGCTGGGCCTCGCGCTCTTCCAGCATGGTCTTCTTCAAGGTATTGAGCGAGACCATCGCGATCACCAGGATCCCCACCAGCGTGGTCGCGCACAGCCAAATGATTTTGGTACGAAGCTTCACTATCCCTATCCCCCTGTATATCTATGACTGAACATGTGTTCATTTGATTTGAACGCATGAATGTACCGGAAAGCAGTGGGAGGGTAAAAACAGAAAAAGCCTGTATTCACAGGCTTCTTGTGGTCGTTTGCAGAGTCATTGCCATTCTGACAATGGTGCAAAGGAGCTTAAGCGAAGGGGCCTAAGTACGCTGCGCGATGGTCGGATAGTCGCCGAACGGCTCCGGCCAGGGGGTGAGGATTTCGTAGCCGCTGGCGGTCACCACCACCATGTGTTCCCATTGCGCCGACAGCGAGCCGTCGGCGGTGATCACGGTCCAGCCGTCGTCGAGCTGGCGCGAGTGGCGCTTGCCGGCGTTGAGCATGGGTTCGATAGTGAAGATCATGCCTTCCTTCAGCGGTAGGCCGGCGCCGCGCTGGCCGTAGTGCAGCACCTGCGGCTCGTCGTGGTAGGTGGTGCCGATGCCGTGGCCGCAATATTCCCGCACGATCGAAAAGCCGTCGCGATGCGCCACCGACTGGATCGCGTGGCCGACATCGCCCAGCGTGGCGCCGGGGCGCACGGTGCGGATGCCGGCGCACATCGCTTCATACGTGGTTTCCACCAGTTTCTTCGCGGCGGCGCTGGGCTGGCCGACGAAGTACATGCGGCTGCAGTCGCCATACCAGCCGTCCTTGATCACGGCCACGTCGACGTTGATGATGTCGCCGTCCTTCAGCACTTGGCCGGACGGAATGCCGTGGCAGATCACTTCGTTGACCGAGCTGCAGATGGTCTTGGGAAAGCCGTGGTAGCCGATGTTGGCCGGCTTGGCCTTCTGCACCTTGGTGATGTGTTCAAAACAGATGCGGTCCAGCTCATCGGTGGTGACGCCGGCCTTGACGTGCTCGGCCACGATGTGCAGCACTTCCGCCGCCAGTTGCCCGGCGGCGCGCGCCTGGGCGATTTCTGCGGCGCTGCGCAGCTTTACTTTTCTCATGCTTGCTGGTTCCCCTGGTTGCCGCACGCGGGAGCTGCGGCCATACGATAGGCATCTATTCTAGCCGCGCCGCCTGCAAATTGCCCGCGGCAAGTTGCGCCCGCTTGATCAGCTGCGCGGCCAAAGCTGCGCCAGCGGCGGCGATGAGCCGCGCACCGGATCGTTGTCGGGGAAGGGCAGGGTGCGGATACGCTGCAGCATCTTTTCATCCGGCGCGGTGGTGCAGACGTCCCATTTCTGTCCGGCCGGATACGCGCCCACCACCAGGAAGTCGCGGCTGGCCGAGAGGCGGCAATGCCCGGTGCCGGCAGGCAGCAGCACCACATCGCCACGGGCAACGTCGACCGTGCGCCCGCCCGGGCCGCCCAGCATCAGGCTGGCCTGTCCGGCCGCGATGCCCAGCACCTCGTGCGCGGTGGAATGGTAGTGGTGATAGTCGTAGACGCCATCGCGCCATTGCGGCGGCCAGCCGTTGGCGGCAAATAACTCCTCCAGCCGCTTGGCGATGTCGCCCTCGGCGATCACGTTGCGGTAATGCAAGACCGGCAGCCTCTCGTTGTTGGGCACCCAGTCGTTGCGTTCCAGAATGAAGTGCTCGGGCGCGCTCGAGGCGGCTGCCGCCGAGGCCGCGCCGGGCAGCGCGGCCAGTGTCCAGGCGCCCAGCAGGGCGTGCATGAAATTTCTCCGGTTCATCTTTTCCATCGTGGCTCCGTGCAGGCTGATATCGCGCGGGAAAAATCGTGGGACGCGCGCGGGTGAAGTTCATGTCGATACGGTTGCTGCGACGCGCAATAGTTCCTGCCGCCGCGTCCGCATGATCCTCGTGCATTGCAGTTTGGCGCGCGGCGCCGACTGGGTAAAATGGATAATTCAGAAGCGATCCATCTGTGCCAACGATCAATAAGAACTGACAGGATTCCCATGGAACTGAGGCAATTGCGCCAATTCGTCGCGGTGGCGGAAGAAAAGAGTTTCACCCGCGCGGCCCAGCGCTGCCATATCGTGCAGTCGGCGCTGTCGAGCTCGATCCGCCTGCTGGAGGACGAGCTGGGTGCGCCGCTGTTCGTGCGCACCACCCGCAACGTCGCGTTGACCGCCGCCGGCCACGCCTTCCTGGAAAGCGCGCGGCGCGCGCTGGGCGTGCTGGAGCAAGGCGCCACCGATGTTGCCGACGTCAACGCGCTGCGACGCGGGCGGCTCGCCATCGGCACGGTGCAGAGCCTGCCGTCCTTTGTCGACCTGCCGGCTGTGCTGGCGCGCTTTCACCGCCGTCATCCCGGCGTCGAGGTGCGGCTGTGCCAGGGCGCGGCGGGCGAGTTGAACGAGAAGGTGTCGTCGCGCCAGCTCGACCTCGCCATCCTGCCGATTGAAGAAAGCGGCGAAGGCCTGCAGACCGAGATCATCGCCTGCGAAGACCTGGTGCTGGCCTGCACCCAGGGGCACCGGCTGGCCACGGCGCGCTCGGTGACGCTGGAGCAGCTGGCGGCGGAGGAATTCGTCGACTTCGAGCAGGGGCGGGGCACCCGCATGCTGGTCGACCGCGGCTTTGCCGAGGCCGGCCTGCGGCGCCGGCTGGCGTTCGAGGTGAGCGACCTGGAAACCCTGCTCGACCTGGTCGGCCATGGCCTGGGCGTGGCGTTGCTGCCGCGCGACGTGGTGCTGGGTCGCAAGGGCAAGCTGGCCTGCGTCAACCTGCGCGGCGTCGAGTTGTGCTGGGAGCTGGTCGTCACCCACAAGGCCGCCGGGCGCAGCGGCGCCGCTGCGCTGGATGCGGCGCCGGCGGCATTTCTGGAGCTGCTGATGGCACAGGCCCGGGCCGGCGAATCGGCCCGTGAAAAAGAGAAGGAGCAGGGCAAGCGGCGTAAGGCCGCCTGAGCTGTCAGGTGAGCAGGATGAACAAGGTGAGCAAGCGGGCGATCAGATGAAGCGGCGCACCGGCTTGCCGCCGAACAGCGCGATGCCGGCCATGATCAGCGCCACCAGCACGAAGCTCACGCGCAGGCTCAGGTGTTCGGCCACGCCGCCGATCAGCACCGGCCCCAGCAGCATGCCCACATAGGCGAAGCGCGCCACGGCGGCGATGCTCTCTGCCGCGCTCATCCCCGGTACGCGTGCGGCCGCCAGGAAGAAGATCGGCATCAGGTTGGCGATGCCCAGTCCCGAGAGGAACAGGCCGAAGATGGTCGCCAACGGCAGCGGCACGGCCGCCGCAAAGGCGATGCCGACCGCGCCCGTGGCCGCGCTCCAAGCCAGCGTGCGCACGCCGCCGATGCGCGCGCGGATGCGGTCGCCGGTCAGTCGGCCGGTGGCCATGCCGGTGGAGAACGCCGCATAGCTGTAGCTCACCAGCGCGGCCGGCGACATGGCGACGTCGCGCATGTAGACCGCCGCCCAGTCGTACATCCCGCCTTCGCAGGCCAGCGCCAGGAAAGCGATGGCGCCCAGCACCAGCACCATGCGTCGTCCCTGCTTGCCGGCCTCGTGTCCGTCGGTCTGGGCCGTCGCGTCGTCGTGCGCCGCGTCGGGCAGCATGAAGCGTTTGGCGAACAGGGCCACGCCCAGCGTGCACGCGCCCACCAGGCAGGCATGCGCGAACGGCGACAGGCCGGGCACCGCGCCCAGCGCGGATCCGGCGATGCCGCCGATGCTGAACATGGCATGCAGGGTCGACATGATGGGTTTGCTGCGACCGCCTTCCACCAGCGCGGCCTGCACGCTCATGGCTACATCGAAGGCCGCCATCGCGGTGCCGAACACCAGCAGCAGCGCCACCAGCATCCAGAACTGCGGCGCCAGCGGAATGGCCAGCAGCGTGAAGGCGTACAGGATGCCGGACAGCATCAGCCCGCGCGCGCTGCCGACCTGGGCGATCCACTTGCCCGAGCGCCCCATGGTCAGCAGCGCGCCGCCGGCCACGGCCAGCATGGCCAGCGACAGCACCGCGTCCGACAGGGCGAAGCGCTCCTTCACCGAGGGGATCAGCACGCCCCAGGTGGCGAAGGTGGCGCCATTGACGAAGAACTGCGCCATGGTGGCCCAGGTGGCGCCGCGCATGCCCGGCGGCTGTCGATCAATGCGGATGGGCTGGGCAGCGTTGCTGCAGTCGGTGCCGTGGCTCATGGTGAATCCTGACGAAAAGTGCGAAAGGCTGCCACTTTGCCAGCTTTCCGGCTATCCGTTAAATGGAATATTCAGATGGGACTGATCTTTTTGGCCGATGAGTGAGGGTGGCGCGCAAGCTTGCACGCATGCATATTGATCGCTCCTCTGTCGTTGCCCTCTCAGCGAAACGACACTGGGTCCCGGCGCAGGCCGGGATCCAGTATCGTTCGCCGCACCGCGCCGGCAACAAAAAAGCCCGGCCGACAAAGTCGGATCCGGGCTGGAGGCACTACTGAGGAGATCGTTGTCGTGCGGGGGAATGCGTCAAGCGCGGGATCACCATTCCGCGAAGCTGCCGTCCTTGTGGCGCCAGATCGGGTTGCGCCAGCGGTGGCCAACCTCGGCGCGCTGCTTGACGTATTCCTCGTTGATCTCGATGCCCAGGCCGGGGCCTTGCGGGATTTTCACGTAGCCGTCTTCATAGGCGAACACGTTCTTGTCGCGGATGTAGTCGAGCAGGTCGTTGCTTTCGTTGTAGTGGATACCCAGGCTCTGTTCCTGGATGAAGGCGTTGTAGCTGCCGGCGTCGACCTGCAGGCAGGAGGCCAGCGCGATCGGACCCAGCGGGCAGTGCAGCGCCAGCGCCACGTCGTAGGCCTCGGCCATGGCGGCGATCTTGCGCGTTTCAGTGATGCCGCCGGCGTGCGAGACGTCGGGCTGGATGATGTCCACGTAGCCCTCGGAGAGGATGCGCTTGAAGTCCCAGCGCGAGTACAGGCGTTCGCCCAGCGCGATCGGGGTCGAGGTCAAGTGCGCGATTTCCTTCAGCGCTTCCGAGTTCTCCGACAGCACCGGCTCCTCGATGAACATCAGCTTGTACGGTTCCAGTTCCTTGATCAGCACCTTGGCCATGGGCTTGTGCACGCGGCCGTGGAAGTCCACGCCGATGCCGACGTTGGGGCCGACCGCCTCACGCACCGCCTGCACGTTGGCCAGTGTCAGTTCGATCTTGTCGTAGCTGTCGATGAATTGCAGCTCTTCGGTGCCGTTCATCTTCACTGCGGTAAAGCCGCGCGCCACCGCATTCTTGGCGGCAGCTGCAGTGTCGGCCGGACGGTCGCCGCCGATCCAGGAGTACACGCGGATCGAGTTGCGCACCGCACCGCCCAGCAGCTGGTGTACCGGCACGCCCAGCGACTTGCCCTTGATATCCCACAGCGCCTGGTCGATGCCGGCCAGCGCGCTCATGTGGATCGCGCCGCCGCGATAGAAGCCGCCGCGATAGAGGATGGTCCAGTGGTCTTCGATGTTGCGCGGATCCTTGCCGATCAGGTAGTCGGCCAGTTCGTCCACGGCTGCCGCCACGCTGTGGGCGCGGCCTTCAACGACCGGCTCGCCCCAGCCGAAGACGCCTTCGTCGGTTTCGATCTTCAGGAAGCACCAGCGCGGTGGAACGATGAAGGTGCTGATCTTGGTGATTTTCATTGCTTGTCCGTTCTTGGAAATATTCAGTGATGTGGATCGGTTGTTCAGTGCGGCGTCGCCTGCGCTCAGGCCAGCTCTTTCCAGGCGGCGACGAAGGCCTGCGCGCGCTGGCGCACGTCGTCGGCGGAGAGGCCCGGGGAATACAGCGCCGAGCCCAGGCCGAAGCCGGAGGCGCCGGCCTGGCGGAACACCGCCATGCCCTGCGGCGTGATGCCGCCCACTGGCAGCAGGGCGATGTCGCGCGGCACCACCGCGCGCCAGGCCTTGACCACCTGCGGGCCGAGCTGCTCGGCCGGGAACATCTTCAACACGTCGGCGCCGGCGTCCAGCGCGGCGAAGGCCTCGGTCACGGTGGCTACGCCGGGCGCGCAGTACATGCCGGCCGCGCGCGCCGCGCGGATCACCGCGCCATCGCTGTGCGGCATGACGATCAGTTCGCCGCCGGCGGCCTTGACCTGTTCCACCTGTTCGGGTTTCAACACGGTGCCGGCGCCGACCACGCAGTCGGCCGGCAGGCTGCGGCGCAGCGCTGCGATGCTCACCAGCGGTTCGGGCGAGTTGAGCGGCACTTCGATGATGCGGAAACCGCTTTCATACAGGGCCGCGCCGATGGCCTCGGCTTCGGTGTTGCGCACGCCGCGCAGGATGGCGATCATGCCGGTGGCGGCGAGCGCGTCTTCGAGTCGTTTGGGATTGCTGTTCATGAATTCCTTGCTTGCAGTGTTGATGGCGGCGGCTTAACTGACCAGCCCCGCGTGTTGGGCCAGCAGCCACAGGCCGGCTTCGGTGGCCTGCTCGGCCACGCTCACCGGGCCCATGCCGTAGAGTTCCAGCGCCAGTCGGTAGCGGCGGCACAGGCCGGCGTCGCCGATCAATACGATGCGCTGGCGGTGCAGCGTGTTGATCGACTTGAGCGCGGCGATCTCGTGGCCGATCAACAGGCCCGAGAGATAGTCCGGTTGGGCGCTGCCGTCGAGTTCGCCGGTCAGCCCCAGCGTGCGGCTGCTGAAGATGTTGGACAGCACCCCGGCCTGCCCCTCGGGCGTCTGCGCCACGCGCGCGCCGCGCATGAAGGCGGCGTCGTCGGGCGCATCCGGCTTTTGCATGGTGCGCCCGAGGATGGTGTGGGTCGACAGCGCGCCGTAGACTTCGCCGGTCATGAAGGTGTCGAAGTGCTGCAGGCGGCCGTTGGATACGCGCACCCATTTGGAGTGCGTGCCGGGCAGGCCGATCAGCAGTTCGTCGTCGCGGTACTGGCGCAGTGCGCCGATGACCTGGGTTTCCTCGCCGCGCATCACGTTGGGCAGGGTGGAGACCTGCAGCAGTCCCGGCACGATGTAGAGCGGGCGGCCCGCGCCGGTGTCCACTTGGGTGAGCTTGCGGCCGATGCGGTCCGGCGCCAGCGGGATGGCCAGGTAGGGCGCCTCGCGCCAGCCCTGTTTGCTGCCCACCATGCCGGCGGCGATCAGCGGCGCGTCGGGCGCCGCGTCCATCCAGTCACCGCAGGCCGATTGCAGCGCCAGGCGGAACGGCGCCTCGGGATCGTTGCCCACTTCCACCACCGGCAGGTTCATGATGCCCCAGGGATGGCTGCGGCGTTCCAGCACTTCGCCCTGCGTGCCGAAGCGGTAGCAGCGCAGCGAGGAAGTGCCCCAGTCCAGCGCGATCAGCGCGCAGTCGTTGTGTGTTTCTTGGTTCATGTTCTTGTGTCGTGTTGCCTGCGTCATTGCTTGTTCGTGGCGCCGGCGCTCAGGTTTCGCATACCGAGAAGCGGGTCAGCAGCACCATGTCCTCACCGGGCGCCAGGTCGATCAGGCCGGGGCGATTGGGCATGTGGAAGGCATCGATCGGATGCGTGACCGGCTCCAGGCAGAAATAATCCAGGCCGGGTGGGCGGTACAGCAGCGTGTAGCCGCTGCGGTCGGTGGTGTGCATCTGCAGGCGCAGGCCGCGCGAAGGATCTTCGATCATGGCCAGGCCGTCCCAGCCCTCGAAGCAGTTGTCCACCAGCGGGCCTTCCAGCGGCGCCGGGCGGTTGTAGTCCCAGCTCAGCGGCAACTTGCGCGCGAAGCCGGTGGGAATCGGGTCGGCGCCGGACAGCCACACCCCGCGCGAGCGGAACTGCAGGCGCGTCCTGGCGTCGTGCAGGAAGTAGGGATGCAGGCCGAGGCCGAAGGGCAGCGTCTGGTCGCCGGTGTTGGTCACGCGCAGCTCGATCTCCAGCGAGTTCTCGCGCAGCGTCAGCAGCTGGCGCGCGCTGTAGACATAAGGATTGCCGTCGAAATGGGCCGACTCCAGCTCCAGCGTCATGCGGTCATCCGCCTGCACCGCGACGCTCCAGGCCTGCTGCCAGCTGTCGCCGTGGATGGGATAGGGTTCGCCGTCGCGGTTGGGGCGAACCGCGTGCTTTTTGCCGTTGAATTCGAAGCCGCCGTCGGTGATGCGATTGGACCAGGGCAGCAGCGGAAAGCAGGCGGTGGCGTAGAGATTGGCGCCCTGCTCGTCCCACGGGCGAAACAGCGGCAACCACCGTCCGTCGCGCTGCCAATCCCAGGAGGCGATGCTGCCGCCCAGCGTGGGCATCACGCGCAGCCGCTGGCGGCCGGAGGTCAGGGTATGGATTTCCGGCAGCGTCTTGGAGCCTGCGGAGAGGGCATCGGTTGCTCGGGAGGGCATGTCTCGCTCTGTGTTGTTATGGGATGCAACGCGTGCCGGACGACATTGTGTGTCAGTGGCGCGGAAGGCCATCGCATGAAGGAGAGGATTGCTCACGTAAGGTCGCACTCACGTCTTCTCACGCAATGTGCTTCAAAAAAAACACGCCGATCCTATCACCGGGGTTTGATGCGGAATAATGAAAAAAAGAACACAAGCGATATCAAAACTGTGAGCATGCATTGGGTGAAATCGGGGCGTCGTTGCTCGCTTGCGCAGCGCCGGTGAGGCCGGCTCAGCGATGTGCGAAACGATATCGAATTTCTTCAAAAATTCATTGGATGGATATTTTTCGCTCTTCTACTATTGACCGCGAATTGACGGGACAGATTCTTCCTGCAATTTGAGACAGCACCGCGCCGAACATCAACAAGACCTAAGCACCGCCGGCGCAGCGCAAGCACTTCTTGCACATAACAGGGAAATCGACGATTTCCGGCCAATGGAGACAAACATGAAAACGAAGAGAAGAGCGCTTCTGGGCGCAGCCATTTGCATCGGCCTGGGCAGCACCATCGCCGGCCTGCCCGCATTCGCCGCCGACAAGCCGTTGACCCTGGGTTTCTCGCAGGTCGGCGCCGAGAGCGAATGGCGCACCGCCAATACCGTGTCGATCAAGGACGCCGCCAAGCAGGCCGGCGTGAACCTGAAGTTCGCCGACGCGCAGCAGAAGCAGGAAAACCAGGTCAAGGCGATCCGCTCCTTCATCGCGCAAAAGGTCGACGTGATCGCCTTCTCGCCGGTGGTCGAATCCGGCTGGGAAACCGTGCTGCGTGAAGCCAAGGCCGCCAAGATCCCGGTGATCCTGACCGACCGCGCCGTCAACGTTTCCGACAAGTCGCTGTACGTGACCTTCATCGGCTCCGACTTCGTGGAAGAAGGCCGCCGCGCCGCGCGCTGGCTGCAGGAGAAGGCCAAGACCCTGCCGGCCGGCGACATCAATATCGTCGAGCTGCAAGGCACCGTCGGCTCGGCCCCGGCGATCGACCGCAAGGCCGGTTTCGAGGAAATCATCAAGACCGACCCGCGCTTCAAGATCATCCGCTCGCAGACCGGCGACTTCACCCGCGCCAAGGGCAAGGAAGTGATGGAAGCCTTCTTGAAGGCCGACGGCAAGAAGATCAATGTGCTCTATGCGCATAACGACGACATGGCCATCGGCGCCATCCAGGCGATCGAAGAGGCCGGCATGAAGCCGGGCAAGGACATCCTGGTGATCTCGATCGACGGCGTGAAGGGCGCGTTCGAAGCCATGATGGCCGGCAAGCTCAACGTCACCGTCGAATGCAGCCCGCTGCTGGGACCGCAGCTGATGCAGATCGCCAAGGACGTGAAGGCCGGCAAGGAAGTGCCCAAGCGCATCACCACCGAAGAAAGCGTGTTCCCGGCAGAAGTCGCGGCCAAGGAATTCCCGAACCGCAAGTATTGATCGCATCCGCGGCGTCGGTCGGGTCTCGACGGTCGCTGAACGACGCTGGGTTCCTGCTTTCGCAGGAACGACGGGTGGTGAGTTGCTTGAGCAGTCGGCGGTCTTGGCTGTCACCGCTGTGTCGTCCCCGCGACAGCGGGGATCCAGTGTCGTTGATTGCGCCTCAAGGGACGCTGAACGACGCTGGGTCCTGACCTCCGTCAGGACGACAGGGAAGAGGGAGCTTGAACCCTCGGTTGTTCGAGGTGATCCCTTGCTCGTCGTCCCCGCGAAAGCGGGGACCCAGTGTCGTTTGTCGCGCCTCAAGGAACGCTGAACGACGTCGGGTCCTGATCTTCGTCAGGGCCTTGGTATCTTGGCAGGAGTTGCAATGACGATGTCTGTCGGGACGCAGGCGCGTCCCATGTTGGAGTTGAGCGGTATCGACAAGGCGTTTGCCGGCGTGAAAGCGCTGGCCGGCGTCGGCTTGCGCTTGTTCCCCGGGGAGGTGCATACCTTGATGGGGCAGAACGGCGCAGGAAAATCCACCTTAATCAAGGTTCTCACCGGCGTGTATGAGCCTGACAGCGGGCGCATCGAGCTGGACGGACGCGAGATCGCCCCCTCGTCCACCCTGCAGGCGCAAGCGCTGGGCATCAGTACCGTCTACCAGGAAGTCAATCTCTGCCCCAACCTGTCGGTGGCGGAGAACATTTTCGTGGGCCGCTATCCGCGCCGCTTCGGTCGCATCGACTGGAAGACGGTGCATGCCGAGTCGCAGCGTTTGCTGCAGCAACTGCAGATCGACATCGACGTGAGTGCGCAGCTATCGTCCTATCCGCTGGCTATCCAGCAGATGGTGGCGATCTCGCGCGCGCTGTCGGTGTCGGCCAAGGTGCTGATCCTCGATGAGCCCACCTCCAGCCTCGACGAGGCCGAAGTGCAGCAGCTCTTCAAAGTGCTGCGCCGACTGCGCGAGCAGGGCATGGCGATCCTCTTCGTTACCCATTTCCTGGACCAGACCTACGAGATTTCCGACCGCATCACGGTGCTGCGCAACGGCGTGCGCGAAGGTGAATACGCGGTCTCCGAGTTGTCGCGGCTGGAGCTGGTCAACAAGATGGTGGGTGTCACCGCAGTCGACCAGCGCAAGGTCGAAGCCGGCGCCGAGGCGCTGGCGCAGGAGTTGTCGGCCGATGAAGCCGGTCGCGGCGAAGTGTTCCTGCAGGCGCGCGGCTTCGGTCGCCGCGGCATGCTGGCGCCGCAGGATCTGGAGCTGCGCCGTGGTGAGGTGTTCGGCCTGTGCGGCCTGCTCGGCTCCGGCCGCACCGAGATGGCGCGACTGCTGTTCGGTGCGGATCGCGCCGACAGCGGCGAGCTCAGCGTGGGCGGCAAGACCGTGAAGCTAAACGTGCCGCGCGACGCCATCGCAGCCGGCATCGGTTTCTGCTCGGAAGACCGCAAGAAGGAAGGCGCGATCCTCGAACTGTCGGTGCGCGAGAACATCATCCTCGCACTGCAGGCGCGCCAGGGATTGTTCCGCGTGTTGCCGAGGAAGCGCCAGAACCAGATCGCTTCGGACTACGTGAAATGGCTGGGCATCAAGACCGCCGACCTGGAGACGCCGATCGGCTCGCTCTCCGGCGGCAACCAGCAAAAGGCGCTGCTGGCGCGCTGGCTGGCGACCGATCCGGGCATGCTGATCCTGGACGAACCGACGCGCGGCATCGATGTGCGCGCCAAGCAGGAGATCATGGATTTCGTCATCGCCATGTGCCGCAAGGGCATGGCCATCCTCTTCATCTCTTCCGAAATTCCGGAAGTCATCCGCTGCAGTGACCGCATGCTGGTGCTGCGCGACCGTCGCCCCTGCGGCCAATACCAGCGCGGCGAACTCGACGAGCAGTCGGTGCTGCAGGTGATCGCAGGAGAAGCCGCATGAGCGCCTCCATGGAATCCAAATTGATACCTGATACCACGCAAGACAATACGCAACCCGCGCTGGCCTGGCTGATGCGCCACCCGCTGGCGCGTCCGCTGGCCGCGCTGGCTGTGCTGCTGCTGATCGACTTCTTCCTGGTGCCGGGTTTCTTCCGACTGGAGATCAAGGACGGCCACCTGTACGGCGCGCTGGTCGACATCGTCAATCGCGCCGCGCCGCTGATGCTGGCGGCGCTGGGCATGACGCTGGTGATCGCCACGCGCGGCGTGGACATCTCGGTGGGCGCGGTGGTGGCGATTTCCGGCGCGGTGGCGGCGATCCTGATCGGCGGCAAGATGGTGGTGATCGACGGTGCGCCGCAGTACGTCAGCAACGTGCCGATGGTGTGGGCGCTGTGCGCGGCCATGGGCGCGGCGCTGCTGTGCGGTGCATGGAACGGGCTGCTGGTGGCGGCGCTGGGTCTGCAGCCCATCATCGCCACGCTGATCCTGATGGTGGCCGGGCGCGGCCTGGCGCAGCTGCTCACCGACGGCCAGATCGTCACGGTCTATTACAAGCCGTTCTTCTTCCTGGGCGGCGGCTACCTGTTCGGGTTGCCGTTCTCCTTGTACATCGCCGGCGCGATGTTCCTGCTGCTGGCGCTGCTGATGAAGAAGACCGCGCTCGGCCTGTTCATCCAGTCGGTCGGCATCAATCCGGTGGCGTCCAGGCTGGCCGGCATCCGCACGGCGGCGCTGATCTTCTTCGTCTACATGTTCTGCAGCGCCTGCGCCGGGCTGGCCGGGCTGATGATCGCCTCCAACATCAAGAGCGCCGACGCCAACAACGCCGGCCTGCTGCTGGAGCTCGACGCCATCCTCGCAGTGACGCTGGGCGGCACCTCGCTGGCCGGCGGCAAGTTCAGCCTGGTGGGCAGCGTGATCGGCGCGCTCATCATCCAGACCCTGACCTACACCATCTATTCGCTGGGCGTGCCGCCCGAGGTGAACATGGTGGTCAAGTCCATCGTGGTGTTCCTGGTCTGCCTGTCGCAGTCGCCGGAATTCCGCCGCATCTTCAAATCGGTGAAATCATGAGTGCGATTCCCTTCCTGCGCCGCGCTTCGGCGGCGCCCTGGTTCACGTCGCTGGTGACGGTAGCGTTGCTGGTGATCATGCTGCTGGCGGGCGCGGCCGGTTACGACGGTTTCCTCTCGCCGCAGGTGATGCTGAACCTGCTGATCGACAATTCCTTCCTGCTGGTGGTGGCCATCGGCATGACCTTCGTGATTCTCTCGGGCGGCATCGACCTGTCGGTCGGCTCGGTGCTGGCGCTGACCACCATGCTGTCGGCCTGGATGCTGCAGAGCTGGCACTGGAACCCGATCCTGGTGATCGCCATCGTGCTGGGCCTGGGCGCGGCCTTCGGCGCGGCGATGGGCGCGCTGATCCACTACTTCAAGCTGCAGGCCTTCATCGTCACGTTGGCCGGCATGTTCCTGGCGCGCGGGCTGTGCTACCTGATCAGCATCAACTCCATCACCATCGACGATCCGCTGTTTACCGCCATGTCGCAGACGCGTATCGAGTTCGGCGAACTGTTCGTCTCGCCCAGCGTGGTGATCGCCGTGGCGATGCTGGCCGTGGCGATCTGGCTGGCGCACTGCACGCGCTTTGGCCGCGCGGTCTATGCCATCGGCGGCAACGAGCAGTCGGCCATGCTGATGGGCTTGCCGGTGGGGCGCACCAAGGTGCTGATCTATGCCTTCAGCGGATTTTGCGCGGCGCTGGGCGGCGTACTGTTTTCCTTTTATATGTTGTCCGGCTACGGCCTGCATGCGCAGGGAGCGGAACTGGACGCCATTGCCGCCGTGGTGATCGGCGGCACGCTGTTGACCGGCGGCTATGGCTACGTCGCCGGCACCCTGACCGGGGTGCTGATTCTGGGCGTGATCCAGACCCTGATCGCCTTCGACGGCACCCTCAGTTCGTGGTGGACCAAGATCTTCATCGGCGCCTTGCTGTTCATTTTCTGCGTGGCGCAGCGGGTCATCTCGCTGGGCGCCGCGCGCGCCAAATCCGCGTCGGCGGCCAAGGCGGCGAAAGCCGCGCCGGCGCTGGGATAGCGAGGATTTGTTCAGATAATTTAAGATAACTTTACATAGAGGGAGTCATACTAAAAAACATATCCATTACGCTCAAAAAATCATTAGAAATGTATTGGTAAAGTGATTAATGTAGAGGCCGCAAAACAGTACCTCTGCGAACCACAGTAGATCAACGCGGCGCTGTGTAGAGAACAACAACACGCCATCTATAAATAACAGGAGACATACGGCATGAAGATCAAATCGGTATTGACCGGGCTGGCGCTCGGCTTGGGCGTAACACTGATGTCCGTCAGCGCGCAAGTGAGCGCACAATCGAAGTCGCTGGTCGGCGTGGCAATGCCCACCAAGTCCTCGGCACGCTGGATCGCCGACGGCAACAACATGGTCAAGGTCCTGAAGGAAAAGGGCTACAACACCGACCTGCAGTACGCTGAAGACGACATCCCCAACCAGCTGTCCCAGATCGAGAACATGCTGACCAAGGGCGCCAAGGTGCTGGTGATCGCCGCCATCGACGGCACCACTCTGACCGACGTGCTGCAAAAGGCCGCCGACAAGGGCGTCAAGGTCATCGCCTATGACCGCCTGATCCGCGGCTCCAAGAACGTCGACTACTACGCGACCTTCGATAACTTCCAGGTCGGCG
Source organism: Herbaspirillum sp. LeCh32-8 (assembly GCF_017814915.1). GTDB lineage: Bacteria > Pseudomonadota > Gammaproteobacteria > Burkholderiales > Burkholderiaceae_D > Herbaspirillum. The sequence goes on along the minus strand of NZ_JAGIPZ010000005.1, from coordinate 108,069 downwards.
TGCTGCAGGCGCAATCGCTGGAAAAGGCGCTGGGCCTGAAGGATGGCAAGGGTCCGTTCAACATCGAACTGTTCGGCGGCTCTTCGGACGACAACAATGCCTTCTTCTTCTACAACGGCGCCATGTCGGTGCTGAAGCCCTACATCGACAGCGGCAAGCTGGTGGTGCGCTCCAAGCAGATGGGCATGGACAAGGTCGCGACCCTGCGCTGGGATCCGGCTACCGCACAAGCCCGTATGGACAACCTGCTGTCGGCCTACTACACCAACGCCAAGGTGAACGCAGTGCTGTCGCCGTATGACGGCCTGTCGATCGGCATCCTGTCGTCGCTGCGCGGCGTGGGTTACGGTTCGGCATCGCAGCCGTTCCCGTTCGTGTCCGGCCAGGATGCTGAAGTGCCGTCGGTCAAGTCCATCATCCGCGGCGAGCAGTATTCGACCATCTTCAAGGACACCCGCGAACTGGCCAAGGTCACCGTCGGCATGGTTGACGCCGTGCTGGGCGGCAAGCAACCGCAGATCAACGACACCAAGACCTACAACAACGGCGTGAAGGTTGTGCCTTCCTTCCTGTTGAAGCCGGTCGTCGTCGACAAGTCGAACTGGAAGCCTATCCTGATCGACAGCGGCTACTACACCGAGGCACAGGTCAAGTAAGTACAGACGGGCGGCGCGATGACAAGCAACAACAAGCGCCGCCCGCTGAATCTTTCGCGGTACGACCACTCATAAGAAAAGCATAGTCCCGCTCCTGTGCGGGACTATTACATTCAGGAAGTTGCGCCGGCGGCAAGCCGACGCAAACGAGACAAAAAAGCCCGGCCCCGCCACGAACGGACGGTCGGCAAACAAGAGGTCCGCATCATGAGCAACATTCTGGAAATGCGCAGCATCGAGAAGAGTTTCCCGGGTGTGAAGGCGTTGAACAACGTCAACCTGGCGGTGCGCGAAGGCGAAATCCACGCCGTCGTCGGCGAGAACGGCGCCGGCAAGTCGACGCTGATGAAGGTTCTCTCCGGCGTCTATCCCCACGGTTCCTATTCCGGCGACATCGTCTACAAGGGCGACGTGCGCTCCTTCAAGGACATCCGCGACAGCGAACACCTGGGCATCATCATCATCCACCAGGAGCTGGCCTTGGTGCCGCTGCTGTCGGTGATGGAAAACCTGTTCCTGGGCAACGAGCAGGCGCGCGGCGGCATCATCGACTGGGAGCATTCCTATGCGCGCGCCAAGGAGCTGCTGGCCAAGGTCGGCCTGAAGGAGTCGCCGCTGACGCTGGTGGGCGACCTGGGCGTGGGCAAGCAGCAGTTGATCGAGATCGCCAAGGCGCTCTCCAAGGAAGTGAAGCTGCTGATCCTCGACGAACCCACCGCCAGCCTGAACGAGAGCGACAGCGATGCACTGCTGGAGCTGCTGCTGGAGCTGAAGACCCAGGGCATCTCCTCCATCCTGATCTCGCACAAGCTCAACGAAATTTCCAAGGTCGCCGACTCGATCACCGTGCTGCGCGACGGCACCACCGTCGACACCTTCGACTGCCGCGCCGAGCCGATCAGCGAAGACCGCATCATCCAGCACATGGTGGGCCGCGAGATGGCCGACCGCTATCCGCAGCGCGACCCGCAGATCGGCGACGTGATCTTCGAGGTGCGCGACTGGCGCGTGCACCATCCGCTGCATGCCGATCGCCTGGCGATCAAGGACGTCAACATGAGCGTGCGCGCCGGCGAAATCGTCGGCATTGCCGGCCTGATGGGTGCCGGTCGCACCGAGCTGGCCAAGAGCATCTTCGGGCGCGCCTACGGCAAAAAGATCACCGGCCAGGCCTTCCTGCACGGCAAGGAGGTCGACCTGTCGACCATCCAGAAGGCGATCGGCCACGGCATCGCGTATGTCACCGAAGACCGCAAGGGCGACGGCCTGGTGCTGGAAGAAGACATCAAGAAGAACATTTCGCTGGCCAATCTCGGCGGCGTCTCCGAGCGTACCGTGATCGACGAGGCGCGCGAGTACAAGGTCGCGGCCGACTTCAAGAGCCAGATGCGCATCCGCTGCTCCAGCGTACTGCAGAAGGTGGTCAACCTGTCCGGCGGCAACCAGCAGAAGGTGGTGCTTTCCAAATGGCTGTTCTCGCAGCCGGAAGTGCTGATCCTGGACGAGCCCACGCGCGGCATCGACGTCGGCGCCAAGTTCGAGATCTACAACATCATCAGCAAGCTGGCGGCCGAGGGCAAGTGCATCATCATGATCTCGTCGGAGATGCCGGAACTGCTGGGCATGTGCGACCGCATCTACGTGATGAACGAAGGCCAGTTCGTGGGCCAGTTCCCGCGCGAAGAGGCCAGCCAGGAAAGCATCATGCGCGCCATCATGCGCAACAAGAGAATCTGAGGAGTAAAACATGGAGACCATGAACATGAGCAAGAAAGAGTCGCTGGCAGCCGGCGGCGGACCCGCTGAGAAGAAGGACTACGGCAGCTTCCTGAAGAACAACATGCGCGAGTACGGCATGCTGCTGTCGCTGGTGGCGATCATGGCGTTCTTCCAGATCATGACCGACGGCACACTGATGCGTCCGCTGAACCTGACCAACCTGGTGCTGCAGAACAGCTACATCGTGATCATGGCGCTGGGCATGCTGATGGTGATCGTGGCCGGCCACATCGACCTCTCGGTCGGTTCGGTGGTGGGCCTGATCGGCGCGCTGGCGGCAGTGCTGATGGTGGACTACGGCTGGGACTTCGTGACCGCCTCGGTGGTCTGCATCATCGCCGGCGCCATCATCGGTGCGGCGCAGGGCTACTGGATCGCGTACTTCAAGATCCCGTCCTTCATCGTCACCCTGGCCGGCATGCTGGTGTTCAAGGGGATGGCGTTGGCGCTGCTGCAGGGCCAGTCCCTGGGCCCGTTCCCGCCGGCCTTCCAGATGCTGTCCTCGGGCTTCATCCCTGAGCTGACCGGCAACACACAGTTCCGCACGACCTCGCTGATCGTCGGCGTGGTGGCGTCGGTGGTGCTGATCCTGGTCAAGATCCATGCGCGCCGCAAGCAGACCAAGCACGGCATGGAAGATGAACCGCAACTGTTCTTCCTGTTGAAGAACGGCCTGTTCGCCGCCGCCATCATCGCCTTCAGCTACCTGATGGCGACCTATCGCGGCATGCCCAACGTGCTGATCATCATGTTCGCGCTGATGGTGCTGTACACCTTCATCACCAACCGCACCACGCTGGGCCGTCGCGTCTACGCCGTGGGCGGCAACGAGAAGGCGGCCAAGCTGTCGGGCATCAAGACCGAGCGCGTGTCCTTCTTCACCTTCGTCAACATGGGCGTGCTGTCGGCGCTGGCCGGCCTGATCTTTGCGGCCCGCCTGAACACCGCCACCCCCAAGGCCGGCCTCGGCTTCGAGCTGGACGTGATCGCGGCCTGCTTCATCGGCGGCGCCTCGGCCTCCGGCGGCGTGGGCAAGGTGATGGGCGCGGTCATCGGCGCCTTCGTGATGGGCGTGATGAACAACGGCATGTCCATCATGGGCATCGGCATCGACTACCAGCAGATGATCAAGGGCTTCGTGCTGTTGATGGCAGTGTGCTTCGACGTCTACAACAAGAACAAGTAACAAGCAGAACGAAGCGGGCAGCGATGCCCGCTTTTCGCATTCAAGACCCAAGCAAATACAGGACCCCAGAATGAGCAGTGACAAGAAAGACAAGAGCCGCCAGCTGCGCTCGGCCGGCTGGTTCGGCACCGCCGACAAGAACGGCTTCATGTACCGCAGCTGGATGAAGAACCAAGGCATCCCCGACCACGAGTTCCAGGGCAAGCCGGTGATCGGCATCTGCAACACCTGGTCCGAACTGACGCCTTGCAACGCCCACTTCCGCAAGATCGCCGAACACGTGCGACGCGGCATCATCGAGGCCGGCGGCTTCCCGGTGGAGTTCCCGGTGTTCTCCAACGGCGAATCCAACCTGCGCCCTACCGCCATGCTCACGCGCAACCTGGCCAGCATGGACGTCGAGGAATCGATCCGCGGCAACCCGATCGACGGCGTGGTGCTGCTGACCGGCTGCGACAAGACCACGCCGGCGCTCCTGATGGGCGCGGCCAGCGTCGACGTGCCGGCCATCGTGGTGACCGGCGGCCCGATGTTGAACGGCAAGCACCAGGGCCGCGACATCGGTTCGGGCACCGTGGTGTGGCAGCTCTCCGAGCAGGTCAAGGCGGGCGAGATCAGCATTCACGATTTCATGGCGGCCGAGGCCGGCATGTCGCGCTCGGCCGGCACCTGCAACACCATGGGCACCGCGTCGACCATGGCCTGCATGGCCGAATCGCTGGGCGTATCGCTGCCGCACAACGCCGCGATCCCGGCGGTTGATGCGCGCCGCTATGTGCTCGCGCACATGTCCGGCATGCGCATCGTCGACATGGTGTGGGAAGACCTGAAGCTGTCCAAGATCCTGACCCGCAAGGCCTTCGAGAACGCGATCCGCACCAATGCCGCCATCGGCGGCTCCACCAACGCGGTGATCCACCTGAAGGCGATCGCCGGCCGCATCGGTGTCGACCTGGAACTGGAAGACTGGACCCGCGTCGGCCGCGGCACGCCGACCATCGTCGACCTGCAGCCCTCGGGCCGCTACCTGATGGAAGAGTTCTACTACGCCGGCGGCCTGCCGGCGGTGATGCGCCGCCTGGGCGAGGCCGACCTGCTGCCGCACCCGGACGCGCTGACCGCCAACGGCAAGACCATGTGGGAGAACGTCAAGGATGCGCCGATCTATAACGATGAAGTGGTGCGCCCGCTGAAGAACCCGCTGATCGACGACGGCGGCATGTGCATCCTGCGCGGCAACCTGGCGCCGCGCGGCGCCGTGCTGAAGCCGTCGGCCGCGTCGCCCGAGCTGATGAAGCACCGCGGCCGCGCCGTGGTGTTCGAGGACTTCACGCACTACAAGGAACGCATCAACGATCCCGAGCTGGATGTGGATGCAAGCTGCGTGCTGGTGATGAAGAACTGCGGCCCCAAGGGTTACCCCGGCATGGCCGAAGTGGGCAACATGGGCCTGCCGCCCAAGGTGCTGGCCACCGGCGTGAAGGACATGGTGCGCATCTCGGACGCGCGCATGAGCGGCACCGCCTACGGCACGGTGATCCTGCATGTGGCGCCGGAAGCGGCCGCCGGCGGACCGCTGGGCATCGTGCAGGACGGCGACTTCATCGAACTCGATGCCTACGCCGGCAAGCTGCAGCTCGACATCAGCGACGAGGAACTGGCGCGTCGCCTGGATGAGCGTGCAAAGAAGCTGGCCGCGCAACAGCCGGCCATGGTCGGCGGCTATCAGTCGCTGTACGTGGACCGCGTGCTGCAAGCGGACCAAGGCTGCGACTTCGACTTCCTGGTCGGTTGCCGCGGCGCCGCCGTGCCCAAACACTCGCATTGAAGCAAGCACCAACGACAAGATCAACATGCGCGGGCTTCGCGTGAAGCCCGCGACCAAGGAGAACACATGAGCAGTAATCCGCAGAATGTCCAGCTGGCCACTTTCCCCAGCCTGAAGGGCAAACGCGTCTTCATCACCGGCGGTGGCACCGGCATCGGCGCGGCCATCGTCGAGGGCTTCGCCCAGCAAGGCGCACAGGTCGCCTTCGTCGACATCGCCAAAGAACCGAGCGAAGCGCTGTGCCGCGAACTGGCCGAGGCCGGCTATCCCAAGCCGCTGTTCCGTCATTGCGACCTGCGCGACATTCCCTCTTTCCAGCAGATCATCGCCGATCTGCAGGGCGAGCTTGGCGACTTCGACGTGCTGGTCAACAACGCCGCCAACGACGAGCGCCACAAGCTGGAAGACGTCACGCTGGATTACTGGAACGAGCGCATCGCAATCAACCAGCGTCCGTCCTTCTTTGCGGTGCAGTCGGTGGTAGAGGGCATGAAGCGCCGCGGCGGCGGTTCCATCATCAACTTCAGCTCGATCAGCTGGCACCAGTCCAGCGGCGGCTTCCCGGTCTACACCACGGCCAAGGCATCGACCCTGGGGCTGACCCGCGGCCTGGCGCGCGACCTCGGCGCACACAAGATCCGCGTCAACACCGTGACCCCGGGCTGGGTGATGACCGAGCGCCAGATCAAGCTGTGGCTGGATGAGGAAGGCAAGAAGGCGATCGCCCGCAACCAATGCCTGCAGGGCGATCTGCTGCCCTGGCACCTGGCGCGCATGACGCTGTTCCTGGCCGCCGACGACAGCGCGATGTGCACCGCGCAAGAGTTCATCGTCGACGCCGGCTGGGTGTGACGCGCAGGGGGGGCATCGTGGATATCGAAACCGATATCCCGGCGCCTGCGCCAAGCAAAAAGAGTCGCCAATCGGCGACTCTTTTTTATTTTCTGCGACGGGAAAATATTTTTTTCGGGGGGAGACTTGCGCGTCCGGAGCGCTGCTGCCGGCGACATGCCGGGCAAGATTACGCTTCCTTACATTTCTTAATAAAACTCGGCGTCGCGAGGCTGTCCAGCGGCAGCATAATGTTGCGTCGATGCCGTTGCGACCGCGCAGCAGGACTGCTGCGGGAGCGATCAGTAGATCATCTTCGCGACTTCGCGGATCGCCTGCAGCAGCATGGAGGCGCCGGGCGATAGCAGGTTGTCCTGGCGCGTGATGATGCCGAAGCCGGCCATGCGGCAGGGCAGGTCGATGGGCAGGATGTCCATCAGGCGCGCCTGGGTGTAGTAGCGCGCCACTTCGGTCGGCATCGCGTACAGGAAATCGGTCTGCTGCAACAGGCTGGTGATGAACAGGATGGCGGTGGTGTCGACCACGTTGGAGGGCGGCGTCAGGCCTTCCTCGCGGAACATCTGGTCGCAGCGCGCACGCAGGATGCTGCCCTTGGGCGCCATGATCCAAGGCTCGCTGGTGAGGTCCGACAGCTTCAGGTCGGTGCGCGCCTGCAGCGGGTGGCCCACGCGGGCCACAGCGCACACCGGCTCGTCGGCCAGTTCTTCATAGTGCAGCCCGCTCTTGGCTTCCTCGTCGAGGATGCGGCCGATGATGAAGTCCAGTTCCCCGTGCAGCAGCCGCGACAGCAGGATGTTGCTGCTCTCCACTTCCACGCCGATGCGCAGCATCGGCGCGTTCTCCTTGACCCGCGCGATCGCCGGCGGCAGCAGCGCCATGCCCGGCGAGAGAATCACGCCCACATCCACCTGACCTGACAGGCCTGACTTCAGCGCCACGATATCTTCATGCGCCTTGGACAGGCTGGTCAGCGCCATGCGCGCGTGGCGGATCATCGCCTCGCCGTAGATGGTGGGCCGCATGCCGCGCGGCAGGCGCTCGAACAGCGAGACGCCCAGCATGTCTTCCAGGTCCTTGAGCTGCTTGGAGGCAGCCGGCTGGGTCATGTTGAGCTCGCTGGAGGCGCGATGGATGTTGCGAGTGTCGTCGAGGGCGATTAACAGCAGGAGTTGGCGTGTTTTCAATCGCGCCCGGAGAAACCAGTTGGGGTCACTGTTTTTCATAAGTCTCCGAGGAACTGTTCTAAATTTTTTAGTTGGAATTTTTTGCTGCGAATGATGATATCAAATCGCATATCGGATTTGCTAAAGAATTCATTGGAAAGACATGTTCTGAATACTTAGTATCTAGCCACATTCCGGGCTCGCATAAATTCCAATCAAGCGATCCGGGATGAGAGAAGAGAAGGTCGGGCAGCACCAGAACAAAAAAGTTGGGAGACCGTCAGGGCCGCGTCAGGTTCCGGATGGTCAGAAGTGCAAGCTGCACGACCGAGCCCACCGACCAAAAAAATTTAAACGGCAATATCCACGGAGACTATTCATGAAGCAAGTGAAGCCATCCTTTACTGGAGCAAAGACCCTGTGCGCGCTCGCGCTGCTGGGTGCATTTTCCGCGCAAGCACACGCACAAAGCAGCGTGACCATTTATGGTCGCGTGGTGGCTGGTATGGACGTTCTGACTCACGCCGGCACCAACGGCCAAGGCACCAAGTGGAGTGCCGCGAGCAACCAATGGGGCACCAGCATGATCGGCTTCAAGGGTACGGAAGACCTGGGCGGCGGTACCAACGCCTTCTTCCTGCTGGAATCCGGTTTCAACGCAACCAAGGGCAGCTTCAACGGTTCCGACACCAGCAACAGCTCCGCGCTGTTCAATCGTCGTTCCTACGTTGGTCTGGGTTCGGCCAGCGCCGGTTCCATCAAGTTCGGTAAGAACCTGTTCATCAACAACGACATCTGGTATCTGGATCCGACCGGCCAGCAAGCCATCGGCACCGCCAGCCTGGTCAACGGCCGCAACTGGCCGGGCGCCAGCAACGTGATCGAGTACGCCAGCCCTGACATGGGCGGCTTCACCGTCGGCCTGCAGACCAGCCTGGGCGAGAAGCCGGGTTCGTTCAGCGGCGGCGTGCCCAACGCCGGCTCCAGCGACGGCCGCAAGGACGGCATCTCGATGGCCTACCAAAAGAACGGCCTGGAACTGCGCCTGATCTATGACGTGGTGCGCGATGCCAACGGCAACTACAGCGACATCTGGGGTCACTCCAAGGAGCTGATCGTCGGCGGTACCTACAAGTTCGAGAAGCTGAAACTGTTCGTCGGTTACGAAAACCTGCGCGCGCCTGACGCCAAGGCCGGTGATCCGACCCGCGCCAACCACTACTGGGTCGGCGCCAACTATGACGTCACTCCGCAGTTCCAACTGGTCGGCGCCGTGTTCCACGTCAACGCCAACAACGGCAGCGTTGCCAACACCGGCAGCACCACCGGCGGCGGCGGCAATGCCAACCTGTACATGGCCGGCGTGAACTACTTCCTGTCCAAGCGCACCCTGCTGTACTTCGATGTCGGTACCGTGCGTAACGGCACCGGTGCATCGCACCAGTTGGAAAACGGTGGCAATACCGCCGGCGCTTCGGGCCTGAACCAGACCGGCGCGTACTGGGGCGTTGCCCACTCGTTCTAATGATGTGAAATCCTTCCTGAGGTGGTCTTGATGTAGTTTGAGGGCAGGCGCAAGCTTGCCCTTTTTTCTTTTTTTGCCGCCTTGTTCTGTTCTTCCATTTTCTTGCGCGGTGCGTGCGGGTATTCTTAACGTAACCGCTAATTACGTATGACAGGGATTCATTGATGAAAGCGCAACTGGTCGTGGACGGCCGTCACGAATTGGGCGAGGGCGTGTTGTGGTGCGAGCGCACCCAGTCGGTGTTCTGGACCGATATCCATGCCTCGCGACTGTGGAGCCATCATCCGCAAAGCGGCGCCACGCGCAGCTGGGGTATGCCCGAGCGGCTGTGCTGCTATGCCTTCACCGGCGACGACGAGCAGCTGCTGCTCGGCCTGGAGTCGCGCCTGGCCTTCTTCAACCTGGCCACCGGCGCCATTGCGCCGATCTGCGACATCGAAGCCGACTTGCCCGGCACGCGCCTGAACGACGGTCGTTGCGACCGCCAGGGCCGGTTCGTGTTCGGCACCCTGAATGAAGACGCCGCGCGCGAGCCCATCGCCAGCTTCTACCGGCTCAATACTGACCTGAGCGTGGAGCGCCTGGCGCTGCCCGGCATCGCCATCTCCAACAGCATCTGCTTCAGCCCGGACGGCAGCCTGATGTACCACTGCGATACGCTGGACAAGCGCATCATGTGCGCCGACTACGACGTGCTGAGCGGCGCGGTGTCCAACCCGCGCGTGTTCGCCGATCTGGCGCAGCAGCCGGGCAGCCCGGACGGATCCACGGTGGACGCCGACGGCCATGTCTGGAATGCGCAATGGGGCGGCGCGCGCGTGGTGCGCTTCGCGCCCGACGGCAGCATCGACCGTGTGGTCGAGATGCCGACTTCGCAGCCGAGCTGCGTCGCCTTCGGGGGCGAGGATTTTTCCACCTTGTACGTCACCTCCGCGCACGAAGGCATGTCCTCCGAACAGCGCGCGCAGGATGCGCTGGCCGGCGCGCTGTTCTCGGTGCGGCTGGAGGGCGTGCGCGGTCTGGCCGAGGCGCGCTTCGGCGGCTGACGGCCGGGCAGGGTATCGGGCTCAGGCGCCGAAGCTGGAGTCGCCCATCAGGCGCGACAGGCGCGCCGAGATTTCCTGCACGATGCCCTGCACTTCATCCAGGCTGGGGTTGACCTTCTTGTCGATGCGTTCGATGTAGGGCACGTTCAGCGCCGCCAGCATGCGGTTGTTGGCGCCCATGACGGGGTAGGAAAGATTGACCACGCCGCGGATCTGGCGGCTGTCCATGCGCGAGTGGCCGCGCTTTCTGGTGTCGTCGATCTGGCGCACCAGCTGCGCGGTTTCGATTTCCTGCTCGCCGTCCATGCGCACGTGATCGGCCAGCATGCGGGCGCGTTCGGCTTCGTCGCGAAACGCCAGCAGCACATGGCCCGACGCGGTGTCGGTCAAGCTGACCAGCGCCCCGACCTTGAGGCCGAAGGCCCAGCGCTCCGGGCTGTCGACCTGGGCCACCACGATCACGCGGCCGGCTTCGTAGACAGTCAGGTGCGAGGACTGTACAGCGCGGTTGGCCAGCTCGCGCATGTGCGGCAGGGCGGTGCTGACCAGCGAGCGGATCGGCTGGTGGTAATGGGCCAGCTCGAAGAGTTTGAGCGAGAGCCGGTAGTGGTCGTTGTCGGCGATCAGGTAGCCGCGCTGTTCCAGCGTCACCACCATGCGGAAGATTTCATTGACGCTGCGACCCAGCTGCCGCGAGATCTGGTTCAGCGTCAGCATCTGCTCGGAGCGCGACAGCAGTTCCAGGATATCCAGGCCCTTGTCCAGCGCGGGGGCGGCGTAGCGATTCTTGCTGCTGCCGGCGCCGTCGTCGTCGGCATCGGTCGCGGTCTGGAGAGCGGCCGATTCGGGCGCGGTGATTTTTCTGGTTCTGGGCATGATGGCCTGTTTTGTTGATCGCGTCGGCAGGTTTGGCGGCATCGACATGGGGCGGATGCGTGTCGTTATGCGGGCAAATTCTAGAAGATTTTATAAGTCATTAAATTTTATTTGTAAAAGTATTTTTTATTGATTCAATTTAAATGCCAATTTGACATCTCAATATTGGTATCGATCGTGATGGAAACATCATCGCTTTGCCTCGGCTGCCAGAGCAGAATCGCAGGTATTCTACGAATCTCACATATAAAAATAAATTTTATTTGTGATTGATTGAAAGTTGCGGAAGGAGACAACGGAGCACGGTAACCGCACCGCATCCGCAGCATCCAGTAGAGCGACATCCATATATAAAACAGGGAACAGGCTGCCCGCGGCAGGTTCCAGGCTGCCGACAAGGCGCCGCCAAAGCGCATGATCCATGCCGAGCCCGGACATGCATGACCAGCCGCCGCCAGTAACCTGCAACGACTGAACGATGACCAAGATCACTGCCATGCGCGTCCTCGACGTGCGCTTTCCCACCTCGCAATCGCTGGACGGTTCGGACGCGATGAACCCGGATCCGGATTATTCCGCCGCCTACGTCATCCTCGATACCGACAACGACAAGCTCAAGGGCCACGGCCTGACCTTCACCATCGGCCGCGGCAACGAGATCTGCTGCGCCGCCATCCGCGCTATGGAGCATCTGGTAGTCGGGCTGGAGCTGGAGTGGATCGCCGCCGACATGGGCCGCTTCTGGCGCCACGTCACCTCCGACAGCCAGCTGCGCTGGATCGGCCCGGACAAGGGTGCGATCCACCTGGCCACCGGCGCCGTGGTCAACGCCGCCTGGGACCTCTGGGCCAAGGCCGAAGGCAAGCCGCTGTGGAAACTGGTGGCCGACATGTCGCCCGAAGAACTGGTGCGCACCATCGACTTCCGCTACATCACCGATTGCATCACGCCCGAGGAGGCGCTGGCGCTGCTGCGCGAGAAGGAGGCCGGCAAGGCCGAGCGCATGCGCACCTTGCAGCAGGAAGGCTATCCCTGCTACACCACCTCGGCCGGCTGGCTGGGCTACGACGACGCCAAGCTGCGCCGCCTGTGCCAGGAAGCCATCGACCAAGGCTTCAACCACGTCAAGCTCAAGGTCGGGCGCGATCTGGCCGACGACAAGCGCCGCGTCACCATCGCGCGCGAAGTGCTGGGGCCGGATCGCCAGTTGATGATCGATGCCAACCAGGTGTGGGAAGTCGACCAGGCGATCAGCTGGGTCAAGGAGCTGGCCTTTGCCAAGCCGTGGTTCATCGAAGAGCCGACCAGCCCGGACGACGTGGAAGGCCATCGCAAGATCCGCGCGGGCATCGGCGCGGTCAAGGTCGCCACCGGCGAGATGTGCCAGAACCGCGTGCTGTTCAAGCAATTCATCATGCGCGAGGCCATCGACGTGGTGCAGATCGACTCCTGCCGCCTGGGCGGCGTCAACGAAATCCTGGCGGTGATGCTGATGGCCGCCAAATACAAGCTGGTGGTCTGTCCGCACGCCGGCGGCGTCGGCTTGTGCGAGTACGTGCAGCACCTGTCGATGATCGACTACGTGTGTATCTCCGGCAGCAAGGAAGGGCGCGTCACCGAATACGTCGACCACCTGCACGAGCACTTCGTCGACCCCTGCGTGGTGAAGAACGCGGCCTACATGCCGCCCAGCATGCCGGGCTTCTCGATCGAAATGAAGCCGGAGTCGCTGGAGCAGTACCGCTTCCGCGGATAGAACGCCACGCAGCACATCCACCGGCAGGCTGAACGTACAAAGACACACAAGAACGTACAAAGACAACGGAGACAGAAGTGGATCTGAACCTGCAAGACAAAGTGGTGATCGTCACCGGCGGCGCCTCCGGCATCGGCGGCGCCATCACGCTGCAACTGGCGGCCGAGGGCGCGATCCCGGTGGTATTCGCGCGCAGCGAGCCCGATGCGCAATTCTGGACGCGCCTGCTGGCGCTGCAGCCGCGCGCCGCATTATTTCAGCTGGAGCTGCAGGACGACGCCAGGTGCCGCGACGCCGTGGCCGAGACGGTGCAGCGTTTCGGCCGCCTGGACGGCCTGGTCAACAACGCCGGCGTCAACGACAGCATCGGCCTGGACGCCGGGCGCGATGCTTTTGTCGCCTCGCTGGAACGCAACCTGATCCATTACTACACCATGGCGCACTACTGCGTGCCGCATCTCAAGGCCACGCGCGGCGCCATCGTCAATGTTTCCTCCAAGACCGCCGTCACCGGCCAGGGCAACACCAGCGGCTATACCGCCGCCAAGGGCGCGCAACTGTCGCTCACGCGCGAATGGGCGGCGGCGTTGTTGAACGACGGCGTACGCGTGAACGCGCTGATCCCGGCCGAGGTGATGACGCCGCTGTATGAAAAATGGATCGCCACCTTCGACAATCCGCAGGAGAAGCTCGACGCCATCACCAGCAAGATCCCGCTCGGCAAGCGCTTCACCACCTCGGAAGAGATGGCCGATATGGCGGTGTTCCTGCTCTCGGGACGCTCTTCGCACACCACCGGGCAGTGGATCTTCGTCGACGGCGGCTACACCCATCTCGATCGCGCGCTGAGCTGAGAGGACGGCGATGCGACATCTTCTGGCACTGGACCTGAAGGACGACGCGGCGCTGATCGCGCAGTACGAACAGCACCACCGCCGCATCTGGCCCGAGATTGCAGAACACCTGAAGCGCCACGGCGTGACCGGTATGGAGATTTACCGACTTGGCACGCGCATGACGATGGTGATGGAGACCGACGACGCGCGCTACGACGCCGCCGCGATGGCCGCCGCCATGGCGAACGACCCCAAGGTGCGAGAATGGGAAGAGCTGATGTGGCGCTTCCAGGCGCCGACCCCGTGGACGCCGGCCGGGCAGAAGTGGATTGCGATGGACAAGATCTTCGACCTTTCGTCGCAGGCTTGATAAAACGTCCTGTCATCCCGGCGCAGGCGAGGATCGGATGTTGTTCGTGGCGCATCGACGGCCGCTGAACGACGCCGGGTCCTGACCTTCGTCAGGACGACAGGGAGGTGGAAATTCGAATCCTTGGTGGTTCGAGGCAAGCGTGAAAAACGAAAACCGACGGCTACCCAGAAGAGCCGCAATGCATCCGAGGTGAGCATGCAACAAGACCAAGAGACAAACCGCAACAACCAGCCGCCGCTGATCGCCCTGCGCAACGTCAGCAAGCGCTTCCCCGGCGTGCTGGCGCTGGACAACTGTCAGTTCGACCTGGCGGCCGGCGAAGTGCACGCGCTGATGGGCGAGAACGGCGCCGGCAAGTCGACGCTGATGAAGATCCTGTCCGGCGTGTACCAGAAGGACGAGGGCGAGATCCTGCTCGACGGCAAGCCGGTCGAGATCGACCAGCCGCGCACCGCGCAGGCGCTGGGCATCGGCATCATCCATCAGGAACTGAACCTGATGAACCACCTGTCGGCCGCGCAGAATATCTTCATCGGCCGCGAGCCGAAGAAGGGCTTCGGCCTGTTCCTGGATGAAGAACAGTTGAACCGCCAGGCCGCAGTCATCTTCGAACGCATGCGTCTGGACCTCGATCCGCGTACGCCGGTCGGGCAGCTGACCGTGGCGCGCCAGCAGATGGTGGAGATCGCCAAGGCGCTCTCGTTCGATTCGCGCGTGCTGATCATGGACGAGCCGACCGCAGCGCTGAACAACGCCGAGATCGCCGAGCTGTTTCGCATCATCCGCGACCTGCAGGCGCAGGGCGTGGGCATCGTCTACATCTCGCACAAGATGGACGAGCTGCGCCAGATCGCCGACCGCGTCACCATCATGCGCGACGGCCGCTACATCGCCACCGTGCCGATGGAGGGCACCTCGATGGACACCATCATCTCCATGATGGTGGGGCGCCAGCTGGACGGCGAACATCGCCAACCGCCCGACACCTCCGCCAACCAGGTCATGCTGGAGGTCAAAGGCCTGTCGCGCGGGCGGGCGATCCGCAACGTCAGCTTCCAGCTGCGACGCGGCGAGATCCTGGGTTTCGCCGGCCTGATGGGCGCCGGGCGCACCGAGGTGGCGCGCGCCATCTTCGGCGCCGATCCGCTGGAGGCGGGCGAGATATTCATCCACGGCGGGCGCGCCGTCATCAGGACGCCGGCCGACGCGGTGGCGCACGGCATCGGCTATCTATCGGAGGACCGCAAGCACTTCGGCCTGGCCACCGGCATGGACGTGCAGGCCAATATCGCCATGTCCAGCATGGGGCGCTTCACCAAAGCCGGCTTCATGAACGAACGCGCCATCCGCGAAACCGCGCAGGCCTACGTGCGCCAGCTGGCGATCAAGACGCCGTCGGTGGAGCAGCAGGCGCGCCTGCTGTCGGGCGGCAACCAGCAGAAGATCGTGATCGCCAAGTGGCTGCTGCGCGACTGCGACATCCTGTTCTTCGACGAACCCACGCGCGGCATCGACGTCGGCGCCAAGAGCGAGATCTACAAGCTGCTCGACGCCCTGGCCGCGCAGGGCAAGGCGATCGTGATGATTTCCTCCGAGCTGCCTGAAGTGCTGCGCATGAGCCACCGCGTCCTGGTGATGTGCGAAGGGCGCATCACGGGCGAGCTCTCCGCCGCTGAGGCCACCCAGGAAAAGATCATGCAGCTCGCGACCTTGCGCGAATCGGCTGTCGTCCAATAAACCGAAAGCACCCAGACGATCATGGCTAACCACACTCAATCCGCCACTTCCGCCCCCATGTCCACTCCAGACAACTCCGCCGGCGCCGGCTTGCGCGCACGCCTCTTCAACCCGGCCGCGCGCCAGAAGCTGTTGGCCTTTGCCAGCCTGCTGCTGCTGATGGTGTTCTTCAGTTTTGCCTCACCCAATTTCCTTGAGGTCGACAACTTGGTCAGCATCCTGCAGTCCACCGCCGTCAACGGCGTGCTGGCGATCGCCTGCACCTACGTCATCATTACTTCGGGCATCGATCTCTCGGTGGGCACCATGATGACCTTCTGCGCCGTGATGACCGGCGTGGTGCTGACCAACTGGGGCATGCCGCTGCCGCTGGGCATCGCCGCGGCGCTGTTCTTCGGCGCGCTGTCGGGCTGGATTTCGGGCATGGTGATCGCCAAGCTGAAGGTGCCGCCCTTCATCGCGACGCTGGGCATGATGATGTTGTTGAAGGGCCTGTCGCTGGTGATCTCCGGCACGCGCCCGATCTACTTCAACGATACCGAGGGCTTCTCGGCCATCGCCCAGGATTCGCTGATCGGCGACCTGATTCCTTCGCTGCCGATTCCCAACGCAGTGCTCATCCTGTTCCTGGTGGCGATCGCGTCTTCGGTCATCCTCAACAAGACCGTGTTCGGCCGTTATACCTTCGCACTGGGCAGCAACGAAGAAGCGCTGCGCCTGTCGGGCGTGAAGGTGGATTTCTGGAAGGTCGCGGTTTATACCTTCTCCGGCGCCATCTGCGGCATCGCCGGCCTGATCATCGCTTCGCGCCTGAACTCGGCGCAGCCGGCGCTGGGCCAGGGCTACGAGCTGGACGCGATTGCCGCGGTGGTGATCGGCGGCACTTCGCTGTCGGGCGGCACAGGCACCATTCTGGGTACCATCATCGGCGCCTTCATCATGAGCGTGCTGGTCAACGGCCTGCGCATCATGTCGGTGGCGCAGGAATGGCAGACCGTGGTCACCGGCGTGATCATCATCCTGGCCGTGTACCTGGACATCCTGCGCCGCAAGCGCCGCGCATGATTGTTGATTCACCACGCAACGATTTCATCCCGCGCCGGGCGACCGGCACTCCATCATCGATAACAAAAGGAGACTCAACGTGTTCAAGAACAAGCTCATCGCCGCCGCCTTAGGCCTGGCCTTCGCCGTCGGCAGCGCCGGCGCGCAGGCCCAGGAGGTGTACATCCCGCTGATTTCGAAGGGCTTCCAGCACCAGTTCTGGCAGGCCGTGAAGGCGGGCGCCGAGCAGGCAGCCAAGGACTACAAGGTCAAGGTCAGCTTCGAAGGCCCGGAGACCGAAGCCATGGTCGACAAGCAGATCGACATGCTCTCAGCCGCGCTGGCCAAGAAGCCGCAGGCCATCGGCTTCGCCGCGCTCGACAGCAAGGCCGCGCTGCCGCTGCTGAAGAAGGCGCAGGCCGCCAAGATCCCGGTGATCGCCTTCGACTCCGGCGTTGACAGCGACATTCCGGCCACCACCGCCACCACCGACAACAAGGCCGCCGCCGCAGTGGCCGCCGACAAGATGGCCGAGCTGATCGGCAAGGAAGGCGAAGTCGCCGTGGTGGCGCACGACCAGACCAGCCGCACCGCCATCGACCGTCGCGACGGCTTCCTGGATCGCATCAAATCGGCCTATCCGAAGATCAAGGTGGTCAGCGTGCAATACGGCGGCGGCGACCACCTGAAGTCGACCGAGGTCACCAAGTCCATCCTGCAGGCCTATCCGAAACTGAAGGGCGTGTTCGGCACCAATGAAGGGTCGGCCATCGGCGTGGTCAACGGCGTGAAGGAAATGAAGCGCAAGATCATCGTCATCGGCTACGACTCCGGCAAGCAGCAGAAGGACGCGATCCGCGACGGCACCATGGCCGGCGCCATTACCCAGAACCCGGGCGGCATCGGTTACAAGACGGTGGAAGCCGCGGTCAAGGCGATCAAGGGCGAGAAGCTGCCCAAGGTCATCGACACCGGTTACTACTGGTACGACAAGAGCAACATCGACGATCCGAAGATCGCTTCGCAGCTGTACGACTGAGCGTACTTCTGACGGAGACGCCGTTTCCCCCGGCGGCGCATCCGTTTTTTCATGTTCGCCGGCATGGCCGGGCTGAACATGCCGGCGTCGCCTGCCTGGCGACGCCGTTTGCTTTTTTAACTCCATCGCCCGCATCGGGGCCGCAGGAACATCATGAAACCGCAACGCATCGACGCCCACCAGCATTTCTGGCAATACCGTCCCGAGGCCTATCCATGGATAGGCCGTGGCATGGAACTGCTGGCGCAGGACAGGCTGCCGGGCGAGCTGCACCCGATGCTCAGCGCCGAGGGCCTGGACGCGTCGATCGCGGTGCAGGCACGCGCCGGGCGCGAGGAGACCGGTTTCCTGCTGGAGCTGGCGCGGGGCGATGCGCGCATCGCCGGCGTGATCGGCTGGGAAGACATCGCCGCGCCGCAGCTGGCCGAGCGCGTGGCCGAATGGGGGCGCGACAAGCTGCTGGGCTTTCGCCATCAGATCCAGGACGAGCGCGACGTGACCGTGTTCACCGAACAGCCGGCTTTCAATGAGGGCATCGCCTGGCTGCAGGATCAGCGCTACGTCTACGACGTGCTGGTCTATGAGCGCCAGCTGCCGGAGGTGCAGGCCTTCTGCGCGCGCCATGACCGCCACTGGCTGGTGCTGGATCACTTGGGCAAGCCGGCGCTGGCCGAGTTCGGCCGCAGCGAGCTTGCCTATGCGCGCTGGAAGCGTGAGTTGGAGACCCTGGCCGCCTTGCCGCACGTGGCCTGCAAGTTGTCCGGTCTGGTGACCGAGGCCGACTGGATGCGCGGCCTGCGGCAAAAGGATTACGAACACATCGTGCTGTGCCTGGATACCGCGCTGGACGCCTTCGGCCCCGAGCGCCTGATGTTCGGTTCGGACTGGCCGGTGTGCCTGCTGGCGGCGTCCTACGCCAAGGTGGCGGCGGTGGTCAGGGAGTGGGCGGCGACGCGCTTGTCGGGCAATGAGTTGGAACAGCTATGGGGCGGTACCGCCGCACGTTGCTACGGATTGGAATGACGCTGCAAGTCGTCAGCGCAGCAGCTGGCGGATGCCGAGAAAAACGATGAGACTGCCGCACAGGCGGTCCACCAGCGCCGTGCTCTTGCGGTAACGGGCGGCCACGCCGCCGTGCGACATCGCCAGCGCCAGGAAGCTGTACCAGCTTCCCGCTACCACCAACACCACGCACAGCATGGCCGCGAAGGTCGGCCAGGAGACATGCGCCGGCGTCGCCGAGGCGAACACCGCGGCGAAGAAGGCCACCGATTTCGGATTGGCGATGTTGGTCAGGAAACCCTGCACGAACGACGCGCGCAAGCCGCCATCCTGCGGCTGGCGACCGGGTTCGGCGCGAGCGCGTGCGCTGGCCTTGCCGATCAGGCGTGCGCCGAACCACAGCAGGTAGCCGGCGCCGGCGATCTTCACCGCCAGCGCCACCCACGGAAACGCCGCGAACACGATGCCCACGCCGAGGATGGCGCAGCCGGCCCAGAACAGATTCACGATCACGATGCCGGCCACCACGGCCAGCGCCTCGGCGCGACTGGCCGAGGCGGCCTTGTGCAGCACGGCCACGAAGTTGGGGCCGGGAATGATCACGCCGGTGACATACACCGACAAGACCGCGAGTACGGCGGACCAGTCGATTGCCTGCCCGAGCGCGGACATGAGCGCGTGCATGGTCAAGGCGTCGCGCTGCCGGCGACGAAGCCCTGGAAGGCGACCTGCAGCATGTGGCGCACGATGTCTTCGTTGCCCATCTTGCTGAATTTCTGCAGATATTCCACCGCCGGGTCGCAGGTGCGCGCGTAGTAGCTGAACAGCACGACGTCGCTGGGCAGGGCGGCGTCGATCTCGCCTTTCTTCTGCGCTTCCTTCACCAGTTTTTCCAGCTGGCCATTGAGCTTGAGTACGCGCGTGACGTACTTGATGTTGCGCATCAGCATGTCGCGCACGTGGGCGCTGGTGGCGGGAAGGAAGGGCAGGCCGCCGTCCAGGCGCACGCGCAACGCCCATTCCAGCAGCGCTGCCAGCTTGCCGCGCGGACTGGCGATGTCGTCCAGCTGCGCCAGTTGTTCGACGGCGCCGTCGATGAGCCGGATCATGGTCTCGCCGACCAGGTCTTCCTTGGATTTGAAATGCTTGTACAGGCTGGGTTTGGAGATGCCGACCAGGCCGGCCACGTCGTCCATGGTCATGAGGTCGTAACCCTTGCTGCCCAGCACGGACGTCGCGGCATCCAGGATGGCGTTCTCACGCAGCTTGAATGCCTGGTCCTTGAAGCTCAGTTTGCCAAAAATACTCATTGGTATATTTAGTTACTAATCAGTAGATTTTATTTTTCATTGGTAGTAATCTTAGCACCACGCAGCCCGGAAAGGGCCATTCCTTCGTTAAAACAGCGACTGCCGGCGCGGCCGGCAAGTGGTATTAAAAGTGAGAGGGCGGCGCATAGTGATGGTTCAAGGGGCTCATCAAGGCAGGCAACGCATTGCGGTGATCGGCGGCGGCATTTCAGGGCTGGCCAGCGCCTACCTGCTGGCGCGCCGGCATGAGGTGGTGCTGTTCGAGGCGGCACCCACGCTGGGCGGACATGCCAATACCGTGGACATTGCGCCCGAAGGCCGGCCTTTCCCGGTCGACACCGGTTTTCTGGTGTTCAACGACCGCACCTATCCCTACCTGATCGCTCTGTTCGACGAGTTGAAGGTGGAAAGCTACGCCACCGACATGTCCTTCGGCGTGTCGATGGAACACGGCGAGTTCGAATGGGCCGGCACCAATCTCGACACCGTGTTCGCCCAGCGTCGCCACCTGGCCAGCCCGGCCTTCCTCGGCATGCTGCGCGACATCCTGCGCTTCAATCGCGCGGCCGAGGGCAACCTGACGGCGTGCCGGCAGCACCCGGTCACCTTGCGCAAGCTGCTGGCAGCGGGCAGCTATGGCGCCATGTTCCGCGACGCGTACCTGCTGCCGATGGCCGCCGCGATCTGGTCCAGCGCGCCGTCCGATATCCTCGATTTTCCCGCTGCCACCTTCCTGCGCTTTTGCCTCAACCACGGCCTGCTGCAGATTACCGATCGGCCGCGCTGGCGCACCGTGCGCGGCGGCTCGCGCGAGTACGTCAACAAGATCGCCGCGCGGCTGCCCGACGTGCGCCTGAACAGTCGCCTGGCCGCCGTGCACCGCACCGAGTCCGGGGTGCTGTTGCGCAGCGCCGGCGAGCAGCCGGAAGAGCGGTTCGACGCGGTGGTGTTCGCCACCCACGCGCCGCAGACGCTGGCGCTGTTGCAGGACGCCACGATGGACGAGCAGCGCGTGCTGTCGGCGGTGCGTTACCAGGCCAACATCGCCTGGCTGCACACCGACACGGCGCTGATGCCGCAGCGGCGCAAGGTGTGGTCGGCCTGGAACTACCTCGGCATGCGCGGCGCCGACGGCCACAACGGCGTATGCGTGAGCTACTGGCTCAACCGCCTGCAGGATCTGCCCTGCAAGACCGACGTGATGGTGACGCTGAACCCGCCGTTTGCGCCCAACGCTGCGCGCACCCTGGCGCGCTACGAATACGAACATCCGATCCTGGACCAGGCCGCCATCGACGCCCAGCTTGCGCTGCCCTCGATACAGGGCCGTCATCGCGCCTGGTTCGCCGGCGCCTGGACCGGTTACGGTTTTCATGAGGACGGCCTGCGCTCGGCCCTGCGCGTGGCGGCCGATTTCAACGTGGCGCCCGACTGGGCGCGGCTGGGAGCGCCGGGATGAACCCGCACGACTGCACCGGCGAGAGCGCGGCCGCGACCATCCTGCGCGGGCAGGTGATGCACCAGCGCCTGCGGCCGACGCCGCATCGCTTCGTCTATCCGGTGTTCTGCGTGCGCGTGGATCTGGATCGCGCGGCGCAAGCCGGTAATGCCTGGTTCGGCGTCGACCGCCGGCGCCTGATGTCGGTGCGCATGCGCGACTACGGCCCGCGCGACGGCAGCGACCTGGCGGCCTGGGTGCGCGCTCGCGTGCGCGGCGTCGGCATCGACGCCGACGGCGCGATCTGGCTGCAGACCTTCCCGCGCATGTTCGGCTTCGTTTTCAATCCGGTCAGTTTTTTCCTTTGCCATGACGCGCGCGGCGACTTGCGCGCGGTGCTGGCCGAGGTCAACAACACTTTCGGGCGGACCCAGCACTACCTGCTGAGCGCGCCCGACGGCGCAGCGATCGTCGAACGCACGCGGCTGTCGTGCAGCAAGCTGATGCATGTTTCGCCGTTCTGCGAGGTCAGCGGCTTCTACCGTTTCCGCTTTCGCGACCGTGGTGACAGCGCCTTGGTCGGGATCGACTACTACGACCAGGGGCAAGCCGGCGACGCCGCGCCGACGCAGGAGCCGTTGATGCGCACTTCCATCGGCGGGCGCCTGCAGCCGATGACGTCGGCCTCGGCGCTGGCCGCACTGTGCGCGCAGCCGTTGCTGACCGTCGGGGTGGTCGCGCGTATCCACTGGCAAGCCTTGTTGTTGTGGAAAAAGCGCGTGCCGTGGTTCGGCAAGGCGCCCATCCGCGCTCGTGCGGCCGTCGATGTACCGCTTTCATCTGAAAAGGAAATTTCACCGTGAACCGCAGCTCCAACAGTTTCTTCGCACACACCGGCCATCCTCCCGGCGCACCGGTTGCCGCGCGCGTGTTCCTGCGCCTGCTGGAACGCCTGGCCCACGGTCATCTGGAAGTGCTGACGCCGCACGCCACCGCGCTCACATTCGGCGACTTGCGCCAACCGCCCAGCGCGCAACTGCGCATCGTCGACTGGCGTGCCTGCGCGGCCATCCTGCGCTCGGGCGACATCGGATTTGCCGAGGCATACGCCGCAGGCTGGGTGGAGACGCCGGATCTCGCCGCCTTGCTGCGCCTGGCCATGCGCAACCGCGCGGTGCTGGAGAACATGATGAGCGGCAATCGCCTGAGCGCATGGTGGTATCGCCTGCGCCACCTGTTGCGACCCAACACGCGCCAGGGCAGTCGCCGCAACATCCAGGCGCACTACGACCTGGGCAATGACTTCTACCGTTTGTGGCTGGACGAGAGCATGACTTACTCCAGCGCCATCTTCACCGGGCCGGAGCAGAGCCTGGCGTCAGCCCAGGGCGTCAAATATCAGCGCATCCTCGACCGGCTGCAGCTGTGCGCCGGCGACCGCGTGCTGGAGATCGGCTGCGGCTGGGGCGGTTTCGCCGAGTACGCTGCCGCGCGCGGAGTCGCGGTGCACGGCGTGACAATCTCGCCGGCGCAGCTGGCGGTCGGCCAGGAACGTTTGCATCGCCGGCACCTCGACGGCCTGGCGCGGCTGGAGCTGCGCGACTATCGCGACCTCGATGGCCAGTACGACGCGGTGGTGTCGATCGAAATGTTCGAGGCCGTCGGCGAGCGTTACTGGCAAGGCTATTTCGACACCGTCGCCGCACGCTTGAAAGCGGGCGGCCGCGCGCTGGTGCAAACCATCACCATCGACGAGGCGCGCTTTGCGCAGTATCGCGCCAGCTCAGATTTCATTCGCGAGTTCATCTTCCCCGGCGGCATGCTGCCCAGCCATGAGCGCTTCAGCAAGGCAGCGCAGGCGAGCGGCCTGCGCACCGCCGAGCGCTTTCACTTCGGGCCCGACTACGCCGAGACGCTGCGCCGCTGGTGCGCGCTGTTTCTGTCGCAGCGCGAGGAGATCGCGCGCCAGGGGTTCGACCAGCGTTTCCTGCGCCTGTGGCAGCTGTATTACGTGTATTGCGAAGTCGGTTTCGACGAAGGCCAGACCGACGTGGTGCAGTTCCTCTTGCACAAGGAGTGATCATGCGGATCGCCCAGCGGTGCAACCGGTTGCGGGGAGTTGCTGCCGGCATCGGACTGGCGCTGGCCCTGGCGGGCTGCGCCTCGCAGGATATTTCGGATTACGCGGGCAAGACGCCGGCCTTCGATCCCGTCCGTTTCTTTGCCGGCCGCACCGAGGCCTGGGGTATGTTCCAGAAGCGCGGCGGCGAGGTGGCGCGGCGCTTTCATGTGGTCATCGAAGGGCGCAGCGAGGGCGAGCGACTGACGCTGGACGAGCGCTTCCGCTATGACGACGGCCAGACCCAGCAACGCGTCTGGACGCTGACGCGGCAAGCCGACGGCAGTTGGCGCGGCAGCGCCGGGGACGTGGTGGGCGAGGCCGTCGGCGAAGTGGCGGGCAATGCCTTGCACTGGCGTTACACGATGCGCCTGCCGGTAGGGGACAAGGTTTACGAGGTCAGCATGGACGACTGGATGTACCAGCTGGACGGCCGCACCATGATCAATCGCACCAGCATGCGCAAGTTCGGCGTCGAGGTGGGACAGGTCAGCCTGTTCTTCCGCAAGGATGAACCATGAACACCGATGTGCGCGCCGGCAGTGAGCAGTCGCCCGTAGCGGCGACTGATAGTGCACAGCGCCTGATCTTCGGTCCGATGAACCGGCCGGTGCGCGACTGGGCCGGCCTGCGCATCTGGGTGGTCGGCGCCTCCAGCGGCATCGGCGCGGCGCTGGCGCAGCAGGCGCTGGCCGCAGGCGCGCGCGTGGCCTTGTCGGCACGGCGCACCGAGGCGCTGGAAGAAGTGGCGGGCGGCCATGCGCAGGCGTTCATCGCGCCGCTGGATGTGTTGTCGCATGAGGCCTGGCGCGAGCAGCATGCGCGCGTGCGCGCCGCGTTCGGCGGCATCGACCTGCTGGTATTTTGCGTGGCCCAGTATCGCCCCGAGCGCAGCTGGGAAGTGAACGACGACGAGGCCGAGCACACCGTGCGCACCAATCTCGCCAGCGTCTATACTGCGCTGGGCGCGGCGCTGCCGGACATGCTGGCGCGCGGCAGCGGCGGCATCGCGCTGGTGGCCAGCGTGGCCGGTTATGTCGGCTTGCCCGGCGCGCCGGTGTACGGCCCGGCCAAGGCGGCGCTGATCAACCTGGCGGAAATTCTTTACAGCGACCTGCGGCCCAAGGGCATCAACGTCTACCTGATCAACCCAGGCTTCGTGCGCACCGGCCTGACCGACAAGAACAGCTTCACCATGCCGGCGCTGCAGACGCCCGAGGCGGCGGCCAGGGAGATCTGGCGCGGCATCGCCGAGGGGCGCTTCGAGATCCATTTCCCTCGCCGGTTTACCGCGCCGCTCAAGCTGCTGCGCCTGCTGCCGTTCCGCTGGCGCAGCGCGCTGTTCCAACGTTTCTTGCATGGCTGACCTGAATGGAAAAACTCGACGCACTGCTGCAGTGGTACATCACCCTTGATCGCGCCAGCCTGGTGCGCATCGGCGACTTCTATGCCGACGACGCGCGCTTCAAGGATCCGTTCAACGACGTGCGCGGGTTGCCCGCGATCGGCGCGGTGTTCGAGCACATGTTCGAGACCACCGAGGCGCCGCGCTTCGTGATCGTCGAGTCCATGGCGCAGGACGGGCGCGGCTTCGCCACCTGGCGTTTCGAATTCGGCTTGAAGGGAAAACCCTATACCGTGCTGGGCGCCACGCACGTGCGCTTCGACGCGCAGGGAAAGGTGGCCGAACATCGCGACTACTGGGACGCGGCCGAGGAGCTGTGGCAGAAGCTGCCGCTCATCGGCGGCCCGGTGCGCTGGCTGCGCGGCAAGTTCAGCGCCGCGCGCAGATAAGACCTGGCCGGACGCGGCCTCAGTCGGTGGTGCTGGGGCTCCAGAATGCCTGCTTGACGGCGGGCAGCGCCAGCAGGCGGTCGATCAGCGCATCCAGCTCGTCGCCGTCGACCGAGGTGGCGGCCAGCGTCGCCTCGATTTCCACTTCGTCTTCCGTGAAGGGACGCACTTCCAGGTCGTGCGTCGGATAGCGACTCTCTTCCAGCATGTCCGTCACTTGCGCCAGCACATCCTTCTGGTGCTCGCTGTCGACGATGAGGTGCAGGGTGTTGGTGACTTCCACCGACGGTACATCCAACGGCTTGCGGTTGATGGTGTTGACCACCGGGCGCAGCAGCGTATTGGCGGCCAGCACGAACAAGGTGGCGACGATGGCCTCCAGGATCAGGTCGGCGCCGGCGGCCGCGCCCACCGCGGCCGAACCCCACAGCGTGGCGGCGGTGTTGATGCCGCGCACATTGCCTTCCTCGCGCATGATGACGCCCGCGCCCAAAAAGCCCACACCCGAGACCACATACGCCACCACATGCACCGCGCCCTCATGTCCCCCCATGCGGTTGGCCATGTCGACGAACACGGCTGCGCCCAGCGCCACCAGCACGTTGGTGCGCAGGCCGGCGGTGCGCTGGCGGTACTGGCGCTCAAGACCGATGGCGCCGCCCAGGATGAAGGCGGCGGTCAGGCTGATGAAGGTGTCGGCCAGCGAATTGAGGTTGATGTTGTTGATGATTTCCATGGGCGGCCCCGAAGCGCATTTCCTGATATCTGCGGCGGCAGGCCGAACGCATGTACGCGCCTGCTGAACGATTGCGCGATGATGCCCCAGAAATGCAACAAGCGCATGACAAACATGTCATGCGCCTGCCGGCTTGCGCTTGCTGTGGGGGCGGGCTCAGGACAGCTTTCCGCTGTATTTCTCCAGGATGGCCCAGGCCTGGTCGCCGAACTTCTTGTGCCACTCGTCGTAGAACTTGACCTCCTTCAGGCGCGCATGGAAGGCCTGGTGGTCGGCGTCGTTGAGCTGGATGCCTTTGCCCTTGAGCTCGCCGGCCAGCGATTCGTTGAGCTTGCGCACGTCGTCGCGCTGCTTCATGCCGGCGGCGTTGACGTTGGTGCGGACGATGTCCTGCAGGTCCTTGGGCAGGCGCTCGAAGGACTTCTTGTTGCCCAGCATCCAGAAGCCGTCCCACATGTGGTTGGTCATGGAACAGAATTTCTGCACTTCATACAGCTTGCCGGTGTAGATGATGGCCAGCGGATTTTCCTGGCCCTGCACGATGCCGGTCTGCAGCGCCGAATACACCTCGGCGAAGTTGATGCTGGTGGGCGACACGCCCAGCGCCTTGAACATCGAGGTCCACAACGGGCTGGGCGGCACGCGCAGCTTCATGCCCTTGAGGTCGTCCGGCTTGCTGATGGGTTTGCTGCTGTTGGTGATCTGGCGGTAGCCGTTGTCCCAGATCTTCTCGAAGGCAAACAGCGTGGACTTGGCCTGGATCTCCTGGCGCATGTGGGCGCCGAGGTCGCCGTCCAGCGCCGCCCACACGGTGTCGTAATCCTTGAAGGCGAAGCCCATGCCGGAGATCTGCGCCACCGGCACCAGCGTGCCCAGCGTGAGCGACGACAGCGTGAACATGTCGATGGCGCCCGAGCGCACCTGGGCCAGCATGTCGGTATCGCCGCCGAGCTGGTTGTTGGGGTAGATCTGGATCTCGACGCGGCCCTTGGTCTGTTCGGAAATGGCCTTGGCCATCTCGTTGGCGCGGACGTTCATAGGGTGCGTGGTCGCCAGGTTGTTGGCGTACTTGAGCACGAATTCGGCGGCTTCTGACTTGCCGGCCCAGGTGCCGGCGGCCAGCGCCAGCGAGGCGGCCGAGGCGGTCTTGAGGAAATCGCGACGCGAGGTGGTGTGGAAGGGCTTCATGGTGGTCTCCGTTGGCTTTTATTGGTGTGGTGCATGTGACGGCGATGGCCGGCACATGCGGCCGCCGGCTGCGCGGCCGTGTGGCTACGAGATGCAGAGCGGGTGTTCAGATACGACGTACTCAGATGCGCAATAGCGCGGACTGCGGGTGAGGCCGTACGACAAGACAGCAAAAGCAGGAATCACGGGAGATGTTGCAGCCAGGCTGGGGCAGCATGGTAACGGGCCAAAAAGCTGAAGCGGCCCGGCCCACCCCGGCGCGCGGCGCATTGCACGCCGCGGCGGGAGGGTTTCAGGGGAAGCGGGACAGGCGCTTACGCCGCCTTCTGGCCGGCGTAGCGCAACAGCGCATCGTCTGCGGTCGGCTTGACCGGGGTGAAGTCGCGGTGCGCGATGAACTCCGGGCGGGTCGGCTTGGCGATCGCGTTGGAGACGGCGTTCAAGGTCAGGTAGACGATGCGGCGCGGGTAGGGCGTGATGTTGCCGGCCGAACCGTGCACCAGGTTGGCGTGGAACATCAGCACGCCGCCGGCTTTGCCGGTGGGGGTGACGATGCCGTTCTTCTCGACCAGTTCGGTGACGGTGGGCTGGTCTAGCGTCCACAGCGGATAGGAGGTGGTCTCCAGGTCGTGCTCGGACTTCAGCGCGCCCGACTTGTGGCTGCGCGGCACCAGCATCAGCGGGCCGTTGATCGGCATCACTTCATCCAGGAACACGGCGATGTTCATGGCGCGCGCTTCGGGCATGCCGTCGTCGGCCTGCCAGGTCGGGAAATCCTGGTGCCACTGCCAGACTTCGCCGGTGAAGGCGGCCTTGGCGTTGATCTTGAACTGGTGCACGTAGACGTCTTCGCCGAACAGCTGCTGCAGCGGCGAGACCAGGCGCGGATGCGAGGCCAGGATGTTGCAGGCGTCGTTGTAGGTGTGGGCGGCGAAGGCGGTGCGCGGCGCGCCGTTCTTCTCGCGCCAGATCTCGGGACGCTGCTGCGCCAGGACCTTGCTTGCCTCCTGCTTGAGCAGCGCGACTTCGTCGGCGGTGAAGCATTCGGGCAGGAACAGATAGCCCAGTTCGTCAAAATCCTTGAGCTGCTGCGGGGTGAGTTTCATGCTTGTCTCCTCTGTTGATGGCTGGATTGCCGTGGGCTGGCGCCGGCGGCGTCTTGCGAGCTGGTTTTCTTGTTATCGTGTTCTGTATACAGAATGCGGCCTGTGCGCGGCTTTGTCAAACACAAATTTCTGGCATGGTCGAATCGGCCGAAACGCGCCCGGGACGGGCATGGCGCGCACATTGGGGGAGGTCGGTGCCGACGGGAAGAAACAGGGCGTTCTGTTTAGAATGGAGGTTTTGCCCATTCAACAAGCAGACAAGGAGTTCGCATGACCAGCAAAGTAGCCCTGATCACCGCCGCCGGCAGCGGCATGGGCGCCGCCGCCGCACGCCGCCTCGCGGCCGACGGCTTTCACGTCGCCATCCTGTCGTCCTCCGGCCGCGGCGAGGCGCTGGCCAGGGAGCTGGGCGGCATCGGCGTGACCGGTTCCAACCAGTCGCCGGACGACCTGAAGAAGCTGGTGGACCTGGCGGTGCAAAAGTGGGGCCGCGTCGATGTGCTGGTCAACAGCGCCGGCCACGGCCCGCGCGCGCCGATCCTGGAGATTTCCGACGAGGACTGGCACCGCGGCATGGACACCTACCTGCTCAACGTGATCCGCCCGACCCGCCTGGTCACGCCGCTTATGCAGAAGCAGGGCGGCGGCGTCATCATCAATATCTCGACTGCATGGGTGTTCGAGCCGAGCGAGATGTTCCCGACTTCGGCGGTGTTTCGCGCCGGCCTGGCGTCGTTCACCAAGATCTTCGCCGACAACTATGCCAAGGAAAACATCCGCATCAACAACGTGCTGCCCGGCTGGATCGACAGCCTGCCCAAGCGCGAGGAGCGCCAGGCCAGCGTGCCCATGCAGCGTTACGGCACCAGCGAAGAAGTGGCCGCGACCATCGCCTTCCTGGCGTCGGAGGGCGCCGCCTACATCACCGGCCAGAACATCAAGGTCGACGGCGGCCTGATGCGCTCGGTTTAAGTTTTCGTTCGCGGGGCGCTGCAAAGCAAACGGGCCGCCACGCGATGCGTGCGGCCCGTTGTTGTTTGCGCGGAAAGAGAAGGATCAGTGACCGATCTGGTGACCGATGACGCCGCCCACCGCTGCGCCGCCGGCGGTGCCGATGCCGCTGCCGCCGGTCAGGATGGCGCCGCCGACCGCGCCGATGGTGGCGCCGACGGCGGTGTTCTTGTCGCGGCGGCTCATGTTGCTGCAGCCGCCCATCGCCGCCAGGGTGAATGCGATAAGGGAAATGGCCGTGATCTTGTTCAGTGTTTTCATGATTGTTCTTCCTGTCGGGCTGGTGATGCGCTGTCCTAGAATGAGGGGGCTGCCGTGGCCGCTTTCGGGCGGCGGCGGTCAGCTGTTTCGTAGACCCCGGATAATAGAAAAAAATCTGTTTTTAGCGGCTCTGTAACACGATCTTTTACAGTTGTTACATCCAGAATCCCTGTTGCGCCGCAACTTTGCGCGCGCCGTGGCCGCAGCTACCATGGCGCTTCCCTCCATGCCGTATCAACAAGAAAGATGCCAATGAGCCTGTTCTCCCATTGCCGGCGCGCTGCCGGCATGTTGCTGTCGTGCGCTGCAATCGTGCTGGGCGCCGCCTCTGCGCAGGCGGCCGACCATCCGTCCCCGGTCGAGGGCGACTGGGTCGCGCCGAACTTCGTGTTCCATACCGGACAGTCGCTGGAGCAGCTGCGTCTGCACTACGTCACCATCGGCGAACGCAGCAATCCGGCGGTGCTGGTGCTGCACGGCACGTACCAGACTGCGCAGGCGATGTTGTCCAAGGACTTCGGCGGCCAGCTGTTCGGGCCGGGCCAGCCGCTGGACGCCAGCAAGTATTTCATCGTGATTCCCGACGGCATCGGCGTGGGCAAGTCGACCAAGCCATCCGACGGCCTGCGCGCGGCCTTCCCGCAATACAACTACGCCGACATGGTGCTGGCGCAATACCGCATGGTGACCGAAGGCCTGGGCATCAAGCACCTGCGCCTGATCATCGGCAACTCCATGGGCGGCATGCAGACCTGGCTGTGGGGCGGCACGTATCCGGGCTTTGCCGACGGCCTGGTGCCGATGGCTTCGCAGCCGACCGAGATGTCCAGCCGCAACTGGATCATGCGGCGCATGCTGGTGGAGTCGATCAAACAGGATCCGGCCTGGAACAACGGCAACTACACCGCGCAGCCACCGTCGCTGCGCCTGGCCAACAACATGTTCATCTTCGCCACCAACGGCGGCACGCTGGCCTACCAGCACATTGCCGGCACCCGTGCGCAAGCCGACAAGCTGGTCGACGAGCGACTGGCCGCGCCGGTGACGGCGGACGCCAACGACTTCATCTACCAGTGGGGTTCGTCGGCCGACTACAACGCCATGCCGGGCCTGCCGCGCATCAAGGTGCCGGTGCTGGCGATCAACTCCGCCGACGACGAGCGCAACCCGCCCGAGACCGGCATCCTGCAGGCGCTGCTGAAGGACATGCCCAATGCCGGCCTGATGCTGATCCCGGGCAGCGCCGAGACGCGCGGCCACGGCACCACCGGCATGGCGAAGTTCTACGCGCAGCAGCTGGACCAGTTCATCAAGGCGCTGCCGGCGCGCTGACGCGACGCCTCGGGGGGGCCGTCTGTTGCGGCCTCCCGCGGGCCAAACTGTGTGTGGAGGGCAGATGCGTGATGAGGCATCATGACGCAACGTCCGACTTGTCCACACCGAAAACCGATGCCCGCTTCCCTTCCTCCACTGCCGGTGCTGACCGGTGAGCTCGTCGAGCTCAGGCCGCTGGCCGCCGACCACCGCAACGCCTTGCTGGAAGCCGCCGCCGATGGCGAGCTCTGGAACATGACGCTGACCGTGGTGCCCGGCGAGCAAAACGTCGACAATTATTTGTCCACCGCCTTGCAAGGACATACCGACGGCCGCGTGATGGCTTTCCTGATTGTTGATCGCGCCTGCGGCCGTCCCATCGGCACCACCCGTTTCTGGAAGATCGACCGCGCCAACCGCAAGCTGGAGATCGGCCATACCTGGCTGTCGCTGTCCTTCCAGCGCAGCGGCGCCAATACCGAAGCCAAGTTCCTGCTGCTGCGCCATGCCTTCGAGCAGATGGCGTGCGTGCGCGTGCAGTTCACCACCGATGTCCTCAACGAGCGCTCGCGCGCGGCGATCCTGCGCATCGGCGCGAAGCAGGAGGGGATCGTGCGGCACGAGCGCATCATGCCCGACGGGCGCAAGCGCGACTCGGTGCGCTTTTCCATCATCGATGACGAATGGCCGGAGGTGAGGGCGGGGTTGCTGGCGAAGTTGGGGCGTTGACCCCGCCTGGCGGCGATCGAGAGCGCGCAGGCAGAAACAAAAACAGCCGGTCATGGACCGGCTGTTTTTATTGTCGCGTCAGGATTGTGGCTGCGCCTCAGGCCGCATCCCGCACATCCTCGCCCGCGGCCGCGTTCTCGCGCTTCATGCGCTCGGTGGCCAGCAGGTTGTTCTTGGTTTCCAGGATATGGCGTTCCAGCAGCGCCGCCACCTTGGCGGGATCACGCTGCTTGCAGGCTTCCAGGATCTCGAAATGGTCCGACTGCGGGCCTTCCTTGCCGGTCGCCTGCGACATCATCTCGTGCAGATAACGGTCGGTGTTCAGGCAGAACTCCTCGATCAGCAGGCGCAGCTTGGTGTTGTTGGCCGGCGCGCACAGCGCCAGGTGGAAGCGGCGATTGTATTCGCCCCATTCGGCCACCGAGTCGGAGGCGTTGTAGAGGTCGAGGATTTCCTGCAGGTGGGCGAAGTCGCGCTGGACCATGTTGGGCACGGCGATCTTGGCGGCGTGGCATTCCAGCGCAATGCGGATGTCCATCAGCTCGCACAGCTGGTGCACGTCCATGCCCGCCACCACCGCGCCGCGGTTGCGCTGGTAGGTGACCAGGCCCTCGGACTCCAGCTGGCGCAGCGCCTCGCGCACCGGCAGGCGGCTGGTGTTGAAGCGTTCGGCCAGGGCGTCCTGGCGCAGCTGGATGCCGGGCTGCATGCTGCCGTTGAGGATTTCGCCGCGTAGCTGATCGCGGATGATTTGCGGCAGCCCTTTGGCGGTGGTCTTGGCGCGGGTTTCTTGCGTAGGCATGACTGAATTCTTGTATCGAAATTGATTCCGGGCTCACCGGGAAGCGCCCCGCGATCGCAGCGGTGCGTCCTGCACGCCGTGCATGCGGCCTCATGGCCGTCATGCCGACGGTGAACAGTCTCTCACAGCGTTCGCATTATCTGAGAACGTGGTTCTCAAAAGCTCCTATTGTGCCTCAAGTTTTCCTCTGATAGACTGGATCCAATTATTTAACATTGGATCCAATTAATAAATCATCGGATAAAATAATGATCGAGACGTATCCATTGGCCGCCAACGAGCCGGTCCTCAACTACGCCCCCGGCAGCCCCGAGCGCGCCGCCCTGCAAGCCGAACTGGCCGCTCAGAAGCAGATCTGCCGCGACATTCCCGCCGTCGTCAACGGCGAGCGGGTGTTCGGCGCCACTGCCAGTACGGTGCGCGCCCCGCACGAGCACGAGCGCGTGCTGGCCAACCTGCATCACGCCGACCAGAAGACGGTGCAGGCCGCCATCGACGGCGCGCTGGCGGCGCAGCGTGAATGGAGCAGCTGGTCGCTGCAGGAACGCTCGGCGGTGTTCCTGAAAGCCGCCGACCTGCTGGCCGGGCCCTGGCGCGCGCGCCTGAACGCGGCCACCATGCTGGGCCAGAGCAAGACCGCCTACCAGGCGGAGATCGATTCGGCCTGCGAGCTGATCGACTTCCTGCGCTTCAACGTGCAGTTCGCCCACGAGATCGCCCGCATGCAGCCGCAAAGTTCGGCCGGCGTGCGCAACCGCAGCGAGTACCGCCCGCTGGAAGGCTTCGTCTACGCCGTCACGCCGTTCAATTTCACCGCCATCGGCGGCAACCTGGCCATCGCGCCGGCGCTGATGGGCAACACCGTGCTGTGGAAGCCGGCCGCCACCGCGTCGCTGTCCAACTATTTGTTCCTGGAGCTGCTGGAGGCGGCCGGCCTGCCGCGCGGCGTGATCAACTTCGTGCCGGGCGACCCGATCGAGATCAGCAACCAGGCGTTGTCGCATCCGGCGCTGGCCGGCGTGCACTTCACCGGCTCCACCGCGGTGTTCGACGCCATGTGGAGCGAAGTCGGCCGGAACGTCGCGCGCTACCGCTCCTACCCGCGCCTGGTCGGCGAGACCGGCGGCAAGGACTTCGTGCTGGCGCACCCGTCGGCTGACGCCGAGGCGCTGGCCGTGGGCCTGCTGCGCGGCGCCTTCGAATATCAGGGGCAAAAATGCAGCGCCGCCTCGCGCGCCTATGTGCCGGCCTCGCTGTGGCCGCAGGTCAAGGCGCGCCTGGTGGCGATGGTGGAGTCCATCAAGATGGGCGATGTCTGCGACTTCGGCAACTTCATGGGCGCGGTGATCGACCGCCGCGCCTTCGACCGCATCCGCGGCTACATCTACCGCGCCCGCGAAGACGCCAACGCCGACGTGCTGGTCGGCGGCAAGTGCGACGACCGTGTGGGCCATTTCATTGAGCCCACCGTCATCGAGGTGAAGGATCCGCAACACGGCCTGATGCAAAACGAGATCTTCGGCCCGGTGCTGTCGGTCTATGTCTACCAGGACGCCGATTGGGACGAGGTGCTCGGCCTGGTCGACGGCACCAGTCCCTATGCCCTGACCGGCGCGGTGTTCGCCACCGACCGCGCGGCCATCCTGCAGGCGCAGCAGGCGTTGCGCTTCGCCGCCGGCAACTTCTACATCAACGACAAGCCCACCGGCGCGGTGGTCGGCCAGCAGCCATTCGGCGGGGCGCGCCGCAGCGGCACCAACGACAAGGCCGGATCGGCGCTGAACCTGCTGCGCTGGGTGTCGCCGCGCACCGTCAAGGAAACTTCCACGCCGCCGACCGACTACACCTACCCGTATATGGGGAAGTGACGCGGGCGAGCCAAAAGAAAGAAGAAGCGACCGCGTGCTTCAGGGAGATCGGCGCAAGCCGGAGGCACGCGGCAAGAGGATGACAGTGAGGGAGGGGAGTCCCGTGCAGCGCCAGCCCTGATCGTCCGTAGTGCGCCGTCGCGTTGGTGTGCGGCGGCAATGCAGTTCCGTCTCCACCGCGGGTTAGCGGATCAGCGCCCGCGGATTCCATGAATCGAAGCCAGCCATGCGGCACACGCCGCAGGGGGCCGGCTTTTCTTAAAAAAGGAGTGAACATGATGTTGAAGATGAAGGCAATCGTGGGCGCGGCGCTGTGCGCCGCCGCGTGGGGCGTCGCGGCGCAGGAGACGGTGCAGATGGGCGCCGTGCTGTCGCTGACCGGGGCCAACGCCACCGTGGGCGAGGACGTGCGCCGCGCAGTCGACCTCGCAGTGGAGAAGGTCAACAGCCAGGGCGGCGTGCTGGGCAAGAAGTTCTCGGTGATCGTGGAAGACTCGGGCGGCAACCCGACCACGGCCCTGAACGCGGCGCGCAAGCTGGTGTCGGTGGACAAGGTGCCGGTGGTGATCGGCGAATACTCGTCGGGCATCAGCATCCCGCTGGGCCAGTATCTGGTCAAGGAAGGCGTCACCCACATCAACATCGCCAGCACCAGCGTGAAGATCCGCGACATCGGCGCGACCTCCTTCAACCTGATCGGCCTGGAAAACTTCGGCAACAAGTTCTCCGCCGCTGACACCTGGGCGCTGGGCTATCGCAAGGTCGCCGTGATCGCGCCCAACAACGCCTACGGCCAAGGCGTGTCGCATGGCTTCAAGGAAGAGTTCGAGAAGCTGGGCGGCCAGGTCGTGACCGAGGTGCTGTACACCGCCGGCCAGTCGACCTATCGCCGCGAGTTGCAACAGATCGCCCGCAGCGCGCCTGACGCCTACGTCTACACCGCCTACGGCCAGGAGTCGGCCATCATCAACCGTGAAGCCTTCGAGCTGGGCCTGCGCAAGACCCCGTGGTACGGCATCCTGCTGTCGATGTGTTTGTCCGACACGCCGGCCGAGATCGCCAACGGTCAGCTCGGCATGGAAGTGGGATCGGTCGACGGCCCGGCCGGCCGCGCCTATGCCGACGCCTTCCGCGCCCGCTACAAGGAAGGCATGAAGACCTCCTACACCGGCTACGCCTATGACGCCGTGCTGATGACCGCGGCCGCCATCAACAAGGCCAGGTCGACCAAGCCGGCCGACGTGCAGGCCGCGCTCAAGGAAATCGGCAAGAACTACGCCGGCGTCACCGGCGCGATCACCTTCGACCAGGACCGCCAACGCCAGAACCCGCCGTATGCCAAGTTGAAGTACGACGGCAAGGTCGTCCCAAGGTAAGGCCCGATGCGGGATGCGTCCCGCCAAGGTTTGCCGCAGCGAGCCGCGCCGGCATGGCGCGGCTCCGTATGTATCCTCCCGGAGTTCCCGATGTTCCAATTCCTGATCGACACACTGGTCCGCACCTCGGACCTGGCGCTGGTGGCGCTGGGTTTGTCCATGGTGTACGGACTGGTGAAGTTTCCCAACATCGCGCATGTGCAATACGCGATGCTGGGCGCTTACCTGACCTATCTTTTCCACAGCCTCGGGCTGCCGATGGTGCTTGCCATCGCCGTCTCCTGCGGCGTCACCGGCGTGCTCACGCTGCTGATGCACCTGCTGGTGTTTCGCCGCCTGCTGCGCTCGGGCCCGGCCATCACCATGATCGGCTCGCTCGCGCTGGCCATGCTGGTGGTGGCCGTCACGCTCGGCGCGGCCGGCTCCTTCCCGCTGATGTACAAGTTGCCGCTGGCGGCGCCGCTGGTAATCGGCGAGGTGCGCATCGGCTGGACCCAGCTGTATGCGCTGGCCACCACCGTGGCGCTGCTGGCGCTGTTCGCCGGCCTGCTGTTCTACACCCGCACCGGCCGCGCGATGCGCGCGCTCTCCAGCAACCGCGCGCTGGCTGCCGCCTCCGGCCTGAATGCGGAAAGCATCACGCGCCTGGTCAACTTCAGCAGCGGCGCGCTGGCCGCATTGGGCGGCAGCATGCTGGCCATGACCAGCGGCGCCCATGTGAACCTGGGCTACGACATGTTGCTGCCGGTGTTCGCCGCCGCCATCCTGGGCGGGCTGGGCAATCCGCTGGGCGCGGTGGCCGGCGCCTTCCTGATCGCGCTGACCGAGACCATGGTCACCAACCTGAACTTCGGCTGGATGTTCGGCAAGCCGGTGGCGTTCCTGCCGGTGGCCTACATCAGCGCCGCTTCTTTCCTGATCCTGCTGCTGGCGCTGCTGTTCAAGCCCTACGGCCTGTTCGACCGCGAGGTGCGCCGTGTTTGATT
This sequence comes from Herbaspirillum sp. LeCh32-8, assembly GCF_017814915.1. GTDB lineage: Bacteria > Pseudomonadota > Gammaproteobacteria > Burkholderiales > Burkholderiaceae_D > Herbaspirillum. The sequence continues at coordinate 71,333 of NZ_JAGIPZ010000005.1, read as the reverse complement.
TCTTGGTCTTCTCCGTCACCATCGCCGGCATCTACGCCATCATGGCGCTGGGCCTGAACCTGCAGGCGGGCTATTCCGGCCTGCTCAATTTCGGTCATATCGCCTTCGCCGGCATCGGCGCCTACGCCACCGGCATCACCATCGCCGCCGGCTATCCGGCCGCGCTGGGCGCGGCCATCGGCGTGGCGCTCGCCGTCGCCCTGGGCTGGGGCATCGCCCGCCTGGGCCGCCAGCTCGGTTCCGACTACTGGGGCATCGCTACGCTGGCCATCGCCGAAATCCTGCGCACCATCGCCACCAACGAGGACTGGCTGACCGGCGGCGCGCAGGGCATCAGCGCAATCCCCTCGCTGTTCGGCGACCTGCCCAAACCGTGGAACGCGCTGGCCTTCATGGCGCTGGTGCTGGCGGTGCTGGCCGCGCTCGCGCTGGCTTGCGCGCGCCTGGGCAACGGCCGCTTCGGGCGCGCGCTGCGCCTGATGCGCGAGGAACCCAAGCTGGCCGCCTGCATGGGTTACGACCTGCGCTCGCTCAAGTCGCGCGCCATCATGGCCGGCGCTGCGGCGACCGCCATCGCCGGCTCGCTGTACGCGCACTACATGAGCTTCGCCGGTCCCGACTACATGCTGGCCTCGGAGACCTTCATGCTGTGGACCATGCTGATGATCGGCGGCATGGGCAACACCGCCGGCGTCATCACCGGCGTGGTGCTGGTGCAGGCGGCGTATTCGCTGGTGCCGTTCGCCAAGGATTATTTCCAGTTCGGCTCCGACATCGCCGGCGCGCTGCGCATCGGCCTGATCGGCCTGATCCTGCTGGCTTCGCTGATGTGGCGCAGCCAGGGCCTGGTACCTGAAAAACTGAGGAAGATCCAATGACGACCCCGCAACAAGAACCATTGCTCCAGGTGGCGTCGCTGGCCAAGGCCTTCGGCGGCAACCGCGTGCTGCAGGATGTGAGCTTCGGCATCGCTGAGGGCGAGATCGTCGGCTTGCTGGGGCCCAACGGCTCCGGCAAGAGCACGCTGTTGAACACCATCACCGGCTTCGAGGCCATCGACAGCGGCTCCATCCGCTATCGCGGCGAGGAGATCGGCAGGCTGGCCGCGGACCGCATCGTCGCCCGCGGCATCGCGCGCACCTTCCAGCTGCCGTCGATGCCGGCCATGATGTCGGTGATGGAAGTGGCGATGGCCGCCGCCACCACCCACCATGGCTTCTGGGAGACGCTGCTCAACAGCACCGGCGTGCGCGGCGCCGAGGCGGCCGCGCGCGACAAGGCCACGCGCCTGTTGCACGAGCTGCTGCTGACCCACGTGCGCGACCTGCCGGCCGCCGCCTTGTCGGGCGGGCAGAAGAAGCTGCTGGGCATCGTCTGCGCGCTGATGGGCAACCCGCAGATGGTGATGCTCGACGAGCCCACCGCCGGCGTGCACCCCAACCTGCGCAACGACATCGTGCAGGCCCTGAAGCGTCTGAACCGCCAGGGCATGACGCTGGTGATCGTGGAGCACGACATGCACTTCATCCGTGAAGTCTGCACCCGCTGCATCGTGCTGGACCGCGGCCACATCGTGGCCAGTTGTCATCCGGACCAGCTGTCGTCCAACGAGCGCGTGCTGCAAGCCTATCTGGGCGGCGGCGCGCACCGGGAAGTCCATCCGCAAACCGTGACCGGGGAGGCCGCGCAATGATCACCATCGACCACGTCGTCGCCGGCTACAGCCCCGAGGTCGACATCCTCAAGGGCATGACGCTGCAAGCCGCGCATGCGGAAATCGTCACGCTGCTGGGGCCCAACGGCTGCGGCAAGTCCACGCTGCTCAAGACCATCGCCGGCTTTCTCAAGCCGCGCGAGGGCAGCATCACGCTGCTGGGCGAGGATGTCTCGGCGCTGCCGGTGCATCACAAGATCCGCCATTGCGGCATCGGTTTCGTGCCGCAGACCGAGAACGTGTTTTCGGCGCTGACCATCCGCGAGAACCTGCAGGTCGGCGGCCACTACATGCGCGAGCGCGATGCGCGCCTGCGCATGGAGGAGCTGTGCGAGCTGTATCCGGTGCTGAAGCTGAAGTTCAACGCGCCGGCCGCGTCCATGTCCGGCGGCGAACGCCAGATCCTGGCGCTGGCGCGCGCGCTGATGCCGCGCCCGCGCCTGCTGCTGCTCGACGAGCCTTCGGCCGGCCTGTCGCCCAAGGTGCTGCTGGAAGTGTTCGAGGCCATCCGCGAGGTGCGCGCCAAGGAGGAGGTCACCATCCTCATGGTGGAGCAGAACGCGATGGAGGCGCTGCGCATCTCCGACCGTGCCTATGTGTTGTCGATGGGCGCGGTGGCGCTGACCGGCAAGGCCGACGCGCTGATGAACGACCCGCAGGTGCGGGAGCTGTACCTGGGCGGTCGCGCTGCATGATGCGGCGATGACCTTGGCGGGCCGCGGCGGATGTTGCGGCCCGCTTTTTTTTCGCAGTCGAAATTCGAACTTGGGGAAGGGGATGTTGCGCAACCCTGACGATCAGGGGCGGCCTAGGCGGTGCGCACTTCCAGCGGCACGCGCTGCAGGAAGCGCTCGAACGCATCGAGGAAGGCCTGCTCCGGCGCCGACAGCTTGCGCTGCCGGTGCCAGGTCAGGAATACATCGATCTCGGCCACCGGGCCGCCGGCCTGCAGGATCTTGAGCTCGCCGTCGGCGACGTCCTGGCGGATCAGATGCTCGGGCAGGAAGCTCAGGCCGACGCCGGCCACCACCATGCGGCGGATTTCCTCCACATGCGGCGAGGTGCCGGCGATGTGGCCGGTGAAGCCCTGCTGGTCGCGAAATACCGTCAACGGCGACAGCGTATCGCCCAGCTGGTCGCTGGCGAAGCAGACGAAGTTCTGGCCGAGGATGTCGTCGATGCCGACCGCGCGTTGGGCAAACAGGGGGTGGTGGCGGCCGCATACGATCACGTAACGGTGGCGCAGGAACAGGCGGCGTTCGAGTTTTTCCACCGGTTTGCGGCACAGGCACAAGCCGAGCGCGGTGGTGCCCTTGGCCAGGGCATCGAGGATGGCGGCGCTTTGCATCACGTCGATGCGGAACTCGACCTTGGGGTAGCGGCGGTGGAACTGCGCGAGAAAATCGTCGTAGGCCGCGCTCTGCACCCGGCTCATGAGCATCAGGCGCAAGGTGCCGGCCACGTCGTCGGTGGCATGGCCGGCGGCGCCGTCGATGCGCGAGACCATGCCGTACATCTCGCGCGCCACGGCGTAGATTTCCTCACCCAGCGTGGTCAGGCGGAATTCGCCGTTGCGCCGGTGCAGCAGCACCCCGCCCACGGTCTCCTCCAGCCGGCGCAGCGCCTGGCTGACTGCCGGCTGGCTCAGGCACAGCACGTTGGCGGCGCGCCCTACGCCACGCTCCTGGACGACGAACATGAAGGTGCGCAGCAGGTTCCAGTCCATGCGCTCGGAGGAGAGCGAGGGATGCAGGAGGCGCGGGGCGGTGTGGTCGGCGATGGTCATCGGGCGGCTGGCTGGGTGGTTGGTCATCGGCCCGCAGCCGGCCGCCAGCCGCCGATGGCGCTCAAGGATGCGCCAGTCCGGCGAAGAAGCGCTCGGCATTGTCCTGCAGGCCCTCGATATAGTAACCGCCTTCCTGCACCACCAGCGTAGGCAGGCCGAAGCGGCCGACCGCTCGGCCCAGACGCTCGAAGCCGGCGGCGGTGACGCCCACCATGGCCTGCGGATCCTTCTCGAAGATGTCGAAGCCCAGGCTCAATACCAGCGCCTGCGGCTGGTACAGCTCGATGGCGCGGCATGCCTGCGCCAGCCGCTCGAAGAAGACTGACTCCGGCGAATGGTGCGGCATCGGCAGGTTGAGATTGTAGCCATGGCCTTCGCCGCTGCCGCGCTCGTCCTCGAAGCCGGCGACTACCGGATAGAAGTTTTCCGGGTCGCCGTGGATGGAGACGTACATCACGTCGCGCCGGCTGTAGAAGATTTCCTGGATGCCCTGGCCGTGGTGCATGTCGGTGTCCAGCACCAGCACGCGCTGGTGCTTTTCGCTCAGCATCTGGGCGGCGATGGCGGCATTGTTGAGGTAGCAGAAACCGCCGGCGGCATCGCGTCGCGCGTGATGGCCGGGCGGGCGGCAGATGGCGTAGGCCTGGCGCTCACCCTGCAGCAGCGCCTGGGCGCCGGCAATGGCGCATTGCGCCGACCAGTAGGCGGAGCGCCAGGTCTGCGGCCCCACCGGGCAGCTGCCGTCGGCCAGGTAGTGCGCCGCCTTGGCCAGCACCCCGCGCAGCGGGTTGGGTTCGCGCACGAAGATGTTGGAGACTACTTCGTTGCCCCAGTCGTCGGGCAGGGCCATCCATTGCGCGTGAGCGTCCTGCAGGAACTGCAGGTAGTCCAGCGCATGGACGGCGCCGATGGCGGCCGCGCCTGCATCGGCCGGCCGCTGCACGTCGAAGCCGATGCGGCCGGCCAGCGCGGCCAGCTCGTCCAGGCGCTGCGGCACCTCCTGCGGCACGCGCATCTTGCCGCGCGAATAGTAGCTTTGCGGATGATGCAGTTTCTGGTCGGGATGGTAGAAGGCTTTCATCAGATCTCCTGCTGCAGCTTGAAGGCGGCGGCGGCGGCCTGGCGTTGCGGCCCCAGGCGCGAGACGCACAACAGCGAGATCAGCGAGATGCCCGAGAACAGCAACGCCAGCGGCCACCAGTGGCCCTGGAATTTTTCCGCCAGCACGGTGCCCAGCAGCGGCGTGAGGCCGCCGAAGATGGCGCCCGAGACCTGGTAGGCCATCGAGATGCCGGTATAGCGGATGCGGGTCGGGAAGGCGTCGCTGATGAAGCCGGCGATCACCGCGTAATAGGCGCCGATGAACAGGATCGCGACGGCCACGCCCAGCGTGACGGCCGGCAGCGAGCCGATGTCCACCAGCGAGAACATGACGTAGGGTGAAAGGATGGACAAGGCCGAGGCCAGCACCAGGAAGCGGTGGTTGCCGACCTTGCGGGCGATGTGCGCCGACAGCGGCGTGATGAAGAACTGCATCACCGACACCACCAGCAGGCAGTTCAGCACCAGGCCGCGCTGCAGGTGCAGGTATTGCGTGGTGTAGACCAGCATGAAGGTATTGGTGAAATAGAAGCCGGCGATGCCCAGCACGTTGGCGCCGATGGCCAGGGCCAGCAGGCCGGGCGCGCTCTTGAGCACTTCGGCCAGCGGCGCGCTGTCCTTGGCGGCGCGGGCTTCGCGGGAGGCTTGCTCGCGCCGCGCCTGCTCTTCAAGAAAGTCCGGCGATTCGTTCACCGACAGGCGGATCGCAAAGCCCACCGCCAGCAGCACGGCGCTCAGCAGGAAGGGCACGCGCCAGCCCCAGTCGAGGAAGACCTCGTTGTCCAGCGAGCTGACCAGTTTGAACATCAGCGTGGCCAGGATCAGGCCCGCCGGGCTGCCGAGTTGGGCGAAGGAGGCCAGGAAGGTGCGCTTGCTGCGATCGGGCGAATGTTCGCTGGCCATCAGCACCGCGCCGCCCCATTCGCCGCCTACCGCGATGCCCTGGATGAAGCGCAGCGCCACCAGTGCCACCGGGGCCCACACGCCGATGCTGGCGTAGGTCGGCAGCAGGCCGATCAGCACCGTGACCGTGCCCATCATCAACAGGGTCACTACCAGCGACTTCTTGCGGCCGATGCGGTCGCCGACGTAGCCGAACACCGCACCGCCCAAGGGGCGCGCCAGGAAGCCGACGGCGAAGGTGCCGAACGAGGCCAGCGTGCCGTAAAAGCCCGTGGTGGTGGGGAAGAACAGCTTGCCGAACACCAGTGCGGCGGCCGTGGCGTAGATATAGAAGTCGTACCATTCGATCATGGTGCCGACGAAGGCGGCCAGCGATGCGCGGACCGGCTGGTGACGCTGAGTGGCGATGCTGCTGCTCATGTTCTGCTCTCCCGTTTATTTTATGAAGTGATGGTGCGAGAACAGATTTATACGTCCCTCGTTGTCATAAGAAAAATTATGATTTCTAATTTTGCATATTGCTCAGACTTATGTGCGTCCAGACTGGGCGCGGGTTTGCGGCGGGCGCAAATGCGGCGGCGCCGCACGGCTCAGGATGAGCCGTACGGCGGGAAAGTGTCCCGGTTCCTATCCTGCAAATCGGGAAAAAAGAAGGGGGCGGCGCGTCAGATGCCGCCCATGCAGAGGTACTTGATGACCAGGTAGTCGTCCAGTCCGTAGTGCGAGCCCTCGCGTCCCAGGCCGGACTGCTTGACGCCGCCGAAAGGCGCCACCTCGTTCGAAATCAAACCGGTGTTTATGCCTACCATGCCAGACTCCAGCCCCTCGGCCACGCGCCAGATGCGACCGATGTCGCGCGAGTAGAAATAGCTGGCCAGGCCGAACTCGGTATCGTTGGCCAGCGCCACCGCTTCTTCATCGGTCTTGAAGCGGAACAGCGGCGCCATCGGGCCGAAGGTTTCCTCGCGCGCCACGCGCATGGCCGGCGTCACGTCGGCCAGCACGGTCGGCTCAAAGAAGCCGTGACCCAACGCATGGCGATGGCCGCCCAGCAGCACGCGCGCGCCCTTGGCGACGGCGTCGGCGACGTGCTGCTCGACCTTTTGCACTGCCTGCTCGTTGATCAGCGGGCCGGTGGTGACGCCGTTTTCCATGCCGTCGCCGACCTTCAGTCGTTGCACCGCAGCCACCAGTTTGGCGGCGAAGGCGTCATAGACGCCGTCCTGCACATAGATACGGTTGGCGCACACGCAGGTCTGGCCGGCGTTGCGGTACTTGGAGGCGATCGCGCCCTCTACCGCGGCGTCCAGGTCGGCATCGTCGAACACGATGAAGGGCGCATTGCCGCCCAGCTCCAGCGACAACTTCTTGATGCTGGCGGCGCATTGCTGCATCAGCAGCTTGCCCACGGCGGTGGAGCCGGTGAAGGAGAGCTTGCGTACGATGGGGTTGGAGGTCATTTCGCCGCCGATCTCCTTGGGCGAGCCGGTGACCACGCTGAACACCCCGGCAGGGATGCCGGCGCGTTCGGCCAGCACCGCCAGCGCCAGCGCCGAGAACGGCGTGGCTTCGGCCGGCTTCAAGATCATCGGGCAACCCGCGGCCAGCGCCGGTCCGGCCTTGCGGGTGATCATCGCCGCCGGGAAATTCCACGGCGTGATGGCCGCGCAGACGCCGATCGCCTCTTTCACCACCACGATGCGGCTGGACGGCGACGGCGAGGGAATGGTGTCGCCGTAGGTGCGCTTGCCTTCCTCGGCGAACCATTCGATGAAGGACGCGGCATAGCCGATCTCGCCCCGGGCTTCGGCCAGCGGCTTGCCCTGTTCGGCGGTCATGATCAACGCCAGGTCGTTGGCGTTGGCCAGCATCAGTTCGTGCCAACGGCGCAGGATGACGCTGCGCTCCTTGGCGGTCTTCTTTTTCCATGCAGGCCAGGCGGCGTCGGCGGCTTCGATGGCGCGGCGCGTTTCGGCCGCGCCCATCATGGGTACCTGGCCCAAGCGCCGGCCGTTGGCCGGGTTGACGACGTCGAAGGCGGCGCCGTCATCGGCGTCGCACCAGGCGCCGTCGATGTAGGCTTGCTGGCGCAGCAGGGAGGGATCGTTCAGTTGCAGCATGGCGAGGGTTCCAGTGTGATGGGGCGGCGCGTCAGATGCGCGCGGCCGCCTTATTGCGCCCGCGCAGCCATTCCAGGGCCAGCAGCAGGCAGGTCGAGAAGATGATGAGGATGGTGGCCAGCGCGGCGATGGTCGGGCTGATGTTGTCCTTGATGCCGGCGAACATCTGGCGCGGCAGCGTGGCCTGATTGGGGCCGGCCACGAAGAGCGTCAGCACCACTTCGTCAAACGAGGTCGCGAAGGCGAACAGCGCGCCCGAGATCAGGCCCGGCGCAATCACCGGCAGCGTGATGCGCCAGAAGGTGCGCAGCGGCCCGGCGCCCAGGCTCAGGCTGGCGCGCACCAGGTTGTGATTGAACCCCTGCAGCGTGGCCAGCACGGTGGTGACCACGAACGGCGCGCCCAGCGCTGCATGCGCCAGGATCAGGCCGAGGTAGCTGTCGGCCAGGCCGATGCGGGCGAAGAACATGTATACGCCCACGCCGACCACCACTACCGGCACGATCATGGGCGAGATCAGGATCGCCATCAGCACGCCCTTGCCGCGGAAGTCGGCCTTGTTCAGGCCGACGGCGGCCAGTGTGCCCAGCACGGTGGCGATGACGGTGGCCGCGGGCGCGACGATGAAGCTGTTCTGTGCGGCGCGGATCCAGTCGTCGGAGGCGAACAGGTTCTGGTACCAGCGCAGCGACCAGCCCTTGATCGGATACATCAGGAAGCTGCTGTCGGAGAACGACAACGGGATCATCACCAGGATCGGCAGTACCAGGAACAGCAGCACCAGCAGGCTGAAGCTGCGGTGTGCGAAGAACCATACGCGTTCGGCCAGCGATACGTAGGGCGGGAAGAGGGGCGGCTTTTTCATGTCGGTCTCCGGAATCGGGTGGATGCGGTGATGCGCGTCAGCCGATGCCGACGTCGATCCTGGCAAAACGGCGGTACACGGTGTACAGCGCCAGGGTGCCGGTCAGCAGCAGCGCGCCCAGCGCACAGGCCATGCCCCAGTTGATGGTGGTGTTGATGAAATAGGCGATGAAGTAGCTCACCATCTGCTCATTCGGCCCGCCCAGCAGCGCCGGCGTGATGTAGTAGCCGCCGGCCATGATGAACACCAGCAGCACGCCGGCGCCGACGCCCGGGTAGGTCTGCGGCACGTACACGCGCCAGAAGGCGGCGAAGGGATGGCTGCCCAGCGAGACGGCGGCCTTGAGGTAAGTGGGCGGCACCGATTTCATCACGCTGTACAGTGGCAGGATCATGAACGGCAGCAGGATGTGCGTCATCGAGACGTATACGCCGACGCGGTTGAAGACCATTTCCAGCGGCGTGTGGACGAGGCCGCTCAGCATCAGCGCCTTGTTCACCAGACCCTCGGATTGCAGCAGCACGATCCAGGCCGCCACGCGCACCAGGATCGAGGTCCAGAACGGAATCAGCACCAGGATCATCAGCAGGTTGGCGCGACGCTCGCTCATGGTGGAAAGCCAATAGGCCAGCGGATAGGCCAGCAGCAGCGTGATCAGGGTCACCACCGCGCTCATCCACAAGGTGCGGGCGAAGATGGTGCGGTAGATCGAGGCCTCGGGCGCGGCCTGGACGATATGGCCGTCGGGATTCTGACGCAGGTCCATCGAGGCCAGCAGATAGTAGGGCGAATACGGCGAACCGTTTTGCGCGATCACGCGCCAGATCTCGGGCTGGCCCCATTGCGGGTTGATGGCGATCAGCGCATCTCTGGCGGCGGGCGCGGGCAGCGGCTTGCCGTTGGCATCGCGCAGCGGCATGGCGCGGGTGGTGCCCATGATCAGCGAGCGCGAGCCGGAAATCTCGACGTTGATGCGGCGCGCCAGCGGGCCGGCGGTGGTGTCTTCCTTGGCGCGCGCCAGGTCTTCGGCCAGTTCGGCGTAGGCCTGGTCGGGCGGCAGCGTCTGGCGATCCCATTTACCCAGCGCGGCCACAGTGCGCGGCAGGGTGGTGGCGACTTCCGGATTTTCCACCGCGCGCTGCAGCAAGGCGACGATGGGCGCGACGAAGGTCAGCAGCAGGAAAATCGCCAGCGGCGCGATCAGCGCCAGGGCGCCCAGCCGCTTGCGGGTCTGCGCGGCGCGCAGGTCGCGCTTGAGTTGCTGGGGCGTCGGTTCGGCCAGTGGCATGGCTGCGGCGGAGCTGGTGGCGATGGTGTTCATGTGTCGGTGTTCCCGGTGCGGCGGGTTGCAGCTGATGTGCGGCTGTGGTGCGGCATGGTGGGCGGCAGCGCCTGCTGCGCCGCCTGCATCAACGGCCCGCCGTCAGTGGCGGGCCGTCGTGTAGTTGCAGGCGAGGGCGCGGGCGTTCTTACTTCGCGACCCAGGCGGCGAAGCGTTGTTCCAGTTCCTCGCCATGGTCGGTCCAGAACTGCAGGCTCAGCTGCACCGAATCCTTGGCGTTGGCGGCCGAGGTCGGCAGGTTGGCCAGGGTCTTGGCGTCCAGCAGCTTCAATGCGGCCTTGCTGACCGGGCCGTAGGCGATGTGGTTGGCGTAGGTCTTCTGGTTTTCCGGCTGGCTGGCGAAGGCGATGAATTTCTCACCCAGCGCCTTGTTCGGCGAGCCCTTCGGAATCACCCAGTAATCCAGCGTATAGACGCTGCCGGCCCACACCACCTTGAGGTTCTTGCCCTCGCGCTGGGCGGCATCGATACGGCCGTTGAAGGCATTGGCCATCACCACGTCGCCAGAGGCCAGGAACTGCGCCGGCAGTGCGCCTGCATCCCACCACTGGATGTTCGGCTTGAGCTGGTCCAGCTTCTTGAAGGCGCGCTCCACGCCTTCCTTGGTGGCCAGCACCTTGTAGACGTCCTTGGTCGGTACGCCGTCGGCCATCAGCGCAAACTCCAGGTTGAACTGCGCGCTCTTCTTCATGCCGCGCTTGCCGGGGTACTTCTTGGTGTCCCAGAAATCGGCCCAGCCGGTCGGCGCGGTCTTGAGCTTGTCGGCGTTGTAGGCCAGCACGGTGGACCAGACGAAGGCGCCCATGCCGCATTCGCTCACCGTCGCTTCGGGGATGTAGTCGTCCTTCTTGATGCTCTTGGCCAGGTCGAGCTTCTCGATCAGGCCGTCGTCACAGGCGCGGTTGAGGTCGCCGCCGTCGATTTCGACCACGTCCCAGCTGACCTTCTTGGTTTCCACCATGGCTTTGACCTTGGCCAGCTCGCCGTTGAATTCGGCGCTGACCACCTTGTTGCCGGTGCTCTTCTGGAACGGCTCGACGTAAGCGACCTTTTGCGCATTGGCGTTGGCGCCGCCGAAGTTGACCACGGTCAGTTCGGCCGCGGCCGCAGCGCCGGCGGAAAACAGCATGCCCAGGGCGAGCGGGGAGAGCAGGGCGATAGATAGGCGTTTCATGTGTTCCTCGTTGGTTATCTTGCAGATCGTTACTTTGTACTTGTAATGTGTTGCGATGCTTGACTGCGTTGGAACTGCCGGCAATCTTGGGTTGCCTTGATGGGAGATAGAGCGCGCTTCAGAGGAAGCAGCGCAGGTACTGCGGCGCCACGTGCAGACCGACTTCGCTGCCTTCGGCCAAGCCGGCCAGCGCCGGATCCGATAGCGACAGCTTGACGAAGCAGTCATCCTGGCCGGCTACCGCGCAGCGCACGCGCACGTGGTCGCCGAAGTAGATCAGGCCGGCGATGCGCGCCCGCAGGTGCTGGGCGTCGCCGCTTGTTGCCAGCTGAATGCGCTCGGGTCGGGCGCAGGCGGTGACGCTTTGGCCTGCATGCGCGCGGTGCACGTTGATGCCGTTCAAGCGCGTGCCGTCGGCCAGGCGCACGCTGCAGTGCTCGCCCTGGACGCTGTCGACGCTGCCCTTGAAGCGGTTGTTGTCGCCGATGAAGTTGGCGACGAATTCGTTCTCCGGGTATTCGTACAGGTCGGTCACCGGCGCCAGTTGCTGGATGACGCCCTGGTCGAACACGGCCACGCGGTCGGACATGGTGAGCGCCTCGCTCTGGTCGTGGGTGACGTAGACGAAGGTCACGCCGAGCCGCCTGTGCAGCGCCTTCAGTTCCAGCTGCATGTGCTCGCGCAACTGCTTGTCAAGCGCGCCCAGCGGTTCGTCCATGAGCACCAGCTGCGGATCGAACACCAGCGTGCGGGCCAGCGCCACGCGCTGCTGCTGGCCGCCGGAGAGCTGGGTCGGATAGCGGTCGCCGAACTTGCCCATCTGCACCATGTCCAGCGCCTGCTTCACCTTGGCTTCGCGCGCGGCGCGATCCATCTTTCGCACCGACAGCGGATAGGCCACGTTCTGGGCGATGGTCATGTGGGGGAACAGTGCGTAGTTCTGGAACACCATGCCGATGTTGCGCTTGTGCGGCGGCACCCGATTGAGCAACTGGCCGTCCAGGCGGATCTCGCCGCCGGTGGGAAATTCGAAGCCGGCCAGCATCATCAGGCAGGTGGTCTTGCCGGAGCCGGAGGGCCCGAGCAGGGTCAGGAATTCGCCGCGGCGGATGTCCAGGTCGAGGTTCTTGACGATCAGCGTTTCGCCATCGTAGGTCTTCTTCACGCCGCAGAATTGCACCAGCGTGTCGGACGTCGCCGTGCGCGCCGGCGCGTCCTCTTTCCTCAAAGCGTTAGCCGCCATGTTGGTCTCCGTTCATGTGTCTGTCCTTGGCGCTGATGCAAAAGTCGGGCCAACGTCAGGCCAGCCGCATGGCGGCCGACAAGATGCCCAGCGCTTCATCCATCACGGTATCGGGAATGGTCAGCGGGAACAAGAAGCGGATGACGTTGCCGTAGCTGCCGCAAGTCAGCAGCAGCAGTCCCTTGCTCAGTGCATGCTGCTGGACCTTCTTGGCGTACTCGGCATCCGGCTTGCCGGTGGCGGGGTCGGCGAATTCCACGGCCACCATGGCGCCCAGGCCGCGCACCTCGGCGATCTGCGGCACGGCCGAACGCAGCTCGTTGAGTTGCGCCTTGAGCTTGTCGCCCAGGCGGGCGCCGCGCGCCACCAGGTTTTCCTCGACCATCACTTCCAGCACCGCCAGCGCCGAGGCCACCGCCAGCGGGTTGCCGGCATAGGTGCCGCCCAGACCGCCGGGGGCCGGCGCGTCCATCACCTCGGCGCGGCCGCAGACGGCCGACAGCGGCATGCCGCCGGCCAGGCTCTTGGCCATGGTGACCAGGTCGGGCAGCACGTCGTAATGTTCCATGGCGAACAGCTTGCCGGTGCGGCCGAAGCCGGTCTGCACTTCATCGGCGATCAGCAGGATGCCGTGTTCGTCGCACAGCGCGCGCAGGCCGCGCATGAATTCTGCCGGCGCGGCATAGAAGCCGCCTTCGCCTTGCACCGGCTCCAGGATGATGGCGGCCACGCGCTTGGGCTCGACGTCGCTCTTGAACAAGGCTTTGACCGCGTCGAGCGCGTCTTCGCTGCTGACATCGTGCAGCGCGCTGGGGTAGGGCGCGTGGAACACTTCGCCGGGGAAGGGGCCGAAGCCCAGCTTGTAGGGAGCGACCTTGCCGGTCAGCGCCATGCCCATCATCGTGCGGCCGTGGAAGCCGCCGGAGAACGCGATGATGGCCGGGCGGCCGGTATGGGCGCGGGCGATCTTGACGGCGTTTTCCACCGCTTCGGCGCCGGTGGAGAAGAACGCGGTCTTCTTGGCGTAGTCGCCCGGGGTGACCGCGTTGATACGCTCGGCCAGGTCCACATAGCTGGCGTAGGGCACGATCTGGTAGGCGGTGTGGGTGAACTTTTCCATCTGCGCGCGCATGGCGTCGAGCAGCTTGGGATGACGGTGACCGGTGTTGAGCACGGCGATGCCGGCGGCGAAGTCGATGAAGCGGCGGCCCTCGACGTCCCACAGCTCCGAATTGGACGCGCGCTCGGCGTAGAAGTCGCACATCACGCCCACGCCGCGCGGGGTGGCGGCGTTCTTGCGCTGCTGCAGTTGCTCGTTGCTGATGGCCTTGCTGTTCATTGCTTGCTCCGGTGAAAGGGCGCCTGCGCGGCGCATGAAATTCGTGATCCGGCGCCAATACTAAAACTGCAATGGACCTGTAATATAGAGCCAATCTTGGATATTTGATGGTGCCAATTGAAACTTGCTTCGCTTTCTGATTATCTGCTGCTGCGCATCGAACGTAGCCCGTTAAAAGTCGCCGCAGGCAAGGCCGGCAAGCCGGCCGCGGCTGGAAGCGCCGCAGCGAAAAGCGCAGAAAAGGCAGCCGCGCGCGGCCCTCGCGTGCCGGTCAATCGGCAGATTTACCAGTTGATTCGCGAAGCCATCCTGGCGCACACGCTACCGGCCGGTTTGCAGTTGCCGTCCTCGCGCGACCTGGCGGCCGAACTGGGCATGTCGCGCAATACCGTGACCTATGCGTACGAGCAGTTGCTGGCCGAGGGCTATCTGGAAAGCCGCACCGGCGCCGGCACCTTCGTGGCCGATACAGCGCCGGACCAGATCCCCGATGCAGTCGAGCGCAGCGAGCCGCTGACCGATCCTTCCGGCAAGTCCGAACTGTCGGCGCGCGGCGCCGCGCTCACGCGCCAGGCCGGCGTCGGCGAGCGGCAGTGGGGCGCCTTCATGCCGGGCGTGCCGGATGTGACTTGCGTGCCGCACAAGGTGTGGAGCCGACTGCAGAACAAGCATTGGCGACGCTCCAATTCCGATTTGCTGACCTATGGCCCCGGCGCCGGCTACGCGCCGCTGCGCGAGGCGGTGGCGGAGTATCTGCGGGTGGCGCGCTCGGTCAACTGCAATGCGTCGCAGGTACTGATCACCACCGGCATTCATCAATCGCTCGACATCGTGGTCAAGCTGCTGGGCGAGCACGGCGATGCGGCCTGGGTCGAGGATCCCTGCTACTGGGGCACGCGCAGCGTGCTCAATTCATTGGGCATCCAGTCGGTGCCGATCGCGGTCGACCAGGAGGGCATGCGCATGCGCCTGGCCAACCTGCGGCGACCGCCGCGCTTCATCTGCACCACGCCGTCGCACCAGTATCCGCTGGGCATGGTGATGAGCCTGTCGCGCCGGCGCATGCTGCTGGAGTATGCGGCCGCGCACAAGGTGTGGATCATCGAGGACGACTACGACAGCGAATTCCGCTACGGCGGCCGGCCGCTGGCTTCGCTGCAGGGTATGGACACGCACGACCGCGTGCTCTACATGGGCACTTTCAGCAAGATCATGTTCCCGGGCCTGCGCATCGGCTTTCTGGTGGTGCCGGAGTCGCTGGCCCAAGCCTTCTCCACCGGCATCGCCGAGCTGTATCGCAATGGCCAGGTGTTCTTGCAGGCCACGCTGGCCGACTTCATGGCCGAGGGGCATTTCGCTTCGCACATCCGCAAGATGCGCGTGCTGTATGCCGAGCGGCTGCAGTTGCTGCAGCAGTCCATCGATCGCCACTTCGGCGGGAAGATGACGATCACCGGCGGCGAAGCCGGTTTGCATCTGGTATTGGGATTACCGCCGGAGTGCGACGACGTGCTGATCTGCGAGCAGGCCCTGCAGGCCGGCATCATCGTGCGGCCGCTGTCGCGCTACTACATGCATGCGCGCGGCGCGCGGCGCGGGCTGCTGCTGGGTTACGCCAGCGTGCCCAACGACGAGATCGCACGCGCCTTCGACAAGCTGGCGGCGGTGATCAAGCGCAACCTGCCAGGCTGAGCTCGCGCTCCAGGTCTTCGTGCAGTGCCGCGCAGCGTGCCGCCAACAGCGCCTGCAGCTGGCGCACCGCGGGTGAGAACTGGCGTCGGTGCGGGCATACCATGTGCAGGGGCGCGGCCTGGCCGCGCAGCTGCGGCAGGATGATGCAGAGCCGGCGCGCGCGCACGTCGGCGCCCACGTCCAGCCATGATTTGTAAGCGATGCCTTCGCCCGCCATGGCCCAGCGCCGCACCACGTCGCCGTCGTCGGTGACCAGCGGGCCGCTCACCTGCATCGTTTGCCCGCCGTCGCCGGGGAAGATCCATTTGTCGTAGACCCGTCCCTGCAATTGATAGAGCAGGCAGTCGCGCCGTTTCAGTTCTTCCGGCGTGTGCGGCGCGCCGTGGCGCTGCAGGTAGTCGGGCGAGGCCACCAGCACGCGGCGGTTGTCCGGCGCCAGCGGCAGGGCGACGAAGCTGGCGTCGTCCATGCGGCCGTAGCGGATGGCGATGTCGACCGGGTCGCGGAAGACGTCGGTGACCTGGTCCGATACCAGCAGGCGCAGGTCCAGCCGCGGGTTGGCGCGGCGGAATTCGGACAGCCACGGCAGCAGCACGTTGCGCCCGAGGTCGGAGGGGGCCGCCACCTGCAGCGTGCCGGACAGCTCGGCGTCGCCGCCGCGCAGGCCTTCGTGGCCCTCGCGCAGGGTCTGCAGCGCCTCCTGGGCGTAGGGCAGGTAGCGCTCGCCTTCCTCGGTCAGGCGCAGGCTGCGGGTAGAGCGGGCGAACAGGCGGATGTCCAGTTCGCGCTCCAGCCGCTGGATCGCCGCGCTGACCTGGCCGGGCAGCAGGTCGGCCTCGCGCGCGGCTTGGGAAAAGCTGCCGAGGGCGGCCGAGCGGAGGAAAAGCTGGAGGTCTTCAAGGCGGAGCATTTTCACACCTGGAGTGAAAGTCTTGATCGGAAAGACGGGTGGTTACGTCGTCTTCGCTTGCTTAATATGGCTTCCAAGGGGCGCGGCGGCATCTTCCGCAGCGCCAGTCCAGCTCAACTTTACCTCTGGAAAAGGAAATCACATGAAAGCGATAGTCTACACGCAGCACGGTTTGCCCAGCACCGACCCCGCCTCCCTGGTCGAGATCGACTTGCCCGTACCCACGCCCGGCCCGCGCGATCTGCTGGTCGAGGTCAGGGCGGTGTCGGTCAATCCGGTCGACACCAAGGTGCGCAACGGCGCGCCGGTGACGGAGCCGCGCGTGCTGGGCTGGGATGCTTCCGGCGTGGTGAAGGCGGTGGGTGCCGAGGTGACGCTGTTCAAGGCCGGCGATGAAGTGTTCTACGCCGGCGCGATCAACCGCCCCGGCTCCAACAGCGAGCTGCAGCTGGTCGACGAGCGCATCGTCGGCGCCAAGCCTCAACGCCTGGGTCATGCCGATGCAGCCGCCATCCCGCTGACTGCGATCACCGCCTGGGAGCTGCTGTTCGACCGCGTGGGCGTGCCCGAGAACGGCGGCGAGGGCAAGAGCCTGCTGATCATCGGCGCGGCCGGCGGCGTCGGCTCCATCCTGACCCAGCTGGCGCGCAAGCTGACCCGCCTGACCGTGATCGGCACCGCCTCGCGCAAGGAGACCGCGCAGTGGGTCAGCGAGCTGGGCGCGCATCACGTGGTGGACCATAGCCAGCCGCTGGCGGAGCAATTGCAAAAGATCGGCCTGCCCCAGGTGGATATCGTCATCAGCCTGACCCATACCGACCAGCACTACGCCCAGATCGTCGAGGCGCTGGCGCCGCAGGGCCAGCTGGCGCTGATCGACGACCCGGCCACCCTGGATGCGGTGGCGCTGAAGCGCAAGAGCATCTCGCTGCACTGGGAGCTAATGTTTACCCGTTCGCTGTTCCAGACCGCCGACATGATCCGCCAGCACGAGCTGCTGCAGCGCGTATCGGCGCTGGTGGACCAGGGCGTGCTGCGCACCACCACAGGCGAGAATTTCGGTCGCATCAACGCGGAAAACCTGCGCCGCGCGCATGCGCTGATCGAGACCCATCGCGCCCGCGGCAAGGTGGTGCTGGAAGGTTTCTGAGGCGGATGAGGGGCAGGTCGGATGTTGTTTGTATTGCAATGAATCCGGTCGCGGGCCCGGCGCATGGTAAATTACCGAGTCCGGACCGGTGGATTGTGTCCGGGCCCCTCGACAACCCCTATAGGAACCCTAGTTGGAAAACATATTACTGATCGTCGCGGCCTTCTTCCTGGTCGCGTTGAACGGTTTTTTCGTTGCAGCAGAATTCAGCCTGGTCAAACTGCGTCAAACGCGTATCCGGGCCATCGCAAAAACACAAGGCGTACGCGGCCGCATCCTGGCCGTGGTCCACAATCAGCTGGACGCCTATCTCTCCGCTTGCCAATTGGGCATCACGCTGGCCTCGCTGGGCCTGGGCTGGATCGGTGAGCCTGCCTTCGCGCGCGTGCTCGAGCCCCTGTTCTCGTTGCTGGGCGTGACCAACCAGGAGCTGATCCACGGCGTGTCGTTCGTGTTCGCCTTCTTCGTCATCTCCTTCCTGCACATTGTGGCCGGTGAGCTGGCGCCGAAGTCGATGGCTATCCGCAGCCCGGAAAAGCTGGGCCTGTGGTGCGCGATGCCGCTGTATGGCTTCTACTGGATGATGTATCCGCTGATCTGGGTGCTCAACGCCAGCTCCAACTGGCTGCTGCGCGTGGCCGGCCTGGGCAATTCGCACGGCCATGACGCGCACTATTCTTCCGACGAACTCAAGCTGATCCTGCGCGCCGGCAACACCGGCGCCAAGAACGGCAAGTTCACCCGCGACGAATGGAACGTGCTGACCCAGAGCCTGAACTTCGCCGAGATGGACGTGGCCGACATCATGCGCCCGTCCAGCGAAATCGTGGCCCTGGGCGACGACAAGACTCTGGCCGAAAACCTCGAGATCGTCTACCGCAACCGCTTTTCGCGCTATCCCTACTTCGACGCCGAGCGCCAGCAGGTGCTGGGCCTGGTGCACCTGAAGGACGTGTTCCTGGCGCAGCAGGACGGTCGCGCCATCGCCGACCTGAAGGCTTACCTGCGTCCGGTGCAGTTCATCTCGCCGTCCCTGCCGGCGCTGGACCTGCTGCGCCGCTTCCGTACCGGCTCGCCGCACTTCGCGCTGATCGGCAAAAAGGGCCAGCCGCCGGATGGCTTCATCACACTGGACAACATGCTGAGCCTGCTGGTGGGCGAGATCCGCGACGAGTTCCGCCACAACACCGGCGAATGGACCCGCCAGGACGACGGCACCTTGCTGGGCAAGGGCAGCCTGCCCATCGTCACGCTGGAGAACATGCTGGGCATCGACATCGAGTACGACGACAGCATCGACTCGGTGGGCGGCCTGGTGATGGAAAAGCTGGGCGATCTGCCCAAGGAGGGCCAGAAGATCGAGTTCGCGGCCTTCGATGTGGTGATCAAGCGCATGTCCGGCCCGAAGATCGTGCTGGTGAAGATCTACCCGAAGCAGCAGGAAGCGCAGGAGTAAGCCCCGGCGCGTTGCCGGCCGGAGGCAATCGTCGCCGGTGACGCCCACCGAACGACGCTGGGTCCTGACCTTCGTCAGGACGACAATCAGGTGGATACTCGAACCGCTTACGGTTCACGCTACTCCGCCCTGTCGTCCCGGCGCGGGCCGGGATCCAGCGTCGTTTTTGCAGCCTGCAGACGCCGGCTATGCGCAACCAACGCCGCTGGGTTCCTGCTTTCGCAGGGACGACACGTAGGTGGATGCTACTCAATACAGTAGTTGCCACCACCACCGTCGCTCCTGAGAAAGCGGGAGCCCAGTGTCGTTGGTCGCATACTACAGACGCCGGCGAGGCATAACCAACGCCGCTGAGTCCCTGATTTCGTAGGGACGACACGTAGGTGGATGCTACTCAATACAGTAGTTGCCACCACCACCGTCGCTCCTGCGAAAGCAGGAGCCCAGCGTCGTTGACCGCCATCCGCGCAAAACAAAATGCCGCGACGTGAAGAACGTCGCGGCATTTTGTTTTTCCGGCGGACGACGCCGCCGGGCACATCAGGAGAGGCGATCAGAAGCCGATCGTGCGGCCGTCCGGATTGCGCGGGTCGGAGAAGCCGTAGAAGCCGTCCTGCTTGATCTGGATGGTCTGGGTGCGGCCCATCGAGGGCTGGACGCTGACCTTCTGGCCCTTGTCCTGCAGGATCTTGATGGTGTCGGCCGACAGGCCCTTTTCCACGCGCAGCTGGTCCGGCGCCCACTGGTGGTGGATGCGCGGGGTGATGGTGGCTTCGGCCACGTTCATGTCGTGGTCGATCACGTTCAGGATTTCCTGCAGCGTGGTGGTGATGATGCGGCTGCCGCCCGGGCTGCCGGTGACCAGGAAGGGCTTGCCGTCCTTGAGCACGAAGGTGGGCGACATCGACGACAGCGGACGCTTGTACGGGCCGACCGCGTTGGCGTCGCCGCCGACCAGGCCGAAGGCGTTGGGCACGCCCGGCTTGGCGGCGAAGTCATCCATCTCGTTGTTCAGGGTGATGCCGGTACCGGTGGCCACGATGCCGCTGCCGAAGTTCAGGTTCAGCGTGTAGGTGGTGGCGACCAGGTTGCCGTCGCGGTCGGCGACCGAGAAGTGGGTGGTCTGGTCGCTTTCATACGGCTGCGGCTGGCCCGGCTTGATCTCGGAGGACGGGGTGGCGCGGTCCGGGTTGATCTTCTTGGCCAGTTCGTCGGCATAGGCGCGCGAGGTCAGGCCCTTGACCGGCACCTTGGTGAAGTCCGGGTCGCCCAGGTATTCGGAGCGGTCGGCGTAGGCCAGCTTCATGGTCTCGGCCATCAGGTGGATGGTCTGCGCGCTGTCGGCGCCGTATTGTTTCAGCGGATAGCGTTCCAGGATGTTCATCATCTGGATGATGTGCACGCCGCCCGAGCTCGGCGGCGGCATCGACATCACTTCATAGCCGCGATAGTTGCCGGTCACCGGCACACGCTCGACCACCTTGTAGTTCTTCAGGTCGTCGGCGGTGATGAGGCCGCCGTGCTTGTCCATCTCGGCCACGATCTTCTTGGCGATGGCGCCGTCATAGAAGGCCTTGGGGCCTTGCTTGGCGATCAGGCGCATCGACTTGGCCAGGTCTTTCTGCACCAGCATTTCGCCGGTCTGCAGCGGGCGGCCGTCCTTGAAGAAGATCGCCTTGGAGGAGTCCCACTGGCCCAGGTGCTCGCGCTCTGCGGCCAGGATCAGCGCCAGGCTGGGGCTGACCTGATAACCCTTTTCGGCCAGCTCGATGGCCGGCTGCATCACCTGCGACAGCTTCATCGTGCCGTACTTGGACAGCGCGTGCGTCAGGCCGGCGACGGTGCCGGGCACGCCGACTGCCAGGTGGGTATAGAGCGAACGGCCGGGCACCACATTGCCCTTGTCGTCCAGATACATGTTGCGGGTGGCGCGCTGCGGCGCCATCTCGCGGAAGTCCAGGGCCACGTTCTTGCCGGTCTTGGCGTCGTGGATCATCATGAAACCGCCGCCGCCGATGTTGCCCGCATTGGGCAGCACCACCGCCAGCGCGAAGCCGACGGCCACGCCGGCGTCGACCGCGTTGCCGCCCTTCTTCAGGATGTCGACGCCGACCTTGGTGGCCAGCTCCTGCTCGGTGGCTACCATGCCGTTCTTGGCAAAGACCGGGCTGATGATGTCGTAGGTGAGGTCATATTTGACGACCGGCGCTGCGGCGGGGGCGGTGGTCTGGGCGGTGGCCGGCATGAACGCCAGCGAGCCGCACAGGGGCAGCAAAGCCAATGCAGCGGGCTTGCAAAGTCCTGTGAACTTTTGCATGTGGATTCTCCTGATTATCTGGACTTGTTGTGGATCGTATTGTTATGCGCGCCGTCATCCGGGCGGGAGCTTGCCCGGTGAAAGCACCTGACGATTGTAGAGTCTGGCTCGCGCCTGTCTATAGGAATCGTCCGACAGGCGATGGATTACTTGATGCGTTTTCGTCCACGCGCGGCGCTTATCGATGAGCTTTCCTGCCGGTCACGGCGGGCGGACGATAGCATTTCCCCTGACGGCGGGGCAGGGCCAGCGGCCATGCTTTTGATGGAGCCAGCGCAACGGTGCGCGGGAGATTGCGGCCTCAGGTGCTTTCGCGCACCGCCAGTTCGAAGCCGAGGTCGAGCCGGCCGCGGGCAACGTCTTCGCCCTTGAGCAGGCGGATCAGCATCTCGGCCGATTTGTAGCCGATGTCGTAGCGCGGCGTCACCACGGTGGTAATGGAGGGCGTGGCGCAGGCCGCCCAGGAGAGATCGTTGAAGCCGGCGATGGCCATGCGGCCCGGCACGCTGATGCCGCGGCGCTGGCATTCGAACAGCGCACCCAGGGCCAGGTCGTCGTTGCAGCAGAACACCGAGTCGCAATCCGGATTGGTTTCCAGCACACGGCGCAGCAGCTGCGCGCCCATGTCGACCGTGGTGGGCATCGGCAGCAGCACTTCGACGGCGGCTTCGATGCCGGCGTCCTGCAGGCCTTTGCGAAAGCCCTCGCGGCGCTTCATCATGCGTGGATCGAGCTGGGCGGCGATGAAGGCCGGGCGCTTGTAGCCGCGCTCGGCCAGGTGGCGCGCCACGGCGTAGCCGGCCTTGGTCTGCGAGAAGCCGACCGAAAAATCTTCGCTGCCGCGCCCCAGGTCGAACATGCGCACGGCGGGGATGGCGCGGCTGGCCGGGCGGCTTTGCAGGATCTCGTGCTGCTCGCTGCTGGAGAGCAGGAAGCCGGCCGGCGCGTGCGCCAGGTAGGTCGAGATCAGTTGTTCTTCCTTCTCGCGCGCATAGCCGGTCTCTCCGATCAGAAACTGGTAGCCGGCCTGGGCCAGGTAGTCGCGAATGCCCGACAGCGTCTCGATGAACACCGCGTTGGTCAGCGACGGCACCAGCACAGCGATCACCTGCGAGCGCGCCGAGGCCAGTGTGGCGGCCGCCTGGTTGGGCACGTAGCCCAGCTTGTCGATGGCGGCGAAGATCTTCTCGCGCGACTGCTCCTGCACCAGCGCCGGCGTCTTCAGCGCGCGCGACACCGTCATCGGGCTGACCCCGGCTTCGGCGGCGACGTCGATGATGGTGACACGGCCGGTGGCGCGGCTGCCTTTCTGGAGGGCGGATGTCTTGGTGGCGGGTGCTGCGCGCTTGCTCATGGGGATCGCTGGTTTCGGATTGGCGACATGATACTCCGCCGGCCCGCGCGCCGCGATGTTCGGGCGTTTCCGATAGTTAATTTTTATTGCATGTTCTATCGCGCCGGAAGCCGGTTTCTGCCGCAGCGCAGCACAACAAGCGGTTGACCCGTGCAAAATGTTAGCGTTATCATCGCGCCCCATGTTAACGCTAACATCCGAACCTCCGGGCACACGGCGGCGGTGCGAGCGAAGGCATACCACACTCAGGAAGCAACGTCGCCCTGCCTGACCACATGGCGGCGTTCACAACAAACACTACGCAGATAGTGCAGACGAACGCGTCGCCCATGAATACGCGACCGCCGGAGACGTTCGCCCCCGCGCCATCACGACGCCGGGGCCGTCGCCGCGCGGTCGCGTGTGCGGGTTGCGCGCCGTCGGCTATCGGCATACGGAGATCCCATGCTGGGCATGAGCCACGAAGCAACATTGCTGTTCAACGCAGTCATCGCCATCCTCGCGCTGATCCTGATGATCACGCGCCTGCGCATCCATCCCTTCATCGCACTGACCATCACGTCCGGTTTCCTCGGCCTGATTTCGGGCATGCCCTTGCCCAAGATCGTCAAGTCCTTCCAGGACGGCTTCGGCGGCGTGCTGGGCTTCGTGGGCATCGTGCTCGGCCTGGGCACCATGCTGGGCAAACTGATGGCCGAGTCCGGCGGCGCCGACCAGATTTCGCAGACGCTGGTGCGCGCCTTCGGCCGCGAGCGCGTGCACTGGGCCATGATGATGGGCGCCTTCCTGGTCGGCATCCCGCTGTTCTTTGAAATCGGCTTCGTGCTGCTGATCCCGCTGGTGTTCATCGTGGCGCGCCGTTCGGGCGTGCCGCTGTTCAAGATCGGCATGCCCATGCTGGCCAGCCTGTCGGTGATGCACGGGCTGGTGCCGCCGCACCCGGGCCCGCTGCTGGCCATCGGCATCTTCGGCGCCGACATCGGCAAGACCATCTTCTACGGCCTGATCGTGGGCCTGCCCACGGTCATCATCGCCGGCCCGATGTTCGGTTCCTTCATTTCCAAGTACGTCGACATCAAGCCCTCCGAAGAACTGATGGCGCAACTGGCGCGCGAGCCGCAGACCAAGAACCTGCCGGGCTTCGCCATCACGCTGATCACCGTGCTCTCGCCGGTGTTCCTGATGCTGTTGAAGACCCTGGTCGATGTCACCCTGCCGGAAGGCCACGCCATGCGCGACCTGATGGACTTCATCGGCAACCCCATCGTGGCCCTGCTGGCGGCGCTGCTGCTGGCGATCTGGACCTTCGGCATCGCCCGCGGCTTCACCCGCCAGCAAGTGTTGAAGTTCGTCGACCAGAGCCTGGCGCCGACCGCGGCCATCGTGCTGATCATCGGCGCCGGCGGCGGCTTCAAGCAGATGCTGGTGAATTCCGGCGTGGGCACCGCCATCGGCCAGCTGGCCGTGCATGCCGAGATTTCGCCGCTACTGCTGGCCTGGTTCGTGGCCGGCGTGATACGCGTGGCGACCGGCTCGGCCACCGTGGCGACCATCACCGGCGCCGGCATCGTGGCGCCGCTGGTGGCCCTGATCCCCGGCACCAACAAGGAACTGCTGGTGCTGGCCACCGGCGCCGGCTCGCTGATCCTGTCGCACGTGAACGATGCGGGTTTCTGGCTGGTCAAGGAATACTTCAACATGAGCGTGGGCGAAACCTTCAAGACCTGGACGCTCATGGAAACCCTGATTTCGGTTGTTGCTATCATCTTCATCATGCTGCTCAACCTGGTCGTGTAACCGCGTTACCGCCCGGCCTTGCGCCGGGCTTTTGTCTTAAAGGAAAGAAATATCATGTCCCAACCTCCCCGCTACATGCTCGGCGTCGATATCGGCACCACCAGCACCAAGACCGTGGTCTTCACGCTCGACGGCAAGGTGGTCGCGCAGCACGCGGAGGAGTACCCGGTGCTGTGCACCGAGCCGGGCATGGCCGAGCAGGATCCGCTGCAGATCTACGAAGCCGCGCTGGGCTCGATTGCCGGCGCGGTGCAGGCGGCCAAGGCGGCGCCGGAGGACATCGCGCTGCTGTCCTTCAGCGCCGCGATGCACAGCGTGATCGCGCTGGACGCCGACAACGGCCTGCTGTCCAACAGCATCACCTGGGGCGACATCCGCGCCTCGGTCTGGGCCGAGCGCATCAAGAATGAATTCGACGGCAACGCCATCTACCGCCGCACCGGCACGCCCATCCATCCGATGTCGCCGCTGTGCAAGCTGATGTGGATGCGCCATGAGAAGCCGGAAGTCTTCAGCAAGGCGGCGCGCTTTGTGGGCATTAAGGAATACGTGCTGTTCCGCCTGTTCGGCCAGTGGGTGGTGGACCACTCGATCGCCTCGGCCACCGGCATGTTCAACCTGCGCGAGCTGGGCTGGGACAAGGACGTGCTGGCATTGCTGAAGGTCGACGCCGCACAGCTGCCCACGCCGGTGCCGACCACTTACCGGCTGCCGGCGCTGCCGGCCGACATGGCGCAGCGCCTGGGTTTGTCCACTGCCACGCCCTTCATCATCGGCGCCAACGACGGCGTATTGTCCAACCTCGGCGTGAACGCCATCGAGACCGGCCACGTGGCGGTGACCATCGGCACCTCCGGCGCCATGCGCACCGTCATCAACGAACCGCTGACCGACCCGCACGGCCGCCTGTTCTGCTACGCACTGACCGAGAAGCACTGGGTGGTCGGCGGCCCGGTCAACAACGGCGGCAACATCTTCCGCTGGGTGCGCGACGAGCTGGCCACGGCCGAAGCCGCGGCCGCGCGCGAGGAGGGCGTCGACCCCTACGAGGCGCTGACGCGCATCGCCGAGAAGGTCACACCCGGCGCCGAGGGTTTGCTGTTCCATCCCTTCTTGGCCGGCGAGCGCGCGCCCTTGTGGAACGCCGACCTGCGCGGTTCCTTCTTTGGCCTGGGGCTGCATCATGGCAAGCATCACATGATCCGCGCCGCGCTGGAGGGCGTGATCTTCAACCTCTACAGCATCCTGCCAGCGCTGGAAGACCTGGTCGGCCCGACCAAGCGCATGATGGCCACCGGCGGCTTTGCCCGCTCGGCGCTGTGGCGCCAGATGATGGCCGACATCTTCAACCGCGAGGTGATGGTGCCCGAGAGCGTGGAATCGTCCTGTCTGGGTGCGGCCGTGCTGGGCGCCTATGCGCTGGGTCTGGTGGATTCGCTGGAGGCGATCTCGGGCATGGTGGGCTCCAATCACCATCACAAGCCCGAGGCCGAGGCAGTCAAGGTGTACGGCCGCCTGCAACCGATCTTCGCGGCCATTCCGGCCAAGCTGGAAACCGAATACCACGCCATCGCCGCGTTCCAGCGCGAGATGGTCAAACCGAAATAAGCAACCACCACCGACAACAGGAGACGAGATGAGTGTGAAAACCACGGCGCTGCCCGCAGGCCTGAAGAAATTTTCCCTGGAGGGCAAGCTGGCCCTGATCACCGGATCGTCCGGCGGCATCGGCCTGGCGCTGGCGCGCGGCATGGCGCAGGCAGGCGCGGCGATCGTGCTCAACGGACGCGACGCCGGCAA
Organism: Herbaspirillum sp. LeCh32-8; assembly: GCF_017814915.1. Lineage (GTDB taxonomy): Bacteria > Pseudomonadota > Gammaproteobacteria > Burkholderiales > Burkholderiaceae_D > Herbaspirillum. The sequence continues at coordinate 45,270 of NZ_JAGIPZ010000005.1, read as the reverse complement.
GCTGGCCAAGGTGGCGCAGCAGCTGCGCGACGAAGGCCACACCATCCACGAATCCAGCTTCGACGCCACCTCCAACGAGGCGGTCAAGGCCGCGGTGCAACAGATCGAGAGCGACATCGGCGCCATCGATGTGCTGGTCAACAACGCCGGCATCCAGCGCCGCAATCCGCTGGAAGAGTTCAAGGAATCCGACTGGCACGACATCATCAACACCAACCTGAACAGCGTGTTCTATGCCGCCCAGGCGGTGGCGCGCCACATGATTGGCCGCGGTCGCGGCAAGATCATCAACATCTGCTCGGTGCAGAGCGAGCTGGGCCGTCCCGGCATCGCGCCCTACGCGGCGACCAAGGGCGCGGTGAAGATGTTCACCAAGGGCATGGCGATCGACTGGGGCAAGTACGGCATCCAGGTCAACGGCCTGGGCCCCGGCTACTTCAAGACCGAGATGAACATGGCGCTGGTCAACGACGCCAAGTTCACCGACTGGCTGGTGGGCCGCACGCCGTCGCGCCGCTGGGGCGACGTCGAGGACCTGGTCGGCGCCGCGGTGTTCCTCGGCAGCGACGCCTCGCGCTTCGTCAACGGCCACATCCTGTATGTGGACGGCGGCGTCACCGCCACGCTGTAACGCACTGCTGCAACGATAACCATAACAATCACCACCCAGGACATTTCAGGAGATCACCATGCAACAAGGCATCGTCATCCATGCGCCGCACGACCTGCGCATCCAGGAGCTGGACACCGGCGAGCTGCAGCCGCAGCAGCTGAAGGTCAAGGTCAAGGCCGGCGGCATTTGCGGCTCGGACCTGCACTACTACCACCACGGCGGTTTCGGCGTGGTGCGCATCAAGGAGCCGATGGTGCTGGGCCATGAAGTGTCGGGCCAGATCGCCGAAGTCGGTTCGGCCATCACCGACATCAAGGCCGGCACCCGCATCGCGATTTCGCCCAGCCGCCCGTGCGGCGCCTGCAAGTACTGCCAGGAAGGCAAGCAGAACCACTGCCTGGACATGCGCTTTTACGGCAGCGCCATGCGCACCCCGCACGTGCAGGGCGCGTTCCGCCAGGAGATCGTGATCGAACGCGCCCAGGCGCATGTGGTGGCCGACCACGTCAGCGACGGCGAAGCGGCCATGGCCGAGCCGCTGTCGGTGGCGCTGCACGCGGTGCGCCGCGCCGGCCCGCTGGTCGGCAAGCGCGTGCTAGTCACCGGTTGCGGTCCGATCGGCGCGCTGGTGGTGATCGCCGCACGTCGCGCCGGCGCGCTGGAAGTGGTCGCCACCGATGTGGCCAAGATGCCGCTGGAAACCGCGTTGAAGGTCGGCGCCGATAGCGCCATCAACATGGCCGAGACGCCCGATGCGTTGAAGGCCTATGCCGCCGACAAGGGCACTTTCGACGTGCTGTTCGAGGCCAGCGGTAACGAGCGCGCGCTGGTCGGCGCGCTGGAAGCACTGCGCCCGCAAGCCGTCATCGTGCAGGTCGGCCTGGGCGGCGACATCAATTTCCCGGCCAACCTGCTGGTGGGCAAGGAGCTCGACTGGCGCGGCGCCTTCCGCTTCCACGAAGAGTTCGCGATGGCCGTGGAGCTGATGAACAAGAAGCTGGTGGACGTGAAGCCGCTGATCTCGGCGACTTATCCGATCGAGAAGTCGGTGGAGGCGTTCGAGATCGCCGGCGATCGCTCGAAGATGATGAAGGTGCAGATCAGTTTTGCTTGATGCGCGGCTGAGCCTGCAATGAAAAATCCCGGCCTTGAGCCGGGATTTTTTTCGCGGATACGCTGTGAACGACGCTGGGTCGTGACCTTCGTCAGGACGACGAACAGTTAGTCACTGCAGCCCTTGGCTGTTCGAGTCCCTCTCTTGCGTGTCGTCCCGGCGCAGGCCGGGATCCAGCGTCGTTCGTCGCGCCGGCATGGCGCCGGCGACAACGACTTACTTCAATGCCTCGACGATCTTGTCCAGCTTCACCGCATCGGCCGCGAACAGGCGGATGCCTTCGGCCAGTTTTTCGGTTGCCATGGCGTCGGCGTTCAAGGCCAGGCGGAAGGCCTTTTCGTCCAGCGACACGCGTTCGATATCGGCGGCTTGCGCGGCGTCGCGGCTCAACTTGCGTTCGACCGGCGCGTCGGCGTCGGCCAGCTTTTGCAGCAGCTCGGGGCTGATGGTCAGCAGGTCGCAGCCGGCCAGCTCGGTGATCTGCGAGGTGTTGCGGAAGCTCGCGCCCATCACCTCGGTGGCGTAGCCGAACTTGCGGTAATAGTTATACACAGCCTTCACCGACTGCACGCCCGGATCGTCGGCGCCGACATATTCCTGGCCGGTCGACTTCTTGTACCAGTCGTAGATGCGGCCGACGAAGGGCGAGATCAGCTGCACCTGCGCCTCGGCGCAGGCGATCGCCTGGGGCAGCGAGAACAGCAGGGTCAGGTTGCAGCGGATGCCTTCCTTTTCCAGTATCTCGGCGGCGCGGATGCCTTCCCAGGTGGAGGCGATCTTGATCAGCACGCGCTCGCGCTTGATGCCGGCTTCCTCATACAGGCGGATCAGCTCGCGGCCCTTGGCGACGGTGCCTTCGGTGTCGAAGGACAGGCGCGCGTCGGTCTCGGTGGAGACGCGGCCGGGGATCAGTTTCAGGATTTCCAGGCCGAAGGCGATCAGCAGGCGGTCGATGATCTGCTCGGTGCTCTTGCCGGCGTTGGCCTTGACCACGTTTTCCAGCAGCGGCTTGTACTCGTCCTTCTGCACCGCCTTCAGGATCAGCGAAGGATTGGTGGTCGCGTCTTGCGGCGCGAAGGCCTTCATGGCCTGGAAGTCGCCGGTGTCGGCCACGATGGTGGTGTACTGCTTCAACTGGTCAAGCTGGCTCATGGGGTTGTCCTGATTGCAAAGTTGGAGGGATGACTCAACAGTGGCATTGTACGCAATCGGCGCGCGCTGTCTGTCGGCGAAAGACTGATCCTTGATCCGTCGCAGCAGTGGATGCGGTCTTAACGGAAGAAGGAGTCGAACTGCATGTCGAACTTCTGCAGGGACTTTTGGGCGTTCTGCATCTTCTTGCGGAATTCCGGGCCGCGGCGCAGCGCCAGGCCGACCGCCAGGATGTCGATCACCACCAGGTGCGCCAGGCGCGCCGAGATCGGCGTGTAGGGGTCGATGTTGAAGGACAGGTCGATCGGCACCAGCACCGTGGCCAGCTCGGCCAGGGGCGTGCCGGACGGGCCCAGCACGATGATGTCGGCGCCGCCTTTCCTGGCCAGCTGGATCGAGCGCAGCAGCGCCGCGTTGCCGCCGCGCTGCGAGATCGCCACCACGCAGTCGCCGGCCTTCAGCAGCGAGGCCGCGATGCTGTGGATGTGCGGGTCGGAGTAGGCCACGGTGGGCACGCCGGAACGGAAGAACTTGTGCTGCGCGTCGTTGGCCACGATGCCGGAGGTGCCCTGGCCGTAGAACTCGATCTTGTTGGCGCGCGCCAGCACGTCCAGCGCCAGCTGGATGGCGTCCGGGTTCAGGTGGTTGCGCAGGTCGAGCAGGGTGTTGATGGAGCGGCTGCAGATCTTGTTGACCAAGTCGGCCGCCAGGTCGTCCTGCGCCAGCGTCTCGTCGGCGCCGGGCAAGGCCAGCGCCAGGCTTTGCGCCAGCTTCAGCTTGAAGTCATGCCAGCCCTCGTAACCGATGGCGCGGCAGAAGCGGATCACGGTCGGCTCCGACACCTCCGCGTTCTTGGCCAGCGCCGTCAGGTTTTCCGCCAACGCCAGCTGCGGATTGGCGAGCACGGTCGCAGCCACCTTCTTCTCCGACTTGGAGAGGGAGTTGATGTGGGTGCGGATGGAATCAAGCAGCATGGACATGGCGCGACCTGGACTTTCCTTCAGAGCGTCAAAGCGTCAGACCTCGGGCAGCGCTTCTTCGCGCCACTGCAGGCCGTCGCGGCCGATCAGGGCGCTGGCGGCGGCCGGGCCCCAGGTGCCGGCGTTGTACGGAATCGGGTCGGCTTCCTGCTGGTCCCAGTGGTTGAGGATGGGCTCGACCCATTCCCAGGCCGCTTCCAGCTCGTCGCTGCGCATGAACAGCGTCAGGTGGCCGCGCAGCACGTCCAGCAGCAGGCGCTCGTAGGCGTCCATGCGCGGGGTCTTGAATTTCTCGCGGAAGTCCAGCTCCAGCTCCACCGGGCGCAGGCGCATGCCGTCGCCGGGCTGCTTGGCCATCAGGTTCATGTGCAGGCCTTCGTCGGGCTGCAGGCGGATCACCAGGCAGTTCGGGGTGTCGTTCTGGTGCGCGAAGATCGAGTGCGGCACGCTCTTGAAGCGCACCACGATCTCGGCCAGCGAATCGGCCATGCGCTTGCCGGTGCGCAGGTAGAACGGCACGCCGGCCCAACGCCAGGTCTCGATCTCGGCCTTCACCGCGACGAAGGTCTCGGTGCGCGATTCGGGATTGGCGTCGGCTTCCTTGCGGTAACCCGGTACGGCGGTGCCGTTGACGTGGCCGGCGCGGTACTGGCCGCGCACCACGTTCATGGCCAGGGTGGTCGGGGTGAAGCGCTTGAGCGAGCGCAGCACCTTCAGCTTTTCGTCACGCACGGCGTCGGCCGAGTTGGAGACCGGCGGCTCCATGGCGACGATACACAGCAGCTGCAGCAGGTGGTTCTGCAGCATGTCGCGCAGCGCGCCGGAGGTGTCGTAGTAGTCGAAGCGGCCGCCCACGCCGAGCTCCTCGGCGATGGTGATCTGCACGTCGGAAATCCACTCGCGGCGCCACAGCGGCTCGAACAGCACGTTGCCGAAGCGCAGCGCCAACAGGTTCTGCACGGCTTCCTTGCCGAGGTAGTGGTCGATACGGAAGATCTGCGACTCCTGGAAGTAGCGGCCGACCTGTTTGTTGATGTCGCGCGCCGATTCGAGGTCGCGGCCCAGCGGCTTTTCCAGCACCACGCGCGAGGCGGGCGTCACCAAGCCGGCCTTGGACAGGTTTTCGCAGATCGAGGCGAACAGGCTGGGCGGGGTGGCCAGGTAGAACACGCGCGGCAGGCCTTCGTGGTCGCGCAGCGCATCCTTCAGGTGCGAGAAGCTGGCGCCTTCCTTGGCGTTGACCGAGGCGTATTGCAGGCGGTTGCAGAAGCGCTCCCACACGGCCGCGTCCAGGTTGGCGGCGGGGATGTGCGGTTTGGAGTCCTTCTCGACCACCTTCAGGAAGTCTTCCTTGGTCTTGTCATCGCGGCCGATGCAGACGATGCGCGCGTCCGGCGGCAGGTCTTTGGCGCGGTCGCGCGCGTAGAGGGCAGGGAGCAGCTTGCGCATCGACAGGTCGCCGGTGCCGCCGAATAAAACCAGATCGAAATCGGAAATAGCCATGATGTGAAGTCGGTTCGTATGCGTTGGGTTACGTGACGTAATGTTTCTCTGCCTTGCCGCGCACTGCTGCGCTTACTGCGAACGCGCCTGTTTCGCCAGGGCAATCAGCGCGTTGGTCGAGGCGTCATGCAGGGACGGGTCGGACTCGGCCTTGAGCTCGCCGTGGATCGTCTTGGCCAGCACCTTGCCCAGCTCCACGCCCCATTGGTCGAAACTGTTGATGCCCCAGATCGCGCCCTGCACGAAGGTCTTGTGCTCATACAGCGCGATCAGCGAGCCGAACGCCGACGGCGTCAGCTCGGGCAGCAGGATGGTGTTGCTGGGACGGTTGCCGTCGAAGGTTTTGTGCGGCAAAAGCACGTTCAGTTCCGCCGGATCGAGACCTTGCTTCTCCAGGTCGGCGCGCACCTCGGCGGCGTCCTTGCCGCGCATGAAGGCTTCCGACTGGGCAAAGCAATTGGCCAGCAGCACATCGTGGTGCTCGGCGATGCCGTGCGAGGGCTTGAGCACGGCGATGAAATCGATCGGCGTGACGTCCGTACCCTGGTGCAGCAACTGGAAGAACGCGTGCTGGCCATTGGTGCCGACGTCGCCCCAGATGAAGGGACAGGTGGCCACGCCCACCGGCGTGCCGTCGCGGGTGATGCGCTTGCCGTTGCTCTCCATGTCCAGCTGCTGCAGGTAAGCCGGGAAGTAGCGCATCCATTGGTGATAGGGCGCCACCGACAGCGACTCGCTGTTGAAGAAGTTGCGGTTCCAGATGCCGATCAGCGCCTGGATCACCGGCATGTTCGATTCCAGCGGTGCTTCCAGGAAGTGGCGGTCCATCTCGTGGGCGCCGGCCAAAAAACCGCTGAAGTTGTCGAAGCCGATCAGCAGCGCGATCGACAGGCCGATCGCCGACCACACCGAGTAGCGGCCGCCGACCCAGTCCCAGAACGGGAACATGTTGTCAGGATCGATGCCGAACGCGGCCACTTCCTTTGCATTGGTGGAGACTGCCACGAAATGGCGGGCCAGGTCGGCCTCGCTGCCGTAGCGCAGGAACCAGGCGCGCGCCGAGCGGGCGTTGAGCATGGTTTCTTGCGTAGTGAAGGTCTTGGAGGCGACGATGAACAGCGTTGTCTCGGGATCAACCCGCGACAGCACCTCGTCCAAGTCATGGCCGTCGACGTTGGAGACGAAATGGGTCTTCAGGCGCGCATGGGCGTACTGGCGCAGCGCGGTGCACACCATCTGCGGGCCGAGGAAGGAGCCGCCGATGCCGATGTTGACGATGTCGGTGATCTCGCGCCCGGTGTGGCCGCGCCACTCGCCGCTGCGCACGCGTTCGGAGAAGTCCTTGATATGCGCCAGCACCGCTTGAACGTCCGGGCCGACCTGCTGTCCATCCACCTGCACGGTACAGGCACCGGCCGGTGTGCGCAGTGCAGTGTGCAAGACCGCGCGATGTTCGGTAAAGTTGATCTTCCCGCCGCCGAACATGGCGTCGCGCAGGGCCTCGACGCCGCGTTCGCGCGCCAGGCTCATCAGCAGGGACAGGGTGTCGGATTCGATGCGGTTCTTGGAGTAGTCCAGCAGCAGGCCGGCGGCGCGCACCGACATGCGCTCGAAGCGGTCGGGCTGGCCGGCGAACAAATCGCGCATGTGCCAGCTGACGGCCTTGGGATGATGTTGCTGCAGAGCTTTGAAGGCGGCCGTGTCGGTCAGGGCGGTGGTATGCATGTGTCTTCAGTCTGTTGGCGAGCGCGGCTTGCGTCTGAGGGCAGCAAGGTTTTGCGCCTGCGGCCGCGGCAAATATTCTTGGTGCGACGGCCAGACTATACATCAAATGCGGATTGAATGGTAATTTCACTACAGTTTATGACGCGGCCGTGACAAGTCCGTTCGTTCGCCGGAAAAGCCTTGTAATGCAGACTGATAAGGCTTTTGCGCAGTTTTTGGAGTGCCAATGAAAAAACGCACTGCTGCGCTGCATCCCGTTGATCTAAGTGTATGATTTCATTCGTTGAAAATTGTGTAGTAAAATTACATTGTTAACGCTAACAGGAAACCGACAATGCCTCTCAACGCTACCTTAGCCAGCGTCACCCGACGCATCGCCGAACGTAGCCGTCCCTACCGGACCGCCTACCTCGAACGACTGGAAGCGGCCCGCCGCAAGGGCGCACAGCGCGGCGCGCTGGCCTGTACCAACCTGGCGCACGGCTTCGCCGCCTTCCCCGCCAACGACAAGCTGAAGCTGAAAGAAGACAAGGCGCCGTCGCTGGCCATCGTCTCGGCCTACAACGACATGCTCTCGGCGCACCAGCCGTTCGAGCGCTTCCCCCAGATTCTGAAAGACGCCGCACGTGAAGCCGGCGCCGTGGCGCAGTTCGCCGGCGGCACGCCCGCCATGTGCGACGGCGTCACGCAAGGCCAGACCGGCATGGAAATGTCGCTCTTCTCGCGCGACGCCATCGCCATGGCCGCCGCCATCGCGCTCTCGCACAACATGTTCGACGCCGCCCTGTACCTGGGCGTGTGCGACAAGATCGTGCCGGGCCTGTTGATCGGCGCGCTGCACTTCGGCCATCTGCCTGCGGTGTTCGTGCCGGCCGGCCCGATGACCAGCGGCATGAGCAACAGCGACAAGGTCAAGATCCGCCAGCTCTACACCGCCGGCAAGATCGGCCGCGCCGAGCTGCTGGAGGCCGAGTCCAAGTCCTACCACGGCGCCGGCACCTGCACCTTCTACGGCACCGCCAACAGCAACCAGATGCTGATGGAAGCGATGGGCCTGCACCTGCCGGGCGCCGCCTTCATCACCCCCAACACCCCGCTGCGCGACGCGCTGACCGCGGCCGCCGCCAAACAGGCCGCCAAGATCACCGACCTCGGTTCGCAATACACCCCGGTGGGCCGCATGATCGACGAGAAGGCCATCGTCAACGCCATCGTTGCGCTGCACGCCACCGGCGGCTCCACCAACCACACGCTGCACCTGGTGGCCATCGCCAAGGCGGCCGGCATCGTGATCGACTGGGACGACTTCGACAAGCTCTCGGCCGTGGTGCCGCTGGTCACCAAGATCTACCCCAACGGCACCGCCGACGTGAATCACTTCCACGCCGCCGGCGGCACCGGCTTTGTGTTGCGCGAGCTGATCGACGCCGGCCTGATGCACGACGACGTCACCACCATTCTCGGCCAGGGCCTGCGCCAGCATTGCAAGGAACCGATGCTGGACGGCGACGTGCCGGAAGGCAAGGTCGGCAAGGTGACCTGGCAGGATGTGCCTGCAGTGAGCGGCGACGACGGCGTGCTGGGCACGGTGGCCAAGCCGTTCTCGGCCGACGGCGGCCTGAAGCTGTTGCAGGGCAACCTCGGCCGCGCCGTGATCAAGATCTCGGCCGTCAAGCACGAGCACCGTGCGGTGCAGGCGCCGGCCGTGGTGTTCCACTCGCAGGAAGCCTTCATGGCTGCCTTCAAGGCCGGCGAGCTGGACCGCGACTTCGTCGCCGTGATCACCTTCCAGGGCCCGCGCGCCAACGGCATGCCGGAACTGCACGCGCTGACCCCGGCGCTGGGCATCCTGCAGGACAAGGGCCGCCACGTCGCACTGGTCACCGATGGACGCATGTCGGGCGCATCGGGTAAAGTGCCGGCCGCGATCCACGTCACGCCCGAAGTGCTGGGTGGCGGTCCGCTGGGCCGCGTGCGCGATGGCGACATGATCCGCCTGGACGCCGAAGCCGGCGTGCTGGAAGCGCTGGTGCCGCAGGACGAATGGGACAAGCGCGAACAGGACGTGAGCGACCTGTTCGACAACCAGCACGGCATGGGTCGCGAGCTGTTTGCCATGTTCCGTAACACCGTCGGTACGGCGGAAGAAGGCGGCGCCACCTTCGGCCTGCCTCCCATCAAAGAGAAAGAGAAGACAACAGTATGAAGACCACACTGGAAATCATGCGCGCCTCGCCGGTCATCCCGGTGATCGCGATCGACAAGTTCGAGCACGCCGTTCCCCTGGCCAAGGCGCTGGTCGCAGGCGGCATCCGCGTGCTGGAAATCACGCTGCGCACCGAGCACGGCCTGCCGGCCATTCGCGCCATCGCCGAGTCGGTGCCTGACGCCATCGTCGGCGTCGGCACGTTGACCGCGCCGGAAGAGTTCGCCGCCTCGCGCGACGCTGGCGCCGTCTTCGGCGTCTCGCCCGGCCTGACCGCGGCGCTGATCGAAGCCGCTAAGAGCAGCGGCCTGCCGCTGCTGCCGGGCGTGATGACGCCGTCCGAGGTGATGGCCGCGCGCGAAGCCGGTTTCCGCCAGCTGAAGCTGTTCCCGGCCGTGCCGGCCGGCGGCGTGGGCATGTTGAACGGCATCGCAGGTCCCTTGGGCGACGTCGCCTTCTGCCCGACCGGCGGCATCACGCAAGAGACTGCGCCGCAGTTCCTGGCCTGCAAGAACGTGGTCTGCGTGGGCGGCTCCTGGCTGACCCCGAAGGCGGCGATCGAAGCCGGCGACTGGGACAAGATCACCGAGCTGGCCCGCGCCGCCAGCGCGCTGAAGAAGGCGTAAGCCGGTCGGGCGATTCGTCGTCCCTGCTAGAGCAGGGACCCAGCGTCGTAGAGCTGCCGTCGAGGCATGACCAACGCCGCTGGATCCCGGCCTTCGCCGGGACGACAGGTTGGAGATGGTCTTGAACGGCGGAGGGTTGAAGCTTCCTCCCATGTGTCGTCCTGACGAAGGTCAGGACCCAGTGTCGTCAGCCGATGGCGGATGCGTTGCAAACGTCACTGGGCTCCTGCTTTCGCAGGAGCGACCGGGAAATGAAAACGGGCGGTGCCGTCATGGCACCGCCCGTTTTGTCTGGCCACGCGACATACGTTAGACCGGAGTGACTCGTCGTCCCCGCGAAAGCAGGGATCCAGCGTCGTTCAGCCTGCGTTGAATGCCCCACGCAACGTTACTTGGCTCCTGCTTTCGCAGGAGCGACGGAGAAATAAAAACGGGCGGTACCGCAACTGGTACCGCCCGTTTCGTTTTGCGTCTTTAAGACTACTGAACCTGCGCCGACGGTTTGGCTTGCTGCGGGTTGCGGTAGGCGATCACCAGCAGCACGATGCCCAGCACGATCATCGGCACCGACAGCATCTGGCCGGCCGAGATGGTGACGCCGGCGAAATGCACCTCGTAGTCGGGCGTGCGGAAGTATTCGGTGAAGAAGCGCGCGCAGCCGTACAGCAGCGAGAACATGCCGGCCACCGCCATGCGCGGGCGCGGCTTGCGGGCGAAGAACCACAGGATGATGAACAGCAGGATGCCGTCCACCAGCATCTGGTAGATCGGCGAGGGGTGGCGCGGGATGTTGTCCACGTTGGGCCAGATCATGGCCCAAGGCAGCGACGGGTCGGCCGGGCGGCCCGGCAGCTCGGCGTTGATGAAGTTGCCCAGGCGGCCGGCGGCGTAGCCCAGCGGCACCATCGGCGCGATGAAGTCCATGATGTCCATCAGCTGGTGACCGCGCTTGCGGCCCCAGATCCACATCGCCAGCATCACGCCGAGGAAGCCGCCGTGGAAGGACATGCCGCCTTTCCACACGGCGATCATGTCGGCCGGGTTGGCGAAGTAGTAGGCCGGGTTGTAGAACAGGATCTCTCCCAGGCGGCCGCCGATCACCACCCCCAGCACGCCGTAGAACAGCATGTCGTCCAGGTCCTCCTTCTTCCAGCCGGCAGCGGCGATGTGCGGCTGCTTGATGCGCTGGCGGCCCAGCAGGATGAACTGGGCGAAGGCCAGCAGGTACATCAGTCCATACCAGTGGACGGCCAGCGGACCGATCTGCATCGCGATCGGATTGGGCATGGGGTGAATCAGCATGAGTTTGATCTTTCTGTTGTTGGGCTCTGAGGCGGTTTGAGCATCGGCCGCGGCGCAAGTTCGGCGCGCGGCGGATTGGGAATCGGGACGGTCAGAAATTCAGGAAGAGGGTTGCAGCAATTCAAGGAAGGCGCGCAGCACCGTGGACTGGCTGTCGCGTCGCCACGCCAGCCCGGTCTGGATTTCCGGCGCGGCGTCCGACAGCGCCCGGTAATCCACGCCGGGGCGCTTCAGGTTAGACACCGATTGTGGCACAAGCGCCATTCCCATGCCAGCCGACACCAGGCCGACGATGGTCTGCATCTGGATCGCCTCCTGGCCGATGTGGGGCGTCACGCCCGCATCGCGAAAGCACGACAGGATGGTGTCGTGGAAGGCCGGCGAGATGCGGCGCGGGAAGATGATCAGCGGCAGTTCGCGCAAGCTTTTCAGCGACACCGGCCCGCGCCCGCGCGCGGTGCCTTCGGGCAGGGCGGCGATCAGCGGCTCGGACAGCACCGGCCGGAAGTCCAGCACCGCCGCGGCCTTCTCCGGCAGCGGCGGCAGCAGCAGGCCGGCGTCGATCTTGCCTTGCATCAGATCGTCCAGCTGGATGTCGGTGGTGGCTTCGCGCAGGTCGATCTGCACCTGCGGATAGCGCGCGCGAAAGCGCTGCAACAGCGGCGGCAGGATGCTGTAGTCGGCAGTCGAGATGAAGGACAGCGACAGCAGGCCCGAGGCGCCGCTGGCCGCGCGCCGCGCCAGGTCGGGCAGGGCCGCGGCCTGCTGCAGGATGCGTTGCGCCTCCGGCAGCAGCGCGACGCCGGCGGCGGTGAGCGCCACGCTGCGCTTGGTGCGCAGGAACAGCGGCGTGCCCAGCATCTCTTCCAGCGCGGCGATGGCTTGCGACAGCGGCGGCTGCGTCATGTGAAGTCGCACGGCGGCGCGGCCGAAATGCTTCTCCTCGGCGACGGCAGCGAAGTAGCGCAGCTGGCGCAGTTCCAGGCGGCTTTCGGAGATGGATGGAGGCATGGATTGATATCGGATGCGAATTAGTCTGGAACGAATAATATATTTGACACCCCGCAGCCCGCAAGGCAAGCTGGCCGGAGCCAGAACCCCTTGCCGGCGCCATAACAATCAAGAAGCAATCAAGAAAAAGTCAGGCAGGGCAGGGTTCCGCCAGCGCCGCCCCTGGCCGAACCCGGAGGATTTCACGCCGCACCCGAGATCATCACCAGGAGACAGCCATGCCATACAACCGCCGTTCCAGGAACATCACCGAGGGCGTCTCGCGCAGCCCCAACCGCTCCATGTACTACGCCCTGGGCTATGAAAAGGGCGACTTCGACAATCCCATGATCGGCGTGGCCAACGGTCACTCCACCATCACCCCCTGCAACGCCGGGCTGCAGAAGCTGGCCGACGTGGCGATCGCGGCGATCCGCGATGCCGGCGCCAATCCGCAGGTGTTCGGCACGCCGACCATTTCCGACGGCATGTCGATGGGCACCGAGGGCATGAAGTATTCGCTGATCTCGCGCGAGGTGATTGCCGACTGCATCGAGACCGCGGTCAACGGCCAGTGGATGGACGGCGTGGTGGTCATCGGCGGCTGCGACAAGAACATGCCGGGCGGCATGATCGCGCTGGCGCGCAGCAATGTGCCGGGCATCTACGTCTACGGCGGCACCATCAAGCCGGGCAAGTGGAAGGGAAAGGACCTGACCATCGTCTCCGCCTTTGAGGCGGTCGGTGAATTTTCGGCCGGGCGCATGTCGCAGGAAGACTTCGACGGCATCGAGCGCAACGCCTGTCCCTCCACCGGCTCCTGCGGCGGCATGTACACCGCCAACACCATGTCGTCCTCGTTCGAGGCGCTGGGCATGGCGCTGATGTATTCCTCCACCATGGCCAATCCGGACGACGAGAAGGACGGCTCCTCGGCCGAGTCCGCGCGCGTGCTGGTGGAGGCGGTGAAGAAGGACATCAAACCGCGCGACATCATCACCCGCAAGTCCATCGAGAACGCCGTGGTGCTGATCATGGCCACCGGCGGCTCCACCAACGCGGTGCTGCATTACCTGGCCATCGCCCATGCCGCCGAGGTCGAGTGGAGCATCGACGACTTCGAGCGCATGCGCCAGAAGGTGCCGGTGATCTGCGACCTGAAGCCGTCCGGCAAATACGTGGCGACCGACCTGCACCGGGCCGGCGGCATCCCGGCGGTGTTGAAGGTGCTCAACGATGCAGGCCTGCTGCACGGCGACTGCCTCACCATCACCGGCAGGACGCTGGCCGAAGAGTTGGCGGACATCCCGGCGCTACGCACTGATCAGGACGTGATCCATCCGATCGACCGGCCGCTCTATCAACAGGGCCACCTCGCCATCCTCAAGGGCAACCTCGCCACCGAGGGGTGCGTGGCCAAGATCACCGGCCTGAAGAACCCGGTCATCACCGGCCCGGCGCGCGTGTTCGACGACGAATACAGCGCCATGGACGCCATCCTGGCCGACCAGATCAAGCCCGGCGACGTGCTGGTGATGCGCTACCTCGGCCCCAAGGGCGGCCCCGGCATGCCGGAGATGCTGGCGCCGACCTCGGCGCTGATCGGCAAGGGACTGGGCGAGTCGGTCGGGTTGATCACCGACGGCCGCTTCTCCGGTGGCACCTGGGGCATGGTGGTGGGCCACGTGGCGCCCGAGGCGTTTGTCGGCGGCACCATCGCGCTGGTCAACGAGGGCGACTCGGTCACTATCGATGCTCACCGGCAGCTGATCCAGCTCAACGTGCCGGAGGAAGAGATCGCCCGCCGCCGCGCGGCCTGGAAGCAGCCGGCGCCGAAATACACGCGCGGCGTGCTGGCCAAGTTCGCCGTGCTGGCCTCTACCGCCAGCAAGGGAGCAGTCACCGGCTGAACGCCTGCACGCTGCTGGAGAATGCACGCAAGCCCGCGCCCCCGCGGGCTTTTTGATGCGCGAGCCGATTTATCGACATGGGATTTGATCTATGACAGATATAAGCATCGGCCGATAATGCCGGGGATGGTAAGGCAGGTAGAATAGGCACCGCCTGCGGACTTGCGCGCGCCGTTTCCAGCGCGCTCCGCCGTTCACCGAATGCTGAGGAGCCCCCATGAAATACCTGTTGTTGATCGCCACCCTGGTCGCCGGAGCGGCCATTTCCGCCGAGGCGCTGGCCAACCCGCAACTGGCCAAGTCCAAGAACTGCATGGCCTGCCACTCGGTGGACAACAAGATCGTCGGTCCCGCCTTCAAGGACGTGGCCAAGAAATACGCCGGCCAGAAAGACGCCGAAGCCAAGCTGACCCAGAAGGTCCTCAACGGCGGCGGCGGCGTCTGGGGCGCGGTGCCGATGCCGGCCAACAAGGGCCAGGTCACTGAAGCCGAAGCCCGCGAGCTGGTGAAGTGGGTGCTGACGCTCAAGTAATGATGTGATCCGCAACGATGGGCGAGGGCGATTGAGCCCCGGCTTCGCCGGTCATTGAGGAGTATGTGGTAGTGGTGAGCAGTACGTGGAGGAAACGCCCGGCGTTTCCTCTTTTTTTTCGCCCTGCAATTTTCCCGATGCTACTCGGCAGGCTTTTGCTGGCGCGCATACTCGTTGCGCTTCATCGAGAGATAGGCCGCGCGATCCACTTCGTGCAGCTGGCGCGGATATTGTTCGGTGGCGGCGAACCAGGTTTCCAGCCGCTTTTCCAGCCGCTGCTCGGGCGGCGCGACCAGGCCGGCCAGGTAGGCGTCGATGGCCATGTAGTAGCGCATGGTGTTGCGCTCCACCGTGGCGCGAGTGCCGTCCACGTACTGCGGCTCGCCGCCGGCGCCGCGTTTGGCGATGGTGAAACCGACCTTGTCGCGCCCCACCGTCATCAGGTAGGCGCGCAGCGCCAGCTTGCTCGCCATGCCGTAGGAATAGGAGTAGGTCAGGTGCAGGAAGGAGCGCCCCTCGGGCAAGGGAATGGCCTCGATCTGGATGCGATAGTCGCTGGTGTCCAGCGGGCCCTTGTCGGCCTGCATCGTCGACGACAGGTAGTCGGCGCCGTTGGCGCCGCCGCGATAGTTGAAGTCGACGCGATAGGTGTCCGACAGATCCTGCTCTATCTTCTTGCCCACATGCATGCGCAGCAGGGTCTTGCCCTGCGGCGCGGACAGTCGGCAGTACTTGGTGTTGAGGTGCAGGATCAGGATGTCGCACCAGTTCTCCGGCGTGCCCAGCGCTTCGCGCACCTGCGCGAACGGATAGGGCAGCACCGCGTAGATGTCGCCCTTGACCGCGCCCGAGCCCTCGCTGGAGTTCAGGTAGATCGGGCGTTTGAACTGGTTGCTCGCCAGTTCGCCTTGCAGCTCTTCATAACGGTTCTTCAGGCCGGTCGGGCCGGCCAGCGGCTCAGCCTGCGCGCACGCCGCTTGCAGGGCAAGCGCCAGCAATAAAGCGAAAAATGAAATAAAGCGCGATCGCAACAGCATCTCCTTGAAATCCCGACGTTTCCGGCGTTCCTGAACTCACAGGAGGCGCGCCCACACGCTGGCGCCGAATTCCTTCATGCGCTCGCTCACGGGGCGTGCTTCCCATTCTTCCCGTGTGATTTCCTTGGACGCGCCAAGATCCCGGTCGAACATGTTTTTCATCTGCACGCCGAACTGCGGGCTGAGGATCACGGCATTGATTTCCTGGTTGAACACGAAACTGCGCCAGTCGAGGTTGGTCGAGCCGACGGTGGACCACACGCCGTCGATGATGGCGGTCTTGGAATGCAGCAACGCGTCCTGGCGTTCGTAGATGCGCACGCCGGCCTCCAGCAGTTCCTGGTAGAACGAGCGCGAGGCGTACAGCACCAGCGATGAGTCGCTCTTGGACGGCAGCAGCAGGCGCACGTCCACGCCGCGTTTGGCTGCGCTCTTGAGGGCGTCGCGCAGCTGCGGGTCGGGTACGAAGTAGGCGTTGGTCAGGTAGATCGACGATTCGGCGTGGTGGATGGCCGAGATGAAGGTGGCGTAGATCACGCTGTAGGGATCGTCCGGCGAGCTGCCGATGGCGCGCACGATCTCGCTGCCGGCCGCAGCCACTTTGGGGAAGTAATTGTGCTTGCCCAGGTCGGGGCCGCGCTGCTTGTTCCAGGTGTCGATAAACAGCTTCTGGAATTCCAGCGCGACCGGGCCGTCGATGCGCACTTGGGTATCGCGCCAGGGGATCTTGTCGCCGTCCGCATCCAGTTCGGGTTTGCGTTTGCGCTTGCCGAAGGAGCCGCTGGAATACACGCTGCTGATGTTGATGCCGCCGACAAAGGCGATCTTGCCGTCCACCACCAGCAGCTTGCGATGGTCGCGCTGGTTCACGGCCCAGTCCTTGCGCGTTTGCGTGGGGTTGAGCGGGTTGTATTCGAGCACCTTGACGCCGGCGTCAATCATCGGCTGGAAGAAGGCGCGCGGCGTGTTGATCGCGCCCACGCTGTCATACATCAGGTTGACCTGCACCCCTTTCTTTTGCATGCCGATCAGCATGTCCGAGAACTGCCGGCCGACCTCATCGTCTTCCATGATGTAGGTCTCCATGTTGATGTGATAGCGCGCCGCCTGGATCGCCTGCGTCATCGAGGCGTAGGTGGCGGGGCCGTCGATCAGTAGCGTGACCTTGTTGCCGGTCACCAGCGGCGAGCCGGTAACCGCGCCTTCCACCGCCAGGTGGCGGTCAAGCAGGGTGTTGTCGGCGTTCTGCTGGCGCAGCTTGTCGAGGATGCCCTTGGTCTGCTGCTCGGACAGCACGCCGCGCCCGCCCTTCATCTCGATGCTGCGGGCCGACTGCGTGTCCATATCGGGCACGATGGTGGGCAGCGAGCCGCAACCCGCCAGCAGCGTACAGAGCAGGATGAGCGCAAGCAGCGCGGCATGCGTGCCGGTTCGGCTTGTATTTTTTATTGAAGCGAACGTGTTCATGACGTGTCTCGGTTGTGCGCCGTCGGTCGACGAAGGTGCCGGGCGAGCCGATATTGTTGGCGCTGTCGGGCTGAGTATATGCCGCAAATTTTCGCGCCCGACGCGCGATCGGCCGGAAGCGGCGAATTCCTACAGGGGAAAGCGGGAGCTGCCTACAGGAAGGCGCGACGGGTGTTGCAAGGACGACAGCGGCGATGAAGGACGGAGATGCGGGAGAGAAATACGCACGCGAATGTGGGCGCAGGAGAAGATATGAGATGTTTGGCAGAGCTCGCGGATGCGCCGCGATGGACGCATCCGCAGATCTCTTGCTGCGTCAGTAGACGTCGCGGCGATAGCGGTTCTGTTCGATCAGGTCTTCCAGCGCCTGCTCGCCCAACACCTCGGTGAGCGCTGCGTCGACGCCGGCGGCCATGCCGTCGAGGCTGCCGCAGACATACAGCACGGCGCCGTCGGCGATCCAGTTGCGCAACTCGTCGGCGGCTTCGCGCAGGCGGTCCTGCACGTAGACGCGCTCGCCCTGGTCACGCGAGAAGGCCAGGTCCAGGCGCGCCAGTTTGCC
The DNA here is from genome assembly GCF_017814915.1 of Herbaspirillum sp. LeCh32-8. GTDB lineage: Bacteria > Pseudomonadota > Gammaproteobacteria > Burkholderiales > Burkholderiaceae_D > Herbaspirillum. The sequence goes on along the minus strand of NZ_JAGIPZ010000005.1, from coordinate 27,551 downwards.
GTTGGCAAGCCATTGCTCCAGTTCTTCCTGATACAGGAAATCGTGGCGGCGGTTGCGCTCGCCGAACAGCAGCCAGTTGCGCGCATGGCCGGCGTGCACACGCGCGCGCAGATGGCCGCGCAGGCCGGCCATGCCGGAGCCGTTGCCGATGAAGATGGCGGGGACGTCGCCTGCGGCCGGCGCGAAGTTGGCGTTTTCAACCAGGCGCACTTGCAGCGCGGCGCCGACTTCGGCGTATTCGGTCAGCCAGCCCGAGGCCAGGCCCAGGCCATCCTCGTGGCGCGCCTGGCGCACCAGCAGGTGCACCGCGCCGTCCTGCGGCACCGACGCCACCGAGTAGCTGCGCGCGGCCAGGGGTTGCAGGGTGTCGGCCAGGGATTGGGCATCGGCGCCGGCATGCGTTACCGGCAGCACGCTGCGGGCTAGCAGTTCGCGCAGGGTGCTGCGCGCGCCGTCCTTGTCCACCATGGCCTCGCCGTCCAGGCGCAGGCGTTGCAGCAGCAGGGCGATGCGATCCGGTGCGTGGCGCGGCAATACCTCGACCAGCGCGCCGGGCTGCCAGGCACCGTCGTTGGCGGCTGCCTCAGCGGCATGGCGCAGTTCGATATGGAAGATCGGCGCGCCCTGGCTGCCCGGGTTGAGCTGCAGGCGCTCGGACAGCGCCCAGTGCTGCCAGGCGTCTGTCGGTGCTGCAGGCGCATCGGCCTGGCGCTGCACCACGTCGGCGTCGAGCACATCGTGCGCGGCCAGCAGGCTTTCCCACTTCTGCAGGGCGGCGCGCTCCATGCGGTCCACCTCCACCAGCGGGAACAGCGGCTTGGCGCCGCGGTTGCGCAGCCAGTGATCCAGCGTGTGGCCGAAGCCGCAGAACTTCACATAGCCGCGATCGCCCAGCGCCAGCAGCGCGTATTCCACATGCGCCAGCGATTCGCCGGCCGCCATGCGCATGCGGCGTTCGAAGGCGCGCGCGCTGTCGGGAGCGTCGCCTTCGCCGAAGGTGCTGGCGATGAACAGGATGCGCGGATGATGGCGCAGTTTCTCCGGGGTGATGCGCGCCAGCGACTGCAGCGTCACCTCGGCGCCGGACTGGCGCAGCAGCGCCGCAGTGTGCAGCGCCACGCGCTCGGCCTGGCCGGCTTGCGAGGCGTAGGCCACCAGGAAGGGGCCGCGCGCCGCTGCTTCATTGGCGGCCTGCGCTTGCGCCCTGCCTGCTGTTGGTACCTGCGCCAGCGCGGCGCGTTCGGCGCGCAAGGCGGCCTTCTTGCGGCGGCGGTCGAGGTAAAGCATCCAGCCGGTAATGCCGAACAGCGGCATCAACAGGCTGGCCAGCGCCATGACGATGCGTCCCGGCAGGCCGAAGAAGGTGCCCATGTGCAGCGGGTAGATGGCGGCGATGGCCTTGCCGCCCAAGCTCTTGGCTTCATACAGCTCCAGCTGCTTCACCTCGCCGGTTTGCGGCAGCACCACCATGCGGCTGCGTGCGCGTTCATGCGGCGCGTTTTCGCCGAGGAAGAAGATCTGCACCGGTTGGGTGGATTTCTCCGGCAGGCGCAGCTGGGCGTTCTCGAAATGCGGGGCCTGCGCCAGGAAGGTTTGCCAGACTTGCGTCAGCTCCAGCGGCGGCGCGGCGTCTTCCTTGCCGCCGTCCTTGTCCTTGCGGCCGTGTTCGCCGGCCGGCTTGTTGCCGCCGGCGCGTTGCGCCTGCGCCGGGCGAGCTTCGCCGGCCAGGGTGTTGATGCCCTGCTTGAACCAGTCCAGCGCCCAGTAGGTGCCGGTGATGGAGAAGATCACGTACATCACCAGTAGCCAGGTGCCGATGATGGAGTGCAGGTTCCACAGGAAGGAGCGGTCCTGCAGCTGGAAGTCCAGCTTGAACCAGGCGCGCAGCGACAGCGGCCGGCGCGGCCAGCGCAGGTAGAGGCCGGACAGCGCCAGCGTCAGCAGCGCCAGGCCCAGCGTGCCCAGCACGATCTTGCCGATCTCGGTGGGCAGCAGCAGCCAGCGGTGGAAGCGTTCGGTGATCTCGAAGAACTCCATCCCGGTCGGCGGCGGCAGCACCGCGCCGGTGTAGGGATCAACGTAGCGCGCTTCACCGCGACGCACGCCCGGCGGCGGTGCGAATACCACGCGCGCCGAAGCGCCGGCTTGCGGGCTGATGGTCATCGAGGTGACGCGGCGCTCCGGTTCCGCGCTGCGGATTTTCTCCAGCAGCTGCTGCGGCGTCAGCGCCTGCTGCTCGCGTACGGCGACATGCATCACGCCCGGGCTGAGCACGTCCATGATCTCCTCGCGGAAGGCGAGCAGGGCGCCGGACACGCCGATGGTCATCAGGATGGTGCCGGCGGTGATGCCGATGAACCAGTGGATTTGGAACCAGATCTTCTTGAACATGCTGTTGGCGCTGCGTGGATGCGCGGCAGGCTTGGGCCCGGCCGCATCTTGTTGTTGGGGTGTGCCGCGGTGAGCCGTCCGGCGCACTTGCATGAAAGCAATGGGCGACCGTAGGCAACCAACCATTATAGGTCGGAAGTAAATGATAATGATTGGCGTTTGAGCTTATTTTGCGTCACGACGACCCCGTCGTGGTGCCGCCGCAGCGCAATGTTGCTCCGAGGGAAACTTCGGCGTTCGCCGGCCTCAGGCCAGGATCAAGCCCAGCATCGCACGACTCACCGCACTGGCGGGATCGGCGGCGGCGTCGATGATGCTCAGGTGATGCGCGCCGGGCACGGCGTCCACCGTCACCTGGTGCCCGGACTGGCGCAGGCTGGCGGCGTAGGTGTCGCGCTGGCGGCGGAATTCGTCCGACTCCAGCGCCCCCGTGAACAGCAGCGCGCAGGCGTCGTCCGGCAGCGGCAGCAGCAGCGGGCTGGCCTGCGCGGCGTCGCCGGGCGACAGGTGCAGCACTTCATTGAGGTAGGACAGGCGGATCGGCTCCAGGTCGTACAGGCCGCTCAGGCCGCAGATGCCGCGTACCGGCAGCGCGCCCAGCGCCGCCACCAGCGTGGCCAGGTGGCCGCCGGCCGAATGGCCCATCAGCCAGATGGCGTCGGCGTCAAAGCCCAGCGCGCCCGACTTGGCGTACAGCTGGCGCAGCGCGCGGGCGCAGTCGGCGGCGATGTCGCCCAGTTTCACCTGCGGCGCCAGCCGATAGTTGATCAGCGCCACGTTGATGTTGGCCTGAAGGTAGGGTTTGGCCAGGTGGCTGAACTGCTGCTTGTCCAGCGAGCGCCAGTAGCCGCCGTGGATGAACACCAGCAGCGGACGGCCGTTGGCGCCGGCCGGGAAGAAGTCGAAGGTCTGCAGCGGATCTTCGCCGTAAGGCACGTCCGCCAGGTGCGGATGGGCTTCGCGCACGGCCAGCGCCTCGCGCGCAAAGCGGTCGAAATAGTCCTGGAAATCGGGGATGGCCAGTCTGGCGTTGTATTGCCGGTCCAGCTCTTCGCGGGTGTAGTCGCGGTAGATCTTCATGCCGTGTCCTTTTCGATTTGCCGCAAGCGGCTTATTCGGCGAAATGTTCTGAAATGAATCCGCGCAGCCATTGGTTGCCTTCATCCTGATTGTAACGGCGATGCCAGAAAATATTGGTCTGTAATGAAGGCAGGCGCAACGGCGGCTTGATGTAGCGCAGTCCGAACGGCGCCGCCGCGCTCTCGGCCAGCTTGCGCGGCACGGTCACCACCAGCTCGGTGGTGCTGACGATATACGGCACCGCGGTGAAGTGCGGCACGCGAAAGCGCACGCCGGGCAGCACGCCGGCCTTTTCCAGGTTTTGGTTGATGCGATCGTAAGGGCTTTCCAGCGACGACACCATCAGATGCTCGGCGGCAAGAAACTGTTTGAGCGTGATGTCCCCCTTCTGGTCCAGCGCGTGGCCGACGCGAAACATGCTGACGTAGTTCTGGCGGAACAGCCGGCGCTGGTAGAGCGCGCCGGAGATGTTGTCGAACGCGCCGATGGCCAGATCCACGCGGCCCGCTTCCATCTCGCTCTTGAGGTCAATCGTGCCGGCCCGCACGGTGCTGATGCGCACGCCCGGCGCGAGCCGGCCACAGGTCTCGATGAGCGCCGGCATGAAGTAGACCTCGCCGACATCGGTCATGGCGATGGTGAAGTGACGCCGGCTGGCCTGAGCGGAAAATCCCTCCTGCAGGTTCAGCGCGCGCGACACCTGCTGCAGCGCAGCGGCGACCGGCTCGGCCAGGTGTTCGGCGAAGGGGGTGGGTTGCATGCCCTGCGCGGTGCGCACGAAAAGCTCGTCGCCGAAGCTGCGCCGCAGCCGCGCCAGCGCATTGCTGACTGCCGGCTGCGACAGTCCGAGCCGGCGCGCCACGGATGAGATCCGGCGTTCCTGGAATACCTCCTGGAACACCACCAGCAGGTTGAGGTCGAGGTCGCGCGGCTCGATCATGGGAAATCTCCGGCACCTGCGATATTCATGAAATCAATGAAGTCCATTCCGGCATTTATATCGTAAAAGAAAGTCGATTGCACTACAGTGTCAACGCAATAAGAACAATCAACGATGTCCTGCCGGCAACGCCATGCGATTGTTGTTCGCGCGCCAAGCAATCGGTGCGCGGCCACGTCGGTGGATCCAGGCAAGTCCGACCAGAAGAGATAACGAGGAGAACGAGACAATGAGCATTCATGCCGGTGCGGTCGCGCCCACGGTCGATGTCGACCAGGTAGTGGAGCAGGGCAGGTTCGGCGCCTTCCAGCTGGGCCTGCTGTTGCTGTGCGGCCTGTGCCTGATCATCGACGGCTTCGATGTGCAAGCCATGGGCTACGTGGCGCCTGCCATCATCGCCGACTGGGGCGTCAGCAAGGCCAGCCTGGGGCCGGTGTTCGGCGCCGGCCTGTTCGGCATGCTGCTGGGCTCGTTGGCATTGACGCCGGCGGGGGACCGTTACGGCCGTCGCCCGGTGCTGATCATCTCCACCCTGTTCTTTGCGCTGTGCATGCTGGCCACGCCGATGGTGACATCCTTGGATCAATTGCTGGCGCTGCGCTTCATCACCGGCTTCGGGCTGGGCAGCATCATGCCCAACGCCATGGCGCTGGTGGGCGAATACAGCCCGTCCTCTTCCCGCGTCACGCGCATGATGCTGGTGTCTTGCGGTTTCACCGTGGGCGCCGCCGCCGGCGGCTTCGTCAGCGCCGCGCTGATCCCGGCCTACGGTTGGCATTCGGTGTTCTGGGTTGGCGGCGCGGTGCCGCTGCTGCTCGGCCTTGCGATGCTGGCGTGGTTGCCGGAGTCGATCCAGTTCCTGGTGCCGCGCCGGCGGCCGATGGCGAAAGTCGCGCACTGGCTGAAGAAGCTCGATCCGACCCTGGTCGTCGACGTCGCCACCCGCGTGGTGGTCAAGGAGGCCAAGGCCGAAGGCATGCCGGTGGCGGCGCTGTTTCGCGATGGCCGCAGCGGCATCACGCTGCTGCTGTGGCTGATCAGTTTCATGAACCTGATCAATCTCTATTTCCTGTCGAACTGGCTGCCCACGCTGATCCATGACGCCGGCTACTCCACCAGCATGGCAGTGTTGATCGGCACCTCGCTGCAGGTGGGCGGCGTGATCGGCACGCTGACGCTGGGCTGGTTCATCAGCCGCTTCGGCTTCACTCGCGTGCTGGGCAGCTGCTTTGTCGCCGCCTGCATCGCGATCGCGCTGATCGGCAAGGTGGCGGCGATGCCGGCCTTCCTGCTGATCGCCGTGGTGGTGGCCGGCTTTTGCATCGTCGGCGGGCAGCCGGCGGTCAATGCGCTGGCCGGCACCTACTACCCGACCTCGCTGCGCTCGACCGGCATCGGCTGGGCGTTGGGCATAGGCCGCATCGGTTCGGTAGTCGGCCCGGTGATCGGCGGCCAGCTGATCGCCATGCAGTGGAGCAACGCTTCGCTGTTCGTCGCCGCCGCCGTGCCGGCATTGATCTCGGCGCTGACCATCGTGCGCCTGCATCGCACTTCCCAAGGAGCCAACGCATGAACACCATCGCCGACCCGCATCTGAAGACAAACCTGTCGAGCGGCACTTACCAGTCCGGCTTCGGCAACGAGTTCGCCACCGAGGCATTGCCGGGGGCCTTGCCGCAACATCGCAACTCGCCGCAGCTGGCGCCTTACGGCTTGTACGCCGAGCAAATCTCCGGCACCGCCTTCACTGCGCCGCGCGGCCACAATCGCCGCTCCTGGCTGTACCGCATCCGCCCGGCCGCCGTGCATCACCCGTTCGAGCAGATCGACGCCGGCAAGCTGTTGAGCCACTTCGATGCCGTACCGACGCCGCCCAACCAGCTGCGCTGGGATCCGCAGCCCATGCCCACCGTCCCGACCGACTTTGTCGACGGCCTGGTGACGATGGCCGGCAACGGCTCACCGGAGGCGCAGACCGGCTGCGCCATCCACCTCTACGCGGCCAACCAGTCGATGACCGAGCGCTTCTTTTACTCGGCCGACGGCGAGTTGCTGATCGTGCCGCAAGCGGGGCGCCTGCAGTTGCTGACCGAAATGGGCGTGATCGTGATCGAACCACAGGAGATCGCCGTGATCCCGCGCGGCGTGCGCTTCCAGGTGCGGCTGCCGGATGGCCAGGCGCGCGGTTACGTGTGCGAAAACTTCGGCGCGCTGCTGCGCTTGCCGGACCTGGGGCCGCTGGGTTCCAACGGTCTGGCCAATCCGCGCGACTTCCTTACGCCCAATGCGTGGTACGAGGATCGCGAAGGCGACTTCAGGCTGGTCGCCAAATTCGGCGGCCACCTGTGGCAGGCGAAGATCGGCCACTCACCGCTGGACGTGGTGGCCTGGCACGGCAACTACGCGCCCTACAAGTACGATCTGCGCCACTTCAACACCATCGGTTCGATCAGCTACGATCATCCGGACCCGTCGATCTTCCTGGTGCTGCAGGCGCAGAGCGATACGCCGGGCGTGGACACGATCGACTTCGTGATCTTCCCGCCGCGCTGGCTGGCCGCCGAGAACACCTTCCGTCCGCCCTGGTTCCACCGTAACGTGGCCAGCGAATACATGGGCCTGATCACCGGCCAGTACGACGCCAAGGAGGGCGGCGGTTTTGTGCCCGGCGGCGGCAGCCTGCATAATTGTATGAGCGGCCACGGCCCGGATGCGGCCACCTTCGAGAAGGCCAGCCACAGCGATACCAGCAAGCCGAACAAGGTCGACCACACCATGGCCTTCATGTTCGAGACCCGCAACATCATTCGTCCCACGCGCCATGCGCTGGAGTCGCCGACGCTGCAGCGCGACTACCAGAACTGCTGGCTGGGCATTCAGAAGAACTTCAATCCGGAGCGAGCATGAGCCTGCCAAGCATCAAACTGAACGAAACCCACGATCCCGAACTGCGCAGCTGGGTGGCCAGCGCCAACGCCGATACTTGTCCGTTCCCGATCCAGAACCTGCCCTACGGCGTGTTCCGCCGCGCCGGCAGCGATGAGGCCTTCCGCGCCGGCGTCGCCATCGGCGACCAGATTCTCGACCTGCAGGCCGCGCATGCCGCCGGCGCCTTCTCCGGGTTTGACGAACCGGCGCGCCGCGCCGCCCACGCCGCCGCCGAAGGCGCCACCCTGAACGCGCTGATGGCGTTGGACGCGGCCGACTGGTCCGAGCTGCGGCTGGCGCTGTCGCGCGTGCTGCGCACCGGCTCCGCTCACGAGGCCGGGCTGGCCGCCTGCCTGGTGCCGCAGACCGACGCCGAGCACGCGGTGCCGGCGACCATCGGCGACTACACCGATTTCTATACCTCCATCCATCACGCCACCGCGGTGGGCAAGCTGTTTCGCCCGGACAATCCGCTGCTGCCCAACTACAAGTGGGTGCCGATCGGCTACCACGGCCGTGCTTCGTCCATCGGCATCTCCGGCCAGCAGTTCCGCCGTCCCGTCGGCCAGACCAAAGCAGCGGACGCGGAGACGCCGTCCTTCGGCCCGTGCAAGCGGCTGGACTACGAACTGGAAGTCGGCGTCTTCATCGGCGGCGGCAATGCGCTGGGCGAGGCGGTGCCGATGGAGCAGGCCGAGGACAAGGTGTTCGGCCTGTGCCTGCTGAACGACTGGTCGGCGCGCGACGTGCAGGCCTGGGAATACCAGCCGCTGGGGCCGTTCCTCTCCAAGAGTTTCGCCTCCACCATCTCGCCGTGGATCGTCACGCTCGAGGCGCTGGCGCCGTACCGCTGCGCCTGGGCCCGCGCGGCGGGCGACCCGCAGCCGCTGCCGTATCTCGATTCGCCCACCCTGCGCGAGACCGGCGCCATCGACCTGCAGCTGGAAGTGCTGATCCAGACCCGCGCCATGCGCGAAGCGGGGCAGGCGCCGCAGCGGCTGTCGCTGTCCAACTTCCGCGACTCTTACTGGAGCGTGTCGCAACTGGTGGCGCACCATACCGTGAACGGCTGCAACCTGCGTCCGGGCGACTTCCTCGGCTCGGGTACGCAGTCGGGGCCCAGCCCGCAAGAGGCCGGATCGCTGCTGGAACTGAGCGGCGGCGGCAAGCAGGCGATCACTCTCGCCAACGGCGAGAAGCGCATCTTCATCGAAGATGGCGATACCATCGTCATGCGCGCGCTGGCGCGTCGTGATGGCGCACCATGCATCGGCTTCGGCGAAGTGACGGGAACCGTACTACCGGCGCGCAGTCTGCCCTGAGCGGGTATCTCGCAACACTATTTCCCGGAGAAAGGAAGAGGATGACAAGCCTTTACAGCTATTTCCGCAGCTCGGCATCGTACCGTGTGCGCATCGCCCTGAACCTGAAAGGGCAGGTCTACGACACGGTGCCGGTGCACCTGCTGAACCAGGGCGGAGAGCAGTTCCAGCCCGCCTTCGCCCAGCTCAACCCACAATCGCTGGTGCCGGTGCTGGCGCATGAAGGCCGCCACCTGACGCAGTCGCTGGCAGTGATGGAATATCTGGAAGAGCGCTTTCCCATGCCGTCGCTGCTGCCGGGCGATTTCGCGCAGCGCGCGCGCATCAGGGAGTTGTCGCTGGCGATCGCCTGCGAGATCCATCCGCTGAACAACCTGCGCGTGCTGCGTTATCTCAAGCATGAGCTGGGCGTGGATGAGGAAAAGAAGAGCGCCTGGATCCACCACTGGATCAAGCTTGGCTTTACCGCGCTGGAAAAGCAGCTGGCCGCCGATACTTCGCGCGGCCATTTCTGCGTGGGCGATATGCCGACCATGGCCGACTGCTGCCTGGTGCCGCAGATTTTCAACGCCCGTCGCTTCGAGCTGGACATGGCGCCTTATCCCACGCTGTGCGCCATCGAGGACGCCTGTAACGCCTTGCCGGCCTTCCAGGCGGCGCATCCGTCGCAGCAGCCTGACGCCGCCTGATCAGGCGGGCGGCCGGCGCGGCACCAGCAGGTTGCCGGTCATCACCAGCACGGCTTCGTCGTGCTGGTTGTAGGTGGTCACGCGGTGGTTGAGGAAGCCCTGCTGCGGCTTCGATTGCGAGAACTTCACGCCCAGCACTTCCACCTCCAGGCGCAGCACGTCGCCCGGACGGGTGGGGCGCGGCCAGCGGAATTCGTCGAAGCCCGCGCCGATCAGGCCGCCATGGATGGCCAGCGTGTCTACCAGCATGCGCATGGTCAGCCCGGCGGTATGCCAGCCGCTGGCGGCCAGGCCGCGGAAGAAGGACTGCTGCGCGGCCGCCTCGTCCAGATGAAAGGGCTGCGGGTCGTACTGTCCCGCAAACGCCTTGATCGCGTCCGCCGTCACGACTTCGCCGCCTGCGTGGCGGAACACTTGACCGACCTCAAAATCTTCCAGGAACATCAGTTCTTTCACGGCGTCTCCCGTTGTAATTGGTATATACTGACACCATCATTGCAAAATGATAGTAACTAAACGATGGTAACCCAAAGGCCGCCATCGGCCAAGCGCGGGCGTTGCCCGGGTGCATCGGCGACGGATGGCGGACGAGGAGCGGATATGGAACGCAAGAGTTTCGGCAATATGCAATGCCCGGTGGCGCGCACCCTGGAGCGCGTGGGCGAATGGTGGAGCATCCTGATCCTGCGCGACGCGCTGCAGGGGCTGACCCGTTTCGACCAGTTCCAGAAGAGCCTGGACATTGCCCCCAACATGCTCACACGCCGCCTCAACACGTTAGTCGACGCCGGCATGCTTGAGCGCCGGCAATACAGCGAGCGCCCGCCGCGCTTTGAATACGTGCTGACCGACCTCGGCCGCGATTTTCGCACCATCATCGTGGCGCTCAACGCCTGGGGCAACAAGCATTTTGCGCCGGAAGGCCCGAGCGTGATGCTGGTGGATCGCGAGAGCGGCAAGCAGATCGACCTCGGCCTGGTGGACCGCAACACCGGCAAGGAAATCAGCGGCCGCGACCACGTGATCGTGGCCGGCCCGCAAGCCGATGAGGCCATGCGCGAGCGCATGGACGCGATGATGCGCCTGCGCGAGGCCGCCAACGAAGCGCGCTTGGCGGCGCAGGCCGATGAACCCGCTGGGAAGCCGCGCAAGGCGAAGAAGGTGAGCAAGATCACTGAAGCCGCGCCGCCCAAGGCCAAGGTGAAAGCCAGGCCCGCCGCCAAGGCCGCGAAGCGCGCCTGATCGCGTACGTCGCCGCATCTCGGCAATAGGAAAAGGCCGGCACGCATGGCGTTGCCGGTCTTTTTTGTTTCCGCCTTTGCTGCGCTGTCTTGTTCTGGAGTTTCCTCCTGCGTAACGCCATCATCCTGATATCAGATCAAATGATGTTGGAAATAAATTTTCAGGATTGGATTTATATCAATCGCTACCCCATCATTGCCCGCTCATCATCTTTCATCAGGGATCCGCGCAATGTCCGCTACTCAATCCGCAATTGTCTGGCCCGAGGGCTACCTGCCTGGCAAGACCGACAACTACGTCTCCAATGAAGTCATCGTCGCCGGCCTGAGCGCCGCGCAGGTGTGGGCCCAACTGGTCGATACGTCGCTCTGGTCGACTTATTACAGCAACGCCTCCGACATCCGTTTTCATAACGGCAACGGCCCCGCTCTGTGGGCGGGGGCGCGTTTTCGCTTCACGACTTTCGGTTTTGCGGTCGAGGCGGAAGTGGTCGAATATCATCCTCCCGCTGGTGGCCTGCCGGGACGCGTCGCCTGGCATGGCTGGGTGGAAGGGGACGCCGCGCAACGGCTGGACGTCCATCACGCCTGGCTGTTCGAGGATCTGCCGGAGGGCCGTGTGCGGCTGCTGACGCAGGAGACCCAGAACGGCCGGCCGGCGCGGGAACTGGCGCAGGCTTTGCCCAATCCGATGCTCAATGCGCACCAGGAATGGATCAGCGGCCTGGCCGCGGCGGCGCTGCGGTCGGTGGACTGAAGGAGGGCGGCGTTAGCCCGGCGTGCGGCAAGTCTCGAACAATAATTCGCGCAACCAGCGGTGGGCCGGATCGCGATGCGTGCGTTCGTGCCAGGCCGCGGTCTTGGTGAAGCCGGGAATGTCCAGCGGCGGCTCCAGCAGTTTCAGGCCCGGCATGCCGGCCACCAGCCGGCGCGGCACCACCGCGACCATGTCGCTGGCGCGCAGGATGTCGGGCAAGACCAGGAAGCGCTGGACCGACAGCGTCACGCGCCGCGCCAGTCCTTGCCGGGCGAGCATCTCGTCGGTAACGCCGACGAAGGGATCGCCGCTGTACGACACCAGCGCGTGGTCGAGGGCGCAAAACTGCTTGAGCCCGATACGCTTGCCGCGCACCAGCGGATGGTCTTCTCGCACCACGCAGACGTAGCGCTCGTCGAACAGGCGGCGCGCGTGCAGGCCAGGCGGGGTCGTTTCGGGCGTGGTCAGCGCCAGGTCGATCTGGCCGCGTTCCAGCCGTTCCTGAAGCGGCCCATCCTCCACTGCAGTCAGGGCGATGCGCAGGTGCGGCGCGCGTTGCTTGAGCGCGGCGAGGAGGGGCACGGCGATGGCGCGCAAGGCGTAATCGGTGGCGGCGATGGAAAAATCCAGCGTGGCGCTGGCCGGGTCGAACACCGGTGGCTGCATCAGGGCGTCAATGTCGGCCAGCACCTGCCTGACCGGTTGCGCCAGCGCCAGCGCACGCTGCGTCGGCACAATGCCTCGCTGGCTGCGGGAAAACAGCGGGTCGCCGAAGTTCTCGCGCAACCGCGTCAGGATCCCGCTCATGGCAGGCTGCGTCACACCCAGCCGCGCCGCCGCGCGCGTGACGTGGCGTTCGTCCAGCAAGGCGTCGAGCGCCTTGAGCAGGTTGAGATCGAGGGTGCGGATGTCGTTCTTTCTCATGTTGTCCTTGCGTCGCGTGAACGAAGCGCCTACCTGCAGGTCAGGCGCTGTAGCTTCTCTTGATGATGGCGATCAGCCGCTGCGCCGCCGGCGACAAGTAGGTGTCGCGTCGATAGGTCAGGCCCATGCGGCGCAGCATGGTGGTTTCCTTCAGCGCCACTTCCTTCAGGTGCCCGCGACCGGCCTTCAGGTTCAGCTTGGAGGCGAAGCCGAGCAAATTGCTGCGCTCGATCAGCGGCATGATCATGTTGAGCACGGTCGGGGTGATCTGCACACTGGGCCGGGCCAGATGATGACGGTCGAATACGTTGTCCAGCCACTGGCGGCTGGCCACCGATTGCGCAGGCAGCACCCATTGGTAATCCAGCAGGTTGCGCAGCGCGATCTTCTTGCCGAAGATGGGGTGGCTGGCGCTGGCCATCACCACCATCTGGTCTTGCATGATCTCTTCGGTGACGAACACGTCATCGGCCTTGATCATCGGGCCCATCACCACGTCGAGCTCACCCGCCTTCAGGCCTTCCAGCAGCACGTCGTTCATCGAGACCCGCAGATCGATGGTGACCTTGCCGGCCTCGGCCAGCAGCTGTTCGCAGACCGACGGCAGGATGTGCTCGGCCAGCGTGGGGATGCAGCCTAGCCGGATGTTGCCTTCGCGGCCGTTGGCGTAGTCGCCGATCTCGCGCACGGTTTCGTCCATCATCAGGCTGATGCGGCGCGCGCGCGCCAGCAGCGCCTGTCCCACCGCAGTCAGGCGGATGCCGCGCCCCACGCGTTCGAACAGCGGCGCGCCCAGTTGCTCCTCCAGCCTGTCGATGCATTTGGTCAGCGCCGGCTGCGTCTTGAACAGCCGCTCGGCGGCCCGTCCCACGTGTCCTTCCTCGGCGATGACTTCAAAATACTTGAGGTCGCGAACGTCCATGATTCATTCCTGAGATTTATGGAATTGAAAATAAAAGCAAATATACATTAAAAAAACCGGCGCGTAGACTGCCCTCCAAACAAGAGCTCCGCCCACTGTCGGCGCGGAAAAACAATGGAGACAAAGATGTTCCCGGCAACTCAGACACGTCGTGAATTCCTGCGCCGCAGCGGCGCATTGGCGGCCGCGCTCGGCGCTGGCGCCTACCTGCCGCCGGCCCTGGCGCAAGAAACCGCCTATCCCCATTCCTCGGGCAGCGCACGTGCTGCGGCCGCTTTGCCGGCCGACGCCTGCGACTGCCACATGCATATCTACGATCCGCGCTTTCCGTGGGCGTCCGGGGCCAAGCTGCTCCATCCGGCGGCCACCGTCGCCATGTACCGCCGGCTGCAGCAGCGCCTGGGTACCACGCGCAATGTGGTGGTGACGCCCTCGGCCTACGGCACCGACAACCGTTGCACGCTGGACGCCTTGGCGCAGCTGGGCGCTGCGGCGCGCGGCGTGGCGGTGGCCGACGTCAATGTCAGCGACGAGGAACTGGCGCGGCTGGACCGCGCCGGCGTCAAGGGCCTGCGCTTCAACCTGGCGCTGGGTGCGGTGACCACCGCGGCGATGATCGAGCCGCTGGCGCGCCGGGTGGCGCCGCTGGGCTGGCACGTGCAGATCAACATGTCCAACGACGAGCTGCTGGCCAACCGCGCGATGCTGTCGCGCCTGCCGACGCCGGTGGTGTTCGATCACTTCGCGCGCATCCCGCTGCAGGCCGGCGCGGTCCATCCGGTCTACGACCTGGTCGCTGGGCTGATGCGCGAGCAGCGCGCCAGCGTCAAGTTGTCCGGCGCGTATCTGGCCAGCAAGGCCGGCGCGCCTTCCTATGCCGACGTCGCGCCGCTGGCGCGCGCGCTGATTGACAACGCGCCGGGCCAGGTGCTGTGGGGCAGCGACTGGCCGCACCCGACCGAGCAGCACAAGCCCGACGACGCGCTGCTGCTGGACCTGATGGCGGCCTGGGCCGGCTCCGAGCAGCGCCTGCGCGCCATCCTGGTGGACAACCCGGCGCGCCTCTACCACTTCTGATCGGACCGACATGAGCCAAGCACAAGATATCGACATGAATCGCGACATGAAGCATGACATCGCAACAGGCGCCGCCGCGGCGGTGGACGAGCAAAGCACGATGAAGAAGGTGATGCGTCGCCTGATTCCCTTCATCCTGCTGTGCTACGTGGTCAGCTACCTCGATCGCATCAACGTCGGCTTCGCCGCGCTGACCATGAACAAGGACCTGGGCCTGACGCCGTCGCAGTTCGGCCTGGGCGCGGGCCTGTTCTTCATCGGCTACTTCTTCTTCGAGATCCCCAGCAACCTGGCCCTGCATCGCTTCGGCGCGCGCATGTGGATCTCGCGCATCATGATTTCCTGGGGCGTGATCTCCATGCTGACCGCCTTCGTGGTCGGCCCCAAGAGCTTCGCGCTGGCGCGTTTCTTCCTGGGTATGGCCGAGGCTGGCTTCACGCCCGGCATCTATCTCTATTTCACCAAGTGGTTCCCGGGCCAGTGGCGCGGCAAGGCCACCGCGTTCTTCCTGGTCGGCATTCCGGTGGCCAATATCATCGGCTCGCCGATCTCCGGCGCGCTGATGGAGCTGCATGGCCTGTGGGGCTACAAGGGCTGGCAGATCCTGTTGCTGCTGGAGGCGCTGCCGGCGGTGCTGCTGGGCATCGCCTGCCTGTTCCTGCTGCCGGATCGTCCGGCCAAGGCGTCCTGGCTGAGCCCGGCCGAGCAGCAATGGCTGGAGAGCGAACTCGGCCGCGAGCAGAACACCCTGGCCGCGCGTCACGGCAACAAGCTGCGCGATGCCTTCACCAACTGGCGCGTTTTCGCGCTGGCCGGCGCCAACTTCTGCGGCATCATCGGCTCGCTCAGCATTGGCCTGTGGCTGCCGCAGATCATCAAGGAGTTCGGCCTGCCGTCGCACCAGGTCGGCTTGGTGGCGGCCGTGCCTTACGTGGTCGGCGCGGTCAGCATGATCCTGTGGTCCAGGTTGGCTAACCGGCCCGCCAATGCCGACAAGCGTCTGTTCTTCGTGGCCGGCGCCATCGTCATGGCAGCGGCGGCGATCGCGGCGTCGGCCTTCCTGCACGATCCCTTGCAAAAGATGATCGCCATCACCGTCGCGGTGGCGTCCATCCTGTCTTTCCAGGCCACCTTCTGGGCCATCCCCTCGGGATTTCTGACCGGACGGGCCGCGGCCGGCGGCCTGGCGCTGATCGTGTCCATCGGCAACCTGGGCGGCTTCGTCGGTCCGTCGATGATCGGCTTCATCCGCGAGGCCACCAAGGGCTTCACCTATCCGCTGCTGTTCGTGGCCGGCGCGCTGCTGCTGGGCGCGGTGATCACGCTGGCGCTCGGCGACCCCGCCAAGAGCCGCCAATAATTCTTCAGGAAAACCAGACCATGAGCTTCTTCGCGCCGCCACCTGTCGTCGAGACGACCGTCTTCACCCGCCTGCCGGATCACTTTCGCAAGCCGCGCAAGAATTCCTGGAGCGACGCCAACCGCGGCGGCCTGCCGATCGACTCCTTCCTCGAAGGTCCGTCGTTCGACCGCCAGGGCCGGCTGTATGTGACCGACATTCCCTACGGCCGCATCTTCCGTATCTCGCCGCAAGGGGAGTGGGAGCTGGTCACCGAATACGACGGTTGGCCCAACGGCCTGAAGATCGACAAGGACGGCCGCATCGTCATCACCGACTACAAGCGCGGGCTGGTGCAGTTGAATCCCGAGACCGGCGAGGTCTCGCCGCTGCTGGAGACGGTCGGTTCGGAGGGCTTCAAGGGCGTCAACGACCTGGTGTTCGGGCCGGGCGGCGAGATCTATTTCACCGATCAGGGCCAGACCGGCCTGCAGGATCCCGGCGGGCGCGTGTATCGCCTCACGCCGGACGGCCAGCTGAGCTGCCTGATCAGCACCATCCCCAGCCCCAACGGCATCGTCTACGACCCGGCGCTGAACCATCTGCTGGTGGCGGTGACGCGCGCGCAGCAGATCTGGCGCATTCCGCTGCACAACAGCGGCGTGGTGGGCAAGGTCGGCGTGTTCGCCAACCTGCACGGCGGCATGGCCGGGCCGGACGGCCTGGCGCTGGATGCGCAAAGCAACCTGTACATCGCGCACACCGGCTTCGGCTCGATCTGGCGCCTGTCGAAATTCGCCGAGCCGCTGCTGCGCATCCGCTCCAACGCCGGCATCTCGACCACCAACCTGGCCTTCGGCGGGCCGGACGGCAAGAGCCTCTTCATCACCGAGTCCCAGACCGGATCGATCCTGCGCGCCGACGTGCCGGTGGCCGGTCTGCCCATGTATTCGCACGCCTGAGCGCGGCATCCATTCATCCTGCAACCATTCCAGCAAAGGACCATCATGAGCAACAAACCAGACCTCATTCGCGACATCGAACGTGTCGATGCCGCCACCGTCGCCAAGGCCGGCGAGTTCGCCGCCTCCATCCTGGCCGACGTCGCCGGTCGTCGCGGCACGCTATCGAGCCGCGTGGCGCCGCTGTCGCCGTGCATGCGCATCGCCGGCCCGGCGGTGACCGTGGAAGTGCGTCCCGGCGACAACCTGATGATCCACGCCGCGATGGCGATCGCCAAGCCGGGCGACGTGCTGGTGATCGACGGCAAGGGTGACGAGACCTGCGCCCTGATGGGCGAGATCATGGTGTCGCAATGCAAGGCCAGCGGCCTGGCCGGCATCATCATTTACGGCTCGGTGCGCGATACCGAAGCCATCCGCGAGATCGGCTTCCCGGTGTACGCCGTGGGCGCCAATCCCAACGGCCCGACCAAGAACATCTCCGGCCGCGTCAACTGGCCGGTGTCGGTAGGCGGCGCCAGCGTGCAGCCGGGCGACCTGATCGTGGGCGATGCCGACGGCGTGGTGGTGGTCGAGCGCGAGAAAGCCGCTTCGCTGCTGGAAGCGGCCGCCAAGAAGGTCGCCGACGAGACCAAGCGCCTGACCGAAATTCGCACCGGCGGCCCGCTGCGCCCGGGCTGGCTGGACGGCGCGCTGCGCAAGGCCGGCGTGCTGCAGGAAGGGGAAGCGCTGTGAGCGCGGCCGCCAAGAAAGGCGTAGTGCTGGTGACCGGCGTAGACCTGGCGCCGCAAGCCGTCGATATCCTGCGCGACTACGAACTGGTATTCGCCGGCGCCAAGCCGACCGAAGACGATCTGCTGAAGCTGTCGACGCAGCATCAGCCGGTGGCCATCATCGTGCGCTACGGCGGCATCACCAGCCGCATCATGGACGCCAACAAGGCGTTGCGCGTGATTTCCAAGCACGGCACCGGCATCGACACCATCGACAGCCGCGCGGCGCAGGAACGCGGCATCGCGGTGAAGGCGGCCGCCGGCGCCAACGCCCCAGCGGTGGCCGAGCATACCTGGGCGCTGGTGTTCGCCTGCGCCAAGAACGTAGTCGGCCTGGACGCGCGCATGCGTGAAGGGCACTGGGACAAGTCCACCCACAAGAGCCTGGAGCTGCAGGGGCGCACCGTCGGCCTGGTCGGCTTCGGCGCCATCGGCCGTCGGGTGGCGGCCACGGCAGTGTCGCTGGGCATGCGTGTGCTGGCGTACGATCCGTACGCCAAGGGTACGCCGCCGGGCGTGCAGCTGGCCGATCTGGACACGCTGTTTGCGCAATCCGACGTGTTGTCGCTGCATTGCCCGCTGACGGCGGAGAACAGGCACATGATCAACGCCGCATCGCTCGCGCGTATGAAGGACGGCGCGATCCTGGTCAATACCGCGCGCGGCGGCCTGGTCGACGAGCAGGCCTTGATTTCCGCGTTGAACAGCGGCAAGCTGCGCGCCGCCGGCCTGGACAGCTTCGAAAAGGAGCCCTTCGCGGCGCCGCATCCGCTGCAGGGCGTGCGCAACGTCATCCTGAGCCCGCACATCGGCGGCGTCACCGAGGACGCCTATATTGCCATGGGCACCGGCGCGGCCGCCAATGTGCTGACGGTGCTGGAGGCCGAGCAGGCGATCGCCTGATTCATCATAATGACAACCGGCCAGCCGCCGCATACAGAGCGGCGGCGGCCTACCTTCCAGAGAGAGACACATGGAGACAACCGTCAAGGACGAGCAGCGTCCGGAGCAGCAGATAGAACAGGAAACGGTGCGCAGGGTCACCTGGCGCCTGTTGCCGTTCCTGATGCTGTGCTATCTGTTTGCCTTCATCGATCGCGGCAACATCGGCATGGCAGCGCTGCAGATGAACCAGGACATCGGCCTGTCGCCGAAGATGTTCGGCTTCGCCGGCAGCCTGTTCTTCATCGCCTATTTCATTTTCGAAGTGCCGAGCAACCTGGCGCTGCAACGTTTCGGCGCACGCAAGTGGCTGGCGCGCGTCATGATCACCTGGGGCCTGATCTCGGCCTCCACCGCCTTCGTGCAGGGGCCGGGCTCGTTGTACTTCGTTCGCTTCATCCTGGGCGCGGCCGAGGCCGGTTTCTTTCCCGGCGTGGTGCTGTACCTGACCTATTGGGTGCCGTCGGCGTACCGCGCACGCATCGTGGCGTTGTTCATGGTGGCCATTCCCGCCGCCAGTTTCGTCGCCTCGCCGGTGTCGGCGCTGCTGTTGCAGATGGATGGCATCGGCGGCATGCGCGGCTGGCACTGGCTGTTCATCATTGAAGGCTTGCCCACCGTGCTGCTGGGCGTGGTGTGCCTGTTCTATCTCACCGATCGTCCGGAACAGGCAAGCTGGCTCACCGAGCAGCAGCGCGCCTGGCTGACCCGCACCATGGACCGTGAAACCGCCGCCCGCACCGCCAAGGCGCACGTGCCGCTGTGGAAGCTGTTCAGCAGTCCGCAGGTGTGGGGCATGGCGCTGGTGTGTTCGTGCGCCTCGGCGGCGGGCACCGTGCTCAATGTCTGGCAACCGCAACTGCTGAAGTCCTTCGGCCTGAGCGTGATGCAGACCGGCCTGATCAATTCGATTCCCTACGCCATCGCCTCGGTGCTGATGGTGTGGTGGGGCCGCCACTCGGACCGCACCGGCGAACGTCGCTGGCATACCGCCATTCCGCTGCTGTTGATCGGCGCGGGCATGGCGCTGGCTTCGTTCTCGCACGCGCTGGCGCCGGTGGTGATATTGCTGTCGCTGGTGCTGATCGGCGCCTATTCCTTCAAGGGGCCGTTCTGGGCCATGGCCACCAGCTGGCTGGCCACCGGTTCGGCCGCGGCGGGACTGGCGGGCATCAACGCCGTGTCCAACCTCATCGGTGGAGGCGTGATGGTCAATGTCTACGGATGGGTCAGGGACGCTACCGGCAGCTATTCG
Organism: Herbaspirillum sp. LeCh32-8; assembly: GCF_017814915.1. Lineage (GTDB taxonomy): Bacteria > Pseudomonadota > Gammaproteobacteria > Burkholderiales > Burkholderiaceae_D > Herbaspirillum. Next base: position 8,009 of record NZ_JAGIPZ010000005.1, on the reverse strand, counting down.
ATGGCCTTGCTGCCGATGGTGCTGATGTCGCTCGCAAGCGTAAGCATCTTGCTGTTCCTGAGCCGCAAGTCGCGCAGTGCGAGCATGGCCGTGCGGGAGGCGGCACGCTGATCCATCGAGATCGCGAGCTGAACCTTGATGAAGCCGTCCGCCTGTGCGGGCGGCTTTTTTTATTCGCGTTCCGGTCAGGCGATTGACAGCAAGCGATCCCGATGCGCGAGAGCCCGGCGGCGCGTCTTTGCAGGTGTTGCCGCGCGCAGACAGAGAAAATTTCCCGATAAAAAAATACAACACATGCCATTTTAATTTTTGGGCCTCATCTAAAAAATGTTTTCTATAAACCAATGGGGAGTCAGGTTCGAATCAGAAGCTTTAATGTCTGCACATCCGACTCAAGTACGGATCCTCAAGACTATTTTTATAGAAGGACGTCAAATGAAGAAATCTCTGCTGGCACTCGCCGTTCTGGGCGCATTCGCAGGTGCGGCTCAAGCGCAAAGCACCGTGACCATCTACGGTATCGTCGATACCGGCGTGGTCTACCAAAGCAAGGTTGCAACCACCGGCGGCGGCACGGGCAGCAAGTTCGGCCTGAACTCCGGTGTGATCCAGGGTTCGCGTCTGGGCTTCAAGGGCGTTGAAGATCTGGGTGGCGGTCTGAACGCGGTGTTCAACCTGGAAATGGGCTTCAACAACGACACCGGCGGCCTGCAAGGCTCCGACGCGCAAACCGGCTCCAACCTGTTCCGCCGCAAGTCGGTGGTCGGTCTGGCCGGCGGCTTCGGTACCGTGCTGGTGGGTCGTCAAACCGACTTTGCCGACACCATCTCCTCCTACACCTCGGTGCAGGACTTCGGCGGCTGGACCGGTAACGTCGGCCACAACCTGGATCGCCTGGAAGGCACCCGCACCAACAACTCGATCAGCTACACCACCAACAACCTGGGCGGCTTCACCGGCAACCTGATCTACGGCTTCGGCGAAACCGCCGGCCAGACCTCCGCCGGTCAATCCTTCGGCGCCGGTCTGAAGTACGACAACGGTCCCCTGGGTCTGGGCGCGAACTACTACCAGTCCAAGGCCAACGGCACCACCGCCTACTCGTCCGACACCAGCCTGATCCCGTCGAGCAGCACCACGGCGTCGGTCAACACCCTGGCCAACACTGCCGGCACCACCGCCTTCAAGGGCTGGAACCTCGTGGCGTCGTATCAGTTCGGCCCGGCACGCGTGTACGGCAACTGGTCGCGCGTGAAGCAGGACCTGAACACCCAGGCCAACCTGACCTCGGTGGGCGTCGGTTCGCTGGCGTCCGTGAACAACCGCCTGCTGGCGCGCGCCAACAAGGCTGATGTGTACGAAATCGGTACCGCCTACTCGCTGACCCCGTCGTTGAAGCTGCTGGGCGCCATCGAGCACACCCGTGCAACCTTTGACGGCGTGACCGGCAAGGGCAAGGTCACCCAGTACAACATCGGTACCGACTACTGGCTGTCCAAGCGCACCGACCTGTACGCTTTCCTGGCGTATCAGAAGGCCACCGACATGGTCAACACCGGCGTGTCCGACTCCACCGGCACCGACGGCAACCAGACCGCCGTGGCTGTGGGTATCCGCCACAAGTTCTGATGATGCGGTCGCGCTTGCGCGACTGTCTTCAGGCTTGAAAGAAGAAGCGCTGCATGGAGACATGCAGCGCTTTTTTTTATTGCCGATTGCGTTGCCGGCGCGTGCTCGTCGCCTGGGTCGGGCCGCGCCGACAAGCCGTCAGATGCTCTTTCCATATTGCAAGGTGTAACGCTGACGGAGGATGTCGATGGCGCGAAAAATACTTAAAAAATATTCTTTTGCGAGCCTCTGATGACCTGACATGTTGTCAGCAAAACGGACGCCTTGTTACTCAATGGTGTGCGGTTGCAAACGTTTCTTTGCGTCGCTGAACATGGAATGCGAGCCTTGACTGGCGCGGTTCTTAACACGGGTAAGCCATTGGTAAGAGTCCATTTCGCAAGGGAATTTTTGCGCACTGCAACTGCCAGAATATTCATGCATCTATTCCGTCGCCGGCATGGTTCTCATGCTGTGCGACGCGACAGATCTGAGCGAGTCGCCTGAGTCGACTCCATTTTCGTCAACACACGGACACCTGAACTCCGACGCAAGTTTTTGCGCCGGCGGGGATCCCTTTTTCTTTTGATTTTGCGCGATACGCATGCAGCAACGACACCACGCCTTGGCCTCGTCTTGTCTTCATCGCCGTCGGCAACAGCACAGGAACACACCATGGCGACAAGAGAACAACTGGCAGTAATCAAAGCCGCCCGCGCGGGCGAATCGATGGCGCAGCTGGCGTTGGGACGCCGCTATCTCTACGGCGGCAGCGGCCTGCCGCGCAGCAACGGCACCGCCTTCTACTGGTTGCGGCGGGCGGCCGAGCAGGGCGTCGATGACGCCTGGATGATGATGGGCCGCAATCTCTCCTACGAGCAGGTCAAGGACTTGTCCTCCCCCAACGAAATGGCGGTGTGGTACGAGAAGGCCTTCGACGCCGGCATCGAAGGCGCGGGGATTACCTTCGCCCGGCTGGTGCTGGAAAACACCGAGCAGTTCGACAGCAACAGCCATGCGCGCGCGATCGGCGCCTTGTCCTTCCTCGCGGGGCACGATGACCACCAGGCGCAGTGGCTGTTGGCGCAGCAGATGCAATTGCACGGCCGCCAGGAATCGGGTGCGGCCTCCGACGGCGATGTACGGCTGGAGGAGCGCCTGCTGACGGAGGCCGCGCAGGCCGGCATCGAGCAGGCGCAGTACGCGCTGCTGGAGAAAGCATGGAACAAGGCCGACTATGTCGCTTTCGCGCGCGATGCGGCGCCGCTGGTGGAACGCTTGTCGGCGCGCAATGCGGCGGCTGTGGCGCAGATCGAACGGGATGCCGACGTCAGCTGCAGCGTGTCGCTATCGGCGGCCGACGCGCGCTTGCTGCTGCGCTTTGCGCAATGGCTTCTGCGCCAGCGTAACCCCGACCTGGCGCAGGCCGCCTGTCTGCTGGAACTGGCTGCGCTGGCCGGCAATAATGAAGCGCGTTTCGAGCTCGGCCTGCTGTGCGCCAAGATGGACCGCGCCGGCGAGCGCGTGTTCATGGAGCACGGCCTGGCCAATTTCAAGAAGGCCTTGCATTGGCTGACGCTGGCGGGCGAGGGCGGTTCGGCGCCGGCCTGGCACGCAATGGCGCGCATCTATTCGCGATCCATTTATTCGCAGCGCAACCTGGACGTGGCGCAGCAATACCTGGAGCGCGCCGCCGACATGGGCTTGGTGGAAGCGCAGTCCGAGTTTGCGCACATCTCGTGGCGCAACCGGCGCGACGACGCGCTCAACGACGTCAAGGCCTTGTATTGGTGGCAGAAGGCGGCCGAGCAGGGCGACGCGCCGGCGCGCGCTGCGCTGGCGCCGTTCTCGGTGCGCAGCAGCCAGCACGACTGGGCCAATGAGGCGCTGGCGCAGCTCAACGACAAGCTGCGCAACACCAACCCTTTCCTTAGCGCGCGTATTGAGCTGGCGGCGGCTTTCGGCTTGTCCAAACCGGAGGCGCTGCTGATTGACGTGAAGAAGGCCGACTACGGCCATTGCCTGGTGGTCGATATCTGCGACGTCTACGCGCGCAGCAAGCGCCGCCTGGTTTCCATCGAGAGCGAAGCGCAGCGCTCCACGCTCAACCGCGTCTGCCGCCTGTTCGGCGACGTCGACTGCAGCCTGGGCGGGCTGGAAGGAAACTACCGGCAGCGCCAGTACCGCCTGAAGACTTCGTTTCCGGAGATGGCCTGATCGGCGGGCCGGTTTTTCACGCGATCTCCTCCCCGAGCTAAAATTCAGGCAGTCGCATCGACCTGAAGCGCGACCCGAACAGGAGGAGATGAGCATGTTGAGCATGATCGCGCGCACCGCGTGCGCGCTTGCCGTTGCCGCGCTGGCGGCGACCGTCGCGCCGCCGGCGCCGGCCCAGCAGGTCGCGGCTGCGCCGAAGGTGGTCGCCACCGGGCTGAACACGCCGTGGTCGATCGCCTTCTTCGGCAAGACGCCGCTGGTCAGCGAACGCGGCACCGCACGCATCATGGCGCTGGGCGCCAACGGCGCGGCCACCGAGGTGGCCACCATCGCCGGCGTCGACGGTCGCGGCGAAGGCGGACTGTTGGGCATCGCCGTGCATGAGGGCTACCTCTACGCCTACTTCACGGCCGGCGCAGAGAATCGCATCGAGCGCTACAAGATCGACGGTGACGGCGTGAACCTGAAGCTGGGGCCGGCGAAGAAGATCATCGGCGGCATTCCGGCGGCCAGCTATCACAACGGCGGGCGTATCGCCTTCGGCCCGGACGGCATGCTCTACGCCAGCACCGGCGACGCCGGCGAACGCAGCCGTTCGCAAGACCTCAAGTCATTGGCCGGCAAGATCCTGCGCATGACGCCGGACGGCGGCGTGCCCAAGGACAATCCCTTCTCCGGTTCATTCGTGTACAGCTACGGGCACCGCAACGTGCAAGGCATGGCCTGGGCGCCGGGCGGGATCATGTACGCCTCCGAGTTCGGTGAAAACACCTGGGACGAACTCAACCTCATCCGCGCTGGCGGCAGCTACGGCTGGCCGGTGGTGGAGGGCAAGGGCGGCGACAAGCGCTTCATCGATCCCCTGCAGCAGTGGTCGACCTCGGAAGCCAGTCCCAGCGGCATGGCGATCGTCGGCGGCAACATCTACATCGCCAATCTGCGCGGCCAGCGTCTGCGCAAGATCCCGTTGTCGGCGACCGGCACGGCGAACGAACTGTATGTGCGGCAATACGGCCGCCTGCGCGACGCAGTGGCGGCGCCCGATGGCACCTCTGGATTCTCACCAACAACACCGACGGACGCGGCCAGGCGCGCGAAGGCGACGACCGCATCCTGAGCATGCCGTTGAAGTGAATGCAGGTCGCAAGAAAAAATGCCCGCGAGAACGCGGGCTTTTTTTCGCGCTGCAGCAGCCTATGCGTCAGGGCGGCAGGACAGGACGCCGGCCGGCGCCGTCTTGCGGCAACAACGGCGCGGCGCGTCGCTTTGCTTGACATCCGGCGTTCGCGAAAATAAGATGCGTACACATCGATGCATATGCAATTATATTTATGCAAAGAAAGCGTCGCCCACCTGCCGGGCCTACTTTTGGGAAATGCGCCATGAGCAACGACATTTGTTCCTGCTCGCCGCTGCGCCGCTTGACGCGACGCATGACGGTGATTTATGACCAGCACTTGCAGCCCAATGAACTGACCATCACCCAGTATTCGCTGATCAGCCGCATCGGGCGCAGCGGGCCGATCGCCAACATCGTGCTGGCCACCGACATGGGCATGGACCGCAGCACGCTGTCGCGCGCATTGAAGCCGCTGATCGGGGCCGGCTGGATCGAGACCGTCGACCTGCCGGAGGACACGTTGCTGGACAAGCGGTCCTTCGCGCTGCAGCTGTCTAAGCCCGGTCGCAAGAAACTCGACGAGGCGCGCCCCAATTGGCGTCGCGCCCAGGATGAAATCGATCGCCAGCTCGGGCCCAAGTTGTCGCGCGAGCTGACCGAGATGATCAACGATGCCTACGCGAAGCTGCAGGAAGACTAGCCGCGCACGGCATCGGCAAGAAAAAATACAAAGACGGACTCCCGCCAAATCTCTCCATCAGGAATGCAATGAACAAGCTTACCCAATCGCTCGCCAATACCGTCGCGCCGCGCTTTCACTATGCGTGGGTCGTGGTCGGCGTGATCTTCCTCGTGCTGCTGTGCTCGGCCGGCATCCGCGCCACGCCGTCGGTGATGATCCTGCCGCTGGAGCAGGAATTCGGCTGGAGCGTGTCGACCATCTCGGTGGTGATCTCGGTCAACATCGCGCTGTACGGTTTGATCGGCCCGTTCTCGGCCGCCGCCATGCAGCGCTTCGGCATTCGCCGCGTGGTGCTGGTGGCGCTGGCGCTGCTGGCCACCGGCACCGCGCTGTCGACGCTGATGCAGATGCCGTGGCACATGCTGCTGTCGTGGGGTTTGCTGGTGGGCGCCGGCACCGGCGTGGCGGCCAACACCCTGGGCGCCACCATCGTCAGTCGCTGGTTCGAGGCGCGCCGCGGTTTTGCCATGGGTTTGCTGACCGCCAGCGCGGCCACCGGCCAGATGGTGTTCCTGCCGCTGATGGCGTCCATGGTCGGCAGCTACGGCTGGCGCTCGGTGGCCTTCCTGGTGTCGGCGGTGGCGCTGCTGGCGATCCCGCTGGTGTGGCTGCTGCTGCCGGAAAGTCCGGCCGCCGTCGGCCTGAAGATGGTCGGCCAAACCCTCGACATCAAGGATGAGGGCGCGACCAAAAAGAACCCGCTGGCGATCGCCTTCGGCGCGCTGCGCACGTCGGTACGCATGCCGGACTTCTGGCTGCTGTTTGCCAGTTTCTTCGTCTGTGGCCTGTCCACCAACGGCTACATCGGCACCCAGTTCATCGCCATGTGCAACGACTACGGCATCAACGAAGTCGGCGGCGCTTCCATCCTGGCGGCGATGGGCATGCTGGATCTGGTCGGCACCACGCTCTCGGGCTGGCTGTCGGACCGCTACAATCCGCGCGTGCTGCTGTTCTGGTACTACGGTCTGCGCGGCATCGCGCTGATCTTCCTGCCTTACGCCTTTGGTCTGCAGTACTACGGCCTGGCCATCTTCGCCATCTTCTACGGCCTGGACTGGATCGCCACCGTGCCGCCTACCGTGCGCCTGGCCAATGACGTGTTCGGCCGCCTGGCCGCGCCGATCGTGTTCGGCTGGATCGTCGCCGGCCACCAGTTGGGCGCCGCCACCGCCACCACCGTGGCCGGCTACATGCGCGCCACGCTGGGCAACTACACGCTGTCGTCGATCATGATGGGCGTGGCCTGCCTGGTCGGCGCGGTGCTGGTGTTGCGCATCAAGGGCAACAAGCAGGCGCCGCTGCCGGTTGCCGCCTGAGTTGCCCCGAACGATTTGCCGGATGTATCGGCATAGAAAAAAAGCCCGGCGCGCGCCGGGCTTTTTTCATGAGGGCGCTGGGTGCGCTCACTCGCGCACATCGCCGGACAGGATCGCCCGCAGCTGCTGCTCGAAGATCTCCGGCGGCTGGCCGCCGGAAATCAGGTAGCGGTCGTTGACCACCACCGCCGGCACGCTGCTGATGCCGCGCTGCGCCCACAGGGCTTCCTCTTCCTTCACCTCTTGCGCGTAACGGTCCGAGGCCAGCACCGCGCCGGCCTCGGCGCCGTCCAGGCCGGCTTGCGCCGCCAGAGCGGCCAGCACTTCATGGTTGGAGACGTCCTTGCCGTCGGTGAAGTAGGCCTTCAGCAGCGCGGCCTTGAGCGGCGCCTGCGTATGTTTTTCTGCGGCCCAGGCCAGCAGGCGATGGGCATCGAAGGTGTTGTAGACGCGGCTTTGGTCGTCGCGGTTCATGGTGAAGCCGACCGACGCCGCCCGGGCGCGGATCTGCTCGCCGTTGGCGCGGGCCTGGTCGGCGCTCATGCCGTATTTTTTGGTGATGTACTCGAGATGCATCGCGCCCTCGGCCGGCAGGTTGGGGTTCAGCTCGAAGGGGTGGAAGCTGAGGTCGACCTGGGCATCGGTGCCGATGCGCTCCAGCGCGGTATTGAGTCCCGCCAGTCCGATCGCGCACCAGGGGCAGACGATGTCGGAGACGAAATCGATTTTCAGGGCCTTGTTCATGATGGGGCTTGCCTTTTGGTAGGGCGCCTGTAGCCAGGCGCTGTGGTCGGTCAAGCGGCGAGGATAGCGTAAATCGGCGACAAGGGTTGCCGGGGCGGCAGCCCGGCCGATGTTGTCTCCGTGGAAATAGGGAATCCCCCGACCCCATGGCTGAGGTTCTCAGGATCCCCCCGATACTTGGTGGATCAACAAAAAACTAAAGTGTCTCCATACCCGCTGCACACAGAAGTTCTCGCACAGGGCGAGGACAGCGCAGGGA
>NZ_JAGIPZ010000040.1 GCF_017814915.1 Herbaspirillum sp. LeCh32-8 | reverse complement strand
TGGCGTCCCCACGGGGATTCGAACCCCGGTACTCACCGTGAAAGGGTGATGTCCTAGGCCTCTAGACGATAGGGACAAATCTGGTACCGATACTGCTTCAATCTATTACCTGAGGACCGGCAAGCGCCTGGTCTTCACACCGCAAACATCTGCGGGTCGCTGGTGGAGGTAAGCGGGATCGAACCGCTGACCTCTTGCATGCCATGCAAGCGCTCTCCCAGCTGAG
>NZ_JAGIPZ010000004.1:188441-350070 GCF_017814915.1 Herbaspirillum sp. LeCh32-8 | reverse complement strand
GTATTGCAAGACCAAAGAGCCGCATGTTCGCATGCGGCTTTTTTATTGCTGGCGCGGTCATCGGTGAGGCGCGACGAGCGACGCTGGGTCCCTGCTTTCGCAGGGGCGACACGTAGGAGGTGGATTCGAACAATCGAGGGTTCAAGTTGCCGTCTTCACATCCTCTCATCCTCCTGTCCTTTCGCCGTCTTGTCTTCCCTTCTTCCTTGACGCCGGTAAGGAGCTCGAACAGGTGAAGGCTCAAGTTCTCTCCTCCCTGTCGTCCCTGCGAAAGCAGGGACCCAGTGTCGTTAAGCGGCTGTAATGACATCACCGCAGCCTGACGAAGATCAGCGGAAGAACTCACCCGCCACCGCCGCTGTCCTTCGCATATACCCATCAACCCGTCACGGCATGCCGTCAGGCAACGGCATGTGCGCGCAACAGGATCTCCATGCAACGAGAACGCTGGATCGACATCTATCGCGGCATCGGCATCCTGCTGGTGGTGTGGGGCCACGTCTACGGCGGCTACAGCTTCGAACTCATCTTCCTGTTCCATATGCCGCTGTTCTTCTTCATCAGCGGCTACCTGTTCCGCGCGGTCGCTGCGCCGGCGGCGTTTTGCCGGCGCAAGGCGGCGCAGTTGCTGATTCCCTATGCCACGTTCCTGCTGCTGATCGGCATGCCGCTGGCGCTGCACCTGTGGCTGACCGGGCACGACAGCGCGGCGCTGCGCGACTTCGCCGTTGGCCTGTTGCTGGGCGGCAGTCGCCTGTCGGCCTGGCTGGCGGCATTCTGGTTCGTGACGTCGTTTTACGTCGTGCTGGCGATCGAGGCGCTGCTGATCGGCCGCTGTTCGCGCAAGCTGCTGCTGTGGCTGCACGCGGCGATGCTGCTGCTGGCCTATGCCAATGCCTTTTTCGCGCCGGCGCTGAAGGTGCCGTTCGCTGCCAACGTGGCGCTGGCGGCAGCGCCGTTCTTTTATGCCGGCTACCTGCTGCGGCAATTGCCGGATGCGCGCCGGCCTTATCGCACTGCGGCCGTCGTTGCGCTGGCGATGATGGTCGCCGTGATGGCCAACCATCATTTTGGCTGGCGCCTGAGCCTGGGTTACGACATGAAGGTCACGCAATACGGCGTGCCAGGCCTGAGCTTTATCGCTGCGCTGGCCTGCTGCTTGTGGATGATGCGGGCTGCGCGCGCCATCGACCGCCGCTGGCCGGCTGCGGCGCAGGTACTGGCCGAGCTGGGGCAGGCCGCCATCGTCATCATGTTCATGCACATGGTGTTCACCATGGGGCTGGCGGCGCTGCTGGGCGAGCAGTATCGGTTGCTGCGGGTGGCCGCCGGCGTGGCCGGCAGTTGGGCGGTGTATCGCTCCAGCCTCAGGTGGACCTGGAGCCGCGCGCTGCTGCTGGGTTCAGCGCCCGACCAGGCGGCGTTGCGAGGGCATCGGCGGGCAATGCACGGCTGAGCTGGGAAATCTGCCTGTCGGACAAATTTTTGCTGATTTAAATTTTGTTGAATTTATATTTACCAAATTTAATATTGGATAGGACGCATAAATACAGAATTAATATTGGTTGTTCGCACATAGAATCCGGAAGCGAAAAATCCTTCCCAATCCCGCTTTCTAAACGCTACTAACCGATATTTCAGGCCTTCCATGACTACCGACGCCCCGATCACCCCGGCTGCTGACGCTCCTTCTTCCCCCGGCCTGCCTTTCGGCGCTTTCCACGCCGAGGTGATGCATGCGCCCAGCGCGCTGCGCGCCGCCATCACCGCCGCCTACCGCCGTGACGAGCCGGAGGCCGTGCAGTGGCTGCTGGGCCAGATCGGCAGCGCGCCGTCCTGGCAGGAGCAGACCCGGCAGCTGGCCGGCAAGCTGGTGCAGCAGGTGCGCGAGAAGCGTACCCGCTCCTCCGGCGTGGACGCGCTGATGCATGAATTCTCGTTGTCCTCGGAAGAGGGCGTGGCGCTGATGTGCCTGGCCGAAGCGCTGCTGCGGATCCCCGACCGCCAGACCGCCGACCGTCTGATCGCTGACAAGATCAGCAAAGGCGACTGGCGCAAGCACCTGGGCGAGTCGCCGTCGATGTTCGTCAACGCCGCCACCTGGGGCCTGCTGATCACCGGCAAGCTGGTCTCCACCAGTAGCGAAAGCAGCCTGGCCTCGGCCATCACGCGCCTGATCGGCCGCGGCGGCGAGCCGCTGATCCGCAAGGGCGTGGACCTGGCCATGCGCATGCTGGGTAACCAGTTCGTGACCGGCCAGACCATCGAGGAAGCGCTGGACAACAGCCGCGACAACGAAAAGCGCGGCTACCGCTACTCCTACGACATGCTGGGCGAAGCGGCGCTGACCATGCATGACGCCGACGCTTACTACAAGTCGTATGAAGACGCGATCCACGCCATCGGCCGCGCCTCCAACGGTCGCGGCATCAAGGACGGCCCGGGCATCTCGGTCAAGTTGTCGGCGCTGCACCCGCGCTATTCGCGCGCCCAGCAGCCGCGCGTGATGAGCGAGCTGCTGCCGCGCCTGAAGCAACTGCTGCTGCTGGCCAAGCAATACAACATCGGCCTGAACATCGACGCCGAAGAGGCCGACCGCCTGGAGCTGTCGCTGGACATGATGGAAGTGCTGGTGGCCGACCCCGACCTGGCCGGCTTCGACGGCATCGGCTTCGTGGTGCAGGGCTACCAGAAGCGCTGCCCGTTCGTGATCGACTACCTAGTCGACCTGGTCCGCCGCAACAAGCGCCGCCTGATGATCCGCCTGGTCAAGGGCGCCTATTGGGACAGCGAGATCAAGCGCGCCCAGGTCGACGGCCTGGAAGGCTATCCGGTCTACACCCGCAAGGTGCACACCGACCTGTCCTACCTGACCTGCGCGCAAAAGCTGCTGGCCTCGACCGATGTGATCTACCCGCAGTTCGCCACCCACAACGCGGCGACGCTGGCGGCGATCTGGCACTGGGCCAAGCTGCACAACGTCGACGATTATGAATTCCAATGCCTGCACGGCATGGGCGAGACCCTGTACGACCAGGTGGTCGGCAAGGACAACCTGGGCAAGGCCTGCCGCGTGTATGCGCCGGTCGGCTCACACCAGACGCTGCTGGCTTACCTGGTGCGTCGCCTGCTGGAAAACGGCGCCAACTCCTCGTTCGTGAACCAGATCGTCGACGCCGAGGTGCCGCTGGACAAGCTGGTGGCCGACCCGATCGAGACCGCGCGCGCGCAGGGCGGATTGCCGCATCCGGCCATTGCGCTGCCGCAGCGCCTGTACGGCCAGGAGCGCAAGAATTCGGCCGGCATCGATCTCTCCAACGAAGACCGCCTGCGCCAGCTGGATCAGCTGTTCGGCCGCATGGTCGATCGCCGGTGGCAGGCCGCGCCGCTGATTGCAGGACAGCTTGCCGCCACCGAGGTGCAAGACGTGCGCAACCCGGCCGACCGTCGTGAAGCGGTGGGCCAGGTGATCGAAGCCACGCTGCCGGATGTGGAAACCGCGCTGGCCGCCGCCACCGACTTCGCCCCGCAATGGCAGGCCACGCCGGCCGCCGAGCGCGCCCAGATGCTGGAGCGCGCAGCCGACCTGCTGGAAGACAACATCGCCGAGCTGATGGCGCTGGCCGTGCGCGAGGCCGGCAAGTCGCTGCCCAATGCGATCGCCGAAGTGCGCGAGGCGGTCGACTTCCTGCGCTACTACGCGATCGAATCGCGCCATGACGGCAATGCGCTGGCCTACGGCCCGGTGGTTTGCATCAGCCCGTGGAACTTCCCGCTGGCGATCTTCATCGGCGAAGTCAGCGCCTCGTTGGCCGCCGGCAACGTGGTGCTGGCCAAGCCGGCTGAGCAGACCGCTCTGATCGCGCACCGCGCCGTGCAGCTGCTGCATGAGGCCGGCGTGCCGCGCGCCGCGCTGCAGCTGCTGCCGGGCCGCGGCGAGACCGTCGGCGCCGCGCTGACCTCGGACGAGCGCGTCAAGGGCGTAATCTTCACCGGCTCCACCGAAGTGGCGCAGCTGATCAACCGTACGCTGGCCAAGCGCAACCACGGTGAGAACGGCGAACACGGCGAAGTGCCGCTGATCGCCGAGACCGGCGGCCAGAACGCGCTGATCGTCGACTCCAGCGCGCTGGCCGAGCAAGTGGTGGTGGACGTGCTGTCCTCCGCCTTCGACAGCGCCGGCCAGCGTTGCTCGGCGCTGCGCATCCTGTGCCTGCAGGAAGACATCGCCGAGCGCACCATCGAGATGTTGAAGGGCGCCATGGCCGAACTGCGCGTGGGCCGTCCGGATCGCCTGGGCACCGACATCGGCCCGGTGATCGACGCCGAGGCGCAGCAGAACCTGCTGGCGCACATCGAGCGCATGCGCGGCAGCGCCAAGGCGGTGCACCAGCTGGCGCTGGGCGAGGACTGCGCGCACGGCACCTTCGTGGCGCCGACCGTGATCGAGATCGCCGACCTGTCGCAGCTGCAGCGTGAAGTGTTCGGCCCGGTGCTGCACGTGCTGCGCTACCGCCGCGACCAGTTGCCGCAGCTGGTCGACGCCATCAACGCCACCGGCTACGGCCTGACGCTGGGCGTGCATTCGCGCATCGACGAGACCATCGACTTCGTGGCCAGCCGCGCGCATGTGGGCAACATCTACGTCAACCGCAACATCGTCGGCGCCGTGGTGGGGGTGCAGCCGTTCGGCGGCGAAGGCAAGTCCGGCACCGGCCCCAAGGCCGGCGGCCCGCTCTACCTGAAGCGCCTGCAGCGCAATCCGCAGCTGCAGGAAGAACTGACCCGCGCGCAACCGGCCGAAGTGCCCAACGCCCTGCTGGACAGCCTGCTGCAATGGGCCCGAACCCACGGCCACGAGCGGCTGGCTGCCACCGGCCGTCGATACCACGGCGACAGCCTGCTGCAGCGCAGCCTGGTGCTGCCGGGGCCGACCGGCGAGCGCAACACGCTGGCCTTTGCTCCGCGCGGCCTGGTGCTGTGCGTGGCCGGCAGCGTCGGCACCTTGCTCAACCAGCTGGCGGCCGCCTTCGCCACCGGCAACACCGTGTTGGTGGACAACGCCGCCGCGGCCTACATCCCGGCCGGCCTGCCACCGCAGGTGCGTGCGGCGATCCGCCAATCGAGCAAGCTGGAGGGCGAGCCGCTGCAAGCGGCGCTGGTGGACAGCCACGCCGCGCACGTCTGGCGCGGCAAACTGGCCGCCCGTGACGGTGCGCTGGTACCGATCATCACCTGCAGCGAAGACAGCGTCATTCCGCTGTGGCGCCTGCTGGCCGAGCGCGCGCTGTGCGTGAACACCACTGCCGCCGGCGGCAACGCCAGCCTGATGACGATCTCGGTGTAATGCCGTAATCCACGCTTTTGTTGCCCTCCTTGGGGCGCCCCGGCAGTGATGCCGCGGCGCCCTTTTTTATTGCGGGCGTAGAATGTCGGCCTCTCCAGATGGCGGCGCCGGCTTCGGCATGGCATTTCGGCAATGCCTTGCAATCCGACCGACCAGCCCCATCTCGAAACAACGGGGACAGCACGGCCTTGGCCTGCACGATCCGCCGGCAGGACACAACGCACACATTGAACTGAGGCAAGCATGGAACAATTTCACGGCACCACCATCCTCTCCGTCCGTCGCGGCAACCAGGTCGCGCTGGGCGGCGACGGCCAGGTGACGCTCGGCAACATCGTCATGAAGGGCACCGCGCGCAAGGTGCGCAAGCTCTACCACGGCAAGGTTCTGGTCGGTTTCGCCGGCGGCACCGCCGACGCCTTCACGCTGCTCGACCTGTTCGAGGCCAAGCTGGAAAAGCACCAGGGCAACCTGATGCGCGCCTCGGTCGAGCTGGCCAAGGACTGGCGCACCGACCGCATGCTGCGCCGCCTGGAGGCGATGCTGCTGTGCGCCGACAAGGACGCGACCCTGGTCATCACCGGCAACGGCGACGTGCTGGAACCCAATGACGGCATCGGCGCCATCGGCTCCGGCGGCAGCTACGCGCAATCGGCCGCCAAGGCGCTGCAGGAGAACACCGACCTGTCGCCGGCCGAGATCGTCAAGAAGTCGCTCACCATCGCCGGCGAGCTGTGCATCTACACCAATCTGAACCACATCATCGAGACCCTAGAGTAAGCGGTGAGAGTTTGAGCCGGCCGTTCGCAAGCGCGACCCGGCTCTTTTTTCACCCATCCGCATCCGGCAGCAACGTCAAGAGAATATCGGAACACAGCCATGAACATGACCCCCAAAGAGATCGTCTCGGAACTCGACAAGCACGTCGTCGGCCAGGGCCGCGCCAAGCGCGCAGTGGCCATTGCGCTGCGCAACCGCTGGCGCCGCCAGCAGATCGACGAGCCGCTGCGCCACGAGATCACGCCCAAGAACATCCTGATGATCGGCCCCACCGGCGTGGGCAAGACCGAGATCGCGCGCCGCCTGGCCAAGCTGGCCGACGCGCCTTTCATCAAGATCGAAGCAACCAAGTTCACCGAAGTCGGCTATGTCGGCCGTGACGTCGACACCATCATCCGCGACCTGATCGACATCGGCGTCAAGCAGACCCGCGAGCAGGAAACGCGCAAGGTGCGCGCCCGCGCCGAAGACGCCGCCGAAGACCGCATCCTCGACATCCTGCTGCCGCCGGCGCGCGATTTCGGCTTCACACCGGACGCCAACAACGGCGGCGAGAAGGACGACAAGAACACCACCCGCCAGACCTTCCGCAAGCGCCTGCGCGAAGGCGCGCTGGATGACCGCGAGATCGAGCTGGAGCTGGCCGAAGGTTCGGCCGCCATGGAAATCATGGCGCCGCCGGGCATGGAAGAGATGACCGAGCAGATCAAGTCGATGTTCTCGGGCCTGGGCAACCAGCGCAAGAAGGCGCGCAAGGTCAAGATCAAGGAAGCGATGAAGCTCTTGATCGAGGAAGAAGCCGGCAAGCTGGTCAACGAGGAAGAGCTCAAGCAGAAGGCGATCGCCAACGTCGAGCAGAACGGAATCGTGTTCCTGGACGAGATCGACAAGATCGCCACCCGCTCGCAGAACGGCGGCGCCGACGTCTCGCGCGCCGGCGTGCAGCGCGACCTGCTGCCGCTGGTGGAAGGCACGACGGTCAACACCAAGTACGGCATGATCAAGACCGACCACATCTTGTTCATCGCCTCGGGTGCGTTCCACCTGTCCAAACCGTCGGACCTGATCCCCGAGCTGCAGGGCCGCTTCCCGATCCGCGTCGAGCTGGACTCGCTGTCGATCGCCGACTTCGAGCGCATCCTGACCGGCACCGACGCCTGCCTGACCAAGCAGTACGAGGCGCTGCTGTCGACCGAGGGCGTGAAGATCGAGTTCGCCGACAGCGGCATCAAGCGCCTGGCGGAGATCTCCTATTCGGTCAACGAGAAGACCGAGAACATCGGCGCGCGTCGCCTGTACACGGTGATGGAAAAGCTGCTGGAAGAGATCTCCTTCACGGCCGGCGAATCCGGCGCCGACAACGCGCTGACCATCGACGACGCCTATGTCAACGAGCGCCTGGGCGAGCTGGCGATCAACGAAGACTTGTCGCGTTACGTGCTGTAAGGCGCAGGGAGCACGGTGCGATGGCCAACAAGGGACTGGCGACGCGGCAGAAGTTGAGTTTTCGGGTCGAGCCGTCGCAACGCGCCGCCAAGCCGCGCAACCCGGTGGCCGTCGCCGCGCAGCAGCGCGCCGGCGGCGCCGGGCCGCATCGCAAGAGCGAGTCGGGCCAGCGGCAGCAGTTGAAGTCCGAGCTGTTGAAAAAGCTCACAGGCAAGGGTGACGACAAGTAGCTGCGTCATCGCAGCCGGGCGTGTGATGCGGTGATCCGTGCTCACTCGACGGTACAAAGAAAAACCTCCGCAGGATTGCTCCTGCGGAGGTTTTTTTACGGCCTCAAGAGATGTCGTTCTACTGCGGCAATTACATGTGATAGCGCAGCGTCAGCGCGAAGCTGCGCGGCGCGCCCGGCAGGCTCAGGTTGGGGCTGGAGCCGTGGCCGGAGACGATGTAGTTGGTATTGAAGATGTTGCCGACGTTGAACTGGATATCGTACTTGGCGGTGCGATAGGCCGCCATGGCATCGGCCGTGACGTAGCCCGGCAGCAGCACGGTGTTGCCCGGGTTGGCTGCGCGCGCGGCTACCGCGTTGGCGCCGCCGCCGACGGTGAATCCGCTGCCCAGGTCCTTGGTCAGCCACAGGTTGGCGCTGTGCTTGGGCGTGAGCGTGGCGTTCTTGCCTTTGACCGGGACGTTGCCTGTGCCCGGCGCGCTCGTATCGAAGGCGGTGGAATCGATGATGGTGGCGTCCAGATAGGCGTAGCCGGCCATCACTTTCCAGCCGCCCTTGAGGTCGCCGCTCAGCGTGAACTCGGCGCCGTCGGTGCGCTGCTTGCCCACCGGGATCAGGCGGTTGTTGTTGGTCGGGTCGGTGGTCTTGATGTTGTCGCGCTCCAGACGAAACACCGAGATGGTGGCGCTCGCGCGGCCGTCGAGGAAGTCGTACTTGGCGCCCACCTCGGTGTTGCGGGTGGTCTCGGGCGACAAGTCTGCGTTGTTGACGGCCAGAGCGAAGTTCTCGCCCGACGGCTGGAAGGATTTGCTCAGAGAAGCGTAGTAGGACTGGGTCTCTGTGGGTTGCCACACCAGGCCCACGCGCGGGCTGAAAGCGGTATCGGTGCGCGCCAGGCTGCCGGGGGCGGTGCCGCCGACGATGCGCGCCTTCTGCTCGAAGCTGTCATAGCGGACGCCAACCAGCGCCTTCCATTGGTCGCTGAAGGCGATGTTGTCCTGCAGGTAGCCGCCGAAGGTGTTGTAAGTGCCGTAGGTAGTGGTCAGCGCGCCCAGCACGTTGGGGTTCACGAACGGCAGCACCGGGTTGAAGATCGAGACGGCAGGGAGCGGCGAACCGGTGCCGGCAACGGGTACGCCGGCATAGGTGTAGGCATCCTTGCTCTGGCTGCCGAACTCGACGCCGTACAGGATTTCGTGCTTCATGCCACCCAGTTGCAGCTTCTGCGTCAGCTCGCTCTGGTTGAACCAGCCGTTCTCGTCACGCACCAGCTTGGAGTGAGCCAGGTTCATCGTCTGGTTGGTTTCGTTGACGTTGCCGCTGATGTTGGTCGGGTTGCGGTTCAGGTGGTAGTCGTAGTAGCGGAAGTTGTTGCGGAACGACAGCGATTCGTTGATCCGGTGCGAGAACACGGCCGAGGTCGACATCACGCGCGACTGCACGAAGTCGGAGGCGCGCGCGTTGGCCGCCCCGTAGTAGGTGCCCGGATCGACGCTGACCGGGCGGCCCTTGTACGACGGAATGCCGAAGTCCATTACGCGGCGGTCCTCCAGATAGTCCGCCTGCAGCAGCAACTTGGTGTCGGCCGAGAATTTCAGCTCCATCGACGGTGCGAAGGCTGTGCGGTCAATGAATTGCTGGGCGCGGAAGCTGTCGCCACGCTCCACCGCGCCGGTCAGGCGCCAGGACACCACGCCGTCGCCGGCGCCGCGGCCCAGATCCAGCTCGGCGCGGCGGCCGGCGGTGCTGTTGGCGGTAAAGCTGACGTCGGAGACGTCGATGCCCGGCTTCTTGGTCACACGATTGATCAGGCCGCCCGAGGAGCCGCGGCCGTACAGCACGGCGGCGGGGCCCTTGATCACTTCCACGGTCTCAACGTTGGACAGGTCGCGGAAGTACAGCGCGTCGTCGCGGAAGCCGTCGACGAACTGGTCGCCGATGGCGGTGAAGCCGCGGATGAAGACCTGGTCACGCTGGCCGTCGCCAGTCGACAGACCCAGGCCCGGCACGTTCTTCAGCACGTCCTGCATCGACAGCGCGCCCTGGTCCTTGATCACCTGGGCCGGCACCACGTTGATGGTCTGCGGGATGTCGCGCAGCGGGGCTTCGGTCTTGGTGCCGGAGACGGCGGTGGGCGCGATGTAGCTGTCATTGGCGCGCGAGCCGCTGACCTCGACCTGAGGCAGGTTTTGTGCGACGGCGTGGGAAACGAAGGCAGGAGCCACGGAGAAGGCGGCGAGCACGGCCAGGCAGCCGGGCTTGAGGCGGAACGTCATGGGGCGGGGGACTTTCTTTTTGATTAATGGGAATTGTTTTTATTTATATTTAATCATTATCTGTAAATAAATGTAAGGAATTTGCGAGTTTGTGCGCAAGAACAACAGGCCGGACTTGCCGGACAAGTTCGGCCATGGCAATTGCGGCGAAATGAGATATGCGAGTGAGGGAAGGATTCTTCCCGCGCGGCAGGAACGAGGGTGCGCGTTTTCCCGCGCAGGCGCGCAGGAAATCGTGAACAGGACGGGAGAGGGTTTGGGAAGGGAGGCGCTTAGTGCAGACGAATCACGTGGGCGTCGTCGTCGCCGCCGCCGGCCGGGCCGGCTTCACCGAAGGAGAACAGCTGGAAGCTGTCGCCGTCTTCGGCGGCGTCGTATTGATAGCTGTTGCCCCAGGGGTCGCGCGGCAGGCGCTCGACGTAGCCGCCGATCTGCCAGCCGTTGGCCACCGGTCCGCGCGCGGGCTTGATCACCAGCGCCAGCAGGCCTTGCTGCGTGCTCGGGTAGCGGCCGTTGTCCTTGCGGTAGCGCTCCAGGCCGTCGCCGATGGCGCGCATGTCGGCCTCGGCGGCGCGCGCTTGCGGGCTGTGGTCGTGGGAGATGCGTGCGACCAGCTTCGGCAGGCCCAGTGCGACCGCCACCGCCAGCACCGTCAGCACGAGGATCCAGCGCAGGCGCGCCAGTCCGCGTTGCAGGAACAGGAAGGCGGGATGACGCCGGGAGGGCAGTAGGGAACGACGCATGGGTGCAGCTGGCTTCAAATCGGCTGAGGGAAATTGGAAAACACGCAAGTATAAGCGGCATCAGCGCCGCGCCGGCCAAAATGCGGCCTGCGGCGCAGGGCGCAGGATGGCGCGCTCAGGGCTGCAGGCTGACTTGCACGCCGCCCTGCTTGCTGACGATTTCCGACAGCGCCGCGTACAGCTCGGAGCCGTCGCGGGTGTTCAGCCAGCGCTGGCCGTCGTAGCGGTAGTGGAAGCCGCCCGAGCGCGCCGCCACCCACATCTCTTTCATGGGGGCCTGGCTGTTGATGATGATCTTGGAGCCGTCGCTGATGCATTCGACTTCCAGGACATTGCCGCTGCGGCTGCATTCGACGTCCAGGTCGGTCTCGTCGCAGGTCTTTTCCAGCACGGCTTCAATGGTCGACAGGGTGGCGTCGGCCAGGTCCAGGAATTCCGATTCCGTCATGCTAAACTCCAAGTCATTCTAAGATTTCGATGTAATCCGCCATTTTATCGTGAAGTCACATTATTCTCTCGCTCGCCGCACAGCCGCGTTGGCGGCCTGCGCATCGATTCTGCTGCTGGCCGGTTGCGGCCAGAAGGGGCCTTTGTTCATGCCCAAGGTCCCGCCCGATCCGCTGGCGCAGACCTCGCCCAAACCGGCCATGTCCAAACCTGGCGCCGCCGATGCTGATGCCGAGTCCAAACCGGCGCCCGCCTCGAAGTAAGCAAGCGCTTCAAGCCGACCTGGCGCGCCGGGCCGGCCCCGACCAACAGATTCGTAGCCCCGACTTCCATGTCCCATTTTTCCTATCGCAACGGCGTGCTGCACGCCGAACAAGTGTCGCTGCAGGCGCTGGCCTCCCAATACGGCACGCCGCTCTACGTCTATTCCAAGGCCGCCCTGGTCGAGAATTTCTCGGCCTATGCCGACGCATGCCGCAAGGCCGGGCGCGGCGATGAAGGCGCGCTGGTGTGCTATTCGGTCAAATCCAACTCCAACCTGGCGGTGCTGAACCTGCTGGGCCAGCAGGGCTCGGGCTTCGACATTGTCTCCGGCGGCGAGCTGCTGCGCGTGGTGGCCGCTGGCGGCGACGCCCGCAAAGTGATCTTCTCGGGCGTGGGCAAGGGCCGCGACGAGATGAAGCTGGCGCTGGAGCACGACATCCTGTGCTTCAACGTCGAGTCCATCCCCGAGGTGGCGCGCCTGAACGAAGTTGCCGGTGAAATGGGCAAGCGCGCGCGCATCTCGCTGCGCGTAAATCCCAACGTCGACGCCAAGACCCACCCCTACATCTCCACCGGCCTGAAGGAAAACAAGTTCGGCGTGGCCTATGAAGACGCGCTGAACTGCTACCGCACCGCCGCTGCGCTGCCCAATATCGAAGTGGTCGGCATCGACTGCCACATCGGCTCGCAGCTGCTGGACGATTCGCCGCTGCTCGAAGCGCTGGACAAGGTGATCGACATGGTCGACGCGCTGGAAGCCGAAGGCATCCATATCCACCACCTCGACATCGGCGGCGGCATCGGTATCCGCTATGACGACGAGCAGCCGGTCGCCGTAGGCGACTACCTGGCGCGCGTGTTCGCCCGCGTCGACGCGTGGCGCAAGCAAAAGTACGGCGGCCGCCAGATCCAGGTGATGTTCGAGCCGGGCCGTTCCATCGTCGGCAACGCCGGCGTGCTGCTGACCGAAGTGCAATACCTGAAGCACGGCGAGACCAAGAATTTCGCAGTGGTCGACGCCGCCATGAACGACCTGATGCGTCCGGCCATGTACGAAGCCTGGCACGGCGTGAAGGCGGTCAAGGAAGGCGCCGACGGCGCCCAGGTCTATGACGTGGTCGGCCCGGTGTGCGAGTCCGGGGACTGGCTGGCGCGCGGGCGCGAGCTGGCCATCGAGCAGGGCGACCTGCTGGCCTTCGCCTCGGCCGGCGCCTACGGCATGACCATGGCCTCCAACTACAACACCCGCGGTCGCGCCGCCGAAGTGTTAGTGGACGGCGTGCGTGCACATCTGGTCCGCAAGCGTGAAAATCCGTCCGACCTGTTCGCACTGGAAAGCATCGTCAAGTGATGTGACCAGTTGATGCTTTGGCAGCACGGCAGCCCCGGCAACGCGGCTGCCGTTTTGTTTTTGTTTGCAGCCCGGCAACTCCCGTCCACGCTGGGATACAGAAATTTCACCGCAAGCACATTCTTTGATTTTCCTTTCAGAAATTTGAGCGCAGAATAGCTTTCCGTCGAAAAAAATACGCCCGAAGAATAAACGCTGAAAAAGCGACCACGGAGACCGGGTAGCCAGACAATCAGACGAGAGGAAAGGTATCCGTTTCCGCCGGGACGGCGGTCAGCATCAGCAGTGCAATACAGGGGAAGGTAATGGAGGTCCTGCATCGCCCAGGGGAAGATCGCAGCAAGCGTGCCGCGTCGACGGCCGCCGGCTCCACCGCGCTCGCCGCCCCCGCTCTCGAAGAAAACATCATCGCCGACGACGAGCTGGAAATTCGTGCGTCGCACATCACCGCAGCCGCCGTTGCCGCCGCCTCGGTGACGGCCGCCGTGGTGACCGAAGCCGCAGCCGCGGCTGCCACCGATGCTTCCGGCATCGCCGCCGTCACCGTGGCAGCGCTGCCGCCGTCACCATCGCCGAAGATCCAGCCGCAACCCGCCGTCGTCGAACTGGAGCTGCCGCCCGGCGCGCCGAATGCCGCAGCGTCGGCGCGCGCCGCCTGGCCGGTGTCCTTGCTGACCCTGGTCGTGATCGGCCTGGCCTTGTGGTGGAGCGCGCAATGGCCGTGGCCGCAGCGCGCGCTCAAGCCCATCGTCAGTGAGCTGCCCTCGCTGCGCAAGACCATCATCGCGCCGGTCGTCCCCGCCGCGCCTGCGCCGCTCGCGACGGCACCGGCCGCCGAGGCGCCGCCGGTGCTGGACCAGATCGCCGTCCTGCAGGAAGAGGCGGAAGAAAAAGCTCGCCAGCTGGCGCAAAAGCGCGCCGCCGCCGACGCCCGTCACCGTCGCGAGGACGCCGTACTGGCCCAGCGCGAACTGCGTCGCCGTGAGGCCGAGGCGCAACTGGCCGACGCCCGCGCCAAGGCCGAGCGCGCCCAGGCCGCCGCACTGACGCAGCCGGAAATCATCGAGGTGGCGCCAGCGCCCTCGCTGGCCGACCAGGTCAAGCAATGCAGCGCCTTGTCGTTGTTCGCCCGCGAGAGCTGCTTGTGGAAGCTGTGCAACGGGCAGTGGGGCAAGAACGGCTGCCCGTCCTATGAGCGCAACAGCGACGGCGCCTGAGGCCCGGCCGTTACGTCATCCCCGTCCGATATTTGAGCCAGCGGCCGCCGATGGGCGGCCGCGCTGCTTTGTGCATCGCCCTCTCCCGCTCGCCGTAGCCTTCTCCCGCCGCTTATTGTTTATTGCGTTTTCGCCGCCGCCGGCGGGAGCAATTCTTGCTTGCCGGTAAGGGCTGCGCCCGGCACTGTGGCCTGCGGCGGACAGGTGCGTAAATGTCTGGCCGCATGCGGCTTTGCGGGCCGAAGTTGCCGCTATAATGCGCGTTTTTCTTCTACCCCCTCAGGCCTCTGGCAAGGCAAGGAACAAGGCATGAATGCACTCCTCTGGTTCGTCGTCCTCTACTGGGTCATCTCGGTCGGCATCGGCTTGTACGCCACCAAATTCGTCAAGAGTTCGAAGGACTATGCCGTCGCCGGCCGCTCGCTGCCGATGTCGGTGGTGACCGCCACCGTGTTCGCCACCTGGTTCGGCTCCGAGGCGGTGCTGGGCGTGTCGTCGACCTTCCTGAAAGAAGGCATGGGCGGCATCGTGGCCGACCCCTTCGGCTCCTCGCTGTGCCTGATCCTGGTCGGCGTGTTCTTTGCCAAGAAGCTGTACCGCATGAACCTGCTGACCATCGGCGACTACTACAAGAAGCGCTACGGCCGCGCCGCCGAAATGCTGGTCACGGTCTGCATCGTGATCTCCTACCTGGGCTGGGTGGCGGCGCAGATCAAGGCGCTGGGCCTGGTGTTCAACGTGGTCTCGGGCGGCTACATCCCGATGCACTGGGGCATGATCATCGGCGCGGGCAGCGTGCTGATCTACACCCTGATGGGCGGCATGTGGGCGGTGGCGATCACCGACTTCCTGCAGATGATCATCGTGGTGGTCGGCATGTTCTACATCGGCTGGGAAGTCTCCGGCATGGTCGGCGGCCCCGGCGTGGTGATCCAGCATGCGGCCGAGGCCGGCAAGTTCAATTTCTGGCCCGAGGCCAACATCCGCGACGTCATGTGGTTCTTCGCCGCCTGGATCACGATGATGCTGGGCTCGATCCCGCAGCAGGACGTGTTCCAGCGCGTGATGTCGTCCAAGAACGAGACCGTGGCGCAAAACGCCTCCATCCTGGGCGGCGTGATCTACTTCTGCTTCGTGTTTATCCCCATCTTCCTGGCTTACTCGGCCACGCTGATCGACCCGGCCATGGTGTCGCGCCTGCTGGAGACCGACTCGCAGCTGGTGCTGCCGACCCTGATCATGGAAAAGATGCCGGTGTTCGCCCAGGTGATGTTCTTCGGCGCGCTGCTCTCCGCCATCAAGAGCTGCGCCAGCGCCACGCTGCTGGCGCCCTCGGTAACCTTCACCGAGAACGTGCTGAAGGAAATCCGCCCCTGGAAGAACGACCGCGAATTCCTGTTCTCCATGCGCGCAGTGGTGCTGGTGTTTACCGTGGGCGTGACCTCGCTGGCGTTGAATAGCCAGTCCAGCATCTACGAGATGGTCGAGAACGCCTACAAGGTGACCCTGGTGGCCGCCTTCGTGCCGCTGGCCTTCGGTGTCTACTGGAAGCGCGCCAGCCGCCAGGGCGCGCTGATGGCGATGGTGCTGGGCCTGTTGTCCTGGATCACGCTGGAATACACCGCCCCCGAAGGCTTCTGGCCGCCGCAGCTGGCCGGCCTGCTGTTCTCCATCGGCGGCATGGTGGTCGGTTCGCTGATGCCGCAGGTGCTGGCGCCGGTGCCGCCGATCCTGGCCAATGCGCCCGAGGGCAGCCCGCAGTCCTGATTCGGCAAGTCTTCGCAAGAACGGCCGCCCGGCATCGCCGCGCGGCCGTTTTTCTTTGGGCCGGCGAGTGCGCCCTGCAGGCGCGCGCGCATGGTGCAACAATGACCGGGCGGGATTCTTGCGCTTGGCCAGAAACTGCTGTGGCGGATGCTGTCAAAGCCAATCCGCACACCGGAATTTTCTCGAATTTCCGTTCTTGTTCGGTGATAAAACGCCAAGTTGTTTGATAAACAACCGGAACTTATTTGCTTTTCATCAACCTGAAAGACCATGACTGAGCAAACTCGCCACTACGATTTTGCTGCCGATGCGTTATTTCTGGACTTCGACGGCACCTTGGTCGATCTCGCGCCGCAACCCGAAGATATTGTGGTGCCGCCGGAACTGATCACGCTCTTGCAGCAACTACAACAAGAATCGGACGGAGCGCTGGCCATCGTCAGCGGGCGTCCCCTGGATCAACTCGACTTCTTTCTGGCGCCGTTGCGCCTGCCGATGGCGGGCGTGCACGGCGCCGAGCGGCGCACCGTCGACGGTCGCATCATCGAGCAGCCGGTGGCCGATGTGCACCACCTGCGCGAGCGCCTGCTGCCGCTGGTGAGCGCCCATCCCGACCTGCAGTTGGAGTTGAAGCGCGGCGCGTTGGCGCTGCACTACCGCCATGCGCCGCATCTGGAGCAACGCTGCATCGACACCATGCGCGAGGCGCTCAGGCATGAGCCCGGCTTCTCGATGCTTAACGGAAAGATGGTGGTCGAGGCCAAGCCGCACGTGAACAAGGGCGACGCCGTCGCCGCCTTCCTGAACGAGGCGCCGTTTCGCGGGCGGCGTCCGGTGTTCATCGGCGACGACGTCACCGACGAGGCCGGCTTCGCCGTGGTCCAGGCGCAGGCCGTGAACGGCCTCGGCATCAAGGTTGGCGCCGGCCCCAGCCAGGCCCGCGTACGCGTGGCCGATCCGGCCGCGGTGCGCGCCTTGCTGCGCCAGGCGCTGCCGGCCGGCCTGGCCGGTCACCGCACGCAGGCGGAAACCGCCGGCTGACGCCGCCGCATGTCGTTGAACGTCTAGGCCATTTGCCGCAGGTCTTCGCAGTACCCCGCCTTCCACCAAGAAATCTGATCGACAGAACACGAGGGAACCATGAGCCAGCCCAGCACCGATCCGCAACAGGAACCGCAACCCCAGCCGCACTCCCAGACCCAGCATTCCGAACAGCCGCACCTAGCGGCGCAACGGCACGACAATCCGTCCACCTCCTCGCTCGATTTGGGTGTGATCGGCAATTGCGCCTTCTCGGCGCTGGTCGACAAGATGGGACGCATCGTCTGGTGCTGCCTGCCGCGCTTTGACGGTGACCCGGTGTTCAACGCGCTGCTCGACCCCAGCGGCAACGGCAGCCTGTGGGCCTTCCAGCTGGAGAACTTCTCGCACAGCGAGCAGTGGTACGAGCCCAATACCGCGGTGCTGCGCACCCGCCTGTACGACACCCTGGGGCAGGGCGTGGAGATTACCGACTTCGCTCCGCGTTTCGCCAGCCGCGGCCGCTTTTTCCGGCCGTTGCAGTTGGTACGCCGCATTCATCCGCTCTCGGGCGCGCCGCGCATGCGCGTGATCCTGCGCCCCAAGTTCAACTGGGGCCGCGAAGAGCCGCTGGAAACGCGCGGCAGCAACCACATCCGCTTCGTCGGCGACGAGCAGACCCTGCGCCTGAACACCGACGCGCCGATCAGCTACATCGTCGACGAGACCGCCTTCGTGGTCAGCCGCCCGTACAACTTCATTCTCGGGCCGGACGAAACCCTGCATGCCGGCATCAACGACACCGCGCGCGATTTTGAGCAGGAAACGCTGGCCTACTGGCGCAACTGGAGCCGCGCGCTGGCCACGCCGCTGGAGTGGCAGGACGCGGTGATCCGCGCCGCCATCACGCTCAAGCTCTCGGTCTATGAGGATACCGGCGCCATCATCGCCGCCATGACCACCAGCGTGCCGGAGGCACCGGGCAGCCAGCGCAACTGGGACTATCGTTATTGCTGGCTGCGCGACGCCTTCTTCGTGGTGCGCGCGCTCAACAGCCTGTCCGAGCTGGGCACCATGGAAGACTACTTGCGCTGGATGACCAACGTGGTGGTGCGCTCGGCCGGCGGCCACGTGCAGCCGCTGTACGGCATCGGCCTGGAAGAGGCCCTGCCCGAGCAGATCCTCGACCACTTGCCCGGCTACCAGAACTTCGGCCCGGTGCGGGTGGGCAACCAGGCCTACGAACACTTCCAGCACGACGTCTACGGCAACATCGTGCTGGGCGCGGCGCAGGCCTTCCACGACATGCGCTTGCACCACCGCGCCGGCGCCGAGCACTTCCAGCATCTGGAGGCGGTCGGCGAGCGGGCCTACGAGGTCTACAACCAGCCCGACGCCGGCATGTGGGAGCTACGCACGCGCTCGCGCATCCACACCTCGTCGGCGTTGATGAGCTGGGCCGCCTGCGATCGCCTGGGCAAGATCGCCGCGCGGCTGGACCTGCCCGAACGCGCCAAATATTGGGGCGACCGCGCCAGGGAAATCGGCGACCGTATCCTGACCGAAGCCTGGAACGAGCAGCGCCAGGCGTATGCGGAAAGCTTCGGCGGGCGCGACCTCGACGCCAGCGTGCTGTTGATGGTGGAAGTCGGCCTGATCGCACCGACCGACCAACGCTTCATCTCCACCGTGGACGCGCTGGAGAAGTCGCTGTGCGACGGCCCCTACATGCGCCGCTACGAAGCGCCGGACGACTTCGGCCGGCCCGAGACCGCGTTCAACATCTGCACCTTCTGGCGCATCGATGCGCTGGCGCGCATCGGCCGCAAGGAGCAGGCGCGCGAGATCTTCAAGGCCATGCTCGACGCCCGCAACCACCTGGGCCTGCTCTCCGAAGACACTCATCCGGTCACGCGCCAGATGTGGGGCAACTTCCCGCAGACCTATTCGATGGTGGGCATTATCAACTGTGCGATGCGCTTGTCCGCATCATGGGAGGCGGTGATCTGATGGGTAGATTGGTCGTGGTATCGAACCGTCTGGCTGACCCGCGCAAACCTGCGGCGGGCGGCCTGGCGGTGGCGCTGGGCGAGACCTTGAAGCAGACCGGCGGCCTGTGGTTCGGCTGGAGCGGCAAGGTGGTCGAGAACGGCACGCCCGGCGAGGGCGAGCTGCGTGTGCACCAGGCCGGCAGCGTCACCCTGGCTGAACTCGACCTGAGCCAGGAAGACCACGACGCCTACTACCGCGGCTACGCCAACGGCGTGCTGTGGCCGGTATTCCATTACCGGCTGGACCTGGCGCATTTCGAGTCCGGCCACCTGGGCGGCTATCGCCGCGTGAACCAGCTGTTCGCGCGCAAGCTGTTTGCGCTGTTGAAGCGCGACGACATCGTCTGGATCCACGACTATCACCTGATCCCGCTGGCCGCCGAGCTGCGCGCCATGGGCTGCGAGGCGCGCATCGGCTTCTTCCTGCACATCCCGCTGCCGCCGCCGCCGATCCTGACGGCCATCCCCTCGCACGAATGGCTCATGCGCGCGCTGTTCGCCTATGATCTGGTGGGCTTCCAGAACCACGCCGACCTGCAGCACTTCGCGCAGTACGTGCAGGCTGAGGCGACCGCCGAGCCGGTCGGCGCCAATCAGTACCGCGCCTTCAACAGCACCGTGCACGCCGGCGCTTTCCCGATCGGCATCGACGTGGCCGACTTCCAACGCATGGGTAACGCCAAGGAGGCGCGCGACACCTATGAAAGCACCAAGGCCGAGTATTCGCGCCGGCGCCTGTTGATCGGGGTCGATCGGCTGGATTACTCCAAGGGCTTGCCGCAGCGTATCCGCGCCTTCCGCGAGCTGCTGCGCCTGTATCCGGAAAACCGTCACAGCGCCACGCTGTTGCAGATCGCCTCGCCCAGCCGGGAGGACGTGGAAGCCTACGGCGACATCCAGCGCGAGCTGGAGAGCCTGTGCGGCTCCATCAACGGCGACTTCGGCGACTTCGACTGGATGCCGATCCGCTACATCCACCGCACCGTGGCCCGCAAGCGCCTGCCGGGTTTGTACCGCGCCTGCGCGGTGGCGCTGGTCACGCCGCTGCGTGACGGCATGAACCTGGTGGCTAAGGAATTCGTCGCCGCCCAGGACGAGGACGACCCCGGCGTGCTGGTGCTGTCGCGCTTCGCCGGCGCGGCCGAACAGATGAGGCAGGCCCTGATCATCAACCCCTATGACACCCATGGCGCCGCCAATGTGATCCAGCAGGCGCTGCAGATGTCGCTGACGGAGCGGCGCGAACGGCATGCGGCGCTGATGGAAAATATTCGCCAATTCGACGTCCATTGGTGGTGCCGCGAATTCCTGGACACCCTGCAAGCGACGCGCGCAGCACCGGTTGGCGTCTGAGGCGGCGGGAGGGCCCCCGGGCATCGGTTCGCGCGGCGATTTGCCCGACGGCAAGCCGTCGGCAGCGCATTGTCAAAATGACCATTGCCGCCGGAAACCACAGCGTGGGGGCAAGTCGCCGCCGGGTTCGCGAAAAACGCGCCAAAAGCCTTTATAATTCAGGGTTTTGGAAGTTTTTTGCGGAGTTAGTCATGCCGATTTACGCGTATCGCTGCGAAGCGTGTGGTTTTGCCAAGGATGTCTTGCAAAAGATGTCCGACGATGCGTTGACCGTTTGCCCGTCCTGCAACAAGGATAGTTTCCGCAAGCAGCTCACCGCCGCTGGTTTCCAGCTAAAGGGCGCGGGCTGGTATGTGACCGATTTCCGCGGTAACGGCAGCGGCACCGCCAACAGCGTGGGCGCCACCGGCACCGGCCTGGCCGCCAGCGAAGGCTCCGGCGCCAACACGCCGCCTGCCAGCGCCCCCGCTGCGCCTGCAGCCGCTGCCCCTGCGCCGGCAGCAGCGCCCGCTGCCGCTCCCGCAGCGTCGACTTCCTCGACTTCCACCCCCAGCGCCAGCTGAGGCGTCCATCGACCCATGCGCAAATATTTCATTACCGGCCTGCTGATCCTGGTGCCCCTGGCGATTACGCTGTGGGTGCTCAACCTGATCATCAGCACCATGGACCAGTCCCTGCTGCTGCTGCCGCCGAGCTGGCGGCCGGAGGCGCTGCTGGGCTTCTACATCCCGGGCCTGGGCTCCATCCTCACGCTGCTGATCATCTTCCTGACCGGCCTGGCCGCGCGCAACTTCATCGGCCGCCAGATCGTGTCGGTGTGGGAAGGCCTGCTGACGCGCATCCCGGTGGTGAAGTCGATCTACTCCAGCGTCAAGCAGGTGTCGGACACGCTGTTCTCGTCCTCCGGCAACGCTTTTCGCAAGGCGGTGCTGATCCAGTATCCGCGCCAGGGCTCGTGGACCATCGCTTTCCTGACCGGCACCCCCGGCGGCGAGGTGAAGAACCACCTGCAGGGCGACTACATCAGCGTCTACGTGCCGACCACCCCGAACCCGACCTCGGGCTTCTTCCTGATGCTGCCGCGCGCGGAATCGATCGAGCTCGACATGTCGGTCGACGAGGCCCTGAAGTACATCGTCTCGATGGGCGTGGTGGCCCCCGAGATGGCGGCCGACAAGAAAATCATCACCGACGCGACGGCGGCCAATAATTGACGGGGCGGCCGGCGTCATCATCGCCGGCCAGCCCCGCCTTCGTCCCGCGTCCCCATCATCGAATCACGAATCAAACAAGAACACTGTCAACGGAATCAGAACCATGTCCATGCGAACCCAATACTGTGGCCTCACTACCGAGGCATTGCTCGGCCAAACCGTCAGCCTGTGCGGCTGGGTGCACCGTCGCCGCGATCACGGCGGCGTGATCTTCATCGACCTGCGCGACCGCGAAGGCCTGGTCCAGGTGGTGTGCGATCCGGACCGCGCCGAGGTGTTCAAGAACGCCGAATCGGTGCGCAACGAATTCTGCCTGCGCATCACCGGCGTGGTGCGCAGCCGTCCTGAAGGCACCGGCAACGCCAACCTGAAGTCGGGCAAGATCGAAGTGCTGTGCCACGAGCTGGAAGTGCTGAACCCGTCGGTCACGCCGCCGTTCCAGCTGGACGACGACAACCTGTCGGAAACCACCCGCCTGACCCACCGCGTGCTGGACCTGCGTCGCCCGCAGATGCAGAACAACCTGCGCCTGCGCTACAAGGTGGCGATGGAAGTGCGCAAGTTCCTGGACGAAAACGGCTTCATCGACATCGAAACCCCGATGCTGACCAAGTCGACTCCGGAAGGCGCCCGCGACTACCTGGTGCCCTCGCGCGTGAACGCCGGCGAATTCTTCGCCCTGCCGCAGTCGCCGCAGCTGTTCAAGCAGCTGCTGATGGTGGCCAACTTCGACCGCTACTACCAGATCACCAAGTGCTTCCGCGACGAAGACCTGCGCGCCGACCGTCAGCCTGAATTCACCCAGATCGACTGCGAGACCTCGTTCCTGACCGAGCAAGAGATCCGCGACCTGTTCGAAGGCATGATCCGCCTGGTGTTCAAGAAGGCGCTGGACGTCGAGCTGCCCAACCCGTTCCCGGTGATGGACTTCGCCACCGCCATGGGCATGTACGGTTCCGACAAGCCGGACATGCGCGTGAAGCTGGAGTTCACCGAACTGACCGACGTGATGAAGGACGTCGAGTTCAAGGTCTTCTCCGGCGCAGCCAACAGCGAAGGCGGCCGTGTGGTCGGCCTGCGCGTGCCGGGCGGCGCCGACATGCCGCGTTCGGAAATCGACGCCTATACCCAGTTCGTCGCCATCTACGGCGCCAAGGGCCTGGCTTACATCAAGGTCAACGAGAAGGCCAAGGGGCGCGACGGCCTGCAATCGCCGATCGTCAAGAACATCCATGACGCCGCCCTGGCTGCGATCATCGAGAAGACCGGCGCGCAGGACGGCGACCTGATCTTCTTCGGCGCCGACAAGGCCAAGGTGGTCAACGACGCCATCGGCGCGCTGCGCGTGAAGATCGGTCACAGCGAGTTCGGCAAGAAGAACGGCCTGTTCGAAGACCAATGGCGTCCGCTGTGGGTGGTCGACTTCCCGATGTTCGAATACGACGAAGACAACCAGCGCTGGGTCGCGCTGCACCACCCGTTCACCTCGCCCAAGGACGGTCACGAGGACTTCATCTCGACCAACCCGGGCGCCGCCATCGCCAAGGCCTACGACATGGTCCTGAACGGTTGGGAACTGGGCGGCGGTTCGGTGCGTATCCACCGCGCCGACGTGCAGAGCAAGGTGTTCCGCGCCCTGAAGATCGATGACGAGGAAGCGCGCCTGAAGTTCGGCTTCCTGCTGGACGCGCTGCAGTACGGCGCGCCTCCGCACGGCGGCATCGCCTTCGGCCTGGACCGTCTGGTCACCATGATGGCCGGCGCCGAGTCGATTCGCGACGTGATCGCCTTCCCCAAGACCCAGCGCGCGCAAGACCTGCTGACGCAGGCGCCGTCGCCGGTCGACGAGAAGCAGCTGCGCGAACTGCACATCCGCCTGCGCAATACCGAGCCGGCGGTCAAGGCCTGATCCTGACGGCCCGCTTCGCCTGAGAAGGGCGCATGCAGCGATGCATGCGCCTTTTTTCATGCCGGCTTCATCTGTGCGTGATGCCTGCACCGGCGGCGCTGCACGGCGCATATCGATATAAATCTTTTGCACATGCATGCGCAGCGATCATGGCGACATGCGCAGATATCATTTCCGGCTCGCTCGCAGCTCCCCCTATCATCGGACGCAAATACGCCTGTCCATGAAACGCATCAAAAGGGGAGAACATGCAAGCTAACACCGTACCGGCCGGCGGGATTCCGCAGGTCACCAGCAACCAGCGCCGGCGTGCCATCGTCGCCACCGTCATCGGCAACGGCCTTGAGTGGTTCGACTTCACCGTGTACAGCTTCTTCGCGGTCATCATCGCCAAGCTGTTCTTCCCGACCGGCAATGAGCTGACCTCGCTGCTGCTGGCGGTGGCCACCTTCGGCGTGGGTTTCTTCATGCGTCCGGTGGGTGGCATCCTGCTGGGCATCTACGCCGACCGCGTCGGGCGCAAGGCAGCGCTCTCGGTCACCATCCTGTTGATGGCGGTGGGCACCACCATCATCGGCCTGGCGCCGACCTATGAACAGATCGGCCTGTTCGCGCCGATGCTGATCGTCATCGCGCGCCTGCTGCAAGGCTTCTCGGCCGGCGGCGAGATGGGCAGCGCAACTGCCTTCCTGACCGAATACGCGCCGGTCAAAGAGCGCGCCTATTACTCCAGCTGGATCCAGGCCAGCATCGGCGTGGCCGTGCTGCTGGGCGCGGCGGTCGGCACCTTCGTCACCTCCAGCCTCGATCCTGAATCGCTGTCGAGCTGGGGCTGGCGCCTGCCGTTCCTGCTGGGCATCGTGATCGGCCCGGTCGGCTACTACATCCGTAACCACCTCGACGAAACCCCGGCCTTCCTGGAAGAAAAGGACAAGACTGACTCGCCGCTGAAGGAAGTGATCCGCAACTTCCCGCGCGAGACCTCGGCCAGCTTCTCGATGGTGATCCTGTGGACGGTCTGCACCTACGTGCTGCTGTTCTACATGCCGACCTACTCGATCAAGGTGCTGAAGCTGCCGCAGTCGACCGGCTTCATCGCCGGCATGGTGGGCGGCCTGTGCATCATGGTGTTCGCGCCCATCGTCGGCCGCCTGGCCGATCGCTTCGGTCGCCGCGTGTTCCTGTCGGGCTCCTCGCTGCTGATCCTGCTGCTGGCCTATCCCATGTTCGCCTACATCAACGTGACGCCGGGCCTGGGCTCGCTGCTGCTGTTCCAGCTGGTGTTCGGCGTGCTGATCGCAGCCTACACCGGCCCGATCCTGGCGGCGTTCTCCGAGCTGTTCCCGGCCAAGGTGCTGTCGACCGGCCTGTCGGTGGCCTACAACCTGGCCGTGACCATCTTCGGCGGCTTTGCTTCGTTCATCATCACCTGGTTCATCGCCACCACCGGCAGCGCCATGGCCCCGGCCTTCTACGTGATGATCGCCGCCGCCATCAGTTTCGTCGGCACGCGCTTCGTGCGCGAGCCCCAGTACCTGCAACAACATTGAGCACCGCTATGACCAAGATCCTCCTGCAGGGCGGCAACGTCCTCGATCCCGCGCTGGGCAGCCTGTTCCCGCGCCATGATGTCCTGATCGAAAAGGACCGCATCATCGACGTCTCGGCGACACCGCTGGACGTGCCCGACGCGCGTCGCATCAACGTCGCCGGCAAGACCGTCATGCCCGGCCTGATCGACTGCCACGTGCACGTGCTGGCCTCACTGGCCAACCTCGGCCTGAACGCGCTGCAGCCCGGCTCGCTGACTTCGATTCGCGCCTTGCCCATCGTCGAAGCCATGTTGAACCGCGGCTTCACCTCGGTGCGTGACGCCGGCGGCGCCGACTGGGGCCTGGCGCAGGCGATCGCCATCGGCCTGGTGCCGGGACCGCGCATCTTCCCGTCCGGCAAGGCGCTCTCGCAAACCGGCGGCCACGGCGACTTCCGCCCGCGTTCCGACGCGCTGGAGCCGTGCTCCTGCGCCTTCCGCGCCGGCGCCATCGCCCGCGTGGCCGACGGTGTGGATGCAGTGCGCCTGGCCGCGCGTGAAGAACTGCAAAAGGGCGCGACCCAGATCAAGATCATGGCCTCCGGCGGCGTGGCGTCGCCCACCGATCCGATCGGCAACACCCAGTACAGCGAAGACGAGATCCGCGCCATCGTGGCCGAGGCCGAAGCGGCCCAGACCTACGTGATGGCCCACGCTTACACCGGCCGCGCCATTTCGCGCGCGGTGCGTTGCGGGGTGCGCACCATCGAGCACGGCAACCTGGTCGACGCCGACGCCGCCAAGGTCATGCGTGAGCACGGCGCCTTCGTGGTGCCGACCCTGGTCACCTACGACTCGCTGGCGCGCGACGGCGCCCGCCTGGGCCTGCCGCCGGATTCGGTGGCCAAGATCGAGTCGGTGCGCCAGGCCGGCCGCGATTCGCTGCGCATCTACGCCGAGCACGGCGTGCAGATGGGCTTCGGCTCCGACCTGCTGGGCGAGATGCACCAGGACCAGTCGCACGAGTTCATCATCCGCGCCGAGATCCTGGGCAACCTGGAAACCATCCGCTCGGCCACCTCGGTCGCGGCCGCCATCCTGCAACGCGAAGGCGTGCTGGGTACGGTGCGCGCCGGCGCCCAGGCCGACCTGATCGTGGTCGACGGCAACCCGCTGCAAGACATCACGCTGCTGACCGGCCAGGGCGAGCACCTGTCGCTGGTGATGCAAGCCGGCCATATCCACCGCAGCCGCGCGTGATTCCTGCCCGCCGGGAGGATGTCGATTCCGCTCCCGGCGGGCATGCTTTTCGCTCTAACATTCGGCTATTACAGAGACATGTTGGAGCGCCTCCATGCGTATTTCACCGCTTCCCCCACTGCCATCCCTGATCGCCTTCGAGGCCGCCATGCGCCATGGCAGCTTCACGCGCGCGGCGACCGAACTGCACCTGACGCAAAGTGCGGTCAGCCGTCAGATCGCCCAGCTGGAACGCTTCCTCGGCAAGAAACTGTTCCTGCGCGAGCCGCGCGCATTGCGCCTGACGGTGAGCGGCCAGCGTTACGCCGAGCTGGTGCAGCGGCTGCTGGTGGATTGCGCCGAAGCCACGGAAGACGTGATGAAGCGCAAGGGCCACCAGGAGCTGACGGTGGCCTGTTCTTCCGGCGTGGCGGTGCTGTGGCTGACGCCGCGGCTGGCCAAGTTCCGCGCGCTGCATCCGGATTGCCAGCTGAGGCTGATCGTCAACGACAACCTGGCCTTCCTGTCGGAGACCGATTTCGACATGGGCATCTACTTCCTGCGCGACGGCCCGCCGGCCGGCATGGCGACGCGCCGCCTGTATGACGAGGAAGTGTTCCCGGTCTGCTCCCCGGCCTATCTGGCCGGACGCAGCCTGTCGCCGCGCGACCTGCCGCAGGAGACCTTGCTGATGCTGGAGGACGGCCAGCGCCAATGGATGTCGTGGCAGAACTGGCTGGGCCAGAACGGCATGGCCGATGTGCGCATCGAGCACCCCATCCTGTCCAATCAATATCCGGTGCTGCTGCAGCTGGCGCTGGAAGGCCACGGCATTGTGCTGGCCTGGCGCCACATGATCGATGCCTGCATCAATCAGGGCCTGCTGGTGCGCGCCTGCGAGGCCAGCGCCCGCCTGGGCGGGGGTTACTACGCCGTGTGGCCGCGCGATCGTATCGAGCACTCCGCCGCGCGCAGCTTCCGCACCTGGCTGGTGGCCGAGAGCGAAGCAGCCGCCTGAGCACGCCGGGTCTTGCTGCCGATACAATAGGGTTTTGCCGATGCGCCATCCTGGCGCGCGGCGCATTGCCCGAGATATTGTCTCCAGCACGATTGAGCCGCAGATGACGCAGACCAAGCCCTACAAGATCCCCGAATCGGTGCTGGTGGTGATCCACACCGCCCAGCGCGAAGTGCTGCTGATCGAGCGCGCCGACAAGCCCGGTTTCTGGCAGTCGGTGACCGGATCCAAGGACACGCCGGACGAAGCGCTGTCGGAAACCGCCCGACGCGAAGTGCAGGAAGAGACCGGCATCGTGGTCGCCGGGGCGGGCGTAGAATTTGATCAGGGTGCGGGCAAGCCCCTGCCGGCCGCCAACTTGCGCGACTGGCAACTTTCCAACATCTATGAGATCTATCCGGTCTGGCGGCACCGCTATGCGCCGGGCGTGACCAGGAACACCGAGCACGTCTTCGGCCTCCTGGTGCCGCGCGACATTACGATCACGCTGGCGCCGCGCGAGCATACGCGCTACGAATGGCTGCCGCTGCGCGAAGCGGCCGATCGCTGCTTTTCGCCCTCCAATGCCGAGGCCATCCTGCAGCTGCCGAGCTATATGGAGCGCTGAGGCGACGCTGCGGGCGCGCGCAAACGCCGACGGGACGTACCGGAGAAGAACACAAGAAAGGTTGTACAGATGAAGCTGCGCGTGGCGACATACAACATCCACAAGGGCGTGACCTCCTTCGGCGGCCGGCCGCGTATCCTGGCGCTCAAGCAGGCGCTGGCCCAGCTCGACGCCGACATCCTGTTCCTGCAGGAGGTGCAGGGCCGGCACGACCTCAACGCCTTGCGCCACGCGTCCAACTGGCCGCAGCAGGGCCAGCACGAATACCTGGCTGGCGACACCCACCATTCGGCCTACGGCATGAACGCGGTGTACGACCACGGCCACCACGGCAACGCGCTGATCTCGCGCTTCGCGATTTCGTCCTTTCGCAACCAGGACGTCTCCGATCATTCCTACGAGTCGCGCGGCATCCTGCATTGCGTGGTGCCGGTGGACGGCGCCGAGGTGCATTGCTACGTGATCCACCTGGGTCTGTTCGCCGGCGGTCGCCGCCGCCAGACCGAGGCGCTGATCGAGGCGGTACGCAACTCCTCGCCGCCGGATGCGCCGCTCCTGATCGCCGGCGACTTCAACGACTGGACCAACCAGTTGAGTACCACCCTGTACCAGAACCTGGGCGTGGTCGAGGTGTTCGACCAGCCGCTGGGCAAGGCCAAGGGCCTGATGAACGGGCTGCGCCGCATGGGCGGCCTGTCGGCGCCGATCCGACCGGCGCGCACCTTCCCGGCGATGATGCCGTGGCTGCGCCTGGACCGCATCTACCTGCGCGGCTTCAAGGTGGATACCGCGCAGGTGCTCTCCGAGGGGCCGTGGGCGCGCCTGTCCGACCATGCGCCCATCGTCACCGAGCTGCAACTCGCATAGACTTCATTGTCGCCCTCACCGGCACATCCCGACTGACAGAGAACACGACAACAAGTCCTGCATGCGCCACGTCAACTTCACCGACGGCAACGAGATCGCGCTGCTGCACAGCGGCGCGGGCTTCTATCCGGCCCTGATCGCCGCCATCGACGCGGCGCGGGTGGAGATTTATCTCGAGACCTACATCTTCGCCAACGACGACACCGGCGTGCTGGTGCGCACCGCCTTGCAGAGCGCCTCGGCGCGCGGAGTGGTGGTATACGTGATCAACGACTGGCTGGGCACCGGCCGCTTGCACACCCGCCAGCTCAAGGAGGCCCTGACCGCCGCCGGCGTGCAGCATCGCGCCTTCAATCCCTGGTTCCGGCGCGGCGTGGCGCGCAGCCACCGCAAGCTGTGCGTGGTGGACCGGCAGGTGGCGTTCGTCGGCGGGCTCAACATCAACGACGATTTCATTTCCGACAGCGGCCACGCGATCCCGTTGCCGGCGCCGCGCTGGGACTTCGCGGTGCGCATCACCGGTCCCCTGGTGCATGAGATTTACCGCGAGGTGGACGCGCAGTGGCTGCGCGTGGGCCACATGAAGCTCAAGGCGCGCTGGGAAAACTTCAAGCGCTTGCGCCACCGCCCGCCGGTGCCGATCCACGGCGAGACCCAGGCCGCCCTGGTGGTGCGCGACAACTTCCGCAATCGCCGCACCATTCAACGCGCCTACCTGCAGGCGCTGGGCCGTGCGCGCGAGAGCGCCTTCCTGGCCAACCCGTATTTCGCGCCGGGACGCAAGATGCGGCGCGCGCTGGAAGAGGCGGCCCTGCGCGGGGTGAAGGTGACGCTGCTGCTGGGCGTGGGCCAGTTCGCCATGCAGGACGCGGTGGCGCACCACTTCTATCCCAAGCTGCTGCGCGCCGGCGTGCGCATCGTCGAGTACACCAAGACCCAGCTGCACGCCAAGGTCGCGGTGGTGGACGACAGATGGTCCACGGTCGGTTCCAGCAACTACGATGGCCTGTCGCTGTTCGTGAATCAGGAGGCCAACGTGGTGATCGACGACCAGGCCTTCTCGCAATACCTGCGCGAAGAGATCGAAGCCGGTGCCGCCACCGGCCGCGTGGTGCACCTGTCGGACTTCCAGCATGTGCCGTGGTACAAGCGCGCCGCCTATGGCGCGGCCTTCCTGCTCTACCGCAGCGTGATCCATGTCATCACCCTGGGCCAGGACGCCTGATTTGGCGTCAGTTGCGCGCACTTGAAGGCGGATCGCCGCGGCCGGCGATTTGATGAAATACCGAAAATCCACCGTATCGCATTCCATGATGAAATGGACTAAGATGGCCGTCCGGGTTTCCGACGGAAGGCCGAGCTGCCTTCCTGCCAATTCAAATCAAGGAGCGAGTTATGGATGATGTCGTCATTGTTGCCGCACAGAGAACTGCAATCGGCAAATTCGGCGGTTCCCTGTCGAAGATCGCCGCTGCCGACCTCGGCGCGCAAGTCATCAAGGCCTTGCTGGCCAAGACGGGCATCAAGCCGGAAGCCATCAGCGAAGTCATCCTCGGCCACGTGCTGACTGCCGGCCAAGGCCAGAACACGGCGCGCCAGGCGGTGATCAAGTCCGGCCTGCCCGACATGGTCCCGGCCTTCGTGGTCGGCAAGGTCTGCGGCAGCGGCCTGAAGGCAGTGCAGCTGGCGGCACAGGCCATCAAGTGCGGCGACGCCCAGATCGTCATCGCCGGCGGCCAGGAGAACATGAGCGCCTCGCCGCACGTGCTCAACAATTCGCGCGACGGCTTCCGCATGGGCGACGCCAAGCTGACCGACACCATGATCGTCGACGGCCTGTGGGACGTCTACAACCAATACCATATGGGCATCACCGCCGAGAACGTGGCCAAGAAGTTCGAGATCTCGCGCGAAGAGCAGGACGCCTTCGCTGCCGCCTCGCAGAACAAGGCCGAAGCCGCGCAAAAGGCCGGCAAGTTCAAGGATGAGATCGTGCCTATCGAGATCAAGGGCAAGAAGGAAACCGTGGTGTTCGACACCGACGAGTTCGTCAAGCACGGCGTCACCGCCGAATCGCTGGGCACGCTGCGTCCGGCCTTCGACAAGGCCGGCACCGTGACCGCCGGCAACGCCTCGGGCATCAACGACGGCGCCGCCGCCGTGGTGGTGACCTCGGCCAAGCTGGCTGCCGAGCTGGGCCTGCCGGTGCTGGCGAAGATCAAGTCCTACTCCTCGGCCGGCCTGGATCCGAGCATCATGGGCATGGGCCCGGTACCGGCCTCGCAGCTGACCCTGAAGAAGGCCGGCTGGACCCCGCAGGACCTGGACCTGATGGAAATCAACGAAGCCTTCGCGGCACAGGCCATCGCCGTCAACAAGCAGATGGGCTGGGACACCAGCAAGATCAACGTCAACGGCGGCGCGATCGCGCTGGGCCACCCGATCGGCGCCTCTGGCTGCCGCGTGCTGGTGACCCTGCTGCATGAAATGGTCCGCCGCGACGCCAAGAAAGGCCTGGCTAGCCTGTGTATCGGCGGCGGCATGGGCGTGGCCCTGGCAGTGGAACGCTGACCGGCTGTCCCGCTTTGTGTTGATGAAGAACGCCGGCGCTTGCCGGCGTTTTTCTTTGGAAGCATACAAACGTCTCGTCATCCCGGCGCGGGCCGGGAGCCGGAGGCTTGCGTTATGTTGCGGTAGGCAAACGACGCTGGATTCCTGCTTTCGCAGGAACGACAGGCAAGCTGACCACCCACCTCCGAGTTGCTTTGTGGGCAATAGCGGTGTTGCCGGTATTTTTCCTGGGAGGCGCGCAAACGCTTTGTCATTCCGGCACATGTTGGGATTGTTCTGCGTTCGTCACGCCCCGGTGGCGACGATAAGCGACGCCGGGTTCCTGCTTTCTCAGGAACGACAGGCAAGCTGATCAACCACCTCCGTCGCCCCTGCGAAAGCAGGGGCCCAGTGTCGTTCGCCGCGCCGGGCCATCAGGTGCAACGACGCACGCACCGCGCCGCGAATCCGTACAATCAAGTCTCCACCAACAGCAACAAAACCACCATGGACACCACCCGCATCGACAAATGGTGCTGGGCCGCGCGCTTCTTCAAGACGCGTTCGCTGGCCACCGACGCCATCGACCGCGGCCGCGTCAGGCTCAACGGCGAATCCACCAAACCGTCGCACAACGTGAAGGCGGGCGACGCGCTGAAGATCGACAACGGCTCCACCGAGTGGGAGGTGGTGGTGACCGGCATCGCCGACAAGCGCGGCTCGGCCGCGGTTGCCGCCACGCTCTATAGCGAGACCGAAGAGAGCATGCGCCGGCGCGACGCCGAGGCCGAGCGCCATCGCCTGTTTCGCGAGCCGGCCTCGGAGATCAAGGGCCGCCCCACCAAGCGCGACCGCAGGCTGCTGGATCGTTCTTCCTCGTAAGCTGGCCGGACCCCGGTGCAGGCTGCATCGCCGCAGCGCCTCGTTGTAAGATGGCGAAAGGTTTCCCCGGCCAGTCTTTTCCTTCCGAAGGTGCAGATGTCCCAGGCAGTCCTGTTCCAGCAGCCCATCCGCAAGGAGTGTCCGCCCGGCGCGTGCGCGTGCGAGCGCGAGCTGCTGCTCGACCAGCCCGGCTCGGACGCCGCCCGCATCCTGTTTCTGACGCGCGAGGAAGAAAAGCGCCTGATCGAGCGCATCGGCCGCATCGAGTCCTATGCCGACCTGCTGCACGTAGGCAAGCTGCTGCAAAGGAACCTCGGCATCGTGCTGCACATTAGCCCGGCCACCGAGGAAGTGCGCACCGTGCGCGGCGGTCTGGAGATCCGGCTGGCCGAGCAGCCGGGCTTGTGCAAGAAGACCCGCGAAACCATCCCGGCGGCGATCCGCAAGTGCCTGGAAAGTCACCCCGCCATTGTCTACGCCATCCTTGACGCCCACGACCTGCTGGGCGCCGCATCGGCCGCGCCGCGGCCTCCCGATACTCCCTGATGCATTGCCTGGCGGCAAAGTCGTTGTCGTCCGAAGCGCGCCGATTTTTTGTTTGACATTTGTGGCGCGATGAATAATAGTACGATCGTTCGAATAAATTCTGAGGACAATTAGAAGTTCGCAGAAAAGCGGTTCCGGCACAAGAGGCCGCAAGAGCCGCCCCGGTCGAACCGATCCCGCCGCCGGCCAAAGTGGCGGATACCAAAGAGACAACGATGACAGAGACAAGCAAGGCGACCACCGCCCGCCCCAAATTCCTGCGCAAGGGCGAACAGACCCGCGCCGCCATCCTGGACGTGGCGCTGGAGCTGGCCAGCCGCGACGGCCTGGAAGGGCTCACCATCGGCCTGCTGGCCGAGAAGATGAAGATGAGCAAGTCCGGCGTGTTCGCCCATTTCGGCTCGCGTGAAGACCTGCAGATCGAAGTCGTCCGCCTGTATCACATGCGTTTCGAGCAGGACGTGTTCTACCCCTCGATCAAGGAGCCGCGCGGCCTGCCGCGACTGGAAGCCATGTTTGCGCGCTGGGTCAAGCAGGTCACGGTCGAAATTGCGCTGGGCTGCATCTACATCAGCGGCGCGGTGGAGTACGACGACCGCCCCGGCGCCATCCGCGACCATCTGGTGGCCATGGTCCAGGCCTGGCGCGACGCGCTGGAGCGCTGCATCAAGCAGGCTATCGAAGCCGGCCACATGCGCCCCGACATCGACGTCAGCCAGATGGTCTATGAAATGTA
Organism: Herbaspirillum sp. LeCh32-8; assembly: GCF_017814915.1. Taxonomy (GTDB): domain Bacteria; phylum Pseudomonadota; class Gammaproteobacteria; order Burkholderiales; family Burkholderiaceae_D; genus Herbaspirillum. The sequence goes on along the minus strand of NZ_JAGIPZ010000004.1, from coordinate 316,680 downwards.
CGGCCTGATCCTGGCGCTGCACCACGACGCCCGCTTCCTGCACATCCCCGGCAGCGTGGAGCGTGCCGAGGCCAGCTTCCGCCGCCTGATCGAAAGCTACCGCCCGCAGGGCAGCGACGCCGCCGCATACAGCAGCACCAACAAGAATTCCAAATCGGCAGCCAAGAAGGCCGCCTAACCCGTTCCGGAGACTGTCATGCCCCAATACAACGCCCCCCTGCGCGACATGCAATTCGTGCTGCACGAGCTGCTCAAGGTCGAAGAGGTCTTCAAGGACCTGCCGCCGCACGCCGAGACCAACCGCGAGCTGATCGACCAGGTGCTGGAGGAGGGCGGCAAGTTCACCTCGCAGGTGCTGTTCCCGCTGAACCACTCGGGCGACCGCGAGGGCTGCCATTTCGACCGTGAAACCAAGGCCGTGACCACGCCCAAGGGCTTCAAGGAAGCCTACAAGCAGTACGTCGAAGCCGGCTGGGCGGCGCTGTCCTGTGATACCGAGTTCGGCGGCCAGGGCCTGCCGCTGACGCTGAACAACTCGTTCTACGAGATGCTCAATTCCAGCAACCAGGCCTGGACCATGTACCCCGGCCTGTCGCACGGCGCCTACGAGTGCCTGCACGCGCACGGTTCGGAAGAACAGAAGGCGCTGTACCTGCCCAAGCTGGTCTCGGGCGAATGGACCGGCACCATGTGCCTGACCGAAGCACATTGCGGCACCGACCTGGGTCTGTTGCGCAGCAAGGCCGAGCCGCAGGCCGACGGCTCCTACAAGATCACCGGTAACAAGATCTTCATCTCCGCCGGCGAAAACGACGTCTCCGAAAACATCATCCATCTGGTGCTGGCGCGCCTGCCGGACGCGCCGCAAGGCTCCAAGGGCATCTCGTTGTTCATCGTGCCCAAGTTCCTGCCCAACGCCGACGGCTCGCTGGGCGCGCGCAACCCGATCTTCTGCGGCGCCATCGAAGAAAAGATGGGCATCCACGGCAACGCCACCTGCCAGATGAACCTGGACGGCGCCACCGGCTGGCTGATCGGCCAGCCGCACAAGGGCCTGCAGGCGATGTTCGTGTTCATGAACGCGGCCCGCCTGGGCGTGGGCATGCAGGGCCTGGGCCTGACCGAAGTGGCCTACCAGAACGCCCTGGTGTACGCCAAGGATCGCCTGCAGATGCGCAGCCTGTCCGGCATCAAGGCCGCCGACAAGCCGGCCGACCCGATCATCGTGCACCCCGACGTGCGCCGCATGCTGTTGACCGCCAAGGCCTACGCCGAAGGCGGCCGCGCCTTCACCTCCTACGTCGCGCTGGAGCTGGACAAGGAGCTGTCGCACCCGGACGAGGAAGTGCGCAAGGACTCGGCCGACCTGGTCGCGCTCTTGACCCCGGTGGTGAAGGCCTTCCTGACCGACAACGCCTGGACCGCCACCTCCGAGTGCCTGCAGGTCTACGGCGGCCACGGCTACATCTCCGAATGGGGCATGGAGCAATACGTGCGCGACGCCCGCATCAACATGATCTACGAAGGCACCAACACCATCCAGTCGCTGGACCTGCTGGGCCGCAAGATCCTGATGGACAACGGCGCCAAGCTGAAGAAGTTCGGCGCGCTGATCCAGGCCTTCGTGGAAGAGCACGGCACGGATGAATCCATGTCCGAGTTCGTCTCGCCGCTGGCCGACATCGGCGACAAGGTCAGCAAGCTGACCATGGAGATCGGCATGAAGTCCTTCGCCAACCAGGACGAAGCCGGCGCCGCCGCCGTGCCTTACCTGCGCGTGGTGGGCCACCTGGTGTTCTCCTACCTGTTCGCCCGCATGGCCAAGATTGCGCTGGAAAAGCAGGATTCCGGCGATACTTTCTACACCGCCAAGCTGGCCACCGCGCGCTTCTACTTCGCGCGCCTGCTGCCGGAAACCGCGATGCTGATCCGTCAGGCGCGTTCCGGCTCGGCCAACCTGATGGCGCTGGACGCAGACCTGTTCTGACCGTCCGCCGCTGTCGGCAATATCGGCAACATTCGCACCACCGCAGCATCAACAGCATCACCGCGCCGCCGGCTTCGCGCCGGCGGCGGCGTCAAGAAGAGAAGCAAACCGCCGGGGAGGGAAATTTCCCGGGCGCAAGACGACGGCCCGCGCAGGGAAGGCGTACAGTGTCATCTCGCTGTATTGGCGCCTTGCTACCTTGCTTTCAGTTGTGTCGCCGTGCCGTCGCCTGCAATCCGAACTGTTATCCGAACCGTTTTTGCTTTGCTACCAGGCTTACCTAGAAGGAGACTTGCGTGTCCAATTTCATCGTCAAAAAAGTGGCCGTGCTCGGCGCCGGCGTCATGGGCGCCCAGATTGCCGCCCACTGCATCAACGCCCGCGTGCCGGTCGTGCTGTTCGACCTGCCGGCCAAGGAAGGTCCGAAGAACGGCATCGTCCAGCGCGCCATCGAGAACCTGAAGAAACTCAGCCCGGCGCCGCTGGGCAACAAGGATGACGCGGCCCTGATCGAGGTCGCCAACTACGAGGACGACCTGGCCAAGCTGGCCGACTGCGACCTGATCATCGAAGCCATCGCCGAGCGCATGGACTGGAAGCACGACCTGTACAAGAAGGTCGCGCCGCATATCGGCGCCAACACCATCTTCGCCTCCAACACCTCGGGCCTGTCGATCAACGCGCTGGCCGAAGGCTTTGACGCCGGCCTGAAGGCGCGATTCTGCGGCGTGCACTTCTTCAACCCGCCGCGCTACATGCACCTGGTCGAGCTGATCCCGACTACCTCCACCCAGCCGGACATCCTGGACAAGCTGGAAGCCTTCCTCACCACAACCCTCGGCAAGGGCGTGGTGCGCGCCTTCGACACGCCCAACTTCGTGGCCAACCGGGTCGGCGTGTTCGGCATCCTGGCCACCGTGATCGAAGCTGAAAAATACGGCCTGTCGGTCGACGTGGTCGACGACCTGACCGGCGCCAAGCTGGGCCGCGCCAAGTCCGGCACCTTCCGCACCGCCGACGTGGTGGGCCTGGATACCATGGGCCACGTCATCAAGACCATGCAGGACAACCTGAAGGACGACCCGTTCTTCTCCTCCTACGCCACCCCGCCGCTCTTGGCCAAGCTGGTCGAGCAGGGCGCGCTGGGCCAGAAGAGCGGCGCCGGCTTCTACAAGAAGGTGGGCAAGGACATCCTGCGCATCGACCCGGCCAAGGGCGATTACGTCCCGGGCGGCGCCAAGGCCGACGACATCATCGGCCGCATCCTGAAGGAAAAGGATCCGGTCAAGCGCATGAAGGCGCTGCACGACTCGACCAACCCGCAAGGCCAGTTCCTGTGGGCCATCTTCCGCGACGCCTTCCACTACATCGCGGTGCACCTGGAGTCGATCGCCGACAACGCGCGCGACCTCGACTTCGCCATGCGCTGGGGCTTCGGCTGGAGCGTCGGTCCCTTCGAAACCTGGCAGGCTTCCGGCTGGAAGCAGGTCGCGCAATGGGTGAAGGAAGACATCGATGCCGGCAAGGCACTGTCGACCGCGCCGCTGCCCGACTGGGTCTTCGACGGCCGTGAAGGCGTGCATGGTGCCAAGGGTTCGTACTCGCCCTCGAAGAAGGCCGACGTGGCCCGCTCCGAACTGCCGGTGTACCAGCGCCAGGCCTTCCGCGCGCCGCTGGTGGGCGAGGGCGCAGCCGACGGCAAGAGCGCCGGCACCACTTTCTTCGAAGACGAATCGGTACGCGTCTGGCACCAGAACGACGACGTGCTGATCCTGTCCTTCAAGACCAAGATGCACGTGATCGGCCAGGGCGTGATCGATGGCATGAACAAGGCCGTGACCGAGGCCGAGAAGAACTTCAAGGGCCTGGTGATCTGGCATCCGGATGCAGCCGAAGGCGGCGCCTTCTCCGCCGGCGCCGACCTGCAGTCGATGCTGCCGCTGTTCATGTCGGGCGGCGTCAAGGCCATCGAGCCGGTGGTGCACCAGCTGCAACAGGCGCACCAGCGCCTGAAGTACGCCAACGTGCCGGTGGTCGCCGCGGTGGCCGGCCTGGCCCTGGGCGGCGGCTGCGAACTGCTGCTGCACACCGCCAAGCGCGTGGTCTCGATCGAGTCCTACATCGGCCTGGTGGAAGTGGGCGTGGGCCTGATCCCGGCCGGCGGCGGCCTGAAGGAAGCAGCGGTGCGCGCGGCCAAGGAAGCCAAGGGCAACGACATCCTGCAATTCCTGAAGGACTACATGCTGGCCGCGGCTACCGCCAACGTCTCCAAGTCGGCGCTGGAAGCCAAGAAACTGGGTTACCTGAAGGACAATGACGTAGTCGTCTTCAACCCCTACGAGCTGCTGCACGTGGCCAAGGTGGAAGCGCGCGCCATGTTCGACTCCGGCTACCGCGCGCCGCTGCCGCCGCAAGTGCCGGTGGTGGGCCGCAACGGCCTGGCCACCATCATGGCGCAGCTGGTCAACATGCGCGACGGCGGCTTCATCTCGGCCCACGACTTCAAGCTGGGCAAGATGATTGCCGAGACGGTCGCCGGCGGTGAAGTGGAAGAAGGCAGCGTCGTCAACGAACAGTGGTTGCTCGACATCGAGCGCAGGTTCTTCATGGAGTTGCTCAATAACCCCAAGACGCAGGAACGGATCATGGGAATGATGCAAACCGGCAAGCCTGTGCGCAATTAAGACAACCCATCCCCACCCCAACCCTCCCCTTGAAGGGGAGGGAGTGTTCAAGGAGATTTGGCGTGAGTATCCAGCTAAAGAATTCTCCCTCCCCTTCAAGGGGAGGGGCGGGGTGGGGATGGGCTTAAATGCAAGGCCAAACGAAGACCTTCACGAAACAGGCAGCAAAGGAGCTGCGCAAGACGATGACCGAAGCCGAGCAGCGGCTCTGGCATCGTCTTCGAGGCCAGCAACTGGATGTGAAATTTCGACGTCAGCACCCCTTTGAAAGTTATGTGCTCGATTTTGTTTGCATCGAGCGGCGCCTGGTAATTGAAGTAGACGGTTCGCAGCATGCCGATAGTCAACGTGACGAGCAACGAACCGAAAAGCTGAATCAAGCCGGCTTCATGGTTTTGCGATTCTGGAACAACGAAGTATTGAATGAGACGGATGCGGTCGTTCAGGCAATCTGGAATGCCTTGAACCCATCCCCACCCCAGCCCTCCCCTTGAAGGGGAGGGAGTCCAAGGAGATTTGTAATGAGCAAACAACTGCAAGACGCCTACATCGTCGCCGCTACCCGTACCCCGATCGGCAAGGCCCCGCGCGGCATGTTCAAGAACACGCGTCCGGACGACCTGCTGGTGCGCGCGATTCAGTCCGCCGTGGCGCAAGTGCCCGGCCTGGATCCGAAACTGATCGAGGACGCCATCGTCGGCTGCTCGTTCCCCGAAGGCGCGCAAGGCCTGAACATGGCGCGTAATGCCGTACTGCTGGCCGGCCTGCCCAACACCATCGGCGGCGTCACCATCAACCGCTATTGCGCCTCCGGCATCACCGCGATTGCCATGGCGGCTGATCGCATCCGCGTTGGTGAAGCCGACGTCATGATCGCCGCCGGCGCCGAGTCGATGTCGATGGTGCCGATGATGGGCTTCCACCCGTCCATCAACATCAACGCCTTCAAGGACGAGAACGTCGGCATGGCCTACGGCATGGGCCTGACCGCCGAGAAGGTGGCGCAGCAATGGAAGGTCTCGCGCGAAGCGCAGGACGAGTTCGCGCTGGCCTCGCACCAGAAGGCGATCGCCGCCCAGCAGGCCGGCGAGTTCAACGACGAGATGACCCCGTTCGAGATCGTCGAGCGCTTCCCCAATCTGGGCAGCGGCGAGATCGACGTCAAGACCCGCACCGTGAGCCTGGACGAAGGCCCGCGCGCCGACTCCAACATCGCCGCGCTGGCCAAGTTGAAGCCGGTGTTCGCTGCCAAGGGCAGCGTCACCGCCGGCAATAGTTCGCAAACGTCCGACGGCGCCGGCGCGCTGATCATCGTCTCGGAAAAGATCCTCAAGCAATTCAACCTGACCCCGCTGGCGCGCTTCGTCTCCTTCGCGGTGCGCGGTGTGCCCCCGGAGATCATGGGCATCGGCCCCAAGGAAGCGATTCCCGCGGCGTTGAAGGCCGGCGGCCTGACCCAGGACCAGATCGACTGGATCGAACTGAACGAGGCCTTCGCCGCCCAGGCGCTGGCCGTGATCGGCGACCTCGGCCTGGATCCGTCCAAGGTCAACCCGATGGGCGGCGCGATCGCGCTGGGCCACCCGCTGGGCGCCACCGGCGCCATCCGCGCGGCCACCACCATCCACGCACTGCGCCGCAAGAACCTGAAGTACGGCATGGTGACCATGTGCGTGGGCACCGGCATGGGCGCGGCCGGTATCTTCGAGCGCGTGTAAGCGCCGGCCAACGGCATGAACAGGAAAGCCGCACCGCTCGCGCCGTGCGGCTTTTTTGATCCGACCACAAGAGCAAGCAGGAGACCATGGATATTCAACTGAGCAAGGAAAACGGCATCCTCACGATCCACTTCGATCGCGAAGCCAAGAAGAACGCCCTCACCGCGGCCATGTACCAGCAACTGGCCGACGCCCTGAAGGACGCCGAGGCCGACAGCGCGGTGCGCGCCATCCTCTTCACCGGCAAGGCGCAGGCCTTCTCGGCCGGCAACGACCTGGAGGACTTCCTCAAGAACCCACCCAGCAGCAAGGATGCGCCGGTCTTCCAGTTCCTGTGGCAGATCAGCCATGCCTCCAAGCCCATTGTGGCGGCCGTAGCCGGCGTGGCGGTCGGCATCGGCACCACGCTGCTGCTGCATTGCGACCTGGTCTACGCCGCCGACAACGCCAAGTTCTCGATGCCGTTCACGCAGCTGGGCTTGTGCCCGGAGGCGGCGTCCTCGCTGCTGCTGCCGCACGTGGCGGGTTATCAGCGCGCGGCCGAGAAACTGTTGCTGGGCGAAGCCTTCGGCCCTGACGAGGCGCTGCAGATGGGCATCGTCAATCGCGTGGTGGCGGTGGAGGAACTGCTGCCGCTGGCGCAGAAGCAGGCCGCCAAGCTGGCCGCTTTGCCGGCGGCGTCGATCCGCGTCACCAAGCAGCTGATGAAGAAGAACCGCGTCAGCGCCACCGAGCAGCAGATGACGGCCGAGATCGAACATTTCGCGCAGATGCTGACCGCGCCGGAGGCGAAGGAAGCCTTTACCGCCTTCTTCGAGAAGCGCAAGCCGGACTTCAGCAAGTTCGCCTGAGGTGTCGCTGCTTCGCGTTGGAAAAGTCCGCATGCGTGCGGGCTTTTTTCATGGGCCATGCCGGCGCTGCGGACGTAGTCAGGGGGGCGCCATCACGATCCGGCCGCAGGATTTACAATGTCAGGCTTGCCGCGGCGCGTTTTGAACCGCGGACGATTGCAACCCTGCATGCCCAACGCGGCCCCGGCGGCCCACCGACAAGAAGGCAATCACGATGACACCCCGCGCCACTGGTCTCTGTTTCTCGCTGTCGGCCATCTTCATCTTCGCGATGCAGGATGGCATTTCCAGGCACCTGGGCGGCGCCTATCCGCCGGTCTTCATCGCCATGATCCGCTTCTGGGCCTTCGCCGGTTTCGCGCTGGTGCTGGCCAGCCGCTCCTCGGTGGGCCTGGGCGCAACCGCGGCGGCCAAGCGGCGCGGCCTGCAGATTGCACGGGGCGTGTTGCTGGCGGTGCAGATCGTGGTCTCCATCTTCTCGTTCTCCAAGGTCGGGCTGGCCACTACGCATTCGCTGTATGCCGGCACGCCGCTGATCGTGGCCTGCCTGTCGATGCCTTTCCTGGGCGAGAAGGTCGGCCGCGCGCGCTGGATCGCCACCGGCATCGGCTTCGTCGGCATCCTGTTGATCGTCAATCCGCTGCACGCGTCGTTCGACGCCAAGATCGCGCTGCCGCTGTTCGGGATGATGCTGTTTGCCGCGTATTCGGTCATGACCCGCCTGGCCAGCCGCACCGACACCGCAGGCACAGCTTTCCTCTATACCGGCGTGGCCGGCGCGGTCGCCATCAGCGTGGTCGGCCCGTTCTACTGGACCCACCTGACGCCGGGGGACTGGTTCTGGATGCTGGTGCTGTGCGTGAGCAGCACCTGCGGCCATTATCTGCTGATCCGTTCGCTGGAGTATCTGGATGCGGTGGTAGTGCAGCCGATGTATTACATCCAGACCGTGCTGGTCTGCCTGATCGGCGTGTTCGTGTTCGACGAAGTGCTCACGCCGAACATGATCGCCGGCTGCGCCGTCGTCATCTGCGCCGGCATCTTCATCATCTGGCGCGAGGCCATGGCGGGGCGTGCGCGCGCCGCGCTGGAGGCTTAGCCCGCGCTTGTCCCAGGGGCATAAGGAATAGGCGCCGCCTGCAAGAGCAGGGCGGCGCTTTTTTATTGCGCGTTCGGGACGGCCTTGCCTGCCGTTTCCATGGCCTTCGCGGCCGCCTGCTTCTTGCCGCAGCCGACGCCGCCGCAACTGCAGACTTCCTCTGTTGCCGCCAGCGCCGGCAGCTTTTTGTTGACCAGCGGCAGGTTCTCGCGCAGCGTGCCGTCCGGCAGGACCGCCTGCTCGGCGGACAGCCAGTTTCCGGTGTCGTTCGTCATTCATCTCTCCTTGGCTTGGGTGGTGCTGGCAGCTTGTGCCGATCCGCGTTCCGGCTCGTTGATGTAGCTCAAGCCGGTGCCGATTCGGCGAAGGGCCGCCATACGCGTGGCCGGGTCAAAAAAAATGCCGCTGCAGGGCAGCGGCAATGAAGGGCTCAGGAGTGTGAAGAACAGCAACAGCGGGGAAATCGAATACCTGGCGACTACCTGGAAAATGCTCGGTAAATGCTCAGGCGTTGTTCGGCGTGCGCCCGTGCTTGCGCAGGTACATCGCCTTGTCGGCCGCCTGCAGCAGCGCGTGGAAGTCGCACATCTCGGACGGCGTCACGGTGGCCGCGCCCAGGCTGATTTCGATCTCGGTGTGCGGCCACTTCACCGCCGCCACTGCGCGCTTGATGCGCTCGGCGACCTGGTGCGCGCCGACCTCGTCGGTGTCGGGCAGGATCAGCGAGAACTCGTCGCCGCCGTAACGCGCCAGGAAGTCGCTGGCGCGCAGCGGCGAGCGCAGCACGCGCGCCAGTTGCGTCAGCAGCGCATCGCCGGCCGGGTGGCCGTAGGTGTCGTTGTATTGCTTGAAGTAGTCCACATCCACCATCAGCATCGACAGCGGGCGCGCATTGCGCAGGTGGCGTGTCCATTCCTCGCGCAGGCGCAGGTCGAAGCTGCGACGGTTGCCGATGCCGGTCAGGCCGTCGGTCAGGGTTTGCTGCTCCAGCTTTTGCATGGTGCGGCGGCTTTCCAGCTGGCTTTCCAGCTGGCGGCCGAGCTTGATGAAGGCGTCGCGCTGCTTGGCGTCCAGGGTCTTGGGCTCGTGCGCCATGACGCACAGGGTGCCCAGGATGTCGCCGTTGGACGCCACCAGCGGCACCGCCGCGTAGAAGCGCACGTGCGGCGTGCCGTTGGCCAGGGCGCTCTCGGCGAAGCGACCGTCGCCGCGCAGGTCGGCGATCTCGGTCAGGTTGCGCCCGCTGCGGCCGGCATGCTCGCACACCGAGAAATCCACTGCAGTGCGCGACACGCCGTTCTGGCCGGGGAAGCGCCACCACTGGTTGCGGATGTCGCCGCGGCCGTTGAGCACCGAGATGAAGGGATGTTGCAGGCCGAGGTCGGCATGCAGCTGAGTCATCATGGCGATGGGCGTGTTGCACACGCTGGAGGCCAACGAGAGGAAGTCGGCCAGCATCGGCTCCAGCCAGGCGTCGGCTTCACCGCCGAGGTTGGCGAGCTGGATGCGGGATCCGGCGGCGCTGCGCGCCGGGGACTTGGCGTCGCGCTTGTAGGGATTGAGCAGGTCTCGAATAGTCATGATGGCGAAATCGGTAGTTGATCTTGTTACGCCGTCTACGCACTTTCAGGTGCATCGGGGGAGGACGGCGCAGGGTTGTCCGGTGTGCACGTTTTTTATTTTTGATGTTTTCACGCGCTCACACTTTGTTGCCCTGCGACACCAAATTAGCAGATCCGGTTCCGAAGTAAACGGGTTTGGAACATCCTCTTACAATTTAAACCCGGCTGTAGCAGAAACGATGACATTCCAATCACAATAAAGGACGTTAGCTGATCATCGTGACAATTGACGAATTGTTACCGCCCGCGCCGGGCCTGGTTTTGCGTCGCTTTTCAGCGACGCTGATGTGTCGCCCGGGGGCGACGAATAAACGCTTGCAAAGTGCCAAAAGCAAAAATAAACTCTGCCGTTTCGTGTTGTTGAATCAGGGCTCGTCAAGTCGTTGCCGTTCGCATCGACATCCTTATTGATGAGCTGCGTCCCTAACGTTTTTGAAAGCAGAGATGTCGACCCAGCCCAAAGCAGGCGCAGTCCTGTTCGCCAAAGATGTAGCCCGCCTTGCCGCGTTCTATGCGCAGGTCCTGGCGGTGGTTCCCAAGCATGCCGAAGCCGAGAAGGTGGTGATCGAAGCGCAGGATTTCCTGCTGGTGATCCACGCCGTTCCGCCGGCCGTTTCCGCCAACGTGGATATCGTTTCGCCGCCGGTGCTGCGCGAGAACGTCCCCATCAAATTGTTCCTGCCGGTGCGCTCGCTGGCCCAGACGCGCGTCAGCGCATCCAGCCTGGGCGGCGGCATGAAGCCGGCCGAGGCCGAATGGAGCGCCGCGGACTTCCGCGCCTGCGACGGCTTCGATCCCGAGGGCAACGTGGTGCAGTTCCGCGAGACGCAGGCAGTCGCGGCACTGGCTTCCTGATCTCGTTTCCTTTGCGTCCTGCGCAGGATGCGGCCTCGTCGGCCGTGTCCTGTCGCGTCTCATAACGTCTCTGCGTGTCTGCGTCCGCGCGTTCCGGTGCCCCGGCTGCCGCGCGTAATAAAAAAAGCGGCCCTGAGGCCGCTTGTGGCGTTGGCGCGGCTGTCGCTCAGAGCTTCAGCTTGCCGTAAATATCCCGCTCCATGTCGATCACCTCGGCGGTGATCTGCACCTGCACGCCATCCGGCCAGCGCTGGCCCTTCTGCACCGTGGCCACCAGCAGGTCGGCCACCTGCTTCTTGATTTCCGGCGTGCGTCCCGAGAGGATGGTCAGGCGCATGTGCAGGAAGGCGCGCCGGGCCTGCGGCTGGGTGCCGACCAGGTAGTCGTCCAGCTTGATGGCGCGCGCCTTGATCGAGTTCTCGTCGAAGTGGCCGCTGCCGACCAGCGCTTCGTTCAGGTTCAGCAGGGTCTGCTTGGTGTCGACCTTGAGGTTGTCGGTGTATTCGAAGAAGAGATGGGGCATGTCGTTTTCCGCTGCGGTTGATGGAAAGAGAAGTTCGGCCGACTCAGCTTGCCAGATATCCGGACAGCTTGCCCAGGTCGACGTTGCCGCCGCTGATGATCACACCCACGCGCTTGCCCTGCAGCTGCGCCTTGTACTTGCGCGCGGCGGCGAAGGCCAGGCAGCCGGTCGGCTCGACCACCATCTTCATGCGCTCGGCGAAGAAGCGCATGCACCACACCAGCTCCTCGTCGGTGACGGTGAAGATGTCGTCCACGTCGCGCCGGATGACGCCGAAGGTGTACTTGCCCAGGTGCTGGGTCTGGGCGCCGTCGGCGATGGTCTTGGGTGTCTCGATGTTGACGATGCTGCCGCTGCGCAGCGATTGCTGGCCGTCGTTGCCGGCTTCCGGCTCGACGCCGTAGACCTTGCATCCCGGCGATAGCGCGCGTGCGCTCAGCGCCGCGCCCGACAGCAGGCCGCCGCCGCCCAGGCAGACGAACAGCGCGTCCAGCGGTCCGGTCTCGTCAAACAATTCCTTGGTGGCAGTACCCTGGCCGGCCATCACGTGCGGATGGTCGTAGGGCGGGATCACGGTCAGCTTCTTCTCGGCCGCCAGGCGCGCGCAGATCTCTTCGCGGTCTTCCTTGTAGCGGTCATACGTCACGACCTCGGCGCCGTAGCCGCGGGTGGCGGCCACCTTGGCGGCGGGCGCGTCCAGCGGCATCACGATGGTGGCCGGGATGCCCAGCAGCTGCGCCGCCAGTGCAGTCCCCTGCGCGTGGTTGCCGGAAGAGAAGGTGATCACGCCGGCGCGGCGCTGCGCCTCATCGAACTGCGACAGCGCGTTCATCGCGCCGCGGAACTTGAAGGCGCCCATGCGCTGGAAGTTTTCGCACTTGAAGAACAGGCTGGCGCCGACCTCGGCGTCGGCGGTGCGCGAGGTCAGCACCGGCGTCTTGTGCGCCCAGGGCTTGATGCGTTCGGCGGCCAGCAGGACGTCGGCGAAGGTAGGCAGCTCGGTGCTGCTGGAGACGGGGATCATGGCGGGTTCCTTCTCGGTGGAATGAAATCGGGTGGGACGAGGGTCAATCCTTCTCGTCGTTGTAGACCGTGGCGCGCGACACGCCCAGATGGGCGGCGACGATCTCGGCGGCGCGCCGCACGTCCATGCAGCCGGACTGGCGCAGTTCGCGCATCAGCGCGCGACGTTCGTCGGCCTTCAGGCTGCGCGGCGTGGACGACGTGCGGGCGGCGAACTCGTCGATGCGGCGGCGGATCGCCTCGGCGCCGGCCGGCTCCAGCGTCTCGGCCACGCGCACGCCGGTGTCGATGCCGCCGAACTGGCGCAGCATGCCCTGCAGCGCGCCGAACAGGGTCAGGTCGATGTTCATGCACAGCGCGGCCAGGTACTTGCCGTCGGAATCCTTGATGCCGATCGAGGTGCTCTTGGCCTGGCGGCCGTCGGGCAGCGTGTTGGCGTAGTTGGACAGCACCTGCGGATAGGATTCGTCGGCAATGCGCGCCAGGCCCAGCTCGGTGGTGGCGTCGCCGACCTCGCGGCCGGACAGCTTGTTGTGGATGGCGACGATGGAATGATCGGCGTCGCGCAGGTCGTGCAGCACCACTTCGCAGAACGGGGCGAAGGTCTCGCCCAGGCCTTGGGCGACCTGCTCCAGCTGCGACATCAGCAGCGCGTGGTCGGGGCGGGAGGGTTTCTTCTTGCGGGCGGCGGTGGTCATGGTGGATACATATTATCTAAAATTAGATTTTATGTATACCTCGACCCGACATGCGGCGGCATGCAACGCCATGCCGTTCAGGCAATAAAAAAGCGGCAAGCCAAAGGCCTGCCGCCGATACGTCTCCTGCTCTTGTTCTTGCCTGGCTGTTATTGGCTATTGCTTGCCCTTGACCGGTTTCGGATACTGGCGCGTCACGTCGATGGGCTCGGCGTAGGGCGAGCTCCAGGTCTGCTCATGCAGCTCGGCGACGCGCTGCGCCATCTTCTCGTCGTGCAGCACCACTTCCAGATTGCGCGATTTGTCCAGATAGCCGCCGGCCCAGTTGCTGGTGCCGATCCAGGCTACCTGGCCGTCGATGCTCATGCTCTTGGTATGGATCACCCGCGCGAACGGGATGAAACCGCTGGAGGCAGGCGGCAGCGTGACGATGCGGATCTCCACATTGGGCAGCAGCGCCAGGCTTTGCAGGTAGCGGATCGCCGGCTGCTCGGTGTTCCAGTGCGAGACCATCAGCTTGACCTTCACGCCGCGGGTGGCGGCCGCGCGGATGGCGTTGTCGATCACTGCGTAGTAGGGGCGCGTGTGGTTGGGGCCGTAGGACAGCGGCGCGTAGTCCAGCAGCTGCACGCGCACTTCGTGCTTTGCATTGCCGATCAGGCGCACCAGTTCGCTCTCGGAGTCGTCCACGCCGGGCGGGTTGAAGGCGTTCGGGCTGGCCACCAGATAGTTGCCCCGCTTCTCGTCGGCCAGCACGGTGGCGCGATTGATCGGCGCTGGCGCCCGGCCGGCGGCAATTTGCGCCTGCGCCTGCCAGTCGATCTCGAAGATCTGCCGCACCTGGCCCGCGATGACCGGGTCGGTGATCTTCAGGCCGGTTTCATGGATGTGCGAGAACGAGCGCCAGTCGAAGTTCTGGCTGCCGACGTAGGCGCTCTTGCCGTCCACCACGAAGTACTTGGCGTGGATGATGCCGTTGCCGGTCATGCTCGAATAATCCAGCTCGCGGTATTCCAGGTTGGGAATGCGCTTGAGCCTCTCCACGGTGGCTGCGACCGAGGCGAAGCCGCCTTTCTTCTCGCGCAGGAAGCGGATCTTCACGCCGCGGCGGCCGGCCGCATCGAGGTGGGCGATGATGTCGTCCAGCGCTTCGCCGTCCTGGCCGGCGACGTAGAACTGGCCGAAGTCGATCTCGCTGTTGGCCGCATCGAACATTTCCTTCCACACCGTGGCGGCGTCGCGCAGGTCGGGCGTGGCCAGCGCGGTCTCACGCGGGACGGTGTGCACCAGCTCGAAGCCGGGAATGGCGAACTCGGCGCGGGCCGCGCCGTGCAGGGCGAGCGCCAGGCCGAACGCGGCGGTCAGCCTGGCGAAGAGGCGTTGAGGTTTCAGCATGGGTAGCGTATTTGTTGCGTGGGCAGGATCAGGCGATGTGCAGCTTGCCATGGCCTTGCTGCGAGCTGGCCAATTGTTGCTCGGTGCGACCCACGCAGGCGCGCAGCATCAGCACCTTGAGGTGGTCGTTGATGCGCTCGATGCGTTCCTGGAACAGGTTGAAGAAGAACATGCCGACCACTGCGATGCCGATGCCCAGCGCCGTTGCGTACAGCGCGGTGCCGATGCCGGCTGACACCTGGCCCGGGTCGGACACGCCGGAGGCGGCCAGCGCCTTGAAGGTGTCGATGATGCCGAGGATGGTCCCCAGCAGGCCCAGCAGCGGGGCGGCGGTCACGATGGTGTCGAGGATCCACAGGCGTTGCTGCACGTCGCCGCGCTTGGCGATGTAGACCGACTCACTGAAGTCTTCCAGATCCTTCTCCGAGCTCAGGCGATGCTTTTCCGACAGGATGTCCGACACCAGCGCCAGCGGCAGGCTGGGGCGCGCGGTCAGTTCGGCGGGCAGCTCTTTCAGGTGCTGCACTGCGTGGGTCATGGCGCGCTCCAGGGCAGTTGCCTGGCGCATGGTGTAGCCGAAGAACAGACCGCGTTCGACGATGACGAAGATGGCCAGCGCGGCGCAGGCGTACATCAGATAGAAAGCCAGTTCGTGGAGTAATTGCATGTTCATGGTTGCCTCTCTTGCAGTGAACGGGGCGGCGGCTGTGATGCGGGGCCGCCGCCCCGGGGATGGCCGCGATCAGAAATCGGCGGTCAGTGTGACGGTGAAGGTGCGCGGCGCGCCGACGTACATGGACGGCGACGAGCCGGCCGCACTGCCGATGGTGGTGGCGTTGTAGGTGAACTGGCTGCCGCTGCCCGAGCTCAGGTTGAGGTATTGCTTGTCGAACAGGTTGAACACGTTCAGGCGGATGGTCGGGCTCTTGAGCCAGGAGGTCGACGGGAAGGTTGCGCCCGCGCCGGCATTGAACACCGTGTAGCCGCCGATGGCGTCGTCGTTGACCAGCGTGGTGTAACGGCGACCGGTGTACTTGGCCTGGCCGAACATGTACCAGCCGTCCTGCTGGTATTGCAGCGACAGGCCGGACAGCCAGTTCGGCGTATCCGGGAACTCCTTGCCCGAGACCGGCAGGTTGGTGGTGGCGTCGTAGCGCAGGTTGTCCTTCATCTTGCTTTTGATGTAGGACAGCGAGCCGTACACCGACAGGTTGCGGCTCAGCGCGTAACCGGATTCCAGCTCCAGGCCCTTGGAGGTCGAGTCGCCGACGTTGGTATCGATGCGGGTGGCGGTGTTGGGATCATACGACTGGGCGATGCGATTCTTGTAGTCGATGTAGAACACCGAGCTGGAGAAGGTCCACTTGTCGGTGGTGTAGCGATAGCCGAGGTCGTAGTTCCAGGAAGTTTCCTTTTCCACCGGGATATTGCGCACCGCGCCGCCGGTGTACACGCCGTTGACGAAGCTGCCGCCGCTGAGCGCGCCGAAGTACGAGAAGTTGCCCGGCGCCTTGAAGTTCTTGGCGGCATTGACAAACACCGACTGCGCCTGGTCCAGCTGGAAGCGTACGCCCACGCTGGGCAGGAACTCCGAGTAGGACTTCTTGAGCGTATAGAAGCCGCCCGCGCTCTGGCTGGGGTTGTTGGTGAAGTCGCGGTCGATGCTGGAGTAGCGCGCGCCGACCTGGACGTTGAGCTTGTCGTTCATCATGCTGATGCTGTCCTGCATGAAAGCCGACTTGCCGGTGCTGATGGTCATTGTGTCGCGGTACTGGACGACGCTGCCGTCCTGGTTGCGCAGCCACAGGGCGGGGTTGTTCTGCCACATGTCGGCGATGTTGCCGTTGTTGTCGACGGTGGAGAACTGGCCGGTTTGCTGGTGGCGCGCGCGCTCGTACCAATAGCCGAACATCAGCTTGTGATTGTCGATCTGCTGGTTGTACTTGAGCGTGACGCCCGGGCGGAAGGTGCGGGTGCGGCTGCCTTCGTAGACGAACACGGTATCGAGCGTGTCACCATCGCCGTTGATGTCGCGCACGCCGCCGCCCAGCAGGTTGCCGGCATTGCCTTCGGTCAGCGTCTGCAACTGGTTACCGCCGGTGCCGAAGCCGTACCAGAAGTAAGGGCTCACATCCACGCTGGCCGTCGGGCTCAGCTGGAAGTGGCCGTTGACAGTGGCCAGCCAGTTCTCGAACGGGTTCAGGTTATACGCGTAGTACAGGTCCTTGTTGCCGTTGTTGATGCCGGCGTTGGGCCCGTAGGTGGTGTCGTTCTGCGCGGTGCCGTTCACGCCCGGCTGGTGCACCGGCACGCGGGTGCCGAAGTCGTAGCCAGGGCCGAACTGGGCGATCTGCGCCTTGGTCAGCGAACGGTAATTGTTGTTGATCGCCTTGTTGTACATGAAGTCGGCGTCCACGAAGCTGCCCTGGCCCAGGTCCAGCTTGCTGCCGAAGTCGATGTGTTGCTTCACGGCGCCGCCCATGCCCTTGAACTTGTCGGCCGTGGTCTTCGAATACGAGATGAAGAACTTGAATTTGTCGTCGAACAGCTTGCCCGAGTCAAAGCGCACGAAACGCTTCCACAGGTTGTTGGAGCCGAAGGCGTTGGTGACGCGGATGCGCTGCTTGTCCTCCGGCGCGCACATGGTCATGCCGATGTTGCCGCCGGTGGCGCCTACGTGCGGCGCTTCGGTATCGGTCGAGCCCTGGGTCACGAAGATGTCGCACAGGTTCTCGGCGTCGGTGTACTCCTGCGGATAGACCGCAAAGCTGCCCGAGTCGTTGACCGGCGCGCCGTTGATGGTGAAGCCCAACTGGTCGCTGTTGAAGCCGCGCACGCGCACGTTGCCGCCGAACAGGCCGCTGCCGTCCTGGTCATAGCTGTTCACGCCCGGCAGCAGGTTGATCATCTGGTACGGGTTGCCGGTGGGCGATTGCTTCTCCATGTAGTCGCGGTTCACCGAGCTGCGCGCCTTGGGCGACTCTTCCGCCTGGATCAGGCCGGTGGCCTGGGCGGTGCCGGCATTGCCCTGCACGGTCACGGTGCCGACGTCGGTGGTCTGCGCGAAGGCCGGCGCGCCAGCCATGAAAAGCCCGGAAATCAGCAAGGACAGCCGGGTGAGTTTGCATTGCATGTCGTTTCCCCTGAAAGTTTGTAGGACGTGGTTTATGTGTAAGGCGCGCCGCCGCCGGCGGCGCATGCTGCTTAGGCCGGAATGAATTCCAGATCGGCGGTGAAACGGTGGGTGGCTTCGCCGTTGAAGGCGCCATCCGGGAAGCCCGCGAACGTGGCGCGGTTGATCGTCTTGCGGGCGGCGTCGTCCAGCGGCATCGAGTTCGACGAGGCGTCGATGCCGACGTCGACCACGCTGCCGTCGCGCTTGAGCACGAACCACACGCGCACCGTGCCCTTGGGGCGCAGCTGGCTGACTTCGCGTCCGCTCGGATAGCGCTTGATGCTGTTGAGGTGGGCGCGCAGCTTGCCGACGTATTGCGACTCGATGTCGGCGGTGCTGGGCGGCGGCGCGGGCTGGGCCACCGGTTGCGGCGCGGGGGCGGGCGTCGGCGCCGGGGCGGGCGGCGCGGTGTGCGCGGCCGGCTGCGGTGTCTGCATCACCGGCGTCTCTGGTGCGGGGCGTACCTGCTCGATGGGCGCCGGATCATTTTTTGGCGCAGGTTTCGGGGGCGGCGCCGGTGCCGGCTTGACTACCGGCTTGGGCGGCTCGACCTTCTTCGGCGGCTCGGGCGGCGGCGGCGTCTGCACCTTGGGCGCCGGCGGCGCTTCTTCGAACAGCGCGATCTGCACCGGCTTGGGATCCTCGTGGCGCATCAGGCGCGTGGTCTGCTGCACCCCGGCCAGCACCAAGGCCAGCAGCACCACCAGCGAGGGCAGGCCGGCCAGCGGTTCGCGGAAGCGGAAAATGAAGGGCGCGCGCATGGTCACTGCTTGCGGGTGGCGATCGAGATCGCGTCGAAGCCGCCCTTCTTCAGGGTGTCCATCACGTCGACCAGGCGCTGCACTTCCACGCCGCTGTCGCTGTTGATGATGAGGTTGAGTTTCTCGCCTTCCTTGCGCAGCTTTTCCAGGCGCGCCACCAGGCCGTCCATGGAGGTGTTCTCGCCGTCGACCTGGATCACGTCGCCCTTGGCGATGGTGATCACGGCCTTGCTCTGCGGCTTGAGGTCCTGCGCGGTGGAGGAGCTGGGCAGGTGGGTCTTCAGGCCCAGCGCGGGGATGACGTTGAGGCTGATCAGCACGAAAAACACCAGCAGGAACATCATCACGTCGATCATCGGAATGATCTCGACGCGGGCTTTTCGTTTCTTGGGTTCATCCCAGCTGCGCATGCTGCAACTCCTCGGAGCGTAGTTATAGAATTCATAGCGCTATAGTTTTTATAGCGATGCGCAGCGTAACGAGGAATTGTGTCGTGCGTATTACATCTACCGTGTTTGCGTAAACGCGGGTAAGCGAAGGTAAGCGCGAGGCAGGGGAGTGTAAGGACGGCGCGCGCTCAGCGGCGCGGCAAAGGCAGCAGGGACAGCAGGAACCTGAACAGATAGACAACGAGGATGGAGCCGCACAGGTCGCCGATGGACATCACCACCAGGCCGCTCCAGAAATGCGGCGACACGCCGCGCATGACGAACCAGAGCAGCTGGAACAGCGGATTGGTCAGCGCATACAGCAGGATGCAGGCCATCAGCCGGGTGGAGGTGAGGTTGGCCAGCGAGCGGCGCAAATCCATGCCGGAGAGCGTAAAGCGATAGGCGATGTAGGGCGCTGCCGCCGAGATCAGGCAGTAGCCTGCCGTGGTGATGGGATCATGCGGGAACAGCCGGTAGGTGGCCGCGGTGAGTGTGGAGCCGACCAGCAAACCGACGCAGCCGGCCTCTGCGAACAGCAGCGTGCAGATCAGCCGCACGCCCGCCGGCAGGTAGATCCAGGCGATGCCCTCGGTGAACTCGGTCTGCCGGAACAACCACTCGTTGATGGTGTAGAAAAGGAAATAACAAATCGCTGTCCCCGCTGCTGCGGCAACGTGCGTGCGCAAGGTGGTGCGAGTTGTCGGCAAGGCATCCATGGCGAGACGGCGTCGGGGTATCCGGAACGGCGCGTATGTTACCCATTTCCATGCGGCCTTGCAGCGCGGCTTCTTGCGGTGTGGTTAAATGCGCGCGCCGGCGTCTTGAGAAGATGCGCCGAGATTGCGTTGCGGGCGGGGCCGGGCGTATGATTCGCTATCGATTCTGTAACGATATTTCTGTGTAGAAACGAATAGCGAAAAAGCGAAATAACGATAAAGCGCGGTCATGGCGTGAGGGCGCTGTCACTGGCGCCACAATGCTGGAATGAGTGCGCAAAACGAGCGTAGCTATGGGTAAAAACAAGAGGCCTGCGGATATCTATCTGCGTTTCCTGCAACTGGCCAATGCAATGAGGGGACTGCCTTCACTGGCATCGCTGGATCCGTTGGAAGACCGGATCCTGGCCTTCATCGCCCGCGCCGGGCAGGAGCAGCAGCGACTGTCGGTGCGCGACCTGATGGCGCAAAGCGAATTCGGCTCGCCGGCGATGCTGCACGCGCGCCTGAAGTCGATGCGCGAGAAGGGCTGGATCGTGCTGGCCGACACCGAAGACCCGCGCCGCAAGCAGGTCGAGCTGAGCCAGGCAGCCTGGCTGCACTTCGACAAGCTGTCCAAGTGCCTGGTGCAGGCCACCCGCAGCGACGACTGATCGGCGATTGAATCGGCGACTGCGGCGCCTCGTACTTCTCTCCTCATTTCCCGAACCGAACCAAATCGAACCGCACTGCGACGCTGTCACGGCGCCGACACATGCAAGCGCTAAGCTGCAGCCACCGCCCGCCGTGGGTGTTTTCATGTTGCCGATCATGCGCCTGCCTGCCCAGCTGACTTCCCCGTTCTCTTCCACGCTCTCTTCACTGCTGCTTCTTCTGGCGTCGTTTGCCTGCGCCGGCATTGTTGCCGTGCCCGTCGCGCACGCCGCCAACCCGCACAAGCTGTGGGAAATCGTCAGCCAGGAATGCGTGCCGCACATGCAGGCCAAGGGCGATCCCGCGCCGTGCGCGAGCGTGGACCTGGAGCGCGGCTTCGTGGTGTTGAAGGATCTGGTCGGCCCGGCGCAGTACCTGCTGATGCCCACGCGCCGCCTGACCGGCATTGAAAGCCCGGAGCTGCTGGCCGCAGACGCGCCCAACTATTGGGGCTACGCCTGGCAGCAGCGCTTTCGCGTCGCGCAGACGCTGGGGCGCGCGCTGCGCGACGAGCAGCTGGGGCTGGAAGTGAACTCCGCCGCCGGACGTTCGCAGCTGCACCTGCATGTCCACATCGACTGCATGCGGCGCGATGTCGCCGAGAGTCTGGCCGCGCATCGCGCCGACACGCTGCGCCAGTGGACGCCGTGGCGGTTCGAAGGCCATCGCTACTGGGTGATGCGCCTGCCGGCCGATGCCCTGCACACCGACGATCCCTTCAAGCTGGCCGCCGCCCGCAGCGCCTTCGCCGCCTCGGCCATGGGCGCGCAGTCGTTGCTGCTGACCGCGGCGCGCTTTGAGGACGGCAGCGCCGGCTTCTACCTGGTCAACATGCCGGTCAATTTCGACCTGGAAGAGCAGGGCAGCGCCGAGGTCCTGATGGACCACGACTGCCGCTGGTAACGGCGCCGTAGCAGGCTAGCCGGCCAGCTCGCCGGCCAGCGTATCGAACACCAGCCGCAGCCGCGCCGGCATCGGGCCGCGCTGCGGACGGTACAGGTACATGTCCCAGGGCTCGGGCTCGAAGTCTTCCATCACCGTCACCAGCTTGCCGTCGGCGATATCGCGCTCGACCAGGAAACCGGCGATCTGGCCGATCGCCTGGCCGCTCCTGACGATCAGATATTCCGCCTCCGAGTCGTCGCACAGGAAGCGCGCGCCGCCCGCGTTCATCTGGCGATCGTGCGAGAAAATCCACGGCCACAGCCGGCCGGTATCGCGCGCCAGGATGCCGGTGCAGGGCAGCGTTTGCAGTTCCTCGATGCTGGTCGGTCGTCCGTATTTGCGCAGGAACTTCGGCGTGGCCACCACATAAAAGCGCGCCTTGCCCAGGCGCTTCACCACGAAGCGGTTGTCGCGCAGCGAGCCCACGCGGATGCCGATGTCGATCTTCTCGCCCACCACGTCGGCCAGCTGGTCGGTCAGGCGCAGATCGAAGCGCAGGCCGGGATGCTGCGCCGCCAGTCGTTCGACGATAGGCAGCAACTGGCTGCGTCCCAGCGCGGCGGGTGCGGCCAGGCGCACCAGGCCGGTCATCTCGTCTTCTTGTTTCTCGCCGTCACGCTCGAACAAGCCGTCCAGTTCGCGCAGGCTGCCGCGCGCGCGCTCGGCCAGCTCCTCGCCGAAGGCGGTGATGCGCACCTGGCGCGTATTGCGGTGAAACAGCATCTCTCCTTGCAGCCGCTCCAGCTCCTTGACCGCGCGGGTCACCGCCTGCGGCGAAATCCCTAGCCGCACGGCGGCCTCCTTGAAGCTGCCGGCGTCGGCGGCGGCGCAGAAGATGCGGATCATTTCGAGGCGATTGAGCATGGCGATGGTTCCTGAATATGGAATTATGAAATCTTAACATTTCCATTGTTTGGCATAGTTGCGGCCACCATACTTGCCTCTGACGCCGCACGGATCAGCAAGCGATACGGCGCCGGAACCCCACCTACCCATGCAAAGGACATCACCATGAACGCGAATATCAAAGACAAAGTCGTCATCATCACCGGCGCCAGCAGCGGCCTGGGCGAAGCCACCGCGCGCCATCTCGGCGCACTGGGCGCAAAACTGGTGCTGGGCGCACGCCGCGCCGACCGCCTCGACACGTTGGTGACCGAGATCACCGCCGCCGGCGGCCAGGCCATTGCAGTCGCCACCGACGTCGCCCGGCGCGACGACGTGGAGGCGCTGGTCGCCAAGGGCGTGGAGCGTTTCGGCCGGGTCGACGTGCTGGTCAACAACGCCGGCACTATGCCCTTGTCGCCGATGGCCAAGCTGATGGTCGACGAATGGGATCGCACCATCGACGTCAATATCAAGGGCGTGCTGTACGGTGTGGCCGCGGTGCTGCCGCGTTTCGCCGCACAGGGCTCGGGCCACGTGATCAACGTCGCCTCGGTCGCCGGCATCAAGGTGTTCGCCGGCATGGGCACCGTCTACAGCGCCACCAAGTTCGCCGTGCGCGCCCTGACCGAAGGCCTGCGCGCCGAGGCGCCCGAGGGCGTGCGCACCACCATCATTTCCCCGGGGGCGGTCAATTCCGAACTGAAGACCCACAGCTCCGACGCCGAGACCTCCGCCGCCGTGCAGGCCTGGTACGAGGCCAACGAGATCCCGGCCGATTCGGTCGCACGCGCCATCGCCTATGCGATCGAGCAGCCGGCCAACGTCGACATCAGCGAAGTGGTGCTGCGCCCGGTGGCGCAGGAGTTCTGATGCAATCGCGCTGAGCGTTTGCTCCGTCATTGCGTGAAGCGCCACAGCGGCAGCGATGCCGCTGTGGCGTTTTTGTTGTCGGCAAAGCATCGTGAACGACGCTGGGTCCCGGCCTGCGCCGGGACGACAGGTGGTGAGTGAACGGGTTCGGCTGAGGATTCGAGCCCATATCCCCATGTCGTCCCGGCGCAGGCCGGGACCCAGTGTCGTTGAGCCGCCATCCAGCCAAGCCGGGGAGCGGCAAGCCAGCCGATACCTACGCCAAAGATCTTGTCGCTCCGGCAAGGCATGTTGCTTGCTTCAAACGGTGCGGGGGAACCGGGCAGACAAGCCGGGCTCTTTTCTATATGATTGCCGACCCAAAAATGAAGGAGTGATCGATGGCGAACGCGTGCGGTGTGGATTTCGGCACCTCCAATTCCACCGTCGGCTGGATGCGCCCGGGTGCGGGCGACTCGCTGTTGTTGCCGCTGGAAGAAGGCAAGGCCACGCTGCCATCGGTAGTGTTCTTCAACGCCGACGAGAACGAGTTCAGCTACGGCCGCGCCGGGCTGGGCGAATACCTGGCCGGCTATGAAGGGCGCCTGATGCGTTCCCTGAAGAGCCTGCTGGGCTCCGGCGCCATCGACGGCCAGACCGAGGTGGGCGGACGCGCCTTGCCCTATCGCGGCTTGTTGTCGCAGTTCATCGGCGAGCTGAAAAAGCGCGCCGAACGCGCCGCCGGCGCTTCGTTCTCCAAGGTGGTGCTGGGCCGGCCGGTGCATTTCGTCGACGACGATGCCGCCGCCGACCGCCTGGCGCAGGATACGCTGGAAGAGATCGCGCGCAGCGTCGGCTTCACCGACATCGAGTTCCAGTTCGAGCCGATCGCGGCCGCCTTCGACTACGAGTCGCGCATCGACCGCGAAGAACTGGTGCTGATCGCCGACATCGGCGGTGGTACCTCCGACTTTTCGCTGGTGCGCCTGTCGCCGCAGCGCGCCGACCGCGTCGAGCGCCGCGACGACATCCTCGCCAACGGCGGCGTGCACATCGGCGGCACCGACTTCGACAAGTACTTCAGCCTGGCCTGCGTGATGCCGCTGCTGGGCCTGGGCGGCCGCCTGTCCGGCAATGCAGAGGTGCCTTCCAGCTATTACTTCAACCTCGCCACCTGGCACACCATCAACCAGCTCTACACCCGCAAGGTGTGGCAGCAGCTGCAGGACGTGGGCCGCGAGGTGGCCGACCGCGATCGCTTCGCGCGCCTGCTCGACGTGGTCGAGCAACGCTGCGGTCACTGGCTGGCGCTGCAGGTGGAAGGCGGCAAGATCGCCCTGTCGTCGCAGGAGAGCGCGGTGCTGGATCTGTCGCGCCTGCGCCCGCCCGAGACGCTGGAATTGAAGCGCGCCGAGTTCGACACCGCTGTCGACCATCTGGTGCAATCGGTGGAACAAACCGTGACCGGCCTGTTGGCGCAGGCCGGCTTGCGCGCCTCGGACATCGACAGCGTGTTCTTCACCGGCGGTTCGTCCGGCGTGAAGCTGCTGCGCCAACGTATCGGCGCACTGGTGCCGGATGCCAAGCATGTCGAGGGCGACCTGTTCGGCAGCATCGGCAGCGGACTGGCGATCGACGCCGCGCGCAAGTTCGGCTGAGTTTTTTTCTTTCTCCCTACAGCATCGCCAGTGCCTGCTTGCGCCGCGGCGGCGGGAAGGCGGCGTCGAGCTCCTTGAGGTCGGCGTCAGTGAGCGTGAATTCCAGGCAGGCGCGGTTCAGCTTCACATGCGCCTCGTCGGAAGCCTTGGGAATGGCGACCACACCGGGGCGGCGCAACACCCAGGCCAGCGCGATCTGCGCCGGCGTCGCCCCATGTCGCTGCGCCACCGCTGCCAGCGCGGCGTTCTTCAGGATGCGACCCTGCTCGATGGGCGAGTAAGCCATGATGGGCACGCCGCGCTCGACCGACTGCGGCAGCAGGTCGTACTCGATGCCGCGACGCGACAGGTTGTACAACACCTGGTTGCTCTGGCACTGGTCGCCGTGGTGTTCTTCCAGCAGTTCGTCGATGTCGTCTGTGTCGAGGTTGCTCACGCCCCAGCCATGGATCTTGCCTTGCGCGGCCAGCGTTTCCATCGCCTCCACCGTGGCCGACAGCGGGTGCGACCCGCGCCAGTGCAACAGGTACAGGTCGAGGTAGTCGGTGCCCAGGCGCTTCAGGCTGGCTTCGCAGGCGGCGATGGTGCCGCGCCTGGAGGCGTTGTGCGGCAACACCTTGCTGACCAGGAAGATCTCGCTGCGCCGCCCGGCGATGGCCTTGCCCACCACCTTCTCCGAACCGCCGTCGGCATACATCTCGGCCGTGTCGATCAGCGTCATGCCGAGGTCGATGCCGGCCTGCAGCGCCCGCACCTCAGCGGCGGCCTGCGCCGGCGATTCACCCATGTTCCAAGTGCCCTGGCCCAGCACGGGCATCTGTTCGCCGTTGCGCAGCTTGAAGGTCGGGATGGCTTTCATGCGTTCTCCTCGGTGATGATTCGGTTCGCGTGGAAAGGCATTAGAACCCATTTGCGCGCCGGGTTCATCACGCGCTGCACATAAGCGACATAAAGATGTGCTGCAGCAACATTGCCGGCGCCCGGCCGGCGCGGCGATTGTGGCCGGCCGCAACTGCTGGCATGATCGCAGCCAAGAAAAAATCCCGGGGGAAAACTCATGTTGCGTCGTTTGCGCCAGGCCCTTGCCAAATATTGGGCGCGCTGGCTGCTCGCGCTGGCCTTGACCGGCGTGGCGGCTTCACAGGTGATCGGCTTGCTGCCGGGCGAGTGGGTGGGGCGGCTGGACCTGTTCTTCTATGACTTGCGCATGCGCGTGGTGAAGGCCGAGCTGGACCCGCGCATCGTCATCGTCGACATCGACGAGCGCAGCATCGCCGAGCTGGGACGCTGGCCCTGGAGCCGCGACGTGGTGGCCAAGCTGGTCACGCAGATGACGCAGAACTACCAGGCCGCCTCGGTCGGTTTCGACGTGGTGTTCGCCGAGCCCGACACCAGCTCCGGCTATACCCGCCTGGAGCAGCTGGCCAAGGGCGAGCTGAAGGACGTGCCGCAGTTCGCGCGGCAGTTGCAGAGCCTGAAGCCCGAGATGGACTACGACGCGCGCCTGGCCGAGGCGTTGCGCGGCCAGCCGGTGGTGATGGGCTACAACCTGTCCAACGAACCCAACGCCATCCCCAAGGGCCAGCTGCCGCCGCCGGCGTTCACCGTGGCCGACCTCGGCGGGCGCAGGCTGGACGTGACACACTGGCGCGCCTACGGCGCCAACCTGCCGCAGCTGCAGAGCGCGGCGCGCAGCGGCGGCTTCTTCAACCCGCTGCCCGACGACGACGGCCTGATCCGCACCGTGCCGCTGGTGGCGCAGGTGGGCGACAACTTCTACGAATCGCTGGCGCTGGCGACCGCCCGGGTGGCGCTCAACGGCAAGCGCATCAAGCCGATCTTCCTGCAGAACGACGCCGTGCTGTCCGACGAGCAGCTGCGCGACTACGGCGCGCTCGACTCCATCGCGGTGGAGGTCAAGCCCGATCCGCTGTTCATCCCGGTCGAACGCCACCTGACCACGCTGGTCACCTATCGCGGCCACGGCGGCCCCGGCGGCGGCGCGTTCCGCTACGTGCCGGCGGTGGACGTGGTGCGCGGCACCTATCCGCACGACAAGCTGGACGGGCGCATCATGCTGGTCGGCACCACCGTGCCGGGCCTGAACGACCTGCGGGCCACGCCGGTCAGCCCGGTGTATCCCGGGGTGGAGGTGCACGCCAACCTGATCGCTTCCATCATCGACGGCGACTTCAAGGCGCGCCCGGAGTTCGCGGTCGGCTTCGACCTGCTGCAGGTGCTGTTCATCGGCCTGCTGCTGGGCCTGCTGTTGCCGATGCTGGGGCCGCTCTGGTCGATCCTGCTGACGCTGGCGTCGGCGCTGGGTATCGGCGGCTTCAACTTCTGGCTGTACAACGCCGGCGGCATGGTGCTGCCGCTGGCCACGGCCTTGCTGCTCATCACCGCGCTGTTCGTCTGCAACCTCGGTTGGGGTTACCTGTTCGAGTACCGCAACCGCAAGGCGATCGTGAACCTGTTCGGCGAATACGTGGCGCCCGAGTTGGTGGCCGAAATGGCGGCCAACCCGGAGAGCTACAACATGGAGGGCGAGATCCGCGAACTGACCGTGATGTTCTCCGATGTGCGCGGCTTCACCTCCATCTCGGAGAGCCTGCCGCCCAACGAGCTGCGCGAATACATCAACGCCTACCTGACCGCGATGTCGGAAGACATCCGCAACGACCGCGGCACGCTGGACAAGTACATCGGCGACGCCGTCATGGCCTTCTGGGGCGCGCCGCTGGAGGTGCCCGACCACGCCGCGCGCGCGGTCGCTACCGCGCTGCGCATGCAGCAGACCACGCTGCTGTTGAACGAAGAATTCGCCAAGCGCAACTGGCCGCCGCTGAAGATCGGCGTGGGCCTCAACACCGGCCAGATGCGCGTGGGCGACATGGGCTCCAAGATCCGCAAGGCGTACACGGTGATGGGCGATGCGGTCAACCTGTCCTCGCGCCTGGAGTCGATCACCAAGGTCTACGGCGTGGGCGTGCTGGTCGGCCATGCCACGCGCGAGGCGGCGCCGCAGTTCGCCTACCGCGAGCTGGACCGGGTGCGCGTGAAGGGCAAGAACGAGCCGGTGCCGATCTATGAGCCGCTGGCGCTGGAAGCCGAACTCGATGCCGGCCTGCGCGCCGAGGTCGAGCAATGGCATGCCGCGCTGGTTGCGCTGCGCGCCCAGCGCTGGGATGAGGCCGAGGCTTCCATTCTCGCCTTGCGGGAAAGTCGGGCGCGCGGACTCTACGACTTGTATCTGGAACGCATCATCCATTACCGCAGCGATCCGCCGCCCGCCGACTGGGACGGCGTGACCACCTTCGAGACCAAGTAAGCCGGCGCGCATGTAGGACAGCCGCGCCGGAGCTGGCATCGCAAATGCCGGGGCCGGCGCGGGACGTTGATGTCCCTGCAATGGCACCATCGATAAGTTGCCATGCGGCAAAAATAAGGAAGATGAAAAACGCCGCAAAGCCAAGCTGGTAGGGCATTTCAGTCGAATTTTGTCGACTGGAATCTGCTAAAGCAACTATACTTTACCTACGTCAAGAAACGGCTTTGCATTTGGAGGAATACAAGCCGTTGCGACCGGCCGGCGCCCAGCGCCGATCACCGGAAAGACGTTTCGCTTCAGGGGATTTCCATCATTTTCAGTCTGACATCCGTCGCTACGGAGCGCGCTGCGTGCGCGCCTGTTTTGCGCGCGGACAGCAGCGCGGTGGAACGGCATGGCGAAGGTGCAGCAGCGCCGACGAGTTGAACGGGCAGGGCAGGCCGGCGCACCGGCAGCCCTTGCGTGAGCAAAAAAGAAACGGGGAGGCGGGCCATCAGGCGACCGCCCGCAGACACGATGAAACAAGGCTTTCAGCAGTACTTCATGGGGATGGCGCTGGTCACGACAGCGCTGGGCGCATGCGCGCAGACGTCGACGGCAGCAGCGCCAGCGGCCGCTGTCGCCGCCAGCGCCGACGAGCGCT
The DNA here is from genome assembly GCF_017814915.1 of Herbaspirillum sp. LeCh32-8. Lineage (GTDB taxonomy): Bacteria > Pseudomonadota > Gammaproteobacteria > Burkholderiales > Burkholderiaceae_D > Herbaspirillum. The sequence goes on along the minus strand of NZ_JAGIPZ010000004.1, from coordinate 288,135 downwards.
TCGATATCAAGCGCTTCGACGTGCAGGGCAACACCCTGCTGTCGGCGGCGCAGATCGAGCAGGCGGTGGCGCCTTACACCGGCCCCGGTCGCGTCTACGGCGACGTGCAGCGCGCGCTGGAAGCGCTGGAGAACGCCTACCGCAGCGCCGGCTTCAGCGCGGTGCAGGTGTTCGTGCCGGAGCAGGAACTGACGGCCGGCGTGGTGCGCATCCAGGTCAGCGAAACTGTGATCGGCAAGGTCACCGTGACCGATAACAAATACTTCAGCGAAGCCAACATCCGCGCCAGCGTGCCCGCGCTGAAGGAAGGCGCGGCGCCCAACCTGCGCCGTATTTCGGAGTCGGTGCAACTGGCCAACGATAACCCGGCCAAGCAAGTCAATGTGGTGCTGGCCGCCGATGAAGGCGAAGGCAAGGTCGACGCCAACATCGCCGTCACGGACAACAATCCCATTCGCGTGATGCTCACCGCCGACAACACCGGCTCGGCCGACACCGGCCGCTGGCGCACCGGCGTGGCGTTGCAGCACTCCAACCTGTTCAACCGCGACCACGTCGCTACCGTGGCCTACACCACCTCGCCCGACAAACCGTCCAGCTCCAAGGTCGACCTCTACTCGCTGGGCTATCGCGTACCGTTGTACGCCTATGGCGACAGCCTCGACTTTATCTACGGCAAATCCAACGTCAGCAGCGGCACCACGCCGACGCTGGGCTCGACCCTGGCCATCACCGGCAAGGGCGATGTCTACGCGCTGCGCTGGAACCACTTCTTCGCGCGCCAGGGCGAGATCACCAGCAAGCTGGTCACCGGGCTCGACTACAAGCGCATCGATTCCACCTGCAACCTGAACGGCGTTTCCATCGGCGGCAGCCTGATCGAAACCTGCCAGCCTTACTCCACCATGCCGGTCAGCGTGACCTACAGCGCGCAGCGCCAGAGCGTGGGCGAGGTGGTGGACTACAACTTCGGCGTGGCGCGCAACATCGCCATGGGCCAGCCGCATCGCAGCTCGGCGCTGGGCGAATCGGACCGCTACTCGGCGGTGGCCAGCGGCCGCCGTTCGGCCGATCACTTCGTGATCCTGCGCGGCGGCGCCAGCTACTTCAAGGGCTACGCCAGCGACTGGCAGATGCGCCTGGCCGCCACCGGCCAAGCCACCTCCACCGCCTTGCCGCCGGCTGAACAATTCGGCCTGGTCGGCGCGACCACGGTGCGCGGTTTCACCGAGCGTGCAGTGGCCGCCGATAGCGGCGTGGTCGCCAACGCCGAGGTCTACACGCCGGAGCTGCTGGCCAAGACCGAGCTCAAGGGCAATCTGCGCCTGCTGGGCTTCTATGACCTCGGCCGCGGCTTCAACAATAATGCCGGCGGCGTCACGCTGATTCCCTCCACCATGACCGTCGCCAGCCTGGGCGTCGGCGCGCGCTACAACCTGGGTCGCGACTTCGTGCTGCGCCTGGACGTGGCGCGGGTAGCCATTTCAGGCACATCGGCAACCGAAAAACGGGGCGACCTGAATGCCCACCTGAGCGCTGTTCTGGGGTTCTGACATGACAACTACATCCACATCCGCCAAATCCGCGCAGCCGAAGATCGAGCTGCTGCCGCCATCGATCACCCTGCGCGTCGGTCGGCGCCGGCTGACATTGTCGTGGCGGGCGCGCAAGCCCTTGCCGTCGCTGCTGTCCTCGCTGCTGCAGCGTTCCTGGCGTCGCGTGCTGGCGCCGGTGCTGAAGGTGTCGGTAGCCACCGCCGCCGTGTGCGGCGCCTGGCAGACTGCCGCGCTGGCCGCTGCGCCCGCGCCGGGCACGCTGCCCTCCGGTTGGAGCGTGGTCAACGGCAACGTGACCTTCACCCAGAACGGCAATACGCTCAACATCAGCCAGCTGACGCCGCAGGCGATTGCTGAATTCGCCTCGTTCAGCATCGGCTCGGGCGCGGTGGTCGACATTAGTCAACCCGGCGCAGCCGCGGCCTTCCTGGCCAAGGTGACCGGCGGCGACATCTCGCAGATCTACGGCAAGCTGACCGCGCCCGGCACGGTGGTGCTGTTCAACCCCAACGGCGTGATGGTGGGCGCCGGCGGCGTGGTGGACGTGGGCCGCTTCGTGGCGACGACGCTGAACATCAGCAACGACGACTTCCTGGCCGGCAAGCTGACCTTTGCCAAGGATCGCGCCACTGTCGGCGCGGTGGAGAACTACGGCACCATCACCTCCGCCACCGGCGGCAGCGTGTACCTGATCGGCAGCAGCGTCACCAACGGCGGCGTGATCAGGAGTCCGCAGGGCGAAGTGATCCTGGCCGCCGGCCAGACCGTGACCCTGGCCGACACCGCCACGCCGGGCGTGACGGTGAACGTGACCGGCAGCACCGGCGACGTCACGAACCTGGGCACCATCACGGCCGAAGCCGGCCGCATCGGCATCGCCGCCGGGCTGATCACCAACAGCGGCAATATCAGCGCCTCCAGCGTGGTGCGCGAAGGCGGGCGCATCTTCCTGCGCGCCTCCACCAACCTGACGACAACGGCGACCTCGCTCATCAGCGCCGACGGCACCACCGGCGGCAGCATTGTGCTGAACGGTGGCGACAAGGCCTACATCGACGGCGATGTGTCGGCCATCGGTACGGCTGGCGCCGGCGGCTTCGTCGATACCTCGGGCCACGTGCTGGACGTGGTGAAGGCGCCCAAGGTCGGCGCCGGCGGCACCTGGCTGATCGACCCGTTCGATCTTGAGGTCTACGACAACGGCTCGATCTCGTCCGGCACCAACCAAGACAACACCGATCCGCTCAAGAGCGTGGTCACGTCGACCGCCAACGGCGCCAAGATTGCGAACGGCACGATCAACGGGCTGCTCGACAATAACATCAACGTGACGCTGCAGACCGCCGCCGGAGACACGTCGCAGGCGGGCAATATCACGGTGAACGCCGACATTACGAAGCAAACGGCGGGCGCGGCCAAGCTGACGCTCAATGCCGACCAGGACATCCTGATCAAGGCCAACATCACCAGCACCAGCGGCACGCTGGGGCTGGATCTGCATACCCAGTACGCCAACAACAATGTGCTGTCGCCCGGCGTGGTGACGGTCGACAACGCGCGCGTGGAACTGAACGGCGGCATCATGTCGGTCAGCGACGGCGCCGGCAGCAAGGGCGTCAACAACGGCACGCTGGTGCTCAGCAACGCTGCGGTCAGCCTCGGGACTTTCGGTACGCTCAATACCGGCAACCTGACGGTGGGCGAGAACAGCAACTTCAACGCCAACGAGTCGTCGTCGATTCACGCCAACAACATCACCGTGCAGACCAGCGGCAAGCTGAACATGAGCAATGCTTCTTCGCTGTCGGCCAATACGCTCACGGTGGAGGGAGCCGACTATCAGAATGAACGGGATGCGGGCAATATTTCCGCTGACGGCGCTGCATTGTTCAACGTCGCCAATACGGTGAACAACAACGGCGAGATCACGCTGACCAACGTCAGCAACGCGACCGTGGGTTCGTTCTGGAACGGCAATGGCGACGGTGGCGTGGGCAACCTTACGCTCATCAACACCAACTTCACGGTCAACACCGTGTTCGAGAACAAATACAGCACCGTCAACACCGGCGGCATCACCCGCATCGTGCTCAACGGCGACCTGAACAACCGCGGCGATCTTAATTTCGGCGGCGCCGATTCCAGCGACGGCAGCACCAGCATCAGCGGCAGCGGCACCCTGTACAACTACCGCAATATCGTCGTGGCAGGCTTCATGGGTGAAGGCCCGGCCGACAGCGAGTATGCGCATACGCTGACCATGACCAATACCGGCGGCCTGCAGCAGTCGGGCGAGATGACGAATCTGTATGTGTCGAACACCTTGGCCACCGCCAATATCAATGACATCAGCAGCGGCGTCGGCAGCTCGGTACGCGTGAGCGGCGGCGGCAACCTGCTCGTGAGCAACAGCACCAGCATCGATGGCTACCTTGATATCCAGGGCGGCAATGCGACGCTGCGAGGCACAACCAGCCTGGGCGGCAGCACATCGGTCTACGACGGCAATCTGACTGCCGCAAACACCACGCTGTCCGGCGGGATGGACGTGTTCGGCGGCAATGTGACGCTGACCGGCACGACGGCAATTACCGGCACCGGCATTGTCACGGTGAATGGCGGCAACCTGAGTGCCGCCAATACGCAGATCCTCGGCCAGCTCAACGCCCAAGACGGCAACGTGACCTTGTCCGGCACCACGACCGGCACGGGCACCTTGAATGTGTCGGGATATAGCTACTATGGAGAACAGGCGTTTGTTGTGACCGACGCACCGCCTTCGCTGATCTACAGCACCAATGTGGTACTGGGTGACGCGCGCTCCAATCTGAACGTGAATGTGACGGGCGGCCAGTTGGTGCTCAACGGATCGGCGCGCGTCGATACGATGAATGTGACCGGCGGCGTGGTGAACGGACTTGCAGGTTCGCGCCTGAACGTGGCCGAGAGCTTCGCCCAGAGCGGCGGCAACATTACGCTGGCGGACGCGGCGTTGAGCCAGAACTCGGGCAACCTGGTGATCGGCAACATCACCGCCACCAATCTGGTGCTGGAGGCCACCAACGGCGATATCGTCCAGTACAACAGCAGCAGCTGCGGCACCGTGTTCACCTCGCTGCACGTGACCAAGCAACTGATCGCGTCGGCCAGCGGCAACATCAACCTGAGCAATCCCAACACCAATAACCAGATCGCCGCCTTCGCCGCCAACAGCAGCGGCATGGGCAATATCTCCCTGCTCAACAACCTGAACACCACCGACACCAGCGCGGTGACGATCAACGGCGTCAATGCCGCCAACGGCAATGTCAGCATCGAGAACTATGGCGCCATGCGCACCGCCGCCATCGGCAGCAACGCCGACTTCCTCGGCGGCCTGCCCAGCTCCCTGACCGATCCTCAGCCGACGACCGCGCAGAAACTGGCGACGCTGGGCATCAACAGCACCGGTCAGGTCAATGCCGCCAACGGCACCGTCAGCCTGACCACGCATAGCCCGCTGACCATCGGCAGCGGCGGCGTCAGCGCCAGCGGCGGCATTTCGCTGGTTGCCGGCGTCGTCGGCGACCTCACCAGCAACCTGGTGATCAACGGCATCGTCACGACCAGCAGCGGCAACATCAACCTGAGCGGCAACGCGATGAACATCAACGCCAATATCACCGCCCCCGGCGGATCGGTGACGCTGCCCACCGGGATCACCCCGACGTATGCACCGGGCGTGGCCATCACCACCAGCAGCGGCACGGTGATCCCGGTGGCGTATGTTGCGCCGGTGACGGTGTCGACCAATACAGCAGCGACCGTGGCGGCGCAGCAGACCGCGCAGCAACAGCAGAACCAGCAGACGCAAAGCCTGCAGAACACGGTGAGCAGCGCCGCGGTCTCGTCGGAGACCTCGAGCACCACCAGCGTGCAGCAAGCCAGCAATGGCACGCAGACCACCGGCGGCACGTCGGGCACCTTCGGCGACGAGGGTGACGGCAAGAAGGCCTCCGGCAAGAAGCAGCTGCCGATGTGCACCTGACCTATTGAAAGTATTGGCGGACCAAGTATGAAATCGTTGAAAGCAAATCTGTTCGCGGCGGCCTCGCGTCGCCTGGTGCTGCTGGGCCTGGCGTTGGCGATGAGCGTCGCGGCCGGCGCGGCGCAGGCGCAGTCCAAGGTGGTGGGGCAGGTGACCCACCTGTCGGGCGTGCTGACCGCGCGCCATGCCGACGGCACGCGCAACCTGCTGGCGGTGAAGTCGGCCATCCTGGAGGGCGACACGCTGATCACCGAGCGCGAGACCTATACCCGCGTGAAATTCCTCGACAACGCCGAGATCGTGCTGCGTCCGGCCAGTGAAGTGGATGTGAAGAAGTACGTCTACGACGAACAGAAACCGGCCAACGACTCGGTCGCCATCGGCCTGGTCAAGGGCGGCCTGCGCGCGGTGACCGGCCTGGTCGGCAAGCGCAACCACGACGCGGTGAATTTCGATACGCCGACGGCGACCATCGGTATTCGCGGCACCCACTTCGGCGCGCTGTTCTGCCAGAACGATTGCGGCGGCTTGCCGACTCCGAACGGCCAGCCGCCGGCCAACGGCCTGCACGTGGACGTGGCCTCGGGCGCGATTGTGTTGAGCAATCCGGGCGGCTCGGTGGTCTTCTCTGCAGGCCAGTTCGGCTACGTGCCGGGCTTTAACCAGGCGCCGGTGGTGGTGCCGCCCAACCAGGGCGTACCGGTGACGATGCCGCCGGCCATCGCCAACAACGCCAATAATGGCGGCCAGAAGATCGGCGCGGCCAAGCTGGACGCCTGCATCACGCAATAAGCGGGGGGCTGCCGGTATTGGCGCGTCAGAATTCCAGCACGGCGCCAGGCGCCAGCATGCGCGGGCGGTGTGCCCCGTCGCCGGCGGTGATTTCCGCGGCGATCTGCTGCAGCTGGCTGGGCTTGGCATGGGTGACCAGCACCTCCGGGCGCGATCGCAGTTTGGTCAGCTCATCCAGCAGCAGGCTGGGGCACAGGTGCTTGGACAGCAGCGCCAGTTCGCGCTCGCGGTTGGCGAAGGCGGCTTCGATGATCAGGTAGCGCAGGTCGCCGATGGCGTTGACGGCGTCCCACAGCGGCGCGCAGATGCTGGTGTCGCCGCTGAAGGCGAGCGAGGCGCCGGAAGACAGGTCCTGCAGGTGGAAGCCCACCGCCGGCACGGTATGCGTGGCCGGCAGCGGCGTGATGCTGCGATCGCCGATCGTCACGGCCTGGCCGACCTCGATGGTGGCGAAGCGCAGGAAGGGCTGCTCGGGCGTGGGGATGACGCTGAAGTCGGGCCAGATCAGCCAGTTGAAGATGTGCTTGCGAATGATCTCCAAAGTTTCCGCAGTGGCGTACATGGTGATCGGGCTGGTGCGCATCTCGCCCACGCTGTCGACCATCAGCGGGAGGCAGGCGATGTGATCCAGGTGGGCGTGCGTGATGAAGACGTGGTCGATCGCGGCCAGGCGCTCCAGCGACAAGTCGCCCACCCCGGTGCCGGCGTCGATCAGGATGTCGCCGTCGATCAGAAGTGAGGTGGTGCGCATACCGTTCCCGCCGATACCGCCGCTGCAACCAAGGATTTCTACACGCATCGTGACTTGCCGTTTTAAATAGTTTTATATGCCCCCGCGATGCCGGCTGAAAACGATTTCAGGTGTTTTCACGGCATCCGTTGCAGCCCGGAAACCCCCTTCCGGACTGGGTTTGCGACTAATGTAGCAAACTATGCAACAGTGGTTGATGGTAAGTGATTCACGTTGCTAAAGCAATCCGGAGATACCTGAGCGGAATCACTCTTGCTGCGCTTTTTGCGACAAACGGATCCGCGCGGAAACATCAGGCGGAACCAAGCCGAAGAATTGCAGGCGATTTAGGCCCGAGCTCGCCGCAATCGGCCGCCACAGGCCGACATACAATCCGCAGGATGCCGTCAGAGCATCCGCAATAATCGCCAGATCCCGCGTCGCAGTGATGCGGGGAAAGAAAACCGAAACGCAACGCATCAGGGGTCAGCATGCAAGCAGCAGTCAGCCATCCAGCCAGCGCAGCGCGCCCAGCGGGCACGCATTCGCCGGTGCGCGCTTGCCGGTCCCGATGCGCGGCGGAGCACGCAGCATGAACGCCCCCGACCTCAATACCCCAGCCACGCCGAACGGCGTCAACGGCAAGCATCGCGACATTTCCTACCGCCTCGACCAGCTCACCGAACTGAGCCGGGCGCTGGGCAACAGCCGCGACATCCCGCTGCTGCTCGAGCGCATTCTGCTGACCGCCAAGGACATCACCCAGGCCGACGGCGGCACGCTGTACCGCATCGACGAGGCCAGCAACAGCCTGATGTTCTACATCTCGGTCAACGACACGCTGAAGATGCACCAGGGCGGCAGCAGCGGCCAGGCAATCTCGATTCCCAACATTGCGCTGACGCTGGCCGACGGCCAGCCCAACCTGGCGGCCGTGGCGGCCTATGCGGCCAACACGCGCGAGTCGGTCAACATCCCCGACGTGTACCAGGCCACCGGCTTCAACTTCAACGGCATGCGGATGTTCGACGAGAAGTACGGCTACCACTCGCAGTCCTTCCTGACCGTGCCGATGCAGGATCACGAGGGCGAACTGGTGGGCGTGCTGCAATTGATCAACGCGTTGGATCCCGCCACCGGCGCGCCGATTCCGTTCTCCGAGACCGACCAGCACTTCATCGAGGCGCTGGCCTCGCAGGCGGCCATGGCGATGGCCAACCAGCAGCTGATCTATCGCCTGGAAAACCTGTTCGAGAGCCTGATCAAGCTGATCAATATCGGCATTGGCGAGAAGTCGCCGCATACCGGCCGCCACTGCGAGCAGGTGCCCGAGCTGGCGATGATGATCGCCGAGGCCGCGCACGACACCACCGAAGGCCCGCTGGCGGACTTCCGCATGACCGAGGCCGACCGCCGCGAGCTGTGGGTGGCGGGCCTGTTGCACGACTGCGGCAAGATCAGCACGCCGACCCATATCGTGGAGAAGGCGACCAAGATGGAAACCATCTTCGATCGCATCCACCTGGTCGACACCCGTTATGAAGTCTTGAAGCGCGATGCCGAGATCCGCGTGCTGCAGGAAAAGCTGGCGCTGGGCGCGCTGCTGACGCCGGACAAGGCCGCCGAGCTGGACGCCCGCCTGCAGGCCGAGATCGCGCTGATGGACGACGAGCGCGCTTTCCTGCACAAGAGCAACGTCGGCACCGAAGGCATGAAGCCCGAAGACCAGCAGCGCGTGCTGGAGATCGCCGAGCGCCAGTGGCGCGGACCGGACGGCAAGATGCGCAAGCTGCTCGACGACGAGGAAGCCGGCAACCTGCGCATCCGCGCCGGCACGCTCAACGACGCCGAACGCCAGATCATCAACAACCACATCGTGATCACCATCAAGATGCTGGAGTCGCTGCCGTGGCCCAAGCAGCTGGCGCGCGTGACCGAATACGCCGGCGGCCACCACGAGCGCATGGACGGCAAGGGTTACCCGAAGGGACTCAAGCGCGAGCAGATGTCGGTGCAGGCGCGCATCATGGCCGTGGCCGATATCTTCGAGGCCGTCACCGCGGCCGACCGTCCCTACAAGCGCGGCAACACGCTGAACGAGGCGGTCGACATCCTGGCCGGCTTCAAGGCGCGCGACCACATCGATCCCGACCTGTTCGACCTCTTCGTCAAGCACCGGATCTACGAGAAGTACGCCGCCAAGTTCATGCATGACAGCCAGATCGACGAGGTCGACCTGTCGCGCATTCCGGGAGACTGGTCCTGAGGTTGTGAGGACGGGGCGCACGACACGCTGTTCGTCCGCCTTTGCGAATGATCGAATCGGGCGCCGTTCAGCGTCTCCCTGATGTGCAAACAACGCCGCTGGGCCCCTGCTTTCGCAGGGGCGACGGTGTTGAACACCATCGGTGGACTGTCGTTCCTGCGCAAGCAAGCACCCGGCGTCGTTCGGCGCCCCTCCCGTGTCCCTCCCATGCCCAGGCAAGATCAACGCTTCCCCGATCTGCAACAGGGCTACTGTGCCCCGCGCGGCAACTGGGTTATCCTGACGCCTTGCCCCGCAAACCGACAGTCACAGCCCTTCGAGGAACCGTAACACGTGTCTCAGGCAGTAACCCGCACCTCCCCACCCAAAGGCAATTTCTTCAGCCGCCACTGGCGCGGCGACTATTCGCTCGGCCGTTCCTACTGGCTGCATACGGTGCTGCTGTCGTCGCTGCTGCCGGCGTTCTCCATCTCGGTGCTGGCCCGCCTGACCAATGACATGCCGGCGCGCTACGGCGTGGCCGGCGTGCTGGGTATCGCCGCTTTCAGCTATTGCGCCTGGATCTGGGGCGTGCGCGGCTGCTGGATGTCGGCCAGCCGGCACGTGGCGCGCGGCGGGCGGCGCTGGGCCGAGGTGGTGGTCAAGTTCCTGATCGTGTGCGGCGCCATCAGCCTGGTATCCAGCACGTTGCGTTCATCGCACTCCCTGCGCGAACAGTTCGACATCGCGCGCGGCAAGCAGCTGGGGCCGCCGGTGAGTTACCAGGTGCGTGTGGACGGCAAGTCCATCCTGCTGCAGGGCGGCATGAACGACGGCGCCGCCGACGGCTTGGAGCGCATGCTGCAGGCGCAGCCCTCGGTCACCACGGTGGTGTTGTATTCGGCCGGCGGCTGGGTGCGCGAAGGCAAGCTGGTGGGCGAGGTGATCCGCCGTCGCGGCCTGAACACCTATGTGGAGCAGGAGTGTTCATCCTCCTGCACGCTGGCCTTCCTGGCCGGGCGCGACCGCGCCATGGATCCGCGCGCGCACATCGGCTTTCATACGCTGTACACCGTGGGCGGTGACGACCGCATCAACAAGAGCTTCGACCGCAAGCTGACCTTGGACACCTACGGCAAGTTCGGCCTGCCGGAGGAGTTCGTCGCGCACATCGCCGACACGCCGTCCGACAAGAGTTGGTATCCCGAGCTGGGCCAGCTGCTGCAGGCCGGCGTGCTGACGCGCCTGGCGCCCGGCGGGGAGACCGCGCAGCTGGCCACCATCGCCACCTCGCGCGACATCCTCGAAGAGGAATTCAAGAAGGGCGCGCTGTTCGACATCATGGCGCGCTATCACCCCAAGGATTTCGCGCGCATGGTCGACCTGGCCTGGGCGCGCGTGCAGGCGCACGCCAGCGACGCCGAGATCCTGGCGGTGGGGCGCGAGCAGGTCGGCGTCTTGAGCCGCAAGCTGCTGCCGATCGCCTCCGACGAATCGCTGGCCGAATTCCAGCAGCTGCTGCTGGACCAGGCGGTGGCCTTGCGCGGCATCAGCGCCGCCGCCTGCAGTGAATTGTTGTATCCGCGCTCGCGCGCCGATGTCGCCGCCGGTCGCGAGGCGCCGCAATCGGCGCTGCCGCAGGAGTTCGCCAACCGCGAACTGGCGATGACCCAGCACCTGCTGCGCGACGCCGATCCGGCCAAGGCCGGTCGCTTCACGCTGGCCGAGCGCACCCGCGTGATCCGCAAGGCGCTGGCGCCGCTGCCGCAGGAGCAGCTGAAACTGCTGTCCTCTCCCGAGCGCCGCGCCGCCGACCCCGAGGCCACCTGCGACGCCTCGATCGCTTACCTGCGCGCGGTCAACCAGCTGGCGCCTGACGAGCGCCGCACCGCGCTGCGGGTGTTGTATTCGCGCGGTTGACGCTGCGCGGCTGCGCGCCGTCTTTGCTGCATTGCGATAAAATAGCGGCTTCGCCGCATGGCCGTCCCGCCGGGACTTGCCGGTCATGCAAGTCTCCAGCGTCAACAGCCCACATCCAGCCTACCGATGTAGTGAACCGCCAGAACTGCGTTGCAGCACATACGCCTTGATTGCCCCTGATTTTCCCGGATCCGCGAAGGCCGCCCCAGCCGGCGTCTGTGTGGATGAGCTTGTCGGGCAGTCCGTAGCGCGCAACGTTTTCCCGCTGCCGGGCTGTTGTTGTTGCGCTGCTGCTATAGCGCTGCCATAGCGTTGTTTTTCCATCTTCAATTTCATTGCGCCGCCACGCTGCACATACGCGGGCGGCCGATCTGTGACCATGACTATGACTGATACCGTTTCCCGCGCACGCTCGTTGCGCCAGAACTTCCTCGCCGGGCTGACCACCTCCTTCGCCCTGGTGCCCGAGTGCATCGCCTTCGCCCTGGTGGCGCAGTTGAATCCGCTGATGGGCTTGTACGGCGCCTTCTTCATCTGCACCATCACCGCCATCTTCGGCGGTCGCCCGGGCATGATTTCCGGCGCCGCCGGTTCCATGGCGGTGGTGATCGTGGCGCTGGTGGTGCAGCACGGCGCGCAATACTTCCTCGCCACCGTGGTGCTGTCGGGCCTGATCATGCTGCTCTTCGGCGCGCTGCGCCTGGGCAAGCTGGTGCGCATGGTGCCGCATCCGGTGATGCTGGGCTTCGTCAACGGCCTGGCCATCGTGATCGCCAGCGCCCAGCTGGCGCACTTCCGCCATGACACGCCGAGCGGCCCGCAGTGGCTGCAGGGCACGTCGCTGGCCGTGATGCTGGGCCTGACCTTGCTCACCATGCTGATCACCTGGTTCCTGCCACGCGTGACCAAGGCGGTGCCGCCGGCGCTGGCCGCCATCCTGGGCGTGGGCCTGTTGACGCAGCTGGGCGGCATTGCCACGCCCACGCTGGGCGACATGGCCAGGATCGCCGGCGGCCTGCCGATGTTCCACGTTCCCGCGGTGCCGCTGGATCTGGAGACGCTGAAAATCATCGCCCCCTACGCGGTGCTGATGGCCATCGTCGGCCTGCTGGAGACGCTGCTCACCTTCAACCTCACCGATGAAATCACCGGCACCCGCGGCCAGCCCAACCGCGAATGCCTGGCGCTGGGCGCGGCCAACGTGGTGTCGGGTTTGTTCGGCGGCATGGGCGGCTGCGCCATGATCGGCCAGACCATGATCAACCTCGGCTCGGGCGGCCGTTCGCGCCTTTCCGGCGTGGTCGCGGGCGTGATGATCCTGCTCTTCATCCTGTTCCTGTCGCCTGCCATCGAGCGCATCCCGCTGGCCGCGCTGGCCGGGGTGATGTTCGTGGTGGCGCAGGAGACTTTCGCCTGGGGTTCGCTGCGCGTGCTGGGTCGCGTGCCCAGGAGCGACGCGGTCGTAATCGTCGCCGTCACCATCATCACCGTCCTGACCGACCTCGCGGTGGCGGTGCTGTGCGGCATCGTGATCGCCGCGCTCAACTTCGCCTGGCAGCACGCGCGCGAGATCCGCGCCGATGTCGCCGACCAGGGCGAGGGCGACGATCGCGTGCGCACCTACACGCCGCACGGCACGCTGTTCTTCGCATCCACCGCGCATTTCCTGGAGCTGTTCGATACCCAGAGCGATCCGCAGCATGTGGTGGTGGATTGCCGCCACCTGCGCCTGGCCGATCACTCCGCAATCGCTGCGTTGCAGACTTTGGACGAGCGCTACGCACGGGCCGGCAAGAAACTGCTGGTCACCGGCTTGTCCGCGCGTTGCCGAGAGTTGCTGGAGCGGGCGGGGATGGATGCCATCACCGGGGATGACGCCGTCGGCGCGGCTTCATGAATGTAGAGAAGACTTATTGAGATTGCTTGTTGCGACCAAATAAAAACGGCCCATTTGACGGGCCGTTTTTATTGTCGGTTGCGAGAATGATTGTTGTTGCTGCGGCACAGTCTTTATGTGGATTGCGCCACGCGTATCGTCTTGCAGTGCCGGCTGCCGTTGTGTCCGCCGACATCGGCTTCCTTGCGGTGGAGGCGAACGGCTTGAATCGGCTGGCATTGCCAGAGAGCGCCGAATTCGAGGTAAATTGATCGAGGATGTGTCCGATTTTGAGATTATTCTCATATAAATTCGAGCTCCAAACCTGGAAACTGACGTTACTGCATCAAGCACCCCAAGTCGGGGAAAGCGAGATGCCCATGAATCCATCCAATGTGAACAAGGGAACAATCATGAAAAACGTCATCGCTTTCGCCGCCCTGGCCGCCGCCCTGGCCTCCACCTCTTCCTTTGCCGCCAGCACAACCGAGTTGAAGGTCACGGGCGTCATCAAGCCCGTTGCCTGTACGCCTTCGTTCTCCGGCGGCGGTGTTGTCGACTACGGCACCATCCCGACGCAAAGTTTGAAAGCAGACGCACCAACAGCCTTGGCTGAGAAGAGTGTCAGCCTGACCATCAGTTGCGATAGCGCCGCCAAGGTAGGCTATCGTGCCGTTGACAACCGTCAGGCCTCGGCGGTAAAGGGGCTGGTTGCTGTCGCCGCGACCCACAAAGACATCGGCGATCTCGCCGCCTTCGGATTGGGCACTGCAGGTGGCAAGAACATTGGTATCTACACGCTGCGTATCGATCCGGCCAGCGTGAGCGCCGACGGCACCACGCCGGATTCGCTGTATGGCGAGGCGGGAAGGTGGATCAAGAGCACCAATGGCCTGTTTGGCGTAAGCGGCAGCTACATCAAGGCGTTTGCTCCCAGCGGTTCGACCGTGCCGGCTGCCTACAAGACAATTACCGCCACGCTCAATGTTGAGGCCATCATCGACAAGGCCAGCAACCTTTCGCTGACGCAAGATATTCTACTGGACGGTTCGGCTACGATTGAAGTGGTGTATCTGTAATTTCCGGAGCACAGCGTTGAACCTTCAGTACGGCGCCCTGTAGCCGACATGAGTACCCAGCTACGATAAAAAAGCCCGCCTTGATGAAGGCGGGCGAAGTACCACGGGAAACATTGATCAGTTTGGCTTCACCGAAGGCCCGCGTCGCGCAGACGCGGGCCTTCGGCTTTTTCAGCGCCGGATCGGCGCCTGCGAGCGTGGGTGATTACAGGCCGAGGTAATCCAGCTTGCCCAGCTTGACGCCCTTGTGGCGCAGGATGCCGTAGGCGGTCACCACATGGAACATGAAGTTGGGTAGGCCGAAGTGGGTCAGGTAGGTCTGGCCGCTCATCAGTTGTTCTTCGCCGCGCAGCATCATCTTCACCTCGCGTTGCTCCTGGCCGTCGATGGCGTCGGCCGGCAGGCCTTCGAGGAAGTGGATGGTCTTGTTGATGCGCGCCTGCAGTTCGTCGAACGTGGTTTCGTCATCCGGGAAATTGGGCGCGGCCAGGCCGGAGAGACGGCTGGCGGTGGCCTTGGCGGTGTCGCTGGCGCGCTGTACCTGAGCCGCCAGCGGGTACATGTCGTCGAACAGGCGCGCGCCGATCAGTTCGGCGGCTTCCAGCTTGTGTTCTTCGACATGCTGCTCGGCCTTGTCGAGCAGGGTGGACAGGGTTTGCAGGCCGCGGATCAGGACCGGGACGCTGACTTGGTGCAGGGTGATGGACATGGCGTTCTCTCTCTTTTCAATGAAATGGCGTGGGTGTTGCCGTTGTTTCGTTGCTGTTGGCTTGCTTGGATCAAGGTTGTCTTTGCGTGACGAACGACGCTGGGTCCCTGCTTTCGCGGGGACGACACGCTGGTGGAAGTTACATGTGCAGCCGGCCAGGAGGCTTCCTTTTCGGCGCGACTCGTACAGCTTGCGGTTCAATTTCTGTTCACCCTGTCGTTCCTGCGAAAGCAGGAACCCAGTGTCGTTCAGCGTTCGTTGCCGGCATTGCCGGGCTCGCCACGTCCCAGGCGGCGCCGGGACGATGGCGATTTACTGTGACGACGACAGCTGCGTCGATGCTGCAGGTGTTGCCGGCGCCACAGGCGCCGCGCCCCAGCCGCCGCCCAGCGCACGAATCAGGTTCACGGTGGAGCGGGCGCGTTCGCCGTCCAGCGTGACCGAGGCGCGTTGCTGCTGCAGCACGGTGCGGTCGGCGTCGATCACGTTGAAGTAGCTGACCGCGCCTTCCTGGTATTGCGTGTGCGACAGCTTGGCGGCGCGTTCCGAGGCGGATACCGCTTCGTCCTGCGCGCGGCTCTGGTCGCCCAGGATGCGCAGGTTGGCCAGGTTGTCCTCGACTTCGCGGAAGGCGTTCAGCACCGTGCCGCGATAGGTCGCGACCTGCTCTTCATAGCCGGCGCGGGCGCGGTCCACACCGGCCTGACGGCGGCCGCCGTCGAAGATCGGCATCGACAGTGCGGTGCCCACCAGCGGCCCCAGCAGGAAGGTGCGGCTGGACCAGTTGAACAGCTCGCCCAGCTGGGACGACTCGTAGCCCAGGCCGCCGGTCAGGTTCAGGCTGGGGAAGAAGGCCGACTTGGCCACGCCTACGCGGGCATTGGCCGCTGCCATCGAACGTTCGGCGGCGGCGATGTCGGGACGGCGTTCCAGC
The DNA here is from genome assembly GCF_017814915.1 of Herbaspirillum sp. LeCh32-8. Classification (GTDB taxonomy): domain Bacteria; phylum Pseudomonadota; class Gammaproteobacteria; order Burkholderiales; family Burkholderiaceae_D; genus Herbaspirillum. The sequence goes on along the minus strand of NZ_JAGIPZ010000004.1, from coordinate 272,267 downwards.
AGGGTCGAGGGCAGGCCGGCCGGCACCGCCAGGCTGATGCGTGTCAGCGGACGCGGCGGCAGCGAGAACTCGGCCGGGGTGCGGCCCAGCAGGATGGCCAGCGCGTGTTCGGCGGTGGCGCGCTGGCGGGTGATGCCGAGCGCTTCCGATTGCGCCGACGCCAGCTCCGACTTGGCGCGCGCCACGTCGACTTCGCTGATGTCGCCTTCATCGAAGCGGCGTTGCACCAGGCGCAGCGATTCCTGGCGCAGCTTCACGGTGCCGGTGTAGAGATCCAGCGCCGCATCCAGCTCGCGCACCAGGAAGTATTGCTGGGCGACGTCGGCTTGCAGCGCCAGCAGCACCGAGTGGAACAGCGCTTCGCTGCGCTGGGCGTCGGCGGTGGCGGCGTCGACGTTGGAGGCGACGCGGCCGAACAGGTCGACCTCATAGGAGATATTGGCCTGCGCGCGATACAGCGTGAACGGCTGGGTGTTGGCGTCGGCCGGCAGGCCTTGCGATGCCGGCGACGGGCGCTGGCGGGTGGCGCCGATGCCGGCATCGACCTGCGGGAAGTAGCCCGAGCGCGCATCCTTGGTCAGGGCGCGCGCCTGGCCCAGGCGCGCCGCAGCCGCCTTGAGGTCCTGGTTGGCGTGCTGCGCGCGGTCTTCCAGTGCGTTCAGGCTGTCGTCGTTGAAGATCTTCCACCATTCGCCGCGAGCGATGTCTTCGGACGGCTGCGCCGATTTCCACTGGCTGCCGTTTTCGCCGGCTTGCGGGCCGGCTTCCTTGAAGGCAACCGGGGTGTCGACGGCGGGGCGCTCGTAGGTCGGCGCCACCGAGCAGCCGGCCAGAATCAGCAGCGACGCCAGCAGGGCCGAACCGATGCGCACGGGGCGCAGCAGGGAGTTCATGTTGAGTGCGTTCATTTTCTTGCTCCAATCATCATCTGGCAGGCGATCAACGATCATCCTGCGAACCCGGGGCGGCATGCGCCACGTGCGGGACGTGCGAGCCGGCGGTCATCGGCGCTTCGTGGTGCGAGGCCGAGTGCAGCGTCTTGCCCGACAGCGAGCGCAGCAACACATAGAACACTGGCGTCAGGAACAGGCCGAACAGCGTCACGCCCAGCATGCCGAAGAACACTGCGATACCCATCGCATGGCGCATTTCCGAACCGGCGCCGGAGGAGGTCACCAGCGGCACCACGCCCATGATGAACGCGATCGAGGTCATCAGGATCGGACGCAGACGCAGGCGGCTGGCTTCGATCGCGGCCTGCACCGCGGTGCGGCCCTGCATTTCCAGTTCGCGGGCGAACTCCACGATCAGGATCGCGTTCTTGGCCGACAGGCCCACCAGCACCATCAGGCCGATCTGGGTGAAGATGTTGTTGTCGCCCTTGGTCAGCCAGACGCCGGTCAGGGCCGCCAGGATGCTCATGGGAACGATCAGGATCACCGCCAGCGGCAGGGTCAGGCTTTCATACAAGGCAGCCAGCACCAGGAACACCAGCAGCACGCTGATCGGGAACACCCACACGCCGGCATTGCCTGCGAGGATCTTCTGGTAGGTCAGGTCGGTCCATTCGAACTTGATGCCGCGCGGCAGGGTGGCTGCAGCCACGCGTTCGGCCGCGGCTTGTGCCTGGTCGGACGAGTAACCCGGGGCCGGGCCGCCGTTGATGTCGGCGGCGGTATAGCCGTTGTAGCGCACCACCATTTCCGGGCCGAAGGTCTGCTTGACCTTCACCACCGACGACAGCGGCACCATTTCGCCGGCGTCGTTGCGGGTCTTCAGCTGCAGGATGTCCTCGGCCTTGGCGCGGAACGGCGCGTCAGCCTGGGCGCGCACCTGATAGACGCGGCCGAAGCGGTTGAAGTCGTTCACGTACAGCGAGCCCAGGTAGATCTGCATGGTGTTGAACACGTCGGTCACCGGGATGCCGAGCTGCTTGGCCTTCACGCGATCCAGGTCGACGTCCAACTGCGGCACGTTGATCTGGTAGCTGGAGAACATCGGGCCCAGCGCCGGTTCCTTGGCGGCAGCCTTCATGAAGGCTTGCGCGGCCTTGTCCAGCTCGGCATAGCCCAGCGCGTCGCGGTCTTCGATCTGCATCTTGAAACCGCCCAGCGTGCCCAGGCCCATCACCGGCGGCGGCGGGAACACGGCAGTGAAGGCTTCCTTGATGCCGCCGAACTTCTTGTTGAGCGAAGCGGCAATCGCGTTGCCCGACAATTCCTTGCTCTTGCGTTCTTCGAAGGGCTTCAGGCCCACGAACACGATGCCGGCCGAGGAGCTGTTGGTGAAGCCGTTGATCGACAGGCCCGGGAAGGCGATGGCGCTGGCTACGCCCGGTTCTTTCAGCATGATGTCGCTCATCTTGCGCATCACTTCTTCGCTGCGGTCGATCGAGGCGCCGTTGGGCAACTGGGCGAAGGCCACCAGGTATTGCTTGTCCTGGCCCGGCACGAAGCCGCCCGGGACGATGTAGGACACGCCCAGCGTTGCCGCCAGCAGCACCACATACACGCCCATGGTGGCGCCCTTGCGCTTGATCACGCCGGTCACGCCGCCGCCGTAGTTGTCGGAGGCGCGGTTGAAGAAGCGGTTGAAGCGGATGAAGAAGCCGCCCAGGAAGCGATCCATCACGCGGGTCAGCCAGTCCGGCTTGTCGCCGTGGCCCTTGAGCAGCATGGCGGCCAGCGCCGGCGACAGGGTCAGCGAGTTGAAGGCCGAGATCACGGTCGAGATTGCGATCGTCATGGCAAACTGCTTGTAGAACTGGCCGGTCAGGCCGGTCATGAAGGCCAGCGGCACGAACACCGCCACCAGCGTCAGCGCAATTGCGATGATCGGGCCCGAGACTTCCTGCATGGCGCGGTAGGTCGCTTCACGCGGCGTCAAGCCGGCGCCGATGTTGCGCTCCACGTTTTCCACCACCACGATCGCATCGTCGACCACGATGCCGATCGCCAGCACCATGCCGAACAGCGACAGCGCGTTGATGGTGTAGCCGAAGCCCAGCATCAGCGAGAAGGTGCCGATGATGGAGACCGGCACCGCCAGCAGCGGGATGATCGAGGCGCGCCAGGTCTGCAGGAAGATGATCACCACGATCACCACCAGCGCAATCGCTTCCAGCAGGGTGTGCACCACCGCCTCGATGGAGGCGCGCACGAACTGGGTCGGGTCATACACGATGCTGTACTGCACCGAGCTGGGGAAGTCGGCCGAGAGTTCCTTCATCGCTGCGCGCACTTGCGTGGACACGTCCAGCGCGTTGGCGCCCGGGGCCTGGAAGATCGGAATGGCGACGGCCGGTTTGTTGTCCAGCAGCGAGCGCAGGCCGTATTCGGAGGCGGCCAGTTCCACCCGGGCGACGTCGCCCAGCTTGGTGGTGGCGCCGTCCGGCGAGGCCTTGAGGATGATGTCGCGGAACTCGGCTTCGGTCTTCAGGCGGCCTTGCGCGTTCACCGACAGTTGCAGCGGGGTGTCGGGCGAGCTGGGCGACTGGCCGATCACGCCGGCGGCGACCTGCACGTTCTGTTCTCGGATCGACTTGATGACGTCGGACGCGGTCAGGCCGCGCTGCGCCACCTTGTTCGGATCCAGCCACACGCGCATGGCGTAGTTGCCGGAGCCGAACAGGCCGACTTCACCCACGCCCTGGATGCGCGCCAGGCGATCCTTGACGTTGAGCACCGCGTAGTTGCGCAGGTAGGTGGTGTCGTAACGGTTGTCGGGCGAGATCAGGTGCACCACCATGGTCAGCGTGGGCGACGACTTCAGCGTGGTCACGCCCAGTCGCTGCACGTCTTCCGGCAGGCGCGGCAGCGCTTGCGAGACGCGGTTCTGCACCAGCTGCTGGGCCTTGTCGGGGTCGACGCCCAGGCGGAAGTTGACGGTGATGGTCAGGTTGCCGTCGCTGTTGGCCTGCGACTGCATGTACAGCATGTTTTCCACGCCGTTGATCTGCTCTTCCAGCGGGGAGGCCACGGTTTCGGCGATCACCTTGGGGTTGGCGCCGGGATACTGCGCGCGCACCACCACCGAGGGCGGCACCACTTCGGGGTATTCCGAAATGGGCAGCTGGAACATGGCCAGCACGCCGCCCAGCAGCAGCAGTATCGATAGCACGCCCGCGAAGATCGGGCGATCGATAAAGAATTTTGAGATGTTCATTGGGGTTCCTTAGGGATGCAACGGTCCTTGGCCGCGGGCATCCGCAGCTTTTTCCTTGTATGCGAGAACTTTGCGGCCGGGCGATCAGGCCTTGCCGTCAGCTGGCTTGGCGTCGGCCGCGGCGGTCTTGGCCTCCGGCTGCATCGGCACCACGGTCGGCGCGATGGCGTCGCCCGGGCGGATGCGTTGCAGGCCGTTGACCACGATGCGCTCGCCCGACTTCAGGCCGCTCTCGATCACCACCAGGCCGCCCTGGCTGGCGCCGACGTGCACCTGGCGATAGTTGGCGTGGTTGTCCTTGTCGGCCACCATGACGAAGCGCTTGTCCTGGTCGGTGCCGATGGCCTTCTCGTCGATCAGCACCGCCTCATGCGGGGCGCCGCCGCCCAGTCGCACGCGGGCGTACAGGCCGGGGATCAGCTGGCCGTCGGCGTTATCGAACACGGCGCGCACGCGGATGGTGCCGGAGGCGGTGTCGAGGCGGTTGTCGATCGAGCCGACCTTGCCCTTGCGCGAGTAGCCGTCTTCATTGGCCAGGCCGAGGTCGACCGGCACGTTGGCGCCGGCGGCGCGCGCCGGGTTCACGTACTTGAGGAAGCTTTGTTCATCGACGTCGAACGAGGCGTAGACCTTGGCCACCGAGACCAGCGTGGTCAGCGGCGCATTGCCCGAGCCCGGGTTGACCACGTTGCCCACCGTCACTTCGGCGCGCGAGATGCGGCCCGAGACCGGGGCGGTGATCTGGGTGTATTCCAGGTTCAGGCGCGCGGCGCGCACGGCCGCCTTGGCGGCGGCGACGTTGGCCGAGGCTTCGCGCGAGGCGTTTTGCTTCTCTTCGAAGTCGCGCTTGGCGATGGCGTTGTCGCCCAGCAGGCGCTGGCCGCGGGCCAGATCGGAGGCGGTGTAGCCGGCGCGGGCTTCGGCGCCGGCCAGTTGCGCTTCGGCGCGGGCGACTTCAGCAGCGTAGGGGCGCGGGTCGATGGTGAAGAGCACGTCGCCCTTCTTGACCAGCGCGCCGTCCTTGAAGTGCACCTGGGTCAGCGTGCCGCCGACCAGCGGACGCACTTCCACGCGGTCGACCGCTTCGATGCGGCCGGAATAACCTTGCCAGTCGATGATCTGCTTGCTGACCACTTCGGCCACGTCGACCGGCGCGGCTTGCGGGGCCGGCGCGGCGTGGGCGTCGGAGCTGGCCGAGATGCCGATGGCGGAAATGGTGCCGCCCACCGTCAGGGCGATCACGGCCAGGACGGTAGCGGTTAGGGCGAAGCGCTTGCGCAGGGTGGTAGGGCTGTTCATGTTCTTGTCCTCAGAGTGTGGGAGTAGGTTGAAGGGTGAACGGGGAGTAATCGGTGTTGTTGTCGTCGTCTTTGTGGTTACGGGCAAAACGGCAGCGCAGGAAATTCACGATCTCTTTGAGCAGCGGCAGGTGCGTGCGCAGCGCGCCGTGCGTGATGCCGGCGAAGCGCGAAACCTGCGTGTGCACGCCGGCCAGGATCAGGCTGGAGGCGTACTTCTCCGCTTCCGGGCACAGCACGTCGCGCTCGGCGGTGGCGATGAAGGCGGCCGGCAGGCCTGCCAGGCGGCTCACTTCCAGCGGCGCGGCGTACGGATGCAGGCGCTGCATGGTTTGCGGCAGGTATTGGCGGTAAGCGGCGGCGCACTTTTCGACGGTCAGGTCGGACTTCATGCGGGCGGCGTCGCCGACCATGCGCATGCTTGGATCCAGCATCGGGCTGATCAGCACCTGCGCGGCCAGCGGTTTCTGGCAACGGTCGCGGCTCATCATGGTCAGGCTGACGGCCAGGCCGCCGCCGGCGTCGTCGCCGGCGGCGACGATGCGGTCGATGTCGATGTTGAGTTCGGCGGCATTCTTGTGGGCCCAGACGGCGGCGGCGTAGGCGTCTTCCGGCGCGGCCGGGAAGGGCTTGGCCGGCGCCAGCGAGTACCCCACCGACAGCACCACGCTGTTGCTGTACTGGGCGATGAAGCGGGCCGGCGCGTCGGCATCTTCCAGCGAGCCGCTGACGAAACCGCCGCCGTGGAAATACAGCACCAGCGGACGCTTGTCGTCGGCCGGGGCAGCATCCTGCGCCGGGTCGTACAGGCGCACGGGGATGCGTCCCAGCGGGCCGGGAACGAAGAAATCGCGAATGTTGAGGGAATGCGAGCCTTGCATGATGTGCGCCTGGGCCGAAGCCACCTGTCCTAAGTTGAACCGGATTGTGCGCCACAGCACGGTCTCAAATAAACACATATAATCCAACAACACTGTTCGCCAACTCCGAACAATCGCGGCATCAATATTCGTCAAAATACGGCCCAGGAGGACGCTGAAGACGAAGTCGATGCCGCCGGTCAGGGCCGTCGTCAGCCGGTTCCAGCCCTGCAGGGAAAACTTGTATTTCCTCTGTGTTGGCGTAATTTGTATGGAATTGCCATGGTTTTCGCTGTAATAGACGAATGACCGTTCCTCAAGGGCAAGCCGGTGCGTCGGGGGCGACGCGCTGTGCATACCGGCATTGCATGCGCCCCCGCTTGCCGCCCCGGCTGCCGCCGGACGGGCGGTCGAAAGGAGAGAGCGATGGACCGTTTTCAGGCCATGCAGGTGTTTGCCGCCGTGGTGGATGCCAACAGTTTCACGCGAGCAGCGGACAATCTGAACCTGCCGCGCACCACCGTCACCACCATCATCCAGGGCCTTGAAAGCCTGTTGCAGGTGCGCCTGCTGAACCGCACCACGCGCCGCATCAGCCTCACGCCCGACGGCGCGGCCTACTACGAGCGCTGCGTGCGCATCCTGGCCGACGTCGACGAGACCGAACAATCCTTCCGCAATGTCACCCGCGGGCCGCAGGGCCGGCTGCGTATCGACGTGCCGGCCTCGGTCGGGCGCCTGTTGTTGTTGCCCAACCTGTGCGACTTCTACACTAAGTACCCGGACATCGAGCTGGTCATGGGCATGGGCGATCGCCCAGTGGACATGGTCCAGGAGGCGGTCGACTGCGTGATCCGCATCGGCGAGCTGCAGGATTCGTCCATGGTGGCGCGCCGCATCGGCACCTTCCAGACCGTTACCTGCGCCGCCCCGTCCTATTTGGAGCGCCACGGCGTGCCGCACACCATCGAGGACCTGCAGCAGCACAAGTCGGTGCATTACTTCTCCAGCCGCACCGGCCGCACCATCGACTGGGACTTCGTGGTCGAGGGCGTGACGCGCGAGGTCAAGATGGACGGCAAGCTGTCCGTCAACGACGGCGACGCCTACGTGGAATGCGCGCTGCAAGGCTTCGGCCTGGTGCAGGCGCCGCTTTACATGGTGGCGCGCCATCTCGAGGAAGGTCGCCTGGTCGAGCTGCTGTCGCAGTGGAAGCCGGCGCCGCTGCCCATTTCGGTGGTCTACCTGCACAACCGCCACCTCTCGCCCAAGGTGCGCGCCTTCGTCGACTGGGTGGCCGAGCTGTTCTCCACCTGTCCGCTGCACAAGGCCTGCACCATGGGCATGGAAATGGTCGAAGGCGAATGCCGCTTCGTCAACAAGGCCGAGCCGACCACCGTGCGCAACGTGGTCGAGCAGCACAACATCGCCGAGAGCGTGTTCTGACGGGCGTTGTTCAATCAGGCTGGTGTGATGCATCGCTGGCCTCCCTTTCGTGTTTCTGTTGCTGCAGGTTTCTCGCGCCGGCACTGCTCCCTGCAGGCCGCGCGGGGCGGCTTGCATGAGTCGGAAAGCGTCATCCCCGCCGGCGCGATGTCGGTGAAGAGTCGGGAAAAATCGGGTGTTGAAGAATCGGCGCGCTGACTTGCGCCGGATGCGGGTGTTGCGGGTACGGCTGTTATTGCTGGTGCTGCAGATGCTGCGCGGGGCCGTCACGGCCGGTGTCGATGGTGCGGTTTCGGCGCGCGCAATCGGGGCGGCGCAGGCACTTGGTCCATCGTGAATAAGCGGGTCTTAGCGTGGAGAGGATTATGCGCGGGTGCAGCAAAATTTTCGTGCCGAAAGCTGCGGAATTTCTGCCTGATTCTGCAAATTGACGATAATTGGGCAATTTCTTTGCCCCGCTGGATATTGAGTGAGGGCACGCTTGGTCACGATTGAAAGGCTTTGTGGCGCGATGTTCTGCCCGTTCAAGGATCGCGAGCATACCTAATTCTGCCGATTTCTTGCCTATTCCTGCAAGACTTTGGGCGTAGAATCGGGCAAGTAGTCCAGTTGCGCTAAGCTGGTGCCTCATTGAAAGGGAGCCTCCATGGACCTGAACGAACATGCCGTCTACGAACCCGCCGCCAGCGCGGCCGGGACAACGTCCGCAGAGCCCGCGACAGAACCGGCGGCCGGCGACGACGCCCGCTTCCAGGCGATGCAGCAGGAGCTGCTGCACCTGATCGGACGCTACACCGAAGGCGTCGAAGGCACACTGGCCACCGCCATCGAAGGCCTCGACATCTACCGCATCACCTGTCCGACCGGGCCCAAGCACGCAGTGCAAAAGCCGGTGTTCGCGGTGATCGCGCAGGGCTCCAAACGCCTCTTCATCGGCGACGAAGTCTACGAATACGATCCCATGCATTACCTGGTGGCCTCGGTGGACCTGCCGGTGGTGGGCAAGGTGACCATCTCCAGCCCGGAAGAGCCCTACCTCGGCCTGCGCCTGGAGCTGGACACGCGCGAGATCGGCGCGCTGATCGGCGACGAGAACCTGCCGCAGGCGGTCGCCGCCGACACCGCCGCGCGCGGCATGTACGTCAACCGGCTCGACGCCGAGCTGCTGGACGCGGTGCTGCGGCTGTTGCGCCTGCACGAGTCGCCACGCGACATTCCCATCATGGCGCCGATGATCCGGCGCGAGATCCTGTACCGCTTGCTGATGAACGGCCAAGGCGCGCTGCTGCGCCAGACAGTATTGCAGGACAGCCAGATGAACCGCATCGCCAAGGCGATCCGCCTGATGAAGGATGGCTACGACCAGCCGCTGCGGGTGGAGGACATCGCGCGCGACGTGCACATGAGCGTGTCGTCACTGCACCACCACTTCAAGCTGGTGACGGCGATGAGCCCGCTGCAGTACCAGAAGAACCTGCGCCTGCAGGAGGCGCGCAAGCTGATTTTGACCGCCGACATGAGCGTGGCGCTGGCCGCACATACCGTGGGTTACGAAAGCTCCTCGCAGTTCAGCCGCGAATACAGCCGCCTGTTCGGCGCACCGCCGCTGCGCGACAAGCGGCGCTGGCTGGAGGAAGAGGCGCCGGTGCTGTGAGGCTCCGCTCGCTTGGCCGTCTGCGCGCAATCGCGTACGCGGCTAAAATCTTCCACGCGCCGCCTCATTCCCCTTTGCATGTCATGCGCCGCTTCGGTGCGTGACATCGTTTTTTCATCCACTTACTTCAACGGAGACAGCATGCAATATCGTCGCCTCGGCAAGAGCAACCTCAAGGTTTCGGCACTGTGTTTGGGTTCCATGATGTTCGGCGACCAGACCGATTTTGAAGAGTCCGGCCGCATCGTCGCGTCAGCGCGCGAACACGGCGTCAACTTCATCGACACCGCCGACGTCTACACCAAGGGCAAGTCGGAAGAGATCGTCGGCAAGCTGCTGCGCGGCCAACGCGACCACTGGGTGCTGGCCAGCAAGCTGGGCAACTCGATGAGCGGCGCGCCCAACGAGTCGCACTATTCGCGCAGCTGGATCCTGCGCGAGACCGACAACATCCTGCGTCGCCTGGATACCGATTACCTGGACATCCTCTACATGCACCGCGACTACCAGGAAGAAAACCTGGAAGAGGCGGTTCAATCGTTGGGTGACCTGATCCGCGCCGGCAAGATCCGCGGCTTCGGCGTGTCCAACTTCCGCGGCTGGCGCATCGCCGAGATCGTGCGCCTGTGCGAGAAGAACGGCGTGCCGCTGCCGCTGGTGTGCCAGCCCTACTACAACCTGCTGAATCGCCAGCCGGAAGTGGAAATCCTGCCGGCCTGCGCCAACTACGGCCTGGGCGTGGTGCCCTACAGCCCGATCGCGCGCGGCGTGTTGACCGGCAAATACCAGCCGGGCCAGAAGCCGGCCGAGGACACCCGCGCCGGTCGCGGCGACAAGCGCATGATGGAAACCGAGTTCCGCGAAGAGTCGCTGGTGATCGCGCAGACGCTGCAGCAGCATTGCGAGGCGCGCGGCGTCAAGCTGGGCCAGTTCGCCACCGCCTGGGTGCTGGCCAACTCGGCCATCAGCAGCGTCATCGCCGGTCCGCGCACGCTGACCCAGATGGAGGACTACTACGCCGCCGTCGACCTGAAGATCAGCGCCGAGGAAGAAGCGCTGGTGGACGGCCTGGTGACGCCGGGCCATGCGTCCACCCACGGCTACAACGATCCCAACTATCCGTTCTTTGGCCGCGTGGCGAAGGGGTGATGGATCCGGCGTTTCTTTGAAGCGCAGGCACGAAAAAAGCCGCGGTGATTGCCGCGGCTTTTTTATCGGCGCAGGAGATCAGGTGGTCGGTTGCCGGATGACGCGTGACGGCTTCCTGCGAGCCTCGTCCGGGCGCTGCGCTGCCGGCCGGCGTTCGATGTTGCACAGCTTGAGCAGCATGTAGTGGCTTTGCAGGGAGACGTCGCGCTGCAGCGGGCAACGCGGCGCTTCGCTGTCGGCTTCAGCCAGCGCTGCATCCAGTGCGTCGCTATGGCTTGGGCGCCATTGCGTCATCTTGCGCAGATCCTGGGGGACGGCGTCGGCCGGCGCGGTCTCGATGCGTCCGCTGGCGCGCAGCTTGACCTGGCAGCCGTTGTCCACGCTCATGTCGTCGACGTCGGCCTCCAGCGCTTCGGTGCGCTTGAACAGTTGCTGGCGTTCATGGACGAAGGAGACGCTTTCGCCTTCCGGCGGATAGGGGTTGACCGGCAGCGAGCGTGCGCGCGCTTCGCGCACGCAGGCGCGGTAGAGCACCTTCTTGTCGGCCGGCGCGACGCCGGAGGAGGCGACGCGTGCGCTCACCGCCGGCGCCGGAGGAAGGAAATGCTCGACGGCCAGGTCGACCAGCAGCAGGATGGCCAGCATGGCAAATACGCAGCTCGCCAACCACAGCAGGTCGCTGCGCAGCGGCGCGGCCAGCAAGGCGCGAAGGCGGGCAAGGGGAGTGCGGCGACAGGTCGGCGGCGAGGAGAGTTCGGTGTGCATGGCTGTTCCTTTGCGGGAGCAGCCGGACAGCCGGCGTTTCCCCAGTCCGGTGGATTATCCGGAGCGGGGGAGATGGCTTATATAGGATCATTCTCAAATTTCGTGCGCGCAGTTTTCGATGATCACCGAAGGCTGCCATCCACGCTTTGCTTAAAGTTGCCTTTCGGAACTATTGAGCCGAATGCGAAATTTTCACCAGCCTGAACTGGAAATGGGTTCAGCGCAGGGCGGCAATGCGGCGCGCGCCTTCGGCCTTGAGTTGCTGGATGTCGGTGCCGGGCACCACCAGGTCCATGCCGAACTCCTTCACGCGCCGGGCCATCTCCATGGTGCCGGCGAAGATGCCGACGTACTTGCCGAGCCCGCGCGCCAGCGCTACCAGCGAGCGGATGGCGTCGTTCAACTCCTGGGTCTCGTAGGCGTCCGGCGCCAGGCCCATTTCGATGGCCAGGTCGCTGGGGCCGATGAAGATGCCGTCCAGGTCCGGCACCTTCAAGATGGCTTCGGCGTTGGCGTAGCCCTCGTTGGTCTCGATCATGGCCAGGGTCAGGATGGTGCGGTTGGCGTGCGTGAAATAGTCGGCGCCACCGTACATGAAGCCGCGCGCGGGGCCGTAACTGCGCCCGCCGCGCGGGGAGTAGTGACAGGCGCGCACAAAGCGTTCGGCGTCGGCGGCGGTGTTGACCAGCGGGCAGATCACGCCGTAGGCCCCGGCGTCGAGCAGCTTGTTGATTTCGGCCAGGTTGTTGTCGGCGCAGCGCACCAGCGGCACTGCCTCGGTGGTGGAGATCGCCTGCAGCATGGGGATGGCCGACTCGACCGAGAACAGGCCGTGTTGCAGGTCCACCGTCACCGCGTCGTAGCCGCTGTTAGCCACCACTTCGGCCAGCAGCGAATTGCCCATCGACACCCAGCCGCTCAAGGCCAGCTTCTTTTGCGCGAACAAGGTGCGCAGCCGGTTTTCCCGCATGTTCAGTCTCCGTTGGTTGTGGTGCGCGGCGCGTCGATCCGCGTCGGCTAATGGTAGACCGAACGGGCGCATCCTGCTGCGCGGCGAGGCCAACAAAAATGGCGCGCCGCCAGTAGCGGTGCGCCATTGCGGCTCACGGTGAAAGCTTCTCAGCCCGGCATGAAACTTCTTCAGCCGGACCGGGCGTTACGCGTAACGGAAGGCGGCGTCGTCGATCGCGCTCTTGCGCCCGGCGATCTGGTCGGCCACCAGCGCGGCGCTGCCGCAGGCCAGCGTCCAGCCCAGCGCACCCTGGCCCAGGTTGAGGTGCAGGTTGCCCACCGGCGAAGGGCCGACGATGGGTACGCCGCTGGGCGTGGCCGGACGAAAGCCGCTCCAGGGCGACAGTGTGGCATCTTCACCCAGGCCGCAAGCGGGGAACAGTTCGCGCACGCCGGTCTTGAGCTCCTCGACGGCGCGCTGCGGGATCGAGCGCTCCATGCCGACCAGCTCGATGCGGCCGGCCACGCGCAGGCGTTCACCCAGGCGCGCGTAGACGATCTTGCGCGCGATGTCGGTGATAGAGACCTGCGGCGCGGCGGCGCGGCTGGCTTCATCCTGCAGCGGCACGGTGATGCTGTAACCCTTGAGCGGATACAGCGGCAGCTTAAGGCCGACCAGGCGCGCGAAGTCCGGGCTCTCCGGGCCGAACGAGAGCACAAAGCGATCTGCTTCCACCCATTCGTTGCCGGCTTGCACCGCGTGCAGCGCGCCGGCTTGCATGCGCACCTGGGCGACCCGGGCGCTGCCGATGAAGCGAAATTGCGGGTGGGCCTGCATGGCCGCCACCAGCGCGCGGCAAAACTGCGGACAGTCGCCGGCCTCTTCGCTGGGGGTATAGACGCCGCCGACCCAGTCGCGCTGCGACTTGCCCAATGCCGGCTCGATAGCGATGCAGGCGGCGGCGTCCAGCACCTGTTGTTCGCAGCCGAATTGCGACTGGAACTGTACCTGTTTGCGCGCGCCCTCCAGGCCGGCGGCGTCGGTGTACATCACCAGCTTGCCGGAGCTCTGGTAATCGAAGCGCAGGTTGAGCTGGTCGTTCCACTGCTTCAACTGGTCGCGGCTGAAGAAGGCCAGTTGCAGCAGCTCGATGGTGGTCCGGCGCACGCGGTCGGCGTTGCAGCAGCGCAGGAATTCATAGAGCCAGCGGTATTGGGCCGGATCCAGCGTGGGCTTGATGGTCAGCGGCGACTCGCTGCTGAACATGTAGTAGGCCCACTTGGACCAGACCGACGGGTCGGCCAGTGGGGCCACGTAGGAATAACTCAGCTGGGCGCCGTTGCCTTGGCTGGTGCCGGCGCCGGCCTGGTCGCGGCCGTCGACCAGGGTGACCTGGTGGCCGTCCTGCAGCAGGCGCCAGGCAGTGGTCACGCCGATCACGCCGGCGCCCAGTACGCAGATATGCATGTGTGCTGTCGAATTCAGTGGCGGGTCGCGCCCGGCATGGCGCATGACGCCGGCAGGGTGTCCCTTGTTTGCTTGCAATCGGCGCCAGCACGCGCTGCGCCCCCTATCGCGGCAGACTATACGAAGATTCAATCGGGGTGTCACATGCCGAATCGGCATGGTTGCGGCGCTGCCAGGCATGGCCGGCGCACGGCGTTCAGCGCCCGGCGCCGCCGAAGTTGTGCACCGGCATCCATTTGCCTTGCATCAGCACATACAGCGTGTAGGCGGCGTTGCGCAGGTTGCCTTGTTCATCAAAGGCGATGACGCCGGTCAGGCCGTTATGGCGCATCGCATGCAGGGCGGCGATCAGGCGCGGCCCCTCGGTCGAATCGACGGCTTGCACAGCGGCTGCGAGTATGTGGGCGGCGTCGTAGGCAAAAGGCGCGAGGCGGTCGATGTCTTCGCTGTATTGCGCCCGGTATTTCTTCTCGAAGGCTTTCCAGCCGGGCATCTTCTCTTCCTGTTGCCCGGGCGCGAGCGCGAGCGTGCCTACGCCATCCACGCCCGCCAGCTCGATGAACAGCGGGCCTGCAGTGCCGCCGGCGGCCATCAGCGTGGCATCCACACGCATGCGGCGCATGCTGTGCGCGAGGATGGCGGCTTGCGCGCCGAGGCCGGCGAAGAACAGCAGCTGGGGATTCTTGGTCTGGATGCGGCCCAGTTGCTGATTGAAGTCGGAGCTCTTGGCGCTGACGCGCTCCTGCGCCACCAGCTCGATGCCGTTGTTGCGCAGGCCGCCGATGAAGGCGAGGGCCAGGTTGCGGCCGAACAGGCTGTCGTCCTCGAGCACGGCGACGCGGCGCAAGGCCAGCGTGCGCGCGACGTAGCCGCCGAGGTAGGCGCCGCCGTCGTCGTCATGGCCGATGATGCGAAAGGCGCCCGGAAAACCTTCCGCCGTGTACTGGCGCCCGGAGGAGCCGGGGGCGATCTGGGGCAGCCTGGCGGCGGCATAGATCGGCGCGGCCGCCAGGCTGGCCGCCGTGCTCCAGTGTCCGATCACCGCCGCCACCTGCGAGCGCACCAGATAGTCCGCGACCAGCGCCGCAGTGCGCGCATCGCCGCGGTCGTCGCCGACCACCAGTTGGTAGGTGACCTTGCCGCCGTTCAACCTGGGCGCGCGCTGGTTGATTTCCTGCAGCGCCAGTTCGATGGCATGCAGCTGGCTGCGACCGGCCTTGGCCGAGCTGCCCGAGAGCGGCCCGGCGTAGCCGATCGGCACCACGGCGTTCTCCGGCCGGGCCAAGGCGCGCGAGGTCCCCGCCAGCGGCAGGCAGAGCGCGAGGAGCCGTTGCAGCGTCAGGCGTTTGTTCAAGATGCCTCCGGATTGACCTGCGCGCCATCATGATGGGGGCGCGCTTGATCGGCGATGTCTCGATGTTTCGATGCCTTTTTATAACGGAATTAACGGCCGAACGCACGCGCGACTTGAGGGATTCGACGCCGCATGTGCATGGCTGCAAAACCATTTTGCGAAGGCTTTCGCGGGTAGCGCGCCCATGCTGCGCTACAATAGCGGCTGATGCAGGCCAGACAGCCGCTGGTCGCGTTCGCAAGGGCGCGGCGGGAGGAAGGTCCGGACTCCACAGAGCAGGGTGACGGTTAACGGCCGTCCGCCGAACCCCGGTGCAAACCGGCATAAGGCGAGGAACAGGGCCACAGAGACGAGCGTATTAAGTTACGGTGAAACGCGGTAACCTCCACCCGGAGCAATTTCAAATAGGCACGCGATGATGTTGCTCGCGGAGCGTGCGGGTAGAAAGCTTGAGCGCCGGGGCAATCCGGCGCCTAGAGGAATGGCTGTCATAGCGGGTAACCGCCGTAACAGAATCCGGCCTACCGGCCTGCTTCATTGATTTCCCGGATGCGCGGCGCCACGCCGCGTGTTCGCCACGGCAGCGGCGCCGCCATCACCGGCGGCGTATTCATAACTACACAGCGGCCCGTGAACGCTGCGGGACTGCGCGAGACACGTCAGGACCCCACCCATGACCCAACCGGTTTTGTTTGAAGAGCTGGCTGCCGGCAACGGCCGCCGCATCGGCGTTGCCACGCTGGCTTCCGAAAAGACATTGCACGCCATTTCGCTGGAGATGGTGAATCTGTTGACGCCGCAGCTGCGCAAGTGGCAGGCCGATCCCGAAGTGGCGCTGGTGATCCTGCAAGCCCAGGGCGAGAAAGCCTTCTGCGCCGGCGGCGACCTGCAGCAGCTGTACCGCACCATGCGCGAGCACCATGCCTCGCCCGAGCGCGGCGATATCCGCGGCAACCGCTACGCCGCCGAATTCTTCGAGCACGAATACCGTCTGGATTACCTGATCCACACCTTCGGCAAGCCCATCCTGTGCTGGGGCCACGGCATCGTGATGGGCGGCGGCATCGGCCTGATGGCCGGATGCAGCCACCGCGTGGCGACCGAAAAATCGCGCCTGGCGATGCCGGAGATCACCATCGGCCTGTATCCGGACGTGGGCGGCAGCTGGTTCCTGGCGCACATGCCGGGCAAGACCGGCGTGTTCCTGGCGTTGACCGGGGCGCAGCTCAATGCCGCCGACGCGGTGTTCGCCGGTCTGGCCGACTACCGCGTGGCGCATGCCGGCAAGCAGTCGGTGATCGACGCCCTGCTGGCGCAGGACTGGGGCCACGGCCGCGACGCCGAATTGCTCGACCGCGTGCTGGCCGACGCCGAGGCCGCCTCGCTGCATGACGGCGTGACCGTGTTCGCGCCGTCCAACCTGCGCAGCCACTACGACCAGATCGACGCACTGTGCCGCCGCGTCACGCTGCCGGAGATCGTCGATGCCATCCTCTCGCTGCAGACCGACGACGCTTGGCTGCAAAAGGCCGTTGCCACGCTGCGCGCCGGCGCGCCCGGCTCGGCCTGGCTCGGCTATGCGCTGCAAAAGCGCGTGCGCCACCTGTCGCTGGCCGAGGTGTTCCGACTGGAGTTTGTGGTGTCGCTGCACTGCGCGACGCGCCCCGACTTCGTCGAGGGCATCCGTGCGCTGATTATCGAGAAGGACCAGAAACCCCAATGGCAGCCGGCCTCGCTGGCCGATGCCACGCCGGCGTGGGTGGAAGGCTTCTTCGACGATCCTTGGAGCAAGGCGGAGCATCCGCTGGCCGATCTGGGTGCCTGATCGATCTTTCGCAGCACACAATTAAACGCCGCCGCACCGATGGCATCCGGTGCGGCGGCGTTTTGCCGTTGAGTTCGCCTAAGGCGTCAGCGCCCGCGTCCGCAGGCGTTGCAAGGTACGTGCGAATACCTCTGGGTCATCCACTGCGCGCGCCAATACCAGCGCGCCCTGGATGGCGCCGACGATGTCCTCGGCCAGTTCGGCCGCAGGCAGCTCGGCGTGTCCGAGTCGCAGCAGCGCGCCGTGCAGGGCCGAAGCCCAGGCGGTGAAATAATTTTTCACCGCCAGCGCGAAGCGGTCGCGCGTGGAGGAAAGCGCGAACACCCCGACGATGCAGACCCTGCGGCCGGAGCGGAAATAATCGCCGCATTCATCGAACATGCGCGCCACGCCGGCGGCCGTGTCCTCCCCGTCGCGCAGCGGCGCGAACACATTCAACTCGAACCAGCCGTCGATGTGCGCCAGCACCGCCTGCGCCATCTCATCCTTGCCGCCCGGGAAGTAGTGATACAGGCTGCCCTTGCCCAGGCCGCTGCCCTCGGTCAGCCGCGCCAGGCTGGCGCCGTCGAAGCCGTGGGCGCGAAACACCTCCGCCAGCACCGGCACCAGCGCGGCGCGCTCGATGGCGGTCTTGCCCGTGACCATCAAAGTCCCAGGTCGGACAGGCCGGGGTGATCGGCCGGGCGCGGCGCCGAGCGATCCCAGTGGAATTTGCGCTCGCTCTCGGCGATCGGCAGATCGTTGATCGAGGCATGGCGCGCGCGCATCAGGCCGTGTTCGTCGAATTCCCAGTTCTCGTTACCGTAGGAGCGGAACCAGTTGCCCGAGTCGTCGCGCCACTCGTAGGCGAAGCGCACGGCGATGCGGTTGCCTTCGTAGGCCCAGACTTCCTTGATCAGTCGGTACTCTTGCTCGCGCTTCCACTTGCGGCTCAGGAACGTGACGATCTCGGCGCGCCCGGTGACGAAGTCGGCGCGGTTGCGCCAGCGGCTGTCCTGCGTGTAAGCCAGCGAGACGCGCTGGGGATCGCAGGAATTCCAGGCGTCCTCGGCGGCGCGCGCCTTCTTGATGGCGGTCTCGAGCGTGAAGGGCGGCAGCGGAGGACGTTGTTCGGTAGTCATGGCAGGGCTCCTTGTGTGGCCGGCGAGCGGCGATTTCATCGGGTGTATGATTTTCTGTACCAAAAGGTACAAATTCATTTTATCCACTTTTGCCCGCCGTGGTGGCGGGTCAACGGGAAATCGGCGGTCGCGGTCGACTGTATTGCTTGTCGGCGCCGGTAGCTGTATCGCAAACGGGCAGTGAGGATTGCCGGAATGGGCTTGGAGGGGCAAGGATGATGCCGGTTCGCCACGGTCCCGTTTTTGAGATTTTTCTTATTCATGCTCGAATTTTGTTTGTCCATAATTCGAATATGGATCAGGCCACAAGCCCCGATCCAGCCACCGAATTCCGTGTTCCCTATCCCTGGAGTCGCTTATGAGACGTGCACGTCGCACCGTTCTGTTTGGCATGGCGCTGGCCAGCGCCAACGCTCTTGCCGCATCCCCTGCCGAGCTGCGCGTCACCGGAGTGATCCGGCCGGGCGCCTGCGTGCCGTCCTTTGCCGCCGATGCCGAGGTCAACTTCGGCGTGATCCCGTCGTCGGCGTTCAAGAACAAGAAGCGGCTGGCCCTGCCGGCCAAGCAATTTCGCTTCAGCATCGCCTGCGATGTCCGCACCCGCGTGGGCGTGAGTCCCTACGACAACCAGCGTCACAGCGCCGACCGCAACATCGGTGCCGACCTCGGTGAAGCCGAGCCCGCCGCGCCGGAAGACGTGTTCGGTCTGGGAAGTGACCTGGGGCACGATCTGGGCGGCTACGAGGCGCGCTTCGTGCCGGGAACCTTTACGGCCGACGGCCACGATGTCGACACCATTTCAGCGGCCGCCAACGGCACCAGCTGGATTCGCCGCCGCGGCGGCCAGATCCGTCACGGTGTAGTCAACGCCTGGGCCGAGCGCGGCGCGCTGACGCCGGCGCCGATCGGCAACCTGAGCGGCATGCTGCGCATTCGGCCTGTCGTCAATGCGATCGGCGAAGTGAAGCAGGACGCCAACCTGGATGGCTCGCTGACGCTGGAATTGCACTACCTGTAGGAGGAGCGGGGAAGAACCGAATCGACGGCCGGTCCGCGAAAGTGGACGGCTGCGCTGCGGCGTACTACGGAGGGAGGGGGAGGCGCTGCGGAACTGCAAGCTTGCGGGCATTGCCGCATTTGAATGCCATGAACCCCAGGTTCATGGCATTCAAATTCATGAATTACTTCTTCTTCTTGTTGACGGCTTCCTTGAAAGCCTTGCCAGCCGAGAACTTGACGGTGGTCGCAGCGGCGATCTTGATTTCTTCGCCGGTTTGCGGGTTACGGCCGGTGCGGGCAGCGCGCTTGCCGGTCGAGAAGGAACCGAAGCCAACCAATTGCACGGTATCGCCCTTGGTCACGGCCTTGATGATGTTCTCGATGACGGAGTCCAGCGCGCGCTGAGCTGCAGCCTTGGAGATCTCGGTGTCGGCGGCGATAACGTCAACCAATTCAGATTTGTTCACTTTAAAATTCCTTTCACTGTTAAGGTGCCGAGATTTTAGCACTGGAATGCGGCGGATCCGCAAGCCCTATCTGCGTTTTCAGCCGATCTGGCATGGTCGGGTCCCCCCTCAATTGAAAAATATCGATGTGTTGGCGACGGCCTTGCAAAGTCCGTTTTCTTGAATCGATATTCCCAAAACATCGGATAGTAAAAGTAGGTCGGCGTCCAAGTCAAAATAAAAACGCGTTCGTTACATAATTCGAAGAACTCTGGCAGCGCCGCAAAATCCATTCTGCTTTTTCACGCACTCGCAAATTCATCGACCGGCCTGCGGTCATGACGACCCCGGCGTGAGGGCCCGGGCATCGCGCGCAAATCCGCGCCGTTACGCAATTTTGACGATAAACACATGTGTATATCTCAGGTTGCACATTCAATGTAAATTCTAAGTCCTTCATTTTCCTCGAAAAACTCCCCGCGGCCGCGTTTTAAGGATGTGCGCTAAGTCTTTGAAGTTATTGGCAAAATCCCCGTTTCTGCGCACGTATACCGCTTGACCTGTATTAGTGCATCCTCTAAAGTGGGCGGCAGTGTCAAAAAGTGTTTTTTTGTGGGGCATTTTGCAAATTCATTTGCATTCCGCTCCATCGACGAACACCCCATCAGCAATCTCACTCGCTACGGGCGAAGGAAAAACACAGTGTTTCAGGGCGCGTCAGCACTCAATCTCGATGCCAAAGGACGGATGACCATTCCGGCCAAGCATCGTGACGCCCTGATTGTGCAGTGCGAAGGGCGCGCCACGCTGACGCGCCATCCGCATGGCTGCCTGCTGTTCTTCCCGCGTCCGACCTGGGAGGCGCATCGCGAGCAGATCGCCGCCTGGCCGATGTCGGCCCGGGCGTGGCAGCGCATTTTCCTGGGCAACGCCCAGGACGTGGAGCTGGACACCGCCGGCCGCATCCTGGTGGCGCCGGAGCTGCGCGCCGCCGTCGGCCTGCAGCGCGACGTGATGCTGCTGGGTATGGGCAGCCATTTTGAAATCTGGGATGCCGCCAAGCTCGCCGAAAGCGAAGCTGAGGCTGTGGCGGGCGGCATGCCGGATGTGTTGAGCAACTTTTCCTTCTGACGGCCGGACGACATGAATCTGCAACCGGTGCCCGAGTTTCAGCACCGCACCGTGCTGTTGGAAGAAGCCGTGGACATGCTGGCCATCGACGGCCTGCGTGCCGACGGCGTGTATCTGGACGGTACGTTCGGACGCGGCGGCCACAGTCGCGCCATCCTGGCCAAGCTGGGACCGCGCGGCCGGCTGATCGCATTTGACAAGGACCCGTTGGCCATCGCCACGGCGGAGAAGATCGGCGATGCGCGCTTCGAGATCGTGCACGACAGCTTCGCCACGCTGGACGAGGCGCTTGCCGCACGCGGCATCGCGCAGGTCGACGGGGTATTGATGGATTTGGGCATTTCGTCGCCGCAGGTGGATGACGCCGCGCGCGGCTTCAGTTTTCGCTTGGATGGCCCGCTGGACATGCGCATGGATACCACGCGCGGCGTGTCGGCAGCGGATTGGCTGGCAACGGCGGACGAACAGCAGATTGCAAAGGTGATACGAGATTATGGGGAAGAACGGTTTGCTCTTCAGATTGCAAAGAAGATTGTTGCTGGCCGGGCAATCGAGCCAATTTCAAGCACACGACAGCTTGCCGCGCTCGTGGCACAAGCCGTCAAAACCCGCGAGAAAGGCAAAGACCCGGCCACTCGTACATTTCAGGCTGTACGGATTTTCGTCAATCAAGAGCTTGAAGAACTCGAAATAGGGCTGGAGAAGGCATTTCGGCAGATGGCGCAGCACGGGAGATTGGTTGTGATCAGCTTTCACTCGCTGGAAGATCGCATCGTCAAGCAGTTCATGGCATCCAAAGCCCATGCGCCGCAGCCCGACCGCCGCCTGCCGATTCGTGCGGCCGACCTGCCACGCGCGCCGGCGCGCCTGCTCTCGCGCGTCATGCCCAGCGAGACCGAAGTGACGGCCAACCCGCGCGCACGCTCGGCGGTGATGCGCGGCCTTGAGCGCCTGGTGGTCGAAGGAGCGCCTTCGTGACCGGTCGCCTGTGCATCCTGCTGACCGCCGTGCTGGTGGCGTGCGCCCTGTCGGTGGTGAGCGCCCAGTACCGTGCGCGCAGCCTGTTCATCGAGCTCGAGCGCGCCCAGACCGCGGCGCGCCAGCTTGATGTGGATTGGGCGCAGTTGCAGCTGGATCAGTCCACGCTGGGCAAGAATTCCCGTATCGAAGAACTCGCCCGTCGCGACCTCAGCATGATGCCGCTGACCGCGGCGCGTACGCAGTACCTGACGGTGGGGGGCAAATGACCCGGATGCCACCGCGCACCAATGTCAACGGCGGCCGTGTCGCAGCGTCCAAGGGTGTCGCATTCTCTTCCAATCCTATCCTGCAGGTGAAGTTGCCGGCGTGGCGCTCGCGCTTCGTGCTGTTTGTGCTGTTCGCGGCCTTCCTGGCGCTGGTGGTGCGTGCGCTGTGGCTGCAGGGCGTCTCGACCGACTTCCTGCAAAAGCAGGGCGCCTCGCGTTATGCGCGTACGCTGGAGTTGCCGGCCACGCGCGGCAAGATCACCGATCGCAACGGCCAGGTGCTGGCGTCCTCGGTGCCGGTCAAGGCCGTCTGGGCCATTCCCGAAGACGTGCAGGCTGCGCCCAAGGACAAGCTGCGCGAGCTGGCCAAGCTGCTGGAGATGAGCGACGCCGAGCTGCGCAAGAAGCTCGACTCCGACCGCAGCTTCGTCTACCTGAAGCGCCAGGTCGAGCAGGACGTCACCGACAAGATCGCCAAGCTGGGCATCCCCGGCATCGAGACCCGCAAGGAATACAAGCGCTTCTATCCTGAAGGCGAGGTGATGGCGCACGTGGTCGGCTTCACCAACATCGAAGACGCCGGCCAGGACGGCATGGAGCTGGCCGCGCAGAAGACCCTGGCGGGCGTGACCGGCAGCCGCCGCGTGATCAAGGATCGCCTGGGCCGGGTGGTGGAAGACATCGAGTCCATTCGCGATCCGCATGACGGCAAGGACTTGACGCTGTCCATCGACAGCAAGATCCAGTACATTGCCTTCACCCAGCTGAAGGAAGCGGTGGAAAAGTTCAAGGCCAAGGCCGGCGGCATCATCGTGGTCGACGCCAAGACCGGCGAGGTGCTGGCGCTGGCCAACATGCCGACCTACAACCCGAACGATCGCTCGGTGCTGACCGGCGCGCAGCTGCGCAACCGCGTCGTCACCGACACCTTCGAGCCGGGCTCGACCTTGAAGCCCTTCACCGTGGCGCTGGCGCTGGACACCCATCGCGTCACGCCCTCCACGGTGTTCCAGACCGCGCCTGGCAAGATGACCATCGGCACCGCCACCATCGGCGACTCGCACGCTCACGGCGCGCTGACGGTGGCGCAGATCATCGAGAAGTCGTCCAATATCGGCACCGCCAAGATCGCGCTGGGCATGCCGCCGGAAGAGATGTGGGAGATGTTCACCACCGTCGGTTTCGGCCAGCAGCCCAAGTTCGGCTTCCCCGGCGCCGTGGCCGGCCGCGTGCGTCCGTACAAATCGTGGCGCCCGATCGAGCAGGCCACCATGAGCTACGGCCACGGCATTTCGGTGTCGCTGATCCAGCTGGCGCACGCCTACCTGATCTTCGCCCGCAACGGCGACATCATCCCGCTGTCCTTCACCAAGGTGAACGACTCGCCGATCGGCCAGCGCGTGATCTCCGAAAACACCGCCTTGCAGATGCGCCGCATGCTGGAAACCGTGGTTGCCCCCGGCGGTACCGCCCCGCAGGCTCAGGTGCCCGGCTACCGCGTGGGCGGCAAGACCGGCACCGCTTACAAGATCGAAGGCGGCAAGTACGTGCGCAAGTACGTGGCCGGCTTCACCGGCATCGCGCCGATGTCCGATCCGCGCCTGATCATCTCGGTGATGATCGACGAGCCGCAGGGCCAGCACTATGGCGGCCCGGTGGCCGGCCCGATCTTCGCCAACGTGGCCGCCAACGCGCTGCGTGCGCTCAACGTGCCGCCGGACTCCAGCGTGACCAACATCATCATCCCCAAAGAACCGCTTGAGGAGAGCATGTGATGTCCGGGCGCGTTCTGAGCATCGATCAAATCCAGGCCTGGCTCAGCCAGGCCGCGCCGCAAGCGCAGCTCACCGCCGACTCGCGTCGCGTGGCGGCGGGCGATGTGTTCTTCGCCTACGTGGGCGACGCCGACGGACGCTCTTATATAGCGGACGCGGTCGAGCGCGGCGCCGCCGCCGTGGTGTACGAGGCCGACGGCTTCGACTGGCCGGCGCAGCAGCTGGACGTCCCGCATCTGGCGGTGGACGACCTCAAGGCCAGGGCCGGCGATATCGCCGCCGCCTGGTACGGCCAGCCTGACCGCGACATGTTTACCGTGGCCATCACCGGCACCAACGGCAAGACCTCCTGCTCCTACTGGCTGGGCTCGGCCCTGTCGCGCTTGCCCGGCACCGGCCTGGCCGGCGTGGTCGGCACGCTGGGCGTGGGCACCTTCCTGGGCGGGCGGGCGCAGGCCTTCGACGTGACCGGCTACACCACGCCGGACGCCGTGCTGCTGCAGCGTAACCTGGCCATGCTGGCCAAGGCCAAGGTGGCCGCGCTGGCGATCGAGGCGTCCTCGATCGGGCTGGCGCAGGGCCGCATGAACGGCATGCACGTGGACGTGGCGCTGTTCACCAATTTCACGCGTGATCACCTGGACTACCACGGCGACATGCAGACCTACGAAGCCGCCAAGCGCAAGCTGTTCGAATGGGACGGCCTGAAGCACGCGGTGGTCAACCTCGATGATCCGATGGGCGTGCGCCTGTTGCCGCTGGTGCAGGCGCGCCAGGTGCCGGTGATCGGCTACGCGCTGGAAGACGACATCGATGCCGGCGCCGCCGGCGTCCCGGCGCTGCGCGCCAGCAATATTCGCAGCAGCCATGCCGGCACCGTGTTCCAGGTCGACTCGCCGTTCGGCAGCGGCCAGGTCAAGACGCAGCTGGTAGGCCGCTTTAACGTTAGCAATGTGCTGGGCATCATGGGCGTGCTGCTGGCCAAGGGCGTGGCATGGGAGGCCGTGGTGGCCGCCGCCGCCGCGCTGACCGCCGCGCCCGGTCGCATGCAGCAGTTCGGCGGCCCGGACGTGCCGTTGATCGTGATCGATTACGCACACACCCCGGATGCGCTGGACAAGACGCTCACCACCTTGCGCCAGGTCGCTACGCAGCGCGGCGGCGAGCTGTGGTGCGTGTTCGGCTGCGGCGGCGACCGCGATCCGGGCAAGCGCCCGCAGATGGGCGGCGTCTCCGAGCTGGCCGATCATGTGGTGCTGACCAGCGACAATCCGCGCAGCGAAGACCCCAAGGCCATCATCGAGCAGATTCGCGCCGGCATGAGCCGCATCGAACCGGTGGTGCTGGAAGACCGCGCCGGCGCCATCCTGTGGGCGATCCGCCATGCCACGCGCGCCGATGTGGTGCTGCTGGCAGGCAAGGGTCACGAGGCCTACCAGGAAATCGCCGGCAAGAAGCTGCCTTTCCTCGATGCCGACCACGTCGCGCTGGCCTTGGCCGCGCGTTCGACCATGATGGGAGGCGCGTGATGCAGTTTGAATTCAGCCAGATGCTGGAATGGATCCGCGCCGCCGAGGCGGCTGCGTCAGCGCATACGGTGCCGACCGTGGTCAATGCCCCGGCCGGCGTGCTGGCGCTGAACGATGTCGTCACCGACAGCCGCGCGGTCAAGCCGGGCAATGTGTTCGTCGCGCTGCGCGGCGAGCGTTTCGACGCCCATGACTTCCTTGAGGCCGTGGCTGCGCAGGGCGCGTCGGCGGTGATCGTCGAGCGCGTCACGCCGGGCCTGTCCGTTCCCGCCATCGTGGTGCCGGACACGCGCGCCGCGCTGGGCCAGATCGCCCACGGCTGGCGCTCGCTGTACCGCGTGCCGGTGATCGGCGTGACCGGCAGCAACGGCAAGACCACGGTCAAGGAAATGATCGCCTCCATTCTGGCCGCCGCCTTCGGCGACGAGGGTTATCTGGGCACGCGCGGCAACTTCAACAACGAGATCGGCGTGCCGCTGACCTTGTTCCGCCTGCAGCCGTCGCACCAGGCCGCGGTGATCGAGATGGGCATGAACCATCCGGGCGAGATCGCGGTCTTGTCACGCATCGCCGCGCCGACGCTGGGCCTGGTCAACAACGCCCAGCGCGAGCATCAGGAATTCATGGCCACCGTGGAAGCGGTGGCGCGCGAGAACGGTGCGGTGATCCGCCATCTGCCGGCCGACGGCGTGGCGGTGTTCCCGGCCGACGACGATTTCACCGCGCTGTGGCGCGAAGAGGCCGGCTCGCGCCGCGTGCTGACTTTCGGCCTGAACGACCAGGCCGACGTCGGCGCTACCTATCAGGCGGGTGCTTTCGGCAGCACGTTGTCGGTGACGGTCAAGGGTATCTCGGCGCCGTCCGCACAGTTCAAGGTCGAACTGGCGGCGGTGGGCGAGCACAACGTGCGCAATGCGCTGGCGGCTGCCGCCTGCGCGCTGGGCGCGGGCATTGCGGTCGAGGCCGTGGTGCGCGGGCTGGAAAGTTTTGCACCGGTCAACGGCCGCCTGCAGCGCAAGCAGGCAAGAAGCGGCGCGCTGGTGATCGACGATACCTACAACGCCAATCCCGACTCGGTGCGCGCCGCCATCGACGTGCTGGCCGGCCTGAACGGCCAGCGCCTGCTGGTGCTGGGCGACATGGGCGAGGTTGGCGATCAGGGGCCGCAATTCCACCGCGAGATCGGCGCATATGCCCGAAGCCGCGGCATCGCGCGCCTGTACGGCATGGGCGAGCTGATGCGCCACGCGGTGCAGGCCTATCAGGAAACACAAGGACAAGACGCAGGCGAGCAGCAGGCCGTGCACTTCGACGACATCGCCGCGCTCAGCGCGGCGGTGGAGCAGGCCGCGCCGCAGGGCGCGACCGTTTTGGTAAAAGGTTCACGCTTCATGAAGATGGAGCGAGTTGTACAGCATCTGGTCAACGTTGAATCAGTCACGCAACATCAACAGGAGACCCACTAAACATGCTGCTCTGGCTCGCTCAGAATTTCCAACAGGACTTCGGTTTCCTGCGCCTGTTCAGCTTCATCACCTTCCGCGCGGTGTTCGCCACGCTGACGGCGCTGCTGATCGGCATGATCGCCGGTCCGGCCGTGATCCGCATGTTGACGCGCATGAAGGTCGGCCAGGCGGTGCGCACCGACGGTCCCCAGACCCACCTGATCAAATCCGGCACCCCCACCATGGGCGGCGTGCTGATCCTGATCGGCATCGGCATTTCGACCCTGCTGTGGGCCGATCTCTCCAACCGTTTCGTCTGGATCGTGCTGATCGTGACGCTGGGCTTCGGCGCCATCGGCTGGGTCGACGATTACCGCAAGGTGGTCTATCGCGATCCGCAGGGCATGCGTTCGCGCGAAAAGTATTTCTGGCAATCGCTGATCGGCCTGGTGGCTGCGGTCTACCTGGCGTTCTCGGTGTCCGAGGTGAGCAACATGAAGGTGATCGACCTGTTCGTCGCTTGGGTGCAGTCCGGCTTCAGCCTCGACCTGCCGCCCAAGGCCGACCTGATCGTGCCGTTCTTCAAGAGCGTCAGCTATCCGCTGGGCGTGTGGGGCTTCATCGCGCTGACCTATTTCGTCATCGTCGGCACCAGCAACGCGGTCAACCTGACCGACGGCCTGGACGGACTGGCCATCATGCCGACCGTGCTGGTGGGCGCCGCGCTGGGCCTGTTCGCCTACCTGACCGGCAGCGCCAACTACGCCAAATACCTGTTCATCCCGCACATTCCCGGCGCCGGCGAGCTGTTGATCTTCTGCGGCGCCATGGGCGGCGCGGGCCTGGCTTTCCTCTGGTACAACGCCTATCCGGCGCAGGTGTTCATGGGCGACGTCGGCGCGCTGGCGCTGGGCGGCGCGCTGGGCACCATCGCCGTGATCGTGCGCCAGGAGATCGTGCTGTTCATCATGGGCGGCATCTTCGTGGTGGAGACGCTCTCGGTGATGATCCAGGTGGCCTATTTCAAGTACACGAAGAAGCGCTTCGGCACCGGCCGCCGCGTTCTGCTGATGGCGCCGCTGCACCATCACTATGAACAGAAGGGCTGGAAGGAAACACAGGTGGTGGTGCGGTTCTGGATCATCACCATG
Organism: Herbaspirillum sp. LeCh32-8; assembly: GCF_017814915.1. Taxonomy (GTDB): domain Bacteria; phylum Pseudomonadota; class Gammaproteobacteria; order Burkholderiales; family Burkholderiaceae_D; genus Herbaspirillum. The sequence continues at coordinate 244,489 of NZ_JAGIPZ010000004.1, read as the reverse complement.
ATGCTGGTGCTGGTGGGCTTGTCGACGCTGAAGCTGCGCTGAGGCAGATACAGCGGATGAAAAACACGGCGCCCCTCGCGAACGATGCAAGGCGGCGCCCTTGGCGGTTGGTTGAATCGGAAGTTTTGGAAGTGAGCTTTAACGAATGAATTACTCGGGCAAACACGTTCTGGTGCTCGGACTCGGCGAGTCCGGCCTGGCAATGGCGCGGTGGCTGGTCTACTGCGGCGCCGGCGTGCGCGTGGCCGATACGCGTGGCGAACAGGCGCTGTCCGAGCGCCTGGCCGCCTTGCGCGCCGACGCGCCCGAAGCGCAGACCGTGCTGGGCCAGGCGCTGGCGCCGGCTTTGCTCGATGGCATCGATTTCGTCGCGGTCAGCCCGGGCCTGGCGCCCGAGGGCGAGCTGGCGCCGTTGATGCCGGCCATCGCCGAACGCGGCCTGCCGCTGTGGGGCGAGATCGAACTGTTCGCCCAGGCGCTGGCTGCGCTGCGCGAAGAAACGCTGTACAAGCCCAAGGTATTGGCCATCACCGGCACCAACGGCAAGACCACCGTGACCAGCCTGACCGGCCAGCTGTGCCAACGCGCCGGCCTGTCGGTCAAGGTGGCCGGCAACATCAGCCCGGCCGCGCTGGACGTGCTGCGCGAGGCGCTGATCAAGGACAAGGTGTTCCTCGCCGAACTGGCCGAGCAGGACGCCCTCGCCGCCGCCCAGGCGCAAGCCGAGGCTGAGGCCGAAGCCGCGCGCCAGGCCGAGCTGGCGGAACAACAAGCGGCCGAAGAGGCACGCCACAAGCGCGCCGCCGCCCGCATCGAGGAAGCCATGGCGATTGCCGTGCCGGTGCCGGAAGCCGAATTGCCGGCAGCCAATGACGAGCAGATTGTCGAGGCGCCGCAGCCTCAGGACCAGCAGGAATCGGCGGCACAGGAAGCCGCGTCGGCGCAGCCGGTCGAGGCCGAATCCGCTATCGCTGTCGAGACTGAAGGCGCGCCTGCCGGGCAAGCGCAGGATCAGTCGCAGGTCCACGCTGAACAGTCCGAACAACCCGCTGTACAGGAGCAGCACGTCACCGTCGCGCACGAAATCACTGAAGGCGTCGCGCATGTGCCGGCCGAAGCCGCCAACGCCGACGAATCCACCGACGCCGGCCTGCAGACCGACGTCGCCGGCAATGAACTGGAAGCGCCCGCTGCCGAAATGTCGGCAGCCCCGGCCGAAGTGCTGAACCTGGGCGATTTCATGGAAGTCTCGCGCACCGCCGAAGAGGATGCGCTGGCCGCCGTGCCGCCGCCTCCGCCGCCGGAGCCGGTCTATCGCGGCTCGATGCCGCAGGCCTGGGTGCTGGAGCTGTCGAGCTTCCAGCTGCACACCACGCACAGCCTGCAGGCCGACGCCGCCACCGTGTTGAACGTCACCCAGGACCACCTGGACTGGCACGGCAGCATGGACGCCTATGCCGCCGACAAGGCGCGCATCTTCGGTGAAAAGACCGTGCGCGTGCTCAATCGCGACGACGCCACCGTGATGGCGATGGCGTCGGCGGCCGCGCCGCAGTCCTCGTTCGGCCTGGACGAGCCGAGCGTGCCGGACAGCTTCGGCCTGGTCAACGACAACGGCATGCTGTGGCTGGCCAACGCCTTCGTGCATGAAGACGACGAGCAGCCGGAAGGCAAACGCCGCCGCAAGCAAAAGGAGCTGGCGCCGCCACCGGTCACCGTCAAACGTCTGATGCCGGCCGACGCCCTGAAGATCCGCGGCGCCCATAACGCCATGAACGCGCTGGCCGCGCTGGCGCTGTGCCGCGCGGTCGACCTGCCGATGGCGCCACTGCTGCATGGCCTGCGTGACTACACCGGCGAGCCGCATCGCGTGGAGCTGGTGGGCGTGGTGCAGGACGTGGATTACTACGACGACAGCAAGGGCACCAACGTCGGCGCCACCGTGGCGGCCTTGAACGGCCTGGGCCTGGGCGGTCGCCCCAATCGCATCCTGCTGATCGCCGGCGGCGACGGCAAGGGGCAGGATTTTTCGCCGCTGGCGCTGCCGGTCAGCAAGTACGGCCGCGCAGTGTTCCTGATCGGTCGCGACGGCCCGGCCATCCGCGCCGCGCTGGCCGATACCGGCGTCGAGCTGATCGACTGCGCGACGCTGGAAGAGGCTGTGCAGAAGGCCGGCGACATGGCGCGTGCGGGCGAGATCGTCCTGCTCTCGCCGGCGTGCGCCAGCCTGGACATGTTCCGCAACTATGCGCACCGGGCCGAAGTGTTCGTGGACTCGGTGCGTGAGCTGGCGCTGTCGCGCGGCGAGGTGATCGCATGAAGCTCGGACTGTCGTCACTGCGTGGATTGCTGGGCAGCGTGAAAGACGCCGCCCCGGCCGCGGCCGGTCGCCTTGCCGGCGGCATGGGCAACCGTGGCGGCAGTGTCGGCTTTGAGCAGCGCTCGCGCATGATGGAGTACGACCAGCCACTGATCTGGGTGGTGCTGCTGTTGATGCTGTTCGGCATGGTGATGGTGTACTCGGCCTCGGTGGCCCTGCCCGATTCGCCCAAGTATGCGTCCTACTCGAACTATCACTTCCTGACCCGCCAGGCGATCTTCATTGTGCTGTCCATCATCGCCGGCGCGCTGGCCTTCCGCGTGAAGATTGAGACCTGGCAGAAGTGGGCGCCCTACCTGTTCGCCATCACGCTGATCCTGCTGCTGATGGTGCTGATTCCCGGGGTGGGCAAGGGCGTCAACGGCGCCAAGCGCTGGCTGTCGCTGAAGATCATCAACCTGCAGCCGTCCGAGCTGATGAAGTTGTTCATTGTGCTGTACGCGGCGGACTACACGGTGCGCAAGCAGGCGGTGATGCACAAGCTGATCAAGGGCTTCGCGCCGATGGCGGCCGCAGTCGGCCTGGTCGGCCTGCTGCTGCTGCTGGAGCCCGACCTGGGCGCGTTCGGCGTGATCGTCTGCATCGCCATGGGCATCCTGTTCCTGGGCGGCATCAACGGGATCTGGTTCGGCGGCATCAGCGCCATGCTGGGCGGCGTGTTCACCCTGGTGATCGTGATGTCGCCGTGGCGGCGCGAGCGCATCTTCGCCTACCTGAACCCGTGGGAAGAAGAAAACGCGCTGGGCAAGGCCTACCAGTTGTCGCACTCGCTGATCGCCTTCGGTCGCGGCGAACTGTTCGGCGTGGGCCTGGGCAGCAGCGTGGAGAAATTGCATTACCTGCCGGAGGCGCACACCGACTTCCTGCTGGCGGTGATCGGCGAGGAGCTGGGTTTCGTCGGCGTGCTGGTGGTGGTGCTGTTGTTCTACTGGCTGGTCAAGCACGCCTTCGAGATCGGCCGCCAGGCCATCGCACTGGACCTGACCTTTGCCGGCCTGGTGGCCAAGGGCATCGGTATCTGGCTGGGCGTGCAGGCCTTCATCAACATGGGCGTGAACCTGGGCCTGCTGCCGACCAAGGGCCTGACGCTGCCGCTGATGAGCTACGGCGGCTCCGGTGTGCTGCTCAATTGCGTCGGCCTGGCGATCCTGCTGCGCATCGATTACGAGAACCGCGTGCTGATGCGGGGAGGGCGGCTATGAGCGCCTCCCGCAAATTGCTGATCATGGCGGCCGGCACCGGCGGCCATATCTTCCCCGGCCTGGCGATTGCCGACACCATGCGTGCGCGCGGCTGGCAGGTGAGCTGGCTGGGCACTTCGCACGGCATGGAGCGCGATCTGGTTCCGCGCCATGGCGTGGAAATGGACACCATCGTCTTCGCCGGCCTGCGCGGCAAGGGCCTGATGCATACGGTCAAGGGCGTGTTCCGCATGGCGGCGAGTTTCCTGACCTGCTTCGCCATCCTCGGCCGCCGCCGTCCGGACGTAGTGCTGGGCATGGGCGGCTATGTGACGGTGCCGGGCGGCGCCATGGCGCGCCTGCGCGGCAAGCCGCTGGTGCTGGTCAACGCCGACGCCGCGCTGCTGCTGTCGAACAAGACCCTGACGCCGCTGGCCGACCGCGTGCTGTTCGGTTTCCCGGCCGATTTCGGCCGTGCCGCCGGCAAGGCCGAGGTCACCGGCAACCCCGTACGCAAGGAAATTGTGGCGTTGCCGCTGCCGGCGCAGCGCTATGCAGGCCGCAGCGGCCCGTTGCGGATCCTGGTGGTGGGCGGCAGCCTGGGCGCCAAGGTATTGAACGACAACGTTCCGGCGGCGCTGGCCAGGCTGGCGCCGGAGCTGCGCCCGCTGGTCACGCACCAGTCGGGCAAGCAGCACATCGAAGCCTTGCGCGCCTCGTACGCGCAAGCCGGCGTGCAGGCCGAGGTGGTGGATTTCATCGACGACATGCCGCGCCGCTACGCCGAGGCCGATCTGGTGATCTGCCGCGCCGGCGCCATTACGGTGTCCGAGTTGACCGCCGCCGGCGTGGCGAGCGTGCTGGTGCCGCTGGCGGTGTCGACCACCTCGCACCAGATCGACAACGCAAAATGGATGGCAGACAAGCGCGCAGCGATTCATCTGCCGCAACGCGAACTCACTGCCGAAGCGCTGGCGGGTTTGCTGCAGACAATGGACCGCGCTGCATGCCAGGAGATGGCGCAGGCGGCATACGAACAAGGCCGGCGCGACGCCAATGAGGCGATCGCGCGCGTGCTGGAAGGACTGGTAACACCATGAAGCATCGCGTCAAGAACATTCACTTTGTAGGCATCGGCGCTGAGCCGCGCGGTCGCGCGGCGCTTTTTAGTTTTGGGCGAAGCCGGTCCGCCAGCGAGTAAAGAACATGAAACATAGAGTCAAAAATATCCATTTCGTAGGCATCGGCGGCTCAGGAATGAGCGGCATCGCCGAGGTCATGCTCAACCTGGGCTACGGCGTGTCCGGCTCGGACCTGGGCAGCAACGCCGCGACCCAACGCCTGGCGCAGCTGGGCGCCTGCATCCGCTACGGCCACGCGGCCGAGAACATCGACGGCGCCGACGCCATCGTCACCTCCACCGCTGTCAAGGGCGACAACCCCGAGGTGCTGGCAGCGCGCAAGAAACATATCCCCATCGTGCCGCGCGCGGTGATGTTGGGCGAGCTGATGCGCCTGAAGAAGGGCATCGCCATTGCCGGCACCCACGGCAAGACCACCACCACCTCGCTGGTGGCCAGCGTGCTGGCCCAAGGCGGACTGGATCCGACCTTCGTGATCGGCGGCCGACTGACGTCAGCCGGCGCCAACGCCAAGCTGGGCACCGGCGAATTCATCGTGGCCGAGGCCGACGAATCAGACGCGTCCTTCCTGAACCTGACGCCGGTGATCGAGGTGATCACCAACATCGACGCCGACCACATGGAGACCTACAACCATGACTTCGCGCGCCTGAAGCAGGCCTTCGTCGAGTTTACCCAGCGCCTGCCGTTCTACGGCGTGGCGGTGCTGTGCCTGGACGATCCGCACGTGCGCGAGATCATGCCGATGGTGTCCAAGCCCATCCTTACCTACGGTTTCCACGAAGACGCCGAAGTGCGCGCGGTGGACGCCAAGGCGGTCGATGGCAAGATGGAGTTCACCGTGATCCAGGAAGGCTACGCGCCGATGCAGGTGAGCCTGAACCAGCCCGGCATGCACAACGTGCAAAACGCCTGCGCCGCGATTGCGATCGCGCGTGAGCTCGACGTGGACGACGCCGCTACCCAGAAGGCGCTGACCGAATTCAACGGCGTCGGCCGCCGCTTCACCCGCTATGGCGAGGTGCCGCTGTTCGATGCCGACGGCAAGCCGGCCGGCCATTTCACGCTGGTCGACGACTACGGCCACCACCCGGTTGAGACCGCGGCCACCATTTCGGCCGCGCGCGGCGCCTATCCGGGCCGCCGCCTGGTGCTTGCGTTCCAGCCGCACCGCTACACCCGCACGCGCGACCTGTTCGAGGACTTCGTCAAGGTGCTCTCGCAAACCGACGTGCTGGTGCTGGGCGAGGTGTATTCCGCCGGCGAGTCGCCCATCGTGGCGGCCGACGGCCGTTCGCTGGCGCACGCGCTGCGCGCGGCCGGCAAGGTTGAGCCGGTGTTCGTGGACGATATCGTCGACATGCCCGAGACCATCCGCAACGTGGTGCGCGACGGCGACGTGGTGATGACCATGGGCGCCGGATCGATCTCCGGCGTGCCTGGCCGCCTGACGGCGCAGGCCAGCGAAAAGAGCGAACAGGGGGCCGCATGATCAGCCAGGAACAGATCAAGGCATTCGGCCGCGTCGGCGTGCTCTACGGCGGCCGCTCGGCCGAGCGCGAAGTGTCCAACATGTCCGGCACCGGCGTGCTGCAGGCATTGCGCAGCAAGGGCGTCGACGCCCATCCGTTCGATCCGGCGCAACACACGCTGGGCGAGCTGCAGGCGCAGAAGTTTGACCGCGTGTTCATCGCGCTGCACGGCCGCTATGGTGAAGACGGCACGCTGCAGGGCGCGCTGGAGCAGATGGGCCTGCCCTACACCGGCCCCGGCGTGATGGCGTCGTCGATCGCCATGGACAAGATCATGACCAAGCGCATCTGGCTGGCGCATGGCTTGCCGACGCCGCGTTTTGCGGTGCTGGACGCCAAGGCCACCACGCGCGAGCAGCTGCGCGTCGTGCCCGACGAGCTGGGCCTGCCGCTGATGCTGAAGGCGCCGCATGAGGGCTCGACCATCGGCATCGCCAAGGTCAACGGTTATTCGGATGTGCAGGCCGGGTTCGACCTGTGCGCCAAGTACGACGACGTGGTGCTGGCCGAGGAATTCATCCGCGGCCGCGAGCTGACGGTGCCGGTACTGGGTAGCGGTCGCAATGCGCGCGCCCTGCCGGTGATCGAGATCCGTGCGCCGGAAGGCAATTACGACTACCAGAACAAGTATTTCACCGACGACACCAAGTACCTGTGCCCGGCCCCGCTCGACGAGCAGCTGACCCGGCGCCTGCAGGAACTGGCAGTGCAGGCGTTCAACGCGCTGGGTTGCCGCGGCTGGAGCCGTGTCGACTTCATGCTGCGCGAGCAGGACGGCAAGGCTGAACCTTATTTGCTGGAAATCAATACCTCGCCCGGCATGACCGGTCATTCGCTGGTGCCTATGGCGGCCAAGGCGGAGGGGATGAGCTACGAAGAGTTGTGCTGCGAAATCCTGCAGCTGGCGGCGCTCGACATGACGCCCTCCAAGGATTGGACGCCGCAAGCGTCTCAACCTTAAGGCGGCAGGGGAGCTCGCGAAGGAATGTGGCAAGACGTCAAGATGCTTAACGCGGTCAGCAGCGCGCTGCTTGCGCTGGTGCTGCTGGCCCTGGTGGCATCGGGTTTGTGGTGGGTGGCGCAGCGGCCGATGTTTACGCTGCACACGATACGCATTGAAAGCGCCAGCGAATTGCCGCTGGAAAAGGTCAATGCGCTGACGGTGCGGGCCACGGCGGTGCCGCGCATCCATGGCAATTTCTTCACCACCGACTTGTCGGCGGTGCGCGCGGCCTTCGAGGCGGTGCCGTGGGTGCGCCGTGCGATGGTGCGGCGCGAGTGGCCGGACCGGCTGGTGGTGAAGATCGAGGAACACAAGGCCCTGGGCACCTGGGGCGAAGACGGCAAGTTGCTGTCGCAGAAGGGTGATGTGTTCACCGCCAACCTGGCCGAGGCCGAGGATGACGGCGACCTGCTGGAGTTCGACGGCCCCGAGGGCAGCGAGAAGCAGGTGGTGACGCGGCTGGCGCAGTTCCGCCAGTGGTTCGCGCCGCTGAAGCTGGAGCCGGAGTCGCTGGTGCTGTCCAACCGCTACGCCTGGACGGTGAAGCTGGACAACGGCATGACGGTCGAACTGGGTCGCGACCTGGGCGACGCGGTATTGAAGGAAAGAATTGATCGGCTGGTGGCGGTGTATCCGCAGCTGATGGAAAGATTGCAGGGCAAGATCGAGAGCGTCGACATGCGTTACCCCAACGGGATGGCGCTCAAGGCGGATGGAATGGTGCTGGCGGCATTGAACGGAAAGAAGAAATAAGCGACAACGATATGACAAAAGACGCAAAAAATCTGATCGTCGGTCTCGACATCGGCACCTCCAAGGTGGTGGCGGTGGTGGCCGAGGTGCTGGCTGACGGCCGCCATGAAGTGATCGGCCTGGGGCAGTCCGAATCCAAGGGGCTCAAGAAGGGCGTGGTGGTCAATATCGAGGCCACTGTCGAATCCATCCAGCGCGCGCTCGAAGAGGCCGAACTAATGGCCGACTGCAAGATCAGAAACGTCTATACCGGCATTGCCGGCAGCCATATCCGCAGCTTCAATTCGAGCGGCATGGTGGCGATCAAGGACAAGGAAGTGACGGCGGCCGACGTCTCGCGCGTGATCGAAACCGCCAAGGCCGTCAACATTCCGACCGACCAGCAGCTGCTGCACACGGTCCCGCAGGAATTCATCGTCGACAACCAGGAAGACGTGCGCGAGCCCATCGGCATGAGCGGCATCCGCCTGGAAGTCAAAGTGCATATCGTGACCGGCGCGGTCTCGGCCGTGCAGAACATCGTCAAGTGCGTGCGTCGCTGCGGCCTGGAAGTGTCGGACCTGATCCTGCAGCCGATGGCCTCGGCCGACGCCGTGCTGACCACCGACGAGCGCGAACTGGGCGTGGTGCTGGTCGACATCGGCGGCGGCACCACCGACGTGGCGGTGTTCACCGAAGGCGCGATCCGCCACACCGCGGTGATCCCCATCGCCGGCGACCAGATCACCAACGACATCGCGATGGCGCTGCGTACGCCGACGCTGGAAGCGGAAGAAATCAAACTGCGCTACGGCGTGGCCAAGCAGATTCTGGCCGACCCGACCGAGACGCTGGAAGTCCCCGGCCTGGGCGACCGCAATCCGCGCACCTTGTCGCGCCAGGCGCTGGCGGCGGTGATCGAGCCGCGCGTGGAAGAGCTGTTTGCGCTGGTGCACCAGGTGGTGCGCGAGTCGGGCTACGAAGAAGTGCTGTCCTCGGGCATCGTGCTCACCGGCGGTTCGGCGCTGATGCCGGGCATGACCGAGCTGGCCGAAGACATCTTCCTCAAGCCGGCGCGCCTGGGCACGCCGGAGTACAGCGGCCAGCTGGCCGACGTGGTGCGCAGCCCGCGCTACTCGACTGTGCTGGGTCTGCTGCAGGAAGCCAAGAAGCAATACCTGCGCGGCTACATCGTGACGCGCCAGGAAGGCTCGGTAAAGGCGGTCTGGCAGCGCATGAAGGAATGGTTCCTCGGCAATTTCTGAGCGGCGGTTTCAACGCGGCGTAGCGGCGAGTGCATCAGGATGTAAAAGTTTTGGCGGTAAAGAAGTCAACGGCGGTACGGTTCTGGGAGTTTGTGTTTCATGGCGGTAACGTTGTTCGGACGGTATTCGGCGGTATGGGCAAGTAATTGGCAGGATCGGTTTTTTGGAATTGCAGTATCAGGCAGCACTCATCAGCATTCATTTATTGGATAGTCAGGCAGTGATCAGTTGCTAGTCGTCACACCGCGTGATGCCTATCAACTGCCAGCTGCGGATACATATATTTAAAGGAGTCATCATGGAAATCGATATGGTCGACAATGCGACGCTCGGTACGATCATCAAGGTCGTCGGCGTTGGCGGCGCCGGCGGCAACGCTGTGCAGCATATGATCAACAAGGGTGTGTCCGGCGTCGAATTCATCGCCGCCAACACCGATGCGCAAGCGCTGAAGCAGTCGCGCGCGCATAACGTCATCCAGATCGGCGAGACCGGCCTGGGCGCAGGCATGCAGCCGGAAGTCGGCCGTCGCCTGGCCGAAGAAACCCGCTCGCGCATCGAAGACTCGCTGCGCGGCGCGCACATGGTCTTCATCGCTGCCGGCATGGGCGGCGGCACCGGCACCGGTGCTGCTCCCGTGGTGGCGCAGGTCGCCAAGCAGCAGGGCGCGCTGACCGTGGCCGTGGTGTCCAAGCCGTTCTCCTACGAAGGCCAGAAGTGCATGGACATCGCCGACGCCGGCCTGGAAGAGCTGTCGCAGCACGTCGATTCCCTGATCATCATCCTCAACGAGAAGCTGGAAGAGATCTACGAAGACGACAGCATGATCGAGTGGCTGTCCCACGCTGACGACGTGCTCAACAACGCCGTCGCCGGTATCGCCGAGATCATCAACGTGCCGGGCCATATCAACGTCGACTTCAACGACGTCAAGACCATCATGGGCGAGCAGGGCAAGGCCATGATGGGCACCGCGACCGCTTCCGGCGTCGACCGCGCGCGCGTGGCGGCCGAGCAGGCCGTGGCCTCGCCGCTGCTGGACGGCATCGACCTGTCCGGCGCGCGTGGCGTGCTGGTCAACGTGACCGCTTCGCGCAGCCTGAAGGGTAAGGAAATCAAGGAAGTGATGGCGACCGTGCGCGCCTTCGCCGCTCCTGACGCGTCCATCGCCCAGGGCATCGCCTACGACGACACCATGGGCGACGAGATCCGCGTCACCGTGGTGGCCACCGGCCTGGGCCGCGCACGCAAGACCGTGCAGCTGGTACAGACACCGGTGATGCGTACCGGTACCCACAACGAGCCGATCATGGCCGCCACCGGCACCGTGATGCAAGGCGTGGCGCAACCGGCTGCCGCTTTCGGCGGCCTGAAGGCGCCGGCGGTGTGGCGTCGCGAGTCGGCTTCCGACACCGTGCGCGCGCTGGAAAAGAACGGCATGGAAACCTACGACATCCCGGCATTCCTGCGCAAGCAGGCCGACTGATCGCAGGCTGATCCCGCACCGATCTCTTTCCCGCCGCGTCGGCTTGTCCGATTTCCAGCAATTCGGCGCGACGGGAAAGAACAGGGCATACTAACGCCGCGCCTCGTGCGCGGCGTTGGTTTTTCCGGCGTCGCCGCCGAAGCCGCCGACCAACACAAACAGACACAACCAGACGAGGAAACACCATGACCATCAAGATCGGCGATCGCCTGCCGGAAGGCACCCTGACCGAATTCATCGAGACCGAAACCGAAGGCTGCAGCCTGGGTCCGAACGCCTTCAAGGTGTCCGACCTGGTCAAGGGCAAGAAGATCGCCCTGTTCGCGCTGCCCGGCGCCTTCACCCCGACCTGTTCTGCCAAGCACGTGCCGGGCTACATCGCTGCGGCCGCGCAGTTCAAGGCCAAGGGCGTGGATGAGATCTGGTGCCTGTCGGTCAACGACGCCTTCGTCATGGGCGCCTGGGGCCGTGAGCAGAAGGCTACCGGCGTCGTGCGCATGCTGGCAGACGGCAGCGCCGCGCTGACCAAGGCGCTGGGCATGGAATTCGACCTGACCGCCAAGGGCATGGGCATCCGTTCGCAGCGTTACTCCATGCTGGTGGAAGACGGCGTGGTCAAGCAGCTGAACCTGGAAGAGCCGGGCAAGTTCGAAGTCTCGAACGCCGAAACGCTGCTGGGCCAGATCTGATTCGGTTCACGTTGCGTTGAACGATGCTGGGTCCTGACCTTCGTCAGGACGACAGGAGGGAGATGCTTGAACCGACGAATGTCGGCCGCCTCCCCGCTGTCGTTCCGGCGCAGGCCGGGATCCAGTGTCGTTTTGTGCCCCGACGGCACCGTTTAATTCAATCATTGTCACCGCGGCAACTCCGGTGACGCACGCCTCAGATTTGCAACACCCCGCAGGCTTGGCGCCCATGGCTTGGCTATAATGCAGGGATGTTGAAACAGCGCACAATCAAGAATCTGGTCAAGTCCACCGGCGTCGGTCTGCATTCCGGCACCAAGGTCGAGCTGACCCTGCGTCCGGCTGCGCCGGACACCGGCATCATCTTCCGCCGCATCGACCTCGACCCGGTGGTCGAGCTGCCGATGGTGGCCACCGGCGTGGGCGATACCCGCATGGCATCGACCCTGACCAAGGACGGCGCCAAGGTCTCCACCGTCGAGCATCTGCTGTCGGCCTGCGCCGGCCTCGGTATCGACAACCTCTACATCGACCTGACCGCGGAAGAAATTCCGATCATGGACGGTTCGGCGTCCTCCTTCGTGTTCCTGCTGCAGCAGGCCGGCTTGCAAGAGCAGAACGCCGCCAAGAAATTCATCCGCGTGAAAAAGCCCGTGGAAGTGCGCGAAGGCACCGGCGACAAGGAAAAATGGGCGCGCCTGGAGCCGTACAACGGCTTCCGCCTGAAGTTCTTCATCGAATTCAACCACCCCGCGGTGGACGGCACCGGCCAGGTGGCCGAGGTCGACTTCGGCATCGACTCCTACGTCAAGGAAATCGCCCGCGCGCGCACCTTCGGCTTCATGCAGGACGTGGAAACCCTGCGCGGCATGGGCCTGGCGCGCGGCGGCTCGTTCGAGAACGCGATCGTGATGGACGAGTACCGCATCCTGAACGCCGACGGCCTGCGCTACGACAACGAGTTCGTGCGCCACAAGATCCTGGACGCCATCGGCGACCTCTATATCATCGGCCATCCGCTCTTGGCTAGCTACGACGCGCACAAGTCCGGCCACGGCCTGAACAACCTGCTGCTGCGCGAGTTGCTCAACAACCCGGACGCCTACGAGATCGTCACCTTCGACTCGCTGGATACCGCGCCGCAGACCTATGTGATGCAGGCCAAGCAGGAGTGGGCGCTGAACTGACCCGCGCCCGCTTTACCGTGCAATGCAAAACGCCCCGGCATGCCGGGGCGTTTGTCTTTGTGTCCTTGTATCGGGACGGGAATTCGGCGGCGTAAATCTTTTACAAGATTGCACGCGCATCGGATTGCTCGAGGGAAATAAACCCGCTTTCCTTTCCCTGTTCGGCTTATGCGCGCGCCTGGCGACGCCGTATCATGGCGTCGATGGCATCCTTCAGGCCCTGGCTGCGCGGGTCGGTCGACAGCGAACTGCTGAGCTCGGCAAAGGACGTCAATGCATTGTCCGTCAGTTCGACCACCCGCTTGGGCGTTGGCGGCGGAGCAATCTTGCCAACTTGCACTTTGATACGGATTGAATTAACCTGCCATCCATCATTTTGCAGGCGGTCTTGCAGCTTGGGGAGCTGTTGTTTGAGTCGGGCCGCCAATGCCGCATTGGGCGAACTCATCACCAGTACGCCAGCTTCGAAATTCAATATCTCGCACGCGGTGAACATCGCGGGCAAGCCGGCCGCTACTGCCTTTTGCAGCGTGGCCATGCGCGAGAGGGCGGGCAACAGCGCCGCCATCGTCGAATTCGACCGCAAAAAATCCGAGGCTCCCTTCGTGCTCTTCGCCATGCGTTGAGCGCTCGTGGGGGCCGGTCGATAAGGGGTGAAAGTGGATGCGTACTTCATCTTTAAACCTTATCACATCCGCCTGTCAGGCGGCTGGAGTCTAGGGATGCGTTTGTGCGGCCGCGCCGCCGGATGACGGATCCTAAGGAGCAAAGATGCAAATTATCCTGCTGCACCCCCGTTTCACCAAGGCGCGATCCGTCACGCTGGGTTCGAAGCACCTGATGGCGCTGTTTCTCCTCATGGCGGTGACCGTCGCCGCCTGCTCCGCGCTGGTGTGCTGGCTGGTGCTGCGTCACGCCGCCGATGCCGACGCCTCGCCCATGTTCCGCAAGCTGGCCATGTCCATGAGCCAGCAGGAAGACGACCGCAAGGAAAAATACCTCAAGGAAAACCTGGCCATGATGGCCGTGAAGGTCGGCGAGATGCAGGCCCAGATGATGCGCCTGGATGCGCTGGGCGAGCGCGTCCAAGGCCTGGCCGGCATCCGTCCCGAGGAATTCAACTTCAAGGAGCTGCCCGGACGCGGCGGCGCCGAGCAATCCAGCCGCGCCGGCCCCGGCCGCGAGGTCGGCATGGACGAGCTGCGCCGCATGCTCGACTCGCTGGCGCAGGACGCCGGTCATCGCACCGATTACCTCAACGCGGTCGAATCCACCCTGATGGGCGACAAGATCAAGTCGCGCCTGCTGCCGACCAATCAGCCGGTCAATGTTGCCTACAATTCGTCGAGTTTCGGCTGGCGCCTCGATCCCTTCACCGGTCACAACGCCTTCCACGAAGGCCTCGACTTCCCGGCGCCGGTCGGCACCCGCATCGTGGCCGCAGCCGCCGGCGTGGTGATCGCCTCCGAATATCATTATCAGTTCGGCAACATGCTGGAGATCGACCACGGCAACAACATCATCACCCGTTACGCGCACGCTTCGCAGCTGTACGTGAAGGTGGGCGACATCGTCAAGCGCGGCCAGCACGTGGCCGACGTCGGCTCGACCGGCCGCTCGACCGGCGCGCACCTGCATTTCGAGGTGCGCATCCGCGGCGTGGCCCAAGATCCGCGCAAATTCCTGGCGCTGGGCGCCACCGGCGGCAACCAGCCCAAGCAGATGCCGGTGTTCGTGGCCGGTCGTTGAGCGAATCGGGGCTTTTCGCCCCTTCCAGACGCGCAATACCCCTAGCCGGGGATTTTCGGCCCTTCCAGACGCGCAAAACCCCTGATTTGTGTTTTTCGCATTCTTCACACGCGCAAAACCCGCCTCCCGGCGGGTTTTTCTATTGAATCTTTGGGGTTGGGCCCGATCTACATGCGGTTCGGCCCGCCGCATCGGCCCGGCAGCGCGTCGCTGCGGGGCCTGCGTGCTAAAATCGGCGGTTTATTATCGGGCGTTCTTTCGGCTGGGTGCCAGACGTCTGCCTGCCGGATCTTTCATCGGCGCTTTTATAGAATCCAAGCATGTCATTCCTGACCAAGATTTTCGGTAGCCGTAATCAGCGGTTGCTCAAACAATATCAAAAAATCGTCCGCCAGATTAACGCGCTGGAGCCGTCGGTCGAGAAGCTGACGGATGCCGAACTTCAAGCCAAGACGCCCGAATTCAAGCAGCGCATCGCCAATGGCGAGACGCTTGACGCGATCCTGCCAGAAGCGTTCGCGGTGTGTCGCGAAGCCAGCCGCCGCGTGCTCAAGATGCGCCACTTCGACGTGCAGCTGATCGGCGGCATGTCGCTGCACTTCGGCAAGATCGCCGAAATGCGCACCGGCGAAGGCAAGACCCTGATGGCGACGCTGCCGGCCTACCTCAATGCGCTGTCCGGCCGTGGCGTGCACGTGGTTACCGTCAACGATTACCTGGCACAGCGCGACTGCGAAGACATGAACCGCCTGTACAGCTGGCTGGGCCTGACGACCGGCGTGAACCTGTCGCAGATGGAACATGACATCAAGCAGCAGGCCTACGCCGCCGACATCACTTACGGTACCAACAACGAGTTCGGCTTCGACTACCTGCGCGACAACATGGTGTTCGATGCCGACGACCGCGTGCAGCGCACCCTGAACTTCGCCATCGTCGACGAAGTGGACTCGATCCTGATCGACGAAGCGCGTACGCCGCTGATCATCTCCGGCCAGGCCGAGAACCACACCGAGCTGTACCACAAGATGAACGCCGTGCCGCCGCTGCTGACGCTGCAGATCGGCGAAGAAACGCCGGACGGCAAGGGCAAGGTCGAAGTCCCGGGCGACTACACCAAGGACGAGAAGAGCCACCAGGTTCTGCTGACCGAAGCCGGCCACGACAAGGCCGAAGAAATCCTGACCCAGATGGGTCTGCTGCCGGAAGGCGCCTCGCTGTACGACGCCGCCAACATCACCCTGATCCACCACCTGTACGCCGCCCTGCGCGCGCACACGCTGTACCACAAGGACCAGCACTACGTGGTGCAGAACGGTGAAGTCACCATCGTCGACGAATTCACCGGCCGCCTGATGACCGGCCGCCGCTGGTCCGAAGGCTTGCACCAGGCGGTGGAAGCCAAGGAAGGCGTGAAGATCCAGAACGAGAACCAGACCCTGGCCTCGATCACCTTCCAAAACTACTTCCGCATGTACGCCAAGCTGTCCGGCATGACCGGTACGGCCGACACCGAAGCCTACGAATTCCAGGAGATCTACCACCTGGAAACCGTGGTCATCCCGCCGAACCGCCCGAACGCGCGCAAGGACCGCCAGGATCAGGTCTACAAGACCGCGCAAGAAAAATACATGGCGATGTTGAAGGACATCCAGGATTGCTACGAGCGCGGCCAGCCCGTGCTGGTGGGCACCACCTCGATCGAGAATTCCGAGCTGCTGTCGGGCATCCTGAACAAGGCCAAGCTGCCGCACAACGTCCTCAACGCCAAGCAGCACGCGCGTGAAGCCGAGATCGTGGCGCAGGCTGGTCGTCCCAAGATGATCACCATCGCCACCAACATGGCCGGCCGCGGCACCGACATCGTGCTGGGCGGCAATGTGGACAAGCAGGTGCAGCTGATCGAAGCCGACGCCGCGCTGACCGACGACGACAAGGCTGCCCGCGCCAAGCAACTGCGCGACGAATGGCAGTCCCTGCACGACCACGTGGTCAACGCCGGCGGCCTGCATATCATCGGCACCGAGCGTCACGAGTCGCGCCGCGTCGATAACCAGCTGCGCGGCCGTTCCGCGCGCCAGGGTGACCCGGGTTCCTCGCGCTTCTACCTGTCGCTGGACGACGCGCTGCTGCGCATCTTCGCCGGCGACCGCGTGCGCGCCATCATGGATCGCCTGAAGATGCCCGAGGGCGAGCCGATCGAAGCCGGCATCGTGACCCGCTCGATCGAATCCGCGCAGCGCAAGGTCGAAGCGCGCAACTTCGACATCCGCAAGCAGCTGCTGGAATACGACGACGTCGCCAACGACCAGCGCAAGGTCATTTACCAACAGCGTAACGAGCTGCTGGAGTCGGCCGAAATGGGCGAGATGATCGCCTCGCTGCGCGACGGCGTGTTCACCGACCTGTTCCGCGAATACGTGCCGGCCGAGTCGATGGAAGAGCAGTGGGACCTGCCGGGCCTGCAAGCCGTGATGAAGAACGAATGGCAGCTGGACGTGGCGCTTGACGCCATGCTGGAAGCCGAGCCCGACCTGTCCGACGAGGACCTGCTGGAGCGCGTGCTGGCGGCCGCCAAGGACACCTACGAAGCCAAGGTGGCCGTGGTCGGCGCCGAAGCCTTCGCCGGCTTCGAGCGCAGCGTGATGCTGCAGAGCATCGACAACCACTGGCGCGAGCACCTGGCGGCGCTGGATCACCTGCGCCAAGGTATCCACCTGCGCGGCTATGCGCAGAAGAACCCGAAGCAGGAATACAAGCGTGAAGCCTTCGAGCTGTTCGCCCAGATGCTGGACCTGATCAAGAACGAAGTGATCAAGGTGGTGATGACCGTGCGCATCCAGAGCCGCGAGGAAATCGAGGCGGCCGAGGAAAACATGACCGGCGGTTCGCCGATCAACATCAACTACCAGCACGCCGACTTCAATCCCGAAGCCGCCCCGGAAGAGCTGCTGGCGCCGACCGCGCAGAGCGAAACCGGCGACGATTCGGAATTCCCGAAGGTTGGCCGCAACGATCCCTGCCCGTGCGGCAGCGGCAAGAAGTACAAGCAGTGCCACGGCAAGCTGGCCTGATCCAGCCGCCGTCAGCCTGAACCAAGGCCGTTCACCATCACCGTGGTGAACGGCCTTTTTTTGAGCTCGCCATGTGGGAGAACAACAAGATGCAAGCCGCTAACGCTTCCCTGATTAACGCCGCTGCCGCTACCCTTGCAGCCGTGCTGCTGGCCGGTTGCGCCTCCAGCCCGATGCCGAGCTGGCGCGAATCGGGCGACCCCGGCTATGCGCCGGTGCGCCCGGCGCAGGCTGAACCCACCGTCACGGCGGTGCCGCCGGTGGCCATCAGCACCGCGCCGCCCACGCGTGCCGCGCTGGTGGCCGCGGCCAAAGCCGAGTGGGATTTCTTCGGCAACCAGCAGATCGACATGCGCCACGACCCCTTCAGCGCGCCGCGCCTGGGTTTGCTGGAAGACGAGGGCGAGGCGGTGCAGCGCGTGGCTGAATACTGGCACGCGGTGGGCAAAAACCTGACCGGAGCCGACTGCCAGCAGGCCTGGTCGGCCGCCTTCATCTCCTGGCTGATGGTGTCGACCAACGTGGCGCCGCAGGATTTTGCACCCAATGAAACCCACTTCAACTACCTGAGCTTCCTCAAGGAGCGCGAGGCGCGGCCGTCGCCGCAGTTCGTACTGCGCCCGGCGGCCACTGAGCCGATCGCTCCCGGCGACCTGATCTGCGCGCCGCGCGGAAACAACAACGCCACCACACTGGACGAGATTCGCCCCGGATTGGCCGGCCACTGCGATCTCGTGGTAGAGGTGCATGCCGATGAAGGCTGGGCCGGGGCCATCGGCGGCAACGTGTTCAACTCGGTGTCCGAGTCGCTGATCCCGGTCGACGACCAGGGACGGGCCTTGCCGATCGCCCAGCGGCCCTGGCTGGCGGTGGTCAAGAACCTGCTGCCCTGATGCTGCTGCTGTCCAAGATCCTGTTGGGCCCCGTGCTGCTGGCGCAGGGTAAATGGCTGCGCAAGACCGCCCTGCGTTTGCCCGAGGCCGCCGGCCCGCGCCTGGGTGTGGAGCTGCCGCCGACCGGAGCGAGCCACAACGAACCGCTGAACCTGCTGGTGGTGGGCGATTCTTCGGCCGCCGGCGTCGGTGTGGCGCATCAGGAGCAAGCCCTGGCCCTGCCGCTGGCGCGCCATCTGGCCGTGCGCAGCGGCCGTCCGGTGGCTTGGCGGCTGGTGGCGCAGAGCGGGGTCAATTCACTGGAGGCGCTGGCCTTGCTGGCGCAGCATGAAATCGGTCCGGCCACGGTGCTGGTGGTGGCCTTGGGCGTGAACGACGCCACCTCCCAGGTGCCGCCGCGGCAATACGTCGCCAACCTGAAGCTGCTGGCCGAGCGCCTGATGCACCAGGCCGGCGTCGAGCACATCGTCTTCACCGGCTTGCCGCCCTTGCACACGTTGCCGGCTGCGCCGCAGCCGCTGCGCTGGTACCTCGGCCGTTATGCCCGCAAGCTGGACCGTGCACTGCGGGCCTGGATCGCGCAGGATCCGGCATTGCGTTATTGCTCGCTGCAATGGGCGCTGCCGCACGAGATGGCGATCGACAAGTTTCATCCCGGACAAGGTCAGTACGCCCGGTGGGCACGTATGGCGGCCGAGATCATCGAGGCCGAGTTCATCGGCTTGTCATCAGGACGAGACTGAATTTGTTTAAAATACGCGTTCCGAATTTTTAAGCTGAAAGCGCGCCATGGCCGTCAATTCCCCAATCCCCGTCTCTTCCGACCTGAAAGCCGTCGCCGGCATCGAACTCGGCCATGCCGAGGCGGGCGTGCGCAAGGCCAACCGCAAGGACCTGCTGGTGCTGAAGCTGGCGCCGACGGCGACCGTGGCCGGCGTATTCACCAAGAACCGTTTCTGCGCCGCGCCGGTGCAGATCTGCAAGGCCAACCTGGAAGCGCTTTCCGCCGACAAGCCGATCCGCGCGCTGGTGATCAACACCGGCAACGCCAACGCCGGCACCGGCGAAGAGGGCTTGAAGCGCGCCCACGCCACCTGCGACGCGCTGGCCGCGCAGCTGGGCTGTGACGCCAAGCAGATCCTGCCGTTTTCGACCGGCGTGATCCTGGAGCCGCTGCCGGTGGAGCGCATCATCGCCGGCCTGCCGCAAGCCATCGGCAACCTGAAGGCCGACAACTGGTTCAACGCCGCTGAGTCGATCATGACCACCGACACCCAGCCCAAGGCGGCGTCGCGCACGATCGCCATCGGCGGCAAGCAGGTCGTGATGACCGGCATCAGCAAGGGCGCCGGCATGATCAAGCCCAACATGGCGACCATGCTGGGCTTCCTGGCCTTCGACGCCAAGCTGCCGCAGGCGCTGATGAACCAGCTGGTCAAGGATGCCGCCGACCAGTCGTTCAACTGCATCACCATCGACGGCGACACCTCGACCAACGACTCCTTCATCCTGGTGGCCACCGGCGCCGGCGAGCTGGAGATTACCAGCGCCGACAGCGCCGAATACAAGGAGCTGGCCGCGGCCGTGACCGCGCTGTCGCAGAACCTGGCGCACCAGATCATCCGTGACGGCGAAGGCGCCACCAAGTTCATCGAAGTCGCCGTGGAAGACGGCAAGAACGTCGAAGAGTGCCGCCAGATCGCGTATTCCATCGCGCACTCGCCGCTGGTCAAGACCGCCTTCTTCGCCTCTGATCCGAACCTGGGCCGCATCCTGGCCGCTATCGGCTATGCCGGCGTGGACGACCTAGACGTGTCGAAGCTCAACATGTGGCTGGACGACGTCTGGGTGGCCAAGGACGGTGGCCGCAATCCCGAGTACCGCGAGGAAGACGGCCAGCGCGTGATGAAGAAGGCCGAGATCGTGGTGCGCGTGAAGCTGGCGCGCGGCGCGGCCAAGGCTTCGGTCTGGACCTGCGACCTGTCGCACGATTACGTTTCCATCAACGCCGACTACCGTTCGTGAACGTTGTACGGGCGCCGGGTGGGCGATCTGCTGCGTTGTAAATCCTCGCCAGGCTCCAGCCTGGCTGCGGTTTACGCCTTGCATCTCATCCCTCCCGGCACCCGTTCAACGTCCACGAAGCGAGCAACAATGGGCAATATGCGGGTAGTAAGCGGGCAATAGACGAATAGCAAACAAGAGTTATGTTATTTGCTGTGCTGTAAGACATCGACAGCGTTGCGCCTACCGGTCCCGAACGCTGTCCCGTGGTGGTGGCGGCAACATGAATGCCTGGCTCCTTCGGAAATTTTTTCATCCAGCTTCCAGCCGCATTGCGCCACAATGGCGTCAACCATCATTGCGAGACAAACCATCATGACCCAGTTGGACCAATTCCTGCAGCGCGCCGAAGCCTTGCTGGCGCGCGTTGAAGCCATTCTGCCCACCGCCGCCGGCCGCGAGCCGGACTGGAACGCCGGCGTCGCCTTCCGCTGGCGCGGCGCCACCGCCCAGCGTCCGGGCTACCTGCAGCCGGTCGGCCATATCTCGAAGATCGGCTTGTCCGACCTGCACAATATCGGCCCGCAGAAAGAGCAGATCGACCAGAACACCAGGCAGTTCGTCGAAGGCCGTCCGGCCAACAACGTGCTGCTGACCGGCGCGCGCGGCACCGGCAAGTCCTCGCTGATCAAGGCTTGCCTGAACCAGTACGCCGATCGCGGCCTGCGCCTGATCGAAGTCGACAAGGACGACCTGCACGACCTGCAGGACATCGTCGAGCTGGTCTCGGCGCGCCCGGAGCGCTTCATCGTGTTCTGCGACGACCTGTCCTTCGAGGAAGGCGAGGGCGGCTACAAGGCGCTGAAGGTGGCGCTGGACGGCAGCATCGCCGCGCAGTCGGACAACGTGTTGATCTACGCCACGTCCAACCGCCGCCATTTGATGCCGGAACGCCTGTCCGACAACAGCACCTATACCCATACCGACGACGGCGACCTGCACCCGGGCGAGACGGTCGAAGAAAAGATCTCGCTGTCCGAGCGTTTCGGCCTGTGGGTCACGTTCTATCCGTTCAAGCAGGATGATTTCCTGGACATCGTCGCCCACTGGCTGCGCCATTTCGGCTGCAACGACCAGCAGATCGACGAGGCGCGCGCCGATGCGCTGCGTTGGGCGCTGCAACGCAGCTCGCGCTCGGGCCGCGTGGCCTGGCAGTTTGCGCGTGACTACGCCGGCAAGGCGCAAGGCTGATGAGCGAGACCGTCAAGACCCGTCCGATCGACGTGGCAGTTGGCATCCTGATGCGGCCTAACGGCGACGTGCTGTTGGGACAGCGTCCGGAGGGCAAGCCCTATGCCGGCTATTGGGAGTTCCCCGGCGGCAAGGTGGAGGGCGGCGAAAGCATCTTCGCGGCCCTGCAGCGCGAGTTCAAGGAAGAGCTGGGCATCGAGGTGCTGGACGGCGAGGGCTGGTGCGGTGTCGAGCATGTCTATGAGCATGCCCACGTGCGTTTGCATTTCTACATCAGCCGTAGCTGGCGCGGCGAACCGCAGAGCCTGGAAGGACAGGCGTTCGCCTGGCAGGGCGAGGTCGGCGTAGAGCCTTTGCTGCCGGCCACCATTCCGCTGATCGCGTGGCTGGACCAGCTGCGCTATGGCGACAGGCAGTCCTGACGGTCGCTGCAATTCAAGCCTTTTCGGGCAACAAAAAAGCCGCTTCAAGCGGCTTTTTTGTTGATCTGCGAATAATTCCGGCAGCCGGCTGCTGATTGAGCTTATTGCAGCGGTTTGTCGTCTTCGCCCTCAAGCGGCAGGTTGACGGCGGGAATCGTATATTTCTCCTCGGCCCAGGCGCCCAGGTCGATTTGTTTGCAGCGCTCGGAGCAGAACGGGCGGAATTTGTTCTTCTCGTTCCATTCCACCTTGGCGCCGCAGGTCGGGCAGTCGACGACAGTCGCCATGACGTCCCCTCAGAACCCGCACAGCGCCAGTTCGAACGGCACTTCGCCTTCGAAGGAGCGCGGCTTCTCGTCGCCATCCTGCTGGGTGAAGCGCACCCACAGCATGTATTTGTTGGCCGAAATCTCGGGGATGGCGCCCAGCTCGATGTCCAGCGACAGGCGCAGCATCTGGTAGACCTTGCCTTGCAGCATCTGCTGGTAACTGCCGCCTTCGGCATTGATCTTGACGGCGTGGCCGGATTCCCGCAGCAGGCGCATCACGATGGAAATGGCGTCGAACAGCGGGATCAGCGGCGCAAACCAGTTGGAAATATCGTTGAAACGACGCTCGAATGGGTGCTGTTGCCAGGCGTAGTAGGCCGGCAGGTCGAACTCGCAAGCGCCGCCCGGGATGATGGTGCGGCCGCGGATGCTCATCAGCCACTCATTGTCGCGGATGTTCTGGCCGGTCTTGCCCTGGGCCGCTGCCAGCGCGCTGCTGGCCTTGTCGACTTCGGACAGGATGGCGTTGAGCATCTCGGGCTCGACATTGGGATTGGACTGGTAGGCCAGCAGGATCTGCTTCTGGCGTTCGAGTTCTTGCAGCAGGTCGGACTTGAGGTCGGCGCGTCCGGCCACCTCCAGCATTTCGAAAATGGTGGCAAGGGCGATGTGATGCTGTTGCGGGCTTTCCTGGTGCAAGAAGAAGACGAACTTCTCGTACAGGTCTTCCAGTCGCAACAGCGTGCGAATACGCTCGTTGAAAGGGTATTCGTAGACGATCAAAGCATGATCCCTTTATTGGTTGAACCGGATTCGATAGAGCTACTGGCAGCGCGGGTGTGAAGCACGATCAGCTGCATTGCAATTTTTGTGATTCTGACCCATGCAGAGGAAAATTACAAATGAATGGCGCATGCGCGCGCCATCATTTTCCGCCGGCGGCGATGCGCGGCGAGTATAAAGAATTTCCCTGCGGCTTCAGGCCGCCCGCATCAGTTCCAGATAGCGCGCGTGCAGCGCCTGCACCGGCGCACGCAGGGCTTCGCTGTCGCCGTTGTTCTCGATGACGTCGTCGGCCACCGCCAGGCGCGCAAAACGGCTGGCCTGGGCCGCCATGATGGCCTCCACCTCGTGGCGTTGCAGGCCGTTGCGGCGCATGACGCGCTCGATCTGTACGTCTTCCTCACAGTCCACCACCAGGATGCGCGAGGTGCGACCGACCCAGGTGCCGGATTCCACCAGCAGCGGCACCACGAAGATCACATAGTCGCCCTCGGCGGCCTCGGCCGCGCGTACGGTTTCGCTGCGGATCAGGGGATGCAGGATGGCTTCCAGCTCTTGGCGTGCGCCGGCATTGCCGAACACGTGGCTGCGCATGCGGGCGCGATCCATGGCGCCTTGCGGGTCGATGAATTCGGCGCCGAAGTGCGCGCGAATGCTGGCAATGGCCAGGCCGCCGGGGGCGGTCAGCTGATGGGCGATGGCGTCGGTGTCGACCAGCGATGCGCCCAGTTCGCCGAACAGGTTGGCCACGGTGGTCTTGCCGCTGCCGATGCCGCCGGTCAGGCCGACGGTGAAGCGTTGCGCTGAGGATGTCATTGGAATGTCTTAGTAATCGTAGATGCCGAAGGCTAGCCAGTCGCTGCCGTAGAGCAGCGCCAGCATACCCGCGATGGCCAGATAGGGGCCAAAGGGGATAGCCTGGCCGCGCTCGTGGCGACCGCTCACCACCAGCGCGATGCCGACGGCCGCGCCCAGGGCCGAGGCCGTCAGCAGCACCAGCGGCAACGCCTGCCAGCCCAGCCAGGCGCCCAGCGCCGCCATCAGCTTGAAGTCGCCGTAACCCAGGCCTTCCTTGCCGGTGGCCAGTTTGAAGGCCCAGAAGATCAGCCACAGCGCGGCGTAGCCGCCGGCCGCGCCCAGCACTGCGTCGGGCAGCGGCGCGATGCGGTGGCCGAGGTTGACCAGCAGGCCCAACCACAACAAGGGCAGTGTAAGGGCATCGGGCAGCAGCATGGTCTCGGCATCGATGAAGGCCAGCGCGACCAGGACGGCGCAGCAGCACATGACGGCCAGGCCGGTGATGCCGGCGCCGAATTTCCACGCCGCCAGCGCGAACAGGGCTGCGCCCAGCAATTCGACGACGGGGTAACGCAGCCCTATCGGCGCGCGGCATTGGCTGCAGCGCCCGCGCAGGAGCAGCCAGCTCAAAATCGGCACATTGTGGTGGGCCGGCAGGCGCGTGTTGCAGTGAGGGCAGGCCGAGCGCGGCAGCAGCAGGTCGTAGCGCCCGGCGTGCGGCAAGGCCTCGCCGCGTTCCAGCGCGACGAAATTGGCGGTCTCGCGCTGCATCATCTTCGGCAGGCGATGGATCACCACATTCAGGAAACTGCCCACCAGCAGCCCCAGCAGGGCGGCGGCCAGCGTGATGGCGCAGTTGTTCGGTACGGCGTAGGCCTCGGGCAGGAGCATCGGAGTGGCGAGCAGTGGTGCCGCTCCGAAGGGAGCGGGGTTCAGACGACG
Organism: Herbaspirillum sp. LeCh32-8; assembly: GCF_017814915.1. Lineage (GTDB taxonomy): Bacteria > Pseudomonadota > Gammaproteobacteria > Burkholderiales > Burkholderiaceae_D > Herbaspirillum. The sequence goes on along the minus strand of NZ_JAGIPZ010000004.1, from coordinate 219,707 downwards.
GATCCCATGCGAAACACCGGCAGGTACATGGCCGCTACCAGCGCGCCGATCAGGACACCCAACACCGCCATGATAAACGGTTCCATCAGGCTGGTAAGCGTGGCGACGGCGTCGTCGACCTCGCGTTCGTTGAGTTCGGCGATTCGGATCAGCATGGCGTCGAGCGTGCCGGCCTCCTCACCCACCGCCGCCATCTGCACGGCGAGGTCGGGGAAGACGCCGCTGGCCTGCATCGCGGCGTTCAGCGAGGCGCCGTTGCGCGCGGCATCGCGGATCGCCAGGCTGGCCTCGGCATAAGCCGCGTTGCCGGCGGCGCCGGCGACTGTCTCCAGCGTTTCCAGCAGCGGCACGCCGGCGGCGAGCAGAGTGCCGAAGGTGCGGCTCCAGCGCGCAATCACCGCCTGGCGCAGCAGCGGGCCGAACAGCGGCAGCCGCAGACTGGTGCGCTCGACCTGGGCGCGCCATGCCGGCTGTCGCCGCCAGGCCTGCACGGCGGCGACGGCGACGATGGCGATTCCACCCAGCAAGCCGGGCCAGCAGCGTCCAAAGAGGCGCGATGCCTCCAGCACGATGCGGGTGGGTAGCGGCAGTTCTGCGCCGAAATTGCGAAACATCTGTTCAAAGGCAGGCACCACCCACAGCATGATGATCGCCGTCACCACTACCGCGACCACCACCACGGCGCAGGGATAAGCCAGCGCCGAACGGATCTTGCCCTTCAACGCCAGCGATTTCTCGCGATAGGCGGCGATGCGCTCCAGCATGCTGTCGAGCAGGCCGGCCTGCTCAGCTGCATGCACCAGGTTGCAAAACAGGCTGTCAAAATGGCGAGGATGGCGGCCCAGGGCGGCATGCAGGCTTTCGCCTTGCATCACGTCGGCGCGCACGGTGCGCAGCAGCGTGGCCAATGGGCCTGCGCCGGCACCGCGCGCGGCGATGTCCAGCGCCTGCAGCAGGGGCAGGCCGGCCTGCAGCATGGTCGCGAGCTGGCGCGTGAAGAGCACGATCTGCTTTTCGGGAATGCGGGCGCGCGCGACGCGGGCGGAGGCCGCCGCGGCGATCGACCCTTGAGAGGATTCGGGGGAGGCGACTCGCATACGCCCCACGCGGATGCCCTGGCGACGCAACAGGGCGCGCGCCAATGCTTCGTCGTCGGCGGCCAGCGTGCCGCTTTGCGGTTGCCCCTGGCGATCCAGGCCATGCCATTGGAAACGCGTGCGCCCGGCGTGCGTTTCAGGTGCAGGCAAGGATTTCCCTCAGGCTGGTTTCGCCGCGCAAGGTCTTGAGCAGGCCGGCGCGGCGCAAATCCGCTACGCCTTCGCTACGGGCCTGGCGGGCGATGTCGGGCGTGTTGCCATGGGCCAGGATCAGGGCTTCGATCGCCGGGCTTATCGGCATCACCTGGTAAATGCCGGTGCGGCCGCGGTAGCCGTTGCCGTTGCAATGCGGGCAACCGCGCGGCTTGAACAGGCTGGGCGTGCGCTCGATATCGGCGTCGGCGTAACCCGCGCGTCGCAGGGTATCGGGCGATGCGCGCACTTCCTCGCGGCAGTGGCACAGCTTGCGTACCAGCCGCTGCGCCACGATGAGGCTCACGGAGGAGGCGATGTTGAAGGGCGGCACGCCCATGTTGAGCAGGCGCGTCAGGGTGGCCGGCGCATCGTTGGTATGCAGCGTGGAAAACACCAGGTGACCGGTTTGAGAAGCCTTGACGGCGATATCGGCAGTCTCCAGGTCGCGGATCTCGCCGACCATCAGCACGTCCGGATCCTGGCGCAGGAAGGCGCGCAGCGCGACCGCAAAGGAAAGGCCGGTACGCTCGTTGATGCTGACCTGGTTGATGCCGGGCAGGTTGATCTCGACTGGATCTTCAGCGCTGGCGATATTCACGCCCGGGCGGTTGAGCAGCTGCAGGCAGGCATACAAGGAAACCGTCTTGCCCGAGCCGGTGGGCCCGGTCATCAGCACCATGCCCTGGGGTTTGCGCAGGGCGCGCAGCAAAGCTTCATGCTGCTCCTGTTCGTAGCCCAATGCCGCGATGTCCAGATTGGCGTGGTCGCTGTTGAGGATGCGCAGCACGATCTTTTCGCCGAACTGCGTCGGCAGCGTCGAGACCCGGAAGTCCACTTCGCGACCGTCCAGCGCCAGGCGCATCTTGCCATCCTGCGGCAGGCGTTTTTCCGCGATGTCCAGGCGCGAGAGGATCTTGAGCCGGGTCGACAGCTTGTCCTTGAGCGCCAGCGGCGGCTGCGCGGTTTCCTGCAGCACGCCGTCGATGCGCATGCGCACGCGGCAGAAATGCTCGAACGGCTCGAAATGCAAGTCGGAGGCGCCCATGCTGACGGCATCGGCCAGCATCTTGTGCAGCAGGCGCACCACCGGGGCATCGTCGATGCGGGCCGCCGGATGGGCAGCGAGGTGCGTGGAACGGCCGGCGCCGGCCTGGGATGGTAGTGCGGCCGGGATCTGCTGATGAGTTTCCATGATGATCGCCTCTCGGTGAGGGCCGCCGGCGGTCAGTCGCGGGCAGTATGAGGAGCTGAAAAGTCTCCCACAGCGATCATTCGGCACAGACATGCTGCATCGCTTAGCCTGGAATTTTCGATTTAATTCGACAAGCACTCAGCAACGTACCCATCGGCGCCTGTGGCGATGGGCTGCTCCCGGCCGCTTACTGGAGCAGCGTACCTTCCCCGGCGTCGCCCTCCGTCTGGGTCGGGGCGATCAGCTTGACCATGCGGATCGCCTGGTTCTGCACCTGGACGATCTCGATCACGCAGCCGGCGATCTTCATGGCCACGTTGGCTTCGGGGATGTCCTGTAGGTATTCCAGCAGCAGACCGTTGATGGTTTTGGGGCCATCCAGCGGCAGCTGCAGGCCCAGGCGCTTGTTGATGTCGCGCAGCGTGGTGCTGCCTTCGAGCAGGCACATGCCTTCCTTGTCCCAGCCGAAGCCTTCGCCGGAGGTGCCCGGCGAGGAGGTGGTGAATTCGCCGATCATCTCTTCGATGATGTCTTCCAGCGTCACCAGGCCTTGCACTTCGCCGTATTCGTCGACCACGATGCCCAGGCGCTCGTGGTTCTCCTGGAAATACTGCAACTGGGTGAAGACATCGGTTTCCACCGGCACGAAATACGGCGCCGAGAGCAGTGCGCGGATGTCCTCGTGGGTGATGTCGTCTTCGCGGTTGAACAGCGATACCGTCTTGCGCACGTGCAGGATGCCGGCGATGTGATTGATCTCGCCCTCGAACACCGGCAGCTTGTTGTGATAGCAGGTCGCCAGCTGGTGCAGGATGTCTTCGATGGGCGCGGCCAGGTTCAGCGCTTCAACCTGGGCGCGCGGGGTCATGACGTCTTCCACCGAGATCTTTTCCAGGTCGAACAGGTTCAGGAGGATGCTCTTGTGCTTCTGCGGGATGAAGCTGCCGCCCTCCAGCACGATGGAGCGCAGCTCGTCGGGTGAGATGCGCTGATCCCGGGCGCGCGCGCCGGTCTTGATGCGCAGCAGTTTCAGCACCGCCGAGACGAAGATGTTGACGAACCAGATCAGCGGCTTGGCCACGCGCATCAACGGCTTGAGGATGAAGCTGGTGAACAGCGAGATGCGTTCCGGATACGTGGCGCCGATGACCTTGGGCACGATCTCGGCGAAGATGATCAACAGGCCCGCCACGCAAGCGGTGGCTGCGGTGATCACACGCTGGTGGTTGCCGAAGGCGGCGATGGCCAGCGCGGTGACCAATGCGGTGGCCAGCGCGTTGATCGCGGTATTGGCGATCAGCACCAGCGAGAGCAGGCGTTCGGTACGGTCAAGCAACCACAGGATGGTGATGGCGGCGCGGTTGCCCTGCTTGGCGAGGTGCCGCAGGCGATGGCGGTTGGCGGCCATCAGCGCCGTCTCGGTCATGGAAAAGAAGGCCGAGAGCAGAATCAGGATGAAGAGTGCAAGAACTTGCACCCATATGGGTACGGTTTCCAAACGTTGCCGTCAGATTAGTTGCCCTCGTGGGGGGAGTCGGCGGGCCTGTGATGTTGCATCGAGAGCAACGCCGACAGGGCGGCCACGGAGCGGCAAAGTCTAGACGATGGGCAGGCTTACCGCAAGCTGCGGCGTGGCGCGCTATTGCAGAGACAGGCTGTCGAGCACGCCGGTGCTGGCCATCAGGCGCAGGCGCGCCGAGCGCCATTCGGACAGGCAGCGGATGCGCTCCCGGCGCGCCTCGGCCAGTGCATTTTGCTGCTGCAGCAGTTCCAGGATATCCGCCGCACCTTTGGCGTAGCGCCTTTCCGACGACTCTACCGCCGCGCGCGCGGCGTCCAGCAGCTTGGTGGAGGAGCTCAGGTTTTCCTGTGCCGATACCGCATCGGCATGCGCCTTGACCACTTCCAGCAGGGTCCGCCGCTCGACGTCGGCCAGGCGCGCCTCGTTTTGTTCGGCCTGCGCCTGCGCGCCGCGGATCTTATAGGTACGCGAGAAGCCTTCGAATATCGGGATGTTCAAGGCGATGCCCCAAGTGGTCGTGTTGGAGCGGGTGGTCTGCAGGCCTTGATTGGGGTAGCCGTTGCGGTAATGGTTGGCGGTAAAGTCGATCGTGGGTAGCCCTTCGGAGCGGGCCGCAGTGACCTTTGCCTTGGACGCCTCCCACTGGGCCCGGGCCGCGAGGATCTCGGGATGCTGTGCTTGCGCCTGCGTCAGCCAGTAGCTCAGGCCCTGTATCGATTCGGCTGTCGGCGCTTGCGCTGCGGCAGCCAGCAGCAGCGGCGTGCCGGACGGCAGGTTCATCGTGTACACCAGCACCGACAGAGCCTTTTTCTGCTCGCCCAAGGCGCGCTGCGCCGCCAGCTGCGCCTTGGCCAGCGCGGCGTCGGCCTGCAGGGTGTCGCTTTGCGCGGCAGCGCCTCTGGCGAAGCGCCGCGTCGTGACGGCCACGGTTTGTTCGGCCAGGCGCACTGCCTCTTCTCCGGTTTGCGTTTGGGCCTGCGCGGTCAATACGTCGAAATAGGCGCCGACGGCAGTGGTCAGTGCCTTCTGGAGTGCGGCGTCGTGACTGAGCAGAGCCGCCGTCAGCTGCCGGTTGGCCGCATCCAGGTTGGCGGCGCGCCCGCCGAAATCGAACAGACGCCAGCCCAGGCCGGCATAAACGGTCTGCCCCTGTGTGGTCGAGGCAGGCTGCGAGGAGCCGGGATAGCGAACGCGGTTGTGCAATTGGGTAGTCGCTCCCGTAACGGTGGGTAGATAGGCCGACCGCGCCTCGCCGACGGAGCTGGCCTGTATCTTGATGTCCGCCCAAGCGGCCTGGATTTGCGGGTCGCGGCAGAGCGTCAGGTCGACCACGTCGCTTAGCGACAACGGCGCACTCAGATCGACCGACGATGGACAGGTCAGCGGCTTGTCGTCGCGCGGCAGGCGTACGCCCTCATCCAGCTTGGGTGGCACCGCCAGCAAGGGATCCTTGAGCGCATCGGGAAAGTCGAGCGCGTGCGCCTGATTGCCGAGGCCCGCCAGCAGGCAGCAGAAAAGGCCGGCCGCCAGCGCGGCGTTGCGCTTGCCGGGCGTGGACATCGGATCAGCGCTCATGCAGGCTTTCCCGGCCGTGCTGGAGCAGCGGCGACAGTACGTATTCGATGACGCGGCGTGTGCCGGTCTTGATTTCGACCGTGCCGGACATGCCCGCCGACAGCGGCATCGCGCGGCCATTGACCATTATGTCCGGGCGTTCCAGCTCGACCTTGACGGTATAGATCAGCCCGCGCTTTTCATCTTGGATGGCATCGCGGGAGACATGCGTGACCTTGGCGGGGAGCGTGCCGTACCTGGTGTATTCGAAGGCGTCGATCTTCACTGCGGCAGTCTGTCCCTCTTCGACAAAGCCGACATCCTTGTTCTCGATGGCGGCTTCCATTTCCACCACGCCGCGCGCGGGGACGATTTCCATCAACGGCTGTGCGGCCGGGACCGCCGCGCCGACGGTATAGGTCTTCAATTGCTGGACGGTGCCGTCGATGGGCGAGACCAGTCGCAGCAGGTCGCCGTGCGCGGAGGCGCGCTGCGCATCCTGGCGCGCCGCAGCCATCGCGCGCAGGGCTTCGTTCAGGCTGTCCTGCGCTTGCTTGCGGGTTTCCGCCAACAGGGCGTTGCGCTGGTTGCGCGCGCCGCGCAGTTGTCCTTCTAGGTCGATCTTCTGCTGCTCCTTGTCCAGCCAGGCATGCTCGGCGACGTCGTGGCTGCGTGCCAGGTCGGCATAGCTGTCGGCTTGCTGCGCCGCCAGCGGCAGGGCTTGCCCGTAGCGCTGGATGTCGCCGTCCAGCCGTTCCCGCTTGGCGGTGAAGTCACGCCACTCATCCAGCAACTGGTTGTCGGCGTCACGCCAGCGCGCCGGCGCGATCTCCCGGTTCGCCGGAAGCACCGGCGCGGCGCCGCCTTGCAGCGCCTGCAACAAGGCGCGCGAACGGGCCGCCTGCAGGAAGGCGTTTTGCCATTCGCCTTCGGCCTTGCTTTCTTCGGCATTGCTGCTGCGCGCATCGAGCTCAATGAGCGCATCGCCAGCCTTGACGGCTTGTCCTTCCTTCACGTGAATCGCCTGCACGCTGGCGACCTCGACGGCGCTGATGGTCTTGGTGCGGTCGGAGGGGATGATCTTGCCTTGCGCGTTGACGATGATGTCGATCCTGCCCAGCGTGGACCAGAGCAGCAGCACCAGAATGAGCGCCATCAGGATGCGCGCGACCCAGCGTCCCATCGGCGACACCGGCTGCGCCTGCAGCGCGAGTGCGGCCGGCAGGAACTCTGCCTCGTGCGCCTGCAGGGCGGGCGGGGACAGTTGCTCGCGCTGCCGCCAGAAATGCGACCAGACTTCGTGATAGCGCTTGCACAAATCCTTCCAGGCGCCGATGCTGTGGCGGAGCGTCATGCCACTCCCCCGGCCTGGCCTTGCTGCAGGGCGTGCAGGTGGGCGTAGATGCTGCGCGGTTGCCGCAGCAGCTCTTCGTGCCGTCCGATCTCGCTGATCTGGCCGCGCTCCATCACCACGATGCGATGGGCGTCGCGCACGGCGGACAAACGGTGCGCGATGATCAGCACGGTGCGCCCCTGGCAGATGCGTCGCATATTGGCCTGGATGATGGCTTCGGATTCATAGTCCAGCGCGCTGGTCGCCTCGTCGAAGATCAGGATCCGTGGATTGGTGATCAGCGCGCGAGCGATGGCGATGCGCTGGCGCTGGCCGCCGGACAAGCCGGTTCCGTGTTCGCCCACCGGTGTGTCATACCCTTCGGGCAGTTCGCAGATGAAGTCGTGCGCGCCCGCCAGCTTGGCCGCCTCGATGATGGTTTCGATGGGCAGGGCCGGATTGGCCAGCGCGATGTTGTCGCGCACGGAGCGGTTGAACAGGGTGTTTTCCTGCAGCACCACGCCGATCTGCTGGCGCAGGCTGGGGGTGTCGATGACGGCGATGTCCTGGCCGTCGACCAGCACGCGTCCGCGGTCGGGCACGTAGAGGCGCTGGGCCAGCTTGGTCAGGGTGCTTTTGCCGGAACCCGAGCGTCCGACGATGCCTACGATTTCCCCCGGCGCTACGGTGAGGGAAATCTGGCGCAGCACGTCGCTGGCGTCAGGGCGGTATCGGAATGACACCTGGTCGAACTCGATCTCGCCGGCCAGCCGGGGCAGGCGGGTCTTTTGCCCGGCGACTTCGGGCATGGCATTGAGGATGTCGCCCAGCCGGCTCATGGAAATGCCGACCTGCTGGAAATCGTTCCACAGTTGTGCCATACGCAGGATGGGGCTGGAGACCTGATTGGCCAGCATATTGAAGGCGATCAGCTCGCCCACGGTCAGCTTGTTGTCGATCACCAGCGTCGCGCCCACCCACATGATGGCCGCGGTGACGAGTTTGCTGACCAGCGTGACGCCGCCGCCGGCGATGGTGGAAACATTGGTGACGGACAGGCCCGCCGTGACGTAGGACGCCAGTTGCTGGTCCCATTTCTGCGTCCAGCGGGGTTCGACCGCCATCGCCTTGACGGTGTCGATGCCGCTGATGGTTTCGACCAGGAAGGATTGGTTTTCCGCGCCCTTGTTGAACTTATCGTCGAGGCGGCGCCGGATGACCGGCGTGAACGCCAGCGACAGCAGCACGTACAGCGGGATGGACGCCAGCACGATCAGGGTCAGCCAAGCGCTGTACCACAGCATCACCCCGAGGAAGATGAACGAGAAGGCCAGATCCAGCAGCAGCGTCATCGCGTTGCCGGTCAGGAACGAGCGGATGTTTTCCAGCTCGCGGATACGCGCGACCGAGTCACCCACGCGGCGCGCCTGAAAATAGGCCAGCGGCAGCCCCAGCAGGTGGCGGAACAGCCGGGCGCCCAGTTCGACGTCGATCTTGCTGCTGGTGTGCGCGAAGACCCAGGTGCGGATGCCGGTCAGCACAGCCTCGAACAGGGTGGCGCAGACCAGCCCCAGCGCGATCACGTTCAGCGTTTTCATCGCATGGTTGACCAGCACCTTGTCCATGACCACCTGGAAGAACATGGGCATGGCCAGGCCGATCAGCTGCAGCGCCAGCGACACGAGCAGCACTTCGCCCAGCAGCTTCCGGTATTTGACGATGGCGGGAATGAACCAGGTGAAGTCGAATTTGGCCAGCGCGCCCGAGAAATTGGCCTTGCTGCGGAAAAGGATGAGTTCACCGCTCCACAACGCCAAGAATTCATCCAGCGTGAGCACGCTCGGCGATTCACCGGGATGCTGGATTAGAAAGCGCATCGGTTGCGTCTGGCTGGCCGCATGGCACTGGCCGATCAGAAAATAGCGCCCGTCTTCCCGGGAGCCGGCGATCGCCGGCAGCGGCGTCTTGTCGAGTCGCGCCGGATCTTGCCGCACCGCGCGCGCGGTCAGCCCCAGCGATTGCGCGGCCAGCAGTATTTTCTGCGTATCGAATGCCGTGTGCCCAAACTCGTGCTGCAACCGGGCCTCGTCGGCGGGGATCTTGTGAAAATGGGCGATGACGAGCAATGCCGTCAGGCCCGTATTGGTGTCTTCCAGGGCGGCAGTGGAGGAGGAGTTCGTTGACATGCAGACGTCTCACTGGCGTGAGAGATGAAATCGGTGGAATCAGGTGGAGTCGAATGGGATCGGGATGATGCTGCAGCCAGCGGTCCGATCAAGATGAAGCCGTTGCCAGATGGTAATGACGAATCGTCGGCGCGGCGGCGTGCCTTGGCAATAAAGAAGTAAATGGAAATTATTTTTATAAAATCAGAAAAAAATACTGATCTCCCTCCTCTCTTATTTTGCCGTTCTCCAAACAAGGCTCCACGTTGGACGCGCGCCAAAGAACATCTCTCTGTTTAAAAAGAGATGTCATAAATCCAATTTATCCAAGGGAACGTGCCTCCGGGGCCGGTCTTACTGCCCAGCCGGGAAAAGTCGAGATCCAGTTGGCGGCGGGTCAGGCAAGCGGCGCGTTGGCCTGAAGAGGTTAAGTAAGTCGCAGCCGCCTTTCTGGACAACATACGCCGACTTTGACGCGGCTCGGCAATGCCGCAGAGACGGGCGCAAGACGCTCCCGCGTTGCATTGTCATTGGCAATCCAAGAATGGAGTCGTAATGATGATCAAGGCCCCTCGGCGTCTTGTCTTGCTGCAAATCTGGTATGGGCTGCGGGCAGGATGGTCGGGGCGCCGCCGCTGTTCACAAGCCTGGTTGTGATCGGGAGAATTGAACCGGCGCGACGACAGCTCGGAGCGCCAATAATAAGGGGGCGGCTGAAACGGCGGCCTAAAGAAAAAAAGCCTAAGTGAGCGATCACTTAGGCTTTTTTATCATCTTAATCTGGTCGGGGTGAGAGGATTCGAACCTCCGGCCTCTACGTCCCGAACGTAGCGCTCTACCAGGCTAAGCTACACCCCGTCGAGTGAGAACTGAATCAATGATTCCGGTCTACTGCGAAAGCCGACAATTCTAACAGGGATTTTTTGAATTGGCTATCCGGAAGTGAAACTATTGCGTCGGCCGCGCGACGCGCGGCGATCTCGGCTTGCTCGCGGGTGTAGGCCAGCGCGCCGGAGTGGGTGATGGCGGCCAGCACTTCGTCGAAATGCTGTTCGTCGCCGTTCTCGATGCAGCTGCGCACCAGTTCGCGCTGCTGCGCGGTGCCGTGCTGCATCAGCCAGATCAAGGGCAGGGTCGGTTTGCCTTCGCGCAGATCGTCGCCCACGTTCTTGCCGATTTCGTCGCTGTTGCCCGAGTAGTCCAGCACGTCGTCGATCAGCTGGAAGGCGGTGCCGATGGAGCGGCCGTATTCGGCGGCGGCTTCGATGCCGGCCTCGTCGGCGCCTGCAATCAGCGCACCGATCTGACTGGCGGCCTCGAACAGCTTGGCGGTCTTGGAGCGGATCACTTGCAGGTAGCCGGCTTCGTCCACGTCGGGGTTGTGCATGTTGAGCAGCTGCAGCACTTCACCTTCGGCGATGACGTTGGTGGCGTCGGCCACGATTTCCATCACGCGCGGGTTGCCCACGGCGACCATCATCTGGAAGGCGCGCGAGTACAGGAAGTCGCCCACCAGCACCGAGGCGGCGTTGCCGAACAGGGCGTTGGCGGTCTGCTTGCCGCGGCGCAGGGAGGATTCGTCGACCACGTCGTCATGCAGCAGCGTGGCGGTATGGATGAACTCGATCACCGCAGCCAGCGAATGATGGTGTTCGCCCTTGTAGCCGAAGGCGTTGGCGACCAGCAGCACCAGCACCGGGCGCAGGCGCTTGCCGCCGGCGCTGATGATGTATTCGGCCACCTGGTTGACCAGCGGCACCTCCGAATACAACTGGCGGCGGATGACGGCATTGACCGCTTCCATGTCGGCGACGATCGGTTGCAGGATGGTTTGTTGCGAGGCGGTGTGTACGGCGGCAGACAAGGCGAAACCTGTGAGAAATGGTTATTCGCGAGATTATACGATGACAACGGCCCGGCACGCCAAAGGCCTTAACGGCGTGCCGGGCAGCTTCCCGCTGGCTGGGGATGGGCGACATGTTGCTGTGCGGACAATGCGGCGCGCCGTTGTCCTTGCGGAAACTGTGTTGCGCCGCGGTCTACGAAGGCCCAATCCCTTTTGACCGAGCAGCTAAGTCTATGTATAATTTGGGGTTTTCCTCTTTCGCCAGCGATTTTTACTGCGCGGGGCAGGGAGAAAATCGTTCATTAATCATTCGATGAGGTTTCACATGTACGCGGTCATAAAAACCGGCGGCAAACAATACAAAGTTGCTGCTGGCGAAAAACTCAAAGTAGAACAGATACCGGCTGACATTGGCTCCGAAATCACTTTGGATCAGGTGCTCGCAGTGGGCGCCGGCGAAACCGTGAAGTTCGGTGCGCCGCTGGTCGCAGGTGCAACGGTGCTGGCTACTGTGGTAGCACAAGGTCGCCATGACAAGGTCCGTATCTTCAAGATGCGTCGCCGTAAGCACTATCAAAAGCGCCAAGGCCACCGTCAGAACTACACCGAACTGCAAATCGTCTCGATCAACGCCTAATCGCGTCCGAGTCTGACCCACCAGTTCAATTCAAAGTTATCAAGGAGTCTTAAATGGCACACAAAAAAGGCGGCGGCACTACGCGCAACGGCCGTGATTCAGAATCGAAGCGCCTCGGCGTCAAGGTTTACGGCGGCCAGGTGATCAACGCAGGCGGCATCATCGTCCGTCAACGCGGCACCCGTGTCCACGCTGGCGAAAACGTCGGCATCGGCAAGGACCACACCCTGTTCGCCCTGAAGGACGGCAAGGTGAAGTTCGTTGTCAAGGGCCTGCAACAGCGCCAATACGCTACCGTCGTGACGGCTTAAGCGTTTCGCGCCATCCGGCATCGCCGGAATCGGGCATCAAAAAAGGCTCTGCCGGTGGTGGGGCCTTTTTAGTTTTTTAAGAGCCGTCAACAAAGCGCCGCGTCCGGCGAAGATCCAGGACACCGACGTTTTGTTTACGGCTCCACAGGGGTTGTAGAACCATGAAATTCATCGACGAAGCCAAAATCGAAGTTGTCGCCGGCGACGGCGGCAACGGCGTGGCCAGTTTCTGCCGCGAAAAATTCCGTCCCTTCGGTGGACCGGACGGCGGCGACGGTGGCAAGGGCGGCAGCATCTGGGCCGTGGCCGACCGTAACGTCAACACACTGATCGACTACCGCTACGCCAAACTGCACCGCGCCGGTCGCGGCGAAAACGGCCGCGGCTCGGATTGCTACGGCAAGGGCGCCGACGACGTCTTCCTGCGCATGCCCATCGGCACGCTGATCGTGGACAAGAACACCGGCGAACACATCGCCGACCTGACCCACCATGACCAGACCGTCTTGCTGGCCAAGGGCGGCGAAGGCGGCTGGGGCAACATCCACTTCAAGACCTCGACCAACCGCGCCCCGCGCCAGAAGACCGAGGGCAAGGAAGGCGAACACCGCGAGCTGCGCCTGGAGCTGAAGGTGCTGGCCGACGTCGGCCTGCTGGGCATGCCCAACGCCGGCAAGTCGACCTTCATCACGGCAGTCTCCAACGCCCGTCCGAAGATCGCCGACTATCCGTTCACCACGCTGCATCCCAACCTGGGCGTGGTGCGCGTGAGCCACGAAAAGAGCTTCGTGATCGCCGATATTCCCGGCCTGATCGAAGGCGCCGCCGACGGCGCCGGCCTGGGCGTGCAATTCCTGCGCCACCTGCAGCGCACCGGCTTGTTGCTGCACATCGTCGACCTCGCACCGTTCAACGAAGAAGTTGATCCGGTCAAGGAAGCCAAGGCCATCGTCAAGGAGCTGAAGAACTACGACCAGTCGCTGTTCGACAAGCCGCGCTGGCTGGTGCTCAACAAGCTGGACGTGGTGCCTGAGGGCGAGCGCGCCAAGCGCGTGAAGGACTTCGTCAAGCGCTTCGGCTGGAAGGGCCCGGTGTTCGAGATCTCGGCGCTGAACCGCGACGGCTGCGAAGACCTGATCAACGAGATCTACAGCTATCTGGAAACCAAGCGCGCCGAGGAATACCGCGCCGAAGAGACGCAGATGACCGAGGAAGCCCGCGGCATCTCCAGCATCGATCCGGACGATCCGCGCTTCAAGGTCATCGACTGACTTCCTGCTGCGGCCGCGCACTGCCTCCGGGCGCTGCGCGGCCGTTGCGTTCAGGCTATCATCTTCGCTTTCGGATTTCGCGTCTCAGAACAATATGCAATCGGTCATTCAAAGCGCCAAACGGCTGATCATCAAGGTAGGTTCATCGCTGGTCACCAATGACGGCCGTGGGCTGGACGCCGCCGCCATCGCCCGCTGGGCCGAGCAGATCGCGCAGTTGCGCGCGCTCGGCAAGGAAGTGGTGCTGGTCAGCTCCGGCGCCGTGGCCGAGGGCATGCAGCGCCTGGGCTTCGACAAGCGCCCGACCGGGATCCACCACCTGCAGGCCTGCGCCGCCGTCGGCCAGATGGGCCTGGCGCAGATCTACGAGACCAGCTTTCGCAAGCATGACCTGCACACCGCCCAGGTGTTGCTGACCCACGCCGACCTGGCCGATCGCGAGCGCTACCTGAATGCGCGCTCCACGCTGTTTGCGCTGCTGCAACTGGGCGTGGTGCCCGTCATCAACGAGAACGACACGGTGGTCACCGACGAAATCAAGTTCGGCGACAACGACACCCTGGGCGCGCTGGTGGCCAACCTGATCGAAGCCGACGCGCTGGTGATCCTGACCGACCAACCCGGTTTGTTTACCGCTGATCCGCGCAAGGATCCTGCCGCCACCCTGATTGCAGAAGCCCGCGCCGGCGATCCGTCGCTGGAGCTGATTGCCGGCGGCACCGGCACCGGCATCGGCCGCGGCGGCATGCTGACCAAGATCCTGGCGGCCAAGCGCGCTGCCACGTCGGGCGCGCATACCGTGATTGCCTGGGGCCGCGAGGACAGCGTGCTCACGCGCCTTGCCGCAGGCGAGGCGATCGGCACGCAACTCAATGCCGAAACCGCGCAACTGACCGCCCGCAAGCAATGGATGGCCGACCACCTGCAGACCGCCGGCCGTGTGGTGCTGGATGCTGGCGCGGTGCAGAAGCTGAGCTCGGAAGGCAAGTCCTTGTTGCCGATCGGCGTGGTGGAAGTGTCGGGTGAATTCGGCCGCGGCGACGTCATCACCTGCGTGGATGAATCGGGCAAGCCGGTCGCGCGTGGCATGAGCAATTACGCCAGCTCGGATGCGCGCCGCATCATCCGCCACGCGTCGTCGGAGATTCACGCCATCCTCGGCTTCGTGGAGGAGCCGGAGCTGGTGCACCGGGACAACATGGTGCTGCTCTGAGCACGGGACACATTGCATAAACGATAAAAAAGCGCGGCATGCCGCGCTTTTTTGTTGCCCGCCGCAGCGGATCCGGGATCGCGTCAGCGGCGCACCGGGTCGATGCGGGTCTGGGTCTTGATGCGGTTGACCAGGCTCTTGAGGTTCTCGTTGTCGGCGATGCTCCGGCCTTCGCAGAAATAGTCGCGGAACAGCGCGCCGTCGATACGGTTGACGCCGATATCCTGGATCGGCTGCCACTTGTCGCGACGGGAGCGCGACCATTTGCCGTCGGGGTGGCCGAAGGCGTAGGTCTTCTTTTCCCAGGTGGCGCAGCGCATGCCCTCGTACATTACATTCACCGCGCCGCCTTCGGTTTTGGTCACCACCGTGTAGCGGACCACTTGGTCGGCGCCGATCGAGACCGAACTGGTGTCGATGTAGGCCTTCATGGTGGCGCGCGGGCTGAGATAGAACTCGGACAGGTTCTGCTCCTGCGGCGCCGGCGGCAGGTGCAGGGCGATTTCTTGCCAGGGCTTTTCTTCGTCGTCGAACTCTTCGTCGAAGCTCTGGGCCAGCGCGCCTGCGCAGGCCGCCAGCAGCGAGCAGGCCAGCACCGCGCGACGCAGCGCGCGCGGGTTGAACAGGGAGAAGGTCGACGTCTTGGCTTGTTGGGACTGCGGGGACAATGGCATGGGACTCATTTGCTCACTTGGTGTCGGGCGCGGGCGCCGCATTAGGCGACAGGGCCTGTTGGGTTTGTTTTTTGGGCGGATGGGCGGCGCGAGCGCCCGGCTCCACGCGACGCGGGCCGTGCGACGGACGATTCAGGAAGCGGGACAGCTCCTGCAGCGCCTGTTGGTAAACCTCGCGCTTGAACTCGATGACCACGTCCAGCGGCACCCAGTAGTCGTGCCAGCGCCAGGCGTCGAACTCGGGATGCGACGTGCCGCGCAGGTTGACGTCGCAATCGCGCCCGACCATGCGCAGCAGGAACCAGATCTGTTTCTGGCCGCGATAATGGCCGCGCACCTCGCGCTTGATGAAGTGGTCGGGGACTTCATAGCGCAGCCAATCGCGCGTGCGGCCGATGATCTTGACGTGCTCGGCGCGCAGGCCGATTTCTTCTTCCAGCTCGCGGAACATGGCCTGTTCGGGGGTCTCCCCGTGCTTGATGCCGCCTTGCGGAAACTGCCAGGAATGCTCCCGTACGCGCTTGCCCCACCAGACCTCATTATTGGCATTGAGCAGAATGATGCCGACGTTCGGGCGAAAGCCTTCTCGATCCAGCATGGTGTACCTCAAAACTTTCTGCGGCCGGATGACCCTCTCAGGCGGACTCGTGCGACTGCGCGCGCGGCCGAAACGGCGGCGCGCCGTGCGCGTCAGGAGCAATCACATCGATCTGCGGATGTCATTGAAACGAGGACCAATTCTGCAAAGAGTGGGCGCATCAGCCAGCTAATCCTTTAAAATTAGGTCGATTATAACCCTCCTCTTTTTAAAAAGAACCGACCGTCATGCGCGCCTCACGTTTTTTTATTTCCACCCTGAAAGAAGCTCCTTCCGACGCTGAAATCGTCAGCCACAAGCTGATGATGCGGGCCGGGATGATCAAGCGCCTCGGGGCCGGCATCTACACTTACATGCCGATGGGACTGCGCGTGATCCGCAAGGTCGAGGCCATCGTGCGCGAAGAAATGAACCGCGCCGGCGCCGTCGAACTGTTGATGCCGGTGGTGCAGCCGGCCGAGCTGTGGCAGGAGACCGGCCGCTGGAACAAGATGGGCGCCGAGCTGATGCGCGTGAAGGATCGCCACGGCCGCGACTTCGCCATCCAGCCGACCTCGGAAGAAGTCATCACCGACGTGGCGCGTACCGAGCTGCGCAGCTACAAGCAGCTGCCGGTCAACTTCTACCATATCCAGACCAAGTTCCGCGATGAGCGCCGCCCGCGCTTCGGCCTGATGCGCGGCCGCGAATTCACCATGAAGGACGCTTACTCCTTCGATCGCGACGTCGACGGCCTGAAGAAGTCCTATCAGGCCATGTACGACGCCTATGTGCGCATTTTCACCCGCTTCGGCCTGGAGTTCCGCGCGGTGGCCGCCGACAACGGCGCCATCGGCGGCTCCGGCTCGCATGAGTTCCACGTGATCGCCGCCACCGGCGAAGACGCGCTGGTGTACTGCCCGACCTCCGACTACGCCGCCAACATGGAAGCGGCCGAAGCCGTGGCCGTCGACGCCGCGCGCGGCGCCGCGCAGGAAGCGCTGAAGAAGACCGCCACCCCGGGCAAGGCCAAGTGCGAAGCCGTGGCCGAGCTGCTGGGCCTGCCGCTGGCGTGCACCGTCAAGTCCATCGTGCTGGCGGTGGATAACGAAGATCCGGCCAAGAAGGAAATCTGGCTGCTGATGCTGCGCGGCGACCATGAGCTGAACGAGGTCAAGGCCAGCAAGATCCCTGGCCTGGGCACCTACCGTTTCGCCAACGAAGGCGAGATCGTCGAATACTTCGGCACGCCGCCGGGCTACCTGGGACCGATCGGCACCAAGAAGCCGGTCAAGGTGGTGGCCGACCGCACCGTGGCCAACATGGCCGACTTCGTCTGCGGCGCCAACGAGACCGACTTCCACTACACCGGCGCCAACTGGGGCCGCGACCTGCCCGAGCCGCTGGTGGCCGACATCCGCAACGTGGTCGAAGGCGACGCCTCGCCGGACGGCAAAGGCGTGCTTGCCATTCAGCGCGGCATCGAAGTGGGCCATGTGTTCCAGCTGGGCACCACCTATTCGGAATCGATGAAGGCGACCTACCTGGACGAGGCCGGCAAGCCGCAGCCGCTGGTGATGGGCTGCTACGGTATTGGCGTGACCCGCATCCTGGGTGCGGCCATCGAGCAGAACTTCGACGAGCGCGGCATCATCTGGCCGACCTCGATCGCGCCGTTCCAGGTGGTGCTGTGCCCGATGGGCTACGACCGCAGCGAAGCGGTCAAGACCGAGATCGACAAGCTCTACGAGCAGCTCACCGCCGCCGGCGTGGACGTGGTGCTGGACGACCGCGGCGAACGCCCGGGCGCGATGTTCGCCGACTGGGAGCTGATCGGTGTGCCGCATCGCATCGTGGTGGGAGACCGCGGCCTGAAGGACGGCAATGTCGAATACCAGGGCCGTCGCGACACCGAGGCGACCCAGGTTGCGCTGGCCGACGCGCTGGCCTTCATCCAGGGCAAGCTGGCGGCCTGATGGCTTAAGTCTTCAGCAAGCAGCAATAAAAAAGGCGGGTGCCAAATGGCATCCGCCTTTCTTTTTGGGCGCGCCGGACGGCGCATCAGTGATTACTGGCTGGGCGTACCCGGCACGATCGTTACGGTCTCGCGATAGATGCCGCCGTCACGGGCGTTGCCGTCGGCCACGCCGCCGCCGTTCATGCGTTTTTCACAATCCATGCGATTGGCCTGGGGCAGGCCCTCGCAGCGCTTCATGGCGTTCTCTTTCAATTGGGCCGAGCCTGGGTCGGTCAGGTTGCCTCGGCCGGCTTCGTAGCGCGCCGCGCCGGCTTCGCGCAGGCAGGTGGCGCGATCCTGGTTGGAGGTGCCGTTGTTACAGGCGGCGACCTCCTGCTTGTAGGTCGAGCTGCCGGCATCTGTCTTGCCCGCGGCGAACACGTGCGACGTGCCGCCCAGGGCGGCCAAGCCGATCGCCAGTGCACAGGCGGAGCGGGCGATCTGGTGAGGGAATTTGGGTTGCTGGTTTGCCATGGTCATTTCCTTTCTTATGGGATCAGGGATGGGCACAGGCTCATCGTTGAATGGCATACAGATAGACCTGCGCGCGCTACCGAGTTCGGCCTTGCGACGGGGCAATCATTACAGGATGTTTCGGCGATCTGCCGCAGGATGGGACAACGGCGGCGGCACCGCCGCTAAGTAATGCCATCATAGCTGGGGATGTAGCGGCTCAGCCATCAGAGAAACGGCCGTTGTCGGGTCGGACAAGCGGCATGCCGGCGCAGGAAAATGGCGTACGGATGTGTTCTGAAACACTCGGAAACAAAAACGCCCGCAACTGCGCGGGCGTTTTTGTTTGCAAGAGGCTTGCAAACCGCGAACGGTGGAAATCAGCTCAGGTGGGCCGAAATCAGCTTGGTCATTTCGAACATGGTGACCTGCTTCTTGCCGCCGAAGATGGCCTTGAGCTTGTCATCGGCATCGATGTTGCGCTTGTTCTCGGCGTTTTGCAGCTTGTGCTTCTTGATGTATTCCCAGACCTTCTTGGTGACTTCAGTGCGCGGCAACGGCTTGGAACCGACCACTTCGCCCAGTGCTGCCGACGGGGTCAGCGGCTTCATGAAGGCGGCGTTGGGAGTGCGCTTGGCAGCGGGTTTTTTGGCTGCCGGCTTGGCTGCGGGTTTTGCTGCTGCTTTCTTCGGTGCTGCTTTGGGAGCTGCCTTTGCTGCGGTTTTCGCTGCGGGCTTTGCGGCTGCCTTGGGTGCCGCCTTGGGCGCTGCGGCCTTCACTGCGGGTTTCTTGGCTGCCGGTTTGGCTGCTGCTTTTGCTGCGGGCTTCTTTGCTGCGGCTGCTGGTTTTTTTGCTGTGGCCATCTGAAAGACTCCTTCGACAAGGAATGGATTGGATGCGTCAATTACGCACCGCTAATAGTGGTGTGGATTGCGCGGCCATGCAAGTATTTTTTACGGGTTTTCAGGCCAAAACATCCGGGAAACAACGGGACTTGTCGATTCGGCGTCAAGCCGCGCCGGTAAAGGGATCGCGGCGGATCGGGCGAGGCCGGAAAACGCTTGTCGGAGCATCATCGATTCGCCTCATGGGGCGATGTAAAGACGCGCCGATTTTCGGATTTTCGGTAAGGTGTTTTTTGCGGTGCAGGCACACCGATCATGCGGTTTTTTTGCAGCGCCGGCGGCGCGCGCGAGAAACCGAGGGAGGATACGGAAGGATTGCGGGAGGGAGAAATGCATCCGGCGGCATGAAAGCCGCCGGAGTGAGGGGGAGCGCAGAAGGGAAAAACAGGAAGGAAAGCGCGGGATCAACGCAGGAACAGCGTTGGAAAGAACGATGAAAAGCGGGCCGCAAAGGCCCGCCCAATCAGCGCATGCCGCCCGGCAGCATGCCCTTCATGCCGCGCATCATCTTCATCATGCCGCCGCCCTTGAGCTTTTTCATCATCGACTGCATCTGCTCGAATTGCGACAGCATGCGGTTCACTTCCTGCACCTGCACGCCGGCGCCGGCGGCGATGCGGCGCTTGCGCGCAGCCTTGATCAGCTCGGGCTTGGCGCGTTCGGCCGGGGTCATCGAGTTGATGATGCCTTCCATGCGGCGCACGTTCTTCTCGGCCTGGTCCATGTTGGCGTTGCCGGCGGCCGCCTGCATTTGCGCCGGCAGCTTGTCGAGCAGGCCGGTGAGGCCGCCCATCTTCTTCATCTGCGACAGCTGGGCCTTGAAGTCGTTGAGGTCGAATTTGCCGCCGCCCTTGATCTTGTTGGCCAGGCCTTCGGCGGCGGCCATGTCCACGCCTTTGCGCGCTTCCTCGACCAGCGCCAGGATGTCGCCCATGCCCAGGATGCGGTTGGCCATGCGCGAGGGATCGAAGGCTTCCAGGCCGTCGAGCTTCTCGGCTACGCCGGCGAACTTGATCGGCTTGCCGGTGATGTGGCGCACCGACAGCGCAGCGCCGCCGCGCGAGTCGCCGTCCAGCTTGGTCAGCACTACGCCGGTCAGCGGCAGGGCGTCGCTGAAGGCCTTGGCGGTGTTGATGGCGTCTTGGCCCAGCATGGCGTCGACCACGAACAGGGTTTCGATCGGGTTGATGGCGGCGTGCACGGCGCGGATTTCATCCATCATGGCCTGGTCGATGCCCAGACGGCCGGCGGTGTCGACGATCAGCACTTCATGGTGGTGCTTCTTGGCCCAGTCCAGCGCGGCCAGCGCGATGTCGACCGGCTTGTCGGTCGGCTGGCTGGGGAAGAAGTCGGCGCCGGCCTGGCCGGTCACGGTCTGCAGCTGGCCGATCGCGGCCGGACGGTAGACGTCGGCGGAGACGGTCAGGACCTTCTTTTTCTTGGTTTCGCGCAGGTATTTGGCGAGTTTGCCTACGGTGGTGGTTTTACCGGCGCCCTGCAGGCCGGCCATCAGGATGATCGCCGGCGGCTGGGTGGCGAAGTTGAGCTGCGAGGCTTCGGGGCCGAGGTCGGCACCCATCAGGCTGGCCAGTTCGCGCTGCACCACGCCCACCAGCGCTTGGCCGGGGGTCAGTGAGCCGATCACCTCTTCGCCCAGGGCTTTTTCCTTCACTTTGGCGACAAAGTCGCGCACGGCCGGCAGGGCGACGTCGGCCTCCAGCAGCGCCAGGCGCACTTCGCGCAGCATCTCGGCGGTGTTCGATTCGGTCAGGCGCGCCTCGCCGCGCATGGTTTTGACGACTTTGGCGAGGCGTTGGGTCAGGTTGTCTAGCATGGTGATGTCTGCAAATGAGTGAGCTGCGGCCGCCGGAGATGGTGCGAAGGCGGCAGGGGAGCGGGCAATCCCGCATTTTAACCGATCGGCCCCGCAGCGCCTGCGTTGCCGCAGCTGTCCATATGGTGGTTGTAAGGGAAATTAACAGCTTGTACTGGGGGCAGACTTTGTGTATACATTTGCCTGAATTTCCAAGCGCAACCAAAACATAAAGTCCCGCCCAGCGGGACACCAAGCATCGAGACCCGCCGGAGCGCACCGGCCAACGAAACAATAATGAACACAAGAGGAGAAGGAAATGCAAAAGAAGCTGATCGCTTTGGCCCTGCTGGCGTCCGTCGGTTTTTCGGCAAGCAGCCAGGCCGCCGATGAAGTCATCCGCCTGGGCAACCTGAAGTTTGCCCACTACGGCGCGGTGTCCTATATCAAGGAGATCGCCCCGAAATGCGGCATCAAGGTCGACGAAAAAGTCTTCCCCAAGGGCCCGGACGTGATGCAGGGTATCCTGGCCGGTGAACTGGACGTGGGCACCACCGCGTCCGAAGCCGCCATCTCGGGCCGCGCCAACGGCGCCCCGATCTATGTGGTGGCCGGTTTCGCCAAGGGCGGCGCGCGCCTGGTGGCGGGCAAGGACTCCGGCATCAAGTCGGTCAAGGACCTGAAGGGCAAGAAGGTCGGCGTGACCCGCGGCGGCATCCATGAAGTGCTGCTGGACGCCGAGCTGGGCCAGAACGGCCTGACCGCCAAGGACGTGACCATCGTCTACCTGGCCTTCGCCGACCTGAACCAGGCGCTCTTGGGCAAGAACATCGACGCGATGATGCAAAGCGAGCCGCAGTCCTCGCAGGCCATCAACAAGGGCTTCGGCGTGGAGGTGATGAAGCCTTACGACACCCCGATCGGCGAGCCGTACCGCACCATGGTGATGACCGAGAAGTTCTACAAGGAGAAGCGCCCGCTGGCCGAGAAGTTCATGAAGTGCTTCCTGGAAGCCACCAAGACCTTCATGGACAAGCCGGAAACCGCCGAGAAGTACGTGCGTGAAGTGATCTTCAAGAACCAGATCACCAAGGAAGACTTCTACGACGCGATCGGCAACTCGCCCTACGCCTACAACATCACGGCCGAGCACATCCAGGTCACCACCGACACCATGGCCAAGTACGGCACCGGCAAGATGGCCAAGCCGCCGGTGGCCAAGGATTGGGTGAAGCTGGACCTGCTCGATGACGCTAAGAAGAGCATGAACCTCAAGTAAGGCGGCGAACTCATGGCAAAACAAAAAACGGGGGGCGTCCTGCAGGGGCTGCTGGTGCCCCTGATCGTGATCGCGATCTGGGAGGGGGCATCCCGGGCAGGCTGGATCAATCCCCAGATCCTGCCTTCGCCCTGGGCGGTGCTGCACAAGTGGTATGAATACGCCACGCCGATGAAGCCCTACGACCCGACCGATGGCAGTTGGCTGGCCTGGGCCTTCTCGGGCGAATTGGTGATGGACGCCATCGGCAGCCTGTACCGCGTGGTGGCCGGCTTCCTGATCGGTGCCGGGCTGGCCTTGCCGCTGGGTCTGCTGATGGGGTCCAGCCAGCGCGTCTACGGCCTGATGAACCTGACCGTGCAGGTGATCCGCCCGATCCCGCCGATCGCCTACATTCCGCTGGCGATCCTGTGGTTCGGGCTGGGCAACCCGCCGGCCCTGTTCCTGATCTCGCTGGGTGCGTTCTTCCCGGTGCTGATGAACACCATCGCCGGCGTGCGCCAGGTCGACAGCATCTACCTGCGCGCGGCGCGCAACCTGGGCGCCAAGCAGAGCACGCTGTTCCTGCGCGTGATGCTGCCGGCGGCCGTGCCTTACATCCTGTCGGGCGTGCGCATCGGCATCGGCACCGCCTTCATCGTGGTGATCGTGGCCGAGATGATCGCGGTCAGCAACGGCCTGGGTTTTCGCATCATGGAGGCGCGCGAGTATTTCTGGTCGGACAAGATCATCGCGGGCATGATCACCATCGGCCTCTTGGGCCTGGCGATCGACCTCGGCATGAGCCGCCTGAACAACTACATGCTGCGCTGGCACCGCGGGTTGGAGAACTGAAATGAGCACCCATACTTCTTCGCCCCAGATCCGCGTGTCTGGCGTGCACAAGGTCTTCAAGACCGACGACCGCGAGGTCGTGGCCCTGAAGGACATCAACCTCGACATCCCCGACGGCCAGTTCGTCTGCCTGCTGGGGCCCTCCGGCTGCGGCAAGTCGACGCTGCTCAACGCCATCGCCGGCTTCGCGCTGCCATCCTCGGGCGACATCACCACCGGCGGCAAGGTGGTGGAAGAGCCGGGGCCGGACCGCGGCATGGTGTTCCAGGAATACGCGCTGTTCCCCTGGATGACGGTGGAGCAGAACGTGGCCTTCGGCCTGGAGATCAAGGGCACGCCCAAGGCCGAGATCGCCGCGCGCGTGACCCAGCTGCTGGACAAGCTGGGCCTGATCGACTTCCGCACCCGCTTCCCCAAGGACCTGTCGGGCGGTATGCGCCAGCGGGTGGCAATCGCCCGCGTGTTGGCGCTGGATTCGCCCATCATGCTGATGGACGAGCCCTTCGGCGCGCTCGATGCGCTGACCCGGCGCAACCTGCAGGATGAGTTGCTGCGCATCTGGGACGAGTTCAAGAAGACCATCGTCTTCGTCACCCACAGCATCGAGGAGGCGATCTACCTGGCCGACCGTATCGTGGTCATGACGTATCGCCCCGGCACCATCAAGCGCGACATGATGGTCCACCTACCGCGCCTGCGCGATCCGGCCGATCCCGAGTTCAATGCCTTGAAGCGCGAACTCGGCCAGCTGGTGATGGAGGAGCAGCAGCGCCACCACAATGCTGAAATGAAGGCGGCTGCGGTCGACTGAACGCGCCGCGATCGGCAGTCAACCCGGACACGGCAGGTCTTCCTGCCGTGTTTCGTTTGCGCGTGTCGTTTGCACGTGTAAAATGCGCGCCCCGCCGGCTGCCGGGCCGTCAGTAGCAAAGAGGGCTTTTGCCGTAGCGATTCGCCTCTATATATAGAGGATGCGCCGCCGGCATCCCGTCGCCCGGCCGCGAGCGGCGCTCATCCGCCGCAAGTCCCCGCCGGGACAGGGCCGCGCCGCAGGGGGGGCGTGCCGAGATGGTGTAAACTTAGCCGATGCAAACTTATTTTTTCATTCTGGCCGCGCTGCTCTACCTGGGATGCGCTTTCATGCCCTCGGAGCGGCGCCTGCCGATTTCGCTGGGGATCGTGCTCGGCTGGATCCTGCATGGCGGGGCGCTGCTGTCGGACATGTTCGCGCCGGAAGCCATGCGAGTCGGTTTCGCGGTGATGCTCTCGGCCACGCTGTGGATCTCGGTGGCGGCCTACTGGCTGGAGAACCGCAACTTCTCGCTGGACAGCATGCGCGTGCTGGTGCTGCCGGTGGCGGCGGTGTCGGTGGTTCTGCCCAGTATCTTCCCGGGTAACATGATCGTTTTGGCCGGCAAGTCAGACTGGTTCCTGGCGCACATCGCCATCTCCATCCTGGCCTACAGCACCCTGACCATCGCCGCCTTCCACGCGGTATTGATGGTGCTGCAGGAGTCGCGCCTGCATACGCGCCCGGGTCCTGCGGCGCAGACCGGCTGGTTCGCGGCGGCGCTGGATCGCCTGCCAGCGCTGCTGACGATGGAAAAATTGCTGTTTCGCCTGATCGCCTTCGGTTTCGTCCTGCTGACGCTGACCGTGCTCTCGGGTGTGGGTTTCTCCGAGCAGTTGTTCGGGACGCCGTTCCGGTGGGACCACAAGACGGTCTTCACCATGCTGTCCTGGCTGCTGTTCGGCCTGCTCCTCGCCGGCCGGCGCTGGCAGGGGTGGCGTGGGCGCACCGCGCTGAGCTTTACGCTGGCCGGTTTCGCCATCCTTTTATTGGCTTATGTAGGCAGCCGGTTCGTGCTTGAAGTCGTGCTGCATCGGGTACTGACATGAAATATCTGATCTGGCTGGTGGTATTGCTGGCCGTGGTGGTGTGGTTCCAGCGCGCCAAGAAATCCATGCTGGCAGGCAGCGACGCCGGTCGTGATCCGGCGCGCGATGCGGCCGAGGCCGGCATGCCCAAGTCCAAGACCTCGCGCTTTCGCCGAAGCGCCGAGGGCAGCACGGAAACCATGGTGCAGTGCGCGCATTGCGGCATTCACTTCCCCGTCTCGGAAGCCGTGGTGCACGCCTCGGGCGCGCACTACTGCTCCGAAGAACACCGCCGCCAGGCCTCGTTCTGATCCCATGAGCCAGTCTGCTACCGACGCCGGCGCATGGTTCATCGACGGCGACGGCTGGTGCAGCGCCGCCCGCCGCGAGCCTTCGCCCAACTGTGACGAGCGGCCCGACGGCTGCATCACCGACCTGCTGGTGGTGCACAACATCAGCCTGCCGCCCGGGGTGTTCGGCGGGCCGTACATCGCCGACCTGTTCTGCAACCGGCTCGACTATGAGGTCGATCCTTACTTCGACCAGTTGCGCCCCCTGCGGGTGTCGGCCCACTTCCTGATCCGGCGCGACGGCGAGGTGGTGCAGTTCGTCTCCGCCAATCGCCGCGCCTGGCATGCGGGCGTGTCGGTGTTCGACGGGCGCGAGCGCTGCAATGACTTCTCCATCGGCATCGAGCTGGAAGGGACGGACTTCGAACCCTTCGCCGAGGCCCAGTACTCGGCCCTGGCGCGCCTGACTTCGGCCTTGGTGGAGCGCTATGCGCTCACTGACGTGGCCGGGCACGAGCACATCGCGCCGGTGCGCAAGACAGATCCCGGACCGTTTTTTGACTGGCGACGCTATCGCCATGAATTCGCGAAAATAATTAACGGCGCGCAATTGCGCTTCCCTTCAGGGCTTCCTGAAAGTCAAGCCGCCACCGGAGAAAAATTCGAGAAATAGCGGTTGCAACATCAGAATGCCAATACTAGAATTAGTCTCAATCGATCTTTTGGTACTAGATGTAGTGTTCTTGTAAGATTCAAGGTGTATTCTCTGATTCCCGTCCACAACCGGATCAGCAGTGGCAGTGCTTCAGAAGGTGAAAGGTTCGTGAGGCAGTAACCAAGTCCTACAACGTCTCACGTTGCTTCCTTCTTCCAGTCGTTCTACTCATCAGTTTCAAGCAGTGTTTGCGTCAGCATGAATGTCCGCGCAAGGGGACGCTCATTGTTGGACGCTTCTGTCCGTTCGCGAACCTCCCGGCAGGTAGGGGGTTCTAATTTAGCAACTCGGGGCAGCCTGAATGGTTGCCTGACTTTATGTATCTAGGAGGCTAAGTGCGCTCAACTCAAGAAATTTCCGTCAAATCTCCTGCCGCGTTTGGCGTGTCCGCTGCTGACCTGGAGGCGTCCACCGACGCCGCTCAGGCAGCTGCCGCAAAGGCCGGCGCCGGCCTGGGCGAATACCGCATCATCCGCCGCAACGGCGCGGTGGTCGGTTTTGAACCGTCCAAGATCGCCATCGCCGTGACCAAGGCCTTCCTGGCCGTCAACGGTGGTCAGGGCGCCGCTTCGGCGCGCGTGCGCGAGATGGTGGAACAGCTGACCACCAACGTGGTGTCGGCGCTGGTGCGTCGCCAGCCCACCGGCGGGACTTTCCATATTGAAGACATCCAGGACCAGGTTGAACTGGCCCTGATGCGTTCGGGCGAGCACGACGTCGCGCGCGCCTACGTGTTGTACCGCGCCAAGCGCATGGAAGAGCGCGCCCAGCAGGGCTCGACCGCCAAGGCGGAAGTGGCCGCGCCGCAACTGCACGTGGTGGAAGACGGCCGCAGCCGTCCGCTGGACATTGCCGAAGTGCGCGCCCTGATCGACGCCGCTTGCGTCGGCCTGGAAAAGCACGTCGACGGCGGCGCCATCCTGGCTGAAACCGTCAAGAACCTGTACGACGGCGTGCCCGTCGAAGAGCTGTACAAGTCCGCCATCCTGGCTGCCCGCGCGCTGATGGAAAAGGACCCGGCCTACAGCCAGGTGACCTCGCGTCTGCTGATGCACACCATCCGCAAGGAAGTGTTCGGCAAGGAAGTGGCCCAGGCCGATGCGCCGGCCGAGTACCTGGAATACTTCCCGGCCTATATCAAGAAGGGTATCGACGCCGAGCTGCTCGACACCAAGCTGGCCCAGTTCGACCTGGCCAAGCTGGCGGCCGCCCTAAAGCCCGAGCGCGACCTGCAATTCGGCTATATCGGCCTGCAGACCCTGTACGACCGCTACTTCCTGCACATCCGTGGCACCCGCATCGAAATGCCGCAGGCGTTCTACATGCGTGTGGCGATGGGCCTGTCGTTGAACGAAATCGACCGCGAAGCCCGCGCCATCGAGTTCTACGACCTGCTGTCCTCGTTCGACTTCATGAGCTCGACCCCGACCCTGTTCAACTCGGGCACCCTGCGTTCGCAGCTGTCGTCGTGCTACCTGACGACCGTGGCCGACGACCTCGACGGCATCTACGAAGCCATCAAGGAAAACGCCCTGCTGGCCAAGTTCGCCGGCGGCCTGGGCAATGACTGGACCCCGGTGCGTGCCCTGGGCGCCCACATCAAGGGCACCAACGGCAAGTCGCAAGGCGTGGTGCCGTTCCTGAAGGTGGTCAACGACACCGCTGTGGCGGTCAACCAGGGCGGCAAGCGCAAGGGCGCGGTCTGCGCCTACCTGGAAACCTGGCACATGGACATCGAGGAATTTCTCGAGCTGCGCAAGAACACCGGCGACGATCGCCGCCGCACCCACGACATGAACACCGCGAACTGGATTCCCGACCTGTTCATGAAGCGCGTGATGGAAAAGGGCGAGTGGACCCTGTTCTCGCCGTCCGACACCCCGGATCTGCACGACAAGTTCGGCAAGGCTTTCGAAGAAGCCTACACCGGCTACGAAGCCAAGGCCGCCAGCGGCGAACTGAAGCTGTTCAAGAAGGTCCAGGCCAACGACCTGTGGCGCAAGATGCTGTCCATGCTGTTTGAAACCGGCCACCCCTGGATCACCTTCAAGGATCCTTGCAACATCCGTTCGCCGCAGCAGCACGTGGGCGTGGTGCACAGCTCCAACCTGTGCACCGAGATCACCCTGAACACCAACGATTCCGAAATCGCGGTGTGCAACCTGGGTTCGGTCAACCTGCCGGCGCACCTGGTCAATGGCGAGCTGGACCATGCCAAGCTGCAGCGCACCATCCGCACCGCGATGCGCATGCTGGACAACGTCATCGACATCAACTACTACGCCGTCAAGAAGGCGCGTGATTCCAACCTGCGTCACCGTCCGGTGGGCATGGGCATCATGGGCTTCCAGGACTGCCTGCACATGAAGCGCGTGCCGTACGCGTCGATGGACGCCGTCGAGTTCGCCGACCGTTCGATGGAAGCCGTCTGCTACTACGCTTACTGGGCCTCGACCGAGCTGGCGCAAGAGCGCGGCCGTTACACCTCCTACCGCGGTTCGCTGTGGGATCGCGGCATCCTGCCGCAGGATTCCCTGAAGCTGCTGGCAGAAGAGCGCGGCGGCTACCTGGAAGCCGACAGCAGCGAAACCATGGACTGGAGCGCCCTGCGTGCACGCATCGCCGAGCACGGCATGCGCAACTCGAACTGCGTGGCGATCGCACCGACCGCGACCATTTCGAACATCATCGGCGTGTCGGCTTGCATCGAGCCGACCTACCAGAACCTGTACGTGAAGTCGAACCTGTCGGGCGAATTCACCGAAATCAACGAGTACCTGGTGCGTGACCTGAAGGCGCGCGGTCTGTGGGATGAAGTGATGATCTCCGACCTCAAGTACTTCGACGGCAGCCTGGCCAAGATCGACCGCATCCCGCAAGACCTGCGCGACATCTACGCCACCGCCTTCGAAGTGGATCCGTCGTGGCTGGTGGAAGCCGCCTCGCGTCGCCAGAAGTGGATCGACCAGGCCCAGTCGCTGAACATCTACATGGCCGGCGCTTCCGGCAAGCGTCTGGACGAGACTTACAAGCTGGCATGGCTGCGCGGTCTGAAGACCACCTACTACCTGCGCACCATCGGCGCCACCCACACCGAGAAGTCGACTTCCCGCGCCGGCGCGCTGAACGCCGTGGCGGTGGACGGCGGCCTGGGCGGCGGTTCGGCGGCATCGGCGCAAGCTGTGCCGGCGGCGCCGATCGCTTCGGCGGCTGCGGCATCGGCGGCCTACGTGATGCCCAATCCGGGCGGCTCGATCGAGTCCGACGGTCCGGTGTGCACCATGCGTCCGGGCGACGCCGGCTTCGAAGAGTGCGAGGCCTGCCAGTAAGTCTGCAAGAAAGCCAGGAATGGCCCGGAAATCTCCAGCTCATGAGGACGATCAACACGGTCCCTCACAGCCGCAGATAGCATCTTCCGGGCCGCTCTTCTCAGCCGGCGCATCGCGGTGAACTTCACCGGATGCGCCGTTGTCACCTAAACATACATGCGCCGCGATGAACCTGGACACCGGTTCGGTCCGCACGGCGCCAACCGATCAAGTAAAAGAGGAACCCACATGCTCTCTTGGGACGATGAAGCAAAGCCGGCTCAGCAGCCGCGCCCGCAACACATGCCGCAGCCTCAGCTGCAACCGACCTTCGGCACGCCGTTCGCCGAGGCTGCGCTGAACCCGGCGCTGGTGACCCGTGACGCTCCGGTCGACACCACCCGCCGCGTGAACGCCGCCGACAAGCGCATCATCAACGGCCACACCGACGTCAACCAGCTGGTGCCGTTCAAGTACAAGTGGGCCTGGGACAAGTACCTGGCCGGCTGCGCCAACCACTGGATGCCGCAGGAAATCAACATGCAGCGCGACATCGAGCTGTGGAAGAACCCCAACGGCCTGACCGAAGACGAGCGTCGTCTGGTCAAGCGCAACCTGGGCTTCTTCGTGACTGCCGACTCGCTGGCCGCCAACAACATCGTGCTGGGCACCTACCGCCACATCACCGCACCGGAGTGCCGCCAGTACCTGCTGCGCCAGGCCTTCGAAGAGGCGATCCACACTCACGCCTACCAGTACATCGTCGAGTCGCTGGGCCTGGACGAAGCCGAGATCTTCAACGCCTATCACGAGGTCGAGTCGATCCGCGACAAGGACGAGTTCCTGATTCCCTTCATCGACACGCTGACCAATCCCGAATTCAAGACCGGCACCGTCGAGACTGACCAGGCGCTGCTGAAGTCGCTGATCGTCTTTGCGTGCATCATGGAAGGCCTGTTCTTCTACGTCGGCTTCACGCAGATTCTTGCGCTGGGTCGTCAGAACAAAATGATGGGCGCCGCCGAGCAGTATCAGTACATCCTGCGCGACGAGTCCATGCACTGCAACTTCGGCATCGACTTGATCAACACTGTGAAGATGGAGAACCCGCACCTGTGGACTCCGGAGTTCCGCGAAGAGATCAAATCGTTGTTTTTACGCGCGGTGGAGTTGGAATATCGTTACGCAGAGGATACAATGCCGCGAGGCGTGCTCGGGTTGAACGCAACTATGTTCAAGGGCTACCTCCGATTCATCGCGAATCGACGCGCGCAGCAAATCGGATTGGACCCGCTGTTCGCACAAGAAGAAAATCCGTTCCCTTGGATGAGCGAGATGATCGACTTGAAGAAGGAGCGCAACTTCTTTGAGACCCGTGTCATCGAATACCAAACCGGGGGCGCGCTGAGTTGGGAATGACGTGCAGTCTCGAAGTACTCTTCAGCGAGACATGATGCACAAACGGCAGTCGGGTAGCTTGCAAGATACCCGGCTGCTGAAACTGAAAGGCATACGCCAAATTAATGAACAGTCAGAGACCGAATCATTCTTCTCTGTTATTGCCGCTTAACCCCATCGTGTCGGGTCAGGCGGCTTTTCCTTTGAAAAACCTGATGGTTTTTCAGGAGTGCTATTCCGACGCTGGCGTTTGAACACGCTGGCGTTTTTTTTGGCTTTGCGCCTGCTCCCGTAGTCGACTGTCTCCTGCGCCATCGCGCGGGCACTACCGGAGGGGCGTAGCCAAGATAGCTGAAGCGCTGCATAGGTGAGGGGATGCAGCAGTTCAGCTGGTGCCGAATTCATTAGCGCAAGCGACAGGCTGCTTGCGCCGATGAATAGCCCGCTTGCGTTCATCGCGATGTCGCAGGAGGGTTGCTTATATCAAGCTTGATTTTTTCCATTCACGTGAAGAAGGAGAAACAAAATGGCAACAGCAGCAAAGAAGCCAGCAGCGGCTAAGAAGCCAGCTGCCAAGAAGCCGGCAGCCGCCAAGGCAGCCGCAGCACCGAAGAAGGCCGTCGCCGCCAAGGCAGCAGCACCGAAGAAGGCAGTCGCTGCCAAGAAGCCGGTCGCCGCCAAGAAGGCAGTCGCCGCCAAGAAGCCGGTTGCAGCCAAGAAGGCAGTCGCCGCCAAGAAGCCGGTTGCAGCCAAGAAGGCAGTCGCCGCCAAGAAGCCGGTTGCAGCCAA
>NZ_JAGIPZ010000004.1:129609-188341 GCF_017814915.1 Herbaspirillum sp. LeCh32-8 | reverse complement strand
GAAGCCGGTTGCAGCCAAGAAGGCAGTCGCCGCCAAGAAGCCGGTTGCAGCCAAGAAGGCAGTCGCTGCTAAGAAGCCGGTCGCCAAGAAGGCAGTCGCCGCTAAGAAGCCGGTTGCAGCCAAGAAGGCAGTCGCCGCCAAGAAGCCGGTTGCAGCCAAGAAGGCAGTCGCCGCTAAGAAGCCGGTCGCCGCCAAGAAGCCAGCAGTCGCCAAGAAGGCAGTTGCCGCTAAGCCGGCCGCCGCCAAGAAGGCTGCAGCTCCGAAGGCTGCAGCTGCCAAGAAGCCGGCTGCCAAGGCTGCCGCTCCGAAGAAGGCCGCAGCAGCCAAGCCGGCAGCTGCCGCTCCGGCCGTGAAGACTGTGCTGAACCCGGCAGCGGCTTGGCCGTTCCCGACCGGCGCTGGTCGTCCGTAATACTGGCTTGCCAGTCGCCTGGATGTTTCAGGCAAAATCCCGCTGTGTGGCCTCGTGCCATGCAGCGGTTTTTTTTCGCCCGGCGTTCGGTGAAATGCGCGCGCCGGTATTTACATCGCCGTGGGTCTGGCAAAGCGGCACAATGGCACAATATAGAGTCCGCGAGCGCGCTTTCGGCGGCGTGATGCTTGGCGTGCGCGCCAATGCGCTCTAGTATGTGCGCTGCACGTCGCGGTCGGTTTGGCCGCCAGCCTTGTCACTGATGGAGATCCCTGTGCTGCATAGTATTGTCATGTTGATCGTCGACGCCGTCGCCAGCATCCTGGCCGGTGTCATGCTGCTACGTTTCTGGATGCAGGTCGTGCGCGTGCGTCCGCCGCAATCGGTCGGGCAGTTCGTCTATCAGCTCTCGGACTGGCTGGTGAAGCCGCTGCGTCGCGTCATGCCGGGAGGTGCTTACGACTGGGCGAGTCTCCTGGGCGCTTTCCTGATCGTGCTGCTGTCCATCGTGGCGGCGGTCGGCATCGAGTCCGGTTTCGATTTCAAGACGATCCTGCTGCTGGCGCTGGTGCGCTTCTTCCAGTGGATCTTCTACGGCTTCATGGCGACGCTGATCATCGAAGCCATCTTCAGCTGGGTCAATCCGTACGCGCCGCTGGCGCCGTTCGTGCGCGCCTTGAATGAGCCGCTGCTGCGTCCCCTGCGCAAGGTGATTCCGCTGGTCGGCGGCGTTGACCTGTCGCCGCTGGCGGCGCTGATCCTGTTGCAGATCGCGGTGCGCGTGGTGACGACGCTGCTGCTGTCGGTGGCGTGATGTCGCTTTGATGTCGCGTCACTGGCGCCTGCCTGGCAGGCGCAAAGAAAAAGCCGGACATACGTCCGGCTTTTTTCATGGGGGGCGGGTTTCTCGCCGACGCTTGGCTGCGCTTACTGCTTCTTCTTCGCCGACCACTGCTCGAGCGCATGCATGGTGTTTTCCACATGCTTCTCCGGATTCATGTCGGTGTATTCATAGATGATCGTGCGGTCCGGCGCGATCACGTAAGAGGTGCGGCTGGCGCGCTCGGCGTTCTTGCCGAGCACGGCGTCGAAGGACTTCATGATCTTCTGGTCGCCGTCTGCCGCCACCGCGAACTTGCTGCGGCACTCGCTGACCGAGAACTTGTTGAGGGTCTCGATATTGTCGGCGGAGATCCCGATCACGGTCGCGCCCAACGCCTTGTAGCGATCGGTGGCTTCGGCGAACAGGTGGGCTTCGATGGTGCAGCCGGTGGTGAAGGCCGCCGGGAAGAAGTACAGCACCACCGGCCCCTTCTTCAGCGCCGCGTTAAGCGAGAAGGTGGAAACCTGGCCGCCCAGCGACGATGGCGCGGAAAACTCGGGGGCTTTCTCGCCGGGTTTGAGCACGGCGGCAGCCGGCAGCGCCAGCATTGCGGCAGCCAGCAGCAGCGAAGCG
This sequence comes from Herbaspirillum sp. LeCh32-8, assembly GCF_017814915.1. Classification (GTDB taxonomy): domain Bacteria; phylum Pseudomonadota; class Gammaproteobacteria; order Burkholderiales; family Burkholderiaceae_D; genus Herbaspirillum. Next base: position 186,473 of record NZ_JAGIPZ010000004.1, on the reverse strand, counting down.
CCGACGCCGCGATGCAGGCGGCGCAGGACGGAGGCGGACGACGGGTTCTGCATGGCATATCTCCTTATGGTTGATCCTGCACTGGCAGCCCGGCGTCCGTCATTGGACGGCGCCGGCTGCGGGCCTTAAGCGAAACGGTAGCCGAAGGCCTTGTGGAAGCGTTCCTCGATCTCGGCCTTGGACGGCGCGTGGTTCTGCGGACCCTGCGAGGCAATCTTGATCGAGCCCAGCAGGCTGGCCAGGCGGCCGGTGGTTTCCCAGTCGTAGCCTTCGGTCAGGCCATGCAGCATGCCGGCGCGGAAGGCGTCGCCGCAGCCGGTCGGGTCTTCGATCTTGTCGGCCTGCACGCAGGGGATGTCGATCTTCTTGCCGCCGGTGTAGATTTCGGCGCCCAGTTCACCGCGGGTGACGATCAGCGCCGAGACGCGCTCGGCGATCTGCGCCGGCGTCAGGCCGGAGCGGGCGGTCAGCATCTCGGCTTCGTAGTCGTTGACGGCCACGTAGGTCGCCAGGTCGATGAAGTGCTTGAGATCGTCGCCGCCGAACATCGGCATGCCCTGGCCCGGGTCGAAGATCAGCGGGATCTTCAGTTCGGCCGCCTGTTCAGCGTGCTGCAGCATGCCATCGCGACCGTCCGGCGCAACGATGGCGAACTTCACGGCGCCGGCATCGGCCACCTTGTTCTCGTGCGACCAGGTCATCGCGCCCGGGTGGAAGGCGGTGATCTGGTTGCTGTCGGCGTCGGTGGTGATGAAGCATTGCGCGGTGAAGGAGGACTCGATCTGGCGCACGCACTTGGTGGAAATGCCCAGCTCGGCGAAGCGCTCCATGTAGGGCGCGCTATCCATGCCCACGGTCGCCATGATCATCGGCTCGCCGCCCAGCAGCTTCAGGTTGTAGGCGATGTTGCCGGCGCAGCCGCCGAACTCGCGGCGCATGGTCGGCACCAGGAAGGACACGTTGACCTTGTGCAACTGGTCGGCCAGCAGGGCTTCGGCGAAGCGGCCCTCGTATTGCATGATGTTGTCGTAGGCGAGAGAACCGCAGATCAGTGAGCTCATGGGAGTAGGGAGAAATTGGAAAAATGGCGATGAAAGCCGCATTGTAGAAGAAAGCGGCCCATCGTTGTGGTGCATCGTCGCGCCGGGCGCGCCCTGTCAGGCGCGGATCAGGGGTAGAACAGGTAGATGCGGTAGCCCGAGACCAGCGCGTCGTTGAGCTCGAAGGTCAGCTTGAGCTGCTGTTCGCTCTCGCCGGCGATGCCGGCGTCGATCATCTGCGATGCTTGCGGCGAGGGCAGATATTCGCGCGGGCGGAACACCCGGCGCACCACGGCCTTCTCGTCGTCATTGTTGAGCGTGAGCTCCACGTGCGGCCAGGCCTGGGCGCTCGTGCTGCGGTTGCGCAATACCAGCGAGAGGGCGTAGATGTTCTGGTTGGGCGGTACCACCTGCAGCTCGTTGGACTCCAGCGTCAGGCGCTCGATCTCGGCCGGCAGGCCGACACTGCAGTGGAAAGTGGCGCACATGCCGTTGAGCATGGGGCGCAGCGGCGGCGCGGCCACGGCCAGCTGGTTGCGCCAGTAATAAACGGATTGCAGCAGCAGCACCGGCACCATCACGCCGGCAGCCACCATCATCACCATCCTCATCATGTGGCCGATGCGCTCCTTGCGTTCGGCGCTCTTGACGAAGGCGGGCGCGTCTTCGTCCAGGGCGTCGTCGTCGGTGCTTTCATCCGTGTTTTCATCCTCGCCTTGGGCGTCGCGCTCGCGCCGGTCTTCATCCTCGTCAATACGGCGGGAGGCATCGTCGTCTTCGGTGTGTGTCGCAGCGGCATCCTTGTCCGCGCCCGGCTCGCCATGCATGGGGCCGTAGGCGCTGAACGGCTCGCTGTCGTCCAGGCGGGGCTCGCGCTCGTCGGCGGCGTCGGCCGAGATGTGTTCCTCATCGTCGGCTGACGAGCGGCGCAACAGGGCGGCGGTGGTGATTTCGTCATCGACTTCCGGCACATCCTGCGGGCTCAGGGCTTCGGCCGAAGGGGGCGGCTGTTCCGCTTCCTTCAGCGACACGTAGCCCGGGCTGGCCGGCGAACGGAATACCTTGGGTTCGGGGATGACGGGAATGGATGCAGCGGGCGTGACGGGCGTCACTGATGGCGCCGTCGCCGCTTCGGCCGGCGCCGTGGCGATGGTCGTGTTGACCTCGGGAATGGCGTCGGAAGGCGTCGCCTTGTTCAGGGCGGAGGTTTGTGCAGCGAGGGGAGCGGGGGGAACCAGGGCCGGCGTCGATGCCGTCGTGCCCGGCGTCACGCCGAAGCGCGCCTTGCTGCCCGGTGCGGGCTGGTAGTGGCCGTCGCTGATGCTGGCCTCGACCAGGAATTCCTGGCCGTTGAAGACTTGCCGGCAGCTACCGCAGCGGACCAGGCCGCCGCGCAGTTTGAGTTGGTCGCCGGCGACCCGGAAGATGGTGAAGCAATGCGGACATTGAGTCGCCAGCGCCATGCGGCTTACTCCGGCAGACGGCCTGCCAGGGCCACCCAGCCGTCATGCGAGGCCCACACCGTCAGCGGGATGTACGGGGCGTAGGCGGCGATCACCTCGTCGGCCTGGCGATCCAGCACGCCCGACAGCACCAACGAGCCGCCGGCGCGTACGCGTCCGGCCAGCATCGGCGCCATCAGTTGCAGCGGGCCGGCCAGGATGTTGGCAGCCACCACGTCGAAACGCTCGCCTTCCGGGTGCGCCTGGGCGAACGCTTCGGGCAGGTAGTACGTGGCTTCGCACTGGTTGCGGGTGGTGTTGTAGGCGGCCGCTTCCAGCGCCTGCGGGTCGATGTCCACGCCGATCACCTGGGGCACGCCGACCTTGGCCGCCACCAGCGCCAGGATGCCGGAGCCGCAGCCGTAATCCAGCAAGGTCTGCACCTTGGCCGGATCGGCGGCATTGGTTTCCAGCCATTCCATGCACAGGCGGGTGGTGGGGTGGCTGCCGGTGCCGAAGGCCAGGCCAGGATCGAGCTCCAGCACCAGCGCGTCGGCGTCGGCGGGGGCGTCGTGCCAGCTCGGCACGACCCAGATGCGGCGACCGATGTGGATGGGCTCGAACTGCGATTGCGTCAGGCGTACCCAGTCCTGCTCTTCCACCTCGCGGGTGGAGAAGGGCAGGGCGTAGTCCAGCCCGATCGCCTTGGCCGCATCGGTGACGATGGCGGCGTGGTCGGAATCCTTCCCGGCCAGCGCCACCACGCGGCTGCGGTCCCAGGCCGCCTGTTCCGGCTCCATGCCGGGTTCGCCGAACAGCGGACGTTCGGCATCGGTGCCTTCGTCCGCGTCCTCCACCGACACCGACAGGGCGCCAGCCTCCATCAGGGCGTCGGACAATGCCTCCGCCTGGTCTCGCGCTACTTCGATGACGATTTCTATCCAGCCCATCTGTCGCTACTTTCTCTTACTTCTTGGATTTGTCGAAGTCCGACGACGCCGGACGTTCCGCCAACTTATGTTCCAGATAATGGATATTGGTTCCGCCTTCGTAGAAGCGGGCGTCCACCATCAGCTCACGGTGCAGTGGGATGTTGGTCGAAATGCCCTCGACCACCATTTCCGACAGCGCGATCTGCATGCGGCGAATCGCCTGCTCGCGGGTGGCGCCGTAGGAGATCACCTTGCCGACCATCGAGTCGTAGTTGGGCGGCACGAAATAGCCCGAGTACGCGTGCGAGTCGACGCGAATGCCGGGGCCGCCGGGCACGTGCCAGGCGGTGATGCGGCCGGGCGACGGGATGAACTTGAACGGGTCTTCGGCGTTGATGCGGCACTCGATGGCGTGGCCCTTGAGCTCGATGTCGCGCTGGCGGTAACGCAGCTTTTCGCCGGCGGCGATGCGGATCTGCTCCTGCACGATGTCCACGCCGGTGATCATCTCGGTCACCGGGTGTTCCACCTGCACGCGGGTGTTCATCTCGATGAAGTAGAACTCTTCATTTTCGTACAGGAACTCGAAGGTGCCGGCGCCGCGGTAGTTCATCTTGCGGCAGGCTTCGGCGCAGCGTTCGCCGATCTTCTCGACGATCTTGCGCGGGATGCCCGGCGCAGGCGCTTCTTCGATCACCTTCTGGTGGCGGCGCTGCATGGAGCAGTCGCGCTCGCCCAGCCAGATGGCTTGCTTGTGCTCGTCGGCCAGGATCTGGATTTCCACGTGACGCGGATTCTCCAGGAACTTCTCCATATAGACTTCCGGGTTGCCGAAGGCCGCGCCCGCTTCCGTCTTGGTCATGGTCACGGCGTTGATCAGCGCAGCTTCGGTGTGCACCACGCGCATGCCGCGTCCGCCGCCGCCGCCGGCCGCCTTGATGATGACCGGATAGCCGATCTTGCGGGCGATCTGGACGATTTCCTTCGGATTGTCCGGCAGGGCGCCGTCCGAACCCGGCACGCAGGGCACGCCGGCGCGGATCATCGCCTGCTTGGCCGACACCTTGTCGCCCATCATGCGGATGTTTTCAGGACGCGGGCCGATGAAGACGAAGCCGGACTTTTCCACGCGCTCGGCAAAGTCGGCGTTCTCCGACAGGAAGCCGTAGCCCGGGTGGATCGCCTGGGCGTCGGTCACCTCGGCGGCGCTGATGATGGCCGGCATGTTCAGGTAGGACTGCGCCGACGGTGCGGGGCCGATGCAGACCGACTCGTCGGCCAGCTTCACGTATTTGGCTTCGCGGTCGGCCTCGGAGTGCACGACCACGGTCTTGATGCCCAATTCGCGGCAGGCGCGCTGGATACGCAGGGCAATTTCGCCACGGTTGGCGATCAGGATTTTTTCAAACATAACAGGAATGAGGCGTCGCTAAGATCAAGCGTTATAGGTTCCGGATGCCGGGCCGCGCCGCGCACGGCCGGCAGGTACACCGGCGGCGCAGCGGGCGCGGCCCGCATCGACAGTACAGCATTTCCACTTCGATTGCCGCCCGCAGGCGGCGTCATCCGGCCAAGGCCGGGAAAGCTTCTTTCGCGATCAGCCCAGCACGAACAGCGGCTGGCCGAATTCGACCGGCTGGCCGTTTTCCACCAGGATCTGCTTGACCACGCCGCCCTTGTCGGCGTCGATTTCGTTCAACAGCTTCATCGCTTCGATGATGCACAGGGTATCGCCTTCCTTGACTTCCTTGCCCACTTCCACGAAGGCCGGAGCGCCCGGCGCCGAGGAGCGGTAGAAGGTGCCGACCATCGGCGACTTCACGATGTGGCCTTCCGGCACGGCGGCGGCCGGGGCGGCGGCTGCGGGAGCGGCAGCCGGAGCTGCTGCTGCGACCGGAGCGGCGACCGGCGCGTAGGCCTGCTGCTGCGGCACCATCACGACCTGGTTTTGCGCGTTCGGGGAGGATTTGACGATCCTGACTTTGCTTTCGCCTTCGGTGACTTCCAGCTCTTCGATGGCCGATTCAGCAACCAGGTCGATCAGCGTCTTGAGTTTTCGTAAATCCATTTGAATCCCTCGGAATGTAGATGAGTAGTTAAAGAATCGCCGGCGGCCATTGCGCCGACAGTATTGGGGTGCTGCTATCTAAGGTATTGCGCTTGCCTGATGCGATGCGTGATCCGATGCGGATCCGGCCTCAGGACTGACGCAGCCAGAAGTCGATCGCCAGCCGATAGCCGTCGACTCCGAAGCCGCACATGACTGCCCGGGCGATGCCGGACAGGTATGAAAAATGCCGAAATTCCTCGCGTTGATGAATATTGGAAATATGCACTTCGACGAAGGGGATCGCCACGCCGGCCAGCGCATCGCGCAGCGCCACGCTGGTGTGGGTCAGTCCGCCCGGATTGATGACGATGGCATCCACGCCCTCTTGCCGGGCCTGGTGGATGCGGTCGATCAGCGCGCCTTCGTGATTGCTTTGGAAAGACTGCAGGTGGGCGCCGGCGGCGCAGGCCTGTTCCTGGGCGCGTTTTTCAACGTCGGCCAGTGTGGTCGATCCGTAGACTTCCGGCTCCCGGGTCCCGAGCAGATTCAGGTTCGGGCCATTGAGCAGGAGAAGCTGTTTTGCCATGGAGATTGAGCTCCGTTTGACGACGATGCGCGCATTTTGCCGTCAAATGGCGTCATTTGGCAAGAAAAACTTTCTTTCACGTTTTTCTTTAAGCAGATTTACAGTCGGGAGAGGTCTTGGCGCAGCTCGTCGAACTTCAAGCGGCCGAGATAGATCTTCTTGACTTTGCCGTCCTTGCCCACGAGCGCGGTGAAGGGGAGACCGCCTGCCTGATTGCCGAATTGCCTGAGCAAATCGGTGGCGCCGGTTCCGGCAACGAAGAGAGGATAGCGGATTTGGTACTTTTGCGCAAATTGGGCGATATTTTCCTGACTATCGACGCCAATTCCCAGAATTTGCACGGGGGCGATTTCCTGCTGCAACGCGGTCAGCTCGGGCATTTCCTCCACGCAGGGGCCGCACCAGGTGGCCCAGAAATTGACCACCAGCGGCTTGCCCTTCCATTGGGCCAGCGACTGCTGCTGCCCGGAGGCGTCCGGCATCGATTGCGACAGCAGGCGGTTCAAGGCCTGGGTCTCGGGCGAGTCGGCGGGCGTGTTGCGGTGGCTTGCATACATGCCGATGCCCACGCAAATGACCGCAACCACGGCGAGGACGATGGTATTGCGCAGCTTCTTCATTGATCTTCTTCCTTCGATGTCTCTTCGATCAGGCGCGCCAGCGCTGCCGCGTCGGCACGGTCCGGGCGTTTGCCGGGCGCCGTGCGCAGACTGCCGCGCAGGTCGTCGTCTTCATACAGGGCCAGATGGGCAAGTTCCGGGTCGGCTCCCTTTTGCGGCAGCAGGAAACTCAGGGTTTCCACCGGTTGGCCGGTGCGAAAGTGCGGCGTCTCCCCGACCTCAAAATTCACGTTCTTGTTGAGCAGGAAGATTTCCACGTCCTTGGCGCTGGGCGTAAACAATTGCAGATGGATATCAGAATGCTCGCCGGCGGTGCCGTTGAGCACTGCCCCGGTGATATACGGATTATAAGATTGCAAATCCTGCATCAGTTTCAGCGCCACCCGGCGCAGGTGAGCCAGGCGCGCCGGCTGCGTGTCGGCGAAGAAGAGCTCGTTATAGATGCGCACTTCCTCTTCGATCTGCTCGTTATCGGGCATGATTTCGCCGCGTACCTTCTGGTTGCCCAGGATCTGCCTGGCAGCCTTGCGCTTGGCGCTGCCGTAGTCGGCGCCATCCTCGGCGATCATGTGCGCGGCAGCGGCGGCGATCTCGGCGCGCAGCTGTTCGGTTTCCGATGTGTAGAAATCTGGCATGGGCGACATCATACCTGCTCGTGCCGGGCGCCGCTTTTTGCCCCGGCCGGCATCGGCGGATGCGGTCGGCTCAGGTAGAATCGCACGATTACCTCAGTCGATTTGTTATGCACATTCATATTCTCGGCATTTGCGGCACCTTCATGGGCGGCCTGGCCGTCCTGGCCAAGGAGGCCGGCCACAAGGTGACCGGTTGCGACGCCAACGTCTACCCGCCGATGAGCACCCAGCTGGAAGCCCAGGGCATCGAACTGATGCAGGGCTTCGATCCCTCCCAGGTCGACCTGAAGCCGGACCTGTTTGTGATCGGCAACGTGGTTTCGCGCGGCAACCCGCTGATGGAAGAAATTCTCAACCGCGGCTTGCCCTATGTTTCCGGCCCGGAATGGATCGGCCGCCAACTCCTGCAGGACAAATGGGTGCTGTCGGTGGCCGGCACGCACGGCAAGACCACCACCTCGGCCATGCTGGCCTGGGTGCTGGAGCATGCCGGCTACAAGCCGGGTTTCCTGATCGGCGGCGTGCCGATGAACTTCGGCATCTCGGCGCGGCTGGGCAGCGATGGCCATGGCGGCCCGTCGCCCTTCTTCGTGATCGAGGCCGACGAGTACGACACCGCCTTCTTCGACAAGCGCAGCAAGTTCGTGCACTACCGTTCGCGCACCGCGATCCTGAACAACCTGGAATACGATCACGCCGACATCTTCCCCGATCTGGGCGCCATCGAAACGCAATTCCATCACCTGGTGCGCACCGTACCGGGCATCGGCCGGCTGCTGGTGAACGGCCGCGAGCCGGCGCTGCAACGTGTGATCGCGCGCGGCTGCTGGAGCGAGCGCGAGGACTTCGGCGTGGCCGAGGGCGCCGGCTGGTCGCTGGTGAACCACGACGACGGTCGTTTCGACGTGCTCTTCGACGGCCAACCGCAAGGCACCGTGCAGTGGGAGTTGACCGGCGAACACAATCGCATGAACGCACTGGCGGCCATTGCCGCGGCGCGCCACGTCGGCGTGCCGCCGACGCAGGCGATCGAGGCGCTGGGCCTGTTCCAGAGCGTCAAGCGCCGCATGGAGCTGCGCGGCACCGCCAACGGCGTGGCCGTGTACGACGACTTCGCCCACCATCCGACCGCGATTGCCACCACCGTGGCCGGCCTGCGCAAGAAGGTCGGCGGCGCACGCATCCTGGCGGTGCTGGAGCCGCGCTCCAACACCATGAAGCTGGGCACCATGAAGGAAGCGCTGTCGGCCAGCCTGGCCGATGCCGACCTGGTGTTCGGCTACGGCGCCAAGGCCGGCAAGGACGCGCTGGGCTGGAACCTGGGCGAGGCGCTGGCGCCGCTGGGGGCCAAGGCCTCGGCCCATGACGACCTGGACGCATTGGTGCAGGCGGTCAAGGCCGTTGCGCGTCCCGGCGACCAGGTGCTGGTGATGAGCAACGGCGGCTTCGGCGGCGTGCACCAGAAGCTGCTGGACGCCCTGGCATGATCCTGTATCTGCACGGTTTTCGTTCTTCGCCGCAATCGTTCAAGGCGCGCCTGATGGGGCAGCGCATGGCCGAGCTGGGCTTGCAGGATCAGTACGTTTGTCCGCAGTTGCCGGCTTCGCCGGCCGGCGCCATCGCGCTGGTCGGGTCGCTGATTGCCGGCGCCGATCCGGCGCGCCTGACGGTGGTCGGATCCTCGCTGGGCGGCTTCTATGCCACCTGGCTGGCCGAGCGGACCGGTTGCCGCGCGGTATTGCTGAACCCGGCGGTCAAGCCGCCGCGCGAGCTGGAGTCCTACGTCGGCGTAACCACGCAATACCATTCCGACGAACCCTTTGAATTCAAGCGCGAGTATGTCGATGAGCTGCGCGCGCTGATGACGGAGCGCATCACGCAGCCCGAACGTTACTTCCTGATCGCCGCCACCGGTGACGAGGTGCTGGACTGGCGCGAGATGGTGGCGCATTACCCGGGCGCGCGCCAGACCGTGATCCAAGGCAGCGACCACGGTATCGCCGAGTTCGCCGATTACCTGGGTGATGTGTTGGCCTTTTGCGGCGTCAATGTTGCCGACGCCGCTGGCAAGGCGGTGTCCTGATGCCGCATTACCCGGGCCGCGCCAACTGGATGGCGCATCCGCAGGCGCTGGCGTCGCTGCTGGCCGGCGACGGCGACTTGGCGCGTCGCACCCGCGCCTGGCTGGCCGATGCCGGGTCGATGACCTTGAAGCTGAAGGCGCGCACCGACCATTTTTCGGTGCGCCTGCTGCGCCAGCGTCCAGGCCCCATCTTGACCGACGAGTATGCTGCGCTGGGTGTGCCGGCGCGCAGCCGGGTGGTGGAGCGCGATGTGATACTGCATTGCGACGGCCGGCCGGTGGTGTTCGGCCACACCGTGCTGTCGACCTCGTCGGTGAAATCGGACTGGCCCTTTTTCAGCAAGCTGGGAACGACGCCGCTGGGCGCCAACCTGTTTTTTGACCCGCTGGTGGAGCGCAGCCCGATCCACTATGCGCGCCTGCAAGCCGACCATCCGCTGATGCGCCGCATCGCGCGGGCTTTGCCGGCCGAGGCCATGCCTTCGACCCTGTTCGCCCGCCGTTCGCTGTTCAAGCGCCGCGGCGGCGTGCTGATGGTCACCGACGTATTCCTGCCGGCCCTGGCGGCGCTGATGCGCCCCGAGGCAAAACCCCGGCAAGAGATTTAAGAAATTTGGAAACAGAAGCAGACGATGAATTTATTGTTCGAAGAATCCGGCGACTTCAAGGCCGGCTCCATCATGACCCAGCAGGGCGAGTCCTACCAGGTCGAGATGGCCTCCGGCAAGCGCGCCAAGGTCAAATCCAAGGACGCGCTGCTGCAGTTCGCCCAGCCCTCGCCGCAAGACCTGCTGCAGCAGGCGCAGGCGATCGCCGACGACGTCGACCTCGATTTCCTATGGGAAGTGGCCGGTGAAGAAGAGTTCGGCTTTGCCGAGCTGGCCGCCGAATATTTCGGCCACGCGCCCACACCGCCGGAAGCGGCCGGCATGCTGCAGCGCCTGCACAGCGCGCCGATTTATTTCTACAAGAAGGGCCGCGGCCGCTACAAGGCGGCGCCGCACGCATCGCTGCAAGCCGCGCTGGCCGGCCTGGAAAAGAAGAAGTTGCAACTGGCGGCCCAGGCTGCCTACGTCGACGAGCTCAAGGCCCACCAGCTGCCCGAGGCCTTCAAGCCCATCGCGCTGCAGTTGCTGTTCAAGCCCGACAAGAACGGCATCGAGTTCAAGGCGCTGGACGCCGCCGCCAAGGAATTGCAGACCACCCCGCAACGCCTGATGCTGGCCGCCGGCGGCGTGGCCTCGCCCAAAGAACTGCACTACGCCAAGTTCCTGTACGAGTATTTCCCGCGCGGCACCGGCTTCCCGGCCATCACCATTCCGGCGCCGACGACCAACCTGCCGACCGCCGAGGTGCAGGCCTTCTCGATCGACGACGTCACCACCACCGAGATCGACGACGCGCTGTCGGTCACGCGCATGGCCGACGGCAAGCTGCGCGTGGGCATCCACATCGCCGCGCCCGGCCTGGCCATCAAGCGCGACGATGCGATCGACGCCATCGCCCGCGCGCGCATGTCCACCGTCTACATGCCCGGCGAAAAAATCACCATGCTGCCCGACGAACTGGTCGCGGCCTATACGCTGGACGCCGGCGCCGCGCGTCCGGCGCTGTCGCTGTACGCCACGCTGGATCCGGCCAGCTGGGAAGTGCTGGGCACCGAGACCCGTGCCGAGCTGGTGCCGATCACCGCCAACCTGCGTCACAACGACCTTGACGCGCTGGTCACCGAAGAGGCGCTGGCTGCCAACACCGGCGACTATCCGCACAAGGACGAGATCGCGCTGCTGTGGCAATGGGTGCAACTGCTGGAACAAGGCCGCATGGCCAAGCGCGAGAGCTTCGGCCTGCGTCCGGAACAGAATAATCGCGTCGACTTCAACTTCTACGTCGAGGACGACGTGGTCAGCATCGTGCGCCGCAAGCGCGGCGCGCCGCTGGACAAGATCGTGGCCGAGCTGATGATCTTCGCCAACAGCACCTGGGGCAAGCTGATGGCCGACCATGGCGTGCCGGGCATCTACCGCGCGCAGGGCGGCGGTGCCGGCGGCTGGGCCGCCAAGATGCAGGTGCGCATGGTGACCCACGCGGCGCCGCACCAGGGCCTGGGCGTGGACCAGTACGCGTGGAGCACCTCGCCGCTGCGTCGTTACACCGACCTGGTCAACCAATGGCAGATACTGGCCTGCATCGAGCATGGCGTGACTGCGCCGCTGGTGGCCCCCTTCAAGCCGCGCGATGCCGACTTGTTTGCCATCGTCTCCGGCTTCGATGCCGCGTACTCGGGCTACGCCGACTTCCAGTCCACCATGGAGCGCTACTGGTGCCTGCGCTGGCTGGCGCAGAAGGAGGCGCGCCAAGTCGACGCCGTGGTGCTGAAGGACGAGATCCTGCGCTTAGTCGAGATCCCGCTGGTGCTGCGCATGCCGGGCCTGCCGTCGCTGGCGCGCGGCCTGCAGGTCAGGCTCGACCTGCTGCGCTGGGACGAGGTCGACCTCTCCGTCGAGGCGCGCTTGCTGGAAGTGCCGGCTGCGGCTGCCCAGGCGCTGGACATGGATCTGGGCGACGAAGAGGAAGAATTGCTCGAAGGCATGGCCGGCACATCCGGCGACGAGCAGGCGGAGCCGGCCGGTGACGAGGGCGAATCCCCAACTGCGGATGCGGGCGAGGACGGCGAAAGCCGGCCCGCCGATGCGGCCCAATGATGTTGGCCTGGCGTAGAATTGCTGCTTTGACCACCGTCGGACATCGGTACGCGCTGTGAATCTGTTTTCCCAACATCGTCTGCTGAGCTTCGCGCTGGGCATCTCGCTGCTGGTGCACGGCGTGTTGCTGGCCGTGCATTTCGCCGCGCCCGACGCCTTCAAGTTGAAGCCGTCCGACCCGGAGCTGGAAGTGATCCTGGTCAACGCCAAGCACGACAAGAAACCGGTCAACGCCGAGGCGCTGGCACAGGCCAATCTGGACGGTGGCGGCAACGTCGACCAGGGGCGCGCCAAGTCGCCGCTGCCGGACATGAAGCGCCAGGAAACCGGCGACAGCGTCAAGGCTGCGCAGCGTCGCGTGGCCGAGCTGGAAGAGCAGCAGCGCAAGATGCTGGCGCAGGCCAAGGCCTCGCAGCAGAATGTGGCCAGCGCCGAGCAGCAAAAGCCCAAGGAGGCGCCGCAGCTCAATGCGCGCGACATGATCGAGACCGCCAAGGCGATGGCGCGCATGGAGGCCGAGGTCGCCAAGAACATCGAGGAATACAACAAGCGCCCCAAGAAGACCCAGATCACGCCGAGCACGCGTGAGGTCGGATACGCCCAGTATTACAAGGCGCTGCAGGACAAGATCGAAAAGGTCGGCACGCTCAATTTCCCGAGCAAGGACGGCCAGAAGCTGTACGGCGAGTTGCTGGTGATCATCCCGGTGTTCCAGGACGGCACCATCTACGAGCGCGACGGCGGGGTGGTGGTCAAGACCAGTTCCGGCAACCCGGCGCTGGATCGGGCGGCAGTGGCCATCGTGCGCCGCTCGGCGCCGTTCGGCCGCTTCCCTGAGAACATGCGCAGCACCGGCAAGGATGACGTCTGGGAGATCGTGACGCGCTTTCGCTTCACGCGCGACCAAGGGCTGCAGACGCAGATCGGCGCCGGCTGATACGCCGGGCGGCCAAGGACAACAAGACAGGCACACGGAACAGGCGGACCAACATGGATGCATACGTCGTCATCGGCAATCCGATTGCCCACAGCAAATCTCCCGAGATCCACGCGCAGTTCGCCGCCCAGACCGGCCAGACGCTGAGCTATGAGCGCCTGCTGGCGCCGCTGCACGGCTTCAAGGCCAGCGTGCAGGTGTTTCAGCGTCGCGGCGGACGCGGCGCCAACGTCACCGTGCCCTTCAAGCTGGAAGCGTTCGCGCTGGCCGACCACCTGTCCGAGCGCGCGCGCCTGGCCGGCGCGGTCAACACGCTTAGGTTCGACGGCGGCCGGGTCTACGGCGACAACACCGACGGCGCCGGCCTGGTGACCGACATCACCGTCAATGCCGGCGTGGCGTTGGGCGGGCGTCGCATCCTCCTGCTGGGCGCCGGCGGCGCGTCGCGCGGCGCGCTGTTGCCGCTGCTGGAGCAACAGCCGGCCGAGCTGGTGGTGGTCAACCGCACCCAATCCAAGGCCGCCGAGCTGGCCGCACAGTTCGCCGAGTACGGCCCGGTCAGGAGCGCCGCCTACGCCGACCTGGACGGCGCCTTCGACCTGATCGTCAACGCCACCTCGGCCAGCCTCTCTGACGACTTGCCGCCGTTGCCGACCAGCGTCTACGGTCGCGATACGCTGGCCTACGACATGATGTACGGCCGCCAGCCCACGGTGTTCATGCAGAGCGCGCAGCAGCACGGCGCCGTCGCCCGCGATGGCCTGGGCATGCTGGTGGAGCAGGCGGCAGAGGCCTTCTTCATCTGGCGCGGCGTGCGGCCCGACACCTCCGAGGTGTTCGCCAATCTGCGCCGCCAGCTCTCCGAATAAGTCGCGTCACGCCACAACAAGAACAACGGCACATGATGAAATCCGCCCGCAAGCTGCTCCTCTGGATCATCCTCGTTCCCATCGCCTGCGTGCTGTTGCTGCAGGCGTATTTCTTCCTGCAGATCTGGTGGTGGAAGGATCACAACCCGGACTCCACCAGCTTCATGCGCCAGCGTCTGTCCATCCTGCAGGAGCAAAATCCCAACGCGCAGCTGCAGTTCAAATGGGTGCCCTACGCGCGCATCTCCAACAATCTGAAGCGAGCCATCATCGCCTCCGAGGATTCCAATTTCTCCGAGCATGACGGCATCGACTGGGACGCTCTGCAAAAGGCCTACGAGAAGAACGAGAAGAAGGGCAAGGTGGTGGCCGGCGGCTCCACCATCACCCAGCAGCTGGCCAAGAACCTGTTCCTCTCGGGCGAACGCAGCTATCTGCGTAAGGCGCAGGAATTCGTGATCACTTACATGCTTGAATTCCTGATGGACAAGCAGCGCATCTTCGAGATCTACCTGAACGTGGTGGAGTGGGGCAACGGCGTGTTCGGCGCCGAGGCCGCTTCCCAGCACTATTACCGCACCACGGCCGCCAACCTCGGCGCCGAGCAGGCCGCGCGCCTGGCGGTGATGCTGCCGCGTCCGCGCTTCTACGACAAGAACCGCGGTTCCGGCTACCTGGCCGCGCGCACCGGCCTGATCTTGCGCCGCATGAATGCGGCGTCGCTGCCGCCGGCGCATAAATAACCCCGTCAATTCCCGTCGGCCGGCATGCGCCGCGCATGCGCGTGACAGGCGCATGACATATCGCCCGCAGTGCGCGCCGAGCTTGCCTGCGGCTATGGTTGAACGTACACTTGCGCACGTTCCGGGGCGTGCCCGGAGCCGAGCGTTCCGGCGCCTTCACCTTCCCCGCGTTCCAGCCAGCGAGAGCCCATGATCAATGTATTCGTGTTGCAAAACGGCCGACTCAGCCAGGTCAATATCGACAGCCGCGCCGACCTGGAACAGGCAACACCGGTATGGGTCGACCTGACTGAACCGAATGACGAAGAGCGCGCCTGGGTCAAGAGCATCTATGGCGTGACGCTGCCGGACGAAGACGAATTCAGCGACATCGAAGCCTCGGCGCGTTATTTCGAAGCCGAGAACGGCGACCTGCACCTGCGCACCGATTTCCTGTTCGAAGGCGACGACGACGCCTCGTCGACCATGACAGTAGCCTTCATCCTGGCCCGCAACATCCTGTTCTCGGTGCATGCCGAGGACTTGCCGGTATTCCGGCTGGTGCGCATGCGCGCGCGCTCGCGTCCCGGCTCCATCGGCGACTATCGCGACGTACTGCTGGACCTGTATGAGACCGACGCCGAATATTCCGCCGACGCGCTCGAAGGCATCTACCAGAAACTGGAAGCGGTCAGCACCAGCGTGCTGAAGAAAAGCCTGTCCGACCAGGCCGCGGCCGAGGTGCTTAACACCATCGCTCACGAAGAAGATTTGAACGGTCGCATCCGCCGCAACATGATGGACACGCGCCGCGCGGTCAGCTTCCTGATGCGCGGCCGCCTGCTGAGCTCCGAACAGTTCGAGGACGCGCGCCAGATCCTGCGCGACATCGAATCGCTGGACGGCCACACCGCCTTCCTGTTCGACAAGATCAACTTCCTGATGGACGCCACCGTCGGCTTCATCAACATCAACCAGAACAAGATCATCAAGATCTTCTCGGTGGCCTCGGTAGCCTTCCTGCCGCCGACGCTGATCGCCAGCATCTATGGCATGAACTTCAAGTGGATGCCGGAGCTGGAGTGGGCGGTCGGTTATCCGATCGCGATCATGATGATGATCGGCTCGGCGATCGCGCCGTTCTGGTATTTCCGTCGGCGCGGCTGGCTCAATTAAGCGGCACCGGGTGAGCCAAGCGCCACGCGCTTGTCGCGCCATCCCCGCAGTCGCTGCCAGTGGAGAAATCCTCCCTCCGCACAGATGATGCCGAATGGCGTCGTCGCTGTTTATCTGACAAGCATTATGGCGCTTCTCCGATGTCGCAGGCGGCGCGCGCGCGGCACACTGCAGCCATCAGAATGGATAGAGGAGTCCGTCATGTCGAGCAGACACCATTTCACTTCGCTGGCCGTGGTCAGCCTGAGCTTCGCCGGCATCCTGTTCGGTTGCGCCAGCCCGCAGCAGCCCTACGGCGCGGCGCCGCAGTCGCAGAGTTATGACCGCGTGGCTTCCTACAACGGCACCGGCGTGGTCGAGGCCATCGAAGTCACTCACAAGGAAAGCAGCGGCGTGGCCGGCGCCGTGGTCGGCGGTGTGGCCGGCGGCCTGTTGGGCAGCACCATCGGCGGCGGCACCGGCCAGGCGGTGGCCACAGTAGCGGGCGCGGCCGGCGGCGCCTACGCCGGCAACAAGATCCAGCGCAATAATTCGGCCGGCAAGCAGATCTACAACATCCGCGTGCGCATGAGCGACGGCTCGCTGCAGACCTTCGCCCAGGAAGACAACACTGACTTCCGCGTGGGTGACCGCGTGCGCCTGGATAACGGTCGCATTTCGCGCTACTGATCGCTTCGGGATCGCCATGTCGGTCCTGCGGTCGGCGCAATAAAAATCCCCGCCTTGGCGGGGATTTTTATTGGCGCACGCGCGGATCACGCCGGATACAGCGCCCCCAGTACACGCAGGCCCCGCGCGCCGGTCACGGCCGGCAGGTTGCCCGGCAGGCGACGGTCGAAGCGGCGCGCCAGCCAGGCGAAGGCCAGCGCTTCCACCCGGTTGGGCGCTACGCCCAGCAGCGCCGTCGATTGCACCTCGGCGCGCCCGTCCAGCGCCTGGCGCAGCAGGCGCATCAGGAACTCGTTCTCGGCGCCGCCGCCGCAGATGTAGACTTTGCGCGCGTCGGGCGCATGGCCGATGATGGCGTCGGCGATGGTGCCGGCGGTCAGCATGGTCAGCGAGGCCTGCACATCGGCCGGGGCCACGGCTTCGCCGGTGCGCTGCAGCGCCGCCTGCAGCCAGTCCAGGTTGAACAGGTCGCGGCCCGAACTCTTGGGCGGCGCCAGGCGGAAGAAGGCGGCGTCGCGCAGTTGCGCCAGCAGGCCGGCGTGCACCGTGCCCGAGGCGCCCCAGTCGCCGTTGGCATCGTACGGGCGGCCCTGATGCAGCAGGACCCAGCCGTCCATCAACGCATTGCCGGGGCCGGTATCGAAGCCGGTGGTGCCCTGTCCGGCGCCGGCCGGCAGGATGCTCAGGTTGGCGATGCCGCCGATGTTGACCACCACCCGCGACTCGCTGTCGTCGCCGAACACGGCGCGGTGGAAGGCCGGCACCAGCGGCGCGCCCTGGCCGCCGGCGGCGACGTCGCGGCTGCGGAAATCGGCCGCCACGTTGATCCCGGTCAGTTCGGCCAGCAGCGCCGGATTGTTGGTCTGGCGCGTGAAGCCCAGCTCGGGGCGATGGCGGATGGTCTGGCCGTGCACGCCCACCATGCGGATATCGGCGGCGCTCTTGCCGCTTTGGTGCAGCAGCTGCGCCACGCAGTCGGCGTAATGCACGGCCAGCGCATTGGCGGCCAGCGCTTCGCGCTCGATCTCGTTGGGGCCGGCGGCCTGCAGCGCCATCAGGTCGGCGCGCAGGTGGTCGGGGAAGGGTACATAAGCCGCCGCCAGCGTGGAGGTGATGGCATCGCCGGCGCCGAAGTCGGCCAGCACGCCGTCGACGCCGTCGAGGCTGGTGCCGGACATCAGGCCGATGTAAAGAGTGGAGGTATCTGGCATGGCGCGCAAAAAGAAAAAGGGCGGTCGCTGATTCTACAGCGACCGCCCCGATACAGGTGCCGGCGAATTACCTGGACGCCAGCTTCACGTCCGGTGCGCCCGGCACGCGCAGCATGGCCATGCGGTGCTGCATGTCGTCGGCCACGGCGCGGAAGCTCTTCATCTGCGGGCCGGTCAGCGCCTGGTTGTTGGGCACATCGACCGACAGCGGATTGCGCGGCTGGTTGTTGACGCGGAACTCGTAGTGCAGGTGCGGGCCGGTGGCCCAGCCGGTCATGCCGACGAAGCCGATCACGTCGTTCTGGCTGATCTTCATGCCCTTCTTTATGCCCGAGGCGAAGCGGCTCATGTGGCCGTAGGCGGTCGAGTAGCCGCTCCAGTGCTTGATCACGACGATATTGCCGTAGCCGTTTTGCTGGCCGACGAAGTCGACCACGCCGTCGGCGGCTGCATGGATCGGGGTGCCGGTGGGCGCGGCGAAGTCGACGCCGGTGTGCTGCTTCCACTTGCCCAGGATCGGGTGCAGGCGCATCGAGAATCCGGAGGAAATCCGGGTGAAGGCCAGCGGCGACTTCAGGAAGGCTTTCTTGAGCGACTTGCCGTCGAAGGCGTAGTAACCGCCGCCGCCGGTCTTGCTGGCCGGGTCGTTGAACCACACGGCCTGGTAGCGGTTGCCGGCGTTGTCGAATTCGCCCGCCAGTACGCGGCCGGTACGCACCAGGTCGCCGTTTTGCCAGAATGTCTCGTAGACCACGTTGAAGCGGTCGCCGCGGCGCAGGTCGGAGGCGAAATTGATGTTGGTGGCGAACATGTCGACCAGTTGCATGGCCACGGTGTCGGGGATCTGCGCCGAATCGGTGGCGGCGAACAGCGAGGAGAAGATGGTGCCGGCGCGCATCTCGACGCGGCGCTCCAGCACGGCGGGCACGGCGTCGGCCTTCAGGTGGCCGCCTTCGCGCGAGACCACCAGGTTGCGCGGCGCGTCGCCGCCGTCGTCCAGGGTGGCCGACAGCTTGATCAGCTCGCCGTTCTCGTCGGTCTGGGCCACCACGCGCTTGCCGGCGCGCAGCTGCATCACCGAACGCGCCAGCGTATCGGACTTGATGAAGCTGGCGGCTTCGTCGTCGTCCACGCCCAGGCGGTTCAGCAGCGCGGCCAGGGTGTCGCCGGTGCGCACCTTCTCTTCATTGACGTAATACTGCGAATTCTCTTCCAGCGAGGCGATCTGCGACTGCAGGTCGGGCAGGGCCAGATCCTTGGAAATCGGGTTGACCGGGGCGTCCTTCATGTCCGGCTCGGCCGGCGCAAAACCCGCGGCGCCGATGGTGAACGCGGCCAGGAACAGGGCGCTCGCGCCGACGATGCGGGTCTTAGGCGAGGAGCCGGCGATTTTGTGGTGCGTGGACTGGAGGACGGAGATGCATCGGGACGTGACGCGCTTGAATTTATCTTGTGGGAACATGCAATACGTTAAAATCTGACGTTTCCGCAGCGGATGACGCGTCTATTGGCAATACGGCGTTACTGTCCCCCCGCCGTGTTGCACCCGCGAAACGTCCGCCTGGATGTGAATGCACTCTCTGCTGGTGAGCTTCTAAGGCCGCGTCCAGGCGCTCAGCAGAAAAACGAAAGTCGGAATTATAGCAACACGCATTCGCGGCACTGTCCTACAAATGCCTATTTTTTAGTTATATCGATGAACGCAGACCAGTCTTCTACCCCCGCCAACGCGGCCCCAAGCTCATCCGTTAACGCGTCGGCCAACGCGCCCTTGCCGTTGAGCGACAAAGTTCAGGAGGCGATGGCCATCGCCCGCCGCGGCGTGGATGAGCTGCTCATCGAAAGCGAATTCGCCCAGAAGCTGGCGCGCTCCGAGCAGAGCGGCCAGCCGCTGCGCATCAAGCTGGGACTGGATCCGACCGCGCCCGACCTGCATCTGGGTCACACCGTGGTGCTCAAC
Organism: Herbaspirillum sp. LeCh32-8; assembly: GCF_017814915.1. Lineage (GTDB taxonomy): Bacteria > Pseudomonadota > Gammaproteobacteria > Burkholderiales > Burkholderiaceae_D > Herbaspirillum. The sequence continues at coordinate 166,836 of NZ_JAGIPZ010000004.1, read as the reverse complement.
AAGATGCGCCAGCTGCAAAACCTGGGCCATCAGGTGATCTTCCTGATCGGCGACTTCACCTCGATGATCGGCGACCCGTCCGGCCGCAACGCCACCCGTCCGCCGTTGACGCGCGAGCAGATCGAAGTCAATGCCAAGACTTACTTCGCCCAGGCCAGCCTGGTGCTGGATCCGAGCAAGACCGAGATCCGCTACAACTCCGAATGGTGCGACCCGCTGGGCAGCCGCGGCATGATCCAGCTGGCCTCGCGCTACACCGTGGCGCGCATGATGGAGCGCGACGATTTCACCAAGCGCTTCAAGGAAGGCACGCCGATCTCGGTGCATGAGTTCCTCTACCCGCTGATGCAGGGTTACGACTCGGTGGCGCTGAAGTCCGACCTGGAACTGGGCGGCACCGACCAGAAGTTCAACCTGCTGGTGGGGCGCGAACTGCAGAAGGACTGGGGCCAGGAGCCGCAGTGCATCCTGACCATGCCGCTCTTGGAAGGCCTGGACGGCGTGGAAAAGATGTCCAAGTCCAAGGGCAACTACATCGGCATCACCGAGCCGGCCAACACCATGTTCGCCAAGGTGATGAGCATTTCCGACGTGATGATGTGGCGCTACTACGACCTGCTGTCGTTCCGCTCCATCGCCGAGATCGCCGCCTTCAAGGCTGAGGTCGGGGCCGGCAAGAACCCGCGTGACATCAAGGTCGCGCTGGCGCAGGAAATCGTCGCGCGCTTCCACTCGCAGCAGGCCGCTGAGGACGCGCTGGCCGACTTTGTCAACCGCTCCAAGGGCGGCATCCCTGACGACATTCCGGAAGTTGCGCTGTCGGGCGCGCCGCTGGGCATCGGCCAGCTGCTGAAGCAGGCCAACCTGTGCGCCTCCACCTCGGAAGCGCTGCGCATGGTCGAGCAGGGCGGCGTGCGCATCGACGGCGCGGTCATCAGCGACAAGGGTCTGAAGGTCGAGGCCGGCCAGTTCGTGGTCCAGGTCGGCAAGCGCAAGTTCGCGCGCGTCACGCTGGCGTAAGCGCGTTCGGCGATGATCGCGCTGCTGCAACGAGTCAGCCATGCGGCTGTCGTAGTGGATGGGGAAACCGTCGGCGCCATCGATGCCGGCCTGATGGTGCTGGTCTGCGCCGAGCGCAACGACACCCCGGCCGACGCCGATGCGCTGCTGACCAAGCTGCTGGCCTATCGCGTGTTCGCCGATGAGGCCGGCAAGATGAACCGCAGCGTTGCCGACCTGCAAGGTGGCCTGTTGCTTGTGCCGCAATTTACGTTGGCGGCCGACACCAATTCCGGCACGCGGCCCTCGTTCACGCCGGCCGCAGCCCCCGAGCTGGGCCGCCAGCTGTTCGACCACTTCGTGGCGCAGGCGCGCGTGCGTCATGGCGACGCCTGGGTCGGCACCGGCCGCTTCGGCGCCGACATGAAGGTGTCGCTGACCAACGACGGCCCGGTCACCTTCTGGCTGCAGGTCAAGCCCAAGGTTCCGGCCTGAGGGGGCAACCGGCAGTTGAGGACGACGGTTGAAGGCGGCCCGGCCATCCCCATCTGGTTTGTCAAAGCGTTTGAATTCGGTTCATTCTTCTGAGGAGGCGACATGAAATTCTGGAGCGATTCTTTCAAGGACGGCGACACCATCCCGGGCGAGTTCGCATTCGCCGTGGCGGATCCCAAGACCCATGTCGCCTTATCTTCCAACCGCAATCCGCACTTCGCCTGGAGCGAGCTGCCGGCCGGCACCAAATCGCTGGCGCTGGTGGTGCATGACCCCGACGTGCCTTCGCGCGGCGACGACGTCAACCAGGAAGGCAAGACCGTGCCGCTGGAGCTGCCCCGCGTGGACTTCTATCACTGGGCGCTGGTGGACATCCCTCCGTCGGTATCGCAGATCAAGGCCGGCCAGTTCAGCAACGGCGTGACCGCGCGCGGCAAGCCGGGGCCGGCGGTGCTGGGCGACACCATGCCGGGCGCGCGCCAGGGCATCAACGACTACACCGGCTGGTTCGCCGGCGACGGCGACATGCGCGGCGACTATTTCGGTTACGACGGCCCTTGCCCGCCGTGGAACGACGCGCTGGTGCATCGCTACATCTTCACGCTTTACGCGCTGGACGTAGAGCAGTTGCCGGTGGTCGGTAATCTGGAAGGCTCGGTGGTGGTGACCGCCTTGCGCGACCACGTGCTGGAACACGCCGCCATCACCGGCCTATACACGCTCAATCCCAAGGCCACGCGTTGAGCGCGCGCCGACACAAGCATCGCAACGCATGACTGACATACTGCTGATTCGCCACGGCGAAACCGCCTGGAACGTGGACAAGCGCATCCAGGGCCACATCGACATCCCGCTCAACGAAGCCGGCGAGCGTCAGGTACAGGCGCTGGGCGCGGCGCTGGCCGAGGAGGGCATCGACGCCATCTTCGCCAGCGACCTGCAGCGCGCCCGCGCCACCGCGCAGGCGGTGGCCGACGCCACCGGCCTGCAGGTGGGCATCGACGCCGGCCTGCGCGAGCGCTGTTACGGCGCTTTTGAGGGTCTGCGTCACGTCGACATCGAGGCCAAATACCCCGAGGCCTTCAAGCTCTGGAAGGCGCGCGCGCCGGATGTGCGCTACCCGGCCGGCGAGGAGCGTGAAGCCGAGACCATGCGCGAGTTCTATCAGCGCTCGGTCGACGCCGTGCGGCGCGTGCTAGACGGCGGCGGCAAGAGCTACCGCAAGGTGGCCATCGTCACCCATGGCGGCGTCCTGGAGTGCCTGCACCACTGGGCCAGCGGCACCGGCTTTGAGCAGCCGCGCACCTTCGACATCTTCAACGCCAGCGTCAACCGCCTGCACTGGGACGGCGAGCGCGCGCAGATCCGCTCCTGGGGCGAGATCGGTCACCTCAACCGCGAGACCCTGGACGAAGTCGACCGCTGAGGCGATATCCAGCGCCGTTTGCTGTCATCACGAGGCCGCCGTGTTCCTGTCCGGGCACGGCGGCCTTGTTGTTTTCGATGGATTCCCGTGAAATGGGAGAGTGTTGTTGCGTGCCTAATATTTAGGCGACGTTGGACGACATTTGGAGGCCGAAAAGGGCTGTTGCCCACGTCGCCGAAAATATTCACAAAAACTTTTACGCAACGCCGCAGCCGCTTGTCTTGATACATGTGCAAGAAGTTGAATCTGCTCAATAAATAATCACTCCAAAACGCGGCACAAAGATGTAACCACGCCCGATTCTAGTTGGGCGTGGCCCGCAATCGCGCTAAAATAGCGCCCTTTCCCCGCACTCCCCCTGATTTCCGTCGTGAACATTGGACCGTATTCCTTGCGAAACAACGTGTTCGTCGCCCCCATGGCGGGCGTGACCGACCGTCCGTTCCGCCAGCTGTGCAAGCAGCTGGGCGCAGGCTATGCCGTGTCCGAAATGGCGGCGTCCGATCCGCGCCTGTGGCATAGCGAGAAAACTTCGCGCCGCATCAACCACGACGGCGAGATGGAGCCCAAGGCGGTGCAGATCGCCGGGGCCGATCCGGAGATGCTGGCGCAAAGCGCGAAGTACAACGTCGAACGCGGCGCGCAGATCATCGACATCAACATGGGCTGCCCGGCCAAGAAGGTCTGCAACAGCTGGTGCGGCTCGGCCCTGTTGCAGGACGAAGACCTGGTGGCGCGCATCCTTGATGCGGTGGTGGGCGCGGTCGACGTGCCGGTGACGCTGAAGTTTCGCACCGGCTGGAACCGCGCCAACAAGAACGCGCTGAAGATCGCTGCGCTGGCCGAACAGGCCGGCATCGCCATGCTCACGCTGCACGGCCGCACGCGCGCCGACGGCTACAGCGGCGATGCCGAGTACGAGACCATTGCCGCGGTCAAGGCCGCGGTGAAGATCCCGGTGGTCGCCAACGGCGACGTCACCACGCCCGAGAAGGCGCGCGAGGTGTTGCGCGTCACCGGCGCCGACGCCGTCATGGTCGGTCGCGCCGCCCAGGGGCGGCCGTGGATCTTCCGCGAGATCGACCACTTCCTGCGCACCGGCGAGTATTTACCGGCGCCGCTGGTGACCGAGGTCGAGGAGCTGATGGCCGAGCACCTGCAGGCGCACTATGCGTTCTACGGCGACTACCTCGGCGTGCGCACCGCGCGCAAGCACATTGGCTGGTACGTGCGCGACCTGCCGGGCGGCGAACAATTCCGCCGCGGCATGAACCGCATCGAGGATTGCGCCGAGCAGCTGGCGGCGGTGCGCGGATTCTTCGCAGGACAGGCAGCCTATGGCGAGCGCTTGCAGTACGGCCTCGCGGACGTAGCGCTGGCGGCCTGAGTTTTCTGGATCGACCAAGCACAGGGATGCCGCGCAGGCGGGCGCATCATTGGCAGCAGCATTGCATGAGCCCGTCCGGCCAAGGCGGACAAGACGAATCGGATGCGCACAAGCGCAATTGATCAACAGCACGGCGACGTCGCAAACAAACCAGTCCACGGGGGACGCAACATCAGATTGCGTACGGCCGCGGCGGCGCCGATAAAAACAGAAGCAGCAAAGCAATGAGCAAAGAAAGCATTGAGGATGTCGTCAAGAAGAGCCTGGAGAAATACTTCCGGGATCTGGGCGAGCAACTGCCCACCAACGTCTACGAGATGGTCTTGTCGACCGTCGAGAAGCCGGTCTTCGAGACCGTGATGGCGCGCGCCGAGGGCAACCAGTCCCAGGCCGCCGAGATTCTCGGCATCAACCGCAACACGCTGCGCAAGAAATTGCAGCAGCACGGCCTGCTGTAGCCGGCGTGCCGGCAGGCGCCGGCGCGCTCGACTGTACGGGTTTCATTCCAACGGTTTTTCAGGTTTTTATCTTCCTTACCTAGTCTTGCCTACCATGATCAAACAAGCACTCATTTCCGTATCCGACAAGGCCGGCGTGCTCGACTTCGCTCGCGCGTTGTCGGCCATGGGCGTCAACATCCTGTCCACCGGCGGCACTGCCAAGCTGCTGGCCGACAACGGCGTTCCCGTCACCGAAGTGGCCGACTACACCGGCTTCCCGGAAATGCTGGATGGCCGCGTCAAGACGCTGCATCCCAAGGTGCACGGCGGCATCCTGGCGCGTCGCGATTTCCCCGAGCATGTCGCCGCGCTGGAAAAGCACGCCATCCCGACCATCGACATGGTGGTGGTGAACCTGTACCCGTTCCAGCAGACCGTGGCCAAGCAAGAGTGCTCGCTGGAAGACGCGATCGAGAACATCGACATCGGCGGCCCGGCCATGCTGCGTTCCTCGGCCAAGAACCACAAGGACGTGATCGTGATCTGCGATCCGACCGACTACGAAGGCGTGCTGGCCGACCTGAAGGGCAGCGGCGACCTGCCGTACGAAAAGCGCTTCGCGCTGGCCAAGAAGGTGTTCGCCCACACCGCGCAATACGACGGCGCCATCACCAACTACTTCACCTCGCTGGGCGAAGACAAGCAGCACGCCACCCGCAGCGCCTATCCGGCCACGCTGAACGTGCACTTCGAGAAGGTGCAGGACATGCGCTACGGCGAGAACCCGCACCAGACCGCCGCCTTCTACCGCGACATCAAGAAGGTCGACGGCGCGCTGGCCAACTACACCCAGCTGCAGGGCAAGGAACTGTCCTTCAACAACATCGCCGACGCCGACGCCGCGTGGGAATGCGTGAAGAGCTTCGACCCGGTCGCTGAAGCCGCCTGCGTGATCATCAAGCACGCCAACCCCTGCGGCGTGGCGATCGGCGCCAATCCGCTGGAAGCCTACAGCAAGGCCCTGCAGACCGACCCGACCTCGGCCTTCGGCGGCATCATCGCCTTCAACCGCGAAGTCGACGGCGCAGCCGCCGAAGCGGTGGCCAAGCAATTCCTGGAAGTGCTGATCGCGCCGTCTTTCAGCGCCGAAGCCAAGGCGATCTTCGCCGCCAAGCAGAACGTGCGCCTGCTGGAAATCCCGCTGGGCGGCGGTCTGAACGGCTACGACTTCAAGCGCGTCGGCGGCGGCCTGCTGGTGCAGTCGCCGGACGCCAAGAACGTGCTGCTGGCTGACGTCAAGGTGGTCAGCAAGAAGCAGCCGACCCCGCAACAGCTGCAAGACCTGATGTTCGCCTGGCGCGTGGCCAAGTTCGTGAAGTCCAACGCCATCGTGTTCTGCGGCAACGGCATGACCTTGGGCGTCGGCGCCGGCCAGATGAGCCGTATCGACTCCGCCCGCATCGCCTCGATCAAGGCGCAGAACGCCGGCCTGACCCTGGCCGGTTCGGCCGTGGCGTCGGACGCGTTCTTCCCGTTCCGCGACGGCCTGGACGTGGTGGTCGACGCGGGTGCTACCTGCGTGATTCACCCGGGCGGCTCCATGCGCGACCAGGAGGTGATCGACGCCGCCAACGAGCGCGACGTGGTGATGCTGCTGACCGGCACCCGCCACTTCCGTCACTGATCGCAGCCGCCGTCGCGCGGCGCGAGAGGAAAGACGCAAAATACAAAACGCCCGGCATGTCCGGGCGTTTTGCTTTAATGTGTCGACTCCAAACGCGCCTGCGTGAATCCAGCCGCAGGCGTCACACATATACAGGGAGAAACCTTTGGATACGCCACCGTTCAAGCTCTACGTCGACGCCCAGTTCATCAGCCCCTACGCCATGTCGGCCTTCGTCACGCTGACCGAGAAGGGCCTGCCGTTCGAGCTGCTGGCCATCGACCTGGCGTCGCGCCAGAACCAGGCGCCGGGTTACGCCAGCGTGTCGCTGACGCGGCGCGTGCCGGCCTTGTCCGAAGGCGACTTCCATCTGGCCGAGTCGACCGCGATTTCTGAATACCTGGAAGAGCGCTTCCCGGCGCCGGCCCATCGCGCGGTGTATCCGGCCGACCTGCAACAGCGCGCCAAGGCGCGCGAAATCCAGGCCTGGCTGCGCAGCGACCTGCTGGCGATCCGCCAGGAACGCCCGACCGAGGTGGTGTTCTACGGCGAAGGCTTTGCGCCCTTGTCGGACGCCGGCAAGGCGGCTGTCGCCAAGCTGGTGTCGGCGGTGCAGACGGTGCTGGCCGGCAAGGACAACCTGTTCGGCGAGTGGTGCATCGCCGACACCGACCTGGCCGTGATGCTCAACCGCTTGGCCCTGCACGGCGACGCCTTGCCGGAAGAGTTGCAGCGCTATGCCAAGGCACAATGGCAGCGCCCGTCGGTACAGCAGTGGGTGCGCCAGGCGCAGGCAATGAAGGCGGCCACGCCGTAAGCCGCGAAAGCGCGGTGCGATCGGTTAGACTTGCGGGCATGAAAATCATCGGCATCGACCCCGGCCTGCGCACCACCGGCTTCGGGGTCATCCACAAGCAGGGCAACAAGCTTGCCTACGTCGCTTCCGGCACCATCAAGACGCCGGACGGCGATCTTCCTTCGCGCCTGAAGGTGATCCTGGCCAGCGTCTCCGAAGTGGTGCGCACCTACACGCCCGACTGCGCGGCCATCGAGAAGGTGTTCGTCAACGTCAATCCGCAATCTACGCTGCTGCTGGGCCAGGCGCGCGGCGCGGCGATCTGCGCGCTGGTCAACGCCGACCTTGCAGTGGCCGAGTACACCGCGCTGCAGGTCAAGCAAGCCGTGGCCGGCCACGGCAAGGCGCAAAAAGCCCAGGTGCAGGAGATGGTGGCGCGGCTGCTGCAGTTGCCCGGCCTGCCCGGCACCGATGCGGCCGATGCGCTGGGCGTGGCGATCTGCCACGCGCATGGCGGCGACGTGCTGGCCAACCTCGGCGCACTGGCGCCGGCGCTGGCGAAGAAGGGCATCCGCATGCGCGGCGGCCGCCTGGTCGGTTGAGCCGGATGATGCGGGACGCCGTGCAACGCGGCGCCCCCGGAGGTGTTACGCAGATTTCCTGAACAGGCCGGCGATCCGCCGGGCCGCTTCCACCACCAGCAACACCACACCGCCGGCGACGATGCCGAAGATCGCATTGAGCAGCGCCGGCGCCAGTGCGCCGAGCACGCCGCCGACGACAGGCGCCGTTGCGATGGTTGCGGCGGCGGCTTCGATGGCGTGGTGCGCGAACGGCAGGCCGTGCGTCAGGATGCCGCCGCCCACCATGAACATGGCGATGGTGCCGATCACCGACAGGCTGCGCATCATCTTCGGCGCCGCTGCGAGGATGGTGCGCCCGAGGCCGGCCTTGGCGCGTCCCAAGGCGCCGGCGCCGGCTGTGCGCAGCAGATAAAGCCCGCCGTCGTCGAGCTTGACGATGGCCGCGACGATGCCGTACACCCCCGCGGTCATGATCAGCGCGATGCCCACCAGCACCGTGATCTGCTGCTGCAGCGGCGCGCCGGCGACGGTGCCCAGCGTGATGGCGATGATCTCGGCCGAGAGGATGAAGTCGGTGCGCACCGCGCCCTTGATCTTGTCCTGCTCGTAGGCCACCGGATCGACGTCGCCGGCGGTGGCGGCAGTGTCGTGATGTTCTTCGCCGTGCGGCAGGTACTTGTGCGCCAGTTTCTCGAAGCCTTCAAAGCACAGGAAGGCGCCGCCCAGCATCAACAGCGGCGTCACCGCCCACGGGATGAAGGCGCTGATGGCCAGCGCCGCCGGCACCAGGATCGCCTTGTTCTTCAGCGAGCCCTTGGCCACCGCCCACACCACCGGCAGTTCGCGCTCGGCCTTCACGCCGGTGACCTGCTGGGCGTTGAGCGCGAGGTCGTCGCCCAGCACGCCGGCGGTTTTCTTGGCGGCCAGCTTGGTCATCACGGACACGTCGTCCAGGACCGAGGCGATGTCGTCGATCAGTGCGAAGAAGGCGCTGCCTGCCATGTTGTTCCCTTGTTATGTTGTTGTCGTTTCCGCCGCGCGCGAGGCGGCGGGTTGTCGCCGGTCCGGCCGCCGAGGTCGGCCGGAAGATACTGTTTATCCGAACAGTGCTGTATCATCCCGGGATTATCCCCGAAGCTGCATTTGAGCACACCAACCACGCCATGATCGGTCGCCTCTCCGGAATCCTGTTCGAAAAAAATCCCCCGAATCTACTGGTCGACTGCAACGGCGTCGGCTACGAAGTGGCGGTGCCGATGAGCACCTTCTACAACCTGCCGGGCCTGGGCGAGAAGGTCACGCTGCTGACCCACCTGGCGATCCGCGAGGATGCCCACATCCTGTTCGGGTTTGGGACTACCGAAGAGCGCAATACGTTCAAGGAGCTGATCAAGATTTCCGGCGTCGGCGCGCGCACCGCGCTGGCAATCCTGTCGGGCATGTCGGTGGCCGACCTGGCGCAGGCGGTGACGCTGCAGGAAGCCGGCCGCCTGACGCGCGTGCCCGGCATCGGCAAGAAGACCGCCGAGCGGCTGCTGCTGGAATTGAAGGGCAAGCTCGGCGCCGACCTCGGCGCTGCCGGCGGCGTGGTGCATACCGACGCCTCGGCCGATGTGCTCAACGCGCTGCTGGCGCTGGGCTACTCCGACAAGGAAGCCACGCTGGCCATGAAGCAGGTGCCCAAGGACGCCAGCGTCTCGGACGGCATCAAGCACGCGCTCAAGGCTCTGTCCAAGGGCTGAGTGAAAACCGGGATTAACGCATGAGCATCCAGACCGACGATTTCTCCGAACAGCGCATCATCTCCGCCACGCCGGCTTCGGCCAACGAGGAGGCGATCGAGCGCGCCCTGCGGCCCAAGCAGCTCGACGAATACGTCGGCCAAGAAAAGGTGCGCAGCCAGCTGGAAATCTTCATCGCCGCCGCCCGCGGCCGCGGCGAGCCGCTCGACCACACCCTGTTGTTCGGCCCGCCGGGCCTGGGCAAGACCACCATGGCCCACATCATCGCGCGCGAGATGGGCGTGAACCTGCGCCAGACCTCCGGTCCGGTGCTGGAGCGCGCGGGCGACCTGGCGGCGCTGCTGACGAACCTGGAAGCCAACGACGTCCTGTTCATCGACGAGATCCACCGCATGTCGCCGGTGGTGGAGGAAATTCTCTACCCGGCGCTGGAGGACTACCAGATCGACATCATGATCGGCGAAGGCCCGGCCGCGCGCTCGGTGCGCCTGGACCTGCAACCCTTTACCCTGGTCGGCGCCACCACCCGCGCCGGCATGCTGACCAATCCGCTGCGCGACCGCTTCGGCATCGTCGCGCGGCTGGAGTTCTATACGCCGCCCGAGCTGGCGCGCATCGTCACCCGCAGCGCCGGTCTGCTCAATGCGCCTATCGTGGAAGAGGGCGCCTTGGAAATCGCCCGCCGCAGCCGCGGCACGCCGCGTATCGCCAACCGACTGCTGCGCCGCGTGCGTGACTACGCCGAGGTCAAGGGCCGCGGCGAGATCACGCGCGAGATGGCCGATGCGGCGCTGGTGATGCTGGACGTGGATCCGGTCGGCTTCGACCTGATGGACCGCAAGCTGCTGGAGGCGGTGCTGTTCAAGTTCAGCGGCGGCCCGGTCGGGCTGGACAACCTGGCGGCTGCCATCGGCGAGGAGCGCGACACCATCGAAGACGTGCTGGAGCCCTACCTGATCCAGCAAGGCTACCTGCAGCGCACCCCGCGCGGGCGCATCGCCACCCCGGCTGCCTACCAGCACTTCGGCGTGACCGCGCCGCGCACCAGCCCCAACGGCGATCTCTGGGGCGGTTGAACCGGGCAGCTCGGGCCGGCGCGACAGCATCGGTTGGGCGACGTCCCTGCGCTGAACGTCGAGCCGGGAAAGCGCTGCAATTCCCGCATGTTGCGAGCGATTGTTGCAAGGCAGGAAAAGGCGCCTTGCACGAAACAAACCAATCGTATGAATTTCTTGCCTGAACTCGCACAAAGACCAATAAAGGCGAGTTTTTGCTTGTGCAAAAACTAATCGTCATCGACAATGCATAGCTATTCACTATCTTTCGATGTGAGCCTGTCATGCTAATGTCGAGCCAAGCCAGCCGTTACGCGCATCAATTGCTCGATGCGCGGGCCCACTCCCGTCTGATTCCCCTCATTTCCGAGTCTGAAACGTTGTCGGTCGAAGACGCCTACGACATCGCCTACAGCATCCGCAATATCCGCGTCGCCCAGGGCGAGCAGCCGATCGGCCGCAAGATCGGGTTTGTGGTGCACAAGGAATGGTCGCGTTACGGCGTGATCGACGACACCCGCATCCCGACCTGGGCGCCGATGTATGACAGCACCGTGCGTTTTGCCGAAGACAACCATGGCAAGCAGTCGCTGACGGGCGCGATCCAGCCGCGCATCGAACCCGAGATCGTGTTCAAGCTGGGCAAGACGCCCCAGCCCAATGCCACCCTGGATGAGCTGGCCGACTGCCTGGAATGGATGGCGCACGGCTTCGAGATCGTCGATTGCCCGTTCGCCAACTGGGAGTTCACGGTGGCCGACTCGATCGCCGCCTTCGGCCTGCACGGCACGCTGATCATCGGCGAGCCGCACGTGCTGTCTTCCGCCACCAAGCACCATCTGCCGCAAATTCTCTCCAGCGCCAGCGTTTCGCTGTCGTGCAATACCGAGACCTCCAGCGTGCTGCGCGCGGCGGGTTTCTGCAACGACGAGATGGACAGTCCGCTGCATGCGCTGTGGCACATGCACCAGCTGGTGCAAAAGCAGTCGCAGTTCCGCCAGCTGCAGGCCGGCGAGATCATCACCACCGGCACCTGGACCGACGCCTTGCCGATCAAGGCCGGGCAGACCTGGGTCACGGCGTTTTCCGGCGTCACGCTGCCGGGCCTGACGGTGTCCTTCGTTTGATGTCCAAGCTTCACTTCTTATGCATCGCCGCCTTCATGGCGGCGATTTCGCTTCATGCAGATCTGGGTTGATGCCGACGCCTGCCCGGGCGTGATCAAGGACATGCTGTTCCGGGTGGCCGAACGCACCATGGTCAGGGTGACGCTGGTGGCCAACCGCGCGCTGCGCACGCCGCCGTCGCGCTACGTCAAATCGATGGTGGTGCCGCAGGGCTTCGACGTGGCCGACCGCGAGATCGTCAAACTGTGCGTGGCCGGCGACCTGGTCATCACCGCCGACATCCCGCTGGCCGCCGAGGTGGTCGCCAAGGGCGCGGTGGCGCTGAACCCGCGCGGCGAGCTCTATACCGCCGCCAACATCGGCCAGGCGCTGAACATGCGCAACTTCATGGAAGAGCTGCGCAGCAGCGGCGTGGAAACCGGCGGCCCGCCGGCCTTCAGCCAAAGCGACGGCCGCGCCTTTGCGCGCGAACTGGACCGCTACATGCAAAAGAACAAGCCGGCGCCCTGATCGTCGCAAGGCTGTGGATAAAACAAAAACGGCAACGTGATGCGTTGCCGTTTTTTCGTTTGCGATCCTCGATGGCAGCGATTGCCGATCAAGGAAGGATCACGCCGGCCGGCGCTTACTCTTCGCGCACCCAGGTCTGCGTGCGACCCAGCATCGGCATGCCGATGTAGCCACGCACGTTGAGCTTCTTGCCGTCCTCGATCACGGTGAGCTTGCTCTTGTAGAGCTTGCCGTTGGCCGGGTCGAGGATCTGGCCGCCGCTGTATTCCTCGCCGTCCTTCTTCAGGCCGGAGAGGATGGTCATGCCGACGATGGGCTTGCCCTTCAGGTCGCCCTCGCACTTCTCGCAGACCGGGTTCTGGTCTTCCTCGGGAGCGCGGAACAGCTTCTCGATCTTGCCTGACAGCTCGCCGTTGTTCTCGGTGATGCGGATCAGCGCCTTGGGCTTGCCGGTGGCGTCGTCGATGTTCTTCCACAGGCCGACCGGCGAACCGTCGGCCCAGGCGCAGGCAGCGGCCGACAGCAGGGCGGCAAGAAGGCCCAGGCGGGCGAGGGTGGGGCGTGCGGTCATGGTTGTCTCCTGTCAATATCGTTGGGGGATAAAAGCACGATTGTTCTAATTTTTGTTGTCCAGTGTAGAGCACGGTGAGCGGGTCGGCAAGGGCCTTGGCGACTGCCGTTCAACGACGCTGGGCCCCTGCTTTTGCAGGAACGACCGGCAATCTGCAACATCATCTCCGTGGCTCTTGGCGTCGGCAAAGGGTTGGCGGCCGACGTTGAACGACGCTGGGTTCCTGCTTTCGCAGGAACGACAGGCAAACTGGACCATCATCTCCGTCGCCCCTGCGAAAGCAGGGGCCCAGCGTCGTTTGTCGTGCTCCGTGAAACAGCCGGCAAATAAAAAACGCCGCCGCCCCAACGGGACGGCGGCGCTTCAGGAACAAGCGGCGAAAAGCTTACTTCAGCTTGGCCAGCTGCTCCTTCACCTTCTCCAGCGTTGCGCCGAAGTTGGCCACGCGCTCCTTCTCCTGCGCCACGACGGCTTCCGGCGCGCGCGCCACGAAGCTTTCGTTGGACAGCTTGGCGTTGGCCTTGGCGATTTCGCCGGTCAGGCGCGTGACTTCCTTGCCCAGGCGCTCACGCTCGGCGGCGACGTCGATCTCCACCTTCAGCATCAGCTTGACCTGGCCGACGATGGCCACCGGTGCCGGCGACTCCGGCAGCTGGCTGACCACCTGGGTTTCCGACAGACGCACCAGGCCCTGCAGGTACGGCAGGAAGGATTCGATGGCGGCGCCGTCGGCGGCCTCCACGATCAGCGGCACGCGCAGCGACGGCGCCAGTTGCATCTCGCCGCGCAGGTTGCGGCAGGCGTCGGTGTAGGCCTTGAACTGGGCCACCCAGGCTTCGGCTTCAGCGTCGATCTTTTCCAGGTCGGGCTGCGGATACGGCTGGCGCATGATGGAGTCGCCGGCCGGATCGAGCTTCTTGTCGGTCATCGGCGCCACGGTCTGCCACAGCTGTTCGGTGATGAACGGCAGCACCGGATGGGCCAGTCGCAGGATCACTTCCAGCACGCGCAACAGGGTGCGGCGGGTAGCGCGCTGCTGCGCTTCGTTGCCGCTCTGGATCTGTGCCTTGGCCATTTCCAGGTACCAGTCGCAATACTCGTCCCACACGAACTTGTAGATCGCGGTGGCGATGTTGTCGAAGCGGTAGTCGGCGAAGCCCTTTTCGACTTCGGCCTCGGTACGCTGCAGCAGCGACACGATCCAGCGGTCGGCCTGCGAGAACTGCAGGTAGGTCTTGTCGCACACGCCCTTTTCATGACCGTCGAAGCCGCAGTCCTGGCCTTCGGTGTTCATCAGCACGAAGCGGGTGGCGTTCCACAGCTTGTTGCAGAAGTTGCGGTAGCCTTCGCAGCGGTTCAGGTCGAAGTTGATGTTGCGGCCCAGCGTCGCCAGCGAGGCGAAGGTGAAGCGCAGCGCATCGGTGCCGAAGGCCGCAATGCCGTCGGCGAACTCCTTGCGGGTGGCCTTCTCGATGCTGGTCGCCTGCTTCGGGTTCATCAGGCCGACGGTGCGCTTGGCCACCAGTTCGTCCACGCCGATGCCGTCGATCAGGTCGATCGGGTCCAGCGTGTTGCCCTTGGACTTGGACATCTTCTGGCCCGAGGCGTCGCGCACCAGGCCGTGCACGTACACGGTGTCGAACGGCACGCGGCCGGTGAAGTGCGTGGTCATCATGACCATGCGCGCCACCCAGAAGAAGATGATGTCGAAGCCGGTCACCAGCACCGAAGAGGGCAGGAACAGCTTGTAGTCCGGCGTTTCTTCCGGCCAGCCCAGGGTCGAGAACGGCACCAGCGCCGAGGAGAACCAGGTGTCCAGCACGTCTTCGTCACGCTTGACCGACTTGCCGCCGGCTTGCGCGCGGGCTTCTTCCTCGGTGCGCGCGACGTAGATGCCGCCGTCCTCGTCGTACCAGGCCGGGATCTGGTGGCCCCACCACAGCTGGCGGGAGATGCACCAGTCCTGGATGTTGTTCAACCACTGGTTGTAGGTGTTGGTCCAGTTTTCCGGGACGAACTTGATCTCGCCCGAAGAGACCTTTTCCAGCGCGGTCTCGGCGATCGACTTGCCGGGGAAGTAGGTGCCTTCCGGCGCCGGCTTGCTCATCGCGACGAACCACTGGTCGGTCAGCATCGGTTCGATGACCACGCCGGTGCGGTCGCCGCGCGGCACCATCAGCTTGTGCGGCTTGACGGACTCCAGCGCGCCCAGCGCGTCGAGGTCGGCCACGATCTGCTTGCGCGCCTCGAAGCGGTCCAGGCCGCGGTATTTCTCGGGGGCGTTCTCGTTGATCTTGGCGTCCAGCGTGAAGACGTTGATCTTTTCCAGGTTGTGGCGCGCGCCGACCTGGTAGTCGTTGAAGTCGTGCGCCGGCGTGATCTTCACGCAGCCGGTGCCGAATTCCTTGTCGACGTATTCGTCCTTGATGATGGGGATCTCGCGGCCCACCAGCGGCAGCTTCAGCATCTTGCCCACCAGCGCGGCGTAGCGCTCGTCGGTCGGATCCACCGCCACGGCGACGTCGCCCAGCATGGTTTCCGGACGGGTGGTGGCGACCGTGATGGTGCCGCTGCCGTCAGCCAGCGGGTACTGGATGTGCCACATGGAGCCGTCTTCTTCTTCCGACACCACTTCCAGGTCCGACACCGCGGTGCCCAGCACCGGATCCCAGTTGACCAGGCGCTTGCCGCGATAAATCAGGCCCTGCTCATACAGGCGCACGAAGACTTCAGTGACGGCCTTGGACATCTTCGGGTCCATCGTGAAGTATTCACGGTCCCAGTCGGTCGAGGCGCCCATGCGGCGCATCTGGCCGGTGATGGTGGAGCCGGATTTTTCCTTCCACTCCCACACCTTCTCGATGAACTTCTCGCGGCCGAGGTCATGGCGCGACACCTTTTGCGCGTCCAGCTGGCGCTCCACCACGATCTGGGTGGCGATGCCGGCGTGGTCGGTGCCGGGAATCCAGGCGGTGTTGTAGCCGCGCATGCGGTAGTAGCGCGTCAGGCCGTCCATGATGGTCTGGTTGAACGCGTGGCCCATGTGCAGCGTGCCGGTCACGTTCGGCGGCGGCAGCTGGATCGAGAACGACGGTTTTTCGGCGTCGGTGGTGGCGGCGAAGTAACCGCGCTTTTCCCATTCCTCGCGCCAGAATTTTTCAATCTCGGCGGGCTCGAACGATTTGGCTAATTCCATGATTTGACGTGTGTTTTTGCGAAACTTCCCATTATATAAGGGAGCGGGTGGTCGCGCGAAAAAACCGTCTGGAGTGGCCGTCGGGAAACGCCATTGCCGGAGTGACCCAGGCGGCGGTCAGTCATGCCCGCCGGGCCGGCGGGTTTATTTGAAATCGTGCAGCAGTACCCACTTTTGCTGCCTGGACTGGTACAGCGAATAGGTCGGCTTGAGCAAGGTGCCGTCGGCGCCGAAGGCGATCGGACCGCTCACGCCGTTGTAGTGGGTTGCATGCAAGGCATCGATGATCTTGCCACGTTCCAGGGAGCCGGACTTGCGCACCGCTTCGATGATTACCTTGACGCTGTCGTAGGCGTAGATTGACAGCGGTTCCATCGGCTCGCCGAAGCGCGCCTGATAGCGTGCCTGCAGTTGCTGCAAAGGCTGCGAGTTGGCCGCCGGCATGCGCGTCTTGATGGCCAGCAGCATGTCCTGGACGTCGCCGGCCTTGGTCAGGAAATCGTCGCTGGTGATGCTGCCGGTCAGGAACAGCTTGCTCGACAAGCGCAGGCGCACCATGCTGCGCGCCACCACGTCGCTTTGCACCGGGCGGCCGCTGAAGAAGATGACGTCTGGATTGAGGCTGCGTGCGGCCATCAGCGCCGCGTTGAAATCGGACGTGTTGGGACTGACCCGCTGCCGACCCAGCACCTGCGCACCCAGCGCGGTGACGCGCGCGATGAAGGTGTCGCCCAGGCTGGAGCCCAGCAGCCCGCCGTCGTCGATGACGTAGAACGACGTCATCTTCATGGTCTTGACGAGATAGTTGGTGGTCGCCGCCAGTCCGTTTTCGTCGTTGCCGACCATCTGGAAGGCGCCACGATAGCCGGGCGCGGTGAACAGCTTGCTCCAGGCGAACGGTGTCACCTGGGCCACGCCGGCGCGATCGTAGATGGGGGCGGCGCTGATGCTGTTGGCGCTGGTCCAGTGTCCGACCACGGCGATCACCTCGCTCTGGCCCAGGTACTTGGCCACGAATTCGGCGGTGCGTGGGTTGGCCTTGTCGTCCTGCAGCAGCAAACTGAACACCACCTTGCGCCCGCCCACCCGCAAGCCTTCGCGATTGGCCTCTTCCACGGCCAATTGCGCGGCGCTGGCGGACTTGCCCGCGAGATGCTCCTTCAGTGGTCCGGCATAGCCGATGGTGGCGACGATCTCGTCGGCGCCACCGGATTGTTGCGCCTGGCAATGCGCCGACAGCAGCAACAGCCCGGCAAGTACTCCCCGCAAAACTTGAGTGCGCATGTTATTTCTTTCACGCATGAAACCCGGTGTCTTGGTACGCAGCCCCCTGGCCATCCGGCAAGCAGGCGCATGCCGGAAAGTTGAAAGGTAGTTTATCTGACAATGAATTTGAATTTCAGAAAAAAATAGAAAAAATTTGTGCCGACGCTGCGCCGGGCGCGCCTGTGCAGGCGCCGCCGCGGGCTCATCGGTTTGCATGCATAGACGGTATTGATGCGGTGCAAGTGTTGCGGGCATCGGGGATCGGTGTAGAATCCGGCCCACGGTTTCCACAGCGGGAACCGTAACGCTAGGGGTCCTGGCCGCCAGTGCAACAACACAACGGCAGCCGGGTGAGAAATACCCTTGAACCTGATCTGGATAATGCCAGCGAAGGGAAGCAACCGGCAGCAAGACGCACCCGCAACACCCAAGGCCCGCAGGGCCGCGTCCTCTTCCGCAACCCTCCTTTGCTGGCTCCGAGCCAACCGCAGAGGAGCCAAAATGAATGCCAACCCGAAGTTCCTGTCCGCGACCGCCACCGTCGACGAGGCAGCAGTCCAACCCCTCCCGAATTCCCGCAAGATCTATGTGACCGGCTCGCGCCCGGACATCCGCGTGCCCATGCGCGAGATCAGCCAGGCTGATACCCCGGCCATGTTCGGCTCCGAGAAGAACCCGCCGATTTATGTCTATGACACCTCCGGCCCCTACACCGATCCGGAGGTCAAGATCGACATCCGCGCCGGCCTGGCCACGCCGCGCACGCCCTGGATCCTGGAGCGCGACGATACGGAAGAACTGCCCGGTCCCACCTCGGAATACGGCCAGCAGCGCTTAAACGATCCCAAGCTGGAAGAACTGCGCTTCAACCTGCACCGCAAGCCGCGCCGCGCCAAGGCCGGCGGCAATGTCTCGCAAATGCACTACGCCCGCCGCGGCATCGTCACGCCCGAGATGGAGTTCGTGGCGATCCGCGAAAACATGCGCCGCAAGGAATATCTTGAGCAGCTGAAGGCCTCCGGTCCGATGGGCGCCAAGCTGTCCGACCTGATGGGCCGCCAGCATCCGGGCCAGTCGTTCGGCGCGGCCATCCCGGCCGAGATCACGCCCGAGTTCGTGCGCGACGAAATCGCGCGCGGCCGCGCCATCATCCCCGCCAACATCAACCACCCCGAGATCGAGCCGATGATCATCGGCCGCAACTTCCTGGTGAAGATCAACGCCAACATCGGCAACTCGGCCGTGACCTCGTCCATCGGCGAGGAAGTCGAGAAGATGACCTGGGCCATCCGCTGGGGTGGCGACAACGTGATGGACCTGTCCACCGGCAAGAACATCCACGAGACGCGCGAGTGGATCATCCGCAATTCGCCGGTGCCCATCGGCACCGTGCCGATCTACCAGGCGCTGGAGAAAGTCAACGGCAAAGCTGAAGACCTGACCTGGGAAATCTTCCGCGACACCCTGATCGAACAGGCCGAGCAGGGCGTGGATTACTTCACCATCCACGCCGGCGTGCGCCTGCAATACGTGCCGCTGACCGCCAAGCGCATGACCGGCATCGTCTCGCGCGGCGGCTCCATCATGGCCAAGTGGTGCCTGGCGCACCATCGCGAATCCTTCCTCTATGAGCACTTCGAGGACATCTGCGAAATCATGAAAGCCTACGACGTCAGCTTCAGCCTGGGCGACGGCTTGCGCCCCGGCTCCATCTACGACGCCAACGACGAGGCGCAACTGGGTGAGCTCAAGACCCTGGGCGAGCTCACGCAAATCGCCTGGAAGCACGACGTGCAGGTGATGATCGAAGGCCCCGGCCACGTGCCCATGCACCTGATCAAGGAAAACATGGATCTGCAGCTGGAGCACTGCCACGAAGCGCCGTTCTACACGCTGGGCCCGCTGACCACCGACATCGCCCCCGGCTACGACCACATCACCTCCGGCATCGGCGCCGCGCAGATCGGCTGGTACGGCACGGCGATGCTCTGCTACGTGACCCCCAAGGAACACCTGGGCCTGCCCAACAAGGTGGATGTGAAGGACGGCATCATCACCTACAAGATCGCCGCGCACGCCGCCGATCTCGCCAAGGGCCATCCGGGCGCGCAGATCCGCGACAACGCGCTGTCCAAGGCGCGCTTCGAGTTTCGCTGGGAAGACCAGTTCAACCTCGGCCTGGATCCGGACAAGGCGCGCGAATTCCACGACGAGACCCTGCCCAAGGATTCGGCCAAGGTGGCGCACTTCTGCTCCATGTGCGGCCCGCATTTCTGCTCGATGAAGATCACTCAGGAAGTGCGCGACTACGCGGCCAAGGAGGGCATCTCTGAAATCGCCGCGCTGAAGAAGGGCATGGAAGTGAAATCGGTCGAGTTCGTGAAGATGGGCGCCGAGATCTACGCCAAGACTTGAGCGCGGCCATGCAGATCGAACTGAACGGAAAGCCGCATCCGCTGCCGGACGGAGCCACGCTGGAGCAACTGATCGCCGCGCTGGAGTTGACCGGCAAGGCGGTCGCGGTGGCGGTCAACCGGCAGGTGGTGCCGTCGCAGCAATGGGCGGTGCGGGTGCTGGCTGGGACTGACAAGGTGGATGTGGTGCGGGCGATTGGTGGTGGTTGAGATCTGATTGCTTAGGCTTGCGTGGCCGTGGTGGCTGATCTGGTTGGGTAGTCTGCTTAATAGGTGGTCTGCCTGGGTAGTCTGGACTTGCTGCTTTCCTGCGCGCTGGCTGGATGCTGATCTTTCTTCGGTCAGAGGTGAGCGCCGGGGGCGGCCCGGCAGCCGCTCACTTTTCTTGCTCCGCCAAGAAAAGTAAGCAAAAGAAGGCGGCCCCTAACTGCCAGCCCCTGCGGGGTTCCCACCGGAGCACGGCAAAAAATGGGCAAGACAGAGTCGCTTCGCTCGACTGTCTTGCTGATCCATTTTTCACCGCACTCCGGCGGCTGGCCCACAAGGGGAAACCGGTCCGGCTCGCCTGCGGCCTCGCGGTGCTTGCACCTCGCTTGCGCTTCGATGTTCAGGCTCGCTACCTTCCATCTCCGTCATCCCGGCGAAGGCCGGGATCCAGCGTCTTTCGTCGCGCTTCACAGAACTTCATTCGGACTGAGTAGCACGAAGTCCGACCATCGGTTGCAACGCTTTCCTCTTCGCGCTATCGCAAGAGACATGAAAGGATTTGAAATGAATATGAACGACACCCCCGCGCTCAAAGAAGACGCGGGCCTGACCATCGCCGGTAAAACCTATCGCTCGCGCCTGCTGGTGGGTAGCGGCAAGTACAAAGACCTGAACGAAACCCGCGCGGCGACGGTTGCCAGCGGCGCCGACATCATCACGGTGGCGATCCGCCGCGTGAACATCGGCCAGGATCCGAACGCGCCCAGCTTGCTGGATGCGGTGCCGCCGTCGGAATTCACCATCCTGCCCAACACCGCCGGCTGCTACAACGCCGCCGACGCGGTCTATACGCTGCAGCTGGCGCGCGAGCTGCTGGGCGGGCACAAGCTGGTGAAGCTGGAAGTGCTGGGCGACGAGAAGACCCTGTTCCCCAACATGCCCGAGACGCTCAAGGCGGCCGAGACCCTGGTCAAGGACGGCTTCGACGTCATGGTCTATTGCAGCGACGATCCGATCCAGGCGCGCATGCTGGAAGACATCGGCGTGGCCGCGGTGATGCCGCTGGCCTCGCTGATCGGCTCCGGCATGGGCATCCTCAATCCGTGGAACCTGTCGCTGATCATCGAGCAGGCGCGCGTGCCGGTGCTGGTGGACGCCGGCGTGGGCACCGCGTCGGACGCGGCCATCGCCATGGAGCTGGGCTGCGACGGCGTGCTGATGAACAGCGCCATCGCCGGCGCGCGCGATCCCGTTCGCATGGCGCGCGCGATGAAGCTGGCGGTGGAGGCCGGCCGCGAGGCGTTCCTGTCCGGCCGCATCCCGCGCAAGTTCACCGCCTCGCCATCCTCGCCGATGGCCGGCCGCGTGGCGTGAGCGGCGTGCGCATGAACGCCGCCTATCGCGCCACACCGCCTTGCGTGCTGGTGTTCTCCGGTTCTGACCCGAGCGGCGGCGCCGGCATGCAGGCCGACATTCCGGCTATTACCGCGCTGGGCTGTCACCCGCTGTCGGTGCCGACCGCACTGACGGTGCAGGACAACGTCAGCGTGTTTGCGGTGCACCCGCTCGCGCCTGAACTGGTGCGCCACCAGGCGCAGGTGCTGATCGACCGCTTCGACATCGCCGCAGTCAAGCTCGGCATCGCCGGCAGCCGCGCCAACGCCGAGGCCATCGCCGCGCTGATCGACCAGTTGCGCACGAAGCATCCGGCGCTGCCGGTGGTGCTCGATCCCGTGTTGGCGAACGGCAAGGGCGACAATCTTTCCAGCGATGACGCCGCGCGCGTGATCGAGCCGCTGTACGCACTGGCCACCGTCATCACGCCCAACCTTAATGAGGCGCGTCGTCTGTGCGGCGACGTGGCGCCGGCGCGCCAGGCGGCCGAATTGATGCGGCGCGGCTGCGCGCATGTGCTGCTCAAGGGCGGTCACGGGCCGCAGGAGCAGGACGTGGTCAACCGCTGGTACGGGCAGTCATCAGGCGCGGATGAATCTGGGGATGCAGTCGAGAGCGCGCGCTGGAGCTGGCCGCGTCTGCCGGACGAATTCCACGGCAGCGGCTGCACGCTGGCCGCCGCCTTGTCCGCCTGCCTGGCGCGCGGCCTGCCGATGCGCCAGGCGATCGATCTGGCGCAGCGCTACACGCAGCACGCTCTTTCCACCTCTTACGCGATCGCGGCGGGGCAACGCATCCCCAACCGCGTCATCACCTTCGACGCCGCATGAGCGGCAGGAGCATGCAATGAAAACCGATTACGCAACCCGCCTGCGCGGCCTCTACATCGTCACCCCCGACTGGGACGACACCGCCCAGCTGCTGGCCGCCACCGAGCTGGCGCTGCAAAACGGCGCGGCGCTGGTGCAGTACCGCCACAAGACCGCCACGCCGGTCCAGCGCCAGGCCCAGGCCGAGGCGCTGCTGGCGCTATGCCGGCAATACGACACGCCGCTGGTGATCAACGACCACGTCGAGCTGTGCCTGGCCATCGGCGCCGACGGCGTCCACGTCGGCGGCACCGACGCCTCGATCGCCGCGGTGCGCAAGACGGTGGGGTCGGAGCTGATCGTCGGCGCTTCCTGCTACGGCACGCTGGAGCTGGCCCACGCGGCGCACCGCGACGGCGCCAGCTACGTCGCCTTCGGCGGCTTCTATCCCTCGCGCGTGAAGAAGTACGACTTCCGCACCGCGCCCGAGATCATCGCGCAGTCCAAGCGCGAGATTCCGCTGCCGGTGGTGGTGATCGGCGGCATCACGCTGGACAACGCGCCGCCGCTGGTGGCGCAGGGCGCCGACATGGTGGCGGTGATCAGCAGCGTCTATTTGGTGCCGCCGGCTGAGCGCAAGACGCGCGAGCTGGCGGCTTTGTACGCCTAAACCCAGGCGTTGGCCGGGCAGGCGCGCACCGCGCCCGCCGCCGACGGGACGCCGTGCAGTCAGCGCTGGGCGGGCGTGGCCGGAGCCGACGCCGCCTGCGGCGGATCAACCCGATTGACCACATAGCCGACCGGAATCCAGCGGCCGCCCGATTGCGTCAGGGATATTTTCTCCACCGTGGCCAGCTTGCTGAAATTGCTGGTGAAGATGACGTTGATGTATTCACCCGGCGGCAGGCCGGCAGGGTTCACCACCCGGGCGACTTGCGCCCACTGGCGCGACTGCAATGGCCCCAGCTCGGTGCGCAGATTGCTCAGGTAACGGCCCCAATCCTGTTTGGGCATGTTGGTCTGCATGATCGGACCGCTGGTGTCCCACATGCGCTCGGCCTGGCCGGCATCGGCCAGGGACGCCCATTGGGTCGCGCTTTTCAGCAAGCTGTCTAGCGGCGCGGTCTGCGCCCGCACGTTGGCGGCCGACAGGGACAGAACCATGGCGCAGGCGGCGCCGGCAATTTGAAGCTTCTTGATCGAATACATACTGCTCTCCTTTCAGGTGGTGGTAAGTGACTTCGTTGCGCTGCTGAGAAACTGAAATGCATCCATCCACGATGGCGCGCTACCAGGAAAATCCCGCGCCCATCGCCGCGCCGGTGCGCCCGCGGCTGTTGGTCGTGGCCGCTCCCTTGATCACCCAGTTGCCGCGGCTGTGCGACAGGCCGAGCGCCATCGCGCTTTGTCCTTCATACGTGCTGCCGGAAAAACTCATCATGCTTTGGCCGGGCATTGCCTGGGGCAGGGAGGCCAACGCCATGGCCGAGGCCGCCGCGGCGTTTGCGTCGCGCGTGACTTGCTCGATCTTGCGATCGGTGTATTGATTGGCGCCGGCGATGGCGCCGTTGAGCTGGTTGACGTTGACCGCGTCGGTGCCGGCAACGCCCGGCGCCACGTTGTGAATGGCTACCGGCGCCGAGCCGGCATTGCCCAATGTGACGCTGTTGTTGGCCGCGCTGTCGTAGGCCAGGCCATCTCCGCAGGTGTTGCCGCCGCAAGCGACGTTGCCGGTGCTGCCGCCGCCCGATCCGCCGCCGCCATGGCCGGGGATGGACGGGGTCACGGTGGCGATGGCGGCACGCAGCTGGGCGACGTTGACGCCATCGTTGTCGGCGCTGCCGGCGGCCATGCCTGTGAGCTGCCGGTTGCCGATATTGACCTCGCCCACCGACGATTGCAGCGCAGTGAGCGCGTAGGCGGTGTAGTTGCTCAGCGCGCCCACGGCGGTCACCGAACCCGCGCCCAAGGCCACGCTGTTGGCCTGCGTCGCCTGTGCGTTGGATCCCAATGCCAGGCTGTCCGCGGCACTGGCGGCAACGCTGGCATTGAAGCCGATGGCCATGGAGCGCGCGGCGCCGGCAACGGTCGAGGTGCCCATGGCGATGGCGTCGTTTTGCTGCGCGGTGGCGCTGCGCCCGATGGCGATGCCGTTGGTGGCTGTGCTCAGCGTGGTCGCGCCGTCACCCATGGCAACGCTGGAGTCAGCGGCGCTGATGCTGACCGGGCCGATGGCAACCGATTGCGTGCCGCTGGCCAAGGCGTCCGTGCTGGTGCTGTTGACGTGGAAGTACATGGTGCCGGTTACCGCAAACGAGCTCAGTGCATTGGTCAGCTGATGCACCGTCACTGCCGATTGCGCGGTGGTGCCGTCGGCCACGTTGACGATCTGCGCGCGTGTCGTGGCGCCGTGGGAGGCGTCATAGGCGCCAGCGCCCGACAGTTCGCCGGCATTCCACGTCACCATGTTGCCGGCCAGGCTGCCCAGGGAGGTCGCCACCGCCTGCAACTGGTTGACGTTCACGGCGTCAGTGCCGGCGCTGCCCGGTGCTACGCCGCTGATCGTGCGATTGCCCACATTGAGCTCGCCTGCCGAGGTCTGTGTGGCGGACAGGCCATAAGCGCTGTAGTTGGTCTGTGCGCCCACGGTGGTGACTGAGCCCGCGCCCAACGCGATGCTGTTGGCCTTATTGGCGCTGGCGCCGCGACCCAATGCCAAGGCGTCGACGGCCGTGGCGCCGGCGCCGTTGCCCAGCGCAATCGCGTAAGTCTGGTTGGCGCTGGCGCCGTCGCCCATTGCGAGCGCGCCGGCGGCGGAGGCCGTCGTCAGATTGCCGATGGCGACTGCGCCCTGCGCCGTGGCGCTGTTGGTGTTGCCCAGCGCGACCGCACCGTTGCCGGTGGCGGTGTTGTCCTTGCCGATGGCCAATGCACCGCTGCCGGTGGCATTGTTAGGATCGCCGACGGCAACGGCGCCGTCACCGCTGGCGGTATTGAGGTTGCCGATCGACACCGCCTTGCCGCCTGTCGTCTGGGAGCCCTGGCCGATCGCTACGCTGCCGTTGCTTTGCGCCTGCGCAAGGTTACCGATCGACACCGCGTTGTCGCCGGTCGCGACGGCGTTGTAGCCCACCGCGGTCGAACCCTGGCCGATGGCCGACACGTCCGACGCCGCGAGGCCGGTATCGTTGGTGCGCACATACTTGATGCCTTGCCCGTTGGTGGTGTTGTAAGCAGGATTGCTGAAGCTGCCCAGGGAGGCGAACAACTGCGCGCCATTGACGGCATCGGTGCTGGTGGCGCTGATGTCGCCGGCGGCCACATTGGTGATCTTGGTGGGCGAGCCGGCACGCGCGGCGCTGTAGGCGCCGGCACCGCCGTTGAGCGTGGCGTCGAACTGCAGGCTCTTGCCGGCAAGACCGGTGATGCGGTCATCCAGGTCGAGCAACTGGCTCACGTTGACCGCATCGGTGCTGGCGCTGCCCGGCGCCACATTGGTGATCTTGCGCTCGTTGCCGGCCGAGCCGACCGACACTTCGCCCACCGAGGTCTGCGGCGCGGCGCGTCCATAGGCGATGTAACTGCTCTGGGCGCCGACGGACGTCGTCGCTCCCGCGCCCAGGGCCACGCTATTGGCCTGGTTGGCAATGCTGTTGGCGCCGAGGGACAAGGCATTCAACGCCGAGGCCGTCGCGCCATAACCGACCGCGCTCGCGCCTGCACCCGAGGCGGTGGCGTCAGAGACAGGCAAGCCGTTGGCATTGGTTCTGGCGTAGCGGACGCCTGAACCGTTCGCGTTGGTAAAGGTGCTGCTGACATCGCCGGTCACTGCAAAGAGCTGCGCGCCATTGATGGCGTCCGTACTCGCCGCGCCCACATCCCCATTGGCCACATTGGTGATCTTGTTGGCGACAACGCTGCCGTGACTCGCGCTGAAGGCGCCGGCGCCGCCGTTGGCTGCGGCGTCCCACTTCAGCATGTCAGTGTTCTGGGCGGCCAGATTGTTCGTCGCCGCGCGCAACTGCGCCACGTTGACCGCATCGTTGTCGCCAGCGCCCGGCGCAATGCCCGTCACCGTACGGTTGCCGACATTCACTTCGCCCGACGAGGTTTGCGTGGCCGACAAAGCGTACGCGGCGTAATTGGTCTGCGCCCCCACCGTGGTCACCGAACCGGCGCCCAGCGCAACGCTGTTGGCGAAGTTGGCGACGCTGCCGCGTCCCAGCGCCAGGGCGTTGCTTGCACTTGCAGCGGCGTTGTATCCCACTGCAGTCGCCCCTTGCGCGGAAGCGACAGCGTCGGCTGCGGCCAGGCCGGTTGCGTTGGTGCGCGCATACAGCACGCCCACGCCGTTGGCATTGGTGAACGTGCTGCCGGTGTCGCCCGCCACCGCAAACAACTGGGCGCCGTTGACGGCGTCGGTGCTGCCTGCGCTGACCGCGCCCGCGCTCACGTTGGTGATCTTGTTGGTCGTGGCGGCGCCATGGCTGGCGCTGTAGGCGCCGGCGCCGCCGTTGGCGGCCGGGTCCCACTTGAGGGCGTTGTTGTTCAGGTTGGTGAAGTTGGCATCGTCTGCGCGCAGCTGCGCCACGGTCACCACATCGTTGTCGTTGATGCCAGGCGCCACGCCGGTGATGGTGCGATTGCCGACGTTGACTTCACCCGAAGAGGTTTGCGCAACCGAGAGCGCATACGCCGCGTAGTTGGTCTGGGCACCCACCGTGGTTGCCGAGCCGGCGCCCAGAGCCACGCTGTTGCCATTGACGGCACTGGCGCCATTGCCAAGCGCCAGGGTATTGGGCGCGCTGGCGAGCGCGTTGTAGCCCATCGCCGTGGCGCCCTGGCCCGATGCCGTGGCGTCGCCCGCGCTCAAGCCCACATCGTTGGTGCGCGCATACTTGATGCCGGTGCCATGGCCGGTGATATAGGCCGGCGTCGTATTGCCCGCGATGGTGGAGATCAAGGTGCTGGCCTGGGTCACCTGGTCATTGGTTGCCTTCAGCTGAGCGCCGTTGATGGCATCCGTGCTGGCCGCGGAGATGTCGCCTGCCGCCACGTTGGTGACCTTGTTGTTCAAACTGGCGCCGTGGCTGGCGCTGAACGCCCCCAGCCCGCCATTGGCGGCGGCGTTCCATTGCATGGCGTTACCCACCGCGGTGGTCAGCGTGGTATTGACCGCAGTCAATTGCGCCACATTGACCGCATCGGTATTGTTGCTGCCCGCTGCCACGTTGGTGAGCTTGCGCTCAGCGCCTCCCGCCCCGATGGACACCTCGCCGACCGCGTTTTGCGGATTCACCAAGGCGTAGGCGATATAGTTGCTCTGCGCGCCCGTTCCCGTGACCGAGCCCGCGCCAAGGGCCACGCTATTGCTCTTGTTGGCATTGCTGGCATTGCCCAGCGCCACGGCGTTGACCGCGCTCGCGGCGGCGTTGTATCCGATGGCAGTCGCCCCTTGGGCGGAAGCGACGGCATCGGCCGCGGCCAGGCCGCTCACGTTGGTGCGCGCATACAACACGCCCAGGCCGTTGGCGTTGGTGAAGGTGCTGCCGGTGTCGCCCGCCACCGCAAACAACTGCGCGCCGTTGAGGGCGTCGGTGCTCGTGGCGCTGACCGCGCCGGCCGCTACATTGGTGATCTTGTTGGTCGTGGCGGCGCCATGGCTGGCGCTGTAGGCACCGGCGCCGCCGTTGGCGGCCGGATCCCATTTGAGGGCGTTGTTGTTCAGCGCAGCGAAGTTGGCATCGTCCGCGCGCAGCTGCGCCACGGTCACCACATCGTTGTCGTTGATGCCAGGCGCCACGCCGGTGATGGTGCGATTGCCGACGTTGACTTCACCTGATGAGGTTTGCGCCACCGAGAGCGCATACGCTGCGTAGTTGGTCTGGGCGCCCACCGTGGTGGCCGAGCCGGCGCCCAGGGCCACGCTGTTGGCCTTGTCGGCCGTGCTGTCGCGACCGATCGCCAGCGCATTGCCGGCGCTGGCGACGGCGTTGTATCCGAGCGCCGTCGCTCCCGCGGCGGACGCTTGCGAGTCGGCCGCGGTCAGGCCGTTTTCATTGGTGCGGGCGTAACGCACGCTCACGCCATGGGCATTGGTGTAGGTGCTGCTGGTGTCGCCCGTCACGCCGAACAGCTGGCTGCCGTTGACCGCATCCGTGCTGCCGGCGCTGACGTCGCCGTTGGCCACATTCACGATCTTGCTGGCGCTGTTGGCGCCGTGCTTGGCGTTATAGGCGCCCAGGCCGCCATTGGCGCTGGCGTCCCATTGCAAGGCATCGCTGCCGACGGCCGCGATCTGGTTGCCGATCGCGCGCAGCTGCGCCACCGTGACGGCGTCGCTGTCGCCAATACCTGCGGCCAGGCCTGTCAGCGTGCGGTTGCCGATGTTGACTTCGCCCGCCGATGTCTGCGGCGTGCCCAGGCCGTAGGCGGAGTAGTCGGTCTGCGCGCCTACGGTCGTTGCCGATCCCGCGCCCAGCGCTACGCTGTTGACCTTATCGGCCACGCTGCCGCGACCCATGGCCAGCGCGTTGCCGGCGCTGGCGGTGGCGTTGTAGCCCAGCGCGGTGGCGCCGGCTGCCGCCGCTTGCGAATCGGCGGTGGCCAGGCCGTTTTCATTGGTGCGCACATAGCGCGAACCGACGCCATTGGCATTGGTGAAGGTGGCGCTGATATCGCCCGCCAGCGAATACAACTGGCTGCCGTTGATCGCATCGGTGCTGCCGGCGCTCAGCGTTCCCGCTGCGACGTTGGTGATCTTATTGGTGAGGCCGGCGCCATGGCTGGCCGAGAACGCGCCGGTTCCGCCGTTTGCGCTCGGGTCCCACTGCAGCGCGTTGCCGGTCAAGGTGGTCGCCACCGCCGTCAGCTGCGCCACATTGACCGCGTCCGTGCTGCTGCTGCCGGCGGCCACGTTGGTCAGCTTGCGCGTCGAGCCGGCGCTGCCCACCGACACTTCGCCCACCGAGGTTTGTGGTGCGGATAAGCCGTAGGCCGTGTAGTTGCTCTGCGCGCCGACCGAGGTGGCCGCATTGGCGCCCAAAGCGACGCTGGAGGCATTGCCGGCGCTGGCGTTGTTGCCGATGGCAACGGCGTTCGCTGCCGTGGCTTGCGCGTTTGCCGCCAGCGCCAGCGTACCGGCGCCGTTGGCGCTCGCCGCTGCGCCCAGCGCTACCGCGTTGCCGCCTTGCGCGGCGGCGGCGCGACCGATCGCGATGGCGTCGGTGCTGGTGGCTTGCGCATTGCTGCCCTGTGCGATGCTGGTGTTGCCCGATGCCAGCGCCTGGGGGCCGATCGCAATCGCATCGGCGCCGGTCGCGCTGCCGTCGGTTGCCGTGGAGTTGGCATGGAAGTACTTGCTGACGCCCGCGCTGACACCGGCAATCTGCGCGCTCAGCGTGTTGTTGACCGCAGTCAGCTGGGCCACGTTGACCGCATCCTGGTTACCCACCCCGGCGGCCACGCCGGTGATTGTGCGATTGCCCACATTCACTTCGCCCGCCGAGCTCTGCTGGGCCGACAAGCCATAGGCGGTGTAATTGGTTTGCGCGCCCACCGTGGTGGCCGATCCCGCGCCCAGGGCGATGCTGTTGGCCTGACCGGCCGTTGCGCCGTCGCCCAGCGCCAGCGCGCCCGTCGCGCTGGCCGTGGCGGCCCGCCCCAACGCCAGGGACTGAGCACCGCCGGCGTTGGCGTTGGTGCCGATGGCCAGGCCGTTCTGACCGCTGGCCTGTGCTCCCAGACCCATGCCAATCGCCTGTTGGCCGTTGACTACCGTATTGGGGCCGATGGCGATCGAATCCGTGCCGGTCGACAAGGAGTCCGGCTGCGTCGAGTTGGCGTGGAAATATTGGGTGGTTGAACTGGAGACCGACGCAACCGCCGCCTGCAATTGCCCCAGGTTGACGGCGTCGTGGGCCTGCGTGCCGTCCGCCACGTTGATGATCTGGCGATAGGTATTGGTGCTGCTGTCGCCGACCGACACCGCTCCCAGGATGGTCTGGCCGGACACCGGCGTGATGGCGCGGTTCGAGATCGAACCCGCGCCCAGCGCCACGCCCTGATTGACCGTGGCCGAGGCGCCGTCGCCCAGGGCGATCCCGCCTGCGGCCGATGCGCTGGCATTGCGGCCGAAGGCCATCGACGCCTGTCCTATTGCGCTGTTGTTGCTGCCGATGGCCAGCGCGCCGGTGCCGGTGGCGGTATTGTCTTCGCCCAGCGCCACCGCGCCGGCTCCGGTGGCGTTGTTGGGGTCGCCAATGGCCACTGCACCGTTGCCGCTGGCCGTATTGCCCACGCCAATGGACACCGCTTTACCGCCGTTGGCCGTTGCACCCTTGCCGATCGCCACCGCGCCCGCCGTGGCGGCGCTGGCGGAGTCGCCCAGCGCCACCGAGGACAGCCCGGCAGCGCTTGCGCCCACGCCGCCGGCCAGCGCGCGACCGCCGGTGGCGCTGCTGTTCATGCCCAGGGCGGTGTCGCTCACCACCGATCCCGAGCCGGACACGCCCGCTACTGCATGTTGACCTAGGGCCAGCGAGCCGCTGTTGTACGCCCGGGCATCGTTGCCCCCCGCAAATGCGCCGTCGCCGGCGGCGTTTGCGCTGTCGCCCAGGCCGACTGCGGCCACGCCCGCCGCCGCCGCCGAAACGCCCGCCGCCAGCGCATGGCTGCCCGACGCCACCGCCGAACTGCCTAGGGCCAGTGCGCTGCCGCCGGTGGCGCGCGCGTTGATGCCCAGTGCAGTATCATTGGTCACCGTGCCGGAACCCGATACCCCGGCCACGGCATT
The DNA here is from genome assembly GCF_017814915.1 of Herbaspirillum sp. LeCh32-8. GTDB lineage: Bacteria > Pseudomonadota > Gammaproteobacteria > Burkholderiales > Burkholderiaceae_D > Herbaspirillum. Next base: position 135,960 of record NZ_JAGIPZ010000004.1, on the reverse strand, counting down.
GCTGCCCACCGCCACCGCCCCGCTGTTGTAGGCATTGGACGATGCGCCCGTCGCCACCGCATTGGCGCCGGCCGCATTGGCGCTTGCGCCTGCCGCCAATGACGCGCCGCCGGTGGCGTGCGCGCCATTGCCCAGCGCCATGTCATTGGTCACCGTGCCGGAACCCGATACCCCCGCCACCGACGCATTGCCCAATGCCACGCTGCCTGTGTTGTAGGCAGTGGCGGCATTGCCGCCGGCAAATGAGGAAGCTCCCGCGGCATTGGCGCCGGCGCCCACGGCCGCAGCATTGGCCGCTGCGGCGCTGCTGTTCAAGCCCAGCGCCGCCGCGCCTGCGCCGGATGCAGTTGCCGTGTCTCCAAGCGCCACGGCAGACGCGCCCGACGCTGTGCTGGACACGCCGCCCGCCATGCTGCGCGCAGCGCTGGCTTGCGCACCCGCGCCCGCGGCCAGCGACGAACCGCCGGTGGCGCGCGCATTCATGCCCAGGGCAGCGTCATTGGTCACCGTGCCGGAACCGGAGATGCCCGCGACCGCACCATTGCCCACCGCCACCGCGCCGCTGTTGTACGCATTGGCCGATGCACCGGCCGCCACCGCGTTGGCGCCCACTGCATTCGCGCCGGTACCGGCTGCGAGTGCATTGCCGCCGGTGGCGCGGGCGTTGTTGCCCAGCGCCGTGTCGTTGGTCACCGTGCCGGAGCCCGAGACGCCGGCCACCGCCGTATTACCCAGCGCCACGCTGCCGGTGTTGTAGGCATTGGCGCTGTTGCCACCGGCGAACGACGATGCGCCTGCCGCGTTGGCACTGGCGCCAACCGCCGCGGCATTGGCGGCCGAGGCCGCGCTGCCGCTACCCAGTGCCAGCGCGGAGATAGCCGAGGCGTTGGCCGCATTGCCGCCGGCGAATGCGCCGCTGCCGGAAGAGACGCTGTTGGTGCCCAGGGCGATGCTGTTGGTGTTAGAGGCATTCGCCGTGTTGCCCAGCGCGACGGAAGAGGTGCCGGACGCAGTGGACAACACGCCGGTGGCCACCGCATTGACGCCGCCGGCGGTGGCGCTGCTGCCGGCCGCGAGAGCGTTGCCGCCGGTGGCGCGGGCGTTGTTGCCCAGCGCGGTGTCGTTGGTCACTGTTCCGGAGCCCGAGACGCCGGCCACCGCCGTATTACCCAGCGCCACACTGCCGGTGTTGTAGGCATTGGCGCTGTTGCCGCCGGCGAACGACGATGCTCCCGCCGCGTTGGCGCTGGCGCCAACCGCTGCGGCATTGGCAGCCGAGGCGGTGCTGCTGCTGCCCAGCGCCAGCGCGGCGATAGCCGAGGCGTTGGCCGCATTGCCGCCGGCGAATGCGCCGCTGCCGGAGGAGACGCTGTTGGTGCCCAGGGCGATGCTGTTGGTGTTGGAGGCATTCGCCGTGTTGCCCAGCGCGACGGAAGATGTGCCGGAGGCTGTCGACGATACGCCGGTGGCTACCGCATTGGCGCCGCCGGCGGTGGCGCTGCTGCCGGCTGCGAGGGCATTGCCGCCGGTGGCGCGGGCGTTGTTGCCCAGCGCGGTATCGTTGGTCACCGTGCCCGAGCCCGATACCCCGGCCACTGCAATGTTACCTAGGGCCACGCTGCCGCTGTTGTAGGCATTGGCGCTGTTGCCGCCGGCGAACGACGATGCGCCCGCCGCATTGGCGCTCTTGCCGACAGCGACTGCATTGGCCGCGCCGGCGCTACTGCTCTGACCTAATGCCGATGCGCCTGCACCCGTGGCGCTGGCCGTGTCGCCCACGGCTAGCGCCGAGACGCCGGAGGCCGTGCTGGATACGCCGGCCGCCGTGCTGCGATTCGCGTTGGCGACGCTGCTCTTGCCCAGCGCCACGGTATTGAGCGCGCTGGCCTGTGCGCTGTCGCCCAGCGCGGTCGATGATGCGCCCGACGCCGCGGCCGAAGAACCACCCGCAAACGCATTCGCGGCCGACGCATTGGCCGATGCGCCCAGCGCCAGTGAGCTGCCGCCCGTGGCGCTGGCGCTCTTGCCGACGGCGGTATCGTTGACCAGCGTGGACGCGCCAAACACTCCCGCGACCGCGCTTTGCCCCAACGCGACGCCGCCGCTGTTGAAGGTGCTGGCGCTGTCGCCGCCGGCAAACGAAGAAGCGCCGCCCGCATTGGCGCCTTGTCCCACCGCCGCAGCATTGGTCGCGCCGGCGCTGGCGTTGGCGCCCAGGGCCAGCGCCGAGGCGCCGGCGCTGTTTGCGGAAACGCCGAGCGCGGCCGCATTCACGCCGGTGGTGTTGCTGTTCAGGCCGATGGCAATGCCGCCGGTGCTGCCTGCCGTGGCGGTGTTGCCCAAGGCAATCGAATCCTGCCCCGACGCCGTGCTGTAGTAGGCGCCGGCAAACGACATCGCGCCGGTGGCGTAGGCGTTGTCCCCGAGGGCAACCGAACTGCCGCCGGTGGCGCGCGAGTTGTAGCCCACGGCGGTGTCGTAGCCGGCCCCGCCGCCGTTGATCCCGGCAATCGACTGCGCCCCCAGCGCCACGCCGTTGACGCTATAGGAATTGGCTTGCTGCCCGGCGGCCAGCGTGCCGTCTGCTGCTGCATTGGCCGACGAGCCTAACGCCAGGGAATCGTTTCCTGACGCCGTCGTGTTGTAGCCGAAGGCACTGGCGCGTGCGCCGCTTGCTTCGGCCACTGAACCCGAGGCGATGCTGTCGGCCGCCGTCGCCTGGCTGCTCTGTCCCAGTGCGATGGCTCGGCTAGCCGAAGCGATGGAGGCCTCGCCCAAGGCCACCGCTGAATCGCTTGATGCGGTGGCCGACAAGCCCGCCGCAAAGGCGCCGGCGCCGGTTGCCTGCGCATCATGTCCCAAGGCCACCGAGTCGCCGCCGGTCGCTTTCGCGACGTTGCCCAGCGCGATGTCATTCTTGATGGTCGCCGAGCCGGATACACCCGCCTGCGCCGTGTCGCCGATCGAGATCGCGCCATCGTTGTAGGCGTTGGTCAGGTGACCTGCGGCGACGCTTCCCTCTCCGGCTGCGTTGCTTTGCGCGCCCAACGCCACCGCGCTCTCTCCCGATGCGGCAGCGCTGTTGCCCAGCGCCGCAGAAGCGATACCCGAGGCCGTTGCGCTATTACCCAGCGCCGTCGTATTCAAGGCCGAGGCCACGCTGGATACGCCCAATGCGGTGCTGCTGGCGCCGCTTGCTTGCGCACTGTCGCCCAGCGCAGTAGCCGATGTGCCTGTCGCGCTGCCCGATACGCCCAAGGCTGTTGCGCGGCTGCCCGAGGCCGCGCTGCCGGCGCCGCCGGCAAAGGAATTGCCGCCGGTCGCCGCCGCCGCATTGCCCAGCGCAACGTCATTGGTCAGGCCGGGCTGGCCCGAGGCACCGGTCACGGCATTGTTGCCCAGCGCCACGCCATTGGCGCCGTACGCCGTGGCGTTGCGTCCGCCGGCCAGGGTATTGGCCCCGGCGGCATTGCTGCCCGTTCCCAAGGCGGCGCTGCTTGCGCCTGCCGCCTGACTGGACAAACCGATCGCCACACTGGCGTTGCCGGTGACCGAGGTGGAACGGCCAATCGCAATGCCATCGGCCACACCGGCATTGGCGGCGCTGCCGATGCCGATTGCGTTGGCGGCCGACGCCACGCCCGCATTGCCGATCGCCACCCCGGATGCCCCCGCGGCCGATGCCTGGAAGCCGGCCGCAAACGCATTGCCGCCGGCAGCCTGGGCTTGCATGCCCACTGCGGTGCTGGCGCTACCGGAAGCGGAAGCGGAGTTACCCAATGCCGCGGCCCCCGCAGCGGACGCCGTCGCTGCCGAGCCTGCCGCCAACGCGTTGGCGGCACTGGCGTTCGCATTCAAACCGAAGGCGCTGGACTGGCCTCCGGTTGCGTGTGCGCCCGCGCCCACCGCGGTGTCATACTGCTGGCTGCCGGCGTTGACGCCGGCCACCGAGCCGTTGCCCAGCGCGACCGAGCTCAGTCCGTAGGCCAGCGCCCCCGAACCGGCCGCCAGTGCTCCCCCGCCCGAAGCCTGGCTGCCGGGGCCCACTGCCGTGGCCGAATTGCCGGAGGCTGTCGCACCGTTGCCGACAGCGACCGTGCTCGTCCCGCTGGCCACCGTATTCAGACCGAAGGCACTTGAGGCGTTGCCGGTGGCTTGCGCGCTGGCGCCCACAGCGATCGTGTTGCTCACCGTGCCGGAGCCGGACACGCCGGAGACCGCGCTGCTGCCGATGGCGATGCTGCCGCTGTTGTAGGCCGCGGCGCTGCTGCCGCCGGCGAAGGAATTGTTGCCCACGGCAGATGCATTGCTGCCCAGTGCGGTCTGGTTGACATTGCCGGAGGCGCCGCTGACACCGGCGACCGCGTTGCTGCCCAGCGCCAGCGAGCCGCTGTTGTAGGCCGTCGCCCCTGCCGCGCCTGCAAAGGCGCTGTCGCCCACGGCCGTGGCGGCGTTGCCGATGGCGACCTGATTGACCGTTGCCGCACCCGATGCGCCGGCTATCGCGCCGGTGCCAAATGCCAGCGCGTTCTGGGTGTAGGCGGTGCTGCCGACTCCTAACGCAGCGGCATTGGTTTTGAGCGCTTGTGCGTTCTGCCCGATCGCCATCGTCCCCACGTCCTGCGCATGCGCGGTGGCGCCCACGGCGACGCTGAAATTGGCCGATGCGATCGTGCTGGCGCCCAGCGCCGTCGCATTTTGTCCGGCGGCGGAGGCCTGCTTGCCGAAGGCTGCGGCATTGGCATTGCTCGCCGCGGCGCTGTCGCCCACGGCGCTGGCCGATGCTCCCGACGCCAGCGCCGCGTTGCCGGCCGCAACCGCATTGGCGGCGGTGGCCTGCGCCCCTGCGCCCGCCGCCAGCGAACTGCCGCCGATGGCCTGCGTGTTGATCCCCAGCGCGGTGTCGTTGGTAATGGTGCCCGAGCCCGAGACCCCGGACACCGATGATTTGCCCAGGGCCACCGAGCCGCTGTTGTAGGCATTGGCCAACTGGCCGCCGGCCACCGCTCCCGCGCCTGCGGCGGTCGTGGAATGGCCGAACGCCACGGCGTCGCTGGCCGCGGCCGAACTGTTGTTGCCCATCGCCAGCGCGCTGCTGCCGGCCGCATTCGCGCTCAGGCCCAGGGCCACCGCCGATGCTCCGGCCGCGGACGATGACGCGCCGAGGGAGGCGGCGCCATTGCCGGACGCAGTGCTGCCGAAGCCCAGTGCGATCGCATTGGTGTTGGAGGCCGCCGCGTTCTCGCCCAGCGCCACGGCGGACGCGCCCGAGGCCGTGGCGGACAAGCCGCCGGCCACGGCGTGATTGCCGGAGGCCACGGCAAAGCTGCCCAGGGCGGCCGAGAATCCCCCCGTCGCTCTGGCGTTTGCGCCAAGCGCGGTGTCGCCGGTGATGGTGCCGGAGCCGGACACCCCGGCCACTGCGCTGGCGCCCAGGGCGACGCTGGTGCTGTTATATGCGTTGGCGCCCGAACCCAAGGCCGCCGCATTGGCGCCCGCCGCATTGGCGGTGTTGCCCACCGCGGTGCTGGCGCTGCCGGCTGCGGAAGCCGACGCACCCAAGGCCGTGGCCCCCGCGGCGGACGCCGTCGCTGTTGAGCCTGCCGCCAACGCGTTGGCGGCGCTGGCGTTCGCATTCAAGCCGAAGGCGCTGGACTGGCCGCCCGTTGCACGTGAGCCGGGACCCACCGAGGTATCGTACTGCTGGCCGCCGGCATTGACGCCGGCCACCGCGCCGTTGCCCAGCGCGACCGAGCTCAATCCGTAAGCCAGGGCACCCGCGCCGGAAGCCAATGCTGCTCCGCCCGAGGCCTGCGCGCCGGTGCCCACTGCCGTGGCCGAATTACCGGTGGCCGTCGCGCCATTGCCCACGGCGACGGTACTGGTCGCGCTGGCAACCGAATTCAGACCGAAGGCGCTTGAGGCGTTGCCGGTGGCCTGCGCGCCCGCGCCCACCGCAGTTGTATTGGTGACCGTGCCTGAGCCGGAGACGCCGGAGACCGCGCTGCTGCCGATGGCGATGCTGCCGCTGTTGTAGGCGTTGGCGCTGGCGCCAAGCGCTGCGGCATTCGCGCCCGCCGCGTTGGCGGCGGAGCCCACCGCAGTGCCGGCGCTGCCGGCGGCGGACGCTGACGTGCCTAATGCCGTCGCACCCGTGGAGGAAGCCGTTGCCGCAGCGCCGGACGCCAGTGCATTGGCGCCGCTGGCCGTGGCATTCAAGCCGAAGGCGCTGGCCGAGTTGCCCGTGGCCTGCGCGCTCGCACCCACTGCGGTCGTATTGGTGACCGTGCCTGAGCCGGAGACGCCGGAGACCGCGCTGCTGCCGATGGCGATGCTGCCGCTGTTGTAGGC
>NZ_JAGIPZ010000004.1:0-129509 GCF_017814915.1 Herbaspirillum sp. LeCh32-8 | reverse complement strand
GCCGTTGCCGCAGCGCCGGACGCCAGTGCATTGGCGCCGCTGGCCGTGGCATTCAAGCCGAAGGCGCTGGCCGAGTTACCCGTGGCCTGCGCGCTCGCACCCACTGCGGTCGTATTGGTGACCGTGCCTGAGCCGGAGACGCCGGACACTGCGCTGCTGCCGATGGCGACGCTGCCGCTGTTGTAGGCGTTGGCGCTGGCGCCAAGCGCTGCGGCATTCGCGCCTGCCGCGCTGGCGGCGGAGCCTACTGCGGTGCCGGCGCTGCCGGCGGCTGACGCTGACGTGCCCACTGCCGTCGCCCCTGTGGCGGAAGCCGTCGACAGCGAACCCGCCGCCAATGCGTTGGCGGCACTGGCGTTCGCATTCACGCCGAGAGCGCTGGAGAGACCACCTGTTGCGCGCGAGCCGGCGCCCACCGCGACATCGTACTGCTGGCCACCGGCGTTGACGCCGGCCACCGCGTTATTGCCCAGCGCGACCGAGCTCAGTCCGTATGCCTGCGCACCCGCACCGCCGGCCAGCGCTGCGCCGCCCGAGGCCTGAGCGGCTGTACCCACCGCCGTGGCCGCATTGCCTGAGGCCGCTGCACCGTTGCCGACGGCCGCCGTACTCGTTCCGCTGGCGACCGCATTCACGCCAAAGGCGCTCGACGCGTTGCCGGTGGCCTGTGCGCCTGCGCCCACCGCCGTTGTATTGGCTACCGTGCCTGAGCCGGAGACGCCGGAGACCGCGTTGCTGCCGATGGCGATGCTGCCGCTGTTGTATGCCGCGGCGCTGCTGCCGCCGGCGAAGGCATTGCTGCCCGCCGCCGTGGCTGCGGTGCCGATGGCAGTGGCTGAGGTGCCGGATGCCGACGCCGAATGCCCGATGGCGGTGGCATTGGAGGCGGACGCGCTGCTGCTGGCGCCGACCGCGATGGCAAAGACGTCGGAGGCGGTTGCGGTATAGCCGTCACCCGGCGCGACTGCAACGCTGGCCGTTCCGGTGGCGTTTGATCCGGTGCCGACATTGGTGGCTGCCAATCCTGCGGCAGGACTGCACAGCAAGAGAGGGTAGGCGATATGAACCCAGGAGCATGCCGAATCGCGTGACTGCCTGGGTACATCCTTGTTCGAATTTTTTGGTACTACCTTACTGATGGAGCGACGACCCGTACGCTGTGACATGGAAAATTTTTTCCACATAACACCCCCGCGTGGCGTTAGCTCCCTCCCCTGTAAAGATGGCTATTTTTTATTGCCAGTTCTTGACCCGTTCTTGTCGATTTATTTTTCTTCAACGCCGTTAATCCTGCATTAAATAAAATAAATTCAATTTAATAATATAAAAAGTTCTGAGGAAATCGAATAATTTCTAAGTTTCGTAAATTTTACGTAGTTCTACATTGAGCAATATCGTCAGACAGGCACGCCCCTTCAATTGAATTAATTGATCTTCTTTTTTTCTCGATAGCGTGCGAGGCAAAGGCTTGAATCCCCGTGCTGCATTGCGGAGGGGAGACGCACCATTCTCGTCAGACGTTTCGCATCGGCCGGCTGCGCTGCCTTTCAACACAGATGAGGGTAGGATGCCGCGACGGCATCGGCATCGGGATCGGCATCGGGATTGCGATCGAGGCCGCGCGCCGATGCCGATACGATGAGAAATGACGGACGCAAAAAAGCCACCCCGAAGGGTGGCTTTTTTATGTGGTGCGGCAGGTCGCGAAGATCAGCCTTCCAGCAGGCTGCGCAGCATCCATGCGTTCTTTTCGTGCAGCTGCATGCGCTGGGTCAGCAGGTCGGCGGTCGGTTCGTCGGCGGCGGCATCCACGGCCGGGAAGATCGAGCGCGCGGTGCGGGTGACGGCTTCCTGGCCGGCCACCAGCTGGGCGATCATTTCCTGCGCGTTGGGCACGCCGTCCGCTTCGGGGATCGACGACAGTTTGGCGAATTCCTTGTACGAACCCGGCGCCGGGTAGCCCAGCGCGCGGATGCGTTCGGCGATCAGGTCAACCGCGGTGGCCAGCTCGGTGTATTGGCCTTCGAACATCAGGTGCAGGGTGTTGAACATCGGACCGGTCACGTTCCAGTGGAAGTTGTGGGTCTTCAGGTACAAGGTGTAGGAGTCGGCCAGCAGTTTGGACAGGCCGTCAGCGATCTTCTTGCGGTCCTTGTCGTTGATGCCGATGTTGATCGAGGGGGCTGCAGCGTTCTTCTTTGCCATCTTTCACTCCTTGAGGATGTTTGGTTTTTCGTAAGCGGGTGAAACAACATCGCGATTCTATTGCAAATCGCGCGCAGTGGACTCTGCCGATGCGACTGTATTGCACAGGTACTGATTACAGAGATGGGGCGGGCGTTCCGCATTTCAACCGCTTTGAGCGCAAATCCGGTGCACAAAATGGCGATGGGGCCGATAGCGGCATGGCTATCGGCCCCATCGTGCAAGGGCGTTGCAGCGGATCAGCCGGCCATTACGACGGCGCGCGCTGCTGGGCGCTACGGAACAGCGAGAGCGACAGCGCCACCGCGCCGATGGCGGCAATCGCGGCGAACAGGAACACCTGCGGATAGCCCAGCTGGCCGGCGATGGCGCCGGCCAGCGGACCGGTCACGCCCAGCGCCAGGTCGAGGAATACCGAGTAGGCCGCCAGCGCCGCGCCGCGGTTGGAGGCCGGCACCAGGTTGACCGCTTCCACACCCAGCGAGGGGAACACCAGCGCAAAGCCGAAGCCGGCCAGGGCCGCGCCCAGCAAGGCCACTTCCGGCGTCATGGCGACCCACAGCAGCAGTAGGCCCACGGCTTCGGTGATGAAGCACATGATCGCCACGCGGTAGCCGCCGAAGCGGTTGATGGCGTTGGCGAACAGCAGGCGCGCGCCGACGAAGGCGCTGGAGAAGGCGGTCAAGGCAAAGGCTGCGCCGCTCCAGTGCTGGTCGGCGTAATACAGCGTGATGAAGGTGGCGATCGAACCGAAGCCAATGGTGCCGAAGGCCAGGCCCATGCCATAGGCGAACACGCGGCGCAGCACCAGCTTGAAGGGTAGCTTCTCGCCCGGGATCACCGGCGTCACCGGGCCGCCGCGGGCCAGCGCGTAGCCGAGGATGGTCAGCAGCATGCCGGCCAGGCCGATCACGGCAAATCCCAACGAACGGTCCAGCACCACGCCCAGCGGCGCGCCGATGGCCAGCGCCGAGTAGGTGGCGATGCCGTTCCAAGAGATCATCTTGGCGGTGTTCTCCGAGCCCACGCGGCCCACGCCCCACATGATGGCGCCGGTGCCGACCAGGCTTTCGCCCAGGCCCAGCAATGCGCGGCTGGCGAACAGCAGCACCAGGCTCAGGAAGGGCAGCGGCTGCGCCAGCGCAGCCAGCATGAGCAGCCCGCTGCTGCCGGCGCACAGCAGCATGCCGCGCATGACGGTCTGCTTGGGGCCGACGGTGTCGATCATGCGGCCGGCGTTGGCGCGGCTGACGAAGGTGGCGAAGTACTGGATGCTGATACCCAGCCCGGCCACCACGGCGCTATAGCCGAGGTCGAGGTGGATATAGCCCGGCAGCACCGCCATCGGGATGCCGATGGCCAGGTACACCAGGAAGGTGAAGAATGCGGTGGCAAGGATCTGCTGCGTTACTTTGGCAGGCGTCAGCGGACGCGCCGGCACGGCGCCGGAGCTGGGACTACAGGAATCGTCGGACATGGTGGGGGAATTCGGAATGAAGACGCTGCGCGCGCGGATGTGCGCGTGAACAGCCAGACGAATTTTACTCCCGCCAAGAATTTGCTGCAGGACAGCAAAGACTTTTGCGTTCTTTGTATTTGCGCGACGATGGCACTTTGGCAAGCCTGCCGGCCGACGGCCCTACTTGCCGCAGCGCAGCGCCGCGATCGCGCGGTTCTGCACCGGCGGCGCATAGTCGGCGCCGAGAATCTCCGGCGCCAGCTCATCGAGCGCGCCCATCACTTCCGGATCGCACCAGCGGCCCTTGAGCCTGGCCAGCGCCGCCAGCAGTTCAGGCGTCAGGCGGTCCAGCACCGGACGCACCTCATGCGCCAGATCGGGGGGATTGGGGAACGGCGGGCGTCGCTCGATTTTCCACAGCCGGTGCAGGTCGCGCTGCACGATCTTGCCGGCGTCGAACTGATCCTGGAAGAAACGGCGCGCCCATGGCGCATCCAGCCCCATCGCTTGCGCGCGGCCGGCGACGTCATCGAGAATCGCCTGCTCACGCGCCGGATCATCGATGGGCGCATGCGAATTCCATTTGCTGCGCGCCACCGGCGCGGCCACGTCCAGCCGGGTCTTCTGCAGCGACAGCAGCTGGCCGACATCGGTGCGCACCGATGCCGGCGGCGTGGGCGGCGCCGACGCGCAGGCGGTCAACAGCAGGGCGGCGGAGCAGGACAGGGCGAATCGCAGGAAAGACATGGCGCGGATGAGCATGGTGGTGGTGGTTGATCGGGCCCGGCCGCGCGGGTGCACGTGCCGGGTTGCCGGCGAGTATAGCCTGCCGCCGACATCATATGGAGCGGCCTGCTGCAGGCTTTGAGCAAGGCTTGAGTCGCAGTCCCGCGCCCGGCCGACTTATAATCTCGGGATGCAAAACCTTCTCCACAATCTGAACGAAGAGCAGCTCGCCGCCGTCACGCTGCCCGCCCAGTCCGCGCTGATCCTGGCCGGCGCCGGTTCCGGCAAGACCCGCGTGCTGACCACCCGCATCGCCTGGCTGGTGCAGACCGGGCAGATCTCGCCCGCCGGCATCCTGGCCGTGACCTTCACCAACAAGGCCGCCAAGGAAATGACCGCGCGCCTGTCGGCCATGCTGCCCATCAATACCCGCGGCATGTGGATCGGCACCTTCCACGGCATCTGTAACCGCCTGCTGCGCGCGCACCACAAGGACGCGGCGCTGCCGCAGACCTTCCAGATCCTCGACTCGCAGGACCAGCTCTCGGCCATCAAGCGTCTGTTGAAGCAGATGAACGTGGACGATGAAAAATACCCCGCGCGCAACCTGATGTACTTCATCAACAGCGCCAAGGACCAGGGCCTGCGCGCGCAGGACGTGGAGGCGCACGACGACTACAACCGCAAGTTCGGCGAGCTCTATGAGCTGTACGACCAGCAATGCCAGCGCGAAGGCGTGGTCGACTTCGCCGAGCTGCTGCTGCGCACCTACGAGCTGCTCACGCGCAACCAGCCGTTGCGCGAGCACTACCAGGCGCGCTTCCGCCACATCCTGGTGGACGAGTTTCAGGACACCAACGACCTGCAATACAAATGGTTGAAGCTCATGGCCGGCCCCCACAACGCGGTGTTCGCGGTGGGCGACGACGACCAGAGCATCTACGCCTTCCGCGGCGCCAACGTGGGCAACATGTCGGCCTTCGAGCGCGAGTTCCGCGTGCAGAACCTGATCAAGCTGGAGCAGAACTACCGCTCGCACGGCCACATCCTCGACGCCGCCAACGAGCTGATCTCCAACAACAGCAAGCGCCTGGGCAAGAACCTGCGCACCGACGCCGGCCACGGCGAGCAGGTGCGCGTGTATGAGGCCACCAGCGACCTGCAGGAAGCGCAGTGGATCATCGAGCAGGTGAAGGACCTGATCGCCGAAGGCTGGAGCCGCAGCGAGATCGCGATCCTGTATCGCTCCAACGCGCAGTCGCGGGTGCTGGAGCACGCGCTGTTCAGCTCGGCGATTCCATATCGCGTCTACGGCGGCCAGCGCTTCTTCGAGCGCGCCGAAATCAAGCACGCGATCGCCTATCTGCAGCTGATGGACAACCTGCACAACGACTCGGCCTTCCTGCGCGTGGTGAACTTCCCTACGCGCGGCATCGGCGCCAAGGCGATGGAGTCGCTGCAGGATGCGGCGCGCCAGTACAACTGCTCGCTCTACGCCGCCGTGCCCTATGTAGCCGGCAAGGCCGGATCGTCGCTGAACGCCTTCGTCAAGCTGATCGAAGGCGCGCGCTTCGAGACCCAGCACCTGCCGCTGCCGGAGACGGTGAAGATCACATTGGAGCTGTCCGGCCTGCTCGAGCATTACCGCAACGAGAAAGAAGGCGCCGACCGTATCGAAAACCTGGAGCAGCTGGTCAGCGCGGCGACGCTGTTCGTCTCCGAAGAAGGCTACGGCCTGGATGCGCCGGCCTTCCTCGGACCCCAGGCGCAGGCTGCCGCCGGCACCGCCATCACCACCGGCGACGGCGTGGAAATCATCGACGCCGATGCCTCGCTGGTGACCATCATGTCGCCGCTGTCGGCCTTCCTCTCGCACGCTTCGCTGGAAGCCGGCGACAACCAGGCGCAGGCCGGCCAGGACGCGCTGCAGCTGATGACGGTGCACTCGGCCAAGGGCCTGGAGTTCGACGCGGTGTTCATCACCGGTCTGGAAGAAGGCCTGTTCCCGCACGAGAACAGCGCCAAGGAAGAAGGCGGCGTGGAAGAAGAGCGCCGCCTGATGTACGTGGCCATCACGCGCGCCAGGAAGCGCCTCTTCATCACCTTCTCGCAGACCCGCATGCTGCACGGCCAGACCCGCTACAACATGCGCTCGCGCTTCTTCGACGAGCTGCCGGAGGAGGCCATCAAGTGGCTTTCGCCCAAGGTGCAGCAGCACAACTGGTTCGCCAATCCGAAGTCGGCCTGGGACGAAGTGCCGGAGTCGGGCAACAACAAGATCGCGCAGAGCTTCACCCGATCGGACTCGGGCTGGCGCATCGGCCAGAACGTGGCGCACGCCAAGTTCGGCGAGGGCGTGATCGTCAACATCGAAGGCGGTGGCGGCGCCAGCCGCGCGCACATCAACTTCGGCAAGTTCGGCATGAAGCTGCTGGATCTGTCGGTGGCCAAGCTCGACAAGATCTGAGCTGCGCCGCAAAGCAAAAGCCCGCTGCAGAAATGCATGCGGGCTTTTTCTCTTTCTCCGTCGTCCCGGGGTTCTTGTTCAAGTGAACCCGGAGCGCGTTGCCGCCGCTGGCCGCTATGGCGCCAAGCTGCAGCGCAAATGGATCAGCGGATAGGCGCGCCCTTGTCCGTCCAGCGTTGAGCGCCCGGTCTCGGTGAAGCCCAGGCGCAGGTAAAAGCCGACCGCTTGCGCGTTCTGTTCATTGACGTCGGTTTCCAGTACCGGGTGTAGCGCCAGCGCGTGCGCCACCAGCGCGCTGCCGATGCCGCGTCCGTGATGCGCCGGCTCGATGAAGAGTGCTTCCATCTTCGCGCCGTCCAGCAGCATGAAGCCCAGCGCCACGTCGCGTTCGTCAGTGGCCAGCCAGAGCGGGGCGGCGGGGAGGAAGCCGCGTACGTCCTGCTCGATGGCGGCGCGGTCGGCTGGCGCAAGGAAATCGTGGGTGGCGTCTACGGCAAGACGCCAGATCTCGACGACTCGCGGGCCGTCTTCAGGGCGGGAAGGGCGTATTGTGTGCATGCGCGCGAGGATACGTTTCGCCTCCCGCGTTGGCAATCGCGGCGCTTACTTGCCGGACGCGACAACCTGCCGTTGCTGCCAGCGCATGCGCGCGATCTTGGGTGTAGCGGGCACGATCTTGCGCGCCGGCGATGACCGCGCGGGGGAACGTGCCGGTCGCTGCATTACTGTCGCCTCGGGCAATGCGTCGGTATCCGACAGCGCCATGTCCTGCATGGCGCGATACGCCTGGATGGCGTGCTCCCTGGCTTGCGGCGACAGCGCAGGAGAGCGCGCGGCGGGCGTGTGGAGTGCGGACAGCCGGCGCAACTTGCGGGAGCGCTTCGCGCTGGCCTGCAGCAAGCCGCATGCTGTCGCCAGCGCAAGCGCGCCGACGATCAGTAACAGGAGATACATGGTGGGCCTCGATGGGACGCAATGTGATGAGGCCATTATCGACATCCGGCATCGGGCGGAATATAAGAAAATCCTCAAAAGCAGAAACGGCGCGCACCGCCGGCCGCAATCTTGTCGCCATCGCCACGCCTGCGCTGTCTGAGCTTTTTGCGATTCTCCGCGTGTTCAACCGCGTTTGATCAGCGCCTGCACTTCGTCCCAGGTGGCCGCATATGCGCCGGCTTTGGCGGCCGCCAAAGCAGCGTCGGCCGCCGCGCATTGCAGGTGAACCTGCGGCGGCGCATCGGGCTGGCGCAACTGGCTGGCGATCCAGCCGCCCATGGAGGCATCGCCGCAGCCGACGGTGTCGACCACCTCCACCTTGTAGGAAGACTGTTCGATCACCTGTTCGTCCTTGTGCAGGCGCATGCCCTGCGCGCCCAGCGTGAGCAGGATCTCGGCGCGCGGGGCCATGGCGCGCAGCGTCGCGAAGGCGTTGGCGTCGCCGGGGAAGAGGCGCTCCAAGTCTTCGTCCGAGACCTTCACGTAATGCGCCAGGGCCAGCATCTCGCGTAGCAGGATGCGGTAGGAGGGGCTATCCATCAGCTTGCGCCAGTTGGGGTCGAAGGCGATCTTCTTGCCGCGCATGGCGGCCAGCTGCGCCACCTGCAACAGGCGCGAGGCCAACGGTTCGCGCGCCAGGCTGATGCAGCCGAAATGCAGCACGCGCGCCTGGTCCATCCAGCCGGCCGGCAGTCGTTCCGGGTCGAAGTGCAGGTCGGCGCTGTCGTCGCCGATGAAGAAATAATCGGGAGGAGTGGTGGAGGTGACCATGGCCAGCAGCGGCGCTTTTGCATGCTGCTGGGTGAAGCGCATGTCCAGCCCGGCCTCTCGCGTGAGCGTGTACAGCTCCTGGCCGAACACGTCGCTGCTGACGCTGCCGGCGTAGCCGGTGGCCACGCCCAGGCGCGCCGCGGCGCGCGCCACGTTCCAGCAGGCGCCGCCGGGGATGGCGCGCCATTGGCCGTCGGGCTGGCGGATGAAGTCGGTGAGGGCTTCGCCGAAGACGACGAATTCTGCGGGTCGGGTCATGCGGTGTCTCCGTAGTCGGTCGCGCCTCTTGCGGGCCGGCCTGGTTCAGCTGCGTTCAGTTGTCGTTGTCTTCAGGCGTCTTCAGTCTTCAAGCGCGCGACGGGCGCAGACCTCGTCGGTCACCAGGCCGGTCAGCCAGCCGCCGCGCAGCGCCGCGCGCACCGCGTCGGCCTTCTTGCTGCCGCCGGCCAGCGCGATCACCGGGCGTTGCGGCTTGGCTGACAGCGGCGGCGTGGTCACGCGCGCGGCCAGCGAGGACGGCAGGATGCGGCCGTCGCGGTCGAACGCGTGGCAGATCATTTCTCCCACCGCGCCTTGCCGCTGCAGTTGCGCGACTTCGTCGTCGTCGATGAAGCCGTCTTCGTGCATCGCGCCTTGCAGCGCGATGGTGCCGATGCCGAGGAAGGTGATGTCGGCGCGCTCGGCCAGGCCGGTCACGATCTTGTAGGCGCGGTGGTTGCACCACTGCTGGCGGTCGCTCTCGCTTTCGGCCACGCGCGGCGCCGGCAGCAAGTAGAAGCGCGCTCGCAGCTTTTCGGCCGCCTGCAGCGCGACGTCATAGCGGTTGGCCGAGCCGTCCGAGGCGAAGGCGCCGATCATCGACACGATCTGGTGCTGCGGTCGTTCCATCTCGCTGATCTTTTCGATGGCGGCCTTGAGGGTGCGGCCGGAGCCGACGTTGACCACCAGCGGCGCCTCGGAGCTGAGGTACTGCTCCATCAGTTCGGCGCCGGCCACGGCCAGCATCTGCTGCATTTCCTGCGATTCGTGGGGATTGTCGGCGCCGCCCGCGCCGGGCACCACGCGGCAGACCTCCAGCCCGTAGCGCGCCTGCAGGCCCTGTGCCAGTTCCAGGCAGGACGAGACGGGATGCGTGATCTGCACCTTCACCAGGTTGGCGTCGGTGGCGTAGGCCACCATGCGCTGCGCCATCTGGCGCGAGATGCCGAGCCGCTCGGCAATTTCGTTCTGGGTGTTGCCGGCGACGTAGTACATCCAGGCGGCGCGCGCCGCCAGGTCGAGTTTGGATGTGCCTGAAGACATGTTCTCCTCGCGTGCCGCGGCATGGGCGGCATCCTTGTTGTCGGTGGGGTGGGTGGCCGCCATTGTACGGCGGCGCATGCATGCCATTATTCCTAAAAATGGGCATTTGCTCAATGATGTTACAAATGCTTGACATCGATCCGGAGATGTCTGATTATTTGCTCACAAAAATACTAATTGCTCAAAAATCAGCCGATCCGGACGTGCAGCAGCGTGGCGAAAGCCGCGCCAGGCCACCAGGAGCGCGACCGACGGCAAACAACATTCGGAGACAAGCATGCGTACCATCGCTTCAAGCAGCGTTCGCTTCACCCTGGCCGCGGCCGCCGTATCTGCCCTGTTCCTGTCGGGCGTCGCCCGCGCCGAGCCGGTCACGATCAACATTGCGTCGATCAACAACCCCGACATGATCGAGCTGCAAAAGCTGGCCCCGCAGTTCGAAAAAGCCAATCCCGACATCAAGCTGCGCTGGGTCACGATGGAAGAAAGCGTGCTGCGCCAGCGCCTGACCACCGACATCGCCACCAACAGCGGCCAGTTCGACCTGATGACCATCGGCGCGTATGAAGCGCCGATCTGGGCCAAGAAGGGCTGGCTGGCGCCGATGAGCGGCCTGCCGGCGGACTACGACGAAGCCGACCTGATCAAGCCGGTGCGCGAGGGCCTGTCGGTGGACGGCAAGCTGTACGCGCTGCCGTTCTACGCCGAAAGCTCGATGACCTACTACCGCAAGGATCTGTTCGAGCAGAAGAAGCTGACCATGCCCGAGCGCCCGACCTGGGACGAAGTCGCCAAGCTGGCGGCGCAGCTGCATGACCCGGCCAAGGGCGTGTACGGCATCTGCCTGCGCGGTCGCGCCGGCTGGGGCGAGAACATGGCCATCATCACCACCATGGCCAACGCCTGGGGCGGCCGCTGGTTCGACGAGAAGTGGCAGCCGCAGTTGTCGTCCCCGGAGTGGAAGAAGTCGGTCGCCTTCTACGTCGACCTGATGCGCAAGTACGCTCCACCGGGCGCCAGCTCCAACGGTTTCAATGAAAACCTGGTGCTGTTCTCCAGCGGCAAGTGCGGCATGTGGGTTGACGCCACCGTCGCCGCCGGCATGATCTATCACGGCAAGGATTCCAAGGTCTCCGACAAGACCGCCTTCGCACCGGCGCCGTCGGCCGCCACCGACAAGGGTTCGCACTGGTTGTGGATCTGGTCGCTGGCGGTGCCCAAGTCGTCCAAGTCGCAGGACGCGGCCAGGAAGTTTGCCGCCTGGGCCACCTCCAAGGAATACATCAAGCTGGTCGCCAAGGACAGCGGCTGGGCGCTGGTGCCGCCGGGTACCCGCACCTCGACCTACGCCTCGGCCGACTACAAGAAGGTGTCGCCGTTCTCGGACTTCGTGCTTGATGCGATCCAGACTGCGGACGCCAACAACCCGACCGTCAAGCCGGTGCCGTATACCGGCGTGCAGTTCGCGACCATTCCGGAGTTCCAGTCGATCGGCACCGTCACCGGCCAGGCCATCGCCGGTGCGCTGACCGGCAAGACCACCTCGGATGCGGCGCTGGATGCGTCGCAGGCGCAGGCGGTGCGCATGATGCGCCAGGGTCGCTACATCAAGTAATCCCGGCCAGGCTGTTGTGAACGTCGCGCCCTGCGGGGCGCGGCTCGCGCAGTTCCCGCCCACGCGGCGCGCCGGCTCTTGCCGTTTCTTGTCTTTTCTCGCGGCGGCGCGCCGCATCGTCCTCCCGGTCGCTCAAGCGCACCGGCCCGAACCAGCGAGGCCGCCATGTCATCGATCCATCCATCCCGTCCTCTCGATACGCCCAGCATGCAGAGCTCATCGACTCCATCCCGTTCGTCGCCGTCGTCATCGTCATCGCCGGCGATGAAGGCCAAAGCCGCCGGCCGCGCCGGCGCGCCCCAGCGCTTCAATCCGATCCGCCTGCTGCAAGCGCCGTCGGTGCTGATCCTCCTGGCCTGGATGATCGTACCGCTGGCCATGACCATCTATTTCTCGGTCAATCGCTACAACCTGATGGCGCCCGACCAGACCGGTTTTGTCGGCCTGGAAAACTACATCTTCCTGCTGGAGGACCCGGCCTTCTGGCCCTCCATCGGCAACACCGCGCTGCTGATCGGCTCGGTGCTGGCCATCAGCGTGATCGGCGGCACCCTGCTGGCGGTGCTGTTCGACCAACCCTTCCGCGGCCGCGGCATCGCGCGCCTGCTGGTGATCGGCCCGTTCTTCGTGATGCCCACCGTGGCCGCGCTGATCTGGAAGAACATGATCATGCACCCGGTCTACGGCATGCTGGCCTTCGTGATGCGCCACCTCGGCATGGAGCCGATCGACTGGCTGGCGCAGTACCCGATGTTCTCGGTGATCGTGATCGTGGCCTGGCAGTGGATTCCGTTCGCCTTCCTGATCCTCCTTACTGCGCTGCAGTCGCTCGACACCGACCAGAAGGAGGCCGCCCAGCTGGACGGCGCGGGGCCTATCCGCATCTTCTTCTACATCGTGCTGCCGCACCTCAAGCGCGCCATCACGGTGGTGATCATGATCGAGACCATCTTCCTGCTCTCCGTCTTCGCCGAGATCTTCACCACCACCGCCGGCGGGCCCGGCACCGAGACCACCAACCTGACCTTCCTGGTCTACGCCATCGGCCTGCAGCAGTTCGACATCGGCATCGCCTCGGCCGGCGGCATCTTCGCCGTGGTGCTGGCCAACATCGTGTCCTTCTTCCTGGTGCGCATGCTGGCCAAGAACCTCAAAGGAGTGAACGAGAAATGAGCGATCAAAAGAAAAGCCCCTGGTGGGTCGCGGTGCTGGGCTGGGCCTGCGCCATCATCCTGTTCTTCCCGATCTTCTGGGTCGCCATCACTGCCTTCAAGAACGAGCACCAGGCCTACACGCCCACGCTGTTCTTCCTGCCCACGCTGGACACCTTCCGCGAAGTCTTCGGCCGCAGCAACTACCTGGCCTATGTGCAGAATTCGCTGATCGTCTCGCTCGGCTCCGCCGTCGTCAGCCTGCTGCTGGCGGTGCCGGCGGCCTACTCGATGGCCTTCTTCCCGACCGGCCGCACCCAAAAGCTGCTGCTGTGGATGCTGTCGACCAAGATGATGCCGGCCGTCGGCGTGCTGATCCCGATCTACCTGATGGCCAAGAACACCGGCATGCTCGATACGGTGACCGGCCTGACCATCATCTACACGCTGATCAACCTGCCCATTGCGGTGTGGATGGCCTTCACCTACTTCAACGACGTGCCCAAGGAAATCCTGGAAGCGGCGCGCATCGACGGCGCCAACGCCTGGCAGGAGATGATCTACCTGCTGCTGCCCACCGCCATGCCCGGGCTGGCGTCGACCGCGCTGCTGCTGATCATCCTGTCATGGAACGAGGCCTTCTGGAGCCTCAACCTGACCAGCGTCAACGCCGCGCCGCTGACGGTGTTCATCGCCTCCTACTCCAATCCGGAAGGCTTGTTCTGGGCCAAGCTGTCGGCCGCCTCGCTGCTGGCGATCGCGCCCATCATGGCGCTCGGCTGGCTGGCGCAAAAGCAGTTGGTGCGCGGCCTGACCTTCGGGGCGGTGAAGTGATGATGGCGCGGCAACCGATCACGCACCTGGTGTGCGATTGCGACGGCGTGCTGCTCGACAGCGAAAGCATCGCGCTGCGCGTGCTGCATCGCGAACTGCTGCCGCTGTTGCCGGCGCTCCCGGGCGCGGCCGGCGCCGATGAAGAAGAAGCCCGCAGCGCAGCCCTGCACAGCGCCATCGCCAACCGCCTGGGCATGTACACCGACCTGCTGCTGGGCGAGCTCGACGCCGAGTTCGACTTGTCGCTGACCGCGCCGCAGATCGTGCGCATCCACGAGACCGTGGGCCGCGCCTGCGGCGACGAGGCGCAGCCGGTGCCGGGGATTGCCGAGGCCTTGCAGGCGATCCGCCTGCCGCGCGCGGTGGCCAGCAACAGCGATGCGCCGCGCATCGAGAACGGCCTGCGTCGTTGCGGCCTGTACGGCCAGTTCGAGGGCCGCATCTACAGCGCTCACGACGTCGGCAAGCCCAAGCCGGCGCCCGATGTCTACCTGGCTGCCGCGGCCGGCTTCGGTGTCGATCCCGAGCGTTGCGTGGCAATCGACGACAGCGTCACCGGCGTGCGCGCCGCCGCCGCCGCCGGCATGCACGTGCTGGGATTTACCGGCGTGGCGCACGACCGCAAGGCGATGGCGCGCCAACTCAAGGAAGCCGGCGCGCACAAGGTGTTCGACGACATGAGGCAGTTTCCCGAATTGATCTGCGAACTGATCTGGCTGCGCTGAGAGTCGCTGCGACTCTCGCGAAGTAAAAAACGAAATTGAAGAATCAAAGGAGAACGACATGGCAGCAGTCAGCATCAGAAACCTGGCCAAGCGCTACGAAGACAACGAAGTCATGCGCGACATCAACCTGGAGATCGACGACGGCGAGTTCGTGGTCTTCGTCGGTCCCTCGGGTTGCGGCAAGTCGACCCTGCTGCGCATGATTGCCGGTCTGGAAGACATCAGCGACGGCGACCTCGACATCGGCACGCGCCGCATGAACGACGTGCCGGCCTCCAAGCGCGGCGTGGCGATGGTGTTCCAGTCCTATGCGCTGTATCCGCACATGACCCTGTACGACAACATGGCCTTCGGCCTGAAGATCGCCGGCAAATCCAAGGCCGAGATCGACAGCGCCGTGCAGCACGCGGCGAAGATCCTGCACATCGATCACCTGCTGGACCGCAAGCCGCGCGCCTTGTCCGGCGGCCAGCGCCAGCGCGTGGCGATCGGCCGCGCCATCACGCGCCAACCCAGCGTGTTCCTGTTCGACGAGCCGCTGTCCAACCTCGACGCCGCGCTGCGCGTGAAGATGCGCCTGGAGTTCGCCAAGCTGCATGACGACCTGAAGACCACCATGATCTACGTCACCCACGACCAGATCGAGGCGATGACGCTGGCCGACAAGATCGTGGTGCTGTCAGAAGGCCGCATCGAGCAGGTCGGTTCGCCCCAGCAGCTCTACCATCATCCGGCCAATCGTTTCGTGGCCGGCTTCATCGGTTCGCCCAAGATGAACTTCATCGACGGCATGGTGGCTTCCGTGCAGGCCGACGGCGTGCTGGTGCAGTTGCCCGGCGGCGGCAGCCAGCTGGCGGCGGTCGACGGCACGGGCCTGCAGCCGGGCGAGAAGGTTACGCTGGGCGTGCGCCCGGAACACCTGAACATCGCGCAAGGGCAGGCGGCCTTGCAGGCGCGCTTCACCGCGCTGGAACTGCTGGGCGATTTTTCCTACCTGTACGCGGCCTATGACGGCGCCGACGAGGCATTGATCCTGCGCGTGCCCGACAGCCTGGAGCCGGCGCCGGGCAGCATGCTCGGCCTGGCCGCCGAACCGGTGCGCTGCCACCTGTTCCGCCAGGACGGCCAGGCCCTGCCGCGCCTGGCGGCGCCGGCGCAGGGCGCGTCGCACTGAGTGTTTCATCGCACGACGCACGCAAGCGATCACACGCATACCAAGCAAGCAAGAAAGAAGAGGACACGGCATGACAAGCTTTGCCACCACATCGGAGGCGCAACCGGACGACAGCCTGACCTGGCTGCACATCGGCGCGGGCTCCTTTCACCGCGCTCACCAGGCGGTGTACCTGAACCAGCTGCGCGAGAGCGGCGCCGACCGTCGCTGGCAGCTGGCGCTGGCCAACATCCGCGCCGACATGGGCCCCTTGCTGGACGCACTGGCGCGCCAGCAGGGCCAATACACGCTGGAGACGGTGACGCCGCAGGGCGAGCGCAGTTACCAGCGCATCGCCGCCATCGGCCGCATCATCCCCTGGGACGCGCAGCTGACCCAACTGATCGCCGCCGGCGCCGAGCAGCGCACGCGCGTGATTTCCTTCACGGTGACCGAAGGCGGCTATTACCTCGACCACCAGTTCCGACTCGACACCGCCAATCCCGACCTGGCTGAAGACCTGCGCTGCAAGCTCGACGGCAGCGGCCAGCCGCGCACCATTTACGGCGCCATCGCGGCGATCCTGCAGGCGCGCAGCGGCGCTCATCCGCAGGCGGCGCTGACGCTCTTGAACTGCGACAACCTGCGCCATAACGGCGAGCGCTTCCGCGACGGCCTGCTGCAGTTCCTGGCCCTGCGCGGCGAGACGCAACTGGCGCAGTGGGTGCAGGAGTTCACCACCAGCCCCAACGACATGGTCGACCGCATCACCCCGCGCCCGACCCCGGCCGTGGCCGCGCGCGTGAAGGCGGCCACCGGCGTCGACGATCCCTGCGCGCTGATGGGCGAGTCCTTCATCCAGTGGGTGGTCGAGGACGACTTCAAGGCCGGCCGTCCGCGCCTGGAGCAGGCCGGCGTGGAGATGGTGGCGTCGGTGCTGCCCTACGAGGAAGCCAAGATCCGTATCCTCAATGCCAGCCACAGCTGCATCGCCTGGGCCGGCACCCTAGCCGGCTTGCAGTACATTCATGAAGGCACCCTGCGCGACGACATCCGCCAGATGGCCCACGACTACGTGACGCAGGACGTGATCCCGTGCCTGACGCCCAGCCCGATCGACCTGGCGGCGTATCGCGACACCACGCTGGCGCGCTTTGGCAACCCGGCGATCCAGGACACCAACCAGCGCGTGGCCGCCGACGGTTACTCCAAGATCCCCGGCTTCATCCGTCCGACGCTGCAGGAGAGCCTGGCCGCCGGTCGCGCGCCGCGCGCCACCGCCGTGCTGCCGGCGCTGTTCTTCGTGTTCCTGCAGCGCTGGAACGCGGGCGCGCTGCCCTACGAGTACCAGGACGGCATCTTCGACCCGGCCGCCGCGCGCGCCATGCTGGGCGCGGCCGATCCGGTCAAGGCCTTCTGCGATGACAAGGTCTTGTGGGGCGAGCTGGCCGGCGACGAGCGCCTGCTGGCGTTAGTGCGCGAAGGCGTGGAGCGCGTCAATCTCTGGCTGGCCCGGCAGGGAAACAAATAAGCCGGCGATAGTTCAAAGGCATCATAGAATTGCCAACCAACAACGATAAAAGAGGAGCGCCATGTATCTTGGGATTGACCTGGGTACGTCGGAAGTCAAGGCGGTGGTGATCGGCGCCGACGGCGCCTTGCTGGCCTTGGCCGGCAGCGCGCTGAACGTGTCGCGGCTGCATCCGCGCTGGTCGGAGCAGGCCCCCGCCGACTGGTGGCAGGCCGCCTGCGACACCGTGGCCAAGCTGCGCGCGCAGCTGGGGAAAGAACAATTCTCGGGCGTGCGCGCCATCGGCCTGTCGGGCCAGATGCACGGCGCCGTATTGCTGGATAAGGATGATCAGGTGCTGCGCCCGGCGATCCTGTGGAGCGATTCGCGCAGCGCGCCGGAATGCGCCGAACTGACGCAGCGCGCACCGCGCCTGCACGGCATCGCCGGCAACCTGGCCATGCCCGGCTTCACCGCGCCCAAGCTCATGTGGGTGGCGCGCCATGAACCCGAGCTGTTCGCCCGCATCGCCACCGTGCTGCTGCCCAAGGACTGGCTGCGCCTGCAGATGACGGGCGGCAAGGTGTCCGACCCGTCGGACGCGGCCGGCACCCTGTGGCTGGACGTCGAGGGCCGCAACTGGTCCGACGAATTGCTGGCCGCCAGCGGCATGCGGCGCGACCAGATGCCGGCGCTGGTCGACGGCAGCGCGCCGTCCGGCACCTTGCTGCCGGCGGTGGCGCGCGCCTGGGGTTTGCGCGACGACGTGATCGTGGCCGGCGGCGCCGGCGATGGCGCGGCCAGCGCGGTGGGCATCGGCGCGGTCAATCCGGGCGACGGCTTCCTGTCGTTGGGCACCTCGGGCGTGCTGTTCGTGGTCAACGACCGCTTCCGCCCCAATCCCGCGCGCGCCATCCACGCGTTCTGCCACACGCTGCCGCAGCGCTGGCACCAGATGAGCGTGATGCTGTCGGCGGCGAGTTGCCTGCGCTGGTTCTGCCGGCTGTGCTCGGTGGACGAGAAGAGCCTGCTGGCGGAGATCGAGCAGCTCGACCATGAGCAGCGGGCCAACGCGCCCTTGTTCCTGCCCTACCTCTCGGGCGAGCGCACCCCGCACAACGACCCGTATGCCAGCGGCGTCTTCCACGGCCTGTCGCCGGAGCACCAGCGCGCCGCGCTCGGCTACGCGGTGCTCGAAGGCGTGGCCTTCGGCATGGTGGACGGGCTCGATGCCTTGCGTGCGGCCGGCACCGACGTCAGCCAGTTGTCGCTGGTGGGCGGCGGCGCGCGCAGCCCTTATTGGGCGCAGCTGCTGGCCGACGCGCTGGAGGTTGCCATTGTCACCCACGTGGGCAGCGAGGCCGGCGGGGCGATGGGCGCGGCGCGCCTGGCCTGGCTGGCCGACGGCGGCAGCGAAGCCGAGGTCTGCCGCAAGCCGGCGCAACAGGCCCGCTACCAGCCTGACGCGAATCGCCGGGAGGTGCTGCGTACGCGTTTGCGGCGCTATCGCGATGTCTATACGCCCTTTGCGCCCCTGCATGAGACGGCGGGCTGAGCGGTATGGGGCAACGCAAGGATGATGATTCGTGCCGATTGCGGTGCGGGCGGCGATTCAGGGCCGCATTTTCCGGCCGGCGGAGATCGGCGAATGCAGCCTAATCTCCAGCCCAATCCAATGCAGGCGCGGGCGAGCGTGAATTTGTTTCGCGGGGGTGAAGCGGGCAGGGCGGCAATAAATAGATTATTTTTGAGAATATTCCCATATTAATGCGGCCATCTTCTCGGGCAAACTGATGTCACTGCATCAAGTACTGATGCATATGAACCCAACACAGCATCTAACCGAGGATCCAGTCATGCCGCATATCCTAGCCCGCACCGCCTTTGCCGCGCTCGTCACAGTGCTGGCATCGTCAGCGTCTTTCGCCGCCTCCACTACCGAAGTGAAAGTGACCGGCACCGTCAAACCGCCCGCCTGCCTGCCCAGCTTTTCGGGCGGCGGTGGAGTCAGCTATGGCGTCATTCCCGCCGCATCGCTGACTAAAGGCGCCTACACGGTGTTGGAGAAGAAGTCGGTTGCATTCACCATCCAATGTGACGCCCCCGTCAAGATCGCTTTCAAGACCACCGACAACCGGGCCTCCAGCCGCGTAAGCGGCATCACCAACGGCACCACCGCCAGCCCATCCGATGCCTACAACTACGGTTTGGGCACGGTGTCGGGCAAGAATGTGGGCGGTTATACGCTGAGCATCGATGAAACCACGCAGGTCGACGGCGTGGCCACCAAGAACATCTTCTCGGGCGACAACGGAAGCACCTGGGCTGGCGGGGTGGGTGACATCCAGCATGACGGGCATTATTTCTCCTTCGGTCCCACCATGGTGCCTGTCGGGGGCTCCATCAAGCCGACCGCCTTGAAGACCCTCAGTGCAACCATCAACGTCAAGCCGGTGTTGAACAAGCCTGAAAACCTGCCGCTGAGCGCAGACGTTCCCATTGACGGATCGGCCACAGTTGAAGTGATCTATCTGTAAGCCAGGCTGGCCGGTGCGATGGGCTGAAAAGAAACAGGCAGCCTGCAACGACGATGCCGTTCGGTCCAGGACCGGACGGCATTTTGTCTTGCGGCTTGAGGTTCAGGCTGGACGGGGAATTATTTGCCCTTGAACTTGAACACCGAGATCGCCTGCAGCAGGCGCATGGTTTGCTCTTCCAGACTCCCGGCCGCGGCTGCGGCTTCCTCCACCAACGCCGCATTTTGCTGGGTGCCGGCGTCCATCTGGGTGATCGCCTCGTGCACCTGGTTGATGCCCGCGCTCTGCTGCTGCGTGGCCTCGCTGATCTCGCCCATGATGCCGGAGACGCGCCGCACCGATTCAACGATCTCGCGCATGGTGGCGCCGGCTTCCTCGACCTGACGATTGCCGACGGCGACTTTCTCCACCGAGTCGTCGATCAGTTGCTTGATTTCCTTGGCCGCGCCGGCCGAACGTTGCGCCAGCGAGCGCACTTCGGACGCCACCACCGCGAAGCCGCGGCCCTGTTCGCCGGCGCGCGCCGCTTCCACCGCGGCATTCAAGGCGAGGATGTTGGTCTGGAAGGCGATGCTGTCGATCAGGCCGATGATGTCGACGATCTTCTTGGACGAATCGCTGATCTCGTTCATCGTCACGCCGGTGCCGGCCACCACGTCGCCGCCTTTCATCGCCACCGACGAGGCCGAGCCGGCCAGCTGGTTGGCCTGTACCGCGTGGTCGGCGTTCTGGCGCACGGTCGAGGCCAGCTGCTGCATGCTGGAGGCGGTCTCTTCCAGGTTGGCCGCCTGCGCCTCGGTGCGCCGCGACAAGTCCATGTTGCCGGAGGCGATCTCGCGCGTGGCGACGTTGATGGTCTCGACGTTGGAGCGCACGTCGCCGATGATGGCGGTCAGGTTGACGTTCATCTGGCGCAGCGCGCCCAGGAGGCGTCCCAGCTCATCGTGGCGCTGGGTGTCGATGCGCGAGGAAAGGTCGCCGCCGGTGATGGCGTAGGTGACGTTGAGCGCCTGGCGCAGCGGCGTGATCAGCGCGCCGCGCAAGGCCATCCACAGCAGGAGGGAGATCAGGCCCGAGGCCGCGGCCAGGCCGCTGATCCACCATTGCTGCAGCGTGGCGAAGCCGGCGAACATTACCGCCAGCTGGATCGCCAGCATGGCGCTCATGCACAGGTTGATGCGGGTGCCCAGCTGCATGCGCGAGAGCCGCCCCAGCCAGCCGGCGATGCCGGTGCGCACCACCTCGCCGCGATGCAGGGCGATGCCCTTGGCCTGGCCGCGGCGAATCGAACGGTACAGCGTCTCGGCCGCATCCACCGCGGCGCGGTCGGGGCGGGTGCGCACCGACATGTAGCCGACCACCTGGCCGTTTTCGCGGATCGGCGTGACGTTGGCGCGCACCCAGTAGTGATCGCCGTTCTTGCTGCGGTTCTTGACCAGGCCGGTCCAGGGCGTGCCGCCCTTGATGGTGGCCCACATGTCGGCGAAGGCTTCGCCCGGCATGTCCGGATGGCGGATCAGGTTCTGCGGCGCGCCCAGCAATTCTTCTTCCTCGAAACCGCTGATTTCGATGAAGTAGGGATTGACGTAGGTGATGTTGCCTTTGAGGTCGGTCTTGGAAACGATAGCCTGGCCGTCGACCAGCAGGCGTTCCACGCCTGTGACAGGCATGTTCATGCGCATTCTTACCCCCGTGTAGAGAAGCGTGGTTTGTCGTTGGAATTTGCCGGAGGCTGGCGGGCGCGAAGGCGCTGCGGGCGGGTTGCGTCCGCCTTTCCCGTGCGGACGCAAACTTACTCAGGCATCACCGCCGGGGCGACTGCCCGGCGCGGCGACGGCCTGATGCGGTATCAGAACTGTCGGTCTCCTGCCTGCGACGGGCTGTCGGACCCGATGGTGGGTTTTCCGAAGACCGCAGTGTAGGTCGGATAAAACGAGCAGTACATGACTACCGTCAATATTATCGAGATTGGCAGCAGGATAAAGATCACGGCGTTGATGCTGCCGGTGAGCAGGGTGATCAGCAGGCTGATGATGGTCGGCGCCACCACCGCGATCACGATCCAGACCAGCGCGTAGAGCAGGAAGGCGCGGCCGGCGCGACGCACGGTGAAGAAGCTGTAAAACAGGGCCTTGCCCAGCGTCATGCGTTGCCAGACGATCAACGGCGCGGCGTACCAGAAGGCCATGGCCGCCGGCACGTACAGGGCGGCGGCGATCAGCATGGCGATGCGCATGCTGCC
Organism: Herbaspirillum sp. LeCh32-8; assembly: GCF_017814915.1. Classification (GTDB taxonomy): domain Bacteria; phylum Pseudomonadota; class Gammaproteobacteria; order Burkholderiales; family Burkholderiaceae_D; genus Herbaspirillum. The sequence continues at coordinate 107,816 of NZ_JAGIPZ010000004.1, read as the reverse complement.
GGCGGCGCCTTCGAGCTCCTTGGCCGACAGGCCGTTGCCCATCATGGCCTTCCAGAACACGCCGCCATCGGCCAGCGTCGATGCCGCGACCACCAGCGTGGCCGCCAGCAGATAGAGCACGCCCAGTTTGAGCAGGGTGTTGCGCGCCGGATCGCGAAAGCCCACCAGCAGCAGGTTGGGATAGACGCGCTGGCCCTTCTCGATCTGCGCGCAGGCCTGCATGAAGGACATGGAGAATAGCGGTATCAGGATCAGCGGCAGCATCTGGCCCAGCACCGGGATGATGCCGATGGCCAGCATCAGGAACATGTACGACAGGAACAGCGTGGACATCTCGGCGGGCTGCTTGCGAAACAGGGCGAAGCCTTGCTTTACCCAGAGCCAGCCATCTTTTGCGGGAATCTTTTCCATGGTTTCCAGGACTCAGAGCGCCGGCGGCGTTTCCGCGATGCGCAGGCGCAGGATGCGTTCGAAGTGCGTCGGGTCGTGCGGCGTGAGCATCTCGGCTTCGCGCGGCATGTAGAAATCGTACAGGCGCGACAGCCAGAAGCGCAGCGCGGCGGCGCGCAACATGGGCTGCCAGGCCTCGCGCTCGGCGTCCGAGAACGGGCGCACCGCGCGGTAGGCGGCCAGCATGGCGTCGGCGCGCTCCACGTCCAGCACCCCGGTATCGAGCTCCACGCACCAGTCGTTGACGGTCACGGCCAAGTCGAACAGCCAAGTGTCGCAGCCGGCGAAGTAGAAGTCGAAGATGCCGGACAGCTTCTCGCCCACGAACATGGCGTTGTTGCGGAACAGGTCGGCGTGCACCGGGCCGCGCGGCAGCGAGCGGTAGGCGGCGGTGGCGGCGAATTCCTTCTGGTACTGCACTTCGGCCTGTAGCAGCGTACCGAGTTCCGGCGGCAGGAAGGGCAGCACGGTGGGCGTGGTTTCCAGCCACCAGGCCAGGCCGCGCAGGTTGGGCTGCATGATCTTGAAGTCTTTGGCGGCCAGGTGCATGCGCGCCAGCATGTCGCCCAGCGCGGCGCAGTGCGGCGCCTGCGGATCCAGCTGCGATTCGCCTTCCAGCTTGCTGACGATGGCCGCCGGCTTGTCGTTCAACAGGTTGACGATCGCGTCGCGATCATTGGCCACCGGCGCCGGCACCGGGATGCCGCGCTGCGCCAGGTGGCGCATCAGCTCCAGGTAGAAGGGCAGTTGTTCGATGTGCAGTTTTTCGAACAGGGTCAGCACGTACTCGCCGCGCTCGGTGCCGATGAAGAAGTTGCTGTTCTCGATGCCGGAGGAGATGCCCCTGATCGAGGTGGCTTTGCCAAGCGGGAATTGTTTGATCCAGTCGGAGAGTTGTTCCAGACTGACCTGAGTGAAGACTGCCATGACGAAAGTGAAAGAAGTGGTGCTTGCTGATGCGGTGTGCGCCCGTGCATGCTTGCCGCCCGGGCGACGGGAAGGCCGGCCGGCGGCCGCGCTTCCCCATCCCTGAGTCCGGCGGCGCGTTTTACCGCGCCGGGCCGGACATCCCGTGAATCGATACGATCACGCGGCCGGATCGGGCCGCGCGTCGCGTTATTTCTTGATGTTGCCCTGGGCGGCGTCGCCGTCCTGCTCGGGCTTCTTCTTGACGCCCCAGTCGAACTCGCCGACCTTCCAGGTGGCCGAGGTCGGCGGCGCGCTTTGCGCATCGCCCGGGGTGGAACCGCCGAGGTTCTTGTTCGGACGCACGTGATAGGTGCTGGGGCCGGACTTGACCTCGATATCCTTGGTTTCGCCGTGGTCGCGCTGTTCCTGGATGCTGTTGCCGCTGTTGCGGTTCTCATCGCCCGGCTTGCGGATGGTCACGGCCGGCGGTTCGCCTTCTTCCAGCTTTTCCAGCTCGGGCGGCGGCGGCGCGGGCTGCGCGGCCAGGCCCGGAGCGGGCTGCTGTGCCATCGCCAGCGGCGCGGCCAGGCCGGCGCTCGCGCACAGCAGGGCGGCAACCAGGGACTGTTTGGACCAGACGTTGGATGGTTTCATGATTTGATAGGGGAAAGGTGGTGTTGTTTTAGGCCATTGTAGCAAACCATCGTTCCGCGCTCCCGGCGTTTCGGGGCGGAAAGGAGCGTTGGTGCAACATTTGGCCGCAACCGGCGTGAAAAAGCCCGCGCCAGGGCGCGGGCTCGGCAGGGCGCTGCAAAATCGGCCGTCCTCAGAGGAACATGCCGCTCTGCCGTTCGACTTCGACGGGCGTCGCAGCCGGCTGCTCCTTCTCGGCGTGGAATTTCTGGATCGCGGCGACCACCTCAGCCGGATCGTCGATCACCTGCAGCAGGTTCAGGTCCTTGGGCGAGATCATGCCGTCGTCGATCAGGCGGGTCTTGATCCACTCCATCAGGCCGGCCCAGAACTTGCTGCCCACCAGGATCACCGGCATCAGGCGCGATTTGCCGGTCTGCATCAGGGTCAACGCCTCGGTCAGCTCGTCGAGCGTGCCGAAGCCGCCCGGCAGCACGACATAGGCGTCGGCGTACTTCACGAAGGCGACCTTGCGCGCGAAGAAGTGGCGGAAAGACAGCGAGATGTCCTGCCAGCCGTTGCCGTGCTGTTCGTGCGGCAGTTCGATGTTCAGGCCGACCGAAGGCGAGGCGCCGTCGAAGGCGCCCTTGTTGGCCGCTTCCATGATGCCGGGGCCGCCGCCGGAGATGACGGCATAGCCGGCGTCGGACAGGCGGCGCGCGATGTCCACGCACAGCGCGTAGTGCGGATCGTCGGGTTTGGTGCGGGCGGAACCGAAGATGGAAACGGCCGGACGCAGCTCGGACAGGCGTTCGGTCGATTCAATGAATTCTGCCATAATCGTGAGTACGTGCCAGGACTCGCGCGCCTTCTTCGCCGTCGCGCGCTCAATGTCGTCCACTTCCCGCAGTCGCGGTACTTTTTTTCCTCTTTGTTCCATATGCAAAAAACCTTGTTGTTAGTTGATGGTTCCAGTTACCTGTATCGCGCGTTCCATGCACTGCCCGATATGCGTAACGCGGAAGGCGCGCCAACCGGTGCGCTGTACGGCATCATCAATATGCTGCGCCGACTGCGTAACGATTATCCCGCAAGTTACGTCGCCTGTGTGTTCGACGCCAAGGGCAAGACCTTCCGCGACGATCTCTACCCCGAATACAAGGCCACCCGCAAGTCGATGCCGGAAGACCTGGCGCTGCAGGTCGAGCCCATCCATGCTGCAGTGCGTGCGCTGGGCTGGCCGATCCTGATGGTCGAAGGCATCGAGGCCGACGACGTCATCGGCACGCTGTCGGTGCAGGCCACCGCCGCCGGGCTCGAGACCATCGTCTCCACCGGCGACAAGGATATGGCGCAGCTGGTCAACGAGCACGTGACGCTGGTCAACACCATGAGCAACGAGACGCTCGACATCAGGGGCGTGACCGAGAAATTCGGCGTGCCGCCGGATCGCATCGTCGACTACCTGAGCCTGATCGGCGACACCGTCGACAACGTGCCCGGCGTTGAAAAGTGCGGCCCCAAGACCGCCGTCAAATGGCTGACCGCTTACGGTTCGCTGGACGGCGTGATGGAAAACGCCGCCAAGATCACCGGCGTGGTCGGCGACAACCTGCGCAAGGCGTTGGACTGGCTGCCGCAGGGAAGAGTTCTGGTGACGGTGAAGACCGACTGCGACCTGTCCGCGCACATGCGTTCAATCCTTGAGTCGCTGGCGATGCAGGAGCAGGACAAGGCCGCGCTGAAGGATATCTTCACGCGCTACAACTTCCGCACCTGGCTGCGCGAGATCAGCGAAGAGAGCGCCGCGCCGACGCCGCTGGCGGCGGCCGGCAAGGCCGCGCCGGGCGAGACTGGCGCCGTAGAGACGCCGGCGCAGGGCGGCCTGTTCGCGCCGGCGGCGCCGGTCGAGTATGAGACCGTGTTCACCGACGAGCAGCTTGACAAGTGGATCGCCGCCATCGACGCCGCCGCGTTGACCGCGGTCGACACCGAGACCACCTCGCTGGATGCGATGCAGGCCGAGCTGGTCGGCATCTCGCTGTGCGTTGAACCGGGCAAGGCGGCCTACATCCCCGTCGGCCACAACTACCAGGACGCGCCGGCCCAGCTCGCGCGCGAACACGTGCTGTCCAAACTGAAGCCGTGGCTGGAAGATGCGACCAAGCCCAAGCTCGGCCAGCACCTGAAGTACGACAGCCACATCTTCGCCAACTACGGCGTCAGGCTGGCCGGCGTCAAGCACGACACGCTGCTGGAATCCTACGTGTTCGAGTCGCACCGCACGCACGACATGGACAGCCTGGCGGCGCGCCACCTCGACCGCAAGACCATCAGCTACGCCGAGGTGTGCGGCAAGGGCGCCTCGCAGATCGGCTTCAACGAAGTCGCCGTCGAGCGCGCCACCGAATACGCGGCCGAAGACGCCGAGGTCACGCTGGCCTTGCACAATGCGATGTGGCCGCAGATCGAGCACGACGACAAGCTGCGCTTCATCTACGAAAAGATCGAAGTGCCGACCTCGGTGGTGCTGCAGAAGATCGAGCGCAACGGCGTGCTGATCGACAGCGAGCGCCTGGCGACCCAATCCAACGACCTCGGCCGCCGCATGCTGGAGATCGAGCAGCAGGCCTATGAACTGGCCGGCCAGCCGTTCAACCTGAATTCGCCCAAGCAGCTGGGCGAGATCCTGTTCAGCAAGCTGGAGCTGCCGGTGGTGAAGAAGACCGCCTCCGGCGCGCCCTCCACCGACGAGGAGGTGCTGCAGAAACTGGCCGAGGATTATCCCTTGCCCAAGATCCTGCTGGACTATCGCGGCCTGTCCAAGCTGAAGTCGACCTACACCGACAAGCTGCCCAAGATGGTCAACCCGGCCACCGGCCGCGTGCACACCAACTACGCGCAGGCGGTGGCGGTGACCGGCCGCCTGGCCTCCAACGATCCCAACCTGCAGAACATCCCGGTGCGCACCGCCGAAGGCCGTCGCATCCGCGAGGCCTTCGTCGCGCCGGAAGGCAGCATGATCGTCTCGGCCGACTACTCGCAGATCGAGCTGCGCATCATGGCGCACATCTCCGAGGACGAGAACATGCTCAAGGCCTTCGCCGACGGCGAAGACATCCACCGCGCCACCGCCGCCGAGATCTTCGGCATCGCGCCCGAGCAGGTCGAGTCCGAGCAGCGCCGCTATGCCAAAGTGATCAACTTCGGCCTGATCTACGGCATGAGCGCCTTCGGCCTGGCCGGCAACCTCGGCATCGAGCGCTCGGCCGCGCAGATGTACATCGACAAATATTTCATGCGCTTCTCGGGCGTGAAGCGCTATATGGACGAGACGCGCATGCAGGCCAAGGCGCGCGGTTATGTCGAGACCGTGTTCGGCCGCCGCCTGTGGCTGCCGGAGATCAATTCTCCCAATGGTCCGCGCCGCCAGGGCGCCGAGCGCGCGGCGATCAACGCGCCGATGCAGGGCACCGCCGCCGACCTGATCAAACTGGCAATGATTTCCGTGCAAGCCTGGCTGGAGGCGGAAAAGCTCTCCACGCGCATGATCATGCAGGTGCACGATGAATTGGTGTTGGAAGTTCCACAACAAGAGCTGGAACTGGTGCGTGAAAAGCTGCCGGAACTGATGAAAAATGTTGCGGAGCTGAAAGTTCCCTTGCTTGCCGAGGTAGGAATCGGTAAGAATTGGGAAGAGGCGCATTAATTCCGAACGGCAAAAATTACGCACACAGTTACGTAGCCGGAAAGACATGTCGATCGGACAACGGCGGCCCGCGCAAGCCAAGGCAACGCAGTCACATCAATCACAAGAACCTGCAGGCAAAGCGCGTCGCCGTCTCCTCGAACAAACAGGCATCAACAACAAGAAGATCAGCAAGAGCGCCGTCGCAACCGCCCAATAACGAACAAGACGGGCGACGGCAAGAGGGTGGGCCGGACAGGGACGTCTGGCTTGAACAGGAGGCTGCGGCGGGACGCCGGCAGGGGAGACGCACGATACATGACGCTGCGCGGTTCGCGCGGTTTCGCTCCTCCGCTCATGACCATCGACCACGGCCTCCGGTGACGACACTAGGAGGAGACGTGATGAAGTCAGGGATGAAAGTAGGCGCACGCCTGGGACTCGGGTTTGCGTGGGTGGTGGTGCTGCTGGTGCTGGTGACCGCATTCGGCATTTACAACATGCACCAGGTGCAGGCGCGGTTCAACAACGTGGTCGAGATCAAGAACCCCGAGAGCGCGCTGGTGAAAGACATGATGGACACGGTGGCCGAGCGCTCCATCTCGCTGCGCAACCTGATGCTGCCGGCCGCGCCCGAGGACGTGGACATCGAGGCGCAATACATCGACGCCCAGACCCTCAAGTACAAGATGTCGGCGCAGAAGCTGCAGCAGCTGTTTGCCGAATCCCCCGGCACCACCGATGAAGAAAAGGCCGCGCTACCCAAGATCAAGGCCCAGGCCGACAACGCCGAGAAGCTGATCACGCAGGCGGTGGAATTCGGCCAACGCCGTGAGGCCTATGAACTGGCGCAATTCCTGAAGGATCAATACCTGCCGGTGCAGAAGACCTGGCAGGTCGAGCTGAAGTCGCTGGCCGTGCTGGAAGACAAGCTCAACAAGGAAGCCGCCGCCACCAGCGCCGCCGCCTATGCGCAGGCGCGCCTGCTGATGCTGATCACCAGCGCAGTGGGCGTGATCACCGCCATCCTGGCCGCGATCTGGCTGACCCGCCATCTGTTGAAAAAGCTGGGCGGCGAACCCGACTACGCCGTGAAGATCGCCGGCCAGATCGCCGAGGGCGACCTGGCGGTGGTGATCAACACCCGCCCGGGCGACCGTGACAGCCTGATGGTGGCGATGGCCGCCATGCGCGACAAGCTGGCCGCCATCGTGGCGGAAGTGCGCAACGGCTCCGAGACCATTACCACCGCCTCGTCCGAAATCGCGCGCGGCAACCTCGATTTGTCTTCGCGCACCGAGCAGCAGGCCGGCGCGCTGGAAGAAACCGCGTCGTCGATGGAGCAGTTGAATTCCACCGTCAAGCAGAACGCCGAGAACGCCCACCAGGCCAACGACCTGGCGCTGGCCGCCTCCGACGTGGCGGTGCAGGGCGGCGCCATCGTCTCGCAGGTGGTGGAGACCATGCAGTCGATCAATGCCTCCTCGCAAAAGGTGGCCGACATCGTCAGCGTCATCGACGGCATCGCTTTCCAGACCAACATCCTGGCCCTGAACGCCGCCGTGGAAGCGGCGCGTGCCGGCGAACAGGGCCGCGGCTTCGCCGTGGTGGCTTCCGAAGTGCGGTCGCTGGCGCAGCGTTCGGCCTCGGCCGCCAAGGAGATCAAGATCCTGATCGGCGACTCGGTCTCGACCGTGGAAAACGGCAGCAAGCTGGTCAGCCAGGCCGGCAGCACCATGAACGACATCGTCACCAGCATCAAGCGCGTGACCGACGTCATGACCGAGATCACCCACGCCAACCGCGAGCAGAGCGGCGGCATCGAGCAGGTCAACGAAGCGATCATCCAGATCGACGACATGACCCAGCAAAACGCGGCGCTGGTGGAGCAAGCCGCCGCCGCCGCCCGCTCGCTGCAGGAGCAGGCGTCGGGATTGCAGCAGCTGGTCAGCGTGTTTCGGCTGGATGCGTCGCAGATGGTGGCAGCGCCCGTCTATGCGGCTACGGATGAGCGCACCATCGATGTCACGCCGTCCGCGCCCGGGCTGCCCTCCGGTGGCGTGCTGGCGATGCAGGGCTGATCCCTTGCCGGCACGCGTCATACGCGAGTGACGGTTTGCGGTTAGACTCCGGCTTGGAATGCAAGCCGGTCATTCGGAAAACGCGAGGAAACACCCTCGTCTTCCACCTCGAAGCGGCCTGCATGCAGGCCGCTTTTTTATTGCGACGCTTGCATGCTCCGGTCGCCAGCCAGCATTTCCAGCGTTTTCGCCTCTTTCAGTGACGAGCAGCACGCCGCCGCCCCGCGCGCCGGCGCCAATGACAACCGATGCAACCAGCCTGAACCACGGAGAACCCGATGAACGATTTCCGCAAAGACCTCGACAGCCTGCTTGGCCAATCCGCCCTGTCCGCCACGCCGGATCGCCGCACCTTCCTGAAGACCGCGCTGGGCACCGGCTTTGCCGCCGCCGTGCTGCCGGTGTGCGCGCAGACCATGATCAAGACCGACACCAACGGCCTGACCGCCGGCGAAGTGGCGATCACCGTCAACGGCCAGCGCGTGCCGGCCTACCGCGCGCAACCGGAAGGCAAGACCAATCTGCCGGTAGTCATCGTGGTGTCGGAGATCTTCGGCGTGCACGAGCACATTGCCGACATCGCGCGCCGCTTCGCCAAGCTGGGCTATCTGGCGATCGCGCCGGACTTCTTCGTGCGCCAGGGCAACCCGATGGCTTACACCTCGATCGCCGAGCTGCAGAAGGAAATCATCTCCAAGGTGCCTGACGAACAGGTCATGGGCGACATCGACGCCTACGTGAAGTGGGCCGGCGAAAACGGCGGCGACATCAGCCGCCTGGGCATCAACGGCTTCTGCTGGGGCGGGCGCATCGTCTGGTTGTACAGTGCCCACAACCCCAAGGTCAAGGCCGGCGCCGCCTGGTACGGCCGCATCGTCGGCGAAAAGAGCGCGCTGTTCCCGCAGCAGCCCATCGATATCGCGCCGTCGCTGAAGGTGCCGGTGATCGGCCTGTACGGCGGCAAGGATCAGGGCATTCCGGTGACCACCGTGGAACAGATGAAGGAAGCGCTGCAAAAGGCCGGCAACAAGTCGGAATTCCACGTCTACCCGAACTCCGGCCACGCCTTCAACGCCGACTATCGTCCCAGCTACGTCGAGGCGGACGCCAAGGACGCCTGGACGCAAGTGGTGGCCTGGTTCAAGAGCCACGGCGTGATCTGATATTTCCCTGGTGAAATTGTCTTTTTGAAATGATGCCGGCGGCCATGATGCCGCCGGGCAGGTCCTGCTTGCCCTGTTTTACCCGCACCGGGCGCGGGGCAGCGGCCAAAACTGCTAAAATGATGGGATGATCAAGAGACGTAATTCTCCCTTCAGCCTGTCAGCCGAGGATTTCGACGAATCCGTGGAATCCTTTGGCACTTTCGATCCCTTCCGCACCACCCCATCCCGCCGCAAGGCCGCTGCCGCCAATCCTGAGAAGGAGGGCGAGTCCGGCGACGGCGCGTCGGACGATGAAGCGCGTGCGCCGCTCGAGCTGGACCTGACCAATCACTTCCTGATCGCCATGCCGTCCATGCTGGACCCGATCTTTGGTGGCACCGTGGTCTACCTGTGCGAACACAACCATAACGGCGCGCTCGGCGTGGTCATCAACAAGCCCACCGACATGACCATGGACGTGCTGTTCGACCGCATCAACCTGAAGCTCGAAATCAAGCCCGACACGCCCGACGCCATGCCGGAGGTGTACCGCCGCCCAGTGATGTTCGGCGGTCCGGTGCAGGTGGAGCGCGGCTTCGTGCTGCATTCGGCGCTGGCGCCCGAGGCCGACAAGTATTCCTCCACCCTGCAGGTGACCGACGACATTTCGCTGACCACCTCCAAGGATGTGCTGGAAGCCGTGGCGCACGGCGACGGTCCGCAGCGAGTACTGGTGTCGCTGGGCTGCTCCGGCTGGAGCGCCGGCCAGCTGGAGGACGAGCTGGGCCGCAACGGCTGGCTGACGGTGAAGGCCGATCCGGCCATCATCTTCGAGATGCCGGTGGAAGAACGATTCACCGCCGCGCTGGCCTTGCTGGGCATCGACCCGGTGATGCTGTCGGGCGACGCCGGACGGGCCTGAGGACGCATTGGAAACCATCCTGGCCTTCGACTTCGGCTTGAAGCGCATCGGCGTGGCCGTGGGCAATACCGGCCTGAAACAGGCGCAGCCGCTGACGGTGATCGGCGAGCCGACCAACGACGGCAAGTTCGCCGCCATCGGCAAGCTGATCGGCGAGTGGCAGCCGGCACGCTGCGTGGTCGGCCTGCCTTTGCATCCGGACGGCGCCGAGCACGAGATGAGCGTGCGCTGCCGGCGCTTCGCCAACCAATTGCATGGCCGCTACGGCGTCGAGGTGACGCTGGTCGACGAGCGTTACTCGTCGGCCGTGATCGCGCAGCAGCGCGGCGAGCAGATCGACGACCAGGCGGCCGCCATCATTTTGCAGCAATACTTTGACGACGCACATTCATGAGCACAACACCTTCCAAGCTTGACGCCGAAGCGCTGTACCAGAACCTGGCGCAACAGATCAAAGCCGGCCTGCAAGGCGCCAACGACGTGGCGCTGGTCGGCATCCATTCCGGCGGCGCGTGGCTGGCCGAGCGCCTGGCCGGCGAACTGCAGCTGGGCGAGCGCCTGGGTTTCGTCGACGTCTCGTTCTACCGCGACGACTTTTCCGAGAAGGGCCTGCGTTCCGACGTCAAGCCCAGCCAGATTCCGTTCGACGTCGAAGGCGCCACCATCGTGCTGGTCGACGACGTGCTCTACACCGGCCGCACCACCCGCGCGGCGATCAACGAGCTGTTCGACTACGGCCGCCCGGCGCGCGTGCTGCTGGCGGCGCTGGTCGACCGCGGCGGGCGCGAGCTGCCGATCGCGGCCGATTTCCTGGCCGAGACGGTCACCCTTTCCAAACAAGAAAACCTGCAACTGCAACGCGCCGACGACGGCCGATTCTCCCTGACGGTGGTCCATGCTTAATCCACAACTGAACAAAAACGGCGAACTGCAACACTTGCTGACCATTGAAGGTCTGCCCAAGTCCATCCTCAACCACATCCTCGACACTGCGTCGTCCTTCGTCAGCATCGGCGACCGCGAAGTGAAGAAGGTGCCGCTGATGCGCGGCAAAAGCGTGTTCAACCTGTTCTTCGAGAACTCCACGCGCACCCGCACCACCTTCGAGATCGCCTCCAAGCGCCTGTCGGCGGACGTGATCAACCTGAACATCCAGGCCTCCAGCACCAGCAAGGGCGAGTCGCTGCTGGACACCATCGACAACCTGGCGGCGATGCACGCCGACATGTTCGTGGTGCGTCACGCGCAGTCCGGTGCGCCGTTCCTGATCGCCAAGCACCTGATCGACACGAAGCAGTCGCACGTCCACGTGGTCAACGCCGGCGACGGCCGCCATGCGCACCCGACCCAGGGCCTGCTGGACATGTACACCATCCGCCACTACAAGAAGGACTTCACCAACCTGCGCGTGGCGATCGTGGGCGACATCCTGCACAGTCGCGTGGCACGCTCCGACATCCACGCGCTGACCACGCTGGGCGTGCCCGAAGTGCGCGCCATCGGTCCGCGCACGCTGCTGCCGGGCGGCCTGGAGCAGATGGGCGTGCGCGTGTTCCACAACATGGAAGAAGGCCTGAAGGACGTCGACGTCATCATCATGCTGCGCCTGCAGAACGAGCGCATGAGCGGCGCGCTGCTGCCCTCGGCGCAGGAGTTCTTCAAGAGCTACGGCCTGACGCCCGAGCGCCTGGCGCTGGCTAAGCCGGACGCCATCGTGATGCACCCGGGCCCGATGAACCGCGGCGTGGAAATCGACTCGGCCGTGGCCGACGGCGCGCAGGCGGTGATCCTGCCGCAGGTGACCTTCGGCATCGCGGTGCGCATGGCGGTGATGAGCATCGTCGCCGGCAACTGAGCCCGCACGACAGAGCAAGCGACGTTTTGACGACTCGTTAAAAAGATACTGAACTGATGAAACTGCATATCAAGAACGGCCGGCTGATCGACCCGGCCAACGGCATCGATGCCCAGCAGGACCTGTACGTGGCCGCCGGCAAGATCGTCGGCATCGGCCAGGCGCCGGCCGACTTCACCGCCAACAAGACCATCGACGCCACCGGCCTGGTGGTCGCCCCCGGCCTGGTGGACCTGTCGGCGCGCCTGCGCGAGCCCGGCTACGAATACAAGGCCACGCTGGAATCCGAAATGCAGGCCGCGGTGCAGGGCGGCGTGACCAGCCTGGTGTGCCCGCCCGATACCGATCCGGTGCTGGATGAGCCCGGCCTGGTGGAAATGCTGAAGCACCGCGCCAAGTCGCTGAACCAGGCGCACGTCTATCCGCTGGGCGCGCTGACCGCCGGCTTGAAGGGCCGTGCGCTGACCGAGATGGCCGAGCTGACCGACGCCGGCTGCATCGGCTTCTCGCAAGCCGAAGAGCCGATCACCGACACCACCGTGCTGCTGTCGGCGCTGCAATACGCCAAGACCTTCAACTACACCGTCTGGCTGCGTCCGCAGGATCCGCACCTGGGCCGCACCGGCATCGCCCACAGCGGCCCGGCGGCGTCGCGCCTGGGCTTGTCCGGCGTGCCGGTGATGTCGGAAACCATCGCGCTGTACACGCTGTTCGAACTGATGCGCGCTACCGGCGCGCGCGTGCACCTGTGCCGCATGTCCTCGGCTGCCGGCCTTGAGCTGGTGCGCCAGGCCAAGAGCGAAGGCCTGCCGGTCACCTGCGACGTCGGCGTGCACCACATCCACCTGTGCGACCTGGACATCGGTTTCTTCGACTCCAACGCGCGCCTGACGCCGCCGCTGCGTTCGCAGCGCGACCGCGAGGCGATCCGCGCGGCGCTGCTGGACGGCACCATCGACGCGGTCTGTTCCGACCACACCCCGGTGGACGACGACGAGAAGCTGCTGCCCTTCGGCGAAGCCTCGCCGGGCGCCACCGGCTTGGAGCTGCTGCTGTCGCTGTCGCTGAAGTGGGCGCTGGAGTCCGAAGGCCAGGGCAAGGATGTGCTGTCCAAGGCGATCTCCAAGATCACCCATCGCGCCGCCAAAGTGGCAGGCCTGAAGGCCGGCAACCTGGCGCTGGGCAGCGCGGCCGACCTGTGCCTGTTCGATCCGAATGCCATGTGGAAGGTAGAGGGCGCGGCGCTGGCCAGCCAGGGCAAGCACACGCCGTTCCTGGGTTATGAGCTGCCGGGCGTGGTCAAGACCACCATCGTCTCGGGCCACATCGCCTTCGAGCGCTGATCGTTCGCCTCATCCATCCGCCGACCAGCTGAGCAAGCCATGTTCGTTTTTCGTCTGCTGCGCCTGATCGCGCATTTGTTCAAGGGCATGGCCGTATGCGCCTTCCTGTTCCCGTTCGCATCACCGAAGGGGCAGGAGGCGCACATCCGCCGCTGGTCGCGCAAGCTGCTGCGCATCTGCGGCATCGCCATCCGTATCGACAGCCCGCAACCCATCCCCCGTTCGCTGCTGGTGGCCAATCACATCAGCTGGCTCGACATCTTCGTGGTCAATTCGCTGCAGCCCTGCCGCTTCGTGGCCAAGTCCGACATCCGCGGCTGGCCGCTGATCGGCTGGCTGTGCGCCAAGACCGGCACCATCTTCATCTCGCGCGGCAAGGCCAGCGATGTGCGCCGCATCTTCAAGGGGCTGGTGGAGAGCATCGAGCGGGGCGAGCACGTGGCCTTCTTCCCGGAAGGCACGACCGCGCCGCAGGGCACGCTGCTGCCGTTCCACGCCAACCTGTTCGAGGCTGCGATTGACGCCCGTGCGCCGGTGCAGCCGTACGCGCTGCGCTATGTGGGGCGCGACGGCCGGCTGCATGAGGCCGCCAATTTCATCGGCGACATGAGCATCGTCGAAAGCATCCTGGCGATCCTGAAGGCGGACGGCATGACTGCCGAGTTGAAGCAGCTGCCCGTCATTTCCACCGAAGGCGCGCACCGGCGCGACCTGGCGCGCATCTCGCGCGCCGTCATCGCCGGCGGCCTGGGTTACTCGCTTGACGAGTTCAGCCCGGCTTCTTCGCCTGCGGGCAATCCACCTGAAACAGCGCCCGATCCTCAAGCCGTACCGCGCTGAGCTTGCCGCCCCAGACGCAGCCGGTATCCAGCGCGATCAGGTCGGGCCGCATCACCAGGCCCAGCGTCGACCAGTGGCCGAACACCATGGTCACCTCCTGCGTGCGCCGTCCAGGCACATCGAACCACGGCATCAGGCCCGGCGGCGGTTCGCTGGCGCCGTCCTTGGTGGCGAAATCCATGGTCCCGTCCTCGTAGCACCAGCGCACCCGCGTGAAGGCGTTGATGATGCAGCGTAGGCGATCGTGCCCGCGCAGATCGTCGCTCCAGCGCGCCGGCTGGTTGCCGTACATATGCGTCAGGAATTCGACCCAGCGGTCGCTCTGCAGCATCGTCTCCACTTCACCGGCCAACGCCAGCGCCTGCTCCACGTCCCATTGCGGCAGCACGCCGGCATGCACGATCAAGTGGTTTCCTTCGCGAATGGCCAGAGGCCGGCGGCGCAGCCAGTCGATCAGCTCGTCGCGGTCGGGCGCATCCAGGATCTCATGCAGGGTGTCGTCCCGGTGCAGGGGGCGGATGCCCTGGGAGACGGCCAGCAGGTGCAGGTCATGGTTGCCCAGCACGGCCCGCGCGCGGTCGCCCATGGCCATCACGGTGCGCAGCGTTTGCAGCGATTGGGGGCCGCGGTTGATGAGGTCGCCGGCGAAGATCAGGTGTTGCGCTTGCAGGTCAGGCCGCCGGATCAATTGGTCCAGCGAGTCGCAGCAGCCCTGCAGATCGCCGATGACAATGGTGCTGGCGCGAGTAGGCATGGAGGCGTCGAAATTCTATTTCTGTGATTGAATGGTTTGGACTTGGAATTATACTTGCGCATCAAAACGCTAAAAGATCGTGATTTCAGGCATGGCTGAACAACCTCTGGTGACGATTGGCTTGCCGATCTACAACGCCCAGTCGACGCTGGCTGACGCCATCGAATCCATCCTTCAGCAATCCTGGGAGAACTGGGAGTTGCTGCTGCTGGACGATGGTTCCACCGACGGCAGCGCGCAAGTCGCCGCCCGCTTCCGGGATGCGCGCATTCAATGGATCAGCGACGGTGCCAACCGTGGCATTTCCAGTCGCCTGAACCAGGCGCTCGATATGGCGCGCGGCGAGTACTTTTGCCGCATGGACGCCGACGACATGAGTTTTCCGCAGCGCCTGCAGCGGCAGATCGACGTTCTCAACGCCCGGCCCGGAGTGGATCTTGTCGCCTCGTCGGTGCTTACCTTCACCAGCGATGGCCAAGCAGGGGGAATCGTCCGGGTTGCCGCCGCGCATGCGCAAATCTGTGCCCGCCCGTGGAATGGCTTCCATTTTCCTCATCCAGCGTGGATGGGAAGAACCGCTTGGTTCCGCCGACATCGCTATATCTCTACTGCCGACGGCGCGGAAGACCAGCACCTGCTGTATCGATCCTTCGGTGTCAGCGAGTTCGCGGGCATGGAGGAGGTATTGCTGGCATATCGGGACGACCGTACCTCATTTCGCAAGCTGCTAGGGCGGCGCCTGCGGTTCTGGAAGGTGATCGCCGGCGCCGCCTTCAGCGGTGGCCGTCGCCGCGACGGCATTCTGGTTTGCTTGCGCCAGCCTGCCAAGATCCTGTCGGATTTCCTGTTCATCTGTTGCGGCTTCTCGGCCGCGCGCAACCGGCTGGCGCCGGCCAGCGAGACGCAGCTTCATGCGTGGGACGCCCTCAAGCGATCGCTGCGCGAACGTTCGTGCACCGGGGCCTGATGCCGTCGATCTCATTGCCGCCCGCGCGCCTCAGGCGCGCAGCCACTCTTCCGGGATGAGGTCGGCGGTGTCCAGCTTGTCGTCGGCGAACCATTTGCGGGGCGCCACCACGACCTTGGACGGCGCATCAGACAGCCAGGCTCCCCACCAGCTCAGCGAGCTGTTGGCGATCACGAAGCGTTTGCAGGCGCTCATGAGCCAAAGATCCTGATGGGCATCGTCGGGACCGTTGGCGTCGACCACGGTCATGGGGATGTCCAGCTTGAGGTTGGCTTTTACCCACTCCGGATCGTCGGAGAACAGGTAGGCATGCGGCGCGGGCAAGCCTTGTCGGGCCGCGGCGATGCCGGTGTGGTAGTAGCTCATGTCGCACAGGCCGTGAGTGGTGGCCGCATGCTGGTTGGTGATGTAGTCGCCCCGCCGTACGTGCAGGCAGATGGCGTCCGATGCAAGGATCTGCCGGTGCAATGCGGCGCTGGCTTCGCTCATCTCGCGCGGCGTGCCGATCAGCGCGCGCAGCTCGGCGCGGATGGCGTCGAAGTACAGATGGGATTGCCAGTAGCCGTAAAGGAAGACCGGCGGCGGCGCATTGTAGATTGCGGCATCGAAACGGAAACTCTTTTCGTTGAGCGTCGTGGCGCCCTGCGTATTCAATCCCAGTTCACGGCGCAGCTTGCTCATGACGCGATACAGGAAGAAGCGCAGCGGCGTACCCTCCGGAGTCGGCCTGGATTTCGTGCGCTCTTGCACCCCGAACGGGGCCAGCGCGTAACGGCGCACCGTGGTGTTGGGCAGATGGTGCACCAGCTGGAACCAGGTCAGATCCAGCTCCAGCCTGGCCTGATGGTGCCGCGCCAGAGCCAGGCCGGTGGCGTATTGGAACAGCTGGTTGCCCAGGCCGCCGTGGAGGGCGACGGTGACGTTGTTTTTCATGATGGGGTCAAGCTTGTTTGGGTGAGTGGAGCAGCCTGGAGAACAGTGCTTCGTATTGCCGAGAGATGGTGTCCCAGTTGTAGTGTTCCTGCCAGGCGCGGCGGCCATTGGCGGACAGTTCTGCCAGGCGCGCCGGGTCGGCTGCCAGGCGCGCGATATGGGCGCCAAGAACCTGCGGATCGACGCGCGTGAAACCTTGGCCATCGACCGGCGCCGGGCACAGTTCCCCGCCTTGGGTCCATTCGACGATTTCGCGCGAATTGCCTACCGGGACGGTCAGGAAGGGCAGGCCGGCGGCGCAGGCCTCGAACAACACCAGCGGGGAATATTCAATCAGCGAGGCGAACACGAACAGATCGGCCTCAAGGAAGGCGCCGATGAGCTCCTGGCGCGGCAGGTCGATCATCAAGATACGCTTGCCTGATGCCGGTCGGCGATTGACAGCGTCCATCACGCGCCGCAGGCGTTCCCAATAATCGGGTCTGAATCCCAGTGCGTGCAGCAGGCGGCCGGCGACGAAGCGCATGGTGGCGACTGCGCCGCGCGCCTTCAGCATGACCAGCAGCTTGCGCAGGCCGGCGCCGAGCGCGTCGCCGGTAGGCGGCATGGCATTGCCGTTGAGCACCAGCGTGGCCTTTCCTGCGATCTCGGCCCGGGCGAAGGCCTCTGCGATCTCGAGATGGCCCTTGGCGCCGTTGAGAGATCCCACGGTGAGCAGCAGCAGCTCATCGTCGACCATGCCCTGAGCACGGCGAAAACCGCCGTCCCCTTCGCGCGCGAATTCAAGATCGTCGGCGCCGTTGGGGACAAACACGGAGTTGTCGAGGCCATGCTGCGCGGCAAAGCGGACATCGCGATAGTCGTGGGCATGGTAGACCAGGGCATCGAAGCTGCGCAGCACATCGGGCAACTGCGCGAAATAGTCGCGGTAGGCCGGATCGGGCAGTCCGGAATAGCCGCAGGGCACCAGCACCGTGCGCGTTTTGAGGTGCGGCAGATCGTCCAGGATGGCGTCCAGGGTCCATTGCTGGGCGGCATAAATGAAGATCAGGTCGTAGGCGCCGTCGCGGATGAAATTGCGATAGCGCTCGATCTCTCCCGACATGCCCTTGACCTTGTTGCCTCGCACATTGAACGCGTGGATGGCAACGCCCCGGTATTGATCAGACTGGCGGTTCTCGAGGAAGGACGTGGCGACGCCGACCTGGTGTCCCCGCGCAGCCAGCCGCAGCGCGATTTGTTTGACGACTTCCTGCGCGCCGCCGACGCTGGGGTGGAAAAATTCGCAGCAGAACAGGATCTTCAAGAGATTCTCCCGGCGCGGCCTGTCGTCATGTTTCTGGCGCAATCGAGCATGTGGCGGGCGTAAGAGCGGAACACGATGCTGAGGCCTCGCAGGAAGCGCTGCGGCCGCGACATCGGTGCGTGCGGGTTGGAGAAATACAGCCGCGCCACGGCCAGGCCCTGGCGGCGCGACCGATAGCAGGAGCGGAACCACAGGCGGCCGATGCAGGCCTGCAGGGCGGCGGCATCCATATAGCCGCTGGCGGCGTTGGCAGGCGGCAGCGCGTCGAAGGCGCGCGACAGCGTGCGCAGCTCGTCCAGCGACGCCGGTGCCATTTCCGCCAGCGCGGGATGGTAGGGCAGCCCGGCTTCGGCCAGCCGCTCTTCGACGAAACGCAGGCGCGACGTGGTCTGGATGCTGGTGCCGGTGTAGCTGCTGCCGGCCTTGTTGATGCGATAGTCCACCAACACTTCGGGCAGATTGGCCACGCGGCTCACCGACGAGAGCTGCCACCACAGCGCCCAGTCTTCGACATACTTGAAGCGTTCGGAATACTGCAGCCCATGCTCAATCAGCAGGGCGCGTCGGAACATCACGGTGGAATGGGCGAACGGATTTTCGAACAGCATCAGCGCGCGGATATCGTCGTGTTGCTGCGGATAACGGTGCACGTACTTGCGGCGCACGTCGCCGAAGCCGCGGATCCAGCTGCCCAGCAGGCCGATCTCGGGATGCGCCTCCATGAAGACGGTCTGTTTTTCGAGCCTTTGCGCGTAGCTGATGTCGTCCGCATCCATGCGGGCGATATAACGGCCGCGCGCGCAGGCCAGGCCATTGTTGAGCGCGCCGACGATGCCGGTGTTGACCTCCTGCGTGAGCACGCGCAGGCGCGCATCGGCATAGGAGGCGAGGATCGCGGCGCTGCCGTCGGATGAGGCATCGTCGATGGCGATCAGCTCGAAATCGGTTTGCGTCTGCGCCAGCATGCTGTCTATGGCGGCGCGCAGGTAGCGCTCGCCGTTGTAGACCGGCATGAGGATGCTGACCAGGGGCGCTGCGGTACTGGACGGATGCATGGGTCTTTCCGGAGCTTGAAAATTATTTTCGCTTGGTTCGTTCATCGCTGCCGCCCTTGCGGGAAAAGCCTGCGCCTGAGCAATCCCAGCCGGTTGCGCAGACGCCACCAGCGGCGCAGCAGCGCATTCCTGGATTCGAGGAACAGGCATAGCGGCAGTACGGTGGCCAGGCGATGGGGATAAGAGACGCTCAACCAGCCGAAATAGTCACGATAGACGCGCAGCTTGGCCAGGGTTTCGTTGCGTACCGAGGCGCGTACGCTGGCGGCCGGAATATCGGCGTAGCTGGCCAGCGCCGCGCCATGAAAGGCAAACGGAGTCAGGCTCGCCGCGCGCAGCCAGTAAGCGTAGTCTTCGCCGACTTTCAGGCCGCGGCTCGTCGGGAACTCGCCGATGGCGGGCAGCAACGAGCGATGCAGCACCACCGTGCTGGTGACGACCGAATTGCTTTGCATCAAGTCACTTAAGGGAAGCTCGGTGTCTTCGGTTTGCGCCAGCAGCAGCGGCGCGTCGGGCGCCGGAGATTCCGGTCCGATGCGTCGCAGCGCATTGCCGCAGGAGGCGCGCGGCATCCCGCCGGCGGCGCTCATGCGCACCAGCTGGCGCGCCAGCTTG
Organism: Herbaspirillum sp. LeCh32-8; assembly: GCF_017814915.1. Taxonomy (GTDB): domain Bacteria; phylum Pseudomonadota; class Gammaproteobacteria; order Burkholderiales; family Burkholderiaceae_D; genus Herbaspirillum. Next base: position 88,320 of record NZ_JAGIPZ010000004.1, on the reverse strand, counting down.
TCTTCAAGCCAGGTGTCGTCGCTGTCCATGAAGGCGATCCACTCACCGCGCGCCGCACGCATGCCTCGGTTCCGTGGTACCGAAGGCAGGCCGGCGTGGGCGCCCTCGATCCAGCGCACGCGCGCGTCGCCGATCTGCTCGACCAGATCGCGCGATGTGTCGGTGGAGCCGTCATCGCACACCAGTACTTCCAGATTCCGGTAAGTCTGCGTCAGTGCGGAACGGATGGCGTGCGCCAGATCCCGCTCCCTGTTCCAGGTCGGGATGATGACGGACACGAGTCCCTTGTCTTGCATGCTCAGTCCGTGGCCCAGCCTGCGGCGACCTGGCGCTGGAAGCCTTCCAGCCAGATTTCCAGCATACGCAGTTCTCCCGGGCTGTCGTCGACCAGGAACGAAGAGAGGAAGCGCCGGCCGGAGACGGTCGCATCGTCACCCGCCACGAGCGCGCGCACCTTCTTGCCGATCACGTGGATATTGTCCGTGCCTCGCCAGTGCTGGCGCTTGACCTCGGCAACCTCGAAGCCGAGGGCGTCGAACATATGACGCAGCAGCGACTCATCGTAGCCTTCGTAGTGAGCGGCCCAGCCGGCCTCGTGCGAGCCGAACAGGTGGCGTTCGGCCACGGCGCGCGAGGCCAGGCTGGCGAACGGGTTGGCGAATACGCGCGCCATCCGTCCCAGGTCCGGCACTTCGATGTGCACGGTGCCGCCGAGGGTCAGCCAGCTGTTCCAGCAGGCCAGCATGCCGGTGACCTGCGGGCGGCGGAAGTGTTCGAACACATGGTGCAGACGCACTTCTTCGATGGTGCCGGCGGGGAAGCGCAGGGCGGTAATGTCTTCCAGGCGATCGGCAATGGATTTTTCCTGGACGGTATGCTCGGAAGGCGGAAAGTCGATATTGACGTAGCCGTCGAGATAATTCTGGCCGCAGCCCAAATGTAGTTTCACAGTCGACCTTTTTGGTTGAAGAGAATATGGAGCAGTCTGGTGGCGCTGATGGTATCAGTCATGTGTTGCTCAACCCAGGCGCGCGGGCGATATTGCAGGCTGCCATTTTTCCAGTTATCGAGCAGCATTTCCAGTGCCGGCGCGTCGCTGAACGTGTGGCCGCAATCCGGGGTCAGGTAGGGCGCCGACGAAGCCGGATGATGTTGACCGTGCGGGTCGGTCCAGCTGCGTGGATCGAATACCCAGGTGGGTTTGTTGCACGACCATGCCTCTTGCAATGCAATGCCCTGTGACTCGGACGCGCTGACGAACACGCAAAGATCCGCCGACGCCAACGCCTGGCGAAACTGCGCGGCGTCGTAGCGGCCATAGTCGAGCCGGGTGACCCTGGCGCCCTGGCGCGACAGGCCTGCGCTCAAGGCCGCAAGCTCGGATTCGGACATCGCGCTTTTGGCATAGAGCAGGACTGACGGCTGCCGCCGGTCTTCGGTCGGCCTGGCCGGCGCGCTCCAGACCGACGTGTCGACGCCGGCGGCCCACACCTCGATGCGTCCGGCCAAGGCGGGCGCCATCGACAGGTAAAGCTCTTTGACCCATGCCGACGGCACCAGGCAGACATCCACTTCCGGACTGGTCAGCAAGCCGTCCATTTCGGTCGGCAAGGTAAACAAGTTGGGGCCGGCCAGCAGGCGCCGGATGCGACCGCTGCGCTTGAGCTGGATGGCCTGGCGCAGCGCCTCGGCGTTGCTGAGCACCACGCAGTGCGCGGCGATGCGGGAGGCGAGCGGCGGGTTGTAGTTGTGGGGCGCTGCCAGCGAGCGCAGGCCGTCGAGCAGGCTGCGTGTTACGGCAGCGTGTCCGCCCACCGGGCGGCGCCATGCGCGCGTCAGCCATGCGCGCGCGCGGCCGGGCAATGCACGGTTCAGGTTGCGCCACGGTCCGCCGGCGTTGAAGAAGGGCGTCGGTTCTGTCAGAACCGTGAGCATCGTGCTCGTTGCGCCTGTGTATGCGGTCGTCATGCGCCCATCCTGCGCGCGAGGGCGCGGCCGTAGGCGCAAAGTGTGCGCTGCATGGCGGCCAGCGCCAGCGCCAATCTCCCGGCTACCAGCGAAAAGCGGGTGCAGCCGCCTTCTTGTCGCACGAAATCCAGGTACTCGGACAGCGAGGCAAAACGGGCCCGGTCGACCGACGGCAAACGTGAGAACTCGTCACGGATGGCCCGATAATTGTGGCGCAGGAAGCAGCGGCCCCGCACCGACAGCGGATTTTCGCCGGTGTGGCGGCGATAGCAGCGGTGCAATGCCGCCAGCTGCGGCGAGAACGGTCCGGTTTCGGCGCTGCCGCTGTCCTGGTTGGCATGCACGCGGTAGCGCACCAGCGGACTGACAAAGACCAGCGTCGCCTGCCTGCCCGCCGCAGCCAGCAAGAAAGGGCGGTCGGCGATCTTGCCGTATTGGGCGCTCTCCCATGTCAGGGAGCGCAGGACGTCGCTGCGATACAGCGCAGAGCCGAAATGTATCGGGAATCCTTCATACAGCAGCGCGGCAAGATCACCCGCCTCGCGGCACAACAGGGTTCGCGGCGGCGTGATCGGCCAGTTGGACTCATCGGGAGCGCTGTCGAAACTCATGGCGCTGGCCAGCAGGCCGAGCTCCGGCATGCTGTTGATGGCTTGCAGCGCGTACTCCAGATACTGCGGGTGAAGCAGGTCGTCATCGTGGAACACCAGCGTCCAGCGTCGCTGCGCCAGCGCCTGCGCGCGCGCCAGATTGCCGGCCCAGCCGAGATTGGCGGGGGCGCGCTCGTAGCGCACGCCGGCCGTGCGAAATTCCAGTACTGCCGCCTCGGTGCCATCGGTGCTGGCGTTATCCAGCACCGTGATGGCAGCGCCCCGGGCGCTTTGCGCCAACAGGCTGCGCAGCGTGGCCGGCAGCAGGTCTGCGCGGTTGTAGGTCAATACGAAGATGTCGATGTCGGTGGCATCAAACGACATGGGTTGCCTCCTGCGCCAGCGTGGCGACCCAGTCGGCGAACCCTTCATAGGCGTGCATGCGGCCCGCCTCGCTGTCCAGGAAATCCTGGCCGGCGGCGATCATGCGTGCCGCATCCTGCGCGGAGACGGCGTTGAGCGTCTCCGGCAGTTGGGCCATCGACGCCAGCCGGCCGGCATCGATGAAGGCATTCGCCGGGACGTGATCGGCAATGTCAGGCGCTCCCAGATAGACCGGAATGGCGCCGGCGACCAGCGCCTCGATGATTTTCTCGGTGACGTAGCCGGGCGCGGACACGTTTTCAAAGCACAGGGCAAATTTGAAGCCGGACTGCAGCTGATGCTTGTCGGCAGCCTTGCCGCGATAGGGAAGACTGACATCGGCCAGCCGCTGTTGCCACCTGCGGGGCAAGACCGAAAGCCGATCCCAGCCTGAGCCGTAAAGGTCCAGCATGCCGGCTGCGCTGAGCGCCGTGATCGCTTCCAGACGAGCGTCGTGCAGCTGTTGTCGCTGCGCCTGGCGACGCGACGGGGACGCTTTCACCATCGCGTCATGGCGGCGCCACTGAATGTAGCTGCGCGGCCGCGTCCACGACGGCGCGGCGGCGAGATCCTCATGGCTCCAGTATTTGTTGGCGGCGACCAGGACCACATCGCCCGGGCGCGTGGCCCAATCGGAAAGAGCGCTTCGTTGCTGCTGCCAGTAGCAGGGGAAGCGCAGCGGCCATCCGCGCGCGTGGCCGGCGACGTCGGCGCGCGCGGCGTCGGATGCCGGCACCATGTAGTGGCGGAACGAGGCCGCCAGCGATTGCCAGCGGTCAAAGAACAGGCTGGCGTACAGCGGCGACTCCAGGCAGGTCAGCAGCAGCGGACGGCAGCCAGCTTCGCGCAGGCGCGCGCCCCATGCGGAATCAAGTTCCTGCACTACCAGCACCTCGTCCGCGCGCCAGTAGCCGCACTGCACGTGCGACAGCGCAATCTCGCCCGAGGCGACTTCCCAGCCGCGCTGCGCGGCCAGTTCGAAGAACACGCTGGCCCAGCCCGCGCCGGGAAAGCGTCCCGCCCAGCGCCTGTCGGCCAGGCGGTTTCCACCGAATTCAAAGATGTCGTTGCAGAGGGCGATCTTCATTGCGCCGCTGATCCGTTTCGATAGCGTTGCGCGTCGGCATAGATCTTGTTGGTGCCGTTGCTGAAGATGTCGATATAGCCGATGCCCGACATGAACGCATCGATTTCAACTTCGGCGCGATTGACCTCCAGCATCACGAAGCGGGCGCGGTGCTTGCTCCAGTCGTTGCTGGACAGCACCGGCACCTCGAAGCCTTCCACGTCGATGGACATGAAGTCGATTGCGCGACCCCGGCCATGTTCGGCGACCATATCGTCCAGCCGGATGACCTGAACGTCGAGCGTCTGGGCCAGCTTGAAACCTTCGCGCACGGCGACGTCGGCGACTTTCTTGTCGAACGTGGAGAGCGTATCCGGATCGATCACATAGAACGGCAACACTGCGGCATCGGGGCCCACGCCAACGTTAAGGTTGGTGTCGCGCTGGCGGGCGGCGCAGATGTCGCGATGCTTGACCGGATTCGGCTCGACGTTGATGCCCGACCAGCCGCGTTCATAAAAGCGCAGCGTGTTGCTGAACTTGTTGGGATCGTTGGCGCCGATGTCGATATAAAAGCCGCTGCCGGGATTGCCCATCAGGCGGTCGAGGATGATGTCCTCGCCGTATTGGCCGTGGATGCCGAGTACCTCGGAATAATAGGTGTCGGTCCACTTTTTCTTCATTTTTGCGATGGTGGTGCGCAGCAGGTGTCGCATGTGAGGCTCCGAAAGTTTTGATTTGATAGTGGTGTCTGGATTCAGGATGCCAGCAATGCCGGCGCCATCTTTCTTGTCAGCGCGGTGAGGGCCAGGGCCGCAAGCGTCGCCGCTACGCCGGCCACCAGGTACAGGCCCAGTTCATCCTGGACGTGCAACAGCCGCTGGACCCACGCCGCTGCGCGCGCGCCCAGAAGGTCGAAGCACAGCTGGTGGAAGATGAAGATGCCGAAGGCGTACTGCCGCCCCCATCGCGACAGTACTGCCAGCAGGCGCGAGTCGCTTTCCGAACCGTCGTCAATGGCCAGGAACGGCAGCAGCAACAGGCCGAACAGGACAATACGGCCAGTGTCGCGCCAATAGTCGTTTTGCGCCAGGAGTACATTGGCTGCGCCCCAGACCAGCGGCAGCAGCGCCAGAAGCGGCAGCACCATCGGCGCCGGCAGTCGCAGCCGCGGCATGGCGCGCAGTCGCGGCGCAAGCAGGAGGCGGTAGAGCAGGGCGACTGACAGACAGCCCAGCGCCAGCGGGTTCAGGAACAGGCCTCCCAGTTTGACCTGGCCCAGCAGCAGCGCGATCCAGGCTGCGCCGGCCATGATCCAGCCGAGCGCCGGACTGATGCCTGCCAGGCAGGCCAGCAGATACATCGACAGCAGATCCGACAGGTAGTAGCCGGGCGTATTGCCGACATTGCGCAGGGTGTCGAAAACCAGCGATGCGGAGCAGCCGCCGGCGTCGCCCAGGCAGCGCGCCACCAGTCCGGTTTCGCTGCGCCAGTGCGCCAGTTCATACAGCGCCGTGTAGAAGATGACCAGCCCCAGCAGGGTCGCCATGCGCGGCAGCAGACGCGCCGGTGACTTGCCGGTGAAAGCGAACCTGGCCGAGGTCGCGTAGAAGAACGGCATCGACCACCCCAGCACCACCATCTTGACCGTATCCACCGAAGCCAAATGGCCTTGCAGGTTCCAGTACAGCGGATTGTGGTACCAGACGACGCACAATGCGCCCAGCAGACGCAGGGCGTCTGTGACGTTGGCGGCACGGCGGTCGGCGTTCATGTTGGCGGATTCTGTCAGATGAAGCGTCGCAGGAACGGCAGGCGCGCGCGCAGCTTTTTCAGGAAAGGGCTGCTCTCGATCATGAAGTCCAGCGCCACCCTGTTGAGAGGGGAGAAGCGACGGCCACGATAGGCGGCGGCCTTTTCCGTGAAGATCTCCTCGAAGCGGCGCGTCACCGGCGCGATCGCGTAGCGCTCGCTGGCGATCGCGCGCGCCTGCGCGCCCAGCGCGTGGCGGCGGTCGCCGTCATTGACCAGATCGGTGATGGCCTGGGCATATTCGCCGACCGTGCGCGTCACCAGGCCGGTGCCGGCCATGGTGCCGACCTGGCCGTCGGCCTTGCCTTCGAGCAGCATGGTGATCGAGGGCAGGCCGTGCATCATCGCTTCCTGGATGACCGTGCCGTGAGCCTCGCCAGCGCCGCCCGAGTGGGCGAAGATATCCAGCGTGTGAAGGAAGCTGGAAACGTCTTCGTATTCCTTGGCGATGGGCAGGAAGTGAACGTCCACGCCCAGTTCGGCGGCCAGCGCACGATACTTGGGCGAACCGCCCACGATGATGAAGCTGCTCGGCTTTTGCAGCGTCGGCAGTGCGGCCGCATAGGCCCTGAGCGCATGGTCGCCATAGATGTGGTCGTCCTGGCGCTGGTGAAAGCCAAGCACGACGGCGTCGTCGCCGATGCCAAGTTTGGCGCGCAGGTCGCTGACATCCGCCGGCCCCGGCACCGCTGGATAGATGATCTCGGCATCGAGGGGGAGTCCCGCCTTTTTCCAGTTGGCGTGCGCCCAATGGCTGATCGCCGCCGAGCAGACCATATTGGGTGACGGATCAGCGCAGCCGAAGATATTCCATTCGATGATGGGCTCGCGCAACTTGATGAACGGATATTCCGGATAGCCGCCCCTGCTGGCGAACACCAGATCGGTGCGCACCTTGGCGTATTCTTCGAAGAAGGTGGTGTTGATCCACGGGTGGTATTTGTTGGCGATGTCACGCGTCTGCGTCTTGAACTCGATGACATTGATGCCGTGGCTGCGCATCAGCTCGATGTTGGAATAGTCGAGTTCCGGCCAGACGAAGTCGGAGTTCAGGTCCTGGTTCGGCTTGCACCAGAAATAATTGATCGCAAAACGGGTGCGGTCCAGCGCGCAGGCCAGCCGGATGGTCTGGCGATGCGCGCCGCCGTAGGAAAGACCCCCGTACATGATCATGGAAATATGGATGCGCTGATCCTTTGTCGTCGCCATTACTGTCTTTTTCCTCGATTCAACGCGTCAATACCATTCCTGGGAAATCCGGAACGGACCGGAGCTCTCCAGCATGTATTCAAATCCGGTCTGTTCGTGCGGGCGCGGCAGCACTTCGAAGAGCACTGCGCGCTCGATGTAGTCCCAGGCTTCCTGGCCCCAGATGCGCAGCATCAGGGTGAGATGATATTCACCGGCTGCCAGCGGCAGGCTGTCGATGCGGCAATGGATCTCCCGGTCTTCCGGGCCGTAGGTCTTGGCGTCCAGGGCGTAGCTGGAGCCGTAGGCCAGCGCCTCCCCGCGGTAGGAATACAGTCGCCACTCCAGGTTGAAGCCGCCCTGCGGCGGCTCGCCGTCCAGCGCCACGCTGAGGGTGACGGCGTCCATGGATTCGACGTGCGAGGTGATGTCGCCCTTGCCGTTGCGCAGGGTTGCCTTGGAAATGCGGACCGGGAACGTGCGGCTTCCCTTGTCGAACTCGAAGACGCCGTCCTTGCGGTCTTCGTCCTTGTTGATCTCGCTATAGGTCTTGACCGCGGTTTCGACGTTGCCGTCGTAGATCACCTTGCCTTTTTCCAGCACGACGCCGCGCGTACACAGGTTGCGGATCGCGCCCATGTCGTGGCTTACGAACAGGATGGTGCGGGAGTGATCGCGCGAGATGCCCTGCATCTTGCCGATGCATTTCTTGCGGAAGGACGTGTCGCCCACCGCCAGCACCTCGTCGACGATCAGGATTTCAGGCTCCAGGTGTGCGGCGATGGAAAACGCCAGCCGCACCGTCATGCCGGAAGAGTAGCGCTTGACCGGCGTGTCGATGAATTTTTCCAACTCTGAAAAGGCGACGATCTCGTCGAACTTTCCATCGATTTCTTCCCGGGTCATCCCGAGGATGGTGCCGTTCAGGTAGACATTCTCGCGGCCGGTCAGCTCGGCGTGGAAGCCGGTGCCGACCTCCAGCAAGCTCGCGATGCGTCCGCTGATGCGGATTTCGCCGCTGCTGGGCGTGCTGATGCGCGAGAGCAGCTTGAGCAAGGTCGACTTGCCGGCGCCGTTGCGGCCGATCACGCCGATGATGTCGCCCTTGTGGACATCCAGCGATACTTCATCCAGCGCCTTGAAGCGCTGGTTCAGGTTCTTCTTGCCGGCGGTCGGATCGTTGTCGGCGAAGACCAGGGCATTCGGGTCCGGCCGGCCGCGGATTTTCGCCCACCAGCTTTGCAGGTCGCGATAGAGCGTGCCGTGGCCGATCGTGCCCAGGCGATATTCTTTGGAGACGCGGTCAATCTGGATGGCGATCTGAGGTTTCTCGGTCATGCTGTTCTTCAATTCTTTAGATCGTGTCGACAAAAGTCTTTTCCGCATTGCTGAACAGCTTGGCGCCGATCAGCAGCAGGGCGGTGGTGGTGGCCAGGCCTGCGATGACCGCCGGCACGAAGATGCTGCCGGTGCCAAGGAAGGCATAGCGGAAAAGTTCGATGGGGGACGACATCGGATTGGCCGACAGTATCCATTTCAGCCGCTCGGGGGCTTGCGACATCGGGTAGACGATGGGCGTGGCATACATCCAGAGTTGCACGCCAAAGGTGACCATGAAGGCCAGGTCGCGGTATTTGGTGGTCAGCGCGGACACGATGAGCCCGATGGAGATGGCCAGCACGGCCACGTAGATCAGCAGCAGCGGCATGATCAGGATGGCCCACCAATGCGTGTGGATGTTGGCGCCGGTGAGCCAGTAGTAGGCAAGGAACCCGAGGAAGGTCGCGAACTGAATGCAGAACGAGAAGACCTTGCTGATCACGATGGAAATCGGCACCGACAGGCGCGGGAAATAGACCTTGGAAAAGACCGCCTGTTGTTCGACGAAGATGGTCGACGTCTTTTCGATGCTGGAAGACAAATAGGTCCAGAGGATGATGCCCGACATGTAGAACAGGAAGGGCGGGATGCCATCGGTGGGAATGTTGGCGATGCGCCCGAAGATCACCGTAAAGACCAGCGTCGTCATCAGCGGCTGGATGAAGAACCACAGCGGGCCGAGGATGGTCTGCTTGTAGAACGTGACGAAGTCGCGCCGCACGAACAGGTAGATCAGGTCGCGCGCCTTCCACAGCTCGCGCATCCTGGATGCGGAGCGGTTGGCGCCGGCATTGATGACGGTGGTCCAGGTCTTGTCGGAATGGGGGTTAGACATCGTTTTTTCTGCTTTGGGAAAGGATGTGCCCGATCGCGTCCGTCACTGCCGTGAGAGAATCGAAGCGCGGCGAGTAACCGAACTGGGCGGCCTTTCGGTGATTTGAAAAATAATTGGGTTTGAGGCCGGTCGCATTGACGCCGGCGGGCGCGTCGATGAGCGCATGGCGCAGGCCAAGTTGCGCTGCAAGATGCTCAAGCAGCTGCATTTTTCCAACCGGGGCGCGGCTGTAGCAGTCAAGCGCGACGTTGGCCGGCGCCGCCGCAAGCACGCTGCGCATCAGCGCGAAGAGGTCCTCCGGGCAGATGTAGTCGCGCATGATGTCCTGGCGTGAGGTGCTTAGCGTTTGATCCGACGCCAGCGCGCGGGCGATATCGGTGACCAGGAAGCGGCTGTCGATGTCCAGGTTGCGGCTGATGTAGCTGAACACGCGAATGTCGGCAATGGCCAGCTCGGGCGAGGCCCGGTGGCGGCATTCGGCGTGGAATTTCGCCAGTCCGTACCAGTGCTGCGCACCCAGATCGTTGATCGGGAACGAGGCCGGGGTGGAGACGTCGGCGGGCTGTTCGAAGTCGGCCCCGTAGGCGGCGCCGCTGCTGAGGAACAGATAACGGCACGCAGGATGACGCTGCAGGTAAGACATGACCAATTCGTCGTATTGCCGCGTAATGTCGAGGATGCTTTTGCCCAGCGCGGCGGCGCGGGCGGGGTCGCCAGCGCCGATGAAGTTGATGACTGCGTCGAAACTTCCTGCCGTATCGAAGTCGGCCAGCGGGAGCGCGGCGGGGACGTTGTCAGCGCCTGCAATTCGGCGCCAGGCGGCGTCGGCCTCAAGGTCGCGTACGAAGCGCGTCAGTTCGACATCGGCTTCGCGCGCGAACAGCGGCGCCAGGTCGCGCGCGATCTGGCTGGAGGCGCCGAGCAGGGCGATGCGCATGCTCAGTGGGCTCCGAGGAACGCAGCGATGCGCAGGCGCACCGATTCATCGTCCAGGCCGTGCTCTTTGAGCAGGTGGGCGTAAGTGCCGCAATCTTCGGTGAAGCGGTCCTGTACACCGATGCGCAACACCCGGACCGGCGCCGCATCGCAGGCGATCTCGGCCACCATGGAGCCCAGTCCGCCGATGACGGAGTGCTCTTCCAGCGTGACGATGCAGGCGCTGTCGCGGCACAGCGCGGCGATCTCATCGACCGCAGCCGGTTTGATAAACGGAACGCTCCAGACAGACGCGTCGGGGAAATGTTGTTCGGCCAGGCGTTGTGCGGCGATCACCATGGAGCCTGTCGCCAGCAGCGCCGCGGCGCCAGGCCGGCCAGGCTTTACGCACAGCAGCTGACCGGGCTGCAGCCCGTCGACCGGGGCTGCGTGCACGTCGCCGCGGTCGCTCTTGCCCATACGCAGGTAGACGGGGCTGCGGGCGGCATACGCCAGGCGCATGCAGGCGGCCATTTCAAAGCGGTCGGCCGGAGAGTACACGGCCAGATTCGCGATCGCGCGGCTGCAGGCGATGTCTTCGGTGGATTGATGGCTGGTGCCAAGATGGCTGTAGACAAAGCCGGCGCCGTCGCCGAGCAGGACCACCCCGAGATTGTCGTGCGCGATGTCGATCTTGATCTGCTCGATCACGCGCACCGGCACAAAGGCGCTCAGCCCGTAGACGAACGGCTTGAAACCGGCCTTGGCCAGCCCGGCTGCCATGCCCACCATGTTCTGTTCGGCAATGCCGGCGTTGATGTACTGCTTCGGGCACTCCCGGCGGAAGGCGTCAAACAGTGCGTAGCCGTGATCGCCGGTCAGCAGAAGCACGCGCGGATCCTTCCTGGCGAGTTCGACCAGGGTATCGCTGAAGGCGTTTCTCATGTCGGCTCGTCCGAAAGATGGCGGATCGCGTCGGCGTAGGTGCCGGCGTCCAGGCGGGTGTAATGCCACCGGTTGTCATGTTCCATGAAGGGCACGCCGCGCCCCTTGACCGTGCGCGCCACTACGGCCTTGGGGGCGGGAGATTGGCTTCGTTTCAATTGCTCGAACGCGGTATCGATCTGTTGCTGGTCGTGTCCGTCGACCGAGATAGTCTCGAAGCCGAAGCTGGAGAATTTGTCTTCGATGGAATCCAGGCGCAACACATCCTCAGTCTTGCCCATGGCCTGGAAGCCGTTGGCGTCGACGATCACGATCAGGTCGCGCAGTTCGTGATGCGCGGCGAACAGCGCGCCTTCCCAGATCGGTCCTTCGTTGAGTTCGCCGTCTCCCACCAGCACATAAGTACGCTGGCCGGTGCCGTCCATCTTGGCGGCAAGCGCCAGGCCGACGCCGACCGAAAAACCGTGGCCGAGCGAACCCGACGTCACTTCCAGACCGGGCACGCGGGAGTCGGACAGACCCTTGAGCTTGGTGCCGTCGGCGAAATAGCGCTCGACGTCGGCGCGCTTGAGCCAGCCCTTCTCCAGCATGCATGCATACTGGGCCATGACGCCGTGTCCTTTGCTGAGCACGAGGTAGTCGCGTCCGGGGTGGGTCGGAACGTCATCCGGATAGCGCAGGTGCGAGCGGTACAGCACCGCCAGCAGCTCCACGATCGAGAACGCGCAGGCGATGTGCACCGTGGAGCCGGCGTAAGCCATATCCAGCACGGTGCGCCGCAGGTCGGCCGGGGCGAAGGAGGTCGGACGGCTCATGGCGCGCTTAGAAGTTGACGCCCAGGAATTGCTCGATCTTCTCGGCCGTGTAGTCGAGCATCGCGTCCGTCAGCGACGGTTGGACGCCGATCCAGAAGGTGCTGTTCATGACGATGTCGGTGTTGACCAGTTCGCCGCTGATGCGGTACTGGCGACCTTCCATGTAGGGCTGGCGCGTCAGATTGCCGGCGAACAGCAAGCGCGTGCCGACCTTTTCCTGGTCGAGGTAGGTCAGCAGGTCGACGCGGCTCACCGGTGCGTTCTCGCGCAGGGTGATGGGAAAACCGAACCAGGACGGATCGCTGTTGGGCGTGGCTTCCGGCAGGATCAGGAATTCTTCACAGCTTTTCAGGCGGGCCTTCAGGCGCGCGAAGTTCGCTTTGCGGCGCTCGATGAAGGACGGGGCCTTGGCCAGCTGCGCCAGGCCGCATGCCGCCTGCATGTCGGTGATCTTCAGGTTGTAGCCGAGATGGCTGTACGTGTATTTGTGGTCGTAGCCTTCGGGCAGGCGTCCCAGTTTCCAGCAGAAACGTTTGCCGCAGGTATTGTCCTTGCCCGGAGGGCAGTAGCAGTCACGGCCCCAGTCGCGGAAGCTTTCAGCGATCTGCTTGAGTTCGGGGTTGTTGGTGAAGACCGCGCCGCCCTCGCCCATGGTGATGTGGTGGGCCGGGTAGAAGCTCAGGGTGCCGATGTCGCCGAAGGTGCCCACCAGTTTGCCGTCATAGGTCGAACCCAGCGCGTCGCAGCAGTCTTCGATCAGCCACAGGCCGTATTTCTTGCACAGCGCCGTGATGACCGACAGGTTGTAGGGGTTGCCCAGCGTGTGGGCCAGCATGATCGCCTTGGTCTTGGGCGTGATCGCTGCTTCGATCTTGCCGGCATCGATGTTGTAGGTGCCCAGCTCCACGTCGACGAATACCGGGATCGCGCCGAATTGCAGGATGGGGTTGACGGTGGTCGGGAAGCCGGCCGCCACGCCGATGACTTCATCGCCCTGCTTGATGGCGCGCTCGCCCAGCTTGGGGGAGGTGAGCGCGGAAAATGCCACCAGGTTGGCGGAGGAGCCGGAATTGACGGTGATGAGGTAGTTCACGCCGAGGAATTTCGCCAGAGCAGCCTCGAACTGATCGTTGAAGCGGCCGGTGGTCAGCCAGCCGTCGAGCGAAGCTTCCACCATCATCTTCAGTTCGGCGGAGTCGAGCAGTTTGCCGGAGGGCGGGATGTGGGTCACCCCGGGCTCAAAGGCTTTCGGCGCCAGCGCATGCGCGGCATATTCGTCGACCAGTGCGGCGATCTGTTGGCGGATCAATTGGGTTTTGGCCTGTTGCATAGCTTAGTCTGCTTGAGTGAGCGATCCGTAATGGCGGATCTGATCCTGGGTAAGGGCGCGGAGGTCCGCGCCGTTCAAATATTGTTTTGACCATTCCACGGTCATGCGCAGCGCCTCTTCGAGGCGCAGCCGGGGCTGCCATCCCAGGCGCTCGGCCGCCTTGGAGCTATCCAGCCTGAGTTGCCCGGCTTCATGATGCTGCAGGCTTGCCGCCTGCCGCCAGCTGGCGCCGTCGCCCCATAGCGAGGCCATCTTGTCCGCGATCCAGGCGACCGGGCGTGCGTCGTCGGTGCGCGGGCCGAAATTCCACGCTTCAGCGTAATGCGGGCCGTGTTCGTGCAGCGACTCGGCCAGCGCGAGATAGCCGGACAGCGGCTCGAGCACGTGCTGCCAGGGGCGCACCGAAGCGGGCGAGCGGATGTCGGCGGCTTCCCCGCGACCGAAGGCGGCCAGGATGTCGGGAATGAGCCGGTTCGCGGCCCAGTCGCCGCCGCCGATGACGTTGCCGGCGCGCGCTGTGGCTACCGCCACGCCATGGCTGTCAAATTCGGCGCGCGGGAAGAAGGAGTCGCGGAAGCAGGCGCTGACCAGTTCCGAGCAGGCCTTGCTGTTGCTGTAAGGGTCATGGCCGCCCAGCGTCTCGTTTTCGCGGTAGGGCCAGGACCACTCACGGTTCTCGTAGCACTTGTCGGTGGTCACGTTGACCACCGCGCGCGCACCGCCGGTCTGGCGCACGGCTTCCATCAGGTGCACCGTGCCCATGACATTGGTGGCGTAGGTTTCCACCGGATGCTGGTAAGAGTAGCCCACCAGCGGCTGGGCCGCCAGGTGAAGCACGATCTCGGGACGGCAATCGCGCATCGCTGCCTGCAGCGCCGCGAAGTCGCGAACGTCGCCCGTGATCGATGTCATGCCGGCGGCCAGGTCGGCCTGTTCGAACAGGTTGGGCTGGGTCGGCGGCGGCAGTGCGAAACCGGTGACATGCGCGCCGGCCTGCTGGAGCATGAGAGACAGCCAGCTTCCCTTGAAGCCGGTATGGCCGGTCAGGAAGACGCGGCGGCCCTCCCAGAAGGCGCTGTTCATTGCCAGACCTTCCACGGCGCCTTGCCGCTGCGCCACAGGCTTTCCAGGTGGTTCTTGTCGCGCAGCGTATCCATCGGCTGCCAGAAGCCCTCATGGCGGTAGGCCGACAGTTGACCTTGGGTCGCCAGCGACTCCAGCGGTTCGGCTTCCCATACGGTGCTGTCTCCGGCGATCAGATCGATGACCTTGGGGGACAGCACGAAGAAGCCGCCGTTGACCATGTTGCCGTCACCCTTGGGTTTTTCCTTGAAGCTGCCGACCTTGTTGCCGGCCAGGTCCAGCGCGCCGAAGCGGCCCGGCGGGAAGGTCGCCGTCAGTGTCGCCAGCGTGTTCTGCGATTTGTGGAACGCCAGCAGTTTGCCGATATCCACGTCGCCCACGCCGTCGCCATAGGTAAAGAAGAACGCCTCTTCATCCTTGAGATAGGGGGCGGCGCGCTTGAGGCGGCCGCCGGTCATCGTGTCCATGCCGGTATCGAGCAGCGTCACCTTCCATGGCTCGGCGTAGCGGTGGAGCACTTCCATCCGGTTCTGGCTCATGTCGAACGTGACGTCGGACATGTGCAGGAAATAGTTGGCGAAGTACTCCTTGATGACATAGCCCCGGTAGCCGCAGCAGATGATGAAGTCATTGACCCCGTACTGGGAATAGATCTTCATGATGTGCCAGAGGATCGGCATGCCGCCGACTTCGACCATCGGCTTGGGCTTGATGTCCGTCTCTTCCGAAATGCGGGTGCCGAGTCCGCCGGCCAGGATCACAGCTTTCATCTTATTCGGCGCTCACGGGGATTTCAAAGCCATGTTGCTTGAGCAGCGCGACCTGCTTAGCTTGCGACAGATCGTGCGCCACCATTTCCTCGACCATCTGGTCGACCGTGATCTCCGGCACCCAGCCCAGCTTTTGCTTGGCCTTGGACGGGTCGCCCAGCAAGGTCTCGACTTCGGTCGGACGGAAATAGCGAGGATCGATCCGGACGATGGGGCGCTCGTTCCAATAGCCGACCTCGTCCACGCCTTCGCCCTTCCACGTCAGCTGCATGCCCAGCGCGGCGGAAGTCTTCTCGATGAACTGGCGCACGCTGATCTGCACGCCGGTGGCGATGACGAAATCTTCGGGCACATCCTGCTGCAGCATCAGCCATTGCATGCGCACATAGTCGCGTGCGTGGCCCCAGTCGCGCAGGGCGTCAATATTGCCCATATAGAGGCAGTCTTCGAGACCCTGGCTGATGTTGGCCAGTCCACGCGTGATCTTGCGGGTGACGAAGGTCTCGCCGCGGCGCGGGCTTTCGTGGTTGAACAGGATGCCGTTGCAGGCGTATATGCCATAGGCTTCGCGGTAATTGACCGTGATCCAGTACGCATACATCTTGGCCACCGCGTAGGGGCTGCGCGGGTAGAAAGGCGTCGTTTCCTTTTGCGGGGTTTCCTGCACCAGGCCGTACAGTTCGCTGGTGCTGGCCTGGTAAAAGCGGGTCTTCTTTTCCATGCCCAGGATACGGATCGCTTCCAGGATGCGCAGCGTGCCCATGGCATCGACGTCGGCCGTGTATTCCGGGCTTTCAAAACTGACCGCCACATGACTTTGCGCACCGAGGTTGTAGATCTCGTCGGGCTGGGTTTCCTGGATGATGCGAATCAGGTTGCTGGTGTCGCTCAGGTCGCCGTAGTGCAACTTGAAGTTCGAGTTTTCAATGTGCGGATCCTGATAGATGTGATCCACGCGTTGCGTATTGAACGAACTGGCGCGGCGCTTGATGCCGTGCACGACATAGCCTTTCTCCAGCAGGAATTCGGCCAGATAGGAGCCATCCTGGCCCGTGACGCCAGTGATGAGAGCAACTTTGCGGGAAGATTGAGAAGTTGTGGTCATGACGAATACGTGTTTAAAAAGTCTTGATAAGCGATGCGTAGGCCTTGCTGCAAATCGATTTCCGCTTTCCAGCCAAGCGATTCCAGGCGGGAGCTGTCCATCAGCTTGCGCGGAGCGCCATCGGGCTTGTCGTGGTCGAAGGCGATCCGGCCTTCATAACCGACAGTGTGCGCGATCAGCTCGGCCAGCGCCTTGATGGTCACGTCGCTGCCGAAGCCGACATTGATGTGGCTCAGCATGGGCTGGGTATGGCGCTGATAAACCTCGGGAGACAGTTCCATGACATGCACGCTGGCCGCAGCCATGTCATCAACAAACAGGAATTCGCGCAGCGGCGTTCCCGTGCCCCAGATCAGGACTTCCGGCGCGCGGCTTCGCGCGGCTTCGTGGAAGCGGCGGATCAGCGCCGGGATCACGTGGGAGTTCTGCGGGTGATAGTTGTCGCCCGGGCCATAGAGATTGGTGGGCATCACGCTGCGATAGTCGATGCCGTGGCTTTGCCCGTATTGGCGGTTGTAGCTCTCACACAATTTGATGCCGGCGATCTTGGCGACTGCATAGGGCTCGTTGGTCGGTTCCAGTGTGCCGGTCAGCAGGGCGGTCTCGGTCATCGGTTGGGGCGCCAGCCTCGGATAGATGCAGCTGGAACCGAGGATCAGCAGCTTCTTGACCCCTGCGCGGAAGGCCGCGTCGACGACATTGGCCTGGATCATCAGGTTGTCGTAGATGAAATCGGCCGGATACGAGTTGTTGGCCATGATGCCGCCGACCTTGGCGGCGGCCAGGTATACCTGGTCGGGGCGTTCGGCGTCGAAGAACTCGCGTACCGCTGCCTGGCTGGTCAGGTCCAGTTCGGCGTGCGTGCGTACGATGATGTGCTCATGGCCCATGGCCTTGAGTTTGCGGACGATGGCCGAGCCGACCATGCCGCGGTGTCCTGCGACGTAAATCCTGGCGGCCGCGTGATGGGAATCATTCATACTGGTAAAAGCCTTGCTGTGTGGACAGAAGAGCAAGCCGGACGCGCCGGCTTGGTCGCATTAGGAGCCCTCCCCGAGAAGAGCCGGAAGGCGGCGCCGCGTCAGACGGGTTCCTGGTGGCTGATCCACTCTGCTCGCAATGTCTCGATCTCGTGCTGCAACGCTTCGTATTCGAGCATCTTTACTTTCAGGAACTGACCCGTGAGCTCCGCCTTGGCCGCAATCCCCGCCGGTGTCAGGAGATAGATGTAGCTTAGCTTGTTCTTGCTCGATTTGAAGTTGTCGACCTTGATGAAGCCTTTGTTGAATAAGGCCTTGATGCAGTAATTGACCTTGCCCAGGCTCATGCCGAGTTCGGTCGCCACTTCGCGCTGTTTGATCTGCGGGTTCTGGGCCAGTAGCCGTAAGACATGCAGTTGCACTTCGGACGTGGAAATCTGGGGCGACATCGGCGATTCTGCGGCGGTTGGTTTTATTGGAATGGGCACGGCGCAATACTATGTTCAACCAATGAACGAATCCGCTATCGTACCATAAGTCGTTCTCGCAGGGCGGGGCTGCTGGCGCAGTTATTTATTGTTGGAATTATTGCATCTGGCGCAAAGACGCTATATCTGGGAGGCTGGCTCGTTTAAAATTTCGCCTACATTATAAAATTCGGTCTTATGTGCATGAAGCGAGCCTTTGATATAACCTGCGCTTTGGGCGCCTTGGTTGTATTTTCCATTCCCTGTTTGATTATCGGGCTGTGCGTCAGGATGACATCGTCGGGGCCGGCCATATATTGGTCCAAGCGAGTGGGCAAGGATGATGTGCTGTTCGACATGCCCAAGTTCCGCACGATGCGAGTCAATGCACCGGCCGTTGCCACGCACCTGCTTTCCGATCCCGATGCGTATCTCACGCCGATCGGGCGCTTTCTCCGCAAGACCAGCCTCGACGAGTTGCCGCAGCTGTGGTGCATTCTCAAGGGCGACATGAGCTTCGTCGGCCCGCGGCCAGCCTTGTTCAACCAGTATGATCTGATGTCGATGCGGGCCGAGCGGGGAGTTTCCCGGCTCATTCCCGGTCTGACCGGGTGGGCGCAGATCAACGGCCGCGATGACTTGCCGCTGGATGTCAAAGTGCGTTTTGACGAAGAATACCTACAGCGCCGCTCGTTCGGCTTCGACCTGTACATCATCTGGCAGACGGCGGCCAAAGTCCTGTCGCGCAAAGGCGTATCCCACTAGTAGATAAACATGCGACGTACCATCATTCACCTGCCGCGCAAGACCAAGCAGGGCATCGCCATTGCCGTCGACGTGGGGATTTGCCTGTTGTCGACCTGGATTGCGTTCTCCCTGCGTCTGGACATCCTGCATTTCCCCGAGGGCTACCAGTGGCACGTCTATCAGATCGCGCCGCTGCTGATGTTGCCGATCTTTCTGCGCTTCGGGCTGTATCGCGCGGTCTTCCGCTACACAGGGATTGCCGCCATGGTTTCCATTGCCAAGGCGGTGACGCTCTATGGCGCCATCTTCTTCGGTTTTCTGGTCTGGATGGGCTTGCCGGGCGTGCCGCGCTCAGTCGGCGCTTTGCAGCCGCTCTTGCTGTTTTCGCTGGTGGGTGGGAGCCGTGCCTTTGCCCGCTTGTGGTTGAGTCGCGCCGACGGTGAGCGCAAATACCAGCGTGATTCGCGCATGTTGATCTATGGCGCGGGGGCAGCAGGGGCGCAGATCGCCGACGTGCTGCAGCAGCGACGCCAGTTCACCGTGATCGGTTTTCTGGATGACAACCCGGAAATGGCCGGCAAGCTCATCAATCAGCTCAAAGTGTATCCGGCCTCGGAAGCGGAGTCGGTGATTGGTCTGTTTGACGTGACCGATGTGCTGCTTGCCATGCCGTCGACCTCGCGTACGCGCCGCAACGAAATCCTGGAGAACTTGCGTCCGTTCCATGTTCACGTCAGCTCCTTGCCGGACCTGACCGATCTGGCGCGCGGGAAGGTCATGCTGGCCGACATCCATGAACTGGATATCCTTGACCTGCTGGGGCGCGATCCCGTGCCGCCCAATCCGTATCTGATCAGTCGCAACATCGCCGACAAGGTGGTGCTGGTCACCGGCGCCGGGGGCAGCATCGGCAGCGAGCTGTGCCGCCAGATCCTGAGCGCCGGTCCGGCTTGTTTGCTGTTGCTGGATCACAATGAGTTCAGCCTGTATGACATTCACCGCGATCTGAGTGACGCCATGGCGTCGCGCAGCCAGAACGTCGAGCTGATTCCGTTGCTCGGCAGCATCAAGGACTACGACCGCATTGCCCAGATCTGCCGCACCTGGCGGCCGCAGACGATCTACCACGCCGCCGCCTACAAGCATGTTCCTCTGGTGGAGCACAACCCGGCTGAAGGTATCCGCAACAATGTATTCGGTACGTTCAACGTGGCGCGGGCGGCGCTGGAATATGAAGTCCGGGATTTCGTCCTGGTCAGCACCGACAAAGCGGTACGGCCGACCAACATCATGGGGGCGACCAAGCGTGTGGCGGAGATGGTGCTGCAGGCACTGGCCGCCGCGCCCTCGCCGGTGTTCGCACGTGGTTGCACCGACATGCAGGAGCGCACGCGGTTTTCCATGGTGCGTTTTGGCAACGTGCTCGATTCCTCCGGCTCGGTAGTGCCGCTGTTTCGCGAGCAGATCAAGAGCGGCGGGCCCATCACGCTGACAGATCCGGAGGTCACGCGTTACTTCATGACCATCCCGGAAGCCGCGCAGCTGGTGATCCAGGCCGGCGCGATGACCGAGGGTGGGGACGTGTTCCTGCTCGACATGGGCAGCCCGGTCAAGATCATCGATCTGGCCAACCGCATGGTGCAGCTGTCGGGTCTCAGCGTGCGCGATCAGGCTACGCCGGATGGCGACATCGAGATCCGGATCATGGGTTTGCGTCCGGGAGAGAAACTATATGAGGAACTGCTGATCGGAGAAACAGCAAAGCAGACGGCGCATCCGCGAATCATGAAGGCGCACGAGGATTTCCTGCCCTGGGCGGAACTCAAGACGCATATCGAGCAGTTGCAATGGATTGTCGAGAAAAATGACGTGGATGCCATTCGCCTGCTGCTGACCAAGCTGGTGTCGGGCTACGTCCCCAGCGGCGAAGTTGTCGACTGGGTCAACAACGCGCGCCTGCTCCATGGCGACGCCGTCGAGGACGCGCCGGCGCAGCCGATGCTGAAAACCAATTCCATTTAAACTTCTGAAGCCGCCATGAGCCTCCTTTCACAGACCATCTTCAAAGCCTACGACATCCGCGGCATCATCGACAAAACCCTGGACGGCAAGGTCGCCTACCAGATCGGCCAGGCCTTCGGCGCCGCGGCATTGGCAAAAGGACAAAAAAAGGTCGTCATCGGCCGCGACGGACGTCTCTCCGGTCCCGAGCTGGCGGCCGAACTGGCCAAGGGCCTGCAGTCGGTCGGCATCGACGTGATCGACCTGGGCATGGTGGCTACGCCAATGGTCTACTTTGGCACCAATGTGCTGGACACCCAGTCCGGCATCATGGTCACCGGCAGCCACAATCCGCCTGATTACAACGGCTTCAAGATGGTGCTGGCCGGCGAGGCGATCCACGGTGAGACCATCCAGGCGCTCTACCACGCCATCGTCAAGGGTGATTTCCCCAAGGGCGCGGGCGCTTATTCCACGCACGACATCAAGGATGCTTACATCAAGCGCATGATCGGCGACGTCAAGCTGGCGCGTCCGCTGAAGATTGCGGTGGACTGCGGCAACGGCGTGGCCGGCGCGTTCGCCGGCGAGATCTACCGCGCGCTGGGTTGTGAAGTCACCGAGCTGTTCTGCGAGGTCGACGGCAATTTCCCCAACCACCACCCCGACCCGGCCCACCCGGAAAACCTGCAGGACCTGATCCGCTGCCTGCAGGAAACCGACAACGAGCTGGGCCTGGCCTTTGACGGCGACGGCGACCGCCTGGGCCTGGTGACCAAGGATGGCCAGATCATCTATCCGGATCGCCAGCTGATGCTGTTTGCGGCCGACGTGCTCACGCGCAACCCGGGCAAGGAAATCCTATACGACGTCAAATGCACGCGCCACCTGGCGCCGTGGATTGCCGCGCGCGGCGGCAAGCCGCTGATGTGGAAGACCGGGCATTCGCTGGTCAAGGCCAAGCTGCGTGAAACCGGCGCGCCGCTGGGCGGCGAGATGAGCGGTCACATCTTCTTCAAGGATCGCTGGTTCGGCTTCGACGACGGCCTCTACGCCGGCGTGCGCATGCTGGAACTGCTGGCGCGCGAGAGCGATCCGTCGGCGGTGCTGAACGCGCTGCCGCAGTCGGTCAGCACGCCCGAGCTGCAGCTGAAGCTGCAAGAGGGCGAAAACTTCGCGCTGATCGGCAAGCTGCAAAGCGACGCGAAGTTTGACGGCGCGCAAGACATCATCACCATCGACGGCTTGCGCGTGGAGTATGCTGACGGCTTCGGCCTGGCGCGCTCGTCCAACACCACGCCGGTGGTGGTGCTGCGCTTCGAGGCCGAGACCCCCGAGGCGCTGGAACGCATCCAGGGCGAGTTCCGCAAGGTGATTCTCGCCGCGCGTCCGGATGTGGCATTGCCGTTCTAATGGGGTAAGATGCTGGCCCACAGAATAAAGAACCAGTGGGCCAGTTTTGAAGATCCTGATCGTCCGCGTCTCCTCGCTGGGAGACGTCGTCCATAACATGCCGATGGTGGCCGACATCCGCCGCCACTTCCCCGACGCCCAGATCGACTGGGTGGTGGAGGAGGCATACACGAGCCTGGTCCGGCTCAACCCCCACATCCGCAACATCATCCCCATCGCGCTGCGGCGCTGGCGCAAGAGCCTGTTCTCGGCCGCCACCCGCGCCGAGATGGCGGCCTTCTGGCGCCAGTTGCGCGCCGAGCCCTACGACCTGGTGTTCGACACCCAGGGCCTGACCAAGACCAGCGTGGTCATGCGCATGGCGCGCCTGGCCCCGGGCGGTCGTCGCGTCGGCCTGGCCAATGCGACGGAGGGCTCGGGCTATGAACCGATTTCCCGCATCTTCCATGACCAGAGCATCAAGGTCGACCTGCACACCCACGCGGTGATGCGCGCGCGCCTGGTGGCGGCCGATGCCATGGGTTACCGGCCTGACGGCGCGGCCGACTTCGCCTTGCGCTCGCCCGAGCCGCAACGCCTGCCCTGGATGCCGGAGCAGCCTTACGCGGTGTTCTTCCACGGCACCGCGCGCGACGCCAAGCAATGGCCGCAGGCGGACTGGATCGCGCTGGGGCGCGCCTTGTCCGGGCGCGGGTTGCCGGTGCTGCTGCCGTGGGGCAGCCAGAAGGAGCAGCAAGCCGCGCAGGCGCTGGCAGCCGGCATCCCCGGCGCCTTGGTGCTGCCGGCGTTGCCGCTGATGGAGGCGGTTGCCCTGGTGCAGCAGGCGCGCCTGGTGGTGGGCCTGGATACCGGCCTGACCCATATCGCCGCCGCCTATTGCAAGCCGACGGTGGAGTTGTATTGCGACTCTCCGCGCTGGAAGACCGAGGGCAATTGGTCGCCCAGCATCGTCAATCTCGGCGACGAAGGCCGGCCGCCGCGCGGTGAGGACGTGCTGGCGGCCGTGGACGGCTTGCTGTCCTGATAAGAAATTGTTGCCGGGCGCATGCGTTGAGGCAGCTCAAACTCCTTTTCGAAACTGGCGGCGATGGCCGTCCAGCCGCCTGCGGCGGGCGTTTTGACGCTTTTTTACAGAGCCGCGCGGGTACACGGCCCCGGCGCTTGCGGGCATAATGTCGCCATGGAATCGCAAATCATTGAGATCGGCCTGACCGACTGGCAGGTCGACAACCCCAACCACGAATGGATCGCCGGGCTCGAAGCCGGCAAGGTGCTGTATTTTCCGCGCCTGGGCTTCGACCTGATGGAGTCCGAGCGCAAGCTGCTCGATCCGGCCGTGCGCGACCCCAAGTCGCGCAACATCAGCCTGGACGCGCGCGGCCACATCAAGGGCGCCGCCGGCGATACCGAGCAGCAGCTGGCCCTGGCCGCGATGATCGGCCGTTTCCGCGGGCAGGCGCTGTCGTTGGTGCATTCCCTGTTCCCCAAGTACGGCGACGCACTGCGCGTGGCGCCGACCAGCTATCGTCCGATGCAGGTTGAGACGCGCAGCCAGTCCTGGCGCGCTGACGACCGCCGCATGCACGTCGATGCATTCCCGTCGCGTCCCAACTATGGCGAGCGCATCCTGCGCGTGTTCACCAACGTCAACCCCGACGGCGTGCCGCGCGTGTGGCGCGTGGGCGAGCCGTTCGAGACCGTGGCCCGGCGCTTCCTGCCGCGCGCCAAGCCGTATGTGCGCTGGCAAGCCAGCGCGCTCAAGGCGCTGCATGTGACCAAGTCCCTGCGCAGCGAATACGACCACCTGATGCTGCAGCTGCATGACGGCATGAAGGGCGACATGCAATATCAGCAAGACGCCAGCCAGGTCACCATGCCGTTCGCCGCCGGCTCGGTGTGGGTGTGCTTCTCCGACCAGGCATCGCACGCGGTGATGTCCGGCCAGTACATGCTGGAGCAGACCCTGCATCTGCCGGCGGACAAGCAATACGACCAACAGGCCAGCCCGCTGGCCATCCTGACCCGCCTGGTCGGCCACCCGCTCGTCTGATGCGCCTGCTGTACTCCGCATTGTGGTGGATCGGCATGCCGCTGGTCCTGTTCCGCCTGTGGCGCCGCGGACAAAAAGAACCGGGCTACCGGCAGCATATCGGCGAGCGCCTGGGTTTCTATCCGCCGCTGCCGGATCCGCACGCGCGCTTCATTTGGGTACACTCCGTCTCGGTGGGAGAGACGCGCGCGGCCGAACCGCTCATCGACGCGCTGCTGCGCGACTATCCCGGCCACGCCATCCTCCTGACCTGCATGACCGCCACCGGCCGCGCCACCGGCGCGCAGGTGTTCGGCAAGCACGGCGCGCGCGTGCTGCAGAGCTTCCTGCCGTACGACACCGGTTTCATGTGCGCGCGCTTCCTGCGGCATTTCCGTCCGGTGGCCTGCATCCTGATGGAGACCGAGGTCTGGCCGAATCTGGTGGCGCAGTGCAAGCGCCACGGCGTGCCGGTGATACTGGCCAACGCCCGCCTGTCGGCACGCTCGCTGCGCCGGGGCAAGCGGTTTGCATCGCTGCTGCGCCCGGCGGCCGAGGCGATCGACGTCGTCGGCGCCCAGTCCGACGCGGACGCCGCGCGCCTGCGCGACTTCGGCGCACGCCATGTGGAGGTGACCGGCAGTTTGAAGTTCGACGTGCAGCCTCCGACCGAGATGGTCGAGCGCGGACTCGCGTGGAAGCGCGCGCTCGGCGAACGCAAGGTGCTGCTGTGCGCCAGCACGCGCGAAGGCGAGGAGCAACTGATCCTCGACGCGCTGGGCAAGCTCGGCAAGGTGGATTGGCTGACGGTGATCGTGCCGCGCCACCCGCAGCGGTTTGACGAAGTGGCCGAGATGGTGCGCGCGCAGGGCTTGACGCTGCGTCGTCGTTCCGGGATGCAGGACGCGTTTGACGCCGACGGCGTCGATGTCGTGCTGGGGGACTCGATGGGCGAGATGTTCGCCTACTATGCCCTATGCGACGCCGCCTTCATCGGCGGCAGCCTGCTGCCGCTGGGCGGGCAGAACCTGATCGAGGCGTTTGCGCTGGGCAAGCCGGTGCTGGTTGGTCCTCACACTTTCAATTTTCAGACCATCACTCAGGATGCGGTGGCGGAAGGCGCCGCCGCGCGCGTGGCCGACTCCGCTGAACTGATGCGCGCATGGACGGCCCTGCTGGCGCACGCCGCCGACGCGCAGCGCATGGCCGACGCCGCCCACGATTTTGCGTATCGGCACCGGGGCGCGTCAGGGCGTACTCTGGCGCTGTTGCACCCTTTGCTTTCCGGCCGCCCCTCGCCGGCTTGAGCGGCGTTTCCTCCGACATGCGCGGCGCGTCGTACAATGGCGCGGCTTCACCACAAGATCAGATTGCGGGCGATTATCGCTCCGCACATAACGAACGCTGGGGAAATTCAATGGGGTCTTTGCTGGCAAAGGCAGCTGCTGCCTTGTTCTCGTGTTGTCTCTTCATGGCCGTGCAGGCGCAGGAAACGACGGTCTCTTCTCCCGATATCCCGGTGCGGGAAATCCAGGTGGCGGCCGAGTCATTTTCCCGGGGCGACAAGGTGCCCGCCTGGGTCGAGCACATGGATATTCCCGCGACTTCCCGCAAGGATCCGCTGGTGTTGCGCCTGTGGGATACCCAGTTCCGCGCCGGCGATGCGCCGACTTACTACGTCAACCGTGCGGAACAGATCAACGAGAGTACCGAGGTGGCGCGGGCCGGCCAGCTGGCGATCGATTTCGTGCCGCAATACCAGAAGCTGCACTTGCACAGCCTGCGGATTTTGCGCGGCAAGGAAGTGCTGGATCAGACCACCAGCGTGCAGGTGCGTTTCCTGCAGCGCGAGCTTGGGATGGAGCAGGGCGTCTACAGCGGCAGCGTCAATGCCGTGCTGCTGGTGACCGACCTGCGTGTGGGCGACACGCTGCAATACACCTACTCCATCGACGGCGCCAACCCGGTCTTCGCCGGCGTCTACGCGCAGGATGCCGGCTGGGACAGTCCTTGGCCGGTGGAGCTGCGCAGCGTTGTGCTCAATCACCCCGCGCAGCAGAGAGTCGACTGGAAGATGCTGGGCGATGCGGGCGGCAGCGAGATTCGTCCGGTGGCCACGGAAAGCGGCGGCTGGCGCAAACTGAAATTCTCCCAGCGCGGCTATACGGCGCCGGACGGCGACAACTGGATCCCGCCTGATTTCATCGCCTACCGCCAGTTGCAGTTCAGCGGCCATGAAAGCTGGAACAGTGTGGCACGCTGGGCCAGCAGCCTGTTCCCGCCGGTGCAGGTTCCCCCGGCTATGCAGCCCTTGGTCGACGGATGGAGCCGGCTGCCCACGGCGGAGCAAAAAGCGATAGCCGTGCTGCAATGGGTGCAGCAGGAAGTGCGCTATTTCTCCGTTTCCATCGGTGAGAACTCGCATCGACCGCGTCTTCCGGCCGATGTGGTGCGCGACCGCTTTGGAGATTGCAAGGACAAGACCTATCTGCTGGTCACCTTGCTGCGCGCCATGGGGCTGGACGCGACGCCGGTGCTGACGTCCATCAGACAACCCCGCATCGCTCCCAAGCTCTTGCCCGGCCCGCTGATCTTCGACCACATCCTGGTGCGGCTGCGCCTGGATGGACGTGACTACTATCTTGATCCCACGATGACCGGCCAGGCAGGCAGTCTGGCCAGGATGGGCACCATGACCGAAGGCGCCGCCGTGTTGCCGGTATCGGATGATGCGCGGCAGCTGGAAGAGATGCACTGGAGCGACGCGTTGGCGCGCAACACCATGCAGTTGGAAGAGCAGCTGGAGTTGCCGGCCTTCGATGCCGACGGCAAATTGGATGCCATCTGGAGCTGGACCGGACGTGACGCCGAATTCATGCGGGTGAACCTGCGCCGGATGTCGGAAGAACGCCTCCGGAAATTTGCGCTGAGCAATTACGAACGACGTTACCCAGGAATAGACCTGACCGCCGCACCGACGCTGTCCGATGATGTGGCAAACAACCGCTACACCATGACCGCAGGCTTCCGGTTGCCCAAGCCGGTCAAGGAGTATCCCGACGGCTGGGTGGTGAAATTTGTGGCAGGCAATCTGACCGGCCTGTACAGCCTGCCGCAGAATCTCAAGCGGCCGTTCCCGGCATTGATCACGAGGGCGCCCTATCGCTTGCGTTACAAGATCAGCATTCGCTGGCCGGCAGCGGTATCGGTAATACGCGATCCGTTCAACAGGCGTTTGCGCAACGCATTTTTTGACTACTCCATCAGCCGCAATTTCAGGGGTAACGTCTCGGAGACCGAGGTGTCGATCGACACCCTGGCCGAATCCGCCGCGCCGGAACAGCTGGTTGAGCTAGCCCGCGAGATCCAGCAGCTCACTACCCTGCTGCCGCAGGGCGACGGCGTGGAGCGCGCGGCGCTCAAGCGCACCGGTTTCATGGGTTTGGGCAAGCCGACGCTGAAGGATTCGATCCAGAAGCGTCTGCATGAAGAGATCGCCGGATATGACCGCGCAATTGCATCCGGACGTCTCAAGGGCGATGACCTGGTCGAGGCGCTGTGCCGTCGCGCAGAGACCTGGGCGGATCTGGGAACGGCGGCCAAGGGGAGAGCGGACGCGGAAGAGGCGGTCAAGCAAGGCCCGGCGTCTGCCCGTGCCTGGGAATGTCGTGGTCACTTGCAGCGCGATAACGGCGAATTCGGCAAGAGCATTCCCGACTACACGAGGGCACTCGCTTTGGGCGCCACCGACGGCGCGGTATATCAGGCGCGTGGTATTTCGCGTTTCTATCTCGGCAACTATCGCGAGGCCCAGGCAGATTTTGCACAAGCCTTCTCGGCAGGACAGGGGAAAGCCGAGGTCGTCTCCTATCCCATGCTGTGGCATGGCTTGGCGTCGCTGAGACTGGGGCAGCAGCCCGGGGCTGAACTGCAGACGCTGGCGCGCGACGCCAGCGCGTCGGCGGCCTGGCCCAAGCCCCTGCTCGGCCTGGTAGCGGGTACGCTGGGCGAAGATGAGATCCTGCAAGCGGCAGGACGCAAGCAGGGCGACGACAAGGATATGGCCTTGACCGAGGCCTGGTTCTTTGTCGGCCAGCGCCGGCTGGCGAAAGGCGACGAGAAGGGCGCGTCCGAGGCGTTTGAGGAGTCTCGCAAGCTGGGCGTGACGATGTATCTGGAATACATGGCGTCCGGTTGGGAGCTTGAGCGTCTTCGCAAGGGCGGCGCGCGCTAGATATCAGGGGCGAAGCGCGGCGTGGGGGGGTATTGCGGCGTCGTGCGCGCGGCACCAAAACAAAAAGAGCAGGCCGGAAGGCCTGCTCTTTTTGTTTGTGCCGGCATCAGCCGGCTGCTACAGGACTCTGTTACTTCGCCGCTACGCTCGCCGAGTTCTCGTTCAAACCGCCACCCAGGGCCTTGTACAGGTCAATGGCATTGTTCAAACGCAGCTGGCGCGCCTGGATCAGGGCCTGCTGGGCCGAGAACAGGTCGCGTTGCGCATCGAGCTGGTCCAGCGACGAGGCGATGCCGTTCTTGAAGCGCAGGTCGGTCAGCTTCAGGCGTTCCTGCTGGGCGTTCAGGAAGGCTTCCTGCGCCTTGACCTGGTCGTCCAGGCTGCCGCGGGCGACCAGGGCGTCGGCCACTTCGCGGAAGGCGGTCTGGATGGTCTTCTCGTAGCTCACCACGGCCTTGTTCTTGCGTACTTCAGCCAGGTCCAGGTTGGCGCTGTTGCGGCCGAAGTCGAAGATCGGCAGGGACAGCTGCGGGCCGAAGCTCCAGGCGCCCGAGCCGGAGTCGAACAGGCCGCCCAGCGTGCTGCTGGCGCTGCCGAAGCTGCCGGTCAGGCTGATCTTCGGGAAGAAGGCCGCGCGCGCGGCGCCGATGTTGGCATTGGCGCCGATCAGGGTCTGCTCGGCCGCGCGGATGTCCGGGCGGTTGGTCAGCAGGTCCGAGGGCAGGCCGGCCGGGATGTCGGTGACGATCTTTTCATCCGACAGCAGCTGCGCCGGCGGCAGGCCGCCGACGTTCTTGCCGACCAGCAGCGTCAGGGCGTTTTCCGCCTGGGCGCGCTGGCGTTCCAGCTGGGCCTTGGCCACGCGCGCCGATTCCACCAGGGTTTGCGTCAGGCGGAAGTCCAGCGCCGACGAGGCGCCGACGTCCAGGCGCTTTTGCGCCAGCTGGATGTTGTCCTCGCGCGACTTCAGGGTCTGCTCGGCCAGCAGCAGCTGCTCGGCGTAGGAACGCTCGGACAGGTAGGCTTGCGCCACCTGCGCCACCAGGCTGATCTGCGCCGACTTCTGCGCTTCCTCGGTGGACAGGTAGCTGGCCAGCGCGGCGTCCTTCAGGCTGCGTACGCGGCCGAAGAAGTCCAGTTCATAGGCCGGCACCGCCAGGCCCACCTGGTAGCTGTTGCTGATGTACGGCTGGCCGGTCAGGGACTGGCTGGCCGCGGTACGGGACCGCGCGGCGTTGCCGGTGACGTTCAGGTTGGGCAGCAGGTCGGCGCGGGTGATCTGGTATTGTGCGCGCGCTTCTTCGATGTTCAGCGCGGCGGTACGCAGGTCACGGTTGTTTTCCAGCGCGGCCGCGATCAGCGCTTGCAGGCGCTGGTCGGGGAAGAACTGGCGCCAACCCAGGTTGACGGCCTGCAGCTCGGCGCGGCCTTCGGCATTGGCCGGATACGAGGTTTCCACCGGCGCCTGCGGGCGCTCATAAGTGGGAGCCAGCGAGCAGCCCCCCAGTACGCCGGCGACCGCCAGCACTGCGCACAGCTGCGTCAGTCTTGGCATCGACAGTTTAGCCATTGTTATTCTCCACATTAATCTTGGGCGAGTGATCCGCATCGAACTTGCGTTGGCGTTCGCTGCCCTTGAAGATCTTGCGCACGACCACGAAGAAGATCGGCACCAGGAACACCGCCAGCACAGTGGCCGTGATCATGCCGCCCATCACGCCGGTACCGATGGCGCGTTGGCTGGCCGAACCGGCGCCGGAGGCGATGGCCAGCGGCAGCACGCCGAGGATGAAGGCCAGCGAGGTCATGATGATCGGGCGGAAGCGCAGGTGCACCGCTTCCAGTGTCGCTTCGATCAAGCCCATGCCTTGCGCCTGCAGGTCCTTGGCGAACTCGATGATCAGGATCGCGTTCTTGGCCGACAGACCCACCACCGCGATCATGCCCACCTTGAAGTACACGTCATTGGGCATGGAGCGCAGCGTCACGCCCAGCAGCGCGCCGAGGATACCCAGCGGCACCACCAGCATCACCGCCAGCGGGATCGAGGTGCTTTCATACAGCGCGGCCAGCACCAGGAACACCGCAATCAGCGACAGCGCGTACAGGGCCGGGGCCTGGTTGCCGGAGGTCTTTTCTTCCAGCGACTGGCCGGTCCATTCGAAGCCGAAGCCGTCAGGCAGCTTGGCCACGAAGGATTCCATTTCCGCCATCGCCTCGCCGGTGCTGCGACCAGGAGCCGCGCCGCCGGCGATCTTCATCGCGGGATAGCCGTTGTAGCGAATCAGCTGCACCGGGCCGTTGATCCACTTCGCGGTCACGAAGGCCGAGAAGGGCACCATGCCGCCGTTGGTGTTGCGGGCGTACAGGTTGGTCAGGTCTTCCGGCTGCAGGCGACGCTGGGCGTCAGCCTGCACGATCACGCGCTGCTGGCGGCCCTGGTTGGGGAAGTCGTTGACGTACGACGAACCCAGTGCGGTCGACAGCACGCTGTTGATCGACGAGAAGGACACGCCCAGGGCGTTGGCCTTGTCGCGGTCGATGTCCAGCTGCAGCTGCGGCGCGTCTTCCAGGCCTTCC
The DNA here is from genome assembly GCF_017814915.1 of Herbaspirillum sp. LeCh32-8. GTDB lineage: Bacteria > Pseudomonadota > Gammaproteobacteria > Burkholderiales > Burkholderiaceae_D > Herbaspirillum. The sequence goes on along the minus strand of NZ_JAGIPZ010000004.1, from coordinate 57,644 downwards.
GGACGCACGCCGGCCAGCACCTTGCTTTGCGCGGCCATGCCCAGGATCTGGTTGCGGGCCTGTACCAGCGCCGCGTGACCCAGACCGGCGCGATCCTGCAGACGGAAGGTGAAGCCGGTGGCGTTACCCAGTTCAGGGATCGGCGGCGGGTTCAGCGGGAACACGATTGCGTCCTTGATCTGCGAGAAGGCGCCGAAGGCCTTGCCGGCGATGGCGTCGGCCGATTGCGCCTTGGTGCGTTCAGCCCAGTCCTTGAGCGGCGTGAACACCAGCGCGGCGTTCTGGCCGTTACCCGAGAACGAGAAGCCCAGCACGGCAATGGCGTGTTCGACTGCAGGATCCTTCAGGTAATACTCTTCGATCTTCTTCACCACCTCGGTCGTGCGCGCCGTGCTTGCGCCCGGGGGCAGCTGCACGTTGGTGATGATGTAGCCCTGGTCTTCGTTGGGCAGGAAGGACGCCGGCAGGCGCGCGTACAGCAAGGCCACGCAACCCACGATCGCCACGTACACGATCATGTAGCGGCCGGCCTTGGTCAGCATCTTGGCGATGAAGCCCTGGTAGCCGGCGGCGGTGGTGTTGAACTTGCGGTTGAACCAGCCGAAGAAGCCCTTCTTCTCGTGATGGTGACCCTTCTCGACCGGCTTCAGGATGGTGGCGCACAGCGCCGGCGTCAGCGTGAACGCCATCAGCACCGAGAACACCATGGACGCCACCATCGACAGCGAGAACTGGCGATAGATCGCACCCACGGCGCCGCCGAAGAAGGCCATCGGGATGAACACCGCGATCAGCACCAGCGTGATGCCGATCAGCGCGCCCGAGATCTGGCCCATGGCCTTGCGGGTGGCGTCGGCCGGCGACAGGCCTTCCTCGCTCATGATGCGTTCGACGTTTTCCACCACCACGATCGCATCGTCAACCAGGATACCGATGGCCAGCACCATGCCGAACATGGTCAGCACGTTGATCGAGAAGCCGAACGCCAGCAGCGTGGCGAAGGTGCCCAGCAGGGCCACCGGCACCACCACCGTCGGGATGATGGTGTAGCGGATGTTCTGCAGGAACAGGTACATCACCAGGAACACCAGCACGATGGCTTCGATCAGGGTCTTGACCACTTCCTCGATCGAGATCTTCACGAATTTGGAGGTGTCGTAGGGGATGGTGTACTTCACGCCGGCGGGGAAGTACTTGGACAGCTCTTCCATCTTCTTGTGCACGGCGGTGGCAGTGCCGAGCGCGTTGGCGGTGGGCGAGAGCTGCACGCCGATGAACGACGACGGCTTGCCGTCCAGGCGGCCCGAGGTGTCGTAGGTCTGGCCGCCGACTTCGATGCGGGCCACGTCGCGCATGCGCACGGTCGAGCCGTTCGCGTTGGCGCGCAGCACGATGTCGCCGAACTGCTCAGGCGTGGTCAGCTGGCCGTTTACCACCACGGTGGCGGCGATCTGCTGCGAGCCGGGGCTGGGCAGCGCGCCCAGCGTGCCGCCTGCCACCAGCGCGTTTTGCGCGGTGATGGCTGAGGTCACGTCGGCCGGCGTCAGGTTCAGGCCGATCAGCTTGTTCGGGTCGATCCAGATGCGCATTGCGCGTTCGGTGCCGAACAGCTGCGCCTGGCCCACGCCCGGCACGCGCTTGATTTCGTTGAGGACGTTGCGCGACAGGTAGTCGCCCAGCGCCACCTGATCAAGCTTGCCGTCGGTCGAGGACAGGCCGATGAACAGCAGGAAGTTGGAACGCGACTTCACCACCTGCACGCCCTGTTGCGTGACGGCCGCCGGCAGGCGGGCCTCCACGCGCTTCAGGCGGTTCTGCACGTCCACCGCCGCCAGGTCGGGGTTGGTGGCCGGCGAGAAGGTCACGGTGATCTGCACCTGGCCGTTGGCCTGGCTTTGCGACTCCATGTACTGCAGGCCGTCGGCGCCGTTCATTTCCTGTTCGATCAGGCTGGTCACCGAATCGTCCAGGGTCTGCGCGGTCGCGCCCGGATAAGTTGCCGTCACGACGATGGTCGGCGGCGCGATGTTGGGGTACTGCGACACCGGCAAGCCGGTGATCGCCAATGCCCCGGCCAACATGATGAAGATGGCCAACACCCACGCGAAAACGGGGCGATCAATAAAAAACTTTCCCATCTGGCAGCCTCTTAGTTAGCTTTCGGTTGGGCGCCTGCACCTTGCTGGGCCGGCTGGCCTTGCGCGGGAGCGCCCGCGGGATTCCATTGAACAGGCTTGACCGGTGCGCCCGGCTTGACCTTCTGCAGGCCTTCCACGATCACGCGGTCGCCGTCCTTCAGGCCGTCCAGGATCTGCCAGTTGGTGCCGCGGGCGGCGCCGGTCTTGATCGAACGCGGTTCGACCTTGTTGTCGGCATTGACCACGAACACGGACGAGCCGTTGGGGTCACGCATGACGGCCTGTTGCGGCACCACCAGCGCCTGCTCGTCGACCGCCTGTTCGATCTTGGTGCGCACATAGGTGCCCGGCAGCAGCACGCGCTTGGGGTTGGGGAATTCGGCGCGCAGCGAGACCGAGCCGGTGGCTTCATCCACGCTGATGTCGGAGAACAGCAGCTTGCCCGGCAGCGGGTAGTTCTGGCCGTTTTCCATGACCAGCGTGACCGCCGCCTTGTTCTCGCCCACGCTCTTCAACTGGCCGCCGGCCATGGCCGTCTGCAGCTTGAGCAGGTCGGCGCTGGACTGGGTCACGTTGACGTAGACCGGGTCGAGCTGCTGCACCAGCGCCAGCTGGGTAGCGTCGCTGCCCTGGCCGACCAGTGCGCCCTCGGTTACCAGCGCGCGGCCGATACGGCCGGAGATGGGCGAGGTGACGGTGGCGTAGCCCAGGTTCAGGCCGGCGGTCTGCACCGCGGCCTTGCCCGAGGCGACGTCGGCTTCGGCTTGCTTTTGCGCGGCCACGGCGTCGTCATATTCCTGCTTGGAAACGGCGTTGACTTCCACCAGCGGTTTGTAGCGCTGCGCCTTCAGCGAAGCCTGGGTCAGGTTGGCCTGGGCGCGGGCCAGCGTGGCTTGCGCGCTGTCGTAGGTGGCCTTGTATTGCGCCGGGTCGATCTTGTAGAGGACCTGGCCTTCCTTGACGTCGCTGCCTTCCTTGAAGACGCGCTTTTGCACGATGCCGGCCACGCGGGCGCGCACTTGCGCCACGCGGAAGGCTTCGACACGGCCCGGCAGTTCATTGGTGATGGCCACGCGCTGCGGCGTCACGGTGACGACGGATACCTCCGACGGCGGCATGGCGCCGCCCTGAGCAGCTGGTTTTTGTCCGCAAGCGGCCAGGGCGGCGGCGATTGCGACGGTCATGGTGAGGCGCGTGAAACGACTGACTGAGCTCATAGATATCTCGCACGAAAGTAAAGTTGAGGCCGCCGTGACGGCCGATGAAACGAATTCGGTAAAGCGGATGCTGCTGCCCTGTCCGAGGGGAGGACGAAGGCGGGATACACGAAAGCGATTTGACGAAAAAGCGGTTTGTTGCGGAGCAAAAAAGTAGATGCCTGCTTCCCGGCGGAGGCGGTCGATTTTTTTGCGTTTGATTTACGACAGAGACTTGAAGCGGGTGCTATTATACATACATTCATGTATGTATGTATTTCTTCGGAAACTCACACTAATTTATCAAACTTGCAGAACTGAGCGTAGAGAAATATGAGCGATTCCTTGCATTTTGTGAATTGCGCCGTTTCCAAGCCGTTTCTGCAAGGGAAAAACCGAGCCGCCAGCCATGCCTCAGCTGCCGCCTTGTCGCCGATCGCGACCGGGCCGCGCTGTGGCGGAGTAACCCCAGCGCCACAGCATTGTGCCTGGGATTGCCTGACGTAAAGATGACTGCTCGCACTCAACAGGCGCGCGCGGCCTTTACATTTTGTCCAAATCCGATGTGCATATGCAGCATCGCGGGCCGGCGGCATGTTTTCAGTTCTCATTGGGTGTCACCATGATCCAGATTTCCATTCTCTTCCGTCCGGGCCGCTGACATGGCCCGATCGACCAAGGAAGAAGCGCTTGAAACGCGCTCCCGCATCCTCGACGCCGCCGAGCAGGTGTTCCACGAGCGCGGCGTCTCGCAGACCTCGCTGGCCGACGTGGCCAAGGCGGCCGACGTCACCCGCGGCGCCATCTACTGGCATTTCAAGAACAAGAGCGATCTGTTCGACGCCATGTGCGAGCGTGTGACGCTGCCCATGGAGGCGGTGATGGAGGAAAACGCCAGCCCGCAGCAGGAAGACCCGCTCGGCCAGTTCCTGCGCAGCGGCATCTACGTGCTGACCATGGCCGCCACCGACGAGCGTTGCCGCCGGGTGTTCGACATCATCTTCAACAAGTGCGAATTTGCCGACCATAACGATCCTATCCTGGTGCGCCAGCGCGAGTGCCACGTCGACGGCATGCTGCGCATGGAACAGATCCTGACCAACGCCATCGCCCGCGGCCAGCTGCCGGCCACGCTGAACATCCGCGTGGCCTGCCTGATGGCGCACTCCACCTTCAGCGGCCTGCTGACGGACTGGTTCTTCGCGCCCGGCAGCTTCGATTTGGTTGAGGACGGCGGCCGCATCCTGGCGGCCTCGCTGCATGCGCTCAAGAACGCGCCGTCGCTGCAGAAGGATGCCGACGGCGCCGCGCCGACGATTCCGGCCTGATCTTCCTTATTGCTGCGGCGCGCCCAGCAGGGCGTTGACCTGCGCCAGGTCATCCTCGCGCAGGGCGCCGGCCGCGGCCTTCAACTTCAATCCGTTCATCAGCGTGTCGTACCTGGCCTTGGCCAGGTCGCGCCGTGTCGAGTAGAGCTGCTGCTGCGCGTTCAACACGTCGATGTTGATGCGCACGCCGACCTGGTAGCCCAGCTTGTTGGAGTCCAGCGCCGACTGGCTCGACACCTCCGCCGCTTCATACGCCTTCACCTGCGACAAGCCGTTGGCCACGCCCAGGAAAGCCTGGCGCGCGTTGAGCACGGCGGTGCGGCGCGCGTTCTCCAGGTCCGAGCGGGCCTTGTCGGCCAGCGCGATGGATTCGTCCACCTTGCTGCTGGTGGCGTAGCCCGAGTACAGCGGGATATTCCACTGCACCCCGATCGAATTGCTGTAGCCGCGCAGGTTCAGGTAGGGCGAGCGCACGCTGGTCTGGTCGGTGAAGCTGCGTCCGACCACCAGGTCTACCGTCGGCGCGTGGCCGGCGCGGTTGCGCTTGATCTCGCTTTGCGCCACCTCCAGCGCCACCTGCTGCGCTACCACTGCGTAGTTGTCGGCCTGGGCGCTGGCGATCCAGGCGTCGATCTGCGCCGGTTGCGGCGCAGAGAGTTTCACGCCCGGGCGCAACGCCGCCAGCGGCGCCGGCGGCTGGCCGATGATCTGCTGCAGTTTGGAAAGCGCCACCTCCAGGTCGTTCTGGGCGGCGATTTCCTGCGCGCTGGCCAGGTCGTAGCGAGCCTGGGCTTCATTGGTGTCGGTGATGGTCGAGGTGCCGATTTCGAAGTTGCGTTTGGCCGAGGCCAGCTGCTCGGTAATGGCGATCTTTTGCGCGCCCAGGAAGGACAGCGCGTCCTGCGCCGCCAGCACGTCGAAGTAGGCTTGCGCGGTGCGCAGGATCAGGTCCTGTTGGGCCTGGGCGAACTGCGCCTCGCTGGAGGCCACCGACAGCTTGCCTTGCTTGTAGCTTTCCCAGTTGGCCAGGCGCAGCAGCGGTTGCGTGAGCTGCAGCGCGTAGCTGTTGTTGCTGCTGTCGAAGTTCTGATCCGAGCGGGTGTAGCTGCCGCCTACGCCGACGGTCGGCAGCAGGCCGGCGCGGCCCTGGGTTTCCTTCTCGCGCCCGGCGGTGAGCGCATAGCGCGCGCTGGTGTAGACCGGGTCGTTGGCCAGGGCCAACTGGTATGTCTGCAGCAGGTCGGCGCCGCTGGCGGCGGCATGCACGGCCAGGCCGGCAATCAGGGAGGCGAAGAGCGTACGGCGCATGGAGCGGATTCTCCGAAGAAGGCAAGGCAACGAGGGCGAGACGGCACTGCGGTGCTGCTGTCGTCAGACGTTGGATCGCGGACGAAATCCGGCCCCGCGCCGCATCGGCGGCAAGCTGGAAAAAGAGGGGGAAGTTCGCCGGAAACCGTCTGCCGCAGCAACGCCCGTCCGCAAGGGGACGGGCGCGCCGGATCAGTAGGTCGGCATGGACGGGTCGACCTGGTTGGCCCAGGCGTGGACGCCGCCGGTCAGGTTGACCACCTTGGTGAAGCCCTGGCGCTCGAGGAACGCTGCCACCTGCATGCTGCGTCCACCGTGGTGGCAGATGCAGACCACGGGCTGCTCTTCATCGAGCTCGGAGAAGCGGCCGGGAACCGTGTTCATCGGGACCAGTTGCGATCCGGCGATGTTGCAGGTCTGATGTTCCCAGGGTTCGCGCACATCCAGCAGCAGGGGAGTAGGGCGGTCGGGATCGGCGATCCACGCGGCCAGTTCCGGGGCGGTGATGTGCTCCATAGCGTATTCCTAGAAAGTGAAGTGAGATGGTGCGGCCGCGGCGTGCAGGGGCTTGGCCACGGTCTCGACCACGTTGACGGTGTCGAAACTCTGTTCGGAAGTGCGGGTGATCAGCTTCAGGGTCATCACCGGCTCGGTGCCGATGATGGCCAGCAGGCGGCCGCCGACTTTGAGTTGCTTGCCGAAGGCTTCCGGCAGGAAGGGCAGCGAGCCCGAGATCACGATCACGTCGTATTCGCCAGCCTTGCCGTCGGCGCCGGTCCAGCCTTGCGCGCCGTTGCCCAGCTGGACGTCGACGTTGGCCACGCCGTAGTCCGACAGGTTCTGCTCGGCCAGGCTCTTCAGCTCGGGCGAGATTTCCACTGTGGTGACGTGACGCGCCTTGTGCGCCAGCAGCGCCGCCATGTAGCCCGAACCGGCGCCGATTTCCAGCACGTATTCGTGTTTCTTGACGTTGGCTTCCTGCACGATGCGGGCTTCCATCTTGGGCGCCAGCATGTTCTCGCCGCCCGGCAGCGGGATTTCAGTGTCGAAGAAAGCCAGGCTGCGGTGCGCGGCGGGGACGAATTCTTCGCGCTTGACGACCGTCAGCAGGTCCAGAATGTCCTGCGCCAGCACGTTCCAGGGACGGATTTGCTGTTCGATCATGTTGAAGCGGGCTTGTTCGATATTCATGGCTGTAGGCTCTAATAGCGACGGAAAGGCGCTATTTTATCAAACGCCGACGCGCTAAACAGCTCATGTACGCGGGGAAAAACGCCCAAGAAACCCGCCTGTTGCGGGATTTCCTCAGTGCAAGGCGTCGCGGCGGGCCGCCGGATGGGATCAATCCTCATGGCGCAGGCCTCCCGCACCGCCGTCGCTGCCATCGCCATTTTTGCCGAACCACTTGCGCTTGAACCATGCGCCCAGGTCGTCCAGGTAGGTATAGGCCACCGGCACCACCACCAGCGTCAGCAGCGAGGAGGTGATGATGCCGCCGATCACTGCCTGGCCCATCGGCGCGCGCTGTTCGGAACCCTCGGCCACGCCGAAGGCCAGCGGCACCATGCCGAACACCATCGCCAGCGTGGTCATCAGGATCGGGCGCAGGCGCACGTGGGCCGCTTCCAGCAGCGCCGCGCCGCGCTCCATGCCTTCACGCCGCGCCTGGTTGGCGAAGTCCACCAGCAGGATCGCGTTCTTGGTCACCAGCCCCATCAGCATGATGAAGCCGATGATGGAAAACATGTTCAGCGTCGAGCGGAAGAACATCAGCGCCAGGAACACGCCGATCAGCGTCAGCGGCAGCGAGGACATGATCGCCACCGGCTGCAGGAAGCTGGCGAACTGCGAGGCCAGGATCATGTAGATGAACACGATCGCCAGCGCCAGCGCACCCACCGCGTAGCCGAAGGATTCGTTCATGCTCTTGGTCGAGCCGCCGATCTGGTAGCGATAGCCAGGCGGCCAGTGAATGCCGTCCAGCATGGTCTTGATCTGCGCGTTGATCTGTCCGGCCGAGCGGCCCTGGGCATTGGCCGAAAGTTCGACCTCGCGGTTCAGGTCGCGCCGGTTGATCTGGTTGGCGCCCAGCGTGTCCTTGATGTCGGCCACCTGGCGCAGCGGCACCATGCGCGGCGAGCCGTCGGAGTTGGTCAGCGTGCTGGCCAGCATCAGGCGCGAGAGGTCGTCGGCGGTGTTGCGGTCCTTGGGCGAGAGACGCACGTTGACGTCGTAGTTTTCGTCGTCCGGCCCGCGCCAGCTGCTGGCCGCCTCGCCCGCCAGCAGCGGCGACAGGGCGTTGCCCAGCTGCGCCACGCCGATGCCGAGGTCGGAGCCGATGTCGCGCTTGGGCTCGATCGAGATGGTCGGCTTTTGCGCCTTCAGGCTGGAGTCGAGGTCGACCACGCCGGGGATCTGGCGCATCTGCGCCTCCACCTGCGCCGACAGTCGCGCCAGTTGTTGCAGGTCGGGACCCAGCAGGCTGAAGCGGATCTGCTTGTTGTCGCCGCCCACGCCATCCAGCGTGCCGACGTGGGTGACCGAGATGCCGGCCACCTGCGACAATTTCTCGCGCAGCAGCGGCGCCAGCTGGCCGGTGGTCAACTGGCGCTGGCTGCGCGGCTTCAGGCGCACGAACACGGTCGCGTAATTCTTGCCCTGGGCGTTGCCGGTGTTGACCGTGCTGTAGATGTCGGTGATCTCGGGGAACTGGCGCAGCACGGCCTCGACCTGGCGCACCTTGCTCTCGGTCAGCTCCAGCGAGGAGCCCACCGGCGTGAAGAAGGTGACGCCGGTTTCCGAGTAGTCCGCCTGCGGCACGAACTCGGAGCCGATCAGCCCGGTCGCCGGCAGCGCGAAGCCGCCGAAGAAGGTCGCCAGCGCGATGGCCAGCGTGGCCACGCGATGCCTGAGCGACCAGCGCAGCATCTCCTGGTAGCGCGCCGACAACCATTGCACCAGGCGCTCGAAGGCATGCAGCACGCGGCCGATGCTGCGCTCGTACCAGCCGGCCTTTTTGCCGTGTTCGCCGTGGGCGTCAGGATCGGGCCAGATGGACGAGAGCATCGGGTCCAGCGTGAAGGAGACGAACATCGAGATCAGCACTGCTGCGGCGACCGTCACGCCGAACTGGTGGAAGAAGCGGCCGATGATGCCGCCCATGAAGCCCACCGGCAGGAACACCGCAACGATGGAAAAGGTGGTGGCCAGCACCGCCAGGCCTATTTCCTGCGTGCCCTCCAGCGCCGCCATGCGGTGCGACTTGTACTTGCCGTGCAGCTTCATGCCGGCGTGGCGCACGATGTTTTCGCGCACCACGATGGCGTCGTCGATCAGCAGGCCCACGCACAGCGACAGCGCCATCAGCGTGATCATGTTGATGGTGAAGCCGAACATGTACATGAACAGGAAGGTGCCGATCAGCGCCACCGGCAGCGTCAGGCCGGTGATCACCGTCGAGCGCCACGAGTTCAGGAACAGGAACACGATCACGATGGTCAGCAGCGCGCCTTCGATCAGCGTGCGGCGCACATTTTCCACGCCGGTGCGGATCTGGCGCGAGCCGTCCTTGACGATCTCCAGCTTCACGCCCGGATAGAGTTTCTCGAAGCTGGGCGCCATGTCGCTCATGGCGCGCTTCAGGCCGTCGGCCACGTCGATGGTGTTCTGGCCCTGCGCCTTCAGGATGTCCAGCGCCAGCGTGCGGCGGCCGTTGTACAAGGCCAGCGTCTCCTGCTCTTCCTGGCCGTCCACCACGGCCGCGACCTGCTCCAGCGTGACCGGCTGGCCGCCGCGGCGCGCCACGATGATGCGTTTGAAGTCTTCCGGATTCCTCACCCGGCCCTGCACCTGCACCGTCTTTTCGGCGTCCAGCGTGCGGATAGCGCCGGTGGGCAGCTCCTGGTTCTCGTTCTTGACCGCATCCACGATCTGGTTCACGCCCACGCCCAGCGCCTCCATCTCGGCCGGCTTGACGTAGATATTGATCTCGCGCTTGACGCCGCCCACCAGCGTCACCGAGCCGACGCCGCGCACGTTTTCCAGGCGCTTCTTGATCACCTGGTCGGCGATGGTGGTCAGCTCGCGTAGCGTGCGCGGACGGGCGTTGGCGGCGTCCGGCGCGTTGGACACCGAGATCGAGAAGATCGGTTGATCGGCCGGGTCGAAGCGGGTGATGCGCGGCTCGTCGACCTCCTTGCGGAAGGCCGCCTTCACCAGCGCCACCTTTTCGCGCACGTCCTGCGCGGCCAGCGCCGGATCCACCGTCAGGTCGAACTGCACGATCACCACCGACAGGCCTTCATAGGAGTGCGACACTAGGGTGTCGATGCCGTTGATGGTGTTGACCGATTCTTCAATCTTGCGCGTCACGTCGGACTCGACGTTCTCCGGCGAGGCGCCCGGATAGGTGGTCTGCACCACCACCACCGGGAAGGTGATGTCGGGGAACTGGTCGACCCGCATGCGCTGGTAAGAGAACAGGCCCAGCACCACGAAGGCCATCATCATCATGGTGGCCAGGACCGGGTTGCCGATCGAGATGCGCGTGAACCACATCGTTTATCGTCCCTGCGGCTGGGTGGAGGGATTGGCCGGCGGCGCCGGCGGGACGATGCCGGTTTGCGCCGCCTGGGCGCCCGGCAATTGCCGCGCGGAATCCGTCATCGCTGGCGGGACCGGCGAGGCGGGCGCGCCGTTGCCGGCGCCTTGCTGCAATACGCGCACCGGCGTGCCGTCGCGCATGATGCCCAGGTTGGCGCGCACGATCTGCGCGCCGTCGGTCAGGCCGCTGGTGATTTCGGTGGCGTTGCCGTCGTCGGTGCGACCTTGCAGCCCGGTCACGACCGGGCGACGCGCCAGCGCGCCGTTCTCGATGGCGTAGACGTAGGCGTTGCCGTTCTCCACCTGGATCGCGGTGGCCGGCACGGCCAGCGCCTGCGCCTTCTTTTCCAGCGTCAGGCTGGCATCGGCAAACATGCCGGCGCGCAGCAGGCCCTGCGGGTTGTCCAGCCGCACATACACCATGATCGAGCGCGAGCCCGACTGCGTGGCCGGGTTGATGCGCACCACGCGGCCCAGCACCTTCTGCGGCAGGCCTTCCACCGCCACCTGCACTTCCTGCCCGGTTTGCACCTTGAGGATGTCGTTGGTCGGCACCGGCGCTTCCAGCTCCATCTGCGACAGGTCGACCACGTCCAGCAGCTTGCCGTCGACGGCCACCTTCTCGCCCGGCTGCACATTGCGCGCGCTGATCAGGCCCGCGATCGGCGAGCGCACCACGGTATCGGCCAGCGCCTTGCGGGCCACGTCCAGCGCGCCTCGCGCGGAATCGACGTTGGCCTTGGCGATGTCGAACTGGCTGGCCGCGGTATCGAAGGCATTGCGCGAGATGAAGCCCTTGTCCAGCAGCACCTGGTTGTTGTTGCGGGTCTGGGTGGCGATATTGAGCTGGCCTTGCGAGGCCACCAGTGAGCCGCGCGCCTGGTCGACCTTGGCCTGGTAATCGGCGCCGTCGATGCGCGCCAGCACCTGGCCTTCCTTGACCGCTTCGCCTTCGCGCACCAGCACCTGCTGCACTTCGCCGGCCACGCGCGCCTTCACCGACGCCTGGTTCAGCGCACGCAGCGCGCCCGACAGCGGCAGCACCTGGCGCAGCTCGCCGCTCTTGACGGTGTACAGGTCACCCGGCAGGAATTCCATGGCGCTGGGCGCCACGCTGGCAGGGGCGGTCTTGGCGGCATCCGGCGCGCTGCGTTTTTTGAGCAGCACCATCGCTGCCATCAGCAGCACCAGCGCCAGCAAGGTCCACCGCAGCCAGCGGCGTTTCAGGAAGGAAAGCGTCATTCGGTCGGTCCCGGGGTTCAAGCTTGCAGACGTACAGATAGATACAGACGTTCAGACAGGCTTTTTATTGTTCTACTGAGGTGATGCGGTGAAGCGGTACAGCGCAAATGCGGATCCGGCAGCCGGGCTACGGAGGTCAGGGGGTCAAGCCTTCAGGCCATGGATGCACAGGTCGATCAGGCTGGCGAGGTAGGCTTGCGGATCGATGGGCGTGATCGAGCAGGGGCCGAAGGACTGATCCCACAGCATCAGCATCACCACCGGCGCCACGATCACCTTCTTCATCGATTCGGCGTTGATGGCGCGGAATTCGCCGTGCGCCATGCCGCGCTCCAGCATGCGCACCACCATGGCGTCGCTGCGCACGATGATCTCGTCGTGATAGAAGCGCGCCAGCTCGGGGAAGTTGCCCGACTCGGCCACCATCAGCTTGGAGATGCCGTTCAGTCCGGAATGCGCCGCTGCATCCCACCAGCCCATGATCAGCTCGCGCAGCAGGTCGGCGCTGCTGCCGGCGTAACCGTCGACCATGGCTTCGGCTTCGTCCAGCAGCGGCAGCATGTTGGCGCGCACCACCGACTTGAACAGGCTTTCCTTGTTTTCGAAGTAGAGATAGAGCGTGCCCTTGGACACGCCGGCGCGCGCGGCGACGTCTTCCAGGCGGGTGGCCGCGTAGCCACGCTCGACGAACAGCTGCAGCGCAGCCGCCAGCAATTCTTGCGGGCGGTCCTGCTTGCGGCGTTCCCAGCGGGGTTCTTTGGCGGCGTCGGACATAGGCGAGCAAAACATCGCGAACCGGCCGGCGCGGCGGCGATCTCCCTCACGCGGGAGCGCCAGGCCTCGCGCGCAAAGACGAGTTCGCGGGTAAGTAACCGGAGAGTCAGCAATGTAAGTGGCAAACGTCATGGCGTCAAGGATGCAGATCAGGCATTCGGGTAAGCGAATGTAAAGCGTCCGGACGGCCGGGCGCCAGCAGCATGCGACAGAACGTCGCCGGCGCGCGCACAAGGTCGCAAACGGGGGATGAAACGCGCGGGCCGCAGCGCCGGCAAGGGTAAAATAGCGCCTTCGCCGACGCCAGCCGGCCGGCCGCGATGCGCCTTGATTTCCGACTCCCCGATTTGTTCACCCGTCCATGAATTGCCGTCCCCGCTGCGGCGCCTGCTGCACGGCGCCTTCCATCACCAGTCCGATCCCTGGCATGCCCGACGGCAAGCCGGCCGGCGTGGCCTGCGTGCAACTGGATGAAGAGATGCGTTGCCGCATCTTCGGCCGACCCGAGCGCCCGGCCTTCTGCGGCGGCCTGCAGCCTGCGGCCGACATGTGCGGCGACAGCCGCGAGGCGGCCATGTTCTGGCTGGGCGCGCTGGAGGCGGCAACGGCGCCGGCCGCCTGAGCCGGCTTGCCAGCTAATTAATCAGGGGAAAATTTCGGCCAGTCGTTCGCTGGGACGCACCAGCATCGTGCCCTTGGGGGCCACCACGATGGGACGGTTGATCAGGATGGGGTTGGCCAGCATCGCGTCCAGCAGCTGGTCGTCGCTCAGGCCGGGGTTGTCCAGGCCCAACTCTTTGTACAACGTTTCCTTGGCCCGGATCACCTCGCGCAGCGGCACGCCCATGGCGGCGACCAGTTTCTTGAGCGTGGCGCGGTCGGGCGGGGTCTTCAGGTATTCGATCACGATCGGCTCGACGCCGCCGTCGCGCAGCGCCTGCAGCACGTTGCGCGAGGTGCCGCATTTGGGGTTGTGGTAGATGGTGATGTCGCTCATGGCTGTGGTTCCGGCGTCGGTGCTGAGATAAGAAAGCCGATATGGTAACCCTTCCGGTTCGACGTCAATGGAACGTCAGCTTTCGTATTGTAAAATTTCGGTTTGTTGCAGCGCACCTTCTGGGGCAAGCGCTGTCCAAATGCCGGTTTTTGATATTTTTTGCCGCATCTGCCACGTTTTTCGCAACATCTCCCTTCAACTCCACATAAGAAGCCACCCAGCCACGTATGGACACTATCCTCGCGCTCAAGGCGCTCATCATGGGCGTCGTCGAAGGCCTGACCGAATTTCTCCCCATTTCCTCCACCGGCCACCTGATCCTGGCCAACAGCCTGCTGCAGTTCACCGGCCCGACCTTCTCCAAGGAAAAGGCAGACGTCTTTGAAATCGTGATCCAGGCCGGCGCCATCCTGGCGGTGTGCTGGGAATACCGCGCCCGCATCGCCGCCGTGCTGGGTGGCCTGTTCATCGACCGCAAGGCGCAGCGCCTGGTGATCAACCTGATCATCGCCTTCCTGCCGGCGGCCATCCTGGGCTTCCTGTTCAGCCGCAAGATCAAGGAGGCGCTGTTCAACCCGGTGTCGGTGGCGATCGCCTTCATCGTCGGCGGCCTGATCATCCTGTGGGTGGAACGCCGCAACAAGGACCGCATGAGCATGGCTTCGGCGCGCATCGAGACGGTGGACGACATGACCCCGCTGGACGCGCTCAAGGTCGGCATCGCCCAGGCTTTCGCGCTGATCCCCGGCACCAGCCGTTCCGGCGCCACCATCATCGGCGGCATGATGTTCGGCCTGTCGCGCAAGGCGGCCACCGAGTTCTCCTTCTTCCTGGCCATCCCGACCCTGTTCGCCGCCACCATCTATTCGCTGTACAAGGAGCGCGCGCTGTTGTCGGCGGCTGACGTGCCGCTGTTCACGGTGGGCACCGTGGCCGCCTTCATCTCGGCATTCCTGTGCGTGCGCTGGCTGCTGCGCTACATCAGCTCGCACGATTTCACCGTGTTCGCCTGGTACCGCATCGTGTTCGGCATCATCGTGCTGGCCACCGCTTACACCGGCGTCGTGGCCTGGGTGGAATAAACCGCCCGGGATGCGCAGGCCGCATCCAAGCTGCATTACACTGCTGCACCGACCGGACGCCTCGACGCGTCCGGTTTCATAACTATCCCGCCAATCCCTTCAAGAGAACATCCCCATGGCCAATGTTTGCAGCGCCGGCCTCGATATCGGCTTCGCTTCGCTCAGCTACGCGCAGATCGGTTTCCTGGGCATCGTCCAGGGCATCACCGAGCTGTTGCCCATTTCCTCCACCGCCCACATGCGCGTGGTGCCGGCCTTCCTCGGCTGGCACGATCCCGGCTCGGCGTTCTCGGCGGCGATGCAGCTGGCGGCGCTGGCGGCAGTGATCAGCTACTTCCGCCGAGACGTCGCCGCCGTCACCGGCGGCAGCGTCTCGGCCTGGCGCCGTCGCGACTTCAACGACCCGATGTTCAAGCTGGCCGTGGCCATCATCCTGGCCACCATCCCCATCGGCATCGCCGGCCTGGCGCTGTCGCATGTGTTGAATGCCTGCGGCTCGCCGCTGCGCAGCCTGACGGTGATCGGTTGGTCCTGCATCGTCATGGCGGTGCTGCTGGCGATCTCCGAGCTGGTGTGCCGCCATCGCCGCAGCGTCGACCAGATGCGCCTGCGCGACGCGCTGATCGTGGGTGTGGCCCAGGTCGGCGCGCTGATCCCGGGCGTGTCGCGCTCGGGCTCGACGCTGACTGCGGCGCTGTTCCTGAACTTCCGCCGCGAAGAAGCGGCGCGTTTCTCCTTCCTGCTGGGCCTGCCGGCGATCGCGCTGGCCGGACTCAAAGAGCTGGCCGTGCTGCTGCACGCGCATATCCCGCTGGAAGCCTGGGGCGTGCTGCTGTTCGGCCTGGCCGTGGCGAGCGTGTCGGCGTTTGCGGCGATCTGGGGGCTGATGAAATTCCTTGAGAGATTTTCGACCTGGCCCTTCATCGTTTATCGCGCCGCGCTGGGCGTTTTCCTGCTGTTTGCGGTGGGGCAGGGCTGGCTGCAATAAAATAGCGTCTTTGCTTCCCGCCTCAACCCGCCTCAGATTCATGGTCGACTTCGATTCCCTGCCCGCCGCAGCCACGCTGCAAGACCGCGCCCTGCATGTGCTGGAGACCGTGTTCGGCTATTCGTCCTTCCGCGGCCACCAGGGCGAGATCGTTCAACAGGTAGCCTCAGGCGGCGACGCCCTGGTGCTCATGCCCACCGGCGGCGGCAAGTCGCTCTGTTATCAGGTGCCGGCGTTGTTGCGCGAGGGCACCGGCGTGGTGGTCTCGCCGCTGATCGCGCTGATGCAGGATCAGGTCGACGCGCTGGCCGAAGTGGGCGTGCGCGCGGCCTTCCTCAACTCCACCCAGAGCTTCGACGAGGCGCTGCAGATCGAGCGCCGGCTGCGCCAGGGCGACCTGGACCTGCTCTACGTCGCCCCTGAACGGCTGATGACGCCGCGCTGCCTGGACCTGCTGGAGGCTTCGCGCATCTCGCTGTTCGCCATCGACGAGGCGCATTGCGTCTCGCAATGGGGTCACGATTTCCGTCCCGAATACATCAAGCTGTCGGTGCTGCACGAGCGCTTCCCACAGGTGCCGCGCATCGCGCTGACCGCCACCGCCGACGCCCAGACGCGCGAGGAGATCATCCATCGCCTGCAGCTGGAACAGGCGCGGCAGTTCGTGTCCTCCTTCGACCGACCCAACATTCGTTACCAGATCGTGGAGAAGGCCAACGGCCGCAAGCAGCTGCTGGACTTCATCAAGAGCGAACACCCGGAGGACGCCGGTATCGTCTACTGCCTCTCGCGCAAGAAGGTGGAAGAGACCGCCGAGTTCCTGCGCGGCGAAGGCATCAACGCGCTGGCCTATCACGCCGGCATGGACTACGCGCTGCGCACCGCCAACCAGGCGCGCTTCCTGCGTGAAGACAAGATCGTGATGGTCGCCACCATCGCTTTCGGCATGGGTATCGACAAGCCCGACGTACGTTTCGTCTGTCACCTCGATTTGCCCAAGAGCGTCGAGGGCTATTACCAGGAAACCGGCCGCGCCGGCCGCGACGGCCTGCCCGCCAACGCCTGGATGGCCTACGGCCTGCAGGACGTGGTGCAGCAGCGCCGCATGATCGACGAGTCGGAAGCCGACGAGACCTTCAAGCGGGTGCTCGGCACCAAGCTCGACGCCATGCTGTCGCTGTGCGAGACGCTGCATTGCCGGCGCGTTCGCCTGCTCAATTATTTCGGCGAAGAGGCCGCGCCCTGCGGCAACTGCGACACCTGCATGACGCCGCCGGTGTCCTTCGATGCCACCGTCGAGGTGCAGAAGCTGTTGTCCACCGTCTACCGCGTTGAACAACGCTTTGCGCCCGGCCACGTGATCGAGGTGCTGCGCGGCATCGACGGCGAACGCGTCAAGCAGTGGCGCCACGACCAGCTGTCGGTGTTCGGCATCGGCAGCGATCGCGGCGAGGCCGAGTGGCGCGCCGTGCTGCGCCAGGTGATCGCGCTGGGCCTGCTGACGGTCGACGCCGAGAACTACAGCGCCTTGAAGCTCACCGAGGCCGCGCGCCCGGTGCTGCGCGGCGAACAGAAGGTGCAGCTGCGCCAGTACCAGAAACCGGCCAAGGCCAAGCGCAGTTCGCAACGCTCCGGTTTCGTCGAGACCGATCTGTCGCCCGAAGAGCAGGAGCTTTTCGAGAAGCTGCGCTGGTGGCGCGTGGAAACCGCGCGCGAACACAACGTGCCGGCCTACGTCATCTTCCACGACGCCACCATGCGTGAAATCGCCAAGGCGCGTCCGCAGTCGCTGGACGAATTGCGCCACGTCAACGGCGTCGGCGAGAAGAAGCTCGACACCTACGGCGCGCAGATCATCGCGCTCATTTCCGGCGTGGAACAGACGCCGGCGTGAGCCGGCTGATCCATCACGCCTCGTAGGAAAATCTCGTCGAATCTCGCAGTCGATTTCACTTTCCGCATCAATACAACAACGCCATGCCGAAATCACGGATGGCGTCATTGCGCAGAAATAATCCCCCTCCAATCTGTTGACGAAAACTCAGGATTTTCGGACGCCGCTCTTCAGCCGGTCATCCGCGACGCCGTTAATTCCTTTGTCAGTCCACGCACACGTTCGGGGGGTAGCATGAAGCTCAATGATGTGAGAATCGGGATACGGCTGGGCTTGCTTGCCGCCTTGTTGCTGGCGGCCACGGTCTTCGTCGGCGTACGCGGCTGGATGGTGCTCGACGAGATTTACCAGCAGGGCGCACAGGCCATGCAAAGGGGGGCATTGATCGAGCAGTCGGTGGACGCCGCGCGCAGCGCCCAGGTGCAGTTCAAGATCCAGGTGCAGGAGTGGAAGAACACCTTGCTGCGCGGCAAGGATCCGGAGTCCTTCAAGAAATATCGCCAGGCCTTCATCGATGAAAGCGCGGCGACCCAGGCCACGCTGAAGAAGCTGGAAAAGCTGATGCCGCAAATCGGCATGGACGACGCCGCCTCGCGCAAGACGCAGGAAGCGCACGCCGAGCTGTTGGCCAAGTACCTGGAAGCGTTGAAGCTCTACGCGACCGATGACCCGGCTTCGGTGGCGCGGGTGGATGAGCAGGTCAAGGGCGTGGATCGCCTGCCGACCAAGATGATCGACGACATCGTCGTCGCCGTGCATGCGCACGCCGACAAGGTGCGCGAAGAGATCAACGCCGACAGCCTTTCCGACTACCGTCAGGCGCGCACCCTGCTGGTGGCGTCGATCCTGCTGTCGCTGCTGGTGGGCGTGGGCATCACCTGGTGGCTGGTGCGCAGCATCGTGCGCCCGCTCGGCGCGGCGGTGCGGATTGCACAGACAGTGGCCGCCGGCGACCTGCGTTCGGAGGTGGTGGTGAGCGGCAAGGATGAAACCGCGCAACTGCTGCATTCGCTCAAGGAGATGAACGACAACCTGGTCAACATCGTCTCCGAGGTGCGCCAGGGCACCGGCAGCATCACGGTGGCCGCCACCGAGATCGCCAACGGCAACCGCGATCTTTCCGAGCGTACCGAGGACCAGGCCAGCTCGCTGGAAGAAACCGCCGCCTCGATGGAGGAGATCACCTCGACCGTGCAAAAGAACGCCGACAACGCCAACCACGCCAACCAGCTGGCCGGCGAGGCCTCCGGCGTCGCCGTCAAGGGCGGCGAGATGGTGGGCTCGGTGGTGGCGACCATGCAGGCGATCGAAGAGAGCTCGCGCCGCATCGTCGACATCATCGGCGTGATCGACGGCATCGCCTTTCAGACCAACATCCTGGCGTTGAATGCAGCAGTGGAGGCCGCCCGCGCCGGCGAACAGGGGCGCGGCTTTGCGGTGGTGGCCTCAGAGGTGCGTTCGCTGGCCCAGCGCAGCGCCACCGCCGCCAAGGAAATCAAGGAGCTGATCGACGACTCGGTGAGCAAGATCAGCGCCGGCACCGCGTTGGTCGGCGGCGCCGGGCAGACCATGCAAGATATCGTCTCCGCGATCCACAAGGTCGCCTCCATCATGGACGAGATCACCGACGCCAACAAAGAGCAGAGCGCCGGCATCGACGAGGTCAACCGTGCGGTGATGCAGATGGATAGCGTGACGCAGCAGAACGCCGCGCTGGTCGAGCAGGCGGCGGCCGCCGCCGAGAGCATGCAGGAGCAGGCCGAGACGCTGCAGCGCGCGGTGGCGGTGTTCAAGCTCAAATAAGACCGTCACGGTGGTTCGCGCAAAACAAAAAACGGCATGTCCCGCGAGGGCATGCCGTTTTTCAATCGAGCGCCGCAGCGGCCGACGTTCAGCTCACCTTTTCGAACACCAGGTCCCACACGCCGTGGCCCAGGCGCAGACCGCGGTTCTCGAACTTGGTGGTGGGGCGGTAGTCCGGGCGCGGCGCATAACCGGACGGATCGGTGGAGGTGTTCTTCAGCGTCGGCTCGGCGCCCAGCACTTCCAGCATCTGGATGGCGTACTCCTCCCAGTCGGTGGCGCAATGCAGATAGCCGCCCACGGCCAGGCGCGAGCTGAGCAGCTGCACCAGCGGGCCCTGGATCAGGCGGCGCTTGTTGTGGCGCGCCTTGTGCCAGGGATCGGGGAAGAACACATGCACGCCGGCCAGCGCTCCCGGCGCGATCATGTTGTTGAGCACCTCGACCGCATCGTGCTGGATGATACGCACGTTCTCCAGCTTGCCCTCGTCGACCAGCTTCAGATAGCTGCCCACGCCGGGGGTATGCACTTCCACGCCGATGAAGTTCTTCTCCGGCATTAGCGCCGAAATCTTCGCGCTGGTCTCGCCCATGCCGAAGCCGATCTCCAGCACCGTGGGGGCTTCGCGGCCGAAGGCGGCGGCGATGTCCAGCGTTTCCTTGGCGTAAGGCAGCAGGAACTTCGGCCCCAGCTCTTCGAGCGCGCGTCCTTGCGCATTGGAAACGCGCCCCGTGCGCGTGACGAAGCTGCGGATGCGGCGCTCGGTCGGATCGTAGAACAGCGGTTTGCCGGATTTGTTTTCAGACATGGATAACTCGTGAATCGGTGTTGTGCGGCTGGGCCAGTCCCGTTGGCCGGACGATCCCGGCGGCTGGCAGCCTGCAGCTATAACGGTGCGGCAGTGGAGCGGGTGAAGGGGATCGAACCCTCGTCTTAAGCTTGGGAAGCTCCTGCTCTACCATTGAGCTACACCCGCGTGAGGGGCGTATTTTACGCGGGTTTGGCGGCGCCCGGCAAAACTGGGCGAGGGGTGATGCGCAGCGCCTACATCCGTCCTGCGGGACACCCGGACGTCGCAAACCGGGCGCCGGCGCGGCGGCAGTCATTGTCCCGTACGGATACGGCGGAGGGCGACGGTCGCGCCAGCCGTTAAAATGGCGTTTTGCCAACCCGGGCCGCTGCCATTCTTCCCCTCTTCATTGCCGACGACGACGTTGAGTTCACCGCCATCCGCGCGCAGGGCGCCGGTGGTCAGAACGTCAACAAGGTATCGAGCGCGATCCACCTGCGCTTCGATATCCGCGCTTCTTCCCTGCCCGATGAGGTGAAGCAGCGGCTGCTAGCGCTGAACGATCAGCGCATCAGCAAGGAGGGCGTGGTCGTCATCAAGGCCCAGGCGCACCGCAGCCAGGAAAAGAACAAGGCCGAAGCCCTGCAGCGTCTGCAGGAAATGCTGGCGCTGGCGGCCAGTGCGCCCGTGTTGCGCAAGGCCACGCGTCCCACCCGCAGCTCGCAGCGCAGGCGGCTGCAGAGCAAGACGCAACGCGGGGAAATCAAATCGATGCGGGGGAAGGTGCGCGAATGAAGCCGGGGGCGATGCTCAAGGAGGCCGGCCGCCGCGCGGATGCGGCGGTCGGCCAGCCGGTCATGGCCTGGACGTGTTGATGTCGTTCAGGAACGCGATGTAAGCCGGGATGAACAACTTGCGGGAAAACATGTTCACGGTCGCCTGCGCTTCCTGTCTGATGAGGTCGATGTCTTCGCCCCCCTGCGCGACTCGCTCAATCAGCTGAGCATAGGTGGCCAGCGCATTGTCCTTCACTAAGTAACCGTTGTTCTTGTCGGATACCAGGCTGCGGATGCCTTCGATGTCGTTGACGATCACCACGCAGCCGCAGGCCATGGCTTCCAGCACCGCGTAAGACAGGCCCTCATGCAAGCTGGGCATGATCAGGATGTCCGAGTTGGACAGGATTTCAGGAATATTGCTGATGAATCCGAGACAGGTCACGTTGTCGGGCACCTCGGGCAGGAAGCGCAGGACGTCCGCCGGAGTCGCCCCGCACAGCAGCAGCTTGTACTTCGGGTTGGTCAGGTAGTCCTTCCAGACATGCAGAGCGCGTTCAAAACCCTTGCGGCGCTCTGGTCGGCCCACAAACACCACCAGTACGTCGTCTTTGTTGATGCCATGCTCCTGTCGCCAGCGGGAGTCCAGGTAGCGAGCTTTGTTGTAGACATCCAGATCGAGCCCGCAAGCCGAGCCGTTGAGGATGACGGATGGATCGAGGCTCTCCCGTACATTTGTTAATAGCCTGACCATGTCACGCGAGACCGTCAGTACCTTGGTGGCCAGTGAACCGTTGATGCTCTCGAGCAGTTTCAGCACCCAGCGCACGGTGCCGTTATAGCCGACGTAAGGCACGCCGTGGTTGAAGTAGATCCGCGACTTCACGCGCATCAGCCACGCCGCGAACAGCGGCAGCGGCGACGACTTGGTGTTGTGGCTGATCACGACATCGGGTTTGCGCGCATGGATCAGCCGGCAGATTCGGAACAGGGAAAACGGCAGCAGCGGCAGGTTGCGCAGTGACAGGTCGTATCTGATTTCCAGCGTGCTGGTTTTCGATCTGATGCTCGATGTGATCAGCTCCGAGTCATGCCCAGCCTTGCGCTCTCCCTCGATCAGCGGATCGATGAACAGCGCAGCCATTCGTCCATTAGGATGAAAGTGAAGAATCTTCATTGCGTTTGTTATCAGTAAAACGGAAGAGCAGAAAAAGCGGCGCCAGGTAAAACAGCGATTCGAAGTTGGTTCTCCAGCGCGTGGCCGATCCTGGATTCAACAACCCGAAAGGGGCGTGCAGGATCATCAACGCCAGCACGGCCGGGACGATGCACCACAGGTAGAGGCGACAGAACAATTGCTTGTCGGCGAAGTCATGCCGTTTGGCATAGCGATAGATCACCAGCGGCGCAAACAGGACGAAGAGGCCTTCCAGGAAGAAGGGGAGGAATTCCGGGCGTGACATGAGTTCGGATGGCAGTGGGCCTACGATGCCCGTGATGACGCCTAGTGGAAGCATGCGCTTGAAATGTTCAAATCCGAAACCGGTCTGCGGTTCGATGTCGAACAGCGCGTATCGACTCGCGCGCGCCGAGGCCTCGATGCTGCCAAAGCCGCGATACAGGATATCCGTCCAGGCGAAGAAGTAGACAGACAAGACCACCAGGGCAAGCGCCGTCAGCAGCACGCTCCATGACCTGTCACCCAGCTGTTTGATGATGTACGTGGCTACAAACAGCCATATGATGGCGAGTCCATAGTGCGGTCTCAATATGAGGCAGGTGCCCAGTGAGAGCAAGGCGAGGATGACGCTCGTCGGGTTCGGTTTTTCGACGCAGTACCTGGACCAGATTACCAGCAGCATGCTGAAGCATCCAGCATAAATAGCTTCCTTGCCGACGATCGAGGTCCAGATGAAGGCGCTTGGCAGCAGCAGCAGCAACATTAACGGCCATCTACGACCGCCGGTGGCATAGTAGTAGATGATGCCCGCTGAGGAAATCATGCCGAACGTCACATGGGCGAAAAGTGGCCCGCCGACATGGTTCAAACTGACTGCAAGCGTATTAATTAACTGCGTCCGGAGGAATCGATCGGTGGTGTAGTAGCCGCTCAAGTAGAGCTTGGAGTCCACCAGTGGCGAAAAGCGGTTGAATACGATCGTCGCAAACAAGGCGCCGGCGACCTTGATCGCCAGCAATATCCCAATTTTCAACCACAGGCCTTCGGTGTTGCGTGGCTTTGCCGCCATCATGACATTCCCCTTAATTTGCTGACCAGGCTTGTCGGAAGCAGCGACTTCACGGCGATGACGATCATGGCTCTGAAGCCAATCCGGATGACGCAGGACACTCTCTCGAGGCCGGTCAGGTTTCTTGATGCGATCGCCAGGTATTCCCGGTAGGAAATCATCGGCTGGCTGGATGCCACACCGTCGACCTCGACGATCGTCAGCGGCGCCTGGGTGGGCGCGAGGACCACGCACTGGCGGCGGCTGCGCATGTAGAGATCGAAGTCGGCGGCGATCTTGTAGCGGATGTCGTAGGGATGGCTGCGAATGAAGCCGGCGGCGAACAGCATGGCCTGGTGCGAGGTCGGCATATGCATGGGCGTGGCCGCATGGGCGTGGACGACCTTGGTATGGCCGCTGCTCTCCACTTGCGAGAAGGAGAAGCAGGCGATATCGACGCTCTCCTGGCCGCCGAGCTGTTCAATCCATCCTGCCAGCTCGTCGGGGCCGGCCTGCATGCAGTCGCCGCAATTCAGGAACAGGAGGAAGCGTCCGTTGCTCTTGGCGACGCCCTGGTTCATCGCATCGTAGATACCCTTGTCGGAACCGGAATGGAACAGGAAGTTGGCGGTGCCGGCGAGCGGCGCCACCAGTTCATGGGTATTGTCTGTGGACTTGCCGTCCATCACGATATGTTCGAAGCGGGCGTCGCCGTAGAAGCGTCCCATGCTTCGCAGCGTGAGGGCCAAGCGGGCGGAGTCGTTGCGGGTGACCGTGACAATGGACAGCAGCCGTGGCGGCGGCGTTGCCTGGATGAGTGCCTGATTCATCGGATTAGATTGTCACTGGGGAGGAGGTGTTCATGTGTTCGGAAATGAGCTTCTTGAACAGGTAGAAAAGCAGTGCCGTGCTCACCAGGCAGGTCGCGGCCATGGACAGCAGGATGCCGACGCCGCCGAACTTGCGGGCGGTCAGGGTCAGCAAGGTGAAGCCGAGCGCAATCTCCAGCGCATAGACTTTGTAAGGCACGGACTTGATGCCGGCGCTGCTCAGGGTGACCACACCGACGTCGCGCAATACGCGTACGGCGAAGTAGATGAAGGCGGCCAGCATCAGCGGGTGGTCGATCACGTTCTTGCTGGTGAGGCGCTCAAATACATGCATGTCGTCCAGCACGATCACGGCGACGTAGATGCATGCCACCGAGGCCAGGCCGACGATGGCCGAGCTGCGGATCATCTTGAGGATGGCAGGCGCTCCGCCGCGGACCGCATCGGGGGTCAGCCGGCGTGACTGATGCTGCACGAACGCGTAGTAGATCACGAACGACAGGAAGAAGAATCGCGTGGCGAAGTGATAGGAAACGATCTGCTCGCTGCTGAGGTAGTGCGCCGAGAAGTAGTAGTCGGCGCCGAGGAAGACCGCCGACAGGACGTTGAGCGTCCAGAACGCGAACGCATCGTGGCAGATGGCGCGCAGGCTGTCCTTGCGCGGGCGCTTGCGCCCCAGCAGCATCTTGCGCGCCACGTTGAGCACCAGCGGCAGGTTGATCACCACCTGCGGCGCAATGTAGATCAGCACCGAGACCACGACATCGGGATGGGCGGTGTGGGCGTACAGGGCCAGGCCGGCCAGCGAGGCCAGCGACTGGAGGATCAGCAGGGTGTTGCCGGCCAGGCCTTTGTTGAGCACCACCAGCATGCGTTGCAGGATGACGTTGCTGGTGGCGATGATCATCAGCGCCATGCCGATGGAGAACGCCCGGAACTCGATGCTGTCGACGGCGTAGTGGTCTGCCGGCAGGAACAGCCGGGGCAGCAGCGGGCTGGCGACGATGAATGCCGCCAGCGCCAGCACCAGCGCATAGTGCACGAGGATCATCAGGCGCACATCGGGCGCGCCGCTCTTGCGGGAGTTGAATCTGTTCTGCAGCGTCTGCGACAGGCCGAGCTCCAGCACCTGGAACCAGATCGCATAACCCAGCAGCAGGAAAATGACAGATGCTTCAGCCGGGGTGTGAATCTTGGAGAAAACGAAGATGGCGTAGAGCTGGGCCAGCGCTGCAATGCTTTTGCCGCCAAGATTGGTGAGAACGAAGATGACAGATTGCTTGTGTTGGTGACTCAAGGTGTTGTTCCAGGTTGTGACAAGCCGAGAATCCTTGGCCTCCATCCATATCCCGTTCCCATGCCGCAAGGCCGGTCGCGGCGCTCGTGCAGTATGAAAACGTTCCAGCTTGCAATATTGCAGCGGCAAAGATGGCTTGTCCGCCGCCTGATTTCTCGATCATATAACTGATAATGATTGCTATTTGAGAGAAATAGGCAGGGAAAAGATGAATTTGCCTGCATATTTTGAAATGCCGATTTTACTTCCAGTGGCGATGGAGGAGACAAATTCATTGCACGGGAATCAAAATCCCATGCTGAGGCCGCGCCGGCCGCAAAGGGGCCGGGGAGGCTTGGCGAGCCGCAATGGCCGGGGAGGGGCGTGGCGCCGCCGCCGGGCGTGCATGCTGTCAGACGGGATGCGCGGGGTGATGCCGTGTTGCAAGAAAATCACGGTTTTTTGCTGATTGCCGCTTGACCGGCGCAGCGCAGGCGCCGGGCCGGATCAAGCGCCGGCCGGGATGCCGGATGCGAGGATGAGGGGTGCCCCGAGCGCAGTCGTGAGACGTTGGCGGCCGCAGTGACCGATCTCCGGGCGCGTCAGAATCTCGGGGCGCGTCAGATTCAGCGGGGCCCGCCGCGACCGCCGCCGTCTCCCCAGCCGCCTGGTCCGCCGCCCGGCCCCGGGCCGCAGAACCAGGGGGCGCAGACGCAGCCCCCCAGGCTGAGCGCGAACAACATGGCGGCGATCGTGGTCATCCATCTTTTCATGGGTATGCTCCTTGCAAAATTCGGTCAGGCAGCATTGGACACTGCAGGTTTGCTAAGCGCGGTCAGGCAATTGCAACAATTGATGTCGAGGCCGCCGGCGCGGCGGACTCGGCCATGGCGGGCGGCAGGGCGGAAAAACGCTCGCCGCCATCGACAACAGCCCTCGCCCGCGCCGCATTTTTGGGCTATAACGTTAGCCTGATATCTTGTGGCGGTCATGTCTGGTTGGAATTCATCAACGAGGGGAAAATCATGTCGGAAGCAAAGAAATATCGTCTGGTCACGCGCAGCGACTTTGACGGCCTGGTGTGCGCGGTTCTGTTGAAGCATCTGGACATGATCGACGAGATCCTGTTCGTGCATCCCAAGGACATGCAGGATGGCAAGATCGCCATCAGCGACAACGACATCACGACCAACCTGCCGTTCGTGCCCGGCGTGCATATCGCCTTCGATCACCATTTGTCGGAAACCATCCGCAACACCGGTGAGCGCAAGAACCATGTGATCGACCCGGCCGCGCCCTCGGCGGCGCGCGTGGTGTATGACTACTATGGCGGCGGCAAGGCGTTCCCGGCGTCGTGGGGCGACATGATGGCGGCTGTCGACAAGGGCGACGCCGCGCGCTTCAACGAGCAGGAAGTGCTCAACCCCCAGGGCTGGGATCTGCTCAACTTCCTGATGGATGCGCGCACCGGCCTGGGCCGCTTCCGCGATTTTCGCATCTCCAACTACAACCTGATGATGGACCTGATCGAGCTGTGCAAGACGCACACCATCGACCAGATCATGGCCTCGCCCGACGTCAAGGAGCGTCGCGACCTGTACTTCGAGCACGCGGAGAAATGCAAGGAACAGATCCGCCGCTGCGCCACCGTGCACAAGAACCTGGTGGTGCTGGACCTGCGCAAGGAGGAAGTGATCTTCGCCGGCAACCGCTTCATCATCTATGCGCTGTTCCCGCAGACCAATATTTCCATCCACGTGCTGTGGGGCCTGAAGAACCAGAACACGGTATTTGCCACCGGCAAGTCCATCCTCAACCGTACCTCGAATACTAACGTCGGCGCGCTGATGCTGGAATACGGCGGCGGTGGTCATGAAAACGCCGGCACCTGCCAGGTGGAAAACGACCGCGCCGACGAGGTGTTGCAAGCGCTGGTCGCCCGCATCAATACCGACGGCTGACCGCGCCTCGCCAGCGTTGCAGAACGATGCCGCCCGCCGCAAGCCGGGCGGCATTTTTCATGCGCGCGGCGCGAAGACAGCGCTTAGTCGAAGCCGCGCACGCGCTCGGCGTTCAGGCGCGGCAGTTCCCAATGGAAGCGGATCGCCAGCAGGCGCAGCGAGAATCCGGCCAGCAGCGAGCTCAGGGTGGCGATGCGCGGATCGATGTCCAGATGCAGGATGCCGACGTACATGGCGCCGGTCAGCAGCGAGACGCTGGCGTAGATTTCGCGGCGCAGGACCAGCGGGATCTCGTTGCACAGCACGTCGCGCAGCAAGCCGCCGAAGACGCCGGTGACCATGCCCAGGATCACCACGATGGCGGGATGGAAGGCGCCGAAGCTGCGCGCAATGTCGCAGCCGATGATGGTGAAGGCCACCAGGCCCAGCGCGTCGACCACCAGGAAGGCGGATTTGAAGTGGTGCAGGGCGCGCGCCGCGACGGCGGCGACGATGGCCGCGCAGATGGTGAAGGCGAGGTATTCGGGATGCAGCACCCAGCCCAGCGGATAGTGGCCGATCAGGACGTCGCGCACGGTGCCGCCGCCCAGTGCGGCGACGGCGCCGATCAGGCAGATGCCGAAGATGTCCATGTCCTTGCGGATGCCCATGAGCGCGCCCGAGACGGCTTCGGCGCAGATGGCGATCAGATAGATGTAGTGCAGCAGCATGGCGACTCCAGTGGGACGTGCGGGATGGAAGTGTCGGCATTGTAACGGCAAGCTGACACAGGGCTGACAGCGGTGCCGATAGCGGGCGGCGCGGGCAGGATTCGCTTGCCGCGTCTCTTTACATCTGCAAGAATCGCCGCGGGAGTCCCATCAACAACAAGCGGGACATGGGCGGGGGATCGGCGACTGCGGCCGTCATCGCGCGTGGGCCGCCGCTACGCCAAACCGGATAACAAGATGACGTATGTCGCACGCACGTTCCGCCTGCTCGCCATCGCGGGTGTTTCGCTGGTTGCCGCTTGCACCCATGCACCGCGCAACAAGGCCGAGATCCCGCAGCAGGATCCCGCCATGTCCACCATCTACCTGTACCGCGCAGCGCTGACGGCCGCGCGTGCGCAGCCTTTTTATGTGTCGCTGGACGGCAAGCCGGTCACGCCGCTTACCAACGGCAGCTATGTCGCGCTCAATGTACCGCCAGGAGATCATCGGGTCGTGGTCAGTCCCGGCCCCTACGGCTACAACCGCGGCGCGAGATTGAAGACGGTCGCCGGCGGCAGCTACTTCTACCAGTTCGAATTCAAGACCGGCGACGATCCGCGCCACTTTGCCGAGACCACGCTCAGCGCCCGCGACGAGCAGGTGGCGCGCGCCGACATCGGCAGCCTCAGGCGCGCGCTGGCCAATTTCAACGACCGCCGCCTGACCTATGCGCGCACCAACTACGCCTCGGTGTCGGATGTCGACGCCGTGCCGGCATTGAATGCCCGCGGACGCGAGGTGTATCAGAACTGGTTGCGCCAGCGCCTGCCGCGCGCCTTTGTGGTGGCCAGCAACGGCGCCTGGTATGGCACCTGGGGCATGGGCGTGATCGACATCCCGGGTTTGTCCGATCCGGCAACGCGCGCCATGCAGCGTTGCGCGGCGAGGATGGACGTGATCTGCCAGGTGTATGCGATCAACAATTCCGTGGTGTGGCGGCCGCTGCCCAAGGAGATGGTGCAGAACGAGCGGCAGCGCAAGGCGGCTGCCGCCGCACCAAGCGCAGCGGTGACGGCGCCCGAGTCGGCCGAGGCCGTGGGCGGCGAGGACGAGAGCAAGCTGCAGCAGCCGCAGGTGCGCTTGATCGCGCCCATCTTCAGCCAGCTGATGATGCTGAGCCTGCCGCCGGGTTTCAAGCCGGGCTTTGAGCAGGCCAATTCGGCCAGCTATATCCGCGAGTCGGTGCCGCTTGATGAAAGCGTGAACCGCTGGACCCAGATGGTGACGGTGACGGGCGTGCGCAACATGGCGCGCAGCACCGAGGTGACGCCGGAGGGATTCGGCAACAAGATTGCGGAGGGATTTCGCAGCAGCTGCCCGGGGAGCTATGCGGGCAAGGTGCTCTCCAGCGGCATGGTCAACGGCCGTGAAGAGCATGTCTTTGTGGCCAGCTGCGGCAAGCGCACCACCGCCTATGGCACGGTCAGCGAGACCGCCATGATCCAGGTAATCAAAGGGCGCGCCGACTACTACACGGTGCAATGGGCCGAGCGCGGCGAAGCTTCCGAGACGCCGTTGCCGGTGGACGTGGCCAAGTGGCTGGACCGCTACAACGGCCTGGCGCCGGTCAAGCTGTGCGAGCGCGTGCCGGGCGAAAAGCCGCCGTACCCGAGCTGCGTCAACGGCAAGGGCAGCGGCGGCGGAACGGCGGTCTGAAGGCCGGCGCCGAAGCGGCGCAAGCCAAGACCGCCGGGACCGTTCAGGCCGAAGTGTCGATGATGCTGCCGATCTTCTTGAAGCCGGAGGAGACGCTGTCAGCCACGGTGTTGGCGGCCGAGGAGACGGCGTCCACCGTGCTGTCGTAGGCGCCTTCGATCTCGTCGCCAACGTCCTGCACGACGTTCTTGATCGGTTGCACGATGGTGTTGTAGAAGCTGCTGTTGCCCGAGGAAACGGATGACACGCTCATGTTGTACTCCCTTGTTCTGATGGTTGGAGGTTCGCGTGCCCGGCGCGCGGCCGGGCACGAAAACGTATCTTCATCATAGCAAGCAAGGCGTCAGCGAAACGGCCCCCATGCGCCGTTGCCGGGTAAAGATTTGCAAGTCAATGTAAAGGCGCGCCGGCCTCACTGGTGCGCCAGCTCCAGCGTCCGCGCGGTCGCCCTAACGGGCGGCGCCGTCGCTCCTGCCGCTGCCGGCGTCGACGCACCGTCCCCGATCTTGAACACCGACACCGCCTGGTTGAGCCTGCCGGCCTGCTCGCGCAGGTTTTCGGCGGCGGCGGCGGCCTGCTCCACCAGCGCGGCGTTCTGCTGCGTGGTCTCGTCGATGTTGTTGATCGCTTGGTTCAACTGGTCGATGCCGCCGCTCTGCTCCTGACTGGCCACCGTGATCTCGGCCATCGTCACCGCCATGCCGCGCACCGCGCTGCCGATTTCCTGCATCGCTTGCGCGGTCTCGCGCACCAGCTGGTTGCCGTTCTCGACCTTGGCGCGCGAGTCGTCGATCAATCCCTTGATGTCCTTGGCCGCCGCTGCCGAGCGCTGCGCCAGCGTGCGCACCTCGGCCGCCACCACCGCAAAGCCGCGGCCCTGTTCGCCGGCGCGCGCGGCTTCCACCGCTGCGTTCAGCGCCAGGATATTGGTCTGGAACGAAATGCCGTCGATCAGGCCGATGATGTCCACGATCTTGTGCGAGGCGGCGTCGATCTCCTCCATCGTGCTGCCCATGCGCTGCACCGATCCGGCGCCGCGCTGGGCGATCTCGGCGGCGCTGCCGGCCTGGCGGTCGGCGTTGGCGGCCGAGTCGGCGTTCTGGCGCACGGTGGCGGCGAATTGCTCGACGCTGGAGGCAGTCTCTTCCAGGCTGGATGCCTGCGATTCGGTGCGGCCGGACAGGTCGAGGTTGCCGTTGGCGATCTCCTGCGTCGACACCGCCATCGAATCGACGTTGCGCCGCACGTCGCCGATGATGGAGCGCAGGTTGACGTTAAGCTGCTGCAGCGCCTGCAGCAGCAAGCCCATGTCGCCGCGCCGGCCGTTGGCGATCTCCAGGTTGAGGTCGCCGCCGGCCAGCCCATGCACCGCTGCGATGGCCTCTTTCAACGGCGCGACGATGGCCGCATGCAGCATGGCCCATGCGCCCAGCAGTAGCAGCACGCCCAGGCCGGTGCCGCTCCATACCATGTAGGCATTGCCGCCGGCGTCTCGCACGGCATTGCCGGCGACCGCGCCGCCGGCCACGAACATCAGCGCCAGCAGACCCATGACCAGCCCCAGGCGACGCGCGATCGGCATGTCGCGCAACTGGTTGAGCCAGCCGGCCGCGCCCGAACGCACCGCGACGCCGCGACGGATGCGCAGGCCGCGCGCCTGGCCCAGGGCGAACCGACGATACACGCCGTCGGCTGCCTGCACCTGCTGGCGCGAGGGACGCGTGCGCACCGACATATAGCCGACCATGCGGCCGTTCTCGCGCACCGGCGTGACGTTGGCCTGCACCCAGTAGAAGTCGCCGTTCTTGCAGCGGTTCTTGACCAATCCGTTCCACGGCAGGCCCGACTTGAGGGTGGCCCACATGTCGGCGAACGCCTCGCGCGGCATGTCGGGATGGCGCACGATGTTTTGCGGCGCGCCCAGCAGTTCGTGCTCCTCGAAGCCGCTGATCTCGATGAAGTAGGGATTGACGTAGGTGATGTTGCCCTGGAGGTCGGTCTTGGAGACGATAGACTTGCCGTCCTCAAGCAGACGTTCGTTGGTGGTGACCGGCAGATTCTTGCGCATGCGATTTCCCCTTGCCTGGAAATGCCGGATCCCGGGGTCTTTGCGTCCCATAAGATCCTGGCGTTTATTGTGGTCGCTGCGACGCGGTTTCCCCCCTGCGGCGCAGCCCTGCAAATTCAACTATCGCTACTGCGGTTGCTTAACGTCGGTGTTGCCAGGATGAGTGATGCCTGATGGTAATTTTTCCCAGCCGCAGCAGGGCCTTGGCTGGTTTCGTTGTCGGGCGCGGGCAAGATATTGTTGGAAAATTTGCTCCTTTTTGCAAGTGAGATCGGTAACCGTCAATTACGTTGCCGCGCGGGAAGGCGACCGTCCCGGCCGCGCACCGCGTTGTCCATTTACTGTTGTGGCTGGAGCTGGAACAGCAGGCCCTGCGCGGTCACCTCGACCGACAGCAGTTGGTCGGAGACCACCTCGGTCATGCGCTGGCCCGGATTGTTCAGCGCGATGCTGATCAGACGGGTGATCAGCGGCAGCAGCTTGTCCTGTGCGGTGGCGATGAAGCTGCGCGCGGCGCCGTCGGCGCAGATCAGGAATTCATCGCGCGCGGCCTGCGAGCGGTCGGTCAGCAACACGCCGATGGCGCGCAGCTCGCCCTTGGTGTTGAGCGTGCCCAGCAGGGCAGTCTGCGAAGGGCCGACCTTGGTCTCCAGTACGTATTCGTACTGACCGGGGTGCAGGCGCGACGCGTCCAGCCGGTACAGGTTGGCCATGTGCTCGGGTTCTTCCACCTGCATGCCGGCCAGCACCGCGGGCAGCTTTTCATTGAAGCGCCGCGCGAATTCCTTGGGCGTTACGCCCAGCGTGGTTTCGGCCGCGGCGTGCTCGGCCAGTTGCTTGTCCACCGAGCGGTCGCAGGCGGCCAGCAACGATGCCAGCGCGAGCAGGGCGCAAACGAAGAGGGAACGAAAACGGGATGGCATGAAGACTCCAAGGCAAAGCGGTCGCGGGTTTCGCTACATTGTGCATCAAGCGCTGCGGGCGCAACCTGTCCCAGATCAAGGATTGTGCGCGATTGCGCCCGGCGTTGCGCCGCGCCGCACCGGTGCGCGTTTTCGCGATGGTGATAAAGTGTGCGCTTCGCCACACAGCGCCTGCCCGACGACGCCATGACAGCCCCGCAGCAACCGACCTCCGACCTCGCCGAATTGCGCGACATCATCCGCCAGTTTTCCAGTGAACGCGACTGGCTGCGGTTTCATACGCCCAAGAACCTGGCCATGGCCATGTCGGTGGAGGCGGCAGAACTGATGGAGCATTTCCAGTGGCTGCCCACCGGCGCCGACCATGAGCTGGACGAGGCTGCGCGCGTCGGCATCCGCCACGAGATGGCCGACGTGCTGGTCTATCTGATCCAGCTGGCCGACCACACCGGGGTCGACCTGCGCAGCGCGGTGCTGGAGAAGATGGAGCTGAACCGGCGCAAGTATCCAGTGGAGCTGGCGCGCGGCAGCTCGCGCAAATACACGGCTTACGGCGCCGGCCTGGACGCAGACGACAACACCAACAACAACGGCAGCGACGACAGCAGCCGCTGAGCGCGCCGACGACAATCAACAACGCCAACGCCAACGTCAACGTCAACGCCATCCGCCGGGAGATCCCCTTGAGCAACTGGAACGACGGTTACGTCTTCGATATCGCCTATACCTACGGCTACTATCCCGACATGAATCCGGCGCGCCTGCCGCTGGCCTTCGCCTTCCACGGCCTGCGCGCGCCGACGGTGCAGACCGGTTGCGAACTCGGCTTCGGCCAAGGCCTGTCGACCAATTTCCATGCGGCGGCATCGGGCACGCGCTGGTGGGGCAATGATTTCAATCCGATGCAGGCCGCCTTCGCTCAGGAACTGGCGGCGGCCAGCGGCAGCGGCGCGCAGATGGAGGATTCCAGCTTCTCGCGCTTTTGCCGCCGCGAAGACCTGCCCGACTTTGATTTCATTGCGCTGCACGGCGTGTGGAGCTGGGTCTCGCAAGAGAACCGCGACATCATCTTCGACTTTATCGACCGCAAGCTGAAGCCGGGCGGCGTGCTCTACATCAGCTACAACACGCAGCCGGGCTGGTCGGCCTTCATGCCTTTGCGCGACCTGCTGGTGCAGCACACCCAGCAGGCCGGCAACGAAGAGCAGGGCCTGCCGACTGCGGCGCGCATCGACGCCGCGCTGGAGTTTGCCGCACGCATGTTCGAGTCGGACCCGGTGTATGCCCAGGCCAACCCCTTCATGCGCGACCGCCTGAAGATCCTGCAGCAGCAGGGCCGTAATTACCTGGCGCACGAATATTTCAATCGCGACTGGCACGCCGAGTCCTTCGCCGACATGCATCGCCGCCTGTCCCAGGCCGGGCTCGAGTTCGCCTGCCCGGCCAACTATGCCGACCATCTCGACATGGCCAACCTGACGCCGGGGCAGCGCCAGTTCATGCAAGGCATCAGCGATCCCGTGATGCTGCAGAGCGTGCGCGATTTCATGGTCAACCAGCAGTTCCGGCGCGACTACTGGGTGCGCGGCGCGCAGCCGCTGGACGATCGACAGCGCGTGCAATCGCTGGCGCTGCAAAGCATCGTGCTGCTGACCGAGCCGGACAAGGTGCCGCTGACGATTCAGAACGTGGCCTCCGAGATCACCCTGAACCGCCTGATCTACGAGCCTATCCTGCAGGCGCTGGGCGACTACCAGCCGCATACGCTGGTGGACCTGGCGGCCTCGCTGGCGCATCGCAACCTGAACCTGTCGCAGGTGCTGGATTCGGCGCTGATGCTCGTGGGCACCGGCCATGCGGCGCCCCTGCCGGCCGAGGTCGACGCCGCCACGCGCGAGCAGGTCGCGCGCCGTGCGCAGACACTGAACCTGCATTTACTGAACAAGGCCACGGTAGCGCCGTCCGAATCCGAGGGCGGCGTCGATCATCTGTGCAGCCCGGTGACCGGCGGCGGCGTGCGGGTCGACCGCATCGAACAATTGTTCCTGCTGGCGTTGCGCGAGTGCGGCGAGGACGTCGACGCCTGGCCGGCCCATGTCTGGAAGCATATCGCCGCCCAGGGCAAGAAGCTGGTGCGCGAAGGCGTACGGCTGGAGGGAGAGCAGGAGAACCTGGCCGAACTGGCCACCCAGGCGCAGCTGTTCGCCCGCACCCGCCTGCCGCTGCTGCGCGCGCTGCAGGTGGCCTGACGCAGCCGGTGCGCGGCGTGGGAAAAACGGCACATGTGACGGCACCGATGACGTCGTCGTTTGCGTCCTCACGCTTGAGCCTGTAGCATTCGCGTGCCGGTGAAAACCGGCGCACCACATGATGTCGCCGGAAGCAGGGGAGGGCCGGCGGCGCAGCACCTGCGCATCAATGCGCGGCCGTTTCAGATTCCTGGCCGCCCCGGGGCATGAAGCCCGGAACAATCCCCGAATATCGCTGCACCTCGCGCCATTGCGCGCCCGCCTCTCGGCGTAGGCTGCGCAATGCCTGCAATCGATCAATACATCTTTCCGCAAGGAAAGTCAGTCTTCAGCCTATGTCGCGTCTAAATCTGGAACTCAAAACCCGCCTGGCCATGGCCGTCGTGGCCGCCGTCGTCATCACCGCCGTCGTCGTCACTGCGCTTTCCTTGTTCGTCATCCGGCGCGACATGCGCGAAGAACTGGGCGAGCAGCAGTTCACAGCCTTGAAGCTGACCGCCGCCGCGCTCGACGCCGGCTTC
This sequence comes from Herbaspirillum sp. LeCh32-8, assembly GCF_017814915.1. Taxonomy (GTDB): domain Bacteria; phylum Pseudomonadota; class Gammaproteobacteria; order Burkholderiales; family Burkholderiaceae_D; genus Herbaspirillum. Next base: position 22,262 of record NZ_JAGIPZ010000004.1, on the reverse strand, counting down.
GAGGATCGCCGCATCGCGCTGCGCCTGCTGGGCGAAGGCATCCCCGACGCCGCCCGCCACAATCCCGTGCTGATGCAGCGTTACATCGAGCAGCATATGTCGCTCAATGCGCAGTTCTTCAACGTGTCGGTGGCCGAGGCCAACGGCAACGTCATCGCCAACTACGCCGATGCCGGACAGATCAACCGCTTCAGCATGGCCGGGCGCGACTACCTGAACGACACCGTCAAGGGCAAGAAGGGCGTGATCTCCAAGCCGCTGCAAAGCAAGATGTCCAATCGCCCGGTGGTGCTGATGACCGAACCGGTGCTCAACACCCGTGGCGACGTCGAGCTGGTGCTGGTGGCCAGCATCGACCTGAAGGAACACAACTTCCTCGGCCAGTTCACCGGCGTGCGGCTGGGCAAGAGCGGCTTCATCTTCATCATCACCGGCGACGGCGTGGTGGTCGAGCATCCCGACAAGGAGCGCATCCTCAAGCATATGGACGACGTCGGCGGACAGAGTCCGGCCAACAACCAGGCGTTGAAGGGCTTCGAAGGCAGCATGGAGAGCCCCGATCGCGCCGGCGAGGACGCCCTGTATTCGTTCAAGCGCATGGCCAGCACCAACTGGATCATCGGCGCGCATTACCTGACCCGCGACGCCTACGCGCCTATCGCCGAGATGCAGGAACGCGCCATCCTGGCCTCGGCAGTGCTGACGGTATTGGCGGGCCTGCTGTCGTGGTGGTTCATCAACCGCTTGTTCCAGCCGCTGGCGCGCCTGCACGCTCACATCCAGCGCATCCGCCAGGACAAGAGCCTGGACCAGTTGCCGGGCGAAGCGCGCAACGATGAGCTGGGCGACCTGCACAATGCCTTCAACGCGCTGATGCTGGAACGCAAGAACATCGAGGCCGAGCTGGACGAGGCGCGCGTCAACCTCGAAGAGATGAACAAGACCCTGGCCCGCCTGGCGCTGGAAGACGCACTGACCGGCCTGGCCAACCGCCGCCAGTTCGAGCGCGGCCTGCAGGAAGAATTCAACCGCGCCGCGCGCACCGGCTTGTCGCTGGCGGTGATCATGATCGACGTCGATTACTTCAAGCAGTACAACGACCTGTACGGCCACATGGCCGGCGACAAGGTGTTGCGCCGCCTGGGCAGCGCGATCCGCGACACCAACCTGCGTCCGGAAGACATGCTCGCGCGTTACGGCGGCGAAGAGATCGCGGTGCTGCTGCCCGGCGCCAAGCTGGAAGGCGCGGTGATGGTGGCCGAGCGTATCCGCAAGTCGATCGAGGCGCTGGACATCGAGCACAGCGCCAGCGCCAGCGGCCACTTGACCATCAGCCTGGGCGTGTCGGCAGTGGCGCCGCAGCGCCAGGTGGACAATCCGGAAGACGTGCTGCGCGAGGCCGACGAGGCGCTGTACCTGGCCAAGGCGGCCGGCCGCGATTGCATTCGCACCGTCGACGACCTGAAGAGGTCCAAGGGCCAGGCCTGAGCTGCCGGGCAGGCAGCGCGCTGCGGATCACCGGGCGAAAAAAAGCCGCGCATCATGCGCGGCTTTTTTATGTTGCGTATCGCCGTGATGCGTCCGGCTCAGGGCTGCTGCGGCGACGGCACCAGGAACTTGGACTTGGCGCAGTACATCTTGGCGTCGGTGTTGTTGTAGACGATCTTGCTGCCGGCCTGCGACTGCCGCATCGGATAGGCGGAGTTGTCTTCGGCCGCGAAGCGGATGCCCAGCGAGGTGCTGATGGCTTCGGCCAGCTTGACCGGGGTGGCCTTGAAGTAGGCGCCGATGAAATCGGCCTGGCTGCTGCTGTCGTTGACCAGGAAATCGGTGGCTTGCACGCCCCAGATGTTCACGTTGGTGGCCTTGAACCAGTAGGCGCCGCCTTCGGTCTTGTAGGGCGGGCCGAAGGCTTCCACCAGGTAGTCGAAGAAGTATTTGCTGTTGAGTTGGTTCAGGCACAGCAGGGCGTTGCCGACTTCGATGCCAAAGCTGGGTTGCGGGGCCGCATGCGCGGCCGGCGTCACTGCGGCCGAACAGGCCAGCGCGAGCGCCGGAAGGCTTTTGGCCAGGCGACGTACGATGTTCAAACAGACTCCCGAGGATGATGCCGTGATGGCTAGTTGTCACTTCGACCATATTGTGCGGCCGTTGGGAGTCGATTGTAGGGGGCTTTGCGTATTTTTTCCAATCGGCATGTCGCTGCACGCCGTCGGAGGCGATGTTAGCGTGCGCGACGCAGTAGGCGATCCCCGCGTGCGGAGGGGCCGGTTGGGTCTGAACGCACCTGCGCCAGCGTGCCCAGGCCATCCAGGAAGGACGCGATACCGGTGCCCTTGACCAGCACGCAGGGCTTGCCCAGTTTCTTGCAGGTGCTCTTCACCAGATGGTAGGCGTTGTGGCTGATGTTGCCGGAGGCGCAGATGACGATGTCGGCTGCGGCCAGCATGGGGGTGAGGCGATGCAGGTTGTCTTCGCGCCCGCCGTCGTGGTGGATGAAGCGGCCGGCACGGGTTTCGATTTCGGCGCGATAGTGGTTGCGTGCGCCGGTCAGGCCGCCCACGCAGAGCACGCAGCGGTCGTCCAGCGAGATCGGGGCAGCGGCGCTGGCGCCGTGATTGGCCTGCACGGGGGCGTGGGCGTTTCGGCTGGATTCTTTGCGCATGAGCCTGGACCAAGAGTGATCGATGGCTCAAGCCTAAACCGGTCGCGCATGGCGGCGAACGAATGAATCCGCATCTGCATATGCGCTTTTCTGCGCCGGGGAGCGTCAGGGTGCCGGCGGCGCTTCTTTGGTGGCGCGCTGCATGGCGCGCACGAAGTCGGCCAGGCGGCGACCGTTGCGGTCGGGGTAGTAGCCTTGCGCGCTCATCTGTTGCACGCGGTCCAGGCGGAACGAGCGGAAGTCGTCGCGTGCCTCGCACCATGCGGCCAGCAGCCAGGTGCCGCCGAAGAAGGCCAGCGCCAGCGGCCATACCACGCGTTGGCTGGCGCGCTGCTGGGCGTCGGAGTAGTGCAGCAGGAGTTTGTGGCGGCTGCTGATGGCCTGGCGGATTTCTTCCAGGCGCTCGCCGTGCAGCGGGTCCATCTGCGTGTTGGGGGCGAACAGCGGCGTGGCTTCGACGAAGTCGCGTTTGTCCTTGGGCAGCGCCAGCACCACCTTGGCCAGCGCTGACGCCGCCGAGGCCGACAGCTGCGGGCCGCCCCAGGCCTGCACCATGCGCATGCCGATCACCAGCGCGTCGATTTCGTCGGCGTTGAACATCAGCGGTGGCAGGTCGTACCCGGGTTTGATGCGATAGCCGACGCCGGCTTCGCCATCGACCGGCACGCCCGAGAGGGAGAGGTCGCGAATGTCGCGATATACCGTGCGCTCGGATACCGCCAGCCACTCGGCCAGCTGGCGCGCGGTGGTGAGCCTGCGTCCGCGCAGGTATTGGGTGATCTGGAACAGTCGGTCGGCTCGGCGCATGAGGTGGCGGGGAGGCAATGGTGCGCGCCATTCTGGCACGCATGCACCACCTCCGCCACAAGCTTCGATGTTGCTCTGCAATGGAGGACGGCGACGGCTTTTTCAGCCTTGCGCGGGGTGTGCATTGCGCCGCCGCAGTCCGGGTCGGTCTCAGTTCTTGGCGTGCAGCGCGACGCGGTTGCCTTCGGTATCGATGAATTGGCAGATGTAACCGATATCGTTGGGCAGCTGCATCTTCTCCAGCGCGATCTTGCCGCCGGCCGGCACGATGCGGTCGATCACCGCCTGGATCGACGGGCCGGCGTCGAGATAGACCAGCGTACCCTGCGGCGATGGTTCGATCCAGCGGCCGCCGGTCAGGCAGCCGACCGACTGGCCGTCGTCGCGGATGAAGATGGCCATCGGCGCGTCTTCGTCGAAGGCCTCGGGACGCAGCGTGGTGGCGAACACGGTTTCATAGAAGCGCGTGGCGCGGGTGAGGTCCTTGGTGGCGATCTCGAACCAGTTGACGGAGGTTTGCATGCTGTCTTCCTTTTCGTTGTGATTGATGAACTGTTCCATGCCTGCGTCTGTGTCGCCTGGCATGGAACGCATCATGCAGGCAGGCTCCTGACAACGTGGTGTCAGGAGCCTGCGGAAAAGAAAGAACGGAGGAAGGTTTTTGCGCGGGGATCAGCGGCCGACGGCCACCGGCGCGGCGGGAGACGATGCCTGCTCGGCGCGCTCCTGCTGCTCGGCGTAGCGGCGCGCCAGTACCGCGCACAGCATCAGCTGCATCTGGTGGAACAGCATGATGGGCAGCAGCACCACGGCCGCGCCGCTGCCGGCAAACAGCACCGAGGCGATGGGAATGCCGGAGGCCAGCGACTTCTTGGAGCCGCAGAAGACCAGCACGATCTCGTCGCCGCGCGGCATCTTCAATGCGCGCGCGCCGTAGGTGGTGATCAGCAGCACCGCGCCCAGCAGCACCGCGTTGACCAGCACCAGCAGCGCCAATTGCGTCGGCGGGAACAGGTGCCAGATGCCTTGCGCCACGGCGGCGCTGAAGGCGGCGTAGACCGACAGCAAAATACCGCCGCGGTCGACCACGTTGACGATCACCTTGTGCTTGTTGATCCAAGCGCCGATCCACGGACGCAGCAGGTTGCCCAGCACGAAGGGCAGCAAGAGCTGCAGCAGGATGCTCAGCACCTGCGACAGGCCGCTGCCTTCGTGGTGGCGATGCAGCAGCAGCGTCACCAGCAGCGGCGTGACCAGGATGCCCAGCAGGTTGGAGGCGGTGGCGCCGCAGATCGCCGCCGGCACGTTGCCGCGCGCAATCGAGGTGAAGCCGATCGACGACTGCACCGTGGAGGACAGGCAGCAGACGAACAGCACGCCCATCCACAGCTGAGGCGTCAGCAGGTCGGGCACGGCGGCTTTCAATGCCAAGCCCAGCAGCGGGAACAGGATGAAGGTCGAGGCCAGCGTCAGCAGGTGCAGCTTGGGTTGCTTCAGGCCCGAGATCGCCGCTTCGCGCGACAGCTTGGCGCCATGCAAAAAGAACAGCAGCGAGATCGCCACGTTGCTGGCGACGTGCATGAAGGCCTCGAAGCGGCCGGTGGCGGGGAGCAGGGTGGCCAGCAGCACGGTGCAGATCAGCAGCTGGGTGAAGCGGTCAGGCAGGAAGCGTTTCATGATGGACGTGGAAAGATGATTTTGTCCTCATGATAGGAAAAGCCGGGGTAATCGGGAACCCCTTTGATAGCGTTGACTGTGATCGGAATATTCGATGACAATGCTCCCATGCTCAATCCCGTCTGGCTCCACACCTTCACCACCGCCGCGGCTTCGGCCAGCTTCACCGAGGCCGGGCGCCAGCTCGGCCTGACCCAGTCCAGCGTGAGCGACCATATCCGCCGGCTGGAGCAGAGCGTGGGGCGACGCCTGTTCGTGCGCGACACCCATTCACTGGCGCTGACCGCCGACGGCGAGAGCCTGCTGGTGCACGCGCGCCTGATCCTGGAGGCGCATGCGCGCGCCGAGGCCCAGTTCAGCGGCACCCGCCTGCGCGGCCGGGTACGCTTCGGCACCTCGGACGACCTCGCCATGGGGCCGCTGCCGGACATGCTGGCGGCCTTTCGTAGCCAGCATCCCGAGGTCGAGCTGGAGATCACTATCGGCCTTACCAGCGACCTCTACACGGCGCTGGAACAGGGCAAACTGGATTTGCTGGTAGGCAAGCGACGCAGCGGCGAATCGCGCGGGCACAGCATGTTTTCCACACCGATGCAGTGGCTCACGCGTCCCGAGAGCATGGTCGACCTGTCGCAGCCGCTGCCGCTGATCCTGCTGCCCGAGCCCAGCATCACGCGCGCGGCGACGCTGCAGACGCTGGGCAAATCCGGCCATCACTGGCGCATCGTCTGCACCAGCGGCAGCCACGCTGGCTGCATGGCGGCCGCGCGCGGCGGCCTGGGACTGGCGGCCTTGCCGCAGCATCTCAGCTCGCGCGACCTGGTGCCGCCGCTGAACGTGGCGGCGCTGCCGGTGTTGCCGGATGTGGAGTATGTGGCGCTGACTGCGCGCCGCCTGTCAAAGCCGGCGGACACGCTCTACCAGATCCTGATGAGCAGCCGCCTGTCGCGCGGCTGAGTGCGAGCGTGGCCGGCGGCTCAGGCCGGATCGACCACCAGCGCGGCGTTGTCCAGCGTGCGGATGCGGCGGTCGACAAAGTAGCCGCCGGCTTCCATATAGCGCAGGTAATGGCGCGCGCATTGCGTGCAGCGCGCCACGTTGCAGCGGTTGTAGGGATAGTAGCGGGGCGCGATGGGTGCCGCGGGCGAGCCGTATTGGGTGCCGTCCGGATGGTGCTCGGCGAAGGTCGGTTCGTCGTAGGGATCGCGCACCAGCGTGGCGACGTCGGCCAGCTGGGCCTCCGGCAGCGACAGCGGCAGGCTGATCCAGCCGGTGCTGTCGGCGCTGCGGCAGTTGCAGTCCTGGACGACGGCAGCGCTTTGTCGGGCGAACGCGCGCAAATCGTCGGCGCTGGCTTGCGGGAGAAGGTCTTGCATGGAGCGGCTTTCGGATGGCTGGGGCGCAGGGCGCGGCCCCATCGAGTCCGTCATTGTAGAACGCATCGCGGCGGCGAGCTGGACGCTGCCGCGATGCGTGATTTGGCTTATTTCTTCGGGTTGTAGCGGATATCGCCCTCGAACAGCTGCGCCGTGCCGCCGCCGAGGTCGGACTGCACCGGCCAGGACTGGTGGCCGATGCGCAGTTCGGTGCCTTCGAACACCGCCTTGGCGACCACGATGCGGGCGTCTTCGGCCGCCACCATGCCTTCCTTCATCTGGCCCACTTCTTCTAGCAGCACCTTGACCTCGTAGGCCAGCGCCTTGCGCTTGTCGCTGGTCTCGAACAGTATTTCCGGCGTAGCCTTTTCCGGGTTGAGCTTGTAATAGGCTTGCTGCTTGATGGTGCGGTCCAGCTCGGCCACTTTGCGCGCGTACTCCTGTTCCTTGATGGCGATCTTTTCTTCCAGATAAGGGTCGAGGCCTACCTGCACGCGCGTGAGCGTGGAGGTGGAGGCGCCGATCACGTTGGCGCGGATCGAGTTGGTCGCTTCCACGCGCCCGCCGATGATGTGGCCGGTGCGCGGGTTGCCCTTGCCGACCACGATTTCATTGCCGGCCAGCAGTTCACAGTGGCGGGCGTTGCCCAGCACCAGGATGTCTTCGGCCGCTTCGATGTGGGCGCTTTCGGCGAACATCACCTGCACCGATTTTTGCGCACTGATGCGCGAAGCGATCGCGGTGGTGCCGGCAGTGGCGGTCACGCCTTCGCTGTGGCCGATTACGCCGCCCTTGACGGTCACGCTGCCGCCGGCCACGATCTCGGCCGCCTCCACCGTGCCGCTGACGACCACGTCGCCGCCCACGTGCACCTTCATGCCGGTCAGCACGTCGCCGGAGACGCGCACCGAGCCCTCGAACGTGAGGTTGCCGGTGGACAGGTCGACGTTCTCGACGTCCAGCACCGGATTGACCTTGACGCCATTCTTGATCAGCGTCGGCTGGCCCGGCACCATGGCCACCAGCAGGTCGGGATCTTCCTCGCTGGGCTCGGCGCCGACCGATTCCTTGGCGAAGGTGATGTCGGCGATCGGACGCGCCGGCACCTTGCCGCCGCGGATGTCGATGCCGTCTTGGCCCGGTACGGGCGGGATGCGGCGCATCAGAGGATCGCCCGCCGACACCAGCAGCAGGTGGCCCATGTCGGCGTAGGAGACCACGGCGTCCTCGTCGATTTCGGCCAGTTCTTCCTCTTTTTCTTCCAGCAGGCTTTCAAAGCGGGCCGGCTCGGCCGGCGTGGGCATCAGGCCCTGTGCAATGATCAGCTTGTTGCAGTGGCCGGCCGAGAGTGCGCCGCGCAGTTGCTCATGCAGGATGCCGTAGGTGATGCCGGCGGCGCGCACGGCGTTGACCACTTCCACGCTCTTGGCGCGGCCGCCGAAGGGCGCCACCAGGGTCAGCGAGGCGGTCATCAGGTCGTCGGCCACCTCCAGCGAGAACTCGCCGTCACGGCGTTCGGCGATGACTTGGGTCACGGCTTCCTTGGCGTCTTCCGCCTTGCGCACGAAGCCGTTGAGGATGGAGTCTTGCGAGAACAGCTTGGTCAGGCCGTTGTCGACCATCGCCTGCTTCAGGAACGCCAGCGTCAGCGGCGGGAAGCCCGGCGTCGGGGTAAAGGTGGCGGAGAGTTCGCCGCTGGCCCTGTCGAATGCGAACGACAGCGGTTGCGGAGTTGCTTGGCTCATGCTGATCCTCGGATGAATTGCTTGCTTACGTCTGCCGGCGTCGTCCCGCGTCGCTTCCCATGGCGGCGCGGCGGGTGTCGACGTGGCGTCGCGCCCCGTCACATGCAGTATGCGCGGTGTAGTGCACGCCGGCGAAAATCGGCGTCGATAAATTCGGCATCATCGGCCGCGCTGTCCCTCGCGCAACGCAGCGGACATTGTAGTGTGGCAAGATGATCCAGCAATTTGATCCATAGCACAAGTTTTGCGGGCATTTGAGGGCACATTACCGGCAAATAGTTGACGATATGTTAAGCATAGAAAAAGAAGACGCGTACGACAAGGAACTCCGCTATCGCGCCGGCAAGACCAGCACCCTGGTCAGCATTGCCGTCAATGTCGGCCTCACCACGCTGCAGATCGGCGTGGGAATTTTCGCCGGTTCGCAGGCGCTGGTGGCTGACGGTGTGCATTCGCTGTCGGACCTGGTGGCGGACTTCGTGGTGCTGTTCGCCGCCAGCCGCAGTCGCAAGCAGGCCGATGCCGACCACCAGTACGGCCACCAGCGCTACGAGAACGCCGCTTCGCTGGCGCTGGGCGCACTGTTATTGGCGGTGGGCGTGGGCATGCTGGTCTCGGCCGCGCAAAAGATCCAGGCCTACGGGCACACGCCGCCGGTGCACGTGGCGGCATTGTGGGTGGCGCTGGCGGCGTTGCTGGGCAAGGAGCTGCTGTTTCGCTACATGCTGCGGGTGGCGCAGCGCGTGCGTTCCAGCATGCTGGTGGCCAATGCCTGGCATGCCCGCTCGGACGCCGCGTCCTCGCTGGTGGTGGCGCTGGGCATCGGCGCCAGCCTGGGCGGCTTCACGCTGCTCGACCCGGCCGCCGCCGCTGTGGTCGGGCTGATGGTGCTGCGCATGGGATGGCGGTTCGGCTGGACCGCGCTGAACGACCTGATGGACCGCGCCGTCTCCGAAGAGGAGTCGCAGGCGATCCGGCGCACCTTGCTGGAGACGCCCGGCGTACAAGGCCTGCATGATTTGCGCACGCGCCGTATGGGCGACATGACGCTGGTCGACGTCCATCTGGAGATTGACGGCGCGCTCACCGTCAGCGGCGGTCACGCGATCGCCGCCGCGGCGCGCCAGCGCGTGCTGGATGCGCACAACGTGCTCGATGTGATGACCCACGTGGATCCGGTGAACGTCTCCATTTGACGCGACGCACGTGCAGGAGTCCTCACGATCTGCCCGTTACGGATGAACTTTGCCGCCGTCGGCGGTTCGCACGCTTGAACTACCTTAACCTTCGCCATTCGCCAAAGGAGCCCGCATGCAAGCAAGTCCGTCCCATCCCCTGCATCGCTACAACGCCGCCGCGCGTTGGCTGCACTGGATCATCGCCCTGCTGATCATCGCCGCCTATGCGCTGATCCTCTCGCACGGCGAATTCCCGCGCGGTTCGCCCGAGCGCACGCTGGTGGTCCAGTCGCACTTCTGGGCCGGCATCGCGGTGCTGATCCTGGCCATCCCACGCGTGTTCAACCGGCGCGCACGCGGCGCTCCGCTGATCACGCCGCCGCTGTCCTCGGTGCTGCAAAAGTTGTCATGGCTCACGCACCTGTTGCTCTACCTGTTCCTGTTCGCCCAGCCCATCCTTGGCATTCTCACCGTCTGGCTCGGGCGCGGCGCGATTCCGGTGCCGTTGAGCGAGCTGCAGATCGCCTCGCCGTTCGCGGTCGACAAGGATCTCTCCGGCAGCATCAAGGAAGTGCACGAGACGCTGGGCGAGCTCTTCTATTACGTGATCGGCCTGCACGTGCTGGCGGCGCTGGCCCACCACCTCGTGCGGCGCGACGATACCTTGCGCCGCATGTTATAAGCGCAGCAAGTTGGAACGCGCCGTATCGGAACGGCGCGTTCCAACTTGTAAAGATTTCCGCGATGACGCCGTTAGTGCCGCTATCAGCCTTCGAGCGCACCGAGACGTCATGACCACGATCGCCCCCACTTCCGCCTCCACCACCGCCGGTTACCAGCCGCTGTCCGCGCGCAGCAGTGCTGCTTCGGCAAGCACATCGGCGACGCAAGCCTCCGCCACCGTCGCGCTGGGCAGCTCGGGTGCGCAGGCCGCCAACCTGGCGTTGTATGCGCCCAGCGGGCTCATCGCTGATGCCAAACAGCCGGTGTGGGAGAGCAAGCAGATCGACCCCGTCAGCGCGCTAATGGCCGGCACCGCGAAGGCGGTCGACTTGGCCGGTCGCCTGCAGGGGCTGGGCCGCGCCCTGATGGATCAGGTCAGCGAAGGCGGCAATGCGTACTCGCAGTCGGTGCTGGTGTCGGACCTGGCGATGCAGGGCGACGCCGGCGTGCAAACCATCCTGCGCGACCAGCTGCAGAAGTTCGCCACCAACAGCATCGGCCTGTCGGTCACCACGGTCGGCGGCGCCAAGATCAACTTCAGCTTGTCTTCCAACAGCGATGGCATCGCGGTCAAGGTGGAGCTGGAGCAGGGCAAGCTCACCGATGTCGAGCGCGAAGCCATCGGCAAGCTGGGCGAGGCCTTCCAGGGCGCCATCAACGGCCTGGCCGAACAACCGCCCAGGTTGTCGCTGGACGGCCTGATGAAGTTCGACGGCAACGTGTTGTCGGCGGTTGACCTCAAGGCCAGGCTGGGCGACGACCAGACCGTGCAATTGCACGTCGATGCAGAGCAGCGCACGCTGTCCACCAGCGGCGCTGCCGGCAGCATGAAGGTCGCGGTCGATCTCAAGAACACCGCCATCCTCGGCAGCGGCGAGCAGCGCCAGCGCGCCATCGCCGGTTACCTGCAGCAGTTCGACGCCGCCGCCCGTCGCGGCCATGGCAACGCCGGCCTGACCGCGCTGTTCAAGGACGCCTTCTCCCAGCTCAACGGCAGTTATCCGGCGCAGGGCTTTGTGCCCGGCAAGGAGATGCCCGCTGCCTCGGCCGACGCCACCGACCGCCAGATGCTGTCCGGTCTGGCCGATTTCAGCGCCTCCATTTCGCAGGCGATCGAGGCTCCCAATCCGCTGAACCACAACGAGATCGACGGCTTCGATTACCAGGTCTCGCAGCAGACCTCGGTGACCGGCCGCAGCCAGGCCAACCGCGGTATCGTGCAGCAACAGCATTCCAGCCTGAAGGCGTCCTGGCATGAAGCATTGCAGCCGGACCTGCCGCTCAAGCTGGGCACCGACAAGCAGTCGCAGAACTACACCTATCACCAAGTCGACGACCAGGCCTCCAGCAAGCTGGAGATAAATTATGCACAGGGCTACCTGACCAAGGCCTTGCTGAGCCAGTCGGCCAGCCAGAACACGCGTGTCACCAAATACGTGCTGGGCGAGAAGGTGTCGGACGTCAGCACGCCCTTGAATTCGGCCATCGTGCGCGACTTCGCCGAGCAATTGCGCGACGGCAAGGATGCGCGCACCTCCGACGGCCAGTACCGCTGGACGCGAAAGCTCGCGCAGATCAGCGCGATGGCGCTGCTGCAGCCGGACCCGGCGGCGCTGAAGGCGCAGGGTGCGCTCACGCTGTTGGACTGAGCAGTTTCTCCCGCAACAACTTTCGGCGCGCATGCAACTTACCGGCATGGAGGGCTTGCGCATGACCCGTCTTCATCGGGTAGAATGCGACCTTCTCTTTGGGGAGTAGCCAGCTTCCGGGTCATCCGGAAGAGCCCGCGTCAACATTCTCGGCAGCAGCCGTGGCGCGGGTAGCCAACTTGGTAGGCGAGACCATAGACGCATCTGTGCCTGTGGTCGGGCGCATCGTTGCGTCCATGGACATCGCCCGACCCAGGAACCCCGTCTCATGAATTTCCCCTCGCTCGTACTCCTCGCCTTCGCGATGTCGACTGACGCGTTCGCCGCCGCCATTGGCAAGGGCGCCGCCATGCAGAAGCCGCGCTTGCTGCAGGCGCTGCGCATCGGCCTGCTGTTCGGCGTGATCGAGGCCATCACGCCGCTGATCGGCTGGTTCGCCGGTTCGGTGGCCACCAAGTGGGTATCGGAATGGGATCACTGGATCGCCTTCGTGCTGCTGCTGGTGCTGGGCGGGTTGATGATTCGCGAAGGCCTCAGCGATGAGGAAGAAGAGGCCTCGCCGGAACCGCAAAAGCAATCGCTGGTGAAGCTGGCGCTAACCGCGGTGGCCACCAGCATCGACGCCATGGCAGTCGGCGTGGGCTTGGCCTTCGTTGACGTGAGCATCCTCGAAGCCTCGCTCCTGATCGGCCTGGCCACCACGCTCATGGTGACCATCGGCGTGATGGTCGGGCGCATGCTGGGCGGCATCGTCGGCAAGCGCGCCGAGATCATCGGCGGCGTGGTGCTGATCGGCGTGGGCGCGGCGATCCTGTACGAGCACATCGGCGCCTGAGGCGCGTTTTCCTGGGCTTCCTAGTTGCCGTCGTCGAACAGCCAGCGCTGCACCAGCCGTGTGTAGCGCGGCATGACCACGTACACCATCAACGCCACCAGCAGGGCGGAGGCGAGCAGGCCGTCGCTCAGGCGCGCCGACGGCAGGCCCAACTGGTGCAGCAGCGGCAGCACCAGCTGCGACATCGCCAGCGACAGCGGGAAGATCGCCGACCAGGTCAGCAGGAACTGCTTCCAGCGCACCGGCAGCTTCGCCTTGGCGCCTTCCGGCGTGAACCAGAAGTCCAGCCCGCTGCGCACGAAGAACTGGTCGTCCCTGGCCAGGAAGGGCTTGACGCGTTCGATGTGGGCAGCGCGCGCCGGCGAATCCATCCATGCATGCAGGCGCTGCTCGGACGCAAAACGCAGGATCACCGTGTAGGCGGTGGTGACGCCCTTGAGCGGACGCACCACCTGCCAGTCGACGATGCCCTCGGCGGCCTGGCTCACGCTCGCCACCTCTTTCAGCCACGCCTCGTACTGCGCATGCATGCCGTGGCGGATGTGGTGGGTAATGACCACGGTGGCGCCGTGGGCGGGATCGAAAGGGGCGTGGTCTGGATTCAAGATGGCTCCTGCTGCGGGTGAAGGCGGATCGCTGGTCAGAACTTGTGGCGCAGGCCCATGCGCAGCACGTTCTGCGCGCTGTCGTCGGCGGGCGCGACCGAATACGACTGGCCGATCACGCCGGGGTTGACGGCGTCGCCTGCGTTCTGGCGGCTGAACATGGCGTAGACGTCTGTGCGCTTGGACAGATAGTAATCCACGCCCAGGTTGACCTGGGTGGTGTGCGCTCGCGTGGCGCCGGTGGTGGCGCGGGCCAGGTCGGCGCGGTCGTGGATCACGCTGGCCAGCAGGTGCAGCTTGCTGTCGTAGGCGTAGTCGACGCCGACGTCAACGATGTTGGCGCGCGTGGCGCTGGTGATGTTGACCAGGCCGGTGGCCGCCAGCGGCGCCTGTAAGGGGCGTCGCGTCTGTGACCAGGCGGCGAACAGCTTGGCCGGGCCGGCCTGGTAGCTGGCGCCCAGCGTGAAGGTCTTCAGGTCGGTGTCGCCGGCGCGCGCCGGCAGGGCGTCGCCGGCCAGCTTGCTCTGGTAGTACGCGCCGCCGATGCCGAACGGGCCGTTGGCGTAGTTGGCGCCGACGCCCACCGCGCGACCGGCGGCGTTGTTGCCCGCCACCTCGCCGAAGCCGTAGAACAGGCTGCCGCTGAAGCCGCCGTAGACGGCCGAGTCAAAGCGCAGCGAGTTGCTGGTGCGTGCGCCGGTGACGCGGTCCAGGCTGTTGAAGTGGCCGGCGCGCACGCCGCTGCCGCCGAAGATCTGGAACGAGGTGTACTTGGTGCCGATGTCTTCCAGGTAGTCGGTCTGGCGACCCAGCGTCAGCGTGCCGAAGCCGCCGGACAGGCCGACCACCGACTTGCGGTCGAACAGCGTGCCGGGTGTGGCCATGGCGCCGTCGTCGGCGTTGAAGCCGGTTTCCAGCTGGAAGATCGCCGACAGCCCGCCGCCCAGGTTTTCACTGCCCTTGAAGCCGATGCGCGAGGCCATCTGGTCGCCGGAGTCGAGGCTGACGCGGCTGTTGTTGCCCGGCGCCACCTTGCTGGTATAGGCCAGGCTCATGTCGATGACGCCGTAGATGGTCACGCTGCTGTCCTGGGCGTGGGCGGCGGCGACTGACAAGGAAAGCGGCAGGGCGAGAGAAACGAGGACGGATTTTTTCATGTGCATTCCCGAAAGTTGGATCGGCATTTGCCCGAAGGCAAAAAAGAGTCCGGGAATATAGCGGCCGCCGGCGCGCCCTGTATGGGACAAAACCGTACCGGCCCTGACGCGGTCGCAGCACGAATATACATAGGCCGCCGCGCAGCCCGGAACGGGCGCGGGATTGCGGCGCGCGGCACGGCGCCGGCGCGAAGGATGACTAATATCTATTGAGAATCAAAACGCGCTGAATTATATATTTGACAAATGGCAAGCCCGGCGGCAATCTTGTGCTCCCTTTTTCAGCACACGCAGCTCTGAGGAGACACCCACATGCCCACCTACCGTTCCCATACCACCACCCAAGGCCGCAACATGGCCGGCGCCCGCGCCCTGTGGCGCGCCACAGGCATGAAGGATGGCGACTTCAGCAAGCCCATCATCGCCGTGGTGAACTCCTTCACCCAGTTCGTGCCCGGCCACGTGCACCTGAAGGACCTGGGCCAGCTGGTGGCGCGCGAGATCGAGGCGGCCGGCGGCGTCGCCAAGGAATTCAACACCATCGCCGTGGACGACGGCATCGCCATGGGCCACGACGGCATGCTGTACTCGCTGCCCTCGCGCGACCTGATCGCCGACTCGGTGGAATACATGGTCAACGCCCACTGCGCCGACGCCATGGTGTGCATCTCCAACTGCGACAAGATCACCCCGGGCATGCTGATGGCCGCGATGCGCCTGAACATTCCCGTCGTGTTCGTTTCCGGCGGCCCGATGGAAGCCGGCAAGGTGATCAAGACCGTCAACGCCGACAAGAAGGTCATCAAGCTGGACCTGGTGGACGCCATGATCCAGGCCGGCGACAAGAACATCTCCGACGCCGACGTGGCTGAAGTGGAACGCTCGGCCTGTCCGACCTGCGGTTCCTGCTCGGGCATGTTCACCGCCAACTCGATGAACTGCCTGACCGAAGTGCTGGGCCTGTCGCTGCCGGGCAACGGCACCATCCTGGCCACCCACGCCGACCGCAAGGAACTGTTCCTGCGCGCCGGCCGCGTGATCGTTGAGCTGGCCAAGCGCCACTACGAACAGGACGACTACTCCATCCTGCCGCGCAACATCGCCACCAAGGAAACCTGGGAAAACGCGATGACCCTGGACGTGTCCATGGGCGGCTCGACCAACACCGTGCTGCACCTGCTGGCCGCCGCGCACGAAGCCAAGGTGGAATTCACCATGGCCGACATCGACCGCATCTCGCGCAAGGTGCCTTGCCTGTGCAAGGTCGCGCCGATGACCAACAAGTACCACATCGAAGACGTGCACCGCGCCGGCGGCATCATCGCCATCCTGGGCGAGCTGGCGCGCGCCGGCCTGCTCGACACCTCGCGCCCGACCGTGCACAGCAAGACCCTGGCTGAAGCCATCGAGAAATACGACATCCGCGTCTCCAGCGACCCGGCCGTGCACAAGCTGTTCCGCGCAGCGCCCGGCGGTGTGCCGACCCAGACCGCGTTCTCGCAGGAAGAGCGTTTCGAGACCAGCGACCTGGACCGCGCCAACGGCTGCATCCGCGACATCGAGCACGCCTACTCGCAAGACGGCGGCCTGGCGGTCCTGTACGGCAACATTGCCGAAAAGGGCTGCATCGTGAAGACCGCCGGCGTCGATGAAAGCATCCTCACCTTCTCCGGCACCGCACGCGTGTTCGAGAGCCAGGACGCTGCCGTCGAAGGCATCCTGGGCGACAAGGTCAAGGCCGGCGACGTCGTCATCGTGCGCTACGAAGGTCCCAAGGGCGGCCCCGGCATGCAGGAAATGCTGTACCCGACCTCGTACATCAAGTCCAAGGGCCTGGGCAAGGCTTGCGCGCTGTTCACCGACGGTCGCTTCTCCGGCGGCTCCTCGGGCCTGGTGATCGGCCACGCATCGCCGGAAGCCGCTGAAGGCGGCGCCATCGGCCTGGTGGAAGAGGGCGACATGATCGACATCGACATCCCCAACCGCACCATCAACCTGCGCATCTCCGCGGACGACTTGGCCCGCCGCCGCGCCGCCATGGACGCGCTGGGCGACAAGGGCTGGCAGCCGGGCCATCGCGAGCGCGTGGTGTCGCAGGCGCTGCAAGCCTACGCCGCCCTGACCACCTCGGCCGACCGCGGCGCCGTGCGCGACCTGTCGCAGCTGAAGCGCTGAGTGTTAAGCGCCGGTCGTATCCCGTTGTAAAAAAAAGCCCGCGCAAGCGGGCTTTTTCTTTGGCGGCCAATGTGATTCAGCAGGCGCTCATGCCGTTGATGCTGTCGTCGGTATGTCGCCGTTCATGTCGATGAAGCTCCGCTAATCGCCGCCAGCGCCGCCGCTACCATCGGATTGTCGCGTTCGCGGTGCCAGGCCACGGTGGCGGTGGTCACCATCACCTTCTCGCTAAGCGCCTTGAACACCACGCTTTGCGGCGCCATCTTGCGCATGCTGGCCGGCACCAGCGCCACGCCCTGGCCGCAGCCGACGAAGGCGATCTGCGAGGTGATCGAACGCACCTCGTGCAGCACGCGCGGGTCGAAGCCGTGCGCGCGGCAGGCCGCCATCATGTGGTCGAAATGCAGCGGGCTGTAGCGTCGCTCGAACATCACGAACTGCTCGTCGTTGAGCGCTGCCAGCCGGATGCGGGTGCGCCCGGCCAGGGGATGGCGGTGATGCAGCGCCACGCACAGCGCGCTCTCCTGCAGCGCGATGCGTCCGATCTTCTCGTCCGGCTCGCCCTCCAGTCGGGCAAAGGCCAGGTCGATGTCGCCGGCCAACAGCGCCGGCACCGCTTCCACGCTGTCGATCTCGCGCACACTGATGGCCAAGCCGGGAGCCTTTGCCTTCAGCGCCTCGACGATGGGCGGCACCACGTCGAACATGGCCGAGTTGACCGCGCCGATGGTCAGCAGCCCGGATTGCCCACGCGCCGCCTCGCCCACCGCGCGTTCCAGTTGCTCCATTTGCACCACAAACTTTTGCACCGCAGGCAGGATCGCCGCGCCCACCGGCGTCAGCCGCGTGCCCTGGCGCGAACGCTCGAACAGCTGCACCTTCAGCGCCTGCTCCAGCACCTTGATCTGCTCGGTCAGCGGCGGCTGCGACATGCCCAGCCGGCGGGCCGCACGGCCGAAGTGCTGTTCTTGCGCCACGGCGGCGAACAACCAGAGGTGCTTCATCAGGCGGAAATTGATCATGGCGGCGGCCTTCGGCATCAGTGAGGTTGATAGGATAGTCGTATCACGATGGAATTTTAATCAGAATTTACCGATCAGAAGACATAAGGCAAAGTGGCGCGGCCTTCCCATTCACCTTGCCTCGTGTTTCATTTCATGACTCCTGTCATCCTCGACTGGCCCGCCATCGCGGCGGTGCTCTCGGCCAGCGCCATCGGCGTGGCCATCCCCGGCGCCAATTTCGTGGCCATCGCCAACAAGGCGCTGGCCGCTTCCCGTCGCGAGGCGGTGTGCATGTCCTTCGGTTTCGCGCTGGTGAATTGTCTGTGGGCGGTGCTGGGCATCCTCGGCGCGAGCGCACTGGTGGCGCGCTACGCCTGGCTGGGCGGCGCGCTCAAGCTGCTGGGCTGCGCTTATCTGATGTGGTTCGGCCTGCGCCTGATCCTGGTCGCGCCGGTATCGGCGCCGGCGATTGCGGCCGCCACGCCCATGTCGCGCAGCATTGGCCGCAGCGCGTTTCGCCAAGGCGTCGCGCTCAATATCGTCAATCCGAAGTCGCTGCTGTACTACTGCGCTTTCCTCTCCAACGTGGTGCCGGCGCGGGTCACCGGCGAGACCGCCACGGCGATGGTGTTTGCCGTCGGCGCCTGCGCGGTGCTGTGGTACAGCGCGCTGGGCGTGTTGCTGTCTTTCCCGCTGGTGTCGGCGCGCTTTCGCCGTTCGCTGGTCGGCATCAACCGCGCTTGCGGCGTCATGCTGGTGGCGCTGGGGTTGTCGGAGCTGTTCGGCGCCTGAGGGGGCAGGCGCGTAATGGAGGCGGCTGCATCAGCGGCAGCGTCAATCCACCGCCACCTTGATCTCGGGCAGCTTGTCGTCGTAAAAGGCCAGGCGGCCCTGCAGCGCGCGATGCTCGTCGTAGGGATCTTCGTAACTCCAGACGGCGTCGTGCAGCGAGCGGTCTTCCAGCATCAGGTCGTAGTAACTGGCGCTGCCCTTGAACGGACAATGCGAGGTAGTGGCCGAGGGCTGGATGCGCTGGCTCTTCAGCGCCGTGCGCGGGAAGTAATAGCGCGTCGGACAGTCGGTCTCGTGCACCGCGATGACGTCATCCGAGCCGGCGACTTCCTGCTCGCCCACGCGCACCGTCACGCGCTGCGCCACGCGTTGCTCCTCGACTTTGTGATCAGGATGCTGCTGGTGTCCGGGGGACTTGCTCATGCGTGCCTCCATCCAATAAAAAAAAAGTAAAAGTGAGCGCCGGGTGAATCATTGGCAGATGATCGACGAACCGGCTATCAGGCCAGCCCCGGCGCAAAGACCAGCTTCAATGCCAGCAGCGCCGCCAGGAACGCGAGGATAACGACCGTCAGGGTGACCGGGCGTGTCGAGCTGCGGGGAGTGTGTGCCATGACTATGCTCCTGTGATCCAAATGGCAAGCGTGCGCCCGGATCGCGCAGGCCGCCATCGGAGAGCCGCCGCAGCCGTCGTCGGAGGCCGCTGTCGGCGGCGTCGGCGGGGCTTGATGAGCTCGCGCGGGGGCGCGCCGTTGGCGTTACAATCGCGGACCGGCACTGCTTTTGCGGCGCCTTCAAAGGGATTGTCCATGGATGCCTTCTTCTTCATTCCGGTTGCGATCATGCTGGCGCTGGTGCCCGGCCCGAACAACTTTTGCGCCCTCAACAACGGCATTCGTCGCGGCGTCGGCGCGGCCTTGCTTGCCACCTTCGGCCGCGTGACGGCGTTCGCGATCTTCCTGACGATCTCGGCGCTGGGTTTGGGCGCGATGCTGTTGGCCTCGGAGACCGCGTTCGAGGCGGTGAAGTGGGTCGGCGCGATTTATCTGTTTTACCTCGGCTGGCGCGCCTGGCGCAGCCGCGAATTCCACGGCCTGGAGTTGGCCGACGGCGCAGCCGGCGCCATGGCAACGGGCAAGGGCGCACCCAGGAGCGTGGGCGCGCTGGCCATGCAGGAGTTCCTGCTGGGCATCACCAATCCCAAGGCCATCATGCTGTTCGCTGCGATCTTCCCGCAGTTCATCGACCAGTCCCGCCCGGCCGCGCACCAGTTCCTCGTGCTGGGCTCGATCTACCTGGCCGCGGAGTTCGTTTCCACCGCCGTCTATGCCAGCGGCGGCACGCAGATCCGTCGCTTCATCCGCACCTCGCGCGGCGTGGCGCGCCTGAATAAATTGACCGGCGGCTTCTTCATCGGCGCCGGCGCGTTGTTGCTGGCGGCGCGTCAGTAAGCGCTGTTGTCGCACGAGAGCAAGGCCACCTGCGCGGTGGCCTTTTTGTCCTGACGGGCGCCAGACGGTCATATCGAGGGGGCGGTTGAAGCGACTTCCAATCCCGGCGACAATGTGCACTAGCTGGTCTGTCCCAAGCGGGCAGCCTTCCGTGTGACGCACCCGCCCCGACCAAGGTTTTTCAATGATGTTTTCCGCAGCACGTCGCTTCGCTTCGCCCGCCTCACGCTCCACCTCCTCCAAGACTCCGCTGCTCAAGCATGCTGCCGCCCTTTGTCGCATGGTGTTGTGTGGCCTGTTGCTGCTGACGTTGACGATGGTGGGCGAACGCGCCTTTGCCGCCGGAGCCGAGCGTTCGACCGCCGGCAAGCAGCGCACCGCCGGCGCCAGCGCCAAGGGGCGCAAGCGCAATGTGCGCCAGCAGGTGAAGTCCAAGCGCCGCGTTGCCGGCGCAGCGCCGGCCAAGCAGACGAAGAAGGCGCGCCAGGCGACGCGCCCGGTCGCCAAAGCAGCGGTCGGCGCCGCCGGCGCAGCGACTGCTGCCGCAGCCGCGCCCACCGCATCGGCCCAGCCCGAGCTGCTGCCACGCTGCGGCTTCACTGAGGCTTCGCGTCGGCATCTGTTCTCGCACGCCATCTACGTGCTCGACGAGCAATCCGGCGCCACGCTCTATGAACGCAATGCCGAGCAGGTGGCGCCGATCGCCTCGATTTCCAAGCTGATGATGGCGATGGTGTGGCTGGACCAAAAGCATGAGGCGCTGGCCAGCCGTCTGGCTGTCACCGAGGACGACCTCGATACGCTGAAGTACACGCAGTCGCGCCTGAACGTCGGCGCCAGCGTCACGCGCGGCGACATGCTGCACATCGCGCTAATGTCGTCCGAGAACCGCGCCGCCGCCGCGCTGAGCCGCGACTATCCGGGCGGACGCGAAGCCTTCATCGCCGCCATGAACGCCAAGGCGCAAGCACTGGCCATGCCGCACACCCGCTTCGTCAACGCCACCGGCCTGTCGCCCGACAACGTTTCCACCGCCAAGGAATTGGCCAGCATGGTGCGCGCCGCCAACGGCTATGCGCTGATCCGCGAGTACTCGGTGGATCGCGGCAAGACCGTCAACATCGGTCGCGGCCAGCTGCAATACGTGAACTCGAACCGCCTGGTGCGCTACCGCCAGGTCAGCGCCAGCGTGCAAAAGACCGGCTTCATCAACGAGGCCGGGCACAACATGGTGATGCGTTTGCTGGTGCACGGCCGCCGCCCGGTGGTGGTGTCGATGCTGGGCAGCGATACCGGCGAAGGCTCGCGCCTGGACGGCGTGCGCATCGCGCAGTGGCTCAACTGTTCTTTGCGCTGACGGCAGAACCGGCGGCACGGCGGCGCGGCGCCTTGGCATCGACGCCCACCTTCTCCGGGAAGGACGCCATCAGCCAGTCGATGAACACGCGCAGCCGGTGCGGCACATGCCGGTTGTGCGGATACACCACGTGGAAGGGATAAGGCGCCGGGCGCCACTTCTGCAGGATCTCTACCAACTCCCCCCGCTCGATCGCCGGCCCCGCCGCATAGGTGAAGGTCTGGATGATCCCCAGTCCCGCCAGTCCCGCCGCAAGGTGGGCGTTGCTCTCGTTGACGCCGATGCGGTGTTCGGCCTTGATCTCCGTCTTCTCGCCGTCGCGCGCAAAGCGAAACGGCACGGCGCGCCCGTTTTGCGGCGACACATAGCTCACCAGGCGGTGGCCGTTCTTCAATTCCTCCGGATAGGCCGGCACGCCGAACAGCTTCAGGTAGGCCGGCGTGGCGCAGGTGACCAGCCGCGCGGCGCCGAGCTGGCGCGCCACCAATGTTGAGTTGTCCAGTGCGCCGCCGCGGATGACGCAGTCGACGTTGTCGCCGATCAGGTCGACCGAGCGGTCGGACACGCCGAGGTCGATGCGGATGTCCGGATAGCGCGCGAGGAAGTCGGGCAGGGCCGGGATCAGCACATCGCATGCGGTGGAGCCGCCGACGTCGATGCGCAGCTGTCCGCGCGGGTTGCCGCGCGCGACGTTGAACGAGGTGTCGATGTCTTCCAGGTCGCGCACGATGCGCGCGGTCTTCTCGTAATAGTCGCGTCCCTCCGGCGTGACCGTCACGCGCCGCGTGGTCCGCTGCAGCAGGCGCACCCCCAGATGCGTCTCCAGTTCCTGCACCTGCTTGCTCAGCGTGGCGTTGGGCATGTCCAGCGAATCCGCCGCGCGGGTGAAGTTGCCGGCCTCCACGACGCGGGCGAAGGCCCGGATTGCCATCAGTTGGTCCATGTGGACGTCCTCCAGTGAATTTAATTATCCATGTGTATGGATAGTAATTTTCATTTTACACACTTTATCCATAAACAGCCTGTCGATAAAGTGCACCCATGCCTTGCAGCACACAGCGGAAAA
>NZ_JAGIPZ010000003.1 GCF_017814915.1 Herbaspirillum sp. LeCh32-8 | reverse complement strand
GTAGGTCATCGTCAGGCTTGTTACTCCGCATAACCCCACCATCACACGATGGTGGGGTTTTTGCTTTTGCGCTCCCACAACGCACTTCGCCACTCCAGCGGCATCCTCCACTCCCGCAGCGCCAGCACAACAACGTTTTTCTCCCACAACCCGGCCATTACGCCTCATACCCGGGCGCTCTTTTGCGTTTTCTCTGCCATTCCCACCGCTCTCGCATCGGATAACCTAGTTACGGCGTATCGGATCTAGCTGAAGAGGGCTTATCCGCCGAACGAACTGGTCCTCTCTTCAGAAAATCCCCCAAGATGAGTTGCGCTCGGAGCTCACAACATAACGCCGGCGGCGCTCCCGGCCGTTCTGGCTGTCCTGTGTGATGCGCAACGCTTGGGCGACCGCTCAGAGACGCGGAGATTTATCCTCGGGCTTCGTCGCATTGCTTCTCGCAGGGGTTAAGTTCTGCACAGGGAAATTCGGATGATGCCTGACCTGCATTTCTTCCCGCGCCTCGAATGAGTCCATTCGACGCCGACATCCGGACCAGCTTCACCAGGCGATGTGCATTTACCCGCATCACCGGCGGATAAGCATGACTGGCCATGACAATGAACATCGCCTCTCAGCGCTAAAGTTGTACACAGCCCAGATGCAGCGTGGTTTGATTTCTTATTCTTATGCACTGCGCGCAGTCGCCGTGCGTCCAATCAATCCATCTTGTTCACAGGCGCCTGAACAAAGCCCCATCTCGTTCCCCGCAAATCAGATCAGGCGGCAGCAAACAACGACAAACACCCAATAAAAAAGCCGGCTCGCGCCGACTTCTCAAGCAAACCAATTCCGACAGACCCGCCAACGTTCAAACATCGAGAGCACAACTCAATCTATCCACAGGCAAATTCGTAAACAACGCCTCGTTCTTGCCCTCCACCGCACGTCACTTAACGATCACGCAGCGCCTCCTTCATGCGCCGCTTCGTCTCCTTGAGCCATGGCTTGAGCAACTTCACATCATCCACCTGGGCAAGATCCGATTCGACAGCCGACTTCACGCTCGATTGCCTGGCGATCTCCTCCTTCAGCAGCGCCAGCGCCGTCTCAGGCGTCAGTCGTTGCGCGGAACGAATTCCATAGCCGTGCGCAAACTGCCCTTCCGCCTGCGCGACTTCCTGGTCAAGCTCGTCCAGCTGCTCCCTCAGCAATTTGTTGTAATGACGGAGACGATCGTCACCCAGGTCACCCAAGCTGTTCCGGTCAAGCTGCTGCAATTCGATCTGCACCTCCAGCAGATGCAGCAAGTCCTGCTTGTCATACGCCTGATTCACCGCCTGCAGCATGGCTGTCTTGCGCAACTTCAATTCAGGATCAGGCTCGCGATCCGGATGCAGTGCGCTTGCCAGCTTGCGGTAGATCTCGCGTAGCGACTGGTTCAGCTCCGCCTGCAGCGTCTCGCGTCGCAGTTGCGCGGCTGCCGGCTTCTTTGCCTTCGCACGTTCGGCGCGGCGCTCAGCGCGCGCCTCTTTGCGGGCCGTTTCCTGTGCTTGTTGATCGGCCAGCTTGCGCCGCGCATGGCGCAGCAACTCGGCCGTCGACGCGAAGTCCTCGCTGCGTCCCAATGACTGGCCCAGCCATTGCTCCATCTCGTCCTTCATTGCCGCTACTTCTTCGGCGGCATCCTCGTCATAGTCGGACGCGCTATGCCGATTGAACACCGCCTTCAGCACATCATCCGTTGCCACGTCATCTCGCTTGCCGGCCAAGGACGCCACCAGCGAAGACAACGTGCGTCGCTCCGAAGCGCTCAGCGCGTCGTTGCAGGCGTGCGCGTCGAGCGCCAGGATCAGCTGCCGCTCCAGCGCATCGGCGGCATTGCGCAATGGCAGCAACCGCCCGGAAAATGCCTGCTGGAAATCGGGAACCACACGCTCCCAGTCGGCCAGCAATGCGCGTCGCTGACCAATCTGGGCCACGAGCGAATTGAATGTCTGCTGCTCTCTCGACAGCGTCGCATCGGCAGCGAGCGACGCACTGAGCATCATGGAGGACATGGGGGAAGTGGGGGCAACGGACATGGCAAAAAGTGTAAATCAACGCAGGCCGCCAGTGTAACAACGAAGCGGCAAGGACGACCCACTGCGCCGTTGTCATCCGTCATGCGCGCGTGAGCGAGAAAGCCGCAGCGCGTCAGCAACTCATGTCGCCGTCACCGCCGCAAACATCACCATCGCATTGAGCCCGTCGCATTCGGCGCGACCAGGCGCGAAGCGGTTATCCAGCCGTATCGATGCATTCATCGAATCGACGATTTCGCCGCAGATCGTCAGCCCCAACCCACCGGACGAAGCGCCGCTGGAAGAAAACGCCTTGAACACATTCTCCATCGTCTCCGCAGCAATGCCCGCACCGCTGTCCCACACCAGCAGGCTGGCTTGCATGCCTTCGCTGCGAATACGCACGCCCAGCTTGCCGCCCTCGGGCGTATGGCGAATGGCGTTGTGCAGCAGATTGGAAATGAGCTCGCCCACCATCCACGGGTGGCCCATCACGAAGGCCTTTTGCGCGTCGAGCTCGAAGTCCAGGTTCTTCTCTGCAATCAACGGCGAGAGATCCACCGCCGTCTCGCGCGCCAGCATGCCGAGGTCGCAGACCTCCTGCACGCCGCGTCCGCGCAGCTGCTCCACCTTGGCCAGCGACAGCAGCTGATTGGCCAGGTTGGTGGCGCGCTCCACCGTGTCTGACATCTCGCCCAGGATCACCTGCGCCGGCGCATCGCCGCGCAGGCCGGATTGCAGCTGGGTCTTCAGTACCGCCAGTGGCGTACGCAGCTGGTGCGAAGCGTTGGCCACGAAGCGCTGCTGGTGATCGAGCAGGCGGCGCAGCCGCGACATCAACTGGTTCAGTGCATTGATGAACGGCTGCAACTCGCGCGGCGCCATCGGCGGCGCCACCGGGGACAGATCGTCGGCGCTGCGTTCGTCAAGCTGGCGCCGCAATGCATCCACCGGCTGCAACGCGCGCGAGACCACATACAGTGTCACCGACACAATCACCACCAGCAGCAGCGCCTGGCGTATCAACGTCTCCCAGAAGATCTTGCGCGCCAGGGCGCTGCGGTTCTCCATGGTCTCGGCCACCTGAACCAGCGCGGCGCCGTGCGGACCATTGGTCACCACCGGCTGGAACAGCGCGGCCACCCGCACCGGCACGCCGTTATACGTATCCTCGTAGATGCGCGCCAGCGCAGGGTAAATAGCCGCTTTGTCGGCCTTGCCCTTGTAGGCCGGCAACTCCGCGTCGCCGTCGAAGAACTTGCCGTCGAGGTCGTTGATCCGGTAGATCATGCGACTGGAGTAATCCGCTTCGTAGATTTCCAGCGCCGCATAGGGTAGCGATGCCTTGAGCTCGCCGTTCTCGATGCGCAGCAGGTCGCCGATGGAGTGCACTGAGGCGATCAGCATCCGGTCATAGGCGGTGTTCACCGACTCCAGCGTATTGCGATACAAAGAGAAGGAATCGATCACGATGAACAGCGCGATCGGCGAGATGATCCACGCCAGCAGATAGGCGCGCACCGAGCGGCGACGAGACAGCACGCGCATGGCTCAGCCTTCACCCGGCGTGCTGCGTTCGCGCAGCAGGTAACCCAGCCCGCGCAGCGTCATGATCTCGGTGCCGGTCGGCATCAACTTCTTGCGCAGGCGATGCACTACCACTTCCACGGCCTCGATCTGGGTATTCTCCTCCATCGGAAACACCAGTCGGAACAGCCGCTCCTTGGTCACCGCATGGCCCGGCTTGGCGATCAGCGCCTTGAGCAAAGTGTGCTCGCGCGGCGTGAACTCCAGCGGCTCGTCGTCGCAATAGAAGGCGCCCGAGCTGCGCTCCAGCTTCAGGCGGGCGCAACGCTGGAAACTGTCCTCGGCATTATTGCGCCGACGCAACAGCGCGCGGATACGCGCGTCCAGTTCATCCAGGTCGAACGGCTTGGCCAGGTAATCATCGGCGCCGGCATTCAAGCCCACCACGCGGTCGCCCACTGCGCCGCGCGCGGTCAGCACGATCACCGGCGTATGGATCTCCTGTGAGCGGATACGCTGCAGCAGGTGCAAGCCATCGAGCCCGGGAATGTTCAGGTCCAGCACCACCAGGTCGCCCACGCCGTCCTTGATGTGCGAGAGCGCGCTGATGCCGTCGGCGCAATGTGTCACCTGGAAGCCGCGCCGCTCCAGCGCGCGAAACAGGGCGCGCGACATGTCGATGTCGTCCTCTACCAGCAGGATATGCATGATCTCCGGTGTCGTTATCGTTAAGCAGTCGCCTTTATACCGCCAAACCAGGCCGGGCGCGAGCCCTCGCTGCGGCTCCCGCCGCGTGGTAATCCCGCGCCAGGCGCGGCATTGAAAGCAGATTGAAAGCCTGCAGAAAGCCGGCTGCAAGGAAACCCCGGATTTGCTGCGTGCGCGCAATAGTAAAAGCTGTCGCGCTCGCCTACACTCCCGCACATCCTCCGCACCCGCTGCGGACTATGATCACAAACCATCCATCAGGAGACAGCATGACCCAGCGTCTGATCAAGACCCTGCTCGCACTGGCACTGGCACTCGCCCTGCCGGCGATCGCCTTCGCACAGGACACCTGCCCCAACCGCGGCGACCTCGACCAGCAATACTGCGACGCCAACAACGACCTCACGGCCGACACCCCCACCGACCCGAAGAAGCTGAAGACCCCCAACACCCTGGTGTTCACCTTCACCCCGGTGGAAGATCCGGCCGTCTACGACAAGATCTTCAAGCCCTTCACCGACTACCTGTCGCAGTGCACCTCCAAGAAGGTGGTGTTCTTCCAGGTGCAGTCCAATGCCGCTGAAATCGAAGCGATGCGCTCCGGTCGCCTGCACGTCGGCGGCTTCTCGCCCGGCCCGACCAACTTCGCCGTGAACATCGCCGGCGCCGTGCCGTTCGCCGTGATCGGCGACGCCAAGGGTTACCAGGGCTACACGCTCAACGTGATCGTGCGCAAGGACAGCCCGATCCAGAAGATGACCGACCTGAAGGGCAAGAAAGTCGCCCACACCGCACCTTCGTCGAACTCCGGCCACATGGCGCCGATGGCCCTGTTCCCCAAGCTGGGCGTGACCCCGGACAAGGACTACAAGGTCATCTTCTCCGGCAAGCATGACCAGTCCATCCTGGGCGTGAACTCCGGCGACTACGATGCCGCCGCCATCGCCTCTGACGTCTTTGACCGTATGGTCGAGCGCGGGGTGATCAAGGCCGAGAACTTCCGCGTGATCTGGCGCAGCGAGAAATTCCCCACCCAGGACTTCGCCTACGCGCACGACCTGGAGCCGAAGTTCCGCGACAAGATGCTGCAATGCTTCTACGACTATCGCTTCACCGACGAACTGAAGAAGGCCTTCGCCGGCGCTGACCGTTTCTACCCGATCAACTACAAGAAGGACTTTGAAATGGTGCGCTTCGTCGCCCACTCTGCCGGCGAGTCCTTCAACCGCGCCGCCTACGACAAGCAGAATTCCGGCAAGAAGTAAGCCGCGCAGCAGCACACCTCAACCGGCCGCGCTCATCAGGCGCGGCCTTCGCAGCAACCGCAATACACCGTCACAAGCAACACGGCCCGGGCGCAATCCCGGGCCGCGGCCGCCTGCATCCCGCAGTCGCGCGCCGACCACCGATAGAAAGCTCCGCGCATGTCACACGCCATCGAAATCCAGGGCCTGGTCAAGGAATACAAGCCCGGCCACCCCATCCTCAAAGGCATCGACCTGAAGATCGGCGACGCCGGCCTGGTCGCCATCATCGGCCCCTCCGGCACTGGCAAGTCGACCCTGATTCGCTGCATCAACCGCCTGGTCGATCCCAGTCGCGGCGCGATCTGGTTCGAGAGCGAAGGCAAGCGCGTGAATTTGGCCGAACTGCGCGGCCGCGCGCTGCGCGAGAGCCGTCGCCACATCGGCATGGTGTTCCAGGAATACAACCTGGTGGAGCGCCTGTCGGTGATGGAAAACCTGCTGTGCGGCCGCCTCGGTTACGTGAACGCATGGACCGCATGGCGCCGCAACTTCGCCAAGGAAGATATCGCCCACGCCTTCGAGCTGCTTGACACGGTCGGCCTGGGCAACTTCGCCAACCAGCGCGCCGACGCATTGTCGGGCGGCCAGCGCCAGCGCGTGGGCATCGCCCGCGCACTGATGCAGCGCCCGCGCCTGCTGCTGGCCGACGAGCCGACTTCTTCGCTGGACCCCAAGACCTCCTTCGAGATCATCTCGCTGTTGAAGGAACAGGGTCGCGCGCAGAAGATCCCGGTGATCGTCAACATCCACGACGTCGAACTGGCCAAGCGCTACGCCGACCGCATCATCGGCATGTCCGGCGGTCACGTGGTGTACGACGGCAATGCCGAGAACCTGTCCGACGATTTCCTCAAGCAGATCTACGGCGGCGAGGACTGGCTGGCATGAGCGCGCTCAACAATACTCCACGCGTGAGCCTGGCCTTCAAGCCGCAGCTCATCACGCGTATCGTCGGCTGGCTGATCGTGCTGTACGCGATTTACGCCGCCACCCAGCTGGGCTTCTCGTGGGAGCGCTTCTCCTCGGGCCTGGGCAACGGCGCCAAGTTCATCGGCCGCATGTTCCCGCCTGACGTGAGCAAGGGCGACATCCTGTGGGACGGCATCAAGGAAACCCTGCAGATCGCCGTGCTGGCCTCGCTGTTCGGCATCCTGTTCTCGCTGCCCATCGGCCTGATGGGCGCGCGCAACCTGATGCCGGCCTGGATCTCCTGGCCCGCCCGCGCGCTGGTCTCGGTGTGTCGTTCGCTGCACCCGGTGATCGTCGCCATCCTGTTCGTGAAGGCAGTCGGTTTCGGCGCGCTGGCCGGCGTGCTGGCATTGATCGTGGCCTCGATCGGCTTCATCGGCAAGCTGTTCGCCGAAGCCATCGAAGAGATTTCCATCAAGCAGGTCGAAGCCATCCGCGCCACCGGCGCCTCGTTCATGAACGTGATCCTGTTCGGCGTGCTGCCGCAGGTGCTGTCGCGCTTCGTCGGCTTCTCCACCTATCAGCTCGACTCCAACCTGCGCAACTCGACCATGGTCGGCATCGTCGGCGCCGGCGGCGTGGGCGGCGTGTTGTTCTCCGCCTTCCAGCGCTTCGACTACGACTTCGTACTCACCATCCTGGTCACCATCATTACCATCATCGTCGTCGGCGAACTGCTGGCGAACTCGGTCAAGAAGGTCTTCAATGTCTGATACCGCACTCCGCAACCCGCAGGCCATCGGCAATCCGGCCGAGCGCGAATGGCAGCGCCACACGCCGCTGCAGCGCGTGCTGCGCTTCGCCGTCTGGCTGCTCATCGCCGCCGCCGTGGTGCAGTCGCTGCGCTACATCGAGATCATCCCCGAGTTCCTCTACGACGCGCCGGAACAGATGAGCGACATGCTCGGCCGCATGTGGCCGATCGACTGGGAATATTTCGGCACCGACGTCAAGGCCGGCCTGATCGAGACCCTGCACATCGCCACCCTGGGCACGCTGTTGTCCATCGCACTGGCGATACCCTTCGGCCTGCTGGTCGCACCCAACCTGACCCGCCATCGCGGCCTGAACCTGTTCGCCCGCATCGTGCTGGTGGCCAGCCGTTCGGTGAACTCGCTGGTGTGGGCGCTGCTGTTCCTGGCCATCTTCGGCCCCGGTCCGCTGGCCGGCACGCTGGCCATCGCCTTCCGCTCCATCGGCTTCGTCGGCAAGATGGCCGGCGAGACCATCGAGCAGATGCCGCGCGGCCCGATCGAGGCGCTGCAGGCTTCGGGCGCCGGCAAGTTTTCCGAGATCTGGTACGGCTATTGGCCGCAACTGAAGCCGGCCTTCATGTCCATCGTCCTGCTGCGCTGGGACATCAACGTGCGCGAATCCGCGGTGCTGGGAATCGTCGGCGCCGGCGGCGTGGGCATGGTGCTGGACACCGCGCTGAACCTGTTCCAGTGGCCGCGCGTGGCCACCGTGCTGGTCTCGATCTTCGCCATCGTGATCGTCACCGAAGTGGTGGTGACGCAGATCCGCAAGCGCGTTCTGTAAGCGGGTGGTCGACATGCATGCACAGAGCAGACAATCGGTCTCCTTCCCGCTGGAGTGTGATGTCCTGGTGGTGGGCGGCGGCATCAACGGCGCCGGCATCGCACGCGACGCCGCCGGTCGCGGCCTGTCGGTGGTGCTGTGCGAACAGCACGACCTGGCCTCGCACACCTCGTCCTCGTCCAGCAAACTGATCCACGGCGGTCTGCGCTATCTTGAGCACTACGAGTTCGGCCTGGTGCGCAAGGCGCTGATCGAGCGCGAGGTGCTGTTGCGCAGCGCGCCGCACATCATGTGGCCGCTGCGCTTCGTGATGCCGCATGCCAAGGGCCAGCGCCCGGCATGGCTGATCCGCATGGGCATGTTCCTGTACGACCACCTGGCGCGGCGCGAATTGCTGCCCGGCTCGCGCGCGCTGGATCTGCGCCGTCACGCCGCCGGTGTACCGCTGAAGGCGGAGTTCAAGCGCGGCTTCGTCTACTCCGACGGCTGGGTCGACGACGCGCGCCTGGTGGTGTTGAACGCCATGGATGCCGCCGACAAGGGCGCGCAGATCTACACCCGCACCCGTTGCGACTCGCTGGAGCGTCAGGGCCAACAATGGCAAGCTACGCTGCGCCGCGACGACGGCCATGCGGTGCAGGTGCGCGCACGCTGCGTAGTCAACGCCGCCGGTCCCTGGGTGGCGCAGTTCCTGGGCGAGGCGGCGCATGTGCGTTCCAGAAAATCGGTGCGTCTGGTCAAGGGCAGCCATATCGTGGTCAAGCGCTTGTTCGAGCACGACCATGCCTACATCTTCCAAAACCCCGACGGCCGCATCGTGTTTGCGATTCCCTATGAGCGCGACTTCACGCTGATCGGCACCACCGATGTCGAGTACCGGGGCGCAACCGAACACGTCGCTATCTCGCAGGAAGAAATCGATTACCTGTGCGCCCTGTCCAACCGTTACTTCAACCAGCCCATCACGTCGTCCGACGTTGTCTGGTCCTATGCCGGCGTGCGTCCGCTGCTGGAAGACGCGGCAGCTGACGCGTCCGCCGTCACGCGCGACTACCAGCTCGACCTGAACACCGAGGGCGCGCCCTTGCTGTCGGTGTTCGGCGGCAAGATCACCACTTTCCGCAAGCTGGCTGAAGAAGCCGTGGACATGATCGCGCCGGTGCTGGGCAACCAGCGTGAAGCATGGACCGCCAACGCCTGCCTGCCCGGCGGCGACCTCTTCGCCGCCACGCCGGAGAACCGCGCGGTGCGCGAGTTCGACGCCTTCGTGCAGGGTCTGCAAACACAATACGCCTGGCTCGCGCCGCAGTTGCTGCGTCGTTACGCGCGCGCCTATGGCAGCCGCACCCACGTGCTGCTCAAAGGAAGGAACAAATTGGAAGAGATGGGAGAAGAGATCTTCAGCGGATTGTATGCCGCCGAGGTGGACTACCTGCTGCGTCACGAGTGGGCCAACAGCGCGGCCGACATCCTGTGGCGCCGCTCCAAGCTCGGCCTGCATTTTCCCAAGGGAAGCGAGGCCGTGCTGGATGCGTGGCTGGCCGCGCGCGGCCAGCGTTCACTGCAACAAACTGCCGACGAGCCTCAGGCCGCCAGCAGATAAGCGCCCACGGCGGCAATGCCCACGCCGCCGATGCGCACCACGCGGTCGGCCATCTTCTGGCCGGCCACCACGCCCACGATCAGGCCGGTCGCATGCAGGACGGCGGTGGCCAGCACGAAGCCGGCGCCGTACATCGCGGCCATCGAGCCGTGCGGCAGTTCAGCGCCATGCGCGAAACCGTGGAACAGCGCGAACAGCGACACCACGGCGGTGCTGCCCCACAGCGGCATGCGCACCGCGAATGCAATCAACAGGCCCATCACCGCGACCGAGGCGGCAATACCGGTTTCCACCGCCGGCAGGCTCATGCCGCCGATGGCCAGCAGGGCGCCCACCACCATCATCAACGGGAAGGCCAGCGGCAGCACCCACAGCGCGCGCTGCTTGTTTTGCGCCGCCCACAGGCCCACGGCCAGCATCGCCAGCAGGTGATCAACGCCCGAGAACGGATGCGAGAAGCCGCTCATGAAGCTGGCCGAGGCGTCCATGTGCGCGCCGGGGTGGCCCGGGTGGGCGAAGGCCGAGCCGGTCGCCAGTGCGGCCGCTGCCAGCAGGCCGAGGCGGGCGCAGTTTTTGGTCGAGAGTGCAAACATGTTTTTCTCCTTGTGCAGAAAGCGGATCGTTAAGCTGAAATCGTTGGATGGACGGGCGCGGCGTGCATGAGCTGCAGATTCACTGCTTCGGTTTCTCGTCCAGCAAGCCCTGCTTGCGGATGTAGTCGATCACCTTTTCCACGCCGTCGCCGCTGCGCAGGTTGGTGAACACGAAAGGCCGCTCACCGCGCATGCGCTTGGCATCGGCCGCCATGATATCCAGATTTGCGCCGACGTAGGGCGCCAGATCGGTCTTGTTGATGATCAGCAGGTCGGAACGGGTGATGCCGGGGCCGCCCTTGCGCGGGATCTTCTCGCCGCCGGCCACGTCGATCACATAGATGGTCAGGTCCGACAGCTCGGGGCTGAAGGTGGCGGCCAGGTTGTCGCCGCCGGACTCCACCAGGATCAGGTCGAGGTCGGGGAAGTCGGCGCTCATGCGCGCGATCGCCTCCAGGTTGATCGAGGCATCCTCGCGGATCGCCGTGTGCGGGCAGCCGCCGGTCTCCACGCCCATCAGGCGCTCGGCCGGCAGTGCATCGGCGCGCAGCAGGATCTCCATGTCTTCCTTGGTGTAGATGTCATTGGTGATGACGGCCATGTCGTAGCTGTCGCGCATGCGCTTGCACAGCATTTCGCACAGCGCCGTCTTGCCGGAACCGACCGGGCCGCCGATGCCCACGCGCAGCGGATTGGGAGTGTTGGAGTGGCTCATGTGTTCTGTCTTTTGGTGATGTTGAACGATATTGTTGCGGAATCAGGATCGGTAGATGCGGCTGTACTGCACCTCATGCTGCATCGACAGCAGCGACAACCCGGGTGACCAGTTGGACAGTTCGTCGTCCTGCAGCGTCTGCGCGGTCGCGGCGGCGCGCTCCAGTTCCGGTTGCAGCGACAGCAGCATGCGCTGGCCGGCGACCTGGCCCAGCGGCACGGTCTTCACGCAGGCCAGCACCTGGTTCTCGGCCCAGGCGAACAGCATGCCCAGCACGGCCGCCTCGCGCGGCACCTGCAGCGCTACGGTGGCAAACGCCAGTGCGGTGGGCAGCGGCACCTCTGCTTGCGCCTGCAGGATCGCCAGCAGCTCGGGGTCGCCCAGCTTCAGGTCGGCCGCCAGCTTGCCCAGCGAGTAACCCATCTGGATCGTCTCGGCGCGAAACTCGGACGTGTCGCGCGCGGCGATGAAGCGCTCGGTCCACAGGGTCACCGCCTGCGCATCGCGCGCGGCGAAGGCATCCACCAGGCGCGTGAAGATGGGGGCTTCAAAACGCGCCACCACTTCATGCAAGGCATGCGCGATCCAGGCGCGCGCGCCCGCCTCGTTGGCCACGCGGCCGTTCTCGATGGCGGCCTCCAGTCCCTGCGAATAGCTGTACGCGCCGATCGGCAACGACGGACTGGACAGCTGCAGCAGGTGGAGCAGGGCGGCGGCGTGCATGGCGCTTACGATTCCTTCGGATCGCTTGGGCGATGGATCTTCTGGCGCAGCGGAATCGGCGCCAGCGGATTGTGATGGTGGTCGTCGCCATGATGGTGGTGACCGCCGCCGTAGGCGCCCGCCTCCGGTTCGAACGCCGCCTGCTCTTCCGACACGCGCGCGCCCAGACCTTCCAACATTTCTTTCAGCACCGGGTCCTTGCGGATGCGCAGGAAACCGACGCCGCCTTCCTGGCCGATATGCGCCTGCGTGTGGCGGTTGCCGAGGTGGAAGGCGCAGCGCAGCAGCAGGTGGGCGTCAGTGGCGTCGACCCGATAGGTGGCTTCGGCGGCGGCGGTGATCTTCACCACGCGGCCGTCATCGCCGCGCAGCAGGTCGCCGTTGCGCAGCACGGTGCCGCGCACGGTGAACACGGCCACGTCTTCGCCGGAGACCATGGTGGCGCGCAGGCGGCTCTTCTCGCGCTGGTCGTACGGCAGCACCAGCTCGCTGTCGATCTGGTCGGCCCGTTCGACCTTGGTATTGAGTGTCAGCATGTTTTTCGTGAATGAATCAGAACAGGAAATAACGTTGCGCCAGCGGCAGCGACACCGCCGGCTCGCACACCAGCAGTTCGCCGTCGGCGCGCACTTCATAGGTTTCGGAATCGACTTCCATCTTCGGCGTGGCGCCGTTGTGGATCATGTCGCGCTTGCGCAGGTTGCGCATGTTCTTCACCGCCACCACGGGTTTGTTCAGCTTCAGTTGCTCGCCGATGCCGGCGTCGAAGGCGGCCTGCGAGACGAAGGTCATCGAGGTCTTCAGCCCGCCGCCATAGGCGCCGAACATCATGCGGTAGTGCACCGGTTGCGGCGTCGGGATCGAGGCGTTGGGGTCGCCCATCTGCGCCGCGGCGATCATGCCGCTCTTCAGAATCATGGACGGCTTGGCGCCGAAGAAGGCCGGCTTCCACAACACGATGTCGGCCACCTTGCCGATTTCCAGCGAACCCACCACGTGCGAGATGCCGTGCGTGATGGCCGGGTTGATGGTGTACTTGGCGATGTAGCGCTTGATGCGGAAGTTGTCGTTGCGCGACGAATCTTCCTTCAGCGAGCCGCGTTGCACCTTCATCTTGTGCGCGGTCTGCCAGGTACGCATGATCACCTCGCCCACGCGGCCCATGGCCTGCGAGTCGGAGGACATCATCGAGATCGCGCCGATGTCGTGCAGGATGTCTTCGGCCGCGATCGTCTCGCGCCGGATGCGCGACTCGGCGAAGGCGATGTCCTCGGCAATCGCCGGGTCGAGGTGGTGGCACACCATCAGCATGTCGAGGTGCTCGTCCAGCGTGTTCACGGTGAACGGGCGGGTCGGGTTGGTGGAGGAGGGCAACACGTTGCCTTCGCCCACCGCCGCGATGATGTCGGGCGCGTGGCCGCCGCCCGCGCCTTCGGTGTGGAAGGTGTGGATGGTGCGGTCCTTGAAGGCGGCCAGCGTGTGTTCGAGGAAGCCGCCTTCGTTGAGCGTGTCGGTGTGGATCGCCACCTGCACGTCCATGCGGTCGGCCACCGTCAGGCAGTTGTCGATCGCCGCCGGGGTCGAGCCCCAGTCTTCGTGCAGCTTCATGCCGATGGCGCCGGCGCGCACCTGCTCCTCCAGCGGCAGCGGCAGGCTGACGTTGCCCTTGCCGAGGAAGCCCAGGTTCATCGGGAACGCATCGGCCGCGGCCAGCATCGAGTGGATGTGCCACGGGCCCGGGGTGCAGGTGGTGGCGGCGGTGCCCACCGCCGGCCCGGTGCCGCCGCCGAGCATGGTGGTGACGCCGCTCATGAGCGCCTCCTCGATCTGCTGCGGGCAGATGAAGTGGATGTGGCTGTCGATGCCGCCGGCGGTGACGATCATGCCTTCACCGGCGATGATCTCGGTGGCGCCGCCGATGGCCATCGTCACGCCCGGCTGGATGTCCGGGTTGCCGGACTTGCCGATGCCGGCGATCTTGCCCGACTTGATGCCGATGTCGGCCTTGACGATGCCCCAGTGGTCGATGATCAGCGCATTGGTGATCACCGTATCCATCACGTCGGCATGCGCGCGCTGCGACTGGCCCATGCCGTCGCGGATCACCTTGCCGCCGCCGAACTTCACTTCCTCGCCGTAGATGGTGTAGTCCTTCTCGACTTCCACGAACAGTTCCGTGTCGGCCAGGCGCACGCGGTCGCCCGTGGTGGGACCGAACATCTCAGCATAGGCCGAGCGGGAGATTGTGCTCATCTTATTTTCCCTTTCCGCTGTCTTTGTCCTGCGATTTGAGCTTGCCCATCACCAGCGCATTGAAGCCGTAGACGCGACGCTCGCCCGCCAGCGCCACCAGCTCGACCACGCGTTCCTGGCCCGGCTCAAAGCGCACCGCGGTACCGGCGGCGATGTTCAGGCGCATGCCGTAGGCCGCGCGACGTTCGAATTTCAGCGCCGGGTTGGTTTCGTAAAAGTGAAAGTGCGAACCGACCTGGATCGGGCGGTCGCCGCTGTTGGCCACCGTCACGCTCACGGTCGGACGGCCGACGTTCAATGCGATCTCGCCGGGTTCGACCAGCATTTCTCCTGGAATCATGGCGTGCTCCTCACGGGATGGGGTGGTGTACGGTAACCAACTTGCTGCCGTCGGGGAATGTGGCCTCCACCTGGATGTCGGGGATCATCTCCGGCACGCCCTCCATGACGTCGGCGCGGCTGAGGATGGTGGTGCCTTCGGACATCAGCTCGGCCACGGTCTTGCCGTCGCGCGCGCCTTCCATGATGGCCGCGGTGATCAGCGCCACCGCCTCCGGATAGTTCAGCTTCAGGCCGCGCGCGCGGCGGCGCTCGGCCAGCAGCGCCGCGGTGAAGATCAGCAGCTTGTCTTTTTCCCTTGGTGTCAGTTCCATGTTGGCTCCCGGCCGCGTGCGGCCTTCAGGTTCTTTGGATGTTGCAAACGGTATTGCGATATGCGTT
The DNA here is from genome assembly GCF_017814915.1 of Herbaspirillum sp. LeCh32-8. Lineage (GTDB taxonomy): Bacteria > Pseudomonadota > Gammaproteobacteria > Burkholderiales > Burkholderiaceae_D > Herbaspirillum. The sequence continues at coordinate 340,161 of NZ_JAGIPZ010000003.1, read as the reverse complement.
CAGGTCGTGCGTGATGCGTTCGATGTTCGAGGCTCGGGTTCAGGTATTCCAGATGCGCGGTATTGCCGCCTCGTGCCGCGTCACCGCTGGCCGCAGCACGCGCCAGGCGGTGTGCAGCCAATGTCGCGCGGCCAAGCTGGAGTGCCCCAGGTAACGCGCCACCAGCACCTGCTTCATCAACGTGGCGCCGCTGTGGCCTTCCAGCTGCAGGGCGCCGATGGTCTCGCGCAGCCTGCCCAGCAGCGCCGCGTCCATGCCGTCGCCCACCACGATCAGGGTGCCGCACACGGTGCGGCCGTCCAGCGCCAGCGGGCCGCGCATCAGCTCGGCCTGCAGCTTGCCTTGTTCGAACCAGACCAGCTTGCCGCCGCGGCGAATCGACGTGCGCTGGGCCACCGCGCCGGTGTTGAAACTTTCTCCCGATGCGGTGCGGCCGAAGCAGAGGATCTCGGCGCCGATGTAGGCGGCGTCGGCGGCCAGATCCACCTCGTGCTCCATGCGCACGTCGGCATCGTCGAAGAAAATGGTTTCCTGCGGCAGCCATTCCAGCACCGCGCCGGCCTCGGCCTTGAGGTTCACCGCCTGGCGTGAATGCCCGCCGTTGGCGCGGTACCACTTGCCGGCGCCCGGCGTGGTCAGCAGCGCATGCGCGCCGGCGCCGAGCTCGGCCGTGATGGTCAGCTGGTCGCCGCCGACGATGCCGCCTGGCGGGTGCACGATGATGGCGTGGCAGATGGACGGATGTTCGGGATAGAGCGGCTTTTGGACACGTAGCGGGCCAAAGTGCTGGCGTCGCAGCAGGCGGGTGGTGCCGGTGTCGTCGGCAAATCCCAGCGACAGGCGCGCATGATCCGGCGCGTGGCGCTGCTCCGGCGCCGTCGCCGGGGACAAGGCCGCTGCGCCGGCGGATTCCGATTGGCCGGTGATTCGTTTCATACCTTGTTGTTGTCAGTTTGGAATGCAGCTCGCCAAGGGCGCGTGCAAGTTCTTCATTGTCATGGCAGCCACGTCTCCCGCCAGAGCTGTGAGTGTATAGCAGAGCGCCCGATTACACGGCGAGGTGCTTTTTGACGTCGTCGCCGTCCATCTGGTCCCGGGTGCCGGAGGCGACCACCTCGCCGCGCGACATCACCACGAAGGTGTCGGCCAGCTCGCGCGCGAAATCGAAATACTGTTCGCACAGCAGGATGCCGATGTCGCCGCGCTGGCGCAGCAGGCTGATGACGCGGCCGATGTCCTTGATGATGGAGGGCTGGATGCCCTCGGTCGGTTCATCCAGGATGATCAGCTTGGGTTCGGCCAGCAGTGCGCGCGCGATCGCCAGCTGCTGTTGCTGACCGCCGGAGAGATCGCCGCCGCGCCGGTGCAGCATTTCTTTGAGCACCGGGAACAGTTCGTAGACCTCGCCCTTGATCTGTGAGGCGCGCCGGCCCGACAGCGTGGCCATGCCCATGAGCATGTTCTCTTCCACCGTCAGGCGCGCGAAGATCTCGCGGCCCTGCGGCACGTAGGCGATGCCCAGCTTGGCGCGCTGGTGCGGCTTCAGTCTGGTGATGTCATGCCCGTCGAACATGACGTTGCCTTTGGCCACCGGCAGCACGCCCATCAGGCATTTCAAGAGCGTGGTCTTGCCCACGCCGTTGCGTCCCAACAGCGAGAGCACGCGGCCCTTTTGCACGTCCAGCGATACGCCGCGCAGCGTGTGTGCGGCGCCGTAGTACTGGTTGAGTTGATTGACTTGCAGCATATTCTTGCGCTCCTGCCTTAAGCTCTTGGTGGAAGTGCCGGGGCGGCATGTGCCGTGAAAACGGGTTGTCGTTCCTGCGAAAGCAGGAACCCGGTGTCGTTGAGCATTTCCCCGCCTGGCGAAAAAAGTCGCTGGGCTCCCGCTTTCGCAGGAGCGACAGTCGCTGTTGAGGCGTGATGCTGTCGCGCCCGCAATGTCTCGTTCATCGCTCAGCGTCCCAGATAGACTTCAATCACGCGTTCGTTGGACTGCACCTGCTGCATATTGCCCTCGGCCAGCACCGAGCCTTCATGCAGCACGGTCACCTTGCCGCCTTGCGCGATCTCTTCGACGAAGCCCATGTCGTGCTCCACCACCATGATCGAATGCTTGCCGCGCAGCTCGTTCAACAGCTCGGCGGTGCGTGCGGTCTCGGCGTCGGACATGCCGGCCACCGGCTCGTCCAGCAGCAGCAGTTGCGGCTCCTGCATCAGCAGCATGCCGATCTCCAGCCACTGCTTCTGGCCGTGCGAGAGCAGGCCGGCGGTGCGGTGCTCCTGGCCGTTCAGGCGGATCAGCTTGAGGATCTCTTCGATCTTGCCGATCTGCGCAGAGTTCAGCCGTGCGAACAGCGTGGTCTTGACGCGCTTGTCCATCTTCATGGCCAGTTCCAGGTTCTCGAACACGGTGTGCTGCTCGAACACGGTAGGGCGCTGGAACTTGCGGCCGATGCCGGCGTGCGCGATCTCGTATTCGGTCATGCGGGTCAGGTCGATGGTCTGGCCGAAGAAGGCGGTGCCCGCAGTCGGGCGCGTCTTGCCGGTGATCACGTCCATCATGGTGGTCTTGCCGGCGCCGTTGGGGCCGATGATGCAGCGCAGTTCACCCACCGAGATATCCAGGTTCAGGTTGTTGATGGCCTTGAAGCCGTCGAACGAGACCGTGATGTTTTCCAGATAAAGAATCGCGCCGTGCGTGGTGTCCACGCCTTCGGGTTTGATGCGCTCGTAGGACGTGCCATGGTCGGCGTGCGGCGTGTCGACGTTGCCGCCCAGGCCGCTCACGCCGTGCGCCTTGCCGGCGCTGTGCAGTTCGCTCATGCTGCCTCCTTGGATGCGGCTTCCTCTGTTGCGGGCGAGTTGCCGGCGTCGCGCTTTTTCAGTTTCTGCACCAGTCCCAGGATGCCTTGCGGCAGGAACAGCGTGACCAGGATGAAGATCAGGCCCAGCGCATACAGCCACAGGTCGGGGAAGGCGGCGGTGAACCAGCTCTTCAGGCCGTTGACGGTGAACGCGCCGATGATCGGCCCCAGCAGGGTGCCGCGTCCGCCGACGGCGGCCCAGATCACCATCTCGATGGAGTTGCCCGGCGACATTTCAGACGGATTGATGATGCCCACCTGCGGCACATAGAGCGCGCCGGCGACGCCGCAGATCACGGCCGACAGCGTCCACACGAACAGCTTGAACCACAGCGGGTTGTAGCCGATGAACATCAGGCGCGATTCGGAGTCGCGCACGCCCTGCAGCACGCGGCCCAGCTTGGAGGTGACGATCATGCGGCACACGAACAGCGCGCCGAACAGCAGCGCCAGCGTCACCAAATAGAGCGCCGCCTTGGTGCCCGGCGCGGTGATGGTGAAGCCGAGGATGCGCTTGAAGTCGGTGAAGCCGTTGTTGCCGCCGAAGCCGGTATCGTTGCGGAAGAACAGCAGCATGAAGGCGAAGGTCATGGCCTGCGTGATGATGGAGAAGTACACGCCCTTGATGCGCGAACGGAACGCAAAGTAACCGAACACGAAGGCAAGCAGACCCGGCACCAGCACCACCAGCAGCATGGCGAACCAGAAGTGGTCGGTCATCCACCAGTACCACGGGTAGACCTTCCAGTTCAGGAACACCATGAAGTCCGGCAGGTCGCTCTGGTACACGCCGTCGCGGCCGATGGCGCGCATCAGGTACATGCCGTGCGCATAGCCGCCCAGCGCGAAGAACACGCCGTGGCCCAGCGACAGGATGCCGGTGTAGCCCCACACCAGGTCCAGCGCCAGCGCCGCCATGGCGTAGCACATGAACTTGCCCACCAGCGCCACGGTGTAGCTCGACACGTGCAGCGCGCTGCCGTCGGGGAACATCAGGTTGCATACCGGCAGCAGCGCCAGGATCACCGTGCAGACCACGATGCCGGTCCATGCGGGTTTGGAAAACAGCGAAGGTTTCATCAGGGCGCTCATTCCACGCTCCTTCCCTTGAGTGCGAAGAGACCTTGCGGACGCTTCTGGATGAAGACGATGATGAAGACCAGGATGGCGATCTTGGCCAGCACTGCGCCTGCCACCGGCTCCAGGAATTTGTTCACTTCGCCCAGGCCGAAGGCGGCGATCACGGTGCCGGCCAGCTGGCCGACGCCGCCCAGCACCACCACCATGAAGGAGTCGACGATATAGCCCTGGCCGAGGTCGGGGCCGACGTTGCCCAGCTGCGAGAGCGCCACGCCGCCCAGGCCGGCGATGCCGCAGCCCAGGCCGAAGGTCATCATGTCGATCCGGCCGGTGGACACACCCACGCAGTCGGCCATGCGGCGGTTCTGCGTGACGGCGCGCACGAACAGGCCCAGGCGCGTCTTGTTCAGGATCAGCCACACCGCGACCACCACGAACAGCGCGAAGAACACGATCACGATGCGGTTATAGGACAGCACCAGCGAACCCAGCACGGTCACCCCGCCGGACATCCAGCTGGGGTTGGCCACCTCGACGTTCTGTGCGCCGAAGATGGAGCGCACGCACTGCATCAGCATCAGGCTGATGCCCCAGGTGCACAGCAGGGTCTCCAGCGGACGGCCGTAGAGCCAGCGGATCACCAGGCGCTCCAGCGCGATGCCCACGGCAGCGGCGACGATGAAGGCAGCCGGCAGCGCCACCACCAGATATGCATCGATGGCGCCCGGGAAGAATTTGCGGAACACCAGCTGGCACACGTAGGTGGTGTAGGCGCCGATCATCAGCAGTTCGCCGTGCGCCATGTTGATGATGCCCATCAGGCCGAAGGTGATCGCCAGGCCCAGCGCCGCCAGCAGCAGCACGCTGCCCAGCGAGACGCCGTAGAACAGCTTGCCCGCGAAGTCGACGACGGACAGGTGGCGATCCAGCGCAGCCAGCGTGCGCACGGCTTCGATGCGTACGCCTTCGTCGGGCTCGGCGTAGCTGCCGTCGGTATTTTTCGCCAGCATCTGTTCCAGCACCGGCTTGAGCGAGGCGTTGGTGGTGCCGGACAGCGTCTTCACCGCAGCGCGGCGCGCGGCCGGATCGGCGGCGTGCAGGTTGGCGGTGGCCTGCACCTGCTGCAGGATGTCCTTGATCTGCGCGTCGCTTTCCTTGGCCAGCGCCTTTTCGATCAGTGGCAGCTGCGACGGGTCGGCGTTCTTGAGCAGGTCGCCGGCCGCGGCCAGGCGTTCCTCGCGCTTGTCCGAGAGCAGCTTCAGGCCCGACAGCGCGCCATCGATGGCGCTGCGCAGTCGGTTGTTGGCGGTGATGCCTTCGGCGTCGTCCGGCGCCGGGCCGCTTTGGCCGGTGGCGGGATTGAAGGCGTTGCCGCTGTCGTCCACGATCAGTACCTCGCCGGCGGGCGTGGCATAGAGCGTGTCGCTACCCAGTGCTTTGAGCACCTTCACGGCGTCATCGGTGGCCAGCGCCGCGATCTGGTTGACGGCTTCAATGCGGGCGTCGGGGTCGTCTCCGCCGAGCGGTTTGAGCAGCGCCGGGTCGATCGCGGCCTGCGCGATGAATGCCTGCGCGCACAGCCAGAGCGCCAGCAGCGTGCGTAAAAAGTGAACCAACGGGATGGCAGGTTTCATTGTCGTTGTGCGCATCGATGCTCACGGCCGGGCACAGCGGTGCCGCAGGTGCACTATCTGAACAGGGCAGCTGAACAGGCCGGCGGATCGGGAAGCGGCTTTTGGTCGAGGAGGGTGGAACGCCTGCGCAGCCGTCTCAGCGCTGCGCAGGTCGGCCGGCGCGCGCGCCGGCCATGCCGCATTACATCTTCTGCTTGCTTTCGTTACCCGGGATGTACGGGCTCCAGGGCTGCGCGCGGATGGTGGTCTTGGTCTTGTTGACCACGTTGAACTGACCATCGGCCTTGATCTCGCCGATCATCACCGGCTTGTGCAGGTGGTGGTTGGTCTTGTCCATTTCCAGCGTGTAGCCCGACGGCGCCTTGAAGGTCTGGCCGCCCATCGCTGCGATCACCTTGTCGGTGTCGGTCGATTTGGCCTTCTCGACGGCCTGCGCCCACATGTGGATGCCGACATAGGTGGCTTCCATCGGGTCGTTGGTCACGACGGTGTCGGCGTTGGGCAGGCCCTTGGCCTTGGCGTAGTCCTTCCACTTCTTGATGAAGGCGGTGTTGACCGGGTTCTTCACCGATTCGAAGTAGTTCCAGGCGGCCAGGTGGCCCACCAGCGGCTTGGTGTCCACGCCGCGCAGTTCTTCTTCACCCACGGAGAACGCCACCACCGGCACGTCGGTCGCCTTCAGGCCGGCGTTGCCCAGTTCCTTGTAGAAGGGCACGTTGGAGTCGCCGTTGATGGTCGAAATCACGGCCGTCTTGCCGCCGGCGGCGAACTTCTTGATGTTGGCCACGATGGTCTGGTAGTCGGAGTGACCGAACGGGGTGTAGACCTCGTCGATGTCCGAATCCTTCACGCCCTTGCTGTGCAGGAAGGCGCGCAGGATCTTGTTGGTGGTGCGCGGGTAGACGTAATCGGTGCCCAGCAGCACGAAGCGCTTGGCACCGCCGCCGTCCTTGGACATCAGGTATTCGACCGCGGGAATGGCCTGCTGGTTGGGCGCGGCGCCGGTGTAGAACACGTTCTTCTCAAGCTCTTCGCCTTCATATTGCACCGGGTAGAACAGCAGGCTGTTCAGTTCCTTGAATACCGGCAGCACCGACTTGCGCGACACCGAGGTCCAGCAGCCGAACACCACCGAGACCTTGTCCTGCGAGATCAGCTGGCGGGCCTTTTCAGCGAACAGCGGCCAGTTGGAGGCCGGGTCGACCACCACCGGCTCGAGCTTCTTGCCCATCACGCCGCCCTTGGCGTTGATTTCGTCGATGGTCATCAGCGCCACGTCCTTGAGCGAGGTCTCGGAGATGGCCATGGTGCCGGAGAGGGAGTGCAGGATGCCGACCTTGATGGTGTCCGCGGCGAAGGCGGAAGGCAGCCATGCGGATGCGGCCAGGGCGAACGCGCCCAGTGCGGTTGCTTTCAGTACGGTACGACGTGACATGTTTGCTCCCTCGAGAAAAAAGTTTGAATGGTTTTTTTCACTGCCCTTGGCTCATAGCAGAATGCGTGCCAATGGACGGAGGAAGCTGGTGCGCGTGCATCAAAGCGGGGCGCACCGCAGCGAGGCGAGTCGGGATGTGTTGCCAATGCGGATAATTTTCCGCACCAAACACGGGAGGCATTGTCGACAAAAAATCGGAAAACAGAGCGCCTTCACCAAGCTGGAGCTCGGCTGTGCCCGATGTTGGGGCGCGCTGCGGCGGGCGCTTGCAGCGGGTGATGGCCCGCGCATGGGCAACAATCAGCGCGCAGTTGCCGCCGGTCATCAAGGCGGAGGACGCGACGGCAGCGGCCGCCGGGGCCGGCCCTAGCGCAGGATCACGCGCTGCATGAACTGGCGGATCGGGAACTCGATCATGCTCTGCACCGCCGTGGGCAACTCCAGCGGGCGCATGATCATCTTGATGGTGGTCTCGGGTTTGAGGTTCACGCGCACCGTACGGCTCATGCGCGAGGCCAGCTCCTTCACCTGCGCCGGATCGGCCGCCAGCTCGGGTTTGTGCACCTTCACCACGTGACGGATGGCGCAATCGGCATCCTCGTTCTTGAGCTCCAGCGTGCGCCGGCTCAGGGTGCCCAGCACGCGCGAGCGGCCGATGTTCTCCTGGTTGCGGTAGCGGCGGAAGTATTTATAGAAGTGCTTGTAGTGATTCACTTCATCGTTGGCGATCAGGCCGGCCAGGTGCTTTAACACCGGTTCGTCGGTGGCGCGCGCCAGGGCGCGGTAATAGGTCGAAGTGCCGGTCTCGACCACGCAGCGTGCGGCCAGCTCCAGCGCGCGCGTCGGCTCCAGCAGCTCCACCTTGCAGTATTGGGAATATTCGTCGAGGAAGCCCCGGTAGGCGCGCTCCCATTCGAACTCCGGCCATACGTACTCGACATAGGCGCGCAGCGCAGCGCCGTGCTGCAGTTCTTCCTTTTCCCATTGCTCGCGCAGCCACCCTTCGACCTCGTCATCGCCGCGGTAGTACTCCACCAGGTTGTGGGTGTAGAGGTCGGAGCCGCTTTCGATGAAGGAGGCGCAGGCCACCAGATAGAACAGCTCTTCGTCGCCGCGTACGCGCGCCACGTCAATGCGCGCCAGATCGATATCTTCCACGGTCCAGTGTTTTTTTTCTTCGCGGCTCGGCGTCATCTGCTGTTCCTTCTATTGATGGTTGGCATGCAGATATGACGCAACGCGCCATCATTGGTTCAGGTGAGACGGGGCCGGATGAGCATTCTTTGCATCTGCAATGCGAGCTGTCAGCTGCGCGTCAACAGATTGTCAGCAAGATGCCGGAAGGGCGCCGACAGCGCCGCCGGCATTCTGCCCGGCAGCCTGCGGCAAGAACAGGAATCGAGGGAAACGCGCGCCGCAGTGGGGCATGACCGCGTTCAGAGTGCGTGGGCGGCGTCGCTGCCCAGCACCACGCGGTTGCGGCCCTGATATTTGGCGTGGTACAGCGCCTGGTCGGCAATGCGCAGCACGCGCTCGGGGGCGACCTGGTCGTCCGGCTGCACCGCCGCCACGCCGATGCTGGCGGTGATGTAGCCGAAGGGCGAATCGGCGTGCGGAATCTTCAGCTCGAAGATGGCGTCGCAGATGTTCTCGGCCTGCTGGATGGCGCTGCCGGCATCGCTCTCGGCGACGATGATGACGAACTCCTCGCCGCCGTAGCGCGCCACCAGGTCGGTGGCGCGGCGTGAGCTTTTCTGCAGCACGCGCGCCACGATGCGCAGGCATTCGTCGCCGGCCTGGTGACCATAGCGGTCGTTGTATTTCTTGAAGTAATCCACATCCAGCATCAGCAGCGCCAGCGGCTTGTTGGAGCGCGCCGCGCGCCGCAGTTCGTTGGCCAGCGCTTCGTCGAAGCGGCGGCGGTTGGCCACGCCGGTCAACCCGTCGGTAGAGGACAGCGCCTCCAGCTTGCGGTTGGCGCGCTCCAGTTCGCGCGTGCGCAGCGCCACCTGGTCTTCCAGCTGTTCCTTGTTCTGGTGCAGCTTGCTGGCCATCTCGTTGAACTTGCGCGAGAGCACCGCGATCTCGTCGTTGCCGGCCTGTTCCACGCGGATGCGCGAATTGCCGGACTCGGTCTCTTTCATCACCATGATCAGCCGCTTGAGCGGCGCGGTAATGCTGCGCGCGATCAGCGCCGACAGCAGCAGCGAGGCGGCGAAGCACAACAGGCCGATGGCGAGGATCTTGTTGCGCAGCGAGCGGGTGTCGGCGTTGAGACGATCGTTGGAGGTAGCGCTGACTACCAGCCATGAGGTATGCGGCACCTTGGCAATGGCGGCGTAGTAGGGCACCTTGTCGGCGCCGGTGTAGGCGATGAAGTCGGCATCGCGGCGCTGCGCCAGGCTGTTGGCGATGCCCTGCAGCAGCGCCGAGTCGGCGGTGCCGGTGCCGCCGCCTTCGCGGTTTTGCACCACCACCGCGCCGTTGTTGGCGTCGACGATGAAGATGCTGGAATCGTAGCCCAGGTCGATGCCTTCAAAGATGCGGAAGAAGTAGCTCGGCCTTACCCCCACCAGCAGCGTGCCGGCGCTGCGGTTGTTGGCGGTGAAGCGGATCGGGCGCAGCATGGCCAGGCTTTTCTGGCCGTGGCCGGCGTTGTAGACGGTCCACCACGGTCGGCCGGCGAGGTCGGGCGCTTCCTCGGCCAGGCGGCCGATGCTGTTGGCCAGCGGAGCGAAGATCTGCGGATCGATCACTTGGCGATTGCGGTCCAGAACGTATTTCTGATTGACGTAGGAGAAGGCGCCGTAGCTGTCCAGCAGCACCTTGGTGACGCCGGTATGGGCGGCGGCGCTGGCCGCCTCGTCGCTGCCGTAGTAATCGGTCAGCAGGTTCTGCAGGCGGTCCGAGAGGACCAGCTCTTCGCTGGTGTCCTCGATCTTCTCCATGCGCAGCAGCAGGTTCTGCGAGATCTGCTTGACCACCTGCATCGAATATTCGCGCACCTTTTCCTGTGTGGCGCTGCTGGTTTCGCCATAGGCCAGGAAACCCGAGATCAGCAGCGGCAGCAGCGACACCAGGATGAAGGAATTGATGAGTCGATAACGGATCTCGATTTTGCGCACGAAATGCAGCAGGCGGAGATCGAGCCGGTTGCGCAGAGGTCGTTGTTCGCTCATCGGCTGTCCGTGCTTACTTGTTGTTGGAGCGGGCCTGGTCGGCGATCGAGGCCTGCAGCGCGCGCGCGGCCTGATCCGGCGATGTCTTGCCCGACAGCACGCCCTGCATCAGGCCGTGCAGCACATCGATGGTATTGGCCGGCAGATAGGAATAGTACAACCCCGGGCCGTCGCCGGCCGGACCGGTTTGCACCATGCGATCCACCAGCGAGAACAGCGCGCGGTCGCCGCTGACGTCTTCCGAGATCTTCCTGAACGGCGGAATGTTCTGCCGCTTGCTCTGCCAGATCGGCATGCCGGGGCCGTACAGGAAATCGATGAACTGCTTGGCCGCCTTGCGGTTGCGCTCACTGCTCTTTTGCGCCACGGCGAAACCGGTCTCACTGCCGATCACCGGCGTCAACGTCTGGCCGCGGTCGTTCCACGGCGGCATGAACACGCCGGCGCGCACCTCACGCCCATGCATCAGCGTGCCGGCCGCCCAGCTGCCCTGGAACACCATCGCCACCCGGCCTTCGACGAACTGGCGCAGTGTGTCGTCGTAGCCGGCGCGCAGGTTGTCGGGCTGCACCAATTTCTTGTCGGCCAGCGCGCGCAGCTTGGCAAAGATGCCGGCGCCTTGCGCGTTATCCAGCGCCAGCGTGCCGTGGTCGATGCGCGCGCGCCAGTCCGGCACGTGGGCTGCAACGGCATTGGCGAAACCGTAGCTGAACGGACCGTTGCCCAGCATGTTGGGAAACGCGCCCGACAGCGCCAGCGGCGTGAAGCCGGCCTTCTTCAGCGCGACGGCGGCGGCGATGAATTCGTCGAAGTCGGCCGGTGCTTTGCGGATGCCGGCGCGCTCGAACATGTCGCGGTTGTAGTAGATCAGCGTGGTGGCCAACCCGCCGGGGATGCCGAAGCGGCGCCCGCCGGGCGAGGTCCATTCCCGCTGCAGGCTCTCAAGCATATGGCCCCAGGCTGCGGTGTCGGCCATGTCTGCCAGCAGGCCCTGGTCGGCCAGCGTCACGGTATAGGGGTTGGGATTGACCGAGATGATGTCGGGCAAGTTGTCGGTGGCGGCCTTGGGCTTGAGGTTTTCCTCGACCGAGTTGCCGATCATGAATTGCAGGTTGATCCGGATGTCGGGGTGCTCGCGCATGAAGGTGTCGGCCACACGGTGCATCTCCTCGGACCAGTCCGGCGCCCACACCAGCGCGTTGAGCACGATGGGCTCGGCCGCGGCCTGCGGCGGCGCGCTCGCCTGCTCATGCCGGCCGCAACCGGTCAGCAGCAAGGCTGCAACAAGTCCGGCCGCCAGCACCCCCCGGCGGCTGCGTCTGTTCGCCGGCGCGGCCTCATCGGGCCCGGCGTCCGGCATTTTTTTCGCTGGTGGCGAAAATCGCGCAATCATTGCTTCCCCTGCGGCAATATGCTCTGGCTTGTATCGTTCGGCTTGTTGCCTGGCGCGCCATGCTGCGGCATCGCCGGCTATTGTCAGCTCGCATGTCGCTTGTATGTCAGCTTATTCCCGCCTCTCCTCGCCGATGATCCCGGTGAGTGAGAACTGTCTCGGGCAGTGTGCCATTTTTCGCAACAAGCTGCACGCGACTTGTCGGCAATATGTGTCACCGGCTTGGTTTTTTTATGCCTTGGTTGCCGCTGCGCAATCCCTGCGCCTGAATCGAAATGCCCGCGGACTTATAATGGCCGTCCGCACTTCAGGGCCGCGTACCGTGGCCGTCCCAAGACTTTCCACATGCACAACAACGATACTTCGCTCTCGACGGGCAAATTTCCCCCATGGCTGGCGGTCCTGGCCGGACTGACCGCGATGGGCGCGCTGGCCATCGACATGTACCTGCCCAGCTTCACGGCCATCGCGCGCGATCTCAACGTCGGCACCAACCTGATCCAGCTGACGCTGGCGGCCTTCCTGATCGGCCTGGCGGTGGGGCAGATGTTCTATGGACCTCTGTCCGACCGCTTCGGCCGCAAGCCGCCGCTGTTCTTCGGCATCGGCCTGTACTTCATCAGCTCCTTGCTGTGCATCTTCGCCCAGAACATCGAGACGCTGATCGTGCTGCGCCTGTTCCAGGGCCTGGGCGGCAGCGCCGGCATGGTGATTCCGCGCGCCATGGTGCGCGACCGCATGGGCGCCGAAGGATCGGCCAAGGCCTTCTCGATGCTGATGCTGGTGTTCGGCCTGGCGCCGATCCTGGCGCCCTTCATCGGCGGCATCATGCTGGTGTTCGCCAGCTGGCGCGGCATCTTCGTGGTGCTGACCATCTTCGCGCTGCTGTGCATCCTGGGCACCCGCAAGTACCTCAGCGAGACCGTCGACGTCAGCCGGGCCGAGCCGCTGCACATCGGCCGCACGCTGCGCCAGTACTGGGGTTTGCTGCGCCACCGGCAATTCATGTCCTACGTGCTGTGCGGCGGCCTGGTGCAGGCCGGCATGTTCGCCTACATCTCGGGCGGCCCGTTCGTGGTCATCGAGCTGCACGGCATCAAGCCGCAATATTTCGGTTTCGTGTTCGCCTCCAACGCCATCGGCCTGATCGCGGCTTCGCAGGTCAATGCGCGGCTGGTGATGAAGCGCTCGGCCGAGCGTGTGCTGGGCAAGGTGCTGTGGGTGCCGGCCGGCCTGTCACTGTTCGTGGCGCTGGCGGTGCTGGCCGGCTACGAAAGCCTGCCGTTGCTGCTGGCGGGCTTCTTCGGGTTTCTCACCGCGTACGGCTTCACCGGCCCCAACGCCACGGCCATCGCGCTCAAGCATCAGGGGCGCCAGGCCGGCACCGCGGCGGCGCTGATGGGCACGCTGCAGTTCGGCATGGGCGTGCTGTCGGGCGTCATCATGAGTTTCTGGCATGACGGCACGGCCTTGCCGCTGGTGGCTGTGATGGCCTTCTGCGGGGTGGCGGCTTTCCTGCTGTACCACCTGGTGGCCAAGCATGAGACCTCGGCGCCGGTGGTGGCGCAGCCGTAATTGTCGTTGCCGGTCTGATCGGGGAACGCCGCTGATGGTATCAGCGGCGTTTTCTTTTTGGCGACGCTGCGTCATCGATGTACATCGCCAACTTGGCGCACGCCGTCCACGCAGCGCACATTCTTGGCGCTGCACCATGCCCGTCGTGCGCCTGCGCGGCGGTGTTTTTCCCACTCCACGGCACATTTCCGTTTGGCACGCTAATTGCTGATCCTTCGTTCGCGGTCTGACCAGTCAGGCCAAACCAAGGATTGCACCATGAGCATGCCCAACATCGCAGCGCAGACCCTGCAGCGTCAGATCCTGTCCGGCACTTACGAGCCAGGCACGATGCTGCCCAGCCAGCGCGAATTGTCGGACTCCATGGGCATCAGCCGGGCATCGCTGCGCGAAGCATTGTCGATGCTGGAGGCGCTGGGCTTCATCCGCTCGGTGCCGGGCAAGGGCACGCTGGTGACGGAGCGGCAGGCCGGGCGCGTGGCGCCGCCGCCCTTGCATGACGCGGCCGATGGCGAGGCCGTCAGCGCCGCATCGGCGTTGCAGCTGGCGGCGATCTTTCAGCTGCGCTACGTACTGGAGCCGGCCTCGGCCGCGCTTGCTGCGCGCAACATCACGCCCCAGGCCACGCCGCGCCTGTGGGGTATACAAGCGCGCTTTGAAGAGGCGCTGAAGAACTTCGACCTGGTCAGCGCGTCCCACGCCGACCTCGAATTCCACCAACTCATCGCCGAGCTCTCCGGCAACCCTGGCTTTACGCAAGTGGTGCGCCAGTTCGAGAGCCCGATCAGCCACAGCCTGCGCGTGCCCTTCGCTGATCCCGAGCGCATCTGGACGCCCGCCGTCGAGCATCGCGCCGTCGCCGCGGCGATCTCCGCCGGCGATGTCGACGGTGCGCGGCGCGCCATGCAGCAGCACCTGGTCAATGCTGCCGCGCGCGTCGAACTGGAGTTCGTTCTGCCCTGACTATCCGTACCGGTTTCATGCGTCACCCGCATCCGTCGTTTGTTTCATCTGTCGTCGTTTCCACCGTCATCCCAACAAAGGAAAGCACTGATATGAAATTCCCGCAAACCGCAACCCTGACGCTGGCCTGTACCTTGGCTTTCGGCGCCTTCGCCTCGCTGCCGGCGCACGCCGAAAAGGTGCTGCGCATCGCCATGACCGCGGGTGATATCCCGCGTACGCTGGGCCAGCCCGACCAGGGCTTCGAGGGCAACCGCTTCACCGGTATCCCGATGTACGACGGCCTCACGCAGTGGGACCTCTCCAAGGCCGACAAGGCCAGCGAGCTGATTGCCGACCTCGCGCTGTCGTGGGCGGTGGATGCGAAGGACAAGACCAAGTGGATCTTCAAACTGCGTCCCGGCGTGAAGTTCCATGACGGCTCCGCCTTCAATGCCGGCGCCGTGGTGTGGAACGTCAACAAGGTGCTCGACAAGAACGCCGTGCAGTTCGATCCCAGCCAGGTCGGCGTCACCGCCTCGCGCATGCCCACGCTGCGCTCGGCCAAAAAGATCGACGACATGACCGTGGAACTGACCACCTCCGAGCCTGACTCCTTCCTGCCGATCAACCTGACGAACCTGTTCATGGCCTCGCCTGCGCAGTGGGAGAAGAAGCTGGCCGCGGTGCCGGCTTCGGTGACCGACAAGGCCGAGCGCAGCAAGCAAGCCTGGGCGGCGTTCGCAGCTGACGCCTCCGGCACCGGCCCGTTCAAGATGGCCAAGTTCGTACCGCGCGAGCGCCTCGAAGTGGTGAAGAACGATGGCTACTGGGATGCGCATCGCCGTCCCAAAATCGACCGCGTGGTGATGCTGCCGCTGCCCGAAGCCAACTCGCGCACCGCCGCACTGATGTCGGGCCAGGTCGACTGGATCGAAGCGCCGGCGCCGGACGCGCTGGATGCCATCAAGGGCCGCGGCTTCAAGATCTACTCCAACCCGCAGCCGCACGTCTGGCCGTGGCAGTTATCCTTCGTGACCGGTTCGCCGTGGCTGGACAAGCGCGTGCGCTACGCCGCCAACCTGTGCATCAACCGCCCCGCGATGAAGCAGCTGCTGGGCGGCCTCATGGGTGAGGCTACGGGCACCGTCGAGCCCGGCCATCCGTGGCGCGGCAACCCCACCTTCCAGATCAAGTACGACCCGGCCGCCGCCAAGAAGCTGATGACCGAAGCCGGTTACTCCGCCGCCAAGCCGCTGACGGTAAAGGTGCAGATCTCGGCCTCCGGTTCCGGCCAGATGCAGCCGCTGCCGATGAACGAGTTCATGCAGCAGAACCTGAAGGAATGCTTCTTTGACGTGCAGTTCGACGTGATCGAGTGGAACACCCTCTACACCAACTGGCGCATCGGCGCCAAGGATCCGAGCGCGCACGGCGCCAATGCGGTCAACATCAGCTTCGCCTCGATGGATCCGTTCTTCGCGATGGTGCGCTTCGTCGACACCAAGGCTGCGCCGCCGACCTCCAACAACTGGGGCTACTACAGCAACGCCGATGTGGATGCTCTGATCGCCAAGGCGCGCACCACCTTCGAGCCCAAGCAGCGCGACGCCTTGTTGGCCCAGCTGCACGCCAAGATCGTGGATGAGGCGCCGTTCGTCTGGGTAGCGCACGACACCGGGCCGCGCGCCATCTCGGCCAAGGTCAAGGGTGTAGTGCAACCGCAGAGCTGGTTCATCGATATCGCCACGATGAGCATGGACTGACGTGATGCGCTGAGCTGAGTTGAGCACCGCCGGTTGCAATGTGGCGGTGCGATCTCGCCGCAGGGCTCGGCCCCACGTCAACAAGACGCAGCAATTCTTTCTACCCAAGCCGCCGAGGCCGGCAACGGCGCCGGCGGCAGGCAAGAGCCATCATGATTTCCTATCTGATCCGCCGCGTGCTGTACGCCTTGCCCATCATGCTGGGCGTGGCCTTCTTGTGCTTCATGCTGGTCCACATCGCACCCGGCGATCCACTGGTGTCGATTCTGCCGCCGGACGCCTCGGTCGACCTGCAAAAGCAGCTCATGGAGCTGTACGGCTTCAACCGCAGTTATCCCGAACAATTCTTCAGCTGGGTCTGGCGTGCGCTGCACGGCGACCTCGGCAGCTCGATTGCCACCGGTCGTCCGGTCGCTGCCGAAGTGTGGAAGGCCGTTGGCAACACCTTCATGCTGGCGTCCATGGCCACCGTGATCGGTTTCGTCTTCGGCTCGCTGTTCGGCTTCGTGGCCGGCTACTTCCGCAATTCGTGGCTTGATCGCGCCGCCTCGTTCATTTCGGTGGTGGGCGTGTCGGTGCCGCATTACTGGCTGGGCATGGTGCTGGTCATCATCTTCTCGTCCAAGCTGATGTGGCTGCCGGCCACCGGGGCGGGGCCGGACGGCTCCGGCGCCTGGACCTGGGATCTTGAGCACATGAAGTACCTGCTCATGCCGGCGGTGACCATGTCCTTCATCCCCATGGGCATCATTGCGCGCACCGTGCGTGCGCTGGTGGCCGACATCCTCTCGCAGGAATTCGTGGTGGGGCTCAAGGCGCGCGGTCTGTCGGAGGCGGGCGTGTTGCGCCACGTGGTCAAGAACACCGCACCCACCGCACTGGCGGTGATGGGCCTGCAGCTGGGCTACCTGCTGGGCGGCTCTATCCTGATCGAGACTGTGTTCTCCTGGCCCGGCACCGGCTTCCTGCTGAACCAGGCGATCTTCCAGCGCGACCTGCCGCTGCTGCAGGGAACCATCCTGGTGCTGGCCCTGTTCTTCGTCGGCCTCAACCTGCTGGTCGACATCCTGCAGACCATCTTCGACCCACGCATCGAGCGAGCCTGACATGGACCTGTCCGCTACCCCTGCTTCTTCCCTTGCCGCCGCCGCGCCGGTCGCCCCCTATCGCCGCTCGCGCGGCCACTGGGCCAACGTCGCTGCGCGCCTGGTACGCAATCCCACGGCGATGATCGCCGGCGCCGTGCTGCTGGCGCTGATCGTCATGGCTATCGCCGCGCCTTGGCTGATGCCGGCCGATCCCTTTGCCACCTCGATGTTCGCGCGCCTGAAACCGATCGGCACCGCCGGCCATCTGCTGGGCACCGACGAACTCGGGCGCGATCTGCTCTCACGTCTGATCCTGGGCGGCCGGCTGTCGCTGTTCATGGGCATTACGCCGGTGCTGCTGGCCTTCGCCATCGGCAGCGCGCTGGGCATTCTGGCCGGCTATGCGGGCGGTTTCACCAACACCGTCGTCATGCGCACCATCGACATCCTGTATGCCTTCCCCTCGGTGCTGCTGGCTATCGCCTTGTCGGGCGCGCTGGGCGCCGGCATCTTCAACGCGCTGACGTCGCTGACCATCGTCTTCGTGCCGCAGATCGCGCGCATCGCCGAAAGCGTCACCACCCAGGTGCGGCGCAGCGACTATGTGGACGCCGCACGCGCGTCCGGCGCCGGCGCCTTCACCATCGTGCGCGCACACGTGCTGGGCAATGTGCTGGGGCCGATCTTTGTCTACTCCACGAGCCTGATCTCGGTGTCGATGATCCTGGCCTCGGGTTTGTCTTTCCTCGGCCTGGGCGTCAAGCCGCCCGAGCCGGAGTGGGGCCTGATGCTCAACACCCTGCGCACTGCCATCTACACCCAGCCGTGGGTGGCGGCATTGCCGGGCGCGTTCATCTTTGTCACGTCGATTTCCTTCAACATGTTGTCTGACGGCCTGCGCTCGGCCATGGAGGTCAAGCAATGAGCCTGACTGCACACCTGATGAACGAGGCCGACCGGCGCGATGTCGGCGGCCCACGCCAGCCCTTGCTGGGCGTACACAAGCTGCTCAAGCATTTCCCGTTGAAGAACAAAGGCCTGCCGTTTTCCGGTCGCGCCGGCGGCGCCGTGCGCGCGGTCGACGGCGTGAGCTTCGACATCATGAAGGGCGAAACCCTGGGCGTGGTCGGCGAGTCCGGTTGCGGCAAGTCCACTACCGCGCGCGTGCTGATGCAACTGATCGAACAGGATAGCGGCGAGCTGGTGTTCGACGGCCGCACCGTCGGTTCGCGCGCCATGCCGCTGCGCCAGTTCCGGCGTCAGACGCAGATGGTGTTTCAGGACAGCTATTCCTCGCTCAACCCGCGCATGACGATCGAGGATTCGATCGCCTTCGCGCCCATCGTGCACGGCCTGTCGTCGCGCGAGGCCATCAGCCGCGCACGCGACCTGCTGGCGCGCGTTGGCCTGCAGCCGGAACGCTTCGCCGGTCGTTATCCGCACGAGCTCTCCGGCGGCCAGCGCCAGCGCGTCAATATCGCGCGCGCATTGGCGCTGGAGCCGCGCCTGGTGATCCTCGACGAGGCGGTGTCGGCGCTCGACAAGTCGGTCGAAGCCCAAGTGCTGAACCTGTTGCTGGACCTGAAGCAGGAGTTCGGCCTGACCTATCTCTTCATCAGCCACGATCTCAACGTGGTGCGCTTCATCTCCGACCGCGTGCTGGTGATGTACCTCGGCCAGGTGGTCGAGGTGGGGCCGGCCGACCAGGTGTTCGACGCACCCAGGCATCCCTATACGCGCGCGCTGTTGCGCTCCATGCCCAGCATGGATCCCACCCGCCGCACCGAGGAGGCGCCGCTGGCCGGCGATCCGCCCAACCCGATCAACCCGCCGCCAGGGTGCCGCTTCCACACGCGCTGCCAGTTCGCGCAGGAAGTGTGCAAGCTGCGTGCGCCGTCCTTTGTGGAGGGCGACGACGGCCACGGTGTGGCCTGCCTGCGCTACGAACCGGGCAGCGGCTTTGATGCCGACACCTTCGATGCCGGCATGGCGATGCATTCCCAAGGCAAGGAGGCCGTTCATGGCTGAGATGAAAAGCATGGTCAGCCTGCGCGACTTGCGCGTGACGTTCAAGGCGCCCGACAAAACCATCCGTGCCGTCAGCGGCGTCGACCTGGATGTGGGCGAAGGCGAGGTGGTGGCATTGATCGGCGAATCGGGATCGGGCAAGAGCGTTACGCTGCGCTCCATCATGCGCCTGCATCCCGAGCGCCGCACCACGCTGGAGGGCGCGCTGGAAGTCGCCGGGCAGGATGTTCTGAAGATGTCGCCGCGCGCCTTGTCGGCGCTGCGCGGCGACACGGTGGCGATGATCTTCCAGGAGCCGCTACTGGCCCTGGATCCGGTCTATACCGTCGGCAGCCAGATCGCCGAGACCATTCGTCGCCACAAGAAAGTGTCCGGCGCCGAGGCGCGCGCGCAGGCACTGGCGCTGTTCGAGAAGGTACGTATTCCCAGCCCCGAACGCAGGCTGGATGCCTATCCGCACGAGATGTCCGGCGGCATGCGCCAGCGCGCGATGATTGCACTGGCGCTGTCGTGTTCGCCCAAGGTGCTGCTGGCCGACGAGCCGACCACCGCGCTCGATGCTACGGTGCAGATCCAGATCCTGCTGCTGCTGCGTGAGTTGCAGCGCGAGCTGGGCCTGTCCATCATCTTCGTCACGCACGACATCGGCGCGGCGGTGGAGGTGGCCGACCGCATTGCCGTCATGTATGCCGGACGCATCGTCGAGCAGGGTCCGGCGGCGGAGCTGCTCAAGCAGCCGCGCCATCCCTACACCATGGCGCTGCTGCAAAGCCGCAGCCACGGCGCGATGCAGAAGGGCCAGCGGCTGCAGACCATTCCCGGCTCGCCGCCCGATCTCGCCAACCTGCCGCCGGGTTGCGCGTTTGCTGAACGCTGCGCGCATGCCGCGACGCGGTGCCATACCGAACAGCCGCCGGAACAGGTGCTGGCCGCATCGCACACGGTGCGCTGCCTGCGCGTGCAGGAGCTGCAGTTCGCCGTCGCTTGAGTGAGGCGATTCGTCAGTATCATCGAACCATAAGCTGGCCACAATCGCACTGTATTCGCCGACCATTTGCATAAGGAATCCGCATGACCGCCGACGCTTCTTCCGCACGTTGTTTCGTTCCCTATCCCTTTGTTCCCGTTGCCTCCTCCAGCAGCGGACCGCTGGCCGGATTGACGTTCGCGGTGAAGGACATCTTCGACGTCGCCGGTTATCCGACCGGCTGCGGTAATCCGCACATGCTGGCGTTGTCTGGCATCAAGCCGCAATCGGCGGCGGCGGTGCAGGCGCTGGCGCAGGCCGGCGCGCGCTTCGCCGGCAAGGTCTACACCGACGAGCTGGCCTTCTCGATGAACGGCAGGAATGCCCACTTCGGTACACCGCGCAACGGCGGCGCGCCAGACCGTATCCCTGGCGGTTCCAGCTCCGGCTCGGCCTCGGCAGTGTCCAACGGCCTGGCCGATATCGCGCTGGGCACCGACACCGGCGGCTCGGTGCGCGCACCGGCCAGCCATTGCGGCCTGATCGGACTGCGTCCGACGCATGCGCGCGTATCGCTGGCCGGTGTGATGGATCTGGCGCCGGGCTTTGACACATGCGGCTGGTTTGCGCGCGACATGGATGCGTTCTCGCGCGTGGGTGACGTGCTGCTGGGCACCGACAGCGCCGCGCTGCCGGAGACCCCGCGTGTGCTGGTCGCAGCGGACGTGCTGGCTCTGCTGGAGCCGCGTGTGCAGGGCGTCTTCTCCGAGACGCTGGACCGTCTGGCCGGCGCCATCGGCACGCCGTTGCCGGTGAAGACCGCCTCACCTTCTTTCGACGCACTCTACTGGGCTTTCCGCCATATCCAGGGTTACGAGGCATGGCACAGCCACGGCGAGAACATCCGTCGTCACGACTTCCAGCTCGGCCCCGGCGTGGCCGAGCGCTTCGCCTGGTCGGCCACCATCACGCCGCAGCAGATGGCGCAGCACGCGGCGGTGCGTGCCGCCTTCCGCGAGGATTTCGCACGCCTGCTCGGGCGCGACGGCGTACTGCTGATGCCGACCATGCCCGATATCGCTCCGCTGTTGACCGATTCCGAACAGTCGCTGGAGAACTACCGCAACCAGGCCATCCGTATGCTGTGTCTGGCCGGGCTGTCGGGTTTGCCGCAGATTTCGCTGCCGCTGATGCGCCTGGATGAAGCGCCGTTCGGCTTCTCGGTGATCGCGCCGGCCGGCAGCGACCGCTCGCTGATCCGTTTTGCCGCAAGGCTGATGCATGAGTGCGCCTGAGGTCATGCGCGTCGTCGTGGCGCAGCCGCTTACGCATGAGGCCTTCACGCCTTATGGCGAGCTGATCGCACCGGGTGCGGATGAGCGCGCCATCAACTTCGGCACCACGCGTCGCTTCGATGGCGTGGCGCATCTGGATGTGGAGGAGGGCGGCGGTCGCGCCTGCGTGGCGATCTTCCGCACCGATGAAGGCACGCACCGCGCGCCGTATCCGCTGCGTGCCTTCGAGCGCCACCTGCTGGGCAGCCAGAGCTTCGTGCCGATGGGCGCCGGCCGCTGCTTGGCCGTGCTGGCCGGTGTCGGCGCGCAGCCTGACGAGGCGGCGATCGCGGCCTTCATCATCGAGCCGGGGCAGGGTGTCACGCTCAGGCGCGGCGTCTGGCACCATCCATTGATCACCATCGGCGCGGCCGACGTCCTCGTGATCGAACGCGCGGCGCAGGCCGAGGACTGCGAAGTGGTGATGCTGCACGCCCGCGCCGAAGTGCATCTGCCGCAGTAGCGCGGCCGCCGGACTGATCCGGCGCAAGCCGGGATCGGCGAATCCTGCAATAATGTCGCTTCCGCCGGGCTGTCATACAACTTGGGTCGCATATCAACGCGCGCGCCCGCACAACAAAGACAGTCTCCTATCCGAGTCCATTGTCGCCGCCATGCTTTACGCCGTGTCCGCCTCCGTCCTGTGGGGGCTGTTTCCGTTGTACTTCAAACTGCTCAAGGAAGTACCCTCCTTCGATATCGTCGTGCACCGGCTGTTCTGGTCCTTCGTGTTCCTGGCCGTGGTGCTGCTGTGGCGCCGGCAGTGGAGCTGGCTGGGGCAGGCGCTGCGGCGACCGCTGGTGGTGTTGAGCTTTTTGTTGTCGGCGCTGCTGCTCTCGGGCAACTGGACGCTGTATGTCTGGGCCGTCAATGACGGTCGCATCGTCGACACCAGCCTGGGCTACTTCATGAGCCCGCTCATGAGCGTGTTCATGGGCTACCTGATCCTGAAGGAGCGCATGCGCCCGCTGCAGTGGCTGGCCGTCTGCATGGCGTTGGGCGCGGTGCTGTGGCTGACGGTGGCCAACGGCAACCTGCCGTGGATCGCGCTGGTGATCGCCACCACCTTCGCCCTCTACGGCCTGCTGCGCAAGGTGGCTCATCTGGGCGCGCTGGAAGGGCTGTCGCTGGAGACCCTGCTGATGCTGCCATTGGTATTGCTGGTGCTGGGTTTGGACACCTGGCGCGGCAGCAACAGTTTCAGCAGCGCCTCGCTCGGCGTGCAGCTGCTGCTGGCGCTGGCCGGTCCCATCACCGCCGTGCCGCTGCTGCTGTTCGCCCAGGGCGCGCGCCGCATCCCGCTGTCGATGTTGGGATTGATGCAATACATTTCGCCCACCATTCAGCTGCTGACCGGGGTATTGCTGTTCGACGAGCCGTTTACCGGCCATCGCGCCATCGGGTTTTGCGTGATCTGGCTGGCGCTCGCGGTATACTCCGCGGAAGGCTTGTGGCGTTTCTGGCGCAGCCGCGCGCAAAGCGCCGCGGGCGCCTAGCTGCAACTCGCAACTCATCCATTTCATTTCACCGGCATCGCTAAAAATGGCTCAATACGTATTCACAATGAACCGCGTCGGCAAGATCGTGCCGCCCAAGCGGCAGATCCTGAAGGACATCTCGCTGTCCTTCTTCCCCGGCGCCAAGATCGGCGTGCTCGGCCTGAACGGCTCGGGCAAGTCGACCCTGCTCAAGATCATGGCCGGCATCGACAAGGAAATCGAAGGCGAAGCCATCCCGATGCCCAACCTGAACATCGGCTACCTGCCGCAGGAACCACAGCTGGACGCCGAGAAGACCGTGCGCCAGGAAGTCGAGAGCGCGCTGGGTGAAGTGTTCGAAGCCCAGGCCAAGCTGGATGCGGTGTACGCCGCCTACGCCGAGGAAGGCGCCGACTTCGACGCGCTGGCCACCGAGCAGGCGCGCCTGGAAGCGATCATCGCCGCGGCCGACGGCAACAGCCTGAACCAGCAGCTGGAAATGGCCGCCGACGCGCTGCGCCTGCCGCCGTGGGATGCCGTCATCGGCGTGCTCTCGGGCGGTGAAAAGCGCCGCGTGGCGCTGTGCAAGCTGCTGCTCTCCAAGCCCGACATGCTGCTGCTGGACGAGCCCACCAACCACCTGGATGCTGAATCGGTGGACTGGCTGGAGCAGTTCCTGCAGCGCTTCCCCGGCACCGTGGTGGCGATCACCCACGACCGCTACTTCCTCGATAACGCCGCCGAGTGGATCCTGGAACTGGACCGCGGCCACGGCATCCCCTGGAAGGGCAACTACTCGTCCTGGCTGGAGCAGAAGGAAGCCCGCCTGAAGCAGGAGGAGGCCAGCGAATCGGCGCGCCAGAAGACCATCGCCAAGGAACTGGAGTGGGTACGCCAGAACCCCAAGGGCCGCCAGGCCAAGAGCAAGGCGCGTCTGGCCCGCTTCAACGAACTGTCCGAATACGAATACCAGAAGCGCAACGAGACCCAGGAAATTTTCATCCCCGTGGCCGAGCGCCTGGGCAATGAAGTGATCGAATTCAAGGGCGTCTCCAAGGGTTACGGCGACCGCCTGCTGATCGACAACCTGAACTTCAAGATTCCCGCCGGCGCCATCGTCGGCATCATCGGCCCCAACGGCGCCGGTAAATCCACGCTGTTCCGCATGCTGGCCGGCCGCGAAACGCCGGACGCCGGCGAACTGGTGCTGGGCCCCACCGTCAAGGTGTCGCTGGTGGACCAGTCGCGCGAAGACCTGGGCAACAAGAAGACCGTGTTCGAGGACGTGTCCGGCGGCGCCGACATCCTGACCGTGGGCCGCTTCGAAATGCCGTCGCGCGCCTATCTCGGCCGCTTCAACTTCAAGGGCGGCGACCAGCAGAAGATCGTCGGCAACCTGTCGGGCGGCGAACGTGGT
Organism: Herbaspirillum sp. LeCh32-8; assembly: GCF_017814915.1. Taxonomy (GTDB): domain Bacteria; phylum Pseudomonadota; class Gammaproteobacteria; order Burkholderiales; family Burkholderiaceae_D; genus Herbaspirillum. The sequence continues at coordinate 315,978 of NZ_JAGIPZ010000003.1, read as the reverse complement.
CGCTTGCACCTGGCCAAGACGCTGCTGCAGGGCGGTAACGTGCTGCTGCTGGACGAACCGTCCAACGACCTGGACGTGGAAACCCTGCGCGCGCTGGAAGATGCGCTGCTGGAGTTTGCCGGTACCGTGCTGGTGATTTCCCACGATCGCTGGTTCCTGGATCGTATCGCTACGCACATCATCGCGTTCGAGGGTGATTCGCAGGTGACCTTCTTCGACGGCAACTATCAGGAATATGAAGCCGACAAGAAGAAGCGTCTGGGCGAGGAAGCCGCCAAGCCCAAGCGTATTCGCTACAAGCCGGTGACGCGCTGATTGTTGTTGCTGTTGTTGGTTTGATGAGGACGCCGCTGATGTTTCAGCGGCGTTTTTCTTTTGGGGGTGGTGGGGTTGGGGCGGCGTTTTTGGCGGTTCTGTTTTCTGGTTTTTTTGATGGTGAGCATGGGGGCGGCCTGCAGTCCTGATGCGCAGGTTAGCTATCTCATTTAATCCGTCATCCCGGCGCAGGCCGGGATCCAGCGTCGTTCGTTGTGCTTCTTCGGCGCCGGCGTTCATCACTCAAGCCGCATCAGGTTTCATCGGTAGCGGCAAAGACAGACTCCCCCCGGTCATTTAATCCGTCGTCCCTGCGAAAGCAGGGACCCAGCGTCGTTTGTCGCGCTTCACCGGTGCTTGTTGAGGCGCGTTGGGTAGTCTGGTCTTGCTGCATGCAGATGTACTGGCTTTGTGTTTTTCTTTCTCCGGTCGGAACTGAGCGCCGGGGGCGGCCCGGCAGCCGCTCACTTTTCTTGCTCCGCCAAGAAAAGTAAGCAAAAGAAGGGTTGGAGCACTGCTCCAACAAAACCTAAGTGCCAGCCCCCTTCGGGGGTTCCCGTCGCAGCGCGCTGAAAAATGGGCAAGGCAGAGTCGCTGCGCTCCGACTGCCTTGCTGATCCATTTTTCACCGCGCTCCGCCGGCTGGCCCACAAGGGGAAATACCATCCGCCTCGCCTGCGGCATCGGGATGGGGCTCGCCTTCGGCATCGTGTTGCTTGCGCCTCGCCTGAGACTTCGATGTGTTGGCTCGCTATCTGAGTTAATCCGTCGTTCCTGCGAAAGCAGGAACCCAGTGTCGTTCGTTGCACATCACAGAACAAGGATCAGGACGCCCACCGTCGCATCTCCCACGTCGAAGCACCGCCTCGCCGTCCCAATTAACCCGTCATCCCGGCGCAGGCCGGAACCCAGCGTCGTTTGCTGCACTCCACCGTCCTCCCAAACGAAGCGCAGCAACCCCGTCGCCGCGATGTAAAGAGTTGTAGGGATGCATGACGTCATGCACGCCCGCCGCTAACATCGGCCCAGACATGCACACGAGGGGGATGGGAGCGGCAATGAAGGCACGATATCTGGCGATGGCAACAGCAGCAACTGCGCTCCTGGCCGCCTGCGCGTCTTCCAGCGGCGTCACGCAGCTGGATCGCGATACCTACATGCTGACCGCCAGCTCGCTGTGGCGCGGCAACGATGGCGTGGCGATACAGGGGCTGCGGCAGGCCGATGCGTATTGCAAGAACCTGGGGCGGCGCATGCGCGTCGTCGGCAGCGAGCGCTCCGACGGGCTGCCGGTGGTGTTGCCGCCCAAGGCGCTGCTGACCTTCAAGTGCGATCCGGCGACTTGATCTTGTGGCGGGTTTTCCCGGCGCTTGCCCCGGCCCTGTGCGGGCTTTCGGCAGAAATCCCGTGCCGCGGGTAGAATCACGCCCTTGCGCCCACAAGGCGCCATAACGAGAAGAGGCCGCCGCCATATGGGTGCGATGCCGAGCCTACGAGTCTGTTGTCCGCGTCATCCGCGATCATTCCTATAACTAAACAAACGCGCCTCCCACGCTGCCGTCCTCGCGCGGCGCAGGAAGCAGTACTTACTCATCCGGTTTCAACCATGCTCGCAACCATTACCCGCCTGTTCCCCGTGTGGGCGCTGCTGCTTTCCGCAGCCGCCTACTTCGCTCCGCCGACCTTCACGCCGATCGGCAAATACGTCACCCAGCTGCTGACCCTGATCATGCTGACCATGGGCGTGACGCTGACCGTCGACGATTTCAAACGCATCATCAAGCGCCCCGCGCCGGTGGCCGCCGGCATCATCCTGCATTACCTGGTCATGCCGCTGGCGGCCTGGGTGATCGCCAAGGTGCTGCGCATGCCGCCTGACCTGACCGCCGGCATGGTGCTGGTGGGTTCGGTCGCCTCCGGCACCGCCTCCAACGTGATGATCTATCTCTCGCGCGGCGACGTCGCGCTGTCGGTCACCATTTCCACGCTGTCGGCGCTGGTGTCGGTGTTTGCCACGCCGATGCTGACCGAGTTGTATGTGGACGCATCGATCCACTTCGACGCCCACGCCATGCTGATGTCCATCGTCCAGATCGTGGTGGTGCCCATCGTGGTCGGCCTGGTGCTGAACATTTTCGCCGGGGGCTTCATCCGCCGTATTGAACCCTATCTGTCGCTGGTGTCGATGGTCGCCATCCTGCTGATCATCGCCGCCGTGGTGGCGGGCAGCCAGGCCAGCATCGCATCGGTCGGCCTGGTGGTGCTGGTGGGCGTGATCCTGCACAACGGCCTGGGCCTCTTGGGCGGCTACTGGGGTGGTCGCCTGCTGGGCTTCGACGAAGCGGTGTGCCGCACGTTGGCCATCGAGGTGGGCATGCAGAACTCCGGTCTGGCCGCGGCGCTGGGCAAGCTGTACTTCACGCCGGTGGCGGCCCTGCCGGGTGCGCTGTTCTCGGTCTGGCACAACCTCTCGGGTTCGCTGCTGGCAGGTTATTGGCGTGGCCGTCCGCCGCGCGACTGATTTTTGCGGCGTGAAATCCGCACCATGAAAAACGGAGCTTCGGCTCCGTTTTTTGTTGTGCGGAAATTAAATCTTCGTTCGAATTCGATATTTTTTCGAATGTGACGGCAATGTGGCTTGTCACGTGGCCGAGCAGCTACCTTTCTCGGTTTTCCGGCCGGCATGGCTGTCGTCGCGCAGGGTGAGGCAGGCTGCTTGGGTCGTATTTCGGAGACGCCATGTTCAGCATCATCGCCCGCCTGAAGCAGATCGCCACCGTCGTACTGTTCCTGTTGTTGCCGCTCACGTCCATGGCGGCGCAGGAGGCGCAGGTGAAGACCGTCCTGATCGGGTTTTCGGGTCCCCTGAGCGGCGTGTCGGAGACCTTCGGCAAGAGCCTGGCCAACGCCGCCGAGATGGCGCTGGCGGAGACCAATCGGCAAAGCCCCAGGATCGGCGGCCAGCGCGTGTTCTATCGTCTGCTGCGCCAGGACGACCGCAACGATCCCCAGACCGCTGTGGCCGTGGCCAAGTACTTCTTGCAGGAGGGCGTGGTGGCGGTGATCGGCACCGCCAATTCCGGCACCGCGCAGGCGGTGGCCAAGATCTATGCTGACGCCGGCGTGGCGCTGGTGACGCCGGCGGTCAGCGCCAGCGTGTTGACCGAGCAGGGCTTCGGCAGCTTCTTTCGCATGATCGGGCATGACGACCTGGCGGCCGCCAACCTGCTGCACTACGCGATCCGCGTGATGAACCTGCGTCGTTTTGCCGTGGTCGACAACGGCTCCCTGTATGGCGTGGCGGTGTCGGCAAGCGTGCACGAGCAGGTGCGCCAGCTGGGCGCCCAGACCGTGGCGCGCGAGCGCATCAGCTACTCCACCGACCTGCATCAGCTGGTGCGGCGCCTGAAGCAGCGCGGCGCCGAGGCAGTGTTCTTCGGCGGCTACAGTTCGCAGGCGATGTTGCTGGCCCAGGTCATCCAGCAGGAGGGCGGCGGCCTGCGGCTGATGGTGGCGTCCATGGGCGCGGCCGGCTCCACCTTCCTGATCGCGGCGCGCTCGGCGGCCAATGGCGTGCTGGCCATCGAATCGGGCGTTCCCACTTCCTTCATGCCGGGCTGGCGTCGCTTCGAAGACGACTATAACCAGCGCTACGGCCTCAACCTGTACGGCCTTACGCCCTTCGCCTACGACGCCGCGCAAGTGCTGATGGCGGCGATGCGCCAGTGCGGCTGCACCCGGCCGCGCATGATCGTGGAGACGCTGCGCCAGATCGTCATCAAGGGCCTGACCGGACCCGTCGCCTTCGACGCTGCGGGCAATCCGCGCAACCAGGTGTTCACCATCTACCAGGCGCAGAACCAGCGCTGGGTGCCGCTGCAGACCTATGAGGACAATCCGGCGCCGATGCGCAAGCGCGGCGAGTCGGGCGAATCCGGTGATGACGCGGTTGCGGGGAGGGATGCCCGCCAGCCGTAAGCGGCATTCCGGCTCTACAATGCGGGCAGCGCGCCGTTCCGGCTGCGTCGGCCCCCATGCCTCATGGACAGGAGAGGAACACCCATGAAGAAGCGACACTTCCTGCGCACCGCCGCCTCCGCGCTGGCCGCCACCGCTGCGACGGCGACGATGAGCGCGCCGGCCCTGGCCGCCCGCAAGTCTGCAGCCGGCGCCGGCCCGGTGCTGCTGACGGTGACCGGCGAGATTGCCGCGCCCAACCGCGGTCCGCTCGACCATGCGCTGGACCAGATGATGCACAAGCAAAAGCTGGAGTTCGACAAAGCGCGCACCTTCGATTTCGCCGCGCTGACGGCGCTGCCGGCGCTCGACATCCGGCCCACGCTGGAATACGACGGCAAGCGCCACACCCTGCGCGGCCCCTTGCTGGAAGACGTGATGCGCGCGGCCGGCGCCGATCCTGCAGCGCAAGGCTATGTGCTGCGCGCCATCGACGGCTACGCGGTGATGGTCTCGCGCGAGGACGCGCAGAAATACCGTTTCATCGTCGCCACTCACCTGGACGGCAAGCCGATGGCGCTGGGCGGCCTCGGTCCGCTGTGGGCGGTGTACGAGGCCGATCGCTTCCCGGAGATGGCCTCACGCCCGGTCTCCGAGCGCTTCGGCCTGTGCCCCTGGGGCATCTATCACATCGCCGTGCGCAAGGGCTGAGGCAGGGAAGGGTGAATCAAGCAAGGGCGATCAGGTATCGATCGCGCTGCTGGACTTCATTCGTTTGCGCAACTCGAACTTCTGGATCTTGCCGGTGGAGGTCTTGGGCAGCGGGCCGAAGTACACCGCCTTGGGCGCCTTGAAGCCGGCCAGGTGGCCGCGGCAGAAGTCGATCAGTTCCTGCGCTTGCACTTGCGCTCCTTCCTTCAGCTCGACGAAGGCGCAGGGCGTCTCGCCCCATTTCTCGTCCGGCTGCGCCACCACGGCGGCGGCCAGCACCGCCGGGTGGCGGTACAGCACGTCCTCCACCTCGACGCTGGAAATGTTCTCGCCGCCGGAGATGATGATGTCCTTGCTGCGGTCCTTGATCTTGATGTAACCGTCGGCGCTCATCACGCCCAGGTCGCCGGTATGGAACCAGCCGCCGGCGAAGGCATCGGCGGTGGCGCGGTCGTTCTTCAGGTAGCCCTTCATGCAGATGTTCCCGCGGAACATGATCTCGCCGATTTCCTCACCGTCGGCCCTGACCGGCTCCATGGTCTCAGGCGAGAGTACCGTGACGCCGCTTTGCAGGTGATAGCGCACGCCCTGGCGCGACTTCAGCACGGCCCGCTCGTCCACCGACTTCGTGTTCCAGTCCTCCTGCTCGGCGCATACCGCGGCCGGCCCGTAGACCTCGGTCAGGCCGTACACGTGGGCCAGCTCGAAATCCATCGCCTCCATCTTCGCCAGCACCGCCGCCGGCGGCGGCGCGCCAGCCACCATGCCACGCACCGGACCGCGGATGCTCTCGCGCCAGTTCTCCGGCGCATTGGCCAGCGCCGCGTGCACGATGGGGGCGGCGCAATAGTGGCTGATGCCGTGTTCGCGGATCAGGTCGAACACCAGCTTGGGCTCGAACTTGCGCAGGCAGACGTTGACGCCGGCGCGCGCGGCAATCGTCCAGGGGAAGCACCAGCCGTTGCAATGGAACATGGGCAGCGTCCACAGGTAGACCGGGTGCTTGGGCATGTCCCATTCGAGGATGTTGGAGATCGCGTTGATGGCCGCGCCGCGATGGTGGTAGACCACGCCCTTGGGGTCGCCAGTGGTGCCGGAGGTGTAGTTCAGCGCGATTGCGTCCCACTCGTCGGCCGGCAGTTGCCAGGCGAACTGTTCGTCGCCGCCGGCCAGCAGCGCTTCGTATTCGAACTCGCCGAAGCGCTCGCCGGCCACCGGCGGCGGGCCCAGCTCGTCGTAGACTTCGACCACCTTCAGCGCCGGCAGCTGCGCCTTCAGCTGGCGCGCCATCGTTGCGAACTCGCTGTCGACCAGCAGGACCCTGGCCTCGCCATGGCGCAGCATGAAGGCGATCGAGTCGACATCCAGGCGGATGTTGAGCGCATTAAGCACGGCGCCGGCCATCGGCACGCCGAAGTGCGCCTCCACCATCGCCGGCGTGTTGGGCAGCATGACCGAGACGGTATCGTTCTTGCCCACGCCCAGCTGTTGCAGCGCGCTGGCCAGCCGGCGCGCGCGGCGATAGGTCTGGTCCCAATCCTGGCGCAGCCTGCCGTGCACGATGGCGGTGCGGCGGCCATAAACCTCGGCCGCGCGGGCGATGAAGTCGATCGGGGTGAGGGCGGCGTAATTGGCCGCGTTGCGGCCGAGGCCGGTGTCGAAATCTGCCATGCTGGTCTCCTTGCGGCGGCGTTTTCTGTCAGGGGCGGTGCGCGGGCCGCTTGTTGTTTTCTGATGGCCGCGCTTGTGTTTCTCCTAGGGTAGCACCGATGGCGGCTTGCGCTTTGTCATCACGACGACAAGGCGCGCGTGCGACAATGACCGCCTCACTGGAGCAATGGCGCACCCGATGGAGCAACACCTACAGCAGCACGACTGGTATAACGCGCTGTCGCCCGAACACCGCAAGCTGGCGGCCGCCGCCACGCAGCTCGCGCGCTTTGGCGCCGACTCGTTTATCGCGCGCCGCGGCGAGCTGTCCAGCCATTGGATCGGCGTGCATGAAGGCCTGATCAAGCTCGCCGTCTACAACGTCGACGGCCGCAGCAGCACCTTGTCAGGCGTGCCCGAAGGCGGCTGGTGCGGCGAGGGCAGCGTGATCAAGCGCGAGGCGCGGCGCTACGACGTGATCGCGGTGCGCGCCTCGCAAATCCTGCTGGTGCCGGCCGACACCTTCCACCTGCTGATGGCCCGGAGCCTGCCGTTCAACGCTTTCGTGATCCGTCAGTTGAACGAGCGCATGGGCCAGTTCATCGCCACCGTGCAAAACGAGCGCCTGCTCGACGTCGACGCCCGCGTGGCCCAAGCCATCGCCCAGCTGTTCCATCCCATGCTGTACCCGCGCACTTCGCCGGTGCTGGAGTTGTCGCAGGAAGAGATCGGCCTCTTGACCGGCCTGTCGCGCCAGCGCGTGAACCAGGCCATGCGCCGGCTGGCCGAGCTGGGGCTGGTGGAGATTTCCTACCAGAGCATCCGCGTGGTCGACCTCGACGGCCTGCGCGCCTTCGGCATGGCCTCGTTATGAGAAGATGCATGGTCGCCGCGGCGACAGTGTGTCGAGCGCGGCTCGCTTAACATCATCTTCACCTCATCATCGTCACCTGACTTCGGATTGCGTACCCCATGGCCATCGTCACCCACCATCACCTGCAGCTGCGCGAACTGCGTTTTACCGCGCCTGCGCGCGTGAAGGTGTGGAAAGGCGCGGCCACGCTCAAGAGCGGCGGCGTCACCATCGAGCTGCACGAGGGGGAGAGCTTCACCGTGCCGCCCTTCGTGCGCTTCTCCTGCCTGGCGCATCCGCGCATGGCGCAGCTGCTGATGCAGGGACCGCGCCCGGCGGTGTGGTCGCTGGCGCTGGAGACCGACGCCGGCAGTGACATGGAGCGCGCCGCCGACGCCAGTAAGCCCTGGACCCGCAAGCTGGCCGCCGCCATCTTTGCCGAGCCGACCGCCGACTGGAGCGCCGCGCGCATCGCCCGTCTGTGGCAACTGACTCCGGCACGGCTGCGCGCCTTGCTGTTTGCCGAGGGCGAGTCGCTGCGCAGCCTGGTGCGCGAGCAGCGTGTGGCCTGGGCGCTGGCGCGGCTGGCGCGCATGGATGACGCCGCTTGTGATTTTGGCGGCGCCGGGTTTGCCTCGGCTGCCGCCTTTGCGCGAGCTTGCCAGGATGTCATCGGCCTGCCGGCGGAGATCGCCGGCCGCGCGATCTCGCTGCTCAGCGCCGCGCCCGCACCTGCATCCAACGCATCCCAGCCGTCGGCGCGTACCGACGCCTCCGCGCGGCGGCCGCGTTATCGCCCGTATTTCTGAGCCGTCCGCCGCCGTCCGGCGGCAAGTTTGCTACCATCTGCGCTTTCCTCTTCAATTCGTCATGCCCCGCGCGGGCCGATTTCCCATGAGCAAGTTCTGGAGTCCCATCGTCAGCCGCCTGACGCCCTACACCCCCGGCGAGCAACCCAAGATCGCCAACCTGGTCAAGCTCAATACCAACGAGAACCCCTACGGTCCCTCACCGCGCGCGCTTGACGCCATCGCGCGCGAGGTGAGCGAGAGCCTGCGCCTGTATCCCAATCCGGATGCCGAGCCGCTCAAGCTGGCCATTGCCGCGCGCCACGCCGCCGATGGCATCACGGCGCGCGAAGTGTTCGTCGGCAACGGTTCCGACGAAGTGTTGGCGCACGCCTTCCACGCGCTGCTCCAGCACGGCAAGCCGATCCTGTTCCCGGACATCACCTACAGCTTCTACCCGACCTATTGCGGCCTGTATCAGGTCGAGCATCGCGCAGTGCCGCTGGCCGATGACTTCACCATCCGCGCCGACGACTACCTGGGCCACGGCGACGCCATCGGCGGCATCATCTTCCCCAATCCCAACGCGCCCACCGGCTGCCTGATGGGACTGGCCGAGATCGAGCGCATCCTGCAGGGCAATCCTGAGCGCGTGGTGGTTGTCGACGAGGCTTACATCGACTTCGGCGGCGATACCGCGATCCCGCTGGTGCAGCGCTATCCCAATCTGCTGGTGGTGCAGACCTTCTCCAAGTCGCGCGCGCTGGCCGGCATGCGCGTCGGTTTCGCGATCGGCCACGCCGACCTGATCGCTGCGCTCGAGCGTGTCAAGAACAGCTTCAATTCCTATCCGCTGGATCGCCCGGCGATCGCCGGCGCCACCGCCGCGATCGAAGACGAGCAGTATTTCCGCCAGACCTGCGACATGGTCATCGCCAGTCGCGACAAGCTGGATGCGTCGCTCACCGCGCTCGGTTTCGAGGTGCTGCCGTCGGCCGCCAACTTCGTGTTCGCGCGCCATCCGCGGCATGACGCCGCCAAGCTGGCGGCGGCGCTGCGCGGCGACGGCATCATCGTGCGTCACTTCACGAGTGCGCGCATCAACCAGTTCCTGCGCATTACCATCGGCACCGACGAAGCTTGCGGCACGCTGGTGGACGCTTTGAAACGTCATCTGGCGTAAACATTTGCGCGTAAAAAAAGCGGCCTGCGGGCCGCTTTTTTATTGTCGGAAGAAATGACTCATACGGGTTTGGGCAATGCTTGCTGACGCCAGGCCAGCGCCGCGCCCGCCAGCAGCGTCAGCGCCGAGAACACCAGCCCGCGCTGCAGCCCGCCGGCGCCGTCGGCGATCCAGCCGACGATGGTGGGGCCGACGATCTGGCCTGCCGCGAAGATGATGGTGAAGGCGCTGATGCCGGCCGGCCAGTCGGCCTGCGGCAAGTTGTGGCGCACCATCGCGGTGGTCGAGGCCACGGCCGACAGGAAGCAGGCGCCGAACAGGATGCCCGAGGCGAATACCGCCGCCGGTTGCGCGGTGAAGGCCGGCAGCAGCGTCGCCACGCACAACAGCGTGTTGAGCATCGCCAGCGACTGGCCGCCGCGGAAACGATCCAGCATGCGCGCCCAGATACGCGAGGAGGCAAAGGTCGCCACGCCCAGCAGCGTGAAGAACAGCGTGATGCGTTCGGGCGCCATGCCTTCTTCTTTCAGCAGCGCGATCACGAAGGTCATGTAACCGATGTAGCCCAGGCCGAAGCAAAGGTAACCCAGCAAACCGAACAGCAGTCCGCGCGCATGGAAGCTGCCGCGCGCCGAGGCCTGCGCCGGCGGCGAGGGAATGTGCCGCACCGGCAGCGACATGAACACGCTGGCCACCAGCGCCAGCGCGCCCAACAGCAACCAGGCCCATTGCCAGGGATGTGCGGCGCCGTGGGCGGCGGCCGCCTGCATCACCGGCGGCACCAGCAGCGAGGCGGCGGCGATGCCGATGCCGGTGCCGCCGTAATACAGCCCCAACAGCAGCCCGGCGCGTTGCGTATGCAGCGCCGCCAGGCGGCTCACCAGCAAACCGCCGGAGACGAAGATGAAGGCGCTGGTGATGCCGGTCGCCACGCGCAGCACGAGTTGCGCGCCGGTGTCGGTGACCAGGCCGGGGACGAAGGTCAGCAGCGCCGTGCCGAAGGCGCCGCCGACCAGCACGCGCCAGGCTTCATGGCGGCGCATCAGCAGCGGCGTGACCAGCGCGCCCAGCAGGTAGCCGAGTGCGTTGCCGGTGTTCATGCCGCCGGCGATCAGGTAGGGCCAGCCGAGGTCGGCGCGCATCGGCGCCAGCAGCAGCGCATACGAGAAGCGCGCCACGCCCAGCGCGACGGCGGTGCCCAGCGACAAGGCCAGGGCGGTCAGGATGGGATGGCGCAGGACGAAGTCCTGCGGCGCGGGTGGTGTGCTGTGCTGCGCGGTGTGCATGGGTGGCGTCTCCGGGGCCTGTGTTTTTTGTTCTGCCCCGAGTGTAGCCGAAAGGCCGGCCGGCGATGCGCTCAGGCGGCGGCTTCGTGCCAGAGATGTTGTTCGATCACCTGCAGGCAGGCGTCGACCACCGCCGGGTCCAGGCGGGTGCCGCGCAGGCGGCGGATTTCGTCGAGCGCGGTTTGCATGCCCAGTGCTTTGCGGTAGGGGCGATCAGCCGAGATCGACTCGACGATGTCGGACACGGTCAGGATGCGCGACTCCAGCGGAATCGCCTCATCGGTCACGCCGCGCGGATAGCCGCTGCCGTCCAGGTACTCGTGGTGGCACCAGACGATCTCGGCCAGGTTGAAGGGGAAGCTGATGTGCTTCAGGATGTCGTAGCCGATCTGCACGTGCGTCTTGAGCACGGCGTATTCGTCGTCGGTGATGCGGCCGGGTTTGTTGAGCAGTTCCTGCGCGATGCGCGCCTTGCCGATGTCGTGCACCTGGGCCGCCATGTGCAGCACGTCGATGCGTTCGGCCGGCAGGCCAAGCTGGCGCGCGATGGCCACGCACAATTCGGCGGTGCGGTCTTCATGGCTGGGCGTATAGCCGTCGGTGAGCCGATGCATGGCGATCAGCGCATCGACGATTTCCTGGTAGATCTTGTTTGATTCTGAAACTGGCATCCCTGTCCCTGCAAGATTGCAGCGCGCGGCGCGCTCAGAAGCGGCTGGCAGGTCCGGCGGCGCTGGGACAGTCGTGACAGTCTGCGCACATCGTGAACCTCTGAGAACGGCCGCCATCTGATGGCAGCCTGAGCGCAGCTTACCGACCATGGCTCATTTCATGGAGCCTTCCCGGTTGTCGGATAATAGCGGCTGCAATGCCAAGGCAGTTTACCTTCATGACGTATCGATGACAACCAAGCTCTCCACCTCCCGCGCCGGCCTGCTGGGCCAGGCGCGCTGGCGCCAGATCGCCATTCCGCTGTTTTTCCTGCTGCTGGGAATCGTCTTTTCCAGTTGGGCCGCGCGCATCCCGGCCATCCGCGATCACCTGCAGCTGGACGCAGCCACCTTGGCGCTGGTGCTGCTGTGCGGCGGCATCGGCGCGGTCGGCTCGTTCCCGCTGGCGGCCTGGCTGACCGGCCACTACGGCGCGCGCCACAGCACCCTGTACGCCGGGCTGGCGCTGCTGGTGTCGTTGCCGCTGCTGGGCCTGGCCCCCGAGCTATGGACGCTGATGGCCATCAGCACCTTCTATGGCGCCGCCTCCAGCTGCTTCGACGTGGCCATCAACGCGCTGGGCGCGCAGGCCGAGAAGGACGCCGGCCGTCCCATCATGTCGATGTTGCACGGCTGGTTCTGCGTCGGCACCTTTTCCGGCGCGCTCATCGCCAGCGCCATCGCCGGCATGGGGATCGCGCCGGTGTGGCACTTCCTGCTGATCTCGGCGCTGTTCCTGTGGCCGCTGTACGCGGCCTATCAGGCCATGCCGGACGACCGGCCCGAGCATGACCCGCATCGCAAGATCTTCGCCATCCCGCACGGCCACCTGGTGGTGCTGGGCGTGATCGGCTTTTGCGGCGCCATCGTCGAGGGCTCGATTGCCGACTGGAGCGGCATCTACATGAAGGATCATATCCACGCCAGCGACGGCGGCACGCCGCTGGCCTATGCCGGTTTCGCCGGCATGATGCTGGTCATGCGCATGATCGGCGACCGGCTGAAACAGCGTTACCGTGCGCGCCCGGTGGTGACCATCGGTACGCTGTTCGCGGCGTTCGGCATCGGTATTGCGGTGCTGGCGCATTCGATGGTCCCGGCCATCCTCGGTTTCGCGATTGCCGGCGCCGGCGTGGCGGCGGTGTTTCCGTTTGTCTTCAGCGCCGCCGGCCGCCATGGATCGAGTGCGCTGGCGGCGGTGGCCACGCTGGGTTACAGCGGCAGCCTGATCGGCCCGCCGGCGGTGGGCTTCCTGGCGCACGGCTGGGGCTTGCCGGCAGCGCTGGCCTTCATCGGTGTGCTGTGCCTGGCGATTGCCGCCTGCAGCAGCCGTGCGCAGTGGCTGGAATAAGGTCGACCAACATTGCGGCCAACGGGCCGCCAACAGAGAGGACACATCATGCGCAACCTGGTTCTGCTGCCAGGCTTCATGCTCAACGAGCACCTGTGGGACGACATGCGCGCCGACCTCGGCACGTTGGGTGCGCTCCACTTCGGTGACCTCGGCCGCGACATCGGCATTGAGGCCATGGCCGACGCTGTGCTGCGCGACGCGCCGGCGCGGTTCCTGTTGTTCGGCTTTTCGATGGGCGGTTTCGTGGCCCAGGCGGTGGCGTTGAAGGCGCCCGAGCGCGTGCTCGGGCTGGCGCTGCTGAACACCTCCTCGCGCCCGCAGAGCGAGCAGGAGTCGGTCTCCACCAAGGCCCAGATCGACATCGCCAGCCGCGCCCCCTTCAAGGGGCTGACCTCACGGCAGCTGGCGGCGTCGCTGCATCCGGCGTTGAGCACCGACCGCGCCTTGCTGGACCGCCTGCAGGCGATGGCGCTGTCCAACGGCAAGGAGGTGTTCCTGCGCCAGCTGCAGACGCTGCGCGACAGCAATGCCGAGCAGTTGAAGGAGTTGCGCTGCCCTGTGCTGATCGTCGCCAGCGACCACGATCGGTTGCGCTCGGTGGAAGAGTCGCAGGAGATGGCGCGGCAGATCGACCATGCGCGTTTCGAGATCGTCGCCGATTGCGGCCACATGACGCCGATGGAGAAGCCGCGCGAGTTGTTCGCGCTGGTCGATGACTGGATCGCGCGGTCGGGTCTGTAGATCGCCGCATCGGCCCATCGGCATCGCAGGCGCAAAAGAAAAGGCAGCAGGAAAACCCTGCTGCCTTTTTTCGTGTCGACATTTGCACGTCGGCCGCCATGTAGCTGCAACGGCCGCTGCCGGCCGGATCAGCCTTCGTCCGGCTCCTTGGGCGGCGCCCCGGCCGAACGGCGGCCGGGGGCCTTGTTGCCCTCGTCCAGTCCGCCGGTGCCGCGCAGGTCGGTATCTACCTGGCCCTCACGGATATCGTTGTAGGCATGGCGGATCTCTTGGCGCTCCACCTTGTGACCGCTGCGCCCCGCATCCTGGCGGTCGAAGTTCTGGTCATGCTCATGCGGCAGACGCGGCTTGTCGTGTTTTGGATGACGATCTTTTCTGGTTCTGAGAAAGCTGGTCATATTTTTTCCTCGCATCAAGTGTCGGGCTTTTCCCCCTTCGCCGTGCGCGGCAGGATCCGGGACAACCGACCGGATCACCGTGGCGGCGGTAGCGTTGAGCTGCGCGCGCCGTGCGCTTGGGGCAAGCGAACACGTACGACCGGGCACTGCACAAGAAGTGCCGGACGTTACAACTTGCATGAAAATTAGAGGAGTTGTCCGACGGACGAATCGCACAAGTGCGGTCAGATAAGCGGAGAAAGGTAGGGCCGCGAAGAGGGATGAGCCCACCCGGGGGCGCAATGCTTGGATGCGCGCGGTGGGTCGCAGGTTCAATTTGCGCGGATCGATGCGCAAAAAAAGGCGGATCAGCGATCCGCCCCGTTATTGCCGGCGTTGACCGCTTACAGCGCCAGGCGTGCGCGCGCCGCTTGGTATTCGGCTTCCAGGCGATCCACCATCTCCGCCACCGTCGGCACGTCGTCCATCAGGCCCACGCCCTGGCCTGCGCCCCAGATGTCGCGCCAAGCCTTGGCCTTGCTGTTGCCGCCGGAGCCGAAGTTCATCTTGGTCTTGTCCGCCTCGGGCAGGTTGTCCGGGTCGAGCCCGGCGTTGACGATGGACTTCTTCAGGTAGTTGCCGTGCACCCCTGTGAACAGGTTGGTGTAGACCACGTCGGCCGCGCTCGACTCGACGATAGCCTGGCGGTAGGCCTCGTCGACGTTGGACTCCTTGGTCGCCAGCCAGCGCGAGCCGATGTAGGCGAAGTCGGCGCCCATGGCCTGCGCGCCCAGCACCGCGTCGCCGGTGGCGATGGCGCCGGAGAGCACCAGCGGGCCCTTGAACATCTTGCGCACCTCGCCCACCAGCGCGAACGGCGACAGCGGGCCGGCATGGCCGCCGGCGCCGGCGGCCACCAGGATCAGGCCATCCACGCCGGCTTCCAGCGCCTTCTCGGCGTGGCGGATCGAAATCACGTCATGCAGCACGATGCCGCCGTAGCTGTGCACGGCGTCCAGCATTTCCTTGGGCGGCGCGCGCAGGCTGGAGATGATGATCGGCACCTGGTGCTTCACGCAGACCGCAACGTCCTGCGCCAGGCGATCGTTGGACTGGTGCACGATCTGGTTCACGGCGATGGGGCCGACCTTGCGCTCCGGATGCTGTTGCTGCCACTCGGCCAGCTCGGCCTGCAGCTCGGTCAGCCAGACGTCCAGTTGCTCGGCCGGACGGGCGTTAAGCGAAGGGAACGAACCCACCAGCCCCGCCTTGCACTGGGCCGCCACCAGGGCCGGGCCGCTGGCGATGAACATGGGCGAGCAGATAATGGGCAGGCGCAGATCTTGCAAGGCTTTCGGGTAGGCTGGCTGGGGCATGTCGTCTCTCGTCGGTTGTCGTTATGTCAAGGCCTTGGGCCGGTGTTATTCGGCGATTATAGGATAAAAATATTACGGTCGTGCTTTTTGTTGCGAAATCGAGAATTGCAGCTAGATTGTTAATGAAATTGTTCGACATGCCACCAGGATGGCGTGGTAACTTTGACATGACCGCCAACAACCGGGATCACACCGAACGGGGCGGCACACAGGGCTGGGGCCGGCACACGCCGGTTTGTTCGCGTCCATCTCATGATGGGGGAAAATCATGGAAACCTTCAGCTTGATCAATATCGTCGTCGTTGCCGTTCTGGCTGCCGCTG
Source organism: Herbaspirillum sp. LeCh32-8 (assembly GCF_017814915.1). Lineage (GTDB taxonomy): Bacteria > Pseudomonadota > Gammaproteobacteria > Burkholderiales > Burkholderiaceae_D > Herbaspirillum. The sequence continues at coordinate 300,354 of NZ_JAGIPZ010000003.1, read as the reverse complement.
TCGTCGCCAGCGCCGTGCTGCATACCCGCCTTCTCCGAAAAAATCTCGCGTCCGACCTGCGTCGCCGCAGCAGTGGCCACGGCCGCTGGCGGGCTTGATTTTTTCCGCATCCAGCTACGCGGCATGAGCCGCGTTCTTCCTGCATCGCCTGTCTGAAATCCGGCCCGGCGCCTTTTGAGGCGCAGGTCGCTTCGTCGTCCGCGGCTTCGCCGCCTGCGGGCGCGCGCGCCATGGCCGCTGCCTTCTCTGAGGAGAACATGAAAAGCAATCTCACGCTCAAGCGCAGCTTTGCGCTTTTCGGCATCATGCTGACCGTCCTGGCGGTCCTGACCTTCGCCACGGTGCAGATGATGCACAGCGCCGAACTGGAGGTGCAAGACGCCGCCAATACCCGTTACCGCTCCTACCAGCTGGCCCAGGAGCTTAAACAGAGTTCGCAGGACCTGACCAGCGCCGTGCGCAGTTACGCCGCCACCGGCAATGCCCAATACGAAACCCGCTATCGCGAGATCGTCGACATCGTCACTGGCAAGAAGGCGCGTCCCAACGGTCAAATGATCTCAACCATCGACATGATGAAGCAGGCCGGCTTCACCGAGCAGGAGCTGGGCAAGCTGACCCAGGCGCAGAACCTGTCGCTGGCCCTGATCCAGACCGAGGAGCAGGCCATGGCGGCGGTCAAGGGCATGTTCGACGACGGCAGCGGCAAGCTTGCCAGGAAGGGCGAGCCGGATCTCGCTTTGGCGAGCAAGCTGGTCAACGACAAGGCCTATGAGGCCAAGGTCGCAGAGATCATGAAGCCGGTGGACGAATTCGTCGCCCTGATGGATGCGCGCACCGGTGACAACATGGTCGCCGCCAGCCGCGCCAGCGGCAATGCCTTCCTGGCTTGTGCCGGCATGCTCACGCTGATGCTGGCGCTGTCGATCGCTGCGCTGTGTGTGCTGTTCGTCGCCATCCGCAGTCAGTTGCACCGCGGCCTGAAGGCGGCCGAGCTGCTGGCCACGGGCGACCTGCGCGTGAAGCTTGCGATCGAGCGCGACGACGAGATCGGTCGCTTGATGGGCGCCATCAACGGCATCGGCCAGGGGCTGGCGCAAGTGGTCGCCACGGTGCGCAACAGCACCGAGACTATCAATGTCGCCGCCGGCGAGATTGCCACCGGCAACATGGATCTTTCGAACCGCACCGAATCGCAGGCCTCCAGCCTGGAAGAGACCGCCAGCTCGATGGAGGAGCTGACCTCCACGGTGCAGCAGAACACCGCCAACGCGCGCGAAGCCAACCAGCTGGCCAACACGGCCTCGGAGCTTGCCAACCGCGGCGGCTCGGTGGTGGGCAATGTGGTGCAGACGATGGATTCGATCAAGCAAAGCTCAAGCAAGATCGCCGACATCATCAGCGTGATCGACGGCATTGCCTTCCAGACCAACATCCTGGCGCTCAACGCCGCCGTGGAAGCGGCGCGCGCCGGTGAGCAGGGGCGCGGCTTCGCAGTGGTGGCCTCCGAGGTGCGCTCGCTGGCCCAGCGCAGCGCCACGGCTGCCAAGGAGATCAAGGAACTGATCGTCGATTCGGTGGAGAAGGTCGACGCCGGCGGCAAGCTGGTCGACGAGGCCGGCGCCACCATGGGAGAGCTGGTGTCTTCAGTGCGCCATGTGGCCGAGATCATGCATGAGATCACCATGGCCAGCGAAGAGCAGAGCACCGGCATCGCTCAGGTCAACGATGCCATCGTGCAGATGGAAGCGCTGACGCAGCAGAACGCCGCCCTGGTGGAACAGGCCGCCGCCGCTGCCGGCAGCCTGCGTGAACAATCGGACAGCCTGATGCGCGACGTCAGCATCTTCAAACTGGAGAATGATCAGGGCGCAAGCGTAGCGACGGCCACGCGGCCTGCGGCCAGGCCCAAGCCGTCACCGGCAGCCGCCAAGTCGCCCCCGCGCGCGGCCCCGGTGAAGACCCCGCCCAAGCTGGAAGCCAAACCGAAGCCGGAACCCGCTCGCCAGGCAACTACCGCCGCCGGCGGTGAAGGCGACTGGGCCGAATTCTGAGGTGCGCCTTCGGCCGGGCGCCGGAGCCATGCAGAGGAGGTGGCGCGTCAGCCTGCGCGCTTGGCCGCGATGGCGTTGCCGGCGCGGCTGACCGATTTGCGGCCCAGGTGCTGCGAGATGAACTGGCCGGCGTCGACCACCGCGTCGAGGTCGATGCCGGTCTCGATGCCCAGGCCCTTCATCATGTACAGCACGTCTTCCGAGGCCACGTTGCCGGTCGCGCCCTTGGCGTACGGGCAGCCGCCCAGGCCCGCCACCGACGAGTGATAGATGGTGATGCCGGCTTGCAGGCTGGCGTAGATGTTGGCCAGCGCCTGGCCGTAGGTGTCGTGGAAGTGACCCGACAGGCCTTCGATGTGGAATTCGCGGATGGCGGTTTCCATCACCGGCCTGACCTTGTCGGGCGTGGCCACGCCGATGGTGTCGGCGATGTCGATCTCGTCGCAACCCAGCTCGCGGAAACGGCGCACCACGTCGGCCACCGCGTCCAGCGGCACCTCGCCCTGATAAGGGCAACCGAAGGCGCAGCTCACCGCCGCGCGCAGGCGCTTGCGATGCTCCTTGGCGGCCTTCGCCACTTCGCGGAAGCGTTCGATCGACTCAGCGATCGAGCAGTTGATGTTTTTCTGCGAGAACGCCTCCGAGGCCGCGCCGAAGATCACGACCTCGTCCGCGCCGGCCTCCAGCGCCGCCTCGAAGCCCTTCATGTTGGGCACCAGCGCCGAATACACCACACCCGGCTTGCGTACGATACCGTGCATCACTTCGCTCGAGGTCGCCATCTGCGGCACCCACTTGGGCGAGACGAACGAGGCCGCCTCGACATTGGGAAAGCCCGCCGCGGTGAGCCGGTTCACCAGCTCGATCTTCACCTCGGCGGAGATGGTTTCCTTCTCGTTTTGCAGGCCGTCGCGCGGCCCTACTTCGACGATCTTGACTTGCTTGGGCAGGCTCATCTGGCTGGTCTCCGAATAGTTGGTATGGGGTGTGGGGTGTTGATCTTGAGCGTTGTCCCGGCGGACTCAGGCCGCTTCCGGCGCGGCTTCTTGGCGCACGTCCGCGACCGTGCCGCCGGTCATCTTTTCCAGTTGGGCGGCGGTCAGGTTGAACACTGCGTGCGGGTGGCCGGCGGCGGCCCACACGCTGGTGAAATTGAACAGGTCCCGGTCGATCAGCATCACCGGCTTGACCGCATGGCCGACCGGGCACACGCCGCCGATCGCATAGCCGGTGTTGTCGCGCACGAACCGGGCGTCGGCCTTGCCCAGGGCGCCGACCAGCGCAGTCACCTTGGCCTCGTCGACGCGGTTGCCGCCGCTGGCGATCACCAGCACCGGCGCATCGTCCGAGACGCGCCGGAAGATGATCGACTTGGCGATCTCGGCCACGCTGCAGCCCAGGCCGGCGGCGGCTTCAGCGGCGCTGCGGCCGGTCGCCGGCAGCATCACCACCGGCTTGTCGTGTCCCAGTTGCGCCAGCAGGTCGGCGACGCGTTGGGCGGAAGAGGGCAGGGCGGAGGCGGCGGTATCGTTCATGGCGGGAAATAGTGGTGTGGCAGGAGCCCAAAATGATAGCAGCATGGCCGCCCGCCTTCAGGCGGCTCAGGCATCCAGCAGGAACACGCCGTCGCTGCACGCCGCGCCTGCGCGTTCCAGTTGCGCCACGACCCAGCACGCGAGCTCCTCGTCAGCCATCTGCATGAAGCGCCGGTTGGCGACGCGTAGCAGCGGGGTGTCGCGCACGATCGCCGGCAATTCTTCCAGCGCGATGCGTTGCCGGTCCAGCAGCAGGAACTTCACCAGCACCTTGATGCCGTTGTGCGCATTGCGCAGCGGATCGGCCTGCAGGTAGTCCAGCCGCGAGAAGGCCTTGTCCAGGGCGTCGCCCACTTCGGTGAACGGCGCACCGTGGCCGGGGATGACCAGCTTCACGTCCAGCGTGCGGATCAGCTCCAGCGTGGCGCGCGCTTCGTCGAATCCGGTCTCGCCATCCAGCTCCGGGAAGATGATGCCGAAGCCATTGCGCCACAGCGCATCGGCCGAGATCAGAATGCCCTCTTGCGGACAGAAGAAAATCAGCGAATGCGGGTCATGCCCGGGCGCGGCCAGCGCCTGCCAGTCGAGCCCACCCAGGCGCAGCGCCTGGCCGTCGCCGATGGTTTGATCGAAGTTGAAGCGCGGGCAGCGCTGGCCTGTGGCGCGGTAGCTCAGCGCGTCCTCGTCCCAGCGCCGCACCTTGTCCGCCTCCGCCGCGGGGATCGCCGTGCGGCTGGCGAACGCGGCCTGCAGCGCCGCGTTGCCGCCGCAATGGTCGGAGTGCAGATGGGTGTTGAGCAGCAGGTCGAGCCTGTCGCGGCCGCGCTCCTTCAGTACGTGGCGCACCAGCGTCAAGGTCTGTTCGGCATGCGAGACGTAACCGCTGTCGATCATGGCGACGTCATCATCGCCGAACAGCAGCACATTGTTGGACGACAGCCAGCCGCGCTCCAGCACGTGGATGCCCGGATGAACCTGCAGCGCCGGCGCGTTCATGCGCTCACGCCGCCTTGAACTCGAGCAGCTGCGCGCCTTCGGCCACCTGGTCGCCGACCGCGTAGAGCAGATCCTCCACGGTGCCGTCGGCCGGTGCGGCGATGGTGTGCTCCATCTTCATCGCTTCCATGATCAGCAGCGGCGCGCCCTTGCCGACGCTGCTGCCCTTCTGCGCCAGCACCGCGACGATCTTGCCGGGCATGGGCGCGGTCAGGCGGCCGCCCTCGGCCTCGCTGTGACCGGCATGCGCCATCGGGTCGACGTGACGCAGGCTGCGTTGCGCGCGACCGTCGAACACGTGCAGCCAGTCGCCTTCGCGCACCACATCGGCGCGCAGCAGGCGGCCGTCCAGCGTGATGCTGAAAGCGCCGTCCCGGACCGACTCGATGCGCAACGCATGCGACTGCGCTCCGGACGACAAGGTGCAGCCGCTGCCGTTGCCCGCGTATTCCATCTGCAGCGTCGAGGCCCCAGCGTCGTCGGCGAACTCCAGCGTGCGCAGCAGTTTGCCGTTCATGCGCCAGCCGTGCGTGGACGACCACGGATCGGCGCTGTTGCCCGCAGTGCTTTCTTCGGTCAGCACCGCCGCCGCGGCGAAGGCCAGGATCTCCATCGGCGGAGCCGCCGGCGCCGGGAACAAGGCATCGTGGTGGCGTTCGATCAGGCCGGTGTCGAGCTCGGCCTGCGAGAACGCCGCGCCCGTCACCAGGCGCTGCAGGAAGCCGATATTGGTGGCCAGGCCGACGATCTGATATTGCGCCAGCGCGCGCGCCATGTTGCGCAACGCGGCGTCGCGGTTGGCGCCCCAGACGATCAGCTTGGCGATCATCGGGTCGTAGAACGGTGAGATGGCGTCACCCTCGCGCACGCCGGAGTCGATGCGCACGGCGGCGGCTTGCGACGCGCCCGCCTCGTTGAGGCGAAACTCGACCGCGCTTGCCGTACGCATGCGCGCCAGCGTACCGATCGAGGGCAGGAAGCCTTTCTCCGGATTCTCGGCATAAATGCGCGCCTCGATCGCATGGCCGGCAATGCGCAGCGCGTCCTGCCGCAGCGGCAGCGCCTCGCCGGAGGCCACGCGCAACTGCCACTCGACCAGGTCCTGGCCGGTGATCATCTCGGTCACCGGATGCTCGACCTGTAGGCGCGTGTTCATCTCCATGAAGTAGAAACTGCCGTCCTGGTTGGCGATGAATTCCACCGTGCCCGCCCCCACATAACCCACCGCGCGCGCTGCCGCCACTGCGGCCTCGCCCATGGCGGCGCGGCGCTCGGCGCTCATGCCCGGCGCCGGCGCTTCCTCCAGCACCTTCTGGTGGCGTCGCTGCACCGAGCAATCGCGCTCGAACAGGTAAACGCAGTTGCCGTGCGTATCGGCGAACACCTGGATTTCGATATGGCGCGGCCGCGTCAGGTATTTCTCGACCAGCACGCGGTCGTCGCCGAAACTGGAAATCGCCTCGCGCTTGCACGACGCCAGCGCGGCCTCGAAATCTTCAGAGCGCTCGACCACGCGCATACCCTTGCCGCCGCCGCCGGCGCTGGCCTTGAGCAACACCGGATAACCGATGCGGTCCGCTTCGCCGCGCAGGAAGTCGCTCTCCTGGCGCTCGCCGTGATAACCCGGTACCAGCGGCACCGCGGCCTTTTCCATCAGCGCCTTGGCCGCCGACTTGGATCCCATGGCGTGGATCGCCGAGGCCGGCGGGCCGATGAACACCAGGCCGGCATCGGCGCAGGCCTGCGCGAAGCCGGCGTTCTCCGACAGGAAACCGTAGCCCGGGTGGATGCCTTGCGCGCCGGTGGCCAGCGCGGCGGCGATGATCTTGTCGCCGCACAAGTAACTTTCCTTGGCCGGGGCCGGGCCCAGGCGCACGCTTTCGTCGCAGGCCTGCACGTGTTTGGCGCGCGCATCGGCGTCCGAATACACCGCGACCGTGGCGATACCCATACGGCGCGCGGTGGCCGCCACGCGGCACGCGATTTCGCCACGGTTGGCGATCAGGATCTTGTTGAGCATGTGATCTCCTCTTGTTTTTTTCAGGTCGGCGTCAGATGCGGAACACGCCGAACTTCGTCTCTTCGATCGGCGCGTTCAAGGCCGCCGACAATCCCAGCGCCAGCACCGTGCGCGTATCGGCCGGATCGATCACGCCGTCGTCCCACAGGCGCGCCGAGGCGTAGTAGGGATGGCCCTGCGATTCGTATTGCGCGCGGATCGGTTCCTTGAACGCGGCTTCTTCTTCGGCGCTCCAGCTGCCGCCGCGCGCTTCGATGCCGTCGCGCTTGACGGTGGCCAGCACGCTGGCGGCCTGCTCGCCGCCCATCACCGAGATGCGCGCATTGGGCCACATCCACAGGAAGCGCGGCGAGAAAGCGCGGCCGCACATGCCGTAATTGCCGGCGCCGAAGCTGCCGCCGATGATCACCGTCAACTTGGGCACCTTGGCCGTCGAGACCGCCGTCACCATCTTGGCGCCGTGGCGGGCGATGCCTTCGTTCTCGTACTTTTTACCGACCATGAAGCCGGTGATGTTCTGTAGAAAGATCAGCGGGATCTTGCGCTGGCAGCACAGCTCGATGAAGTGCGTGCCTTTCTCCGCTGCCTCCGAAAACAGGATGCCGTTGTTGGCGATGATGCCCACCGGCATACCGTGCAGGTGGGCGAAGCCGCACACCAGCGTGGTGCCGTAGCGCGCCTTGAACTCGTCGAACTCGCTGGCGTCGACGATGCGCGCGATCACCTCGCGCACGTCGAAGGGTTTGCGCGTGTCGGTGGGGATCACGCCGTACAGTTCATGCGCCGGATACTTCGGCTCTGCGCTCTCGCGCAGCGCCAGTTGTTGCGGCTTGGTGCGGTTGAGGTGGCTGACGATGCCGCGCGCAATCGCCAGCGCATGCGTGTCGTCTTGGGCCAGGTGGTCGGCCACGCCGGACAGGCGCGTGTGCACGTCGCCGCCGCCCAGCTCCTCGGCCGTGACCACTTCGCCGGTGGCCGCCTTCACCAGCGGCGGGCCGGCCAGGAAGATGGTGGCCTGCTCCTTGACGATGATGGACTCGTCGCTCATCGCCGGCACGTAGGCGCCGCCTGCGGTGCAGGAGCCCATCACCACCGCGATCTGCGGGATGCCCTTGGCCGACATGTTGGCTTGGTTGAAGAAGATGCGGCCGAAATGATCGCGATCCGGGAACACCTCATCCTGGTTGGGCAGGTTGGCGCCGCCGCTGTCGACCAGGTAGATGCAGGGCAGGTGGTTGAACTCGGCGATCTCCTGCGCGCGCAGGTGCTTCTTGGCCGTCATCGGATAGTAAGTGCCGCCCTTGACGGTGGCGTCATTGCACACGATCACGCATTCCTGGCCGGCCACGCGGCCGATGCCGGTGATGATGCCGCCGGAGGGCGCGGCATCCTTCAGGTTGCCGTCGCGGTCCTTCTCGCGGTACATGCCGTAGGCCGCCAGCTGTGAGAACTCGAGGAAGGGCGTGCCGGGGTCGAGCAGCATCTGCACGCGTTCGCGCGGCAGCAACTTGCCGCGCGCGATATGCTTGTCGCGCGCGGCCTGGCCGCCGCCTTCGGCAATCGCCGCGACCTTTTGCTTCAGGTCGTCGACGATGCGCTGCATGGCGTCGCGGTTGTGCAGGAAGTCTTCGCTGCGCGGGTTGAGCTTGCTGTCGATCTGCGGCATGGCTGTCTCTCTCTTTTGTCTCTTTTGGTCTCTTTTTGCCGGTGGCCTGCGCGTGCCTGCCGGCCTTATTGGTCGTCCGGGAAGTTGCCGTCGACGTAGTACCAGCGCGGCTTTCCTTCAGCGTCGGCCTGGCGCACGAAGTTGCTGATCTCGTGCATGCGGTGCGCCTTGCCGCCGACCTTGAAGCGCGCGGTGAATTCCACCGTCGCTTCATCGCTGCCGGCGACGTGCGTCTGCTTCTTGATGTCCAGGCCGATCCACTTGACGTCGGTCTCGCCGGTCAGTTCTTCCTCCGGCAGCGTCTCCGGGAACCAGGTCGCGCGCAGGTAGGCTTCGTCGCGCAGTGCGTAGGCGCTGTAGCGCGAGCGCATCAGCAGCTCGGCGGTGGCGGGAATTTCCGCGCCCGAGATGAAGCGGCCGCAGCAGCCGGCGAAGTTGCCTTTGCCGCAGGGGCAGTCGCCGGCGGCGGCCTTGTCTTTCTTGTTGCTCATCAGATCTTTCCGTTGTTCAAAAATGCTTCCAGTTGGGTAAAGCGGTCAAAGCCCCAGAACGGTTCGCCGTCGACGATCACGAAGGGCGAGCCGAACACGCCTTTTTTGGCGGCGTCCTCGGTGGCCGCGCGCAGCTTGTCCTTGATTTCCTGCGTGCCCAGAGCGGCTTCCAGCGCCGTCGCATCGAGGCCGACGTCGCCGGCGATGCGCAGCACGGTCGCGGCCACGCTGATGTCGATGTCCTCGGTGAAATAGGCGCTGTAGAGCGTGCGGATCAGGTCCTCCGCTTTTTCAGGATGCTGCTCCTGCGTCCACAGCACGGCGCGCGCGGCGACCTGGGCGCCGATCGGGAAGTTGCTCGGCTCCTTGAAGAAGATGTCGTGAAAGCGCGCGGTGCGCTTCATATCCAGGCGCGAGTAATCGCCCTTGACCGGGATGGTCACCAGCGAGTTGGTGCCGATCTGCTTGAAGATCGGACCCAGCAGGATGGGATGCCAGTTGACGGTGCGGCCGAATTTGGCCGCCAGTTTGCCGATCTCGACGGCGCCGAAGTAGCCGTAGGGCGAGCTGAAGTCGAAGTAGAAGTCGATGGGATTGCTCATGTCGGATGCCTTTGCGGTGAATGGTGGGCTTACATGGTGTCGGCGAACAGTTCGCGGCCGATCAGCATGCGGCGGATCTCGCTGGTGCCGGCGCCGATTTCGTAGAGCTTGGCGTCGCGCCACAGGCGGCCCACCGGGTATTCGTTGATATAGCCGTTGCCGCCCAGCGTCTGGATCGCCTCGCCGGCCATCCAGGTGGCCTTCTCTGCCGAGTACAGGATGGCGCCGGCGGCGTCCTTGCGCAGCGCGCGCACGCGCTCCGGCGAGTCGGCGCGATCACAGGCCTGGCCCACCGCATACACGTAGGCCTTGCACGCCATCATGGTGGAATACATGTCGGCCAGCTTGCCCTGCATCAGCTGGAATTCGCCGATGGCCTGGCCGAACTGTTTGCGCTCGTGCACGTACGGCACCACCGCATCCATGCAGGCCTGCATGATGCCCAGCGGGCCGCCGGAGAGCACGGTGCGCTCGAAATCCAGGCCCGACATCAGCACGTTCACGCCGCGCCCGATGCCGCCCAGCACATTCTCTTCCGGCACCTCACAATCCTGGAATACCAGCTCGCCGGTGTGGGAGCCGCGCATGCCCAGCTTGTCCAGCTTTTGCGCCACCGAAAATCCCTTGAAACCCTTTTCCACCAGGAACGCGGTCATGCCGCGCGCGCCGGCTTCAAGGTCGGTCTTGGCGTAGACCACCAGCACGTCGGCGTCAGGGCCGTTGGTGATCCACATCTTGCTGCCGTTGAGCACATAGCGGTCGCCTTTCTTGTCGGCGCGCAGCTTCATGCTCACCACGTCCGAGCCGGCGTTGGGCTCGGACATCGCCAGCGCGCCGATGAAGTCGCCCGAGATCAGCTGGGGCAGGTACTTGTTCTTTTGCGCGTCGTTGCCGTTGCGCTTGATCTGGTTCACGCACAGGTTGGAGTGCGCGCCGTAGGACAGGCCGACGGAGGCCGAGGCGCGCGAGATCTCTTCCATCGCCACGATGTGCGCCAGGTAGCCCATGTTGGCGCCGCCGTATTCCTCGCTGGCGGTGATGCCCAGCACGCCGAGCTCGCCCAGCTTCTTCCACAGATCCATCGGGAACTGGTCGCTGCGGTCGATCTCGGCCGCGCGCGGGGCGATCTCGGCGGCGGCGAAGGCGGCCACGGCGGCGCGCAATGCGTCAATGTCCTCGCCGTGGTCGAAGGTGAGGCCGGGCAGGTGAATCATGGTTGTCTCCTCGTTGGGTATGTTGGTTCTCGATGCGTCTTTTTATCTTCTTCGTCTTGCCTGATGCGTCTGATTTGCCGCTTCATTGACGCTTACGTCAAGCATGCCTGCATTCGGTCACGCCGCCTTGCGACGCGGCTTTACTGCGGCTTTCCTGCCGTCGCCCTTTGCGCTTTCCAGCAGGCGCCGGCATTCGTCTTCATGGCCGGCGATCTCGGCCAACGTCAGCTCCAGGTCCTCGCGCTGGCGTTCCAGCTTTTCGCGATGCTGCTGCAGCATGCCTAGGAAGCGCTGCAATTGCGGCTCGGTGTCTTTTGGCGACTCGTACATGTCGATCAGGTCCTTGATCTCCGCAAGCGTGAAGCCCAGCCGCTTGCCGCGCAGCGTCAGCTTCAACCGCGTGCGCTCGCGCGCCGGATAGACGCGGTTGCGTCCGCCCGCGCCTTCGCGCTTGGGATTGAGGATGCCGTGATCCTCGTAGAACCGGATTGCCCGCGGCGTGATTTCGAATTCTTCCGCCAGTTCGGTGATGGTGTAGGTGGGCATGGTGGCGCTTGCGCAGTCTGTGTCGAACGGGAATATTGGTTAAACTCGGGCCAGGCCGTGACGATACCGTCGTCGGTTCCGGGCGGCGTCTCTTTGCGCGGAACGGATGTCGCCCTGAGCTTGGCGGCAGTTTCACTTTACGTTAACGTAAAGTATATTGTGCCTGCCCGTCCAGCGGAAAATGCATGCGCCCTGGCAAGCGCGCATTTTGTTGTTGCGCGGGAAATGTCGTGGCGTTGCCGTATCCTTGCTGCCTACGTTTGCCTCAACCCAGTCCAGGTCTTTTCATGAACGCTCTTGAATCCCAGCTCGACTACGCCTTCGGCGATACCATGCCGGAGACCGGCCGCACCATGGAGGTCGCGCCCGGCGTGCGTTGGTTGCGCATGGGCCTGCCGTTCGCGCTGAACCATATCAACCTGTGGCTGCTGGAAGATGAAGTGGAGACGCCGCAAGGGCGGCAGCGCGGTTGGACTGTAATCGACTGCGGCATCGCCACCGACGCCACGCGCGAGGCCTGGGAAACCATCTTCGTCGATGAGCTGGATGGCTTGCCCATCGTGCGCGTGCTGGTGACGCATTGTCATCCGGATCACGTCGGCCTGGCCGACTGGCTGTGCAAGCGCTGGCAGGCGCCGTTGCTGATGAGCGCCGGCGACTACGCGTTCGCGCGCGTGATGTCGGCCGCATTGCCCGGCGCCGAGGGCACGGCGGCGACGCCGCATTTTCGCCGTCACGGCCTGGCTGACGTCGATACCGTCGCCAAGCTGCAGGGGCGCAATACCTACTATCAGGATCTGGTGCCGACGGTGCCGCATGCCTATGTGCGGCTGCAGGACGGCCACCATGTGCGCATCGGTGCACGCGATTGGGAGATCATCACCGGCTTCGGCCATTCGCCGGAGCACGTGTCGTTGTACTGCCGGGCGAGCAATGTGCTGATCTCCGGCGACATGGTGCTGCCGCGCATCTCCACCAACGTCTCGGTATTCGCCATCGAGCCCGAGAGCAATCCGGTGCAGCAGTATCTCGACTCGCTGAAAAAATACGCGCACCTGCCGGCCGATGCGCTGGTGCTGCCCTCGCATGGCAAGCCTTTCCGTGGCCTGCATACGCGCATCGGGCAGTTGAACGACCACCACGCGGCGCGTCTGGCCGAAGTGCTGGAGGCCTGCGCCACGCCGCAGTCGGGCATGGACATCTTGCCGGTGATGTTCAAGCGCCCGCTGGACACGCACCAGCTCTCGTTCGCGCTGGGCGAGGCAGTGGCGCACCTGCACAAGCTGTGGCACGACGGCCTGCTGAAGCGCCAGCTGGGTGAGGATGGGGTTTATCGCTTCGTCGCTGCATAAGTGCACGGCAAACGCGCACGACAGCATCGAACACGCCAGACGCCATAGCCATAAAAAAACGCCGGACATGTCCGGCGTTTTTTATTGGCTGCGGCGAGTGCGGTTCAACCGTTGGCGGCGTTCTTCTTCAGCTCGCGCTCTTCCTTCTGCAGCTTGGTCTTGATGCGATTGCGCTTGAGCGGCGACAGGTATTCCACAAACACCTTGCCCTTCAGGTGATCCATCTCATGCTGGATGCACACGGCCAGCAGGTCGTCGGCATCCACCTCGAACGGCTTGCCCTCGGCGTCGAAGGCGCGCACCTTCACGCGTGCCGGGCGCTCTACGCCGTCATAGATGCCCGGCACCGACAGGCAGCCTTCGTCGTAGACGCGCTTCTCGTCGCTGGCCCACAGTACTTCCGGATTGATGAACACCTGCAGCTGCTTGCCCTCGTCGGACACGTCGATCACGATCACCTGCTCGTGCACGTCGATCTGGGTTGCAGCCAGGCCCACGCCGGGCGCGGCATACATGGTCTCGGCCATATCGCTCACCAGTGTCTTGATGCGTTCGTCGAACACGGTGACGGGCTTGGCCACCTTGTGCAGGCGTGGGTCGGGGTAACGGAGGATATTGAGCAGGGCCATACGCGTAAATCTCGGAAATCGATCTTGGAAATCGGGGTCATCAGGGGCGACTGCAGGCGGCCGTCCCAGCGGCGCTCGCTGTTTTGCGAGCAGCCTGGAAAATTCATTTCGGGAATGCTTGGTAAATAAGGGCGGTTCACGCTGCTTCAAGCGCGGCAGCGGCAGAATCACCGGCTTTGCGGGCCGGATTGTCCGCATTGTCATCAGGCAATTCCTGCTTGCCGAGATGCCGCGCCGGCGTGGACCTTTGGATTTTTTACTTCCCCGAAAGCATGGAAAAGTTTAGCACAGCGCGAGGTCTTTCCTGCGCCTGCTCGCTGCTTGCGGGCCTGTGCACGGCCAGTTTGGCGGATTCGCTGTCGCGTGCCGAGCACAGGCAGTCGCCGCAGCCGCGCAGTTTGCCGCTCGTTGCGCCGGCCGCTTCGGCGGCAGTCGATGCGTGGCCGCAGGCCATCGTGCTGGATGCGCAGGCGGGCGCATTGGCCGAGGTGGCGGGCGCGGACGGCGGCGCGCAGCTGTTCATCGCCGGACAGGTGCTGCGCGTGCGGCGCGCCGGCACGTTGCGCGGCCATCGTTTGGCGGTCTATCGGCCGGGCCCCTGGCTGCAGGATGGCGTCGGGGGCCGTGCACTTGGGCGGCTGGCATTTCGCGTGGCGCGAGCGGAATGGCTACGCGCCGACAGCAATCGCGACGAGGTCGAGGCGGTGGCGCTGCATGGCGAACGTGAAATCCAGGCCGGTGACTTGGTGTTCGCTGCGTTGCCATTGCCGATCTCGGCATCGGCCGCCCCACCGCCGCGCGAAATGTCTGCGCACGTGGCGGCGCAGCGCGACGGCGAGGCGCTGCGCTTCGCCGCCGCCGGTCAGATCGTGGCGCTGGATCGCGGCGCGCTCGACGGTGCGCGCGTGGACATGTGCCTGCGCCTGCCGGGGCGCGAACAGCCTGCGGGGCGCGTGCTGCATGTCGGCGCGCATGCCGCGGCGGTGCTGCTCGAGCAGGTGCGCGCGCCGCTCGAGCCCGGAGCTGCCGTACTCCTGTCGCGTTGCCCGCACTGAGCGGCGGCGCGTTCATTTCCCTTGCATGGAGTGATATGTCTCAGATGTCCCATTCGCGGCACGACGCCGACGACGATGTCGCCAGCCTCGCCTGCTGGCTGAGGTTCGCCCTGACCGAGGGTGTCGGTTCCGACAGCGGTCGCCGTTTGCTGGCGGCATTCGGTTTGCCCGGCCAGGTGCTGCAGACCGGTCGGTCCATGCTTGAAGGCGTGGTGTCGCCGCGCGTCGCCGCCGCGCTGTGCAAGCCGCCCACGGCCACACGGCAAGCCTATATCGAAGCCACGCTGGCATGGTCTGCGTTGCCCGGGCATCGCATCGTCACGCTGGCTGATCCTGCCTATCCGCAAGCCCTGCTCAACATCCCCGACCCGCCGTTGCTGCTTTACGTGAACGGCGACGCCTCGCTGCTGCAGACCGATGCGGTGGCCGTGGTCGGTAGCCGCAATGCCACTGCGCAGGGGCGGGCGCATGCGGAGCTTTTTTCCGAGGAGCTCAGCCGCGCCGGCCTGACCATCGTTTCGGGTCTGGCGCTGGGCATTGATGCCGCCGCCCATGCCGGCGGCCTGCGCGGCCCTGGGTCGACGGTCGCGGTGATCGGCACCGGCATCGATATCGTCTATCCCCAGCGCAACCGCGCGCTGGCCCAGCAGATTGCCGAGCGCGGCTGCGTCGTCAGCGAATACCCGCTGGGCACGCCGCCGCTGGCGGCCAACTTTCCGCGACGCAACCGCATCATCTCGGGCCTGGCGCGCGCGGTGCTGGTGGTGGAGGCGGCGGCGCAGTCCGGCTCGCTGATCACGGCGCGCATGGCAGCCGAGCAGGGACGCGACGTGTTCGCGATTCCCGGTTCGATCCATGCGCCGCTGGCCAAAGGTTGCCACCAGCTGATCCGGCAGGGCGCCAAACTGGTCGAAACGACCCGGCACATCCTTGAGGAACTGCCGCAGTTGCAGTTACGCATGGAGATCGTGAAGAGCGCGCCGGAGGCCACGCAGTCTTGCCTTCAGGACATCGTCGCAGACGACGCGCCGGCCGCCCTTGTCATGCATGCAATGGGTTACGATCCGGTCGACGCAGATACCCTCGCGCTGCGCTGCGGGCTAGACGCAGCAAGGCTTGCGGCGCTGTTGCTGATACTTGAAATGGAGGGGCGCATCGAGGTGTTGCCGGGGGCGCGCTATCGTCGCTTGAGCTGAGCAAATTAATGCACGCGATCGGTAAAATCCTGCCATACTGGGCCAGCCGACTTGTGTATTAACACCCTTCGCGATAGAGTAGACCTATGTTTGATGTCCTCGTTTACTTGTACGAAACCTACTATCGCCCGGATGCCTGCCCTGAACCGGAGGCGCTGGTGAAGAAGTTGTCCGCGATAGGTTTTGAAGAAGAAGAAATCTCGCAGGCGCTCGGATGGCTGACCGACCTTGAAGTCGCCAACCACGAATTCGCCGACAGTTACCCCCAGCAAACCGCATTTTCCTTCGGCACCCGTATCTACGCGCGCCAGGAGACCGACGTGCTGGGCGTGGAAGCCATCGGTTTCATCCAATTCCTCGAATCGGCCAAGATGCTCGACGCCATGCAGCGCGAGATCGTCATCGAGCGCGCCCTGGCCGCCGGCGAAGTCCCCATCACGCTGGAAAAGCTCAAGGTCATCGTCCTGATGGTGCTGTGGAGCCAAGGTAAGGAGCCCGACGGCCTGATGTTCGAGGAACTGTTCCTGGACGAGGACGACACCGAGCCGCGCCTGTTGCACTGAGCGCAACAGGTGGCGCAAGGGGCACCTGTTGCCGCCTTGACCATGTAAAACACCGATCCGGCAAGCCCTTGGGCTTGCCGTTTCATTTGCATCACGCTTATCATTGCCCCGCATCGGCCCGTTATTGGCTACTATATAAAAATTCAGTTGTTCAGAAGCAATGAAAGCGCTGGCCGCACGCCACGCGGGCTGCAGGCAGGGTTTTCAAGCGCTTCGGGCGACATGGAGTTGTTTCGGGACGTCCCGGCCCCAGATGGGCATGGCGCCTGTATGAAGCGCTCCAGCAACCGACCTCTCCGACGAGACCCATACCTATGAGCAAGACCCTCATCATTGCCGAGAAGCCTTCTGTCGCGAACGATATCGCGAAGACGCTCGGCGGCTTCACCAAGCACGATGAGTATTTCGAATCCGACGAGTACATCCTGTCGTCCGCCGTCGGCCACCTGCTGGAAATCGCGGTGCCCGAGGAATACGACGTCAAGCGCGGCAAGTGGAGCTTCACCCACCTGCCCATGATTCCGCCGCACTTTGCGCTCAACCCGATCGCCAAGACCGAGTCGCGCCTGAAGGTGCTCTCCAAGCTGATCAAGCGCAAGGACGTGACCACCCTGATCAACGCATGTGACGCGGGCCGCGAAGGTGAGCTGATCTTCCGCCTGATCGCGCAGTACACCAAGGCCAAGCAGCCGGTGAAGCGCCTCTGGCTGCAGTCGATGACGCCGGGCGCGATCCGCGATGGCTTCAAGCAGCTGCGCGACGACGACGAGATGATGCCGCTGGCCAACGCCGCCCGCTGCCGCAGCGAGGCCGACTGGCTGATCGGCATCAACGGCACGCGCGCCATGACCGCCTTCAACTCCAAGGAAGGCGGCTTCTACCTGACCACCGTGGGTCGCGTGCAGACGCCGACGCTGTCGATCGTGGTCGAGCGCGAAGAGAAGATCAAGAAGTTCGTCCCGCGCGACTACTGGGAAGTGCACGCCGAGTTCGTCTGCGCCGCCGGCATTTATAAAGGCCGCTGGCTGGACCGCGCGCACAAGAAGGACGAGAACGATCCCGAGAAACGCCCCGAACGCCTGTGGGCCAAGGCCGCGGCCGACTCCATCGTGGCGGCCTGCCGCGACAAGATCGGCACCGTCACCGAAGAATCCAAGCCGACCACGCAGATGGCGCCCGGCCTGTTCGACCTGACCAGCCTGCAGCGCGAGGCCAACTCGCGCTTCGGTTTCTCGGCCAAGAACACGCTCGGCCTGGCGCAGGCGCTGTATGAAAAGCACAAGGTGCTGACCTACCCGCGTACCGATTCGCGCCACCTGCCGGAAGACTACCTGCAGACCGTCAAGGACACGATGGAGGCCCTGTCGGAGAACAACAATTACCACCAGTTCTCCAAGCAGATCCTGAAGCAGGGTTGGGTCAAGCCCAACAAGCGCATCTTCGACAACACCAAGATCAGCGACCACTTCGCCATCATCCCGACCACCCAGGTACCCAAGAACCTGTCGGAGCCGGAACAGAAGCTGTACGACCTGGTGACGCGCCGTTTCATGGCGGTGTTCTTCCCGCCGGCCGAGTTCCAGGTGACCACGCGTTACACCGAAGTATCTGGCCATCAGTTCAAGAGCGAAGGCAAGGTCATGATCAACCCCGGCTGGCTGGCCATCTACGGCAAGCAGGTCGAAGAAGATGACAAGGAAAAGGAAGGCGGCGGCAACCTGGTCGCCGTGGCGCCGGGCGAGAAGGTCAAGACCGACAAGGTCTTCGCCAACGGCCTGGTCACCAAGCCGCCCGCACGTTATTCCGAAGCCACGCTGCTGTCGGCCATGGAAGGCGCCGGCAAGCTGGTCGATTCCGACGAACTGCGCGAGGCGATGGCCGGCAAGGGCCTGGGCACGCCTGCCACGCGCGCGGCCATTATCGAAGGCCTGCTGAACGAAAAGTACCTGCTGCGCGAAGGCCGCGAAATGATGCCGACCGCCAAGGCCTTCCAGCTGATGACGCTGCTGCACGGCCTGGGTGTGGACGAACTGACCGAGCCCGAGCTGACCGGCGAGTGGGAACACAAGCTGTCGCAAATGGAGCGCGGCAAGATCAGTCGTGAAGAGTTCATGCGCGAGATCGCGCAGATGACGCAGATCATCGTCAAGCGCGCCAAGGAATACGATAACGACACCATCCCCGGCGACTATGCGACGCTGCAGACGCCGTGCCCGAATTGCGGCGGCGTGGTGAAGGAAAACTATCGACGCTTCGCCTGCACCAAATGCGAATTCTCGATGACCAAGGTGCCGGGCGGCCGCCAGTTCGAGATCTCCGAAGTGGAAGAGCTGTTGAAGAACCGCACCATCGGTCCGCTGCAGGGTTTCCGCTCCAAGATGGGCCGACCGTTCGCTGCCATCCTGAAGATCTCGCGCGACGAGGAAATCAAGAACTTCAAGCTGGAATTCGATTTCGGCCAGGACCAGTCCGAAGGCGAAGGCGGCGAGCCGGTCGACTTCAGCGAACAGACGCCGCTGGGCCCGTGCCCGAAGTGCGCGTCAGGCGTCTACGAAATGGGCCTGGCCTACGTGTGCGAGAAGACGGTCGCCAAGCCGAAGGCTTGCGACTTCCGCAGCAGTCGCATCATCCTGCAGCAGGAGATCCTGCCCGAGCAGATGGGCAAGCTGTTGAACGACGGCAAGACCGACCTGCTGCCGGGCTTCATCTCGCAGCGCACCCGTCGCCCGTTCAAGGCTTTCCTGGTGCGCGGCAAGGATGGCAAGATCGGCTTCGAGTTCGAGGAGCGCAAGGCCAAGGCGCCTGCAAAGGGCAAGGCCGCTGTGGCTGACGCCGAAGGCGGCGCCGACGAGGCAGCAGCCAAGCCGGTGAAGAAAGCGGCCGCCAAGCCCAAGGCAGCAGCCGCCAAGAAACCGGCTGCGGCGAAGAAGCCGCCGCTGAAGAAGGCCACGCCGAAGAAAACGGCCAGCGCGTAATCAGCGGTTTGCGTGAAGCCAAAAAGAAAACCCTCGCGGTGCGAACCGTGAGGGTTTTTTCATGGACGGTTCAACGACGCTGGGTTCCTGCTTTCGCAGGAACGACGCTGCAGAGATGCTCAATACCGCTGCAGCCCGACTTACCTCACTACACGTCGTCCCCGCGAAGGCGGGGATCCAGCGTCGTTCGTCGTGCCTCAGTCGTAGTTGGGTGACACGGCATCACCGCTTTATCTTGGACGACAAGCCGGCCTGCTTGAACCTGAGGCGATTGCAATTACCTGCTTCGTGTCGTTCCTGCGAAAGCAGGACCCCGTGTCGTTTTCCATGCATCCGTCGCAGTCGGATGACACGACGCTCCTGCTTTGCCAAGACGTCCAGCCGACGCATCTGGAACCTGAGACGACTCCAATGACATCTTCAGTGTCGTTCCTGCGAAAGCAGGAACCCAGCGTCGTTAGAGCCGTACGAGACCCAGCGCCTGCCTTCAGCCCGTGTAGCTTACCGTCAGCGGCGCGTGATCCGAGAAGCGCGCCTCCTTGTAAATCGCGGCGCTGCGGGCGCGCGAGGCGATGCCCTTGGTTGCCACGTGGTAGTCGATGCGCCATCCCACGTTGTTGGCCCAGGCCTGGCCGCGATTGCTCCACCAGGTATAAGCGTCGCCGGTGGTTTCCGGGTGCAGCAGGCGGTAGACGTCGACCAAGCCCAGCTTGTCGAAGATGTGGGTCATCCAGGCGCGTTCTTCCGGCAGAAAGCCGGAGTTCTTCTGGTTGCTCTTCCAGTTCTTCAGGTCGATTTCCTTGTGGGCGATGTTCCAGTCGCCGCAGATGACGATCTCGCGGCCGCTCTGCTCCAGTTCCATCAGATGCGGCAGGAACACCTCCATGAAGCGGAACTTGGCCTGTTGGCGCTCGTCGCTGGACGAGCCCGAGGGCGCGTACAGCGAGATCACGGTGAGGTCGCCGAAGTCGCACTCGACGTAGCGCCCCTCGTCATCGAACTCGGTATTGCCAAAGCCGATACGCACCGCGTCCGGCTCGCGCTTGCTGTAGACACCCACGCCCGAGTAGCCTTTCTTCTGGGCGTAGTGGAAGTGGCCGACATAGCCTTGCGGCGTCAGGAAATCGGGCGTCATGTCGGCGGCCTGGGCCTTCAGTTCCTGCACGCAGACGAAGTCGGGAGATTCCTTTTGCATCCAGTCGAAGAAGCCCTTCTTGGCTGCGGAGCGGATGCCGTTCAGATTGGCGGAGACGATTTTTGTCATGGGCGATTCCTGCAAAATAGGGCCGATAGTGAGGCCGGTAGCATAACCGATAGGGCGTTTCATTTAAAATGTCGGTCTGATTTCGCCGCGCGCGCCGGCTTGCCGAAAGGCAAACATGGGCCGCGCCGGCCTTCGTAACATTTTTCCCCGGGAATGCATCTTGAGCAATTTGAGACAGGAATTCATTGAATTCGCCGTGTCGGCAGGCGTGCTGCGCTTTGGCGAGTTCGTCACCAAGGCGGGTCGCACCTCGCCTTACTTCTTCAACGCCGGTCTGTTCTCCGAAGGCGCGACGCTGGCCCAGGTGGCCCGTTTCTACGCGCAGACGCTGGCCGACGCCGGTATCGAGTACGACATGCTGTTCGGCCCCGCCTACAAGGGCATCACGCTGGCCTCGGCCACCGCCGTGGCGCTGGCCGGCATGGGCCGCAACGTACCATTCGCCTTCAACCGCAAGGAAGCCAAGGACCACGGCGAAGGCGGCACCATCGTCGGCGCCAAGCTGCAGGGCAAGGTCGTCATCATCGACGACGTGATCTCGGCCGGCACCTCGGTGCGCGAGTCGGTGGACATGATCCGCGCCGCCGGCGCCACCCCGTGCGCGGTGCTGATCGCGCTGGACCGCATGGAGCGCTCGGGCAAGGACGGCGCGCTGTCGGAACATTCGGCGGTGCAGGAAGTGGCCAAGGAATACGGCATGCCGGTGATTTCCATCGGCAACCTGGGCGACCTGTTCGAGTACATCTCCAACGGCGGCGACGCCCGCCTGGCGCAGTACAAGGATGCGGTGGCCGCGTATCGCACGCGCTACGGGGTCTGAACAGCCTTGAGGGTATCGACCAAGGAATGGGCCAAAGAAAAAGGCTGCATCGCGAGATGCAGCCTTTTTTGTTGCCGAGCAGAATGGGCCGGGTGGGCGGTCAGAGCGGTTTGATGGCGCTGGTCGCGCCGTGGCGCTGGATGCGGTCGTCCAGCTCGCCGACCTGGGCGGCCACTGCGTTTTCGGTCTGCTCCACGCGCAGGCTCAGGTCCTTTTGCAGTGTATCGAGTCGCTGCGCCAGCAAGGTCTGTTGCTCGGTCTGGCGCCGCGCCAGTTGCTCCAGCTCGGCTTTGAGGAAGCCGCGCAGCTCGTTGAAGCGCGAATGTTCGGCCTGGTCGGCCAGGTCGCGCTGGCCCTCGAGCTGCTTGGTCAGGCGCCGGCTTTCCAGCATCACGCTGGTCTGCAGCGCCAGGATGTAGAGCAGGAAGAACGCCGTCAACAGCACCACCACGCCCAGCATCACCGCGCCCAGCGGCGCCTGGAAGTCGGTGTAGATCAAGGACAGCGTGGTGGGCGTCGTGAAGGCGGTCCAATTGATTGCGGCGAAGATGGCGATCAGCACCAGCAGCACGATCAGAAAAACGGTACGAAATCTCATTGCAGCCTCCTGTTCTGGGTTTGTTTGCAGGCACGCAAAGCACGGTTGCTATGGGCGGCGACGGCGCTGCCGCCGGGCAATGCTTGCCATTGCGACAAGCGCAATGGATTGGACTGCGGCGGGAAGGGTGATGTTCCTCGGAAATATACGGAAGGCGATGGCCGGCGGCGTGTGCGCCCGGCATAAAAAAACGCCGGCGACGGCCGGCGTTTTGTCATGAAGGCAAGATGGCGGGCTCAGGCCGCAGCCAGCGCCTTCTCCAGCAGCTGGTGCAGCTCGGCGAACTGCGGTTCGCCGACATAGCGCTTGATGATGTTGCCGTCCTTGCCGATCACGAAGGTGGTCGGGGTCAGCTTGACGTCGCCGAAGGCGTTGGCCAGCTTGTCCTGGGTGTCCAGCGCGACCTGGAAGGGCAGCTTGCGGGTTTCGGTGTAGTTCAGGACGTAGTTCGGCGGGTCATAGCTCATGGCGACGGCGACGAAGTCCAGGCCGCGGTCCTTGAACTTGTTGTAGGTCTCGATCATCTGCGGCATCTCGCCCACGCAAGTGGTGCAGCTGGTGGCCCAGAAATTGACCATCACGACCTTGCCGCGCAAATCCTTGAGGGCGACCTGCTGGCCATCGAGTCGGGTGAAGGTGACGTCAGGCGCGGCGTTGCCGGCGTTCACCTTGAAGAAGGCGAACGCGGCGATGACGGCGACTACGGCCAGGCCGGCCAGCTTGATCCAGAGGCCGCTGCGCGGGGAGGTTGCCTGTGCTTGCATGGGGTGCTCCGATGCCGGAAAGAAAACCCGACCATTATAGCTTCCCGCGCCGAATCGTGCGGCCGGGCGCCGGATGTGAAAACCGCCGGACAAGCCGGCGGTTTGACATGCATCAGGCGACAGCGGGAAGAATCAGCTGGTGCCCTTGTTCTCGCTGGCCGGCTTGCGCTGGTACTCCTGCAGTTCTTCTTCGGTGATGTATTCGTACAGCGTGATGACCTTCTGCACGCCCGCCACGCCGCTGGCGATCTGGGCGGCGCGCTGGCCTTCGCGCTGGGTCACGCGACCCATCATGTAGACGATGCCGCGCTCGGTGGTGATCTTGAAGGCGCTGGAATACAGCTGCTTGTCGTCCACCAGGCTGGCCAGGACCTTGCTGGTGATCAGCGCGTCGCTGGAGCGCGAGCCGAAGCTGGAGGCCGGGCCGACCTGCAGCTCGTCGTACACCGTATCGACGTTGGAAATGGCCTTGGCCTCGCGCACCGCCGCCTGCTTGGAGGCGTCGTCCACCACCTCGCCCGACAGCAGCACCTTGCGGTTGAAGGCGGTCACGTTGACGTGGGAACCGGCCGCGACCACTTCGGGAATGCGGCTCTCGCCCTTGACCACGATCGACTTGTCTTCAGTCTGCGCACCCAGCGTGCGGCGGTCGGTGGCGGCGAAGGTGCCGGCGATCGCACCGCCGGCCAGCACCGCGAAACAACCTTGCAGGCTCAGGGCCAGCATGCCGCCCAGCGCCACCACCGCCAGCGGGCGGCGCATTCTTGTCAACAGCGATCGTGCATCACTCATTCGTATCATCTCCAAAAAGCGCGACGTCAATGCCGTCGCAAATGCAGTGCAGGGACACCAGGTGCACTTCCTGAATGCGCGCGGTACGGTCATGCGGCACGCAGATGTGGACGTCGGTGTCGTTGAGGATCTTGCCGATCTTGCCGCCGCCCTTGCCGGTCAGCGCCACGACGCGCATGTCGCGTTCGTGGGCCACTTCGATGGCCGCCAGCACGTTACCCGAATTGCCCGAGGTGGAGAACGCCAGCAAGACGTCGCCCGCCTGGCCGAAGGCCTGGACCTGTTTCGAGAAGATTTCCATGTAGCTGTAGTCGTTGCCGATCGCGGTCAGGATGGACGTGTCCGTGGTCAGGGCAATCGCCGGCAGCGGCAGGCGCTCGCGCTCGAAACGTCCCACCAGTTCGGCCGCGAAGTGCTGGCTGTCGGCGGCCGAACCGCCGTTGCCGCAGGCAAGAATCTTGTTGCCATTCGACAGCGCGGTGAACATAAGTTCAATCGCCTGTTCGATCGGTTGCGCCAGCACGTTGGCGGCCTTCAGCTTCAGGTCGGCGCTTTCCTGAAAGTGGGCGAGGATGCGTGGATTGGTCATAGTGGCTGGGATTATAGATGAGTTGGAGCGGGCCTCGCCCGCACAAATCGTAAAGAAAGGTGTCAGGCCGGCGACCCTGACATGATACCGCTGCGCGCCGGCCGCCGAGCAATCAGGCCTCGATGGCGTTGCGCAGCCAGTCCATGCGTTCGCCGTCGAAGCCGATCACGTCGAAGCGGCAGGCCGGCGGCGAGGCATAGCGTTGCAGGAAGGAATGGGCGGCCACGATCAGGCGGCGCTGCTTGGCCGGGGTGACGCTGGCCGCCGCGCCGCCATGCGAGCCGCTGGCCCGGGCGCGTACCTCCACAAAGACCAGCGAGGCGCCGTCGCGCATGACCAGGTCGATCTCGCCGCCCTTGCAGCGGAAATTGCGATCCACCAGTTCCAGCCCGTGCCGGCGCAGGTGGGCCAGCGCGGCGTCTTCGGCGGCGTCGCCGGTGCGTTGGCGGGCGGTGCGGGCATCGGCTGCATCAGCGGGCGGCTGGCGCCGCAGGGCGTCGAACAGGCCCATGGCGACGGCCTCAGTACTGGTCGGCGATGGGCACCGGCAGGCCGTCTTGGAACACCGCCTGGGTTTCCTGACGTTGGAAATAAGTGGCGCCGCCGCCGACCATGTTCACGTTCAGGCGTCCCGTGACGCCGTCGAGGTCGAAGCCCGAGCGACGCAGGGCGATTTCGCGCGCCACCCGATAGCTGTCGATGCCCAGCGCGTACAGGCGCGCCAGGTCGGCATTGGGGCGGTCGCCCTCATTGCCGGCCGGGCGCGGGTAGCGCGATACGGCGACGTTGTCCGGCTCCAGCTGCCAGGGGATGTCGATCAGGCGCACGCCGTCCAGCTCTGGCATCTTGTCGTTGGGATTGTCGCGATTGAGCGTGAACGGGTTGATCTGCGAGGTGCCGTAGACCGGCAGCTCGGTGCCGATCGCGCTGCGCAGCTGCACCGCCTGGGAGGCGTCCAGCGCGGCGAAGATCAGCGCCGGCTTTTCCTGCTCCACGCGCTTGGTCAGCTGGGCCAGGCCCGGCGCCGACAGCGCGTTGTTGGGCGTGGTCAGCTCCAGCGTTTCGACCGCCAGGCCGAGCTGCCGGGCGCGCGCCTGGAAGGAGCGCACGGCGCGTTTTTGCCAGGCCACCGAGGTGGCGATCGCGAAGATCTTGCCCGGGCGCTTCTCTTTCTCGACCCAGTTGGCCACCTGGCGCGCCTCGTCGTCGATCGACAGGCCCACGGTGAGCATCAGCGGCGGCAGCTGGGCCTCGGTCTCGCCGGGCAGGTCAGGCTGGGCCAGCGCGATGGTGGGTTTGCTGACGCGACCGCTTTGCGCCACCGCGGTGACGGCGCTGCGCGAGAGCGGGCCGATCAGGATGTCATATTTGGCGGAGGCGTCGTCATAGGCGCGTTGCATGTCCTGCACCGAGTCGCCGGTCTCGACGATGGCCAGCTGGATGTTTTCCTTCTGGCGCGAATAGGCGGTCAGGAAACCGGTGCGCACCGCGTCGGCGGCGGCGCCGAACATGCCGTTGCGGTTGGGCAGCAACAACGCCATGCGCACCGGCGGGGAAGCCGGCATGGTGGCGCCCGGCGGCAGTTGGGCGGCGGCGGGATCGGTTGGGGCGGCCGGTACCGCCGATGTTGCAGGGGCGGCTTGCGCCAGCAGAGGTACACTGTCGGCTGCCGCAGCGGAGCCGGTCGGCAGCCACAACCCGGCAATGCCGCCCATGAAGCCCGCCAGTGCGGCCATTTTCTTCAATACATTGAACATCCCGCCTCCTCCAATGAATCAGAATTCGAGCGCAGCCGCTTCCATCCTGTCTGATGCCGCCCAGCAAAACTATCCGGTGTCGGCATTATATGTGCTGGCCACGCCCATCGGAAACGTCAGCGACATCACGTTGCGCGCGCTCCACGTGCTGACCCTGGCCGACGCCGTGGCCTGCGAGGACACCCGCAACACCAGCCAGTTGCTGCAGCGCTACGGTCTGTCCAAGCAGCTGCTGGCGGCGCACGAGCACAACGAGCGCGAAGCTGCTGCCAAGATCGTCGAGCGTCTGCGCGCCGGCCAGCGCATCGCGCTGGTCTCGGACGCCGGCACACCGGCCGTGTCCGACCCCGGCGCCCGCGTGGTCGAGGCAGTGCGCGCCGCCGGCCTGCAGGTGGTACCGCTGCCGGGCGCGTCGGCTGCGGTGACCGCGCTGTCGGCGTCGGGCTTCACCGACGAGCGCTTCCACTTCGTCGGCTTCTTGCCGTCCAAGCCGCGCCAGCGCGAGGCGGCGTTGCAGGAGCTGGCCGCGGTGCAGGCTGCGCTGGTGTTCTACGAAGCGCCACACCGCATCGTCGAGACCGTGCAGGCGATGCAGAAGGCCTTCGGCCCTGCGCGCGAAGTGGTGCTGGCGCGTGAGTTGACCAAGCTGTTCGAGAGCATCCATCGCTGCCCGCTGGGTGAAGCGCCGGCCTGGCTGGAAGCCGACGCCAATCGCCAGCGCGGCGAGTTCGTGGTGCTGGTGCAGGGCGCGCCGGCAACCGACGGCGATGAAGCCGAGGCCGAACGCGTGCTGCGCATCCTGCTGGAAGAGCTGCCGGTCAAGCAGGCTGCGGCATTGGCGGCCCAGATTACCGGCAAGAAGAAGAACGCGCTCTACGAGCGCGCGCTGGAAATCAAGGACGGCGTCTGAACAGCCGCCCCGGCGCTCAATGCGCCGACGATTTGGAAAACACGTTCAACACCACCACGCCGGCCATGATCAGGCCCATGCCGATGATGGCCGGCGCATCCAGCTTCTGGCCGAACGCGATCCAGGCCACCGCCGAGATCAGCACGATTCCCAACCCCGACCAGATGGCGTAGGCGATGCCCACGGGGATCGATTTCAGCGTCACCGACAGGAAGAAAAACGCCAGGCCGTAGCCGGCCACCACGATCACCGACGGCCACAGGCGCGAGAAACCGTCGGAGGCGCGCAGCGCCGAGGTGGCGATGACTTCGGAGACGATGGCGATGCCCAGGGCGAGATAGGGGTGCATGTGTGCGCTCCGCGAGGAAGTGCGCCGCGATGGGCGCAGGGGAAGAACGGCAAGGAGAAGCCGCAAGGAAGAACGGCTTCCGGCGCCCGCGTCAGCAGCGCGCCGGAAGGAAGGCCGTGGCTCAGCGTTCGACCACGAACGGCGTGCCGGCACTGCGCTGGCGCACCAGCAGCGCGGCATTTTGCGCCGCCGGGCGGGTCGGATAGGGTCCGGCGTAGAGGCGATACAGGCCGTTGACCTGCACCGCCTGCAGGCTGTCGATCACGCCCGAGAGGCTGGGCAGCAGCTTGTCGCGCGCCTGCAGCGCATTGGTTTCCTGCGAATAGGCGCCGAACTGCAGGTAATAGCCGGCCGACAGCGGCACTGCCTGCGGCATCGCCGGGGAGGGTGCCGAGCCGCTGGCCACCGCGTTGATGATGCCGCCGCCGCCCGCCATGCCGGCGCCGTCGGCTGAACTGGAGGTGGTGGCATTGATCGGCTGCACCGCGGCCACCGTCGGCTGCGGCGCCATGTTCTGCGAGCTCACCGAGGCGATGGTCACCGCGCCGGTGGATACGCCGGCACCGGTGTCGGCCGCGTTGTTGATCGGATCGGCCGCTGCCAGCTGGGTGCCGTTGCGGCGCGCATCGGCCATGCGCTGCGCCTCTTCCGGCAGGATGCGCTCGACTTCCAGTTCGCTGCTGCCGCTGCCGAGGTAACCCAGCTTCAGCGCCGCGGTGTAGGACAGGTCGATGATGCGGCTGGAATGGAACGGGCCGCGGTCGTTGATGCGCACGATCACCTGCTTGCCGGTCTTCAGGTTGGTGACGCGGGCATAGGACGGAATCGGCAGCGTCGGGTGCGCGGCCGTCATCTTGTACATGTCGTAGAGCTCGCCCGAGGACGTTTTCTGGCCGTGGAATTTCTTGCCGTACCAGCTGCCGATGCCGCGCTGGATGAAGGGCTGGTTGTCGGTCACCGGCACATAGGTCTTGCCGAACACCACATAGGGTTTGCTGGCAGCCCTGGAGAGCGGCTCCACCTGCGGTTCGGCGTCGGCCACGTCGAGCAGGCCATCGGGGATGTGGTCGCCCGGGCCGTCATCCTTGTAGTAGCCGCCGCGGCCGGAGCCGGCTGCCGGCAAGGCCGGGGCGTTGTTGGGACGGGTCGAGCCCGTCGCCTTGGTCGGTGCGGGCGCTTGCGCCGTGGTCTGGCGCGAGGCGGGCGGTGTGGTGCTGCAGGCTGCCAGCAGCACCGGAATTGCCAGTGCCGTCAGGCGCAGCGCCTTGCCATATTGTTCGATTGATATTGATCGCATGGTGGGTCGCATTCCCGGTTGGGCGTCGCCAGGCGGCACGTCGCGGGCGGCTTGCGCAGGCCCGCAATCGAGGTCGTCCTGATGACGCTTGAACAATGCGGCCGCTGTGTCCGGCCGAAATTTTTCGAAACGATACCAGAGTGCATCGCAGCATGGCTGACAACTCGTCAGTGGGGCAAGTTCATCGCGGCCCGATGCGGGGCCGGCGAACGCGCTTGAGAACGCGCTTGAATCAGGTCTGCACCAGCTTGCGGTGGCGCTGGATGCTCATCAGGATGCCGGTGCCCAGGCCCAGCGTCACCAGCGCGGTGCCGCCGTAGCTCATGAACGGCAAGGGCACGCCGACCACCGGCAGGATGCCGCTGACCATGCCCATGTTGACGAAGGCATAGGTGAAAAACATCATCGTGATGGAGCCGGCCATCAGGCGCGTGAACAGCGTCGGCGCGTTGCCGGCGATCATCATGCCGCGCGCCACCAGCATCAGGTACAGCACCAGCAGCACCACGTTGCCGATCAGGCCGAACTCTTCCGAGTAGACCGAAAAGATGAAGTCGGTAGTGCGTTCGGGGATGAATTCCAGGTGGGTTTGCGTGCCCATCAGCCAGCCCTTGCCGGTGACCCCGCCCGAGCCGATCGCGATGGTCGACTGGATGATGTGGAA
Organism: Herbaspirillum sp. LeCh32-8; assembly: GCF_017814915.1. Lineage (GTDB taxonomy): Bacteria > Pseudomonadota > Gammaproteobacteria > Burkholderiales > Burkholderiaceae_D > Herbaspirillum. The sequence goes on along the minus strand of NZ_JAGIPZ010000003.1, from coordinate 271,656 downwards.
GCCCTTGCCCAGCGGGTCGGAGGTCGGGTCGATCAGCATCATGATGCGCTGGCGCTGGTAGTCGTGCATGAACGACCACACCACCGGCAGGCTGGCCGCGCCGGCCACGAACAGGCCCGCCAGCACTTTCCACGGCAGGCCGGCGAAGAAGATCACATAGAAGCCGGCGCCCAGCACCAGTAGGCCCGTGCCCAGGTCGGGCTGGCGGATGATCAGGAAGCCCGGGATCATCAGCAGCACCGTGGCCACCAGGAAGGCGTCCCAGCGCAGCATGCCCTCGCGCTTCTGGAAGTACCAGGCCAGCATCAGCGGCATGGCGATCTTCATGATTTCGGACGGCTGCACCACCACGCCGATGTTGAGCCAGCGGCGCGAGCCCTTCTTGATGATGCCGAACAGGGCCACCGCGATCAGCAGCGTCACCCCCACCGTATAGACCGGCACCGCCAGCCGCAGCAGCAGCTGGGGCGAGACGTTGGCGGCAATCCACATCACCACGAAGGCGATCAGGATGTTGCGCAACTGGTCTTCCACGCGGCCCGGGAAGTTCATGCCGGCCGAGTACAGCGTGACGATGCCCACCGACAGGATCAGGAACACGATCAGCGACAGCGCGCCGTCGAACACCGTCAGGTGGGGCTTGACGATTTGCCACAGAGGGGGGCGTTGCAGGCTCATGCCGGCTCCCTTGCTTGGTCCGCGGCGCCGGCCAGGATGCGGCGCGCACGGGAATGATAAACGAATGCCATCCTCACTCCTGCACGTCCGGCTGGACGGTTGGCGTGTTGCCGCTGTCTTCGGCGGTCGGGCCTTCGACCGGCGTGTCGGCCGGGATCGGCTCGGCCGGCGCCACCGACTTGATCGGCTCGTTGGGGCGCTTGCCCAGCATGAAATAATCCATGGCCTTGCGCACCAGCGGCGCGGCCACGCCGGCGCCCCAGCCGCCGTTCTCGACCACCGCCGCGATCGCGATGCGCGGCGCGTCGGCCGGCGCGAAGCCGATATACAGGCCGTTGTCGTGGTAGATGCGGGACAGCTTCTTGGAGTCGTACTTCTGGTTCTTGGCGATGTTCACCACCTGCGCGGTGCCGGTCTTGCCGCCGGACTCATAGGGCGCGCCGGCGAACGCCGCGCGGCCGGTGCCTTCCTTGACCACGCCGACCATGGCGCGCTTGATGAAGTCGATGTTCTCCTGCTTCAGCGGGATGCGGTAGCTTTCCTTGGGCACGGTCTCGGTGCGCTCGTGGGTCACGCCGTCCTCGATGATCTTCACCAGGTGGGGCTTCATCACCACGCCATTGTTGGCCAGCACCGACATCGACTGCGCCATCTGCAGCGGGGTGAAGCTGTTGTAGCCCTGGCCGATGCCCAACGAGACGGTGTCGCCGGCGATCCAGCGCTTTTGCTCGGGTTTGCGGAAAGCGGTGCGCTTCCATTCGGTGGAAGGCAGGATGCCGCGCTTTTCATGCTCCAGGTCGATGCCGGTGATCTGGCCAAAGCCAAACGGCTTCATGAAGTCATGGATCGCGTTCACGCCCATATCGTTGGCCAGCATGTAGTAATAGGTGTCGCAGGAAATGGCGATCGAGCGGTACATGTCGACCACGCCGTGGCCGCCTTCCTTGTCGTCGCGGAAGCGGTGGTTGCCGAGGATGAAGTAGCCGGGGTCGCGGATGGCGTCCTGCGGACGGCGGCGACCCAGTTCCAGCGCCGCCAGCGCCATGAACGGCTTGTAGGTCGAGCCGGGCGAGTAGGTGCCGGAGAGCGGACGGTTCAAGAGCGGTCGGTCAGGCGACTTGTTGAGCTCGTCCCAGCTCTGCTGGTCGATGCCTTCCACGAACAGATTGGGGTCGTAGGAAGGCTGCGAGACGTAGGCCAGGATGTCGCCGGTGGCCGGGTTGATCGCCACCAGCGCGCCCTTCTGGTCGCCGAAGGCTTCTTCCACTACCTTCTGCAGCTCGATATCGATCGACAGGATCAGGTTCTTGCCCGGCGTGGCCGGCGTGCGCGAGAGCGAGCGCACGGCGCGGCCGCTGGCCGAGATTTCCACTTCCTCGTAGCCGGTGGTGCCGTGCAGCTGCGACTCGTAGCTCTTTTCCAGGCCTTCCTTGCCGATGTAGTCGGTGCCGTTGTAATTGGCCTCGTCGTCGGAGTCGGCGATGCGTTCGGCGTCGCGTTGGCTGATGCGGCCGATGTAGCCGATCACGTGCGCCGCGGTCTTGCCGTAAGGGTACTGGCGGAACAGGCGCGCCTGCACCTCCACGCCGGGGAAACGGTAGCGCTGGGCGGTGAACTTGGCCACCTCCTCATCCGTCAGGCGGGTGCGGATCGGCACGCTTTCGAAGTTCTTGGATTCGTCCTGCAGGCGGCGGAAGCGGCGGCGGTCGCGCGGCTGGATCTCCACCAGCGTGCCCAGCTCGTCGATCAGGTCGTCGATGTTGGTCTTGATCTTGGAGGGCGTGATTTCCAGCGTGTAGGCGGAGTAATTGCGCGCCAGCACCACGCCGTTGCGGTCCAGGATCAGGCCGCGGTTGGGCACGATGGGCACCACCGAGATGCGGTTTTCCTCGGCTTGGGCGGCATAGGCGTCGTGGCGCACCACCTGCAGCCACAGGAAGCGCGCCAATAGCAGGCTGAAGCAGATCAGCACCAGGGCGCTGCCCGCGACCAGGCGCAGCCTGAACAGCTTCAGCTCATGCGCGGTGTTCTTGAATTCGGTCATGCTGCTGCCGGCTCATCAAATAGGGCGGTTTTCGTCGCGGTTGATCGCGCGGCGTTGCGGCGCCAGCAGCAGCAGGCTCACCACCGGCCACAGGATGGCGGAGATGACGCTCTCGCTGAAGTAGAACCAGTGCGGGAACTTGCCGGTCACCAGCAGCTGCACCACCAGCTGCACCGCCTGCGTCAGCAGCAGCAGCGGCAGCACGTGCAGCGCCTGCGTGCGCAGCGGGAACCACAGCACGCGGCGGTGGATCATGATGGCGAAATAGGACAGCAGGGTGTAGGCCAGCGCGTTCTCGCCCAGCAGGGTGGCTTCGTTGACGTCCATCAGCAGGCCCATCAGGAAGGCCACGCTGATGCCGACCTTGCGCGGCTGGTGGATGTTCCAGAACACCAGCGCCAGCGCCACGAAGTCGGGCACGCCCACCATCTGCCCCCAGGGCATCAGGTTCAACAGGAAGGCCACCACCAGGCTGAACGCGATGAACAGCGGGTTGGCCGGCAGGAGGATGTAATGATCGTTCATCGTGCGTTTTCCTTGGCGGCCGGTTTGGCCGCAGGAGCCGCCGCCGGCGCTGCGGCAGGCGCGGCTGGTGCTGCGGCGGGCGGGGTCACGTTGGCCGCGCCTTTGCGCTCGTCGGCAGGCTTGTCCTTGGGCGTGGCGTTGGCGTCGTCGGCGGAGGTGTCTCGGGTGCTGTCGCGCAGGCGGCGCTTGAAGAGCTTGGCCGACTTTTCATCGACGGCTTCAGGTTCCGGGCGCGGCGGCAGGTTTTGTTCCACCAGCAGGATCAGCAGCTGGCGATGGCGGTCGATGCCGGCCAGCGGCTGGCAGACGATGCGGGCGAAGGAGTCGGCCGAACGGGTTTCCATCAGCACCACGGTGGCCACCGACAGGCCCGGCGGATAGACGCCGTCGATGCCGGAGGTCACCAGCGTGTCGCCCTTCTGGATGTCGGCGTTGGCCGGCATGAAGCGCAGGTCCAGCGCGCCGGTCTGGCCGCGGCCGTAGGCCACGCTGCGCAGGCCGTTGCGCAGCACCTGGACCGGGATTGCTTGATCCTTGTCGGTCAGCAGCGTGACTTCGGAGGTGAACGGAAACACGCGCGTGACCTGACCCACGATGCCGACTTCGTCGATCACCGGCTGGCCGGTGGCCACGCCCTGCTGGGAGCCGCGGTTCAAGATGATCTTGCGGGTGAAGGGGTCGCGCGCGTCGTACAGGATCTCGCCGACGATGGACTTGACCGGCACCTTCTGCTGCATGTCCAGCAGCTTGCGCAGCTGCGCGTTCTCGGCGGCCAGCTGGCGTTCCTGCTGCATCAGCTGCGAATTGACGATCTGCTGCTGGCGCAGGCCCTGGTTTTCCTTTTGCAGCGCGGTGATCGACGTGAAGTAGTCGGCCACGTTCATGGCTGCGTCGCGCGGCACCATGGCGACCGTCTGGAACGGATAGAGCACCGCGCCGATGCCCTGGCGTATCGTGCCCAGCACGTGCATGCGCGCGTCCACGACCAGCATCACGACGGACAACAGGGCGAAGATGGTGACGCGCACGCGGGCCGAGGCGCCCTGCTTGAAGAGTGGTGGGATTTCCATGGCGTCAGGCCGCCTGCAGGGCCGCAGCATGCGCTGCCTGCGGCCGGCTGCAGGAGGGGGCACTCACTTCCTGCGTCGAAAACGATATGAAAAGGGGAGCCGATGCATTCTTCATCGAACGGTCCGCCAGCCGAGCCTGCGCCAAGGGCGGAACGGTGATCCGCGCCGTGGGGCAAGTCGGTGTGAACTGCGTCATGACGAACGTATCGGTTCCCCGGTAATGGTGTTGCTTGCTACAGAAATGCGCAGCCGGCGTCTGGCGCCGGCTGCTGATGCTGAAGGAGGCTTACTCGGCCGAGAAGATCGAGCCCAGCTTGTCCATGCGGTCCAGCGCCATGCCCGAGCCGCGCACCACGCAGGTCAGCGGGTCTTCGGCCACAATCACCGGCAGGCCGGTTTCTTCCATCAGCAGGCGATCCAGGTCGCGCAGCAGCGCACCGCCGCCGGTCAGCATCATGCCCTTTTCGGCGATGTCGGCGCCCAGTTCCGGCGGGGTTTGTTCCAGCGCGTTCTTGACGGCCGACACGATGTTGTTCAGCGGGTCGGTCAGCGCTTCCAGGATTTCGTTGCTGGAGATGGTGAAGGAACGCGGGATGCCTTCGGACAGGTTGCGGCCCTTGACTTCCATTTCCTTGACTTCCGAGCCCGGGAAGGCCGAACCGATTTCCTTCTTGATCGCCTCGGCGGTCTGCTCGCCGATCAGCATGCCGTAGTTGCGGCGGATGTAGTTGACGATGGCTTCGTCGAACTTGTCGCCGCCCACGCGCACCGAACCCTTGTAGACCATGCCGCCCAGCGAGATGATGCCCACTTCGGTGGTGCCGCCGCCGATGTCGACCACCATCGAGCCGGTTGCGTCCGACACCGGCAGGCCGGAGCCGATTGCCGCCGCCATCGGCTCTTCAATCAGGTACACCTGCGAGGCGCCGGCGCCCAGCGCCGATTCGCGGATCGCGCGGCGTTCCACCTGGGTCGAGCCGCAGGGCACGCAGATGATGATGCGCGGGGAAGGGCGGAACAGCTTGGAGTCGTGCACCATGCGGATGAACTGCTTCAGCATCTGCTCGGTGACGGTGAAGTCGGCGATCACGCCGTCCTTCATCGGGCGGATCGCCTCGATGTTGCCGGGCACCTTGCCCAGCATCTGTTTCGCTTCCTTGCCCACTGCCTGGATGGTTTTCTTGCCGTTGGGGCCGCCTTGCTGGCGAATGGCCACAACCGAGGGTTCGTCCAGCACGATGCCGTGGCCGCGCGCGTAGATCAGCGTGTTCGCGGTGCCCAGGTCGATCGCCAGGTCGTTGGAGAAGTAACTGCGTAAAAATCCAAACATGAATTGTCCTGATGCGCCCTCGCGGGGCGCCTAGCTTTTTGATAGGGGGGGTGTTCGTTCATGACCGCGGCGACGCGAAAAACCGGCGCCAGCAAGGCATTAATCCGACATTCTACCTTATAATCCCACAGAAACCAGCAAGCGGAACAGCCAAAAATTCCGGGCCTTTGAAGCCCGTTGGCGGCCATTTGGCGCGGTTTAGCCGTCTTTTCGACTGCCGAACCGCACGTCCCGGAAGCGCCTCCCGCAAGCGGGCCTTCCCGGACCCGGCAGCGCCCGGAAATGCGCTTGCATCCGGCGCCGGCCCGCGCCGATCACCATTCAACATCATGCAGCGCGCCCGGCGCGCCCTTTCGACCATGTCCCTAGCCCTTTCCGACGTCAAACGCATCGCCAACCTGTCCCGCCTGGAGCTGACCGACGCCCAGGCCGAGCAAACGCTGGAAAAGCTCAACGGTATCTTCGACCTGGTGGAGCAGATGAAGGCCGTCGACACCACCGGCGTGGAACCGCTGTCGCATCCGATCGCCGCCATCGAGCCCATGCTGGCCCTGCGCCTGCGCGAAGATGCGGTGACCGAGTCCAATCGCCGCGAGGACTATCAGCAACCGGCCCCGGCAACCCAGGACGGCCTGTACCTGGTGCCCAAGGTCATCGAATAAACCCCGGCGCCGCCAAGACACGCCCGATAGCCCGACCTGCCGCGAAACGATTACTCATGCACAAGCTCACTCTCAAAGAACTGTCCGCGCAACTGCAAGCGCGCAAGATTTCCGCCGCCGAACTGGCGACGCTGTTCCTCGACCGCATCGACGCCAGCGACCTCAATGCCTTCCTGCACGTGGACCGCGAACTGACGCTGGCCCAGGCCAAGGCCGCCGACGCGCGCCTGGCGGGCAATGACGCCGGCCCGCTGACCGGCATCCCGATCGCCCACAAGGACATCTTCGTCACCCGCGGCTGGCGCACCACCGCCGGCTCGAAGATGCTGCAGAACTACGTGAGCCCGTTCGACGCGACCGTGGTGGATCAGTTCAACCAGGCCGGCGCCGTGACCTTGGGCAAGGTCAACTGCGACGAGTTCGCGATGGGTTCGGGCAACGAGAATTCCTTCTACGGCCCGGTGAAGAACCCGTGGGACAAGACCGCCGTGCCCGGCGGCTCCTCGGGCGGTTCGGCCGCCGCCGTGGCCGCGCGCCTGGCGCCGGCCGCTACCGCCACCGATACCGGCGGCTCGATTCGCCAGCCGTCTTCGCTGTGCGGCGTGACCGGCATCAAGCCGACCTACGGCAGCGTGTCGCGCTTCGGCATGATCGCCTTCGCCTCTTCGCTGGACCAGGGCGGCCCGATCGCCAAGACCGCCGAAGACTGCGGCCTGCTGTTGAACGCCATGACCGGTTTCGACGAGCGCGATTCCACCAGCCTGCAGCGTCCCAAGGAAGATTTCAACCGCTCGCTCAATGACAGCTTGCAAGGTCTGCGCATCGGCGTGCCGAAGGAATTCTTCGGCGCCGGCCTGGCCGCGGATGTGGAGCAGGCCGTGCGCGCCGCGCTGGCCGAGTTCGAGAAGCTGGGCGCCACGCTGGTTGACATCTCGCTGCCCAAGACCGAGTTGTCCATCCCTGTGTACTACGTGATCGCCCCGGCTGAAGCATCGTCCAACCTGTCACGCTTCGACGGCGTGCGCTACGGCCATCGCGCCGCGGACTACAAGGACCTGGCCGACATGTACAAGAAGTCGCGCGCGGAAGGTTTCGGCGAAGAAGTGAAGCGCCGCATCCTGGTCGGCTCCTACGTGCTCTCGCACGGCTACTATGACGCCTACTACCTGCAGGCGCAGAAGATCCGCCGCCTGATCGCGCAGGACTTCCAGAACGCGCTGGCCGGCGAGAACCGCCAGTGCGACGTGATCATGGGCCCGGTGTCGCCCACCGTCGCGTGGGATCTGGGCGACAAGACCAACGACCCGGTCGCCAACTACCTGGCCGACATCTTCACGCTGTCCACCAGCCTGGCCGGTTTGCCGGGCATGTCGATCCCCTGCGGCTTCGGTCAGGGTGAGAAGAACGGCAAGCGCCCCGTGGGCCTTCAGATCATCGGCAATTATTTCGACGAGGCCCGCCTGCTGAACGTGGCGCACCAGTTCCAGCAAGCGACCGACTGGCACCTGCGCGAGCCCGCGTAAGCAGTTTTTAGATTAAGAGTCGCTGACAAAGCGCCGCTGGCAAGGCGCGCCGAGGCAGACAGTACGGCTGTACGGCAAGGAGGCGCAACGCCGCCAGCGGTGCTTTGTCAGTGACGTACTGATTAACAGAATTCGCAAGGACAACATCATGCAGTGGGAAGTCGTCATCGGCCTCGAAACGCACACGCAGCTTTCGACCCAATCCAAGATCTTCAGCGGCAGCTCGACCCAGTTCGGCGCCGAGCCCAACACCCAGGCCAGTCCGGTCGACCTGGCGCTGCCGGGCGTGCTGCCGGTGCTCAACAAGGGCGCGGTTGAGCGCGCCATCCAGTTCGGTCTGGCCATCGGCGCCACCATCGCGCCGCGCTCGGTGTTCGCGCGCAAGAATTACTTCTACCCCGACCTGCCCAAGGGCTACCAGATCAGCCAGTTCGAGATCCCGGTCGTGCAGGGCGGCACCATGACCTTCGCCGTCGAGAAGGACGGCAAGACCGAACTGAAGACCATCAACCTGACCCGCGCCCACCTGGAAGAAGACGCCGGCAAGTCGCTGCACGAGGACTACCAGGGCATGACCGGCATCGACCTGAACCGCGCCGGCACGCCGCTGCTGGAAATCGTCACCGAGCCTGAAATGCGCAGCGCCGCCGAAGCTGTCGGCTACGCCAAGGCGCTGCACTCGCTGGTGGTGTGGCTGGGCATCTGCGACGGCAACATGCAGGAAGGCTCGTTCCGCTGCGACGCCAACGTCTCGGTGCGTCCGGTCGGCCAAAAGGAATTTGGCACCCGCTGCGAGATCAAGAACCTGAACTCGTTCCGCTTCCTGGAAGAGGCCATCAACTACGAAGTGCGTCGCCAGATCGAGTTGATCGAAGACGGCGGCACGGTGGTGCAGGAAACCCGCCTCTACGATCCGGACAAGAAGGAAACCCGCTCCATGCGCAGCAAGGAAGACGCGCAGGATTACCGCTACTTCCCCGATCCCGACCTGCCGCCGCTGGCCATTGCGCAAGAGTGGATCGAGCGCGTCAAGGCCACCATGCCCGAGCTGCCTGCCGCGATGCGCGAGCGCTTCGTCGCCGACTACGCGCTGCCGGAATACGACGCCATGGTGCTCACGCAATCCAAGGGCATGGCGTCCTATTTCGAAGCGGTGGTCACCGCCGCCGGCCGCGACCAGGCCAAGCCCGCCGCCAACTGGCTGATGGGCGACGTCGCCTCGACCCTGAACCGCGAGGACACCGACATCGCCGACGCCCCGGTCAGCGCCGCGCAGTTCGCGCTGCTGTTGAAGCGCATCGCCGACGGCACCATCTCCAACAAGATTGCCAAGGAAGTCTTCGCCGGCATGTGGGAAGCCAGGTCCGACAAGGACTCGCTGGCCGACGACATCATCGACGCCAAGGGCCTGAAGCAGATCTCCGACAGCGGCGCGCTGGAAGCCATCGTCGACCAGGTGCTGGCCGCCAACGAGAAGTCGGTGGCCGAGTTCCGCGCCGGCAAGGAGCAGGCCATCAACGCCCTGATCGGCCAGGCCATGAAGGCCACGCGCGGCAAGGCCAACCCGGCCCAGCTGACCGAGCTGCTACGCAAGAAACTGGCCGGCTGATACGCACACGCGCATTTGCCGGAGTTGAAAAAGCCGCATCCATGGATGCGGCTTTTTTTCGGCAACGCCATCGCGCCGGTCGAGGGCAATATCGATGCCGATGCCGACGAGCGTTGGCCACATCGGCCAGCGGTGCATAAGCGAGGCATCGCGTTTGATTTTGCGTAGCGCGCCGCATACGTTACGATGCCGCTGGCCCGCCACGGGCTGCATCCATCCCACCAGAAGAACGCGCCACCATGACAAGTTTCGATTCCGCGTATGTTGTCTTTCTGTTCAGCGTCGCCCTGATCCTGATCACACCCGGTCCGACCAACACCTTGCTGGCCATCGCCGGCCTCGGGCTGGGCTTGCGCCGCGCGCTGCACCTGCTGGCGTTCGAGTTCAGCGGCTACTTCCTCTCGATCTCGGCCTGGGGCCTGCTGCTGGCGCCGCTGCAGTCGCAGCATCCCTGGATGTCGCCGGTGGTGAAGATCGCCAGCAGCTGCTACCTGGCCTATACCGCCGTCAAGGTGTGGCGCGACGCGCGCTTGCTGCAGACGCCGCAGCAGCGCGCCATCACCCCGCGCATGCTGTTCATCGCCACCTTGCTCAACCCGAAGGCGCTGCTGTTCGCGCTGGTGCTGTTCCCCGCGCACAGCTTCGAAAGCGCACCGGCCTATGCGCTGGCCATGGCGTCGTTCACTTGCCTGCTGGTGCCGATCGGCGCGCTGTGGATCGCCGTGGGCCAGCTGCTGGGCGCGCGCCGTCGCGCCATCCTTGCGCCGGGCAATATCCAGCGCGCCAGCTCGGTGGCGCTGGCGATGTTTTCGGCCTTCATTTTCTGGGGCGCGTGGAGGTAATCCGATATGGCCGCCGCAATAAAAAAGCCCCGCGATGCGGGGCTTTTTTTCGGAAGAAGGGGATCAGCGGTAGAACGCTTCGACCCGGCCCTTCAGCTTGGTCATCAGGGGATTACCCTTGCGGTCCAGCGCCTTGCCGGCCGGGACGATGATCCATCCCTCGCTGATGCAATACTCGGCGACGTTGGTGCGTTCCTTGTCGTTGAAACGGATGCCGACGTCGAACTCGAAGATGGCCGCGTTGTAGTGCGGGCTGCGGGGATCGATCGAGAGGCGATCGGGCAGGGCTGGGCGTTGGGTAGTATCGTTCATGGCCGCAATTATCGACGATAAGGCCGGCCAAAACAATTCTTTCCGGGCGGCAGCTTACACCGGCCAGCGCAGCGCGAAGCAGGCCCCGCCCGACGGCGTGCGCGCGTAGCGCGCCGTGCCCCGGTGCGCGCCGGCAATGGCGCGTACCACGGCCAGGCCCAGTCCGCTGCCTTTCTGCTGCGCGCCGGGCGCCAGCGGGCCGCGCTGGAAGGCGTCAAAGATGTTGTGCGCATCGGCCAAGTCGATGCCGGGGCCGCTGTCTTCCACGCTCAGGCCGTGCTGGCCGGCATCGGTCCAGGTCCTGATCGTCAGCGTGCCGGGCGTGGCGTGCTGCAGGGCGTTTTCCAGCAGCGCCAGCAAGGCCTGCCGGATGCGCACCGGGTCGCACAGCGCCTGGCGCGTCTGCAGCGCCAGCGACAGGGCAAAGCCCTTTTCCTGCAACGCCGATTCGCAGGCCTTCACCACCGTCATCACTTCCTGCTGCAGATCGGCTTGCTGCAATTGCATCTGCAGGTGCCCGCTCTCGGCCAGGCCGACCACGCGCAAATCCTCGATCAGCCGTCCCAGCCCCTCGACGTGCAGCAGCAGGCTGGCGAACAGCGCCGGGTCAGGCTGGAAGATGCCTTCGGTCAGCCCCTGCAGGCGGCCGCGCAGGATGGTGACCGGCGTGCGCAGCTCATGCGCGATGGCGGCGTTCCAGAAGATGCGCTCCTGCTCGCCGCGTTCCAGTCGTTCGGCCATGGCGTTGAAGTCGTTGACCAGTTGCGTGGCCTCGCCCAGCGAATGGTCGTCGGTGGCCGCGCGCGCCGCCAGGTCGCCTTGCGCCACCTGGCGCAGGCTGGTCGCCACTGAATTCAACGGCGCCAGGATGCGGCGCGCGAGACGGATCGCCACCCACACCGCGATCCCCAGGCCGGTCAGCGTGGTGGCGGCAATCCAGCCCCATTCCGCCGGCGAGGGCAGCCAGCTGTCCGGCGCCGACAGGGCCGCCGGATAGAGCACCCACAGCGTGGCGTAAAAAGCGTAGGAGCCGAGCAGCACCATCATCATCACGGCCAGCACCAGGATGGCGACCGAGCTGACGATCTGGCGGCCCAGGCCCTTGGAGCGGGCGACGACGGAGAAGAGGTTCATGGCGGCGGCCTCAAAGACCCTGGTGGAAACGATAGCCGACACCGCGGATGCTGACCGGCACGCCGGCGATGCCGAGGTCTTCCAGCTTCTTGCGCAGCTTGCTGACATGGCTGTCGACGGTGCGCTCCAGCGTGTCGCCTTCGGGCAGGCAGGCCGCCAGCAGTTCGGCGCGGCTGAACACGCGACGCGGCGCGCGCGCCAGCTGCGCCAGCAGCCTGAATTCGGTCAGCGTCAGCGACAGCGTGTGCGAGCGGCCGTCGATCTCGGCCACCGCCTCGTGCTGGTCGAAGTCGATGATGAACGGCGCCACCCGCAGGATGCGGCGTTCGTCGCGCGCCTGGCGCGGCAGGCTGCGGCGCAGCACCGCCTGCACCCGCGCCACCACCTCGGCCGGGTTGAACGGCTTGACCACGTAGTCGTCCGCGCCGATGCGCAGGCCGGTGAGCTTGTCGACATCCTGGTCCAGCGCGGTCAGCATGATGACCGGCGTATCGCCGCGCTGGCGGATCTGCGCCAGCACCTGCCAGCCGCTGACATGCGGCATCTGGACGTCCAGCAGCAACAGGTCGGGCTTGAGCGCCAGGTGCAGCTCCAGCGCGCGGGCGCCGTCGGCGGCGTGCACGCTGCGCATGCCGCTGCGCGCCAGGTAGGCGGCCAGGATCTCGGCGATCTCCGGCGCGTCCTCTGCGATCAGCACCAGCACGTTGGCTTCCTGCGCGACGCCTGTCGGCCCGGTCTCGCCGGGCGCGGCCGCATTCTCGGACATTCTTTCGCTCTCCATCAAAACTCCACAATTGCGCAGCGCAATCCTCATCGTTGCCGGGCAGACTCCGCCTTCCCTTGCGATTGTACTGTCGGGTCGCCGCGCGCAGCAAAGCGATGTTGCCGGCATCGGCGCCACATCAGCGCAAGGCCGATTCCAGGAGTCTTGCATGCCCCAGTTCTTCATCAACCGCCCCATCTTCGCCTGGGTGGTTGCCCTGTTCATCATCCTGCTTGGCGTGATCGCCATTCCGCAGCTGCCGATTGCGCGCTATCCCTCGGTGGCGCCGCCGACCGTGGCCATCAACGCCAGCTATCCCGGCGCCACGCCGCAGGCGATGGACGACGGCGTGATCGGCCTGATCGAGCGCGAGCTCTCCAGCGTCAAGAACCTGCTGTACTTCGAGTCCTCGGCCGACACCTCCGGCACTGCCCAGATCACCGTGACCTTCAAGCCCGGCACCGATCCCGAGCTGGCCCAGGTCGACGTGCAGAATCGCCTGAAGGCAATCGAGGCGCGCCTGCCGCAGACGGTGCGCCAGAACGGCGTGACGGTAGAGTCGGCCGCCTCGGGCTTCCTGCTGATGGTCAGCCTCACCTCCATCGACGGTCGTCTCGACGAGGTCGCGCTGAGCGACTACATGGCGCGCAACATCGTCGAAGAGTTGCGCCGTATCGATGGCGTGGGTCGCGTGCAGCTGTTCGGCGCCGAGCAGGCGATGCGCATCTGGGTCGACCCCTTCAAGCTCAGCGCCTACAAGCTGTCGATGAGCGACATCAGCAGCGCTATCACGCAGCAGAACGTGCAGATCGCGCCCGGCCGCCTGGGCGACATGCCGGCGCTGCCCGGCCAGCAGATCGCGGTGCCGCTCACCGTGCAGGGCCAGCTGCAGTCGCCGGCGCAGTTCGCCGCCATCGTGCTCAAGGCCAAGGAAGACGGCTCGCGGGTGACGCTGGGCGACGTCGCGCGCGTCGAGCTGGGTGCGCAGTCTTACAGCTTCTCCAACCGCGAGGACGGCAAGGCCGCCGCAGTGGCCGCGGTGCAGCTGTCGCCCGGCGCCAATGCCGTGCGCACGGCCGAGGGGGTGCAGGCGCGCATGGCCGAGCTGCGCGCCAGCCTGCCCACCGGCGTGCATTACGCGCTGCCCTACAACACCGCGCCCTTCGTCAAGATCTCCATCCAGAAAGTGGTGCAGACCCTGATCGAGGCGATGGTGCTGGTGTTCATCGTGATGTACCTGTTCCTGCAAAACATCCGCTACACGCTGATCCCGGCCATCGTCGCGCCGATCGCGCTGCTCGGCACGCTGGCGGTGATGCTGGCGGCCGGCTTCTCGGTCAACGTGCTGACCATGTTCGGCATGGTGCTGGCGATCGGCATCATTGTCGACGACGCCATCGTGGTGGTGGAAAACGTCGAGCGCATCATGGCGCATGAAGGCCTGGGCCCGCGCGAGGCCACCCTCAAGGCAATGAAGGAAATCACCGGCGCCATCGTCGGCATCACGCTGGTGCTCACCGCCGTGTTCATCCCCATGGCGCTGGCCGGCGGTTCGGTGGGCGTGATCTATCGCCAGTTCACCTTGTCGATGGCGGTGTCCATCCTGTTCTCCGCCTTCCTCGCGCTGAGCCTGACGCCGGCGCTGTGCGCCACGCTGCTCAAGCCGGTGGCGCCGGGCCATCATGAAAAACGCGGCTTCTTCGGCTGGTTCAACCGCGCCTTCGCACGCATGACCGCACGCTACGAGTCGCGCCTGGTCGGCCTGGTGGCGCGCGGCACGCGCATGATGCTGGTGTTCGCGGGACTGGCCGTGGTGCTGGTGTTCGCGTTGCGTTCGCTGCCCTCGGCCTTCCTGCCGGAGGAAGACCAGGGCTACTTCATGACCTCCTTCCAGCTGCCCTCCGACGCCACTGCCGAACGTACTTCGAAGGTGGTCGCGCAGTACGAGCGCTACCTGAAGACGCGTCCCGACATCGGCGCCAACCTGTCGGTGCTGGGCTTCGGTTTCTCGGGTTCCGGCCCGAACGCGGCGATGGCCTTTACCGAGCTCAAGGACTGGAAGCTGCGTCGCGGGTCCAACGCCGCCACTGAAGTCGTGCATGCCCAGGCGGCGATGGAGAACAGCTCGGACGGCATCGTCATGAGCCTGATGCCGCCGGCCATCGAGGAGCTGGGCAACTCGTCCGGTTTCGCCATGCGTCTGCAGGATCGCGCCAACCAGGGCTATGACGCGCTCAAGCAGGCCGAGGCCAAGTTGCTGGAGCTGGCCGCGCACAGCAGCAAGGTGAGCGGGGTCTATCCGGACGGCCTGCCCGCCGGCGCCAGCATCCGGTTGGACGTCGATCGCCAGAAGGCGGCGGCGCTGGGCGTGTCCTTCGGCAGCATCAGCGACACATTGTCGGCCGCCATGGGTTCGCTCTACGTCAACGACTTCCCCAACCAGGGCCGTATGCAGCAGGTGATCGTGCAGGCCGATGCCGCTTCGCGCATGCAGATCGAAGATGTGATGAAGCTCTACGTGCGCAACGCCGGCGGCGGCATGGTGCCGCTGGCGGAGCTGATCAAGGCCTCATGGCGCACCTCGCCCACGCAGATGGTGCGTTACCAGGGCCTGCCGTCGGTGCGCCTGGCCGGCAGCGCCGCGCCCGGCGTCTCCAGCGGCGAGGCCATGGCCGAGATGGAGCGGCTGGCGCAGCAATTGCCGCCCGGCTTTGCCGTGGCCTGGACTGGCCAGTCGCTGCAGGAGCGCCTGTCCGCCGCCCAGGCACCGATGCTGATGGCCTTGTCGATGCTGGTCGTGTTCTTGGTGCTGGCGGCGTTGTATGAGAGCTGGTCCATCCCCTTGTCGGTAATGCTGGTGGTGCCGCTGGGTCTGATCGGCGCGGTCGCCGCGGTGCTGTTGCGCGGCATGCCCAACGACGTGTTCTTCAAGGTCGGCCTGATCACCGTGATCGGCCTGTCGGCCAAGAACGCCATCCTGATCGTGGAGTTTGCCAAGCAGCTGCGTGAAGAAGGCATGAGCCTCGCGCAGGCTGCGGTGAAGGCGTCGGCCCTGCGCCTGCGGCCGATCCTGATGACCTCCATGGCCTTCGCCCTGGGTGTGGTGCCGCTGATGCTGGCTGGCGGCGCCAGCGCCGAGACCCAACAGGCGATCGGTACCGGCGTGTTCGGCGGCATGGTCAGCGCCACCGTGCTGGCGGTGTTTTTCGTGCCGGTGTTCTTCGTGTTCGTACTGGGGTGGGTCGAGCGCCTGCGCGGCAAGGCGGTGCGCTGATGTGCCCGCGCGCGGACCTGCGGCTGTACGGACGCAGGCTCATTCCCAAGGATGGCTTCCAGTCGCTGATCCATCATGCGCAATATCGCAGCCACGAGATCCGCGTCATCGCCGTGGACAGTGAACAGGGCTGGCGCATGCAACTGCAGATCCTGCACCTGGGCAAACGCATCGCCCGCCATGCGCATCCGGACCAGCTTTACCTGGACTTTTCGCACGCCCGCATCGCCGGCCTGCTGCATGCCTATGAGATCGTCGACCGGCGTCTCGCGCGGCAAGGCGATGGTCAGCGACCGTGATGGCGACCTGCTGTTTCCCGCGATGCAATGGACAGGATGGCATGTAATTGCTCGTGTGCTATCAGTGCCATCCGCCGCACGTTGTCAGACTGACCAAGCAGGCTGCGCAAGGGTTTGCGCCAGATCAACTAAAACATGGCCAAACATGAAATGTACGTAAATTGCGTAACTAAAAGCTCGCTAATCCTCGCTTTGCCAAACTGGGTGCGGCTCTAAAGTAAGCGCTCTTGCCGGCACTCTCCCTACGAAAACGCAAGTCAAAAAAAATAGCAAAAAAGAAAACGCCAACGTCCCCAACAATAAAACCTGGCCTCGCCTTCGGTCGGTCTTCCGGCAAGATCCGACAACATTTTCCGGCTCCACCGCCACGGCGCCGGACATTCCTGTGCAAGGGGGGAAATACGATGGGCAAGCTAAAAGTGGTGACCAGGCTGGCGTGCGGGTTCGGCCTGATCCTGGTGTTCTTGTTATGCATTTCGATGCTGGGCCTGTACGGCATGTCCAGGATGAACGGCGCCCTGCAAGACATCACCAACGTCAACAATGTGGAAACCAAACTGGCGGCGTCGCTGCGCAACGCGCTCAGCTCGCGCGCCATCATCATCCGCAACATCGCCTTGCTGGACGATCCCGAGGCCATGCGCGCCGAGGCCGAGAATTTGGCCAAGCAGGAGAAGACCTACGCCGACGCCTACGCCGCGCTGCAGAAAGTGTTCGCCGGCGAGCCGTCCACCACCGATCGCGAGCGGCAGCTGATGGAGCAGATCAAGCTCGACGAGAACGCCACCGTGCCGTTGATGGCCAAGGCGTTGCAGCTGGGCCGCGACAACCAGAGCGCCGAGGCGGTCAAGGTGCTGATCACCGAGGTGCGTCCGAAGCAGGCGGCCTGGATCAAGAGCCTGACCGACCTGGCCGAATTTGAAGAGCAGCAGAACGAGCAGGCCGCGACCGCCGCCCAGGAAACCTACACGGGCTTGCGCGCCTTCACCCTCGCCGTGGCGCTGGCCGCCGTGGTGATCGGCGTCGCGGGCGCCACGCTGATCGCCCGCAGCATCCTCAAGCAGCTCGGCGCCGAGCCCGGCGAAGCCCAAGCGGTGGCGCGCGACATCGCCAATGGCGACCTCACCGCGGTGGTACGACTGCGCAACGGCGACGGCTCCAGCCTGATGGCCTCGATCGAGCAGATGCGCTTCCAGTTGAACGTCATCGCGCACGGCATCAAGTCGGCCGCCGAGACGATTTCCGTGGCCAGCGGCGAGATCGCGCAGGGCAATTACTCGCTCTCGCAACGCACCGAGGAGCAGGCCGCCTCGCTGGAAGAAACCGCCGCCAGCATGGAGGAGCTGACCAGCGCCGTGCGCCAGAACACCGAGCACGCCAGCGAAGCGCGCCGCCTGTCGGCCGGCGCTTCCGAAATCGCCGCCTCCGGCAGCGAAGCCTTCGGCCGTGTGGTGGCCACCATGGATCGCATCACGGCCAGCTCCAACAAAATGTCGGACATCATCGGCGTGATCGAGGGCATCGCCTTCCAGACCAACATCCTCGCGCTCAACGCCGCGGTGGAGGCCGCGCGGGCCGGCGAACAGGGGCGAGGCTTTGCGGTGGTGGCCAGCGAAGTGCGTTCGCTGGCGCAACGCAGCGCGGTCGCCTCCAAGGAGATCAAGGAACTGATCGGCGAGTCGGTCAGCCATGTCGGCGCCGGCGCGCAATTGGTGGCTACCACCGGTGAGCAGATGGCCAACATCGTGTCTTCGGTGGAGCGCTTCAGCGAGATCATGAGCGACATCGCCGCCGCATCGACGGAGCAGTCCAACGGCATCGAGCAGATCAACACCGCGATTGTGCAGATGGATCAGGTTACGCAGCAGAATGCCGCGCTGGTGGAAGAGGCCAGCGCCGCCGCGCAGTCGCTTGCGCAACAGGCCGGCGGCTTGCTCAACGTGGTGTCGGTGTTCAAGATCCGCAGCGACAGGAGCCTGGGCAACAGCATGGGCGGGCCGCTGCCGGCGATTTCCTGAACATCGTCGCCTCGCATTATCCCGGGTGAGCCGGTCGCGGCGCGGCTTACGCGCTGCGCACCGCCGCAGTCGAAGCGCGCTCCACCAGTTGCGGCGTGGCGGTCACGCGCATCGTGGGCGACGGGCTGCTACGGTTGATCAGCGACAGCAGCAGCTCGATGGCCATCTCGGCTGCGCCGGCAGTCGGCACCGCCACCGTGGTCAAGGCCGGTCGCGAAACGCGCGCCCACTGGATGTCGGTGATGCCGATGACCGAAATGTCGTGCGGCACGTTCAAGCCCATGTCGGCGATGGCGTTCATCGCGCCCAGGGCCGGCAGGTCGTTGCTGGCGAAGATGGCGGTCAGCTGCGGGAAGGCGGCCAGCAGCTCGCGGGTAGCCTGATAACCCGCCTCGACCGTATCGGCGATGAAGCGCGTGCGGTTCTGCGGATGCCTGATGCCAGCCTCGGCGCAGGCGTCGATATAGCCGCGATAGCGCTCGGCATGGATGCCGCCTTTCTTGCTGCCGACCAGCGCGCCGATGTGTCGGTGTCCCAGCGCCAGCAGGTGGCGTCCGGCGACGGCGCCGGCCTGGTGGAAGTCCACTGCGATGCAGGGTAGCTCGGGCGGCGCATCCGGTTTCTCCCACATGCACAGCACCACCGGCGCGCCGCGCTGCTCGGTCTTCTTGAGCTCATCGATGGAGAGATTGGCGTTCATGATCAGCACGCCGTCGGACAGCGTGCCGGCGATCTGGTCGAGATAGGCGCGCCCGGTCTCGGGATCGTCGTTGGTGTTGCACACGATCAGGAAGCGGCCATGCGCGCGCGCAGCGCGTTCGGCGGCCAGCGCGAATTCGGGATAGAAGGGGTTGGCGATGCTCGACACCATCAACGCCAGCGTCGGCGCGCGACCTTCGGCCAGTGCGCGCGCGGTCAGGTGCGGGCGGTATCCGAGTTCCTCGACGGCCGCCAGCACGCGTTGCCGGGTCTGCTCGCCGACCTTGCCGCGCTGGCGCAGCACGTTGGAGACGGTGGCGGAGGTGACGCCGGCCAGGCGGGCGACTTCGGATAGGGTAGTCATGGGGGCAGAAGTATGAAGGCCCTCGCATTCAATCCTCTATCGCCGGGCTTGTCAACGCGATGCCGGCGCTGTAAAGACTATTGCATCCCCAAAACAAGATGCGTATGATCGGACGCCACAACAAGCCGAAACCGGCCTCACAATCAGAACAACGATGTGGAGACAAAGCATCATTGCAGTCCGGAAACACCCTGCCGTCTTTTTTTTTGGGCGGTTTAATTAAGCGCTTAACCTTTTTGCTTTCTTGATGCGCCTTTGCCTGTCCGCTCGACAGCGAACGGACGGTGGCGGCCCCCGGCCGCGTGCGGTGTGATTCATTCTTTTGGGAATAGATGATGGCCAGCATTAGCTTGCGTGCAGCACAAAAATCCTACGGCGACGCTGCGCCGGTGATCCGCGATGTGAACCTGTCCATCGGCGAACATGAATTCTGCGTTTTCCTCGGCCCCTCGGGCTGCGGCAAGTCCACGTTGCTGCGCGTGATCGCCGGCCTGGAGGACCTGAGCGCGGGTGACCTGCTGATCGGCGACAAGCGCATGAATGACGTGCCCTCGGCGCAGCGTTCGGTGGCGATGGTGTTCCAGAGCTATGCCTTGTTCCCGCACATGACGGTGTTTGAAAACATGAGCTTCGGCCTGACGCTGGCCAAGCTGCCCAAGGCCGAGATCGAACAAAAGGTGAGGGAGGCGGCGCGCGCGCTGCAGCTGGAAGATCTGCTGCAGCGCAAGCCCAAGGAACTCTCCGGCGGCCAGCGCCAGCGCGTGGCGATCGGCCGCGCCATCGTGCGCCGGCCCGGCGTGTTCCTGTTCGACGAGCCGCTGTCCAACCTGGACGCCACGCTGCGCAGCCAGACCCGCATCGAGATCGCACGCCTGCATCGCCAGTTCGAGCAGGCCAGCGTGGTCTACGTCACCCACGACCAGGTCGAGGCGATGACGCTGGCCGACCGCATCGTGTTGCTGCATGCGGGCGCGGACACCGCGCGCTTCGGCAGCGTGGCCCAGGTCGGCACGCCCATGGAGCTCTACCATCAGCCGCGCAATCGCTTCGTGGCCGGCTTCATCGGCTCGCCGCGTATGAACTTCATCGCGGCCCAGGTCGCTTCCGTGGAAGAGGCGCGCATCACCGTGCGCCTGCCGGCCACGGGCGAGACCTTGCAGGTGGCCGCCGTCGGCGCCGGCATCCAGCCGGGCCAGGAGCTGACGCTGGGCGTGCGGCCGGAACACATGGACCTGGCCGACACCGGCTCACCGGGCATTACCCGCGAGGTGGTGCTGGTGGAGCGCCTGGGCGAACAGACCTATGTGCACCTGGATCAGCCGGGCGGCCTGCCGCTGGTGGCCAAGGCGCCGGGCAACGCCCAGGTCGGACGCGGCGACCGGCTGCGCTTCGGCATCGCGCCCGACAACGCCTACCTGTTCGACGGCGACGGCATCACGCTGGCGCGTCCGCAGGGCCACAACGCCTGCACCGGCCACGTCCCGCACGCCGCCGCTGCATAAATATCCGAGCGCCATCGCGCGCGCACGAACGCAAGCACTGCAACCAACGCAACCCGAAGGAGAGGCATCAATGTCGATACGATTGGGGGTCTGCTACTACCCCGAACACTGGCCGCAAAGCATGTGGGAGAGCGACGCCCGCCGCATGAAGGAGCTGGGCATCAAGCAGGTGCGCATCGGTGAATTCGCCTGGAGCCGCATCGAGCCCTCGCCGGGCGAACTGCGCTGGGACTGGCTCGATCACGCCATCGAAGTGCTGGCTGCAGAAGGACTGGAAGTGGTGATGTGCACGCCGACGGCGACGCCGCCGAAGTGGCTGGTGGATCGTCATGAGGACGTGCTGGCGGTGGATGCCAACGGCCGCCGCCGCGCCTTCGGCTCGCGCCGTCATTACGATTTTTCCTCCGACTCCTACTTCGAGCAATCGCAGCGCATCGTGCGCCTGCTGGGCGAGCGCTACGGCAAGCACCCCGCCGTCACCGCCTGGCAAACCGACAACGAATACGGCTGCCACCAGACCGTGGTCAGCTACTCGCCCTCGGCGCAGCGACGTTTTCGCAGTTGGCTGCGCGCGCGCTACGGCAGCATCGACGCGCTCAACAGCGCCTGGGGCACGGTGTTCTGGAGCATGGAATATCGCAGCTTCGACGAGATCGACGCGCCCATCGGCACCGTGACCGAGGCGCATCCCTCGCATCGCCTCGACTACCGCCGCTTCGCCTCGGACGAGGTGGTGCGCTACAACCGCATGCAGGTCGAGATCCTGCGCGCGCACGCGCCGGGCCGGGTGATGGTGCACAACTTCATGCAGATGTTCCTGGAGTTCGATCACTACCCGGTGGCCGCCGATCTGGACGTGGCCAGCTGGGACAGCTACCCGCTGGGCGCGCTGGAAGAGATGTGGTTCCCGCCGGAAGAAAAGGCATGCTGGCTGCGCACCGGCCATCCGGATTTCGCCTCGTTCAACCACGACCTCTATCGCGGCATGTCGGCGCAACCGTTCTGGGTGATGGAGCAGCAACCGGGTCCGGTCAACTGGGCGCACTGGAATCCGCACCCGCTCCCGGGCATGGTGCGCCTGTGGAGCTGGGAGGCCTTCGCTCACGGCGCCGGCTGCGTCTCCTATTTCCGCTGGCGCCAGGTGCCGTTCGGGCAGGAGCAGATGCACGCCGGCCTGAACCGTCCCGACAACCGTCTTGACGTAGGCGGCGAGGAAGCCGCCCGCGTGGCGCGCGAGATCGAGGAGGTCGAGCAGGCCGCCGGCGCGCTGGCGCAACCGCGCGGCAAGGTCGCGCTGCTGTTCGACTATCAGGCGAAATGGCTGTTCGAGATCCATCACCAGGGCGCCGATTTCCAGTACGCGCGCTTCGCCTTCGACTATTACTCGGCGCTGCGCTCGCTCGGGCTGGACGTCGACATCGTCCCGACCAGCGCGCCGCTGGATGGGTATGCCATGATCGTGGTGCCGCCGCTGCCGGTGGTGCCGGACGATCTGGCGCAGCGCCTGCAACAGAGCGGTGCGCAGGTGCTGTTCGGGCCGCGCACCGGTTCCAAGACGGTGTCGCTGCAGATTCCGCAGGAGCTGCCGCCGGGCCCGCTGCAATCGGTGCTACCGATCCGCGTGTGGCGCGTCGACTCGATGCGTCCCAACGTGACCGAGCCGGTGCAGGCAGGCGCATTGTCGGGCCAAGCCATGCACTGGCGCGATCTGGTCGAGTTCGACGGCGCCGATGTAGAGACGGTGGCCAAATTCGGCGACGGCCATCCCGCCATCCTCCGGCATCAGCGCATGCATTACCTGGCGGCGATCTTCGACGCCGGCCTGACGGCGGGCTACTTCGAGCAGGTCGCCCGCGCCGCCGGCCTGGCGCCGCAACGCCTGCCCGAGGGATTGCGCCTGCAGCAGCGCGGCCCACTGACGTTCGCGTTCAACTACAGCGAGGCCACGCTAACGCTGCCGGGTGCCGCCGACTTCATCGTCGGCGCCGCGGCGCTGCCGCCGCAAGGCGTGGCGATCTACCGCAGCACGCAGCAATAAGAAAACACACACTCTGGAAGAGCGCCCGGCGCCACGCAAGCGGCACCGAGGCCAAGCAGGCGCCAAGACCTGCGCATACGCTGAACGACATCGTGTAGAAAATTATTCGGAGACATCAATGAGCAAAATCATACGCATGGGCCTGCTGGCCGGCCTGTTGGCGACCGCCGCCGCGACCTCCACCGCGCCGGCCGCAGCCGGTACGCTGGCGGTGAACATCGCCTACAAGGGCGCGGTCCAGCGCACTGTCTGGCAGTCCACCCTGGACGAATTCAAGAAGGCCAATCCCGACGTCGACATCAAGGTCGCCTTCGTGGAAGAAGAGGCCTACAAGGTGCAGCTGCCCGGCTGGCTGTCGACCCAGGCGCCGGACATCATCAACTGGCACAACGGCGAGCGCATGGCCTTCTACGCCAGCCGCGGCCTGCTGGAAGACGTGAGCGAAGACTGGAAGAAGAACAACTGGGACGCCACCTACGCCTCCACCAAGGAAGCCTCGTCCTACCTGGGCAAGCAGTACGCCTTGCCGACCGTGTATTACTCGTGGGGCATGTTCTACCGCAAGGACATCTTCAAGAGCGCCGGCATCGCCGCCGAGCCCAAGACCTGGGATGAATTCCTGGACGCCTGCAAGAAGCTCAAGGCCGCCGGCATCGCGCCGCTGGCCGTGGGCGGGCGCGACGCCTGGACCCTGGCCGGCTGGTTCGACTACCTTGACCTGCGCCTGAACGGCAACGCCTTCCACCAGCAGTTGATGGCCGGCGAGATCGCCTACACCGACGCCCGCGTGAAGAAGGTCTACACCGCCTGGAAGACCCTGATCGACAACAAGTACTTCATCGACAACGCACTCTCCTATGACCTCGACGGCGCGCAGCCCTTCCTGTTCCAGGGCAAGGCGGCGATGATGCTGATGGGCACCTTCATCGCCAAGGGCTTCCCGGCCAAGATGGCGGCCAACATGGGCTACTTCCAGTTCCCCATCATCGACGCCAATGTGCCGACCGCCGAAGAGGGACCGACCGAGTCCATCCATATCCCCAGCAAGGCCCGCAACAAGGCTGACGCGCGCCGCTTCCTGGCTTTCGTCGGCACCCCGGCCATCAGCGCCAAGCTGGCCGACGGCCTGGGATCGCTGCCGGCCAACAGCAAGTCGCCCGAGCCGACCGAACCGATCTCGCGCATCGGCTTCCAGATCCTCTCCAACGCCAAGGGCGGCATCGCCCAGTTCTACGATCGCGACATGACCAAGGAAATGGCCGATGAAGGCATGAAGGGCATGCAAAAGTTCGTCAGCGATCCGAGCAAGCTCGATGACGTGCTCAAGGAGCTGGAGCAAAGCCGCCAGCGGATCTACAAGAAGTCCTGACCCCTGGCTTGTGACTTCTTGTCACTGAGTCAGGCCGCGGCGGGCAAGGCGAGTTCGCCTCCGCCGCGGCTCCGTCTTCATGCAGCAACACGCAACACGGGAGTGCATCGATATGCTGGTACAGACGCCCGCCATTCATTCTGAACGCGCCGCCGAGCCGAGCGCGCCGGCCGCCGCGCCGCCGCGCCGCGCAGCCGCGCGCCGCAACCGGGCCGCGCTGTGGTTCCTGGCGCCGGCCTGCGTGATGACGCTGGTCTACGTGCTCTATCCGATCGCGTACACCATCTACCTCAGCTTCTTCAACTGGGACGGCATGACCGCGCCCCGGTTCATCGGCCTGGGCAACTACATCGAGCTGCTGCACGCGCCGACCTTCTATACCGCCCTCAAGAACAACCTCGCCTGGCTGCTGATGTTCCTGCTGGCCCCGCCCATGGGCCTGGCCATCGCGCTCTACCTGAACCAGAAGGTGCGCGGCATGCGCGTGGTCAAGGCGCTGTTCTTCGCGCCTTTCGTGCTCTCCGGGGTGGTGGTCGGCCTCATCTTCAGCTGGTTCTACGATCCCAGCTTCGGCCTGCTCTCGCTGCTGCTGGGGCAGGGCATCCCGGTGCTGGGTGACGCCCGCTACGCCACCTTCGGCATCATCTTCGCCGCGCTGTGGCCGCAGACCGCCTACTGCATGATCCTCTACCTCACCGGCCTGACCGCCATCAACAACGACCAGGTCGAGGCCGCGCGCATGGAAGGCGCCAAGGGCTGGAGCATGCTGCGCTACGTGATCCTGCCGCAGCTGCGGCCGACCACCTTCATGGCCTTCGTGGTCAGCATCATCGGTGCGCTGCGCAGCTTCGACCTGATCTCGGTGATGAGCAGCGGCGGCCCCTACGAGAGTTCGACCGTGTTGGCCTATTACGCCTACGACCAGGCCATCAAGTATTACCGGCAAGGCTACTCGGCGGCGATCGCGGTGACGCTGTTCGCCATCATGCTGGTCTATATCGTCTACCAACTGCGCCGCATGCTGCGTACCGAAAGCTAGGAGAGCACCATGTTTCCCATGCCGATAGAAAAGTGGAAGCCGCTCAATCGCCTGTTCTACCAGCTGACCCTGCCGCTGGCGCTGCTGGTGTGGCTGCTGCCGATGCTGACCGCGCTGGTCACCTCGGTGCGCTCCAACGACGAGCTGATGGCGGGCAATTACTGGGGCTGGCCGCAGGACTTCGCGATGCTGGAGAATTACCGCGAAGCGTTGACCGCCTCACCGATGCTGCACTACTTCTGGAACAGCTGCCTCATCACCATCCCCTCGGTGATCGGCGCCATCGCGCTGGCGGCCATGGCCGGCTTCGCGCTGTCGACCTACAAGTTCCGCGGCAACACGCTGCTGTTCGCCACCTTCGTGGCCTGCAACTTCGTGCCGCAGCAGATCCTGATGATCCCGGTGCGCGACCTTTCGCTGTCGCTGGGCCTGTTCAACACCATCACCGGGATGATGCTGTTCCACATCGCCATGCAGACCGGATTTTGCACGCTGTTCCTGCGCAACTTCATCAAGCAGCTGCCCTTTGAGATGATCGAGGCCGCGCGCATCGAGGGCGCCGGCGAATGGACCGTGTTCTACCGCATCGTGCTGCCGCTGATCCGCCCCGCGCTGGCGGCGCTGGCGGTACTGGTGTTCACCTTCGTGTGGAATGACTACTTCTGGGCCCTGTGCCTGACCCAGGGCGATGACGTCGCCCCCATCACCGTCGGCGTAGCCGCATTGCGCGGCCAATGGACCACCGCCTGGAACCTGGTCTCGGCCGGCTCCATTCTGGCGGCCCTGCCGTCGGTGCTGCTGTTCTTCGTGATGCAGAAGCAGTTCGTGGCCGGCCTGACGTTCGGGGCCAGCAAGGGATAGAGGGGAGAGGGCGTTGTCCGGGACGTCCGCGATCAGTCGAACGCGGATATGCCCGGCAACTGCAGCGGCAGGCTTACCGCCTGGGGCTGTTGCGCAGCTTGTTGATGGCCACGGCGGCGTCGAACAAACTGCCTTTGCTGACCCAGCGCGTGTGCGCCGTCCGGTACTCGCCTTCAAGCGCCGGCGCAATGCCGTATTGCGCTTCCAGCTGCTGCAGGAACTTGTGGAACGCCCTCAGGCCCTTGCTTTCCAGGCTCTGGATGAAATCATTGGCCACGCCGGCATCCAGCGCGCCCTTTCCGCCTTCGACGTAGACGCCGGTCAGCGGGTATCCGGTGTAATGCACCAGCGCGTAGTCCAGCGCTTCATGCGGTGTGGCGAATCCATCCATGGGGCCGATCATGTCCTTGCCGTTGACGCTAAGCGTCAGCGCGAAATGGCCGCCCTTGCGCGCCTCGACTTGTACTTCAATGTGAGCCCTGTCTGCATACAGACTCACGCTCAGAACCTTGCTCATCGCTTTTTCTGCCGGTTGTATTGGGTAGCGAGAGCATACCACCGCTACCTTGCCCGTCACCGGGGTGCGACAGCCGACCGCGGGCGGCGTCGCAAAATCAATGTTTCCGGCGCAAGGCGCGCACGCTCAATCGGCAGCGTTGAAGCACGCGCTGAAAAACTCCTTCAGCTCTTCGCGCTGCATGAACTCTTGTTGTTCCTTGAACGGGAAGGGCTCACCTGAGAAATCCTCGCTGCCGGTGGCGTTGTACAGGTGGCCTTTGCGCGTGTACATCACGCTTGAAGCTGGCTGCTGATCGTATTCGAACGCGCCCGTGAGCGGTGTCCGTCTTTCGTTGAGTCACTCCACCCATCATCGCCAGCGCATTGCGCGGCCATTGATGGGTGTGTGGGCGCATGCTGCGCGGGTTTCATGGCAGCGCCCTTACATGCCTTGCCCCGCCCCCAGGAGCAGCGGCGTCGCCCTCGCCCAGCGGTTGGCCGAGAGCGAGAAGCTCATCGACTTGACCTGGTGGTACCAGCCTGCCGGCAGGTACAGCAGCTCGCCGGCTTGCATGTCGCATACCGTGATCGCTGCGTGGCGCGCCAGCGGGAAGTTGTCGAAGTCCGGCTGCCCGGGATCGAAGGGCGAGCCGAACAGGATGGCGTTGGCTTCCCTGGGGTAGAGGAATTCGTCATGGTGCGGCGGCGCCAGCCAGATGCGCTTGCGGCCCCAGATCTGCGCGAAGATGTTGTCGTCGTAGTCGCAGTGCAGCGGCGTGACGGTGCCGGCGGGGCCGATCCAGAAGCGCGGCGGGCCCATCTTGTCGAACCAGGTCGGCCAGTGGCACAGGGCATTGAGTTCGCGCAGCTCAAGGTTGCCGAGGTAGGGCGGCAGGGCGCCGGCGTCGGCCGCCGCATTGGCCAGGTCGAGGTATTGCAGCAGCGACATGTCCTGCATCGCGCGGTCCGGGGCGAAGGCGGTGTTGATGTAGTCGCCGGTGCGCGCGCGCACCGCGAGTTGGCCGAAGTGCTCGCGCAGGGTAGGCAGCGTCAGCGACGACAGCGGCCACTTGCCGACCAGCCCGGTGATGACGAAGGGCAGGCCTTGCGCGGCGCGCGCGCGAAAGGCCGCAGCGCTGAGCTGGCCCAGGCGCGGCACCTCGGTGATCATGGGCAGCTTGCGGCTGGCCGTCTTGATGGCCTCGCGCATGTCGTTGATCGAGCCGACGCCGCGCACCTGCGCGTCCCTTTGTTCCTTGGCAAGTTTCCGGGCGGCGAGCTCGACGTCGGACAGGCCGCTCCAGGCGGGCCGGGGCGGCAGCGCGCGCGCTGCGTTGCGGGCGCCGCCGGCGGGTTTCTTGTCTGCGGTGGGTTTGGGCATGCGCGTATTTTATCGCCCCGGGTTGCAACGAAGAACGCATATGGATATGCGTTCTTGTTCGTTGTTCGCATGAGGCGGCGGGAGTGTAATGGATGTTTTTCGCTGGCTGGCCTGTACGCATGGGCTCAAGACAGCCATGCATGCACGCACAGGAGCAGATATGTCGGTAGAGACCCTGGAGACCACGCAACGCGCAGCTTCGGCACGGCAGGCGCGCCAGTCATTTGAAATTCGTCCGTTCGACGGCCCGCTGGGCGCCGAGGTCATCGGGCTCGACCTCGATCTGGCGGTTTCCGACGAAGCGCTGCGCAGCATCCGCGCGGCCTT
The DNA here is from genome assembly GCF_017814915.1 of Herbaspirillum sp. LeCh32-8. Taxonomy (GTDB): domain Bacteria; phylum Pseudomonadota; class Gammaproteobacteria; order Burkholderiales; family Burkholderiaceae_D; genus Herbaspirillum. The sequence goes on along the minus strand of NZ_JAGIPZ010000003.1, from coordinate 243,495 downwards.
CGTGCAGCACGGCGTGGTGGTGTTTCGCGACCAGCGCATCACACCCGAACAGCACATCGACTTCAGCCGCCGCTTCGGTCCGCTGCAGGTGCATGTGCTGAACCGCTTCCACCTGCAGGGCCATCCCGAGATCCTGATCGTGTCCAATGTGGTGGAAGACGGCAAGCCGATCGGCCTGGTCGACGCCGGCGCCGACTGGCATTCGGACCTGTCCTATATGCCTCGCCCCAGCCTGGGCGCGCTGCTGCATTCGCAGGAGCTGCCGGCCGAGCGCGGCGACACGCTCTACGCCAATACCGCCGACGCCTATGACACGCTGCCGGCCGAGGTGAAGCGGCTGCTGGAAGGCAAGCGCGCGGTGCACTCCTATGTCTACCGCTACGAGCGTTTGCGCAAGTTGTCGCCGTGGCGTCCGGAGCTGACGCAAAAGCAGATCGACGAGGTGCCGCCGGTGGAGCATCCGGTGATCACCACCCATCCGGAGAGCGGGCGCAAGATCCTGTTCGTCAGCGAAGGCTTTACCTCGCACATCGTCGGCATCCCCCGCGACGAGAGCGATGCGTTGCTGCGCGAGCTGCATGCCCACATCACCCGCCCCGCGAACGTCTACACCCACAAGTGGCAGCCGCACGATATGGTGTTCTGGGACAACCGCAGCACCCAGCACTACGCCGCCATCACCCCGCAGCACCTGCGCCGCACGCTCTACCGCACCACGGTGGAAGGCGACGTGCCGCGCTGATCTGCCGCGGGCAAAGCCGTCTGCGCGCCGTCAGCTGCCCTGCGTGGCCGCCAGCGTGGGCGCACCCGTCGCACCTGATGCAACCACCGCGCCGCCTTCCAGGCGGAACACGCTGACCGCCTGCGACAGCGCCGCCGCCTGATCCTGCATGGACTTGGCGGCGGCCGCCGCTTCCTCCACCAGCGCGGCGTTCTGCTGCGTGGCCTCATCGATGTGGGTGATGGCCAGGTTGACCTGTTCGATGCCGTCGCTCTGCTCGCTGCTGGCGGCGGTGATCTCGCGCACGATGTCGGTCACGCGCGCCACGCTGGTGACCACTTCATTCATGGTGTCGCCGGCCTTGGCCACCAGGCGGCTGCCATCGCCGACCTTTTCCACCGAATCGTCGATCAGCTGTTTGATCTCCTTGGCCGCTGCGGCCGAGCGCTGCGCCAGCGTGCGCACTTCCGAGGCCACCACCGCGAAGCCGCGGCCTTGCTCGCCGGCGCGGGCGGCTTCGACCGCCGCGTTCAGGGCCAGGATGTTGGTCTGGAAGGCGATGCCGTCGATCACGCCGATGATGTCGGCGATCTTTTGCGACGAGGCATGGATCGCGCCCATGGTCTGCACCACCTGGCCTACCACGTCGCCGCCCTGGATCGCAATCTCGGAGGCTGACGTCGCCAGCTGGTTGGCCTGACGCGCGTTGTCGGCGTTCTGCTTGACGGTCGAGGTCAGCTGCTCCATGGCCGAGGCGGTTTCTTCCAGCGAGCCTGCCTGTTGCTCGGTGCGGGCCGAGAGGTCGAGGTTGCCGCTGGCGATCTCGCGCGAGGCGTTGCTGATGGTGTCGGTGCCGCTGCGCACACGGCCCACGATGTCGAGCAGGTTGCCGTTCATGGTGCGCAGCGCCGCCAGCAGCTTGCCGGTTTCGTCGCGCGCATCGGTGGTGATGTGCGAGGTGAGGTCGCCCGCGGCCACGGTCTCGGCAATGGTCAGCGCCTGGTTCAGCGGGCGCGTGATGCTGCGCGTGAGCAGCCAGGCCAGCACGGCTCCCAGCGCCAGTTCGATCAGGCCCAGTGCGATCAGCATGCTGCGGCCGGAACGGTAATTGTTGTCGATGCTGGTGGCGGCGTCGTCGATGAATTTTTTCTGGAAGTCGGCATAGCGCAGTACGCCGTCAGCGTAGGCATCCATCATCTTCACCAGCGTGGTGTCGGTCATCTCGCGCGCCTGCGCGATGTCGCCGGCTTTCTTCATGTCGAAGATCTTTTGCCGGGTGTCGCGATAGACCGCGCGCAGCTTGCCGACTTCGTCGAACAGGCGCTTCTCTTCAGGATCGGCGATGGCGGCCTCGACGCGCTTTTGCAGCTGGTTGATCTTGCCCGACTCGGTGTCGATCTGCTTCTGGAAGTATTGCTGGAAGGCGTCGTCGTCGCTCTTCATCACGGCGAAGGTGCGCACCCCGTTTTCCTTGATGGTGGCATGCCACTGCACGGCGTCGCGCTCCTTCTTGAGCGCCACCTTTACCATGTCGTCGGTGGCGTCGCCGATGTCTTCCAGGCGCCACACCGCGATACCGACCATGATGGCCATCAGGCCCAGCAAGGAAACAAAACCGATGCCCAGGCGTACACCTATCTTGAGGTTCTTCATCTCCGTCTCCCTTTGTCGTGGCGCCGCTGCTTGTTTGTTGTTGATGTTGCGGCGGGCTGGTCGCGCGTATTGTCGTTATCGCGGCATTGATATAAACAATATCAATGTCGCCAGTCCAGCCTAACACAGCAAGTGCGCTTTGCGTTCCGGCAAACGGGCCGTAGGGCGATGGGTGTTGTATTGGCGTACGCCGACTTCAGCCCGGTTCGCTGCGCACCGGGATGCTGCGCGGCAACAGCACGCACAGCGCGGCGCAAAAGATCAGCGCGAAGCCGGCCAGGTCCGACAGGCCGGGGCGCTCGCCCAGCAGCAGCACGGCGCCGGTGACGCCCACCACCGGCACCAGCAGCGTGCCCAGCGTCGCCACGCCGACCGGCAGGTTGTTGATGATGTTGAACCACAGCATGTAACCCAGCGCCATGGCGAACACGATGTGATAGGCCACCGCCAGCAGCACCTCCACGTGCAGCGCGCTCCATTGCGGCCAGTGCGGCATGCCCTCGAAGCTCAGCAAGCCGGTCAGCGCCACCAGCGCCCCGGTCAGCAATTGCCAAGCAGCCACGGCCAGCGGCTCGGCGGCGATGCGCGCCCACTTGCTGTAGATGGTGCCGGCCGCCCATGACAGCGCCGCCGCCAGCGCCAGCAGGATGCCCGGCGGCAGGCCGCCCGCGGCCAGCGGGGCCAGCAGCACCGCCAGTCCGCAAGCGCCCAGCAACAAGCCCGCGGCGCGCATGCGATCAAGCCGCTCGCCCAGCGCGAAGCGCGCGAACAGGGTGGCCCACAGCGGCATGGAATAGGTGATGATGGCCACGCGCGAGGTGGCCGCGCCCAACTGGGCGAAGGTCAGCAGGATGTTGAAGGCGGCAATGTTGAGCACGCCGGCCACCGCCACATGCAAGCGGTCGCGGCCGGAGCGCACCTTCATGTTGCGCCCGCGCGCCAGGCCCAGCGCAAACACCGTCGCGGCCGCGGCGCTCAGGCCAATGCTGCGCAAGGCCCACGGCGAAAGCTGCGACAGCGCCGTCTTCACCGCCGGCCAGTTCAGGCCCCACACGATGCCCAGCAACAGCAGCAACAGCTTGGCCCGCCCTGCGTGGTGGGCTGAATGGTCGGCGCTCATGCGCGTGTCTCCGTTATTGTGGTTTTCGGATCGCCGCCGCCGTGCAGCGAGGGCGGCGATCCGCGCCGGAATGTCCGGCGTGTTACGTACAGCGCCTGCCTACCACGCCATGTCCGCATCCAGCGGGTAGACCGGGCGGCGCACCTTCTTGATCGGGAACAGCTTCAGGTTGGCGCTGGTCGGCCCGCCGCTGTCGGAGTCGCACTCCACCAGCCCGCGACTGATCGGCACGAACACCGGGCGGCAATACATGCGCGACTTCAGGATCAGGAAGGACTCCTTGGCCGGATCCAGGCCCAGGCTGGTGAATACGCCCAGGTCATAGGGTTCGACCCGCTCCTCGGTCACGACGATCTTCGCGCGGCCGGTGTCGAGCAGCACGCTGCGGCCCATGTGGATGGTCGAGCCGGTGTAGATCGGGCCGGTCACGGTGAACTTGCCGTCGGTGATCGCCGCGACGCGCCCGGTCAGCAGCGGCGGCACCTTGCTGATGCCCTGTTGCGTCAGTTGCACCTTGTTGCCCACCGCCAGCGTGACGGTGGCGCCCAGCCCCGCCTCCACCATGTGCGCCACCGCCTCCGGGTCGCTGATGGGGCCCACGGCGATGCCGTCCAGGCCCGCCTCCAGCGCCGACTCCAGCACATCCATGGTGTTGCAGGTGCCGCCCGACATCACATTGTCGCTGTGGTCCAGCAACAGCACCGGGCCGCTGCCGGCGCCCATGCTGCGCAGCTTGGCCTGGGCCAGCGATTCTTTGGTCGGCAGGCTGTCGTAGACGAAGTCGTCGCGCTCGGTCCAGATCTGGCGCGCGATCTTTTCGGCCACGGCGGCGGCCAGGATGTTGTCGTTCTCGGTCACCACCACCACCGACATGCCGGCGTCGCGGAAGTCCGAGAGCGGGAAGCCCGCCAGCACCGACACCGCCAGCACGCCATCCTGCTTCTCCGCCTCCTTGGCCGCTTCCACCGCGCGCTGCATGGCCGAGGCCGAGGTGTTGCTGGTCAGCGTGGCCGACAGCAGCGGCACCTGGCGCCAGGCCACCAGCGGCTTGGATTTCTGCGCCAGCAGGTCGACCAGCAGGCGGCCGGCATGTTCGCCGGTTTCATACATGTCGATGTGCGGATAGGTCTTGAAGCTGACGATGATGTCGGCGTTGTCCACCATCTTTTGCGTGACGTTGCCGTGCAGGTCCAGCGCCACCGTCATCGGCGTGTCGGGCGCGATCTTGCGGATACGCTCCAGCAGCGCGCCTTCGCCGTCGTCGGCGTTCTCGGCGACCATGGCGCCGTGCAGGTCGAGCATGATGGCGTCGCAACCCTGCTCGATGGCGCGCACGATGCCGTCGCACATCACGGTGTAGGCGTCGGCGGCTACCGCCGCGCTGGGGTTGGCCCAGGCCGCCAGCGGCGTGACGATCGCGGCGCCCATGCCTTCGGCGATGTCGAGGAAGGCGCCCATGGCGGTGCGCGCGCCTTTCTGGTCTTTGTATGCAGCCTCGTCCCATTGCGGGGCGAAGGCTTCAAGCGGAGTGGGAATCGGCGAGAAGGTATTGGTCTCGTGATTCATGCGGGCGATCACTATCTTCATTGCATTCCTTTATTCGTTCACAACACCGGCGCTCGCCAGCATGGCCTGCAGCAGCACGTTGCAGCCGGCTTCCAGGTGTTCCGGCTTGGCGTCTTCGATTTCATTGTGGGACACGCCGTCCTTGCACGGCACGAAGATCATGCCGGCCGGCGCCAGGCGCGCGGCGTAGATGGCGTCGTGGCCGGCGCCGGAGACCACGTCCATGGTCTTGTAGCCCAGCGCGCCGGCGGCGCCGCGCACGTTGTCCACGCAATCCGGATGGAAAGGGCAGGGCGGGAAGTAGGATACGCGCTCCAGCTCGATCGAGAGGCCGGTCTTGTGGCGCATCGCCTCCAGGTAAGCCAGCAGGTCCTCGTGCATGCGGTTGAGCGATTCGTCGCTGACGTTGCGCAGGTCGATCGAGAACTTCACCTGACCCGGAATCACGTTGCGGCTGTTGGGCATCACCTGAACCTGGCCCACCGTGCCGCGGCCGTAAGGCGGATAGCGATTGGCGATGGCCACCACCTCCTGCATGATGTAGGTGGACACCTGCAGCGCGTCCTTGCGGATTTCCATCGGCGTCGGCCCTGCGTGCGACTCGAAACCGGTCACCGTGCAGTCGTACCACGACAGGCCCAGCACCGCCGGCACCACGCCGATCACGGTGTCGGCATTCTCCAGCACCGGCCCCTGTTCGATGTGCGCTTCGTAGTAGGCGCCGATGGGATGGTCGCCGCATTTCTGTTCGCCGATGTAGCCGATGCGCGCCAGCTCGTCCTTCACCTTCTTGCCGTCGACATCGGTGGCGTTGTACGCGTGCTCCAGCGTGAAGGCGCCGCAGAACACGCCCGAACCCATCATCACCGGCACGAAGCGCGAGCCTTCTTCATTGGTCCAAACCGCCACCTCGATCGGCGCCTCGGTCTGGATGTTGTGCCGGTTCAGCGTGCGGATCACCTCGATGCCGGACAGCACGCCGTAGTTGCCGTCGAACTTGCCGCCGGTCGGTTGGGTATCGATGTGCGAGCCGGTCATCACCGGCGGCAGCTCGTTGTTGCGTCCGGGCCGGCGCATGAAGATGTTGCCGATCTGGTCGACCACCACGTTCATGCCTTCGGCCCTGGCCCAGGAAGTGACCAGGTCGCGGCCCTGCTTGTCGAGGTCGGTCAGCGCCAGGCGGCATACGCCGCCCTTGGCGGTGCCGCCGATCTTGCCCAGCTCCATCAGCGAATTCCACAGGCGCTCGCCGTCGATGCGCAAGGCGGCTGCTTTGGTGTTCATGTCCATTGTTGTTCCTTCCATTCGGGTTCTGTCATGCGGCCAGGTTCACGCCCAGGTAGCGGTCCTTGACACCATCGTCGGCCAGGAATTCGGCATTGCTGCCGCTGTAGACGATGCGTCCCTGCTCCACGATGTAGTGGCGGTCGGCCAGTTGGGTGCACACTTCCAGGTTCTGTTCCACCAGGATGATGGACATCCCGGTGGCCTTGATCAGCTTGATCTGCGCCACGATCTCGTCGACGATCACCGGAGCCAGGCCTTCCACCGGTTCGTCCAGCATCATCACGCGCGGATGCGTCATCAGCGCGCGCGCAATCGCCAGCATCTGCTGCTCGCCGCCGGAGAGCTGGCCGCCGCCGTTCTTGCGGCGCTCCTTGAGGCGCGGAAAAATCTTGTACACATCTTCCAGGCCCCAAGCGGACTCCTTGCGGGCGGCCATGTTGAGGTTCTCCTCGACGGTGAGCAGCTTGAAGATGCCGCGATGCTCGGGCACCAGGCACACGCCGCGCGCGGCGATCTTGTGCGGCGGCAGGCCGCTGACCTGCTGGCCCTCGAACAGCACGCGCCCCTGCGCCGGCGGCACCACGCCGACGATGCTCTTCAACGTGGTGGTCTTGCCGGCGCCGTTGCGGCCCAGCAGCGTCACCACTTCGCCGGTATCCACCTGCAGCGACACGCCCTGCAGGATGTGGCTCTTGCCATAGTAGCCGTGAACGTCTTCCACTTGCAGGATCATGCTCGGCCTCCGGTAATCATGCTGCCGAGATAGGCGCGGCGCACGCGTTCGTCATTGCGAATCTCGTCGGGTTTGCCTTGCGCCAGGATCTGGCCCAGCTGCATGACGGTGATGCGGTCGGAGATGTCCATCACGATGTCCATGTTGTGCTCGATCAGCACGACGGTGTAGTCCTCGCGCAGGCTGTGGATCAGGCGCTTCATGTCGGCGATGTCGTCGATGCCCATGCCCGAGGTCGGCTCGTCGAGGAAGATCACCTTGGGCTGGCCGGCCATCGCCATGCCTACCTCCAGCCGACGCTGCTGGCCGTGTGAGAGTTCCGACGAGGGCCGCAAGGCCACGTTGTGCAGCGACAGCCGGGCGATCAGCTCATCGGCCAGCTCGCAGGCGGTGTGCATCTGTTCGGCGCGCCGCCACGGGTTCAACGCCGCCAGCGGTTCGCGGCCCTGCGCGGCCAGGCGCAGGTTCTCTCGCACCGACAGGTTGGGGAACAGGCTGGTCACCTGGAACGAGCGCGCCAGGCCTTTCTGCACGCGCTTGTAACCGGGCAGGTGGGCCACTTCCTCGCCCTCGACCCGGATGCTGCCCTCGGTGATTGGCACGGTGCCGGTCAGCGTGTGGAACAGCGTGGTCTTGCCGGCGCCGTTGGGGCCGATCACCGAATGCACGGTGCCGGGCAGGATGTCCAGCGTGATGCTGTTGACGGCGGTGAACTTGCCGTAGCGCTTGGTCACGTTCACCGCCTGCAGGATGGGCGCGCTCATGAATGCTTCTCCTTGGCGTTGATCTTGGGGGCCTCATCGGAGGCTTGCGCTTTGGCCGGACGCAGCAGCGTCATCAGTTTGACCGCCAGGCCGAACAGGCCCTTCTGCATGTATAGGCTCACCGCGATCAGCAGGAAGCCCAGCAGCATCAGCCAGCGCGGCCAAAGCGTCGACAGCCAGTTGCCGGCCAGCACGTAGAACGATGCGCCCAGCACTGAGGCGAACAGGTTGCCGGTGCCGCCGATGACGGTCATGATCAGGATCGACTCGCTGGTGTGATACTCGATGTTGGACAGCGGCGCCACGCCGGTCATCATCGCGTGCAGGCCGCCGGCAAGACCGGTGACCGCGCCCGAGATCACGAAGGCGGCGAGTTTGAGCAGGCGGATGTCATAGCCCAGCGCCGAGGCGCGCGCCTCGTTGTCGCGCACCGCCAGCAGGGTGCGGCCCAGCACTGAATCCACCACCCGCTGCAGCAGCCAGAACACCAGCACGAACAGGATCGCCACCACCGTGTAGTACTGCCAGGAGGACGTGGTCGGCAGCAGCGTCGCGCCGAACACCGACAGCGGCGGGCGCGGGATGTCCAGCAGGCCGTTGTCGCCGCCGGTGACGTCCTTCAGGGTGTAGGCCAGGAAGTAGAACATCTGGGCAAAGGCCAGCGTCAGCATCACGAAGTAGGTGCCGCGCTGGCGGATCGAGAACCAGCCCACCAGCAGCGCCGCCACCGCGCCGCCGGCGGCGGCCAGGACCAGCGTGGGCAACAGCGGCAGCTTCAGCTGCAGCAGCACCACGCCGGCGGTATAGCTGCCCACGCCGAAGAAGATGCCCTGGCCGAACGACATCAGTCCGGTGTAACCCAGCAGCAGGTTGCAGCCCAGCGCGGCCAGCGCGAACACCAGCACCTCGGTGGCCAGCGTGCCGGAGCCCACGCACAGCGGCAACAGCAGCGCGACCGCGGCGGCCAGCAGGGTATAGCGGAAATGCGCGATATGTTTCATGTGTCTGTTCCTTCCTTCACGCCGCGCCGGGTCGGCCCAGGAGGCCGTTGGGGCGCAGCAGCATGACTGCGGCCATGGCGACGTAGATCATCAGGTGCGCGCCCTCGGACCACACCGTGCTCATCACGCTTTGCACGATGCCCACCAGGATGCCGCCGATCAGCGCGCCCCAGAAGCTGCCCAGGCCGCCCACCACCACCACCACGAAGGCGATGCCCAGCGCTTCCACGCCCATGAACGGATCGGCGCCGCGGATCGGCGCGGCCAGCGCGCCGGCCAGGCCGGCGGTGGCTGCGCCCAGCGCGAACACCAGGCTGAAGATGCGGTTGATGTTCAGGCCCAGCAACGACACCATCTCGGTGGATTCGCTGCCGGCGCGCACGATCGAGCCCAGGCGCGTGCCTTCCAGCACCCACCACAGGATCACCGCCATCACCGCAGTCAGGCCGATCACGAACAGCCGGTACTTGGGATAGACGAAGCCGCCGGCCATCACCACGCCCTGCAGCAGATCGGGTGGCGAGACGTTGTTGCCCAGCGGGCCCCAGGCGGAGATCACCGCCTCCTGCAGCACCAGCGCCAGGCCGACGGTGAAGAGAATATGAAAGTGGTGCGGCAGCGCATACACATGGCGCAGCACGAAGCGCTCCACCACCCAGGCGAACAGGCCGACGATCACCGGCGCCACCAGCAGCGACCACCAGAAGCTGATGCCCATGTCGACGATCTGGAAGCACAGGTAGGCGCCCAGCAGGAAGAAGGCGCCGTGTGAGAAATTGACGAAGCGCAGCAGCCCGAACACGATGGACAGGCCCACCGCCAGCAGGAAGTAGAGCATGCCGATGCCGACGCCGTTGGCGATCTGCAGCAGATAGATATTCATGAGACCTCGATACGGAAGTGCTTGGGTTTGCAGAGGAAGAGGCGGCTACGTCGTCCTCCGCCGTTGCTTCCGCCACTTGCCCGTCGTTCCCGCGCAGGCGGGAACCCAGTGGCGTTCAACGTTCGTTGTGGCTCGACAGCCGTTCAACGACGCTGGGTCCCTGCTTTCGCAGGGACGACGGAAGTGGCTACCGCTTGCTTACAGTTTGCACATGGTCTTGTCCAACGGCAGGAACGACTTGCCCGACGACACGATGTCCGCATAGTCGTTCTTGTTGGCCATCTTCGACTTTGCCTTGCCCTTGAGCAGGTAATAGTTCTTGATGACCTGGTGGTCGCCCTTGCGGATTTCCTCGGTGCCGGTCAGGCCTTCGTATTTCATGCCTTCCATGGTCGCAATGACGGCCTTGGGATCGGTGCTGTTGGCCTTGATGATGGCGTCCAGCATGATCTTGGTGCAGATGTAGGAGCCGGCCAGGCTGTAGTTGGGATCGATCTTCAGCGTGTCGTTGACCAGCTTGACGAACTCCTTGTTGAACGGCGAGTCGATCGCGTGCCAGTATTGCGCGCCGAAGTAGACGCCGTCGCAGATATCCGCGCCCAGCGTTTCGAACTGTTCCAGGCCCGAGGCCCAGGCCATCAGGATCGTACAGTTGTTCTTCATGCCGAAGCTGACCGCCTGGCGCAGCGTGTCCGACGACTGCGAACCGAAGTTCAGCAGCAGCAGCACGTCCGGCTTGGCCGCCATGGCGTTGGTCAGGTAGCCGGAGAATTCCTTCTCGGTCAGCGAGTGATAGCTGTTGCCGACGTGTTCGACGCCCTTTTCCTTGAAGATGTTCTTGGCGGCGCTCAACAGGCCTTCGCCGAACACGTACTGCGGGGTGATGGTGTACCAGCGCTTGGCGTTGGGCATCTTTTCCAGCAGCGGGCGCACGGTCTGCTCGATGGCGCCGAAGGTCGGCACCGACCAGCGGAAGGTGGCGCGGTTGCAGTCGCTGCCGGTGATTTCATCGGCGCCGGCGGTGGTGATGAAGATGCTGCCGGCCTTGTCGGCTTCCTTGCCCATGGCCAGCGCTTCGCCGGAGAGGATGCCGCCGGCGAAGAAGCGCGTGCCCTTCTCGATGGTCTCCTGCATCTTGCGCACGGCGGTGGCCGGTTTGCCTTCGGTGTCCAGGGTCACGTAGCTGGTGTTCTTGCCCAGCACCTTGCCGTATTTTTGCAGCACCAGCTTCATGCCCATGTCGGCGAACTTGCCGTTGGCGGCGAAGGGGCCCGACATCGGCACCGGACAGCCGAAGGAGATTGCGTCGGCTTGCGCGAACACATCGTTGAAAGTTAGCGCGCCCGGCGCGGCAAGTGCGGACAGCTTCAGAAAATCGCGACGACTGATCATATTCACATCTCCCTCAGGATTAAAAACGACAGGTGACATCTACGAAAACTTCAACGGTGTTCAACGCAAATTCCATGCCCAAGGCATCGACGATGCGATGCGGGCGAACGGAATATTCAAGCGCGTGGACGAGCGCAACCCTCCGTCGGGAAGACACGGATAAGCCGGGGAAAACACGAACGCGCCGCGTTCCGTTCAGACGGAAAACGACGTGATTGCCGCTGGAGAGCGATGCCGGTCGGCGTATAAAGCCGCCGCATGTCGCCGGGCATGATGCGAACGATCATGTGGGCTCCTCCTGGCCACTGGGTATGACTTTGTCTCCGAACTTTTTTGCCTGCTCTTCATGCCGCCGACGTGTTCCCGCCGATCCGCATGCAGGCATTTTTTATTGCTGCTCCTGCACTGCGCTTGCCTGGATTCATCCCATCCTGCGAGACGCCTCCGGCATGCGCATCCGCTCAAAAAGCGAAACCTGATTGTGCTTGTTTTCCTCTCTCTGTGCGCACAAAAATTTTCATCGACATTGCGGTGCGTTTTTTCTTTTATCCGCCTGCACATGCACCATACGCTGGCCCTTGCTGCACCAACAACCGGCAACGATTTTGCGTGCCGGAAAATGAAAACCGGCATGAAGAGTTCATGCCGGTTTTCGTCACATCATTTCATCTGCGGGAACGCGAATTCCGCGCCTGCACTGGCAGTGTTGGGCCAGCGCTGCATCACTGCCTTGGCCCGGGTGTAGAAGCGCACGCCCTCCGGTCCGTACATGTGATGGTCGCCGAACAGGCTGCGCTTCCAGCCGCCGAAGCTGGAGAAAGCCATCGGCACCGGCAGCGGCACGTTCACGCCGACCATGCCGACTTCGATCTGGCGCACGAACTCGCGCGCCACGCCGCCGTCGCGGGTGTAGACCGCCACGCCGTTGCCGTATTCATGGGCGTTGATCAGTTCCACCGCGCTGGCGATGTCGGGCGCGCGCAGCACACACAGCACGGGGCCGAAGATCTCTTCCTTGTACACCGTCATCTCGGGCGTAACGTGGTCGAACAGCGTGCCGCCGACGAAGAAACCTTTCTCGAAGCCCGGCACCTTGTAGCCGCGGCCGTCGACCACCAGCTTGGCGCCTTCTTCCACGCCGCGCGCGATCAGGCCTTCGATGCGTTCCTTGGCCGCAGCGGTGACCACCGGGCCCATCTCGGCGCCGGCCACATTGCCTTCGTTGATCTTCAGGCTGCGCGCGCGCTCGGCCAGCGCTTCCACCAGCTTGTCGCCAGCCGCGCCCACCGCCACCGCCACCGAGATCGCCATGCAGCGCTCGCCGGCCGAGCCGAAGGCCGCGCCCATCAGGGCGTCGACCGCCAGCTGCATGTCGGCGTCGGGCATCACCACCATATGGTTCTTGGCGCCGCCCAGCGCCTGCACGCGCTTGCCCTTGGCCGAGCCACGGGCGTAGATGTATTCAGCGATCGGGGTCGAGCCGACGAAGCTGATGGCCTTCACTTGCGGATGGTCCAGCAAGGCATCGACGGTGACCTTGTCGCCCTGGATGACGTTGAACACGCCGTCGGGCAGGCCGGCTTCCTGCAGCAGTTCGGCGATCAGCAGCGCAGCCGAAGGGTCGCGCTCGGAGGGCTTCAGCACGAAGCTGTTGCCGCAGGCGATCGCGATCGGGAACATCCACATCGGCACCATCGCCGGGAAGTTGAACGGCGTGATGCCGGCCACCACGCCCAGCGGCTGGCGCATCGACCAGGCGTCGATGCCGCGTGCGATCTGGTCGGTGTATTCACCCTTCAGCATCTGCGGAATGCCGGCGGCGAATTCGACGATCTCGATACCGCGCGCGACTTCGCCTTGCGCATCCGAAAAGGTCTTGCCGTGTTCGCGCACGATGATGCGGGCGAAGTCGTCGGCGCGCTGCTGGATCAGGTGCAGGAAGCGGAACAGCACGCGCGCGCGGGTCAGCGGCGGCGTGTTGGACCATGCCGCAAAGGCGGCGGCGCCGGACTTGACGGCGGCATCGACCTCATCGGCCGTGCCCAGCGCGACTTGCGCCGCAGGCACGCCCAGCGCCGGGTTGAAGACGTCGGCGTAGCGGCCGCTGGTGGTGGCGACGCGCTTGCCGCCGATGTAGTGAGTGATTTTTTCCATTGTTGCCTGTTGCTCCGAATGTGTTTAGGCCAGCGTCTTGAGGATCGCGGCCAGCTTGCCGAACAGCTCGTCGATCTGTTGCTTGTTGATGATCAGCGGCGGCGACAGCGCGATGATGTCGCCGGTCACGCGGATCAGGATGCCGTCGTTGAAGGCGCGCACGAAAGCGTCGTAGGCGCGCGCGCCGACGCGGCCTTCGATCGAGGCCAGTTCGATGCCGGCGATCAGGCCGATGGTGCGCACGTCGACCACGTGCGGCAAGCCGCGCAGCGCGTGGGCGGCGTCCTGGAAGTAGTCCGACACCGATTGCGCATGCTCCAGCACGCCTTCCTGCTGGAACACGTCCAGCGAGGCCAAGCCGGCGGCGCAGGCCAGCGGGTGGCCGGAATAGGTGTAGCCGTGGAACAGCTCGATGCCGTCCGGCCCGTTCATGAAGGCGTCGTGGATCTCCTTCTTCACGAACACCGCGCCCATCGGCACCACGCCGTTGGTCAGGCCCTTGGCGGTGGTGAAGATGTCGGGTTCGACGTCGAAGTAGTCGGAGGCGAACGGGGTGCCCAGGCGGCCGAAGCCGGTGATCACTTCATCGAAGATCAGCAGGATGCCGTGCTTGGTGCACAGCTCGCGCAGGCGCTTCAGGTAACCCTTGGGCGGCACCAGCACGCCGGTCGATCCGGCCACCGGCTCGACGATCACGGCGGCGATGTTGGAGGCGTCGTGCAGGGCCACGATGCGCTCCAGCTCATCGGCCAGGTGCGTGCCGTATTCCGGCTCGCCCTTGGTGAAGGCGTTCTTTTCCAGGTTGTGCGTGTGCGGCAGGTGATCGACGCCTTGCAGCAGCAGCGGGCTGAAGGTCTTGCGGTTGCCGCCGATGCCGCCCACCGACATGCCGCCGAAGCCCACGCCGTGATAGCCGCGCTCGCGGCCGATCATGCGGGTGCGGGTGGCATTGCCTTTGGCGCGGTGATAGGCCAGCGCGATCTTCAGCGCCGTGTCCACCGACTCCGAACCCGAGCCGGTGTAGAACACGTTGGCGAAGCGGTTGCCGGTGTAGGCCTTGAGGCGCTCGGCCAGTTCGAAGGCGCTCGGGTGGCCGAGCTGGAAGGACGGCGCGTAGTCCAGCGTGGCCACCGACTTTTGCACGGCCGACACGATCTTGGGATGGGCGTGGCCCAGCGGCACGCACCACAGGCCGGCGGTGCCGTCGAGGATGGCGTTGCCGGCGTCGTCGCGGTAATGCATGCCTTCGGCCGAGACCAGCATGCGCGGGCTGGCCTTGAAATTGCGGTTGGCGGTGTAGGGCATCCAGTAAGCGGAGAGGCCGGCTTTCTGTTCGGTGTTGGACATGGGGCGCACCATCTGTGGTCGAAGTTGAGAACGACTTGATTATTGCCAGACAGTCGCAGTATTGTTAGCTACACTTTTCAATTTGATCTGAAACTGTATTGGTTGTTGCGGTGAACTGTGTTGATTCATTCGCCGGGAACAGTGGCGTGGAGCAACTACGGGACGGGTGCCGCTGAATCCCCGAAGAGGCCCGTCGTGCTGCGGAATTGCGACTGGCATGTCGGCGTTTCCTGGATTGCGCCAACGCCTGAACAGCAAGCAATACACTTTTAGATAAAACAAAACACTTGCGCCGAGCCGGCAATGAAGTAGCCGGTCAAGCCTAGATATGCCCAGAGGAATGCCCATGGCCAAGCTCCAGCGCGTGCCGCTGCAACTGGATTTGCAAAGAAATACCGCCGCCCGGCTGGTGGAGCAGGTGGCCGATGGCCTGGCGCTGCTGATCGAGCGCGGCGAGCTGCGTTCCGGCGAGCGCCTGCCCTCGGTGCGACAGCTGGCCGAGAGCCACAGCATCGGCGCCTCCACGGTGGTCGAGGCCTACGAGCAACTGGTCGCGCGCGGCATGCTGCTGGCGCGGCGCGGGGCCGGGTTCTTCGTCGCCGCGCGCGCCGGGCAGGGCGGGGCGCGTGCGGTATTCACGCCGCACGAACCGATGATCGACTCGGCCTGGCTGCTGTCGGAAATGTTTGCCGACGAACGCGTGCCGATCAAGGCCGGCTGCGGCTGGCTGCCCGGCAAGTGGTTGAACGACGAAGGCCTGCACCAGGCCGAGCGTCGCATCATCCGCTCGCCCGGTGCGCAGCAGGTCGGCTACGGCCATCCCTTCGGATATGCGCCGCTGCGCCAGCTGATCGCGCAGTTCCTCGGTCACTGGGCGCTGGATGTGGCGATCGACCAGGTGCTCACCACGCACGGTGCGACGCAGGCGCTGGATTTGGTGATCCGCACCATGACCCAGCCCGGCGACACCGTGATGATCGATGACCCCGGCTACTGCAACCTGATCGCCATGCTGCGCTTGGCCGGGCTGAACGTGATCGGCGTGCCGCGCACCCCCGGCGGGGTCGACACCGAACAGCTGGAGTCGCTGGCGCGCGCCCACCAGCCCAAGATGTTTTTCACCACCAGCGTGCTGCAGAACCCTACCGGCACCTCCTACACCCCGGCCTGCGCCATGCGCGTGCTGCAGGCGGCCGAGCGCCATGGTTTCTGGGTGGTGGAGGACGACATCTTCCGCGAGCTGGGCCAGGCCACCGATCCCATGCTGGCGGCGCTGGACGGTTTGCAACGTGTGATCTACGTGGGCAGCTACTCCAAGACCATCGCGCCCTCGCTGCGCGTCGGCTATGTCGCCTGCCAGCGCGAACTGGCGCGCCAGATCGTGCACACCAAGATGGTGTTGACCCTGACCAACTCCGAGATCAACGAGCGCCTGGTGCACAACGTGCTGACCGAGGGCCACCACCGCCGCCACGTGCAGACCCTGAACGCGACCTTGCTCAACGCGCAGTCCACCCTCAACGCCAAGCTGGCCGAAGCCGGGCTGACGCCGTTCACCGCCGCGCGCGGCGGCATGTTCACTTGGGCCACGCTGGAAGGCAGCGACCTGTCGGCGCGCGAGATCGCCGACCGCGCGCGCCAGAAAGGCATCTGGCTCGCGCCCGGCGACTTCTTCCACCTGGCCGCGCCGGAGCGGGCGAGTTTTCGTTTCAACGTCGGCTATGCCGACGCGCCGGAGTTGTTCGAGTTCTTCCGCTCGCTGTAGCTGCAGCGAGCGCCCGGCGCTTACACTTCTTCACGCGACGCCGGTGGCGCGGCAGTAGAATGGAACGCCCATTTTCTTGAGGATGCCACGCATGACCATTCCCGTCTCCTCCTCCGGTATCCGCGCCGTCGTGTTTGACTTTGGCGGCGTCCTGTTCGACTGGAGTCCGCTGCATGTCTACCGGCACCTGATCGCGGACGACGCCGAGCGCCTGCACTTCCTCACCGACGTCTGCTCCCCCGACTGGAACGTCCAGCAGGACGGCGGCCGTTCGCTGGCCGACGGCACCGCCGCGCTGGTGGCGCAGCATCCGCAGCACGAGAGCCTGATTCGCGCCTTCTACGATCGCTGGAAGGAAATGCTGCGCGGCCCGCTGGACGACGGCGTGGCGCTGCTGCAGCAATTGCACGCCCGGCAGGTGCCGCTGTTCGGCTTGACCAACTGGTCGGCCGAGACATTTCCCTATGCGCGCGACAACTACGATTTCCTCAATGTGTTCCAGGACATCGTGGTCTCCGGCGTAGAGAAATGCATCAAGCCGGATGCGCGGATTTATGAGATCGCATTGGCGCGTTATCGCCGTCACCTGGTTGACCTGAAGCCGGGTGAGCTGGTGTTTATCGATGATGTGAAAAAGAATATTGAAGCGGCTCAGGCGCTGGGCTGGCACGGCATCCATCACGTGGATGCGGCGCAGACGCGGGAACAGTTGAAGGCCCTGGGATTGCCTTTGTAATTCCTTGCCTTGTGCCGTGGTCGTCGGCGCACGACAAACGTCACTGGGTCCCTGCGTTCGCAGGGACGACAAGCAGGAGGCGAGCTTCACCGCAGGAGGTTCGAGTTATCTCTTCAGCGTTGTTCCCGCGAAAGCAGGAACCCGCGCGTCGTTCAACGATCGTCGCGGCACTACAAACGTCACTGGGTCCCGGCCTTCGCCGGGACGACAAGCAGGAGGGGAGCTTCACCGCAGGAGGTTCGAGCTATCTCTTCGGCGTCGTTCCTGCGAAAGCAGGAACCCAGCGTCGTTGAACCCCGTCAATGCACGAAAAGCGTCGCCGGATTCCGCGCTCTCAGGAACAGCGACATTGCAATACGGCCAAATCAGCAACGGCCGCCGTCGATATCGCATTGCGCGACCGGCGCGCCGTTGTCGCCCTTGATATCGCCGCCGGTTTCCTGCCGCAAGAACGCGGCCCATTCATCCGGTCGCCCTAGCCACATGCCCGTGTCGAGCACCTCCAGCGTATCGCCGCGTTGCAGGACGAAGGTGGGGAAGCCGCGCCCGCCTACGTAGTTCAGCAGCTCACGGCTGGCGTCGATATGACGCGCCAACTCGTCTTCCTCCACCTTGCGCATGGTCTGCGCAAATGCCTCGGCGTCCACGCCCAGCGATTGCGCCAGTTCGGCCAGCGTCGCCTGGTCGGCGATACGGCGGCCGTCCTGGTAGTGGGCGCGCTGAATCGCGGCCAGCATGTCCAGCCCGGCGTCCTCGCCCTTGAGCGCCTGCACCGTCAGCACGGCGGCGATCGGGGGCGCCGAGTCGAATACCGCCGTGGCGTCGGTCAGCAGGCCGTTGAAGTAGTGATCGCCGAACACCTGTCCGGTCATTTGCGCGATGCGGCGATCGTGCGGCATTACGTAGTTGCGCAGCTCGGCATTGACCGGGCGGCGGTTGCGGCCGGCCATCATGCCGCCGCCGTGCGCCTGCACCGGCAACACCGCGCGCGCGGCCGCCACCAGCGGCGCCGCGCCGTAGCACCAGCCGCACAGCGGGTCGTGGATGTAATGCAGCACGTTGGCGGGTGAAGTCATGTCATTCGATCCTGCAAATTGAATCCGTAAAACCGGCAGACGCCATGCGTGATGCTGGAGCATCGCGCATGGCGTTCCCGGCAGATCAGTAGCCTACGGTGAAGCGTGCGCGCACGTGCCTGGGCTGTTCCAGTTCGTCCAGCAGGGCGATGGCGTAGTCCTCGTAGGAGATCCAGCTCTTGCCGTCGGCGGCCGCCAGCAGCTGGTCGGTACCGAGGCGGAACTTGCCGGTGCGCTCGCCCGCGACGAACAGGGCGGACGGCGAGAGGAAGGTCCACTCGATCTCATTTTCTGCGCGCAGGTCGTTCAGGAATTCGCGGCCGGCCGAGGCTTCCGGCTTGTATTCGGCGGGGAATTCCGGAGTGTCGATCAGCGCCTTGCCTGGTGCAATCTGCAGGCTGCCGGCGCCGCCCACCACGGCTAGGCGCTTGACGCCGGCCTGCTTCAGCGCGGGCAGCACGTCGGCCGCCTTGAAGTTGGCGAAGCGGCCGCTGGAGACCACCACGTCGGCGCCGCTGATGGCGGCGGCCAGTGAGGCGGTGTCCTTGACGTCGGCGCTGCGGGCGGTGACGTTGTCGGCCGTGGCGATCTTGCCGGCGTCGCGGGCGATGGCGATGACCTTGTGGCCACGGCGCAGGGCTTCGGCCAGGATGCGGCTGCCGACATTGCCGGAGGCGCCGATGAGTGCGATGTTCATGTGATGTCCTTTCGTGGATGAATGGGGTCGTGCGTTGAATGGATAAAGGGAGGCGGTGGCGCGGCTTACGGCCACTTCATTTCGCCCTTGATGACCTTGGCCGACAGTTCCAGCGAGTCGCTGTCGCCGAGGTCCGGATAACGTTGCAGCATGGCCGCCACCAGCGCGGCGGAATCGGCCGCCTTGGCGGCTTCGATGTCGAAGGCCTTCAGGTAATCACGGGTGAAGCGCACGGAGTCGATGTTCAGCGGCGCGCCTTGCGCGAAGTGGCCCGGCACCACCACCGCCGGTTTCAGCTTTTCGATGCGGGCCAGCGTCTTGAGCCAATCCTTGCGCGATTGCAGGCTTTGCGTGTCGGCAGTCCACACGTGCAGCTTGCCGTCCACCACCACGCCGCCCACCACCGCCTTCAGCGACGGGATCCACACGAAGCTGCGGTCGGGCTGCGGGCCGTCGAGGCCGGTGATTTCCAGCTTGCGGCCTTCCAGCGTCAGGGTGCGGCCCTTGAGCGGTTCGGGAACGATAGTCGCGGCCGGCGCGTTGTCGCCCAGCTTGGGGCCCCAGTAGGCCAGCTTGCCCTGCACGGTCTGGCGGATATGCGCCACGGTCTGCGGGGTGGCGACGATCTTCGCGTCCGGATAGGCGCGGTGGATGGTATCTAGGCCGAAGTAGAAGTCCGGGTCGCCGTGGCTGATGTAGATGGTGGTCAGCGTCTTGCCGCTGGCGCGGATCTTGTCCACCACCTGTTGCGCTTCGCGCTTGCCGAACTGGGCATCGACCAGGATGGCCTCGCGTTCGCCGCTGACCAGCACCGAGCTGACCGGGAAGATGGCGTCGCGGCCGGGGTTGTAGACATCCAGCGTGAGAGGCGTCGCGGCGTGCGCGCCGGCGGCGATCAGGCTGGCAGCGGCGACGGTCAGCGCGCGGCGCAGTAGGCGGGTGGGGAAGGGCATGGGCGGGCTCCGTATCGGTAGCGGTTGGTCATCAGGAGTGCCCATGATAGGTTCGCTTTTGCGTTTGAAAAACAGCATAATCCATCACAGTTTGTTTCTAAAAACGTTCAGATAGGTGCGTCGATGGATCGCTTGACCGCAATGCGGGTATTCGTGACGGTGGTCGACAGCGGCAGCCTGTCGGCTGCGGCCCAGCAGCTGGACCTGTCGCGGCCGGTGGTGTCGCGCTATGTGGCCGAGCTGGAGGAATGGGTGGGCGCGCGGCTGCTGCACCGGACCACGCGGCGCCTGTCGCTCACGCCGGCCGGCAACGAGATCCTGCCGCGCTGCCGGCAGATGCTGGAGTTTTCCGACGATCTGCGCCACGCCGTGGACGCGCCGACCGAGACGCCGCGCGGCCTGCTGCGCATCACGTCCAGCACCTCTTTCACGCAGACCCAGCTGGTGCAGGCGGTGGTGGATTACGGCCGCCGTTATCCCGAGGTCGCGGTCGACCTGGTGGCGCTGGACCGTACGGTGAACCTGGTGGAGGAACGCATCGACCTGGCCATTCGCATGACCACGCGGCTGGAGCCCAATCTGATCGCGCGCCGGCTGGCGACCTGCCATTCGGTGATCTGCGCCACGCCGGAATATCTGGCGCGCCATGGCACGCCGAAGAAGGTGGAGGACCTGGCCCTGCACAATTGCCTGACGCACTCCTACGTCGGCCGCAGCCTGTGGCAGTTCGAGCCCAAGACGCGCGGCGGCAAGTCCTTGTCGGTGGCGGTAGGCGGCAGCATCAGCGCCAACGAGGTGACGGTGCTGCTGCAGGCGGTGCTGGCCGGGGTGGGCATCGGCCATATGCCGGCCTATTCGGTGGGGCCGCTGGTCGCTTCAGGGCAACTGGTGGCGCTGCTGCCGGAGTACGAGCCGACGCGACTGGGGATGTACGCCGTCTACGGCTCCCGCAAACACATGCCGGCGACCTTGCGCACCATGCTGGATTTCCTGGCGGAACGTTTCGCCGATCAACCCTTCTGAGCAATTCTTCCGAAAGGCGGCCGGCGTGTTGCCGGTAAAGATCAGGGCGTGATGCTAAGGAGTTTGTGGACGAGTTCGGAAGAGGTCGACGCCGCGAACTTGCGCATCAGGCGCGCGCGGTGCATTTCCACCGTGCGCGGGCTCAGCTCCACCTGGCGCGCGATCAGCTTGCTGGTCTTGCCCTCCACCAACAACGCCGCGATCTCGCGCTCGCGCGGCGTCAGGCCGGGAGCGATAGGGCGCTTGGCGCTCACGTCCTCGAAGGTCCAGATGCCGGCCGCGTGCGGGTCGCCCTGCACCAGCGAATGGCCGGTGACGTGGCACCAGAACATCTCGTCGCTGGAGCGCTTCATGATGCGTTCGTCGGAGTAGAAACCCTTTTCGTTGAGAATGGGCACCAGGCGCAGGCCGGTGCGCTCGAACTCGTCGGCGGTGGGATAGATCTGCTGGAACGACATCAGCTTCAGATCGCCGACCTCGTAGCCGAACATGGCCGCCATCGCCAGGTTGCCCTGCTGGATGATGCGGTTATGCGAGACGCACATGCCGATCGGGGCATGCATGAAGACCTGTTCGAAGTCGATGGGCGGTGGCGTGCTCATGGTGTGCTGCGAATCTGTGCGGGTTCCCTCGAACCTGGCGGCGTCCGGCGCAGCGGACGGTGTATGCTGCATTGCGCCAGGTATTTTTACCGTATTGTATGGCCTATTTCGCTGACCTATGATGATTGGCGCTTTTTAATGCCATTAGTGCAGTTATGCTCGGAACAAAAGAGCCGAAAGGAGACTTGTGAATAAAGTGTATCCAGACGCGGCCACCGCGTTGAAAGACATCGTCAAGGACGGCCAGATCATCGCAGTCGGCGGCTTTGGCTTGTGTGGCATCCCCGAGGCGTTGATCGCCGCCCTGCGTGATTCGGGCGTGCAGAATCTGACCGCCATTTCCAACAACGCCGGCGTCGACGGCTTCGGCCTGGGCCAGCTGCTCTCCACCCGCCAGATCAAGAAAATGATCGCGTCCTACGTCGGCGAGAACAAGGAGTTCGAGCGCCAGTACCTGGCCGGCGAACTGGAACTGGAATTCACCCCGCAAGGCACGCTGGCGGAAAAGCTGCGCGCCGGCGGCGCCGGCATCCCGGCCTTCTTCACCAAGACCGGCGTCGGTACGCTGGTGGCCGAAGGCAAGGAGATCCGCGAATTCGATGGCGCCAAGTACGTGATGGAGCGTTCGCTGGTGGCCGACGTGTCGCTGGTCAAGGCGCAGAAGGCCGACAAGGCCGGCAACCTGGTCTTCAACAAGACCGCGCGCAACTTCAACCCGAACGTCGCGATGGCCGGCAAGATCACCGTGGTCGAGGTGGAAGAACTGGTCGAAGTCGGCCAGCTCGATCCGGACCAGATCCACACCGCCGGCATTTTCGTGCACCGCATCGTGGTCAACGCCACGCCTGAGAAGCGCATCGAACAACGCACCGTGCGCGCATAAGGAGACAGACAAATGGCATGGACCAGAGATGAAATGGCTGCGCGCGCAGCCAAGGAATTGCAAGACGGCTTCTACGTCAACCTCGGCATCGGCTTGCCGACCCTGGTGGCGAACCACGTTCCCGACAACATCGAAGTGTGGCTGCAGTCCGAAAACGGCCTCCTGGGCATCGGCCCGTTCCCGACCGAAGACAAGGTTGACCCCGACCTGATCAACGCCGGCAAGCAGACCGTCACCACCATCCCCGGCTCGTCCTTCTTCAGCTCGGCCGATTCCTTCGGCATGATCCGCGGCGGCAAGATCAACATCGCCATCCTCGGCGCGATGCAAGTGTCGGGTCGCGGCGACCTGGCCAACTGGATGATCCCCGGCAAGATGGTCAAGGGCATGGGCGGCGCGATGGACCTGGTGGCCGGCGTCGGCCGCGTGGTGGTGCTGATGGAGCACGTGGCCAAGGCCAAGGACGGCTCCACCTCCAAGAAGATCCTGAAGGAGTGCAACCTGCCGCTGACCGGCGTGGGCGTGGTCAACCGCATCATCACCGACCTCGGCGTGATCGACGTCACCCCGAACGGCCTGAAGCTGATCGAGCTGGCGACCGGCGTGACCAAGGAAGAAGTGATCGAGAAGACTGAAGCGGCGCTGGATGTGAGCGCGGTGTAAGTTCAGGCAAGTGGTTTGAGGATCCGGCTCCGCGGTGCAGTGTGTGGAGTCGCTGGAGAAAGGGCGCTGAGGGATCAGCGCCCTTTTTCTATTTTCTTTGTGCAGAAGATGCATTCAACGACGCTGGGTCCCGGCCTTCGCCGGGACGACAGGACGGGGGAAATTTCAACCACCCAAGGTTCAAACTCTCTCTTCCTTGTCGTCCTGACGCAGGTCAGGACCCAGTGTCGTTTGTCGTGCCGCGACGCTCGCTGAACGAAGCATGGCAACGAACCCGTCACAACACCTGACCTCAATTCCACGCGCCGGTCGGCTCCAGGAACGGCGACAGCGCCGCCTCACCCCAGCGCAGCGGCAACGCATTTTCCAGCAGGCGCGCCGATTGCACGGTGAAGCGCATCAGCCGCTGCGCGCCGGCGAACGCCTCCACCTCCGCTCCCTCCCAGATCACCTCGGCCGTCATCGCCAGATACAGCAGCGCGCTGCTGTCGAAGTCGGCGAACAGCAAGCCGGCGCGCGGCTGCACCAGCAGGTTGCCGATGGTGTTGAAGAAGGAGTTGCCGATGAAGTCGGGCACCGTCAGCGTGCGATCGCCGTCGACACGCACGAAGCCGGGTTTGCCGCCGCGATGCGAGACGTCGGCGCCATGGCGATGTCCGTCGCCATGCGCCTCTGCATCGTCACCCGCCAGCGCGGTGGCGATGAAGAAGGTGTCGGCGCGGCGGATCATCTCCGTCATCGCCGGCGTCAGCGCGGCGCTGTCGGTAACTGTGGCAGCGGGCAGGGCGGCAATGTCCTGCAGCTCGGGCTTTCTGGCCTGAATGTATTTCGGGCAGTTTCCGAAGCTTTGCTCGATGGCGATATCCAGCCCGCCCTGTTGCAGCGCCTGCACCACGCCGTTGGCGCGATTGCGGCGGCGCGTATGCGGCTCCAGTCCGAGCAGGCCCAGCTTGGCCCCCGAATGCAGGTTCGCGGCCAGCGGGTCCTGCGCGGCAAGGTGCAGGCCGCGCACCTGCAGCGAGTGCATGTCGGGCGACTGGATGAAGCCCGGCGCGCCGCTGATGATCGATGCCCAGGGCTGGCCCGAGGCATCGACCGAGCCGACCACCAGGAACGGCAACTGCTGGAAAAAGTCGCGATGCTGGTCCGGCATGAAGTCGCGGATCACGCGCGGGCCGATCGCCGCCATCTTTTCCAGCATGCCGGCGCGCTGCTGCGCATGCAGCTCGCCCCGGTGGAAGGCCTGGTGCGGCATGTCCGGCGCAGGTGCGGGCAGGGACGGAAGGGATGGCATGGCGATCTCCATGTTGCGGTGATTTGGGTGGGCCCGGTGCGGGCTCAGGCCGCCAGGGCGTGCGGCGAGGCCTGCATCGGCACAAAGCGCGGCAGCTGCTCCACGCGGGCGATCCAGCTACGCACGTTGGCATAAGGCGCGAGGTCGACGCCGCCTTCCGGCACATGGGCCACATAGGCGTAGCAGGCCAGGTCGGCGATGGTGGCGTGGTCGGCGGCCAGGAAGGCGCGGCCGGCCAGGTGCTGGTCCAGCAGCGACAGCACCGATTGTGTCTTCTGCAGCGCCAGCGCGTAGTCGAGGTCGCGCTTGAGCAGCTTCACCAGGCGCACGCGGTTCGGTCCCTCGAAGATCTCGCCGGCCGCCAACGACAGGAATTGCTGCACATGCGCCGCACCCAGCGGATCGGAGGGCAGCCATTGTTCGCCGCCATAGCGCTTGGCGAGATAGACCAGGATCGCGGTCGAGTCGTACAGCGTGACGTCGCCGTCCACGATCACCGGGATCTGTCCGCGCGGATTCATCTTCAGGAACTCGGCGCCTTTGTGCTCGCCGCCGGCAAGGTTGACGTCGATCACTTCGTGCGGCAGTTCCAGCATGGACAGCAGCAGCTTCACGCGGTGCACGTGGCCGGACAAAGGGAAGCTGTAGAGACGGATGGCTTGTTGCGTTGACATGTTTTCTCCCGGTGGGTGTTGAGGTGGGGCAGGCACGAACCTGCCGGTGCGGCCGATGTGATACAATTTGAACCGAACGATCGGTACAATAGATCGTAGCGCACGGGTGTGTCAACCGGTGTTGCGCAAAATATTTTTTATCCCGGCGCGCGGGAAGCAGCCCGTCACGTGAAGCGAAGCGGTCTTATAATCGCTTGAAATCCTGCGCTCCGCCTGCACCTGCAGGGAAATCCAACGCAGCCGAAAGCCGCGCCGACATTGCCGCACGGCGCCTCGCGCACCGTTCCGGAGCTTTCAGAAAAGACAGAAAACGCCATGCCCGCACCCAGTCTCTCGCGTGAAGAAGTCGCGCAAATCCTGCTCGCCGAATTTCGTCGCTCCGGCTACGAGGGCGCCAGCCTGTCCACGCTGTCGGCCGCCACCGGCCTGGGCAAGTCCAGCCTCTATCACTATTTCCCGAACGGCAAGGTCGATATGGGGCGGGCCGCAATGGAGGTGGTCGGGCACTGGATGCGCGAGAAAATCATTCCCCTGCTCACTTCCGACGCCGAGCCTGAAAAGCGCCTCAAGCGCTACTTCGCCGCCATGAGCGACTTCTACGCCAAGGGCACGTTGCCCTGCCTGACCGACCTGTTCACCATCGGCGAGGCGGCCGGTTATTTCCAGCAACAGTTCAAGCAGAACATTGGCAACACCATCAAGCTGATCGCCGCCGTGCTGGAAGACGCCGGCTTTAGCGCCGCCGAAGCCGCGCGCCGCGCCGAGGATGGGCTGGTGATGATGCACGGCGCGCTGGTGGTATCGCGCGCCCAGGGCAGCACCGCCGTCTTCGCACGCGTGGTGCGCGGCATTCCGGACATGCTGCTGGCGCCTTAGCGTAGCTCCGGACTTCCCATGAATGGCCAAGGGCCGCACCGTCTGGTGCGGCCCTTTTTCATTTGCGCGCGCCGTCTGCCGCCAGCCATCTGCGTGCATTCACGCCACAACGGCCATCGCGACCCTTTGCGGCGCTTGACAGCCGCTTGGTTACTTCTATAATGCTAGTTACTATCTTTATGAAAGTGACGAGCCGTACACCGGCGTCATTCCTCCACGCAACATCAACGCACAGAAGGAACAGCAATGAACAGCAAAGCAACCAAGGGCCGTGCCCTGATCACCGGCGCCTCCACCGGCATCGGCGCCACGTATGCAGATCGCCTGGCCGCGCGCGGACACGACCTGGTACTGGTGGCGCGCGACGCCGCCCGCCTGGAGCAGGTGGCTGCCGGCATCCGCAGCCAATACGGCGTGCAGGTGGAAGTGTTCCCGGCCGACCTCACCAGCAAGTACGAGCTGCTGCGCGTGGAGCAGCGCCTGCGCGCCGACGACACCATTACCGTGCTGGTCAACAACGCCGGCATGGCGGTGCAGGGCAAGCTGATCGACGCCGACATCGACCGCTACGAAACCATGATCCAGCTCAACGTGATCTCGGTCACGCGCCTGGCCGCGGCCGCCGCCGCCACCTTCGGCAAGCGCGGCAGCGGCGACATCATCAACGTCGCCTCGGTGCTGGCGCTGGCGCCGGAAATGTTCAACGGCACCTACAGCGGCACCAAGGCCTATGTGCTGAACCTGTCGCAGTCGATGCAGGCCGAGCTCGGCCCCTTGGGCGTGCGCGTGCAGGCCGTGTTGCCGGGCGCCACCCGCACCGAGATCTGGGAGCGCTCCGGCGGCAGCATCGCGCAGCTGCCCCCGGAGATGCTGATGGAAGTCGACGACATGGTCGACGCCGCGCTGGCCGGGCTGGACATGGGCGAGGGCGTGACCATCCCGTCGCTGCCGGACGTGGCTGACTGGAACGCATTGACCGCGGCGCGCCACGCGCTCGGCCCGAATCTTTCGCGCAACCATCCGGCGCAGCGCTACCTGACCCATGCCGGCTGACGAGTCCGGTGCGCGACGCGCCCAGGGTGCGTCGCTGCAGGATTGCCCGGTGGCGCACACGCTGCACCTGATCGGCGAATGGTGGACGGTGCTGATCGTGCGCGACGCCTTCGCCGGCAAGACGCGCTTCGACCAGTTCCGCCGCAGTCTCGACATCTCCCCGGCCATCCTCGCCAAGCGCCTGCAGGCGCTGGTGGAGGCCGGCATCATGGAGCGTCGTCGCTATCACCAGCACCCGCCGCGTGACGAATACCTGTTGACCGATTCCGGCCGCGCCTTGCGCCCGGTGATCGCCGCGCTGCGCGCCTGGGGCGAGCAGCATTTCGGCGCCGCGCAGGTCCTGGCCGAAGAGCATCAGCAAGCCGCCGCCTGCGCCGACGCCGGTAAGAAAGCCGCAAAGCGGGCACAATAGGTTCTCCGCACGCAGCCACGCCCACGCCAAGGGCGGTGCGCATCCATAAGGAGAACAACATGAAGATACTGATCGTAGGCGCCGGCGCAGTCGGCGGATATTTCGGCGCGCGTCTGCAGCAGGCCGGTCGCGACGTCACCTTCCTGGTGCGCGACAAGCGCGCCGCGCTGCTGCGCGAGCACGGCCTGCGCGTGAAGAGCCCGGCCGGCGACCTCACCCTGCATGACCTGCAGCTGGTCGGCAGCAGCGAGCTGCAACCCAAGTACGACCTGGTCATCCTCAGCTGCAAGGCCTATGACCTCGACGACGCGATCACCTCGGTAGCCCCGGCCATCGGCGGCGACGCCGTGATCCTGCCGCTGCTGAACGGCATGCAACACCTCGACATCCTGGAGCAACGCTTCGGCGCCAACCGCGTCCTGGGCGGGCAGTGCGTGGTGGCCAGCACGATGGACGCCGACGGCGTGATCCGCCATCTCGGCACGGTGCACGGCCTGACCTTCGGCGAGTGCGCCGGCGGTGTTTCCGCACGTGCGCGCCAGATCCATGAAGCGCTGTCCGGCGCCGGCTTCGACGTCACCCTGAGCGAAAACATCCTGCAATCGATGTGGGAAAAATGGACCATGCTGGCCACGCTGGCGAGCGCCACCTCGATGATGCGCGCCGCCATCGGCGACATCCTGCAGGGACCGGGCGGTCCGCAATTCCTGGAAGGCGTGCTGGCTGAATGCGCCGGCATCGCCGAGCTGCAGGGCTACAAGCCGGGCGAGACCTTCTACAACCGCACACGCGGCGTGCTGTCCGAGCACGGCTCGACGCTGACCGCCTCGATGTTCCGCGACATCAGCGCCAACGCCCGCGTCGAGGCCGACCACGTGGTCGGCGACCTGATCCGTCGCGGCGACGCCAAGGGCGCCAAGACCACGCTGCTGCAGCTGGCCTACCTGCACCTGAAATCGTATGAGGCGCAGCGCGCGCGCATGCTGGGGTAATCGGCCTGCGCCACGGCCAATGAGGCGCGGCGCACGTCACTGGGTTCCTGCTTTCGCAGGAACGACAAGGAGGAGGCAACTTGAACCCGCAGCTGTTCGAAGCTATTCCTTAACTGTCGTTCCTGCGAAAGCAGGAGCCCAGCGTCTTTTTGCCGTGCATCTCCGCCACCTCGCCAAGTGCGACGAAAGACGCTGGATCCCGGCCTTCGCCGGGATGAGGGAAATGGAGAAGAGATTCTTCCCAACCCCGTCGATCACCACCCCCCACCCAACGCCCGGAACACCGATACCGCCGCGCGCGCGTTGTCGGCGTGCACCTGGGCCAGCTCATCCTGCGCCGACAGCAGCAGGCGGTCTTCGGTCAGCACCTCGGCCAGGCTTAGTACGCCGCCCTTGTAGGCTTCTTCGGCGTTGCCGCGCGCGGTCTGCTGGGCATCGACCTGCGCCGCCAGTTCGCGCGCTTGCTGTTCCAGTTGCACCAGCGCCATGATGGCGTTTTCCACATCCTCGGCAGCGCTCAGCATGCTCTTGCGATATTGGGCCAGCGCCTCCGCATTGGCGCCCTTGGCGCGCGCTATCTCGGCGTCGATGCGGCCGAAGTCGAACAGGCGCCAGCGCAGCCCCAGTCCGCCTTGCGCTTGCAAGCTGTTGGCCGTGAGCAGGCCGGCCGCGCCCAGACTCTGGAATCCCACCAGCGCCGACAACGACAGATCCGGATACCACGCCGCCATGGCCTGGCCGATGCGTTCGCTGGAGGCCGCGAGGCGACGTTCGGCGGCGACCACGTCGGGCCGGCGGCGCATCAGCTCCACGCTGCTGGTTGACACGCTGATGGCCGGCACGCGACTGGCGTCGGCCTGCTGCGCCAGCTGTTGCGCGTAGGTGCCGGGGGCCGCGCCCATCAGTACGTCGAGCCGGTTCAGCTGGCGTTCCAGCTCGGTACGCAGCGGCGGCAGGACGGCGCGCGACTGCGCCAGCCGCGCATCGGCCTGGGCGGTTTCGGCCACGCTGGCCAGGCCATCCTTCAGGCGCAGGCGCACGATGCGGCCCAGCTCGGACGCCGCCTGCACCTGATGTTCGGCCAGGGCAATGCGCGCCTGCGCGCCGCGGATGCGGAAGTAGGCGTCCGCCGCCTCCGCCGCCACCGACACCCGCACGCCGACCTGTTGCGCCTCGGCCGCCTGCAGCTCGGCGTCGGCGGCCTGCGCGCCGCGCTTCAAGGCGCCGGCCAGATCCAGCTCCCAGCTGGCGCCGGCATCAAGATCGAACAGGTTTTGCGTGCGTTGATAACCCGGGATGTTGCGGGCGATCTCGCCCAGCGGGCTTTGCAGCGACTGTCGCGCCCGGGCTGCCTGGCCGTTCAGATCGCCCTCCGGCAGTCGGCGCGCGCCGGCGATCTGCGCCGTGGCGCGCGCCTGCTCGACCCGCGCCAGCGCCGCCGCCAGGTCCAGGTTCTGCGCCAGCACGCGCTGCATGATCCCGCTCAGCACCGGATCGCCGAAGCCGTCCCACCAGTGATCCAGCGCCGGCATGGGCGTTTGCGCTGTCCGTTGTTGCAGCAAGGCGACGTTGTGCAGCGGCGCATCCTGGTAGGCAGGCTGCCGGTAATCAGGCCCGGTAGTGCACGCGCAAAGCAGCATTGCGCCGAGCAGGGAACTCAGCGCCGGCAGGCCGGCCTTGCGGATGCCGCGGGTGGAGGAGAGGGTATTCATGCGTCTGGCCTTTTCATCGGAATCCGTCGCCGCGGGCGCGCCGGCGGATGGTTGCGATCGGGTGTTGCGGGGTTGATGACGGTTACTTGCAAAATGATAGTGTCAAGTTTAAACTCACTATCGTTTTGAAAGCAACTGCTATTTGCAGGCCGCATCCACCCCAGCCATCGAGGCCATCATGACCACTCAAAGCTCCATCGGCGCAAGCGCGCAACCTGCCGGCGCCGCGCCGGCCGCCAGGAAGAAATCCGCATTGCTGAAATACGCCATCCTCGCCATCGCGGCACTGGCCGCCGTCGCCTGGCTGGCGCACTGGCTGGCCGTCGGTCGCTATATCGAGAGCACCGACGACGCCTATGTCGGCGGCGACATCACCGTAATCGCGCCCAAGGTCGCCGGCAACATCGACCAGGTGCTGGTGAAAGACAACCAGCCGGTGCGCGCCGGCGAGCTGCTGGTCAAGCTGGATGAACGAGACTACCAGGCCGCGCTGGCCAAGGCGCGCGCCGCGGTCGCCGCGCAAGAGGCCGCCATCGCCAACCTGGAGGCCGAGCGCAAGTTGCAGGAGTCGGTGATCGAGCAGGGCCGCGCCGGCGTGGCTGCCAGCGTTGCCGAGACCGTGCGCGCGCGCGACGATCAGGCGCGCTACCAGAGCCTGTCGGCCAAGGCCGCCGTCTCGGTACAGAGCGCGCAAAAGGCCGATGCCGATTACAAGCAGGCCCAGGCCAACGGCCAGAAGGCGCAGGCCGCGCTGAACGCCGCGCAGCGTCAACTGGACGTGATCGCCACCCAGAAGCAGCGGGCGGCGGCGGCGCTGCAGCAGGCCCAGGCCGAGAAGAACCTGGCCGAGCTCAACCTGGCCTACACCGAGCTGCGCGCTCCGGTCGACGGCGTGATCGGCAATCGCCGCGCGCGCGTCGGCGCTTACGCCACCGTCGGCGCCCAGCTGCTGTCGGTGGTGCCGGCGCAGGGCCTGTGGGTGGACGCCAATTTCAAGGAAAGCCAGATCGCCCATATGCAGGAAGGCCAGGCCGTCATCATCAAGGCCGACGTATTGCCGGGCGAAGAATTCCACGGCCGCGTGCAAAGCCTGGCACCCGCCACCGGCGCCCAGTTCAGCGTGCTGCCGGCGGAAAACGCCACCGGCAACTTCACCAAGATCGTCCAGCGCGTGCCGGTGCGCGTGGCGCTGGATGCCGAGGCCGCGCGCCTGGGCAAGCTGCGCCCGGGCCTGTCGGTGACGGCCGAAGTCGACCAGCGCGCCGGCCGGAGCTGAGCATGAGCGCCGCCACCGCAGCCCAGCCGGCCCTGTCCACGCCTGCCGCCTCCATGAATGCCGCGCTCGGGCCGGGCGGGCTCACCACGCAGCAACGCGTGCTGGCCTTCGCCACCATGTGCGTAGGCATGTTCATCGCGCTGCTGGATATCCAGATCGTTTCCGCCTCTTTGGCCGACATCGGCGGCGGCCTCTCCGCCGGCACCGACGAGACCGCCTGGGTGCAGACCAGCTACCTGATCGCCGAGATCATCGTCATCCCGCTCTCGGGCTGGCTGGCGCGCGTGATGTCGACGCGTTGGCTGTTCTCGGCCTCGGCGGTCGGCTTTACCGCCGCCAGCCTGTTGTGCGGACTGGCGTGGGACATCAACAGCATGATCGCCTTCCGCGCGCTGCAGGGCTTCCTCGGCGGCTCGATGATCCCGATGGTGTTCACGTCCGCCTTCTTCTACTTCCAGGGCAACCAGCGCGTGCTGGCGGCGGCCACCGTCGGCGCGCTGGCCTCGCTGGCGCCGACCATGGGGCCCACCATCGGCGGCTGGATCACCAGCAATTATTCGTGGCACTGGCTGTTCTTCATCAACCTGGCGCCGGGCGCCTTCGTCGCCATCGTGGTGCCGATGATGGTCAAGATCGACAAGCCGGATCTCTCCCTGCTGCGCGGCGCCGACTATCCCGGCATGGTGCTGCTGGCGGTGTCGCTGGGCTGTCTTGAATACGCGTTGGAAGAAGGTCCGCGCTACGGCTGGATGGGCGACGACGTGATCCGCGCGACCGCCTGGCTATCGATCATCACCGGCATCGCCTTCATCTGGCGCAGCCTGACCTACGCTCATCCGGTGGTCGACCTGCGCGCACTGAAGAAGATCAACTTCGCGCTCGGCTGCTTTTTCTCTTTCGTCACCGGCATCGGCCTGTTCGCCACCATCTACCTGACGCCGGTATTCCTGGCGCGTGTGCGCGGGTTCTCGGCACTGGACATCGGGCTGGCTATTTTTTCCACAGGCATTTTCCAGATCATGGCGATCCCGTTCTACATGATGCTGGCGCGCCGGGTCGACCTGCGCTGGCTGATGATGTTCGGGCTGGCCTGCTTCACGCTGTCGATGTGGCAGTTCACGCCGATTACCCACGACTGGGGCTGGCATGAGCTGCTGCTGCCGCAGGCGCTGCGCGGCTTCTCGCAGCAGTTCGCGGTGGCCCCGGTAGTGACGCTGACCCTGGGCTCGATCCCGCCGGAGCGGCTCAAGCTGGCCTCGGGCCTGTTCAACCTGATGCGCAACCTGGGCGGCGCGATCGGCATCGCGGTGTGCGGCACCATCCTCAACGATCGAACCAACCTGCACTTCCTGCGCCTGGCCGAGCATCTCAATGCCGGCAACGAAGCC
The DNA here is from genome assembly GCF_017814915.1 of Herbaspirillum sp. LeCh32-8. GTDB lineage: Bacteria > Pseudomonadota > Gammaproteobacteria > Burkholderiales > Burkholderiaceae_D > Herbaspirillum. Next base: position 210,799 of record NZ_JAGIPZ010000003.1, on the reverse strand, counting down.
ATGCAGGACATGCTGCGCAACGGCGCCGCCAACCTGCTGGCAGCCGGCATCGACGTGGGCGCCAACAGCGCCGGCGCGCTGCGCAACCTGGCGCGCCTGACCCTGCGCGAAGCCCAGACCCAGGCCGTGGCCGATGCCTTCTTCGTCATCATGTTGTGCCTGCTGGTGGCCACCGTCATGGTGCCGCTGATGCGCAAGGTGGACGCGCCCAAGGCGCCGCCGCCGGATGCGCATTGAGGCTGTGCGAAGTCGGCCGCGGAAATGAAAACGGGATGGCGCAGGCCATCCCGTTTTGCTTGCAGCGTATCGATCGCGCCGCCTATCGACGACGCATCAGCATCAACTTGCCATCCAGCGACCACATGCCGCCGCCCTGTGCGGCAAAGAACAGCGCGGTGAACAGCATCAGCACCGGATACTCGATGCCGCGGTCGATCCACGGCCAGGTCGGCCCCAGGATGTAGCTGATCGCCACCATCTGCAACGCCATCAGCAAGGCCACCGGCCGCGTCAGCAGCCCGGCCGCCAGCATCAAGCCGCCCACGCCCTCCAGCAGCGCCACCAGCAGGCCGAGCAGGGGCGCCGCCGGCAGGTGCAGCACGCTGTCGATCAGCTTGACCGAGGCCGCCATCGGATCGGCCATCGAGCCGTGCGACGTACCCATCAGCTTGGGCAGGCCGTGGCTGAACATGATCAGGCCGAACACCACCCGCAGCAGCGTCGCCGCGCGCGGCGCCGAACCGGGCCGGCCGCCTGCCGGCGCGCGCTCAGACGAAGCCGCCATTGGCGCGCAGCACTTGCGAGTTGACCCAGGCGCCGTCGGCGCCGGCCAGGAAGGACACCACGTTCGAGATATCCTCCGGCTGGCCCAGGCGCTCCAGCGGCGGCAGCTTCTTCAGCTTCTCGACCTGCTCCTCGCTCTTGCCGTTGAAGAACAGCTCGGTCGCCACCGGCCCCGGCGCCACCGCGTTGACGGTGATGCCGCGGCCGCGCAGCTCGGCCGCCAGCACCTTCACCAGCGCCTCGACGCCGGCCTTGGAGGCGACGTACGGACCGTAGGTGGGGAACGCCATGCCCAGCGCCGAGGTCGACACGGCGATGATGCGCCCGCCGCTCTCCACATGCTGCGCCGCCTGCGCCAGCACGTTGAAGCTGCCGCGCAGGTTGACGGCGATAGTCTTGTCGAAGATGGCCAGCGTATCCGGCTTGATCGGCGCATTGCTCATCACGCCGGCGCTGTTGACCACCACGTCGACGCGGCCGAAGGCTTTCTTGGTCGCATCAAACAGGCGCGCCACGTCCTCCGGATCGGCGACGTCGCCGCGGATCGCCTCGGCCGTGCCGCCGGCCTTGCGGATTTGCGCGACCAGCTCTTCAGCTTGCTGGTGATTGCTGGCGTAGTTGACAACAATGGCGAAGCCGTCGTCGGCCAGGCGCAGGGCGATGGCGCGTCCGATGCCGCGCGATGCGCCTGTCACGATGGCGCTTTTTCGTATATCGTTCATGGCAATTCCTTTCCGTGTTGGGTTTGGTCCGTGCCGGTTTGCGACGAGCCGGGCGACAGGGAAATTATCGGATCGGGCCGCGGCTGGCGGAAGCCCCGGGACAGCCAAAACAGTATTCAACCAGCCTCAACAATCCACCAGACTCGCCGGAGCAAGCACCATGGACCGACTGGAGTCGTACCGGCTCTTCACGCTGATCGTCAACCTCGGCAGTTTCACCAAGGCCGCGGGGATCCTCGGCATTCCGCGCGCCTCCGCCACCCACGTGATGAAGGCGCTGGAGGAGCGGCTCGGCACCCGCCTGCTGGAGCGCACCACGCGCAACGTCCAGCCCACGCCGGACGGCCGCAAGTTCTACGAGCGCTGCTGCCGCATCCTGGCCGAAGTCGAGGACGCCGAAGCCGCCATGGACAGCAGCGCCGCCGCGCTGGCCGGCTCGCTGCGCATCGGCCTGCACGGCACGCACGCGCGACTGGTGATCCTGCCGCGCCTGGCCGAATTCCACGCGCGCCATCCCAACATCGAGATCAACATCAGCGCCGGCGACCGCCTGGTGGATTTGGTGGGCGAGGGCATCGACTGCGTGGTGCGCATCGGCGTGCCGCGCGACTCTTCGCTGGTGGCGCGCCCGCTGGCGGTGGTCAGCGACATCGTCGCCGCCAGCCCGGCGTATCTGGAACGTTTCGGCACGCCCAAAAAGCTGGAAGACCTGGAGCACCATCTGTCGGTCGGTTTCTTCTCGCGCAACCACGACATCCGCTATCCCTTCATCTTCGCCGACGGCAACCAGACGCGCGAGATCAAGGTGCCCAGCTGGATCGCCGTCGACAGCGCCGACTGCTACAAGGAAAGCGCCCTGCAGGGCTTCGGCCTGATCCAGGTGCCGCGCTTCGGCATCGCCGACTACCTGGAAAGCGGCCAGCTGGTGCAGGTGCTCAACAATTTCTCCGCGCCCCGGGTGCCGGTGCTGGCGCTCTACCCGCAGCACAACCAGCAGCCGCCGCGCGTGCGCTTGTTCCTCGATTGGCTGGCGGAAATCTATACGGAGTATTTCGGCGCCTGATCGACAAGCAGCCCGAGCGCGTCAGGCGTTCTGCTTCTTGATGCGCTTGAACGAGTCGGGTATCCACGGCCGCATCGCCACGATCAGCGCGTTGCCGTGGCGGCGCTCCAGCGGCAGGGCCAGGTCCTGCCGGTGCGCCTTCAGGAACTCCTTGGTCAGGCGCGCCATGCGGCGCTGCAGTTCGGCATTGCTTTCTTCCGAGAGCATGCCGCTGATCATGATCATCTTTTCCCCGGGCTGGTCGAAATGGGAGTTGAAGAAATCGTTGCGCAGCTGGTCGCGGAAATATTGCTGGATAGGCCCGGCCGGCAGCCATGAAAAGTCCGGCGCCACGCGCAGCCGGATGCGGTCGTTGGGCAGCAGGTCGATGATGCCCAGCTTGTCCAGCTGGGCCAGCAGCCTGATCAGCTCGGTACGCGGCAGCAGGTAGGCATCGACGATCTGCTCCGGCGTCCAGCGGTTCAGCACGTGCACCGCCACCAGCAGCAACTTCGGATCCGAGACCAGCTTCTTCTCCTGCTCGCGCGTCAGGTGCACCGGCGCCGGGTTGTCCTCGGCGACCATGCGCGCCAGGTCGCTGATCTGCATCTCCAGCAGGCCGCAAATCTGATCCAGCCGCTCCAGCGTGAAGCTGCGCTCGGCGAACACCCGCTTCACGCTGGCTTCGCTCAACGCCAGCCCCTTGGCCAGCTGCGCGTAGGTGACGCCGCGCGCCTTGAGTACGTTCTTCAATGCATTGACCAGCGATTCGGCCTGGGCCATGGCGATCCCCTTCTTGTTCCATTGTGATGTTTCGGTATTGTATTTCGATACCCGATCCGTCGAAAAGCGCGCTTCGGCAGGAAGCGCTCAACAGTGGCGAAACCCGTTGCTACATTGCTTTCCACCGGGCGGCCAGGGTGGCTGCACCGGCCCAATCACTTCACAAGGAGAAGAAAAATGAATGCCATGTTCCTGCGCCGCATGTCCCTCGGTGTCGTCGCTGCAGCGCTGTCTGCCGCCCTGCTGGCCGGCCCCGTGCATGCCCAGTCGACGCCCAGCAACGCGTCGTCCATTTCGGTGGTGGCCTCGGTGGTGGTGCCGGCCATGTTCATCTCGGAGGCGGGCACCTACGTGGTCAAGGGCGTGCAGGCTTCGGGCGAGGGTACCGTCTATGTGCTGGAGAAGGCCAGCGACGGCGTGCGCGGATCCCTGACCATCGCCGGCAACGTCAGCGGCGCCGCCTCGGTGGGCGTGGGTGAATCGGTGCGCTTCGTCGCCACCTCCAGCGGCATGCTGCTGGTGTCGGCCGGCAAGGTGCTGGCGATCATCCCCAATGAGCTGGGCCGCGCGCTCATGAAGAGCGACAAGCTGTCCTGATCGGGAGCCTGACATGAATGCCTTTTTCACATCCTTGCGCCGCGCCCGTGCGGCGTTCTTAATGGGTATCGCGCTGGCCATGCCGCTGGCCACGCATGCCGGACAGACCTGCGAGCGCAACGAGCCGCGCGAGACCGCCGTGCGCCAGCAGCTGGATATGGCCGTCAAGGCCGTCGAACAGCTCAACGCCAGCGGCGCCGAGGTTGTCGTGATCGGCCGGGTCGGGCAGGACCTGAGCAAGTACGGGCAGCGTTATTCGCACCTGGGTTTTGCGTACCGCGACGGCAGCAACTGGTACGTGGTGCACAAGCTCAACGAATGCGGCACGGCGCAGAGCAATATCTATGAACAGGGCATGGGACAGTTCTTCATGGACGACCCGTTCCAGCTGGAGGCGTATGTGTCGGTGCCGCGCCCGGAGATCCAGTCACGGCTGCGCGCGGCGATCAGGCCGGATCAGGCGACCAGCATGCATGACCCGCGCTACAACATGCTGGCCTATCCCTGGGCCACGCGCTACCAGCAATCCAACCAGTGGGTGGACGAGACGCTGGCGCACGCCATGGAGCCGCAGATCGCCACCCGCGAGCAGGCCCAGGCATGGCTGAAGTTCAAGGGATACCAGCCGGCCGTGTTGAACCTGGGGCCGATGACCCGGCTGGGCAGCCGCATGTTCAAGGCCAACATTGCCTTCGACGATCATCCGAACGAGAAGCGCTTTGCCGATAAAATCGAGACCACCACGGCCGATTCGGTATTCGCCTTCCTGCAAAAGGCGGGGATCGAAGAGCGCCATTTCGTGATCCGACCCTGAGCCCATGCCGTTAGCCTGTTCCATCCGCCCCGTCGCTTTCCTGTGCACCGCCTTGCCGGCGGTGCTGCTTGTCTTCCTGTCATCGTCCGCATGGGCGGCAGGCGACCCGGTCGCCGGCCGCGCTGCCTTTGCCAAGTGCGCCAGTTGCCACCAGGTCGGGCCGTCGGCGCGCGGCGGGTTCGGGCCGCAGTTGTATCTGGTGATCGGGCGCAAGGCGGGGTCGACTGCCGACTACAAGTATTCGCCGGCGATGAGCAAGGCCGGTTTCGTCTGGACTGAGGATAAATTGCGCGCCTTCATGAAAGCGCCCAGCGATGTGGTGCCGGGCAACAAGATGCGCTTCTGGGGCATCGGCAGCGATCGCCAGATCGACGACATCCTGGCCTATCTGCGCAGCGTCAAATAACGACAAGAAACGACAAGAAGACGGGAAAGCTCAGCCTTGCGGCGGCAGGCCCATGCGCTGCCGCGCCAGGTGGATGGAGCCGTTGCGCACCGCCCAGCGCAGCGGCGCGGCGGCCAGCGTCACCGAGCGCCGCAGCAGTTCGCTGCGCGCAGCCGAGCGCGGAGTGACGCCCAGCATCAGTTGCGCCCAGTGCGGCAGCAGGTCGACGCCGGCGCGCATCATCAGCCGCGTATAGGGCTGGGCCAGCGCGTTGGGCGCGGGAGCATTCAACACCAGTTCCAGGGTCTGACGGGTACGGTCGTCGCACACCAGTTGCGGCCGCGTCCGCTCGATGTAGGCATCGACGTCGGCGCGCGTGCGCGGCACGTCGACTGCGCCCAGCGCCTCGGCCACGCGGGCGATCTCATCGAAGTAGCGCTCCTGGCCGGCGGCGGAAAAGGCGGGGTTGCGGTAGCGCAGGTAGCCGCGCAGGAAACAGCTGACCTCGGCCGTATGCACCCAGGTCAGCAGTTGCGGATCGCTGGCCGAATAGGGCTGGCCATTGGGCGCGGTGCCGCGGATACCGGCATGGATGCGCCGCACGTGGGCGATCAGGCGTTCGGCGTCGGCGCGGCTGCCGAAGGTGGTGCCGGCGATGAACTGCGCGGTGCGCCGCAGCCGGCCCATCATGTCGGCCTGGAAATTGGAGTGGTCCCATACGCCGGCCAGCGGCAGCGGATGCAGCATCTGCAGCAGCAGCGCCGCCACGCCGCCGGTCAGCATGGCGGTGAAGTCGCTGTGCACCTGCCAGGCGGCCGAATCGGGTCCGAACAGGCCCGGGTCGCCGGGCGGATGGAGGAAGTCGGCGCTGCCGGGTGGACGGCTGATGGCGAGCACGCTGGCCTCGATGCGGGAGCGCAGGAATTCCATGGCGTGAGAATGGTGGCAAGCCGGACCGGGCCGGCGGAAAAGTCCAGGCGGCAGTTTGCCACAGCCGGGCCGGCCGCGCCGCCGGGAGGCGGGCGGCGCAGTCGCCTAACTGACATTTCTGTCAGAAAAAAATCCCCGCAACAGGCCGTCGCGCGCCCTTGTGCGCCGCTACAATAGCCCTCGCCGAGCGGCCGCCAATAAACAAAAGAGCAAGGTCCGGCTGCGCGACCGGGGTCGCGCGCGGATGGGAGAAACGCCACCGGCCGGCCGTATCAGGCATCACGCATCAAGTACCAAGCAAGCACTACACAAGCACCAATAAGAAATCAGGGAGTGCGGCAAGGCGCCGGGGGTTCGCGCGGCCGCACATGAACAGACAGCAAAGCGGGAGAGACGCGGGCCCAGCCTGCGCGCATTTGCTTTTCCGCCTCACCGGGATCGTAGTTCAATGAATATGGTTGCGCTGGCCTTGCGCCGCCCATACACCTTCATCGTGATGGCGATGCTGATCGTGCTCGCCACGCCGCTCACGTTGAAGACCATGGCCACCGATATCTTCCCGGAGATCAACATCCCGGTGGTCAGCATCATCTGGAACTACAACGGCCTGTCGGCGCAGGAGATGGGTCTGCGCATCGCCGCCCAGAACGAGCGCGGCCTGACCACCGTGGTGAGCGACATCGAGCACATCGAGTCGCAGTCGCTGGCGGGGGTGTCGGTGATCAAGGTGTTCTTCCAGCCCAAGGCCAATATCCAGCAGGCCATCGCCCAGGTGGTGGCCTCGGTGCAGTCGCAGATCCGCCAGCTGCCGCCGGGCATCACTCCGCCGCTGGTGATCAAGTATTCCGCCTCCAGCATCCCGGTGATGCAGCTGGCCCTGTCCTCGCCCACGCTGCCCGAGCAGGCCGTGTTCGACGCCGCCGTGCAGACCCTGCGCCCGCAGCTGATCACCATCCCCGGCGTGGCCGTGCCTTACCCCTACGGCGGCAAGTCGCGCCTGATTTCGGTCGACCTCGATACGCAGGCCATGCAGGCGCGCGGCCTGGCGCCGATCGACGTGGTCAACGCGGTCAACACGCAAAACCTGATCCTGCCCTCGGGCACCGCCAAGTTCGGCGCCACCGAATACACGGTCAAGATGAACGGCTCGCCGGAAGCGGTGGCCGGCCTGAACGAGTTGCCGGTGCGCACCGCCAACGGCGCCACCATCTACCTGAAGGACGTGGCCAACGTGCGCGACGGCTTCTCGCCGCAGACCAACGTGGTGCGCCAGGACGGCGCGCGCGGCGTACTGCTGTCGATCCTGAAGAACGGCGGCGCCTCCACCCTGGACATCGTCGACAACCTGCGCAAGATGCTGCCGCAGGCGCAGCAGACCCTGCCGGAAGACGTCAAGATCACGCCGCTGTTCGACCAGTCGCTGTTCGTCAAGGCGGCGGTCGCCGGCGTCATCAGCGAAGCGCTGATCGCCGCCGGCCTGACCGCGGCGATGGTGCTGCTGTTCCTCGGCAACTGGCGCAGCACGCTGATCATCGGCCTGACGATTCCGCTCTCCATCATGGCCGCGATCCTGGTGCTGGCGGCACTGGGCGAGACCCTGAACCTGATGACCCTGGGCGGCCTCGCGCTCTCGGTGGGCATCCTGGTCGACCAGGCCATCGTCACCATCGAAAACATCGAGCGCCACATGCACCTGGGCAAACCGCTGCACGACGCCATCATCGTCGGCGCCGGCGAGATCGGCGTACCGGCCTTCGTCTCCACGCTGTGCATCTGCATCGTGTTCGTGCCGATGTTCTTCCTCTCCGGCGTGGCGCGCTTCCTGTTCGTGCCGCTGGCCGAGGCGGTGGTGTTTGCGATGGTGGCGTCCTACATCCTCTCGCGCACGCTGGTGCCGACGCTGGTGATGCTGCTCATGGGCAGCCACGGCCAGGTCGACAGCGCCAAGAAGAGCCTGCTGCAACGCGTCTACCTCGCCTTTGACAACCGCTTCGAGCACGTGCGGCGCGGCTACACGCTGGTGCTGTCTTCGCTGCTGTCGCACCGGCGCCGCTTTGCGCTGGGCTTCCTCGGCTTCTGCCTGCTGTCCTGCCTGCTGTATCCCTTCCTCGGGCGCGATTTCTTCCCCAACGTCGACGCCGGCCAGATCCGCCTGCACATGCGCACCGCCACCGGCACCCGCATCGAAGAGACCGCCCGCACCGCCGACGAAGTAGAGCGCTTCATCCGCACGCTGATCCCCGCCGGCGAGCTGGAGACCATCCTCGACAACCTCGGCGTGCCCAACTCCGGCATCAACCTGTCCTATAGCAACGCCGGCACCATCGGCACGCTGGACGGCGAAATCCTGATGGCGCTGAAAGAAGGCCACCGCCCCACCGAAGAGCTGGTCGGCCTGCTGCGCGCCGAGCTGCCCAAGCGCTTCCCGGGCGTGGAGTTCTTCTTCCAGCCGGCCGACATCGTCACGCAGATCCTCAACTTCGGCCTGCCGGCGGCGATCGACGTGCAGTTCTCCGGCCCCAACATGGAAGCCAACGCCCAGCTGGCCGCCGAGCTGACCAAGAAGATCCGCCAGATCCCCGGCGCGGTCGACGCCCACGTGCACCAGCGCCTGGACGGTCCGGCGCTGGACCTGCGCATCGATCGCACGCGCTTGCAGCAGTTCGGCCTGTCGGCCTCCAATGTCGGCCAGAACCTGCTGATCGCGCTGTCGGGCAGCTCGCAGACGCAGCCGGCGTTCTGGCTCAATCCCAACAACGGGGTGGTCTACAGCATCGCCGTGCAGTCGCCGCAATACACGGTCGACTCGCTCGACTCGCTGCTCAACATCCCGGTCGGCGCCGGCGCCAATGCCGCCGCCAACGCCTCGCTGGCCAACGCCAACACGCAGCTGCTGGGCAACCTGGTGGATGTGCGCGCGGGCCGTCAGATGGCGATCGCCTCGCGCTACAACATCTCGCCGGCGATCGACGTCTTCGTCAGCGTGCAGGGCACCGACCTGGCCAGCGTGGCCGGCCGCGTCGACAAGCTGGTGGAAGAGATGAAGCCGAAGCTGCCGCGCGGCAGCCAGGTGGTGATCCGCGGCCAGGTGGAGACCATGAAGGCCTCCTTCCTCGGCCTGGGCGTGGGCCTGGCGATGGCCATCGTGCTGGTCTACCTGCTGGTGGTGGTCAACTTCCAGTCGTGGATCGACGCCGCCATCATCATCGCCGCGCTGCCCGCCGCCCTGGCCGGCATCGCGTGGATGCTGTTCATTACCGGCACCACCTTGTCGGTGCCGGCGCTGACCGGCGCCATCATGACCATGGGCGTGGCCACGGCCAACAGTATCCTGATCGTGGCGTTCGCACGTCAGCGCCGCGAGGAGGGCGCTACGCCGCTGGCCGCCGCGCTGGAATCCGGCGCTACCCGTATCCGCCCGGTGCTGATGACGGCGCTGGCGATGATCATCGGCATGATCCCCATGGCCCTGGGCCTGGGTGAGGGCGCCGAGCAGAATGCGCCGTTGGGGCGCGCGGTGATCGGCGGCCTGCTGCTGGCTACCGTATCGACCTTGTTATTCGTGCCGGTGGTGTACGCCGGCGTGCATCAGAGATTGGTCCGCCGGGCCGAGCGACGCGGGGGACAACATCCGCATCTGCCGCCGGCCGGCAATGTGCCACAGGAGAATTGAGTCATGTCGCAAGAACGTCATTCCGAGCTGGGCATCCACCCGCTGGCCGATGAGGCCGAACTGGCCAAGCGCCAGCAGATGACCCGCCGCGCAAAAATGGTGCTGGTGGTGGTGCTGGTGTTGTTGGCCGCGGGCGCGGCGCGCACCGTGGTCAGCCGCGTCGCCAACGCGCGCGAGCTGGAGGCCGGCACCGCCGAGCGCGCCAAGGTCTTCGTGCGCGTGACCGAGGCCAGGAGCAGCACCGATGGCCAGACCCTGGCCTTGCCCGGCACCCTGCAGGGCTTCGTGCAGTCGCCGATCTCGGCGCGCTCGGGCGGTTACCTGAAGCGCTGGTACAAGGACATCGGCAGCGAGGTCAAGAAGGGCGAGCTGCTGGCCGAACTGGACACGCCTGAGATCGACCAGCAGCTGTCGCAGGCCGTGGCTGCGCGTGCCCAGGCCGCCTCCAGCATGGAGCTGGCCAAGAGCTCGATGGCGCGCTGGGAAGCGCTGCGCAAGAAGGACGCGGTCTCGCAGCAGGAAGTCGACGAGCGCCGCAGCGCCTACGCCCAGGCCAACTCCAACCTCGCCGCGGCCGACGCCAACGTGCAGCGCCTGCGCCAGGTGGAAGGCTTCAAGCGTATCGTCGCGCCGTTCTCCGGCATCATCACGCGCCGCAACGTGGACGTGGGCGACCTGATCGACCCGGGCGCCGGGCGCGCGCTGTTCGTGCTGTCGCAGACCGATCCGCTGCGGGTGTACGTGAATGTGCCGCAGTCCTACGCCAACCTGGTCAAGCCCGGCCAGAAGGTAGTGGTGACCCAGGCCGAGCTTCGCGGGCGCAAGTTCGACGGCAAGGTGGCGCGCACCGCCGGCTCCATCGATCCGGCCACGCGCTCGATGCAGATCGAGGTCAGCCTGCCCAACGCCGACAACGCCCTGCTGCCCGGCGCCTTCGTGCAGGTCTCGCTGCCGCTGAAGCCCAGCGGCACGCTGCTGGTGTCGGCCGACACACTGATGTTCCGCCGCGACGGTTCGCTGGTGGCGGCGGTCGACGCACAGAACAAGGTGCGCCTGAAGAAGGTGCAGGTCGGCCGCAACTTCGGCCTGACGGTGGAAGTGCTGGACGGCCTGGAAGGCAACGAACGCCTGATTCTCAATCCCTCCGACTCGCTGGCCGACGGCGACGCGGTCGAGCCGACCATGGACAAGAAGAAGGCCGCCTCGTGAGCGCCCGGCGCACGCTGATCGGATTGGCCTGCGTCTCGATGCTGGCGCTGGCCGGCTGCGCGGTCGGCCCCGACTACCAGAAGCCGGCGGTCGACATGCCCGCCGCCTGGACCCCGGAAGCGCCGTGGCGACCGATGCAGCCGCAGGACGCTACCGCGCGCGGCCCGTGGTGGGAGCGCTTCAACGACGCCCAGTTGAATGCCCTGCAGCAGCAGGCGCTGGCCGGCAACCAGACGCTGGCGATTGCTGCCGCACGCCTGGCGCAGGCGCGCGCGCAGCTCAACGTGGCCTCCGCCGGACAGTATCCGCAGGTCGGCATCAATGCGCGCGCCGCGCGCGCCCGCATCTCGGCCAATCGTCCGCTGACGAACTACAACTCGCCCAACTACGCCACGGTGCAGAACGACTTCGCGCTGGGCCTGAACGTGAGCTACGAGCTCGACCTGTTCGGCCGCGTGCAGCGTTCGTTGGAGGGCGCCGGCGCATCGGCCCAGCAGTCGGCCGCCGATCTTGAAAACACCCGCCTGCTGCTCACCGCCGAGCTGGCCGGCAACTACTTCAACCTGCGCGAACTGGACGTCGAGCTGGACGTGGTCCGGCGCGCCATCGCGCTGCAGCGCCGCGCGCTGGAGCTGGCGACCTCGCGCCACGATCTGGGCGCGACCTCGGGCCTGGACGTGGCCCAGCAGCAGGCGCTGCTGGACAACACGCTGACCCAGGTCGACGTGCTGGGCAAGCAGCGCGCGCAGTACGAGCACGCCATTGCCACGCTGACCGGCACACCGGCGCCGGTGTTCTCCATCGCGCCGTCGATCGCGCCGATCGCGTTTCCGGCGATCCCGCTGGGCGTGCCCTCCGACGTGCTGGAGCGGCGTCCCGACATCGCCTCGGCCGAGCGCGCCATGGCCGCCGCCAACGCGCAGATCGGCGTGGCCAGCGCGGCCTTTTATCCCAGCTTCATGCTGCAGCCGTCCTACGGCGTCGACAGCCGCAACTGGGGCGCGCTGTTCAACGCACCCAGCGTGCTGTGGTCGCTCGGAGTATCGGCCTCGCAAAGCCTGTTCGACGCCGGCCGCCTGCGCGCCGGCGTGGATTTCACCAAGGCCGGCTACGAAGCGACCGTGGCCGCCTACAAGCGCACCGTGCTGACGGCGATGCAGGAAGTGGAAGACGGCATCACCGGCATCGCCTCGCTGGACCGCGCCTATGCGCAATCGCAGTCGGCCATCGCCAGCGCGCGCCGCGTGCTCGAGATCGCCGACAGCCGCTACGACGGCGGCGTCTCGCCTTACCTGGACGTGATCACTGCGCAGCAGGCCTTGCTCAACAGCGAACGCCAGGCGGCGCAGCTGATGGGGCAGCGCCTGCTGACCTCGGTGTTCCTGATCAAGGCGCTGGGCGGCGATTGGCATGAGCGTCGGGATGCCCAACAACCTGCCGATGCCGGCGCGCCAAAGGCGGTCGGCGGCTGAGGCGGCGTTCGCTTGTCTGTCAGGCAATTTTCTTGTTGCGCGAGAGAGAATCGGCTGGAGTGAGCGCTTCACTGGCATGACCACTGAGGCGCGCATTCTGACGCCGCCGACAGCTCTTTGTCAGATTGCGGTCACCGGCCGCAAAGCCGCGCCCCTCAAGGGTGCAATTGCCCTATAAACCCGCGCGTGCTCGGCGATATGGCGCCGGTTTGGTCTGCCTAGAATGACGTTGTCTCAACCGAACGCAACGCATAATCGAGGTCGCCATGAACTGGTTCTATAACCTGAAAATAGCCAGAAAGTTAATTCTTTCCTTCGCCGCCGTGATCATCCTGACGGTGATCCTGGGCGTATTCGCCATCCGCCAGTTGAAGGAAGTCAACCAGGCCTCGACCGATATCGCACAGAACTGGCTGCCGACCATCAAGGCGGCGCAGGCGATCCAGGCCTCGCTGCCGCGCATGCGCATCTCGGAATTGCAGATGGTCACTGCCAACCAGGAGGCCGACCGCGCCGACGCCGAGAAGGCCATCAAGTCGCGCCTTGAGATCCTTGCCAAACAGCGCGCCAACTATGAGGCGCTGATCTCCGAGCCGGAAGAAAAAACCATCTACGCGCAGTTCAGCAAGAACTTCGCCGCCTATGTAGACATCGACAAGCAGCTCAAGGCGCTGGCGCTGGAGAACAAGGAAGAAGAAGCGCGCAGCCTGTTCAAGGGCGAGTCCAACAAACTGTTCCGCGCGATGAACGACAACCTCGACGCCATCGTCAAGGTCAACGACGCCGGCAGCAAGCGCTCGGATGACGCCGCCGAGAGCATGTACGAATCGGCCAAGCTGGGCATCTTCATCTTGCTGGCCGCGATCGTGGTGATCGCCTTCGGTCTTGCCATCGCCGTGGCGCGCGTGGTCTCGCGTCCGTTGAACGACGCCGTCGAAGTCGCCCAGCGCGTGGCGCAGGGCGACCTCACCGTGCACATCCGCGCCACCAGCAACGACGAGACCGGCATGCTGATGCAGTCGCTGCGCGCCATGAACGACAGCCTGCAGAAGATCGTCGGCGAAGTGCGCCAGGGCACCGACACCATCACCAACGCCTCGCAGGAAATCGCCACCGGCAACCTCGACCTGTCCTCGCGCACCGAACAGCAGGCCGGTTCGCTGGAAGAGACCGCCTCGGCCATGGAAGAGCTGACCTCCACCGTCAAGCAGAACGCCGACAACGCCCGCCAGGCCAACCAGCTGGCGGTGTCCGCCTCCGAGATCGCGACCCAGGGCGGCGACGTGGTGGGCCAGGTGGTGCAGACCATGGAAGGCATCACCGAGAGCTCGCGCAAGATCGCCGACATCATCAGCGTGATCGATGGCATCGCCTTCCAGACCAACATCCTCGCCCTGAACGCCGCAGTGGAAGCCGCGCGCGCCGGTGAGCAGGGTCGCGGCTTCGCGGTCGTGGCTTCCGAAGTGCGCTCGTTGGCGCAACGCTCGGCGGCAGCCGCCAAGGAGATCAAGGAACTGATCGACGACTCGGTGGAAAAGGTCGGCGCCGGCAGCCAGCTGGTGGAGCGCGCCGGCTCCACCATGACCGAAGTGGTGGCCAGCGTGAAGCGCGTGACCGACATCGTCGGCGAGATCACCGCCGCCAGCCATGAGCAGAGCACCGGCATCGAAGAGATCAACCGCGCCATCACCCAGATGGACGAAGTCACGCAGCAAAACGCCGCGCTGGTGGAAGAAGCCGCCGCTGCCGCCCAGTCGCTGCAGGATCAGGCCGGCCGCCTGTCGCAGGTGGTCAGCGTGTTCAAGATCGTGCGCTGATCCCGTTCGATCGCTCAAAAAAGCCCGCACATGTGCGGGCTTTTTTTATTGGCGCAATCGATTCAGGCAGTGCCCGCTTCGCGGGTCTGTGTGCGCGCGTCTGTCCTATCGGGCGATGGCGGAGCGCGTTGTTGAAAGCGCCATTCATTTTCGAAGTATTCCCAAATATTCCTTCCGTTGCAGGATCCGGGCGTCGTGTGCAGGGGATGCGCTCTAGGATGGCCGCCATTCGTCTTTGTCGAAAGACGTTGCCTCGGCTCACCACAGTCATCAACCCCTTGAAGAAAGATCGCATGCCTATTCTCATCGTCAAAGCCAACATCCTTGCCGGCCGGCACAACGCGCTGCGCGAGTCGGCGCAAACCTTGCAATCGCATACCTTGCCCGAAGACGGCTGCATCAGGTACGAGCCGCATATCGCCGGCGACACCTTCATCCTGCTGGAACAGTGGCGCGACCAGGCCAGCCTCGATGCGCACTTGAATACAGCGCACATTGCCCTGTATCTGCCGCAGATCCGTGCCTGCATCGAAGACGGCCTGCTGGATGTGCAAATGATCGAACCCAAGTCCGTCAGCGAGATGCGCGTTTGACTTGGCGCCTAAGGGGCAGGCCGGTCGCCTGCCGCACGTGGTCAGCGTACTTCGGATCGCACGCTGGTCTTCCCGAAAAAAAGCCCGCACATACGCGGGCTTTTTTTCATGGAAAGGACAACACGGCTGTCGCAGATGCGAAGCCTGTGCGAGGTTCATTCCGCCATCTTCGGCAATTCGAAACTGTAACCCACGCCATACACCGCCTGGATCGCGTTGTGTCCAGGGAAGCAGGGTTCCAGCTTGCGGCGCAGGTTCTTGATGTGGGTGTCGATGGCGCGATCGGTGACCGAGCGGTATTCGTCGTGCAGGTGGTTCAGCAACTGCTCGCGCGAGAATACTTGTCCGGGGGCGGCGGCGAACACCTTGAGCAGGCGGAACTCCAGCGGCGTGAGGTTGAGCGCCTCGCCGCGTACGCTGGCCTGGCGGCGCGCGTCGTCAATCGCCAACAGCGCGTCCGGGGCCGCCGGCGCTTCGCCGGCGCTGCGCTGCAGCTGGCTGAGATGGGCGTTCCTGCGCAGCATCGACTTCACGCGCGCGACGATTTCGCGCGGCGAGAACGGCGCCTTGCTGATGTAGTCGTCGGCGCCCAGTTCCAGGCCGCGCAGGCGGTCTTCTTCTTCAGCGCGCGCGGTCAGCATCAGCACCGGTACGTCGGAAAATTCACGTAGTTGACGACACA
This sequence comes from Herbaspirillum sp. LeCh32-8, assembly GCF_017814915.1. Classification (GTDB taxonomy): domain Bacteria; phylum Pseudomonadota; class Gammaproteobacteria; order Burkholderiales; family Burkholderiaceae_D; genus Herbaspirillum. The sequence goes on along the minus strand of NZ_JAGIPZ010000003.1, from coordinate 195,297 downwards.
CCTCCCAGCCGTCCATGCCAGGCAGCATGATGTCCAGCAGCACCAGGTCGGGGCGTCTGGCGCGCACCGCCGGCACCGCTTCGTCGCCGCGCGCGACATGGCGCGAGGCATAGCCGGCGGCGGCCAAATACTTTTGCAGCAGCTCGGCCAGCTTGGGTTCGTCTTCGACGATCAGGATATCGGCGCTGGCCGGCGCCTCGAATTGGAATGCTTCGCTCATGCCGTCACCTTGGTCGTCGCGTAGCCGGCCGGCAGCGTGATCGTGATGCGCAGTCCGCCCAGCGGCGAGGCTTCGGCGGCGATGCTGCCGGCGTGCGCCTCGACGATGCGACGACAGATCGCCAGGCCCAGACCGGCGCCGCCGCTGGCGCGGTTGCGCGAGGCCTCGACCCGGAAGAAGCGCTCGAACAGCCGCGCCAGCGCCGGCGCTTCGACGCCGGGCGCGCTGTCGTCGAAGATCACGATCCAGCGTTGCTGTTCCAGCCGGCATTGCAGCTGCAGGCGGCCGCCGGCGTCGGTGTAGCGCAGGCTGTTCTCGAACAGGTTGTTGAACAGCTGCTGCAGGCGCGCGCCATCGGCGTGCAGCGGCATCGCCTCGGGCAATTGCGCGGTGAGGTCGAGGCCGCCCTTGCGGAAGCGTTCTTCATAGATCTGTACGGTGTCGCGCAGGATGGGTGCGAGGTCGAGGTCGGTCTTGCGATAGGCCAGTGCGCCGGCGTCGGCCAGCGACAAATCGTAGAGATCGCCAACCAGCTTGTTGAGATGGTCGACCTCGCTCTTGAGCGAGCGGATGGTCTGCTCGTCGGGCTGCAGCACGCCGTCCTCCAGCGCCTCCAGCTGACCGTTGAGAATGCCCAGCGGCGTGCGCAGCTCGTGCGAGACGTCGGCCATGAATTCGCGGCGCAGTTTCTCGTTGCGCTCCAGGGTGATGGCCAGCTGGTTGAAGTCCTGCGCCAGGCGGCCGACCTCGTCGCCGGATTCGACCTCGACCCGGATCGCGTAGTCGCCGCCGGCCAGACGGTGGGTAGCGCGCGCCACGCGCGTCAGCGGCCGGGTCAGCACGCCGGAGATGCGCACCACCATGAAGGCGGCCAGCATGATGGCGACCACCGCGATGATGATCTGCGCAAGAAACTGGCTCTGCTGGAAACGCAGGTCGACCGCGCCGATCACGCTCTCGAAGGGCGTCTGCGCGATCCAGCCGACGATGGCGTCGTCCTGCAGCAGCGGGCGCAGGCGCGCATCGGGGCCGACGTTGGGATAGCCGATCACGAACTTGCGGTTGGCGTCCAGCAGCGAGAAGCGCAGTGTGGCGCCGGTCAGGTCGGACGGCGTGAAAGTGGGGCCGGGCGTGGGCGTGGCGCCGTTGTGTTCGAGGATGGCCGGCTTCATCAGCTCGAACCAGATGCGCGGGTTGTTGCGGATGAAGTCCCAGCTGCCGTTCTCGCGGTAGGCCTGCTCCACGCGCGGGACCATGTCTTCCATGCGCTGTTGCGCCTGCTCGTTCAGGTAACCCAGGAAGTCGCGCGTGAAGATGTAGTGGCCGGCGCCGTTGATGGCTGCGATCAGCGCCACGATCAGCGCCAGCATCGCGTAGAACAGCTTCAGGCGAATGTTGGCGCGATAGAAGAAGCGATCGGTCAGATCGGCGATCCGGGTGACGGGAAACTTGGACACGGCAGCTTGTAAAGAAAGAAACTCCGCATGCGCGGGAAGCCGCCAGCTTATCAAGATAAGTCGCCGCGGTGGCCGCTTGTTGTAAATGAAGGTTTGCTCAAATTTCCTTCACATTTGGTTTTTATCATGCAAGGTCCGATAGCTCATAGCGCCCGGACCTTGCCGATTTCAAGCGGGGAAACGGGCAGAAAGTCGACGATGCCCAACAAGAACATTTCTCCCCGCACCACGCATTCCCTCGCCGCGCCGGCGCGCCTGCTGATGGCGCTGACCCTGGCCGTAGCGCTGGCGGCCTGCTCCAAGCCCGGCAACCAGCAGCCGCAGGCCCAGGCCGAAGTCGGTTACGTGGTGGTCAAGGCCCAGCGCCAGGCCGTCACCACCGAGCTGCCCGGCCGCACGACCGCTTATCTGGCCGCCGACATCCGCCCGCAGGTGGGCGGCATTATCCAGAAGCGCCTGTTCAAGGAAGGCGCCAATGTGAAGGCCGGCCAGCCGCTGTACCAGATCGACGCCTCCAGCTACCAGGCCGCGTATGACAGCGCCAAGGCGTCGCTGCTGAAGGCCGAGGCCACGCTGGCATCGTCCAAGCTCAAGGCCCAGCGCTATGCCGAGCTGGACAAGATCGACGCCGTCTCCAAGCAGGACAACGACGACGCCCAGAGCACGCTGCGCCAGAACCAGGCCGACGTCGAAGTGCAAAAGGCGGCCGTGAAGACTGCGGCGATCAACCTGGAATACACCAAGATTTTGTCGCCGATCTCCGGCCGCATCGAGAAGTCCAGCGTGACGCCGGGCGCGCTGGTGACCGCCAGCCAGACCACCGCGCTGACCACGGTGCAGAAGATCGATCCGATCTACGTCGACGTCACCCAATCCACCGTGGATCTGCTGCGCCTGCGTCGTGAGCTGGCCAGCGGCCAGATCAAGAAGAGCGGCGACAACTCGGCCCAGGTCAAGATCCTGCTGGAAGACGGTTCTACTTATGACCGCACCGGCAAGCTGGAATTTTCCGGCCTCTCGGTCGATACCGGCACCGGCATGATCACGCTGCGCGCGGTGGTGCCCAACCCGGACGGCATGCTGCTGCCGGGCTCCTATGTGCGCGCGGTGCTGGAAGAGGGCGTGGACGACAACGCGCTGCTGGTGCCGCAAAAGGCCGTCAGCCGCGACCAGACTGGCGCGGCCACCGCACTGGTGGTGGGCGCCGGCGGCAAGGTCGAGCAGCGCCTGGTGAGCGTGGCGCGCGCCGTGGGCAACAACTGGTGGGTGACCAAGGGCCTGGCCGAGGGCGACAAGCTGATCGTCGACGGCCTGCAGAAGGTGCGCACCGGCGACACCCCGCGCGCCATCGACATCACCGATACGCTGAAGAAGGACCTGGCGCGCGAAGCTGCCGCTGCGGCTGCCGATCCCTCGCTGGGCGGCGGTTCCAAAAACGGCGACGACGCCGCCAACGCTACCAACGCAGGCAACGCCGCCGGCGCCGCCGCGAAGTAAGGGGCGCACATGGCACGTTTCTTTATCGACCGGCCCATCTTCGCGTGGGTCATCGCCATCATTATCATGCTGGGCGGGATGATGTCCATCCGCTCGTTGTCGCTGGAGCAGTATCCCGACATCGCGCCGCCCAAGGTCAACATCAAGGCCACCTACACCGGCGCCTCGGCCAAGACCCTGGAAGACTCGGTCACCCAGGTGATCGAGCAGCAGATGAAAGGCCTGGACAACCTGCAGTACATGTCGGCCAGCTCCAGCTCCGCCGGCACCGCCACCGTCTCGCTGACCTTCACCGCCGGCACCAATCCGGACGTGGCGCAGATGCAGGTGCAGAACAAGCTGCAGCAGGTCACCGCGCGCCTGCCGCAGGCTGTGCAGAACAACGGCGTGACGGTGACCAAGGCGTCCACCGACATCCTGATGGTGCTGTCGCTGACCTCGGATGATCCGCGCATCACCAACATCGACATCGGCGACTTCATCAGCAGCACGCTGACCGACCAGATCAGTCGCGTCGAAGGCGTGGGCGACGTCACTGCCTTCGGCACCAACTACGCCATGCGCGTGTGGCTGGATCCGGCCAAGCTGCAGAAGTACGCGCTGATGCCCTCCGACGTCACCAGTGCGCTGGAAGCGCAGAACACTGAAGTCTCCGCCGGCGAGATCGGCGCGCTGCCGGCCGTGCCCGGCCAGCAGATCAACGCCACCATCACCGCCCGCAGCAAGCTGACCACACCGGACGAGTTCCGCGACATCATCGTGAAGTCGTCCTCCGACGGTTCGGTGGTCAAGTTGTCCGACGTGGCGCGCGTGGAGCTGGGCGGCGAAAGCTACCAGGTCGCCTCGCAGCAGAACGGCAAGCCGTCCTCGGCGCTGGCGATCCAGCTGGCCACCGGCGCCAACGCGCTGTCCACCGCCGACGCCGTGAAGAAGAAGATGGCCGAGCTCGAGCCCTACTTCCCGGCCTCGATGAAGCTCAAGACCAATGTCGCCTACGACACCACGCCGTTCGTGAAGGTGTCGCTGGAAGAAGTGGTCAAGACCCTGATCGAAGCCATCGTGCTGGTGGTGCTGATCATGTATCTGTTCCTGCAGAACATCCGCGCCACCTTCATTCCGGCCATTACGGTGCCGGTGGTGTTGCTGGGCACCTTCGGCATCCTGGCCATGTTCGGCTACTCGATCAATACGCTGACCATGTTCGGCATGGTGCTGGCAATCGGCCTGCTGGTGGACGATGCTATCGTGGTGGTGGAAAACGTCGAGCGTCTGATGACCGAGGAAAAACTCAGTCCCAAGGAAGCCACGCGCAAGTCCATGCAGGAAATCACCGGCGCGCTGGTCGGCATCGCCATGGTGCTGTCGGCGGTGTTCATCCCGATGGCCTTCTTCGGCGGCTCCACCGGCGTGATCTATCGCCAGTTCTCGATCACCATCGTCTCGGCCATGGCCCTGTCGGTGATGGTGGCCCTGACGCTGACGCCGGCGCTGTGCGCCACCATGTTGAAGCCGCATGACCCCAAGCATGTCCACAAGGGCCGCTTCTTCAGCTGGTTCAACCGCACCTTCGACCGCAACGCCGAGCGCTATCGCGGCGGCGTCGGCGGCCTGCTGAAGCGCGGCAAGCGCGGCCTGCTGATGTATGCGCTGATCGCCGTGGCGATGGCGGTGCTGTTCATGCGCCTGCCGACCTCCTTCCTGCCGGAGGAAGACCAGGGCGTGCTGATGGCGCAGATCCAGTTGCCCACCGGCGCCACCGCCGAGCAGACCACCGCGGTGGTGAAGACGGTGCAGGAATACTTCATGAACAAGCCGGAATCGGTGGATTCGGTGCTGGCCATCGTCGGCGCCGGCGTCGGCGGCAACAGCCAGAACGGCGCGCGCGCCTTCATCCGCCTGAAGGATTGGGACGATCGTCGCGGCGCCGGCCAGTCGGCCACCGAGCTGGTGCGCCGCGCCAACGCCGATCTGTCCAAGATCCGTGGCGCCCGCGTGTTCCTGATGAACCCCCCGGCGGTGCGCGGCCTGGGCCAGAGCTCCGGCTTCGACCTGGAGCTGAAGGACGTGGGCGGCGTCGGCCACGACCAGCTGCTGAAGGCGCGCGACCAGTTCCTGCAGCTGGCGCGCCAGAATCCGAAGCTGGCCAACGTGCGCGTCACCGGCCTGGACGACACGCCGCAGCTGCGCGTGGCCATCGACGACCGCAAGGCCGACGCGCTGTCGATCTCGACCTCGGACATCAACTCGACCCTGGCCACTGCCATGGGCGGCACCTACGTGAACGACTTCCTCAGCAACGGCCGGGTGAAGAAGGTGTACGTCATGGGCGACCGTCAGTTCCGCATGCAGACCGAAGACCTGAACCGCTGGTTCGTGCGTAATTCGGACAGCCAGATGGTGCCGTTCTCGGCCTTCATGAGCAGCAAGTGGACCTTCGGCCCGTCGCTGCTGGAACGCTACAACGGCGTGTCCTCCTTCGAGATCGTGGGGGAACCGGCGGCCGGCGTGAGCTCGGGCGACGCCATGAACGAAGTGCAGAAACTGGTCGGCCAGCTGCCCGCCGGCGTGGGCTTCGAATGGACCGGCGCGTCCTACCAGGAACGCCTGTCGGGCAACCAGGCGCCGATGCTGTACGCGATCTCCATCCTGTTCGTGTTCCTCTGCCTGGCCGCGCTGTATGAGAGCTGGTCGGTGCCGTTCGCGGTGATCCTCGCGGTGCCGCTGGGCATCATCGGCACGGTGCTGCTGACCGGCCTGTTCGGCATGTCCAACGACGTCTACTTCCAGGTCGGCCTGCTGACCACGGTGGGCTTGTCGGCCAAGAACGCGATCCTGATCGTGGAGTTCGCCAAGCAGTTGCACGAATCCGGCAAGAGCCTGTGGGATGCGACGCTGGAGGCGGTGCAACTGCGCCTGCGTCCGATCCTGATGACCTCGCTGGCCTTCATGATGGGCGTGCTGCCGCTGGCGATCGCCGTCGGCGCCGGCTCGGCCAGCCGCCGCGCGATCGGCACCGGCGTGTTGGGCGGCATGTTGTCGGCCACCCTGCTGGGCATCTTCTTCGTGCCGCTGTTCTATTACCTGATCGGGTCCTGGCTGGACCGCCGCGCTGCCAAGAAGGCAGGCAAGGGCGACGACGGCCATGGCGATCAATCCATGCAAAAGGAGGGCGTGTGATGGCTATCACCCAAGCGCTCGACAACAAGAAAATCTCTCTGCAACGTACGGTGCTGGCGCTGACGCTGGCCAGCGCCCTGGCCGGTTGCGCCAACCTGGCGCCGGACTACAAGCAACCCGCCGCGCCGGTGCCGGCCAACTGGTCGCAACAGGTCGACGGCAAGCAGGTGGTCGCCGCCGCCGGCGCCAAGTCAGCGCAAAACGTCGAGGCCGACGGCATCGGCTGGCGCGAGTTCTTCCTCGACCCGCGCCTGCAGGAAGTGATCGCCGCATCGCTGCAGAACAACCGCGACCTGCGCGTGGCCGCGCTCAACATCGAGAAGGCGCGCGCGCAATACCGTATCACCGACGCCGACCGTTACCCGGCGATCTCGGCCACCGGCGGCAGCAGCGCCAGCCGCACGCCGGCCGAGCTGTCCTCCAGCGGCGTGGCCACGGTGTCGCGCCAGCAGAGCGTGACGGTGGGCATCAGCGCCTATGAGCTGGATTTCTTCGGTCGCCTGAAGAACCTGTCCGACGCTGCGCTGGAAACCTACCAGTACAACGTCGAGACCCGTCGCAGCACCCACATCAGCCTGGTGGCCGAAGTGGCGACCGCCTGGCTGACGCTGGCCTCCGACCAGGAGTTGAAGAAGCTGGCCGAGGACACCTACGCCAGTCAGTCGCGCACCTTTGAATTGAGCCGCCGCAGTCACGACATCGGCACCGTCTCCGGCGTCGACCTGGCCAGCCAGGAGGCCACGGTGGAGTCGGCCCGCGCCGACGTCGCCAGGTACACCAGCCAGGTCGCGCAGGATATCAACGCGCTGCGCCTGCTGGTGGGCGCCGACCTGGACGAGAAGTGGTTGCCGCAAGGCCTGCCGCAAACTGCCAGCGTGCTGCCGGCGATGCCCGCCGACCTGCCTTCTGAAGTGCTGCTGCGTCGTCCCGACGTGCTGGCCGCCGAGCACACGCTGAAGTCGGCCAATGCCGACATCGGCGCCGCGCGCACGGCCTTCTTCCCCAGCATTACGCTGACGGCCAGCGGCGGCACCGCCAGCCGCACGCTGGGCGGCCTGTTCAAGGCCGGCAGCGGATCGTGGAGCTTCGCGCCGTCGATCAACCTGCCGATCTTCAATGCCGGCAGCCTGCGCGCCAGCCTGGACTCGGCCAAGATCACGCGCGACATCGACGTGGCCAACTACGAGAAGGCGATCCAGACCGCCTTCCGCGAGGTGGCCGATGCGCTGGCCGTGCGCGCCACGCTGGACCAGCGACTGGATGCGCAGGGCAAGTCCACCGCCGCCAGCGAAAAGTCGTTCCGCCTGTCCGAGGCCCGCTACAAGAACGGCATCGACAGCTACCTGACCACGCTGGTGGCGCAGCGCACGCTGTACTCGGCGCAGCAGACGCTGATCTCGCTGCGACTGACCGAGCAGAGCAACCGCATCACCTTGTACAAGGTGCTGGGCGGCGGCTGGAACGAGCAGACGCAGACGCCGGCGGCGAAGCCGGCGTCGTGAGCGGCGGGGCGTAACGACACTGGATCCCGGCCTGCGCCGGGACGACGCTGAAGAGGTCCTTGACCCTTCACCCGGTCGATCCCACCTGTGACTTGTCGTCCCTGCGAAAACAGGGAGCCGGCGTCGTTCTCAGCGCTCCTCCGGCGCCTGGGACAGTCAATGCGATCACGTCGCTGGGTTCCTGCTTTCGCAGGAACGACACGCAAGAGATGGCTTGATTCACCGCTGGTTGGAGTTCATCCACTTGCCGTCGTCCCTGCGAAAGCGGGGACCCAGCATCGTTCGTCGCGCCTCACCCGCGCCGACAGCAACAAAAGAAAACGGCCCGCAAGCGCGGGCCGTTTTTCATTGCCGGGCGAACCCGATCAGCTCGATCCGATGCGCTTTTGCACAGGCGCGCCGTCGACATCGACGATGTGCGCCTCGGTATCGACCACGTCGCCGTCCATCTGCGCCTGGCTCAACTTGAAGGCGCCGACCAGCCGCGTGAGGTGTTCGGCCTGCTGACTCATCGACTGTGAGGCGGCCGCCGCTTCCTCGACCAGCGCGGCGTTTTGCTGGGTGTTCTCGTCCAACAGTGCGATAGCGTCGTTGACGGCGTGGATGCCGGTACTCTGGGCGGCGCTGGCGGCGCTGATCTCGCCCACGATGGCGGTCACGCGCTGCACGCTGGTCACCACTTCACCCATGGTGTCGCCGGCTTCCTGCACCAGGCGGCTGCCGTCGGCCACGCTGGCCACCGAGCTGTCGATCAGTTCCTTGATCTCCTTGGCCGCAGCCGCCGAGCGTTGCGCCAGCGAGCGCACTTCGGAGGCGACGACCGCGAAGCCGCGGCCCTGTTCGCCGGCGCGCGCGGCTTCCACTGCGGCGTTCAGGGCGAGGATGTTGGTCTGGAAGGCGATGCCGTCGATCACGCCGATGATGTCCACGATCTTGCGCGAGGAGTCGTCGATCACGCCCATGGTGCTCACTACCTGGTTCACCACCGCGCCGCCCTTGGCGGCGATGCTGGAGGCCGAGTTGGCCAGCTGGTTGGCCTGCTGCGCGTTTTCGGCGTTGCGGCGCACGGCCTGGGTCAGGTCGTCCAGCGCGGCCACGGTCTTCTCCAGGGTTTCGGCCTGGTGTTCGGTACGCTCGGACAGGTTCTGGTTGCCGATGGCGATCTCCGAGGATGCCCCGGCGATGGTGTCGGTGCCGATACGCACCTGCTGCACCAGCGAGGCCAGCTTGTCGCGCATCAGGCGGATTTCGAAGAGCAGGCTGGAGGCGTCGTCGCGTCGGGTATCGACCGGCGTCGACAGTTCGCCGTGGGCGATGCGGCCGGCGATTTCCACCGCGTAGCGCGGCTCACCGCCGAGCTGGCCGACCAGGCTCTTGCGGATCAGCCAGGCGGTCGTCACCGACACGGCCAGGATGATCGCGGTACAGGCCATGATCAGCCGTAGCGAGCTGTCGAACAGGCCTTCGGCGAGGTCGCTGGCTTCTTCATTTTCCTTTTGCACCGACTTCAGCAGCACGTCGATGTCCTGCACGATCTGGCGTCGCAGCGGGCTGCATTCCTTGACCAGGAACACGCCGTACTCGGTCAGCTGGCCGGCCTCGCGGTATTTGCGCGGACGCTTGAGCTCTTCGGCCATGGCCAGCAGACCGGCCTTCACCTTGGCGAATTGGGCGTCGTTGCCGAATACGGTTTCCAGCTGCTTGCTGGCCTCCAGATACACCGCCTTCTGTTCGTCGAGGATGGCCAGCTCCTTCCTGGCGTCGGCGTCGTCCTGGAAAATGTAGGCGTTGCGCGCGGCCAGACCGGTCTGGTCCAGCGCTTCACGGGCGACGTACAGCGGCTCCAGCTTGGTGGCGCGCACCTGGTCTTGGTGCTTGACCGCGGCCGAGATGGAATTCATCCGCGAGAGCGCGAAGGAGACGAGGATCAGCATCAGGACGATCAAGATGCCAAAGCCCAGACGCAGCTGGGTTCCGATATTGAACCGGCTCAGGTAATTCATTTCAGTTCCGCCTATCAATTCTTTGGGAAAAGACGCCCAGGCAGGCCTGTTGGGGGGCGCGCCGGATTGGCTCTTCCTTTTTGTTGAACTCCGGCGGTTACCGATGATATCGGTCCCTCAAATCCCTCCGCCCGATGAGGTTGAATTGTAAAAGGGAACGATCGTTTTTCTATCGGGATTTTCCCTAAATGACGTGGTTTTCACGATGTTGGTGACAGATGGCGACAAATTGCTTGTGTATAGGAAAATTATTTACGAGTAATTGTGAGAATTTGGTGATTTTGCTCGCCGGTCGGATCCCCGGGGTGCCCCCCTCAATGAGCGGCGTAGTTGATCGAGCGGATGGCCTCGTGCGCCAGCAGCGTGCGCATGATCTGTTGCAGGTCGGCCGGGCGCAGATGCGTGAAGGTGAGCGTGACTTCATCGCAATCCTCCTGCACAGCCTTGCGCACGCTGAAGCCGTCTACCTGCCGCGCGCCGTCCCCCAGCGTGTCGCGCAGCAAGTCGGCATCGAACATGCCTGAGCGCACGAGCAGTTGCAGCTGGCGGTTTTCCTTGTCGGCGAAGTAGCGACGCTCCAGCTGTCGGATCCCGGCGAGGATCAACAGCACCAGCACAGTGCCCGCGATGCCGGCCTCATACATGCCGGCGCCGGTGGCCAGTCCGATCGCCGCGGCCGTCCACAAGCTGGCGGCGGTGGTCAGGCCGCGGATGATGTCCCCGCGCAGCAGGATCGAACCGGCGCCCAGAAAGCCGATGCCCGAGACGACCTGAGCCGCCATGCGGGAGGGATCCAGCACTACCTTGTCGGCCGTCAGAACGGAGAAAAAACCATAGGAGGAAACCAGCATGAACAGGCTCGCGCCCAAGCTGACCAGCATATGCGTGCGCAGCCCGGCCGAGCGGGAAAGTCGTTGTCGTTCGATCCCGATCACGCCGCCGAGCATCGCCGCGACCGCCAGTCTCAAGATCAGGTCCGTTGTCGAAATCATCATCGTGTTGCGCCTCGTCCGCCTTATGTGAAGGCTTGATTGACTGGGCACGGCATGAAATGATCCGGCGCGATATCGGAGCGGCGGCTATTTCGAGAAAAATAGAAAAATGATGATCAGGATGCCGTAATGAAGACGGGCAGCCTTCGCCGCCCGTCATGTGTTCTGCGTATTTCCTATTTCCTATTTCCTATTGCCTGCTGCGGCTGCCTGCGGTGACGGCAAGCAGCCGCGATCGCGCTCAGTTTGCCGGGCGCACAGCCTGGCGCGCCAGCAGCACCCAATGGCCATGCTGCTTCTGCCATACCTGCAGGACCTTGATGGTCACGTGGCCGGGCTTGCCGGAGTCATTGGTGTCGGCGTCCAGCGTGTGGCGCACGATGGCGTTGTCGCCGACTACCTTCACGGTCTGGTCCAGCAGCTTCATGTTGACGAAGTCGGAGGCGCCGGTCTTGAGGTCGTCGATGAACTCGGCCTGGGTTTGCACCTTGCCGCCGGAGTGGCCATAGCTCAGGTCTTTGGCGGTCAGCGCTTCCAGTTGCTTGAGGTCGGGATCGACCATCACTACGCGCAGCTTCTCGACGGCGGCCTCCACCGCCTGCTCGCCCTTGCCGGCGGCGGCGGCCGGGGCATTGGCGATCATCATGGTGCAGGCCAGGGCGCCGCAGAGCAGGGTGAATTTCTTGAACATCTCAGTCTCCTTGTTGTGGGGTGTTGCGGTTGAGTGAAGCAAAAAACGGGAATGGAAATCTCGGCGACCTCAGTTGGCCTCCTGCGCGCGGCGCAGGCGTTCGCGGCTGTTGGTGAGGTGGATGCGCATGGCCGCGCGCGCGAAGTCGGTGTCGCGCCGGGCGATGGCGTCGAAGATCTGTTCATGTTCGCGGTTCACGCGTTGCAGGTATTGGGTGAGCTGCTCGGCCGGGATGCGGCTGGAGGGCAGCCGCGTGCGCGGCAGGATGGTGGTGCCGAGGTAGTTGATGATCTCGGCGAAGTAGCGGTTGCCGGTGGCCTCGGCGATCTCCTGGTGGAAGCGGAAGTCGGGCGCCACCGTGGTCTCCGAGCGCGCCACGTTGCTGGCGAAATCGTCCAGCGCCGCGCGCATCACGGCCAGGTTGGCGTCGCTGCGTCGCGCTGCCGCCAGGCCCGCGGTCTCGGTCTCCAGGCTGATGCGCAGCTCCAGCACGGCCAGCACTTCGAAGGAGGTTTCCAGGTCGTCCGGGTCGAGCCGGAACATCGCCGGCGGACGCGGCTCCAGCACGAAGGTGCCGATGCCGTGGCGGGTCGCCACCAGGCCGGCCGCCTGCAGCCGCGACAGCGCCTCGCGCACCACGGTGCGGCTGACCTGGAACTGGCGCACGATCTCGGCCTCGGTGGGCAGCTTGTCGCCGGCACGCCAGTGCTGGGTCAGGATCAGTTGCTCGAGCGCCTGCACCAGCTCGCGCGAGAGGTTGCGCCGGCCCACGCTGCGGGCGACGCCGGTGGCTGGATCCGGATGCCGGCCGTTGGTCTCCGCGGCGCTGGTTCCGGTACGCTGCCCAGCCTCGGCAGCGAGGATATTTATCATTGTCGTGATCAAAGTTGGGGCCGGTTTTTCCCGGCCCGTTTGTTTCGTAGAAGCGACTTCCCGAATGCTATTGACAAGCTCTGACGCGCCGATAATAATCCGATCCAAGTGATATGACAACGTACAAGATTGAATTTGCCGGTTACTTGAAAAACCGGCAATTCCTTGCAGAGATCACACAACAAGAATAATTACAAACAATCAGGAGACAGCTCGTATGAGCGGAGAAAAAGACCCCGGCGCGTGGCAAACCGCGCGCTGTTCACGCCTCTTGCTGACCGGCGCCGCCGGCGGCGTGGGCCGTGCCCTGCGTCCCCGTCTGTCCGGCTTTGCCGACGCCGTGCGCGTGTCCGACCTGGCCGCGGCGATGGATGCGGCCGGCCCGGTGGCGCCGCATGAAGAAGCGCTGGCCTGCGACCTGGCCGACCGCGCCGCGGTCGACGCCATGGTGGCCGGTTGCGACGCCATCATCCACCTGGGAGGCGTGTCGGTAGAGCGTCCCTTCGAGGAAATCCTGGAAGGCAACATCAAGGGCGTGTTCCACATCTACGAAGCCGCGCGCCGCCACAAGGTCAAGCGCGTGATCTTCGCCAGCTCCAACCATGTGACCGGCTACTACCGCCAGGACGAGAAGATCGACGCGCGCGACCTGCGCCGTCCGGACGGCTATTACGGCCTGTCCAAGTCCTACGGCGAAGACATGGCTCAGTTCTACTTCGACCGCTACGGCGTGGAGACGGTGAGCATCCGCATCGGCTCCATCTTCCCGGAGGCCAAGGACCGCCGCATGATGGCCAGCTGGATGAGCCTGGACGACTTCGAGCAACTGCTGCGCCGCAGCCTGTTCACCCCCGGCGTGGGCCACACCGTGGTCTATGGCATGTCGGCCAATGCCCATACCTGGTGGGACAACCGCCATGCGGCGCACCTCGGCTACGCGCCCAAGGACAGCTCCGAGATCTTCCGCGCCAAGGTGGAAGCCCAGCCCAGGCCGGCGCCCACCGATCCGGTGGCGGTGCTGCAGGGGGGCGCCTTCACCACCGTGGGACCGTTCGACCCCCTGACCTGACGCAGCGCCGGCGCATGCATGCCCAAGGGCAGGCGGGGACGTCGTTTTTTCGGCTTGAATCGTATGTCGTCATACCACTTGAGTGCTGTAATGGCGTCATTTCCAGCTCCCCGGCATCCGCAGGCGTCACCGCAGCAACGGCAAGGCCAGCACAAATAGCACAACCAGCACTGTCCGCATCACCCGCATCACCGTTTTTGCAGCAAGGCAGCACCCGGAGCACCGGGCCGCCCGCACGCAGCAGGATCGCGCACGCGAGGACCGGGGTTTCCGGCAATGTCATTTCCGAGACCACTTGAATAACCGGCAGCCATGAACTTCACACTCGACTTCAGCAGTCTCGCGCCATATTGGCCCGTGTTCCTGCGCGGCGCGTGGCTGACGCTGAAGATGACCACCGTCGCAATCGTCGTCGGCGTCTCCATCGGCGTCATCGTCGCCTTCGCCAAGAACAGCAAGAATCGCCTCGTAGCCCGCGCCTGCGGCGCCTACATCGAGGCGGTGCGCAACACGCCGTTCCTGGTGCAGATCTTCCTTCTCTACTTCGGCCTGGCCAGCCTGGGCGTGCACATGCCCACCTTCGCCGCCGCCGTGCTGGCGATGATCATCAACATCGCCGCCTACGCCGCCGAGATCATCCGCGCCGGCATCGACTCGGTGCCGCGCGGGCAGATTGAGGCCGCCGAATGCCTGGGCCTGTCGGTCTGGCGCATCCGCTGGCACGTGATGCTGCAGCCGGCCATCGAGCGCGTCTACCCGGCGCTGACCAGCCAGTTCCTGCTGATGATGCAGGCCTCGGCGATGGCTTCGCAGATCTCGGCCGAAGAGCTGACCGCGATTGCCAACACCGTACAGTCCGACACCTTCCGCTCGCTGGAGACCTATATCGTCGTGGCCGGCCTCTACCTGGTGCTGTCGGTGCTGGTCAAGCTGCTGGCCTACGCCTTCGGCGAATACATCTTCAAGCGCCGCCGCACCATCCGCCGCGCCGCCGCACAGGCGCGCAGGAGCCCGGTGTCGCACATGGCGATGGCCAGCGTCGCCACCGCCGGCGCTGTGCCGGTGGCGCACGCGCCGTTCATCCACGGCGTCTCCCAGCCGCGCAATACTGTTGAAGGGAGCGCATCGTGATCGGCTCATTCTCCTGGACCCACCTGTTTTACCTGGTGCAGTCGATCGGCTGGACCCTGGTGCTCTCGGCGCTGGCCTTCGTGCTGGGCGGCATTGCCGGCTTCCTGGTGATGCTGGCGCGCATCTCGCCGCGCGCCTGGCTGCGCAACCCGGCCATCCTGTTCATCGAATGCATCCAGGGCATCCCGCTGCTGATCCTGCTGTTCATCGTCTATTTCGGCCTGTCGGTGTACGGCTTTGCGCTGCCCGCGCTGGTGGCCGCCGGCATCGCGATGATGGTGTACACCAGCGCCTATCTCGGCGACATCTGGCGCGGCTGCGTCGAGGCCATGCCGCGCCCGCAGTGGGAGGCCTCCGAATGCCTGTCGCTGACGCGCTGGCAGACGCTGCGCCTGGTGATCATTCCACAGGCTACGCGCCTGTCGCTGCCGCCCACCATCGGCTTTCTGGTGCAGCTGATCAAGATGACTTCGCTGGCCTCGGTGATCGGCTTCGTCGAGCTGACCCGCGCCGGCCAGATCATCAACAACTCGATTTTCCAGCCCTTCCTGGTATTTGCCCTGGTCGGGATCTTCTATTTCTTACTGTGCTACCCGCTGTCGCGCTGGAGCGCATCCATGGAGAGAAAGCTCAATGTCAGCAATCGCTAATCCCGAACCGGTGGTACACGCCGCTGCGCCGCAAGTGTCCCAGCCCATCGTCAAGGTCGACCAGATCTACAAGAGCTTCGGCGCCAACCAGGTGTTGAAGGGCGTGTCGTTCGAAGTGGGGCGCGGCGAGATGATCGCCATCATCGGCGCCTCCGGCTCCGGCAAGAGCACCGCGCTGCGCTGCATCGACCGGCTGGAGACGATCGACTCCGGCAGCATCGAGGTGGCCGGCATCCGCGTCGATGATCCCGACGTCGACCTGCACAAGCTGCGCCGCGAAGTGGGCATCGTGTTCCAGAGCTACAACCTGTTCCCGCACCTGACCGTGCTGGAAAACGTGATGCTGGCGCTGCGCCACGTGAAGATGCAAAACAAGGCCGAGGCGCAGAAGGTGGCGCTGGCGGCGCTGGCGCAGGTCGGCCTTGACGAGAAGGCCGGTGCCTATCCCGAGCAGCTCTCCGGCGGCCAGCAGCAGCGCGTGGCGATTGCGCGCTCGCTGGCGATGGCGCCCAAGGTCATGCTGTTCGACGAAGTTACCTCGGCGCTGGACCCGCAGCTGACCGGCGAAGTGCTGCGCGTGATGGAAGACCTCGCCGCCGGCGGCATGACCATGATCCTGGTCACGCACGAGATGAATTTCGCCAAGCGCGTGGCCGACCGCATCATCTACATGCACCAGGGCCGCGTGTGGGAAGTCGGCCCCGGCGAGATGCTGGACAACCCGCATACCCCCGAGCTGCAGGCCTTCCTCGCCGCCGACCTCTGACAAGCACCGACCGATCACGCAGCACCGCAGTTCTCACTAGAAGAAACATCCAACGTCACACACCGGAGACCTACCATGCAACTGAAGAAAATCTTTACCCGCACCTGCATCGCCGCGCTGATGTTCGGCGCCTTCGCCCACTCGGCCATGGCCGACCAGCTGGACGACATCAAGAAGGCCGGCAAGATTCGCGTGGCCATCGCCATGGGCACGCCGCTGTTCAGCTACGCCGACGACAAGCTGCAACCCACCGGCTCCGACGTCGACACCGCCAAGCAGCTGGCCCAGGACCTGGGCGTGCAGCTGGAGATCGTCTCCGTCACCAACGCCGCGCGCGTGCCGACGCTGCAAGCCAATCGTGCCGACATCGTGGTGGCCGACCTGTCGATCACCCCCGAGCGCCAGAAGGTGATCGACTTCTCGATTCCCTACGCCGTCATCAGCATCATCGTCGGCGGCCCCAAGAGCATGCAGATCAAAGACTATCCGGACCTGGCCGGTAAGCGCGTCGGCCTGACCCGCGCCACCGTCAACGACACCCTGACCACGCAGCAGGCCAAGGGCGCCGAGATCGTGCGCTATGAAGACGACGCCACGCTGATCACCTCGATGGTGACAGGCCAGGTGGAAGTCTTCTCCAGCACACCGTCCAACCTGCAGGAAATGCAGAAGAAGGCGCCGGGCAAGAACCTGGAGCTGAAGTTCGAACAGAAGGTGTTCGACCTGGGCATCGCGTTGAACAAGAACCAGCCGCGCCTGAAAGACTGGATCGACAACTGGGTCAAGACCAACATGAAGAACGGCAAGCTCAACGCCATGTACAAGAAGTACCACGGCCGCGACCTGCCGGCGTCGGTGCAGAACGTGCAGTAAGCATCAACGATATGACGGCGCCGGGAGGGAATCCCGGCGCCGGGTTTGTCTGCTCCATTGCTCTCCACACACCTGATTGCCGGCTGATTGTTCAGCCGGTTTTTTTCGTCCTTCATTTCGTTGGCGGTGGGGGGCGCCGATTCCGGCAAACGGTGTCGTTACCGTCCCTCGAAGATGCGCAGCCGCGCATGATCGATGTGCGCGCGCATGGCTTCACCCGCGCGTTCGGCCGAGCCGTCGGCAATGGCCTGGACGATGTCATGATGCTCGTCGTGGATCGCCGTGATGCGTTCGGCGCCATGCGGGCGGCCGAGGTTCTGCGCCAGCTCCATGCACTGGCGGATCGGGCTCAGCGCGTAGGCGATGGTGGAGATGAAGAAGGGATTGTGCGAAGCGCGGGCGATGGCCATGTGCAGCGCCAGGTCTTCGTCGACGCCGGTGCCGCCCTTGCGCTGGGCGGCATGCAGGGCTTGCTGCGCCGTGCGCATGGCGCCAATGTCGGCGTCGTTGCGCGCCTGGCTGGCGGCCTGCGCCGCGCCGACTTCCACGCACAGGCGGAAGGCGTAGTAGCGCTCGATGTCGTGGATGCTTTCGATCTGCGGACGCGGCAGCGTGTCCTGCGCGGGCAGGCGCTGGACATAGTTGCCCGAGCCGCGGCGCGATACCACGATGCCTTCCGAACGCAATCGCGTGAGCGCCTCGCGGATGGTCGCGCGCGACGCCGCGTACTGGCCGGCCAGCTCGACCTCGGTCGGCAGCTTGCGGTTGTCGCTCAGCTCGCCGCGCAGGATGGAGGCGATGATCAGCTTGCAGATCTGCTCGGCGCGACTGATCGGTTCGGCTTCCATGGCGCCGCCGCTGCTTACTGGATGCTCTGACATGTACGATGACTTCCGCAATAAGTTATGCACAAGGGATGATGAACGACCTGTCGGTCAGGCGCAAGGCAGTCTGACCGATGTCGCATCAAGTGTAACTGACAAGGCCCTGACGGCGGCATGAAATGGGGATTTATTGACGCCTGAGGCGGTAAATCAGGCGCAAATCCGGTTGACTTCCCGACCCCGCATCATTAGAGTTGTCCACCTGCATTGCGAATTAGTCAGACTAATTTCGTTCAATGTTATACGACGTCACATAACAATATTGCCAACAAGAACAATGGAGACCGGTGCTGAGGAGAACAGCGCCAGGCGGCAGTGGCACCCTCATCCGCATCCCCCGCATCCTGACTGCGGGCTGCCGGCATGCGGGCAGCCCGCGCCGCCGCATTACCGAACCAACAACAATCAATTCAATTGGAGCGACGATGAAGTACGTGAAAGGAATCCGCTGGTGGATGGTGACGCTGGTCACCCTGGGCCTGATCATCAACTACCTGGCACGCAACACCTTGTCCGTGGCGGCGCCGACCATGATGTCGGAGCTGCAGATGACGACCAAGGAATATTCATACATCGTGGTCGCCTGGCAGATCTGCTACGCGCTGATGCAGCCGGTGGCCGGCTTCGTGCTCGACGTGGTCGGCACCAAGATCGGCTTCGGCGCGTTTGCGCTGGCCTGGTCGCTGGTGTGCGCAGCGGCGGCGCTGGCTACCGGCTGGCAGAGCATGGCGATGTTCCGCGGCCTGCTCGGCATGGCCGAGGCGGCCGGCATTCCCGGCGGCGTGAAGGCGGTGACCGAGTGGTTCCCGGCCAAGGAGCGCTCGGTGGCGATCGGCTGGTTCAACATCGGCGCCTCGATCGGCGCGTTGTGCGCGCCGCCGCTGGTGGTGTGGACCATTTTGCACGGCGGCTGGAAGATGTCCTTCGTCGCCGTCGGCATCTTCGGCGTGA
The DNA here is from genome assembly GCF_017814915.1 of Herbaspirillum sp. LeCh32-8. GTDB lineage: Bacteria > Pseudomonadota > Gammaproteobacteria > Burkholderiales > Burkholderiaceae_D > Herbaspirillum. The sequence continues at coordinate 176,561 of NZ_JAGIPZ010000003.1, read as the reverse complement.
TCTGGTTCGTGCTGTGGTCGCTGTTCTACAAGCATCCGCGCGACCAGAAGCGCCTGTCGCCCGAGGAGCGCGAATACATCCTCGACGGCAAGCAACCGCAGGAAGAAGAGCGCCCGAAGAAGGAGAGCTGGACCAAGATCGTGCGCAGCCTGAACTTCTGGTCGATCGCCATTCCGCGCTTCCTCTCCGAGCCGGCCTGGCAGACCTTCAACGCCTGGATTCCGCTCTACATGGCCACCGAGCGCCACATGAACATCAAGGAAATTGCCATGTTCGCCTGGCTGCCGTTCCTCGCGGCGGACATCGGCTGCGTGTTGGGCGGCTACATGAGCCCGTGGTTCCACAAGCGCTTCAAGGTGTCGCTGTTCACCTCGCGCAAGCTGGTGATGCTGGTCGGCAGCCTGTCGATGATCGGCCCCGCCTGCGTCGGCTTCGTCGACAGCCCTTATGCTGCGATCGCGCTGCTGTCCATCGGCGGCTTCGCGCATCAGACCCTGTCCGGCGCGCTGTATTCGATCACCTCCGACGTATTCCCCAAGAACCAGGTCGCCACCGCGACCGGCCTGACCGGCATGAGCGGCTACCTGGGCGCCACGCTGTTCACGCTGCTGTTCGGCATCCTGGTCACGCAGATCGGTTACGGACCGCTGTTCATGCTGCTGGCCGTGTTCGACCTGATCGCCGTGGCCGTGGTGTTTGCGATTGCGCGCCAGCGGCAGGATGCGATGGCCTGAGGACGGTAAGTCGCTCAGACTGCCGGTCTGAGAAATATCGCAGCAGTTCCAAAGAAAACGGGCGCCGATGTCGGCGCCCGTTTTTTATTTCCGGCCCGGATGGCAGGGGATCACGCCCCGTCCGGAATTTCCGGATCCACCAGCTGCGCCAGCAACTGTAGCGACTCCTGCCAGCCGGCGTAGCAGAACTCCAGCGGAATCATCGGCGGAATGCCCTCCTGCACCACGTTCAGTTCGCTGCCCACCAGCGTGGCGCGGATGCTGATGGTGACCTTCATCTCGCCCGGCAGGTTGGGATCGTCGAACTTGTCGGTGTAGACGATGCGCTCGTTGGGCACCAGTTCCACATACGTGCCGCCGAAGGAGTGCGTGCTGCCGGTGTTGAAGTTGGTGAACGACATCTTGTGCGAGCCGCCCACACGCGCGTCCATGTGGTGCACCTTGCCGGTGAAGCCGTGCGGCGGCAGCCATTTCACCATCGCATCGGGGTCGAGGAAGGCGCGGTAGACGCGCTCGGGTTTGGCGCGCAGCACGCGGTGCAGGCGCAAGGTGTTGGGGGTGTTCATGAGCTCTCCTCGGTGGTTGGATGCAGGGTCGGACATCTGTGGCTCGGGCGCACATCAATGTCGGCATCGCGCTGCATGCCGACGCCGGTGACGATCAGGCTGCCGGCTGGTGACACACGACTTCGATATTGTGTCCATCCGGATCCAGCACGAAGGCGCCGTAATAGTCCGGATGGTAGTGCGCGCGGATGCCGGGGCCGCCGTTGTCGCGTGCGCCGGCCGCCAGCGCGGCGCGGTGGAAGGCGTCGACCGGGGCGCGCTGTTCGACGCGGAAGGCCACGTGCATCGGCGGCTGGTTGGGCGTGCCGCGGCTGACCCAGAAATCGGGCTTGCCGTTCTCGCCGAAACCGGCGACGTCGGTGTGGCCGGTGACGGCGGCGGGGAGTTCCATGATCAGCGTGTAGCCGATGGGCGCGAGCGCGGCCGTGTAGAAGGCTTTCGCTTTGTCGAAGTCGCTGACGATGACGCCGGTATGGTCGATCATGCTTCGGTCTCCTGATGGATGTCGTGGGTGGAGGAAGTCCGATCATAGGGGCGCGGGTCAGGCCGGTCAATTACGACCGGGAACATCGGCGCGAGATCACTTATCATTCCAGTTTCCCCGCGCCAAGCTTGCCCTCATGTCTACTTCTGCTGAATTCTCCTTCCCCCGCCACGCAGTGATCATCGGCGCCGGCGCCGTCGGCCTGATGAGCGCCATTCACGCGCTCGACCAGGGGCTGCAGGTCACCATCCTCGACTTCAACGAGGCCGGCAGCGAGGAGGCGTCGAGCTACGGCAATGCCGGCTGGCTGTCGTCGCATTCGGTAATCCCGCCGGTGGAGCCGGGCATGTGGAAGAAGGTGCCGGGCTACCTGATGGATCCGCTGGGGCCGTTATCGATCCGCTGGCGTTATCTCCCGGGTCTGGCGCCGTGGCTGGTGCGCAACCTGGCCAGCGCGCGCCGCGCGCGCATCCGCCGCACCGCGCAGGCGCTGCGCACGCTGGTGGTCGATGCGCGGCTGCTGCATCAGGAGCTCGCGCAGCGCGCCGGCGTGGGTCACCTGATCGACACCTCGGGCGTGCTGCACGTCTACCGCTCGCGCCGGCATTTCGAGAACGACGCTTTCGGCTGGGGCGTGCGGCGCGACATGGGTATCCAGTGGAGCGAGCTGGAAGGCGAAGCGCTGCGCCAGCGCGAACCCGACCTCGACCCCGCATTCGGCTTCGCCGTGCACGTGGACGAGGCCGGGCATTGCAAGAACCCCGGCGCCTACATGCAGGCGCTGGACGCCTACGCGCGCGCCCGCGGCGCGCGTCGCGTGCAGGGGCGCGCCACCGGTTTTCGTCTTGAACATGGCCGGCTCAAGGCGGTGTTGACGGAGGACGGCGAGGTCGTCTGCGACGCCGCCGTGATTTGCGCCGGCGCGCGCTCCAAGCAACTGGCCGCGCAGGCCGGCGACCGCGTGCAGCTGGAGAGCGAGCGCGGCTATCACGCCACCATCGCCGGGCACCAGGCGCAGGCCACGGCCAACACGCCGATGATGGTGTCGGAATTCAAGATCATCGCTACGCAAATGGAAGGCGGCCTGCGCATCGCCGGCCAGGTCGAGTTCGCCTCTTTCGAGGCGGCGCCCGACTGGCGGCGCGGCGAGATCATGCGCGACATCGCGCTCAAGCTGTTCCCGGGATTGCCGCGCGAGCTGCCGGCCGCGGATGTGAAGTTCTGGCTCGGCCGCCGCCCCAGCACGTCGGACGGCATGCCGTGCATCGGCTATGCCAGCGCCTCGCGCGACATCGTCCATGCCTACGGTCACGGCCACATCGGCCTGGGCTGCTCGGCCCGCACCGGCCGCATCGCCGCGCAGCTGCTGGCGGGCCAGGCGCCGGAGATCGACCTGGCGCCGTTCAGCCCGCAGCGCTTCTAAAGCGCCATCGTACTCAGAAGGAAATATCGCGCGCCGGCGTGACGGTGGCGCGCACGCCGTACGCGCCCAGATTGGCCAGCGTGGCGTTGTGGTGGGCCACGATCTGCGCTGCCTGCAGCACGCCGTTGTCGATGGTGGTGTGGCCGTCCTCCACCAGCGTGACCGGATAGCCCAGCGCCAGCGCGCGGCGCACCGTTGACTCGACGCAGAATTCGGTCTGCATGCCGCACACCACCAGGCGCGAGATGTGGCGCATCTTCAGCATCGAGTGCAGCTCGGTGTGATGGAAGGCGTCGGAGCCGCGCTTGCGCACGCGCGCGTCCTGTGAGGTGGCTTCCAGCCGTTGGGCCAGCTGCCAGCCGGGACTGTCATGGCGCAGCGCGCCGCTGTCCTCGTGCTGCACCAGGATCACCGGCACCCGCGCCGCGCGCGCCTGCTGCGACAGCAGGTTGATGTTGGCGATGGTGCGGTCGGCCTCGGCCACCGGCGTGGGGCCGGTGCACAAGGCTTGCTGTACGTCGATGATGAGCAGGGCGGTGGGCATGACGCATCTTCACGTTGTTGTCAGGCCGTACAGGGTAGCCGATACCGGCATGCCCTGCTTTGATCTTCATCCACGCAAGTGTTCGCGCAAGCTGTTGCCCTGATATTGCTTGCGCAGTGATCCGCGGCGCTGCAATTCCGGCACCACGCCGTCGACGAAATCGTCGAAGCCGTGCGGCAGGTGCGAGGGCGAGATCACGAAGCCGTCGGCGCCGCCTTGCGCCACGATGTCCTCCAGCCAGTCCGCCACGTCCGCCGCGGTGCCGGCCACCTGCGGCGTCAGCACGCCCTGAGCGTACAGCCGGGCGGCGTCGGCCAGCGTCAGTTGGCGTTCGGCGGAAATTTCCTTCAGCAATTTGAACAGGCCCTGAATGCCGCTGACCTGCACGTCGCCGATGGGCGCGTCCGGCGCATAGGCGGAGAAGTCTACATTCATGTGGCTCGACAGCGTGGACAAGCCCACCAGCGGATCGGCCAGCCCATTGGCTTCTTCGCGCAGCTCCTCGGCATGCGCGCGCGAGCGGCCGACGAAGGGCATCACGGCCGAGAGGATCTTGATGTCCTGCGCGCGTCGGCCGAATTGTTGAGCGCGTCCCTTCAGGTCGCCGTAGAAACCTTGCAGTCGCCCCAGGTCGGGCTGGATGTTGAACACCACTTCGGCCCAGCGCGCGGCAAAGTCCTGGCCGCGATCGGAGGAGCCGGCCTGGATGATCACCGGGCTGCGCTGCGGCGTGGCCGGAATGTTGAGCGGGCCGCGCACGCTGAAATGCGCGCCGCGGTGGTCGACGGCCTCGACCTTGCCCGGATCGGCATAAGCGCCGTCACCCTCCAGCCGCAATGCATCCGGTTGCCAGCTGCGCCACAGCTTGTGTGTGAGTTCGAGGAATTCATCGGCACGGTCGTAGCGCACGTCGTGCGGCAGGGTTTCCTTCAGGCCGAAGTTATCGGCCTCGCCCTGGTTGACCGAGGTCACCACGTTCCACGCCGCGCGCCCACCCGAGAGATGGTCCAGCGTGGCGAACTCGCGCGCCAGGCTGTAGGGCTGCGAGTAGGTGGTCGAACGCGTGGCGCCCAGGCCGATGTGCTGCGTGACGGCGGCCAGCGCCCCGAGCAGGGGCAGGGGATCGAGCCGCGTCGCATCCTGGTCGCCCACGGCGATGCCGTGACGGTGGTTCTCGCCATAGCGCGTGGACACCGCCAGCCGGTCGGCGAAAAACAGCAGGTCGAATTTGCCGCGCTCCAGGGTCTGCGCGATGTGGCGGTAATAGTCCAGCTCAAGGAAGCCGCCGCGGCGGCTCTGCGGATGGCGCCACAGCGCCTGGCTATGGGCGGCGTTGCCGGCGATCAGGAAGGCGGCGAGATGCATGGCGGCCTTACAGCAACACGTCCGGATAGACCTTGTCCTGCACCCGCACCGCGCTTTTGATCAGGCCCAGCTTCAGGAAAGCGTCGGCGATCTGCTGCTGCTCGGCGACGATGCCGGCGTCCACCGCCACCGTGGTGTAGTTGCGGCGTTCGGTGGCCAGCTTCAGCACCTTGGCATCTACGCCCAGTTGCGGCGCCAGCAGGTCGGCGGTCTCTTGCGGATGCGACTGGGTCCAGTTGTTAGCCTTCTTCAGCTCGACGAAGAGCGTGCGCACGATGTCCTTGTTCTGGTCGACGAATGTCGGCACCGCGAGGTGGAAGGTGCGGTTGTTGGACAAGCCGGTGCCGTCGCGCAGGATGCGTGGCCGGGTGCTGATCTCCTGGCCCGCCAGGAAGGGATCCCACAAGGTGGCCGCGTCGACGTTGCCGGACTGGAAGGCGGCGCGCACGTCGGCGGCATTGGTCACGTAGACCGGTTCGATGTCGTTGTAGGACAGGCCGACTTCCTCCAGCGCCTTCAATAGCAGGAACTGCACGTTCCAGCCGCGCCCGGTGGCGACCTTCTTGCCCTTGAGGTCCCTGACGCTGCGAATCGGCGAATCCTGCGCCACGAAGATGGCGATGCCCTTGGGATACGGCTGCTCGGCGCCGAGGTAGGCCGCGTTCACACCCGAGGCGTTGGCGAACACCGACGGAGTGTCGGCTGCATGGCCGAAGTCGATGGCATTGGCGTTGAGCGCCTCGGTCAGCTGCGGGCCGGCCGCGAACTCGAACCACTTCACCGACCAGCCCCTGGGCTGCAGCGCCTGCTCCAGCTTGCCGGTGCCTTTGAGGATGTTGAGCGTATTGAATTTCTGATAACCGATGCGCAGCACCTTCTCCTGCGCCGCCAGCACCAGCGGCGCGCCGCCGGCCAAGGCGCCCGCGGCCAGGCCCTGCAGCAGCAGGCGTCGTTTCAGGCTGTGTTGTTCGCCGTTCATGTCCATGTCTCTCGCAATGTGGCTGTAAAGGCAACAGGGTAAGGAGGCGCCGCGCCGCCCGGAACGAATAAATCCGCGCAAGCAAATGCGCTTATTGCAGCCAGGGCGGCGCCGCAGCCGTCCGCTGCCATGTTGCCGGGGCGACACTGCGGCAATTTGTCCCATTCCGGGGCTGGGGGGGCTTGGGTAAAATGCTGCTTCCTTTTCTTTTCCGAGTCGGATCACCTCCGCCATGACCGCCCTGTTCGACAGCGTCGAAAGCTTCCTGCGCCGCGCCTCCGGCCTGCATATTGTGCTGGCCCTGCTGCTGGTATGCGGGCTGCTGTGCTGGGCGGTATGGGTCTGGGCCACCGGCGAAGGCCGCACGCCCTTCGCCGTGATGCTGGACTTGTGCATCACGCCCACTCCGGTGAAGTGAACTGCACGACGTAAAGGAAGCGGCCTACAATGGCCGCTTCTTTTTTTGTCCGCGTTTTCGCTTGCCGCCGGCATGTCCTCATCCAACGTCACCGCTACCGACACCGCCATCGCCATCGCCTTTCATCCGCGCCTGACGCTGCAAACGCTCACGCGCGGCGACGGCCTGCTCGGCATGCGCGCGCATGGCCTGTTCGGTCCGCGCGGCGGCATGGTGACGGTGGCGCAGATCGACTGGACCTACGGCGAAGGCGCGGCGCGCTGGAGCACGCCGGCGCCGGTCGGCTTTAGCGACGACGACAGCATCTACACGCCGGCCCACATCACGCGTGATGACGCGGCGGAAGCGGCGGCGCTGGAGCTGATCCGCGAACTGGGTTTTTTGCCGCTGCGCGAAGATGCGCTGCAATGGCGCGCGCGCAATCCGCTGCACGAGGCCGGCCCCCTGTGGACGCTGGTGCAGGAAGATTTTTACGGCGACTTCTGGGCCGACCAGGCGCCGCGCCTGCAGCAGCTGGGCTGGACGCTGGTGGTCAGGCCGGGCTTTGCGCACGAGAGCGTGCCGGTGACCGCGTGGCGCTTCATCGTCAGCAGCGAGACCGGCGAAGTGCTGGGCAAGGAAGTGGCTGCGCCGCTGCAGCCGCGCGCGTTTTCCAGCGAGGTGTTCGACGGCCTTGACCCGTCCGGGCGCTGGCTGCTGTCGATCGGCATCGAGGTCGACGGCGAGGTGATGGACGTCGGCCCGATGGTGGCCGACCTGCTGCGGCGCGACCCGCGCTGGGCCGACGCGCAGCAGGTGGAAAAGATCGATCCGCACGCGGTGATCTCGCTGCGCGCGCCTGGCGGTCGCCGCATCGACGCCATGGCCGGGCCGCTGAAGGCGGTGGTGCTGGCCTTGCTGGATTTGCTGGACGACCTCAAGCGCAAGAACGGCCCGCTGCGGCTGACGCCGTGGGATGCGCATCGCCTCGACGCCATCCACAGCGCGCTGCTGGCGCTGGATGGCGGCGCGCCCTGGCACATGAGCGGCGAGGCCGGCGTGCTGCAGCTGGCACAGCGCCTGCGCGCGGCGGGCGCGGTGCGCAGCATCGCCGCGCCGCCCGGCCTCGGGATCCAGTTGCGCGGCTATCAGCTGCAGGGGCTGGCCTGGCTGCAATACCTGCGCGAGCAAAAGCTGGCCGGCATCCTGGCCGACGACATGGGCCTGGGCAAGACCGCCCAGGTGCTGGCGCACATCCTGATCGAAAAGCAATCCGGCCGGCTCGACCTGCCGGCGCTGGTGGTGGTGCCCACCTCGCTGCTGTTCAACTGGCGCGAGGAAGCGCGCCGCATCGCGCCCGATCTGCGCGTGCTGACGCTGCACGGCGAAGGTCGCGCACAACACTTCGCTGAGATCGCCGCAGGCGCGGCTGATCTGGTGCTGACCACCTATCCGTTGTTGTGGCGCGATCTCGACCAACTGGCGCAGCAGCGGTTTCACCTGCTGGTGCTGGACGAGGCGCAGACCGTCAAGAACGCCTCCTCGCGCGCCGCCACCGCCGCGCGCAAATTGCAGGCGCGCCATCGCCTCAGCATGACCGGCACGCCGCTGGAGAACCACCTCGGCGAGCTGTGGACGCAATTCCATTTCCTGATGCCGGGCTTCCTCGGCGACGCGCGCAGCTTCTCGCGCCTGTGGCGCAAGCCCATCGAAGAGCAGGGCCAGACCGTGCGCGCCCGCCTGCTGGCGCAACGCGTGCGTCCCTTCATCCTGCGCCGGCGCAAGGAGGACGTGCTGCAGGAGCTGCCGCCGCGCACCGAGATCGTCGAACGCTTGCAACTGCAGGGCCGCCAGCGCGAGCTCTATGAAAGCGTACGCATCGCCGCCGACAAGCAGGTGCGCCGCGCCCTGCTGCGGCGCGGCCTGAGCGGCGCGCAGGTCACCGTGATGGACGCGCTGCTCAAGCTGCGCCAGGTGTGCTGCGATCCCTATCTGCTGAAGGGCGGCCGCATGCCGCGCGGCATCGAGCGCGCCAAGATCGAGCTGTTGCGCGACATGCTGCCGGCGCTGGTGGCCGAGGGTCGGCGGGTGCTGGTGTTCTCGCAATTCACGGCGATGCTGGCGCTGATCGAGGTCGAGCTGCGCGAGCTGGCATTGCCCTACCTCATGCTCACCGGCGACACCGATCCCGCCGCGCGCGGCGAAGTCATCGCGCGCTTCCAGGCGCAGCAGGCGCCGCTGTTCCTGGTCAGCCTGAAGGCCGGGGGCGTCGGCCTGAACCTCACCGCCGCCGACACCGTGGTGCTGGTCGACCCGTGGTGGAACCCGGCGGTGGAGGAGCAAGCCATCGCTCGCGCGCATCGCCTGGGACAGACGCGCCAGGTGTTCGTCTACAAACTGGTGGTGGAAGGCAGCATCGAAGAGCGCCTGCTGGAACTGCAGGCCCGCAAGTCGGCACTGGCCGACGGCGTGCTGGGGCGCGACGATGCGCAGGCGGTCAAGTTCGGCGAGGAAGAAGTGATGGCCTTGCTGGCGCCGCTGGGGGCGGGCATTGCCGAGAAGGTGAGCGGCGCAGCCTAGCGCGACAAACGGCGCCAGCTCACTACGAACAGCATACCGGGACGCAGGTTGGCCGCGTGCAGGGTCCAGCCGTGGCGGGCGACGGTGGCGCCGGCTACTGCCAGGCCGATGCCCGCACGAAAACTTGCCTGACCGGCGGCGCCGCGCCAGAACCAGCGGCCGACCCGGGCCAGTTCGTCGGCCGACATACCGGGGCCGTTATCCCTGACCGACAGGCCCTGCGGCGACGCCGTCACCGTGACCTTGCCGTGGCGCGGCGAAAACTGGATGGCGTTTTCCAGCAAGGCCTTCAGCAGCACCATGAAAGCGGAGCGATGCGCGTGCCGGGTGAAGTCGGCGGTCTGGATCACTTCAACTTCCACCGCGTGACGTTGTGCGTGCGCGTGCAGCTGGCTCACCGCGGCGCGCAACGCATCCCCGACGTCGACCTGTTCGAAGAGGTAGAAGCGCATCGCATCGAATGCGCGCTCGGCGCCGGCGTCCGTCTTCCTGTCCATGCGATTTCCTTTGTGTCGACGCTCATTGCTTGAGTAGCAGCCAGCCCGGGCCGGGGATCAAGGGCAACGCAAGCAGCGTCACGTTCAGAAGCGATAGGCGGTGAACACGCCGTAGGAGGTGGTGATGTCCTTGTCCACGATCGGGCTGTCGCTCACGGTATCGGGCAGGTAGGACACGCTGATGCGCGAACCCAGGCTCCAGCTGGGCGAGAGCAGGTAGGTCAGCCCGGCCGAGAAAGTGACGTCGCTGACACCGGCCGATGGCGAGTAGCGGCTGCGGCCCGAGTTCGCGCTCTGCGCTGCGCTGATGCCATAGAAGGTCTGGTTGGACCGTGCATTGGCCCAGGTGACGCTGGGGCCGGCGTTGACGATCAGGCTGGGGGTGATGCTGTGCGCCGCGTCGGCGCCCAGCTTCACCTGCGTGCCCTGGCCCTTGGCCGAGCTCACCACCGCACCGAACAGCGACATGCCGCCGTTGCTGTACTTGGCGAAAACGGACGTGCGCACCGTGCGCTCGATGTCGCCCAGGCCGCGCAGCTTGGCGGCGTTGTCGGACTCCTTGCGCACGCTGTAGATGTCGTAGCCGACGCCGATGCCCACTTTCCAGTGCTGATCCTGCACCAGGTTGTAGCCGATGCCCACCGGCACCGTTACGCCCACGTCGGCCGCGCCGGCGAAGAAGCGGCCGTAGGTGGCGCCCAGCACCGGGAAGCCTTTGGTATGGGTGTCGCCGGAGCCGGGGTAGGTCGGGCCGCGCATGGCGCCGACGCCGAGGGTGTAGTTCCATCCGCCGGCGACGGAAGATGGCGTGGATTGCGCGAATGCATGGCCAGGCGCGAGGGCGGACAGGGCGAGCATGCAGCAGAGGAAGCGTTTGTCTTTTTTCATCGGATTCATCGGTTTCGGCGGGCCGTCGACAGGACGGAGCGCAGTGAGGAGGAGCCCGCTGTGCAGGGCTCCGGCGCCGATGAAGTGTAAAGAAAGCGAAAGGTGCGCGAATCGTACCAAGTGCCCGGACGCTACTGTACTTTTGGACGAGGTGCGCGGCGCGCCGGGACGCTAGAATCGGCGTGGCGCGCCGCGTGTCGGGCGATTGTTGATCGCGATCCGGACGTGCGCCATCCAGACCATCCGATACAGGCCGAGAACCTTGTGACCATGAGAGAAGCGCATCAACCCGCCGGCGGCACCGCACTCTCGGCCGCGTTCCGCGAGTTCGACCTGCTGTGGGAAAAGGCCAGGACGCCGGAGACTGCCGCCCGCATGGAAGCCATCCTGCGCGAAATCGGCGACACCTTCTTCCTCGACGCCATCGAGCCGGCGCATTGCGCCGCGAACGACGCCTAGCGCCTGCCTATTGTTGCATCAGCCCGTTGCGCCACGCGAAGGCCACGGCCTCGGTGCGGTCGGACAGATTGAGCTTGGACAGCACGTTGCCGATATGCGATTTCACGGTGCGCTCGGTGATGTTGAGCGCCTGCGCGATGCGGGCATTGCTGGCGCCCTTGGCCAGCTCGGTCAGCACATCCACTTCTCGTGGGGTCAGCGTGCCGAACGGCGAGAGCGGCTGGTCGCCCTGGCGCAGCGACATCCTCAGGATGCCGTTGCTGACCGAGGGATGGATGATGTCCTCGCCCAGCGCCATGCGCGACAGCGCCGACAGGATATCGTCGCCCGACATCGACTTGATGAGATAGGAACTGGCCCCGGCCTTCAGCGCCGCAAGCGCCAGCTGGTCGTCCTCGGTCGAGGTCAGCACCGCGATCCTGCTGCGCGGGCTGGCTTGCTTGAGCAGCCTGATCGCCTCAGGCCCTGTCATGCCGGGCATCAGCAGGTCGACCACGATCAGGTCCGGCTGTAGTTCGCCGGCCACGGCGATGGCGGCCGCGCCGTCGGCGGCTTGCGCGATGCGTTCGAAGCGGCGGCCGATGGACAGCAGACTGGCCAGTCCCTCCCTGACCACGGCGTGGTCGTCGACCAGCAATATCGTTGGATTCATTGTTCTTCCCTCACAACCCGTCACAAGCGAAAGCGCACCCACACCGCCGCGCCGCCGGCGCTGCCGCCGGTGACCGAGAGCTCGCCGTGGGGCAGGCTGCGCGCCCGCAGGCGCATGTTGGACAGCCCCATGCCCATGGCGTCGCTGTTCTGGTCGTCGAAGCCGCGCCCGTCATCTTCGATGCACAGCGTGTAGCGGTCCTCGGATTCCTGGAAGGCGATCACGATGCGGCTTGCCTGCGCATGCCTGAGCACGTTGGCCGAGGCCTCGATGGCGATCAGCAGGATCTGCTGGGCCAGGTGCGGCGCCTCACGCAGCAGGTCGTCGATGTCGTCCGAAATGTGGATCTGCCAGTCGATGGCTGAACCCTCGAACAGGCTCGCCACTTCCTGGCGCAGCACTTCGCGCATGCCCAGCTCCGCCACCGTCGAGGCCGACAGACGCCGGATCACGTTGGATAGGTCGTTTTGCAGGTGATGCACCAGCGACGATGCGCTGCGCGTCAGGCGTGACGCCTCTGCCGGATCGCTGTCGGCCAGCGTGCGCAGCGCGGTGAGCTGCAGGTTAAGGGCGAAGGCGCGTTGCTTGGCGGTGTCGTGCAGGTCGCGGGCCAGGCGATTGCGTTCTTCCACCGCCGCCAGTTCCTGCTTGACCTTGATGACGTCGACGAAGGAGTCGGCCAGGGTGTTGAACGAGCGCACCAGGCTGCCGAATTCGTCATTGCGGGAGTCGTCGATGCGCGCATGCATGTCGCCTTCGGTCCAGCCGCGCGCGACCTTCTCCGCGCGCTTGATGCGTCGCACCAGGATGGGCGCCAGCGTGATGGCGCAGCACAGGTTCAGCACCGCCACGAACAGCACCAGCGCGTTCCACGGCATGTCCTTGGTGGCCACCCATTGCAGCGTCGGCGTACGCAGCACGTCGACGTGGAGCTGCAGCTGCTCGCCGGGCTGCGCGGGATTGGCGACCTGATAGCGATAGGTGCTCACGCTGGCCCCGTCAAGGGCGGCGTCACGTCGCGCGGCGTTGGGCGCATAGCGGCACAGGGTCTGGCCGTCCTGCAGATAGGCGAGGCTGATGCGCCCGGCCGGCGCCATGCGCTCGCGCGAGTTGGCGCCGAGGTTGTCCAGCACCTTCAGCGCGTTGCTGTTGAAGACCAGAGTTTGCAGCACCAGCGCGCAGGAAGGATCGCGGCCTGCGGTCTGGTGCGCGATCGCCGCGCCCTTGGCCAGCTCCGCGTTCAGCGCCGCTTCGAACTCCGGTGCGTCGAGCTTGCGGATCAGTTTGTGTTCGTCATAGGCCGAGCCCAGGATGACGAAAATCTCCAGGCCGATGAACGAGGCCAGGAACATCGCCACCAGAAAGCGCCAGAACATGCCCAGTTGCTTGCGCCTGGCCCACCAGCGCAGCGATTGCTTCAATGCCACGTCGATTCGCTCCGCGATTCATGTTGATGGATTGGAAAGGGCGGGCGCGGTCGGCCCGTTGCCGACCGCGATTGTACCGTCACGGTCCGTGCTCGCCATCGTCCCAAAGTACAGGGGGAACTGGGAACAGAGCACGGGGAAGGGGGGCTGGATCGGCCGCGGTTGCCGGGCCTGCTTTTATTCCAGTTCCGCCACTTCTTCCAGCCCGCGACGTTCCGCATCCACCGCAAAGCGCAGTGCGCACAGGCCGGCCAGTATCGCCAGCACCGCGCCCAGCGCGTAGCCGGCGGCCACTGCGTGGCGGTCGCCGCTGGCGATCAGCCATCCCAGCAAGACCGGGGCGATGAAGCCGCCCACGCCGGTGCCGACCGCGTAGAAGACGGAAATGGCCATGGCCCGCATCTGCAGCGGAAACACCTCGCTGGCGGTAAGGTAGGCCGAGCTGGCGGCGGCCGAGGCCACGAAGAACACCGCGCTCCAGCACAGCGCCAGCGTCAGCGCGGTAAGCAGCCCGGCGTTGAAGGCCCAGGCGGTGGCGGCCAGGCCGATGCCGGCCAGCAGGTAGGTGGCGCCAATCATGCGACGCCGGCCGATGCTGTCGAAGAGGTGGCCAAGCAGGACCGGGCCCAGCACGTTGCCCAGCGCGAATGGGAAGATGTAGAGCGCCACGCGGTTGTCGGGGACCTGGTAGAAGCGTGTGAGCACCAGCGAGTAGGTGAAGAAGATGGCGTTGTAGACGAAGGCTTGCGCCACCATCATCAGCGACACCATCAGGCTGCGCGCGCGGTAGCGATGCAGCAGCACGATGCCGATCTCGCGCAGGCCCATCATGCCGCTGCCGGCGCGACGCGCATGGGCGGGCTCGGGCGGCGGCAGCGCGCCGTGTTCGGCGGCGACCTGGGCCTCGATGTCGGCGACTACCTGCTCGGCGCGTGCGTGGTGGCCGTGCATCATCAGCCAGCGCGGGCTCTCGGGGACGTGGCGGCGCACCAGGATGATGGCTACCGCCAGCACCGCGCCCAGCAGGAAGCACACGCGCCAGCCCATGGCCGGGCCCAGCACGTGTTCGTCCAGGATCACCAGCGACAGGCCTGCGCCCAATGCTGCGCCAATCCAGAAGCTGGCGTTGATGATGAGGTTCACGCGTCCGCGCACGCGCGCCGGGATCAGCTCATCAATGGCCGAGTTGATGGCCGCGTACTCGCCGCCGATGCCCAGGCCGGTGACGAAGCGGCAGAGCGCCAGGAACAGGAAGTCGGTGGCGAAGGCCGTGGCCAGCGTGGCGGCCATGTAGACCGCGAGCGTCACCATAAAGAGTTTCTTGCGGCCGAGCCGGTCGGTGAGGCGGCCGAACAGCAGCGCGCCCAACACCGCGCCGGCAATGTAGAGCGAGCCGGTCCAGCCGACCTGGGAGGCGTCCAGGCCCAGCGTGTCGGGCCGCTCCAGCACGCCGCCGATGGAGCCCACCAGCGTCACCTCCAGCCCGTCCAGCACCCACGCCACGCCCAAGGCGATGACCACGCGCCAGTGCCAGCGCGACCATGGCAGCCGGTCGAGGCGTGAGGGGATATCGCTGGCGGGGGCAACGTTCATTGGAGGTCTCCGGTGTCGAGCTTCCAGAACCAGACACACGTGCAAGGCAGCCGGTTCCCCCGGCGTTGCTGTTCTGGCAATGTTGGGGCGTTGTCTACTCAGACATTTCCTGATGTCATCCTTTTGCCGTCGACGCTACCATGCGTGCATTGAATTTTCCGGCACGGGAGCGGCAGCGAGATGGAGTGGATGAGCACATTGATGCAGTACGCGATTTACCTCGTGCTCGGGGTATGCGTGGTGTGCCTGCTGACATCGGTGACGGTCTTCATCGTGATGGAGCGCCGCTGGCAGCGCAAGGTCGAACGCGACGCCGCCGCAGTGCTGGCACGGGCACGTTACCGGGAAACGGTGCGCGAGGATTCGGTGTCCGCGCAGCAATGGCAGGAGTTGCGCCACCGCTTCGAAGAGATGCAGATCATGGCTGACGAGAGCGGCCGTCCCGGGCCGTACAAGAACGTCGCCTGAGTCTGGACGGCTCCGCCGCCTGCGGCAAAGCCGTCGAGGCTGAAATTCCTACACACGGCCGAGGTGTTGTCCGCTTGGCGCAGTGTCTGTCCGATCCGATACTGAGAACATGCCGGGTGCCGTACGCGCACCGCTTTTCAAGGAATGCCTCTCGGGACATGCACGGCCATGAAGACTTCGGATCCTGCTGATTTTTTCCACCAATTTTGCACCGCCTGCGCGCATGTCGTCGGCACGTCCTGGACCTTCGTCCTCGCGCTCGCAGTGATCGTGCTGTGGGCTGTGACGGGGCCTCTGTTCGATTACTCAGACACGTGGCAACTGCTCATCAATACGGGCACTACCATCGTCACCTTCCTGATGGTGTTCCTGATCCAGAACGCCCAGAACCGCGACGCCGAGGCCACGCAACTGAAGCTCGATGAGCTCATCCGTGCCGTCAAGGGCGCCCGCAAGAGCATGCTCGATGTGGAAGACCTGTCCGATGACGAGCTCACGCGCCTGAAGGAGCAATTCGCGCGCATGGGCGACCATCCGGACGACCCGGTGCGCCGCCACCTGAAGAAATCGCTGGGGAGCGGCCGCAGGCACGAGCGCGTCCCTGAGGATGCCGGTGGTGAGCAGAGTCGGCAAGGCACGCAGGACAAGCCCATTCAGGCGGGGACGCAGCCGTCATCCTCGACAACGCCGCCGCGCCCCAGGCAACGTCAATTCGAGGAGTACACCCAACCGCTGCGGGTCAGCCAGCGGCAATGGAGCTGACACAAGGAAGAAGGAGGCCATCATGAACCAGCAGACCCGGGCGAATTCGGATCGTGCATTGGATGACAGACCCGACTCAGAACATGCGCCTGAGCCGGGAGTGAAAGAAGACAAACTGGGCGATGCCCGCGGTAAGGGGCGCACAGGCCTGGAACCGGGCGGCGCCAGCGACGCCGAGCAGATGCTGGACCAGGAGCTGCTCAAGCGCCCGCGTGACGGGGCGTAATCTGCTTTCACCTTGACGCCCGCGCGGCGCACTGCCGCCGGTTCTCTCGATGTCACTGCACAGTGGCGATATGAAGATAACCGGCCGGTATTTCCATTTCTGATAACTAGAAATAAACGCAACGATGATCACGTTGCGGTATCCACCTGCTTGGACAACCGGCGGCATGCGTCAAAGCGCTTTGCCGGCGCGGGTTTGCGGTAATTTTCTAAACAATTTCGCGGCAAGTCTGTTGCTATCGCCGCGATAGCGCCAGGCGATTGTTCCACTTTGCAGAACACTCAATTCTTGTTTGACGCATTTTTCTCCGGCAGGCATCTCCCTACACTGCAGTCATCGATGAACGACATCGCAACGCAAGAAACGATGCGGTTCCGAGAGGCACATGTCATCTCACACAACCGACACATGTACCGACATCCGAATGACTGAACACCCAAAGGAGAACATCATGTCCGCAAAATATATCGTCGCTGCCGCCCTGGCCCTGTCCGCTTCTTCCCTGGCATTTGCCGAGGCACCGTATCCGGTCGAGAAGCCTTTCGTTTCGCACACAACCCGCGCCGCCGTGAAGGCTGAACTGGCCAAGGCCCAGGAACAAGGCCTGGTCAACCAGGGTGATGCGGTCTACCCGATCGTCAATGCGATTCCGGCCAACCGCGGCCTGCAAACCGCGGGTGCGCAAACATCCCTTTACACCGGCGCTTGATCGGCTGGTGGGGCGGATACGGGCGGTTGAGTCCTGCCGGCGTATCCGCCCATCGTTTTCATTGAAGCAGGTAAAACAAGAAAAGAGGAACCATCATGTTGCACCAACTGTTCTCGCGCAGCCTGTCCGTGTACCCGCGGATCTATATGCAATTCGCCGCTCTGGTCGGCCTGTTGATCGCGGCCGAGTTCAGCATGGGCACCCTGAGCATGATGCTCACGCAGCGCGCCGTCTACCGCGTGTCGCAACGCGTGCGGCACGTACGGCATGCACGCCATCGTCGTGACGCTTCGCACCCGCAGCGCGATGAACACATCGGCGGCAATTGCTGCGCCTGAGTCCGTTCCCCCTGATCTGTTGCAAGCACGGCCCGATGCGGAAATGTCTGCATCGGGCCGCGGCTTTTGATGGCCGGGAGAATTGTTCTAGACTGGCGGGGGCGCAGCTTTGCGCCTCCTTGTTCATCCCCCCCTCACGGAAAATCCGACCATGCCACGCAAGCGCCATCTGCTCGTCATCGATCCGCAGAACGATTTCTGCGACCTGCCGCCCGCCTATCTGCCCATCGATCCCGCGCACGGTCAGCCGCACGCGCCGGCGCTGCCGGTGGCCGGCGCGCACGCCGACATGCGGCGCGTGGCGCAACTGATCGACGCCGGCGGCGCGGCCTGGTCGGCCATCAGCGTGACGCTGGATTCGCACCATCGACTGGATATCGCCCACCCCACGTTCTGGCGCCGCGGCGACGGCGCTGCGGTGGCGCCGTTCACGCAGATCGAGGCTGCGCAGGTGCGCGCCGGCCAATTCCTGCCGCGTGATCCGCAGGCGCTGGCGCGCACGCTGAATTATCTCGACGCGCTGGAGACCAGCGACCGCTATCGCCTCATGGTGTGGCCGGTGCATTGCGAGATCGGCAGCTGGGGCGGCGACGTGCACGCCGATGTGCGCGCTGCCTACAACCGCTGGGAAGACGCGACGCTGGGCGTGGTGGCCAAGCTGCGCAAGGGCAGCAACCCGTGGACCGAACATTACTCGGCGGTGCAGGCCGAGGTGCCCGACGCCGCCGATCCCGACACCCAGCTGAACCTGCCCTTCATCCACACGCTGGCGCAGGCCGACGCGGTCTATATCACCGGCGAGGCCGGCAGCCACTGCGTACGCGCCACCACCGAACACATCGCCCAGAACCTCGACGCCGCCGGCCGCGCGCGTCTGGTGCTGGTGACCGACTGCATGAGCCCGGTGGCCGGCTTCGAGCAGCAGCATCGCGATTTTCTCACCGCCATGCAGACGCAGGGCCTGCGGCTGGCGAGCGCGCAGCAGGTGCTGCAGGAGTTGCTGGCGGCCGATTGAGCCCGATTGGGCCCGGCTCGCGTATCGCCCGGCCCGCAACGCGGCAGCGTACGCCGCGCTGACGGCGCTACCGTGGCGACAGGCGCTTGCGACGGGTGTCGCGGCATTGCCGGAAAAGCTGTGCCATCAGCGCGGCTCGCCTTGCATTGCGCCTGCAATGCCAAGCCCGGCGCGCCTCATGCCAAAACGGCATGGGACGGCGGCAGTGCCGTTTCGGTATAGTTGCAGCCGGTTACAGCACGCTTGGGGCCGGCTGCGCGGCGTCGGCTGATTTATCCGCAGCGCGCCGGCACAGCGGCGACGTGCCGCAACTCCACAACTCCACAATATTCGCGCATCAGTGTCGACGGGCGACGCCGGGAAGGGGCAGGCAACAATGGAAATCAAGTGGGTCGAGGACTTTCTCTCGGTGGTGGAGACGCTCAACTTCAGCAAGTCGGCCAAGCTGCGCAACGTGACGCAGCCGGCTTTCGGGCGCCGCATCAAGTCACTCGAGACCTGGCTGGGCGCCGAGCTGTTTGATCGTTCTTCTTATCCCTGTACGCTGACTCCGGCCGGCGAATCCTTCGTGCCGATCGCGCGCGAGATGCTCAACCAGTCCATGCAGGCGCGTCTGGTGCTGCGCGGCCAGTTGGCCGGCGCGCAGTCGGCGGTGCGCTTCGCCATGCCGCACACGCTGCTGCTGACGCTGTTTCCGAAACTGCTGTGCGAGATCGAGAAAAAGGTCGGCGCCATCGCCACCACCGTCATGGCCGGCAACGTGCATGACGCGGTGATGGCGCTGGTGGAGCGCAACTGCGACCTGCTGATCTGCTACGACCATCGCCAGCAAGGCATCGCGCTCGACACCGAGCGCTACGACGTGCTGTCGCTGGGCAAGGAGCCGCTGCGGCCGTACGTGAAGACGCTGCCGGGCGGCGCGCCCAAATACGTGCTGCCGGGGACGCCCAACGATCCCCAGCCTTTCCTCAGCTACTCGCCTTACTCTTCGCTGTCGCGCATCGTCGAGAAGGCGCTGCACACCAGCGCGCGTCGGGTGCACCTGTTCCGCCGCTTCGAGACCGACCTCGCCGAGGGCCTCAAGTGCATGGCGGTGGAAGGCCACGGCATCGCCTGGCTGCCGGCCAGCGCGGTGGCGCGCGAGATCGCCGAGGGCAAGCTCACGCTGGCCATCGCGCCCAACGACCGCGAGGCGCTGGAGCAGGGACTGTGGTGCGACGAGATGGATATCCGCGCCTACCGCCGGCTCGACGGCGCCAGCCCCGAGATCGACCGCATCTGGAATTACCTCAAATCCGAACATGGCCCTCACTAAAGCACCGCTGAAAAAGCCGCCGGCGGCGTTGCGCCTTGCCCATGGCATTTTCAGCGCTTCCTGATGAAGCCGTGACCACTACTTAAATTCAAGGAGCCACACATGAAATTCCTCAGCAACCAGCAGATCAGCGAACTGCTCACCACCGAAGACGCCATCGCCTCGATGCGCGAAGCCTTCGCCGGCGCCGCCGAGGGCGCGCACCAGGGACGCGTGCGCACCAGCGCCTCCAACGGCGTGATGCTGTCGATGATGGGGGCGGTAATTCCCTCGGCCGGCATTGCCGGCGCCAAGGTCTACACCACCATCAAGGGCCAGTTCAAGTTCGTGATCCAGCTGTTCTCCACCGAGACCGGCGCGCCGCTGTGCACCATCGAAGGCGACACCATGACCGGCCTGCGCACCGCCGCCGCCACCGCAGTGGCCTGCGACGCCCTGGCGCGTCCCGACGTGCAGGTGCTGTCGGTGATCGGCACCGGCGTGCAGGCGCGTTCGCACGTGCCGGCGCTGCTGCAGGTGCGCAAGTTCAAGGAGGTGCTGGTGGCCGGCCTGTCGGGCCAGCAGGAACTGGCAGACGACATCGCGAAGAACTACGGCGTGCCGGCGCGCGTGGTCAGCGTCGACGAAGCCGCGGCGCAGGCCGACGTGCTGGTCACCGTCACCCGCGCCACCACGCCGCTGTTCGACGGCAAGCTCATCAAGCCGGGCGCCTTCGTGGCGGCGGTGGGCGCCTCCAAGGCCAACGTGCGCGAGCTGGACGACACCGCCATCGCGCGCGCCGCCGCGCTGTTCGTCGAATGGAAGCCGCAGGCCCAGCAGGAAGCGGGCGACCTGGTGCAATGCGCGCCCGGCACTTTCGACTGGAACAAGGTGATGGAGCTGGCGCAGGCGGTCGACGGCAGCGCGCCCTACCAGCGCAAGGACGGCGACATCGTCATCTACAAGGCTATCGGCATCGGGCTGGAAGACGTGGCATTGGCTGGCCTGGCGTATCGCAAGGCCAGCGCCAAGTTCGGCTGGTAAGCACGTCGCCCCTCAATAAAAAACGCCGCGCGTTGCGGTGATGTCGTCCATCAAGCGGAGTATCTCTCCTCAGTCGTCCCGGCGAAGGCCGGGACCCAGCGTCGTTCAACGGCCGTCGATATGCCACGAAAGCCACTGGATCCCGGCCTTCGCCGGGATGACCGAGGATGGATTCTGATTCTTGATTGAACAGCATCACCGCAACGCGCGGCGTTTTGCATTTGCGGAAAAGGATGTCAGGCCGATGCCTTCGCCGCCACGCGCGGCGCCGCCGGTTTGGCCCGCAAGGCGATCGCGGTAGCGGTCAGCACGATGGCGATGCCGGCCACGGTGCCGCCGGTGACCGGCTCGTCCAGCAACAGCCAGGCCCACAGCGACGCCGTCATCGGCACCAGGAAGGTGACGGTGATGGCCTTGGTTGCGCCTTCGGCGGAGATCAGCTGGAAGAACAGTGCGTAGGCGATGCCGGTGCACACCACGCCCAGCACCAGCACCGCGAGCAAGGCATGGCCGGCGCCGGCGGCGACCGCATCAGCCGCATGCGGCAGGCCCGGCAACGCGAACGGGATCAGGCACAGCGCGGCGGCAAACTGGCTGCCGGTGGCCATGGCGATGGGCGAGATGCCCGCGCAGCGCATGCGCGTGTACGTGGCGGCGAATCCATAGCTGACGGCCGCGCTCATCGCGGCCAGCACGCCGAAGATCACCATCGCCTCGGCCGGCACCGGACCCACGCCCACCAGCACCGCGACCCCCACCAGGCCCAGCACGAAGGCGCCCAGGCGCACCGCAGTCAGGCGCTCGCCCAGCAGCAGGAAGCCGAAGACGGCGGTGAACACCGGCGCCAGCGAATTCATGGTGGCCATATAGGAAGACGGGATGTACAGCGCCGACCAGGCGAACAGCGAAAACGGCAGCGCCGTGTTGCCGATGCCGATCACCAGGAAGGGCTTCCAGTTGCGGCGCCAGTCCAGCTTCACGCCGCGCGACTGCGCATAGGCCAGCAGTGCGACGGTGGCCAGCGAGGCGCGGCCGAAGGTGGTGAGCATGGGGCCGAACACCGGAGCGGCAATGCGCATGAGCATGAAGCTGGTGCCCCAGATGGCGGCGAGCAGCAGCAGTTTGAGGATATTCGTCGGAGACATGGCGGGAGAAATGCGGACGTCAGAACCGCGAGTCTACTGCCATGTGGAATCTCTGACACGATACAGTTGCGGTCAATTGCACCGGGCCACTTGCGCAGACGTAACAGCGACGCGCATCCGACGCAGGCAACTGTGCATGTTGCATCGGCGGCGCGGATGCTAAGGTAGCGCGGACCTTTCAAGCTCGACAACCACAGGAGAAACGCGTGCTCACGATCTACGGCCGGGACAGTTCCATCAATGTACGCAAGGTGCTCTGGGCCTGCGTCGAGCTCGGCATCGCGTTTCGCCGCGAAGACTGGGGCAGCGGTTTTCGCTCCACGCGGGAGCCGTCCTTTGTGGCGATGAACCCCAACGCCATGGTGCCGGTGATCGATGACGACGGCTTCGTGCTGTGGGAGTCCAACAGCATCCTGCGCTATCTGGCCAATCGCCAGAACAGCGAACTGTATCCGGCCGCGCCGCGCGAGCGCGCCCGCGTGGATCAGTGGATCGATTGGCAAGCCAGCGACCTCAACCGCGCCTGGAGCTACGCCTTCATGGCGCTGGTGCGCAAATCGCCGACGCATGGCGACGCGCAGCAGCTGGCGGCCTCGGTGGACAACTGGAGCGGCTTCATGCGCACGCTGGAGGGCCGGCTGCAGCAGACCGGCGCCTTTGTGGCGGGCGATCGTTTCACGCTGGCCGATATTCCGGTCGGGCTGTCGGTCAATCGCTGGTTCGGCACGCCGCTGGCGCATCCGGAGCTGCCGGCGGTGGCGGCTTACTACGACCGGCTCAACGAGCGTGCCGGTTTCCGCACTTTCGGGCGCAACGGCATGGCCTGAGCGCGCCGGGAGCGGTACACTTCGGTGTCGCGCTCCCGCGCCCACCCTTGATTGCCGGATCACCCATGGCCACCCGAAAGAAAAAACTGTTGTTCCTCGCCGCCTTCCTTGGCTGCCTGCTGCTCTCCAGCGTGCCGTTGATTACCTTGTTGTTCTACTGATCGACGTTTTTATTGCTGTCTGTCCTTCCTTCTTGCCGTTCAGGCAAAAAAAAGCCCCCGGACTTGCGGCCGGGGGTGAAAACCAAATCCCACAGGATTCAGAGGAGACATCGGTCGGGTGTCGTCGCGGCGACAGATCCCAGGTCGGTTGCGCTCGCCCGCAGCGTCGGCTGCAGCGCGCGCCGTAATCAGTAGGCGGCGGAAAAGCGCTCGACGCGGCGATAAGAAACTTGCGCCAGCGGATGCTTGTTCCACTTGGCCTCGGCGAACAGGTAAATGGCCACGGCCGAGCCGGCGACTGCGATCAGGGTGAAGAAAGCTGCCATCAGGAAGGTGGTGAACATGGTGATCTCCTTAAGATGGTTTCATCTTAGGGAAGGGCGTTCACGATGGCTGTAGTGGAAAACCTGAGAAGGGCGGCAAAGGCCGTCAGGTAATTCCCGGTCAGGGAATTCCCGAGTACTTGGCGCACCCGGGCATCCGCATGCGCGCCGGAGCAGCTCGCCCCGGCGCGCAGCGCATCAGTAGCGCTCCAGCCAGTGCGCGTAAGGCGCGGGCAGCGTCCAGGAGGCGCGCTCCACGTTCAGTTCCTTGGCCGCCTGGTAGGCCCAGTGCGGGTTGGCCAGGTGGGCGCGGCCGACCATCACCACATCCAGCTGTCCTTCCTTGACCACACGCTCGGCGATCTCCGGCGTGCCGAAGCCCCAGGCGGAAGAGACCGGGACGTCAGCTTCGCGGCGCACGCGCTCAGCGATCGGGCCCATGAAGGCCGGGCCCCAGGGAATGTTGGTTTCGGGAATCGTGAAGCCGACCGAGACGCTGATCATGTCCATGCCGGATTTGCGGAATTCGCGTACCAGGCCGATCGATTCCAGCATGGTCTGCTCGTCGCGGCCGTCATATTCGATCACGCCGAAACGCACCGTCAGCGGCAGGTTTTCCGGCCACACTTCGCGCACCGCGCGCAGGGTTTCCAACAGGAAACGCGCGCGGTTCTCGACGCTGCCGCCGTAGATGTCGTCGCGCTGGTTGGAGTGCGCCGAGAAGAAGCTCTGCGCCAGGTAGCCGTGGGCGAAGTGCAGCTCCAGCCACTCGAAGCCGACGTCGCGGGCGCGGATGGCGGCGTCCACGAAGTTCTGGCGCACGCGGGCGATGTCGTCCAGGTCCATGGCGCGGGGCACCTTGGGCAAGCCTTTGCCGAAGGCGATGGCGGAGGGGGCGATGGTGTCCCAGCCGCGCGCGTCGCCGGCGGCGATGTGGTCGTCGCCTTCCCATGGACGGTTGGCGCTGGCCTTGCGGCCGGCGTGGGCGATCTGGATGCCTGGCACCGAGCCGGCGTCCTTGATGGCCTTGACCACCGGCACGAAGGCCTGCGCCAGCTCGTCGGACCAGATGCCGGTGCAGGCCGGCGTGATGCGGCCTTCGGGCGCCACCGCAGTGGCTTCCACGATCACCAGGCCGGCGCCGCCGCGGGCGATGCTGGCGTAGTGCGACAGGTGCCAGTCGTTGGCGCGGCCGTCGACGGCCATGTACTGGCACATCGGCGGCACCGCGATACGGTTGCGCAGGGTGACGTCTTTGAGTTTGTAGGGCTGGAACAGGGCGGACATGTTGACCTTTTGCTATGGGTTGCGATCGTTGGCGTTGCCGGTTATTGTCGACGGAGCAACTGTGCCGCCGTCGATGCCGCCGGGCAATGCGAAGGATCAAGTCAGGATCGGGGAGACAGCGGACCGATATCAGTGCGGCATATCGGACACGCTCATCAATTTCGTTAGTTCGAATATATTCGAACTATGGAATGAGTATAACCCAAGGTGTATCATCCTGCCCATGCGTCCCTACAAACACCCCGCCGCCGATGAGCTGGTGCTCGAGCGCGTGCTCTATGCGCTGAGCGACTCGATCCGCCTGGACATCGTGCGTCATCTGTCCCAAGTCGCCTGCGCGACTTGCGGCGAGCTCGACGGCGGGCGTCCCAAGTCCACCGTCTCGCATCACTTCAAGGTGCTGCGCGAGGCCGGCCTGGTGCTGACCGAGAACACCGGCACCTCGCACATGAACACGCTGCGCCGCGCCGATATCGAGGGCCGCTTCCCTGGATTGCTGACGGCGATCCTGTCGCAGGGCGGCGCGCCGGTGCCAAAGAAAAAGGCGGCCTGAGCCGCCTTTTTTAAGTCCGCAGCGTCTGCGTCACAGCCGACCGGATGCGATATCCGCATCCACCGCCTGGCGCGCGCGCTCGGCCGCGTGCTGCTCCACTTCCACCGATGAATTGCCGCGCAGCTCCTCGCACACCACGCGCCGGAACGGCACCGGATTGTCGTTGCGATGCAGGTGATAGCTGCCCACCCAGCTGCCGTCGCGCTGCTCGCTGGCCGACACCTTGATGAAGACGCCGCGATGCTCGGAGGTGTCGGCGTCCAGCTCGGCATCGATCATCGCGCGCCCGAATGAGACCCCCGCCACCTGCGCCGCCATCAGCGAAGAGAAGGGATTGCCGCGCAGCTGCGGATACGCCGCACCGTCGATGCTGACCGCGCAGACGACGTCGCCGTCGCGCCGGGGCGTGCAGCTAACGCTGATGCGTTTGCCGCGATAGGTGGCGCCGTGGGTTTGGTTCATGCGTTGAAAGAGGAAGATTCGGAGTCGGCGTCTATGGTGACTTCTCGCCTGCGCGCGGTCAACCGCCGCGGCAGGTGCGCGCGCAAAAAGTGCAGTGAAAGATCAATGAAAGCGCGCCGCAAAAAAAGGCCCGCATGTTGCCATGCGGGCCTTGTTCATTGCGCTGTGCAAAGTGCTGCCGCCGGATCAGTGCTTCTCCAGCGTTGCGCGCACCTTGGCGGCCTGGCGCGCCGAGACGGCGTCGCCCTGGTTGCTCCAGCCCTGGCGCACGAAGGTGGCCAGTTCCGCCGCTTCCTCATCCGACAGGCGGTGCGCGAAGCCCGGCATCACCAGCACCGACGGCGCCTTCGCCGTCGACGGTGTGCGCGCGCCGGCCAGGATCACATGCAGCAGGCCGGTCGGGTTGTCGGCGTTGACCACCGAGGCGCCGTCCAGCACCGGGAAGATTCCCGGCGCGCCCTTGCCTGTCACGAAGTGGCAGGCCGCGCAGTTGTCGAGATAGAGGCGCTCGCCCAGCGTCAGGTCCTTGGCCGCGGTCAGCTTCTTCGCCGTAGCCTCGGCGCCTTGCGGCTTGGCGCCGCCGGTGCGCGCCGGCGGTGTGGACAAGGTCTTCAGATAAGCGGCGATCGCGTTCAGGTCTTCCTGCTTCAGGTGCGAGGTGCTGTGCTCCACCACCAGGCTCATCTCGCCGCCCACCGACGCGGTCTTGTTGCGACCGGTCTGCAGGTAGTCAACGATGTCCTGCGCGCTCCAGTGCGGCATGCCGCGCAGCGAAGGCACACTCCAGCCGTTGAGTTCGCCGCCCGACAGGAACTGTTCCTGCGAACTGTCGCTGGCCTTCTCGTTCATCGCGAAGCCGCGCGGGGTGTGGCAGCTGCCGCAGTGGCCCAGGCCTTCGACCAGATAGGCGCCGCGCTTGATCTCGCCGCTCCAGCCGGCCTGCTCCTTGAACGGCTTGTCATTGGCGAAGAACACGTTCCACAGCTTCATGCCCCAGCGGATGTTGAAGGGGAAGCTCATCTCCGACGGCGGCGGCGTGGTCGCCACCGGCTTCACGCCTTCCATGAAGTAGGCGTACAGCGCGTGGATGTCGTCGTCGTTGACCTTGGCGTAGCTCGGGTAGGGCATGGCCGGGTACAGCGGGGTGCCGTCGGCGCGCACGCCGTGGCGCACCGCCTTGGAGAACTGCTCCTCGGTGTAGTTGCCGATGCCGTGTTGCTTGTCGGGCGTGATGTTGGTGGAGTAGATGATGCCGTGGCCGCTGTCGATGGCCAGGCCGCCGGCGAAGGCCGGCTTACCGGCTGCGCTGTGGCAGGCCATGCAGTCGCCGGCGCGCGCCAGGTACTCGCCGCGCTTGAGCAATTCCTGGTCGGCGGCTGCGTGCGCTGCCGACACCGATGCCAGGCCCAGGGCCAGGACGGCCAACAGTTGGTTCAGTTTTTTCATGTTATGCGCCTCACACCTTGACCAGCGGGCCGGGGTTCTTCAGGTACTGCGTCTTGATCGCCTCGGCGGCCATCAGCGTGATGGCGCCGATGGTGGCGGTCGGGTTGGCCTGGAAGTTCTGCGGGAAGGCATTGCCGCCCGGGACGAACACGTTATGCACATCCCAGGACTGCAGGTACTTGTTCAACGCCGAGTCGCGCGGCGAATCGCCCATGATCGCGCCGCCCACGTTGTGGGTGGAGACGTACTTGGTGATGTCCCAGTGCGAGTCCAGCGCCAGGAAGCTTTCCGACATGAAGTCCGGCTTGAGCTCCTTGGAGATGTTGAGCACGATGTCGCGCAGGTAGCGTTGCAGCTTGAGCTCGTTCTGGCGCCAGTCGAAGGTCATGCGCAGCAGCGGCTGGCCCCACGGATCCTTGTACTTCGGATCGAGGTCCAGGAAATGGCCGCGGTAGGACATGCAGGTGGTGGTGATGCTGACCTTCATCGAGCGGTCGTACCAGTCCACCATGCCTTCCTTCCAGCCCTGGCCCCAGCTCGGCGTGCCCGGCGGCAGCGCGGTGCCGATCGGCGCGCCGGATGCCTGCGAGCTGTGGATCTTGGCGCCGCCGATGAAGCCCAGCTTGATGCCGTCGTTGAAGTTGCCCGGCGAGATGTCGTTGAACATTTCGCCGGTGGCGCCGGCGGTGGCGAACGAGTTGAAGTGCTTGTCCTTGAAGAACAGCGTGGCGCCGCCGTTGGACAGGAAGGCGTAGTTGCGGCCGATGGTGCCGGTTTCGGTCACCGGGTCATACGGCTTGCCGATGCCCGAGAGCAGCATCAGGCGCACGTTGGCGAACTGGAAGCTGGACAGGATCACGATCTTGGCCGGCTGGAACACTTCCTTCTGGTTCTCGTCGATGTAGGTGACGCCCTTGGCGGTCTTCTTGTCGGCATGCAGGTCGACTCGAATCACCATCGCGTTGACCTTGTAGTCGAAGTTCGGCATGCGCTTGACCACGTCCAGGATAGTGGTCTGCGGCGAGGCCTTGGAGTAGTTCAGGCACGGGTACTTGCTGCAGAAGCCGCAGTAGTTGCAGGGGGCGATCTGCGCGCCGTAGGGGTTGGTCCATGCGGTCGAGACGTTGGCCGACGGATTGGGGAAGGGGTGGTAACCCATCTTCCTGGCGACGTCGGCGAACAGGCTGCTGTTGTAGGTGTCATGCAGCGCCGGCAGCGGATACGGATTGGAGCGCGGACCTTCGAACGGATCGCCGCCCGGCTGGATCTTGCCCTTCAGGTTGCCGGTGTTGCCCGACAGGCCGCAGATCTTGTCGAACATGTCGTAGTGCGGCTCGATCTCGTTCCAGGTGAAGGGGAAGTCCTTGATGCGCATCTCGGGATCGAGGTTGCTGTGCTTGTAGGCCTGGTCGGCGTAGGTCTTGAGCTTGATGTCGGTGGGCGTCGGACGGATCAGCACGCCGGTCCAGTGCAGGCCCGAGCCGCCCACGCCGGTGCCGGGCGCGAAGGCGCCCCACTTGCGGGTCGGCAGCGCCTGCTGCGCGGTGTTGTAGCGCACCGTCAGGGCGGCGTCGCGCGGGGTGGCAAAGACCTTGTTGCGGGTCGCGTGGGCGTACTGGTCGGCCGGCTTGGGATAGGCGAAATCCTCGGGCGGGCGTTCCGGGCCGCGCTCCAGCGCGCGAACCTTCAGGCCGGCCTGGGCCAGTTCGATGGCCATGATGGAACCGGCCCATCCAAGGCCGACGATGACGACGTCGACTTCGTCGTTGGTGATGTTTGGCATACGTAAGCTATTCGTTGATTGGCGCGCGAGGCGCATTCACATTCGGTGTCAATGCAGGGCAGGCAGCGGCGCTCAGGCGCGCTTGCCCGACAGGCTGACCGGACCCAGCGGGTACTTCACGTTGTGCTGGTCGACCCACTCGGTGTACGCCGCGCGGGCGCCGGGGAAGCCGATCGCGACCCAGGCCTTCATGTCCTTGTTGCCGCCGTACATGGGGTCGGCCAGGTAGCCGTTCTTGGTGTCGCCCAGCAGCTGGCCGAAGAATTGCGAAGCCTTCATGGTGTCCACGCCCAGCGCGGCGAAGTCCACGGTGTTTTTCTGCAGGCCGGTCAGTAGTGCGTCCTTGTCCTTGGCGTCGAGCTGGTCGAAGGGTTTGCCGTATTGCTGCCGGCTGGCCTCCTGGGCCAGTTTGATGCCGGTGCGATACAGATCCTGCGGCGTGTGCGGGATCTGGAAGCCCAGTGTGGGCGCCGGATTGGCCGGGTGCGGGCCTTGCTGATAGATGTCATTGCCCAGGCCGCCCTTGAGCTGCTGGTCGATGAACACCGGCACGTTGGTTTCCAGCGCGCCGGGGCCGCGGCCTTCGGCCGGAATCAGGCGGTCGCAGGCGGCCAGGATGAAGATCCATTCGGCGTCGCTGAAGAACACCGGTTTGTAGTGCTGCAGTTCGATGCCTTCAAGGCCTTCGGCCTGGGCTTGCTTGAACATCGGGATCGAGACGATGGGAACGGCCGCCGCGGTGGCCGCGAGGACGGCGCGACGCGACGGGCTGAACTTGGTTTTCGACATGGTGAGCGGAGTGTTGTTGGTGGAAAAACAACCGGCGCGCCATCCGGGAAGATGGCGGCGCAGGGGCGGAGAAATCCGGCAAACGCCTGTCCCCGGCGCAGGCCGCAAGGCGTGCGCAAAGGACCGCCGCCGGTCAGGAGCGACCGGTGGCGACGGTGATCACGTCAGGGAAGCGCCTAAGCGCTGTCGCAGATGCAGCGTCGGGCCGCGCCGCCGCGCAAGGCGAAGGCAAGACCGCTGCCGCGCGCGGCGCGAGCCGGCGGGGAGTTGACGATGTCGACTGGAGGAAACGCCGGCCGCGGGTCTGCGGTGGCGTGCACGGCGCGTGTGGAGCGGCCGCTGTCTGGGTGATGGATGGTAACCATGTGCCGGAATTTCAGAGTTAATCAACTCGTCTCCGAAATCTCATCCAGCCTTTGCGGCCGGCATTTTTTCTTGTCCCGACGTGCGCCTTATCGCTGGCGCTGGAGCGGGGCGCGATGACACTGCGCAGGCCGGATTTTACCATCGATGGAGATAAGATGTCGTAACACCTTGGTATGACATGTGGCATCGCCGGCACAGCCGTGGGTCTGCAGCGCATGCAAATAGCGCTGAAAAAAATAGACTTCCTTGCTAGAGTCACGGCGACCGCAACTCGTCTCACTGCCGACCCGCCTACCGCCATGACGTCACAAACGCCCTTGCTCAACACCATTCTCCTGTACGCCAGGGACCCCGCCGCCAGCGCCGACTTCTATCGCCGGCATTTCGGTTTCGAAACCAGCGGCGAGATGGTGGAAGGCCTGATCGAGCTGAACTCGCCGCAATCGGGCGCCCAGCTGCTGATCCACCAGGCCGCCAAGAGCGTTCGCCAGGGGCAGGCCGTCGTCAAGCTGATGTTCAGCGTGCCGGACGTGGAGGCATTCAAGGCGCAGTGCGCGCAGCAGGGACTGGCGTTCGGCAGCACCCACCAGGCCAACGGCTATTGCTTTGCCAACGCCAAGGACCCGGACGGCAATTCGGTGGCGATTTCGAGCCGGGCCTATCGCCGGCCCGCCGAGCACGGTTGATATCAGACAACGGGAGACGCTGTGGACAAAACATCTTTTGGCAAATCCGTGCCGGTGCTGGCCTCGCTGGACATGGCGCGCACGCTGGCGTTCTACGAGTCGGTGCTGGGGTTCACGGTGCACGGCTTCGACGGCCACGGCTATGGCATCGCGGTGCGCGGCGAGACCGAGATCCATTTCTGGGCGTGCGACGACCGGCGCATTGCCGAGAACACGTCTTGCTATCTGCGGGTGCCGGATGTGGCGGCGGTCTATGCGGAGTTGAAGCCGCGCTTGCCGGGCTTGGGGGAGGTGGTGCGCACCGGCTGGGGGATGGATGAGCTTTACGTGCTGGATCCGGATGGGAATTTGATCAAGTTTGGGCAGGAGAGGGTGGAGGGGTAGTTTGCTTTGGTGCCGGTCAGCTTTTCTTTGTCCTATTTAATCCGTCATCCCGGCGCAGGCCGGGATCCAGCGTCGTTCGCCGCGCTTTTGCGGCGCTAATTTCCATCACTCAAGCTGCGTCAAGTTTCATCAGTAGCAGCACGCACAGACTCTCCATTCAATTTAATCCGTCGTCCCTGCGAAAGCAGGAACCCAGTGTCGTTTGTCGCGCTTCATGGGGGCTTGTTGTTGGGCGTGTTGGGCGTGTTGGGCAGTCTGGTCTTGCTGCATGCAGATGTACTGGTTTCACGTCTTTCTTTCTCCGGTCGAAACGGAGCGCCGGGGGCGGCCCGGCAGCCGCTCACTTTTCTTGCTCCGCCAAGAAAAGTAAGCAAAAGAAGGCGGCCCCTAAGTGCCAGCCCCTGCGGGGTTCCCGGCGCAGCGCGCTGAAAAATGGGCAAGGCAAAGTCGCTGCGCTCCGGTTGCCTTGCTGATCCATTTTTCACCGCACTCCGCCGGCTGGCCCACAAGGGGAAATGCCATCCGCCTCGCCTGCGGCATCGCCTCGGCTCATCCTCGCCTTCGGCCTCGTTTGCTTGCTGCTCGCCTGCGGCTTCGATGCATCGGCTCGCTATCTTCTGTAATCCGTCGTTCCTGCGAAAGCAGGAACCCAGTGTCGTTCGTTGCACGTTAATGAAGAGCGATCAGCACGCCAACCGTCGCATCTCCCACATCGAACCACAGCCTCGCCGTCCCAATTAACCGGTCATCCCGGCGCAGGCCGGGATCCAGTGTCGTTCGCCGCGCTTCATGAGCTGCATCCGACGCGGCATCAGCGTCGCGCCGGACATGTCAATGCGTCCGCTTCGCCACCATGAGAAGATGCCGACCACACCATCAAAAATAAACAAGGAGACACCAACATGAACAACATCTCGCAACGCATCGCCGACAGTTTCGCCGCCCAGGGATTGATGACGACACTGGGCGCGCGCTTGTTGTCAGTGGCCGAGGGAGAGGTGCAGATCGAGCTGCCGTTTTCACGGCATCTGTCGCAGCAGCAGGGCTTCCACCACGCCGGGGCGACCACCACCATCCTCGACAACGCCTGCGGCTACGCTGCGCTGACGAAGGCGCCGGCGGGGTGCGAGGTGGTGACGGTGGAGTTCAAGGTGAACTTCGTGCGGCCGGCCGTCGGCGAGCGCTTTGTTGCGCTCGGGCGCGTGCAGAACGCGGGCAGGTCGCTGGCGGTGTGCAGCGGCGAGGTGCTGGCGTTCTCCGGCGACAGCAGCAAGGTGGTGGCCCTGATGCAGGCCACCATGGCTTACGTCTCCGCCTAGCGGAGCGCTAGTTGGTGCGCGTCACCTTGTTGAGGTGGCGCGGCTTGTCGGCGTCCAGTCCGCGCGCGGCGGAAAGCTGCGCGGCCATCACGTAGAAGGCCTGGATGGCGACGATGGGATCCAAGTCCGGTGTGGCCGCGACCGGCAGCGTCAAGTCGCGCTGCGGGATGTCGGCCGGGGCCGCCAGCAAGACCTTGGCGCCGCGATGGCGCATCTCGTCGGCCAGCTGCACCATGCCGGCCTGGCTGGGGCCGCGGGTGGCGAACATCAGCAGCGGGTAGCCGTCGTCGATCAGCGCCATCGGGCCGTGCTTGATCTCGGCGCCGCTGAAGGCTTCGGCCTGGATGGCGCAGGTTTCCTTGCATTTGAGCGCGGCCTCCAGCGCCAGCGGAAAGCCGATGCCGCGTCCCACCACCATGATGCGGTCGCTGCCGTAGAGCGCTTCCACCGCCGTTGACCAGTTGCATTCGGCGGCGCTGCGCAGCGCGTCGGGCAGGCGTTCCAGCGCCTGCAGGAAGGCGGCGTCGTCCTGCCAATGGCCGGTGAACAAGGCGCCGGCCACCAGGCTGGCGATGAAGCTCTTGGTAGCGGCCACGCTCGATTCCACCCCGGCGTGCAGCGGGATGCTCCATTCGGCCGCGCGCGCCAGCGGCGAGTCGACGTTGTTGACCAGCGCCACCGTGGTGGCGCCGCCCTCGCGGAAATAGCGAATCGGCTCCACCACGTCCGGGCTCTGGCCCGACTGCGAGATGGCAATCGCCAGCGCGTTCTTTGCAATCAGCGGCGCGCGGTTCAGTGTCACCAGCGACATCGGCAACGAGGCCACGATATGGCCCAGGCGCGCCATGGTCAGGTAAGCGCAGTAGCCGGCGGCGTGATCCGAGCTGCCGCGCGCCACGGTGACGATGCCCGAAGGCGGCGCGGCACGCAGGCGACGGCCGAGCTCGGCATAGCGGTCGCGTTCGCGCATGAGTTGCATGGCCACGTGTTCGGCGGCCGAGCGCGCCTCCTTGAGCATCTGCGACTCGTTAGGCATTGCTGAGGTCAATCTTCTCTCCTTCCACATAAACGGCCTTGATGGCGAATTGCCTGTCCATCACGATGATGTCGGCATGGCAGCCGGCGTTGAGGCGGCCGCGATCGGCCAGGCCGAGGTAGTCGGCGGCGTAGGTCGAGGTGCGCAGCGAGGCTTCGGCCACGTCCAGTCCCAGCGACACCAGGTTGCGCAGCGCCTGGTCCATGGTCAGCGTGCTGCCGGCCAGCGTGCCGTCGGCCAGGCGTACGCCGCCGGCGCATTTGTGCACCACCTGGCGGCCCAGCGAATAATCGCCGTCGGGCATGCCGGCCGCAGCGGTGGAGTCGGTCACGCAATACAGGCGCGGGATGGCGCGCAGCGCGGTGCGGATGGCGCCGGGGTGCACGTGCAGCAGGTCGGGGATCAGCTCGGCGTATTTCGCATGCGCCAGCGCCGCACCGGCCATGCCGGGTTCGCGATGGTGAAAGCCGCTCATGGCGTTGAACAGATGGGTGAAGCCGGAGGCGCCGTGCGCCAGCGCCGCCACGCCGTCATCGTAGCTGCCCAGCGTGTGGCCGATCTGCACCTTCAGGCCGCGGTTGGCCAGCTTGCAGACCAGCTTCAGGTGGCCGTCCACCTCCGGCGCGATGGTGATCAGCTTTAACGGCGCCAGGCTGTTGAGATAGTCGACCTGCTCCAGCGACGCCTCGATGGCGAAGTCGGGCTGCGCGCCCAGCTTGCCGCGGTTGATGTACGGTCCTTCCAGGTGCACGCCGAGGATGCGCGCGTGGCCTCGCGCGCGTTCGCGGCAGGCCGCGCCGACGGCTGTCAATGCGCGCTCCAGCTCGTCCAGCGGCGCGGTCATGGTGGTGGCCAGCAGGCTGGTGGTGCCGTGGCGCGCGTGCAGGCGCGTCAGCGCGTCGACCGCGTCGCCGCCTTCCATCACGTCGCGCCCGCCGCCGCCATGCACGTGCAGGTCGATGAAGCCGGGCAGGATGTAGTCGCCCTCGTCGATGATGCGCGGCTCGCGTCGCAGCGGACGGCCTTCGATGGAGCGGATGCGCTCGTCGAAGATGATGTCGCCGCTGACCCAGCCCTGCGGCGTCAGCACGTTGCCATGGATGTTGTTGATGGTGTTCATGGTGTCGTTTCCCGGGTGCTCAAAGAATTCATGGCGCGTTGCGCCAGCAGCAGCGCGCCGTCGGCGGCGTCGGCGCGCGCCGGGACGATGCGCTGGCGCAGCCGCGTATCGAGATAAGGCTGCAGCGCTGCGGCCAGTCCGCCGGACAAGGCCAACGGCAGGCGCTGCGTGGGATCAAGCGCGTCGGCCATCAGCGTCAGCTCGGCGGCGGCGCCCTGCAGGATGGAGCGCGCGGCGGTGTCGTCCGCCGCGTGCGCCACCACCGGGCGCGCCAGCCGCGCGAAGGCGGCCTGGTCGGCCAGCGCCAGCCAGTCCAGCAGCGCCTCGCGTTCGTCCTGCTTGTCCTTGGCGACCTCTTCGCGGCACAGCGCGAGCACGGCGTCGGTCATCGGGCCGCGCGTCGAACGTCCATCCAGCGCCTGCTGCGCATGGTGCACGGCGCGCATGCCCATCCAGGCGCCGCTGCCGTCGTCGCCGGTGGGAAAGCCCCAGCCGTCCACCACGCGTTGCCGGCCTGCGCCGTCCACCGCGATGCCGATGGTGCCGGTGCCCACCGCGATCACCGCGCCCGGGCGGCCGTCGTGCGCGCCCAGCAAGGTGGCCACGCCGTCGTTGGCGATCTCCAGCGCGCCGAAGGCCGGCGCGCCGGCGCGAAAGTCGGCCGCCCACTGCTCCACGTTGTAGCCGGCAATGCCGATGCCTACCGCCAGCTGCGATACCGGCGGCAGCGTCAGGCCGGCATTGGAAAAGGCCTGGCCGATGGCGGCGCCGATGATGTCCCAGGCGGGGCCGGCGCCGTTGCGCAGCGCCGAGCCGGGGCCCGATGCCTGCGCCAGCACTTGCGCGCGGCGTTCGGCGCGCGTCAGGCGCACCAGGGTCTTGGTGCCGCCGCCGTCCACGCCCAGCAGGTAGTCGATGGATGCCATGGCCGGCGCCTCAATGACGGCGCGAGGATTGCAGGTTGCCCGGGCGCAGCCGGCGCAGCGCCTGGCCGTCGGCGCCGAACACGTGGAAGGCATGGCTGTCGGCCGACAGCTGCAGCCGCTCGCCGATCTCCACGCTGCGGTTGCCGTCGCCGCGCACCACGATGTCGACGCCGCCGTCCAGCGTCAGGTAGATGAAGTTGGCCTCGCCCAGGTGTTCGACCAGGTTGACCACGCCGGCGAAGCGCTCCGTGCCATCGCCGTGCTCGCGGATCTGCTCGGCGCGCAGGCCCAGCGTGACGTGGTCGCCGGGCTTGGCCGAACCCGGCGCCACCTCGGCGCGCAGGCGCGCGCCGCCGGCGATCTCCAGCACCAGGCCGTCGGCCGCGACCTCAGCCACGGTGGCCGCCATCAGGTTCATCTTGGGCGAGCCGATGAAGCCGGCCACGAACAGGTTCTGCGGCTGCTGGTACAGCTCCAGCGGCGTGCCGGCCTGCTGGATGCGACCTTCGTGCATGACCACGATCTTGTCGCCCAGCGTCATCGCCTCGACCTGGTCGTGGGTGACGTAGACGATGGTGGCGGCCAGCTGCTTGTGCAGCTTGGCGATCTCCAGCCGGGTCTGCACGCGCAGCGCGGCGTCGAGGTTGGACAACGGCTCGTCGAACAGGAACAGGCGCGGCTTGCGCACGATGGCGCGGCCGATCGCCACGCGCTGGCGCTGGCCGCCGGAGAGTTCACGCGGCAGGCGCTCCAGCAGATGATCGATCTTGAGGATGCCGGCGGCGTGGCGGATGCGCTGGTCGATCTCGCTCTTGCTGCTGCCGGCCACCTTCAGGCCGAAGGCCATGTTCTTGTACACCGTCATGTGCGGATAGAGCGCGTAGCTCTGGAACACCATGGCGATGCCGCGCTCGGCCGGCGGCAGGTGGTTGACCACCTTGCCGCCGATGGCCAGCTGGCCGCCGCTGATGTCTTCCAGTCCGCACAGCATGCGCAGCAGGGTCGACTTGCCGCAGCCGGAAGGGCCGACCAGCACGCAGAACTCGCCGTCGCGGATGTCGAGGTTCAAGCCGGCCAGCACATCGGCTTTGCCGTCGTAGGACTTGCGCAGGTTTTCTATGTTGACGTTTGCCATGTCGATTCCAGTGGGGTTACTTGACGGCGCCTGAGGTCAGGCCGCGGATCAGCTGGCGCGAGAACGCCATGTACAACAGCAGGATCGGAATCACCGCCATCGACAGCGCGGCCAGCACCGAATTCCAGTCGGTGGCGTATTGCCCGATGAACTGCTGCACGCCCAGCGTGACAGTGCGGGTGTCTTCGCCGGGCGCGAGGATGAGCGGGAACCACAGGTCGTTCCACGCCGGGATCATGGTGAACACCGCCACCGTGGCAATGGCCGGGCGGATCAGCGGCAGGATCACCTGGAAGAAGATCGCGATCTCGCCCACGCCGTCGCAGCGCGCGGCGTCTTTCAGCTCGGCCGGGATCTGGCGGATGAATTCGGACAGAATCATCACCGCCAGCGGCAGGC
This sequence comes from Herbaspirillum sp. LeCh32-8, assembly GCF_017814915.1. Classification (GTDB taxonomy): domain Bacteria; phylum Pseudomonadota; class Gammaproteobacteria; order Burkholderiales; family Burkholderiaceae_D; genus Herbaspirillum. The sequence goes on along the minus strand of NZ_JAGIPZ010000003.1, from coordinate 139,970 downwards.
CTTGTGCGGTGTAGACCAGGATCAGCGCGGTGCGGGTGTTGATCAGGTCCAGCGCCACGATCAGTTGCAGGATGGAGACCGTGCCCAGCCGGATCGGGATCATGATGCCGATGGCGATGAAGAAATTGAGGAAGCGGTTGCCGGGGAATTTGTATTCCGACAGCGCCCATCCGGCCATCGCGCCGAACAGCACGATCAGCACCAGCGAGCCCACTGTGACCACCAGGCTGTTGCCGAAGTAGAGCAGGAAGTGCGTGCCGGAGAGCACCTTCTGGAAGCCGACCAGGGTCAGCGTCTCGGCCGTGGGCAGCGCCATCGGTCCTTCGAAGATGGCGTTGCGGGTCTTGACCGAGTTGATCAGGATCAGCGCGATCGGGAACAGCGCGATCACCGCGTAGATGCACAGCACGAAGTGCACCCACAAGTGGCCTGCCGGGCCGAAGCTGCGCTGCACCAGCGTCGGCGGCGCGGCGGGCTTGACCGAACCGGCGTAGGGAGTGGAGGAGGAAGAAGGCATCAGGTCATCCTTGCGCTCACAGCGCGTAACGGGTCAGGCGTCGCTGCACCATGACGAAGTAGGCGCCCACGCCGCCCAGGATCACCAGGAACATCAGCGTGGCCACGGCCGCACCCATGGTCGGGCTGCCGATCTGCGCCTGGTAGCCGAAGAAGGTGCGGTAGAAGTAGGTGCCCAAGAGGTCGGCCGAATAGTTGGGGCCGGCCAGCGCGCCCTTGACCGAGTAGATCAGGTCGAAGGCGTTGAAGTTGGCCACAAAGGTGAGGATGGTCACCAGGCCCAGCGTCGGGTAGATCAGCGGCAGCTTGATCTGCCAGAAGATGCGCATGGACGAGGCGCCTTCGGCGTGCGCGGCCTCCAGCACCTCGTCAGGCACCGCCAGCAGCGCGGCGTAGATCAGCATCATCGGGATGCCGATGTACTGCCACACCGAGATCAGCGACAGTGTCAGCAGCGCGGTCGACTCCTGGCCTAGCCAGGGACCGAACCAGTCGGCCAGGCCCACCAGGCCCATCAGCTTTTCGCCCACGCCCCACAGCGGCGAGAGGATCAGTTGCCAGATGAAGCCGATGATCACCACCGACAGCAACGTGGGCAGGAAGATCAGCGTGCGATAGGTGCGCGCGCCGCGCAGGCCCTTGAGGCTGAACAGCGTCGCCAGCAGCAGGCCGATCGGGTTTTGCAGCAGCATGTGGATGCAGAAGAACTTCACGTTGTTCCACATCGCGTTCCAGAAGGCGGCCGACCAGTCCGGGTCGAACAGGATGGTGCGGTAGTTGTCGAGGCCGACGAAGCTCTGCACGCCGGCGTCGTTGCTGGTGTAAAAGCCCAGGCGCAGCGTGTCCGCCAACGGCAGGGCGCTGAACATGGAATAAATGATGAGGGCAGGCGCAAGGAATACCAGCAGCTGCCAGGCGCGGACTTTTTTCACAGCGTCTCCTGAGGGCTTACAAGACTTGGAAGCTTTGTTTTTATGTGCCAAGTCGGCGGTGAACAGATCACCTTAAGCTGTTCGTGATCCGTAGCGAGAGGCCGTCAGCCGGTATCGGCCGGAGCGCAGGAACCGGAGTGTACTGATGTACACGAGGATTCCGGGCACCGCCCGATGCCGGATCACGGCCTCGCAGTAGGATCACGGACAGCTTACTGCTGGGGCTTGTACCACTTGGCGAAACCGGCCTGGATCTTGGCGGCCGCATCCTTCGGCGCCAGCTTGCCGTTCAGCACCTGGGCGTTGACGTTCCACATCTCGTTTTCCATGCTCGGCGTGCCGCGGTTCAGGATCTGCGAGTTCACGCGGATGGTCGAGGCGCAGCCCTTGCGCCAGCCAATCATCTGCTTGGCGATCGGATCCTTCACCGAGATCAGGTGGTTCGACAGCGAGAAGAAGCCGGTCACCTTGTTGGTGTAGAGATCGGCGAACTCCTGCGAACCCAGCCAGGCCAGGAACTTGTAGGCGTCTTCCTTGTTCTTGGACTTCTTGTTCACGCCCATGCCGATGTCGTTGTGGTCCGAGATGTAGCAGGCGTCGCCGGCCTTGGGCACCGGCGGCGGGAAGGCGCCCATGTCCAGCTTGCCGTTGAAGTAGGCGATGTCCCAGGAGCCGGCCGGATACACCGCGCCCTTACCCAGCGCGAACATGTTCTGGCTGTCGCTGTAGGTCTGCGCCGAAGCTCCCTTGGGCAGGTACTGCGCCAGCTTGGCTTCATATTCCCAGGCCGCCACGAATTGCGGATCGGTGAATTTCGCCTTGCCAGAGATCAGCGCCTTGCGGCCTTCCTCGCCCTTCCAGTAGTTGGGGCCGATGCCGGTGAACAGCACCTGGTGCGATTCCCACTGTTCGGACGTGCCCATCACCAGCGGCGTGTATTTGCCGCTGGCCTTGACGGTGTCGAGCAGCTTGAAGAATTCCGCCTCGGTCTTGGGCGGTTCCAGGTTCAGCTCCTTGAAGATCTTGGTGTTGTAGAAGAAGCCGTGGATCACCGAGGCGATCGGCATGCAGAAGGTGTCCTTGCCGTCATCGGTCTGCCACGCGGTCTTGGCGGCCGGCGCGAAGAATTCCATGCCAGGCTTGCCGTCCAGCTTTTCAAGATGGCCCTTGTTGTAGAGCGACAGCGAGACGTCGAACGGGCGGCAGGCCACCAGGTCGCCGGCGGTGCCGCCGGCCAAGCGCGCGGCCAGGCTGGAGTCGTATTCGGTAGGCGCGGTCGGCGAGAACTTCACGGTGATGCCGGGGTTCTTCTTCTGGAAGGCGGGGATCAATACGTCCTGCCACAGCTGCAGGTCGTCGACGCGCCAGCTTTCAATGGTCAGGTTACCGGCCTGGGCGTGCGGGGCGGCGCTGACCATTGCCAGCGCCAGCGCGCCGGCGCAGGTGGCAGTTGTGATCAGTTTTTTCACGAACGGGAATCCGCCCGCTTTGTTAGCGTTTTGCATCAAGGTCTCCTTGCTTATCGTTGGTATGCCTGCTTGATGTGAACTGCTGTCGCCGCCGGATGCGTGAGGGATGGGCAACAGCAGAGGCAGCGGGGCGACGTTAGCACCGAGGGGCGTGTGATGCGAGCATTCGCAAGGATGGGGTGGGGTATGTATAAGTTATTGATTCATAAGGATAAAAATATGCTGCGGCGCGGAGCGGTATTACATATCCTTACATGCGCCGAAAGCGCGGCGGCCGACTTCACGGCATGAAGAAAGGGCAAGCGGGGCGGGGGACCAACAGCGGGGAATAAAGATAAACAAAGACAGGCTTACATTTCTTTACACGACATCAGGCGACTTAATCATTTTTCAGGCGTCCAAGCGGACGCAAGCTCATCCGTAGCGCGCTCTCGCAAATTGCGCAACGGCAGTCGCCCGGCTATAGTCTCTCCCGGTTTGGAGACAATCACCATAATGATAAAAATGAAACGGTCCGTCGACGCGCGCATCGGCCCGGCCCTCGTTCGAGGCGCCGCCGCATGGCTGCTCGCGGTGATCGCATTTGCAGGCATGCTGCAGGGCGCGCAGGCGCAGGCGCCGCAGCGTTCGCTGCAGGTGCTGCACTGGTGGACCTCCGCCGGCGAGCGGCGTGCGCTGGACGTGGTGGTGAACCAGCTGGCCAGGCAGGATATCCAATGGCGCGACATTTCCATCCCCGGCGGCGCCGGCATGGGCGCGGTCAAGGTGTTGAAGAGCATGGTGCTGGCCAATCGCGCGCCCGAGGTGACGCAGTTGAACGGCGTGATCTTCGGCGAATGGGCCGACCTCGGCCTGCTGCTGGAACTGGACAACGTCGCCGTGCAGGGCAACTGGGAAAAGCAGATGTTCCCCACCGTGTGGCAGTTGCTGAACAATCGCGGCCATGTGGTCGCAGCGCCCCTGGGCATTCACCGCATCAACACTCTGTTCTACAACATCGCGGTATTCAATCGCCTGGGGCTGACGCCGCCCAAGACCTGGGACGACTTCTTCCGCGTCGCCAGGGTGCTGCGCGAGGCCGGCATCGTGCCGCTGGCGCAAAGCGCCGAGGCCTGGCAGGTGGCCACGCTGTTCGAGAACCTGGCGCTGGCCGAGAGCGGTCCCGCGTATTACCGGCGGCTCTTTGTGGACGTGACGCCCAGCGCCTATGCCGACGCGCGCATGCTGCACATCCTGCGCCAGCTGCGCAAGCTGGGCGAGGCCATGGCGCAGCCGGTGCGCGAGCGGCCCTGGACAGAAGTGGCGCGCAGCATGGCCGACGGCGAGGCCGGCATGTTCATCATGGGCGACTGGGCCAAGGGCGAGTTCAACGCCTGGGGGCTGACGGCCGACCAGCAGTTCGGCTGCACCCCGGTGCCCGGCACCGGCGAGTACCATCTGTACAGCACCGACACGCTGGCCATGTTTGCCGGCAGCTACGTCAACCAGCCCCAGCAGGAAACGCTGGCGCAGATCGTGACCTCGCCGGCGGTGCAGTCGGAATACAATAAATTCAAGGGCTCCATCCCGGTCTGGCGCGCGCCGGATCCGCACATGGACCGCTGTGCGCGCGACTCGTGGCGCGCCTTCAGCAAAGGCCAGGCCTACCAGGCACCCAGCCTGGTGCACCGCATGGCCACCGACGAGACCACCAAGGACGCCATCATCGCCGAGGTGCAACGCTTCTTCCTCGACCGCAACGTCACGGAAGAGCAGGCGCAGAAGCGATTGGCGGCGATCGCGCGAACCCTCTCGCGCAATCGCAACGACTGACAAGAATGACGAATGGAGATGGAGCGACAGCCATGACACGCAAGATATTGATTGTCGACGACGACCAGAAGACCCGCACGCTGCTGAAGGCCTATCTGGAAAAGAACCAGTACGAGGTGCGCCTGGCGCACGACGGCGCGGCCTTCCTGGCCGAGTTCACGCGCTTTGCCGATGAGCTCTCGCTGGTGATCCTGGACGTGATGCTGCCCGACACCGACGGCTTCGCGCTGTGCAAGACCGTGCGGCGCAAGTCCAACGTGCCCATCATCATGCTGACCGCCAGCTCCGACGAGACCGACCGCGTGGTCGGCCTGGAGCTGGGCGCCGACGACTACATCGCCAAGCCCTACAGCCCGCGCGAGCTGCTGGCGCGCATCAAGGCGATCCACCGCCGCATCGGCATCGACAGCGCCAATGCGCCGCGCTACTACCGCTTCGTCGGCTTCACGCTCGACACCGTGGAGCGCACGCTGGTCGACAGCGCCGGTGCCGCGATCTCGCTGACCGGTATGGACTACCAGCTGCTGAAGTACTTCGTCGAGCACCCCGGCGACGTGCTGGACCGCAACGTGCTGTGCGAGGAAACCCGCGGGCGCGATGCCGGCCCGCTGGATCGCTCGCTGGACGTGCAGATCAGCAAGCTGCGCCTGCGCCTGAACGACGGCGGCCGCCAGCCGCACCTGATCAAGACCGTGCGCGGCGCCGGCTATGTGTTCTCGGCCGACGTCAGCGCGGCCGCCGCGTGATCGCGCGGTTTTCCCCGTTATCGTGATGAACGACGCCGCACCCGCCACCGCCGCAGAACCGTTGGTCCCGCCCGCGACCGCGCCGCATGCGCGGCCGGCCACGCTGCGCGGCCGCATGGCGGCGCTGCTGGACTGGATGCTGCCGGATTCGCTGCTGGGTCGCCTGTCGGTGGTGATGATCTTCGGCGTGCTGGTGACCCAGGTGGCCGGCGGCCTGATCTGGGCCGCGCAGCTGCGCAGCAAGTCCGAGGCCGAGACCCGCGTGGCGGCGCAGCACCTGGCGCACAGCGCCTCGGTGGCGATCCGTTACTTCATGAGCCTGCCCGCCAACTACCGGCCGCTGATGATCCAGCAGCTGCGCGAGATGGGCGGCACGCGCTTCTTCATCAATGCCAACAGCGCCGCGGTGCCGGTCGCGCCGTTCGGCGACAGCCCGCTGGTCAAGGTCGCCATCGACGCCGCCGCGCAGACCCTGCGCGACGACCTGCCCTTCATGCCCGAGGCCAAACTGGACTTCGCCTGGCCGGACGGCCTGCAGGTCTCCAATGACGGCCTCAAGGTCGGCGATCTGCCCGACAACTGGGCCCAGCACATCCTGCTGACCAAGCCCAATTCGGCGCCGGTGCTGGTGATCCAGATGCAGGTGGAGAACGGTCGCTGGCTCTACCTGGCGGCGCTGATGCCCAATCCCTATTTCCTCGACAGCGACAATCCGCTGTGGTTGGATCGCCTGGTGCTGCAGGGCTTGTCGCTGGCGGCGATTCTGTTGCTGTCGATCCTGGTGGTGCGCTGGACCACGCGTCCGCTGGCGGCGCTGGCCGATGCCGCCGAGGCCTTCGGCAAGGGCGAGACCGTGCCCCAGCTGCCCGGCACCGGCAGCCGCGAATACGTGAAGACCGCGCGCGCCTTCTCCGGCATGCGCGAGCGCATCAAGCGTTATCTGGAAGATCGCGAGCGCCTGTTCGTCTCGATCTCGCACGATCTGCGCACGCCCATCACGCGCCTGAAGTTGCGCACCGAGCTGATGGACGACGACGAGATGCGCTCCGAATTCCACGACGACCTCGACGAGCTCGACATGATGGTCAAGGGCGCGCTGCAATCGGTGAAGGACAGCGACATCCACGAGAACCGTACCGAGGTGCGCCTCGACGCGCTGGTCACGCGCATGATCCGCGACGCCAAGATGGCCGGGCACGAGATCGCCTTCACGCCCTCGGGCATCAACGTCATAGCCAAGCCGCTGGCCCTGAAGCGCGCCATCGGCAACCTGTTCGACAACGCGCTGTACTACGGCCAGAGGGTGGAGATCGCGATCCGCCCCTCGCAGGGCGTGGGCGGCGCGCTGGTGGAAATCGAGATCCGCGACCACGGCCCGGGCGTACCGGAAGACGCCATGGGCACGCTGTTCCAGCCCTATGTGCGGCTGGAGCACGGACGCTCGCAGAACAGCGGCGGCATGGGCCTGGGCCTGGGCATCTCGCGCAACATCGTGCAGGCGCACGGCGGCGAGCTGCTGCTGCGCAACCATCCGGAAGGCGGCCTGATCGCCACCATCATCCTGCCGGCGCGCTGAGCGCGCGGATGCCTGGGCGGCGCAAGAGGCGCAGGCGATCCATCTGCCAGACAGATCAATCGCATCGTTATATTGCATTTAAAAAAGCAGCAACGGCGGCGTAGACTTTGCCGGGCTTTCCCCTCCGATGGCGCGCGCCTATGCCGTCGCACTCCAATCAAGAACAAGGACAACCATGACCTATATCGCCGATCCGTCCCGTTACGATGGCAGGATGCCTTACCGCCGCACCGGCAAGAGCGGCCTGCTGCTGCCGGCCATCTCGCTGGGACTATGGCAGAACTTCGGCGGCGTCGACAATTTCGAGACCGGCCGCGCCGTGCTGCGCCGCGCCTTCGATCGCGGCGTCACCCACTTCGACCTGGCCAACAACTACGGCCCGCCGGCCGGCTCCGCCGAAGAGAATTTCGGCCGCTGGCTGGCCAAGGATTTCGCGGCCTATCGCGACGAGCTGGTCATCTCCAGCAAGGCCGGCTGGCAGATGTGGCCGGGTCCCTACGGCGGTCCCAGCGGCGCGCGCAAGCACCTGATCGCCAGTTGCGAACACAGCCTGCGCCGCATGGGACTTGATTACGTCGACATCTTCTACTCGCACCGCGTCGACCCCGACACGCCGCTGGAAGAAACCATGGGTGCCCTGGCCCAGCTGCATCGCCAGGGCAAGGCGCTGTACGTCGGCATCTCGTCGTACTCACCCGAGCTCACGCGCAAGGCCGCGGCGATCCTGAAGAGCGAAGGCGTGCCGTTGCTGATCCACCAGCCGAACTACTCCATGCTCAACCGCAGCATCGAAGGCGGCCTGCTGCCCACGCTGGGCGAACTGGGCGTGGGCTGCATCGGCTTCTCGCCGCTGGCGCAGGGCCTGTTGACCTCCAAGTACCTGGACGGCGTGCCCGAGGGCGCGCGCGTGACCCGCGCGCCTTCGCTGCCGCAGCGCATGCTCTCGCCTGACAACCTGGAGCGCATCCGCGCCCTCAACGAGATCGCAAAGAAACGCGGCCAGACCCTGGCGCAGATGGCGATCGCTTGGGTGCTGCGTGATGCGCGTGTGACCTCGGCGCTGATCGGCGCACGCACCGTCGAGCAGCTGGACGACTCGCTGGATGCGCTGAAAAAGGCCGACTTCACCGCCGATGAGCTGAAGCAGATCGATAGTCACGCCACCGACGGCGACGTCGACCTGTGGAAGGTGTCGTCGGCGCTGACCTGAGTTGCCTCGGCGTCGACTGATGCAATGAAAAAAGCCTGCGCAGTGGGAGCTGCGCAGGCTTTTTGTTTTCAGCGAAGCGTGACGAAAGACACTGGATCCCTGCCTGCGCCGGGACGACACCGGGGAAGGAACTTGAGCCCTCGGTTGATCGAGCTCATCCACTCCTCGTCCCAGGAAGAAGAAATTTGCCCCCGGCTGGTCGAGCACACACACTACCTATCGTCCCGGCGCAGGCCGGGACCCAGCGTCGTTGAACGCGCCTTGAACAGAAACTGCAGCATGAAAGCAAAAGGGCCGCATGCAAGCAGCGGCCCTTTTGTTTTGCACAGCATGCCTAATCGGCCATCCCGTCCCCGGGTTTGGCATCTTCCACCCGCTCCGGCCGCGACCACATCCACATCGCCCCGGCCGCCATGCCCAACGCGGCCAGCACGATGATCCAGCGATGCTTCACGGTCAGCAGCATGATCACCAGGCACAGGCTCATCATCAGCGAGGCGCTGATCTTGGCGCGTCGCGCCACCACGCGGCCGTGGCGCCAGTTGTGGATCATCTTGCCGAACACCGGGTGGCTTTCCAGCCAGCGTTGCAGGCGCGGCGAACCCTTGCCGGCGGCCCAGGCCGACAGCAGGATGAATTCGGTGGTCGGAATGCCGGGGATGAACACGGCCACGATCCCCATGCCCAGACTGGCATAGGCCAGCGCCAGCCAGAGCCAGCGCGTGCGGGGCGGCGCCAGTTGTTGTGAAGGCGCAGTCTCGCAACCGGACTTCTGGGGATCGCGGGAGTGATCCGGCGATGGCGAAGAAGCATCCACCGGCGGATCAGGCCAGATCGAAGTGGCGCTTGAGCAGTTCGCCGAAACGACTGAAGGCGGCGGCTGCGCCATCGAGCACGGCGTCATGCTGGTCGGCGGCCAGCGTCGGCTGGTCGAGAAAGCTGACGAAGCGACGCCAGACGAGCGCCCGGCCTTCCGGATAAGCCGCCAGATTGCGCGCGCCGAAGGTCTCCGACAGGCCGAGTTTGTCTTTCACTTCCTTCAACAGGAAGGCGGCGCCCAGCGTCGAGCCTTCCGACACATACAGCCAGCCCAGCGCCTCCGGCATGGTGACGTCGCGGGTGACGATGACTTCTTCGCCGGCGGCGGCGCCGATGTCGGCCAGGTCTGCCAGCGCGGCAGCCTCGCGGCCGCGCACCTGCAGGTCGGGCACGGCGGCCTGGATCGCAGGATCGGCAAAGAGGTGCTCGACGTCGCGCTGGAAGTGGTATTGCGCGGCGACGAAGCGCGCGTATTGTTCGCGGCTGGCAAACGGCTGGGCTCGCTCCATCAGGTCGTGCATCAGTTCATGCAATGCAGCGGTCTCGTGCTTGAGACGCTGGGACAGCAGGGCGGGACGTTCAAGGACGGTATTCATGGCAAACAGGCTCGTTGGGTTTGGCGGCGGCGCCGCTGCCGCCAGGCGTATCCCGGCGGGTGGAGTCGTTTCATCCGACCTTCCGGCCGGCGCATCGTTGCACCGGCTCATGAAGCATAAGCGGTATCGGCGCGGCGTGCAGGCTGCGGGGCGGATGTCGCGGGGGCTGGCAAACACATGAGCGGGGCCGTCGGAAAAGAAGCGGCGGTGCGGGAGGTGTATCGCTGACTAGGCTGTCGATTCTATCCCAGGAATGAAAAACGCTCCCGGCAGGCGCCAATGCGGGATGGAGACACGTTATGCGACGTTGCTCTTTTTCCCGGTATCAGATGCCCGGCGAAAACGGCGGCCCCGGCAGGGCTTTGCCGTGATCGACTGCTTGACGCCTCTTGAGGAAAATGAAAGAAATTTCACTCATGTAACACAGCAGTAAAAATTGGGCCGTATAGTCCGCCTCGTAGCAGATAGCTGACAAAACGCTGACGTTTGGTCGGCAATCAGCGCAATGACAATGCCGGCCGGCGCGCACCAGCATGCGCGGCCGCTCCAATGGGCCACAGAGCCCTGTACACAACGCGGCGCGAGGGTGAGACACCGCCGCGAAACACATCGCCATTCTGTTTGGCTTCGACGAATACGGGAATGTCCGTAGGGACGGTTTCGCGCCTTCGTCGGGGCTGAATGCGATAGGGCCCTAAGAATGGGCCCGGGGTCGACTCGACCTTAAATTTTCAAACTTTCAGGGGTATTCATGAAAAAGACAGCATTTGCATTGGCCGCTCTGGGGCTGATCGCCTCGACCGCCGCGCAAGCGCAAAGCAGCGTCACCATCTACGGTATCGTCGACACTGCCATCTCGTACAGCAGCAGCGTCTCCCGCGGCACCACGCCGGGCAGCAACGGTTCCCGCTTCGGTATGGAATCGGGCGCACTGTCCAGCTCGCGCATCGGCTTCAAGGGCACGGAGGATCTGGGCGGCGGCCTGAAGGCACTGTTCGTTCTGGAAAACGGCTTTAACTCCGACACCGGCGCCATGGGTTCGGCCGCGACCATCTTCGACCGCAAGTCGGTGGTCGGTCTGTCGGGCGGTTTCGGCACCGTGACCGTGGGTCGCCAAGCGGACTACCTGGATGACATCGGCTCCAAGTACACCTCGGCGCAAGCCTTCGGCCAGAATGGCCAGAAGGGCGCCCACGCCAACAACCTGGACCGCACCTCCACCGGCCGTAACGACAACTCCGTGCGTTACGACACCAACAACATGGGCGGCTTCGTCGGCAGCCTGTACTACTCGTTCGGCGAAGTGGCCGGCAAGACCTCCGCCGGCCAGGGCTTCGGCATCGGCGGCAGCTACTCCAACGGTCCGTTCAGCATCGGCGGCGCCTACTTCCAGACCAAGCTGTCGGCGGCACAAATCACCCCGGCGGCCGCTGCGGGCGATACCAACCTGAAGACCTTCACCATCGGCTCCAGCTACCAGTTCGGTCCGGCCAAGCTGTTCGGCGCATGGTCGCAAGGCAAGCGCCCGGTGGTGGCCAACCAGACTGCAGTGCTGCCGTCGGTGAGCACCGCACGCAAGGCTAACATCTTCGACCTCGGCGTGGACTACAGCCTGACCCAGAACCTGCATCTGCTGGGTAGCGTGATCCATTCGCGCATGGACTTCAACCGCGTCGCCGGCAGCACCCTGAAGACCTCGGGCAAGACCACCCAGTTCAACCTGGGCGTGGACTATTTCCTGTCCAAGCGCACCGACGTCTACGCGCTGTACAGCAACCTGCGCGCCAAGGATGTTGTCAACCCGGGCGTGATCAACAACGCCGGCGACTTCGGTCCGTTTGACGATTCCAGCCAGAACGTCCTGCGCGTGGGCGTGCGTCACAAGTTCTAAGCGCGACGCCTGAATAGTCTTGAGAGGAGCAGTATTTGATACGGTGTTGTCTGCAAAGGCAACACCGTTTTTTATTTCTGCATCGGAGCAGGGCCGCTGGCGGAGCGCCCGGGTCTTTCCTTGGGAAACGTCAGCCTGAATATTGTGCGCTCGCCTGGTATGCTTTCGACCGATGCTTCTCCGCCGTGCAGGTTCACAATCGAGCGTACGATGGCCAGGCCAAGCCCGCTTGATCCGCCGGAACTGCTGCGCGACGCGTCGGCCCGGTAGAAGCGATCAAAGATCCGGCCAAGCACGTCAGGGTGAATGCCTTCGCCGGGATTGGACACCGTCAGGCTTGTGGCGTCGCCGGTCTGCGTTGCCTCAACGCGGATGGTTCTCCCTGCGGGGGTATATCGGATGGCATTGGCAATCAGGTTGCCGAGCGCCCTGCGCAACAATATCGGATCGGCAAAAATTTCCCCTGAGCCGTCAACGACAATCTTGACCCTCGCTTCGTCGGCGATCCCTTCGAAGTAGTCGAAGATCCTGGTCAATTCATCCTCGATGCTGAGTAATTGAATCTTCACGGCGACGTGGGCATTTTCCGCTCTTGCGAGGAACAGCATGCTTTCCATCATCCGGGCCAGGCGTTCATATTCTTCAATGTTGGAGCTGAGCAGACCCTGGTATTCCTCAAAGGATCGCTGCTTGCCCAGCGCGACCTGCGTCTGGACCATGAGATTGTTGAGCGGCGTGCGCAGGTCGTGCGCCAGATCGGCCGAGAACTGTGTCAGTTGCTCAAAGCTGCGATGCAGACGATCGAGCATCGCATTGAACGACTCCACGATCTCGTGCAGCTCCCTGGGCGCTGACCGGATGTCCAGCCGGGTATCCAGTCGGTTGGCCGAAATGGCATGGGTCTGCGCCGCCATCAGGCGCAACGGTCGCAGGCCGCTGCGAACGAGGAAGAAGCTCAGGATTGTCGCCAGAAGGGTGCCGATGGTGGCCGCGTACCAGACCTCGGTACGGTAGTTCGCCAGCAGCTCCATGCGGTCCGATGCCGTGCGCGCCACCACCACCAGGGTCTCTTCGCCGGAGCTGGTCGTGGGTCTGCTTGCGATGAGGCGGGCGCTGTTCTCTTCCAATACGACACGCCCAAGCGTATTGGGCCGGGCTGTCTGCAGACTGTTCAACAGCGCCGTTCCTTCTTCTTCGGAGCCCGTGTAGTTCTTCAAAATAGTGGCGCCTGCCGCATCGGTGATGAGCACCAGCAACCGGTCGTGACCGCTGATGGTATCCAGCATGGCGTGCCGGTTGGCTTTGATGCTCTCGATAGAGGCGGCCTCCTGGATCAGGTGACCGATGGAGCGACTCTTGCCGATCAATTCTTCATCGTCCCGCCGTTCAAGCTGGACGTACAGGGAGCGATACAGGTAGGTGCCGACTGCGGCGAAGGTGATGATGGCCACCAGCGCAAACAGGCTCACCAGGCGGGACGCCATCGAGGCGGGATTCCTGGCGCTCAATTTCGCGCCTCGAAGACGTACCCCATTCCCCAGACGGTATGCAGCAATTTGTTGTCGAAGCCGTCATCCAGCTTGGCGCGCAGGCGACGCACCGCGACGTCGACCACGTTGGTGTCGCTGTCGAAATTCATGTCCCATACCTGGGAAGCGATCTGGGGACGCGAGAGCACTTCGCCCGGGCGACGGATCAGCATGTGCAGCAGGGCAAACTCCTTGGCAGTCAGGTCAATGCGCTGCGAGTCGCGTGTCACCTTTCTGCGCAATACGTCCAGCTGCAGGCCGGCGTACTCGATCACGTCGGACTCCCGGCTCGGTCCGCGGCGCAGCAACGTGCGCACCCGTGCGAGCAGCTCGGTGAATGCAAACGGCTTGACCAGGTAATCATCCGCGCCCAGCTCCAGCCCCTTGACGCGATCCTCGATGTCGTCGCGGGCGGTGAGGAAAAGCACCGGCGTGTCATGGCTGCGGCGTAATTCACGCAGGATATCCCAGCCATTCATGCCCGGCAGCATCACGTCCAGGATGACGAGTTTGTATTCCAGCGTGCGCGCGTGATGCAAGCCGTCCACGCCGGACCGTACCCAGTCGACGACAAAGCCGGACTCGCTCAGGCCGCGGCGCAGATACTCTCCGGATTTCGGTTCGTCTTCTACCAGCAGGATGTGCATGATTTCGTTCCCATCGAATACCGCCCTATTCTGACCGGGCCGTCCCCCGTATTCATTACAAATCTGTAATGACTGGGCAATCTTTCTGTTCGTACCCGCTCCTTAGAATTCATTCCAACGATGCGCCACACCAGGAGTTGGCGGTCGAAACCGCCTGATTCGGGCAAACTCTTTTCCACTTCCATTCTAGGAGAAACGTCATGAAAGCAACCCAAATCCTGTTCGGCGCCATGGTGAGCGTTCTGTCGCTGTCGGCCTTCGCACAGTCGACCGTCAAGACCGAAGCCGAGCGCGATCAAGCCAACCTGAGCGCCCGCAACAACTACCCGGTGATCAAGTTCGTCAGCACCAAGACCCGCGCCGATGTGGTCGCCGAGCTGGAAGCCGCACGCTTGGGCAAGCCGGCGCCGGTCAGCTCGGTCAAGCCGGATGCTGCCGGCAGCCCGACCCAAGGCAAGGGCTTTGACGCGTCGCTGTACAACGGTGCATAATCGCCGCCGATGAATGGTCATGGCCACGACCATGACCATGTTGCTCATTGACTGCATGGCCGCCGGTCGGTACGGCTGGTAGCCATTATTCTTTTCACCATGCGCGCACTGATTATCCTGCTTGCTTTGTTGTTGCCGATGCAGCTCTCCTGGGCGGCGATGGCATCCTATTGCCAGGCGGAAAACGATCGGGCGCCGGCGCATGTGGGGCACCACGAGCATCCGGCAGCCGCGACAGCCGCGGCCGATGAGAACGCCGGGTCCGGGAAATCAAAGACCGGCGACAGCGATACCGGCTGTTCTTTGTGCCATTTTTGCTGCATGAAGTCGGTGCAGATCGGCCGCTTGAGCGTGGCGGCTCCCCCGCTTGCCGAGCAGAAGTCGCCTCCCGGCTACTTTCCACATCCCGCTTCCCATATAGCCGACGGGCCTGACAAGCCCAATTGGCCGCTCGCCGCCTAACTCGGCGAGAACAATCCACACTTACAACTGCTCTCGCCGAATTCCCCTTTTCATCACCGGAGAATTCGATGTATCGGCACAGCTTTTTGCTGGCGCTCGGGCTGCTTGCAGCCGGCCCCAGCCATGCGCAGTCCACTGCGCATGGAAACACGGAACCACCCCAACCCTACACTGCGTCGTCCCTTGCCAAGGAGCCGCGCCTGTTGTCGCTGCCGGCGGCCATCGACCTGGCGTTTGAGCAGAACAAGACCCTGGCCGCTGCCCGCAAGGAAATCGACGCCGTTGAGGCGACTATCATCCAAGCCGGCGCACGGCCCAATCCGGAGTTCTCGGCACTGATGGAGGACTTGCGCAAGTCCAGCCGGACAACGACATATCAAATCACGCAACCCATTGAACTGGGCGGCAAGCGCAGCGCCCGTATCGAGGCTGCCCAGCGCGCGCGCGACATGGCATTGCTGGACTACGCCGCGAAGCGCACCGAGATTCGCGCCGGCGTTATTGCGGCTTACTACGACGTGATGGTGGCGCTGGAGCGCCAGCGCCTGGCCAAGGAGCTGCTGGGCCTGGCAAAGACCTCTGCCGACATGACTGGCCGCCGCGTCGCGGCGGGCAAGATTTCTCCCGTTGAGCAAACCAGGGCGAAGGTGGCTGAGTCCGGCGCGCAATTGGAGCTGAACCAGGCCGACAGCGATCTGATCCTCGCGCAAAAGAAACTGGCGATGTTCTGGAGCTCGGTCGGCAACGAGTTCCAGCTGAGCGATGGCGGCGTCGAATCCTTGCCGGCGCTGCCGGCGATTGCGCAGCTGACCGAGAGGGTGGCAGGCGGGCCCGCGGTGAAGCTCGCGCAGCTTGAGGTCGAACGCCGTCGCGCGCTTGCCAGCATCGAGACCGGCAAGCGCACGCCCGATGTGAGCCTCACCTTCGGCAACAAGCGAGATGAGTCGAGCGCCCGAAACATGTGGGTGGTCGGCTTCTCCGTCCCCATTCCCGTGCTGGACAGCAACAAGGGCAACGAGCTCGAGGCATTGAAGCGCGTCGACAAAGCGCGCGACGAGCTCTCGATCGTCGAAGTGCAGATGCAAGGCGAAGCCGCACAAAGCTTCGAACGCCTGCGCAACGCCAGGGAAGAAGCCGCCGCCTTGCGCAGCGAGATTGTTCCGGCAGCGCACAGCGCCTATCAAGCTGCGCGGATCGGGTTCGAGCTGGGGAAGTTCGGCTACCTCGACGTCCTTGATGCGCAGCGCACCTATTTCCAGACCAAGGCGCAGTACTGGAAAGCGCTTTCCACCGCATTCCAAGCAGCCGCAGACCTGGATCGTCTGGCCGGCGCCGAGACACCTTCAGCTGAGTGAGATCACCCATGACCAAGAAACAAAAACTCGCCATTGCGGCGATCATCGTCATCGCCGCGCTCGTGTCGGGGATCACCCTGATGAAGGACGCCGGTTCGGCCGGAGGCGCAAAATCCGCCGCGCACCAGGACGAAGGCGGGCACAAGGACAACGAGCACCACGGTGAAGACAAGGGCTGCGAGCACAAAGACGCTGCCGCCCATGGCGACGGTGAGCACCATGGCGCGGCGCCATCCAAGGGCCCGCATGGCGGCTCGATGTACAAGGAGGGCGAGTCCGCCTTCGAAGTGCTGCTGTCCGAGGACGACGGCGCACTGATGGTCTATCCCTACCAGGCCGGGAAGCCGGTGTCGCCCGCTGCCGTGAAGTTGTCTGCGGTGCTGATCCGCCCGGGCAAGGCAGGCGAGCCGCTGGAATTGCGGATCGAGAAGGATGCGTTCAAGGCGAGCGCGCCGGTCGAGGAGCCGCATCTGTTTGACATCAGGTTCACTGCATCGACGCCGACCGCTTCGCAGGAGTTCACCTTCTCCAGGGAAGAAGGAAAGATCGAGCTGAACAAGGAGCAGATGGCCGCCGCCGGCATCCAGGTGAAGACTGCCGGCGCCATGAAGTTGAACAGCAGCCTGCAGTTGCCGGGCGAGATCCGCTTCAATGAAGACCGTACCGCCCATGTCGTGCCGCAGGTGGCCGGCATCGTGGAATCCGTATCGGCCAACCTGGGCCAGAAGGTGAAGAAGGGCCAGGTGCTGGCCGTCATCAACAGCAGCGCCGTGTCGGAGCAACGCTCGGAGCTGCTCAATGCACAGCAGCGCCTGACGTTTGCCAAGGCCGCGTACCAACGCGAGAAGGATCTGTGGGAGCAGAAGATCTCTGCGCAACAGGATTATCTGCAAGCGCAGACCACCATGCGTGAAGCGGAAGTCGCCGTGCGCAATGCGCAGCAGAAGCTGCGCGCCATCGGTGCGACCGGATCCTCCGGCGGCCTGAACCGCTATGAGATCCGGGCTCCGTTCGACGGCGTCGTGGTTGAAAAACACCTCGGGTTGGGCGAGGCCGTGCGCGAAGATGCGAACGCCTTCCTGATTTCAGACCTGACCAGCGTCTGGGCCGAGATCATCGTCTCGCCCAAGGATATGCAGGCGGTACGCGTGGGCGAGAAGGTCGTCGTTCGCGCCATCGCCTTCAACTCCAGCGCCGGCGGCAAGATCTCCTATGTCGGCTCCCTGATTGGGGAACAGAGTCGCACCGCCAAGGCGCACGTCGTACTGCCCAATCCGGATGAGAGCTGGCGGCCGGGCCTGTTCGTGAATGTTGAAGTGGTCTCCGACGAGGCCCAGGTGCCTGTGGCGGTGGCTGCCGATGCGCTGCAAAGCGTCGATGGGAAGAGCGTCGTATTCGTCCGTGTTCCCGGCGGCTTTGCCGCCCAGGAAGTCACCATTGGTCGCAGCAACGGCAAGTTCGTGGAAATCAAATCCGGCCTGGACGCGGGCGCCGAGTATGCCGCCGCGGGCAGCTTCGCCATCAAGGCCGAACTGGGCAAGGGCTCCGCCGAGCACAGCCACTAAATCAGGCGACTTCGAGAAAGACGACAATCATGTTTGAACGAATCATTCGCTTTGCCATCGAGCATCGATGGCTGGTGCTGCTCGCGGTGCTGGGGATGGGCGCCTATGGCGTTTATAGCTATCAAAAGCTGCCCATCGATGCATCCCCCGACATTACCAATGTCCAGGTGCAGATCAATACGGCCGCGCCGGGCTATTCGCCGTTGGAGACGGAGCAGCGGATCAGTTATCCGATCGAGACGCTGATGTCCGGCTTGCCGGGGCTGGAGCAGGTCAGGTCTCTTTCGCGCTACGGTCTCTCGCAAGTGACCGTCGTATTCAAGGATGGCACGGACATTTATTTTGCCCGCCAACTTGTCAATGAGCGCATTCAGCAGGCGCGAAGCCAGCTGCCGGCCGGCATCGATCCCGGGATGGGACCGATTTCAACAGGCCTGGGGGAGATCTATCTGTGGACCGTCGAAGCGAAAGAGGATGCCCGCAAGGACGACGGCACGCCTTATACGCCTACCGACCTGCGCGAGATACAGGATTGGGTGATCAAGCCCCAGCTGCGTTTGGTGCCGGGCGTCACCGAGATCAACACCATCGGCGGCTTCGCCAAGCAATATCTGGTGGCGCCCTCGGCGGAGAAGCTGGCGTCTTACGGCATGACGATGGATACCGTCGTCAAGGCATTGGAGAAGAACAACGGTAATGTCGGCGCCGGCTATATCGAGCGCCGCGGCGAGCAATACCTGATCCGTGCGCCGGGACAGGTGGCGTCCGTCGATGACATTGGCAACATCGTGCTGGCCAACGTCAAGGGCGTTCCCATTCGCGTGCGCGATGTGGCCGACGTCGATATCGGCCGCGAACTGCGTACGGGCGCAGCGACCGAGAACGGCCGCGAGGTGGTCCTGGGCACCGTCTTCATGCTCATCGGCGAGAACAGCCGCAAGGTGTCGCTGGCGGTCGACAAGAAGATGCAGGAGATCAATCGCACCCTGCCCAAGGGCGTTGAAGCCGTGACGGTGTACGACCGCACCGTGCTGGTGGACAAGGCGATCGCCACGGTGAAAAAGAACCTGGTCGAAGGCGCATTGCTCGTGGTGGCCGTGTTGTTTGTCTTCCTGGGCAACATCCGCGCGGCCATCATCACGGCAACCGTGATTCCGCTGGCCATGCTCTTCACGTTCACGGGCATGGTATCCAACAAGGTGAGTGCAAACCTGTTGAGCCTGGGCGCGCTCGACTTCGGCATCATCATCGACGGCGCCGTGGTGATCGTGGAGAACTGCGTGCGCAGGTTGGCGCACGCCCAGCAGCATCATGGCCGTACGCTCACGCGCAGCGAGCGCTTCCACGAGGTGTTTGCCGCCGCCAAGGAGGCGCGGCGTCCGCTGATCTTTGGCCAGCTGATCATCATGATCGTGTATCTGCCGATGTTCGCCCTGACGGGCGTCGAGGGCAAGATGTTCACGCCGATGGCATTCACCGTCGTCACGGCCCTGATCGGCGCCATGATCCTGTCGGTGACCTTCATTCCGGCAGCCATCGCCCTGTTCATCGGCGAGAAGGTGGCCGAGAAGGAGAACTTCATGATGACGTGGGCCAAGCGTCTTTATGCGCCGATGCTGACGTCCATCATGGAGAACAAGGCGGTCGTTCTGAGCTTTGCCGGCGCGCTGATCGTCGTGTGCGGCGTGGTGGCCACTCGCCTCGGAACGGAGTTCGTGCCGAGCCTGAATGAAGGCGACATGGCGATTCAGGCGCTGCGCATTCCCGGCACCAGCCTGACCCAGTCCCTGGACATGCAAAAGCAGATCGAAAGGACGCTGAAGAAAAAATTCCCCGAAATCGAGCGCGTGTTTGCCCGGACCGGCACGGCGGAAGTGGCGTCCGACCCCATGCCGCCAAACATCTCGGATGGCTACATCATGTTGAAGCCCGAAGGGCAGTGGCCTGAGCCCAAGAAGACGCATGATCAGTTGCGGGCAGCCATTCAGGAAGAAGTTGCGAAGATCCCGGGCAATAGCTACGAATTCTCGCAGCCGATCCAGCTGCGCTTCAACGAGTTGATCTCGGGCGTGCGAAGCGACGTGGCCGTGAAGGTATTCGGCGACGACATGAACGTGCTCAATGACACCGCCGGCAAGATCTCGGCCGTGCTGGAGAAAATTCCGGGCGCCGCCGAAGTGAAGATCGAGCAGACCACGGGCCTGCCGATGCTGACCGTGGACATCGACCGCCAGAAGATCGCGCGCTACGGCCTGAACGTATCGGACATCCAGGACACCATCGCCACCGCCATCGGCGGCAAGGAAGCCGGCACGATGTTCCAGGGCGACCGCCGCTTCGGCATCGTGGTGCGCCTGCCGGACAATGCCCGGACCGATCTGGAGGCGATCGGCCGCTTGCCGATCGCACTGCCTTTGCAGGATGGCGCCACCCGTACGAGTTATGTACCGCTGGGAGAGGTCGCTGCGTTGAGCATCGCCCCGGGGCCGAACCAGATCAGCCGGGAAGACGGCAAGCGCCGCATCGTGGTCAGCGCCAATGTTCGTGGTCGGGATCTGGGTGGCTTCGTGGCGGACGCCGAGCGTCAACTGCAGTCCGAGGTCAGGATTCCTGCCGGCTATTGGACCACCTGGGGCGGGCAGTTCGAAAACCTGCAATCGGCAACGCAACGTCTGCAGATTGTGATTCCGGTCGCCTTATTGATGGTCTTCGTGTTGCTGTTTGCCATGTTCAGCAACGTCAAGGACGGCATGCTGGTGTTCACCGGCATCCCGTTCGCGCTGACCGGCGGCATTCTTGCGCTGGCCATGCGCGGCATTCCCATGTCGATCTCGGCGGCGGTGGGTTTCATCGCCTTGTCAGGCGTCGCGGTGCTGAACGGCCTGGTGATGATCTCCTTCATCCGCAGCCTGCGAGAGGAGGGGCGCTCGCTGGATGTTGCGATTCACGACGGTGCGATGACGCGCCTGCGCCCGGTGTTGATGACGGCCCTGGTCGCTTCCCTGGGCTTTGTCCCGATGGCGCTGGCCACCGGAACCGGCGCGGAAGTGCAGCGACCGCTGGCAACCGTGGTGATCGGCGGCATTCTGTCCTCGACCGCGCTCACCTTGCTCGTGTTGCCCTTGCTCTACAAGTTGGCGCATGAGGCAGACGAAGAAGACTCGTCGGCGGGCAAGACGCGGCGTCGCCCCTTCTGGAAGTTCTGGGTCGGGCGCTCATCCGCTGCCAACTGAGAGGCCGATATGGGATGAGGCGTTGCGTCGCGAGGGGGCAGTGACAGGACGCAGAAGATCGCGCCGGCCCCTGGTGGCGCGCGCCGACGCGCATGGTTTTTCTTCCACAGGAAAGGAGGCTCATGATGAGCACACACAATCAACGCCGGATCAGACTGCCGTTGGCGGCAGCATCGATCGTCCTGCTGTCCGCCTGCGCGAGCCCGGCGCCCGATGGCGTTCCCTGCACGATATTGCAACAACATGGCGTGTGCGTCGCGGTGCCTGTGCATGACGACGCGCACGAGGACGAGGCCAAGGCATTGGCGCCGGCGCCTGAGGGGACGGGCTACCTGTACATCACGCGACCGTATGCGCAGCAACGCAGTACCAAGGCGCAGGTATTCGTGGACGGCGTGTTGCTGGCGGAGCTGGGACCGAAGACCTTCGCGCGTATCAAGCTGCGGCCTGGGGCGCATACGGTCAAGCTGACGGCGGATAAGATTGACGCGGTATCGATCTCGGTCGACCTGCAAAGCGCGGTCTTTCTGGAGTACCAGATCGCGGAGCATGTCTTCTCGACCGTAGCGGGAATCAAAGCGGTCGGCCGGCAACGGGCGAAAGAAACCATCCAGCCGCTGGATCTGGTGGTGGAGAAGGTCGAGTAGTCGATCTCGACGTTCAGTCGGGGCGCCAATTGGCGCCCCATTTTTTATGGACAGGCGGTTCGCCTGAAGTAGCGCAAATTTCCGAAGGGAAATTTTAGTTTCCGTGTTGCATCGGAATTGGTCTTGTCGGCACTGCAACAAGCCGGAAGAACCGCCGAAAAAGCCTTCTGTTCGCCCAAACAAGCGAGACGATACGGTTCACAATGAGCGTCTCCATCGGTATCTCCCCGCATGGTCGATACCGGGCTCCACGCCACTTCGGGAACAACAAGATGATCAGTGCAATCACCCAGACCGGATCAGCCTCCACCGCCGCCGGCAATGCGACCGGCAGCGCCGGCGGTACGCTGTCGGTGTTCCAGCAGATCCTGCAGACCGCCGCGCAGAGCACGCAAGCCGCCTCCGCCTCGCGCGACACGCTGGCCGCCGACCTCAACGCCGCGTTGCAGGCAGCCGGCATCTCGGCGCCGCCGGCCTTGCGCATCGTGGCCGGTCCTAACGGCCCGCAACTGGCGGACGACACGCGCAATGCGCAGTTCCAGTCGGCGCTGGCAGCCAATCCGGCGTTGTCGGCGCGTCTTTCGGCCCGCCTGTCGGCCGCCGAGATCGAGCGCAAGGCGGCGCTGGGCAACGCGCTCACGCAGTTCGCCGGCGATCACCCGACCAATGCCATGGCCGACTTCCTGCTGCGCTTTGCGCAACAGAACAAGCCGCAAGCCTACAGCCTCTCCTTCAACGGCACTGCGATGGAGGTGCAGGAGCTGGGGGAGCAGGGCTGGACGCCGGTCAAAAACGGCGATGACATCAACAAGGACCTGCTGGCCGCCTATACTGGCTACATGGTGACCCATGCGGTGAGCGTCGAGAAGCGCCGCGACGGCGACGACGACCCGGCCGTCGATTTCAAGGTGAAGCTGGCGCGCGTGCTGGACGGCCTGCAGGGCGCCTGACGTTCTTCCCGGCGTCTTTCCCCGCATCTTTTCCCGCTGCTTTCATCGTCCTCACAGCAGCACTTCAATCACCCCCGGAAACGCCACCCGCACCACCAGCCCGCCGCCATGGCGCGGCTGGTCGAGTGCGATCGACGCATGGTGCAGGGCGGCGATCTCGCGCACGATGGACAGCCCCAGTCCGGTGCCGGACGGGTTGATGTGCTGCGTGGCGCCGGCCCGGTAGAAGGGTTCGAACACGCGCTCGCGATCGGCCTGGGCGATGCCCGGGCCGCTGTCTTCCACTTCCAGCAGCGCCCCTGTCGCCTGGCCCGGTTCGCTTGCGGTCAGCACGCGCAGCGTGATGCGCCCGCCGGCGGGCGTGTAGCGGATCGCGTTGTCCAGCAGGTTGATCATCAGCTCATGCAGCAGCAGCGCGTTGCCGTTGATGCGGATCTGCGTCTCGCCTTCGAAGGCCAGTTCGATGTTGCGCGCCACTGCTTGCTGCGACAGCTCCAGCGCCACCTGGCGCACCGCCTCGGTGAGCGAGACCGGCGCCGTACCGCCTTCGGCCGCGCCATGCTCGGCGCGCGCCAGCGTGAGCAGGCGGTTGGCCAGGTGCACGGTGGCGTCGGTCGTGCGCGCCATGCCTTCCACCAGGTCTGTCATCTGCGCCGCATCGTGGGGCTCGCGGCGCAGCTCGCGCAGGCTCAGTTCTGCCTGGGTCTTCAATACCGTCAGCGGCGTGCGCAGCTGATGCGAGGCATCGGCGATGAAGCGGCGCTGGCCGCTGATCAAGGCCTGCAGTCGCTCCATGTAGCCGTTCATGGCCAGCACCAGCGGCCGCATTTCCTTGTGCACCAGCGCCGGGTCGAAGCCGGAGAGATCAGTCGGCGCGCGCGACTCCACCTGTTCGCGCAGCTGCATCACCGGGCGCAGCACGAAGCGCACCGCGAACCACACCAGCAAGGCAGCCACCGAGACCAGCGTGCCCTGGCGCCACAGCGTATCGAACAAAATCTTGCGCGTCATGCCGTTGCGCGCATCCATGGTCTCGCCGACCTGGATCAGCGCGATGCCGCGCATGCTGTCGTCATACACCGGCTGCAGCAGCGCGGCAATGCGGATCGGTTGGTGGTGATAGTCGGCCTGGTAGAACCGCACCAGCGCCGGGTAGGCTTCCGAACGCTTCACGTCGGGCGGCACCGGCGGCAGGTCGCCGTAGCCGGACACCAGCTCGCCGTTGGGGCCGGTGACCTTGTAGTAGATGCGGCCCAGCGTGTCGGTCTCGAAGCTGTCCAGCGCCACGTAAGGCACGTCGGCGATGACATGACCGTCCACCACCGAGACCCGCTCGGCCAGCGCGCGGGTCGATGCCAGGAGCGAGCGGTCGTAGGCCAGGTCGGCCACTTCCAGCGCGTTGTAGTAGACCGAGACCGCATCCACCGCCACCAGCAGGGTCAGGGGAATCAGCAGCCAGCGCACCAGTTGGCCGCGCAGGCTGCCCAGCTTGCCCGATCCCCGCACGGCGGCTTGCGTCATCCGGCCGCCTGCAGCAGATAGCCCAGCCCGCGCAGCGTGGTGATGGACACGCGCCCGGGGCCGGCGTGCTCCAGCTTCTTGCGCAGGCGATGGATGTAGATTTCGATGGCGTCGACGCTGGCGTTGTCGTCCAGCGAAAACACTTGCTGGAACAATTTCTCCTTCGGCACCGTGTGGCCATGGCGGCTGAGCAGGACTTCCAGCACCGCGTGCTCGCGCGGCGTCAGCGCCAGCAGTTCGCCGCCATAGCTGAAGGTGCGCGAGACGGTGTCGAAGCTGAGCGCGCCGCACACGATGGTGACCGCTTCATTGCTTTGCGTACGGCGCAGCAGCGCCTTCACGCGCGCCTCCAGCTCCGCCAGCTCGAAGGGTTTGGCGAGGTAATCGTCGGCGCCCAGGTTCAGGCCCGTGACGCGGTCGGCCAGTCCGCCGCGCGCGGTCAGGATCAGCACCGGCGTGCGGCTGCCGCGTGCGCGCATGCGTTTCAGCACGTCCAGCCCGTCCATCTTCGGCAGCGTCAGGTCGAGGATGATGAGGGCGTAGTCCTGCGTGAGCAGCAGGCTGTCTGCGTCGGCGCCGTTGGTCGCGCATTCCACGGTGAGATGGGCGTCCTGCAGGGCTTTGGCCAGCCAGCGGGAAAGTTCGAGGTGGTCTTCCACCAGCAAGATGCGCATGATGCTGCCTTGTTCGAATGATGTTGATGCTGCGCCGGCGCCTGTTCTTGGGCATGTCCGGCTTGTCTCCAGCGCGGATGCTAACAGAAGGGCGGCGCCGATTGAAATGCATGGATGGCAATTGCGGAAACTGCGTAGCCGGATTTTTTGACGATGACAGCTTCACTGAAAGCCGGCTGAAAGGCTTTTCTTGTAGCATTCGCCAACACCAAAAAAGAATACTCAGGAGACCGACCGTGACGCACTTCCTTTCTTTCCCGATTTCCCTGCGCGGCTGAACGCCGCCACCGCCATGACGGCTGAGCGCCTGCGCCGCCTGATTGCCGCATGCCTCCTGGCATGCGCGGCGCCGTGCGCGCTCGCGGTGGAGTGCATCGTGCCGGCCAAGCCCGGCGGCGGCATGGATGCCGCCTGCAAGATGCTGCGTCGGGCCCTGAAGGAAGAAGGCGTGCACGAGACTGTCAAGCTCAGTTATTTGCCCGGCGGCATCGGCGCAGTGGCGTGGAGTTCGGTGGTGTCGCAGCGGCGCGGCGGGCCCGATACGCTGGTGACGTTTTCCGGCGGCTCGCTGCTGAACCTGGCGCAGGGCAAGTACGGCAAGGCGGCGGTGGGCGATGTACGCTGGGTGGCCGGCGTGGGCATCGACTACGGCATGGTGGCGGTGCGCGCCGATGCGCCGTGGCGCAACCTGCGCGAGCTGTTGCAGGCGATTCGCAAGGATCCGGCCAGAACCACGGTCGGGCTGTCCGGCACCGTGGGCAGTCAGGACTGGCTGAAGATCGCCATGCTGGCCGGACGGGCCGGCATCGAGCCGCGGCAATTCCGTTTCGTGGCGCTGGAAGGTGGCGGAGACTCCTTCGCAGCATTGCAGGCCGGGCATGTACAGGTGATCTCGGGCGACGCCTCGGAAGCGGCGCACTTCATCGCCGAAGGCCGCGTGAGGATACTGGCGGTGCTGTCCGAGCAGCGCCTGCCGGGTTTGCTGCAGGCGGTGCCGACCGCGCGCGAGCAGGGCTATGACGTGGTGTGGCCCATCATCCGCGGCTTCTACATGAGCCCGCATGCGCCGGAGGCGGACTACCGCCGCTGGGTGGATGTGTTCGACAAGGCGATGGCCGATCCGGCCTTCGACCGGCAACGCAGCGCCAGCGGTCTGTATCCCTTTGCCATGACCGGCAAGGCGCTGACCGAGTACATCGCGCAGACCGTTGCGCGATACCGCAAGCAGTCCGAGGAGCTCGGGCTGGTGCGCTAGCACAGTCGAATCGGAAGATTCGAACGAAGAAGATTCAACGACGCAGAGATTCGCTTCAAGAGGCCCAGACCAGGCTTCCCACAACTCAAGGAGAACCCATGCTGCACAAACGTCGCCTGAGCATTGCGCTCGGCCTGGCCCTCGCTTTGCCTGTCGCTTTCAGCGGCGCTGCCCATGCACAGACGCCGGCCGGCTATCCGGCCGACTACGCCAAGATCGTCGACGGCGCCAAGAAGGAAGGCAAGGTCGTGATCTACAGCACCACCGACTCCAAGGCAGCCGAGTCGCTGATCAAGGATTTCAGCGCGCTCTATCCGGGCGTGAAGGTCGAGTACAACGACATGAATTCCACCGAAGCCTACAACCGCTTCATCTCCGAAGCGGCCGCCGGCGGCGCCACAGCCGACGTGATGTGGTCGTCCTCGATGGACCTGCAGGTCAAGCTGGCGTCGGAAGGCTACGGCCTGCCCTACAAGTCGCCCGAAGCCGCCGCCGTGCCGGGCTGGGCCAACTGGAAGGACACCGCCTACGGCACCACCTTCGAGCCGGCCGCGATCGTCTACAACAAGCGCCTGGTGCCCGAAGGCGACGTGCCGACCACCCACGCCGAGTTCACCCGGCTGCTCACCACCAAGCTGGACAAGTACAAGAACAAGGTCACCACCTACGACATCGAAAAGTCCGGCGTCGGCTTCTCGCTGATGACCTACGACCTGAAGCTGAACCCGCAATTCTGGGACTTCGCCAAAGCCATGGGTGGCGTCTCGGCGCGCGTGCAGTCCTCCACCGGCACCATGCTGGAGCGCATCTCTTCGGGCGAGAACCTGATCGGCTACAACATCCTCGGCCCCTATGCGCTGGTGCGCGCCAAGAAGGATCCGTCGATCGGCGTGGCCTTCACGAAGGACTACAACCTGGTGCTCTCGCGCGTGATCTTCGTCAACAAGTCGGCCAAGAACGTCAATGCCGGCAAGCTGTGGCTGGACTACATCCTGTCCAAGCGCGGCCAGACCATCATCGCCAATGATGCGCAACTGTTTGCCATCCGCGGCGACGTCACCGGCGCCACCACCTCGGCCGAGCTGACCAAGCAGCTGGGCGCGGCGCTGAAGCCGATGCCGGTGTCCACCGAATTGCTGGAATACCTGGACCAGAAGAAGCGCCTGGACTTCCTGAAGCAATGGAAGGACGCCGCCAAGAAGTAAGGCGGCAGCTTGCCGCGAAGCGTCTTTCGCGGCGATTTTCAACCAAGGGAAATGCGGGGAGCGCGACCAGCCGGTCGCCGCTCCATCGCCGCTGCTTTGCCTGAAATCCGGCAGGCACGGCGCAATTCCCGGTATCACGAGCCGAATCATGCAAACATCCACATCGCTGCCGCGCAGCACGGAAGCACCGGCCGGCCGGCGCCTGCGACTGAACTGGCCGCGCGGCCTGGTCGTCACGCTGGCGACGCTGGCCATCTTCGTGCCGCTGCTGCTGATCTTCTACCAGAGCTTCCTGTCGGCGCCGTTCTTCGCGCCGGTCAAGGAGCTGACGCTGGACTCCTACCGCTTCATCTTCGAGGATCCGGATTTCCGCCAGGCCTTCATCAACGGCTTCACGCTGGCCGCCGGCCTGACCGTGATCGCGGTGCCGCTGGGCGGCATGCTGGCCTTCCTGATGGTGCGCACCGACCTGCCGGGGCGCAGCTGGATCGCGCCGGCGCTGATGGTGCCGATCTTCGTCTCGCCGATGGTGATCGGCTTCGGCTACGTGGTCTCGATGGGGCCGGTGGGCTTCTACACCGTGTGGGTCAAGAACCTGCTGGCGCTGGTCGGCTTCGAGGGCGATCCGTGGAACGTCTACGCCTTCCCCAGCATCGTCATCATCGCCGGCCTGACGCACGTGCCGCACGTCTACCTGTACGCCTCGGCCGCACTGAAGAGCCTGGGCTCGGACGTCGAGGAAGCCGCCCGCGTGGCCGGCGCTTCGCCGCTGCAGGTGGCGTTGAACGTGTCGCTGCCGATGATCATGCCGGCGCTGGCCTACTCCGGCGTGCTGGTGTTCTTCCTCGGCTTTGAAGTGTTCGGCCTGGTGCTGGTGCTGGGCGATCCGGAAGGCCACCTGGTGCTGCCGACCTATCTCTACAAGCTCACCAACAAGCTGGGCACGCCGTCCTATCACCTGATGGCTGCGGTTGCCGTGTGTCTGGTGGGCGTGACCATGCCGCTGGTAATGCTGCAGCGCTGGCTGCTGCGCTCGGCCAACAAGTACGTCGCCATCAAGGGCAAGGGCGCGCGCCAGAAGGCGCTGCCGCTGGGCAAGTGGCGCTGGGTGGCGTTTGCGCTGATCGCCGTCTGGCTGGTCTTTACCGTGATCATCCCGCTCTCGGGCATCGCGCTGCGCACCTTCGTCTCGCACTGGGGCGACGGCGTGAACCTGCTGGAGGTGCTGACGCTGCAGAACTTCCGCGACGTCTGGGACCAGCCATCGCTGGTGCGCGGCATCGTCAACACGGTGCTGATCGGCGTGATCGGCGGCGCGCTGGCCGTGGCCTGCTACACCGCCATCGCGCTGGCCATGCACCGCAAGCAGGACGGCATCACCCGCTTCCTCGACTACAGCGTGCTGGTACCGCGCGCGGTGCCGGGCCTGCTGGCCGGCCTGTCCTTCCTGTGGGTATTCCTGTTCGTGCCGTCGCTGCTGGATTCGGCGCTGAAGGGCTTCGATAACCCGGTGGCGCTGTGGCTCTCCGAGAGCTTCATCCCGACGCTGCGTTCACTGCGCTCGACCATCTTCTCGGTCTGGCTGGCGTACTCGGTGGTGTGGCTGGCGTACGGCCTTCGCCTGATCAATACCGCGCTGCTGCAGGTCGGTCCGGAGCTGGAAGAAGCCGCCCGCGCCGTCGGCGCCCCGCGCTCCCGCGTCACGCGCGACGTCACCATCCCGCTGGTGCGCTACGGCCTGATCGGCGCTTGGCTGATGGTGTTCCTGATCTTCGAGCGCGAGTACTCCACCGGCGTCTATCTGCTCTCGCCGGGCACCGAGGTGATCGGCTCGATGATCGTCTCGATGTGGGCCGCCGGCGCGGTCGAGCTGGTGGCGGCGCTGTCCTTCATCAACATCACGCTGGTGGCCGTGGGCCTGGGCATTGCCTTGCGCTTCGGCGTCAAGTTGCACGATTAAGAGTCGCTTACAAAACGCCGTCGGCGGCGTTGCGCCTCCTTGTTGTTATCAGCTGTGTACCACCGTATTGCCCGCGTCGGCGTGCCTTGCCGCCGACGCTTTGTAAGCGACTCTTGAACAATAGGAATCATCATGACCGAACTTTCCGTCAACGATCTGCACCTGGACTACGGTACCGGCGCGCATGCCAATCCCATCCTGAAGGGTGTTTCGATGCAGCTGCAGCGCGGCGAAGTGGTGGCGCTGCTAGGCCCCTCGGGCAGCGGCAAGACCACGCTCTTGCGCGCGGTGGCCGGGCTGGAGTCGCCCAAGGCCGGCACCATCGACATCGGCACGCGCCGCGTGTTCGAAGGCGTACGCAATTTCGAGATGCCGGCCGAGGAGCGCAACCTGGGCCTGGTCTTCCAGTCCTATGCGCTGTGGCCGCACAAGACCGTGTCCGACAACGTCGCCTACGGGCTGAAGCTGCGCAAGGTGTCTTCCTCCGACATCGCCGCGCGCGTCAAGGCGGTGCTGGCGCAGCTGGGCCTGGGCCACTTGGGCGAGCGCTACCCGCACCAGCTCTCCGGCGGCCAGCAGCAGCGCGTGGCGATCGCCCGCGCGCTGGTCTACAACCCGCAGGTGATCCTGCTCGACGAGCCGCTCTCCAACCTCGACGCCAAGCTGCGCGAAGAAGCCCGCGCTTTCCTGCGCGAGCTGATCGTGCGCCTGGGCCTGTCGGCGCTGATGGTTACGCACGACCAGGGCGAGGCGATGGCGATCTCGGACCGCATCCTGCTGCTGAACAACGGCCGCATCGAACAGCAGGGCACGCCGCAGAGCATGTACCAGACCCCCGACACCCTGTTCACCGCCGAATTCATGGGCAGCAACAACAAGCTGGCCGCGCAGGTCGTCCGGCGCGAGGGCGAGCGCGTCACGCTCAAGCTTGACGGCGGCACCGCGGTGGCCACGCTGCGCGGCAAGAGCGAGGTGCAGCCGGGCCAGGACGTGACCGGCATCATCCGCGTCGAGCAGGTGCGCATCTCCGGCCAGCCGGCCGACAACGCCATCCGCCTGCCGCTTTCCACCTGCATGTATCTCGGCGACCGCTGGGAGTGCCTGTTCAAGGCCGGCAGCGGTCCGGCCGGCGCGGTCGGTTTGCGCGCCTATGCGCCGCAACACCTGGAACAGGGCGAGTACTGGCTTTCCCTGCCCGAGCAGGCGCTCTGGGCTTTCTGACCTGTCCGCCTGCGGATCGGGGAAGGGGAGGCGCGGGGCCACCAGCCGCGCGCCTGCCGCAACGGATCGCGACAGGGTCCGCCACAACAACGACAGACAAATACAACATCGCTTTCAACCAAGGAGATCACAAGTGCAAAAGAAACATCTGGCCGCCGCTGCAGCGCTGGCCGCATTGAGCGCCGCCGGCACGGCGCAGGCGCAGAGCAGCGTCACCATCTACGGCCTGATCGATTCGGGCGTGGAGTTCGTCAACCACGCCGGCGCCAACGGCGGCAGCGTCACCCGCCTGTCCTCGGGCACCATGAACACCTCGCGCATCGGCTTTCGCGGCAGCGAAGACCTGGGCGGCGGCCTGAAGGCGGTCTTCCAGCTGGAAAACGGCTTCAAGCTCGACAACGGCAACTTCGACGGCGACGCCAGCCAGCTGTTCAACCGCCAGGCCAACGTCGGCCTGGAAGGCGGTTTCGGTCGCGTGGTGGTGGGCCGCTCGTTCTCGACCACCTATGACTTCATCCTGCCCTTCGACCCCATGGGCTACTCGGCCAACTATTCGTGGGTGACCTCGGCCGGCGCCACCGGCGGCCGCAAGGACGGCATGCCCACCGGCGTGTCCAACCTGGTGAAGTATCAGGGCGAATTCGGCGGCGTGAAGATCGGCGCCATGTACGGCTTCGGCGAAGTGGCAGGCAGCGCCAGCGACAGCTCCAAGTACGGTGTGGGCCTGGGTTGGGGCACCGGTCCCTTCAGCATCGCCGGCACCTATGACCGCGTCAACGGCACGGCCGCGATCGTCGGCGCCGCCTACGACAAGACCACCACCGCCCACCTCGCCGCCGGCTACCAGCTGACCGATGCGTGGAAGTTCAACCTCGGCTATCGCTACTACAAGAAGTCGCTGGCCAGCGGCGCCACCGATCTGCGCAGCGATTTCTTCTGGGGCGGCGCGAGCTACAAGTTCACGCCGGCGATGACCGTGATCGGTACGGTCTACTACCAGAACATCAAGAACGTGGCCAACGACGCCGACCCGATCATGTACTCGCTGCGCCTGAAGTACGCCATGTCCAAGCGCACCGACCTGTACCTGAGCACCGCTTATGCCAAGGCCAAGAACGGCCAGCTGGTCGGCCTGTCGCGTGACGACGTCGCCTTCGGCAGTAGCCAGTTCGGCATGACGCTGGGCATGCAGCACCGCTTCTGAGCATGAGGCAGTACCCCGGGCGCGTGCCCGGGGCATGAATAGTCGTGAGGCGTGGGATTTGATGCCGACGCAAGGGAGCCCCTGTGTTTCCCTTGGCCGGCTTTTTTATTTGTCCGGCAGCAGATAGGCGCGCGGATTGTCTGTGCTTCAATGCCTCGCCGGCAGCGCCAGCCTGGAAAAGGCCCAGACGCTGCAGGCCGGCAGCAGCGCAGCCAGGCACCATTGCGCGGAAAACGCCGCGCCGCTTTCCCCTGCCGCCGGCAGGCGGGCAACCCAGTCGTGCGCCCACCCCAGCAGGATATTGCCGAACAGCGTCATCGCACCCCCGACCGACGCCAGTACGCCGTAATAGAGCGGCAAGGGCC
Organism: Herbaspirillum sp. LeCh32-8; assembly: GCF_017814915.1. Lineage (GTDB taxonomy): Bacteria > Pseudomonadota > Gammaproteobacteria > Burkholderiales > Burkholderiaceae_D > Herbaspirillum. The sequence continues at coordinate 108,119 of NZ_JAGIPZ010000003.1, read as the reverse complement.
GCTCGCCTGCGAAGCGAGGCAGCAGCGACATGGCGACGGGAACCGCGCACATTTGTCCCAGGCTCAGCAGGATCGTGAACAGGACCGCCGGCAGGACGGCCAGATCGGCAAAGCCGTGGGCGTCGCCAAGGCAAGGGCCGGCGGCCAGGCAGAGAAATGCTGACGACATCATTGCAAAACCGATCATCAGGGCAAAGCGCGGCTGCCATCGGGCACACAGCGCCGCGATCGGCAGCTGCAGCAAGATCACCAGTGCCGAGGCCAGCACAAACAACCAGGCAAGCCAGGCTTCGCCCGCCGCGATGCGCGCCAGTTCGGCAGGCAATGCGAGATACAGCTGGTTGTAGTTGAACAGGTAGCTGCCATAGGCCAGCGCGAAGGCCAGGAAGGCGCGGTCGCGCAGCACGTCTCGCCAGCCGTCGAGGACGCCGGCGCTAGGGCGCCTGTCATCCGCCGGCAGGCCGGCATACAGCACGGCCGTCGCTACCGCGAACATCCCCGCGCACAAGATCGCTGCCAGCGGGAAGCCGCCGCGCATCAACAGGCCGCCCAGCAACGGCCCCGCCACCGCACCTAATTCTCCCGCCACCGCGAAATGCGCAAAAATGCCGTGGCGCCGACGTCGCTCGACGGCGTGATCTTCGCGCTCGAGTTGCGCGGCGAGCGCTTCCAGGCAAGGTGAAAACGCGGCGCCGCCGAGACCGGTCAGGCAGGCGCTGATCACCATCTGCGCCGGCGTGCCGGCAACGGCCAGGCCCAGGTAACCGAGGACGCGTACCGCGCAGCCGGTGATCATCACGCGCCGGTATCCGAAACGCTGCGCCAGCAGGCCGCCGAGGAAGAACATGCCCTGCTGCGAGAAGCTGCGCATGCCCAGCGTCAGGCCGATGGCGGTGGCGCTCATCAGCAGGTGATCGCGCATGTGCGTTGCCAGGAAGGGGACGACGGCATAGAAGCCGAGATTGAACGTCATTTGGATGCCGAGGACGATGCGGCGTGACGGCAGGCGAGAGGAATGCATTTCGGCGGGAGCGCGGCGGGCGAGCAAGCGGTGATGAAGATGTTTCGAATTATCGCTGGCGCGGCGGTGAATCGATTCCCGCAAAATCTTGGCTTTTACGGAAAAAATGCAGGCGAAGTAAATAATTCCCATGTTTGTCTTTAGCATCCGCAGCAATCCCGAGGCGCCATGCCGCTGCATCCGGCGTCGGATCTGACCGAATGTCGAAGGACAAAAAATGACGCTGCGAAAACTTCCCCTCATTCTTTTTCTCTGGATCTTGTGCGCGTTCGCCGCGCATGCGCAAACCACCACACTGAGCGACGTCCGCGGCCGCCAGGTGCGGCTGGAACTGCCTGCCAAACGCGTCGCGCTCGGCTTCTATTTCGAAGACTACCTGGCGATTTCGGGCGAGCAGGGCTGGGGCAACGTGGTCGGCATTTCGCGCGATGCGTGGAAGGTCTGGCGGCCGGACAGCTGGCGCCTGTATGTCGCGCGCATGCCGGCGTTGGCGCGCCTGGCCGACTTCGGCGAGGTGGAGGCGATGAGCTTCTCGGTCGAAAAGCTCATCGAGCTCAAGCCCGACGTGCTGGTGCTGGCCGACTGGCAATTCCAGGGGCTGGGCAGCGAGGTCGAGCGCATCGGCGCGGCCGGCATTCCCATCGTCGTGGTCGACTACAACGCGCAGAAGCTGGAAAGTCATCTCGCCAGCACCACGCTATTGGGCGCGATCGCCGGAAAGCCGGAGCGCGCCCGCGCCATCAACAAGGACTATCGCGACGCCATCGCCCAGATCCGGCAACGCCTGGAACGTGCCGACCTGCCGCAGCCCAGGGTCTATGCAGAATTCGGCAACAAGGGGCCGGCGGAATACGGCTTCACCTACGGCAAAAACATGTGGGGCGCCATGATCGAGCAGGCCGGAGGCGTCAACATCGCCAAGCCTTTCGTCGAGTGGTGGGGACCGATCAATCCCGAGCAGATTCTCGCTGCGCGGCCCGATGTGGTGCTGATCTCCGGCACCGAGACCAGCAAGAACCCGTCCGCGATGCGTATGGGCCAGGGCGTGGCGCGCAAGGATGCCGCCGCCCGTCTGGCGGGATACGCCATGCGTGCGGGCTGGGACAGCCTGCCCGCCGTCAAGGGCAGGCGCATCTACGGCGTGTATCAGGGCGCGTCGCGTACCCAGGCCGACTATACGATGGTGCAATATCTGGCCAAGGTGCTCTATCCGGGCTTGTTCGACGACATCGACCCTGAGCGCAACTATCTGGAGTTCTATCGGAAATACCTGCCGGTGGTGCCGCAGGGGACGTTCATGACGGATCTGGCGGCGCTGCGCTGAGCCATGCAGGCCTCCGATCTCTACCGCGCCGCCGGATCATCCTACCGGCAGCGCCAGCGGCGGCACGGCTGGCTGCTGCTCGCCGGCGCCGCGCTCTGTCTTTGCTTGCTGGTGCTCGACATCGCCACCGGCCCGTCGGCCATTGGCTTGGCGGAGGTGGTTCACACCCTGCTGCAGCCGGAGGCCGGCGACAGCGCCACCCGCACCATCGTGATGAGCATGCGCTTGCCGGTGGCGCTCATGGCGCTGGCCGTCGGCGCAGCGCTGGGACTGGGCGGCGCCGAGATGCAGACGCTGCTGAACAATCCCCTGGCCAGTCCTTACACCCTCGGCCTGGCCGCCGCCGCCGGTTTTGGCGCTGCCTTGACACTGTACTTCGACGGCTTCGGCCTGCCGGTGCTGATCGCGGTGCCGCTGGGCGGATTCCTGTTCTGCATGCTGGCCGCGTCGCTGCTGTTCGCGCTGGCCTTTGTGCCGCGCGCCGGCGCGCATGTGCTGGTACTGGCCGGGATATCGTTGCTCTTCCTGTTCCAGGCCATGCTGTCGCTGCTGCAATTCATCTCGTCGCCGGAGCTGAGCCAGCAGATCACCTTCTGGCTGTTCGGCAGCCTGTTGCGCAGCACCTGGCACAGCCTTGCCTGCCTGGCGGCGGTGCTGCTGGCATGCGGCACCCTGTTGCTGCGCGACGCCTGGAAGCTGACCGCGCTGAATCTGGGCGAGGAGCGCGCCGCCAGCCTGGGCGTGGACGTGCGCCGGCTGCGCCTGAAGACGCTGTCGCTGGTGTCGCTGCTGACTGCCACGGCGATCGGTTTCGTCGGCGTGATCGGCTTCATCGGCCTGGTGTCGCCGCACATTGCGCGCATGCTGGTGGGCGCCGACCAGCGCTTCTTCCTCCCCTTGTCCATGCTATGCGGCGCCGCGCTGCTGTCGGCGGCATCGGTGTTGTCCAAGATCCTGCTGCCGGGCGCGATCTTCCCGATCGGTATCGTCACGGCGCTGGTCGGCGTGCCATTCTTTTTCGCGCTGATCATCAACGGCGTGCGCAGACATGCTTGAGATCGACGACGTTCGTGTCAGCAGGGGCAACACCTGCATCCTGGATGGCATCACGCTGCGGCCGCGCGCCGGCAACCTGTGCGCCGTTATCGGCCCCAACGGTTCGGGCAAATCCACCTTGCTGAAGACGATTGCCGGGCAATGCCGGCCGGACTCGGGAAGCATCCGTTTCGGCGCCGGGCGATACGAGCGCGACGAGGCCGCGCAAGCGGGCGAACGGGTTTCCTTCATGCCGCAGGACATCCGCCTCGACCTTGACCTGAGCGCCGTCGAGCTGGCGCTGCTGGGACGCCTGCCCGATCTGCGCGCACGCGTCGACGATGCGCTCCTGCAGCAGGCCTTGAGCGTGCTCGACACGGTCGGGCTGCTGCCGTTGGCCAACCGCAGCATTGCCCGCATGAGCGGAGGGCAGCGCCAGATGGCGCTGTTCGCGCAGCTGCTCATGCGCAGCTGCGCGGTGCTGCTGCTGGACGAGCCGGTCAGCGCGCTCGATGTACGGCATCAGGTCATGCTGCTCGACGTGCTTCACCGTGAGACGCGGTGTCGGCAATGCACCACGCTGGTCGTGCTGCACGACCTCAACCTGGCAGTCCAGTACGCCGACGACATCGTGGTCATCGACCGCGGCCGCGTCACCGCTCAGGGCAAGGCGCACGAGGTGATGACGGCGGCGTTCCTGGAGCGAACCTACGGCATCCGCACCGATGTCGTGGCCGGCAGCGACGGGCTGCCGCGCATCACCCCCTTGCGCGGCGCTGCACCGGCCGCGCCGCTTCCTTGGCCGGCGTGCCCGTCGCAGAACCCGCCGCCGGCCGACCACCCTTGACCCGCTTTTTCTCATGACACCAATCATCCGTATCGTCACATCCATGCTGACTAGCGGGGCATGCTTATGCCCCGTGGCATCGGCGCACGCCGCAGAGCACGTCGTGCAGATGCTGGACCAGCACGCCGGATCGACCATGCTGTTCGAGCCTGCCTACCTGAAGGTGGCGCCGGGCGACAGCGTCACCTTCCGGCCCGTCAACCGGTCCCACTACGTCAAGGCGATCGCCGCGCCGACCGGCGCACACAAGTTCTCCAGCGCGGAGGACGAGCCGCTGACGGTGAAGCTGGAGCAGCCCGGCCTCTATGTCTACGTCTGTCCGCCGCACCTGATGATGGCCATGATCGGCGCGATCCAGGTGGGGGAGGGGGAGTCCGTCAAGCCGCAGGTTCCTGCGGCCGTGAAGTCGGTGCGTGAGCTGCGCTCCCGCATGTTGAGCAACGGGCAGCGCGCCGAGGCATTGGTGAGCAAGATGGAGGAGATCCGATGACGCCGGGCAAGCGAAAATACCGGTGCCCGCGCGCGTGCCGAGGATTGTTCCATGTGCTGTTATTGGCCGCTGTCTGCGCCGACGCGCCGGCAGCCGGCCAGCAGGACGCGCGGGGATTGTTCGAGGACGCGCATCTGCAGATGCAGAACCGTCTCGTCTATGAGCAACTCGATTATCGCAACGGCAGCAGCTTTCGCGCCGCCAACGGCCAGCGCGGCAAGACGCGCGCGGTCGAGTCTGCCTACGGCCTGATGTTCGGTCTGCAGTCGGGTTACACGCCGGGCGTGCTCGGCGTGGGGCTGGACGCGCACGCCTACGGCGCCGTCAATCTCGGCACCGATGCCGGCAACGCGCGCTATTCGCCGCGCTACCTGGCCAAGGACGAGCAGGCCATCCGCGATACCTTCGGCCGCGCCGGCGCGGCGTTGAAGCTGCGGGTGTCGGCCACCGAATTCAAGTGGGGCGAGCTGCGCACCAGCAATCCCATCTTCCATTCGTCCGACACGCGCCTGCTGCCCGAGACCAATCGCGGCTGGCTGCTCACCAGCACCGACGTGCCGACGCTGGCCCTGCAGGGCGGCCGCTTCACCGCCTGGGCAGACCGCAACAGCGTGAAGAACGGCAACGCGTTGTTCGCCAATTATTCCGGCAAGACTGCGGGGGCATTCAGCTTCGCCGGCGGTGCGTGGACTGCGCCGCTGCCAGGGCTGTCGCTCTCCGCCTATCTGGGACAGCTGGAGGACAACTGGAACACCCTGTACCTGGGCGGCTTCTACAAGCACGTCCTGGCCGACAAGCGGGCCCTGTCGTTCAACCTTAATCGCTACCAGAGCATCGACGCCGGCCAGGCCCGTTCAGGCAAGCTCAACACCACTGCCTGGAGCCTGATGACGTCCTATATCCTCGGTGCGCACAAGTTCGGGCTGGGCTACCAGAAGATCGACGGCGACAACCCCTTCGACTACGTCAACCGCGGCTCGATCTGGCTGGACAACGCCATGCAGCTGTCGGACTTCAACGCGCCCGGCGAGGCGTCCTGGCAACTGCGCTATGACGCCGACCTGAGTGCGCTGGTGGCGCCGGGCCTGAAGGCAGGACTGGGCTACGTCCGCGGGTCCGGCATCGACTATCGTCGCATGAACGGCATCTACGCCGGCAACCTCGGCTACAAGGGCAGCGGCGGGCGTCACTGGGAGCGCGACCTGATACTTGCTTACACGGTGCAGGAGGGAAAGGCCAAGGGACTGGTCGTGCAGTTGCGCTACAGCACGCACCGGGCCAACAAGGCGCAGGGAGAGCCGAACGTCGATCAGGTGCGCTTGCTGGTGGAGATGCCGGTCAGTCTGTTCTGACGCGGCGCAGGATGTCGCAGCGTGTGAATAAAGAGGAGGCTCGCCTCCTCTTTTTTATTTGCCCAGCAGCAGGTAGCCGGTGGGATTGTCTTCGCAGGCGCCGGCGCCGCATTCGAGCACGGTCGAGGCCAGGTTGCCGGCCACCAGCAGGATGAAGAGGATGCAGGCCAGCTTGCCGCCGGCTGATTTCCAGGCGCCGCTGCTGGCGGGCGGCTCCCAGCTCTTGAGCATCAACAGCAGTGCGATGCCGGCCACCGCCGCCAGCGAGGACAGTGCCGCCAGCGTGTAGAAATGCAAGCCCATGAAGGTGGAGCCGTAGCCGGCGTCGCCCGGGGCGATGTGCAGCAGCACCTGGCGCAACGCGATGACGCCGGTGGCCAGCGCGCCGGCCAGGGCCACGCCGTAGTGCGCCGCGCGCACGCCGAAGCGCACGTTCATCATCAGGCCAATGCCGGTCAGGATCAGGCCGGCGCGTTGCAGCAGGCAGAGCGGACAGGGCAGTTCGTTCTTCTCCAGCTGATAGTAGAAAGCGACCCCGAGCGCGGCGCACACCGCCAGCAGCGCCAGCACGTTGAGGACGTTGCCGGCCGACCTGTCGCGGTCGCGCAGCGAGGAGAGGTGGGAAGGATTCATGGCATCCCCGTCAGAAGGAAAGCTTGAGGGCGTCGGTCGCGTGGAAGCTGAAGCACCACAGCGTCACCGCCAGCGTACCCAGCCACATCGCGTAGCTGAACGTCTTCCAGCCGAGGGCGATGCCGAGGACGGCAAGCAGCGCCAGCAGGAACGGTAGATACATGAACATGGGAAATGCCTTTGTCTTGATCCGGATCCGCATTGGCGGTTTTGTTTGTGCGCGATGATAGCCTAAAGCTGATGCTAAGCTGCCGGGATTTCGGGGAAAGCATCGATTTTCAGGCGCCAGCCGAAACATTCCTTGTCGTCGCGGCAAGTCGCCGCCGACATCGACATAACGGGATGACAATAATCCCGGCGATCGGGAAGATTCAAAAAAGAGGAGAGACCCATGCAGCAACAGCAAGCCGGCATCGCCGGCAACGAAATCAAACGTATTGCCGTGGTCGGCACCGGCGTCATCGGCGCCAGCTGGGTGGCCTACTACCTGGCGCGCGGGCTGGACGTATCGGCCACCGACCCCATGCCGGACGCCGAGCGCAAGCTGCGCGACGCGGTGGCGCGCCATTGGCCCAGCCTGGAAACGCTGGGCCTGGCGCCGGGCGCATCGATGCAGCGCCTGCGCTTTTTCGACAAGCTGGAAGACGCGCTGGACGGGGCCGATTTCGTGCAGGAAAACGGCCCCGAGCGCGAAGACCTGAAGATCGATTTGTTCCAGCGCATGGACGCCGCGTTGCCGGCCCATGTGATCCTGGCGTCGAGCTCGTCCGGCCTGCTGATGAGCAAGGTGCAGGCAGCCTGCCGTCATCCGCAGCGCGTGGTGCTGGGCCATCCGTTCAACCCGCCGCACCTGATCCCGCTGGTGGAAGTGATCGGCGGGCAACTCACCTCCGACGCTGCGGTGCAGGCGGCGCTGGCGTTCTACACCGCGGTGGGCAAGAAGGCCATCCACGTGCGCAAGGAGGTGAAGGGGCATATCGCCAATCGCCTGCAGGCGGCGCTGTGGCGAGAGGCGTTCCACCTGGTCGAGCAGGGCGTGGCCAGCACCGAGGATATCGACACCGCGATCGCCTACGGCCCTGGCCTGCGCTGGGCGCTGATGGGGCCTTATCTGAACCTGCACCTGGCCGGCGGCGAGGGCGGGGCGCGCCACGCGCTGGACCATCTGGGGCCGCCGATCGAGAGCTGGTGGGCGGATCTGGGGACGCCGGCCATTACCGAGTCGTTGAAGGAGTTGATCCGGGAGGGGGTGGACGGGCAGATGGAGGGGAAGACGTCTGCGGAGTTGGCGGCGGAGAGGGATCGTTTGTTGGTGGAGTTGCTGGTAGCCAAGGCTGGGGCGAAGGTGATTCCTTGATTCTGGCGGCTGGTGCTGCTGTTTGTGGTTGATTGATGTGCAGGCGCGCGCTTGCATTTAATCCGTCGTCCCTGCGAAGGCAGGGACCCAGCGTCGTTCGTTGCGTTTCTTCGGTGCTGGCATCCATTACCCAAGTAGCATCAAGCTTCATCAGCCATCGCCAAGGCAGTCTCGTTCTCGATTGAATCCGTCGTCCCTGCGAAAGCAGGGACCCAGTGTCGTTTGTTGCGCTTCACTGGCGCTTGTTGTGTCGCGCTTGGGTAGTCTGGTCTTGCTGCTTGTTGGTGCTCTGGCTTTGTGCTTTTCTTTCTCCGGTCGGAACGGAGCGCCGGGTGCGGCCCGGCAGCCGCTCACTTTCTTTGCTCCGCCAAAGAAAGTAAGCAAAGAAAGGCGGCCCCTAAGTGCCAGCCCCTGCGGGGTTCCCGTCGGAGCGCGCTGAAAAATGGGCAAGGCAAAGTCGCTACGCTCCGGTTGCCTTGCTGATCCATTTTTCACCACACCCCGCCGGCTGGCCCACAAGGGGAAATGCCATCCGCCTCGCCTGCGGCATCGGGATGGCGCTCGCCTTCGGCATCGCCTCTGCTCATCCTCGCCTTCGGCCTCGTGTGCTCGCTGCTCGCCTGCGGCTTCGAATTGTTGGCTCGCTATCTGATGTAATCCGTCGTCCCTGCGAAAGCAGGGACCTAGTGTCGTCCGTCGCACGCTACCGAAGAGCGGTCAGAACGCCGGCCATCGCATCTCCCACATCGAACCACAGCCTCGCCATCCCAATTAACCCGTCATCCCGGCGCAGGCCGGGATCCAGTGTCGTTCGTCGCACGTCACCGAAGGTCATCCGCAGCCGGAACGACAAAGCCGCATGCCGATGCGTTCCATAACGCAAGCGCTACTTCCCCTTCCTCCTGCTCGGCGCCATCTCCCGCATCAAGGCGATGAAGCGTTGCGCGCCCAGGCCCAAAGGCCGGTCCTTGCTCCACACTACGTCCACCCACAGGCGCTGCTGGTTGCTGATGTTGTCGAAGTCGATGGCGACCAGCAGGCCGGCGTCGATTTGCGGTTGCACCAGGCTGTGCGGCAGGTAGGCCCAGCCCAGGCCTTCACGCACCATCGAGAGCGTGGCGAGGTGGTTGTCGGTGCGCCAGATCTGGCGGGCGAGGAAGAAGCGCGGGTCGGAGATGCTGGCGTCGCGGCTGGCGACGGCGATCTGGCGGATGTCGTACAGGTCTTCGTAGCGCAGCTTACGTTTTTTGGCCTTCAGCGCCGGGTGCTGCGGCGAGATCACCGCGACCAGCATTTCGCTGCTGAATTCCTGAAAGGCTTCGCGGTCGTTGCCGGCGTGGCGTTCGAACACCAGCGCCAGCTGCGCGCAGTCTTCGTAGAGCATGCGCATGGCGTCGGCCTGCGGCGAGGAGAGTACTTCCACTTCCAGCGAAGGGAATTCCTCGGCCAGTACCGCCAGCGGTTTGGCCCAGGGCACCGACAGCAGTTCAGGCGCCACCGCCAGCGTCAGCTTGCGCTCCAGGCCCTGGTGCATGGCCAGCGCGTGGGCGTCGAGTTGGCGCAAGGTGCTGGCCAGCAGGCGCGCGTCCGGTTCCAGCGCGCGCGCCATGTCGGTGGGACGGGCGTCGCGCGCGGTGCGGTCGAACAACATCAGGTCCAGCTCGGCTTCCAGCTGGCTGATGGTCATGCTGACCGAGGACGGCACGCGGCCCAGCATGCGCGCGGCGGCGGAGAAGGAGCCGCCGTCGAGCACGGCGAGGAAGACCCGGACGTTGTCGCTGGAGAAAGCCATGTTGGTTTTTTGCTTATCTTTTGTTTATCTTTTGCTTATCAATAAAATTGAAAGAAGCTGACTTCTTCTTTCAAAAATTAAACCATAAAATTCTCCCCGTATCCAAGGCCTTCGCGCATTCCATTGGCGCCATCCCGCGCTGCGAGGCCGGCAATTCAGGAGAATCACCATGCAAGGTTTCAAACGCAAGTTCGTCTACGCCTGCCTGTTCGAGGCGCTGGCGATCGTCTTCACCACCTTCGGACTGGCCGTCATCGCCGGCCATGACAGCGCCCATTCGACCGCGGCGGCGGTGGCGTCGTCCACCATCGCCTTCGTCTGGAATTTCATCTTCAACGGCCTGTTCGAGCGCTGGGAAGCGCGCCAGGCCAAGCGCGGCCGCGGCTTCGCTCGCCGCGCGGCACACGCGCTGGGCTTTGAGGGCGGCCTGGTGCTGATGCTGGTGCCGCTGTTCGCCTGGTGGCTGGGCATCAGCCTGTGGGACGCCTTTGTGCTGGACCTGGGCCTGATCGTGTTCTTCATGGTCTATACCTACCTGTTCAACCTGCTGTTCGACCGTGTATTCGGCCTGCCCAGCTCGGCCATGCCCGCGCCCCAGGGCCAGCCGGCTCAGGCTGGCTGAGGCAGGGTTTCGGATCGGGTCCCTGTTGTCCTTCGGGAAATAGGGAATCCCCTGAGCCCATGGCCGAGGTTCTCAGGATCCCCCCGATACTTGGCGGATCAACAAAAAATTAAAGTGTCTCCATACCCGCTGCACACAGAAGTTCTCGCACACGGCGAGGACAGCGCAGGGACCCACTGGAGAGAAACATGTTTTTTGCCAAGAAAAATCGCTTCGTCTGCGCCAGCATCGCCGCCGTCGTCCTGGCTTCCAGCGCACCTGCTTCCTTCGCAGCAACTGCCACCAGCTCGCTGACCATCAGCGCCTCGGTGGTTGCTTCCTGCACCGTGCTGGGTTCGGCGATCGCCTTCGGCAACTACACGCAAACCGTGGTGAACCAGACCGGCAGCATCACCGTGCTGTGCACCAACGGCACCACCTACAATGTCGGCCTGGATGCAGGCACCGGCACCGGTTCCACCACCAGCAGCCGCAAGATGTCGGCTACCGGCGGCGGCACGTTGAACTACGCGCTGTACCGTGACTCGGCCCGCAGCAACAACTGGGGCTCGACCATCGGCACCGACACGCAAGCCGGCACCGGCAGCGGCCTGACCCAGACCCTGACGGTCTACGGCCAGATCCCGGCCTCGCAAACTCCGCTGGCCGGCGCTTACTCGGATACCGTTACCGTCACGCTGACCTACTAAGACCCAGCCTTCCGCGCCAAAGCAAGAAAAGAAAAAGCCCGCCATTGCGGGCTTTTTTCATGCACAGGTCATGTGCCGCTCACGCAGCGAGCGCGACAAGAAATTTGCCCCTGCTACAGGCAGGGATAAGCCATCTCGATTTCCCTCTAGAATTGAATCTTTTCGTCTTGCGGGCATCTGCACGCAAGACCGGACGCCCCAGTCCACCGCCACCCAACCGGCAGCCTCCGAACGGTCCGCTCGCAACGCAGCAGCATGCGGCGGCCGCACATTCATCCCCCATCGGAGAAATGCCATGCCTTATACCTTGCCAGCCCTTCCTTATGCCTACGATGCGCTTGAGCCGCACATCGATGCGCAGACCATGGAAATCCACTACAGCAAGCACCACCAGACCTACATCAACAATCTCAACGCCGCGGTGGCCGGCACCGAATGGGAAAAGCTGCCGGTCGAACAACTGGTCGCGCGCGTGAAGGACGTGCCCGACAATATCCGCGCCGCCGTGATCAACCAGGGGGGCGGCCACGCCAACCACGCGCTATTCTGGACCGTGATGGCGCCCACCGGCGGCGGCAAGCCCGAGGGCAAGCTGGCCGCCGCCATCGACAGCGAGCTGGGGGGCTTCGACGCCTTCAAGGAAGCCTTCACCAAAGCCGCGGTGTCGCGCTTCGGCAGCGGCTGGGCCTGGCTCTCGGTGACGCCGCAAAAGAAACTGGTGGTGGAAAGCAGCGGCAACCAGGACAGTCCGCTGATGAACGGCAACACCCCCATCCTCGGCCTGGACGTGTGGGAGCACGCCTACTACCTGCGCTACCAGAACCGCCGCCCGGAATACATCGGCGCCTTCTACAACGTGGTGAACTGGCCGGAAGTCGCGCGCCGTTACGCCGCCGCCCTCGGTTGAGCACGGCCGACGCATGAGCGTCATGCCCCTGCGCTGACGCAACCAGATGCCGGCATTGTCGCCGGCGACGCTTCACCTCCGGGACGTCTTGCGACGACCCGGACCGATTTCCTCCGATACGGCGCGGATCACTTGCGCCAGCTTGCGCGCCGCCGCCTCCATCTGCTCGCCGCTGAATCCGCCAAAGCCCAGCACCAACCCCGGTCGCGCACTGCCCGGCGCGTACATCGGCGACACCGCGCGCACCGCTACGCCGGCGGTCGCAGCGCGTTGCGCTACCTCGATGTCATCCAACTTTTCGTTCAGCCATAGCAGCAGGTGCATGCCCTGGTCGCTGGCTTGCAGCCAGGCAAGATCGGCCGGCAGCAGGCGCGTGAGCGTATGCATCAGCTGGCGCCGGTGCTCGGCGTAGATGCCGCGCACGCGCCGGATGTGGCGATCCAGATGGCCCTCCTGCATGAAGGCGGCCAGCGCGTGCTGGTCGGCGCCGGGCGGGCTGCGGTCCATCAACACGCGCGCGCCGATAAAGGCCGGCACCAGCGCCGGCGGCGCAATCAGGTAGCCCAGCCGCAGCGAAGGGTAAAGCACCTTGCTGAAGGTGCCGAGGTAGACCACGCGCTGCGCATCCAGGCCCTGCAACGAGGGAAACGGGTGGCCGGCATAGCGCAGCTCGCTGTCGTAGTCGTCTTCCACGATCCATGCGCCGGCCTGGCGTGCCCAGTCCAGCAGCGCGTTGCGCCGGGCCATGCTCAGCGGCATGCCCAGCGGATATTGATGCGAGGGCGTGACGAAGGCGACCCGCGCATCCGGCGCCAGCCGTATGCCGGCGGCCACGTCCAGGCCTTCCTCGTCGACCGGCACGCGCACGATGGCCGCGCGCGCGCCGTGTTCCAGGATGGAGGTGATGCCGGAGTAGGCCGGATTCTCGACCCAGGCGCGTTCGCCCGCCCCCAGCAACACCTGGCAGCACAAATAGAGACCCTGCTGGGTGCCGCTGGTGACGATCACCTGCTGCGCCTCGCAATGCACCGAGCGCGAGCGCCGCACATAGTCGGCGATGGCTTGGCGCAGCGGCAGCGCTCCCTGCGGATCGCCATAACCGGACGGCGCACCCAGGCCGCGCGTGCGCAGGCGGTTGCCCAGGCGTCGCCATGCGTCGCCGGGGACGGTCGCACCCAGCGGCACCGAGATCGCGAAGGGCACGTGCGGCAGCGCGCTGAATTGCTGCGCCACACGGGCAAAGGCGGCGGCCGGCGGCGGCAGGTCGGGCGCCGCCGTTGCGCGTGTACGCGGGTTCTTGCGCACGGCATTCTGTGGCGGCGCCTCACCCTGCGCGGCCGCAGCCACACGGGTGCCGGCGCCGGGGCGTGATTCGAGGAAACCCTCTGCCACCAGCTGCTCGAAGGCTTCCACCACGGTGCCGCGCGCCAGTTGCAGCGACTGCGCCAGCAGGCGCGTCGAGGGCAGCGCCTCGCCCGGGCGCAGCTCGCCGCGATGGATCGCCTCGCGCAGGGTCTGCGCCAACTGGCGGCCCAGCGCGCCGGCGGCGCGGTCCAGCGTACCCAGCACGGGCAGGTCGATGGCATTGGCTTTCCTGGGCATGATTCCGGTCCACTCAGATATGTTGAAACTGGATCTGCATATTAAGCCAGTTTGGCGGCACAATTCTCCCATCGCCTCCCATCGCCCACGCCATCCAGTTCATTGACCACACAGCCGCCATGTACATTCCCGCCCATTTCGACGAACCCGACTCCGCCGTGCTGCACGGCATGATCGCCGCCCATCCGTTCGGCGTGCTGGTCACGCACGGCGCCGACGGCCTCGACGCCAACCACCTCCCGTTCCATCTCGACCCCGCGCAGGGTCGCCTGGGCACCTTGCATGCCCATGTGGCGCGCGCCAATCCGCTGTGGCGTCAGCTGGCCGACGGCGACGCCGTGCTGGCGGTGTTCTCGGCCGGCGACGCCTATGTCTCGCCGAGCTGGTATCCCAGCAAGCATGAGGCCCATCGCCAGGTGCCGACCTGGAACTACATGGTGGCGCATGCCCACGGCCGCGTCGTGGTGCGGGACGACGAGCGTTATGTGCGCGGTGTGGTGGCGCGGCTGACGCGCACGCATGAAGCGGGCGAAGAAGCGCCGTGGAAAATGACCGACGCGCCGGCCGATTTCACCGACACGCTGCTCAAGGCCATCGTCGGCATCGAGATCGAGATCACGCGCCTGGAAGGCAAGCGCAAGCTCTCCCAGAACAAGGAGGTGCGCGACATCCGCGGCGCCGGCCAAACCTTGCTGGCGCGCGGGCATTCCGCGGTGGGTGAGGCCATGCTGGGCGAGGCGGACCGCAAGGAGCAATAACCACGGACCGCAGGGGGTAACGACAAGGCGCAATGGCGTATTGATGACCCGCCATCGATCCAGCAAAACGGCGTCCCGGCGGCGCCGTTTTTTTGTCCGTATGACGTGGGAACGTGGGAGTTTCACCCCGCAACAAAAATTGTGCCGCGCACAAATTCTGCAGTATCTGTAAAATCGGAAAAATCAAAAAAACGCGCCGACGGGCGCTCACGCGAGTGGCGAGATCGGAAGCCGGTTTTGCCGCACCGCTTCAAAGCTGACGAGTATTCCTGTCTCCAATGAGGTCCCTGTCCATGTTTGCTTCGACTTCCTTTGCCGACTCTTCCGCAGCGCCGGCCGGCGTCGACTCGCTCGGCTGCCTGCATCACCAGCTGCACCAGAGCCAGGAACTGCTGCGTCCCGACCTCAGCTTTTACCGCAAGCGGGTGGACGACAGCGGCGTCTCGCAGGTGCGCACCGATGCCTCCGACCGCGGTTTCCTGCTGGGCATCTCGATGTCGCAGCAGCACCGACGCAGTATCTTTCGCGGACGGCGCGGCGCGCAGCATGACTTTGCGCGCGGCGGGATTTACATCCGCGATTTCTCCGAGGACTACCGCGCCGACATCCACGGCGCCTTCGATTTCATGCTGGTGGAGTTGCCGCCGCGCTTTTTCGAGTACGCCGCCGACCATGCCGGCGTGCAGCGCGTGAGCGGCCTGGCCACCGTCACCGGTCAGCACGACCCGGTGCTGGAGCACCTGGCGCATGCGCTGGCGCCGGCGCTGGCGCGACCCGATCAGGCCAGCATGCTGTTCGTCGATCAACTCGGCATCGCGCTGGGCACCCACCTGCTGCAACGCTACGGCGGCGCGCGCACCGTGCCCACGGTGCGCAGCACCGGGCTGTCGCGCATGCACGAGGAGCGCGCCAAGCAGATGTTGCTGGAGAAGGTGAAGGGCAACGTCTCGATTCCCGAGATCGCGCGCGAGTGCAATATGTCGGCCAGTTATTTCCTGCGCGCCTTCAAGGAAACCACCGGCCAGACTCCGCACCAGTGGCTGATGACGCAGCGCGTGCAGCGCGCCCGCGAATTCCTGCGCGACACCGAGCTGCCGCTGGCGGAAGTTGCGGTGGCTTGCAACTTCTACGACCAGAGCCATTTCTGCCGCGTGTTTGCCCAGGTGGTGGGCACCTCGCCGGGCAGCTGGCGTCGCAACAGCCGCAACTGAGTCGCGCCCTGCCGCGCAAAGGAAGACGCCTCAGGGCACGCGCGGCAGATTGAAGCGAAAGACCGTGCCGCAGGGCTCGGCCGGCCCTACCTTGATGCGGCCACGGTGATGCTCGATGATCGAGCGGCAGATCGCCAATCCCATTCCCATGCCGTCATCCTTGGTGGTGTAGAAGGCATCGAACACGCGCGGCATGGCGTCGGGCGCGATGCCTTCGCCATTGTCCTGCACCGCTACCTCAATACGCTGTTCATCGATCGCGGCCGAACTCACGCTGAGCAAGCGTTGCGTCCCCTCCGGCTGCCCGGCGGCCGCCATCGCCTCGATGGCGTTGACCACCAGGTTCAGCAGCACCTGCTGCAGCTGCACCATGTCGCCCAGCACGCAGGCTTCGCCCGGGGCCAGGCTCAGGTGCAGCGTCACGTCGCGTCGTTCCAGCTCACTTTTCGAGATGGCCAGGATGTGTCGGATCGCCGCATTCAGGTTCACCCGCTCGAACACCGGCTCGGTATTGCGCGTCAGTCCGCGCAGGCCGGAGATCATGCCGCCGGCGCGCTGGCCTTCGGCCACAATGTCGCGCAGGCCGGCGCGCGCGTTCTCCAGGTTGGGCGGATTGCGGTCCAGCCAGCGCAGGCTGGCGCCGGCGTTGGAGACGATCGACATCAGCGGCTGGTTGACCTCGTGCGCGATGGACGCCGTCAGCTGGCCCACGGTGTTGGCGCGCGAGACGCGTTCCAGGTCGGCCTGCGCCAGGCGCATGGAAAACTCGGCCTGGCGTCGCACGGTGATGTCGGTGGCGGTGCCCACGTATTCGACGAAACTGCCATCCACCCACACCGGCTTGCCGATGCCGGAGATGAACCGCACCTCACCGTTGTCGCGCCGGCAGATGCGATGCTCCACGCGGATTGTGCCGCCCATGGCGACGGCGGCGTTGACGGTATCGATCACTTCCTGACGGTCGTCCGGATGCATCAGGGCGGCGAACTCGTCGTAGGTGATGCAATTGCGCCCGGCTTCCAGTCCATAGATGCGGCACAGCTCGTCGGAGCAGAACATCAGGTCCTCGCGCACCAGGTAGCGCATGCTGCCGGTGTGGTTGAAGCGTTCGCCCTGCTTGAGCAATTCCTGGCTGGTGCGCAGCGCCCGTTCGGCGCTGGCCAGTTGCTCGTTCTCGCGGCGCAGCGCGGCGTAGGCGGCGTCGATGCGCGTCAGCGCGGCTTGCGCGTCACTGCCGGCCAGCGCCGCCAGCGTACGCATGGCGTCGGCGAAGTCGGCGTCGCGGTTTGAAAGGGGGGCGGCGGGAGCGGGGGCGAAGGGCAAGGCGGTCTTCCTGATGGCGGGCGTCAGGCGCATTGTGCACTATCCCGGCGCGGCGATGATCGCGCGCAGCTGCGCCAGCAGGGTATCGGCATCGAAGGGTTTGAACAGCAAGGCCGCCGCCCCCAGTTCGCTCGCGCGTTGCCGCTGCAGCGCATTGTCCCGGGCCGACATCAGGATCACCGGCAATTCCGGTCGCAATTGCGCCAGTTGTTCAGCCAGATCGAAGCCGCTCATGCATGTCAGGTCGAGGTCCACGATCGCGCAGGAGGCGGCCGGCAGGCAATCGCTGCGCAGGAATTGCTCGCCGGCGGCGAAGCTGCAGCTGCGATAACCGGCCGAATCCAGCAGGTTGCACAAGGCGGTGCGTACGCCCTGGTTGTCGTCGATCACCGCTACCGGCCAATCTCCGGCGGGCGGCGTCGACATGGTCTCCCCATCGCTCATCCGCGCAAATCCTCGGTTGTGCGTCTCACCGGCGCGGCTCTGGCGGCCGCATCATGGCAAGCGCTATTAGTGTGGCGAGATGCGACGGCGGCTTTGCTGGCGCCGTCGCACGGAAAATTGCGCTTACTGCTGGTCCGGCGGCGGCGTGCCGGTGATCTTGGGCACGCATTCGTTGCGGAACCACGAGGCCGTCAACGGTTCGCCGGCCAGCTTGCGGCGCAGGATCGGCACCAGCTGTTCGCCGATCAGCATGCCCAGCAGGCCCAGCAGCGCGATGATGGGCGGCGCCGGCGACTGCACCTGCAAGGCGTAATAGATGACGCCGGCAATGGCGCCCATCAACAGGGAAATCAGGTAGGGCTTCATGGTGTATTCCTCGGTGTCAGCCGGCCGCCAGGTGGCTCAGCACGGGGATCAGGCGTTCGCCGATCACCATGCCCAACAGGCCGATCAGGGCGATGCCCGGCGGCGCCGGCGAGCGCACTTTGAAGAAGGCGTAGAACACGCCGATCAGGATGCCGGCGCAAAGCGAGATGAGATAGCTGGTCATGTCAGGTAGCCGAAGTGGCGATCAGGGCCTGCGCCCGGAAATGCGCGGCACGGCCGCCCTGCATCGGGCGCGGCCGTGCCGACGTACGAGTCGGCTTACTTGGCAGGCACCGGCGCCAGGGTCTTCTGGTTGCCGTGCGGACGCTGTTCGGCCTTGTGCACCATGGTGTAGGCGTAGTCCACGCCCATGCCGTAGGCGCCCGAGTGCTCGCGCACGATGTCCATGACGGCGTTGTAGGTGCCCTTGCGCGCCCAGTCGCGTTGCCATTCCAGCATCACCTGCTGCCAGGTCACCGGAATCACGCCGGCCTGGATCATGCGCTGCATGGCGTAGTCGTGGGCTTCCTTGGAGGTGCCGCCGGAGGCGTCGGCCACCATGTAGATTTCATAGTCGCCTTCAGCCATGGCGCACAGCGCGAAGCTGTTGTTGCAGACTTCGGTCCACAGGCCGGCGACCACGATCTTCTTCTTGCCGGTGGCGGCCAGTGCGTCGCGTACCTTCTGGTCATCCCAGGAGTTCATCGAGGTGCGTTCCAGGATGTTGTGCTCGGGGAAGACCGACAGCAGTTCCGGATAGGTGTAGCCGGAGAAGCCTTCGGTTTCGACGGTGGTGATCACGGTCGGGATGTTGAACACCTTGGCTGCCTTGGCCAGGGCCACGGTGTTGTTCTTCAGGACCTGGCGGTCGATGGATTGCACGCCGAAGGCCATCTGCGGCTGATGGTCGATGATGATCAGCTGGCAATTGTCGGGGGTGAGGACGTCGAGTTTGGTGTTGGTGGTCATGATCGGATCCGTAGAGGTGAGGAGGTGGGATGGCCGCCGGGCGGAGCAGCGGCTGCCGGAGGCGATCATAGGCAAGCGGGGTGGGCGCTGCCATTATCCGTTCGTATAGCTGGACGCCCGCGCGGCGTTTTTGCACACTCCCATTAACTTCAGATCCGTGCGGGATCGCCTGCCATGTTCCATGCGCCGGCGTCGATGTGCGGACACCCGCCATCACCCATTAGCACGGAGCCAACATGACGACTGCAGCAAGCACGACGCCTGACCTGATCCTGATCAACGGCAAGATTCACACCGTGGACAAGCAAAACCCCATCGCCGACGCAGTTGCCATCGGCGGCGGCAAGTTCATCGAGGTGGGCGACGCCGCCTCGGTGATGCGCCTCAAGCAAGCCGATACCAAAGTGATCGACCTGGGCGGGCGCACCGTCATCCCCGGGCTGAACGACTCGCACCTGCACCTGATCCGCGGCGGCCTGAACTACAACCTCGAGCTGCGTTGGGAGGGCGTGCCCTCGCTGGCCGACGCGCTGCGCATGCTCAAGGACCAGGCTGCGCGCACCCCGCATCCGCAATGGGTGCGCGTGGTCGGCGGCTGGACCGAATTCCAGTTTGCCGAAAAGCGCCTGCCCACGCTGGAGGAACTCAACGCCGCCGCGCCCGACACCCCGGTGTTCGTGCTGCACCTGTATGACCGCGCATTGCTGAACCGCGCCGCGCTGGCCGCCGTCGGCTACACCAAGGACACGCCCAACCCGCCCGGCGGCGAGATCGTGCGCGACGCGTCCGGCAACCCGACCGGCATGCTGATTGCGCGTCCCAACGCCATGATCCTGTACGCCACGCTGGCCAAGGGCCCGACCCTGCCGCTGGCGTACCAGGTCAACTCCACCCGCCAGTTCATGCGCGAGCTCAACCGCCTGGGCGTGACCAGCGCGATCGACGCCGGCGGCGGCTTCCAGAACTACCCCGAGGATTATCAGATCATCAACAAGCTGGCCGAAGAGAACCAGCTGACCATCCGCATCGCCTACAACCTGTTTACGCAGAACAAGGGCGGCGAGCTGGCCGACTTCCAGAAGTGGACCGACATGGTCAAGCCGGGCGACGGCAACGACTTCTTCCGCCACAACGGCGCCGGCGAGATGCTGGTGTTCTCGGCCGCCGACTTCGAGGACTTCCTGGAGCCGCGCCCCGACCTCGCCGCCGGCATGGAAGATGAACTGGAGCGCGTGGTGCGCCACCTGGTGTCGAACCGCTGGCCGTTCCGCCTGCATGCCACCTACGACGAGTCGATCTCGCGCATGCTGGACGTGTTCGAGAAGGTCAACCGCGACATCCCCTTCGACGGCCTGCACTGGATGTTCGACCACGCCGAGACCATCACCGAACGCAACATCGAGCGCGTGCGCGCGCTGGGCGGGGGCATCGCCATCCAGCACCGCATGGCCTTCCAGGGTGAATACTTCATCGACCGCTACGGCGTGGAAGCCGCCGAGCACACCCCGCCGGTGGCCAAGATGCTGGAGATGGGCGTGCCCGTCGGCGCCGGCACCGACGCCACCCGCGTGGCCAGCTACAACCCCTGGACTGCGCTGTACTGGCTGGTGTCGGGACGCACCGTGGGCGGCGCCAAGCTGTACGGCGCCGCCGGCCGCCTGCCGCGTGAGACCGCGCTGGAACTGTGGACCGCAGGCAGCGCCTGGTTCTCCAGCGAGCAAGACAAGAAGGGTCGCATCCAGGCCGGCCAGCTGGCCGACCTGGCCGTGCTGTCGGCCGACTTCTTCAGCGTGCACGAGGACGACATCAAGGCCATCGAATCGGTGATGACGGTGGTCGACGGCCGCGTGGTCTACGCCACCGGCGCCTTCTCCTCGCACGGCCCCGGCGAGATTCCGGTGCTACCCGACTGGTCGCCGGTGGCCAAGGTGCCGGGCCACTATCGCGCGGTTGCCAAGCAGTCGCAACAGAAGAAGGCCGCGCTGCCGCACGCCTGCGTCGGTTCCTGCGGCGTGCACGGCCATTCGCACGATGTCGCGCGCAAGTCCGACGTGCCGGTGTCCAACTTCGCCGGCTTCTGGGGCGCGCTGGGCTGCAGCTGCTTCGCGTTCTGATCATGGACGCGCGCAAACTCTCGCGGCTGCCGACGCCGCCATTGGATTTCGGCCTGCTGTTCCTGCGCATCGCCGGCAGCTTCATGCTGTTCTACGTGCACGGCCTGCCCAAGCTGCTGCACTACGCGCATGAGCTGACCGCAATCGAGGACCCGTTCGGCCTCGGCCCGGCGCTGTCGCTGTGGGCGGCGATCTTTGCCGAGGCGCTGTGCCCGCTGCTGATCGCGGCCGGCGTCTTCACCCGCCTGGCCTGCCTGCCCATCATCGGCGTGCTGCTGGTGGCGATGCTGGCGGTGCACCCCGACTGGAGCATCGCCGAGGGCCAGTTCGGCTGGCTGCTGCTGGTGATCTTCACCTCGATCGCACTGTGCGGCCCGGGCAACTGGCGCCTGGGCGCCGCGGCCCGCAACCAGGCCTGATCTTTTCCGCATGAAGCTTTGCACGCATCCGGCTGCACGCCGGGTGCGTGCATGTCTGCGTGCGCCGCTTTCTCCCCTTCGCCTGCCGCACGACGGCCGGCGAGTCCCCGCATCACCCAACCGCCACTTACAAGGAGCGCAAGCATGAGCACCATCACCACCCGCGACGGTACCGAAATCTATTACAAGGACTGGGGCAGCGGCCAACCGGTCGTGTTCGGCCACGGCTGGCCGCTGGACGGCGACATGTGGGAATACCAGATGAACTTCCTGGCCGAGCGCGGCTATCGCGTCATCGCCTATGACCGCCGCGGTTTCGGCCGCTCGGGCCAGCCCTGGAACGGTTACGACTACGACACCTTCGCCGACGACCTGCATGAGCTGATCGAAAAGCTGGACCTGCAAGACGCCGTGCTGGTCGGCTTCTCCATGGGCGGCGGCGATGTCGCGCGCTACATCGGCCGTCACGGCACCAAGCGCGTTGCCAAGGCGGCGCTGCTGGGCGCGGTCACCCCGATCTTCGGCAAGGCCGAGGGCCATGAGCAGGGCGTGCCCAAGGACGTGTTCGACGGCATCAAGGCAGGCCTGCGCGCCGACCGCGCGCAATTCCTGTCCGACTTCGCCACCGTCTTCTTCGGCACCAACCGTCCCCACCACAAGGTGTCGCCGGGCATCCTGGCGCAGACCTTCAACATCGCCATGCTGGCCTCGCTCAAGGGCACGCTGGACTGCGTGACCGCCTTCTCGGAAACCGACTTCCGCGAAGACATGAAGAAGTTCGACATCCCGACCCTGGTGATTCACGGCGACGACGACCAGGTGGTGCCGCTGGAAGTCACCGGCAAGCTGGCCGCGGCCATGGTGCCGGGCGCGCAGCTGAAGGTCTACGGCGGTGCGCCGCACGCGCTGTGCTTCACCCACAAGGACCAGCTCAACGAAGACCTGCTGGCCTTCCTCAAGGCATGAGCGGAGCCACCATGGATGCCACTCAACGCCAGCAAGTGGAGCAGCGCCGCATGGCGGCGCTGGCCACCCCCAGCCTGCTCAGCGAGCAAGCCAGCAAGGAAATCAGCGGCGGCCTCAACATGCTGCTGGCCGACGTCTTCGCGCTGTACCTGAAGACCAAGAACTTCCACTGGCACATGTCGGGCCCGCACTTCCGCGACTACCACCTGCTGCTGGACGACCAGGCCCAGCAGATCATCGCCATCACCGATGCGGTGGCCGAGCGGGTGCGCAAGATCGGCGGCACCACGCTGCGCTCCACCGGCCACATCGGCGAGCTGCAGCGCCTGTCCGACAACGACAGCGACTTCGTCACGCCGGCCGACATGCTGGCCGAGCTGCGCGAGGACAACCTGCGCCTGGTCGGCTTCATGCTGGCCACGCACGAACTGTGCGACGAGCACGGCGACGTCGCCACCGCCAGCCTGCTGGAAAACTGGATCGACGAAGCCGAGCAGCGCGCCTGGTTCCTGTTCGAATCCGGACGCGGGGTGGGCTGAGCGGCAACCACGCCGGATTCCGAGGTTCGTCGGGATGAACAGCAGAGCGATATGCGCCCAGGTGCGGCCGGATTGCTCAACTGAGTCATCCCGGCGCAGGCCGGGATCCGGCGGCGTTGGTTGCGCATAGCAGGGGTGTGCAAGACAACAGGAAGGCGTTTGCGGCAGAGACGGAAGTCTCGTATATTGCCGGCAGGGGATGGGTACGGCGTGGGCCGCATCCATCCCTTTTTTGCTTGCCTGGCAACTTTCGTCACCGGAGTCCGATGATGCCTAACGCCGCTTCTTCCCCGCCCGCCCTCGTTCCCGATCCCGTATCCGCCCCGCGCCGGCGCACGCTGTCGCAGGCCGGCATCGCGGTGGCGCGCAGCAGCATGGCGCAAGCCTTACCGGCGCCGCCGGTGATCGCGTTGCCCAGCGACGACGCGTTCTCGCTGATCGTGCAGCTGGAGGACTTTCGCCATCACAAACTGTGGCGCGGCAAACGCCTGCTGCACGCCGGCGCGCATCGCCGCGGCGAGATGGCCATCACCGACATGCGCGACGAGTGGCGTTGCCAACACCTGTCGGCCTTCGACAACCTGCGCTTTCATTTGCCGCGCGCTGCGCTGGAAGAGTTGAGTCGGGAAAACGGCACGCGCGTGGCGGCCTTGAAGCCGGTACAGGCCGTGCGCGATCCGGTGGTGTTCCACCTGGCGCAGGCCTTGTTGCCGGTGCTGGATGAGGGTAGCGCCGATCCCCTGTTTATCGACGCCGTGACGCTCGCGCTGCACACCCACCTGAGCGCACGCTACGCCGGGCAGGACTGCAAGCCGGCCGTCGGTCGCCTGGCCGGGTGGCAGGAGACGCGCGTGCGCGACTACATGCTGGCCAATCTGGCGCGTCGCCTGTCGCTGGCCGAAGTCGCCGCCCAGTGCGGCTTGTCGCGCGCCCATTTCGCGCGCGCGTTCAAGAACACCTTCGGCATGCCGGTGCACGCCTGGCTGCAGGTACAGCGAATTAGGCGCGCGCGTCGCCTGCTGGCGGCGCAGGACAAGAGCATGACCCAGGTGGCGCTGGAATGCGGCTTTGCCGACCAGAGCCATTTCAGCCGCGTCTTCAAGCGCGTGCTGGGCGTGACGCCGGCCGCGTGGCTGCGCGCGCAGTGAATTGAGGAGAGTTACGCTTTACGCCGCGGGGCGTTCCAGCTTGCCCAACGCGAGGCGCACCGCGCCGTGCTGGATGGTCAGCTCGGGCGAGTCGTGCAGCGCGCTCAGGTATTTCTCGCGGAATTCCGGCTGGCTGGCCGGCGCCGGGCCGATCAGCTTTTCCAGCGCGGACTTGAATGTCGTCAGCTCCTGGTCCGAAGGCACCGCTTCGTCGTCGAGCCGCTCGTCGATCTCCACCATGAATTCCGACAGGATGCGCAGCCAGGCGAAGTCCGGGTGGGTCGTCACCAGCTGCAGGTGATCGAAGGGCGTGCCGACCGCGCCGAAGACACGCGACTGGCAGTCGATCAGCAGTTTGTGCAGCTTGCGCAGGTCGGACGACAGTTGGCGCAGGTCGGCGCGGTTGGCATCGCTCATGAGAATTCCTTGTTCCGTTTCTTGCTTCAGCGTGTCCTGGCGCTGCTGATCTGCAGCCGCTCGGCGGCGCGCACCAGGTCGGCCAGGGTCTTGGTTTGCATCTTGTCCATCACGCGGCGTTTGTGCACCTTCACCGTGATCTCGCTGATGCCCAGCTCGGTGGCGATCTGCTTGTTGAGCAGGCCGCCGATGGCCAGCTCCAGCACCTCGCGCTCGCGCGGCGTCAGCGTTTCCAGGCGCAGTGTCGAGGCCGCCCGTTCGGTGCGCGCGGCAAGATGGCTGCCGGCGATGGTGAGCGCCTCTTCCACCGCTTCGAGCAGGCGGTCGCCGTGGATGGGTTTGGTCAGGAACTCGTGCGCGCCGGCCTTCATCGCCTGCACCGTGTCGGGTATGGTGCCATAGCCGGAGATGAAGATCACCGGGATGGCGTCGCCGCGCTGTTCCAGCCGGCGCACCACGTCAAAGCCGTCCGAGTCCGGCATCTTCATGTCCAGGATCAGGCAGCAGGGCGTGCCGGGCAGCCGCTGTTGCAAGAATTGCCCGGGCGAGGCGAAGCCCAGCGCTTGGTAGCCGGCCGACGCCAGCAGGCGCAGCAGCGCTTCCCTGACCATGCCGTCGTCGTCGACGACAAATACTGTTCTGTCCATGCTGGTATCCATCATGCTCGGTTGCAGGAATCATGGCCCTTGCGGGCGCGACCGTTGCGGCATGGCGGTGTCGCCGCCCGGCGACGCCGGGCCAGGCAGGCTGTGCGCTGCGGTCGGCAACATGATGTGCATTCGCACCGGTTTTGGATTGTATGAATGTGCTGTTTTTTGTACAAAACGCGCTCGCCTGGCACGCATGGCCGGCGCGCATGTCCAGGTGTTGGTCCGGGTACTTGTCGGACTGATAACGCGGGGTCCGCGGGTTTGACTTATCCACATGGGTAATGGGCATGCCGCGGCCGCGATGCTAAGGTGGGCGCCAATCGCATGCATCCCAGATAGTGAGTCCCATGAACGCAGCTCAACGCAACCGCCTCCAATCCTCCAGCCTGGCCTTCCTCGCCGGCTATGTCGACACCCTCGGCTTCATCGCCCTGTTCGGCCTCTTCACCGCCCACGTCACCGGCAACTTCATCCTGATCGGCGCGGCGTTGGCCGATAGTTCGCAGATGTCCATCCTGCTGAAGTTCCTGGCGTTCCCCGCCTTCGTCGTCGGCGTGGCCGGCGCGCGCCTGTTCATCGCGGCGATCCAGCGCCGCAACGGCCGCGCGCTGGGATGGTCGTTCCTGCTGCAGCTGCTGTTCCTGACCGGTTTCATGGCCTGCGGCATCGCCGCCGCGCCGGTGCAGTCGCCCACGTCGGGCTGGGTGATGGCCTCGGGCCTGTTGGGCACCGTCGCCATGGGCATTCACAGCGCCATCAGCCGACTGCTGCTGTCGCACCTGGCGCCCACCTCGCTGATGACCGGCAATGTGACCCAGGTGGTGATCGATACGGTGGACGTGCTGCGCGGCGGCGCCGACGGCGCCACCGCCGAGCGCTGCTTCAAGTTCCTGTGGCCGGTGCTGTCCTTCGGTATCGGCGCGATTGCCGCCGCCTTCGCTTACCACGCGTTCGGCTTCGCCGGCCTGCTGGTGCCGGTGGCGATGCTGGCGGTGATGGTGTGGATCGAACTGCGCCAGCCGCTGCCAGCGCCGGCGGCATGAACAAGTCCCGCCTGGAGGCCTTCAGCGACGGCGTGATCGCGGTCGCCATCACCATCATGGTGCTGGGCCTGCAGACGCCGGGCGGCGCCACGCTGGACGACCTGCTGGCGCTGATGCCGCAGCTGCTGAACTACGTGCTCAGCTTTGTCTACGTCGGCATCTACTGGGTCAACCATCACCACCTGCTGCAGGCGGCCACCCAGGTGGATCGCCGCGTGCTGTGGACCAACCTGCACCTGCTGTTCTGGCTGTCGCTGATTCCCTTCGTCACCGGCTGGATCGCCAGCCACCATCGCGACGCGGTGCCGGTGGCCTGTTACGGCCTGGTGCTGCTGATGTGTTCGCTGTCCTTCCTGCTGCTCAAGCGCGCGCTGCGTCACAGCGAAGAGGCGCATCCCTCGCTGGCGGCGGTCATCGGTCACGGCCGCAAGAACGCCATTTCCATCCTGCTCTACGCGCTGGCGATCCCACTGTCGTGGTGGAGCCCGCTGGGCGCCAACGCCATCTACGTGCTGCTGGCGGCGCTGTGGTTCCTGCCCGACCATCGCTTCGAACGGCTGGGCCGGTCCGCATGAGGCAGCTCATGCGCGGCGCGCCATGAGGTCGGTGTTCATCGACACCAGTTCCCAATCATTCAGTTCTTCCTGCATGTCGCCCAGCTTGCGGCGCACGTTGTCCAGCGCCGCACTGCCCAGCAGCAGGCGGCGAGGCGGACGGCGCGTGGCCGCCACCAGCAGCAGCGCATGGGCTGCCCGTTCCGGATCGCCCAGGTTGGCCGGGCCGCCGGCGCGGCGCGCGCCGGGTGTGTGGTAGTCGGCGATGCGGCGTCGCGCGCGACCGCCGCCGTCGGCCTGCAGGCGGCCCTCGCCGTCGGCGAAGCAACCCGGCGTCACCGCCGTGGCGTGAATGCCGAAGGCCGCGACCTCGCGCGCCAGCGCTTCGGTCATGCCCTCCAGCGCCGACCTGCTGCCGTGGTAGACGCCCGCGCCCAGCGCCTCTTCCTGGCAGGCCGCAGGCAGGATGTTGAAGATGCGCCCGGCGCGCCGCCCGCGCATGTAGGGCAGCACCGCCTGGATCACCGCGATGGCGCCGAATACGTTGGCCTCGAAGTGGGCGCGCATCTCATGCAGGGTGACTTCCTCGATCATGCCGCGATAACCGGCGCCGTCGTTGTTGACCACCACCGCGATGCCGCCGGTGAGCGCCTCGATCTCGTCCACCGTGGCGCGCACCGCGTCGCTGTCGGTCACGTCCAGCACATAGCACAGCGGCCGCGCGGCGAAGCGGGCCTCGTAGCTGCGGCGTTCTTCCTCGCTGCGCACGGCGGCGGCGACCGCATGCCCGCGCTCCAGCAATTCAGCGGTGAGTTCCAGCCCGAAGCTGCTGTGGGCGTTGGTGATCAGCCAGGTATCCATGTTGCTCTCCAGAAGGTTGGTGTGGCATGGCGGTGCTGTGTATGAGTGTGCTGCTTTGTGGGCCTCGGCGCATCTATACCAAGGTATGAGGACGTGTCGCCGCCGTCACAGGTTGCCGCGCGCGATGCGCTGCGCAGCGTAGTTGCGCGCCGCCTCGATCGCCTGCTCGCGGCTCATCGCGGGCACGCCGCCGTCGACGCGCTGGCGCTGCATCACGCAGATGCTCTGGTATGACGCCGAGCGCCCGCGGTAGATGGTGACGAACGGCATCCACGACGTATTGCTCAGGTTGCGAAAGGCTTCCAGCACGATCTCGTACTGGCCCATGACTTCGATATGCACGATGACATCCCCGCTAGGACTTGGTTGAACGCAAGCATAGAAAGCCCTGGCGCATCGCGCCATCCCACCATCGTCTGTGTTCCCCATACCTTGGTCTGATCTGTACCGCATCCTCCGGATCGCACGCAAAACTGTGCTCCTCGCATGCTGTGTACTGTGTGCGCCCCGACCGCACTGGCAAAAACCTAGACTTCGTTCCAGGATCCCGCACCACCGTCAAAGCCGAGCCGCCCGCACGGGCAGCTCACTTTCCACGGCGAAACGGGATGTCGCTATCAGAGGCTTCCACGCAGCCGTACCGTGACCCGCGCCACATCCCGTGGACGCGGCAGGGAAGCTTTTTTCTTGAAAAGAGGGGATCGACATGGGCGGTGCTGCAAATCTATCCATCGGGGCGCGCCTGGGCGGCGCGTTCGCCATCGTGCTGGCGGCGATGGCGGTATTGATCGCGGTGGCCATCAGCCAGGTGATGCGCATCTCGGACATTGAGGAGCGCGTGATGGACCAGGACTGGACCAAGCTGGAGGCGGCCCGCAACATCGACGCGCTGACCCGCTCCAACGCCGCCCGCCTGCTGTCGCTGTTCATCATCGACGACAAGGCCGAGGAAGCCCGGACGCTGGCGCGGGTGGACCAGAACATCGCCACCATCAGGGACGCGCTCGACCTCCTGGATCGGCTGGTCAGCAGCAGCGAAGGCAAGCGGCTGGTGGGCGAGGTGCGCGAGTCGCGCCGGGTATTCGGCGAAGCGTTTGCCCGCGTACGCACGCTGCTCGGGCGCGATGAAGACAAGCAGGCCGCCGCGCTGGTGCGCACCCAAGTGATTCCCGCTATCGAGAAGTTGCAGTCCAGGATCCAGGCGCTGGTGCAGTACCAGGACCAGATCGTGCGCGACAGCCGCGGCGAATCGCGCCGCATCGTAAGCTCGGCGCGTGAGCTGATGATCGCGTTGGGCGCGGCCACGTTGCTGGCGGCGGCACTGCTGGCATGGTGGATCAGCCGCAGCATTACGCGCCCGCTGGCGCGTGCGGTGGGCTTTGCCCAGACCGTGGCGCAGGGCGACCTGCGCCAGCGCGTGGGCGCAACCGGCAGCGATGAAACCGCGCGCCTGTTGCAGGCGCTGGAGCAAATGAACGGCGCGCTGGTCGGCATCATCAGTGACGTGGCCGACGGCTCGGCCTCGATGCTGCAGGCTTCGCGCGAGATCGCCCAGGGCAGCATGGATTTGTCGGCGCGCACCGAGTCGCAGGCCTCGTCGCTGGAAGAAACCGCATCCTCGCTGGAGCAACTGACGGTGGCGGTGCACCAGAACGCCGACCGCGCGCGCGAGGCCAGCCGCCTGGTGGGCGCGGCCGCCGACGCCGCCCGCGAGGGCGGGGCCGCGGTGGAGCGCGTGATCGGCACCATGTCCGCCATCGACCGCACCGCGCGCGAGGTGGTCGGCATCACTGCCATCATCGACACCATCGCCTTCCAGACCAACATCCTGGCCCTCAACGCCGCGGTGGAAGCCGCCCGCGCCGGGGATTCCGGCCGCGGCTTCGCGGTAGTGGCGGGCGAAGTGCGCGTACTGGCGCAGCGTGCCGCGACTTCGGCGCACGAGATCAAGCGCCTGGTCGACGACTCGATCCGCCAGGTCGAGGAGGGTGGACGCCAGGTACAGGATGCCGGCCACACCATCGCCCAGGTGGTGAGCCAGGTGCGCGGCGTGGCCGACACCATGTCCGAGATCGCCATGGCCAGCAATGAGCAGAGCGGCGGCATCGACCAGATCAACAGCGCCGTCACGCAGATGGATCACGTGACCCAGCAGAACGCCGCGCTGGTTGAAGAGACCGCCGCTGCCGCCGCGGCCCTGAGCCGCCAGGCGCAGCAGCTGGAACGCGCGGCCGCGCGCTTTCAACTGCCGGGCCAGCACGCCATGCGCGAGGCCGATGCGCCGGCCGGGGATGTTCCCGGCGTCCATGACAGCCAAGACATCCACGGCACGCCGTCGCTGCCCGGCGCCCATCCGCCTTTGCGGCTGGTCGCACGCAGCGGCATGTGAACTGCACACCGGGAGTCCATCATGCACAGGGAATCACTTGAACAACCCGGCTTCAGTCGCAGCGTCATCGAGTGGAGCACCTATTTCGCCGTGCTGTTGTTCACGGCATTGCTGATCGCCAATTTCGTCTGGTCGGAACGGCGCCTGATCAACGCGTCGGAAACCTCGCGCATGCAATTGCAGGCGCACATCATCGAAGAAAACCTGGCGCATCAGTTCCTGGGCGTGCGCAATGCGCTCGAAGCAGCGCGCAGCGCCGCCGCCGATGACCGCCGCTGCAACGCCGAGTGCGAACGCCTGCTGCTGCGCTCGCTCAAGAGCGCCATGCCCGGCGTGCGCGCCATCGTGTTGCTGGACGCGGAGGGCCGCATCACCCGCTCGGCCGACGACATCGAGGACCGGCACCTGGACGACCGCGACTTTCTCTCGCAGATCGCGCGCATGTATTCGCGCAAGCTCATGTACGTTTCCCAGCCGTACGAGAACACGCCGGGCGTGTTCAACATCAAGCTGTCGATGCCCATCATGTCTGCCGACGGCCGCATTGAAGGCGCCGTCAGCGCCATCCTCAATCCGGACTATTTCGATGCCGTCATGCGCTCCGCGCTCTACGCCGACGACATGAACAGCGCCATCACCGGCGAGGACGGCCGGCGCCTGCTGTTCGTCCCGGCCAACGCCGCCAAGCTGCGCAGCAGCGCCGACGATGACGACTTCCTGCGCCTGCACCTGCGCGGCGGCGCGGTCTCCAGCGTGTTGCGCGCCAGCGCCCCCGACGGCGAGCGCCGCATGGCGGTGCAGCGCACCGTCACCCAGGGCGAGCTGGGGCTGGACAAGACCTTCGTCATCAGTCTCTCGCGCAGCGTGGCCCGCATCAATGCCGGTTGGCACGAGCTGGCGCTGTCCTACTTGGTCATGTGGTGCGTGTTCGGCCTGCTGGGCGCGCTGGCGCTGGTACTGATGCAGCGTCGTCGTCGCGCGTTGGGCGAGCTCACGCGCCAGCGCGAGGCGCATCATGCCGAGCTCAGCGAACGCATGGAGCTGGCCCTGTCCGGCGCCAACCTCGGTTTGTGGGACTG
The DNA here is from genome assembly GCF_017814915.1 of Herbaspirillum sp. LeCh32-8. Taxonomy (GTDB): domain Bacteria; phylum Pseudomonadota; class Gammaproteobacteria; order Burkholderiales; family Burkholderiaceae_D; genus Herbaspirillum. The sequence goes on along the minus strand of NZ_JAGIPZ010000003.1, from coordinate 77,198 downwards.
GCACATTCCCAGCGACGCCCGTCGCGTCGATGCCCGCGGCAATGCGATGCTGGGCTACGCCGCCGATTGCCAGTTCGACGCGCCCGGCGAATGGCGCGCCATGGTCAACCCGGAGCAGATGGAGGCGCTGAACCATGCACTGAAACTGCACCTGGCGGACAGCGCGCAGTCCTTCGAGGCCGAGTACCAGATGCGCCACAAGGACGGCCACTGGGTCTGGATCCAGTGCCGCGGCAAGGTGGTGCAGCGCGATGCGCAAGGCCGGCCGCTGCGCATGGTAGGCACGCGCATGGACATCAGCGCGCGCAAGGAGGCCGAGGAAGAGATCGCCCGCCTGGCCTATTACGACGGCCTGACCAACTTGCCCAACCGGCGCCTACTGCTCGACCGCCTGGAGCACGCCGTGGCGCGCTGCGGTCGCGCCGGCTATCACGGCGCGGTGATCTTCGTCGACCTCGACAACTTCAAGTCCCTCAACGACACCATGGGTCATGACGTCGGCGATCGGCTGCTGGAGCTGGTGGCGTTGCGCCTGAAGCAGGTCACGCGCGAGGTCGATACGGTGGCGCGCCTGGGCGGGGACGAGTTCGTGGTGCTGCTGGAGGATCTGGGCGCCGATGCGGCGGAGGCCGAGAACAATGCCCAGTTCGTGTGCCGCAAGATACTGGCATCGCTCAATGCCGGCTACACGATGGAGGGCTATGAAGTGCGCAGCACCCCCAGCCTGGGGGTGGTGCTGTTCGGGGCCGGGCGCCACAGCGTCAACGACTTGCTGCGCCAGGCCGACATGGCGATGTACGAAGCCAAGGCCGCCGGCCGCAATACCTATCGCTTCTTCAGCCCCGACATGCAGGAAGTGCTGGACCAGATCGCCATGCTGGAAACCGATCTGCGCCACGCGCTGGTGCGGCATGAGCTGCTGCTCCACTACCAGCCCATCGTCGGCAGCGACGGCAAGCTGAGCGGGGTGGAGGCGCTGATGCGCTGGCACCATCCGCGGCGCGGCCTGGTCTACCCGGGCGCCTTCATCGCCCAGGCCGAGAAGTCCGGCCTGATCGTCGAATTCGGCGAATGGGCGCTGGCCACGGCGTGTGAACAACTGGTGGAGTGGGCCGCCGACGCCAGCAGCGAGCCCTTGACCATCGCCGTCAACGTCAGCGCGCGCCAGTTCCGCCAGCCCGATTTCACGCAGCGTGTGCTGGAGATCCTGAACCGGACCGGCGCCAATCCGCGCCGTCTCAAGCTGGAGTTGACCGAGAGCATGTTGCTCACCGACGTCGACGACCTGATCTGCAAGATGGGCGTGTTGAAGGAGGTCGGCGTGAGCTTCTCGCTGGATGATTTCGGCACCGGCTATTCCTCGCTGAGCTACCTCAAGAAGCTGCCGCTGGACCAGCTCAAGATCGATCGTTCCTTCGTGCAGGACATGCTGCTGACGCCGCACGCCTCCTCCATCGTGCGCACCATCGTCAGCCTGGCGCACAGCATGGGCCTGAACGTGGTGGCTGAAGGGGTGGAGACGGCCGAGCAGTGGGCGGCGCTGCGCAAGATAGGCTGCACGACCTTCCAAGGCTACCTGTTCGGCAAGCCCGCGCCGCGGGAGGACATCGCGGCGCAGTTCCTGCTGCGCGGCGACCAGTCGGGACGCTTGTCGCGCCAGCCTCAGCTGGCTTTGGTCAGTCCGTTCAGCGGTGCCTGACGCGGCGGCTCGGCAACCGGTTGCGCCGGGGCGCGCGCCGCCAGTTCATGCGCGATCTCGCCCAGCAGGCGCACGGCCTGTTCGATCCCGGCATCCCAGGCGAAGCTGTAGTTGAGGCGGATGCAGTGGGCGAAGGCGTTGTCGGTGCTGAACATGTTGCCGGGGGCGACACTGATGCCTGCCGCCTGCGCGCGTGCATGCAAGTCCATCGCCAGGATGCTGCGCGGCAGCGTCACCCACAGCAGATAGCCGCCGCCCGGCTCGGAGCACTGCGTGCCCGCCGGGAAAAAGCGCAGCACAGTGGCGCGCATGATGCGCTCCTGCTGCGCCAGGGTCTTGCGCAGGCGGCGCAGGTGGAAATCGTAGCCCTCGTTTTGCAGGTACTCGGCAATCGCCCGTTGCGGGTGCGACGGCGTCGATACCGTGTTCAGGAACTTGAGGCGCTCGACCGCTTCGCGATAGCGGCCGGGCAGGGTCCAGCCGATGCGGTGCTCGGGCGAGAGGCTCTTGGAGAAGGAGCTGCAGTACAGCACCAGGCCGTGATGATCGAAGGCCTTCAGCGTGCGCGGGCGCTGTTCTGCGTAATGCAGCTCGCCGTAGACATCGTTCTCGATGAGCGGCAGGCGATGCGACGCCATCAGGTCGACCAGCGCGCGCTTGCGCTGCTCGGGCATCTCGAATCCCATCGGGTTCTGGAAGGTCGGCATGACCACCGCGCCGGCCACCTGGCCGGCCTCGATCACCGCGTGCAGGGACGGCAGGTCGATGCCGTTGACGCCGTCGGCAGGCACGGGCACGGCACGCATGCCGATGCGCTCGATGGCGTGCAGCAGCGCGTAGTAGGTGGGCGCCTCCACCGCGATGCCGTCGCCGGGGCGGGAGATGGCTTGCAGGCACAGATTGATCGCCTCGGTCGCGCCCTCGGTGACGACGATCTCCGCAGGGTTCACCGGCAGCCCGGTCTCCAGGTGGCGGCGCGCAATCTGGCGGATCAGATCCGGGTTGCCGGGCGGCAGCGAGCCCATCAGTTCCTGGCGATCGCGGCGCTTGTACAGGCCGTGCGCAAGCTGGCTGATGCGCGCCGACGGGAACAGCGTCGGGTCGGGATAGGGCGAGCCCAGCGGGATGCGGTTCTCGGAATTGATCGACCTCATGTTGGAGAGCACCAGCGCGGCCGGCGCCATGTCGCGGCTCATCTGCCCGGCGGCGGCGGGTATGTCCGCATGCGTGGGCGCACCTTGCTGGTGCGTGCGCACGAAGTAACCGGACTGGGGACGGCTCTCGATCAGGCCGCGGCTTTCCAGCAACAGGTAAGCGCGGATCACCGTCGAAATGCTCAGCTGGTATTGCTGGCTGGTGCGACGCACCGAGGGGATCTTCTCGCCGGCGAGCATGATGCCGTCCTCTATCTGTTGACGTATCGTGTCGGCGAGTTGTTCATAGAGCTTCACTGTGCCTCCCGTAGGCGCGAAATCAGGATGAACGCATCGTAGGACCGGCGCCCGGGACGCGCCAATCATACGAGAGTATGAAACTGTTTTTCCGTCTGGAAATTCGATGCGTCGCACCGGTCGTTCTTGTTCTCGCTACATGCGAATGCCGTGCCGGATTCGCAGGGTTCGCAGGGTTCGCCTTCGCGCCGCTCCCCCTGAAAGCGGCCATGGCCTACCTATACTTTGGTGTAATACGCGTATCCGTTCGATCGTCGCACATTTATACTCGTGTTCTGCAAAAAGGGGAATCGCCTGCAGGCGCGGTTCTTCCCGATAAACATAATGATTGATCCGGTTCGAGCGCGAGGGGCGCGCACCATGCACACATCCGGCGCACGTCCGGGCGGGTGCGTTGTCGAACCGGCCGGGAGAATGCATGTTCATTTCTGCTCGTTCGTCGGTGGTGCCGGTGGTGGGAGCGGCGCTGACAGCGGCGATCTTTGCCGTCGACGCCTTGACGCCGTTGGACGTCGCCATCGCCGTACTCTACGTCGCGGTGGTGCTGTTGTCGGCGACGGTATGGCCGCGCCGCGGCGTAATCGCGGTCACCGTGGTGTGCATCGCGCTCACGCTGATCGCCTACGGCAGCTCGCACGGGTTCGACCAAAGCGACGCCGCGCTGGCGCGTTGCCTGGTGAGCTTGGCGGCCATCGCCATCACCGCATTTCTGGCCCTGAAGGGACAAGCCGCCGCGCTGGCCCTGCTGCAGCGCGAGGAGGCGCTCAATGTCGCGCGCGGCCAGTTGGCGCATGCCAGCCGCGTCAGCACGCTGGGCGAGCTGGCCGCGTCCATCGCCCATGAGGTGAACCAACCGCTGGCCGCCATCGAGACGCACGGCGAGGCTTGCCTGCGCTGGATGAACCGGCCCGAACCCGACATGGGCGAGGCGCGCAGCGCCGTGCAGGCGATGCAGCGCGATGCCCGTCGCGCCAGTGAAGTGATCCGCCGCATTCGCGCCATGGCCAGCCAGGCCGCGCCGTCGTTTGCGGCGCTGGACGTCAACCAGGTGGTGGCCGAAAGCTGCGACCTGCTGCGCCGTGAACTGCAGCGCCACGGTGCTGCGCTGAAGATGGAGCTGCAGGCCGATCTGCCTGCCGTCATGGCCGACAAGATCCAGCTGCAGCAGGTGGTGATCAACCTGGTGATGAACGCGGCCCAGGCCATGGCCGGCGCCGGCGCGCGCGAGCGTCGCATCGACGTGCGTTCGTTCACCCGGCGAGATGAGCGCGACGGCGCGTCCGTCGTGGTGGTCGAGATCGCCGACAGCGGCCCGGGCTTCGCGCCCGATGACCTCAAGCGCCTGTTCGACGCCTTCTTCACCACCAAGCAGGACGGCATGGGCATGGGCCTGCCGATCTGCCGCTCCATCATCGAGACGCACGGCGGCGTCATCCGCGCCTGGAACCGTGAGCCCGGCGGCGCAGCCATGGCGTTCAGCCTGCCGACGCCGCCGGCGGGAGCGGCGACATGACGCCTGCGACCAAACCGGCCGGCGACCCCATCGTCTACATCGTCGACGACGACGAGTCGCTGCGCAGCGCGCTCGACAGCCTGCTGCGCTCGGTCGGCCTGCAGGTGCGCGGCTACGCTAGCGCCGCCGCCTTCCTGCAGCGCCCGGCTGCCGACGTTCCCGGCTGCCTGCTGCTGGACGTACGCCTGCACGGCATCAGCGGGCTCGACTTCCAGGCCGAGCTGGCGCGCTCCGGCGAAACCATGCCGGTGATTCTGATGACCGGGCACGGCGACATTCCGATGAGCGTGCGCGCCATGAAGGCCGGCGCGATCGATTTCCTGACCAAGCCGTTTCGCGACCAGGATCTGCTGGACGCGGTGGCCTCGGCCCACGAACGCGACCGGCGCCAGCTCGAACAGCGCCAGGCCAACTCGGGCCTGTATGCGCGTTATGCCGGCCTGACCCCACGCGAGACGGAGGTGATGTGGCTGGCCGTGAGCGGCCTGCTGAACAAGCAGATCGCCGGCGAACTCGGCACCAGCGAGGTGACGGTCAAGATCCACCGCGGCCATGCCATGAAGAAGATGCAGGCCAAGACCTTCGCCGATCTGGTGCGCATGGCGCAGGTGCTGGAGCTTGGCGGCCTCAAGCCGTCTGCCTGACGGCGGCCGGCGCCGCCGACATGGCAGGCCTGGCAGGCCGGCATCCTGACCGTTCCCTAAGCTTTCTTTACGTATTGTCATCCCCGCCTTCTTTGCTCTCATACCAACGTATGATTTTCGGCGCGCTTGCCGGTTGCTAATCTGCAAGCTACCGTCGGCGCCACGCCGCGGCACAGTAAAGGAACAGGCAGTGACAACAATGAGCAAGATCGCGGTAGTGGATGACGATGGTTCGATGCGCGATGCGCTGTCGGCGCTGGTAAGGTCGCTCGGCATGGCCGTCGCCAGCTATGCCTCGGCCGATGCCTTCGTGGCCGCGCACGCCTGGGAGGATGCCGATTGCATCATCACCGACGTGCAGATGCCGGGCATGAGCGGCATCGAACTGCTGGAGTTCATCCGCTGCCGCCGCCTTGCCGTTCCTGTGATCGTGATCACCGCCTATCCTTCGGCCGCGCTGCAGGCGCGCGTCACCGCCGCCGGCAACGCCGGCTTCATGGGCAAGCCGTTCGACGCCAATGCGATGGTCGAGCAGATCGAGCAGTTGCTGGAGAAACCTTCAACAGCGTAATGGAGAAACGCGTAATGGAAAATCTCTTGGAAGGTCGTGCGCCGGGCGCCTGGGAGCAGGGCATGCGCCTGGGCCAGGACCAACGCCTGCGCCACTTGCTGGCGCGCCACGCGCGCTGGCCGATCTACCTGTTGCTGACCATCGTGGTGGCTTGCGGCATCGGCCTGTCGGTCTTCATGCAGCAGACCGTGGAGAATATCCGCAACGCCGCCCAGCCGCTGGTGCACTGGGAACTGTCGGCGCAGAACATGCGCGACGTCGCCGAGCTGCTGCGCGAAGGCGGCATGGTGGACGTCAACATCAACCGCATCGCCCGCCTGGTGCACTGGTTCAACCTGCTGGCGCTGACCACCGCCCTGTTCATGATGTACCACATCTGGGCGCGCTTTCGCTCCGAGGACGCGCTGGCGCACCAGGCCGCGCACGATCCGCTGACCGGCCTGGGCCACCGTCGCTCGCTGGAGCGCAGCCTGCAGGACCTGCGCGGTCGCAGCCACGTGGTGGTGCTGGGCAGCGTCGATCGCTTCGAGCGCGTCATCGGCGCCTACGGCCATGAGTTTGCGGACCACATGATGCTCGACATCGCCGGCCGCCTGCGCACCCTGGTGGCGGCGCACGACGGCGAAGTGTTCCGCCTGGACGGCGCCAATTTCGTGATCCTGTATCGCCACACCGTACAGTCGCCCGCCTTCGCACGCGCGCTGTCGGCGTTGCAGGCGGAAATGCAGCGCCCCTATCGCGGCCGCATGCACGAGGTGTTTTCCAATCTCAGCCTGGGCGCCGCCGAATATCCCCGCCACGGAGAGGCGCCGGCCACGTTGCTGCGTAATGCCGATGCCGCCTTGCAGTCGGCGCGGGCGCAGGGTGGCGGCGCGCTGGTGGCGTATTCGGAAGAGCTCAACGCGCAGGCCAGCCGCCGCGTCGACCTGGAGGCGCAGCTGATGCACGCGGTCGAGCGCGATGAGCTGGAGCTGCATTTCCAGCCGCAACAGCGCCTGGCCGATGGAGAGCTGCTGGGCTTCGAGGCGCTGGTGCGCTGGCGTCGCGATGACAAGCTGGTGCCGCCGGGCGAATTCATCCCCATCGCCGAAGAGTCGGGACTGGTGATCGCCATCGGCGAATGGGTGCTGGAACGCGCCTGCTGGCAGATCCTCGCGCTGCGCGAAGTGAGCGGCCGCGACCTGGTGGTGGCGGTGAACATTTCGGCGCGGCAGTTCCGCCATCCCGACTTCTATCGCAAGATCGAGGCGCTGCTTGAGCGCACCGGGATCAAGCCGTCCAGCCTCGAACTGGAAATCACCGAAGGCGCGGTGATGGAGCAGACCGAAGTCGCCATCGCCTTGCTGCACCGCCTGCGCGCGCTGGGGTTGAAGTTGTCCATCGACGATTTCGGCACCGGCTACTCCAGCCTGTCCTACCTGAAGCGTTTTCCCATCGACAAGCTCAAGATCGACCAGTCTTTCGTGCGTCAACTGAAACCCAATTCCCATGACGCCGCCATCGTGCAGGCCGTCATCGGCCTGGGCCACACGCTGGGCATCGATGTTATCGCCGAGGGCGTGGAGACCTTCGAGCAACGTGAATGGCTCAAGCGTCTGGCCTGCGACGAGATCCAGGGCTATTTCTACAGCCGGCCGCTGGCCGAGCCGCAGCTCTATGGCTTTGTGATCAGGCAGTTGCGCCCGGCCCATGCCGCCTGAGCGGCATGTCTGTGCTGTGGGATGATCAATAAAAAACGCCCGCGCTTGCGGGCGTTTTCACAGGCGGTCGTGCCACTGTCCATTTAATCCACTTGCTCAGTTCAGCCAGTCCAGGCGCGTCAGCTTGATGCGCTCGCCCAGACGCGGCGCGTTGACCAGGTGCCAGGCGGTGTACTGCTCGGCATAGGCGGCGTCGGAGGCCATCAGGTCCACCGGCACGATCACGTCGAAGCCGCGGAAAGCCGCGCTGGCCGAGGTATGCAGCACCGCGCCGTGGGCCGCTGCGCCGATGCTGATGACGGTCTTGATGCCCTTCTCGCGCAGCGTCTTGTCCAGCTCGGTATTGACGAACTTGTCGGGGCCGGCGGTGAACAGCAGCTCGTCGCCGCGCATCGCCGCCTCCGGCCAGATGTCGGCCGGCTTGCTGGCCGCGCCCAGGGTGTAGATCACGGTCAGTTTTTTGGCGCGGGCGAATTCCAGCATCTTCGCCACCCGGGGCAGCATGGCCACGCAGCGCGGCCGGCTCTCGGCATTGCAGGTCTGTTTGGCCAGGTCCAGCACCAGCAGCGCGGTGGTGGCGGGGTCGACCGTGATTTTGGCCAGCGGCGGCGGCGCCGGCGCCTTCACGGTAGACCAGTCGTCATAGACGCCTTGCGCCGAGGCGGCGCCGCCGGCGCTGGCGAGGACGAGGGCCAGGGCGCTGCCGGCCAACCAGCGGGAGATACGGTTCATGGAGATTCCTTTCTGCTGAGCTTTTGAGGAGGAGTGCGATTGGTTATGCTGGCGATGCGGAGATGGCCGATACGGCATGCCCGCGCCGGCGAACATCATAAGTCACTACGATCAGCCACCGCGAATGAACCGGCATTCGCCCATCCGAGGAGACCGCCATGGCCAGCCAGGTCAGCAAGAACACGATTTGCCTGTGGTACGACGGCGACGCGCTGGACGCCGCCACCTTCTACGCCGAGACCTTTCCCGACAGTGCGGTCAAGGCGGTGCATCACGCGCCGGGCGACTATCCGTCCGGCAAGCAGGGCGACGTGCTGACGGTGGAGTTCACCGTCATCGGCATCCCCTGCATCGGCCTCAACGGCGGACCGACGTTCCGGCACAGCGAGGCCTTCTCCTTCCAGGTCGCCACCGACGACCAGGAAGAAACCGACCGCCTGTGGAACGCCATCGTCAACAACGGCGGCGAAGAAAGCGCCTGCGGCTGGTGCCGCGACAAATGGGGCCTGTCGTGGCAGATCACGCCGCGGGTGTTGACGGCGGCCTTCACCGACCCCGATCGCGCCGCGGCCGCACGCGCCTTCCAGGCCATGATGACGATGCGCAAGATCGACATCGCCGCCATCGAGGCGGCGTGGCGCGGATGAATTATCCCGCGTCGCCGGCGCTCAGCCTGCGGCCTTGATGTGCGCCCACAGGGCCGGCGCGGTGAAGTCGCGGATCGCCGCGCTGGCGCCCGCCGCCTTCAGTTTTTCCTCATCCAGCCCGGTCAGCATACCGAAGGTGTAGAGCCCGGCCGCGCTGGCCGCCTTCACGCCCGAGGACGAGTCCTCGAACGCCACCGCATGTTGCGCCTGCGCGCCCAGCCGCTGCAGCGCAGTGAGGTAGGGCAGCGGATCGGGCTTGCCGCGCGCCAGCTCGTCGCTGATCACCAGGGTCTCGAAACGGCTGGCCAGCCCACTGGCCTTGAGCATCAGTTCGGCATTGGCGCGCGGCGCGTTGGTGACCACCGCGGTGCTGCCGCCGATCTGTTGCACGTGATCCAGCAGCGCGTGGATGCCGGCCATGGGTTCCACCTTCTGATCCAGCTGCGCGCGAAACAGCTGCTCCTTCTCGTCGGCCAGCGGGATGTACTGCGAGGCCGGCATGCCGGGGAACAGATAGCCGAAGATCGAGGCGTTGGTGTGGCCCATGATGTGGGTCTTGTAATCGTCCACGCCGATGCTGCGATCCCAGCGCGCCAGGATGGTGTTGAAGGCGTGGTGATGCAACGCGTCGGTGTCCATCAGCGTGCCGTCGAGGTCGAACAGGAAGGTGGTGATTGCCATGTGCTTGTCTTTTCTTCTCTTGTCTTGCGGCGACCCGGTGCTTACCAGGTCGTCGGTTTGGGGTTGCGGTTGTCGAAGCCCATCTGGTGCCAGTAGGGATAGACGGGCGTCTCGCGGCTGACGGCGTCGAGCCGGGCCACTTCCTCCGGCGTCAGGCTCCAGCCGATGGCGCCGAGGTTCTGGACCAGCTGTTCCTCGTTGCGCGCGCCGATCACGATGTTGCAGACCGAGGGCCGCAGGCTCAGCCAGTTCAGCGCCACCTGCGCGACCGTCTTGCCGCGCGCCCTGGCGATGTCGTCGGCCACGTCGACGATGTCATACAGTTTTTCATCGTTCACCGGCGGTCCGCCCTCGGCGCCGCCGGAGGCGATGCGGCCGTCGGTCGCCGGCGCGCCGCGGCGGATCTTGCCGGTCAGGCGGCCCCAGCCCAGCGGACTCCACACCATGGTGCCCACGCCCTGGTCCAGCATCAGCGGCATCAGCTCCCATTCATAGTGCCGGCTCACTAGCGAGTAACAACCCTGGTAGGCGACGTAGCGGCCCAGGCCGTAGCGTTCCGAGGTGGCCAGCGACTTCATCAGTTGCCAGCCCGAGAAGTTGGAGGCGCCGATGTAGCCGATCTTGCCGGCCGAGATCAGGTCGTCCAGCGCGCGCAGGGTTTCGTCGACCGGCGTGAGCGCGTCGAAGCCGTGCATGAAATAGAGGTCGATGTGGTCGGTCTGCAGGCGGCGCAGGCTGTCCTCGCAGGCGCGCACCAGGTGATGGCGCGAGGAGCCGACGTCGTTGGGGCCGTCGCCCATGCCGAAGGTGGCCTTGCTGGAAATCAGCGCGCGCTGGCGCTTGCCCTTGAGGGTCTGGCCCAGCACGGTTTCCGACAGGCCGGCCGAGTAGACGTCGGCGGTGTCGAACATGTTCAGCCCGTGGTCCAGGCACAGGTCGACGATGCGTTGCGCCTCCTGGCCCTGGGTCGAGCCCCAGCGTTCGAAGAAGGCGCCGGCGCCGCCGAAGGTGCCGGTGCCCAGGCTGAGAAGAGGAACCTTGAGGCCGGAGCGGCCGAGTTGTCGGTATTGCATGAGAACTCCTGCGGTGAGTGAGCGGGGCTCGTTGAGGGAGGACTGCGCAACTGCGGGACAGCGGTGACCGGAGGATTTTATAAGACAAAGCGCCATGACGGGGGCGGCGACGAGCTCATCAGCGCGACGGATCGGTGGGGATAAAGGAAATCAAAAGAGATGCGGCGGCCGCAAGGGCCGCCGCAATCCGGCGAAGACGAACGCCGACCGGAAGCCGGCCCGCTTACTTGCGCGGCGCCGGCGCGTTGTCGGCGAAGGCGGGGATCGTCTTCAGGCGCGCGTAGATCGCCGCCGCCGCCGGCCATTGGGCGAGGTCCATGCCCGCGCGCTCGGCGTTCACCATCTGCGGGAACAGCAGGATGTCGCCCAGCGAAGGCGCGTCGCCGGCGACGAAGGGGCCGGCGCGATGCGACGCCAGGAGCGCATTCACGGCGCTAAGGCCTTCCACGGTCCAGTGGGTGTTCCACTCGGCGAGGCCGGCCGGCGTCATGCCGGGGATGGTCGACAGGCGGCGCGCGATGCGCGGCGGCACCAGCGCATGGATCTCGGCGGCGATGGCAATGGCCACCGAGCGCGACAACGCGCGCTGCTCCAGCCCCTGCGGCAGCAGCGGCGGCTCGGGCTGCAGCTCGTCGAGGTACTCGATGATGGCGATCGATTGCGTGATCAGCGTGCCGTTGTCGGTCACCAGCGCCGGCACCAGGCCTTGCGGATTCACGCGCAGGTAGTCGCTGCCGCGGTTCTCCGGGTTCTCGCCGAGGATGGTCACCGGCAGCGTTTCCACGCTGATGTTCTTGAGGGCCAGGGCGATGCGCACGCGGGAGGCGGCGGAGGAGATTTCATTCAGGTAAAGCTTCATGGTGCGTCCTTTCAGTGGGTGGTTGGTGCGGGAATCGTGTTTGCGGGCGCTGCCTGCGACAGCAGCGTCGTCGGGTTCATGCGTTCAGTCAGTTCGCGCTGGCTGGTGTCCCATGCGCAGGGACTGGCGGAAATGGCGGCGGCGGTAAGCCAGCCGATCATGGATTTCATGTGCAGCTCCTTTCAGGTCGTTTGCAAAACATTCAGCCGAAGGTGAAGGCGTAAGCCGTCGCGCCCGGATCGAGGAAGCGCACCTCGAAGGTCCGCGGCTTCACCTCGCCGCGCTGGCGCACCAGCTGGAACAAGCGGGTGCGTTCCACCGTGCCGCGACCGGCGGCGTCGATGTCGGCGCCATGCAGCTCGCCCGGCGCCTTGCCGTCCACCGTCACCTGAAAGCGCACCGGACGGCCGTCCTGGTCCGGGCCCAGCACCAGGTGCAGGTCGCGCGCCGAGAAGCGGTATGCGATGCCGGCGCCGGCGCGCATGGCGATGATGGCCTCCGCGCCCACGCGCCAGTTGCCGTCCAGGCTCCACTGGTTCACGCCCAGCGGCGCGGCGCTGTAGTCGCGGGCGACGTCGGGCAGCACACGCTCGTTCGAATTGAAGCCGGTGGCCTGGCGGTAGCCGAGATAGGTTTCGTCGGAGCCCAGTTGCGCCAGGTCGGGGGCGGCCTGGATGCCGGGGGCGTCGGGCGCGACCGATCCGGCCGCAGCCTGTCCGCCGGCACGGCTACCGACTTCCTTGAGCAGTTCCTGGATGGCCTTTTCCGAGGCCTCGTAGCGACCCTCGCCGAAGTGGTGGTAGCGCAGCTTGCCCTGGGCGTCGGCCAGGTAGATCGCCGGCCAGTAGCTGTTGTTGAAGGCGCGCCAGATGCGGAAGTTGCTGTCCACCGCCACCGGGAAACCGAGCTTGAATTCGCCCAGCGCCTTCTTCACGTTGTCGACCTTCTTCTCGAAGGCGAACTCCGGGGTATGCACGCCGATCACCACCAGGCCCTGGTCCTTGTACTTCTCGGCCCAGGCGCGCACGTAAGGCAGCGTACGGATGCAGTTGATGCAGGAGTAAGTCCAGAAGTCGACCAGCACTACTTTGCCGCGCAGCTGCTCGACCGTCAGCGGCGCCGAGTTCAGCCACTCCACCGCGCCGTCCAGCGCAGGCAGCTGGCCTTCCACCGGCAGCAGGCTGCGGTAGGGACGGGGTGTCTGGGACGACTGCGGCAACGCGCCCGCCATGGCGCCCGCGCCGGCCGTCAGGCTGCGCTCCGGCGTGAGCCATTCCAGCAGTACGTTTTCCAGCTTGTCGGTGGCGCGCGACGAACCCGGCGGTGTGAAGTCAGCGCCCACCGCGACGCTGGCCACGCCGGCCAGCACCGCCACGCCCAAGGCGCGACGCACCCATTCACCGACGTGCAGGCGGCGCCTGGCAGCAGCCAGCAGGCGGGCGCCGGCGGCCATGCACAGGCCCAGCGCGCTGGTCGCGCCGGCGGCGTAGGCCAGCAGCAGGCCGGCGGTTTGCACGCTGGGACCCTGCCAGGCGGCGCCCGACAGCACCAGACCGAGGATGGGGCCGGCGCAGGGCGTCCACAGCAAGCCGGTGGCCGCGCCCAGCAGTACCGAGCCGCTCACTGTGGCCGGGCGCCGGCGCGAATGCTCGGCCAGCACATTGCCCAGCATCACGCCGGGACGCGCCAGCAGCAGGGCCAGCGCCGGCCACACCAGCGCCAGCCCGAACAGGGCCAGCACCAGCATGGCGGCGATGCGGCCGATTTCATTGACGTGCACCGCCCAGTTCGCACCCACCGCGGCCAGCGTCGCCACGGCGGCGAACACCAGCGCCATGCCGGCCAGCATCGGCAGGCGCGCGGTGAGGAAAGGCTGGTCGGCGCGGGCGAACAGGAAGGGCAGAACCGGCAGGATGCAGGGGCTCAGGAGTGTGAGCGCCCCGCCCAAGAAGGCGGCGAGATAGAGGATCATGATGTGGCTCCTTGCGAGGGTGGATGCGGTATGTGTTGCGACCCCTGCATGAAACCGCGCCGGTGTATCCGCCATGTGTAGCCCAAGCCGGTCTTGTGTATCGCAAGTTGTCCGGCGGCGGCGCTTGTACATGCGCGTACAAATCGGGAGAAAATACGGGGCGACGCCGCAACGTCGATGTCATTCGAGCAACTTTGCGACGCCTTTGTCGTTTGCTGTGTCGGCAAACCGCCCGGATACATTGGGGTACAAATCTGCGGCCGCGCCCGCTTGCGGGATGGGCGTGCACCACGTAAAAGACAGGATTGGGAAAATCCGAAGAAACCAGAAAAGCAAGAGAGGCTGCAGGTGGAACACATCGATCACATCCTGATCGTCGACGACGACAGGGAAATCCGCGAGCTGGTGGCGGACTATCTGAAAAAGAACGGGCTGCGCGTGGACGTGGCCGCCGACGGACGCCAGATGCGCGCTTTCGTGGCCGCCAACGCGGTGGACCTGATCGTGCTGGACATCATGATGCCCGGCGACGATGGCCTGGTGCTGTGTCGCGAGCTGCGCGCCGGCAAGCACCGCGCCACGCCGGTGATCATGCTGACCGCGCGCTCGGAAGAGACCGACCGCGTGATCGGCCTGGAGATGGGCGCCGACGATTACCTCGCCAAGCCGTTCGCCGCGCGCGAGCTGCTGGCGCGCATCAAGTCGGTGCTGCGCCGTACGCGCATGCTGCCGCCCAATCTGCAGGTATCCGAGGCGGGCAAGATCCTGAGGTTCGGCCCCTGGCGGCTGGACACCAGCGAGCGCCACCTGCTGGCCACCGACGGCACGGTGGTGACGCTCTCCGGCGCCGAGTATCGTCTGCTGCGCGTGTTCGTCGATCATCCGCAGCGCGTGCTCAACCGCGACCAGCTGCTGTCGCTCACGCAGGGCCGCGAGGCCGAGATCTTCGATCGCTCGATCGACCTCCTGGTGAGCCGCGTGCGCCAGCGCCTGGAGGATGACGCGCGCGAGCCGCGCTACATCAAGACCATCCGCAACGAGGGCTACGTGTTCTCGATGCCGGTCGAGATCGAAGAGGCGCGCACGTGAACGTCACCGCTGCGTCCGCCGCAACCACCCACGCCGCGCCGCGCCGCCTGCTGCGCATGCCGCGCACGTTGGGCGCCCGCCTGTTCCTGATCCTGCTGGCCGGGCTGGCGCTGGCGCACATTCTGTCCTTCGGCGTGCTCTTCATGGAGCGCTACATGGCCGCGCGCGCGGTCATGCTCGACACGCTGGAGAACGACGTCGCCACCTCGGTCGCCATCCTCGACCGCCTGCCCGCAGCAGAACGTCCTGAATGGATCGGCCCGCTGCAGCGCGGCACCTATGGCTATGTGATCGGCGAAGGCATGGCCGGCGTGCCCGAACTGTCGCCGCGCGCGCAGCAGATCGCCGGCAAGATCCGCGACGCGCTCGGCGCGCGCTATCCGTTCACGATGGAAACCGTGCCCGGCCCGCGCGAACACCTGCAGGCGCACCTGAAACTGTCCGACGGCAGCGCGCTGGCGGTGGACATCAAGCCGGCCATGAAGCCGCTCACGCAGTGGCTGCCCTATGTGCTGGCGGCGCAGTTGCTGGTGCTGGTGCTGTGCAGCTGGTTTGCGGTGCGCCTGGCGCTGCGGCCGCTGGCCGACCTGGCCGACGCCGCTGATCGCCTCGACCTCAGCAAGAACGCGCCGCCCTTGCAGGAGGACGGCCCGGTCGAGGTGGCGCATGCGGCGACCGCCTTCAACGCCATGCGCGAGCGCATTTCGGATTACCTGCAGGAGCGGGTGCAGATCCTGGCCGCGGTGTCGCACGATCTGCAGACGCCGATCACCCGCATGAAGCTGCGCGCCGAGATGGCCGAGGAGAGCGCCGGGCGCGACAAGCTGATGCACGACCTGGCCGAGATCGAGCGCCTGGTGCAGGAGGGCATCGCCTACGCGCGCAGCGCGCACGGCAGCACCGAAGCGCCGGTGCGCATCGACCTGGCGTCGTTCCTGGAAAGCATGGTGTTCGATTACCAGGACACCGGGCGCGATGTCGCCATGCCCGAGCCGCTGCCGGTGTCGGGCCTGGCGCTGGTGACGCGTTCGCATGCCTTGCGGCGCATTCTGACCAACCTGATCGACAACGCCTTGAAGTTCGGCGGCTCGGCCGAGGTGGAGGCGCACCTGCTGGACGGCGGGCGGGTGGCGGTGTTCGTCCGCGACCGCGGGCCGGGGATTCCGGCGGACCAGCTTGATGCGGTGTTCCAGCCGTTCTTCCGGCTGGAGTCTTCGCGCAATCGCGGCACCGGCGGGACTGGGCTGGGACTGGCGATTGCGCAGCAGCTGGCGGAGGCCTTGAATGGTTCGTTGGTGTTGAGAAATCGTGAGGGAGGTGGGCTGGAGGCGGAGCTGGTGGTGGCTTCTTTGGGCTGACCATAGGATGCTGAGTGCTCCGAATCACAGAGCGTTGTATGCCGTGCTCGGTACGCCATCCTCCGTCATCCCGGCGCAGGCCGGGATCCAGTGTCGTTCGTTGCGCTGCTTCGGCGCCGGCATCCATCACCCAGGCAGCATCAAGCTTCATCCGTCATCGCCAAGGCAGTCTCGTTCTCGATTGAATCCGTCGTCCCTGCGAAAGCAGGGACCCAGCGTCGTTTGTTGCGCTTCACGGGTGCTTGTTGTTGGACGTGTTGGGTAGTCTGGTCTTGCTGCATGCAGATGTACTGGCTTTGTGCTTTTCTTTCTCCGGTCGGAACGGAGCGCCGGGTGCGGCCCGGCAGCCGCTCACTTTCTTTGCTCCGCCAAAGAAAGTAAGCAAAGAAAGGCGGCCCCTAAGTGCCAGCCCCTTCGGGGTTCCCGCCGGAGCGCGCTGAAAAATGGGCAAGGCAAAGTCGCTGCGCTCCGGTTGCCTTGCTGATCCATTTTTCCCCGCGCTCCGACGGCTGGCCCACAAGGGGAAATGCCATCCGCCTTGCCTACGGCATCGGGATGGAGCTCGCCTGCGGCATCGCGCTGTTTCTTCCTCGCCTGCGGCATCGCCTCCGTTCAGCCTCGCCTTCGGCCTCGTGGGGGCGCTGCTCGCCTGCAGCATCGATAGGGGGGCTCGCTATCTCGCTTAATCCGTCATCCCGGCGAAAGCCGGGATCCAGCGTCGTTCGTCGCACCTCTCATTGGCGCCAGTCACCCTGGCTGCATCAAGCTTCAGCAGTTGCAAGGCAGACTCCCGCTTCATTGAACCCGTCGTCCCTGCGAAAGCAGGGATCCAGTGTCGTCCGTCGCGCCGCACCGGAGGTCGATCAGCGCTCGACGGCAAGGCGGCGCATCGGACAACCCCAACCGCCCCTTTCGTATCCCAATGTATCTGCCGCCGTACAAGGTACAAAGCCTTGCAATCCGGCGCTTTCCCATACACAAGCGCGATACATGGCGCGCGCATTCTCCGTCTTGCCCCTTCCACACAACCGGAGAACAAGATGTCCAACGAAATCAATCTTCAGCGCCGTCGCCTGTTCGGCGTGGCAGCCGCCACCGCCGTGGCGGCGCAGTTCGGCCTTTCGGGCAGCGCGCATGCCCAGGCCAACAGCCTGCTGGGCGGCGTTACCGCCGGCGGCCACACTTCCTTTCGCGAGCTCAAGCAGGTCCGGGCCGGTCTGCTTGACGTCGGTTACGCCGAGGACGGTCCGGCCGACGGGCCGGTGGTGATCCTGCTGCACGGCTGGCCGTATGACATCTACAGCTTCGTCGACGTCGCGCCGGCGCTTGCCGCCGCCGGTTATCGCGTGCTGGTGCCTTACCTGCGCGGCTACGGCACGACCCGCTTCCTGTCGGATTCGACGGTGCGCAACGGCCAGCAGGCGGTGGTGGCGCTGGACATCATCGCCTTCATGGATGCGCTGAAGATCCGCCGCGCCGTGTTCGGCGCCTTCGACTGGGGCGCGCGCACCGCCTGCATCATCGCCGCCCAGTGGCCGGAGCGCGTCAAGGCGCTGGTGTCGGTCAGCGGCTACCTGATGACCAACGTCGACGCCGGCCGCCAGCCGCTGCCGCCGCAGGCTGAGCTGGACTGGTGGTATCAGTTCTATCTCGCCACCGACCGCGGCGTGGCCGGTTACGACAAGTACCGCAAGGATTTCAACCGCCTGATCTGGAAGACCGCCTCGCCCAAGTGGAACTTCGATGAAGCCACCTACGCCCGCAGCGCCGCCTCCTTCGACAATCCGGACCACGTGGCCATCGTCGTGCACAACTATCGCTGGCGCCTGGGCCTGGCGCAGGGGCAGACGCAATACGACGCGCTGGAACAGCGCCTGGGTACTTTTCCGGTCATCACCGTGCCGACCGTGACGCTGGAGGGCGACGCCAACGGCGCGCCGCACCTGGATCCGGTGGCGTATCGCAAGCGCTTCTCCGGCCCGTATGCGCACCACACGCTGTCCGGCGGCATCGGCCACAACCTGCCGCAGGAGGCCCCGCGCGAGTTCGCGCAGGCCATCGTCGAGGCTGATCGCATGTAAGCACCGGCGCGCGGCCGAGCTTGCCGGTCGCCCCGGGCGGCGTCGTGTCCAACGGGCACGGCGCTGCAGCGCATGCTTGCGTTCGCAGCCAACCTTGCGGCTTCCTCCGCAGTTCCCTTCTTCCGGCACCCCTTCGCCAACTCTCCTACGGCATGTCGCGTTGTCGTCTTATAGCCCGCGTCGTGCCGAGCTCGCTACAGTCAGCCTGTCTTAATGAAATCCAGATCCGCGCACCTGCGGAGTCCTGCTCATCAAGAAAGCGAGGAGACACATGGCAACTCATCCACTGCATGCCGTCGAAGCGGGGCCCGAGGCCTCCGCCGCGTCCGGCGTTTCATGGGGCGCGATTTTTGCGGGGGCGTTTGCCGCCGCGGCGCTGTCCTTCATCCTGGTGATGCTCGGCTTCGGCCTGGGCTTCTCCTCCATCTCGCCATGGTCGGGCGAAGGCTTGTCGGCCAAGGCGATCGGTTATTCGACCGCCGGCTGGCTGGTGTTCACCCAGATCGCGGCGGCCGCCGTCGGCGGCTTCCTGGCCGGGCGCCTGCGCGTGAAGTGGGCCGGCGTGCACACCCGTGAAGTGTATTTCCGCGACACCGCGCACGGCTTCCTGGCCTGGTCGGTGGCGTCGCTGGCGACCGCCGCGCTGTTGGGCACGGCGGTCGGCACGGTCATTTCGGGCGGCGCGCGCACCCTGGGCGTGGCCGGCTCGGCGCTGGGCATGACGGCCGCTGCGGCAGGCGCCGGCGCGGCGCAGAACCCGGGCGAGGCGGTCAATCTGGCCGACCGCATGTCCGGCTACTTCATCGATACCCTGTTCCGCGGCAGCACCGGCGCGCCTGCTGCGGCGTCGTCCACCCCCGCTAACCCGGCCGCACCCGCACCGGCTGCAGAGTCAGCACCGCTGGCAGTGCCGGGTCCGGCCAACGCCACGCCGCCCGAGTCGGACGTGTCGCCGGCGCAGCGGCTGGAAGTAACGCGCATCTTCGCCTACTCCCTGCGCAGCGGCAGCCTGGCGGCGGCCGACAAGACCTACATCGGCCAGATCGTGGCGCGCCGCACCGGCATGGGCCAGGCTGACGCCGAGAAGCGCGTGGCCGACGTGTACGCCTCCTACCAGCGGGCCATTGACGAGGCCGGCGCCAAGGCCAAGCAAGCTGCCGACGCCACCCGCAAGGCGGCTGCCTACGGCGCGATGTGGATGTTCCTTTCCCTGCTGTGCGGCGCCTTCATCGCCAGCCTGTTCGCCACCTTCGGCGGCCGCATGCGCGACCGTGTGGAGCTGTTCGGCGACGGCCCGGTTCGCCGCCGCGAGAACCTCGCCGACACCAACCTCAACGCATAAGGAGACCATCATGGGTGCCATTTTGCTGTGGCTGCTGGGTGTGCCGATCCCCCTCATCCTGCTGCTGATCCTGCTTACCTGAGGGGACCAGCCTGTAAAAAAGGGCCGCTTTGATGCGGCCCTTTTGCTTGCACGGCATGCCTGTCTGATGCGCTCAGCCCAACCGGATGCTGCGATCAGCCACGTTGCGCGCCAGATAGATATCGTGGGTCACCAGCAGCAATGCGCTGCGATGTCGGCGGCACTGCTCCAGCATCAACTGCACCACCTCCTGCTGGGTGAGCGGATCGAGCCGAGAGGTGGGCTCGTCGGCGAAGATCAGGGCCGGCTTCAGGAGCAGCACGCGCGCCAGCGCGATGCGCTGCAGCTCTCCGCCCGACACCTGGCCGGGTTTGCGTTCCAGCAGTTCCAGCGGCAGGCGCATGCGTTGCAGCAGATACTCCAGCTCCTGCCAGTCCAGTCGGTGCAGGCGGATCAGGTCGCGCAGCGCTTGCTTCAGCGTCAGTCCGGGGACGAAGGCCGCCACCGGATCCTGATAGAGCTTCTGGAACGCCGTGGCCGGCAAGCCGGGCGCGCGCCGCACGCTGCCGGCGTCCGGCTGCAGCAGGCCCAGCACGATATTGCCGAAGCTGGTTTTGCCGGCGCCGCTGGGGCCGTTGACGGCGACCACCTCACCGGGCGCAATACGCGCATCGATGCCGCTGAAGAGGTGCTGCTCGCCGAAGGACTTGGCCAGGCCGGTGATCTCCACCACCGGTGTGGCGTGGTCGACATCATGCGACGCGGAGGGCGTCGCATGCGGCCACCGCTGCGGATCGGCCGCCAGCAGCCGCTGCGTGTAGGCGTGTTGCGGCCGTTCCAGCACCTGCCGGGCCGGCCCATGCTCCACCAGATTGCCGTCGAGCAGCACACCGACCTCGCCGCCCAGCGCGTGCGCCAGCCAGACGTCGTGGGTAATGCACAGCAGGCCGATGCCCTCGGCCTGCGCGGCCTGCAACAATGCCAGCATGTCGTTGCGTCGTTCATGGTCCAGGCCCTTGGTGGGCTCGTCGATGATCATCAACGGCGCTCCTGTCGCATGGGTCGCCAGGAAAGCGACGCGCTGCGCCATGCCGCCGGAGATCATGAACGGATATTTGTGCGCCGCTTGCGCCAGCCCCAGCCGATCAAGATCGGCCAGCGCAGCCTGGCGGGCACCGTTGCGTGCGGTGCGCAAGCTGTCGTTCTGGCTGTCTTGCGCGGCGCGACTGACCAGCTCATAGGTCAGCGCTACCTGGCGCCATACCTGCATGGTGGGATCCAGCGCCAGCCAGGGTTCTTGCGGCAGCAGCGCCATCTGGCGCCCCCATGCCGCATGGCGTGCGTGCTGGTCGGCGGCGTCGCTGCGGCGGCCGGCGAGCTCGATGCTGCCCTCACAGCGCAGCTGCGCCGGCAATTTCCCCATCACCGCCTGTGCCAGCAACGACTTGCCGGAGCCGCTTTCACCCAGCAACGTGAACACGCCGCCGGCCGCGATCTGGAAGGAAATGCCCTGCACCAGCGCGTCCTGACGATGCAGCACCGCGAGGTCCTGCACGCGCAGTACGGGCGTTGGCGCGATGTCCTTGTGTTTCTTGCTCATCATGCCGGCTCCTGTTCGCGCGAGAGCAGCAGCAAGCCCAGCAGCGTCAGGAACAGCAGCAGCACCGGCGAGCCGATCAGCCACGGCGCCTCGCTGTAATAGGGCAGCAGCTCGATCATCATCACCCCCAGCTCGGGCGTGGGCGGTTGCAGCCCAACGCCGACAAAGCCCAGCGCCGACATCGCCAGCACCGCGCCGGCGAAGCCGAAGCGCATCAGCGTGAACAGGCGCGGCAGCAATTCGGGCAGCAGTTGGCGGCGCACGATGTAGCCGGCAGCGAAGCCCAGCATGCGCGAGGCCTCCACCTGCGGCCCGGCCAGCAGGATGCGTGCGGCCGCGCGCGCCACGCGGAAATATTCCACCCATAGAGCCAGCGCGATGCCCACGTACAGCGGCCAGAAGCCGCCGGGCGCGAATGCCGCCAGCAGCAACACCAGCAGCAGGCCGGGCAGCGCCAGCACGGCGTCGGCGATGGCCGACAAGGCGCGCTCGAGCCAGCCGCCATGCCAGGCCGCCAGCAGGCCCAGCGCGGTGCCCGGAATGGCCGCGCTCATCACGCTGAGCAAGGCCAGCGACAGCGACAGGCGGGCGCCGTGGGCCAGGCGCGCCAGCATATCGCGGCCGAGGTGATCCAGGCCGAGCGGATGCGTCAGGCTGGGGCCTTCGAGGAAGCGCTCCAGTTGCTGGCGCGCCGGGTCGCCGCCGCTCAGCCAGGGCGCCAGCAGGGCGAAGACGGCGATGGCCAGCAGCAGGGCGACGGCGATGCGTTGGCCCGCGCGCATGGGGACGGCGGGAGCCGGGGGAAAGGATTCGGTTCTCATGGTCGGCGGCGCGGATCGATGAGTGCGCAGGCCAGGTCGACCAGCGCATTGAAGAGGACGAACATCAGGCCCAGCACCAGCGCCGTTCCCTGGATCATGGGTACATCGCGCCCGAAGATGGCATGCACCAGCGCGTGTCCGATGCCGGGCCAGGCGAAGATGGTTTCTACCAGCACCACGCCTTCGACCAGCATCACCAGCTGCACGCCGAGGTAGGCGACCACCGGCGCGGCGACGTTGCGCAAGCCATGCCGCGCCAGCGCCTGGTGCTCGCTCAAGCCCTTGGTGAGGGCGAACCCGAAGTAGGCGGATGAGCGCACGCTCACCATCGCGTCGCGCGCCACCCGGCACGATACGGCGGCCAAGCCCAGCGCCAACGTCAGCGCCGGCAGCAGGATGCTGCCGTGGTCGCCATGGCCGGCCGCCGGCAGCGCCCCCAGTTGCACCGAGAACAGCAGCACCAGCACCAGGCCGAGCAGGAAGGCGGGCAGGGCGCGCAGTCCGACCGACAGCGCCAGCGTGGCGCGATCGAGCACGCCGCCGGGGCGCAGCCCGGCCAGCACGCCCAGCGGCGGCCCCAGCAGCAACGACAGCACCATGGCCAGCGCCGACAGGCGCAGCGTCGGGCCGAGCTGGTGCGCGAGTTCCGTCAACACCGGTTGCGCGGTGACCTGCGACTGGCCAAGGTTCAGCTGTAACAGGCGCGACCACCACTCGGCCAGTGCCGCCAGCAACGGGCGGTCCAGTCCGAGCTCATGCCGCACCGCATCTGCCGCCGCGCTGGTGACCATGTCGTAGCCGTAGCGGCCGGCGGCGATGCGATAGGCCATGTCGCCGGGCAGCATGCGCGTCATGAAGAAGCACAGCGTGCCGACCAGCAGCGCCACCATCGTCGCTTGCAGCAGGCGGCGCAGCAGCGCCGGCGCGAGCCTGCGCCAGCCGGCCGGGGAAAGGAGAGGCATCAAGTCCATTGCAGTTGCGAGATCCTGTAGCTGCGTTCGAAGGGGTCGATGCTGGCGTTGGCCACGCGTCGGTTGACCGCGCAGGTCTGGCGGTACCAGACCACCGGGATGACCGGCAATTCATCCTGCAGCACCGCGGCGATGCGCGTGCGTTCAGTCTGTCCGCCGGCGCCTGAGGACAGGCGCGCCAGCGCTGCGGCGAGATCGGGATGGCTCCACCCCATCGCGCCCCAGTCGCCGCCTTGCGCGCCGAAATCCTGCAGCAGCGTGGCGACCGGATCAGGCAGGTTGCCGAAGTTGCGCGCCGCCAGGCCCATCTGCAGCGTGCCGCTGCGGTGGCCGGCGGGGATGTCGCTGGAGTTGCCGATCACCACACGCACGGCGATGCCGATCTGGCGCATCTCCTCCTGCAGGGCGGCGGCGATCAGCGGCAGCTCCGGGCGATCCACGAAGGTAGTCAGATTCAGCGTCAGGCGTTCGCCGTCCTGGTTGCGTCGGATGCCGTCGGCAGCAATGCGCCAGCCGGCCTCATCCAGCAAGGCCCGCGCGGCAGCCGGGTCGGTGCGCAGCGGCGCCAGCGCGGCGTCATGCCAGCGTCGCAGGGACGGCGGGAACAGCTGTGTTGCGCCCAGTTCCGGATCGCGCAGCAATGCGCGCGCAATGCCTTGGCGCTCCACGCACAGGGCGATGGCGCGCCGCACGCGCACGTCGCGCAGGAAGGGATGGCCGGCGTTGAGCTTGATGAAGGTCGTGCGCGGCAGCATCGCCGACACCAGCTGTGCGCGCGGATTGTGCTGCAAGGCGCGGATGCTGGGCGGGTCGAGCGAGAAGGCGAGGTCGGCCTGGCCGCTTTGCATCAGCAGCGTGCGCGTCTCGGCGCGCGCCACGCTGATGTAGCGCGCACGGGCGATGCGGCGCGCCGCCGGCTTGCCATCGTCATGGGGCGCGAAACGTTCGATGTCGAACTGCTGCGGCAGCGACAGCGAGGCAATGCGGTACGGACCGCTGCCGATGATGCGAATGACGTTGCCGGCGGCGTCGAACGAGGTCGGCGCCAGGATCTGCGTGCTGTAATGCGTGAAAAGATAGGGCAGGGCCGTGAACGGTTGCTCCAGCTCGACCACCAGCTGTGCGCCCTCCACGCGCATGGCGCTGATGCGCGCCAGCGCGAGTACCCCAGGGCGCGCCTGCGCGCGTTGCAGGCAGGCCAGCACGCTGGCCGGAGTGAGCTGCGTGCCGTCGTGATAGCGGCGCCCGGCGCGCAGCGTGAAGCGCCATTGCAGGCCATCGGCGCGGGCGTGCCAGTCGGCGGCCAGTCCGGGCAGCAGATTGCCGCCGTCGTCCACTTCCAGCAGCGTCTCCACCACTTCCATGCGCGCGAACATGTAGCCGGAGCGGGAGGGATCGAGTCCGGTCATCTCCCACGGGCCGACTACCGTCAGTACGTCGGCGCCGGCGGCGTCGATGGCATGCGAATGGGTCTTGTCGTCGCCGTGCGCAAAGGTCGCGCGGTGCGGCAGCATGGCGCTGCCGACGGCGGTGATGGCCGCCGTGGCGAGCAGGCGGCGTCGCCTTATCTGTGGAGCTGGCATGCGGCGCGTCAGAATTTCAGGTTCATGCTCAAGGTCGCGCTGCGTTCGTCGCCGGGCATGATCCAGAGGTTGTTGTAAGAGCTGGCGTAGTAGCGCTTGTTGAACAGGTTGTTCATGTCTAGCGACAGCTTCACCTGCGGCGTCACCTGCCAGTAGGCAAGCGCGCGCGCCGTCACATAGGCGGGCAGCTTGAAGCTGCCGGCCTGGTCGCCGGTGCGTTCACCCACATAACTGGCGCCGCCGCCCACGCCCCACACGCCGTCGCGCGCATCGGCGTCTTCATACACTGCCAGCGCACTGCCCGAGGCGCGCGGCACGTTGACCAGGCGCGAGCCGATGGCCAGCGTGTTGTCGCGGCTGACGTAGGCGTCGGTGTAGGCGAAGTTGCCGGTCAGGCGCCAGTGGCGACCCAGCTTGCCGCTGTAGTCCAGCTCCACGCCGCGGCTGCGCACTTCGCCGGCGGCGATGGAGAAGCCGGCATTGGCCGGGTCGCCGGTCAGCACGTTCTGCTTGGCGATGTCGAACACGGCCAGGGTGGCGCCGCTGCGTCGGTCTTCGCTCTGCCATTTCAGGCCCAGTTCACCGGCGCGCGAGGTCTCTGGACTGAAGGCGTTGCCGTTGACGTCGCTGCCGCTGTTGGGGCGGAACGATTTGCTGGCGCTGGCGTAGGCCGAGAGGGCATCGGTGAACAGGTAGGTCACGCCCAGGCGGGGCGAGACGGCGCCCTTGTCCTGGCGCGTGCTGACGGCGGTGCGGCGATTGTCGAGCGTGGAGCGGAAGTTGTCGGCGCGCACGCCGCCCAGCAGCCGCCAGCGTCCCAGGCTCAGCTGGTCTTGCAGGTAGAGGCCGGTGCTGGTCTGGTGCTCGGCAGTGTCGGTGTTGGGCAGCGGGGTCGGCTGCGCCTGGCCGTACACCGGGTTGTTGATGTCGATTGCATACGGCGCGCCGGCGGATGGATTGATGCGCAGCATGCGCTGGTCCAGCGTCATCCAGTCGGCTTCCACCCCGGCCAGCACTTCGTGGCGCAGCTCGCCGGTGGCGAACTTGCCGCCGAGCTCGGCCTGCAGCGAGGTGTCGTGCCAGCTGTAGTCGCGGTAGCGGCGCTGGCGCCAGAGGGTGCTGTTGTCGGCGCGCAGCGACGAGGCTTCGGTGGAGTAGCCGTCCAGCGTGCCCTGTTTGTGGAATACCCCGGTGCGCAGATGCCAGTCCTCGTTGAGACGGTGCTCCAGCGTCAGCAGGTGGTTCTGGTTTTCCATCTTGACGTCGCCGTCGCCGGGTTCGCCCAGGAAGCGCGAAGCCGGCAACGCGCCGGGATTGCCGTTGACCGCGACCACGCCACGGTCCAGCGGCGCCTTCTGGCGCAGGAACTCGGCCTCGTAGTTGAGGATGGTGTGGTCGCCCAGCGCCCAGGTCAGCGCCGGCGCCAGGAACTCGCGCGTGCTGCGCATGTTGTCGCGTACGCTGCCGCGCGTCTCCATTGCCGCGTTGAGGCGGTAGGCGACCTCGCTGGAGAGCGCGCCGGTGGAGTCCAGCGCGCTGCGGTAGAAGTTGTTGGTGCCGATCGTCAGGTCCAGCGCGTTGGCCGCCTTGAACTGGGGCTTCTTGGTGACCACGTTGATGGTGCCGCCCGGCTCGCTGTTGCCGTACAACGCGGCCGCCGGGCCTTTCAGGAAGTCCACGCTCTCCACATTGGCAGTGTCGCGCGGGGGCGCATAGCCACGGTTGGAGGCAAAGCCGTTCCACAGGATATTCATGCCGCCGTTCTCGTTGCCGGAGAAGCCACGGATGGAGTAGTTGTCCCACAGACCGCCGAAATTGTTCTGGCGCGCCACGCCGCTCACGTAAAGCAGCACGTCGTCCAGGCGCGTGGCGCCGAGATCGTCCATCAACTGGCGCGGCACCACCTGCACCGCCTGCGGCAGTTCCTGCAGCGGCGTATCGGTGCGGGTGGCGCTGCTGCTGCGGGCGGCCCGGTAAGGACGGCGCTCGGCATCGTCGGTGATGACGATGGGCGCCAAGCCGCCATCGGTGACGCCGGTGGCGGGCGTGTCGGTCTCAGCGGCACGCGCCTGACTGGCGGGCGCGAGGGCGAACAGGCTCAGGACGGCGAGCCGGATGGCCGGATTCTTCATGGACGATGCTTCCCCTGTTGATGCATGCCGCAAAGCGTGTGCGGCGCATGTTGTTGTGCGTAAGCGAGGCGACTGGCGCCGGCGCGAGTTGTGCATTGTATTGCAACTGTGTTGCATTTATCAAATACGAATATCAAATACGCATGCAGCCTGCACATGGCACGCACGTGCGCAGGCTGCGCTCCGACCACGGCGTCGGACGCATGCGATGATGTCGCTGAAAAAGGCAACGGCTTTGCCAGGCGGGCCGGCACACCCCGGCCGTCCGCTGGCATCGTTCGGGCCGGTATCCGGGCTGACAGAGCCGGCTGCCACGCCTTCCCATGCCGATGGCACAGTGGACCGAGGAGGCAACCTGCCGCATATCGACATGCGGCGCCTGTCTTACCGTTGCGGGGGCAGCACACGTTGGCCGGCGGCGGCGCCGGCGCGTGTTTCCCGTTTAACGGCCGCCGGCAGAAGACCGGCGGCGCGCACCAAACGCGAGCATGATACAGGCGTATCACCGGGATGGGCAGCCGTGCGGCAAATTGCCGCAGCGCTGTGTGGCGGCGATTAAAATATCGCCCTTCGGTCGCGGCGACGCGGCGGCATTTTCGGGGTCAATGCAGTGAGCGAATGGGCAAGCGTGAAG
The DNA here is from genome assembly GCF_017814915.1 of Herbaspirillum sp. LeCh32-8. Lineage (GTDB taxonomy): Bacteria > Pseudomonadota > Gammaproteobacteria > Burkholderiales > Burkholderiaceae_D > Herbaspirillum. The sequence continues at coordinate 50,024 of NZ_JAGIPZ010000003.1, read as the reverse complement.
ATCAAGGACATCAGCGCCAGTACGTCGACGTTGATCGGCATGTCGGCGGTGCTGATGTGGAGCGCGTCGCTGGGCCTGATTCGCAGCATCGCCGAGATCTTCGGCGCGGCCGGCGGCGGGGCGTTGATCTTCACGGCCAGCGCCGCCTTCGCCACCTTGTCGGTGGGTTGGCCCAGGGTGCGCGAGTTGCCGCGCGCCTACCTGTTGGGTAGCGGCGCGCTGTTCGTGGCGTATGAAGTGGCGCTTGCCTTGTCGGTGGGCATGGCGCATGGTCGCGCGCAGGCGCTGGAGCTGGGCATGATCAACTATCTCTGGCCCAGCCTGACCATCCTGCTGGCCACGCTGATGCGCCAGCAGCGCGGCTCCTGGCTGCTGCCGCCGGCCATCCTGCTGTGCTTCGCGGGGATCGTGTGGGTGATGAAGGGCGACGGCGCCTGGTCGCCGGCGCTGCTGTGGGCCAACATTCAAAGCAATCCGCCGGCCTACGCGCTGGCCTTCGGTGCGGCCATCCTGTGGGCCGCCTACTCGGTGCTGACGCGCCGCGTCGGCAACGGCAAGAACGCCGTGCCGCTGTTTCTGGTGGCAACCGCGACGCTGCTGTGGATCAAGTACGCGTTGAGCGCGGAGCCGGCGCTCTCCTTCAACCTGGCCGGCGTGGCGCAGGTGCTGGTGCTCAGCGCGCTCACCGCCACCGCGTATTCCTGCTGGAACCACGGCGTGCAGCACGGCAGCATCACGCTGCTGGCGACCGCTTCTTATTTCGCGCCGGTGCTCTCCGCGCTGCTGGCCAGCGCCTGGCTGGGCGTGCGCCCGGGCGCCGGTTTCTTCCAGGGGGTGGTGATGGTCACCGCCGGCTCCTTCGCCTGCTGGTGGGCCACGCGCCGGCGCGGCTGATGTCTGCCTTCAGGTCCCACGCCTAGCGTTGCCGCTCCAGGTTGCCTTGCATTACTTGCAGCAACTGCACCAGCTCTTCGCATTGCTCGGCTGACAAGCCTTCCACCGCGCGCTGCAGGATCTGCGCGCCGGATTTGCGCAACTGGCGCTGCAGGGTCTGGCCCTGCGCGCTCAGCGACAGGCGCACACTGCGCCGGTCCTGCTCGTCCTCCTGCGCCTCCAGATAACCCCGGTCCCGCAGCCCGCGCACCAGCCGCGTGAGCTGGGCCTTGTCGCGGCCGGAATGCAGCACCAGGTCGCTCTGCGTGGCGCCGGGATGACGCGCGAAATAATCCAGCACCCGGCTTTCCATGTGGGTAATGTCGCGCTCCTCCTCGCGGAAGGCCTGCGAGCGGCTGGAACGGTACAGGTGCATCACCGTATGGATGGCGTCAAAGACCCTGTCGGCAGCAGGTGAATGGTTGACTTTATCAACTTGTGTTTTCATAATGGGGACATTATCAACTAATTTGGGAGCCACGGCCATGGACGCCATGACAACACCACGCACTGTGCAGCGCATTCGCCACGAAGTGAAGTTCCGCGACGTCAAGGTCGCGGCGACGCGGCAGACCGGCGCCAACATGTTGAGCATCACCTTTCGCGGCGAAGCGCTGAAGGACTTTGTGTCGATGTCCTTCGACGACCACGTCAAGTTCGTCTTTGCCGATGCGACAGGTGAGCAGATTCGGCGCGACTATACGCCAACCGGCCACGACCCACAACGCGGCGAGCTCACATTGGAATTCGCGCTGCACGCCGAGGGTGCGGCCACCGACTGGGCGCGCCAGGCCAAGGTCGGCATGGACGCCGTCATCGCCGGCCCGCGCGGCTCGATGGTGGTGCCGCTGGACTACGACTGGCATGTATTGGTGGGCGACCTGTCGGCGTTGCCGGCGATCACCCGCCGCCTGAAGGAATTCGGCCCCGGCGCCAGGGTCACCGTGATTGCCGAAATCGCCCACGTCGGCGACCTGCGCGAGTTCGAGAGCCAGGCCGAGGTCGAGATCAAGTGGGTGCCGTCCGGCGAAGAGTTGGTGGCGGCAGTGCGCGCTCTGGTGCCGCCGTCCGGCGAGGGCTACATTTGGGCCGCCGGCGAAGCGTCGACCATGAAGACACTGCGTGCCGTGCTGACCGAGGAGAAGGCGCATCCCAAGGAAGCCATGCGCGTATCGGCCTACTGGAAGCGCGGCGCGTCCGACTTCCACGAGAAGCTGGACTGAGGCGCGGCGCGCCACATCGGCCATGCACAGCAAAAGGCCCGCAGACGCGGGCCTTTGTCGTTCTTCACGGTTTATTTCTTCAGTCCCTATCTTATCCACAGGCGAGCACCGCCAAACTCTCCTGATACGGTGGCAAGCTTCGGACCTCAGACCTCAGCCGCCGCGATCCCAACCGAGGTAAGGCTTGACCGCATCGCCGTCGAACAACTCGGTGCAATGTCGCGCCACGATCTCCAGGCTGCGCCCGGTGCTGACCGTGGGTTGCTTGTGGGTGAGCTTGTAGCAGGTGTAAGGCGGGGCAGCGTCGGTCAGCTCGCGGTACATGAACGGCCCCTTGGAGGCCGCGGCCTGTGCCAGCCACAGCGGCACGATGGACCACTGGCGCGGATGGTGCAGCATAGACAGGATCAGGTGGCCGCTGTCGAGCTTGATGCGCGACGGCGTGAGCGGATCCCACCAGCGATCATGCCAGGCGTCGAACTGGCGACCCCAGGGAACGAACAGTTCGTGGTCGGCGGACAGCGCCTGCGGCCTTACCTTGCGGCCGGATCCGGCGCGTCCCGATTGCAGGCTCAGTACCACCATCGGCGAGGAGAAGAACACTTCCACGTTCACGTTGGGCATGCTGCGCTCGCGCAGCGTGAAGGCCAGATCCAGTTGCCGGCGCTCGATCATGTCGTACATCTCATACGAGTGCAGCGTCACGATATCCATCTTCAGCGATGGATGTTCCTCATGCAATGCGCGGTACAGGCGCGGGAAGACGAACACGTTCAAGCTGTCCACGCTGCCAATGGTCAGGCTCAGTCGCGGCCCCTGCGAACTCAAGATGTTGACCTCTCGCGAGAGCAGGCTCCAGCGCTCGGCGATGCGTGAAAACTCTTCGCCGCTGGCAGTCAGTTTGACTTGGCGAATACCCTTGCCGCGCTCCAGCAGCTGCATGCCCAGTTCTTCTTCCAGCGCCTTGATACGCTTGCTGATGGTGGTCTGGGTCAAGTTCATTTCCGCCGCCGCGGCGCTCAGGCTGCCGGTGCGGACGATGGTGACGAAAGTATCGATGGCGTGGGAAAGCATGGTGCGTGAGCTGGGACAGAGCAGGGGCAGGAAACGCAGAATATAGTCCTAAGGTGACTATATTATCGTCGTATATCTCATTTTACGTCCCTATCTATCGTATTTAGAATCGACGCCGGCATAAAAACACAACAGGCGCCCGTCGCCGAACCAGGTGCCGCCACAATTCTTATACGGAGATATCGATGTCGCAACCATCGGGCCGCGAGGCCTCGTCCGCAGTGTCGCACCCGACGCGACCAACCCGCTTCCGCTGGGTGGTCGCTGCAATGATCTTCCTGATTTACACCATCGCCGCGGCCGATCGCGCCAACATCGGTGTTGCCTTGCCATTCATCCGCAAGGAATTCACGATGAGCAATACCGAGGCCGGGGCCTTGCTGAGCCTGTTCCTGTTCGCCTATGCGCTGGCGCAGTTGCCTTCGGGGTTTGCCACCAGCCGCTTCGGCGTGCGTCGCATCTTCACCGGCGCGATGATCCTGACCTCGCTGTTCACGGGCCTGATCGGCACCACCAGCTCCATTCTCGGCCTGAAGATCTATCGCTTTGCGCTCGGCCTGGCGGAAGGCCCGCTGCCAGTCGGCATCGCCTCCACCATCAACAACTGGTTCCCGCCGCATGAAAAGGGCACCGCCAGCGGTATCTTCCTGTCGGCCGTGAAATTTGGCCCGGTGATCGTGCCGCCGGTGTGCGCGGCCATCATCGCGCTATGGGGCTGGCGCGAGATTTTCATTTTCTTTGCCGTGCCCGGCCTGGTGTTCTCGGTACTCTGGTATCTGCTGGTGACCAACCATCCGGCGCAAAGCGCGCGCGTGTCGCAGCAGGAACTGGACTACATCACCGGCGCGGCGGCGGTCGATCAGGCCGCGGCGCGCGCCGCGAAGGTCGGCAAGCCTGCGCCGGCCTGGCTGGATAAGTTCGTGCGCGCCCGCAAGCTGGCACCGCTGACTGACAGCAAGAGCGTGTTCCGCTCCTGGAACGTGCTGGGCTGCGCGCTGGGTTACTGCTTCCAGCTGGGCATCTCCAACGTGCTGCTGGCCTGGATCCCGACCTACCTGCTGTCGGTCAAGAAGTTCTCCGTGATGAATATGGGCTTTGTTGCCGCCGCCCCCTGGGTCGGCGCGGTGATCGGCAACCTGCTGGGCGGCATGGTCTCCGACCGCCTGCTGGCCAAACGCCGCAAGCCGGGCATGATGCTCTCGGCACTGGCTACCGCCGGCATGATGTACGCCCTGATCAATTCGCCGGCCGATCCGGTGAGCTACGGGGCGCTGCTGTTCTTGACCGGCGTGCTGCTCAGCTTCGGTTTTTCCGCCTACATGGCCTATCCGATGGGCGTAGCCGACAAGAAAACCTTCCCCATCGCCAGCTCGGTGGTCAACATGGGTGGCCAGATCGGCGGCGCCATCGCACCGCTGGCCACCGGCATGCTGCTGGATCACTACGGCTGGGACTACGTGTTCTCCTTCATGGCGGTCGGCTCGCTGATCAGCTTCGTGGTGCTGCTGACCATCGCCGAGCCGGTGGACGACACTACCGTCGCGCCCTGAGCCCTTCCGATTACGCCTTCGACTGAAAGACAAGCATGACGGCATCCCCTTTCCTTCTCCAGCCCGCGCCCGCGGTGGCCGCCGCCGACGTCGTGGCTGCCCTGCAGGACATTGTTGTCTCTCACCTGAGCGACAACCTGCAACGCTTGTCGGGCGTCACCGGCCTGCGCCGCATCCACCGCTCGCGCAAGCTGGTGGGCACCGCCCTGACGATCAAGACTCGCCCCGGCGACAACCTCCTGATCTATAAGGCCCTGACCATGATGCAGCCTGGTCACGTTCTGGTGGTCGACGGCGGCGGCGAGACCAGCAACGCCTTGGTGGGCGAGCTGATCATGCTGTACGCGCAGCAGCGCGGCTGCGTGGGCTTCGTGCTCGACGCCGCAGTGCGCGACACGGCGGCCTTCGAGGCGGCCGACTTCCCCTGCTATGCGCGCGGCGTCAGCCACCGCGGTCCCTACAAGACCGGGCCGGCGCAGATGAACGTGCCGGTCAGCATCGACGGCCAGGTGATCCATCCGGGCGACCTGATCGTGGGCGACGAAGACGGCCTGGTCAGCTTTGGTCAGGCGCAGGCCGCGGCGCTGATCGAGGCGGCGCGCAACACCGCTGCGATGGAGGATGGCATCAAGGCCGAGATCGCCAACGGCAAGGTGGAGCAGGCCTGGCTGGACAAGGTGCTCAAGCCGTTCGGCCTGTAAGGCGATACTTGGCTTTCGATGCCGGTTTCAGTTGCACTGCCGCCGGCCCTCTGCACGGAGCCGGCGGCAGTCCGTCCATCTTTCCCAGGTAATTATGAGCACCGCGAACCTCAAGCGCTTCCTGTCGCTGCACGATTTCGAGCCGGCGGCCCGGCGTCTGCTGCCGCATCCGCTGTATGCCTACGTGTCGGGGGCGGTGGAGGACGAGCAGTCTGTCAACGCCAATCGCAGCGCGTTCACGCGCTATGCCTTCAAGCCCAATGTACTGGTGGACGTATCTGCGGTGGATATCTCGGTAACGCTGTTCGGTACGCGCTATGCGATGCCGGTAGGCGTGGCGCCGATGGGGCTGGCCGCAATGACCAGTTATCGCGGCGACGTCGCGCTGGCGCTGGCGGCGAAGAAAGCGAACGTCCCCTGCATCATGAGCGGCTCCTCGCTGATCCGGCTGGAAGAAGTGATGGCGGCCGCTCCGGAAACCTGGTTCCAGGCCTACCTGCCCGGCAGGCAGGATCAGATCGACGCGTTGATTGACCGCGTGCGCGCGGCCGGCGTCCAGACCCTGGTGCTGACGGTCGACACGCCAGTGTCGGCCAATCGCGAAAACAATATTCGCGCCGGTTTCTCCACTCCCCTGCGGCCCAGCGTATCGCTGGCCTGGCAAGGCTTGACGCATCCGCGCTGGCTGCTGGGCACTTTCGGTCGGACCTTGCTGCGCCATGGCATGCCGCACTTCGAGAACAATTACGCCACGCGCGGCGCACCCATCATGTCGTCCAATGTGCTGCGCGATTTCTCCGATCGTGGCCACCTGAGTTGGGAGCACGTTGCGCGCGTGCGCAAGATGTGGCGCGGCCCGTTGGTGATCAAGGGCATTCTCAATGGCGCCGACGCTGCACGCGTTCATCAGCTGGGCGCCGACGGCGTGATCGTCTCCAACCACGGCGGCCGCCAGCTCGACGGCAGCGTCGCACCCTTGCTGGTGTTGCCTGAAATTCTGCAAGCGGCCGGCGGCTTGCCGGTGATGCTAGACAGCGGCGTGCGCCGCGGCACCGACGTGTTGAAGGCGCTGGCACTGGGCGCTGCAGCGGCCTGGATCGGACGCCCCTTCAATTACGCCGCCACCGTCGGCGGCGAGGCTGGCGTGGCCCGCGCGCTGGAGTTGATCGGCCAGGAAGTCAAGCGTGACATGGGCCTGCTGGGCGTGACCAGCGTCGCCGCGATCGGCCGCGGCCACTTGCATGTGAACTGAGGCGCTGCATGCAAACGCAGAGCGGTCGCGGCTACGCTCCTCAGGCCATCACAGCCGCGCCGCCTATCCATTGCCGGGCCTGCGCCACGGGCATGGGCGGCGAGAAGTAGTAGCCCTGCATCGCCGGGCAGTTCATGTCTTGCAGCATGCGCAGGTCTTCCACGCTTTCCACGCCTTCGGCCACCACCAGGAAGTTGAACGACTCCGCCAGCTGCAGCACCGCCTGCACCAGCGCCTGGTTCTCCGCGCTGTCGTTCAAGCCGGTGACGAAGCTGCGGTCGATCTTCACGCGCGACACGCGCATCTGGCGCAGCACGCCCAGTGAGGAATAACCCACGCCGAAGTCGTCGATGGCGATGCTCACGCCCAGTTCCGACAAGGCCGCCAGGGTCTGGCGCGCGGCCTGCAGGTCGAGCGCGGCTTCTTCGGTGATCTCGATTTCCAGCATCGCCGCCGGCAGGCCGAACTCCTGCAACTTGCTGCCCACCAGGTCGTCGATCAGGATGCGTTCCAGTTCGCGCGGGGAGATGTTCATCGCCACGCGCAGTTCGCTGCGACCGGCGGCGTGCAGGAAGCGGATCATCTCCGTCACCTCGCCTACGATGAAGTGCAGCAATTCTTCCGACAGGCCGGCCAGCGCCGCGATCTCGATCAGGTCGGGCGGTGCGATCCACCCGTGCTTGTGATGACGCCAGCGCAGCAGCGCCTCGAAGCCTTCCAGCGCGGTACCGTTGCGCTGGATGATGGGCTGGAACCACACCTCCAGCTCGCCGTTCTTGAGCGCTGCGGCCAGGTCGCGCTCGACGTCGCGCTTCATCTGCAGGCGCGCATTGAGCACCGGGGTGAAGAAGCTGTACTGGTTGCGTGCGCGGCGCTTGGATTCGTACATCGCCGCGTCGGAGCAGATCAGCATCTCGTTGATGTCGTCGGCGTCCGACAGGTGGATGCCGATGCTCAGGCCGATATGGCGGTTCGGCAGGCGCGGATAGGGCGCCCGGATCGCCGCGATCAGTCGGGCCGCGATCGCAGCCGGGTCGGTGCGCTGCGTTGCCTGATACAGGATCGCGAACTCGTCCCCGCCCAGGCGCGCCAGCGTGAATTCATCCGTCAATGCGCCGGCCAGCGTGCTCTCCAGGCGGCGCGCCACTTCGATCAGCATCTGGTCGCCGGCGTCGTGGCCGTAGGCGTCGTTGATGACCTTGAAGCCGTCCAGGTCGAGGAACATCATGCACAGCGACTGCGCGCGCGGCGTTGCCACCGCCTGCGTCTTCTGCATGAAGCCGGCGCGGCTGAGCAGCCCGGTCAGCAGGTCGTGCTCGGCCTGGTACTGCATCTTCTCGGCGAACACGCCCAGTTCGCGGTGGGCGATCTCCAGCGCCTGGGTGGCCGAGGTGGCGCGGTTTTTGGACGCGCTGGCGTCGGACACCAGCTTCTCGCTCACGCGCGCGCCGCGGATCAGCGCCGCCAGATACAGCAGCACTGCCAGCGAAAGCGCCACGCGCACGGTGTCGCCCTGCCAGGCCAGGCAGACGATGATGGACAGCAGCGGCGGGGTGATGAAGCAGATCGGGATGCGGGCGAAGGCGAAGCCGTGGGTCACGGCGCCGGCCGTGATGCCGCATACGCAGGTCAGGTAGAACAGGGTCTCGGGCGTGGTGTAGCCCTCGCACAGGAAGGGCACACCGGCCCACACCAGGCCGGACATCAGGGCCAGGATCCAGTGCGCGCGCAGGTTCAGCTCCACAGCGCTCTTGCCCTTGCTGCCCGGCAAGAGGGCCAGCAGCGGCAGCGCCGCCACGCGCGCCACCGGCAGGCGGCAGGCCAGGAGACGCGACAGGTTGACCGCGCCGGAGCAGGCCAGCCAGATCAGCGCGATATCGAGCTTGCCGGCGCTCCAGGCGAGCGCCGCCGAGATGATCCCCAACACTGCGTTGACCGGCATGGACAGTCGCACGGTGTGGCGCACGGCGGTCAACTGGTCGGCCAGGATGAGCTGATCCAGGCCGGACGGATGTGCCGACGGGGAGGGCGGTTCTGAAGGAACGGCGCGATTCAAAGTTAACTTCCTATTCCGGAATCGAAAATATGATTCCAACGAACGTCAAACCAATGACGAACGGGGGCTGTTCTTGTTGTTGGGGTGATCAGGCAATGCGGGGATCCGGACGGATTTCCCCTGATTCGGAGCTAGTCTAACCGAAGCGCCCAGAAAATCATTATTTGGAAGTCATGCCGGGCGCATTAATTGCAACTTTGTTGCGTCAATGAAGGCGCGGTCGGCGCGCGCAAAAAAACACGGGCGACCCGGAGTCCGGGCCGCCCGTGCTGATGCTGGCGTGCGAGGAATGTGCGTCAGCGGGGACGCCGCTGCGTTCAGCTGCCTATTTCAGCCACGCCTTGATGCGCTGGCTCAACACCTCGCAACTGATGCCGTAGCGGTCGTGCAGCGTGGGCAGGGCACCGGCGTCGAGGAAGGCGTCCGGCAGGCCGGCCATCTCGAAGCCGGCCGGATGCACGCGGTGGCGCATCAGCGTGGTGGCGACGATCTCGCCCAGGCCGCCCACCACCGAATGGTTCTCGGCCACCACCACCAGGCGGTTCTTGCGCTTGACCTGCTCCACCACGGCGGCCTCGTCGAAGGGCTTGATGGTCGGGCAGTGCAGCACCGCCACACTGACGTTATCGGCTTCCAGCGCCTTGGCCACTTCCAGCGCGCGCATGGTCATGAAGCCGCTGGAGATGATCAGCACGTCATTGCCGTCGCGCAATTCCTTGGCGCGGCCCAGCTCGAACTTATAGTCGTACTCGTCCAGCACCAGCGGCACGTTGCCGCGCGCCAGGCGCATGTAGACCGGCCCCTGGTGGGCGGCAATCTGCGGCACGGCCTGCTCCAGGTCCAGCGCGTCGCACGGGTCGACGATGGTCATGCCGGGAATGGCGCGCATCATCGCCAGGTCTTCGGTGGCCTGGTGGCTGGGACCGTAGCCGGTGGTCAGGCCGGGCAGGGCGCAGCAGATCTTCACGTTCAGGTTTTCTTCGGCGATCACCTGGTGGATGAAATCGTAGGCGCGGCGCGTGGCGAACACCGCGTAGGTGGTGGCGAACGGCACCAGGCCTTCCTTGGCCATGCCGCCGGCTGCCGCCATCAGCAGCTGTTCGGCCATGCCCATCTGGAAGAAGCGTTCCGGATAGGCCTTCTGGAACAGGTGCAGGTCGGTGTACTTGGCCAGGTCGGCGGTCAGGCCGACGATCTCGGGACGCTCGGCCGCGTATTCGACCAGCGCCTTGCCGAACGGTGCGGCGGTCACGCGCTGGCCCTCGCCGGCGATCGAGGCGATCATGGCCGAGGTGGTCAGGCGCGGCTTCTTGTCGGCGACGGTATTCATGCTTGGTTTCCTTCTTGATGGGACTGGTCGAGGATGGACAACGCCTGTTGCCATTCAGGCGGATCGACACGGATGAAGTGGTTCTTCTCGCGCTGCTCCAGGAAGGGCACGCCTTTGCCCATCAGGGTGTCGAACAGGATCACGCGCGGCTTGGCTTCCTTCAGCTTGCGCGCCGCGTCGAAGGCCTTCACCACGGCCGCCAGGTCGTTGCCGTCCACGCGCTGCACGTGCCAGCCGAACGAGGTCCACTTGTCGGCCAGCGGCTCGAAGCCCATGATCTTGCTGGAGGGGCCGTCGGCCTGCTGGTTGTTGATGTCGACCAGGCAGATCAGGTTGGACAGGCCGTGGTGCGCCGCGCCCATCGCCGCCTCCCAGGTCGCGCCTTCGTCCAGCTCGCCGTCCGACATGGAGTTGTAGATGAAGGCCGGGTTGTTCTGATAGCGCAGACCCAGCGCCATACCCACCGCAATGGCCAAGCCCTGGCCCAGCGAGCCGCCCGAGATTTCCATGCCCGGCGTGTAGGCCGCCATGCCCGACATCGGCAGGCGGCTGTCGTCGCTGCCGTAGCTTTCCAGTTCTTCTTCCGGCACGATGCCGGCCTCGATCAGCGCCGCGTACAGCGCGATCGCATAGTGACCGTGCGACAGCAGGAAGCGGTCGCGCCCGACCCATTCCGGCTCGGCCGGGCGCAGCTGCATGGCGTGCTTGTAGGCCACCGCCAGCACATCGGCCCAGCCCAGCGCCTGGCCGATGTAGCCCTGACCCTGCACCTCGCCCATGCGCACGGCGTAGCGGCGGATCCGATATGCGCTCTCGCGCAGACTTGCCAAATTCTCAGACATGAACATTCCTTGTTGATTGAATACGTTGCGGTCCGCCCGGAGCCATCACAGGAACCCGATCGAGAACCACGGCACGAAGGCCACGATCAGCAGGCCCACCACCAGCGCCCCGAGGTAGGGCCAGATGCGCTTGACCGCGAGGTCCGGATGCACGCGGCCGATGGTGCAGGCGGCGTAGTAGCCCAGGCCGAAGGGCGGCGCGAACAGGCCCACGCCCATCGACAGGATGATCACCATCGCGTAATGCACCTCATGCACGCCGATCGCCTTGGCCACCGGGAACAGCAGCGGCGCGAACAGCACCATCGCCGGAATGCCCTCCAGCACGCTGCCCAGCACGATGAAGGCGGCGATCGACACCAGCAGGAAACCGTATTTGCCGCCCGGCACGCTGGTCATCGCCTCGGCCAGCGAGTGCGAGAAGCCGGACTGCGTCAGCGCCCACGACATGCCGGTGGCGGTGCCGATGATGAAAAGAATGGCGCCGGACAACGCTGCGGTGTCCACCAGCATCGGGTACAGGCGCTTCCAGTCGAACTGGCGGTAGACCAGAAGCCCCGCCACCACCGCGTAGGCGATGCCGATGGTGGAGACTTCGGTGGCGGTGGCCACGCCCTCGACCACCGCGGTGCGGATCAGCATCGGCAGCAGCAGCGCGGGCAGGGCGATCACCAGCGAGCGCAGCACCACCTTGCCGGGCGCGCGCTTGAAGCCCTCGACGACTTCGGCGCTGCGCCAGCGCGCCAGCACCGCCAGCAGCACGGCCAGCACGATGCCGGGCATGATGCCGCCGGTGAACAGCGCGGCGATCGACACGCCGGCCACCGAGCCGATGGTGATCAGCACCAGCGAGGGGGGAATGGTTTCGGCCATGGCGCCGGACGCCGCCAGCAGCGAAATCAGTTCGCCCTCGTGGTTGCCGCGGCGTTTCATCTCGGGCAGCAGTACCGGCGCCACGGCCGCCATGTCGGCGGTCTTGGCGCCGGAGATGCCCGACACCAGCAGCATCGCGCCCAGCAGCACGTAGTTCAGGCCGCCGCGCACGTGGCCCAAGAGCGAGGCCAGGAAGTCCACCATCGCCTTGGCCATGCCGGTCATCTCGACCAGGTGGCCCAGCAGGATGAACAGCGGCACCGCCAGCAGGATCAGCGAACTCATGCCCTCGTCGAAGCGGCCGGCCACCACCGCCAGCGGGCTGGTGGTCACGGTCAGCATGAAGGCCACCGTCGCTAGGCCGAAGCAGAAGGCGATGGGGATGCCCAGCAGCACCGACACCGCCAGCACCACGCCGAAGAACACCACCAGGTTCCAGTTGCCGATGCTCTGCAGCCAGCCGGCGCCCAGATACATGGCGGCGGCCACCACGGCGATGGTCGCCGCCGCGCCGATGAAGTCCACCAGGCGCTGGCGCGACATGCGCAGCAGGCTCAGCGCGATCATCAGCGCCGCGCCGGTGGCGACGGCGGCCGCGCGCACGGTGTTGGGCCAGCCCAGCGCCGGGGTCTGCACGAACATCTCGTCTTCCGCGTACTCCCACATCGGCTGCATCAGGATCAGCAGCATCAGGCAGGGCGCGACCACGGCCAGGGTTTCCGCCCAGGCGCGGCCGCGCTCGCTCATGAAGTTGACCAGCACCGTGGTGCGCATGTGGGTGCCGCGGCGCAGCGCCACGGCCGCGCCCAGGTTGGCCAGCCACAGGAACAGGATGGACGCCAGTTCGTCGGCCCAGGGAATCGGGCTGTTGAAGATGAAGCGCATCACCACGCCTGCCAGCAGCACGGCGACTTCGCCCACCACCAGGGCGGCGGCCGGGATCTCGATGGCATGCCCCAGCCAGTTCTCCATGCGCGCCGGCAGCGAGCTGTCATCGACAGCCGGCCGCTCCAGCGAGAGCGCGCTCATCCCAGGCTCCCGACGCTGTTTTGCAGCAGCTTCCAGGCTTCATCGCCGAACTTGGCCTTCATGTCCTTGTAGAAGTTGGCCTTGGCCAGCGCTTCCTTGAAGGAGTCCTTGTCCGGCTCGATGATCTGCAGGCCCTTGCCGGCCAGGTCGTTGCGGGCAAAGCCGGAGAACGAGGCGATGTCGGCGCGCTCGTCGGTGGCGGCCTTGTCGAGCTCGCGTCGCACGATTTCCTGGATGTCCTTGGGCAGCTTCTCGAAGGCGCGGCGGTTGCCCAGGATCCAGTAGGCGTCCCACACGTGGTTGGACATGGTGCAGTACTTCTGCACTTCATACAGGCGCGCCGTGCTGATGATGGCCAGCGGGTTTTCCTGGCCTTCCACCAGCTTGGTCTGCAGCGAGGAATAGACCTCGTTGAAATTGATCGGGCTGGGGCTGGCGCCCAGCGCGGTGAACAGCGAGGTCAGCATGGGCGCGGCCGGCACGCGCAGCTTCACGCCCTTGACGTCGGCCGCGTTCTTGATCGGCTTGGTGGAGGTGGTGATCTGGCGGAAACCGTTGTCCCAGGGTTTGGACATGGTCAGCAGGCCGACCTTCTCGATCTGCGCGCGTACATAGGCGCCCAGCTGGCCGTCCATGGCCTTCCAGACATCGCCGTAATCGTGGAACGCGAAGCCGGTGTTGACGATGCCGGCGGCCGGCACCAGCGTCGACAGCACGGTGTTGGCCTGGTTGAAGAATTCGACGCCGCCATTGCGGATCTGCGACATCAGGTCGGTGTCCGACCCCAGCTGGTTGGCCGGGAACAGCTTGATTTCCATGCGCCCGTTGGTGGCGTTGCGGATGCGGTCGATGGCTTCCTGCGCGCGCTTGTTGACCGGGTGCGACGGATCCTGGCCGGTGGCGAACTTATAGGTGAATTCAGCCGCATTGGCCGGACGGGTCATGATCGAAAACAGCGGCAGCGCGGCGGCGGCAGCGCCCACTTTCAGCACCTGGCGGCGGCTCATGGCGTTGCTGGATTTCTTGGTGGTCTCGTTGCTCATGTCTGGTCTCCTTGAATGTTCTGGGTGTTCTGATGTCGACAAGTGCGCACCGGCCCCCTTGGCCGGCGCCGGGATAGCTGCGGCTTAGTGGATCAGCATGCCGCCGTTCACGTCCAGCGTGATGCCGGTGCAGTATTGCGAGAGGTCGCTGGCGAGGAACACGCACACGCCGCCGACGTCGTCCGGTCCGCCCAGGCGGCCCAGCGGAATGGTCTCGGCGATCTCGGCCTTCTTCTCGGCGGAGAGGATGTTCTTGTTGATGTCGGTGGAGATCAGGCCCGGCGTGACGCAGTTCACGCGGATGCCTTCCGGGCCGAACTCGCGCGCCATCGCACGCGCCAGGCCCAGCACGCCGGCCTTGGCCGCCGAGTAGTGCGGGCCGCCCAGGATGCCGCCGCCGCGTTGCGCCGACACCGAGGAAATGCAGACGATGGAGCCGCTCTTTTGCGCGCGCATCGCCGGCAGCGCCGCTTGCGACATGTACAGCGTGCCGCGCAGGCTCACATCCAGGATGCGGTCGTAGTCGCGGCCGGTGATGTCGAGCAATTTCGCCGGCTGGGTGATGCCGGCGTTGTTGACCAGGATGTCGATGCGGCCGAACTGCTTGACCACGGCGGCGGCGGCCGCTTCGCAGGAAGCCTTGTCGGTCACGTCGGCGACCAGGCCGAGATGGCCCTCGCCCAAACGGGCGGCGGCCGATGCAGGTTCGGCTTGCGCCAGGTCGAGGATGACCACGCGGGCGCCTTGGGCCGCCATCAGGCGGGCGGTGGAAAAGCCGAGGCCGTTGAGGCCGGCGCCGCCGGTGATGATGGCGACTTTGTCCTTGAGCAGCATGAAATATATCTCCAGTAAGTGGGCGTTCTAGTAGGGAACACTGGAGACAATGCGGGCGGTCGTTGGCTGCGGTGCGTGCAGTGACGGCAACTTCCTTGTGCAGCGTTTCATTACAACCTGGCATGCAGCTCTTGCGGCCGCTCGCCTGTGTCTCCGTAGGGCCTGTTCACATTAGATCTGCGAGATGCGTTGCTCCTGGGGGCAACCCTCCGGGAGCGGCCAGCAAGCGTCGCCTGCCGTTGTTACAGCTCCTTGCCGTAGCACCACTACGCCGCGTCGCTGCGCCTAGGCAGGCAACGCTTGCTGGCCACTCGCACTCGCAGATCTAATGTGAACAGGCCCTGTTGTTCTGGCACCGATGTTCAACCTTTCCCGATCCTGCGACAAGTGATGGTTTGTCATGGAGAAGTGATGAACCATCATCTCTTCATGCAGGCCGCGCCAGGCGCGAAAAATGCCGCGTTACAGGATCAGGATCGCGCGGAAATCGTTGACGTTGGTATGCGTCGGCCCGGTCACGAACAGATCGTCCAGCGCCTGGAAATAGCGGTGGGAGTCATTGCGAGCGGCATGCTCGGACAGCTTCAGTCCGGCCGCCGCGGCGCGCGCCACGGTGTCGGGCGTGACGAAGGCGCCGGCGTTGTCTTCCACGCCGTCGATGCCGTCGGTGTCGGCCGCCAGCGCCCAGATATCCGGATAGCCCTGCAAGGCCTCGGCCAGGCCCAGGCAGAATTCGCCGGCGCGTCCGCCCTTGCCCTTGGGCGCGTCCGGCGCGCGCGGGCGGATGGTCACCGTGGTCTCGCCGCCCGACAGCAGCACGCAAGGCCGGTTCAGCGGCGTGCCGTCGCGCGCGATGTAGCGCGCCAGCGCTGCGTGCATCTTGCCGATCTCGCGCGACTCGCCCTCGATTTCGTCGGACAGGATATGCGCCTCGATCCCGGCCGCGCGCGCGGCCGCCGCGGCCGCTTCCAGCGAGCGCTGCGGCGTGGCGATCAGGTGCACCTCATTGGCGCGAAAGCACGGATCGCCGGACTTGGGTGTCTCCAGCGCGCCGGCTTCCAGCGCCGCCACGATAGAAGAAGGCACCTCGATGCCGTAGCGCCGGATCACGGCCAGCGCATCGGCGCAGGTGGTGTCGTCGGGCACGGTGGGGCCGCTGGCGATGACCGAGATGTCGTCGCCCGGCACGTCGCTGATGGCCAGCGTGATCAGCGGCGCCGGCGCGCACGCCAGCGCGAGGCGTCCACCCTTGATGCGCGAGAGGTGCTTGCGCACGCAATTCATCTCGACGATGCCTGCGCCGCAGTCCAGCAGCTGTTGGTTCACGTGCTGCTTCTGGACAAAGCTCATGCCGTCGGCCGGCAGCGTCAGCAAGGCCGAGCCGCCGCCGGAGATCAGGCAGATCACCAGGTCGTCCGCGCCCAGCCCCTGCACCAGCGCCAGCATGCGCTGCGCGGCATCGAGCCCGGCGTCGTCAGGCACCGGGTGCGCGGCTTCCACCACGGCGATGCGGCGGCGGGCGTCGGCGGCAAGCGGCGGCGTATGGCCGTAACGCGTCACCACCAGACCTTCCAGCGGGGCGTCGGCAGGCCACAGCGCGTCGAAGGCATGCGCCATCGCGCCGCTGGCCTTGCCGGCGCCGACCACGATGGTGCGGCCCTTGGGTGGTCGGGGCATGAATCCGGACAGCACGTCGGCCGGCTGGGCGTAGCTGACCGCGCTGTCGAACAACATCTTCAGGAAGGCTTTCGGATCGTCCATGTTTATCGTCTGCAGTGTCGTGTGGAATGGAGTGGTGAAGCTGCGGCAACACGCCGCCCATCATCTATCGGAGACTTGATTTTGCTGCTGTTGCAAATGAGGGGGCAAACGATAAAATCTCAGGAATACTTCGAACCTGTGCATGTTGCGCCGCATCAGAAATCGGCGAAGACATCAAAAAAGACACCAGAAAGAGACGAGCTTCGAACGCCATGATTCCTCCGCTGACCTCCCTGATGGCTTTTGAAGCGATCGCGCGCAGAAAGAGTTTCAACCTCGCCGCAGCCGAGCTGCACCTCACGCCTTCGGCCATCAGCCACCAGGTCGCGCGACTGGAAAAACTGCTCGGCCTGCGCCTGTTCGAGCGCTCCACCAAGGGGGTTGAACTGACGCCCGCCGGCCAGTCCTATCTCAAGCGCGTGGCCGGCGCGCTGGGCGCGATCAACGCCGCCACCGACGACCTGCGCCACGGCGTCGAGAACTCGCTGCACATTCACTCCAGCCCCAGTTTCGCCAGCCTGTGGCTGATGCCGCGCATCGGCCGCTTCGCCAAGCTGCATCCGGATATCTCGTTGGGTTTGTCGGCCTCGCCCGACTTTTCCGATTTCGAGATCGGCCAGGTCGACCTCGACATCCGCTGCGGCGTGCCGGCCTGGCCGGACCTGGAAATCGAGCCGGTGCTGGCCGAACGCATCATCCCCATGGCCAGTCCCGACTTTCTCGCCCTGCACCGCATCGAAGGGCCGGCCGACCTGGTGCAGTCGCCGCTGATCCAGTCGCGCGGCAGCCTGCTGCAGTGGCCGGAGTGGTTCGCCAAGTACGCGCCGGAGTTGCGTCCGGAGCGCATCGCGCTGCGTTTCGACCGCGCCATGATGAGCATCGAGGCCGCCGTGCAGGGCCTGGGCGTGGTGTTCGAGAGCGACGCCTTCGCCGCCGAGCATTTGCAAAGCGGCCGCCTGCAGCCGGTGTTTCGCACCGGGCTGGTGCTGGACCTGACGCAACACTTCGCGGTATGTCCGGCGCGCAACAAGTCGCGTCCGGAAGTCATCAGCTTCCTCCAGTGGCTGCGGGACGAAGCCGCCCAGGCCAGCCAGACGACGCGCTAGCGGCCCTGCAACGGGGCAGATGACAGGGATTCAGACATCCCTGAATTTTCATCGCTTGCCTGCGCAGCAGGCCGTCGAAAACAATGAAGTCCCTTTTATAAAAAACGGAGACAAGCGTCCGGGGCGTTGTGCCCGGCCGCGTCATTGCCATGAGCGAACACACACTGCAGCCGCTGGCGCACGCCATCCGCTTCCTCTCGATCGACGCCATCGTGCGCGCGACCGAAGGTCACCAGGGCGTGCCCCTGGGCATGGCCGAGATCGCCACCGCGCTTTACGCCAAGCACCTCAGATTCAACCCCGCGCAGCCGACCTGGTGGGATCGCGACCGCGTGGTGCTCTCCAACGGGCACGGCTCGATGCTGCTGTATTCGCTGCTCTACCTGACCGGTTACGAGCACATCTCGCTGGACCAGATCAAAAGCTTCCGCGAGTTCGGCTCGCACTGCGCCGGTCATCCGGAATACGATCCCAGACTGGGCATTGAAGTCACCACCGGCCCGCTCGGCCAGGGCATCGCCAACGCCTTCGGCATGGCGGTGGCGGAGGCCTACCTGAACGCGCGCTTCGGCGACGGCATCGTCAACCACCGCACCTACGCCTTCGTCGGCGACGGTTGCCTGCAGGAAGGCATCGGCCAGGAGATGATCTCGCTGGCGGGCCACCTGCGCCTGTCCAAGCTGACCCTGCTGTGGGACGACAATCAGATCACCGATGACGGCAAGACCGAGCTCTCGATCAGCGAAGACGTCGCCGAGCGCTTCCGCGTGGCGGGCTGGAACGTGGTCGAGGTCGATGGCCACGATATCGATGCGGTATCGCGCGCGCTGGATGCGGTGCGCAGTGTCGACCGGCCTTCGATGATCGCTTGCCGCACCGTGATCGGCCGCGGCATTCCGCGCGTGCAGGGCCAGCGCGGCGGCCACAGCGCGCGCCTCTATGACGACGATGCAAAGGCCGCGCGCGAGCTGCTGAAGTGGCCGCACGGCCAGTTCGAGGTGCCGTCGGAGGTGTTGTCGCAATGGCGCGCCTTCGGCCGTCGCAGCGATGCGCAATATCAGGAGTGGCAGGCGCGGGTCGCGGCCCTGCCGTCGGCCGATCGCGCCGAACTGGAACGCATCATGCGCGGCGACCTGCCGGCCAACTGGCAGGACGCGCTGCAGACCTTCAAGAAGGATGCGATCAAGCCCGAGAACGCGCAGGGCGGCATCCTGATCTCGGCCGCGATCAACAAGCTGCTTTCGGAGGTGATCCCCGAGCGCATGGTCGGCTGCGCCGATCTCGAAGCGCCGACCGCACACAAGGGCCCGCTGGAGGCCTTCACCGCCGACAACCGCGGCGGCGCCTACGTGCACTGCGGCGTGCGCGAGCACCTGATGGGCGCGATGGCCAACGGCATGGCCGCGCACGGCGGCATCATCCCGTACTCGGTGACCTATCTCGCCTTCTCCGACTACGAGCGCCCGGCCATGCGCATGGCGGCGTTGATGGGGCTGCCGGTGAAGTACGTGTTCAGCCATGACTCGATCGGCATCGGCAAGAACGGCCCGACCCACCAGCCGGTGGAGATCCTGGCTTCGCTGCGCGCCATGCCCAACATGTGGGTGATGCGCCCGGCCGACGCCACCGAGGCGGTGGAGTGCTGGGAAGCCGCGATGCAGCGCAAGACCGGTCCGGTCAGCATGGTGTTTGCGCGCCAGACGCTGGCGCCGGTGCGCAAGACATTCAGCGCCGACAACCTGAGCGCGCGCGGCGGCTACGTATTGGCTGAGGCCGGGGCCGACACCAACGGCGGCGTGCGCCAGGTGACGCTGCTGGCCACCGGCTCGGAGGTGGCCATCGCCGTCGAGGCCCGCGCGCAGCTCGAAGCGCAGGGTATCGCCACCGCCGTGGTCTCGCTGCCGTGCTGGGAGTTGTTCGACCAGCAGGACGCGACCTACCGGGCCGGCGTGCTCGGCGCCGGCGCCGTGCGCGTGGGTGTGGAGGCGGCCGTGCGCTTCGGCTGGGACCAATACCTGGGCAGCCGCGGCGGCTTCGTCGGCATGAAGGGCTTCGGCGCGCCCGGCCCGGCCGACGTGCTGTATCGCCACTTCAACATCACCGCCGAGGCCGTCGTCCTCGAAGCCACGCGCCTGCTTGGCGCTACCGGAGCCTGAATGCCATGAGCAACGCAATGAACATCGTCTTCCTCGACCGCGCCACCTTGCCGCCGCAGACCACGCTGCGCCAACCCTGCTTTGCACATCGCCTGCAGGTGTTCGACTACACCGCGCCCGGGGAGGTGGCTGCACGCATCGCCGACGCCGACATCGTCGTGCTGAACAAGTCCAAACTGAGCGCTGAAGCGATTGCCGACGCCCCGCGCCTGAAGATGGTGGCGGTTGCCGCCACCGGCACCGACAACGTCGACATCGCAGCCTGTCGCGCACGCGGCATCGTGGTCAGCAACATCCGCAACTACGCCATCCACACCGTGCCGGAACACACCTTCGCGCTCATCTTCGCCCTGCGTCGCAGCATCGCCGCCTACCAGGACGCGGTGCGCCGCGGCCGCTGGCAGGCGTCCGGGCAGTTCTGCTTCTTCGATTACCCGATCAAGGATCTGGCCGGCGCGACGCTGGGGGTGATCGGCGACGGCGTGCTGGGCCAGGCTACCGCCGCCATGGGCCGCGCGCTGGGGATGCAGGTGCTGTTCGCCGCGCACAAGGGGCGCAGCGACATGGGGCCGCTTTATACCGCCTTCGACGAGGTGCTGGCGCGCGCCGACATCATCAGCCTGCATTGCCCGCTGACGCCTGACACCAGGGGCATGATCGGCGCTGCCGAGTTCGCGAAGATGGCGCGCAAGCCGCTGCTGATCAACACCGCCCGCGGCGGCCTGGTCGACGAGGCGGCGCTGGGGCCGGCGCTGGAGGCCGGCCATATCAGCGGCGCCGGCTTCGACGTGGTCAGCGTGGAGCCGCCGCCGCCGGACCATCCGTTCATGGCGCTGCTGGAGCGTCCCAACTTCCTGCTCACGCCGCACGTGGCCTGGGCCAGCGACGAAGCCACCCAGGGTCTGGCCGATCAGCTGGTGGACAACATCGAGGCCTATGTCGCCGGCCAGCCGGTCAATCTCGTCGGCTAGCATTGTCGTCGCATGGATGGCCGCGCCAAAGAAGACGCCCGCGACTGCGGGCGTTTTTCCTTTTGTCTTCGGCGGTTTTTTCTTTATAGTCGCGTCAGCAGATTTGCCTGCGTTCCAGCGCCGCAGAGCGCGCCTATCGCCCTGGAGACATCATGATACTCGCCCCATCTTCCCGCATTCGCAGCATCGCCGTGTTCTGCGGCTCCAACTTCGGCAACTCGCCCGAGTACGGCGACGCCGCCCGTGCGCTCGGCGCCGAGCTGGGACGGCGCGGCATCCGGCTGGTCTACGGCGGCACCAACAAGGGCCTGATGGGCGTGACGGCAGAGGCGGCGCTGGCCGCCGGGGCGGAAGTGACCGGGGTGATCACCCGCCGTCTGCATGAGCGCGGTCACCTGGCCGCGGGCCTGAGCTCGCATGAGATCGTGGCCGACATGCGTGTGCGCAAGGCGCGCATGGCCGAACTGGCGGACGCCTTCATCGCGCTGCCCGGCGGCCTCGGTACTTTCGAGGAGTTGTTTGAAGTCGCCACGCTGACGCAACTGGGCGATCACAGCAAGGCGTGCGGCGTGCTCAACGTGCGCGGCTTTTACGAGCCCATGCGCGCCATGCTGGCGCTGGCCACCGAGCAGGGTTTCATGAAGCCGGAGCACCGCGACATGATCGTCGCCGCCGACACGCCGGGGCCGCTGCTCGACGCCATCGAATCCTGGACCGCGCCCACCGTCACCAAGTGGATCGCGCAGCCGGGCTCCTGAGGCGTCTCAGCTGGCACCGGACAGGGCGGCCGGATTGGCGACGAGGGCTTGCTCGCGCAATGCCGGTTCCCGGTTGCTGATTCACTAAGCAAGAGCCTCGCCGGGCAAGCCGATCAGGATGTCTTCATAGAACGCGCCGACCGCATAGCTGGGATGGCGCAGCTGGATTTCCAGCACCCAGATCGCCTCGCTGGGGACGATGTCCATCTCGGCCAGCTTGGCCGGGCCGAACAGCGCATGCGGGAAGTCCGAGACGCGATGGCCGGCGAGATTGCGTTCCAGCATCCAGCCGCCGCGCAGCGCTTGGGCCTCGGCAAAGTCATACAGCGCGCGGCCGGTGAGGCCGGTCTTCCACGCTTGCTTGGCGGCGCTGAATACGTCGCGCGCGGCTTGCGCGCAGGCGCGATGCAGGCGCTCGTCGCCGAACACGAAGGTGTCGCCGAAGTCGCCTTCATAGCCGTCCCACACCGGGCCGATGTCGACCACCACGATGTCGCTCTCCTGCAAGACGCGTTCGCGCTGCACGCCCTGGCGCGGCGTGCGTACGGTGTCGTCGCCGAAGCGGATGTAGGTGGGATGCCAGGTGTGCGAAGCGCCCATGTCACGCAGGTGCTGATCGGCCATTTCCACCGCCTCTGAAGTGCGCATGCCGATGCGCAGCTTGCCGGCGATCTGGGCCACCGCGCGGATCGACTGTTCGCGCGCGGCCAGCATGCCGTCCAGCGAATAGCGCGGGCCCACCCGCTCTAGCACCGGGTCGAAGCTGCCTGTGGCCAGCGGCGGCGCACTGGCGCCGGACGGCACAAAAGCTTCGGCCACCATCTCATGCGCGGCCACGCCCCACTGCGCGCAACGCTCCTTCACCGCCTCGACCATGGCCGGGTTGCCGCAGGCATAGACGCGCGCAGATGACCAGGCATGGTCGCGCGCGGCGGCCGCATCTTGCACGCGGCCGTCGGCGGCGTTAATGCCGAACCAGCGGAAGTGGTGATGTGCGGCAGCCAGCGCATCGAGGAAGGCGCGGTCGTAGCAATCTTCGTCCCGGCGGCCGCCCCAGTACAGCGTCACCTTGCGGTTCGGCGGCGCATCCTCCTGCGCCAGCGCCGCCAGCAGGATGGGCTTGATGCCGGCATAACCGGTGCCGCTGGCGAACAGCAGCAGTTCCTCATGCGCGCCCGGCTGCCAGGTGCAGGCGCCGAAGCCGCCTTCCAGACTCAGGCGCTGGCCGGGCTGCAGCTGGTCCAGCATGGTCTGCGAGAAGCGTCCGCCGGCCACGCGACGGATGTGGAATTCCAGCCGGCCGTCATCGGCGGCGGGCAGGTTGGCCACCGAGAAGCAACGGCTGCTGCCGTCGTCCAGGTAGAACTTCATGTATTGCCCGGGGCGGATCTCGGGCGCCTGCGCGCTCTCCGGCTGTAGCACCAGGCGCGTCACGTCGTCGGTCGGCGATGATTTATCCACCACCCGGGCTTCGAAGCGCAAGGCCGGCGCATCGAAGGACCAGCCGGGAATGTCGATGCGCATGTCGCCGCAGGCGCGGCTCTGGCACAGCAGCAGTTCATCGCTCTGCAGCCGGTAGGGCGTGCCCAGCGCCTGGTAATCATCGGCCCGGTGCTCGCCGGCCAGCACGCGCACCTTGCAGCAGCCGCATTCGCCGCGGCGGCAGGAAAAGGGCACGTTGACGCCTTGCGCCAGCGCCTCATCCAGCAGCAGGCCGTCGCCGGCTTCGAAGCGCTTGCCGCTGTTTCCCAATGTGATGATGTGAGCTTGCTGCACCCTGGTCTCCTCATGAAAGCAATACGAATGACCGGAATTGTGGCGCTAGAATAGGACCCTATAAACCTCCAGATTGTGAAAGTTCATATGGTCCAGATGAGAAACTGGCGCCTCCTGCTGGAACTGGATGGCGCATCGGGCGGCGCGTCCTATCGCGACATCCTGGCCGGCCTCGCGCGCGCCATCCGGGATGGGCGGTTGCCGCCCGGCGCGCCTTTGCCGGGCACGCGCGAGATGGCGGCCATGCTGGGCGTGAATCGCAAGACGGTGATCGTGGCCTACGAGGAGGCGGCCATCAAGGGCTGGCTGGTTACCGAGCAGCGCCGCGGCACCTTCGTCAATGCGGCGTTCGATCCGGTGGCGCTGGAGGAGGGGCGCGACGGACAGGGGCGTGCGCAGGCGCGCGTCTTCGCGCCGGCGTTCCAGGAGGTGGTGCTGCCGCCGTACCTGAACGCGCTGCCGCCGCGCGGCCGCGCGCAGGCCGGCAGGAAAGAGCCGAGGCAGGGCGGCATGATGTATGTCGACAACGGCTCGCCGGACCATCGGCTGCTGCCGCAGGCGGTTCTGCACCGCCACTACCGCAGCGCACTGCGCGACAGTCTGCGCTCGGGCGGCGTGCGCTACGGCAACCTGGACGGCGCGCACCAGCTGCGCGCGGCGCTGGCCGGCATGCTGGGCGCCACGCGCGCGCTGGCGACCACGCCCGCCAACATCTGCCTCACGCCGGGCACTCAGATGGCCTTGCACCTGGCGGCCGCGGCGCTGATCCGCCCGGGTGATGTGGTGCTGGTGGAGCGCTTGAGTTATCCACCGGCCTGGGCCATCTTCCAGTCGCTGGGCGCACGGGTGGAGACGGTCGATATCGACGTCGACGGCTGCGTGGTGCAGCAGGTGGAAGACATCTGCCGGCGCGAGGCGATTCGTTTCATCTACCTGACGCCGCACCACCAGTTCCCCAGCACCGTCAGCCTGCGCGCTGACCGGCGCGAGAAGCTGCTGGCGCTGGCCGCGCAGTACGGCTTTTCCATCATCGAGGAAGACTACGACCACGAATACCATTTCGCCGGTCGTCCCTATCCCCCGCTGGCCAGCGACCCGCGCCAACGCAGCGTGATCTACATCAGCGCGCTGTCCAAGTTGCTGGGGTCGAGCTTTCGCTGCGGCTTCATCGTGGCGCCGGAGAACCTGGTGGCGGCGCTGGAGCGGCATCACCAGCTGCTCATCAGCCATGGCGACGCGGTGATGCAGAAGATGCTGGCCGGCCTGATCGCCGACGGCGAATTGCGCCGGCATGTGCGACGCAGCAGCAAGCATTACCGGGCGCGCCAAGAGGTCTTGCTGGACTGCCTGCAGCGCAGCTTCGGCGGGCGCATCGCCACGCGCGCGCCGGAGGGCGGGCTGGCCTTGTGGGTGACCTTCGACGATCAGGTGGATGTGGATGCCATGGCGCGGCATGCGCTGGAGGAGGGCCTGTTCGTGCGCAGCGGCAGCCAGTTCTCGCCGCGGGGGGAGGCCATCAACGGCATACGCTTCGGCTTCGCCTCGATGGCGCCGGACGAGCTGGCGCAGGCGGTGGCGCGACTGCGCCGGGCGTGGGAACGCAGCCGGCGTTAGCGCCTGCGGCGGCCGCCTGACGCCGATACATCAGCCAGCTCGGCGGCGATGAAGTCGACGAAGGCGCGGATCCGGTTCGACATCTGGTGCCGCTGCGAATAGACCGCGTAGATGTCGGCGTTGGGCGTGCGCCAGCCGGGCAGCACCTGCACCAGCCGGCCGTCGTGCAGGTAGGGGCGGACGTCCCACTCGGCGCGCATCAGGATGCCGTGTCCTTCCAGCGCCCACTTCACCGCAATCTCGCCGTCGTTGGTGGTGAGGTTGCCGCGTATCTTTACCGTTGCCGTCTTGGCCGCCGGGCCGCTGCCGGCACTCAGCCGCCACACCCCGTAAGCCTCGTCGCCCTGGCGTATGCCCAGGCAGTTGTGTTTGCTCAGGTCGTGCGGGGTGACGGGCACGCCGCGCCGCTTGAGATAGGCCGGTGTGGCGCATAGCAGGCGCGCATTGGCCGCCAGGCGGCGCGCCACCACCCGGGTGTCGGGCGGCTCGCCGAAGCGGATGCAGACGTCGAAGCTGTCGTCGGTCAGCGGCGGCGGCATCACCGACAACTGCAGCTGCACCGAGACCTGCGGATGCAGCGCGACGAAGCGCGAGATCACCGGCGCCACATGGCTGCGACCGAACCCGAGCGTGGCATTCACGCGCAGCAGGCCTTCCGGGCGCCGCCTGGCGCTGCCCAGCAACTCCGACAGTTCATCGATTTCGTCCAGGATGCGGCGCGCATGTTCCAGATAGAGCTCGCCCTCGGGCGTGAGCGTCATGCGCCGCGTGGTGCGGTTCACCAGCGGCACGCCGGCCCGGCTCTCCATCTGCGCCAGGTGCTTGCTCACCGCTGCGGTCGTCAGGCCCAGCTCGCGCGCTGCCGCCGACAGGCTGCCGGCCATGGCCAGCACCGAGAAGAAGCGCAAATCCGAAGGAAGCACGATGTCTTGCATGATTGATCTTTAAATTGAAGTTAAAGATGCTTTGAGTTTAGCACCGGTTTTTAGCGGGATATCTGCGTACAGTGCGGCCACACCCCACCCATTTCGAAAGGTCGCAGACATGAAGACGTATCGCATTGCCACCATCCCCGGCGACGGCATCGGCAAGGAAGTCGTGCCCGCAGGACGCCAGTTGCTGGAAGCGCTGGCCGCCACCAGCAGCGCATTCAGATTCGAGTTCGAGGACTTCGACTGGGGCGGCGACTACTATCGCAAGACCGGCGCCATGATGCCGGCCGACGGACTGGACGCGCTGCGCAACAAGGATGCGATCCTGTTCGGCTCGGCCGGCGATCCGCACATCCCCGACCACATCACGCTGTGGGGCCTGCGCCTGAAGATTTGCCAGGGCTTCGACCAGTACGCCAACGTGCGCCCGACGCGCATCCTGCCCGGCATCGACGCGCCCTTGAAGCGCTGCAAGCCGGAGGACCTGAACTGGGTCATCGTGCGCGAAAACTCGGAGGGCGAATACGCCGGCGTCGGCGGCCGCGTGCACCAGGGGCATCCGATCGAGGCCGCCACGGATGTTTCGATCATGACCCGCGCCGGCGTCGAGCGCATCATGCGCTTCGCCTTCAAGCTGGCGCAGTCGCGCCCGCGCAAGCTGCTGACCGTGGTCACCAAGAGCAACGCCCAGCGCCACGCAATGGTGATGTGGGATGAGATCGCGCTGCAGGTCGCGAAGGAATTTCCGGACGTGAAATGGGACAAGGAGCTGGTCGACGCCGCCACCGCGCGCATGGTCAACCGTCCCGCCACGCTGGACACCATCGTCGCCACCAATCTGCACGCCGACATCCTGTCGGATCTGGCCGCCGCGCTGGCGGGCAGCCTGGGCATCGCGCCCACCGGCAACATCGACCCCGAGCGCCGCTATCCGTCGATGTTCGAGCCTATCCACGGTTCGGCCTTCGACATCATGGGGCGCGGCCTGGCCAATCCGGTCGGCACGTTCTGGTCGGTGGTGATGATGCTGGAACACCTGGGCGAACACCAAGCCGCCGCGCAGGTGATGCAGGCGGTCGAGGCGGTCACCGCCGATCCGTCGCTGCACACCGGCGACCTGGGAGGCAAGGCCACCACGGCGCAGGTGACCGAGGCCGCGTGCGCCTTCGTCAGCAAGGCGGCCGGCGCGAAGAAGGCAGCCTGAGCCGGATCGATCGAAAAAAAGCCCGCTTGCGCGGGCTTTTTTCATGGGGACGTGAGCACCGTCAGGCGCCGGCCCGCAGCTTGAACACGCTGACCAGCGAGGACAACTCGCCGGCCTGCTCCTGCATCGACTGCGCCGCGGCGGCGGCTTCTTCCACCAGCGCCGCGTTCTGCTGGGTGACCTGATCCATCTGCGCCACCGCGCGGTTGATCTCTTCGATGCCGGTACTCTGCTCGTTGCTGGCGGCCGAGATCTCGGCCACGATGTCGGTCACGCGCTTGACGCTGTCGACCACCTCCGACATGGTCGAGCCGGCCTGCTGCACGAGCGTGGTGCCGGCGCCGACCTTGGTGACGGAATCGTCGATCAGCACCTTGATCTCCTTGGCGGCCGAGGCCGAACGCTGCGCCAGCGAGCGTACTTCGGAGGCCACCACGGCGAAGCCGCGGCCCTGCTCGCCGGCGCGCGCCGCTTCCACCGCTGCGTTCAGCGCCAGGATGTTGGTCTGGAAGGCAATGCCGTCGATCACGCTGATGATCTCCACGATGCGGTTCGACGCATCGTTGATCGAGGCCATGGTGGTCACCACCTGGCCCACCACGTCGCCGCCCTGCACCGCGATGGTGGAGGCGGTGCGCGCCAGCTGGTTGGCCTGGCGGGCGTTGTCCGAGTTCTGCTTGACGGTGGAGGTCAGTTCTTCCAGCGCCGAGGCGGTCTCTTCCAGCGAGCCGGCCTGCTGCTCGGTGCGGCTGGAGAGGTCGAGGTTGCCGCTGGCGATTTCGGTCGAGGCGGTGGTGATGCGGTCGGTGCCGGCGCGCACGTTGCCGACCACGTTGAGCAAGCCCTCGTTCATGGTCTTCAGGGCCGACATCAGCTGGCCGGTCTCGTCGCGGCTCTGCGCGCGGATATCGGCAGTCAGGTCGCCCTGGGCGACGCGCTGCGCCAGGCTCACCGCGTCCTTGAGCGGCTCGGAGATGATGCGCGCCACGTACAGCGCCAGGCCGGTGCCGATGGCCAGCGCCGCGACCAGCATGCCGATGACCCACAGGCGCCCCTGCGCGAAGGTGTCGTCGGCGCCTTTGGTGGCGGCTTCGCCGCCATCCTGGTTGACCTTGATCAGCTTGTCGAGATTGCCCAGGATTTGCGGATACAGCTTGTTGGACTGGCCGAGAAACAGATCGCGACCCTCGGCGTTGTTCTTGGCCAGGAAGGCGGCGACGATCTTGCCGTGCTCGACCAGGAATTCGGCCATCTGCTTGCGCACCAGCGGATAGATCTCGCGCTCCTGGTCGGTATCGATCGAGGCTTCATATTCCTTCATGGTCTTGTCCAGGCCGGTCAGGATCGCCTGGCTGCGACCGATCAGGCCGTTCATGGCGTCCAGGTCGCCCTCATAGATCGCCAGCTGGGACTCGGTGCCGCGCAGCCGCACGTAGAGCAGCTTGATGTCGCCCAGCGTCTTTTGCGCTGGCATCCAGTCGCCCGTGATTTCCGAGGAGGCGCTGTTGAGCTTGGCCAGTCGCGAAATCGAAAATATCCCCAGGATGGCGGTCAGCGCCAGCACGGTCAGAAACGCCAGCAGCAGTTTCTTCGCGATCTTCAGATTCCGGAACCAATTCATTTTTTTCCCTTTTGCCCCATGTGTTGAGAATGAGAATGATTGCCAACGTTTGCCGTGCAATCATTCGCGCAACATCCCACCTGCTTTTCTGCCGGAAAGACTTTCGCAGCCTGATTATCGCCACGCCATTTGCGCTTCAATCGTGAAAACAGAGATGGATTTTCCTCTGCCGGGCAGGGCTGTCGCTACGGCCGGTGGGCGGTGGTGCAGGCATTGCTTGAGTGAACGGAAACATCGCGGCGCATTTGCAACGCTGCGGCGCGCCTGCTCAGGCACGCGGCGCCAATCCCTGTTAGCATTCGCCCCGAATCGCCCGTCCGGATCGGGTGACGCAGATGTAAAGAATGCAGCAGGAAGCCACACGCCAATGAATGAAATCAGCAAGAAAGTCATGATGTCGCGGCGCAGTCTGATGCTGACCGGGATCACGCTCCTGGGCAGCTATGTCGCGGTCTCCAGCCTGCCCTCCTGGGCCGTGCCGCAGGAGGACGCCAGCCTGCAGGCGCAGTTCATGCGCCTGTCCAATCTCCTGGTGAACCACCGTCTCAATCCCGCCGTCGGCGCCCGCATGCTCAAAGTCGCGGCGGCCGAGCATGCGGAGCTGCCCAGGATGATGGGCGAGATCATCGCCATCGCCGAGCGCAAACAGGCCAGGATCGTCGAAGACTTCTTCGCCGACATTCCCGAAGGCCCGCTGCAGACGCTGGCGCACTGGATCATTTTCGCCTGGTACACCGGCTGCTCATCGCCCAAGCGCGACGCCAAGGTGTTCACCTATGAAGAGGCGCTGACCTACCAGACCACCATCGACGTGGTCGCCATTCCTTCCTACGGCATCAGCGGTCCCAACCGCTGGCGCCAGGACATCGTTCCGTTGGCAGCAATGCCCCGCTTCTGAACGCATTTCACGTACAAGAGTCATTCGCATGAACAGCACTAGCAACGCCGACGTCGTCATCGTCGGCACCGGCGTCGTCGGCGTCCTGATCGCGGAGCAGCTTCTGGATGCAGGCATTTCGGTGCTGATGCTCGAAGCCGGCCCGCGCGTGGCGCGCTCCGAGATCGTCGAGAGTTTCCGCAACCTGCCGCTGGCCTTGAAGGGCGATCCCTCGTCCTGCTATCCGCCGCGTCCGTGGGCGCCGCACCCGATGCCTTCCAGCGAGAATCCGGACGACCACTACCTGGATCTGTCCGGCCCCGACAAATACGCGCAGACCTTCATCCGCTACGCCGGCGGATCAACCTGGCATTGGGCCGGCACCTGCTGGCGCCTGACGCCGGACGACATGCGCCTGCAATCGCGCTACGGCGTGGGGCGCGACTGGGCGTTCGGCTACGACGTGCTGGAACCGTACTACACCCGCGTGGAGCACAAGCTGGGCATCTGCGGCCCGTCCGACCCGGAACTGCAATGGCCGCCGCTGCGCTCGCAGCCGTACCCGATGGAGGCCTTGCCGTTCAGCCCCGGCGAGCAGCGCTTCACCGAGGTGGTGCGGGAACTGGGCTATCGCAACATCCCCACCGCGCAGGCGCGCAACAGCGGCATCCCCTACGATGATCGGCCGGCCTGCTGCGCCAACAACAACTGCGTGCCGGTGTGCCCGGTCGGCGCCAAGTACGACGCCGCCACCGCGCTGGGCCGCCTGGAAGCCAAGGGCGCGACCATCCTGACCGATGCCGTGGTGTACAAGGTCGAGACCAACGCGAAGAACCAGGTCGAGGCGGTCAATTACTTCGACGCCAACAAGCAGAGCCACCGCGTCGGCGGCAAGCTCTTCGTGCTGGCCTGCAACGGCATCGAGACGCCCAAGCTGCTGCTGATGTCGAAGAACGAGCGCAACCCCAACGGCCTGGCCAACAGCTCCGACCAGGTCGGCCGCAACATGATGGACCACCCGCAGCTGACCATGACGCTGACGCTGTCCGAGCCTTACTGGTCCGGCGTCGGGCCGGTGGTCAACAGCGGCATCATGGAAACCTCGCAGGGCGACTTCCGCTCGGAACACGCCGGCGCCTACTTCCGCTTCAACAACTTTGCGCGCAATCGTTTCGTTACCTTCGGCGCGCTGAAGAAGGGCTTGGTCGGCAAGGCGCTGGACGAGGAAATCCGCCGCATGGCCGGCTGCACCGCCGATATCGTGCTGGCGCACGAAGTGCTGCCTGACGCCAACAACCGCCTGACGCTGTCCGACAAGAAGGACTGGCTGGGCCTGCCGCGACCGGCGGTGCACTACGACGTGGGCGACTATACCCGCAAGTCGGCCGAGGTCTATTCGCTGCCGATCGGCCATCGCATCGCCGAGGCGATGGGCGCCATCGACGTCAAGATCAGCCCCAAGTTCGCGCAGAGCAAGCACATCATGGGCGGCACCATCATGGGCAACGACCCGACCACCGCGGTGGTCGACGCCGATTGCCGCGCCTACGACCACGACAACCTGTTCCTGCCCGGCGGCGGCGCCATGGCCAGCACCGCGTGCGGCAACAGCACCATCAGCATGGCAGCGCTGGGCCTGAAGGCGGCCGACGCCATCGTGCGCCAACTGCGAAAGGCCTGAGATGAACAAGACCTCGACCTTCATCCTCGCCGGCCTGGCCGCCGCGTTCGCGCTGGCAACATTGCCGGCCCGCGCCGAGACCGCGCCTGAACCTGCAGCACAATCTGCAGCACAACCCGCAGCACAACCCGCAGCACAACCCGCAGCGCCAGCCGCGTCGCAAGCCGCGTCGCAAGCCGCACAGCAGCCTGTCGAGCAAGCCGCCGTTCAGGCTGCCGTTCAGCCAATTCAGCCGGCAGCGCCGTCGCCCGAGCAAGCCCTGATCGAGCGCGGCCGCTACCTGGCGGTGGCGTCCGACTGCATGGCCTGCCACACCGCCGCGCGCGGCAAGCCGATGGCTGGCGGCAACGCCATCACCTCGCCGGTGGGCGAGATCATCGCCACCAACATTACGCCGTCGAAGCGGTTCGGCATCGGCAACTACACCGAGGCGCAGTTTGCCGACGCGTTGCGCCGTGGCGTGCGCGCCGACGGCGCCAATCTCTATCCGGCGATGCCCTACACGGCCTATTCGGTGCTCACCGATGAGGACGTGCACGCGCTGTACGCGTACTTCATGAAGGGTGTGCAACCGGTGGAGCAGGCCACGGCCGAGACCAGGCTGCCGTTCCCGATGAACATCCGCATGTCCATGAAGGCGTGGAATGCGCTGTTCCTCAACGACAAGCCGCTGCCGCCGGCGCCGGAGCGTTCGCAGCAATGGCTGCGCGGCCGCTACCTGGCCGAAGGCCCGGCCCACTGCAGCACCTGCCACACGCCGCGCGGCTTCCTGATGCAGGAAAAGCTGAGCCTGCAGCTCTCCGGCGCCCAGGTCGGCCCGTGGTATGCGCCGAACATCACGCCGCACCCGGTCAGCGGCATTGGCGCATGGAGCAACGACGAGCTGGTCGCCTACCTGAAGACCGGCCGCCTGGAAGGCAAGGCGCAAGCCGCCGGCAGCATGGCCGAGGCCATCACGCACAGCTTCAGCCACCTGAGCAACGACGACCTGCGCGCGATCGCGGTCTATATCAAGGATCGCCCGCCGGTGGCCGACGCCGGCGCCGAGCAGCATCGCACGCGCTTCGAGCAGGGCAAGGCTGGCAACGCCTTGCCGGCCTTGCGCGGCCTGTCTGCCGATCCGACGTCGGCCGAGGAAGTGCGCGGCGCGCGCATCTTCTCCGGCAGCTGCGCCTCTTGCCACGGCTACAACGGCCAGGGCACCAAGGACGGTTACTACCCCAGCCTGTATCGCAACTCTGCTACCGCCGGCGTCAACGCGAACAACCTGATCGCGACCATCCTCTACGGCGTCGAGCGCGAGACCGAGCACGGCGGGCATGTCTTCATGCCGCCCTTCGGCGACCAGCCCAATGCGTTGAACAAGCTCAACAACGAGGACGTGGCGGCGCTGTCGAACTACATCCTGAAGTTCTACGGCAACCCCGACGTCAAGGTCAGCGCCGCCGATGTGGAAACGATCCGCCAGGGTGGTCCGCGCTCCAACCTGTTGCTGCTCGCGCGCATCGGCATGGGCTTGGGCGCAGTGGTGGTTCTGCTGCTGCTGTTGTTCTTGCTGCTGGCAACACGCCGCAAACGACACAACCCGGAGTCGGACTGGAAATAAGCCTGCTCCTTCCCGACAAGAACGCCGTGACGACCTGGTCGCACGGCGTTTTTCTTTGGCGCCGAGGCGGGTGGCGGCTTGCGCGGGGCGCTGTGGTGAATATATACTTCGTATATAAATCATATATGCGAGGCAAGCCCATGGGCATCGTCAATATCGAAGATGAGCTGCACGACCAGATCCGCAAGGCCAGCGCGGTGGCGTGTCGCTCGATCAATGCGCAGGCCGCGTTCTGGGTCAAGATCGGCATGCTGTGCGAGATGAACCCGACCCTGAGTTTCAACGAGGTCGTCGCGCGCGAACTGAAGGCGGCGGGGGTAACGGTGCCGCCGGCCAGGAGCGGCGCATCGTGACCAAGAGCGCGGAAGAAATCGCCCTGATGGCGCAGTCCGGCCGCCTGCTGGCCAGCGTGTTCACGTATCTGGACGGGCTGGCGCTGACCGGCATGTCCACCATGCAGGTCAACGACCTGGTGGATCGCTTCATCGTCGATGAGCTGCAGGCGCGCCCCGCCAGCAAGGGGCAGTACGGTTTCGCCTACGCGCTCAACGCCTCGCGCAACAGCGTGGTATGCCACGGCGTGCCGTCGGCGCAAGAGATCCTGCAGGGCGGCGACATCGTCAACTTCGACATCACGCTGGAGAAGAACGGCTTCATCGCCGACTCCAGCAAGACCTATCTGGTGGGCGAGGTGGCGCCGGCCGCGCGGCGGCTGGTGCAGGTCACCTACGAGGCGCTGTGGAAGGGCATCAAGGCGGTGCGCCCGGGCGCGCGACTTGGCGACATCGGCCATGCCATCGAGAGCCACGCCAGGCGCCACGGCTATTCGGTGGTGCGCGAATACTGCGGCCACGGCATCGGCCGCGAGATGCACGAGTCGCCCGAGGTGCTGCACTGGGGCAAGCCGCGCACCGGCCAGCTGCTGCGCGAGGGCATGACCTTCACCATCGAGCCGATGATCAACCAGGGCAGCGACGAGGTCTTCACCGAAGACGACGGCTGGACTGTGCGCACCGAGGACGGCAAGTTGTCCGCCCAGTTCGAGCACACCGTGGCCGTGACCGCCGCCGGCGTGAAAGTGCTGACCTTGCGGCCGGGGGAAAAGTCGCCGGTGTAAGTACGCCGGGCTCGTATTCGGCACAGCCCTTTTGTTGACGAGTCACCGAAGCCACCTGCGGGTGGCTTTTTTCATTGGCGCGGCAGCGATGGCGGCCGGCGCAGCCTCTAGCGCCTTGATGGACGGCGGTTTGCGGTCGCCGATGGGGCTGGCACACAAAACTTAGGCAAGACTTAGGAGGTGGAAATTTGCAACGATATAGGGCGGCTGACACACTTTGTTGATAATTGCTATCAATTATTAACAATTATCATTTATATTTCAGCCTCCTGAAAATTTCCCTCAAGTTCCATGCAAACACGAACGTGCAGCATCCTGCGTCGCCACCTGCTGGCGGCCGGCCTCATCTCCATCAACTTCTCGATGAACATGGCTCACGCGCAAAGCGCGCCGGCCGACGCCTCCGCCAATGCCCTGCCGGAGATCAGCGTGGTCTCCGCCGGCGAGCAACAATCCTACAAGGCCTCCAGCAGCAGCGGCGCCACCCGGACCGAGACGCCGCTGATGGAAGTGCCGCAGTCGGTGCGGGTGATGACCAGCCAGCAGATCGAAGACGTTGGCGCGCTGCGCCTGGCCGATACGGTGGAATACGTGAGCGGCATCACCAAGCTCAACGACTTCGGCGGCACCTGGGACAACTTCGGCATCCGCGGCTTCAGCAGCACCGACATGGGCTTCCTGATTAACGGCTTCCCCGGCTCGCGCGGCTACAACCCGCGCCGCGACACCGCCACCGTGGAGCGCATCGAATTCCTGAAGGGCCCTGCCTCCGCCATCTACGGCAGCAGCGAGCCGGGCGGCACCATCAACATCGTCACCAAGAAGCCGCAGTTCACCCAGAAGAACGTGGCCGAGCTGAGCGCCGGCAGCGGCGGCCTGAAGCGCGCCACGCTGGACAGCACCGGCCCCTTGAGCCAGAACGTCGCCTATCGCCTCAACGTCATGACCGAAGAAGGCGACACTCGCAACAGCATGCTCAGCAATCGCCGCCAGCTGGTGGCGCCGGCCGTCACCTGGGTCATCAACCGCGACACGGTGCTGAACTATGAAGCCGAGATCCTGCGCTCATCCACGCCGCTGGACCGCGGCATCATCAACGTGCGCGGCGTGCTGGGCACGCTGCCGCGCGACCGCGTGCTGAGCGAGCCGTCGGACGGCAACATGCAGTTGAATAGCGACACCCATCAACTGACGCTGGAACATCACTTCTCGGAAAACTGGCGCGCCAAGTTTGGCGCCAGCTATAAGGAAAGCAGCTTCGACGGTTACTACACCGAGGCGGCGCTGAGCAATCCGCTGGCCGCCGACAACCGCACGCTCAACCGCACCCGCACCTGGCGCCAGCTGCCCTCGCGCGATACCTCGCTGCAGGCCGAGCTGGAAGGCAAATTCAAGACCGGCAGCATCGGCCACGACGTGCTGTTCGGCGCCGAGGCCTCGCAGCTGTGGATGAACACCGAGATCCTGCGCTCGGCCAACGAGCCCATCGACATCTACAACCCGGTCTACGGCACGGCGCTGCTGCCGGTCACCAACCGCACCTCAAGCTCCGACGAACGCCAGCGCGTGAAGGCGCTGTTCGTGCAGGACCAGATCAGCCTGTCGCCGCAATGGAAGGTGCTGGGCGGCGTGCGCTGGGATCAGTACAACCAGAGCGTGCAGACCCGCGCGCCCTCGGTCAGCAATACCTCGCAGCAGCAAAGCGCGATCTCCCCGCGCGCGGGCGTGACCTATTTGCCCAATGACTGGAGTTCCTACTACATCACCGCCGGCAGGTCCTTCCGTGGCAACAGCGGCGTCGACATCAACGGCCGCGCTTTCGACCCGCAACGCTCGACCGCCTACGAGGCCGGTGTGAAGCTGCAATCGCGGGATGAAAAGCTGGGCGCCAACTTCGCCGTCTACGACATCACCAAGACCAACGTGCTGACCGCCAGCGACGTGGCCGGCTTCTCGGTGGCCGCCGGCGAGGTCAGGAGCACCGGTTTCGAGGCCGATGTGTTCGGCCAGCTGGACACCCACTGGCGCGTCTCCGGCAACTTCTCCTGGGACAACGCGCGCGTGACCAAGGACAAGACCTACGCCGCCGGCACGCGCCTGGCCAACATTCCGGCCTACAGCGCCGGCCTGCTGGCCATCCGCGAGGACGCGCTGTCCAACGGCGACCGCTACGGCGTTGGCGGCGGCGTCACCTATGTCGGCAACCGCTCGGGCAACACCGCCGACACCTATACGCTGCCGGCCTATACCACGGTCAAGTTGCTCAGCTACTGGCAGGCCAGCAAGAACGTGCGCGTCTCGCTGGACGTGCACAACCTGTTCAACCGCAACTACTACACGGGATCGTGGGGCAACCTGTACGTCATCCCCGGCACCGAGCGCACGGTGGTGGCGCGGGTGAAGATCGACATGTAAGGTTGCACTGCAGAGTTGAGTGGATGCCCCGATGCCTGCTCGCGCCGGGGCGCGCGCGATAGGCGCTGCTCTATATGGAGCAGCGTCCCGGCGGGCCTGTTACAACTTTTTCGACCTGGGCTGATCCCTTTCCGATTTTCGCGTGTCATCGAAATAAGAACGCTTCTTTTTCTCAACTGAAAGCGTTTCAGTTTCCTTGTTTACAACACGAAAGGTCAGATCATGGGGCAGGTCCAGGCGTCGAAGCGCCAACGCAATTCCGTTTTCCAACTGAAGGCCGTGGCATCCGCCGCGCGCCATCTGGTGCTGATGGCGCCGATGCTGGCCGTGCCAGCCGCCTACGCGCAGACCGCGTCGACCACCACCGACGCCGCCACTCCCACGTCGACGACGACCACCACCACCACGAGCACCAACAGCGGCAGCAACAGCAACGCCGTGCTGCCCACCGTCACCGTCACCGAAAGCGCTGACCCCACGGCACCCTACGCCGGCGGCCTGGTCGCCCGCGGCGGCAGCCTTGGCGTGCTGGGTACGGCCAGCGTGATGGACACCCCGTTCAGCACCACCAACTACACCTCGCAGGGCATCGAAGACGTGCAGGCGCGCGCCATCGGCGACGTGATCGCCAACGACGCTTCGGTGCGCAACACCAACGGCAACGGCGGTTTCGGCGACAGCTACCAGATCCGCGGCTTCACCATGTCGGCCAACGATGTGTCCTTTAACGGCCTGTACGGCCTGGTGCCGCTGACCCGCATGCCGATCTCGATGGTCGAGCGCATCGAAGTGCTCAAGGGCCCGGGTACCCTGATGTATGGCATGGGCCCGGCCGGCGGCATCGGCGGCGCAGTCAACCTGGTGCCCAAGCGCGCCAACGAAGATCCGAACTCCAGCATCACGGCCACTTACCTGTCCAATTCGCAGTTCGGCCTGAAGGCTGACATCGGCCGCCGCTTCGGCGAAAACAAGGAGTGGGGCATCCGCGTCAATGCGCTGGGCGCCGACGGCAACACCGGCCTGTCGGGCAGCAATCAGCAGCAATCCATGGGTTCGGTCGCGCTCGATTACAACGGCAGCCGCGTGCGCTGGAGCCTGGACGCCTATACCCAGCACGAAGACACCCGCAACTTCCGTCCGCAGTTCAGCATCAGCAGCGCGGTGATGCCGGACGCGCCCGATGGCAATACCAACCTGTATCCGGGCACCACGCTGCAATCGGATGACAAGGCCGTGGCGACGCGCCTGGAGTTCGACATCAACAACAACCTCACCGCCTATGGCGCGGTCGGTTACCACGTGGCGCAGTCGTACCAGACCTGGCCTGGCGCCAGCATCCTCAATACCCGCGGCGATACCAGCGCGCTGACCGAAACCTACTACGACCAGCGCGTCACCTCGACCTCGGCCGACGTCGGCCTGCGTGCGCGCTTCAATACCGGCGGCATCCAGCACACCCTGATCGTGGGCGGCAACATGCTCGATCAGCAGACCGATTACTTCTACTCGCCGCCGGTCAGCACCGGCGTGAGCTCGAACCTGTACAACCCGGTTGCGCTGCCGGCCAATCCCGTCACGCGCGGCCAGATGACGCCGCAATCCCAGACCCGCCTGACCAGCCTGGCGGTGACCGACTCCATGTCGATGCTGGATGATCGCCTGCGTCTGATCGCCGGCTTGCGTCGTCAGCAGATCTATACCAATGACCTGACGGGCTTCTCCGCCAGCGCCAACCAGACCGGCATTTCGCCGGTCGCGGGTGTGGTGGTCAAGCCGATGGATCGCGTCTCGCTGTACGCCAGCTACACCGCCGCGTTGACCGCCGGCCCCAGCATCTCGGCCACCGACGGCAACGGTCCCAAGCAGTTCCCGCCGGCCCGCTCCAAGCAATATGAAAGCGGCGTGAAGGTCGACTGGGGCCGCATGACCACCACGGCGGCCGTGTTCCAGATCGACCAGGCCAATACCAGCTCGACGGTTCGCGACGGTATCACCTATACCACCCAGGACGGGCGCAACCGCGTGCGCGGCCTGGAGCTGGCTGCCTACGGCGAACT
Source organism: Herbaspirillum sp. LeCh32-8 (assembly GCF_017814915.1). Lineage (GTDB taxonomy): Bacteria > Pseudomonadota > Gammaproteobacteria > Burkholderiales > Burkholderiaceae_D > Herbaspirillum. Next base: position 11,632 of record NZ_JAGIPZ010000003.1, on the reverse strand, counting down.
GCAACGCGGCTTGCGCTTCAACGCCAGCAGCACCTTCTTCGACACCAAGCAGTCGCATACCACTAACGGCACCAATGACGGCAAGGAAATCGGCGCCGTGCCCAAGTACAACGTCAACGCCGGCGTGGACTGGGATGCACCGTGGCTGACCGGCCTGGCGCTGAACTCCCGCATCGCCCACACCGGCTCCATGTGGTACAGCGGCGCAAATACGATGAAGGTGCCGGGCTGGACTCGCGTGGACATCGGCGCGCGCTACATCACCAGGACCGCCGGCCAGGTCGTGACCTACCGCGCCAACATCGAGAACCTGTTCGACAAGAACTACTGGGTGATGCAGAACGGTTACGTCGGCACCGCTTCGGGTCGTACCTTCGTGCTGTCGGCTCAGGTCGACTTCTGATGTAGCGACATAAGCCGGCTGCGCGCTCCGATGCGTCGCCGGCGCCGTCTGCAGTATCGGCAGCATTGCGCCGCTGCGCCCTCACGGGCCGGCGGCGTTTCATTTGGCGGCGGACTTGTCCGCCTCCCTCCGTGCGACTATCCTTGCCGCTTCTTCCCCGTAAGGCGTCGCGCCTGATCCTGCATGCACATCCTGGCCATCTCCGGCAGCGCCCGCAAGGCGTCCACCAACACCGCGCTGCTCAGGGCGATGCAAGCGCTTGCGCCGGCGGGCATGACGCTGAGCGTCTTCGACCGGATCGACAGCTTGCCGGTGTTCTCCCCGGACGCCGAAGGCGAGGCCACGCCGGCGCAGGTCCTGGCGCTATTGGCCCAACTGGCCGCTGCCGATGGCGTGATCATCTCCAGTCCGGAATACGTGCGCGCGATTCCCGGCGGCATGAAGAACGCGATCGACTGGATGGTCTCGCGCGATGAGATCATCGGCAAACCGATGGCGCTGGTCCACGCCTCGCATCGCGGGGACGATATGTTGGCGTCACTGCGGCTGGTGCTGTCGACGGTGAGCACGCGATTTTTCGCGGAGCATTTTTTGCGCATCGGGGTCGTGGGCAAGTCGCCGCAGGAGGTGCAAGAGCAGATGCGCGCGCCGCATTGCGCGCAACAGGTGACGGCCTTCCTGCAAGGCTTCGCTCAGGCGATCAGGCGGGACGGGCAAGCCCTGTAAGCACGGCATTGGCTCTCGAGCCGGCAGGCCGACGACGCGGGAATTGTTGCTCGCTGGCATGCTGCAGCACGGGGTGTCGTCATTAGGCGACGGTTTCTGAATCTTTTGTGTACCTGCTAGTCTTATTTGGTGATGATTCGACAACGCCGAACCTGATTGCCTTTGATGAACGACACCAGCCAGTCGCCGATTTCGGTACTCGTGGTCGAGGACAACCTCGATGCCCGCGATATTTTTTCCGCCACCCTGTCCAACCAGGGATACCGCGTCCTGGAGGCGGGAGATGGTGTGGAAGCCCTGGTCAAGCTGGAGAGCGAGCCCGTGGACATCATCCTGACCGATCTGCGCATGCCGCGTATCGACGGCATCACGCTGGCCTCCACCATACGCAAACTACCGCACCTGCGCAGCATGCCCATCATCGCGCTGACGGCCACGCCGCTGACTGACAAGTCATGGATGCTGGGCTTGTTCGACGAGGTACTGCTCAAGCCCTGTTCGATCAAAGAGCTGGTGGAGACGGTGGGGAAGTTCTCCGGCAAGGCGATCAAGCCCTAGCAGGCTTGGCCTCGCGGCGTCAACGGCAAATGCCGGGTGAACGGTGCGGGACTGTGGAACTGCAGGAGCGATGGGGCCACGGAGCCACGCGCATCGGTGCCTGCTCGCGCGCACTTAAGTTATCCACAGACGGTTTGCAAGATCAGCCGGATCCGGTCGAGCTTAGCCCTTCCTGTCTTTCTTGTCCTTCTTCCCGAGCTCTTTCAAGCGCACCGAGGCGCGTTCCACGGTCGCCTTCTTGTCCTTGTGCTTCATGCCTTTCCACTTCTTGATTTCATCCTTGGTGCGGCCGCAGCCGACGCACACTTCATGCTTCAGCTTGCACAGCGACGTGCACGGGCTTTCCACTTCCTTGCTCACCTGTTGGTCCCATCGGTAGGTCAAAAACGGAGATATCCGGGACCGGCGCCGTCGTTCATTCGGACATGAAGCAACGCGCGCGGCGCATGCGGCGCACCGGCCCGGCGGACGCGGGCGCGAAAAAACGGGCACCGTGCCGGTACCCCATTGTATTGAATCTCTCGGGTGCTTGCGTTCGGGTCTGCGCCGCCTGCCCGGCGGCCTCGCCGTTCAGTTGGCGTTTGCCAGATGGGCGCGGCGCGCCAGGATCTTGCGGATCTTGTCATCCAGCACTGCTGCGGTGAAGGGTTTGACGATGTAGCCGTCGGCGCCGGCTTCGGCCGCTGTAACGACGTTTTCCTTCTTGGCTTCCGCAGTGATCATGAGAACCGGCAGGTTGGCCAGCTTGGGCGTGGCGCGGATCTTTCTGAGCAGCCCGATCCCGTCCAGCACCGGCATGTTCCAGTCGGTGATCACGAAGGTCACCGGCGCGGTGCCGCCGTCGAGAATCTTCCAGCCTGACGAGCCGTCGTCGGCATCGATCATGTTGACGTATTCCAGTTCCTTGAGCAGCCCCATGACCACGCGACGCATCGTCGCCATGTCGTCCACTACAAGGAAATGCTGGTCGGTATTCTTCATCATCTTCCCCTCGTGATGTTGCGAACCGGATCGAGCGCAGGGGACTTAATTTATCGGATTTCCAGAGGCAATGCATCTGCAAAATATGTCCTTTCCCAAGGGAAATTGCGATTCAGACATGGTTTGCCGCCGGCCGTAGCGAGACGCCGCCGCGGCGCTGTGCAAGCGCGTTTGGGCAAGCCACTCATCTAAACTTCGCAGGCTCGTTTCGAATCCGCCCGAGCCTTTCCGCTTCCATCAGTCGCAGATGCATGCGGTGGCGCATGACCGCAGGATGCAGACATTTCCAGGCCCGCAATAGGAGGACACCTTGGGGTTTCGTGGGTGCATCGCCAGGTTCAGATCTGAACGCGATAAAAGTTCTTCGTAAGGCAAAGACGGATGTCGTTCGCGCCGACCGTTGAATTTTCGCCGGTGGTTGTCGCGGCTAGCCCGTTTCGCGCCGGCATGAGGCTCATTTTGCGTCTCTCATTTAGCTGTTCTTATGGATGAGTTGCGCAATGGCGACACGAGGCGCAATTCGTTTTCAGTGCGGATGCGCTTGAACAATACGAGCCGGCGGCTTCAGTTCTTCCACTTTTCCCGGGAGGGAGCGCAGCCGAACGAAGGCATGCATGCACGTTCAATCGCGAATGTGGTTCATCGTCAGGTTTGTCCATGTGGCGGACACGCAAATGGCAAAGATCACCAGCATGAAGAGATGCTAGCATCTCGCGCTGAAAGCTCGGGGAAGGGGCCTACGCGGGAGCGTAAGGGGCGGGCGATAGACGTGAAATGTCCAGGTAAAAATAATGAAGTGCAGGTTCCGTAGTAATCAAGTTCAACATATCCAACGTAGTGCAGCAAGCCAGCAGCACACCACCACTCACCAACAACAGATCGCCCGGCCGGTGCGCTGCTTCATGTCGCTGGCCGTTGCGAGCGCCGTGCTGATCGGGATGTCAGGTCATGTCCATGCGACGCCCGTGCTGTGCGGCAGTTCGTCGACCACGAGCTGCGAGTTTTCCTCCGGCACCTACACCAACGCGGCTGGCAACACTGTAACGGCAACCGGCGGCGCCGCGCCTGCCGTCTACGTCACCAACGGCACCACCTTGACCAACGATGGCACCATCACCGGCACCAGTGCCGGCTGGGACGCATTAATGATCGGCAACAGCGCGGGCACCGTCTCCGGCTCCTTGCAGACCCTGATCAACAATGGCGTGATCATCAGCACGACAAACGCTGCCTTTCCGCTGACGGGTGGTACCGCCATTGACGTGATCGGCAACACCATTCCTTTTGTGATCGACAATTACGGTACGATCACTGGCGGGATGTTGGCCATCGCGGGCAACAACAACACCATCACCCTGAACATCAAGGGCACGCAATCGGTCATCAACGGCGATGTGGTCGGCGGCCTGATTACTGTCAATCTCGACGCCGGCGCGACCTTCACCCAGGCCAACGCTTTCCTGGTCAGTAGTGTCTCCATTGCCAATGGGGCGACGTGGACCTTGGGCAGCGCCTCGCCTTCTTCATTGGTCCCGAATCACGCCGGCATCGAAGCCATCCACGGCGTGACCAACAACGGCACCCTTTCACTGGTGGCCGGCCAGACTGGGCTCATCACGGGCAACTACGTGCAGAGCGCAACCGGCGTGCTGCGTACCAATGTCACTTCCGACAGCGCCTACGGCAAGTTGAATGTCACCGGCACGGCGACTTTTGCCGCCGGCACGGGAATTGATGTCAATGTCTCCAATCCGTCGTTTGCCTTTACCGCTGCTTCATTGAGCAACGTGATCACGGCAGGCACCCTGGTGCAGAACGGTTTCACGGTGACCGACAACTCGCTGTTGTTCAACTTCACGCCGGTGGTCAACGGCAATTCGGTCTCTCTGCAGATCGTCGCGGCCTCCAGTGGCGGCGGTTCCGGCAGCGGTGGCTCTGGCAGTGGCGGGGCCGGTGGAGGTTCCAGCAGCGGCGGTCCCAATTCGGTGACGTCGTCGGTCGACCAACAAGGCGCGAACGCCGCAAGGGGATCGGCCAACGTGCTCGACCAGTTCGTCAATTCATTCGCCGCCAACGGAACCACGGGCAATGGCGATATGGACAATGTCGTCACTGCGCTGGGCCGGTTGTCGACCGCTTCGCAAGTCAGTATTGCGGCCAAGCAGACGCTGCCGCTGCTGGCGGGCAATTCGGTGGCTGGCGTGCAGAATACCTTGACGCAAACACAATCTATCGTCCAGAACCGGCAAAGCAGCTTGAGCGGCATCTCCTCCGGGGAAAGTGTGCTGATCGACAAGGGCGCGTGGATCAAACCGTTCGGCTCGCACGCGCGGCAAAGCAGTTATGAGGGTTTGCTCGGTTTCACGGCCAACACCTACGGCCTGGTGGCAGGCGCTGACGCGCAAGTCAGCAGTGCAGACCAGGTCGGCGTCGCCTTGGCATACGGCCATACCAACTTGAACAGCGGCGATAGCACGGCTCCCAGCGACGCCGACGTCGATAGCTACCAAGCCATCCTGTACGGCACCCATCGCTTGGACGAAACCACCAATCTGGATTATCAGGCCGACGGCGGCTATCATCGTACCAGCGGCGAGCGGCGCATCAACTTCGGCGGTCTCAGTCGCCAGGCCAATTCTGGCTTCAGCGGTTATAGCGGCCACGCCGGTGTAGGCTTGTCGCGCACCTTTGCGCTGCCCATGGATCGCGCCTACACCACACCTCGCCTGAGCCTGGATTACTCATGGATTCGCGAAGCCGGTTATCGGGAAAACGGTGCCGGTGCGCTCAATCTGGATGTGGGGAGCCACACCACGCAAGCGCTGATCTTCCGCCTCGGTAACCAGTTCGATCAATACGTGGGCGACCACCTCAAGCTCTCGGCTTCGCTGGCCGCCGGTTACGACGCCTTGGCCAAGCAGAATCTGATCTCATCCAGTTTCGTCGGCGGCGGTGCCACGTTCTCCACTTACGGTGTGCGTCCCAGCCATTGGCTGGTCGACGGCGGCCTGGGTATCTCGGGACGCTTGAACAGCACCACGACCGTATCGCTGGATTATGCCGTCGAAGGGCGCGAGCACTATACCGAGCAGACCGTGTCCGCCAAGCTGCGCCTGCTCTTTTAATGAGGGCGTCTGGAGCAAAGCATTTGGATCGGCCGCCTCGGCGCCGCGCTCACGCTTCTGAACATCATTGTTTCTGACAAAGAAAGCCTGCGGCAATGTCGCAGGCTTTTTTTATTGACCGATGCCAAGATGATCGGAAAGCTCTGCACTCTTTGCAGCAGCGCCGTCCTGTTGCCAGTTTTTCCCAGGATGCGTTTCGTTACCCAGCCCCGAGCAACGCCGCATTGCCGCAGATACGCTTGCGAAGGCACAAGGCTGGCACAGATAGTCCATTGCAGCTGGCGCCTTTACCTTGATGTCGTATGCACCCACGCGCCAACCGTCCTCGGCACATCTGATCGTCTATATCGAAGGTGATGGCTTGACGCGGATCAGTAGTGACTTGCCGTCGCTCGACCCTACACCTTTGCGCCCGCTGGCCTTGTAGTCGGCGCTCGCCCGGCCATCGGGCAACGTGGCCTATCTCGGGCGGCCCTGCCAATATGCGGATACAGAAGCGACCGGATGCGCGCAACGCTACCGAGCCGGGCAACGCGTTGCGACGGAAGTCATCAGTGCGGCCGGCCTTGCAATGGACCGTCTCAACCAATAGTTCGATGCGTGCGCGAGCCTGGCAGTTCAAGCCAGGCCGCCAGACGAGAGACGAAACCGCCTTGTGCGCTCCCGCTGGCGGGTTCGGTCAACTCAGGCGCGCACGGAGCGGAAAGCCTTGCGCAACTCTTCGGTGAACAGCCGGGGTTGCTCGAGGGCGGCAAAGTGGCCGCCGCGATCGACTTCATTCCAGTAGATCAGATTGGACCAGCGTTCCTGCGCCCAGGACTTTGGCGCCCGGTAGATTTCCTTGGGGAAGATCGTCGCGGCCATGGGAAGGTCGATCTTGCCGGCGTCGAATCCGCCGCCGTTGCGCGTGTTTTCCCAATAGATCCGGGCCGACGACGTTGCCGAGTTGGTCAGCCAGTACACCGAGATATCGTCCAGCATTTCTTCGGTGGAAAGCACGTCCTCGACACGACCGTTGTTGTCGGTCCAGGCCTGGAATTTCTCGTAGATCCATGTGGCCTGACCTGCAGCAGAGTCCGCAAGCGCATAGCCGACCGTTTGGGGTCGTGTTGCCTGCTCGGCAAAGTAGCCTGCTCCGTCGGCGAGGAACTTTCCGGCGGCCAGAAGCGCGGCTTGCTCCTCGGGAGTGGGATGCTCGGGCGGCTTGGCAGGGATCACCAGCGGCCAGTTCACGTGCGCCGCCACAAGTCCCTCGGGGCGGATGTGCCCCAATGCGTGCGTGACGCCCGAGCCCCAGTCGCCGCCCTGCGCGACCCAGCGTGAATAGCCGAGCCTGGCCATCAGCACGCCCCAGGCCTTGGCGGTCCGCACCACGTCCCAACCTGTCCCGGTCGGCTTGTCGGACCACCCGAAGCCGGGCTGCGAGGGAATCACGACATGGAATGCGTCTGCAGGCGTGCCGCCATGGGCGGTCGGGTCCGTCAGGGGCCCGATGACTTTCAGGAATTCCACGATGCTGCCCGGCCAGCCATGGGTGAGGATGATCGGCATGGCGTCGGCGTGCTTCGACTTCACGTGAATGAAGTGAATGCCGAGTCCATCGATCGTCGTGCGGAATTGCGGGAAGGCGTTCAGCTTGCGCTCGAATTTGCGCCAATCGTAGCGGTCGTGCCAATACGTGACCAGGCGCTTTGCGGCATCAAGCGGAACCCCTTGGCTCCAATCGCTCACGGTCTCGCGATCGGGCCAGCGCGTTGCCGCAAGACGCTGCTTGAGGTCGTCGATACGTGCCTGCGGCACCGCGACGCGGAAAGGCACGACGGCGCCCTCCGGGAGCGCGTCATTTTTTGTCGCTGCCTCGGCAATGCCGTGGGCGAACAGGCTGGAACCGAGCGCGGCCATGGTGGCGCCGTGCGCCAGGCCCATCAGCGCCTGGCGTCGGGAAATTGCTTCAGAGGACAGCAGGGTAGAGATCTTGGACATTAGAAATTCCTTTTCAGAGCGAGGCGCTGCATTGCGTGCGTGGTCGATTTCTGCGGAGGTGACATGTGGGATAGCGGCGCCAACGAAGCATGGTCGCTGGAGCGGTCGTGTTTGCCCGGTTGCCCGGGCGAGCAGGGGGGCATCAACAGCTGTGCTCAGGATGGCGCGCCGCGTGAGGGATGTCGCCCTGACCGCAGGCGTCAGGGTGATCGAAGACAGAGCAGGCCTCTCGGATGCCTTCGAGCGTATCGCCAGCAAGTAAAAGGGGCAGCTTGCCGCCGGCAAGATGCGGCGCACCTGCCCCCGGCTCCGATCAGCTACGTACGAAGGCCAGCAGGTCCGGATTGAGAATCTCCGCGTGCGTGGTCAGCATGCCGTGCGGCAGTCCCTTGTACACCTTCAGTTGTCCGTGCTTGAGCAATTTGACGGACAGCAAGCCGGAGTCGGCGATGGGCACGACCTGGTCGTCGTCGCCGTGCATGACGAGGGTAGGCACGTCGATCTTCTTGAGGTCTTCAGTCTGGTCGGTTTCCGAGAACGCCTTGATGCAGTCGTAGTGCGCCTTGGCGCCGCCCATCATGCCCTGGCGCCACCAGTTCTGGATGATGCCCTGGCTGACCTTGGCGCCCGGTCGGTTGAAACCATAGAACGGACCGCTGGGAACATCGAGGAAGAACTGGGCGCGGTTCGCTGCCAACGCGGCACGGAAACCGTCGAAGACCTCAATGGGCGTACCGCCAGGATTCGACGCCGACTTGACCATGATCGGGGGAACGGCGCCCACCAGCACTGCCTTCGACACGCGGCCCGGTTTGGCGCGACTAACGTAGCGCGCGACTTCGCCGCCACCGGTGGAGTGGCCGATGTGCACCGCACCCTTCAGGTCAAGATGGTCGGTGAGGAAGGCCAGGTCCGCGGCATAGGTGTCCATGTCGTTGCCGGTGTCGGTCTGCGTCGAACGGCCGTGCCCACGACGATCGTGCGCGATCACGCGATAGCCGTTGGCCAGGAAGAACAGCAACTGGGCATCCCAGTCGTCGCTGCAAAGCGGCCAGCCATGGGAGAAGACGATAGGCGTTGCAGATTTCGGGCCCCAATCTTTATAGAAGATCTGGGTGCCGTCCTTGGTGGTGACAAAAGACATTTGTTCGTTCCTTTCGTGGGTTGGCGAGACAGTTTGCGTTTCAGCGCTGCCGGCGACGGCAAGCAGGGGCACGGCGCAGCCAGCGATGGTGGCCGCACCGGCAAGCATGAACTGCCGCCGGGTGAGTTCGGCCATGGGGCGAGAATGAGTGGTTGACACCAGATGGTCCTTTGAGGTGGCTGCATCGCAGCGGGCTTGCAGTACGTGGAGAATTCCGCGCCCAGTGTCGGGAAAATATCCCGATTGCGCATCTCTCCAATAGCGGTCTGCCGATGGCTGAAAGTAGTAGTGCGAGCGTCCCTGCCGCAGCGCTTCGATATTGCCGGCGGCCCGCCGGAACGCGTATCCGCGTTTCTTAAAAAAGTCGCGCCGACCGGGAGAAGCCTGCGCGACCGAGGTGTTTCCCCCTCAGGGGAGCTGCGGGGGAAACAGTCAATCTAGTTCTTATAGGAAGCCATACGCAGGGCGGCGGTACGCAGCCAGGCGCCCGGTGACGTGCCCACCAGCTTCTTGAATACCCGGTTGAAGTGGCTTTGATCGAAGAATCCGCAATCCATCGCGACCTGGGAGATGTCATCGCGGCCGAAGTGGAACAGGCTTATCGCCAGGATGATGCGCTGTTCCTGTATCCATGTCCGACAGGAGACGCCAAGTGATTTCTTGAATTTGTGCGCAAACCGGGCACTGGAAAGATTGCAATGGCGGGCCACATCCTTGATCAGAAAGCGCTCGGGAAGACGCCTCAGTATGTAATCGCGAGCGGCTTTCTCCTGAGACATGGACAGACCATTTGACGCGGGCTCAGGAAGCGACGGCGCCGCGCAACGACAGTGCGGACAAGCATGCGGCCTGCTCAGCCTTGCCGGATGAATGTTCATATCGAGGCTGGGCATGGCGTCACGTCCGGCCTGATGGCGCGTTTTCCATTCAGGCCACCTTGTCCCTGGGATCGTCGATGATCTGACGCGCCACTTCATAGCGCACACCTTGCCGATCAAGGATGCGGACATGCTTCACGACAGTCGACAGTGCGGCGAGGAAGGTCTCGGCGGCTTCATGGCCTTCGTATGACGCTTCGTCCGCCCAACCTTCGACGAGGTGGAAAAGATTGGCGTCGGTGAGATCCTGCGCAAAGGCGTAGTAAACGCAGCCGGGCATCTTTCTGGCGGCCGTCATCTCGGGGATGACGGCATCGATGAAGGCCTGCCGGTCTTCGGGGTGCACGCGATAGTAGGCGCTCACCACGAAGGCAGTGCCCAGGTTCTTGTCGTGATCCGCCGCCGAATTGCCATGATCGGGGAATTGCGCGCTGTAGGCGGCGCTGTCGATTGCGTTGCTCATGATTCTTCCTGTTGATATGACGGTGTGATGCGGCGATCTCAGTTGGCCGGCTTCTTCGGGTTCCACAACTTCACCGACGAGTGCTTCTCGTAACCCTTTCCCTTCGGATAGCTCACCAGTTCCATTTCAGATCCCCACGGCGAGCGGAAATGCACCCAGGTCTCGCCTTGCGTATCGCCGGAGGGCATGGTGATGGGCTCGCCCAGAATCGTGATGCCTTGCGACTTCAGGTAGGCCACCGCGCCGGCGATGTCATCGGTGTAGAAGGCGATGTGCGATGCGCCGATGTCTTCGGCCTTGGGCATGTCCATGCTGCCCTTCGAGTTCTTGTATTCGAACAGTTCGATATTGGAGCCGGTGCCACAGCGCAGCATGGCCAGCGTGACGCTGTCGGCGCGCGGGGCGAACTTGGTGTCACCGCCGCCCGCCGCGCCATCCAGTTTGAACGGGCCGATGTGCGTCACCGGCACACAGCCGAAGGCGCTGGAAAAGAACTGCTCCGCCTGCTGCAAGTTGGGCACATTGATGCCGACGTGATCGACGCCGACCGCTTGCACCCCGGCGGCATGGCCCTGAACGGTGGCAAGCAACAGCAGCGAGGTGAGCATGGAAGCGAAATATTTCATGGCAAATTCCTGATTCATTGAGGATTGAGAAAGACGTGCATGCTGGCAAGCTTGCCGTCCTTGATGGTGAAGATGTCTTCACCGCGCACCAGGTTGGGGTTGCTGCGCGGCCCGTAACCCCAGGTCACGCGGCCAAGGCCGTGGTTCCAGGTGATCGGGTCGGGCGTGAAGACAAAGCCGGCGTGTTCCGACTGCACCCGCTGGATCAGCTGGCCCACGCTGACGTAGCCGCTGGCCACGGCCTTGGGGTCGGCCACGGAAAAGTTGGGCGCATAGGCCTGGGAAAACTTGGCCGGCCAGTTCTTGGGCTCGGGGTCGTTCCAGATGTTGAAATGCAGGTCGACCAGCTGTTGTGCCAAGGCGGCATCTGGGATGGAAGTGATAGTCATTTTGCTGTCCTGTGCGAAGGCCATTGACGCGACGGCCAGCGCCGTCGCCATCAAGGCGTGTCGGATGATGGATTTCATCGGAGTCTCGGTATTAAGGCCAGGCCGCCCGGGCCTGGCCGCGACGATCAGACCTGCGCCATGCCGCCGTCGACGAACAGCTCGATGCCGTTGATGAAGCTGGCGGCGTCCGAGGCCAGGAAGGCGACTGCCTTGCCGATCTCTTGCGGCTCGCCCAGGCGGCCCAGCGGCACCTGGCCGGCCAGGTAGTCGAACAGGCCTTGGCGCGCTTCGTCAGGCACCAGGTCGCCCAGGCCAGGGGTGCGGATCGGGCCGGGGCTGACCACGTTGACGCGGAT
>NZ_JAGIPZ010000039.1 GCF_017814915.1 Herbaspirillum sp. LeCh32-8 | reverse complement strand
GAAGTTGAACTGCAGCTCGTCCATCCATATATATGGGCGGACGCTGTATGCATTAATCAAGCTTGCATCGAGGAAAAGAGCGCTCAAGTCAGCGTCATGGACCGCATTTACAGCTCTGCAGCGTTCGTCGTCGGATGGTTGGGACCCCCAGACGCACTCTCAGAGCGAGGCATAAATACCCTAAAAACACTGAGCAAATATTCGAAAGCATTTTCAGATAGCGATGTTATACCCTTTGGAGGCAAGAGCAGCGACAAGTACGATGAGGCCAACATGCCCTACCTTCAC
>NZ_JAGIPZ010000038.1 GCF_017814915.1 Herbaspirillum sp. LeCh32-8 | reverse complement strand
GCCTTCGGCGCGATCATGATGATGTCCAGATCGGCGCGCGGCACGACCTGGCCGTAGTGGATGTTGAAGCCGTGCGCGAAGGCTACGGTGGCGCCTTGCTTGGCGAACGGCGCGACGTTTTCGGCGTACACCTGGCCGATGTTTTCGTCCGGCAGCAGGATCATGATGACGTCGGCGTCCTTGACCGCGTCGTTGACTTCAGCCACCTTCAGGCCGGCCTTCTCGGCCTTGCTCCACGATGCGCCGCCCTTACGCAGGCCAACAGTCACCTTGCAGCCCGAATCCTTCAGGTTCAGCGCGTGCGCGTGGCCTTGCGAGCCGTAACCGATGATGGTCACGTT
>NZ_JAGIPZ010000037.1 GCF_017814915.1 Herbaspirillum sp. LeCh32-8 | reverse complement strand
AGGCGCGAATCCTGCAGCCGCACCGAGAAGAAGATCACGCCGATGCACAGCAGCAGGAACAGGAAGTAGTAGGCGTTCACCGACGGCGTGGAGAAGCCGAACACGTTGACCATCGAGCCCGAACCCGGCTCGCCGGCCAGCGACACGCCAAACACGCGGATCGGGTCGATCAGGTTGATGCCCTGCGGGCCGTTGGTGATGTTCACCGGCGCGTTCAGGTTGTTCATGAAGATACGGATGATCTCGCCAAAGCCCAGCGTCACGATGGCCAGGTAGTCGCCGCGCAGCTTCAGGGTCGGCGCGCCCAGGAGCGCACCGAAGATCGCTGCGAACAGACCCGACACCGGCACGATCAGCCACAGCGACAGGTGGATACCGTTCTGCACGATCTCCGGCCCGCACACCCACACCA
>NZ_JAGIPZ010000036.1 GCF_017814915.1 Herbaspirillum sp. LeCh32-8 | reverse complement strand
TGGTGTGGGTGTGCGGGCCGGAGATCGTGCAGAACGGTATCCACCTGTCGCTGTGGCTGATCGTGCCGGTGTCGGGTTTGTTCGCGGCGATCTTCGGTGCGCTCTTGGGCGCGCCGACGCTGAAGCTGCGCGGCGACTACCTGGCCATCGTGACGCTGGGCTTCGGCGAGATCATCCGTATCTTCATGAACAACCTGAACGCCCCGGTGAACATCACCAACGGCCCGCAGGGCATCAACCTGATCGACCCGATCCGCGTGTTCGGCGTGTCGCTGGCTGGCGAGCCGGGTTCGGGCTCGATGGTCAACGTGTTCGGCTTCTCCACGCCGTCGGTAAACGCCTACTACTTCCTGTTCCTGCTGCTGTGCATCGGCGTGATCTTCTTCTCGGTGCGGCTGCAGGATTCGCGCCT
>NZ_JAGIPZ010000035.1 GCF_017814915.1 Herbaspirillum sp. LeCh32-8 | reverse complement strand
TGTTGAATTGCACTGAAAACTGACCCACTTTTCCAGGAAATTTGCACCCTAAGTTGACCCATGTTTAGACCACAATCCTGCTCATGACAGCGAGCGGGAGAACGGAGTGATAGACGTGGCCCTACTTGGAATTATTCGACGCTGGTACATCAGAGACCGCATCTCAATTCGGGAAATCGCCCGCAGGCTCGACATTTCCCGCAACACGGTTCGACGATACATTCGATCGGAAGCAGTTGAACCGTCCTATCCGACAAGGCAATCATCAAGTTCGCTTGATGAATTCGTACCTCGGCTATCCACATGGCTAACCGCTGAAGCAGCCAAATCTCGAAAGCAAAGACGAACCCTGAAACAGATGTTCCTGGAGCTGAAAGAACTGGGATACGAGGGGTCGTACGACCGTGTGGCTGCCTTTGGAAGGCAGTGGAAGGTGGGTCAATTGGAGAGGGTCAATTCTGCGAGCAAATCAACA
>NZ_JAGIPZ010000034.1 GCF_017814915.1 Herbaspirillum sp. LeCh32-8 | reverse complement strand
TGGCGCGCTTCGTCAGGCACCAGGTCGCCCAGGCCAGGGGTGCGGATCGGGCCGGGGCTGACCACGTTGACGCGGATGGCGCGCTCCTTCAGATCCAGCGCCCAGGAGCGGGCGAAGTTGCGTACCGCGGCCTTGCTGGCGCTGTAGACGCTGAAGTTGGCCGTGCCCAGCACCGAGGTGGTGGACGAGGTGAGGATCACCGAGGCGCCATTGACCAGCAGTGGCAAGGCCTTTTGCACGGTGAACAGCACGCCGCGCACATTGGTGCCGAAGATGCGGTCGAAATGTTCTTCGGTGATGGCGCCCAGCGGCATCATGTCGCCGCCGCCGGCATTGGCGAACAGGATGTCGAGCTTGCCTTCGCTCTTGGCGATCTGGGCGTAGACCGCGTCCAGGTCAGACAGCACCGAGGCGTCGGCGCGGATGCCGGTAGCAGCGGCGCCGATGGCGGCCACTGCCGCGTCCAGCTCGGCCTGGCGACGGCCGGTGATGAAGACGCGGGCGCCTTGCGCCGCCAGTTCCTGCGCAGTGGCCAGGCCGATACCGGAAGTGCCGCCGGTCACCAGCGCGATTTTGCCGTTGAGTTGCTTGTTCATGATGAATTCCTTTTGATTAAGTTGATTGTTGGTTCAGTCCGTTGGGCGATGCCGCACTTGCTGGTGTTTTCCGCTGTGTGCTGCAAGGCATGGGTGCACTTTATCGACAGGCTGTTTATGGATAAAGTGTGTAAAATGAAAAT
>NZ_JAGIPZ010000033.1 GCF_017814915.1 Herbaspirillum sp. LeCh32-8 | reverse complement strand
CTGCGCTTACAGGTACTTCACTTCAATGGTGGCCGAGCCGTCCAGGGTGACGTCCTGGGTCAGGTTCAGGTTTTCCGGCTTGTTCAGCACGGCAGTCACGGCCAGGGTGCCGGAGATCAGCTTGTAGGCGCCCGGCGCGGTGGTGCCGGTGGCGGCCCAGGACAGCATGCGGCCGGTCGACATGCCGCCGTTGGTGCTCTTGCTCCAGCTCGGGGTGGCCGAGGTGGCCGCGCCGATGGTGTCGACATTGGCGCCGTCGCCGGTGAACGAACCCTGCTTCATGGCGAAGTGGAAGGCGCCCACGTTCTTGGTGCTGGCCGTGCCCAGGCCGAACATGGCGCTCTCGGTGGCCGAGGCCGACACCAGCGAGGCCAGGCCGGTGACTTTGCTGGCAGCCTTGTTGTCGACTGCGGTGACGGCGACTTTGACGGCGGCATCGCAGGAGATGCTGAACGGCACTTCCTTGGTGTCGAGCACCTTGTTCTGGCCGGCGGTGAGCGTGGCGGCGGCGATGGTGCCGTAGTCGACGACAGCGCTGCCGGCGCCGATGGTCGGGGTGCAGGCTACCGGCTTGATGACGCCGGTGACCTTCAGTTCGGTGGTGCTGGCGGCCATGGCGCTCGAGGCGGCCAGTGCGGCGGCGATGGCGATGGTGGCGGAGGCGCTGCGGGCGATGACGTTGTTCATGATGGTCCTTGATAGGTGAATGAGGGTTGCATGTGCATCGCGCCGTTGGCTTGCTGGTTTGCTTGATGCAGTGACGTCAGTTTGCCGATT
>NZ_JAGIPZ010000032.1 GCF_017814915.1 Herbaspirillum sp. LeCh32-8 | reverse complement strand
GCGCACGGCTTCAACATCCACTACGGCCAGGTCGTGCCGCGCGCCGATCTGGACATCATCATGATCGCGCCGAAGGCCCCGGGCCACACCGTGCGTTCGACCTACAGCCAGGGTGGCGGCGTGCCGCACCTGATCGCCGTGTACCAGGACAAGTCGGGCAGCGCCCGTGACCTGGCCCTGTCGTACGCCACCGCCAACGGCGGCGGCCGCGCCGGCATCATCGAAACCAACTTCCGCGAAGAAACCGAAACCGACCTGTTCGGCGAGCAAGCCGTTCTGTGCGGCGGCACCGTGGACCTGATCAAGGCCGGTTTCGAAACCCTGGTGGAAGCCGGCTACGCGCCGGAAATGGCCTACTTCGAGTGCCTGCACGAACTGAAGCTGATCGTCGACCTGATCTACGAAGGCGGCATCGCCAACATGAACTACTCGATCTCGAACAACGCTGAATACGGCGAATACGTGACCGGCCCGCGCATCATCAACGACGAAAGCAAGGCCGCCATGAAGGCCGTGCTGAAGGACATCCAGACCGGCGAATACGCCAAGAGCTTCATCCTGGAAAACAAGGCCGGCGCGCCGACCCTGCTGTCGCGTCGTCGCATCAACGCCGAGCACCAGATCGAAATCGTGGGCGAGAAGCTGCGCGCCATGATGCCTTGGATCAAGGCCAACAAGCTGGTGGACCAGTCGAAGAACTAATCTGCGCATTGGTTGAGTGATTGAAAAAGGACGCTTCGGCGTCCTTTTTCTTTTATGGCTCGAACGGGACGTGTCGTATCCCGGATTGATGTGAGCACAACGAACGA
>NZ_JAGIPZ010000031.1 GCF_017814915.1 Herbaspirillum sp. LeCh32-8 | reverse complement strand
TGAACTGACCCCATAAAGTTGGACGGTCATTAGCCGGTTAAGGCGCTAAGGACTGAGTCCTGTATTGCACAGGACTCAGTCCTTTTAATTTGGTCTTGATGCGGTGATGGTTATAGTAATGGATGTACTTGCGGATCTCGGCCTGTAACTGCTCAATGCAAGAGAATCGTTTCAAGTAAAAGCACTCCGACTTAAGCGTTCCGAAGAAGCTTTCCATGGCTGCATTGTCCAGGCAATTTCCCTTTCTCGACATACTCTGGGTGATGCCGGTTTCCGCCAAGGTCCGCCTATAAGCATGCATCTGATACTGCCACCCCTGATCGGAATGAAGCATCGGCCGAGTTACTCCCGTTAAGGTTGCTATGGCTTTCTTGAGCATGCTCTTGACCAGGTGAAACTTCGGTGAACGACTTGTCTGGTACGCCACGATCTCGCCGTTGTACAGGTCCATGACGGGCGAGAGATAGAGCTTTTCCCCGCTGACGTTGAACTCCGTCACATCCGTTACCCATTTTTCTCCGAATCGCTCCGCCGTGAATTGCCGTTGAAGTAAGTTGGCCACACTGACATGGCCAGGGCCGCGATACGAGCGGTATTTCTTCGGCCTCACCAGCGATTTCAAGCCAAGTTGGAGCATCAGGCGCTGAACGGTCTTATGGTTGATCACCTCGCCAGCTTTTCTTAGTGTGGCCGTAATCCGCCGATAGCCGTATCGGCCTTTGTGCAGCTCATAAACCTTGCGGATGTGGGTCTTCACGGCAGCGTACTTATCGTCGGCTGCCTGCGCTTGAACTTGGTAATAGAAGGTACTGCGTGCCAATCCTGCAATTCTCAACAGAATCGACAGCTTGTGATGCGGCCTCAATTCCTGCACTAGTCGCGCTGCTTTTGCGCAGCCGCTTTCTCTGCTTGAATCAAGGCCTTCCGTTTTTTTAGGTAGTCCACCTCCGCGCGCAGGTACTCGATTTCATCGAGTAAATCTTGCCGCGTACGTGTATCCTCGACTTTGGTCTTGAGTGGATTAGGGGAAATTTTAGGCTTCATCATCTTGGGGCGTCCTCTCGGCTTGGGTTTCAATCCATCCAGGCCATGCTCATGATACAGACGCTCCCACCGGCTGACCGTGCTTACTCCCCGAAGATTGAACATCGCCTCCACCTCCTGGTAGGACAAGCCTTCCTGCTTCATTCGCTTCAACACCGAAAGCTTGAATTCGGCGCTGTAATACTCGCGCTTCTTGTTCAGGCCATTGAGACCATGGTGCCGGTACCTCTGCACCCAGCGGTGCACAGTTGCGTGATCAATTCCGAATTCTTTACCCGCCGCCCTGGCGCTTCTACCGCCCTTCAAGCAGCGCTTGACCACTTCATATTTAAACTTCGTATCGTACTTCGCCATGAAAAACACCCCAAAAGTTGGATCGGTGTCCAACTTTCGGGGTGCAGTTCA
>NZ_JAGIPZ010000030.1 GCF_017814915.1 Herbaspirillum sp. LeCh32-8 | reverse complement strand
GCGCCCTACCTGAAAGTGGCGCTGGCCGACTCCTCGCGCGCCGCGTTGAAGCAAAGCCGCGACTACATCGAAAGCACCTGGATGCACGACGAGGCGCCGATGATGTACAGCTTCAACACCGGCGTGGGCCTGCTGAAGGACACCCGCATCAAGGTCGAGCACATCGAACTGTTCCAGACCCAGTTGATCCGCGCGCACAGCGCCGGCATCGGCGAGCCGTTCTCGGAGGAAGTCAGCCGGGCCACCATGCTGTTGCGCGCCAACGCGTTCGCTTCCAACTACTCCGCGCCGCGGGTGGAAGTCGTGGATCGCCTGCTGGCCTTCATCAACGCCGGCATTCACCCGATCATGCCGCAGAAGGGTTCGGTCGGCGCCTCGGGCGACCTGGCGCCGCTGGCCTACCTGGCCGCGGCGATCGCCGGCTTCGACGAAGCCGAGGTGATGTACAAGGGCCAGCGCATGAGCGCCCCTGAAGCCATCACCCAGGCCGATATCGGCCCGGTCAAGTTCGACCTCAAGGCCAAGGACGCCTCGGCCCTGATCAATGGCTGCACCGCCTCGCTGGCCGTCGCCATCCTGGCCGCGCACGACGCCCGCCATCTGCTGACCGACGCCTGCCTGTCGCTGGGGCTGACGCTGGAGGCGATGCGCGCAGAAATGTCCGCGTTCGACCCGCGTATCCAGCAGGCGCGCCCGCACGCGGGGCAGATCAAGACCGCGCAGGTGGTGCGCACGCTGCTGAAGGGCTCCACCCGTACCACCCACGAAGCCCGCGCCGTGCAGCTGCCCGACGAGCTGCGCCGCACCGACATTCCCTACACCGCGCGCATCCAGGACGTCTACTCGCTGCGCTGCTCGCCGCAGGTGTACGGCCCGGTGTTCGACGCGCTGGACTACATCGACACCATCATCGACAAGGAAACCAATTCCGCCACCGACAACCCGCTGATCTTCAACAAGGAAGACGGCGAGGGCTTCGAGATCATCTCCGGCGGCAACTTCCACGGCCAGTACCTGGCGCAGGCGATGGACCTGCTGGCCATGGCCATCACCGACCTGGGCAGCATCTGCGAGCGCCGCGTGGCGCGCCTGATCGACCCGACGCTGTCGTGGGGCCTGCCGCGCAACCTGATGAGCGGCATCCGCGGCGTGAACACCGGCTATCCGGTGGTGCAGTGCTCGCTAAGCTCGCTGGTGATGGAAAACCGTACGCTGTCAATGCCGGGCAGCGTGGACAGCATCCCGTCCAAGGGCAACAGCGAAGACCACATCTCCAACTCGACCTGGTGCGCGCGCAAGGCGATGACGGTGGTGCAGAACACGCAATACATCGTCGGCGTGGAAATGCTGCTGGCGGCGCAGGCGCTGACCATGACGGAGGAACTGCTGAAGGACTTCAAGCTGGGCCAGGGCACGCAGGCCGCCTACGACGAGATCCGTCGCCAGATCCCGGCCTGCCTGGACGGCGACCGCTGGTTCCACGCCGACATCCAGGCCGCGCATGACTTCGTGGTGAGCGGCTCGGTGCGCAATGCGGTGATTGCGGGGATTGGGCAGTTCGTCTGAGGCGGCGTTCGTTGATGTGCGACGGACGACACTGGGTTCCTGCTTGCGCAGGAACGACAGACAGCTTGAACTCCCATCGCCGTCGCCCCTGCGCAAGCAGGGGCCCAGCGTCTTTCGTCATGCATCGATGCACGTAAAAAAGCCCGGCATATGCCGGGCTTTTT
>NZ_JAGIPZ010000002.1:155083-591199 GCF_017814915.1 Herbaspirillum sp. LeCh32-8 | reverse complement strand
CGCTGATCGTCAGCGAGCTGGTCGCGGTGGCGGCGAAGGAAGCAGGTGCGCTGGAAGCCAGGACGACGGCGGCGATGGTGGCGCAGACGAAGCGATTTTTCTTGGCAAAAAACATGTTTCTCTCCAGTGGGTCCCTGCGCTGTCCTCGCCCTGTGCGAGAACTTCTGTGTGCAGCGGGTATGGAGACACTTTAGTTTTTTGTTGATCCGCCAAGTATCGGGGGGATCCTGAGAACCTTGCCGGATGCGTCAGGAAATTCCCTAGTTACGCAAAAATGACACAACGGCGATACGCCGACGCTCTCACGACTCATCGCCGACGCCCGCCTGCAGCAAGGCTTGCAGACAAATTCACGCTGGCGCATATCGATATTTCCAAAGAGCATTGGCGTAACTTTTGCGCAGCGGTTAAAGTCTTCACCAGAGTCGATTCAACGCGCAGCGCCACTTTTCAGATAGAACTGGGCGCTGCGAATCGCTCTCCCCTCTTCTTCCAATGCAGCGCTTGCCAGCCCGGGCAAGCACCAGAAGTTGCCGCACAGACAATGCCGTAGCCGGCCGACGCCCTCCGCGCATTTTTGATAGCATGCCGGCATGGATACCTCCAACACCCCCGAACTGAGCGCCTTGGTCGATACCGCAGGGTTGGGCTTGTCGGCTGTCGTGGCCGGGCTGCGCACCTCGCGTGAAGTCACCAACAAGATCCGCTATCGCGGCGAGATCCGCGAGCTGCCCTCGCGTGAGGCGATGCAAAAGCTGCTGCAGAACCTGCAGGCGGCGCTGTTCCCCACGCATTACGGCCACACCGACCTGTCCGACGAGACCATCGACTTCTTCGTGGGCAGCCAGCTCAACGCCGCGCTGTGCACGCTGCGCGAACAGGTGCGCCGCGGCTTGTACTTCGCGTCGGACGAACCGCAGGACGAGGAAGAGCTGCGCGCCCGCGCCGCCGTCATCACGCGCGACTTCGCGCATCAGCTGCCGGCTATCCGCGACATCCTGGTCAGCGACATCCAGGCGGCTTATCACGGCGATCCGGCGGCATCGAGCATTTCGGAAATTCTGCTGTGCTATCCGGGCACCACGGCGATCATCTATCACCGCTTGGCGCATGCGCTGCACAAGCTGGGTTCGCCACTGCTGGCGCGGCTGATTGCCGACATCGCGCATTCGGCCACCGGCATCGACATCCACCCGGCCGCGCAGATCGCACCGAGCTTCTTCATCGACCATGGCACCGGCGTGGTGATCGGCGAGACCACCATCATCGGCCGCAACGTGCGCCTGTACCAGGCCGTCACGCTGGGCGCCAAGCGCTTCCCGTCGGAGCCGGACGGCTCGCTGGTCAAGGGCATCCCGCGCCACCCCATCGTCGAAGACGACGTGGTGATCTACGCCGGGGCGACGGTACTGGGTCGCATCACCATCGGCCAGGGATCGGTCATCGGCGGCAACGTCTGGCTCACGCACAGCGTGGCGCCGGGCAGCAATGTCTCGCAGGCCGAAATGCTCAGCGAGTGCAAGAAGCTGTAAGAGGAAGAATGCGGCCGGCGCTCAGCCGGCCAGCGGAAAGGCGCGCTGCAGGAAGAACAGCGCGCCCAGCAGCGCCAGGCCGATGAAGAAGATGGCTGCGACCAGTTTCTTCTCGGTCGGCTGCATCGGCTCCAGCGCCAGGGCGCCGAGCTCCTGGAAGAGGTTGGGATCGTTCATGCGGGCTCCGGGTCCGGTTGCGATGACCCATCCTAAGCAAATCCACCCGCGCGGGGAACGAAGCGATCTGCGCATGCATATCCGGACGCCGCATAAGCCCGCCCCTGTCGGCTCCCCCTATTGCTTGAGCGACGTCTGCGCCACCCGCGCGTGGGACGGCTCGCGCCCGCACGCCACCGCCGCCAGCGCCAGCGCCGCGGCCGACACGCTGTAGAGCCACAGCGAGGACATCACCGGCAGCAGCAATCCCGCCAGCATCGGCCCCATGCCGGCGCCGATGTCGCGCCAGATGGCGCGCCCGGCCAGCGCATGCACGCGCTCCGACGGCGGCGTACGCGCGGCCACGATGGGCGGCAGCAACGGCAGTTGCAAGGCCCGCAGGATCACGATCAGGCCGGCGAACAACCACAGCAGGCCGCCCCCGAATCCGACCAGCGCCGCGCAGGTCGTCAGCGACAGCACCACCAGCACCTTCACCGCGCCGAAGCGCTCGGCCAGCCAGCCGCCCAGCGGACTGAGCACGATCTCGCCGAAATAGCGCAGCGCCATCAGCACACCGGCGATCAGCTCGGCATGCTCCGAGAACGACTGCTTGCTCATGTAGGCCAGGCCGACGATAAACAGACCGTCCAGCGTCAGGCCTTCCAGGAAGGACCACCAGTCCAGCGCGTTGGGCATCTTCCAGCGGCGCGCCGGCAGCGGCGGATAGGCATGCTGCGGCAGGCGACGCGCGGCGAACAACCCGATCACCGCCGTTAGCGCCACCAGCGCAAACACCGGGCGCGGCCCGTAGTGACTGGCCAGCAACGCCGCCAACGGCAGCCACAACATTGGGCCGATGGCGATCACGCCTCGCGAGCGCCCCGAGCGACGCGCGGCGCCAATCGGGTTGGAAGTCGACATGGCTTGGGTCGACAGATTCAGGCCGGCGAAGGCCATGCCCCACAGCAGGCGCAGCGGCAGCAGCGCCCAGAAACCGCTGGCCACCGTATAGCCCAGCGCACAGACGATGGCTGCACACACCGCCCAGAAGCAGGTCGGACGATCGCCGCGCTGCGAGTAGAAGCGCGTCACCCAGCGATAGCCGGCGATGCGCACCAGCCGGTTGGCCGCCAGCAGAACGCCGACCTCGGCCAGGCTCACATGGAACTGCTCGGCATACATCGGCAGCAACAGGTAGAGCACGATATCGCAGGGCAAGGCCGCCGCCAGCGACATGGCGGCGTGGCGCGAATCGAGGTCGGCGCGTTTGAGATCGGCCTGGTACGGGTCTGGATGGGTCATGGGTGGCATCATGCGACGCGCGCGCGGGACCTGACAAACGATATTAATTCCGATCATGCGTGATAAAATCTGACGCATGGCCGAACACACTCTCCCGCTCAACGCCATCCGCGCCTTCCTCGCGGCCGCGCGCCACCAGAGTTTCACGCTGGCCGCGCAAGAGCTCAACGTCACGCACGGCGCCGTCAGCCGGCAGATCAAGAACCTCGAAGACTACCTCGGCATGCCGCTGTTCGAGCGCCGCATCCGCCAGGTGCTGCTGACCGAGCGCGGCCGCCAGTTCTTCGACGAAGCCAGCCCGGCGCTGGACATGCTCGCCGGCGCCGCGCGCCGCGTCATGCGCGACGCCCCCACCCGCACAGTCAACATCAATGTGCGCCCCTCGTTTGCGGTGCGCTGGCTGATTCCGCACCTGGCCGGTTTCGTAGAGCGATATCCCGGCATCGAACCGCGCGTGGTCACCAGCACCGCCATCGTCAGCCGCGCCCCGGCGCCGTTCGATATCGCCATCCGGCGCGGCGAAACCAACTGGCCGGAGAGCCTCAAGGTGCAGCGCTTCATGGAAGACGAACTGTTGCTGGTGGCCTCGCCGGCGCTGCTCAAGCAAACCCCGCTGGCAGACGCCCGCGCGATCGCCGAGCACACCCTGCTGCTGTCACGCAGCCGGCGCGGCGACTGGGAAGAATGGAAGAAACTGGCCGGCCTGAAGCGCTCGAAGCAGCAACCCATGCTGCACTTCGATCACGTGCACTTCGTGCTGCAGGCTGCGGTGGACGGCCTGGGCCTGGCATTGTCGCCGGTCTCGCTTGCCGACAACGACCTGCGCTCCGGCCGACTGGTATGTCCGCTGCCCGAGCTGCGCCTGCCGCTGGCCCCCTACTACCTCGGCCTCGGCGCGCAGGCCGGCGCCGAGGCGCAGCTGTTCGCCAAGTGGTTGGCGGAGAACCGCGTCATCAGCTGATGCGGCCTGCTGCATTTTCCTTCTGAGCTAATGCGAAAACATTCTTGGGCAGCAGCCCGGGGGCGGCGATCTAATAACGGATCGGCCGCCCGCGCGGTCCCTCCCTCAATCGCATCGGCAAGGAAACACCCCGCATGGCCACCGACATCTTCTGGTTCCTCCCCACCTCCGGCGACACCCGCTACCTCGGCACTTCCGATTTCGGCCGTGCGCCGACCATCGACTATCTGCGCCAGATCGCTGTCACCAGCGAAAATCTCGGCTACGACGGCCTGCTGATTCCCACCGGCGCGTCCTGCCTCGACCCGTGGGTGGTGGCAGCCAGCCTGGTGCCGGTGACCCGGCGCATCAAGCTGCTGGTGGCGCTGCGCACCTCATTGGGCGGCCCCGGCCCGTCGGCGCGCCAGGCGGCGACGCTGGACCAGGCCTTGAACGGACGGTTGCTGATGAACGTCGTGCCGGGCGGTGACGCCACCGAGCTGGAAGCCGACGGCGTGTTCCTCAAGCACGACGAGCGCTATGAAGCCGCCGATGAATACCTCACCATCTGGCGCCGCCTGCTGCAGGGCGAAACAGTGGATTACGAAGGCAAGCATTTTCGCATCAGGAAAGGCCAGGTGTTCCACCCGGCCGTGCAGCAGCCCTATCCGCCCCTGTACTTCGGCGGCTCCTCGGAGGCCGCGCACGAGCTCGCGGCCAAGCATGTGGATGCCTATCTGACCTGGGGCGAGCCGCCGGCGGCGGTAGCGCAAAAAATCGCCGACGTGCGCGCGCGCGCGGCCAAGCAAGGCCGCACCGTGCGCTTCGGCGTGCGGCTGCATGTGATCGTGCGGGAAACCAACGATGAAGCCTGGGCCGATGCCGAACGCCTGATCAGCAAGCTGACCGACGACGACATCGCCAACGCGCAGAAAAACTACGCGCGCATGGACTCGGTGGGACAACAGCGCATGGCCGCGCTGCATGGCGGCCGGCGCGACAAGCTGGAGATCGCACCCAACCTGTGGGCCGGCGTGGGATTGGTGCGCGGCGGCGCCGGCACCTCGCTGGTGGGAGATGCACAAACCGTCGCCGAGCGGCTGCAGGAATACGTGGACCTGGGCGTGGACACCTTCGTGCTGTCCGGCTATCCGCATCTGGAAGAATCGATCCGCTTCGCCGAACTGGTGTTCCCGCTGCTGGGAAAACGATCGGTCACCTTGCGTGACCGGGCGCAGACTGGCGGCGCATTCGATATCCGTGCGGCGCGTTCGGCATCATGAGAGCATTGATGGTAACGGTTGTCTTGCCCCGTCACCATCGATGCGCGACGAACGACGCTGGATCCCGGCCTTTGTCGGGACGACGCGGTGGATGTAGCTTGAACCGATGAAGCTTGAAGCCACCACTGAACTGCCGTCCCTGCGAAAGCAGGAACCCAGTGCCGTTAGCTGACATCGCCCGGCTTGGCTACCTCCGCCAACGCACAACGAACGACATTGGGCTCCTGCTTTCGCAGGAGCGACGGTGGAAGTGCGGGAGCAACGACGGCTGCGCAGAAACGACGACAGGTCGAATCAGGAAACCAGCTTGATATAACCTGCCGCATCCAGGAAGCCTTCTTGCGAGAACGGCGTCGCCGGCTTCAGCTTGAAGATCCACTGGTCGTAGGGCGCGTCGTTGATGGCGTCCGGCGTGTCGGCCAGCGTCTCGTTGATGGCCACCACTTCGCCGTCCACCGGCGCGTGCAGGTCCGAGGCCGTCTTGTTGGACTCGACGATGCCGCACTCGCCACCGCGCTTGAACTGCTTGCCGACGGCCGGCATGTCCACATACACCAGCGTCCCCAGCTGCTCCTGGCCGAAGTCGGTGATGCCGACGACCAGCGTGCCGTCGTCCTCCACCTTTACCCATTCATGAGTTTCTGCATAGACGAGATGATCGGGAATCAGCATGGGGTCTCCTTTGCGTTGGTCATCAGAAATCAGGCTTCAGCCTTGCTGCCGTCCGGGAACACCGGCTCGCCCAGATTCAGCATCAAGCGGTTGGCCCAGGCGAAAATGGCGATCGAGTGGATCAGGTCCAGCACTTCGATGTCGGTCAGGCCGACGTCCTTCAGGGCCTTGATCTGCTCGGGACGCACGTCGTCCGGGCGCTCGGTCAGGTCGATCGAGAATTGCACGATGGCCTTCTCGCGGGCGTCGATGCCGGAGCCGTAAGGGTTGTCGAACACCTGCTGCACGGTGTCGTTGCGCTTGGCGTATTGCTCGAAACGCTGGGCGTGCACCGAGGCGCAATACACGCAGCCGTTGATGCGCGACACCACCAGCGAGCCCAGCTCGCGCTCGGCGCGCGACATGCCGCCGGGAGCGTACATGATGGCGTTGAAGGCGTTGGAGCGCTGGCGCAGGATGTCGGGCTGGTGCACCAGGAACAGGTAATAGTCCGAGGTCTTGGCCTTGACGTTGCTCTCTTCCAGCACCTTGATCTGGTCTTCGGTGGCGCGGTCCAGTTCGACCACGTCGAGCCAGGCGTCCCACTCCAGCGATTCGTTGGTGAAGCCGTGCGATTTGACGATCTCAGTCATGTCCGTTCCTTTGCTCAGTTGGCTGCGAGCGCAGACACGCCGGCCAGTTTCATTGCCTTCAGACCCGCGATCACGCGCAGCTGGTAGGACACAAACGCGATCAGTTGCGACAGCGCCACCACGGCCGGGGTGCTGATGCCGGCGGCCGGCAGTTTCTCGATGGCGGCCTTGTCGCCTTCCACCGGGCGCTTGGTCAGCGCGCGCGTGAACACCAGCATGGCGCGCACGCGGGTGTGCTGTGCGCCGTCCAGCTGTTCCGGCTCGCCCGATTCGGCGGCAGCCAGTTGCGCGGCGTCGGCCGCTGCGGCTTGGGCGCGCTCGCTGTAGTACTTGGCCAGGTCGGCGGCGCCGGCCAGGCGGCTGGCGTACAGCGCGACCAGCAGGCGCTCGTCCAGGCCGATGCCTTCCAGCGTCGGGTCGAACAGGGTGTCGAAGCTGCCTTGCGAGGCCACGGCGACTTTCTCGCGCTGGTGGCGCAGGGTGTGCAAGGGGCTGCCTGCGGCGATGCCGGACAGCTGGTCGATGACATCGCTATCGATGTCGTAGACGGGAGTGCTCATGTGTTTTCCTTTCGGAGCGAATGTTTGGAGACGGCATCGCGCAGGAACTGCTGCGCCTGCTGCCAGGAGTCGAGATCCGCGCGCGCATTAGCCGAGGGCTCGCCGCCGCCGGTGCTGATGCGGCCGGACACCGGATGGGCGTAGGTGGTCTGCGTGGTCGGCACGAACGGGAACAGGATGGAATGGCCGGCGTTGGCATAGTTCTTCCACAGCACCGGCCAGGCATGCTCCACCTCGGCCAGCTTGCTGCTGACCATGTCGCAATAGATGCTGGAGGGCCAGGAGCCGTCATCGGTGGCCGACAACAGCAGCACCGGGCCTTCGATGCGCTCGACCGGAATACGGGCGCGCGCCACCGCGTCTTCGTCTTCCAGCGCCGTCAGCATCGCCAGCTCGTGGCGGTGCGGCGACGGGCCTTCGTCGAAGGGCGCCCAGCTCGCGCTGCGGTTGTCTTGCCACTGGTGCGGCAGCGGCTGGCCGCGCAACAACCAGGTCGGGCCTTCGCGCCCCACCGCCGGGTCGGCCGCGTTCTGGCCGCTGTGCACCAGCGCGCTGGGCACGTAGGCCAGCACCGCCGAGACCTTCTGCGGGAAGGTCGCGCCCAACAACAGCACCAGCTCGCCGCCGCGCGACTGGCCGCTGATGGCGACGAAGTCGTGCAGCGGCTGTACTTCGGCGCGCAGCCAGTCGAGGCCGCGCTCGAAGTATTCCAGCGGGGTGTTGGAGATGTAGTCGGACAGGCCGGGCGCCTTGAAATACGCCAGCGCAAATGCGGCGTAACCGCGGGACGCATACAGTGCCGCGCGCGGCTCGTTGATGCCGCCGCCGGAGCCGTTGACGATCATCACCGCCGGGTGCGGTCCGGGCGTGGCCGGCAGGAACAGCGTGCCGACCAGGCCTTCTTCGCGCACCTCACGCCGCGTGACGCCGTCAGCGGCCAGGCGTTGCACCAGCTGCGCGCTGGCCGGCCGGCATTGCGTCAGCCCCAGCTCGGTCACCGCCGACACCGTCAGCGTGGTCGCCAGCGGCGCGGTGACATCGGGGTGGAAGTTGTCGCGCTTTCCTTTTTGCACCGGCTGCTGCGACCACAGCAAACCCATGGGGTCGATGCCGTGGTAATCGCCATCGACCGCCGGGCTCATGCTGAGGTCCACGCAACCGGTAGCGTCGGCGATGAAGCAGGCCGTGCTGCGCCACTCGGCGCCGTTGCGCACGGTGGACGAGGACACCCGCACCGGCTCTCCGGGGTGCGCGCCGCGCACCACGATGCGGCGCGGCACGTCGATCAGGTCGTCCTCCGGGGTGACGTCGATCGAGAAGTTTGGCATGGCCTTACTTCTTTTCCTGGGTGACCATCATGGCGGTGGTGCGGTCGCTGCTGATCGGCGTGACCTTCAGGCCCTTCTTGGCCGCCCAGATGTTCTGGTAGTGGTACAGCGGGATCACGCCGACGTCGTCGGACACCAGCTTGGCGGAATTGCGCAGGATGGCTTCACGCTTGGCGGCGTCGAACTCCGCAGTGGAGTCGGCCAGCGCCTTGTCCACGGCCGGGTTGCTGTAGTGGTTCCAGTTGGAGGCGCCGATGCCCTTCTTGGCGTCGACCGTGCCCAGCACGTTCACCAGCGCGTAGCTGGCTTCACCGGTGCCGTTGCCCCATGCCAGCACCGACACGGCGAACTCGTTCTTGTTGGCGCGCGAGGAGTACGAGGCCCACGGCAGCACTTCTACCTGGGTCTTGATGCCAATGCGGGTCCAGAACTGGGCCACTGCCTGCATGGTTTCAGGCGCTTGCGGGTAGCGGTCATTGGGCACGTGGATGGTCAGCTTGAAACCGTCCGGGAAGCCGGCTTCGGCCAGCAGCTTCTTGGCCTGGGTGGCATCGAAGGGGATGTTCTTGATCTCCGGGTTGTAGCCGAAGGTGTCGGAGGGCATCCACTGGTTGGCCTCGGTCGCCGCGCCCTGCAGGATGCGGTCGATCACGGCCTTGCGGTTGATCGCCAGCGACATGGCGCGACGCACGCGCACGTCCAGCAGCGGGTTCTTCTCCAGCTGCTTGCCGTTGTTGTCGGTGATGAACGGGCTCGGGCCCTGGTGGAAGCTCGGCTGGATCAGCAGCACGCGCAGGCCGTTGTACGGATAGACCTTGACGTTGGGCGACTGCTTCAGCTTGGCCAGGTCGGACACGGAGACCTTGTCGATCACGTCCACGTCGCCCGACAGCAGCGCGGCGGTGCGTGCCGGTCCGTTGTTGATGTAGCGGTAGTTGACCTTCTCCCACAGCGCCTTGCCGCCCCAGTACTCGTCGTTACGCTGCATCACCACGCGGTCGCCCGGGGTGTAGGAGACGAACTTGTACGGGCCGGTGCCGACCACGGCGGCGCCGCTGTTGTAGTTCTCGGTCTGCGACTTCTCACCCACGTGCTTGCTGACAATGTGCACCGAGGCCAGGTTCAGCGGCAGGTCCGGATTGGGAATGTTGGTCTTGATGACCAGGGTCAGCGGATCCTTGGCGGTGACCGACTCCACGGTGCGCAGGTAGCCGGCGAAGGTCGCCACGCTGCCCGGCACGGCGCGTGCGCGCTGGTAGGAGAAGATCACGTCGTCGGCGGTGAAGGGCTTGCCGTCCTGCCACTTCACGTTCGGGCGCAGCTTGAACTCCCAGGTCTTGGGGTCGATGTTCTTCCAGCTCACCGCCAGGCCCGGCACCAGCTTGTTGTAGTCGTTCTGCACCAGCAGGTCCCAGAAGTGCAGGTCCACCGAGCGGTCGCCGGCGTGGTTGTTCAACTGCGGATCCAGCGAGGACAGCGGATCGGCGAAGGCGATGTTGAGGTTCTGGGCATGCGCGGCGTCGGCGGCGGCGGCCAGCGCCACACCGGTCAGGGCGACCGCCAGCAGGCGGGTCAGGAGGGTTTTCTTCATATGCTGTTTCCTCTGTGTTGGTCAGGTTGAAAGCAATCGGGCGGTCTTGTCTGGTGCTCTTGTTCTTTACTTCGGTACTGCAAAAACGATGGGCTGGGTCCGCATGTTCAACTATCACTCAGCCGTCATTGAGATGACAGGCGCTCATGTGGCCTGGCGCGATTTCCCGCAGCGCCGGCTGCTCGTCGCGGCAACGCTGCGTGGCATACGGGCAGCGCGGGTTGAAATGGCAGCCGGTGGGCGGGTGCAGCGGGCTGGGAATCTCGCCCTTGATGGCGGTGAACTCCTTCTTGCGCGCCGACATGCGCGGCACCTCGGCCAGCAGCGCCTGGGTGTACGGGTGATTGGGGTGGCCGAACAGCTCGCCGACCGGTGCGCTCTCCACCACCCGGCCCAGATACATGATCACCACGCGGTCGGAGACATGCTCCACCACGCCCAGGTCATGGCTGATGAAGAGATAGGTCAGGCCCAGCTCTTCGCGCAGGTCCATGAACAGGTTCAGGATCTGCGCCTGGATCGACACATCCAGCGCCGCCACTGCCTCGTCGCACACCAGCATCTCGGGCTGCACCGCGAGCGCGCGGGCGATGCCGATACGCTGGCGTTGGCCGCCGGAAAACTGGTGCGGATACCGGTCGCGCAGCGCCGGGTCGAGGCCGGCGCGCAGCAGCTGGCGGCAGACGTAGTCGTCGAGGTCACCCTCGACCTTGCCGTTGACCTGGGCCGCCTCGCCGACGATCTGGTCGATGCGCAGGCGCGGGTTGAGGCTGGCGTAGGGATTCTGAAAAATCATCTGCACCTGCAGGCGCGCGGCGTCCTGCTCGGCGCTGGTCAATGCGGCGCGATCACGACCATTGACCAGCGCCTGGCCGTCGGACGGGTCCAGCAAACCGCAGGCGATGCGGCCCAGCGTGGACTTGCCGCAGCCGGATTCGCCGACCAGGCCGACCACCTCGCCGGGCATGACCTTCAGGTCGACATGATCGAGCGCGCGCGTGACGGCAGGCGGACGCGCCCAGCCGCGCTGCTGCAGCTGGCGGTCCAGCCAGCCCTGGCGGCGCTCGCCAAAGCGGCGACTGACGGCGCGGGTTTCAATAATCGGTGTCAGGGCCTTATCCATGGTGCGCCTTCAGTACGGTATGGCTGGCCTGCTGCGCCGGATGGAAGCAGCGCACCAGGTGGCCGGGCAGCGGCTCGGTGATGGCCGGCGCCGTCAGGCATTGCTGGCTGACCCGCTCGCAACGCGCGGCAAAGGCGCAGATCGGCGGCAGGTGCATGAGGTTGGGCGTCATGCCGGGAATCTGGCGCAGGCGCGCGCCGCGACGGTTGTTGCTGGGCAGGCTGCCGATCAGGCCTTGCGTGTAGGGGTGCAGCGGCGCATCGAGCACGGTGTCGACCGCGCCCTGCTCGACGATGCGACCGGCGTACATCACCGCCACTTCGTCGGCCAGGCCCGCCACCACCGACAGGTCGTGGGTGATCCAGATCAGCGCGGTGCCATGCTGGCGCGCCATCTTTTGCACCTCCGACAGGATCTGCGCCTGGATGGTGACGTCCAGCGCGGTGGTCGGCTCGTCGGCGATGATCAGGTCGGGCTTGTGCAGCATGGCGATGGCAATCGCCACGCGCTGGCGCATGCCGCCGGAGAGTTGGTGCGGATAGGCCTGCAGGCGCTCTTCCGGGCTGGCGATACCCATCATGCCCAGGGTGTCGCGCGCCAGTTCGCGCGCCTGCTGTTTGCTGACCTTGCTGTGCGCCAGCACGGCATCAACCATCTGCGCCTCGACCTTCAGGACCGGGTTCAGCGTCATCATCGGATCCTGGAAGATCATGGCGATGCGGTTGCCCTGCAGCTCGCGCAGCGAGGTCTTGTCCATCTTCACCAGGTCGCGGCCCTGGAACAGGATCTCGCCGCCGACGATGCGGCCCGGCGCGTCGACCATGCCGAGGATGGAGAAACCGGTCACGCTCTTGCCCGAGCCGGACTCGCCGACCAGGCCCAGGATGCGGCCGCGGCCGATCGACAGCGAGACGTCATCCACCGCCGGCAGCACGCCGTCGGGCGTGAAGAAATGGGTGCGCAGGTTGCGCACTTCCAATGTGGGAATGTTGTGGGGCGCGCTCATTTCTGCCACCTCGGGTTCAGGATGTCGCGCAGGCGGTCGCCCACCAGGTTGATCGCCACGATCACCACCAGGAGGGTGATGCCGGGATAGAAGCTGATCCAGTATTCGCCCGAGAGCATGTACTGGTAGCCGTTGGAGATCAGCAGGCCCAGCGAAGGCTCGGTGATGGGCACGCCCAGGCCGAGGAAGGACAGCGTCGCCTCCAGCGTGATGGCGCGCGCCACCTGCAGCGTGCCGATCACGATCAGCGGCGGCAGGCAATTGGGCAGGATGTGGCGCACCATGATGCGCCACGACGACAGGTTCAGGCCGCGCGCGGCTTCCACGTATTCCTTTTGCCGCTCGACCAGCGCCTGGCCGCGCGCGGTGCGGGCGTAATAGGCCCACTCCAGCACCACCAGCGTGATCATCACGTTGAAGATGCCCTTGCCCACATAGGCCAGGATCAGCATCGCCACCAGGATCGACGGGAACGACAGCACCAGGTCGGCCAGGCGCATCAGCACTGTATCGACCTTGCCGCCGACGTAAGCAGCCAGCAGGCCAACCAGCGTGCCGATCACGCCGGCGATCAAGGCCGAGCCGACGCCGATGCCCACGCTGATGCGCAGGCCGTAGAGGATGGCCGAGACCAGGTCGCGGCCCTGGCCGTCGGTGCCCAGCCAGTAGGTAAAGGTGCCGGCGCCGTTGGCCGTGCCGGGATACAGGCGCGCGTCCAGCACGTCCAGCTGCATCAGGTCGTAGGGATTCTGCGGCGTGATCCAGGGCGCGGCGATGGCGCCCACGATCAGCAGCAGCACGATGGCCAGGCCCAGCATGGCGGACTTGGAGGCGATGAAGTGACGCACCACGCGGCGCCACGGCGACTCGCGGCGCGGCGCGTGGAAGGCCGACAGTTCGGCCACGCGCGCCCTCACCTGCTCCTGAGTCATGATCGGCTCCTGCGCGCTCATGCCTTGGCCTCCACCCGCACGCGCGGATCCAGGATCTTGTAGAGCACGTCCACCACCAGGTTGATGGTGACGAACATGCATACGATCACCATCAGGTAGGCCACGATCACCGGGCGGTCCAGCGCATTAATGCTGTCCAGGATCAGCTTGCCGGCGCCGGGCCAGGCGAAGATGCTCTCGGTCACCACCGCAAACGCGATGGTGGAGCCGAACTCCAGGCCGACCACGGTCACCAGCGGGATCAGAGTATTGCGCAGCACATACATCAGCACCACGCGCGAGGACGACAGGCCCTTGGCGCGCGCGAACTTGACGAAGTCCATCGGCAGCACCTCGCGCACGTTGGCGCGGGTCAGGCGGATCACCAGTGAGATCTTGAACAGCGACAGGTTCACCGCCGGCAGGATCATGTGGCGCCAGCCGTCAGCGGTGAGCCACGACCACTGGATGCCGAACAGCTCGGCCGTCTGGCCGCGCCCGCCCGAAGGCAGCCAGCCCAGCGAGACCGAAAAGGCCATGATCAGCATCAGGCCGATCCAGAAGGTCGGCAGCGAGAAGCCGAGAATGCTGCCGGTCATCACCAGGCGCGAGAACGGATGGTCAGGCTTCAGGCCGGCGAACAGGCCCAGCAGAATACCCACCAGCAGCGCCAGGATCAGCGCGGCGAAGGCCAGCTCAAGAGTCGCCGGCAGGCGCTGGAAGATCAGCAGGATGGCCGGCGAGTTGTAGACGAAGCTGTTGCCCAGGTTGCCGTGCAGCGCGCCGTTGAGGAAGGCCAGGTACTGCATCCAGACCGGCTGGTCCAGGCCCAGCTCCTTGATGATGCGCAGGCGGTCGACCTGGTCGACGTCCTGGCCGATCAGGATGTCGACCGGGTTGCCGATGAGGTGCAGGCCGAAGAAGACGATCACCGTCATCAACAGCACCACCATCAGCGCCTGCAACACGCTTTTCGTAATCGCCATGCTCATCCGGGCAGCTCCGGCAGGGCCCACTCGGCGGGCGTCCATTCGTCGCCGACCAGCTCGGGTTCTTCGTAGGCTTCGATATTGCGGTAGTGATACTCGACGTCCTCGCCGTACAGCAGCGAGGCGATGCCTTGGGCCAGGCGATAGGCGCCGTCGCTGATGGCGGGAATGTCGCCGGAGACGGTACCGTGGCTGGCGGTGGCGGGATAGCAGAAGCAGTGTACGCGTTCCAGGCCGGGCAAGGCGCCGGCGGTCTTTTGCTGGAACTCGAACACCGGGCCGAGGTAAGGCATGTCGCGCAGCTCGGCATCCTCTTCACCGGCGGGCGGCGTGTAGCGGTCGCCCCAGGACAGGATGTGCGGGGCGATGGCGGCGAACTCGGCGCGCGCGCCCCAGTTGACCTGGAAGCCGGTGGAGAAGAACAGGAAGTCCAGCTCCAGCGGGCCGCGGTTGGTCTGCAGCAACAGCGCGCCGTCATCCTTGATGCTGACGCTGTTGATCGAGGTGCCCAGCAGGAAACGCGCATTGTCGAAACGCGACACGCGGCGCGTGCTGCCCGACGGCGGCGGCACCTGCTGGATGTTGACGTAATGGCGGATGCGCCACTTCCAGGCGTCCGGCAGGTGCTGGTGGCCGTTGACCAAGCCCGGGCTGCCGGAACCCTTGCCCTTGTTGATGCGCGGCAGCTCCTTGCGGCGGATCAGCAGGTCGACGCGGGCGGCGCCCTGCTCCAGCGCGGTGGCCGCGCTGTCCATGGCCGACGAGCCGCCGCCGACCACGCCCACGCGCTTGCCCTTCAGTTGCGCGTAATCATAGACGTCGGAGGAATGCGCCCAGCGATCACGCGGCAGTTGCTCCACCAGCGGCGGCAGATAGGCGCCGCCCAGGCCGTCACGACCGGTGGCCAGCACCACGCGGCGCGCCAGCACGGTGGATTCGCCCTGGGGCGATTGCAGCTTCAGCTCGACCACGCCGTCGGCGCGCGGCAGCACGGCCAGCACGCGGTGTTCGTTGCGCACGTCCAGCTGCATCACGCGGCGGAACCAGCGCAGGTAATCCATCCATTGCAGGCGCGGGATCTTGTCCAGCGCGTCCCACGCGGCCAGCCCGAACTGCGCCTCGAACCAAGCGCGGAAGGTCAGCGTGGAAAAGCCCAGTGCCGGGCCGGTCAGGGTCTTGGGCGAGCGCAGCGTTTCCATGCGCGCGGTGGTGGCCCAGGGGCCTTCGAAGTCCTTGGGCGACTGGTCGTAGATGACGTTGGGGATGCCCAGGTGCGACAGCGCAACCGAGGCGGCCATGCCGGCCTGGCCGCCGCCGATGATGGCGACGTCGATCACCGGCGCGCCGTCGCGCTCGACTTTCGGCGTCCACGACTTGCCGGGCAGCGCCAGCCATTCCAGGTCCTGGCGCAGGCGCGCTTCCAGCGCGTCCAGTCCGATCGCGCCCGTGGTGTCGGTATTGAGCATCTCGCCCCTTCAATGCATGAAAGAGACGCCGCGGCCCGCATCGCTGCGCGGCCACCGCTGTCTCTTGTTGGTTATTCGTTGGCGCTTCTACTGCTATGTATTACTGCCCGGCTATTACTGCCCGGCGGCGCTTACCCGGCGCACCCGCCGTGCTTCATTTCCCTGCCGCTCCGATTCGGCCGTCACAGCAAATCGTCGTGCTCGGCCGCATCGCGCTTGACGAAGCCGTGCAGGATGTTGCGCGCCGAGCTTTCCACGGCGTCGATCAACGCGCGCGTGATGCCTTCCACCGGCTTGCCGAACGGCGTCACCACGCCGAAGTAAAACGGAATATCGACCGCCAGCTTCTTCACCACCAGTCCCTCGATGGGCATGCCCAACGCCGTGATCGGCTCCACCAGCGCCACGCCCAGACCGGCCTGCGCGGCCATGATGGCGTTGAACGAAGTGTTGGTGTCGATCGCCACATCCAGCGGCTGGTCGCCTTTGTCGTCCCTCAGCGCGGTCTCGATGCGCTGGCGCAGGCGATAGCGGTTGGACATGGTGATCACGCGTTCGCAGCGCAGCGCGGCGCGGGTGATCTTGTCCTTCCTGGCCAGCGGATGATCCGCGCGCAGCACGGCCACGCACGGCGCTTCGCCGATCCAGTGCAGCTCCAGCCCGCGATGCGCCACCGGCAGGCTGGTCAGGCCCAGGCTGACGGTACGGTGCAGCACCGCATGCACCACCTGCTCGGCCGATGCGCTGCGCAGGTGAATGTGCTCGGGAAACTCGATCCCGCTCTGCGCCACCTGCTGCAAGGCCGCTGGCGCGATGGTCGAGGCCAGCGCGGGCGTGGCCACCAGGTGCACCGGCTGCGCTTCTTCGCGTCCGATCTCGGCGGCGCGCTCGCGGATGCTGCGCAGGCCGACCAGCGAGCGCTCGACTTCCTCATACAAGAGGAAGGCCTTGCCGGTCGGCGTGACGCGCGGGCCGTTGCGGTCGAACAGCGCGTAGCCCAGCTCCGCCTCGAGATCGCCGATGGCCTTGCTGATGGCTGGCTGCGAACGCCCCAGGCTACGCCCGGCGCCGGTCACGCTGCCTATCGTCATCACCGCGGCGAACGCCTCGAGCTGGTTCAAATCCATGAAATATTCCGGAGATCCTGAAGAATCCTTGATCCGGATCCTTGCATATGATTTTCGGATTATAGGTTTGTATTTATTCTATTTCAGTATAATAATTTTGTATAAGCTAATGCTGGATGTTCGGGTCGACCGGGAATTGGCCCGATTCCACGCTAGGCTTGCGTTTGCGCCATCGGCCGCGAGGCCGGGCGGGAGCGCCGCTTCATCGCAGGCAAGCACGCCCCGCCAGCCCCGTTCGGTTTTATAGGCAAGCTGAATTCATATATAGAAATGAATTTAAGTTCGTTTTCCGAATAAGAGACGCGGCGTAATGTAGAACCGTAAAACCGTTTTTGCAGCATTTTCTGGATTCGCCCCGTCATGACCGCCCCACCGCCTTATCCCTGTCGACCGCCTGCCGGCCTCACGTTCCCCATCTATCTGGATTACGGCGCCACCACGCCGGTCGACCCGCGCGTAGCCAAGGTGATGTGCGACTTTCTCACCGACAAGTTCGGCAACGCCGCCAGCAGCTCCCACTCCTTCGGCTGGGAAGCGCGCCGTGCGGTGGACAAGGCGCGCGCGCAGGTGGCCGGCCTGGTCGGCGCGCAGGCGGCGGAAATCGTCTGGACCTCGGGCGCGACCGAATCCAACAACCTGGCCCTGAAAGGCACCGCCTACGCGCTGCGCGCCCAGGGTCGCGGCAAGCACCTGATCACGGTCGCCACCGAGCACAAGGCCGTGCTCGACACCATGGACACGCTGGAACGCGCCGGCTTCGACGTCACCTACCTGACGCCCGGCGCCGACGGCCTGATCACACCCGAGCAGTTCCGCGCCGCGCTGCGCCAGGACACCATCCTGGCCTCGGTGATGTATGTGAACAACGAGATCGGCGTGATCCAGCCGATCGCAGAATTGGGCGAGATCTGCGCCGAGCGCGGCATCGTGTTCCACGTCGACGCCGTGCAGGCGGCCGGCAAGATCGCCATCGACCTGAAGCAGCTGAAGGTCGACCTGATGTCGTTTTCCGCCCACAAGGCCTACGGCCCCAAGGGCATCGGCGCGCTGTACGTGCGCCACAATCCCGCACTCAAGCTGGAAGCCCAGATCGACGGCGGCGGTCATGAAAACGGCATGCGCTCCGGCACCCTGGCCACGCACCAGATCGTAGGCATGGGCGAAGCCTTCGCCCTCGCCGGCGAACTGCTCGCCGCCGAAAGCCAGCGCATCCGCACCCTGCGCGACCGTCTGTGGAGCGGCATCGCCGCCTTGCCCGGCGTGCAACTGAACGGCTGCGCCGTCAACCGCGTCCCGCACAACCTCAACGTCAGCTTCCCGCCCACGCGCTACGGCACGCTAGGCGGCCAGCTGCTGGGCATCGCCGTCTCCGCCGGCTCGGCCTGTAATTCAGCGGCAGCGGCGCCGTCCTTCGTCCTCCTCGCCATCGGCCGCTCCCCCGACGTCGCCCGCAACGCCGTACGCTTCTCACTCGGCCGCGACACCACCGAAGCCGAGATCGACTATGTGGTCGCGACGGTGACGCAGGTGCTGGCGCTGGAAACGGTTCAGTAAGTATTCCTCCTCTTCTTCAGCGCCATTGGGCGCTGAACGACAACGACGCCATGTCCCTGCGTTTGCAGGGATGATGGGTTGCATCCGATCGCCTGCTGGCCGTTCCGCGCGTCATAGGGCTGGCCTGCGTCTCGCTTTTCCTTGATGCGTGAAAAATGACACTAGGTCCCTGCTTTCGCAGGGACGACGGGTTAACTAAGTTGGGGAGTCTGTGCTTCGACGCGCGGGATGCGAAGGTCGACACCCTGATCGCTCCTCGGTTACGTGCGACGAACGACGCTGGATCCCGGCCTTCGCCGGGATGACGGGTTAATTGAGATAGCGGGTCTATGGCCAGACGTGGGAGTGCGGCGGTCGGCCTCCTGAGCGCCCTTCGGTGACGCGCGACGAACGACGCTGGGTCCCTGCTTTCGCAGGGACGACGGATTACAGAAGATAGCGAGCCAACATATCGAAGCCGCAGGCGAGCTCCAATCCCGATGCCGAAGGCGAGGCGGATGGCATTTCCCCTTGTGGGCCAGCCGGCGGAGCGTGGTGAAAAATGGATCAGCAAGGCAAGCGGAGCGCAGCGACTTTGCCTTGCCCATTTTTCAGCTCGCTCCGACGGGTACCCCGAAAGGGGCTGGCACTTAGGGGCCGCCTTCTTTTGCTTACTTTTCTTGGCGGAGCAAGAAAAGTGAGCGGCTGCCGGGCCGCCCCCGGCGCTCCGTTCGGACCGGAGAAAGAAAAGCACAAAGCCAGTACATCTGCATGCAGCAAGGCCAGACTACCCACCGCACCAAGCAAGCACCGGTGAAGCCCAACAAACGACACTGGATCCCTGCTTTCGCAGGGACGACGGACTCAATGGATGGCGAGACTGCCTTGACGATGACTGATGAAGCTTGATGCAGCCTGGGGATCACCGTCGACGCCGAAGAAGCGCAATGAACGGCACTGGATCCCGGCCTTCGGCAGGATGACGGTGGTATTGGCCGGCTCATCAGCAACGTCACTCCGCCCCAACATCCCGTCCCACACCGGCCGCGTCCCCTAAAAAAACCATCCCCTCTCAATGTCAAAACAACAACTACCCCATCCTTAATCGTTTTTCCTCATAAGCAAAAAACTAATAAGAACTTCCCGGCCAAATAACCAAAAGTTAGACTCACTCATCAAATCAACACCCCGCAACCGTGATCCGCATCGAGCACCTCCACAAGAGCTACCAAGCCAACAAGCGCGACATCATCGCCCTGCAAGACATCACCCTGGACATCTCCCAGGGCGAAATCTTCGGCATCATCGGCCGCTCCGGCGCCGGCAAGAGCACGCTGATCCGAACCCTCAACCTGCTTGAGCGTCCCGACAGCGGCCGCATTCTGATCGACGGAAACGACATCACCCAGCTCGGCCATGATGGCCTGCTGGAGCTGCGTCAGCGCATCGGCATGGTGTTCCAGCACTTCAACCTGTTGAACGCCAAGACCGTCGCCCAGAACATCGACTGGCCGCTCAAAATCACCGGCCGCTACACCCGCGAACAACGCGCGCAACGTGTGGATGAGCTGCTGCAGCTGGTCGGCCTGGAAGCGCATCGCGACCAATACCCGTCGCAACTGTCCGGCGGCCAGAAGCAGCGCGTGGGCATTGCCCGTGCGCTGGCCAATACGCCGCGCCTGTTGCTGTGCGACGAGGCTACCTCCTCGCTCGACCCGGAAACTACGCAGTCCATCCTGCGCCTGCTGCTGGAGATCAACCGCAAGCTGGGCCTGACCATCGTCCTGATCACCCACGAGATGGATGTGATCCGCAGCATCTGCGACCGCGTCGCGGTGCTGGACGCCGGCGCCGTGGTCGAGCACGGCAAGGTGGTCGACATCTTCCTGCGCCCGCGCCATCAGGTCACGCGCGCGCTGCTGGCCGAGAGCCATGCCTGGGACGAGAGCGGCAGCTTCTATGAGCGCCGCGCCGACGGCAAGCTGGTGCGCCTGACCTACGCCGGCGAACTGGCGGCGCAACCCATCCTGTCGCAGCTGACCGCCTCCACCGCAGCGCTGGCGACCATCGTGCAAGGCACGGTCTCGCGCATCAAGGACACGCCCTACGGGCAATTGCTGGTGGAGTTTTCCGGCGGCGAGGCGGCGGTGGCGCAAGTGCTGGAGCGCCTGCGCGATTCCGCGATCGAACATGAGGTGCTGGCATGAGCGCACTGATCGACGTGCTGCAAGCCTCGCTGTCGCAGATCGACTGGAGCGAAGTCTGGGACGCCACGCTGGAAACCCTGGCCATGACCGGCGGCTCACTGTTCTTCACCATCCTGCTGGGGCTGCCGCTGGGCATCCTGCTGTTCCTGACCAACCGCCGCCAGCTGCTGGAGCAGCGCGGCCTCTATCTGGTGCTGTCGCTACTGGTGAACGTGCTGCGCTCGGTGCCCTTCCTGATCCTGCTGATCGTGCTGATCCCGTTCACGCTGTGGCTGGTCGGCACCTCGCTGGGTGTGACCGGCGCGATCCCGCCGCTGGTCATCGGCACCGCGCCGTTCTTCGCCCGCCTGACCGAAAGCGTGCTGCGCGAAATCGACCGCGGCGTGATCGAGGCCTGTACCGCCATGGGCGCGCGCCGGCGCCAGATCATCTTCGGCGCGCTGCTG
The DNA here is from genome assembly GCF_017814915.1 of Herbaspirillum sp. LeCh32-8. Taxonomy (GTDB): domain Bacteria; phylum Pseudomonadota; class Gammaproteobacteria; order Burkholderiales; family Burkholderiaceae_D; genus Herbaspirillum. The sequence continues at coordinate 570,371 of NZ_JAGIPZ010000002.1, read as the reverse complement.
CCGGAAGCCCTGCCCGGGCTCTTGGCCGCGGTGACCATCACCGCCATCACGCTGATGTCGTACGCCGCCATGTCGGGCGTGATCGGCGGCGGCGGCCTGGGCGACCTGGCCATCCGCTACGGCTACCAGCGCTTCCAGACCGAGGTGATGGTGGTGACCGTGGCCATCCTGGTGGTGCTGGTGCAGCTGCTGCAGTACTTCGGCGACCGCCTGGTGCTGCGCTTTACCCGCAAGTAATTTTTCAACGAAAACAGACGTTCAATCCCACAACAAGACTGGAGCAAACACATGTCCCGCAAACTGATCTCCCCCCTGCTCGCCGGCGCCGCACTGGCGTTTTCCATCGGTGCGCACGCTGCCGACAAGCTGGTGATCGCCGCCACCCCGGTGCCGCACGCCGAAATCCTGGAACACATCAAGCCGGCCCTGGCCAAGGAAGGCATCGACCTGCAGATCAAGGTCTTCACCGACTACGTGCAGCCGGCCGCGCAGACCAACGAGAAGCAGGTTGACGGTAACTTCTTTGCCCACCAGCCGTACATCGACCAGTTCAAGAAGGCCCACAAGAACGACGTTGAAGTGTCCGTGACCAAGGTCCACGTCGAGCCCTTCGCCGCCTATTCGCAGAAGTACAAGAAGATCGCCGACATCCCCAACGGCGCTACCATCGCGATCCCCAACGATCCGTCCAACTCCGGCCGCGCCCTGCTGCTGCTGGCCCGCAACGGCCTGATCAAGCTGAAGGACAGCGCCAGCATCTCGGCCACCCAGAAGGACATCACCGAGAACCCGAAGAAGCTGAAGTTCCGCGCCCTGGAAGCGGCCACCCTGCCGCGCGTGCTGAACCAGGTCGACGTTGCCTTGATCAACACCAACTACGCGCTGGAAGCCAAGCTGAACCCGGTCAAGGACTCGCTGTTCATCGAAGACGCGAATTCGCCCTATGCCAACCTGCTGGTGGCGCGCGAAGACAACAAGGACAGCGCCGCCATCAAGAAGCTGGCCGCCGCGCTGAATTCGCCTGACGTGAAGAAGTTCATCGAAGAGAAGTACCAGGGCGCCATCGTCCCGGCGTTCTGAGACTGACCACCTCCCTGCAGCACGGGCCGGCCGCCTGAACAACGGCCGCAGAAGCGCGCGAAGCGCCCAGCCGGTGCATTTCACTGCGGGCCACGGAGCAATCCGTGGCCCTTTTTCTTTGCCCGTCCGAGGCGTGCGCCAGCCCGCGCGGCCCGGCCTGCCCGGCGTGACCGCCGTTTGGCGCTACAATCGCGCTCCAATGCAGGACGGTCCGTGCTTTGGAACAGGTCTTGCTCCTTCGGCACCGACTCACCCGCGCGCGCCTGCGCGCATCAGGCAAAGGAACCGCAAGTGCATCTCGTCTGGCTGGAAGATTTCATCGAACTGGCGCGTACGCGCAGCTTTTCGCGCGCGGCTGAAAACCGTTTCGTCACTCACCCCGCCTTCGGCCGCCGCATCAAGGCGCTGGAGCAATGGGTGGGCGCGGAGCTGGTCACGCGCTCGCAGCCGGTGACGCTCACGCGCGCCGGCAAGCTGTTCCTGGACGCCGCGCACAACTCGGTCGACGTGCTCTACGCAGCGCGCGCGCAATTGCAAGAAGCGCCGGCCGAGAGCGAAAACGTACTGCGCCTGGCCACCGGCCGCACGCTGTCGCAGACCTTCTTCCCCGACTGGTACGAAGGCGTGAAGCAGCATTGCGGCAGCTTCCCCGTCTCGGTCACCACCGGCGGCGCGCAGGACGTGATCATGAAACTGGCCGCCGGCGAGGCCGACATCCTGCTGATCTACTCCAGCCCCGCCACGCGCATGCTGATCGACCACCAGCGTTATGAGTCGCAGACCATCGCGCATGAACTGCTGCTGCCGGTGTCGGCCCCCGACAAGCGCGGCAAGCCGCTGTACCGGCTGGAGACCGGCTCCGGCGCGCGCGTCGGCGTCACGCCCTGGCTGGCCTTCTCGCAGACGCTGACGCTGCGCGGCGTGCTGGCCAAGCACCTGGCCGAGCTGGAGCACAAGCCGGCGCTGAAGATGGTCTACCAGGCCGACTCCTACGAGGCGATACAGGAGATGGCGGTGCGCGGCACCGGCGTGGCCTGGCTGCCGCAGCGGCTGGTGCACAAGGACCTGGCCGAGGGTCGCCTGCTGGTGGCCGGCGAACAGAACCTGCGCATCCGGTTCGATGTCTCGCTGTATCGCGTGCGCGGCAGCACGAATGCACTGGTCAACGCGATCTGGGACTACGCCGAGGCAGCCGCCGGCGACAACTGAACGCCGCAATCTTCATCGGCTTCCACGCAAATCGCACACGCATCGCACACGTATCCCACACACATTCCCACTCCGCGGGATCCCATTGCGAGCAGGCACGCTCTTGGTGAGAACACGCCCCAAGTTCGCGCGCCGTCGCCGCGCGTGCCCACATCGCGGGCATGCTGAAAGCAAACGGCACAGGCCTGTGCCGAAACGGCACGGGATCGCATGACGCCCTGCCTATACTCGTTGGCGATCGTCACAACGAAAGCATGCATGAAGACCCTGGAGCAGATCCGCGCGGCGCTGCCGCAATACCCCGTAGAAGTGCAATTCCCCGACATCGACCGCTGGCGCTTCGGCAATACCGGCGTCGACTTCGTCCACACCTTCGACAGCCACATCGACGGCCCGCACGTGATGATCCTGGCGCTGATGCACGGCAATGAAGTCAGCGGCGCCATCGCCGTCGACCGCCTGCTCAAACAAGGCCTGCATCCGATCAAGGGCCGCGTCACGCTGGGCTTCGGCAACGTCACCGCCTACGCCCGTTTCAACCCCCAGGACGCCGATGCCTCGCGCTACATCGACGAAGACATGAACCGCGTCTGGACCGCCGCGCGACTGGATGGTGACGAGGACTCCAGCGAGCTGCGCCGCGCGCGCGAACTGCGTCCCGTCATCGATACGGTGGACTTCATGCTGGACCTGCACTCGATGCACGAAGCAGCGCCGCCGCTGATCGTCAGCGGCCCGCTGGACAAGGGCATGGAGTTCGCCGCGCGCCTGGGCACGCCGCAACACGTGGTGGTCGACAAGGGGCATCCCAACGGCGTGCGCATGCGCGACTACGCCGGCTTCGGCGACCCGGCCAGCGCAAAGAATGCGCTGCTGGTGGAGTGCGGCCAGCACTTCTCGGCCGCCAGCGAACGCGTGGCGCAAGACGTGGCGGCGCGCTTCCTGCTGGCCGCCGGCGTGGTCGAAGAGGCCGACGTCGCCGCGCTGCTACAACCCGGCGAGCTGCCGGCGCAACGCTTCATCGGCGTCACCGAGCCGGTGGTGGCGCAAGGCATGGCGCTGGAATTTGCCGACGACTATCGCGGCATGGAAGTCATCGCCAAGGCTGGCACGGTCATTGCAAATGAAAATGGGCGCGCGATCACCACACCCTATGACGACTGCACCCTGGTCATGCCCTCCTTGCGGCATATCGGGCCGGGCGTCACCGTGGTAAGGCTGGGACGATCGATCGCACGCTGACAGAAGAGACCCATCTCTCACAGGCGGCGCGCCAGACGCCGCACCACCCGCGGCGGCATGCAAGCCAGCCGATACCGCGGCGCGGTCGGACAGGACGCATCCCTGTCGCGATCTGCACGAATGGGCGACACCGGCCACCGGCCGGCGTCGCAACATCAGGAAACCGGAAGTCCACCGACCATGACATGGGCTTCCACTTTCAAGGGGAAATTATGAAGTTTGCAAAACCTGTGCTCGCCGCTTCCTTCGGCCTGCTGTCCATGATCGCCATCAATGCCCACGCCGACGCGCTGGCCGACATCCAGAAGTCGGGCGTGCTGAAGATCGCCGTGCCGCAAGACTTTGCGCCGTTCGGTTCGGTCAACGCCGACCTGCAACTGCAAGGCCTGGATATCGACGTGGCCAAGCTGATCGCGCAGAAGATGGGCGTGAAGGTGCAACTGGTGCCGGTGGCCAGCGCCAACCGCATCGCCTACCTGCAGACGCACAAGGCCGACCTGGTGATCTCCACCCTGGGCAAGAACGCCGAGCGCGAAAAGGTGATCGACTTCTCGCAAGCCTACGCGCCGTACAACAACAGCGTGTTCGGCGTGGCCAGCGTCAAGGTCGCCAATGCCGCCGACCTGGCCGGCAAGACCGTGGGCGTGGCCCGCGGCACCTTCCAGGACATCCAGCTGACCGACACCGCGCCCAAGAGCACCACCATCAAGCGCTATGAAGACAACAACGCCATGATCTCGGCCTATGTCTCGGGCCAGGTGCAACTGGTGGGCACCGGTGACTTCGTCGCCTACGCGCTGGGTGAAAAGGCGCCGGACAACAAGCCGGTGCTGAAGTACATCATCAACGAGTCGAGCTGCAGCGTCGGCCTGAACAAGGGCGAACCGGCCCTGCTGGCCAAGGTCAACGAAGTGATCACTGCCGCCAAGAAGAGCGGCGAGATCAACGGCATCGTCAAGAAATGGCTCAACGTGCCGCTGCCGCAAAAGATGGCGACCACCTTCCAGTGATGCAGTGAGGCCCGCCTGATGCGAATCGGGCGCGCATGAAAAACGGCGGACATGGTCCGCCGTTTTTTTTGCCCGGTACGCGCCGTCGAAACAGCGCGCACCACCGATCGCAGGCGTGATCGGTCCAGCGCCTGCGGCGCGACCGATCCTCAGGCCTGAAGCAGCGCACGCTTGCGCGAGAACAGCGGCAGCCGTCGCGCGGGTTTCTCTTGCGCCTCCAGCACCAGCTCGCCGCCGGATTTGCCGTCGACATTGAAGACGCTGACCAGCTGCGTCAGGTTGCCGGCCTGGCCGCGCATGGAGGCGGCGGCCGCCGCCGCCTGCTCCACCAGGGCCGCGTTCTGCTGGGTCACGTCGTCCAGCTGCGAGATGGCGTCGTTGACCTGCTGAATCCCCTCGGTCTGCTCGGCGCTGGCCACGCTGATTTCGTTGACGATGGCGTTCACGTGCTGCACGCTTTCCACCACCCGGCTCATGGTCGCCCCGGCCTGCTCCACCAGCGCGCTGCCGGCGCCGACCTTCTGCACCGAGTCGTCGATCAGCTGCTTGATCTCCTTGGCGGCCGCCGCCGAACGCTGCGCCAGCGAGCGCACCTCGGAGGCCACCACCGCAAAACCGCGCCCCTGCTCACCGGCGCGCGCCGCCTCCACTGCCGCGTTGAGCGCCAGGATATTGGTCTGGAAGGCGATGCCGTCAATCACGCTGATGATGTCGACGATCTTGCGCGAGGAGCCGTTGATCTCGTCCATCGTCGCCACCACGCGGCCGACCACCGCCCCGCCCTCGCTGGCGATACCGGAGGCGGACGCCGCCAGGCGGCTGGCCTCATGGGCATTGTCGGCGTTGGTGCGCACGGTGGAGATCAGCTCTTCCATGGCCGAGGCGGTTTCCTCCAGCGCGCCGGCCTGCTGCTCGGTGCGCGCGGACAGATCCTGGTTGCCTTCGGCGATCTCCCCGGAGGCGGTGGCGATGGCATCGGTCCCCTGGCGCACGCGAGTGACGATGTCGCGCAGGCGGGCGTTCATGTCTTGCAGGGCGCTCAACAGTTGCCCCACCTCATCGCGCGAGCCGATCTTGATCTGCGCGCTCAGGTCCCCCTCCGCCACCCGGCGCGACAAGGCCACGGCCTGCTTGAGCGGGCGCACGATGCCGCGCGTGAGCAGCCAGGCGCACAGCACGCCGAACACCAGCGCCGCCGCCTCCAGCGCCATCAACAGGATGCGGCTCTGGCGGGCCAGCTGCTCGATGTTGTGCGAGGCATCGTCGATCTCGCTCTGCTCGGCCTTCTGCAGCTTTTGCATGGCGCCCTGGTACTTGCGCGAGAGCGGCATGAACTCCTGGATCAGCACGCTGTTGGCGCCGTCCTGGTCGCCGGTGGACTTCATGTCCAGCATCTTCAGGTAGACCGCCTTGTAGTCCTTCTGCATGCCTTCGATCTGGGCATACAGCGACTTTTCCTCGTCGGTGTCGAACAGCGTCACCAGCTCCTTCTGCAGGTCGGCGCTCTCCTTGGTCGAGGCCAGTTCCTCGTTGAGGAAGAAGTTGTTCAGCGTCGGGTCGGTGCTGCGCGACATGGCGATGGTGCGCAGGATGGCCGCCCGCAGGTTACCGTACCAAGCCGAGATCAGGCGCTCCTTGCGCACCGACTGGGTAACCATCTCATGCGTCACGTCCGACACCACCTGCAGGCGCCACACGCCGATGGCCATGATCAGGACCGACAGCGCCAGCACGACCGAGAACCCGATCGCCAGACGGCTGCCTATCTTCATGCTGTGAAAAACCTTCATTTATGCTCCCCTTGTTTTGTCCATGGTGCGACGGGCGATGCTGCCGACAGGCTGGCATCGCGCGCTTGCCGTCGCACATTGCCAGCAAGAAACGTACCCACCTATGAGGCGGTAAGGCTCGCGCCGCAGGCGCGCAAGCGCCTCGGCGACACGAGAGGGCATGACGCCCCGCGGGATGGGAAATCCGCCGCAGGACGCGGCGGAGGGACAGGCTGCGGTGTTACTGGTAAGTGGTGGCGATCTTCTCGGACAGCGGGACGTTGAGCCACTTCTTGACGATGCCGTTGAGCTCGCCGCTCTTCTTGGAAGCGGTCAACGCATCGTTGACCTTGGCCACCAGCGCCGTCTCGCCCTTGTTCATGCCCACATAACAGGTGGAGACGTTGATGATGTACTTCAGCAGCGGCTTGTTGGTCGGCGTCTTCTCCGCCAACGCATAGGCCACGAAGTCGCCGGTGCCGACGATCTGCACCTGGCCCGAGACATACGCGGCGATCAGGCTGTTGTTGTCTTCATAGCGCTTGATGACGGTGCTCTTGGGCACGCTGTCGGTGAGCATCAGATCCTCGAAGGTGCTGCGCGCCACGCCCACGGTCTTGTCCGCCAGGTCGGCCGGCCCGGCCACCTTGATCGCGCCGATCCCGAACACGCTGTTGTTGTACGGCGCATAGCCCTGCGAGAAATCCATCACGCGCTCACGCTCTGCGTTCTTGCCCAGCGTGGAGATGATCATGTCGATCTTGTGCGTCTGCAGGAAGGCCATGCGGCTGGAGATCGGCACCGGAATCAGCTCCGCCTTCACTCCCAGGCCCTTGGCCACCAGCCTGGCGACCTCGATGTCGAGCCCCTGCAGCTGCAGGTCGGCGTTGACCGAACCGTAAGGCGCGAAGTCTTGCGGCACGCCGATCTTCACCACGCCGGCCTTCTGGATGTCGGCCAGTGTATCGGCATTGGCGGCGCCGGCGAACACGGTCATCAGGCCAATGGATGCGGCCAGTACGGTCTTGACGAACTTCATGGATTTCCCCTGTTTGAAAAGCACGATGAATGCGGTGGAAGGTCTTGTCGGCCCTTCTGTTCCGCGTGGTTGGATGCTGCTTCTTGTGGTTACCCTCTGCCCTGCATGATATTTCGCCCTGCTTTGCTTCGGTCCTGCTCTATACGGTTTTCGCCAGAATTTTTTGCGCCAGCTTCACCCAGTAACTTGCGCCGATCGGCAGCAAGTCGTCGTTGAAATCGTAGCTGGTGTTATGCAGCATGCACGGTCCGGCGCCATGGCCGTGCTCGCGGTGGCCGCCGTCGCCGTTGCCCAGCAAGACGTAGCAACCGGGCCGCGCCTGCAGCATGAAGGAAAAATCCTCCGCGCTCATCGGCGGCTCCAGATCCGCCTCGACGTTGTGCGTGCCGACCAGCTCACGCATCACCTCGACGCAGACCGAGGTCTCCTTGGCGTGATTGATGGTGGGCGGGTAGTTGCGGCTGAACTCCACCTCGGCCTCGCAACCGAAACCGGCGCCGGTGTGCTGCGCCAGCTCGCGCATGCGCCCCTCGATCAGGTCCAGCACCTCCAGCGAGAAGGTGCGCACGGTGCCGCCCAGCCAGGCGCTGTCGGGAATGACGTTGCTGGTTTCACCTGCGTGGATCTGCGTGACTGACATGACGGCCGAATCGGTTGGACGCTTATTGCGCGTCAAAATGGTTTGCAAGGACTGTGCCAACTGCACGATGGCGGAGACCGGATCGATGGCGTTGTGCGGCAAGGCCGCATGCGATCCCTTGCCGCGCATGATGATGCGAAACTCGCTGGAGGACGCCATGATGGCGCCCGAATTGACGCCGAAGAAACCCGTCGGCATGCCCGGCCAGTTGTGGATGCCGTACACCGACTCCATCGGGAAGCGCTCGAACAGCCCATCCTCGATCATGCGGCGGGCGCCGCCGCCCTTCTCTTCAGCCGGCTGGAAAATCAGATAGACGGTGCCGTCGAAGTCGCGGGTGTTTTGCAGATGATGCGCTGCGGCCAGCAGCATGGCGGTATGGCCGTCGTGGCCGCAGGCGTGCATTTTTCCCGGATGGCGGGAGGCGTGATCGAAGCTGTTGGCTTCCTGGATGGGGAGCGCGTCCATGTCGGCGCGCAGGCCGATGGCGCGGGAACTGTTGCCGGCCTTGATGATGCCCACCACGCCGGTGCCGGCCAGGCCGGTGTGATGGGGAATGCCCCACTGCTGTAGCAGGTCGGCCACGACCTGCGCGCTTCGTCGTTCCTCGAAGGCCAGTTCGGGGTGGGCGTGCAGGTCGCGCCGGATGCGCTGGAATTGCGCGCGGGAATGTTCTATTTCGGTGATCAGGTTCATACGGGATGCGACTCGGTTGCTCGGTGGATCCGCTGCTGCGCCGATTGAAACGCAGGCAGAGCTTGTGGCAAAGTGTAGGCAGCGCCGCATATGCTTGAAAATTACTATATTGGTATAAACGATATGCCTTTCAGGCATAGGGAGAGAACATGGAAATCCGCCACCTGCGTTATTTCCTGGCCGTCGCCGAACACGGCAGCGTGGCCCAGGCCGCACGCAAGCTCAATATCGTGCAACCGGCGCTGAGCCGCCAGATCCATGATCTGGAGGAGCATCTGGGCACCCCGCTGTTCGAACGCAGCGTGCGCGGCGTGCAGCTGACCGCGGCCGGCAAGCAGTTCGAGCGCGACACGCAAAAACTGCTGGCCGAACTGGACGCCGCCTGCGAGCGCGCGCTGCGCGCCGCCGCCGGACTGGAAGGCAGCGTGCGCATCGGCATCTCCCATAACCACACCTGGCATCCGTTGATCCTGCAGCGCCTGCGCCGCTTCCAGCGCGCCTTCCCCAATGTCGCACTGATGCTGGAGCCGTCGCTGTCGACGCAACAGCTGACGCGCATCAAGGAGGGCCGCATCGACGGCGGCTTCATCGCGCTGCGCGACCCGAACGATGCCGAACTGTGCGGCATCAAGGTGCTCAGTTCCGGGCTGCTGCTGGCCGTGCCCTCGCACAGCAAGTACGCCAAGAAACCGCCGGCGCGCCTGCGCGACCTGAGGGACGAACCCTGCGTGTGGTTCCCGCGCGAGCGCGCGCCGGTGTACCACGACTACCTCATCCATCAGTGCCAGCGCGCCGGCCTGTCGCCGCGGCTGGTGCCCATTGGCAGCGATGTCGTCACCACGCTGGGCATGGTCGCCGCCGGCATGGGTTATTCCATCGTCACCGAAATTTCAAAGTACAACTGCCCCAAGGAAGTGGTGCTGCACCACCATCCCGATCTGTCGGATGTGCATGATGTCGAACTGGTCATGCGCAGCGACGCCGACAGCCCCATCCTGCGGGAATTCGCCCGGGTCATGAGCACCTCCGGACCGCGCGAATCCAAACACGCCTGAGCCCTTTCCCACCGGGCCGCACGACGCAGGCGCAGGCTTCTCATGCATTGGCATGAAGCTTGCAAATAGCTGACAAATCATTTCCAGGCAGCACCGCCCTCGATCGGCGCGCCTGTCGATTTCATCCATCATCTGTACTGCCGGCGCGGCAGTACAGCCATTCTCGTCGCCCGCTCCTGTACGGGCGCACGGTCCATATCAACGCAAAGGGGTTCAATGGCGCTGATCAGTATTTCCGGGAGTTCAGGGCTCTCGTTGGTAGAACAGATCGTCGGACAAATGCGGCTGCTGATCGACAACGGCGTGGTGCGTGACGGCAGCCGCGCTAGCTCGATACGCGCGTTCGCGCGCGACCACCGCATCAGTGCGCACACCGTGGCCGAGGCCTACGAACGCCTGGTGGCGCAGGGCTATTTCCTGTCGCGCCCGCGCAGCGGCTTCTTCATCTCCAAACCGCTGGTCTACGCGCAACACGTCAGCGCCGGCCAGGACGCGGCGATGGAGCCTGACCATCTGTGGCAGCTGCGCACACACTTCACCTCGCGCCATGATCGGCTGGGCGCGTCCAGCGGACGCATGCCGCCCGACTGGCTGGACATCGACCTGATCAAGAGCGGCATGAAGTCGCTCGCCGCCAAGGCCGACTCCAGCCTGGCGCAGTACGGCGATCCCTATGGCTATGCGCCGCTGCGCGGGCTGCTGCAGACGCGCCTGCTGGGGCTGGGCATCCACGTGCAGCCGGAGCAGATCCTGCTGACCAACGGCGCCACCCAGGCGGCCGACCTGATCATGCGCAGCTTCCTCAAGCGCGGCGACCATGTGCTGGTGGACGACCCGGGTTATTTCAACCTGTTCAGCAACCTGCACCAGCACGGCATCCGCCCGATTCCGGTGCCGCGCAAACCCGACGGCCCCGACCTCGAACAGCTCGACGCGCTGGCGCGCGAACATCGTCCGGCGATGATGTTCCTGCAATCGATGCTGCATGCGCCGACCGGCTCCAGCATCTCGCCGGCCAATGCGCATTGCCTGCTCAAGCTGGCCGAGCAACATGACTTTCGCATTGTCGAAAACGACGTCTACTGCGACATGCTGGGCCTGACGCTGCCGCGCCTGGCGACGCTGGATCAGCTGGCGCGGGTGTTCTACATCGGCAGCTTTTCCAAGACGCTGTCCTCGGCCACGCGCGTGGGCTTCGTCGCCGGCGCCGCGCAGGCGGTGGGCGAGCTGTGCAATCGCAAGATGGTGGCGTCCATTACCGGCAGCCAGGTCGATGAGCGCCTGGTGTATCACGCCCTGACCGAAGGCCAGTACCGGCGCAGCATCGAGCGCCTGCGCTACCGTTTGGCCAGCGCCTCGCAATTGGCCTGCGACATGCTGGAGGCAGAGGATTTCGAACTGTTCTGCCGGCCGCTGGGCGGCAAGTTCGTGTGGGCCCGTCATCGACGCATCGATGATTCGGAAGAGATCTGGAAGCGCGCCTCCCAAGCCGGCATCCTGATCGCCCCGGGCAAGGTATTTCGCAACAACCTGCAGGCCACGCCGTGGTTCCGGCTCAACGTGGCCTACTGCATGGAGCCGACGCTGCATCGGTTCCTGGCCGGGCTGCACGCCTGATCCGGCGCTCCCCTCCATCATTCCCGCGCAGTGAAACAGCCTGACGCAATCGGCACGCCCCTGTGCCGAAAACGCAATTCGCGGGCCGGCGCGACTTCTATACTGCATGGCGATCGGGGCGCAAGCGCCCATGCCTGTAAGGTATGGATACTATGCAAATAGAGTAATTTTCAAGCATAGCCGGCCTGCCTACACTTGCCGCAATTCCAATCGCCCCTCGCCGCATGCATGAATGCGCGCGGCGACCACCTGTCCATGGAGAACGGCGTGTCATTTCTGAGCTCGCACCAACATGCCCCGGCGGCGCATCCTGCATCCATGCCGCCGCTGAAGTTCGGCTTCCCGCGCATCTACATGGCGCAAGTGCTGCAGCAAAAGATCGTCGAGCAGCTTTATCTCGGCAGCGAGGCCTGCGTGATCGGCCGGCATGACGCGCATGGGCGCTTCATCGCGCTGGCGCCGGACGACGATTTCGACGGCCCCGCCTTCACGCTGCGCCTGAGCTGCGCCGTGGCGGGACACCAGGTGTTCGACCATGACATCGATATCGTGGTCGGCATCCTGTTCGGCCGCTACCTGCTGGAGACCGGCGGCCATCGCTTCGACATTCCCGTACTGCCCACGCTCGACGGTAGCGCACTGACCAGCGCGGCGCGGCGCATCGTGCGCGCCCTCGATCCCTTGGCGCGACCGCGCTGACCCTACCGGTTCCCTGGCGACTTTTTTATAAGTCACCCTCTGTTGCCGCGCCTTCGGGCGCGGCTTTTTTTTGTGTGCAGATTGAGCGCGTTGATACTTCGGTACGCGCGTTTCAGGTGCAGCCTAGCCTGCTTGCTGTGCACGCGCAACCGCGCATAGCCGGCGCGGCCTGGCGTCGCCGTGGGCGCGCGCAGCGTGTGTCGATAAATGTTTTATAAGATTGTTGTTGCGCCACCACTGGCGCAGGCAAGAATCTCCCGCTTGCCCGGATCACGCTTCGGCGCCTTTACATCATCTGTATTGCCCTATCCGGCCTCGCCATACATGCGCAGCGCACGGCCTTCCTCTCTCACGCTTCCGCCTATCCGTTGCCTGTATCGATTCCTCGCCGATACAGGCACGGCAACTCACTGCCGATCTGTCTATCGCCCCGCTGCGGCGCCCTCCCTACCATCGCCTCAACAAAAATTCATCGGGAGGAACGGCCCGCCAGCAGCCGCCGGCAGCCGCACCAAACCAGTGATCGCATACCGTTGCCAAGGCGACGGGCGTACCAGGCAGCACCCGTGGCCGCGAGGCGACGGGTGACAGCGCAAGCCGCATGCGAGGGCATCGCCGGTCCGCCGGAGGATGGGCATGCGGCGCATATACATGACGTTCAATGACGTTCAACTCACAGGGGTAATCAATGAAGAAATCGCTGTTGGCATTCGCCGCACTCGCATCCATCACCGGCGCCGCTTCGGCGCAAAGCAGCGTCACCATCTATGGCGTGGTCGACATGGGCCTGAAGGTGGAAAACGCCGGTTCGGGCACGCGCCTGTCGATGGACAGCGGCAACCAGAGCGGCAGCCGCGTCGGCTTCAAGGGCACGGAAGATCTGGGCGGCGGCCTGAAGGCCAACTTCGTGCTGGAAGCCGGCTTCAACGCCGATAACGGCGCGCAATCGACGGCCGGCGTGCTGTTCAACCGCATGTCCTACGTCAGCCTGTCGGGCGCCTTCGGCGAAGTCAAGCTGGGCCGCATCAACACCGTGGTCTACTCCAACGCCTCCGTGTTCGACCCGTTCGGCGATACCCTGGCCGGCGACTCGGCGCGCATCTTCAACTACGGCGGCAGCCGCACCGACAACACCGTCAACTATAGCTACTCGGCCGCCAACGGCATCAACGGGCAGGTCGCCTACAGCTTCGGTGAAGTCGCCGGCAGCAACAGCGCCAACCGCACCGTGGCAGGCGCCATCGGTTACGCCGCCGGTCCGCTGGCAGTGGTGCTGACCCACCAGAACACCAAGAACGCCACCGGCTCCGACGCCGCCAAGACCACCCTCCTGGGCGGCAACTACAACTTCGGCCTGCTGCAACCCTTCGTCGCCTACGCGATCAACAAGGGCACCGGCACGCTGGACACCCGCGACGCGCTGATCGGCCTGAACGTGAACCTGACGCCCAACGACGTCATCATGAGCTCACTGATGCACAAGTACGACAAGTTCGCCGCCCATAGCGACGCTACCCAGATCGCCCTGGGCTACAGCCACGCCCTGTCCAAGCGCACCAACATCTACAGCAGCTGGGCGCGCCTGTCCAATAACTACGCGGTGAACTACAAGTCCGACCGCGTGGGCGCCGCCGACAACCTGTTCAACATCGGTATCCGTCACAAGTTCTGATGCCTAGGCGATGCCGCCTGCACGCGGCATCGTCGTCATCCTTCGCAGTACCGCAGTTCTTGAGGGGGGGGCGTGCGGCCCGACATCAGCCGCACGCTCCGCAGTGCCGGCAGTGATTGATGCGAACAGGTCACTGCTTTTCATGTCCGGACGCGTTCAGCGCGGCCGGACTTTTTTCATGCGCGCGCATGGCCGACGCACCTGCCTGTCGCCCGTTCGGCGCACTCGCCGCCAGGACGTACGCGCCGTCACGGCTGAGCTTTGTGGCAAAATCGGGCCTCCTCCCGCCAGAAGCCCAGCATGTGCGTCAACTACAAACCCACCCCCAAAGAGACCGTCGCCGAACTCACCGATGCCGACATCTCGGGCACCCAGGACTGGCCTGACGAAACCTGGCAGGACTACGCCGCACCCGTGGTGCGCGCCGACGAGCGCGGTGCACCGCAACTCATCGTCGGCACCTACGGCATGATCCCCAAGCGCAAGATGGAGCCTGGTGTACGCATCTCCACCATGAACGCGCGCGCCGAGTCGATCGCCGAACGGCGCAGCTACGCCCAGCCGTGGCGCCGTGCGCAAACCTGCCTGTTGCCGATGGAATGGTTCTGCGAACCCAACTACGAATCGGGCCGCGCCGAGCGCTGGGCCATCGGCATGGCCAACGGCGCGCCGTTTTGCGTGGCGGGGCTGTGGCGGGCGTGGGAAGAAGCCGAGGGAGGCTTTTCGTTTTCCTTCACCCAGATCACGGTCAACGCCGACCGGCATCCGCTGATGCAGCGCTTCCAGAAACCGGGGGATGAACGGCGCAGCCTGGTGATCGTGCCGAGGTCGCGCTACCGGGACTGGCTCAACGCCGGCTCGCCCCAGGCGGCGGAGTCCATGCTGGACCTGTATCCGGCCGAACTGATGGCGGCCGGGCCGGCGCAGCAAGGCTATGGCGGCGCGCCGAAAAAGACCGTCAAGCCGATCAAACCCAAGCCCAAGGAACAACCCGCCGATACGCAGGGCGCATTCGACTTCTAAGCACGCGGCGCAATCGCCAGTTCTTGTTCTTGTCGGAATGAATGGTGAATGGCGGGCAAGCGACATCGTCGTCACCGCCGACGCACTTACTGGGAAGGATGATCCTTCACCTTGATCTTCTGGGCGTTCTGCTCGCGCTCCAGCTGCAGGATGAAGCGCTGAATGGACGCCAGCACCGCGCGCGGGGTCTCGACGAATTCACAACCGAAATGGTGCAGCGGATCGCCCACAGCCGGCTCTTCGCGGAAGCTGGAGCGCACCCTGAGGCGCACCCGCACCGACGCGGCCACGCCCAGCTCCAGCTGGCAGTCGTCGTAGACGACATTGGTGTCCAGCGGCAGCGCGGCGTTCTTGTCGATGATGCCGATACCGCCCGCGCTGATGTTGCTGATCGCCACCCAGACCAGGTTGAACTTGCCCTCGGGCGTGGTGAAGCTGATCTTGCAGCGCAGGGCCGAACTGGCCGGCACCGCGATGCGGAAGAATTCACGGCGCTGGATGCGCACCAACTGCTCGGGGATATCCAGCTTCAGCGCCAGGTAATGCTCCACCTCGGTGTGGTGCACGTGCTTGGCGGAGAATTTGATGAGGGCGTTGCGCGGATTGGCCGCGAAGACCACGTCGCTGCTCTCGGTGATCGCCTTGTTCAGCGTCGGATCCGGCGCCGCCTTGACGAACATCACGTCGTCCTCCATGCGCAGGATGGAGGTGGCAATCGCTTCTTCGGTATCGCGCAGGCGGATGGACAGCTCGAGGTTCTCCTTCATCAGCGTGCTCAGCAACGCGATGATCTCTCGCTTGGACGAAACCTGATATCTGGCGTCTTCTAAGTCGGGCTCGTTATTTTGCATGTGCAAGACCCTCTGTTCTCGTGAGCTGCGAATTACGTCGCGACGTTGCCGGGCGCTTGCAGAAAAGGCGCAGGAAACGAGGCCATAGCATAGCACTCCGATTTCCATACGGCAATCAGGGAATTGTTTTCATTTCGGGCGGAGGGTCGCCTCCGGCGGGGGATTCGGGCTGTCGGCCGTGGGTATTGTCGGCGGCAAAATATGGTCGGCATCGAGGGCGGACAGCGTTGCCATTGCTGCAATTAAAAGGACAAGGAAATTTGCATTTGGTCCAGACCGCCCGTGGCTGCGGCGCAGCCCTATGCGCCTTTATTCCCCGTGCCGTGCAAGTCGGTGAAAAAGTAAGTAAAACATAAAAAGTTGGGTTAATATTTCGGCAAAACTGACCTCAGGAGCGGAAATTGCTGGCAAAGGCTGTACTGAAAAGCGTCATTCCGAAATCCCTGCTAGGCGGGTACTTCGCCTACCGCGACCGCCGCAATAACCCGCCCCCAAAGAAGATCATCGAGCACATGGAAGTGGACTTCGCGCTTTCGCGCGTGGTCGACAAGCGCCTGCTTCGCATCCTGGACATCGGCTCTCATCATGGCGAATTCCTCGACATCTTCGGCACCTTCAACCATTGGCACAACTGGCAGGTCTTTTGCGTTGAGCCGCTTGCGCAGAACCGCCGGGAGATCGAAAAGAAGATCAAGAAATACCCGAACGTCAAGGCCAGCATCCTGCCTATCGGTGTTTCCGACGTCAGCGAAGTAAAGACCTTCTACCTCGGCCATACGGATACCCTCTTCACCTGCAATCAGAACTGGGTCCAGTCTTTTTCCCGAGATTTCAAGGACAGCCGCAGCCTGGAAATCCGATGCCTGACCGTCGACGATATGGCCAGCGAGTTTGGCATCGAACGAGGCGCCCGATTTGACCTGGTCAAGATTGATGTTGAAGGACACGATGCCAATGTCATCCAGTCGTTCTGCGACTCGTCCCTCTCTGCTACCGCACTGATGTTCGAGGTGTCGCTCGATATGGAGCGCATTGACGAATGCATGTCGATGCTGCGAGCAAAGGGATTCGACGAATTTGTGTTGTTCGGCCGTACCGGAATCCCAACCTCTCACATCGGTGAAGTGAGCGGCCCGGACGAAATTCACCAGCTTTTCAAGTCCGGCAAAATCGGCGTCGGCAACATCGTCGCCTTCAGCCGCTGATCAAAGCTTTGCACGAAGCTGTGATCAGCTTCGTGCGGGCCTGCCAATCCATCCTGTTGCCTCCCCTCGGATGCACATCGGCCGTCCATGGGACAGTCATCAGGCTCAACGCCCCAATAAAAATACAGACCGTATCAGTCGGGCATAAAAAAAGCCGCAACATGCGGCTTTTCTTTCCTGAAGACTGACTTCAGGGCTTTTTCCACACGTACATGTACGCGTAATTTGCCTTGATCAGCGTTCCTCGCTGATCACCCAACATACGGCTCAGGCCCTGCCAGACTGAAATGGTGCGTTCCGGAATATCCTCGACAACCATGTAGCCGCCCGACTACCTCGAAAAAGAAGGTGCAGGTCACCCGGTCGACCAAATACTGGTTCAGGTCGAGCGGCTCGGCCGTGTAGTCGGCCGCTGGACTGGGAAAGCCGGCGGGGATTTTATGGAAGATCTGCAGCGCATGCGGTTCCGGGCTGAAATCAGTCGCGGGAATAAGACGGCTGGCGATGTGCGCGGAAGGTACGACTGGATAAGTTAGGCTTACCATGATGACATCTTTTATACTGTATATTTATACAGTATATCGCCACCAATTTTTCGCGCAACCCAAATCACGAACAGAAACATACACACGAATACACAAATCATTGCAATCAGCAGCATCGTGTGTATAATTACACACAGACATCTGGAGACGAGAATATGAATTCAAAAAGCGTTATACAGATGCTGGAAGATGCGGGCTGGCGGTCGGTAAGAGTGAAAGGCAGCCATCATCAATTTAAGCACCCTGATCATGGGTTCGTACTAACGGTGCCTCACCCTAAGAAAGACCTACCGATCGGAACAGCAAACAGCATCTTGAAAGCAGCCGGACTCAAATGAGTCCGACTGTATTTCGCCACCAGATCGCAAACTTACGATTCGAACGCTGAAAACTCAAAAATCTTATTCGTTAAATCTACATACTCTTTATCTAAAAATCTTAAATTCGAGAATCGAGAAGTCGAGAAAGTGAGCTAGTTATGGAAATCCTGCTGGTAATCCAAAAGGATGAGGGAAGCACCTACGGCGTAACCGTGCCGAGTATCAAGGGCTGTTTTTCGTGGGGCGATACAATTGAAGAGGCGGTAAAGAACGCTCGCGAAGCCATCGAAGCGCATATTGAAACCAGCCTGGAAACTGGTAGCGAAGTCAATGTGGATCCCCTATCCCTTGATGAGGTTCAAGAAGAATTCCCCAATGATCGCTATGTCTTCGTTGAAATCGATGACAAGCGAATTGACAAGACGCCGGAGCGAATCAATGTAAGCCTGCCGCGGTTTGTCCTAAGCAAAATTGATAGTCACGTAGATGATCGCCATGAGACGCGCAGCGGCTTCCTCGTACGTGCAGCACTCCGCCAATTGGATCACGACGAGAAAGAACGTACCGATGAACACGCCCATGCGTAACTAATCGTGTCATCTCAAGCCCGCATTTGCGGGCTCTTTTTTTGCTCAAATAAAATGGCTGCGAATGGAAGAACCCGCGCCCCAAGCGATTTTGCGGCCAGGTGTGTGAATTCACGAAAATAATTAACGGCGCGCAATTGCCCTTCCCTTCAGGGCTTCCCGAAAGTCAAGCGGCGGCCAACGAAAAATTCGAGAAATAGCGGTTGCAACATCAGGATGCCAATACTAGGATTAGACCCATCTTGATGAATTGATACCGCATGTAGATAAAACAGCGGGGATATTCAGAAGAGATAGTGAGGTATTCCGGCGGGCGAACCCGCCGGAATGAGCAGTCGACATTGAACGAAGACCACTGTGTGAGAGCTTTGAGTTTCGCTTTTTGCCGGCTGCACGTCAACGCATTTAAATTGTTTCAGGCCCTTGACGTCCTCACTCCTTTGACAACTATTGCTATAGGAGTAATAAAAGTGCTAACTCAACCGTTCTATTCCCAAATCACTGGGCTATTTTTTCCTTCAGTCTGAATTTCCGCGATAAGCATCATCCCGGCTCGGTCGAGGCGGCTGAAAAGGTACGCCGCATGATCTACGCACATCTTCCCGGGTATGTGCACACCGAAGACGATGCCGAACGCTGGCTGATTGCAAACTGGCCGCAAAGCCTGTAATTGCGCTGGCTGCTGCAGCTGCAATTGATTGCAGCTGCCAGCGTTGCAGATCACTCAACAAATTGGCATCAGATAGCATCACGTCAGGCACGCCGATATATACTACGAACGCACCTTCAGGCAGAGGGTGCCTGCCCCCTCGCCAGGTGGCAGAAGGTGATTCGACGCGACAGTTCCTGCAAATTGCCAAGGGTCATCCCCCTGCGTGGTGAGCGCTTTTCCGCCACGCGTTCATGAAGGTGGCTTTTGCACGTTCCGACCCCGATGAGCCGATCAGCCAAGGGACACCCCTGCGTTGTATTGGCTGACAGTCGTAATGCAATCCTAGGTAGCGTTACGGCAGGCGCCTGGTCAAGGCGCCTTAAACAAATTACGAGCTAACTGCTCGTGCCGGCACGAGCTTTCTCCGGACCAAAATCATGGCGAAAGTGAGTGTTAAGGTGGATGTGAAAGTCGATGCGGCCAAATGCCTCTGGTATTTGCTCTTGTTCGTTCTGATCATCGTGACCTGAGGTAAGGCGTGGCGATCCATCGCCACGCCCCATCCCTTCCGCCCTACCACCTCCACGAACGCCCAACCCCAGAAAAAAGCCCCCAAGCCTCATCGGGGGAGATGGGACTCAGTGGCTGTTCACGCCCCAACTGGATCGGCATTTCCGAATGGCGCGGGGGTGCCAGCGAAGCTACTTCAATGTAGCAGAACACCCGCACGGCATGGTTGCTGCTCTTGTCCATCTTGTTGATCTGGAAGAGGCCGTGCGCTAGCAGGAGCATGCTGGCCAGCAGGTTGATGAACAACAGCGAGTTGGCCTCGATGTACTGGGCCGTGATTGCGATGAGCGCGGTCATTGGGAAGCCTCCGGTCCTGGTTCCCCCCCTCCGAATCGTGTGCACAGCTGGCGAAGCGCCAGCTGCACCACCGTCTGCGCGCCAATGCCGCACACGAATGCGCTGCACCAGCGGATCTGGTCCGGAATCTTGGCCGCCCAGGCCACGTATTCCGGGATGGCCGCCGCCAGCACCGGGCCGATATATCCGGCCGCCAGCGCGCTGGTGATGATCGACACCAGCATGCGCACCACTGACACCTGACGCATCAGCGACTGCACCACGAGGCCGCCGGCCAGGCCGACCAGCAGCAGGTCGTACTGCAGCCCCAGAAATGATCCGGTGATCGTCACCGTGCCCACTGCCACGGCATATGCCCCCGTTGTTGGTTCCGACATCGTCTCCCCAATAAAAAAGCCCGCACAAGGCGGGCATAAAAAAAGCCGCAAGATGCGGCTTCTTCTATCTACGTTTTATCAGCTGCCTTCAGACTCTTACAGCTCGACGCTGCCTGAATGATTCTATCGGCCTAAATAAATGAACCAGGGCGACCGCAAAACAAACCGTACATATCGCCGTAAGCGTTCCCCTATCGATCCCAGTTTTCTGGAACATATCTGAGGCCGATAAGACCCACATCACAAACAGATGAGAGATATAGATGGGATACGATAGATCCCCTATCCACCGATCAAGAGCACTCTTCTTAGACAAAATAAACAAGCACGGAATTGCAATTGCAACTATCAAATAGAAAATCCACTTATTCATCTCCAGCGGGATCTGCAACGCGGCAGCAACTAACCCCATCATGCCCGTGCATAGCAACAGAACTCGATGAATCTCAATGGACTTCAATTTGCTATAAATCCGATAGAGAAGAATTCCGACTAAAAAGAATGGAAGCTCCAATGGAAAAAAACGATATAGCCATTGATCGGAGTTGAAATAGTTGTGCTGCGCAAACCAAAATCGCAGACATGCCCCTAAAGCCACGATTGCCAACAACAACAGGTTAGAACGATTCACCAAGAATGGAGCAATCAAATAAAACATCAGCTCCAAAGCAAGCGTCCATGCTTGAGGGATCAAAAGAAATCGAAATACTGGCGGCGACGACGCAGCGAAGTTCGCAGTAAATTCAAGGCCATTAGAGGCCTCATTAAAGCCTAAGAACATCGCTACATCCTGCCCGAAAATCAGGATGTTTGACAGCGCCGACAAAACTAGAAATTTTGCGGAAATGACCTCAGGGAATTCCAGGTAAATATTCATCGGGCCGAAGTTTCCTGACCTGAGATATGCGCGCGAGCAATAGATCACCAATAGTCCTAGAACTGCCCAGTACATGGGGAATATTTTCAACGCACGATTCCCAATAAACCTCCAGTAATACCCAGACCCTACATATTTCTCTCTGAGTATGAGTGCGACATAGAACCCTGAAATCATGAAGAATGCCTCGACAGCCTGAACTCCTGTCGAGAAATTCAAGCCGAACACCGGCCCTGCGTGCATCACGATTACTGATAAAGCGAGCAAGAATCTAAGAATACCCATAAGTTACGTATTGACGTTACATTGCTAAACAAAAAATCTACGCAATTTTACGCAATAACGCAGCTTGTTGGCACTCGCTAGTCTTGCAGGCTTTTTCGCAAAGCCGCGATCTTGGCATCTACATTCGCAAGCCAACCGTCACGACCGCCGAACTAACCATCATGCACCCCGGTGCCTATTCAGTTCAGCCGATGGCACTGCAAACTTCGAATCTGATTGACACGAGTCTTCTCTTCGCGGGCGGAAATGCTCCTTACTGGGCGGAACAATGGCAGCAGGATCATTGGCAAGGATGGCCCAGCGCATGTTGTCGACTGTCTTGCGACTTCGGATCGGCCAACAGCCCCGCACTCATGATGTCGCGGATCCCTTGGGTACGGTCGTCGCCGGCGGCGTCAAACATGCGATGGTCTCCACGCACATCATGAAATTTCGCACGGAGAGCGCAGGCAGCCCGATGGATGCGCCGATGGCATTCCTTGCTCAGCCTGAAAGCGTCCACGTTGACGCAGTACAAGCGGCGGCTTGATCATTTTTGGAAAATCCATCTGAAGAATGGCCCGATCGACCAAACCCGCTATTCCGACATTCTGGAGGCGCTGGGCAAAGGGGCATGGTCTAGCGGAAAGAGCCGGAATAACGAGCTCTCGATGATTCGCGGCATGTTTGAATTCGCCAAACGGGACGGGCTACTGAAAGCAAACCCGTGCGACGATGTGGAGCGGGCCTCGTGGCAACGGCCGCCGCCGGATCCCTTCGCGCTGAAGGAGGTGCATATCATGCTCGACTTCATCAAGAAAAATTACTCAGAGCAAGTGGCCAACTTCACCCAGTTCATGTTTTTCACCGGACTTCGGACAAACGAGGGAATCGGCCTGAAATGGGGTGATGTGGACTTCGTGCACAACGAAATCAAGGTCGAAGGCGGCATTGTCTACGATGAGGAAACGGCCACGACCAAGACCCACAAGGCTCGCAAGGTCCGGCTGAACAGTGCTGCCCTTGAAGCGCTGACGAAGCAGAAGAGCTTCACGTTCCTTGCCGGCGGGCATATCTTCCACGACCCGAAGACCGGAAAGACGTGGGCTTATCAAAAAATCACTGACACACGCACGTTCTGGGCTCGCACGATCAAGCAGACCGGGCTCCGCTATCGCCGGCCCTACAACATGCGGCACACGTACGCGACAATTGGACTGATGGCGGGGGCGAACCCAGCATACCTGGCCAAGCAGCTGGGCCACTCGGTAAAGGTGTTTTTCGACATCTATGCCGACTGGATTGATGGTGCCGACAATGACCGCGAAATGCAAAAAATCGAGGCATCTTTGCACGGAAATATCCCTGAACTATCCCCGGAGCGCAGCGGCCAGCGGTAGCGAAAAAGAAAAAGCCCCCGATTTCTCAGCGAAATCAGGGGCTTATCTATACTGGCGGAGAGAGGGGGATTCGAACCCCCGATAGGCTATTAACCTATACACGCTTTCCAGGCGTGCGACTTCAACCACTCATCCATCTCTCCTGGATTCTGGTCGCGTTTTGCGAAGCCGCTGATTATAGCAAGGTTTCTCAGGATGCCAAGCCTTTTTGGCGTAATTTTTCCTGCTGGCCATCAAAAAGACCGGCGGATGGGCTGGGATGTTGCTTCGCCCTGCTCCGCCGGTCTTTCCGTCCTTGAGGTTCGCTCAAGGACGCGTTGCTTCTTCAATTGCGCTGCACGTCACCACGGCCTTGTGCGAGCCGCTGACTACCGGCTGCGGCTTACTGCGCTTCCTTCAGCTGATCCAGGATGGCCGGGTTTTCCAGCGTGGAAACGTCCTGCGTGATGGCCTCGCCCTTGGCCAGCACGCGCAGCAGGCGGCGCATGATCTTGCCGGAGCGGGTCTTGGGCAGGTTGTCGCCGAAGCGGATTTCCTTGGGCTTGGCGATGGGGCCGATTTCCTTGGCGACCCAGTCGCGCAGTTCCTTGGCGATCTGCTTGGCTTCGTCGCCGGTGGGGCGCGGGCGCTTCAGGACCACGAAGGCGCAGATCGATTCACCGGTGGTTTCGTCCGGCTTCCCTACCACGGCGGCTTCGGCCACCAGGCTGTTGGCGACCAGGGCCGATTCGATTTCCATCGTGCCCATGCGGTGGCCGGAGACGTTCAACACGTCGTCGATGCGGCCGGTGATGGTGAAGTAGCCGGTGTCCTTGTTGCGCACGGCGCCGTCGCCGGCGAGGTAAATCCTGCCGCCCAGTTCTTCGGGGAAGTAGCTCTTCTTGAAGCGTTCCGGGTCGTTCCAGATGGTGCGGATCATCGACGGCCACGGGCGCTTGACGACCAGGATGCCGCCGCTGCCGTTGGGAATGTCGTGACCAGTCTCATCGACGATGGCGGCGGTGATGCCCGGCAGCGGCAGCGTGCAGGAGCCCGGCACCTGCGGCGTGGCGCCCGGCAGCGGCGAGATCATGTGGCCGCCGGTTTCGGTCTGCCAGAAGGTGTCGACGATGGGGCACTTCTCGCCGCCGACGTTCTTGTAGTACCACATCCAGGCTTCAGGATTGATCGGTTCGCCGACCGAGCCGAGGATGCGCAGCGAGGACAGGTCGTACTGTTTGGGATGCACCTTCTCGTCGGCGTCGGCGGCCTTGATCAGCGAGCGGATCGCGGTCGGCGCGGTGTAGAAGATGGTGGCCTTGTGGCGCGCCACCATGTCCCAGAAGCGGCCGGCGTTGGGATAGGTCGGCACGCCTTCGAACACGATCTGGGTCGCGCCCACCGCCAGCGGGCCGTAGGCGATATAGGTGTGGCCGGTGATCCAACCGATGTCGGCGGTACACCAGTAGACGTCATCGGGCTTGATGTCGAAGGTCCACTTCATCGTCAGCACGGCCCACAGCAGGTAGCCGGCCGAAGAGTGCTGCACGCCCTTGGGCTTGCCGGTGGAGCCGGAGGTGTAGAGGATGAACAGCGGATGCTCGGCGTCGACCCATTCCGGCTCGCACACGTCGCTCTGCCCGGCGACGACGTCGGAGAGCCAGCGATCGCGGCCTTCGACCCAGTTGATCTCGGCGCCGGCGCGCTTGTAGACGATGACGTTCTTGATGGTGTCGCAGCCGCCCATGGCCAGGGCTTCGTCGACGATGGATTTGAGGGGCAACTGCTTGCCGCCGCGGACCTGGTAGTCGGCGGTCAGCACGGCCACTGCGCCGGCGTCGATCACGCGCTCCTGCAGCGACTTGGCGGAGAAGCCGCCGAACACCACCGAGTGGGTGGCGCCGATGCGCGCGCAGGCCTGCATGGCGGCCACGCCTTCGACCGACATCGGCATGTAGATGACGACGCGGTCGCCCTTCTTGATGCCCAGCGACTTCAGGCCGTTGGCGAACTGGCAAACCTTCTGGTGCAGCTCGCGATAGGTGACCTTGGTGACCTTGGCGTCGTCGGACTCGAAGATGACGGCGGTCTTGTCGGCGTTGCCGTTCTCCAGATTGACGTCGAGGCAGTTATAGGAGACGTTGACCTTACCGTCGTCGAACCACTTGTAGAACGGCGCGTTGGACTCGTCCAGCGTCTTGGTGAAGGGCTTGTGCCACTTCAGGTTGTCCTTGGCCAGCTTGGCCCAGGTGCCTTCATAGTCGCGTTCGAATTCGGCATTGAGCGCCTGGTAGGCGTCCATGCCGGAAATGGCGGCGTTCTTGACCAGATCAGCGGGCGGTGCAAAGACGCGGTTCTCTTGTTTGAAAGTTTCGATGTCTGCCACGGTAGTCTCCAGAGGATAATTTTTGCTTTGTCGCAAACCATAGGCCGCTTCACTTACTCAGTCCTTACACAACTGGCAATGTTCCCGGGCGGGAACGCAGATGGGACAGGGCTTTGCGGCCGATGGACGGTACCGGCGAGAAGGCCGGGCCGGTTGAAATCCGACGGGTGCCTCATTCAGGAGACTGGAATGATGTCGAGATGTTCACAGCCCGTTCATTGTGGCACAGGCGGCTGTTTCCCGCAGGCATGCCCGGGCTCGTGTTTTTGCCGAGATTTCTGTTGCGCGATGCCGCGAGAGCGACGCCAAGGCCGTGTAAAATACGGCCCCAAATTCGAGCCGATAATCGAATCCAGCCATACTTCGCCAGAACCCGCCGGAATCAATCGCACGTTGACTTCATGACAGCCCCGAAAAACCAAGCTCCCCGCAAGATCGGCATTCTGCCCAACCTGATTTTCATGAGCCGCTGGCTGCAGCTGCCGCTCTACCTGGGCCTGATCCTGGCGCAGTGCGTCTACGTCTACCATTTCTGGGTCGAGCTGTCGGACCTGATCGGCGCGGCCATGGGCAACGCCGCCTCGCTGGATCACATCCTGGATGCGGTGGCCATCAGCGGCGCGCCGCGCCCGGAAAAGCTCAATGAACAGACCATCATGCTGGTGGTGCTGGCGCTGATCGACGTGGTGATGATCTCCAACCTGCTGATCATGGTGATCGTGGGCGGCTACGAGACCTTCGTCTCGCGCATGAACCTAGAAGGCCATCCCGACCAGCCTGAATGGCTGTCGCACGTGAACGCTTCGGTGCTGAAGGTGAAGCTGGCCACGGCCATCATCGGCATCTCGTCGATCCATCTGCTGAAGACCTTCATCAACGCCAACCTGTACGACGTCAAGACGCTGCTGGCCCAGACCGGCATCCACGTGACCTTCCTCGTTTCCGCCATGGCCATCGCCTACTGCGACAAGCTGATGGCCCATCCCGCGCCGCCGTCGGATTCGCCCGACAAGCCACACTGACGACGCCTTATTCCAAACCCTGAGAGAACCAGCCATGACCATCATCAAGCAAGACGATCTCATCGAATCCGTAGCCGCCGCGCTGCAGTACATCAGCTACTACCACCCGGTGGACTACATCCAGCACCTGGCGCGCGCCTATGAGGCCGAGCAGAACCCGGCTGCCAAGGATGCCATCGCGCAGATCCTGACCAACTCGCGCATGTGCGCCGAGGGCAAGCGCCCGATCTGCCAGGACACCGGCATCGTCAACGTGTTCCTGAAGGTGGGCATGGGCGTGCGCTTCGAAGGCTTCAGCGGCTCGATCGCCGACGCCGTCAACGAAGGCGTGCGCCAGGGTTACATGCACCCGGACAACGTGCTGCGCGCCTCCATCGTGGCCGACCCGCAGTTCGAGCGCAAGAACACCAAGGACAACACCCCTGCCGTGATCCACATGGAACTGGTGCCGGGCAACACGGTGGACGTGCGCATCGCCGCCAAGGGCGGCGGCTCGGAAAACAAGACCAAGTTCGTCATGCTGAACCCGTCCGACAACCTGGTGGACTGGGTCCTGAAGACCGTGCCGACCATGGGCGCCGGCTGGTGCCCGCCGGGCATGCTGGGCATCGGTATCGGCGGCACTGCCGAGAAGGCCATGCTGATGGCCAAGGAAGTGCTGATGGACGACATCGACATGTACGAGCTGAAGAAGCGCGGCCCGAACAACAAGACCGAAGAATTGCGGATTGAACTGTGCGACAAGGTCAACGCGCTGGGTATCGGCGCCCAGGGCCTGGGCGGCCTGACCACCGTGCTGGACGTGAAGATCATGATGCACCCGACCCACGCTGCCTCCAAGCCGGTGGCCATGATCCCCAACTGCGCCGCCACCCGCCACGGCCACTTCGTGCTGGACGGCTCGGGCCCGGCCTACATGGAACCGCCGTCGCTGTCGGAATGGCCGGAAGTGCACTGGGTGCCGGACACCGAGAAGTCCAAGCGCGTCAACCTGGACACCCTGACCAAGGAAGAAGTCGCCTCCTGGAAGCCGGGCCAGACCCTGCTGTTGAACGGCAAGATGCTGACCGGCCGCGATGCCGCGCACAAGCGCATCCAGGACATGCTGGCCAAGGGCGAGAAGCTGCCGGTGGACTTCACCAACCGCGTGATCTACTACGTCGGCCCGGTGGACCCGGTGCGCGACGAAGTGGTGGGCCCGGCCGGCCCGACCACCGCGACCCGCATGGACAAGTTCACCGACATGATGCTGGAGCAGACCGGCCTGATCTCGATGATCGGCAAATCCGAGCGCGGCCCGGCCGCGATCGAGGCGATCAAGAAGCACAAGTCGGCTTACCTGATGGCAGTGGGCGGCTCGGCCTATCTGGTGTCCAAGGCGATCAAGTCGGCCAAGGTGCTGGGCTTCGCCGACCTGGGCATGGAAGCGATCTACGAGTTCGACGTCAAGGACATGCCGGTGACGGTGGCGGTCGACGCCAACGGCATCTCGGTGCACAACACCGGTCCCGCCGAGTGGAAGGAAAAGATCGCGCAGAGCGTGTCGCTGTCCAAGATCCCCGTCACCACGGCCTAAGCGGCCGAGCGCCCATCGTCATCGCGGGAGAAAACCCAGTAACATGCAGCAATCCGGTTCCGAGGTTTCTTCTTCGATGACGTCGATGACGCAAGCAACACCCTCCGTGCCGACGGCAGCCGACGCTGCCGTCGGCATTTTCGATTCCGGCATCGGCGGCCTGTCGGTGCTGCGCCATATCCACGCCGCCCTGCCCCACGAGAAGCTGCTGTACTTCGCCGACTCCGGCTACGCGCCCTATGGCGACAAGAGCGAAGACGAGATCGTGGCGCGCTCGCTGGCGATCGCCGCCTTCTTCATCGACCAGCGCGCCAAAGCCCTGGTGGTGGCCTGCAATACTGCTACCGCCGCAGCCATCCAGGCCATCCGCGAACGCTGGCCGGCACTGCTGGTGGTGGGCATCGAACCCGGACTGAAGCCGGCCGCCCAACTGACCAGGAGCGGCACGGTGGGCGTACTGGCCACGCGCAGCACGCTGGCCAGCAAGCGCTTCGCGCTGCTGCGCGAACAGATGGAAAGCAGTCATCAGGCGCGCTTCCTGCCGCAAGCCTGCGTAGGCCTGGTGGACCTGATCGAAAAGGGCGAGTTGTATTCGCCGGCCACGGTGATTTTGCTGGAGCGCTATCTCGCGCCGCTGCTGGAGCAAGGCGCCGACACGCTGGTACTGGGCTGCACCCACTACCCCTTCGTGCGCGAAGCGATCGAGGACGTATGTCGCCGGTTGAGCGGCAACACGCCGGCCATCGTCGACACCGGCGAAGCCGTCACGCGCCAGCTGCTGCGCCTGCTGGACAGCGCCGCGCTGCGCCGACCCGCCAGCCCCGGATCGCTGGCCGGCTTTACCACTGCCAGCAGCTCCACGCTGGCGCATGCCTTCGCCAACTTGCTGCGACTGGATCCGCCGGTGCATGCGCTAGGCCAGTCCTGAGCTGCCTTATCGAAAGTTTTTTCGACAAGCTCATAAATTGTGTTGCTATCCCCTACAGGACTTTGTATAATCGTTGGCTTCACTGGTGACGGAGAGAAGTTTTTCCCGCACATCAATGGTGGCTGTAGCTCAGTTGGTAGAGTCCAGGATTGTGATTCCTGTTGTCGTGGGTTCGAGTCCCATCAGCCACCCCAAAAGGTTTATCTGAATTCAGGCGCTTAGGCGCCTGTTTTTATTTGTGCGTGGACGCATCGAAACACCGTCGACGTCAACGTACCCTTCCCGCATCACATCGCGCCCTCCTTGTTCATCGTCGGCACAGGCGGCGCGCATTTCGCGAAGCCTGCGATCCTGCTTTTCCCTCGCCCCCCATTTCTCATCGCAGCGTCCGGTGCCATCCATGTTGATACGTTCGCCGTTTTCCCTGTCGTCGCTTTTGCGCCATTTTGCATCCGGAGATGGTCACGCAAACGTCGGCGCTCTCGCCATCACACTCCCTCCTCCTCGTCCGCAAAACTGCGTCAACCTTCGTCGTCGATGCAGCTTTGCAGCGTTCGCTTGGCTCTGGCAGTCGCCTTCTTCATGTTCGACGACATCGCAAGAAATCAGGTGAACACTCGCTCACGGGCAAACCTGCCAATCAACTTGGAATTTACCAAGAACTTATTTGTATTTTGAGCAATATTTATCGCCGATATCTGATTTCCAGGGGAACAAGATTTATTTTCAATGCTGCAGACATTACCCGCAAGCAACAGCGTGAAATGCATCTGCAAGCTGATCGCAATATTCATTGCTGAAACACATCCCTCTTGCATAGGAAAACAAATATGGCTCGCCCGAAAAAACCCCTCGTCAATCAACCCGTCGTCATCCCTCATCCGGCCATTACCGACGCGACGCTCAATGCCCTGCTCAGCGACAACTACAATCCTGACGAGATTGTCCCGGCCTACAAACACCTCGTCGGCGATGATGAAGTCCCGGATGAACTGGAAGGCGATTCCAATTCCCGCAACTACATTGACGGCGGCAGCGGCGACGACTATATCGTCGGCGGCAATGCCGGCGATATCCTGGTAGGCGGCGCCGGCGACGACACAATCGTCGGCGGCCTCGGCAATGACCTGATCATCGGTGGAACAGGTGATGACTACCTGGTCGGCAGCCTGGGATTCGATACCTATGTATTCGGCGCCGGCAGCGGCAACGATACGCTAGAGCTGGTCTCGCTGAGGCCGGGATTGAGCAAGACCGATACCTTGCGATTCCAGGACATTTCCTCCCTGAACGATATAAAAATGGTCCGCAACGATGCCGACCTGGTCTTGCACTATGGCGCCTCGGACAGCGTGACCCTGAAGGACATGTTCCGCTTCGATGACCATATCGGCTGGGTATTCCGCAGTGATCGTCCGAGCGTCTATGTGCAATATCCTTACCAGCAATACGGATCGATGACCTTCAGCCTCCAGGAGCAATACGAGAAGATCGGTTTCAACCAGGAGCTTCACGGCAGCGACAACGGCGACACGCTGCGCGGCCTCGATGGCAATGACCTGCTGGTCGGCGGAGCCGGCAGCGACAAGCTGTACGGCGGCGACGGGAACGATACCCTGATCGGCGGCAAAGGCGATGACTACCTTGAAGGCGGCGCCGGCGATAATACCTACGTCTTTGAACGCGGAGACGGTAACGATACCGTCTATCTGGGCAAGGCAAAAGACGCATGGGGAAACGAGGACACTCTGCAATTCAAGGATCTCTCCTCCCTGGTGGATATCAAGACCATCATCCGGGAAGGCACCGATCTGGTATTGCGCTATGGCGAGGCCGACAGCGTTCGGGTGATCGACGTATTCCGTTCGGATGAAGACGGGAATTTCTCCTTCAATGATCGGGACGTTTCCGTCCAACTCGGCGATGCGCAGAAAAAATACAATCTGTGGGATGAATATGTGAGCCGGAACAAGGTGGATACACCGCCGACACAAGGCAGACCGGAGCACTATCCAGGTATCGTTATCGACCAAGGCCGTGTCGTCACCCGCGGCACCAACGGCGACGATGTGCTGCGTGCAGGGCAATATGGCGCTCTCGGCAACACCGTGATCGGCGGCCGCGGCAACGACGTGCTGCTCAACAGCATGAACACCGATGTTTTCCAGTTCAGCGTAGGAGATGGAAACGACGTGATCGCCCGGGCCAACTTCGGCAGCCGCCATGAGTACCAGGATCTGCTGAAGGCCGGACGGGACGTCGTCAAATTCACCGACGTCGCATCCACGCAATTGCGCGGCGTGCAGCGCCGGGGTGAGTCGCTGGTGCTGGAGTATGGCGTCTCGGACAGCCTGACCATTGAAAAGTATTTCACCACCTTCAAGCTCAAGGGCCCTGGCGGAAAGCCCCGGGAAGTGACCGACCCGGTTCAGGAATTCCAGTTCTCCGATGGCGTGAAATGGACGGCTGCCGACATCAACAAGCAGTTGAACAAACCGCAGGTTCAAACGGCAACGGCCGCCGCAAGCAAATCGGCAGCCTTGTTGACGCAAGCCATGGCCACCTCCAACGTGCCGGGCGCCATGTCCTCCGGCAATGAACTGGCCCCGCAGGCCGGCAAGCTGGAAATTCAGCTGGCTGCCGGCCAGGCGCACGGCGCCCTGGCGTAACCCACGTCTGACACTGGCGGCCGGTACGCGCGCCAGTGCAGTCGATTGAAATCGGCCAGATAAAAGCCCCCGTGACCTGAAGTCACGGGGGCTTTTTTGACGGCTTTTTACAGACTTTTTAACGCATGCTTTGTGGCCGACAGTCCTGGTCGGACATGGGGCTGAATTACGGAGCGGAAAACAGGGTATCGACGCTCCATCATGCCGTCCCTGCTGTCACCGGCAAGCGCTCATCACGAACCGCTGCGCGCTCCGCTTGCATCCCCGGCATTCCCGACCACCGGTGTGCCGCCCTTCTTTCGAGCGAGGTCGGCCGGCGTCTCGCAGGTCGCGGTGATCTGGTCGAAGGTGCTTTCCGCCTTCGGATCACGCGGCCCCAGTGCGTACTGGAGCACACACTGCGCATTGCGCTCGCGCCCCCAGCGCACGGTCAGGCGACCGCTGTCTTCGTTGGCGCGCAGGAAGATGACGCCACCTTGCCCCACAATGCCCAACGATGAGCCCTTCTCATCGAGCACTTCAGCGCCAAAGGGAATCACGGTGTTGCTGGAGCTGCGGGCATTGATCAGCACCGAGCGACCGGTCACGGTGCCGTATTTCAGCAAGACAACCGCTCCTGCATAGGGGGCCACGCGCTGGCTGGTGCTGCTCAGCTCGACATCGGTGGACGTCCCTTTGGGATCGAGCTCCACCTCGTTCATGCGGAACGGCGAAAGAGAAGGCACCACGGCATAACCTGAACGATCCAGGCGCACGCCAACGGCGTTCACTTCCGCGCCGCCGGCGCCGCGAGCCTCGACGATGCCAATCGTGTCGCCCATGTCCTGCGATAGCACCACGCCGCCGGCATACGCCACGACGCCGCCCCTGGCCTGCGCGGACATTTGACGGCTGCCGCCGGAATAGCTGTAGCTGCCGCCGAGCACCGCGTATGGCGCGCGATATTCGCCATTGACGGACGAGGTGCTGTTACCTGGGCTACGCGAGAAGTTTGCACCGTAACTCAAGTTGCCATCTGCACCTGCGGTTCCTGACAAGGAGGTCTGCAGGGAATTTCCGCCGCGAGCGTCGCGGTTCACGCCGACACTGAGCGAGGGCGAACGGACTTCCTTACCCAACGGCATGAACATCTGGAACATGTACTGCGTGTCCGTGCTGCCGGTCTGCAGATCCCGTTGCCGTTGCACCGAGAAGTTGTAAGAAATGGAACGCCAGGTATTGCTATAGCCGAACTGGTACTGGGTGCCGCTTCCTCCACGGTTCCAATAGTTTTGGGTCGATCCGTTGACGTAAAACGTTCCCCGTCCCTCACCCAATGTCTGTGAAAGACTCAGATTGAGCTGGCTTCGAGGCCGGTCGGCCTGGCTTGATGAAAAGCCCTGCGCCGCAGCAGCCTTCAGATTCAACAGATCCGCCAAGCGCAGATAGCCGTCGGTCGAATAGCGGTAAGCGACCACGGAGAAATTCGTGCCGCTGTCAGGCAACAACTTGTTGTAGTCGATCTTTACGCTCTGCCCGGTACGGCTGTCGCCGGCCGCGACCTTTGCCTGCGAATGCGTAATGCTCGCCGACATTGCGCCGATGGGCGTGTTGAAGGCGGAACCACCCAACAGGCTGACATAGTCATTGGCGACGGTGGCGCCGCCAAACAAGGTCAGGTCATTGATGATCCCGTGTTCGTAAGTACCCTGCACGAAATTGGCTTCTATACCAGCCGTGCCGTTGCTGCGAGTGCGCCCGGCCGTGACGTTGTAGCGATGCGTACCGGGACGCAGCATCTGCGCGACCGACGCGTAGGGAATATCGAAACTGTTACGACTGCCATCCGCCTCGGTCACCACCACATGCAAATTGCCGCCATAGCCGGTGGGATACAGATCGGTAATTTCAAAACGACCCGGTGCCACCGTGGTTTCATAGATGACATTGCCGTTCTGAGAAATCTGCACTCTCGCATTGGTTCTGGCGATGCCACGAACAATAGGCGCGTAACCATTTTGCGAATCAGGCAACATGCGCTGATCCGAGCCTAACTGTATGCCGCGGTAAGACATGCCATCGAACAGCTGACCCGATGTGTAGGCATCGCCGAGCGTCAGCTGGCTGCGCCAGGGAACAATACTGGTCTGGGCATAGGAGGCGATCGTTTGTATGCGGGTCTGCCCCCCGGATTGCCAGGTGGCGGAAGAATTATTACGGAAGTGCCAGTCTCCAAGGTTAAGACCGCTGTTGAGCCCCAGATAATATGAGGTGTTGGTCTGGCTGTTTGTGCTGGTGCTGTAAGTGTTGAAGTTATAGTTCAGCAAGGCTGCGTTGATGCCTTTATCCCAAAGCTCGGGGCTCACATAACCACGTGCAGAACGGCGCAGAGACACCTGTGGAATACTCACATTGAGTTGCAGCTCGCCGCCGTCGAAATCCGCGGTGGCATCCTGCACCAGGTCCTCCACACGCAGGCAGGCCTGCGGTCCGGCGTTGACCAACGCCGCCCGAACCGCCTCGGACAATTTGTCCATATCCACGCCTGCGATCTCGAGCATCGCGCGATTGAAGCAGGGCTCAGCCGATGCTTCGCCTTCGCGTGTACGGAAGACCACCTCTTGCCGCCCCTTCCAAACCTGATTCACGTACAAATCGACGCGATAGCTACCAGGCGCAATGGGATTGGCTTTATCGAAGCGGGAAACATCCAATTGAGTGCTGCCCGACCCGCGCAGAAAATCCGAACCGAATTCGACCTGAGCGAGTGACACCTTCTTTTCCGCCATGGCGGACATGGACAAAAAGAACGCCAGAGCGCCAAAAATCGCGGCTGACAACTTCGTTCGTCGGGGAATGCTCTGGGAATTCATTTCTCTACTCAGCTCAGGCGACATACTTCTTACACGGACGCCAGGCAAACTCTTGCCCGGCATCGATTTGTTCTGGTTTTATTGCTTGGCCGCGTCGGCCAACTCCACATCCTTGACCACCGTGCCACCAAAGTCATTCAGGTAGGTGAAGCGCACCTTGAATTTTCCGGAAGGCGCCGAGCGCAGATCCTTTAATGAGATCGTTGCGGCTTTTCCCGGATCGGCCATCGCGGCCTGATCCACCTCGGCCAGCGGCTTGTCATCCGCGCCGATCAGACCGGCCTTGATCACGGTGATGAAATATGGGGAAGGATTGTTGAACACCAGCGAATAGCCGCCGTCGTCCGCACGTTTCAAGGTCCAGCGCAGGCTCTCAATCGCCTCATCCTGTTGCTCCTGGGTGTTCAGTGCCTTAGGGCGATAGAACACCTTGATACGGGTACGGAATGCGACCTGCATGTAGTTCTGGTCGGCATCGAACGTCGGCTTGGGGCCCACCTCAAGCATGTTGAACCAGAACAGCGTTTCCTTATCCTGCGGCAAAGGCTGGCCGTTATACAGCATGCGCACAGACTGTCCTTTGCCGGCATCGACACGGAACAAGGGAGGCGTCAATACGAACGGCACATGGGCCTGTTCCGGCGTGGACTTCTCGTCACCGTCGTCCATCCAGACCTGGATCAAACCCGGCTCCTTGCCCTCGTTGCTCAGGCGCACGGTAATTTCACGCTCATTGGATGGAAAGACAAGTCGCGTGCCCACGATGACCACTGACGCATTGGCGCTTAACGAAGCGACCAGCGCGCAGACTGCGGCAATCCAAAACATCTTCTTTTTCATTTGAACCTCCCTGGCTAAAGAAAAAAACCTCCACCAGGGCGAGATTTGCATCGCCATGTAGAACAAGACTGGTGGAGATGAACCCGACCGGACGGTCGGGTTATCAGGCGCTGATTACGGCTGATAGATATTGAACTGAACTTGCGACTTGACGGTACCCGCGGTCACGCCATCGGCGGTGGCGACGTAGTAAGCGATCAGCGGAACGACAGCGGTGCTGTCTGCGGTAGCGCCGGTGCCGGTCACGACGGAGGTCACGGTAGCGCTACGGGCATTGCCGGTACCCAGTTTCAGATCGGTCAGATCGGCGTCCGTGGCGCGCAGTGCAACTTCCACATTGGTGGCGCTGCCGGTGTTGAGCATACGACCGCTGGTGGCATTGATGCCGACCAGGTTCGCGTCGAAGCCCAGCTGCACGGTGCGAGCGGTTCCGCCGCACTTGACCAGATTCACGTTGAAGTTGCCGCCCTTGAAGTGGTCGCCCTGCTTGGACAGCGAATCGACGCGTGCATCAGCCATGGTGAAGGCCAGGGTGCCGCCGGGGCCGGCGCTCAGCTGGCAGGTGGTTGCGGCGACGTTACCGTTGAACTGCAGGGTGCCGTCGGCTGCGTGGGCGAACACCGGTGCCAGGGAAGCTGCCATCAGGGAAGCGATAAATACCTTTTTCATTCTTGATTACTCCAATAGATCATTTGAGTTCCGACGTATCGCTTTTCTGTTTGCATGCGACCACATCGGCTTTACATTCAGCTCCATCCCCCGGCACGTTGTGACACAGTCCGTGATGTGGAACCACCGATCTCCTGAAGCTGCACTACGCTCTTCACCGACCAGTGTTTCGGAGAGGAAGGGAACAGGCTCTTCAAGAGACAAACGGATCATATCGATGGGGTATTTCCGCTGATATGAGAATTGTCTGGAAATGAATTCACGCACAAAAATCGGAGCGTCCCACCTCTCAATCCCCCCCAAAATTTATGCGCCTTCACGCACGAAAAATTTCTATTAAACTTTGGCCGAAGACGAAAAAAAACAGCGGAAAATTCCGCTGTTTTTTTCCCTGGCAGGCAGCCTGCTCAGATCAGTCCGGTCGAATACGCATACTTGATCAGCTCTGCATCCGAGTTCAATCCCAGCTTGCGCATGGCGTTGTTCTTGTGCGTGCTGACGGTGCTGGGCGTGCGCGACAGCCGCTTGCAGATGTCGGACAAGGAATTGCCGTCGACGAACAGGCGCACCACCTCGAGCTCGCTGAGCGTCATCTCCTTGCTGGCGGCGAAGGCCTCGCCCTGGGCCCAACTGACTTCCAGCTCGCCGCGCAGCGACACCGGGAAATACACCTGCTTGCTGCTCTGCGTGGCCAGGCAGGCGTTGATCAACTCCTCCGGTTTCTCGCGCTTGTTGATGACCGAGAACACGCCCATGCGGTACAGCCGCTTGACCACGGCGCTGTTGGTCATGGCGGTGTAGACGATGACCTTGCTGGAAGGATGATCGGTCTTGATGCGCTTGATCAGCGAGAAGCCGTCGGAGTCGTCCTTCTCCTCGGCCGGCATGGTGAAATCGGTGATCACGATTTCGCACGGCGAGCGTTTGAGCGCGCTGATCAGCGCGTCGCCGGTCTCGACTTCCAGGTCGATGCGCACCTCGGGCAAGCGGCCGA
This sequence comes from Herbaspirillum sp. LeCh32-8, assembly GCF_017814915.1. Lineage (GTDB taxonomy): Bacteria > Pseudomonadota > Gammaproteobacteria > Burkholderiales > Burkholderiaceae_D > Herbaspirillum. Next base: position 533,760 of record NZ_JAGIPZ010000002.1, on the reverse strand, counting down.
GCTCGGTGCGCAGCGCGCCGAGAACCACGGGATGATCGTCGGCGATGGCGACGTGCAGGACTTTGTTCATGTTCATAGGACTACCCCCAATTGGATGACTGTGTACTGGATTGCATGATGAATGCGGTGATGATGTCTGGTTGAAAACGCGGTGATCACCCCCGTGATGCGACCGCGCCCGACACATGTCCTCGACTTGGGAAGGTCGAGCTTGGTTCCCGATCATTTTTTCCGCTTACGCCGCAAATGCGCGATTTCCCTATGAGCAGAGGCGCGAAGAAAAATTAGAAAACGTGGCGGAAAACGTGGCGGGATAGGTCTCAGAAAAAAACAACAATTGCTGCAATGCAAATGCGGATCTGCCATTAACTGCTATACTTCTCAACATATTTCTAGGCGATATACAAATAATTTCCGCCGATGAATAGGAATGTCGCGGTACCGCGCGAATGTCTTGGGCCCAGGGGGGGCAACCAACCAGGAGCATTTCCTATGTCCAGTCTCGTCCAACGCGTCCTTTTCTGCGGCGCTGCCATTCTGTTATCTCCCCTTTGCCAGGCCGACAGCGGCGGCACCCTGCAGTTCTACGGGAGAATCGTCGAGCCGCCCTGTGTCTTCTCGACTGCGCCCATCCACTACCAGGACAAACAGAAACTTGCCGCACCGCTGGAATTGGATGTGCGTTGCCATTCCCGCCAGGCCGTGCGCCTCTCCTTCCTGCAAGGCGGACGTGAAACGCGCGCCGGATTCGATACCGGCGTCACCGGCGTGACCATGAGCATGAGCCGCGACGGCAAGCCGCTGCCGCCCGGAGAAGTGACTGCACTGGCGCTGGCCGCGCGCAGCCAGCAACGCATCCGCATCGACACGCGCTTGCAGGACAGTGCCAGCAACACGGATCCGGCCGGGCACGCGCAGAGCAAGGCCCACGGAGAACTGTTGATCGCGCTCGACTACCACTGATCGGCCGTACAGGGCCGACCTCGTCATCCGCTTGCGCAAAAAAAAAGCAGCCGTCATGCGGCTGCTCGGGTGGCGGGGCGCCTGCGGCGCTTCTGCCGCGATTACCAGTAGTCCTCGGTCACGAATTGCCCACCGCCGGCGCGTCGCAGCGGCGTCATGCCGCGCTCGCGCAGGAGTTCGCGCACCTCGGTCACCATCTCGGGATTGCCGCAGGCCATCAGGCGCGATTGCGCTGCGTCGATCGCCAGGCCGGTGGTGCGTTCCAGCGTGCCGTCACGCAGCAGCGTGGTGATGCGCCCGTGCAGCAGGCCGCTGTCGGGAGTCACCTCTTCACGCGTCACCGCGCGCAGGTAATGCAGCCGGCCCGGCAATCCTTGGGACTTTGCCTGCTGGCGCAACGCCTCGAACTTGTCGGCATAGGCCAGTTCCTCGCGCTGGCGCACGCCATGTACCACCACCATGTCGTCGAATTTTTCCCACACCTCTTTCTGCTGCAGGATGGAGAGATACGGCCCCAGCCCGGTGCCGGTGGCCAGCATCCAGAGCTGCTTGCCGTCGGTGAAGCGATCGGCCGTCATGAAGCCGTAGCTGAGCTTTTCCACCCAGACCGGATCGCCCGGGCGCAGGGCGTCCAAGCGGGTGGTGAACTTGCCGCCCGGGACCACGATCGCGTAATACTCCAGCTGGTCCTCGTCCACGGCGGAGGTGATCGAGTAGGCGCGCGAGACGATCTCGCCGTCGATCTCCAGCCCCAGCCGCGCGAACTGGCCGGCCGTGAAGGCATAGCCGGCCGGACGCGTGGTGCGGAAGGTCAGCAGCTTGTCGGTCCAGCGGTGCACCGACAGCAAACGCTCGCAACTGGCCTTTTCCGAATAAACATCAACACTCACCCTGCTTCTCCTTGCTTGTCCTTGTCTTCCTGGGGAAACCAAGAAAACTCTCAAAAATCGCGTCCGGCATCCGTTTCGGCCATGCCGCGCATTACAATGGCGGCAGATACTAGCAACCGGCCACGGTCGTATGGACATGGAAATCGGCGCCAGGCAGCCGATGCCGGCCCGGCGAAACCGACGCAGCCGACAACCGGCTCAGGAACCATCCCCGCCGTGCCCGGGTCAGCCATGCTGGAGCGCCGTCCCGAATACGTCATCGTACCCGACTTTGCATGGGCGCCTCCCTGCCGCGCCCGGCCGGCCGCTTCAACCGACGATAAAGTGATTCAATGAAATGGACCTGCAGCCTGGCCATCGCGTTTCTATGGTGCGCCGCCGATACAGCTCATGCCGCCTACAAGGTGGATATCGAAGCGCCCAAGCCGGTGCAGTCGCTGCTCAAGGATTTCCTCGACCTCTCGCGTTACCAGGATCGTGACGACATCAGCGACGAACAGCTGAAGTTCATGATCGACACCGCCGGCGACCAGGTGCGCGACCTCACCTCGACCGAAGGCTATTTCGCCCCCACCACCAAAGTGGGCCTGAAAACCGAACCCGGCAGCGACGGCAAGCCGGGCGCCAAGCTCGTAACGGTCACCGTCGCCCCCGGCCCGCTGAGCGTGATCGGCGCAGTCGACATCGGCGTGACCGGAGCCGCGGGCCAGCACGACGCCCCCCGCATCGCCGAGATCCGCAACGACTGGGGCCTACCCGTCGGCAAACCGTTTCGCCAGGAAGATTGGGACAAGGCCAAGAACGCCGGCCTTGAAAAGCTGCAGCAAAAGAAATACGCCGCCGCCCGCATCGCGCAGTCGCAAGCCGAGGTCGATCCCGACGAGCGCCGCGCCGACCTGACGGTGCATTACGACAGCGGCCCGGCCTTCACCCTGGGCCCGCTGCAGATCACCGGCACCCGGCGCTATCCGGAATCCATCATCCGCAACGTCAATCCGCTGGTGGTGGGCGAGCCCTACGACGTCGACCGCCTGCTGTCGCTGCAGCGCCAGATCCAGAACACCCCTTATTTCTCCAACGCCATCGTCGGCATCGACGATGATCCCGAGCATCCCGACATGGCGCCGGTGAAGGTGCAGGTGACGGAATTCCCGACCCAGCGCGTGCGCGCCGGCGTGGGCTACGGCACGGATACCGGCGCCCAGGTCGAAGGCCGCTATTCGCACTACAACGTGTTCAACAAGGCCTGGGTGTTCGACAGTCAGGCGCGGCTCGAGCAAAAACGCCAGTACGGCCAACTGTCGCTGGCCATGCCGCCGGACCAGAAATCCTTCGTCAACAGCATCAACACCACCTACGACCGCACCCGCCTCGAAGGCATCGACCTGCGCAGCCAGCAGCTCGGCTTCAAGCGCGCGCGCACCGGCGAGTTTTACGACACCACCTACTCGCTCACCTATTACCGCGATGAGCTGACGCAGGAAGACGGCGCCACCGTGCCGACCAACACCATCGTCACGCCGGGCAAGCACCGCGCGCTGGTGCCGGGCTTCGCCTGGGCCCGCCGCAATGTCGACAACCCGATCTTCCCGCGCAAAGGCAACCTGCTGACGCTGGAAGCCGGCTTCGCCGTGAAGGGCGTGCTGACCGACCAGAGCTTCGGCCGCCTGTACGGCCGCTTCAAGCAGTTCGTGCCGGTCGGCCGGCGCGACGTGGTGCTGCTGCGCGCCGAACTGGGCGGCGTGTTCACGGCCGGGCGCGCCTCGGCGGTGCCGGCCTCGCTGCTGTTTCGCACCGGCGGCAACGACTCGGTGCGCGGCTACAGTTACCAGAGCATCGGCAATGAGCAGAACGGCACGGTCTATCCGACCAAGTACCTGGCCGTGGGCAGCAGCGAATACCAGCACTGGTTCACCGAAAGCTGGGGCGCGGCGGTGTTCTACGACATCGGCGCGGCCGCCGACAACTGGAACAACAAGACCTTCTATAACGGCGTCGGCGCCGGCGCGCGCTGGCGCAGCCCGGTCGGCACGTTGAACCTGGACCTGGCCTACGGCGTGCAGAAAAAGCAGATCCGCCCGCACATCTCGCTGGGCATCGCCTTCTGACGCCGCCGGGCAATTGAACGACGCTTTGAACAACGAACGCGCATGACCGAACCGCAACCACCATCGCCGCAGGATCAGAACCTGCAGCACAACGCGCCGGCGCATCGCCGCGGCCGCAAGATCGCCCTCTGGTCAGGCGGCACCGTCGCCGTGCTGGCGCTGGCCGTAGCCGGTGCCGCCGTCTACGTGCTGAAAACTGAAAGCGGCACGCGCCTGGCATGGAACGGCGCCGTCAATGCGCTGGGCGGAAAACTCTCCGGCCGCCTGTTGGGCGGCACCATCGCTGATGGCCTGCGCCTGCGCGCACTGCATTACCAGGACGACAAGCGCATCCTCGACATCGACAGCATCGACGCCAGTTGGCATCTCTCGCTGATGCAACGCAAGCTGTCGGTACGCTACCTGCACGTGGGCACGGTCGCCCTGAACCAGCAGCCCTCGCCCCCCGAACCCGACACGCCGCCGCCCGCTTCTCTGCAAATCCCGCTGGCGCTGGACATCGGCGAGGTTGCACTGGGCAAGCTCAGCTTCACGCAGGGCACTTCCACCACGGAGCTCTCCAAGCTGCGGCTGCACGGCGACTCCGACGGCACCGAGCACACGCTGGTGCTGGACAGCCTGAGCACGCCCTATGGCGACGCCACCGCGCTGCTGCACCTGAACGGCCGGCAACCGTTCGCCGTCAGCGGCGGCCTGGAGCTCGCCGGCGAATACAAGAACGCCAGCCTGCAGGAGAAATACCAGCTGGCAGCCCAGCTCTCGGGCTCGCTGCATGAGCTGGGCGTGGCCTTGAAAGCCAGCGGCGACAAGCTCAACGGCACCGCCGACATCCAGGCCACGCCGTTCGCGCCGGTGCCGCTGAAAAGCGCCAGGGTCGATCTGCAGCACATCAATCCGCAAGCCTTCAGCGCCGGCGCGCCGCAAGCCGACCTGCGCCTGCGCGCCGATCTTAGGCCGCAGCAAGCGGGTGGCGCCGGCGATGCGCTGAAGGTGGCCGGCAAGATCGCCATCGACAACGCCAAGCCCGGCAGCATCGATCAGCAGCTGCTGCCGCTGATCTCGGCCAAGGCCGATGTCGCGCTCGACCTGCAAGAACAGAAGATCGCCAACCTCGACATCCGCCTGCCGAAGAACGCGCGCATCGAAGGCGGCGGCACGTTCCGCCCGGGCAGCGACGACGCCGGCAAGAAAGAAGACATGGGCGGCAAGTTCGCGCTGCGCATCGCCGGCCTCGACCTGAGCCAGATCCACCGCCAACTCAAACCCACGCAACTGGCCGGCCCGCTGGAGCTCACACTGGCCCCCGGCGCGCAACAGATCAAGCTGGCGCTGGACGACCGCGACCTGACACTGCGTCTGGACAGCACCATCAAGCCGGACCAGGTGGAACTGGCGCAGGCCCGGCTGACCGCGGGCAAGTCGCGCTTGGAAGCGACCGGTACGCTCAAGACCGTGGAGGCGATGGACTACGCCATCAAGGGCAAGCTGGTGGACTTCGACCCCACCGCGGTGCTGCAGGCGGTGACGCCGGCGCCGGCCCAAGGCCATCGCAATGCCAACGCCGCAGCCGCGCCCGCCAAGCCGGTGCAGGCCCGCATCAACATGGACTTCGATGCGGCAGGCAACATATCGCCCGAACTGCGCCTGAAACTGGCCTTCGCCGTGCACGACAGCAGCTACGGCGAGCTGCCCATGGGCGGCAAGGGCAACATCAGCCTGGCCGGCAAACGGCTCTTGCCCAGCAAGGCCAATCTGCAGATCGCGGGCAACACGGTGGATCTGGACGGCAGCTTCGGCGCCGCCGCCGACCGGCTGAACCTCAAGATCGACGCGCCGCAACTGCAGCGCCTGGGCTACGGCCTGTCCGGCCTGCTGCAGCTGGACGGCCAGCTCACCGGCACCCAGCAGCGCCCCAACCTGCGCGCCAGCTATCGCGCCGAGCAACTGGCCTTCGGCCCGCACAAGCTGCGCCACCTGGCCGGCGACGCCGACCTGCGCACCAACCTCGCCGCCGGCGTCGCCTCGCCGGACAACCGGCTCTCGCTGACACTGGAAGGCGACGGCTACAGCGGCCCGCAGGCCGCGCTGGACAAGCTCTCGCTGAACCTCTCCGGCACCTGGGCCGATCACACGCTGGACCTGCAGACCAAGGGCAAGTTGCTGGATCACCCGCTGGACCTCGCCTTCGGCGCGCACGGCAAGGTGACGGAAAAGACCAAAGGAAATTACGGCTGGGCCGGCACCATCGCCAAGCTGGAGAACAAGGGCTTCCCGCGCATCGCCATGGACCGCCCGCTCACGCTGGACGTGGCCGCCGATGCAGTCGAAGCCGGCAGCACGCGCATCGCGATCGACCGCATGGCGGTCGACCTGAAACACCTCTCGTACCAGCAGGGCCGCATCGCCTCGGCCGGCCAGGCCAACGCGCTGGATATCGGTCGCATCCTGCAGATCGTGCAAGAGTTCACCGGCACCCCGCCGCCGCTCAAGACCGACCTGGTGCTGGACGCCGACTGGGACTTTTCGCTGGCCGAAAGCGCCTCCGGCCACCTGCAGGTCCAGCGCAAGTCGGGTGACATGCGAGTCACCACCAGCAACGGCGAAGCCGCCCTCGGCCTGTCCGAACTGCGGCTGCGCGGCGACTTCCAGGGCCAGCAGATGCGCGTGAACGGCCGCGTCAATGCCGGGCGCATCGGCACGCTGGACCTGGGCGGCGACATCGGCCTGCAGCGTATCGACCGGCTGCTGACGCTGGCCGACGGCTCGCCGCTGAACCTGAAGGCCAGGCTGGACGTGCCGGAGGTAAAGCGCGTGGGAGACCTGATCGGCCCGCAAGTGAGCCTGAACGGCAAGCTGGGCGCCGAGCTCAGCGCCGCCGGCACGCTCGGCCAACCCAAGCTGTCAGGCGCGATCAACGGCGACAACCTGGCAGTGACGCAATTCGACCAGGGCATCCAGTTAAAGGACGGCATCGTGCGCATCGTCATGGATAACAACGTGATCGACCTGCGGCAAATCGAATTCCATGGCGGACGCGGCACGCTCAAGGCCGGCGGCAAGGTGCAGCTGGACGCGGAGAATCCGGACCTGAACGCCACCATCACCGCCGAGCGGCTGGAGCTCTTTGCCAGCCCGGACCGCCAGCTGATGCTGTCCGGCCAGGGCACGATCGCCAACGTCAAGGAGCAATTGCGCGTGGACGGCAAGTTCCGCGTCGACAAGGCGTTGTTCGACCTGCCCAAGAGCAGCGCGCCCAAGCTGGGCGACGACGTGGTGGTGATCAGGCGCGACGGCAAGGCCAAGGTCGGCGCCAACGCCAGCTCGAAGGAAAAACTGCAGGCCGCCACCGAAAAGCCGGCCGGCAAATTCGCCCCGGTGATCGCCCTGGCGGTGGACCTGGGCAACGACTTCCGCTTCCGCGGCAGCGGCGCCGACCTGCGCCTGACCGGCGACATGATGGTGCGCAGCGAGCCGCTCTCGCCGCTGCGCGCCACCGGCACCATCCACGTGGCCGACGGCACCTACGAGGCCTTCGGCACCAAGCTCAACATCGAGCGCGGCATCATCAACTTCCAGGGGCCGATTGCAAACCCCAACATCAACATCCTCGCCATGCGCCGCAACCAGGATGTGGAAGCCGGCGTCTCGGTCACCGGCAACGCCAACCAGCCGCGCGTGCAGCTGGTGTCCGAGCCCAACGTGCCGGACGACGAAAAGCTCTCGTGGATGATGTTCGGCCACGGCACCGACAGCTCCAGCATCGGCCAGCGCAGCGCCAGCAGCCAGGCCCTGGCGCTGGTGGGCAATATGGGCGGCAAGCGCATCGCCAAGGACATCGGTCTGGACCAGTTCTCGATCGGCTCCAGCGAATCGGGCCTGACCGACGACCAGGTCGTCAACCTGGGCAAGGCCATCACCGAGAAGATCACGCTGGGCTACGAGCAAAGCCTGCAGGGCGCGGCCAGCGTGGCCAAGGCCACCTGGCAGATCTCGCGTCGCTGGTCGGTGGTGGCGCGCGCCGGCACGATCAACGGCTTGAACATCCTGTTCAACCGTCGCTATGACTGAGATGACGGAAGATGGCTGAGCGCGGTGCTCACCGCAACGTGGTGCTCAGGCCCGCGACCGGCGCGCCATCCCTGGCCAGCCAGTCGCGCGGCGACATGCCGATGCGGGCGGCGAAGGCGCGTGACAGCGCCGACGGATTGGCGTAGCCCAGCTCCGCGGCCAGCAGCTTGATCGGTCGTCCCTCGCGCAGGCGCGCCTGCGCCAGCGCGATGCGCCAGTTGGCGAGATAGTCGGCCGGGGTCTGCCCCACCGTCTCGCGAAAAACATTGGCGAACGCCGTGCGCGACATGCCTGCGCATTCGGCCATACGGTCCAGCGTCCAGGCCCGGCCCGGGTCTTCATGCATGGCTACCAGCGCGCGCGACAGGCGCGGATCCGACATGCCGGTCACCAGTCCCGGCTGTATCCCCGCCTGCTGCGGGTTGTCCAGCAGCCAGCGCAGCAGCTTCAACACCACTACCTCGAACAGGCGGTCGGCCAGCAGGCGCTGGCCGCAGCGCACCCGGTCGGTCTCGGCAAACAGCAGCTCCAGCGCCAGATCCAGCCCGGGAACGGTGGCCAGCGGCAAGGCGATCAACGACGGCAAGGCACGCGCCAGCGGATTGTGCGCGCCGCCGTCGAAGATCAGGCGGGCGCAGGTGAAGTCCGCCCCCTCTTTGGGCGGATTGTGGAAATGATGGGTGAAGGGGCGCGGGTAAAACAGCAGCGTCGGCTCGTCAAAGCGCATCGACTTGGGCACGTCGCGCGCGCCCGGATGGGACACCTTCAGCTCGCCCCGGCGCAGCAAGTGCAGATAGCCGAAGCCCGCGCCGGCGTCGAAATGCGTATGGCCGCAAAGCGCGCCGGTGTGATGCAGCTGCGCCTGCACACGGAAGCGTTCGAGGATGCCGGAGAGACGGTCGATGGGAGGTAAAGGCTGCGAGGGCTGCATCAGTGTGTCAGTACGAATTGGTATGTTTATTTTACAAAATGAACCCAATTGTACATTCTGTTTGCCGATACTGAGGCCTCCTACTCACCGCTGCATCACCAACGAAAGGCAAGCCCCATGTCCCGCGTCAACCTCGATACCCAACGTTCCCCCGCCGCCAGCCAACCGCTGCTGGCGCAGATCCACGGCGCTTTCGGCGCCACGCCCAACATGTTCAAGGCGGTCTCCAACTCGCCGGCCGCGCTGCAAAGCATGTGGGCCGCGTTCGGCGCGCTCGGCAAGGGCAGCATCGGCGCACTGCTGGGCGAGCAGATCGCGGTGGCCATCGCCAATCGCAACCGCTGCGAATACTGCCTGGCCGCGCACACAGTGCTAGGCCAGAACGCCGGCGCCAGCGCCGAACAGATGGGTGAAGCGCAGGTCGGCCGCTCGACCGATGTCAACACCGCCGCCGCGCTGGCCTTCGCGCTGAAGGTGGTGGAGCAGCGCGCCCAAGTCGGCGACGCGGATGTCGCCGCCCTGCGCGAGGCCGGCTTCGGCGACGAGCAGGTGGTGGAAATCATGGCCCACATCGCGCTGAACCTGTTCACCAACTACGTGAACGTGGCCTTCGACGTGCCGGTCGATTTCCCCAAGATCGCGCTGAAGTAATGACGCAGTACTTCCATCAGGGCAAGCAGCAGCACTGGCCGCCGGCGGAGTCGGTGGAAGACTTGCGCCGCAACCTGGCGCAGGTGCAGGCAAGGATCGCGGCCGCCTGCGTGCGCGCCGGCCGCGATCCGGCCTCGGTGCGGCTGCTGCCGGTCAGCAAGACGGTGCCTGAGGCGCGCATCCGGCTGGCGTATGCCGCCGGATGCCGTTCGCTGGGCGAGAACAAGGTGCAGGAAGCCGGCCGCAAATGGGAGGCCATGGCCGACCTCGCCGACCTGCGCTGGTCGGTCATCGGCCATTTGCAGACCAACAAGGCCAAACTGGTGGCGCGCTTTGCCGCGGAGTTCCAGGCGCTGGACAGCCTGCGCGTGGCCGAGGCGCTGGAACGCCGGCTGCAGGCCGAAGGCCGTACACTGGATGTGTTGGTGCAGGTCAATACCTCGGGCGAAGCCAGCAAGTTCGGCCTCGCCCCCGAGGATGTGCCGGCCTTCCTGGCGCAGTTGCCGGCCTGCCCGTCGCTGCGCGTGCGCGGACTGATGACGCTGGCGATCTTCTCCGGCGACATCGACCGGGTACGCGCCTGCTTCGTCCGGTTGCGCGAGCTGCGCGACCGATTGCGCCCGCAGCTGGCGCCCGGCCTCGCTCTGGATGAACTGTCGATGGGCATGTCCGGCGACTATGAAGTGGCGATCGAGGAAGGCGCTACCGTGGTGCGCGTCGGCCAGGCCATCTTCGGCGCACGCAGCACACCGGACAGCCACTACTGGCCGCAAGACGAGCCCCACTCCCCCGACAAGGAAACAGAATGACCCGTACCGCCCTCGCCATCCGCCACGTGCATTTCGAAGACCTCGGCAGCCTGGCGCCGCTGCTGCAAGCGCGCGGCTATCGTATCGAGTATGTCGACGCCGCCGTCGACGACCTGCGCGCCATCGACGCGTCCGCGCCGGACCTGCTGGTGGTGCTGGGCGGGCCGATTGGGGCCTTCGACGATGCGCTCTACCCCTTCCTGGAAGCAGAACTCGCCCTGGTGCGCAAACGGCTGGACTGCGGCCGGCCGCTGCTGGGCATCTGCCTGGGTGCGCAACTGATCGCGCGGGCGCTGGGCGCCAGGGTCTATCCGATGGGCGTGAAGGAAATCGGCTACGGCACGCTGACGCTCACCGCGCAGGGCGAGGCCTCGCCGCTGGCGGCGCTGGCCGGCGTGCCGGTGCTGCACTGGCACGGCGACCAGTTCGACATCCCCGCCGGGGCCCACCATCTCGCGGCCACGGCAATCGGCGCCAACCAGGCGTTTGCGCTGGGGGAGAAAGTGCTGGGCCTGCAATTCCACGTCGAGGCGCAAACCCGGACCATCGAACGCTGGCTGGTCGGCCACGCCGGCGAGCTGGGACAATGCGGCATCGACCCGCGCACGCTGCGCGCCGAGGCCGGCGCAGTTGGCAGCCGGCTGGAGACGGCGGCCGCCGAGATGCTGTCGCACTGGCTACAACGCGCGCAGGATCAGGAGTGAGCAACGCCGCGCACGCCGCCCGCCAACGAAAACGCCCGCCTGCGCGGGCGTTTCTGCGTGTCGTACCTGCACACGTGCGCGGCTGCCCGACGGCGTACTAAAGCCACCCGGCCTTGCGCAAGCGCCTCCACAGCAGCGAGCAACAGGTAAAGATGCCCACCAGCACCACCGGGAAACTCCACTGCCAGGACAGCCCCGGCATGTTGGCGAAGTTCATGCCGTACAGGCTGAACACCATGGTCGGGATGGCGAGAATCGCACCCCAGCCGGCCAGGGTCTGCACAATTTCGTTCTGATGGATAGTGACCTGCGCCAGGTTGATCTGCACCGCCGACTCCACCATTTCGCGCAGGCGATCGCCGGTGTCGATGAAGCGCACGACGTGGTCGTAAATGTCGCGGAAGTAGGCCTTGCCTTCCTTGGTGATCAGGCCTTCGTGGAAGCGCAGCAGCTGGGTGCACACGTCCAGCAGCGGCGAGGCCGCCGAGCGCAGGCGGATCAGCTGGCGCTTCAGCTGGTACAGCTCCTGCAAATATTCCTTGCCGGTGTTGGCGGCGGGATCGAACAGTTGTCCTTCGTACTGGGTGAATTTGGCTTCCAGGTCGTCCATGATCGGGCGGTAATTGTCGACCACGAAGTCCATGATGGCGTACAGCACGAAGCTGGGACCGCGGCCCAGGCGTTCGGGGAGCATCTCGCAGTGCTCGCGCACCTTGGCGTAGCTGCGCGAGGCGCCGTGGCGCACCGTCACCACGAAGCGCGGGCCGGTCAGGATGTGGGTCTCGCCGAACTGCACCTCGCCGCCGGAGAGCTGGGCGGTGTGCAGCACCACGAACAGGGTGTCGCCGTATTCCTCGATCTTGGGACGCTGATGGGCGGCGTAGGCGTCTTCCACCGCCAGTTCGTGCAGGTTGAATTCTTCCTTGATCTTGTTCATCAGCTCGACGTTGGGCTCGAGCAGGCCGAGCCAGACGAAGGTGCCCTCTTCCTCCAGCACGTCGCTGATTTCGTCGAGCGAGATGTCGCGCAGCTTCTTACCCTTCTTGTAGACCGTGCAGTTGACGATCATGTTGGCGTCGATCATGTTTGGCTCCTCTGTTCTCGTTATTGCCGGCCCGGCGACGCCGCCCCCAGGCGTGTCAGCCGGCCTTGGCGCGCAGACCCAGACGCTGCTTCAGGAGCTGGGCCATGATCACGCCGGCCAGCGTGATCAGGCCGCCCACGGCGTGATAGCCGTGCAGCTCCTCGCCCAGCGCCACCATGGCAATTATGACGGTGAAAACCGGCATCAGGTTCACGAAGATGGAGCTGCGATTGGCACCCAGGTGGGCGACCCCGCGCATCCACAGGAACTGCGAAATGATGGACGCGGCAATGCCGGCATACAGCAGGATGGGCAGGTTGTCGGCGGTGATCGGCGAATGATGGCCGATCACGAAGCCCGGGAACAGCAGCACCACCGCCGTCAGCACCTGCATGTAGAGCAACTGCCAAGTCGGCAGCGGCAAGGCCCAGCGGCGCAGCAGCACGCCATACAGGCCGTAGAACACCGCGGCCAGCAGCATCAGCAGGTCGCCCACCACCACGCCGTGGTCGAACAGATCCAGCGGATGGCCGCGACCGATCAGGATGGCAATGCCCACCAGCGACACCAGCCCGCCGGCGACGGTGCCTACCGTGGGCGGCTCGGAGAGGAGACGAATGCTCAGCAGCAAGGTCAGCAGGGGCATCAGCGAGACGATCATGCCCATGCTGGTGGCCGAGGACGTGGCCGCCGCGAAATACGCCAAACTCTGGAACAGCACCATGCCCAGCAGCCCCAGCACCACGATCTTGCCCAGATACGGGCGGATGCGCGCGCGGTCGCGCCAGGTCTGGCGGGCCAGGAACGGCGACATCAGCAGCGCCGCCAGCACCCAGCGGTAGAAGGAAATGTCTTCCGGCGCGATGACACCGGCGGCCATCTTGCTGATGACGGTGTTGCCGGCCCAGATCAGCACGGCGCCCAGCGGGAACCAGATGTATTTCAGTTGCATGCGTGGTCTCTCTTCAAGGAGGGGCTCAGGCCGGTTTGGCGGGTTCGACGGCGCTGCGACCGGCCATCTCGGCGCCGGCGTTGGGCGGCAGGCGGCGCAGCATGAACAGCGAACACGATGCCACCGCGCCCACCGTCAGGAAGGCCGGCCAGAAGTCGGCCGCCACCAGCGCGGCGTGGCCCTGGATCTCGTTGGACGCCTGCAGCGCGAAGCCGGCCAGCACCACGCCCATGCCGATGGACAACTGCTGCGCCACGCTGGCCATGCTGGTGGCCTGGCTCAGGCGAACCTTGTCGACGTCGGCGTAGGAGATGGCGTTCAGGCTGGTGAACTGCAGCGAGCGGAAGCAGCCGCCCACCAGCAGCACCAGCATCATCACGATGTAAGGCGTATGCGGCGTGAACAGCGCGATCGCCCACAAGCCGAGGATGCCCAGCGCGCCGTTGACCAGCAACACCTTGCGGAAACCGAAACGCTGCAGGAAGCGCGACGCGATGGTCTTCATGAACATGGCGCCGGCGGCCGAGGCGCAGGTCAGCAAGCCGGAGTGGAACGGCGTGTAGCCGAAGCCCAGCTGCAGCATCAGCGGCAGTAGGAAGGGAATGGCGCCGATGCCGATGCGATACAACGAGCCGCCGTAGACGCCGGCCTGCAGCGTGGGGATCTTCAGCAGCGTCAGGTCGATCAGCGGCGCCTTGGCGCGACGCGCGTGCCAGACATAGAGCGCAAGGAACAGCACGCCCCCGGCCACACAGGCCAGCGAGACCTGGCCCGAGATCAGGTGGCGGCCGGCGGTGGCCAGCCCCATCATCAGCAGCGAACAGCCCAGCGCGGAGAGCAGGAAACCCGGCCAGTCCAGCGGTGCGACTTCATCGGCCTTGAGATCGGGAATGAAGCGCGTGGCCAGGTACAGGCCGAGGATGCTGATCGGGATGTTGATGAAGAAGATCCAGCGCCAGTGGAAATAAGTGGTGATGAAGCCGCCCAGCGGCGGGCCCAGCACCGGGCCGAACAGCGCGGGGATGGTCAGGTAGGACAGCGCCTTGACCAGGTTGACCTTCTCCACGCTGCGCAGGATCACCAGCCGGCCGACCGGCACCATCATGGCGCCGCCGATGCCCTGGAAGAAGCGCGCAGCGACGAACTCCGGCAAGGTCGACGACACGCCGCACAGGATCGAGCCCAGCATGAACACGCAGATGGCCGAGCGGAAGATGGTCAGCGAGCCGAAGCGGTCGGCCATCCAGCCGGAGATCGGGATGAACACCGCCAGGCTGACCAGATAGGAGGTCAGTGCCAGCTTCAGCGAGATCGGGTCGACGTGCATGTCCAGCGCCAGCGCCGGCAGCGAGGTCGAGATCACGGTGGAGTCCATCTGCTCCATGAAGAGCGCGCAGGCGACGATCAGCGGGATGATGAAGGTGCGGGGGATGGACATCAGGTGTTGGCAGTTTGTTATGTGAGGCGCGAAGCACGGAGCGGCCGGGGCCATCAGGGCAACCAAGGCCATTAGCCCGCCATGCCGCGATGCCATGCAGAGCCGTCAAGTATACCTTTTACGCTATGATGCTGCCGGGGCGATTCCCCTGACTTGCCCCGGCCCCGCCCTGCGCCACCTGCCCTGCCCGCCGCACCATGACCGATTGCTTCGCCCTCCTCGACGACCACCTTGCCACGCCGGCCGAGCCGCGCTCGCGCCTGTTCACCGGCTACCTGCGCACGCTGGCCTGCCACGACGCCGCGGGTTTTGCGGCGCTCTTGGGCGAGATGGAGGCCGAGCTCGCCGCCGGCCGCCAGGCCGTGGCGCTGTGGAGCTACGAACTGGGCGCGGCCATGCAGGCGCTGCCGCACCATCCCATCAATGAGCCGCTGGCGCGGGTGATGCTGTTCGAGCGCTGCGAGCTTGTTACCGCCGCGCAGGTCGACGCCTGGCTGCTGCAACGCGCAGACGGCCAGCCGGCCGGCGTCGCCAACGTCCGCGCCAGCGTCGACGAAACCGAATTCACCGCCGCCATCGGCCGCATCCGCGACTACATCGCCGCCGGCGACACCTATCAGGTCAACTACACCTATCGGCTACACTTCGACGCCTACGGTGATGCCGTCGACCTGTACCGCCGCCTGCGCGCACGCCAGCCGGTGCCCTACGGCGCGCTGGTGCTGGCCGAAGACGGCGGCGCGGTGCTGTCGTTCTCGCCGGAATTGTTTGTGGCGCATGCCGGCGGCACGCTCAAGGCCAAACCGATGAAAGGCACGGCGCGCGCGGCGACGCCCGGCGATGCCGACGCCGACGCCATCAATGCGCGCCGCGCGCTGGCGCTGGCCGCGGACGAAAAGAACCGCGCCGAGAACCTGATGATCGTCGACCTGCTGCGCAACGACCTGGGCCGCGTAGCTGAACCGGGTTCGGTGCAGGTGCCGCACCTGTTCGACGTGCGCCGCTACGGCCAGGTGCTGCAGATGACCTCCACCATCCGCGCCCGCCTGCGCAAGGACGCGACGCTGGCCGACGCCATCGCCGCGCTCTACCCTTGCGGCTCCATCACCGGCGCGCCCAAGCGCCGCACCATGCAAATCATCGACGAACTGGAATCGACCCCGCGCGGCCTCTACACCGGCGCCATCGGCTGGTTCGAGGCGCCGCGCGCAGGCAGCCATACGGTGGGCGACTTCTGCCTGTCAGTACCGATCCGCACGCTGGAACTGCAACCGCCGGCACAAGGACTGCGCCGCGGCGTGCTGGGCGTGGGCGCGGGCATCGTCTACGACAGCGAGGCGGCGTCGGAATTTGCCGAGTGCCAGTTGAAGGCGGCGTTCCTGACGGGGCTGGGACATGAATTCGGCCTGTTCGAGACCATGCACGCCACGCGCGAAGGGTGCCGCCACCTGGAGCGGCACCTGCGCCGGCTGGGCGCATCGGCGCGGGCCTTTGCTATCCCCTTCGACGAGGCGGCGATCCGGACGCAGGTGGAGCAACTCTGCGCGACGCTGGATCCTGCCTGCGCGCACCGCATGAAGCTGGCGCTGGACGCGCAAGGCGGCGTCGTATTCCAGCATGCGCCGCTGGCGCCGCTGGGCGACGAGGTGAACGTGTTCCTGGCCGATCAGCGCAGCGCCAGCGACGACCTGTTCCTGCGCCACAAGAGCACGCGCCGCGCAGTCTACGATGCGGCGTGGCAGGAAGCGGAGCGGCGCGGCGGCTTCGACATGCTGTTCTTCAATGAGCGCGATGAATTGACCGAAGGCGGCCGCAGCAATGTGTTCGTGAAAATTGACGGACGCTGGGTGACGCCGCCGTTGTCAGCAGGTGTACTGCCGGGTGTCATGCGCGCGATGTTGCTGGAAGATCCGGCCTGGGATGCCGCTGAGCGGACTGTGAGTCGCGTGGAATTGCTGGCGGCGGGAGAGATCGTTATCTGCAATGCTTTACGCGGTGCGCTCAAGGCAACGCTGGGCTGACGTCATCGCGGCATGACAAAAGACACTGGGTTCCGGCCTGCGCCGGGACGACATTGAGGAGGTAGCTTGAACCCTTGGTTGGTCGAGTCTCTCTCTCCTGTCGTCCCGGCGCAGGCCGGGACCCAGCGTCGTTAGGCTGCCTCAACGCAACGCCGCATTCTCCTTCAGCGACTTGGCTTTCTCCCCACTCTGCTCCGCCAGCGGCTGCAGATCCGCCAGGCTCGCCTCATTCCATCCACCGCCCAGGGCCTTGGCCAGCAGCACGCTGGCCGACATGCGGCGGTTCAGGATGTCCAGCGAAGTACGCTCGGCCGACAGCGCCGTGGCCTGCGCGGTGATGACGTTGACGTAGCTGACCGTGCCGGCCTTGTACTGGTTGGTCACCAACGTCACTGCCTGCCTTGCCGCCTGCAACGCCTCGTCCTGCACGGCGGCTTCCTGCTCCAGGATGCGCAGCGCGGCGAGGTTGTCTTCCACCTCCTGGAAGGCGGTCAGCACGGTCTGCTTGTAGGTGGCGACGGTGCCGTCATAAGTGGCGATGGCCTGATCGGTGGCCGCGCGGCGGGCGCCGCCGTCGAAGATGCTCTGCGCCAGCTGCGGGCCCAGCGACCACACCCGGCCGGGCAAGGAGAACCAGTCGGCAAAACTGGAGCTTTGGTAACCGCCCGAGGCCGACAGCGTCAGGCTGGGGAAATAGGCCGCCTTGGCCACGCCTATCCTGGCGTTGGCCGAGGCCACGCGACGCTCGGCCGCGGCCACGTCGGGACGGCGCTCCAGCAGCATCGACGGCACGCCCTGCGGGATCGGCGGCGCACCAGCCGCCAGCGGCGCCTTGGGCAGGTTGAAGTTGGACGGCGTCTTGCCGACCAGCAGCGCGATGGCGTGCTCGACCTGGGCGCGCGAGACGCCGTTGTCCAGCGCCGAGGCTTGCGCCGACTTCAGCTGGCTCTGCGCCTGGATCACGTCGGACTTGGCCACCATGCCGGCGGCGTACTGGTTCTGGGTCAGCTGGTAGGAGCGCTGGTACGCCTCGACCGTTTCGTCCAGCAGTTTCTGCTGGGCGTCCAGCACGCGCAGCTGCAGATAGCTCTGCGCCAGCGACGCCTGGGCCGACAGCCGCGCGCCGGCCAGATCCGCAGCGCTGGCCTGGGCGCTGGCCGAGCTGGCCTCGACGTCACGCCGCACGCGGCCCCAGATGTCCGCCTCCCACGAGGCGTTCAATGCGAACGAGTAAGCGTTGCGCACGCCGGTGCTGGACGACGAGGTGCTGCCGGAAGCGGAACGCGACCGGGTGGCCGAAGCCGATGCATCCAGCGTCGGCGAGTAGGCCGCGCGCGAACTCTGCACCAGCGCCATGGCGCTGCGGAAGTTGGCCTCGGCCAGCGCCAGGTTCTGGTTGGAAATCTCCACCTGGTCCACCAGCGCGTTCAACTGCGCATCGCCGAACATCTCCCACCACTTGCCGTCGGCCGCCAGGTCGCGCGGCTGCGCCGGCTGCCAGTTCTGGCCTTCCTTGAAGACGGCCGGCGCGCCGGCCTCCTGCATCTGCGGACGCACATAGTCGGGACCGACCGAGCAGGCCGCCAGCGCAAAGGATGCGGCCAGCGCCAGCAGCAGCGGCTTGATGTTCGGTTGTTGCTGGCGTTGCTGAGTTTCTTGATGTTTCATGGTTCTCTCCGTGGCAGCCGTCCCGGTGCGGGATCAGGCGGCCGAGGTTTGCGTCTTGTTCTTGCGGCCGAACTTGCGATGTCCCCACGCGCTCAGCCTTTCCATATACAGGTAGACCACCGGCGTGGTGTAGAGCGTCAGCAGCTGGCTCACCACCAGCCCGCCGACGATGGCGATGCCCAGCGGCTGGCGCAGCTCGGCGCCGTCGCCATGGCCGATGGCCAGCGGGATCGCACCCAAGAGGGCCGCCATGGTGGTCATCATGATCGGGCGGAAGCGCAGCTTGCAGGCCTCGAAGATCGCGTCGCGCGGCGACAGGCCGCGGTTGCGCTCGGCGTCCAGCGCGAAGTCGATCATCATGATGGCGTTCTTCTTGACGATGCCGATCAGCAAGATCACGCCGATCAGCGCGATCAGGCTGAAGTCGGTGCCGGTCACCAGCAACGCCAGCAAGGCGCCCACGCCGGCCGAGGGCAGCGTGGAGATGATGGTGATCGGGTGGATCAGGCTCTCGTAGAGGATGCCCAGCACGATGTACACCGCCAGCAGCGCCGTCAGGATCAGCAGCGGCTGGGACGACAGCGAGGACTGGAAGGCATTGGCGGTGCCGGCGAAGGTGCCGTGCACGCCGGTGGGCACGCCCAGCGAGGCCATGGCGCGGTCGATCGCCTCGGTCGCCTGCGACAGCGACACGCCCTCGGCCAGGTTGAACGAGATGGTCGAGGCCACGAACTGCCCTTCATGGCTGACCGACAACGCGGTGGTGGTCGGCGCGAAGCTGGAGAAGGCCGCCAGCGGGATCTGGGTCGAGGCCGCGGTGGAGATGGTCTGCGCCAGGCCGGTGTTGGAGTTCAGCTTGCCAGCCGCCGACAGCGCCGGCGGCGTCGACAGCGTGGAGGTAGTCGGCGACAGGTTGGACGATCCCGCCAGGCTGACGTAGGTGTCGCGCAGGATCTCCGGGCTTTGCCAATACTGCGGCGCGGCTTCCATCACCACGTGGTACTGGTTCATACCGCTGTAGATGGTGGAGATCTGGCGCTGGCCGAACAGATCCGACAGCGTGGCGTCGATCAGCTGCGGCGTCACGCCGGCGCGGATCGCGGTCTCGCGGTCGATGGTCAGCGTGGTCTGCAGGCCGTTGTCCTGCTGGTCGGTGCTGAGGTCTTCCAGCTCCTTCAGGTTGGACAGCGCGGCGCGGATCTTGGGTTCCCACACGCGCAACAACGCGACGTCGTCCGATTTGAGCGAGTACTCATACTGCGAATCGCTCTGGCGCGCGCCGATGCGGATGTCCTGCACCGGCACCAGGAACACGCGCGCGCCCGCCACCTTGGCGGTTTTCACGCGCAGCCGGGCGATCACCTGGTCGGCCGACTCCTTGCGCTCCGACAGCGGCTTCAGGGTCACGAACATGTTGCCGCCGTTGCGGCGCTGGCCGCCGGTGAAGGCCACCACGTCGGCCACCGCCGGGTCGGCGCGCACGATCTCGATGAAATCGTTGAGCTTGACCTTCATCGCCTGGAAGGAAATCGCCTGGTCGCCGCGAATGCCGCCCACCAGCCGGCCGGTGTCCTGCTGCGGGAAGAAGCCTTTGGGGATGGCCTTGTAGAGATACACGTTCAGCGCGATGGTGCCCACCAGGATCAGCATCATCAACGGCGCCGCGCGCAGCGCCCAGGCCAGCGTGCGCTCGTAGCCCAGCAGCAGGTCGTTGAAGATGTGCTCGGTCTGGTCGGCCAGCTTTTGCAGCAACGGATGGCGGCGCCGGCGACGCTCTTCATCGGCCTTGGGGTCATGGCGCAGCAGGCGCGCGCACATCATCGGCGTGGTGGTCAGCGACACCACCAGCGACACCAAAATGGCCACCGAGAGCGTGATGGCGAACTCGCGGAACAGGCGGCCGACGATGCCTTCCATCATCAGGATGGGGATGAACACGGCAATCAGCGAGATGCTCATCGACAACACGGTGAAGCCGACTTCGCGCGCGCCCAGCAGCGCCGCCTTGACCGGCTTCATGCCGGCCTCGATGTGGCGCGAGATGTTTTCCAGCACCACGATGGCGTCGTCCACCACGAAGCCGGTGGCGATGGTGAGCGCCATCAGCGACAGGTTGTCCAGGCTGAAGCCGGCCAGGTACATGATGCCGAAGGTGCCGATCAGCGACACCGGAACGGCCACCGCCGGGATCAGCGTGGCGCGCGCGCTGCGCAGGAACAAAAACACCACCATGATCACCAGCGCCACCGACATGATCAGGGTGAACTCGGTCTCCTTCAGCGAGGCGCGGATGGTGGGCGTGCGGTCCATCACCGTCTTCATGTCGATGGCGGCCGGGATCGAGGCCTGCAGCTGCGGCAGCAGCTCGTTGACGGCGTCCACCGTCTCGATGATGTTGGCGCCGGGCTGGCGATTGATGATCACAAGGATGGACGGCTTGCCGTTGGCCGAGCCGGCGTTGCGCACGTCGGCCACGGAGTCGCGCACTTCGGCCACGTCGCGCACGCGCACCGGCGTGCCGTTGCGATAGGAGACGATCAGCGGCGCGTATTCGGCGGCGGTCTTGGCCTGGTCGTTGGCGTAGATCTGCCAGTTGCGTTCGCCGTCTTCCAGGATGCCCTTGGGCCGGTTGGCATTGGTGGCGGCCACCGCGGTGCGCACGTCGGCGCTGCCGATGCCGTACTTGTTGAGCGCGGTCGGGTTCAACTCGATGCGCACCGCCGGCTGCGAACTGCCGCCCACGCTCACCTGCCCCACCCCGCGCACCTGCGACAGCTTCTGCGCGACGATGCTGTCGGCGGCGTCGTACATCTGGCCCTGGGTCATGGTGTCCGAGGTCATGGCCAGGATCATGATGGGCGCGTCGGCCGGGTTCACCTTGCGGTAGGTCGGGTTGCTCGGCATGCCCGACGGCAGCAGGTTGCGCGCCGCGTTCAGGGCCGCCTGCACGTCGCGCGCGGCACCGTCGATGTCGCGGTTGAGGTCGAACTGCAGTGTGATGCGGGTGGAGTTCTGCGAGCTGGTCGAGGTCATCTCGGTCACGCCGGCGATCGAGCCCATAGCCCGCTCCAGCGGCGTGGCCACGGTGGCGGCCATGGTTTCCGGGCTGGCGCCGGGCATCGAGGCCGAGATCGAGATGGTGGGGTAATCCACCTGCGGCAGCGGCGACACCGGCAGCAAGCGGAAGGCCACGATGCCGGCCAGCGCGATGCCGATGGTCAGCAGCGTGGTGGCGATGGGCCGCTGGATGAAGGGAAGCGAGATGTTCATTGCCGTTCCGCTTACACCGCCGGCGGCAGCGAGGCCGGATGCGCATGGTCGTCGTCGTCACCGTCGTCGCCATGACCCGGCTCGCGCTGGCCGAAGCGCGCGCGCATGCGGCGCGCCAGGCTGTCGAAGCCGAGGTAGATCACCGGCGTGGTGAACAGCGTCAGCACCTGCGACACCAGGAGGCCGCCGACCATGGTAATGCCCAGCGGCTGGCGCAGCTCGGAACCCACACCGGTGCCCAGCATCAGCGGCAGCGCGCCCAAGAGCGCGGCCATGGTGGTCATCAGGATCGGCCGGAAGCGCAGCAGGCAGGCCTGGTAGATCGCCTCGCGCGGGCTCTTGCCCTCATGCCGTTCGGCTTCCAGCGCGAAGTCGATCATCATGATCGCGTTCTTCTTGACGATGCCGATCAGCAGGATGATGCCGATGATGCCGATGATGCCCAGGTCGGTGCCCGAGATCATCAGCGACAGCAGCGCGCCCACGCCGGCCGAAGGCAGCGTGGAGAGGATGGTGATCGGGTGGATGTAGCTCTCATAGAGCACGCCCAGCACGATGTACATGGTCACGATCGCCGCCAGGATCAGCCACAGCGTGTTGGACAACGAGGCCTGGAAGGCCAGCGCCGCGCCTTGGAAGTTGGTGACGGTGGAGGCCGGCATGCCGATTTCCTGCTCGGCCGCCTTGATCACCTTGACCGCCTCGCCCAGCGCGGCGCCCTTGGCCAGGTTGAAGGAAATCGTCGCGGCCGGGAACTGGCCGATGTGGTTCACCACCAGCGGCGCGGTACGCTCGGTGACGGTGGCGATCGACGACAGCGGCACCTGGCGGCCGGCCGAGGTCACCAGGTAGATGCTGTCGAGCGCCTGCGGGCCGCGCTGGAATTCAGGCTTGACCTCCATCACCACCCGATACTGGTTGGACTGGGTGTAGATGGTGGAGATCAGGCGCTGACCGAAGGCGTTGTAGAGCGCGTTGTCGATGGCGGCGGTGGTGATGCCCAAGCGCGAGGCGGCGTCGCGGTCGATCTGGATGTAGGCCTGCAAGCCCTTGTCCTGCAGGTTGCTGGCCACGTCGGCCAGCTCGGGCTGCTGCTGCAGGCGGGCGATCAGCTTGGGCACCCACTCGCTGAGCGTATCCGGGTCGGCATCCTCCAGCGTGAACTGGTACTGGGTGCGCGAGACGCTGTCTTCGATCGTCAGATCCTGCACCGGCTGCATGTACAGCGTCACGCCCGGCACCTCTTGCGCCAGCTTGACCTGCAGGCGGCGGATCACGTCCGAGGCGGAAACGTCGCGGTCTTCATGCGGCTTCAGGTTGATCAGCATGCGGCCGCTGTTCAAGGTGGCGTTGGTGCCGTCGACGCCGATGAAGGACGACAGGCTGTCCACCGCCGGGTCCTGCAGCACCACCTTGGCCAGCTGTTGCTGCTTCTCGCCCATGGCGCCGAAGGAAACCGATTGCGTCGCCTCCGAGATGCCCTGGATCACGCCGGTGTCTTGCAGCGGGAAAAAGCCCTTGGGTACGAACACGTACAGCAGCCCGGTCAGCACCAGCGTGCCGACGGCCACCAGCAGGGTCAGCTTCTGGCGCTCCAGCACCCACTCCAGCATGACGCCGTAACGGGCGATCACGCGGTCGAAGAACAGCTGGCTCTTGTGATAGAACCAGCCCTGCTCTTCTTCCGGTTGGTGACGCAGCAGGCGCGCGCACATCATCGGCGTCAGCGTCAGCGACACCACGGCCGAGATCAGGATGGAGACCGCCAGCGTCACTGCGAACTCGTGGAACAGGCGGCCCACCACGTCGCCCATGAACAGCAGCGGGATCAGCACCGCGATCAGCGAGAAGGTCAGCGAGATGATGGTGAAGCCGATCTGCTCGGCGCCCTTCAACGCTGCTTGCATCGGCTGCATGCCCTCTTCGATGTAGCGCGAGATGTTTTCGATCATGACGATGGCGTCGTCGACCACGAAGCCGGTGGCGATTGTCAGCGCCATCAGCGTCAGGTTGTTGATCGAGAAACCGGCGATGTACATGATCGCAAAGGTGCCCACCAGCGACAGCGGCACGGCTACGCTGGGGATGATGGTGGCCGGCACGTTGCGCAGGAACACGAAGATCACCATCACCACCAGCATCACCGACAGCAGCAGCTCGAACTTCACGTCGGCCACCGAGGAGCGGATGGTGGTGGTGCGGTCGGTCAGGATCTGCACGTCGATCGATCCTGGCAAGCTGGCCTGCAGCGAGGGCAGGATCTTCTTGATGCTGTCGACCACGGCGATCACGTTGGCGCCGGGCTGGCGCTGGATGTTCACGATCACCGCGGCCTGCTCGTTGGCCCAGGCGCCCAGGCGCACGTTCTCGGCGCCGTCGACCACGTCGGCCACGTCGGAGACGCGGATCGGCGCGCCGTTCTTGTAGGCGATGATCAGGTTCTTGTATTCATCGGCCGAGCGCAGCTGGTCGTTGGCGTCGATGGTGGAGGCGCGCGTGGGGCCGTCGAAGCTGCCCTTGGCCTGGTTGACGTTGGCGTTGCCGATGGCGGTGCGGATGTCATCCAGGTTCAGGCCGAGCGCGGCAATGGCGCGAGGGTTCAGCTGCATGCGCACGGCCGGGCGCTGGCCGCCCGACAGGCTGACCAGGCCGACGCCGGAGAGCTGCGATATCTTCTGCGCCAGGCGGGTGTCGATCAGATCCTGCACCTTGGGCAGCGGCATGGTCCTGGAGGTCACCGCCAGCGTGATGATGGGGGTATCGGCCGGGTTGACCTTGCTGTACACCGGCGGCATCGGCAGGTCGGACGGCAGCAGGTTGCCGCCGGCATTGATGGCGGCCTGCACTTCCTGCTCGGCGATGTCGAGGTTAAGGTCGAGGTTGAACTGCAGCGTGATCACCGAGGCGCCGCCCGAACTGGTGGACGACATCTGCTTCAGGCCCGGCATCTGGCCGAACTGGCGCTCCAGCGGCGCGGTGACCGACGACGTCATCACGTCCGGACTGGCGCCGGGATAGAGGGTGGTGACCTGGATGGTCGGGTAATCGACTTCGGGCAAGGCCGACAGCGGCAACAAGCGGTAGGCGACAATGCCCACCAGCAGGATCGCCAGCATCAGCAAGGATGTGGCGACCGGCCGCAGGATGAACTGGCGGGAGGGATTCATGCTGCCGCCTTACTTTGCATTGGCGCCGGAGTTACCGCCCGCGTTGCCGCCGCTCTCCTGCTGCTTGCGACGCAGCTCCATCATTTTCTGGCGGCGCTGGTCTTCCGGCAGCTTCTTGATTTCTTCGCCGAACTCGCCGGCGTCGATGCGCTTGTTGATCTCGGCCCAGCGCTTCTGGCGCTCTTCCGGGCTCATGTCGGCCTGGCCGCCCTGGCCTGCCTGCGCGCCGGGTGCGCCCTGCCCCGCTTGTCCGCCTTGTCCGTTCGGTCCCTGGCCGCGCTTGCCGTGGCGGCGTGCGTTCGGGTTCTCGGTGGAGAGTTTGTTGGCCGGGTCATCAGCGCCGCCGCGGGTCACGGCTTCCACCTTGGCGCCTTCGCGCAGGCGGTCGATGCCGTCGATGACCACGGTCTCGCCGGCGGCTACGCCGTCAGTGATTGCGGTCAGGTCACCCTGCACCGCTCCGGTCTTGATATTGCGCACGGTGACGGTGTTGTCTTCCTTGACCACGTAGACAAACAGGCCCTTGGAGCCGCGCTGGATGGCCGCGGTCGGGATCACGGTGGCGCCGTCTTCGGTGTTGAGCAGCAGGCGGATGTTGACGAACTGGCTGGGGAACAGCGCGTAGTCCTTGTTGGGGAACTGCGCCTTCAGCTTGACGGTGCCGGTGGTGGCGTCGACCACGTTGTCGATGGTCAGCAGCACGCCCTCGGCCAGCTTTTTCTTTTGCTCGCGATCCCAGGCCTCGACCGGCAGCTTGCGGCCGCTTTGCAGCTGGCGCAGCACGCTGGGGATATTGTCTTCGGGGATGCTGAAGATGGCGGTGATCGGCTGCAGCTGGGTGATGATCACCAGGCCGTTGGTGTCGCTGGTGGTGATGTTGTTGCCCACATCGGCCTGCTTCAGGCCGAGGCGGCCGGAAATCGGCGCGATCACGCGGGTGAACGACAGCTGCAGCTTGGCGCTGGCCAGCGAACCCTCGTCGGCCTTGACCGTACCTTCATACTGCTTGACCAGCGCGGCCTGGGTATCGACCTGCTGGCTGGCGATGGAATCCTGCGACAGCAGGGTCTGGTAGCGCTTCAGGTCCAGCCGCGCCGAGTTCAGCAGCGCGCGGTCGCGCGCCAGTTGGCCGTCGACCTGGGTGACGGTGGCCTGCAGCGCGCGCGGATCGATCTCGGCCAGCAGGTCGCCGGCCTTGACCACCTGCCCTTCGGTGTAATGCAACTTCATCAGCTGGCCGTCCACCCGCGCACGCACCGTGGCGGTGGCGGTCGGCGTAACCGAGCCGAGTCCGTTGAGGTAGACGTCGACGTTCTGGATCTTGGCCTTGGCCACGCCCACCGGCATGGTCTGGGCGAATCCGCCTGCGCCGCCCGGGCCGCCGGGGCGCATGCCGCCCGGACGTCCGCCCGGCCCGCCGGGAGCGCCGCCCATGGCGGCCATCTGCTCCTGCTGGGCTTTTTTCTTGCTCCAGTACTTGTAGCCGCCGCCGGCCGCCAGCGCCGCCACCAGCACCCAGAACCACCAGCGCCGCAACACGCTGCCCTTCGAAGGAGGCCGGCCGCCTTGCGGCGGGGTCGGGTTGGAGGAAGATTGCGGTCCGGAATTTGGTGTGTTTGTCATTTTGGGGGGCCAACGAACTGATCACGGTAGCGCGGCCGGGCCCATGGCCGAGCCGACGCTGCTTGCAAGCAAAAAGATACGGGATGGCGGCCACGCGCCTTGTCGCGCCCTCGGAGCCGCCATCCGGTATTTTCCCGCAACAACCTTACATCATTGCAACATTCTGTTTCTTCTTGCCGCTATCCTCGCCACGGAGGTGCCCGGCGCCGACGCCATCCGGCGCGCCCGCAGTGGACAGGCAGGCAGTGTACCCAGCAAACCCGGCTTGCGCCACGGACAACAAGGGGCGGAAAGCGCGCCATCTCCCGCGAGAGATCGACAATGACGCCAGGGGCCAGTACGGCAAAAGCCTTGCGTATTGACCGCAAGGCTTTTGGGTAGATCCGCCGCCGGCGGCAAAGCCGGCGGGCGGATGATGCCTGGCGCGTTCTTTTGCGCCTTCTCGCTTGCCTTACTTGGCGGCCGGCGCTGCTGCATCAGGTGCGCCCGGCTTGCCGTGCGGCGGGCCCTTGCGATCGCCATGACGCATGTGATCGAAGCGGTGACGCTCCATCTTGGCGAACTCGGCGTCGAAGGTCTTCTGCTGTTCCGGCGACAGGGTCGCATAGAAGTCCTTGGTGGCCGCGATGCGCTGCTCGGCGAAGGCTTCACGCTTGCGCATGAGTTCCAGCTTCTTGTCCAGGCGTTCCGGGGTGGTCAGCTTAGCGAACTCTTCCTTGTTGGGACGGCCGGCGGCGTCGAATGGGGCCGGCTTGGTCTTGTCCAGGAACAGCTTCCAGCCGGCTTCCTGTGCCGCGGTGATCTTCAGCTTGTCGTGCAGCTCAGCCTGGTGCTTGGCGCGCATTTGCTCGAACTTGGCGATTTGCTCGGCGCTGGGAGCTCGACCGTGCGGGCCTCCCGGCGGCGGCGGAACCTGCGCGAAGGCGGCTGCGGTCACGGCGCTGATGCTCACGGCGGCGATGCCGGCCAGGATGCGGGTCTTGAATTTCAACATGATTGCTCCTTTCGGTGTGTCTGGAGACCGCTTCACAAAGAAACCGTCTCTCTGTTTCGTGCTGTCTTTGCACGGTTCCCATTAAACCGGCCGCGTGTAACGCCAATTTTTCCCCTGTGGCGGCATTTGTATCGTTTTGTATATTCCCGGCGCCGCCGAGTATCGTTTTATGTCGGTGACGACGCTTGTTAAGAGGCGATACAAATCCCGCGTCCACGATTTAACAAGTTCGGCATAATTCAGCTCATGGATACAAATACTCACATCCTCATCGTCGACGACGACCGCGATATCCGCACCCTGCTGGCCGAATACCTGGACGGCAACGGCCTGCGCACGCTGACCGCCACCAACGGCACGGAGATGCGCAAGACGCTTGAAGAGTCGCGCGTGGACCTGATCGTGCTGGATCTGACCCTGCCCGGCGAGGACGGCCTGACCCTGTGCCGCAACCTGCGCGCCACCTCCAATGTGCCGGTGATCATGCTGACCGCGCGCGGCGAGCCGCTGGATCGCATCCTTGGCCTGGAGATGGGCGCCGACGATTACCTGGCCAAGCCCTTCGAGCCGCGCGAGCTGTTCGCGCGCATCCGCAGCGTCCTGCGCCGCACCCAGGCGCTGCCGCCCAACATGGCGCAACCGGACGTGGCCGCGATGCGTTTCGCCAACTGGACGCTGGATCTGACCGCGCGCCACCTGGTGAACCAGGACGGCGTGGTGGTAGCGCTGTCGGGCGCCGAGTTCCGCCTGCTCAAGGTCTTCCTTGACCATCCCAATCGCGTGCTCAACCGCGACCAGCTGCTGGAGCTGACCCAGGGCCGCGAGTCCGACCCGTTCGACCGCTCGGTGGATATCCAGATCAGCCGCCTGCGCCAGAAGCTGGGGGACGACGCCCGCACACCCACCATCATCAAGACGGTGCGTAATGAAGGCTACGTACTGGCCACCAGCGTGGCCGCCGACAATGCGGGACAAACCCCGGGCCGCGCATCATGAAAGACGTCCTCGGCTCCATCGGCAACCGCATCTTCGTGCTGCTGCTGGCCGGCATCGTGCTGTCGGTGTTGGCCACTACCTGGCTAGCCTCCAACGAACGCAAGAACACGCTGCGCGAAGTGCGCTTCCAGCATTTGGCCGACCGCGTCGAGCAGATCGTGCAGGCGGTCGACGACATTCCCGCCGAGCAGCGCCCCATCGTGCTGCAGGCCGCCACCAACTTCGGCTTCGAAGCCAGCATGGTGGACAACATGAACGATGCCGTGGGCGCCAACGCCAGCAGCAGCCCGATGGTCGACATCCTCAAGGCGCGCCTGGGCAGCGAGCGCAGCGTGGCGGTGCAGCGCGAGACCGAATGCGCGCCGCCGCGCCGGCCCGACGGCCGCGAGGGCCCGCGCCGCGAGACCTGCCGCGTGATCTACATCAGCCTGCACGACCAGGCGCTGATGCGCCTGCGCCTGCACCAGCCGGGCGAGCCGCCGGCGCTGCGTGGGCACGGCCAAGGCTTCTTCGGCGCGCAGTACATTGCGCTGTTCCTGATCCTGATCGCGATCCTGGCTTACCTGGTGGCGCGCATGGCGACCCGTCCGATCCGCCAGCTGGCGCAGGCAGCTTCGCAGCTGGGCCGCGACATCGACCACCCGCCGCTGGCCGAGGCCGGCCCGACCGAGATCCGCCAGGCGGCGCACGCCTTCAATGCCATGCAGGCGCGCATCCGGCGCCAGATCCAGCACCGCACGCACATGCTGGCCGCCATCACGCACGACCTGCAGACGCCGCTGACGCGCATGCGCCTGCGCCTGGAAAAGGTGGCTGACCGGGAGCTGCAGCAAAAGCTGATCGACGACCTGGGCGTCATGCACGGCATGGTGCGCGAGGGCCTGGATCTGGCGCGCAGCATGGATTCGTCCGAAAAGATCCAGGCGCTGGATATTGATTCGCTGCTCGACAGCGTGTGCGCCGATGCCGCCGATGCCGGCCAGGACGTGATGCTGGAGGGCGCCACCCGTGCCTTTGTCATGGCCCAGACCGGCGCGCTGCGGCGCTGCCTGACCAACCTGATCGACAACGCCTGCAAATACGGCCAGGCCGCGCGCGTGACCATCGCACTGGAATCGCAGAAGGTTGCCATCCGCATCCGCGACCACGGGCCGGGCATTCCCGAGGCCGAGCTGGAGTCGGTGTTCGAGCCCTTCTACCGCCTGGAGACCTCACGCTCGCGCGACACCGGCGGCACCGGACTGGGCCTGACGATTGCGCTCAACATCGCCGAGAACCACCATGGACGGCTGCAGCTGCGCAACTTGGCGGAGGGCGGGCTGGAGGTGTTGCTGGAGTTGCCGGTGATGCCGGCGGCGAAGCGGGCTTGAGCGGTATCGTTGGCGCAGGCTGAACGACACTGGGTTCCTGCTTTCGCAGGAACGACAGCTTATCTGTGCGTTCCTTACCTATGTTTTCACCTCCGTCGCCCCTGCGAAAGCAGGGCCCGGCGTCGTTGGCTGTCAAATCGACGCAACAAGAAAGAAAGCCGCACTCCCCTCCCGGGCAGTGCGGCTTTTTACATGGAAACTCAGCAGCTTCAGCCGAAGTAATTCAAGCCCAGCGCTGCATTCACTTCCGACATGGTCTGCGCCGCCACTGCGCTAGCGCGCTCGGTGCCGCGCTTGAGGATGGCCATGACTTCGCCGCGATCCTTGGCGAACTCTTCGCGGCGGGTGCGGATCGGCTCCAGCATTTCCTGCAGGATGCCTTCCAGGCGGCGCTTGACCACGCTGTCGCCCAGGCCGCCGCGGGTGTAGTGCGCCTTGAGCTCGGCCACGGCGTCACGGTCAGGATCGAAGGCGTCCAGGAAGGTGAACACCACATTGCCCTCGACTTGGCCCGGATCATCCACGCGCAGGTGGTTGGGGTCGGTGTACATCTGGTGCACGGCCTGCTTGATTTCCTTGGCCGATGCGCCCAGCGCGATGGCGTTGCCCAGCGATTTGCTCATCTTGGCCTTGCCGTCGATGCCGGGCAGGCGGCCGGTTTCGGACAGCACTTCCTTGCACTCGACCAGCACTTGGCGGTCGACGGTGGCGTTGAATTTGCGCACCAGCTCGTTGGTCTGCTCGATCATCGGCAACTGGTCGCTGCCCACCGGCACCAGCTGGCCCTTGAAGGCAGTGATGTCGGCGGCCTGGCTCACCGGGTAGGTCAGGAAGCCGGCCGGGATGTCGCGCTCGAAGCCGCGCAGGCGGATCTCTTCCTTGATGGTGGGGTTGCGCTCCAGGCGCGACACCGTCACCAGGTTCAGCAGCACCATCGACAGCTCGTAGAGCTCGCGCACCTGCGACTGGATGAAGATGGTCGATTTCTCCGGATCGATGCCGACGGCCAGGTAGTCCAGCGCTACTTCCAGCACGTTGTCGGTGACCTTCTGGTGGCGGCCGACGTTGTCGGTCATGGCTTGGGTGTCGGCCAGCAGCAGGAACTGGTTGGCGCTTTCCTGCAGCGCCACGCGCGACTTGAGCGAGCCGATGTAGTGGCCGAGGTGCAGCGGGCCGGTGGGACGGTCGCCGGTGAGGACGGTGGGATGTGCGGTGGAGGTGCTGGCTGGTGCGTTCGAAGACATGGTCATTCCTGATCGAGTATCTGTCTGGAATGCCGCCGGTCCCGAAGCGTAAAAACAATGCCGCCGGAACCGGCGGCATCACATGGTCAAACTGTGTGAAAGCGAATTACTTCGCTGGCCGCCCGGGTCAGGCGCGCCACCAATGCTGGATTTTCGCAAGTTGAATTCGGCAAAGCATGGCGGCGAGTATAGCACTCCCGTGCGCCGATGTTGCGCCGCATCGCGCGTTGGCGCGGAAAAAGCCGGGGCCCGGACGGCGCGCCTTGTCCTTGAGGCAATAAAAAACCGCATCCCCGGATGCGGTTCTTCTTGCTGCCCGCGCGCGCCGGGCTCAATACGCGCCCGGCGGCGGGCCGTAGTACACCGGCGGCGGCCCGTAGTAGCCCGGAGGCGGCGGCGGCGCGTAATAGTAGCGGCGCGGATGATAGGTGTAGGCAGTGGCTTGGCGCTGGGTCTCGACCTGGTTGCCCTTGCTGTACATGCATTGGGTGTAGGTCATGTCGTAGCGCTGCTGCATCGAATAGTTGCCGCCCGCGGCCACATTGCTGCCGGCCGCGCTGCCCACCAGCAGGCCGCCGCCGGCGCCGATTGCCGCACCCGCGCCGGCATTGCCGGAAGCCGCGCCGATCAGGGCCCCGGCCACTGCGCCTACGGCAGTGCCGACTGCGGCGCTGTTGGCGGTGTTGTTCTGGGTCTGCTGGGCCTGGCCGCCGATGGCGTCCTGGGCGTATTGCTGGCACAGCTGCTGGTCGGCGCGGAACTGTTCATAGGTCTTGTCCTTGCCCGGCATGGCCATGACCGAGGGACCGGTCGGCACGCTGACGCAGCCGCCCAGCGCCAGCATGGCGCCCACGGCGGTGACTGCGGTAGCTGTCTTGTAGATGGGTTTCACGATGTTTCCTTTGGCCGCTTCAGCGGCATGGCGTTGAGTCGTTATCGGCGTGGGCCCGGCTTATTGCGGCGGACCGTAGCCCGGCGGCGTCGGCGTGTTGGGCACCACCTTCATCCAGGCGCTGGGGCAGCTCTGGACGTAGGGGTAGTACGCCTTGGACTCCTGGCAGTAGTACCAGTAGTCCTGGCGCGGCTGCGGCTCGATATAGACCGGCGGCGGCACGCGCTCGACGTAGACCGGCGGCGGATAGTAGACCGGGGGCGGCACCCACACCGGGCCGCCGATCACCACGCCGCCGTAAAAGCGCGTGTGCGCGTAAGTCGACGCACTGGCCATCAGGCCGGCCACGGCGAGCGCGCCGCAGATTCCGATTGCCGCTAATTTCTTCATGATTTGCCTTTGGGAATTGCCCATGTACGGCCGATGACGGCCGGCTTTCCTTGCTTGCCTTGCGGCGTCGCGCTGCTTGTCGCGTTGGTTGTTGCATTGCTGTCGCGCTGTCTGCCCGCCATCCCCTGGCTCGCCGGCAAGCCTTGCACGGGCTGCCTGCGCACGCATTGAGCGCATGAAAACAATATACGCCGCAGCCTGCCGGAAAGCCTGAGTTGTTTCAATTCGTAACCCAAATCAATATTGCTATACATAAGGCTGCGCATCCTTTGCAATCCGGGGCCCGGCAAGGCTTTCCAGGATGCATGGAGGATCGTCCGCCGCGCCAAATGAAACGGGACATGGATGGCATGCATCCATGTCCCGTCCTGCCTCAGGTTCTTGGCGGGGAGATCAGCCCGGGCGGGTCATCTCTTCCGGCTTGATCCACTCGGCGAACTGCTGCTCGGTGACATAACCCAGCGCCAGCGCAGCCTCCTTCAGGGTGGTGCCGTCGTGGTGGGCCTGCTTGGCGATCTTGGCGGCCTTGTCGTAGCCGATGTGCGGCGCCAGCGCGGTCACCAGCATCAGCGACTTCTCCATGAGCTCGCCGATGCGCTCGCGGTTGGCTTCGATGCCGCGCGCGCAGTGCTCCTCGAAGCTGGCCATGCCGTCGGCCAGCAGGCGCACGCTCTGCAGGAAGTTGTGGATGATCAACGGCTTGAACACGTTGAGCTCGAAGTTGCCGGACGCGCCGCCGATGTTGAGCGCGACGTCGTTGCCAAACACCTGGGCGCACAGCATGGTCAGCGCCTCGCACTGGGTCGGGTTGACTTTGCCCGGCATGATGGAGCTGCCCGGCTCGTTCTCGGGAATGGTGATCTCACCCAGGCCGGAGCGCGGGCCGGAAGCCAGCCAGCGCACGTCGTTGGCGATCTTCATCAGCGATGCCGCGAGCGTCTTCAGGCCGCCGTGCGACGCCACCAACGCATCATGGCCGGCCAGTGCGGCGAACTTGTTGGGCGCGGTCTTGAACGGGAAACCGAAGTGCTTGGCCAGCTCGGCTGCCACGCGCGAGCCGAATTCCGGATGGGCGTTCAGGCCGGTGCCGACCGCGGTGCCGCCGGCGGCCAGTTCCGACACGCCGTTGAGCGTCGCGATGATGGCGGCCTCGGCATGCTCCAGCTGCGCGACGTAGCCGGAGAACTCCTGGCCCAGGGTCAGCGGCGTGGCGTCCTGCAGGTGGGTGCGGCCGATCTTGACCACGTCGGCAAACTTGCCGGACTTGTCCTGCAGGGTGGCGCGCAGCTTGTGCAGCGACGGAATCAGGTGCGTCGCCACAGCCATGCAGGCCGCCACGTGCATAGCGGTCGGGAAGATGTCGTTGGAGGACTGGCCGCGGTTGACGTCGTCGTTGGGGTGGATCACGCGCTCTTCGCCGCGCACGCCGCCCAGCAGCTCCGAGGCGCGGTTGGCCAGCACCTCGTTCATGTTCATGTTGCTCTGGGTGCCGGAGCCGGTCTGCCACACCGACAACGGGAATTCCAGCGGGTGCTTGCCGGCGATCACCTCATCGGCGGCGGCGATGATGGCGTCGGCCTTCTTGGCGTCGAGCTTGCCGAGGTCGCGGTTGACCGCGGCACAGGCGCGCTTGACCGCAGCCAGGGCCACCACCAGCTCGGTCGGCATGCGTTCGGTGGAAATGTGGAAGTGATGCAGCGAACGTTCGGTCTGCGCGCCCCAGAGCCGGTCATCGGGGACTTCGATCAGGCCAAAGGTGTCGCGCTCCATGCGGTGTTTCATGATGCTTCTTCTCCGTCATTGTAAGGGCCGGGAACGGCCCGATAACCCCGTACGGCTCTGGCTAAGCACTGCCGGCTGAGCAATATGAGATGCTGAAACCGATGCCGCGCGCTAGCTGGTGCCCGGCGGCGGCGAATGAAAACCTGTTTAGTTTAACTGCTGGCGAGGCCGCCTGCATGGTCGGGCGACTGGGGGAGCTGGCGTGTCGGTGCTGCGGCGAACCGGCGCGCGCGGCGACGGTCATGGATTGGGGCTGTGAGCTGTGGGCTGTGGGCTGCGATTTTGCGAACTGCTCAGCCCTGCTTGTCCTTCGGCGGATCCGGCAGGACACAGGCGTCCAGCACTTGCAGGTCGTTGTCCTTGGCGAAGTTGACGACGAAGTGATAGGCCAGCGGGTCGAGGTCGCGCAGGGCCTCGTTGACCACCACCGAGCGCACGCCATCGATATGGGTCGGCAACACGTAGGGGGAATATTGCAGGTGGGCATTGCGACCGCCGCTGCCCTCGGGGCGGAAGCACGACATCACGCCACACAGCCGCTCGGCCCAGTCGCTGGGGCGGAACTGCCTGCCATCCTTGGTCTTTCCAAAGATGATGAATTCTTTCGCCGGCGCGGTGGGTTTGATGGGATCAGCCATACATGCAGTTCTTCTAAAGCGCTTGCAACCGAATGCCCTTGTCCTGGTGGGACCGGAGCCCTGAATCCGAGGTGCCTTCGCGATCATCCGCGTGGGTGCCTGCGGCTCTACTGAGTATTATATCTTATAGAAGACTTGGCTTCTACCGGTCTTCCCGCCGCTCCGCCCGCTTGGGTCTGTTTGCCCGGGCTCTTGCCATTCATGCATCAGACGCATGGGGATGAATCCTCGGCGGCGCCTGTGCACAAACCGGAAGTATACCGGGACGGAGATTTTGCGTTGCAAAAAACTAAGCGGGCCTAAGCCCGCTTATCTGAACATCCCGCTGGATCAACCCATCCACACTGCGACAGACAGCAGCAGCAACAGGAACATCCACAGCAGCAATGCGCGCCAGACCAGACCGACCGTGCTTTGCAAGGTACGCGGTGTGGGCGTGTCGCCCGGCAGGCCGTCGCTTTCTTCGGGCATGGAATCGACCGTGGCGGCATCAGCCGGCAGGATGATGCCTGCCGCAGCCTCCTTCGGCGTGCCGAAGCGCACCCCCATGGCGCCGCCGCCGGCAGCCAGGATGATGCCTGCGGCTTCGTCGTCCCAGCGGCTGGCGAAGTTGCGCCAGGCGTAGATGGCATCCTCGAAGTTGCCGACCACGGCGAAGGCCGCGGCGGTCAGGCGGGCCGGGATCCAGTCGATCCAGTAGAAGGCGCGCGCGGCGAAGCGGCCGAAGGCCTCGAACTTCATGTGGTCCGGCTCGTTCCAGGCGCGCGACAGGTATTCGGCCACGCGGTACATCACGGCCAGCGCCGGGCCGACGGGCATCAGGAACCAGAAGAACACACCGAACACGTGACGATGAGTCGTGATCAGCGCGCGCTCGGAAGCGATGCGAGAGATCTCGCTGACGTCCATGCCGGCGGTGTCCTGCTTGGTCCACTCGGCCAGCAACGCGCGCGCGGTCATTTCATCGCCGCTGTTCAGGGCCAGCTGAATCGAGGTGAAATAGTGGCTGTAATGGCGGAAGCCCAGCGTCAGGTAGACGATCAGCACGTTCCAGGCGAACGCGGCGATCGGACTGATGTGCACGCACAGCCAGTAAATCAGCGCCACCGGCACGGTCAGCGCGCCGACCATCACGGCCCAGCCGAGGCGCCCGTGATGGGCGTGGCCGGCGTTGAACCAGCCCTCTATACTGCCGGCGAAAGACTTGATCGATGCATAAACCGGATTGTCCGCACGCAGTGGTTTGAGTTGTTCGATTAACAGCGCAAAGAGAATGGAGAGGAATGTCATCAAACGGCCTTATATGTCTCTATAGCCGGTACGATAGCGCAGTGCATGATGGGAATCAAACAATTGATTCGTTGACGCCGGTCAATCATGCATTGATCGCGTATTTAGGCTGTTTTCGCATCCCACGAACCGCGTCGGGGACGCCAAAAATCAGGTACGCAGGAAATGGAAGAGATTGCGCAGCATGCCGGCGGTGGCGCCCCAGATGAAGTAACGCTGGTAAGGCATGGTGTAGAAGCTGCGGCGGCCGGCCGGCTGCGGCAGGTCGACCGAGCGGCGCTGGTGATTGACGCCGTCCATCAGGAAAGACAGCGGCACCTCAAAGATCTCGGCCACCTCACGCGATTCGGGCACGGTCTCGAACGGCGGCGCGATCAGGCCCGCCACGGGAGTAACGCGATAACCGGTGCCGGTGAAGTAGTCGGGCAGCGAGCCGATCACTTCCACGTGGGCGCGGCCCAGGCCGATTTCCTCCTCGGTCTCGCGCAGCGCGGTCTCGATGGCCGAGCTGTCGTAGTCCTCGCGGCGGCCGCCCGGGAAGCTGATCTGACCCGCGTGATCCTTGAGGTCGGCGGTGCGCTGGGTGAACAACACGGTCAGCCCTTCCGGACGCAGCACGATGGGGATCAGCACCGACGCCAGGCGAAAACGCCCCTTGGATTCCGCCAGGCGTGCCAGTTGGTCACCGCTGTGCTCCGGCTCCCAGCGCGGCGGGTCGGCGAAGCGGCGGCGCAACCAGTCGGCGTTCAGGCGCGCAGCATCGAGCGCGCCCTCGCCGGCAACGGCGTCCACTGGCAAATTGACTGGATCAAAACTGGCCACGGCGTGATCGGTTCAGCGTAACGGTAAGCTCGTTAAAGCAGAGCGGAAATGAAAAAAGGGGCGTCGTGAGACACCCCTTTTTCCTGAAGCATTAGCATGCCTGAAATTACTCTGCAGCCTTTGCAGCGCGGCTGGGCAGCTTTTCCTTGATGCGAGCCGACTTGCCCGAACGCTCACGCAGGTAGTACAGCTTGGCGCGGCGAACGTCACCACGACGCTTCACTTCGATCGAAGCGATCAGCGGCGAATACAGCTGGAAAGTACGCTCGACGCCTTCACCGGACGAAATCTTGCGAACGATGAAGTTCGAATTCAGACCACGATTGCGACGTGCGATCACGACGCCTTCGTAGGCCTGAGCACGCTTGCGGGTGCCTTCAACCACGTTGACGCTGACAATCACGGTGTCGCCGGGGGCGAAGTCGGGAATGTTCTTGGCGAGACGCGCGATCTCTTCTTGCTCGAGTTGCTGGATCAGATCCATTTTTTGCTCCTGTAACCATCTTGCCGGCGCCTGGGGTCTTGCGACCTTCCGTATGCCCGGTAGAGGATGGGGTTTCAATCACAGCGGCCGAACCGCTGCACGTTGCTGCCGGCATGCCGGCAATACTGCTTGCTACTACTTCTTTCGGGATGCCTAGCATCCGCGGCCCGCATTTTACTGCAAACCGCTCAAAAACTTTTCGTCCGCCTTGCTCAGCAAGCCGCTTGCGCGGGCCTTGGCGATCAGGTCGGGCCGTTTGGCCTGCGTCGCTTCCAGTGCGCGCTGGCGACGCCACTTCAGGATCTCGGCATGGTGGCCGCCCAGCAGGATGGCCGGCACAGGCTCGTCCTGGTAGACCTCGGGCCGCGTGTAATGCGGGCAATCCAGCAGGCCGTTGACGAAACTGTCTTCGACCGCCGAAGCGCCGTCGTTCAACGCGCCGGGCAACAAACGGATCACTGCATCCATCAACGCCATCGCCGGCAACTCGCCGCCGGAGAGCACGAAATCGCCGATGCTGATTTCTTCGTCCACGCACTTGTCGAGCAGGCGCTGGTCGATCGCTTCATAGCGGCCGCACAACAACACCACGCCGGGCTCCTGCGACAAGCCCACCACGCGCTCATGCGTCAGCGGAGCGCCTTGCGGCGACAGGTAGATCACCCGGGGCCGGGCCACGCCGAGCTCCTGCTGGCGCTGCCGGGCGGCGCCAATGGCAGCCTCCAGCGGCTTGGCCAGCATCACCATGCCGGGACCGCCGCCATACGGCCGATCATCCACGGTGCGGTGATTGTCGGTGGTGAAATCACGCGGATTCCACAGCGACAGGCCCCAGCGCTTTTGCTCCAGCGCCCGGCGGGTAATGCCGGACTGCGTCAGCGCAGCGAACATCTCGGGAAACAGAGTGACGACATCGAACTGCATCACGCCTCCATCCCCAATGAATCTTGTTGAAACACCACCGACGCCGGAAATGAAAAAACTGACCGCAGTCAGTAATCCATGCCCCAATCGACGATGATCTTCTTTTCTTTTGCCTGCACCGTCTTGACGAACTGGTCGACAAACGGAATCAGCATTTCGGGCGCGGCTGAGGATTTCTCCTTGTCGCCCTTCTTTGCCGGCACGGCATTGTCGGCGTCTGCGGTCTGCGGTGCAGCTTGTTGCACCGGCATGACCACCCTCAGGATCGGGTGAGCGCCGTTGTCCATCATGTCGGACACCACGCCCAGCTGTTCGCCCTGCAGGTTTTCAACCGATGAGCCGATCAGATCGACCCAATAGAATTCGTTGTCATCCAGCACCGGGAAGTGCTTGCGGGAAACGTAGACCACCGTTCCCTTCAAGGCCTCGGCCGCATTGCGGTCGGCTACCCCGGTCAGGCGCGCAACGACATCGCCGCTGTGCCCCTTGGACTGCATGACTTCAACGTCCTGCTTCGGTGCGCCGGATTTCTCCAGCCACCAGGTCTTCGCACTCAGCAAGGCATCCGCCTCGGCCGAATACGGACGCACGCGAATCCAACCCTGGATGCCGTAGGCCCCTGTCACATGACCGATGGTCACAAGATCATCGGGTGCGGAGAAGCCGGACTGGACTGGATTATTCACTGATGCGCCGAACCTGGCCTGCGTCCATGCGTCCGACGGACGCGTGAAACAGACCTGAGACCTTAATTAGGCAGCCTTCTTGGCAGCGTCAGCAACCAGGCGAGCGACGGTCGGCGACAGTTGTGCGCCAACGCCTTGCCAGTAAGCCAGACGGTCTGCAGCGACGCGAACGGTTTCTTCCTTGCCCGATGCAACCGGGTTGTAGAAGCCGATACGCTCGATGAAACGACCGTCGCGACGGTTGCGCGAGTCAGTTGCAACGATGTTGTAGAAGGGGCGCTTCTTGGCGCCGCCACGAGCTAAACGAATAACGACCATAATGGTTCCAGTAAGAATACGGACACGGAAAAGCCGCAAATTATAACGGACTTCCGGCCAACTGGGCAACCTGCTTACCGCTTTTGTGTACTTATCCAACGCAGAAAGCGGGCAAACAGCGCCGATTCTGATGTGAAATTACATCAGGGCAAGCGCCCCGCCGCCGTTTGGACGCCCACAAAACCGCGGTTCATGCCCGGATGACAAGATGCGACCCCAGCGTGTACGCCTCTTGCTGCCGGGGAATCCGCCACGCGCGATACGCTATACTCATCCGATACTTCCATAACAACATCGCCGCCGGCAAACCCGACGGCCACCCCGAGACCCCACCAGATGCAGCAGACCGGCAAGCACAAGAACAAGACCCTGGCCACCCTGATCGCGGCCGTCACCGGCGGCATCGGCCTCCATCGTTTTTACCTGCACGGCATGCGCGACCGCTTCGGCTGGCTGCACATCCTCGCCATCCCGCTGTCGCTGGCGCTGATGGCGGCCAATCCCGATGCGCCCAAACTGTTCACCGGCCTGCCTTTCGTCATCTCGATCTTGTGCGGCTGCCTGGAGGCGCTGGTGATCGGCCTCACGCCCGACGACAAATGGGACCTGAAGCACAACGCCGGCAGCGGCAGGCAATCGGAGTCGCACTGGATCCTGGCGGTGATCATCGTGCTGACAGTCGGCCTGGGCGCGATGGGATTGATCGCCCTGCTGGCGCGCAGCTTTGACCTGCTGTTTACCGGCGGCGCATTCGGCTGACGCCGAGCCCCTTTCGCCCAAGCAAAAAGCCCGGATAATCTCCGGGCTTTTTGTTTTCTTGCGCATCACCCGCTGCCCGCACGATGGCGGGACGGCTGCGTCAGAATTGATCTTCGGACAACGCCAGCACCGACTCCGCGCCTTCCACGATGGCGGTGCGATACGCCAATGCCTGCGGCAGGATCTGGTCGGCGAAGAAACGCGCGGTCGCCAGCTTGGCGTCGTAGAACTTGACGTCGCCCTCGCCTGCCTTCAGCTTCGCCGCGGACACCGCGGCGGCGCGCGCCATCTGCCAGCCGCCCAGCACGATGCCGGCCATCTTCAGGTAGGTCACGCTGCCGGCGAACACCGACTTGATCTCGCCCTTGATATTGGCCACCACGTAGTCGACCACCTCTTCCAGCGCGCCGGCCGCTTCGTTCAGGCGCGCGCCGATCACCTTCAGTTGCGCGTCGCCGCCGTCCAGTTCGGCTGCGGTCTTGCGCACCTGGGTGATAATGCCTTTGGCGACGGCGCCGCCGTCGCGCACGGTCTTGCGGCCGACCAGGTCGTTGGCTTGGATCGCGGTGGTGCCTTCATAGATCGACAAGATGCGTGCGTCGCGATAATACTGCGCGGCGCCGGTTTCCTCGATGAAGCCCATCCCACCATGCACCTGCACGCCGGTGGAGGTGACATCGATGGCCAGCTCGGTCGACCAGCCCTTGACGATGGGCACCAGGTATTCATAGAAGGCCTGGTTGGCCTTGCGCGTCTCGGGGTCGGCATGGAAGTGCGCGGCGTCGGAAGTGGCGGCGGCCACGTAGGCCAGTGCCCGCGCTCCTTCGATCTGGGCGCGCATGGACATCAACATGCGGCGCACGTCGGGCTGATGGATGATGGTGACCGAACCGGCCGAGCCGGCCAGGTCGCGCGACTGCACGCGATCCTTGGCGTACGCCACGGCCTTCTGGTAAGCGCGCTCGGAGACCGACAAGCCCTGGATGCCCACCGCGAAGCGCGCGGCGTTCATCATGATGAACATGTATTCCAGGCCGCGATTTTCTTCGCCCACCAGGGTACCGATGGCGCCGCCATGGTCGCCGAACTGTAGCACTGCGGTCGGGCTGGCCTTGATGCCCAGCTTGTGCTCGATCGACACGCAATGCACGTCGTTGCGCTCGCCCAGCGAGCCGTCGGCATTGATCAGGAATTTCGGCACGATGAACAGCGAGATGCCCTTCACGCCTTCCGGCGCGTTCGGCGTGCGCGCCAGCACCAGGTGCACGATGTTCTCCGCCATGTCGTGCTCACCGTAGGTGATGAAGATCTTGGTGCCGGAGAGCTTGAAGGTGCCGTCACCCTGCGGCACAGCGCGCGTGCGCACCAGCGCCAGGTCGGAGCCGGCCTGCGGCTCGGTCAGGTTCATCGTGCCGGTCCACTTGCCGGAGATGAAGTTGGCGATGTAGGTCTCCTGCTGTTCCTTGGTGCCGGCGGTCATCAACGCCTCGATGGTGCCGTCGGTCAGCAGCGGGCACAGCGCGAAGGACAGGTTGGCCGAGTTCAGCATTTCGATGCACGGCGTGGCCAGCAGCTTGGGCAAGCCCTGGCCACCAAACTCCACCGGGTGCTGCACGCCCTGCCAGCCGGCGTCGCCGAACTGCTTGAAGGCTTCCTTGAAACCGGGGCTGGTGGTGACGCGGCCGTCGGACCAGGAGCTCGGCTCCTGGTCGCCGGAATGGTTCAGCGGCGCCACGACCTCGCTGCAAAACTTGGCATTCTCTTCAAGGATGGCCTCGGCCGTCTCCGGCGTGGCGTCCTCGCAGCCCGGCATGGCGCTGACTTCGGCCAGGCCGGCCAGCTCGTTCATGACGAACAACATATCCTTCAATGGCGCGGTATAACTCATCTCCAACCTCCTGAGTAAAACTGAAGCGATCTGACGTCGCTCCTTGCTTGCGAAAAAAGCCTCCGGCGCGCAGCCGACAATGAAAGCGGCGCCGGATGAAAACACCCCGGCAAGCGCCGGGGTAGAAACTGCCGTGGATGCGTCGGACCGAAGGATCAGCCCAGCTGCTTGACCAGCTCGGGCACGACCTCGAACAGGTCGCCGACGATGCCGTAGTCGGCCACCGAGAAGATCGGCGCTTCCTCATCCTTGTTGATCGCCACGATCACCTTGGAGTCCTTCATGCCGGCCAAATGCTGGATCGCGCCGGAAATACCGACGGCGATATAGAGCTGCGGCGCGACGATCTTGCCGGTCTGGCCGACCTGCCAGTCGTTGGGCACGTAGCCGGCGTCCACCGCGGCGCGCGAGGCACCCATGGCGGCGTTCAGCTTGTCGGCCAGAGGTTCCAGGATCTTGAAGCTTTCCGAAGAGCCCATGCCGCGACCGCCCGAGACGATGATCTTGGCGGCGGTCAGCTCCGGACGGTCCGACTTCGCCACCTCACGGCCGACGAAGCTGGACTTGCCCGAATCGGCCACGGCCGAAATGGTTTCCACGGTGGCAGAACCGCCCTGCGCCGCCTGGTCGAAACCGGTGGTGCGCACGGTGATCACCTTGACGGCATCAAGCGACTGCACGGTGGCGATCGCATTGCCGGCGTAGATCGGGCGCTCGAAGGTGTCCGGCGAATCGACCTTGGTGATGTCGGAGATCTGGCCCACGTCCAGCTTGGCAGCCACGCGCGGCAGGATGTTCTTGCCGTAGGCGGTGGCCGGCGCCAG
The DNA here is from genome assembly GCF_017814915.1 of Herbaspirillum sp. LeCh32-8. Taxonomy (GTDB): domain Bacteria; phylum Pseudomonadota; class Gammaproteobacteria; order Burkholderiales; family Burkholderiaceae_D; genus Herbaspirillum. The sequence goes on along the minus strand of NZ_JAGIPZ010000002.1, from coordinate 491,112 downwards.
GATGTGGCTGTAGTCCTTGGCGATCGCCAGGACCTGCTCGGCCACGTTCTCGGCCAGGCCGTCGGCGAACTGCGCGCCGTCGGCCAGTAAGACCTTGGCCACGCCGGCGACTTGCGCGGCGGCGTCGGCGACGGCCTTGGCGTTGGCGCCGGCAACCAGGACGTGGACGTCCCCGCCCACTTGCGTGGCGGCGGTGATGGTGTTGAGGGTGCTGCCCTTCAGGCTGGCGTTGTCGTGTTCGGCAATAACGAGTGCGGTCATGATCAGATCACCTTTGCTTCATTTTTCAGTTTGGCCACCAGCGTCGCGACGTCCGGCACCTTCACGCCGGCGCTGCGCTTGGGCGGCTCGGCAACCTTCAGGGTCTTCACGCGCGGCGCCACGTCCACGCCCAGCTCGTCGGGCTTGACGGTGTCCAGCTGCTTTTTCTTGGCCTTCATGATGTTGGGCAGCGTCACGTAACGCGGCTCGTTCAGGCGCAAGTCGGTGGTGATGATGGCCGGCAGGGTCAGGGCCAGGGTTTCCAGGCCGCCGTCCACTTCACGGGTCACAGTGACCTTGCCGTCTTCCAGTACGACCTTGGAGGCGAAGGTGGCTTGCGGCCAGCCCAGCAGCGCAGCCAGCATCTGGCCGGTCTGGTTGCAGTCGTCGTCGATGGCCTGCTTGCCCAGGATGATCAGCTGCGGCTGTTCCTTGTCGGCCAGCGCCTTGAGGATCTTGGCCACGGCCAGCGGCTGCAGCTCGACGTCAGCGCCGACTTCGGCCAGGATGCCGCGATCGGCGCCGATGGCCATGGCGGTGCGCAGGGTTTCCTGGCACTGCGTCACGCCGGCGGACACCGCGATCACTTCAGTGACCTTGCCGCCCTCTTTCAGACGCACGGCTTCTTCCACCGCGATTTCGTCAAACGGGTTCATCGACATCTTGACGTTGGCGATATCCACGCCGCTGCCGTCGCTCTTGACGCGCACCTTGACGTTGTAATCCACGACGCGCTTGACTGGTACTAATACTTTCATCGCATGGCCCTTGAAAAAACAAATTGACGTAAACGTAAACTTCTGCGGAATTATAAAAGCAAAACGAAGCGGCCACCGAAATTTAGCACGATCGTTCTTTTTAATATTCGAAGCATACACACTAATTTATACGAGCGGAAGCAAAAACTGGCCGCCGCCGAAAAAACTTCGCGAAGGAGTGAGGCCGGGCTCGGCCTTGAACCTGACGGCAGGCGCGATACCGCACCGCAATATCCGATCCTGCGGCACACGGCAGCCTGCTGGAAGACACGCAAACCCGCCCCATGGTTTCCGCCCACGGCAGCATAAACCACAAGCACGCAGCGGCGGTTTCGCTGCACGGATCGGAATCGGCGCGGCAAGCGGCAGTGAAAATATGACGATCAGGTAATTAAGCGTTCAGACCGCCAGATGCGGCACCTGCTCGCCGCGCAGCCCGGCGACCAGATTGGCCACGGCCAGCTCGGCCATCGCCACGCGGGTCTCGTGCGTAGCCGAGCCGATGTGCGGCAGCGCCACCACATTGGAGAGCTTGAGCAGCGGCGAGTCGCCCGGCAGCGGCTCAACCTCGAATACGTCCAGGCCGGCGGCGTAAATGGTCTTGTCCTGCAAGGCCTTGATCATCGCCTGCTCATCGACAATGCGTCCGCGCGACGCGTTGATGAAGATGGCGCTGCGCTTCATCAGGCCGAATTCGCGCGCGCCGAACATGCGCTCGGTCTCGGGCGTCAACGGCAACATCAGGCAGACGAAGTCGGCCTGCGCCAGCAGCTCGTCCTTGCTGACGAAGGTGGCCGACAGATCGCGCTCGGCCTCCGGATTGGGACGGGTATTGTTGTACAGGATCTTCATACCGAAGCCGTGATGCGCGCGGCGCGCCACCGCGCTGCCGATGCGCCCCATGCCGATCAGGCCCAGCGTCTTGCCGTGCACGTTCACGCCGAACTGGGCTTCGCCGATGCTGCCCTTCCATTGCCCGGCCTTGACGAATTCGGCCAGCTCCACCACGCGGCGGGCGCTGGCCAGGATCAGCGAAAAGATGGTGTCGGCGGTGGCTTCGTTGAGCACGCCGGGGGTGTGCGCCAGCATCAGGCCGCGTCGTTTGAAGTAATCCAGGTCGAAGTTGTCGACCCCGACCGAGACGGTGGAAGCGATCTTCAGCGCCGGCGCGCCGTCCAGCATGGCGTTGGTGATCGGCAGGCTGGCGCCGAGGAGGCCGTGCGCGGTCTTGAGGGAGTCCAGGAAAGCGGCGCGATTGCCGTCGTTGATGCGGTCGAAGAACGTGACGTCGAATTCAGCGCGCAGTTGCTCGTTCAGATGTTCCGGCAAAGTCTTGTACACCACCACGCGCTGTTTCATCGGTCTTCCTGTCCTTGTGTTTTTGAATTGATCGGGTTCAGCCGGCGGCCTCCAGCTGGGCCCGGGTCGGCAGGCCCTCCATGTCGCCCACCACCTGGATGGCGAAGGCGCCGATACGGTTGCCGCGCATCACGGCCTGCTCGACCGGCAGGCCTTCCAGCATGCCGCTGATGACGCCCACCGCGAAGCCGTCGCCGGCGCCGACGGTGTCGACCACTTCCTTCACCTTGACGCCGGCCACCGTGCCTTCGCCCATGGCGTTGCGCCAGTAGGCGCCTTCGGCGCCCAGCTTGATGACCACCATGGACACGCCGCGCTCCAGATAGAAGGCGGCGATATCGCGGGCCTCAGTGTACCCGGTCAGAATTTTCCCTTCAGACAGCCCGGGCAACACCCAGTCGGCCTTGAAGGCCAGCGCATTCAGCTGCTGCGCCATCACCTGCTGCGACGACCACAGCATGGGGCGCAGGTTGGGATCAAAGGAAATCGTCTTGCCGCGCGCGCGCATGAAGTCCAGCGCGTGATGGGCGAACTGCATGGTGCTGGCCGACAGCGCCGGGGCAATGCCGGTAGCGTGCAAGTGGCGCGCGTTGCCGAAGTAACCCTCGTCAAAATCGGCCACCGACAGATGGCTGGCGGCCGAGCCCTTGCGGTAATACTCGATGGCGGGGTCGGCGCCGTCCACCGCCTTGGCCTTCAGCTGGATCGCGGTGCGAAACTCCATGTCGGTGATCACGCGACTGACGTCCACGCCTTCCTGCGCAACGCGCTTCCTGATGAAGCGCCCGAAGGAATCGTTGCCCACCCGGCTCGCCCAGCCCACTTTCAGGCCCAGCCGCGCCAGGCCGATGGCGACGTTGGTCTCGGCGCCGGCCAGGCGGCGCGTGTACTTTTCGACATCCTCGAAGACGCCGACCTCGTCGGCCACCAGCAAGGCCAGCGCCTCGCCATAGGTCGCCACGTCCAGTTGTACTGCGTTCTCGCTCATCGCATCCTCTTTGTCATACCGTGGCCAGCATCGCCACGTGGCGCCGCGTCACTTCTTCCAGGTCGGCGCCCACCAGCGGAAATTCGATGGCGCGCATGATGCCCTTGGGGAAATATCCGAACAGGCTTTGCCAGTCGGCGTCCTGCGGCTGCAGCGGAACGGCCTTGAGCTTGCCCTTGTCCTCGCGCACGCCCTTGCAATGAACGTAACGGATGTGCGGCGCCAGCGTGCGCGCCGCCAGCTCGGGATCGATGCCGTTCCAGCGCCAGTTGCCCATGTCGAAGGTCATGCCGAAGGACACGCCGTTGCCGGTGCACAGCGACAGGAAACTGACGATCGGCTCCAGCCGGCCGCCCTGCGGCGTCTGGTCGTTCTCCAGCAAGACCTCGGTCGGGGCGTTGGAGAGATAGCGCAACAGCTTGGGCAAATCGCTGGCGGCCGAGAAATGCCCCAGCGACACCTTCAGGTAGCGCGCTCCGACCTGCTCGGCTTCCTCCATCGCCATGGCGATCTGCTCGCGGTCGAACTTGCCGTCGGCGCCGAACAGCTCGAACGGCGCCGAATACACCGAGAACAGCTTGTGCTGCTCCAGCAAGGCGCGTAGCGCCGGCAGGTCTTCCGTGCCCTCGCCGGCGAACAGCTCGCGCCGGATCTCCAGCCCGGCCGCGCCAGCCCCGGCCACCATGTGCACCAGGTCGGCATGGCCGACGCGGCGCACCAGGTCGGCGCCGTAGGCGGAGGCGGCGACCAGGACCGGCGTCATTTGATCGAGCCCGCGCCGATGAACTGCTTGGCTTCGGCGGTCTGCGGGTCGGCGAAGAACTCCTTGGACGGGCGCGCCTCCCACACCTTGCCCTGGTGCATGAACACGGTCAGGTCGGCCACGCGGCGCGCAAATTCCATTTCGTGCGTGACCAGCAGCATGGTCATGCCGCCGCGCGCCAGCTCTTCCATCACCTTCAGCACTTCAGCGGTCAGTTCCGGATCCAGCGCCGAGGTCACTTCGTCGAACAGCATCACCTGCGGCTCCATCGCCAGCGAGCGGGCGATCGCCACGCGCTGCTGCTGGCCGCCCGAGAGCTGCTCGGGGTAAGCGTCGCGCTTGTGCTCCAGACCGACCTGCTTCAACACCTTGATGGCGGTCTCGCGGGTGCTCTCGGTGGCGATCTTCTTGACGATGCGCGGCGACAGCATGATGTTCTCCTCCACCGTCAGGTGCGGGAACAGATTGTAGTGCTGGAACACCATGCCGACGTCCTTGCGCAGCTCGATCAGGTGTTCGTGCTTGTTGGTCAGCTTGTGGCCGGCCACTGTGATGCTGCCGCCGTCGATGGTTTCCAGGCCGTTAATGCAGCGCAGCATGGTGCTTTTTCCCGAGCCCGAGCGGCCGATGATCGCCACCACCTGGCCGCGCTCGACCGACAGCGAAATCCCGTTGAGAACCTGGTTGCTGCCGAAGCTCTTGGTGATGTTGTCAATCTCAACGATGGGCATGTAATTTCCTCTCAAGGGCGAAGCTGAACCGCGACAGCGGATAGCAGAAAACGAAGTAGATACCGGCAACAATCGGGAACACCAGGAACGGCTGGAAGGTGGCGTTGCTGACCAGCTTGCCGGCCTGCGCCAGTTCGACCAGGCCGATGATGGACGCGATCGAGGTGTTCTTGACGATCTGCACCAGGAAGCCCACGGTCGGCGGCAGCGAGATACGCACCGCCTGCGGCAGGATCACGTAGCGCAGCTGCTGCCAGCGCGTCATGGCCAGCGCGGTGGAGGCTTCCCACTGCTGCACCGGCACCGCCTCGATGCATCCGCGCCAGATCTCGCCCAGGTAGGCGCTGGAGTAAATGGTCATGGCAATCGTCGCGGCCACCATCGGCGGCAGCTTGTAGCCGAAGATCGCCAGTCCGTAGAACGACAGGAACAGGATGATCAGCACCGGCGTGCCCTGGATGATCTGGATGTAGACCGCCGACAGGAAGCGCAGCGCCTGTATGTGCGAGGTGCGCATCAGCGCCACGATGAAGCCAGCGATACCGCCGCCCACGAAGGCCAGCGCGGACAACAGCAGGGTCCACTGCGCCGCCTCCAGCAGGAAGAGGAAGTTATCGAAGGAAAATTCGGCGAGCATTACATTCTCCTCGGACGAGCCACGCCCAGACGGCGACGGCGTTTGAACACGATCAGGCCGATCAGCCAGAAGGCCAGGCGGAACAGCAGCGCCAGCGCGATGTAGAGGAACATCACCACCAGGTAGATCTCGAAGCTGCGGAAGGTCTCGGCGTCAAGCAGGTTCGCGGTGGCGGTCAGCTCTTCGGCCGAGATGGCCGAGACGATGCTGGAGGCCAGCATCATCAGCGTGAATTGACTGGCCAGCGCCGGGTAAACCTTCTCCAGCGCGGGCGTCAATACCACGTGGCGGATCACCTGCCCGCGCGTCATGGCCAGCGCCTGCGCCGCCTCGATCTGCGAGGGATGGATGGCCATCATGCCGGCGCGCACAATCTCGGTGGAGTAAGCGCCGAGGTTGACCGTCATCGCCACCAGCGCGGCGATGTTGGCATCGACCTGCACGCCGATCGACGGCAGGCCGAAGAAAATGATGAACAACTGGACCAGGAACGGCGTGCTGCGGATCAGCTCCACATAGGACGTCACCGCAAAGCGGGCCGGCGCGCTGCCGTGAATGCTCACGATCGCCCCGAAGATACCCACCGCCAAACCGCAGATCATCGACAGCGCGCTCAACCGGATGGTAAGCAGCGCGCCCATCAGCAACTGGTCGAGATGCTGGAAGATGAAGGCGAACTGAAAATCGTAATGCATCGTTAACTCCTCGCCCGACACCCGGCAAACCGGGGGCGCAAGTCCGGCGCCGTGAATACGTCAACACAGCGCCGGTTTGCTTGATTCTTCAATGCCGAATAGTCACATCGGCCAAATGCATCAAACTTGTCTTAGGTCCGTAGCGAGAGGCTGCCAGCGTGGTGCAGAGAAGCGCAGACACCGGAATGTACTCAAGTACATGAGGATGCCGAGCATCGCATGCGCCACGTTGGCAGTCTCGCAGTAGGACATAAGACAAGTTTTAAAACACTGGCAGGTTCGGCAGCGGACCGGCCCACTTGCGCGAGATGGCATCCAGCTCGCCGTTCAGCTTCACGTAATAGATGAAGTTGTTGAGCCATTGCTGCAGTTCATAGGAACCCTTGCGCACGGTCATCGAGTTCGGTTGCACCGAGTACGGGAACTTCACTTCGATCTTGCCTTGGCCGCGGGTCTTCACGATTTCGGTCGCCATGGTGTTGGGGATCGAGATCGCATCCACCTGGTTGGACAGCAGCGCCTGGGTCACGGTGGAGTCATCCTCGAAGCGCACCAGCGTGGTTCCGGGAGGCGCCAGGCGGGTCAGCGCGGTGTCGTTGGTGGAGCCGCGCGAGACGCCGACCTTCTTCTTCACCAGGTCATCGAGCTTCTTGTAATTGGAGCCGACCGGGCCGACGATGGACAGCTCGAAGCCGCTGTAAGGGATGGTGAACAGCACCGCCTTGGCGCGCTCGGGGGTCGGCGCCAGCGTTGCGGCCAGCATGTCGACCTTGCCCGACTCCAGCGCCGGGATACGGGCCGGCGGCACCAGCGGCACGATTTCCACCGGCAGGCCCAGGTACTTGCCGATCAGGTTGGCAACATCGACGTCATAGCCGATGGGCACGCCCTTGGCGTCGACACTGCCGAACGGCGGCGTGCCGCTGACCACGCCGATGGTGATCTTGCCCTTCTTGGTCAGCTCGGCGATGCTCTGCGCGCTGGCGCTGGCGGCACCGGCGACCGCGCAGGTCGCGGCCAGGGTCAGCGCGATGAATTTGGTGCTGAAAAGCTTTTTGATGCTCATCCTAGTCTCCTGAAATTGCGCCGTGCCAGTCACGATCACGGCAGTCCGTGCGGCTCCGGACCCGGCGGGCCCTTCTGCCCCTCTTTGCTGCGATGCCTGATATCTCTCAGGTCTGTTTCCCGGCCTTGCGAGCCGGCCCTGCTTCTGCAAATCGTTGAATGCGCCAAACTATCGGGTCGCGTTTTAAGGTCTTACCACCGGGGCGCAATGCCGCCCTGAAAGGCGACGATGCGTGCCCGGCTGGAACCGGTACCAGGCAGCGCCGACATCAGTCAGGCGGCAACAATGCCTTCCGCCCCCGCGCGCGCCATCTTCTGCGCCACCATGCTGCTCAATGCCATCTCGTCGTTGCCGGCCACGCTGCGGCTGGAGCCGCGACTGATCAGGCGGCCGTCCAGCAAAATCTCCATGCGCACCGAGCGCTCGCCGTTGATGCGCACCAGGAGGCGCTCGATGGCGGTAAAGCCGATCTCGTAGGTCGGCTGCTCGATGGTGCTGATGCCGCTGCCGACCAGCGGTGACCAAGACAATTCGTCGAAGCACAGCAAGCCCACATCCTGCGGGAAATTCAGTTTCATGCTCTGCAGCGCCAGCGCGATCTGCAGCGACACCATGCCGTTGCCGGCCAGGATCGCGATGCGGCCGCGGCTGTCGCGGCGACGCTCGAAGAACTCGCGCAGCACCGTGGCCGTATGGCCGGGCTGGTCCAGATGCACTTCCAGCGTCTCGCCGTGACAATCGCCGCGCTCGGCCATCGCCTGCAAGAAACCGGCCTGGCGCCCCTGGCGCGAACTGACGCCATACAGCGGCTGCACCACCAGCGCGATATCGGTATAGCCCTGCGCCAGCAGATGCCGCGTGGCCAGCTGCGCGGCCTTGACGTTGTCCAGCCCCACCAGGTCGAAGTCGCAGCCCTCGATGCGCCGGTCCAGCAGCACCACCGGGAAGGCCGCCTGCCCGAGCTCCTTCAGCGGCGTCACGTTGCGTCCCTGGGTGTTGAACAGCAAGCCTTCGACGCTGTACGAGTGCAAGGCGGCCAGCGACTGCTTCTCACGCTCTTCATCGTTGCCGGTATTGCACAGCATCAGCGTGTAACCGTGCTTCTGGCAGGCCGCTTCGGCGCCGTGCAGCACGGCCACCGAATAAGGATTCAGGATGTCCGCCACCAGCATGCCGATCAGTTTCGTGCGCCCGCCCTTCAGGCCGCGCGCCATCTGGCTGGGCTGATAGCCCAGGCGCGCGATGGTCTTGCCGATCTGGTCGCGCAGGCGCACCGACAGCGCGTCGAATTCGCCGCCGAGGTAACGCGATACGCTGGTTTTCGACACCCCGGCCTCACGCGCGACCTGCGCGATCGTGACCCGGTCGGTGCCGGTCTTTGTGCTTTGTCTCACTGTTGCCCGCCAAATCAGTTGATCGCTCTGTTGATCGATATTGCTCGATTTGTGCTTCCTGGGTTCCGGGCTGCTCATTTATTGAATCTTTTGGAACCGGTTCCAAGATAGCAGCGCAAAAAATGTTTGGCAAACGGTTTTCAGATGAAAAATTTGAGGCCCTGCGATGAAGCCGACCACCGCAAAAAAACATGCCGGAAGGTAATCCACCCTCACCGCCCCCGCCGGATTCTCAGGTGGCAAGACGCACTGACATTGATATTGCACTGCGATTGCAGGTCATGGCGTCAGCAGGGGCACGGGCAGGTGCTGGTCATCAGGATCGTGTAAATCTTTGTTGCGACGCACACAAATACGATATGATAAATAGAAATTATTCTCATCTAAAATAACATGCCCTTCTTGCTCACCCGCACTACGCTCGCCGTATTGCTCGCATTTCCGCCGCTGCTTGCCGCAGCCCAGACCAGCGCTGCCGATACAACTGCAGCGACCGCCGACAACAGTCCATCCGCAGCAACCCAGCTTCCCACGGTCAACGTGACCGCCGAAGGCGACGCGCCGGCCGGCTTCAAGGCCAAGCGCGCGCAGGTCAACAAATCGGACAAGCCCCTGTCGGAAACGCCGCAGTCGATCACCGTCGTCACCCGCGCCATGCTGGACAGCCAGCAAGCCGTGAGCGTCGCCGATGCGTTGAAGAACGTGCCCGGCGTGGTCTCGGGCCAGTACGGCCGGCGCGGCTGGGATGACTTCATCATCCGCGGCCAGGTAGCCTCGGACTCGCTCTACCTCGACGGTCTGCGCACCACCACCTCCAGCCGCGTGGCCGAGCAGATCTTCGGGCTGGAGCAACTGGAAGTGTTGAAAGGTCCCGGCTCGCTGCTATACGGACAGGTATTGCCGGGCGGCCTGGTCAACATGGTCAGCAAGCGCCCGCAGGCCGAGAGCTTCGCCAACGCCGACGTGACCGTGGGCAGCCACGACTTCCGCCAGGCCACGCTCGACCTGAACAAGTCGCTGTCGGAAAACGGCAAGCAGGCCTTCCGCATCAACGGCCTGATTTCCAACAGCAACGACGCGACCGACCACGTCTGGTTCAAGAACCGCTACATCGCGCCCTCGCTGTCGCTGGACCTGGGCCCACGCACCGACTTCACCATCCTCACCAGCTTCCAGGAACGCGGCTACGTGCGCCAGCAGGGGCTGCCGCTGTACGGTTCGATCTACAGCAACCGCAACGGCAGCTTGCCGCGCTCGCTGTTCACCGGCGAAACCGGCGCGCGTCCCTACAACGCCACCGAGACGCGCCTGGGCTATGCCTTGGTGCACCGATTTGACGACGGCTGGACCCTGAACCACAACCTGCGCTGGCAACAGTTCAACATGAGCGGCCAGCTGGTGGCCAACAACGTCTCCACCGCGACCGGCGCCACCGAAACCCGGACCGCCACCGACCAGACCTTCTCGGGCCAGACCTTCGTCATGGACACCAACCTGCAGAAGACCTTCGACACCGACTTCGGCAAGCACGCGCTGACCTTCGGCACCGACTACATGAACACGCGCGAAGATGCGGTCTCCTACACCTGCACGGTCCCTGCGCTGAACCTGTACAACCCGGTGTACACGCGCGTGACCTGCCCGGCCACGCCCAACACGCGGACCTCCACCTCGGTGCGCGACACCGGCCTCTACCTGCGCGACACGCTCTCGCTGGGCCAGCGCTGGCAGCTGCTGGCCGGCCTGCGCCATGACATCACCTCGACCTACTCCGACAACCTGCTGACCCGCGTGCACACCGACACGCCGGCCTCGGCCACCACCGGCTCGGCGGCAGTCATGTACGAGATCCTGCGCGGCGTGCGCCCCTATGTCAGCTACACCACCTCGTTCAACCCCAACGTCGGCACCTCGATCTCCGGCAACACCTTCCAGCCGGAGACCGGCAAGCAATGGGAAGCCGGCGTCAAGTTCGACCTCGACGGCGGCCGCACCAGCCTGAACGTGGCGGTGTTCGACCTGCGCCGCAATAACGTGCTCAGCAGCGATCCCAGCAACACTAACTTCAAGATCGCCAGCAACCAGCGTTCGCAAGGCGGCGAAATCGGCATCACCAGCGACTTCAGCAACGGCCTGAGCCTGACCGCCGGCTACGCCTACACTGCCTCCATCACTGTGGACAACCTCGGCAACAGCTCCATCACCAACGGCCAATGGCTGGACAACGTCCCGCGCCATACCTTCAACGCCAGCGGTCGCTATCGCTTCAAGGGTCAACTGAACGGCTGGGAATTGAACGGCGGCGTGCACGGCCAGAGCATGCAGCGCACCAACGGCTACACCCTGCCCGGCTACGTGCTGGCTGACGCCGGCGTGGCCTACAACGCCGATCGCTGGCGCGCGGCGCTGAACGTGAAGAACATCTTCAACACCCAGTACTACAGCGGCGGCCTCGCACGCGCCGTGGCGCTGGGGGACGATCGTACCGTCATGCTGACGTTGGGGTATCGCTACTAAAATAGTGAAAAGAATGGCTCTGCTCTCCCCGAAGAACATCTTCTCGACATACTTCGAAGGGCGGAGCATTTCTTAGCGTATACAGAGCAATATCGACCTCATTCGGTGCGTCTTATGGCATTGTGCGCGGCATCTATTTTTACGCCGCCAGCCCGCCACTTTTTTCGGCCAGTCAGCCAAGCGCCCTGCTTGAGAGCCGATAAAAATCACTTCTCCAGACACATCCTCCAGGCTTCCGCTCTTTCGGGCGGAGGCACTATCTGCCCACACCGATGGTATGGCCGGTTCGATACGGCTTGCACGCCCATTGGCAGGCTGGCTTATCGTGGCCGCGTCATTGGTCGCCGTTGCCACAATCGGGATGTTTGTCGCTTGCGGCTCCGTCACGAGAAAGGCGCACATTGCCGGCGTCATTGTTCCTATAGATGGCAGTGCCACCGTCGCAGCAGCCACTGCTGGTGTATTGAAACGGATATATGTCCGTGAGGGCGACGCCGTCGCGGCAGAGGAGCCGCTGTTCGAACTGGCCACTGAGCGACAGGGTAAAGAGGGCGAACTAAGCGAATTGATTGCCCAGCAACTTGCCACGCGACAGGCATCACTGGAATCGGAGCGACGACTCCGCCAGAGCCAGTATCGCGACAAGACCCAGAACATACGGGAGCGCCAGCAAAACCTGGGGGCGGAGACTGACAAACTAGAGCAAGAGATCGCCCTCGCAAGACGCCGCGAAGAACTGGCACGCCAAACCTTATCGAAATATGAAGTGCTGCAGCAAAGCGGCTACGTGTCACATGCCCAACTTCAACAGAAGCAAGAAGATCTGCTCGACGTCACAGGTAAGCTCAATGCGCTGGAACGCAGCAAGGTCCAATTGTCCGCGAACCGCATTGCACTGAAATCAGAACTGGCCTCAACCGAAACAGAGCTGGCTACCGATCTCGCCCAAATCGAACGCTCACTGGCCAGCCTTCGGCAAGAAAGCGCCGAGAACCACAGCCGACACTCCACCCTGATCACCGCCCCACAAGCGGGGACCATCACCGCCATTTCCTACCAGAGCGGACAAACCGTAGCGCCGGGACAAATGCTGGCAACGCTCATCCCGCTGCATGCCGGAGATCGGCCAGCCGCTTCACCCACGCTGGAAGCTCACTTGTATGCCACCAGCCGCACCGCAGGGTTTGTCGACGCAGGGCAAAAAGTGGCCATCCGTTATGACGCCTACCCGTATCAGAAATTTGGATTACAGCAAGGGACCGTCGTTGATGTAAGCCGGACACCATTTGCCCCCAGCGAGCTCCCGGCAAATCTGGCCAGCACAATCATCGGGCAATCACAGCAGCTTGTCGCAACGGCCTCTGCCGCACCGACGGAGGCGCTCTATCGCATCAAGGTTCGGCTCAATCGGCAGGCTATCGATGCCTACGGCCAACCCAAACAGCTGAAAGCAGGCATGACCTTGAGCGCTGATGTGAAGCAAGACCGACGTGCGATTTGGGAGTGGGTGGCGGAGCCGCTGCTCGCGGTCGCTCGAACCGAATAGTTCACTCAATAACGGAGGAAAACCAAATTGATGCAATCCATTACCACCTTCTATGCGAAGCACAATCTCTTTCTCTTTAACTTCCTGGTTGGCTATCTCTTTGCCAACCTGCTGTGCGGCTCATTTCTGCATACATGGTTACGGGCATATCGCAGGGAATTAGTCATCTTGGCTCCGCTTCTCTCGATCCACATATTTCTCTCGACTTTTCTTCACATCCAGAGTGAATACAAACTCTCGCTCTCCATAGCATTCGCGCTCTTTCCCTACGTCGCTGGCGCTTTGCTATTTGCAGGAAGAAGTGGTCGCCCAATACCTGCCTAGCCCTTTCAAAAATCAACCAAGGAGTACTCACACATAGATTCGCCACTTAGAACCATATCGCTACATTGCCGCTGAAAAAGAGGCATGACAAAGGAACGCCAAATGCATTGGATTGAGAACTTCTACCTGGAACACTCTTTTGCTTATTTAAATGCCTATCTCCTAGGAGCATTTACTGGCGGATGGATGCCTTGGTGCCTGAAGAGGCATCGGCATTTCCTCTTGATCGTAACGGCGCTTCTGTTCGCCCCCCATCTTTTCTTTACTGTTCTTTATGGCGCGTTCAGACAAGATCCAAACGTGGCTTGGCGAGCGCTATCTCTGGCAATAGCGCCGATTTTTGTCGGCGCAGTTGTGTACTTCATCGCGCAACATACGGCGCCCGATCGACAATCGCCTTAAGTTCACCACCCATCACAGTTATTGATCAATCTTGGCGCATGAAAAAAAACTATCTCTCGATATACATCTTCACGCAATCCATTGGATTCGCCCTTTTACTGCTCTTCTTTTATGCGTTCCTGAATTCAGCATTCCTTACCTATTGCAAATACTCTTTTTTCGCTCTCGCCCTCGGATTTCCTGTCGTTTCCATATGGGGAAAGACGCGTCGCCCCGTTTTCAATTCATCTTCAACATGGTTTCACGTAACGATGGCACTCATACCCGTTCTAATTGGTTTCATTTCGGCCTCTTTACGCCTGACGGGAAAAGAAATTCATCTTGAATATGTACTTCCGACATCTCTATCGTTAAACCTCGGCAGCGCAAAAGTTAAATAAAGAAAGCAGCTTTTTATTACTCAACGGACGAACTGGAGAACACCCATGGAAGATCGGACACTTCTAAAAATTAGAACCGCATCAGGAAAAGTAAGCTGCTGCAATGGCATCGGAACCTCTATTGCGGAAAAAAAATTCAACCTGCTCTGCAACGCAGAGTTAAAGGAGATTAAACATGCTTATCGATGATCCGTGCGTTGCTCAACCGCCAGCAGATACTCCCATACAAAATTTCGATGGCAGCTTTGTGCGAATAGACAATCTACTCACCGACACTGAGTTGGGAGCATTACAGGAATACTTCCAAGAACATGTTTTCTGGAAATATGGCTGGAAATCTGCCAGCGACAAGATGGTATTCGGACATTGGAATCATGACATCCTCAAGACCCACAAGAGCAATCAGGATGATCAATCATCTCTGCTGGCCCAAGACCCTTCGCTCTCCCCAGTCAATATGGTTTGGAAAAAACTAAAGAATTCATTTCTGCGTAATCACCATCTGGTCCGCTGCTATGCCAATGCACACAGCTACGGAGTAGAGGGTTATCCGCACGTGGATTCAAGACGACCAGGCAATTTCACCGCAATCCTTTATCTCAACCCGATTTGGAAACCTGAATGGGCGGGAGAGACCGTGTTCTTCAATGAAGAGAGCGACATTATCCAAGCGGTTCTGCCAAAGTCGGGGCGCGTCGCCATTTTCGACAACAGGGTTCTTCACGCTGCGCGCGGGGTTAGTCGTATTTGCCCCGCCATCCGGGTGACGCTGATGTTCAAAACAAAATTGGCGAGCGCAGAAACGGATGATGAAGAGTTCTATGGCGGAATGTAACAGCGATACACCGTACAACCAAACACTTGTCGTCCTCATCTTTATTTGCAAAAAGGAGCAACTATGAAATTCTTCAATCAACATTCCAAGCAGGAAAACATCGCCTCTCAGTACTGGGGATATCGTGAACTGACCCAGGAGGAACTGGCATTTGTTGGCGGAGGATATGACGAAGATGGGGATGACGTTCCCACACAAGACACGCCACTGCCAACGATAACTGTTACAGCCAATGTTGAGCAAGGTGCATCATATGGAGAGGGACTTACCATGGGTGCTGCCGCTGGAGGAACAGCAGGTTTGTTAAGCTCGGTAGCAGGAGGAGCTGCTATGGTCGGTGCTGGAGACGCCATCGCTATAGGGGGTGCCCTAGGAGGAGCAGTAGGTGTCGCTGCGGTAGCGATAGGAGCGTCAATTGTGGCCGTATACGATCACTTTGAGTCAAGTACCCAAACGAGTGGCTCTCAGCAAAAGAAATAACTTCTTACCAGAATTGAAATTAAGGTGGATCAATTTTTCCTTTACATGAAGACGCTTCCATTTTGTGCGTCTCTAGCCTATCTGTTCGTGCAATCGGAAAAAGGAGAGACAATTACTCGGTGTATGCCGAAGCACCTTTTTCAGCTGATTACCTTTCTTTGCGTAACTTATACGCTTTGTAGAATCAGCTTCTACTTTATCGAATAAGAAAGTAAGGCCGATTTTAAATACGAGAGAACGATAAGCGCAGCCAAGTCCTAGTCCTGAACGGCACACTCTCCTCCCTTCACAACCGACGCCAGCCCATAGCCAGCCATCGACTATCACTCCCCACGATCGGCTATGTACACACATCCCCTGATTAAATCCTGCGCCGCCCTGGCGCTTTTCACCTGCGCACAACTCTCTCTGGCAGCGCCCTACGATTACACCATCACCAAACTGGACAACCAGATCCAGCTAGACGATCAACGTCATGTAGACCAGACCATCGACATGGTCATCAAGCTCAATACCATCAGAGGTGTTCAGCAATCCGGTCAAATACCTGTGCCATACATCAAGGGCATGAACGAAGTCGAGGTACATGCTGCTCAGACCATCAAGGCGGATGGTCGCATCATTGACGTTGACAAAGACAAGGGCGTGTTTGACCAGCCACTTCCCGTAACCATGCAAGCTCCGATGTACAGCCAGATGTACGTCAAGAGTGTCGTCTTCCCTGCACTGGAGGTTGGCGACAGCATCCGGTTGCGTTACTCCCTGCATGAGAAGGAATCGATGTTTCCCGGCTCCTTCAGTTTCACGACGGTGTTCCCGCAAGAGCTCCAATATGGAGATGCTCGTATCAGCCTGCGTGCGCCAGCCAATCTGAAACTGAATCTGGAGCAGGTCGATATCGAACCGGCCAAGCTCGTCGACAGTGGTGGCTGGAAACAATATGAATGGCGCTATACATCGCCATGGACTGAGAAGCCAGAGGAAATCCGCGAGACTTCGATACTGGACACCGGCCCCAGGCTGGTGGTCAGCACATTCTCCAACTGGGCTGAATTCGCCGCGCAGTATCAATCACGTGCAGCAGACAAGGCGACGGTGACGCCCGCCATCCAGGAACTGGCTGACAAGATTACACAAGGTGTCAATGATCGCCGGGAACAAGCCCGCTTGCTGTACAACTGGGTCAATCTGAATCTGCGCTACGTGGCGATCTATTTTGGCGCCGGCCCGGTGGTTCCACATGAAGCGCCAGTCATTTTGGCGAACCTATATGGAGACTGCAAAGATCACGTAACCTTGCTGGCCGCGTTGCTGCGCGCGAAAGGTATCAAATCGTCCCCAGCGCTGATCAACGCGGGAGAGGCGTATCGCATGCCTAATGTTGCGCTCAGCAATACGCTGTTCAATCACATCATCACGCATTTGCCTGAATTCGATCTCTTCGTTGATGCCACCAACAAGTACGCCGCATTCGGAGAGCTCCCCTTCTCGCTGGGCGACAAGCCTACCCTGCTGACCCAGACAGGAGAAGTCAAAAAGACGCCGCCGCATTCATCGTCCAATACCTTCGCTCATTTTCGCGCGGACGTTGCCTTTGACGGGAAAGGCAATGCAACAGTGAATGCAAGCAAGGAAATGGCCGGCTATGAGTCCGCAAAGTACCGGATTGCCGTCGCCACGCAAAGTACCGGCGAAAGGGAAAAGTCGTTACTGGAAGCAAGCAAAATGAACGGCAAGCTCTCCGTCGAGGATGATCCCGCCAGCCCGCTGAAGTCCCCCTACACTGTACGATGGAAGGGAAGTCTGGAGCACCTTACCAATGTCAAAGGAAAGTTCCTGAACATCCCTCGTCTGCCCAGAGCCAATGACATGACCGTCTATGCACGCAACGTGCAGGCACGACAGCAGCGGCAGCTGGATGCGATATGCCCGGGGAAGACTGTCGAACTCGATTATCGGTTGACCTTCCCCAAGAGTATGCGAGTCCAGACGCTGCCGCCGGATGTGAATGTGCACAGCGGCGGCGTGAGTTATCTTGCAAGCTACCACCGTGAAGGAAACACCGTCATCGTACGACGCGTGCTGGATCGCCCGCTGGCTTCACATGTCTGCACGCCGGCACAACTCCGATCCTGGATGCCCGTCGCCGAAGCGATTCTCAAGGACCATCAGTCAGCCATCCTGTTCAAGTGAGCCTGATGCGTTTCATACGACAAACCGAAACCAGCGAGTGCGGCCTGGCCTGCCTGGCCATGGTCGCCAGCTACCATGGTCATCATCTCGACCTGGCCGATCTGCGACGGCGCTTCCTGGTCAGCGCTAATGGCGCCACCCTTGCGCAGTTGATGCGCTGCGCCTCAAGTCTGCATCTGGCGGCGCGACCGCTGCGCGTGGAACTGGAAACGCTTGGCCACCTGAAAACGCCGTGCATCCTGCACTGGAACTTGAATCACTTTGTAGTGATGAAAAGGGTGTACAGGAACCTGTTGGGCCAGCAACGCGTCACCATTCTCAATCCGTCACTGGGAGAAGTCACATTACCCCTACAGGCCATTTCGGGCAATTTCACCGGTGTGGCCCTTGAACTGACGCCTACGGCGGAATTCATACCTGGCGACGAACGCAAGCAGCTTTCCATCAAGCAGTTGACTGGCCGCATCTCCGGCCTGCGCACTGCTGCCGTTCAGGCCATTGTCCTGGCGCTTGGATTAGAGGCAATCGCTGTGTGCGCGCCTTTGTTCAATCAATTCGTCATCGACGAAGTCATCGTCAGCGGCGATCGTGACCTGCTCTCGGTCCTGGTGATTGGCTTCGGCCTGATGCTGGTTATCCAGACGATTATCGGATTGGGAAGAAGCTGGCTCCTAATGCGCTGGAGCATGGATATCAGCTTTCAATGGAGCACCAGGGTGTTCGCACATCTGTGCCGGTTGCCTGCGGTGTATTTTCAGAAGCGGCATATCGGCGACATCGTCTCCCGCTTCGGCAGCATCGGCACCATCCAATCCACGTTAACCAGCTTGTTTGCCGAAAGCGCACTGGATGGCCTGATGGCACTGCTGGCGCTGGGCATGATGTTGCTCTATAGCCCGAAACTAAGCGTTGTCGTCTTGATCGCCGTGCTGGCGTACGTTCTGCTACGAAGTTTCTTCTACGGCCCGTTTCGCGAAGCCTCCCAGGAGCGGCTGCTACTGGCCGCCAAGGAAAATACGTATTTCCTTGAGAGCGTACGTGCCTCCATTCCCGTCAAGCTCTTTGGACGCGAGGCGGAACGCTGCGCCCGCTGGCAGAACCTGAAACAGGATGTCCTCAATCGAGATGTGCGAACCCAAAAACTGGGCATCCTGTTCAAACTTTCCAATACTGCGATCTTCGGTGCACAAGGCCTGGCGCTGTTTTATCTGGGGGCCGGACTGATCATGCAGAACACCCTGACGGTCGGCATGTTGATGGCCTTCAGCAGCTATGCATCAACGTTCTCCAGCCGCATGTTCACCCTTGTCGATTTGGCGATCAATCTGAAAATGCTGAACATGCATGCAGAAAGACTGGCCGACATCGTCATGGAACCAGTGGAAGAAAGCGCCGCAATTGAATCGGATATCGACAGACTGAAAGGTGACATTACCCTGCGCAACATTCGCTTTCGCTACGCAGAGGGCGAACCCTGGATCGTGGATGGCGTCAGCCTGGAGATTCCGGCGGGACAATCGCTGGCCATCACTGGCCCAAGCGGCTCTGGAAAGAGCACACTCTGCAAAATTATCCTGGGCTTGATCGTTCCAACCGAAGGTGAAATTTATATCGACGGAATTCCCATTCGCCACATCGGCCTTCAGCACTACAGGAAATTGATCGGCACAGTCATGCAGGACGACACCTTGCTGGCGGGCTCAATCCTGGACAACATCGCATTTTTCTCGTCCCCGCTCGACACGCAGCGCGTCCAGCAATGCGCAACCCTGGCGGCAATTCACGACGAAATTGCGGCCATGCCGATGGGATATCAAACGTTGGTGGGAGACATGGGAAGCACATTGTCCGGCGGGCAAAAACAGAGAATTCTCCTCGCGCGAGCCCTGTACAAACAACCTCGGATTCTGGCGCTGGATGAAGCCACCAGCCATCTGGACGTGGATAACGAACGGCGAGTTAATGCGGCCCTGGCGCAGATGCGAACGACAAGAATTGTGATCGCCCACCGGCCCGAGACCATTGCCGCTGCTGAACGTGTAGTGTCAATCCAAAACGGCAGACTGGAGGAAATCAATCGTGATGCCCGGCGCATCTCGGCTTAAGAAAAAACCATGAACCGAAAACCCATGAACCGATTGATCAATGAAGCATTGAGGCGCTTCTCATATAGAAAATGCCTCATGATTGCGGCCTTCGCTTATCCAGCATTGCTGGCGCAAGCTGGTGAAATCCCTGCCAGCGAGATAACAGTCTTTGAGAAGACCAACGTCTTCGCCCTTGGACAGGTAGGTTTCGTCGCTCACATCAGTGAGGGGGAAGTACGTTACCGGGCCATCATGCAATCGGATGGTGCCTTGGCAACATTGACGAGGATATTGAGCTCCCCCACAGCATCACCCGAAGCACGCCTTTATGCCGCATGTGGGATACGTCAGTTATCACCCGCGGATTTCTACGGCTTGACGCAAGAGTTAAGAAATTCAGGTCTGTCGGCTTCCGTGCTGCGCACCGATATCTTGAAGCGGGAGCCAGTTAATCAACTGCTTAACCGCATCAGAGCCTATGGCTGCGCAGCCCCCGCGACGATGTTTCCTGACACGCCGCAACGCTAGAGGTGCCATGCTGCAGCATCGGAGAACAGCGCAAGCTAGGCTTCCAATTTCTGCAGATGCTTGCTCACCGCCTCCAGCACGATAGGATCCAGCCCTTCTCCCTGCGTCTGTTCAATATGCGCCACGAAAGCCTTGCGCATGCGCGGCTCCCAGAAGCGCTTGAGGTGCGAGGCCAAATCGGCCACCGCCTGCTCGTGGTCGGGCATGGTGGAGAAGAAGCTGCCGATCTGGTTGGCCATCTTGATCAGGTGTTCGGTGTTCATTTTCTGTCTCCTGCGTCCTGGTTTTATCTATTGATTGACTTTTGTCTCGTTCAGCGCAACCGGTGCGGCCTTGCATAGACCACGTGGCCCTGCTTGCGCACGAAGCCCAGCAGCGTGACGTCGGTCTCTTCGGCCAGCCTGATCGCCAACGCGGTCGGTGCCGAGATGGCGGCGATGAAGCCGATGCCCACCGTTGCCGCCTTTTGCACCATCTCGTAGCTGGCGCGGCTGGTGATGATCGCCGCGCCCTGCGAAAAGTCGGCTCCGTCCTCGGCCAGCGCGCCGATTAGCTTGTCCAGCGCGTTGTGGCGGCCGACGTCCTCGCGCACCAGGGCAATCTTGCCGTCGGTGCCCAGCCAGGCCGCGGCGTGGGTGGCGCCGGTGAGTTGCTGCAGTTGCTGGCCGCCTTGCATTGCTTCCAGCGCGGCGTGAATCTGCGTGATGGTGAAGCCGGCGCCGCCGGCGGCCACCGCCTTGGGATGACGCACCGCCTGTTCCAGCGTCTCGGCGCCGCACAGGCCGCAGCCGGTGCGGCCCGTCAGGTTGCGGCGTTTTTCCTTCAAGGCCACGAAGCGTTCGGTGGCGATGCGCATCTGCACCTGCACGCCTTCACAGCCGCTCACCACTTCACATTCATACAACTCGCTCGGATCGGCGACGATGCCTTCGGTCAGCGAGAAGCCGAGCGCGAAGTCTTCCAGGTCGGCCGGCGTGGCCATCATCACGGCGTGCGAGATGCCGTTGTATTCCAGCGCGATCGGCACTTCCTCGGCGACGACGTCGTCCACCGTCTCACGCTTGCCGTCGCGCCAGCGGTCTACCTGGACGCGAGCGGAGGTGGCGTAGTCGCCGGTGGTTTCGTCGATGTTCGGGCTTGGGGTGGTGCGTGCGTTCATGCCTTCCTGCGGTTCTGTTCAATGATGTAACGATGCTGACAAATAATGCGGATAAATCGCGGCCGATCCGTATAACCCTGTCGTTGCGGCGAAGGCCGCAACCCAGTGGCGTTCGCTGTGATTCAACGGCCGTTGAACGACGCTGGATCCCGGCCTGCGCCGGGATGACGGGTGATATGTCGACAGCAGCGGGATGTGAGCACAGTACCAATACTGCGGGGCGCGTCACTACCGCATCAGCCTGTCACTTCGTCACCAACGGCTCCGCCGCCTTCTCCCCCTTCAACAAATCCAGCTGCTCGCGGTTGAAGCGCTGGTAGTGGCGCTGCCATTCCGACGGTTGCGTCACCGGCAGCACCTGCACCGCCGTCACCTTGTACTCGGGGCAATTGGTGGCCCAGTCCGAGTTGTCGGTGGTGATCACGTTGGCGCCCGACTCCGGGAAGTGGAAGGTGGTGTACACCACGCCCGGCTGCACCTTCTCGCTCACGGTCGCGCGCAGCACGGTTTGGCCCGCGCGCGACTCGATGCCGACCCAGTCGCCTTCGCGAATGCCGCGATCCTCGGCGTCGTGCGGGTGGATTTCCAGCACGTCCTCGCTATGCCACTGCGAGTTCTCGGTGCGGCGCGTCTGCGCGCCGACGTTGTACTGCGACAGGATGCGACCAGTGGTCAGGATCAGCGGATAGCGCTGCGTCACCTTCTCGTCGGTGGCGAAGTATTGCGTGTTGAGGAACTTGCCCTTGCCGCGGATGAAGCTGCCGATGTGCATGATCGGCGTGCCTTTCGGCGCGGCGTCGTTGCACGGCCATTGGATGCTGCCCAGCTTCTCCAGCTTGGCGTAGCTGACCCCGTGGAAACTTGGCGTCAGCGCGGCGATTTCATCCATGATTTCCGAGGGATGATTGTACGGCATCGGGTAACCCAGCGCTTCGGCCAGCGCCACCGTAACTTCCCAGTCCGACTTGCCGGCCTTGGCCGGCATCACCTTGCGCACGCGCGAGATGCGGCGCTCGGCGTTGGTGAAGGTGCCGTCCTTTTCCAGGAAGGAAGAACCCGGCAGGAACACGTGGGCGTACTTGGCCGTTTCGTTCAGGAACAGGTCCTGCACCACGATGCATTCCATCGACTGCAGCGCGGCGGCCACGTGCTGGGTGTTGGGGTCGGACTGCACGATGTCCTCGCCCTCGCAGTACAGGCCCTTGAAGCTGCCCTCCAGCGCGGCGTCGAACATGTTGGGAATGCGCAGGCCCGGCTCAGGGTTCAGCGTCACGCCCCAGGCTTGCTCGAACTGGCCGCGCACGGTGGAGTCCGAGATGTGGCGGTAACCCGGCAGCTCATGCGGGAAGGAACCCATGTCGCACGAACCCTGCACATTGTTCTGGCCGCGCAGCGGGTTCACGCCCACGCCTTCACGGCCGACGTTGCCGGTGCACATGGCCAGGTTGGCGATGCCGATCACGGTGGTCGAGCCCTGTGCATGCTCGGTCACGCCCAGGCCGTAATAGATGGCCGCGTTGCCGCCGGTGGCGAACAGCCGCGCGGCGCCGCGGATCGCCTCGGCCGGCACGCCGGTGACTTCAGCCATGGCTTCGGGCGAATTGTCCGGGCGCAGCACGAAGGCCTTCCAGTCCTCGTAGGACTTCACGTCGCAGCGCTCCTGGATGTAATCCTCCTGCTGCAGCCCCTCGGAGAGGATGGCATGCGCCAGCGCGGTAATGATGGCGGTGTTGGTGCCGGGGCGCAGCTTCAGGTGGTAGTCGGCCTGCACATGGGGCGACTTCACCATCTCGGTCGAGCGCGGGTCGATCACGATCAGCTTGGCGCCCTGGCGCACGCGGCGCTTGATCTGCGAGGCAAACACCGGGTGGCCGGAGGCCGGGTTGGCGCCCATGATCATGATGACGTCCGACTTCATCACCGAGTCGAAGGTCTGGGTGCCGGCCGACTCGCCCAGCGTCTGCTTCAGGCCGTAACCGGTGGGCGAGTGGCATACCCGCGCGCAGGTGTCGACGTTGTTGTTGCCGAAGGCGGCGCGCACCAGCTTTTGCACCAGGTAGGTTTCTTCGTTGGTGCAACGCGAGGACGTGATGCCGCCGATGGAATCCTTGCCGTGCTTGGCCTGGATGCGGCGGAACTCGCTGGCCGCATACGCCAGCGCTTCCTCCCACGACACCTCTTGCCACGGGTCATTGATGCTCTTGCGGATCATCGGGTTGAGGATGCGATCCTTGTGGGTTGCGTAACCCCAGGCGAAGCGTCCCTTCACGCAGGAGTGGCCGTGGTTGGCCTGGCCGTCCTTGTACGGCACCATGCGCACTACCTCGTTGCCCTTCATCTCGGCCTTGAACGAGCAGCCCACGCCGCAGTAGGCGCAGGTGGTGACCGCGCTCTGCTTGGCCTGGCCCATCATGATCACGCTCTTCTCGGTGAGCGTGGCGGTCGGGCAGGCCTCCACGCAGGCGCCGCAGGAGACGCACTCGGACTCCATGAAACTGTCCATCTGCCCGGCCGACACGCGCGACTCGAAGCCGCGGCCGTTGATGGTCAGCGCGAAGGTGCCCTGCGTCTCTTCGCAGGCGCGCACGCAGCGGTTGCAGACGATGCACTTGGACGGATCGTAGGTGAAGTACGGGTTGGATTCGTCCTTCTTCATCTCCAGGTGATTCTCGCCCTCGTAGCCGTAACGTACCTCGCGCAGGCCGACGGCGCCGGCCATGTCCTGCAGCTCGCAGTTGCCGTTGGTGGGGCAGGTCAGGCAATCCAGCGGATGGTCGGAGATGTAGAGCTCCATCACGCCGCGGCGGATCTCGGCCAGCTTGGGCGTCTGGGTGCTGACCTTCATGCCCGGCTCGCAAGGCGTGGTGCAGGAGGCCGGATAGCCCTTCATCTTGCGGCCGTCCTTCTCGATCTCCACCAGGCACAGGCGGCAGGAGCCGAACGGCTCCAGGCTGTCGGTGGCGCACAGTTTGGGCACGTTGATGCCGGCCTCGACCGAGGCGCGCATGACCGAGGTGCCGGCCGGCACCGTGATCGATACGCCGTCGATCTCCAGCGTGACTTCCTGTTCGGACACCCGCGCCGGGGTGCCGTAATCGGTTTCGTTAAGCTGATTCATGATGCAAACCTCCGCAATGCGATAAGTGGATCAGGCCGCCTTCTCATGGGGCGTGCCGAAGTCTTCCGGGAAGTGGTTCAGCGCCGACAGCACCGGGAACGGCGTCATGCCGCCCATGGCGCACAGCGAGCCGTTGACCATGGTGTCGCACAGGCTGCGCAGCAGGTGCACTTGCTGCGCCCGCTCCTGGTTGGCGATGATCTTGTCGATCACCTCCACCCCGCGGGTCGAGCCGATGCGGCACGGCGTGCACTTGCCGCAGGATTCCACCGCGCAGAACTCCATCGCGTAGCGCGCCTGCCTGGCCATGTCCACCGTATCGTCGAAGGCCACCAGGCCGCCGTGGCCGATCATGGCGCCGATGGCGGCGAAGGCCTCGTAGTCCAGCGGCGTGTCGAACTGGCTTGGCGGCATGTAGGCGCCCAGCGGGCCGCCCATCTGCACCGCACGGATGGCGCGGCCGCTCTCGCTGCCGCCGCCGAAGTCTTCCAGCAGCTGGCGCAACGTCAGGCCGAAGGCTTTCTCCACCAGGCCGCCGTGTTTGATGTTGCCGGCCAGCTGGAACGGCAACGTGCCCATCGAGCGGCCCACGCCGTAGTTCTTGTAGAAGTCCGCGCCGCGCGCCAGGATGATGGGCACGGACGCCAGCGAGATCAGGTTGTTGATCACCGTCGGCTTGCCGAACAGGCCCTCCAGTGCCGGCAGCGGCGGCTTGGCGCGCACCACGCCGCGCTTGCCTTCCAGGCTTTCCAGCATGGCGGTTTCTTCGCCGCAGATGTAGGCGCCGGCGCCCTTGCGCACCTCCAGGTGAAACTGCCTGCCGGAGCCCTGGATGTCGTCGCCCAGGTAGCCGCGCTGCTCGGCGATGGCGATGGCTTCGTTCAGGGTGGCGATGGCGTGCGGATATTCGGAACGCACATACACGTAACCGTGCGTGGCACCTACGGCGAGGCCGGCAATCGTCATGCCCTCGATCAGCATGAACGGGTCGTCTTCCATCACCATGCGGTCGGAGAAGGTGCCGGAGTCGCCCTCGTCGGCATTGCACACCACGTACTTGCGGTCGGCCTTGGCGCCGGCCACGGTCTGCCACTTGATGCCGGTCGGAAAGGCCGCGCCGCCGCGCCCGCGCAGGCCGGAGTCGAGCACGGCCTGGACGATCGCTTCGGGCTCCATGGCCAGCGCGCGGGTCAGGCCGGCGTAGCCCTCGTGCGCCAGATAATCGTCGAGCGAAACCGGATCGGTAATGCCGACGCGGGCAAAGGTCAGGCGCTCCTGGTTCTTCAGGTAGGGCAAGGCGTCGACCTCGCCCTGCTTAAGTGGATGCTCGCCGCCGCTCAGGAAATTGGCATCGAACAGGCATGCCACATCGCCGGCCTCGACCGGGCCGTAACCGATGCGGCCTGCCGTGGTGGCTACCTCGACCAGCGGCTCCAGCCAGAACATGCCGCGCGATCCGTTGCGCACCAGGTTGACGTTGATGCCGCGCTTGCCGGCCTCGGCGACGATGGCCGCGGCCACGTCATTGGCGCCCAGCGCCAGCGCGGTGGAGTCGCGCGGGACGTAGACGGTGATGGCGTTGTTGAGATCGGCGCTCATGTCGCCTCCCGCTTGGCCTGCACCAGCCGCTGGAATTTGTCGGCGCCGACACGGGCGTGCAGCTCCTCGTCGATCACGATGTTGGGGCCGCAGGCGCACTGGCCGAGGCAATAGACCGGCTCCAGCGTGAACTGTCCGTCGGCGCTGGTTTCATGGAAGCCGCAGCCCAGCACGTTTTGCGCATGTTCGGCCAGCGCTTCTGCGCCGCGCGCCTGGCAGGCCTCGGCGCGGCACACCTGCACCACATGCTTGCCCGGCGGCTGCTGGCGGAAGAAGTGGTAGAAGGAAATCACGCCATGCACCTCGGCGCGCGAAACGTTGAGCTCGCTTGCGATCATGGGCACGGCGTCGGCCGGCACGTAACCGACCTTCTCCTGTATCCCGTGCAGGATGGGCAGCATCGCGCCCGCCATCCCTTTACGTTCGGCGATGATGCCGCGCACCGCCGCCACGTCGAAAACCTGTTGCCTGTTCATTGAAGTCTCCTGCCTTGCGTTGGTGCGGCCGTCGTCCCTTCGGGATCTTGGTGGCCGGCCGCGAATTTCAAATGAAACCGGGTAAGGTCGCCCCTTTGACTAAGGGTCGACCTGCTTGAAACACGTCAGATGGGGAACACGGAAAAAGGATGGCGTGCGCGTCCGCCATGGCCATCGCCATGACGCGCGCAGCGCGAAGCCATGGGAAACGGCTCCGCGTATGGATACAGCTTGTCTCCGTCGTTGCATGTTCTCCCTGCCTTGTCGGTTGGTACTGAACACTTGGATGCGGGCCGCCTTCGATCGGGCGAGCCTCGCTCCTGCTTGCTATTTTTCTTGATAGTCGCTGACACAACCCGCCTGCGGATGCGCTCCCCTTGCGGGTTGTGTCAGCGGCTTTCGCCGCTTGCCGGCGTCCTTGCGGACGCCGGCGGTATTGCTTTTGCTTCAGTCGTCGATCAACGGAACAGCACGGCCGACTTTTGCAGCACCAGGGTGATGCCCCAGATCAGCGGGATGCCCACTGCGGCCCATGCCAGGCCGATCACCAGCGGGTTGCCGCCGGAACCGATCTTGGACATGTCGTCCGAGGACGCGGTGGCAGCCGCTTCGGCAGCCGACTTCTCGTGCGCCAGCTTCTTTTCATGGGCCAGTTCTTCCGGCGTCATGAAGTGCTTGGCGGCAACCGGGCGGATCAGCAGGTTGCAGATCAGACCCAGCACCAGCATGCCGGCCAGGATGTACATCGTGGTGTTGTAGACCTGGTCCTTGGGCATGCCCAGCGACAGCTGGTATTCACGCATGTAGTTCACCACCACCGGGCCCAGGATGCCGGCGGTCGCCCACGCGGTCAGCAGGCGGCCGTGGATGGCGCCCACCATCTGGGTGCCGAACAGGTCGGCCAGGTAAGCCGGCACAGTGGCGAAGCCGCCGCCGTACATCGACAGGATGATGCAGACCGCGCCGACGAACAGGGCGATGCTGTGGCCCTTGGCCGACCACGGCAGGCTGACATACAGCACAAAGCCCAGCACAAAGAAGATCGCGTAGGTCATCTTGCGGCCGAAGAAGTCCGAGCACGAGGCCCAGGCGAAACGACCGCCGATGTTGAACAGGCTGATCAGACCGGTGAAGCCGGCCGCCAGTGCGGCAATCGCCGCCTTCTGCTCAACCGACAGGTCGTTGAAGCCGACGTCCAGGCCCAGCAGGTGACCGCCGAACACTTCTTGCAGCATCGGCGAGGCGATGCCGATCACGCCGATACCGGCCGACACGTTCAGGCACAGCACCAGCCACACCAGCCAAAACTGGGGAATGCCCCAGACCTTGGAGACGTGCACGTGGTTCTGGGTGATCATGGTGCCGCTGTTGTTGGCGGCAGGCGGGGTCCAGCCGGCCGGCTTCCAGCCCGAAGGCGGAACGCGGTAGCCGAAGGCGCCGGCCATCATGAACACGAAGTAGATGATCGCCATGACGACGAAGGTTTCCCACACGCCGACCGAGGTCGGGGTGGCGAACTTCTTCATCAGGGCGTCAGCCAGCGGGGTGCCGACCAGCGCGCCGCCGCCGAAGCCCATGATCGCCATGCCGGTGGCCATGCCGCGACGGTCAGGGAACCACTTGATCAGGGTCGAGACGGGCGAGATATACCCCAGGCCCAGGCCGACGCCGCCGATCACGCCGGAGCCGACCCACATCAGCCACAGCTGGTGAGTCTTCACGCCCAGCGCGGAGATCAGCAGGCCGCCGCACCAGCAGATCGCTGCCACGACACCGGCCTTGCGGGGACCGGCGTGTTCCAGCCACCCGCCCCAGATCGCGGCGGAAATGCCCAGGAGGACGAAGAACATGGTGTACATCCAGCCCAACATCGAGATCTTCCAGTCGCAGGTGGACGAGAAGATCTGGGCGAAGAAGCCGACATCAGCGCCGCAGGCGATGGGCGCGGTGACGCCCAAGGCCTTCGACAACGGCAGCCAGAACACGGAAAAGCCGTAGGCCATGCCGATACAAAGGTGAATTGCGAGCGCGGCCGGCGGTACCAGCCAACGGTTGAAGCCAGGCTTGGCGACTGTATGTTCCTTGTTCAGGAAATCGAAAGCCATTATTCCTCCGAATATTTATATGTGTGGTGTGGATCGGGAGGGAGACCGCGGCAAGGCCGAAAAGACCGGGTGGAGGCCGGCCTCATCTGTTTGCGGTGAAATCCCTCTCTGTTTATATATGTACAACACTGCATATATTTTTTATCATTTATGCAGACTGCGGCGAAATTATCGCCTAAAAATGACGAGCCTAATATGCTATCTTTTTCATAAATGTATAAAGTCCACATCAAACCCCACTGGGAAATCGCCTACGACAACGAGGCGCCGCTGGACACGGCCAACCTGCTCACCCTGTTGACCGCCATCCAGCAGAGCGGATCGATCGCCCAGGCCGCCCAGCAGATCCGCTACTCCTATCGCCACGCCTGGGGCCTGCTGCGGGATGCCGAGCGTATTTTCGGCAACTCGCTGATCGAGAGCGGCCGTGGGCGCGGCACAACACTGACCGATTTCGCCAGCAAACTGCTGTGGGCCGACCGCCTGGTGACGGCCCGCCTCTCTCCCACCCTGGACACCTTGGCCTCGGAGCTGGAGATCGAGCTGGGCAAGACGGTGGAAGGTAAGTCGGAGACGGTGCGCCTGAACGCCAGCCACGGCTTCGCGGTGGCTGCGCTGTTGGGCAAGATCAACGAGGCGCGCCTGCCGGTCGAGGTGCGCTATCGCCACAGCACCGACGCCGTGGCCGCGCTGTCGCGCCAGGAATGCGACCTGGCCGGCTTCCATGTGCCGCTGGGCGAATTCGAAAAACCGGCCATCGCCACCTACGCCAAGTGGCTGAACAAGCGCAGCGACTGCCTGATCCACTTGGCGGTGCGCGCCCAGGGCCTGTTCGTGGAGCCGGGCAATCCCAAGAACGTGCATTCGCTGCAAGACCTCACGCGCAGCGACCTGCGTTTCGTCAACCGCGAGGCCGGCTCGGGCACGCGCATGCTGCTGGAGCTGATGCTGGCCGACGCCGGCATCGCCCACAAGAAGATCAACGGCTTCGAGAACACCGAGTTCACGCACTCGGCGGTGGCGGCCTTCATCGCCAGCGGCATGGCCGACGTCGGCTTCGGCGTGCAGACCGCGTCGCAGCGCTTCGGGTTGGAATTCATCCCGCTGGTGCGCGAGCGCTACTTCTTCGCCCTGCCCGCGGCCTCGCTGCACGATCCGCTGGTTCGCTCGGTGATCGACATCCTGCAGTCGGAATCCTTCCGCAACGTGGTCAACGGCCTGGCCGGCTACGACGCCACCGACACCGGCAAGATCCAGACGCTGAAGGAAGCCTTCGGCTGAGTTGCCCCATTGCTGTGGACAAATAAAAAACGGCGCGGACTTGCATCCGCGCCATTCTCATATGCGCCGGCATTGAACGCCTGCCGGCGGTGCTTTCAGACTTGCTTACCAGCCGTACTTCAAGGTCAGGTAGACACTGCGGCCGTCACCGTAGTAGCACCCGGCCGCGCTCAGGCAAGCGGCGACGTAGGTCTTGTTGAAGATGTTGGAGGCGTTCAGTGCAATGCGCAGGCCCTTGAGCTGCGCATTGGTCTTGCCGAAGTCGTAGCGCAGCGCCGCGTCGAACAGGGTCACGCCGGGCGTGTGATAGAGGTTGGCGTTGTCGCCGAAGCTCTCACCCAGGTAACGCGCGCCGAAGCCGCCGCCCAATCCGGCCAGCGCCGCATCCTGCACGGTGTAGTCCAGCCAGGCGCTGGCCTGGTTCTGCGGGACGAAGGCCAGGCGGTTGCCGGTGGTGTTGACGCCGCCGCTGGTGTTGGCCTTCATGATCTTGCTGTCGGTATAGGCGTAAGAGGCGATCAGGTCCAGTCCCTTGTCGATCTGCACCTTGCCCTCCAGCTCCACGCCGCGCACACGCACTTCACCGGTCTGCACGCTGAAGTTGGTGTTGAGCGGATCGGGCGTGGTCACGTTTTGCTGGGTCATCTCATACGTCGACAGCGTGACCATGGTGCGCGAGCCATCCGGCTGGTACTTCACGCCGGCCTCGGTCTGCTTGCCCTTGGTCGGCTTGAACGGGTCGCTGGTGCGGCTCACACCGATGGTCGGCTGGAACGAGGTGGAATAGCTGACGTAGGGCGTGATGCCGTTGTCGAAGCTGTACAGCAGGCCGAGACGGCCGGTGAAGGCGCTGTCGCGCTGGCGCACCGGGGTGCGGGTGGTGCTGGTGGTGGTCAGGGTATCGGTATCGGCCCAGTCGTAACGGCCGCCGGCGACCAGGGTCCAGCGATCCAGGCGGATCTGGTCTTGCAGGTAGAGGCCGAACTGGTCGCGATCCTGCTGGATGCGCGTGGCCACCGGCGGCACCGTGCCGCTGTAGCGGCCATAGACCGGCGCGTAGGCGTTGAAAGAGCCGGCCAGCACGCTCAGGCTGCTTTCCTCGTAGTGGCTGCTCTCGGAAGAGTAATCCGCGCCCAGCAACAGGGTGTGGCGGGTGGCGCCCAGACTGAATTTGCCTTGTAGCTGGTTGTCGATGGTCCACATGCGCGAGGTCTCAGGGAAGGCCCACGCGTAGCGCTGCAGCGACGACGGATTGCACGAGGCGGCGGACAGGCAGAACGCCTGCACGCGCCTGGTCTCGGTATTGACCTCACCCACCCGCAGGTTCTGGCGCACGCTCCAGTCGTCATTGAAGCGGTGCTCGAATTCGTAGCCGACGAAATACTGCTCGTTGGAGAAGCGGTCGTAGTTCGGCTCGCCGGCGAAGGTGCTGCGCGACAGCGCCGGATAGACGCTAGTGTAGAGCGTGCCGTTGGCCGGCAGCACCGGCGCGCCGCCGCCGCCCTTGGAATCGATCTTCTGATACTGGGCCAGCAGGGTGAACTGGGTGGAGGCATTCGGACGCCAGGTCAGCGACGGTGCGAAGTAGGTTCGTTCCTCGCTCACATAGTCATACGAGGTGTCGCTCTTGCGTCCCAACGCGACCAGGCGATAGCTGAGATCGCTGTGCTCGTCGAACTGCCCGCCCAGGTCCACCGCCAGCTGCTTGCGGTTGTTGTTGCCGTATTGCAGCTCGACCTCGCGCACGGTCTCGGTGGTGGGGCGCTTGCTGACCATGTTGACCAGCCCGCCCGGCGCCGCCTGTCCATAGAGCAGCGACGACGGCCCCTTCAGCACCTCGATGCGCTCCAGGCCGAAGGGTTCGATACGCGGCTGCGCGTAACCGCGCGAGCCGAACGGCAGGCGCAGGCCGTCCAGGTAACGCCCCGGCACGAAGCCGCGCACCGTCAGCCAGTCGTAGCGCAGGTCGGTGTTGCCGTATTGCGTGACCACGCCGGGCGTGTAGCGCAGGCCTTCGGCCAGGCTTTCCACGCCTTGGGCGTCGAGCTGGTCGCGCGTGATCACGGAGATCGCTTGCGGCGTTTCTTTCAGCGAGGTATCGGTCTTGGTGCCGACGCGGCTGATGCGCGCCACGTTGCCGACCACTGGAGTGAGCGCGGTTTCGGCTTCGGCGCGGTCCTTCACGATCACGGTCGGCAGCGATGTTGACGCCGGCGCTGCCGCCGGTGTTACCCCGCCCGCGCGCACCGTGTAGTCGCCCTCGGCCAGGCGCACCGCGCTCATGCCGCTGCCGGACAGCAACGCGGCCAGGGCGGCGTCGACGGTATAGCTGCCGTTCAGGCCTGCGCTTTGCAGGCCGCGCAGGCTGGCCGCGTCATAGGCCAGGGTGATGCGGGCTTCGCGGGCAAAGCGGTCCAGCGTGGCGTCCAGCGGACCGGCGGGGATACGGTAGGCATGCGCGGCGGCGCTGCCGGTGGAAGCCTGCGCCCAGGCAGGCTGCGCCGCCGGCAGGCCGAACGCCAGCACCAGCAAGGCGCCGGCGACGGCGTGAGCCAGCGGACGAGGGACGGGAACGGCGGAGGAGGCGCAAATCGTGGCAGCAGACGCGGCCGGCGCTTGATATCGGATGGACATGGAGTTCGAGGGTGGCACTGGTCAGGTTGATGGGAGCTTCAACCTGTATGCCGGGGCACTTCGACAATCCCCTCATGTTTTTTAAAATATTTTTATCTGCCCGGCGCCACGGCCTATTCAGGCCGCCGCGGGATGATCGTGACCCACCAGCGCGTGCGGTACAGGGCGGCCACCGGCTGGGTCGCCAGCAGCACCTCCAGCGTGCGGTCGGTATCGGCCAGCTGGAAAATACCCGAGACAGGTAAATCGGCGACCGACGGGTCGCAACGCAGCAGGCCTGGGCGATAGCGCGACAGTTCGGCGACGAAGCGCGCCATGGGCATCTCGCGCGCGGCGATCAGGCCCTCAGTCCAGGCGCTGGGATCGAACTCGGCCACGCCGGCCTTCCAGATCGCGGCGCGCGACATGAAGTAACTGTCCCCCGCCTGCGCCAGCACCGGCGCGCTGCTGCCGTTATTCAGTTCGACTGCGTGCTCCAGCACGGTCAGGCGGGTGTGCTCACCGTCCTTGCGTACCAGGAAGCGCGTGCCCTTGGCCAGCATGACGCCGTCGTCGGTACTGGCCAGGAACGGGCGATGCGTGGGCGAAGACGGGTCGCGCCCGGTGGTGATCATGACCTCGCCGCGCCGCACCTCCACCACGCGCTGCTGCGCCGCATAGCGAACATTGATCGCGGTGCCGGTATTGAGCAGCAGCTCGGTGCCGTCATCCAGCACCACTTGCCGGCGCTGGCCGACGCCGGTGGCGTAGTCGGCCATGGCTTCTTCCATCCACGGGGTATCGCGGCCGGCATAGGCTGCCGCCCCCACGATGACCGCGCCCAGCGCCAGCTTCAAGGCGTTGCGGCGACCTGCGCGGCCCGCGTTCTGCGCCGCGCGCGCCGCCAACACCTGACCGGCCAGCTGGGGAGGCAAGGCCGCAATGGCCTGCTGCATTGATTCGATGCGCCGCCATGCCTCCTCGTGCCGGGCGTCGGTGGTGCGCCACGCATGAAACGCCTGCAGTTGCTTCTGATCGCCCGCATGCAG
The DNA here is from genome assembly GCF_017814915.1 of Herbaspirillum sp. LeCh32-8. Lineage (GTDB taxonomy): Bacteria > Pseudomonadota > Gammaproteobacteria > Burkholderiales > Burkholderiaceae_D > Herbaspirillum. Next base: position 457,768 of record NZ_JAGIPZ010000002.1, on the reverse strand, counting down.
GCGCAAGCGCACGCTCCAGGCGATCGCCTGGTCCACCAGCTTGGGATCGAGATGGGCGAAGGCGTTCACAGGAAATACACCCGGTAGCACTGCTGCCAGCCGGCGACCAGGTCGCGCTCGACGGTAGCCAGCGACACGCCCAGCCGCGCCGCGATGGCGGGGCCGGTCATGCCATCCAGCTGGGCCAGCAGGAAAGCCTCGCGCGTGCGCGGCTTGAGCGCATCGAGCGCGGCGTCCATGCGCACCAGCGTCTCGATGATCAGCGCGCGCGTCTCGGGCGACGGCGCCTCCGCTTCGGGCTGGTTGGCCAGCGCGTCGAGGTAGGCGCGCTCGACGTCGCGCCGGCGCCAGTGGTCGATGACCAGGCCTTGCGCGATGCGGGTCAGGTAGGCGCGCGGCTGGCGCAGGTCGCGCGCCGGCGCAGCGCCATCACCGCCGTCGGCCCGCTCGTCGCGATTGAGCAGGCGCAGGAAGGTGTCCTGCGCCAGATCCGCGGCGTCCGCTGTGCATCCCAGCTTGGCGCGCAGCCAGCCCTTGAGCCAGCCATGATGGTCGCTGTAGAGCATCTCCAGATGCCGATGCTGAGGATCGGTAGTAGACATGAGCCGGTGTCGGGACGCGATTGTAGGATTCCGAAAACCGGCGGCGCGCGCTTGTTGCGTGGCTTGGTGAGCGGCGACGCCGGAATGTTGAGAATGAGAATAAATATCATTCTATCAGCAATATTGTGCAAAGCTGCTTGTCCGACGCACTTGATCAGGCTACACTGCCGCGCCCCAACCGGCTGCAATCCCCTGCTGCACGGGACTGGGTGCCCCAGACCATCCCGTTTCATGAATCTCTCCGCCATCGATCCCAAACTCCTGCAACTGCTCAACGCCGTCCTCGACGAGGCGCACCTGGCGCGCGGCGCCGCGCGCATCGGCCTGCCGCTGCCGGCCGCCGCCAGTGCGCTGGAGCGCTGCCGCCAGCTGTTCCGGGATCCGCTGTTGGAAGACGGCGGCCAAGCCATGCGGCTGACCGAAGCGGCAAAGGCGTTGCGCGCGCCGCTGCAGCAGGCGCTGGCGGCCATCGGCCACGGCGCGCGCGAGCAGGAAGCCGGCGTCGCCGGCATGCAGCGGCGCGTACGCCTGCTGATGGCGGATTACCCCGCGCAGGTCGTGGCGCAGGCGCTGTACGCCGAGCTGCACCCCAGTGCGCCGCTGCTGGATCTGGAATTCCTGCCATGGAAAAACGATGCGGCCGCAGCCGACAGCCTGGAGCGCGGCGAGGCCGAACTGGTGATCGGCTCCCCCGCACGCGCGCAGGCGCCGGTACGCAGTCGCGAGGTGCTGCAGGAGCGCTGCGTGGCGGTGATGCGGCACGACCATCCGGCGGCGCAGCAGCTGACCTTGCAGAAATGGCTGGCCTATCCGCACCTGCGGGTATCGAGCCACGACACGCTCAACAAGATGCTGGACGAGCAGCTGGCCGCGCAAGGCCTGGCGCCGCGGGTAGGCATGACGGTGCCTAACTTCCTGATGGCCGCGCCGCTGCTGCAAGGCTCGGACCTGATCGCACTGATGCCGATGTATTGCGTGCCGGCGGCCACCGCCGCGCATCCGGTGCCGCTGAGCTGCCTGCGTCCCCCGCTGCCGGTGGCCGGGCTGTCGTTGCACTTGCAGCGCCACCAGCGCAGCGATGACGACATCGCCGTCATGCATGTGGCCGATGTACTGGAGCGCGTGGTGCGCCAGCAGCTTGCCGGCCGCTGAGGCGCAGCGACGTCCCTACAGGTTCAAGGCCGGCGCATTCACATCCAGGTGCTTTTGCAGGAAGCGCACGCATTCGCGCACCTTGGCTGAATTCTTCAACTGCAGCGGATAGACCGCGCACAGATCGGCCTCCTGGTAATACTGCGGCAGCACCCGCACCAGGCGGCCGCGCTTGATGCTCTCGGCCACGTCCCAGATCGAGCGCAGGATGATGCCGTGGCCGTCGACCGCCCACTGGTGGATGATCTCGCCGTGGTTGGACGCCAGCCCGCCCGACACCTTCACCGTCTCCTGCCCCTTGGGGCCCATCATGCGCCAGATGCCGAAAGACTGGTTGCGCTCGCGGATCACCAGGCACTGGTGCTGGCGCAGCGCCGACAATTCGGTCGGCACGCCGTGCCGCTTCAGATAGGCGGGGCTGGCGCAGAGCACGCGCTGGCTGGGGAGGATACGCTTGGAAAAGAGCTGCGGCTCGTGCACCGGGCCGACCCGGATGTCGAGGTCGATACCTTCGTTGACCAGGTCGATCTGGCGGTCCACCAGCTCCAGCTGGATCTTCAGCTCAGGATGCAGCGCCGCGAACTGCGACAGGATCGGCGAGACGAACTTGCGCCCCAGCCCGAAGCTGGTGCTGATCTTGAGCAGCCCGCGCGGCACGCGCTTGGCGCTGCTGACGGTTTCCATCATCTGCTCGACGTCGTCCAGGATACGGCGCGCCCACTCATGCACGTTGCCGCCCTCTTCCGTCATCACCACGCTGCGCGTGGTGCGGTGAAACAGGCGTACGCCCAGCGCCTGCTCCAGCAGCGCGATGCGCTTGCTGATGTAGGCCGGCGAGGCGCCGACTTCCTTGGCCGACTCGGCAAAGCTGCTGCGGCGGGCGACCACGCAGAACAGGCGCAGGTCTTCGAGCATCGGGGAATTGTTCACGTTATGTGTCGGATCAGGTCTACGATGCGTGGATTATAGTCAGCGCCCGGCGTCGCCGACATTTGCCGTTTTGTCATGATCCGCCGCCGCTGCCTGGGGCAAATCCTCCCGCGCATGGCTGAAATGTGGCAGGCTTGCAGTATCGCAATGATCTTTCGGAGTTTCCCAGCATGATCTTCACAGAGGAGCAAGAAGTCCCGCCCGAAGTGCCGCATATCCAGCGCATCGAAGTCAACCAGTTGCAATGCCTGCGGGTGCAGACCTCGCGCGCCGAATTGCTGATCGCCGAGCAAGGCGCGCAGGTGCTGCGCTACCAGGTGTTCGGCCAGGAGCCGGTGATCTGGATGAGCGAGGAAGCCGCCTTCGAGGCCGGCAACTCGGTGCGCGGCGGCATCCCCGTCTGCTGGCCCTGGTTCGGCGACCTGATGCGCAATCCGCCGCAGGTGCAGGCGCTGCACTCGGGCGGCCGCCTGCCGGCGCACGGCCTGGTGCGCGGCATCGACTGGATCCTGGTGGAGAACGCCATCGAAGGCGACACCGTGCGCCTGTCGCTGGCGATCCCGCCGGTCACCGATTCGCCCAGCCTGCGCCACCTGCCCCACGGGCTGGAGCTGCGCCTGGACATCGTGCTGGACGACCGCCTGCACCTGAACCTGGCCACCCGCAACGGCAGCGAGCAGCACATCGCCCTGTCACAGGCGCTGCACAGCTACTTTGCGGTCAGCAGCATCCACAACGCGACGGTGGAAGGCCTGGAAGGCCAACGCTACATCGAGACCCTGGAGGGCTGGGCCGAGCGCCTGCAAAAGCGCGCGCTGGTGGTCAGCAGCGAAACCGACCGCATCTACCTCGACCTGCCGCCGCAGCTGGCCATCCGCGACGACGGCTGGAACCGCCGCATCCGCATCGAGGCCAGCGGCTCGACCTCGGCCGTGGTGTGGAATCCCTGGGCCAGCAAGGCACGCCGCTTGTCGCAGTTCGCCGACGACGCCTGGCAGCGCATGCTGTGCATCGAGACCGCCAACGTCATGGAAGACCTGGTGGAGCTGGCGCCCGGCGAGGAACACAGCATGGGCGTGGCGCTGTGGGCGGAGCCGCTGGGCGGCTGAGCGGCAGACGGCGTCGCAATCAAAGCAGGACAGGAAAAGGCACTGCGCGGCAGTGCCTTTTTCACGTCTTGGCTTCACGTCTCAATTATTCACGAATCGTGTTTCATGGAACCACCATTGCGTGCATGATCGCCGCGCGATTGCGTTTATGATCTTCTTCCGACAGGCGCCGCCAGACTCCGTCAGCCAAGGCGCCGCATCATCGAGGAGAAAGACGCATGGCAAACAAGCACAAGGTAGCAGTCATCGCCGGCGACGGCATCGGCCAGGAAGTGATTCCCGAAGGCCTGCGCGCGGTCGAGGCCGCCAGCAAGAAGTTCGGCATCGAGATCGAGTACACCCACTTCGACTGGGCCCACTGCGGCTATTACGAAAAACACGGCAAGATGATGCCGGACGACTGGTTCGACCAGTTGAAAGGCTTTGAAGCCATCTTCTTCGGCGCGGTCGGCTGGCCGGCCACGGTGCCTGACCACGTCTCGCTGTGGGGCTCGCTGCTGAAGTTCCGCCGCGAGTTCGACCTCTATGTCAACCTGCGTCCGGTGCGCCTGATGCCCGGCGTGCCCTGCCCGTTGGCCAACCGCAAGCCCGGCGACATCGACTTCTACGTGGTGCGCGAAAACACCGAAGGCGAATATTCCTCCATCGGCGGCCGCATGTATGAGGGCACCGAGCGCGAGACCGTGATCCAGGAATCGGTGTTCACCCGCAAGGGCACCGACCGCATCCTGAAGTTCGCCTACGACCTGGCGCAAAGCCGTCCCAAGAAGCACCTGACCTCGGCCACCAAGTCCAACGGCATCGCCATCACCATGCCCTATTGGGACGAGCGCGTGGAAGCCATGGGCAAGCAGTATCCGGACGTGAAGCGCGACAAGTACCACATCGACATCCTCACCGCGCACTTCGTGCTGAACCCGGATCGCTTCGACGTGGTGGTGGCCTCCAACCTGTTCGGCGACATCCTGTCCGACCTCGGCCCGGCCTGCGCCGGCACCATCGGCATCGCGCCGTCGGCCAACATCAACCCCTCGCGCGAACTGCCTTCGCTGTTCGAGCCGGTGCACGGCTCGGCGCCGGACATCTTCGGCAGGAACATCGCCAACCCCATCGCCACCATCTGGTCGGGCGCGATGATGCTGGACTTCCTCGGCAACGGCGACGCCAAGTACAAGCAGGCGCACGACGCCATCCTGGCCGCGGTGGAACGCGTACTGGTGGACGGCCCCAAGACGCCTGACCTGGGCGGCAAGGGCGACACCACCACCGTCGGCAAGGCGATCGCCGCGGCGATCTGAGCCGACGGCAACACACTCCAGGCGGCTTCCCGGCCGCCGCTTCACCGGCGGGCTCGCGCCCGCCGGCCCCACCGCAGCAGGCAACATCCGGCAACATCAGGCAATACGCAGCATCCCGTCATCACCCTATTGTTCACGCATCCGCCGCAGAGCGGAGCAGCAGCATTGCAGGCCCGCAGGCGGCGCCGTGCCGCCATGACAATAACGAAGGAGACAAAGATGAAGTCCTGGAAGACCCTGGGCGCGCTCGCCCTGCTTGCACAGCTGGCCGTGGGCGCCGGCTCCGCCCTCGCCCAACAACCCATCGTCATCAAGTTCAGCCATGTGGTGGCGACCAACACCTCCAAGGGCAAGGCCGCCGAGTATTTCAAGAAGATCGTGGAAGAACGCACGCAGGGCCGCGTGAAGGTGGAGGTCTACGCCAACAGCCAGCTCTACAAGGACAAGGAAGAGCTGGAGGCGCTGCAGCTGGGCTCGGTGCAGATGCTGGCCCCGACCTTCGGCAAGTTCGGCCCGATCGGCGTGCGCGAGTTCGAGGTGTTCGACCTGCCCTATCTGTTTGATAACATGGAGCAGGCGCAGAAGGTCACGCAAGGCCCGATCGGCCACAAGCTGCTCAAGAAGCTCGACAGCAAAGGCATCACCGGCCTGGCCATGCTGGACAGCGGCTTCCTCGACTGGACCTCCAACCGTCCCATCGTCAAGCCGGGCGACATCAAGGGCATGAAGATCCGCATCCAGTCCTCCAAGGTGATCGACGCGCGCACCCGCGCGGTGGGTGCGCTGCCGCAGGTGATGGCGTTCGCCGAGGTGTACCAGGGCCTGCAGACCGGCGTGGTGGACGGCCAGGAAAATCCGCCGTCCATCGTCAGCACCTCCAAGTTCTATGAGGTGCAAAAATTCCTGACGGTCTCCGAACACGGCTACCACGGCTACGTGCTGATCGCCAACAAGCGCTTCTGGGATGCGCTGCCGGCCGACCTCCGTCCCATCATGGACCAGGCTGTCACGGACACCACCACCTACTTCAACAGCAATTCGAAAAAGGAAAACGACGACGCCCTGGAGGAAATCCGCCAGACCGGCAAGACCAAGATCCTGACCATGACCGCGCAGGACAAGGACGAATGGCGCAAGGCACAGGCGCCGGTCTATCACGAGATGGAAAAGCGCGTGGGCAAGGAACTGATGACGGAGATCTTCACCACCATCGGGCGCGACCCGGCCGGACTGAAGTAAGCCTGGCGGCAGCGCAGCGGCGGCGGGCCGCCCCGCCGCCGCGTGCGATGACCGTTCGTCGCGCGCATGTTAGGATTGCTGCAACTCAAACTTTCGCGATCCCGGTGTTGAACAAGCATTCGAACCTGCAGCGCACGTGGCACCTGTTGGCGGCGGAAACGCTGTTCTGGGGTGTCACGCTGGCGCTGCTGCTGGAAGACGACGTGGCCATGCTGGCCGTGATGTTCAGCTGATGCCGTCGCACCCGGTGATCGCGGCGCACTCTGCCGATATGGATGTACAGATTTCCCCCTCCTCCGTCCTGCGCGCGTCGGCACGCATGGCGACCGCGCTGGCGCTGTGTTGCGTCGCCGCCTCCGCGCATGCGGAATGGTCGCCGCTGGGCGACAACACCATCGGCAGCTTCTTCGTCGACAAGAACAGCATCGTCGTCACCCGCAGCATCCGCCAGGCGCAGATCCTGCTGAACTGGACCCGGCCGCAATTGCTGATGGGCCAGGGCAGCAAGACCTACTACTCGTCGGAAGTCTCGACCGCCTATTTCGACTGCAACAATCGCCAGCTCGGCTTCGGCAGCCGCAAGATGTACGCCCAGCCGGACGGCAAGGGCCAGTTGCTGCTGGCGCCCCAGCTGGCCTATGCGGACGTGAAGCTGCAAGACCCCATCCCCGGCTCGACCGGCGAACGCGCCATCGAGGCCGTCTGCGGCAAATAATCCCCGGCGGCCGATGGCCGCACCTCTTGCTCGCAGTGGCAAAACGCGTCATAATGTTCGGCTTGCGTTGCCGGGATGGCGGAATAGGTAGACGCACGGGACTCAAAATCCCGCGCCGCAAGGCGTGCCGGTTCGATTCCGGCTCCCGGCACCAGCAAAAATTGCATAAGCAATGGCTGCAGACAATCGTTTGGCGCTGGACGTTATCGTCTCGCGCGGACAACAAAAATCAGGTGGGTACGATAATCTCGTTCCTGCCTTTTTTTTGGCCTGAGTTTTCAGTGTAAATTCGTGTTTATTCAGGTGTTTTGTCGTACCATTCCCGCTTACAAAATTTAACTTTTTCGCCACCGGATTCGGCCCGTACATCAACAACAAAAACGGGCTGGGGGCCTCTGCTGCAGAATCTCTCGTCAAAAAACGGTTCGCATGAGGGAGGATGGATCCGGCCAATGAATTACAGCTAAGACAAAAGCCTCGCCGCTTTTTGAAGATATGCTTTTTGGGGATGTCAGTTTTACTGTTGCATCGCATGCGGCATGGGTTCCGGGAATCGATTCCGCAGAAGCCTGGCAGCAATGGGTCAGCGGCAATCTGTCGGCAGCCGGTTCGGGAGAACCGGCGGTCAAAGCCATGCCGCCCATGCTGCGCCGTCGCGCCAGCGCGACCGGCAAGATCGCCCTGGAAGCCGCCTATGCCGCCCTGCCTGCGCACGGCATCGCCGAAGACACCCCCGTTGTATTTGCCTCGCGCCACGGCGAATGCTCGCGTTCGGTCGAGTTGCTTGAGGAGTTGTCCAACGGGACCACGTTGTCGCCGACCGCGTTCAGCCTGTCGGTGCACAACGCCAACGCCGGCCTGTTTTCCATCGCACGCCGCGCGCGCGGCAACAGCATCGCCATCGCCGCCGGCCACAGCACCGTCGAACACGCCGTGATCGAGGCCTGCGGCCTGCTGGCCGACGGCGCCCCGCAGGTGCTGCTGGTGGCGGCCGACGGCCCGCTGCCCGAGGCGTTTGAAGACTACGCCGACTGCCGCGAGCAGCCCTTCGGTTGGGCCTGGCTGATGCAGGCCGCCGACGAGGACGGCCCGCTGCCCACCCTGTCTCTGCAGTGGAGCGCTGCCGAAGCCGGCCAGACGGCCGTGCCCGACGCCGCTCCCGGCGGCATCGACGTGCTGCGTTTTTTCCTTGCCCGCGACCGGGACGGCATGGTGCGCCAGGCCGACGGCCGCCGCTGGCACTGGATGCGCCATGATTGAGCGCACCACCAAGCAGCTCGGCAAACGCCTCAACCGCGGCTGGCGCGTGGCCGGCACCGGCTTTTCCTTCGCCATGTTCGGCCTGGGCGGACTGATGCTGCGCCTGATCGTCTTTCCCCTGCTGGACCTGGCCGTACGCGACCGTCGGCGCCGCGTGCTGCTGGCGCGCCAGGTGATTCGCCTGGCTTTTCGCAGCTTCGTCGAGATGATGCGCGCGCTGGGCGTGATCCGTTATGAAATCTCCGGACTGGAGCGCCTGCGCCGTCGTGGCCTGCTGATTCTGGCCAATCACCCCACACTGATCGACACCGTGCTGCTGATGGCCTTCGTGCAGCATGCCGACTGCATCGTCAAGAATGCGCTGTGGCGCAATCCTTTCACGCGCGGGCCGATCCGTGCGGCCGGCTACATCAGCAACGAGCAGGGCCCGGACCTGATCGACGATTGCATCGACTCCATCCGCGGCGGCGGCAACCTGATCATCTTCCCGGAAGGCACGCGCACGCCCATCGACGGCAACATGACCTTCAAGCGCGGCGCGGCCAACGTCGCGGTGCGCGGCGAATGCCCGATCACGCCGGTATACATCCGCTGCACCCCGCTCACGCTGAGCAAGGGCGAGAAATGGTGGGACGTGCCGGACACGATCCCGCTGTTTTCCGTGCAGATCGGCCAGGACATCCACATCGATCACGCCATCGGCGCCGATGCGCCGGCGTGCGCCGACAACCCGACACTGGCCGCGCGCCAGCTGACCACTTACCTGCAACAGCACTTCATGAAAGAAAGCTAGTCGATGCAAAAGCTCGAAGAAGAAATCAAGGAACTGATCATCGAGGTTCTGGAACTGGAAGACATCGGCCCTGCTGACATCGACAGCGCCGCGCCGCTTTTCGGCGAAGGACTGGGACTGGACTCGATCGACGCGCTGGAACTGGGCGTGGCGCTGCAAAAACGCTACGGCATCACGCTGTCGGCAAATTCGGAAGAAACCCGCAAGCATTTCGCTTCGGTACAGGCGCTGGCGGCGCTGGTCGCCAGCCACAAGCAATAACGGCAACGAGAAACAAATAAAGGCTCATGATGACCACTTTGGCCCCCACCATGAACAAGGACGAGATCTACTCCTGGATCGTCGACATGCTGCATGAGATGTTCGAGCTCGACAAGGCTGCGATCACGCCTCAGTCCAACCTCTACACCGACCTCGACATCGACAGCATCGACGCCGTCGACATCGTGGTCAAGCTCAATCAGATGACCGGCAAGCGCATCCAGCCGGACGTCTTCCGTACCGTGCGCACCGTGCAGGACGTGGTCGACGTGCTGGCCACGCTGATGGGTACGGATGAAAAGGCCTGAGCTGTCGACCCTGCTCGGCACGCTGCTGATCCTGCTTTATCCGCTGCTGATCTGGAGCGCGCACGGCCGGCTGGAGCCTCGCCAGCTGGCGCTGCTGCTGCTGGCCATCGGCGGCGTGCGGCTGCTGACCTCGCGCCGCCTCTCCCGCCATGTGCGTTGGACCGGTATCGCCGCGCTGGCGCTGGCCGCGCCGGCGCTGTACTGGAACGCGCTGCTGCCGCTCAAGCTCTATCCGGTCGCCATCAGCATCGGCATGCTGGCGCTGTTCGGCTACAGCCTGCTGAATCCGCCGTCCATGATCGAGCGCCTGGCGCGCCTGCGTGACCCGGAGTTGCCGCCCTTCGCGATCGCCTATACCCGCCGCGTGACGCAGGTATGGTGCGTGTTCTTCGCCGCCAACGGCGCCATCGCCTTCGCCACCGCGCTGTGGGCCTCGCCTGCGGTGTGGTCGATGTACACCGGCGTGATTTCCTATGTCGCCATGGGCGTGCTGTTCGCCGGCGAATACCTGGTGCGCCTGCACGTGCGGCGCCGCCATCATGCGTGAGGCGGGCGGCGCGACGCCGCTGAACTTGCTGCAACTGCCCTTCCAACATTTCCCCGCCGAGCACGTCATCGGCTGGCGCGACGGCGCAAGCGTGAGCAACGCGCAGTTCCGTCGCGAGATCCTCGGCTGGCGCCGGTTGCTGGAGTCCAGCGCGGGACGCCGCTTCGCGCTGTTCCATACGGACTCCCTGCATTTCGCCGCGGCCCTGTTCGGCGCCTGGCTGGCCGGCAAGACGGTCTACCTGCCCAGTGACGCCCTGCCCGACACCTGCTGCGCCCTGCAAGGCGAAGTCGACGGCCTGGTCGGCGATATCGACGCGGCCTGGCAGCCGCTGCGCCTGAGCGAGTCGCACCTGGCGCCGACGGCCGGTGACGATGCCCCCTGGCCGGTACTGCCGGCCGGCTTCCCGGGCCTGGTGGTCTACACCTCCGGCAGCACCGGCCAGGCGCAAGCCATCCCCAAGACGCTGGCGCAGATGGCCAATGAAGTCGCCACGCTGGAGGCGCTGTTCGGTGATCGCCTGGACGATGCCGAGATCGTCGCCACCGTCTCGCACCAACATATCTACGGCCTGCTGTTCAAGGTGCTGTGGCCGATCCCGGCTGCACGCGCGGTGCATGCGCAAAGCGCCTTCTTCCCCGAAGACTTGAAGCGCATGGTGCCGCCGCGGCCGTGGGCGCTGCTCTCCAGCCCGGCGCACCTGAAGCGTTTTCCCGAACAACCGACGCTGCCCGATGCCGCCTTGCTGCGCGCGGTATTTTCTTCCGGCGGTCCGTTGCCGGCAGAAGCCGCGCGCCAGACCTGGCAGCTGTTCGACCAGCGCCCGCTGGAAATCTACGGCAGCTCGGAGACCGGCGGCATCGCCTGGCGCCAGCCGCACCATGACCCGGCGCTGCGCGAAGAGCGCTGGCAGGCCATGCCCGGCGTGGACGCGCGCGTGAACGCCGAGGGCACGCTGGAAGTGCGCTCGCCGCACCTGCCCGACGACGGCTGGTTCGCCATGGCCGACCGCGCCGAGATGCGCGATGGCGCCAACCGCGGCTTCACCCTGCACGGCCGCGCCGACCGCATCGTCAAGCTGGAAGAAAAACGCATCTCGCTGGATCAGATCGAACGCCTGCTGCTGGCCTCGCCGCTGGTGGCCGAGGCGCGCGTGCTGGTGCACGAGGGCAAACGCGGGCGCCAGTTCATCGCCGCCTTCGCGGTGCCCACCGCGGACGGCCGGCAACTACTGGCGCAACGCGGCAAGCCGGCCATGAACGCCGCCTTGCGCACGGCGCTGGCCGGCGCCATCGAAGGCATCGCGCTGCCGCGCCTGTGGCGCTACCTGGACGCCATGCCGGTGAACCAACAAGGCAAGATCACCGTGGCCGCGCTGACCGCGCTGCTAGAACCGGCAACGTCCGCCCCCGCCGCATCGCCCCGCCCCACGCTGCCCGACATCACCGAGCTGCAACGCGACGTCGACGCAGTGCGGCTGTCGCTGCGCATCCCGCCTGATCTGCTGTATTTCGAGGGCCACTTCCCCGGCTCGCCCATCCTGCCCGGCGTGGTGCAGACCGACTGGGCGCTGCTGCTGGGCCGCCGCTACTTCGAGATGCCGCCGCGCTTTCTGGGTGTGGCGGCGCTGAAGTTCCAGCGCGTGGTCGTGCCCGGCGCCGTCGTGACGCTGGAACTGCAATACGACGCCGCCAAGAGCGCGCTGAGTTTCCGCCTGCATTCCGAAGGCGGGCAGCATGCCAGCGGGCGCTTTATGCTGGGGCCGCAATGACTGATTCAATGAATGACGCCCTGACCATCGCCCCGACCACCGCCGCCGTCATCCCGGTGTACAACCACGAGCACGCCATCGGCGCCGTGGTGGATGCGGTGCTGGCCCACGGCTTGCACTGCGTGCTGGTCGACGACGGCTGCAGCGCGGCTTGCGCGCAGGTGCTGCGCGAGATCGCCGCAGCCCATCCGCAACAGGTCACGCTGCTGGTCCACGCCGTCAACCAGGGCAAGGGCGGCGCCGTGATCACCGGCCTGCGCCACGCCGCCCGGGCCGGCTACAGCCATGCGCTGCAGATCGACGCCGACGGCCAGCACGACGCCGCTGATATCCCGCGCTTCCTGGCCGCCTCGCTGGCCGCGCCGCGCGCGGTCATCAACGGCAAGCCGGTCTACGACGAGAGCATCCCCAAGGGCCGCCTGTACGCGCGCTACCTGACCCATGTATGGGTCTGGATCAACACCCTGTCGCTGGAAATCAGCGACTCCATGTGCGGCTTTCGTGTGTACCCGCTGGCGCCCGTGCTGAAACTGCTGGATAGCGTGCGCATCGGCCGCCGCATGGATTTCGACACCGAGATCCTGGTGCGCCTGCAATGGCGCGGGCTGCGCATTCTCGACCAGCCCACGCGCGTGCATTACCCCACCGACGGCGTCTCCCACTTCAAGGTGTGGCTGGACAACGTGCTGATCTCGCGCATGCATGCGCGGCTGTTCTTCGGCATGCTGCCGCGCTCGCCGCTGCTGCTGGCGCGCAAACTGGGCCGCGCGCTGGCGGGGCCGCCGCGATGACGGCGCACAAACAGACGCGCCACTGGGCGCAGATCAACGAGGTCAGCTTCGTGGCCGGCATGCGCCTGCTGTTTACGGTCTACCGGCTGTGCGGCCGCTTGCCGTTTCGCCTGATGCTATACCCGGTGCTGTGCTGGTACATCGCCGCCAACGGCCGCGCGCGGCGGGCGTCGCGCGCCTATCTGCTGCAGGTGCAGGCCTACCGTCCGGGCCTGTGTCTTCCGGCCGGCATCGGCGGCGTGTTCCGCCACTTCGCCGCCTTCGGCGAGAGCCTGCTGGACAAGATGCTGCTGTGGGGCGGACTGTTTCGCACCGACCGCGTCACGCTGCGCGACCAGGAACACATTGCCGCCGCCGTGGAGCAAGGGCGCGGCGGACTCATCATCTGCACCCACCTGGGTAACCTGGAGCTGTGCCGCGTGATGGGGCGCGATCATCCCGAGGTGAAGCTGACCGTGCTGGTGCACACCAAGCACGCCCAGGCCTTCAACCGCATGCTGGCCCAGCTCGACCCGCGCAGCCAGCTGAACCTGATGCAGGTGACCGACATGTCGCCGGCCACCGCCATGATGCTGGCCGACAAGGTGGCGCAGGGCGAGTTCGTGGTGATCGCGGGCGACCGCATCCCGGTCTCGCCCAATCCGCGCGTGGCGCGCGCCGCCTTCATGGGACGCAGCGCACCCTTCCCGGTCGGCCCCTACGTACTGGCCTCGCTGCTGCGCTGCCCGGTGTATCTGATGTTTTCGCGGCGCACCGCGCAGGGCGCCGAAGTAAGTTTCGAATTCTTCCGCGACCTGGTCGAGTTGCCGCGCAAACAGCGCGACCAACGCCTGGACGAGCTGGCCGCAGACTACGCGGCCCGGCTCGAATTCCATTGCCTGCAGGCGCCTTTCCAGTGGTTCAACTTCTACGATTTCTGGGCGGACTCCGCCCTCGATGACCAACATGTCCCACACTGATTCCCCCAACATCATTTTCGGCGCACGCACGCTGACCATCGAAGACGTGGTCGCGCTGTCGCAGCGCAAGGGCCGCGCCGCGCTGTCCGGCGAGGCGCCGTTCCTGGACCGCATCCGCCGCGGCGCCGACTTCCTCGACCGCCTGCTGCGCGAAGACGGCACCATCTATGGCGTCACCACCGGCTACGGCGACTCCTGCACCGTCACCGTACCGCCGGAACTGGTGGCCGAGCTGCCGCACCATCTCTACACCTACCACGGCTGCGGCCTGGGTGCGCTGTTCTCGCCCGAGCAGACGCGCGCCATCCTGGCCGCGCGCCTGAACTCGCTCACGCAAGGTTTCTCGGGCGTGAGCGTGGCGCTGTTGCAGCAGATCGAAGCGCTGCTGCAACACGACCTGCTGCCGCTGATCCCCAGCGAGGGCTCGGTCGGCGCCAGCGGCGACCTGACACCGCTGTCCTACCTGGCGGCGGTGCTGTGCGGCGAACGCGACGTCTGGCGCGACGGCCAACAGATTCCCGCAGCGCAGGCCCTGTCCGATGCCGGCATGACGCCGCTGCGCCTGCGCCCCAAGGAAGGCCTGGCCATCATGAACGGCACCGCCGTCATGACCGCGCTGGCCTGCCTGGCCTACGACCGCGCGCAATACCTGTGCCGCCTGGCCACGCGCATCACCGCCATGGCCAGCTTCACGCTGGACGGCAACGCCCACCATTTCGACGCCACCCTGTTCTCGGCCAAGCCGCACCCCGGCCAGCAGCAGGTTGCCGCCTGGCTGCAGGCCGACCTGCCGTGCGACCAGCCGCACCGCAACGAGAAGCGCCTGCAGGACCGCTATTCGGTACGCTGCGCGCCGCACGTGATCGGCGTGCTGAACGATGCCCTGCCGTGGCTGCGCAGCTATATCGAAAACGAGCTCAACAGCGCCAACGACAATCCCCTGATCGATCCGGACGGCGAGCGCGTGCTGCATGGCGGCCACTTCTACGGCGGCCACATCGCCTTCGCCATGGACAGCATGAAGACCGCCGTGGCCAACATCGCCGACCTGCTGGACCGCCAGATGGCGCTGATGGTGGACAACCGCTACAACAACGGCCTGCCCTCCAATCTCTCCGGCGCCACCGGCCCGCGCGCGTCCATCAACCATGGCTTGAAGGCCCTGCAGATCAGCGCCTCGGCTTGGACGGCGGAAGCGCTCAAGCTGACCATGCCGGCCTCGGTGTTCTCGCGCTCGACCGAGTGCCACAACCAGGACAAGGTCAGCATGGGCACCATCGCCGCACGCGACTGCCTGCGCGTGCTGGAGCTGACCGAGCAGGTGGCGGCGGCGCTGCTGATCACCGTGCGCCAGGGTGCCTGGCTGCGCAGCCAACGCCAGCAGCCGGGCGACACCCCGCTGGGCGACCTGCCGGGTGGCCGCCTGGCCGCCATGCAGGAGGCGCTGGCGCGCGACATCGCGGTGGTCGACGAAGACCGCATGCTGGAACCCGACCTGCGCCTGCTGCTCCAACGTATCCGCCAACAGGCCTGGACGCTGTATGAGTGACGCCCCCGTTTCACCGCTGGCCCATCAGGCCCGCACCAGCTTGCCCTCGGGCAAATTGACGCTGGCCAATTCGCCGTGGAAGGCCGAGGTCGAGCTGCAGATTCAGTTCTACGACCTAGACCCGATGGAGATCGTCTGGCACGGCCGCTACGTCGAGTACCTGGAAACCGCGCGCTGCGCCCTGCTCGACAAGCTCGGCTACAACTACCCGGCCATGAAGGACTCGGGCTACGCCTGGCCGGTGATCGACCTGCACCTGCGCTATGCGGCGCCGGCCACCTTCGGCCAGCGCATCAAGGTCGCGGCGGCCGTGGTCGAGTGGGAAAACCGCCTCAAGATCGATTACCAGGTCAGCGACGCCGTCACCGGCGCCCGCCTGACGCGCGCCGCCACCGTTCAGGTGGCGGTGCAGATTTCCAACCGTGAGATGTGCTTCGTGTCGCCGCCGGTGCTGTGGCACAAGCTCGGACTGATTCCCCCCGCCCCATGATTTCCTGCAAACCCCTTTTCACCTCCCTGCTGCTGGGCGCAACGCTGGCCGCCGCATTGCCGGCCCGCGCCGCCGCCCCGGTGCAGCATATCCAGGCCGCACTGGCCAAACCGGCCGTGATGTGCGGCCGCTTCGACCAGACCAAGCAGCTGACCGGCATCAAGAAGCCGCTGCAATCCAACGGCCGCTTCTGCGTGCTCAAAGGCCGTGGCATCCTGTGGCAGACGCTGCAGCCCTTCCCCAACACGCTGCGCATCACGCGCGACGCCATCGTCCAGATGCAGAACGGCCGCGTGGCGATGAAGCTGGACGCGCAGCAGGAGCCGGTGGTCAAGATGATCAACAGCGTGCTGTTTTCGCTGCTGGCCGGTGACCTGAGCCAGCTCGATTCGCTGTTCGAGCTGGACGGCGAGATCGGCAACAACGGCAAGGGCCCGTGGCATGTCGCCCTCAAGGCGCGCCAGCCGGCGCTGGCCAAGGCCATCGGCGACATCACACTGGACGGCGGCGCCTACGTCGAGCGCGTCGGCATGAAGGAAGCCGGCGGCGACCGCACCGACATCGTGTTTTCCGCCATCAAGACCGGCGAGTCCGCGCTGACGGCCGAAGAAGGGGCGATGTTTGACTAAGTCCGGACCCAAGGCAGGATCCTTGCAGCGCCGGCTGGCGGCGCTGTGGCTGCTGGCCGTGCTGCTGCTGGCCGGCCACAACGCCTGGCTGTGGCTGGGCCAGCGCGCCAGCCCCGACACCGACATCCTGGCCCTGCTGCCGTCCTCGCGCAACGACGCGGTGCTGCAGCAAGCCTTCTCGCACATGGTCGACACCTCGCAGCAGAAGGTGGTGGTGCTGGTCGGCGACGCCGACTGGGAGCGCGCCACCCGCGCCGCCGACGCCTACCTCGCCGCGCTGCGCCCGCAGGCCGCGCTGGTGGCGCCGATGGCGGGCTCGGCCCAGTTGCAGGAGCAATGGCTGAACGTGTTCGGCAACAGCCGCACGCTGCTGCTGACCGAGGCCCAGCGCGCGCAACTGGCGCAAGCCTCGCCGCAGCAGTGGAGCCAGCAGGCGCTGGCCGGCATGTACGGCGCGTTCGGCGGCCCCAAGCTGGGCGCCTGGCAGGACGATCCCTTCGGCCTGTTCGCCGGCTGGATACAGGAACGCGCGCGCGAAACCCCGGTGCGTCCGCGCGACGGCCGCCTGTTCGTGGAGCGCGACGGCAAGTCCTACGTGCTGCTGCTGCTGGAGCTGAAGGCGTCCGCATTCTCCCTGCAGGCGCAGGAGCAAGTGGTGCCGCTGCTGGCGAATGCCCGGCAGGCGGCGCTGGCGCAGGCGCAGGCGGCCGAGGTCGTCACCGGCGGCGTGGTGCTGCATGCGGCGGCCGCCGGCGAACAGGCCAGCGGCGAGATGGCCACCATCGGCACCGGCTCGCTGATCGGCATCCTGCTGCTGATGTGGCTGTCGTTCCGTTCGCTCAAACCCATCCTCTACATCGCCGCCTCGATCGCGGTCGGCTGCCTGGGCGCGCTGTCGGTGAGCATGCTGCTGTTCGGCCATGTGCACCTGCTGACGCTGGTGTTCGGCGCCAGCCTGATCGGCATCGCGCAGGATTACGGCATCTACTTCCTGTGCGCGCGGCTGGGCACGGCCGAGAGCGTCAGCTCACCGCAATTGTTCAGGCAGCTCCTGCCCGGACTGGCGCTGATGCTGCTGGCGGCGGTGATCGGCTACCTGGGCCTGGCCGCCACGCCCTTCCCCGGACTGCAGCAGATGGCGGTGTTCTCGGCGCTGGGCCTGGTGTTCGCGTGGCTGACGGTGGCCTGCTGGTTCCCGCAACTGGTCGGCCCCAAAAGCCTGCGCGCCACCCGCGCCGCCGATGCCTTGAGCCGCAGCATCGAACGCTGGCCCGACTTCCTCGGCGGCCACGCCTGGCACCTGATGCTGCCGGCCGCGGTCGGCGTGATCGGCCTGTGCCTGGCCGGCCTGGTGAAGCTGCAGGCCAGCGACGACATCCGCGCCCTGCAAAAAACCCCGCAAGCCTTACTGGATGATCAGATCAGGATCGGCAAACTGCTCGACATGGCCGCGCCGGTGCAGTTCTACCTGGTGCGCGGCGAGTCGGCCGACGCGGTGCTGCAGCAAGAAGAACAACTGGCGCAGCGGCTGCAGCCGCTGGTGGACGCGCACCTGATCAGCGGCGTGCAGGCGGTGTCCAACTGGGTGCCGTCGCAGGCCATGCAGCAACGCAACCTGGCGCTGCTGCAACAGTCGCTGCTGGACGCGCGTGACGGCCAGCCGGCCGCGCTGGCGCAGGTGGCCGAGGCCATCGGCGAGTCGTCGCAATGGGTGGCGGGCATGCGCGCCCGCTTGCTGGAGCGCGCACGCCCGATGACGCCCGACGCCTTCCTCGCCTCCGCCGCCGGCGAGGCCACCCGCCACCTGTGGCTGGGCAAGGTTGACGGCGGCTACGCCAGCATCGTGGCGCTGCGCGGCCTGTCCGACTATCGCCGCCTGGGCGAACTGGCCGAGGTCGCCGCCAAGGTGCCCGGTGTGCAATGGGTGGACAAGGTCGGCGAGATTTCGTCGGTCCTGAAGTACTACCGCCAATACATGGGCTGGGCGCTGCTGGCCGCCTACGCCGCCATCTTTGCGTTGCTGTCGCTGCGCTATCGCCGCCGCGCTTGGCGCGCGCTGGCGCCGCCGCTGCTGGCGACCGGCCTGACGCTGGGCCTGTTCGGCTGGCTGGGCCTGCCGCTGCAGCTGTTCCATGTGCTGGCCGCGCTGCTGGTGCTGGGCCTGGGCGTGGATTACGGCATCTTCCTGCTGGAGCCGGCCCGGCGCGAGCGCCGCTACGCCTGGCTGACGGTCTGCCTGTCGGCGGTCAGCGCCCTGCTGTCGTTCGGGCTGCTGGCGCTGAGCGGCAGCCCGCCGCTGCACGCCTTCGGCCTGACCATGCTGTGCGGCATGCTGCTGGTATGGCTGCTGGCGCCCTGCTTCACTTTCCCGAATCGACAACATCGAGCACACGAAGGCAACGAACACGATGACCATGTACATTGAACATCACGACGTCCTCATCATCGGCGCCGGCCCGTCCGGCTCCATCGCCGCAGCGCTGCTGCACCGCCAGGGCCACAAGGTGCTGGTGGTGGAGCGCGAGGAATTCCCGCGCTTTTCCATCGGTGAGAGCCTGCTGCCGCAGAGCATGGAGTTCATCGAGGAAGCCGGCATGCTGCGCGCGGTGGTGGAGCACGGCTTCCAGTTCAAGAACGGCGCGTCGTTCGTGCGCGGCGAGCAAGAGACCGCCTTCGATTTCCGTGAAAAGCATACGCCTGGCTGGGGCACCACCTACCAGGTGCAACGCGCCGACTTCGACCACCTGCTGGCCAAGGAAGCGGCGCGCCAGGGCGTGGAGATCCGCTATCGCCACCGCGTGACCGAGGCCGATCTCAGCGCCCAGCCGCGCATTCGCATCGAAGCGCCCGACGGCCAGCCTGCCTACACCGTGCACGCCCGCTTCGTGCTCGACGCCAGCGGTTTCGGCCGCGTGCTGCCGCGCCTGCTGCAGCTGGAGCGTCCCAGCGCCTTCCCCGTTCGCACCGCGCACTTCACCCACATCCGCGACGGCATCCCGGGCTCGGGCGGCGCCTTCGACCGCAACAAGATCCGCATCACCGTACATCCGCGCCACCATGACGTGTGGTATTGGCTGATCCCGTTCTCCAACGGCCGCAGCTCGATCGGCGTGGTGACGCCGGACGGCTTCATCGAAAAGATGACCGGCGACGAAACCGAAAAACTGCGCACGCTGGTCCACGAAGACCCGGCGCTGCGCGCGCTGCTGGCCGACGCCGAGTGGGACACCCCGGCGCGCCGCCTGACCGGCTACGCCGCCAACGTCACCTCGCTGCACGGGCCCGGCTATGCGCTGCTGGGCAATGCCGGCGAGTTCCTCGACCCCATCTTCTCCTCCGGCGTCACGATTGCGATGAAGTCGGCCAGCCTGGCCAGCAAGGCCGTGCACCGCCTGCTGGGCGGCGAGCAGCCGGACTGGGAGCAGGACTACGCGCAGCCGCTCAAGCGCGGCATGGACACCTTCCGCACCTTTGTGGAGTCGTGGTACGCCGGCGGCTTCCAGGACGTCATCTTCCACGAGGAGCAGGAGCCGCAGATCCGCGGCATGATCTCCTCCATCCTGGCCGGCTATGCCTGGGATCTCAGCAATCCCTTCGTGGCCGAAAGCAAACGCCGCTTGACGGCGCTGGAGGCGCTGTGCGCCTGAGCTTGCGATGCCAATGGCCGGCCCTGCTGGCGCTGGCGGCGACGCTGCTGGCCGGCTGCGCCACCGCGCCGGCGCCGGCCAGCCAGGACGCGCGCCTGCATCTGCGCCTGGCGCCGGCCGCGCTGGGCCGCACCCTGAACCTGCAGCAGCACCTGACGGTGGAGCGCGAAGGCCGCACCGACCAGCTCGACACCGCGCTGGAAATCGATGCCGAGCACCTCGACCTGGTCGGCCTGGCCTTTGGCCAGCGCGTCATGTCGCTGCACTATGACGGTCACGAATTGCAGGTCTGGCGCCACTTCATGCTGCCCAAGCAGGTACAGGGCGACGATGTGTTGCAAGATGTACAACTGACCCTGTGGCCGGCCGAGGCGATCCGGGAGGCGCTTCCCGCCGGCTGGGAGTTGCGCGAAAGCCAAGGTCAACGTACCCTCCTGCTCGACGGCGAAACAATCGCCGTGATCGACTATCCCGACGGCCGCGCTTGGGGTGGCACGGTCGTCCTGAACAATCTGCGCTACCGATACAAACTGACCATACAGTCGGTGGTCACCTCAGAATGAAGCAGCAGCGCATGAGCATCTATCTGAACTCCCTGGGAATGATCTGCCCGCTCGGCCACACGAACGACGCCATCCGCGCGCGCCTGTTCGCCGGCCAGAGCGGCGTGCTGCCCGACCTAAGCCGCCGCAACCCGGCCGGCCAGGCGCTGGCGCTGGGCGCGCTGGCCGCCGACATCGCGCTGCCGGGCGACGAGCACCTGCCGCTGCGCGAGCGCAGCCGCAACACCCGCATCGCGCTGGCCGCGCTGGCCGCGATCCGCACCGAGGTGGACGCCGCCATCGCGCGCTTCGGCGCGCACCGCGTGGGCATCGTGCTGGGCACCAGCACCTCTGGCATCGCCGAGGGCGAACACGCATTTCGCCATCGCTCGCCCGGCAGCCACGGCGACAGCAACGGCTGCGCCTTCCCTGCCGGCTACCATTACGGCCAGCAAGAACTGGGCTCGCCTGCCGCCGCGCTGGCCGCGACGCTGGGCACGGGCGGGCCGGCCTATGTCCATTCCAGCGCCTGTTCTTCCAGCGGCAAGGCCATGGCCAGCGCCGCGCGCCTGCTCAACATGGGCCTGTGCGATGCGGTGATCTGCGGCGGCGTCGACAGCCTGTGCGACTTCACCGTGGCCGGCTTCTCGGCATTGGAGTCGGTCAGCGCCGAGCGTTGCAACCCGCTCTCGGTCAACCGCCACGGCATCAACATCGGCGAGGGCGCGGCGCTGTTCCTGATGAGTCGCGACAACGCGCGCGTGGCGCTGTCCGGCTGGGGCGAGTCGTCCGACGCTCATCACATTTCGGCGCCCGATCCGGAAGGCCACGGCGCCGCGCTGGCCATCGCCCAGGCGCTGCAACGCGCCGGCCTGCAAGCAGCGCAGATCGACTACATCAACCTGCACGGCACCGCCACGCCGCAAAACGACGCGATGGAGTCCAAGGTCTTGCACGCGCTGTTCGGCGCCGGCGTGCCGGTCAGCTCGACCAAGCCGTTCACCGGCCACACCCTGGGCGCGGCCAGCGCCATCGAAGCCGGCCTGTGCTGGCTGGCGATGCAGGACGACAACCACGCCGGCCTGCTGCCGCCGCACCTGTGGGACGGCGTGGCCGACCCGGCGCTGCCGGTGCTGGACGTGGCCGCCGCCGGCCGCGCGCTGGGCCATGCACCGCGCCATGTGCTGTCGAACTCGTTCGCCTTCGGCGGCAGCAACGTGGCGCTGGTGCTCTCGCGGGTGGAGGACTGAGATGACGCCATCAACGCAGGCGACCCAGCCCATCGCGCCGATCGAACAGCTGCTGCCGCACGCGGCGCCGATGATCCTGATCGACCGCGTGACGGCGGTGGACGCGGACGCGCTGGAAGCCGATGTGCAGATCCGGCCCGAGAGCCTGTTCAACAGCGGCGCCGGCGTGGGTTCCTGGGTCGGGGTCGAATACATGGCGCAGGCGATCGCCGCCTGGGCCGGCTATCACGCAAGACAACGCGGCGAGGACGTGAAAATCGGATTTCTGCTCGGATCGCGCCGCTATGAATGCGCCGTCCCGGAATTCGCCAACGGCACGCGCCTGAAGGTGACGGTGAAACTGCTGCTGCAGGCCGAGAACGGCCTGGGCTCGTTCGACTGCGCCATCATCGACGCCGCCACCCGACAGGAACTGGCGCGCGCCAACGTGTCGGTGTTCCAGCCGCACGACGCAACAAACTATCTTCAAGAAGGCATGGCATGACACACCCGGGGCAACACACCATCTTCGTCACCGGCTCAAGCCGGGGCATCGGCCGCGCGATCGCGCTGCGGCTGGCGCGCGACGGCTACGACATCGTCCTGCACTGCCACCAGCGGCGCGAGGCGGCCGACGAAGTCGCGCGCGAGATCGCGGCGCTGGGCCGCGCGACGCGCGTGCTGCAGTTCGACATCGCTGATCGCCAGCAGGCCGCCCAGGTGCTGCTGCAGGACGTCGAGCAGCACGGCTGCTACTACGGCGTGGTCTGCAACGCCGGCATCACGCGCGACAACGCCTTCCCCGCCATGCCCGGCGAAGACTGGGACAGCGTGCTGCGCACCAACCTCGACGGCTTCTACAACGTGCTCAACCCGCTGACCATGCCGATGGTGCGTCGTCGCGCGGCGGGCCGCATCGTCACGCTGGCCTCGGTGTCGGGCCTGATCGGTAATCGCGGCCAGGTCAATTACAGCGCGGCCAAGGCCGGCATCATCGGCGCCACCAAGGCGCTGGCGCTGGAGCTGGCCAAGCGCGACATCACCGTCAACTGCGTGGCGCCGGGCCTGATCGACACCGACATGGCGCAGGACGCGCCGATGGAGGAAATCATGAAACTGATCCCCGCGCGCCGCGCCGGCAAGCCGGAGGAAGTCGCCGCCGCAGTGGCCTTCCTGATGTCGCCCGACGCCGCCTATGTCACGCGCCAGGTGATCTCGGTCAACGGGGGGCTGGCATGAGCGCTCATTTCGCCCCGCGCCGGGTGGTGGTCACCGGTATGGCCGGCATCAGCCCCATCGGCAACGACTGGGACAGCGCGCTGGCGCACCTGAAAACGCTGCGCAACGCCGTGCAGCGCATGCCGGGCTGGGACGAATACGTCGGCCTGCATACCCGTCTGGGCGCGCCGGCGGCGGAGTTCGCGCTGTCCGAGAAGTACAACCGCAAGACCACCCGCAGCATGGGCCGGGTGGCGCTGATGGCCACCCGCGCCAGCGAATGGGCGCTGGCCGACGCCGGCCTGCTGGACGACCCGCTGCTGAAAAGCGGCAAACTGGGCATCTCCTACGGCTCCTCGGCCGGCACGCCCAATGCGATCGCCGACTTCGCCATGATGTTCGCCGAGAAGAACACGCGCGACATCAACGCCAACACTTACCTGAAGATGATGGCCCATACCGCGCCGGTCAACATGGGCGTGTTCTTCGGCATTACCGGCCGCATCATCACCACCTCCAGCGCCTGCACCTCCGGCAGCCAGGGCATCGGCTACGCCTTCGAGGCGATCCGCAGCGGCCGCCAGACCGCGATGATCGCGGGCGGCTCCGAGGAGCTGTGCGCCACCGAGGCAGCGGTGTTCGACACCCTGTACGCCACCAGCGTGCGCAACGACACGCCGCAGGTGACGCCCAGCCCGTTCGACAAGGACCGCGACGGCCTGGTGCTGGGTGAAGGCGCCGGCAGCCTGATCCTGGAAGACCTGGAGCACGCGCAGGCACGCGGCGCACGCATCTACGCCGAGATCGTCGGCTTCGGCACCAACAGCGACGGCAGCCACGTCACCAATCCGAACGCGGCCACCATGCAGGTGGCTATCGAAATGGCGCTGGCCGATGCCGGCCTCATCGCCGACGCCATCGGCTACGTCAATGCTCACGGCACCGGCACCCGCCAGGGCGATGTGGCCGAGACCACCGCCACCGCACGCGTGTTCGGCCGGCGCGCGCCGATCAGCTCGCTGAAAAGCTACATGGGCCATACGCTGGGCGCCTGCGGCGCGCTGGAGGCCTGGATGACCATCGAGATGATGCGCCTGGGCTGGTTTGCGCCCACCATCAACCTGAACCAGGTCGACCCGGAGTGCGGTGAGCTCGATTACATCGCCGGCGAGGGTCGCGGGATAGATTGCGAATACGTGATGTCGAACAACTTCGCTTTCGGCGGCATCAATACTTCGCTGATCTTCAGGCGCTGGGCGTAAGCCCTGGTTTTATGACAAAAAGAGCAAGTGCATCACTCCCCACCACGATCCAACGAACCAACAATAAAGGAGCCTCACTCATGAAAAAAACTTCCCTCGTCCTGGCCGCCGCCGTGCTGGCGCTGTCGTCCCTGTCGGCCCAGGCGCGCGACACCAAGCACCTGCTGTCGATCGAAGAAGCCCAGGCCATGAAGGACAAGGAAGGCGTGCTGGACGGTTCGGTGAAGTTCTATTTCGCCGGCCAGTCGACCCCGGCCGTGGCCACCAAGCTCTCCACCGACGTGACCAACCAGAAGACCAACGCCGTGGGCAAGTCCGATGAAGAGGCCTGCAAGTGGGTGTTCCTGTCGGCCCTGGTGCAGCTGCAGAAGAAGGCCCAGCAGCTGGGCGGCAACGCCGTGGTCAATATCGTGAGCTACTACAAGAAGAACGAGATGGCCAGCGCCACCCAGTTCGAATGCCATGCCGGCGCCACCATCGCCGGCGTCGCCCTGAAGGGTGACATTGTCAAGCTGAAGTAAGAGCCTCAAGTGCCGTCCACCCGCATCTGGATCGTGGACGGCCGCCATTTCCGGGCCGGCGCCGACGAAGTGCCGGCCGTCCCCCCCGCGTTCGCCGCCCTGCTGTCCGACGGCGAGCGTGCGCGCTTACAGCGCTTTCTGAAACCGCAACGCGCGCGCGAATTCCTGCTGGGTCGCTTGCTGCTGCGTCATGCGTTGGTGCAAACCCTGGCCTGCGCGCCTTCCGAGATCACCGTCACCGAACGCCACGGCGCCTCGCCGCTGGTCACCATCGGCGCGCATGCGGCCGACGGCGTGGCGTTGCCCGGCTTGAGCATTTCACATAGCCGCGGCTGGCTGGCGTGCGCCGTGGGCGAGCGGTGCGCGGTGGGCGTGGATATCGAAGCGCCGTCGCCGCAGCGCGACCTGGCTGCGCTGGCCAGACTGGCCTTCTCGCCGCGGGAACTGGCCTGGCTGGAGCGACAGCCGGCGTATGAAGCGGCCTTCTACCGTCTGTGGTGCGCCAAGGAGGCGCTCTACAAGCTGCGCCACAACAGCGGCCTGCGCGACATGCAGGAGCTGCCCGAGCTGGAATGCGGTGGCGATAACAGTGGCGATAGCGGTGTCAATGAGGGCGACGCTGCGCAGGCCATCAGCGCCCCGGATGCATTCCTGCGCCACGACGCTACAGCCGATTACCATCTGTGCCTGTGCAGCGCCGCGACGCCCACGCGCCATTCAGTGGAACACCTCGAGTGTGATCGGCTGTTGAATTTGTCCGCCGCCTGAGCCAAAATCCCCTTGGCCGCAAAGGCACAAAAAAATACACCAACCGGGGGATCCATGTCCATGTCACGCACCTGGCTGCTTGCAGCCTCTACCATCCTGCTCGCCACTGCCTGCGCCACGCCCGAAGAGCGCATGGCCAAGATGCAGATCAAACAGCAACGCCTGGAGCTCAAGGCGCAACGCCTCGCCGAGCGCAATCAGAACCGCGACCAGGCGCGCGGCGCGCCGGCCCCGGGCGGCCCGGTCACCGACCAGCGCGCCCCGCTGGAAAACGCCGTCAAGGCGCTGGCTGCCTGCGACGCCAGCTTCGGCGCCACGCTCAAGCGCTTCGCGGCCGAGATCAGCCCGAGCTTCCAGGTGACCGTCAAGGGCGAGACCGCCTCCATCGAAGTGCCTGACCGCAAGACCCCGGGCCGCAACATCGTGGCGCCGGCCGCACCGGCCAAGGTCTACGGCCTGACGCTGTCGGGCTACTACGAAGAAAGCACCGACATCAACGGCACGCTGCAAAAAATGGTCTGGGGCTTCACCACCACCGCCAGCCCCGACCAGGCCGCCGCAGTGCTGGGCACGGCCATCCCCAACTTCAAGCGCATGAGCAAGGAGATCAGCGGCACCTACACCCGCATGGAAATCTTCGAGCGCAACGGCTGGCACCGCACCTCGCGCTTCGATTACTACCGCGGCCAGGCCAACCTGAACGGGGAACGCACGCTGGTGATCGAAGCCTCACGCGATCCTGCCTTCCCCGGCGCCCGCATCGGCTGCGCCGTGCGCGGTTTCCAGACCGAACAGTTCCAGGACATGCTGCGTCCGGAACTGGACTGAGCGGCCTGGGGGGTAACACCTGCCCGCCCTGCATGAAAAAAGCCCGCTGTCGATACAGCGGGCTTTTTATTTTCAATCCCGGCTCAGGCGCCGCCCAGGCCGTACTTCTTGATCTTGTCGTACAGCGTCTTCTTGGGCATTCCCAGGCGTTCGGCGGCGCTGGCGACGCTGCCGTCGGCCTGCTTGAGCGCGGCGGCGATCAGCCCTGCCTCGAAGCTTTCCACCTGCTGCGGCAGGGGCACGGCGTCACCGCTCGGTGCGGATGCGGCCGTGCCGCCGACGCCGCCTATCTGCTCCACGCCCAGCACCCAGCGGTCGGCGAAGTTGCGCAGCTCGCGCACGTTGCCCGGCCAGGCGCGTTGTTGCCACTGCTGCAGCTGCGCCGCGGTCCACGCCGGCACCTCGCGCCGGTAACGCACCGCGGCAGCCTGGCAGAAATGCGCCAGCAGCAGCGGGATGTCCTCGCTGCGCTGCTTCAGGGTCGGCAGGTCGATGGCGACCACGCCGATGCGGTAGTACAGATCTTCACGGAACAGGCCTTCGGCCGACAGCTTGAGCAGGTCGGCTTTGCTGGCCGCCACCACGCGGCAATCGACGGCCACCGACTCGTTGCCGCCGAGGCGCTCCAGCCGGCGCTCCTGCAGCACGCGCAACAGCTTGACTTGCAGCGCCAGCGGCATGCTCTCGATCTCGTCCAGGAACAGCGTGCCGCCATGCGCGTATTCAAGCTTGCCGATGCGACGCTTCTGGGCGCCGGTGAAAGCGCCGGCCTCGTGGCCGAAGATCTCGCTCTCGAACACGGTTTCCGGCAAGGCGCCGCAATTGAGCGCCACGAACGGGCCCTTGCGTCCGCTGGCAGCATGCAGCTGACGCGCCACCACTTCCTTGCCGGTGCCGGTCTGGCCGTTGATGAGCACATCCACGTCGGCCGGCCCCAGGCTGTGGATCAGCGTGCGCACGCGCTCGATGGCCGGCGACTGGCCCACCAGCGGCGGCAGCTCGGGGTTGCTGGCCCAGGCCTCGCGCAGGCGGCGATTCTCCAGCACCAGGTTGCGCTTGTCCTGGGCGCGCAGGGCGATCTCCAGCAAGCGGTCGGAGCTGAAGGGTTTTTCCACGAAGTCGTAGGCGCCGGCGCGCATGGCCTCGACCGCCATGCCGACATCGCCATGGCCGGTGACCACGATCACCGGCAGGCCGGCGTCGATGGCCACCGCATGCTCCAGCACCTCCAGCCCGGACATGCCGGGCAGGCGCACGTCGGTCACCAGCACCCCGGCGTAGTCGCGCGTGAGCAGCGGCAAAGCCTCCTCGGCGCTGGCGCAGGCGGTGACGTCGAAACCGCCCAGCTCCAGCGTCTGCGCGGTGGCGCGGCGCACGGCCTGTTCGTCTTCGATAAGGATGGCGCGCGCGGCGCCGGTGGCTTGTTCCATCAGGTCTCCTTCAAGAGCGGCAGGCGCACCACGAACTCGGCGCCGCCCTCTTCATGATTGTGTGCGCTCAGCTGGCCGTTCATTGCCTGCACGATGGACGAGGAAATCGCCAGCCCCAACCCCAGCCCCTTGCTGGACGACTTGGTGGTAAAAAATGGCTCGAACAGGTGCGGCGCGACCTCGTCGGGGATACCGGCGCCGCTGTCGCGGATGCGTACCACGGCCTGTGCGCCTTCGATGTCGAGCAGCACGCGCACGCGCTTGACGTCGCGCTCTTCGACCGCGTCCAGGGCGTTGCGCAGCAGGTTGATCAACACCTGTTCGGTGCGCACCGCGTCGCCGGTCACGCGTGCGGCGTGGCGCACGTCGATGACGATCTCCACGCCGTGGTTCTGGAACTCGCTGCCCAGCAGCAGCGCCGCCGCCTCGGTGGCCTGGCGCAGGTCAACCGCCGACACCAGCTCGCCGCTCTTGCGCGCGAAGCCTTTCAACTGGCCGATGATCTTGCCCATGTTGGCGCTGGCGCTGCTGATGTGCTCCAGGTTTTCCGCCACCTGCGCGGTCTGCCCGCGCGCCAGGAATTTGACCGAATTGTCGGCGAAGGCGCGAATCGCCGCCAGCGGCTGGTTCAGCTCGTGCGTCACGCCGGCAGCCATCTGGCCCAGCATGGCCAGCTTGCCGGCCTGCACCAGTTCGTTCTGGGTGGTGCGCAGCAGGCTCTCGGTCTGCTGCAGCTTGTCGTACTTGGCGGCGATGGCCTGGTTGGCGGCAGTCAGCTCGCCGGTGCGCTGGGCGATCTTCTGGTCCAGCTCCTCGGCGGCGCGGCGCAACGCGTCGCGCGACTCCAGCCGCTCCTGCACACGGCGACGATGCTGGTACCAGGCCAGCAGCGAGATCGCCAGCGCCGCCATGGCCAACGCAGCGGCCAGCGCCGACAGCGTGGCCGAGCGCGCCATGCGCGCCTGCGAGGGGAACAGCATCAGTTGCCAGCCGAGCCGCCCCACCGGACGCGAGACATGCTCGCCGAAGCCGCGCTGCAGCGGCGCGGGCAAGGCCGAGACCGGCGTGATCGGCTGGTCGGCGTATTGATGGGTACCGGCCAGCTCCTGCTGCATCGGCCCGGTCAGCGGGCGCAGGCTGTGGTATTTCCACTCCGGCCGGTTGCTGAGAAAGACCACGCCGCCGGCGTCGGTGAGCGTGATCGGGTCGTCGCTGCTGCGCCAGGTGTGCTCGAACTCGGCGAGGTCGACCTTGACCACCATCACGCCGATCGGCAGGTCGCCTTCGGCCTGATCCTGGCGGCGGTAGATCGGCTGGGCGATGAAGTAGCCCGGCTCGCTGGAGATATTGCCGATGCCGTAGAAGCGCCCTGCCCGGCCCAGCACCGCCTCGCGGAAGTAGGGACGAAAACCGAAATCGCGGCCGACGAAACTGAACTCGTCGTCCCAGTTGCTGGAGGCCAGCGTCATGCCGCGGGCGTTGAGCATGAAGATGTGCACCGCGCGCGACTGCTGCTGGATGGTCTTGAAGGCGCGGTTCAGGCGATCCACCGCCAGCGCGTCCTCGGGATGGTTCAGCACCTGGCGCACGTCGGACTGGAAGCCGAGCGCGAACGGCAGCGTCTCGTACTTCTGCAGGATGGATTCCAGGTCGAGCGCGACGATCTGCAGCTGGGCCTCGCCCAGGTTTTTCTGGTCGGCGCGAGCCTTGTTCAGGGCGAGCCGGTAGGTGACGACGCACACCACCAGCGTGGCGGCCACGAAGGCGACGAACAGCAGCAGGTTTCTTCGGGCTTTCATGCGCGGGATGACAGAAATCGGAATACAGGAGAAAGATCCGGCGCAGATACGACGCGGCGCCCCGAAAGGCGCCGCTCGCTGCAACGGGATCGAAGTCCCCAATGATAGCGCGAGGCGGCGCACATGCCGCCCCGGCGCGCCGGATCAGGCCGGCTTGTGCTGCTTCAGGCTGTCGACCTGGGGAGCGGCGTCGTCATGTTCCATATCGACGTCCTCGTGCAGGTGGCCGTCGCGCTGCGGGTCAGGCATGCGCAGCGTGACTACCAGCGCCACCAGGCACAGCGCGGTGACGTACCAGTAGAAACTCGACTCCATGCCGGCCGACTTCAGCGACAGCGCCACGAACTCGGCGGAGCCGCCGAAGATGGCGTTGCCCACCGCATACGACAGGCCCACGCCCAGCGCGCGTACTTCGGCCGGGAACATCTCGGCCTTGATCAGGCCGCCGATCGAGGTGTAGAAACTGACGATGGTCAGCGCCAGGATCGCCAGGCCGAAGGCGGCGTAGGGGCTGGTGACGTCCTTCAATAGGTGCAGGATGGGGAAAGTGCAGATCATGCCGAGGAAGGAGAAGCACAGCATGGAGTTGCGGCGGCCGATCTTGTCCGAGATGGCGCCGAAGATCGGCTGCAGGATCATGTAGACGAACAACGCGCCGGTCATCACGCCGTTGGCGACCTTGGGATCCATGCCGGCGGTGTTGACCAGGTACTTCTGCATGTAGGTGGTGAAGGTGTAGAACATCAGCGAGCCGCCGGCGGTGAAGCCGACCACGTTGATGAAGGCGCGCTTGTGCTGCAGCAGGCCCTTCAGGGTGCCGGCTTCCTTCTTCTTTCGACTGCCTTCGGAGGCAGTCTCGGCCAGCGAGCTGCGCAGGTACATCGCCACCAGCGCGCCGACCGCGCCCAGCACGAACGGCACGCGCCAGCCCCAGTCCATGAGCTCGGCCTTGGTCAGCCACTGCTGCATGCCGAACAGCACCAGCACTGCCAGCAACTGGCCGCCGATCAGCGTCACGTACTGGAAGGAAGCGAAGAAGCCGCGACGGCCCTGCGGCGCGACTTCACTCATGTAGGTGGCCGAAGTGCCGTATTCGCCACCCACCGACAAGCCCTGGAACAGGCGCGCCAGCAGCAACAGCGCGGGCGCCCAGGCGCCGATGGTGGCGTAGGTCGGCAGCATGGCGACGGCCAGCGAGCCGCCGCACATCATCAGCACCGAGATCAGCATGGAGGTCTTGCGGCCATGCTTGTCGGCGATACGACCGAACAGCCAGCCGCCGATCGGGCGCATCAGGAAGCCGGCGGCGAACACGCCGGCGGTGTTCAGCAGCTGGGTGGTGGGGTCGCCCTTGGGGAAGAAGGCTGGCGCGAAATAAATCGCGCAGAAGGAATAGACGTAGAAGTCGAACCACTCGACCAGGTTGCCGGACGAGGCGCCGAGGATGGCGAAGATGCGCTTGCGGTAGTCTGCCGCGCTCAGTTGCTTGGGCGCCTGCTGGCCGGCTTTCAGGCTGGTGCTCTGGATGTCGCTCATGGATATCTCCTGTGACGGCCGCCTCCTCCCTCTGTGATTTGGCGGCCGGGTAAGTCCTGTCATCCCGGTGCGCGCTCCGGCTCGAACGGCCGTTTGGCTGACACGCGAATGCTGCGGATGGACGATGTGTAACGGGTAATGGGTAAGGCCGGCAGGAAGGCGCGACGCGAACGCGTGCGGGATGCGGGGCGCATCGTGTCTGTCTCCGTTTTGCTTTACTTGTGCGGGAGGTATTGCAGGCTTCGTGCCAGCGAATGGCACCTTGAAGAAATCCGACAAACCCTTGTTTTCAAAGGTTTTTTTCGGAAGAAAAATATGCCGCAATGCAGCATTCGTGCGGATTCCCGGAATGTGCCGCAGGGGCGCGGGCGAAATTCCAGCCGACGGGCGCCGGGCCGACCTTCCCCCCCATCATCGGGCCGCCGTTGCATGAGAACGGCCGGGCGGCGGCGCCTCAATCCGCCGGGCCGCGGCGGCTGCTATCCCGCACCATCAGCTCGAAGGCCACGTCCACCACCTTCGGTTCCGGCGCGTCCTCGCCCTGCGCTTCGGCGTCCAGACGGGCCAGCAATTCCTGCGCGATCCTCAGGCCGATCACACTCGCGCGCGGCTCGATGGTGGTCAGCGAGGGCACGCACGCCTGGCTGAAAGGCAGGTCGCCAAAACCGGTGACCGCCAACCGATCGGGCACCGCGATCCCCAGCCGCTGGGCCTCGAACAGCACACCCAGCGCCATCACGTCGTTGGAGCAGGCCACCGCCTGCAGATCCGGCATCGCGTCCAGCGCAGCGTTCAGGGCTGCGCCGCCGGCGGTGGGCGAGGCCTCTACCGGCTGGTTGATCGCCAGCGCGTCGATCCCGCGCGCCTTGAACCAGTCGCAAAAACCGTCGCGCCGCTGACCGGCGCGCATGTCCTTTTCCATACGCGCGCCGATGAAGGCGATGCGGCGCGCGCCCAATCCATGCAGGTGCGCGGCCAGAGCTTCGCCCACTGCCCGGTGGGAAAAACCGACCTGCAGGTCGAACGGCTGCTCGCCGGTCTCCCACATCTCCACCACCGGCACATTGGCTTGGCGCAGCAAGGTGTGGGTCGCTTCGTTGTGATGACAGCCGGTGACCACCAGGGCGGTGGGCGACCAGGAAAGAAAGGCGCGCACCAGCTCCGCCTCGCGCTCCAGGTCGTACTCGCTCGCGCCCAGCAACAGCTGGTAGCCGTGGCGGTCGAATTCGCTTTGCATGGCCGCGACCGTCTCGGCGAAGAAGGCATTGCCCAGCGCCGGCACCACCACCCCGATGGCGCGCGTGCGCGCCGCGGCCAGGCTGCCCGCCAGCTTGTTGGGCACGTAACCGAGCACCTCAATGGCGCGCTTGATGCGCGGCGCAATGCGCGCCGACACGGCCTCGGGATTGCGCAGGAACAGCGAAACGGAACTGGCCGAAACCCGCGCGCGCGCGGCGACGTCATCCATCGTGACGCGATTGGTGCCGCGGCGGCTGCGGGCGGCATTTTTTGAGGAATTCTTAGTGGTGTCGGTCATCCGTGCGCATCCAGGAAGCCCCCGCTGGGGTGGGAACGAACGCTATTTTAAACGCTGCGTTGCAGCACGTCATGTCTTGGCGCAAGCCAATCTCCATTGGACAAATCAAAAATCGCAGCGCTATAATTTCGCAGCGCTATTATTTTTAATTTGTTGCCAAACAAACATGACCTTGAATGAATCCAAGCAGGATTCACGGTTCGGCGGCAGGCAGGCGCAAAAGCGCGATCGGCGCTTCCCGGCAATTCCGGCTCACCATTTTTCAGGCACACAGCAACAGCCCGGCTTGTTCATTGCTCGCTATGCAGACCAACACATCAAGCAACGCTTCCCCCCTGTGCGTACTCGACGCGCGCGCCCAGCTGGGCGAATGCCCGCGCTGGGATGAGCGCCGGCAGGTGCTGTACTGGGTCGACATCCTCGGCCAGGCCCTGCACCGCTTCGACCCTGCCACCGGCAGCGATGTCACGTTCGCCTTGCCGGAGGCCATCGGCTGCTTCGCGCTGGCTGAAGACGGCGGCTTCATCGCGGGCCTGCGCTCCGGCATCTGGCGCCTCGACGCCCAGGCCCGTCCGCAGGAACAACTGTGCGCCAACCCGGAAGACATCCGCACCAGCCGCTTCAATGACGGACGTTGCGACCCGCGCGGCCGCTTCATCGCAGGCACGATCGACGAACCCAAGGCCGGCGGCCGCGCTCACCTGTACCGCTTGTCGCAGCAACGCCTGGAGGTGCTGAGCCACGGCCTGCTGACCTCCAACGGCCTGGCCTTCAGCCCTGACGGCCGCTGGATGTACCACGCTGATACCCCCAACTTCACGATCTATCGCTCGGCCTACGACGTCGCGACGGGGGCATGCGGCCCACGCGCGACCTGGGTCAGCATCGCACCCACCGCCGAGGATCGCGGACGCCCGGACGGCGCGGCGGTAGACGCCGAAGGCGGCTACTGGAGCGCCTTCTACGAAGGCGGCCGGGTCGTGCGGTTCACGCCGGCGGGAAAAGTGGATGCGATGTACCCGCTGCCGGTGCAGTGTCCGACCATGTGCGCCTTCGGCGGGCCTGATCTGCGCACGCTCTACATCACCACCGCGCGCGCAGGCCGCCCGCCCGCGGAGCTCGCCGGTCAGCCGCAGGCCGGCGGCCTGTTCGCGCTGCGCACCGCTGTGCCGGGCTTGATCGAACCGCGCTGGCGCGGCTGCTGAGGCCGTGAATACTGCCAACTGAACCATCGGCGCAAGCGGATCGCCAGAAATCCGACAACGCCGGAAAGCGCGTCGCCACGAGATTGCGGGGACGCTGTCGCATAAAAAAGAGACCATAAGGAGACGATCATTTTTACCATCCTGAGTTTTGTCCTGTTTACGGCGCTGGTCGGCTATGTGTCGTACCTCTTCACCCGTCGCGCCAAGGATCACGGCGCGCGCGGCTACTTCATGGCCAGCGGCGGCTTGACCGGCTGGTTCATCGCCGGCTCCATGATGCTCACCAACCTGTCGGTGGAGCAGATGGTCGGCCTCAACGGTGACGCCTACGCGCACAACCTGTCGGCCATGGCCTGGGAATGCACCGCGGCGATCGCCACCGTGGCGCTGGCGATGTTCTTCCTGCCGCGTTACCTGCGCGGGGGCTTCTCGACGCTGCCGCAATTCCTGGAGGAGCGTTATGACGCCACCACCCGGCGCGTGGTCAGCGCCTTCTTCGTGGTCGGCTATATGCTGGTGGTCAATCCGTCGGGCCTGTACCTGGGCGCGATCACCTTCAACCAGGTGTTCGGCGTGCAGGCAATGTTCGGCACGTCCTATCCGACCACCATCACGCTGCTGGTCTGGATCTCCGGCATCATCGGCGCGCTGTACGCCATCTTCGGCGGCCTGCGCGCGGTGGCGGTGTCGGACACGATCAACGGCGTCGGCCTTCTGGTGGCCGGGCTGATGGTGCCGGTGCTGGGCCTGGTCGCGCTGGGCAAGGGCGACTTCTCCACCGGCTTGCACATCATCGGCACGCAGGCCCCGGAAAAACTCTCCGCCATCGGCGGCCCGAACGATTCGGTCCCGTTCGGCACGCTGTTTACCGGCATGATCTTCGCCAACCTGTTCTACTGGTGCACTAACCAGTCGATCGTGCAACGCACCTTCGCCGCCAAGAACCTGGCCGAGGGACAAAAAGGCGTCCTGCTGTCCGGCCTGCTGAAACTGATGGTGCCGCTGGTGATGCTGCTGCCGGGCGTGATCGCCTACCACCTGTATGCGGACAATCCGCTGAGCCGCCCCGACCTGGCGTATCCGCAGCTGGTGGCCGATGTGCTGCCGTGGTGGGCGCGCGGCTTCTTCGTGGCGGTATTGTTCGGCACCATCATGAGTCACTTCAACGCGGTCATCAACAGCACCGCCACGCTGGTCGCCTTCGACTTCTATCGCGCCTGGAAGCCCGACGCCAGCGACGAGCGCCTGATCCGCGTCGGCAAGGTGGCCAGCATCGCCATCGCCATGGTCTCGCTGCTGATCGCGCCGCTGCTGATGTTTGCGCCGGACGGCATCTATACCGTGATGCGCCGCTTCACGGGCTTCTTCAATATCCCCATCATCGCGGTGGTGCTGGTGGGCTTCTTCAGCCGCCGCATCGACGCCTTCCCGGCCAAGGTGGTGCTGCTGTTGCACGTGATCGTCTACACCCTGCTGATCTTCGTGTTCAAGGTCGACAAGGTCTACGGCATCAACTTCATCCACATCATGGGCATCCTGTTTGTCTGCGAGGTCGCGCTGATGCTGTTGCTGGGCCGGCGCTATCGCCGCGTCCAACCCTACCAGGCGCGCTCGCGCGAGCATGGCGACCTGACACCGTGGCGCCATGCCAGCACCATGAGCGTGCTGCTGATCGCGCTGCTGGTGAGCATCTACCTGACCTTCTCGCCGCTGGGCATTGCCCGCCACGGCGGCGTGACCTCCGACTATCTCGTGTGGATGGCCCTCACCTGGATCGCGGCGCTGGTGCTGCTGGTGGTGTCGCGCCGTTATCACCACGCGCACATCGCACGTATGAGCGCCGGACGTTCGTCCGCAGGACCGAAGCTGGCCAAGGCTGCGGATCATTGACCAAGCCCGACATGGAATCTCACAACATGAACTGGACCCAAGACGCCGACGGCCGGCTGACGCTGCAACTCGCCGGTCGCACGCTGTTCAAACACCATCCCGACACCCCCTGCGTATTCATCGGACACGGGCGTGAACAGGTGGAGATGTATCGCGGCAATTTCGACATCAGCGACTACGTGGAAGAGCGCGTCGCGCTGCGCCAAGCGCGCATCACCGAGCACGGCCCGCAACAGGTGCGCATCGAGCTGGCCCGCCACGCCGACGCGGCGACGGAAATCACGATCACCGCCCGGATCACCGCCACCGGCGCCCACCTCATGTTGAGCGGCGCGCAGGGCATCAATCGCCTGTGGTGGCGCGTGCCTGCGCTGGCGCAGGAGCACGTGTGGGGCTGCGGCGAGCAGATGTCGTATTTCGACATGCGCGGCCGGCATTTCCCGCTGTGGACGTCCGAGCCCGGCGTGGGTCGCGACAAGACCACGCAGCTGACCTGGCAAGCCGACGTGAGCGGCCGCGCCGGCGGCGACTATTACCACACCAATTACCCGCAACCGAGCTTCCTGTCTTCCCAGCGCTATTG
This sequence comes from Herbaspirillum sp. LeCh32-8, assembly GCF_017814915.1. Taxonomy (GTDB): domain Bacteria; phylum Pseudomonadota; class Gammaproteobacteria; order Burkholderiales; family Burkholderiaceae_D; genus Herbaspirillum. The sequence goes on along the minus strand of NZ_JAGIPZ010000002.1, from coordinate 421,370 downwards.
CCTGCATGCGCAGACCAGCGCGTATGCCGACTTCGATTTTCGTCACGCGGATTGGCACGAGCTGCAGTTCTGGGCCATTCCGGAGCGCCTGGAATTCATCCTCGCGGAGGACTTCCCCACCCTGGTCGGACACGTCTCGACCCGCTTCGGCCGCCAACCCATGCTGCCCGAGTGGCTGTCCGACGGCGCCGTGCTGGGCCTGAAGAACGGCCGCGAGCACGCCGCGCACATCATGGAGCAAAGCCGCGCCGCCGGCGTCGCCGTGAGCGGCCTGTGGTGCGAGGACTGGGTCGGCATCCGCCAGACCTCGTTCGGCAAGCGCCTGTTCTGGGATTGGCGCTGGAACGCGGCGCGCTATCCCGGCCACGAGGACTGGGTGCGTCAACTCAAGCGCGAGGGCGTGCGCTTCCTCGGCTATGTGAATCCCTATCTGTGCGTGGACGGGCAGCTGTACCAGGAAGCCCGCGAGCTGGGCCACCTGGCGACGCAGGCCGATGACGGCGACTACCTGGTCGATTTCGGCGAATTCGATTGCGGCGTGGTCGACTTCACCAGCCCGGCGGCGGCACGCTGGTTCGAACAGCGCATCCTGCGCGACGAGATGCTGGCGCAAGGCCTGGACGGCTGGATGGCCGATTTCGGCGAATACCTGCCCACCGACGTCACGCTGGCCAACGGCGTGTCCCCGATGCTGATGCACAACGCCTGGCCGACGCTGTGGGCCGAGGTCAATGCGCGCGCCATCGCCGCCGCCGGCCGCACCGGCGACGCCATGTTCTTCATGCGCGCCGGCTACACCGGCGTGCAGGCGCATTGCCCCTTGCTGTGGGCGGGCGACCAGTCGGTCGATTTCACCCGCCATGACGGCCTGCAGACCGTCATCTGCGGCGCGCTCTCCTCCGGCCTGCTCGGCAATGCCTACCACCACAGCGACATCGGCGGCTACACCAGCCTGTTCGGCAATCGCCGTACGCCCGAACTGTTCCAGCGCTGGGCCGAGATGGCGGCGTTCACGCCGGTGATGCGCACCCATGAAGGCAACCGCCCGGACGAAAATTTCCAGTTCTGGCAGGACGATGCGGTGCTGGCCCATTTTGCCCGCATGACGCGCCTATTCGTCGGCCTGAAACCCTACGTGCGCGCCCTGGCGGCCGAAGCCGCCGAACGCGGCCTGCCGCTGCAACGCCCGCTGTTCCTGCACTACGAACAGGACGCGGCGACCTACGCCATCCAGGACCAATACCTGTACGGTCGCGATGTGCTGGTGGCGCCGGTGCATCAGGCCGGCCAGGAACGCTGGCAGCCCTATCTGCCGCGCGGCGATCGCTGGATCCATCTGTGGAGCGGCGCGCGTTTCGACGGCGGGCGGCGCGTGGACGTCGCCGCCCCCATCGGCGAGCCGCCGGTGTTCGTGCGCGACGGCGCAGCGTGCGCGCCCGCCCTGCTGACGCTGGCGGGAAGCCTTTGATGAGCGGATCCCTGGTCCAGCATCATCTGCTGTTCGCGGCCTGCGTCATCCTGGCCACCTTCACCCAAAGCCTGACCGGCTTTGCGTTCGGCCTGGTGCTACTGGGCCTGGTGGCGGCCTTCCATCTGGCGCCGCTGCCGGTGGCGGCCAACGTCGTCACGGTGATGGTGCTGGCCAATGCCGCCTTGCTGGTGCGGCGCCTGCCGGCCTTGCCACGCCGGCTGCTGCTGCCCTCGTTCGGCAGCAGCCTGGCGGGCGTGGCGCTGGGCGCCTGCCTGCTGGCCTGGCTGTCCGACCACGCCATCGGCGCCGCCCGCATCGCCCTCGGCATCGCCATCCTGGCCTGCAGCGTGCTGCTGGTGATCCAGACCCGGACGCGCACGCAGCTGTCCTCTCCCGGCGCCTTCGCGTTTTTCGGCGCGGTGTCCGGCGTGATGGGCGGCGTGTTCGCCAGCGCCGGGCCGCCGATGGTGTTTCACCTGTACCGCCAGCCGCTCGATCGCCTGGTGGTGCGCGACACGCTGGTGTTGCTGTTCGCCGTCAACGCCGTGCTGCGGCTGCTGATCGTGCTGGCGCAGGGACGCTTCGACGCGGCGTCGCTGATGCTGAGCCTGGAAGCCCTGCCGCTGGTGCTGCTGGTCACCTGGCTGGTGCGCCGCTACCCGCCCGACTGGCCGCCGGCCGCCATGCGCGGCGCGGTGTTTGCGCTGCTGCTGGCCGCCGGTGCCAGCCTGCTGCTGCCGGTAACGCACGAGCCGGCCGTGACGTCGCCCTCTCCCATTCAACCCCGCTAGACCTACGGCCGATCCCATGGTGCAAGACAAACTCAAAACCCTCGCCGAACTGCGCAGCCAGCGCTGGTTCTCCCCCGACGACATGCGCTCCTTCGCGCATCGCCAGCGCCTGCAGCAAATGGGGCTGCGCCGCGACGAATTCATGACGCGGCCGGTGATCGCAATCATCAATACCTGGAGCGACCTGTCGCCCTGCCATGCGCACCTGCGCGAGCGCGCGGAGGCGGTCAAGCGCGGCATCCTGATGGCCGGCGGCCTGCCGGCGGAGTTGCCGGCGATGTCGCTGGGCGAGGTGATGGTCAAGCCGACGACGATGATCTACCGCAATTTCCTGGCGATGGAAACCGAAGAGCTGCTGCGCTCGCTGCCGGTCGACGGCGCGGTGCTGATGGGCGGATGCGACAAGACCACCCCCGGGCTGCTGATGGGTGCGCTGTCGGCCGACCTGCCCTGCATCTACGTTCCCGCCGGGCCGATGCTGAGCGACCGCTACAGTGGCCAGGCGGTCGGTGCGGGCACGCACACCAAGAAATTCTGGGATGAATACGTCGCCGGCAACATCCCGCAGGAAGAATGGGTGGCGCTGGAAGCGCGCATGACGCGCGCGCCCGGCACCTGCAACACGATGGGCACGGCCAGCACCATGACCTCGATCGTGGAGGCGATGGGCTTCACCCTGCCCGGCGCCACCAGCATCCCGGCCATGGATTCGGCGCACACGCGCATGTGTTCGGCCAGCGCCGAGCGCATCGTCGGCATGGTGTGGGAAGACCTGAAGCCCAGCCGCTTCTTCACCCGCGCCTCGGTGGAGAACGGCATCGTGGCCTACATGGCGCTGGGCGGCTCCACCAACGCCGCGATCCACACCATCGCCATCGCAGGGCGCGGCCAGGTCGAGCTGAGCCTGGACGACATCGCGCGCATCGGCGCCGGCGTACCGGTGCTGGCCGACGTCTTCCCTTCCGGCAAGCGCCTGATGGAGGATTTCTATTACGCCGGCGGATTGCCGACCCTGCTGGCGCAATTGAAGCCGCGCCTGTCGCTGGACTGCCTGACCGTGACCGGCGCCACGCTGGGCGAGAACATCGCGCAATTCACCGGACGGGGACGCGTGCAGGGCGAAACCGCGATCCGTCCGCTGGCCGAGCCGGTCACGCCGGGCGCGGCGCTGGCGGTACTGCACGGCAACCTTGCCCCCAACGGTGCGGTGATCAAGCCCAGTGCGGCCAGCGCGCACCTGCTGAAGCATCGCGGCCGCGCCCTGGTGTTCGACTCGGTGGCGGAGATGAACGCGCGCATCCACGCCCCCGATCTCGACGTCGATGCCGACACCGTGCTGGTGCTGCGCGGAGGCGGCCCGATCGGCGCGCCCGGCATGCCTGAGTGGGGCAATCTGCCGATTCCCAAAAAGCTGCTGGCCGCCGGCGTGCGCGACATGCTGCGCATCTCCGACGCCCGCATGAGCGGCACCCACTACGGCACCTGCGTGCTGCACGTCGCGCCGGAAGCGGCGGCGGGCGGCCCGCTGGCGCTGATCCGTACCGGCGACATCATCGAACTGGACGTTGCAGCACGCCAGCTCAACGTGGCCTTGTCCGACGAAGAGCTGGCGCGCCGCCGGGAGGACTGGCAGCCGCCGCCGCTGCCGCGCCAGCGCGGCTACATCCGGCTCTATGTGGAGCACGTGTCGCAAGCCGACAAGGGCTGCGACTTCGATTTCCTCACCGGCTACGAAACGCCGGTCGAGCCGCCGATTTTCTGAACACTGACAAAGGAATTGAGATGACACGGCAAGATCCTACCCGCAATGCGTTTTGCGAACTGCTGTCCGGCCCCGGCATGGGCGATGTGCGCGATGTGCGCGATGTGCGCGCCGTCCCCGTCGGCACCTGGCTGATGTCCGGCGCCCCGGCCACGGCCGAGGCGCTGTCGCATGCCGGCTTCGACTGGTTGCTGATCGACATGGAACACGCGCCCTTCGAATTCACCGACATGCAGCACCTCCTGCGCGCGGTGGATTGCGGCCGCGCCGCCCCCGTCGTACGGCTGGCGCGTACCGACGCCACCCTGGCCAAGCGCGCCCTCGACATGGGCGCGCAAACGCTGATGTTCCCCTTTGTGCAGACGGTCGAGGAGGCGCGCGCGGCAGTCGCCGCCACCAAGTTCCCGCCACTGGGCACGCGTGGTTTTGCCGCCATGCACCGGGCCAGCCGCTACGGCACGTGGAGTGAATTCAGCCGGCGCGCCAACGACGCCACCGCCTGCATCGTGCAGCTGGAGACGCCCGAGGCCATCGCGCGGCTGGAAGACATCGCCGCCGTGCCGGGCGTGGATGCGCTCTTCGTCGGTCCGGGCGACCTGTCGGCGGCGCTGGGAAAGATCGGCGCCATCAACGACCCAGAGCTGCAAGCCGTGCTGGCCGATTGCGCGCGCCGCGCCCGGGCGATCGGCAAGCCGATCGGTATCGTCGGCCCGACGCCGGCAATGGTGGGCGATTTCATCCGGATGGGCTATGACTTCGTCGCGGTCGCGTCCGACATGGGCATGCTGATGCGCCAGGCCGCGGCTTTCCTGTCGGAGTTGACCGGCGGCGCGGCGCAGGCCAATGCCGGTGGCCCTTACTGAGCCCGGCCGTCATGTCCGACACTTTGTCCGTGACGCCGCTGTGCACGCTGGAAAGCGGCGACTGGCGCGTGACGCTGGCGCCGACGCTGGGCGGATCGATCACGAGCGCGCGCTGGCGCGGCCAGGACGTGCTGCGCGCCACCGCCGAGGCCGACCTGGCCCAGGGCAATGTGCGCCGCACCGCCTGCTATCCGTTGCTGCCGTTTTCCAACAGGATCGCCCATGCCGGCTTCACGTTTGAAGGCGCACGCCATGCCCTGCTGGCCAACTTCCCGGGTGAGCCGCATGCGATCCACGGCGTCGGGTTCCAGCGCCCCTGGCAGGTGGTTCGGCAGGAGGCGGGCAGCATCACGCTGGCGCTTGAGCACCAGCCCGACCGCGCCTGGCCGTTTGCGTTTTTGGCGCACCAGCACATCAGCGTCGACGGCGACACATTGACGCTGGCGCTGGAGTTCACCAACCGGTCCGCGCAGCGCGCTCCCTGCGGCCTGGGCTGGCATCCCTTCTTCCCGCTGGACAGCGCACGCGGCCCCACCCATCTGCACACCGGCTGGTCGTCGATGCTGCTCAACGGCCCGGACAAATTGCCGCGCGCAGCAGTCGCCCCGCCGGCCCTGGGCGCGCTGGACGACACGGTGATCGACAACTGCTTCACCGGCTGGACGCGCGAAGCCACGATCAGCGCGCCCCGCCACACGATCCATCTCACCGCCAGCGACACCTTGTGCTGCGCGGTGCTGTTCCGCCCCGAAGGACAAGCCTTCTTTGCCTTCGAACCGGTATCGCACGCGAACAATGCCTTGCACGGCCAGTTGCCTGCGATGCATGTGCTCGAGCCCGGCGCGAGCCTGTCGGCGCGCGTCTCGCTGACGCTTTGCGCTACTGCCCCCACGTCAATGCCTAACCATCCATGAACACCCCGAGGAGACCACGATGAATCCACCCAGCCCCCTCTACCCCGGACTCGCGGGGCAAGTCGCCTTCATTTCCGGCGGCGCGTCCGGCATCGGCGAAGCACTGGTGCAAGCCTTCTGGGAGCAAGGCGCGCAAGTGGCGTTTTGCGATCTCGATGCGCAACGCGGCGCGGCGCTGTGCGAGCGGCTGGAGGCCGCCCCGGTCGGCAGCGCGGTGCGGCGTTTGCCCCCATGGTTCGCGGCGTGCGACGTGCGCGATATCGAGGCTTATCGCCAGGTGCTGGAGGACGCCGCGCGCGCGCTCGGCCCGGTGTCCATCCTGGTCAACAACGCCGGCCGCGATACGCGCCACAGCCTCGACGAACTGGACATCGACATGTGGAACGAAATGCTGGCGGTGAACCTGACCCACCATGTGTTCGCCACCCAGTGCGTGGCGCCGGGCATGCGCGCCACCGGCGGCGGCGCGATCATCAATCTGGGGTCGATTTCCTGGTTGCGCGGACGGCCCAACCTGATCGGCTACACCACCTCGAAAGCCGGCATCTCCGGCCTGACGCGCACCCTGGCGCGCGAGCTGGGCGAGCACGGCATCCGCGTCAACGCGGTCTTGCCGGGCGCGGTGGTGACCGAGCGACAAACCGCGCTCTGGCGCGATGCCGGCGCCGACCGGCAATTCATCGACCTGCAATGCCTGAAATTGCGCGTCGAACCGAAGCATATCGCCGACAGCGTACTGTTCCTCGCCAGTCCCCAGGCCGCCGCCATCACCGGCCAGAACCTGCTGGTGGATGCGGGGCTGGCGCAGGTGTCGGTGGTCGGCTGATTACCCGTTGATGTGCAACTGATTCCCGCCACGCCACCCTGAAAAAAACAAGGAGACATCGTGACCGCCCAGCAATACAAAAAAAATCCTGCAGCATCCGCGCGCCAGCGCCGGCCATGGCGCTCACTCGCGCGACATGGACGCGTGCTCTGCGCCATGGCATTGGGCGCGGCAGGCCTGACGCAAAACGCCCGCGCCGTGGAGGCGCCTTCCAGCGTGACGCTGTATGGGATCGTGGACGCCGCGCTCCAGTACGGCAAGTTCGACAAGGGCGTCGGCGCCAGCGCGGCGCTGGCCAGCGGCAACCTGCAAGCCTCGCGCCTGGGCTTTCGCGGCAGCGAGGATCTGGGCGCTGGATATCGCGCCAACTTCCAGCTGGAGACCGGCTTCAGCATCGACACCGGCGTCGGCGGCGGCACCACCCTGTTCAACCGCGGCGCGGCGGTGGGATTGTCCAGCGCGGACTACGGCAGTATCGATGTCGGCTCCTTGTATTTGCCGATCTATTGGGTATTTCTCGGCTCGGATGTCGCCACCTATGGCCTGGCCAATCCGTCGGCCATCATGTCGCTGGAGCACTCCTCCACCCTGGGCAAGTCCGGCACCGGCGGCTTCTATTCCAACGCCATCCGCTATCGCACGCCGGTGTTGTTCAATGGCTTGACCAGCGAGATCGGCTACTCGTTCGGGGCAGAAGACAGCAGTAACCTGAGCAACGGCCGCAACATCGGCATGAACCTGCAATATGCGCGCGGCCCGGTCACGCTGGGCTATGGCGTCAACCGCCACCGCTACGATCCGGGCACGGCAGCCGCGTCGCTGCCCAATATCTCGCAGCTCACGCAAGTGGTCGCCGCCACCTTCAACGTGGGCGGCAACATGCTGGGCGCCAATTACCTCTATTCCAAGCGCACCGATCCCGGCGCCTGGTTCAGCTCGGCCGTGATGCTCAACGCCAGGATTGCCACCGGCCCCGGCGACATCAACCTGGGCGTCTCGCGCCGCGCGCAGCAGGGCGACGCCAGGGCCACGGCCTATAGCGCCGGCTATGTCTACTTCCTGTCAAAGCGCACGCAGCTGTATGGCTATGCCACCCGCATCGTCAACAATGGCCGGTCGACGCAGGGCTTCGGCCTGCTCAGTCCGGCTTCCGCCACGGTCACGCCGGGCTTCGATCCCTGGGCCGTCACCGCCGGATTGCGCACCTCCTTCTGACGCAGCGAGCCCGGCTGCGGGCAAAACAAAAGCGGCGCATGCCTTTCGACATGCGCCGCTTTTGCGGTCTTGCTGATGCTGAGAATTCAGCTCACGCGGCGATCAACGCTCCGACAGCGCGTCCATCACGCACAGCGCCGTCATGTTGATGATGCGGCGCACGGTGGCCGACGGCGTCAGGATGTGGACCGGCTTGGCGCAACCCAGCAGGATGGGGCCGATCGCCACGCCGTTGCCCGATGCAGTCTTCAACAGGTTGTAGGCGATGTTGGCGGCGTCGATGTTGGGCATGACCAGCAGGTTGGCGTCGCCCTTCAACGGCGAATCCGGGATCACCGCGTTCAGCAGCTTGACGTCCAGCGCGGTGTCGCCGTGCATTTCGCCGTCCACTTCCAGGTCCGGCGCAACTTCACGCAGGATCGCCAGCGCGTTGCGCATCTTGCGCGCCGACTCGCTGTTGGAAGAACCGAAGTTGGAGTGTGACAGCAGCGCGGCGCGCGGATGCAGGCCGAAGCGGCGCATCTCGTCAGCGGCCAGCACGGTGATCTCGGCCAGCTCGGCGGCGTTCGGGTTCTCGTTGACGTGCGTGTCGACCAGCACCAGCTGGCGGTTCGGCAGGATCACCGCGTTCATGGCGGCGTAGACGTTCACGCCGTCACGCTTGCCCAGCACCTGGTCGATGTAGTGCAGGTGCAGCTGGGTGGTGCCGTAGGTGCCGCAGATCATGCCGTCGGCGTCGCCCTTGTGGATCGCCATGGAGCCGATCAGGGTGTGGCGGCGGCGCATCTCCAGCTTGGCGTACTGCTCGGTGACGCCCTTGCGGCGCGACATCTCGAGGAAGGTCTGCCAGTAGTCGCGATAGCGCTCGTCGAAGTTCGGGTTGATCACCTCGAAGTCGGAACCGGCGCGCAGGCGCAGTCCGAACTTCTTGATGCGCTGTTCCAGCACTTCCGGACGGCCCACCAGGATGGGCTTGGCCAGGTTTTCGTCGACGATCACCTGCACCGCGCGCAGCACGCGTTCTTCTTCGCCTTCGGCGTAGACGATGCGCTTCTTCGCTTCGGCGGCCTTCTTGGCGACCTGGAAGATCGGGCGCATGAAGGTGCCGCTGTGGTAGACGAACTGCTCCAGCTTCTCGATGTAGGCGTCCATGTCCTGGATCGGACGGGCGGCCACGCCGGAAGTCTCGGCGGCGCGCGCGACGGCCGGCGCGATCTTGATCATCAGGCGCGGGTCGAACGGCTTCGGGATGATGTATTCAGGACCGAACGACAGGTTGGTCACGCCGTAGGTGGCGGCCACGATGTCGGACTGCTCGGCCTGCGCCAGTTCGGCGATGGCGTGCACGGTGGCGATCTCCATCTCGCGCGTGATGGTGGTGGCGCCGGAGTCCAGCGCGCCGCGGAAGATGTAGGGGAAGCACAGCACGTTGTTGACCTGGTTCGGATAATCCGAACGGCCGGTGGCGATGACGGCGTCGTCGCGCACGGCCTTGACGTCTTCCGGCAGGATTTCCGGGGTCGGGTTGGCCAGCGCCAGCACCAACGGACGCGGCGCCATCTGCTTGACCATGTCCTGCTTCAACACGCCGGCGGCGGACAGGCCCAGGAAGATGTCGGCATTGGGGATGACTTCGGCCAGGGTGCGCGCGTCGGTTTCGCGGGCGAAGCGCTCCTTGTCCGGATCCATCAGTTCCTTGCGGCCCTTGTAGACCACGCCGGCCAAGTCGGTGACGTAGATGTTTTCGATCGGGAAGCCGAGGTCGACGATCAGGTCCAGGCAGGCCAGCGCGGCCGCGCCGGCGCCGGAGACCACCAGCTTGACTTCCTTGATGTTCTTGCCAACCACCTTCAGGCCGTTCAGGATGGCCGCGCCGACGATGATGGCGGTGCCGTGCTGGTCATCGTGGAAGACCGGGATCTTCATCTTCTCGCGCAGCTTGCGCTCGATGTAGAAGCACTCGGGCGCCTTGATGTCTTCCAGGTTGATGCCGCCGAAGGTCGGCTCCAGGGCCGCGATGACGTCGATCAGCTTGTCCGGGTCGGTTTCGTTGACTTCGATGTCGAAGACGTCGATGCCGGCGAACTTCTTGAACAGCACGCCCTTGCCTTCCATCACAGGCTTGGAGGCCAGCGCGCCGATATTGCCCAGGCCGAGCACGGCGGTGCCGTTGGAGATCACGGCGACCAGGTTGCCGCGGGCGGTGTACTTGAAGGCGTTGAGCGGGTCGGCGACGATTTCTTCGCAAGCCGCGGCCACGCCGGGAGAATAGGCCAGGGAGAGATCACGCTGGTTGGTCAGCAGCTTGGTGGGAGTGACGCTGATTTTGCCCGGGGTCGGAAACTCGTGGTAATCCAGCGCTGCCTGACGAAGTTGCTGACGCACTTCTTCTTTCTTACTGATCATCGAATCCATAACTCTGTATTCTCTATGTTGACTTGCGAAGACCGCCGATTCTAGCAGAGGTCGGCCCTCAATCATAGGCCGCCGACGCCATGCTGCTCCGCGCAAAGCCAGTCCGGAAAAGGCTTTGCGGGCTTTCACTGGCGGTGCGTGATGTCCGCGAACATGCCCTTTGACGGTGCAAATGACGTCCGTTTGCGGTGTGATCGGCGCACGTTGGGCACAGCGCTGCAATGACGAATCTTTGCTCGCTTGCCGCGCCCTGGCGGCCGACTTGTGGAAAGTCCTTATCGCATCAGGAGGCCGCCCGCTGCGCTGATCGGCGCATCGACGCTGCCGTTGAGCCGAGTTGCGGGCAGCTGCCGGGGCTGCGTTGCCATGCCGCCGGCGGTGCACGGGACGCTGCGCCGCGACAAATCGCGGCTGCGCGATTTTGGCGCACATGCTGCGACGCAACATGGGGCAGATGCCCTCATCCCCGCGATGAACGATCCACGCTATTGTCCTCCAGAAGCCATGACGGATTGGTTACAATCGCCCCATGCTGACCGAATTCGAACTCATCGCGCGCTATTTCAGCCGCCCGCCCGCTCCCGACAGCCGCACGGCGCTCGGCGTGGGCGACGACTGCGCGCTGATGACGCCGGCCCCGGGCATGCAGCTGGCCATCTCCAGCGACATGCTGGTGGAAGGCCGCCATTTCTTCCCCGGCGCCGATCCGCTGGCGCTGGGCCGCAAGTGCCTGGCCGTGAACCTGTCCGACCTGGCCGCCATGGGCGCGCAGCCGATCGCCTTCACGCTGGCGCTGGCGCTGCCCGAGGCCAATCCGGAGTGGCTGGCGCCGTTCTCGCAGGGCATGCTGGCGCTGGCCGACCGCCACGGCTGCGAACTCATCGGCGGCGATACCACCAAGGGGCCGCTGACCATCAGCATCACCGTGTTCGGCGAAGTGCCGCCGCAACAGGCGCTGCGCCGCGACACCGCGCGCGTGGGCGATGACATCTGGGTATCCGGCTCGCTGGGCGATGCGCGCCTGGCGCTGGCCGGTTACCGCAATGAATTCCCGCTGTCCGACACCGAGTTGTTGCAGGCCGCGCCGCGCCTGCACGAGCCGACGCCGCGGGTGGAGCTGGGGGTGGCGCTGCGCGGCATCGCCCACGCCGCCATCGACATCTCCGACGGCCTGGTCGGCGATCTCGGCCATATCCTGGCGCGCTCGCGCCACGGCGCGACCTTGAACGTGGACGCCCTGCCGCCCGGCAATACGCTGCAGCAACGCGACGCCGAACTGCGCCGCCGTTTCACGCTGGCCGGCGGCGACGACTACGAACTCTGCTTCACCGCGCCGGCGCGCCTGCGCGAGACGGTGGAAAAAGCCGCGCACGCGGCCGGCGTCGAGGTGGCCCGCGTGGGCGTCATCGACAGCGAACCCGGCCTGCGGCTGGTGGACGCATCCGGCCAAGCGCTGCAACTGGACCTCGCGTCCTTCGACCATTTCCGCACATGAACCAAGAACCAACGCCCTCCTCCGCGACCACCGCATTTCCCCCGCCACCGCCGCCGGCGGCGAAGAAACGCAAGCCGACCTCGCAGTTCATGCTGGCCCATCCCGCGCACTGGATCGCGCAGGGTTTCGGCAGCGGGCTCTCGCCCATCATGCCGGGCACCGCGGGCACGCTGTTCGCATGGCTGTCGTATGCCGTGCTCTCCGCACGCTGGCCGCACATCTTCACCGCCGCCAACTGGCTGGCCATCATCGTGGCCGGCTTCGTGGTCGGCATCTGGGCCTGCCACCGCACCGGCCGTGCGCTCAATTCGCCCGACGACGGCAGCATGGTGTGGGACGAGATCATCGCCTTCTGGCTAGTGCTGGTGCTGGTAACGCCGGCCAGCCTCAAGGTGCAGTTCGCGGCCTTCGTGGTGTTCCGCTTCTTCGACATGGTCAAGCCGCCGCCGATCGCCTGGTTCGACCGCCGCTTTAAAGGCGGCTTCGGCGTGATGTGGGACGACATCGTGGCGGCCTTCTACACGCTGCTGGTGTTCGCGTTCTGGCGCGCGTATTCCTGATCGGCAGCTGAAGAAGAAAGCCGGTTCAACAAACCCGGCGGAGGGAGTATGCTAGTTCGTGCATGCTCATGATCAACCGGCCGCAGTCATCGGAAGGGGCTGCAGGCACAACCAGGGATGACACTCATGGACACCACGATTGACTTAGCCGCACGCGTCGGCCAGGCCTTGAAGGCCAAGGGCCTGCTGTTAGCCACCGCCGAATCGTGCACCGGCGGCGGCATCGCACACGCCATCACCGAGATCGCAGGCTCTTCCGAATGGTTCGACTGCGGCTTCGTGACCTACTCCAACGCCTCCAAGAACGAACTGCTGGACATTTCCGAAGCCACGATCGCGCAGCATGGCGCAGTCAGCGAAGAGATCGCCGGCGCCATGGCCGAAGGCGCGGTTGCCAACAGCAGCTCGGATATCGCGGTCTCCACCACCGGCATCGCCGGCCCGGGCGGCGCGGTGCCCGGCAAGCCGGTCGGCACCGTCTGCTTCGGCTGGCGCCTGGGCGACAAGACCTATACCGAACGACTAGTGTTTTCCGGCGACCGCCAGGCGGTGCGCCAGCAGACGGTGGAACATGCCTTGAAGGGCTTGCTGAAACTGCTGGCTGACTGAACACGACCGTACAAAAGAAACAGGCCGCGCTTGCCTTGGCAGCGCGGCCTGTTTCTTTTGGTACTCCTGTCATTCTGCGCAAGCAGGAAGCCGGCGGCTTTCCTCTCGCATCAAGCTGCGGATGGTGTGCGAACGACACCGGATCCCTGCCTTCGCAGGGATGACCGTCATCTGATCAGATCAACGATGCAGATTGATCGCGTCGCGCGTTTCGATGGCCACGCGGCGCGCTGCGGCGGCGAAGTCCTCGCCCGCTTCGCGCTTGGCGTACAGGATGGCGCGCGAGGAGTTGATCATCATGCCGGCGCCGGCGGCGGTCTTGCCGGACTTGACGGTTGCTTCCACGTCGCCGCCCTGGGCGCCCACGCCCGGCACCAACAGCGGCATGTCGCCGATGATGGAGCGCACCTGCGCCAGTTCATGCGGGAAGGTGGCGCCCACCACCAGGCCGCACTGGCCGTTGGTGTTCCACTTCTCGGCCACGAGGCGCGCCACGTGCTGGTACAGCGGCTTGCCCTCGACTTCCAGGAATTGCAGGTCGGAGCCGCCGGCGTTGGAGGTGCGGCACAGCACGATCACGCCGCGATCCTTCCACTCCAGGTAGGGCGAAACCGAGTCCCAGCCCATGTAAGGGCTGACGGTGACGACGTCGGCGTTGTAGCGCTCGAAGGCTTCGCGCGCGTACTGCTCGGCAGTGGCGCCGATGTCGCCGCGCTTGGCGTCCAGCACCAGCGGGATGTCGGGATAATTGGTGCGCAGGTAGGAGCAGATGCGCTCCAGCTGCTCTTCCGCGCCCAGCGCGGCGAAGTAGGCGATCTGCGGCTTGAAGGCGCAGGCGGTGTCGGCCGTGGCGTCGATGATGGCGCGGCAGAATTCGTAGATAGCGTCGGGCTTGCCCTGCAGCTCCTCGGGGAATTTCTTGACGTCAGGGTCCAGGCCGACGCACAGCAGGGAGTTACGCGAAGTCCACGCGGCGTTGAGTTTCTCGATGAATGTCACGGTGATGCCTTAAGCTTGAAGATGCGCTATTGTATCGCGCCGGCCTGCCCGAACCGCGATTTTTACCGGATTTTCACCGCATTTCAGGGGAAATCGGGCACCTCTGGCAGCATTGCCGGTCTCAAACGCTTCTATTTCTGACGAGGAACAACAACATGAAGACACCGTTCAAACCGTTCGCCTGGCTGGCCGTCGCCGTGCTGGCGCTCACGCTCTCCGGCTGCGGCTACAACGACTTCCAGGCCAAGGACGAAGCCACCAAGGCCGCCTGGGGTGAAGTGGTGAACCAGTACCAGCGCCGCGCCGACCTGATCCCCAACCTCGTCAACACCGTCAAGGGCTATGCCGCCCACGAGAAGGACACGCTGGAAGCCGTCACCAAGGCGCGCGCCGCGGCCACCAGCTTCCAGATCACCCCGGAAGTGCTGAACAACCCGGAGGCCTTCAAGAAATTCCAGCAGGTGCAGGGTGAGCTGTCCTCGGCGCTGTCGCGCCTGATGGCGGTCTCCGAGAATTACCCGCAGCTGAAGGCCGACACCAGCTTCCGCGACCTGCAGTCGCAGCTGGAAGGCACCGAGAACCGCATCACCGTGGCGCGCCAGCGCTACATCGCCTCGGTCCAGGAGTACAACATCCTGGCGCGCAGCTTCCCCACCAACATCACGGCCAAGCTGTTCAGCTATGAAGTCAAGCCGTCCTTCACGGTGGAAAACGAGAAAGCCATCTCGACCGCGCCCACCGTCAACTTCGGCAAGTAAGCGCCGGCAATGCGCACGCTTTTGCTGCGGCTGTTCCTGTTGCCGGCCCTGTTGTGGACGCTGAGCTGCGTGGCGGCCGATGACGGCTTCGTCGCCGTCCCGCCGCTGTCGACCCACGTGACCGACCAGGTCGGCATGCTGTCCACCCAGCAGCGCGCCTCGCTGGAAGGCGTGCTGGCCGAGTACGAAACCCGCACCGGCAGCCAGATCGCGGTACTGCTGGTGGCCACCACCGCGCCGGAAGCCATCGAGCAATACAGCATCCGCGTGGCCGAGGCCTGGAAGCTGGGGCGCAAAGGCGTCGACGACGGCGTGATCCTGGTCGTCGCCAAAGACAATCCGAAGGCGCTGCGACGCCTGCGCATCGAAGCCGGGCGCGGTGTGCAGGGCAGCCTGACCGATGCGCAATCCAAGCGCATCCTGGAAGACGTGATCGCGCCGCACTTCCGCCAGAACGATTTTTATGGCGGCCTGGCGGCCGGCGTCTCCGCCATCGCCGGCCTGCTCGACAAGGAAAACCTGCCGGCCGCACAACGCCATGCGCCGGCGGCGCAGGATGACGGCGGCGGCTGGGTGGCGCTGATCGTGGTGCTGGTGTTCCTGGCGGTGTTCTTCACCGTGCTGTTGAGATCGCGCCGCCATGCCCGCAACAACCTCAACAGTAACGACTGGGGCCACGGCGCCGGCGTGATCATCGGCAGCATCCTCGAACAGGCCGCGCGCAATGCGTCGTCGGGCCGCTCCGGCGGCTTCACGAGCTCGGGCGGATTCGGCGGCTCGTCGGGCGGCTTCTCTTCCGGCGGCGATTCGTTCTCGGGCGGCGGCGGCACATTCGACGGCGGCGGCGCCTCGGGGGATTGGTGAGATGAACCGGAACAACACACAGCCATCGCTGCCCACCCGCGCGCTGCGCCATCTGCAGAGCACCAAGGCCACGGCGCGGCGCCTGTTCCCCTCCCCTGCCCTCAAGGCCATCCAGGCCAGCATCGCCGACGGCGAACAGCGCCACCGCGCGCAAGTGAAGCTGATCGTCGAAGCTGCGCTGTCGCTGGGCGCCGTCTGGCGCGGCGAAACTTCGCGCCAGCGCGCGCACGAATTGTTCGCGCGTTACCGCATCTGGGACACGGAGGAAAACTGCGGCGTGCTGGTCTACCTGAACCTGGCCGACCACAAGGTGGAGATCGTCGCCGACCGCGGCGTGGCGCGCCTGGTCACGCGCCAGCAATGGCAGGACATTTGCCAGGCCATGACCACCGGCTACGCCCGCGGCGACTACAGCGACAGCACGCTGGCCGCGCTGGGGCAGCTGCACGCCGTGCTGGCCCACGTCATGCCGCGCGATGGCGACACCCGGGAGCACAACGAGCTGTCCGACAAGCCGCTGGTGCTCTGAAGACGCTCACCTGCGGGCATCATCTGCCGCAATGAAAAACGCCGCCGTGGCATCACCCCCGGCGGCGTTTTTTCATGAATGCCGGCGACGCTCAACCGTTCTCATACACCCATTGCAACAGCGCATCCTGGGCCTTCTGCCCGGACGGGGCGTTCTGGTGGTTGATCAGGAACACCACCACATACGACTTGCCCGAAGCGGCTTGCACGAAGCCGGCGATGGAGCGCACATCGTTCAGAGTGCCGGTCTTGATGTGCGCCTGGCCTGCCACGCTTTGCGTCTTCAGGCGGCGGCGCATGGTGCCGTCGTAACCCACCAGCGGCATCGACGACACATACTCAGGCATCAGCGGCGAGCGATAGGCCTGGGCCAGCATGCCGGCCAGCAAGGCGGGCGTGACGCGCTCGATGCGCGACAGGCCGGCGCCGTTCTCGATGGCCAGGCCGCTGGTGTCCAGCCCCTTGTCGCTGAGCCAGGAACGCACCACGCGCGCGCCGCCGACGGTATCGCCGGCCTGCCCGCTCATCTCTGCTGCCAGCGTCAGCAAGACCTGGCGCGCCATGACGTTGTTGCTGTACTTGTTGATGTCGCGGATCACTTCCGGCAGCGTCGGCGACTGCGACTCCGCCATCAGCCGCGCCGACGGCGTCACCAGTCCGTTGACCACGCGGCCGGAAAAACTGCCGCCCAGATCGGCCCACATCTGCGCGAACATCGCGCCGGCGTACTGCGCGCTGCTCATGCGATACGGATGCACGTACCAGACCTTGGGGCCGCAGTCGGCCGAGAAGCTGCCGTTGAAGGCGGCCGACGTCGCCTCATTGGACAGCATCAGCTTGCCCTGCCAGTCGCCGCACGGCTCCTGCGACAGGCGCGGCGGCGTGATGGCATAGCCGGCCAGCGGCGGATCCATAGTCACCGACACGGTGCCGGCGGCGGGATTGGGCTCGAAGCGGAAGGCCAGGGTCTTGTAGTTGATCAGCAGCGCATCCGGACCGGCGTTGTACGGCTTTTGCGGGTCGCCGTCGAACTGCGAAGGATCATAGGTCGACTCGGCGAAATAGCTGCGGTCGAGCACCAGGTTACCGCGGATATCCTTCACGCCTCGCGCGCGCAGCTGGCGCAGGAACAGCCAGAAATTCTCCATCACCAGCTTGGGGTCGCCGCCGCCCTTGATGATCAGGTCGCCGTTCAGCACGCCCTGATCGAGCGCGCCGTCGATGTAGGCCTGGGTCTTCCAGGAATAGGTCGGGCCGAGCAGCTCCAGCGCCGCATCGGTCGTCACCAGCTTCATCACCGAGGCCGGGTTGAACGGCTGGGTGACATTGACTGCCGCCAGCGCGCGCTTGCCGGTGTCGGCATCGAGCACCAGCACGCCGACGTTTTGCTGGGGAATATGCGCCACCCGCAACGCGCCCACCACCGGCGGCGGCAAGCTCTGGGCCGACGCCGCAGTGGCGGCGCCTAGCAGTGCAACGGCAATGGCCGGGGAAAGAAGACGGGAGGACGGAAAACGAGGAACAAGCAAGGAAAAGCCTGATAGGAAACGCAGCATGATTCAACCGAAAATGGAGATGGCCCATTATAGGGTGAAGCATCAGGGCCGGCTGACGCCCGCACGGAACAGGCACTTGCAGTGCAATATCTGCGAGAATGGCGCCGGTCGACGTTGCCATAACGACATCATGGCGACGCCGTGATGGCCCCGGCGCTGCACCCGGGATGTCGCCGCAGCAGGCCGTCGTATTGCAAGTACGACGACAATGGAGTTACGCTGAGTCACACAACAAAACGCATTTACCCGTACGCAGGGGGCGTCGCCAGGGAAATGCGCTCACGTTCCAGGCAGTCGGGCCAAGGCCGGCGGCAGGACGAGAAAGAAACGGCATCATGTCTTCCAGCAGCACCAAAGCACGGCGCACCGGCAGGAGCAGACGGCAGCGGCAATTGGCCGCCGTGCTGGCCTTGCTCAATCCGCTGGCGCTGTACCGCAAGCGCCCGGCGCGCGCCGACGATCCGTCGCCGGAGGAGTTGATCGGCAAGGGCGTGCGCTTCGTCAACCGCATCTATGTGCTGCGCGCCATCGGGCTTGGCATCGGCTTTTTCTGCGTGGCCGCGGGCTTCGTGCAAAACCCTGTGGGTTGGCCGCTGTGGGCGCTGATGGGTTTCCATGGCTTCATCTGGCCGCATGTGGCGCGCCAGTGGGCGCTGCACAGCAAGATCCCCTACCGCGCCGAGCGCCGCAACCTGGTGATCGACGCCGGCTTCGGCGGCTTCTGGATTGCCGCCATGAACGGCAACCTGGTGCCCAGCGCGGTGATCATCTCCATGCTCTCGATGGACAACATCGCCGCCGGCGGTGTGCGCCTGTTCATGCGCGGCGTCTACGCCAGCCTAGCCTGCTTCGCCCTGGGCTGGCTGGTGCTGGATTTTCACTTCATGCCGCAGTCCGACATCGCCACCATCGTGGCCTGCCTTCCCATGCTCGCGCTCTATCCGCTGGCGCTGGGCAAGTCGACCTATGACATGTCCAAGAAGCTGGCCGAGCGTTCGCGCGAATTCGAAATCGTCAGCCAGACCGACGGCCTGACCGGCCTCTTCAACCGCCGCTACTGGGAGAGCCTGCTGATCGAAGAGTTCGGCCATTGCCGGCGCAACACCGGCCGCGGCGGCAATGAGGCCTGCCTGCTGCTGCTCGACATCGACCACTTCAAGCGCGTCAACGACACCCACGGCCACCTGATGGGCGACACCGTGCTGCGCAACTTCTCGCAGCTGCTGCGCGCCAACCTGCGCGAGGACGACCTGATCGGGCGCTATGGCGGCGAGGAATTCGTGGTCATCCTGCGCAATACCTCGATGGCGGATGCGCGCGTGCTGTCGCAGCGACTGATCGACGACGTGCGCCGACAATCCTGCGACGACCTGGGCCTGTGGGGATGCACCGCCAGCATCGGCCTGGTGCCCTTCACCATCGACATGGACGCGCACTATGTGTGGCTGCAGCGCGCCGACCACGCGATGTATTGCGCCAAGGAACAGGGACGCGACCGGCTGGTGATGTGGGATGCCGGCCTGCATCGAGAACAACGCGACGCCGGCCGCGTGCAGGCTGCCTGATTGCAATGTCGTCGTTGGAAGAGGTCTAAGTGCGCAAGGCGCCGATGCAAAACCGGCGGACGCAAAAAAGGCCGATGTTTTCGGGGCCGCCACGAGACCACTGTGAAAACATCGACCTAGGGAAATCAAGGGCGGAGCGATCGGCGTTCAGTGACAGACGTTTTCCCAGGGGGAAGAGTCTCCGCCGATGCCCCTGCCACTGCCGCAACGAGCGGCAAAGCGGGCTGCATAAAACCCGCTAAATTAGTACTGGCAGAGCCTCCAGTACTAAAAGCGCGAGCAGCGCGCCGAACACTGCGCCCACTGCCCTCAAACTGGTCCTGACCACGCGCGAGGCGACAGGTACTTCGCCGCACAACAACAAGCCCGCCAGCGTCATCGGGATAAAGAACATCAGGTTGTTCATGATGATGTTAGGCATGATGCGTCTCCTCCTTCAGCCTTCTCATTCAAATTATTTACATCCTGCCGGGGCCTGGAACCGCTCTGCCAGCCTTGTCCGGTGTGTCTTTCTGGCTTGAGTATAGGCCGCGTGTCGCATAAGACAAGCATGCCATTCCGACTATCGTTGCTGCATAGCAGCGCAGTTTTGCCGTGTGGCCACATCCCGTGCGCGATGAGCCTGTGTTGCGGATGCACAAATTTTCGGCAATGCGGGCGAATTGCCTTGACCCTGTTTTAAGCGCGAGCGTAGAATTCGCCCGTTCTCATTTTTTGGAGTCCCTCTCATGGGCACTTGTTCGGGTGACAGTTGTTGCCGGTCTATGACCGGTTAAGCCTCGGCAAGCATTTCAGCAGGATTCCTCCTGCCGTCATCTTGCACCAGGCAGATGGCGGCATATCGATGCCGGCGGCGCGGCAGCCTCAGCACTGAGGTTCGCACTTCACGCTCCGCCTCCTACGCATCGACATTCCCTCACAACGACAGATCGACGATCGACCGCCGCAGACTTGCGTCACGGCGCACGGCTCAGTTTTTACTTCGCTCTCCCGCGTCAGCGCCGGAGAGCGGCTCGACTTGCGCCGTCGCACCCTGACGATTTGCTGACAGCATGGCCTTACGCCATGCCCTGCAGGTGTCTGCATGCGCCATCAGGCGCCGATGACAGGGGTTCCGCTCAACCTAGCGGAGGCTGCCATGCGACAGAAAACAACATGAAGACGCGATGTTTGTCATCGATCCGTCAAGCAGGCTCGTTACAGTCCCTGACGCGCGAGACCTGAGACCACCACGGCGATGCGGCCACCGGCTTCGCATCGGACCAACAGCCACTTCGCCCGCCGCCCCTTCCTGAAGGCGCTGCGGGATGAAGAAAACAGAGAAAAGAAGTACGCCATGAACCTGAACCTGCTGAAAGAAACCTTCGTCAGCTTCATCCGCGCCCGCGGAATGGACCGCCACTTCCGCCGCCTCGGAATGGACATGTTCCGCAGCGCGCCCGTGACCAAGGAAGTCTCCCAATCGCTGGCCCAGCAACTGACCGAGGCCTCGCGCAGCGACGCCGCGCCCCTGCTGGCGCAACTGAAGTCGCGCGTGGACGGCCTGACCGAGGCCGAGTCCGACGCCATCCGCGCCGAGATCGGCCCCAACGAGGTCGAGCACGAGAAGCCGCTGACCTGGCCGGTGCATCTGTGGCATTGCTACAAGAATCCTTTCAACCTGCTGTTGACGCTGCTGGCCGCGGTGTCCTTCTACACCGAGGACATGAAGGCCGCCATCGTGATCGGCACCATGGTGGTGGTCTCCACCCTGCTGCGCTTCGTGCAGGAGGCGCGCTCCAACACCGCCGCCGACAAGTTGAAGGAAATGGTCAGCAACACCGCCACCGTGATGCGTCACGACCTGGTGGAAGAAATCGCCGCCGAGGCGCAGCGTTACTTCGACGTCACCCTGCATCCCAAGGGCGCGCGCCGCGTGGAAGTGCCGATCAAGAACCTGGTGCCGGGCGACATCGTGCTGCTCTCCGCCGGCGACATGATCCCGGCCGACATGCGCCTGCTGGCCGCCAAGGACCTGTTCGTCAGCCAGGCCGCCATGACCGGCGAATCGCTGCCGGTGGAAAAGTTCGTGGTGCCGACCAACCTCGACACCAGCAGCCCGCTGGAGCTCAACAACCTGTGCTTCATGGGCACCAACGTGGTCAGCGGCTCGGCCACCGGCGTGGTGCTGACCACCGGCAAGCGCACCTACTTCGGCGCGCTGGCCGAACGCGTGACCGCCACCGACCGCTCGCCGACCGCCTTCCAGGCCGGCGTGAACAAGGTCAGCTGGCTGCTGATCCGCTTCATGCTGGTGATGACGCCGGTGGTGTTCTTCCTGAACGGCTTCACCAAGGGTGACTGGGTCGAGGCCTTCCTGTTCGGCCTGTCGGTGGCCGTGGGCCTGACCCCGGAAATGCTGCCGATGATCGTCACCTCGACGCTGGCCAAGGGCGCCGTCGCCCTGTCGCGCAAGAAGGTGATCGTCAAGCGCCTGGACGCGATCCAGAACTTCGGCGCCATGGACGTGCTGTGCACCGACAAGACCGGCACCCTGACCCAGGACAAGATCTTCCTGGAGCGCCACACCGATATCCGCGGCGAGCTCGATGACGAAGTGCTGCAATACGCCTACCTGAACAGCTACTACCAGACCGGCCTGAAGAACCTGCTGGACGTGGCCGTGCTGGAACACGCCGAACTGCAGCGCGAGATGTCGATCGCCCAGGCCTACCGCAAGGTCGATGAAATCCCCTTCGACTTCCAGCGCCGCCGCATGTCGGTGGTGGTGTCCGAACGCGAAGACCACCACGAGCTGATCTGCAAGGGCGCGGTCGAGGAAATCGTCTCGGTCTGCACCCGTGCGCGCCTGAACGGCCAGATCGTGCCGCTCAGCGAGGAACTGCTGGCCGAGATCCGCGAAACCACCGGCAGCCTGAACGCCGAAGGCCTGCGCGTGGTGGGCGTGGCCGCCAAGGACCTGCCGCCGACCAAGGAAACCTACAGCCTGGCCGACGAGTCGGATCTGGTGCTGATCGGTTACATCGCCTTCCTCGACCCGCCGAAGGAATCAACCGCGCCGGCCTTGGCCGCGCTGCGCGAACACGGCGTGTCGGTGAAGATCCTGACCGGCGACAACGAGCTGGTGACCGCCAAGATCTGCCGCGAGGTGGGCCTGGAAGTGGACGGCATGCTGCTCGGTTCGCACGTCGAGAAGATGAGCGACGAAGAACTGGCCGTGGCCGCCGAGAAGGTGACCGTGTTCGCCAAGCTGTCGCCGGCGCACAAGGAACGCATCGTGCGCATCCTGCACGACAAGGGTCACGTGGTGGGCTTCATGGGCGACGGCATCAACGACGCCCCGGCGCTGCGCGCGGCCGACATCGGCATCTCGGTGGACACCGCAGTGGACATCGCCAAGGAAGCGGCCGACCTGATCCTGCTGGAAAAGAGCCTGATGGTGCTGGAAGAAGGCGTGCTGGAAGGCCGCAAGACCTTCGCCAACATGCTGAAGTACATCAAGATGACCGCCAGCTCCAACTTCGGCAACGTGTTCTCGGTGCTGATCGCCAGCGCCTTCCTGCCGTTCCTGCCGATGCTGCCGCTGCATCTGCTGGTGCAGAACCTGCTGTACGACGTGTCGCAGATTTCCATCCCGTTCGACAACGTCGACAAGGAGTTCCTGGAGAAGCCGCGTCGCTGGGATCCGGCCGACATCGGTCGCTTCATGGTGTTCTTCGGCCCGATCAGCTCGATCTTCGACGTCACCACCTTCGCGCTGATGTGGTACATCTTCGGTGCCAACTCGGCCGACCACCAGACTCTGTTCCAGTCCGGCTGGTTCATCGAAGGCCTGCTGTCGCAGACGCTGATCGTGCACATGATCCGCACCAAGCGCATCCCCTTCTTCCAGAGCCGCGCCTCGTGGCCGCTGTTGGGCATGACGCTGGTGATCATGGCCATCGGCATCATCATCCCGATGTCGCCGCTGGCGCACTACTTCAAGCTGGAGGCGCTGCCGCTGTCCTACTTCCCGTGGCTGATCGCCATCCTGGTGGCCTATGCAGTGCTGATCCAGGGCATGAAGGGCTGGTATTCGAAGCGTTACGGCTGGCAGTAAGCGGTCGCAAACGCCGGCCGCAAGGCCGGACAAAAAAGGGTTGCCCGACGAGGGCAACCCTTTTTTCATTTCCGGAACGGCAACGCGGGACAGTGCAGAGGACGGCGCGAAGCATTGGAGAAACAGCGAAAGCACGACGATGTGAAAGCGACTCAGGTATTTCCCGATGGTGCGATGCGGCCGGCAATCTTAAGCTTCGCAGCCTGGGGAAACATCACACAAGATCACTTGCAAACGGGGGGGCATCATGCACAACAGCGGTAGTTGCGAGGGCACGTACAAGAGCGTGTCCGACGGCAAGATTTATCAGTACAAGGCGAGCTATCAGGGCGCAGACTCGATCGCCTGGAGCGCCAGCGTCAGTTGGGGCCAGACCCAGGCGCTCTCGCGCGTGGGCTCGATCTCGCACAACATCCTCAGCGGCCACTCGCTGCAGGAGCTGGTACGCGCCCACGTGGTAGCGTCGATCCAACACGCCCTGGGCGAGAACGCCGCCTGAGCGGCCGCTCTTTCGCCTTCGTCCGGCCCGCCGTTCAGCGGCGCGGGATCCTGACCGTGAACACCGTCTGCGTCTGCTCGCCGGACGTCACCTCGATCTCGCCGCCGTGCGCAGCCACGATCTGCTGGGCGATATACAGCCCGAGTCCCAATCCATCCTTGCGCCCGATCTCGCGCTCGCCGCCGCGGAACGGGTCGAAGATGCTGGGCAACAGCTGCGCCGGGATCACGCCTTCGTTGGCCACCGTCAGCACCAGCTGCTGCTCTTCCCGGCCGTCGATGCCGATGCGCACCGGACGCCCCGGCGCGCCGTGCTGCAAGGCGTTGCCCAGCAGGTTGGCGGCCACCTGCGCCAGGCGCTCGGCGTCCCAGTGGCCGGCGTCTTCGCCCTGGATCTTGCGTTCAATCACGCGCTCCGGGTAGGTCGCCTGGTATTCCTGCACCACCCGCTCGACCACTTCGCCCAGGCGAGCGCTGTCGCGCGCCACCGCGATGCCGCCGGCCAGGCGCGCGCGCGCCAGGTCCAGCATGTTCTCGATCAGCTTGGCCATGCGCTTGCTGCTGTTGATGATCTGCTGCGTGGCCTTTTGCGCCACTTCTTCGCGATAGGTTCGCTGCAGCAGCGTGGCCGCCATCAGCACCGCGCCCAAGGGGTTGCGCAGGTCGTGGCCGAGGATGGCCACGAACATCTCGTTCAGGCGCAGGGTTTCGGTGCGCTCGCGCAGCTCCAGCGCCAGCTGCTGCTTCTGGCGATACAGCTGGAAGAACACCTCGGCCTTGTTGCGCAGGATGTGCGGCTCGATCGGCTTGTAGAGGAAGTCCACCGCGCCGGTCTCGTAGCCCTTGAACAGGCGATGCTCATCGCGCGTGCCGGCCGTCACGAAGATCAGCGGGATGTTGCGGGTACGCTCGCTGCCGCGGATCAGCTCGGCCAGCTCGAAGCCGTCCATGTCCGGCATCTGCACGTCGACGAAAGCCAGCGCCACGTCATGCACCAGCAGCAGCTCCAGCGCCTCGAAACCGGAGCGCGCCTGCAGCAGCTCGACGTCGTCACGCTGCAGCAACGCCGACAGCGCGAGGAGGTTTTCGTCGAGATCGTCCACCAGCAGGAATTTCACCTTTGGCAGATCCGCTGAGTTCTGATTGTTATTCACCAGCTTACCTTTCTCCCTGAACGCCCAAGGTACGCAACAGATCGGCGATCTGCCCGAGCGTCAGCACGTAATCGATATTCCCGGCCGCCAATGCCTGTTCAGGCATATAGGGGGCCTGGGCCTGTTGCGGATCCTGCACCACCGTGACGCCGCCTGCGGCGCGGATCGCCTGCAGGCCGGCAGCGCCGTCCTGATTGCCGCCGGTCAGCACCACGCCCAGGAGGCGCGCGCCGTAGATGTCGGCAGCCGACTCGAACAGCACGTCGATGGCGGGCCGCGAAAAATTCACCGCCTCATCATTGGACATGGCCAGCAGCGGCCCCTGCTCCGACGCATCCACCAGCAGATGGTAATCGGGCGCGGCGAAATAGATCGTGCCGGCCAGCACCGGCTCCTTGTCCTGCGCCTCGCGCACCGGCTGTACGCACTTGGCGGCAAAGATCTCGGCCAACAGGCTGGGCCGCTCGCGCGGGATGTGCAGCACCACCATGGTGGCCAGCGTAGCGCCTGCCTGCAATGCCGGCAGGATTTCCGACAGCGCTTCCACGCCGCCGGCGGAGGCGCCAATCACCACCGCGTCAAAGGCGCGGCCGGCCAGTTCCGGAAAGACAGGCGCGCTCACAGGTCGCCCTTCTTCTGGAAGATGCGGTCTTCCCGCACCAGTTCATCGAAGGCGCCGGCATGCTCGGAAAAGCGCAGCGACTCCTTCGAACCCAAACCCAGGAAACCCTTGCGGCACAGAGAATCGCGGAACAATCCCAGCGCCCGTTCCTGCAGCTGGCGATTGAAATAGATCAGCACGTTGCGGCAGGACACCAGGTGCATCTCCGCGAACACGCTGTCGGTGGCCAGGCTGTGGTCGGAGAACACGATGTGCTTGCGCAGCGATTTGTCGAACACGGCCGCACCGTATGCAGCCGTATAGTAATCGGAAAGCGACGTGGTGGCCCCGGACTTCTGGTGGTTACTGGTAAAGCCGGCGATTCGATCCAGCTCGTAGACGCCGGCCTCGGCCTTCTTCAGCGCCGCCTGGTTGATGTCGGTGGCGTAGATCAGGCTGCGTTCCAAGAGGCCCTCCTCACGCAGCAGGATGGCCAGCGAGTAGACCTCCTCGCCGCCGCTGCAGCCGGCCACCCAGATCTTCAGCGACGGATAGGTGCGCAGCAGCGGCACCACCTTCTCGCGCAGCGAGCGGAAATAGGTCGGGTCGCGGAACATCTCGCTGACCTGCACCGTCAGGTAATCCATCAACGCCGGGAACACGGTCGGATCGTGCAGCACCTTGTCCTGCAGCTGCGACAGCGTGGCGCAGCCGAAGCGCCCCATGGCGGTGGCCAGGCGGCGCTTCAGCGACGCGCCGGCGTAGCCGCGGAAGTCGCAGTGATACTTGAGGTAGATCGCATCAAGCAGCAGCTGCATCTCGATGTCGAAGTGTTTGGTGGTCATGGCAAACGCGGCTTATTTGGGCATCCACACCCGCACCAGCGAGAGCAGCTTCTCGACGTCCAGCGGCTTGGCGATGTAGTCATTGGCGCCGGCGGCCAGGCATTTCTCCTGGTCGTCCTTCATCGCCTTGGCGGTCAGGGCGATGATGGGCAGGCGCTTCCATTCAGGCTTCTTGCGGATCTCGCGCATGGCGGTCATGCCGTCCATCTCGGGCATCATGATGTCCATCAGCACCAGGTCGATGGCCGGCTTGCCCGCCTCCTGACTGCGCGCCAGCGCTTCGAGCGCCTCGCGGCCGTTGCGGGCGATCTCCAGCTTCATGCCCTTGGGCTCCAGCACCGAGGACAGCGCGAAGATGTTGCGCACGTCGTCTTCCACCACCAGGATGCGGCGTCCTTCGAACACCGTCTCGCGGTCGCGCGCGACCTTCAGCAGGCGCTGGCTCTCCGGCGGCAGCGTAGTTTCCACCTGGTGCAGGAACAGCGTCACCTCGTCCAGCAGGCGCTCGGGCGAACGCGCGTCCTTGATGATGATGGAGCGCGAGAAGCGGCGCAGGTTCTGCTCCTCCTCCGCCGACAG
This sequence comes from Herbaspirillum sp. LeCh32-8, assembly GCF_017814915.1. Classification (GTDB taxonomy): domain Bacteria; phylum Pseudomonadota; class Gammaproteobacteria; order Burkholderiales; family Burkholderiaceae_D; genus Herbaspirillum. Next base: position 394,403 of record NZ_JAGIPZ010000002.1, on the reverse strand, counting down.
CGAGCGGCCGGTATAGACGATCACCGGCGGGAAGGCCACGTGCTCCTGCTCGGCCATCTTCTCCAGCAACTGGTAGCCGGACAGGTCGGGCAGGTTCAGGTCCATCACCATGCAGTCGAAGGTGGTCTGCTGCAATTGCTTGAGCGCGTCGCCGGCGGTGTGCACGCCGACGATGTTGATGTTCTGGCCGCCCAGCAGCTGGCGGATGCTGTCGAGCTGGCGAACATCGTCCTCAACCACCAGCACGTGGCGCAGGTCCTGCAGGAACTTGGCTTCCAGCTTGCGGATCGCGCCCATCAGTTCTTCACGCTGCACCGGCTTCAGGGCGTAGCCGATGGCGCCGCGCTCCAGCGCCTCGTGCGAGTAGTCGGCCACCGACACCACGTGCACCGGGATGTGGCGGGTCTTGGGATTGCGCTTGATCTGGTCCAGCACACCCAGGCCCGAGAAGTCCGGCAGGTTCATGTCCAGCAGGATGGCGCTGGGGCGATACATCTCGGCCGCGGCCACGCCTTCGTTAGCGGAATGGGTGATCACGCACTGGAAGCCCATCTCGTGCGCGAGGTCGCGCAGGATCAGCGCGAACGAGCTGTCGTCCTCGATCACCAGGATCAGGCGCGAGGAAACGTCGAGGCGATTGCGGTCGTCGTCAATGGCGATGTCCTGCAGGCGCTGCGCCCCCGACTGGGACGGCGCCACGCGCACATCGGGCGCAGTGGCGGCCTGTGCCGCCTGCAGCGCCGACACCGATGCCGGCAGCGGCGCCAGCTCGGGGCGCGCCACGACGCGCTCGGCCGCATAAATCTGCGGCAGCGTCAGCGTGAAGATGCTGCCCTCGCCCGGACGGCTCTGCACGCGGATGTCGCCGCCCAAGAGACGCGCCAGGTCGCGCGAGATCGACAGGCCCAGGCCGGTGCCGCCGTATTTGCGATGGGTGCTGCCGTCGGCCTGGCGGAACGCTTCGAAGATGAACTGATGTTGGTCCTCGCCGATGCCGATGCCGGTGTCGCGCACCGAGAACGCCACGCGACCGTCGGCGGCGGTGTGCACCGACAGCGTCACCTCGCCCTTTTCGGTGAACTTGATGGCGTTGGACAGCAGGTTCTTCAGGATCTGGCCCAGGCGCTGCATATCGGTTTCCATGCGCACCGGCAGGCCCGGCTCCAGCTGCACCTTGAAGCCCAGGCCCTTCTGCTGCGCGGTGACGGAGAACACCGCGTTGAGCTCCTCGGCCAGCTTGGCGATGGCGAAGGACTCGGCCACGATGTCCAGCTTGCCGGCCTCCATCTTGGACAGGTCGAGGATGTCGTTGATCAGCGCCAGCAGGTCGTTGCCGGCCGAGGAGATGGTCTGGGCGAAGCGCACCTGCTCGTCGGTCAGGTTGCCCTGCTTGTTGTCGGCCAGGAGCTTGGCCAGGATCAGCGTCGAATTCAGCGGGGTGCGCAGCTCGTGGCTCATGTTGGCCAGGAACTCGCTCTTGTACTGGTTGGCCCGCTCCAGCTCGGTAGCCTTGTCGACCAGCACCACCTGGGTCTTGGAGAGATCGTCCTTCTGGGTTTCCAACAGCTGGGCCTGCTCTTCCAGCTGGGCGTTGGTTTCTTCCAGCTCGGCCTGCTGCGTCTCCAGGCGCAGCTGCGAGGCCTTCAGCGCCTGGCCCTGCTCTTCCAGTTCTTCGTTGTTCACGCGCAGCTCTTCCTGCTGCGCCTGCAGTTCCTCGGCTTGGCGCTGGGTCTCTTCCAGCAGCTCTTCGAGGCGGGTGCGATCCTTGGAGGAGCGCACGGCCACCGCGACCTGATCCGACAGGCGCGCCAGCAATTCTTCTTCCTCCGGGCGCACATGGCGCAGGAAGCCCAGCTCAAACACCGCCTGCACCACACCGTCGGAGGCGGCCGGCACGATCAGCAGCTCCAGCGGCTTGCGCCGGCCGACGGCGGAGGCCACGCTCAGGTAATCCTCCGGCACCTGCTTGACGTGCATGGCGCGATTGAGCTTGACGGCCTGGCCCAGCAGGCCCTCGCCGTTCTGCAGCGTGGCCGGGCCGCTGGCGCGATCCAGCGCGTAGGAGCCGAAGCGCTCGAAGTCGTCGCCGTTCTTGCGCAGGTAAATCGCGCCGACCTGGGCATTGAGGTAGCCGGCGAGGAAGGACAGCGTGTTGTCGCCCAGCACGTCCAGCCGCTGCTCGCCCTGCAGGCGTTCGCCCAGGCCGGTCTGGCCGGCACGGATCCAGACCTGCTTTTCGCGGCTGCGATAGTCGCGCGAGGTCATCACCGCCGAGCCCAGGATCAGCACCAGCAACAAGCCTGAACCACCCCAGGTGATGGCGGAGGAGAAGGTCACCGCGTCCTGCCAGTCGGACTGGCGCGAGGCCAGCAGGTCGCGCTCCTGGCTTTCCATCTCGCGCACCACCGCACGTACGCGATCCATCGCCATCTTGCCGCGGTCGGACTGCACCATCGCCAGCGCGCCGGCGGCGTCACCGTTACGGCGCAGGGTGATGGTCTCGGCCAGCTCGTCCATCTTTTCCTTGGCGATGCCTTCGACCTGCGACAGGCGCTGCAATTGGTCCGGGCTGTCCGACACCAGCCTGCGCAACTTGTCGAACTCGCCCGGTAATGCGGCCTTGGCCTGGTTGTAGGGCGCCAGATAAGTCTCGGTGCCGGCCAGCAGGTAGCCGCGCTGGCTGGTTTCGGCATCCTTCAATGTGGACACCAGCACCTGCAGCTGCTCGCGCACCTCGATAGTGTGCGACACGGCGCGGGCGGCATCGGCGCGGGTGACCGAGGCCTGGTAGGTGAAGAGCGAGATCAGGATCAGCGCCAGGATGGCGACGCCGAAACCGATCAGCGGCCCCGGCGGAAGCGGCGGTCCGTTGAAAGCGCCCTTACCCTGGCGTTTGAAAGTGGCAATGTGTTCTTCTGCTTGGCTGGAAAAACCCGGCACGGCGCGCTCCATTCTTGGAATCGTAATAAGTGAGCTGTGGGGGTGCGAGTCCCCCTCCCCTTGACATTGCTACGCAGCAAAAATCACTGATTATACTTTGTCAACTCCGCCGCCGGAGCCGCTGCGTGCTGCCTAATCCTTGTTGCGCCGGCTGCGACGCATTTTTATCGCGCGGCCGACCTCGGCTGTGACCGGAAAGCGACAGCTCGGTTCAACCCGCACTACAGTCCATGGTGACCATGTCGCTTGCGCGCGTTCAGCCTCCCGCCAGGCCGGCGGCGATGTTGATGGACAAGCCGATGATGGCGGCATTGAAGAGGAAGCAGATCAGCGAATGCGCCAGCACGGCCTTTCTCAGCGCGCGGGTGGCCACGCCCACGTCCGAAGTTTGCACCGCCACGCTGATGGTGAAGGAGAAGTACAGGAAATCCCAGTAGTCGGGTGTGGCGCGGCCGTCGGCGAAGCGCAGCGGCAGGGCTTGCTGATCGTCGTCCTCGGCGTAGAACAGGCGCGCATAGTGCAAGGTGAAGATGGTACCGATCAGCAGCCAGGAACCGAGCACGGTGGCGCCGGTGAAGGCGTAGCGCGCCAGCTTGCCGGCATCGCCGTGACTGCCGGCAAGCTCCAGCAGGATCGCCACCAGGCTGGCGATGGCCGCCACGCAGACCATGCACAGCACCAGCTGGGCGCTTTCGTCCTCGGTCTCGGCCAGGCGCTTGGCGTCGTCGGCGTCGGCGCGAACCATCATCAGCCAGATGGTGAGCAGATACGTCCACACGCCGGCGTTCCAGCCGATCAGGCAATGCGTGACGAAGGAGCCGGTGGGAATGATCAGGCCGGCGACGAGGCCGACCGCGATGGCAATCAGCAGGCGGGGATGAACCTGGACGATGTGGCGGGCAACGGACATGTTGTTCTTTGCGGGAGCCGCAATGCGGCGCAAGGGGATGCCGAAACATAGCACGCTTCGGCACGCCCTCCCTGACCGTACGCTGACTTGGGGATGGAAAACCGCTGAACTTACCTGGGCGATGAGATCAGATGCGCCACCCGGGTCGCGTCGTCAAAGCTCTTGAAACCGGTCAACGCCATGGTGTTGACGGTCATCGGCTCCTGCACGCTGGCCATGTTGGTCACGCGCCCCTCGACCACGGCAGCCAGTTGGCGGCCGATCAGCTCACGGGTGCCGGCAGTCAGCCGCGCGGTGCCGGCGGGCGAAAACTGGACGACCAGAATGGCGCGGCCGGCGGCGTCCTTCTGCGCGGTGGCGCGCTGCACGTCGGCGCCGGTCACGATCACCTTCGGAGACAGGTACACCACGTTGCCGGGAATATCGCTGCTCTCGGCCTTGACCCAACCCTCGGTCGGCACGGTGGTGGCGCCGCGCAGCTCAAAGGGGCTGGACTTGGACAGCGCGCCGCTGCCGGCACAGCCGGCCAGTATCGCCAGGGCGGCGCCGGCTGCTGCCAGCGCCAGGGTGCGACGGCGCAGCGAGGAGGTCACAAAGGCGGGGGTTGCGGCGCTCAAAATTCGTGCTCCTTCAAGGCGCGCTGGGCGCGCTCGCGGGCGCCGGCCAGGGCTTCTTCCTCGGTCGGGAAGATGCCGGCCGGGATATAGGTCTCAGCGACCTCGGGTTCGCGCGTCAGGCGCACGAAGACCTGCGCCTCAAAAGCGTGGTCAGGCTTCTCGACCGCGTCATAGCGGGCGATATGGGTACCGCTTTGCAAAACCTTGTCCGTCATGCTGCCTCCGGTGTCGATCGGGATGGAACCGGTTGGACACAGGGCTGCGCTCGAGGTTCGAAAAGTTGACGAAAGGAAATTTTCAGCAGCCGGGCCAATCAGGCCAACCCGGCAAGTCCGGTCTCAGGCCGCCAGCGGGAAGCGCACGGTAAATACCGTCCCCTGCCCTTCGTCGCCGCAGTCGAGGCTGATCACTGCGCCGTGGTCGTGCGCGATCTCGCGCACGATGGCCAGGCCCAGGCCGCTGCCGGCCACCTTGTCGTTGGCGCGGTAGAAGCGGTCGAAGATCAGTTCGCGATGCTCGGGGGCGATGCCGGGGCCGGAATCCTCCACCGCCAGCAGCGTGGCGCCGTCCTCTTCCTGGCAGCGCACGGTGACGGTGCTGTGCGGCGGCGAATAGCGCACCGCGTTGTCGATCAGGTTGTCGATCAGGTCGCGCAGCAGGAAACGGTCACCGCGCATGCGCCCCTGGCGCAGGTCGAAGCCGAGGTCGATCTGCTTCTTGTCGGCCTCTTCGATGAAGTGCTGCACCGACTCTTCCACCAGCTTGTCCAGCGACAGGTCTTCCAGCTTGCGCTGCTCGAACAGGCCCGGCTCGGAGCGCGCCAGCGCCAGCAGCTGGCGACTCTGGCGGATCATGCGCTCCACCGAGGAATTCATCATCTCCAGCGAGCGCGCCGTGTCGGGCTGATCCTGGTGCTTGTCGTGCAGCAGCTCCAGCTGCAGCTTCAACCCGGTCAGCGGCGTGCGCAGCTGGTGAGCGACGTCAGCCAGGAAATTCTGCTGGGCCTGCTCACCCGAGCTGATACGTTTCATCAGTTCATTCATGGCGCCGATCAGCGGCTGCAGTTCCACCGGCGAACCGCTGCCGTCGATGGCGCCCAGATTGCCGTGGCCGCGCTGCTCAAGATTGCGCTGCAAGGACTTCAGCGGACGCAGGCCGCGCCCCACGGCGAACAGCACCGCGCTGATGGAAACGAAGGTGATCACGCCGTCCAGCGCCAGGAAGGACAGCAGGATTGTGTAGTGCGCGCGGTTGCGCTTGCGCACCGTCTCGGCCACCGCCACCGAGATCACGCCGTTCTTCACGCGCACCTGCAGCGCGGCGATGCGCACGGGCTCGCCGCGCATCTCGGCGTCATAGTTGATGGGACGTTCGAACACGTCGCTGTCGGGCAGTGGCGGGAAGCCCTTGTCGCCCACCACGATCTGGCCGCTGGTGTTGCGCACCGCGAAGAAGGTGGTGTCGGAATGGTTGCTGCGCAGGATCTGCTCGGCCTGCTGGGTCAGCTCGGCAGTGGTGCGCTCCTGGCGATGGCGCACCTGGGCGTACAGGCCCCAGGTGGAATCCATCAGGTTCTGGTCGAACGCATGCTGGGCCGGCAGCCAGGCCAGCCAGTAGGTGATGCCTGCGGCCACCAGGTTGATCAGCAGCAGCGGCGCGATCAGCCACTTGAGGAGGTCGCGCCGGATGCTGGTGTGGAGAAGAGGCATGCGCGCAGGCAGTGATGCGTCGGGGCGGCGTGGACGAGCCCGGGCCTCAGCCCTCGCTCTTCTCCAGCATGTAGCCGAAGCCGCGGATGGTGCGGATGGCTACGCCCGAATCGGCGATCTTCAGGCGGATGCGCGAGACGTAGACCTCCACCGCATTGATGGTGAAGTCCTCGCCCCAGGGCAGCACGGCGTCGATGATCTGCTGTTTGGACACCACGCGCGACGCGTGCTGCATCAGGTATTCCAGCACCGTCCATTCGCGCAGCGAGAGTTCGATCTTGCGGCCGTCGATGTCGGCGCGCTTGGTGGCGTTGTCCAGCGACAGGCCGCCCACCGAGAGTTGCGCCGGCTGCGGCGCGCTGCGACGGATCAGCGCCTTGATGCGGGCCACCAGCTCGGGCGTGGCGAAGGGCTTGACCAGGTAATCGTCGGCGCCCAGCTCCAGGCCGTGCACGCGGTCGGGAATGGTGTCGCGCGCGGTCAGCAGCAGCACCGGCGTGTTGTTGCCGGTGGCGCGCATGCGCCGCAGCACCTCGAAGCCGTCGATGCCCGGCAAGCCGATGTCGAGCACCAGCACCGAGGCGTTGAAGCGCTGCGACAGCGCGTCGAGACCGTTGTTGACGGTATGCACGGTGAATCCGTGGGAATTGAGGACACGCGACAGGCCGTCGGTAAGCACCGGGTCGTCTTCGACCAGCAGAACGTTCATAGGGACTTCAGTTCAGGAAAACAGCGCAAAAACATCTGCGAACCGGAGCATCGTATTGCAGGGCCGAGAATGCTGCAAATCGGGATTTGCCCCAGAGCCCTTGAACAGGATCGAAAATGTTTCATTTTCATCACACTCAGCAGTTTGTCAGCAAAACGACAGCCTTTCGTCAGCGCACGCCTTTAGCCTAGCCGACCATGCGAATGAGAATCCACCTCATTTGCCGCCTGCAGCATCGCAACACCCGTCGTACCGCTTTCGCCAGCCAAACGGTCATCAGGTCGGATTAGCCAGCCACGAGAATTCCCCGCCGCCAGGCGAGGGTTTCCCCTTCCGCGCCAACTCCATAAAGACCATAAGAAATGAACCGTCTCACTCCGATTGCCGCTGCGCTGGTCGCCGCGTTCGCCGCTCCCCTGCCGCTGCATGCGCAGCAGGCTGATTCCAACAATGCCTCCGCTGCCGGCCAGTTGGCGCCGGTCACCGTCGAGGGTCGCCGCGACGACTTCGGCGCCACTACCACCGCCATCACCAAGCTGCCGGCCGACCTGCACGACGTGCCGCAGTCGGTCACCGTAGTAAACAAGGCGCAGATGCAGTCGCAAGGCGTGGGTTCGCTGTCGGACGCGCTGCGCAATGTCTCCGGTATCACGCTGGGCGGCGCCGAAGGCGGCCAGATCGGCAACAACATCAACCTCAACGGCTTCTCGGCGCGCACCGACATCTACCTCGACGGCTTCCGCGACCGCGGCCAATACTACCGCGACACTTTCGCGATGGATGAGATCGAGGTCCTGATGGGCCCGTCCTCCATGCTGTTCGGCCGTGGCTCGACCGGCGGCATCATCAACCAGGTGACCAAGAAGGCCAACCTGAAGCAGTCTACCGAAGTCTCGGCCTCGGTCACCACCAACGGCCTGGTGCGCACCACCGCCGACTACAACCACCCGCTGTCGGACACCTCGGCCATGCGCATCGAGGCGATGGCGCAAAACGGCGCGGCCAGCACGCGCAACCAGACCAATGTGCAGGACTTCGGCCTGGCCGGTTCCTATGTGATGGGCATCGGCACGCCGACCGAGATCACGCTGTCGGCACTGATCCAGCATAACCACGACCAGCCCGACTACGGCCTGCCTCCGCTGAACGGCCATCCGGTCAGCGTCGACCGCGACACCGCCTACGGCCTGAACAGCGACCGCACCGACCAGGATGTGGTCTCGCTCAACGCAGGCATCAAGCACAAGATCACGCCCGACGTCGTGCTGCGCAACCAGACCCAGTTCAATTATGTGCACACCAACGCCATCGAGACCGCGCCGCAAGGCATCGGCACCGTGTCCGGCGCAGGCTATACCGCACTGACCACGCCCTTCAGCAGCCTGCCGCTGTCCAGCCTGTACGTGCGCGCGCAGAGCCACGACCGCGACATCCACGATTACTCCATCTTCAACCAGACCGAGCTCTCGGCCAAGTTCAGCACCGGCGGCATCAAGCATGACGCGCTGGTGGGCGTTGAAGTCGGCCACGACGGTTACGACAACCAGAACTACTACCGCAACGGCAGCTGCAACGGCGTCGCCCTGACCGGCGCCAGCACCCCGACCTCGGGCTATGCCGACTGTATCGCCGTGGTCAGTCCGACCTACAGCGCCGCCGGCGCCAGCGTGGCCGACGTCGCCGGCAACCGCCAGGGCGGCAGCGCCAACACCATCGCCGCCTACGCCGGCGACACGCTGGAGCTGAACAAGCAGTTCAAGCTGGTGGGCGGCCTGCGCTTTGACCGCTACATCGCCAGCATCACCAACTCGCTGAACTCGGGCAACACCCCGGCTGCGGCCAAGAACACCGCGCTGGCCTCCGCCAGCCAGACCGTGAACTTCCTCTCGGTGCGCGCCGGCGCGATCTGGCAACCGACGGCGGCGCAGTCCTACTACGTCTCCTACGGCACCTCGTTCAACCCGTCGCTGGAACAATTGACCGGCACCACCGGCCAGCAGAACCTGGATCCGGAAAAGAACCGTTCCTATGAGCTCGGCGGCAAGTGGGACGTGGCGCAAGGCCTGGCGCTGAACGCCGCCGCCTTCCAGATCACCAAGCAGAACGCGCGCAGCCAGGTCTCGACCGGCGTCTACGAGCTGCAAGGCACGGTGCGCGTGAACGGCGCGCGCGCCGGCGCTACCGGTCGCATCACCCGCGAGTGGCAGGTCGCCGCCAACTACACCTACCTGGACGCCCAGGTGATCGGCGCTTCCGCAGTTGACGGCACGCTGGGCAAGATTCCGGTCAACACGCCCAAGCACACGCTGACCACCTGGACCACCTACGACGTCGCCCCGCACTGGCAAGTCGGCGGCGGCGCGACCTACATGTCGCAGCGCTACGCCAACGCCACCAATACCGTCCAGGTGGGCGGCTACACCCGCTGGGATGCCACCGTGGCCTACACGCAGAAGGCCTATGACATCCGCCTGAACCTGTTCAACCTGAGCAACAAGATGTATTACGATGCGCTGATCCAGTCCGACGGCGGTCGCTCGGTCCCGGGTTCGGGCCGCACCGCGATGCTGTCGGTCAACTACCGCATGTAACCAGGAAGACAGGAAGCCGCCACCCATGCTGATCACCATCCCCAAGCTGCTCGACGATGAACAGGTCAAGGCCGTGCGACGGCTGCTGGACGATGCCGGCGACGCTTGGGTGGACGGCCGCGTGACTGCGGGTTACCAGGGCGCGCCGGTGAAGTTCAACCAGCAGATCGACGAACGCTCCGACGTGGCGCTGCAATGCCAGCGCATCATCGTCGGCGCGCTGGAACGCCATCCGCGCTTCATCAGCGCCGCCCTGCCCAACCTGATCTACCCGCCCATGTTCAACCGCTACGGCGAAGGCATGACCTTCGGCGCGCATGTGGACGGCAGTGTGCGCATTCACCCGCACAGCGGCCGCAAGCTGCGCACCGACGTCTCGGCCACGCTGTTCCTGAAGGACGCCGCGGAGTACGACGGCGGCGAGCTGCAGATTGACGACACCTACGGCATGCACACCGTCAAGCTCGATGCCGGCGACCTGGTGCTGTACCCGGCCACCAGCCTGCACACGGTCACCCCGGTAACGCGCGGCGTGCGGGTGGCGAGTTTCTTCTGGGTGCAGAGCCTGGTGCGCGACGACGGCCGGCGCAACATGCTGTTTGACATGGACAACGCCATCCAGCGCCTGAACCAGAGCGACGCCGATGCGCTGGCGCGGCGCACGCTGGTGGGCTGTTATCACAACCTGCTGCGGCAGTGGAGCGATACCTGATGCGCTTTCGCCGGTAGAAAAATGGTGAAAGCAAAAAAGCCGCCCGAGGGCGGCTTTTTTACGTCCTGTGGATTATTTGAAGTAGCGCGGATCCATCTTGCGAAACACCCACGCCGACAGCAGCGTGATCACGCCCACGATGACGAAAGTGATCTGGAAGCTGAAGCTGGTGGCCGCGCCCGAGGGATCCTTGAACAGGTTGACCAGGGTGCCGCCAATGGTCACCCCCAGTCCGATGGCCAACATCTGCACCATCGAAAACAGGCTGTTGCCGCTACCGGCGTCGCTTTTGTTCAATCCCTTCAGGGTGACGCTGTTCATCGCCGCGAATTGCATCGAGTTGGCCGCGCCGAACACCGCCAGTTGGGCGATGCCCACCGCGATCGGCCAGTCCGGTGTGATCAGCGCAAAAGAGACGATGGCGCCGCCCACCACGATGGTGTTGACCAGCAGGAAGTTGTCGTAGCCGTAGCGCTTGACCAGCGGCGCGATCCAGGGCTTGGCGATGGTGCCGGCGATGGCCGCCGGCAGCAGCACCAGGCCGGCGTGCAGCGGTGAATAACCGAGCCGCACCTGCAGCAGCAGCGGCAGCAGGAACGGCACCGCAGAAGAACCGACGCGGCACACCAGGTTGCCGGCCAGGCCGATGCTGAAGTTGGGCTCCCCGAACAGACCCAGTCGGAACAGCGGCCGCTCATGGCGGCGCGCATGCAGCCAGTACAGCCACACGGTGAGCGCAGCCAGCGCAAACAAGGCCGCGCTCCAGGCGCCGCGATACGTGTCGAACGGCACATCCAGCGCCAGCGAGAACGCCACCATGCAACCCGACAACAAGGCGCAGCCCAGCACGTCGAACCTCGGGGCGGCCGGCAGCAGGTCATTGGGCAGGAAGCGCAGCACCGCCAGCATGCCGACCGTGCCGATGGGGACGTTGATCAGGAAGATCCAGTGCCAGGACAGGCTCTCCACCAACCAGCCGCCCAGTACCGGGCCGACCACCGGCCCCAGCTGCCCGGCGATCGAAATCGAGGCCAGCGCCGCGATGTACTGCGCGCCCGGCACGCTTCTCAGCACCGCCAGCCGCCCCACCGGCAGCAGCATCGACCCGCCGATGCCCTGCACCACGCGCGCGGCCAGCAGCTGCGGCAAGGTGTGCGCGGTAGCGCAAAGAATGGAGCCGATCACGAACACCAGGATGGTGGCGAAGTACATCTTGCGCGTGCCGAAGCGGTCGGCCAGCCAGCCCGAGGCGGGCGTCAGCGACGCCATCGTCAGCGTATAGGCCACCACCACCGGGTGCATGTTGAGCACCGGCTCGCCCAGGCTGTGCGCCATGGCCGGCAAGGCGGTGTTGACGATGGTGGTGTCCAGCGTCTGCATGAAGAAGCCGGAGGCGACGATCCACAGCAGCGCGCGCTGCGAAAGATCTGAAGACTGCGCAGTCGACTGCGCGGAAGGCTTGGTGGGCGGTTCTGACAGCGGGTCGGGGCGTTGGGCGGACATGGACTGGAATCTGGGCGCGGAAATGGCGGCGGGGACACGGAAGCCTGTGCCTCGGTGTCCCCGCGTGTGTCGGTGTTGCTCTCTTCGAAGCAGTAGCCGCTATTTTAAAGCGTTTGCCGCCGGCTTATTGGAAGGACTGCGGACGCCACTTCAGCAGGCGACGCTCCAGCGCATGCAGCAGCCAGTCCGCCGCCAGCGCCACCACCGCCAGCACGATCATCGCCGCAAACACGCCGCTGGCATTGAACGCGCCCTGCGCGGTCGAGATCAACAGGCCGATACCCTGCTTGGAACCCAGGAACTCGCCCACCACCGCGCCCACCAGGGCGAAGCCGAAGCTCACGTGCAGGCTGGCCAGGATCCACGACAGCGCCGACGGGATCACCACCGCGGTCGTCACCTGGCGGCGCGAGGCGCCCAGGATCTGGGCGTTGGCGATCATGTAGCGGTCGGCTTCGCGCACGCCCTGGAAGGCGTTGGCGAACACCACGAAGAACACCATCACCACCGCCAGCGCGACCTTGGAGGCCATGCCCAGGCCGAAGGCGATCACGAAGATCGAGCCCAGCACCACGCGCGGGATCGAGTTGGCGATCTGGATGTAGAGGCTGAACACGTCGGAGAGCAGCTTGTTGCGACCCAGCACGATGCCGGCGATCACGCCCGCCACCGAGCCGATCAGGAAGCCCAGCACGGTCTCTTCCAGCGTCACCAGCACCTGGGTCCACAACGGGCCCTGCGAGGTGCCTTCCACCATCCAGTCATAGATCTGGATTACGATCAGCGAAGGCTGCGAGAAGAAGAAGGGATCGATCCAGCCGATACGGGCGAAGAGTTCCCAGCCGCCCAGCACCACCACCAGGATGGCGATGCGCAGGCCGATCACCAGGTTGCGGCGCGCGCGGATCTTGCGCTGGGCTTCTGCTTCCACCGCGGCGATGTCCATCGATGCCGCGCCCTGGGTTGCTTGTGCTGCGTTTGCTTGTGTCATGTTGCTCACCTGTTTTTCCTTGAATTCGGTTCGGTCACGCCGCGCTCAGGCGATGTGGACTTCTTCGCGCAGATCGGCCCAGATCTTGCGCGAGATGTCGATGAAGCGCTGCTCGTAGCGCACCTCTTCCATGACGCGCGGACGCGGCAGGTCGATCGGGTAGACGCTCTTCAGCGTGGCCGGGCGCGCAGTCAGCACGTAGACCTTGTCGGCCAGCGCGATCGCCTCTTCCAGGTCGTGGGTGACGAACACCACCGAGCCGGAATGGGCCGACCACAATCGCAGCAGCTCGTCCTGCATCAGGGTGCGGGTCTGCATGTCCAGCGCCGAGAACGGCTCGTCCATCAGCAGGATCTCGGGGCTGTTGATGAAGGTCTGGGCCAGCGCCACGCGCTTGCGCATGCCGCCCGACAGCTGGTGCGGATAGTGGTCACCGAACTTGTCCAGACCCACGCGGCGGATCCACTCATCGGCCAGCGCGTGCGCCTGCTCCTTGGGCTTGCCGCGGAACATGGGGCCGGCGGCGACGTTCTCGCGCACGCTGCGCCACGGGAACACGGCGTCGTTCTGGAACACGAAGCCGATGCGCGGGTCGATGCCGTTGACCGGCTGGCCCATCACGCGCACCTCGCCCATGGTCGGCTTCAAGAGGCCGGTGATCAGCGACAGCGTGGTCGACTTGCCGCAACCGGTGGGGCCGACCACGGCCACGAACTCGCCGCGGCCCACGCTCATGGAGAAGTCGCGCAGGGCCACGGTGGCCTTGCCGTCGGCGGTGATGAAGCGGCAAGTCACGTTGCGCAGTTCGATGGCGGGCGTTTCTTGTGCGCCTCCGGCTGGTTTGGCGAAGGCGTTTTGGTTGATCGCATTCATCTCGATGGCTCTTTCTCAGGCTGAAGAAGGCCCTGACGCGACAACACGCATCATGGCTGGTAAATAGTCCGGTAGTAAAAACTGACTGCGTTTGATCCAGGCTGCGTCGCCCCTGCGAAAGCAGGGGCCCAGTGTCGTTCGGCCCGTGGTGCGCCATGTACGCCACTGGATCCCTGCTTTCGCAGGGATGGCAGCCTCTATGAGGTGGCTATGTCGCCGCCCCGGCGTGCTTATTTCACTTGGTTCACAAACTCGTCGGTGTAGGTCTTCGACAGATCCACATGCTTGCCCTTGACGTTCGGGTTGAAGCCCGCGAGCACCGACAGCACGGTTTCAGGACCGCCCTTGGGCATCTTGCCGTCCGGCGAATACATCGGCAACGAATTGTTCAGCGCCTGCACGTACAGCGGTTTGTTGTTGCCGTAGTAGTCCTTGGGCATCTTGTCGGCGATCTGCTCGGCGCTGTGGGTGTGGATGAATTTGAGCGTCTTGACGAAGGCGCGCGCCAGCTTCTGGGCGTCGTCCTTGTGACCGTTGAGCCAGCTGCGCTGCACGTACACGCTGGAAGCCGGGTACAGGCCGCCCAGCGCCTTGACCGTGCCTTCGACAGTGCGCATGTCGATCAGCACCTGGGCGTCGCCGGTCTTGAGCAGCTGCGAGGCGGTCGGCTCGGTGGTCATGCCGGCATCGATGCGGCCCTGCTTCATGGCGGCGATGAAGGTATTGTCGGCGCCCACCGGCAGCACCGAGAATTCCTTGGAGGTGATGCCGTGGCGCGAGGCCAGGTATTGGGTCAGGAAGTTGGTCGACGAACCCAGGCCGGTCACGCCCAGGGTCTTGCCCTTGGCATCGGCCATACTCTTGAAGTTGACGGCGGCCTTGGTGCCGACCAGTTCGACTTCGCCCGGCACCTGGCCGAGGATGGTGATGGCGGTGATTTCCTTACCCTTGGTCTGCAGGTCGATGGAGTGGTCATAGAAGCCCACCACCGCCTGCACGGCGCCGGCCAGCAGTTCGTTCTCGGCATCCACGCCGGCCGGCTGCGACTGCAGCTCGACGTTCAGGCCTTCTTCCTTGAAGTAGCCCAGTTGCTCGGCCAGCTTGGCCGGCAGGTAGACCATCTTGTTGATGCCGCCCACCATGATGGTGATCTTGCTGTCGGCTGCCGAGGCCTGGCCCGGCAGCGCGGCCAGGGCAGCGGCGGCTACGGCCAGCGAAAGGACGGTGCGGCGCATGTTCTTGCTCATTCTTGTCTCCTGAAGATGGATGCGGATTTTATGTCTTATCGGGCAGGTCTGTTTTGCCTGCCCGGTGGATCACTTGACCTGGTCCACGAACTCGTTGGTGTAGGTCTTGGACAGGTCGATGTTCTTGCCCTTGATGTTGGGGTTGAAGCCGGCCATCACCTTGAGCACCTGCTCGGGACCGCCGGCCGGCATCTTGCCGTCGGGCGAGTACATCGGCATCGAGGCCTTCAGCGCCTGCACGTAGATGGCCTTGTTGCCGCCGTAGTAGTCCTTGGGCATCTTGTCGGCGATCTCTTCGGGCGTGTGGGTCTGGATGTACTTCAGCGTCTTGACGAAGGCGCGCGCCAGTTTTTGCGACTCGGCCTTGTGGCTGTTCATCCAGGCGCGGTTGACGTACAGGCTGGAGGCCGGGTACAGGCCGCCCAGCGCGTTGCGCGTGCCGTCCACGCTGCTCATGTCGACCAGCACCTTGGCGTCGCCCGAGGCCAGGAGGATGGAAGTGGTCGGCTCGGTGGTCCAGGCCACGTCGATGCGCTTTTGCTTGAAGGCGGCGATCAGGGTATTGCCCGCGCCCACCGGCAACATCGAGTAGTCGCCCGACTTCAGGCCGGCGCGGCTGGCCAGGTATTGCGCGATGAAGCTGGAGGAAGAGCCGAGGCCGGTCACGCCCAGCGTCTTGCCCTTCAGGTCGGCCATGCTCTTGACGCTGCCGGCCAGATCCGAGCGCACCATCTCCATGCCGCCTGGCACCAGCAGCAGCTGGGTGATCGAGGTGATTTCCTTGCCCTTGCTTTGCAAGTCGATGGAATGGTCGTAGTAACCGACCACCGCCTGCACGGCGCCGGCCAGCAATTCGTTTTCAGCGTCCACGCCGGCCGGCTGCGACTGCAGCTCGACGTCCAGGCCTTCTTCCTTGAAGTAACCCAGGTTCTCGGCCAGCTTGGGCGGCAGGTAGATCAGCTTGTTGATGCCGCCCACCATGATGGTGATCTTGTCGGCGGCACGCGCCTGCGGGGCCGCCAGCGACAACGCGGCGGCGGCGATGGCGGTAGCGCCCAGGGCCAGCAGCGAACGGCGCAGGGGGAAAGTCTTGGATGCCTGGAACACACGAGCGTCACGACGCATTATGATTGTCTCCTTTTGGTGGGATGGTCGATCGCCATCTTCTGCTTCTTGTTGAATTCTTATTGATTTGCGGGACTATTCTAAGAAGCCGAAACCTTCATCCAGCTTTCCAAAAAACGGCTTTTTTATTTGCAGCGCAACAAAAAATACTGAGACCTTTGCATGAAATTGCTCCTCATCGAAGACAATCCGCAGCTCGCCCACTGGCTGGAACAGATCCTCAAGGAACACAAGTTCAGCGTCGACATCGCCGCCGACGGCGAGATTGCCGACCAGGTGCTGCGCGATGAAAACTACGATGTGGTGCTGCTGGACCTGATGCTGCCCAAGCTGCATGGCAAGCACGTGTTGCGCCGGCTGCGCGAGCGCCACAACGGCGTGCCGGTGATGATCCTGACCGCCAGCGGCTCGATCGACGAGAAGGTCGAATGCCTGGGCGCGGGCGCCGACGACTACCTGGTCAAGCCCTTCGAGGTACGCGAGCTGGTGGCGCGCATCAAGGTGCTGATCCGTCGCCAGACGCCCGACAAGGCGGCCGAGATCCACTGCGGCGACCTGGTCTACGACAGCAACACGCGCCAGTTCGCGGTGGCCGGCGCCACGCTGGCCTTGCCGGCGCGCGAGCACGACGTGCTGGAAATCCTGATGCTCAAGCAAGGCAAGACGGTCTCCAAGACGGCGCTGATGAAAGGCATCTTCAGCCTCTCCGAAGAGCCCAGCGCCGACGCCATCGAAATCTATATCTCGCGCCTGCGCAAGAAACTGGAGCAGTCGAGCGCCGCCATCATGACGCTGCGCGGCCTGGGTTACCTGCTCAAGCAGAAGGACGAATAAGGCAATGATCGATAGCCTGCGCCTGCGGCTGCTGCTGTGGCTGCTGATCCCGATGACGGTCTACGTCGGCCTGTCGGCCAGCGACGCCTACGACAACGCGGTCTCCAGCGCCACGCTGATCCAGGATCGCGCGCTGGTCGCCTCGGCGCGCATGATGGCCGGCCAGGTCGCCTGGCAGGACGGCGCGCCGGTGGTGTCGATCCCGCCGGCGGCGCTGGAGATGTTCGCCTCGCCGGCGCAGGACGCGGTCTACTACCAGGTGCTGATGGACGACAACACGCTCCTGGCCGGCCGCCCCGACTTCCCGGCCGAGCCCGATTTCGCCGCGATCCATCCCGCCTACAACACCACCGACTTCGACGGCCGCCCGCTGCGCGTGGTCAGCTATATCCGCGCGCTGTACGACGAGGGCACGCTGCGCATGGTGGCCGTCTCGGTGGGCCAGACCATGCAGGGCCACCAGCAGATGATCAGCGAACTGTGGCAGCCCTCGCTGCGACGCCAGCTGGTGCTGCTGCTGCTGGCAGTGGCGCTGGTGGTGCTGGGCCTGACCATCGAGCTGCGCCCCATCCTCTCGGTGAAGGACGAACTGGCCGCGCGCGACCCCAACTCGCTCACGCCGCTGCGCGCCGGCCAGCTGCAGGTGGAGCTGCGCCCCATCGTGGAAGCGATCAACCAGTACATCCAGCGACTGAACGCGCAGGTCACGGTGCAAAAACGCTTCGTCGCCGATGCCGCGCACCAGTTGCGCACGCCGCTCACGGTCATCGATTCGCAGATCCAGTTCGCGCGCCAGCTCGACGATCCGGCGCGCCTGCCGCAGGTGCTGGCGGCGCTGCACGAAGGCAGCCGCAACATGACCGACCTCACCAACAAGCTGCTGCAACTGTCGCAGGCCGAGGCCTCCAACAGCAGCGCTTTTCCGCGCGGCCCTGTCGACCTGGTGGCAGTGGCCGCCACGGTGCTGGAAGAACTGGCCGGCCTGGCGCTGAAAAAACGCATCGACCTGGGGATGGAAACCGAACTCGACAGCGCGCTGGTCAACGGCAACGAAGCGCAACTGGCCGGCATGCTGATGAACCTGATCGACAACGCGCTGCGCTACACCCCGGAAGGCGGCAAGGTCACCGTCGGCCTGGCGCGCGAGGTCGGCGAACCCGCCCACTACGTGGCCAGCATCAGCGACAACGGTCCCGGCATTCCAGCCGAGGTGCGCGAACGCGTGTTCGAACGCTTCTACCGCAACGCTGCCCCGGACCAGCCGGGCTCCGGCCTGGGCCTGGCGATCGTGCGCGAGATCGTGCAAGCCTCGCAAGGCACGATCACGCTGGACACGCCCGAGGACGGCAGCGGCCTGGTGGCGACAGTGAGGCTGCCGGCCTTGCCGGAGGACGGTCAGGCGCAAGCCTGATCCATGCATGGCATCTGGCTCAGGCGCAGGAATGCCCCGGAAAAACGGAAGAGACGGCTGAAGCTAAAGACGGATGGAATGCGGAGCGGCGAGAACCTTCACAGCCGCAAGAGAGATGGAACGAAAAACTGGAACGCCGAAATGAAAAAAGCCGACACGAAGTCGGCTTTTTCTAGAATCTGGTGGAAAGTGCAAGGTTTGAACTTGCGACCCCTGCAGTGTGAATGCAGTGCTCTACCACTGAGCTAACCTTCCATACTGACCGGCGTTTTGTATTGCTTGCCAATCGAGAAGCAAGATTATGGCAAACTTTTCGAGAGTAGGCAAGCGCTGCGTAAATAATTGCTGAATTTTTTTATCACCCACCGTCAATACGCGGCTTGTCGGCCACAGCGCATCAGGCCGGGGACGCCTCAGCGGCCTCGGGCGGCGGCGGCTCAAAACGCCATACGCAGCTGCCGCGCGCCTCCTTGTCGAGCTGGTTCAGCACGTCTTCGTGCAAGGCCAGTTCGTCCTCGGAGGCGGCGACCACGATCACCTCGGCCAGCGGCGCCAGTTCCATCGCGCCGGCGCCATCGCCCTCTTCTTCGCCACCCGCCAGATCCATGGTCAGCGAATTCTGGCCGCGCGTCATGGCCAGATAGACCTCGGCCAGCAGCGCCGCATCCAGCAGGCCGCCGTGCAGGGTACGGTGGGCGTTGGAGATGCCGTAGCGGTCGCACAGCGCATCAAGCGAGTTGCGGCGGCCCGGGTGGATCTCCTTGGCCATCTGCAGCGAGTCGACCACTTCGGCTACATGTTCCTTGAACGGCGGCAGGCCCAGGAGCGCCAGTTCGGCATCAAGGAAGCCGACGTCGAAGGGCGCGTTGTGGATGATGATCTGCGCGCCGCGCACATAGTCGAGGAATTCCGGCGCGATCTTCGAGAACACCGGCTTGTCGGCCAGGAACTCGGTGGTCAGGCCGTGCACCGCGAGCGCGCCTTCTTCGGAGTCGCGCTCGGGGTTGATATAAAAGTGCAGATTATTGCCGGAGAGCTGGCGGTTCAACACTTCCACGCAGCCGATTTCAAGGATGCGGTTGCCGGCGCGCGGCGACAGGCCGGTGGTTTCGGTATCTAAGATGATCTGGCGCATAGTGCTGTTCCGTTACTTGATGCTGTCCACGCCGCGGTTGGCGAGCTGGTCGGCGCGCTCGTTGCCGGCGTGGCCGTTGTGTCCGCGCACCCAGCGCCATTCGACGGTGTGCTGCGCCTGCGCGGCGTCCAGCGCCTGCCACAGGTCGGCGTTCTTGACCGGCTCCTTGCTGGCGGTCTTCCAGCCGCGCGCCTTCCAGCCGTGGATCCACTCGCTGATGCCCTTCTGCACGTACTGGCTGTCGGTGTGGACCACCACGTCGCAGGGGCGCTTCAGGGCGTTCAATGCCTGGATCACAGCCATCAGCTCCATGCGGTTGTTGGTGGTGTTGCGCTCGCCGCCGAAGATTTCCTTCTCCTGGCCGCCGGCCACCAACAATGCACCCCAACCGCCGAGGCCGGGATTGCCCTTGCAGGCGCCGTCGGAATAGATCTCTACTTTATCCATGCTTGCTTGTCTTTACGTGAATCTGTTGCTTGACGCCCTGCCCGAAAATCGGATGGCGCCGGGGCCGCGATCATACCCGATCCGGCGGCGGTGCTCCGTGACGGCCTCATTGCCTCATTCGGACTTGTGGATGCGATTGGTCGCCGGCACGCCGCGCGGCGCCTTGACCTTTTGCCGGTTCAGTGCCGGACCGATCAGGCGCATGCCCGGCACGCGCTTGATGGCCTGCACGATGTAGACCGCGCCGAAGTAAGGCCACCAGCGGTCGCCCGCCTTTTCCATGAAACTGAAGCGATCCAGCCATTGCGCGGTCTGGCACGGCGGCGCATAGCAGCCGAAATGACCGCGATTGACCTCCATGTTGAGCAGCTTCAACCAGTCCTTCAGGCGCGGCAGGCGGATGAACTCGCCGTCGCGCGGCAGGAAGTGCGCGCCGGTCAGGCGACCGGCCGCCTGGCGCATGCCCCACAGGCTGCTGGGATTAAAGCCGCAGATGATGACCTGCCCTTCCGGGATCAGCACGCGCTCGACCTCGCGCAGCACCTGGTGCGGCTCGGCGGCGAACTCCAGCACGTGCGGCAGCACCACCAGATCCAGGCTCTGGCTGGCGAACGGCAGCTCACAGAAATCGTGGGTCACCACTTGCGGGATTTCCAGCTCGGACTGGCTTTCACCCGGCATGCTGTTGTCGGTCAGCCAGCGATACGGCATACGGTTGGCGGCCAGCGCATGAATCTGCGGCGAACCGATCTGCACCGCGTTGAAGCCGAAGATGTCGGCCGTCAGCGCATTCAGGTGGCGCTGCTCCCAGGCGCGCAGGTAAGCGCCGGTCGGCGTCTGCAACCAGGCGGCGAGGTCTATAATTTCCGGAGTTTCAGCCATCTATACTTTCAAGCCCTATGACCGCACAGCCAGCCAAGCCAGCCGCACCGGATCAAAAAACTGCATTGGAGGTCCTGGCCGTTCCGGCCTTCAGCGACAATTATCTCTGGGTGATCCACAACGGACGCCACGCGGCCGTGGTCGATCCAGGCGACGCCGCGCCGGTACTGGCGGCATTGCAGGCGAACGACCTCACGCTGGCCGCTATTCTACTGACTCATCACCACGCTGACCATGTCGGCGGTGTGGTCGAGCTGGTCGCGCGCGCGGCCAGCGCAGAAATCCCCGACATCCCAGTCTACGGCCCGGCACGCGAGCAGGACAAGATCGCCGGCCTGACCGTGCCGCTGCGCGACGGCGACCTGGTAGCGATCCCGCAACTGGCGCTGCAGCTGGCGGTGATCGAGGTGCCCGGCCATACGCTGGGCCACATCGCCTATCACGCCGCGGATCAGGCGCTGCTGTTCTGCGGCGACACGCTTTTCGCCGGTGGCTGCGGCCGCGTGTTCGAAGGCACGCCGGCGCAGATGGTGGACTCGCTTGCCAGACTGGCAAGCTTGCCCGGTGACACCGCCGTGTATTGCGCGCATGAGTACACCCTCTCCAACCTGAAGTTCGCTGCCGCGGTCGAGCCCGGCAATGCGGAATTGGTAGTCCGCATAAAGGACGATCAGGCCAAGCGCGAGCGCGGCGTACCGACGGTACCGTCGAACATCGCGCTGGAGCGCGCCACCAATCCCTTCCTGCGCGCCACGCAGAAGGAAATCCTGCAATCGCTGCAGAACGCCGGCCGTTTGACGGAGTTGAACGAAGTTGCCAGCTTCGCGGCGCTGCGCGAATGGAAGAATACCTACAAGTAGCACGAAGATCGCGCCGATTTGAGGCCAAATTCCAAGCAAATCAAGGACTTGGCTTTGTAACAGAGGGCACTTTTTACTTGACTGTGGAAAAGGGTCTTCCGTACACTCGCTGCATTCCCCAATTTGGAGCGCTGGTTTTTACGTATTTTTACTAGCCAGCGTTCAAAGCGATTCGTGCTCCAGGGGAATTCCGCAGCTTCCACCTTGCATTGCCGCCAACACTGCTGAACGGCTCATCCTTGCGATGAAATCGTTTCCCGGCGGGAGGCTTCGAGCTTACTGACCAGCTCTGCGACGGAAGCGCCGACAGCAAACTTTAGCCTCTGGCACAGGACATCGCCCTCATGCAGCGTACTTTGAAGAAACTCGCTATTGCCGCACTGTTTTGCGCTAGCACCCCGCTGCTCTCCCAAGCCAACGACATCTCGATCTACCCCGCGCCCTTCAACGCGATCAATCCGGAACTGGCAGGCAATGCGCTGCCGGGCATGAACGACATCGACATCTGGACGCGCATCCGCAAGGGCTTCGGCATTCCCGATCTGGACAACAACCTGGTGGAGAGCCAGACCCAGTGGTACAGCTCGCGCCCGGATTACATCCAGCGCACCACGATGCGCGCCTCGCGCTATCTGTTCCACGTGGTGCAGGAACTGGAAAAGCGCGGCATGCCGACCGAACTGGCGCTACTGCCCTTCATCGAATCCGCGTTCAACCCGGAAGCGCTGTCGACCGCCAAGGCGGCCGGCATGTGGCAGTTCATTCCCTCCACCGGGCGCGACTACAACCTGAAGCAGAACATGTTCACCGACGAGCGCCGCGATGTACTGGCCTCGACCGATGCGGCGCTGACCTATCTGCAAAAGCTGTACGGCATGTTCGGCGACTGGCAGCTGGCGCTGGCGGCCTATAACTGGGGCGAAGGCTCGGTGCAGCGCGCGGTGAACCGCAATCTCGCGGCCGGTCTGCCGATCGACTTCAACACCCTGTCGGCGCAGATGCCCAACGAGACCCGCAACTACGTGCCCAAGCTGCAGGCGGTCAAGAACATCATCGCAAATCCGTCCTCGTTCGACATCGCCCTGCCCAAGGTCGACAACCAGCCCTACTTCGTCACCATCGGCAAGACCCGCAACATCGACGTGAAGGTCGCCGCCCAGTTGGCCGAACTCTCGCTGGACGAATTCAAAGCCCTGAACCCGCAGTTCAACCGCCCGGTGATCATCGGCGGCGAGGACACCAAGATCCTGCTGCCCGAATCCAACGCCGAGAAGTTCAAGACCAACATGACCAAGTGGACCCAGGCCTTCTCGACCTGGACCGCGCACACCGTCTCCAGCGCCCGCGAGCGTATCGAGACCATCGCCAGCAAGTTCGGCACCACCCCGGAAGTGATCCGCAGCGTGAACCAGATCCCGCCGCGCATGGTGTTGAAGGCCGGCTCCACCATCCTGGTGCCCAAGACCGAGGAAACCACCTCGTTGGACACCGAACTGACGCCTGAAATCGCCGACAACGCCCGCCTGGCCATCGCGCCGGACGCGCCGGAAACCCGTCGCATCTATGTGAAGGCCGGCAAGCGCGACACCCTGGCCGGCATCGCCGGTCGCTATCGCGTGAGCGTGGCGCAGATAAAGGAATGGAACGGCCTCAAGCGCGACACCCTGGCCGCCGGCCAGAGCCTGCAACTGAACGTGCCCAACGTGGCTCACGCCGCGCCGACCCGCGTGGCCGCCCGCCATGTCGCCCCCGCGCGCCGCCAGGTGGCCGCAGCCAAGGCTCCGGTGCGCAAGGCCGCCCCGGCGCCGGCACGCAAGGTCGCCGCCGGCAAGCCAATCACGCTGGCCTCCGGCAACGGCGGACGCAAGCAATAAGCAGACACAAGCCATAACCCGGGCGCGGCAAAGACCGCGCCGGCAGGAAATCCGGAGGACCGGAGGAGACCCAGAGCAGCCCGACTGCCACAAAACGCAAGACCAGTACTGCACTACGACACAACAAGAAACGAAAAAGCCCCGCACTGCGGGGCTTTTTCATTGCGGCGTCAGGACATCACGACGTCGGTCGCGTCAAGGCCGTGAACAAGCCGCTCATGCCGCCCCCGCCACATCGGCGGTATACGTCGCCGCCGCCAGCAGGCGCTGCGTGTAGACATGCTGCGGCCGTTGCATCACGTCTTCGGCGGCGCCGCCCTCCACTACTTTGCCGTCCTTCATCACCAGCACCTGGTGCGCCATTGCGCGCACCACCGCGAGGTCATGGGTAATGAACAAATAGGCCATGCCGTGGCGGCGCTGCAGCTCCGACAGCAACTGCAGCACCTGCTGCTGCACGGTGACGTCCAACGCCGAGGTCGGCTCGTCCAGCAACAGCAACTCGGGCTGCAGCACCAGCGCGCGCGCAATCGCAATACGCTGGCGCTGCCCGCCGGAGAACTCGTGCGGATAGCGGCTCAGCGTCGACTCGGGCAAACCCACTTCGGCCAGCGCGTCGACGATGGTGCGGCGCTGCTGATCGACGCTCAGCGCAGGGTGATGCAGCGCCAGCCCTTCGCCGACGATCTGCTCCACGGTGCGGCGCGGCGACAGCGAGGCGAACGGATCCTGGAACACCACCTGCATGCGCGCGCGCATCGGCCGCAATTCGCGGCTGCTGCGCTCGTCAATGGCATCACCGTCAAAACGAATCGCACCCGACACCTGCGCGCCCGACAGACGCAGCAGCGCCATGCCCAGCGTCGACTTGCCGGAGCCCGACTCGCCCACGATGCCCAAGGTTTCGCCGCGGCGCAGCTGCAAGTCGACACCGTCGACCGCCTGGAACTGGCGCTTCTTGAACCAGCCTTCCTTGATCTGGTAAGTGCAGCGCAACTGCTCGGCCTGCAACACCACCGCCGCATCCGGCGCCACCTCGGCGACGCTGCGCTGCGGGCGACTTTGCAGCAGCTTCTTGGTGTACGGTTCGCGCGGGTTGGCGAACAGCTCGGCGGTGGGGGCGGTCTCGACCAGCTTGCCCTTTTCCATCACGCCTACGCGGTCGGCGAAGTGGCGCACCAGGTTGAGGTCGTGCGAAATGATCAGCACGGCCATGTTCTCGTCGCGCTGCAGTTGGTTCAGCAGTTCAAGGATCTGCACCTGGATGGTCACGTCCAGCGCGGTGGTCGGCTCGTCGGCGATCAGCAACTTCGGCTTGCAGGCCAGCGCCATGGCGATCATGGCGCGCTGGCGCTGGCCGCCGGAAAGCTCGTGGGGATAAGCCAGCGCACGCCGCGCGGGTTCGGGAATGCCGGTCTTTTCCAGCAGCGCCACGGTGCGCAGCGCAGCCTCCTTGGCGTTGATGCCCTCATGGCGCATCAGCACCTCGGCGATCTGGTTGCCGATGGTGAACAGCGGATTCAAGGCCGTCATCGGTTCCTGGAAGATCATCGCCACCTCATTGCCGCGAACCTGCTGCATCTGGCGCTCGCTCTTTTGCAGGATATCGTCGCCGTTCAACAGAATGCGCCCGCCATAGGCGGCGTCCTGATTGAGCCTCAGCACGGCCAGCGAGCTCACCGACTTGCCCGAACCGGACTCGCCGACCAGCGCGAACTTTTCGCCCGGCGCAATCGAAAAACTGATGTCGTCGACCACAGTGGCGTCGCCGAAGCGGATGGTGAGGTTCTGCACCTCCAGCAGGGGCGCGCTCATGCCTTCCTCCGCACGTCCAGGGCATTGCGCAGGGCATTGCCGACATTGGTCAACAGCAGCAGGGTAACGGTCAGCACCACGAAGGTCGACAGCGCGATCCACCACGCATCGAGATTGTTCTTGCCCTGCGCCAGCAGCTCGCCCAGACTCGGCGTGGACGGCGGCACGCCCAGGCCGAGGAAGTCCAGGCTGGTCAGCGCCAGGATCGCCGCACTCATGCGAAACGGCAGGAAGGTCACCACGGTGGTCATGCTGTTGGGCAGGATGTGGCGCCAGATGATCAGCCGGTCGGGCAAGCCCATCGCACGCGCAGCCTGCACGTATTCAAGATTGCGGTTGCGCAGGAAGTCGGCGCGCACGTAGTCCGACAGTCCCATCCAGCCGAACAGCGACAGCAGCACCAGCAGCAAGCCCAGGCTGGGCTGGAAGATCGAGGAAAAGATGATCAGCAGGTAGAGCTCCGGCATCGAACCCCAGATCTCAAGCAGGCGCTGCGTAATCAGGTCGGTGCGTCCGGCGAAGTAACCCTGCACGGCGCCGGCGGCGATGCCCAGCACCACGCCGATGGCCGTCAGCGCCAGCCCGAACAGCACCGACACGCGAAAGCCGTACAGCAGCCGCGCGAACACGTCGCGGCCGCGGTCGTCGGTGCCCAGCCAGTTGTCAGCCGAGGGCGCGGCCGGGTTGGGCTCCTTGGCGAAGTAGTTCAACGTGTTGTAACCGTAGCGGTTCAGCGGGTAGACGACCCAGTTGCCGTCCTTCTTGAATTGGTCCTGAATAAAGGGGTCGAGATAGTCGGCCGGCGAATCGAAGTCGCCGCCGAAGCTCTTGTCGGAGTAGTCGTTCCACATCGGGAAGATCAGCTGCCCCTTGTAGCTCGCCACCAGCGGCTTGTCGTTGGACACCAGCTCGGCGCCCAGGCTCACCGCGAACAGGATGGCGAAGATCACCAGGCTCCAGTAGCCGTTGCGCTCGGCGCGAAAGCGCTGCCAGATGCGCCGGCCCGGCGACACCGACGGCGCGGCCGGGATGGAGGATGTTTGCAGGGTCGTCATTTGGCCAGACTTTCGAATTGGACGCGCGGGTCGGCCCACACATAGCAAAGATCGCCCACCAGCTTGACCACCAGGCCGATCAGCGTGAACAGATACAGGGTGCCCATCACCACCGGATAGTCGCGACGGATGGCCGACTCATAGGCCAGCAGGCCCATGCCGTCCAGCGAGAACAGCGTCTCGATCAGCAGGCTGCCGGTGAAGAAGGAGGCGATGAAGGCCGCCGGAAAACCGGTCACCAGCGGAATCAGCGCATTGCGAAACACGTGCTTGTACAGCACCTTGCGCTCCGACAATCCCTTGGCGCGCGCGGTCAGCACATACTGCTTGCGGATCTCCTCCAGGAAGGTGTTGCGGGTGAGCATGGTAATCACCGCGAAGGCGCCGATCACCGAGGCCGCCACCGGCAGCGTGATGTGCCACAGGTAATCGGTGAGCTTGCCCATCAGCGACAGGCTGGCCCAGTTGTCCGAGGTCAGCCCGCGCAGCGGGAACCACTGGAAGAAGCCGCCTCCGGCGAACACCACCAGCAGGAACACGCCGAGCACGAAGCCGGGAATGGAGTAACCCACCAGCACCAGCGCCGTGGTGGCGGCGTCGAAACGGCTGCCCTCGCGCACTGCCTTGGCGATGCCCAATGGAACCGAGATGAGGTAACTCAGGAAGAAGGTCCACAGCCCGATGCTGATCGACACCGGCAGCTTGGATTTCACCAGTTCCCAGACGTCGCCGTGGTGATAGAAGCTGCGCCCCAGGTCGAAGCTGAGAAAGCCTTTGAGCATGACCCAGAAGCGTTCTGCCGGCGGCTTGTCGAAGCCGTACAGCTTCTTGATTTCTGCGATGCGTTCTTCATCGATGCCCTGGCGGCCGCGGTAAGCCGAGGCGCCGGTAGCGGCTCCGCCGCCGGAGGCTTCACCGCCGCCGCCGCGCCCCTTCATCTCCAGCATGGCCTGCTCCACCGGCCCGCCGGGAACGAACTGGATCACCGCAAAGGTGATCGCGATGACGCCGAACAGCGTGGGCACCATCAGCAGCACCCGCTTCAATATGTAAGACCAGATATTCATGCCTGCGGCCATCCTTGTTGATCACCGGCGCGGCCGGTGCTTGCCATATGTTTCATCGCGCCTTCTCCTCCCACCAGCTGCCGATCACATACGGGTCGGCCTGGTAGTACAACGGCGCCACAGCGGGAATGCCGAAGCGGTTCTGGTAGGCGATGCGGTGGGTGGACGAATACCAGTGCGGCACCACGATGTACTTGTGCAGCAGCACGCGATCCAGCGCACGCGCCGCTGCGGTGAGGCGCGCGCGGGTGTCTGCCGCGACTACCGCCTGCACCAGCTGGTCCACCACCGGATCCTTCAGGCCCCATACGTTGTTGGAGCCCTTCTCGTCGGCCGCCTTGGAGCCGAACATGTCGAACAGCTCGTTGCCGGGGCTGCTGGTGTCGGGGAAGCGGATGCTGGTCATGTCGTAGTCGAAATCCTCCATGCGCTTGGCCACCAAAGCATAATCGGCGCTGCGCTGGACGACGTCGATACCCAGCGTGCGCAGGTTGCGGGCGAACACGCTGATGACGCGCGACATCGAGCTCTGGTCGTCCAGGATTTCGAACGACAACGCCACGCCCTGGGCGTTGCGCACGGCGCCGTCCCGGTAGACCCAGCCGGCCTCGGCCAGCAGCTCGCGTGCTTTCTTCAGGTTGGCGCGCAACGATCCGGGCGGGTTGGTATTGGGCGGTATCGGCGCCGGTCCGAACACGGCCGGGTCGACCTTGCCGCCCTTGGCCTGAATCGACTTGAGCAGCGCCAGCTCGTCGCCCTCCGGCACGCCGGTGGCGGCCAGCTGGCTGTTGTTGAAGTAGGAGTAGATGCGCGTGTACTGGCTGTAGAACAGCTGGCGGTTCATCCACTCGTAATCCAGGGCCAGGCCGATGGCCTGGCGCACGCGCGCGTCCTTGAACTGGTCGCGCCGCAGATTCATGACGAAGCCCTGCATGCCGGCGCCGTTGGAATGCTTGAATTCCTTCTTGATGATGCGGCCGTCGCGGAACTGCGGGCCGTTGTAACTGCGCGCCCAGTTCTTGGCGCTGTACTCCACCACCACGTCGAACTCGCCGGCCTTGAAGGCCTCCAGCCGTGCCAGGTCATCCTTGTAGAAACGGTACACGATGCGCTGGAAGTTGAACATGCCGCGCCGCACCGGGGCGTCATTGCCCCAATAGTCGGGGTTGCGCTTGTAGGTGATGCTGCGGCCGGTGTCGTAGCTCTCGATGAGGTAGGGACCGGTGGTGATCGGCGGCGTCAGCTGGATCTGGTCGAACGGCGTGCCCTGCGCCCACTTGCGGGAAAACACCGGCACGCTGCCCACGATCAACGGCAGCTCGTGATTCTGGCTGGCGAAATCGAAACGCACGGTATCGGCGTCCACCACCACGCATCCCTTGACGTCGGCAAACACCGACTTGTACTGCGGCGCCCCTTTGGCCAGGATGGTGTCGAAGGAATACTTCACGTCCGCGGCCGTCACCTTGTCGCCATTGTTGAAGCGCGCCCTGGGATTGAGGTGGAAGGTCATCGACATGCGATCCGGCGCCAGGCGCATGTCGTCGGCCAGCAGTCCGTAGACGGTGGCGACCTCGTCGGCCGACGCCGTGGTGAGCGTCTCGAACATCAGCGAATCAATGCCCGCGGCGGAGACGCCCTTCATCGACAACGGATTGAACTTGTCGAAGCTGGTGCGGCGATCCGGGTTGGCGAGGTACAGCGTGCCGCGCTTGGGGGCATCCGGATTGACGTAGCCGAAATGGGTGAAACCGGCGGGATACTTGGGGGTGTCGTACAGCGAGAAGGCGTGCTCCGCGCTGGCGGGAAGGCTGTGGACCAGGGCTGCGGCCAGCAGGCAGGAAAGTAGGGTTTTGACCATGCGGTGGTTGTCTGCGCTCTCGGTGGCTTGTTCTTCGCTGTCATCCGTGGAGGCAAGTCCCGTGCCCGCCAGGCTGGAAACGATTTCGTTCCGGGGCATTGTAAATAGATGGGCGAAGACAGGGAAGCAATTAAAACGGCTATGCAAGCGCGTTGTCCGCCTCTGTATTCCGAGACCGCCGATGCCTGCAAGTTCCAGCGCCGACAGGAGCCGAACCGGCGCCCTGCGGGGGGCGATACCGGCGCAGAGGTTGCCCCGCCCGGCGCTAGCCCCTACAATCTTGGCCTGTTCCAGTCCGGCGCTGCGCGAAACACCTCAACTGCGCGGCCGCCGCTACCACCACCGGCCGCTTGGCGCGCCCGCCCGGATCACCGGCGAGCGCGGCGCGGCGGACCATACGGAGTCATCATGGCATTTCTGCAAGGCAAAAAAATTCTGATCACCGGCTTGCTGTCCAACCGTTCCATCGCCTACGGCATCGCCGAGGCGTGCAAGCGCGAAGGCGCGGAACTGGCCTTCACCTATGTCGGTGAGCGCTTCAAGGATCGCATCACCAAGTTCGCCGAAGAATTCGACAGCAAGCTGATCTTCGACTGCGACGTCTCCAGCGACGAGCAGATCAACGCCTTGTTCGCCGACCTGGGCAAGTCCTGGAGCCAGCTGGACGGCCTGGTGCACGCCATCGGCTTCGCGCCCAGCGAGGCGATTGCCGGCGACTTCCTGGAAGGCTTCTCGCGTGAAGGCTTCAAGATCGCCCACGACATTTCGGCCTACAGCTTCCCGGCCATGGCCAAGGCCGCCGTGCCGCTGCTGTCGCCCAACGCCGCCCTGCTGACCCTGACCTACCTGGGTTCGGAGCGCGTGGTGCCCAATTACAACACCATGGGCCTGGCCAAGGCCTCGCTGGAAGCCTCGGTGCGCTACCTGGCCGAAGCGCTGGGCCCCAAGGGCGTGCGCGTGAACGGCGTGTCGGCCGGCCCGATCAAGACCCTGGCCGCCAGCGGCATCAAGGGCTTCGGCAAGATCCTGGGCGCGGTCGCCGCCACGGCCCCGCTGCGCCGCAACGTGACCATCGAAGACGTGGGCAACGCCTCGGCCTTCCTGCTGTCGGACCTGGCTTCGGGCATCACCGGTGAAATCACTTATGTCGACGGCGGCTTCTCGCGCGTGGTCGGCGGTATTGCAGAGTAATCGCAGTCCGGGCGGCTGCAGCCGACAGTGCCGCAGCCGCAAATAAGCGACAGATTGTCGATTTGGCATGATGCTAAATTCGACGTTTTACTGTATGATCCTGCTTGTGCATCGCAATAAACCGATGCACAAGCGAATCGGACGTGAAAATACCGCCTCTGAGCATGTTTCCAGCCGATATCGCCCAAGCAGCTTCGCAAGCCTTACCTGTCAGCAAGACAAGTTTTCAGTAAAAGCCCCCCGCCTCCTGGCATCGTTCGATGATGCCGTCCCGGCGCAAAGCTTTTGTGCCGAAATTTCTTTGTATTTTTCATAGTCATTTCGTCGGTTGGCGTTGCTTTTTTTCGTTCAGGCCATTGATGCCCGGCGCGTTTGCACGCGCCTGCGGAGTCGTGCCTGACGTTCACATTCACGAAAGAGATTATGACTTTTGAAGCACTTGGCCTGAACCCTTCGATCATCAAAGCACTGACCGAAGCAGGCTATACCAACCCGACCCCGGTCCAGGAAAAGGCCATTCCCGCTGCCATCGACGGCCAGGATCTGCTGGTTTCCTCGCAGACCGGCTCGGGCAAGACCGCCGCCTTCATGCTGCCGTCACTGCACAAGCTGGCAGACCTGCCGCAGGCGCCGCAAGCAGCACGCACCCCTAATCAAGAACGCCAGGCCAGCCGCGCCCGCGGTGAGCGTCCGCGCTACACCCCGGCGCAGCCCAAGATGCTGGTGCTGACCCCGACCCGCGAACTGGCCCTGCAAGTGACCACCGCCACCGACAAGTACGGTTCGTACATGCGCCGCGTGCGCGCCGTGTCGATCCTGGGCGGCATGCCTTACCCGAAGCAGATGCAACTGCTGTCGAAGAACCCTGAAATCCTGGTCGCGACCCCGGGTCGCCTGATCGACCATATGGAGTCGGGCAAGATCGACTTCTCGCAACTGCAGATCCTGGTGCTGGACGAAGCCGACCGCATGCTGGACATGGGCTTCATCGACGACATCGAAAAGATCGTCGCCGCCACCCCGGCCACGCGCCAGACCATGCTGTTCTCGGCCACGCTGGACGGCGTCGTCGGCAACATGGCCAAGCGCATCACCAACAATCCGCTGACCATCCAGATCGCCAGCTCGTCGACCCGCCATGAGAACATCATGCAGCGCGTGCACTTCGTGGACGACCTGTCGCACAAGAACCGCCTGCTGGATCACCTGCTGCGCGACACCTCGATCGACCAGGCCGTGATCTTCACCGCCACCAAGCGTGACGCCGACACCATCGCCGACCGCCTGAACATCGCCGGCTTCGCCGCTGCCGCTCTGCACGGCGACATGCACCAGGGCGCGCGCAACCGCACCCTGAACAGCCTGCGCCGCGGCCAGGTCCGCATGCTGGTGGCCACCGACGTCGCCGCGCGCGGCATCGACGTGCCGGGCATCACCCACGTGTTCAACTACGACCTGCCCAAGTTCGCCGAAGACTACGTGCACCGCATCGGCCGTACCGGCCGTGCCGGCCGCAAGGGCGTGGCGATCTCGCTGGTGAACCACTCCGAAGGCATGCACGTCAAGCGCATCGAGCGCTTCACCAAGCAAAGCATTCCGGTTGACGTGGTCGAAGGCTACGAGCCGAAGAAAGCGGCCGCTCCGCGCGGTCCGCGCAAGCCCAACAACTGGCGTCCGGGCGACGGCCGCGGCCATCACGGCAACGGCCCGCGCTTCGGTAACCGCGAAGGCGGCGGCGGTCATGGTCATCGCGAAGGCGGCGGCTACGGCGGCAATCGTGAAGGCGGCCATAGCCAGCGCGAAGGCGGCTACAACCGTGAAGGCGGCAACCGCGAAGGCGGCTACGGCAACCGTGACAACCGCAGCTTCGGCGGCAAGCCGGCCGGCAACGGCCCGCGTCGCGAAGGCGGCGGCGGCGGCGGCTACAAGGGCAACGGCGGCGGCTTCCGCTCGGACGGCCCGCGTCGCTCCTACGGCGACCGCTGATCGCCGGCCGACGGTTCTGCGCCAAGGCAGGACCGCACCAACAAAAAAGCCGCTTCGAATGAAGCGGCTTTTTTCATGGGCGCAAACCCTGGATCCAGAGCCGGCATCAGCCGGCGCACTGGGCACCCTGCCCCGTCTGCAAGGCCCGCACATTGGCGGCAATGGCGTCGGCCACATTGCCCACCGCCTTTTGCATCGCCAGCACCACGTCGCCGGCGCTGCCGCCGGACACCGGCTCCACCACAGTCATGCGGCACACCGCGCTCTTGCGGTCGTCCGAACGCGTCACGGTCCAGCCGAAGCTGGCCTGTACCTTGTCGTTGCGCACGGCGTCCATGTCGCGCAGTTCGACGTTGATGCGGTAGCTGGCCTGGTCGGCCGGGCGCCCGCTGCGAGAAACGTCGATCGCGCCGAGGCGCGCGGCCACACCGGAGGCCAGCGCATCGCGCAGTTCGTTGTTGAAGGGCGAGGACCAGCGTTCCTGCTCCAGTACGTCCAGCTTGGCGGCATCGCTGCGCACCACCAGCTGCGGCCGCGCCAGGCGGTCGGGCACCGCCACCGGCATGACTTCGATGAAGGTCTGTGGGCCTTGCGCCCGCACCGCGCCGACGTTGGCCGACGGCGCCGACAAGGTATAGAACTGCGCCGGCGGCGAGCTGCCGCAGGCGGCCAGCACCGCAGCGGCCAGCGCGGCGGCGGCCAGGGACTTCAGGGAATTGTTCTTGTGATGGGACATCATGGCTCCTGTTTGCCGCGAATCAGCGATTCCGGATGCTGCTGCAGGTAATCGGTGAGGATACGGATGGACGCGGCCGCGCGCGACAGTTCCTGCATGGTCTGGCGCACGTCCTGCTGCAGCGGCGCATCGTCGGACAGCGTGCGCTCGGCCGCGTTGAGCGTCTTGCGCGCGTCCTTCATGGCGGCCATCATTTCCGGCGCGATGTCGTTGTTGATACGCGCGGCGGTCTGCTCGGCCGTGGAGAGCGTCTTGTTGAGCGTCTTCACGGTGGTTTGGAGGTCGCGGCCGATTTCGTCGAACGGCACCTTGGCCAGCTTGCCGGCGATGTCGGCCAGCTGCGTTTGCAGCTCGTCCAGGCTGCCCGGGATGGTGGGTAGCTCGAGCGGAACCTTGTCGGTATCGATCTGCACCGGCTTGGCCTTGGGGAAGAAATCGATCGCCACGTACAGCTGGCCGGTCAGCAGGTTGCCGTTGCGCAGCTGGGCGCGCAGGCCGCGCTTGACCATGAACTTCAAGCGTTCGGCGGCCGGATGGCGCGGGCCGTTGACCTCCTGGTTGAAGCGGCGGCCGAGGCGATCCGGGAAGATCTGCACCGTCACCGGCATGCGGAACTCGCCCTTGCTGCGGTCGTACTCGATGCCGATGTTCTTCACCTCGCCCAGCACCACACCGCGGAAGTCGACCGTGGCGCCAGGCTGCAGGCCGCGCAGCGACTGGTCGAAGTACAGCAGCACGGTCTGCGGCGCGCCGTCCGGATCCTTCATGGCGGTGGCTTCGTCGTCCACCAGCTGGTACTCAGTGCCCTCCTTGGCGGGCTCGGCCTTGACGTCCTCGTCGCGGTCGCGGAAGGCGATGCCGCCCAGCACCACGGTGGACAGCGCCTGCGTATGCAGCTTGAAGCCGCTGGCATTGAGCTCCATGTCGAAGCCGCTGGCGTGCCAGAAGCGCGAATTGAGCGTGATGAATTTGTCGTAGGGTGCATTGACGAAGACGCGCAGCGTCACGCCGCGGCCGTCTTCGTCCAAATCATAGGCCATCACCTGGCCGACCTTGATGCGACGGTAGAACACCGGCGTGCCGATGTCCAGCGAGCCGAGGTCGGCGGTGTGCAGCACGAACTGGCGGCCGGAAGCATCGCGCGTGACGATGGGCGGCTGCTCCAGGCCGACGAATTCCTTGCGGGTCTCGTCCGAGGCGCCGGCGTCGACGCCGATATAGGCGCCCGACAGCAGCGTGCCCAGGCCCGAGATGCCGGAAGCCGCGATGCGCGGGCGCACCACCCAGTAGCGGGTGTCCTCGGCGTTGAAGCCCGAAGCTTCCTTGGTCAGCTGGATCGAAACCAGCACGTGCGAGCGGTCCTCGGCCAGCTTGATCGCCTGCACCTGGCCGATGTCCACGTCCTTGTACTTGACCTTGGTCTTGCCGGCTTCCAGGCCTTCGGCCGAGCGGAAACTCACAGTCACCACCGGGCCGCGGTCGACCAGGATCTTGGCCACCAAGGTCAGGCCCACGATGGCCGCGATGATGGGAATCAACCAGACCAGCGAAGGCAGCCAGTTGCGCCGGCGCTCTCGCCTGGGCTGCAGCAGCGCCGGTTTTTCGTCGTGCGGTTCAGTCATTGCGTTCCTTCAGGTTTTCGATTTCTTGTGCGATTTCTTGATCGATGGCGGCCACGTCGGCAGTTTGTTCCTTGCGCTGGAGGGCGTCCGCATCATCCCAGATCAGGCGCGGATCGAAGGCCAGCGACGCCAGCATGGTCAGCACCACCACCGCGCCAAAGGCGGCGATGCCGATGCCGGCGTGGACGTCGGCGAACCCATGGATCTTCACCAGGCCCGTCAGCACCGAGACTACGAACACGTCCAGCATGGACCAGCGGCCGATGGTCTCGATCACGCGATACAACTTGGCGCGCTGCAGCCGTTGCCAGCTGGTGCGCCGGCGCGCCGACAGCACCAGGATGATCAGCGCGGCCAGCTTGAACAACGGCACCAGGAAGCTGGCCACGAACACCACCAGCGCCAGGCCCCATTCGCCCGAGGTCCAGAAATAGATGACGCCGGAGAGGATGGTGTCGCGCTGCTCGTCGAACAGCGTACGGGTAATCATCACCGGCATCAGGTTGGCCGGGATATACATGATGCAGGCGGCGATCAGCAGCGCCCAGGTGCGGTTCAGGCTGTCGATCTTGCGCACATGCAGCGGCGCATCGCACACGCCGCAGCGCTCGTTGGGGCGCGCGCCCTCCCAGACGGTGCCGCAATGGTGACAGCCGATCACGCCCAGCTCGATGGCATCCTGTACCGGCGCCGCAGCCGCCGTAGCGGGCGCGCCTGTGGAAGGCTCCAGCGCCCCGGTTTGCGCGGGGCCGCTCATGCGGAATGCT
Organism: Herbaspirillum sp. LeCh32-8; assembly: GCF_017814915.1. GTDB lineage: Bacteria > Pseudomonadota > Gammaproteobacteria > Burkholderiales > Burkholderiaceae_D > Herbaspirillum. Next base: position 358,933 of record NZ_JAGIPZ010000002.1, on the reverse strand, counting down.
CCTCGACAGCCTCGCGCAGCACCTGCTTCTGCTCGCAGATATGCCAGATGTAGCGCGGGTTGAACGACACCACCACGGTCAGCAGCACGGTCAGCGCGCCGAACGACCACAGGGCCGGGCCGGGAATCACCTCGGCCATGTTGGACAGTTTGATCAGCGCCACCAGGATGCCCAGCATGAACACCTCGATCATGCCCCACGGCCGCGCCGCCTGCATCAGGCGCAGCAGCAGCACGAAGCCGGGCGGGCGTTCCAGCCGGGAGGATGGCAGCAGCAGGTAGAACAGCACCAGCATCTGGATCAGCGGGAAAAGCAAGGTGGTGGCCGCGACCAGCAGCGCCACCTCCGACATGCCGTCGCGCGCCAGCGCCAGCACTGCGCCAAACAGCGTGGTGTCGCTGGAGAGGCCCTGCAATTCGATGGAAACGATGGGAAAGGCGTTGGCGATCACGAACAGCACCAGCGCCCCGGCCGTCAGCGGCAGCAGGCGCTCCAGGCGCTTGCCGGTGTCGCGGTCGAGCTCGGCGTCGCAGCGCAGACAGCGCGCGACTTCACAGTGCCCCAGGCGGGGACGGTGATAGACGGCGTCACATTCTTCGCAAACGATGAGATCCGGGCGTTTCTGCATGGATGACTTGATCGGCTTTCTGGCTATTGTTATCGGCGGCGTCGGCCATTCGTGGCAGCAGTGCAGCGCTCCATTTTGAGCGAAATCGACGCGGCGCGTTCAATTGATCGATATTTTGCTTGTTCGGCCTGACGCAACAAACAAGCACATCAACAATTAATGACCGACAGGTAATTTACCTGACGATTCTAACAACAAATATATTGCGCATTGGAATGCATTTGCGCTTGTAAAGAAGATAGCGCTTGACAAGCCAAGCGGCAATCTTCTACAGTCATCAGATGATTTCCGCAGCAAAATTCTTCCTACTACTGAACAGCGCCAGCGCCCTGCTAGCGTTGCTACCAGTGTCGCTACTACTAGCTTCGCGCTAATCCGCCGCAGTCGCTAGTTTGCCGAGAGTCCGCTGAGTTCCGCGCATCGGCATACAAAAATCAAACGCAGCACCCTTGCAGTACAACCGCAGTGGCGCACCAGTTGCCGTCACCGCAATACCAAGCGAAGCCATCATGCATCCGATGTCGACGACAACTCGCACCAACCGCACACAGCATGCCCGGCGCGCGCATGGAGTGATCCCGCTTCTGGCTCTATGACGGGTTGCCTGGCCACGCGCACGTGGCAGCCAGGCAACCCGATCCGCCACATCTGACGCCGTTCCACCGAATTGAAGATTCACGAATCAAAGACCAAAGAGGTTCATCATGATGTTAAGCAACCCTGCCGCCAAGTACCGCGCCTTCCCCGCCATCGACCTGCCTGATCGCACCTGGCCGTCCAAGGTCATCGCCACCCCGCCGATCTGGATGAGCACCGACCTGCGCGACGGCAACCAGGCACTGATCGAGCCGATGAACGCCGAGCGCAAACTGCGCTTCTTCGAGTTGCTGCTCAAGACCGGCCTGAAGGAAATCGAAGTCGGCTTCCCCTCCGCCTCGCAGACCGACTTCGACTTCGTGCGCAAGCTGATCACCGAAAACCGCATCCCCGACGACGTCACCATCATCGTGCTGACCCAGTCGCGCGAAGAACTGATCCGCCGCACCGTCGAGTCGCTGGAAGGCGCCAAGCAGGCCATCGTCCACCTGTATAACTCGGTGGCGCCGGCCTTCCGCAAGATCGTCTTCAACATGTCGCGCGACGAGATCAAGAACATCGCCGTCACCGGCACCAAGCTGGTCAAAGAACTGACCGACGCGCGTCCGGGCACCGACTGGCGCTTCGAGTACTCGCCGGAATCCTTCAGCACCACCGAGCTGGACTTCTCCAAGGACATCTGCGACGCCGTCTGCGAAACCTGGGGCGCCACGCCCGAGCGCAAGATCATCCTGAACCTGCCCTCCACCGTCGAGTGCAGCACCCCCAACGTCTACGCCGACCAGATCGAATGGATGTGCCGCAACCTGAAACACCGCGAGTCCGCCATCATCTCGGTGCACCCGCACAATGACCGCGGCACCGCAATCGCCTCGGCCGAGCTGGCCGTGATGGCCGGCGCCGACCGCGTCGAAGGCTGCCTGTTCGGCAACGGCGAGCGCACCGGCAACGTCGACCTGGTCACACTGGCATTGAACCTGTACACCCAGGGCGTGAACCCGGGCCTGGACTTCTCCGACATCGACGTGGTGCGCCAGGTGGTCGAGGAGTGCAACCAGATCCCGGTCCACCCGCGTCATCCGTACGTGGGCGACCTGGTCTTCACCGCCTTCTCCGGCTCGCACCAGGATGCGATCAAGAAGGGCTTCGCCAAGCAACAGGCCGACGCCATCTGGGAAGTCCCCTACCTGCCGATCGATCCGGCCGACCTGGGCCGCAGCTACGACGCCGTGATCCGCGTCAACAGCCAGTCCGGCAAGGGCGGCATGGCCTACCTGCTGGAACAGGAATACGGCCTGGCCATGCCGCGCCGCCTGCAGATCGAATTCTCGCGCGCCATCCAGCGCGAGGCCGACGCCACCGGCAAGGAAATCAACGCGGCCGACATCTACTCCATCTTCAAGAGCGAGTACCTGGACCGCAGCGAGCCCTACGTCTACCGCGCGCACCGCATGTCGGAAGACTCCTCCAAGGCGGAGTCGATCAACATCGAAGTCGACATCGTGCGCAACGGCCAGCCGGTCACCGTGCGCGGCAGCGGCAACGGCCCGATCGACGCCTTCGTGCATGCGCTGGGCCTGGACATCAAGCTGATGGACTTCCATGAGCACGCCATCGGCGCCGGCGCCGATGCCAAGGCGGCCAGCTACATCGAGCTGCGCCTGAACGAAGCGCCGACCGGCTTCGGCGTGGGCATCGACGCCAACATCGTCACCGCGTCCTTCCGCGCTGTGCTGTCGGCCGTGAACCGCCAGATCGCCATCAGCGAGAGCGCCAACCAGGGCGGCTCCGCCAGCGCCAAGGCGGCCTGATCGCACAGCGTATTCACCGCTCACGGAAAACCGCCGGCGATCCCGGCGACTGCTCCTGAAAAAAACGCCGACCTACAGGTCGGCGTTTTTGTTTGTTGGCGCTTGCTGCATTTGGCTCCTGGCGCGCCGGATTCTGCTGCATGCCGCCGCATCCGGCACGGGTCACTGCCCCTCCCCTTGGCTCCCGGCCATAAAAAATGCCAGATTCCGATGCATCGGAATCTGGCATAAAGGAGCCGGAGAACCGCTCCCAATCAGACGAAAAATCTTTGCCGCAAGCGCTGCCGCTGCGGCCCTGCCATCAGGAATGCGCCGCCGGCGCACGCGGGCCGGCCAGGCCGAAATGCCTGGCCAGCGTATCGACCACGTGCTCCGCCATGCCGCGGCGCGCCTCCTGCGTTGCCGAACCGATGTGCGGCGTCAGCACCAGCCTGCGGTCCTGGATGAAAGCCGACGGCACCTCGGGCTCGTACTCGAACACATCCAGCGCCGCGCCTGCGATGCTGTCGTTGGCCAGCGCGGCGACCAGGGCCGCCTCGTCCACCACCGGACCACGGGCAATATTGACCAGGAAGCCGCGCGGGCCGAGCGCCGCGAGGACCTCGGTGTTGACCAGGTGATGGGTCTCTTTGGACAGCGGGCAGGTCAGGATCAGCATGTCGCAGTCGGCCGCCAGGCGCACCACGTCATCGTAATAAGGCAGGTTGATCGGCTTGCGGTTCGGCCCGTAGTAGGCCACCTGCGAACCGAAGGCCGCCAGGCGGCGCGCGATGGCCGAGCCTATCGTTCCCATGCCGACCACGCCGACCTTCATGCGCGAGATGGAATGTCCCAGCGAGTAATGGCCATGCTCCGGCCAGCGCCCGCTGCGCACGAACGCGTCGGCGTTGATGAAGTCCCGCGTGACCGCCAGCGCCAGGCCGAGCGCGGTGTTGGCCACGTCTTCGGCCAGCACGTGGGAGGTATTTTCCAGCACGACGCCGCGCGCCTTGACCGCCGGCACGTCGACATTGTCCAAACCCGCGCTGTAGCTGGAGATGATCTCCAGCGCCGGCAGTTGGTCCAGCAAGGCGGCGTTGACCTTGGTCTTGCGCAAGGCCATGCCGCGGATGTGCGGGCCGTGCTGCTTGAGTTGCGCCTGCGCAGCGGCGGCGTCGGCGGAGAGTTCGATCACGTCGAAGAGCGCATGCAGCTCTTGTTGCGTCCAGTCCGGCAGATCGGCTGCCAGCAGAATGGTGGGCTTGGTGGTCATGGTGTGCAATGGGTGGAATGTGGATGAAGCGGCGTTCAGGATATCTCGACCCGCTCGATCTTGCCCATGAAGAGCAGATACACCACCGCGGCCACCAGGCAATGGGCGGCGACGAAGTACAGGCCTGCGGTATAGCCGCCGGTGGCCTGGACGATGTAGCCGAACACGATAGGCGTGACGATGCCGGCGATGTTGCCGACGCAGTTGAAGATCGATGCGGCCAGTCCCAGCGCCTCGCGCGGCGCCGTGTCGCAGGCGATGGCCCAGGTGCCGGCGCCGGTGGCCACGCCCTTGCCGAAGAAGGCCAGCGTCATCAGCACCACGATCACCATATTGCTCTGGGCGAAGGCGGCCAGCACCAGGCAGCAGCCGATCAGCATGCCGACGATGTATGGCGTCTTGCGCGCCCACGACGGGCTCCAGCCGCGCCGGATCAGCCAGTCCGAAATCATGCCGCCGGAAATGCCGCCGATGAAGCCGGCCACCGCCGGCAACACGGTCGAGACGCCAGCCTGCATCACGCTCATGCCGCGCGCCTGCACCAGGTAGATCGGGAACCAGGTGATGAAGAAGTAGCTCAGCGCGATCACGCAGTATTGCCCGATGTAGGAGCACCACAGCATGCGATTGCTCAACAGCACCCCGACCATTTTCCACGACAGCGCGGGACGCGCGTGCCGGGTCACCAGGGTGTCGATGTCGACCATGGCGCCGCCCTCGACGATGTAGTCGAGTTCGGATCTGGAGATCTTCGGATGCTTGTGCGGCTCGTGCATCACCACGATCCACACGCCGGCCGCCGCGATGCCGAACAGGCCCAGCACGAAGAACGGCGCGGGCCAGCCGAACTTGCCGGAGAGCCAGCCGGCGATGGGCGTGAAGATCGCCACCGCGAAGTAGGAGGCGGAGGCAAACAGCGCCGCCGCCAGCCCGCGTTCCTGCTTCGGGAACCACATCACGGTGACGCGGCTGTTGGCAGGAAAGCTCGGCGCCTCGATGAAGCCCAGCGCGAATCGCAGCGCAAACAGCAGGCTCAGCGCAATCGAGGTGTCAGTGGTGACCTCGCCGACGAAGCCCACCAGGATGGTGGCCACCGACCAGGCCACCAGTGTGAACAGGTAAAGCTTCTTGCTGCCGACCTTGTCCAGCAGCAGCCCGCCCGGAATCTGCCCGATCACATAGGCCCAGCTGAAGGCCGACAACACATAGCCCAGCTGCACCGGCGTCAAGCCGAACTCCTTGACGATGCCCGGCGCCGCCACCGACAGGATGGCGCGGTCGGCGTAGGCAATCGTGGCCAGCAGCAGGATGGTCGCTAGCACCATGTAGCGCTTGCGGGTGCGGGGCAGCGCTGCGGCCGCTGCGTCTGCCCTGGTGGTCTTGTCTGCTGCCGATGTTGCTGGTGCTGCTGATGCTGCTTCGTCTGAAATCATCGTTGTCTCCGTTCGTGTCTTGTTCTGTTCTGGTGACGACACTTGAGTTGATGGGGATGCCAGCCTGCGCAACCGCCTCAGAAGCGCGGCTTGACCGCCTTCCAGTCCGGCTTGTACTTGCGCATCTGCGCCACGTCGTCGCGCTGGCGGATGCCGCAGGAGAGGTAGAGCTCATGTAGCTTGGCCAGCTGGTCGCGATCCAGCTCCACGCCCAGGCCGGGCGCATCGGTGATCTGCACGCAGCCGTTGCGGATGGGCAGCTTGCCGCCCTTGATGACTTCCTCGTCGGCCTCTTGCCAGGGGTAATGCGTATCGCAGGCATAGGACAGGTTTTCCACCGCGGCCGCAACGTGCGACATGGCCATCAGGCTGATGCCCAGGTGCGAGTTGGAATGCATCGACACGCCCAGCCCGAACACGTCGCACATCTTCGCCAGTTGCTGGGTGTCGCGCAGGCCGCCCCAATAGTGGTGGTCGGCCAGCACGATCTGCACGCTGTTCAGGGCCACGCTGCGGCGCAGTTCGTCAAAGTCGGTGACCACCATGTTGGTGGCCAGCGGCAGGCCGGTGCGCTTGTGCAATTCGGCCATGCCCTCCAGGCCGGGGGTGGGATCTTCGTAGTACTGCAGGTCGTCGCCCAGCAACTCGGCCATGCGGATGGCGGTTTCCAGCGACCAGTTGCCGTTCGGGTCGATGCGCAGCGGCGCGTTGGGGAAGGCCTTCTTCAGCGCCTTGATGCAGGCCACCTCATGCTCCGGCGGCAGCGTGCCGGCCTTGAGCTTGATGCTCTCGAAGCCGTGCGCATCGATCATCCTGCGCGCCTGCGCCACGATCTGCTCTTCGCTCAGCGCCTCGCCCCAGGCATCCGGCGCATAAGGCGTATCGATGTGCTGCGCATACTTGAAGAAGAGATAGGCGCTGAACGGCACCTCCTTGCGCACCGCGCCGCCCAGCAAGTCCACCAGCGGCACCTTCAGGTAGTGCGCCTGCACATCCAGGCACGCCACTTCAAACGCGGAATAAGTATTCGACACCGCCTTGCTGGCGTGCGAACCGGGGGCCAGCTCGGCGCCCGGCGCGCTGGCCGGCGCCATGCCCGCCACTACGCGGCGCACGATGGCGCGCAGGCCGTTGAGGTTGAACGGATCCAGGCCGACCAGCTCACCCTTGACCTTGTCCAGCAGCGCCAGCGCCGGCGCGTCGCCGTAGCTTTCGCCCAGGCCGAGATAGCCGTTGTCGGTCTCGATCTCGATGATGGAACGCAGGGCATAGGGTTCGTGGATGCCGGCGGCGTTGAGCAGCGGGCCGTCCTTGAAGGCGATCGGGGTCACGGTGACGCGGGTGATTTTCATGTTGTGCTCTTTGCTTGGAATGAGGAAAGTAGGTGGTCAGGCGCTCATGACTTGCGCCCGGGCCGGGCGCGGGCATAGAACACCACCACCGCCGCCACCAGCGAGGTGACGGACAGGCCCAGCAAGCCGCCCTCGATGGAACCGGTGCGCTGCTCAAGGAAGCCAAAGGTGGCCGGCGCCACGAAGCCGCCGAGGTTGCCGATGGAGTTGATCAACGCGATCACGCCGGCGGCGATGCGCGCATCCAGATACGACTGCGGCAACGGCCAGAACAGCGAGGACGCCGCCTTGAACCCGACCGCCGCAAAACAGATCGAGACGAAGGCGAACACCGGCCCGCCGAAGGTGGAGACATACATGCCGATGGCGGCGATCACCAGCGCGGTGGCGGCCCAGGCCTGCTGGTGCTTGAAGCGCGCGGCCAGCGCGGCGAAGGCGTACATGGCCACGATCGAGATGAGCCAGGGAATGGAGTTGAACAGGCCGACCTGGAAGTCGCTGTACTGCCCCATCTTGCGGATGATGCTGGGCAGCCAGAAGGTGGCGCCGTAGATGGTCAGCGAGATCGAGAAGTAGATGAAGCAGAACACCAGGATCTGCATGTCGCCCAGCAGGCGCCAAGGCGAGCCGTGGGCCGGCCGGTGCTTCACGCGCTCAAGCTGCTCGGCCAGCACCGATTGGGTCACCGCGTCGCGCTCGGCGGCGGAGAGCCACTTGGCATCCGAGGGCATGGAGTCCAGCCAAAACCACACCACGCCGCACAGCAGCACCGAGGCCATGCCTTCGATGATGAACATCCATTGCCAGCCATGCAGGCCGCCGCCGTCCAGCTGCAGCAAGCCGCCCGACACCGGCCCCGAGAGGATCGACGCCAGCGCCGAACCGGACAGGAAGATCGCCATGGCGCGGCCGCGCTCGCTGGCCGGCAGCCACTGCGTGAAGTAATAGATCACGCCCGGGAAGAATCCAGCCTCGGCCGCGCCCAGCAAAAAGCGCAGCAGATAGAAGGTGGTCTCGTTGTGGACGAAGGCCATGGCGGTGGCCGCCAGTCCCCAGGTGGCCATGATGCGGGTCAGCCAGGCCTTGGCGCCGAAACGCTGCAACAGGATGTTGGACGGCACCTCGAAGATCGCATAGCCGACGAAGAACAGCCCTGCCCCGAGCCCGTAAGCCGCGGTGCCAATGCCGACGTCGGCCGCCAGGTGGCTGCGCACGAAACCGATATTGACGCGATCGATGTAGTTGACGATGAACATGATCACGAACAGCGGCAACACGCGCTGCTTGATCTTGCTCACCGCCTGCGCCAGCACCGACGGCGCGATGGCGCCGTCGGCCGGATGCACAGGGTCGGACGCGACTTGCTTGGCGGTATTCAAGAGGGTCTCCTCGTCTTGTTTTCTTGTTGGCGGATTCATTAAAACACTAATATATTAGTGTGTCAACATGCATAAAACGGTTACCATTCATGGACTTGCAGGCAACGTCCCACCGCTTCCACCCACCTGGAAGACGGCCCAAGACCATCGCCCTGCAAGGTTCGTCCTGAAACAAACATCGTTCGACCATGAGCACCATCACCACGGAACCCGCCCCATCCGGCCTCGTGCCGCTGACGCTTGACCGTTCGCGTCATGCCGCGCCGCAAGTCTTCGAGCACCTGCGCGAGCAGATCGTCACCGTCCGCATCGCGCCGGGCACCGTCCTGCAGCGCGCCGACCTCGCCGCGCAATACGGCCTGAGCCAGACGCCGATCCGCGATGCCCTGATCAAGCTGGGTGAAGAAGGTCTGGTGGATATCTTTCCGCAGCATGCGACGGTGGTCAGTGCGGTCAATGTGTCGATGGCGCGCCAAGCGCATTTCCTGCGCCGCTCCATCGAACTTGAGATCGTGCATACGCTGGCCCAGGCCCCCTCACCGGTGCTGGTGACGCGGCTGCGCGACAGCATCGAGCTGCAAAAAGTATTGGCCGAGCGGGAGAACTACGCCGAGTTCGTGCTGGCGGACCAGGCCTTCCATCGCTACATGTACGAGGCGGCCCAGGTGCCGGAACTGTGGACCATGGTGCGTCGCCAGAGCGGCAGCCTAGACCGTCTGCGCAACCTGCACATTCCCATCCCCGGCAAGACCCGGCGCGTGATCGCCGATCACATCGCCATCGTCGACGCCATCGCCGCCGGCGACAGCGACGCCGCCCAGGCAGCGCTGCGCGAACACCTCTCGGGCACGCTGTCGCACTTGGATGACATCCGCCAGCGCTTCCCCAACTACCTCAAGGAATAAGCGCCTCCCGCGCAGTTCATCCCCCGCGTCCCCGCATCGGACCGCATGGATGACAACCATGCGCACCTGCGCTGCCGCATGCACGGCGTTTGCGACAGCGCAAATCCAGCGTGCGCGGACGTCCTTAGAATGGGAGCAGACCAAACTGGACGTCGTTCATGCATGCCCGATGCCGGCAGCGCATGGGCCTCTCTCGTCCCCTGCCCTCTTCAAGCCATCGCGGGAGATCTGCATGAACCACCCCAACGCCACCTGGCGCCAGGCGCTGCTGACGCTGGCGTTTCGCCCCTTCTTCCTGCTCGGCAGCCTGTGGGCCGCCGTCTCCATCATCCTGTGGATGGGCATGCTACATGGCGGCCTGATCTTGCCCAGCCGCTTCGATCCGCTGTCCTGGCATATCCATGAAATGCTGTTCGGCTGGATCCTTGCCGCGGTCGCCGGTTTCCTGCTGACCGCCATTCCCAACTGGACCGGCCGCCCTCCCGTGCGCGGCGCAATGCTCGGCGCGCTGGCCGTGGTGTGGCTGCTGGGACGAATCGTCGGTGCGGTGTCGCTGTACCTGCCGTGGTGGCTGGCGGCGGCGGTGGATGTAGCCTTCCCCGCGATGGTGTGCACACTGGCGTGGCGTGAGATCGTCGGCGCCGGCAATCGCCGCAACCTGCCGATGCCGATCCCGGTTGCGCTGCTGGGCGTGGCCAGCCTGCTGATGCACCTGCAACAGGCCGGCGTCGACCTCGGCATTCCCATCGCCGATGGCCTCGGCTGGCGCCTGGCGATGGCGGCCGTCAGCATCCTGATCGCGGTGATCGGCGCGCGCATCATTCCCGCCTTCACCCGCAACTGGCTGACGGCCAAACGTATCCAGGCGCAGCCGACCGGCTCGCGCGCACTGGACATCGCCGCCACCGCCACGCTGCACGGCGGCCTGCTGGCGTGGGCGATGCTGCCGCAAGTGCGCGCGATCGGCCTGCTCCTGCTGGCGGCCGCCGCGCTGAACCTGTGGCGCACGCTGCGCTGGGCCGGCCGCGCCACGCTGGGCGAGCCGCTGCTGGCAATCCTGCATCTGGGGTATCTGTGGCTGGTCGCCGGCGCGGCGCTGCTGGGGCTGAGCCAACTGGGCATGGCCTGGCTGCAGGTGGCGGCGATCCACGCCCTCACGGCCGGCGCGATGGGAACGATGGTATTGGGCGTGATGACGCGGGTCTCGTTGGGACACACCGGACGCCCGCTGGCAGCCGACCGCATGACGACCGGCATCTACATCGCCGTCAGCGCCGCCGCGCTGTGCCGCATCGGCGCGGCGCTGCTGCCGGCGCCCCTGCTGCTGAGCGCGTCGGCGGCGTGCTGGACGCTGGCCTTCCTGATGTTCGTGGCGCGCTACGGCGCGGTGCTGCTGCAGCCGCGCCTGCGCTGATCAAACCGAGCGCGCCAGGCGGATGCCGGTGACCTGCCAGCGCGCATGCGCCGGGAAGAAATTGCGATACGTCAGCCGCGCATGGTTCAGCGGCGTAGCCGACGACGAGCCGCGCAAGACGTACTGGTTGACCATGAATTTGCCGTTGTACTCGCCCACCGCCCCCGGCGGCGCCGCGTAGCCCGGATACGGCGCGTAGCTGCTGCTGGTCCACTGCCACGCCACGCCGAAGAATTCACGGCCGCTGCCCTGCAGCCGGCCCGCCGCATGTTCCCACTCCGCCTCGGAGAGCAGGCGCGCATCGGCCCAGCGCGCATAGGCATCGGCCTCGTAGTAAGACAGGTGCACTGCGGCGCGGTGCGGCTCCAGGTTTTGCAGGCCGTATTCGGTGAATTCGCTCCAGCGCCCGGCATCATCGCGCTGCCAATAAATGGGGTGCTCCAGGCCCAGCTGCTTGCGCCACTCCCAGCCCTCGGACAACCACAGCGACGCATCGCGATATCCGCCGTCCTCGACGAAGGCCTGGTACTCGGCATTGTTCACCAGGCGCGAAGCGCACTGATAGGCCTCGACGAATTGCCGGTGGCGCGGCGTCTCGTTGTCGAAGCAAAAGCCCTCGCCCTCATGCCCGATCTCCACCACGCCGGCGTCGATGCGATGCCATCGCAACGGCAGCTCGGCCGGGTCGCCGCTCTGCACGGTCTGCGGCAACTCCTGATACGCCGGCCTCAGCGGATTGATGGACAGCAGGTGCTTGACGTCCGTCAGCATCAGCTCCTGGTGTTGCTGCTCATGCTGCAAACCCAGCACCAGCAGTTCGCGCAAGTCCGCAGCCTGCGCCTGCAGGCGCGCGTGCGACGACTCCTGCGCCTCATCAGGCGCGGCCTCGCCGGCCTCCAGCGCGTCGATCAGCAACAGCATGCGATGGTCGACGTTGGCGCGGTAGGCCTGCACCTCCTCCAGCGAAGGACGCGTCAACAGGCCGCGCTGCGCGCGCGGAAACTTGTCGCCCACGCCCTCGTAGTAGGAGTTGTACAGCACGCGGAATTGCGGGTGGAAAGCGTGAAAGCCGGTCTCGAAACGCTCCAGGATGAAGGTCTCGAAGAACCAGGTGGTATGCGCCAGGTGCCACTTGATCGGACTGGCGTCGGGCATGGACTGCACGCAGCAATCCTCGGCCGACAAAGGCTCGGCGATCGCCTGCGATTGCCGGCGCACGCGCCGGTAGCGCTCGCTCATGCGGCCCGTCCCCGTGCCGCGCTCGTCGGCGTGGTGGTTGACCTCTTTGATGGCGGCGTCGATCACGGCGTCGATGGCCGCCTCCATGGCGGGATCGGCGAGGGCGGTAGCGGTATGGGGCATGCGATATTTCCTGTCGAGGTGAAGCCGTCTTCAGCGCGCCCGCGCATGGCAGACCGCGAACCAGCGCTGCGGATCCGTCCACATGCGCACATCACCGAAGCCGGCGTCTTCCAGCATGCTCAAGATGTCTTCGGGCGTGAACTTATGGCTGTTCTCGGTATGGATGCGCTCGCCCTGGCGGAAGGTGCGGCGGTCGCCGTCCCAGCGCACGATCAGGTCGCGACGCGCTTCAAGGTGCATCTCCACACGCTGCAGCTCGACGTTGTAGAAGCCGACGTGACGCCAGTCGCGCGCATTGAAGTCGGCCCCCATCAGGCGGTTCACGTGGTTGAGCATGTTCAGGTTGAAGGCCGCGGTGACGCCCAGTTCATCATCATAGGCGGCGTCCAGCACGCGACTGTCCTTGACCAGGTCCAGCCCCAGCAACACGCCGCCGGCCTCGCCGATCTGCAGGGCGTGGCGCATGCGGCGCAGGAAGGCCAGCGCCTGCTGCGGATCGAAGTTGCCCAGCGAGGAGCCCGGATAGAAGAACAGGCGGCGGTCGCGGTTCACGGTGGCCGGCAGCTCCAGCGACGCGGAAAAATCCATCGCCACTTCGTGCATCGGGATATCCGGGAAACGCTGGCGCAGGCCGTTCACCGCGCCGTGCAGGAACTCCGCCGAGATATCGATCGGCACATACTGGCGCGGCCGGAGCGCCGGGAACAACCCGGCCGCCTTGGCGCAGTTGCCCGCGCCCAGGTCGATCAGGGTCACGCCGGTGCCGACGGCGGCGGCGATGTCCTCGGCATGGGCGGAAAAGATCGCCGCCTCGGTGCGGGTCGGATAGTATTCGGGCAATTCGCAGATCGCCTCGAACAGCTTGCTGCCCAGCGCATCGTAAAGATACTTGGGAGAAATGGCGGCCTGCGGCGCGGTCAGCCCGGCCTCGAGTTCGGCGCGGATTTCGCGCTCTTCCGGAGTCTGCTGCCAGGGTCGTTGGATCAAGCGAGCGAGTTGGGCCAAGCTGGTCTCCTTGCCGTTGATGCTGCGTTTGCGTGGATGCTGCCGGATATTGTCTCGGTATGAGCAGGTATTGCAATAAGGCAAGTGCACGCGGCTCCACCGCCGTGCAGCCACTGTAGACAGCACATCGGGTCCAGGCAATGTGCGCCGGGAAACTCTGCGCTACACTTTGCACCGCCCCGCAGATGTGCACGGTCGCCTGCCTCTTATGATCGGCCTGCATATACTTATGAAGCTTCCGACTTATGTGCACCGCGGTGGTTCAACGCAGCAATAAGATTTTCTCGACGGCAGCAAAGGTGGCTGAAACGACAACCCCGCCCTGCTTGCCGCCACGACAACACGCCAGCCCAATATGTCTTCCACGCCAAGCTCATCCTTGACCGCCACGGCGGAAACCGCCTCCCTCTCCGCAAGAAAAAGCACCCTGGCCACGCTGCGCGGCCTGGCGCCTTTCCTCGCGCCCTACAAGAAGCAATTCCTGCTGGCCGGCCTGGCCCTGATCGTGGCGGCCTGCGCCACGCTGGCGGTGCCCTACGCCTTCAAGCAGATGATCGACCTGGGCTTCGGCGCGGCCGGCAGCAAGAGCGCGCAGCACATCAACCTGTACTTTGTCGCGCTGTTCGGCGTAGCCTGCGTGCTGGGCGTGGCCACGGCGCTGCGCTTTTACATGGTGTCGTGGCTGGGCGAACGCGTCACCGCCGACCTGCGCCGCGCGGTGTACGCACACGTGGTGCAGCAAAGCCCGGAGTTCTTCGAAATCACCAAGACCGGCGAAGTGCTCTCGCGCCTGACCACCGACACCACGCTGATCCAGACCCTGGTAGGCACCAGTATCTCGATGGCGCTGCGCAACGCGCTGCTGTTCCTGGGCGGGCTGGCGATGCTGTTCATCACCAGCGCCAAGCTGACCATCATCATCATCGTCATGCTGGCGGCGGTGGTGCTGCCCATCGTGTTCTACGGCCGCCGCGTGCGCAAGCTCTCGCGCGCCTCGCAGGACCGCGTGGCCGACGCCTCGGCGATCGCCGGCGAGATCCTCAACGCGATGCCGACGGTGCAGGCCTTCACGCATGAAGAGATCGAGGCCCGGCGCTTCGGCGGCTCGGTCGAGCGCGCATTCGAGACCGCGATGGAACGCATCCGCGCGCGCTCCATCCTGACCGTGGTGGCCATCCTGCTGGTGTTCGGTGCCATCGTGTTCGTGCTGTGGCTAGGCGCGCACGCGGTCATGCAAGGCAGCATGAGCGGCGGCGAACTCGGCCAGTTCATCCTCTACGCCTCGTTGGTGGCAGGCTCGCTGGGCGCGCTCTCGGAAGTCATGGGTGACACCCAGCGCGCCGCCGGCGCCACCGAGCGCCTGCTCGACCTGCTGGCGGCGCAGTCGCCGGTGCAGTCGGTGCTGCTGCCCGAGAAGCTGCCGCCGCGCACCGCCAACGGCGCCGCGCTGGAGATCGCTGACCTCGCGTTCCACTACCCCTCGCGTCCCGGCAGCAACTCGCTCTCACAGCTGTCGCTGCAGGTCAGGCCCGGTGAGACGGTGGCCGTGGTCGGCCCCTCGGGCGCCGGCAAGACCACGCTGTTCCAGCTGCTGCTACGCTTCTACGATCCGCAGGCCGGCGCGATCCGCCTGGACGGTGTCGACATCCGCTTCCTCACCTTGCAGGACTTGCGCGCGGCCATCGGCATCGTGCCGCAGGACACCGTGATCTTCTCGGCCAACGCGATGGAAAACATCCGCTTCGGCCGCCCCGGCGCAAGCGACGCCGAGGTGATCGCGGCGGCGCAGATGGCCGCCGCGCACGAGTTCATCGAGCGCCTGCCGGAAGGCTACAACTGCTTCCTCGGCGAGCGCGGCGTGCGCCTGTCGGGCGGCCAGCGCCAGCGCATCGCCATCGCCCGCGCGCTGCTGAAGAACCCGCCGCTGCTGTTGCTGGACGAGGCCACCAGCGCGCTGGACGCCGAATCCGAACGACTGGTGCAGACCGCGCTGGAAGCGGCCATGGTCGGGCGCACCACGCTGGTCATCGCGCACCGCCTGGCCACGGTGCAAAGCGCCGACCGCATCATCGTGCTGGAGCACGGCCGCATCGTCGAGACCGGCACCCACGCCGAGCTGATCGCGCGCGACGGGCTGTATGCCAGCCTGGCGGCGCTGCAGTTCAACGTGCAGTAATCCTTCAGACAGACAGACAGACAGACGGGAGAAGTCCGCGCACCACCTCCCGTCGTCCCTGCGAAAGCAGGGACCCAGCGTCGTTCGTCGCGCCTCAATAGCATCCGCGGTACACAGCAAACGCCACTGGGCCCCTGCTTTCCCAGGGGCGACCGAGGATGGGTGAAGCGCTTGAGCCCGCGCCGACGCGATTTGCAGAAATCCAATAGACTGCCTGCTGCATTTACCCCCACCAGAACAACAACGCGTCTTACAGGAGTTTCACGATGAGCCAATTGTTTTCGCCGCTGACGCTGCGCGGCGTCACTCTGCCCAACCGCATCGCCGTCTCCCCCATGTGCCAGTATTCGGCGCAGGACGGCTTCGTCAACGACTGGCACCTGGTGCACCTGGGCGCACGCGCCGTCGGCGGCGCCGGCCTGGTGATCATGGAAGCCACGGCCGTGGTGCCGGAGGGCCGCATCACCGCAGCCGACCTCGGCATCTGGAAGGATGAGCACATCGAGCCGCTGCGCCGCATCACCCGCTTCATCGAACAACAAGGCTCGGTGCCCGGCATCCAGCTGGCCCATGCCGGCCGCAAGGCCAGCGCGTTGCGGCCGTGGGACGGCGCGCCGGGCAGCGTGCCACAGGCCGAAGGCGGCTGGCTGCCGGTGGCGCCGTCGGCGGTCGCCTTCGACACCACCTACACCGAGCCGCATGCGCTCACCGTGGATGAAATCAAGGGCCTGGTGCAAGCCTTCGTGGAGGCCGCCAAGCGCTCGCTGCAGGCCGGCTTCAAGGTGGTCGAGCTGCACGGAGCGCACGGCTACCTGGGCCATGAGTTCCTCTCGCCCTTCAGCAACAAGCGCAACGACCAGTACGGCGGCTCGTTCGAGAATCGCATCCGCTTCCTGCTGGAAGTGACCAGCGCGGTGCGTGCGGTATGGCCCAAGGAACTGCCGCTGTTCGTGCGCCTGTCGGCCACCGACTGGACCGAAGGCGGCTGGACGCCGGACGAGACCGTGGCGCTGTCCAAACGCCTGGGCGAGCTGGGCGTGGACCTGGTGGATGTCTCCAGCGGCGGCAACCTGCCGGCTGCGGCGATCCCGACCGGCCCCGGCTACCAGACCGAGTTCGCCGCGCGCGTGAAGGCCGAGGCCGGCATCGCCACCGGCACGGTCGGCATGATCACCGACGCCATCCAGGCCGAGCACGTGCTGCGCACCGGCCAGGCCGACCTGGTGCTGCTGGCGCGCGAACTGCTGCGCGACCCGTACTGGCCGCTGCATGCGGCCGACCAGTTGCGTGAAAACGTGGCATGGCCGCCGCAATACGTGCGCGCCGCCTCCAGCAAGACCCCGCTGCGCGCCGACGTGGACTACGGCGCCGAGCTGGATTGAGCCCTGGTCGCGCATATGAAAAAAGCCCGCATGCGCGGGCTTTTTTCATGCTCAGGCGCCCGTCACCAGGCGCCAGGCAATGCTCCACATGACAACCACGATCACGCCGTCGAGCACGCGCCATGCGAGCGGCCTGGCGAAGACCGGGCGCAGCCAGCGCGCGGCATATCCCAGCGAGAAGAAGAACAGGAACGAGCCGCTGGCCGCGCCGGCGGCGAAGGCCGCGCGCTGCTCGCCGAACTGGCTGGAGACCGAACCGAGCAGCACCATCGTATCCAGGTAGACATGCGGGTTAAGCCAGGTCAGCGCCAGGCAGGCCAGCGCGATGCGGCCGAAGGGCGCGCGCTCGCTGTCGGCCTCGGCGTGCGCGCGCAGTGCGGCGTCCGAACGCAAGGCCGCGCGCAGGCTCCTGAATCCATACCAGGCGAGAAAAGCGGCGCCGCCGTAGCGCATGACCGGCTCCGCCCACGGCAACCATGCGGCGACCCGGGCAAATCCGGAAACACCGGCGACGATCAGCACCGCGTCCGACAGCGCGCACATCAGGCAGACCGTGAAGATGTATTCGTTGCGCAGGCCCTGCTTGAGCACGAAGGCGTTCTGGGCGCCGATGGGCATGATCAGGCTCAGGCCCATGGCCATGCCCGAAAGAAAGACTGAAGGATTCATCCGGCGACTTGCAATGGATCAAACGAAGGAGGCGGCATTGTGCCCTGCCCGCAGACGGAGGAACAGGGCCGCTTTGCCTGAACAGCGCCGGACCGGAATCGTTGCGAAGAAGACTCGGGAGCGGCGATGGCGGCGGCGGGCATGACGGCATGCCCGCCGCGCGAGGGGAACGGCGTCTCAGCCGGGACGTCGCTTCTGGCGGAAGTACTCGATGATGCCGGGCAGGATGGACAGGATCACGATGGCCACGATCAGCAGGCTCAGGTTCTTCTTCACGATGGGCAGGTTGCCGAAGAAATAACCGGCGTAGGAGAAGCTGGCCACCCAGGCGATGCCGCCGATCACGTTGAACAGGAAGAAGCGCGAATAGGTCATCGCGCCCACGCCGGCCACGAAGGGGGCGAAGGTGCGCACGATGGGGGCGAAGCGGGCGATGATGATGGCCTTGCCGCCGTGCTTTTCGAAGAAGGCATGGGTCTTGTCCAGATACTCCTTCTTGAAGATCCTTGAGTTCGGCTTGTCGAACACCTTGATCCCCAGCATCTTGCCGATCTGGTAATTGGTGCTGTCGCCGAGGATGGCGGCCACGATCAGGGTGAGCACCATCAGGTGAATGTCGTAGGCGCCGGTGGCGGCCAGCGCGCCGGTGACGAAGAGCAGCGAATCGCCGGGCAGGATGGGCGTGACCACCAGGCCGGTTTCGCAAAAGATGATCAGGAACAGGATCAGGAACAGCCAGGGGCCGTAGGAAGCCGCCAGCTCCGCCAGGTGGCGGTCGATGTGAACGATGAAGTCGACGAGAAACAGAAGGATGTCCATGGCGCCCGCAGGTAAGGAAAAGCGGCATTGTACCAACTGCGCAGCGCCCGCTTGTGCCCTGCAGCATGGCGTTACGACAAGCCGCGCCGGCGAGGGTTCCTGTTGCCCCTGGTGAAGTGCAAAGCGCTCCCCACCCAATCTTACGTTTCTTTACCGCCGCGCCCCCGCAAGTTGTCGAGCGCCGTTCCGATACCTGATTCAAGCGGTGCGATTGATTCATCGGCGCCGCGATGGCGGGTCTTTTTTCTTCGAACTGATGGAGCGGATCATGAAAAGCAAACTGATGAAGGTGCTGGACAAAACTCTCGATGCCCTGCCGATGACCGGCGCGGCGGTGGGCGTGACGGTGCTGGTGTGCGTATTCTCGGGCACGCTGCGCGACGTGCTGCGCCAGGCCAACATGGAGATGCTGGCCGGCGCGGTGGCGCTGTTGCCGCTGTCGGCGGTGTTGCTGGCCTTCGGCTGGAGCATGCGCGGCAATGCGGCCCGCGAGCGTCAGCGCCAACTGCGCCAGCGTGAACTGGAGCGCCGCAAAGCCCTGCTGCGCGCCACCTACGACTTCGACAACCGCTCCTGAGGATTGCCCCTTGATGACGCCTCTCCAGGAAGGACCGGCGACGATCCGTTCCTCCCGCCCGCACGCCGCTTCGCCACGCCGCTGAATCGCCCGCCGGTTCACGCTGCGCGCCAGGCTGCGCCGAGCTGAACGGATCCCCGCCCGCCTTCCTTCCCACCTTCCCGCCCGCATCAATCGGGCAGACCGTCTCCCGCCAGGATCATCTGCGCGGCGCTCAAGAGATCGCCGGAGAGGCCTTCGCGCGCCTTCTCCGGCGAGCCTTCCTGCAAGCCCTTGAGCAACACGCCGTGGTGAAACAGCGCCGGCGCCTCCGACAGGCGGCGCGAGCCGGCGCGCAGGTCGAGGTTGATCACCGGCCCCACCTGCAGCCACAGTCCCGAGATCAGGTCCACCAGCGTCGGCATGCCCGAGCCCTGGTAGGCGGCGAAGTGCAGCTCCTTGTTCAGGCGGATGATGACGTCAACGTTGGGTTTCTTGCGGTTCATTTCCACGCACAGGCTGTCGTGCAGGTCGGCCACTTCCTTCAGGCCTTCCTTGCCGATGTGGGCCGCGGCGTGCTCCACGGCCAGCCCCTCCAGCGCCAGCCGGATCTTCAGCAGCTCGCGGAACTTGTCCTTGGTCATCAGCGGCACCCGCATGGCGCGGTTGGGTAGGATCTCCAGCGCGCCTTCGGCGGCCAGCTGGCGCACCGCCTCGCGCACCGGCATGGGACTGGTGCCGAGCGCGTCGGCCAGGCCCTTCAACGTCAGTTTCTGGCCGGGGCGCACCTGGCCGGCCTGGATCAGTTCGCACAAGTCCTGGTACACGCGCTCGGAAAGCGTGGCGTGCTGGATCTTGCGCATGTTGGAGAGGTCGGCGATTAAGGTCTGATCCATGGCGATGCGTGAAAATTTTTCGCGGATTATATAAGAGGCCGGTGAAGAACCCGGAGAGCGGCCTACTGCCCCGGGTGCAACGCCAGCAGGGGCGCGCCTTGCCGCCGTTCCCGGGCAATCGCCCCGGCATCGGCAAGCGGCCCGATTTCCCGTTGACGCCTCCGATTCTATCGAATACATTTGATCACATGTCAAATAAATGACATCAGCAGAATAAAAAACGGATCGGCGTGGCAGGATGCGGTTTTCACCCAACATCCCCGCCGCAGCGGTGACGGCTTCAGGAGATAACCCAGCTTTCCGGCGATGCAGGCCTTGCAGCGATGTGCGGCCGGCGGCGTCGTATCTCCCCGCATCTCCCCGCCTCATGTCGTACCCGATGCGCGCGAATGGCCGGTTCGGCCGCTCCACCCTGCTGCTGCAACAAGCCGGCGCCAGTCCGGCCGCAATGCTCAAAAAACGCAGTTCCCACGAGACACCGGCCCCGGCCGGACATTTAGGAGGATCGCACCATGGAGCAAGACAAGAACAAGCACGGCAGCACGGACAACCACGACATCGCCTCGCCGCGCCGACGCAGCATCCTGAAGGCAGGCGCGGCCGCGGCCGGCGCTTCGGCGCTGGGATTCCCGGCCATCGTCCGGGCGCAGTCGGACAAGATCATCATCGGCCACCTGACGCCGCGCACCGGCTTCCTCGGCCCCATGGGCGAATACGCCGTGATGAGCATCAATCTCGCCGTGGAAGAGCAGAACAAGGCCGGCGGCCTGCTGGGTCGCCAGCTGACGCTGATCTCGGAAGACTCGGTGAACCCGCCCAC
The DNA here is from genome assembly GCF_017814915.1 of Herbaspirillum sp. LeCh32-8. Classification (GTDB taxonomy): domain Bacteria; phylum Pseudomonadota; class Gammaproteobacteria; order Burkholderiales; family Burkholderiaceae_D; genus Herbaspirillum. The sequence goes on along the minus strand of NZ_JAGIPZ010000002.1, from coordinate 338,477 downwards.
CGCCTCCTCCAAGGCGCAGCGCCTGCTGGAGCGCGATGGCGCCGCGGTGCTGATCGGCGAGATCTCCTCGGCCTCGGCGCTGGGCATCGCCCAGGTCGCCCAGCGCAACAAGAAGATTTTCATGAACACCGGCTGCAACTCGGACGAACTGCGCGGCAAGAGCTGCAACCGCTTCATGTTCCACATCGAGGCGGCCAACTCCACCTACGTCAAGGCCTGCGGCCAGCAGCTGCTGGCCAACGGCCTGATCAAGGGCAAGAAGCTCTATGCACTGACTGCCGACTACGCCTTCGGCCATGACCTGCTGCGCACGGCCAAGGTGTTCGTCTCGGCCAACGGCGGCACCATCGCCAACGACGAGCTGGTGCCCACCGACGCCACCGACTTCAGCCCCTACCTGCTGAAGATCCGCCAGACCAAGCCGGACCTGGTGATCTCCAACCTGGCCGGCAACCAGATCACCAACTTCATCAAGCAGTACTCCGAATTCGGCCTGCCGTTCCCGATGTCGGGCTTCGGCTTCGACACCGTGGCCGCCTGGGGCGCCGGCGCCGACAACTTCGCCGGCACCTGGCCCACCACCTGGCACCACGACGTCGACGCGCCGTCGGCCAAGGCCTTCGTCGCCGCCTTCACCAAAAAGTACGGCAAGCCGCCGGAGAACCAGGCCTGGGGCGAATACGTCGCCTTCCGCTCGGTGGTGCAGGCAATCACTGAGACCAAGTCGCTCGATACGATGAAGCTGATCGAATACTTCGAGAAAGGCGCCGAGGTCGACTGCCTCAAAGCGCGCAAGGGCGTCTACCGCGCCTGGGATCACCAGCTGCTGCAAGAGATGTACACGCTATCGCCCAAACCCAAGGGCAAGGCCAAGGACCAGTGGGACTTCCTGCAGCTGGGCGCGGCCGTGCCGGGACCGGGCGGATCGCTGGATTCGATTGCGCCGACCATGCAAGAGAACGCTTGCAAGTTCACCTGAGCGACAACGGATAACACGACACTGGGTTCCTGCGCGGTATTTCCGATTCTGCTGGAACGACAGACTGTCTGAACTCCACCTGCCGTCGCCCCTGCGAAAGCAGGGGCCCAGTGGCGTAAAACGATGCTCGCATTACCGCCAACGACACTGGGTCCCGGCCTGCGCTGGGACGACAGGCAATAGCTTGAATCGACCGCACGGAGGAACAAGCCACCTCCTCCGTGTCGTCCCGGCGCAGGCCGGGACCCAGCGTCGTTTCGCGGCCGTAGCGCCGCGATGACGCCCTCTACGGAGCATCAATGCAAATCGTCTTTCTGCTGGAACAAATACTCAACGGCCTGCTGGTCGGCGGTTATTACCTGCTGATCGCGCTGGGCCTGTCGCTGATCTTCAGCCTGGGCGGCATCGTCAACCTGGCGCATGGGGCCTTCTATGCGATCGGCGCCTATCTCGCGGTAGAGATCACCAAGCATCTCGGCTTCTCTGGCGCGATCCTGATCTCGCCGGTCATCGTGGCGCTGCTGGGCATCCTGTTCGAACGTTTCCTGCTGCGTCGCTTCTACTCGGCCGATCCCATCCTCGGCCTGTTGCTCACCTTCGGGCTGTCGATGGTGGCAGAGCAGCTGATCCGCATCGTCTGGGGCGCGTCGCCGCTGCCGGCCTCGATCCCGTCGGCGTTCAAGGGCCAGATCATGGTGGGCGACTTCATGTATTCCAAATACCGCCTGCTGATGCTGGCCACGGTGCTGGTGGCGCTCACGCTGATCTGGCTGCTGCTGAACAAGACCTCGTTCGGCCGCGTGGTGCGCGCCGGCGTGCAAAAGCCGGACATGGTGGCGGTGCTGGGCATCAAGCTGCAGCCCTACATGACCGCCATCGTGATGCTCGGTGTGGGCCTGGCGGCGCTGGCCGGCGTGCTGTTCGCGCCGATCTCGGGGGTGCATCCGGCCATGGGCGCGGAAATCATGACCGCCGCCTTCGTGGTGGTGGTGATCGGCGGCCTGGGCAGCTTCTGGGGCGTGGTGCTGGCGGCGGTGCTGGTGGGTGTGGTGCGCGGCATCACCATCCAGTTCTACGCGCCGGCCGGCGAGGCATCGATGTACCTCCTGATGCTGCTGGTGCTGATCTTCCGCCCGCGCGGCCTGCTGGGCGAGCGCATCGAACGTTTCGAATGACGAGGCCGACATGAACAAGAAACATCAACCCCTGCTGATCGCGGCGGCCGCGCTGGTCGTCACGCCTTTCATCCTGCAACTGCTGGGACTGACTACCACTTCGGCCACCGACGTAGTGATCTACGCCATCGCCGCCATGGGCCTGAACCTGCTGGTGGGCTACACCGGCCTGACCTCGTTCGGCCACGGCGCCTGGTTCGGCGTGGGCGCCTACGCGGCGGCGCTGTCGCAAAAGTATTGGTTCCCCGGCCAGATCCTGTTGCCGCTGCTGTTCACCATCGTCTTCATCGCGCTGTGCGCGGGGGTGATCGGCTTCCTGATCCTGCGCCGGCGCGGCGTGTACTTCTCGCTGCTGACGCTGGCGCTGTCGGCCCTGACGTTTGCCATCGCCTTCCGCTGGACCGACTTCACCGGCGGCGAATCGGGCCTGGGCGGCGTGGTGCGCCCGGCGCTGGCCGGCATCGACCTCGACCAGTCGATTCCTTACCTGGTGTTCGTCAGCGTGATCGCCTGGCTGGTGCTGTACGTGCTGCACCGGATCATCCGCTCGCCGTTCGGCCACACCATCGTCGCCATCCGCGAGAACGAACAGCGCGCGCGCTTCCAAGGCTACGCCACCATTGTCTACAAGCTGCAGATGTTCATCATCTCGGCCTCGGTGACGGGTCTTGCCGGCGGCCTGCTGGCCTTCCATCACCGCTTCGCCTCGGCCGAGCCGACCTCGGTGGCCTTCTCTGGCGAACTGCTGGCGATGGTGGTGATCGGCGGCATGCGCAGCTTCCTGGGTCCCGCATTGGGCGCGCTGTTCTACATCCTGTTCCGCGAATGCCTGTCGATCTGGACCGAGAACTGGCTGCTGTGGTTCGGCCTGGCCTTCGTCGCCTTCATCCTGTTCTCGCCCACCGGCCTGGTCGGTATCTATCGCCAGATCGTGCGCCGCCTGCGTCCGCCCGAGGAGGTCGGCGCAGCCATGAGCGCGCGCCAGATCGTCGACGGCCTGCCGCTGCCGGGCTTCCTGCAGGCGCCGGCGCAGCAGGGGTTGGTGCTGGAAGCGAAGGACATCGAGATCCGCTTCGGCGGCATCCAGGCGGTGAAGAACGCACAGATCGCGTTGCACGCCGGCGAGATCCACGCGCTGATCGGCCCCAACGGCGCCGGCAAGACCACCACCTTCAACCTGATCTCCGGCATGTTCGCCCCCAACGGTGGCACCGTGAAACTGAACGGCGAGGAAATCCAGGGCCTGCCGCCCAGCCAAATCTGCCAGCGCGGCCTGGCGCGCTCGTTCCAGATCACCAACCTGTTCAAGGGCCTGTCGATCTACGAGAACCTGCGCCTGTCGCTGCAGGCGCGCCACGCCTCGCGCTACAACATGTGGAAGGACGTCGACAGTTACCCCGAGATCCACGCCGAGACCGAGGAGCTGATGCGCTTCCTGGGCCTGAAGGGCATCGACGAGATCGAAGGCGGCGCGCTCTCCTACGGCGGCCAGCGCCTGGTGGACCTGGGCATTGCGCTGGGCTCCAAGCCGCACGTGCTGCTGATGGACGAGCCGCTGGCCGGCCTGGCCGCGGCCGAGCGCGAGCGCGTGTCGCGCCTGGTGAAGATCATCGCCTCCAACATCCCGGTGCTGATCGTGGAGCACGACATCGACCGCGTGCTGGCCTTCTCGCAAAAAGTGACGGTGATGAACCAGGGCAGCGTGCTGATGGCCGGCACGCCCGACGAGGCCCGCGCCGACACCCGCGTGCAGGAGATCTACACCGGTCACGGCACGCCGCCGGTCACCGGCCGCATTGCCGGCGATGCGCAGGAGCGTGCGCAGCTGCTGGCCTTCGAGCAGGTCAACGCCTTCTACGGCAAGAGCCATATCCTCAACGACGCCACGCTGGAAGTGCGCCAGGGCGAGATCGTGGCGCTGCTGGGCCGCAACGGCGCCGGCAAGTCGACACTGCTCAAAGCGCTGACCGGCCTGCTGAAACCAGCCTCGGGGGCGATCCGTTACAACGGCCGCGACATCGCCGGCCTCTCTGCTCCTGACATCGCGCGCCTGGGCATCGGCTACGTGCCGCAGGGTCGCGGCCTGTTTGCCGGCATGACGGTGGCCGAGAACCTGGCGCTGGGCCGCTTGGCGCGCAAGACCGACAGCAGCGACGGCGTGGCCTGGAGCGAGGAAAAGATCCTGCATTACTTCCCGCGCCTGAAGGAGCGTCTGCATACCCACGCCGACTTCCTCTCCGGCGGCGAGCAACAGATGGTGGCGGTGGCGCGCGCGCTGTCGGGCAACGTCAAGCTGCTATTGCTGGACGAGCCCTTCGAAGGGCTGGCCCCGGCCGTGGTGCAGGAGCTGTTCACGGTGTTCGACCAGTTGCGCCGCGAAGTCTCGATCGTGATCGTCGAGCACAACCTCGACCTGGTGCTGGCGCTGGCCGACCGCGTGTTCGCGCTGGAGCGCGGCGCGGTGTTCCACACCGGCCCGGCCGAGCCGCTGCTGACCGACCTGGCGTACCGCAAGAAGATTCTCTGGCTTTGATTCCACACCGAATGATTGCCTTCCCCTCCCCTCAAGCAACAAGGACTCACGCATCATGGATCTGAACCTCAAGGACAAGAAAGTCATCGTCACCGCCGGCGCGCAAGGCATCGGCCTGGCCATCACCGCCGCCTTCGTCGAGGCCGGCGCGCAGGTGCACATCTGCGACGTCAGCGACGAATTCCTCGCCGCCGCGCGCCAGCAATTCAACAACGCCCCGGTCAGCTACAGCCATACCGACGTCACCGATGAAAAGCAGGTCGACGCCATGTTCGTCGAGCTGTCGACGAAGTGGAACGGGCAGCTGGACGTGCTGATCAACAACGCCGGCATCGCCGGCCCCACCGCGCGGGTGGAAGACGTCGACCTGCCGGCCTGGGACCAGACCATCGCCGTCAACCTGACCGGCCCCTTCCTGTGCGCGCGCCGCGCGGTGCCGATGCTGAAGAAGAACGGCGGCGGCTCGGTGGTCAACATTTCCTCGGTGGCCGGTCGCCTGGGCTTTGCCCAGCGCACGCCGTACTCGGCCTCCAAGTACGGCATCATCGGCCTGACCGAAAGCTGGGCCATCGAACTGGGGCCGGACAACATCCGCGTCAACGCCGTGCTGCCGGGCGTGGTGGCCGGCGCACGCCAGGAGCGCGTGATCGCGGCCAAGGCCGCGTCCTACGGCATCGACCATGAAGAGATGCGCGAGCGCGTGCTGTCGAAGGTCTCGATGCGCAAGATGGTCACCGCCGAGGACATCGCCAACCAGATCATCTTCATCTGCTCGCCGGCCGGCGCGTCCATCAGCGGACGCAGCCTGTCGGTGTGCGGCAACGTCGAAACCCTGAGCTGAGGAGACGGACATGAGCGAAAAGATCGCAGTCGTCGGCGCCGGCCTGATCGGCCGCGCCTGGGCCATCGTGTTTGCCCGCGCCGGCTTCAAGGTCGCCATCTGGGACGCCGTGCCGCAGGCGCTGCAAGCCTGCCAGCAACTTCTGCGCGACAACGTCGGCGACCTGCACAAGCACGGGCTGATCGAGGAAAGCGTGGACGCCGTGCTGGAACGCATCAAGCCGGCCGCCAGCCTGGCCGACGCCTTGAAGGACGCGGCGCTGGTGCAGGAAAACGTGAAGGAAACGGTCGAGGTCAAGCGCGAGATCTTCGCCGAGATGGATCGCCTGGCCGGCCCCGGCACCATCCTGACCAGCTCCACCTCGTGGATTCCCACCTCCGATTTCTCCGAGCAGCTGCCCGGCCGCGAGCGCATCCTGGTGGCGCACCCGGTCAACCCGCCCTATCTCGTCCCGCTGGTGGAACTGGCGCCGGCGCCCTGGACCTCCAAGGCCACGGTGGAACGCGCGCGCGACATCTACACCCGCGCCGGCCAGTCGCCGGTGGTGCTGAACAAGGAGATCACCGGCTTCCTGCTCAACCGCATCCAGGGGGCGGTGCTGAACGAAGCTCTGAACCTGTACGAAAACGGCTATGCTTCCTCCGAGGATCTGGACAAGGTGCTCAAAGACGGCCTGGGCCTGCGCTGGTCCTTCATGGGCCCGTTCGAAACCATCGACCTCAACGCGCCGGAAGGCGTGCTGGACTATGCCAAGCGCTACGGCCACACCTACCGCGACGTCGCCAAGACCCAACCGCCCAACGAATGGCAGGCCGACACGCTGGCCAAGATCGAGAAAGAAAGGCGCGCCGCGCTGCCGGCCGACAAGCTGGGCGAGCGCGCGCGCTGGCGCGACAACCGACTGATGGGGCTGGTGGCGCACAAACGCAAGCAGCCGAGTTGAGATTCAGTGCTCGAACGTATCAAACGCTGAAGGACGCGCAACGAACGACGCTGGGCCCCTGCTTTCGCAGGGGCGACGGATTAAGTGAAATAGCAACGCTGTCTTGACGACCACCGTTGGAGCTTGATACGGCTTGAGTGATGGATGCCGGTGCCGATGCCGGGAAACGCGACAAACGACACTGGACCCCGGCCTTCGCCGGGATGACGGATTACATGAGATCGCGAGCCGGCACATCGAAGCCGCAGGCGAGAAAGAGCAAAGGCTATGCCGCAAGATTGGACGATGCCGCAGGCGAGGAAGAGACAGCGCGATGCCGAAGGCGAGTATGAGACTGGGCAATGCCGCAGGCGAGCCGGACAGGTTTCCCCTTGTGGACCAGCCGACGGGGTGCGGTAAAAAATGGATCAGCAAGGCAATTGGAGCGCAGCGACTTTGCCTTGCCCATTTTTCAGTGCGCTCCGCCGGGAACCCCCGAAGGGGGCTGGCACTTAGGTTTTGTTGGAGCAGTGCTCCAACCCTTCTTTTGCTTACTTTTCTTGGCGGAGCAAGAAAAGTGAGCGGCTGCCGGGCCGCCCCCCGGCGCTCCGTTCCGACCGGAGAAAGATAGAGACAGAGCCAGTACATCGGCACTCAGCGAGACCAGACTACCCAACAAAGAAGCAACCAAGCAGACCAAAAACCAGCACCACAACAAACACCTAAAGGAGCACACCACCATGGCCAAATCCCGCAAAGTCATCATCACCTGCGCCGTCACCGGCGCCATCCACACCCCCTCGATGTCGCCCTACCTGCCGGTGACGCCGGACGAAATCCGCGACGCCGCGCTGGGCGCCGCCGAAGCCGGCGCCGCCATCGTCCACCTGCACGCGCGCGATCCGCAAAACGGCAAGCCGACCCAGGACCCGGCCGAGTTCCGCAAATTCCTGCCGGGCATCAAGGCCAAGTCCAACGTGGTCATCAACCTGACCACCGGCGGTGCACCCACCATGGGCGTGGAAGAACGCCTGCAGCCGGCGCTGCAGCTGAAACCCGAAGTCGCCTCGCTGAACATGGGCTCGATGAACTTCGGCCTGTATGAAATGCTGGGCCGCTTCAAGGACTTCAAGTACGACTGGGAAAAGCCCTACCTGGCGGAGTCGGACGACCGCATCTTCCGCAACACCTTCAAGGACATCGCCTACATCCTCGAATCCTGCAGCGCCAACCAGACCCGCTTCGAGATCGAGTGCTACGACATCGGCCACCTCTACACCGCGGCGCACTTCATCGACCGCGGCCTGATCAAGCCGCCGTTCCTGATCCAGTCGGTGTTCGGCCTGCGCGGCGGCATCGGCAACGACGTGGAAGACGTGATGCACATGAAGCGCACCGCCGACCGCCTGTTCGGTGACGACTACTTCTGGTCGGTGCTGGGCGCCGGCCGCGGCCAGATCCCGATCGCCACCATGTCGGCAGCCATGGGCGGCCACACCCGCGTGGGCCTGGAAGATTCGCTGTGGGACGGCCCGGGCCAACTGGCCAAGAGCAACGCCGACCAGGTCAAGCGCATCCGCACCGTAATCGAGGCGCTGTCGCTGGAAGTGGCGACGCCGGACGACGCGCGCGAGATGCTGAAACTGAAGGGCGGCAACAACGTGGGCTTCTGATCACCAGAGCCTCAGCTGCCATCCAGGCCGGAGCGCGGTTCGCCGCCTCCGGCCTTTTTGCTGGCAGCCGTCGGGATGACATTTGCCGGCAGGACAACACCGCGCCAACATCGGCAGACGCCCGGGCGGATAGGCTACAATCTCCCCCATCCGATTGATGCCTGAATGCGTCGTTTCCCTGTGCCAACGCGGGTCGCGCATGCCGCACCGGGCCGCAGTGCACGCGGACTTCCTGCGCGGCGCAAGCCACCTCAGCAACCGAACACCACACCCGATGAAACAATATCAAGACCTGATCCAAGACGTCCTCGACAACGGCAGCTGGCAAGAAAACCGCACCGGTATCCGCACCCTCTCGGTGCCGGGCGCGATGATGCGCTTCGACCTGCAAAAGGGCTTTCCGGCGGTGACGACCAAGCGCCTGGCCTTCAAGTCGGTGGTGGGCGAGCTGGTCGGCTTCCTGCGCGCCACGCGCAGCGCCGCCACCTTCCGCGAACTGGGATGCAAGGTCTGGGATCAGAACGCCAATGAAAACGCCGAGTGGCTGGCCAATCCGTTCCGCGAGGGCGTGGACGACCTTTTTATCTACCGTAACGCTTTTTGTTCAGTACGGCTAAAATGGGCAACTTTTTTGTTGGATACAGGTTTAAAATCCTTCCAAGTTAATTTGCTCAATTCGATAAAAAGTTTACGAAATGCAAATACACAAAACAACTTACGATGGAAAGACACATTACCTTTTCCTTGACGACGAAGAGCGAATTGTTGAATTACCAACAGATTTTTTTCGCTCACTTGTCACAAATAAGACCAAGAAGCTGGCAGACAAAACCTTAGATAGGTATGCAGAGAAAAATCGCGACTTAGGGACATTCCTAGAACATCATCCCGTATATGGAAGCGTCCGACTTGACGACGCTATTGCGATGATACGCAGGCCAGTGCTGCAGGATTTTTTCAATTCCCTGGCAACTCATCAGGCATCACCCACAATCAAGCTGGCGGAAGCAGCCGTTCGCAAGTTCATGGACTGGCTGAATACGGATGAGGCTCACTATGTTCATGAGCGCCCTGTCTACCCCCAAAATTCCGCCGGGCTAGTGGCTGCGCCCACTCGCAAGATGCCGCGCTCGCTCAACGCCGACCAAGTCATAGCATTAATCATCGGTGCGCACTTCGAAGCGCAAAGAATTGCAGTCCAATTCATGTATGACACTGGAGTGCGAGTTTCGGAGGTCCCTCGCATCCTGAAAAAAGATTTGCCGGATTGGAGGCACTTTCCCGAAGGTACGATGTACTTCCCATTGTTCGTGCGGGGGTCAAAGGGACGCAACAAAGAATACAAAGAGCGAAACACCATCATCTCTCGGCCGATGCTCTCTCGCATGGCCAAATACCATAACACTCACGGATACCTATTCAATTTCGCATTTGAAGAGGACGAAAAGCCGGCTCTCCTGAATGTCTTTAACGAACCTTGGACGGAGAAGGCGCTCCAGGCCATGGTTACGCGCGCGGGTAACCGTGCTGGTTTAGCCAATGCTAGTCCCCATAAGCTGAGGCATGGAACAGCGTTTTCCATCGCTACGAGCGAGCTCGGCTCATCGCTTCTGGAAAATCTGGTTCTTGTGCAGCAGATGTTCGGCCACAGCAGTATCGAAACTACAGAGACTACCTACTCCAATATCCCGGCAATCATTCAGCAACGGCTGTATGACAAACAGAATACCGACACAGCACGGACAGTTTTCGAGGAAGCCCAACGCATCTTCGATGCCACATATCGTCCCCAGAAACGGGAACCGACCAAGAAGAGAATTGGGAAGAAATCGTGAGCGGCAAGGTTGTCCTCTTCGATGAGGCCACCATACTCGGTCTCCCCAAGGCGACCGATGAGGACCCATTTGCCCAAATTAAGTGGATTTTCGAAGAACGACGGAAGCGCACACCTTCAAACAGCGGCAAGAAGAACTATGCGAGCGCACTTCAATACTATCTGCGCTTCATAGAGGAAACAGAAGGTAATAGACCATTTGTTCTGAAGGAACGGTGGGGTCTATTTTCTCTCATTCAATATGTTAGCTGGATGAATGCCCTCCGAGATGAAAATGGTGATAGGCCGATTGGTGCCGCTTGGAGAGTCACAATTGTCAGTTGCGTCAGGCAAGTGCTGCAAGAAGCCCAGTTTCTGGGTCTGATTGCGTCAGAAACTATCCTCCAAGTTAGCATGGCAGTACCAGTGCGCGAGACCAACGCTCACGATGCATACTCCAACGAAGAATTGGCAGCAATTCTTGAATTGGTCCGTTCAGAGATGCAATACACCAATGCAGTTCTTGCTGGTTATAAGCACCGTAATGTAGGACGTGACCCGAGAGAACGCCCGCCAAAAGGTTCAGGGATTGCACCTCGGTACTATCCTCAAAATGGTTACGGGTGGGTATTACCTGAAAACATGCATTGGTATTTCGAAAATGTCATGAAGTGTGTGCCGGTTTCTCGCGTTCATCCGGATGGACCGACACACCAACGATTCCTATCAAGCGCCTCAAATTACCACGGAGGTTATCCGGCTTTATATCGAGAATGGGGGGTAACCGTCCACATTGACCGAGAAGTGCTTTGGCCCTTGGCCGTCCAGTTGGGATATCTCACGGGCCTAAATCCAGAATCGCTCGCGGAGTTGAAATTCGACTGCCTTTCACAGCATCCTCTCTTAGGGACCCCGGTGCTCGGATACTTCAAGCTGCGCTCTGAGGGCGAAAAAGAACTACTTCTGGAGCTCCTCAATAATAAAGAGGTGCCAGCTGATGCTTATGAATATGTCGAGATACCTCTCAAGCGAGACCACTCAATTCTCGTACAGCGGTGCATCGACAAAATCCTGAGACTAACGCAAGCGGTGCGTGAAAACCCAGCGTGTCCTAAAAAAATGAGAGACAAGCTGTTCGTCTATCAGTCCTCCGGTAAGAACTGCTTTGGCGAGATTCAAACTCTGTCATTCTGGAAATACCATCAGTGGTGCAAGAAAATTGGAGAGCTCCATGACCTCCGCACCCCAGACGGCGCTCGGATAACTTTCACTCCAGTCCGTTTTAGGCCCACACGACTGACCGAAATGGCGGCTCAGGGGAAGGACATCTTCGAAATCCAGCAAGCAGCAGGCCATAAGCACATCGGCACCACGCTCATCTACATCGAGAAGAGGGTATTGGACGACGCAGCCAATCGCGAAGTCAACGAGCATCTGGTCGTTATCTGGAAGAACCACAACGAGTTCAAGCCACAGGAATCTTCATATCAGCCACCGTCGGCGACGTCCCCATTCCACGGCCTAATCAGTAATTGCAAGAACGTCTTCGACCCGCCAAACATCGTCAAACTTTCGGCGGACTATGTTGAAGGCCAAGGCTGTACTCGCTTCAATATGTGCTTGCTATGCAAGAACATCGTCATCATGGAAGAACACCTCCCCATTCTGGCTCTTTATCGCACTCAGATACGCGTAGCAACCGAAAAGGACGGTGTGGATTTGCCGCACATTCATTTTTATCAAAAAACCTTGTCTGTGTTGGACCAGATCTTCGACCCAGACACTAGCGAATTTGACGAGTCCGTACTTAACGAAGCAGTGGCAGCATCTGAGCTTCTTGACTTGGTCATTGACCCGATTGTCTATCCTGGAGGCATATCGTGATTTTCGATTTTGCAAAATTCGACAATGAGGTTCTGAAGCAGCTTATTACACATGGTATTTCTCCAGATACACCTGTCTCAATCCATTCAAAATTCGGAGACCGCTGCTGGTATTTCAAAGACTCAAAGAATCCGCGCATGGCATATGTCTCTGATGGCGAACTCACACTGGACTGGTGGCCGGAACGAGCTGACGTTAGCACGGATGTTCCCGAAGCAACCATGCAGCTTCTGAAGATATTCGCTTTTTTGTATTTATATGCTCCTGCCACCGTCGGCATCAAGCGCAAGCAATTGGAGTCAGCGAACAATCCAAAGACAGTAGTTCAGGCGCTCTATTACGCTCTGCTTTTTTTTGCCCATATTCACAGCAAATCAGAACTTATCGGAGGAACTTTACCTCCCGCGGAATCACCGAGTGAAATTACTGCTGAGCATATTCGCGAATCATTACGTGATTGGGAATTGGGAACCGGTGCAGAGCTACGACGAGTTTTGACGTATCTAGCGTCCGATGTAATCAAGAAAATCTGTCATGGCTTCGCTCCAGCATGGACGGCCGCCGATATTGAAACGATGGACTTTAAACCATCGGTCCCAAGGGATAGGTCAAATATTGTTCTCCCGGCCCCATTGTTCCGATTGATTAGCAATTCTGCGACCGATGATGTAACTGGATTCCTTCGCTTTATAGGCGAAGGAACAGCTTCCGGCGTACCGGGCGTAATTCCGCCGCCGTTCGACAATTTGAAATCACAGGGGCAACTCATTTTCGAGACATATTCAGAATGTCGAAGCGCCCACTCGGCATTCCTTTACGAATACAGTCCTGCTCCTTATGGTCAAGGAAAACATGCCAAATCAAATGTGCTGAAATCTTGCGGTTGTACCTTGGGAGATGTCTGGGATTACATCAGACGAGTCCATGAGGCCGCATGCTCCGTCATCGGCCTTTACACAGGTGCCAGGTACAGCGACCTGACCGGATTTAAGATTGGTTGTTTGCAGCAAATACGTGGTGCCTGGTATCTGGTTGGCACTCACATCAAACATGAGAGTTTGGACAAGCCGGCAGACAATGACATATGGCCAGCCATTCCTGCAATGCGCGATGCACTCAAATGCTTGGAATTGATTTGCTCCATCTCTGGGAATCAGTATTTGCTTTCCACTCCGAATACTGCGTTTGATGGAGGGCAAGCATATTCCTCCACAGGATTGTCGGCAGCATTGACCCGTTACGTAAGGACAATCGATACGAGCGGCACTTGGGCAAACATTCCTATTTCAACCCAGCGCTGCCGAAATACTTTGGCCCATCAGCTTGCAAGAGCCGACCTGGGCCTACCGTATATTTCCTACCATTTAAAACATATGCATAGTGCTTTGCGGTCGACCATTCCACAAGTAACGTTGACCTATGGGTCGATACCAGAGATGGTTTTCGAGAAAGCGTTGAGTCGCCCGATGGCGCAGTTTGAACTTGCAAAATCGCTCTATCATCCCGATGCACCTGTCGCTGGCGGCGGTGCGGAGCAGTTCAAGAGAGACCGCAAGCAATACTTCGAAGGAAAGATGGCAGAGGGCATGACGGTCGACGATATTCTTGCCGAGATTTCGAAACAACAGATGCCATTCTCGAGCGTAGGCATGGGTTATTGCCTTGGGAAACGCGACATAAAGAACAAGGATGGGACCGTACAGAAACCTCCTTGTATTGGTTCGCTCCAATGTGCTCCCGACAAATGTGGAAACGCATTGATAACCATGAGTCATGTCGGCGTCTGGAAGAAAGTTGAATTCCAAAACAAAGAGCTTGCCGCGCGTCCCGACATGCAGCATGCAGCTGAGGGCCTTCTTTCTACCGCACAGCGAGCACATGGAATCCTGAAAAATTTAGGTGTTGTATGACTGAAAAAATTCCAACGAAGTCCTTTGCGTTTGACCAACGCAATGTGGCTGATTTTGACGTCTTGACTAAGCGCATATTTGCTGCGCTTGAAAAGATGGCTGCTGACAGAAAGGAAAAAAGAACTCAGGCAAATCTGGCGGCCTTATCGGGCTGCACTCGCGGCACCTTGCGAAACCGCAAATGGCCACTTGAGGCCCTGGATAAGCTGGTGGAGGAAGCCAAACAGTACAAAATTGAAAAGGCAAAAGCAAAAGAAGCGCCGCCTCGTTCGGCAAAAGACATTACTCAGGTCGAGCGCCTTCAAGAGCAACTTGGGAAGAATCGTGATGAACTATTGATGTGGAAGTTCAAACATGACGACCTAAAAAAGGCCATGAAAACCATCGAAGGGCAGCGAGACAGATGGAAAAATATTGCAGAGAAGTATGAAGCCGAGCTCAAAGCTCTCAAACTAGCATCCGCCGCCAGTAGCCAGACCAAAGCTCAGGTCATCCCCTTTGCATCCGCGAGTCCTGCTCCGAGTGACACGACTAAAGGCTAGGAAGCTCGTGGATTTCTTACTTCGTTTCTACATAGCGTACCAGGTATAAATGCAGGAAGCGGCGCATGCTCGCGCTGACTCCGTCCCGCACGGCTCGTCAAATTAGCTTGCCCGAATTCTACGTTATTCGTAGAATTCATTTGATGATATACAGCACAATGGTTGGCTCTCCACGGTTGGAGCACGCTGGCCGTTGCTTTCCACATGTCACCCATCCGTACACTACATCTCTGCCTGCTGGCTCTCGATGGCGGAGAACAACCGCCATCTTTCCACAACTTCCGTCGTGGCTACCGGGAGCGCTTCCGCTTGTTGTCCCCCTTGGCCTCTTGCAGCAGCAACTTCTTCACACTGGGGTTCGCGCCCCCGAGCCGCGTCGCTTCCACTTCATATTGGAATATTTCACCCAAAGCAGCCGCAACTCCACAGCTTCGAGAAAATCCCCCCTCACAGTGGACCAATAGCGTCTTGACGGAATCTGGGAGCGTCCTAGCGAACTCTAATACTTCCGCCGCCTGCCGCTTGGTCATGGCATCTGGAAGCTTGGCTTTTGCTCGCTCTGAAAGGTCAGTAGACAAGAAATCGACATCAGCGAAGCTCATTCGCAGGAGAAAGGGATGCTCCGGAAGTTGTGCAGGCGGCCGCTCGGGTGCCGTGATGGAAATCATGGCGACGCCGTCAATCAGCGGGAGTTGTTCCGCATCTGCCCTCGAAAGCGCCAGGACCTGTCGTCCGTTGGCCGGCGCCCGGTGGATTGCATCGAAAATTTCACGTGTGCGATTGCTCATGCCGCAATTGTTGCAGCAGCGCTCATCCCACTCAATCGGCCGCAATCTCCGCTCCTCGACACCATCGGCAATTTCTTGCCGGTACGGCGCACGACGCTCAACAACCGGCAATATTCTGCTGCTTAGCCAGGCCACACATCCGTCAAAGTCGTGGAGGATGCGCCACATCGTAGGAGCATTTAGAAATGTCTCCTGAAGAAAAAGAAGCGCTACTGGGAGCACGCCTGAGGAGCTTCCGCATCAATATGTTGCGGATGGACCAAGCGACGTTTGCGGCGCACGCAGGCATCAGCGAACGCACCTTACGAAATTTGGAGAGCGGAAATGGAAGTTCATTGCGGACGTTCGTTCTGGTCATGACGGGCATGGACCGTTTCTCCTGGCTGCTCTCCGCGGCGCCAGAGGTACTCAATCCCGTCGTCGTGACGAGAAAAGTGAAGCAGCGCAAGCGTGTGTTCAAGCCTCGCGCCAAGACTGTAGAGTAGCGCCTCTTTACAACGACACCGCCGTCTTGTATGTTTTAGGCATGAGCCGCCACACGTCGGCCCGTTCGTCCACAGACCAAGCCTAAGGCAACGTGCGCACTCCAACCATAGCGAGTTTTTCCCTAGAGCTGCCGCTCTTAATTCAGTGGACGAAATTAAGGCAGGTGGCACTTTGGAGAGCTCCTATGTCAAAGAAATTTTCCGCAAAAGAAATCGCTCAACTGAAACGTGAGGCAAAGCGCCGGGCACGAGCAGAAGGCTTGAGCTTTAGAACCACTCTTAACCTCGTGGCGCGTGAACAAGGCTTCGAGACATGGAAGGCCTTACTAGCGCAAAGCGAGGGCAAGAAACCTCACCTCGTACCCTTTGGAAAGGGCTCTATCAACATCGAGGCTATATCTAGGCAGCTAAAACACAATTCCTGTTACAGCATTAGCGCCAGCGCACCATACATGGGTGACAATTCACCGCGCCAACTAGCGTATGCGGAGCGCATTCCCCCTACGAGCATTGCTTTTAAGCTGCAATCAATTTTCGTCCCTAAGTCGCCTTCTGAACTTCTGAAGTACAGCGCTGCCGATTGGATTGCTAGCCTGGCTCGGGCATTAATACAGGTACCGGAAGGTGCCGAATGTTGGGTGACTCAACTTTATGCCCCGGAGTATGATGCCGCGCTTCCTGCACTTTACTTCTGCATGGAAGAATCGGACTCGACCGTTACACCATCGAAGTTGATTCGTGACCGAGAGCGGTATGTTCCTCTCTTTCCTGGGTTGGTTCATGCCACTCTAATAAAAGCATTGCCCGACAATGCCCAACCCCGGCTACTCCCTAATGCGGTTCACCTTGAACAGGCAAAAGAGGAATATCAAGAGTTTGTGGATACGTTTGAAGTCAAACCAGATGCGCCATGGATAAGCATCCACATCGACGAATGACCGAGAAGAAAATCCGCATGACCGCGCAAGGTGCGGATTTCCCCTTACCTAGCTTAATGACTAGCGACAAAGTGTGCTGGACGAAAGCGCGTTACTTGACACTACTGTACGGCCTTCAGCCGGCGCTCCACTAGCAAAGTCACTTTACCCAAATCAGGTCTGAGCATGGCACTCACCGAAAGCTGATACCGGCCATCATTCCATTCGTAGCTATTCGTCACTTTTGTGAATCGCATGCCTGTATCAAACGGTGCCGAGAAATTAGTATCAAACACCGCCTCTTCGTCGCTCAGCGAGCTCAACTTAAACCAGACATTGCTTTGCGGCGCGCTCCAGCGGCCGTTGCCACTGAGCTTAGTGCCATGAAACTCCCCATCAGTTGAAAACGACACGCGGTCGACAAAAGCCCACGGAGACGCACCTTCGTCCGCTTTATCCCGCCGACGAATCTCTACATTTGCAGCTTCAAGTTTTTTTTCAAGCGACTTCACATATTCAGCCTGCTCTCCGTAGGCCTTCTTCAGATTCCGGAAATCATCTGTGAATCCCATAGGCTGCCCGTTGAAATAAAAAGGCTCTCCGGTAACGAAGTTCCAGAATCCCGCCAGCAGCAAAGCCATAACTACCAAAGCCGCTACAAAGCGCCCCCATTTAGCACCAAAAATGTCTTCGAACATCAACAATTCCCTACGGAAATATCCCCGGGCGCATTTTAATCAAACTTTTGGCCAGCTGAGAAGGTGCTCGCGCCACCGGGCCTCGTTTCGCCTATAATCTTTGCAGGCAATCGTCGCCTGCCGCACGCGCCCGAAAGGGTACGACGAAGACGATGTAACACTGCAGCCCCCCCCCATTCCTGTCATTGTTTTCAATGGGCGGCCCCGCAAAGCGTGCACCGGATAGCCCGCCCTGGAGAAAGCAATGGACATCGAGCAATTGAAGCTCTTGGCCGCGCACGTCCGCGGTCTTCTTGAACAACGCAATCACACCATCGGCCACAACAAGTCGCTTGACCTCATCGCGGCGCTGCCTGGTCTTCGAAATTGGCCGGAGGTACTGGCTTTCCCTCCTCAGGTCGCGAGATGTGAACTCGACCAGGCATCAGCTGGCCGCTTGGCCTTCCGGCTGCAAAAGCTATTCAACGTCGAATACTCTGCTCAAGAGATGCTGGCACAACTTGCCGCCTCAGGAACCCCTGTTGCGGCCTACGCGCCGCATATCTGGCCAGCAGGCCCAGCAGCAGGCGTATATATCACCACATCCTCCAAGGCCATCGAGGCTCTTTTAGAGTCATATGAAGACGCTACCGATGGCGCTTTGGTGTACGCCGAACGAGCTGGAGCGCATCGAAATTCAATTGACCTGGGGGACGGAGGCCTGTGGTCTTCGGGGCTAGACCGGGTTCCGACCGGCACGCTTATCGTCATCGGCCCGCTGGAGCTCAATCAGCAGTCGTGGAAAAGTAGTTCAGAACGGCTGGAGATGGCGTGTCTACGTGCAGCCAACTATGGACATCGAATCGCCGTCTTGTGCGAGACGCCGGCCCACGACACACTTCCCCAAGATATATGCCTCATGGTCTCCGCCCAACAGGATGGCCACGAACTGGCAAAGGAAACCCTTAGAGGCGTCGTGACTGAGAAAGGGGAACTGGAAGCACGCAGTGATTTCTTTGCATCTTGGCCGGCGCCTCGGCCGTCAAAGCCATCGCTCGCCCATGCCAAGGCACCAGCAAACTTGCTCTCTTATCTTTCAACGGCCCTGAAGCCCCGCAAGTCAGGCTACATTGCACTTGGCTCCGCAAAAATAGAAGAATTTGCAGCCATGGACCTTGCAGCTGATGTTCTTGGACTCACTGAGCACGTCGGCCCTGCTGCACGCATATTGCCTCGAAATCGCTCCACTCCGTCAAAAGACTGGGACGTTCCTGAAGCCATTCGTGCACTTCCATATTTGCCATCGTTGCAGAGCGCGTATGCCCAAGGGTATCGACGCATGATTTTCAACCCAGTCTATGCCGACGATGACGAAATAATGGAAATCAGCTCGGACGCCATGCTGATTTCCACGACGTTCGGGACTACGGATGTCTCGGAAATCTACTGGAGAGCAATGCGCTTTCCATCAAAAATTGATGGAAATGAGGTCATTGACCGCGTCATCGCGCTAGCAACCACTATTGAAATAACCGGACGCCAGGGAAACTTCACAGTCAGCGACCTGTTCATCAAATCCAGCGACACCGCTAGTGCTGTACAGCGTGATGAAGAAATCGATGAGTTCTTAATTTCCAATCGAGTCATTGATTGGGAAACTGAAGTATCAGAACTTCTGGACATGAAACGAATTACCGGCGCCGCCTTATGCCGAGCGTTCCCTAGAAACAAACAGCCGACCGATTTCTTAGCCAAACGCAAGCAAAGTAAGGGGCGGCCTAGCGACTGAAAATTGAATCGTTCACCGGGATAGGCATTCGGTGCCTATCCTGGCTGGCCTTCATCGACTTTAAGAACAGCTGTCTGCCCTCAAATGGTAGAGCAGCGATTTCTATCCACATAAACGAACACATACAAAGTGGCGAACAAAACTATCAAGAGCACCACCATCACCTTGGGTGGATACGTTTATCAGAACTTCGTTGGCATTCAGCTGCTCTGTGACTGGCTTGACGACCCTTCTCTGTATTCCTGGGTCAAATTTGAAGCGGATGACGCAGAGTCGCCGAAAGGCCTGGACGATATTGTCGCCCAGCGTAGCGATGGGTCCTTGGTTCTCTACCAGGTCAAGTTCACGGTGGACCCACTCAATCCAGCCTATGAACTGACGTGGGATTGGCTGTTACAGCATACGCCCAAGGGCAAGTCCCTCATCCAGAAGTGGTTTTCCGCATGGGAAAGCGTGGCCCCAACTCCTATTCACTTAGCAGCACTCGTCACCAATCGACTTCCACACAGGGACTTCCAAACGTGCCTGAACGCTGATGGTACGAAAATCGATTTCGAGAAAATTCCCGATAACGTCAAAGCGGAGATACTGAAGCAAGTACCGGAGCAGCCGAGAATCGAGGCATTCTTCCGAGACTTCGTTTTCCAGCATTCGCATCAAGACTACTTGCGCCTGCAGGACGTATTGATTGACAGGCTCGTTTTAGGTCAGCACACAACCTATCACGGCTGGCATTGTTTGTTCCACGCAACCGTAGACTGGGCCATTCGCAAGAACACTCCCGCTCCCGACGGAAAAATCACCCTCGGCATTCTGCGTGGCGAACTCGACAGGCGCCGGCCAAAGCCGTTAAAGCAATCATTCGACGTTCCCGATGACTACCAACCTCCCAATGAGGAATTCCACAAAGAGTTTTATGCCCATATCCTGGCCAAACCGGGTGTCGCCTCTGTTTTGTGGGGCTCGCCAGGGCAGGGAAAAAGTACATATCTAAGCTACTTGTGCAAGGAACTGGAACATAGCAAGACTCCGTACATCAGGCATCACTATTATCTGAACCAACAGGAGGTTGAGCAGCGATTCTCTCTGGTTTCCGTGGCGAACTCCCTCATGACCCAGATGGAGCTTTACCACAGCCGACTCGTAACCGGCTTGCCGAACGCCCCAGAGAATCTTCGTGATTGGATTGAGGCCTGCGCAGACGGGTACGGAAGCGAAGACAAGAGATTTGTCGTCATTGTTGATGGCCTAGACCACGTCTGGCGAGAGAATGCCAAAGACCTTGCGCCGCTGGAGGCGCTATTCAAGCACTTGATTCCCGTCCCTGAGAACGGAGTCTTGGTCTTGGGGACACAACGGGTAAGTGAAGAGCAGCTTCCGTCAAGATTGGCGACCCATGTGCCAGCTGACGACTGGCATGAACTTCCTCGCATGTCACTACCGTCTATCCGCTCCTGGCTTGAGAAACGCCTTGAAGGTGACCAATTCGAGATTCGAGACCAGCCCTCACATGACGGCATCGAACCAATCGCCCACCTGACAACCGCCTTCCACGATATATCCAAGGGGCACCCGCTACATCTCACTTATAGCTTTGAGGCACTGAAGCTACAGCATAGGCTATTCCTTCCCGAGGACGTGGCTAAGCTTCCGGCTTGCCCCGACGGTGACATCCGAACCTACTATCATGCGTTGTGGGTTCGCCTGAGCCACGACGCACGGGACGCTCTGCACCTGGTCGCAGATTGTGACTTTGCGTGGCCTGTCTTGAGCTTGGAAGAAACACTAGGAATACGCTCCGGAACTCTACAAACAGAGATTCGCCATCTTCTCTACGATGCGGAAGCTGGTCTCATCCCATTCCACGGAAGCCTTCCTGCCTTCGTCCGGGAAATCGCCGAACATGCGAAACGTGCATCGCATCTGGCTCCCAAAGTGGTCGCATGGCTCGCGGACAGCGCCCCACCGTACCACCGATGGGGATGGCTTTGGCTGTTCCAGGCGAAAGTTGGCTCGCCAGAAAATCTGATTTCTCAGCCTTCCCGGGAATGGATTATCGAGAGCATGAGCAAGGCATACCCCGAGCACCAGATGAACAAAATTCTGGGGAAAGCGGAATCTATTGCATTTGAACGACAAGACTATGCGCGCGCCGTCAGATTGAGGTGGCTTAAGACGCGTCTTCACAATGGCCCTCAGTTCCAAATCGATGACTCATTCCGCATAGATGTTTGTGCTCTCGCACTGACAGATGATGACTATCCCTTAAAAGCGCTCTCTACGTCTTTCCGCACAGCAGAAATTGGAGACCTACTCCTTCTGGGACGTCAATTACTTCGCGTCAAGAGAAACGACGACGTCATCGATTGCGCGAAGGCGATAAATATGAGAATTGTGGATGCAGTCAGGTCAGGGACAATAGACCGACAAAACCACGAGTCCGATGTGGAGGCCATGCTGGAACTCCTGGCTGCAACAAACTCATTCAAGCGTGACAGGCTGGTGACGCTGTTCAAGCACAGGAATGGATATGCACGATTTAGCTTCTTCATGGACGAACTCAGCCGGCTACGGGAGGTAGACCTTCTGCTTGACTGGCTTCCTGCAAAGTTATCTGATGAGATGCGCGAGTGTCTGGAGCTTCAGGTAATTCGGCTCTCTGCCATCGAATCCATTCATATCCACGAGCGAACGGAGTTCTCCAGTTTCGGCCGGCACCCACTGACAGAATGCTGGGCGCGACTCTACTCTCCCGGAACATCGCTTTCCGTACCATTCAATGGCGACACAAGCGCCTTCAATAAAGAGCGCCATTACGACGTGCCTGCGGAGTTACTTGAATCGTATTTCCACAGGCTTTTCTTCCACGTCGTAGCCAAAGTCATCGAAGCCCAAGGAGCTGACGTACCGTTCGATATGCCATCGACCCGGCATCGCCCTTGGATAAACAGCTTATTTCCTGAAATCGTGAGGTGCGCGAAGTTGGCTGGCGGACTGCTCGCCCGCAGGGAACGCCCCAAATTCGACTTCATATTCACGGCACTTGGAAAGATTCGGGAAACAAATGGCTATGAGGACGTTTCGGACCAATTCACGTTCCAACGCGCGTTAATTAGCATATCGAAAGACCTCTTCCACCTGGGTAGCCAACTTGAAGAGTTCAGATTGGTCAGCGATGCCGAATGGCGCAGAGCATCGCAATCTCCAAATTTCTGGTTCCATGGGTGGCTTAAGGATTGCCTCCGAACGCATATGGTGATTGTTTCTCCGGCCACGCTCGAAACTGAGCTGAAGGAGAGAATGGACGAGATATCTAGTTCAATATCGCAATTTAACGACCGGGCCGACAACTATCTATTGCTCTGCGAGTTAGCTTGCCAAACCGAGTCTCTCGAAGATATAGGTCGAGAGCTTCTTCATCGTGCGCTGTCGTGTGTGATGGGGTACGGCTGGAGAAAAGACGCGGCGATTCATCATGTACTTGAAGCAATCGAACTCGTTGCCCCCAACGACGCCGAATTCGCCAAAGAGATGCTGGGCAGTTTGTGCGCGATGGTAGCCAACATCAATGAAATAACCGACGGCGACGGCACACGACATGCTCAGACCGACATGGCAAAAATGTTGGCAACATACATGCCCAATAGCTATGTCGCGATGTATGGGCATAACTTAGAGACCGGTGAATGGTATCGCTCCGAGAAAACTCTTTCAGTAGCCGTGCCGGCAATCATCGAAAGTGAAGTCGCTCGCCAAGTTATCGCTCCCTCCCTTTGGGACTCCGAATGTCTGGGAGAAATCAGAGATGCAGCGAGAGCCGGTTCAGAATGCGCCAACGATATTCTCAGTCAGAATGCGCAATATCTCGACCAGCCCGTTGACGAGCTAGGAAAGGATGACTCTGGTAGTAGCTCACCAGACACTGCCGACAGCCACAAGGTAGATGTATCGGCCTTCGCACCACATGAACTAGACACTATGGTCGCCTCGTTTGGCACGGACATACGTATCCGGTCCGGGGACCGCTTGGTTAGTGAATGGATTTCCTATTGGCTCAAAGAAGGAAAAGGAACGGAGCTCCTCAAAGCGCTCGAAAAGTACCTGTCTGATGGAAAGGTTCCATACGGCGCCACGGGCGTCTTCGATGAGATGCTGCCCGTCAGCATCAAGCTTGAAGGAAAAAACAAGGCTTACCGTTGGATTGTAGCGGCCCAAATCCATCGCCAAGGTTGGCAGGAGTATTATCACCAGGAGGAATCGACTGCGCGTTTTCATCTGTTCGCGAAACACTTCCAGAACAGGTGGAAAGACTTCATCGCCGATAGCACGGTGCAGGATACTAGCTTCGGTAGGGAGCCACTAATGATTCCGCATAGCCGGCTGGTTCAATTCCTGACTATCGTCGGGCAGCACGATGAGGCAAAGAAAATCACAAGAGAAATGGTTCAGTCGACCGTGGATGAAATCAGCGACATCCCACTACCTGTTCCGGCTTGGTACAAAGGAAACTGAAGATGGATGAACAGCACTTCATTCGGCTCGGTCTCTATCGCCTCCGACATCCTCTCCCGCCTGTAAAGCTCAAGGTCATCCACTCCTTAGCGGAGGCCTTACAGAGCGACAAAGGCGAACTTGTCTGGAAAGAATATCTCGCACACCTTTCCAGTCTGTCGCTTGAGTCTGAGGCCGCGGAGGCACTCATGGTTGCTTTCCTCGCCAGAAAATCGCCATTGGTAAGCACTGCTGCGCTTCGGCAAGCATTGACCGCACCGTCTCCAATATCTGACTATATTTTGATGGAAATGTCTGGCCAACCGCCGCTCATCAACCTTTGGTCAAAGGCCCACTCTGGCGAAGTGCCAAAATTTTATGCAATTGCAGAAGAAGCTACTGCGATAACGCATCCTCGAATAGTCCCGCCAATAGTAAAGACCAGGCTTACCGGCCTGGAGGAGATGTCGGGCTACCCATTCGTGCGTCAATGGGAATATGAAGTGGAGCGTCTTATTGCTCGTTTTGGACAACCGGCTACCGGGTCGTTTGAATACTGGACCGAAGGCTCTGGCAGCGTGACTCAGGTCATTCCACGACCTTGTCATTATGCGCGGTCTGCCTATTTAAGAACTCTCTCGTTGGCTTTTGACAAGTGGGGCATGCCCGAAGATGAAGTCTATCAAGAGGCAGCGTACGTCATACCCGGAAGTCTTATCTACACACAGATGCCACCAGGTGAACGCCCCTCTTGGGCTGGCCGACTAGCATCTACACAAGTGACCGAAGAAACCGATTGCTCTACGCTAGTTCGTGCGCTGATTAAAGAATGTGCTGACGCCGGCGACACACTGCTGCATTTGAACTCACCTCTGCAAAGGAGCGAAGTGTTTTGCGCTGATTTACGGATAGCCGCATGTTATACCGAGGGGCCCTCGGCCAATCCAAAAATGGCTATGAGAATGCATGACTACTTTCTGAACAAATACATCACTTTTGCTCAAGAAGACGCAGACGAGATGCAGATTCCATCAATCGCTATACAGCCGATGCAATTCAATAACGGTGCAAGAGCACTTCCGGCAATAGCACCTGCCCCCATGCACAATATCGGTTATCTCACTACTGACTTAATTCCGCGCTTCCCACACCTTCCGGTTCCCTACAGCGAAGACACCGTTATCAATGCAGTTCCCGCGGCTGGTGGTTTAACTCTCAAAATGGGTGATGAAGCCATAGGTTACTTAAATTACTGGAACCAACAATGGAAAGCCAGTCATCCTCGCGATGCAAGTACCCCATGTGGAGTCTCGCTGGTCATGAAGAAGGAGCCCCTCGAGAATATCGCTCCTGGGCATGGCTATAGGCTTCAACATTTTTGGGAACTCACGATTCTCGAGCGAGAGGAATCGTATTCAGACTGGAATTGGCGAATTCTTCACGGCTCAATAGAATAAAAGCGCCGTATGTTCGGCCACACTCCCTTCTCATCAACTATTTTTACCAAATTTTGGTCGGCATTTTGAAATCCAACGTGAAAACCAAAAGCACATCGCAGCGGACAACCGTAATCGTTCACGACGTTGAAATGGAGATTTGGGTAGCTCCAGCCGGCAAATCCAGCTGGCGCGCCTGGGACTTTTTCAATAGCAGCCAAATCGAAACTAGCGGCCCGACAATATCGGAGGCTGCCGCGGCCTGGAAGGCCCAGGCCGCTCGAAAATCTATTGAATCCACCTTTTAGGCTAGCGTCCGTTTAGCCGTCGGCGTTTTCGAGGGTACGGACTTTGGGCGCTTCCCGCTTAAAACGGAAGCGATTCAGGAAAGCTACAGTCGCATCCTTCAGACCTGGAACAACCGACAAGGCCGTCTTGAATTCATCGGACCGGATTAGTTCGTGCATAGGACTGCCAGACACTTCGTTATCCACCAGTCGCAAGGGAATTTCATCAAGTCGCCCGATTGCCGTGGCAAACAGCTGCGCCTCGAGCAGCGGGTCTAAGCGAGCGGCTTCGCTACGATAACCCTCATAGGCCGTAGCAAGGGCAGCTTTGTATCCATAGTCCTCAGCAAGACGGAATCGTTGGCCAATTTGCATAGTGGCCATCCAGGCAAACCAAACTGCCGGGGCGAGACTAAGTACGGAAATGACCATGTGGATTCCAACTATCCCCCACTTCGGGTCTCCCGATAGAGCTGCAAGAATGACTGGGAATCGAAGATGACCGATGCCAACTGCGCCGAGGAGTGAAACCAGCAGCAAAAATACCCAAATCGTCGTCGATTTGTTCAGTGTCTCTTCTTTCTTTTTGAAAGCCTGCGCAAGACCCTGTGAAGTTGCCGCACGATAGACATCGTTAATATTCTTCAGAATTGCTTGTGCCTGCTTCGCATCTTCTTCCAGTTGCACCTTATGCTTCTCTGAGGCTTCTGCACTAAGTTTTGCCTCCAGTTCGCTTGATTGCGCAGATTTCCTTGTCCGCTCAAGCTCCAACAAAGCATCAGCCAAATCCTTCTGAGTTGCTGGAAGATTGTCCGCAGCATCATAAGCATTCTGAATTTGCTGCAGCTTCTTCTCGATGTCTTTCATGTTCGCAGTAGACCAATCGAGCTGCTCTTGTGCGAGTTTGACCTTCTTCCTCAACCCCGCTGGCAAACGCAATGGAGCCTTCATCTCCATCATTCCAGCACTTGAAGATAGCAGCACTTCCAACGTAGAAAGGAAAGAACAAAGTGCCACCGGCGCGTTAGATGAATTCTGGCTGAAGAAGCTTGGGACAGACTCCGACATCTTAGTAACCTTCTCAGCCAGAGAATTCAAGTAAGAATGCCGGCTCTCATCAAGAGAACTCCAATCAGCCGCCTCAGTGAATTCAATTAACGCCGTGACTGAAACTGCGATATCCATTGGTGTCAGGGACATCAATGCGAAACTTCTACTATTGGGTTTCAGATGTTGAAGTGCTGCTTTAAGGTCCTTAAGTGACGATACTAACGGCTCTAATTGCATTGAATTCCCCCATTTGTATTTTTAGGCTTTCGACGGCAGCTTACCTACGTAACTACCAGTTACCATTATCCAATAGTTCGCTCCCTTGGTGAACGGGCGTCCATCCCCATCTCAATCACTTTCTATCACCCCTCAATTATTTTTCTGAGACTGGGCATTGCATCCTCAAAAGTCCGATTGAAGTGCAGTGGCGTGGCCGGCACCGCGTCCGAAATCAGTCAAGACGAAACAGCCAGTGGCGAAGAAATCTGCTACAGAAAAGAAAGATAACTACCCAAAAACAGGGTCGCTATTTTGATTTTGTGTCTCACCGTCCGGCAGGTCGGTCAGGCCCCACGAAGCACGAGACCACCACCTTCCTGCTCCAAATAACTACATATCTCCTTGGACACATCTATTGCGTAAGAAACTTCTTCCGCAGTGACTTCCTCGGAAAAGAGATGGACGCTCTTGTTTCTTATGTCTCGCAAGCGTCGAAATTTTAAGTCCAGGTCCCCACGTACAAAGCGGACTCGGAATAATTCAGTGGAATCCCTAGCATTACGTACGAATCCACCGACGGTCAGCTTTTGTTCAACGGCAGCAAAGGCGGCGACAGCAGCTAGGCGCAATGCTGACTGGTTACTGCCCACATAATTCTGCATAGCCAACTGAAGGAATCCGAAACTAGAAACCTCAGGCCCATCGGATGGCGAGCGAATTGTTTCCGTGCGCTTCTTCTCCCGTTTCCCAGGAGCCGCTTTCGGCGCCAAACCTTCAACCATACGCAGTCGCTCAAGCACCCAATCCCACGTATGCACTTTGATGCCGGACGGTGACCAGAAATATGCTTCTCTCCTCGCATAAGCGAGCCTCGCTTGGCTCATAGCAGCATCCTCGTCGCGTTCTGATGCCTTGACTACACGCGCGTTCTGACCAATGATGATGCCGCCAGGTCGGATGTCGTCCAATGTGCTTTCAACTTGGTACTTCGCGCGAAAGCTTTCGCTCGTACCTAATTCGGAGACGTAATTTATGAGCTGATTTTCAGCGCCATACAATTCGTCGCTTGGCCGGACTCGATTTTCTGCACGGTCAAACTGGAACAAATACTTTTACGGAGCTTTGAGCTCCCAAACATATGCGATATGGCGCGGGAATACACCGCCAGCATCAATCTTGACGGATACAACGAAATCGCTATCACCAACTCGGGAGCGCTCTTCGGTATCGCTCATGAGAACGTCGGATGGAGAAATCTGCTGAGGGACTAAAAAATGTGCGATTTCCGAAAGAAATTTCCCACATTGGACCTCGGTAGAGTGTTCCTGAGATATGAGTTCTTCCAACTTCGTTGCATTGGACATATTCAATATTGTCGTCGACTGTTCTTAGGCCTGCCGTTCCAGGGAGCAGAACGTTAACACGTACAGCTCAAGAGAGCCGCACTGTGCAATCGGCACGCTAAATTAAAGAGCATTTATCTGCAAAACAGGGGGTGGATAGATTCCGATTGGCTGCCAACTCTCTTTGCAAGTGGCCAACGTAGCGGTGTGCAAACACGACACGAACGCCCGGGCCATAGCGCTAGACGCGAAAGAATAGACCACATGGTCAATCTCTATCTCTTTATCGTTTGAATCAACCATATTTCCTCCACCTCGGCGCTGAATCTTACCACCGGATATTCTTCTGTTCAGCCGCAGCGTCGGCGCACCTATCGCACGATATGAAACAAAGTATATTCATGACCTCGAATACCCACTACGTGAACACGCTGGGCTACTTCATCTAGCCAGTCGTCCGGCTGATGTGCCAACCATTTTCCAGGAAAGATGAAATGAGCAAGGCATTTATCTCAACTCTCTTCACTAGACTTCTCGAGCAAATCCTGATTAGCGCAGTTATTTTGCTATTTGCGTTTCTTATCGTCGGAACCAAAACTGCAATCGAGAATGGTGGCATTGGCGACGGCGACGTCGCCACATGGATTCAGGCTATTAGTTCGGTGCTTGCACTCGGCGCAGTGTTCCTGGCAATTGAAAGGCAAGTTAAGCGTCAGCGCGACTTAGAAACGGAAAAGGAAAATCGGGAAAGTAAACGTCGAAGCGTGCTTTTCGAGGGTATAGCGAGAGCTGTTCGAGATATGGCCGAAGCAATGCTGGAAGAAGACGAAGCACAAAACGCAGCCTTCTTTGACGATTTCAATCCTGCAGTAATCTTGCATTATCGCGACTTGTTTAGAGGCATTCCGGTCATGGACATCCCATCACCAAATATGATTCAAGCCGTTACCATGCTTCCTATCGCCCTAGCTAATCTCAACCTCGTATTTGAAATTGCTGAAGGAAGCGACGCATACCAACATGCCCACATGAGGGAACTAGGGCTGACTGACAGAGCGAAGGTCGTCAGAGACCTCGCTACAGATATTCTTGCCCACGACCTGTGACAGAAAATTCAATAGGAGCTTCGTATGCGGCATTCAACGCGGCGCAAAAAGAAGCTAGTTGCGCAAGGCAGTGGGAAAAACTCCGTCACGCTCTACTATCAAAAGATACCTGCTGAGCAATTTATCGCTCTTCCCATTGAACAGCGTTATTGCCTGCTCCTTATGGGACACATCCACCATGAACTGAATTGGATTCAACGGATGGCGTTCGTCGCGACGCGAGAAGCCAAATTTAGGCACGAGGCGCAGCGCCAAGCCCAGATGATGCAGTCTTTAATGCTCGCTCGGTTATTCTTCGGAAAATTGTTCGAGTTTTCGAAGCTTCTCAGTCCACAGAATTCTCTTTTACGGCAGTTCATAACAAAGAACTACCGACCAGGAGACGAGCAGTCCGGGAGCACGAGAGTGGCAGAGCTACTAGAACAGTTCAATACTGAAAAGTGGATTCGCATGGGGCGTAACAAACACTTCATGCACTATCCAGAATTAAATGACGTAAGGGCCACTCTTGAGGACCTTGCGATTCGCTGGGACTTAGAAATTTATCACGGTAGCAGGTCAACCAACACGCTCTATCCTACGTCGGATGTCTTTGCAAACTACGCTTGGTTCCGCCTCGTCAATTCAGAGGCGCCTATGACCGGCCTTGGAGAAGCATTAGATACACTGACTACCATCTCCAGGCTTGAACTAAGCACCCTGGAAGAATCGATTGGCTATTTCGTCGACGGCAACCTGATGCCGCTCAACCAAAACGAGCGTGTCAATCTCAAGGTTACGAACAGCAAGGAGAATACGCTAACCTACTTTCATACCCACAAAAAGGTCTGATTTTTAAAATTGGTGCGGAGTGGAGGAATCGAACCTCATGCGCTCCTCATTGGCACATCTCACAAATCAATACCCGTCTATCTCTCATTCAGATTGGAATTTACTCACCAGAGCTCCGCAGGAACGCCATTCCGCACCAAATACTTGCCATCAGTTTCAAAATAACGGCGATTGAATTTTGCATAGTTCCCTCCACAAAGTTAAATGCTGCGATAACAACGGAAGCGAAGAATTCCAATCCAAACGAGATTACAACGTGCACATCAAAGTGGACATGAAGCTCCAAGAAGGTGAGCCATCTCTACTTCATTCGAGTGGCTAGATTAAACGAATACTATTTTGCGCCGGATAACTCTTGCAGCAGAACCTTAGCTCGTTCACGCTCTTTCTTTTTCAAGATGCCCCAAGCCAGAACCACATCCGCTAGGGCATCATCCTCGCAATAGAAAAAAGCCGCCGGTATAGATAGTGCGGCCCCAATCTTTTTGGCCACTTCAAACGGCGGCTCATGTACGCCAGTCTCGTAGCGACTGATGCGCGCACTGGCCGTGGTCTCGTCCAAGCCGATTTGAACACCCAACCGGTCTTGCGGAATATCCGCATGCAGGCGCGCCTGCCGTAGACGAACCCCGAAAACAGTTGATGGGGCCTTTTTTGACATCCTGCGATATTCGTAGAATACGCTTGCGAAATCTCTACGAAATACGTAGACTTTCTTCAACGAAATCGCAAAACTGGCGTTTTCTCATATACGAAGCAAGGAAAACATCGATTCCGGGGGGAATCATGCTCGACGCATCTCACACCCCAGCCAAGAGGGTGCTGCGTCACCCAGGTGCAAGCGACGCACTCAGGCCGATAAAGGCACGACGCCTCCCAGACGTCACAGTCATCAAACCAAAGAGATAACTATGCTGAGAAAAGTATGGGGCGCAGGCCTCTGCCTGCTGTTGACCTGCAGCCTGCAATCCACCAAGACCATTCATCGGCACTTGTTATCCGCTTTTCCGTTGGAAAAGCCTGTGGATAGCCACGCCCTAAAAACGGTGCCCAAGCAAATGGCAATAGAGTTCCGATATGTAAAAACCTTTTGATTGTTCTTCATATTCCCCCAGCGAATACAAGGCTATCACAGCCAAACCGCACGTATTTTCGAGTGTCGACCCGTGCTTTATTCGCCAGTGGGTGTATTCCTGACACAAAAATGCAGAAGCCCTGACACGCAGGGCTTCTGTTCTACTGCTTAGGGTTTCAATTGTCTTTCATGAAGAGCCGAATACTCATAGACATGCCCGCGGCGAGCGTAAGAATTACGGCCATTCCAATCATTCCAGCAGCGAAGCTACCGGTAAGGTCCTTTAGATAGCCGACCAGGTAGGGCCCAGCAAAACCACCCAACGCACCGATTGAATTGATAAAGGCCAGACCACCGGCCGCAGCCTCTCCGGACAAGAACTTCCCGGGAATTGTGTAGAAAATGGTTCGTGCCGAAATCGTGCCAACCAGCGCTAAAGTGATTCCGACCATCGCTGGAACCAGATTAGCGAACGAAATCGAGAAGACCATGGCAACCGCCGCTAGCAAGCAGGCGATAACCAGATTTTTGATAGCACGCCCATTTTTATCAACGTGTGCAGCCCACCAAATCAATCCGATAGTCGCGAAGAAGTAAGGAATCGCCGATACCCAACCCGTAGCCCCCATGCTGACACCATGAGTTTTCAGGATTTGTGGCAACCAGATGCCAATCCCGTAGGACCCCAAGGTGAAGCTGAATGAGATGAGTGCCATCAGATAGACCCGCGGGTCTTTGAGAGCACCCTTCATGGATTTCTTCGTTTTGGCTGAAACCCCCTCTTTTTCGAGCAGCCGCTGAAGCGCATTGCGCTCCGATTCGGTGAGCCACTTAGCATCAACTGGCTTGTCCGCTAAAACGGCCAGCACCACCAGGCCCAAAAGGCACGCAGGCAAACCTGTCACGATAAACATCCACTGCCAGCCAGTCAGTCCCATCACACCGTCAAACTGTAGCAGCCAGACGGCGACAGGGCCACCAATGAGCGAAGACAAAGGAGTCGAAACCGTGAACCATGCGAGCACGCGTGCACGGTACTTGGCCGGGAACCAAAGCGTCAGGAAAAAAATGACGCCCGGGAAAAATCCAGCCTCGGCGACTCCGAGCAACAGTCGGAAGACATAGAAGCTATTGGGTCCCACGGACAGCGCGGTAGCAGCCGCTGCCAAGCCCCAGGTAATCATGATGCGGGCAATCCACTTACGAGCGCCAAAGCGATACATCGCCAGATTTGATGGCACTTCGCAGAGACAATACGCGGCGAACATGATGCCGGCGCCAATCCCGAACTGTGCTGCAGTCAGCCCCAGGTCTTTGTTCATCGTCAGCGCGGCAAAACCCACGCTAGTACGGTCCAAGTAGTTGAAGAAGTAGGCGAGTGCTAGCAGCGGAATCAGTCGCCAGGCTGCCTTGCGCAGAGCTGCGTTCTCTTCAGGGGTGAAATCGGCAGTAACCTCTTGGGGTATCTGCGCTTTGGATGCGGCGGCAGTTTTCATAATATTTGTCTCCTTATGCTTGAGACGGCATGACTATGGCGTGACCCACCCCTGAAGGCGGGCCATTCTTATATGGAATTGGTAAGCTCGCTTAAGCGCGCGGCTGGGGGAATCCTGGAACGTCCATGTCGGCAACCAGCACGGTTCCCGTCGACGATTCAGTAATAAACAGCTGTTTTCGCTCGGGGCCACCGTACGCCACATTCGTGCACGTGGGGCCCGCTGCCGAGCGAACGCGGGCGATGAGTTCACCATTAGGTGCAAACAAGAAGACGTGGCCCAAGGAGGCATGGGCGACCGCGATGTTGCCGTCATTGTCGAGGGCTACACCGTCCGGGCCGCTGGTGCCGAACATGGAACAGAAGCGACCAACCTTGGCCGTCCCGCCTTGAGTTGTCAGCGGCATGCGCCAGACTGCGTTGTCGCGTGTCATCGCGACGAAGAGAACAGATTCAGTACGGTCGAGAGTAAGGCCGTTGGGCGAGATACCGGTATTCAGCAGGCACTGCAAGTCGCCATTGGCTTTCAGCAGATAAACACGGCCGGTCTGGTCTTGCAGACCAGTTTGTCCCTGGTCGGTGAAATAGATATCGCCGTTTGAGGCGATGTTCAGGTCGTTAATACCTTTGAATGACTCACCATTGCGTCCGGACAGGATTGTGGACACGTCGCCGGTCTCGGGATTCAACTCCAACAGGCCTCTTGCATAGTCAGCAATCAGAATGCGGCCATCAGGATGGAATTTCAGACCATTGGGTTGCCCATCGTATTCGGCAATCTGGGTCCATTTGAGGTCTGGTGAAATACGGAAGATACGGCCGTAGGGGATGTCTACGATATAGAGATTTCCGTCCTTGTCGAACGACGGCCCTTCAATGAAACAGTCGACGGGATGCCCGCCTTTGTTCGCCTTTGCCCAAGCCGGCGACGTTCCACGTCGGCGAAACTCCTCTGGCATAGAGGTATAAACGCGACTTTGAATGACGCGGGGAGGATTATCAAGATACATCATGGCGAACTCGGCGAACAAAGGACAAAGAGGATTGGGCAGCAACTAGCGCTGCCCACTGATTGCAGGTTATTTGACCTGCTGCGCTGCTGCTTCTGCAAATCGATTCGTGTACGTCTTCTTCAAGTCGATTCTTGCGGAAGCCACTCCAGGGTCGTACTGACTCAGCACTGAGAGCGGAGTCTTCACAGCCTCTTCAGAGAACAGGCCCGTCTTCGAGAACATGGCCTTCGAAGAACCCCAGATTTCCTCATTGAGAGAAGCTTCCCCCAATTTGAAGTTGCTGGGCAGAGTTTTCACGATTTTCGCTGGAGTATTTGCGTCAATCCAACGGACCGTGCGCAAGAACGCATTGGCTACACGCTGAACGGTCTCGGGGTTCTTTTCCAGGAAGTCCTTGGTAACGTAGACGCAGGCGAAGGGATAGGCGCCACCGAAGGCCGCTTTCGAACCTTCGACAGTACGAGCATCGAAGAGCTGAACAGCCAGTTTCTTCCGGGACAACTGCGTTACCACCGGGTCATAGGCCAGAAGCGCATCGACATTCTTCGCCTCGAAAGCAACCATACCAGGCGCTCCGGAGCCAACCCCAATGAACTTCACATCGCGGTCCGTCAGGCCGGCACGGGCGACGTAGTATCGAGCAATCATATCGGTCGACGAACCAGGAGTTGTAATGCCAACGCGCATTCCCTTCAGGTCCTTTGCGGACTTGATTTTGTCAGCCAAGTCGGCTCGCACGTTGAACACGATACCAGGCACTTCGTTGAGCAAGAATACACCTACGATTTCCTTGCCTTTGGCCTGCATTTGAATGGTGTGGTCGTAGGAACCGACCACCAGGTCCACCGAACCACCGATGAGCGCTTGCAATGCCTTGCTACCGCCGGCCTGGAAATTCTCAAGGGTTACGTCCAGCCCTTCTTTCTTGAAGAAACCGAGTGTGCTTGCCAGGGGAGCTGGCGAGTAGCCCAAAATGGCCGAGCCTACGGCAATCTTGATTTCCGGTTTTTCTGGTGCTGCAGCATGTGCCGCAACGCTGAACACAACAGACGAAGCGAGTACCAGGAGCTTCTTGAAGGTCTTCAACATGTCGTTCTCCTCACTTAATAGATTTTTTTATCGCGTAGCCAATTCGGCTTCTTCGTTGTCTTGATTGGGGCGCCAGACCAGGAGACGTTTCTCCATCCGGTCGACGATGGCATCCAGGGCGACTACAAAGGCCGACAACAACACCAAGCCTGAAAACACGCCCGTTGCATCCATCACGCCTTCAGCTTGGGCAATCATGTGTCCCAGGCCCATCGACGAACCCAGGTACTCCGCTACCACCGCTCCCAGCACTGCCAGGCCGACCGATACCCGGAGGCTGGACAAAATCCAGCTAGTGGCAGACGGCAGATACACGTGGCGCAGAAGTGCCCCCTTGCTAGCCTTCAGCAGACGCGCGTTAGCTAAGACCACAGGATTGACCTCGCGCACACCTTGAAGCGTGTTGAAGAACGCCACAAAGAACACCAAAGTCAGGCCCAAGGCGACCTTGGAAGTAAGGCCAAGGCCGAACCACAGCACGTAGATAGGCGCCAAGAGGACGCGGGGAATTGCATTGAAGACCTTGATAAACGGATTCAGAACGGCGCGTGCGAATGGCGCCAGGCCCAACCAAATACCCAGAACAATGCCGCCGGTGATGCCGAATACGAAGGACAGGACGGTTTCGAGCAGCGTGACACCCAAATCGAACCAGATATCCGATGACGAAAACCACTCCGCGAGACGCCCCATGATGCTTGATGGCGCCGGGAAGAAGAATGGGTCAATCCATCCCATTCGAGAACCACACTCCCACAGCGACAATGCCCCGACGAGCAGCACCAGTTGAGTAGCTTTAATTTTTGACTTACGCCGCATGTTCTGTCTCCTTGATTTCGACCTTATCGATTTTTACGTCCTGGCTGCCATAGCTCTTCTCAACTTCTGCGCCCAGCAGGGCCCAGAGTTCGCGATACAGCTTCAGGTACTCGTTCGTGGTCGCCAGCTCGCTGACGTCACGCGGTCGCGGCAAAGTAATTTTCACTTCTCCAACGACGCGAGAGCCAGGGCCTGCAGACATCACCACGACTCGGTCAGCCAACGCAATGGCTTCCTCCAAATCGTGGGTGATGAAAATCAGGGAGCGCTTATCTTCCTGCCAGAGATTGAGGAGGATGCGGTGCATCAGCCGGCGCGTGTGCACGTCAAGCGCCGAGAACGGCTCGTCCATCAGGACGATTTTCGGAGACATAATCAGCGTCTGCGCCATGGCTACGCGCTTGCGCTGGCCGCCGGAGAGCTGGTGAATGTAGCGATGCTCAAAGCCCTTGAGTCCCACCTTGGCGAGCCAAGGCGCTGCGCGCTTACGAGCTTCCTCCACAGACAAGCCCTGGAAAACCAGGCCCAGGCCGACGTTGTCCAAGGCCGTCTTCCATGGAAGCAGCGCTTCTTGCTGCAGCATGTAACCTGCCACATCATTCAGGCCGGCGAGCTTTTTTCCAAATATGTTGACGGTACCTGCCGCAGCGGGCAGCAGTCCTGTCACCAGATTCAGGATGGTCGATTTGCCGCAGCCGGTAGGCCCCACGACGGCCACGAACTCTCCATCTGCGACTTCAAGATTGACCTCTTTAACAGCGGTGAAGTCGCCAAATTTGACGGCGACTTCACGCAGCTCGACTGCGTTTCCCTTGCGTATACTTTCCATGAACTGTCTCCATTTTTGTCATCATTGATTCTTGTGAAAGTTGAACGACAGGCCTATCGGGCTTCGCTCAATTCAGGATTTTTCTCGTAGGTCACGCCGGCTTCTTTGGCCAACTCTTCATTGTGACTTCCGATGCTGGGCACATCGATTCGTGTTCCGAAGCGGCGCCCGTTCATCTCCAAGGGGAGAGCAGGTATCGAGATTCTTTCTCCGGTTTGGATGGAGACGGCTGTCAGTCCTTGGGACTTCAGCAGGTGCTCGTCCTCGAACAACTCGACAGGTTTTTTGATTGGCGCGTATGGCAAGCCAGCTTCCTCGCACAGCGCCATCAGTTCGCTCTTGCTCAGCGCCGCGAACTTCGCGCGGAGATAAGGCATGAACTGGTCTCGGGCCTTGACGCGTTGATTATTCAGAGCCAAAGATTGGTCAGCAGCCAATTCAGTCAAGCCGAACACGTCACAGAACTGCTTCCATTGGGTATCGCTGACCACCCCGATAAATACCTGTTCATCATCCTTCGCGCTGAAGACGTCATAGACGGCCCACGCAGAAACCCGGTTAGGCATCGGCGCCACAGGCTTGCCGGTGATACGTTCCTGCGCCATATGCTGGCCAACCAGGAATGCCGAGTTTTCATAAAGCCCGGAGCGAATCAGCTGGCCTTTGCCTGTGCGTGCGCGTTCAATGACCGCCGACAGGATGCCGATGGCGGCGAACATCCCGCCCATGACGTCATTGACTGACGCACCCGCGCGTAATGGGCGCCCTTCCGGGCCCGTCATGTAGGCAAGACCCGACATCATCTGAACGACTTCATCCAGAGCCGCACGCTTCTCATATGGCCCCGGCAAGAATCCCTTCATCGAGCAGTAGATGAGGTCTGGCTTGATGCTTTTCAGCGATTCGTAATCCAGTCCGATTTTCTCCATCGCGCCATGGCGGAAGTTCTCGGTGACGACGTCAGCGGAAGCAATCAGCTCTTTCACGAACGCCATTCCAGACTCGGACTTCAGGTCCACTGCCACGCTCTTCTTGTTGCGGTTGTAAGTGACCCAATATCCGGCACCAGAGCCCATCAGCCGACGGGTGTTATCACCGGTTTCAGGTTCGACCTTGATGACTTCTGCGCCGAGGTCCGCCAGAACGAGACCACAGGTCGGTCCCATGACCATGTGGACAAACTCGATGACGCGGATACCCTGCAGGGGTAGGCTTGCTTGCTGTTCGTTGCTCATGCGTGTGTCACTCCGTATTCAAAACCCTTAGGAAGTCCGACGTTCGAAACGAATCCATAGAGCTCCTCGCCCGGCAGACCGCCCAGCAGCACAGCTCGTGCGGCCACCAATTTCTCAATATCGATGCCGGTGTTGATACCCATCGACTCCAACAGGAACACCAAGTCTTCCGTGACGATGTTTCCGGTTGCTCCTGGGGCATACGGGCATCCACCAATGCCGCCTTGGCTCGCATCGAAGGTCGTCACACCGACCTCGAGTGCCGCCAACACATTCGCCAAGCCGAGGCCCAGGGTGTTGTGGAAGTGCGCGCCACCTGCACGTGCGCCGACTGCGCGCTGCAGCCGCGGGAAAAGGCGACGCACTTGCGCAGGGTTCGCGTAACCCGACGTGTCTGACAGGCCAATCTCATCCACACCAAGTTCGGCCATGATTTCAGCCAAGCGAATCACATCGTCTTCAGGCACGACACCTTGAATCGTGCAGCCGAACGCAGTCGACAGTCCGGCCTCGACATGAATGCCTGGGTACTTTGCGTCCCGCAACTCCATCACTCCGCGCACCTCTGCGATGACCTGCTCATGGGTCTTGCGGATGTTGGAAAGGGAATGAGGTTCGCTCACGGATACAGGGAGGGTGATTTTGTGGATGCCGCTCTCAAACGCTTTCTCAGCCCCTTTCAGATTTGGGACCAGCGCAGTTACGTGCAGCCCAGGAATCGTTTTCGCGTATGCAACCACCTCGGCGATGTCGGCCATTTGAGGCAACAGCTTCGGCGGTACGAACGAGCCGACTTCAATTTCCTTCAAGCCGGCCGCCGCCAGGGCCGAAATCCACTTCAATTTCGCTTCAGTAGGCATCACCCGCGACAGGGCTTGCAGCCCGTCACGTGGACCAACCTCGCTCACCAAGATGTTTTCCATCATTTCTCCGTGTTCTATCTTACAGAACGTCGTTCTGTTTTAGGAACATTATGGAAGTCGTCAAATGGGCTGTCAATGGAATTCGCTGGCGACTTCACGCTGCAAAGCAGCAAAGTGAAGCGGCAATTTCAAGATTAAATTGGCTTGGATATAGGGAGAAATGCGGCGTCCAGAGAAGGTTCGGCGCAAAAAAATAGGCCGCTAAGCGGCCTAAAGAGTGTGGTGCAGATGCAGTGAAAGACTAGGTCTTGCCAAAGCGTCTATTGAAGTGAGGAAATAATATTGAGCATTTCTGCTTATTTGTCATAGAGCCGCGTTGAACCGCCAAGCCCCTGCGTCATCTCTTTGGCTGCCGATAGAACAGCGTCTTTGTGCGTCTCCTTAAATCGCGTCGATGGCATAGTCAACGTGATGGCACCAACAAGCTTTCCCGTTGCGTCGAAGACTGGAGATGAAATACCCGAAACACCCTCCTGTCTATCGCCGTTAGAAGACATCTGCTTGTCATTGCGAATCTGCTCGTATGGTTCGCCAGGCTCGCCTTCGAATGCAAGCAAAACTCGGCCTCCACTGCCGCGATTCAATGGCAGCAAGGTACCCGCACGAATATGGTCACGAATTGGCTGCGGAGAATCTACTCGGTAGAGGCAAAGCCGCTGGTCCCCCTGACGAACGTGGAAGGACGCACTTTCACGGGTCACCTCTACCAACCGGCTCATCGCCGGCATAACCACCTCGGACAACGCAAAGGAATGCGAATACGCGGAATATAGTCGAGCTATCTCGACACCGAGTGAATAGCGCCCGTCATCTAATCTTTGTATCAGACGGCCATGCTCCAATGACGCAAGCAGTCGAAGAACCGTGCTTTTGTATAGGCCTGTCGCTTCGGCAATCTGTACCAGGCTCAAAGTTTCTGTTTCAACTCCAAACACCGACAGAATAGACAGGGCACGGTCCACCGCTGCGGCACCTCCTGGTGCAGCATCGATGTCAGACACAGACTGTTTTACTGGCTTTCTTGGCATACGTAAGCTCCGTTGATTCGGGAGCGATTCTACCGAGATTCGAGAAAACCGAGAACTTCACTTGATTAGGGCGGCATTAACCCCTACCACTGCCTGTTTTACGGCAGGCAGCCGTTATCCCCATTTGTACTTGATAAGCCTGTGGATAACCTCTATTGCCGTCTCGGCACGCTGCCTCCAGATTGGCAGCCTCGGAATTGCTCACTTAATGAGCAATAATGCAGAAGCCCCGACGAGCGGGGCTTCTGGTCCATCGGGTCCGATTCCTCTTACCTAGCGGTTGCTAGGCCAAGCAGAACTTGGCGGGCGACCTCGCGAGTCGGCTCAAGAGGTCCTGCAATGTAGCTTACCAAGCAGGCATTAGAACCGCAATCATTAGGCGAAAAGCCGTTTTTCTCTAAGGCGTTGAAATAATACGACGCTCTACCGTTCGTACGAAGCGGCAAAAACTTTCCTGAATCTGCTCAAAATCGGCAGTACCGGAACAATCTTTCCGGTTACGAAAAGCCCCATTAATTGTTATT
This sequence comes from Herbaspirillum sp. LeCh32-8, assembly GCF_017814915.1. Lineage (GTDB taxonomy): Bacteria > Pseudomonadota > Gammaproteobacteria > Burkholderiales > Burkholderiaceae_D > Herbaspirillum. The sequence goes on along the minus strand of NZ_JAGIPZ010000002.1, from coordinate 298,756 downwards.
TCGGCGCTCATCTTTTTTTAGTCAGCGAAACCGCTCATGCTGGTCGCATGACACCTACCGAGACCCACTCCGCGCACGTAACGCCCACAGAGGGCAATGTATTCGCCGACCTTGGATTTGAGCCAGAGCAGGCCGCGATATTGAAGGCTGAGTCGCAACGCATTATCGAGATGCAGCTTGCGGGAATGCGTCCGGGATAAACATGCGCACGAATATCGAAATCGACGTGGGCCTCATGGCAGATGTCCAACGTGAGTGCGGCATAAAAACCAGAAAAGAGGCAATTGACCTGGGCCTGCGGTCGCTGCTTCGCATTGGCCGGCAAAACTCCCTTCGTCAACTCAGTGGCGCCAGAGGCACTGAGCGTGACATAGTCTGGTCAGCAGCTTCAGAAGCACTATTCGAACGCCTTGCTACCCCTCTCGATGAGAGAGAAGCTGTTAAATATAATCACCGGTTCCTCAACGAGTACCAGCCGAACGTCAGCTTCATGTTGCCACCGGAGTTGGCGCACGAACTCTTGCAGGCATCAACTGCCGCCGTAGGCCGTCGTGACACCGATGAAGACGTGGGCGACTTGTTCATGATGGACTTTATCTGGGGCGGCACTCGCCTGAGAGGTAGCAGTTTGTCACGCTATGGTGCTCGGAAAGTGCTCTCGTCAAAAGAACTGCGACATGATTTGGACACTCTTGATGTGCTGAATCACTTCATTGTCCATAACAATCTGATTTGGTGGAATGATGGTCTCGACCTGACCTGCGACAGAATCCTGACAATAAATTCGCAACATATTGAAGGTCACTTCGACCCGAGTAGCAAAAGCGACTTCCGCAAGCACGCCACCAACATTCCTGGCAGCCAGTATTTCCCTCTTAGCGATGCGTTCATGTTAGCGGAGATGATGGACATACTCATCCAGAAAGCATGTGCCATTAGCAATCCCATCGAGGCCGCCTTCTTCCTGTGGCTGCATCTGGCGTATCTACATCCCTTCGATACGGCCAACCATCGCACGAGCCGCGCTGCCATGAACATCCCGTTGCTGAAGGCCGGCCTTGTACCTATCACCTTCGTCAACGTGGACAAAATCGACTACCAGAAAGCTAAGGTCGGCTTCTATGAGTTCAGAGATACATCAATTGCAGCGGACCTGTTCACTTGGGCCTATATGCAATCTGCCCGGCGATATCCTGGCTTTTGCCTCGAAGGCATATGGAATCCCGAGTTGAAACGACGCTAAATATGGTGAGAACAACAGGAGACATTGCCTCATCCGTCCAGGCCTTCATGGAACAGCACGGCATTAGCGAAGAAAGCATCGTTGCACGCTCGGGTCTCACACCAGCGGTCGTGCACCGTGTACTGGCTGGCCAGGAAGATTGCAACGTGTCGACCTTGTTGGCACTTCTGGATGGCGCGCACCTAGAGGTACTCGTCGTCCCTGAGGCAGCGTCAAAGGCGGTGGGCTCACTGTTTGAGCCGGCGAAGCCAGCGGTGAAAACTCGGGTAGACATTGTGCTCGATAAGGTTCGGGCTCAAGAAGCCGTAACCCATACGCGTATCGGAATGCCCCCAATGAAGAATGAGGAGCACCCAATTTGGAGTCTGGCCGCGAAGAGGCTATTCGCTGCGTTGGACCAACCCTGGGAGGAGCGTCCAGTTACTAGCTATCGGCCGGAGCTCCTGAAACAGTATCGTCCGAATGTGGATTCATTGCTCCCACCTGGAGTGGCTGAGGAGTTGGCTGCGCTTGGTGAACAGCGTGCAGCCCAGGAATACTTCATGCCCACGCTGGTCATGGATAAGTTTGTCCTGGAGTTCTCATGGGCATCATGCCGTCTGGAGCGCGAACGAATGTCGCTTGAGGAGGCCAAGAAGATACTTGAAGAAGATGCCCCGGGATGGCGAGACGAGGCGGTTCTGGTATCGAACGCTGACGCTATCAAGATGGTCTTGCGATACGGACGAAAGTGGCCACTATCCATCGATTTCATCCGAAACTCGCATGTGCAAATCATGAAGGATATGCTGTCCACGCGCCATCTCGGGCGTACAAGAACGGTCCATACGCAAGTTGGAAAATCCCGGTATCGGCCATTGCGCAGAGTGCCAGACATCGATGCGATGCTGGCGCTCGCATGCGCGCAGTCAGCTGAAATCCGGAATCCCATAGAGGCCGCATTCTTTTTATGGCTGCACATTGCCTACCTGCAGGTGTTCATCGAGGGAAATAAGCAGGCTAGTCGCGTGGTGGCGAACATCCCGCTCGTGAAGGCACGCTGCGCCCCCATTGCATTCATCGATATCGACGTCCACGACTACATGATGGCGATGCTAGGCTTCTACGAGTTTGGAGACGCCTCCATCGCGGCAGATATCTTCGAATGGTCGTATCGCCGGTCGTCCGAACGCTATGCCGGGATTTGGCACCTGGAGAGACCATGAGCGCGATACGCCATCTCTTGGTCACCAGCTATGCACAGGCAATCGGGAACATTCGTTGCGAACTACATCGCTCGGCTTTCGACTTCTATTACTACCCACATTGGCAGGCATCCACCGAGTCATTCCCTCTGTCGCCGCACTTTGGCTTGACTGCGGAAGGATTCAAATGGCGAGCGACTTACGGCTTCGTCGAAAACTTACTGCCCGAAGGCGATGCTCGAATGGCGGTAATGAAATACAGTCGACTGAGCGCCGACAACTTGTTCGCCATGGGCCGCCTTTTTGGTGCCGAACCGGCCGGCGCCGCAAGCTTCTTCTTTCACAGCGGTACGGCTGCTCTGCCAGCGGCTCAAGCTCCATTTCTCCGGAAAATCGACGATGAAGAGCTTTCAGAGCGCATCCAAGCGCGCCACCGGTGCATCCCGTTTGCGCAGTGGGACGGTGTTTGGTACCAGTCACTAGCGGGCGTTCAGGACAAGCTCCAAGTCATTTGGCACGACGGAAGACTGTTCTTGGCCGGTGGCTCACTCACTTCAACCCACCTGTTGAAACCAGAACCTCAAAGGCAAAGAACTCCATACCTGGTCGCCAACGAACACTTCTGCATGTCCTTAGCAGCGGCTGTTGGCCTTGACGTGCCTCGTGTCCAAATCCACCGAGTCCCAGAGGCGGTCTTGCTCATTGAGCGCTTCGACCGGACATACGCTCCGGGCGTCGACGTGCTGCAGCCAGGAAAGGTCGGCAGGACGCACATCATCGACGCATGCCAAGCATTGGATATGCCCAGCTGGAGAAAATACGAATGTCTCGGGGGGCATGACGACCGGCCCCCTGAGCGGCGGTACGGAGTCAGCTTTGAGAAGGTCTTCGGATTGGCGCCACTTTTTGAGGATGCGTCGGCCGCCAAGATGACTATTGTTCGATGGGCTCTGTTCAACCTGATGATTGGCAACTCGGACGCGCATGGCAAGAACATCTCGTTCCGACAGTCCGCCCGCGGCATTATGCCGGCGCCGTTCTATGACCTGGTATCAGTCCAGGTGTATGGCGAGAAGATGCTCCAGGAGATGGCGATGGCATTCGGGGACCAGTTCCTGGGGCACCAGGTTGGCGAAGCAGACTTGCTCAGTTTCGCTGCAGTCGCAGGCATTACGGACGGGGAGCTGATGCACGAATTAGCCAAGATGGCGACAGCAATCAAGGACCTGGCGCCGACGCTCGTGAATGTCGCCGACTACACCGCCCCCGAACGGGAGCTCGTTGGCAGTATTGCGACCTATGCGGCCATGCAAGCGCATAGGCTCATAGGAGCGCCACCCCGCCTACGACACAAGCTGGCCGACCTGATGGTAGAGATGCCGCAAGGGCTGCCGCGTGTCGACGGCTGGGATGACACGCCCTCGGCGGGACTGGAAAACAGCTGAGACGTGGCTGCGATAACTGAGACAAGCATGCTCGTTAAATCGAACCTTAATGGCATAGCGATTGATTAAACGAACATGAAAGTACGGCAATCAGTGATGCTCACCGCGCACCCGAACCTCAAACAAAAGTTGGTCCACCTCGGGGAGCGTCTTGCTCGTTTGCGTCACGCGCGAAGGATGAAGCAGGCCGATGCGGCCCTGCGTGCGGGAATATCGCGCAATACGGCCTACCGCATAGAGAAGGGCGACCCCGGCTTGGCCATTGGACAGGTGCTACGGTACCTAGATGCGATTGCGCCAGGCGCCACATTTGCCAGTCTGATTCTGGAGTCCGACCCGGCGCTCATTCTTCTGCGTGCTCGGGAATCGACACAGCGCACACGAGACCTATCTGCAGCAGAACTCAAAGAGCTGGATTTTTAGGCCTGCTGACACAATTTTTGTTGAGTCGAATTAGCCAGTTTTTAATTCTTTTACAGAAATTGAATTGTTGCGTTTTCTCAACAAATTAAATGCGAGTCATAATTTAAATATCTCGAGTTAAGCAATTACAAACACGAGATAAATACTATACCTCGTATAAAATATTCAGCAGTATAAATTTTGCAAAATATGCCTTTACACCCCATATATACGGTGTTTTTATGCAGACATATCGGCATAAAAATACAAAACCTTTGCTAAACTTTTCATATACTACTTTTCTATTTTAAACACGAGCCTTATTTTAATGTTACACCAATTTTCGCAGTTTCCTCTGATACAATTTTTGGCGTTTTTGAGCCTCAAGAAAAAATCAAAGGAGCTGCGAAGATGAACAGGAAAGACGGCGTGTTTCCCGCAGAAAGCTTCATCGACCGGAATGGCCGTAGAGTGCTGACCAAGTCGGGGCAGCCAGGGATGGACGGGCGCGAGGGAATGGGGTCCACGACCGAATTGATTTTGGCGCTTTTCGCGTCTCACCTTTCGGACTGGACCGCCGGCGTACTCAACGGCCAGCAATTTGACGACCTGAGCCGCTGGATTGCGCTAGCGAGCGAGGCCGCTCACTCCCCTGACAAGGCCGAGCAACTCTCCCCAGCCAGCTTCATAGATGGCAATGGACGCCGAGTCCTGGCAGATTCCGGAGAACCAGGAATGCTCGGGGTTGAGGGAATCGGCTCTTCCACCGAGAAAACTCTCGCACGCTTCGCCAGCATGCTCGCCCGAGATAGTGCTTTGGCGCTTGATATGCACCAGTACGGCGACCTGCAGCGCTGGGTCAGCATGTGCCGGCCTGCGTAGCCTACCGCAGCACCTTTGGCTCATTTTCCGGATAGTTCCATTTCCGAACTTCAGCTAGTGCCAAGGCAAGTAGCTCAGCTAGTTCGCGCGCCTCCGTTGCAAATGAGCGTACCGATTCCAAATTCACATTCTCAAGCTGTTTTGCATCTTGCACATGGTCTCGCAACTCCGTTGACCGCGGGTCAATCCATATGCTCCAAGGACTGTGGACTAGCACATTTCGCCGTTTGGCAAGTTTCAACGCATCTTCGAACAATTTCTTAATCTTGTTCCGGTGGTAGTCCTCACACGAACCAGCCTGAACCAAGTAGCCAATTGCCTTAACTCGCGCACCAAATGATTGGCCTGCCAGTATCTGAAGCATAGGCAGTTCGGAGAATGCCTTGATATAGAAATACGACTGTTTTTCAACAAGTGAGAAAGCCCACACAGCCTCACCCAAAGCGATGACCAATTCCCCCTTGAGCAATTCAAAATCCTGCGCACTCAAGTCTTTATTCATTCTCATATCCCCTTTTTGTTCACGCCAGTGCGATAGATTAGCTACGAAGGGTAGATGAAACTATGATATTTTTTACATAGGGGTACCAAAAACACAAGAAAAAGGGATGGCAATGGAATTGACGTCATTGAGGCTAGAAAGCTTCAAGAAGGTACAGAAAGCCGAAATTCAATTACGAGGCATCAACGTTTTAGTTGGGGGAAACAATTCTGGGAAAAGCAGTGTTCTGCAAGGGATTCACTTTTCTATAGCTGCAGCGATTGCAGCGAAAATGGCAGAGAAGCAGACGTTTCCACAGGACTCACTTCTCTTTTGCCCTGCACGACAGTTCGAACACTTACGCCATGGCGCTCCATATTCAAACCAAAGTCATTTTGGTTTTCTTGAAATCAAGGCGCGCTTCCCCGAAGACAATGCAGAACTGGCTCATCTAATTCGGATATATCGCGGACGAAACGAAGGAAACGTTGGCTGCGTCAGAACGGGCGCGACAAAGCTTGGACAAGCCATGGCAAACGCCGATGCGATGTTTACCATCTATGTTCCTGGACTGGCAGGAATTCCACAGGTTGAGCAGTTTCGTTCAGAGAGCGTAGTTCGGCGAGGAGTTGCTAGCGGCGATGCCAATCTCTACCTCCGAAACGTCCTCCTCATCATCAAAGAGCGTGACCTAATGACGCTTTTAGTCCAACGGATGCGTTTACTGTTTCCGAACTTCTACCTTCTGGTCAATTTTGATAAGAAGAGCGATATCTACATCGAGGTCTGGGTGTCCACAACCGGACCGGCTGGTAGACGACCACTAGAATTAGTTGGGACTGGTGTCCTTCAGGCTCTTCAGATATTTGCATATGTCACTCTCTGGGCTCCAAAACTACTGCTCTTAGACGAGCCGGATTCACATCTTCACCCAGACAATCAAGTCCTACTTGCAGCGGCCTTAAGGCTAGTCGCCCAAGAGACGGCAACGAAGATTTTGATATCAACACACAGTCGACATCTTGTTGAATCGCTATATGAGGATTCAAATTTCGTTTGGCTCAAAGAAGGAAAGGTTTTCCAGCAAGGTATAGCACCAGATATCCTCCCGATTCTGCTAGACCTTGGCGCGATTGATAATTTTGACAAAATCCGCGCAGGCCATATTAAGACAGTGTTTCTTACTGAAGATACGATTCTTTCGTTCATCCGAACGCTCGTATTCGCGAATGGCTTTTCAGAGAAGGAAACCTTGTTCTATAGCTACAGAACATCTAGTCGACTAGATTCTGCATTGATATTGGCTGAATTTCTTCACGCAGAATATCCTGGGACAAAAATAGTTATCCATCGTGACCGTGATTTTATGACTGACCAAGAAGTTTCGGAAGTATCGAAGAAAATCCTTGCAGTAGGCGCCACGCCATTCATTACAGAAGGTAGCGATGTTGAAAGCTACTTCCTGAATCCGGAGCATCTGGCTACGCTACTGCAGGCGGATATTGCCGCAGTCGTAAAGTGGTTAGATGACCTCGCAAAAGGTTCGCACAACGACTTGGTTGCGACATTCATTCAGAAGCGAAGCGAAGTAGTACAGCAACACTACAAGAACAATCGCGACAAAGCTCCGAGCGCAACGGATTTAATGAGTAAAGAAATTCCTCTTCCAGCATCACAACGTCGAGGCAAAGATATGTTGGCAAAGGCCAGAAATTCTATTCAAACTTCCGAGCGGGCTGATAAGCATACTTTTAACCCAATGACGCCGACAGTGTTCCTAAAAGCGCGGCCGCTTGAGGCGATTCATCTGATATGACCTGGGGTTGGATACTTTATGAACATCGCAGCCTACGGAGTTATGAACCATGCGAGATAGCCCGGTTTCGATAGGAATATATCGGAAGCACATTGCCCTTTATCGATACCTTAACAATGCATGGATTTTTACAGACCTTCTGAGGCCCTCACTAAAGTCTCAAGCGAAATTACTACTGGAGTCAAAAAGCAAAGCAAAGAGGCGGTACTCAGTACCGAAACGTAGCGGGGTTGTCTTCAGTCGGCGGCTCGACAAAGACATTGGCACACTATTCACTTCTCAACATGACCGTGGAATATTTGAAACCAATATCATCTCAATGGTCTCTCGCGTAGAGGCCTTCATTCAGGACTGCATTGCTCTCGTAGCAATTTCTCACCCGAAGAAACTTGGTCTCTTAGTCGACGGCAAGACCGGCGTTCCACTAGACCTTTTCTTGGGCACAGAAAGCAGAGAGGAAGTAATTCGTCGGTTCGCCATCATGAAGAGCGAAGAGTTGATGTATTCCAAACCTGCCGAGTACATGAGAAAAACTGGCGAGGTACTTTCAATTGAGTTGGATGCTGACCTACTGACTGATTTCTTTGAAATAAAGGCTTCTCGCGACATCATTGTTCATAACAGTGGACTCATCAACGATTCATATCTCAAAAAGGCCGGCAACAAAAGTCGCGGCAACCAAGGGGAGGAACTAAAAATTGACGCGACGTACTTTCGTCATGTGTTGGTCACACTAAAAAAACTGTCAGGTTCAATTCAAATGAAGACCGAAGAAGTCTACAAATAGGTGCTTGCGAAAATCAGCGACAAAAAAGGAGACCGAAGCCTCCTTTTCATTTTTATCCAGCACCTACGTCACACAGCAATAGGCGCCTTAATCGACGGATGCGGGTCATACCCGACAATCTCGAAGTCCTCAAACTTGTAGTCGTAGATGGATTCAGGCTTGCGCTTGATAACCAACTGCGGCAGTGCACGAGTGTCGCGCGTCAGTTGCTCCTGAATCTGGGACATGTGGTTTGAATACGCATGCAGGTCGCCGATGCTCACAACGATTTCGTGAGGCACCAGGTCGCACTGCTGCGCCAGCATGTGGGTCAACAGCGCTAACGACGCAATGTTGTACGGCAGGCCCAGGAAGCTGTCCGAGCTGCGGATGTACAACTGGGACGACAGCTTGCCGTTAGCCACGTAGAACTGATACAGGAGGTGACACGGGGGAAGAGCCATACGGCCTTCCTTGGCGTTGTCCTGGGGCTTCTGGCGCTCGTTGGGGAGGAATTCCGGGTTCCAGCCATGGAACAGGATGCGGCGGCTGTTCGGGTTGTTCTTCAGGGCGTCAACGACATAGTCAATCTGGTTGATGGTGCCACCATCCTTCGTCGGCCAGGCGGTCCACTGTTTGCCGTATACGGGTCCCAGCTCTCCATCCTCGGTCGCCCACTCGTTCCAGATGGTGACGCCGTTCTCATTCAGCCACTTGATGTTCGTATCGCCGTTTAAGAACCAAATTAGCTCATTGGCAATACTTTTGAAGTGCAGCTTCTTCGTGGTCAGGAGGGGGAAGCCCTTCTCCAGGTTGTGGCGAATCTGACGGCCGAAGACAGAAGTGGTGCCGGTTCCGGTGCGGTCGCCTTTCTGGGCGCCGTTCTCCAGGATGTCGGTCAAGAGCTCAAGATATTGCTTCACGGGAAGGTTCTTTCAAATGCGGATACCAAGAGTATAAGGCCAGGAACGCTACCTTGCCTGACGCCGATGGTAGAGTGAAGTTATATGGCTGAAATGACATTTAAGACTGCCTCTATACAATAAATGGCAGAGAAACAACTTCCTAATCCACAGCCAGCGCCCGTATTGAACAACTCAATAAAATGTTTAGTTGACTTTCCTTAAAAATCCCATATATAGTCAGGTAATGGACAAAAACGCAGTAGATAAAATCACATGGGTCCGGTGTATGGCGTTCAGTGGCGCGAATGGCCGGCCTACAAAGTGATCGACGCAGACCAGACCGCGCAGATCGAAGCGGCGCAGCGCAAGGGCTTCAGCCTGGTTTCCGCACTCACCGACAACGGCCGCAACAAGGTGTTGATGTACAAGGCGGTGGACCAGCTGCGCGAGTGCCTGGACACCATCGTCAACAACCCGAGCAGCCGCCGCATCCTGTTCCATGGCTGGAACTGCGCGGTGCTGGACGAAGTGGCGCTGCCGGCCTGTCACCTGCTCTATCAATTCCTGCCGAACCAGGCAACCAGGGAAATCTCGCTGTGCCTGTACGTGCGCAGCAACGACATCGGCCTGGGTACGCCCTTCAACCTGGCCGAAGGCGCCGCCCTGCTGCACCTGGTGGCCCGCCTCACCGGCTACAAGCCGCGCTGGTTCACCTATTTCGTCGGCGATGCCCACATCTACGAGAACCACATCGAGATGGTGACCGAGCAGTTGAAGCGCGAGCCCTTCGCCGCGCCGCAGCTGGTCATCTCCGACCGCGTGCCGGACTTCGCCGTCACCGGCAAGTACCAACCGGAATGGCTGGAGCTGGTCGAACCCGGCGATTTCTCGCTGGAGAACTACCAGCACCACGCGCCGCTGACCGCGCCGATGGCAGTGTGATCGCAGGCAAGACGCTGCGTCGCTGCGCAAATAAAAAAGCCCGCAGATGCGGGCTTTTTTTATGGCCGTCCGGGCCTGCCATCCTCAGGGCGCCACCGCGCCGTTGCCCGGCGCGTTGTCGTGCCAACCGCCGCCCAGCGCCTTGTACAGCGAGACGGTGGCCTGCAGGCGTTGCAGCTTGATCTGGCCCAGCTGGTTCTGCGCCTCGGACAGGGTGCGCTGGGTGTCGAGCACCACCATCAGGTCTTCGGCGCCGGCGCGGTAGCGAATCTCGGAAAGCTCGAAGGCGAAGCGCGCCTGGTCGACCTCGCCGTTCTTCAGGCGATAGCGTTCTTCCAGGCTGCGGATCGCGCCCAGCGCCTTCTCCACTTCCGACAGCGAGTTGATCACGCTCTGCTGGTAGACCTGCACCAGCTCCTCCTTCTGCGCGATGGCCAGGTCGCGCTGGTTGCGCAGGCGGCCGCCGTCGAAGATCGGCGCGATCAGGCCGGTGCCGATGCGGGCGAACAGGTTGGGACCGTCGAACAGCGACAGCAGCGCATTGCTCTGCGCGCCGGTGGAAGCGGTCAGGCTGATGCTGGGGAACAGCGCCGCGCGCGCCACGGCGACGTTGGCATTGGCCGCGGCCAGGTTGGCTTCGGCCCGGCGGATGTCGGGACGACGGGTGAGCAGTTCGGACGGCAGGCCGGCCGAGATGCGCGGCATCTGGATCTGCGCCAGGCCTTTTTCCTTCACCATGAAATTCTGCGGCGGACGCCCCAGCAGGATCGCCAGCGCGGTCTGCGCGTCCTGCTCCTGTTGCTGCAGGTCGGGGATCAGCTGGCGCTGATTGGCCAGTGCCGAGCGCTGGCGCGCCAGATCCAACGGCGAGGCGGAGCCGGCGCGGCTTTGCGCCTCCACCAGCTTCAACACGCGCTCGGCGTTGCCGATGTTCTGGCGCGCGATTTCCAGCCGGTCGCGCAGCGACAGTACCTGCAGATAGGTCGAGACGATGCCGCTGGTCACGGTGAGCGCCACCGTCTCGCGGTCGTAGCGGTTGGCGCGCAGGGAGGCTTCGGCGGCGTCGACGCCGGCGCGGTTCTTGCCCCAGAAGTCGATTTCATAACTGACCTGCAGCGTGGCGTCGGCCGAATTGGTAGGGGAACCGCCGGAGATCGGCAGGTCGCGCGCGGCGTTGGCGCTGAGGCTGGCATTTGGCAAGAGCGGCGCGCCGGCGATGCGGGCGCGCGCCTCGGCCTGCCTGACGCGGGAAAATGCGGCGGCGATCTCGAAGTTGTTGTTCTGCCCTTCATCCACCAGGGTCGACAACTCGGTGCTGCCGAACTGCTTCCACCAGTCGGAGTCGGGCCACAGCTGCTCGGCGCGGGTAACGTCGGCGACGGCCCCGCCGCCCCACTTGTCGGGCACCTGCATCGCGGTGACCGGGTCGACCTCGACTTCGCGCGTGGCGCAGCCGGCCAGCGCGAAGGTGAGCGCAAGGCCAAGCGCCAGCGGCCGCAGGCCTGGCAAGGTCGATCGTGAAGCTGAATGTGAACTGCGCAATGTCATGGGCCGGACGGGTTGTGGTCAGGTCAATGGGTAGTGAAGCGACGAAGCCGGGATCAGGTGATGATCCATGGCGGGCATGCAATCCCCTGAATGCCGACCTCCATTTTAAAGAATCTGCGCGCGCGGCCCAAGCCGGGCGCCCACGCTTACTGCTGAGCTTGTCCCTGCGGCGCGCCGGCCGGCGCCGGATTGGCCGGCAGCAGCACCTGCTCGCCCTCCTTCAGGCCGGACAGCACCTGCGCGCGCTCGCCGTCGCGAATGCCGATCTTGATGCGGCGCGCGTCCAGCTTGCCGCCGTCCAGCACCACCTTCACGCCCTGGGTGCCGTCCAGCGCGGGCTTGGTCACCAGCGAAAGCGGAATCGTCAGCGCGTGCTCGACGCGGGCCAGCACGAAGTAGACGTCGGCGGTCATGCCGCTCATCAGCTCGCGGCTGGGATTGGCGACGTCGAAGAGTACCGTGTAGAAAGCCTTCTTGCCATGACGACCGGAGTCGTCGGTGGGCAACAGCATGATCTGGCGCAGCTTGCCGCTCCAGCGCTTGCCGGGGTAGCCGGGGGTGCTGAAGTAGGCGGTCATGCCCTTTTGCAGGCGCGTCACATCTTCTTCGGCCACCGGCACCTGCACCGTCATGCGCGACAGGTCGGCGATGCGCATCAGCGCTTCCTGGTTGGCGCCGACCATCTGGCCCGGACGCGCGTTCATGGTGACCACCGTGCCGCCCACCGGCGCTTCGATGCGGTTCTGCTTCTGGATCGCCTCATCGTCGCGGATGGCGGCCTCGGTCTGCTGAATCTGCGCGTTGGTGGCGTCGACCCGGGCGGCTGCGGCGTACATGTTCATGCGCGAGGACTCGTACGACTCCTCGCGGGTGGCGTTCTCGGCTTTCAGCTGGGTCTGGCGCTGGAACTGCAGCTGGGCGAAGTCGAGCTGGGCATTCTGCCCGGCCAGTTCGGCCTTCAGTCGCGCCAGCTGGGCGCGGTTGTTCTCGATGCGGCTGCTCTGCACCGCCGGCGAGATCGTCACCAGCAACTTGCCGGCCTTGACCGTCTCGCCGATGGCGACGTCGACATCGGCGATCTGGCCCGCGACCTTGGCGCCGACGTCCACGTAGTTCTGCACCACCACGTTTCCGGTGGCGTTGACCACCTGCTCGATGTCGGCCTTCTCGACCTTCACCGTTTCCAGCTTGACGGCCACCGGCTTGGGCGGCTGCGGCGCCGGGCGGTTTTGCCAGAACACCACGCCGCCGGCCACCAGCGCCGCCACCAGCACGCCGCCGCCGATCAGCGCGCGCTTGCGCGAAGCGTGCGCGTGGGGCTGATCCTGATGCTGCGGGTTGTCGTGCGGCTCGGTCATGATGGCTTGCGTGGACGGCGAATAATGATTTCAGAAAAAGATGACGGCCGGATTACTCCGGCCGCATCGTCGGTCGTGCGGCCTCCCTCAGGCCGCCAATGCTTGCGGCGCCACGTCCGGCATCTCAGCCGTGTTGCGCATCGCCGCCAGCCAGTCGGCATGCACCTCCGGCACGCCGCTCCACACCGCCTGGTGCAGTTGCGAGAGCAGGCCGGGTTCTTCCAGCAGGCTGTTCTTCTGCTTGTCGTTCAGGGCGTCCGGACCGTCCTTCAAGGCGGTGCGCACCAGCTTGTCGCGCAGGTGCTGCGTCAGCTTGGGCACCGTCGGATGGGCGTGCGCGGTGGCGCAGACCAGCGCGTTGAAGGAGGGATCGACCACGGCCTCGACGAAGCCAGGCAGCGCCGGCGTCTCGTTGAAGTGGCGCACGGTCTCCAGCAGCTCGAACGGCGGCGAAGTCTCTTCCGGGATCTTGAACAGGCCGGCGCGGCGCAAGCCGCGGCCGAAGCTCACGCGCGAGGACAGCACCGACACCGGCACCGACACCGCCAGCGACCCGGCAATCGGGATCAGCCACCAGATGAAGGACGGGTTGAGCCAGTACACCAGCCCGCCCCACACCAGGCCCAGCACCGAATGCCAGCCGTGGCGGCGCATCGCTTCGCCCCAGCCGGTTTCGTTGTCGGCGCGCGGCGGCGACTTCCAGCCGGCGTTCCAGCCGAGGAAGGCGCCCAGCACGAAGCGGGTATGGAACAGCATGCGCACCGGCGCCAGCACCATCGAGAACAGCAGCTCGATCACCATGCTGACGAACAGCGCCAGCGCGCCGCCGAAACCGCGCGCGCCCTTCACCGCGAACAGCAGCACCGCCAGGATCTTGGGCAGGAACAGGATGGTGGCGGTGGCCGAGACCAATGCCAGCGCCTTCTCCGGATGCCACTCCGGCCAGATCGGGAACAGCTGGCGCGGCGAGGTGAAGTACTGCGGATCGATCAGCGTGTGCGCCGCCAGCAGGATGGTCGACAGGATCAGGAACAGCGCCCACAGCGGCGCCGACACGTAGGCCATGACGCCGGTGACGAACACCGCGCGATGCACCACGTGCATGCCGCGCGCCAGAAACAGGCGGAAGTTCATCAGGTTACCCTGGCACCAGCGGCGGTCGCGACTCAACTCATCCAACAGGTTGGGCGGCATCTCTTCATAGCTGCCGTCCAGGTCGTAGGCGATCCACACCGACCAGCCGGCGCGCCGCATCAGCGAAGCCTCGACGAAGTCGTGCGACATGATGGGGCCAGACAGGTTGCCGCGGCCCGGCAGCGGCGCCAGCGCGCAGTGCTTCATGAAGGGCTTGAGGCGGATGATGGCGTTGTGGCCCCAGAAGTGCGACTCGCCCAGCTGCCAGTAGTGCAGGCCGGCGGTGAACAGCGGACCGTACACGCGCGTGGAGAACTGCTGGATGCGGGCGTACATGGTGTCGCGCCCGGCCGCGCGCGGGGCGGTCTGGATGATGCCGGCGCCGGGATGCTCTTCCATCAGGCGGGTCAGCTTGGTGAGGCAGTCGCCGGTCATGACGCTGTCGGCGTCCAGCACCACCATGTAGCGGTAGTCGGCGCCCCAGCGACGGCAGAAATCGTCCAGGTTGCCGCTCTTGCGCTTGACGCGGCGGCGACGGTGGCGATAGAAGATTCGGCCGAAGCCGCCGGTCTCGCGGCACAGGGCCGCCCAGGCCGCGGTCTCGGCAGCGCAGATATCGGCCTCGCCGCTGTCGGAGAGGATGAAGAAGTCGAAGTGCTCCAGCTGCCCGGTGCGCTCCAGCGACTCGTAGGTCGCGCGCAGGCCTGCGAACACGCGTGCCACATCCTCGTTGCAGATCGGCATGACGATGGCGGTGCGGGCATCGCGGGCGATGTCCTTGTTGCCAGCCTTCTCGTGCGAGATCAGGTATTCGTCATCGCCGCGCATGAGCACCAGGAAACCGGTCATGGCAGTCCAGAAACCGGCCGAAACCCACAGGAACAGCAGCGCGAACAGGCCCAGCACCAGCATCTCCAGCGGCTTGGTGCCGTGATACGGCAGCACGTCGCTCATGAAGTAGGTGGCCATCGAGGTCTGCAGCACCATCAGGATCAGCAGCGTGATGCGGCGGATGTTGCCGGTGTGCTGCCAGTGGCCCTTGGGGTCGGGCGCGTCGGACTTGTCGAGGTGGTCTTCGACGTAGTGCGGCTCGGGCGGATGCTCGGGCGCGGCGGCCTTCTTCTTGCGGCGCCAGCGGCTGGGGCGGCGCTCCAGGCGGCGGTTCTCTTCCTCCACCCAGCGCGAGAACGGATTGAGCTCGCCCCACGGGCGCGGCACCATGGACTTGCGGTTCAGCGGCGGCGCCACGGCGATATGCGGCTCGCCGCGATCTTCGCCGATCGGCGGCACGCTGGCGGCGGCAGGCGCATCGCCGGCAGCCGGATACATCAGGTGCAGGCGGGCGTCGACCGAGGCCTGGGCCGGGGTGATCGATTCGCCGGCCGCGCGCCCGGAGGCTTCGGCCAGCACGCGGTGAAGGTCGGCCACCGGGTCGCCGGAGGCAATCGCCCCCGCCCGTGCGGCCAGCTCGTGGCGCTGCTCAGGCGACAACGGCAGGCGCGCGAGATAGTCCTCGAGCGCCTGGGATGCCGCCGATGTCTGCCTTAGTTGGGGGGTAATATGTAGCTCCACGTTTCTGACAAGGTTGTGCCGCCATTGGCGTTGCGCAGGAAACCGCGCAGCTCGACCGGCTTGTTATCTTCTACCCGGCGCAGCTTGACTTCAATGCGCCAGCCGCCGGTCATATCGTTCTTGCGCGTAGTGACGCTCGCGATCTTGCCGTTGGCATCGGCCTCCACCACGCCTTCCACACGGGCGCTGGCGGGCAGCTTCTTCAGGCTGCCGCCGTCGAAGTCGATGGCCAGGGCCTGGGTGTCGTCCTGCTTGCCTTCCTGCTTGGGACGGTAGCCATGGCCGAAGCGGGTCTGGGTGACCCAGGCCAGCGGCGGACGCTTTTCATTGTCCTTCTGCCACAGCAGGCGGTATTCCACGTTCAACGGCTGGCCCGGCTTGGGCATGGTGTTGGGGATCCAGTAGGCGACGATGTTGTCGTTGGTCTCGTCGGGCGTGGGAATCTGCACCAGCTCCACGCGGCCCGCACCCCACTTGCCCTTGGGCTCGACCCAGGCGCTGGGGCGCGACTGGTAGTTGTAATCGAGGTCCTGGTAGCTGGAGAACTCGCGATCGCGCTGCATCAGGCCGAAGCCCATCGGGTTGTCGAACGAGAACGACGTCACCAACAGGCGCTTGGGGTTCACCAGCGGACGCCACAGCCATTCGCCGGTGCCCGACTGCATCAGCAAGCCGTCCGAATCATGCACCTCGGGACGGAAGTCGTCGCCCGGGCCCGGCTGGTTTTCGCCGAACAGGAACATGCTGGTCAACGGCGCGATGCCCAGCTTGGTGACGTTGCTGCGCAGGTAGATCTGCGCCTTCACGTCCATCGCCGTGTCAGTCCCGGGCTTCAACACAAAGCGGTAGGCGCCGGTGGCGCGCGGCGAATCCAGCAGCGCGTAGACCACCAGCTCCTTGGCCTCAGCCGAGGGGCGCTCCAGCCAGAACTCGGTGAACCGCGGGAACTCCTCGCCGGAGTAGAGCGCGGTGTCGATCGCCAGACCGCGCGCCGACAGGCCGTAGCCCTGCCCCTTGCCCATGGCGCGGAAGTAGCTGGCGCCGTGGAAGGTCAGCACATCATCCTTGACCTTGGACGAGTTGACCGGATAGCGGATGCGGAATCCCGCGAAACCGACGTTGCGCAGCTGGCGCGGGTCGATGTTGCGGTTGGCGCTGTAGTCGAACAGGGCCGGGCTGAAATTGATCTCGCGCACGGCGCCGCCGACTACTTCATTGACCCTGACCGGCTCGTTGAAATTGCCGCCGAGGTGGATGAAGGACAGCTCGAACGGCAGCTTCTGCGCGCGCCAGTAGGCCTTGTCGGCGCGGAAATGGATCTGGTTGGCCTGCTCGTAGCTCAGGTCCTTGATCGACTTGGGCAGGTCGTCGGACGGCTTCTTGTACGACTTGCCGGCCAGCGCCTTGGCGCGCGCGGCCACGGTATTGAAATCGAAGGCGAATGCCGCCTGATGGAGCGCCAGCAAACCCATCAGGGTTGCCGGAACAACAAGACGGCGCCACCAGGACGGTCTTGCGGCGCTGCGCGGCGATGGGGATCCCGTCGCAGGCCATGATGTGGTGTGAAGCGGCATTATTGTTTTGTCTGACATGCAATTTTCTGGTTGGAATGCTTTCCCCGGGACGGCAATGACGCCCTCGCCGGTCTGTTCCGGCCCTGGACCGGCGGCATGCACCGCCCGACCCCAGCCTGGAAAGCAGGCGCTAGTTTACCCAAATGTTGCGTGAATTGTTCGTGCGGATGGCTTGAATCCGGCATTGACCGGAGATATTGCTCACCAGCAAGCCCGCCTGACGGGACTGCCGGGCCGCCTGAAGGCGCTGCCTGCGTCGAACTGCCATCGCAACCCCTTGCGCGATACGCGGTGGCGGACCCGTCGCATCGCTCCCTGTGCGGCCTTAGCTCTACGTCGAAACTGTTTTCGATCTATGCACTGTCAGGTATAAGGGCGGCGGTGGAACAGAAAGTTCCGTGATGCAGCATGGCTCCTGTAACATTCCGTGTTTGCGACGGGCTGCTGTCCCGCTGTCCCGCCGAGCTTTCCAACCCACACCCGGATCACGCGCGCATGAGCACTTCCGCAGGCAACCTCACCATCGTCGTCGCCACCGACCAGAACAACGGCATCGGCATCAACAACACCCTGCCCTGGCATCTGCCGGAAGACCTGGCGCATTTCAAGCGCACCACCTCCGGCCACGCCATCCTGATGGGCCGCAAGACCTTCGAGTCGATCGGCCGCGCGCTACCCAACCGCCGCAACATCGTGATCACCCGCAATGCCGGCTGGCAACACGCCGGCGTGGAAACCGCCTCTTCGCTGCAGGCTGCGGCCGAGCTGGCCGGATCGGCGCCGGCCTTCGTCATCGGCGGCGCCCAGATTTACGCCGAAGCGCTGCCGCTGGTGAACCGCCTGATCATCACGCGCATCGAACGCGCATTCGATTGCGACGCGTTCTTCCCGGCGCTGGATCCGCAGCAATGGAAGGAAACGGCGCGCGAAGAACACCGCGCTGAAACCGGTGGATTCAACTACGCTTTTGTGACATACGAAAGACCTTGAGCCGCGGCGGCCCTCCGCCGTTGTTTTTTCCGTATTTTTTTGTTGACGGCGTACGCCTTCGGCGCATATCTGCGACAATCCGGCTTTCTTTTTTTTCGGCGCGCAAGCCCTGCCAGCCCAGGCGCAGTTCCTGCAGTCTTCTGCAGCTTATTTTCACCCCTGAGCGCGTAACGCCTCCGGCGCTGTAGCGCTCAAGCCCTGGAGAACACAATGAAATTCCGTTTCCCCATCGTCATCATCGACGAAGACTTCCGCTCCGAAAACACCTCAGGCCTGGGCATCCGGGCGCTGGCCGACGCCATCCAGGCCGAAGGCATGGAAGTGCTGGGCGTGACCAGCTACGGCGACCTGGCGCAGTTCGCGCAGCAGCAATCGCGCGCCTCCGCCTTCATCCTGTCGATCGACGATGAAGAGCTGGGCGCCGGCTCCCACGAGGAAACCGATTTCGCACTGAAAGCCCTGCGCGCCTTCGTCGGCGAGATTCGCCACAAGAACGCCGACATTCCCATCTACCTGTACGGTGAAACCCGCACCTCGCGCCACATCCCCAACGATGTGCTGCGTGAGCTGCACGGCTTCATCCACATGTTCGAAGACACCCCGGAGTTCGTGGCGCGCCACATCATCCGCGAAGCCAAGTCCTACCTCGACGGCCTGGCGCCGCCGTTCTTCCGCGCGCTGGTGGAATACGCCAACGACGGGTCCTACTCCTGGCACTGCCCCGGCCACTCGGGCGGCGTGGCCTTCCTGAAGTCGCCGGTGGGCCAGATGTTCCACCAGTTCTTCGGTGAAAACATGCTGCGCGCCGACGTCTGCAACGCCGTGGAAGAACTGGGCCAGCTGCTGGATCACACCGGCCCGATCGCCAATTCGGAACGCAATGCCGCGCGCATCTTCAACGCCGACCACTGCTACTTCGTCACCAACGGCACCTCGACCTCCAACAAGATGGTCTGGCACTCGACCGTGGCGCCAGGCGACATCGTGGTGGTGGACCGCAACTGCCACAAGTCCATCCTGCACTCGATCATCATGACCGGCGCAATCCCCGTGTTCCTGATGCCGACCCGCAACCACCTGGGCATCATCGGCCCGATCCCGCTGGAAGAGTTCACGCTGGAAAGCATCCAGAAGAAGATCGAAGCCAACCCCTTCGCCCGCGAAGCGAAGAACAAGAAGCCGCGCATCCTGACCATCACGCAGTCGACCTACGACGGCGTGGTCTACAACGTCGAGACCCTGCGCGAAATGCTGGACGGCGAGATCGACACCCTGCACTTCGACGAAGCCTGGCTGCCGCACGCCACCTTCCACGACTTCTACAAGAACATGCACGCCATCGGCCGCGACCGCCCGCGCGCCAAGAAGTCGATGATCTTCGCCACCCAGTCGACCCACAAGCTGCTGGCCGGCCTGTCGCAGGCCTCGCAGGTGCTGGTGCGCGAATCGGAAACCGTGCAGCTGGACCAGGACGCCTTCAACGAGGCCTTCCTGATGCACACCTCGACCTCGCCGCAATACTCCATCATCGCCTCCTGCGACGTCGCTGCGGCCATGATGGAAGCGCCGGGCGGCACCGCGCTGGTGGAAGAATCCATCCTTGAGGCGCTGGACTTCCGCCGCGCCATGAAGAAGATCGACCAGGAATTCGACAATGACTGGTGGTTCCAGGTCTGGGGCCCGGACAAGTTTGCCGAAGACGGCATCGGCGAGCGCGAAGACTGGGTCATCAAGGCCGAAGACAACTGGCACGGCTTCGGCAACCTGGCGCCGGGCTTCAACATGCTGGACCCGATCAAGGCCACCATCGTCAACCCGGGCCTGGCGCTGGACGGCCAGTTCGGCGAGACCGGCATCCCGGCCTCGATCGTGACCAAGTACCTGGCCGAGCACGGCGTCATCGTCGAGAAGTGCGGCCTGTACTCGTTCTTCATCATGTTCACCATCGGCATCACCAAGGGCCGCTGGAACACGCTGGTGACCGCGCTGCAGCAGTTCAAGGACGACTATGACAAGAACGCGCCGATCTGGCGCATCCTGCCCGAGTTCGCCCAGCGCAACCCGCGCTACGAGCGCCTGGGCCTGCGCGACCTGTGCCAGCAGATCCACGAGACCTACCGCGCCTACGACGTGGCGCGTCTGACCACCGAGATGTACCTGTCGGACATGCAGCCCGCGATGAAGCCCTCGGACGCCTTCTCCAAGATGGCGCACCGCGAGATCGAACGCGTGCCGCTGGACGAGCTGGAAGGCCGCGTGACCTCAATCCTGCTGACCCCGTATCCGCCGGGCATCCCGCTGCTGATCCCGGGCGAGATCTTCAACAAGACCATCGTCGACTACCTGAAATTCGCTCGCGACTTCAACGAGAAATTCCCGGGCTTCGAAACCGACGTGCACGGCCTGGTCAAGCGCGAAGTCAACGGCCGCCGCGATTACTTCGTGGATTGCGTGAAGCGTTAAAACCTGTCTCGCGCAGGCGGCCTCGGCCGCCTCGCTGCGTGCCAGAAAAGAGAAAGCCGACACCGTTTTCCGGTGTCGGCTTTTTTCTTACCTTGCCGATTTCGGTGTAAAGCAAACTTGACACGGTCGCGAAGGCTGACTACGATGTAAAGCATCCTTTACATCGCACAGGAGTCAGTCATGTCCGAACTCAAGCCTTACAATCGTTATTACAGGGAAATGGGCGGCGCCATGGTCGCCTACGTGATCGTGCTGATCCTGTCGCTGCGCTATGGCATGCGACTGGAACACGGGCCGCTGCAGACCGTGGTCTACCTGGCGCCGATGCTGCCCTTCCTGCTGGCCATCTGGGCCGTAGTGCGGCAGATCCGCCGCTCGGACGAATTCATGCGCAAGATCTCGGTCGAGCACTTGGCCATCACCGCCGGCGTCACGGCCGGCTGGACCTTCACCTACGGCTTCCTGGAAAACGCCGGCTTCCCCAAGCTCAGCATGTTCACAGTGTGGCCCGTGATGGGCGCGGTGTGGTGCTTCCTCAGCGTGAAAGAGGCGATCAGCAATCGCCCCAAGCACTGATCAGGCAAATCATGGAAAACAATGTGCGCGCACTGCGCGCCCAATTGGGCTGGAGCCAGGCCGACCTGGCGCTGCGCCTGAACGTCTCGCGCCAGACCGTCAACGCCATCGAGACCGGCCGCTACGATCCCAGCCTGCCGCTGGCCTTTGCAATGGCCAAGGCCTTCGGCCTGAAGATCGAAGACATCTTCAGGCCGGAGTAAGCAGGTCGTTTTTTTAAATCCGGCTCAGAACGAACCGAGGTAGAAGAAGCCCGCCAGCGCCCCGCCGAACAGCAGCCACAGCGGATGGATCTTGGTCTTCAATGCGATCACCGCAGTGGCCGCCGTGATCGCGGCAAGGAAGCCGTGGGTGATCGAGGCCTGGGCGATCAGCAGCGCGGATGCCGCCACCAGGCCGCCGGTCACCGGCAGCAGGCCGGCTTGCACGTGGCGGCGCCACGGCTTGTCCTTGAAGCGCTCCCACACGTGCAGCATGACGATGGTGATCAGCGAGGACGGACCGAACTTGGCGAAGGTGGTCACCAGCATCCCCCAGAAGCCGGCCACATGCCAGCCGACCAGCGTCACCACCATCAGGTTCGGCCCCGGCGCGGCCTGGCCCAGCGCGAACAGCGCGCTGAAATCCTCGGCCGTCATCCAGTGATGCACCTCCACCACCTGGCGCTGCATCTCCGGCAGGATGGTATTGCCGCCGCCGAAGGCCAGCACCGAGAGCTGGGTCATGATGACGGCCAATGCGATCAGGGTCTGGCTCATTTTGCGCCCTCCTTCGCGGTGTCCTTCGATACTTCCTTCACCTGCGGCTTGGCCGAAAAACGGTCGCCGTAGCGCGCCGTCAGCAACACGCTGATCGGCGTCATCACCAGCATCACCCACACCAGCGGAATGCGCAGCAGCGCGATCGCGATGAAGCACACCACCGCCACCGCCGCCAGCACCAGGTTCTTGCGCAGCGGCAGCGCGATCTTGATCGCCATCTGGATCAGCAGGCCGGCCGCGGCCGCCGCGAGGCCGGCGAACAGGTGCTTGACGTTGGGGTCGTGCTGGAAGTGCTGATAGATCATACCCAGCAGCACCACCACCGCCGAGGGCACCGCGATCAGGCCGGAGATGGCCGCCAGCGCGCCCTTCACGCCGCGAAACTTCATCCCCAGCGCGACCGACAGGTTGATGATGTTGCCGCCCGGCAGAAACTGGCACAGGCCCAGCAGTTGCACGAACTCCGGTTCGGACAACCATCGGCGGCGCTCGACGATCATACGGTGCGCCAGCGGCAGCGCGCCGCCGAAGGCGGTCATGCCCAGGCCGAGAAAGCCGAGGAACAGTTCTTTGGAGGTGGGGACCGCCGCCGTCGCTGCTGCGGCGGCTGCCGGGGTATCCGGGGCGGATGCGGGTGCGGGTGCGGGTGCGGGAGTGCTCATGTTGATCTCGTCTTGCAGTGACTACGGTGGTTCAGCTTGATGTCGCGCCGGATCGGCGGCATGGATGAAAGGCTACTCTTGGGGAGGGTTTTTGTCTAATATATGTCAAATACTTAATTCATATTTATACGATATGTCACCCAATATCGATTTGCGCCTGTTGCGCTACTTCATCGCCGTCGCCGAAGAAGGCCACCTGACCAAGGCCGCGCAACGCATCGGCATCCAGCAGCCGCCGCTGTCGCAGCAGATCCGCGTGCTGGAGAAGGAGCTGGGCGTGACGCTGTTCAACCGCCTGCCGCGCGGCATGGAGTTGACCGAGAGCGGCGTCGCCCTGCTGGCCGACGCGCGCGCCATCCTGGCGCAACTGGAGTCAACCGTAGCCGGCGTGCGCCGCATCGCCCAAGGCAAGATGGGCCGCATCGCGGTCGGCTTCACCGAATCGGCGTCGCTGCACCCCTTCGTGCATGCGGTGATCCGCGCCTTCCGCGCCGCCGCGCCCGACGTCGCCCTGAAGGTGGAAGAGACCAACACCCACGAACTGGTTGAGTCGCTGCGCCAGAAACGGCTCGACCTGGCCTTCGTGCGCTCGCCGGTGGGCGACGCCAGCGGCCTGACGATGGAAACCATGCTGGTCGAGGAGATGGTGGCGGCGCTGCCGGTGGACCATCCGCTGGCCGCCGGCGCACGCAAGAAGAGCATCGCCCTGGCCGCGCTGGCCGAGGAGTCTTTCATCATGACGCGCCGCCCCAGCGGCCCCGGCCTGTACGACACCATCATCGCCGCCTGCCATGCCGCCGGCTTTTCGCCGCGGGTGATGCAGGAGTCCAGCAAGAACCTGTCGACGCTGTCGCTGGTGGCGGCCGGCCTGGGGGTGTCGGTGATCCCGGCCTCGCTCACACGCGTCAACGCCGAAGGCATCGCCTACCTCAAGCTGAACGACGCGCCCGAGCTGAAAGCGCCGCTGCACCTGGCCTACCGCGAAGGCGAGATCAGCGGCGCGGCGGCGCTGATGCGGGAAGAGGCACACAAGCTGGGCGCGGCGGCAAAGCGCCGCTAAGGCAAACGCTGCAACCGCAAGTGCGGCGCTGACGCGTTTGCGGTTGCAGGTTGCGGCGTTGGCCGCGAAAACGAAAAAGGCCTCCATCCGGAGGCCTTTTTTGATGCTCTCAACAAGCAGGAAGAGCAGACCGATCAGGTCTTGGGCAGCGTCACGCCGTGCTGGCCCTGGTACTTGCCGCCGCGATCCTTGTAGGAGGTCTCGCAGACTTCATCGCTCTCGAAGAACAGCACCTGGGCGCAGCCTTCGCCGGCGTAGATCTTGGCCGGCAGCGGCGTGGTGTTGGAGAACTCCAGCGTGACGTAGCCTTCCCACTCCGGCTCGAACGGGGTGACGTTGACGATGATGCCGCAACGCGCGTAGGTCGACTTGCCCAGGCAGATCGTCAGCACGCTGCGCGGGATACGGAAGTACTCCATCGTGCGCGCCAGCGCGAACGAGTTCGGCGGGATGATGCAGACATCGCCCTTGAAGTCCACGAAGGACTTCTCGTCGAAGTTCTTGGGATCGACGATGGTCGAGTTGATGTTGGTGAAGATCTTGAATTCGTCGGCGCAGCGGATATCGTAGCCGTAGGACGAGGTACCGTAGGAGACGATCTTGCTGCCGTCGGCAGCCAGGCGCACCTGGCCCGGCTCGTAGGGCTCGATCATTCCGTGCTGCTCCGACATGCGGCGGATCCACTTATCTGACTTGATGGACATGGTATTTCGACAATTTCAAAGGATGCGTGATTTTACGCGAAAAATCCCCGTCTGACGCGGGATTGCGGCCAGCCCGCCATTTTGCGCGGCATTTCCCGCATTCAGCGAGGCGCGCTCTCCCCGGCCGGCATCCTGAGCATGGGCGCGACCGCCCTGGCCAAGTGCTCGGACAGATCGTCGAAACGCGCCACATCGATGCGCGACGAGGTGAAATACGCCTCCTGCAGGTCGGTGCGCCACAGCGTGGGCGCCGCGCCCGAGCGCAGCAGCGTGGCGCGCAGGGTGACGCGGTAAGAACAATTGCCGCTGGGGCCGCAGTCTTCCTTGTCATCCTGGATGCGCAGGTACAGCACATGCGAGACCGAGGCGCGCGCGGTTTTGGAGTTCAGTACGGTGGTGACGCTGGTGGCGCGCACGAACAGCGCATTGATGCCGGCTGCGGCCAGCCCGGACGGCAGGCGCTCTTCCAGCGAATCGCCCAGGGCGTCGCTGACGCGTTCGCGCTGAGCCTGGCGGGCTGCCATGGTGGCGGCCGGCGTGGCAGCGACGGTGGCCGCCGCCGGCGTGATACCCTCGCCGGCAGCCTTGTCCGCTGCCTCGGCGACCGGCTCGGCCGCAGCCGCTTGGTTGGGCTGGTACACCACCAGCAGGCGCGGCACCTCCACCGGCACGTCGACGAAGGTCTGGGTGTCGATCTGCTTGGCGGCGCAGGCCGACAAGGCGGCCGCCGCGGCCAGTATGGAGATCTTTCCGGACCATGCCCGCGCCGCGGGCCGGGCACTGCTGAGTCGGTGCAACATGCGTCCCCCTTGTTGTCGATTGATCCTGCGCCGCGCACGCGCGCGACGGCAGATTGCCACTCTAACAGCAGCGCAGGCGCCTGCACATCAGCGCACCGCCGTCAGCGCCACGCGCAGGTCATCAGCGCTGCATGCTCTCCCACACCTTCTGCAGCCGCTTGACCGACACCGGCATCGGCGTCTTCAGCTCCTGCGCATAGAGCGACACACGCAGCTCTTCCAGCATCCAGCGGAACTCGGTCATCTTGGGATCGACGCGGCCGGCGCGGTCCTTCAGGGCGCGCTGGTACGGCAAGGCCACCTGGTTCCACTCGGCCAGCAGGCGCGTATCGCGCGCGGGATCGGCGCGCAGTTTGTCCAGCCGCACGTTGATGGCCTTGAGGTAACGCGGGTAGTGGCTGAGGTTGCCATAGTCGGTCTCGGCCACGAAGCGCTTGCCGACCAGCTGCGCAAGCTGCGACTGCATGTCGGCCGCGGCCTGCGGATGCGCCTTGATGCCCTGCAGCTTCTTGGGCAGCGAATAGTACTCGGCCAGCACCAGGGCGCACAGACGGGCGATCTCGTTGACCAGCAGGCTCAGGCGCGCCTTGCCCTCGTCGCGACGCTTGTTGAATTCGTCGGCGTTGCGCGGCAGCGGATCCTGCAGGAAGGCGCGCTCCAGGCCGGCGTTGAGGATCTGCTCGCGCAGCTCTTCCTGCGAGCCCAGCGCCATGAACTGCATGCCCATCTGCTGCAGGCCGGGGATGTTCTTCTCCAGGAACTTCAGCTGCTCCTTCATCTGCAGCGCAAACAGCCGCCGCAGGCCGGCGAAGTGGAAGCGCGCCGCCTCGGCCGGGTCGTCGAAGACTTCCAGGTCGCAATGCGTCTTGCGGTCCACCAGCGCCGGGAAGCCGATCAGCGTGGCGGCCTGCTTGCCGGACCCGCGCGTGATCTCCAGTAGCTCTGGCAGTTCGCCGAAGCTCCAGCCGGTGAGGTTGCTGTACTCGCCGGCAGAAGCCGGGGCCGCTGCGGATGCGGCATCAGCCTTGCCTTGTGCAGGCTTGGCGGATGCGGATGGCGCGGCAGCAGCGGCCGGCGCTGCGGTGCCCTCGTCATCGTCACGCGGAGCGATCGCCACCTGCTCGGCCAGCTTCTGGAACTGCTGGCGCGCCTGGCCGCCGAACTCGGCCTGCAGCGCCGCCAAGTTGCGGCCCATGTCGAGTTGGCGACCGTGCTCGTCGATGATCTTGAAATTCATCTGGTGGTGCGCCGACAGCGTCTCCTGCTTGAAGTCGCCGGCCTTGACCAGGATGGTGATCTGCTCGCGGATGTCGGCGATGATGGCGTCGATCAGGTTGCCGCGGCCGAAGGTCTTGCGTTCCTCCTGGCGCTCGCAGAACTTGGCTGCATAGTCCGGCAACGGCACGCAGTGGCGGCGCAGCTTCTGCGGCAGCGATTTGATCAGCAGGTGCACCTTTTCCTTCAGCATGCCCGGCACCAGCCATTCGCAGCGGTCGGACGAGACCTGGTTCAACGCGTACAGCGGCACCGTCAAGGTCACGCCGTCGCGCGCGGCGCCCGGTTCGAAGTGATACGACAGCGCCATGGCGATGCCGGCCACGTTCATGGTCTTGGGAAACAGCTCGGTGGTGACGCCGGCCGCCTCGTGACGCATCAGGTCGTCGCGGTTCAGGTACAGCAGCTTGGGATCGGCGGCCGTGGCCTGTTTGTGCCACTTTTCGAAATCAACGCCGTTGCAGATCTCGGCCGGGATCAGCTTGTCATAGAAGCCGATGATCAGCTCGTCGTCCACCAGCACGTCCAGGCGGCGCGACTTGTGTTCCAGGTTCTCGATCTCGCGCACCAGCTTCTGGTTGTGCGCGAAGAACGGTGCGCGTGTCTCGAAGTCGCCGCCCACCAGGCCATCGCGGATGAAGATCTCGCGCGCCTCGACCTGATTGATGTTGCCGTAATTGATGCGGCGCTGGCTGTACACCACCAGGCCATACAAGGTGGCGCGCTCGGAAGCCGTGACTTGCGCAGCGCGCTTTTCCCAGCGCGGCTCGCCCCAGGACTTCTTCAGCAGGTGGCCGCCCAGCTTTTCCAGCCACTCGGGCTGGATGTTGGCGTTGCAGCGCGCGTAAAGGCGCGCGGTGTCCACCAGCTCGGCCGCCATCACCCAGCGGCCGGGCTTCTTGGTCAGGTGGGCGCCGGGCCAGATGTTGAACTTGATGCCGCGCGCGCCGAGGTATTGCGCGTCGTCCTCGCCCTTGAAACCGATGTTGCCCAGCAGGCCGGTCAGGAGCGCCAGGTGCAGCTGGTCGTAGGTGGCGGCGGCTTCGTTCATGCGCCAGCCCTGTTCCTTGACGATGGTCAGCAGCTGCGAGTGGACGTCGCGCCATTCGCGCAGGCGCAGCTGCGAGAGGAAGTTCTCGCGGCAGTGGTCCTGCAGCTGGCGATTGGACTTCTTGTGCTCGATGGCATCCTCGAACCACTTCCAGATCTTCAGGTAGCTGCTGAATTCGGACTTCTCGTCGGCGAACTTCTTGTGGGCGTTGTCGGCGGCGTTCTGCGCGTCCATGGGCCGGTCGCGCGGATCCTGCACCGACAGCGCGGCGGCGATGATGAGCAGCTCGGTCAGGCAGGCGTTGTCGCGCCCGGCCAGGATCATGCGGCCCACGCGCGGGTCCAGCGGCAGCTTGGCCAGCTGGCGGCCGAGCGAGGTCAGGCGGTTGACGCCGCCCTGCTCTTCCACCGCGCCCAGCTCCTGCAGCAGCTGGTAGCCATCGGCAATCGCCCGGCCCGGCGGCGGCTCGATGAAGGGGAAGCTCTCCACATCGGTCAGGTGCAGCGACTTCATGCGCAGGATGACCGAGGCCAGCGAGGAGCGCAGGATCTCGGGGTCGGTGAACTTGGCGCGCTGCTGGAAATCCTGTTCGTCGTACAGACGGATGCACACGCCTGCGGCCACGCGACCGCAACGGCCGGCGCGCTGGTTGGCGGCCGACTGCGCCACCGGCTCGATCTGCAGCTGCTCGACCTTGTTGCGGTAGCTGTAGCGCTTCACGCGCGCCAGGCCGGCGTCGACCACGTAGCGGATGCCCGGCACCGTCAGCGAGGTCTCGGCGACGTTGGTGGCCAGCACGATGCGGCGCGCGTTGCTGATCTTGAACACGCGCTCCTGCTCGGTCGCCGACAGGCGGGCGAACAGCGGCAGGATTTCCACATGCGGCGGATGGTGCTTGCGCAGCGCCTCGGCGGCGTCGCGGATCTCGCGCTCGCCCGGCAGGAACACCAGCACGTCGCCCGAGCCGATGCGCGCCAGCTCGTCGACGGCGTCGACCACGGCGTCCATCAGGTCGCGCTGCTCGCGATCCTTCTGCGCCTGCGAAGCGCGCCCTTCGGCGCGGGCGCGCGCTTGCGCCACTTCAGCCGAGACGCCGCTGCGGTCGGCATTGTCGATCGGGCGATAGCGGATCTCCACCGGATACAGGCGGCCGGAGACCTCGATCACCGGCGCCGGAATCACCTCCATACCCTCTGCGCCCTTCACCTCGCGGCCGAAATGGCGGGCGAAGCGGTCGGCGTCGATGGTGGCCGAGGTGATGATGACCTTCAGGTCGGGGCGCTTGGGCAGCAGCTGCTTCAGGTAGCCCAGCAGGAAGTCGATGTTCAGGCTGCGCTCGTGCGCCTCGTCGATGATGATCGTGTCGTACTGGCGCAGCAGCGGATCGGTCTGCGTCTCGGCCAGCAGGATGCCGTCGGTCATCAGCTTGATCCAGGCGCCCTTGGACAAGGTGTCGTTGAAGCGCACCTTGTAGCCGACCAGCTCACCCGGCGGCGAATTCAATTCCTGGGCGATGCGCTTGGCGGTCGAGGACGCGGCGATGCGGCGCGGCTGGGTGTGGCCGATCAGGCCCTTGGCGCCGCGCCCCAGCTCCAGGCAGATCTTGGGCAGCTGGGTGGTCTTGCCGGAGCCGGTCTCGCCGCTGACGATGATGACCTGGTGTTTCTGCAGGGCCTCGGCGATTTCATGGCGACGGCCGGATACCGGCAGTTCTTCCGGAAAAGTGACCGGCGGCAAGGGATTGCGCACCGGCGGCGCGGCGTTCTCGGCGGCGGCCGGCCGGTTGGGCTGGCGCGGGCGGCGCTGGGCGTCCGGTTGCGGTTTTCCGGAGGGCGAAGGAGTAGGTGCTTTGGTAACTGACATGAGGCCGACATTATACCCGCCGCGGCTATGCCGGGCAGGCTGGGCGCGCCTTCCCGGGCGGCCGGGCGGATCGGCGGCGGCGTCTGCGACCGGATTTGCAACAATGCGCCGCAAATCCACGCCCGGCGCCGTCGCTGGTTATAATGCGCGTCATGGAAAATCAGACCGAATTCGTCAACTGGCTGCGCTCAGTCGCACCCTACGTGCACGCCTTCCGCGGCAAGACCTTCGTGGTCGCCTTCCCGGGCGAGCTGGTCACCGCCGGCGGCCTGCAGGTGCTGGCGCAGGACCTGTCGCTGCTGCTGGCGCTGGGCATCCGCATCGTAGTGGTGCACGGCTCGCGCCCGCAAGTGGCCGAGCAGCTGGCGCTGCGCAACGTCGAGGCGCGCTTTCACAACGGCCTGCGCGTGACCGATCCGGCCGCGCTGGAATGCGCCAAGGAAGCCGCCGGCGAGCTGCGCCTGGATATCGAGGCCGCCTTCAGCCAGGGCCTGCCCAATACGCCCATGGCGCACGCCGCGATCCGCGTGATCTCCGGCAATTTCGTCACCGCGCGCCCGATGGGCGTGATCGATGGCGTCGACCTGCAGCTGACCGGCGTGGTGCGCAAGATCGCCGCCGACGTGATCCAGCCGATCATGACCGCCGGCGGCATCGTGCTGCTGTCGCCGCTGGGCTTCTCGCCCACCGGCGAGGCCTTCAACCTGACCATGGAAGACGTGGCGGTGTCGGCGGCCATCGCGCTGCGCGCCGAGAAGCTGATCTTCCTGTCGGAAACGCCGCTGATGAAGGACGCCGGCGGCGCCGAGATCCGCGAGCTGTCCTCGCACCAGGCCGAGGCCGTGCTGTCGGCGGGCTTCCTGCCGGCCGACGCCGCGTTCTACCTGGCCAGCGTGGTCAAGGCCTGCAACGCCGGCGTTTCGCGCGCGCACATCGTGCCCTTCGCCACCGACGGCTCGGCCCTGCTGGAACTGTTCACCCACGACGGCGTTGGCACCATGGTCACCTACGAGAACCTGGAGAGCCTGCGCCAGGCCACCATCGAGGACGTGGGCGGCATCCTGAAGCTGATCGAGCCACTGGAAGCCGACGGCACGCTGGTCAAGCGCGGCCGCGAGCTGATCGAGCGCGAGATCCATTACTTCTCGGTGATCGAGCACGACAACGTGATCTTCGGCTGCGCCGCGCTCTACCCCTTCCCCAAGGAACGCATGGGCGAGATGGCCTGCCTCACCGTCAACCCAGAAGTGCAGGGCCAGGGCGACGGTGACCGTATCCTGAAGCACATCGAAACGCGCGCGCGCGAAGCCGGACTGACCAAGCTGTTCGTGCTCACCACGCGCACCTCGCACTGGTTCCTGAAGCGCGGCTTCGTGCTGTCCGGCGTGAGTGACCTGCCGCAGGATCGCCAGCAGATCTACAACTGGCAGCGCAAGTCGCAGGTGCTGATCAAGAACCTGTATTGAACCGAATCACTGCCGGCATCAGGCTCGACGGGAAGCACACGACGCAGAGCCCGCCGGCGCAACACCCCAACTGAACAAGGAATCGACATGGCACGCATGGTCCACTGCATCAAACTGAACAAGGAAGCCGAAGGTCTGGACTTCCCCCCGTACCCGGGTGAACTGGGCAAGCGCATCTATGAAAGCGTGTCCAAGGAAGCCTGGGCCGCCTGGCTCAAGCACCAGACCATGCTGGTCAACGAAAACCGCCTGATGCTGGCCGACGCCCGCGCCCGCAAGTACCTGGCCACGCAGATGGAAAAGCACTTCTTCGGCGACGGCGCCGACGCCGCCCAGGGCTACGTGCCGCCGAGCGAGTAAGCCGTACTGCACGACGTACTACGCACAACAACGCCGCCGAGGATTGTCCCCGGCGGCGTTTTTTATTGGGACTGATGCCTTGCATCAACAGGCACTACAATGCCCCTTCCATGTCATTCCCGCAGGAGAACAAGTTGCCCTTCCGAGCACCGCGCCTTTCCGTCCTCGCCATCAGCCTCTCGACTACGCTGCTGAGCCTGCCCGCCTTTGCCGCCGATACCACGACCACCCCGCCGACGCGCGCCAAGGTCGCTGCGACCAACGCTGCGGCCGTAGCATCGTCGCTGCCGCCCGGCGTCACGCAGGGGCCATCGGCCGAGGGCATCACCGAGTATCGCTTTGCCAACGGCTTCAAGGTGCTGCTGTTCCCGGATGACTCCAAGCCCACGGTCACGGTCAACATCACCTATCTGGTCGGCTCGCGCCACGAAAACTACGGCGAAACCGGCATGGCCCACCTGCTGGAACACTTGATGTTCAAGGGCTCGCCCAACTACCCGGCGATCCCGCAGGAGTTCAGCAAGCGCGGCATGAACTTCAACGGCACCACCTGGCTGGACCGCACCAACTACTACGAGACCTTCCAGGCCGGCACCGACAACCTGCGCTGGGCCATCGCCATGGAAGCGGACCGCATGCTGCATTCGAACATCGCGCGCAAGGACCTCGACAGCGAGATGACCGTGGTGCGCAACGAGTTCGAAAGCGGCGAGACCCAGCCCACCAGCGTGATGTTGAAGCGCATGCAGAGCGTGGCCTACGACTGGCACAGCTATGGCCGCGCCACCATCGGCGCGCGCAGCGACATCGAGAACGTGAAGATCGAGAACCTGCAGGCCTTCTATCGCACCTATTACCAGCCCGACAATGCGGTGCTGCTGATCGCCGGCAAGTTCGACCCGGCGCAGGCGCTGCAATGGGTCAACCAGAGCTTCGGCCGCATGCCCAAACCCAAGCGCAAGCTGCCCGAGTTCTGGACCGTGGAGCCGACCCAGGACGGCGAGCGCCAGTTCGTGATCCGCCGCAAGGGCGACATCCAGCTGGTGGCGGTGGCCTACAAGATGCCTTCCTCGCTGCACCCGGACGCCAACGCGCTGGCCTTCGCCGGCGCCATCCTGGCCGACACGCCCAATGGCCGCCTGCACAAGTCGTTGGTGGAAACCGGCAAAGCCAGCGGCATCTACCAGATGCAACTGAACGGCTATGCGCCGGGGTTGCAGATGATCGTGGCGGTGGTCAAGCCGGGCGCAGATATCGAACCGGTCAAGCAGGCGCTGATCGCCTCCATCGAGTCCTTCGCCGCCACCCCGCCCAGCGACGAGGAAATCAACCGCCTGCGCCGCGAGAGCGGCAACATCTTCGAAAAGCTGCAGAACAATCCGCAGCAGCTGGCGGTGGCGATGTCCTCCGCCATCGCGCTGGGCGACTGGCGTCTGCTGTTCTTTGACCGCGATGAGGAACAGCGCGTGAGCTCGGCCGACGTCGCCGCCGCGGCGGCCAAGTATTTCCGCCGCGACAACCGCACCGTCGGCCTGTATGTGCCGGAAGACCAGCCGCAGCGCGCCGACGTGCCGGCCGCGCCCACCGTCGGTTCGCTGCTGGCGCAGTACCAGCCGCGTCCACCGGTGGCCGCCGGCGAAGCCTTCGAGCCGGCGCCGGGCAACATCGAGCAGCGCACCACGCTGGTGGCGCCCGGCCAGGCGCCGCACACCGCGCTGAAGCTGGCGCTGCTGCCCAAGAAGTCACGCGGCGAGACGGTCTCGGTGCGCATGAACCTGGAGTTCGGCGACGCGCAAACCCTGGTCGGTCAGCGCGCCGTGGCCCAACTGACCGCCGCCATGCTCATGCGCGGCACCGAGCGCCTGGATCGTCGCCAGCTGGCCGACGAGTTCGCGCGCCTGAAGATCAGCGGCAACGTCTACAACTTCCAGACCACGCGCGAGAACTTGGCGCCGTCGCTGGCGCTGGTGGGCGAGGTGCTGCGCCGCCCGCGCTTCGACGCCTCCGAGTTCGAGCAGCTCAAGAGCGAAACCCTGGTCTCGCTGGAAGCCTCCCGCAACGAACCCGAAGCGCGCGCGGCCGAGGCCCTGGCGCTGCACTTCAACCACTATCCGGCGGGCGACTGGCGCGCCGCGCAGACGCTGGATGAACGCATCGCCGGCATCCGCGCGGTGACGCTGGAGCAGGTCAGGGAATTCCACCGCCGCTTCTACGGCGCCAACAACGGCGAACTGGCCGTGGTTGGCGACTTCGATGCCGTCGCCGCACGCGCCGCCATCGACCAGGCGCTGGGCGGCTGGGACAGCGCCGCGCCGTATGCGCGCGTGTTGCCGACCTGGGCCGATATCGCCGCCACGCGCCAGGTGGTCAATACCCCGGACAAGGAAAACGGCGTCTACTACGCGCGCCAGAACGTGCGCCTGCTCGATAGCAACCCGGACTACCCGGCGCTGGCCGTGGCCAACTACCTGTTGGGCGGCGGCAGCCTGAAGTCGCGCCTGGCCGACCGCGTGCGCCAGCAGGACGGCCTGTCTTACGGCATCTACTCAGGCCTGAATATCGGCGCCATCAGCGACGCCGGTAACTTCACGGTGCGCGCCATCGCCGCGCCGCAAAACCTGGATCGCGTCGACGCCGCCGTGCGCGAAGAAATCGCGCGCGTGGTGAAGGACGGCTTCACCCAGGACGAACTGCTGCGCGCCAAGTCGGGCATCCTGCAGCAACGCAACCAGCAACGCGCCTCGGACGGCGGCATCGCCAGCGGCTGGACCTCGCTGCTCAACCTCGAGCGCAGCTTCGTCTGGCAGCAGCAGCTGGACCTGAAGATCGCCGACCTGACGCTGGAGCAGGTCAACGCGGCGCTGCGCAAGTACATCGATCCGGCGAAGATGAGCGTGGTGATTGCGCGGGACGAAGCGAAGGCGGGGCAGAAGTAGGCCGGCCGCAATTGGCTTCGCCCAATCGCCGGCCATAAGTAACGAACGACAGTGGGTCCCTGCTTTCGCAGAGACGACGCGTAGGAGAGAACCTCGAACGCCAGAAGGTGCCAGCCCCTCCGCCCTGCCGTTCAACGGTCGGCGATGCCCAATGAACGCCACTGCCCTCCCGACTTCGCGGGGGATGACAGGCAAGAGAAAACTGGAACGACGAAAGTTGTTAGCCCCTTCTTCCTCGTCGTTCCTGCGAAAGCAGGAACCCAGCGTCGTTCAACGGCTGGCGAAGCATGACGAACGCCACTGGATTCCGGCCTGCGCCGGAATGAGGGATTAAAAATTTGAGGTGACCAAGCAAAAAGGCCGTGTCCATGGACACGGCCTTTTTCATTCCCGGAGCGGCCCGCAAGAATCGCTCATCGGCGCATCAGAACTCCAGCTTCTTCACGCCTTCCGAGGTGCCCAGCAGGCACACGTTGGCGCCCTGGCGCGCGAACAGGCCGTTGGTGACCACGCCGACGATGTTGTTGATCTTGTCTTCGACATCGGCCGGATCGGTGATGGCCAGGCCCAGCACGTCGATGATGTAACAGCCGTTGTCGGTGACGACCGGCTTGCCGTCCTTCAGCCGCAGGCGCGGCTCGCCGCCCAGCGCGGCCAGCTTGCGGGCGACCACGGCGTGCGACATCGGGATCACTTCCACCGGCAGCGGGAACTTGCCCAGCACGTCCACCAGCTTGGAGCCATCGGCGATGCAGACGAACTTCTGCGCCACCGAGGCGACGATCTTCTCGCGCGTCAGCGCCGCGCCGCCGCCCTTGATCATGGCGCCGCCGCCGTTGATCTCGTCGGCGCCGTCGATGTAGACCGGCATGGTGTCGACGTCATTCAGGTCGAGCACCTGGATGCCGTGCGAACGCAGGCGCTCTGCCGTCGCCTCGGAGGACGCCACCGCGCCCTTGATGCGATGCTTGATCTTGCCCAGTTCGTCGATGAAGAAGTTGGCGGTGGAGCCGGTGCCCACGCCGATGATTTCGCCGTCGACCACGTAGTCGATGGCGGCTTTGGCGACCGCCTGTTTCAGTTCGTCTTGAGTCATGATGTGTTAGTCAAACGTAAATAATTCTGTAGGGATGCGGCGCAAGCCGCGCCGTTTCAATGCTCGTCGTCGGGCTGCTCGTCCAGCGTTTCGAAGAGCGCGATCTGCAGCCGGGAGTGCAGCTTGACCAGCTTGCTCCACAGCAGCCACATCAGCCCCGCCACGGCCGCCAGCACAAAGGCCAGCAGGTTCAGCGGCGGCAGGATGCTGGCCGAGAGCACGAAGATCAGCAGCATGATGCCGACGATCGACATGATGGGCAGCACTTCCGAAATGACCTTGCGCACACCCGAAGTATACGCTCCCGCGAACTCGGGCTTCACGCCGACCTCGGCCAGCAGCATGGACAGGGCCTGCAGCTTGCGGTAGGTGGCGATCAGGAACGGCAGCGAAATCACCAGTGCGCAGCCCCAGATGATGGCCTTTTGCACGTCCGGATCCGGGGTCCAGCCGGACAAATACTTGCTCAGGCCATCGACGAAGAAGGCGCCGCCCAGGAACAGGGCGATCACCAGCGCCAGGTTGACCAGCACCTGCATCAGGATGCGGCGGATGATCTTGGTCAGCTCGGCGCGGTCGCCCTGCGGCTGCAGGCTTTCCAGCCAGCGCGAGTACATCCCCAGAAGCCCCGAGACCTTGCTCGGCACCAGCGTCACCGCCTTGGCCGAGAGCGGGTCGGCTGCCTTGATCAGGTAAGGCGTGAGCAAGGCGGTGACGGCCGAGACCGCCACCACGATGGGGTAGAGAAATTCGCTGGTTACCTTCAGGCTTACGCCCAGCGCGGCGATGATGAAGGAGAACTCGCCGATCTGCGCCAGGCCCATGCCCACGCGCATGGGCGTGCGTCCGCTCTGGCCGGCCACGAAGGTGCCCAGGCCGCAGCTGATCAGCTTGCCGAACACCACGGCCAGCGTGATGACGGTGATCGGCATCCAGTATTTGACCAGTACGGTGGGGTCGAACATCAGGCCGATGGCGACGAAGAAGATGGCGGAGAACATGTCGCGAATCGGCTCGACCAGGCGCTCGATGCGATGCAGCTGGCGCGATTCGGCCATCACCGCGCCGACCAGGAAAGCGCCCAGCGCCACGCTGTACTGCAGCTTCATGACCAGCAGGCAGAAGCCGAACAGGATGCCCAGCACCGCCACCAGCAGCATTTCATGGCTCTTGAAGCGCGAGATGAAGTTGAGCAGGCGTGGCACCGCCAGAATGCCGACCACCAGCGAGACGATCATGAACAGCACCAGCTTGCCGACGGTGGTGAAGACGTCGCCCGAGTTGACCGAGCCGCTGGTGGCGATACCGGAGAGCAGCGCGATCATGCCGATGGCCAGGATGTCTTCCACGATCAGGATGCCGAAGATGATCTGGGCGAACTTCTCGTTCTTCATGCCCAGCTCGTTCAAGGCCTTCACGATGATGGTGGTGGAGGACACGGCCAGCATGGCGCCCAGGAAGATGGCGTCCATCCGGCTCCAGCCGAAGTACAGGCCGATCTCGTAGCCGATCCAGATCATCAGCAGGATCTCGGCGGCGGCGGCGATGAAGGCGGTGGCGCCGACCTTGGCCAGCTTCTTCAGGCTGAACTCCAGCCCCAGCGAAAACAGCAGGAAGATCACCCCGAGCTCGGACAAGATGTGCACGGTCTTCTCATCCTGGATCAGGTCGTAGGGCGGGGTATGCGGGCCGATGATAACGCCCGCGACGATATAGCCCAGCACCACCGGCTGCTTCAGCTTGTTGAAGACGACGGTGACGATACCGGCGATGAGCATGATGATCGCCATGTCCTGGATGAATAGCTCGACTTCGTGCATCGTGCGGGGGTTCCTTTCTGGTCGGGATACTGAGTTGTGATGGTCCGAACGTGCGCCATTTTGCAGCGCCGCTGCACCACGGGGTGCGCAACGCCGCAGCGGCTCTACGCCGCCTGGGTGGATGATCGGGATTTTGGCTGATGCCGGCTGGCCGGCGCTTGTGCTGATCTGCGTCCGCTCTTGGTGCGTCCTGATGCCCGCGGCCGGTGTGGCCGCAATGACAAGTCGGCAAAACAAGTCGGAACAATCGGCCGGCCGGTCATCGGATGTTTCCGAAAATAACACAGGAGGCAAGCCGGCCGCAATGCGCAATCCCCGCTTGCAGCGGCAGGGCACAGCGATCCCCGCGCGTCGGCGGCTTACCCGGTGCGGCCCCGTCGCGCTAATTGGTGTGACCAGTTGACCTGTTGGGCCGCGAAGGCAGGCACGAAAACTGCTAAATGGAAGCCGCGCGTGCCGGGATCCTGCCCGCCGGCCACGACGGCAGGCAGTTCAGCCCGGCACGCGCACCAGGACTTCGGCAGCCTTTTCGTCGAAGGCGATACGGGTGGTGAACTTGGCGCGCTTCATCGGGAAGCGCGACTGGAAATGCCGCACGTTGCCCGAACCGGAAATGACCCGCCGCACGAACTGGTAATAGGCGTCCATATCGATGACGTGCACCGCCAGGAAGTAGTCGTACTCGCCGGAGACAAAGTAGCACTGCATGACCTCGGCCTCCTTGGACATGCGTTGCTCGAAGTCCTGCATATGCTGGTCCGACTGGTTGTTCAGCGAGATCTCCAGGAACGCCAGCATGCCGTAACCCAGCGCAAAGGGATCGACCATCGCCACCTCGGCGCTGATGATCCCGGCCTCGCGCAGTTCGCGGATACGGCGCAGGCAGGTGGGCTGGGAGATGTGCAGTTTTTCGGCCAGCACGCGAGTCGAGATTTGATTGTCTTTCTGCAGCATGTTGAGCAGCTTGCGATCAACCTTGTCGAGCGTGTGATGTTTGGCGGGCATGGGGCAAATTGGGTATGGAAATTTTTAGGCGAGCCGGTAAAAAAAACTTGGCGAAGCCGATTCTTATGTTGTACCGTCTGCATTATTCAGAAAGTCGGCGGCAAAGGCAAAAGCAGTGCGCCATGCCTGCCACCCCAGGATCTGAATAAAGCTTGGAACGAGAGACAAAAGAAATAAAACTTAAAAGTAGTCAATTCAATCTACAGAGGAATTTTATGAAACTCAAGAGCGCAATCATTCCGTTGACCGCAGCAATCGGCTTGGCTTTCGCAGGTGCAGCCTACTCCCAGGAAGTCGTCAAGATCGCACACGTCGGACCGCTCTCCGGCCCCAATGCCCACATGGGCAAGGACAACGAAAACGGCGCCCGCATGGCCGTGGACGAATTGAACGCCAAGGGTTTCACCATCGGCGGCAAGAAGGTCAAGTTCGAACTGGCCGGCGAAGATGACGCCTCCGATCCGAAGCAAGCCACCGCCGTGGCCACCAAGCTGGTCGACCAGAAGGTTTCCGCCGTGATCGGCCACCTGAATTCGGGCACCACCATCCCGGCCTCCAAGATCTACAGCGACGCCGGCATCCCGCAAGTGTCGCCGTCGGCAACCAATCCCAAGTACACCCAGCAAGGCTTCAAGACCGCCTTCCGCGTGGTGGCCAACGATGCGCAGCTGGGCGCAGCCCTGGGCAAGTACGCCGTGCAGAAACTGGGCACCAAGCAGATCGCCGTGATCGACGACCGCACCGCCTACGGCCAGGGTGTGGCTGAAGAATTCGCCAAGGGCGCGCAAGCTGCCGGCGGCACCATCGTCGGCAAGCAGTTCACCAACGACAAGGCTACCGACTTCAACGCCATCCTGACCTCGATCAAGTCCAAGAAGCCTGAAGTAGTCTTCTTCGGCGGCATGGACGCGGTCGGCGGCCCGATGCTGCGCCAGATGAAACAGCTGGGCATTACCGCCAAGTTCATGGGCGGCGACGGCATCTGTACCGGTTCCCTGCCGGGCCTGGCCGGTGACGGCTTGGGCGAAGACCAGGTGGTCTGCGCCGAAGCCGGTGGCGTGGACGAAGCCGGCAAGAAGGGCATGGACGACTTCCGCGCTGCCTACAAGAAGAAGTTTGGCATCGACGTGGTCTATAACGCCGCCTACGCCTACGACGCCACCATGACCGTGGCCGAAGCCATGGCCAAGGCCGGCTCGGCTGATCCGAAGAAGTACCTGCCGGAACTGGCCAAGGCCAACCACAAGGGCGTGACCGGCGTGATCGCCTTCGACGCCAAGGGCGACATCAAGGACGGTTCGCTGACCCTGTACACCTACAAGGGCGGTCAACGCACCCTGCTGGCTGTGACCAAGTAATCCTGCTTGCATGAACAGCGCCCGCCTCCGCGGGCGCCGAATGACCGAAAAGCCTTGGCCCAGCCAAGGCTTTTTGCTTTTTGCCGTCAAGGGATGTGCCCCCGCCCTTCTCTTCTCCCCTATCCGAGTGCGCGCCTGTGCCCAAACGACGCGCCCCATCAAGGACCGATGCCGCCCCGCCTTCTGTGTGCATGTCCGGGCCACTCAGACACATTACTGCGCCGTCGGCACGACATCAGGCTCCATCGCATGGCAGGTCTGGCTGCTCAGTGAGGACCGCGAGCGATATTGATGAGCCCCGCTTCGTCAAACAACGAAAAACAAAATCTGCTTCTTCATCAGCGCGGAAAACGCCGTTTTACGGCTTGATCGATAGTTATCAAAAAACTAACATCCGTGCTCGATCCGAACCCGCCCCGACATATCCGCCGCCAACTGCCTCGGCCCTGCTGCGCATTGCCGTTTCGTCCGCCCGCCCGTCTATGTTCCCAGCCTGAGTGTCCGGCCTCAATACGATTTGCTTAAGGAGTTTTCATGCCTGCCCCCATCCTCAGGATGTCCGCCTGTCTGGGCCTGCTGTGCCTTGTCGCTACCGCCTCGGCGCAGCCGCCGTCGGCCGGCGCGCCCGCCGTATCCCCCCAGATCACCGCCATGTACCCGGAAGTGGAAGCGCTGTATCGCGACTTGCATCAGCATCCGGAGCTCGGCTTCGAAGAGTGGCGCACCAGCGAGAAACTGGCGCACATGATGCGCAAGCTGGGTTATGAGGTGACGACCGGCGTCGGCGTCACCGGCCTGGTGGCGCTGATGAAGAACGGCGACGGCCCGACGATCATGCTGCGCACCGATCTCGACGCGCTGCCGGTGCTGGAAAAGACCGGCGTGTCCTTCGCCAGCAAGGTGCGAACCAAGAACGCCTCCGGCCAGGAAGTACCGGCGATGCACGCCTGCGGCCACGATTTCCATATGGCTGCCTGGTACGGCACGGCGCGCCTGATGGCGGAAAATCGGGACAAATGGCGCGGCACGCTGATGCTGGTGGGTCAACCCGCCGAAGAGCTGGTGGGCGGCGCCAATGCCATGCTCAAGGACGGCCTCTTCGAGCGCTTCCCCAAGCCTGACTATGCGCTGGCCATGCATGACGACTCCGATCTGCCGGCAGGGCAGATCGGCTACCGCGCGGGTTACTTCATGGCGGCCTCGGATGTGGTCGAGATCTCCGTGTACGGCCGCGGCGGCCATGGCGCGATGCCCCAGAACACGGTCGACCCGATCGTCCTGGCGGCACGCATCGTGGCCGGCCTGCAGACCATCGTTTCACGCGAGATCGATCCCATGGATCCGACGATCGTGACCATCGGCAGCATCCACGGCGGCACCCGCGCCAACATCATTCCCGATGAGGTCAAGCTGCAGTTGTCCGTACGCACGTTTGATCCCGCCGTGCGCAAGCGCGTGATGGCGGCCATCGAACGCCAGGCCAGGGGCGAAGCCATGGCGATGAATGCACCGGCGATGCCGAAAGTGGAAGTGCAGCCGGGCGCCATTTCGGTCTACAACGATCCAGCCCTGGTGACGCGGGTAACCGACGCGCTGCGTGTCACGCTTGGCAGCCAGAACGTCGTCGAAGTGCGACCGAAGACACCGTCGGAGGATTTCTCCCAGTATTACGCCCAAGCCGGCGTGCCCTCGGCCATGCTCATCGTCGGCGCGGCCGATCCCAAGGCGCTTGCCGTCGCGAAGGAAAAGGGCGAGCCGCTTCCCGGCCCCCACTCCCCGCTGTTCATCCCCTTCTACCAAACGGCGTTGCAGGTCGCCATCGCTGCCGAGAGCAGCATGCTGACCACATTGTTGAAAAAATAAACCACCGCCGTCCAGCGACGGACAGCTCACTCCCCCACCCGCTCCACCCGCAATCGGGATAACGGATGGTCCGCATAACCAGCGGACCATCCGCCGGCACGCCTTTGCCCAAAACGGGCGTCATGCGGGCGCTTTTCTCACAAGGAATCGATCGACATGAAAAAAATCGGAATGGCAATTGCCGCCTTGGCAACGTCAATGCCGGTGTTTCAAGCACAAGCAGAAAACATCTCCAACACCAAGGTCTCCATCTACGGACGACTGGATGCCGGCGTCACCACTGTCAGCAACGAAGCGGGGGGACGCAACTACCGGCTTGACGATGGCGTGTATGGCGCAAATCGCATCGGCTTCAAGGGAGAGGAAGACCTGGGCGGCGGCACCCAGGCGTTGTTCGTGCTGGAGAACAGCTTCTCCCTCGGCGACGGACGGGCCTTGCAGGGGGGCGCCCTGTTCGGACGTCAATCGTATATCGGCTTGCGCAATGACTGGGGCACGCTCACCCTGGGCAACCAGTACAGCTCGCTCACCGACTTCCTGGTCTGGTACACCGGCCTGTGCGCCAGCGGCTACGCCTTCCACCAGGGCAGTTATGACAACGTGAGCGGCGACCGGCTGCGGCATTCATTGAAATACCAGAGCCCGAGCATGAATGGATTCCGCTACGGCGCCACCTACGGATTCGGCAGCGGCACCGCGCAGCGCGACAAAGGCTGGAACGTCGGCGCGCAGTACGAACAAGGATCTGCCAGCATCGGCGTTGGCTATAGTCGGCATGAACGCCCGGTGGGCGCGATCTCCAATCCATATCGTTCGACCGGCATGTCGTCCTTCCTGGGACAGTCGCTTGTCTCGGCCGACCCGGCCACCGGCCAGGTCGTCAGCCGCTACTCCCCGGCCAATCCCTTCCGGGTCGACAGGCAGGACACATGGGGCCTGGGCGGCTCCTATAACTTTGGAAAATTCACCCTGGCCGCCGATACCATCGATACGCGCTTCGACGGATACGGCCGCAGCTCGCACGTGCGCGTCTATGAAGTCAGCGACATCCATCAGCTGACCGAACGCACCACGCTCGCCGCAAGCTATCAGCACACGCGCGCTGAATCTACTCGTTGGAATCAGTTGAGCCTGCAACTGAGCTACGCGCTCTCGAAAAGAACCACGCTCTATTTATCGGGAGACTACCTGCGCGCCTCATCCGGCACCAAGGCCGTGATCGGCGGCGTGTTCGCGCCTTCCAGCAGCAACAAACAGTCTGACTTGCGCATGGCCGTGTTACATACCTTTTGATACCGCTTCTTCCCTACTACCCTCATTGACCAAAGAAAACAATATGCGAAACATCGTACTCGGCATCTGCGCCGGCATGCTGCCGTTCAGCATTGCCTGCGCTGAAGAAGTTCATCTGGCAAAGCCGGCAGCGCCCTCGGAAAGGATCGAATTCTTCAACCCCGCCGGCGCAGCTCCGTACCCCTTTTCCAAGGCAGTACGGGTAGGCGGCACCCTCTACCTGTCGGGGGAACTAGGAACCGTCGGCAGCACCGGCAAACTGGCGCCCGGCGGCATGCAGGCCGAAGCTCGCCAGACTTTGTCGAACATTCAAGGCACACTCGCTGCAAACGGCTACCGCATGAGCGACGTGGTGAAATGCACGGCATTACTGGCGGATATGTCCGAATGGCCGATGTTCAACGAAATCTACAAGACGTTTTTCAGCAAGCCGTATCCGGCGCGCAGCGCACTCGGCGCCAACGGCCTGGCCTTGGGCGCACGGGTTGAGATGGAATGCATCGCGGCCAAGTAGTAAGGATGCGGCGTGACGACGAGGGTGATATGGCGCAGTACGTGGGCGGAACAATCAGTGGTGTAGGAACGACGTCAGCGCACGCCGCACTGCAAAGATGGACAACGACAGCCAACGTCAACAGCACGCTGCTGCCCCAGGCAGCAGACCGCAACCCGGCAAAGCAAAGAAGAGCGCTCCAGCCAGCCGGACGCTCTTCGCCGCAGCAGCGCATGCGATGCCTGCCTTCGTGCTTTTTCGGCAGGGCTGTGTCAGTGCCGCCTCAGTGCCGCGCCAGCGCCTTCTCCAGCTCGGCCTTGCTCATGCTGGAACGTCCCTTGATATTGCGGAATGCAGCCTCAGCGTAGAGCTGCTGGTAAGTGCGGCCGCCCGAACCCTTGTGCGAGCGCAAACCGCCGCGGCGCGACGGCGACATATCCTGAGTCAGGCTCTTGGTGGATTTGCGCGCCTCGCCGTGCTGGGCGCGCTCCTTGTTGACGGTGCGCGCGGCAATCTCTTCGGCGCGCTTCTCGCTGGTTCCGCGCTTGAGCGCGCCGGACTTGATGTGCTCGTACTGGCGCTCGCGCTTGTTGCTCCATGCGGTCTGGGGCATGACGACCTCCCTGCTTCTCCGATGACGGTCACATCATCTTAGAAGCGCCGGCATGCGCTCACCATCCGCCGTCGGCTGATCCTGCTGTAGGAAATGCCGACCGGCAACCCAGGCAAACGCCTACAAGCATGCTCGCCTCAAAAGCGACGGCGGATATGCTCCAGCTCGAAGTCATGCTCCATCGACTCCAGCACCTCGCGGTAAGCCTGATGGAACACGATGCCTGCCCAAGCGATGCCCAGAATGCTCTCCCCCACCGATCCCGGCGGGTGCGGCAGAAATTCCATGCCGCCGATGTAATCCGGGTGCGCGCGCAGGCGCCGGTTCATCTCGTGGATGTACTCGTCCTCGGT
Organism: Herbaspirillum sp. LeCh32-8; assembly: GCF_017814915.1. GTDB lineage: Bacteria > Pseudomonadota > Gammaproteobacteria > Burkholderiales > Burkholderiaceae_D > Herbaspirillum. The sequence continues at coordinate 254,643 of NZ_JAGIPZ010000002.1, read as the reverse complement.
GATCTTCTTCTTGCTCACGACCTCCTCCCGGTGGACTTGCTGATCAGCTCCTGCGTGCCGGAGCCTACTCGTCGATGCCGTTCAGCGTCTCGATCTCTTCCTCGATCAGCACCTTCAACGCCCCCACCACCTCCGGCTCGCCGAAGCCGTCGCGGTCGAAACTGCCCGACAGATGGCCCTTGATGACGTCGCCACGGCTGACGTCGGCGTTCCAGCTGATCGTGTCGCCCAAGGTGAAGCGGGCGACGTAGGAATACTGCTCGCCGCCGACCTCGCGGGTGTAGTCGGCCGAAAAGCTCCTGAATTTTTCTCCGGTATGCGGCATGTCTGCTCCTTGCTCTGCTGCACGCGGCACTTCGTGGGCGCCACGCATTGACGAACTATCCATTAGTGCATTGATTAATAGACAGTCAACATTATTAGAGTTCAAGATCGATAGACAGCGAAGTCCGCGCGAAATTCTGATGCCGCACGGCAATTCGCATCATGCGCCGATCCCGGTCAAGGCACAACTGCGGTGCACAACCTTTCCCCGCCGCACCAGTCCAACTGCCAAACCAACAGACAAAAGGGGAAATAAATGAAAAAAATGATGACCCTGTTCGGGGCCGTGCACAGCGCCATCGCCTTCCTGTTCGCGCTGGCCGCCATCGCCCTGATCGTCATCGCCGCCCGCATGGGCGTGCTTGCGATGATGGACGGCCTGGATCTGCAGCAAGCCCAGGCGCTGATCGAGGCCGTCGGTATCCTCGCCGCCGCCGTGGTCGCCTTCCAGATCGCGGAGACCATCACCGAAGAAGAAGTCGTGCGCGACGCCAACATCAGCGCCCCCACCCGCGTACGCCGCTTCCTGTCGCGCTTCTTCGTGGTCGTGATCGTCGCACTCGCCATCGAAGGCCTGGTCGCCACCTTCCGCGCCGTACACGAAGAACCCGAGCAACTGCTCTACGCCGGCGCCCTGCTGGCCGGCACAGGCGTACTGCTGGCCGCCTGGGGCATCTTCATCTACTGCAACCGTGCCGCGGAAGAGTTGGAACCGGACGCCATGGCCGAGGCCAAGCGGGAGGACAAGAAGCTCGACAAATGAAGCGCCGGACCGCCGGATGAGATTTCAGCCGCCGCAATCCGGGCATCAAAACAGGAGCGACTGGAAGAATGGCAAAGAACCCGCTATAATCGCGGACTTTCCGCTGATGTAGCTCAGTTGGTAGAGCAACTGATTCGTAATCAGTAGGTCGACGGTTCGATTCCGCCCATCAGCACCAGAAATATGAAAAGCGGCCCACAGAGATGTGGGCCGCTTTTTTTGTCTTCGCTACGCTCTGCTGCTGCGGATCGGCCTAGTTCTCAGCTGATGCCAGCCATGCAATGATTAATTTTTGTCTGCGTCGCAGATGCATTTGTATGGATCTTGTCTTCTGGATCTGGAACCGCTTGCTTGGTTAAAATTCACCAACACGTGAACACGTGTTTGGATAGCGTCACGCAATGGCCTGGAAATACTCAAAATGATCGACTGGATCCCTGTAATTTTCGTTACGTTCAAGGTGATCGTGCTTTGCACGGGCATGTTCTTCGCCGTCAAGTGGCACTACGATCAAGGTAAAAAGGGGAAGGTGCAGGAGCGGCGCGCAGTGCTGCGCGCGAGCGTCAAGGTGGCCGTCATCTTCATCCTGTTGCTGCTCGGCCTGGGACTGGTCACCTACGATTTGGCCAAGATGTTCGGGTTGGATCTGACTTTCCCTTGATGACAAGCGGATAACGATGTGCAGACCACGAATGTCGCGCGGCGCCCTCGACGTGGAGTAGACCGCCGGTCCTGAAGCAATTGAAAAGCAGCTTGCAGCAATGCACGCTGCTTTTTTCTTCTCCGACGCATTGCGTGCCATCCGGGTCCCGTCAGTGAAGCCCTGCGTCACGAAACTCTCAGATTGAACTGCAATAATGCCGTACCGTGCAGCATCGCACATCCCCCGATCAAGACGCCCACACACCGGAGCCAGACATGTTCATCCCCCACCTTTCCCTGCCCGCCGCTTGCGCCGCGCTTTCCCTCTCGCTGTGCGCCGTCGCCCTGCCGGCATCGTCATACGCCGACGACCTCAAGATCCTGGCCGCCGGCGCCGTCGCGCCGGTGGTGCGCACCGTCGCTGCGGATTTCGAGCAGCGCAGCGGCGTGCATGTGACGGTGGAGAACGCGACCGCCGGTGTGATGGACAAGCGCATTCGCGGCGGCGATGCGTTTGACGTGGCGGTGGTGCCGGACGGCGTGCTCGGGAAACTGGGCCAGGATCGTTATGTGGATGCCAAGACTGCGCGGCCGATTGCGCGCGTAGGCATCGGCGTGGCGGTGAAGGAAGGCGCGCCGGCGCCGGCGATCGGGACGGTGGCACAGTTTCGCCGGACGCTGCTGGATGCGCCTTCGGTGGCCTTGATCGACCCCAGGGCCGGCGGCTCCAGCGGGATTTATCTGGAGCGGCTGTTCTACAAGCTGGGGATCGCGGCGCAGATGCGCGCCAAGCAGGTATTGGTGCCGGGCGGGTTGGTGGCGGAAAAGCTGGTCGACGGCAGCGCCGCGCTGGCACTGCATCAGGAGAGCGAGATCCTGCAGGTGAAGGGAGCGCATCTGGTGGGGCCGTTGCCGGCCGCGGTGCAGAACTACACGACCTATGCCGGCGCGGCGTCCTCGCATGCCGCGTCGCCGGCTGCGGCGCGCGCCTTCCTGACGATGTTCTCCGAAGCGGCCGCGCGCAAGGCGCTGCAAGAGCATGGGCTGACGCCGCAGTAATCGCACAGTTCATCCCGCGCCCCGGGGTTGCCGTTAGCTCACATCACCTCACTTCGGCGATGGCGGCGTTGCCTTCACCACGTGCGCCTCCACCTTCACTTCGGCGGCGTAGCGCTCCAGCACCGCGCGCAGCTCGCCGCGCTTTTGCATGATCTCAAGCTGGGCGTTGATGCGCGGCAGGTACTTGACGCAGGGACTGGCGCGGCTCATGGCGATGAAATTGTCGGTCTCGCTGACGTAGGGCTGCAGCGCCACGAAACGGTCGGACTGGTTGCTTTCCCTCAGGTAGATCATGCCGCTGTAATAGCCGGTGACCAGGTAGTCGATGCTGCCGGCGTCGAGCTTGCTGAAGTTCATGTAGGCCTTTTGAGCCGATTCGATCTTCAGGTTGGCGCGCAGGAACTCGTCGAAGCCGCCGCCGAACTGGTTTCCCAGCGTGATGGCGCCGCGCTTGCCGATCAGGTCGGTCCAGCCGGTGTAGGTGAAGTTGCGGTCGCGCGCGACGAAGACGGCGATCGGGTTGGCAAACAGCGGCGTCGATGTGTAGGCCAGATATTGCTGGCGCTCGGGCGTGTTCTTCAGCGAGGCCACCATCGCCACCTCGCCGGTCTCGGCGTCCTTGAGCACGCGATGGAAGGGACCGACGTAACGCACCTCGAACGGGATATCCAGCGCCGTCAGCGCGCGCCTGGCGATCTCGATGCTGGCGCCGGTCAGGCGCTTGCCGTCGTACCAATGCAGGGGCGCGTAGTCGGAATCGGCCGAGACCACCAACTTCGCGCACTCGGCCCCGCGGGCCGGCGTGGTGACAGCCACAGTCGCCAGCAGCAGGGCCGGCAGGAAGGTCTTCATGGCGTCTCCTGTTTGCGCGGCGGCGCGCTGCCGCCAGCATTGCATTCTTTATTGTTGTTATGACCCAGCATAACAGCACCATGCGTCCGCGCAAGCGCGCCGGCGATATTCCCCCCGCAAGCGGCGCGGCGCTACAACAGCGTTGTCATCCAGACCAAAAAATCTTTATGGTGTGAAGATGCCGGCGACCGCATCTTTGCCCGCGCTCTTTTTGAAATACTTGGCGCTGACCGAAACACAGCGGAGACAAGATGAGCAGCAAGCCGGAGAAAGACAACAAAGCGCCCGCAGCAGGCATGCGCCGCGGACTGACCTCGTATGGCGACCAAGGCTTTTCGCTGTTCCTGCGCAAAGCCTTCATCAAGGGCGCGGGTTATACCGACGACGCGCTGGCGCGCCCGGTGATTGGCATCATCAACACCGGCAGCGCCTACAACCCCTGTCACGGCAACATGCCGCAGCTGATCGAGGCGGTCAAACGCGGCGTGATGCTGGCGGGTGGGCTGCCGATGGACTTCCCCACCATTTCCATCCATGAAAGCTTCGCTGCGCCGACCTCAATGTACCTGCGCAACCTGATGTCGATGGACACCGAAGAGATGATCCGCGCCCAGCCCATGGATGCCGTGGTGCTCATCGGCGGCTGCGACAAGACGGTGCCGGCGCAACTGATGGGCGCGGCCTCGGCCGACATCCCGGCGATCCAGCTGATCACCGGATCCATGCTGACCGGCTCGCACCGCGCCGAGCGCGTGGGCGCCTGTACCGATTGCCGCCGCTATTGGGCGAAGTACCGCGCCGAGGAGATCGACGACGACGAGATCGCCGACGTCAACAACCAGCTGGTGGCCAGCGTGGGTACCTGCTCGGTAATGGGCACGGCCAGCACCATGGCCTGCATCGCCGAGGCCATCGGCATGACGGTGCCGGGCGGCGCCTCGCCGCCGGCGGTGACGGCCGACCGTATCCGCATGGCCGAACAGACCGGCGCGCGCGCAGTGGCGCTGGCCGGCAGCGCGCTGACGGTGGGCAAGATCCTGACCGAAAAGGCCTTCGACAACGCCTTACGCATGCTGCTGGCCATCGGCGGCTCGACCAATGCCATCGTCCACCTCGCCGCCATCGCCGGGCGCGTCGGCCTGGAGATCGATCTCGCCAGGCTCGATGCGATGGGCCGCGAAACGCCGGTGCTGCTCGACCTCAAACCCAGCGGCGCGCATTACATGGAAGACCTGCATAAGGCCGGCGGTGTGGCCACGCTGCTGCGCGAGTTGAAGCCGCTGCTGCACCTGGACGCGATGACCGTCAACGGCGTCACGCTGGGCGAGCAGCTGGAAGCGCAAGGCCCGGGCTTTGCGCAAGAGGTGGTGCGCAGCTTCGCCAATCCGATTTACCCGCAGGGCGGCCTGGCGGTGCTGCGCGGCAATCTGGCGCCGGACGGCGCCATCATCAAGCAGTCGGCGGCAGATCCCGAACTGATGGAGCACGAGGGCCGCGCCGTGGTGTTCGAGAACCTGCAAGATCTGGCCGAGCGCATCGACGACGACGCGCTGGACGTGCGCGCCGACGACATGCTGGTGCTGAAGAACATCGGCCCGCTGGGCGCGCCCGGTATGCCTGAGGCGGGCTATATCCCGATCCCGCGCAAGCTGGCGCGGCAGGGAGTGAAGGACATGGTGCGCATTTCGGACGGGCGCATGAGCGGCACCGCCTTCGGCACCATCGTGCTGCACGTGACGCCGGAGTCGGCCATCGGCGGGCCGCTGGCTTATGTGCGCAGCGGCGACCGCATCCGGCTGTCGGTCGCGCGGCGCGAGCTGTCTCTGCTGGTGACGGAACAGGAGCTGGCGCGTCGTCGCGTGGAGCAGCCCATCACCCGGCCATCGGCCGGGCGCGGATATCGCAAGCTGTTTCTGGAGAGCGTGACCCAGGCCGACCAGGGCGTGGATTTTGGTTTTCTGCTGGCGGAAAAACTGCAGGGCAAGCGTGGCTAGATGATTCTCAGCCGGCCCGCTCGACCGCCGTGGCCGCGCCAGCGTTGTTGCCGAAAGCCAGCAAGGCCTGCTCGGCGAACATTCGCGCCAGCGCCACGCGCGGCGACTGGCTGGCGACGATCAGGCCGACGCGACGCACCGGCGGGCGATCCGGCAGCTCGATCTTCACCAGCGATTGCCCACCCTCCCACAATTGCGACCAGTCCGGCAACAGGGATACCCCCAGCCCTTTGCCCACCATGGCGGCGATGGCCAGCAGGCTGTCGATCTCCAGCCGCTGGTGCGGCACGATGTCGTGGTCGCGCAGGTAGCGGTCGGCCAGCTGACCGCCGAGCACATGCCGGTTGTAGCGGATGAAGGGTTCGTTGCGCAGCAGCGCATGGGCGTCTCTGCCGGTGACGCCGGCCGGGGCAATGACTACGAGCGGCTCCTCCATCAACACGATCCATTCGCAGGTCTTGGGGATGGCGAACTGCGGCTCCACCACCACCGCCGCGTCCAGCTCGCCGGCGGCAACCTGGCTGCACAACTCGACCGAGGCGCCCGGCTCGACGTACAGGCTGGCGTGCGGATAGCTGCGGTAGAAACCTTGCAGCAACGAAGGCAGCACATTGGTCATGGCCGATGAAAATACACCCAGCCGCAGCTCGCCGACCTCGGCCTGGCCGTCACGCGCCAGCGCCTGCATGTCGCGCGCCGAACGCAGCAGCACATGTGCGCTCTCCAGCACCTTGATGCCTTGCGCGGTGGGCCGCACCGACCGCCCGGAGCGTTGGATCAGCGCCGCGCCGAGATCTTCTTCCAATGAGCGCACGCGCGCCGCGACCGCGGCTGCAGTGAGGTCGAGCTTGCGCGCGGCAGCGGCGAGCGACCCGCCCTCCACCACCGCCACGAAGCTCTGCACGTATCGGATATCCATTGTCGCGTCTCCTGTCTGGTTCTTGTGCCGGCAGTGTAACGCCTGAATAGGACTCTGCCTTGTGCGAAGCGACTGTGCGTCGCACTGCGCCGTAATGTTTTGTAACGAAACGCGGCGCTGTTGTCAGCATCGGCTTGCCAGGGCAACCAGGCGATGCGTTGCTGCCGAGTTCGCATTTGCGTGGCCCGCAATCCCTGCGCTGTCGCGGCGTTGCGGGACAACCGCGATCGGCGCCTCGATTTGAAGGGTTCATCATCGAGGCGCGTGTCGCCGTCTTACGGCCCGGCTTTGCTGTCAGACGCGCAAGAATCGTCCGACATGAACAAGCTGGAGTTTCCGACTGTCGCAGGCTCGGCGCTTTCCTATCATGACTTTACGTTTCCGCAGACAGCGGAGCGACCAACGAAAGGAGAACAGCCATGTCCAAGAAGATCATCACTGCAGCTTTGTTGGCCGGCGCCGCTTTTGCCACCGGCGCTTACGCCCAGTCCTATGACCAGGGCGGCTACGGCGCCCGTTCGGCGCCGCAGCAGCAATACGATTCGACCAGCAGCCAGACGCAGTACTACAACTATCAGGGCGAACCGACCACCTCGCCGAGCTACTCGCAGGAGCAGGGTCAGAACGGCCAGTACGTTGACCATAGCAATTCCGAGATGCGCGGCCGTCCCAACAACTACGCACGCGACATGAAGGACGGCCCGATGGGCACTTCGCCGGGCTCCTGATCGATCAGTAAAAGCAACAACGCCGGGGCGCATGGCGCTCCGGTAACCGACTCCACCCACAAGACGGGAGAACGAAATGAAACATCACATTAAACTGCTGGGCGTCCTGCTCACCGCCGGCGCGCTGAGCACCGGCGCCATGGCGCAAAGCGCCGCACCGGCGCCTGCTGCCGGCAGCGACAGTTCGGCCCAGAGCGCGGACTCCGCCAAGCAGATGAAGCAGGAAAAAAAGCAGCAGAAGAAACAGCGCAAGCAGATGAAGCGTGAGCGCAACCAGAACGGCGCCAACGGCCCGGCGGAGACCTCCTCCAAGCCGCAACCGGCAGCCGGCACCGGTAGCCAGTGAGGCAACCCCTCGCTCGGGCGGTATCAACGTCCCGTTGCCGTCGTGAAAAAGCCCCGTCTCAACGGGGCTTTTTTTCATGTTTTTTCGTGCCGGATACCTCGGTAGTACATCGCCCGCCCAACCGGCTCACTGACGAAGATCAAACTTCACGGCACACGTCCATCAACGCGATCGCAGCCAGCACGTGCGCACGCACCGCCTGCTCCAATTGCGCGCCGCGATGCGTGTTGTGCGACAACGTGCCAGAGAACCAGCTAAAACAATACCCGCAACGTATCGTGGCATGCCAGTCAACCGAACGTTCGCCGACATAGCTGGCCAGGTATTCGTATTTCCTTCCGGCCATACTGCACTGGAAGCGGCCTTCTATCTGGCGCACTGCTTCACCGTCCAGCAAGCTGTCCTGCGCAGGTTGCTGTTGTTCCTGCTGATGCATGATGTCTACGGTCCTTTCGCCACACGGCGAACGCGCTGCGGCCGGGCGAGCGCAGGCAAAGTTAGGGTGGGCGTGAGCGAAAGGGATCGGAGAATTTCCCGGGGAAAACTCAACCCTGCTGCGGCTCGGGCACACATTCCGGCTTGGCTTTCAGGGCTTCGCTGACGGGGCAGGTAAGCGGCGTATCGACGATGCTCATTTCGATAACGGCGCCATCGTGGTGTGCCAGGCCCATGGCGATATCGAGATCAAAGCGCTTGATGTCGACGTGGTATTTCTCGGCGGTGATCTTGTAGAGGGCTGCGGCAATGGCGGTTTCCAATTGCTGTACTGAAACGTTCTTCAGCGCGCGCTTGCTGACTTTCTTGTCGGTGGTATTCATCGTGGCTCCTTCGGCACATGGCCGTTGACAAATGAGAGCGTAATGACGAAGGTGGTAAAACAACATCGGGATTTCCCTGATCGGGGCGCTGCCTCCAACGCTCAGGTAAACCCCTATGCCAAAAATGCGGGCCATCTACTAAGCTGCTGGACAGCATCGATGACAGCGCCGACAAGGCCGCGGCCACCGACCATCGTCCAAGCCAAACCCGCCAAGGGGTCCGTCATGTTCTTCAAAAAGAGAACTTCACCTGTCTGCATCGCCACACTCTTCGTGGTGCTGGCCTGCCTCGCCCTGGTCGGGCTGGACGGCTGGCGCACCTGGCAGGCGCGCGAGGACCTGCTCAAGGAAGCGCGGGTGGATACCTCCAACATGGCGCAGGGCCTGGCGCAGCATGCCGACCAGACCTATCACGAAGCCGACCTGGCGCTGCAGGTGCTGCTGGAACATGTGGCCGAGGATGGCCTGAACGAGCGTTCGCTGCAGCGCATCGGCCGTCAGTTGATGTCGCAAGTCAACGAGTTGCCGCAGCTGCATGGCATCTTCGTCTATGACGAGAGCGGCCGCTGGCTGGTGAGCTCGCAACGCACGCTGCAGACGCAGTACAACAACTCCGACCGCGCCTACTTCATTTATCACAAGACGCATAGCGATCCGCTGCCGCACGTCGGCCCGCCGGTGCAAAGCCGCTCCACCGACGAATGGATCTTCACGATCAGCCGCCGCATCAACAAGCCGGATGGCGCCTTCGGCGGCGTGGTGCTGGCCACGTTGTCGCTGGAGTACTTCAAGAACTACTACCAGAACTTCGACGTCGGTCGTCGCGGCGCGGTGCTGTTCGCGCTCAACAGCGGCACCTCACTGATCCGCCGCACACGCGACAGCGCCACAACCGGCAAGGATCTCACCAACGTCCCGCTGTTCCGCGACTACGCCTCCAAGAGCGATCGCGGCACGGTGGAGCTGGTGGCGCCGTCGGACGGCGAACTGCGCATCAACAGTTTCGTTCACCTGCGCCGCTATCCGATGTTCATTACTGTTGCGGTGTCCAAGGATGAAGTGCTGGCCAACTGGCGACACGACGCCTATCTGCGCACCATCGGCGTGCTGTTCCTGGCGGGCGTGCTGGCCACCATGGGGCGACGCATGGTGCGCCAGATCAAGACGCAGGTGCGCTCCGAATATGAAGCGGTGACGGCCCGCACCAAGTCCGATCAGCTCAATGCCACGCTGGTCCAGCTGGCCATGCACGACGGTCTGACCGGCCTGCCCAACCGCCGCCACTTCGACCGCACGCTGGCCGCCGAGCTGCTGCGCCAGGGCAAGGACAAGGGCGCGCTGTCGCTGGTGATGATCGATGTCGATCACTTCAAGTTGTACAACGATATCTACGGCCACACCAAGGGTGACGAATGCCTCAAGACCGTGGCGCGCGCCATCGGCGCGGCGCGCAAGCGCTCGCGCGACCTGGCTGCACGTTATGGCGGCGAGGAGTTCGCGCTGGTGCTGCCGGACTGCGATATCCACGGCGCCATGTCGATTGCCTACAACCTGCGCCAGTCCATCGCGGAACTGCGCCTGCCGCACTCCGGCGCCAAGAACGGCCACGTGACGGTGAGCATCGGCGTCGCCTCGCTGCACCCGGTGCAGGAGAACGATAGTGTGCTCACCCTGATCGAGCATGCCGACCAGGCCCTGTACCAGGCCAAGCAAAGCGGGCGCGACCGCATCGTCACCTATCCGGCCAATCTGAAGAGTAACTCCCGCGACGAGCCGCGCAAGTCCAAGCCCTCGCGCAGCGCGGAAAACAGCTGAGCGCGGTTGACCGTACCGCCGCGCTCCGTTCAAGGCGCGAAAGGCGGGAAGCAGGAAACAAGAAGAGGCCGATCCGGCTGCATGCCGTAAAATCGCGCTTTGCCTGCGCCATCCGGCGCGGGCGGCATCGATCGGCACTCAATGAACCAGCATGAAATCAGTCGCGGCATCGGCTTGTCCGTGTTCGCCTCGGCCCTGTTCGCCTTCCTCTCGGGTTACACGCGCCTGCTGGCGCCGCTGGACGGCCTGGATATCTTTTCCTGGCGCATCCTGTGCACTACCATCGCAGTACTGGTGCTGATCGCCTGGCGCCGCCACGGCGACCAGCTGCGCGCCGCCTGCGCCGAAGTGTTCTGCCAGCCGCGCAAGCTGCTGGCGCTGGTCGCGATGGCGGCAATGCTGGGCGTGCAGCAGTGGTTGTTCCTGTGGGCGCCGGTGAACGGGCGCGCGCTGGAGGTGTCGCTTGGCTACTTCCTGCTGCCGCTGGCCATGGTGCTGGTGGGACGCTTTTACTACGGTGAGCGACTGGATCTGGTGCAACGCCTGGCGGTGCTGTGCGCCTTGCTCGGCGTCGCCCATGAACTGTGGATGACGCGCGCCTTCTCGTGGCCGACGCTGCTGGTGGCGCTGGGCTATCCACCCTACTTCGTGCTGCGCCGCCGCCTGCGCATGGACTCGCTGATGATCTTCGCCATCGAGCTGTTGCTGCTGGTGCCGGTGGCAGCTGTCGCGCTGGCGCTCAACGGCTCCTTCGCGGCGACCGTGCAAACGCCGGCGATGTACCTGCTGCTGCCCGGCCTGGGTGTGGTCAGCATGGTGGCGCTGGCCTGCTACCTGCGCTCGGGCAAGCTGCTGCCGATGGGCCTGTTCGGCATTCTCGGTTATGTCGAACCGGTGCTGCTGGTGCTGGTGGCCATGGCGGTGCTGGGCGAATCGCTGCAGCCGGCGCAACTGGGCACCTACGTGCCGATCTGGCTGTCGGTGGCGCTGACCGCGCTGCACAGCGTGCGCCTGATGCGCCGGCCGGCGAGCTGAGACCATGCTCTACCTGTAAAAAAAACGGCGCCCGCGGGCGCCGTTTTTCATTCGGCCGGGCAGCGCGATGCTGCCGGGGTTCCTGTTGCTGATTACTGCTTGTGATACGAGGTGACGCGCTCGACTTCGTTCTTCGAGCCCAGGAACACGGCCACGCGCTGGTGCAGCTTCTCGGGCTGGATGTCGAGGATGCGCTGGTTGCCGTCGGTGGCGGCGCCGCCGGCCTGCTCGACGATGAAGGCCATCGGGTTGGCTTCGTACATCAGGCGCAGCTTGCCCGGCTTGCCCGGTTCACGGGCGTCGGCCGGGTACATGAAGATGCCGCCGCGGTTCAGGATGCGATGCACGTCGGCCACCATGGAGGCGATCCAGCGCATGTTGAAGTCCTTGCCGCGCGGGCCGGTGGAACCTTCCAGCATTTCGTCCACGTAACGCTTGACCGGCGGGAACCAGTGGCGCTGGTTGGAGGCGTTGATGGCGAACTCCTTGGTGTCGGCCGGGATCTGGATATCCTTTTGCGTCAACACCCAGGCGCCCATTTCACGGTCCAGCGTGAAGCAGTGCACGCCGTCGCCGGTGGTCAGCACCAGCACGGTTTGCGGGCCGTAGACGGCGTAGCCGGCGGCAACCTGCTTGGTGCCGGGCTGCATGAAGTCTTTTTCGGTCGGCTCGGTCATGCCGTCCGGCGCCTTCAGCACCGAGAAGATGGTGCCGATGGAGACGTTGACGTCGATGTTGGAGGAGCCGTCCAGCGGGTCGAACATCAGCAGGTATTCGCCCTTGGGGTAACGGTTGGGGATACGGTGGATGGTCTCCATTTCCTCGGAGGCCATGGCCGCCAGGTGGCCGCCCCATTCGTTGGCTTCCAGCAGGATCTCGTTGGAGATCACGTCCAGCTTTTTCTGCACTTCGCCCTGCACGTTCTCGCTGCCGGCGGTGCCCAGCACCTCGCCCAGCGCGCCCTTGCCGACGGCGTGCGAGATCGACTTGCAGGCGCGACCGACGACTTCGATCAGCAGGCGCAGTTCGGACGGGATCTTGTTGTGCAGGCGCTGTTGCTCGATCAGGTGTTGCGTGAGGCTGATGCGTTTCATGGTGGTCTTCCTTGTTTATTGAATGAATTCGTTCAGTTGGAGAGCGATTTGGTGATCACTTCCGAGACATCGCGCGAGAGCTTGGGCGCGGACGCCACCTGCTGCAGCGCCAGGCGCATTTTTTCCTGCAGCGCCGGAGTGTACTTGCGCCAGCGGTCGAGGCTGCGCGCCAGGCGCGCGGCGACTTGCGGATTGGTGGCGTTCAATGCGATCACCTGCTCGGCCCAGAAGCTGTAGCCGTTGCCGTCGGCCGCGTGGAAGGCCGAGGGATTGCCGTTGCAGAAGCTGAAGATCAGGCTGCGCGCGCGGTTCGGGTTCTTGAGCGTGAACGCCGGGTGCTCGATCAGGGTGCGCACGGTGTTGACGTCGGCGTTGCGCGCCGTGGCCTGCAGCGTGAACCACTTGTCGATGACCAGCGCTTCGTCCTCGAACTCGCTGTAGAAACGCTGCAGCACCTCGCTCTTGCCGGCGGCGGCGCTGTTGACCAGCGCCGACAGCGCAGCCAGGCGGTCGGTCATGTTGTTGGCGGCGACGTCCTGCTGCTGAGCCAGCTTCAGCGCCTCGGCATCATCCAGTTCGGCCAGGTAGGACAGCGCCACGTTCTTCAGCGCGCGGCGGCCGGAGGAGCCGGCGTCGGGGCTGTAGTCGCCCGGGGTCTGGTTGGCGTGATAAACGGCCAGCAGGTCGTCGCGCAGCTCGCGCGCCAGCGAGCGGCGCAGGAACTGGCGCGCCACGTGGATGGCGTGCGGGTCGATCACTTCCATCTGCTCGGCGATCATGGTCTCGGAGGGCAAGGTCAGCACCAGCTCGCGGAAGGCAGGATCCAGCGCGGCGTCGTTGAGCGTGGCGCGCAGCGCGTCGGCCAGGGCGCCGTCCTGCTCGATGTTGTTCAGCACGGTATCGACCGCCACCACATGGCCCGACTGGCGTGCGGCCTGCACCGCCACCGTCAGGTTCAGCAGGCGGCGGGTGGCCAGGCGCTGGCCGGCTTCCCACCGGTTGAAGGCGTCGCTGTCGTGCGCCATCAGGAAGGCCAGTTCGGCGTCACTGTAGTCGTACTTCAGCACCACCGGCGCGGAGAAGCCGCGCAGGATGGACGGCACCGGCTTTTCGGCGACGTTGGTGAAGCGGAAGGTCTGCTTGGCCTTGGTCAGTTCCAGCACGCGGGTGGTGGCGGCGGACTTGCCGGCCGGCTTCTCGCCTTCCAGCGTCAGCGCCAGGTCGCGGCCCTTGGCGTCCAGCAGCCCGACCGCCACCGGGATGTGGTAGGGCTGCTTTTTCTTCTGGCCGGCCGTGGGCGGGCAACTTTGCTCCAGGGTCAGCTCGAACACTTGTGCCTTGGCGTCATAGCGGGTGCTGACGTCGACCTGCGGCGTGCCGGACTGGCTGTACCAGCGCTCGAACTGGCTCAGGTCGCGCTTGTTGGCGTCGGCCATGGCGGCGCGGAAATCGTCGCAGGTGACGGCCTGGCCGTCATGCCGTTCGAAGTACAGGTCCATGCCCTTGCGGAAGCCGTCGCGACCCAGCAGGGTCTGGTACATGCGCACCACTTCGGCGCCTTTTTCGTACACGGTGACGGTGTAGAAGTTGTTGATCTCGACGTAGGAGTCGGGACGCACCGGGTGCGCCATCGGGCCGGCGTCTTCCGGGAACTGCGCCTGGCGCAGCACGCGCACGTCGTCGATGCGCTTGACGGCGCGGCCGCTGTCGGTGCCGATCATGTCGGCCGAGAATTCCTGGTCGCGGAAGACGGTCAGGCCTTCCTTCAGGGACAGCTGGAACCAGTCGCGGCAAGTGACGCGGTTGCCGGTCCAGTTATGGAAATATTCGTGGCCGACCACCGCCTCGATGTTGGCGAAGTCGACATCGGTGGCGATGCGCGGGTTGGCCAGCACGTATTTGGTGTTGAAGATGTTCAGGCCCTTGTTTTCCATCGCGCCCATGTTGAAGTCGCCGACGGCGACGATCATGAAGCGGTCGAGATCCAGATCCAGGCCGAAGCGCTTGACGTCCCAATCGATGCTGTTCTTCAGCGAATCCATCGCGTGCTGGGTCTTGTCCAGGTTGCCGGCTTCCACCCACACCTGCAACAGGGCGTCGCGGCCGGACTTCAGCCGCACGGTTTCTTCCTGGCAGACCAGGTTGCCGGCGACCAGGGCAAAGAGGTAGGACGGCTTCTTGAACGGGTCTTCCCACTTGGCGTAGTGACGGCCGTCGGGCAGCTCACCTTCTTCGATCAGGTTGCCGTTGGACAGCAGCACCGGGTACTTGGCGCGGTCGGCGCGCAGCATGACGGTGTACTTGGCCATCACGTCCGGGCGATCCGGGAAGTAGGTGATCTTGCGGAAGCCCTCGGCCTCGCACTGGGTGAAGAAGTTGCCGTTGGAGACATACAGGCCCATCAGCGAGGTGTTCTGCTCGGGACGGGTGATGGTCTCGATCTCCAGCACGGCCTTGGCCGGGGCGCCGGGGATGGTCAGCACGCCGCCGGCCAGGCGATAGGCGCCCTTGGCCAACGTCTTGCCGTTCACGCGCAACGCGACCAGCTCCAGCTCTTCGCCGAAGAGCACGATGTCGCTAGCGGCGGCGGCCGGGTTGCGGCGCATGGAAATGCGGGTGGCCACGCGGGTCGCGGCGGGATCGAGGTCGAAGCCCATCTCGACGGTGTCGATCAGGAAATTGGGGGCGGCGTAGTCTTTACGGTAGATCGTCTGAGGCGTATCGGTGCGCATGGAAACCTGTCCGGGAAATGAATTGGGAGTACGGCGATTGAACTGCGGTGGCGATCACGGCGCAATCACGGCGGATGGAAAACGGATAGCACGGGATAGCAAATGCGGCCAAGGCCCGATTTTACCAATCAACGCGGCGTGCGCGCTTACAAATCCGCGCCTGTGCCTGCTTGACTGACCAGCCGGCGCGGCGATCGTTCGCCGCGCTTGCCGCCCGGCGGGAAGGTTTTTACGGGAATTGACGCCGGCCGGACACCGGCCATGCGCCTGCCGCGCGCCGACGCACTACAATGGAGCTTGCGCGCCGCCGCCTCGCCCCACCTTGAGCAGCCTGACGGGATAAAAAGCGCGCCATGCGGGTCGAACCCGCATCGGGCCGTCACGGCCACCACCACTTTGTTCCGCCCAGCCTGCCGCCCGGCCCCTCGCAACTGCGTACCTTGTATTGGAGATTTCCATGAAACGCTGGCTCTTTTCCTTCATCGCGGCCGCCAGCCTGCTGCTGTCCGGCTGTGCCTCCGTGATCGAAAGCAACGTCACCGCCTTCCATGCCTGGCCCGCCGATGCCACCGGAAAGTCTTATGTCTTCACCCCCGCCAAGGAACAGGAAGGCAATCTTGAATATGACAACTATGCCCGCTTGATCCGCCAACAGCTACAGGCGCTGGGCTTTTCCGAGGCGCCGGATCGCAAGGCGGCCCAGCTGACGGTGAGCTTTCGCTACGGCATGAACACCGAACAGGTGGTGGTCAGCCGCCCGGCCTACGATCCCTTCTTCTACGGCCCGCCGCCGGGCTGGGGCCGTTTCGGCCCGCGCCCTTACGGTTTTTACGGCCCTTACGGCCCCTTCTACGATCCGCTCTGGTACGGCGGCCCGATGCAGACCACCAGCTATCCGGTGTTCCTGCGCCGGCTGCAGATCGGCATCGCCAACGCCGGCGACGGCAAGCAGCTGTATGACGTGGTGGTGGATAGCGACGGCAGCCGCGGCGGATTGGCGGCCGCGATGCCCTACATGGTGCGCGCTGCCTTCTCTGACTTTCCCGGCCCCAGCGGCGTGACGCGCCATATCTCGATCAAGGTAGACAAGGACGGCAAGCCGGCCCCTTGAACCGGGCAGCCGGCTAGTTGATGAAGCGTCCGTCCTGGCCGATCGCGGTCAGGTCGACGAAGTCGGAGCCGTTGTGATTGCCCGGCGAAAAGCGCAGCGGGAAGCCGCCGCCGTCGTAGTTAGCGGGATTGATGGTTTCCAGCGCGCGCTGCAACCCCTCGCGCGTGAGCTGACGGCCGGCGCGCCGCAAGCCCTCCACCAGCGCCCGCGCAGCGATGAATCCTTCCAGCCCGACGAAACTGTACTGCCCGCCCTCGGCCTGGCCGAAGGCCTTCTGATATTCGTAGACGATCGGCAGGTGCGGCTTCCACGGAAACGGCACCACCTGCGTAACCACGATGCCGGCGCCGCCGTGCTTCAGACGTGCGGACAGGGATTGGCTGCCCACGAAAGAGTAGTTGGAGAAGCCGCCGTAGTAGCCGGCGCGCCGCATGCGCGTGATCAGCGCCGCCGCCGATGGATAGGAAGCCACAAGGATCACCACTTCGGGCCCCATCGCCAGCAGCGCTTTTGCGGCCGTCCGGGCGTCCTCGCTATTGCGCTCGACCGCCACTGCACCGACCAGCTTCAGGCCATATCGGTCGACCCGGCCGCGCAGGAGCTCTAAAGTAGACTTTCCGAATTCATCGTTCTGGTAGAAAACCGCAATGTTGCGATGACCGTTGCCTTGCAGCTGGCGCAGCAGATAATCGGTTTCGCGGGCGTAGCTGGCGCGCACGTTGAACACCAGTGCATTGAAAGGCTCGCGCAGGAAACGCGCGCCCGACATGGGCGCGAACAGCGGCACGCCGGCCCCCTCGATCAACGGCATGGCGGCGGCGACGGTGGCGGTGCCGACGTAACCGAACAACGCGAACACCTTCTCCTGATGGATCAACTGCAGGGTGTTGACGACGGTCTTGTCGGGTTCGTACTGATCATCCAGGCTGAGCAGCCGGATCTTGCGGCCATGCACGCCGCCTTGGGCGTTAATCTTGTCGAAGTAGCTTCGGGCGCCTTCCAGGAACAGCTTGCCCAATTCGCCGGAAGGCCCCGACAGTGCCGCGGACTGGCCCAGCAGTATCTGGGTATCGCCGACGCCGTCCCTGGCGCCGGCATCCGCATCGGCGAATGCCAGCAGCGCCCACAACATGCACAGTACTGGACATGCGCGATATCTCGCCAACCATCCCATTTACCGCCTCCGCGAAAATGCAGCTGTCCAAACAAGAGCAAGATATGACAGCAACACTTTCGCCAAACGACGAGTCAGCGACAGAAAAAAGCGCCAATTACACGCATCAGCATCGAAAAATCAACAAAACATCACCAAAAATCTAAAAAATTCTAGATTCTCACGAAAAATACGCTTCACTGGCGAAGGTGATGAACACGATCAGCAAGACCGCACAGATCAGCACTACCAGCAGCCGCCCGAAGCGCGGCACGCCGTCGACTCCGGTGGGCTGCTCCGGCGGGTGGCCGGGTCGGGAATCCCGTTGACCGTCCATGGCGCCCGCCTTAAGGCACCAGGATGGTGGAACCGGTGGTACGACGGCCTTCCAGGTCGGCGTGCGCCTGGCCGACGTCCTTCAAGGCGTAACGTTGGTTGATCTCGATGCTGATCTGCTTGCTCTCCACCATGGCGAACAGGTCGCCGGCCGTGGCATTGAGCTCCTCGCGGGTGGAGATGTAATTGCCCAGGGACGGACGGGTCAGGAACAGTGAGCCGCGCGAAGCCAGCTCGGACGCGCCGAACGGAGCCACCGGGCCGGAGGCGTTGCCGAAACTGACCATCATGCCGCGCGGGCGCAGGCAGTCCAGCGAGCCTGTGAAGGTATCCTTGCCGATCGAGTCGTACACCACCGGCACGCCTTTTCCACCGGTGATTTCCTTGACGCGCTCGACAAAATTCTCGGTCTTGTAATTGATCACATGGGCTGCGCCGTGCTGCTTGGCCAGCGCCGCCTTCTCGTCGCTGCTGACGGTGCCGATCAGGTTCGCGCCCAGCGCGCGCGCCCACTGGCAAGCAATAAGACCGATGCCGCCGGCGGCGGCGTGGAACAGGATGGTGTCGCCGGCCTTGACCTGATAGGTCTGGCGCAGCAGGTATTGCACGGTCATGCCTTGCAGCATCATGGCCGCGGCCGTGTCGAAGCTGATCGAGTCCGGCAGCTTGACCAGGATGTCGGCCGGCATCACGCGCTCCTCGGCATAGGCGCCGTTGGGGCGGCCGGCGTAGGCCACCCGGTCGCCGACCTTGAAATCGGTCACGCCAGGCCCGACCGCCTCAATGGTGCCGGCGGCTTCCTGCCCCAGGCCGCCGGGCAGCGGTTGCGGATACAGGCCCGAGCGGAAGTAGCAGTCGATGAAGTTCAGGCCCACCGCGCCGTGGCGGATGCGCACCTCGCCCTGCCCCGGCTCGCCGACTTCGACGTCGACGTACTCCATCACCTCAGGGCCGCCGGTCTTGTTGATGCGGATTGCTTTTGCCATGTCTGTCTCCTTCTCGTTTCGATCGAAATTCGGATGTGGATAAATCAAGCGACCCGCATTGCGTCTTCAGGCCGTCATACCTTCTTGCGCGACAGCAGCCACATGCCGGCCAGCACCAGGGCGG
This sequence comes from Herbaspirillum sp. LeCh32-8, assembly GCF_017814915.1. Classification (GTDB taxonomy): domain Bacteria; phylum Pseudomonadota; class Gammaproteobacteria; order Burkholderiales; family Burkholderiaceae_D; genus Herbaspirillum. The sequence goes on along the minus strand of NZ_JAGIPZ010000002.1, from coordinate 235,812 downwards.
TGCCGGTCAACTGGATGCCGGTGATCGGTTCGTCCAGCAGCGCCGCGCCCATGAACAGGGTCGACACCGGGCCGACCAGGCCGGCCTGGGCCGCGGTCGGTGCGCCGATGCGCTCCACCGCGACCATGGTCAGGAACACCGGCAGCACGGTGCAGAACACCGAATTGAACAGCGACAACTGGTAGACGCCGGCCACCTGAGTGAACAGCTCGCCTGGGCTGCGCAGGATAAAGAACTGGATCACGCAGGCCACGCTGGAGACGCACATGGCGTAGGCCACCAAGCGCACCGCGCCGACCCGGCGCACCAGCTCGCCGGAGGAAATCAGGTAGATCGAATAGGTAAAGGCCGAACCCAGCACCAGCACGCTGCCCAGCATGACGTTGCTGCCGCCGGTGTTGAGGTCGTGCATGAGCACCAGCACGGTGCCGAAATAAGAAACCAGCAACGCCGCCCATTCGATCCAGCCGACACGGCGCTTGAAAAACAGGAAGGCGATCAGCATCACGAAGGACGGCGTGAGAAACAGGATCAGCCGCTCCAGCCCGGCCGAGATGTACTGCAGGCCGAGAAAGTCGAGGAAACTGGAAAGGTAGTAGCCCATCAAACCCAGCACCGTGATGCGCAGATAGTCGGCACGCGCCAGCGGCGGGTTGGTGCGGGATTTCCAGATCGCGACCGCGAAGAACATCGGGAAGGCGAACACCATGCGCAGCGTGATCACCATCACGGCGTCGACCTGGTAGCGATACATCAGCTTGGCGACGATGGCCTTGGCGGAAAAGAAGATGGCGCCGACGATGGCGAGCAGGAGGCCGCCGAGGAAGGCCTGGCGTTGGGAAGCGTTTTGGGCGATGGCGGTCATGGCCGCGATTGTAAACCGTCCGTCGCTCACGCGCCGGACGGCCCGAAACGCGCCGCGGATCAGCGTCGCTTCATCAGCGAGCCCAGCACGCCGCGGATGATCTCACGTCCGACCTGCGAGCCGATGCTGCGCGCGGCCGACTTCACCATGGCCTGCAGCGGCGAGTCGCTGCGGCGGCTGCCGCCGCCGTTGCCGAAGATGCCGCCGGCGGCGTCCTTCAGCAGGTCGCCCAGGCCGCCACCCTGATCTTGCGGCTGGCCCGGCGGTTGGGATTGCTGCTGCGGCGCCGGACGCGCCATGCCGCCGGAAGGGCGCGCACCTTGCGCCGGCGACGTCTGCGCCCGACCGGCAGAGGCGCCCCATGCATTGTCGTCGGCCGGTGACGATGGCGTCGGCGTGGGTACCTGAGACGGCGCCGGCTGCTGCGCGGCGCGGCCCTTCAGGCGCTCGTAGGCCGACTCGCGGTCGATCGCCTGCTCGTAAATGCCGGCCACCAGCGAGGCGGCCATCAGCGCGCGCCGTTCATCGTCGGTGACCGGACCGATCTGCGACGCCGGTGTAAGGATGTAGCCGCGCTCGACCACGTTGGGACGGCCCTTCTCGTCAAGGAAGGACACCAGCGCCTCGCCCACGCCCAGCTCGGTAATGGCTTGCGCGGTGTCCAGTTTGGGATTGGCGCGGAAGGTATCGGCCGCAGCCGCCACCGCCTTCTGGTCGCGCGGGGTGTAGGCCCGCAGCGCGTGCTGCACGCGGTTGCCGAGCTGGCCCAGCACGGTGTCGGGGATATCCAGCGGGTTCTGGGTGACGAAGTACACCCCCACGCCCTTGGAACGGATCAGGCGCACCACCTGCTCGATCTTTTGCAGCAGCGGCTTGGGCGCCTCGTCGAACAGCAGGTGGGCCTCGTCGAAGAAGAAGGCCATCTTGGGCTTGTCGAGGTCGCCTACCTCGGGCAGGTGCTCGAACAGCTCGGACAGCATCCACAGCAGGAAGGTGGAATACAGGCGCGGCGCGTTCATCAGCTGGTCGGCGGCGAGGATGTTGATGATGCCGCGTCCCTTGGCATCGGTCTGCATCCAGTCTTCGATGTTCAACATCGGTTCGCCGAAGAACTGGTCGCCGCCCTGCTCGTCGATGGCGATCAGGCCGCGCTGGATGGCGCCGATGCTGGCCGCCGAAATGTTGCCGTATTCGGTCTTGAACTCGGCCGCGTGTTCGCCCACGTGCTGCAGCATGGCGCGCAGGTCCTTGGTGTCCAGCAGCAAGAGACCGTTGTCGTCGGCGATCTTGAACACCAGCTGCAGCACGCCCTGCTGGGTGTCGTTCAGGTTCAGCATGCGCGCCAGCATCAGCGGGCCCATGTCGGAAATGGTGGCGCGCACCGGGTGGCCTTTCTGGCCGTAGACATCCCAGAACGCCACGGGCGCGGCGGCCCAGGCCGGCTCGGCCATGCCCAGATGCGCCAGGCGCTCCCTGACCTTGGGCGAGGCGGTGCCGGCACGGCCCAGCCCGGACAGGTCGCCCTTGACGTCGGCCATGAACACCGGCACGCCGATGTCCGAGAGAGCCTGGGCCAGCACCTGCAGGGTCACGGTCTTGCCAGTGCCGGTGGCGCCGGTGATGCAGCCATGGCGGTTGGCCAGTTGCGGGAGCAGGCAGAGTTGCCCGTCGGAATTGCTGGCGATAGGGAGCGGATTTGTCATGTCAACAAGCCATTCATGGGAGAAATCGGAGGGAGGCGGTATGGTAAAATGCCCGCCCGATTATAGTCAGAACATGGCCGCAAGATCTTCGAAATTGGCCTCTGATCAGTTCCGTTCTGGCATCACCCCCATCTCGCAGGAAAGATTCAACATGGCTGGACACAGCAAATGGGCCAATATTCAGCACCGTAAAGGCCGTCAGGATGAGAAGCGCGGCCGCGTCTGGACCCGCCTGATCAAGGAAATCACCGTGGCGGCCCGCATGGGCGGCGGCGACATCGACTCCAACCCGCGCCTGCGCCTGGCCGTGGATCGCGCCTCCGACGCCAACATGCCCAAGGACAACGTGACCCGCGCCATCCAGCGCGGCACCGGCGCCCTGGACGGCGTGAACTACGAAGAAGTGCGCTATGAAGGCTACGGCATCAACGGCGCCGCCATCATCGTCGACTGCATGACCGACAACCGCGTGCGTACCGTGGCCGAAGTGCGCCACGCCTTCTCCAAGTTCGGCGGCAACATGGGCACCGAGGGTTCGGTGGCCTTCCTGTTCAAGCACTGCGGGCAGCTGATGTACGCCCCGGGCACCGACGAGAATGCCGTCATGGAAGCTGCGCTGGAAGCCGGCGCCGAAGACGTGGTGACCGACGACGAAGGCGGTATCGAAGTGCTGACCGGCCCCAACGATTTCGCCGCTGTAAAGGCCGCCATGGAAGCCGCCGGCTTCAAGGCCGAAGTGGCCGAGATCACCATGAAGCCCTCGACCGAGACCGTGTTCGCGGGCGAAGACGGCGTGAAGATGCAAAAGCTGCTGGACGCGCTGGAGAACCTGGACGATACCCAGGAGCTCTATACCAATGCCGTCATTGAAGAATAACCAGTAACAGCCTCGTCCCTCGGCTCCATTTTTAAAGCGAATCCACATGAAAATCCTAGTTGTCGGCTCCGGTGGCCGTGAACACGCCCTGGCCTGGTCCATCGCCAAGTCGCCGCGCATCCAGAAGGTCTTCGTTGCTCCCGGCAACGGCGGCACCGCGCTGGACGAGCGCCTGCAGAACATCGCCATCACCGACCCCACTGCGCTGGCCGACTTCGTCGAGCAGGAGCACGTGGCGCTGACCGTGGTCGGCCCGGAAGCCCCGCTGGCAGCCGGCATCGTCAACGTGTTCCGCGCCCGCGGCCTGAAGATCTTCGGCCCCACCAGGGAAGCGGCCCAGCTGGAAAGCTCCAAGGACTTCGCCAAGGCCTTCATGCATCGCCACGCGATCCCGACCGCCGAGTACCAGACCTTCTCGGACGTCGCCGCCGCGCATGACTACATCGCCAAGAAGGGCGCGCCGATCGTGATCAAGGCCGACGGCCTGGCCGCCGGCAAGGGCGTGGTGGTCGCCATGACGCTGGAAGAAGCGCACCAGGCGGTGGACATGATGCTGTCCGACAACAAGCTGGGCGACGCCGGCGCACGCGTGGTGATCGAGGAATTCCTGGCCGGCGAAGAAGCTTCCTTCATCGTCATGGTGGACGGCAAGAACATCCTGCCGCTGGCCACCAGCCAGGACCACAAGCGCCTGCAGGACAACGACCAGGGCCCCAACACCGGCGGCATGGGCGCCTACTCGCCGGCCCCGATCGTGACCCCGGCGCTGCATGCGCGCGTGATGCGCGAAATCATCGTCCCCACCGTGCAAGGCATGGCCAAGGACGGCATCCCGTTCTCCGGCTTCCTGTACGCCGGCCTGATGATCGACGCCGAAGGCAATCCCAAGACGCTGGAATTCAACTGCCGCATGGGCGACCCGGAAACCCAGCCCATCATGGCGCGCCTGAAGACCGACCTGCTGACGGTGTTCGAGCACGCGGTGTCGGGCACGCTGGACAAGGTCGAGCTGGAGTGGGACCGCCGCACCGCGCTGGGCGTGGTGATGGCCGCCTACAACTATCCCGACACCCCGCGCAACGGCGACCTGATCACCGACATTCCGGCCGAAACGCCGGACTGCGTGACCTTCCACGCCGGCACCACCCTCAACGGCGACAAGCTGACCACCTCGGGCGGCCGCGTGCTGTGCGTGGTGGGCCTGGGCGACAGCGTGAAGGTGGCGCAGAAGCACGCCTACGACGCCGCCGACTTGATCCATTTCGAAGGCTCGCAGATGCGCCGCGACATCGGCTGGCGCGCCCTGAAGCGCTAAGCGCCAAGCCTGAAGGCCGGCGTGAGCCGGCCACAGTGCTGGCAACAAAAAAATCCCCCGCGAGGCTACGTGCTTCGCGGGGGATTTTTCTTGTCGGCCCAAGGCGGCTTGACGCCGACGGCCCTGCCGCTAAAGGCGATCAGAACATGCCGTTGTCGTTGGCTGTCTTGTCGGGAATGGGCTGGACGACGTCCCAGTGCTCGACGATCTTGCCGTTGTCCAACCGGAAGATGTCGATGATGGCGCTGCCGCGCGTGCCCGGCTCGCGCACTGCGTGGACGTGCAGGATGACGAAATCGCCGTCGGCAAAGACCTGCTTGATCTCGCTATGCGATTGGGGATATTTCTCTTTCAGGAAATGGATGAACTTCACGAAGCCCTCGGGGCCGTCCGCCGCGCCGGGATTGTGTTGCTTGTATTGCTTGCCCACGTACTTGTCGATCGCCTCCTGCGCCTTTTTCTGGTTCAGCCCCATGTCGTAGAAGGCCACCACGGCCTTCTTGTTGGCTTCTTCCTGCGCGGTGTTGCCTGCGTGCGCGACGCCGGCGGTCAGGCTCATGGCCGCGGTGATGCCGATCAGGCACGATGTCATTCGTTTCATCATCTTTTCCGGTGTAGTTGATAAAAAATCATGCTGCGCCGGTCCGGCGGCAGGCGCGTTCGTCCTGCGGCGCCGGCGCATTGCGTCCATGATGTTAGCCGCGCCGACCAGAACAGGCGATTGGTTCCAGTACGATTCTTCCCCTAAAATTGCGGGCATATTGCAACAAAAGCGCCGCTGCGCATACTAAACAGCTCTTGCCGGACGGCCCGGACTTGTCGCCGCGGCAAGCGCGCCGCCGGCCACCTCCCAGCACAAGAAGCAGAAAAGGAACCCCGCATGCAACAACACCTCCTGAACCTCGACACGCTCATCAACCTCTACCTGGTGCCCTTCGGCCTGAAGGTGCTCGCCGCGCTCGCCATCTGGATCATCGGCGGCATGCTGATCAACACCTTTGCCAAGGTGGTGCGCCGCGTGCTGAGCGCGCGCCAGTTCGAGACCACGCTGATCAATTACGCCATCTCGGCCATCCACGTGATCCTGCGCATCATGCTGGTGATGGGCATCCTGGAAGTGTGCGGCATCCCCACCACCTCGTTCGCCGCCATGATCGGCGCCGTCGGCGTGGCGCTGGGCGTGGCCTGGTCGGGCCTCTTGGCCAACTTCGCGGCCGGCATCTTCCTGGTGGTGCTGCGCCCGTTCAAGGTGGGCGACTACATCACCGCCGCCGGCCAGACCGGCACGGTGTCCGACATCGGGCTGGTGACCACCATCATCACCACCGACAACAACCTGCGCGTGATCATCGGCAACAACAAGCTGTTCTCCGACAACATCATCAACTACAACGTCAACGCCACCCGCCGCACCGACCTGCGTTGCCAGATCGCCTACAGCGTCGACCCGCAGGAGGCCATGGCCAAGCTGATGGCGCGCATCAAGCAGATCCCCAACGTGCTGGAAACCCCGGCGCCGGGCATCGCGATCCAGGAGTTCAACGCCACCGGCACCCTGATTGCGCTGCGCATCCACGCCCCCACGCCCAACTTCGGCCAGGTCTACAACGACGTACAGAACGCCATCGCCGAGGTCTGCCTGAAGGAAGGCTGGCCGGCTCCCGCGACCTACCAGGTGGCGGTGCCTGTGGCGCAGCCGCCGCAGAGCTGACCGAAAGTCCCACCAAACCAGCCCGGCGCCCGCCGGGCTTTTCGTTTGAGCGCCCCGGAGCAGGCCCGGCAAGGTACAATCGCGGGGTATTTGTAACCGTGCCCTCGAGCGACACGCCGTGACCACCTCCCCAAACGCACAAAGCGCCACCTCTTCCGTCAAAGCTTACCTGCAGGATTTGCAACACCGCATCGTCACCGCCCTCGAACAGGCGGACGGCAAGTCCTTCCTTTCCGATTCCTGGGAACGCCCGGAAGGCGGCGGCGGGACGTCGCGCCTGCTGGAAGAAGGCAATGTGCTGGAGCGCGGCGGCGTGGGCTTCTCGCATGTGATGGGCAAGAACCTGCCGCCCTCGGCGGCGGCCAACCGTCCGCAGATCGCCGGGCGCGCCTGGGAGGCGATGGGGGTGTCGCTGGTGCTGCATCCGCGCAACCCCTACATCCCGACGGTGCACATGAACGTGCGCTTCTTCAGCACCCATGCCGAAGGCGAAGAGCCGGTCTGGTGGTTCGGCGGCGGCATGGACCTGACGCCCTACTACGGCTTCGAACAGGACGCGCAGCATTTCCATCGCACCTGCCGCGATGCGCTGCAGCCCTACGGCAACGAGCTGTACCCGCGCTTCAAAAAATGGTGCGACGAGTACTTCTACCTGAAGCACCGCAAGGAGCCGCGCGGCGTGGGCGGCATCTTCTTCGACGATTTCAACGCCCTGCCCTTCGAGCAAGCCTTCGCCATGCAGCGCAGCGTGGGCGACGCTTTCCTGGACGCCTACCTGCCCATCCTGGCACAGCGCCGCGATACGCCCTACGGCGAACGCGAGCGCGACTTCCAGGCCTATCGCCGCGGACGTTACGTGGAATTCAACCTGGTGTTCGACCGCGGCACGCTGTTCGGCCTGCAGTCGGGCGGCCGTACCGAGTCCATCCTGATGTCGATGCCGCCGCTGGTGAAGTGGCGCTATGACTGGCATCCCGAACCGGGCAGCGCCGAGGCAAAGCTGTATTCCGACTTCCTGGTGCACAAGGAATGGCTGTAATGGCGCCGCGCGCGGCCAAGCGCTGCGTCGCCGTGCTGGGCGGCAGCTTCGATCCGGTGCACACCGGCCACGTGCTGCTGGCCGAGCACTTCGTGCAACTGCTGCAACCCGACGAGCTGCGCGTGATTCCTGCCGGCAACCCCTGGCAGAAACACGGCCTGCAAGCGACCCCGGCCGACCGGGTGGAAATGGTGCGGCGCGCCTTCAGCGCCCAGCAGGTGCCGGTGTTCATTGATGAGCAGGAAATCCGCCGCACCAGCGCGACCTATACCATCGACACCCTGCGCGCGCTGCGTACGGAACTCGGTCCCGAGGTCTCCATCGTATTTCTGATGGGCGCCGACCAGCTGCTGCACCTGGACACCTGGCAGCACTGGCAGGAATTATTCGATTACGCACATCTGTGCGCGGCTTCGCGCCCCGGCTTCGAGCTGGCCGAAGCCCACGTGCCGCCGGCGGTGATGGACGAGTTCAAGCGTCGCGCCGGCAGCCCCCAAGACATTCGCAGCACCACGCACGGATACGGCTACCTGGCCTCCGGGCTGGCGGTCGACATCTCGTCGACCGAAATCCGTGCCCAGCTGCAACAAGGCCTGCGCCCCGATTCGCTGATTCCGGCGGGGGTGCTAGACTATATCCAACAACAACATCTGTACCAAAGCTAATCTAATGGACATCAAAAAACTGCAAACCCTGGTCGTGGACGCCCTTGAAGACGTCAAGGCGCAAGAAATCCGCATCTTCGACACCACCCACCTGACCAGCCTGTTCGACCGCGTGGCGATCGCCTCCGGCACCTCGAACCGTCAAACCAAGGCGCTGGCCGCCTCGGTGCGCGACAAGGTCAAGTCCAAGGGCGGCAATGTCGTCAGCATGGAAGGCGAAGACACCGGTGAATGGGTGCTGGTCGACCTGGGCGACATGATCGTCCACATCATGCAGCCGGCCATCCGCGCCTATTACCGCCTGGAAGAAATCTGGGGCGACAAGGAAGTGAAACTGGGCGCCGCCAAACGCACCGGCACCTCCGCCGCTGCCAAGCGCGCCGCCGCCGAGGATGGCCCGGCCCCGAAGATGCGCCGCACCAAGGCCCAGGCCGAAGCGGTCGAAGCCAGCCAGGCACTGGATGACGACGACGAGCCGAAGAAGCCGGCACGCAAGCCGCGCGCCACCGCAGCTGCCGCCACGACCACCCGCACCCCGCGCGCCGGCACCACCACGCGCACCACCGGCACCAAGGCCACCGCCGCCAAGACCACCACCACCCGCGCCAGCGCGGCCAAGGCCGGTACTGCAGCGGCAAAGCCTGCTGCGAAGTCGGCCGCCAAGCCCGCAACCAAGAAGGCCGCAGCACCCAAGACCCCGACCGGCAAGACCGTGCGCGTGGCAGCAGCCAAGAGCAACTCGGCCAAGAAGCCTGCGTCCAAACGCGTCTCCAAGGCTTGATGCAGCTGGTCATCGCTGCAGTCGGCCACAAGATGCCGGCGTGGATCGAAACCGGCTTTCAGGAATATGCCAAGCGCATGCCGCCTGAATGCCGGATCCTGTTGAAAGAAATCAAACCCGTTGAACGCTCCGGCAGCCGCACGGCCGAAACCGTGATGGCGCAGGAGCGCGAGAAGATCGAGGCGGCGCTGCCCAAGGGCGCGCGCATTATCGCCCTCGACGAACGCGGCCGCGACTGGACCTCGGTGCAGCTCTCGCAAAACCTGGTCCAGTGGCAGCAGGACGGACGCGACGTCGCCTTCGTCATCGGCGGCGCGGACGGACTCGATCCCGGCTTCAAGGCCGGCGCCGACACCCTGATCCGCATTTCCAGCATGACCCTGCCGCACGGCATGGTGCGCGTCATGCTGGCTGAACAACTGTACCGGGCGTGGTCGATCACCCAGAACCATCCGTATCACCGCGCCTGAGATCTGCCCATCTCACATGGCCGCCGGCCACGACCGGCGCAGAAACGAGTGCCCATGAAACAAGCGGAACAGAAGATCTACCTGGCTTCCAAGAGCCCGCGCCGGCGTGAGCTGCTGCGCCAGATCGGCATCGATTTCGAACTGCTGCTCTCGGAAAAGGAAGTCGACGAAAGCGTGTTGCCCAACGAAGGCCCGCTGGACTACGTCGCGCGCGTCACCCGCGACAAACTGCACAGCGCGCAGCAGACCATGATCCTGCGCCAGTTGCCGCACCGCCCGTTGCTGTCGGCCGACACCACGGTGGTGATCGACCACCTGATCCTGGGCAAGCCGGCCGATCACGATGAAGCGGTGCAGATGATCTCGCGCCTGTCCGGCCGTACCCACCAGGTGCTGACCAGTGTCGCCGTGGGACTCACCATGGGTGTGGAAACCGAGATCTGGCAGATCACCCAGCAGTCCGACGTCAGCTTCGCCGACCTGACCGACGAGGCCATCCAAGCCTACTGCAACACCATCGAGCCCTACGACAAGGCCGGCGCCTACGGCATCCAGGGCCTGGCCTCCATGTTCATCAGCAATATCGTGGGCAGCCATTCCGGTATCATGGGGTTGCCGCTGTTCGAGACGGCTCAACTATTACAAAAAGCGGGCGTTCGGATCCTATGAGCGAAGACATTCTGATCAACATCACCCCGCAGGAGACACGCGTGGCGCTGGTCCTGCAGGGCGCAGTGCAAGAGCTGCACATTGAGCGCACGCTCTCGCGCGGCCTGGCGGGCAACATTTACCTGGGCAAGGTAGTGCGCGTGCTGCCCGGCATGCAATCGGCCTTCATCGACATCGGCCTGGAGCGCGCAGCCTTCCTGCACGTGGCCGACATCTGGGAAGCGCGGCCGCATGACGGCCAGAACGCCCCGGCCATCCCCATCGAGAAACTGCTGCACGACGGCCAGACCGTAACCGTACAGGTGATCAAGGATCCGATCGGCACCAAGGGCGCGCGCCTGTCGACGCAGATCTCGATCGCCGGCCGCATGCTGGTCTACCTGCCGCAGGACAAGCACATCGGCATCTCGCAGCGCATCGAGAACGAAGCCGAGCGCGAGCTGCTGCGCAGCAAGGTGCAGGCGCTGCTGCCGCCCGAGGAAAAAGGCGGCTTCATCATCCGCACCATGGCCGAGGACGCGTCCGACTCCGACCTGCAGATGGACGTGGAATACCTGCGCAAGACCTGGTCCACCATCGTCAAGCAGAGCAAGACCAATCCCGCCCCCACCCTGCTGCACCAGGATCTTTCGCTGGCCCAGCGGGTGCTGCGCGACTTCGTCAGCGACGACACCTCGACCATCCAGGTGGACTCGCGCGAGAACTTCCACATGCTGCAGGAGTTCGGCGCCACCTATACGCCGTCGGTGCTGCAGCGACTGATGCACTACCGCGGCGAGCGCCCGCTGTTCGAGCTCTACGGCGTGGAAGAGGAAATCGAACGCGCGCTGGGTCGGCGGGTCGACCTGAAATCGGGCGGCTACCTGATCGTCGACCAGACCGAGGCGATGACCACCATCGACGTCAACACCGGCAGTTTCGTCAACGGCCGCAACTTCGACGACACCATCTTCAAGACCAACCTCGAGGCGGCGCACGCCATCGCGCGCCAGCTGCGGCTGCGCAACCTGGGCGGTATCATCATCCTCGACTTCATCGACATGGAGAGCACCGAGCACCGCAACGCGGTGCTGGCCGAGCTGGGCAAGGCGCTGCATCGCGACCGCACCAAGATCTCGGTGTCGGGTTTCTCGACGCTGGGCCTGGTGGAAATGACGCGCAAGCGCACCCGCGAGTCGCTGGCCCACATCCTGTGCGAGACCTGCCCCGCTTGCAAGGGCCGCGGCCAGGTCAAGACCTCGCGCACGGTATGCTACGAGATCCTGCGTGAAGTGATGCGCGAGGCCAAGCAGTTCAACCCGCGCGAATTCCGCATCCTGGCCTCGCAGGTGGTGGTGGACATGTTCCTGGAAGAAGAGTCGCAGCACCTGGCGATGCTGGGGGATTTCATCGGCAAGCCGATTTCGCTGCAGGTGCAGAGCGATTACCAGCAGGAGCAGTACGACATCATCCTGATGTAGCCATCCGGGCAAGATGACGGCGGCGGACAACGAATTCGGGGTAAAGCCGCCGCCGCCGGGCGTGCCATGCATTAAAATGCTGGGTTTTCTCACTCCCGAGAGGTGGCCGCACGGCCGGCCCTCCCGACTTGCACTCCATGTCCTTCTATACATCGCTGGCGGTCCTGCTGTTTTCGGCCATCGCCCTGATCGTGCCGAGCGGCTTCTCGCTGGGCGCCGTCATGTTGGTCCTCGGCGCCTTGTGCCTGCTCAGGCGCAATGCCGCCCGGTTTAGCCTCAGTGGCGAGGACAAGGCCCTGATGCTGGCCTTTGCGTTGTACTTCCTGATCAACACGCTGCTCAATGTGCTGCATCATGCGGCCGGCAACGAATACGACCAGCACCTGCGCTTCGTGCTGGCCATCCCGGCGCTGCTGTTGCTGCTCGCCTATCCGCCGCGCGCAAGCGCATTCTGGGCCGGACTGGCCCTGGGCGGGATCGGCGCCATCGTCCTCAGCTTGTGGCAACTGCGCGTGGGCCATATCGAACGCCCGGGCGGCAGCACCAACCCCATCCAGTACGGCAACATCGCGCTGGTCCTGGCGACCACCTGCGCCTGCGGCCTGGCGTGGGCCCGGCATCAGCAGCGCGCGATGGCATGGACGCTGTTGTTGCTGCTGGGCACCATCACCGGCCTGGCCGCCTCGTTCATCAGCGGCAGCCGCGGCAGCTGGATGGCCCTGCCCGCCTGCGTGGTGCTGGCCGTGGTCCTGGCGTCGCGCCGCCATACCGGCGCCCTGGTGCGCAACGCCGCCATCGTGCTGATCGCCGCACTGGTCGTGCTGTGGGCGGTGCCGCAGACCGGCTTCAAGGCGCGCATCGAGCTTGCCGTCTCCGAAACCAGCAACTACATGCACAAGAACAACGCCGAGGTCGCCGAGACCTCGGTCGGCGCGCGCCTGGAAATGTGGCGCGTCGGCGTCGGCATGCTTTCCGGCCACCTGCTGACTGGCTGGGGCAAGAAGGGCCTGATGGACCATAAGGCGCAACTGGTGGAGCAAGGCCTGGCCTCTCCGGGCGTGCTGGATCACTCGCACCTGCATAACGAATACCTGGACGCGCTGGTCAAGCGCGGCATCCCTGGCCTGCTGGCCGTCTTCATCCTGTACGGCGTACCGCTGGTGCTGTTCGCGCGCCATTTGCGCGACGGCGAAGGCCCGCGCAAGTACGCGCTGGCCGGCATCCTGCTGGTGGTCAGCTACATGATGTTCGGCCTGACCCAGGCCTTCCTGACGCACAACAACGGCGTCATGATCCTGGCCTTCCTGATGGCGATCCTGTGGGCCAAGGTGCGCACGACCCCGGCCCACCCGACGACTTTCGCCTAACCATACACTTGGGCGCCGATGCACCGGCATCGTCGCCCCGCAGCAAACAAGGAGCGAGGATGTTGCCTCCCAATATGAAGCGCCTGGCCGCCCTGCACTGGCCCTACCGCAAACGCCTGGCGCTGGCCTTCCTGGGCATGATCGTCACGGCCGCCACCGAGCCGGTGGTGCCCTACATCTTCCAGCTGCTGCTGGACAAGGGTTTCGTCGGCAAGCCGGCCTTTTCGCTGTGGCTGGTGCCGGCGGCGGTGATCGGCATCTTCTTCATCCGCGGCATCGCCACCTTCACCAGCTCGTACATGATGACCTGGGTATCGACCCGCGTACTGAACGAATTGCGACGCCAGATGTTTGCGCGCATGCTGGACCTGCCCATCCATTTCTACGCCAACAACACCGTGGGCAAGGTCATCAACTCCATGATGTTCGAGGTACAGCAGATCATCGACATGGTGACCAAGGTGTTCACCTCCATCGTGCGTTCGGCCCTGACCGTGGTGGGCCTGCTGGCCTGGCTGCTGTACCTGAACTGGGCGCTGACCATCGTCACGCTGGTGCTGCTGCCGCTGGTGACCATCGTGGTGCGCAGCACCGGCAAGCGCCTGAAGAAACTCAACCGCGACTCGCTGGCCGTCAATGCCGAACTGACCCAGGTCATCGAAGAAACCACCCGCGCCCAGCAGGTCATCAAGATCTTCGGCGGCCAGGACTACGAGAAGACCCGCTTCCACGAGCGCGCCGAGAACCTGCGCCGCTACACCATGCGCATGACCGCGGCGTTCTCCTCCACCGTACCGATCACCCAGCTGATGACCGCTTGCGCGGTCGCCATCGTGATCGTGATGGCGCTGATCCAGTCGGGCAACGGGCAGATCACGGTGGGCGGCTTTGTGTCCTTCATCACGGCCATGCTGATGCTGCTGACGCCGCTCAAGCAGCTGGCCGAAGTCAACGGGCCGCTGCAGCGCGGCATGGCGGCGGCCGAAGAAGTCTACAAGCTGATCGACAAGGAAATCGAACGCAGCACCGGCCAAGCCCTGACGGCGCGCGCCCAGGGGCGCCTGAAGTTCGAGGATGTCGGCTTCACCTATCCGGGCCAGGAAAAAACGGCGCTGCAAGGCATCAACCTGAATGTCGAGGCCGGCGAGACCATCGCTTTTGTCGGCATGTCCGGCGGCGGAAAATCGACGCTGGTGAGCCTGATCCCCGGTTTCTACTCCGCCACGCAGGGACAGATCCTGCTGGACGAGCGCCCCATCGAATCGATCTCGCTCTACAGCCTGCGCCAGCAGATCGCCATGGTGAACCAGAACACCGTGCTGTTCGACGACACCCTGGCCGCCAACATCGCCTACGGCGAGCACACCCCGGACCCGGCGCGCATCGCCGCCGCAGTGGAAGCGGCGCACCTGGGCGACGTCGTACAGGGCCTGCCGGACGGCCTGCAGACCCGCATCGGCGATAACGGCTCGCGCCTGTCGGGCGGCCAGCGCCAGCGCGTGGCGATCGCCCGCGCGATCTACAAGGACGCGCCCATCCTGATCCTGGACGAGGCCACCTCGGCGCTGGATACCGAGTCCGAGCGCGCGGTGCAGGCCGCGCTGGATCGCCTGATGCAGGGCCGCACCACCTTCGTGATCGCGCACCGCCTGTCGACCATCGAACGCGCCGACCGCATCGTGGTGCTGGCGCACGGCCAGATCGCCGAGATCGGCAGCCACCAGGAACTGCTGGCCCGGGAAGGCGTGTACGCCAACCTGTATCGCCTGCAGTTCTCCCAACAAAAAGAAGCCTGACCCGCACACCGGCATGCAAACCACACTGATCCCAACGGACCTGCTGAAGAAGTCGGACAAGATCCTCTTCATCGCCCACCTGGCGCTGGGCGACTTCACCTACCTGCAAAATTTCTTCAAGGCCTTCGCCGAGCAGAACCCGCATCTCAAGGTGCACCTGTGGGTGGATGAAGTACGCCGCACCGCCGACGCCGCCCAGTGGCCGCACCTGAAAAAATATTCGCTGTACGACTGGACCGCGGCCTGCCCCTTCTTCGCCAAGGTCTACAACCAGACCTACAGCCCGGAGCTGTACCGCGCATCGATTGACGAGGCGCGCCGCGAGCACTATCCCATCGTGGTCTCGCTGGCGACGCTGCGCCCGCACCTGTATGCCGGCCTGGCGCGCGAGATCAGCCCGCAGGGGCTGGTGATCGGCATGAAGAAGAAGGTCAAGTTCTTCGAGCCGCACCACCTGCTGGCCTACCGCAAGCTGGACGCGGCCGTGCCGCCGTATCAGGCGAGCGGCCAGGAGCACCACATCAGCGACGTCTACGCGCACTGGTTCGGCCAGCTGAGCGGGCTGGAAGTCAGCGAAGCCGCGCGCTTCCCCTTCGTGGAGATCCCGCCGCAGTGGCGGCAATACGCCGAAGAGAAACTGGCCGCCTGGAATTTCGCCCCGCGCACCGGCAAGCTGGTGTTCATCAACCCCTACGCCAAGACCAGGAAGCGCTGCTGGCCGCTGGAGCATGTCGCCGCGCTGGTGCAGGCCATGCAGGCCCGCCCCGGCTGGCAGGACGCCTGCTTCATCGTCAATGCCGTGCCGCAGGAGCTGGCCAATGCGCGTGAGGTGATCGGCCGCTACGGCCTGCAGCGCACCGAACTGTTCAGCGCCGAAGACAACTTCTTCCAGTTGCCGGCCGTGCTGGAACGCTGCGACCTGATCATCTCGGTGGAGACCGCCGTGATGCACCTGGCCAATGCGGTGCATGTGCCGGTGATTGCGCTGATGCGCCAGAAGAATCCCGAATGGGTGCCGATCGACCGCGCCAACAGCACGGTCATCACCGCACCGCACCGTCGCGACTGGGTCAAGGCGGTATCCGTAGAACAAGTCATGGAAGCCATCCGATGAAGGTCCCGACCACAGCAGAAATCATGGCCCAGCCGTCCAACGGCAAGCCCTCCTTCCATATCGCGTTCTGCGTCGACAACAATTACTTCCGCGCCATGGGCGGCACCATCGCCTCCATCGTCGCCAACAACCCCGGGCAGCACTTCACGTTCCACGTGCTGGCCTTCGAGGTGTCCGAAGACCACCAGCGCCGCTTGAAGCAACTGGAGCAGATGTACCGCGTCAAGACCGAACTGCACCTGCTGGACCTGTCTTCGTTCACCCAGTTCTCGCACTTCATCGGCCACTCCCACTATTCGCTGTCCATCTTCACGCGCCTGGTGATCCCCACCGTGCTGCGCGGCGTGACCGACCGCGTGCTCTATCTGGACGCCGACATCCTCTGCTTCAACAAGCTCGACGAGCTGGTGGACATGGACATCTCCAGCGACATCGCGGTCGTCGTGCCGGATGCGCCGGTCACGCTGCAGCGCCGGGTGGCCGCATTGGGACTGAAGCACAACGAGTACTTCAACGGCGGCGTGTTCTTCATCAACATCGAGAAATGGCTGGCCGAGGACATCACGGCCAAGACGCTCGACACCCTGCTGACCAGCAAGACCGACATGCGCTTCAACGACCAGGACGCGCTCAACATCGTGCTCAACGGCCGCGCGCGCTACGTCTCGCCGAAGTGGAACTATCTGTACGACCTGATTCACGACCTGAACGTCAACAAGTTCGCCTTGAAGCCGGTCGGCAAAGCCATCTTCGTGCACTTCGCCGGCGCCGTGAAGCCATGGGCCGCGTGGAGCCGCCATGAAGCCTGCGAGCTGTTCCGCCGCTACCTCGACATCTCGCCCTGGGCCGACATGTCGCTGGATACGGAACCACGCAACACCAAGGAGCTGCGCATGCATTCGCGCTTCATGTACCGCCAGGGCAAGCCGCTGGAAAGCCTGCGCTGGTATCTGCGTTATCTGGGCAAGCGCGCATCGAAGTAACATCGCGGCCACGCCGGGCGAGGCGATAATGAGGCGGTCTTGCCCGTGTCGCCGTCGCCCGACAAAATCCCCTCCGGCTCGCAATCGACGAGACGCACCGCACCGTCCCTACCTGCTTTTACACAAACTTATCGCCTTCCCCGGAACCGAAGCCGCTTCGCCTCTCTCCATATTGGATCCCCAGAGACTCCAAAAGGAAGACAGGTCATGGCATCGCACCGCAAACTCATCAGTAGCTCGCATATCCTGATCTGCCGCACCGACAACATCGGCGATGTGGTGCTGACCCTGCCGATGGCGCAACGGCTGCATGAACTGAACCCCGGCGCCCGGATCAGCCTGCTCTGCCGCAGCTACGTGGCCGATGTCGCCAAGCTCAGCAGTTGCATCGATGAGGTCGTCGTGCTGGAAGACATCGAGCAGGATCCGGTGGCCTTCTTCAAAAACTCCGACATCGACACGGTCATCTTCGCCCAACCCAACCGGATGCTGGTGCATGCGGCCTTTCGCGCGGGCATCCGCAACCGGATCGGCAATGCGCGACAGAAGCTCTACCTGATGCTGTTCTGCAACCGATGGGTCCGATTCAGCAAGCGCCTGACGGATCATCATGAAGCGCAGATCAATTTCGAATTCCTCAAACCCTTCGGCGACGACGCCATACCGACGCTGGAGGAAGTCTCCCACTATCAGCACTTCGACCTGCCGACGCCGGACCAGGGAATGAGCTCCCTGCTTTGCGGCGAGCATTTCAACCTGATTTTTCATCCGCGCTCGAACGGTCATGGGAGGGAATGGCCGGTCGAGCATTTCGAGCAGCTGGCGCGACTGCTGGCGACGGATCATCGCATCAGGATCTGGCTGACCGGCAGCGCGGCGGAGGGCGAATGGCTGCGCGCCAATGCGGCGTCATTGCTGGCGCAGCCCAACGTCACCGATGTGTGCGGTCGTTTCAGCCTGGAACAATTGGCCGTGTTCATCAACGAGAGCGATGCGCTGATTGCCAGCGGAACCGGTCCCTTGCATCTTTCCGGCGCGCTGGGAAAACACACCATCGGCCTGTTTCCGCCCACGCGGCCCATGCATCCGGGTCGCTGGGCGGCGCTGGGCGAGCATTCGGTCAACCTCTGCAGCAACCACGCGTGCGCCGAGTGCGCCACCAATACCAGCCGCACCTGCAATTGCATGAAGGAGATTTCTCCCGAACAAACGGCGCAGATCGTGCTGCAGTGGTCGCAAGAAAAAGCGAACGAAAGCGCCGCGCACACGCAGCCCACGGCGCAAAACGCCGCCCTGCTGCACTAGCGCGGATATCGCCGTCGGCGTGTTCGTGAATTCGTGAAGGCAGCCGTCGCCGGCCAATGGCTTGCGGCGCTCAGACGCCGGACGGGTCAGCCGGCAAGGCCGCCTTGCGGTGGTCGATGGCCGTCAGGAAGATCGCCAGGCTGATTGCGTAGAAGCCATTCAGGATGACCCAGAAGAACATGACGTCGGTCATGTCGAACACCATGAAGCCGATGCACAGGCACATGCCCATGGCGGCCCATGTCCGCACCACGTCGTCGGCGTGCCGCAGCGCACGCGCGAAATAGACCATCGGCGCCAGGTAGACCAGCATCCAGGCGATCAATCCGCCGCTGCCCCACAAGGCCATCTGGAACATCAAGCCGTTGTGCGCATGCGGCAGCTCGACAATCGACGCGCTGACCTTTCCTTCCCCTGCCAGACGGTAGAGCTCCGGTTTGAACTGTTGCCGTCCCACGCCCCACAAGGGCTGCTCACGGAACATGAGCCAGGAGGCGCGCCAGATTTCCAGCCGCTGGCCGACCGAGGTGTCGCGATTGCCGCCATCGGCATACGCCGTCAAATCGTTGCGCACGCCGGCCAGACGTTCGCCGACGGCGTCGCTGCGCATGGCGCCGGCGCCCAGCAGCACCAGCGGAATCAGCAGGATCGCGGCTTTTTGCCAAGCTTTCAGCGACCGCAGGTACCACACGAAGAAAACTGCAAAGAACGGCAACGCCAGCCAGGTGCCCCGGGTCTTGATCATGAAGGTCACGTAACAGGCGGCGACGATGCCGATCAGCTTGCACACCAGCAGCCAGCGACTTTGACCGAGGCGCAACGACAACAGCAGCCACACGCCCAACAGCAGCGCCACATTGGAAAACACCACGCCCGGCACGAAGCCCAGGCTGCCGGTATTGGGGATGCTGCCGCCGTCGGTGACGATCCAGGCCTTGCCGCAGGCAAGCACCGCGGCCAACGTCCAGGCCCACGGCAACCAGTCCAGCCGCCCGGCGGGCAACCGGCGCACCGCCAGGAAAACGAAGAGGAACATGGCCAGGCGCAACGGACGGTCGTAGTCGCGTCCGTTGTAGTCGCCGGCCCCGACCTGATGCAGCAGTACGGCAAGGGCCGGCAGCGCCAGCGCAAGAAGGAGCGGCCAGTAACGCCGCCACACGACGGCGCGCGGGAGCGCTTGAGGAGACGCCGGCATCAGCAGGCTGGCCGCGCCGCACAGCACCAGCAGGAACAGGCAGGCGTTGGACAGATCAGGGACGATCAGCGCCAGCGTGGAGAACAGCAGCAGCAACAAGGCGATGCCCCCGTTGAGGAACGACTTGCTCAAGTGTCAGCCCCCACTGCGGCCATCGCTGTCGAGAACATCAATACTCCACCACAACGGCTTCCTTGCCGAACGACGCCACCAGCGAACTCTGCAGGCTGTCGCTGGGATTGACGCGCCAGGCGTCGCCCAGCACTACCTCACAGCCGGCGTCCGGCTGCAGGTAGCGCATCACGAACGGCAGGCCCTGGTCCTGGCGGTGCGATGACAAGGTGTCGCGCAGCAGGTTGGCGTCGACCGCCTTGTTGATCGAGACCACCATGCGCACGCCATACTGGATGCGCGCCGCGCCCAGGTCCATGACCTTCTCGACGGACACGCGCAGGCCGCCGTTGAAGCGGTCTTCCGAGACGCGCCCCTGCACCACCAGCAGCTCGTCTTCCTTGATGATGCTCTTGAACGGCTCGAACACCTCGTTGTAGATGCTGGCCTCGATGATGCCGGTGCCGTCGTCCAGCGTGCAGATCACCAGCTTGCCGCGCTGGGTCATCTGCACCCGTACGCCGGTGATGATGCCGGCCAGGCTGCGCGGCTCGCGCGAGGGTTCGAGGTTGGAGATCTTGGTGCGCACGAAGCGCCGCACTTCCTTTTCGTAGGCCGAGAACAGGTGACCCGAGAGGTAGAAGCCGAGTGCACCCTTCTCTTCGGTCAGGCGCTGCTTGTCGCTCCACGGCGGCACCTGCACGTATTCCAGGGGCGCTTCGAGGTCGCTGTCGTCGCCGCCGAAGAGGCTGACCTGGTTGGCCGATTTCTCGGCCTGCTCGGCGCTTTCCCAGGCCAGGTTGACTGAGGCCTGCAGCACCGCGCGGTCGACCTTGAAGCAGTCGAAGGCGCCGGCGCGGATCAGCGAGTCGATGGTGCGGCGGTTGATCTGTTTCTTGTCGACGCGCTTGGCGAAGTCGAACAGGTCCTTGAACGGGCCGCTCTTGCGCGCTTCGATGATGGATTCAATCGCATTCTGGCCGGCGCCCTTGACCGCGCCCAGGCCGTAGCGCACCTGCGTGGCCTTCTTGCCGGGCTCGCCGACCGGCATGAAGCGGTAGTCGGACTGGTTGATGTCCGGCGGCAGGATGGTCAGCTTGCAGATGTCGAGCGAATCCTCGATCAGGATCTTGACCTTGTCGGTGTCTTCCATGGCCAGCGACAAGTTGGCGGCCATGAACGCGGCGGGATGGTGGGCCTTGAGGTAGGCCGTGTAGTACGACAGCAGCGCGTAGGCGGCGGCGTGCGACTTGTTGAAGCCGTAGCCGGCGAACTTTTCCATCAAGTCGAAGATCTCGTCGGCCTTCTCGGTGGACAGGCCGTTCTTGGCCGCGCCCTCGCGGAACAGCTCGCGGTGCTTGGCCATTTCCTCGGCCTTCTTCTTGCCCATCGCGCGGCGCAGCAAGTCGGCGCCGCCCAGCGAGTAGCCGCCGATCACCTGCGCCATCTGCATCACCTGCTCCTGATACACCATGATGCCGTAGGTCTCGGAGAGGATGCCCTCGGTACGCGGGTCGGGATAGTCGAAGGCTTCGCCGTGCTTGCGCTTGCAGAAGTCGGGAATCAGATCCATCGGGCCCGGGCGATACAAGGCCACCAGCGCGATGATGTCCTCGAAGCGGTCGGGACGCGCGTCCTTCAGCATGCCCTGCATGCCGCGGCTTTCAAGCTGGAACACGGCGACCGTCTTGGCCTTGGTCAGCAGCTCGTAGGACGGGCGGTCGTTCAGCGGCAGCGTCTCCAGCTCGAAGTTGGCATTGGCCGGATCGAGCATGCGGATGTAGCGCACCGCGCGGTCGAGGATGGTCAGCGTGGTCAGGCCCAGGAAGTCGAACTTCACCAGGCCGACCGCCTCCACGTCATCCTTGTCGTACTGCGACACCACGCCGGCGTCGCCGCCCTGGGTGTAGAGCGGGCAGAAATCGGTCAGCTTGCCGGGGGCGATCAGCACGCCGCCCGCGTGCATGCCGATGTTGCGGGCGATGCCTTCGACCTGCTGGGCCAGGCCCATCAGCTGCTTCACTTCTTCTTCGTTCTCGAGCCGCTCCTTCAGGAGCGGCTCTTCCTCGATGGCGTCGGCCAGCGTCACCAGTTTGCCGGGCTTGAACGGGATCAGCTTGGAGATGCCGTCGCAGAAGTTGTAGCCGAGGTCCAACACGCGACCCACGTCGCGCACCGCGCCCTTGGCGGCCATGGTGCCGAAGGTGGCGATCTGCGAGACCGCCTCCTTGCCGTAGCGATCTTTCACGTACTGGATGACGCGGTCGCGGCCTTCCTGGCAAAAGTCGATGTCGAAGTCGGGCATCGATACCCGCTCGGGGTTCAGGAAGCGCTCGAACAGCAGGTTGTAGCGCAGCGGGTCCAGGTCGGTAATCAACAGGCAATACGCCACCAGCGAGCCGGCGCCGGAACCCCGTCCCGGGCCGACCGGCACGCCGTTGTTCTTGGCCCACTGGATGAAGTCGGCCACGATCAGGAAGTAGCCCGGGAACTTCATCTTGATGATGGTGTTGTTCTCGAACTCCAGACG
Organism: Herbaspirillum sp. LeCh32-8; assembly: GCF_017814915.1. Classification (GTDB taxonomy): domain Bacteria; phylum Pseudomonadota; class Gammaproteobacteria; order Burkholderiales; family Burkholderiaceae_D; genus Herbaspirillum. The sequence goes on along the minus strand of NZ_JAGIPZ010000002.1, from coordinate 213,856 downwards.
CGCCTCATAGCGCGGGCGCTGCTTCTCGCGCTCGGCCTCGTCGGGGAACAGGTGCTTCAGGCGGTCTTCCAGGCCGGCCTTGGTCTGGGCCACCAGGAAGTCGTCGATGGTCATGCCGTCCGGCGTGGGGAAGTCCGGCAGCTGCGGCTTGCCCAGCTGCAGCACCAGGTTGCAGCGCTTGGCGATTTCCACGCTGTTGGCAATGGCGCCCGGCAGGTCGGCGAACAGCTCGGCCATCTCGGCCTGCGACTTGAAGTATTGCTGGTCGTTGAAGCGGCGCACGCGGCGCGCGTTGGCCATGATCTCGCCTTCGGCGATACAGGTGCGCGCCTCGTGGGCGATGAATTCTTCGGCGCTCTGAAACTGGATCGGGTGCGTGGCCACGCTGGGCAGGCCCAGCTTGGCGCCCAGCGCTACGGTCTGGCGCACCTGGACTTCCATGTTGGCCTGGCCGGCGCGCTGCAGCTCGAGATAGAACGAGCCCGGGAAAATCGCCGCCCAACGCTTGGCGCATTCTTCTGCCAGCGCCATGTTGCCGTTGTCGATGGCCTGGCCGATGTCGCCCTGCGAGGCGCCCGACAACGCGATCAGGCCGTTGCCGCCTTCCTGGTGGCGCAGCGCGTCCAGCCATTCCATGCGCACTTCGGCGCGGCCCTTGTACTGGTTGTTGAGCCAGGCCTCGGACAGCAACTCGCACAGCTGCAGGTAGCCGTGGCGGCTCTTGATCAGCACCAGGAGGCGGAACGGCTTCTCGCGGTCGGCGTCATTGGTGATCCACAGGTCGCAGCCGGCGATGGGCTTGACGCCCTTGCCGCGGGCTTCCTTGTAGAAGCGCACCATGCAGAACAGGTTGGCCAGGTCGGTGATGGCCAGGGCGGCCTGGCCATCCTTGGCGGCGGCCTTGACGATGTCGTCGATACGCACCAGGCCGTCGACGATGGAGTACTCCGAGTGCATCCGGAGGTGTACGAATTGCGGTGTAGTCATAGGGTCACATTTTACCGGAGGTTGGAATCCGGCCGGCCCCGGTTTGCCCGCTTTTTACGAGCGACCGACGACGCCCGGCGCGACCGCCGCCATACCCCGCGGCAAGCCCGCTTGATCTGCATCAGGGATGCGGCAAATAGCTGCGGCAACACCCCTCGCACGTATATAATGCTGACAATTCAAAGACTTAGAGCAAAGAATCATGCAGTCCCCGGATACACCTTACGTCAATATCGCCGCCTACAAATTCATCAGCTTCGACGACACCGCCGAGAAGCGCGCCGAATTTCTGGAGATTTGCCAAAAAAACAACCTGCGCGGCACCATCCTGCTCACGCCCGAGGGCATCAACATGTTCCTGGCCGGGCTGCGCCACGAGATCGACGCCTACCTGACCTGGCTGCGCGCCGATGCCCGCTTCACCGACATCATCGTCAAGGAAAGCTTCTCCGAGAAGCAGCCCTTCACCCGCATGCTGGTCAAGCTCAAGGCCGAGATCATCACGATGAAGCATCCGCTGATCAAGCCGGAAGACGGCCGCGCGCCTTTCGTCGAGCCCAAGGATCTGAAGCGCTGGCTGGACCAGGGCCATGACGATGCCGGCAAGCCGGTGGTGATGGTGGACACCCGCAACGGCTTCGAGGTCGATGTGGGCACCTTCGACAATACGGTCGACTACCGCATCAGCAAGTTCACCGAGTTTCCCCAGGTGATCGAAGACCACAAGGCCGATTTCGAGGGCAAGACCGTGGTGACCTTCTGCACCGGAGGCATCCGCTGCGAGAAGGCCGCGATCCACATGCAAAACATCGGCTACGACAGCGTCTACCAGCTCGAAGGCGGCATCCTCAAGTATTTTGAAGAAGTCGGCGGCGCGCATTACAGCGGCGACTGCTTCGTGTTCGACTACCGCACCGCGCTGAGCCCCGACCTGAAGGAAAGCCAGACCGCGCAATGCTTCGCCTGCCGCGCCGTGGTGTCGCCGCGCGAGCAGCTGTCGCCCGACTACGTGCCGGGCAAATCGTGCCCGCACTGCGCGCCCAGGCAACGCGCCGCGGCCGAGGGTGTCTCGGCGCAAGCCTGAGCCGGCTGGCTCTTCGCGCTTTTTTACCTCGGTTCAACGACGCCGGATCCCTGCGTTCGCAGGGACCCAGTGTCGTTCATCGCTCATCGTTCGCCGCGCCTCGCGACAATAAAAAAAGCCCACCTTCCGGTGGGCTTTTTTCATGCGCGCCTGCAGCAGATTACTTGCGGAACTTGGCGGCAGTCTCGGCCACGCGTGCGCCGAACAGCTTGGCGGTTTCCAGATCGCCCGGCAGCGGGCCTTCTTCCGGCGAGGAGTCCGACGGGCTTTGCGCCATCAGGCCCGAGAAGGAACCGACGAAGTTGATGTCGTTGCGTTGCGCGGCCTTACTGTTGGCCGGCATCAGGCCGGTGCCCACCCACACCATGCTGTGCTGCATGCCCAGCGTGAACAGGTAGTGCAGGGTCGACAGCTTGTCGCCGTTCATGGTCGCCGAGTTGGTGAAACCGGCGCCGATCTTGTCTTTCCACTTCTGGCTGAACCAGGGCTTGGAGGTGGCATCGGCGAACTTCTTGAACTGCCAGGACACGGTGCCCATGTAGGTCGGCGAGCCGAAGATGATGGCGTCGGCGGCGTCCAGCGTGGCCCACTCGGCGTCGGTGATGTTGCCTTCGGCGTTGATGGCGATCAGGTCGACGGTGGCGCCGGCGACGGCGGCCGCGCCGGCTTGCACGGCTTCAGCCTGCTTCTTGGTGTGACCGTAACCGGAGTGGTAGACGATGGCGACTTTGCTCATGGTGATTCCTTTTCTCTAGAGAGTGTGGATGGAGAAAGACCGCCGGTGTGATCGGTACCGGCGGGTGTTGCAACAACTTCAATACGTCTTCAACGGCTTAGTGCGGCAGGTCGAACAGCAGCACTTCAGCCTTTTCGCCGCCGCTGATCTCGACCTTGTCGATCGCGGACAGCTTCACGGCGTCGCCGCTTTCCAGCGCCTGGCCATTGACGGTGACCTTGCCGCGGGCCACGTGCACATAACCCAGGCGGCCTTGCGGCAGCGTGTAGCTGGCGCTTTGCTCGCCGTCGAACAGGCCGGCGTAGAGCTGGGCGTCCTGGTTCATGCTGACCGAACCGTCACGGCCGTCCTTGGAGGCCACCAGGCGCAGCTTGCCGTCCTTGTCGGCGGCGGTGAAGTGCGCTTCCTGATAGCCCGGCTCGGCACCGGCCTGGTCGGGCATGATCCAGATCTGCAGGAAGTGCGTGGTGCCGTCCTGCGAGTGGTTGTACTCGGAGTGGCGCACGCCGGTGCCGGCGCTCATGCGCTGCACGTCACCCGGGCGGATCACGCTGCCGTTGCCCATGCTGTCCTTGTGGGCCAGTTCGCCTTCCAGCACATAGGAGATGATCTCCATGTCGCGGTGGCCGTGGGTGCCGAAGCCCTGGCCGGCGGCCACGCGGTCTTCGTTGATCACGCGCAGCGGACCGAAGCCCATGTGCTGCGGGTCGTGGTAATCAGCGAAGGAGAAGCTGTGGAAGGAATCCAGCCAACCATGGTTGGCGTGGCCACGATCGTTCGCTTTGCGCAGTTGCATCATGTCAACACCTCTTTCTTCAAGTGACGTACGTTTCTGGATCGATTCGTACAAATTGTTTGTCGATGTCGTCACTATAGGCACTATCTTTTCCTCAGATAAGGTCTAAAATCCGTAGGGATTATTCAAAAATTTTAAACAAGTGGACCCGACGTGAACCTGACCCTGGAATCGCTGCTGATCCTCGACATGATCGACCGCAAAGGCAGCTTCGCCGCTGCCGCCGTGGCGCTGGACCGCGTACCCTCGGCACTGACCTACAGCGTGCGCAAGCTGGAGGACGACCTCGACGTATTGCTGTTCGACCGCCGCGGTCACCGCGCCCAGCTGACCCCGGCCGGCCTGCAGCTGCTGCAGGAGGGACGCCACCTGTTGCTGGCCGCCAGCGACCTGGAGCAACGCGTCAAGCGCACCGCCACCGGCCGCGAGACCGAGCTGCACATCGTCCTGAACAGCCTGATTCCCTTCGACAAGATGGTGCCCATCATCGAAGCCTTCGACCGCGAACAGTCGGGCACGCGGCTGCGCTTCACGCCCGGCGTGCTGACCGGCGCCTGGGAAAAGCTGATCGAGGGACGCGCCGACCTGGTCGTGGGCGTCACCCTCGACGGCCCGGAGGTGGTGCGCACCAGCGGACGCTTCCAGATGCAGGAGCTGGGGACGGTGGACTGGGTGTTCGTGGTCTCGCCCAAACACCCATTGGCGCAGGCCGCCGAACCGTTGTCGGCCGAGCTGGTGCGCAGTCACCGCGCGATCGCGGTGGGCGACAACAGCCAATCGCTGCCGACGCTGACCATGGGACTGCTGTCCGGCCAGGAAACCCTGACGGTAGCCACCGTGGCCGACAAGCTGGACGCCCAGCTGGCGGGCCTGGGCTGCGGCCACCTGCCGCGCATCTGGGCCGAACCGCATCTGGCCAGCGGCGCGCTGGTGGAAAAGCAGACGCTGGCCGCCAAACCCAACGACAACTTCATGGTCGCGTGGCCCAAGGCGGAACAGGGCAAGTCGCTCAAGTGGTTCATCAATTACCTGGCGCGACCCGAGGTGCGGCAGTCGCTGATCGGCCCGGTGGCGGCCCGCAGCAAGGCATGACGACCGTCACCGGCTACATCGGCCGCTTCGCGCCCTCGCCTTCCGGCCCGCTGCATGCGGGTTCGCTGGTGGCGGCGCTGGCCAGCTTCCTGGACGCGCGCGTGCATGGCGGGCGCTGGCTGCTGCGCATCGAAGACATTGACGAGACCCGCACCGTGGCAGGCGCCGCCGACGACATCATCGACACCCTGGCGGCGCTGGACATGCCCTCCGACGGCCCGGTGCTGGTGCAAAGCCGGCGCAAGGACCGCTACCAGCTGGCGCGCGACCGGCTCGGCGCACTGGCCTACCCTTGCGGCTGCAGCCGCAAGGAAATTGCCGATTCGCGCGTGGGTACCGCCAGCGACGGCGCCGCCCTTTACCCCGGCACCTGCCGCCATGGCCTGGCGCCGGGAAAAGTGGCGCGCACGCTACGCCTGCGCGTGCCCGACGCCGGCCAGGCCGGTGAACTGGTACGCTTCGACGATCGCTGGCTGGGCCGGCAGTCGCAGCACCTGGCCACCGACGTAGGCGACTTCGTGCTGCAGCGAGCCGACGGTTTCTGGGCCTATCAACTGGCGGTGGTGGTGGACGATGCCGAGCAAGGCGTGACCGATGTCGTGCGCGGCGCCGATCTGCTGGACTCGACCGCGCGCCAGATTTATCTGCAGGGCCAGCTGGATTACCCGACGCCGCGCTATCTGCACCTGCCTTTGCTGATGAACGAGGTGGGCGAGAAATTTTCCAAGCAGAACGGCGCGCAGGCGCTGGATCTGGCCCGGCCGCTGGAAGAATTGCAGCGCGCGGCCGGCTTCCTCGGGCTGGAAACGCAGGCCGCGCGCGACCGCGAGGCGTTTTGGACGCTGGCACTGGCCGGCTGGAACGCACGCTTCGGCCCCAGGCCCTGAGCCGCTCGCGCATGAAAAAAGCCCGCACGATGCGGGCTTTTTTTTTGCAACCGGAATGGCGCCGGTCAGCGCTTGGGCATACCGCCCAGCAGCGCCGCCACCTTGGGCTTGGGGCGATTGGACTTGGGTAGTTCCGGCTTGGTGGACACGACCTCTTCGGTGCTGGCCTCGTAGGGCTTCAGGAACCACGGGTCCACCTTCTCGCGACGCGACGGCGACGCGCCGCCATCACGGCTGCGGCTGCTACGTTCGCCGCCGCGATCAGCACGTTCGGTGCGCTCGCCGCGGCCGCCGCGCTCGGAACGCTCCGAGCGCTCGGCACGTTCATACCGCGCGCGCGGCGCAAAGCCGGTCAGCTCGGCGCGCTCGAACTTCTTCTTGATCAGCTTTTCGATATCGACCAGCAAGCGCTCGTCCTTGTCGCAGAACAGGGAGATGGCGTCGCCCGAGGCGCCGGCGCGGCCGGTACGGCCGATGCGGTGCACGTAGTCTTCGGCGTTGTACGGCAGGTCGTAGTTGATGACACAGGGCAGCTCGGCGATGTCCAGGCCGCGCGCGGCGACGTCGGTGGCCACCAGCACTTCGATCTGGCCCTGCTTGAACGACTCCAGCGCCGCCATGCGCTCGCCCTGGGTCTTGTCGCCGTGAATGGCGGAAGCCTTGACGCCTTCATTGACCAGCGTACGCGCCAGGCGCGAGGCGCCGATCTTGGTGTTGGAGAAGACGATCACCTGCTTCAACTCGCGCTGGCGGATGATGTAGCTGACGGCATCGGCCTTGGCCGACTCGTCGACCTTGTAGATGGTCTGGGTCACGGTCTCGGCGGTGGCGTTGCTGCGCGCCACTTCGATGGTGACCGGGTTGTTCTGGAAGCTGGCGGCCAGCTTCTTGATCTCGGGCGAGAAGGTGGCCGAGAACATCAGGTTCTGGCGCTGCTTGGGCAGCAGGTTGATGATGCGCTGCAGGTCGGGCAGAAAGCCCATGTCCAGCATACGGTCGGCCTCGTCCATCACCAGGATCTGGGTCTGGCCCAGGTTCACGGTCTTTTGCTGCACGTGGTCCAGCAGACGGCCCGGGGTGGCGATCACGATCTCGACGCCGGCGCGCAACGCCGCAGTCTGCGGCGCCATGTCGACGCCGCCGAACACCACGGTGGCGCGCAGCGGGGTGAAGCGCGAGTAGGCCTTGACGTTGTCGGCAACCTGGTCGGCCAGCTCGCGGGTCGGCGTCAGGATCAGCGCGCGCACCGGGTGACGCGCGGGCGAGGCGCTGTGGCTGGCATGCGCCAGCAGACGCTGGATGATCGGCAGCGAGAAGCCGGCGGTCTTGCCGGTACCGGTCTGCGCGGCGCCCATTACATCACGCCCTTGCAGGACCACAGGAATGGCCTGAGCCTGAATGGGGGTGGGATGAACGTAGCCTTGCTCGGCCAGCGCCTTCAGGATGTCGGGCGAGAGGCCGAAATCTTCAAAGCGGACGGCGGGTGCAGCCGGTGCTGCGGACGCGGACGTGGTGTCGGACATGGTGTATTACGAACGGTGCGACAGCGCCGCGGCAACCGCTACGGCGGCTCCGGTGCATGGGGTGCATGCGCACAGGTTCAGTTGCTTTCAGTGTTGAAGTATTACGTGAAGTATCACGCGAGGTCATACGCGGAAATCGGCCCGGTCTGCGCGGCCGCCCGCTTCGGATGATGCTACAGATGCTGACCGGGCCAGCTCCTGCCATTGCCCGGAAGCCAGCTATTATACGCCGCATCGCACCGGGCTTCATGACAGTTTGGTGTCCGGGCCAGGCCGCAGGCGACAAATGCGGCCAAAATCGGGCCGTTTGAACGCCAAACGTTGCATTTTGATCATCGATGCCAGCGCCGCTTCCTGCGATGCGGCGCCGGCCCGGGCGACCGGGAACGCCCGATCAGCCGATGGTGATGTTGATGTCCGGCAGGCCGTCGACATGGCCCTGCAGCTTGTCGCCCTTGACCACGGCGCCCACGCCTTCCGGCGTGCCGCTGAAGATCAGGTCGCCTGGGAACAGCTCCACCAGGCCGGACAGATAGGAGATGGTCTCGGCCACGCTCCAGATCAGGTCCGACAGGTCGCCCTGCTGGCGCAGTTCGCCGTTGACCTTGAGCCAGACCGCCCCCTTGTCGGGATGGCCGGATTGGGCCACCGGCACGATGGGCGCGCACGGCGCCGACTGGTCGAAGCCCTTGGCCATGTCCCAGGGGCGGCCCATCTTCTTGGCCTGCGCCTGGATGTCGCGGCGGGTCATGTCGAGGCCGACGGCATAGCCGTAGACCAGCTCCAGCGCCTTTTCCACCGGGATGTCGCGGCCGCCGCCCTTGAGCGCCACCACCATTTCGATCTCGTGATGGTAGTCGGCCGTGGCGGCCGGATACGGCACCACCGAGTCGGTCGGCACGACGGCGTCGGCCGGCTTGGTGAAGAAGAACGGCGGTTCACGGTCGGGATCGTGGCCCATCTCGCGGGCGTGGGCTGCATAGTTACGGCCCACGCAATAGATGCGGCGAACCGGGAAGGGATCGCCGCCCACGACGGCAACGGTGGACTGGGCGGGGGCAGGAATGGCGAAACTCATCGGGAAGACTCCGTAGTGGATGAAGGCCGGTCGGCCGGCCGTTTTTCTTGTGCGCCGGACGGCAGTCCTTAATGCAGCCGTGACGACGGCTCTTGCGCAGCGGACAAGTTTAAAAGAAAAGCCGTTTGCCCGCTTGGCACCTACCATGCCGCCTTGCGCTGCGCACGGGCCGAGATATAGGCGGCAATTCCGCCTGTAATCCGCTGGATAAAAGGGCGCGAATTTGGGACACTTGCGTCAGCACAACGCGCAGCCCCTCCGGCCAGGCCGGGCATGCTGCATTCACATTGCCCCAGACCAAGAACACGATATCCATGCCTCCGCAAGCAAACGCCGCCCAAGTCCTGTTGCAACAGGCACTGGCACTGCACCAGAAGGGCCAGATGGCGCCCGCCGAAGATCTCTACAAGAAGGCGCTGGCCAAGGCGCCTGAGCACTTCGAGACGAACTACCTGTACGGCATGCTCAAGCTGCATCAGGAGAAATGGGAAGACGCCGCCGAGCAGCTGGGCCGCGCCATCGAGCTCAATCCCGCGCACGTGGACACCTACTTCGACCACGCTACCGCGCTGCAGCACCTGGAGCGCCACCAGGAAGCCATCGCCACCCTGGAGCGCCTGCTCGCGCTCAAGCCCGATTTTGCCGATGCCATGGTCCTGCGCGGCAACAGCCTGCGCGCCGTCGGCCGCATCCCGGCTGCGCTGGAAAGCTACCAACAGGCGTTGGCTATCGCCCCCGACAATGCCGACGCCTGGTTCCAGCGCGGCAATGCCGAGCACCAGCAACGCAACTATCACGACGCCGCCAACAGCTACCTCTCGGCAACCGAGCTGCGCCCGGACTTCGCCGAGGCCTGGTTCAACCTGGGCAACACGCTCAAGGACGACGAGCAACTCGAGCAGGCGCTGCAGGCCTATGACCAGGCGTTGACGATCGCGCCCGACTTTGCCCAGGCGCTGAGCAACCGCGGCTATACCCTGTTCCTGCTGAAGCGCTCCGAAGAGGCGCTGGAAAGCTACGAGCGCGCCGCCGCGCTGGACGATACTTCTTCCGACCTGTGGTTCAACCGCGGCTCGACGCTGGAAGCGCTGCAACGCTTCGACGAGGCCATCGCCAGCTACCAGCGCGCGCAGCAGCTCGACCCGGACTCGGCTTCGCCGCACTGGAACGAAGGCCTCACGCAACTGCTGATGGGCGACTTCGCCAGCGGCTGGCAAAAGTACGAATGGCGCTGGTCCACCGAACAGATGCGCGACTACGAGCGCCGCTTCCCGCAACCGCTCTGGCTGGGCAAGGAGCCGCTGCAAGGCAAGGCGATCCTGCTGCACGCCGAACAAGGCTATGGCGACACCCTGCAGTTCGCCCGCTTCGCCCCCATCCTGGCCGACCAGGGCGCACGGGTGATCCTGGAAGTGCAACCCGAGCTCAAGAGCCTGATGGCCAATCTGCCCGGCGTGTACCAGGTGATCTCGAGCAAGGACTTCCCGCGCCCGCAGTTCGATTACCACTGCCCGATGATGAGCCTGCCGCTGGCCTGCGGCATGACCAGCGAAGACGACATCCCGCGCGCGCCCTATCTGGCGGCCGAACCCAAGAAGTGGGCTGAATGGTATCGCCGCCTGCCGCAAAACCGTGCGCTGCGTGTGGGCCTGGTGTGGTCGGGCAACCCGCGCGCCAACAATCCCGCCGCCAACCGCATCGACTCGCTGCGCTCCACCGACTTCGAGACGCTGGCGCCGCTGGTCGAACTGGCGCGCGACCAGGGCGGCGTGGAATTCTATTCGCTGCAAGTGGGCGACAAGGCCGCCGGCCAGCTGCAACGCCATCCGCTGGCCGCCTATGTGAAGGACCATTCGTCCGAGCTGCGCGACTTCTCCGAGACGGCCGGCCTGATCGCCAACCTTGACCTGGTGATCACCGTCGATACAGCGGTGTGCCACCTGGCCGGCGCCATCGGCAAGCCGGTCTGGCTGCTCAACCGCTTCAACACCTGCTGGCGCTGGCAGCTGGAACGCACCGACACGCCGTGGTACCAGAACTTCACGATCTTCCGCCAAAGCGCACCGGGCGACTGGAGCGAGGTCGTGGCGCAGATGCGCGAGGCGCTGGCGGCACACCTGGCCGGCGAGTAAGCCTGCACGGCTGAGCAAACGGATTGCCCCGCCCGGGCAATCCGTTTTTTTTGCCCGGCGCCGGCGATTGCCGGGACCGCCAAGCTCATCCATGGCGCATCACGCCGGAACCTGGCCCGCCCGACTGCCTCATAGCATGTAGGGAAGCTTCACCAATCCGCCCATCCCTGACTACAACACGGCCGGCCGCGCCACGCGGCGACGGCCGGCAACGATAAAAGGACAACAGGCATGCAGACCGGAGAACTCAACAGCTCGACCATTCACACCGGCGGCGCCGATCATGCCGACGGCCCACGTCTGCTGGCCGACATCGGCGGCACCAATGCGCGCTTCGCGCTGGAACCGGGTCCGGGTCGGATCGAACAGATCAAGACGCTCGCCGCGGCCGACTACAAGCAATTCACCGACGCCGTGCAGGCCTACCTGCAACAGGCCGGACAACCGCCGGTGCGGCACGCGGTGGTCGCCATCGCCAATCCGGTGCAGGGCGACCAGATCAAGATGACCAACCACGACTGGGCCTTCTCGATCGAGGCCTCGCGCCAGCTGCTGGGCCTGGAGACGCTGCTGGTGGTCAACGACTTCACGGCGCTGTCGATGGCGGTACCGCAGCTCAAACCCGCCAACCTGTGGCAGATCGGCGGCGGCGAAGCCGAGCCGCAACAGCCGATCGGACTTGTCGGCGCCGGCACCGGGCTGGGCGTGGGTGGCTTGGTGTATGGCGACGGTCGTTGGCTGCCGCTGGCCAGCGAAGGCGGCCACGTGGCTTTCGCTCCGGCAGATGCGCGCGAGGCGGCGGTGCTGCAATACGGCTGGCAGACCTATGAACATCTGTCGGCCGAGCGGCTGGTTTCCGGCCCCGGGCTGGAAATGATTCACCGCGCCCTGCTGGCCATCGACGGCCACCCGGCGCAAGAGCTGAAGGCCGCGCAGATCGTCGAGCGCGGCCTCAAGCACGACGATGCGCTGTGCAAGGAAAGCATCGATCTCTTCTGCAGCATGCTGGGCACGGTCGCAGCCGACCTCGCCCTGACGCTCGGCTCGCGCGGCGGCATCTATATCGGCGGCGGCGTGGTGCCGCACCTGGGCGAATACTTTGCGCACTCGCCCTTCCGCGCGCGCTTTGAGAACAAGGGCCGCATGTCGGCGCTGACCAAGAAGATCCCCACCTATGTGATCACCGCCGAGTATCCGGCCTTCATCGGCGTGTCCGCCATTCTGGACGAAAAGCTGGGCAGCGCCGGCGGCGTGCCCATCCTGGAGCGCATCCGCCGCCTGCGTCCCGCCTTCTCTCCGGCCGAGGAGCGCGTGGCGGCGCTGGTGCTGGCGCATCCACGCGTGGTGTCGGCCGAGCCGATCTCCGAAATCGCGCGGCGCGCCCAGGTCAGCCAGCCGACGGTGATTCGCTTTTGCCGCACGCTGGGCTGCGAGGGACTGGCCGACTTCAAGTTGAAGCTGGCCTCCGGCGTGACCGGCAATCTGCCGGTGTCGCATAGCCCGGTACAAGAGGACGATGCGCCGCTGGATCTCGCGGCCAAGGTGGCCGACAACACCATCGCCGCCATCATGGAGCTGCGCGACACCATCAACGCCGACACGCTGGCGCGGGTGGTGGAAGAGCTGCGCCGGGCCGCGCGCGTGGAGCTCTACGGCTTCGGCAGCTGCGGCACTGTGGCCGAGGATGCGCAGCAAAAACTGTTCAGCCTGGGCATGGCCTGCGGCGCCTACGTCGATCCGCAATTACAGGAAGTGTCGGCCTCGCGCCTGAAGGCGGGCGACCTGGCGCTGTTCATTTCGGACTCCGGCAAGCTGGGCCACCTGTCGCGCACGATGGAGCTGGCGCTGGCATCAGGCGCTACCGTGGTAGCGCTGGCGCCGGCGCAATCGCAGCTGGCCCGACGCGCGCATCACGCGCTGGCGGTGGAGCATGACGAAGATGCGGCGACCCAGATGCCGATGCTCTCGCGCACGCTGTTCTTGCTGGTGGTGGATATGCTGGTGGTGAGCCTGTCGCTGTCGCGCGAGGCGAAAGCCTGAACGGATGCCGCGGGCAATACGGGATGCGGGCATGCGGGAACTACAGGCAATGCGGGGGAATTCTTGCGAGAACTTCGGAAGAAAGAAAATAGAGGCGAGCCTTGTCTGCGGCACTTGCGGGAAATGGCTGTGGCTGCTTCGTTCCCGACCTGACCAGGTTGACCATGCCACAATGCGCAGGGGCCCGCCGGCGCGAATTGTACCGCACTTCGGCCCCACCCTGCCAGCGAATTCAAAAACCGATCCGCCCGACAATGAAAAAGCCGCGCAATTGTTTATACAATTTGCGCGGCTTTTTTTGCCCTGAACAGGCGACGCTAACTCAGATGCCCAGCTGTTGCCAGATGTCGTCGACACGCTTTTTCACGTCGTCGCTCATCGCGATCGGGGTGCCCCATTCGCGGTTGGTTTCGCCCGGCCACTTGTTGGTGGCGTCGATGCCCATCTTGCTGCCCAGGCCGCTGATGGGCGAGGCGAAGTCGAGATAGTCGATCGGCGTGTTGTCCACCAGGACCGTATCGCGCACCGGATCCACACGCGTGGTGATGGCCCAGATCACTTCCTTCCAGTCGCGGATGTCGACATCCTCATCCACCACCACGATGAACTTGGTGTACATGAACTGACGCAGGAAACTCCACACCCCGAACATCACGCGCTTGGCGTGGCCGGCGTAGGACTTCTTCATCTGCACCACCGCCATGCGATAGCTGCAGCCTTCCGGCGGCAAGTAGAAATCGGTGATCTCGGAGAACTGCTTCTGCAGCAGCGGCACGAACACTTCGTTCAGCGCCACGCCCAGCACCGCCGGCTCGTCCGGCGGTTTGCCGGTGTAAGTCGAGTGGTAGATCGGGTCGCGCCGCATGGTGATGCGGTCGATGGTGAACACCGGGAACCAGTCCTGCTCGTTGTAGTAACCGGTGTGGTCGCCATAGGGACCTTCCAGCGCATGCTCGTAACCGGACGGATGATTTTCATCCGGGTAGATATGCCCTTCCAGCACGATTTCGGCCGAAGCCGGCACTCGCAGCTCGCTGCCCATGGCCTTGACCAGTTCGGTGCGGCTGCCGCGCAGGAGGCCGGCGAACTGATACTCCGACAGGCTGTCCGGCACCGGCGTCACCGCGCCTAATATAGTAGCGGGGTCAGCGCCCAGGGCCACGGCCACCGGATACGGCTGGCCCGGGTTGGCAATGCAGTGCTCGCGGAAATCCAGCGCGCCGCCGCGATGCGCAAGCCAGCGCATGATGACCTTGTTCGGGCCCAGCACTTGCTGGCGATAGATGCCCAGGTTCTGGCGCTTCTTGTTCGGCCCCTTGGTGATCACCAGGCCCCATGTAATAAGAGGCGCGATGTCGCCCGGCCAGCAATGCTGAATCGGCAGACGCGACAAGTCGACATCCTTGCCTTCCCACACTACCTCCTGGCACGGCGCCGAACTGCGCTCCTTGGGCGCCATATCCCACAGCGACTTGACCATCGATCCCAGGCCCAGCACGTCCTTGATACCCTTGGGCGGCTCCGGCTCTTTCAGCTTTGCCAACAGGTGGCCGATGCGGCGCAGCTCGCCGATATCTTCAGCGCCCATGCCCAGCGCGACTCGGCGCGGAGTGCCGAAAAGATTCGCCAGAACCGGGATATTTTTCTCGTCGACGCGCTCAAAAAGGAGCGCCGGACCTTCTGCCCGGAGGGTGCGATCGCAGATCTCGGTCATCTCCAGATGAGAAGAAACCGGGATGGATACGCGCTTCAGCTCACCCTTTTGTTGCAACTGAGAAATAAAATCGCGCAAATCCGTGTATTTCATACTTTTTAACAAATTTCTTTTTGCATCACAGCCGGATCAGGTATCCCCGGCAAACGCTTGATTCTATTGATTTTTGAAGAAAGGCCACGACCAAAATGAGACACAAAAGTTATAAAGATCGATCTAAATAGTATTGACTCGATATAAAGTGGCTTCTACAATGCGCGCACCCTGATCGAAGGGGACGAGCTTCACGGAGCTCATCGAGGCTTGAAATAACCATAACAAGCCGCAAGGTATCCAGGGACACGGGGTCCCAGCAACTCAAGAAGTGCATCCAAGGCGTCAGCCTTACTCCCCGAAACACTGTCATCCGACGGCATGGCCAGCAGGCCTCGCGGATGGCCTTGCCGTAACGCCTTGCGACGGTAACGTAATAGATTGCAGCGATGTCAGTCCAGCAACCCGGTCTTCACTTCTTGGCCGGTAAGCCCTGTATTTGCCGCAATAACGCAGGAGGTTCAATGTCCAACCAAGCTACCGAGGCGCCTTTAGAGGGCGCCCCGCAGATGGTTCGCCGCGCCGCGTTCCCGAGCTCATCCGGTAACGCCCGCATTGGTCAATTTTTCAGCGTCGCCCACCGTGCACTGACGGTACTCGGCGTCGCCGCCCTGTTTGTACTGGGCCTGATGTTCTTCAATCCGGACCTGGCCGACAAGCTGATCAGCATGTCGCCCTTCTCCGACTCGACGGATGAAATGGCCGCCGACGCGCCGGAAACCCCGCCGCTGGCCCAACTGATGTCGCCCGCGACCGCAGTGACCACCGTCCCGGTGATCGCCGGCGCTGCCGCTGCCGCCTCGGTGCCGGCCATCTCCGCGCAGGCGATGTCGCCGGAAGAGCGTCAGCTGCTGGGCACGCCGCGCCAGCAAAAGCTGGTCACCGAATGGCTGGCCAAGCGCTATCGCGTGGCCAGCGACGCGGCCGACATGCTGGTCTCGGCCGCCTACCTGACGGCGCGCGACATCAAGCTGGATCCGCTGCTGATCCTGTCGGTGATCGCCATCGAGTCGCGCTTCAATCCCTTCGCCGAAAGCCCGATGGGCGCGCAGGGTCTGATGCAGGTGATGTCCAAGGTGCACCATGACAAATTCCAGGAACTGGGTGGCATCAAGGCGGCCCTGAATCCGGTGGCCAACATCCGCGTCGGTTCGCAGATCCTGAAGGAATACGTCACCCGCGGCGGATCCGTCGAGGCCGGCCTGAAGACCTACGTCGGCGCGGCTGAAATGGCCAACGACGGTGGTTACGGCGTGAAGGTGCTGTCCGAGTACCAGAACCTGAAGCAGGTCGCGATGGGCAAGAACATCTCCATCTACACCACGGCCACCATCAAACTGCCGCCGGCAGCCCCGGCAGTCTCGGCTACCGCCGAACAGCCCAAGCCGGCCACCAACAATGTAGCCTCGGCGGCCAAGCCGAAGGCGGAAGAACAACTCGCTGCTTTATGAGCGTGTTGCGATTGAATATTACCGGTATTCAAAACGCAAAAAAGGAGCCTTCGGGCTCCTTTTTCTTTTTGCGGCTTGCCGAGGCTTACACCTGAAAGCCTTTACCACCAAGGCTTTCAGGCGGCCTTGCGTTTGTCGAAGAAGACCTTCAGACGCGCCACCGCCTCCTGCAGATTTTCCATCGAGGTCGCATATGAGAGGCGGATGTAGCCGCGCGCGGTGAAAGGACCGAAGTCCAGTCCCGGCACCAGCACCACGCCGGCCTCGTTCAACATATCGAGGGTCAGCTGGTCGGCATCGTCGGACAGCGCGCTGCAATCGGCGTAAACATAGAACGCGCCGTCCGGCACCACCGGCACCGTAAAACCCAGGCTTTCCAGCGCCGGCACGATGTAGTCGCGACGACGCTTGAACTCGGCCTTGCGCTCTTCGTAAATCGCGATCGACTCCGGCGAGAAACACGCCACGCCTGCGTGCTGCGCGATCGAGGAAGCGCAGATGAACAGGTTCTGCGCCAGCTTCTCGATCTGCGGTACCAGCGCCGGCGGCAGGACCAGCCAACCCAGGCGCCAGCCCGTCATGTTGAAGTACTTGGAGAAGCTGTTGATCACCACCACGTCCTCGCCCAGCGACAACGCCGAGAACGGCTCGCCTTCGTACGACAGGCCCTGGTAGATCTCATCGACGATGGTGAAGCCGCCATGCTCGCGCACTTCGCCAACGATGGCGCGCAGCTCCTCGGGCAGGATGGAGGTGCCGGTCGGATTGGACGGCGACGCCAGCAGCACGCCGCGCGTGGCCGGCGACCATTGCTCGCGCACCATCTGCGCCGACAGCTGGAAGCGATGCTCGGGGCCGCTGGCGATCAGCTTGGCCTGTCCTTCGAATGCCGCCACGAAATGGCGGTTGCAGGGATAGCAGGGATCGGGCATCAGCACTTGCGCACCCTTCTCCACCAGCGCCGCACAGGCCAGCAACAAGGCAGCCGAGGCGCCGGCGGTGACCACGATGCGCTCAGGCCCGATCGTCAGGCCGTAGACGCGGAGGTAGTGGTCCGAGATTGCCTGGCGCAGCTGCGGCAAGCCGGTGGCGGAGGTGTATTGCATCTTGCCGTCGGCCATGGCGCGCGTGGCGGCTTCCACCACTGCCGGCGGCGCGGTGAAATCAGGCTCGCCGATCCCCATGTGGATAATATGACGGCCCTGCTGTTCCAGCGCGGCGGCTTTCTTGGCCAGCTCCATGACGTGGAAGGGCGCGATGTTCTGCAGACGGGAGGCGAGTTCGTTCAGGTTCATGGGCGAATCCGGACACTGGTGGCGGCAGGCGCGCGAACGGCGCTGCGCGGTAAAGGAGTGATGGATCGCGTGTTGCCGGACAACGCGGTAAGCCGCGACGCCGGCAAGCAGCGATCCGCAGCGGCCGCCATCGATTCCGATGCGGCCGCCCGAGGCCCCGCTCAGCGGCGGCCGGCCTCGACTTCGGTGCTGCGCGCCTGCGCGGCGAAACGGTCCAGCACGCCGTTGACGTACTTGTGGCCGTCGATGCCGCCGAAGGACTTGGTCAGTTCCACGGCTTCGTTGATCACCACCTTGTAGGGGATCTCGATGTGGTTCTGCAGCTCATAGGCGCCAATCAGCAGCGCGGCGTGCTCCACCGGCGACAGTTCCTTGATCGGACGGTCGATCAGCGGCGTCAGGCTGGCGCGCAGGGCCTCGGCGTCACGGATGGCACCGGAGAGCAGCGTATCGAAATGCTCGGCGTCAGCCTTATCGAAACCGTGGGCTTCGCGGATGTTGGCTTCGATGGCGCCGGTATCCTCGTGGTTGAGCAGCCACTGGTACAAGCCCTGCAACGCGAACTCGCGCGCGCGGTGACGCGGGGTGCGGTTCTTGTTCGAATTGGCGTGTTGAGATTTGTTCGACATGATGAATGCGGCCTGAGCCTTAAACTTTACTTGGGTAAAAAGCGGAAGCGGCAACGCCGCCGCGCCCGGGACAACGGGCGCGGCAGTGGCGATTACTCTTCTTCGGTGGCTTGCGCCAGTTCTTCCAGGGCGATGGACAGGTTGGCCATCTCGACGGCCACGCGTGCGGCATCGGCGCCCTTCTCGGCCATGCGCACTTCGGCCTGTTCGTCGTTCTCGGTGGTGAGCACGGCGTTGGCGATGGGCAGGCCGAAATCCAGGCCGATGCGGGTGATGCCGGCGCCGGATTCGTTGGAGACCAGCTCGAAGTGATAGGTCTCGCCGCGGATCACCGCGCCCAGCGCGATCAGCGCGTCGAACTGATCGGTCTCGGCCATCTTCTGCAGCGCCAGCGGGATTTCCAGCGCGCCCGGCACGGTCACGTGCAGGATGTCCTCGTCGGACACGCCGAGGTGTTTCAGCTCGGCGAGGCAGGCGGCCAGCAGGCCGTGGCAGACGTCTTCGTTGAAGCGCGCCTGCACGATGCCGATGCGCAAGCTTTCGCCATTCAGATCTGCTTCAAATGTTCCAATGGTCATGGCTGTTCCTTATTGATGATTGACTTGCGTGATTGCCGGTCGAATTGGGTTCAAACGTCGCTGCGCGCCTGGTAGCCGGTGACTTCCAGCTGGAAGCCGGCCATCGACGGCATCTTGCGCGGGCTGGCCAGGAGCTTCATCTTGCATACGCCGAGATCCTTCAGGATCTGCGCGCCGATACCGTAGGTGCGCAGGTCCATGCGGTCAGCGCGCGCCGGCTTGGCGGCGGCGGGCGTGCCGACCTTGTTCAGCGCGCCGAACTGATCGAACATCTGCTGCGCCGATTCCTCGCAGTTGAGCAGCACGATCACGCCGCTGGGCGCGTCCTGCACCGCCTTCATGGCGGCAGCCAGGTTCCACGAATGAGTGGTGACTTCGGATTCCAGCAGATCCAGGATGGACACCGGCTGGTGCACGCGCACCAGGGTTTCCTGGCCGGGCTGGATGTCGCCGCGCACCAGCGCCAGGTGGGCGCCACCGGACGGCGTGTCGCGGTAGGCGACGGCCTTGAAGCTGCCGTGCACGGTCTGCATCTCGCGCTCGGCGACGCGCTCGATGATGCTCTCGTTGCGGCTACGGTAGTGAATCAGGTCGGCAATGGTGCCGATCTTCAGCTGGTGCTTGTCGGCGAACTCCATCAGATCCGGCAGGCGCGCCATGGTGCCGTCTTCCTTCAGGATCTCGCAGATCACCGAGGCCGGGGTCAGGCCGGCCATGGCGGTCAGGTCGCAGCCGGCTTCAGTGTGGCCGGCGCGCATCAGCACGCCGCCCTTCTGGGCGCGCAGCGGGAAGATGTGGCCCGGGTTCACCAGGTCGGACGGCTTGGCGCTGCGCGAGGCGGCCACCTGCACGGTGCGTGCGCGGTCGGCGGCGGAGATGCCGGTGGTCACGCCTTCGGCAGCTTCGATCGATACCGTGAAGTTGGTGCCGAACTGGGTGCCGTTGCGGGACGCCATCATGGGCAGGTCGAGCTGGTCGCAGTGTTCTTCGGTGAGCGTCAGGCACACCAGGCCGCGCGCATGCGTGACCATGAAATTGATCGCCTCGGGCGTGACGAAATCGGTGGCCAGCACCAGGTCACCCTCGTTTTCGCGGTCTTCCTCGTCGACCAGGATCACCATGCGTCCGGCACGGAGTTCGGCGACGATTTCTTCTGTTGTTGCGAGTGGCATATGATTTTCTTTTCCCATTTGGAACCCGCTATTTTAAAGGATTGCGGGAGTCCACACCCAGCCTGCGGCGCGCTTTGCAGGGTTTTATTGATCCAGTGTCGCCAGCGAGACGGCCTGCGTGCGCGCCAGCGCTTCCTGCAGTAGCGCCGGGTCGCCCAGGGCCAGCTTCTTCGAGTCCGACAGGACCTGGCGGAAAGCGCGCGCGCCGGGCACCCCGGCCAAGAGGCCCAGCATATGGCGGGTGATGCTGTTCAGGCGCAGGCCGCGGCCATTGTCGCCGTGCAACTCCAGCTGGCGCTTGATGTAAGGCAACATGGCTGCGATCACGTCTTCGCGGCTGGGATCCAAGCCGCCGTCCCAATCGCCGTAATAACGCGCGTCGAAGCCGGCCATCAGGTAGGGGTTGTGATACGCCTCGCGGCCCAGCATGACGCCGTCCACGTGCTGCAGATGCTCGTCGATCTCGGCCACGGTCTTGATGCCGCCGTTGATCAGGATCTCCAGATCCGGAAAGTCTTTCTTGAGCTGGTAGGCGTAGTGGTACTTCAGTGGCGGGATCTCGCGGTTCTCCTTGGGGCTCAGGCCCTTCAGGATGGCGTTGCGGGCATGCACGATGAAGGTATGGCAACCGGCATCGGCGATCTTGCCGACGAAGTCGCGCACAAAGTCGTAGGACTCTACGCTGTCGATGCCGATGCGGTGCTTGACCGTGACGTCGATGGACACCGCGTCGCGCATGGCCTTGACGCAGTCGGCCACGAGTTCCGGCTCGCCCATCAGACAGGCGCCGAACGCGCCCTTCTGCACGCGCTCCGAGGGGCAACCGCAGTTCAGGTTGATCTCGTCGTAACCCCACTGCTCGCCCAGCTTCGCGCCTTGCGCCAGGTCGGCCGGCTCGCTGCCGCCCAGCTGCAGCGCCACCGGGTGCTCCTCGTCATTAAAGTCGAGGTGGCGCGGCACGTCGCCATGCAGCAACGCGCCGGTGGTCACCATCTCGGTGTACAGCCAGGTATGGCGCGTGATCTGACGATGGAAGACGCGGCAATGCCGGTCGGTCCAGTCCATCATGGGGGCGACGCTCAGGGTGCGCGGGGGCAAAGGTTTCTTCATGTGCTGGCGAAATCGTGAATCTGTAAATCGTTTCCGCTTGATGCTGGCCTCGCGGATGAGGCGGATGCCAAAAAGACATCCGAACGAAAGGCATCCCGGACATATCGGCCGATGATGCCCGATATTGCCGGCGAAGCTAAGTCGTGCGCATGCACAGCCTGTACCCAGTGTCGGCGATGGCAGCCGGCGCGACAAGACGGACAAGGCGGCCATGACGCAAATAGAAAGCCCGCAAGGCTTTCGCGTTGCGGGCTGGTGTCCCCTCTATCCTCTGTGAGATAGGATTTTTATACAGCGGACACGATTCTGCACCACAATCCCGCAGGCGTCATTTCGCAATGCACAAAAATAGTGCCTCCGCGAAATTTGCCGAGAAAGTCCACCCCTCACGCTATCATCGCCTAGGAATCCGGCGCATCGCCTGCTGTAAGCTTATCCAGCGCAAATGCCGATAAAAACGGCACTTCAAACGATTCGACAAAAAAAAAGCCCACAACCGAGGTTGCGGGCTTGAATCCAATTCTTTAGGAGGAAATTGGAGGAGACAGGTGTAACTATATGGCAGCGCATCATAGCTGTCTGCTTTATTGTGCTGATATCTGATATTCACCACAAACATATCAACACACGCCGGCACCCATCTCCATGGCGGCCCACCCGAGGGGGTAGCCGCCCTTCCCGCATTACATCGCTTCTTCGCGCGATGCCTTCTTACGCTCGTGCTCCTTCAGGTGACGCTTGCGCAGGCGAATGCTCTTCGGCGTCACTTCGACCAGTTCGTCGTCCTCGATGAACTCGACCGCGTATTCCAGCGACAGCTCGATCGGCGGCACCAGGCGCACCGCTTCGTCGGTGCCGGAGGCGCGCACGTTGGTCAGCTGCTTGCCCTTGATCGGGTTCACGACCAGGTCGTTGTCGCGCGAGTGGATGCCGATGATCATGCCTTCGTACACCGGGTCGTTGTGGCTGACAAACATGCGGCCGCGGTCTTGCAGCTTCCACAGCGCGTAGGCCACGGCAGCGCCGTCGTCCTGGGAGATCAGCACGCCGTTGCGACGGCCCGCCAGTTCACCCTTGGTGGTGTCGACCGGCTTGTAGTCATCGAACACGTGGCTCATCAGGCCGGTGCCGCGGGTCAGGGTCATGAATTCGCCCTGGAAGCCGATCAGGCCACGCGCCGGGATGTGGTATTCCAGGCGCACACGGCCCTTGCCGTCCGGTTCCATGTTCTGCAGGTCGCCGCGACGACGGCCCAGTTCTTCCATCACGCCGCCCTGGTTGGCTTCCTCGACGTCGACGGTCAGGTTTTCGTACGGCTCTTCGCGCACGCCGTCGACCATACGGAACACCACGCGCGGACGCGAAACGGCCAGTTCGAAGCCTTCACGGCGCATGTTTTCAATCAGGATGGTCAGGTGCAGCTCACCGCGGCCCGACACTTCGTAGGTCGAGTCGTCGTTCTCAGCCTGCACAACGCGCAGCGCCATGTTGGACTTCAATTCCTTTTCCAGTCGGTCGCGGATCTGTCGGGTGGTGACGAACTTGCCTTCGCGGCCGGCCAGCGGCGAAGTGTTGACCATGAAGTTCATGGTCAGGGTCGGTTCGTCGACCTTCAGCATCGGCAGGCCGTTGGGGGCGTCCGGTGCGCAGATGGTGGAGCCGATACCGATTTCTTCGATACCGTTGATCAGCACGATGTCGCCGGCCAGGGCTTCGTCAACCAGCACGCGCTCCAGGCCCTTGAAGGTCAGCACCTGGTTGATGCGAGCCTTGGTCGGCTTGTCTTGCGGACCGTTCATCCAGACCACGTCCTGACCGCCCTTGATGCGGCCGGCCAGGATACGGCCGACGCCGATCTTGCCGACGTAGGACGAGTATTCCAGCGAAGTGATCTGCAGTTGCAGCGGAGCGTTCGGATCGTCTTCACGCGCCGGCACGTACTTCAGGATGGCGTCGAACAGGGGTTCCATGTTGCCGCCGCGCACGTCGGCGTCCAGGCCGGCGTAACCGTTCAGGCCCGACGCGTAGATCACCGGGAAGTCCAGCTGTTCTTCGGTGGCGCCCAGCTTGTCGAACAGTTCGAAGGTGGCGTTGATGGCCCACTCCGGACGCGCGCCCGGACGGTCGATCTTGTTGAGCACGACGATCGGCTTCAGGCCCAGCGCCAGCGCCTTGCGGGTCACGAAGCGGGTCTGCGGCATCGGACCTTCCTGCGCATCGACCAGCAGCAGCACGCTGTCGACCATCGACAGCACGCGCTCGACCTCACCGCCGAAGTCGGCGTGGCCCGGGGTGTCGACGATGTTGATGTGGGTGCCCTTATACTCGACCGCGCAGTTCTTCGACAGGATGGTGATGCCGCGTTCCTTTTCGATGTCGTTCGAGTCCATCACGCGGTTGTCCACTTGCTGGTTGTCGCGGAAGGTGCCGGACTGGCGCAGCAGCTGGTCGACCAGGGTGGTTTTGCCGTGGTCAACGTGGGCGATGATGGCGATGTTGCGAATTGCGCGGATATTGTTTGACATGGTGAATGTGGGTTGGAAGCCGATTCTCGGAAGGCGCGCATTATAGCATGTTGCGACGCATGAAATTTGAAAAAACCTGTATTTTCAACGGCTTGCTGCCGCTTTGGTGTGGCGTTAAAGACCACACCGGCTAAAGCTCTGTCCCTGCTCTGTCCCTGCTCTGTCCTTGCCCCGGACTTACGCCGTGGACACCAGACGCTCCGGCGCAAGAATGGCGTATTCCTGCAACAGCCCGGTGCCCAGCAGCGCGCCGTCGGATGTCCGGTAGACCCGCACCCGCCCCTGCTGCTCGGGCGCGGCCACGCCTTCCTTGGCCAGCGGCAAGCGCTGGCCGTGCAGGAAGCGACGCGCCAGCTCATCGGGTAGCTGCACCGCGGGGAAACTCTGCAGCAGGCCGTCCACCGGCAACAACGCGGCCTTGCGCTGCTCGGTCTCGCCGGTTGCCTCGAACCGCTCCAGCGTCATGGCGCCGTCCAGCGTAAGCGGGCCGACGCCGGTGCGACGCAGCGCATTCAGATGGGCGCCGCAGCCGAGCTGCTCGCCGATGTCCTCGCCCAGCACGCGGATGTAAGTGCCCTTGCTGCAGGTGACGCGGATGCGCAACATCGGCGCCTGGTAGTCCAGCAGCTCCAGATGGTGAATGATCACGTCCCGCGCCTCGCGCTCCAGCGTGATGCCGGCGCGCGCGTATTCGTACAGCGGCTTACCGTCGCGCTTCAAGGCCGAATGCATGGGCGGCACCTGGCTGATGGGGCCACGAAAACGCGCCAGCGCAGCCTCGATCTGTTCGACGCTCACATCCACCGCGTGTTCACCGATGACCTGCCCTTCGGTGTCGCCGGTGTCGGTCTTCACGCCCAGATGCACGACGGCCTCATAGGTCTTGTCGGCTTCCAGCAGATCCTGCGAAAACTTGGTGGCTTCGCCGAAGCACAGCGGCAACAGGCCGGTGGCGAACGGATCGAGCGTGCCGGTATGGCCGGCCTTGGGCGCATTGAGCATGCGCTTGGCGCGGATCAGCGCGTCGTTGGACGACAAACCGACCGGCTTGTCCAGCAACAGCACGCCATGCACCGGCAGGCGTGGCGGACGCGGCGCGCGCGGCGCCTGCCCATGCTTGCCGCGCTTCTGGTTGCTGTCGTCGATAGGGGACGCTTCGTGCGCCGGAATATTGTCTGCCATAAATGCGTTGCCGGCCCTGCACGATACGTGCGGGCCGGCGAAATGGATTATCAGTACTACAGGTGTCGAGCCGGGTTCAGTCCCGCCAAAGGCCAATGAGCGCCTCAGGCCTCGTCGTCCGCATCCTTGGCGCGAGTGGCGTTGGCCTCGTCAATCAGGCGCGACATTTCAATGCCGCGCGCGGTCGAGTTGTCATGCACGAAATGCAGCTCGGGCAGCGTGTGAATGGTCAGACGACGGCCGAGCTGGGTGCGCAGGAAACCGCCGGCCTTGCGCAAGCCGGCCAGCGTGTTCTTGACCGCGTCGGGATTGTCCACCAGCGTGGTGAAGAACACCTTGGCGTGCGCGTAGTCCGGAGTGACCTGCACTTCGGTGATGGTGATCATGCCCACCCGCGGATCCTTCAGCTCGAAGGCGATCAACTCCGACAGGTCGCGCTGGATCTGGTCGGCGACGCGCAAGCCGCGTCCGGGAATGGATTTGCTGTGTTTTGCCATGCTTTAAAAAAACAATCCGTCGGGGGCTTAGAGGGACCAATTCCCACTTTGCTGCGACGGACCTTTCAAATGAGGCCGGCGCGAAGATGATTCGCGCCGGCGTAACTGCATTACAGGGTACGAGCCACTTCCTGGACTTCGAAGATTTCCAGCTGGTCGCCCACCTGGATATCGTTGTAGCCCTTGAGCGACAGACCGCACTCGAAGCCCGACTTGACTTCCTTGGCGTCGTCCTTGAAGCGCTTCAAGGAGTCCAGCTCGCCGGTCCAGACCACCACGTTGTTGCGCAACAGGCGGACTTGCGAACCGCGCTTGACCAGGCCTTCCAGCACGTAGCAGCCGGCGATCGAGCCAACCTTGCTGACCACGAACACCTGGCGGATTTCCACCAGGCCCAGCGACTGTTCGCGCTTTTCCGGAGCCAGCATGCCCGACATCGCCGCCTTCACCTCATCCACCGCATCGTAAATGATGTTGTAGTAACGAATGTCCACGCCGTTGGCTTCGGCCAGCTTGCGCGCCGACGCGTCGGCACGGGTGTTGAAGCCGATGATGACGGCCTTCGATGCCACCGCGAGGTTGACGTCGTTTTCGGAAATGCCGCCGACTGCCGCATGCACCACCTGAACGCGCACTTCGGCGTTGGACAGTTTTTGCAGCGATTGCACCAGCGCTTCCTGCGAACCTTGCACGTCGGTCTTGATGATCATCGGCAGGTTCTTGACCTCGCCTTCGGTCATCTGGTCGAACATGTTTTCCAGCTTGGCGGCTTGCTGCTTGGCCAGCTTCACGTCGCGGAACTTGCCCTGACGGAACAGACCGATTTCGCGCGCCTTGCGCTCGTCGGACATGACCAGCACCTCTTCACCAGCCGACGGCACTTCCGTCAGACCCTGGATCTCGACCGGCAGGGACGGACCCGCGGTGGTGATGTTCTTGCCGTTTTCGTCCAGCATCGCACGGACACGACCGTAGGCCGAACCTGCCAGCACGACGTCGCCGCGCTTCAGGGTACCGGACTGCACCAGGATCGTTGCCACCGGGCCGCGGCCCTTGTCCAGCTTGGCTTCGATCACCAGGCCGCGGGCCGGCACGTCGACCGGCGCGGTCAGTTCCAGCACTTCGGCTTGCAGCAGCACGTTTTCCAGCAGCGAGTCGATGCCTTCGCCGGTCTTGGCCGACACCGGAATGAACGGCGATTCGCCACCGTATTCTTCCGGCACGACGCCTTCGGCGATCAGTTCCTGCTTGACGCGGTCCAGATTGCCGCCCGGTTTGTCGATCTTGTTGATCGCCACCACCAGCGGCACGCCGCCGGCCTTTGCGTGGGCAATCGCTTCCTTGGTTTGCGGCATCACGCCGTCGTCGGCCGCCACCACCAGGATGACGATGTCGGTCGCCTTGGCGCCGCGGGCACGCATTGCGGTAAACGCTTCGTGGCCCGGGGTATCCAGGAAGGTGATCATGCCGCGCGGGGTTTCCACGTGGTAGGCGCCGATGTGCTGGGTAATGCCGCCGGCTTCGCCGGAGGCAACCTTGGCGCGACGGATGTAGTCCAGCAGCGAGGTCTTGCCGTGGTCGACGTGACCCATGACGGTGACCACCGGTGCGCGCGGCAGAGCTTCGGCATTCGCGTGCTCTTCGCCTTCGACCAGCAGTGCTTCAGGATCGTCTTCCTTGGCCGGATGGGCGCGGTGACCCATTTCTTCCACCACGATCATCGCGGTTTCCTGATCCAGCACCTGGTTGATGGTGACCATCTGGCCCAGCTTCATCAGGTGCTTGATGACCTCGGATGCCTTGACCGCCATCTTGTGTGCCACTTCCGCCACGGTGATGGTTTCCGGCACGTAGACGTCATGCACCACGGCTTCGGTGGGCACCTGGAAGTTGCTTTCGCGCGAATCGTCGCCGTGCGAATGACGACGGCCCTTGCCGCCGGCACGCCAGCCACCGTCACGACCGCCGCCGGTGGCGCCGCCACGCGACTTCATGCCGCCGGCACCACGCTTCTTGGCGTCATCTTGCCAGGTCGACGCCACGTTGGCCGACTTGATCGATTTCTTGTCTGCCGTCGGCGCAGCCGGCTTGTCGCCCGGCTTCTTGTCGGCAGCCTTCTTGTCGGCCGGCTTGTGCAGCGTGCCTTCCGACGGCTTGGCCGCAGGCGCCGGTTCCGGCGCCTTGATGACGCGACGCGGCGCATTCATCATGGCCTTGATCTGGGCCACTTCATCTTCCACGGCCTTGCGGGCGCGGTCGGCGGCGGCAGCGCGATCGGCCGCTTCCTTGGCAGCTTCGGCAGCCTTCTTCTTGGCTTCTTCGGCAGCAGCGCGTTTCTTTTCGTCTTCCGCAGGATTCGGTGCGGCAGCCGGCGCAGCCTTGGACTTGGCGGCTTCGGCAGCGGCTTCTGCGGCGGCGCGCGCGGCTTCGGCCTCGGCGGCTTCGCGCACACGCTTTTGCTCCAGCTCGGCGGCCTGTGCCTGGGCGGCGCGTTCGGCCTCCAGTTGCGCCAGGCGCTCTTCCTGCGCCTTCAGTTCAGCCTGACGGCGAGCCTCTTCCTGCTCACGTTCCTGCGCCTCGACCTGCTCGCGCTGGATCGCCGCGGCGCGCGCCGCGGTCTCTTCAACGGTAGGTTCGTCACGCTTGATGAAGGTGCGCTTCTTGCGCACTTCCACCTGGATCGTGCGCGATTTGCCGGTCGCATCGGCCTGCTTGATCTCGCTGGTTTCCTTGCGGGTCAGCGTGATCTTTTTCTTCTCGCCTTCCGGCGCGGCACCGCGCAGGCTGCGCAGGTGTTCAAGCAGGCGGTCCTTGTCTTCTTTCGACAGGGAGTCAGATTCGGAGCTCTTTTCAACGCCGGCCGAACGCAGCTGGGTCAACAGCAGGTCGGCGGGCATTTTCAGCTCGGTGGCAAATTGGGCAACGTTGGTACTCGCCATTCAGTCCTCTTTTCTATGTGCTCGGCAGATGATGTGGAATCGCAAAGTCCGCTGATCAGCGGGCTTCGGTCGCGCTCCATGCCTTGGCCTGCAACGCCTTGGCGCGCTCATCGTATTTGGAATCGATGAGCTTCATTTCATCGTCGGTCACATCTTCAAATGCATTTTCAATCAGTTGGCGCGCGCGCTCGGAAGGCAGTGCCAGGATCGCGCCGAATTCGTCATACGCCAGGCCGGCAAAGCCTGCCAGCGTCTTCACGCCTGCCAGGCCCAGCTTGCCGGCCAGCACACGATCCAGGCCTTCGAAGTTGATCAGCTCCTCGTCCATGCCTTCCAGGCCTTCTTCGGAGGCGATCGCTTCGGTCACCAGGGCGTCGCGGGCGCGGTTGCGCAGCTCGTTGACGGTCTCTTCGTCGAACGATTCGATCTCGAGCATCTCGTTGATCGGCACGTAGGCGATTTCTTCCAGGGTCGAGAAACCTTCCTCGACCAGGATGTCGGCCACTTCCTGGTCGACGTCCAGTTTTTCCATGAACAGCACGCGGATCGAAGCGGTTTCAGCGGCCGACTTGTCGGCCGATTCCTCGGCGGTCATGATGTTGATTTGCCAACCGGTCAGTTCAGCCGCCAGGCGCACGTTCTGGCCGCCGCGGCCAATCGCGATGGCCAGGTTTTCTTCGTCGACCACCACGTCCATGGCATGCTTCTCTTCATCGACCACGATGGAGGTGACGTTGGCTGGCGCCAGCGCGCCGATGACGAACTGCGCCGGGTCTTCCGACCACAGCACGATGTCCACGCGCTCGCCGCCCAGTTCGCCGGTCACTGCCTGCACGCGCGAACCGCGCATGCCCACGCAGGTGCCGATCGGGTCGATACGCTTGTCGGCGGTGTACACCGCGATCTTGGCGCGCACGCCCGGGTCGCGCGCAGCCGACTTGATTTCCAGCGAGCCTTGTTCGATTTCCGGCACTTCCAGCTCGAACAGCTTCATGATGAATTCCGGCGCGGTGCGCGACAGGATCACCTGCGGGCCACGGGCGCTGCGGTCGATGCGCAGGATGAAGGCGCGCACGCGGTCACCGATACGCAGGTTTTCCTTCGGGATCATCTGGTCGCGCGGCAGGCGCGCTTCGATCTTGCCCGATTCGATGATGGCGTCGCCGCGTTCCATGCGCTTGATGGTGCCGGTGACCAGTGCATCGCCGCGGGCCAGGAAGTCAGCCAGGATCTGTTCGCGCTCGGCATCGCGGATGCGCTGCAGAACCACTTGCTTGGTGTCCTGGGCAAAACGACGACCGAACTCGACGGATTCGATCGCTTCTTCGATGTATTCATCGACTTCGATATCGGCGTACTGCTCCTTGGCTTCGAACAGCAGCACCTCCTGGTCGGGCAGCTGCAGGCCGGCCTCATCGGGCACCACGTGCCAGCGACGGAACGATTCGAACTCGCCGCTTTCGCGGTCGATCGAGACGCGAATGTCGACTTCGCCTTCGTAGCGCTTCTTGGTCGCCTGCGCGAGCGCATGCTCCAAGGCGCCGAAGACGACTTCCTTATCGACGTTTTTTTCGCGCGCCAGCGCATCGACCAACAACAAAATTTCGCGGCTCATCCTTTGCGACTCCTAAAATCGACCTGCGGCACGAGTTGTGCCTTATCCACGTCGGCCAGCGTGAAATTCAACACGGCGGCCGACCCATCGTTTGCTTCAAATTCCAAAATCAGATTCTCGCCATCGGGGCTGCGCAGGGTGCCTTCGTAGGTCTTGCGGTTGGCCGTATCGGGCAGCGGCACGCGCAGCTTGACGATTGCCTCGCAGTCGGCGAAACGCACGTAATCCGACAACTTCTTCAGGGGGCGATCCAGCCCCGGCGAGGAAACTTCCAGACGCTCGTACACCACCTCTTCGACCGTGAAGACGTGCAGCAGCTGATGCGTCACTTTCTCGCAATCCTCGACGGTGATCGAAGGCGCCTCTTCAGCGGCAGGGTCGAACGGAAAATCGATGAAAACGCGCACGAGACCGCGCGGCGCCTTCTCGAACTCGACCAGTTCGTAGCCCATGCCCGACAGGGTGGATTCGATCAGCTCCAGCAATTGCAAGACTATTTCTCCGTTTTGACGCCGGCGTGACCACCGACGTCGAAATTGATCAGCAAAAAAAAAATGGGCATCCGCCCATCTTTTGTTATCTCTTTTACGCAACTTCGAGATCACACTTCACGCGAACCGCCAATGACTTCACGATCTATCCAACAAATCGTGGCGCAGGCGGATCTTTCAATGAATTAGCACATATGCGATTCGCGGCAGGTTGCGTTTAACTTGCACATTATAACCGATTACGGTATGCACGGCAATTCATGAATGCGCCGAAATGCAGCGGACGCGCCAAAAACGCCCAAATAACGCGCACTCCAGAGACGCCACCGCTCGCGACACACCATCCGGCACAGCCGCTTGCCGCACGGCAAGTCGGCTGATCCGAATCCGATCAACGCCCGCGGCCGCCGCCACCGCGACGATTCATGCCCGGCAGGCCGCCCAGGGCGAAGTTGCCGCCCATGCCGTTGCCGCGTTGCGGACGGTTATTGCGGCGCTGGCCGGCATCGGGGAAGCCCAATGCCGTCTGCAGCGGGTCCGGCTGGCGGCTCTTGGGTTGGCCGCCGCTCTTGCCGCCGCCATTGCCATAGTTGCCGCCGTTACCACCATTGCCGCCGCGCCCCTTTTGCGGACCGCGGTTTTGCATCTGGTTGCCGCGCGGGCCCTGAGCTTGACTCTTACCCTGGTTGCCGCCGTTGCCGGACGACTTCTGCTCGCCGCCTTGCTTTTCCAGACCACAGACCACCAACAGGTTGCGCACGGCGTTTTCTTCCAGCTCCTCCCAGCGACCGCGCTTCAAGGTCTGCGGCAGCGACATGGCGCCGTAGCGGGTGCGAATCAGGCGCGACACGGTCAGACCCACCGCCTCGAACATGCGGCGCACTTCGCGATTGCGGCCTTCGCCAATGGTCACGCGATACCACTTGTTGACGCCTTCGCCGCCGCCGTCGGCAATACGGGAGAACTGCGCCGGACCGTCATCAAGCTCGACGCCGTGCAGCAGCTTCTGGCGCATGCCCTCTTCCAGCTCGCCCAGGGTACGCACGGCGTATTCGCGCTCGATGTTGTAGCGCGGGTGCATCAGGCGGTTGGCCAGATCACCGGAGGTGGTGAACAGCAACAGGCCTTCGGTATTGAAGTCAAGGCGGCCCACGGCCAGCCACTTGCCTGCCTTCATGGTCGGCAGGCGATCGAACACCGAGCTGCGACCTTCCGGATCGGCATGGCTGACGATCTCGCCGGCCGGCTTGTGATAAACCAGCACGCGCGGCGGGCGCTTGGAAACCTTGCGCTGCAGCAGCTTGCCGTTGATGCGAACCTGGTCGGTCGGCAGAATACGCTGGCCGATGTGGGCCGGCTCGCCGTTGACGGACACCCGGCCGGCCACGATCAGCTCTTCCATGTCGCGACGCGAACCGAGGCCGGCGTCCGCCAGCACCTTGTGCAGCTTGGGCGCGTCGTCCTCGGCGGTCAGGTCGCGGCGACCATTCTTGCCGCGCAGCTGGTGCGGGTGACGGTTCTGGCTCTTGCCGCCTTCGTCACGGTCAAAGGCTTCCGAGGTGACGTAGGAGAAAATATCGTCGCCCGGCTGCTCGGCGCGCAGGCCCAGCTGTGGCGCCTTGGGCTTCTTGTGGCCCTTGTCGAAATTCTTCTTGCCCTGCTGGCCGCCCTGGCCCGGCTGGCCTTGGTTCTTGAATTGACCACGCGCTTCCGACGCAGGACCGGCACCGGCCTCGCCGCCCTTTTGCTGGGCGCCTTCAGCACCCGCGGCGGCACGTTGCGCGGCGCGATTGTTGCGCAAAGCGCGCGGGCCGCGCACGCCACGGCGCGCCGGCTTGGCGCGATTCGGATCGGCTGGCGCATCCAACAGCACCGGCGGCGCCACGACTTCATCACCGACGGTGACGATCACCTTGGGCGCTTCCACCGCGGCGGCTTGCGCCGGGGCGTCCATGTCCAGGCTCATCTGGGCTGCGCGCGCCGACTTCCGTGCCGGCTTGGCGGCCGGGGCCGGGACTGCCTCGTCATCGGCCTTCTTGGCGCGCGGCTTGCCGGCGCGCGGCTTTTTCTCGGCGGCAGGGGCGGCCTGCTCGACAGGCGCAGCGGCTGCAGCCACGGCCTCGGCCGGCGCGTCTTCGCTCACCACCTTCTTGGCGCGGGAAGCGCGCTTCTTCGGCGCGGGCGCATCGCCTGCGGCATCCGCCGCCGGCGAAGCGACAACGGCTTCAGCAGCCGCTGCGGCGCTGGCCGCAGTCTTGCGCGGGGCGCGCTTTTTTACCGGCTTGTCGGTTGCGGCTGCATCAGCTGCAGCAAGCTCGACGCTCTGCTGGTCTTTGGAACTAGTTGGTTTCATTCTTCGAATCGTGATGGTTCAGACCCGGCTCGGCTTTGTCTTTACCCTCTGCGGCCTGGTCGTCGGTGGTGTCGATGTGCTCGCCCGTCGCTTCTTCGGCGGTCTCTTGGGCGTCTGTGCCAGTTACGGCAACGTCTTGTGCAAAAGGTTCTTGCGCTTCTTCAGAAGCGTCTTCGCCGTGCGCCACCGCTTCCCCATCGGCTTGCGCACCGTCCGCGTGCGCCGCATCGGATTGCACCCCGGCGGCATCGGTTTGTTCTTCGCCCTCGGCCGCCTGTTCGGCGGCATCGGTGCTCATGACTTGCTCTTCGGAGGCGGCGCTGTGCGCCTCCTCGTGTTCGGCCTGGGCGCCGGTGGCATCGTCTGCCACTTCTCCGGCATCCGCCTCGGCCAGTTCCAGCTGGCCATCCGCCTCTTCGCCTGCGGTCAGCTCGCCTACCGCGGCCTCCAGCGCGGCCGCGCCGCCTTCCAGCGCCTGCAGCTCGAGTAGTGCGCCCTGGACGGCGGCTTCACCGCCGACCGACTGCAGCGGCGGCAATTCTTCCAGCGAGCTCAGTCCCAGGTCGTCCAAGAACTTGCGGGTGGTGGCAAACAACGCCGGGCGCCCCGGCACGTCACGATGGCCGATCGATTCGATCCAGCCGCGCTCTTCCAGCATCTTGATGGTCTGCGAATTCACCGCGACGCCGCGGATCTCTTCGATGTCGCCGCGCGTAACCGGCTGGCGGTAAGCGATGATGGCCAGGGTTTCCAGCGTGGCGCGCGTGTATTTCGGCGGCTTCTCCGGGTTCAGGCGCTCCAGATAGACCTTCATCTCCCGGCGGCTCTGGAAACGCCAGCCGGTGGACAGGCTGACCACTTCCACCCCCTTGTCGACCCATTCCTCGCGCAGCTCTTCGAGCATCTGGCGGATGTTGTCGCCCGTGATCTCGCTGACCTGTTCGCTCTCGGGATCGACGTACAGCTTCTTCAGGTCATTGATCGATAAGGGCTCATGCGTGCAAAGCAGTGCAGTTTCGAGGACTTTCTTGGCCTCAGCAATATTCATGTACGACTCTTGTGCGTCTTGTTGTTAAACAAAAGTTCGGCTTGTAGCTTGTTTGTAGCCTGTACCCGGTCCGGCATGGATGCGCCTGTACATGGCGATCATGCGCCGGGTGCGGCGAATCAGCTGCGCTTGCGTAATGCGATTGGCGCTGCTTTCCGGTGCCCGATTTTTAGGAGATTGGATGCGCTGGAAATTAAGACTTGGTCAAATCGGCGGTGCGTGGATAGCGCACCTTCGCAAAGCCGTCATGTCGCGGAGCTGCGGACGGCCGATCTGCACCTTGTCAATTACCGGCCTTGCGTCATGGAGCCGTTGTTTGCCGCAAGGGTTGCGGCGGTCGGGGCGCAAGGCATAAAAAGTACTGCGCGGAGTTTAGCACAAAGATTTCCGGGGTTGGAGGCTGTTGCGGCCCTCAGACAATTATTTGCGCAGCCATGTCAGCTCAGCGTCAGTCGCCGGCCGGACGTTGCGACTCGCGCTGCAGGCGCTCGGTGAAGTCGGCCACGCTCATGGGCTTGCCAAAATAATAACCCTGTACTTCGTCGCAGCCGTTTTCCCTCAGGAAAGCATGCTGCTCCTCGTCTTCCACGCCTTCGGCGATCACCCGCAGGTTGAGAATGTGCGCCAGCGAGATCACGGCCTTGACGATGGCGGCGCTGTCGGCGTCGCGCGCGATGTCGCGCACGAAGGACTTGTCGATCTTGAGCGCGTCCACCGGGAAACGGCGCAGGTAGGACAGGCTGGAGTAACCCGTGCCGAAGTCGTCCACCGAGATGCGCAGGCCCAGCCGCTTCAAGGTGTGCAGCGTGGCCACGGTCTTCTCGGCATCCTTCATGACAACGTTTTCAGTGATCTCCAGCTCAAGCCAAGCCGCCGACAACCCGCTCTGCGCCAGCACATCCGCCACAAAATCGGGCAGGGCCTGGTTCATCTGGCGCGGCGACAGGTTCACCGCCACCGGAATCGGCGGCAAGCCGGCCTGCTGCCAGGCCTTGTTCTGGCTGCAGGCGCTGCGCAGCACCCATTCACCGATGGGCACGATCAGTCCGGCCTCCTCGGCGAACGGAATGAATCGGTCCGGGGAAATCATGCCCTGCTCGGGCGACTCCCAGCGGATGAGCGCCTCGGCGCCGACGATGCGGCCATCCTTCAGGCTCAGCTTGGGCTGGTAGAACAGCCTGAACTCCTGCTGATCCAGCGCGCGACGCAGGCTGATCAGCATTTCCAGGCGGTTGCTGACCTGGGTGTCCATCCAAGGCGCGAAGAACTGGAAGTTGTTGCGCCCCTGCTCTTTGGCCTTGTACATCGCTGAATCGGCGTTCTTGAGTAAGGTCTCGACATCACGGCCGTCGGCCGGATAGCGGCTCACGCCGATGCTGGAGGTGATGTGGAATTCACGCTCGCCGGCTTGCCATGGCCGCGACACCGCCGCCAGGATGCGCTGCATGACCTCGGCGATGCCGGCCTCGCCGGTCTGGTTCTGCAGCACCAGCACGAATTCGTCGCCGCCCTGGCGCGCCACCATGTCGGTGTCGCGCAGGCAGGACTGCAGGCGCTGCGCCACTGTCTTGAGCAATTCGTCGCCGACCTGGTGCCCCAGGCTGTCGTTGATGAACTTGAACTGGTCGAGGTCGACGAAGGCCACCGCGGTCAGCCCGCCCTTCTGGCGCGTGGCGCCGATAGCGCGCTGCAGGTGGTCGTGCAGCATGTTGCGGTTGGGCAGCCCGGTCAGGGCGTCGTGCGTGGCCTGGTGACGCATCTCGGCCTCGTACTGCTTGCGCTCGGTGATGGTCTCCACCGTGCCCTCGTAGCACACCAGCTTGCCCGTCTCGTCGCACACGGCGCGGGCGTTCTCGGAGATCCAGATGATGTCGCCGTCGCGCCGGTACACCCGCGACTCGAAGTTGGACACCACGCCGCGCTCTTCCATCAGCCGCATGAACTCGCCGCGCCGTTCGGGTTCGACGTAGAGCTGGTGGCTGATGTCGCGCAAGCCGACGATCAGGTCCTCAGGCGAGCGGTAGCCATAGATGCGCGCCAGCGCCGGATTAACGGCGATGTAGGTGCCGTCCGGCGTGGTCTGGAACACGCCCTCGATGGCGTTCTCGAAGATGCTGCGATAGCGCCGCTCGGCCTCCTGCAGCGCCTGCGCGGCCTCCTTGCGCTCGGTCACGTCCTGCAGGAAACCCTCGATCGCCTCCACCTTGCCGCCGGCGCCGTAGATGCCCACGCCGCGACTCCACACCCAGCGCGACTGGCCATCCACGCGCACGATGCGGTATTCGATGTCGATGCGACGTTTCTCGCTCAGGCAGTCGGCCACGTGGGCGCGCACCATGGCGCGGTCGTCCGCGTGAATCAGCTCGTCGAAGGACAGCCGCTGGTTCAGCAGAAGGTCTTCGGGCAGGTAGCCGGTCAGTTCCAGGCAACCTTCGCTGACGAACTCCATGCTCCACTGCGCGTCGTCGCGGCAGCGATAAACCACGCCGTCCAGATTGGCCAGCAGGGTCTCAAGCAGGCGCGGCGGACGCACGATGGAATGCACGGCCGGCGCCTGCCCGTCCTGATAGGCCGGTGATGCTGCTGTTTTCATAAGTAGTACTTCGCGCGTCTCTTCCCCGCGGCGGGTGTGATGGGTGACATGGTCGGGCCGCCCTCGTCTTGGGGCGGCTTTATTGTTGAATCCACTCAAGCAATAACGATGCCACTGACCCGCTTTTCGCGCCTGCAGCTGTACCTGATGGCTCCGTCCGGGCAAATCGCAGGTAAAGACCCCTCAGTTCGACCCACTCGACAGCTCGGCGGCAGCGTTAGAATTCTGAAAACTTCTTGCCAGGCGCAGCCAAGCCGGAGCGTCTCGGCGCCACAACGATATACAACGACAACAAGCGGACTTTTCACCATGTGGGCAAACCGTTATTTCGTGTTCTGGTCGGTCATCATCCTGACCGCCGCGCTGATCCTGCTGGCCGCGGGCCAATTCATCAGCTGGGGATGGGCGCTGATCCCGCTGGCGCTGTCCGTCATCGGCATCCGCGACCTGGTGCAGCGCCGCCACGCGGTGCTGCGCAACTATCCGCTGATCGGACATTTCCGCTTCATGTTCGAATCGATCCGTCCCGAGATCCGCCAATACTTCTTCGAAGGCGAGATGGACGGCCGGCCGTTTTCGCGCAAGAAGCGCAGCATCGTCTACCAGCGCGCCAAGGCCGATGTGGACAGCCGGCCCTTCGGCACAGAACTGGACATGCAGCAAGGCGGCCACGAATGGATCGGCCACTCGCTCTCGCCCACCAAGATCGCCAGCCATGATTTCCGCGTGACCGTCGGCGAGGACCGGGCCCAGCCGTATTCGATGTCGGTATTCAACATCTCCGCGATGAGCTTCGGCTCGCTCTCGGCCAATGCGATCCGCGCCCTGAACCACGGCGCCAAGAAAGGCAACTTCGCGCACGACACCGGCGAGGGCTCGGTCTCGGCCTACCACCGCGAGTTCGGCGGCGATCTGGTGTGGCAGGTGGCGTCAGGCTACTTCGGCTGCCGCAATGCGGACGGCAGCTTCGATGAAGAAAAATTCGCCGCCCAGGCCCAGGCGCCGCAGATCAAGATGATCGAGGTGAAGCTCTCGCAAGGCGCCAAACCCGGTCACGGCGGCGTGCTGCCGGCCGCCAAGATCACCCCGGAGATCTCCGAGACGCGCGGCATCCCGATGGGCATCGACTGCATCTCGCCGGCGGTGCATTCCTCGTTCTCGACCCCGATCGGCCTGCTGGAATTCATTGAGAAACTGCGCACGCGCAGCGGCGGCAAGCCTGTGGGCATCAAGATGTGCATCGGCCACCCGTGGGAATTCTTCGGCATCGCCAAGGCCATGCTGAAAACCGGCATCGTGCCTGACTTCATCACCGTGGACGGTTCCGAAGGCGGCACCGGCGCCGCGCCCCTGGAATTCGTCGACCACGTGGGCATGCCGTTGCAGGAAGGCTTGCTGATGGTGCACAACACCCTGGTGGGCATCGGCCTGCGCGACAAGGTGAAGATCGGCGCCGGCGGCAAGATCGTCACCGCCTTCGACCTGGCGCGCACGCTGGCACTGGGCGCGGACTGGTGCAATTCGGCGCGCGGCTTCATGTTCGCGCTGGGCTGCATCCAGTCGCAGAGCTGCCATACCGACCGCTGCCCCACCGGCGTGGCCACGCAAAATGCCCACCGCGCCCGCGCGCTGGTGGTGCCGGACAAGGCCGAGCGCGTCTACCGCTTCCACCAGAGCACACTGCACGCGCTGCAGGAACTGGTGCAGGCAGCCGGCCTGCCGCATACCTCGGCGCTGCGCCCGCACCACATCGTGCGTCGTATCAACGACCACGAGATCCAGCTGATGTCCAATGTGCTGAAGTATCTGGAACCCAACGACCTGGTGGATGGCAACTATCGCTATCAGGTCTACGAGAAATTCTGGCCGATCGCCCGCGCGGAAAGCTTCCACCCGGAATTCTGAGCCGCGGAGCACACCGCCCCGACAATTCTTCCGCGCAACAAAAAAGCCCGCATCTGCGGGCTTTTTTAAGACAGCGGGTCGCGGGAGCCGACGTAATTTGCTGCACTTGCACTACAGCATCATTCGCACCGGCGACAACGGCGTCACTTGCGCTTCATGAAGAAGATGAACTCGTGCTCGTCGTTTTGCGACTGCTCAAGAAGATCGTTGCCGGTCTGCTTGGCAAATGCCTGGAAATCGCGCACCGAACCGGTATCGGTGGCGGTGACCCGGAGGATCTGGCCGCTCGCCATATCGGCCAACGCCTTCTTGGTCTTGAGGATAGGTAGCGGACAGTTCAAACCGCGCGCATCCAGTTCCCGGTGAAATTCAATGGCCATTACTTCGACTCAAAATGGAACACAACGAAAACGATTTTACTGCAAAGATGTGCCGAGTTGATGCGTCGCACAAGATATGTTGTATTCGCCGCACTAAGCTTGTGCAGAAGCAATAATTTGGCGCTTCGACAATTGACATCCGACCAAGAAAAATCAGATCGGATATTCACTTATTTTGCGACGTGAGGCGTCTCGATCGGCGTGCTGGATCCGGCAAATTCAACGTACTGCACCGGCAGCTTGCGCGCGCGCATCCAGTCCGCCACTGCATGGCCGGTGCCGGCCGGCCAAGGGCGCAGGTCGGCCGGGTCGGACAGGCGGTATTCCACCAGCTCCGGCGACAGCTTGATGGCGCCGGTCGCCTTGACGTAGTAGGCGATGATCAGCTCATTCTTGCGGATGAATTCGTAGACGCCGATCAGCTCGATGTGCTGCGCGTCGAGGTCAGTCTCTTCCTTCAGCTCGCGGGCGATGCCTTCTTCCGGCGTCTCGCCGCGCTCCATGAAACCGGTGATCAGCGCGAAGCGGCCTTCGGCCCACGCCGCGTTACGCGCCGTGAGCATCTTGCCGTCGATTTCAACCAGCCCGGCCAGCACCGGCAGGGGATTGTCCCAATGGGTCCAGTGACCGTCGGGGCAAGCCAGGCGCAGCTTGCCGGCCTCCCCTTCGTCGGCGCGCAACTCCAGGGAAGTTGCGCAGACCGGGCAAAACTTGAAATCGCTCATCGGGCTCTCCGTGGCCTGTTGATGGGATTGCGGATCAGTGAATGACGATCAGAGCTTGGCGCCCACCCAGTCGGCCACGCCCTGGAGCGCGCCCGGCAGGCCGGCCGGCTCGGTGCCGCCGGCTTGCGCCATGTCGGGACGGCCGCCGCCCTTGCCGCCCACCTGCTGGGCCACGAAGTTCACCAGCTCGCCGGCCTTGACCTTGGAAGTGGCGTCGGCGGTGACGCCGGCGATCAGGCTGACCTTGCCGTCCTTGACCGAGGCCAGCACGATGGCCGCGGTCTTGAGCTTGTCTTTCAGCTTGTCCATGGTCTCGCGCAGGGTAGCGACGTCAGCGCCTTCCAGAGTCGCGGCCAGCACCTTGAGGCCCTTGATGTCGACGGCCTGGGTCACCAGTTCGTCGCCCTGGCTGGAGGCCAGCTTGGACTTCAGCGCGGCCAGTTCCTTTTCCAGCGCACGGACCTGGTCTTGCACCTGGCCGATACGCGGCAGCAGTTCTTCGGGCTGGGTCTTCAATGCGGCAGCGGCTTCGGCCACGCGCGAGGACAACGACTGCACCAGCGCCAGCGCGCCTTCACCGGTGACGGCTTCGACGCGGCGGATGCCGGCGGCGACGCCGCCTTCGGAGACGATCTTGAACAGGCCGATGTCGCCGGTGCGTTCGACGTGGGTGCCGCCGCACAGTTCGGTGGAGGTGCCGATCGACAGCACGCGCACCTCGTCGCCGTACTTCTCGCCGAACAGCGCCATGGCGCCGGCGGCGATTGCGTCGTCGTAGCCCATCAGCTTGGCGCCGGTGGCCACGTTGGCCAGCACTTCACGGTTGACGATGTCTTCCACGCGACGGATTTCCTCGGCGGTCATCGGCGCGTTGTGGCTGAAGTCGAAACGGGTCTTGTCGGCGTCGACCAGCGAACCCTTCTGAGCCACGTGCACGCCCAGCACTTCGCGCAGGGCCTTGTGCATCAGGTGGGTAGCCGAATGGTTGCGCATGGTGCGCGCGCGCTGGTCGGCGTCAACCTTGGCTTGCACGGTGTCGCCCACGGACAGGCTGCCCTTGATCAGCTGGCCGTGGTGGCCGAACACGTCGGCTTGGATCTTGTGGGTATCGGCCACGGCGAACAGGCCGCCGACTGCTTCCAGCGCGCCGGCATCACCGCTCTGGCCGCCCGATTCGGCGTAGAACGGGGTGGTGTCCAGCACCACGATGGCGTCCTGGCCGGCCTCGACCTTCTGCACCGGTGAACCGGCCACGTACAGCGCAACCACCTTGGCTTCTTGCGCCAGCGCTTCATAGCCGACGAACCTGGTCTTGTCGCCGGTGTATTCGATGGCGGCCGCCATCTTGAACTTGCCGGCGGCGCGCGCGGCGCTCTTCTGGCGTTCCATGGCGGCGTTGAAGCCGGCTTCGTCCAGCTCGACGTTGCGCTCGCGACAGATGTCAGCGGTCAGGTCCAGCGGGAAGCCATAGGTGTCGTACAGGGTGAAGGCGGTTTCGCCGTCCAGCTTGCCGGTGTTGGCGGCCAGCGCGGCTTCCAGGATCTTCATGCCGTGTTCCAGCGTCTCGCCGAAACGTTCTTCTTCCTGCTTGAGCACCATCTCGACGCGCTGGGCGGCTTCCGGCAGCTCCGGATAGGCGGCGCCCATCTGTTCGACCAGGTCCTTGACCAGCTTGTAGAAGAACGGCTTGGTCTGGCCCAGCTTGTGGCCGTGGCGCAGCGCGCGGCGGATGATGCGGCGCAGGACGTAACCGCGGCCTTCGTTGCCGGGGATCACGCCGTCGACGATCAGGAAGGAAGTCGCGCGGATGTGGTCGGCGATGACCTTCAGCGAATTGTTGGCCAGGTCGGTGACGCCGGTCTCGCGCGCGGCGGCCTTGATCAGCGCCTGGAACAGGTCGATCTCATAGTTGCTGTGCACGTGCTGCAGGATTGCGGCCAGGCGCTCCAGGCCCATGCCGGTGTCGACACAGGGGGCCGGCAGCGGGGTCAGCGTGTATTGGCCGGTGGCGGGGTCGAGCTGGCGGTCAAACTGCATAAACACGTTGTTCCAGATCTCGATATAGCGGTCGCCGTCGGCGTCCGGGCTGCCCGGGGGGCCGCCCCAGACGTCCGGGCCGTGGTCGTAGAAGATTTCGGAACAGGGGCCGCAGGGGCCGGTCTCGGCCATCTGCCAGAAGTTGTCGGACGCGTACGGCGCGCCCTTGTTGTCGCCGATGCGCACCACGCGCTCGGGCGGCACGCCGATTTCCTTGGTCCAGATGTCGTAGGCTTCATCGTCGGTTTCGTAGACGGTAGCCCAGAGCTTCTCGGCCGGCAGGCCGTAGACCTTGGTCAAGAGCTCCCAGGCCCACTTCAGCGAATCGCGCTTGAAGTAGTCGCCGAAGGACCAGTTGCCCAGCATTTCGAAGAAGGTGTGGTGGCGCGCGGTGTAACCCACGTTTTCCAGGTCGTTGTGCTTGCCGCCGGCGCGCAGGCAGCGCTGCACCGAGGTGGCGCGCACGTAGTTGCGCTTGTCCGTGCCCAGGAACACGTCCTTGAACTGAACCATGCCGGAGTTGGTGAACAGCAGGGTCGGATCGTTGCCGGGAACCAGGCTGGACGACCGGACGATGGTGTGTCCTTGGGATTCAAAGAATTTCAGAAACTTATCGCGAATTTCGGCTGAGTTCATGTTCGAAGACTAGGTAATAGACGGTGCAAAAAATGATTGCGAACCGACGATTATACGTGATACTGCGCGCCATAAGCAGCCCGCCCGGCAGCTTGCGGGACGTTGCCCGCCAGACATCATCCAACGAACGTGAAGACTGCCGAAAAAGGACGAAAAAAAACCCATCGGACATGTCCGATGGGTTACAGGGAAGGCGGTCCCCGCAGGGCGCGCTGCTTTGCGCCCGCGGCCCTTAACAGCGCCGGCCTCCCCTTCCGGTAATACGTGCAGCGAC
Organism: Herbaspirillum sp. LeCh32-8; assembly: GCF_017814915.1. GTDB lineage: Bacteria > Pseudomonadota > Gammaproteobacteria > Burkholderiales > Burkholderiaceae_D > Herbaspirillum. The sequence continues at coordinate 172,259 of NZ_JAGIPZ010000002.1, read as the reverse complement.
CGGCGCGAGCCGGCGCTGTCGATCCGATCAGGCGCCGGCAGCAGGAGCTGCGGCCTTCTTGGCGTGCTTCTTGTGCTTCTTCGCCTTCTTGGCGTGCTTCTTGTGCTTCTTGTGCTTGGCTGGCTTGGCGGCAGGCGCTTCGGCGGCAGGAGCGGCGGCCGGTGCGGGCTGGGCCATCACGGGCATGGCGAAGGCGGCAACGAGTACGGCGGCCAGCAGTTTGTTGATCTTCATCGTTTTCCTCTATCTCTCAGTGTTGTGTACCACAAGTCCACCGGCGCTCACATCGCCGGCCTTGTGCTTCTTTAACGCACTCGCCGGGCTATCGTTGACAGCGTTTTCACCGCATCCCCTCCGTGAAAACGCCAATACCGGCTTGCAGGTGATCATAGCCAGCGCGCACGGATTCAGTCCGCCGGTAAGAGCGAGATTTTCGGTTCAATTCGACGCAGCGCCGCCGGCAGTTCACCAGGCGTGGGCCGAAATGAGGTCGACGCGGTCGGTGCAGAAGGCGTCCACGCCCCATTCGCGGATCTCCGCCGCGCGCGCCGGGTCGTTGACGGTGTAGCAGAACAGACCGTAGCCGGCGGCCTTCACCTGCGCGGCCAACTCGGGCGTCAGGTTCTTGTGGCTGGTGTGCAGCGCCACTGCCTGCAGCTGCGCCAGGCGCGCCTCCCAGTCGGCAGGAATCGTATCGACCAGAAACCCGCGCGGCAGGTCGGGGGCCGCATCCTTGGCCGCCATCAGCGCATCAAAGGAGAATGAGGACAACACCGGCAAGCTCGCCGCCTGCGGCGCCGACGGGTTCTCGCGCACGGCGTCCAGGGCCTCGGTGAAGCGCCTGCGCACCGCTTGCGCCGCCAGCTCGCCGGTGCGGCGCGCCTGTTGCTCGGCGCCCGGCTTGATCTCGACGTTCATCCAGATGCCGTGCTGCAGGCAAAAGTCCAGTCCCTGCTCGAGCGTGCAGAGGCGCTCACCGGCAAAGGCCGGGTCCAGCCAGCCGCCGGCGTCGAGCTCGCGCAGTTCGGCCCAGTCGGTCTCGCCGATCTGGCCGACGCCGGGCAAGGTGCGACCGCGCTTGGGGTCGTGCATCAGAATGGGCACTTCATCGCGGGTGAGCATGACGTCGAACTCGGCAGCGCGGTAACCGAACTGCAGGCCGGTGCGAAAACCGGCCAGCGTGTTTTCCGGCGCCAGCGTACCGCCGCCGCGGTGGGCGAGAATCTTGGGATAGGGCCACATATCGCATCTCCGTTGTGATCGTCCGGCGCGCTTGCCGGCCGGGCCATAAGGTAGAGCAGATCGCGCCGCGCTTCAAGCGCTTCGCACCGCCGCCCGCGCATTTCGTCGCCTGCCGCTGGCACTGCGCTGCACCATCAGGCACCATCGCGCATTGCCTGCACCGCCGTTGCGGCTGGACTGCCGGGCGGGGAATCGGGATACTATTCACGCCCGCGCCTGCCAAGCCTGCATTTCGGCGCAGCCTTACCGAATCACACAAGAATGAATCAACGAGATACCTCCGTCCCGCCCCGCCTGATCCTGCTGCTGCGCGAGCTGGCGCAGTCGCTGCTGCCCACGCTGGTGATCAACCTGCTGTGCGCGCTGGCGGTCACCTACCTGATGCGCATCGGCGACGGTTTCTACGCCAACCTGCAGGTCGCGATGTGTATCGGCCTGCTGGCCACGCTACTCATCAACGGCGCGCGCGTGCTGATCTGGGGCGACGCCGCGCCGCACAAGCTGGGCTTCGCGGCGCTGCTGCTGGTGCTGGCGCCCACGGCCGTGCTGCTGGGCCGCCTGCTGGCCAGCAAGCTGATGGGACAGCCGATCACCTCGCTGCTGCCCGAACGCAGCGACAACATCATCGCCGTGATCGTGCTGACCTTCCTGGCCTGCTTCGGCGCCACGCTGTTCTTCTGGAACCGCCAGAAAATGGCCGCCCTGGAAGCCCACGCCAGCCAAGTCGAGAAGCACGCCGCCCAGGCCCAGCTGCAGATGCTGCAGGCGCAGATCGAGCCGCACATGCTGTTCAATACCCTGGCCACGCTGCAAACCCTGATCGCCACCGAGCCGCTGCACGCGCAGCAGATGCTGGATCAACTGATCCAATACCTGCGCACCACCCTGTCGGCCTCGCGCGCCGACAGCACCTCGCTGCAAAAGGAGTTCGACCTGATCAAGGCCTATCTGGGCCTGATGTCGCTGCGCATGGGCATGCGCCTGTCGTACACGCTGCAGCTGCCGGAACACCTGGGCCGCCTGCGCCTGGCGCCGATGCTGCTGCAGCCGCTGGTGGAAAACGCCATCAAGCACGGCCTGGAGCCCAAGGTCGAGGGCGGCAACTGCACCGTGCGCGCCGCCACCCACAACGACATGCTGGTGCTCTCGGTGTTCGACACCGGCGTGGGCCTGCCGACCGGCGTGAGCTTCAACCAGCCCTCGCCGAAGGCCGAGCTGGCGGCGGTGACCGGCAAGAAGGAACCTGCGATCGGCATGCACTTCGGCCTGGAAAATATCCGCGAGCGCCTGGTCACGCTGTACGGCCCGCTGTCGGAGCTGATCATCACCCACAACGTGCCGGCCGGCGCGATGGCGCAGATCACCATCCCGCTCAAGGCGCTCAAGGCCGCGCACCGTCCCGCCAAGGGCGCCCGCGCGCACCATCACTGACAGGAGCCGCCGGCATGCCGTCCATCACCGCACTGATCGCCGAGGACGAGCCGCTGCTGGCCAATGCGCTGCGCCAGGCGCTGCAGGATTGCTGGCCGGAGCTGGGCCCGCCCCAGCTGGCGGCCAACGGCGACGCCGCGTTGGCGCAGGCGCTGGCGCAACTGCCCGATGTGCTGTTCCTGGATATCCGCATGCCCGGGCGCAGCGGGTTGGAGGTCGCGCGCGACCTGGCCGACGCCTGGCCTGAACAGCGCCCTTTCCCGCTGATCGTGTTCGTCACCGCCTACGACAACTACGCCGTGGAAGCCTTCGAGCACGCTGCGGTGGATTACCTGCTCAAACCCGTCAACCAGGCCCGACTGACGGTGACGGTGCAGCGCCTGAAGCAGCAGCTGGAACAGCGCGCCGCCGCCCATCCCGAGCAGCACCTGGAGCAGGCGCTGGCGCAATTGCGCCGGCTGGCCGCGATTGATGCCATACAGCCCCAGGCCGCAGTAGACGCGCCGCTGGAGATCATCCGCGCCGCGGTGGGCAACCAGGTGCGCCTGATCCCGATCAGCGAGGTGATTTACTTCGAAGCCACCGACAAATACGTCAACGTCGTCACCGCCGACGGCGAAGCCCTGATCCGCACCAGCCTGCGCGAGCTGATCCCGCAGCTCGATGCGCGACAGTTCTGGCAGGTGCATCGCGGCACCGTGGTGCAGATCCGCCACGTGCAGGCGGCGCAGCGCGACGAGGCCGGCAAGATCTCGCTGATCCTGCGCAACCGGCCGGAGAAGCTGGCGGTCAGCCGGCTGTTCGCCCACCTGTTCCGGCAAATGTAAGTCGCCACGCCCATCTGTCCGACCACAGGCCTCGCGCATAAAAAAACCGCATCGTCACCAGGACGATGCGGCCAACACGGAGAATTCGCTGCAAGGATTACGCTATGCCGCCGGCGTGACCGGCTCAACGGCCGTAGTAATAGCCCGGTCCGTAATAAGGACGGTAGTAGTGCGGGTGCGGCGGGCCGGCCGGCACCACCACGCAGGCGGATAAGGTGGCGGCAGCGACGCAGGACGCAATAAGCAGTTTGGCGATTCTTTTCATGATGCCCTCCTTGGTTTGAGGCTAAGCGATGAATCCGGTCCGGCAAAGTCGCCGGACCACGCAGGCAGATTGCCACCGGCGCGTCATGACAGGTAATTCGCAGCCGTATCATCTGTAACAGGATGAAGGCCGGGCCGGTGTTGAAGCCCGGCAAATTTCCCTTTCGCACCGCCGCAAAGCCCGATGAAAACGGGCGTGTGCGGTAAAATGCCTCAATCTGCATAAATAGGCATTCCTCCCGATTCATCCCATGAGCAACGAACTGAAAAACGGACATACCCCTGCGCCCTCCACCAATTTCCTGCGCGGCATCATCGAGGCCGACCTGGTTTCAGGCACCTATGCCGAACGCAGCGGCAAGGATGGAGACGCGCTGCCGCAGGTGGTCACCCGTTTTCCTCCCGAACCCAACGGTTACCTGCATATCGGCCACGCCAAGTCGATCTGCCTGAACTTCGGCCTGGCCGCCGACTACGCCGGCCGCTGCCACATGCGTTTCGACGACACCAATCCCGAGAAGGAAGAACAGGAATACGTCGACACCATCCTCGACACCGTCAAATGGCTGGGCTTCTCCTGGGATCATGACGGCAAGTCGCATCTGTACTACGCCAGCAACTACTTCGATGTGATGTACGCCAGCGCCCAGGCGCTGATCCGCCGCGGCCTGGCCTATGTGGACGAACAGAACGCCGAGCAGATGCGCGAGAACCGCGGCACCCTGACCGAACCCGGCAAGAACTCGCCGTGGCGCGACCGCGCGCCGGAAGAATCGCTGCGCCTGTTCGAGGAAATGCGCGACGGCAAGCACCCGGACGGCTCTATGATCCTGCGCGCCAAGATCGACATGGCCAGCCCCAACATGAACCTGCGCGATCCGGCCATCTACCGTATCCGCCACGCCACCCACCACAACACCGGCGACAAGTGGCGCGTGTACCCGATGTACACCTTCGCGCATCCGATCGAGGACGCGCTGGAAAACATCTCGCACTCGATCTGCACGCTGGAGTTCGAAGACCAGCGCCCGTTCTACGACTGGCTGCTGGCGCACCTGGCCGAAGAAGGTTTCTTCAAGAAGCCGCTGCCGCACCAGTACGAATTCGCGCGCCTGAACCTGACCTACATCATCACCAGCAAGCGCAAGCTGCGCCAGCTGGTGGACGAAAACATCGTGTCCGGCTGGGACGACCCGCGCATGCCCACCATCGTCGGCCTGCGCCGCCGCGGCTACACGCCCGAGGCGATCCGCCTGATGTGCGACCGCACCGGCGCGTCCAAGAACAACAGCTGGATCGACTACAGCGTGCTGGAAGGCGCTCTGCGCGAAGACCTGGACCCCAAGGCGCCGCGCGCCGTGGCGGTGCTGCGCCCGCTGAAGCTGATCATCGACAACTTCCCCGAAGGCCAGAGCATCGACTGCAGCGCACCGGTCTACCCGCCGGCCCACCCGGAGCACGACACCGCGCATCGCCACTTCCCGATCACCAAGGAACTGTGGATCGAGCGCGAAGACTTCATGGAGGAGCCGACCAAGGGCTACTTCCGTCTGTTCCCCGGCAACAAGGTGCGCCTGCGCTACGGCTACGTGGTCGAATGCACCGGCTGCGACAAGGACGAGAACGGCAACGTCATCGCCGTGCATTGCAACTACTTTGAAGACAGCAAGAGCGGCACCGAAGGCAGCTCGAACTACAAGGTCAAGGGCAACCTGCACTGGGTCAGCGCCGAGCACGGCCTGGCCACCGAAGTGCGCCTGTACGACCGCCTGTTCTCGGACCCGCATCCGGATGCCGGCGGCAAGGACTTCCTCAGCGCGCTGAATCCGAACTCGAAGGAAGTGATCACCGCCTATCTTGAGCCGACGCTGAAGACCGCCAAGGCCGGCGAGATCTACCAGTTCGAGCGCCACGGCTACTTCGTCGCCGACCGCGTCGACTCGACCGACGGCAAGCCGGTGTTCAACCGCGCCGTCACGCTCAAGGATAGCTGGGGCAAATAAGCCGGCAAGCATCGCAGGCAGGATCGCCGGGGCCGCGCAGCATGTGCGGCCCCGGCGCACAACACAGCGCACGACGCCAAACCACGATACGTCGATCGCAGGTACGCAAGAGGGGAAAGCTCATGTTCGAGCAAATCAAGATCCAGCGCATGTCGATGGGCACCATCTATAAGCTGCTGGCTATTGGCACCACGTTTTCGCTGGTGCCGTTTTCCGTGCTGATGGGGGTGATGTCGCTGTTCGGCGCGCAGACCATCACTTGGGATGGCAAGCATCTGATCGGCTATGACGGCCTGATCGCGTCGCCATTCATCGGCCTGTTTCTGTCCGGCTTCGTCACGCTGTTCCTGGGCACGCTGTGCACCATCGGGCTGTGGCTGTACTCGCTGTGGCGTCCGGTGACGTTGCGCGTGGAAGCGGTCGACAACCTCGACATCGACCGCCTGATTCGCGAGAGCGAAGAAGCGATGGCCGAGCGCGACTGAGCGCTGGTGCGGACCGTCGCGGTTCGCCTGCCCACATTTCCCGCCCCGAATGAAACGAGCCGGTCGCAACGACCGGCTCGATTTTTTTTGCGTCAGAAGATCTTCATCCACCTGAGAAAGGCCACCGTCGCCACCCCCAGGCCGCCCATCACGCCCATCACGATCCAGAACGACGCCTCGTCGTGCAGGCCGGGCAAACCCGCCACGTTCATCCCGAAAATCCCCGACACCAGCGTGGCCGGCATCAACAGCGCGGTCAGGATCGACAGCGCCATCAGGTTGCGGTTCATCTGTTCGGACATCTGCGAGGCGATCTCTTCCTGCAGCAGCTTGGCGCGTTCATAGACGGCTTCCACGGTCGAATGCAGCTCGTTGAGCTCGTCCAGCGCGTGGGTCAGGTCTTCCATCGCCTCCAGCGGCACCCAGGACGGGCGCAGCCGGTTGAACTGCGCCAGGATGCGACGCTCCGGCGCAATGAAGCGGCGCAGCTCGGCCAGCTGGCGACGGATGCCGGACAGCTCGGCGCGGTCTTCCGGGCGGCGATCCGAGAGCACCGAGAATTCGATGTCGTCGACCTTGTCGTTCAGGTTATCCAGACGCGCGTTGAAACCGTCGGCCAGGCAGCGCAGAAGCTCGGCGAAGAGATCCATGGTGGTGTCGAACTCGGCGCCGTCCAGCACCTTCTGGCGCAGCATATTGGTCGACAGCAGCGGCTGGGTGCGCAGCGTCAGCAAACGGGTGCGGTCCAGGTAGAAATGCAGCGCCCCCTTCTCGGTGCCGGTATCGCCAATCTCCATCTTCATGTCGGTCAGCGTGCCGTAGACACCGTCGGGCGTGGCGTGCAGGCCCGGGTGGGTATCGCTGCTGAGCAGGAACTCGGTGATGTATTCGGGAATGCCGCTGTGATGCTCCATCCAGTGCTGGATCTTCACATCGGCCGTCTTCACGTGGACCCAGGAGAATGACGGCGAGGTCGGCCGGTAGTCCAGCACCTCGTTCCACTTCATCTGGTTGGCCCGGCTTTCATCGAAACGGAAAGCGCAGATAAACCCTGCCGGCTCGTAGAGCAGGTGCAGGGCCTGATTGTTTTCCGGCGGGTTGTGCATGGGCAGCCAAGGTCTGGAAGAAGGACGAGGCATTCTAACGAGCGACTTTGACAAATTTGTGACAGGCCGATGACGCCGGGGATGAACACCATGGACACGCCCGACTCTTCACCGGAAATCTCCAATTTCTTCGCCCCTGCGTTAAGGCTGGCTTAAGTGTCAGGAAATTAGCATTCCTACATCGGCAACCGGCGACGAACGGACTGGCGGCCGACGACACGGGACGCGCCCGGCGCCCCACCTGCCACTCAAGAAAAAGGAAATAACGATGTCCATCAAACATGCCCTCCTCTCCAGCCTGCTGCTGGTTAGCGTATCTGCCGCAGTCCTGCCGGCGCACGCCGAGGAAATCGTGGTGCTTGAAGCCGCCCGACCGGTGCTTTACCAGAACGGCGGCATCGGCAGCGATGAGCAGGCTTACATGCGCAAGACTGCGAAGGACTTCAACCTGCGACTGAGCTTCTCCGAAGCGAAAAGCAACGAGTACATCAGCGACGTCAGGCTCAGTATCTTCGACAACGCCGGCAACCTGGTCTTCAATCTGCAATCCGCCGGCCCGCTGACCAACCTCCAGCTGCCCGATGGCCGCTACCGCGTAGCTGCCAGCTTCAAGGGCCTGACCGAAATCCAACAAGTCACCATTACCGACAAGCAAGGGCATGACCTGTCGTTCCACTGGAGCCGTCCGGCCAAGTCCTGATGTCCACCATAGCGCCACGCCACCAGCGTGGCGCTACGCAATCAATTCAAAAAAGGGAACAACATGGAACACCCGATCAAACTTGTCGCCATCTTTACGACCCACGCCGAAGCGGAAGACGCCATCCGTCAACTGCAGGACAAGGGTTTCCCGATGAAACAGCTGTCGCTGATCGGTCAGGACTACCATAGCGAAGAACACCCGGTTGGATACGTCAATATTGCCGATCGCGCCAAGTCCGGCGGAAAATTCGGCGCGCTCTGGGGCGGCCTGTGTGGAATCCTGTTTGGCTCCGCGCTGATCGTCGTGCCGGGTGTCGGGCATCTGGTCATCCTCGGCGCGCTGGCCAGTGCGCTGACCAATCTGGCGGGAGGCGCCGCGCTCGGCGGCGCCGTCGGCGCCGTCGGCGCCTTGGGGGGCGCGCTGGCGTCGATCGGGATCCCGCACGACTCCGTGCTGCAATACGAGAGCGAGGTCAAAGCCGGCAGATTCTTGCTGATCGCACACGGCGAAGAGGCACAGATTACGCGAGCAAAGCAGCTGTTGCACGCTCTGAATCCGGACTGCCTGGATGAACATCTGACTGCACCGGCTCATTGAGCCGACCGGCCTGACACACAGGCGCTCTGCCTCAGATGCCGCCGCTTCCTGTGCAGGCCGGGCATCTTGCATTCGCACATGGCCCGCGACACCGCACCTGAACTTTCCCCGCGAATCCCTATCGCATCAAGAGCAAGCGCGAGGCCGCAACCGGCCTGGCCATCTCAACCCGGATCGAGGAGCGCATCATGTTCATTCGCAAGAAATTGATCTCCACATTGACATGCCTGTGCCTGGGCGCGCTCTGTTACAGCGCCTTGGCGCAGTCCGCCGCACCCTACATGAATGGCGGCATCGGCGAGGGCGAGCAAGACAAGATCAAGGCCGCCGCTGCGGACTACAACCTGCACCTGCTGTTCTCGCAGAACAATGGCGAGTACATCAGCGACGTCAAGCTGGAGATCACCGACGCCAAGGGCGGCACGGCCTTTACCCTGCCCTCGGCCGGCCCGATGACCAACGTGCGGCTGGCCGCCGGCAAGTACAAGGTGATCGCGACCTACAAGGAGGAAACCAAGACCCAATCGGTCAGCGTGATGGGCGGCAAGGGCAGCAACCTGTCCTTCCGCTGGGGCGGCGCAGAGAAATAGTCGCGCCGGGCAAGCGCATGCCGCCGGCCCGGCGCAAGACGCACGGGCCCATCAGCGAGCGGCCCGGGCAGAGAGAAGATGTCGTACGGCGATCAGTAGCTGAAACTACGGTTGCCGTAGGCTTCGCGCGCGGCGTCGCAGACCTTGATCTGGGCGTTGCTCATGCCGGAGGTGCCGTTGAGCGAGCACTGGTCGGCCACCGATTTGGCTTCGTCGATGTGCTGGCGGAAGTAGGCGTAGTCCTTCTTGCCGGCGACGGCGTCGCAGGCAGACAGCACGGGCAGCGCGACGCACAGCAGCGCTGCCAGGCGGATGAATTGGTTCATGTGATGTTCCCCTTGATAGGCAATGTTGGCCGAGCCCGATGATCCGACCTCCCTCCCCGGGGCGCCTGAATCGTCGGCGGGCTCGCTGCAACGCCGCAAAGTATAGTCATCCGGCGCTGATTGCTCAATGGGAATATTCTGTAAATCACCGCATACTCCGCCAAACGCTGCGTAAAGTTGCCACTTCAGCCATAAAAATTTACATCAAGAAAAAAAGGCCGGTCTGTCTGACCGGCCTTCTTTCCATCACGACAAGACGATCACTGTTTCGTCTTCACTTCCGGCCTCAGCCGCGGCGCTTGAGCAGCGCATGCAGGATGATGGCGCCGAAGGTGGCGGTACCGATGCCGCCCAGCGCAAAACCGCCCAGCTTCAGCGTAAAGTCGCCGGCGCCCAGCACCAGCGTGACGGCGGCCACGATCAGGTTGGTGTTGTTGGAGAAATCAACCTTGTTCTCCACCCAGATGCGCGCGCCCGACACGGTGATCAGGCCGAACACCACGATCGACACGCCGCCCAGCACCGCGCCCGGAATGGTCAGGATGACGGCGCCGAATTTGGGCGAGAAGCCCAGCAGGATGGCGATCACCGCCGCCACCACGAACACCAGGGTGGAGTAGATCTTGGTCACGGCCATCACGCCGATGTTCTCGGCATAGGTGGTCACGCCGGTGCCGCCCACGCTGCCCGAGAGCATGGTGGCCAGGCCGTCGCCGATGAACGCGCGGCCGATGTAGCGGTCCAGGTTCTGGCCGGTCATGGCGGACACCGCCTTGATGTGGCCCAGGTTTTCCGCCACCAGGATGATCGCCACCGGCGCCAGCAGCGCCATCGCGCTGCCCTGGAACACCGGAGTGGCAAAATGCGGCACGCCGAACCAGGCGGCATTGGCCACGCCGGAGAAATCGATGGGCTTGCCCAGGCCGGCGCCGTTGGTCAGGAGCGCGTAGAGCGCGTAGGCCAGCAGCAGGCCGACCAGGATCAGCAGGCGCTGCAGCATGCCGCGCGTGAACACCGCGACGAAGCCCACGCACAGCACGGTGGCCAGCGCCATCCATGCATCGAAGCTGTTGCCGGTCACGCCCTTGACCGCGATCGGCGCCAGGTTCAGGCCGATCACCGCCACCACCGCGCCGGTCACCACCGGCGGCATCAGGCTTTCGATCCAGCGCGTGCCCACGCCGGAGACGATCAGGCCGATCACGGTATAGGCCGCGCCGCAGGCGATGATGCCGCCCAGCGCCACGCCCAGGTTGGCGTTGGCGCCCGAGCCGGCATAGCCGGTCACGGCGATCACCAGGCCGATGAAGGAGAAGCTGGAGCCCAGGTAGCTCGGCACGCGGCCGCCCACCAGCAGGAAGAACAGCAGCGTGCCCACGCCCGACATCAGGATCGCCAGGTTGGGATCGAAACCCATCAGCAGCGGCGCCAGCACGGTCGAGCCGAACATGGCCACCACGTGCTGCACGCCCATGGCCAGCGTCTGCGGCGCCGGCAGGCGCTCATCGGCGGCGATGACGGTCCCCTGACCGTCGTTGGTGCCGCTGCGCAGCCGCCATTGGGGGAAATAAGAACCCGACATGGATATCCCTTTCGTTATGGATTATTGGATTTTGCTTGAACGGGGGCTAGTGTATTGAGCGCCAAGCCAAATAACAATTGGTCTGGCGGCCGGCGCCATAAAAAAGATGAAAAAGATTTCCCGGCGCCCGCAGCGTGCTGCCCGGCGGTGCAAAAAGCAGGCGTGGTGCATGCCGTCGCCCCAAAAAAGACGTGGGCGACGATGTGCGCAAGAACCTGTCGCGCGCCCCGCATGGGCATGTTTCTTGCGCCTGCGGAGAGGTTAGAATCACGCCGCCGCACGCCGTACCAAAGAGCCACAGAAAAGATGCAAATGATGAACCTCACCACCCCCGCCCTGCTGTTTCCCGCCACCTCGCTGCTGCTGTTGGCCTATACCAACCGCTTCCTGGTGCTGGCCCAGCTGATCCGCAACCTGCAGACGCAGGACAAGGACGACGGCCGCGACCTGGTGATCCGCCAGATCCTCAACCTGCGCAAGCGCATCGTGCTCACGCGCTACATGCAGGCGCTGGGCGTGTCCAGCTTCATCATGTGCGCGGTGTCGATGTTCCTGATCTTTGTCGAGCGTGACCACCTGGCCGAGCTGTTCTTCGGCCTGAGCCTGTTCCTGCTGGTGCTCTCGCTGCTGGTGTCGCTGTGGGAAATCATGATCAGCACCCGCGCCATCGAGATCACCCTGGAAGACATGGCGCAAAAACTGTCGACCGCCAAGCCGCTGCGTCGCCCGTCCGAATGAAGCGTTTTCATCGGGCCGCGAATTTTCTTGAACGCGGCCGCCCGGCGAAAATGTGATAATCGACCGGTCTTGCCCGCAGCGCCACGCTGCGCGGCCAGGCCCACCCTCGACAATGGAGACACACATGATTCTGGAACTGGCGGACATCCGCATCCAACCCGGCAAGCAGGCCGAATTCGACGAAGCCATCCAGCGCGGCATCGCGCAGACCATCGCCAAGTCCAAAGGCTACCTCGGCCACAAGGTGCAAAAGGGCGTGGAGTCGCCCGAACGCTATCTGCTGATGGTGCACTGGGCCACGCTGGAAAACCACACCGTCGACTTCCGCGAGTCGCCCGCCTTCACCGAATGGCGCGGCATCGTCGGCCCCTTCTTCGCCGGCGCACCCAATGTCGAGCATTTCTCGCTGCTGACCGAATCGGCCTGATATCCTCACGCGTATCCGCAGGCACGCCCGTCGCCGGGGCCTGCGGCGCCAGGCAGGACGATATTGAACGATTGCGGCGGCGTCCGGACTAACCGGCGTTGCAAGCCCTGCCCGCCCTTGCCTGAATGACAAGCCGGGCCGGGACACACCCGCACGCCGCCCCCAGCCACAACAAGAGCGCCGCCTCGCCGCGCGCCAGGAACCACCGGATGATCATGCAGCCCCGCTTCCCCTCCACCCGCTCCTCTCGCTCCCGACCTGCCCGCCTGCTGGCCGGCGCCTGCTCGCTCACCGCCGCGCTGGCGCTGGCGGGCTGCAACAACTTCAGCGGCGACGAGAAAAGCCAGGCCGAGGTGATCGGCAACTTCTACCGTATCCACATCAAGAACAACGCGCCCGGACTGCCGTCGGCCGAGGAGCTGCGCGAGTTCCAGCCGCTGGTCAGCCGGGCGCTGTTCACCCTGCTGACCCAGGCCGAGGCCGCCGACGCCCGCTACCACGCGCTGGCCGGCCCCCAGGCGCCGCCGATCGTCGAAGGCGACCTGTTCACTTCGCTCTACGAGGGCGCGACCTCGTTCTCGGTCGACTCCTGCGAGACGGGGGACGACCGCGGTGACGAGCGCAGCAACCGGCAGGACGGCCAGCGCGCCTCCTGCCAGGTGGCCTTCAAGTACAGCAAGGACGGCGCCTCCGAATCCTGGAACGACAAGATCCTGCTGGTGCGCGAGGAGCAGCACTGGCGCGTCGACGACATCGAGTTCATCGGCAACGACCAGTCCTCGCAGCGCGAATACCTGACCGACACGCTGACCGACGCCATCAAGGAAACGCAATAAGCAGAAGCGCGGCATCGGTCTTCACCTCCGGCATTTACTTTTCAGCAACTCGCCACTCCCTCAGGCGAACCGCCCCGTCTCACCGCGGCCCGCAGCGGGAATTGGCGGGATTTTGGCGATGTGTTCTCGGCCTGATCGGCAGACCGGCCGGGGTAAGCTTGCCGCAAGGAATACTTGTTGTTTTGCCACGCCGCACTCCGGCAAGGGGATACGCCGGACGCGTCGTCGCGGCACCCTCAGCAATCAACCAGATGGCGGACGTCCGGCACCAACGCCGGGCGTCCGCTTGCGCGTTCGCGCGCCGGACATGACAAGCAATGCATGCCGCACCCCGCATCGGGCTGGGCGCGGCGCCAGGGAGAACGGATAGTGAAGCGCATCGGCAACATTCTCATCGTCGCGGCAGGCCTGCTGCTGGCAGCCTGCTCGGGCAATGACGAGGGCAAGGCGAAAGAGCTGCTCAAGGATTTCTACCAGGCGCACCAGACCGCCCACCCCTCCGGCGCGCTGACGCTGAAAGAACTGATTACCTTCCGCCGTTTCCTGTCGGTGCCGCTGTTTGACCTGCTCAAGGATGTCTCGGCCGCCGAAGAAACCCGCGTGGCCCAGTCGGCCGCCGATCCGCTGCCGCCGCTGTTCGAGGGCGACATCTTCACCGCCTACCCGGCCGGCGCCTCCACCTTCCGCATCGTCCAGTGCGACATGCAGGAGCGCGAAAGCAGCTGCTCGGTGGAGCTGATCTTCAGCGACGCCAAGCTCAAGTCGCCCGCCAAGTGGGTCGACAAGGTACAGATGACGCGCGACGCCCGCGGCTGGGTGATCGACAACATCGAGTACGCCGGCGGCGCCGCGCCCCTGCGCAGCGGCAACCTGCAGGAAACGCTGCGCAAGCTTCTCAAGCGCGACACGCCGCCGCTGCAGTAAGCCCCGCGCCCGGCGCACGCCGCCCGGGCCCGCCTCCACCGTCTTCGAATAATCCCGTCCATCGCCGCCTGCCGCCCTTTGGGAGCAGGCGCGCGGCTGCGAACCCTCTATAATCGCGCGATCGACTTTCACAGACTCCGCGATGTCCAACCACACCTTCCTCTGGCACGACTACGAAACCTTCGGCGTGGTCCCGCGCCGCGACCGCCCGGCCCAGTTCGCTGCGGTACGCACCGATGCCGAGTTGAACGAGATCGGCGAGCCGATCATGATCTACTGCAAGCCGGCCCCCGACTACCTGCCCGACCCGGTGTCCTGCTTGATCACCGGCATCACGCCGCAGCACTGCCTGGAGCAGGGCCTGCCCGAGCACGAGTTCGCCGCGCAGATCGAACAGGCCATGGCTGAACCCGGCACCATCGGCGTGGGCTACAACACCATCCGCTTCGACGATGAAGTGACCCGTTTCATGTTCTGGCGCAACCTGATCGATCCGTATGCGCGCGAGTGGCAAAACGGCTGCGGCCGCTGGGACCTGCTGGATGTGGTGCGCCTGTGCTACGCGCTGCGCCCGGAAGGCATCAACTGGCCGACCAAGGAAGACGGCAGCGTCAGCTTCAAGCTGGAGCACCTGTCCAAGGCCAACGGCCTGGTGCACGAGGCGGCGCACGACGCGCTCTCCGACGTGCGCGCCACCATCGCGCTGGCGCGCCTGATCCGCGAAAAGAACCCGCGCCTGTTCGACTTCGCGCTGGCGCTGCACAAGAAGGACAAGGCCGCCTCCGAGATCGGCCTGCCGACCAACCGCCCCTTCATCCACGTCTCGGGCATGTTCCCGGCGGTCAACGGCTGCCTGGCGCTGATGTGGCCGCTGGCCATGCACCCGACCAACAAGAACGAAGTGATCGCCTGGGACCTCTCGGCCGATCCGGCCGAACTGGCCACGCTGGACGCGGCCACCGTGCGCCTGCGCATGTTCAGCAAGCGCGATGAGTTGCCCGAGGGCGTCACCCGCCTGCCGGTCAAGAGCATCCACCTGAACAAGTCGCCGATGGTGGTCGGCAGCCTGAAGACCCTCTCCGCCGCGCGCGCCGCCGAACTGGGCGTGGACGTGGAAGGCGCGCTGCGCCACGCCGAGATTGCGGCCGCCCTGCCCGATCTCTCCATGCTGTGGCGCGAGGTCTATCAGCGCGAGCCGGAAGGCCCGGCCGACGTCGACGAAGACCTCTACGGCGGCTTCATCGGCAACGGCGACCGTCGCCAGCTGACGCAGCTGCGCGCCCTGCCTGCGCAGGAACTGGCGCGCGCCAGCGTCGCCTTCGACGATGCGCGCCTGAATGAAATCCTGTTCCGCTACCGCGCACGCAACTTCCCCGACACGCTCAGCGCCGAGGAAGCGCAGCACTGGGAAGAACACCGCGCCGCGCGCCTGTTCGAAGGCGCAGGCGGCGCCCGCACCGTGGCCCAGCTGTTTGAACAGATCGATGCCCTGCAGGAGCAGCACGACGACGAACGCACCCAGGACATCCTGGGCGCGCTGTACGACTATGCGGAGATGATCGCGCCGTCCAACATGTGATGGCGGCTGGTGGTGCGCTGAACGACACTGGGCCCCTGCTTTCGCAGGGGCGACATTGGATAAATTTCAGTTAACTTGTCGTCCCTGCAAAAGCAGGGACCCAGTGCCTTTCGTAACGCACGAAAGAACGGCATTGATTGCCGGAATGGCACAGGTAAAAAAAGAACAGCCAACGTCACCCCCGCGACATTGCAGGACGTCGGGAAGTGGTAACTTGACGGCAAGCCGGCGCATCAACGACGCCGGCAGATACCTGTCAAGGAGACCCTCATGCCCCAGCCGCCCATCGGCCGTTTCCCCATTCCCGAGCTGCACGATCTGCCCGAGGACATCCGCGCGCGGATCCTGGCGGTGCAGGAAAAATCCGGCTTCATCCCCAACGTGTTCCTGGTGCTGGCGCACCGCCCCGACGAGTTCCGCGCCTTCTTTGCCTACCATGACGCCCTGATGGACAAACCCGGCAAGCTGACCAAGGCCGAGCGCGAGATGATCGTGGTCGCCACCAGCAACGCCAATCAATGCCAGTACTGCGTGGTCGCGCACGGCGCGATCCTGCGCATCCGCGCCAACGACCCGCTGGTCGCCGACCAGGTCGCGATCAACTACCGCAAGGCCGACATCACCGAGCGGCAAAAGGCCATGCTGGACTTCGCCATGAAGGTCTCGACCAGCGCCTGGGCGGTCAATGAAACGGATTTCGCCGTGCTCAAGCAGCACGGTCTGGAAGAGGAGGAAGCCTGGGACATCGCCGCCATCGCGGCCTTCTTCGGCATGTCGAACCGCCTGGCCAACGTGACCAGCATGCGGCCCAATGATGAGTTCTACATGATGGGCCGGGCGCCGCTGCAGTAAGCGCTCACCCTTGCGCCGCGTGCCAGCGGGCCGCCAGCTCCAGGCATGCGCGCAGGTCACCGCGCACCAGTTCGCAGGCATGCGCCAGCATCAGGTTGCGCGGCAGGCCGAAGTCCTCGATCAGCATGCCGTCGCGACAAAAGCCCGGCTCCACCTGCGGCACCTGCGCCAGCAGATCATGCTCCGGGGTGTTGTAGCACCACACCTTCTTGCCGCGCCCGACCGCATAACCGATCTCGAACACCGTCCCCGAATCCGGCTCATGTCCGCGGAAATTGCAGACGTTCGCCACCACGTAATCGGCCGACTCGATCAGCGCCATGTTGACCTCAAAGATCGCGCGCGACACCTCCGCCTTGCCTTCGCCCGTCACCTCGTCATCCCCCGGACACAATGCCACCAACCCCAGCTCGGCGCACCACTCCTTGATGCGCGCCTTGTGCTGCGCATAGTCGCGCTGAAAGACATCCGGGCCGGCCATGTAGATGCGAGGTTGCGAGGTCATGCGGGGTTCCGTGTTGATTGCAATGGGAGCGGAGCAGGATACGCGAAATCGCGGCTGGCGGCGATGGTGGTCAACCACTATCGCCGCACAACGAACGACGCTGGATCCCTGCCTTCGCAGGGATGACGGATTAAATGGGATGGGAGTCTGTCGTTGCGA
>NZ_JAGIPZ010000002.1:0-154983 GCF_017814915.1 Herbaspirillum sp. LeCh32-8 | reverse complement strand
CTGCCGTTGAAGATTGATACGGCTTGCGTGATGAATCCGATGTCGGGGAAGCGCGACGAACGACGCTGGGTCCCTGCCTTCGCAGGGACGACGGATTAAACGGGAGGGGAGTCTGTCGTTACGACTGCCGTTGAAGATTGATACGGCTTGCGTGATGAATCCGATGTCGGGGAAGCGCGACGAACGACGCTGGGTCCCTGCTTTCGCAGGGACGACGGGTTAAATCAGATAGCGAGCCAACACATCGAAGCCGCAGGCGAGGCGCAAGCAACACGAGGCCGAAGGCGAGGATGAAACCAAGCGATGCCGCAGGCGAGCCCCATCCCGATGCCGCAGGCGAGGCGGTTGGTATTTCCCCTTGTGGGCCAGCCGGCGGAGCGTGGTGAAAAATGGATCAGCAAGGCAACCGGAGCGCAGCGACTTTGCCTTGCCCATTTTTCAGCGCGCTCCGGCGGGAACCCTCCGCAGGAGGGCTGGCACTTAGGGGCCGCCTTCTTTTGCTTACTTTTCTTGGCGGAGCAAGAAAAGTAAGCGGCTGCCGGGCCGCCCCCGGCGCTCCCCTCCGACCGAAGAAAGAAAAGCACCGAGCCGGTACATCACAAGGCAGCAAGACCAGACTACCCACCTCACCTCAACTCGGAACGCGGTAAAAAAAGCAAGACAAGGTAAGGCAAAAACCTACCACTCAAGGCAACCGCCCCAAAATCTCATTCCGATCAAAGTCAGCAGAAAAATCATCCACCTGCACCGACAAATCCCCAAAATGCGCAAACTCATCCAAAGCCGCCTTCTCCTGCTCAGAGATGAACCCGCGCTCCAGGGCCAGCGCATTCCAGGCCTTCATCTCGATCAGGCTCTGCGGCATCGCAGGCAAGGAGCCATCCTTCACATCCTGCTTCAGGCGATGCTCCAGCTGCTGCACCACAGGCGTCAGCGCAAACGCGCGCTCACCGCAAGCCAGGGGGTCATCCCCGCGCGGCAGATAGGCATCGGCCACCAGCCGGTCGCGCGCAGGCCCCGGCTTCTGCATGGCCCTGGCCACCAGCGTGCCCAGCGCATCGGAAGGCTTGCGGTAGATCAGCCCCAGCGGGAAGATCACCACCCGCAGGCCGAACGCGATCCACCGATTGGGGAAGTTCTGCAGCACATCGACGATCGCCTCCTGCGCGCGATGCAGGGCATCCTGCACCGACCATTCCAGGAACGGCAGATCCTCTTCCTGCCGGCCGTCGTCCTCATAACGCTTCAGCGCCGCCGACACCAGGTAGAGCTGCGACAGCACATCGCCCAGCCGCGCCGAGATGCGCTCGCGGAACTTCAGCGTACCACCCAGCACCCCCATGCTGACGTCAGTCAGCAGCGCGAACGCCGACGACAGGTGCACCACCGAACGGTAATAGCGCTTGGTCTGGCGCGCCGCATACGAGGTGGAGGGCAACAACCAGCCGCAGCTGATGCCGCCGACGAAGGCGCGCGCCTTGTTGGCGGCGACGAAGGACAGGTGCGAGAACAGCAGCTTGTCGAACGTCTGCAGCGCACGCTCGTGATTCTCATCGGCCGCCGCGGACAGTTCCTGCAGCACGTAGGGATGGCAGCGGATCGCGCCCTGGCCGAAGATGATCAGGCAGCGCGTCAGGATGTTGGCGCCCTCCACCGTGATGGCAATCGGAATCTGCTGGTAGGCGCGCGCCAGGAAGTTGCCGGGGCCCATGCAGATGCCCTTGCCGCCGATCACGTCCATGCCGTCGTTGACCACCATGCGGCCGCGCTCGGTCACGTGGTACTTGGAGATGGCCGAGATGACCGAGGGCTTTTCACCGGCGTCCACCGCCAGCGCGGACAGGCGGCGCGTCGCGTCCATCATGTAGAGGTGACCGCCCATGCGCGCCAGCGCTTCCTGCACGCCTTCGAACTTGCCGATCTCGATCTTGAACTGGCGCCGCATCGCGGTGTAGGCGCTGGTGCCGCGCACGGCCAGCTTGGAGAAGCCGACGTTGGATGAGGGCAGCGAGATCGCCCGGCCCGCGGCCAGGCATTCCATCAGCATGCGCCAGCCGCGCCCCACCTGGGCCAGGCCGCCGATCACCCAATCCATCGGGATGAACACGTCCTGGCCGTGCGTGGGACCGTTCTGGAACACCGCGTTCAACGGCCAGTGACGGCGGCCGGTGACCACGCCGGGATGGTTGGTGGGAATCAGCGCGCAGGTAATGCCGGGTTCGGCGTTGTCACCCAGGAGACCGTCCGGATCGCGCACGCGAAAGGCCAGGCCGAGCACCGTCGCCACCGGCGCCAGCGTGATGTAGCGCTTGCTCCAGCTGACGCGAAAACCCAGCGTCTCGCGCCCCTCGTGCACGCCGCGGCAGACGATGCCGATGTCGGGGATGGCCGCGGCGTCGGAGCCGGCGTAAGGGCTGGTCAGCGCGAAGCAGGGAATTTCCTGGCCGGCCGCCAGGCGCGGCAGGTAGTGGCTCTTCTGGGCCTCGGTGCCGTAGTGCAGCAGCAGCTCGGCCGGGCCCAGCGAGTTGGGCACCATCACCGAGATGGCGGCCGCCGAGCTGCGCGAGGCCAGCTTCATGATGACCTGCGAATGCATGTAGGCCGAGAACTGCTTGCCGCCGTATTGGCGTGGAATGATCATGCCGAGGAAGCCGCGGTCCTTGATGAACTGCCAGGCCTCGGGCTGGATGTCCTGGTGCTTCACGCTGGTGTCCCAGTCGCTGACCATGGCGCACAGCTGCTCGACTTCGTTGTCCATGAAGGCCTGTTCCTCAGGCGTCAGGCGCGGCGGCGCCAGCTCGAACAGGCGGCGCCAGTCGGGCCTGCCGGAGAACAGTTCGGCATCCCACCAGACGGTGCCGGCCTCGATGGCATCGCGCTCGGTGGACGACATTCCCGGCATGATCTTGCGGAACATGTCCAGCGCCGGGCGGCTGATCAACGACTGGCGTATCGAGGTGACCGCCACCAGGATGGTGGGCGTAAAGAGCAGGATCGCCAGCAGCACCATCACCGGCAATTGGACATCGGCCAGCGGGCCGCCCAGCCATATCCACACTGCCTCGGCCAGCAGCCAGGTCCAGGCGTTGACCCGCGCCATCATCAATGCCAGGCAGCCGGCCACCAGAATGACGAGCCATAAGATCATGTGAAGCCTCCAGTTCTGTTTTTTTGTTCGAAAGGCGGCGGTGCAGGGAACAGCACGATGCGAACGCACCGGCTTCATCCTCCCACCAAATTGCCTCGCCGCAAAGAATTTCCGGTTTTACGCTGCAACATACCGTGCCGCATCGGGCCGGAGCAATCGGACAGTGCCTCCACGCCGCCGTCAGACAAAACCGACAAACAGAACGGTTTGCGCGGCGGTTTGTCACAAATCTGACCGCAAGCAAGCTCATCCGGTTCAGCCGCAGCGCCCGCGGCTCCATTACAATCGCGCCATCGAGCATCACGCATGCGCCCGCGCCAGACGGGCGCCGGAAAGGAACACATCATGAAATGGGAAGGCAATCGCGAAAGCGACAACGTCGAGGATCGCCGCGGTGACGACGGCGGCGGCTATGGCGGAGGAGGCGGCGGTTTCGGCTTCGGCGGCCGCTCCATCGGGCTGGGCACCGTGGCGGTGGCGCTGGTGGCGTCCTATTTCCTCGGCATCAATCCGCTGACCATGCTGGACCTGCTGTCGGGCGGCGGCGGCCAGGTCCCCGTGCAGCAACAGCATGCGCCGGCCCACAAGCCGCCGCCGGACGACCAGATGGCGCGCTTTGTCTCCACCGTGCTGGCCGACACCGAAGACACCTGGGGCCCGATCTTCGCCGCCAACAACGCGCAATACGTGCGTCCCAGGCTGGTGCTGTTCTCGGGCAGCACGCCCACCGCCTGCGGCACCGGCCAGACCGCCACCGGCCCGTTCTACTGCCCGGGCGACCAGAAGGTCTACATCGACCTGTCCTTTTATGAACTGATGAAGCAGCGCTTCAAGGTCTCCGGCAACTTCGCCCAGGCCTATGTGATCGCGCACGAGGTGGGCCACCATGTGCAGCACCTGATGGGCATTTCCGACAAGGTCGACGCCGCCCGCCGCAACGCCACCGAAAAGCAGGCCAATGCGATGTCGGTGCGGCTGGAGCTGCAGGCCGACTGCTTCGCCGGCGTGTGGGCCTACCACGCCGACCAGGCGCGCCACATCCTGGAGCAAGGCGATATCGAAGACGCCCTGAACGCGGCCTCGGCCATCGGCGACGATGCCCTGCAGCGCCAGGCGCGCGGCACCGTGGTGCCGGATTCGTTCACCCACGGCACCTCGGCGCAACGCGTGGCCTGGTTCAAGCGCGGCATCACCGAGGGCAAGGTCAGCAGCTGCAATACCTTCGCCGCAAAACAACTGTAAGGACCCTATGCCGATTTCCTATTGGTGCATCCTGATCGCCGGCCTGCTGCCCTTCTTCACCGTGGCCATCGCCAAATGGGGCAAGCGCGACTTCGACAACTCCGAGCCGCGCGCCTGGCTGGAAAAGCAGACCGGCCTGCGCCGCCGCGCCGACTACGCGCACCGCAACCACCTCGAAGCCTTCCCTTTCTTCGCCGCCGGCGTGCTGGTGGCGCAGCAGGTGGGCGCGGCCCAGGGCAGCATCGACACGGCGGCAATGCTGTTCATCGCCGCGCGCGTGCTCTACACCGCGCTTTACCTCACCGACAAACCCTCCGCCCGCTCGGCGGTGTGGATCCTGGGCCTGCTGTGCGTGCTCGCGCTGTTCGCGATCGCCGCGCTGCACGGCTGAACCCGATGGAGCAAACCATGACGCAAGCATTCGAACCGCAGCTCTCCGCCATGCGCGACGCACTGGCCCGCCTGCACAGCGGCGAGACCGACGTCGCCGGCCTGTGCGCCCTCTGGCGCGCCCGCGGCGACGTGATGGCGGCGCTGCCGCCGCGCTACCAGCAGGTCGCCGAAGACCTGCTGGGCCGCCTGGAAGCGGGCAGCCTGTTCACCGAAGAAAGCTGTTCGTTCAGCCAGAAAGACCTGACCGACAGCCTCAACACCTGGCTCGACAAAGCCGGGCAGACCCTGGCGCAGGCCTGAGCCTGCACCTGATGAATCACCTGAAACACTGAAAGAAGCACCATGCAAAAAATCACCTTCCCGCTGGACGGCCATCCTTACGTGGAACTGAACCAGCTCCTGAAACTCTGCGGCCTGTGCGACAGCGGCGGCGCCGGCAAGCAACTGGTGGCCGAGGGCGTGGTCAAGGTCGACGGCAAGACCGAGTCGCGCAAGACCTGCAAGATCGCCGCCGGCCAGAAGGTCGCGCTGGGCGACGTGCAGATCACCTTGGTGGCGTGAAGATGGGCGCCGCTGTGCAGCAACAGGTCGACGAGATCCTCGATTTCTGGTTCGGCGCCGACTGGGAAAGCGCCTCCGCGCCGGACGTCGCGCAACGCCAGCAGCCGCTGTGGTGGAGCAAGAATCCCGAGATCGACGCCCAATGCCGTACCCGCTTCGAGCCGCTGCTGAAAGAAGCCGCCGCCAACCGGCTGGCGGACTGGGCCGACTCGGCCCGCTCCATGCTGGCGCTGATCCTGCTGCTGGACCAGTTCCCGCGCAACATCCACCGCGGCACGCCGCAGTCCTTCGACTTCGACGAGCTGGCGCGCCAGCACACCCACCTGGCGCTGGCCATGGGCATGGACCAGGAGCTGCCGGCGATCGCCCGCGTGTTCGTCTACCTGCCGCTGGAGCATTCCGAAGACATCGACGACCAGGAATATTCGCTGCAGTTGTTCCGCGTCTTGGCCAAGGAAGCGCGTGACGCCGGCGACGCACATCGCAAGCACTTCGACGGCTTTGCCGATTATGCGAAGAAGCACCACGCCGTGATCGAGCGCTTCGGCCGCTTCCCCCACCGCAACAAGATCCTCGGCCGCGCCTCCAGCGCCGAGGAAACCGAGTTCCTGCTGCAGCCGGGATCGTCTTTCTAGACGCTCGTCCCTTGATCGCTTCGATGGCTGCGGTGAACATCTTCGACGCCATCACGAAATAAGCGCCCCGCCCGCCGGGGCGCTTTTTCTTTCTCCTACACTCGCCGGTTTCCGCCCTCGGGAACTGGCCCATGCGCTCTTCCTCCTCCGGCTTCACGATGACAGAAGTGCTGGTCGCCCTGCTGGTGATCGGCACCGGCGCGCTGGCCATGCTGATGCTGCAGCTGCATGTGCTGCGCAGCCATCGCGACGCCACGCTGCAGGCCAGCGCTACTGCCATGGCGCTCGAACTGGCGGAGTTGCGCGCGGCCTACCGCGCGGCCGCGCCTGACGGCCCTGATCCCTATCTGTTTGTGTTCGATGCGTCGAACGCCGCAACCGGCTCCACCGCCGTTGCCCCCGACTGCCGCTCCGGCTGCGATGCCGACGGTTTCGTCCGCGCCGGCATCGCACAGTGGAACGAACGGCTGGCGCGCGAGCTGCCGGGCGCGCACGCCGTGGTCTGCCGCGACGGCCGCACCGATGCCGGCGACGACTGGCGCTGCGACGACGATCCCGCCGCAGCGGTGATCGTCAAGCTTGGCTGGCGCAGCGGCGCGGATGCCGCCCGCGCCGCCCAGGCCGGGCCCATGCTGGCGCTCCCGATAGGACGATGATGCGCGCTCCCCGCCTCTACACAAGACAGGCCGGCCTGACGCTGGTCGAGCTGATGATCTCGCTGGCCCTGGGTCTGCTGGTGGTGCTGGCCGCCACCGCACTGCTGCAGAACGCCCGCGCCGCCTATCAGGACATCGACGATGCAGCGCGCGTACAAGAGACCGGACGCATGGCGCTGTCCCATCTCGCCGAAGCCTTGCGCCAGGCCGGCCACCTGCCGTGGGAAACACTGTCGTCGCAGCAAGCGTCGGCACTGAAGCCCGGCTTGCTCGGCGCGGACGACAGCCTCGACGCCCATGCCTTCGACCCGGCGCAAGACAAAACCGGCCCGCGCCGCGGCCACGGCTACAACCAGAGCGACCTGCTGATGATCGGCCTGCTGGGTGCGCCGCCACAGGCCGGCGGGATGGTGCGCAACTGCAGCGGCGCCGCCGTCACCGACACCCGCCCGCAAGACGCCGCGCGCAGCTGGGTCATCTACAGCATCGCCCTCGGCGTGGGCAATGAACCCGAGCTGCGCTGCCGCTATCGCGGCAAGAAGGGCGGCTGGACCTCGGACGCCGTGGCGCGCGGCGTAGAGGCGATGCAGCTGCGCTACGCCCTCGACAGCGATGGCGACGGCCAGCCCGACCGCTGGCTCGACGCTTCCGCCATTTCCGGCGACGACTGGCGTCGCGTGCGGCTGGTGCGCATCGCCCTGCTGGTGCGCGGCACCCTGCGTCGTCCCGCGCCTGCAGGCGCCACGCCGCGCACGTATCAGTTGTTCGGAGGAGCCGATAACGACAGCGCCTGGCGCTACACGGAAAAGCGCGGCGAGCAACGGCTGCGCATGGTGTTCCAAACCACCGTGTTCCTGCGCAATATGCCTGTGGACAAATCAACTGCGCCATGAACGACGACGCCCGCAAACAGCAAGGCGCAGCACTGGTCATCGCCCTGGTGATGCTGGCCGTGATCCTGTTGCTGGGCACCGCCACCGCCTCGCTGCTGGCGCTGGACGAACATGCCGGGCGCAACCATCGCGCCCACCTGCACGCCATGCTGGCCGCGCAAGCCGCGCTGGACGATGCCTGTGAAGACATCCGCGGCGGCGTGCGCGTCACGCCGGCCGCCTTCCCGGGCGAGCCCGGCTGCCGCAGCGACGCCGCGGGGCTCGGCCTGTGCCGCGCCGCGCAGAAGGAGCGGGTCTGGGAGCCTCGACAACTGACGGCCGACGGCGCAGGCGCCGCCACCTATGGCGAGTTCACCGGCCGCCGCCTGCGGCTCTACGACGTGGCGCCGCCGCGCTACCTGATCGAACTGCTGCCGGCCCCTGCATCCACCGAGGCGGGCAACAAAGACGACGCAAGCGGCGACAACCCCGACGACAAGCAAGTTGCGCTCTACCGCATCAGCGCCGCCGGTTTCGGCCCCGGCCAGGCGCGGGCCGGCTTGCAGGCGGTGGTCCGCCGGCAGACCATCGCCGGCGGCCAGGTCGAATGCCGCCGGCTCGCCTGGCGCCCCCTTCCCCTTCCATGACAACACCCCCATGACCCCGACACCCATCCATCGCCAGCGCGGCCTGACCCTGATCGAACTCGTGACGGTCATGGCCATCACCGCCATCCTGACCACCACCGCCTGGGGCGGCTACCAGCAGCACATGCTGACGAGCCGGCGCGCCGAGGGCCGCGCCGCGCTGCTGCGCGTGCTGGTGCAGGAGGAGCGCCAGTTCTCTTACCGCCACGCCTATCGCGCCTTCCAGCCCGGCAATGGCGAAGCGGAGTTCAAATGGTTTTCCGGCGAACGGCCGGAACGCAGCGCTTACCACATCGCCGCCCAGGCCTGCGAAGGCGAAGACCTGCGCAGCTGCGTGCGCGTCACCGCCACGCCGGCCGGCATCCATCACGACCAGCAGTGCGGCGCCCTCTACGTCGACACGCGCGGCCGGCGCGGCGCCGCCGGCGACAGCTGCTGGTAAGCCATGCGTTGCCGCGGATTCACCTTGCTGGAGCTGATGGTGGTGCTGCTGATCGCCGGCATCCTGCTGGCCGCCGGCGTGCCGATGCTGCAGGCCCTGACTGCCGAGCAGCAGCTGGTCGCCGCGGGCAACGCCTTCTTCCACAGCGCCACGCTGACGCGCTCGGAAGCCTTGCGCCGCGGCGCGACCGCGCGCATGACGCCTAACGACGGCCGCGACTGGGCCAGCGGCTGGAAGATCGACACCGGCGAGCGCGTGGTGATGACGCAGTCGCCGCTGCCGGCCGGCATCAGCGTCAGCTACACCACCGGCGGCGAGCTGGTGGCCTACCAGCCCGGCGGCCAGCCGGTCGCGTTCGGCAGCTGGCTCTTCAGCAGCGGCGCGAGGACGCGCGTGGTGCGCATCAATTTCCTCGGCCGCGCGCGGGTCTGCAACCCGGAGGCCGAGCGCAACTGCGATCCCGGCTGAGCCGGGCGCCGGCGTCCGAAGGCTGCGCGCCGTGCAGCAAGGCCGCCTTCAAAACCGCGTTGAAAGCCGTGTATATTGGCGAACATTCGGCCGCCGCCGCGCACCGCGCGAACGGCGCCGCTTCCCCATACGGCAGACCCATGAATCTCACAGAAGACCCGATCTACGAATTCGACGTCGACAACGACCAGCAAGCCATGGCGCTGGCGCTGGTCCAGGCCGGCTTCGGCATGCTCAACACCACGCCCAATCCGCGCGTGGGCTGCGTGATCGTGAAGAACCGGCGCGTCATCGGCGCCGGCTTCACCCAGCCGCCCGGCGGCAACCACGCCGAGATCCAGGCGCTGGCCGACGCCGCCGCGCGCGGCCAGGACGTGCGCGGCGCCACCGTCTATGTGACGCTGGAACCCTGCAGCCATTTCGGCCGCACCCCGCCCTGCGCCGATGCGCTGGTCAAGGCCGGCGTGGCGCGCGTGGTGGCCGCCATCGCCGATCCCAATCCGCTGGTGGCAGGCCAGGGCCTGGCCAAATTGCAGGCGGCCGGGATCGAGGTCGCCTGCGGCCTGCTGGAAGAAGAAGCGACCGAGATCAACATCGGCTTCCTGCACCGCATGCGCACCGGCAAGCCGTGGGTGCGCATGAAGACCGCCTCCAGCCTGGACGGCAAGACCGCCCTGCACAACGGCGTGAGCCAGTGGATCACCAGCCAGGCGGCGCGCGACGACGGCCACATCTGGCGCGCCCGCGCCTGCGCCATCATGGCCGGCATCGGCACCATCGCCAAGGACGACGCCCAACTCACCGTGCGCGCCATCGAGACGCCGCGCCAGCCGCGCCGCATCGTGGTCGACAGCAAGCTGGTGGTGACGCCTGAGGCGCGCGTGATCCAGGGCGGCGGCACCTGGGTGTTCACCGCCGCCGACGACCGCGAGAAAACCGCCGCGCTGGAAGCCCAGGGCGCCGAGGTCATCGTGCTGGCCAATGCCGACGGCAAGGTCGACCTGCCCGCACTGGTACGCGAGCTGGGCCAGCGCCAGATCAACGAACTGCACGTGGAAGCCGGCGCCAAGCTCAACGGCTCGCTGGTGCGCGAAGGCTGCGTCAACGAACTGCTGGTCTACCTGGCGCCCAACCTCCTGGGCGAAGGCCGCAACATGTTTGACCTGCCGCCGCTGGAAGACCTGTCCGGCAAGGTGGGCCTGCACTTTACCGAGGTCAAGCAGATCGGCCCGGATTTGCGTATCCTTGCACGCTTCAATTGACTGACAGTTCCAGGACAGAATCATGTTTACAGGTATCGTCGCCGCCGTCGGCAACATCACATCCGTACAAGCACTGGCCGCCGGCCCTGACGCCGGCGTGCGCCTGACCATCGACGCCGGCGCGCTGCCCATGGCCGACGTCGGCCTGGGCGACTCGATCGCCATCAACGGCGCCTGCATGACGGTGGTGGAAAAGACCGCCGCCGGCTTCACCGTCGACGTCTCGCGCGAGAGCCTCAACCTCACCGCCGGCCTGGACGCGACCGGCGAGGTCAACCTGGAAAAGGCCCTGACCCTGGCCGAGCGCCTGGGCGGCCACCTGGTCTCCGGCCACGTCGACGGCCTGGGCCGGGTGCACTCCTTCGAGCCGGTGGGCGAATCGCGCGAACTGATCGTCGACGCCCCCAAGGCGCTGGGCAAGTACCTGGCCTACAAGGGCTCGATCGTGGTCAACGGCGTGTCGCTGACCGTCAACCGTGTGGAAGACCTGGCCGAGGCCTGCCGCTTCTCGATCAACCTGATCCCGCACACGGTGGAAGTGACCACCCTCAAGCACCTCAAGGCCGGCAGCAAGGTCAACCTGGAAATCGACCTGATTGCGCGTTATGTCGAGCGTATGCTCAGCAGCGCCGCCAAGTAACAACGCCCGCCGACTCCCGCGAAATGCCGCCTTGCGCCCGCCGCAAGCGGCTTTGCGGCGATAATTGCCGAAAAGAAAATGCCGCCGCAACCGCGGCCGGTGGGTTTTGGCTGGATGAACCGGCCGATCACCGGTATACTGTCGGGGCTTGCCCGTACGGCAAGCTGAAAGTCTTTGGTCCCCTTCTCACCTGTATCGCTGCCACGGCGGTACCTGTCGGATCCCAGTCCATCCCCTTTCATCCGGTTGTCCGATCCGGCCAACCCTGCTTGCGCCACGCAAGCGTTACGAATTGACCGTCCCGCCCCAGGCGCGCTATTGTCCGGATCGCAAGAGATCCGGGCGCGTCGTTGCTGCCCCGTATGCCCGTGCATCGAGCACCGACTGCCCACGGCGAGGCTTTTTTGACCTGTTGCACTTATTAAGGAGCTTGAATGGCTAAGGAAGAACTGATTGAAATGCAAGGCCAGGTAACGGAAGTGCTGCCGGATTCCCGCTTCCGCGTCGACCTGGAAAACGGCCACTCCCTGATCGCCTATACAGCCGGTCGCATGAAGAAGAACTTCATCAAGATTCTGGCGGGCGATAAGGTTACGCTGGAACTGTCCCCGTACGACCTGAACAAGGGCCGCATCATCTATCGCCACATCGAGAACCGCGGCGCCACCGGCCCCCGTCCTCCGGCACGCCGTCGCTGAGCACCCGTCGTCCCGGGCGCTCCGGCAGCGCCGCCGGCCGCCGGCGATCATCGGCATCGCCAGCGCGGCCCCAGAACGCAAAAAGCCCACCATATGGTGGGCTGTTCATTGATTAATCCTGAATCTCTGTTCTCCGCGACCCATGCTATCTGCATGGTGCCGCCGGATCAAACGGCCTGCCCTATCTGAGCAGTGCCATTCCAATACAGTCGCTCATCTGTGCCTGTCGCCCTGTGGGCGGCGCGGCGGTGACGCGTATTAATAAACTATTTGCTGGCCCGGCCTCAGGTCTGGCACGCCCGCGCTATCTGCGCGTTGGCATGCCGCCTGAAGAGGCCGTCCGCGGCGGCAGGAAGCCACCGGGGAGCTGGCGTCGCCGTCGCGACGATCTTGAGCATCATCCCCTGCTATCTGCAGGGTGACAACGTTGGACTATCCGGAAGAATCGACGTAGCGACGAACGCTTGTGCCTGGCTATCTGTTGCGTATGGACGGTCGATAGCGATCAGGTGGGACGAAAGCATCGTACCCAGGCACTTGAAACCAAGAATGAAACCGAAGGAAGAAAAACAGAACGACCGGAGAGTAACAACAGGTCAGGCGGAATTTGAGACCAACAAGAATACGGCTTGATGCAAGTACAAAACGCATCATACACGATCTGCAACGATCATGCACGCATTTGTCTTATTTTGTTCACAAAAGGGGATTTCAACGGTTTTCCCCACGATTTCGCGCGCCCCGCGCATATGCACATGCGAAATCATTCCTTCGCCATCCATCTTCCGCGCGCTAGCGTCTGCATGCAGTCATCCCCATCGACCACGACAGACAACAAGCGAGAACAACCATGGCAGACACCCCCGACTGGAAGTTTGAAACCCTGTCCATCCACGCCGGCTACGATCCCGACCCGACCACCCGCGCGGTAGCGGTGCCGATCTACCAGACCGTGGCCTTCGCCTTCGACGATACCCAGCACGGCGCCGACCTGTTCGACCTGAAGGTGCAAGGCAACATCTACTCGCGCATCATGAACCCGACCCAGGACGTGCTGGAAAAACGCCTGGCCGCGCTCGAGGGCGGCATCGCCGCACTGGCGGTGGCCTCCGGCCAGGCGGCGGTGACCTACGCGATCCAGACCATCGCCGAGGCCGGCGACAACATCGTCTCGGCCGCCACGCTCTACGGCGGCACCTACAACCTGTTCGCCCACACGCTGCCGCAGTTCGGCATCGAAACGCGCTTTGCCGATCCGCGCCGGCCGGCCTCCTTCGAGCCGCTGTTCGACGCGCGCACCAAGGCAGTGTTCATCGAGTCCATCGGCAACCCGCTGGGCAACATCACCGACATTGCCGCCATCGCCGAGATCGCGCACCGCCACGGCGTGCCGCTGATCGTCGACAACACCGTCGCCACGCCCTACCTGTTGCGCCCCTTCGAGCACGGCGCCGACATCGTCGTGCACTCGCTGACCAAATACCTCGGCGGCCACGGCACCACGCTGGGCGGCGCCATCGTCGACTCCGGCAAATTCCCGTGGGCGCAGCACAAGGAGCGCTTCAAGCGCCTCAACGAACCCGACGTCAGCTACCACGGCGTGGTCTACACCGAGGCGCTGGGCGACGCCGCCTACATCGGGCGTGCGCGCGTGGTGCCCTTGCGCAATACCGGCGCCGCGCTGTCGCCGTTCAACAGCTTCCAGATCCTGCAAGGCATCGAGACGCTGGCGCTGCGCCTGGACCGCATCACCGCCAATGCGCTGGCGGTGGCGCAGTACCTGAAGCGCCATCCCAAGGTGCGCTGGGTCAACTACGCCGGCCTGGAAGACCATCCAGACCATGCGCTGGCGCGCAAATATTTCAACGGCCGCGCCTCGGGCGTGCTGACCTTTGGCGTGGCCAACGGTCGCGACGGCGGCGCGCGCTTCCAGGATGCGCTGCAACTGTTCACGCGCCTGGTCAACATCGGCGACGCCAAGTCGCTGGCCACGCATCCGGCCTCGACCACGCACCGCCAACTCTCGCCGGCGGAACTGGAACAGGCCGGCGTCACCGAAGACACGGTGCGCCTGTCGATCGGCATCGAGCATATCGACGACCTGCTCGCCGACCTGCAGCAAGCGCTGGCCTCGGCGTAGGCGCCCGTCCCGCCCGGCGCGCGTTGCGACAATATGCCGCACGCCGCGCGCCGCCGGGCGCTGCATAATCCCCTGCTCGCAATGTCGCCCGCGCAGCCTCGCGCCGCAGGGCGCTGCCATGCCGCCAAGGCACGCACCGCGACCATCACAATAACGACAGGGAACCCCCAATGAAGCTGACCCGCTGCGCCTTTTCGGTGGCGCTGGCCTGCGCCTGCAGCGCCCAATTCCAGAGCGTCGCGCACGCCCAATCCGTGCAACCCTCCCAGAGCGCTGTGGATGAAAAACTGCCCGCCATCACCGTCACCGGCGACAAACCCGTTCCGCAAAAGAGCGGCGCCGACAGCGCGCTGCTGCTCTCGTCGCAGCCCGGCTACTCGACTGCCGCCGCCGGCGGCGTATCGGCGCTGCCGGTGTTGAACGGCTTCGCGGCCGACCGCATCAAGGTCAAGCTGGATGGCATGGAAGTCACCGCCGCCTGCGGCAACCAGATGAACGCACCCATGTCCTACATGCCACCTTCGCAGGTCGGCACGGTGCGCGTGATCGCCGGCATCACGCCGGTCAGCGCCGGCGGCGACAGCATCGCCGGCAGCATCGAGCTGAACTCGCCGGCGCCGCAATATGCGGACGGCCCCGGCTGGTCGCTGGTCAAGGGCGGCTTCGCGGCCTCGGCGCGCAGCGTCAATTCGGAGGTGTCGGTCTCGGCCAACGCCACGGTCGCCACCGACAGTCTCTCCATCGGCTACACCGCCAGCAGCACGCGCGCCGAGAGCTATGTCAACGGCAACGGCGACAAGGTCCTCGGCAGCCAGTTCGAGAGCAACAACCACGCGCTCACGCTGGCCATGCGCGGCAGCGGCCAGCAACTGGTGCTGAAGGTCGGGCAGCAATACATCCCCTACCAGGGCTTCCCCAACCAGTACATGGACATGACCGGCAACCGCGCCACCTTCGCCAACCTGGGCTACGACCGCAACTTCGACTGGGGCAAGCTCTACGCCAAGCTGTACTGGCAGCACACCGAGCACGAGATGGGATTCTTCACCGCCGAGCGCACCGGCACCATGCCGATGGACACGCGCGGACGCGACATGGGCTACACCGTGCGCGCCGACATCGACCTCGGCCAGGACGGCGCCGACACCCTGCGCCTGGGCAACGAGCTGCACAGCTTCCGCCTCAACGACTACTGGCCCGCCGTACCCGGTTCGATGATGATGGGCCCCGCCACCTACGTGAACATCAACAACGGCACGCGCGATCGCTTTGCCCTGTTCGCCGAATGGGAGCACAAGCTGGACGCGCGCTGGAGCACCTTGCTGGGCATGCGCGACGAGCTGGTGAAGACCGATGCCGGCAATGTGCAGGCCTACGGCGCCGGCATGATGAACGCCGCCGATGCCGCGGCCGCCACCGCCTTCAATGCGCGCAGCCACGGCAAGACCGACAACAATATCGACGTCACCGCGCTGGCCCGCTTCGAGCAGGACACCGGCAAGAGCTTCGAGTTCGGCTATGCCCGCAAGACCCGCTCGCCCAACCTCTACGAGCGCTACACCTGGGGTCGCGGCACCATGGCCATGACCATGACCAACTGGTTCGGCGACGGCAACGGCTACGTCGGCAACATCGACCTCAAGCCCGAGGTCGCCAACACCGTCAGCGCCACCGCCGACTGGCACAGCGAAGGCGGCGAGCGCCGCTGGTTCCTCAAGGCCACGCCCTACTTCAGCTACGTGCAGAACTACATCGACGCCGACGTGATCGGCAGCTTCAATCCCTACGGCATCGCCAGCGCCTCCGGCGCGCTGCTGCGCTTCGCCAACCACGACGCCCGCCTGTACGGCATCAACCTGTCATGGAAGATGCCGCTGGCCAGGAACACCGCGCTGGGCGAGCTGGCCTTCACCGGCAAGGCCGGCGTAACCCGCGGCGCGCGCGTGGGCGGCGGCCAGCTGTACCACATGATGCCGTTCAACCTGCTGGCCGCGCTGGAGCAGCGCAGCGGCGCGTGGAGCAACCGCGCCGAAATCAACTACGTCGCCCGCAAGACCCTGGTCGACGCGCAGCGCCTGGAGCCGGTCACCGCCAGCTACACCGTGGTCAACCTCAAGAGCACCTACCAGGCCACCAAGGCCATCGCGCTCTCGGCCGGCATCAGCAACCTGTTCAACCGCAACTACGCCGACCCGCTGGGCGGCGTCAATCTGTCCGGCCTGGCCAACGCCAAGTCGGGCGCGTTGCAGCCGCTGCCGGGATACGGCCGCTCGCTGGATGTGGGCGTCAGCGTCAGCTTCTGACGCAGGCCGCCTGCGATTTTGTTTATCCACAGGCGCGCTGACGCAACAAAAAAGGCAGGGATTGCTCCCTGCCTTTTTCACTTCCATCTCCGCCTGCGCGCTTCAGGCGGCTTTCTGCGCCAGCCGTTGCGCCACCAGTTCGCGCGTGCGCGGGATCAGCGCGCGCCCGTAGTCGATGGCGTCTTCCAGCGGATCGAATCCGCGGATCAGGAAGGTGCTCACGCCGAGGTCGTAGTAATCCAGCAGCGCCTCGGCCACCTGCTCCGGGGTGCCCACCAGCGCAGTGGAGTTGTAGCGCGCGCCGGTCTCCTTGGCGATCGCGGTCCACAAGCGCTTGTCCACGCGCGCGCCCTTGTCGGCCGCGGCCAGCAGGCGGCGTGCGCCCTCGCTTTGCTGCGGGCCGGTGTAGGCCGGATGCAGCTTGCCGCTGCCGGCGCGCAGGCGGCGCGTCTCTTGCAAAATGCGCTCGGCGCGTTCCCAGGCCTTGTCTTCGGTCTCCGCCAGGATGGGACGGAAGGACACCGAGAAACCGATCTCGCGCCCGTTGCGCGCCGCCTCGGCGCGCACGCGCCCGGTCAGGTCGCGCACCTGGTCGAGCGACTCGCCCCACAAGGCATAGATGTCCGCATGACGCCCGGCCACGGGAATGGCTGCGTCCGACGCGCCGCCGAAGAAGATCGGGAGGTGCGGCTTCTGCGCCGGCTTGACTTCCGAGTAGGCCTGCTCGAAGCGATAGTGCGCGCCCTCATGGTCAAACGGCTGGTCCGCCGTCCATACCCGGCGCAGGATCTCCAGGTATTCGTCGGTGCGTGCGTAGCGCTGGTCATGGTCGAGATAGTCGCCGTCGCGGCGCTGCTCGATGTCCGATCCGCCGGAGATGATGTGCACGCCCAGGCGGCCGCGGCTGAAGTGATCGAGCGTGGCCAGCTGGCGCGCCGCCAGCGTGGGCGACACGAAGCCCGGCCGGTGCGCCAGCATCAGCTTGATGCGGCTGGTGGCGGCCGCGACCTGGGCGATGGTCAGGATCGCGTCCGGGCCGTTGGAGTGGTAAGGCACCAGCACGCGGTCGAAGCCGGCATCCTCGTGCGCCTTGGCAAAGCGCAGCAGATAGTCGGTGTCGATGGCCGGGCCGGTCGAGGGATGGATCTCCGAGTTCTTGTGGGTGGTGACCATGCCGATGAAGTTGACGCTCATGCTGTTCTCCCTGTGTCCATGATTTCGTGAGTTCGTGAGTTCCTGACTGCTGGTCCGGATCAGACCTTGACGATGTAATCGCTGACCCTGACCTTCTGCGGCAGGATCTTGCGCTCCGACAGCCAGTCCGCCGCGCCCTGGAAGGTGGCGATGAACCTGGCGTCGTCGGCGCCGTGAAACTCCCAGCGGCGCGCCAGCTTGATGAGCGAATCGCGCACCGCGTCGGAGTAGCCGGCGTCCTTCTGCACCAGGATCTCGGCCTCCTTGGGGTTGCCGGTGATCCACTCGCCCTCGGTGCGATAGGCTGCGTTCACGGCGCGCACGATGTCGCCGTTTTCCTCGGCGAACTTGCGGTGCGTGACGTAGGAGTTGAAGTCGATCAGGAACTCCAGGTCGCGTCCCTCGAAGAACACGTCATGCGCCTTGTATTCCACGCGCGCGATGTCCACGCCCGGGCTCCACATCGACCACGCGTCGACCTTGCCCTGCGCGAAGGCCGGACCGGCGTCGGGCGGGTTGAGGTAGACGAACCTGACCTTGTCGCGCGCGATGCCGTGCTTTTCCAGCGCCGCCACCAGCAAAAACTCGCCCAGGCCGGAACGGTTCACCGCCACCGTCTTGCCGACCAGGTCGCTGACCTTGGCGATGCCGGAACCGTCCTTGGCGATGATGGCCGTGCTGCGCGGTTCGACCACCGCGAACTGGGTGAACACCAGCGGCGAACCAGCGATCATCGCCGCCAGCGCCGGCGTGGTGCTGCCGCCAAAGCCGAAGTCGGCGCTGCCGCCGGTGACCGCCTGCAGCGACGGCGCGTGATTGGGGAACGGCCCGACCCATTGCACCCTGATGCCGTCCTTGGCCAGCGTCTTCTCGAACTCGCCGCGGGTGCGCGCGATGCCCGGCAGGCCGCCCTTGCCCCAGGCGAGGCGCACGGTGTCGGTATTGCGCGACTTGCCCGGCGCGGCGAAGACGGAAGGGGCAAGGCCGGCGCCGCCCAATGCCGCGCCCGCGAGGGCGGCTTGCAACAGTTGGCGTCGGTGGAGGTTGGCTGGCTGGTCGTGATCGCTCATGTAGAAAGAATGATGGTGTGAAGTAGAGGGCAAGGGAACGCCGCCGGCTGCGCCGGCGGCACGAACAATGTGAAAGGGAAGTCAGGCTGCGGCGGCCACGCCCAGCTCCGCCAGCAACTGCGCACGCAGTGCTTCGGCAGCGGGATGGGCGCGGTGGTGCGCCGCCTCGCGCGCCACGGTGTAGTCGCTGGCGATGGCGCCGTCGCGCATCACCAGGATGCGGTCGGCCAGCACGATGGCCTCGTCCACGTCATGCGTGACCAGCAGCACCCCGGGACGATGTCGTTCCAGCAGCTGGCGCACCAGCGCATGCATGCGGATGCGGGTCAGCGCGTCGAGGGCGGCGAAGGGTTCGTCCAGCAGCAGCAGGCGCGGCTCGCGCACCAGTGCGCGCGCCAGCGCCACGCGCTGGGCCTGGCCGCCGGAGAGATTGCGCGGCCAGTCGTCGATGCGCTGGCCCAGGCCGACCTCTTCCAGCGCGGCTTTTGCCAGCGGCTTGCCGGTCTTGTCGTCCATGCCCAGCGAGACGTTGCGCCACAGCGGATTCCACGGAATCAGGCGCGGCTCCTGAAACACCACCGCCGGCTGCGCAGCGCCGTCGATGCGCCCGGCGTCGATCGGATCCAGCCCGGCCAACGCGCGCAGCAAGGTGGTTTTTCCGCAACCGCTTTCGCCCAGCAGCGCCACGAACTCGCCGCGCGCGATGCGCAGGTTCAGGCCCTTGATGACGGTGCGGTCGCCGTAGCGGCGCTGCAGCTTGCTGACGGTGACCGCAGCTTCCTCGATGCCGGCCGGATGCATGGTATGAGTGAGCGGCGACATCAGCGGCCCCTCCCCGCATAGTTCGGATGCCAGGCCAGCAGCTTGCGCTCCAGCGCGCGGGCGATGCCGTCGGAGAGCACGCCGATGCCGGCGTAGATGACGATGGTCAGCACGATCACGTCGGTCTGCAGGAACTCGCGCGCATCCATCGCCAGCGAGCCGATGCCGACGTTGGCGGCGATGGTCTCGGCGATCACCAGCGCCAGCCATGCCACTGCCAACGCGTAGCGTACGCCTGCCAAAATCGAGGGCAAGGCGCCCGGCAGCACGATGCGGCGGATCAGGGGCCAGTTCGACAACCCGGTCACGCGGCCCAGCTCGATCAGTTTGGGATCCACCTGGCGGATGCCCAGCACCGTATTGATATAGATCGGGAACAGCACGCCCAGCGACACCAGGAACACCTTGCCGCCCTCGCCCACGCCGAACCACACGATCACCAGCGGCAGCGCCGCCAGGAAAGGCACGGCGCGCACCATCTGCACGCTGCGGTCGAACAGCGCCTCGGCCAGGCGCGAAAATCCGACCAGCGTACCCAGCCCGAAGCCGATGCTGCCGCCGATGACGAAGCCGGCCGAGGCCCGCAGCAGGCTGGCGCCGAGGTCGGACAGCAAGCGTCCCTGGCCGATCAGGTTCCATGCGGTGACGAACACCTTGCTGGGCGCCGGCAAGACCTGCGGCGACAGCACGCCGGCGCGGGCGAAGGCCTCCCACGCCAGCAGCAACGCCAGCGGGGCAAGCCAGGAAATCAGGAACAGCGCGCGCGGACCGGGGCCGGCGCGCACGGCGGATTTCTCCGGCGCAGCGGCTGGCGCTGCAGGAGAAACGGGCGCAGAGACCGGCAAGGAGAGGCGGTTGACCGCTTCGGACATGGAGGGCTTCCTTCACAGATTGCGCGCGGCGACGCCGCGTTGCGAAGGAAAATCCTAATCAGCTTTGGCCGCTGCGATAAGGAATGATTTTGAACTTGCATATCCGGTAAACACATTTGCCCGTCCAACCCTGCATGCAGCGGCAGGGACGGACGGGCAACGGCCGCCGGATCAGAAGGTATGGCGAATGCCGAGCTGCACGCCGGTCTCGCTGGCGCCGGCGTCCGGGCTCAGCGCCTGGCTGGCGGTGTAGCTGGCGCCGGTCATCTTGTAGGCCGCCGTGTTCTGGTTGATCAGCCGCGAGGCCACCGCGTACAGGCGGGTGCGCTTGGACAGGTCGTAGTTCACGATCAGGCTGAACTGTTTGGCGTTGTTGTTGTAGCTGGAGCTGTCCTTGATGTAACCGCCGCCGGCGCCCACCGTGGTGCTGGCGTTGATGCGGTAGTCGGCCGACAGGCTGTAGGTGTTGTGATAGTTGCCCGCGGTGTTGCCGACCACGGAGCCGCTCGGGTCGTACTTGCCGGCCGGGTTGGTGAACACGTTGCCGGTGGTAGCCGAAATCACTTCGTTGGTGCGGAAGAAGGCCAGGTAGAACTTGCCGCCGCCGTAGTCATAGTTGCCGCCCAACATGAACTGCTTGACGCTGTTGGTGTTGGTGGCGTTGTTGGCATTGAGGTAGGCGCTGCCGACATACAGCGGGCCCTGCTGGGTCTGGAAGCCGACCTGGTAGACCGAGTTCGACGCCGTGCTGCCTGCGCGCTCGCCCACCGAGTAGTGCAGCTCAAGCGTGGAGTTGGCGAACTTGGGCGAGATGTAGCTGATGTCGTTGTCCACCCGCGCCAGCCAGTTGGCGAAGTTGTTATAGGCCGAGCCGTAGGTGGCCGCGCCGAAGGCGTCCATGTTGCCGGCGTAGAGGAACATCGGCGTGTTCTGGCGCCCCACGCGTACCTCGCCGAAACCGCCGCCCAAGCCGACCCAGGACTGACGGTCAAAGAAGCGGTAGCTGTTCTGCAGGCCGCCGGTGCTGGGATCGAAGCCGGTCTCCAGGTTAAAGGTGGCGCGGTAGCCGCCGCCCAGGTCCTCGCTGCCCTTGAAGCCCAGGCGGCTGGTCATTTCGCCGTTGTTGCCCATGGCCCACAGCGAGGTGTTCTTGCCGCCGACGGTGCTCTTCTGGTAGGCGGTGTAGACGTCCAGCACGCCGTAGATGGTGACCGAACTCTGGGCGAACGCCGCCGGTGCCGCCGCCAGCAGCAGCGCCGCGGGCAACAGTTTGATCCTGGTATTGAAATGCATCTGAGCTCCTCCTCAAGGTGTATCGATGTTGTCGATGTTGTGATGTTGCGGGTTGAAAATCTGTCGGCGCGACGGCGCCCCGCTGTGCTTTTTTTCGCTTCCGTCGCGCTTGCATTGCGCTCTCGACATGCCGTGCTGCGACAGTCGCGGGCAAGCCGTCCCCCGCCGCCGGCGGGCGAACCGCCGGCGGATGCGCATGCCGCTGTTGAATCAGGCCTGTCGTTCGAAGTGCTTCTTGACGATCAGCGCCAGTGGAACGGTGAAGAAGATGTGCGACATGAAGCCGCCGATGATGATGGCCGGGTCGTAGTAGTTCGGATGGTTGTCGGAGGCGATCATGATGGCCACGTGCATCAGGATCCACGCCACCACCGCGTAGAACAGCGCGATGAAGGTGGCCTCGTAACCCTTGCGACGGAAATGCGGCCAGATCGCCGCGAACAGGATGCCCCACACCAGCGTGAAGAAAAAGTGGATGCCGGTGCCGACGAAGTAGGCCAGGATGCCCAGCGACTCCTGCACCTCCTTGCCGAACACCAGGCCGGTGGCGTTGCGCGGGATGCCGGCCAGCGGCATCAGGTGCTGGGCGCCGACCCAGACCAGCGCTTCATAGATCCAGATGATGACGCCGCCGGTCAGGCCGCCGATGATGCCGGCGCGGATCAGCGCCGAGCGGTCCTTCCAGCCGGAGGGCGCGGATGATGTGACGCCGCGGGCGGACGTGTCGTGGGTGTGTTGCGCGGTTTGCATGGTGTCTTCCTCTTTCTCTTCAGATTGGCGAATTGTGTGGACGATGCTGCCGTCCGTTTTTGTTCTGCTGCTCTGCTGCCGTATTGCCTTGATGCTTGTTGTTCTTGTTGCGGCTTGTGCTTTTTCCTTCCGGCTTCTTGCGCCGGTGTGTTTTTTCTGCGGCGCGCCGCTGCCCCTCCCTCCTCGCTGCGCGAGATCAATGTCAGTCGATATACTTCAGGCCGGCGGCCTCCAGCGGCCCGCGCATGTTGTACATGTCCAGCCCCAGTACGCCCGCAGCCAGCTTGTCGCGCTTCTCGCCCTCCAGGTTCTCGCGCTGTTGCGCAGCCTGCGCCACGCGCGCCGCGTCGCCGGCAGGCACCGCCACCACGCCGTCGTCATCGGCCACGATCACGTCGCCCGGGTTGACCAGCGCGCCGGCGCAGATCACCGGAATGTTCACCGAGCCCAGCGTGGCCTTGATCGTGCCCTTGGCGCTGATCGCTTTACTCCAGACCGGGAAGCCCATTTCCTTCAGCACCTTCACGTCGCGCACGCCGGCGTCGATGATCAGCGCCTTCGCGCCGCGCGCCATGAAGCTGGTCGCCAGCAGGTCGCCGAAATAGCCGTCGGTGCAGTCGGCGGTCACCGCTGCCACCACGATGTCGCCGGGCTGGATCTGCTCGGCCGCGACGTGCAGCATCCAGTTGTCGCCGGGGTGCAGCAGCACCGTCACTGCCGTGCCGGCT
Source organism: Herbaspirillum sp. LeCh32-8 (assembly GCF_017814915.1). Lineage (GTDB taxonomy): Bacteria > Pseudomonadota > Gammaproteobacteria > Burkholderiales > Burkholderiaceae_D > Herbaspirillum. The sequence continues at coordinate 132,147 of NZ_JAGIPZ010000002.1, read as the reverse complement.
ACGATCGTGCCCGGATAGATCGGGCGCATATAGGGTTTCAGCAAGCCGGTACGGCCCTGCGCCTCATGCACGGTGGCCGCGCCGAACTTGCCGAGCTGCGCTGCCACGCCGGCATCGGCGCGCGCGATGTGGCGTTTGACCACGCCCAGTTGATTGACCAGCGGTGTGCTCATGCTTACAGTCCTTTCGCAGTCAGGGCGGCGTCCAGGCGCGGGTACACGCGGCGGGCGTTGCCTTCATAGATTTGATGACGTTCTTCGTTGCTGAGATTGGCCGCCTCGATGTAGCGCTTGGTGTCGTCGTAGTAGTGGCCGGTCTCGGGGTCGATGCCGCGCACCGCGCCGATCATCTCGGAGGCGAACAGTACGTTGTCGACAGGGATTACCTTGGTCAGCAGGTCGATGCCCGGCTGGTGGTAGACGCAGGTGTCGAAGAAGATGTTGTTCAGCAGGTGCTCCTGCAGCAGCGGCTTTTTCATCTCCTGCGCCAGTCCGCGGAAACGCCCCCAGTGGTAAGGCACCGCGCCGCCGCCGTGCGGGATCAGGAACTTCAGCGTCGGGAAATCCTTGAACAGGTCGGAAGTCAGGCACTGCATGAAGGCGGTGGTGTCGGCGTTCAGGTAGTGCGCGCCGGTGGTGTGGAAGCAGGCGTTGCAGCTAGTGCTGACGTGGATCATGGCCGGTACGTCCAGCTCCACCATCTTTTCGTACAGCGGATACCAAGACTTATCGGACAGCGGCGGCGAGGTCCAGTGGCCGCCGGAGGGATCCGGGTTCAGGTTGACGCCGACGAAGCCATACTCCCTCACGCACTTTTCCAGCTCGGCGATCGAGCTGCGGATGTCCGCACCGGGCGACTGCGGCAGCATGGCCGCGCCGATGAAGTGGTCCGGGAACAATTGCGCCACGCGATGGCAGAGCTCGTTGCAGATCGCCGCCCAGGTCTGGCTGGTGTTCAGGTCGCCGATGTGGTGCGCCATGAACGAGGCGCGCGGCGAAAAGATGGTCAGGTCGGCGCCGCGCTCTTTCATCAGGCGCAGCTGGTTGGTCTCGATGGAGTCGCGCAGCTCGTCGTCGCTGATCTTCAGCTCGGCCACTTTCGGGCCGAGTTCTGGCGTCTTCAGGTTGGCGATCTGCCGGTTGCGCCAGTCCTCCAGCGCTTTGGGCGCGGTGGTGTAGTGGCCGTGGCAATCGATGATCAGTGAATCTCTCATGGGCGGTTCTCGTTCTTGTCGTTCAGATGTCGTGCAGGAGCGCGGCGGGCACCAGGACTTCGCCGCGCATGATGGGACGCGCCGTGCGCAGCAGTGCGGCGCGGGCGACTTGTTGCTGGTCGTTGGCATCGAGCTCCAGCTCGACGCTGAATTCACCGCTGGGATGCTCCACCGACACGGTGCGCTGCAGGCCGCTGGCGGCGCGCGCCAGGCCTTGCGCCACCGAGCCCTCCAACACGCAGGCGGTGGCGACCGTCACCGCCGCCAGCACGCCGATGGCTTCATGGCAGACATGCGGAATAAAGCAGCGGGTGGCGATCGCGCCCCCGGCCACGGGCGCTGACAGCAGGCACATCTTGGGATAGTTCTTCGCGGCGACGTCGCCCAAGCCCATCAGCGGGCCGGCCGCCAGGCGCAGCGCTTCCAGCTTGGCCTTCAGCGCGGCGTTGCCGTTGAGCTCGGCCACGCTCTCTTCGCCGGAGATTCCCAGCTCGGCCGCGCGCACCAGCACCATGGGCATGCCGTTGTCGATCAGCGTGGCCGCGAGCTCATGCGCCGCGCCGTCGGCTGTGGAGAACTTGATATGGTCGAGCACCTTGCCGCTGGGCAGCATGGCTGGACACACCGAGCCGGCGGTATCGAGGAAATTGATCTTCACCGGCGCCGCAGTGCCCGGCACGCCGTCGATGCCGGTGTCGCCGGCATAGCGCAGGCGGCCGCCCGGCGTCTGCACGGTGACGTCGCACAACATGCCGGTATTGAGCGTGAGGATGCGCGCCGTGGTCACGGCGTCGCCCGGCGCCACCAGGCCGCGCTCGATCGCGAAGGGCAGCACCGCTGCCAGCATGTTGCCGCAGTTGGGGGTGGTGTCGACCCGATCGGAGTCCGGCTGCAGCTGCGCGAACAGGAACTCCAGGTCGACGCCCGGCCGCGCGCTGCGGCTGACGATGCCGGCCTTGCTGGTCAGCGGATGAGCCCCGCCCAGGCCGTCGATCTGGCGGCGGTCGGGCGAGCCCATGGCCGCCAGCAGCACGCGGTCGCGCCGTGCAACGTCGGTCGGCAAGTCGTCGGCCAGGAAGAACGGCCCGCGCGATGTGCCGCCCCGCATCAGGGTGCAGGGCAAGGGCTGCAGGTCGGGGCTATCAGGAAGCGACACGTCGGGCACGTTATTAACCTTGGCGCTGGGCCTTGTTGAATGTGCGCCGAGTATGCGTGAGCGATGGTCGCGCTTGGTTGCGTTGTATCCGTTCCTCTGTTCTAATTTTCTAATCGAGTTCAGAACGAACCTGCCCGGAAGGCCGTGATCATGTCCCTGCTCAACCTGCGTCACCTGCATGTCTTCAACGTGGTCGCCGCCACCGGCGGCGTGCGCCGCTCCTCCGACACGCTGCTGCGCGCCTCCTCGGCGGTGGCGCGTTCGGTCGCCGCGCTGGAGCAGAGCCTGGATACCCAGCTGTTCGAGCGCAAGGGGCGCGGCATGCTGCTGACCGCCGCCGGCGAGGCCGTGAAGCTGCGCGTGGATCGCATCGAGGCCGAGCTGCGCGAAGTGCGTGACGACGCGCTGCGCCTGCGCGAGCGCACCGGCAGCCAGGTCGCCAGCCTGGATGCGCTGTTCAACGAACGCCGCCTGCAGGCCACCACCCTGCTGGCCGAGACCCACCACATGCCGAGCGTGGCGCGCCTGATGGAGGTGTCGCCCTCGGCCGTGAGCCAAGCCATCTCGATGCTGGAAGGCATCCTCGGCCAGCCGCTGTTCTTTCGCACCGCGCACGGCATGCTGCCCACCGACGCCGGCCGGCGCTGGACCGAGCGCTTCGAGCGCGCGCTGGCCGAGCTGCGCCACATTCCCGCCGACATCGCCGCGCTGGCCGGCATCGTGCAAGGCACAGTGACCGTCGGCGCGCTGCCGCTGGCGCGCTCCCAACTGTTGCCCACGGCGCTGGCGCGCGTGCTGCAAAAACATCCCCGGCTGCAGATCCGCTCGCTGGAAAGCCCTTATGAAGAGCTGGCCGCCGGCCTGATGAGCGGACGCATCGACTTCATCGTCGGCGCGCTGCGCGCCTTTTCCAGCGACACCTTCGACATGCGGCCGCTGGTGGCCGACAGCGCCGTGCTGATCGCGCGCGCGGGCCATCCGCTGGCGGGCCGTCGCAAGCTGGCGCCGGCCGACCTCGACGGTTATCCCTGGGTGCTGTCGCGCGCCGGCACGCCGCTGCGCGAATCAATCGAACAATTCTTCCGCGACGGCGGCCGCGAGGTGCCGCGCCCGGCGGTAGAAACGGGCGACCTGGCGTTGCTGCGCGGCCTGCTGGTTTCCAGCGACATGCTGACCGTGATCTCGGCCCACCAGCTGCACCATGAAATCGCCACCGGGCAACTGACCGCGCTGCCCTTCGCCATGCGCGGCATGGAGCGCCGGATCGGCATCATGCAAAGAAAAGGCGCACACCTCTCGCCCGGCGCCCGCGCGCTGCAACAGGAAATCGAGGCGGCGGCCGCCTCCTGGAAGTAACTCGCGCCGCCTGCAACGGCGAGAATGCCCCGCCGGTGCGGCTGCTCGCCTCTTCGGGCCGCCTCCCTCGCCTCGTCCGGGCGCATTCCCGCAACATGTAAAAATCCACTCCAATTAGGAAATGGCAACGCTCACGCAGCCGAAAGCAATACTCGGCCACATCGGCGGACTTACACTCCTTTCATTGTCGAGGCAGGCCGTTTGCACTTCGGCAAGCATTTTTCAAGCCGCGTACACACAAGCGGCGCACTCCCCTATAAATTGATATCTACACGGAGACTTAATGAATACAGCACAATCGCTGGACGTGCGGGCGCACATCAACGGACGCAAGATGTCCGGCTACCAATGGCTCCTGCTGGTCCTCTGCTTCCTGATCGTGGCCACCGACGGCATGGACGTGGCCATCATGGGCTTTCTCGCACCCGGCATCACCAAGGAATGGGGCATCTCCCGCGCCGCCTTCGGCGTGGTGATGAGCGCCGCGCCGATCGGCCTGGCCATCGGCGCGCTGCTGGTCGGCCCGCTGTCGGACCGCTACGGCCGCAAGAAACTGCTGATGACCGCCGTGACCTGGTTCGGCATCTTCAGCCTGGCCTCGGCCGCCGCGCATGACGTGGTGACCTTGTCGGCGCTGCGTTTCCTGACCGGCCTGGGCCTGGGCGCGGCCATGCCCAATGCCACCACGCTGCTCTCCGAATACGTGCCGGAACGTTCGCGCAGCACCCTGCTGGCAATCATGTTCACCGGCTTCAACCTGGGTTCGGGACTGGTGGGCTTCATGGCCGCGGCGCTGCTGCCGGAGCACGGATGGCGTGCGGTGCTGGTGGCCGGCGGCGCGATCCCCCTGCTGTGCCTGCCGTTCTATCTGTGGCTGGTGCCGGAGTCGGCGCGCTTCATGGTGGTGAAGAACTATCCCGCCGACCGCGTGGCGCGTACGCTGTCGCGCGTGTGCGGCGGCGAGTTCGCCCCCGGCCAGACCTTCAGCGTCAGCGAGCCGCAGGTCAAGAGCGCGCAGCCGGGCAAGGTGCTGCTGTCGAACTCTTACCGCAAGACCACGCTGTCGCTGTGGGGCACCTACTTCATGGGCCTGCTGGTGATCTATCTGCTGTCGGGCTGGTTGCCGACGCTGATCAAGGACGCCGGCCTGCCCATCGAGAAGGCGGCCAGCATCACCGCGCTGTTCCAGCTGGGCGGCACCGTCGGCGCGCTGGTGGTAGGCTACCTGATGGACCGCTGGTCGCCCAGCCGCGCCATTGCAGCGGCCTATGTCAGCGGCGCCGTGTTCATCCTGCTGCTGGCCTCGGGCAGCGTGCAGTCGGGCATGTTCGCGGCCTACGTGCTGCTGGCGGGCTTTTGCATGAGCGGCGCCCAGACCGGCCTGAACGCCTTCGCGCCGTCCTGCTATCCGACCGCGGTGCGCGCCACCGGCGTGTCGTGGATGCAAGGCGTGGGCCGTTTCGGCAGCATCCTCGGCTCGTTTGCCGGCGGCGTGCTGCTGTCGCTGGGTTGGAGCTTCGGATCGGTGATCGCCATCCTGGCCGTGCCGGCCGCCCTGGCGGCGCTGATCATCGCCTTCATTCAACTGGGCCAACGCCCGGTGACCGCATAAACTGTAAATAAGCTGCACTACAAGCTTCACTGGAAATAGGAAACAGTCGTCATGGCAAACATCGTAGGCGCAGTCGCTACGTCGCATACCCCCACCATCGGCTTCGCGCTGGACGCCGGCAAGCAGCACGACCAGGTCTGGTCGCCGATCTTCAAGGCCTACGAGCCGGTGCAGAAATGGCTCAAGGAAAAGAAGCCGGACGTCATGCTGGTGGTCTACAACGACCACGTGACCTCCTTCTTCTTCGACCACTACTCGGCCTTCGCGCTGGGCGTGGGCAGCGAGTACAAGGTGGCCGACGAAGGCGGCGGCGCGCGCAAGCTGCCGCCGGTGGGCGGCCATGCGGCGCTGGCGCGCCATATCGGCAGCTCGCTGATGGCCGACGAGTTCGACATGTCCTTCTTCCAGGAGAAGCCGCTGGACCACGGCTGCTTCTCGCCGCTGTCGATGCTGTGGGAACACCAGGAAGGCTGGCCCGGCAAGATCATCCCGCTGCAGGTGGGCGTGCTGCAGTTCCCGATCCCGACCGCGCGCCGCTGCTACAAGCTGGGCCAGGCGCTGCGCCGCGCCATCGAGAGTTATCCTGAAGACCTCAACGTGGTGCTGGTGGCCACCGGCGGCCTGTCGCACCAGGTGCACGGCGAGCGCGCCGGCTTCAACAACACGCCGTGGGACCACCGCTTCCTCGACCTGCTGGAGAACGATCCCGAGACCCTGGCCAACCTGACCCACGCCGAGCTGGCCACGCTGGGCGGGCTGGAAAGCGCGGAGGTGATCATGTGGCTGGTGATGCGCGGCGCCATGCCGGCCGGCATCCACTGCCGCCACCGCGAGTACTACCTGCCGTCGATGACCGGCATCGCGGTGGCCGTCTATGAACCCGCCGCTGACGACAATGCCGTCGAATCCGCCCTGCAGGCGCGCCGCGCAGAGGAGCACCGCGCGCACGTGGCGTACCAGCTGGACGGCATCGAGAAATTGGAAGGCACCTACCCGTTCACGCTGCAGACCAGCAACGAGCGCTACCGCGTCAACCGTTACCTGTATCAGCTGATCCAGCCGGCCTTCCGCGAACGTTTCCTGGCCGACCCGGCATCGACCTATGAAGAAGCCGGCCTCTCGCCCGAAGAGCGCGACATGATCAGCCGCCGCGACTGGCAGGCCATGATTCGCTACGGCGTGATCTTCTTCCTGCTGGAGAAGCTGGGTGCGGTGGTGGGTGTATCCAACCTGCACATCTACGCCGCCATGCGCGGCCAGTCGCTGGCCGACTTCCAGCAGACCCGCAATGCGCCGGGCGCGCTGTATTCGGTGGCGGGATCGGCCTCGGACCGCGCGGCCGACTGGAACGCCGGCAAGGATGCAAGCGCAGGCAAGACCGGCACCCAATAATCACGGTGAGCAGCTCCTGCCGCCCGCAGGGGCCGGCGGAGGTCGCCCGGGGACGGCAACGTTCCCGGGCTTTTTTATGGCCTCGACAGCGGCCGCCACAGGCCGAGGCATCAATGCGGGTCAATGCGGGTCAGCACGGCTCAACGCAACTCCGCCTCGCTCACGCCGGGCACACCGCGCCGGATGGCCTTGGAATAGTGTTCATCCGTGCCGCCGTCCAGCGCGCGCTGCGTGATGCGGCCGGCGGCTTTCAGCTCCTCGAAGGAATGACCGTCCACCAGGCCGCCATGGTCGTAGGCGTACTCGGCGAAGTAGCCCGACAGCAGCAACCGATAGTTCAGCGGCAGCGTGGGCGACAGCCGGCGCGCCAGCTCGAATACGATGGTGGTGCAATTGCTGGTGAGCGTGTTGTAGAACCTCGGCTCGGCGCGCAGCTGGGCCGCGCGTTCCAGGTAGCCGAGGAAGACCAGCCGCAGCTGCTCGGGCCGCAGGCGCAGCCGATACAGATAGACGTCCTCGCCGCGCGCATTGGTGCGGGTGCGCACGATATCGCTCTCGTCGGCGGCGACGATGACGGTTTCGAAACGGCGGAAGAAGCCGCCCAGGGCGGAGAAGCTCTCGCCCTTTTCGCGCCGGATCTCCAGCGAGAACACCAGCCGCCGGCCATCGGCAAAGCCGAAGGACACCAGCGTGTGCGCGATCGCCGGGCCCATCCAGTACGACAGCAGCAGGTCGGCCGAGACCAGTTGGCCGAGATCGTAGCGGCGCGTTTCCCAATGGGCGTCGTAGTCGGTCTCGCTGCGCCAGGCGAAGTTGCGCACGTTCTCCAGCACCACTTGGTCGCCCTGTACCTGCGAACCCAGCATGCGCGCCACGTCGTCGGCCCATACACGTTCATGGCTGGGCACGATGGTGTGCCACCACGAGAACATCAGCACCACGCTCAACACGAAGGCCGCCGGCGCCCAGCGCCAGATGCCGCTCCAGCCGGCCAGGGCCGCCAGCGTAGCCAGTGCCGGCAGGCACCAGAGGCCGATCACGGCAATGCGAAGCCACACCGGACCCGGCAGCTGGAACCACAATGCGAATGAACCCCACGCCGCCAGGCCGGCAACCATCAAGGCCAGCGGCAGCAGCAACAGCAAAGAAAGAAAACCCATCGGCAGTCGTCAGTAGTCAGTAATCGTTGTTGATCGGACGGCACGGCCCTCCCCGGGCACGTTGGCATTGTAGCGCCGGCCCGCATATGGTTATGCAGATATATTCGTGGCCGCTGCATCGTCGGCGACCCAGAATCTTTCGATCACCACTCAAAGGAAACCTGCGCCATGAGCCGCGACCTGCTGCTGTTGCTTGAACACGGTTTTACCGACCCCGCCCATCCTGCCCAGAGCTTCGTCTGCCCTGACGGCATTCCCGTTGAAGGCCTGCTGGCGGGCGATCCGGAACGCGCCAGAGGGCTGGACATCAAGCGCCTGCCCTTCACGCGCCCGCGCGCCGAGGTGGTCGCCTTGCTGGGCGAGCAGCACCAGGGGCTGCCGGTGCTGATCCTGGGCGACCAGGCGCCGCCGCCGGAGGATGCGCAATCGGCCAACGGTCGCCGCTTCGTCACCGACACCCGCCGCATCCTTGACCTGCTGGCGCAACGCCACGGGTTCCCGCGCGTGCATTGAGCGGAGCCTCGCCATGAGCCAGACCACCGCGCCGCGCCAGTTGCACCTGAACGTCAACATCCTGCACTCCGGTTTCATCCCGTCGGCCTGGCGCCTGCCGGAGGCCGACCCGCTGGCCTTCACCGATGCCGCTCACTACGTCAAGGTGGCGCGCATCGCCGAGGCCGCCAAGTTCGACGCGGTGTTCCTGGCCGACAATGCCTCCATCATCGAGCAGATCGACTTTCGCCCGATCACGGCGCTGGAGCCGACCGTGCTGCTGGCCACCGTCGCGGCGGCTACCACGCACATCGGCATCATCGGCACCGCCTCCACCAGCTATAACGAGCCGTACAACATCGCGCGCCGCTTCGCCACGCTGGATCATGTCAGCGGCGGTCGCGCCGGCTGGAACATCGTCACCACCGCCGACCCGGGCTCGGCGCGCAACTTCGGGTTGGACGCCGTCCCCGACCACGGCGGCCGCTACGCGCGCGCCGATGAATTCACCAGCGTGGTCAAGGCCTTGTGGAACAGCTGGGAAGACGACGCCGTCATCGGCGACAAGGCCAGCGGCCGCTTCATCGACGAGTCCAGGGTGCGCCCGATCTCGCATCGCGGCGCGCACTTCAGCGTGCAGGGCCCGCTGAACCTGCCGCGCACGCCGCAAGGACAACCGGTGCTGATACAGGCCGGCGGCTCCGGCGACGGTCGCGAGCTGGCCGCGCGCCATGCCGAGGCGGTGTTCTCGGCGGCGCACACGATAGAAGAATCGCTGGCTTATAGCCGCGCCATCAATGAACGCGCCGCCGCACTGGGGCGCGGGCCGCATGCGGTGAAGATCCTGCCGGGCCTGGCCACCATCGTCGGCGCCACCGAAGCGCAAGCGCTGCGCCGGCGCGACGAGCTGGTCGACATGATTCCGTGGAGCTACAGCCTGAAGCGGCTGGCCGGCACGCTGGGCATCCCGGTCGAGCGCCTGGAGCTGGACAAGCCGCTGCCGGCCGACCTGGCGCTGCCCAACGGCGGCAACGGCAACCACACCTTCTTCCACGCCACGCTGTCGCTGGTGAAGAGCCGCGCGCACACGGTGCGCGACGTGATCCGCGCGCTGTGCGGCGGCGGCGGCCATCGGGTGCTGGTCGGTACGCCGGAACAGATTGCCGATGAGATCGAGCGCTGGTTCAAGGCCGGCGCAGCCGACGGCTTCAACCTCATGCCCGATGCGCTGCCCAGCGGCTTGCAGGATTTCGCCGATGGCGTGGTGCCGATCCTGCAGCAACGCGGCCTGTTCCGCACTGAATATGTGGGGCGCACACTGCGCGAACATTTCGGCCTGGCGCGGCCGGTCAATCTCCCTGCATCATCCGCGCAGGCCGCCTGAGGCCTCTGCCAATCTTCCTTTCCGCACCGCGAACGACACTGGGTCCCGGCCTGCGCCGGGATGACGGGCAAGTGGTCACTTGAGACTCCACCGGCGTTGCCAACCGCCTAGGTGTCGTCCCTGCGAAAGCAGGGACCCAGTGACGTTTGTTGTGCCGCTCATGCCTCGGCGGGATGCAACGAAAGACGCTGGGTCCCTGCTTTCGCAGGGACGACGGATGATATTTGTTACTTCAATTGCATATCGGCCGCACGAGTCGTCTTTCAGTTCTTTTTCGTACTGCCAAAGTAATCCGGCAACGTGAAGCCGTCATAGAAGCGCTCGCTGCGGATCGCCTTCTGGAAATTCTCCGACCGATACGCCTCCACCAGGTCGCGCGCGTAGGCATCCGACTGGCGCGTCTTCTTCACTGCCAGCACGTTGATGTAGGGCGGCTTCATGTCTTCAAGGATAAAGGCTTCGGACAGCTTCAACTTGGCGAAGATGGCGAAGTTGCCCTGGATCGCGGCGAAGTCGGCATCGTCCAGCGCGCGCGGGCCCTGGGCGTTTTCCAGCAGCACCAGCTTCAGGCCGACCTTGTTTTCCACCACGTCCAGCTCGGTGACGTCGACCGGCTTGTTCTCGCGGATCCTGATCCAGCCCAGCCGCTGCAATATCCACAGGGCGCGCTGCAGGTTGACCGGGTCGTTGGGTACGGCCACGGTGAAGCCCTTCTTCAGGTTCTTCAGGTCCTTGTGCTTTTTGGAGTACAGCCCCATGGGGGGAGTCGGCACCTGCACGATGCCGACCAGGTCGGTCTTGTTGCGCTCGTTATAGGAGTCGAGGAACACCGTGTGCTGCATCACGTTGGCGTCGATGTCGCCCTTGAAGACGGCGCTGTTGGCCTCCAGCCCGGTACTGAATTCGTAGTAGCGGACCTTGTAGCCCTTCTTTTCCAGCTCGGGCTGCACGCCCAGCTTGAATTCGTCGATGTAGGGCCCGGGTACGAAGCCCACTTTCAGCTCTTGCGGCGCGGCGTGGGCCGCGTGAATCGATGAGATGACGAGGGCGGACAACAACAGCGTGGACAGGATTCGTTTGAACATCGGGAGGGTCGCTTTCTCAGTGGTCGTGAATGAACTGCAGAAAGTGTATGGACCCGCCCGATGCAACGGAACGAAGTTATCCGCATGTCGATATCCGCCGGCCGATGGACCGGCGTGAAGCGTCAGGCGTAGGCGTTGCCGAAGCGCTCGTTGTGCGGCTCGCCGTTGAGGTGGAAGTTGCCCACCGCCGCCTCGCGCTGGATGGCCGGGTTGTGCGAGGCCAGCGTGCGCGCGTTGCGCCAGTGGCGATCCAGCCGGCGTGTTTCGCTGGTGGCGGACGCGCCGCCGACTTCGAACAACAGCGTGGTGGCCTCCAGCACCTGGCCGATGACGATCTGCTGCGCTTCGAAGGTGTGGATGTCGAGCGCGTCGTAGTCCTCGGTGCTGACGGTGCCGGCGGCGCGCGCGGCGTTCAGTGCGTCCTGCTCGCGCGCAATCGACAAGGTCAGCTGCTCGGCCGACCACGCCAGGCTGGCCAGGCGCCCGACCACGCGGTGCACCAGCGGGTTCTCGCGCGGACTGGAGTTGCCGGGCACGCCGAAGGTGCGGGTGCGCGGGCGGGTGAACGCCAGCGCGTCGCGCAGCGCGGCGCGCGCGATGCCGCTCAGCGTCGCCAGGTGGAAGGTCTGGTAGAAGGAGGTGATGATGCTGTTGCGGCGCGGCTGCGACACGTGGTAGCGATCCAGCACCTGGTCCTCCGGCACCAGCACGTTGTGAAAGCGGGTGGTGCCGCTGCCGGTCAGGCGCTGGCCGAAGCCGTCCCAGTCGTCGATGCGCTCCACGCCCTCGGCGTCGGCGCGCACCAGCACGTTGAAGTCCGACTCGCGGTCGTGCGCGCGCACCAGCACCCAGTCGGCATAGAGCGTGCCGGTGGAATAGTATTTCTCGCCGTTCAGGCGCAGGTTGCCCTGCGCGTCGCGCTCCAGCAGCGCTGAGTTGCCGGTGGCGGCATTGCGCTCGGAAGTGGAGGCGCCGAAGCTCTTGCCGCCGGCGATCACGCCCAGCCAGCGGCGGGTGTCGGCATCGTCCTTGCGTTCGCGCAGCAGCTCGGTAAAGCCGGCGTTCACGCGCAGGATCTGCGGCAGGTTGGACTCGGCCTCGCCCAAGCGGATCAGCAGCGAGAAGTAATCCTCCAGGCTGACGCCGGCGCCGCCCTGCTCGACCGGCACACGCAGCGAAGAGAAGCCCGCCTCCTTCAGCTGCCGCACTTCCTCATAGGGCAGGCGGCGTTCATTCTCGCGCGCGATCGCGCCCTCGCCGATGCGGGCGAACAGGTCGGCGAAACGGTGGTGCAGCGCCTGGGCAGACGCGTTCAGTGAGGTGCTCATGATGTCCTTTGCAAGGGGTAGCCTGACAAGGATTATCTGGCAGCACACCAGCGCGCCGAACGAAGGAAATCGGATATCTATATACGCTCAGGAGGCGACTGCCGGCACCTGCGAGGCCGGGCTCTTGCGGATCGCCGCCACCATGTTCTTCACCGCCGGCGAATGCTCGAAGCGACGAAACACCGCAGCCACCTCGGAGCCGATGGCCGCGCCCGCCAGCGGCCGGTAGACCACGTTGGGCAGGTCCACCACCCGCGGCAGTACGCCCGGCACCACCGCCACGCCGGCGCCCACCGACACCTCGGCCAGCACCGCCAGCAGGCTGCCGGGGCGATGCTCGCTACGCGGCGCAAAGCCGCCGCGCCGATAGATCTCGCGCGAGCCCAGTTCCTGCTCGGGCAGGATGAAGGCCTCGCCGGCCAGCGCGCGCGCCTTGACCGTGCCTGGCTGTTGCGCCAGCGCGTGGTCGGCCGGCAGCGCCAGGCAGAAGCGGTCGCGCAGCAGCACATGGCTTTGCAGCGACGGCGCCAGCGCCACCGGCATGCGCACGAATGCAATATCGACGCGGCCCTGCTCCAGCGCGTCGGACAGACGATCCATCGGCCATTCGCGCGCCTGCACCGTGGCTTGCGGCCAGCTGCTGCGAAACGCGCTGATCTGCTGCTGCAGGATGCCGCCGAACACCGCCGATCCCACGTAGCCGATTTCGACGCGACCCAGCTCGCCGCGCCCGGCGCGCCGGCCCACATGCAGCGCCTGGTCGAACTGCGCCAGCACCGTACGCGCCTCCTGCGCAAAGGCCTCGCCAGCCGAGGTCAGCGCCACCGAACGCTTGGTGCGCACGAACAGCTGCGCCTGCAGCTTGCGCTCGATCTCCTGGATCTGTACCGACAACGTCGGCGGGGCGATGTCGAGAATCTCCGCGGCGCGGGCGAAGTGCAGCTGTTCGGCCACGGTCAGGAAGTAACGCAGGTGACGCAGCTCCATGGGTTCTCTCCTTTTCATTAATTAGGTATCAGCTAATTAATTTCAAAAATTTCAGTATTGAAACGAATTATAGGGGCTGGTTGAATGAGGCCTCTCCCAACCCGCTTTTTCAAGGAGCCGAACATGTTCAGCAAACCCCTTTCCCTCGTCCTCGGAGCCGCCGCGCTGGCCGCCGCCCAACTGGCCTCGGCCGCCAACCTGCCGACCCAGCCGGTGCTGACGCTGGCCGCCGCCCAGCAGGTGATCCAGGCCGCGCAAGCCAAGGCGCAGGCCGAGAACTGGCCTTGCGTGATCTCCGTGGTGGATGCGGCCGGCCTGCCGCTGGCGCTGGTGCGCATGGATAACGCGGCGGTGCCGGCCGGCGTCGAGATCGCCCCGGGCAAGGCGCGCACGGCCGCGCTGTTCCGCCGTCCCAGCGGCGCGCTGGAAGACGCCGTCAACGGAAACCGCCCGGCCGCCGCCACTGCGCGCGGCTTCGTGCTGATGCGCGGCGGCTTGCCGCTGGTGGCTGACGGCCAGATCGTGGGCGCGATCGGCGTCTCGGCCGACACCCCGCAGCACGACGAGGAAATTGCCAAGGCCGGCGTGGCTGCGCTGAAGTAAGCCGCATCATCCAACCACACGGGAGCAAGGAGGAGACGCCATGCGCACCCTGTTTTCCACCGCGGCGGGCCGGGTCCTGCTGACCGCCTCGGCCGGCTGCGCCATGACGGTGCTGGACACCAATGTAGTGGGCATCGTGCTGCCCGCCATTGCACGCGACCTGGGTGCCTCCTTCGCCGACATCGAATGGGTGGTGAGCGCTTACGTGCTGTGCTTCGCCGCGCTGCTGCTGCCGGCCGGGTCGGTGGCCGACCGCTATGGCCGCAAGCGCGTGTTCCTGTGCGGCATCGCCTTGTTCGCGCTGGCCTCGCTGGCGTGCGCTTGGGCGCCTACCGCGCAGGCCCTGTACGCGGCGCGCGCCTTGCAGGGCGTAGGGGCGGCCTTCCTGCTGGCGCCGGCGCTGGCGGTGATCGGCCACGCCTTCCATGACGAAGGCGAGCGCGCCCGCGCCTGGGCGGTGTGGGGCGGCATCATGGGATTGACCATGGTGCTCTCACCGCTGATCGGCGGCGCCATCAACGCGGCGCTCGGCTGGCGCTGGGCCTTCGCCGTCAACCTGCCGATCTGCCTGGCGCTGGCGGCGGCGGTGCTGCGCCATATTCCCGAATCCAAAAACCCGGCGCCGCGCCCGCTCGATGTGCCGGGCATCCTGTCTTTCTCCAGCGCTGTCTTTCTGCTGACCTGGGCCCTGATCACCGGACCCGAGCACGGCTGGAGCAGCGTTGCTTGCGTCGTCCGGGTGGCCGGCGGCGCTTTTTTATTCGCGCTGTTCATCGCCGTCGAGCGCCGCGGCGCGCATCCCATGCTGGAGCTATCGCTGTTTCGCTCGCCGGGCTTCGTGGCGGCGGTGGCGGCGATGTTCGCCTATGCCGCCTCGGCGCAGGTGATGGCCTCGCTGCTGCCGCAGTTCCTGCAGAATGCGCGCGGCCTGTCGGCCGCGCAGGCCGGGCTGGCCATGCTGCCCTTTGCACTGGCGATGCTGCTGTTGCCGCAACTCGGTCGACGCCTTGGCACGCGCATGTCCTCGCCGCGCATCCTGGCCCTGGGCCTGTGCGTGACGGCGCTGGGCAACCTGCTGATGATCTGGGCCGCGCGTTCCGGCAGCGCCTGGCCGACCGTGCTGGGCATGGCGGTGCTGGGCAGCGGCGGCGGCCTGCTCAACGGCGAGACACAGAAGGCCATCATGGGCAACGTGCCGCGCGACCGCGCCGGCATGGCCTCGGGGATCAGCACTACCTCACGCTTTACCGGCGTGCTGGCGGGATTCGCGGGATTGGGCGCGGTGCTGGCCGAAGGCGCGCGCGGTGCGATGCTCAATGCGTTGGCCACGCTGGAAGGCGGCCGCGCGCTGGCAGAGCGATTCGCCGAACGCGCCATGGCCGGGGATTTCGACGATGCCGCCCGCCTGTATGGGCATCAGGGCGCCGGCGCGGTGACGCTGGCGCGACACGCCTACGGGCTGGGCTTCTCGCACGTGTTCATGGCGGCGACGCTGCTGGCACTGGTGGCCGCCGCGGTGGTGGGCTGGTCGCTCAAGCGCTCTTCCCGGCCAGCACTCGCGTCGCCAGCTGCGGCAGAACGCTTTCAGCAGACGCCCCGATCTTGAAGGTCAACAACGCGTCGGCGCGCGTCACTCCGCGATTGATCGCGGCCACCGGCTTGCCGGCCTCGGCCGCCATGCGCGCAAAGCGAAATCCAGACAACACCATCAGCGAAGTGCCGACCACCAGCATGGCGTCGCAAGCGCGCGCGGCCTGTTCGGCCTCGGCGCTGCGCGCCGCCGGCACACCGTCGCCGAAGAACACCACGTCGGGCTGCAGCATGCCGCCGCAGCGGCTGCAGGCCGGGATATGGAAGGCAATGTCGGCATCGGGTTCCAGCTGGGCGTCGCCGTCGGGCAGGATCGTCGCCTCGGCCCGGGCCAGCGCCGGGTTGAATTGCTCCAGCTCGTTCTGGATCTGGGCGCGTTCATAAACCGTACCGCAGGACAGGCAACGCACGGCGTGGATGCTGCCATGCAGCTCGATCACATCGCGCGCCGGCTTGCTGGTGCAGGCCGTCGACGTTCTGCGTCAGCACGGTGGACAAATGGCCGCCGGCTTGCAGCTGGGCGATGGCGCGATGGGCGGCATTGGGCCGGGCCTGCGCCAGGCGCGGCCAGCCCAGCATGCTGCGCGCCCAATAGCGCTTGCGGGCGGCTTCGGAGGAACGGAATTCATCGCCCTGGATGGGCAGGCGGCCGCGACGCACGCCGTCGTCGTCGCGATAATCGGGAATGCCGGAGGCGGTGCTGATGCCGGCGCCGGACAGCACCAGCACCTTCTTGTGGGTCAGCAGCAGGTGCGCCAGCGCGTCCAACTGGTAGGGTGATACATCGGCTGGCGCGTTCGCTTGCGGGATGTCGTTCATGGAGGCCGTCACGGTAAAAGCAACAGCGTGCAGCGTAAGCGATTTTGGCCGGGGCTGCCGGCTACTGTCGCTCAGGCGCTGCGCTGCTGGTCCACCGGCAGGCTGATCACGTCCTGCTCGGCCAGGCTTTGCAGCGTGGCCGGGCGACCAAATAGGAAGCCCTGCCCTTCATGGCAGCCCTCCTGCTCAAGGATGGCGCGCTGTTCTTCCGTCTCCACCCCTTCGGCCAACACCGACACGTTCAGGCTGTGACCCAGCGCCAGGATGGCGCGCACGAAGGCCTTGGCCTGCTTGCTGGTTTCCAGCTCCTTGATGAAGCTGCGGTCCAGTTTGATCTTGTCGAATGGGAAGGAGCGCAGCGTTTCCAGCGAGGAATAGCCGCTGCCGAAGTCGTCCATGGCGATGGTGACGCCCATGGCCTTGAGCTGCTGCAGCAGATGCAGCGCGCGATCGCGGTCGACGATGATGGCGGTTTCGGTGACCTCCAGCTCTAGGCGCGAGGCTGGCAGGCCGGTGGCGGCGAGCACCGAGCGCACCTTGTCCACCAGGGCGGCGTTGGACAGCTGCACCGCCGACAGGTTGACCGCGATGCGCGGCTGCAGGTCCCACTGCGCCGCCTCCCGGCAGGCGTGCTCCAGCACCCAGTCGCCGATGGCGCCGATGGCGCCGCATTCCTCGGCAATCGGGATGAACACCGCCGGCGACACCAGTCCGTGCACCGGATGGTTCCAGCGCAGCAGCACTTCGTAGCCGGTGACTTCGTCGCTGTTGACCGAACGCTGGATCTGGTAGTTCAGGAAGAACTGGCCACTCTCCAACGCGCTCCAGATGTCGCGCGCCATGGTGCGGCGCGCGCGCGAGACTTCGTCCATGTTGGCTTCATAGAAGCAGATCTTTTCACCCAAGCTCTTCTTGGCGCGGTACATCGCCAGGTCGGCGTTGTTGAGCAGTTGTGCGCGGTCCTCGGCGTCGCCGGGATACATCGCCACGCCCAGGCTGGCGCCAGGCGCCATATCGGTCTGGGCCAGGTGCAGCACGGTGGTCAGCGCGCGGTACAGGCGGGTAATGAAATCGGCCAGCGCGCGCTCCTGGCGGAACACCTTGCAGGCCACGAATTCGTCGCCGCCCAAGCGCGCCACCAGTTCGCCCTCGCCCGAGAGCGCCTTCATGCGGCGCGCCAGCTCGCACAACACCTGGTCGCCCAGGGCGTGGCCGAAGGCGTCGTTGATCTCCTTGAAGCGGTCGAGGTCGATGCTGATGACGGCGAGCTCCTGCTCGCCCGGGCGCAGCGTGGCCATGGCTTCGTCCAGCCGCTCCAGGAACTGCAGGCGGTTGGGCAGGCCGGTCATGGCGTCGTGGCGGGCGAGGTAGATGATCTTCTCGCGGCTTTCCAGCTGTTCGGTGCGGTCGCGGGTGATCTTGGCGAAGCCCAGCAGCTCGCCATTGTCGCGATAGATGGGGTCGATCACCACGTGCGCCCAGAAGCGCGAGCCGTCCTTGCGGAAACGCCAGCCTTCGTCCTCGAACTTGCCTTCGTTGAGCGCAATGGCGAGGTTCTTGGCGGGCAGGCCGGCGGCCTTGTCGTCCTCGCCATAGAAGAGCGAGAAATGGCGCCCCACCACCTCACTGTCGAGATAGCCCTTGGCGCGCTGGGCGCCGGCGTTCCAGTTGGCCACGGTGCCGTCGGGATTGAGCATGTAGATGGCGTAGTCGGTGATGCCCTCCACCAGCAGGCGGAAGCGGTTCTCGGTGTCGCGCAGCGCCTCCTTCATGTTCATCTGCTCGGTACAGTCGCGGGTGATCTTGGCGTAGCCCAGCAGCTCGCCGTTGTCGCGGTAGATGGGATCGATCACCACGTGCGCCCAGAAGCGCGAGCCGTCCTTGCGGATGCGCCAGCCCTCGCCTTCAAAGCGGCCCTCGCGCAGCGCGGTTTCCAGCCCGCGCTGCGGCAGGCCGGCGTCGCGCTCGGCGGCGGCATAGAAGGTGGAAAAGTGGCGGCCGATGATGTCATCGGCGGCATAGCCCTTGAAGCGTTGGGCGCCGGCGTTCCAGTTGGCCACCACGCCATCGGGACGCAGCAGATAGATCGCGTAGTCGGTGACGCCCTGCACCAGCAACTTATAGGTGGCTTCTGAAGAGTATTCGGTTAAATCGTCTTGCTGCGCCATTGCGCGCTTCCCCCGGTCATTGCCGGCTCGTCCCGGCCGGCAACCTGATCGTGTGATGGCAGTCCTTGTGCGGCGCGACGCGGTTGTGGCCGACGATCTTGCGACACGGACATCTTATAGCCTGATGTGACAAGTATTTTAACCGGGCATGTCCACGGGTTCATTCAGGAAAAACATTAAAAATAATGAAATATCAAATCAGCAACAGAAATATTTCGCCATCCAAAAATGGCGTACGGGTGCCTCTACCGGCGCATTCATTCTCATGCCGTGGAACATAGTCGCATCCCCTGCACGTTCTTCCCAAGAACACAGAGAAAGCTCATGCATGGCCCCCTCTTTTCCCTTCTTAATGAATAAAAAGTGCGTGATTGATGACTTGCCTGATTCCCGATAAGGCCCAAGAGCAACTTTTGATGAATGGCAACTCTTCCATCAAAAGTTTGAAACCCAAGAGGGATCCGTTGAGCCACGGTTCGCAACCGCCGTTCCGAGCATGGCGTTATCCGAATGTCGTAACGATCATGCAGGAAGGCACAAATTTGAAAAGCTGCACGGCAGTGCATCCATGCGGCGCAAATGAAAAGAGGCGGACAAATGTCCGCCTCTTTTTTTAACATCCCTCAGCTTGCGCCATGCGCTCAGAGCTTCTCGGTCTCGCCGCTCTTGGGCTGCCACTTCATCAGGCGCTTCTCGATCACTGCCACGGCCAGGTCCAGCACCAGCGCGAACACCGTCAACACGACGATGCCGGCGAAGACTGTGTTGATGTCGAACGTGCCTTCGGCCTGCAGGATCAGGTAGCCGACGCCGCGCGCCGAGCCCAGGTACTCACCCACCACGGCGCCGACGAAGGCCAGGCCGATCGAGGTGTGCAGGCTGGAGAACACCCACGAGGTGGCTGACGGCAGGTAGACCGTGCGCAGCAGCTGACGCGCGTTGGCGCCCAGCATGCGGGCATTGGCCAGCACCACCGGGCTGACTTCCTTGACGCCCTGGTAGACGTTGAAGAACACGATGAAGAACACCAAGGTGACTGCCAGTGCGACCTTGGACCAGATGCCCAGGCCGAACCACATGGCGAAGATCGGCGCCAGGATCACGCGCGGCATGGAATTGGCCGCCTTCACGTAGGGATCGAGGATGGCGGACGCCGTCGGCGACAGCGCCAGCCACAGACCGACGCCCAGGCCCGAGACGGTGCCGATGAGGAAGGCCAGCACGGTTTCGGTCAGGGTGACCAGCAGGTGCGAATAGATCTCTGCCGGGAAGCTGAGCGTGAAGAAGGTGGTGTCGCCGAAGCCGACTTCGAGCGAACCGCTGCCGACGGTAAACCACTCCCAGATGCGTTGCGCGACCTTGATCGGCTCGCCGAAGAAGAAGGCGGTCTGCGGGTTGCGCGTGGCGATGTGCCACACGGCCAGCACCACCACCAGCACCAGCAGTTGCCAGAATCGGATGTTCTTGTGATTGGGTTTCAGTAATTTCCACATGTTGCTGACTCTCGCCTCTGATTACGCTGCGCGCTTCTGTTGTTGATAGCCCTTGAGCACTTCATCGCGCAGGACGTCCCAGATCTGCTGGTGCAGTTCCACGAAACGCGGATGCATGCGGATCTCGGCCACGTCGCGCGGGCGCGGCAGGTCGATCTTGAATTCACCGATGGGATGGGTGCCGGGACCGGCGGCCAGCACGATCACGCGGTCCGACATGGCGATGGCCTCGTCCAGGTCGTGGGTGATGAAGAGCACGGCTTTCTTCTTGGCGTTCCACAGGTCCAGCACTTCGTTTTCCATCAGCTGGCGGGTCTGGATGTCGAGCGCGGAGAAGGGCTCGTCCATCAGGATGATGTCGGGGTCGAGGATCAAGGTCTGCGCCAGCGCCACGCGCTTGCGCATGCCGCCCGAGAGCTGGTGCGGATAGCGGTCGCCGAAGCCTTGCAGGCCCACGCGCGCCAGCCATTGCTCGCCCAGCTGCTCGGCCTCCTTCTCGCTGTGGCCGCGGTATTGCAGGCCGGCGATCACGTTTTGCAGCGCGCTGCGCCAGGGCATCAACGCTTCGGCCTGGAACATGTAGCCGGCGCGCTTGTTGATGCCGGTCAGCGGTTCGCCGAACACCTTGACGCTGCCCGAGGACGGGTGCAGCAGGCCGGCGCCGACGTTCAATAGCGTGGACTTGCCGCAGCCGGTCGGACCGACCACGGAAACGAATTCGCCGGGCGCGATCGCCAGGGTGGTGTTGGCGACCGCGGTGTAGCGCTGCGATCGGTCATCCTTCGATACGAAGGTGCAGGTGATGTCGTCGAAATGGAGTGCTGGAGTCATGACTGTCTGGGCCGGCGCTGCGCCCGGTTGTTGTTGCGTGGTGGTTCCGGCTTGCCTGGGGTGCTGCTGATATTGCCGATGCTGCAGGTCATGCATGAATGACCGGGAGGGCTTGTTGCCGCGTCAGATGCACAAATGCCCGTTGCCGGGCATTTGTGTCTGGTTCGCGTCGGATGGGAATCCGGCTGCCCTCGCCTGCCTTACTTGTACTTGGCGTTGGCCTTCTGCGCGAACGAGTTGGTGAAGGTCTTGGACAGATCCACCTGCTTGTCGGCCACCGAGGCGTCGAAGGCCTTGAGCGTGCGCAGCGCGGTGTCCGGGCCGCCCGGCGGGAAGTAGCCGTCCGGCGACATCGCCTGGCGCACCTTCATGAAGGCGTCGATGTAGAGCGAACGGTCGCCCAGCAGGTAGCTTTCCGGCACGGCCTTGATGATGTCGCCGGGGCCGGCCTTCTGAATCCACTTCAGCGCGCGCACCATGGCGTTGGTCAGCGCCTGGGTAGTGTTCGGATACTTCTGGATGAAGGCCGCCGGTGCGTACAACGTCGCTGCCGGCATCGGGCCGCCGAAGACGTCGTTGGTGTCCTTCAGGGTGCGGGTGTCGGCGATGGTCTTGATCTCGTTGTGCTGTTCCAGCATGGAGATCACCGGGTCGAGGTTGGCGATGGCGTCGATCTGGCCGGAACGGATTGCCGAGATCGCGCCGGCGGCGGCGCCCACGCCGATGAAGGAAACGTCGGTCGGCTTCAGGCCGGCCTTGGCCAGCACGTAGCTGGCCATGATGCTGGTCGACGAACCCGGCGCGGTGACGCCGATCTTCTTGCCCTTGAGGTCGGCGATGCCCTTGAAGTTGGGCATGGTCTTGTTGTTGGCCGCCAGCACGATCTGCGGCGCGCGGCCTTGCAGCACGAAGGCGGTGATGGCCTGGTTCTTCACCTGCATCAGGATGGTGTGCTCATAGGCGCCCGACACCACGTCGGCGCTGCCGCCCACCATGGCCTGCAGAGCCTTGGCGCCGCCGGCGAAGTCGGAGATCTCGACCTGCAGGCCCTCATCCTTGAAGTAGCCGAGCTGCTCGGCGATGGTCAGGGGCAGGTAGTAGAACAGGTTCTTGCCGCCCACGGCGATCGAGACCTTGGGCTTTTCCAGCGCTTGCGCGCCTGCGCTGCCGTTGAACGAAAAGTAGCCGGCCAGGAACAGGCCTCCGGCGATTGCCAACTGCTTCCAGCTGAATTTCATTGTGTCTCCTCCGGGTATCGTGGATGGGTGTTGCATCTTGCGGCTTCATCAGGCGCAGGGAAGACCACGACCCTCGTCGGCTCCTCCCTGTGTTGCACCTGTATTCAGGTTACCTTGTCAGACGACGCCTTCGTCGCGCAGCCGTTTTATTTGGGCTTCATCATACCCCAGCGTCTGCAGGATTTCATCGCTGTGGGCGCCCAGCTCCGGCCCCAGCCATTTGGTCTGGCCGGGCGTCTCGGACAGCTTGGGCGTGATGCCCGGCAGCTTGACCGGCGTGCCGTCGGCGAACTGGTGCTGCTCGAACATGCCGCGCGCCAGGAATTGCGCGTCGGTCATCATGTCCTTGACCGAGTAGATCTTGCCCACCGGGACATCGGCGCCCTGCAGGGTCGCCAGCGCCGCGTCGATGGTCTGCGTGTCGCACCATTGCTGGATGGCGATATCGATCTCTTCGGTGCGCGGCACCCGCCCGTCGTTGCGCGCCAGGCCCGGGTCATTGGCCATGTCGTCACGACCGATGGCCGCCATCAGGCGCTTGAAGATGGCGTCGCCGTTGCCGGCGATGACGATGTTCTTGCCGTCGCCGGTGGTGTAGGTGTTCGAGGGCACGATGCCAGGCAGCGCGCCGCCGGTGCGTTCACGGATGACGCCGGCGTGATCGAACTCCGGCACCATCGATTCCATCATGTTGAACACGGCCTCGTACAAGGCCACGTCCACCATCTGGCCCTGCCCTGCCACGCAGTCGGCGCCGGCCTTGCCGTTCCAGCGACCGCCGGTGGCGTCGCGGTGGCGCAGCGCCATCATGGCGCCGATCACGCCGTGCAGCGCGGCGATGGAGTCGCCGATGGAGATGCCGATGCGCACCGGAGGACGATCCGGATGCCCCGACACGTAGCGGATGCCGCCCATCGATTCGCCGATGGCGCCGAATCCCGGCAGGTCACGCAGCGGGCCGGTCTGACCGTAGCCCGACAGGCGCACCATGATGGTGGCGGGGTTCAGCTTCTTCAGGTCTTCGTAACCGAGGTTCCATTTCTCCAGCACGCCGGGACGGTAGTTCTCGATGATGACGTCGGCTTCCAGCGCCAGCTTCCTGGCGATGTCCTGGGCCCGTTCGTCCTTCATGTTAAGGGTGATGCTCTTCTTGTTGCGCGCCTGCACCGACCACCACAGCGAGGTGCCGTCCTTGAGCACGCGCCATTGGCGCAGCGGGTCGCCGTTGCCGGGCGCCTCGACCTTGATAACCTCGGCGCCGAACTCGGCCAGCATGCGCGAGCAGAACGGGCCTGCGATCAGCGTGCCCAGTTCGAGCACCTTGATGCCGGCCAGCGGGCCGGGCTTGGATGTGCTTGTCGTCATATTGCGTGCAGCCGATGCCGCGTGCGCCTCATGCGCCTGCGAAGGACATCCGCTGCTTCTCCTGTTGCCGATTATTGATTCTTGTCGCCGCTGCCGGATGCCTGCGCGGTAACGCGGTCAGCCGGCGCACGCCGCGCCCGGTAAGCGCTGCTGCACTGCCACATGCATGACGTCGTACGTGCATGTGTGAAAAGCCGACATTTTATTGCAGCACGCGCAGGATGTCGCGCAATTTGAGGGAATTATTAGGGGCGAATGGGACAAGCGCGCAATTTTCTGCTGCCAGGTGAGGAAAGCACCGCACAATGTGCGCCGATCGCTCGCCTTCGGGAGATTTTCTCAGGTGGCGCGGCGGTCCAGCATCGCGCGCGCGATGGTGCCGGCATCCACATATTCCAGCTCGCCGCCCACCGGCACGCCGCGCGCCAGCCGGCTGACCTTGAGGCCGCGCGACTTCAGGGTCTCGCTGATGTAGTAGGCGGTGGCTTCGCCTTCGTTGGTGAAATTGGTGGCCAGCACCACCTCGGCCACCACGCCGTCGGTGGCGCGGGTGATCAGTTTTTCAAGATGGATGTCGCGCGGGCCGATGCCGTCCAGCGGCGAGAGACGCCCCATCAGCACGAAGTACAAACCCTTAAAGGTCAGGGTCTGCTCGATCATGATCTGGTCGGCCGGATTTTCCACCACGCACAGCAGCGTGTGGTCGCGCTGTTCATCCTGGCAGGTCTCGCACACGACCTGCTCGGTGAAGGTGTTGCACAGCGCGCAGTGGCGAATGGTGTCGAGCGCGCGCGCCAGCGACTTGCTCAGGTCGGCGGCGGCATCGCGGTCGTGCTGCAGCAGGTGGTAGGCCATGCGCTGCGCGGTCTTGGGACCGATGCCGGGCAGGCGGCGCAGCGATTCGGTCAGCAGGGTGAGGCTGGAGGGAGTTTTCAAGCCGGCTCTTGGTTCAATTACGGTCGACGGTATAGCGGAAGGCTTCAAGCGCTTCAGCCGTCATCGAGGGGACAAATTCGGTGATCTCGTACTCGGCCACGCCGGCGATGAAAAAGGGATCGGATTCGACGATCGCCTCCATCTCGGCGCGGTCGCTGCAGTCGGCCAGGATGATGCCGCCGGTGCGCGGAACCTTGCGGCCCGACATCAGGAACACGCCATCCGCATATTGCTGGTTGAGGAATTTCTTGTGCGCGGTCAGCAAGGAATCGATTTCGCTCGCCGGCTTGGTGTACGTGATCGAGATGACGAACATGTTGCCTCCACAAAGCAATACTGCACTCCATCGGACTTGCATACCGCACCAACTCCGCCCCGGGCCTTCACCCGAGGCGGCAGGATCTCATCACGACCCTGCCCTGCCACCTGCGACCGCTTGCCGGCCCTGCCTTGATATCTGCGATATCGGCAATCAGAACGGCATCTTGAAGCCCGGGGGCATCGGCATGCCGGCGGTGACGCCCGACATCTTTTCCTGCGAGGTGGCTTCGGCCTTGCGCACGGCGTCGTTGAAGGCGGCGGCGACCAGGTCTTCCAGCATATCCTTGTCGTCAGCCAGCAGCGACGGGTCGATCGAGACGCGCTTGACGTCATTCTTGCAGGTCATCACGACCTTCACCAGGCCGGCGCCGGACTGGCCTTCGACCTCGATCAGCGCCAGTTGCTCCTGCGCCTTCTTCATGTTGTCCTGCATTGCCTGGGCTTGCTTCATCAGGCCTGCGAGTTGACCTTTCATCATGGTATTGCTCCTTGTTTCAATTCATCGAATTTTATCTTGTTTGGCGCAGCGCCCGGCAAAACGGCGGGGCCGCCTGCGCCTCACAGCGGGTGGATCGATCCGGGCACGATGGTGGCGTTGAATTCACGCATCATCGACAACACGAAGGGATCGTTCTGCATCTTGTGTTCGGCCTTGCGCTGGCGGTCGGCGCGATCGGCCTCAGCCACCGCGTTAGCGGTGTCGGCGACGGCGCCGATCTCGGTTTCCACGCGCACTTCCCGGCTGAAACGCTCGGACAGGGCGGCAATGAGCTTCTCAATGCTGCCTGAAGAACGCAGGGTTTCGAACGGGATGCGCAAGTGGAAGCAGACGTTGCCGCCTGCCAGCGCCTCGCAGCGCACCAGCTCGCTCTGGAAGGCCATCTGGTGCGCCACGCCGCGCAGCGACAGGCTGGCGGCCAGCGTCGGCCAATGGCCGTCCCAACCCATTTCGGCGGCAATGCGCGCGGTTTCCTGCTTCTGCGCGGGCGTGGCGGGCGGACGCTGCGGCGCCGATACGCGCGGCGCAGCCTGCGCCGCTACGGCGACGGACTCCAGGTCGGGGCCGGGGGGAATGAACGATTCAGTTTTTTTTTGAGCGTCGAAACCGGCCGGCATCGAATCTTCTTCCCACGGCGGGATGGAATCGAACGGTGGCGGTTCGGGCATGTCCGGCACGGCGGAGGCCATCGGCACGGCGGGCTCGGGCGCGGCCATCGGCGCTGGTGCAAAAGCGGGCGTTTCAGCCGGTGCCGGCGCTGGTGCAGCCGCGGCCGGCGCCGGACGCGCAGCGGGCGCCTTGCCGCCCTTGAGCGATGCGCGCACGGCCATCATGGCGGCCTCGCGCGCCGAGGCGGCCGGGCTCAATGCCGCCGCCGGCGCTGCGGGCGCCGATGTTACCGGCGCCGGAGCAGCGACAGGAGCAGGAGCGGCAGCCGCAGGCTGCGCTTGCGGCGCAGGACGGCTGACCGGCGCGCTGGCCACCGCCGCCTGCGGCGCCATCAGCGGCGCTGCCTGGCGCGGCGCCGCGGGACGCGGGACCGATGCGCCGCCGGCGGCGGGCACCGGCGTCGCGGCGCTGGCGCTGACCGGACGGAAAGCCAGCATGCGCAGCAGCGTCATCGAAAAACCGGCGTATTCGTCAGGGGCCAGGCCGAGTTCGTTTCGGCCGTGCACGGCGATCTGGTAGAACAGTTGCACATGCTCCGGGCTGAACTGCGAGGCCAGGCGAATCACGTCTTCGCGATTGGGCAGGTCGTCGGCCAGCGCGGCCGGCACGCTTTGCGCCAGTGCGATCTGGTGCAGCAAGGTGCCCAGGTCCTGCAGCGCCGCGTTGTAAGACAGGCTGCGGGTGGCCATGTCGTCGGCCACGCCCAACAGCGATGCGCCGTCCTGCGCGGCCAGCGCGTCCAGGATGCGGATCAGGTAGGACTGGTCGAGCGCGCCCAGCATGCCCTGCACCGCTTCTAGCGATACCTTGCCGGCGGCGTAGGCGATGGCCTGGTCGGTCAGCGACAGCGCGTCGCGCATCGAGCCGGAGGCGCCCTGGGCCAGCAGGCGCAAGGCCTGCGGGTCGAACTCGATGTGTTCCTGGTTCAGGATGTTGTCGAGATGGCCGATGATGTGGCCCGGCGGCATCTGCTTCAGGTTGAACTGCAGACAGCGCGACAGCACGGTCACGGGAATCTTTTGCGGATCGGTGGTGGCCAGGATGAACTTGATGTGCTCGGGCGGCTCTTCCAGCGTCTTCAGCATGGCGTTGAAGGCGTGATTGGTCAGCATGTGCACTTCGTCGATCATGTAGACCTTGAAGCGGGCGTTGGATGGCGCGTAGACCGCCTGCTCCAGCAGCTGCGCCATTTCATCCACGCCGCGGTTGGAGGCCGCGTCCATCTCGATGTAGTCGACGAAGCGCCCTGCATCGATCGCCACGCAGGCTTCGCACACGCCGCAAGGCGCGGCGGTGATGCCGCCGTTGCCATCCGGGCCGACGCAGTTGAGCGATTTGGCCAAGATGCGCGAGAGCGTGGTCTTGCCCACGCCGCGGGTGCCGGTGAACAGGTAAGCATGGTGCAGCCGCTGCTGTTCCAGCGCATGCGTCAGCGCGCGTACGACGTGTTCCTGGCCGACCAGGGTGTCGAAGCTGCGGGGACGATATTTACGGGCGAGAACTTGATAGGACATGGGCGATGGCTGCGGTCGGCTTTTTGGCTCAGGGGGGCATTTTAAGCTATTTCGCCGCCGTCATCGCCTTTGGCGTATGCCGACGCGCCGACCGCGCCGCGCATGGCGCGCGACGGGCAAATGCGGTCAGGCTGAGGAAAGGATCAGCCGGCGCGACGCTGGCTCTTCTGGCCGTACATCAGCGCATCGGCGTTTTGCATCATGTCCTCCACGGACTGGTGCACCGCCGGGTCGAACTCGACCACGCCGACGCTGTACTGCAGGTCGTATTCCCGCAGCGCGTGCTGGTTGAACTGGTGCACGGCGCGCTCGAAATGCTTGAGCACGGGTTCGGCCTCGGCCATCGCGGTATTGGTCAGGAACACCGCGAACTCGTCGCCGCCCAGGCGACCGATGACGTCGGACTCACGGAAGTTGCCGGCCAGCAGCGAAGCGAAATTGACCAGCGCGGTATCGCCTTCGGCGTGGCCGAAGCGGTCGTTGATCTGTTTGAACTTGTCGAGGTCGAAATACAGCATGCAGGCCGGGCGCGAGACGCGCTTGCACAGCCCCAGCGCATGCTGGGCCAGCGCTTCGAAGCCGCGGCGATTGGACAGCTTGGTCAGGTCGTCGATGGTGGCCAGCCGCACTGCGGTGAGCTCCTGCTCGACCATGGCGGCCAGGTCGCGCAGCAGGGCACGGTCATCAGCGTCGAAGTCGCGCACCTTCATGTCCACCAGGCACAGGGTGCCGAGGTTGTAGCCGCTCTCGCTTCGAATCGGGCAGCCGGCATAAAAGCGAATGTAGGGCTCGCCGGTGACTTGGGGGTTACCCGAGAAGCGATCATCCTTGGTGGCGTCGTTGACTACGGTGATGTCGTCCTTGAGGATGGCATGCGAGCAGAAGGAGACCTCGCGCGTGGTTTCGGTGGCATCGCCCAGGCCGACGCAGGACTTGAACCACTGGCGATTGACGTCGATCAGCGTCACCACCGCAATGGGCACATCGAACAGGCGGCGCGCCAGCCGCGTCAGGCGGTCGAAGCGTTCTTCCGGAGGCGTGTCCAGGATATGCAGCGAATGCAGGGCTTCGATGCGGGCATCTTCATTGGCTGGGAGCTCGGCGATTTTCATGTTCATCTGCAATGGTTTGACGAGAAATACGCTTGCCTGACCGCAGTCCGGTATGCCCCTTTTTTATCCCGCCGCCTCGCGCCGAGCAAGGCCTTCGTCGGCGCCGACTCCCGCGCATCCCCCTTGATGACGGGTGCGGATGCATCAGGCGCTTGGCAGACATGGCGCAATCAGAGGCAGCCGCCGGTCTATGGCTTGACCAACTTTAACCTCAAATTTTTCGAGAAACAAGCCTTTAGTTGCCGAAGTGTCAGCATTCCACACACTGCCGCGTTGCCTCTTCGCGGCCGATCGACGCGCAAAAAAAATGGCAATCCGGAACAACCGGACTGCCATCGTCTGCCAGTAGATTATTTCTTGAGCATGTCGGACTTGCCGGCCTGGGCCACGGGCTGGGCAGCGACCTCCGCCTTCTCGCCTTTTTCCGCGCTCGCGGCCTTGCCGCCCTTGGCCGGCTTGCCCGCCTGCGCAACGCCCGGTTTGGATTGGCCGTTGACGGTCAGGCCATTGGCCGACAGCTTCGCGGCGCTCTTGTCCTTGACGCCCTTCACGCGGTTCTGCAGGTCGTCCCAGTCCTTGAAGCTGCCGCCCTTCTGGCGCTCGTCGAGGATGCGCTTGGACATCGCCGGGCCGATGCCGCGCACGCCATCCAGTGCCGCCTGGTCGGCCTTGTTGACGTCGACCTGGGCGAAGGCCAGGCCGGTTGCCAGGATGAATCCGATGAACATCAGGAATTTCTTCAGCATGTTGAATCCTTTCAGTAGGGGTCGAAAAACAAAAAGGCAGTGCATCGGAAGATGCCACTGCCTTTGCTCAACGACGCCCCGGAAGGATTGTTGACAGAAATTCAACTAGAAACGCGCCCGGAATGGGCTCAGCCCTCCAGCAACTCCTCACGCGTGACGGTCGCCGTACCCAGCTTGCCGACCACGATGCCGCCGGCGCGGTTGGCCATGGTGACCGCATCCACCAGCGGCGCGCCCGCACCCAGCATCACCGCCAAGGTGGCGATGACGGTGTCGCCGGCGCCGGAGACGTCGAACACTTCGCGCGCCATGGTCGGGAAATGCTGTACGTCGCCCTCGCGGTACAGGCTCATGCCTTCTTCGGAACGGGTCAGCAGCAGCGCTTCCAGGTTGAGTTGCTGACGCAGGTTCTGGGCACGCGCCGTGAGGTCGTCCTCGCCCTTCCACTGACCGACGATACGCACCATCTCGGACTTGTTGGGCGTGAGCACGGACGCGCCCGCATAGCGGCTGAAGTCGTCGCCCTTGGGGTCGACCAGGATGCGTTTGCCGAGCTTGCGCGCGACGGCGATCATCTCGGCCACGTTCACCAGGCTACCCTTGGCGTAATCGGAAAACACGATCACATCGTAGTTGGCCACCAGCGAGTTGAACTGGGTCAGCTTGTCGCGCAGCACGTCATCGGTGGGCGACTCCTCGAAGTCGATGCGCACCAGCTGCTGCTGGCGCCCGATCACGCGCAGCTTGACGATGGTCGCGATGCTGGCATCGCGGTTGAGGTGGCTGGCGATGCCCATCTCGCCCAGCATGCTTTCCATCACGCTGGCCGGCTCGTCGTCGCCGGTCACGCCCAACAGCGCCGTGCTGGCGCCCAGGCTGGCGGTATTGCGCGCGACGTTGGCGGCGCCGCCCAGGCGCTCTTCCCGGCGCTCCACGCGCACCACCGGCACCGGCGCTTCGGGAGAAATGCGGTTGACCTCGCCGAACCAGTAACGGTCCAGCATCACGTCGCCCACGATCAGGATGCGGGCGGAATCCCAGGCTGCGGCGATATCCATGCGGGTCCTCTTGTCGGTCAGGCGTTGGCGACCAGCGAACGGCCGATGCCGTAGTACTCGATGCCGCTGTCAGCCATCACTTGCGGCTCGAACAGGTTGCGGCCATCGAAGATCACCGGGTTCTTCAGCATCGCCTTCACGCGCTCGAAGTCGGGGCTGCGGAAGGCCTTCCACTCGGTCACGATGGCCAGCGCGTCGGCGTCCTGCAGCGCGTCGAGCGGGCTCTCGGCGAAGCGCACGCGCTCCAGCAGGGTTGGCTCATCGGCGAAGTCCAGCTTGATCACGCGTGCGGCTTCCTTCATCGCGACCGGATCGTAGACCGCCACGGTCGCGCCGCGACGCACCAGCTCGCCCACCAGCACGCGCGACGATGCTTCGCGCATGTCATCGGTATTGGGCTTGAAGGCCAGGCCCCAGATAGCGAAGTGCTTGCCGGCCAGGTTCTCGCCGAAGCGGGTGACCACCTTCTTGCCCAGCACGTGCTTTTGCAGGTTGTTGACCTTTTCCACCGATTGCAGGATCAGCAGTTCCTGGCCGTAGTCGCGCGCGGTGCGCTCCAGCGCCTGCACGTCCTTGGGGAAGCAGGAACCGCCGTAGCCGCAGCCGGCGTACAGGAAGCTGTGGCCGATGCGCGGATCGGAGCCGATGCCATGGCGCACCGCCTCGATGTCGGCGCCGACCTTGTCGGCCAGATTGGCCAGTTCGTTCATGAACGAAATACGCGTGGCCAGCATGGCGTTGGCGGCGTACTTGGTGAACTCGGCCGAGCGCACATCCATCCAGTAGGTGCGCTCGTGGTTGCGGTTGAACGGGGCGTAGAGCTTCTTCATCAGCGTTTGCGCACGCAGGCCTTGCGGGCTCTGGTCGTGGCCGATGACGATGCGGTCGGGACGCATGAAGTCTTCCACCGCGGCGCCTTCCTTCAGGAACTCGGGGTTGGAGACCACCGAAAAATCGGCGGCCTGGCCGCGCTTGGCGAGCTCGTCGGCGATCGCCGCCTTGACCTTGTCGGCGGTGCCGACCGGCACGGTGGACTTGTCCACCACCACCTTGAAGCCGTTCATGTGACGACCGATGCTCCGCGCCGCGGCCAGCACATATTGCAGGTCGGCCGAGCCGTCCTCGTCGGGCGGGGTGCCCACTGCGATGAACTGGATGTCGCCATGCGCCACGCTGGCGGCCACGTCGGTGGAAAACTGCAGGCGGCCGGCGGCGCGATTGCGCGCAACGACGTCTTCCAGCCCGGGTTCATGGATCGGTATGCCGCCATTGTTGAGGATGTCGACCTTGCTTTGGTCGACGTCCAGGCAGAACACGTCGTTGCCCAGCTCGGCCAGGCAAGCGCCGGTCACGAGGCCAACATAGCCGGTGCCGATAATGGTGATTTTCATGGTGGATCCAGTTCTTTCTTAGTGAGGCCCGTGGCCTCAATTCATGACATTCAGTTCTTCGGTGCGGCGCGGCGGGTAGGTTTCCCAGTGGCTGCAGCCGGGGCACTGCCAGTAGAACTGGCGCGCCTTGAAGCCGCAGTGGCTGCATTGGTAGCGCGCCAGTTTCTGGGTGTAACCGTGCACCAGCGTCTTGACCACCGCGAGCTCCGGCTGCACGTTCTGCGGCGCGGTCAGCATGCGCGCCTCGAGGAATTTGTCCAGGCCCAGCAAGGTGGGCGTGCGGCGCAGTTCATCGCTGACCAGGCTGTTGGCCGCATCCACGCCATTGGCGTCCAGCACGGCCTTGAAGGCGACTTCCAGCAGGTCGATCGACGGCGCCTCGGCCAAATAGGCGCGCAGCAGGTTGATGCCCTCTTGCGTGCGGCCGACGGCGAGGTAGCCGTCCATCAGGCGTTGCGCCACCAGCGCGGTGTGCGGCACGCTCTGGTGCTCGACCCGGCGCCAGGTTTCCAGCGCGCCTTCAATGTCGCCGCGGGCGCGCTGCGCGTCGCCCATCAGCATGGTGGCGCGCACGCTCTTGCGGTCCGCGGCCAGGGCCTTGTCCAGCAGCTCGATGGCGGCGTCGATGTTGGTGCGCACCAGCTCGTCGGCGGCCAGTTCGCAATAGAACTGGGCGATCTCGCGCTGGCGACCGCCGGCGCCGGTGGCCTGCAGGATCTCGGCGGCGGAAATGGCGCGCGCCCACTCCTTCTCGCGCTGGTAGATTTCCAGCAAGGCGCGACCGGCCTGGGCGCTGTACTGGGTATCGATCAGCTTGTTGAAGCTTTCCTCGGCGCGGTCCAGCAGGCCGGCCTTGAGGTAGTCCTGTCCCAGTTCGTAGAGCGCGTGGCCGTGGTGCTCGGCGGGCAGGTCCGGACGCGCGAGCAGGTTCTGGTGCACGCGAATGGCACGCTCGGTCTCGCCGCGGCGGCGGAACAGGTTGCCCAGCGCGAAATGCAGATCCACCGTTTCGGGATCGAGTTTGACGATCTCGATGAAGGCGTCGATGGCCTTGTCGGGCTGCTCATTGAGCAGGAAATTCAATCCCTTGAAATAGCCGCGCGGCAAGGTGCGCGACTCGGACAACAACTGGTTGATATCAACCCGCGCGGCAATCCATCCCAGTCCGAAAAAGACCGGGATGCCGAGCAACCACCAGAATTCAAATTCCATAAACAAGTCGGGAAAATCAGAGGATATGCTGCGCCGTGATCACGCTGTCGGGCTGCGGCGGCTGTGCCTGGGCCTGGGCGACCTCGTCCTGCTGCTTCTGGATCTGCGCCAGCGCCTTCTTGTAGCGCGCAGCCTCGCGGCGGTGGCGGAACATGATCGGGGTCATGGCCAGCACGCCCAGCACGGCGCCGACGGCGAAGAAGGCCAGCAGCACCAGCACCAGCGGATCGGTGCGTTCATAGCCGAGGAAGAGATGCATGGTCACTTCCTGGGTATTGCGCAGCGCGAAGAAAAAGAACAGGACGAACAGGACGGCCGCGATCAGTCTCGAGATTATCTTCATGGCGTAATCCTTTCGTGTAGTTATCAGCCGGCAGGAACCCAACCGGAACGGCAAAAGCGAAAGTGTGGAATTGTACGTGAAAAAAACCCCGTTCAAGCGCGCCGCCGGGCCTGCTGCGGGGAATTTACAGCCCGCCGGCGCCCTGGACATGGCTCGGCGGCGCCTGTTGCGCAGGCATCATCCCGCAGGCGGCGGCGCCCCGCACGCCTTCGCCGGTGCGGCCGGGCCCCGGCAGCAAGCCGGACACGCCGACGGCTCGCAACCGGCCGATCCAGCATTATTTGCTGTTCGTCACTTCCAGCGGCACCCAGGCCCCCTGCCGGATCTTGTAGATCGTATAGCGGGGATCCACCAGGTCGCCCTTGCCGTCGAAGGCAATGGTTCCGGTCACCCCGTTGTAACGGCCCTTGCGCAGCGCCGCCTGCACCGCCTGCGCGTCCCGGGACCCCGCGCGCTGCAAGGCATCCACCAGTACGTACACGGCGTCATAGGCAGCCGGCGTGTAGGGCGTGATGCGGGCGGTGGAGTCCTTGCTGAAATTCTTCTGGAAGACCTTATAGCCGGGCAGCTTTTCCAGCGGCGTGCCGGGCGAGACGGCGTACACGTCGATGCCGGCGGCTTCAGCCGCGCGCATGCTGTGCGGATCGATGGTGGCCTCGCCCAGGATCAGCTTGCCCGGATAGCCCAGCCGCGCCAAGCCGCCGACGAAGCCCTCGCCGTGAGTCAGTCCGTCCGCAAACAGGCGACCGGCATGGAAAATCAGATCCGGGTGCGTCTTGCGCACCAGATCCAGCACCGGGACAAAATTGGACGTCTTGCTGCTGATCGAGCCGCGCGACACCTGAAGGCCGGAATTGGTACGGACGTAAGTGGTGAACTGGTCCGCCATGCCGGCGCCGTAGCTGGTGGCGTCATCGATCACCAGAATGCGCTGGGCACGCAGCACGTTCACCGCATAGCGGCCGATGTAGCTGGAACGGTTGCCATCGTGGCCAACCATGCGAAATGCCGTCGACAATCCCAGCTGCGTGTATTGGCTGGCTGTCGCCGACGGGCTGATCTGGACGATGCCGGCATCGCTGTAGATCCTGGCGGCGGCGATGCTGGTGGCGCTGTTCCAGTGACCGATCACCCCTACCACCTTGGAAGAGACGAAATAGCGCGCCGTCAGCGCGGCGATGTTGGCATCTGCCTTGTCGTTCTGGTCGAGCAGCTTGAATTGCACCTTCTCACCGGCTACCTGCGGAGATCGGGCGTTGATTTCCTGGATGGCCATGAGCGCGGCATCCCGCGCGCTCTGCGCCGGCTCCTCGCTGAGCGGGCCGGCAAAGCCGATCAGGATCACTTTGGCGGGAGCCTGCGCAAATGCCGGCGTTGCCATGGCGCATGCGATGCCAAGCAGACCATTGCGCAGAAGCGGAAGCAAACCGCGACGGCCGAACAGGACGCAGGATTGTAAGCAGGACTGGAAAAGGGATCTCATGGCGGCGAATCCTCATCTTGTTTGCTTGGCTATATCTTATGCCAACCCGCCACGCTGCCCGCCAAACTCATCCTTGCCACCGCCCCGCTGTGGGCAACAAAAGACAAAGGGCGGACATGCATAAGCATGTCCGCCCTTCAAGATGCGCGGCTTTCGCCGATTGCCTCAGTCTTCCCTGATGGGTTGCCCCACCATGGCGTCCACCCGCTCGCGCAATTCCTTGCCCGGCTTGAAGTGAGGCACCCGTTTCTCGGGCACCATCACCTTGTCGCCGGACTTGGGATTACGGCCGATGCGCGGCGGACGACGATTCAGCGCAAAGCTGCCAAAACCACGGATCTCGATACGCTGGCCGGTCGCAAGTGCGTCGACCATGGCATCGAGGATGGTTTTGACCGCGTAATCCGCATCTTTAGCGACCAGCTGCGGATAACGCTCAGCCAAGCGGGCAATCAGCTCCGACTTTGTCATCGTGGACCGAAGATCAGTTCTTGTTGTCGAGCTTGGCCTTCAGCAGCGCGCCCAGGCTGGTGGTGCCCGAAGCAGCGTTGGAGTCAGCCGACATCTTCTGCATGGCTTCCTGAGTCTCGGCGTTGTCCTTAGCCTTGATCGACAGCTGGATGCTGCGAGCCTTGCGGTCGATGTTGATGACCAGGGCTTCGACGGAATCGCCAACCTTCAGGTGGGTACCGGCATCTTCCACGCGGTCGCGGGAGATTTCGGATGCACGCAGGTAGCCTTCGACTTCTTCGGTCAGCGCGATCACGGCGCCCTTCGGCTCCACCGACTTGACGGTACCGGTCACGATGGCGCCCTTGTCGTTCAGAGCTGCGAAGTTGTTGAACGGGTCGCCTTCCAGTTGCTTCACGCCCAGGGAAACGCGCTCGCGCTCGACGTCGATTGCCAGAACCACGGCTTCCAGCTCGTCGCCCTTCTTGAACTTGCGCACGGCTTCTTCGCCGGCTTCGGTCCAGGACAGGTCGGACAGGTGCACCAGACCGTCGATGTTGCCGGTCAGGCCGATGAACACGCCGAAGTCGGTGATCGACTTGATCGAACCCTTGACCTTGTCGCCCTTCTTGTGGCTCATGGCGAAGTCGTCCCACGGGTTCGGCTTGCACTGCTTCATGCCCAGGGAGATACGACGACGCTCTTCGTCGATTTCCAGAACCATGACTTCGACTTCGTCGCCCAGCTGGACAACCTTGTTCGGGGCCACGTTCTTGTTGGTCCAGTCCATTTCGGAGACGTGAACCAGGCCTTCGATGCCTTGTTCGACTTCAACGAACGCACCGTAGTCGGTCAGGTTGGTGACCTTGCCGAACAGGCGGGTGCCTTGCGGGTAACGACGCGACAGACCGGTCCACGGATCGTCGCCCAGTTGCTTGACGCCCAGCGAAACGCGGTTCTTCTCTTGATCGTACTTGAGGACCTTGGCGGTGATCTCTTGGCCAACCGACAGAACTTCCGACGGGTGACGCACGCGACGCCATGCCAGGTCGGTGATGTGCAGCAGGCCGTCGATGCCGCCCAGATCCACGAACGCACCGTAGTCGGTGATGTTCTTGACGATACCGGTGACGACGGTGCCTTCCTTCAGGGTTTCCATCAGCTTTGCGCGCTCTTCGCCCATCGAGGCTTCGATCACGGCGCGGCGCGACAGCACCACGTTGTTGCGCTTGCGGTCCAGCTTGATGACCTTGAATTCCAGGGTCTTGCCTTCGAACGGGGTGGTGTCCTTGACCGGACGGGTGTCGACCAGCGAACCCGGCAGGAAGGCACGGATGCCGTTGGTCAGAACGGTCAGGCCGCCCTTGACCTTGCCGTTGACGGTACCGGTCACGATCTCGCCGGACTCCATCGCCTTTTCCAGCGAGAGCCACGATGCCAGACGCTTGGCCTTGTCGCGCGACAGGATGGTGTCGCCGAAGCCGTTTTCCAGCGATTCGATCGCAACGGAGATGAAGTCGCCGACGTTGACTTCGACTTCGCCGTTATCGTTCTTGAATTCTTCAACAGGGATGAAAGCTTCGGACTTCAGGCCGGCGTTCACGATCACGAAGTTGTGATCCAGACGGACGACTTCTGCCGAAATGACTTCACCCGAACGCATGTCCTGACGCGACAGCGATTCTTCAAACAGAGCAGCAAATTCGCCGGAGGTATCAACACCTGCAGCGATAACGGTAGTGGTAGACATAAATGAAAATAATAGATTGGCCGGTATCCGTTCGATGCAATCGTCCTGACTTGCACTGCCGCCTTCGCATACGAGTTGCGCCGACGGCATGGAATATCGGGTTAGGTTTATCAACACCCGTCAGACTTTGCATCTGCCGGGCACCAACGGCACTACGGGTACAACTTACAACTGTCTTTCCTGCCCTTTATGGGGCCAAAGACGCCTGAAATCAAGCAGATCAATGGCCAAGGGCAGCGTACCAACTGAGCACCTGCTGCACCGCCTCGTCAGCGGTCATGTCGGAAGTATCCAGGTGATATGCGCCCTCCGCGGGCTTCAACGGCGCCGACGAGCGACTCATGTCGCGTTCATCGCGTTCCTTCAAATCCCGGGAAAGGTCTGCGATATTAGCAGAAAAACCCTTGTCAATCAATTGCTTATAGCGTCTTGTGGCGCGCGCTTCCACACTCGCGGTCAAAAACACCTTCAGGCGCGCATGGGGGAAGATCACCGTGCCCATGTCGCGGCCGTCGGCCACCAGGCCGGGCGGCTTGCGAAACCCCAGTTGCAGGCCGTACAGAGCCTGGCGCACTGTTATCAAAGCAGCAATCTTCGACGCCGTGTTGCCGACCTCTTCGGCACGGATGGCCTGGGTTACGTCCTCGTTGGCGAGGAAGATGTGGGCGCCGTCGAAATGACAATGCAGGTGCTCGGCCGACTTGGCCAGCGCGTGCTCGTCATCCAGCGCCACGCCCCGGCGCAGCACCGACAGCGCAGTCAGGCGGTACAGCGCGCCCGAATCGAGGTAATGAAAGCCCAGCTGCTGGGCCACCTTCTGCGCTACCGTGCCCTTGCCCGATGCGGTTGGGCCATCGATGGCGATGACCGGGATCTTTGATTTTTCCATGCAAGCACTGTCCGAGAAAATAATTTACGCGATGAATCCTGTTGAACAGGGTGTATCAGATCAGCGTTTGCTCGGCAATCTTTTTGAAGACCGCGAAGTAGTCCGGGAAGGTCTTGGCCACGCACTTGGGATCATTGATGCGGATGCGGTTGCCGCGGCGCAAGGCGCCGTCCAGCGATGCCAGCGAGAAACACATCGCCATGCGGTGGTCATCATAAGTATCGATGGCGGCCGCGCCGATCTCGGCCGGCGGCGTCACCTTCAGATAATCCTCGCCCTCTTCCACTTCGGCGCCCAGTTTGCGCAGCTCGGTCGCCATGGCGGCCAGGCGGTCGGTTTCCTTGACGCGCCAGCTGGCGATGTTGCGCAGCGTGCTGGTGCCGTCGGCGTACAGCGCGGCCACGGCGATGGTCATGGCGGCGTCGGGAATGTGATTGAAGTCGGTATCGATGGCCTTCAGCGGGCCGTTGGAAGAAGCCTCGATCCAGTTCTCGCCCATGGTGATGGTGGCGCCCATCTGCTCCAGCGCTTCGACGAAGCGCACGTCGCCCTGAATGCTGTCGCGGCCGACACCTTCGACGCGGATCGGGCCGCCGGCAATAGCGCCCGCAGCCAGGAAGTAGGACGCCGAGGAGGCGTCTCCTTCGACGTGGATCGTGCCGGGGCTGCGGTAATGCTGGCCCGGACGGATGGTGAACTGCTGCCAGCCGTCGCGCTCGACCTCGACGCCGAAGCGGCGCATCAGGTTCAGCGTGATCTCGATGTAGGGCTTGGAAATGAGCTCGCCGACCACCTCGATCTGCATCGGCTCTTCGCGGGCCATCAGCGGCGCAACCATCAGGAGCGCGGTCAGAAACTGGCTGGACACGTTGCCGCGCACCTTCATGCGGTTCGAGTTCAGTTGTCCGCGGCGGATGTGCAGCGGCGGATAGCCGGGATTGCCGGTGTAGTCGATGCGCATGCCCACCGCATTGAGGGCATCGACCAGGTCGCCGATGGGGCGCTCATGCATACGCGGCACGCCGTGCAGCGTGTAGTCGCCGCCCAGCACCGCCAGCGCGGCGGTCAGCGGACGGATCGCGGTGCCGGCGTTGCCCATGAACAAGTCGGCCTGGTGCACCGGCAGCACGCCGTTGACGCCGTGCACGATGTAATCCTGCGTGCCCTCGATCTGCTCCCACTTCACACCCAGGGTCTGCAACGCCATCAGCATGACCAGCGTGTCGTCGGAGGCCAGCAGGTCGAAGATGCGGGTGGTGCCGCCGGACAGCGCGGCCAGCAGCAGGATGCGGTTGGAGATGCTTTTCGAGCCCGGCAGCTTGACCGTGCCTTGCACGTGGGGCACCGGCTCCAGGTCGATATGGCGGGGGTAGGAAGGCTGTTTCATCGTGGTCCGGAATGAAGGTTGGTGTGGGGCGCAGCGCTTGCCGCCGCGCCCGGTCGATAAATCATTGTAGACGCCGGCGCATCAGGACGGCTTGCGTTCGGCCGCCTCGATCGCAGCGGCCCACTGCAGCCGCGCATGCTGGGCGCTGGCGTAAATCTTTTCCAGGGCCGCGCCGTCGCTGTCGGCGATCATCTTGCGCATCGACGTCAGCTGCGCCAAATAGGCGTCGACTTCAGTCAACAGCGCATCGCGGTTGGCCAGCGTGATGTCGCGCCACATTTCCGGCGAGGAACCGGCAATGCGCGTGAAATCCCGAAAGCCGCTGGCGGCGTACTGAAACAGCGTGGCTGCATGCGGCTTGCCGGCGATGTCGTCGACCAGCGCGAAAGCCAGCACGTGCGGCAGGTGGCTGACCGAGGCGAACACGGCGTCGTGCTCCTGCGGCGACAACCGATGGATGATCGCGCCGCAAGCCTGCCAGGCAGCGGCCACGCGCTCGACGTCGGCGACGTCATTCTCGGGCAAGGCCGTGATCACCACTTTCTTGCCCACGTACAGGTCGGCCAGCGCGGCCTCGGGGCCATGCTTCTCGCGCCCGGCAATCGGATGGCCCGGCACGAACTGCGCAATCTTGCCGCCCAGCGCGCTGCGCGCGGCGGCGACCACGTCGCTCTTGGTGCTGCCGGCGTCGGTGACGATGGCGCCCGGCGCCAGGTGCGGCGCGATGGCCGCCAAAATGCTTTCGGTCTGCGCCACCGGCGTGGCCAGCATGATCAGGTCGGCGCCGTCGACGGCTTGCGCCGCATCGGTGACGATCTCATCGATGATGCCCAGCTCGCGCGCGCGCGCCAGGCTTTCGGCGGAACGGCCGACGCCGACGATCCGCACGGCCCGTCCCGCCTGGCGCAAGGCCAGCGCGAAGGAACCGCCGATCAGGCCGACGCCGACAATGACAACTTTCTTGAACACGGCAAACTCAGGCTAGAACGGTTTTCAGGGCGGCGAGGAAGGCGGCGTTTTCTTCCGGCAGACCGATGGAAATGCGCAGCCATTGCGGCAGGCCATAGTTGGCGACCGGACGCACGATGATGCCTTGCTTCAACAGCGCCAGGTTCACGCGCGCGCCGGCGCCGTCATCCTCGCCGACCTTGACCAGCACGAAGTTGCCGAAGGACGGCACATAGTTCAGCTTCAACTCATCAAAGGCTGCAGTCAGCTGGCGATAGCCGGCACTGTTGATCTCGGCGCTCTTGTGCAGGAAGGCCTTGTCGTTGAGCGCAGCGACGGCGGCAGCCTGGGCCAGCGAGTTGACGTTGAACGGCTGGCGGATACGGTTCATCAGGTCGGTCACTTCCGGCTGCGCGATGGCGAAGCCCACGCGCAAGCCGGCCAGGCCGTAGGCCTTGGACATGGTGCGCGATACCACCAGGTTGGGATACTGGCGCACCCATGCGGTCGATTCGTACTGATGCTCGGCTGCGAGATATTCGTTGTAGGCCTCGTCCAGCACCACCACCACGTCCGCCGGCACGGCCTTCAGGAAGGCCTCCAGCTCGGCGGCAGTCACGAACGTGCCGGTCGGGTTGTTGGGGTTGGCCAGATACACGAGGCGCGTGTCGGCGGTGATGGCTGCGGCCATGGCCTGCAGGTCGTG
The DNA here is from genome assembly GCF_017814915.1 of Herbaspirillum sp. LeCh32-8. GTDB lineage: Bacteria > Pseudomonadota > Gammaproteobacteria > Burkholderiales > Burkholderiaceae_D > Herbaspirillum. The sequence goes on along the minus strand of NZ_JAGIPZ010000002.1, from coordinate 91,461 downwards.
GCCGAAGTCCTTGGCCGGCACCTCGATGGCGCGCGCGCCGACGGCCTGCGTGGCCAGTGCGTACACCAGGAAGCCGTATTGCGCGTACACCACCGATTGCCCCGGCTGCACGAAGGCGTGCGCGGCGATCTCGAGGATGTCGTTACTGCCGTTGCCCAGCGTGATCCAGCTCTGCGGCACATCGTACTTGGCGCTGATGGCTGCCTTCAGTGCGAAGCCGTTGGCGTCCGGGTAGCGACCCAGTTCGGCCACTGCCTGTTGCATCGCCAGTTTGGCCGATTCGGGCATGCCCAGCGGGTTTTCGTTGGAGGCCAGCTTGACGATGCCGGCCTCGTCCAGGCCGAATTCGCGCGCCACTTCCGAGATCGGCTTGCCGGCCTGGTAGGGAGCGATGGCGCGGACATAGTCTGGGGCGAGTTGTTTGGACATCTTGGTCTTTCCTGAAATGGATGACGATCGGCAATGGCTGGTCGGCGCTTACAGGCCCAGCGGATACGAACCCAGCAGCTTGAAGAAGGCGGCGTTCTGCTTGAGCTCGGCCAGCGCCTGCGCGACCTTCTCGTCCTGTTCGTGACCTTCGAGGTCGACGTAGAAGTAATACTCCCACGCGCCCATGCGCGCCGGACGCGACTCGAAGCGCGTCATCGACACGCCATGTTTGGCCAGCGGCGCCAGGAGGCTGTACACCGCACCGGCCTTGTTGGGCACGGACAGCACGATGGACGTCTGGTCGCGGCCCGAGGGCGCGGTGCGCAGACGACCAATCACGGCGAAGCGGGTGCGGTTGTGCGGATCGTCCTGGATGTGGGCGTTGACGGTCTGCAGGTTGTATTTCTGCCCGGCGATCTCGCCGGCGATCGCCGCCACCGAGGCATCTTCGCTCGCCATGCGCGCGGCTTCGGCGTTGGAGGCCACGGCCTGTCGCTCGATGCCGGGATAGTTCTGGTTCAGCCAGGCATTGCATTGCGCCAGCGCCTGCGAATGGGCGCAGATGCGGGCGATGCCGTCCATGCTGCCGCCACGGGTCATCAGGCTGTGGTGCACGGGAATGGCGACTTCGCCGCTGATGGTCAGCGTGGTCTGCAGCAGCAGGTCCAGCGTGCGGTTGATCACGCCTTCCGAGGAGTTCTCGATGGGCACCACGCCGAAGTCGGCCGTACCGGCTTCGGCATCGCGGAACACTTCATCAATGGACACGCAGGGCAAGCCCTCGATGGCATGGCCGAACTGCTGATACACCGCCTGCTCGCTGAAGGTGCCTTCAGGGCCGAGGTAAGCCACCACCACGCGCTTTTCCAGCGCGCGGCAGGCCGACATCACTTCGCGGAAAATGGTCTGGATATCGGCCCCCAGGAGCGGCCCCGGATTGCGCTCGGCCGCCTTGCGCAGCACCTGCGCCTCGCGCTCGGGGCGAAACACCGGCGCGTTGGTCTCGGCTTTGACGTGGCCCACTTCCTGCGCGATGCGGGCGCGCTGGTTCAGCAGGTCGAGGATCTGCGTATCGATGGCATCGATCTTCTGTCGCAGCGGCAGCAACTTGTCGTCACTCATCTTGTTCTTTCATGTTCAGTTCGCCGCAGCCGGTCCCTGCTCCGGATCGCGCGGCGCGATGGCGTCTTGGTCTGTCGCATGCACGGCGCAGCGCCTTACCCCGCGCGGCGGGGCTGCGATGCAAGCACCGGTCTGGCGGGCGTCGCCGGGACGCCTGCCGCCGGCGTCAGCCGTGCTGCTTTTCGAATTCTTTGAGGTAATCGACCAGGGCTTGTACGCCCTCGATCGGCATCGCGTTGTAGATCGATGCGCGCATGCCGCCGACCGACTTGTGGCCTTTCAGCTGCAGCAGCCCGCGCTCTTTGGCGCCGGCGAGGAATGTGTCGTTGAGCGACTCGTCGCGCAGGAAGAACGGCACGTTCATGCGGGAACGGCAATCCCTGGCGATACGGTTGCTGTAAAACTCGGTGCTGTCCAGGTAGCCGTAAAGCAGATCGGCCTTGGCGATGTTGCGCTTCTCCATCGCCGCCACGCCGCCCTGGCGCTTCAACCACTGGAATACCAGGCCGGCGATATAGATCGAGTAAGTCGGCGGCGTGTTGTACATGGAGTCGTTGTCGGCCACGATCTTCCAGTCGAAGGCCGAAGGACAGAACGGCAGCGCGTGGCCCAGCAGGTCTTCGCGCACGATGACGATGGTCACGCCGGCCGGGCCGATGTTCTTCTGGGCGCCGCCGTAGATCACGCCGTACCTGGAGACGTCGACCTCGCGCGAGAGGATGTGCGAGGACATGTCGGCCACCAGCGGCGCGCCGTTGGTGTCAGCCACCACGTCCGGGGTGTATTGGTACTCGACGCCGTCGATGGTCTCGTTGCTGCAGATGTGGACGTAGGCCGCATCCTTGGACAGCTTCCAGTCGGCGCGCGCCGGGATGCTGGAGAATTTTTGCTCGGCCGACGAGGCGGCGACGTTGACAGTGCAATAACGGCCGGCTTCCTTGATCGACTTGGTCGACCAGGATCCGGTGTTGACGTAGTCAGCCACGCCCGGCTCGCGCTTGCCGGCGGGCGAACGCAGCGCCGCCAGGTTCATCGGGATGATGGCGTTCTCGGCGATGGCGCCGCCCTGCAGGAACAGCACCTTGTAGTTCGAGGGAATCGCGAACAGCTCGCGCACGTCGCGCAGCGCCGCCTCGATGATGGACATGTATTCCTTGCCGCGGTGGCTCATCTCCATCACGGACATGCCGCTGCCATGCCAGTCCAGCATCTCGTCGGCTGCCTGCTGCAGCACTTCCCGGGGCAATACCGCCGGTCCTGCGGAAAAGTTGTAAACCATAGTTGCCGTCACAATCAAAAAAGGCGGCCCACCTGTGCGAGCCGCCTTGTGTTTCTAGCGTGTTACTCGTCGGCTGCAGGGGCGTCGCCGTTTGCGGCTGCACCACCCTCTCCTGCCTCGGCGCCTTCGGCGTCCACGACTTCCTCGACATCCGATTCCACCACGCGCTGCAGGCCCGACAGCTTGGTGCCGTCTTCCACTGCGATCAGGGTCACGCCCTGGGTCGCGCGGCCCATCTCGCGGATCTCCGACACGCGGGTGCGGATCAGCACGCCGCCGGTGGTGATCAGCATGATTTCATCGGTCGGCTCGACCAGGGTCGCGGCAACCACCTTGCCGTTGCGCTCGCTGGTCTGGATCGCGATCATGCCCTTGGTGCCGCGGCCGTGGCGGGTGTACTCGGTGATCGGAGTACGCTTGCCGAAGCCGTTCTCGGTCGCAGTCAGCACCGACTGCTGCTCGTTCTCGGCCACCAGCAGGGCGATGACCTGTTGCGTCTCTTCCAGATTCATGCCGCGCACGCCGCGCGCGGTACGGCCCATCGGACGCACGTCGTTCTCGTCGAAGCGCACGGCCTTGCCGGAGTCGGAGAACAGCATCACGTCATGCGCGCCGTCGGTCAGCGCGGCGCCGATCAGGAAGTCGCCCTCATCGAGGTCGACCGCGATGATGCCGGCCTTGCGCGGGTTGGAGAAGTCCGACAGCGGAGTCTTCTTGACGGTGCCCAGGCTGGTCGCCATGAACACATAGCGATCTTCCGGGAAGGTGCGGTTGGCGCCCGACAGCGGCAGGATCACCGTGATCTTCTCGCCGTCCTGCAGCGGGAACATGTTGACGATCGGCTTGCCGCGCGAATTGCGCGAACCCTGCGGCACTTCCCACACCTTCAGCCAGTACAGGCGGCCGCGGTTGGAGAAGCACAGGATGTAGTCGTGCGTATTGGCGATGAACAGCTGGTCGATCCAGTCGTCGTCCTTGGTCGCCGTGGCCTGCTTGCCGCGGCCGCCGCGCTTTTGCGCGCGGTATTCGGACACCGGCTGCGACTTCATGTAACCGGTGTGCGACAAGGTCACGACCAGGTCTTGCGGCGTGATCAGGTCTTCGGTGCCCAGATCGGTGGCGTTCAGCTCGATGGTCGAGCGACGCTCGTCCTTGGCGCCGATGCCGTAGTCGTTCTTGGCGGCGTTGAGTTCGTCGGTGATGATGGCGGTCACGCGCGCCGGCTTGGACAGGATGTCCAGCAGGTCGGCGATCTGCGCCATGACTTCCTTGTACTCGTTGACGATCTTGTCCTGCTCCAGGCCGGTCAGGCGCTGCAGACGCATCTGCAGGATTTCCTGGGCCTGGTCATCGGACAGCTTGTACAGGCCGTCAGACTGGATGCCGTAATGCACCGGCAGGCTTTCCGGACGGAAGGCCGCGATGCCGCCTTCGTTGGCCTCGCCCGCGCGCACCAGCATCTCGCGCACCGTGGAGGAGTCCCAGGCGCGCGCCATCAGCTCGGTCTTGGCGATCGGCGGGGTCGGCGCGGCGCGGATGATGGCGATGAAGTCATCGATATTGGCCAGCGCAACAGCCAGGCCTTCCAGCACGTGGCCGCGTTCGCGCGCCTTGCGCAGTTCGAACACGGTACGGCGGGTGACCACTTCGCGGCGGTGCGACAGGAAGCATTCCAGCAGCTGCTTCAGGTTCAGCAGGCGCGGCTGGCCGTCGACCAGCGCCACCATGTTCATGCCGAAAGTGTCTTGCAGTTGGGTCTGCTTGTACAGGTTGTTGAGCACCACTTCGGGCACTTCGCCGCGCTTGAGTTCGATGACCACGCGCATGCCCGACTTATCGGACTCGTCGCGCAGGTCGGAGATGCCTTCCAGCTTCTTTTCGCGCACCAGCTCGGCGATGCGTTCCAGCAGCGCCTTCTTGTTGACCTGGTAGGGCAGCTCGTCGACGATGATGGCGATGCGGCCTTCGCGGCCGTATTCCTCGAAGTGCGTCTTGGCGCGCATGACCACACGGCCGCGGCCGGTGCGATAACCGTCGCGCACGCCGGAGACGCCGTAGATGATGCCGCCGGTCGGGAAGTCCGGCGCCGGGATCAGCTCGATCAGCTCATCGATGGTGCAATGCTCGTTGGACAGCAGGTGCAGCGCGCCATTGACGACTTCGGTGATGTTGTGCGGCGGAATATTGGTGGCCATACCCACGGCAATGCCGGAGGAGCCGTTGACCAGCAGGTTGGGGATACGGGTCGGCAGGACCGACGGTTCCTTTTCCTTGCCGTCGTAGTTGGGCACGAAATCGACGGTTTCCTTCTCGATATCGGCCAGCAGATCGTTGGAAATCTTGTCCAGGCGGCACTCGGTGTAACGCATCGCCGCGGCGCCGTCACCGTCGATGGAGCCGAAGTTGCCCTGACCGTCCACCAGCGTGTAGCGCAGCGAAAAGTCCTGCGCCATGCGCACCAGGGTGTCGTAGATGGAGGCGTCGCCGTGCGGGTGGTACTTACCCATGACTTCGCCGACCACGCGGGCGCATTTGACGAACGGACGATTCCAGACGTTGTTCATTTCATGCATCGCGTACAGCACGCGACGATGCACAGGCTTCAGGCCGTCGCGGACATCTGGCAGTGCCCGCCCCACGATCACGCTCATGGCGTAATCGAGGTAACTCTTGCGCATCTCTTCTTCGAGGGAAATGGGGATGGTTTCTTTAGCGAATTGATCCATTGGAGAGTCGAAAGATGTTTCTCGGTCGAAAAATCACACCGAGCGGGCGTGGCCCTAAGACGTGATCTGAACAGTGCATTCTAGCATGCCGGGAGGCCCAAACGCCCGGTTGCAGCCCCGCCCGCCCCGCCATGCCGGCAGGAAAGCGCGGCCGCGGGATGCCCGGGCGCGCCGGGCGAAGCAATGCCTATATATATTAGAAGCGGGCCGGCTCGCCGCCGGGCAACCTGGAAAGGGAAACGGCAAGCTTGCCGACCAGACATTTTCTCCGCCGCCACATCACCGCCGGAAATAAAAGCCGCGCTTCATTTTTTAGAACCACTTTCCGCCAGGCCGGCCATCGGGGCATACCTGAGGATTCGCTCGCATCGATTGCCGCCGATAAAGTGCAATGCCGCGCGCCAATACAAATAAGCGAACTGCATGAAAAATAAGGATATTCTTGCGAAAAACGGGCTTTTTGAAGCTCAGGAGGAACAAAATCGGGCCAAAAAAATCACGTTGCGCGGAAACAACACAGTCCCAAAAACGTTGTCTGGACCAATTAGCAAGCATCGCTGAAGGACAATCCATGTGGCAGAATGGCGACTAAGTTCATCGCAGGACCCCTCGGAACAAGGGCCTGTGACGACCTGAACACATGATATTATTCATTTTTTGATGTCGTAATCTTGTAGCGCAGTTTATCTGCGGATATCTCACCCGAGAGGAGAAACATGAACAAATTAGCAAAACTCGTCTTCGCTGCTGCGTCCGCAGCCATCGCTCTGTCTGCCACCGCTCAGGAAACCAAGGACATCAAAGTCCGTCCGGGCAGCCTGTACCTGCAAGATGGCCGTGACGTCGTGACCCGCAGCGGTTACGGTCTGTGCTGGCAAACCGCCTACGTGAACGGTCCGTGCGAAGAGCCGCCCGCTCCGGCAGTTGCTGCTGCTCCTGCTCCTGCTCCGGCTGCTGCCGCTCCGGCCGCTCCGACCTCGGAAAAAGTCACCTACGCTGCTGACGCGTTCTTCGATTTCGACAAGGCTGTTCTGAAGCCGGCAGGCAAGTCCAAGCTGGACGAGCTGGTTGGTAACCTGAAGTCGATCAACCTGGAAGTCATCATCGCCGTCGGCCACACTGACTCGGTGGGTTCGGTTGCTTACAACCAAAAGCTGTCGGTTCGCCGCGCTGAAGCCGTGAAGGCATACCTGGTGTCGAAGGGCGTTGAAGCCAACCGCGTCTACACCGAAGGCAAGGGCAAGTCGCAACCGGTCGCAGACAACAAGACTGCAGCTGGCCGCGCCAAGAACCGCCGCGTGGAAATCGAAGTTGTGGGCACCCGCAAGTAATCGATTGACGCTAGCTACAAGGCTCAATGAACCCCGCTTCGGCGGGGTTTTTTTATGGCAATTTGATTTGTCCCGCTTTCCGGGCTCCGACGCCCGCGCCTCTTTCGGCTATCATTCAGTCTATGAATGCTACCAACGCCGATCCTCAAGAGATCCAGAAATTCAGTGAACTGGCCCACCGCTGGTGGGACCCCAGCTCGGAGTTCCGCCCCCTGCACGAAATCAACCCGCTGCGCCTGGAGTGGATCAATGCCCGCGCCCCGCTGGCCGGCAAGAAAGTCGTCGACATCGGCTGCGGCGGCGGCATCCTGGCTGAATCGATGGCCGCCAAGGGCGCCAACGTCAGCGGCATCGACCTCTCCGACAAGGCGCTGAAAGTGGCCGACCTGCACAGCATGGAATCCGGCGTGCAGGTGCGCTACGAGAAGATCGCCGCGGAAGACCTGGCAGCGCGCGAGCCCGGCCAGTACGACGTGGTGACCTGCATGGAAATGCTGGAACACGTGCCGGACCCGGCGTCCATCGTGCGCGCTGCGGCCGCGCTGGCCAAGCCCGGCGGCAAGGTGTTCTTCTCCACGCTCAACCGCAACGCCAAGTCCTACCTGATGGCCATCGTCGGCGCCGAGTACATCCTGCGCATGCTGCCCAAGGGCACGCACGATTACGCCAAGTTCATCACCCCGGCCGAACTGGCGCACTACACGCGCGAAGCCGACCTGGAGATCGACGCATTCAAAGGCATGAGCTACAACCCGCTCACCAAGATCTATTCGCTGAACCAGGATACCGACGTCAACTACCTGGTCGCCTGTACCAAGCCCGCCTGAGCGCGGCTTGCTTAGACGCATCGCAGTCCCGCCGCGGCATTGCAGCCGCGGCGCCCTCTCAATCACTCCGCCACCGCCATGTCCCTACGCCCACCGCGCGCGATCCTGTTCGACCTCGACGGCACCCTCGCCGACACCGCTCCCGACCTGGCCGCTGCCGCCAACTTCCTGCGCGAACAAGGCGGCCTGGCGCCAGCCCCCTATGACATCCTGCGCCCGGTGGCATCGGCCGGCGCGCGCGGCCTGATCGGCGCGGCGCTGGACATCCATCCCGGCGACGAACGCTACGAAGCGCTCAAGGTGCGCTTCCTCGACCGCTACGAAGCCAACATGACCGCCCACAGCCGGCTGTTCGATAGCGTGCCGGAGTTGCTGGCCCAGCTGGAGGCGCGCGGCATCGCCTGGGGCATCGTCACCAACAAGGCTTCGCGCTTTACCGACAAGCTGGCGCCGCAGATCGGCCTGGGTCATGCCGCCTGCATCGTCTCCGGCGACACCACGCCGCATCCCAAGCCGCACCCGGCGCCGCTGCTGGAAGCCGCCAGGCGGCTGGGCATCGCGCCCGCGGACTGCTGGTACGTGGGTGACGACCTGCGCGACATCCAAGCCGGCCGCGCCGCCGACATGCCCACCGTCGCCGCCGCCTGGGGATATTGCGGCCACAGCGCGCCGACCACTTGGGAAGCCGACGCCCTGGCCCACGATCCCATGCAGCTGCTGCAACTGCTGCCCTGACGCTGCTGCCACAACGCGCTGCGTCATCGGATGCGGCGCTGAAACTTCCCCCGCCTTTTCGCCTCTGAATGCCAGTCCGTGCGCACGCGCACGGAGCCGGCGCATGAGCTCGCCCAGTTTTCCCCCGGCGCATTAAAATAACGCACGGGAGCCGGCGCACGCGGCAGCGGACATCGGGATGCGCGCGATTCGACTCGAGTCATGTGCGTTCATGCGAATTCATGCGATACGAGCGCGCTACGCGTCCCGACGGCTCCGACAAGATCACAATCAAAATACGCAACGGCGCCGCCTGCCTTTCCCGACGCGGCGGCCCACCGCGGCATCGACAAGGAACAAGGGCCATGGCCAATCCGGGCATCGCAGCGACCATCAAGAACTTCGACCGGGCGCGCCTGCGCCGGCCACTCAAGTGGCTGGCCTGGATCGTCGGCATCCTGCTGGTGCTGGCCGCCGTCAGCTGGCTGGCCCTGCCCTCCCTCGTCAAGAAGACCGCGATCGAGCAAACGCAGGCGCAAATCGGCCGCAAGCTCGATATCGGCGAAGTACGCTTCAATCCGTTCCGGCTGGCGCTGACCGTCTCTGACGTCACGCTGTATGAGCCGGACGGCACAACGCCCTTCTTCGCCGCCAAGTCATTGCTGGTCAACGCATCGTCCTTCTCGATCTTCCGCCTGACCCCGGTGCTTGATGAAATCAAGCTGACCGCGCCCGACCTCCACGTCGTGCGCCTGGACGCCGACGGCATCGGTCACTACAACTTCTCCGACATTCTCGACCGCATCAACGCCATGCCCAAGAGCGACGCCAAGTCGCAATTCTCGCTGGCCAACGTGCAGCTGCTGGACGGCAAGATCCGCTTCGAGGACAAAGTCACCGGCAAGAACATCGACGTCGCCGCATTGCAGATCGGCCTGCCGTTCATCTCCAATCTTCCCGGCAGCGTCGACAGCTTCGTGCAGCCGCAGCTGTCGGCCAACATCAATGGCACGCCCTTCCTGCTCAAGGGCCGCAGCAAGCCGTTCGCCAACACGCTGGAGTCGGCCTTCGCCATCGACATCGACAAGCTCGACGTCGTCAGCTACCTGCCCTTCGTGCCGGCCGAACTGCCGGTCGTGCTGCAAAGCGCCAAACTCTCCACCAAGCTGGATCTGAGTTTCGTGCGCACCGACGACAAGCCGCGCGTGGCGCTCGCCGGCGACGTCGTGCTCGATGACGTCGCGGTACAGGACAAGAACCAGGGCCAGCTGTTCAAAGCCAAGCAGCTATCGGCCACGCTCAAGCAGTTCGACGTGCTCGACGCCGGCGGCGAGATCCAGCAAGTCAGCCTCACCGCGCCGCAAGTCTGGGCCGCCATGAACGCACGCGGCGAGATCAACTGGGTGCGCGCACTGGCCGGCGGCAAACCCGCCGCCAAGGCCGGCAAGCCTGCTGCGCCCGCACCTGCCCCTGCCGCGCCTGCTCCCACCGCCGAAGAAAAGAAGGCCGCCGCGATCCTGGTGCAACAACTGAGCGTGCGCGACGGCGAAATCAACTGGCGCGACGAGGCCAACGCCGCGCCCGCGCAGAACGTGCAGCTGACCCAGTTCAGCGTCGACGCCGCGCAGCTTTCCACCGCCGCCGACGCCAAGCCCGCCGCACTGAAGATCTCGATGCTGGAAAACGGCCACGGCAAGCTGGCCTTCGACGGCGAACTGGCCCCCATGAAAGCGCAGCTCAACGGCCGCGCCACGCTGGAAGGCGTCGACATCGCCAGCTACCAGAACTACCTCAACCGCGCGCTGGCCGCCAACGTCGCGGGCAAGCTCTCCGGCGCCGCGCAGATTCACTTCCAGGACGGCCAGCTGAAACTGGACGACGCCGGCCTGGAGCTGGCCACGCTCAAGCTGACGCCCAAGGCCAAGTCCGCCAGCGCCATCAGCGTGAAGTCGATCGCCCTGCAAAAGGCGACGCTGGACCTGGCCGCGCGCCAGGCGCAGGCCGACGCCATCCGCATCAACGGTCTGAGTGGCGACATCCGCCGTGACAGTGACGGCAGCTTCAGCGTACAAAAACTGCAAACCGATGCGCCTGCCACCGATGCAGCCGCTGCCGGGCGCCCCCCGGCGCCGGCCGAACGGACTTCAGCCAAAGGCGCGCCCGCCGCGCAATGGGTCGCCAAACTGAACACTTTCAGCCTGACCGACAGCGGCATCAACTTCGAAGACGCAGGCGTGGCCAAATCCAAGCTGCAGATCCGCGGCATCAACCTGCAGGTGCAAAATATTTCCAGCAAGCTGGATCAGACCACCAGACTGAGCCTGCAGGCCCAGTTCGACAAGAGCGGCAAGCTCGACATCAAGGGCCAGAGCGCGCCGCAGTTCAAGAGCGTGGATCTGGAGCTGGACGCCCGGGCGTTACCGGTGGCGCCGTTCCAGGGCTACTTCGCCAACGTGCTCAACGTCACGCTCTCCAGCGGCCTGCTCAGCGCCAAGGGCAAGCTGGCCGTGACGCCGCCGCTGAACCAGCAGAAGTTCGCGCTCAGCTACAGCGGCAGCGCCGCGGTCAACAACCTGCGCATGCAGGACAAGGTCACCTCGACCGACTTCCTGCGCTGGCGCGCGCTGGATCTCTCCGGAATCCAAGCGAAGATCGGCGAGCGCGCGCAGGTGTCGCTGGACAAGATCGCACTCAACAGCTTCTACGCCCGCGCCATCCTGTCCGAGCAGGGCCGTCTGAACCTGCAGGACATCCTAGTCTCCGACGCCCAGTCGCAAGGCTCGATCACCGACGACAGCAAGAAGACCGACAAGGACGGCAAGCCCTCCGCCACCAGCCGCAAGACCACCACCTCGGCCGCACCGGTGACCGCGCCGGCGGCCGATCCGAACGCGCCCGTCATCCGCGTCGGCCAGGTGGTGCTGGCTGAGGGCAACATCAACTACACCGACAATTTCGTCAAACCCAACTACACCGCCAACATGACCGGCCTGGCCGGCACCATCGGCGAGATCTCCTCCGAGAAGCCGCAACCGGCGCCGGTCAACATCAGCGGCAAGATCGACAACGACGCCCCGCTGCAGATCTCAGGCTCGCTCAATCCGCTGTTCAAGCCAATGTTCCTCGACATCAAGGCCAGCGCCAACGGCGTGCAGCTGCCGCGCCTGACGCCCTACTCGGCCAAGTACGCCGGCTACCCGATCACCAAGGGCAAGCTGTCCATGGACGTGCAGTACAAGATCGAGAACGACAAGCTGGTGGCGCAAAATGATGTGCGCATCGAGCAGCTGACCTTCGGCGAGCGCGTCGACAGCCCCGACGCCACCAAGCTGCCGGTGATGCTGGCGGTGTCGTTGCTGAAGGACCGCAACGGCAACATCAACCTCAACCTGCCGATTTCGGGCTCGCTGTCGGATCCGGAATTCTCGGTCGGCGGCATCATCGTGCGCGTGTTCGTGAACCTGATCGTCAAGGCCGTCACCTCGCCGTTCGCGCTGATCGGCTCGATGTTCAACAGTTCGGAGAACATCGGCGAACTGCGCTACATTGCCTTCGAACCAGGCTCTTCCGAGATCACGCCGGAGGTGCGCAAGAAGCTGGACGCGCTGGGCTACGTGCTCAACGAACGCCCCGGGATCAAGCTCGACATTACCGGCCGGGTTGATCCCAAGGTCGACGACGAAGGCCTGCGCCAGGAAGCACTGAACCGCCAGATGCGCGCCATGAAGCGCCGCGACCTGATCGAAAAAGAAGGCCAGCCCTCCGGCCCGATCAAGCTGAGCGACGCCGACCGCGCCAAGTACCTGGAGCGCGTCTACAAGGACGCCAAGTTCGACAAGCCGCGCAACGCTATCGGTTTCGCCAAGTCGCTGCCGCCGGAAGAGATGCAAAAGCTAATCACCGGCAACACCAAGGTCAGCGAAGACGACCTGCGCAAGCTGGCCCAGGCGCGCGCCGACCAGGTCCGCAACTATCTGCAGGAGCAGAGCGTGATCCCGGCCGAGCGCATCTTCCTGATCGCCCCCAAGCTCAGCGGTGACGGCATCCCCGACAAGGAGCCCACCGCCCGGGTGGACCTGAACATCCAGTGAGCGCGATGACGGCCGGACGCCACTCCGGCCAAGGAAATGGCCGGCCGGACTTGATAAAGCCATGGTCGCCCATACAGTAGGTTATAATTCACCCTCTGCGGGGGCGACTTGGTTTCGACGTGGGTTGCAAAGCAGAACAGGGCATACCGAGGACTGATCACCTCGTAAATACAGTCAGAACTTAAATAACTGCTAACGATAACTCGTACGCACTGGCCGCTTAATCGCGGTTAGCTCCACACCATCTCGTCTCTGGGGTGGGCTGGCAACAGCGGTGGAGTCATTTACAGAGAATCGCCTCGGAACGGGTCACTTGGACCGGGGTTAAATCTAAGGTGACTAGCCTTTCCGCAGCGTGTGCGTCCGCGTCGGCCGGGTTAAATCAAATGACAGCACTAAGTATGTAGAACTGTCTGTAGAGTGCTTGCGGACGCGGGTTCGATTCCCGCCGCCTCCACCATACAAAAGCAAATGGCCCCTCACGGGGCCATTTGCTTTTGTAGGTGTCGCCTCCGGAAATCGATCCTGCGGCCGTGAAACGGATGCGCAGCGAGCCGGAGATTTCGCAACACATGCGCCGCGCCCGGCGAGCGGTTTGCGCCTGCAGGCGCAATCCCGGGAGACTCCTTCCAGCATCAAGAAAACGGCCCCTGACGGGGCCATTTTCGTTTGCACGTATCTTGATGCTCCGAACTCAAACCCCAACCGCCCCCACCCTCCGCATCCGACTGAAACTGACCAACGTCGCCACCGCCGTCGCGCCCACTGCGACCCACAAGGCTACGCGTATGGCCATGGCATCTTCCGCCGGGCTCATGTGCAGGTCGCCGTGCGCCATTGCCGCGGCGGCATAGACCGACAACACCATTCCCAGCAGGGCCGCGCCCAGGCACTGGCCGAAGGTGCGCATGATGGCCAGCACGCCAGAGGCGTTGCCGCTACGTTCGCGGGCGACGTTGGAGAGCATCTCTCGGTTATTGGGACTTTGGAAGAAACCGAAACCCATGCCGCATACCAGCGCGCGCCAGCCGATGTCCCAGGCCTGCGCCTGGTCGGGCAGCAGCGCCAGCAGGACCAGGCCGAGCGTGAAAACGGCCAGGCCGACGGTGGACAACAACGCGGCCGAATGGCGGTCGGCCAGGCGACCGGCGTGCGGCGCCACCAGCACGATGCCGATCGGCCATGGCGTAAACAGTAGCGCCGACTCGAAGGCGGTGTAGCCATAAGCGTTCTGGAACAGGAACGGCAAGGCGACGAAGGCGATCCCCTGCCCGACGAAGGAGGCCAGCGAGGTCAACGCGGCCAGCGAGAAGCGCGCCGAGGCGAAGATGTCCAGCGGCAGCAAGGGCGCGCTGGCGCGGCGTTGCACCTTGACGAAGGCGACGCCGCTGATCACCGCCACCAACGCATAGGCGCCCGCCGTCAGCAGCGCCGCGCCGGCTTGCCCGTGATGCGCGATCTGCGCGCAGGCATCGGCCGCCATGATCATGGCCCCCATGGCGACGGCCGAGAGCAAGGCGCCGGCGATGTCGAAGGGCTCACGCGTCGGCACGCGCTTGCCGGGAATCGCACGCAGCGAGAGATACATCGCCACCAGGCCCAGCGGCACGTTGATGGCGAACAGCCACTGCCAGCTCAGCGTGGCCAGCAAGGTGCCGCCCAGGGCCGGACCGACGGCCGTACTGGTGGCGACCAGCACGGCGTTCAGGCCGAGAATGCGCCCCAGCAACCGGCTGGGAAATACGGTGCGGTGGATCGCCGGCGCAATGCTCAGCATGGCGGCGCCGCCAAAGCCCTGCAACACCCGCATGAAGATCAGCATCTCGATCGATTGCGATAGCGCGCAGCCCAGAGAAGCAGCGGTAAACACGGCCAGCCCGGCGCTGAACAGGTTGCGAAAGCCGGTGCGGCTGGACAGCGCCGCGAAGGTCGCCAGCGTCATCGCGGTCGCCAGCAGATAGCCGTTGGAGACCCAGATCGTGGCGGCGACCGAGGTGTTCAGCGCGCGCGTGATCTGCGGCAGGGCGACGTTGACGATGGTGCCGTCGAACACGGCCATCGTCGTGGTGGTCATCACGGCGATCATCGCCAGGCGCCGCTCGGCGCCCGGCAAGCCCTCGTCGCCGGGCTGGTCTGAAAACAATTCCATGCTGGTCCGATCCTCTCGGTTTTGCGATGGATACACTATATCGGTTGGTGATGCATGGCGGAAGACGCAGCATTTGCAACTAATACCTGCATGAAACGCCACATCTGCCATGCTAGGATGCCCGTATGTCCGATCCTGATCTCAACCTGCTCATCGCGCTGGACGCCCTGCTGACCGAGGAAAGCGTGGCCAGGGCCGCGCGTCGCCTGCGGCTGTCGGCCTCCGCCATGAGCCGCACCCTGGCCCGCCTGCGGGAAGAAACCGGCGACCCTCTGCTGGTGCGCGCCGGCCGGCGCATGGTGTTGACGCCCTGCGCAGAAGGCCTGCGCGAGCGCGCACGCAATGCGGTGCACGAGGCGCGCTCGCTGCTGCGGCCGGCCGCGCCCGAGCCCGATCTGTCGGCGCTGCGACGCACCTTCACGATCCGCGCCAATGACGGTTTTGTGGAGGCCTTCGGCGCGCGCCTGATCGGTGCGGTGCACGCCGAGGCGCCGTTGCTGCGGCTATCGTTTGCGCCCAAGGTGGAGAAGTCGCCGCGCTACCTGCGCGAAGGCATGGCCGACCTGGAGATCGGCGTGGTCGGCGACATGGGGCCGGAAGTACGCATCCAGGCGCTGTACCGTGACCGCTTCGTCGCCGTGGTGCGCAAGGATCATCCGCTGGCGCGACTGCGCAAGATCACCGTGGCGCATTACCTGGCCTACGGCCACGTCGTGGTGTCGCGCCACGGCGAGAGCCATGGCCCGGTCGACCAGGCGCTGGCCCAGGCCGGGCTGGAACGTACGGTGGCGGCGCTGGTGCCCAGTTTCCCGACGGCGTTGGCAGTGGCGCGCGCCTCCGATCTGGTGGCGCTGGTACCGGCGTCGTTCCTGGACGTTCCGCCGGAACGGCAGAAAAGCGCGCGCAGCGCCGCTACCTTCGCCTTCGACCTGCCGGTGAAGACCGATCCCATCACCATCTCGCAGATGTGGCATCCAAGGCTGGAACAGGATCCGGTGCATCGCTGGCTGCGCGAGGTGATACGGCGGGTATGCGGCGCGCCGCGTGTCAAGTTGCCGTAGGCGCAGGTTATGGAAAAGAAAAATGGCCCCGATGGGGCCATTTTCACGTTTGCTGAGAACGCTCAGGGCTAGCCTGCGACCATCAAAACACCACGCCCGAGGCCAGGATGATGTTGGCGTAGGGCGAGCATTCGCCGGTACGGATGAAGGCGCGCGCATTGCGCGTGCGCTGCTTGAACTCTTCATGCGGCAGCAGTTGCCGGGCCGGCAGGCCGAGCGACTCGATCTGCCCGGCCAGGCCCGAGCTACGACCGACCAGCTCGGCGGCCACCACGTGGTACTCCACCTCCAGCTCGGTCAGCACCGCCTTCAGCACGCTCATGAAATCGGGCAGGCCGCGCGTCACGGCCAGGTCGATCACCGGCACGCCGGGCGGCGCCGGCAAGCCGGCGTCGCCGATCACGATGGTGTCGCCGTGGCCCATGGAGGCGATGACTTGCGAGATGGCGGCGTTGAGCAGGGGCGTCTTTTTCATGCGGGATCCTTCCGTGGGTTCAGGGCGCGACTTCGTCGCGGGTCGGGATCGAGGTCTGGGCGCCGGCGCGCGTCACGCTCAGCGCGGCGGCGGCCTGGCCGTAGGCGATCGCGTCGAACTCGTCGCGGCCTTGCACCAGCGCGGCCAGGAAGCCTCCGATAAAGGTGTCGCCGGCGGCGGTGGTGTCGAGCGCCTTGACCTTCTTGGCGTCCTGATGGCGCTGGCCGGCCTTCTCGAACGAGCCATACACGCCCTTCTCGCCCAGCGTCACCACCACATTGCGCGCGCCCAGTGCATGCAGCTTGCGCGCCAGCAGCGGTATGTCTTCCGAGGCTTCCTCGGCCAGCATGGCAGCCTCGATTTCATTGAGGATCAGGTAGTCGATCTTTTGCAGCAGCTCCTTGGGCAGCGGCTGCGCCGGCGCGGGATTCAACACCACCGTCTTACCCATGCCGTGCGCCACGTCCACCGCGTGCAGCACGGTCGGGATCGGCACCTCCAGCTGCAGCAGCACGATGGAGGCCGAGGCGATCAGCGAACGGGCGCGCTCGATGTGCTCGATGTCGAGCCGGCCGTTGGCGCCGGCGGCGATCACGATGCTGTTCTGCGCCTGCTGGTCGACCATGATGGAGGCGATGCCGGTGGCCTCGCCGTCGATGCTGTCGATGAAGGAATCATCGATGCCGCTGGCGACGATGGAGGCGCGCATCTGGCGGCCGAAGGCGTCGCCGCCCACGCAGGCCACCATGGCCACGGGCGTGCCGGGCGCGGACAGACGCGCGCAGGCAACCGCCTGGTTGGCGCCCTTGCCGCCGGGGATGGTCATGAATTTCTCGCCGGCCAGGGTCTCGCCCGGCAGGGGCATGCGCGGCACGCGCAACACCAGGTCCATGTTGATGCTGCCGATGATGACGATCATGTTGTGCCTTGTTTCTTCAAAGGGGCGGTCGAGCCCCGGAGTTGCAATTGCGGCGTCACCGTCTCGCGCCGTGCCGGCAGCGAGGGATCGGCGATGCGCTCGAGCAGGAACTGCGCGGTCAGGTTGCCCAGGCGGCGCGTGTTCTGCGCCACCGTGGTCAACGGCGGATGGACGAACTGGGCCAGCTCGATATCGTCGAAGCCGACCACCGACAAGGCGCCCGGCACCTCGATCTGCAGCTCGCCGGCTGCGCGCAGCACGCCGATGGCCATCATGTCGTTGCAGCAGAAGATGGCATCGGGGCGCTGCTCCTTGCCTGTCCGGCGCAGCAACTGCATCGCGGCGTGGTAGCCGCCGGTGCTGCTGAAGTCGGCGTGCAGCAGGTCGGCCTCGTCTAGCTGCCGGCCGCCCTCCTGCAGGCTGCCGCGCAAGCCCTGCACGCGCTCGTCGGACAGCGCCAGCCCGGCCGGGCCGGCGATGCAGGCCACGCGGCGACGCTGCATGTCCAGCAGGTGGCGCGCCGCCAGCTGGCCGCCCAGCACGTTGTCGGTGCTGACCAGGTCAGTGTCGAGCTCCTTGGGCGCGCGGTCCAGCAGCACGGTGGGAATGTCCAGCCGGCTCATGGGCTTCAGGTCGGTCTGGGTCAGCGTGGCGATGATCAGGCCGTCGCAGCGCTTGGTCTGCAGCACCTGCAGGTAGTCGCGCTGCTTGTCCGGGTCGTCGTCGGAGTTGCACAGGATGACGCTGTAGCCGGCCTCGTAGCAGTAATCCTCGATGCCGCGCGCCAGCTCCGAGAAATACGGGTTGGTGTTATTGGGAATGATCAGTCCGATACTGCCGGTCACCTTGCTCCTGAGCGACCGCGCCAGCGCGCTGGGCACGTAGGCCAGCTCGTCGACCGCGCGCAGCACGCGCTCGCGCGCGTCGGCGCTGACCGGGCGCGTCTGGTTCAGTACGTGGGAGACCGTGGTGTACGACACTCCGGCCAGTCGGGCGACGTCCTTGATGGTTGACATATCGGTTCGGTGAGAGTGGGCGGCGCAGTCGACGCGCTCAGCGCGCGTGGCGTTGGCCGCGCCGGCGGTAGGTATCCAGGATCACGGCCACGACGATGACCGCGCCCGTGATGATACGCTTCATCGGTTCGGACACGCCCACCTGCGCCAGGCCCGCCTCCAGCACCGAAATGATCAGCACGCCAATGAAGGTGCTGATGATGGAGCCGCGCCCGCCCATCAGGCTGGTGCCGCCGATCACCACCGCCGCGATCACCTGCAGCTCCATGCCGACGCCGCCGTTGGGGTCGGCCGCTTCCAGCCGCGAGACCTGGAACAGCGCGGCAATGCCCGCAAACGCGCCCATCAGCGCAAACGCCAGCACCTTGCTCGGATTGGGGTTCACGCCCGACAAGCGCACCGCTTCTTCATTGGTGCCGATGCCGATCCAGTAGCGTCCCAGCACCGTGCGCGTGAGCACCAAGTGCGCCGCCAGCACGATGGCGATGGCCGCCAGGAAGGCCGGCGACATGCCCAAGAGGATGGGCGAGCTGACCACGTCGACGGCGCTGCCGATGTACTCGGTGCGCGAGTTGGTGACCTGGTAAGCCAGGCCCCGCGCGATCTCCAACACGCCCAGCGAGACGATGAAGGACGGGATGCGCCAGTGCACCGAGACCAGCCCGGTCAACGTGCCGCAGGCCGCGGCCACCACCACTCCCAAGGGCGCGGCGGCATACAGCGGCCAGCCCCAGCGCACCATGGCCATGGACAGCATTGATGCCGCCAGCGCCATCACCGAGCCGACCGAGAGGTCGATGCCGCCGATGATCAGGATGAAGGTCATGCCCACCGACATCACCACCAGCGGCGGAATGTCGTTGGAGAGCGTGATGAAGGTCGCCGCGCTAAGGAAGTTCTCCGAGAGGAAGGCGAACATCACGCACATCGCCAAAAGCGCCGCGACCAGGCCCAGGTAGTTCTTGGCGCCGGCCAGCCAGGCCGCCTGCCGGTTGTTGGAGGAAGTCATCATGGGTTCGATTCCGTTGGATTTTCTTGTACTGTCTTATGCTGTATTGCCCGCCGCCTGCGCCGCATGCGCGGCCTCCTGGCGGCCGACGTAGCCGCTGAAGGCGGCGGCGAGGATGCGCTCCTGCGACCAGTCCTCGCGCGAGAAGGTGTCGGCGATGCGCCCGGCGCTCATCACGGCGATGCGGTCGCAGATCTGCATCAGCTCGCGCAGATCGCTGGAGACCACCAGCAGGCCCTTGCCCTGCCCGGCCAGTTCGGCGAACAGACGATAGATGTCGGACTTGGCGCCGATGTCGATGCCGCGCGTGGGTTCGTCGAACAGCATCACCGGACAGTCGCGGTACAGCCAGCGCGCGATCACCACCTTTTGCTGGTTGCCGCCGGAGAGCTCTCCGGCCGCCTGGGCTGCGCTGCCGCAGCGGATGCGCAGCTTGTTCACGTAGTCGCGCGCCACGTCCGCTTCGGCGGCGTGATCCAGCACGCCGGCGCGGCTTACGCGGCCAAGGTCGGCCAGCGAAGTATTCACGCTGATGGCCTGCGGCAACAACAAACCCTGGCCCTTGCGGTCTTCGGTAACCATGGCGATACCGGCGCGCACGGCGTCCTTCGGGCTGCGGATGCGGGCCGGCTGGGTGCTGTCGCCGATGAAGACTTCGCCGCTGTCGGCATGGTCGGCGCCGAAGATCAGGCGCAGCAGCTCGGTGCGGCCGGCGCCGATCAGGCCGGCGATGCCCAGCACCTCGCCGGCGTGCAGCGCAAAGCTGGCCGGCTGCACCACCTCGCCGCGGCCCAGCCCGCGCACGCGCAGGATGGGCGCGCCGATCTTGCGGTGACTTGGGTCGAGGTCGACCTTGGTCAGTTCGCCCGCCATCAGCTGCACCAGCTGTTCGGTCGAGTAGCGCTTGATATCGTCGTCGCACACCAGCTTGCCGTCACGCAGCACCACGATGCGGTCGGCGATGCGCTTCAATTCTTCCAGGCGATGCGAGATATAGATGATGGCCACGCCCTCGGCGCGCAGGCGCTCGATACGGGCAAACAGCAGCTCGACCTCGCGGCTGGTCAGCATCGCGGTCGGCTCGTCCAGAATCAGGCAACGGCAGCTGCCGATCAGGTTGCGCGCGATTTCCACCATCTGCTGATGGCCCAGGCCGAGTTCGCCCACCGGCGTCCACGGGTCCAGCTCGCCCAGCCCGACCACCTCCATCTGGCGGCGCGCGTCGGCGGCCAACTGCTTGCGGTCGATCCAGCCGAAGCGGCGCGGCAATTTTTCCAGGAACAGGTTTTCGGCAATCGAGAGCGTGGGGATCAGGTTCAGCTCCTGCATCACCATGCGGATGCCCAGCGCCTCGGCGGCGGTGCGCGAGGCCGGCGCATACGGCTGGCCGTCCAGCTGCATGCTGCCCGTACTGGGGTCGACCAGGCCGCAGACGATCTTGGACAAGGTGCTCTTGCCCGCGCCGTTCTCGCCGGTCAGCGCCAGCACCTGGCCCGGGCGCAATGCAAGATTGACGCCTTCAAGCACCGGCGCGGCATAGGTCTTGCCGATGCCCGACAGCGTCAGCAATGGCGCGCGGTCGGCATCGGAAATGGAATTGGAATCGGTCGGCTGCATGGAATGGACTGCGTGACGTTGGCGATCATGAAGCGGGCTGCATGAGCGGGCTGCACGAGGGCGGCCACGCCAATGATGAGTGTCCGAAGTATCCGGCATGGCCCGCGTCGCCATCGGCAGCGCGGGCCCGCCTTGCTTGGAATGTGTTACTTGGTGATCAGCGAAACCTTGGTCTCGACGATGCCGCCCAGGCTGCTCTGCGGCTTCTTCTCGGCCACCGCCTTCAGGGCGGTCTCGATGCCGTTGACGGCCTGCTGCGAGGCATACTGGTCGACGGTGGCCAGCACGCGGCCGTCTTTGAGCATCGGCTTGATGGCGGTGATGTTGTCGTAGCCCACCAGCAGCACCTTGCCGTTCTTGCCGGCGGCGCGGATCGCGGCCACCGCGCCCAGCGCCATGTTGTCGTTGCCGGCCAGGATGGCCTTGATGTCAGGATGCGCGTTCAGGATCGAAGCGGCGACCTTGTTGCCCTGGTCGATTTCCCATTGGCCCGACTGCACGGTCACCACGTTGGCGCCGACTTCCTTCATCGCATCCTGGAAGCCCAGCGTGCGCTGCTGCGCGTTCACGGTGGTGGAGACGCCTTCGATGATGGCGACCTTGTCGCCCTGCTTCAACTGCTTGCCGAGGTAATCGCCGGCCAGCTTGGCGCCCTTGCGATTGTCCGGGCCGACGAAGGGCACGCTGATGCCCTTCTCTTTCAGAGCCGCGTCGTCGAGCTTGTTGTCGATGTTGACCACGATGATGCCGGCGTCGATCGCCTTCTTGACCACCGGCACCAGGGCCTTGGAGTCAGCCGGCGCGATCACCAGCGCGCTGACCTTGGAGACGATCATCTGCTCGACGATCTTGATCTGGTTGGCGGTGTCCTGCTCGTCCTTGATGCCGTTGGCGATCAGGTCATATTGGCCGGCGTGCGCCTTCTGGTGTTCTCGGGCGCCGTTTTCCATGTTCAGGAAAAACTCGTTGGCCAGCGACTTCATGACCAGGGCGACCTTGGGCTTGGCAGTGGACTGCGCCATCGCGGCGCCGGGAAGGATTGCGCAGGCAAGCGCGGCAGCCGCGAAATGGCGGCGGGACATTTTGTTCATGTGCGTCTCCGTGATGGATGTTGTCGGCGGATCAACGAAGTTGCCCGCCGTTATGCTTGCGCAAACGTTTGCGCGAAAATCAGGATAGCACCGGAAATTTAGAAAAAAAAGCCCCGGGGATCAAATTTTTTGTGGCCGCCGATGGTGCGGCGCGGCGCGAATACCGCCGTCAGGCCGACCGGGAAGGGATGAAGACGCAAGCGCAAAGCGGCCGCAGCGGCGCATGCGCGATGAGGCCGGAAATAAAAAATGGCCTCATCGAAGCCATTTTTTGCACCGCCGTCGCCCACCTCGCCGCGACGTCGCCGGCCGCCCGGCCGGCATGCTCTCAGGCAGACCGGCGCGGCCCCGGTCGCCGGCGCGCTCAGCGGCTGCCGGCGGCCTTGACCGAGGACTGCGCGGCAGCGGTGTTTTCGCGGACCCGGATGAACACGGTCATCAGGAACGAGAGCACCAGCAGCGCCGCCAAGAACAGCAGGCCGGTGGTGGCGCCGCCGCCGCTGCCCTTGACGTAGCCGATCAGCGAAGGGCCGACGAAGCCGCCCAGGTTGCCCAGCGAATTGATGACCGCAATCGACACCGCCGCCGTTTCACGCGAAAGGAACAATGTCGGCAAGGCCCAGAACGGCGACTTGAAGGCGTACAGGCCGGCCAGCGACAGGCTGATCATGAGCGTGGCCAGATACGGCCCGGAAGCGAAGGGAATCGTCCCCATCGCCAATGCGGCCACCAGCAGCGGCAGCGCCGAATGCAGGCGGCGTTCGCCGCGCCGATCGGAGCTGCGCGACCAGAAGACCATGACGATGGTGGCGAACAGGTAAGGCAGCATCGCCACCAGGCCGATCTGGGTATGCGTCAGCGAGGACGCGAAGCCCTTGATGATCTGCGGCATCCAGTAGCCCACGCCGAGGCTGCCGCACTGGTAGACGAAATAGATGAACGACAGGTACAGCACGCGCGGGTTGGACATGGTCTTCAGCGTGCTCAGGTGCTGCGCCTCGGGCTTGGCCTTGCGGTCGTTCTCCAGCTCGGCGGCGATCCAGGCCTTTTCCTCGTTGTTCAGCCATTTGGCGTCCTGCGGCCGGTCGATCAGGTAGAAGTAGCAGAACAGGCCGCCGATGATGGCCGGGACGCCTTCCAGCACCAGCATCCAGCGCCAGCCGCTCCAGCCGGCCCAGTGCACGTTGTCCATGATCCAGGTGGAGAGCGGCGCGCCGATGATGTACGACACCGGGATGGCGGCCGTAAACAGCGCTACCGTGGTCGCCAGCTCCTTCTGGCGGAACCAGTAAGTCAGGTAGACGATGATGCCGGGGAAGAAGCCGGCCTCCGACACACCCAGCAGGAAGCGCAGCACGTAAAGCTGGTTGGCGCTCTGCACGAAGCCGCAGGCCACCGACACCACGCCCCAGGTGAGCAGGATGCGGGCAATCCAGCGGCGCGCGCCGAACTTGTTCAACATCACGTTGCTCGGCACCTCGAACAGGAAGTAGCCGATGAAGAAGATCCCCGAGATGAAGCCGAACGCTTCCGCCGACAAGGCCAGCTCCTTGTTCATCTGCAGCGCCGCGTAGCCGATGTTGGCGCGGTCCAGGTAGGAAATGATGTACAGGATGAAGACGAAGGGAATGATCTTCCAGGTGATCTTGCGCACCAGCGCGCCTTCATTGATCTCTTGACATGTTTGCATGCGACTGCTGCCGGCGGTTGGCCGCCGGCATCCTCAAAGGAAAGTTGAATGGGGTGGCCGGGTCAGGAAAAAATCATGCAGACCGGGCTGCCGGAGGCGACCGAAAAACCGGTCGGCGCGAGCGCTCCGCTATCCTGGTCGAGCGTGAAGGCGACGATGGAATCGCTGTCCTCGTTCAACGCGTACAGGAAACGGTTGTCCGGCGTGATGGTGAAGAAGCGCGGCGTCTTGCCCGCCGTCTGCGTCACCGCGCCGGCGCGCAACAAGCCGCTTTGCTGGTCGATGATGAAGCCGGCGATGCTGTCGTAGCCGCGGTTGGAGGCGAACAGGAATCGACCGCTCTTGTCGATCTCGATCTCCGAGGCGCGGCTGTTGCCGGTGAAGGTCTCGGGCAGGGTCGACAGGATCTGGCGCGGCGCCAGGCTGCCGTCGGCGGCCGAGTACGCGTAGCTGGTCACGGTCGAATCCAGTTCGTTGACCACGTAGGCCATCGGCAAGCGCGGGTGGAAGGCGATGTGGCGCGGGCCGGAGGTTTCACGCGCGACCATGAAGGGCTGCGCGGCCGGCGTCAGCTTGCCGTCGGCGAAGCGGAAGGAGAAGGTGCGGTCCAGGCCCTTGTCCGGCACGATCACGAACTTGCCGCTGGGGTCGAACGGATTGAAGTGCGGCTTGGACAATTTCTGCTCGACGCGATGCGGACCGATCGGCCCTTCCAGCGTCACCAGCTGCGTCATCTCCTGCAGCGATCCGTCGGCGCCGATGGGCAGCACCGCCAGGCTGGAACCCAGGTGGTTGCTCACCACCATGTACTTGCCGCTGGGATCGATCGCCAGGTGCACCGGGTTCTTGCCGTGGGTGCTGCGACGGTTGATGAAGCTCAGCTTGCCGCTGGCGCGGTCGACCTTGAAGGCGCTGATGTCGGAGATATCGCCATGCACCGTGTAGAGATACTGGCCGTCGCGACTCAACGCCAGGAAGGACGGATTGATCAGGTCCTTCACCAGCTGCACCAGCGTCAGGTCGCCGCTGGCGGCATCCACCCTGAACACGCTGATTCCGTCTCCGCGCGCATTGCGCTCCCGCGTGGTGCGGCAGCCGACATAAGCAAACATGGTCTTCCCTCTCGTGGTTCCTGACATGGCGGGCGACGCAGCCTGGTTCGCGCCCGGGTTGGTGGCTTGTTGTGTTGTGCCGGCGGCACAGCCGGCCAGCCCCAGCGTGGCCAGTCCGCCGGCCGCAGCAGCGGCCTGAAGCAGCCGGCGACGACCGTTGCCGGCAGCCTGCAAGGCAGGCTCCAGGCCGGTTTTCGCCGGTTCTTTGTCTCGATTCATCTCGCAGTCTCCTGTGGGTGGGTGATTGTTCTTTTCTTTATATTGCATTTTTTCGCAAATATATGCAACAATGAATTTATGCAAAATTCCTCGCCATTCACGCCAGGCCTTCTTGACCATGCCGGCGCGTCTTACCAAGTGGTCGACCTGCCCGTCCTGTTCGGAGAACGCCTCGCCGCGCTGCCGGTGGTGCTGCGCATCCTGCTGGAAAACATCGTCCGCAACGGCGTCGGCGCCGAGCGCGAGGCGGCTGTCGCCGCCGTGTTCGCCTGGCTGGAACGCGGCAGCAGCGAGGCCGAGATCGCTTTCCAGCCCGGCCGCGTGCTGATGCACGACACCACCAGCACGCCCGCCTTGGTCGACATCGCCGCCATGCGCGACGCGCTGGCCGAGGCCGGTTGGGATCCGACCGTGTTGAACCCGGGCTTGCCGGTGGACGTGTCGGTCGATCATTCGCTGGCGGTGGAATTTTTCGCGCAGAAGGATGCGCTGGAGAAGAACCTGAAGCTGGAAATCAGGCGCAACGGCGAGCGCTACAGCTTCATGCGCTGGGCCTCGAAGGTGATGAAGGGCGTGCGCATCCACCCGCCCGGCACCGGCATCATGCACACCATCAACCTGGAGCAGCTGGCCACCGTGGTTACCCGGGAAGAGCGCGACGGCCGCACATGGATCGTGCCCGACACCCTGCTGGGCACCGACAGCCACACGCCGATGATCAACGGCATCGGCGTGCTGGGTTGGGGCGTGGGCGGCCTGGAGGCGCAGACCGTGATGTTCGGCATGCCCACCATGATGCGCATTCCCGATGTCATCGGCGTGCGCCTGAGCGGCAAGCTGCGCGCCGGCGTGCTGGCCACCGACCTCGCGCTGACCGTCACCCAGCGCCTGCGCGCGATCGGCGTGTCGGGCGAGTTCGTGGAATTCTTCGGCCCCGGCGTGGCCGCGCTGAGCGCCGGCCAACGCGCGGTGGTGGCCAACATGGCGCCCGAATACGGCGCCAGCTCGGGCTACTTCCCGATTGACGCCCACACCATCGACTACCTGCGCACCACCCATCGCCCCGAGACCCTGCTCGGCCTGGCCGAGGCGTACGCCAAGCGCAATACCTTGTGGTTCGACCCGACAGCGACGCCGCGCTACACGCGCACCATCGAGGTCGACCTCGACGCCATCGAGATGCATGTGGCCGGTCCGCGCCGGCCGCAGGATCTGCTGTCGTACGCGCAACTGGCGTCGACGGTGAGCGCGCTCGGATTCGCACCGCAGCGCGGCGGCGCACTGCCGCGCCACCCCTACGCCATCGCCGCCATCACCAGCTGCACCAATACATCGGATCCGGCCCTGCTGGCCGCGGCCGGACTGGTGGCGCGCAAGGCGCGCGCGTTCGGCCTGCGCGTGCCGCACTGGGTGAAGACCTCGCTCGGCCCCGGTTCGCCGGCCGCCGCCAGCTACCTGGAACGCGCCGGGCTGACCGATGACTTGTCGGCTGTGGGCTTCGACATCGTCGGCTACGGCTGCACCACCTGCATCGGCAACTCCGGCCCATTGAGCGAGCCGATCCAGCAGGCGCTGGCCCGGGGCGAGATTTATCCGGTGGCGGCGTTGTCGGGCAACCGCAACTTCCCGGGACGCGTGCATCCCGACCTGGACCTGGGCTTTTTGATGTCGCCGCCGCTGGTGGTGGCCTGTGCGCTGGCAGGCGACGCCGAGATCGACCTCGCCACGCAACCGCTGCAGAGCACCGCCGACGGTCGCGAGGTATGGCTCAAGGATCTGTGGCCCACGCACGATGAGATCGCCGCCGCGGTCGCCGCGGGCGTGCGCCCGGCCGACTTCCCGGAAGCCTTCGCCGTCGCGTCGCAAAATCCGATGTGGCATGCGCTGCAGGTGCCGCAGACGCCGCTCTTTCCCTGGTCGCCCGACTCCACCGCGCTGCGCCGCCCGCCGTTCGCGTCGCTGTCAGAAGGCAGCCTGTTGGGCAGCTTCACCGCCTATCCGCTGCTGGTGCTGGGCGACGACATCACCACCGACCACATCTCGCCGGCCAGCGCCATCCCGAAGAACAGCTTCATCGCCGACTTCCTGGTGGCGCGCGGCGACGACCGCGACGACCTGAACGTGTTCGCCTCGCGTCGCGGCAACTGGGAAGTCATGATGCGCGCCGCCTTCTACAACAAGACGCTGCGCAACCTGCTGGCCCCGGCCGCGCCGCCGGGACATACGCTGCACGTGCCCAGCGGCGAGATCGCACCCATCCATGAAGTGGCGGCGCGCTACCGCGACGCCGGCGAATCGGCGGTACTGCTGGCCGGCGAACGCTACGGCACCGGCTCGTCGCGCGACTGGGCCGCCAAGGGCCAGCGCCTGCTCGGCATCCGCGCGGTGCTGGCGATGAGCTTCGAACGCATTCACCGCTCCAACCTGATCGGCATGGGCATCCTGCCGTTGCGCCTGCCGGCGGGCATGGCGCCGGCCGAACTGGCTATCGCGCCGGGCGACCGCATCGAGATCGCGGCCGACGCCGCCGCGCTGCAGCCGCGCTGCGAGGTGCCGGTGCGGCTGCTGCGCAAGGACGGCCGCGTAGAGACCATCGCCGCGCGCGCAGCGGTGGAAACCCAACTGGAAGTGGAGCTGCTGCGCCGGGGCGGGGTGATTCCCTTCATCCTGGGAAATACGATCGAGGCACAGCGTCGGTCATAATAGATGGAGAAGGCCCGGCCGGGCCTGCGAACCATGACGACAATGAGCGCGGAATCATCCATCTCCAAACAGATAGTGGAACTGGTCAAGAGCCAGTCCTGGGACACCGGCACGCACCTGCCCGCGCAGATGTTAGCCGACCGGCTGCGCGTGTCGCGCCAGCCGATCAACACCGCGCTGGCCATGCTGCATGAAAAGGGCCTGCTCACGCGCGAACGCAACAAGGGCTACTTCGTCGGCGAAGGCTTCGACGAGCATATCGCCGACATCGTGCAGGCGCTCGGCCTGGAAGAGACCGACGTCATCACCACGGTCTACTTCCGCATCGCCGACGACCTGCTCAAGGGCGATCTGCCGCAGGAGTTTTCCGAGCAACTGATCAAGAACCGCTATGGCCTGACCGCCTCCCAGCTCAACAGCGTGCTGAGCCGCATCGCCAAGGAGGGCTGGGCCGAGCGCAAGCCGGGCTACGGCTGGATCTTCTCCAGCATGCTGCTCACTCCCGACAGCCTGCTGCAGTCCTACCGTCTGCGCCTGGCGCTGGAGCCGGCGGCGCTGCTGGAACCTGGCTTCCGGCTCGACCCCGCCGTGCTGGAGCAATGCCGCGCCACCGAGCGCCACCTGCTGGCCGGCGGCATCGAGACGGCCACCGCCGACGAGCTGCACAACCGCGGCGTGCGCTTCCATGAAAGCCTGGTCGAAGCCTCGGGCAACGCCTTCTTCATCGACACCATCAAACGCGTCAACCGCGTGCGTCGCCTGCTGTCCTACCGCTCGATGCGCCAGCGCGACCGCTATCCGGAACACTGCCGCCAGCACCTGCACATCCTCGATCTGCTGGAGCGCGAGCGCAACGAGGAGGCCTCGGCCTTCATGAAGGAACACCTGCAATACACCCTGCTCTCGATCGCCAAGATCGGGAACATCCTGCAACCCTAGCGGCCATGCGCCCATCGATTCGCCACGCCATGAACCTGACTCTCGCCATCCGTTCCGCCTTCGCGCCCACCGGCAAGCTGCGCGCTTCCATCAACCTGGGCAATCCCATCCTCGCCGGCCGCGATGCCGACGGCTGCCCTTGCGGCGTCTCGGTCGACCTGGCCGGCGAGCTGGCGCGCGAGCTGGGCGCGGAACTGGAGCTGGTGGTGTTCGACGCCGCCGGCAAGTCGGTGGAGGCAGTGGCCGCCGAAGAGGCTGATTTCGGTTTCTTCGCCATCGACCCGGTACGCGGCCAGCAGATCGCCTTCACCGCGCCTTATGTGCTGATCGAGGGTTACTACCTGGTGAAGAACGATTCCCCGCTCAAGAGCAACGACGAGGTCGACCGCGCCGGCCAGCGCGTGGTGGTCGGCAAGGGCAGCGCCTATGACCTCTACCTGACGCGCGAGCTCAAGCACGCCACCATCCTGCGCTCGCCTACCTCGCCGACGGTGGTGCAGCACTTCCTGCAGGAAGGCGCCGAAGTCGCCGCCGGCGTGAAGCAGCAGCTGGAACACGATGCCGCCCAGGCCGGCGGCATGCGCCTGCTCAACGAGCGCTTCATGGTGATCCGCCAGGCCATGGGCGTGCCCAAGAGCCGCGGCGCAGAAGCCGCAGCCTTCCTGGCTGCCTTTGTGGAAAAGAAAAAGGCCTCGGGCTTCGTGGCCCAGGCGTTGCAACGCCACGGCATCAGCGGCGCGTCGGTGGCGCCGCTGGAATGAGTTTGAGCCGTCGCCTGTTTGCCTCGCCAAATTTGCCGGGGCAACAGCCGCGACGCGGCCGACAGAAATAAGCGCGACGGCGGCCCTATCCTGTAGCACAATGGCCGGTCTCTTCACCGGGAAAAACGCCGATGCAGCCGCCGCCAGCATTGAACGATCACCAGCACGACAACGCCTGGACCCTGTTCCGGGTCTTCCTGCGCCTGGGCCTGACCAGCTTCGGCGGACCCATCGCCCATCTCGCTTACTTCCGTGAAGAATTCGTCGCGCGCCGCCGCTGGCTGTCCGAACGCAGCTACGCCGATCTGGTCGCGCTGTGCCAGTTCCTGCCCGGACCTGCCAGCAGCCAGGTCGGCATGGCCGTCGGCCTGCTGCGCCACGGCTATGCCGGTGCGCTGGCCGCCTGGGCCGGCTTCACCCTGCCCTCGGCGCTGGCGCTGATCCTGTTTGCGCTGGGCCTGGCGCATGGCGCCGTATTGCCGGCGGGCTTGCTGCATGGCCTGAAACTGGCGGCGGTGGCGGTCGTGGCGCAGGCGGTGTGGGGCATGTCGCGCAAGCTGTGTACCGATGCGCCGCGCGTCGTCATCGCTGCGCTGGCAGGCGCCGCCACGCTGCTGCTGCCGGGCGCCCTGGGCCAGCTCGCCGTCATCGCCATCGCCGCCGTCGTCGGGTTGCTGTTGCTGCGCGCACCGCATGAAGCGGTTCACGAAGCCCTGCCGGCGCCCGTGGGCAAACGGGCCGGCATCATCTGGCTGCTGCTGTTCTTCGGATTGCTGGCTGCCTTGCCGCTGCTGTCGAGTGCGCTGTCATCGCGCGCGCTGGCCGATGTCGACGCGTTCTTTCGCGTCGGCGCCATGGTGTTCGGCGGTGGCCACGTAGTGTTGCCGCTGCTGCAGGCGGAAGTAGTGCCGACCGGTCTGGTCGACAACGATGTATTCCTGGCGGGCTATGGCGCGGCGCAGGCGGTGCCGGGGCCGCTGTTCACCTTTGCCGCCTTCCTCGGGGCGTCGATGCAGGCCGGGCCAAGCGGCTGGAGCGGCGGCATGCTGTGCTTGCTGGCGATCTTCGCACCGTCCTTTCTGCTGGTGGCCGGCGCCATGCCGTTCTGGACGACGCTGCGCGCCAACGCCCGCATGCAGACTGCTCTGGCCGGCGTGAATGCGGCGGTGGTCGGACTGCTGGCTGCAGCGCTGTACCAGCCCGTCGGCGCCGCGGCGCTGCTGCGACCGGTGGATTTCGCCGTTGCGCTGGCAGCTCTGGCGGCGCTGCAATCGGGCCGCTGTCCTGCGTGGCTGGCGGTGCTGCTGTGCGCGGCAGCCGGCGTCGCCATATCTCTTTGATCGCAGCTGTATTTACGCCGCCGACTCGCGCTCCACGCGATTGCGGCCGCCGCGCTTGGCTTCGTACAGCGCCTGGTCGGCGCGCGCATAGGCGTCTTCGAAGTCGCCGCCGGCGGCGCTCCACGAGACGCCGAAGCTGGAGGTGACCGGGCGCGATGGCAGGCAGGGGAAGGCTTCGCCGGCGATCGCATGACGAATGCGCTCGGCATGCAGCACCGCCTCGTCCAGCGGCATGTCGGCCAGCAGGATGGAAAACTCTTCGCCGCCCACGCGGCCGATCAGGCCGACGCCGTCCAGCGCCACGCGCAGGCGGTTGACCAGTTCGCGGATCACCGCATCGCCGGTCGGGTGGCCGAATTCGTCGTTGATGCGCTTGAAGAAATCAATGTCCAGTACGATCACCGACATGGCCGACTGCTCCAGGATGCGGTGCGCGCTGTCAAAGACCGCGCCGCGGTTCAGGGCGCCGGTCAGGTTGTCGTGCCTGGCCTTGTATTCCAGTTCGTCGCTGAGCTGCTTGAGGCGGGCGTTGAGCAGGTTTAGTTCGCGCTCGGTGCGGTCGCTGCGCGAAATCAAGCGACGGCTCTGGCGCATCAGCTGGCCGTAGTGCTGCATCAGTTCTTCCAGCGCGGCGCGATAGCGCGCGAAGTCGTCGGTGCCGCTGGAGAGCACGCTTTTGGCGCGCTCCAGGGCTTCCGCTTCTTCCTCGAAAAGGTCGACGTCGGTCATCAGCTTTGTACCGCGTGGTCGTTGAATTTGAGCGCGGCGAAGTCTTCCTGCAGCTCCTGGCCGAATTCAAAGATGGTGTCGTCATCCTCGTCGTGGTACCAGTTCAGGATCACGTCGGTGCCGGCCTCGGCCTTCTCGTTCAAGGCGTCGAACAGCGAGAACAGCATCTTGGTGCTGGAGCTGTTGAAGTAAGACAGCGCCACGTTGACGGTGATGGCGGCGCCGGCCTGGTCGTCGTCGAGGAAGCGGCGCAGCGTGGCGATGATCTCGCCCCAGAACTGGGCCGCGTTCTCCGGGTACGACTCGCCCTTCAGGGAAAGCACGCGCTGCTCGAAGCGGAAATCGACTTCGGGGGAGCTGGCGCTAGCGGCGATAAATAAATTGTCCATGGTTCATATCCAAAATGCAGAGAGGCCCGGCAGGCGGGCTTCGTCAGATGGTGGCCCTCAGGTAGAAGGTCGAGGCGCCGTCCGCGTCCGGCACAGAAAATTCGAAGTCCAGCGGCGCGCTGGCGTCGCGCGCCACGGTCAGGAAGCCGAGGCCCGCGCCCTTGCTGTCGGGCGGCGTTTCGGCGCGCAGCATTTCCTTGTATTCGGCCTTGATCTCGTCGATGGTCAGCGAGCGCAGGCGCTCCAGCTTGGGACGCAGCTTGTCGGCCATTTCGCTGTCCACCGGGTTGGCGCAGTGCAGGTAATAAACGCCGTCGGTCAGCGAGATGAACACCGCGCCGTGGCGCATCGAAGGTTCGGTGGCGCGGCCTTCCTTCTCGTGCAGGTCGGACGAGTAGTGGACGATGTTCTGCGCCATTTCGACGAAGGAAGAAAACAGCTTGCGTCGCGTCTGCCCCATCGCGCCGGCGTATTCGGCGCGCAGTTTGACGGCGTCGGCCATGGCCGCGATGATGCTCTGCGAAAAATAGCCGACGTAGTAGAAGATCACATCGCGCCGCTCGACGTAGCGATGGAACTCGGCCCATTCAGTCTGAATACCGCTCATGCGTGTTGCTCATCAGGTTGGTTGGCGGCGCCGCCCAGGCGAGCGCCGAAGAAGGTAACGTCGTCGCGGCGACGCTGCGTCCCCTGGTAGTCGAGATGGCCGGCCATGACCTGACGGCCCAGCTCGGCCATCGGCAGGTGGCGATGTTCCTGCAGCGCGCGGCGCAGGCGCTGCTTGCCGAAGGCGATGTTCTTGGCGCCGCCGATCTGGTCGATGATGCCGTCGGTGGAGACGAACACGATGGCGTCAAGACCGACCTGCACGCTGCGGTTTTCCCAGCGCATGTCGTCGGGCGTGTCGACATAGCCCAGGCCGGTGCGCTTGCCGTCAATGGTCTGCACTTCCTCGCCGTCGGCGGCCAGCACGAACAGCGACATCTTGGCGTTGGCGCAGGTCAGTTGGCGGCTGCCGGTGTCGAACCAGAAGAAACAGGCGTCCATGCCGTCGTCGGATTCGGATTGCTTTTCGGAGCTGGCATGCTGGCCCAGCACGCGCTTCATGCTGCGGTTGACCTC
Source organism: Herbaspirillum sp. LeCh32-8 (assembly GCF_017814915.1). GTDB lineage: Bacteria > Pseudomonadota > Gammaproteobacteria > Burkholderiales > Burkholderiaceae_D > Herbaspirillum. Next base: position 58,601 of record NZ_JAGIPZ010000002.1, on the reverse strand, counting down.
GTTCATCACCTGCGCCGGATCGCGCGGACCGTGCAGCTCCAGCGCCTGCTTGAGCGAAGAGGATGCGATCAGGGTCAGGAAGGCGCCCGGCACACCGTGGCCGGTGCAGTCGGCGACGGCGGCGAACCAGCCGTCGGCGTGATGTTCAAAATGGTAGAAGTCGCCGCCGACCACGTCGCGCGGCTCCCAGATCAGGCAGGCGTCGTCCAGCGCCTGCGACATGGCCGAGCGCGAGGTGCTCAGCATGGCGCGCTGGATCACGCTGGCGTAGTCGATGCTCTGCATCACCTGGCGGTTCTTTTCCACCTGCAGGGCGACCAGCTCGCGCATGAGCTCCAGACCGGACCCCAGGCCCAGCAGGCGACCCTGCTCGACGATCAGGAAACCGTCGGCCAGCGTCTTGTCGCCCGAGGCGACCGCCAGCGCACCCACGGTCTCGACCGAGGTGTCGCCTTCGACGATCAGCGGATCCTTGTCCATGAAGGCGATGCAGCTCTTGCGCTCATAGAGTTCGCGGTGATAGGGCTTGGACATTTGCGACATGAAGATATGCCGGCTGATCAGCCCGATCGGGCGATCCCCCTCCACCACCGGCAGGCTCACCAGCTCCTTGTGCTGGCCGAACACCTCCAATACCTTGGCGTTGTTCTCGTCGAACGACACCACCGGTACCGTCACCGCCAGCGCCCCCGCCGTCGGTTGAAACAGTTTGTTCCCCATCGCCGGGGTAAGGCTGAATTGGCCGTCCACCATGCTATCCCGCGAATGAAATTTTGATCAATCGGCGATCATATTTAATTCGTGTGACGGGAATATGACCTTCTTGACAAGCATGAGGCCAAACGCAGACGCAACAGACGCCGCTTCCCGCGCGACGGGAAGCGGACGGGGAAATTACATCGCCTTGGTCAGGCCGATGGTGCGTTCGATCAGCACCAGCGCAGCCACCGCCAGCACGATGAACACCGCCGAGACGGCGTTGACCACCGGGTCGAAGGTCTGGTCGATGTAAGTGAAGATGCGCACCGGCATGGTCACCGTGCCGGGCGCGGTCAGGAACAGGCTGACCGACACCTCGCCGAACGAGGTCACGGCCGCGAACACCGCGCCGGCCACGATACCCGGGCGGATCAGCGGCAAGGTCACGTGGCGGAAGGTGTAGGCCGGGGTGGCGCCCAGGTTCATCGAGGCCGATTCCAGCCGGCGATCCATGCTGGCCAGGCTGACCGAGACGGTGCGCACCGCATAGGGCAGCGCCACCAGCGTGTGGCCGATGGCCAGCCCCAGCATCGAGCCGGCCAGGCCGGCGGCGGTCAGCACGTACAGCAGCGCGATGCCCAGCACCACTTGCGGGATAATCAGCGGCGACAGCACGAAGGCCTGCACCAGCTCGCGCCCGCGAAAATCCAGCCGCGCCAGCGCATAAGCGGCGGTGGTGCCGAGAATGGTGGTCAGCGGCGTTACCACCAGCAGCAGCCAGGCGCTCACCTGCAAGGCGCGCAGCCACGCGCCGTTGTCGACGAAGGCCTGGAACCAGCGCAGCGAAAGTGACTTGGGCGGAAACTGCGGATACGCCTCGGGGCTGAAGGCGGAGAGGAAGATCACCAGCACCGGCAGCAGCAGGAACAGATAGACCAAGGCCCCCGCGCCCACGCCGGCCCAGCGCCAGGGACCGCCGGAGGTGGCCAGGGTGTCGTTGTCAGTGGCCATAGACGCGGCGCTCCCATTGTTTTTGCAGGCGGCTCATGACGGCGGCGATGATCGCGGTGACCGCCAGCAGGGTCAGCGACAAGGCGGCCGCCAGCGGCAGGTTGGCGATCTGCAGCGCCTGTTGATAAATATTGATCGGCAACAGCGGCTGCAGGCGTCCGCCGATCAGCAGTGGCGTGACGTAGCTGCCGGCGGCCAGCGCGAACACGATGATGGCGCCGCTCATCATGCCGGGAATGGTCAGCGGCAGCAGCACGTGGAAGAAGGTGTGACGGGCGCCCGCGCCCAGGCTTTGCGAGGCGCGCGGCAAGGCGGCCGGGATCTCGCCCAGCGAGGTCGCCAGCGGCAGCACCGCGAACGGCAGCATCACCTGCACGTAGGCCACGATCACCGCCTTCATGTTCCACAGCAGCGCCAGCGGCGTATCGATCACGCCGAGCTTGCGCAGCACGTCGTTGATCAGGCCGTTCTGCGCCAGCAGCACGATCCAGGCAAAGGTGCGGATCACCACGCTGGTCAGCAGCGGCGAAATCAGGATCACGTACAGCACCGTGCGCCAGGTGCGGCTGCGGGTGTTGACCAGCAGCCAGGCCGCAGGCCACGCCAGCAGCACGCACAGGAGCGCGGTCAGGCCGGCCACCCACAGCGTGGTGCCGAGCGCGTCCAGGTAGCCGGCGCTGGTGAAGACGGTGATGTATTGGGACAGGCTGTAGGTCGGCAGCACCATCAGCATGCCGTCGACATCGCGCAGCGAGAGCGCCGCCAACAGCAGGCCTGGCGCCACCAGGAAGGCGATCAGGAACAACATGCCGGGCGTCAACAGCAGCCAGGGGAACCATGCGCCGCCGGCGACCTTGCCGCGGCTCATGCCGTGCGTCCCGGCACTGTTCGGGCGCCGGCGGCGTCGGCGTCCGGCAGCGCCACCAGGTCGTGCGGCTCCCACGACAGGCGCACGCCTACGCCGGGCGGCGGCACCTGCCCGAACAGCGATTCGGGCGCGGCCACCTGCAGCTCCCCTGCCCCGGCCAGCGCCACCGTCAGGTGCAGCTCGGCGCCGGCGTAGCTGGCTTCACGCACGGTGCCGTCGACCGCATTGGGGGCGGCGGGCGCGCCGTCAATCTCCGCCAGGCGGATACGTTCCGGACGCAGCAGGAACAACACGCCGCCCGCGCCCGCCTGGTCGGCCAGCAGGCGCAGCGGCACGCCGTCGGCCGCCGCATGCGACAGCGCATTGAAATAGCCGCCGCCTTCGGACTGCACGGCGATCAGGTTGGCCTGGCCGACGAACTCGCCGACGAAGCGGTTGGCCGGCTGGCGGTACAACGCCAGCGGCGTGCCCACCTGCTGCAGGTGGCCGCCGCCGAGGATGCCGATGCGGTCCGACAGGCCCAGCGCTTCTTCCTGGTCGTGCGTCACCATCACGGTGGTGATGCCGACGTCGCGCTGCAGGCGGCGCAGCTCGGCCTGCATGTCCTTGCGCAGCTTGGCGTCGAGGTTGGACAACGGTTCGTCCAGCAGCAGCACCTGCGGCCGGATCGCCAGCGCGCGGGCGATCGCCACGCGCTGCTGCTGGCCGCCGGAAAGTTGGTGCGGCATGCGCTCGGCCAACTCCGACAGGCGCACCAGCGCCAGCATCTCGGCCACGCGCTCGCGCACCGCATCGCCCTTGAACTTGCGCACGCGCAGGCCGTAGGCGACGTTGTCGAACACGTTCAGATGCGGAAACAACGCATAGTTTTGAAACACCATGCCGATATCGCGCTGGTGCGGCGCCAGGCGGGTGATGTCGCGCCCGCCGATGGCGACGCTGCCGGCGCTGGGCTCGAGGAAGCCGGCGATGATGTTGAGCAGCGTGGTCTTGCCGCAACCGCTGGGGCCCAGCAGCGAGAAGAACTCGCCCTGGGCGATCGAGAGGTCCACGCCGTCCAGCGCCTGCAACGCGCCGAAGCGGCGCGCCACGCCACGGATATCGATAGCACTCATGCGGCGCTTACTTTCCGTTGCCCAGGGCTTGCGCCCAGCGGGTGCTCCAGTCGGCGACCTTGGGAGTCGCGGCCTCGTAGTCGATCCAGATCAGCTTCTTGTACGCCTCTTCGCCGACCTGCACCTTGCCCTTGAGCTCCTCGTTGTATTGCACGTCCTGGTTGGTCATGCCGTAGAGCGATCCGTCCGAGAAGTTCTTCTGCACCTTGTCGCTGGAGAGGAAGTCAACCAGCTTGTAGGCGTTGGCCAGGTTGGGCGCGCCCTTGGCGATGACCCAGTTGGCTGCGCCCACCACCGGGCCGTCGCTCGGGTAGGCGAAGCCCACCTTCAGGCCGCTCTTTTGCAGCGCGAACACGCGGCCGTCCCAGTACGGCACCACCCATGCGTCGCCGCGCTCCAGCAGGGTCTGGATCGCGCCCGGGCTGTCTGGGAAGGCGACTGCGTTGCCCTTCAGCTCGGCCAGCTTGGCGAAGGTCTTCTCGACATCGGCGTCGTTCTTCAATTCACCGCCCAGCGCGTGGGTCAGGCCGGCGAAGAATTGCAGGCCGGCGGCATAGGTCGGCGAAGAGATCGCGACGTGGCCCTTGTACTCGGGATTCCACAGGTCCAGCCAGCTCTTGGGCGGGGTCTTGACCAGGTCGGTGCGGTAGGCCAGGCCGAGCTGGCCCAGGCTGAAGGCGGCGGCGAAGGTCTTGCCGTCCTTGGTGAATTTCTCCTGCACCGAGGGATAAAGCTTGGCCAGGTTAGGGATGTTGGACGCCTCCAGCGGCTGCAGCAGGCCGGCCGCGGCGGCGCGCTGCACCGAGTCGGGCTGGAACACCACGATGTCGTACGGCGGGTTGTTGCCGTTGGCCGCGCGCAGCTTGGCCAGCCACTCGGCGTCCGCGCCCGGCACGATCTCGACGTTGATCTTGTTGTCCTTGGCGTACTGCTCCAGGCCGGCGGCGCGGATGTTCTTTTCCCAATCGCCGCCGTAGACGCCGATCACCACCTTGTCGGTGGCGGCCGGCGCAGGCGCGGCGGCGCCGGCTTGCGGTGCGTCGGGTTGCTTGTCGCCGCAAGCGGCGAGGATGGCGGCAGCGACCAGGGTGACGGCCAGGGTCGGAATGAGGCGGATCGATTTCACGGTGTTGTTCTCCATGTTGTTGGATCGGATTTCGGTCGACGAAACGAAAGAAGCGGGTTCGGTTTCAACGGCATCAGGACGAGCTACAGGCATCGACCTCGCGCACGAAATGCGCGGCGGCCTGGGCGATGGCGTTGTCATGCGCGAGCGCCTGCGGGAAGCCTTCCGGCAAGGTCGCCAGCGCCGCCGCGAAGACCTGGCGGCGGCGACGCGGACGGGCCGCCGGCGGCATTGCGAACAACGCCGCGTTGAGACGATCCAGCTGGGCCGGCGGGAACACCCGGTCCCAGGCGTCGCGCTCGGCGCCGAAGCGGCTGCGCGGCGCCGGCTCGGCATTGCGCAAGGCGGCGGTGGCGACATCGTCCAGCGCCAGGCCGTCGGCGCCATTGGCCAGCGCCACGCCGTAGTCGCGGCGCGCCGCATCCGGCGACAGCAGGCCGCGCCGCACGTCGGCCAGCACTGCGGCCGGATCGCGCGCGAAGGGATTGCCCCAGCCGCCGCCGCCGGGGGTCTGGATCGCGATCTCGTCACCGGCGGCCACCGGCAGCAGGTCGATCTTGCCCAGCTCGCGCGGCGATTCGCCGGGACGCTGCAGCACCAGCCGCGCCGGCGCGCCCGGGCCACCGCCCTGCGCCCCCCACGGACGAAAGCGCAGGCGCTCCATGCCGCGCGCCAGCACGAAGCTGTCGTCCTGCAGGATGCGGAAGCGGATCTCCTGGCCGTTGCCGCCGCGCCATTGGCCGGCGCCGGCGGAGTCGGCGCGCAGGCCATAACGCACAATCTCCACGCCGGTCTCGGCCTCCACCGTTTCGACCGGGTTGTTGGAGAGGTTGGAGATGCTGCTGTCGCGGCCGTCGGCGCCGTCGCGCCCACGACGAGCGCCGGTGCCGCCGACCATGGGCTCGACCACCTGCACGTTCTGGCCGTGGCCATGACGCGAAGGCTCGGCCACCACCACCGGGATGATGGTGCCGCCGCTGGCCGAGGGCATGTGTTCGGGCAAGGCCTGGCCCAGCACGCCGTTCAACGCATCGTTGACGCGCACCGCAGCCGCGTGGCGCACGCCGACGGCGGCGCCCGGCAAGGGGTTGACGATGCTGCCGGCCGGCGCCACCACCGACACCGGCTGCAACAGGCCGGCATTGATCGGCACGCCCTTGTCCAGCGTCGCCACCAGCGCCAGGATGCGCAGCGTCAGCCACGCATGCGGCAGGCCGTGGCTGGGAATATTGATGGCGGCGGCCACCTGCGGGTCGCTGCCGGTGAAGTCCAGTTCGATATCGCCGCCCTTCAAGGTCACCGCCAGCGCGATGCGTACCGGCAGGCCGGCGCCGGCCTCGTCGTCGAGGTAATCGGTAAAGCGGTAGGTGCCTTCGGGAATGCGCGAAAGCACCGTGCGGGCGCGCAGCGCGGCGTATTCCACCAGGTCGCCCTGGGCGTCGAGGAAGGCTTGCTCGCCGTGCTGGGCCAATGTCTGCGCCACGCGCTCGCGGCCGGTGGCCAGCGCGCCCAGCATCGCCTTGAGGTCACCCATGTTGGCGTCCGGCGTGCGGCTGTTGGCGCGAAACAGCAACGCCACGTCCTCGTTCATGCGACCGGCGCGCATGATCTTCACTGGTGGAATCTGCAGGCCTTCCTGGAAGATCTCATGGTTGGTCGGCGATATGCTGCTGGGCACCTTGCCGCCGACATCCGATGCGTGCAGGAAGCCCCAGCCGTAAGCGACGATGCGTCCGTCGTGGAAATACGGCTCGATCACCTGCAGGTCCGGCAGGTGGGTCGCCAGGCCGCGCGAACGATAGGGGTCGTTGGTCAGGATCACGTCGCCCGGCTCCAGCGCGCCAACCGCCTCGATGGCGGTGCTGCAATCCAGGCCGACGAAGCCGGACACGCCCAGCGCGCGCGGATAGGCGAAGAACTTGCCGTCCAGGCCGGCCAGCGCGCAGCAGAAGTCGGCCGTCTCTTTCACGTACAGCGTGCGGCCTGTGCGCTGCAGCGTCAGGCACATCTCCTCGGCCACCGAGGTCAGCTTGTTGCCGAGGATTTCTATGCTTACCGGATCGAGTTTCATGCGTGTGCTCCCTTCACTTGCGCGTCCAGCGGCTTCAGATGCAGATTGCCGTGACGGTCGGTCTGCCCCTGCCAGCCCGGCAGCACCAGCACCGTGGTGTCTTCCTGTTCGATCACGGCCGGCCCCTGCAGCAAGTCGCCGGCGCCGAGATCTTCGCGTGCGTACACCCCGGCCTCATGCCAGCCGCCGCGCAGGAACACGCGACGCCGCGCACGCGGCGCCGGGCTGCCGATACCTGCAGCGCGCCCGGCGCTGCCGGCCTTGGCCAGGCGGCCGACGATGGCCAGGCGGATGGTCGATACTTCAACCGGCGCGTCCTCGTCGCGAAAGCCGTACAGGCGTTCATGCTCGCGGTGGAAGGCTTCGGTCAGCGCCTGCGCGTTGAGCGGCGCGGGCAAGGGTTCGGGCAAGGCCACGCTCAGCTCGTAGGCCTGGCCGGCGTAGCGCATGTCCAGTGCGTGGCGCAGTTCGGTGGCGCTGCCGGCTTCCTGCACGCCTTGTTCGTCAACCCACGTCTGAGCCTGCTGCGCCAAGGCGTTCCAGATCGCGCCAACCTCGGCCGCGCTGCGTTCGTCGATGGCCACGCGCAGGCTGCGTACGAAGTCGCGCCGCAAGTCGGAGGTGGCCGCGCCCAGCGCGCAGAAGGTGCCGGGCTTTTGCGGCACCAGCACGTGTTGCAGGCCGGCTTCTTCGGCCAGCCAGTTGGCGTGGGTGGGACCGGCGCCGCCGAACGGCACCAGCGCGAACTCGGCCGGATCCAGGCCGCGCTGGGCCAGGCTCTTGCGCAGTTCGGAGGCCATCTGCGCAGTGGCGATGGCCAGTGCGCCGGAAGCTGCGCGAATGGCGGCGTCGGGCTTGGTGTCGCCCAGCGCAGCGGCGACCTTGTCGAGCGCGGCGATGGCGCGCTCGGGATACAACTTCATGGCGCCGCCGACGAAGGCGTCGGCATCCAGCACGCCGGTGGCAAGATAACAATCGGTGACGGTGGCGTCGCTGCCGCCGCGACCGTAACAGGCCGGGCCCGGATCGGCGCCGGCGCTTTCCGGTCCGACCTTGAGCACGCCGTGCTCATCGACGCGAATGCGCGAGCCGCCGCCGGCGCCGATGGCCGACACGCCCACCACCGGCAGCACCAGCGGCAGGCCGCCGATCTCGGTGCGGGTGACCATCTCGGCCTGGCCGTGCTGGGAGACCGCGATGTCGCTGCTGGTGCCACCCATGTCAAAGGTGACGATGCGCGGCGTCTGCGATTGATCGGCCAGGCGCGCAGCGGCCACCACGCCCGAGGCGGGGCCGGACAGTACGGTGTCGATCGGGCGCGCCAGCGCGCCCTGCAGCGACAGCGAGCCGCCGTTGGAAGCGGTCACCAGGATGGGCGCGGACACGCCGAGATCGCCCATCAACTGCGCCAGCCGCTCGAAATAGCGGCGCATCAGCGGCTGGATATAAGCGTTGAGCGTGGCCACCACGGTGCGTTCGTATTCGCGGATCTCCGGCCAGGTCTGCGCTGCCGAGAGCACTGCGACCTCGCGCGCATGCGCCGGCAAGGCGGCCTGCAGCGCGGCGGCCAGCTCGGCCTCGCGCTCGGGCTGGAGGAAGCCGTTGATCAGCATCAGCACGGCGGCGTCGCATTCCAGCTTGCCGATGCCGTCGGCGACGCGGGCGATCTCGTCGGCGCCGGGCCAGCGCGTGGCCTCGCCCTCGCGGTTGAAGCGCGCGCCGATTTCCAGCACGCGCTCGCGCGGCAGGAAGGGTTCTTCACGGGTGGCGTGGAAGTCGAAGGAAGACGGCATGCGCGCGCGGCCGATCTCCAGCACGTCGCGAAAGCCCTCGCTGGCGATCAGCGCCACCCGCGCGCCGCGGCGCTGGATGATGGCGTTCAGGCCGATGGTGGTGCCATGCAGCAGCACGCCGACGTCGGAAGGTGAAAGCCCCTGCTTGGCGATCAGCGCGACCAATCCGTCGCGCACCGCCAGCGCGGGATCGGCGGGCGTGCTGGGTTGCTTGTGGTAAGCCAGGCGCTTGCGGCCGGCATCATAAAGGACGAAATCGGTAAAGGTGCCGCCGACGTCGATGCCGACGCGCACTGCGTTTGCTGATTCGGGATTCACTGCTACTCCGGATGGTGATGCCTGCCCGGATCGCACGCCATGAAAGCTCTGACGCCCGACGGGCAAAGTGCAAGAGTTTAGGTTCTCGGAACTGCCAGGGAAAATCAGAATTCGAAATAAGTTTATGCGACATTCGACTTTGACGGATCGTTCCCGCTGTAGTTAGCTTCTGTTCGCCCGGCGGCACGGCCGTCTTTCGTTATCGACAGGACAACATCCCATCATGCGTATTGCCATCGGCGGTTTCCAGCATGAAACCAACACCTTCAGCCCCGTCCCCACACGCTGGGAAAATCTGCTCGCGGCCGACACCTGGCCGGGCTTGCTGCAAGGGCCGGCCCTGCTGGAGACGATGGCGAGCGCGCCGGAACAAGCGCCGCGCAACATCCCCATCGCCGGCCTCATCGACGCCGCGGCGCGGGCCGCTTCGGTGGAGTTGCTGCCGCTGGCCTGGGCCGCGGCCGGCCCCTCGGGGCGCGTGACACGCGAGGCCTTCGAGCGCATGAGCACGCTGCTGCTGGAGCGTCTGGCGCAGCACCGGCCCGACGCCGTCTACCTCGACCTGCACGGCGCCATGGCGGCCGAACACATCGACGACGCCGACGGCGAACTGCTGCAGCGGGTGCGCGCGGCCATCGGCCCCGAGGTGCCGCTGGTGGCCAGCCTGGACCTGCACGCCAACGTCTCGCCACGCATGCTGGCGCAGGCAGATTTGCTGCTCTCCTACCGCACCTATCCGCACGTGGACATGGCAGCCACCGGCGCGCGCGCCTTTGACTGGCTGCTGCGATTGCTGTCCGGGCAGCGCCGTCCTCTCATGGCGTGGCGCCGCATCCCCTTCCTCATTCCCATGTGCTGGCAATGCACCGATCTGGAACCGGCGCGCGCATTGCAGGCGCTGACGCAGACGCTGGAGCAACAGAACGACGCGCCCGCCAACTTCACCATGGGCTTTCCGGCCGCCGATGTCGCCGAGTGCGGGCCGGTGGTGTGGGCATACGGGCGCGACGCCGCGCAAGCCGAGCGCACGGTGGAACAGTTGCTGCAGGCAACGCTGGACGCCGAGGCAACATTCAATGGTGAGATCTTCGACGCCCGCGGCGCCGTGGCGCGGGCCCTGCAAATCGTGGAGCAAGGCCGACAGCAAGCGCATCGGCCAGTAGTGATCGCCGACGCCCAGGACAACCCCGGCGCCGGCGGCAGCGCCGACACCACCGGCCTGCTGCGCGAGCTGGTGCGCGCGGATGCGAACGCCGTGATCGGCCTGCTGGTCGATCCGCAGGCGGCGGCAGCAGCGCATGCGGCCGGCGTCGGCGCCGATCTGGCACTGGCGCTGGGCGGCCGCTCCGGCATCACAGGCGATGCGCCGTTGGAGACCGGCGCGCGCGTCGTCACGCTGCACGACGGCGTGGTCGACGCCACCGGCAGTGTATTTCGCGGCTACCGCCTGACGCTGGGGCCGAGCGCGCTGCTGGCCATCGGCCGGGTGAACGTGATCGTGGTATCGCAGCCGGTGCAGCTGCTCGATCTTGCGCTGCTGCGCTTCGTCGGCCTGACGCCGGAAGAGCTGGACATCATCGCGGTGAAGAGCACCGTGCATTTTCGCGCCGACTTCGCGCCCATCGCGGCCGACATATTGGTGTGCGCAGCGCCGGGCGCGTTCGCCCTCGACCCGGCGCAGCTGCCGTGGACGCGGCTGCCGGCGCAGATCCGCAGGCGGCCGCTCGGCTAGGAAAAATCAGATCACGAAGAAGCCGTGGGTGCCGTCGCGCCCGAGCTGCTCGACCAGGCCGAACTCCCAATCGAGATACGCCTGCATGGCCGCAGCGGCATTGTCGGTGCCTTCATAGGGACGACGATAGCGATCGATGCGCGGCGACAGCAGCCGCTCCTCGCCGCTTGCCAGCGGCAGGCCGGCCTGCTCCCATGCATTGTTGCCGCCCTCCAGCAGATACACCGGCTGGGCCGCCAGCGCCTGCAGGTCGGTCACGGCGAACTGCGCCAGCAGCGAGCTGCCGCAGGTGACCACGAAGCGCGAGGCCGACGGGAACTTGCGCGCGGCGTCCGCAATCTGCCACCGCAAGGTGAACCAGGCGCCGGGAATGTGCCGCGCGACGTAACGCGCGCTGAGCGAAAAATCCAGCACCACGGTGCCGGTGCTGCCGTTGTCCGCATCCAGCCAGGCCTTCAGCTGCTGCGGGCTGATGCGCTGTTGCGCGGTGACGGCGATCGCCGGCAAGGGGCGCGGCGCATCGCCGGCCACCGACAGATCCTTTGGCGTGACGCCGTCGACCACATGCACATCCCAACCCATCTGCGCCAGCCAGGAGGCGCTCATGTCGGCGCGCACGCCATCGTCGTCGGCCAGCACGATGCGTGCGCCGCGCACCGGTGCGTTCATCTCGGTCTCCTGCACCAGCTGGCCGCCGGGCGCGGACAAAAAGTCCGGCAGGTGGCCGGCGCGATACTCCTCCGGCGTGCGCACGTCGAAGCGGTAGAGCGTGCGGCCCGGCTGTTCCAGCGACCCGATATCGGCCAGCGCGACGCGCCTGACGCCGGCGCGCTCGGCGACTGACTTCGCCTGGCGCCGCGCCTCTTCCTGCTGGGCGGTCCCGAGCTGCTCCGAGAATCGGCGCGCCTGGCCGTGCTCCAGCTGCTGCCCGGCGAGGGTCCAGCCGATGGTGCCGTTGCGCAGCGCATGCACCTGGTTGGGAATGCCGGCGTTGACCAGCGACTGGGTGCCGATGATGCTGCGCGTGCGGCCGGCGCAGTTGACGATCACGCGGGTGGCCGGGTCCGGCGCCAGCGCGCGCACGCGCAGCACCAGCTCGGCGCCGGGCACGCTGACCGAGCCGGGGATGTTCATGTTCTGGTATTCCTCGAAGCGGCGCGCATCCAGCACCACCACGTCGGCCTTCTCATCAAGCAATGCCTTGACCTCCTGCGCCGACAGCGAGGGCGTATGGCGTTCTGCCTCGACCAGCTCGCCGAAGGCCTTGCTGGGCACGTTCACATCCTGGAACAGCTCGCCGCCGGCCTCGCGCCAGCCGCGCACGCCGCCGGCCAGCACGCCCACATTGGTATAACCCAGCGCACGCAGGCGCAGCGCCGCGCGCGTGGCCAGACCCTCGCCGTCGTCCAGCGTGACGATACGGGTGTCGCGGCGCGGCAGGCGGGTGTAGGCGTTGAGCTCCAGGTGCGAGAACGGAAAGTTGGCCGCGAACAGCGGGTGCGCCTCGGCATGCGGGGCTTCCTCGCGCACGTCGAGCAGGGCGATTTCCTCGCGCGCCAGCAGGGCGGCGCGCACTTCGGGATAGGTGACGACGGGGATGGGCGAGGTCTGGTGAACGGTGGTCATTGCTGCTCTGCTGAAAGGTCCCAGATATTGGGCAAGGTGGAATTGGAATAGCCGGAGATGAACAACTTGCGCTGGCCGTCAGGCTGGTAGACCGAGCGCCGTACGGCGCCGATGTTGCCGCCGTAGACGTGGATGCTGATGGAGACGCGGTCGTCGAAGGCGTTGCTGACCTGGTGCACGTCGTGCAAATCGTCGCTGTTGGGCGAGACCGCCTCCACCGCGCCCGGCTTCAGCAGCACCGGCGGGCCTATCTGCTCGGGCGTGCCGCGCGCCAGCGAATACGACTGCGCGTGTTCGGCGCCGCGCAGCATGCCGATCAGGCCCCACACGGTGTGGTCGTGGATGGGCGTGCGCTGGCCCGGGCCCCAGACGAAGCTGACGATGGAAAAGCGCTGCGCCGAATCGGCGTGCAGCAGGTATTGGCGGTAACGTTCGGGATCGGGCTGCGCGAACTCGTCGGGCAGCCAGTCGTCATGCACCACCAGTTGGCGCAGCAGGTCGCCGCCGACGTAGAGGATGGTCTCTTCCACCGGCGCGGTGGACAGGAGATCGGCGAATTCGGTGATGAAGGAGCGCAGCCGCCACAGGTTCTTGCCGCGTACCGGCGCGGCCGGTTGCGCCGTCGCCCTGGCGTAGGGTGTGACTACGGCTGCGCTTGATGTTGCGTGGTGCACGCTCATGTCTCGCTCCCTTGTTATGCCCTCTCGGGCGGTCGGTCTGCGCCGGCTCCAGCACAAACTATAAGCAATTTCCGGCCCGCCTGCCGCGCGCCGCATCAATGCCGCCGGCCGGCTGCCCCGATGGAGGCAGCCGGCCGGCGGTGCATGTCCGGATTCGCGCTCAGGCGAGCGTGTCTTCCACATCCGTTCGCTTGTCCTGCGACGCGGTGCGCTTGTGCTTGACCTCGGCGCGGATCTGCTGCGGATTGCGCAGCAGGTTGAGGATGGGGCATGTGGCCTCGACCGCCTCGAACAGCGCCTTCACCTCGGCCTCCGACGCTGGCGACTCCAGGTGCACCACATAACCGATGTCGTGCGGCCAGACGGGAATGTCTTCATGGCCCGGGCGGCCGCCGCGCGGGTCGATGCGGCCGCTGACTTCCACCTCCAGCGAATCGATGGGCACCTGGCGGTGCGACGCCTGGATCAGGAAGATGTGCGTCACGCAGGAACCCAGCACGCCCAGCTGCAACTCGGGCGAACTCGGCCCCAGGTTGTAGCCGGCGAAGTCCGGCGGGCTGTCGCTGATGACTTGATGGTCGCGGATGCGGATACGGCGCACGCCGCTGCGCCCTTCGGCCGTCACGCGCGCGGCCAGCGCATTGGGACCGGCGTTGCCGGCGTCGATCAGCGCTTCGCGCGCCAGCACGGCGCTGCGCTTCTCGCTCAGATAGTGGTTCAGTGATGTCATGGCGTCCTCGTTGTTGTGGTGGATCGGCGCTGCCCGCCGCTGCAGATGAGGATGCAGTTTCCCGCTGTGCCGGCGTGGGCGGCAACGAAGCAATGCGCATATGGATATGCGATGGCATGGCGCGTTGGGTTCCTGCGTTCGCAGCAACGACAGGAAGGAGAGTGCTCGAACGCACGCTGTTTCAAGCCACCTCCTCAGTGTCGTCCCTGCGAACGCAGGAACCCAGTGTCGTTTTCCGAACGCCGGAGACACCCAGGACGCATCCCCCATCGACGAAAACGGCATATCGACATGCGCAAAAACGCGCATATCGAAGCGCATTCTTATTCTTTTGCCCGCGTGCGCGCTTGCTCCATATTGCCCTGTCTGCGGCATTTCGTCGCACCCGTTTTGTTTCCGATCAATCCAGTGGAGCCACGAGCACATGAAAAAAGATCTCCTCTTGCCTGAACACCATCAACCCTCCTCCTGGTCGCGCCGCGATGTGCTGCGCGCAGGGAGCGCCGCCGCGCTGGCCGGGATCGGGGGATCCCTGGCCGCCGGCAATGCCTTGTCCGCAGGTGCGCCGCACAAGCTGACCTTCGCCTGGAGCGCGGTGGCGTTCTGCCTGTCTCCGGTGGTGGTGGCGCAGGAGAAAGGCATCTTCGAGAAGAACGGCCTGCAGGTCGAACTGCTCAACTGGGGCGGTTCCACCGACCAGCTGCTGGAGGCGCTGGCGACCGGCAAGGCCGATGTCGGCGTCGGCCTGATCCATCGCTGGCTCAAACCGCTGGAGTCCGGCTTCGACGTCAAGGTGATCGGCGCCGCGCACGGCGGTTGCCTGCGCATGGTCGGGGTGAAGGAGGCCGGCGTGACCGACTGGAAGCAGCTCAAGGGCAAGACCATCGGCGTGTCCGACCTGAACAGCCCGGCCAAGAACTTCTTCGCGATCCACCTGGCCAAGCGCGGCGTGAACATCGACAAGGACGTCGAATGGCGCGTCTATCCGGCCGACCTGCTGGACGTGGCTGTGAAGAAGGGCGAGATCCAGGCGATCGCCGATGGTGACCCTAACGTCTACCTGATCGAGAAGCGCAACAAGGGTGTGTTCACCGAGATCGGCAACAGCGGCACCGGCGAATACAAGGACAAGATCTGCTGCATCACCGGCGCGCGCGGCGACTTCGTGCGCAACAACAAGCCGGCGGCCGCAGCGGTGGTGCGCTCCATCATCCAGGCCTCCGAGTTCGTGGCGGAGAACCCCAACGAGGCCGCCAAGCTGTACGCCAAGTATTCGCCCAAGGTGCCGGTGGAAGACCTGCGCGCGCTGCTGACCGACCTCACCTATCACAACCATCCGACCGGCGGCGCGCTGCGCGCCGAGGTGGAGTACTTCGCACGCGACTTCCACACGGCCGGCGTCTTGAAGAAGAGTACCGACCCGACCCGCTTCGCCAACCACGTGACGGTGGACGTGCTGGCGTGACGCCGCGCCGCGGCGCTCCAAGGAGAACGACATGACGACGACAAGCGAAACCCTGCCGCGCCACGCGCTGCGCATCGACGCCGCCGGCGACAAGCGCGCCGCGCTGTGGCGCAGCGGACTGCTGGCGGCGGCCACCTGGCTGGCGCTGGGCGTGCTGGTGCTGAAGTGGCCCAACAAGGAGGTGGGCTTCAGCGACTGGGCCTATACCGACGAGTTCGGCTACGCCGCGCTGACGGCGGCCTTGCTGCTGGCAGTGCTGGCGCTTGGCGGACGCTTGACTGCGCGCGCCACCGAGCTGCTGCGCCCGGCCGGCCAATGGCTGGTGGCGCTGCCGCTGCTGCTGGGCGTGTGGGAAGTGCTGACCGCCAAACTGGGCGTGCTGCCCACGCCCTTCTTCGCGCCGCCGCAAAGCCTGGTCGAGGTGTATGCCGACGACTGGTCGCGCCTGGGCCTGTCGACCGCGCACTCGGTGCGTCTGCTGGCGCACGGCTTCGCCAGCGGCGCGGCGGTTGGTTTCCTGGTCGGGGTGTGGATAGGCTGGTCGCGCGTGGCCGGTTACTGGGTACATCCGGCGCTGCGCTTCCTGGGGCCGGTGCCGGCTTCGGCGTTGCTGCCGCTGGCGTTCTTCTTCGCGCCCTCCAGTTATGCGGCGGCGGTGTTCCTGATCGCGCTGGCGACCTTCTTCCCGGTGGCGGTGCTGACCTGGTCGGGCGTGGCCGCAGTCAGCAAGAGTTACTACGACGTGGCGCGCACGCTGGGCGCATCGGCCTCCTTCCTGGTGCTGCGGGTGGCGATCCCGGCTGCGTTGCCGCAGGTGTTCGTGGGCCTGTTCATGGGCCTGGGCGCGGCGTTCTCGGTGCTGGTAACGGCCGAGATGATGGGCGTGAAAGCCGGCCTGGGCTGGTACCTGCAATGGTCGCAAGGCTGGGCCGCCTACAGCAACATGTATGCGGCGCTGATCGTGATGGCCGTGCTGTGCTCGGGCCTGATCACATTGTTGTTCAAGGTGCGCGACCGCGCGCTGTCATGGCAGAAGGGAACCGTCAAATGGTAAGCACAACCGAACCCCGTTACGAAGCATCGACCACGCAATCCGGCGCGCGCATCGACGTACGCGGCGTCAGCCACTGGTTCGCCCGCCAGGAGGGCAAGAAGCAGAACAAGGAGCCAGGCCTGCTGCAAGTGCTGGACGACATCTCGCTGACGGTCGAGCCGGGGGAGTTCGTCGCCCTGCTCGGCCCCAGCGGCTGCGGCAAGTCCACGCTGCTGCGGCTGGTGGCCGGCCTCGAACCGGCCACCGCCGGCCACATCACGCAGGATGGCCAGGCCATCGCCCAACCCGATCCCTCGCGCATCGTAGTGTTCCAGGACCCGACGCTGTATCCGTGGCGCCGCGTGTGGGACAACGTGGCGCTGGGCCTGCAGGCGCGCGGCATCCTCAAGCAGCAGAAGCAGCGCGTGGACGATGCGCTGGAACTGGTGGGCCTGTCGGAATTTGCCCAGGCGTTTCCGCACCAGCTCTCCGGCGGCATGGCGCAGCGCGTGGCGCTGGCGCGCGCGCTGGTCAACGATCCGCAACTGCTGGTGCTGGATGAGCCGCTGGGCAAGCTCGATTCGCTCACGCGCCTGACCATGCAAAGCGAACTGGTGGCGCTGTGGCGGCGTCAGCAATTTTCGGCGCTCTTGGTCACGCACGATATCGAGGAAGCGCTGTTCCTGGCGCAGCGGGTCATCGTGTTCAGCCCGCGCCCGGCGGCCATCCGCGCCGAGATCAAGGTCGACCTGCCCTATCCGCGCCATCGCGGCGATCCGCGCCTGGCGCAGCTGCGGCTGGAGGCGGCGCGCCATCTGGGGCTCGACGAGAGCTGGTAATCGAGAAGCGGAGCGCTTGTGCTGCCTGAGATCGGCATCGACTGGGATGCCTGCATCAACCTGATGCTGCGCGCCATGCAGCTGCTGCAGCAAGGCGCGCTGCAGCTCTTCTCGCTGCTCGGCCTGAGCGCCGATGTCGACGGCCAGCCGGCCTGGCCGTTTGCGCTGCGCCTGTCAGGCGAGGTGATGCTGATCGACCGCAGCGTGGCGCGCGCGCTGCTGGCGGCGCTGGCCTATAGCGGCGCGGCCTTGCTGCTGGCGCTGCTGGCCCTGGCCTGGCGGCGGGGACGTGTACCGCTGCTGCTGGCCGCGGTCGCGCTGGCGCTGCTGACGCCCTGGCCGCAGGCCGACCTGCTGACTACGCAGGCCAGCCCGACGACTTTCCATACCTCTCCCACCGGTTTCTCGGCCGCCGCCATCGTGCGCGGCGAGCAGGTCTACCGCCAGCAGTGCATCGCCTGCCACGGCGCCGACGGCCGCGGCAACACGCCGTTGGCGCTGGCGCTGCCGGTGGCCCCGCCCAACCTGTCGAGCGGGCTGCTGTGGCGACGCTTCGACGGCGACGTCTACTGGAGCCTGCGGCACGGCCGCGGCGGCATGCCCGGCTTTGCCGACACCCTGAGCGTGGCCGACAGTTGGGCGCTGATCGATTACATGAAGGCCAACGCCGCCGGCGTGGGCATCACCGACACCGGCAGCTGGCCGCGCCCGGTGGCCTTGCCCGACCTGGCGTTGGCCTGCCGTCATTCAGGCGTGACGAGCACCGGCCAGTGGCGCGGCCAGCGCATCCGGCTGGTGGTAGGGCAGGCTGGACCGGCCGACAACGAGGACCCGCGCCTGCAAAGCGTGCTGCTGGGCGGCCGCGCCGGCGACGCTGTGGGCGCCATCGATTGCGCCAGCAACGACGCCGACGGCCTGCGCGCCATCGCCATCATTACCGGCGCCGGCGCGCAGGGGCTGGCCGGCGCCGAGCTCCTGGCCGACCGCGACGGCTGGCTGCGCGCGCGCAGCAACGGCGGCGCCTGGTCGCAGAGCGACATGCTGTGCCGCTCGCCACTGGCGTCCGGCCAGCCGACCGCCGCCGCCACACTCACCACGACGACGACCGGCATCGACCAGCTGATCGCGGCGATGGACGCCGATCCCGTGCGCTACATCAAGGGCGGCTTCGTACATTGAGCCCAGGCGCGCGCCGCGGCCTGCCCTGTGGGAAATTTACATGCGGCAACCGACAGCGGCTGCATCTGCTGGTATCGTGATGGCCCGAATAAAAAGGCGATCACGCCAGCCGCGCCGTTTCCATGAGCAGCCCCTCTTCCGACTCGCTTCAATCGCACCGTCCCGCCCTCGCGGCCTTCGCCTCCCTGCTGTGCAGCCAGACCGGCGCCGCCTTCGCCAAGACCATCTTCCCGCTGGTCGGCCCCGAGGGCATCGCCGCGCTGCGCGTGATCATGGCCACCCTGGTGCTGGGCGCGCTGCTGCGCCCGTGGACGCTCAAACCCACACGCGCCGACTGGGGCAACCTGCTGGTCTATGGCGTGATGATGGGCCTGATGAATATCCTGGTGTACCGCGCCTTCGCCTATATCCCGGTGGGCATTGCGATCTCGATCGAGGTGCTGGGTCCGCTGGGGGTTTCGCTGCTGGCGTCGCGCCGCCGCCTTGACCTGGTGTGGATCGCGTTGGCGCTTTGCGGGCTGGCGCTGCTGCCCATCGGCGCGCTGTCGGGCGGGCTGGATTGGCGCGGCGTCGCCTTCGCGCTGGCCTCCGGTGTGTGCTGGGGCATGTATGTGATGTTCGGCGGCCGCGTGGCCCATCTGGGCGGACGCGGCGTGACCGTGGGCATGGCGCTGGGCGCGCTGTTCCTGATTCCGCTGGGCGTGGCGCATGCCGGCGCCGCGTTGCTGCAGCCGTCGGCGTTGGTCGTCGGACTGGCCGCGGCGCTGTTGTCGAGCGCGCTGCCGTTCCTGCTGGATATCTATGCTTTGCGCAAGTTGCCCAAGAGCGCTTTCGGCATTCTGATGAGCGCCTCGCCGGCGGTGAGCGCGCTGGCCGGCTTGCTGATCCTGGGCGAGCGGCTGCAGGCGCTGCAATGGCTGGGCGTGCTCTGCATCATGGGGGCCTGCCTCGGTTGCGCGCTGGCGTCGATGCGCCCGGCGCTGCAGCACGCCGAGACCGTTCAGGCGGAGCGGGCTTGATCAAGCGTCGGGCCGGATCAGGCCGATAAGGCCGGCAAGCGTTCGTCGATCGCGCGTCGGGCCCAGGCCATGCCGGCCAGCTGCACCTCGGCGAAATCCTCATAGCATCCCTGCTTGTCGCGCCAGGTCGGCCAGGCGGGCTTCCACGCCGGCTTGACCTGGACGGCCAGATGCCAGCCGTCCAGCATCTCGATGCCGACAATGCGGATCTCGTGGTCGCGGTAAGGGCAGGTGTAGGTGCGGGATTGCATGGGCTTTCCGGGCAGAAAAGTTTCCCCTCAGTATAGTGCGGCGCAAAATAAGATCGATAGGCAGGGCGACAACTCTGCAGCCGCCGGGAAATAGGGAAATACCCGATGGCGTCGATGCTGTTGCAGGTTCAACATGTCTCCATCGATCACCTTTCATGAGGCAGACCAACATGAACAAGACCGCCCTGATTGCCGCATCCCGTCCCGACGAACGCCAGGCGCTGACCGAATGGCTGGCCATCAACGACGTCGATATCGAAACCGTGCCCAGCGGCCAGCGCGCCATCGAGCACATGACCCATGGCCGACCCGACATCGTGCTGGCGCAACTGTCGATGGATGACATGAGCGGCCTGCGCCTGGCGCATTACCTGAAGGCGCATGAAGGCTTCGCCGGCGTGCCTGTGATCCTGCTGTGCCGCGACGAGCGCGAGATGAGGCTGGTCGACGGCCAATGGCCGGCCTTCATCTTCGAGGCGCCGGTGAATCCAGCGCTGATTTCGGAACTGAAGCGCGAACTGGTCAACTGACTTCCAGCCATTGCGGCGCACAGGCGGGCTTCGGTCCGCCTTTTCCATTCCGGGATGAAATCTTTGCGCTGCGATGAAAACTTGCCGACCGTGCATGAAGAACACGGCAAGACGTTAGAATCGCTTTCTTCAAACGACACGCAAACGGCACCGCGATGCCGATATGCGCAGGGGGTCTCCAGACAATGAGCGTGGCCATCTTTCAGATCGGAGATGGATGCAAGTGGGTGCCGGATGGGAATGGCGGCTACGATGGCTGGGGCGTCGCCATCGGCGGGCAGATGTGGCGCAGCGATGGCGCAGGCGGGTTCCGTGGTTTCGGCTACGGGATACTGCGCCAGCACTGGCAGTCAGATGGCCGCGGCGGCTTCAACGGTTACGGCGCCGGCATACAGGGCGCGATGTGGCGTTGTGACAAGCGCGGCGCACTCAATGGCTTCGGCGGCGACATCCAGGGCAAGATCTGGCTTCCTGACGGCAACGGCGGCTTCAACGGCTTCGGCCCGGGCAACCGCGGCAATATGTGGCGGCTGCTGAAGGACGGCAGCTACGCCGGCTACGTGCGTTATTGAGGAAAATCTTCCGCCGCCCGTACCGATATCCTGAGGCCGGCCATCCTGCCTGCCTTCATCGGAAGCGCCCTGATCCGCGCCGCTCCACTTGTCCCCTCCGCATCTTCCCTGCTGTTCAACTTTCCTGTCGTTACCCGGCTGGTGTCTTGCGACGACGTTGCCGGGCGAATGCCGTCACGCCGACGGTCGAACCCAGCACCGCCGCCAGCAATACGGCGGCCGATGCGCTGCGGTGCGACGCCACCCAGCTGCGCGCGGCGCGCCAGGCCTGCCCATAGGGGAAGCGGGCGGCGGCGGCGAAGTCCGGTTCGACGCAGTTCTGGCCGAAGTCTGCCGCGAACGGCACGGCCGCGCCCTCCTTGACGTAACGACGGTAGAGCCGGCTCGCGCTTTGCGCGTCATAGAACACGAAGTTGACGCCCTGGCACAACGCCGCGGCGAAGGCTTGCGAACGCGGCGGCAAGTCGTCGGCCGCCTTCATGATGTAGTCGGCGGCGATGTCGCGATAGTGAAAGCGCTTGTAGGGCCTGGCTTCGCTGTCGGCGTAGCGCTTGCGCTCCTCGTCGGTGACGTAGGGGCCGGGCAGGTCGGCCAGGGCCCGCGCCTGCGGGGTGGCCGGACGCGACTTGCCGGTGGCGGCGACGGTGTAGCTCAACTCGTAGCGGGCCGGGCCGGCACCGTATTCGTAGTTGCCGTCATAGGTGCCGTAATCCGGCGCCTGTTCGTAGCCCATGATTTCCATCCCCTGCAGACGCGCGATCTGCGCTGCGCGATACCAGCCCTGGGCGCGCGTCGTCGCGCGCCAGGCGTGCCGCGCGCGATCCAGCGCCTGGCCGTATTCGCGGGCCTTGGCGCGCACGCGCCAGGAGACGCGGACTTCCTTGCCATTCTGGTCGTAGGTGCTGGTCACGAAGCGTTCGTCACGCTCGTCGGGGAAGTACGGCAAGGCTTCTTCCACTCTCCCCTCGCGTACCAGGCGGCGCGCCAGCAGCTGGCGCAGGCGGTCGTCCACCGTGACCGGCGACAGGCTCTGCGCCGCGTAGGTCAGCGATATGTTTCCCGTGTCCTTGCGCGCCGCGCGGATGACCGCGTCCGGCGCGGGCATGGGCGAGGCGCTCGCGTGGGTGTCGACGTAATGCTTGAGTTCGTCAACGGTCAGCACGCGCTCGGCCACGTAGGCCATGTCGTTGATGTAGCTGATGAAGGAGATCGAATAGGTGGCCCCGCCATCGCTGCGCACCGCTTGCCGCGCGGCCTGCGTGAACTGGTCCAGCGCCTCCACGTACTGCCCGCGCGACAGCGTCAGCACCCCTTGCGCGCCCATCAGCAGGGTGACGTTGGCCGGGTCCAGGCTGCCGTCGTTCCTGGGGAAGCCTTGCAGTGCACGCGCATAGGCCTGCGCCGCGCCCGCGCTGTCGCCGGCGCGCAGGGCCAGCTTGGCGCGCACCCACCAGGCCAGCGCGCTGTCCTGCCGCTGGGCCAACGCCTGCGCCAGCTCGTAGCGCCCGGTACGGTAGGCCAGCGCGGCAATGCGGTCGGCGCCGGCGATGTTCTCCATGCCGCGCCGCCTGAGCGCATCGACCAGGCTGACCAGCACCGGGTTGGGCTTGATCTTGCTGCCGGCGTCAGACGGTCCGCGCGCGGCGTCGGCATAGCCGGAGAAGCTGCTGGCGCCGGCGCCGCTGCTGGCGTCATAGGCGTAGACGCTCTGGTCGCTGTCGTCGACGATGTCGCCCATGCGCGCCAGCGCGTAGGCGACCAGCAGTCTTTGCGCGGGCGCGTCGTCCAGCAGCGGCGCGCTGCGGTCGGCGTCCTTCAGCGCCCAGTAGGCAATGCTGGAAAGCGAGGCGATGGCGTTGGCCGAGCCGCGCACGGCCTGCTCTGCGTACAGGCGGATGGCTTGCTTGAGCTCGCCGGGGGAGATCGCTGCGGCGCATTCCTGGTCGTTTTCGAAATCACTCCAGCCGCAGGACCGGCCGTCGGTCACCAGATGCAGTCGTGCTTCTTCGCCGTAGCTAGCCACGGCCAGTCCCAGCGGATCGGGAGCGCCGTCGACGGCGAGCTTGCGCGCCTGCCGGTAGCGATCGATGGCCTGGCGACGCAGGGCGTGCGCGTCCATGCCGGCGACGCCGACCTGGGTGGCGTGGATCTGCCCCAACATGTAGGCGGCCCACACGGCGCGCTCGGCGGCCTGCGCTTGCGGCAGCGCCAGCACTTGCTCGAAGCGCTGCTGCGCGCGCCGGTACAGGCTTGCCGATTGCGTCTGGCCGTCCGCGCGCGCGGCGCGGTAATCCTGGGCGGCCGCTGTGTAAAGGCGGATCGCCGGCGGCAGGCCATCGCCGGCGGCGTAGGCGGCGTCGCCATCGCTTTGGCCGCGCATGGCCTTGAGCCTGGCGAAGCCGGCCGCATCCAGCGCCCCCTTCTCGCGCATGCGCAGGGAGCCGGGGGCGTCCTCGGGCTGGCCTTCGTACATGCTGCCTTCATCGGCCTGCAACTGGTCTGCCGGAACCAGCAAGTGCGCGGCTTCCCAGGCGAAGGAATTGGCCGGCGTGTTCATCAGCGTGCCGGCGCGGTTGTCCAACAGCTGCAGCGGAAAATCGGGGCCGCAGGCCACCACGACGGCGGCCCCGGCGACGGCAAAACCGCCCAGGGCGGCGGCGATCTTGCGGGCTTTGGCGGAGGTGCGCATGCTCATGATCCTATTTGCAGGGTAGCGTCGCCGGCGGTGCCCTGGCAGCGCAGCCAGCCGACGTGGCGACGCGTGCCGGCGCGCAGCATGCCGGCCTGGGTCAGGCGCAGGTAGCGGCCGCGGGCGTCGCTCTCCATGGTGTAGCCGTTGATGCCGTCGCCGCCGCTGTCGCCGGCACAGCCGGTCTCGATGCGGATGCGTGTCGGCAGTGGTGCATCGGCGGCGCCTGCGTTGTCCAGCACGACCTCGCGCAGCGAGCCGTCGGCCTGGCCGGCGCCGGCGTCGGCGAAGCGCACTTCCAGTTTCTCCTGCAGCTGGCGACGCTCCAGCACGGCCAGCCAGGTCGACAGGCTCCAGGCGCGGCGATCGTCGCCGGTGGGCACGCGGAACCAGGCGATGCCGACCAGGCCGGGTGGCTGGCTGCGTTCGATGCCGGCCACGAAGCGCGCCAGCTGGCGCGGCTGCGCCACCAGCTCGCTGGCCACGCCTCCGGCCAAGGTCGGTCGTTCGCTCTCGACGGCGGCGATGCCGCCATTGCCGTCCCACACCACGCGCGAGCCGTAGGCCGGCAAGGCCACGTGCCAGGGCTGGCGGGTGCGCTTGGCGAATTGCTCCATCCAGACTCGCGCGCGTTCGGGGTCGAACAAACCCTGGCGCGGATCGAGCACGGCGTGAGCCTGCAGGGTGGCTTCATCGGCGGCGGCCAGCAGGCCGTCCAGGCGCGGGCTTTCCAGCCAGGTGGGCAAGGCGGTGACGGTCAGCGCGGTGGCCCCCAACTTTGGCTTCAGGCGCGCGAGGAAGGCGGTGTATTCAGGCAGCCGGGCGGTGGGACAGTCGTAGTCGATCTCCAGCGCGGCCGGCGCGATGCCGCTGCGACGCCAGGCCTCGACCTGCGCCAGGATGTGGGTCTCGATGGCGGCGGCGTCGAAGCGCGCCAGCTGGCCGTTGATGCGCACTGTCATCAGCAGCGGCTTGCCGGTGCCGGCCAGCAAGGCGGCGTCGGGCGCGACGTCGATCCAGCGGCCGGAGACGCCCAGCTCGGCCGCCAGCACATGCCAGCGCGCGACCTGCGGGTCGGAGGCGGTGAGCGCGGCGCGCAGCGCGGGCGTCCACTGGCGCTGCCAGACGTAGACATCCTGCGACAAGGCCGCGCGTGGAGCCGGTTCGCGCGAGCAGGCCGCCAGCATCAGCATGGCCAGCAACATGGAGGCGAACAGGAAAAGACGATGGCGCAAGCGACGCGGCAATGATGATTGCGGCGTCCGGAAAGACGGAAGGAGGATGGCGGGCGGCATGGCGGCGTCGGTGGCGCAGCGGGTGGGTGAACAGGTCACTGGAATTGGACGGCATTGTACGCGAGCCGGCCGCAGAAAAGCACAACGCCCGGAGCCGCATTGCGGTCTCCGGGCGTTGCCTGAAACTGAGCTGAAATCAGTGCTGGATCAGCACCGACCGAGGATCGCTCAGCCCTTGGCCTGGTAGCCCTTGCTGCTCATCGGAACGAAAGCCAGCAGCACGCCCAGGATGGACAGTGCGATCACGTAGTGCGCCGGGCCCTTGACGTCGGCCTTGATCCACAGCGAGATCAGCACCGGGGTCAGGCCGCCGAACACGGCATAGGCCATGTTGTAGGCGAAGGATAGTCCGGTGAAGCGCACCGGCGGCGGGAAGGCGCGGGTCGAGACGATCGGGGTCAGCGAGATGCTGCCCACGAACAGGCCCACCAGCGCGTAGCCCCACACCAGCGACTCCGGCGAGCCGGGCAGCTGGTTGTAGAACCAATAGGTCGACAGGCCCAGGCCGCCCCAGCCGATGATCATCGACGCGCGGGTGCCGATGCGGTCGCACAGCCAGCCGATGGTGAGGCAGCCGATGGTCAGCATCAGGGTGGCGGCGCAGTTGGCCTGCATCACCAGCTTGGCCGGCAGGTGATACACGGTCTGCAGGTAGGACGGCGTCATCAGGATCACCACCACGATGGCGCCCGACAGGCACCAGGTCATGCCGGCGGTCAGCACGCTGGCGCCTCGGTGTTCGCGCAGCACGGTCTTGAGAGGCAGCTCATTGGCTTGCGCGCGGCGCGCGGCCAGCTCGCGAAACACCGGGGTTTCTTCCAGGTAGCGACGCAGATAGACCGACACCAGGCCGAACACGCCGCCCAGGATGAAGGGAATGCGCCAGGCGAAGCCGGTGACTTCGGCGGGTTCGAACACGCTGTTGATGAAGATGCCCATCAGCGAACCCAGCAGGATGCCGCCGGTGATGCCGGCCGTCAGCGAGCCGACGCCGAAGGAGTAGCGATTGGCCGGCACGTGTTCGGCCACGAACACCCAGGCGCCCGGCATTTCGCCGCCGATCGCCGCGCCCTGCAGCGTGCGCATCAGCAACAGCAGGATGGGCGCGGCCACGCCGATGGAAGCGTAGGTCGGCAGCAGGCCGATCACCAGCGTAGGCACGGCCATCAGGAAGATGGACAGCGTGAACATGCGCTTGCGGCCGATGATGTCGCCGTAGTGGGCGATGATGATGCCGCCCACCGGGCGCGCCAGGTAACCGGCGGCGAAGATGCCGAAGGTCTGCAGCATGCGCAGCCATTCCGGCATGTCGGCCGGGAAGAATAGCTTGCCGACCACCGCCGCGAAGAACACGTAGATGACGAAGTCGTAGAACTCCAGCGTGCCGCCCAGGGCGGACAGGCTGAGCGTCTTGTAATCGGACGAAGTGAGGGGGCGATGCTGGGACTCGTTGAGCGCCCCGGTGAATTCAGCGGAAGTGGTCATGGTTCACACAATGTCAACAAAGCGGAAAAACCGTCCCCGCGCCGGCCGCGGCGAAGAATCGCAACGGGTGGACGCTGTGGGCCGGCAACCGGCTTCGGCTCTTTTTAAGCGGGTGGATCGCAAGCGGCTTGCTTGCGAAGGACAGATTCAGCGGGAAACGAGAAGCGAAGTTCTTCGATTCAGCGGAGAAACTGCAGACATGATACCCGAAAGCGGAAAAACTTTCGCGGCGCAGCATTTCTTGCCGCTTTTGTGCGCTCCTGCAGCATGCGACGCATATTGCATGCGGACAAAGCCTGGCAAGGCTTTCAGCTGCGGCGCAGCAGAGACAACAAGGCGAGCAGCAAGCCTGATATGCAACGAGCCGGATTCCCATCAGCGGGAATCCGGCTCGTTTTAATGCCGAATCAGGCTGTGCCAGGCATGCGATGTCGCAGCGCAGGCTTTTGCGAGTCGGCCGGTTCAGGCATCGAGCACGATGTCGACCGTGGTGCTCCGGCGCAACATCAGGAAACCTTCGCCATAGATGTTGCGGATCTGCATCGGCGCGTCTTCCAGCGAGCGCAATTTCTGCCGTACGCGATAGATCAGCGCGTCGATGCGGTGGGCGTCGTACTCTTCGGCGCCTGACTTGAGCAGGTCGAACAGCTGGCTGTGCGAGACTGGATAATTGGGGCTTTGCAACAATGCGGCCAGCGCGGTGCTTTCCTTGTCGGTGAACTGCAGAGCCACGCTGCCGTTGCTGGAGAGCCGGCCCGACTTGCGGTTGAAGCTCCACTTTTCGGATTGCGGCGAGCTGGCGTGCGGCGCGGTCTTCATGCGGCGCGCCAGCGCAGTCAGCGTGGCGGAGACTTCTTCCAGCCTGACCGGCTTGACCAGGTGATAATCGGCGCCGTCGCTCATGCTGCGCACGCGGTCTTCGATGCGGGTGGTGGCGGTCAGCACAACGATGCCCATCGACGGGAAGTGCTGGCGAATGGAAGCCAGCTCAGGCAGCAGGCTGGCGTCGGGCAGGCCGGCGTCGGCAATCAGGATATCCGGCTGGCGACCCTTCAGTATCTCGAGCGCTTCCGTCAACGCCGAGCAGCTGGACGCTTCGTAGCCCAAATCTCCGACATGGCCTGCGAGCATGTTGCGCCAGTCGATCTCGCTTTCAACGATCAATACTTTCATTACTTTCGCGATCCGGACGAACCTGTTTTTATGACTGCAGGAGCATCGCCGCCGCACCCTCTCGGATGCGCATCCGGGCCCACCCCACGGGCGCGGAGATGCTTTCCATAATCACAACGTTATACAGAAAATATCTGTCGATAAAATCATAAAAACTCGCAGATATTTCACCCCTGAAAAACTCGATGCCGCCTCTGTTCAGCGCAACAAGTGCTCAACCGTGGTCAGCAGATGGTCAACAGAACACGGTTTGAGCAAGAAGGCCGAAATTTCCGGAAAATAAGCGCTGGCTGACGGCAGATTGGCGCTGATCAATGCAACCGGGATGTGCCCGTAGCGATCGTGCGACTTGATGTAACGCGCCAGTTCGATGCCATCCATCTGCGGCATGCTCATGTCGGTCAGCACCACATTGGGCACCTGCGACTGCATGCGTTCGATGGCCTCGATGCCGTTGGCCGCGGCGATGACAGACAGGCCGCTGTTTTCCAGGATTTCGCACAACATTTCGCGCGAATCCTGATGGTCCTCCACCACCAGCACCGTTTTGCTGACTCCCCCCATCACTGCTCTCCTTCCCTCTTCCTCATCCCCGCCCGCGTAGGCCTGGCGGTATTCCATGTGAGCGATAGTGATGTTTCGCCGCGATTCGCGGTATCAGGAAATTCCTGATAAAAAAGACAACATTTCAATATTAACAACAAAATGTATCGACGCAAGCGCGATGACGCCCCGGAACAGCCCCTGCAGCGTCGGGAGCCGCCGCCGGCCGGCCCTTGCGCCGTGGTGCGCTTTTGCCACACCTGCCGGGCGCGTGTTGCGCCGACAGCGACGACAGCGGCTTCCTACACGCGCATGCTCGCTGCGCCGATGGCGCGCGACAGGGCGCGTGCCCCACCATGTGCTTCGCTCGCCGCACAGCGCCGGCGGCACGCCACCTTGAGGAATTCATGAACACAGCCAAACCCGGCAGCGTCGCGCTGCACTTCTCCACCTGCCTGCCCTTCCCGCTGCACCCATGCGCGGTGCCGGCCTCGCGTGCAGGCGCAGGCATCGCGCGGCGGCGCAAGGAACGCAGTGGGGAACAGGAGCGCAAGAAGCAGAGCCGCTACCGCTGGCAGGGCTACTATTGCCCGGGCCGGGCCGACGCCTGATCAGGCGAAATCGGGAACGGCGCGCGCACAGCCGCCGCGGCCCGCGCACAAAGGCAGGCCGGCAAAAGGAAATACGGGGAAAGTAAAACTCAGGAAGATTTGGGCAGCAGGCGCTGCACCTCGTCCAGCAAGCGCTCGAAAAAGACCGGCTTGCGCAGGAACAGGTTGTGGCTGGACAGGGACAGGTCGTGCAGCTCCGGCGCGCCGCTGCACAGGATCACCGGCAAGGTCTCGCCGCCCGGCAACTTGCGCAGCGCGGCGCAGAACTCCAGGCCGTTCATCACCGGCATCATGCAATCCGAAATCACCAAGTCGGGCAAGGCCAGCGTCGCCTTGGCCAGACCGTCGGCGCCATGGCTGGCGACCACCACGGCAAAGCCGTGCAGCTCGAACAGCATGGCATAGGTGTCCGTGATGTCGACCTCGTCGTCGACGATCATGATCACGGGCAACACCGTGGTCGGAGAGGCTGGAACGATGGACATGTTCAGCGTCCGTCCAACACCGAGCGCCCGGTGGAAATGGCCAGGCCGTCGATCTCGATGCCGGCGTCGGAAATATTCATCAGCCGGTTGGCGCCGTCGTAACCGTTCTCGCGCAGTTTCATCACCGAAATCTGGCGGCGGTTGATTTCATGCTGGGCGATGTACTCCAGCAGCATCACGTTTTCATACAGCTGCGACGAACTGGGATCGACCTGCGGGCGCGATTCGCGGAAGTACGGCAACTGCTCGGTGATGAAGGTGGTCACGCCGCGCGCGCGCAAATCGTTGGTCAGCGCCACTAGGAACGGCCGCACGCGCTGCGACTGCACCACAATGCTGCGCAGGCCGTCGACGCCGTCGATCAGCAGGCGCGTCACGCCGCGGCGGGCGATGTTGTCCAGCATGCGCTTGGCGAGGTCGTCGCACAGCATTTCCAGCGGCAGTTGCCAGATCATCTCCAGCGCGCCGCTGTCCATGTGGCCGTCGAGCTGCATGCCGGCCTTGCGCGCCTTGGCCAGCAAGCGCTCGGGCGATTCATAGAAGCCCACGATCAGGCATTGTTGCCCATCCTTCAGGCCTTGCTCGATGAAATGCAGACCCATCAGGGTCTTGCCCACGCCGGGGCTGCCCAGCAGGCAGGTGATGGAGCCGCTCACCACGCCGCCGCCGATGCACTTGTCCCAGGACGGAATACCGACGCTGACATAGCGATCAGACGTGCCCGGCACCTTGCCGAAGCGGCTGGCGATGGCCTCGAAGCGCGGGAAGATTTCCAGCCCGCTGCGGTTGATCTCGAACACGTGCTTGCCCAGCAGATGGTCGGCGCCGCGCACCTTGAACACCTTGATCTCACGCACCAGCTGCATGCCCTGCTCGTACTGGCTCAGCTCGATGACGCCATCGACCAGCGTGTTCTCCGACTCAGGCATGTTGCCCTCCACCGGCGACAGCAGCAGCGTGGTGCAATTCATGGTGAACACCAGCGAGTTCAGCGAATGCATGAACTCCGACAGGTTCAGGTCGGACGGCCCGGAATCGCGCACCGAGCGGAAACCGTCGATGATCAGCATGCTCGGGCGATGGCGGTTCAGCTCCGCAGTGATCAGCTTCAACAGGCCGCGCAGTCCCTCACTGGCGAGGCTGGCATAGCCGCTCAGCATCTGCATCTGGCTGCCCAGCAGCTGATCTTCGAAGAAGTCGAAATTGCTCACGTGATTGAGCATCTTGGCGTGCGACTCGGCGATCAGCGTCAGCAACATCACATTCTTGCCCGCACGCGCCTGCAGGAAACCGATCTGGCATGCCAGCGTGGTCTTGCCGCTGCCGGCCAGGCCTTGGATCAGGTACAGGCTGCCCGCGGGAAGGCCGCCGCCCAGGATCTCGTCGAAACCGGCAATGCCCGTGCGCAGCAACGGAATGCGGTTGGTCTTCCCTGCCCTGTCGTCGTTCGGTTGCACAGTCTGATGATCTCTCGGCTGATGGTCGCTCATGGGGATGGTGGTGGCCTTGGAATTATTTTGCGAAAGTGGCAATTGTCATGCGCATTATACTTTCGCCCACGATGTGAGTAAGGCGTCCGCAAGTGAGGAAAGTTGCATCTGCGCATGAAGATAATCATCAAGTTCTGCCCGCGCGCGCCGTAGTAGGAACAGCGCCCGCCATCCCGCCATCGACGACCACAGCACAAGACTCATGCCCATCACGGCTTACTCTCCGACCACGGGCGGCTCAGGCCCGGCAGCGGCAAGCGCGCCGGCCGACGCCGCACCCGCCGCTGCGCAGCCGCGCGCAAATCCGGCAGCGTCGAGCGTGGTCAAGCTCTCGGCGCAAGGCGTCGCACTTGCCGTATCGACAAGCAAGGAAGCCGCGCTACCCCTGCCCGATCTCGATGCTATCGCACAGATCGATCAGGCGCTGGCCGGGGTGCCGGATCAAGGTCCTGTCGAGAGGCGAGCCCAGGCTCAGTTGAATCGGGAAAAGGACAAGCTCGGCAAGAAGTTCTCCCTGCTTGACGTGGACGCCTTGCGGCTCGTGCGCGACAAGATGCGCGCCCAGCTCCAGCAGCGCGCAGCCCCCACCGACGAACAGCAAAAGGCTGACGAGGCCGCCTACCAGCAGCGACTGAAAGACAGCCAGCCGCTGAGCTGAGCGCATCGGCGCTTCATCGCCCTCCCTTTCAGGCCGCACCGGCCGCACAGCCTGCCCGCCGGAGTCAGATGGCCGCAGGCGTGCCCTTTCGCGTACGCCATTGCGCCTTGCGTCGAATGAAAAAAAACGAAGCGGCCCGGATACAGGCCGCTTCGCTCAACACTACCTGGCATCAACAAGATGCGGTGCTGCCGCGCATCAGCTGAAGGACTTGCTCCAGTTTGCGTACCAGTTGCGGAACAGCGTGTACTGGGTCTCGGCGTAACCGCGCTGGGCGTCGCTCAGCACGTCGGTTTCGTTGAAGTGCAGCGAGTATTCCTTGTCGCCGTTCAGCACCATCAGGTACTTGTAGAACAGCACCAGATCGCAGCCTTCGTCGAAGGAAGACAGCACCGCCAGCGCGGCTTCCAGCTCCTTGGCGCGGGCCCGGGCAACGGCGTCGCCCTTGGCGGCCTTGCTGCACAGGTCGACCAGTTGCAGCACTTCGCGCGGCAGAGCATTGCCGATGCCGGTGATGGCGCCGGCGGCGCCGCAATTGACGAAGCCGTGGAACACCTGGGTATCCACACCCGCCATCAGGATCACGTCGTCATCTTGCGAGGTAATGTTTTCCGCGGCATAGCGCATGTCTGCCGCACCGCCGAACTCCTTGAAGCCGATCAGGTTCGGGAACTGGGCGCGCAGCGCGAAGAACAGGTCGGCGCGCGTGGCGAAACCGTAGTACGGGCTGTTGTAAATCACGGCCGGCAGATTCGGGGCGGCCTTCAGGATCGCGGCGAAGTGCGCCTTCTGCGCCGCCACGGAGGCGCCGCGCGACAACACGCGCGGAATGACCATCAGGCCGTGGGCGCCGACCTTTGCCGCATGAGCGGCGTGGGACACGGCTTCCCGGGAGTTCACGGCGCCGGTGCCGACGATGGTCGGCACGCCGGCGGCCACCAGGCGCGCGACGCCTTCCTGGCGCTGCGCTTCGGTCAGCAGCGGCCAGTCGCCCATCGAACCGCAATACACCACCGCGCGCATGCCGAGCGCCACCAGCTCCCGGCCCTTCTTTACCAGCGCGTCGAAGTCCGGCTGACGGTCAGCCGTGCAAGGGGTCATCAAGGCGGGGATGGTGCCGGTAAAGATGCTGTCGCTCATTTCGTTTCCTCGTTCAATCAAATTGGATAGTTCCACGGCGCGCGGCCGAGGCCGCAAATACCGCAGGAAGGGTTATCGCCAGCCAGGCGCGGCCCGGCTGAAGTTCGCGTTTGTCGGCCCCGTTTTCAGGAGCGCTTTCTAGCGTTGACGAGCCGTTGGCGTCGACGAATCGATTCTATCCAAATTGGATAGAATATACAATATAAAATAATGAAACCGGGCAGAAGCGGCTTTGCGGGCATCGCGACCCAAAGAAGGTGGAAATCAGTCGAAAACTGTCATGCGGCGCGGCCTTACCGCGCAACGCAGATAGGCCGCAGCCGGGCGCGCAAATCCCTGCGGCAGCCAAATGCGTTTGGCTGCCGCAGGGATAAGGCGTATGTGGTGTGGAGAATGATCAGGCCCGGGCAGGCCGGACAAGACGTCAGCGCGGCTGGCGGCGCTCGCGCAGGAAGGCCTTCAATTCATCGCAGGCGTGCTCGATGTGGCGCTTGAGCAAAGCGGCGGCGCCGCGGGTGTCGCCCTTGCGGCACAGTGCCACGAGCTCGCCGTGCTCGGATTCTGCAACGTCGCGTGCCGCCTCGGACAGAGAAAGCTGCATGCGGGTGTAGCGGTCGGTATGCTGCAACAGCGAGGCCACGATGGCCGACGTCTTCGGTTGCTCGGCGCGGGACAGCAGCAGCTGGTGCAGCTCCGTGTTCAGCTCGCCCCAGCGCCCTTCCTGGCTGGCGTGGAGGACCACGCTGTACTCGGCCAGGATGGCATCCAGCTTCGCAAAGTCATCTTCCGTCAACCGGGGGATGGACTTCTTCAGCAGGACAGGCTCCAGCAGCGCACGCAGTTCAAAGAGCTCGGTGATGTCTTCCGGCGACAGCTCGGACACCACGGCGCCCTTGTGCGGCAGGATCTTGACCAGTCCCTCGCTTTCCAGTTGCAGCAGCGCCTCTCGGAAAGGAATGCGGCTGATGCCCATCTCCGTTGCGAGCGACTCCTGCCGCAGCTGATAGCCCTCTTCATATTCCCCGGTAAGAATGCGACGGCGCAATTCATTTGCGGCAGCCTCGGCGCGCGTTGCGAATCCAAGAGCGGGACGTTTTTCGTTCATAGTCGGGCGTTAGCTGAAAGACCTGTCAACGTTGTTGAGTTGACAGTGGATATTGCATATTTTCTACAATGTTAGCAGAAACCCCAGGCGCGACATGCCTTTGCCGACGGCGATTCCCTCTTGCTGACCGGCTCAGCGTGCACTGAGCGCCAGGATGTCTGCGTAAAGCGCCGCCGGGACGACAACGCCATGCGCTTCGCTCCGTTCTCGCGCCTCGAAACGGCGTTGCGAAGGCAAGCGCGCACCTTGCGCGCCGATGCTCCCGAACATCGCCTCGGCCCTGTCGGCGCCCGCGGCCGCGCCGACGCCGCCTAACAGCTGCGGACTGAATGCCAGCAGCAGCTCACCATGACATGGCGTGACCTTCGCGCCGTCGTCAAACCGGTAGGAGTCGGCGCTCAGCATGTCCCCGATCAACGCCCCGCCCATGAGTTCAATCATGGCCGACAGGGCCGAGCCCTTGTGGCCGCCGAAGGTCAGCATGGTGCCGGCGAGCGCCGCTTCTGCATCTTCAGTGGGGTTACCTTGGGCATCAAGCGCCCAGCCCGGCGGAATCTTCTTGCCCGCACGGCGATGCAGCTCGATCTCACCGCGCGCGGTCGCGCTGGTGGCAAAGTCGAATACATAAGGATGTCTCCCCGGCCGCGGCCACGCAAAGGCGATCGGATTGGTCCCGTAGACCGGCTTCGTGCCGCCGGCAGGCGCCACCCAGCTATGGCTGGGCGTCATCGCCAGGCCGACCAGTCCCGCGCCGGCAATGCGCTCGACCTCAGGCCACAGCGCGGAGAAGTGATAGCAGTTGTTGACCGCCAGGGCGGCAATGCCGATCACCTGCGCCTTGTTGATCAGGCTGCCGACACCGCGGTCGAAGGCCAGCTGCGAGAAGCCGAACTTGGCGTCCACCCGGGTGATGGCAGGCGAAACCTCCTCCACCTCGGGGACCGCATCGAGCGCCACCTTTCCCCGCCTCATGGCGTCGACGCAGCTGATCAGGCGATATAGACCGTGAGAATGGCATTCGTCGCGCTGGCCGGCGGTGATCACCCGCGCGATCGATTCGGCATGCGCCAGGGCCAATCCATGGCAAGTCAGCGTGTCCACGCTCAGTTGAAAGACTTCAGCGAGAGACAGCTGTACGGTTCCGTTGCTCACCAGAGTTCCTTTTAAGAGGGCAGCGGCAGCAGCGCTGCGCTATAAAGAAAAGCCACCCCAACCGGGGTGGCTTCACGCCGCGTCAAAGACGAAGCGTTTAGTGCTTCACGCGGCGGCTGGCTTCGGCGTCCACATCCCGCAGGGATTTCCCGCGTGTTTCCTTGGCCAGGCTGACGCAGACAATCGAAATGAGCGCTGCGACCACCAGGTAGATGGCAATGGGCGTCGACGAGTGATAGCGCTCAAGCAGCGACAAGCCGATGAGCGGCGCCAGCGAACCGGCCATCAGCGGCGCCACCTGGTAGCACAGCGACAGCGCGGTGTATCGCACGTTGGTCGGGAACATCTCGGTCATCAGCGCCGAGTACGGTGAGTAGGTCATCGATTCGATGAACAAGCCCAGCACGATGGCCGCCATGATGATCCAGTCGTTACCCGTGTCCATCATCGGGAAGGCCACGAAACCCCAGCCTGCGGTCAGCACCGCGCCGGTGAGATAGACCGGCTTGCGGCCGATGATGTCCGACATCAATCCCATCAGGGGAATGAAGAAGAAGTGAATCAGGTTCGCCGCGAACATCAACTTCAGGATGCGCGTGGTATCCGCGCCCACTACCAGCTTCAGGTACGTCAGGGAGAACGTGACCACCATGTAGTACAGGATGTTCTCCGCGAAGCGGGCGCCGATGCCGATGATCACCTGGCGCCAGTGGTACTTCAGCACATGGGTCACGCCCAGCTGCTTTTCTTTCTTCTGTTCGCGACGCGCCTGCGCTTCCTTGAAGATGGGAGCATCGTCAACCTTGCGGCGAATCCAGAAGCCGATCAGAACCACCACCGCCGAGAACCAGAAAGCGACGCGCCAGCCCCAACCCAGGAAGTCCGCTTCCGACAGCGTGCTGGAGAGTGCCAGCAGGATCAGGGTCGCCACCAGGTTGCCCAGCGGAACGCCGGCTTGCGGCCAACTTGCCCAATAGCCTCGACGGTTATCCGGGCTGTGCTCGCTCACCAGGAGGATGGCCCCGCCCCATTCTCCGCCGAAGGCAAAACCCTGGATCAGGCGCAGCGTCACCAGCAAACCGGGCGCCCAGTAACCGATGGCATCGAAGGTGGGCAAGCATCCCATCAGGAAGGTGGTGATGCCGACCACCACGAGGCTGATCTGCAACAGATGCTTGCGACCGAACTTGTCGCCGTAGTAGCCGAACACCAATCCCCCGATCGGACGTGCGGCAAAGCCCACGGCATACAAGGCGAAGGCCGCGAGCAATCCGTCGATAGGATTGCCCGTCTTTTTAAAGAAGTGGGTGCCGAAGACCAGCGCCGACGCCGTCCCATAAAGGAAGAACTCGTACCATTCGGCGACCGACCCCACCATGGACGCCGCGACGACGCGCTTTAATTCGCTGCCGGCTCCTGCTGCTTTCGCCTCGCCCCCGGGCGCAGCGACATCCCCATACTGACTCGTCATTGCTATCTCCTTGAATTTTGATATTGAGCATCTAAGCTGGTCGCCAGTGTATGACGTCGACAAAGAATATACAATATCCAATACACAATCTACAAAAGGACTTTCGAGGCAAGCAATTTCGGTGCCAGTGGCCGGATGATTTATTGCGGCGGGGAAAGTATCAATGTCGTCCCGAGGAATTCCGTGACCGTGCATCGGAAACAGGAGCGCTTAGATCGGGGATATCTCAGGAAGTCCACTCGCGGCGGGCACGTGCGCATCGCTCCAGGCCACGGCGGCGATGGCGCGGTCGCGTGTGCCGGTCATGGGCGACGAGGCTCGGATGCTGCATTAGCTTGTCATCGCCGGCCGCATCCATCAACGGTAGCGAGTACGTCAAGAACAGTTGGAGTCCGCCTGAAACCTTACCGACTCGGTGCGCAAGCGGGATATTGGCGCAAGGCCTCACTCAAATTGTGCAGCGGCGAAGGCGCTGGGCGAGATGCGGGTGAAACGCATCTCGCGCAAAGGCGACGCAGTGAAGGAGGAAGAAGAAAGTGCGCGGGCGAGAAGAAAAAACCGCTCAGCCCTTGGCCGCCAGGCGGCGCATGCCCAGGGCAGGCAGGGCTGGCAGCACCAGGCCCAGGCACAGCAGGCCCATGCCCAGCAGCAGGTCGGCCGAGAGCGTCTCGCCGAACACCAGCGAAGACAGCGTCAGGCCCACCACCGGCACGCCCAGCATGCACACCGACACCGTCACCGGCGACAGGCGCTGGGTCATTTGCAGCACGATCAGGAAGGTCAGCGCGGTGGCCAGCGGGCCGGTATAGGCAATCACATACCAGGAATGGCTCTGCGCCAGGAACAGCGGCGCGCCGTCGACGATGAACGCCAACAGGCACAGCGGCACGGCGGCCACCAGGGTCTGCCAGGGCAGCAGGTCGAAATCCAGCTTTACAGAGGGCGTGAGCTTGATCTGCAGGATATTCATGGCCCACGAGAGCGAGGCGACACCCAGCATCAGGTAGCCGATCATGCTGTGCAGGTCGGCGTGGATCAGCGCCGGCAGCACGATCACGGCCATGCCTGCATAACTGCACACGGTGGCCAGCGACTGCTGGGGGCTCAGCTTCTGCTTCAGCACCAGCGCCGCGCCGGGCACCACCCAGATCGAGGTGGCGTAGGCGATCAGCGAGGCGCGCCCCGGCATCACGAAGTGCAGCGCGCCGGTCACCAGCGCCGTGAACAAACCCATCTGCAGCACGCCCACGCCGATCACGATGGGCCACTCGGCGCGGGTGGGCAGGCGCAGCTTGCCGATGGCGAACGCAATGATGAAGCTCAGGATGGCAGCCGACAGGAAGCGGCTGGCCGCGAACCACAGCGGCGGAATGTACTGGCTGCCGAACTTCATCACCGGCCAGTTGCCGCCCCAGATGCAAATGGCCACCACCACGCAGACCAGGAACAGGCGGCTCAAGGGTTTCTGCGCCGAGGCTGGTTTGGGGGTGGCGCGGCTGGCCGCGTTGGCGATCGACATCTGGGGCTCCAAGGGTTGAACACGGAGCGTCGCAGGCGCAGGGTCGAGCTAAGGTCGGACCAAGATAAAGACCGGCATCGAGCCCGACAGACGCATGCTGCGGCGCATCCAAAACGACCTCAATGGTAGAGAAGGGGCGGCAAATAGTGCTGCCGTATTTCCTGTGCAGCAACGGGGCCGACAGCACTTTTTGCCGTAAAAACTGATTTTTCAGATTTATTATTTTTTCAAACCAAATTGGAGCAGCACATGACACCTGCTGGTGCAAGATCCGGCCGCGCGCCGCCGTGGCGCATCGCCCCCGGCCGCACCGCAACGTCGCGGGGCTATCTCAGCATCCAGTCATTGATGTTCAGGCGGTGCGGGATGACCCCGCGCTCGAACAGGCTATCGGCGATCTGCTGCTGATTCTCCAGCGCCTGTGCGCTGATCGGATAAAACGTCGGGCTGCTGCGCAGCACGGTGGTCACCATCGCCTTGCGCGACACGCCCAGGTAGGGCGAAAAATGCGTGGCCACCTGATCGGGATTGTTCTTGATCCACGCACCGTTTTTGTTGAACTCGTCGATGATGAGCCGGATGACGGCGGCATGCTTTTGCGCAAAAACGCGCGTGGCCATCAGGAAGTAGTAGTTGTTGATGACGCCCCGGCTCGGCGCCAGCAGGCGCGAGGTCAGCTGGGATTCAGCCTGGGCGAACCACGGGTCCCACATGCCCCAGGCGTCCACGTCGCCGCGCCTGAATGCGGCATAGGCCTCGACCGGCGTCATATTGACCAGGGTGACGTCGCTCAGGCGCATGCGCCACTTCTTGAGCAAGGCCACGATCAGCCAGTGGACGTTGGAGCCGAACACCAATGCGATCTTCTTTTCCGAGCAGGTCGGGAACGTCGTGGACCCTGGAAAATTTTTGCACCAGGATACCAACCGCCTCAGGGTTGGGCTGCTGGTAAGCCACATAGACGAAGGGCGTGGCATTGGCCTGCGCGAATACCGCCGGGCATTCGCTGACCATGGTGAAATCCACTTCACCGTTCTTGAACCCCGCCATCACCTGCGGGCCGGCGGCGTACCAGCGCCATTGCGCCGCGATCCCGTTCGCTTCCAGGATGCCGCGGTCATGCATCACATTCAGCGGCGACATCGCTTTTTGTATGCCGATGCGCACCGACACGCCCGCCTGCGCCATCGGCAGATGCGGCAGCAATCCCACGCATGCACCGGCCGACAGGCCGTGCAGCACACCGCGCCGGCCCTGCTCAAAGAAACCGCTCATTACTTCGCCAATCCCGTCCCCCTCCCTCGCGTTGCCTGCGCAACAGAAGGCTGGACCGCACGGCAGCACTCTTGGCGGAGCGTCTTCGATGACTGCGCGGTATCGGAAGATGCCGTTGCCGGCGCTCTTCTCGCCCCGCTTTGCGGGGCAGGCTTACCAGCGGATTATTGGCGCTGCGCGGGGATCGTGCCGCCTGAAGCAGGGACGGATTTTCTCGGCTAATCCGCGTTATGCCGCCCGGCCCGCCGCGTGCAGGCCGGCCTCATGCTGCACCTGCACAGCCATCCTGGCGCAACATGCCCCAGGCCAGGCGCACCAGTTCGTCCTCGAAGCGCCGCGTGCCCAGCAAGGGTGACTCTTCCAGTGACGCGCTGCGGATCACGCCCATCACCGCCCGCGTCAGCACGAACACGCCCGCCGCATCCGGCGCGCGCAGCCCGGGTGACTCCACCTGCGCCAGCGCGATGGCGATGTTCTCGGCGCCCTCGCGCATGGCCTGCATGATGTTCTCGTGATGATCCATGCGCCAGGCCAGCCGGATCATCGAGCGCTTGAATGCGCCGCCCGCGCCGAACGATTCGATCAGCATGCGGATGCGCTGGCGGATGATTTCCTCAGGCGTCGCGCCTTGCGCCACCGCCTTCGCCAACGCCGCCTGCATCTCGTCCATCACCTTGCGTCGCCCGCGGTGGATCAGCGCCAGCAGGATCGCCTCCTTGGTCGGGAAGTACTGGTACAAGGTGCCGATGGAAAAACCGGCGCGCTCGGCGATCTTGTTGGTAGTAAGCTGGGCCTCGCCCTGCTCGTCGACGATCTGAGCGGTGGCGTCGAAAATGGTCTCGATGGTGCGCTGCGCGCGATCCTGCACCGGCTGCTTGCGCATGGCCTGCGCGGCCGGCGGCGTTTTTTTCCTGGGTGCAAGCGCCATGATGAAAAACTGAGCCCTAAACGAGTTGTGGCGTTTTCGCCAAAACTGAATAATGCTCATATTCGATCGCCGCAACAAGAACCTGCCTGAGCCACACACATGAACTTCGCCATCATCGACCTGCCGATACGCAAGCTCGCCGTCGACCTCGCCTCGGGATTCAGCCGCCATTGGCATGGCGGCGACGCCTATCGCAGCATGTACTTCAACGCGCTGTCGATGAGCTTCCCGGTGGGTGAGCAATTCTTCATCGACTCGGTGCGCGCCGGCGCCGCCACATTGCCGCAGGATGAGCGCCATGCGCCGCTGCAGGCGATGGTGGCCCAGTTCGTCGGCCAGGAAGCCACGCACCGTCACCTGCACAGCCTGTACAACCGGCATCTGGAAACGCACAACCTGCGCAACCGCTGGCAAGGCTGGGCACAGCGACGCGTGAACTGGAGCAGGCGCTTCGGCCTGTCACCGCGCAACGTGGTGGCAGTGACCGCCGCTTACGAACATCTCACCGCCGTCTTCGCCGATACCCTGCTGCGCCATGACCTGATGCAGGGCGCCGAGGAGCAAATGCAAACGCTGTGGCGCTGGCACGCCGCCGAGGAAACCGAACACAAGGCGGTGGCCTTCGAGCTATATCGCGCCATGGGCGGCGGCGCGCTGCGGCGCATCGCCTGGTACTGCTACGTGTTCTGCATCTTCTCGCTGGAGAGCAATGTGCAGACCCTGCTCAACCTCAAGCGCGACGGCAGCCTGCTGCGCCGCTCCACCTGGGGTTCGGCGCTGGCGTTCTGGTTCGGCCGCACGGGACAACTGCGGCTGTGCGCGCGAGCACTGATGGCCTACCTGCGCCCCACCTTCCACCCCGACGACGACGACAACCGCGCTGCAGCCGCGCAATGGCTGGAAGACAACCACGCGCGCTGGACCCGCATGAAATAAATGCAAGCACGCCGCCTCGCCCTCGCGCTACCATCGCCGCATACCTACACCACGGAGACCGGCGATGAGCGCATCCCAAGACGCATCCCAAGCCATCCTGCTGCGCCATGACGAGCGAGGCGTCGCCACGCTGACGCTGAACCGCCCGCAGCAGTTCAATGCCCTGTCCGAAGCGATGCTGGAGGCGCTGCAAACCCAGCTCGACCGGCTGGCAACCGATCCCGAGGTGCGCTGCGTAGTGCTGGCCGCCAACGGCCGCGCCTTCTGCGCCGGCCATGACCTGCGCGAGATGCGCGCCACGCCCGAGCTGGCCTATTACCAGGAACTGTTTGGCCGCTGCAGCCGCGTGATGCAGGCCATCCAGGCGCTGCCGGTGCCGGTGATCGCGCGCGTGCACGGCATCGCCACTGCCGCCGGCTGCCAGCTGGTGGGCAGCTGCGACCTGGCGGTGGCCTCGCACGCGGCACGCTTCGCGGTCTCGGGCATCAACGTCGGCCTGTTCTGCGCCACGCCCTCGGTGGCGCTGACGCGCAACGTGCCGATCAAGCGAGCCTTCGAGATGCTGGTGACCGGCAAGTTCATCGACGCCCGCACCGCAGCCGACTGGGGCCTGATCAACCAGGCCGTGGAAGAAGAGGAACTCGATGCCGCCGTGGCCGCGCTTGCCGCACAGATCGTCGCCAAGAGCCCGGCCGCGATCCGCTACGGCAAGGCCATGGTCTACCGCCAGAAGCAGATGGCGCTGCCGGAGGCCTACGACTACGCGGCCGAGGTCATGGCGCGCAACATCATGGAGGCCGACGCGATGGAAGGCATCGACGCCTTTCTTGAGAAACGCGCGCCGAAGTGGAGCCCTCCGGCGTAAACAACCGGTCCGATTTTTTACGGGGCGTTAACGCCGCCGCGCCAAAGTTTTATCCGGATTAAACGCGGACAAACCTAAGCTGCAGGCTCCTCAACCCGTGGAGCTTTCAGCATGAACCGCAAGACAGAACAAGAACAGAACGCACGCTTTGTGCAACACCCGCCGCTGGGCCGTCGTCGCCTGCGCAACGCGCAACTGGCCGGGCTGGCCACGCTGGCCGCCGCCGGGGTGCTGCTGGCGATCGCCGTGATCGCCCCGGCGCAGGCGCAAGAGGCCGCGCCGGGCGCCGACGCATCGCCGTTGCACCTGACCGGCAACCTCGGCGTAGTCAGCCAGTACGTCTTTCGCGGCACCACCCAGACCAATCGCAAGCCGGCGCTGCAAGGCGGCTTCGACCTGACCCACGACAACGGCCTGTACGCCGGCCTGTGGATGTCCAACGTCAGCTGGATCTCCGACACCAATTCCGCCGCCTCGGCCAGCCTGGAAGCCGACCTCTACGCCGGCTGGAAACCGGCGCTCACCGATTGGCTCAATGCCGACGTCGGCGTGCTGCACTACGCCTATCCCGGCAGCTACCCGGCCGGCATGACCAAGCCGGACACCAATGAAATCTACGCCGGCCTGGACGCCAAATGGATCGCCTTCAAGTACTCCTACAGCACCGGCAATACCTTCGGCAACGCCGGCACCAGCGGCAGCAGCTACGCCGACCTGTCGGTCAACCATGAACTGTTCGCCGGCATCAACGGCATCGCCCACATCGGCCGCCAGCGCTACACCGGCCCGAACGCCTCGGCGCTGTCCTACACCGACTGGAAGCTCGGCCTGACCCGCGACTTCTACGGCTACCTGCTGGGCCTGGCCTACACCGACACCAATGCCGCCGACGCCGGCTACACCATCCGCGGCAAGAACATCGGCCGCAGCCAGGTGGTGCTGTCGCTGAACAAGACCTTCTGATTGCCTGATGCGAACCCGGCGCGAAGACTCTCTGTCTTTCGCGCCGCATCGACCGGAGCCCACCATGAATACCATGCCCGCTCGCCGGCAACGCCTGCATCCCTTCTCCCCGCGTCATCTCTTCTTGCGCACCGGCCACCGCACCGAGTACCGCTGCGCGCTGGCGGTGGCGCTGATCTTCGTGCTGTGCGCCTGCATCGTGCCGGCGGCGGGAGCGGTGGCGCCGTATCGCTCGCCGGAGGACTACGGCCCCTCGCCACAGGCGCAGCAACACCGCGACGATTGCCGCCGGCGGGTCCGGCAGGCGCTGGACGGGAAAATCGAAAGCGAAGACTTCGTCGCCCGCACCGACCGCGAGTACTTCCGCTACGTGGTGCGCAAGGATCTGCGCGAGGTGCTCTTCATCTGCGACGCCCGCAACGGCGAGATACGCCGGCAGATCGACATCTGGGGGGATCTTTAGGTTGACGACGCGCAAGCAATAGCGACGCAACGGCAGACCATGCGACGGTGGACAAAGCGCGGGACAGGCGGCAAGATGCCGCATCGTTTCCAACCCGGCTCTCCCATGCAAACCGACTACGGCACCGTCCTCCAGTGGATCTACCTGTTCAACTCCCTGGCCCTGGCCCAACTGGCCTTGAGGCAGCTGGGCAAGCGCCGCAAGGGGCAGCAGCAGGACCAGAAGATCAAGGCCGCGGCGCTGGGCCAGTGGAACGGCAGCGCTCCTGATGAACTGATCCGCCAGCTCGGCCAGCCGTCCGCACGCGCCGAACTCGATCACGGCCGCAGCGCCTGCACCTGGCGCGGCGACCGCCAACTGCTGGAAGCCTTCTATCAGGACGGCAAATGCAGCGGCGTCGAACTGCGCCCGTACGAGGGCGAGATCTTCCCCAATCTCAATACCTACTTCAACTGCGCCGTGCTGGCCGCGCTAGCCTGTGCATGGAAATTCCTGGCCGCCGCCGGCGGCATGCCGGAAGCGAGCGAAGCCTTGCCTGCTTCGGCCGCGGCCAAGCAATACCTGGTCAATTTCGCGCTGTTCCTCGCGGGCGCCGGACTGCTGTCCTTCATCCTCAAGCGCCACCAGCTGCTGCTCAGCGGCGGCTGTATCGTCATGGTGGCGCTGAGCTTGCCGCTGCTGAACTGGCCATAAGCAAGACATCAGCGCCCCACAGGCGGCACGCCCGGCGCCGCGAAAAGGCGGGGCCGGCGGCGCGAAAAGGCGGGCCGGCGGCGCGACCAGTTATAATCACGGCCTCCCGGGAAGACGCAACAGGCCGGACGGCGCCAACGACGGCCGCCCGACATGTCTTCCCTACAATCAATTGCATCAAGGAAATTTCACCCCCACCGCCGCGCACGACGCGGCTTTGCCCGTGCAAGAGCCAGCATGGTGCTGGTCGTAGGAGAAAACATGAGCATCCGCCTGAGAAAGAAACTGCTGTACCGCCGTCACCGCATTGGCATGTTGATCGCCGCGATCGAATCGCTGATCGACCTGGAAGAATCGATTCTGGAAGCCAAGAAAGCCAACTGAGCTTTCAGGTAAGACAAAAAAACCGGCCGTCAAAGGCCGGTTTTGCATTGGGCGGCAGATACTGCATCCTGCCGCCTAATCCGTCACCACCTCCGCCACCCGATACCCGACCCCGATCTCGGTCAGGATGTGCACCGGCTGCGCGGCGTCCTTTTCCAGCTTCTGGCGCAGGCGCTGCATGTAGATGCGCAGGTAGTGATGATCGTCGGCGTGCGAAGGCCCCCAGCCGGCCACCAGCAACTGGCGGTGCGTGATCACGCGGCCGGCGTCGCGCAGCAGCGTGGCCAGCAGGCGATATTCAATCTGCGTCAGGTGCAGCGCCTCGCCGTTGCGCGTGACGCTGCGCGCCGGCAGATCGACCGCGACCTCGCCCAGGCGATAACG
The DNA here is from genome assembly GCF_017814915.1 of Herbaspirillum sp. LeCh32-8. GTDB lineage: Bacteria > Pseudomonadota > Gammaproteobacteria > Burkholderiales > Burkholderiaceae_D > Herbaspirillum. The sequence goes on along the minus strand of NZ_JAGIPZ010000002.1, from coordinate 14,237 downwards.
ACCACTGGCCTTTCCTTCCCCCGAGGCCCGCGCGTGACGGCGCAGCTGGGCGCGCATGCGGGCCAGCAGCTCGGGCATGCCGAAGGGCTTGACCAGGTAGTCGTCAGCGCCGGCGTCGAGCGCCTCCACCTTCTCCGACTCTTGCGTGCGGGCCGACAGGATCACGATGGGAACGCCGCTCCAGCTGCGGATCTCGGCGATGACCTGCTTGCCGTCGAGGTCGGGCAAACCGAGGTCGAGGATGATCAGGTCGGGCTTGCGGGTGCCGGCTTCGGTGACGCCCTCGCGCGCGGTCTTCGCTTCATGGACGATGAAGCCTTCCTGCTCCAACGCCCCCTTCACCAGCTTGCGGATGTGCGCGTCGTCCTCGATGAAGACGATGTTGCCTGCGTGTTCTTGCATATTCTTTTCCTCATTCTTCCGGCAAGGCCGGCTGCGCTTCCACCGGCAGCGTGAAGCAAATGGTTGCGCCCTGCCCGGCATCCTGCGGCGCAATCCAGATCCGGCCCTGATGCACCTCGACGATGGCGCGGCAGATCGCCAGCCCCAGGCCCACGCCCGGCGTGCTCGATTCGGCATCGCCGCGCGTGAATTTTTCAAAAGCGTGCTGCATCATCTGCGGCGGGAACCCGCGACCTTGATTGCTCACGCTGACGCGCACCTGCATTCCGGACGTTCCCGACTGCACGGCCTCGGCCGGCTCGACCTGGGCAGCGATGGCGATGCCGCTGTCCGGCGGTGAATACTTGATGGCGTTTTCCAGCAGGTTGGCGAACACCCGCTCCAGCAGCACCGCGTCCACCCGCAGCAGCGGCAAGTCGGCCGGAATGCGGGTGTCGACCCGGCGCCCTTCCAGCGCCTTGGCCAGCAGGCGCAGCGAGGAACCGATGACTTCTTCCAGCGCGTTCCATTGGCGGTTCAGCGTGACGGCGCCGGCCTGCAGGCGTGCCATGTCGAGCAGATTATTCATCAGGCCCACCATCTTCTGCGACTGTTCGCTGATGGTGCGCGCCATGGCGCGGGCGTCGTCATCCAGGCGCGCATTGGCCGCCAGCACATCGGCGCTGCCCACCAGCGAGGTCAGCGGCGTGCGCAGGTCGTGCGAGATGGCCGACAGCAGCGAGTTGCGCAGGCGCTCGGACTCCATCGTCACCAGCGCGTCCTGCGCCACCTCGGCATAGTGCAGGCGCTCGATGGCCATGGCGATCTGCGAGCAGAAGATCTCCAGCATCTGGCGGTTCTCCGGCAGCGCGAGCTGCGCGGCGGCCAGCTGGCGCTCTTCGTCGGTTGGCGCCTCCACCGCGAAGGCCAGCACACCGCGGGTGCGCATGGTCGCCGTCAACGGCAGGTAGAGCGCGGCCGCCGACGGCAGCGTGGCGGTGCCGCGCCCGGCCGGCTGGCCGTTGTCGTAGACCCATTGCGCCACGCCGGCGTCGACGCTCCTGAGCACGTGGGCGCTGCCTGACTCCGGCTCCGGCTCGGCCACGCGCAACTGCTCGGCGCTGTCGGGCAGGAAGAAGGCGATGCGCGCGCCGAACACCGCGGCCAGGTGGCGGCGGCCGATCTCCAGGATCTGGTCCAGCGTCAACAGCGCCGAGAGTTCCTTGCCCAGCATGTAGAGATTGCCGGCGCGCGCCTCGCGCTGCATGGCCACGCGCGCCTGGCGGCGCAGCCGCGCGGTGAGCGAACTGATGAACAGCGACACCGCCAGCATCACCATCAGCGTGAGCAGGTACTGCACGTCGGAGACGCTGACCGAGAAGCGCGGCTCGACAAAGAAGAAATCGAAGGACAGCACCGACAACAGCGACACCAGCGCCGAGGCAGAACGGCCGTAGCGCATCGCCACCAGCATCACGCCGACCAGGTAAAGCATGATGACGTTGGCCGGATGCAGGAAGTCGTTGAGCACGAAGGCCAACCCGGTGGTGACCGCGCAACTGGCCACTGCCCACAGGGTGCCGCGCGCGCGGCGCCGGCGCGTGAGCAAGCTCTCGGCGGCGTCGGCGGCGCTGTCGGAGCGCGGCTCGCCCTGCTCGCGCGCGCTGTGGTTGCGCGCCACGGTGTAGATATCCATGCCCTCGCCCAGCGCGGCAATGCGCTGCATGAGCGAGCCGGACGGACGGCGCAGCAAGCGACGCAGTCCGCCGCTCTCCTGCCCGATCACCAGCTTGCCGGCATTGCGCCCGCGGGCAAATTGCAGGAGCACCGCCGCCAGGTCTTCGCCGCTGATGCTGGCCGTCTCCGCGCCCAGCGATTGCGCCAGCTTGAGGTAGCCGACCACGCGCTCACGCCCGGCCATGCCCGCCCGATCACCCGGCAGATCCACGTGCACCGCCAGCCATTCGGCCTGCAGCTTGGCCGCCAGGCGCGCGGTCTCGCGGATCACCCGCTCCTCGCCGGCGCCGCTGCCGATGGCCGCCACGATGCGCTCGCGCGCCTGCCATAGCTGGGCGATGGAGCGGTCGGCGCGGTACTCGCGCATGTCGGCGTCGACGCGGTCGGCGGTGCGGCGCAGGGCGATCTCGCGCAGCGCGATCAGGTTGCCCTTGCGGAAGAAATTGCGCCCGGCCTTCTCGGCCTGCTGCGGCAGGTAGACCTTGCCCTGCTTCAGGCGCGCCAGCAGCTCGTCGGGCGGGATGTCGACCAGCATCACGTCATCGGCCTCGTCGAACACATGGTCGGGCACGGTCTCGAAGACGCGGATCCCGGTGATCTGGCCGACCACGTCGTTCAGGCTTTCGATGTGCTGCACGTTCAGGGTGGTGTAGACGTCGATGCCCGCGCGCAGCAGTTCATCGATGTCCTGCCAGCGTTTGGCGTGACGCGAACCGGGCACGTTGGAATGCGCCAGCTCGTCGACCAGCATCACCTGCGGCCGGCGCGCCAGCGCGGCGTCGAGGTCGAATTCGGGAAGCTGGCGGTCGCGGTAGGCGACCATGCGCATCGGCAACCGCGCCACGCCCTGCAGTTGCGCCTCGGTCTCGGCGCGGCCATGGGTCTCGACCACGCCGGCGACCACATCGACCTCCTGCCTTGCCAGCGCCTGGGCGGCCTCGAGCATGGCGAAGGTCTTGCCGACGCCGGCGGAAAAGCCGAAGAATATCTTCAGGCGGCCTCGCGCCTGGCGCTCTTCGTCGCGCATGACGCGGTCCAGCAGGTCGTCGGGGTTGGGGCGGGTGGTCATGGTGGGGGGAGTTTATTGGGCATTTTAGTGCAGCGGGGGATGGTTTGGGTGGGGTGTTCTGGGTGGATTGCGCTGAGTGAGTTGCTCCGGGTTGTCTGGTCTTGCTGCGTGCGTAGTTAGTCCCTGAGGTGGTTTGGGGTAGCCTGATCTTGCTACGTGCAGATGTACCGGCTTTGTGCTTTTCTCTCTTCGGTCGGAGCGGAGCGCCGGGGGCAGCCCGGCAGCTGCTTACTTTTCTTGCTCCGCCAAGAAAAGTAAGCAAAAGAAGGCGGACGCTACTTCCCAGCCCCTCCGGGGTTCCCACGCCAGCGGGGGCAAAAATGGGAAGGTCAGAGTCGCTGCGCTCCGACTGCCCTTCTTTTTCCATTTTTACCCCCACTGTCGCGGCTGGGCAGAAGCGGACACCTTGGCGGCTCGCCTTCGGCATTGCGGGGCTTGCAATGGCCAAATGTCTTGTCCACCGCACCTTACCGCCTCGAAGGCGAAACCGAGCATGCCCTGCGACGCCGAAGGCGTGGATGAGGAAAGGCGATGCCGAAGGCGAGCGCCATCCCGATGCCGCAGGCGAGGCGGATGGTATTTCCCCTTGTGGGCCAGCCGGCGGAGCGTGCTGAAAAATGGATCAGCAAGGCAACCGGAGCGCAGCGACTTTGCCTTGCCCATTTTTCAGCGCGCTCCGACGGGAACCCCGCAGGGGCTGGCACTTTAGGGGCCGCCTTCTTTTGCTTACTTTTCTTGGCGGAGCAAGAAAAGTGAGCGGCTGCCGGGCCGCCCCCCGGCGCTCACCTGCGACCGGAGAAAGAAAAGCACAAAGCCAGTACATCTGCATGCAGCAAGACCAGACTACCCACCGCACCGAGCAAGCACGGATGAAGCGCAACAAACGACGCTGGGTCCCTGCTTTCGCAGGGACGACGGATTCAATGGACAGCGAGACTGCCTTGGCGATGACTGATGAAGCTTGATGCAACCTTGGGGGATCAACGTCAACGCCGAAGAAGCGCGACGAACGACACTGGATCCCGGCCTGCGCCGGGATGACGGAGGTGACGGAGGTATTGGCAGGCGCAACATGAAACACCAACACCTGCCAAGCCAAACCAACCCACTCGCCCCACATCACTCGCCCCCAAAAAACACCAAGCAACTTATTTCGCCACAACCACCGGCGCCACCTCATCCAACACCAGATTCAAGCGCAGCACATTAACGCGATCCTCCCCGAACAAACCCCACTGCGGCCCCTCGGTATTGTCGCGCACAAGCGCACGCACGCGCTCGACATCCAGCCCCCGCTCACGTGCCACCCGACGCACCTGGTACTCGGCAGCGGCCGGACTGATGTGCGGGTCCAGCCCGCTGCCCGATGCGGTGATCAGGTCGATCGGCACCGGCCCCTGTCCGCCGGCCTCCTGCAGCGCCTTGGCGCGATCCTCCAGCGCCTGCTTCAGGGCGGGATTGGTCGGGCCCAGGTTGCTGCCGCCCGAGGCCATGCCGTTATTGGGGAAGGTGCCGGTGGCCGAAGGGCGGCCCCAGAAATACGCCGGGCTGGTGAAGTTCTGCCCGATCAGCTCGGAGCCGACCGCCTGCCCGCGGCGCTCGATTACGCTGCCGTTGGCCTGCTTGGGAAAGACCGCCTGCGCCACGCCGGTGACGATGGCGGGATAGATGCCGCCCAGCACCACGCCCAGCAGTATGAACAGGGTCAGCGCGGGGCGCAGCGTACTTTTGTTGGTGATGCTCTTCATGATGATGTCCTTGGAATTGAATGCTGTACCCATGCGGGATCAATGCGACGCCGCCGCCGTCATACCAGACCGAACGCGGCCAGCAGCATGTCGATCAGCTTGATGCCGACGAACGGCACGATCAGCCCGCCCACGCCGTAGATCAGCAGGTTGCGGCGCAGCAGCACGGCCGCGCCCAGCGCGCGGTAGCGCACGCCGCGCAGCGCCAGCGGAATCAGCGCGACGATCACCAGTGCGTTGAAGATCACCGCCGACATGATGGCCGAGTCCGGACTGGCCAGATGCATCACGTTCAGCGCACCCAGCTGCGGATAGGTGGCCACGAACATGGCGGGGATGATGGCGAAGTACTTGGCCACGTCGTTGGCGATCGAGAAGGTGGTCAGGCTGCCGCGCGTCATCAGCATCTGCTTGCCGATCTCGACGATCTCGATCAGCTTGGTCGGGTTACTGTCGAGGTCGACCATGTTGCCGGCTTCCTTCGCGGCCTGGGTGCCGCTGTTCATGGCCACGGCGACGTCGGCCTGGGCCAGCGCCGGCGCGTCATTGGTGCCGTCGCCGGTCATCGCCACCAGCTTGCCCTCGGCCTGGTGCTGACGGATCAGGGCCAGCTTCTGCTCCGGCGTGGCCTCGGCCAGGAAATCGTCAACGCCGGCTTCGGCGGCGATGGCGGCCGCGGTCAGGCGGTTGTCGCCGGTGATCATCACGGTCTTGATGCCCATGCGGCGCAGCTCGCCGAAGCGCTCCTTGATGCCGCCCTTGACGATGTCCTTCAGCTCCACCGTGCCGAGGATGCGGATCGGCGCGCCATGATGGATGACGGCGGCTTCGTTGTTCCACTCCACCACCACCAGCGGCGTGCCGCCACGGCGGGCGATGGCCTCGATGTCGCTCTCCACCTGGCTGGGCAGGCGCTGGTCGGCCGAGCGCACCAGCTTGCGGATGGCGTCGGCGGCGCCCTTGCGGATGCGGCGCGTGCCGATGTCGATGCCGGACACGCGGGTCTGCGCCGAGAACGGGATGAACTGCGCGCCCAGGCCGGCCATTTCGCGCTCACGCAGGTTGAAGCGGTTCTTGGCCAGCACCACGATGCTGCGGCCTTCCGGCGTTTCATCGGCCAGCGAGGCCAGTTGCGCAACGTCGGCCAGCTCGCGCTCGGACACGCCCGGCGCCGGCATGAAGGCGGCGGCCTGGCGGTTGCCCAAGGTGATGGTGCCGGTCTTGTCCAGCAGCAGCACGTCGACGTCGCCGGCGGCTTCCACCGCGCGACCGGAGGTGGCGATCACGTTGGCTTGCATCATGCGGCTCATGCCGGCTACGCCGATGGCCGACAACAGGCCGCCGATGGTGGTCGGGATCAGGCACACCAGCAAGGCGACCAGCGCCGTCACCGACACCGGCGAACCGCTGCCGGCGGCGTTGACCGAGAACAGCGAGAACGGCAGCAGGGTCACCGTCACCAGCAGGAACACCAGCGTCAGCGCCACCAGCAGCAGTGTCAGGGCCAGCTCGTTGGGGGTCTTCTTGCGCTGCGCGCCTTCGACCATGGCGATCATGCGGTCGAGGAAGGCCTCGCCCGGATTGACCGACACGCGCACCACGATCCAGTCCGACAGCACGCGGGTGCCGCCGGTGACGGCCGAGAAGTCGCCGCCGGACTCGCGGATCACCGGCGCCGATTCGCCGGTGATGGCGCTCTCGTCCACGGTGGCCACGCCTTCGACGACGTCGCCGTCGGCCGGGACGGTGTCGCCGGCTTCGATCAGCACCAGGTCGCCTTTGCGCAAGCTACCGCCTTCCACTACTTCGCACTGGTCGGCCTTGACCATGATGCCGGCGGCGCGGCTGTGGTCGGCGCGACGCAGCTTCTTGGCCAGCACGCTTTTCTTGACGCCGCGCAGCGCCGCGGCCTGGGCCTTGCTGCGGCCCTCGGCCAGCGCCTCGGCGAAGTTGGCAAACAGCACCGTGAACCACAGCCAGGCGGCGATGGCGAAGATGAAGCCGGCCGGCGCCTCGCCCTTGGAGACCAGCGCCTGGATGAACAGCAGCGTGGTCAGGATGCTGCCCAGATAGACCACGAACATCACCGGGTTGCGCCACTGCACGCGCGGCGACAGCTTGCGGAAGGAGTCAACCAGCGCCGGCTTGACGATCTTGGGATCGAACATCCAGCGCACGGTCTGGACCGCCGACGGAATCGCGTCGGCGGCGTTTGCACCGGCATTGCCGGACTGCACAGGAGAAGATGGGGTAGTCATGTCGATATTCCGTTTCTTGTTTACCCGCGTTTTACAGGGACAGCATCTGCAGATGCTCGACCACCGGGCCCAGCGCCAGCGCCGGTACGTAGGTCAGCGCACCGACCAGGATCACGGCGCCGATCAGCAACGCCACGAACAGCGGGCCGTGGGTAGGCAAGGTGCCGGAGGTCGCGGCCAGGCGTTTCTTGCCGGCCAGCGAACCGGCCATGGCCAGCACCGGCACGATGATCCCGAAGCGACCCAGCCACATGGCCCAGCCGGTGGTGACGTTGTAGTACGGCGTGTTGGCGGAGAGGCCGGCAAACGCGCTGCCGTTGTTGTTGGCGGCCGAGCTGAAGGCGTACAGGATCTCCGAGAAGCCGTGCGCGCCGGGATTGGCGATGCCGGCCAGGCCGTCCTGCACCATCACCGAGACGGCGGTGAAGATCAGCACCAGCGCCGGGGTCATCAGGATGGCGATGGACATCATCTTCATGTCGAACACGCCGATCTTCTTGCCCAGATATTCCGGCGTGCGGCCGATCATCAGGCCGGCGATGAACACCGCCAGCACCGCGAAGATCAGCATGCCGTACAGGCCGGCGCCGACGCCGCCGTAGATCACCTCGCCCAGCTGCATCTGCAGCATCGGCACCAGGCCGCCCAGAGGCGAGAGCGAGTCATGCATGGCATTGACCGCGCCGCAGGAGGCCGCCGTGGTGATGGCGGCGAACAGCGCCGAAGCGGTAATGCCGAAGCGCGTCTCCTTGCCTTCCATCATGCCGGGGCCGGAGGCGTGCAGCGACGCCAGCATGGGGTTGGGCTGCGACTCGAAGTACATCAGCACCAGGGTCATGGCCACGAACAGGATGGTCATCGAAGCCAGGATCGCCCAGCCCTGGCGACGGTCGCCGACCAGCACGCCGAAGCTGGTGCACAGCGCGGCGGGGATGATCAGGATCGCCAGCATCTCCAGGAAATTGGATAGCGGCGTCGGGTTCTCGTACGGGTGCGCCGAGTTGGCGTTGAAGAAGCCGCCGCCGTTGGTGCCCAGCATCTTGATCGCCTCTTGGGAGGCGACCGGGCCCATCGGCAGGGTCTGCTTGTCGGTGCTTTGCGCCTCCACCACCGGCTCGCCCTTGGCGTCCTTCAGCGGCTGGCCGGCGGCATCCAGCTTGGGCACCGTGTATTGGGTAACTTCCAGCGTCTTCACTTCCTGATAGGGCTTGAAGTTCTGGATACTGCCCTGCTGCACCAGCGCCAGTGCCAGGATCACCGACAGCGGCAGCAGCACATACAGCGACGAGCGCGTCATGTCGACCCAGAAGTTGCCGATGCTCTTGCTGCTGTGGCGGGAGAAGCCGCGGATCAGCGCGAACGCGATGGCGATACCGGTGGCGGCCGAGACGAAGTTCTGCACCGCCAGCGCGGCCATCTGCGTCAGGTAGCTCATGGTGGCTTCGCCCACGTAGCCTTGCCAGTTGGTGTTTGCCACGAAGCTGATGGCGGTGTTGAAGGAAGAGTCGGTGCTGACGTTGCCCAGGCCCTGCGGATTGAGCGGCAGCCACTGCTGCACGCGCTGCAGGGCATAGACGAAGATCAGGCCGAGCAAGTTGAACAGCACGGCGGCGATAGCGTACTGCTTCCAGTCCATCTCATCCTCGCGGCTGATGCCGCACAGGCGATAGAACACGCGCTCGATGCCGCCGAAGAGACGGTTCACGCGCGACTTGCCCTCCATCACGCGGGCGATGTACCAGCCCAGCGGCACCGACAGCGTGAGCAGCACGGCCAGGTAAATGGCCAGCTGGGTGTAATTGTTGGCATCCATCTCAGAAGTCCTCCGGCTTGATCAGGGCGTAGACCAGATACACCAGCAAGGCCACCGAAACGGCCAGGCCCAATAGGTACATGGCGTTCATTTGCTTTCGCCCTCCTGCCGTTCGAGGCGGCTGCACAGGGCGATGAAGGCCCACATCGAGATGCCGCAGACCAGCAGCATGCCCACATAGAGAAAGTCCGTTTGCCACATTTCCCACTCCATTGTTGACGTTGTTCAGTCCGTTCCGGCGACGGAATCGGAGACAGTTGAACGATAGAAGGAGGAGCGTTAAATCCGGGTAAAACTATGGGGAAGGCGTGTAAACAACGCGTAAACAGATGCCAGATGCTCGGGTTTCACTGGAACCACAGGCGGGGGTGCTTCCAGCTACGTGTCGTCCTGACGAAGGTCGGGGCCCAGCGTCGTTCAGCGGACTCCGGGGCGCGGCGAACGACGCTGGATCCCGGCCTGCGCCGGGATGACGGCGGTAGTGGTGAAATGCGCCGGACTTGTTCAGCGAGTGCGCGGTGTCGTCCTGGTGAAGATCAGACCCCGGCATCCTTAAGTTGCCGCCGGATCACCACACGAGCTTGTCGTCCCTGCGAAAGCGGGGACCCAGCGGCGTTTTGTGCGAACCGGCGGACGATGTGGGGGGGACGGCGAACGACGAACGACACTGGGCCCCTGCTTTCGCAGGGGCGACCCGGTGGTGGAAGAAGGGACGGTGAAAGAAGCGCCGGCTCAGGCGTCGGTGATCTTGCCGACTTCAACGCGGTTCTTGCCCAGGCGCTTGGCCGCGTACATGGCCTTGTCCGCCATCGCCAGCAGCTCTTCGGGGCCGATCTCGCCGTCTTCGTCGGGCAGGTAGACTGCCACGCCGATGCTGGTCGAGACATGCACGGTGGAGTGCGTCAGCTCGAACGGCGCGCGCATGGCGTTCAAGATCTTGTCGGCCACGCCCAGCGCGTCCTGCTGGGTCTGCAAGGTTTCCAGGATGACCACGAACTCGTCGCCGGCCAGGCGCGCCACGGTGTCGACGTCGCGCACCGAGCTTTGCAGGCGCTGGGCGAACTGGATCAGCAGCTCGTCGCCGGCCTCATGACCGTAACGGTCGTTGACGCCCTTGAAGCCGTCGATGTCCATGAAGAACAGCGCCAGCAGCTCATGCGCGCGACGCGCCCGCATCATGCCCTCGGGCAGGCGGTCGCTGAAGGCGCGACGGTTGGGCAGGCTGGTCAGCATGTCGGTCAGCGCCAGCTCGCGCATCTGGTCGCGGAAGGCCAGGCGCTCGGTGATGTCGTGCAGGAAGGCGATGAACAGGTGGCCGGTATGGCGCTTGACGTGGCCCACGGTGATTTCCACCGGCAGCTCGTGACCGTCGTGATGCAGCGCCTGCAACTCGATGCGGTTGTTGATCACCACGCTGGTGCCGTGCAGGAGGAATTCTTCCATGCCGCGGTAGTGGGCCTCGCGCATGTCCTGCGGGATGATCAGCTCGGCCATCTGGCGGCCGATGGCTTCGGCGCGCTGCCAGCCCAGCAGCAGTTCGGCCTGGCGGTTCCACTCCACGATCAGGCCGTTCTCGTCGGCGGCGATGAAGGCGTCCTGCGCGTTTTCCAGGATGGCGCGTAGCTCGGCCGCGCTTTCTTCCAGCTGGATCTGGTTGGCGTGCTGCACGTCCAGCGACTGCTGCAGGGCGGTGGCGGTTTCGTGCAGGCGGCTGGTGCGCTCGGCCACGCGCTCTTCCAGGCTCTCGTTGAGCGAACGCACTTCGCGCAGGTAGCGCTCCTCGCGCTCGACCATGTTGACCAGGGTGGAGGACAGCAGCTGCACTTCGCGATAGCTGTTGACCAGCGGGATAGGCGCCTCCTGGTTGCCCAGCGCGCGCTGCTCCAGCGCAGCCGACAAGGCGTTGACCGGGGCCACCAGGCGACGCGTGAGGAAGTAAGCCAGCGCCACCAGCACCGCGCCGATCAGCGCGCCCACCAGGATCACGCGCTGCTCCAGGTCGCGGAAGGCTTGCAGCGCGACATGCTCGGGCTGGCGCACGATCACGCTCCACTTGAGCATCATCTTTTCGTCCTGGCCGGTGCGCGAGAAGCCGGTGATGTAGCGGCCGCCGTCGGGCCAGGTTTCCAATACGGCGCCGCCGGCCGGCGACTGCTGCGAAATGCGGAAGCTCTCGGTGTCGATCTTCTTTTCTTCCAGGCCCTTGGGCCCCAGCAGCACGGTGCCGTCGCCGCGCACGATCATCACCTCGACGTCGTAGCGGCCGCTGGCCGGGTTGAGCAGCTTGGAGGCGATCTCGCGGGCCCAGGCCCAGGACAGGTGCATGCCCATCACGCCGATGTAGCGCCCGTCCATGTCCAGCACCGGCATCGAAAGATCGACGAAGCGCCACGGCTCGGCTTGCGGCGGCAGTTTCTTTTCCAGCAGCAGCGCGGGATGGTAGTCGGCGGAGTAGGTGTCTTTCTGGCCTTCCTTGAACCATGGGCGCTCGCCCACGCTCTGGCCTTCCAGCAAACCGTTGGTGGCCACCAGCACGGTGCCGTCGGGACGGGCCATGCCGATCCAGGCATAGTTGGGGACGTTGGCCTGCAACTCGTTCAAGACGTTGCGCATGCGCGCCAGATCCCGGCCTTCGCGGATCGAAGGACGCGCCACCAGGATGCGCATGTCGATCTGGCGCTCGGTCATGCTGCGCTCAAGCGCATCCTGCATTTGCCAGGCCAGTTGCTTCAAGCGGGTCTCGGCCTGCGAGCGTGCGTAACCGCGGGTGAACTGATCCACCAGGATCAGCACCGAGACGGTAGTAACCAGTACGGAAACAACTACCCCCATCGTAATCAGCGACGACAGATTCGGCGGAGATAGGGCTTTTTTCTTATTCAATTCGGGCAAGATGCGGCGATACGGCGGAATGCGTCGCGCTCCCCCTGCGGACCGCGCTATATATACACGGCATCTTGCCAGATAGCTCATGTTTTTTCACCGGCTTTCCGAAAAAACTCGGAGAATTGTTTTCCCCAAAGAAACTCACCGAAAATCACTTACTTTCCTGCATGAGATTCCCTGCGTGAAAGCCAGACGGCAAGCCGCATCTCGGCGGATGAGCCGTGGCGAAAAATATCGCCCACACCATTTTCTCCCGTGACGGGAAGTGCAAAAAGACAACGGACGGCAGGCCCTCCTTTCGGATTGCCTGCCGTCCGTTCGTTCAAGTCGCACCAGGGGCGATCAAACGCCCGCGCAAATCCCGTCGGCGCGCGGATCGGTGGCGCCTTCGATCACGCCGTCCGGATGCACGCACACTGCGCCGGCGTGTCCCATCATGTCGGTGTAATCCTCCACCACCTGCACCTCGTGGCCGGCGCGACGCAGGGCGTCGACGGTAGCGGCCGGCACGCGGCCTTCGATCTTCAGATTGGTGGAGACATCGCCCCAGGTACGCCCCAGCAGCCAGCGCGGCGCGCTGACCGCAGCCTGCAGGTTCTGGCCGAACAGCACGTGGCGGGTGAACACCGCCGCCTGCGTCTGCGGCTGCCCTTCCCCGCCCATGGTGCCGTAGGCCAGCGTGCGGCCGTCGTTCAGGCGCGCCAGCGACGGGTTCAGGGTATGGAACGGCAGCTTGCCCGGCTGCAGTTGGTTGGCGCCGTCATCCAGCGTGAAGCTGGCGCCGCGGTTCTGCCACACGATGCCGGTATCCGGCGCCACCACGCCGCTGCCGAACTCCCAGAAGATGCTCTGGATATAGCTCACCACGCGCCCCTGCGCGTCGGCCGCGCCCATCCAGATGGTGTCGCCCGGCTTGGCCGGATGCGGCCACGGCGCCGCGTTCTGCGGATGGATGTGGGCCGCTTCCCGGTCCAGCGCTTCGGCCAGCAACCAGCTCGCGGCGTCCACGCTCATGTGGGCCGGATCGGTGACGTGGCGGTTGCGCAAGATGAAGGCGCGCTTGGTCGCCTCCACCAGGCCATGGATGTGCTCGAAGCCGTCGGCCTGCTCAACGCCCAGGCGATCGAACAGGCCGATGATCTGCAGCGCCGACACGCCCTGAGTCGGCGGCGGCAAGTTGTACACGCGGCCCGACTTCAACTGCACCATCAGCGGCTGCAGCACCTGCGCGCGATAGGCGGCGAGGTCGCTTGCGCGCAGCGGGCTGCCGGCGGCTTCTAGTCCGGCAGCAATCGTTGCGGCCAGGTCGCCGCGGTAGAAATCATCCAGGCCGGCCTCGGACAGACGGGTCAAGGTTGCGGCCAGCGCCGGCTGCTTCAGCACCGCGCCTTGCGCGGGGATACCTTGCTCGGCATAGGTGGCGGCAAAGCCCGGCTGGTCCTTCAATTCATTCCATTTGTCGCGCGTGAGCTCGTGTTGCGAGCGCGTCACCGGCACGCCGGCCTGCGCATGGCGAATGGCGTCCGCCAGCAAGGACTTCAGCGGCAGCGGCCGGCCGAAACGCTCGGCGTAATCCAGCGCCGCCGCCCAGCCGCCGACGGCGCCGGCCACGGTCAACGCCGCGCGCGGGCCACGAGTGGGAATCGCGGCGTCGCCGTGGGCAGCGTAAAACGCCTTGGTCGCCAATGCCGCCGACTGGCCGCAGGCCTGGATCGCCACCGGCTCGCGGCCGGGTTCGTTGATGACCCAGAAACCGTCGCCGCCGATGCCGTTCATGTGCGGATACACCACCGCGATCGCAGCGGCGGCAGCGACCATCGCCTCCACCGCATTGCCGCCCTCGCGCAGGACATTGGCGCCGGCTTGCGCGGCCAGATGGTGGGGAGCGGTGACCATACCGCCCAGACAGGTCTTGCTATACAACATGTGGACTCCTGATGGTTTTGTTCTTGATTGGATAAGATGGATTGATGATACCTGTGGACGAGATGTGTTTCAGGGCGTGTGCTGAATTGGCATGAATTTCTGCTCGCTTGCCGGCTTGCAGGACGTCTGGCGAAGCGCGGCGAACGACACTGGATCCCTGCTTTCGCAGGGATGACGGATGCAACGAGATAGCGAACCAATACATCGAAGCCGCAGGCGAGCAGCAAGCATACGAGGCCGAAGGCGAGGATAAAACCACGCGATGCCGCAGGCGAGCTCCATCCCGATGCCGCAGGCGAGGCGGATGCTATTTCCCCTTGTGGGCCAGCCGTCGGAGTGCGCTGAAAATGGGCAAGGCAAAGTCGCTGCGCTCCGGGTGCCTTGCTGATCCATTTTTCAGCGCGCTCCGACGGGAACCC
>NZ_JAGIPZ010000029.1:2424-3886 GCF_017814915.1 Herbaspirillum sp. LeCh32-8 | reverse complement strand
AGCATGTATGCGCTGATCGCGTTGGGTTACACGATGGTGTACGGCGTGCTGAACCTGATCAACTTTGCGCACGGCGACATTTTGATGGTCGGTGCGATGGTGGGCCTCTCGCTGCTCAAGCTGGTGCAGCACGTGGCGCCGCAGTTGCCGGGCATCGTCCAGTTGATCATCGCCATCGTCGGCGCGATCCCGGTGTGCATCGTGGTCAGCCTGGTGATCGAGCGGGTGGCGTATCGCCCGTTGCGCAACGCGCCGCGCCTGGCGCCGCTGATCACCGCCATCGGCGTGTCGATCCTGCTGCAGACCATCGCCATGATGATCTGGGGCAGAAGCCCGCTGCCGTTCCCGCAGGTGATGCCGTCGGATCCGGTGCATATCGCCGGCGCGCTGATTTCGCCCACGCAGATCATGCTGCTGGTGCTGGCGGTGCTGGCCATGGTGGGGCTGGTCTTGATCGTGGAGAAGACCAAGATGGGCCGCGCCATGCGCGCCACCGCCGAGAACCCGCGCATTGCGGGCTTGATGGGCGTGGATTCGAACAAGGTGATCGTGGTGACGTTTGCCATCGGCGCGGGCCTGGCGGCGATCGCCGGCGTGATGTGGGCGGCCAATTACTCCACCGCGCAATTCGCCATGGGCTTCGTGCCGGGCCTGAAGGCCTTCTCGGCGGCGGTGCTGGGCGGCATCGGCAACATCTACGGCGCCATGCTGGGCGGCATTTTGCTGGGCCTGATCGAGAGCCTGGGCGCCGGTTACATCGGCGACCTGACGGGCGATTTCCTGGGCAGCAACTATCAGGACATCTTTGCGTTCATCGTGCTGATCATCGTGCTGACCTTGCGCCCATCAGGGATCATGGGTGAGCGCGTGGCAGACCGCGCCTGAAAATTGGCCCATGTTCCTACTGCGCCCGCGTGATCGACTGCCGTACGGTGCTCGCCATCCTCGTGTGCAGCAGCACACTCCGGAGGCTGCGCTCCGGTCGTCAGTCGCTGACGCGGGCTCGCTACGGAACCTGAGCCAATTTTACGTTCGTTAATTATTACTAAAGAAGAGAAGACAAATGGCTCTCCTATCCTTCGACATGAAGCGCAATCCGGCGCAAGCCAGGACCAGCCTGCTGGTGCTGCTGGCGCTGATGATCGTGTTTCCCTTCATCGCGCAGCAGTTCGGCAATTCCTGGGTGCGCATCATGGACATCGCCCTGCTGTACATCATGCTGGCGCTGGGCCTGAACGTGGTGGTGGGCTTTGCCGGCCTGCTGGACCTGGGCTACATCGCCTTCTACGCGATCGGCGCCTACACGGCCGGCCTGCTGGCCTCGCCGCAGTTTGCCGCGGTGATCGAATCCTTCGTCAACACCTATCCCTCGGTGGGCAACTTCCTGGTGTGGGTGTGCGGGCCGGAGATCGTGCAGAACGGTATCCACCTGTCGCTGTGGCTGATCGTGCCGGTGTCGGGT
>NZ_JAGIPZ010000029.1:0-2324 GCF_017814915.1 Herbaspirillum sp. LeCh32-8 | reverse complement strand
AACGCCTACTACTTCCTGTTCCTGCTGCTGTGCATCGGCGTGATCTTCTTCTCGGTGCGGCTGCAGGATTCGCGCCTGGGCCGCGCCTGGGTGGCAATCCGCGAAGATGAAATCGCCGCCAAGGCGATGGGCATCAACACCCGCAACGTCAAGCTGCTGGCCTTTGCCATGGGCGCGTCGTTCGGCGGCGTCTCGGGCGCCATGTTCGGCGCCTTCCAGGGCTTCGTGTCGCCCGAATCCTTCTCGCTGACCGAATCCATTGCTGTGCTGGCCATGGTGGTGCTGGGCGGCATTGGCCACATCCCCGGCGTGGTGCTGGGCGGCGTGATTTTGGCGGCCTTGCCGGAAGTGCTGCGCCACGTGGTGGAGCCGCTGCAGATGGCCATTTTCGGTCGTGTCTGGATCGATGCCGAAGTGCTGCGCCAGCTGCTCTACGGCCTGGCCATGGTGGTCATCATGTTGACGCGCCCGGCCGGATTGTGGCCCTCGCCGCGCCATGAAGACCGTCCGGAAGCAGACCACGCCTCCGTCGGATCCACCGGCGAAGTCAAAGCCTAAGCAGGAGAACCAGACATGACACAAACACTGCTCAAGATCCGTGACGTGAGCAAACGCTTCGGCGGCCTGCAGGCCCTGAACGGCGTGGGCATCACGATTGAACGCGGCCAGATCTACGGCCTGATCGGCCCCAACGGCGCCGGCAAGACCACCTTCTTCAACGTCATCACCGGCCTGTACCAGCCCGACACCGGCAGCTTCGAGCTGGACGGCAAGCCGTACAGCCCGAGCGCGCCGCACGAAGTGGCCAAGGCCGGCATTGCGCGCACCTTCCAGAACATCCGCCTGTTCGGCGAGATGACGGTGCTGGAAAACGTCATGGTCGGCTGCCACGTGCGCACCAAGCAGAACGTCTTCGGCGCCGTGTTCCGCCACAAGGCCGCGCGTGAAGAAGAAGCGCAGATCCGCGCCAAGTCGCAACAGCTGCTGGACTTCGTGGGCATCGGCCAGTTCGCCAAGCGCACTGCGCGTCACCTCTCCTACGGCGACCAGCGCCGCCTGGAGATCGCCCGCGCGCTGGCCACCGATCCGCAACTGCTGGCGCTGGACGAACCGGCGGCCGGCATGAACGCCACCGAGAAGCTGGGCCTGCGCGAGTTGCTGGTAAAGATCCAGGCCGAAGGCAAGACCATCCTGCTGATCGAACACGATGTCAAACTGATGATGGGCCTGTGCAACCGCATCACGGTGCTGGACTACGGCAAGCCGATTGCCGAGGGCGTGCCGGCGGATGTACAGAAGAACCCAGCGGTCATCGAGGCCTACTTGGGCGCCGGCCATTGATATTGCATGCCGCGTTCGCCTACTGCGCGACCGCAGGCGCGCACTGCGATGCTCGCCGTACCTGCGTACGGCTGTGCTTCTCCTGCACGCCTGCGGCCGCTCGCTACGGCGCTCGCGGCATGCCACAGAGTAGTCAGAACATTATTCGAGATTGAGAAACGATGACGAATATCCTTAAAGTAGAAAGCCTGTCGGTCGCCTACGGCGGCATCCAGGCGGTGAAGGGCATCAGCCTTGAGGTCAACGAAGGCGAACTGGTCACGCTGATCGGCGCCAACGGCGCCGGCAAGACCACCACCCTGAAGGCCATCACCGGCACGCTGCCCGCTAGCCGCGTGGATGGCCATATCGAGTACCTGGGCCAGGGCCTGAAGGGCAAGAAATCCTTCGAGCTGGTGAAGGACAAGCTGGCCATGGTGCCGGAAGGCCGCGGCGTCTTTACGCGCATGAGCATCCAGGAAAACCTGCTGATGGGCGCCTACACCAGTGACGACAAGGGCCAGATCGCGGCCGACATCGACAAGTGGTTTGAAGTCTTCCCGCGCCTGAAGGAGCGCGCGGCGCAGATGGCCGGCACCTTGTCGGGCGGCGAGCAGCAGATGCTGGCGATGGCGCGCGCGCTGATGAGCCACCCCAAGCTGCTGCTGCTGGACGAACCGTCGATGGGCTTGTCGCCGATCATGGTGGAAAAGATCTTCGAGGTGATCCGCAACGTGTCGGCGCAGGGCATCACGATCCTGCTGGTGGAGCAAAACGCCAAGCTGGCGCTGGAGGCGGCGCATCGCGGTTACGTGATGGAGTCGGGCCTGATCACCATGAACGGCAACGCCAAGGAGATGCTGAGCGATCCGCGGGTGAAGGCGGCTTATCTGGGTGAGGGTTGAGTTTCTCTTCGCGCTCGCAGGCGTATTGCAAGACCAAAGAGCCGCATGTTCGCATGCGGCTTTTTTATTGCTGGCGCGGTCATCGGTGAGGCGCGACGA
>NZ_JAGIPZ010000028.1 GCF_017814915.1 Herbaspirillum sp. LeCh32-8 | reverse complement strand
TCGGATACCGTTACCGTCACGCTGACCTATTAAGACAACAGCTTTCCGCGCCAAAGCAGGAAAAGAAAAAGCCCGCAACTGCGGGCTTTTTTGCGTGCGGGTTTCCCATGCGACAAGCCGCGGGCCCGGCATGGAAAACGACACTGAGCCCCTGCTTTCGCAGGGGCGACGCGGGGATGGTCTGAGGTGGCATGTCGTCCCTGCGCAAGCAGGGATCCAGTGTCGTTCGTTGCAATATCACCATCGGTTTGATGTCTCACGGAACGGTTGCCATTGCGAGCACGCCATTTCATGGCCCGCCGCCCTCACACCGTCGACTGTTGTTTCCGCAAGACAAGTTGATGCCTGCGCATGGAACCGTACACCGCGCGCCCGATCAAAACCGCGCCAATCAAGTATTCTTGGCGCCTGCATTCGTAATTGCTTTGAGTTGAGAGGACGTTTTGTCGCGTAACACCACGGCCATGGTACTGGGGCCACTTCTGGGACTATTCACGGTAAGCCTGGGCAACGGTTTCATTTCCTCTCTGACATCCCTCAGGCTGGATGCGGCGCACGTCTCGGCGCTGATGATCGGTGCCATCTCCTCGGCCTACTTTGTCGGCCTGACCGTGGGCGCGGTCACCAGCGACCGCCTGATCGGGCGCATCGGCCACATCCGCGCCTACAGCAGCTTCGCCTCGCTCACCGCCATCACTTTCCTGCTGCAGGGCCTGATCTTCGATCCCTGGGCCTGGCTGTTGCTGCGCCTGGTCACCGGGTGGGCCATGGTCGGCATCTATCTGGTCGTCGAAAGCTGGCTGCTGCTGGCCGGCGATACCAAGACCCGCGGTCGCCTGCTGGCGATCTACATGATCGCGCTGTACAGCTCCATCATGCTGGCCCAAGCCTACCTCGGCCAAGTCGACGCTTGGGGCAGCAGCGCGCCGTTCATGCTGGCCGGCATCCTGGGCTCGATGTCGGTGCTGCCGATGGTGATCCTGCCGCGTGTCTCTCCCGAGGTCGGCCCGGTCGAGCCGCTGATGCCGCATCACCTGATCCGCATGACGCCGGCCGGCGTGATTGGCAGTTTCGGTTCGGGCATCGGCATTGCCGCCGTCTACACGCTGCTGCCGGTGTACCTGCAGCGCGAGGGACTCAACGTCGGCCAGGTCGGCCAGCTGATGGCGGCCGCCATCTGCGGCGCCATGGTGCTGCAATACCCGGTGGGCCGCTGGTCCGACCGGCGCGACCGGCAAACCGTGCTGCAAGCGCTGAGCGTGATCTGCGCCGGCCTGTCGCTGCTGGTGGTGATCCTGCCGACCTGGCTGCCGCTGTTGATGGTGCTACTGTTCCTGATCGGCGGCTGCATCTTCGCGCTGTATCCGGTCGCGGTCAGCCACTCGGCCGACCGCGCCGAGGCCGGCGAGCTGGTTCGCGTGATCCAAGGCATGCTGCTGATCAACTCGGTCGGCGCGGCGATGAGCCCGATGGTGATTTCACCGCTGATGAACCGGGTCGGCGAGAATGGCCTGTTCTGGTCCTTCGTGTTCCTGCACGGCGCCCTGGCGCTGTTCTTCATGTGGCGCCAGAAGCACCATCCGGCTCCGATCCCCGCCGCGCCGTTCGCGGCGTCGGCGCAGATGACGCCGATCGGCGCCGAGATCCGCGTCACCGAGGAACTGGTGCGCGCCAGCGAACAGGCGCAAGAGGCCCAGGAGACGGAACATCCCCCGGCCAGCCAGGACGAGGCGAACGCCCGGCGTACCGGGCAAGCCACAATGATGTAAATAATTCACGCCCGCCCCGCCCAAAGCGCCGCGACTGGCGCGCAAACCCAATTTGTTGTTGAAGGAATGGCGCAGATGCCGGATCATGCTGGGTTTCGCGCGCCCCGTCGCGCGAGCCTTGCGCCCGCAAAATTTCTCGCAAAACGAGAATGCCGACCCCGCTCCGTCTGCGCATCGCCCCCGGCAAGCACGGCGGCAGGAGGTCCGGGCGCCTCATCCAGTTTCACAGGGAGAAAACCATGTCGTTCAAGAAATTCATGTTGATCGCCGCCAGCGCGCTGGCGATGACCGTTGCAGCAGGCGCCCAGGCAGCCGACCAGACCTACGTGGTCGGCGCCGGCGGCACCTACCGCCCGTTCGAGTTCGAAAACCCGAAGAAGGAGCTGATCGGCTTCGACATCGACCTGATCAAGGCCATCGCCGCCGCCTCCAACTTCAAGATCAAGCTGGTCAGCACCCCGTGGGAAGGCATCTTCGCCACCTTGGGCCAGGGTGACCGCGACATCATCATCTCCGGCATTACCATCACCGACAAGCGCGCCCAGATGGTCGACTTCTCGCTGCCCTACTTCCCGGCCGAGCAAGTCATCATCACCAACGCCGACGCCAAGGCCGCCAACCTGGCCGACCTGAAGAAGCTGCAAGTGGCCGTGGTCAACTCCAGCGCCGGCGACATCGTGGTCTCCGAAGAACTGGGCAAGGCCAGCACCTCGATCCGCCGCTTCGACAACACCATCCTGATGCTGGAAGAACTGTATCGCGGCGGCGCCGATGCGGCCGTGGGCGACCTGGGCGTGATCAAGTTCTACGTGAAGAGCCATCCGGAGAAGAAGTTCAAGCTGGTCACCGACCAGAAGTTCGTGCGCCAGTACTTCGGCATCGCCGTCAAGAAGGGCAACAAGGAACTGCAGGACAAGATCGACTCGGGCCTGAAGAAGATCGTGGCCAACGGCACCTACGCCAAGATCTACAAGGAATGGTTCGACGGTGACGTCCCGGCCCTGCCCTGGAAGCAATAAGCCTCACGCAGTAACTGAAATCGACTTACCTCCGGCCAGATGATGGCCGGATTTTTTTATTGGGATCATAAAGATGAATTCCTTCTTCCATTGGGAAATCATCGGCGAGTACGCGCCGTTGTTCGTCGAAGGCACCTGGATGACCGTCAAGGCGGCAGTCATCTGCGTGATCGCCGGCACCTGCTGGGGCCTGGTGCTGGGGGTGGGCCGGCTGGCCGAGGCGCGCCACGGCTTCTGGAAATACTTCCTGCGCTACGGCGTGCAGCTGCCGGTGCGCCTGTACGTCAGCTTCCTGCGCGGCACGCCGCTGTTCGTGCAGATCCTGCTGATCCACTTCGCGCTGATGCCGATGCTGATCAACCCCAGCGGCGGCCTGATCCTCTCCGGCGACATCGCGCGCGAGATCCGCTCGCAGTACGGCGCCTTCGCTTCGGCGGTGCTGGCCATCACGCTCAATTCTGGCGCCTATGTGTCGGAGATCTTCCGCGCCGGCATCCAGTCGATCGACCGCGGCCAGAGCGAAGCCTCGCGCTCGCTGGGCATGACCTACATGGCCACGCTGCGCAAGGTGGTGCTGCCGCAGGCCTTCCGTCGCATGCTGCCGCCGCTGGGTAACAACGCGATCGCCATCGTCAAGGATTCGTCGCTGGCCTCGGCTATCGGCCTGGCTGAACTGGCCTATGCGGCGCGCACCGTGTCCGGCGCGTATGCGCGCTACTGGGAGCCGTACCTGACGATTTCCCTGATCTATTGGGGCATCACGCTGCTGCTGTCGGCGCTGGTGCG
Organism: Herbaspirillum sp. LeCh32-8; assembly: GCF_017814915.1. Taxonomy (GTDB): domain Bacteria; phylum Pseudomonadota; class Gammaproteobacteria; order Burkholderiales; family Burkholderiaceae_D; genus Herbaspirillum. The sequence continues at coordinate 1,081 of NZ_JAGIPZ010000028.1, read as the reverse complement.
CCATCTGGAAACACGTTACGGCAAGGGAGATGCGCGATGAGCACGATGATCAAGGTCAACGGCCTGCAAAAGAGCTTCGGCCAGTCGCACATCCTGCGCGGCATCGATTGCGAGATCAAGGCGGGCGAAGTGGTGTGCGTGATCGGTCCGTCGGGTTCGGGCAAGAGCACCTTCCTGCGCTGCCTCAATGGCCTGGAAGAAGCCAGCGACGGCGATATCTTCATCGACGGCGTCAATCTCACCGATCCCAAGGCCAACCTCAACAAGCTGCGCGCCGGCATGGGCATGGTGTTCCAGCGCTTCAACCTGTTCCCGCACATGACCGTGCTGGAAAACCTGATCATGGCGCCCATGCAGGTGAAGGGGACCTCGCGCCGCGACGCCGTGCTGGTGGCCGAGAAGCTGCTGCAGAAGGTCGGCCTGCTGGACAAGATCGACGCCTTCCCCAACCAGCTCTCCGGCGGCCAGCAGCAACGCGTGGCGATCGCCCGCGCGCTGGCGATGGAACCCAAGGTCATGCTGTTCGACGAACCGACCTCCGCGCTCGACCCCGAGCTGGTCGGCGAAGTGCTGACGGTGATGAAGACCCTGGCCGAGGAAGGCATGACCATGGTGGTGGTCACCCATGAGATGAGCTTCGCGCGCGAGGTCTCCAGCCGCGTGCTGTTCATCGACCAGGGCGTCATCATGGAAGAAGGCCCGCCGCAGCAGGTGCTGGTTGATCCGCTCAATGAGCGCACGCGCGACTTCCTGCGCAAGGTGCTTTAAGCCTGCCTCCATGCTGTAATGAAAACGCCACCTCACGGTGGCGTTTTTCTTTTGCGCGGCGTCGTTGCACACGCCGCAGCGATTACACCTGGGCCATGCCGCCGTCGACGAACAGCTCGATGCCGTTGATGAAGCTGGCGGCATCCGAAGCCAGGAAGGCGACCGCCTTGCCGATCTCTTGCGGCTCGCCCAGGCGACCCAGCGGCACCTGGCCGGCCAGGTAGTCGAACAGGCCCTGGCGCGCTTCGTCAGGCACCAGGTCGCCCAGGCCAGGGGTGCGGATCGGGCCGGGGCTGACCACGTTGACGCGGAT
>NZ_JAGIPZ010000027.1 GCF_017814915.1 Herbaspirillum sp. LeCh32-8 | reverse complement strand
GTAAATTATTTTGCTTATTTTTCAAAAAGTACTTGCGCGGTGTGTGGGGCGTTGCTATAGTTCGCCCCCTGCTGACGCGACGCACAAAAGCGAAACGAAAGAAGAGCCGATGTGAAGGCGCGAAGCAGGTGAGTTTTTAAGTGTTTTTAAATGATTTATCGAAGCAGGAAGTTGAAAGCGCCGAGATAAAAAATTTAAGAAAAAGCGAAAACAGTAGTTGACGCGATTCAAAAACAGCTTCATAATCTCGTTTCTCTGCTGCTGACAAACAAAACGATTTGCCAGCGACGCAAACGGCGCCGCCGGATGCGCAGACAAGATCTTTAAAAATTAACAGCCGATAAGCGTGGGCGTTTAATGGAGAGCGACAGGACTTCGGTTCTGGAAACTTTAAATATTAAATGCTCACAAGAAATATAGGTAAGTTCGCAAGAAATTACCTGTCAGTATTTTGAGAGAGCGATGCCCTTCGGGGTAGTCAGAAATGACGCAAAACAGAGATTAAACTAAAGAGTTTGATCCTGGCTCAGATTGAACGCTGGCGGCATGCCTTACACATGCAAGTCGAACGGCAGCATAGGAGCTTGCTCCTGATGGCGAGTGGCGAACGGGTGAGTAATATATCGGAACGTGCCCTAGAGTGGGGGATAACTAGTCGAAAGATTAGCTAATACCGCATACGATCTACGGATGAAAGTGGGGGATCGCAAGACCTCATGCTCCTGGAGCGGCCGATATCTGATTAGCTAGTTGGTGGGGTAAAAGCCTACCAAGGCGACGATCAGTAGCTGGTCTGAGAGGACGACCAGCCACACTGGGACTGAGACACGGCCCAGACTCCTACGGGAGGCAGCAGTGGGGAATTTTGGACAATGGGGGCAACCCTGATCCAGCAATGCCGCGTGAGTGAAGAAGGCCTTCGGGTTGTAAAGCTCTTTTGTCAGGGAAGAAACGGTTGAGGCTAATATCCTCGACTAATGACGGTACCTGAAGAATAAGCACCGGCTAACTACGTGCCAGCAGCCGCGGTAATACGTAGGGTGCAAGCGTTAATCGGAATTACTGGGCGTAAAGCGTGCGCAGGCGGTTGTGTAAGTCAGATGTGAAATCCCCGGGCTCAACCTGGGAATTGCATTTGAGACTGCACGGCTAGAGTGTGTCAGAGGGGGGTAGAATTCCACGTGTAGCAGTGAAATGCGTAGATATGTGGAGGAATACCGATGGCGAAGGCAGCCCCCTGGGATAACACTGACGCTCATGCACGAAAGCGTGGGGAGCAAACAGGATTAGATACCCTGGTAGTCCACGCCCTAAACGATGTCTACTAGTTGTCGGGTCTTAATTGACTTGGTAACGCAGCTAACGCGTGAAGTAGACCGCCTGGGGAGTACGGTCGCAAGATTAAAACTCAAAGGAATTGACGGGGACCCGCACAAGCGGTGGATGATGTGGATTAATTCGATGCAACGCGAAAAACCTTACCTACCCTTGACATGGAAGGAATCCCGAAGAGATTTGGGAGTGCTCGAAAGAGAACCTTCACACAGGTGCTGCATGGCTGTCGTCAGCTCGTGTCGTGAGATGTTGGGTTAAGTCCCGCAACGAGCGCAACCCTTGTCATTAGTTGCTACGAAAGGGCACTCTAATGAGACTGCCGGTGACAAACCGGAGGAAGGTGGGGATGACGTCAAGTCCTCATGGCCCTTATGGGTAGGGCTTCACACGTCATACAATGGTACATACAGAGGGCCGCCAACCCGCGAGGGGGAGCTAATCCCAGAAAGTGTATCGTAGTCCGGATTGGAGTCTGCAACTCGACTCCATGAAGTTGGAATCGCTAGTAATCGCGGATCAGCATGTCGCGGTGAATACGTTCCCGGGTCTTGTACACACCGCCCGTCACACCATGGGAGCGGGTTTTACCAGAAGTGGGTAGCCTAACCGTAAGGAGGGCGCTCACCACGGTAGGATTCGTGACTGGGGTGAAGTCGTAACAAGGTAGCCGTATCGGAAGGTGCGGCTGGATCACCTCCTTTCTAGAGTGCGCACGAAGTTAAGCGTCCACACTTATCGGCTGTAATTCAAAGAACAGTTATTTGGTGAAGCACGGTCAAGTATGACCGGCTACTGATACTGATCCAAGCGGGTCTGTAGCTCAGCTGGTTAGAGCACCGTGTTGATAACGCGGGGGTCGTTGGTTCGAGCCCAACCAGACCCACCAAGGTTTCGGGGGTTTAGCTCAGCTGGGAGAGCACCTGCTTTGCAAGCAGGGGGTCGTCGGTTCGATCCCGTCAACCTCCACCAAGAAATATCAAACCTAAGTCGGCGCCGCTGGCGTTGTGATTTAGGTTTGGTCTTTTAGACTAATGGCTGTTTTTGTTCTTTAACAATCTGGAAGAAGTAAAGATTCATTTAAACGATCGCCAGGACTTCGGTTCTTGCGAAAGTAAAAATGGGTGTGATTGTATCAATCAAAGTATTACGAAGTGATCTTAGCAATTAGAAGACTTACTTTGGCAATACGGCAAACGCTAAATACTCAACTTTATTTCTATAGCGCTCTGGCAACAGAGGCTAACGTTATAGGAACAAGTGAATAAGTGCACATGGTGGATGCCTTGGCGATTACAGGCGATGAAGGACGTAGTAGCTTGCGATAAGCTGCGGGGAGCTGGCAAACAAGCTTTGATCCGCAGATTTCCGAATGGGGAAACCCGGCCTTTTAGGTCATCGTTATCTGAATACATAGGGTAACGAAGCGAACGTGGCGAACTGAAACATCTAAGTAGCTACAGGAAAAGAAATCAACCGAGATTCCCAAAGTAGTGGCGAGCGAAATGGGAACAGCCTGCAAGATTTAGCATTATTGATAGCAAAACGGAATGGAAAGTCCGGCCATAGTGGGTGATAGCCCCGTATGCGAAATCAGTAGTGTGGAACTAAGCTTGCGACAAGTAGGGCGGGACACGTGAAATCCTGTCTGAATATGGGGGGACCATCCTCCAAGGCTAAATACTCGTAATCGACCGATAGTGAACCAGTACCGTGAGGGAAAGGCGAAAAGAACCCCGGAAGGGGAGTGAAATAGATCCTGAAACCGTGTGCATACAAACAGTAGGAGCCTCGAAAGGGGTGACTGCGTACCTTTTGTATAATGGGTCAGCGACTTACATTCAGTGGCAAGCTTAACCGAATAGGGAAGGCGTAGAGAAATCGAGTCCGAATAGGGCGTTCAGTCGCTGGGTGTAGACCCGAAACCAAGTGATCTATCCATGGCCAGGTTGAAGGTGCGGTAACACGCACTGGAGGACCGAACCCACTAATGTTGAAAAATTAGGGGATGAGCTGTGGATAGGGGTGAAAGGCTAAACAAACTTGGAAATAGCTGGTTCTCTCCGAAAACTATTTAGGTAGTGCCTCAAGTATCACCATCGGGGGTAGAGCACTGTTATGGCTAGGGGGTCATCGCGACTTACCAAACCATTGCAAACTCCGAATACCGATGAGTGCGAGCTTGGGAGACAGACGCCGGGTGCTAACGTCCGACGTCAAGAGGGAAACAACCCAGACCGCCAGCTAAGGTCCCAAAGATTGGCTAAGTGGAAAACGAAGTGGGAAGGCTAAAACAGTCAGGAGGTTGGCTTAGAAGCAGCCATCCTTTAAAGAAAGCGTAATAGCTCACTGATCGAGTCGTCCTGCGCGGAAGATGTAACGGGGCTAAGCCAGTCACCGAAGCTGCGGATATGCGTAAGCATATGGTAGGAGAGCGTTCTGTAAGCCTGTGAAGGTGTCTTGTAAAGGATGCTGGAGGTATCAGAAGTGCGAATGCTGACATGAGTAGCGATAATGCGGGTGAAAGGCCCGCACGCCGTAAGCCCAAGGTTTCCTGTTCAACGTTCATCGGAGCAGGGTGAGTCGGCCCCTAAGGCGAGGCAGAGATGCGTAGCTGATGGGAAGCAGGTTAATATTCCTGCACCGTCGTTAGATGCGATGGGGGGACGGATCGCGGAAGGTTGTCCGACTGTTGGAATAGTCGGTTTTTGCATCGAAGAAGGCTGTTAGGCAAATCCGGCAGCGTAATTCAAGGGTGTGAGACGAGCGAACTTGTTCGCGAAGCAATCGGAAGTGGTTCCAAGAAAAGCCTCTAAGCTTCAGTCTAACGAGACCGTACCGCAAACCGACACAGGTGGGCGAGATGAGTATTCTAAGGCGCTTGAGAGAACTCGGGAGAAGGAACTCGGCAAATTGGTACCGTAACTTCGGGATAAGGTACGCCCAAGTAGTTTGACTGGCCTGCGCCAGAAGGACAAAAGGGTTGCAATAAAATGGTGGCTGCGACTGTTTAATAAAAACACAGCACTCTGCAAACACGAAAGTGGACGTATAGGGTGTGACGCCTGCCCGGTGCTGGAAGATTAAATGATGGGGTGCAAGCTCTTGATTGAAGTCCCAGTAAACGGCGGCCGTAACTATAACGGTCCTAAGGTAGCGAAATTCCTTGTCGGGTAAGTTCCGACCTGCACGAATGGCGTAACGATGGCCACACTGTCTCCTCCCGAGACTCAGCGAAGTTGAAATGTTTGTGATGATGCAATCTACCCGCGGCTAGACGGAAAGACCCCATGAACCTTTACTGTAGCTTTGCATTGGACTTTGAACCAATCTGTGTAGGATAGGTGGGAGGCTTTGAAGTAGGGACGCTAGTTCCTATGGAGCCAACCTTGAAATACCACCCTGGTTTGTTTGAGGTTCTAACCTTGGTCCGTTATCCGGATCGGGGACAGTGCATGGTAGGCAGTTTGACTGGGGCGGTCTCCTCCCAAAGTGTAACGGAGGAGTTCGAAGGTACGCTAGGTACGGTCGGACATCGTGCTAATAGTGCAATGGCATAAGCGTGCTTAACTGCGAGACTGACAAGTCGAGCAGGTACGAAAGTAGGACATAGTGATCCGGTGGTTCTGTATGGAAGGGCCATCGCTCAACGGATAAAAGGTACTCTGGGGATAACAGGCTGATTCCTCCCAAGAGTTCATATCGACGGGGGAGTTTGGCACCTCGATGTCGGCTCATCACATCCTGGGGCTGTAGCCGGTCCCAAGGGTATGGCTGTTCGCCATTTAAAGTGGTACGTGAGCTGGGTTTAAAACGTCGTGAGACAGTTTGGTCCCTATCTGCCGTGGGCGTTGGAAGTTTGAAGGGGGCTGCTCCTAGTACGAGAGGACCGGAGTGGACGAACCTCTGGTGTATCGGTTGTCACGCCAGTGGCATTGCCGAGTAGCTAAGTTCGGAAGAGATAACCGCTGAAAGCATCTAAGCGGGAAACTCGCCTTGAGATGAGACTTCCCGGGAACTAGATTCCCCTAAAGGGTCGTTCGAGACCAGGACGTTGATAGGTCAGGTGTGGAAGCGCAGTAATGCGTTAAGCTAACTGATACTAATTGCCCGTGCGGCTTGTTCCTATAACATTAGCTCGGTTATAGACCAAGTTGAGCATATTGTGTGTTTGCCCTCGACGCATCACACCCAGTAGTCAACCCTGACTACACTAAATGAATTAATACTTCTTCCCAGATTGCGTTGTTTGCTGCCCTCTAAGGAGCAAATAACACTACAAGTTATGCCTGATGACTATAGCAAGTTGGTACCACCCCTTCCCATCCCGAACAGGACCGTGAAACGACTTCGCGCCGATGATAGTGCTGCAACCAGTGTGAAAGTAGGTCATCGTCAGGCTTGTTACTCCGCATAACCCCACCATCACACGATGGTGGGGTTTTTGCTTTTGCGCTCCCA
>NZ_JAGIPZ010000026.1 GCF_017814915.1 Herbaspirillum sp. LeCh32-8 | reverse complement strand
GGGCTGGCACTTAGGGGCCGCCTTTCTTTGCTTACTTTCTTTGGCGGAGCAAAGAAAGTGAGCGGCTGCCGGGCCGCCCCCGGCGCTCCGCTCCGACCGGAGAGAACAAGCATCAAAGCCAGAGCAAACGAAGGCAGCAAAACCAGACTACCCAAGAAACCAAAGCAACAAATCAGTCGATCAGCTCATCCCCGTCATAAAACGGATAAGGCCCCTCAAACTCCCCGATAGCCACCGTATGGCTAACCAACGCAGCAGACGCCGCATCCCACCAATGCAACTGGAACCCCGGCGGCTCCATCACAAAACAGGAAGGCGCGGCAGGATCCAGATCCAGCACCACCTGGTGCGACACCCCCGGGCAAGTCGACGCCAGCGTCCCGCCAAAGCGCCGCTGGATAGAGCGATGCAAATGCCCGCACAACACCCGCTCGACCTGCGCATGCTTGCGCACCACCGCCTCCAGCGCACGCATGTCGGCCGGCGACAAGCCGATGTCGTCCATGTGCCCGATGCCGGTGGCGAACGGCGGATGGTGCATCACGATCACGGTCGGCTTGTCCGGCTGCGCTGCCAGCACATCGTCCAGCCGGCGCAGGCTGGCCGCGGCCAGCTCGCCCTTGCTTGAACGCGGAATCACGGTATCGAGCGCGACGATGCGCATCGGGTGATCCTCGATCACATACTCGATGCGCTCGCCGCCCTGCTGCAGATAGGGATGGTCGGGAAAAGCCTCGCGCAGCGCGCTGCGCTCGTCATGATTGCCCGGCAACAAGTAGTAAGGCATGGTCAGCGGCGCCAGCAGCTTGCGCAGGAAGGCGTATTCGGACGGCTTGCCGAAGTCGACCAGGTCGCCGGTCAGCACCACCACGTCAGGTTTCTGCTTCAGCGCGTTGACCTGCGCCACGCAGCGGCGCAGGCTCTCGGCGGTGTCGACCACGCGATAGGATTTCTTGCCGTCGGTCTTGATGTGCAGGTCGGAAATCTGTCCCAGTATCATGCTTGCTCCTTGCCGGCCGCAGCCGCCACTTTCACCAGCGCCGACGCCGGCACCGACAGCGCCACGCCCTGCCCCGGCTGCCAGACGCCGCGACGGCCGGTCTCGGCGATCACTGCGCGGTCGGTGCCGATATCGATCTCGAAACGGGTGCGGTCACCCATGAAGAAGGTATTGACGATGGTGCCGCGCAGCGTGTCGCCGGCGGCGTCTTCGACTTCCAGCACCTGGACGTCCTCGGGGCGGAACATGGCGGTCGCCGGCTGGCCTTCGGGCACATTATCCGGCAACGGCAGGCTGCCTGCAGGCAGTTGCAGGCGGCCGCCGGCAGAGATGCCGTCGACCCGATTCATGGCGCCGATGAACTCAGCCACGAAGGCGTTGGCGGGGCAATAGTAAATGTCCTGCGGGCTGCCGATCTGCGAGATCTTGCCGCGCTCCATCACCACGATGCGGTCGCCCAGCGCCATCGCCTCGCCCTGGTCGTGGGTGACGTAGACGGCGGTGATGCCGAGCTTGCGCAGCAGCTGGTTCAGGTCACTGCGCACCGCTTCGCGCAGCTTGGCGTCGAGCGCGGTCAGCGGCTCGTCCAGCAGCAACACCTTGGGCTCCACAGCCAGCGCGCGCGCCAGCGCCACGCGCTGCTTCTGGCCGCCCGAAAGCTGGTCGACGCGCCGGTGCGACAGGCCCTGCAGGTGCACCATCTCCAGCAGCCGCTCGACGCGCTCGGTGCGCTGCTCGGCCGGCACCTTGCGGATCTTCATGCCGTAGGCAATGTTCTCGCCCACCGTCATGTTGGGGAACAGCGCGTAGTTCTGGAACACCATGCCGACGCCGCGCTTTTCGATCGGCAGGTCGGTGACGTCGTCGTCGCCGAACTGCACCCGCCCACCCTCGTCGGGGAACTCGAGGCCCGCGATCATGCGCAGCGTGGTGGTCTTGCCGCAGCCCGAGGGGCCCAGCAGCACCAGCGTTTCGCCGGCGCGGATTTCAAGGTCCAGCGGCTGCAGCGCGCGCGTGCCGTTGGCGAAGGATTTGGCGCATTGCGTCAGACGGATCGAGACAGGCTGTCCCGCAGATTCAATCGTTTGCTTCATACACTTGCTCTCTTGCGTGTTGCCTGGGTCACCCACTGCATGCCGATCAGCAGCGGAATGATCATGAAAAAGAAAATCAGGGTATAGGCCGAGCCGATCTCCAGCCGCATCGAGGCGTAGGCGTCGGCCAGGCCGACCGGCAGGGTCTGGGTCAGCGGCGTATGCAACATCCAGGTGATGTTGAATTCGCCGATCGACAGCGTCACCACCATCAGCGCGCCGGCCAGGATGCCGGAGGCGACGTTGGGGATGACGATGCCGAAGAAGCGCCGCATCATGCCGGCGCCGAGGCTGGCCGCGGCTTCCTCCAGCTGGGCCAGCTGCGAGGACTGCATCACCGCCAGCACCGGGCGCACCATGAAGGGCAGCGTGAACAGCACGTGGCCGACCAGGATGAAGACCACGCTGGCGCGAAATTCACGGTACTGGCCGTAGGCCATGATCAACGCCAGCGCGGTGGCCAAACCGGGTACCGCAACCGGCATCATCAACAGCTCTTCAATGGCGCGCGCGATGCGGCTCTTGCCGCCCTGGTAGCGCGCCAGCATGTAGGCCAGCGGCACGCCGATCACGGCGGTCACCACCAGGCACGCCAGGGCGATAAAAATGGAGCGCCAGATGGTGGCCTGGTACATCTCCCACACCTGCGCCACCCAGCGCAGCGTCAGCCCGCTGGAGAGTCCCACGAAGAAGTTTTCAGTCACGCCGGCCAGCATCGACAGCACCACCGGCACCACCAGGAAGGCGCAGATGAGGAGCGTAAAGGCCAGCTGCGCGTAGAAGCGGAAATTGCGTTTCATCAGCGGCTCCTTACGCAGCGGCGCCCGCGCCGTTGCCGGTCAGCGAACGCGCCGCCGCCAGCACCAGCCAGGTGATCACGCCCAGCACGATGGACAGCGAGGCGGCCGTGGCGAAGTTGGCGTAGCCGGTGAATTCGTTATAGATGGTCATCGGCAGCACATCGATGTTGGCCGCCAGCGTGAAGGCGGTGCCGAAGGCGCCGACGCTGGTGGCGAAGCAGATCGCGCCCGACGAGATCAGCGCCGGCAACAACGCCGGCAGCACGACGTGGACCAGCACCTGCCATGGCCTGGCGCCGAGCGAGCGGGCTGCCTCTTCCAGCGAACGGTCGAGCTTTTCCGCAGCGGCGACCACCGTCAGGATCACGCGCGGAATCGAAAAATACAGGTAGCCGAGAAACAGGCCCGAGAGCGAATACGCGAACACCAGCGAGTCGCCGAACAGCCAGTTGGTGAACGCGCCGACCAGGCCCTGACGGCCGGCCAGCATGATCACCATGAAGCCGACCACCACGCCGGGAAACGCCAGCGGGAAGGTCAGCATGGCCAGCAGCAGCGACTGGCCGGGAAAACGATTACGTTGCAGGAACAGACCGACGAACACCGAGATCGCCAGCGTGGCCGCCGTCACCGCCGCCGACAGCACCAGCGTCGACACCAGGCTGGTGAAGTAGTGACGGTTGGTCAGCACGGCGAGATAGGCCATCGCCCCATCCGGCCCGGAGGCGCCCACGCCCACCAGGCGCGCCATGGGCAGCAGCCAGAAGGCGCAAAAGATGGTCATGCCCGGCACGGCGAACCACAGCCAGATGCTGTCGGAGCGCTTGCGCGGCCGGCCGGTCGGCGCCCGGCTGCCGGCGCCAGACGGGGGAAATACGGTTTTCATGGTCTGTCCTGCAACTTGCATCAACGCACTTCCGCCAGATAACGCTCGCCGAACTTGCGCTGGGCTTCAGCCATCTTGCCGTAATCCACCGCCTTGGCGCGGGCGTATTCGGCCGCCGGCAGGAAGCGGGCTTCAGCTTCCTTCGACATTGCCGAAGCGCGTACCGGACGCAGGTAGGCATTGGCCCAGATCGCCTGGCCCTGGTCGGACAACAGGAAGTCCAGCACCTTCTTGGCGTCAGCCTGGTGCGGCGCGTTCTTCACCAGCGAGACCACGTAGGGCACGGTGACGGTGCCCTCGCTCGGAATCACGAAGGCGACGTTGGCTTTGTCCTTGTACTTGGCGCGATAGGCGTCGAAGTCATAGCCCAGCAGGATGGGGATCTCACCCGAGATCAGGCGCGCATACGAAGTCTGCTTGGGAACGATGGGCTGGTTCTTCTGCAGGTTCTTGAAGTAGGTGATGGCCGGCGAGAAGTTGTCCAGCGTGCCGCCCAGCGCCTGGTTGATCGCCACCGCGCCGACGTAGCCGACGAAGGCCGAGGCCGGGTCCAGGTAACCGATCAGGCCCTTGTATTCCGGCTTTTGCAGGTCGGCCCAGGACTTGGGCACCGGCTTGCCCTTCAGGGCGTCGACGTTGACCATGATGCCCATGGTGCCGGAGTGGATGGTGAACCAGTAACCGTCCGGATCCTTCAGGCCGTTGGGGATGTCGTCCCAGTGCGCCGGCTTGTAGGCGGCGACCAGGTCCTTGCCCTTGGCCTCGATGCCGAAGGACACGCCGAGGTAGGTGAAGTCTGCCACCGGGCTGGCTTTTTCGGCGGTCAGCTGGGCCAGCGCCTGGCCGCTGTTCTTGTTGTCCGGCGGCACGGTGATGCCGGTCTTGTCCTTGATGGCCTTGATCTGGGCAGCCCAGTCGGCCCATTCCGGCGGGCAGTTGTAGCAGATCGCGGTCTGTGCGGAAGCCGCGATGGAAGCCGACAGCAGCATGGCGCCGGCGGCGGTTTGAATAACACGTTTCAGGAACATGTCAGATCCTCTCCAATAGGTTGAACGACAAAAGCACTGCAAAAAAACACATCAAAAAATCAGGACTGGGCCGGCGCGGCGGCCGAGCCGCCCTCGCGCACCACATGCGGCAACACATGGCGCGCCGCCTCGACCGGTGCGGCGCCGGCGGCGGCCGCGGCGGCGCCGCGTTCGATCGCCGCCACCAGGGTGCGCAGGGCGACGTCGCCGATGCGCTCGGAAGGCTGCACCACGCTCGCCAGCACCGGCTCCATCAGGGCGCCCACCGGGATGCCGTCGAAGCCCATCACCGAAATGTCGCGCGGCACGCGCAAGCCCAGCGCGCGCAGGTCGCGCATGGCGCTCATGGCCAGCAGGTCGTTGGAGCAGAACAGCGCCGTCGGGCGCAGCGCCGGGTCGGCCATCATCTGCTGGTAGTCGGTGGCGGCGGTCAGCGTGTGGCGCTCGACCTCGATGGCCGGCAACGGCGCCAAGCCGGCGGCCTGCATCGCGTCGAGATAGCCGTAGTAGCGCTGGATGGCGCGGTCGGAGGCATTGAAACGGCCCGACAGCATCTGGATGCGGCGATGGCCCAGGCGGATCAGGTGGGCCACGGCGTCACAGGCGGCGGCGCGGTTGTCGACCGAGACCGAGGCGCGCGGCGGCACATGGCCCTGGCCGCCCAGCGCCAGTTGGTTGTAGGTCAGCACGAAGGGAATCTTTTCCCGCTCCAGCAGATCGAGCGTGGCGTTGGCGCCGGCGTCGGCCACTGTGAGGATCACGCCGTCGACGCGATGGCCGAGCAGCAGCTCGACCGCGGCGGACTCATCTTCGGGCAGGTATTCGGTGGTGGTGAACATCACCGAGTAATCGAGTTCGCGCGCGGCCAGCTCGATGCCCTGCAGGCATTGCGCGAACACCGTATTGGACAGCGTGGGCACCACCACGCCCACGGTGCGCGAATTGCCGGCGCGCAGGTTGCGCCCGGTGAAGTTGGGGCGAAAGCCCAGCTGCTCGATACTGCGATGGATCTTCTCGGCCGTCTCGGCGCTCACCGAGCCCGGCTTGTTGAGCAGGCGCGAAACGGTGGCGATGGATACGCCGGCCAGATTGGCCACTTGCTTGATGGAAGGTCGCACGGAAATCGCTCGATGTGATGAAAACGATTACATGGTGCCTGCCCAATATGACGGCCTGATGACCTTCGGGGCCGCCCTAAAAAACCACAAAAGGTTTCCAAAAAGGAAATTATTCCGAATTGATACAGAATTTCTTTTGAGACTTTTCTCATATAAACGCGAGGCACGAATCGGCAAACTGACGTCACTGCATCAAGCAAACCAGCAAGCCAACGGCGCGATGCACATGCAACCCTCATTCACCT
>NZ_JAGIPZ010000025.1 GCF_017814915.1 Herbaspirillum sp. LeCh32-8 | reverse complement strand
TTAAACTTCGTATCGTACTTCGCCATGAAAAACACCCCAAAAGTTGGATCGGTGTCCAACTTTCGGGGTGCAGTTCACTCAGGAGGCTTTTTGTTTTTCAACGCCCGCAAGCCCGGGATCTCTGAACGTCATTCGCGCGTGTTGTGGATGATCTCGATGACCATTTTCTGGATCGACGGCTCCAGCGCCAGCGCGACGTGGCCGATGCCGATGACCGGGATGTTCCACGCGCCGTCCAGGTGCGCCGAACTTTGCGGGGAAATGATGTTGTCGTGATGGGAGTAGATCGAGACGATGTTGGCCAGCGCATCGGCTTCCTCGGTGGCGGCCAGCTTTTGCAGCCATTCGCTGCTGCGGCCTTCCTCGTAACGGCCCAGCCAGTTCATCTCGCCGCAATTGATGCCGATGCCGAAGTTGGCGATCGCCGTGCCGTGGTGCGGCGAACCCAGCGTGATGACCTTGGCTACGTGCGTGTCGCCGTGGTCGCGCAGGTAGGCGCGCGCGGCCAGGCCGCCCATGCTGTGGGCCACGATGACGATCTTCTTTTGTCCGGTCTCGGCCAGCACGCGCTTGACCGCGGCGTCCACCAGCGGCGCGTAGCCGTCGATGCTGCCGAACACCGGCTCCATGTCCAGCGCGTAATGCGTGATGTGCGCCTCGCGCAGTTCCAGGCTCATCCAGCGCCAGTAGCCGCTGTTGCAACCGTAGCCGTGGATCAGTAGCACCGGTAGCGAAGTGGTGTCGGGATAGGTGAACTGGTCGAACCGCAAGAAGGGCATGGCCCAGGACGAGCACAGCATGGTGGCGCGGAATTCGCGCAGGAACAGCTTGCCGATCAGGGCCCAGCTGATTTCCACCGGGTTGGAGGTGCGTCCGCGGTAGGGCCAGGTGAGCATGAAGCTGTTGGCCGTGATCTGCGCGCGCAGCATCAGCACGATGCAGATCCCGCCCAGGGCGGCCGCCAGCATGGGCCAGTCAAAGTGGCGCAACAGGAAGTAGAAGAGGACCGCGATGCCGAGCTGGATGAGGAGCAGGGTTCTGGAAATGCGGGAAATCATGCGTGGCCGGGTCCGATGCGGTCAGTGGGCGGGCATGCCGAGACATGCGATTGCCCGGGAGCATAGCAGAGCCCTGTGACGAACTCATGAAGGCGTCCGGCAGGTCGCCTCATGCTTGTTGCTTGAGCCGGGTTCAGCCGTTCTTTTTCGGCTTGGCCGGCAAGATGGCGTTGACCAGTCGTGTGCCGGCGATACGGTCGTGCAGGAACTGGCGTTGCGGGTCGAGCCGCGCGGCCATGGCCCACAAGGCAATGTTGGCAGCCGGGATCAGGAACAGCATCCAGGCGTGCTCGCGCACCGTCGAGGCCAGCGCCAGGCCGGGCAGCACCCACAGCCAGGCCAGCAGGTAACGGATCGCCGCGCGCCACAGGCCGACCGGCTGGCCGGTAGTGTCCACCAGCTTGAAGCGCCAGGTTTTCATCGCCAGCGTCTGGCCGCCGTGGGTCCAGAACCAGATGAAATAGACCGCCAGCACCAGGAACAGCCAGGCCTCCATTGCATGGCGCAGATAAAGCGCGTGGCGTTGCTGGAGCAGGGTGGAGAACAGCCAGCCCGACATGAACAGCACGCCGAACAGCAGCATTGATTCGTAAAGCATGCTGCTGAGGCGGCGGCGCAGCGAAGGCGTGGTCATGTCCGGCATGGGTCTCGGTGATGGATGGTATTGGTGATGCCGGGCATGGCGACCGACGGTGGATCCGGTTCGGCCGCTTGCGGGCCTGCAGATGGTAAAGCAATCGGCCGGGCTTGCCTATGGCGCGACTTGAGCGAGCGCAAACGCAGGCAACAGCACGGTGCCAAAGGGGCGGAAGATGCGCAGGTGTTGCAGGGAGGTTGGAGCAGGGGCTCTTCACGGCGCGTGGCGCCGTGCAGAGAGGAGCGGGGTACGCGGTGTTACTTGCTGTCGGCGACCGTGGTCGGGATCGGAGTGACGGGGGCGGCGGCCAATGCCGGCGTTGGCGAGGCCAGCTGCTGCGGGGCCGCTTGCGAGCCCGGCGCGACAGCGGGGGCAGTCACGGGAGCAGGCGCAGGGGTAGGTGCAACCTGCAGCGGGCGGTCCAGCGCCTCAGCCGGCAGCTGGATCGTGGGTGCGGCATTGGCCGGCGCCGACGGCAGCTTGGCAACGCGCTTGGGCAGCTTGGCCTGGGCCAGCTTCTTTTTCTGCTCGGCGGACAGTTGCTGGTACTTGCTCCACTGCTCGTTCTTTTCTTCCGTGTCGAGCTTCTTGGCGCGGGCGTAGTTGGTGCGGGCGGCGTTGCGCTGGGCCGGGGTCAGCTTGACCCAATCGCGCATGCGATCGTGCAGGCGTTGCTGCTCTTCCGGCTTCATGTGCGCGAACTTCTTGCTGATGACCAGCCACTTTTCCTTCTGCAGCTCGCTCATCTTGGCCCATTCGCCCGACAGCGGCTCCAGCGCCTGCTGTTGCGGCGCCGACAGGTTGGGCCAGGCCAGCTTGTTGTCAGGCTTTTTTGCGGTTGCCTTGGCGGCGACGCCGGCCTTGGCCGGGACGCTTGCCTGCGGGGCAGGCACGATTGCGGGAGCGGCGGCCGGCGCCGACCCAGGCGCCGGCGTGTTCTGCGCCAGCGACCAGACGCAGGTCAAACCACCAGCCAACGCCGCCACGGCCAGCGCAATGCGCGCGAGACGGGTAGTCGCCTTGATCGGGAAGCCGGTGGTATTGCGCATCGTGTTATTCGCCCTTTTCAGTCAGGAAAGCGTTGAAACCGTGGTCCAGATATGCCGACAGCGGCAGTTCGTCCGACAGCACGGCCGCGTCGATCTCGGCCAGGTCGGCCACGCGTTTTGCGTTCTCGTGCTGGTAGATGCCAGCAAACAGAATGATGCCGGCCAGCAAGGGTACGGCAACGCCGAGACGGCCGAGCCAGGACGGGCCGCTACCAGCCGACAGCGTGCCGCCGCCATTGATGGAGCCGGCAAAGACCGGCTGCTCGACGCGCACCGTCATCGGCACTTTCTTCTTGCGGGCGAGCGCCACCCGACGGGCAGCCGCCAGGTGTTGCAAGGTGTCGTCGGACAGATTATCCAGATTGGCGTCGAGCGCCAGCTTCACCTTGTAGGCGAATTGCAGTTCCTTGTTGTTCATAGTGTGATTCCTTTGGCTCTGAGAGCTTGAGCCAGCGCGTGTGTTGCGCGGGAGCAATGGGTTTTGACGCTACCTTCGGAGCAACCCATGGCGGCGGCTGTTTCCGCCACGTCCATGTCCTGCCAGTAACGCATCAGGAACGCTTCCCGTTGACGCGTCGGCAGCTTTTGTATTTCAGCGTCGATCAGCATCAATGTTTGCTCCCGCTCGACCTTGTCCGCGCTGGACTCGGCGGCCTCCGAGCCGTCCTCGGATTCGAGGCTTTCGAGCACATCGAAATCCTCCTGGCCCTCGCCGTCGCCCGAGCCGAAGCTGGAGAACAGGCTGACCCAGGTGTTACGCACCTTTTCGCGACGAAAGAAATCGTGGATGGTGTTTTGCAGGATGCGCTGGAACAGCATGGGCAGTTCGTCAGCAGGCTTGTCGCCGTATTTCTCGGCGAGCTTGATCATTGCATCCTGAACAATGTCCAGTGCGGCCTCATCCTTGCGTACGGCATACACCGCCTGTTTGAAGGCGCGGCGTTCGACACTTTCAAGAAAATCGGAGAGTTCTTTGTCAGTTGCCATGCAATACGCAATACGGTTGCCGAGGAGTTGCCAAAGGATCGCGCCTGATGGCGGCGGCGAACCGGCAGAAATGCGTGAAAACGCAAAATTTTGTCAAAAAGCAGACCGAATCCTAGCAAAAATGGCCCTGCTTGTCGTGGGTTTATCCCGAAACGCACAGCGAACGCGAGTCGTCGCGGGTTTTTCAAAGGAATTCGCTTGACCAAAATGATGCAACGCATTACTGTCCTAACTCCCGCCTCCCACACTTGGGGCGTTCAATGTTCCTCGCCGGTGCTTCACATAAGGTCGTGCCGGTTTCGAGGAAGCGCTTTAAGATTTAAAGCTTGTTTGTTCTAACCCGTGCCACAAGCGCGAGGAATCAGTAGCAGTCCATCTTGTACCAAGGCTGAACGAGTCGCGTTGAGCGGCATTTCGAACCTCACTACGGTTGGGGCGCAGAGATGACGTGACCGCACAAAAAAGGGATGCCGCCGGCAAGAGGATCATGACGATTCCGTCAGGAGAGAACATCCGATCAATTTCCAATGGACCTTGAAAGGAAGCAGTAATGAGTGCTGAGCACATCACCGGTGCGGACATCCTCGTCCGTTGCCTGGCTGAAGAAGGTGTCGAACACGTCTTCGGCTATCCTGGTGGCGCCGTCCTGTATATCTACGACGCGATCTTCAAACAAGACAAATTCCAGCACATCCTGGTTCGCCACGAACAGGCTGCGGTGCACGCTGCTGACGCGTATTCGCGCAGCTCGGAAAAGGTCGGCGTGTGCATCGTCACCTCGGGCCCCGGCGTGACCAATGCGGTGACCGGCCTGGCCACGGCCTATATGGATTCCATCCCGATGGTGGTGATCTCCGGCCAGGTGCCGTCGACCGCCATCGGTCAGGACGCCTTCCAGGAGTGCGACACCGTCGGCATCACGCGTCCCTGCGTCAAGCACAACTTCCTCGTGAAGGACGTGAAGGACCTGGCCGAGACGATCAAGAAGGCGTTCTACATCGCCACGACCGGTCGTCCGGGCCCCGTGCTGGTCGACATCCCCAAAGACATCACGATGCATACCTGCGCCTTCGAATACCCGAAGGCGGTGGAAATGCGTTCGTACAAGCCGGTCGACAAGGGCCATTCGGGCCAGATCCGCAAGGCGCTGCAGCTGCTGCTGGCGGCCGAGCGCCCGATGATCTATACCGGCGGCGGTATCATCCTCGCCAATGCCGCGCCCGAGCTCAACAAGCTGGTCGATCGCCTGGGCTACCCCTGTACCAATACGCTGATGGGCCTGGGCGGCTACCGCTCCACCAGCGACAAGTTTGTCGGCATGCCCGGCATGCACGGTACGTACGAAGCCAACATGGCCATGCAGCACTGCGACGTGCTGATTGCCATCGGCGCGCGCTTCGACGATCGCGTGATCGGCAATCCGAAACACTTCGCGTCGACCGCCCGCAAGATCATTCATATCGACATCGATCCGTCGTCGATTTCCAAGCGCGTCAAGGTCGACATTCCCATCGTGGGCAACGTCAAGGACGTACTGCAAGAGCTGCTGTCCCAGCTGGATACGGCCGAGACCAAGCAGAACGGCGCGGCGCTGGACAACTGGTGGAAGCAGATCAACGAGTGGCGCAAGCGCAACTGCCTGAAGTTCGCCACCTCGGACGAATTCATCAAGCCGCAGGCGGTGGTCCAGAAGGTCTGGGAAGTGACCAAGGGCGACGCCTTCATCACCTCCGACGTCGGTCAGCACCAGATGTGGGCTGCGCAGTACTACGGTTTCGACAAGCCGCGTCGCTGGATCAATTCCGGCGGCCTGGGCACCATGGGCGTGGGCCTGCCGTACGCGATGGGCGTGCAGAAAGCCAATCCCGACGCCACCGTGGCCTGCATCACCGGTGAAGCCTCGATCCAGATGTGCATCCAGGAGCTGGCGACCTGCAAGCAATACCATCTGACGCCGAAGATCATTCTGCTCAACAACCGCTTCCTGGGCATGGTGCGCCAGTGGCAGCAGATCGATTACGGTTCCCGTTATTCCGAGTCCTACATGGATTCGCTGCCCGACTTCAACAAGCTGGTCGAGTCCTACGGCCACGTCGGCATGAAGATCGAGAAACCGGGCGACGTCGATGGCGCACTCAAAGAAGCCTTCGCAATGAAAGACAGGCTGGTCTTCATGAACTTCATCACGGATCAAACCGAAAACGTCTGGCCGATGGTCAAGGCTGGCAAGGGTTTGACTGAAATGCTGCTGGGTTCGGAGGATCTTTAATCATGCGCCATATCATCTCTGTGCTGCTGGAAAACGAAGCCGGCGCATTGTCCCGTGTCGTGGGTCTGTTCTCCGCACGCGGCTATAACATCGAAACGCTCACCGTTGCACCCACCGAAGACCCGACCCTGTCGCGCATGACCATCGTGACCTCCGGCTCGGACGATGTGATCGAACAGATCACCAAACACCTGAACCGCCTGATCGAGGTGGTGAAGGTCGTCGATTTGACGGAAGGCGCGCACATCGAGCGCGAACTGATGCTGATCAAGGTGCGCGCAGTGGGCAAGGAGCGTGAAGAAATGAAGCGTACTGCGGATATCTTCCGCGGCCGCATCATCGACGTCACCGAGAAGACTTACACGATCGAACTCACCGGCAACAAGAGCAAGCTGGATGCGTTCATCGACGCCATGGACCGCACCGCCATCCTGGAAACGGTGCGTACCGGCGGCTCCGGCATCGGCCGCGGCGAACGGATCCTGAAGATCTGAGCGGCCGTAGCAAACACAAGTCACACACATTCAAATCAAGTTATTCGGAACATAGGAAAAATCATGAAAGTTTTTTACGACAAAGACGCAGACCTGTCCCTGATCAAGAACAAGAACGTGACCATCATCGGTTACGGCT
>NZ_JAGIPZ010000024.1 GCF_017814915.1 Herbaspirillum sp. LeCh32-8 | reverse complement strand
GTGCTTTCGATGTAGTCGCGGCTTTGCTTCAACGCGGCGCGCGAGGAGTCGGCCAGCGCCACTTTCAGGTAGGGCGCGCGCGATACGTTGCCGACCTGCTGCGCGGTGAGGTTGAAGCCGTCGATGGTGATGGTTTGCATGGGGATCCTTTGCCTTCCGTTTGGTCTGCTTGCAGCCATGGCACCAGGGGTGCCTGCCGCCGGCAGGCTGCCCTGGTGGAATCGCTGGGTGATGGTTTATTTCGCGCCGGCCTCGAACCAGGCGCCGATCAGGGCGCGCTCGTCATCGGTCATCTGTGTCATGTTGGCCAGCGGCATGTCCTTGGTCTGCACCGCGCGCTGGTAGATCTTGGCGGCGTGCTGGCGGATCAGCTCGGGCGTTTGCAGCATCATCCCGGCCGGCGCGGTGGCGAAGCCGGCCTGGGTCGGCTGCGCCGAGTGGCAGCTGGCGCAGCGCTGGGTGATCACTTCCTGCACGCGGCTGAAGTCTACGCCGCCGCTTGCCGCCGCGACAGGTACACTTTCGCCCGGATTGGCCGTGACGGCTACGGCGTTTGCGGCAGGCCGCGGCGCCGGCTTCGGTGCAATGGCGATGGCCACGGCCAGCAGCAGGATCACGCCGGCGATCGGGTAGCCCACCGACACCTTGCCCTTGTGGCGCAGGTTGAAGAAGTGACGGATCAGCACGCCGGCCGCCATGATCGCCGCCAGCACCAGCCAGCTGTACGCATGGGTGTAGGTCATCGCGTAGTGGTTGCTGATCATGATGAACAGGATCGGCAGCGTGAAATAGTTGTTGTGCACGCTGCGCTGCTTGCCGCGACGGCCGTGGATGGGATCGGGCGACTTGCCCTCCTTCATCGCCTCCACCAGCTTGCGCTGGCCGGGGATGATCACCATCAGCACGTTGCCCACCATGATGGTGCCGATCATCGCGCCCACATGGATGTAGGCGGCGCGGCCCGACAGCAGGTGCGTCAGCATGAAGGCCACCGCCACGATGAAGACGAACATCACCAGGCCCAGTAGCCCTTCCTTCTTGCCCAGCGGCGAACGGCACAGGACGTCATAGACGATCCAGCCCGCCACCAGCGTGCCGACGCCCACGCCCACCGCCTCCAGGCCGGTGAGATTGGCCACCGACTTGTCGACCATCATGGCCGAGGCGTTGAAGTAATAGACGATGAACAGCATGGCGATGCCGGTGATCCAGGTGGCGTACGCCTCCCACTTGAACCAGTGCAGCTCTTCCGGCAGCTCGGCCGGCGCCACGAGATATTTTTGCGGGTTGTAGAAACCGCCGCCGTGCACGGCCCACAGCTCGCCGGACACGCCCTTCTTTTCCAGATCGCTGCCGGCCTTGGGCGGACGGATCGAGTTGTCCAGCCAGACGAAATAGAACGATGCGCCGATCCAGGCGATACCGGTGATCAGGTGCAGCCAACGCACCAGGAGGTTGGCCCATTCCACGCCGTACGATACCAATAATGCTTCCATGTCTTCCCCTACTCTGGATTCCCGTCCGCCACCGCGACTTACTCCGGACAGGCGAGGCATTGCCTCAGGAAAGGGCCGCGATGAAAGCCTATCCTTCCCGCGCAGGCATGGCTGGCGCGCGGCGACGATGCCGCGCGGCAATGCAAATCTGTGTGGATGAGGGGCTTCCAGCGCGCCGGGAAGCCGCATGGGCGCGCCGCGCCCTGCCGGTCTCCTGACGTCGCTGCCGCTGCGACCCGATGGCTGCGCGCTGTGTTTGGCGCGCCATCTGTTATTTACGATCTTTGCTTCGTACCAGGCGCCCTCGTGAGGCGAACGTTTTCCGTGGCTCGGACCGATTGCACGAACGATAAACGCGCGGCATGCACCAAAACATGGCCTTGCACGTATATTTGACATACGCGCTTCCATATACAAAAATGAGTCGAAAATGTGGGACGCTTGCGGTCGCGCGCAATTTACCGATATCAACCAAGCTCAAGTCCAACGGGCCACCAAGCCGAGACGAGAGCCACAAAGGCCGCAGAGACCGGCCGGCGCGCAGCGATGGCACATGATCAAAGAATCCGAACGGGCGCTTCATCGGCCGGCAATTCCTGAGGATTGCCGACGGGCATGATGTTTGCTGCCCTGCATGCCATCACCGCAAGACCAAGTGACGAATCAACCGGCATTCGCGTGTGCAGACGCGGGCGCCACCAGAGTGAACGAAAAACCGTCACCTGCTTTTAGTAGCTCGTTGGGCAATCACCATGCCCCAGAACGAAGAACCCGGAGACATCCACATGTCCAGGCTGCCTGACCATCTCGATATCCACCTCATCCGCATCCTCTACCTGCTGCTGTGCGAAAAGAATGTTTCGCGCGTGGCGCTGAAGCTGAACCAGCCGCAGCCCTCGATCTCGGCCTCGCTGCGCAAGCTGCGCGAGCTCACCGGCGACCCGCTGCTGGTGCGCGGCGCGCGCGGCATGGTGCCGACCCAGCACGGCGAGAGCCTGTTGAAGCCGGCCAAGCGCATCCTGGACGAGACCGAGCGCCTGTTCGTGCCCAAGACCGCCTTCGTGCCGCAGGAGGAAGAGCGCACCTTCCACATCGCCGCGCCGGACTACATGAATACGCCCTTCTTCACCGAGGTGATCGCGCGCCTGCGGCGCGAGTCGCCGCGCAGCCACATCGTGATCCACGCGCTGGGACCGGAGACCGACTACGTGCGCCTGCTCTCGGACGGCGAGCTGGACCTGGTGATCGCCAACTGGGACGAGCCGCCGCCGCACCTGCATCTCTCCAAGCTGTTCGACGACCCCATCGTGTGCCTGATGCGCGCCGACTGCGCCTACGCCAAACGCACCGCGCGCGACGCCATGACCATCGAGGATTACCTCTCGCTGCCGCACGCCGCGCCCTCGCAGATCCTGCCCGGCTACCACGGCACCATCGACACCTTCCTGGAAAAGCAGAACCTGCACCGCAACGTGGTGGTGGAGTCCGCCCACTTCCGCATGCTGCCCTACATGGTGGCGCAGACCGACCTGGTGCTGACCGCCGGCCAGCAGTTCGCCAGCTTCTATGAAAAGCTGCTGGCCCTGAAAAGCTACACCGTGCCGATCAAGTTTCCGCCGCTGCGCTTCTACCAGCTGTGGCACGAGCGCGTGCACCAGGCCACCGAACACAAGTGGCTGCGCGCCCAGGTCAGCGCGGCCGCCAAGCTGGTCGCACAAGTGCGCAGCTGAGTCCGTCCTCCGGGGCCGCGCGCCGGTCGCTGGAACGAAATATGCAAGCAGGATGGCGTCCACCCCAGGAGTCGCCATGCCGACCATTCCCCACCGGCTCTCACCCGCAGACGTCGCCGCAGGCCGTCCCAGCCGCGCTTCATATATCGGCGGCTCGCCAGCCGGTATGCCGTGCCTTATATATCGGGCCCACCGGATTGCATTAGTATCCGAAGCACCAGTCCTGCACCCGCGCCCAGAAGCGGGGCAAGAACTGAGAGCGGGTCATGAGCTGCATCGGCTTCTGACACGCTCTGAACCGGAACCACAACTTCAATCGACAAGGCACGCCCTCCACCATGCACGCACAGGGCGCGGTCACATGTCAGGTTCCCTATAAAAATCAACAGGAGACAGCCATGCAAACCCAAAGCCATCCGGTGGATGAACGCCTACCCGTATTCAAATTGTTCGCGCTCGGCATGCAGCACGTGCTGGTCATGTACGCCGGCGCCATCGCCGTGCCGTTGATCATCGGCGGCGCACTGAACCTGCCCAAGTCCGAAATCGCCTACCTGATCAGCGCCGACCTGTTCTGCTGCGGCCTGGTCACCATCATCCAGAGCGCGGGCATCTGGAAGTTCGGCATCCGCATGCCGGTCATGATGGGCGTAACCTTCGCCGCCGTCGGGCCGATGGTGGCGATGGCCAACAATCCCTCGCTCTCGATCCTGCACATCTACGGAGCGGTGATCGCCTCTGGCCTGTTCTGCATCCTGGCCTCGCCCTACATGAGCAAGCTCATGCGCTACTTCCCGCCGGTGGTCACCGGCACCGTGATCACGGTGATCGGCGTCTCGCTGATGGGCGTGGGCATCAACTGGGCCGCCGGCGGCCAGCCTGTGATCGGCAAGCTGGTGGACGGCGTGTTCGTGAAGGTGCCCAACCCGGACTACGGCTCGCCGCTGTCGCTGTCGATTGCCGCCGTAGTGCTGGTCTCGATCCTGCTGATCACCAAGTACACCCGCGGCTTCATCTCCAACATCTCGGTGCTGATGGGCATGGTGGTGGGCTTCGTGATCGCCTTCGGCCTGGGCAAGATCAGCTTCGACGGCCTGGACGCGGCTGACTGGTTCGCCATGATCCGCCCCTTCCACTACGGCATGCCGCAGTTCGACATTCCCTCCATCATCAGCATGTGCCTGGTGATGATCGTGACCATGATCGAATCCACCGGCATGTTCATGGCCCTGGGCGACATCGTCGGCAAGAAGGTCGATGACAAGACCCTGGCGCGCGGCCTGCGCGTGGACGGCCTGGGCACCGTCATCGGCGGCGTGTTCAATACCTTCCCCTACACCTCGTTCTCGCAGAACGTCGGCCTGGTGGGCGTGACCGGCATCCGCAGCCGCTTCGTGTGCGTGGCCGCCGGCGTGATCCTGATCGCCTTCGGCCTGTTCCCCAAGATGGCCCACGTGGCGGCATCGATCCCGCAGTTCGTGCTGGGCGGCGCCGGCATCGTGATGTTCGGCATGGTGGCGGCGACCGGCATCAAGATCCTGTCCAAGGTCGACTTCCACACCAACCGCAACAACCTGTTCATCGTCGCCATCAGCATCGGCGTGGGCATGATCCCGATCGTGGCCCCCACCTTCTTCGACAAGATGCCGCCGTTCCTGGGCACCATCTTCCACAGCGGCATCCTGCTGGCCTCGGCCATGGCGGTGGCGCTGAACCTGTTCTTCAACGGTCGCGGCAGCGAGGAAGACGTGGCGCGCTACGCGGTGGCGGCAGCGCAAAGTTCGGACCATTGATCCCGGCCAAGGGGCAGCGCGCATCAGCACCATATCGCTTATATGCGCTGTCCCATATCCCCGTGATAAGCCAAAACGCATATCGTCCAGATGAAACCGTTGATGCCAATCCAGCCCAGATGTTTTAAAGTCTAGGCTACGCACGAATCCCCTCCCGGCCCGCCCTAGGCGGCGTCGTGAGCGACATTCCCGCGCAACAATTGCGGCCGACAATCGTGAAAACCAGACGCGGCGGCAAGCACGAAACACCCAAGACACGACACCGGACACAACCGAAGGGACCTGGCGGAGAACCCGCCCGGCAAGCACATGACGACGACACTGGAACAACTCAACCATGCCGAGGCCTCGGCCTTCATCGCCGCCCTGCATGGCATCTACGAGCATTCGCCCTGGATCCCCGAGCGCGCCGCCGGGCAACGTCCGTTCCGCAACCTGACGGCGTTCAAGCTGGCGCTGCAAAAGGTGGTCACCGACGCCACCCGCGCCGAGCAGCTGGGCCTGATCCGCGCCCACCCGGAGTTGGCGGGCAAGGCCGCCATCGCCGGCGAGCTGACCGCCGAATCCACCGGCGAGCAGGCCCGGGCCGGACTGAACCTGTGCTCGCCGGAAGAGTTCGCCGCCCTGCAGAAGCTCAACGCCGACTACAACGCCAGGTTCGGCTTCCCCTTCATCCTGGCGGTCAAGGGCCCCACCGGCGCCGGCCTGACGCGCCAGCAGATCATCGCCACCTTCACCCGCCGCCTGCGCAACCAGCCCGAGGATGAGCTGCGTGAAGCGCTGCGCCAGATCGGCCGCATCGCTGAGATGCGCATCAACGACCTGCTCGGCCACAAGCCCGCGCTGGGCGCCACCGTGATGCAATGGGCCGAGGAAATCGGCGCGCTGTCGGAAGACGAAGGCGCGCTCACCTGCACCTACCTGACCGAGACCCACCGCCGCACCGCCGACCAGATCGCGCACTGGATGCGCGAGGCCGGCATGCATGTGCACATCGACGCGGTCGGCAACGTGGTCGGCCGCTACCTCTCCACCGACCCGCAGGCCAAGACGCTGCTGACCGGCTCGCACTACGACACGGTGCGCAACGGCGGCAAGTACGACGGCCGCGAAGGCATCCTGCTGGCCATCGCCGCCGTGAAGGAACTCAACGCCCGCGGCGAGACCCTGCCATTCCACTTCGAAGTGATCGGCTTCTCGGAAGAAGAAGGCGTGCGCTTCAAGAGCACCTTCCTGGGCAGCAACGCCGTGACCGGCCAGTTCGACCTGAAGCTGCTGGAGTTGCAGGACCGCGACGGCATCAGCATGCGCGAGGTCATCACCCAGGCCGGCCACGACGTCGCCGCCATCCCGCAGATCGCGCGCGACCCGTCCGACATCCTCGGCTATGTGGAAGTCCACATCGAACAAGGCCCGGTGCTGCTCAACCGCGACCTGCCGGTGGGCATCGTCACCTCGATCGCAGGCAGCTCACGCTACCTGGTCGACCTGAAGGGCGTGGCCAGCCACGCCGGCACCACGCCGATGGACATGCGCAAGGACGCCGCTGCCGCCGCCGCCGAGATCATCCTCTACGTGGAGCAGCGCTGCTCGCAAGACCAGCACGCCTCGCTGGTGGGCACGGTCGGCCAGCTGCAGGTCTCGCGCGGCTCGACCAACGTCATCCCCGGCAACTGCCAGCTCTCGCTCGACATCCGCGCCGCCCGCGACGACATCCGCCTGGCGGCCGTGGCCGACGTGCTGGACAAGATTGAAGAGATTTGCGAGCGCCGCGGCATCGAGGCGAAGGTAGAAGAAACCGTCTCCGCCCCAGCCGCCCCCTGCGCCCCGTGGCTGATGCAGCAACTCGCCGCCGCCACCGAACGCGCCGGCATCCCCGCCTTCGAACTCGCCTCCGGCGCCGGCCACGACGCCATGGCCATCGCCAGAATGACCGACGTCTGCATGCTCTTCACCCGCTGCGGCAACGGCGGCATCAGCCACAACCCGCTGGAGACCATGACCGCGGACGACGCCGAAGTCTCAGGGCAGATCCTGCTGGATTTCCTGCGCAGCTTCAAAGCGGAAGCTTGAGGTTACTTGTTCGTTCGGGCGCCGGTGTGGTGCGACGAACGACACTGGGTCCCGGCCTTCGCCGGGACGACGGATGAAACAAGATAGCGAGCCAGCGCATCGAAGCCGCAGGCGAGCAGCAAGCAAAGCGAGGCCGAAGGCGAGGATGAGCAGAGGCGATGCCGAAGGCGAGCGCCATCCCGATGCCACAGGCGAGGCGGATGGTATTTCCCCTTGTGGGCCAGCCGGCGGAGTGCGCTGAAAAATGGATCAGCAAGGCAACCGGAGCGCAGCGACTTTGCCTTGCCCATTTTTCAGCGCACT
>NZ_JAGIPZ010000023.1 GCF_017814915.1 Herbaspirillum sp. LeCh32-8 | reverse complement strand
GTGCTTTCGATGTAGTCGCGGCTTTGCTTCAACGCGGCGCGCGAGGAGTCGGCCAGCGCCACTTTCAGGTAGGGCGCTCGCGATACGTTGACGACCTGCTGCGCGGTGAGGTTGAAGCCGTCGATGGTGATGGTTTGCATGGGTTCCTTTCTGTCTTCTGAATTTTTCTGAACGGTTCTCTTGCGCGGCCTGCCGCGTCAGCGCTTGAAATGCTCGACGAAGCTGCTGAACACCTGAGCGGCGACGGCGGCGTCCTGCTCGGTCATGGTTTCGTCCGGATGGTGGCTGATGCCGCCATTGCCGCAGCGGACGAACAGCATCGCTACCTCGGCGATGGCGGCGATGGCCATGGCGTCGTGGCCGGCGCCGGAGGGCAAGTGGCGCACGGGCCAGCCGCCGGCCTCGATCGCTTGCGCCAGTCCGTCCTGCAGTCGAGGCGCACAGGGCACGCTGGACGCCTCGTGGGTCTTGCGCAGCTCGATCTCGACCTTGCGGCGCGCGGCGATGCGGTCGATTTCGGCCACGATATCGGACACCGCCGAGGTCCGGTCGGCGTCTTGCTCGGCGCGCACGTCGATGGAAAAGCCGGCGTTGCCCGGCACCACGTTGGCCGCGCCGTTTGCGACTTCCAGGATGCCCATGGTGCCGACCAGCCCGGGCTTCACGCTGCAGCGGCGCTCGATGAACAGGCCGATCTCGGCCGCGGCCATCGCCGCGTCACGCCGCATGTGCATGGGCACGGTGCCGGCGTGACCGGCCAGGCCACGCACCTCGGCCATGAAGCGGGTGGCCCCGGAAATGGCGGTGACCACGCCCACCGGCAAGCCCTCGTTCAACAACAGCGGCCCCTGTTCGATATGCACCTCGACGAAGGCGGCAATCGACTCGCGCGGCCATGCCGCGGCGGCAATGGCGGCGTCATCGAAGCCGGCGGCGCGCAGCGCTTCCCGCATGCTCACTCCGTCGGTATCGCGGTTCTCCAGCACCGCCTGGTCGAAGGTGCCGGCGATGGCCCGGCTGCCCAGCAGGGTCGCTTTGAAGCGCACGCCCTCTTCTTCCGAAAAGCCGATCACGTCGATGGGAAAAGCGAAGCGCTTGCCCTGGCGATTCCATTCGGCAATGCACGCCAGCGGCAACAGGATGCCCAGGTTGCCGTCGTACTTGCCGCCATTGCGCACAGTGTCGAAGTGCGACCCGGTGACCAGGGCAGGCGCGTCTGCTGCGCCCGCCGTTGCCGGGTCGGCCTCGTAGCGGCCGATGACATTGCCGGCATGATCCCGACGCACCGTCATGCCGGCTTGCAGCATCCACGCCATCAACTGCTGCGCCGCCGCCTGATGCACCGGCGTCAGATAAGTGCGGGTCAGCATGCCGGGCGCTTCGCTATGCAGGGCCAGCTTTTCGGCCCACTGCATGGTCTGCCGGCCGCAACGCAAAAATTGCTCTGGAACATCTTTCATTGCCGTCTCCTTCACTAAGTCGTTTGGATGAATCAGTGTTGTATATTTTTATTGTATTCAAAAATTGTATGCAATATAGTGAACTTGTTCCAGCGCATAAGAAAAAAATCCTCAAGCGTTGCAACACCCTTAAGAAAACAACATCAGGAGACAGTGGTGAGCAAACTATTCAAGTCCTTGTTCGGGCAGGTGGTACTTGCCCTCATTGGCGGCATCGTGATCGGGCTCTTGTGGCCTGAATTCGGCCAAAGCCTCAAGCCGCTCGGCGACGGCTTCATCAAGCTGATCAAGATGATCATTCCGGTCATCGTGTTTTGCGTCGTGGTGCAAGGCATCTGCGGCGCTCGCGACCTGAAGAAGGTCGGCAGCGTCGGCGTGAAGTCCATCATCTATTTCGAAGCTGTCACCACCATCGCCCTGTTGCTGGGCCTGGTTCTGGCGCTGGTCTTCCAGCCGGGCGCCGGGATGAACATCGATCCCACCAGCCTTGACGGCAGCAGCCTGGGCAGCTACGTGGCGAACGCCGGCAAAGTGAAGGAAGCCGGCTTCGCCGAATTCGTGATGAAGCTGATTCCCGCCACCGCGGTGAGCGCCTTCACCTCGGGCGATGTTTTGCAGGTGCTGCTGGTCTCGGTCACCTTCGGCTGCGCGCTGCTGCTGATCGGCGACAAGGGCGCCCCGGTGGTGACGCTGGTTTCCTCGCTGTCGGATGCCTTCTTCAAGTGCATGTCGTTCTTCATCCGCCTGGCCCCGCTGGGGGTGCTGGGCGCGATTGCCTTCACGGTCGGCAAGTACGGCGTGGGCTCGCTCAAGCAGCTGGCCTTGCTGGTGCTGCTGTTCTACGGCGCGGTGATCTTCTTCGTGCTGGTGGTGCTTGGCGGCATCCTGCGCTGCTCGGGGCTGAGCATCTTCAAGCTGATTCGTTACCTGCGCGAAGAGCTGGTCGTGGTGCTGGCGACCACCGCCTCGGATAGCGTACTGCCGCAGATCATGAAAAAACTGGAGAACATGGGGATCAAGAAGTCGACCGTGGGCCTGGTGATCCCAACCGGCTACTCGTTCAACCTTGATGCATTCTCGATCTACCTGACCATGGCGGCGCTGTTCATCGCCCAGGCGACCAACACGCCGCTGGCCATGGGCGATCTGGCGGCGATCCTGGCGATCGCGCTGGTGACCTCCAAGGGCGCGCACGGGGTGCCGGGCTCGGCCATCGTCATCCTGGCCGCAACGCTGACCACCATCCCTGCGATCCCCGTGGTCGGCCTGGTGCTGGTGCTGTCGATCGACTGGTTCATCGGCATCGGACGCGCACTGGGCAACCTGCTGGGCAACTGCGTGGCCACCGTCGTCATCGCCAGCTGGGAGAAAGACATCGACAAGGCGCGCGCCCGCGCGGTGCTCAACGGTGAATACGTCGAGCCGCTGATCGTGACGCCGGAGCCGGCCGGCGTCATGGCCTCGCTGACCCCGCAGGCAAAGGGATAAGCGATATATGGGCACGGAAATGGATGCGGCGCGCGCCAGTGGTTACAATTGGCAGAGACGCCAGCCCGGCCCCACGACCAACCGCCACGCCATTTCCATGACCGATTCAGTGCCTGCCCCAGACAGCTCCGAGGCCATCGCGCGCGACATCGCCGCCAACATCGCCGAACAACGCCTGCCGCCGGGGGCCAAGCTGCCCGAAGAAGCGCTGGCGCGGGTCTACCAGGTCAGCCGCACCAAGATCCGCTCGGCCCTGGTCATGCTGGCCAAGGACAAGCTGGTCGACCTGGTTCCCGACAAGGGCGCCTTCGTCAGCAAGCCCACGGAAGAAGAGACGCGCAACATCTTCTTCGTGCGCCGTACGCTGGAGGTGGCGATGGTCAGGGAGTTCGTGGCGCGCGCCACGCCTGCGGACTATGCGCGGCTGGAGGCGCACTTGCAGGCCGAGCAGCAAGCCATCAGCGACAACAACATGCAGGTGCGCTCCACGCTGTTGAGCGATTTCCATATCCTGCTGGCGAGGATCGTGGGCAATGACGTGCTGACCGACATTCTGGAAAAGCTGGCCGGCCGCAGCGCACTGATCACGATGCTTTACCAATCCACGCGGGATGCCACCTGCTCGACCGAAGAGCATCGCGAATTCATCGTCGCCGCCCGCACTGGCGACGTCGAGCGCGCCGTGGAGTTGATGGAACACCATCTGCTGCATGTGGAAAAGGCCCTGATGTTCGAACCGCCCGCGGGACCGCGCAAAGACCTGCTGCGCGAGCTGCTGCTGTAACGACCGGCGCAACGAAAATGTATCCGGCAAACCAGGCCCGGCCCAAGCCTTGCATGGTTTGCAACAAAACAAAAATCAACGAAAGAATCGCCAACCAATTCCATCCCCCCCCACTTCCAATCACCTGGCATCTGAAGGTGAAATCCGGACTTATTCCTCGATTGCCCGGCGCATTCGAGCAGCGACACTACTGGAAAATGAGCCGCAAGATCAAAGCGGCCTGAAGCGCAGCGCATCACCATTTGGGAGGGAACATGTTCAGCACCATCAAGGCCCGTATTCTTTTCTTCACCATCGTCTTGTTGCTGGCCAGCCTGGCCATCGTCGGGACGGTCTCATTCTTCATCATCAAAATCGACAACGACCGGGCGATTGACCGCAACGCCCGCACCGTCGCCAACGGCTTCGCCTCGGCCATCAACGAATGGGTGGCGGCCAAGGCGGCCATGACGACTGCGGCTGCCGATGGTGTGCTCGGCGCCGATCCGGTGTTCGTCATCAAGCAGCTGCAAAAGAGCGGCGACTTCTACGTCACCACTTTCGGCAAGGAAGACAAGAGCGCATTCACCTCCAGCGCCGATGGCCTTCCGCCCGGGTATGACCCCACCGGACGCGCCTGGTACCTGCAATCGGTCAAGGCCGGCAAACCGGTCGTCACCAAACCCTATACCGACGTCGCCACCAAGAAGCCCATGGTGTCATTTACCGCGCAAGTCCAGCAAAACGGCGCGCGCGTTGGCGTGGTTGCCGCAGCGGTATTCCTGGATGGCGTCAGCAACGTGGTGCGCGCCATCCATCCCACGCCGGCCAGCTTCGCCTTCCTGGTGGATCGCGACGGCCTGATGCTCGCCCATCCGGATGCGCAATGGGTCAACAAGCCGGCCAAGGAATGGAATGCCGACCTGAGCGCAGAGCGGCTCAACGCGCTGTCCGGCGATGATCATTCGGTCGAGATGGAGCTTGCCGGCGCGCCCAAGCTGATTCAACCCGTTCCCATCAAGGGCACCGAGTGGACCCTGATCCTGGCAATGGACAAGGCAGACGCCAACGCCGGCATGCGCAACGCGATGCGCTCGGCCATCATCGCCCTGGTGATCGTCGCGGTAGTGGCCGCCGGCATCATGAGCATCATCACGACGGCCGTGTTCATGCGGCTGTCGCGCGTTCGCAAGGCCATGGACAGCGTCAGCTCCGGCAATGGTGACCTGACCTTGCGCTTGCCCGAAGACGGCAGCGACGAGGTCAGCCAGATTTCCCGTTCGTTCAACCAGTTCGTCAGCCAGATCACGGTCATCCTGCTGGACGTCCGCCGCAGCAGCGACACCGTGAAAATATCGTCGGCGGAGATCGCCACGGGCAATCAGGATCTGTCGGCGCGCACCGAACAACAGGCCGGCTCGCTGGAAGAGACCGCGTCGGCGATGGAGCAGCTCACCTCCACCGTGCAGCAGAACACCGATAGCGCCAAGCGCGCCAACGAGCTGGCAACCGCCGCCTCCAATATCGCCGCCGAAGGTGGCGAGGTCGTCGGCAACGTGGTGGCCACGATGGAAGCCATCAATAGTTCGTCACGACAGATCGCGGACATCATCAGCGTGATCGACGGCATCGCCTTCCAGACCAACATCCTGGCGCTCAACGCGGCAGTGGAAGCAGCGCGGGCCGGCGAGCAGGGACGCGGCTTCGCCGTGGTGGCCTCCGAGGTCCGCAGCCTGGCCCAGCGCAGCGCGCAGGCCGCCAAGGAAATCAAGATCCTCATCGACACCTCGGTCAGCAAGGTCGCCGACGGCGGCGTGCTGGTCGCCAAGGCGGGGCAGACGATGGACCAGATCGTCACCAGCATCCGTGACGTCAACGTCATCGTCAGCGAGATCGCCAATGCCAGCATCGAACAGAGCACCGGCATCAACGAGGTCAATCTCGCCATCACCCATATCGACGAAGGCACCCAGCAGAACGCGGCCCTGGTGGAACAAGCTGCCGCTGCGGCGCAGTCGCTGCAGGATGAGGCGGCGCGCTTGTCCATGCTGGTGGGCGGCTTCAAGTTGCGCTAGGCGCGGTAGATGTGGCGGCCTGCATCACTCCACGCAAAAAAAGCCCGGCGCATGCCGGGCTTTTTTCATGTGCGTGTGCAGCGTCCGCTGCAATGTGACTAACTGAACCAAAGCAGAAGCAACAAGCCAATTCCTGCGACAACGAGTCCCCCCATTACGACCAGGCTACGGGTAGCGAAGGCCCACAGCGCCGCCGCCAGATAGGCGATAAAACTCAGCAGGGATCCGGCCAAGACGCCCTCCGCGCGCGACCAGCCGCAACACCACGGCATGGCGAACGCCAAGGCGATGCCCGCCAGCGAGGCCAGGGCGTAGCCGCCCACGCTTGCCGCCAGCAGGCGCAACACGATGCCCCCCGCGCTGCGACGGCGCGCGCTCATGCCGTCCTGCCCTCGGCCGCAGGCGCGCGTCCCAAGCGGCGCCACACCAGCAACGCGGCTGCGCCGATGGCCAGCGCGCACAGCTCAACGCCTGCGCGTTGCCAGTCTTGCCGCGCCAGATACCCGGGCAGGTGCTGCCCGGTGGTAATCCAGTTCAACAGCGGCAAACCCAGGCACAGTGCTGCCAGCAGCGCAACCTGCTCACGCCATGCGCGCGCGACGGGGCGCAAAGCGGCGTGCAGCAGGCAGGCCAGCCAGACGGCGAAGTAGGCCTGGATTTCCAGCGCGGGACGATCAGGCGCCTGGGCCGGGATCAGCCGGTTGGCGTAGAAGAAGCCGATGCTCGCCACGCAGGCGCCGGCGATGAAGGTGAGGTTCAGGATGTCAATCAGGCGATATACCTGCGGCGTGGCGCGGCCGAATTCATGCAGGCTCTTCTGGCGCCGCTTGATTGCAAACAGCTGCAAGCCGGTGGCGATCATCGCGGTGCCGATCAGCCCGCTCAGGAAATACAGCCACTTCATGCCCCAGCCGCCGAAACCGGCCACGTGCAGTTGTTCCAGCACCGGATGCACGTGGCGGGCGGAGAAGTGTTCCGGCGCGCCGGAGCGGACCGCTTCAACGATGCGCGGCCCGGCCTGCTCGAACACCACCAGGCCGGCCTCGCCATGGATGGCGCCGGTGTCGGCACTGTCGGGCTTGTCGCCCATCATGCGCACCACCATGTCCGGCCGCCCCGGCCGCGCGATGAAGATGCGCCGCACCGCGTCGCCGGTCAGCGCTTCGGCGCGATCGCGCAACGGTCCGATGTTCGGCAGGGTGACGACCGCCGCGGCCAGCGGCGAGGCCATGGCGCCCTCTCCCTCCTTGAGCTCGGACTGGAACGACTGGTAAGCCCCCGCCGCATCGCCATAGACCGCGCGCAACGGCAGCGGCATGTAGCTGCTGTAGAAGTAACTCAGCCCGGTGTAGACGATCATCAGGAGAAACGGCAGCGTCAGCACCGCGCCGGCATTATGCGCGTCCAGCCAGGAGCGCTGCCCCTTGCCGGGACGGAAGGTAAAGAAATCCTTGAAGATGCGCTTGTGCACCACGATGCCGGACACCAGCGCCACCAGGGCGCACATCGCGATCCAGCCGACCAGCCAGAAGCCGGCCATGCCTGCATGCAGCATGTAGTGGAAACTCATGAAATGACGCCCGCCTTCGGTCTGGCGTCCCCACGGCACGGGCAGCGCGCTGCCGTCTGCGGGATCGGCCGCGACCTGCATGGCGCGCCCGCCGGCGTCGCGCCATGACAGCATCAGCGCCTCCCCCGCGGTGTCCGGCAGCGTCAGGCTCCAGGCCTTGGCCGACGCAGCATGCCGGCCGAGATAGTCCAACGCATTGGCCAGCGCGGCATTGCTCACGCCGGCGTCAGCCTGTGCGCCAAGGCGCGCGCCGGAGGCTGGCAACACGGGCGCGGCCTGCATCCAGAGCGTGATCGGCGCGCGAAACACGGACAGGGTGCCGGCCAGGAAGATGGCGCACAGCAGCCAGCCGCAAGTCAGGCCGCACCAGGTGTGCAACCACGCCATGCGTTGCCGGAATCCCTCGCCGCTGTCTGCCGCGCGCGAAGCCGGACTTGCCCCTGAAGGCATCGGAGACGGCATGGACCTGCGCTCAGAAATTGCCGCGCAGGGTCAGCGTGGCCGCGCGCGGTTCGCCAAAGTAGTTGCCGCGCGACAGCCCGCCCACCATCGCGTAGTAACGCTTGTCGAACAGGTTGGTGATGTTCAGCGCCGCAGTCCAGTGCTTGCTGATGCGGTAGGAAGTGTTGAAGTCCCACACCGCGCGGCCGCCTTCGCTGGTGGTGGTCGTGGTGTCTTCATCCGACGGGAAGGAATAGCCGGTCTGCGCCGACACGCCGCCGCCCACCGACCACGCGCTCAACTCGCCCGGCAAGCGGTAGTTGGTGGAGGCGCGCAGCAGGTGATGCGGGGTCTCGCCGCTGATGCTCTGGCCCTGGTCATCGCGCGTGACCAGGAAGGTGTAGCCGGCGGCGACGTTCCAGCCGCGCGCCAACTCGCCGCTGATCTCGGTTTCAAAGCCCTTGCTGCGGTAGGTGCTGCCGTTGATATAGCAATCGGTCGAGGCCAGCGAGTTGGGGCAGTTGCCGAGATTGGCGACGTCGACCACGGCCATGTTGGCCTTGCGTACGCTGAACACGGCGGCCGAGAAGTTCAGGCGGCCGTTGTCCAGTTCGCCCTTGATGCCGGCCTCGACGTTGGAGCCCACCG
Organism: Herbaspirillum sp. LeCh32-8; assembly: GCF_017814915.1. Lineage (GTDB taxonomy): Bacteria > Pseudomonadota > Gammaproteobacteria > Burkholderiales > Burkholderiaceae_D > Herbaspirillum. Next base: position 3,803 of record NZ_JAGIPZ010000023.1, on the reverse strand, counting down.
CCGGCTTGAGCGCGGCGCCGCCGACAGTCTGGTAGCTGCTCTGCGGCTGGAAGGTCTTGGTGTAGCTGGTGTAGACCGACCATTGCTTGTTCAGGTCGTAGACCAGGCCGGCGTAGGGCGTGAATTCGGCGTCCTGCTTGTAGTCGCTGGTGGTCTTGCGGGTGAGGCGGCTGACCTCCTGGTACTTGAGCCAGCTGAAGCGGCCGCCCAGCAGCAGATGCAGCGGCTGCGCCAGCTGCAGGCGCGCGCTGCCGTATACGCCGTAGCGGTCGTCGTGGGCATCGGTATCGGCCGACCACGCCGGCGCGGTGGTCGGCTCGGCGATGGCGTAGTAGTTGGGATTGTTGATGTTGATGGGCGAATTGACGCTGACGTTGGCCGTCTGCGAATGGAGCTTCAAGCGCGCCGCGCTGGCGCCGACCATGACCTGGTGCGTGCCGCCCAGCGCCTTGAAGCTGCCGGACAGGTTGGCGTCCACGCCGTCGCTGATCACGCCTAGCTGCTTGTAGTAGATCGTGTAGAAGCGCGATCCCGACAGCGTCACCGGATCGACCGCGCCGCGCGGCAATGCCGCCCGCTGGTACAGCGTGCCTTCGGTGTGGTTGAGCGTGATCTTGGCTTTCCAGTCGGCGTCGATCTTGTGTTCGAGGTCGGCGAAGAATTCATTGACGTTGGCGGTGTTGCGGTTCCAGTCCTGCACCAGCGAGGTCGAGCGCGACACGTCCAGCGCATTGCCGTTGGAATAGCGCGGCAGGCCGAAGATCCAGTGCCCGTCGACGGTGTTTTCCTGATGACGGAAACCGAGCGCCAGCTTGGTGTCGCGCGCCAGGTCGGCTTCCAGGATGCCGTACACCAGCGGCTCGCGGGAGTGGGTGACGTCGTAGAAATACTTGCGATCCTGATAGGCCGCCACCACCCGACCGCGCAGCGTGCCCTCGGCGTTGATCGGCCCGCCGGCGTCGACCTCGGTGCGGTAGTTGTTCCAAGAGCCGACGCTGGCGGTGACATCGAAGTGCCGTTCCGCGCGCGGACGCTTGCGCACCAGGTTCACCGCGCCGCTGGGATCGGCCGCGCTGACCAGCAGGCCGGAAGCGCCGCGCAGGATTTCGACGCGGTCGTAGATCGCCATGTCCATCGGGAACCAGCCGGTCGGGTCATAGGCCGTTCCCGGCACGCCGTCCTGCAGGTAGTTGGTGTTGTTGATGGCGAAGCCGCGGATGACGAAGGTGTGCGATCCGAAATTGCGCTGGGTGCGGGTGAAGCCGGTCGCCTGCGCCAGCACCTGGTCCAGCTGCACCATGTTCTGGTCGTCCATCTGCTGGCGCGTCACCACGGTGACCGATTGCGGCGTCTCGCGGATGGACTGGTTCATCTTGCCCATGCTCAGCGCGCGGGTGGTATAGGAGCCGCTCTGGTCGGTGACTGCGGTGCGCTCGGCGTCGGCGTTGACCGTCACCGCCGGCAGCGCCTGGCCGGACTCGGGCGCCGGCGCGGCCGCCTTGCGCAAGGTGTAGGCGCCGCCGCTGCCGCGCACCACCACCAGGTCCTGTCCCTTGAGGATTTCCGCGAAGCCCTGGTCGACGGTGAAGCTGCCCTTCAGGCCCGCGCTGTTCCTGCCGGCCGTCAGCGCGCCGTCGACCGCCAGCTCCACCCCTGCCAGCGCGGCGAAACGGTTCAGCGTCTGGTCCAGCGACGCCGGCGGCAGCTGCGCCTCCACCAGTGCGGCCGATGCCGCCTGCGCCCGGGCCTCGCCCGGCGGCAGGGTGGCGGCGAGCGCGCCCGCCAGGCTCATGCAGACCAGCGCACGCGCAGCCGAGGCTGCCGTGCTGCCGATGGACGATGCTGTGTATTTGCCGCGCTGCTGGCGTGCGGACTTGGCTCCCTTGGTCATGCCTTTCCTGCCCTTTCGATCGAGATGTTGTAATGGTCTTCATTCCCTTTCCGCACCAGGAAGAGAAAACCTCAATCGAAAGGAAAATTTATTTTTGCCCCGGCCGGGAGATCACGCTGACCCAGTAGCGAGTGCGATAGCTGAGCTGCACGGGCAGGCCCAGCGTGAGGTTGGACAAGGCGCGGTCGGTGTCGCGCAGGGAGAACACGCCGCTGACTTTCAGGCCGGCAACATCCGGGGCGCAGCGCAGGACGCCGTGACGATAGCGTCCCAGCTCGGCAATGAAGTCGGACAGGGGCATCTGCTCGGCCAGCAACAGTCCCTGCGACCAGTTGCCGACGCCCTCCTCGATCCGCTCTGCGGTATCGGCAGCGGCGTCTGCGGCGAAGTCGGCCTGGTAACCGGCGTCGACGCGCAACACCGCGCCGGCGCGGCGCGGCCGCACCTCCACCGCGCCCTGCATGACGGCCACGCTGGATGAATCTTCACGCTGGCGCACCACGAAGCGCGTGCCCAGCGCCAGCACCTCGCCATCGCGCCCCGCCACCGTGAAAGGCCGGTGCGGGGTGGCGCTGTCGGGCGCGGTGCTGATCATGATTTCGCCGAAGCGGAGCTTGATGCGCCTTGCCGTGTCCGTGTAGACGATGTCGACGGCGCTGTTGGTGTTGAGCACCAGGCGCGTGCCGTCGGGCAGCATCACGTCACGAATCTCGCCCACGCCGCTGGCATAGTCGGCTGCCAGCCCCTGCCAGGCCTCGCTGCGCCGGCCGAGCTCGGCGGCGCCGCCGGTGAGCAGCATCAGGCCGAGCGCCTTCAGGGTCTTGCGACGCATCAGCCGCAGCTTTTCCGGCGCGGCCTTGAGCGCTTGGCGTCCGGCGGGATCGGGCAAGGATGTGAATTTCTGGCCGAGCGCCTGCATGCGCTGCCACGCCAGCTCATGCTCGTAGCGCTGGTTGCGCCATTGGCTGCAGGCGGCGGCATCTTCGGGCGTGGCGTCATCGGCCCACAGCCGCGCCATCCAGTTCGCCGCCTGGCGCACGATGTCGGGATCCAGCGGGGTAGGCGCAGCAGGAGCCGTGGCCGGAACGGCGTCAACAGTGGCCAGCGAATCAGGGCGCATCAGACCGGGGCGCCTGTGTGCAACACGCCGTAGCACGCCAGCAAGGCGGCGGCGATGTACTTCTCCACCGAAGAGACGGACACGCCGAGCGCGAGCGCCGCCTCGCGATAGCTCAGGCCATCCACCTTGCACAACAGAAAGGCTTGGCGCGCCTTCGGCGCCAGGCCGAACAGGATACGGTCGAGCTCGACCAGCGCCTCGATGGCCAGCAAACGGGTTTCCTCGGAAGGGGCCTCGACAGCGGGCAAAGTGGTCAGTGCGTCCAGGTAAGCGCTTTCGATACTGCGCCGGCGGAACAGGTCGATCATCAGACCCTTGGCGATCTGCACCAGGTAGCGACGGGCGTCAGCCGCAGCCGGGCGACTGTCCTGGCGCAGGATGCGCAAGTAGGTGTCGTGGGCCAGGTCGGCGGCATCCCAGGCGTTGCCCAGTTTGGTGCGCAACCATCCCTGCAGCCAGCCGCAATTTTCCTGGTATAGCCGGTCGATGGGCTCCCCTGAATTGTTCACTGTGGACATGTCGCCGCGACGCCCGCCTGATCGTTGAGATATTGATAATAATTCTCAATTATAGTTGTAAAGCCGGTGGCGCTGCAAAGTGAGTCACGCCGGCTGAAGCCGCCCATGGCTTGCCACACGGAAAAACCGGATGCAAAAAAGCCCGCAGCTGCGGGCTTTTTCTTTTCCTGCTTTGGCGCGGAAAGCTGTTGTCTTAATAGGTCAGCGTGACGGTAACGGTATCCGAATAAGCGCCGGCCAGCGGAGTCTGCGAGGCCGGGATCTGGCCGTAGAC
>NZ_JAGIPZ010000022.1 GCF_017814915.1 Herbaspirillum sp. LeCh32-8 | reverse complement strand
ACGCTTCGGCGTCCTTTTTCTTTTATGGCTCGAACGGGACGTGTCGTATCCCGGATTGATGTGAGCACAACGAACGATGCTGGGTCCGTGCGTTCGCAGGAACGACGGCAGGGGATATTTCGAGCAGTAGTGGCAGGTCCGACGGGTAGGAGGTATCTCGAGAAACCGGGCGATGGGGATGGAATAGCGCGAGCAGACGAGACGGGGAAGAAGAGGGCGCATCTCGAGCAACCGAAGGTTCAAGTTCTTTACTGCGTGTCGTCCCTGCGAACGCAGGGACCCAGCGTCGTTTGTCATGCCTCAAGGACGCTTCCCGACATCGCCGCCGAACAGGTCGATGCTTGTGACAAATGCAATAACCGCGGACACACTGATCGATCCTTTGCCGATCGATATGTAAATGCCGTGGCAACATGAAAACACCTCATGCAAGGCCTGGCCGTTTGTCATTAACTTGACACATTGCCGTAATAACCTGCTTCGGTTCAGGGGAAACGAGGCGGCGCCGGGCGAACCGGCGCAATGTTCAAGCGAGTGGAAGTGGGTAAGCCAAGATCTTTGGAGCCGAAGAGGCTGTTGACCGAGTTTCTCGCCGGGCGCGGGGTGTCGGCCGGTCTGGCATTGCTGTCGGCCTGCGTGCTGGCCATGTTGTGGTACTTCACCATCACCCGCATCCAGAATGAAAAGGAGCTGGCCATCGCCAGCTCGATCGCCGACAGCCGCAACGTGGCCGCCATCGTATCGGCCAACCTGGACGGCGTGCTCGGCAAGACCCTGCTGTATTCGCGCATCGGCCAGTCGCTGCTCAACGGCGAGCAGAAAGCGCCTTATCTCAATCCCCTGTTCAACGGCGACTCCGCCTTCCTGCGCGTGGCGGTGTTCAACGCCGACGGCCAGCTGGTCTATTCCTCGGCGCGCCAGAAGGAGGAGCCCGAGCTGAGCCGCCTGATCAACGCCGGCTACATGACCTCGCTGACCTCCGAGCGCGACCAGGCGACGATGATTATCAATCCGCCCAACAACCGCGACGGCTACAGCTGGCGCGTGCCGCTGCTGATCCCGCTGCAGAACGGCCGCGGCGAGCTGCAGGGATTTTTCACCGCCATCCTCGACCTGGGCTATTTCCTGAAGACCTATCAGGAAGTCAGCGTGGCCGGCGCCAGCCGCATCGAGATCCTCAACGCCGCCGGCCTGCAACTGGCCGAGCTGTCGGGCGGCATCCTGTCGGGCGGGTCCAACTATGCGGGCCAGGATTACGCGATGTTCCTGCTCACCGGCAAGGGTGACGGCCTGATCCATGCACTGCGTCCAGGCGATGACGTGCAGCACGTGGGCGTGCAGCGCCGGCTGGCGCATTATCCGCTGGCGGTGGTGGTCAGCCGCGATCCGCAGCAGTTGCTGGGCAAACTGTGGCCGGCGCATCGCCAGTATTACCTGCAGGCGATCTGCATTTCGCTGGCCATCATGCTGTTGACCGGCGGCCTGATCAACCTGGCGCATCGCCGTCGCTTCCTGTATGAGAAGCTGCTGTATTCCGAGCGCGAGAAAAGCGGCCTGATCAACCAGCTGGAGCAGGAAAAATCGCGCGCCTACCAGCTGGCCTCGCACGATTACCTGACCGGCATTCCCAACCGCATGCTGTTCTACGAACTGGCCTCGACCGAGCTGTCGCGCGCCAAGCGCAGCCGCAATCTTTACGCGCTGTTCTTCCTCGATCTCGACAAGTTCAAGCTGATCAACGACACCCAGGGCCACGCGGTGGGCGATGCCCTGCTGCAGGAAGTGGCGCGCCGGCTGCGTGCCGCGCTGCGCGAGTACGACCTGGTGGCGCGCCTGGGCGGCGACGAGTTCGTGGTGATGGTGTCCGAGATCCGCGACGAAGAGAGCGTGGCCGAGATCGCCGACAAGCTGGTGGAAGCCGTGCGCGCGCCGTATCCCGACCTGCTGGGCGCCTACGTCGAGACCGCGCCCAGCATCGGCATCGCGCTGTACCCGCGCGACGGCCAGAGCGTGGACGAGCTGATGACCAACGCCGACTCGGCGATGTACACCGCCAAGACCTCGGGCACCGGGTTGTACCGCTTCTATGACGCCTCGCTCAACGCCATTGCGGTGCGCGGGCTGGAGCTGCTGGGGCGCTTCCGTCAGGCGTTGAAGGAAAATGAGTTCTGCCTGTATTACCAGCCCAAGGTGGAGCTGCACAACTTCAACATCACCGGGATGGAGGCGCTGATCCGCTGGCAGCATCCCGAGCATGGCCTGATCTTCCCGGGCGAATTCATCGGCCTGGCCGAGGCGCACGACCTGGTGGTGCCGCTGGGGCACTGGATCATCGAGGCGGTCTGCCGCCAGTTGGCGCAGTGGCGTGACAAGGGGCTGCCGTTGTTGCCGGTGGCGATCAACGTTTCGGCCAAGCAGTTGCGCGACGAGCGACTGGGCGACGTGGTGCGTGATACGCTGCGGCGCCACCGGCTTACGCCCGACCTGCTGGAGATCGAGGTCACCGAAAGCTGCTTCATCGAGGATGTCGAGACCGCCCGCGCCACGCTGGAGAAGTTGCGCGACGAGGGCTTGAAGATCTACCTGGACGACTACGGCACCGGCTACTCGGGCCTGAGTCACATCAAGACCTTGCCGGTCTACGCGCTGAAGATCGATCGATCCTTCATCAGCGACATCCGCAACGACAACAGCGACGGCATGATCGTGGCCTCCACCGTGACGCTGGCGCGCAACCTCGGCCTGAAGGTGGTGGCCGAAGGCGTCGAGACCAAGGAACAGCTGATGCACCTGAAGGTGATGGGTTGCGACCAGGTGCAGGGCTTCTACCTGCAGCGCCCGGTGGCGGCTGACCAGCTGGAATCGATTCTGCAAAAAGGGAGGTTCGAGATCGCATGAGGATGTCCGCCGTCAAGTCCATCGCCACCACCGCCGCCGTTGTTGCCGCACTGCTGGCGTCGTCGCCGGCCGTCGCCAAAGGGCAGGGCGCGTGCGAACGTCCCCAGCGTTTGCGCTTCGCCGTCATCCCGCAGGGCAATGACGACCGCCAGGTGCGCGCCATGGAGCCCATGCTGGAGCTGCTGGAAAAGCAGCTGAAGATTCCGGTCGAGACGGTGACGCCGTCGTCCTACGGCTCGGTGATTGAGGGCATGCTCTCGGGCACGATCGATATCGCACGTCTGGGCCCGGCCTCCTATGTCACGGCCAAAAGGGGCGATCCGATGATCACGCCGTTTGCCTCGCAGGAGCAGGTGTCGCCGTATTTCGCGCCGGGCGGCGCGTCGGCTTTTTATTATTCGCTGCTGGTCACACGCCAGCAGGGGCCATATGACAGCATCGCCTCGCTGCGCGGCAAGGTGTTGGCGCTGGCCGACCCGGACAGTACTTCCGGCGCGCTGATTCCGCGGCACAACTTCGCGCGCGAGAACCATCTGCAGCTGGGCAGTTATTTTTCCCGCGTGGGCTATTCCGGCAACCACGAACAATCGGTGCTGGCGGTGATGAGTCGCAACGTCGACGCGGCCTTCGTGGCCAGCGCCAACCTTTCCGACATGATCGCCGCCGGCAAGGTCAAGCTGAGCGACCTGCGCGTGCTGTGGCGCTCCAAGCCCATTCCCTTCGACCCCTACGTCTATCGCGGCCAGCTGTGCGCCGACATCCGCAACACGATCCGCGCGGTCTTCTTCAACGGCAAGTCGCCGCAGGTCAAGGCGGCGCTGCTGGGACTGGGCGCCACCCGCTTCGTTCCGGTGACTGACGCCAACTACAAGATCATCCGCGAGTTGCCCTGAGCGGCGCAAAACGCGGCTGCGAAGAAGAATATCGAAGAAAGATTAAAAGTTTTTCTTCGCTGATCCACGCCTGATTTCATATTTCGCACTTCCTTCCATCCGGGTATTTACGCTGCATGCCCGGCTCTGCAGAATCGGGGCCGCCGATGTCCGGCACACCCATCTCGAGAAGGAATTCCATGGCCCATTCCGATACCCTGCCGCCGCGCGCCGGCGCCGCCCATCTCGCCCAGGCGCCGACCCGTGTGCGTTACGTGGTCATGCTGCTGCTGTTCGTCACTGTGGTGATCAATTATCTGGATCGCGCCAACCTGTCGATCGCCGCGCCCGGTCTGTCGCAGGCGCTGGGCCTGAGCCCGGTCGAGATGGGACTGATCTTCTCTGCTTTCGGCTGGACCTATGCCGCCGCCCAGATCCCCGGCGGTTGGCTGGTCGACCGGGTGTCGCCGCGCCTGCTGTATGCCGTGGCGCTGGCGCTGTGGTCGCTGGCGACGGTGCTGCTGGGACTGGTGGGCAGCTTCATCGGCCTGTTCGTGCTGCGCATGGCGGTGGGCGCGCTGGAGGCGCCGGCCTATCCGATCAACAACCGCGTGGTCACCGCCTGGTTCCCCGAGCGTGAGCGCGCCACCGCCATCGGCGTCTACACATCCGGGCAATTCATCGGGCTGGCCTTGCTCACGCCGGTGCTGGCGTGGCTGCAGCATGCGCTGGGCTGGCACATGGTTTTCATGGTGACCGGCGCGGCCGGCATCGTGTGGGCGGGGATCTGGTATGCGCTCTACCGCGAGCCGCGCCAGTCGCGCGCCAACGCGGCGGAAATCCGCCATATCGCCGAGGGCGGCGGCCTGGTCGACCTGTCGGCCGGCGCGGCGGGGCCGCGTGCTCGTGCGCGCTTTCGCTGGGGCGATCTGGGGCTGGTGCTGTCGCGACGCAAGTTGTGGGGCATCTATCTCGGCCAGTTCTGCCTGACCTCCACGCTGTGGTTCTTCCTCACGTGGTTCCCGACCTACCTGGTGCTATACCGCGGCATGGACTTCCTGAAGTCGGGTGTGCTGGGCGCCTTGCCCTTCATCGCCGCGGTAATCGGCGTGCTGTGCTCCGGTACCTTGTCGGACTGGCTGCTACGGCGCGGCGCTTCGCTCGGACTGGCGCGCAAGCTGCCGGTGATCTGCGGCTTGCTGATTTCCACCTCGATCATCGGCGCCAACTTCACCGACTCGACGGCGTGGGCCATCTTCTTCATGTCCCTGGCTTTCTTCGGCAACGGCCTGGCGTCGATCACCTGGTCGCTGGTCTCGGCGATTGCGCCGGCGCGGCTGATCGGCCTGACCGGCGGCGCCTTCAACTTTATCGGCAACCTGTCGGCGATCACCACGCCGTTGGTGATCGGTTGGGTGGTCAACCGCGCCGGTTTCGCGCCGGCGATTGCCTACATCGCCGCGCTGGCGTTGCTGGGCGCGCTGTCCTATATCCTGCTGGTGGGCAAGGTCGAACGCATCGAGGCTTGAGCCTGATGATTTACTCGGCCAGCAGCGCCTCGATATCGGAAATCATTTCCTCTGGGCGCGTCTGCGGCGCGTAGCGCTTGAAGACGGTGCCGTCGCGCCGCACCAGGAACTTGGTGAAATTCCATTTGATGCGCTTGCTGCCCAACAGGCCGGGCGCGGCCTTTTTCAGATAGGTGAACAGCGGCGCGGCGTGCTCGCCGTTGACGTCGATCTTGGCGAACAGCGGGAAGCTCACGCCATAGTTTTTTTCGCAGAAGGCGCCGATCTGCGCCGCGTCGCCCGGCTCCTGCGCGCCGAACTGGTTGCAGGGGAAGGCCATCACTTCCAGTCCACGCGCCTTGAACTGACGATGGATGTGCTCCAGGCCGTTGTACTGCGGCGTGAAGCCGCATTTGCTGGCGGTATTGGCGATCAGCATCACCTTGCCGCGCAGTTGCTCCAGCGGGAACTCGGTGTCGTCGGCCAGCTTGGGCTGGAAATCGTAGATGGTGGTCATGGCGCTACCCCTGAGGTTTTTCTGGTCGCCATTCTAAACCCGCTGAAGGTGGCTTGCATCTCCGGTCGCCATGCCGGACGGCGGCCTCTTATTACCGGGGGCAGGCGCCTATTGCGCCAGCAGATCGGGCGAGCGGGCGTGGCTGCGTGCGGTCTCCGGCGAGATGCGCTCCGCGCGCACCAGCTCGTTCAGGCTGCTCTCCAGCGTTTGCATGCCCAGGCCGGCCGCGGTCTGGATGGCGGAGTACAACTGCACCGTCTTGCCTTCGCGGATCAGGTTGCGGATGGCCGGGGTGCCCAGCATCACTTCATGCGCGGCGACCCGCCCTGCGCCGTCGCGCGTCGGCAGCAGGGTCTGCGCGATCACCGCCTGCAGCGACTCGGCCAGCATGGCGCGCGCGCCTTCTTTTTCTTCCGCCGCAAACACATCGACGATACGGTCCACGGTCTTGGCGGCCGAGGCGGTGTGCAGCGTGGCGAACACCAGGTGGCCGGTTTCGGCCGCGGTCAGCGCCAGGCGGATGGTCTCGGCGTCGCGCAGCTCGCCCACCAGCAGCACGTCGGGGTCTTCGCGCAGGGCCGCGCGCAGCGCGTCGGCAAACGAGCGGGTGTGGGTGCCGACCTCGCGCTGGCTGACCAGCGAGCGGCGCGGCTCGTGAATGAACTCGATCGGATCCTCGATGGTGACAATGTGCGCCGGGCGCTCTTCGTTGACGTGACGCAGCATCGCGCCCAGCGTGGTGCTCTTGCCCGAGCCGGTGGGGCCGGTCACCAGCACCAGCCCGCGCGGGCGCAGCGCCAGCTCGGCGCAGATTGCCGGCACACCCAGCTCGGCCAGTCGCGGCGCTTGCTGCGGGATGTGGCGGATCGCCGCGGCCGCGCCGCGTTGTTGCCGGAAGGCGTTGACCCGGAAGCGTCCCAGCGCGGGATGCTGGAAGGCGAAGTCGCATTCCATGCGGACGGCGTAGGCGCTGCGCTGCTCCTCGCTCATCATGGTCGCCAGCATGGCCTCGACCTGCTCATCCGACAGCGCGCCGAGATTGATGCGGCGGATGTCGCCGTGTACCCGCAGCAGGGGCGGCAAACCGGCGGACAGATGCAGGTCGGAGGCCTGGTTTCGTACGGTAAATGCCAGTAGTCCGGCAATGTCCATTTATAATCCTTGCCAGGAAAGCATGAAGAACCGGTTTCGCCATGTGCGCGCATGGCGCCGCATCGACAGGCCGGATTGAAAAAATCAGTCTTATGTTCCCCGCAGCCGAGTCCCTCCCGGCCCCGGATTATGTCGTCAATCGCCAAAAACTTGCAACAAGTGCAACACCAGATCGCTGTGTCCGCCGAGCGCGCGCAGCGTGCGCCTTCGTCGGTCCAGCTGCTGGCGGTCTCCAAGACCTTCGGGCCGGAGGCGGTGGCGCAGGCGGTCGCGGCCGGGCAGCTGGCGTTCGGCGAGAATTATTTGCAGGAAGCGCTCGACAAGATCGCCGCGATGCAGGCTCTGGCGCCGGGGGCGCGCCTGCAGTGGCATTTCATCGGCCCGATCCAGAGCAACAAGACGCGGCCCATCGCCGAACATTTCGACTGGGTGCATTCGGTGGATCGCGTGAAGATCGCGAGGCGCCTGGCCGAGCAGCGTCCGGCGGAACTGGGGCCGCTGAACATTTGTCTGCAGGTCAATATCAGCGGTGAAGACAGCAAGAGCGGGCTGGCCCCGCAAGACCTGACGCAGGCCGCGGCCGAAGTGGCGCAGTTGCCCAAGCTGCGCCTGCGCGGGCTGATGGCCATTCCGGAGCCGACCGACGACGCCGTGCGCCAGCGCGCGGCCTTCGCCGCGGTGCACGCGCTGTACGCATCGCTGCGCGCCGTCGGCCTGCCGTTGGATACGCTGTCCATGGGCATGTCGTCCGATCTGGAGGCGGCGGTGGCGGAAGGCGCGACCATCGTGCGCATCGGCAGCGCCATCTTCGGGGCGCGCAATTACGCATAGGGCAGCACAGGCAGCAGGGCCGGCGACGCCGGCCTTGAATCATTTGATACAGCGGTACAGCGACACAATGAGCAAGGAGCGAAAGTGAAGATAGCGTTTATCGGCGGCGGCAACATGGCGGCAGCATTGATCGGCGGACTGGTGGGCAAGGTGGCCGAGCCGCAGAATATCCACGTGGTCGATATCAGCGCCGACGCCCTGAAGGCGCTGGGCGCCAGGTTCGGCGTGAGCACCTCCACCGCCATCGACGGCGCCATCGCCGCGGCCGACGTCGTGGTGCTGGCGGTCAAGCCGCAGCAGATGCGCGATGTGGTGGCGGTGCTCAAGCCGTTCATCGGCGCTCAGCTGGTGGTCTCGATCGCCGCCGGCATCCGCATCGCCGACATCTCGCGCTGGCTCGGCGGCCACGAGGCCATCGTGCGCGCCATGCCCAACACCCCGGCCCTGATCGGTCGCGGCATTACCGGCGTGGCGCCGGCCGCGCAGGTCTCCACGCTGCAGCGCGCGCAGGCCGACTCCATCCTGAAGGCCGTCGGCGAAACCCTGTGGGTGGATGCCGAAGACAAGCTTGACGCGGTGACGGCGATATCGGGCAGTGGCCCGGCCTATGTCTTCTACTTCCTGGAAGCGATGGAAAAGGCGGCCGCCGAACTCGGCCTGGCGCCGGCCGACGGCCTGCAACTGGCCAAGGTCACCTTCGAAGGCGCGACCGAACTGGCGCGCCGCTCCGAGGAATCGGTCGCCAGGCTGCGCGAGCGCGTCACCTCCAAGGGCGGCACCACTTACGCGGCGCTGACCAGCATGGAAAACGCCGGCGTGAAGGACGCCATCGTCGCCGCGCTCAAGGCAGCCGACGCCCGCAGCAAGGAACTGGGCGACGAATTCGGCAAGGACTGATGAAGAAATACGCAAGCCAATACGCGCGGCAGTACGCACGCCTTGCTGCGGCCCTGCCGCTGGTCGCGACGCTGGTGCTGGCAGGCTGCGCCTCGACCGCGGACAGCGACGGCTACTATACCGTCAAGCGCGGCGACACGCTCTACAGCATCGGCCGCGACTTCGACCAGAGCCCGACCAATCTCTCGACCTGGAACAAGCTGCGCAACCCCAACGACCTGGAAGTCGGCCAACGCATCCTGGTGCGCCCGCCGGCCGGCGTGGTCGCGCGCACCGGCGCCGGCCAGAGCAGCCGTCCCGCTGCGGTCGCCTCGGCTACGCCGGCGCGCAAGGCTGCCGCCAAGCCGGCGGCCAAGCCCGCCGGCAAGAGCCGCGACGACGACGATGCGCCCAGTCCCGCCGACGCCAAGCTGGACTGGATGTGGCCCACCCAGGGCAAGTCGGCGCCCAGCGGCGACAGCTACAAGAAGGGCATCGACATCCTCGGCAGCGAAGGCCAGCCGGTCATGGCCGCCGCTGCCGGCAAGGTCACCTACGCCGGCCACGGCATCCGCGGCTACGGCAACATGGTGATCATCAAGCACACGCCGACGCTGCTGTCGGTCTACGCGCACAACAAGACCATTGCGGTCAAGGAAGGCCAGACCGTCACGCGCGGCCAGCAGATCGCCACCATGGGCAACAGCGACACCAGTCGCGTGAAGCTGTATTTTGAAATCCGCCGCAACGGCAAGCCGGTCAACGTAATGGCCATGCTGCCGCCGCGTTGACAGGGAAGGGAGCCGAGCATGGCCAAACTGGAAGACATCGTCAGGAAACAAAAGGCCGGCGCGACCTTCGTCATCAGCGCCCAGATGTTGCGCATGAGCCCGCGCGACTTCGACGCGCTGGCGCAGGTGTGGGATGACGACGGCGGCCCGGGGTTCAACGTCGCCGGGGTGCCGTTTCGCGTGGTGGTGGATGGGGAATTCTTGATCAGCCGGGTGACGGTGGTGCGCACGACGGCTGAGGTCTGATTCAGGCGCGGCCCTGAACCACTTCATCAGACGGGTTCTTTGCGACGTCCGACGGCTATTGGGGCACAACAAAAGACGCTGGGTTCCTGCTTTCGCAGGAACGACAAGGAGGCGGTCGTTTGACCTCGTGCTGCTCCAGACACGCTACTACCTGTCGTTCCTGCGAAAGCAGGAACCCAGTGTCGTTCAGCGGTTGTCCGGCATGACGAACATTACCGCGCCGCAGGCTTCTGCGGAGACAAGCACAACGCGTCAGGCGTTGACAGCACCCTCGCGCCGCAGACGGTAAACCACCGTATCCAGCTTCTTCAAGCCGCGTTCGATGAACTTCGGCTCTTTCTCCAGGATGTCGCGGCGGTCGATCGCCTGGGCATTCGTCAGCGGCGCATAGAGGCGAAGCACTTCATCTTCCATCACCGCAAACGGCGGCCCGTCCATCTGCTCCTGCGCATATTCCAGCGTGATCAGGATGCTTTGCGCGCCGGCCGGCAGGCGGCCGTAGACTTGTTCGGCATAGCGCCCACGCATCTCCGGCGGCAGCGCGATCAGCGCGGCGCGGTCGTAGGCGCCGGCGCAAGCGGCCAGCGTGGCGTCGCTGAGCGCGAAGATATCGCCGCAGATAATCTCGATCTGCCCGGCCACGTAGTGCTTGCCCTGGGCGCTCTCATGCACCCGCGCCTGCAGGCCGTTCTCGCTGAAGAACTGCTGCACCGCCAGTTCCGACAACTCCACCCCCAGCACCTTGTGCCCCTGCTCGGCCAGCCACAGCATATCCAGCGACTTGCCGCACAGCGGCACCAGCACCGTGCTGACGGCAGGCAGCGCCAGCTGCGGCCAGTATTTTTGCAGCAGCGGCGTCACGCGCGACTGGTGAAAGTGGGTGCGGCCCTCGCGCCAGCGCTCCAGCCAGAATTGAGCTTCCATCGTGTCTCCTCCTTATCGTCCCGCGGCGATCAGCGCAGCAGGTAGTCCAGCGCGACGCCGGCGAAGATCGCCGAGCCCAGCCAGTTGTTGTTGTTGAAGGCGGCAAAGCAGCGCATGCGGTCGCGCTCGCGGATCAGCGTGTAGTGGTAGAGCGCGAAGCCGCAGGCCACCAGCATGCCGGCCGAGAACCACAGGCCCAGGCCGTACTGGAGGCCGACCACCCAGATCAGTCCCAGCGCCGCCGCATAACACAGCATGATGGCCAGCACGTCGTGGCGGCCGAAGGTGATGGCCGAGGTCTTGATGCCGATCTTCAGGTCGTCGTCGCGGTCGACCATGGCGTACTCGGTGTCGTAGGCCACCGCCCAGAACACGTTGGCGATCAGCAGCACCCAGGCCGCCAGCGGCACGGCGCCGGTAACGCTGGCAAATCCCATCGGGATGCCGAAGCCGAAGGCGATGCCCAGATAGGCCTGCGGGATGGCGAAGAAGCGCTTGAAGTAGGGATAGCTGCCGGCGATGATCAGCGCCGCCACCGACAATTGCTTGGTGAGCGCATTGAGGGGCAGGATCAGCAGGAACGAGATCACGGCCAGCACGCCGGCCACCATCAGCGCCTCCCACGACTTGATCTTGCCCGAGGTCAGCGGACGCTGCTCGGTGCGCTTGACGTGCAGGTCGAAGTCGCGGTCGGCGTAATCGTTGATGGCGCAACCGGCCGAGCGCATCAGCACCGTACCCAGTACATAGATGACCAGCAGGCGCCAGTCGGGCACGCCGCCGCTGGCCAGCCACAGGGCGATCAGCGTGGGCCACAGCAGAAGAAGAATGCCGATGGGTTTGTGCGCGCGCACCAGGAGCGCGTAAAGCTTGAGCCTGTTCATGCCGGATCCGTGAAACGAAAGCCGCATTATAAAGCGCGTCCGCGACCGCTGCCGTTGGCTGACAAGGGGCTGACGATGGCGGCCCGAATCACAGCGAAATGCGTAAAAAATATCTGAATGGCAACGTTGTGCTGCATTGCGACATCGGTTTTCTTTGCCGTTGCAGTTCTGTGCGGCTAATGTAACGCGGCTGTCATGGTGCATTGATAGCATCAAAACCCCTTTTTCCGAGAGGTCCTCTGATGAACTTTAAAACAATGATCGCGACCGGCATGCTGGCGACGATCTCTTCCACCGCCTTCGCCGCAACCGAGATCTCCTGGTGGCATTCCATGACCGGCGCCCTGGGCGAACGCGTCAACGCCCTGGCCGACGATTTCAACAAGACCCAGTCCGATTACAAGGTGGTGCCGGTCTACAAGGGTACCTACGACGAATCGATGGCCGCCGCCATCGCCGCCTACCGCGCCGGCAATGCCCCTGACATCCTGCAAGTGTTCGAAGTCGGCACCGCCACCATGATCTACGCCAAGGGCGCGGTCAAACCGGTCTACGAAGTGATGCACCAGGCCGGCGAAAAGTTCGACCAGAACGCCTATGTGCCGGCCGTCGCGGGCTACTACTCGACCCCGAAGGGCATGATGTCCTTCCCGTTCAACAGCTCCACCACCATCATGTTCTACAACAAGGACATGTTCGCCAAGGCCGGCCTGGATCCCGAGAAGCCACCCGTCACCTGGCAAGAGTTCGTCGGCATGGCTGCCAAGATCAAGGCCAGCGGCGCATCGTGCGCATACACCACCACCTGGCAATCGTGGGTGCATTTGGAATCGTTTTCAACCTGGCACAACGTCGAGCTGGCGTCTAAGAACAACGGCTTCGGCGGCCTGGATGCGCGCCTGAAACTGAACAGCCCGCTGCACGTGCGCCACATCGAAAACATGGCCAACTGGGCCAAGCAGGGCTACTTCACCTACGCCGGCCGCAAGGATGAGGCCAACGCCAAGTTCAACGCCGGCGAGTGCGCCATGATCACCGGCTCGTCCTCGGCCTACGCCGATATCCGCAAGAACGCCAAGTTCAAGTTCGGCGTGGCGACGCTGCCGTACTACAACGACGTGCAGGGCGCGCCGCAGAACACCGTCATCGGCGGCGCCTCGCTGTGGGTGATGAACGGCAAGAAGGCCGACGAGTACAAGGGCGTGGCCAAGTTCTTCAGCTACCTGTCCAAGCCGGAAGTGGCCGCCAAGTGGCACCAGGACACCGGCTACCTGCCGGTCACCAAGGCCGCCTACGAGCTGACCAAGCAGGCCGGCTTCTATGAGCGCAACCCGGGCACCGACGTCGCGGTCAAGCAGATGATCGTCAAGACCACCGACAAGTCGCGCGGCCTGCGCCTGGGCAACTACGCCCAGGTCCGTACCGTGTTCGACGAAGAACTGGAAAACGTCTGGACCGGCAAGAAGACGCCGCAGCAGGCTCTGGATTCGGCCGTCAAGCGCGGCGACGAGCTGCTGGTGCGCTTCGAGAAAGCCAACAAGGGCAACCAGTAATACCTGTGTCGACCTGGCCGCGCCCGTTGCGGGCGTCGGCCGGGCTGCCGGCGGCATCGCCTCTTCACGCAAGGGCGCATGCCGCCGGATTTCGTTTCCTGAAACCTCATTGCCTTGACTGAACGAACGTGGAAAAACGCGCGCGATTCAAATCGAAGTGGCTGCCGTATCTGCTGGTCGCACCGCAGATCCTGATCACTTTGCTGTTCTTCTTCTGGCCCGCCATCCAGGCGCTGTACCAGTCGGTACTGCTGCAGGACGCCTTTGGCGGCTATTCCGAATTCGTCTGGTTCGACAACTTCGCGGCGCTGTTCGGCGATCCGACCTACCTCGAATCCTTCCGCACCACCGCCTTGTTCTCGCTGCTGGTGGCCTTCTTCGGCATGGCAATTTCGCTGATGCTGGCGGTGTTCGCCGACCGCGTCACCAAGGGCGCGTCGATCTACAAGACCTTCCTGATCTGGCCCTACGCGGTGTCGCCGGTGGTGGTGGGCGTGTTGTGGATGTTCCTGCTGAGCCCTTCGCTGGGCGTGCTGTCGCACGTGCTGGGCTGGTTCGGCATTCCCTGGGATTACATGGTCAACGGCACCCACGCCATGATCCTGATCGTGATCGCCGCCATCTGGAAGCAGATCAGCTACAACTTCCTGTTCTTCCTGGCCGGCCTGCAGTCCATTCCCAAGTCGCTGATCGAAGCCGCCGCCATCGACGGCGCCGGCCCGGTCAAGCGCTTCTTCACCATCGTGTTTCCGCTGATCTCGCCGACCACCTTCTTCCTGCTGGTGGTCAACGTGGTCTATGCCTTCTTCGACACCTTCGCCATCGTCGAGGCCACCACCCACGGCGGCCCCGGCAAGGACACCGAGATTCTGGTCTACAAGGTGTTTTCCGACGGCTTCAAGGGCGGCGACTTGGGCAGTGCCGCGGCGCAGTCGGTGGTGCTGATGGCAGTGGTGATCCTGCTGACCGTGGTGCAGTTCAAATACGTTGAGAAGAAAGTCCAATACGCATGATCGAGAGACGACCAATCCTGGATGCGGTCAGCCACCTGGTGCTGATCCTCGGCGTGCTGGCGGTGGTGTTCCCGCTGTACGTGGCCTTCGTCGCCAGCACCCAGACCGCGGAGCAGTCGGCCATGTCGCCGATCTCGCTCATCCCCGGCAATGAACTGCTGAACAACTATGGCACGGTGCTGTTCAAGGGCGCTTCCGGCCAGGTCGTGGCGCCACCGGTGCTCAACATGCTGTGGGTCAGCCTGGTCACGGCGCTGATCATCGCCATCGGCAAGATCGCCATCTCCATGCTGTCGGCCTTTGCCATCGTGTACTTCCGCTTTCCCGGCCGCAACCTGTTCTTCTGGATGATCTTCGTCACCCTGATGCTGCCGGTGGAAGTGCGCATCACGCCGACCTACCAGGTGGTGTCCGACTTCGGCATGCTCAACAGCTACGCCGGCCTGACGGTGCCGCTGATCGCGTCGGCCACCGCCACCTTCCTGTTCCGCCAGTTCTTCTTGACGGTGCCCGACGAGCTGGCCGAGGCTGCGCGCATCGACGGCGCCGGCCCGCTGCGCTTCCTGAAGGACGTGCTGTGGCCGCTCTCGCGCACCAACGTGATCGCGCTGTTCGTGATCATGTTCATCTACGGCTGGAACCAGTACCTGTGGCCGTTGATGATCGCCACCCAGCAGGAGATGTACCCGATCGGCATCGGCATCAAGACCCTGATCTCGGGCGGCGATTCCGCCGTCGAGTGGAACATGGTCATGGCCACCATGATGCTGGCCATGCTGCCGCCCGGACTGATCGTGGTGGTGATGCAGAAGTGGTTCGTCAAGGGCCTGGTCGATTCCGAAAAATAAACTTACCCGTACAAACATGGCAGCAATCCATCTCAAGCAAGTCCGCAAGACCTACGGCAAAGGGCCCAAGGCGGTCGACGTCATCCACGGCATCGACGCCGAGATCGCCGACGGCGAATTCATCGTCATGGTCGGCCCGTCCGGCTGCGGCAAGTCCACGCTGCTGCGCATGGTCGCCGGCCTGGAGGAAATTTCCGGCGGCCAGATCGTCATCGGCGAGCGCGTGGTCAACGAGCTGGAACCCAAGGAGCGAGACATCGCCATGGTGTTCCAGAACTATGCGCTGTATCCGCACATGACGGTCTACGAGAACATGGCTTACGGCCTGAAGATCGCCGGCCTGTCCAAGGCCGAGATTGACGAGCGAGTGCAGCGCGCGGCCCAGATCCTGGAACTGGGCGCGCTGCTGGAGCGCACGCCGCGCCAGCTCTCCGGCGGCCAGCGCCAGCGCGTGGCCATGGGGCGCGCCATCGTGCGCAAACCGGCGGTGTTCCTGTTCGACGAGCCGCTCTCCAACCTCGACGCCAAGCTGCGCGTGCAGATGCGCCTGGAGATCCAGAAGCTGCACGCCAGCCTGCGCACCACCAGCCTGTACGTCACCCACGACCAGGTCGAGGCGATGACGCTGGGCCAGCGCATGATCGTGATGAACAAGGGCGTAGCCGAGCAGATCGGCACCCCGGCCGAAGTCTACGCGCGCCCGGCCACCACCTTCGTGGCCGGCTTCATCGGCTCGCCGCCGATGAACCTGCTGCAGGGACGCATCTCGGCCGACGGCGCCGCCTTCGAGGCTGAGAAGAACGGCGAGCGCGCGGCCATCCGCCTGGCGCAGCCGGTTGCGGCTGCCGCAGGCCAGGAGCGCATCTTCGGCGTGCGTCCCGAACACCTGCTGCCGGTGCTGGACGGCTCGGCCTCGCAGCTGGAGCTGGACGTCGAGCTGGTCGAAGCGCTGGGTGCGGAGCTGCTGGTGCACGTGCGTTGCGGCGGCCAGTCGCTGGTGCTGCGCTGCCCGGCCAATGTGCAGGTCGCCACCGGTCAACGCATCGGCGCTTCGTTCGGCGCAGCCGATGTGCACTGGTTCGACGCCAGTACCACGCGTCGCCTCTGATCGCTTGCACGCGCGTTGGACGCAGCATGAAAAAAGGCCTCGCGATGCGAGGCCTTTTTCTTTATGCGTGGCGTTGGGTGCTGATCAACCCGCAACCGCCTCTGCGTCGTTGAGCATTTGCACCCCGCTCAGGTTGCAGGCCAGCACCGCCTTTTGCACGGCGTCGATGGCGGCCTGGCGGGTGAAGCTCTTGCGCCAGGCGATCACCACACGGCGCGAGGGCGCGGGCGCGATGAAGGGCACGTAGCGCACCATGCCCTCGCGGGTATTGGCGTCCGTGATCGAGGCGCGCGGCAGCACGGTGACGCCGATGCCCGAGGACACCATGTGACGGATCGTCTCCAGCGAGGAACCTTCGAAGGTGCGTGCAATGCCGTCGCCGCTGGTGGAGAAGCGCGACATCTCGGGACAGACTTCCAGCACCTGGTCGCGGAAGCAGTGGCCGTTGCCCAGCAACAGCATGGTCTCGCTCTTGAGTTCGCGGGCGTCGATTTCCTTGCGCTCGGCCCACTTGTGCTGGCGCGGCAGGGCCACCATGAATTCCTCGTCGTACAGCGGCAGCACGTTCAGGCCGTGCTCGGGGAAGGGCAGGGCCATGATGGCCGCGTCCAGCTCGCCCTGGCGCAGCAGTTCGATCAGGCGGGTGGTGAAGTTTTCCTGCAGGATCAGCGGCATCTGCGGCACCGTCTCGATCATGGTCTTGACCAGCGAGGGCAGCAGGTAGGGGCCGATGGTATAGATCACGCCCAGGCGCAGCGGGCCCGACAGCGGGTCCTTGTTCTGGTTGGCGATTTCCTTGATGGCGGCGGTTTGCTCCAGCACGCGCTCGGCCTGGGCCACGATCTGCGCGCCCAGCGGCGTGACCGAGACCTCGGTGCCGCCGCGTTCGAAGATGACCACGCCCAGCTCGTCTTCCAGCTTCTTGATGGCGACCGACAAGGTGGGCTGGGCGACGAAACAGGCTTCCGCGGCATGGCCGAAGTGCTTTTCGCGGGCCACGGCCACGATGTATTTCAGTTCAGTGAGTGTCATGCTGATGTACGGAAATGACTATCGGTTTTTCAATGACTATAGCCTATTTTCTCACGCCCGATTCTGCGCCGCTCCGGCGCGCCTGCTGCGGGGGCGGCGCCATTTGTCATGTCTTCGTCACAATGGCCCTGTATGTTGTGTCGCACTTTTCCCGCGGCGGAAGGCCCGCCGCACGCCGTCTATATTGTCCACGAGGAAACAATGAACAACGAAGAAATGGTCAAGCGCATCCACCGCGAACTGGCCGACAGCTATGACGAAGAAATGGAGCTGGAACTGGAAGACCGCACCGTGGATCCGGTGACCGGCGAGATTTCCAGCGCCCACGGCGATGAAGAGAAGGAATACCGCCGCATGTATTTCCGCGAGCTGTTCCGCTTGCAGGGCGAGCTGGTCAAGCTGCAAGACTGGGTGGTGCAGACCGGCCACAAGGTGGTGATCGTGTTCGAAGGCCGCGACGCGGCCGGCAAGGGCGGCGTGATCAAGCGCATCACCCAGCGCCTGAACCCGCGCGTGGCGCGCGTGGCGGCGCTGCCGGCGCCCAACGACCGCGAACGCACCCAGTGGTACTTCCAGCGTTACGTGTCGCACCTGCCGGCCGCAGGCGAGATCGTGCTGTTCGACCGCAGCTGGTACAACCGCGCCGGCGTCGAGCGCGTGATGGGTTTCTGCAACGACGAGCAGTACGAAGAGTTCTTCCGCTCGGTGCCCGAGTTCGAGCGCATGCTCACCCGCGCCGGCATCCAGGTGATCAAGTACTGGTTCTCCATCACCGACGAAGAACAGCACATGCGCTTCCTCTCGCGCATCCACGATCCGCTGAAGCAGTGGAAGCTCTCCCCGATGGACCTGGAGTCGCGCCGCCGCTGGGAGGAGTACACCAAGGCCAAGGAAGTGATGCTGGAGCGCACCCACATCCCCGAGGCGCCGTGGTGGGTGGTGCAGGCGGTCGACAAGAAGAAGGCGCGATTGAATTGCATCCAGCACTTGCTGGAGCAGATGCCCTACCAGGAAGTGCCGCATGCGCCGGTGATCTTGCCCGAGCGCGAGCGCCACGAGGACTACGAGCGCCATCCGGTGCCGCAGAGCATGATCGTGCCCGAGGCGTACTAAGCGCGGGCTGACCGGGCTTGATGCCCGAAATGAAAATGGCCGGAGGAGACTCCGGCCATTTTCATTTGCCTTGATTCGCGCGCTGCGGCTGGCGCGCTGCGCGAGGGCGTATCAGTCGAAATGCTTGGTGATGATTTCGCCGAAGGCCTGCTCGGCCGACATGCCCTTCAACATCAGTGCGCTGATCTCGTCGGAGTACTGGTTGATGCCTTCGGGCAGCATCTCGCGGTTGGCCTTGAAGTAGACGTACTTCTCGCTGTCCACCGCTTCACGCGCACGCGCAGCCGCCGTCGTCGGGCGGGCGGTGCCGGTGCTGCGCGCAGATGCCGCGCGGGCCGCGCGCGGGATGCTGCTGCGTACGCCGCTGCCGCCGGTGGCGATGATGCGCTTGATCTGTTCCAGCGTGAAGATGGGCGTAACGTTGCCGGGGCCGAATTCGGTCTCGTCTTCCGCGCGGTGCAAGTGGTGATTGCCGTCGAAGGCCATCTTCTTGTCGAAGCTGTTGATCACTTCGTAGTGCGGCTTTTGCACCGAACCGAACATCGAGAAGTGCACGCGGTCGCCGTAGGATTCCATCTGCTTGACCACGCCGTTGAGGAATTCTGCCTTGATCGCCTCGACGTTGCCATGCCAGCGCTTGGTGGTTTTGCTTGAACTCAAAATAACTCTTTCAATGATGCGCACGCGGCCTCTGGTCGATGAATGGATCGATGCGGCTGTCGGCCGCCAAGGTCGCGCGAATTAAAAAATCGGGGATTGAGGCAATATTATCCTCCTCTGTTCGTCTTCTTGCATGCCCTGCGCCGACTTTTTCTGCAGCCGGGGCGCTGCCAAATTGCCGGAAAGCCAAGTCTGATGCCGGTTTGCGGCAATTTACGGACGTCGTGGTTGAAATGCCGGCAACGGAGGCCATATCTTTCCTTACCGATGCAAGCTTTTCATCGCGTTTGATGGCGAAGCCGGGTCAATGCCGCGCTTTCACGCTGTCTGCGCCTCCCTGTTATTTCCGGACAACAAGAAAGCCATTCATGCGCCGTACCTATGCTGGAGTCGTCATCTTCCTCGCCATCCTCGCCGCCCTGCACGCGTGGATCGGCTTTCAACTGCTGCCGGCGCTGACCGGCGGCAGCGCCTGGGTTGTCCTCGGCGTCGCCGTGCTGGCGGTGTCGGTGCTGCTGATGCCGGCGGCCATGTTCGCTCCCATCCTGAAGCGTCGCGGCATGGCCGAGGCGCCGGCCGACCGGCTGGCCTGGGCCGGCATGCTGGCCATGGGCGCGTTTTCCTCGGCGCTGCTGTTGACTATTTTGCGCGTCGTCGCGCTGGCGTTGCTGCCGTTGTTCTCGTTGTCCGACATCCACCTGCGCGAGCTCGACGAGCTGACCGCGTGGCTGGTGCTGGCGCTGACCGCGGCGGCCACCGTGATCGGCTTCCTCAACGCGCGCCGCACCGCGGCCGTGGTGGAGGTAAGCGTGCCGATCGCCAACCTGCCGCGCGCGCTGGAAGGCTTCACCATCGTCCAGATCAGCGACATCCACGTCGGCCCCACCATCAAGCGTCCCTACCTGCAGGCCATCGTCGACAAGGTCAACGCCCTGCAGCCCGACGTGGTGGCCGTCACCGGCGACCTGGTCGACGGCAGCGTGCGCCAGCTGGCGTCGCATACCGCGCCGCTGGCTGACATTCGCGCGCGCCACGGCGCCTACTTCGTCACCGGCAACCATGAGTACTATTCCAACGCGCATGAGTGGATAGACGAAGTGCGTCGCCTGGGCCTGACCGTGCTGATGAACGAACACGTGGTGCTGCGCCACGACGGCGCCGGCCTGGTACTGGCCGGCGTGACCGACTTCACCGCCCACCAGTTCGACCCCGCGCATCGCAGCGATCCGCACGCCGCCATCGAAAACGCCCCGACCGACGGCCCGCGCATCCTGCTGGCGCACCAGCCGCGCAGCGCGGTGGCGGCGGCCGAGGCCGGCTTTGACCTGCAGCTGTCGGGCCACACCCATGGCGGCCAGTTCTTCCCGTGGAATTTCTTCGTGCCGCTGCAGCAGCCGTATGTGGCGGGCCTCAAGCGCCTGCACAAGCTGTGGATCTACGTCAGCCGCGGCACCGGCTATTGGGGCCCGCCCAAGCGCCTGCTGGCGCCGTCGGAGATCACGCGCGTCAAGCTCACGGCCGGCTGAGCGCTTCTCTTTTTCTTGTTCCCTGACGTCAGGCGACGGCCAGCGCGTCGCTGTCCTGCGCCTGTCGCGCCAGCCGGCGCAAGGCCTGCGGCGGCTGGCCGAACAGCCGCATGCAGGCGCGCCGCATGCGGTCGGTGTCGCCGAAGCCGGTGACGCGGGCGATATGCTCCAGCGACTCGCTGGACTCTTCGATGCGGATGCGCGCGGCTTCCGCACGCATCTGCTCGATCGCCTTGGCCGGCGTCTGTCCGGTCTCGGCGCTGAAGGCGCGGTCGAACTGGCGGCGTGACAGGCAGGCCACTTCGGCCAGGATATCCACCGTCAATTCCTGATGCAGGTTCTCGCGCGCGAAGGTGAGGGCGGTGCGGATGCGATCACTTCCTCCATCCATGTCCTGCAGCGCCGAGAACTGCGACTGCCCGCCCGGGCGGCGGTGGAACACCACCAGCTCGCGCGCCACCGCCTTGGCCAGCTCGACGCCGTGATCGTCCTCGATCAGCGCCAGCGCCAGGTCGATGCCGGCCGAGATGCCGGCTGAGGTCCACACCGCGCCGTCGCGCGAATAGATACGGTCGCTCTCCACCAGCACCTGAGGGTGCATCTTCTGCAGCTTGGCCGCCATGCGCCAGTGGGTAGTGGCGCGCCGGCCGTCGAGCACGCCGGCTGCCGCCAGCACGAAGGCGCCGGTGCACACGCCGGCGATGCGGCGCGAGCGTTTGGCCGCGCGCACGATGTAGTCGCGCAATTCCCCCGACACCAGCCCTTCGCGCGGCGCGCCGCCGCCGGCCACCACCAGCGTGTCGTAGCGCTGCGCGCCGATGCGCTCGGTCTGCACGCAGGCGCCGGCCGAACTGCGGATCATGCCGCCCGGCTCGGACAACAGCGTCAGCCGGTACAGCGTCTTGCCCGACACCCGGTTGGCGGCATCGAAGGCCGACAGCGGGCCGGTGAAGTCGAGCATGCTGCAGTCGGCGAAGATCAGGAAGGCGGTGTCGCGGGTTGGCATGGCGGGCTCCGGCAGAGATCTGCGAATGGCTTGATTTGCTGGAATTATGACATTTTGGACGAGCTCCTGCCGGTGACACTGCACGGGTTTTCATTGCCTGCCTGAAGGAGCCCGTCATGCGATCCGCCGCAACATCCGACCCAGGCACGGGCCGGAGCGCCGACCACAGCGTCGCGCAACATCCTGCCCAGCCGCCTGTCCGCGCCGATGGTCACCGCTGGAAAGTACTGGCCGCCGGCGTCGCCGCCAATGCCAGTTTCTCGGCCTTCTTCTCCGGCATCCCGGTGACCTCGGTGGTGTTGCGCACCGACTACCGGCTCAGCAATACCGAGCTCGGCCTTGCGCTCGGCCTGCTGAGCCTGGGCGTGGCCTTGGGCGAACTGCCGTGGGGTGTGCTGACCGACAAGCTGGGCGACCGCAAGGTCCTGCTGGCCGGCCTGCTGGGCACGATCGCCGCTCTCTGGCTGCTGATCGTAACGGCCTTGCCGGGGCAGGGCGGCGACACCTACGTCTGGCTGTGCGCCGGCCTGATGCTGGCGGGCTTGCTGGGCGGCAGCGTCAACGGTTCCTCCGGCCGCGCGATCATGGCTTGGTTTCGCGACGGCGAACGCGGCCTGGCGATGAGCATCCGCCAGACTGCGGTGCCGCTGGGCGGAGGCATCGGCGCCTTGCTGTTGCCGTCGCTGGCCGCCCATGCCGGTTTCGGCGCGGTGTACATCGCGCTGATCGCAGCTTGCGCAGCCAGCGTCGCACTGACGCTGGTGTGGCTGCGCGAGCCGCCGGCTGCAGATGCGCCCGTCGCCGCGCCTGCTGCCCCCGTCACATCACAGCCCGCGTTGCGCAGCACCGTGGTCTGGCGCCTAGCGCTGGCCACGGGTTTGCTGTGCGCGCCGCAGGTGGCCCTGATCAGCTTTGGCGGCATCTTCCTGCAGGAGCGCGCCCATGCCGGCCTGCTGCTGATCAGCGCGGCCCTGACGACGGTGCAGCTGGGGGCGGCGGTGTGCCGCATCGCCAGCGGCCGCTGGACCGACCGGCGCGGTGAGCGGCGTGCTTATCTGCGCGGCTGCGCCTTGTTGAGCGCGGCCTTGTTCGCGCTGTTGGGAACGCTGGCATCGGTCGGCGCATGGGGCGCGGCGCCGCTGGGCATCGCCATCGTCGCCGCCGGCGTCGCCGTGTCGGCCTGGCATGGCGTGGCCTACACCGAGCTGGCGGTCATGGCCGGTCCGGCGCAGATCGGCACCGCGTTGGGGCTGGGCAACAGCTGCGTGTTCGGGGTGTTCTTCCTGACGGCGCAGGCGGTGCCTGCGTTGCTGCATCGGGGCGGGTGGGGGACGGTCTGGCTGGCCGTGGCCCTGGTCGCGCTGGCGGTGTATCCGCTGTTTCCGGCGCCGCGCAAGGGCTGAGGCCGTTCGCATTTATGCAAAAAGACCGGTCTTAGACGACCGGTCTAATTTTTCGTTAAAATGGCCGCCATGAGAGAAACTTATGGCGAAACCAAACGCAACATCCTGACGGCCGGCCGCGCGATCATCGCGCAGAAGGGCTTCTCGGGTGTCGGCCTGTCCGAGATCCTGGCCGCGGCCGAGATTCCCAAGGGCTCCTTCTATCACTACTTCGGCTCCAAGGAACAGTACGGGCGCGAGCTCATCGAGCACTATGTCGAGGGCTACCTCGAGCTGCTGGGCAAGGTACTGGACGATGCCGTCTACGGCGCCAGCGCGCGCGAGCGCCTGCTGACCTACTGGGGTTATTGGCTGGAGAGCCAGTGCTGCTAGGAGCTTGAGCAGCGTTGCCTGGTGGTCAAGCTGTCGGCTGAAGTGGCCGACCTGTCCGACGACATGCGGGTGGTGCTGCACGAAGGCACCGGCCGTTTCATCGCCCGCATCGCCGACTGCATCGCCGAAGGCGTTGCCGACGGCTCGCTGCACACCGTGCTCGATCCCTTGCCCACCGCCACCATGCTCTACCAGCTATGGCTGGGCGCCAGCCTGCTCTCCAAGCTTAGTCGCGACCGCGTACCCATGGAAAGCGCGATGCACGTGACCCGGCGCGTGCTGGTGCCGCCGCAATGATCTTCTCTATCTTCTTCCTCCCGATCCGGATTCGTATTTCCTTCAGAAAGGACTCCCGATGAGCGCCACGTCCACCCCTACCACTCCTTCCACCAACCGCCGCATCGTGCTGGCCTCGCGTCCCACCGGCGCGCCCACGGTCGACAATTTCCGCCTTGAGCAAGTCCCCGTGCCGACGCCGCAGGACGGCCAGCTGCTGCTGCGCGCCGAGTGGCTGTCGCTCGATCCCTACATGCGCGGTCGCATGAGCGACGCGCCGTCCTACGCGCCGCCGGTGGAGATCGACGCCGTCATGACCGGCGGCACCGTGTCGCGCGTGGTGGCTTCGCGCCATCCCGAGTTCAAGGAGGGCGACCTGGTGATGGCCTATACCGGCTGGCAGGAATACGCGATCACCGACGGCACCGGCGCCACCCGGCTGCCGCCCGACTTCAGCCACCCCTCGTATGCGCTGGGCGCGCTCGGCATGCCGGGCTACACGGCGTACGCCGGCCTGATCGACATCGGCCAGCCGCGCCCCGGCGAAACCGTGGTGGTGGCCGCGGCCACCGGTGCGGTCGGCTCGATGGTGGGGCAGATCGCCCGCATCAAGGGCTGCCGCGTGGTCGGCGTGGCCGGCGGCGCCGAGAAGTGCGCGTTCGCGGTCAAGGAACTGGGCTTCGACGCCTGCATCGACCACCGCGCGCCGGACTTCGCAGCGCAGCTTGAGGCGGCCTGCCCGAAGGGCATCGACATCTATTTCGAGAACGTCGGCGGCGCCGTGTTCGACGCCGTGGTGCCGCTGTTGAACACCCACGCGCGCATCCCCGTGTGCGGGCTGATCGCCCACTACAACGGCGGCAGCGTCGCCACCGACAGCACCGCCTTCCTGCGCAGCGTGCTGACCAAGCGCATCCAGATCCGGGGCTTCATCATCTTCGACTACTACGTCAACCGCCCCGAACTGCACGCGGCCTTCCAGCACGACGTCGCCGGCTGGCTCAAGGACGGCAGCCTGCGCTACCGCGAGGACGTTACGCAAGGATTGGAAAACGCGCCGCAAGCCTTCATCGGCCTGCTGCAGGGCAAGAACTTCGGCAAGCTCGTCGTCAAGCTGGACTGAGCGGGCAGGACCATATTCCGGGCAAGCACCCCGGCAACCCGGCGCGGCGGTGATCCTGCTGCGCCATCAGGATTCCATTCATGATTCCCTTTTCCGTACTCGACCTGTCCCCCATCAACAAGGGCAGCACCGCCGCACAGGCGTTCAACAACACCAAGGAGCTGGCGCAGCTGGCCGAGAAGCTGGGCTACAAGCGCTACTGGCTGGCCGAGCACCACAACATGAGCGGCATCGCCAGCGCCGCCACCTCGCTGGTGATCTCGCACGTGGCCGCCAATACCAAGAGCATCCGCGTGGGTGCCGGCGGCATCATGCTGCCCAACCATTCGCCGCTGGTGATCGCCGAGCAGTTCGGCACGCTGGAGTCGCTCTACCCGGGGCGCATCGACCTGGGCCTGGGCCGCGCGCCCGGTTCCGACCAGCGCACCGCACGCGCGCTGCGCCGCCACATGGGCGGCGACACCGCCGAGAATTTCCCGCAGGACGTGGTCGAGCTGCAGGACTACTTCGCCGAGCCCTCGGACTACCAGGGCCTGCGCGCCGTGCCCGGCGCCGGCCTGCATGTGCCGCTGTGGCTGTTGGGTTCCAGCATGTTCAGCGCGCAGCTGGCGGCCGAGCTGGGCCTGCCGTTCGCCTTCGCCTCGCACTTCGCGCCGGGCTTCATGAAGTCGGCGGTGGAGATCTACCGCGCCCGCTTCAAGCCGTCGGCCGCGCTGCAAAAGCCGTATGTGATGCTGGGCCTGAACGTGTTCGCCGCCGACACCGACCGCGAGGCCGAGCGCCTGTTCAGCTCGCTGCAGCAGCAATTCATCAACCTGATCCGCGGCACCCCGGGCCAGCTCAACCCGCCGGTGGACGATATCAGCGACTACTGGCAGCCGGGCGAGCAGGCCCACGTCGAACGCTCGCTGGCCTGCGCCGTGGTGGGGGATCGCGAGACCGTGCGCGAAGGTCTGCAGAACTTCATCGACGACACCGCCCCCGATGAGCTGATGATCACTGCGCAGATCTACGATCACGCCGCGCGCCTGCATTCCTTCGGCATCGTGGCCGAGGTGCGCGAGGAGCTGGAGAGCAGGGTGGCGATTTAACGGCAGTTGGCGACGCGGGGTCCCGCGGCGATACCTTTCCTTCGCAACAAAAGAAAACGGCATTGCCCATCACAGGCAATGCCGTTTTTTCATCGGCGAAAGCAAACGCGCCTATTCCATCCCCAGCATGCGCGCCAGGCTGTTGCCGCTCTTCTCGCTGACCAGGTGGATGTGCTCTTCCAGCGAGCGCAGGTGCGACTCCATCGCTGCCACCGCGCCTTCGGCGTCGCCGCGCTCGATCAGGTCGACGATGTGGGTATGTTCCTCATGCTCGCAGGAGGCGTAGCCGGCCGGCTCGTGCAGCGCCACGATCAGCGAGCAGCGCGATACCAGTTCGCCCAGGTAACGCTGCAGCGTGGCGTTGCGCGAGAGCTCGGCCACCCGCATGTGGAAGGACGACGCCAGCCGCGCCCAGCGGGTCTGGGCGTAGCTGTGCATGACCTCGTGTTCTTCTTTCAGCTGGCGGCGCAGCTTGCTCAGGTCGGCGCGGGTGGCGTTCTGCACCGCCAGGCGCATGATGGCCGCCTCCAGCGCACGACGCGCCTCGAAGATCTCGCGCGTTTCGGCCGGCGTGGGCATGGCCACCACCGCGCCGCGGTTCGGGCGCAGCTCCACGATGTGTTCGTGCGCCAGCTTTTGCAGCGCCTTCTGCACCACGGTGCGGCCGACCCCGAACAGCTCGCACAAGGCCGCCTCGGGCAGCTTGGTGCCCGGCGTCAGGCGCTGGTCCATGACGCTCTCGAAGACCGTGTTGTAGATGCGGGTGATGATGTCTTCGCCGGCGTCGTTGTCGGCCTGCAGCACCGGCGCCTCGGCCAGCGCATCGTGCCGGACGCGCGGGCGGCCGGCGCGGGACTGGCGTGCCGGCGCGGCTTCGGCATGGCCGGCCTGGCGGGCGCTGCGTTTGCTGCTGCGGGGGGATGTGTCGCTCATCGTCTTGTGCATCGTTGGTGGATCGCGCGCGGCCTGTGGCGCAGGCCGCGCGTGGGTCGGTCAGGTTTCCTGCAGCGCCTGCCGGATGGTCGTGGCCAGCCGGATCAGGGCCAGGTCGCTGCCGGCCGGGCCCAGCAATGATACGCCGATCGGCAACCCTTCGGGCGTGGTGAAGGGGATGCTGACCTGCGGCAGTCCGGACAAACCGGCGATGCAGGTGATGCGGAAGCAGCGCGCGCGAATGTCGTCGATCTGCTGCGGCGACGCGTCGCGCAGCGGCGCCACGCTGGCTGCCGAAGGGATCACCGCCACGCCGTCGGCGCCGAGGAAGGAGCGCACCTGGTGGCGCACCAGCAGCTGCTTTTCGCGCGCGGCCTGTGCGGTTTCCGCGCCGGTGTCGCGCGCCATGTTCCAGCGCCCCTGCACCGCCGGGCCGAACGTGGGCGCATGCTCGGTGATCCATTTCTTGTGGGTCTGCCATGCCTCGTAGGCCGAGGCACTGATGTAGGCGCGACGCCAGTGTTCCAGTTCATCTTCGCCGGTGGTCAGGCGCGCGTGCTCGCCGTGCAGGCGCGCCTGCAGCGCTTCATAGACACGCAGCACCGCCGGGTGGAATACCGCGTCGGCTTGCTCCAGTACATCGAAGGGCAACAGGGCGCGCCTGAGGGCGACCTCGCCGGTCTGCGGCAGTAGCGCCTGCCCGACCCGTTCGAAGACGGCGGCGTCCGACGCCAGCCAGGTGACGGTGTCGAAGCTCGGCGACAGCGGCGCCATCGCAGCGGCCGACAGCAGGCCGAAGCTGGTGCGCAGGCCCCAGACGCCGCAGTAGCTGGCCGGCACCCGGGTCGAGCCGCCGGTGTCGGTGCCCAGCGCGAAGTCGCACAGGCGCGCCGCCACCGCCGCCGCCGAGCCGCTGGAGGATCCGCCCGGCACGCGGCCGGGGGCGGCGACGTTGTCCGGCGTGCCGTAGTGGTGGTTGTCGCCGTGGATGCTGTAGGCGATCTCGTCGGTCAGGGTCTTGCCGACCATGTCGGCGCCGGCATCCAGCAGCGTCTGCACCACTGCGTTGGTGCGGGTGGGCACGGCGTGCGTGCGCAGCCAGTCGGGGTTGCCGGCACCGGTGGGCTGGCCGGCGATGTCGAACAGGTCCTTGACGCCGAAGCTCAGGCCCGAGAGCGGGCCGTGCGGCGCGCCGTCCAGGCGGTAGCGGCCGTGCGGGACGAAGGCGCCGATCTCATCGGCGCGGTCGAACGGGCCGAAGTTCAGGGGGCTTGCTGCTTGATTCACTTGTTTCTCCATCGTTGTTGTTGGCGCGCTCAGAAGGGCAGGCGCAGTTCTTCCAGCGCGTCCACGTGGTCGCAGATCGCGCCCGGCGTGGTGAACCAGATCTCGCCGCGGTCACGCGCGGCCGCCAGGTGTTCCAGCGCCGTGCGCAGGTGGCGCAGGCGATAGGGCTGGCCCACCAGGTAGGGATGCAGGGCGATGCCCATCACCAGCGGCTGCTGCGCCGACTGGGCCAGCATCTCGTCGAAGTTGTCGACGATCATGCGGGCGAAGTCGCGGCCGTCCATCTGGCGCGCCACGATCATCGGGATGTCGTTCAGCTCCTGCGGGTAGGGAATCGACCACAGGCTGCCGCCGTCGCGCGTGCGCATGCGCACCGGCTGGTCGTCGTGCGCCCAGTTCAGGTTGTAGCGATAACCGGATTGCTGCAGCAGGTCGGGCGTGCACAGGCTTTCCGAGATCCATGGCGAGAGCCAGCCGGTGGGCGCGGTGCCGCTTTCGGCGGCGATGCGCTCGCGGCAGTGGCGCAGCAGCGCCAGCTCCTCGGCTTCGGGCAGTGTGCCCTGCTGCTGCGCGTTGGTGTGGCCGTGGCCGATGATCTCGTCGCCGCGCGCGGCGAAGGCGGCCACCAGCTCGGGGCAATGGTCGTACAGCGCGGTATTGATCAGCACCCCGGCCGGCAGCGCCAGCTGGTCGAACAGATCGAGGCAACGCCAGGCGCCGACGCGGTTGCCGTATTCGCGCCAGGCGTAGTTGAGCACGTCCGGCTCCGGGCAGACCGGCCCCAGCTTGGCGCCCAGGCCTTCGCCGAAGGCGAAGTGCTCGATGTTGAAGCCGAGGTAGACCGCCAGCCGCGCGCCGTTGGGCCAGCGGTACTGCGGTCGCCGGTGGATGGCCGAGTAGCCGAAGCGGCCGTGGCTGCGCAGCGCGCCATAGGCTGGCGGCGCGACATTGTCGATATCGCGGCCCAGCGCGTCCCCGGCGCCGGGCGGCAGGATGGTGGCTTGCATCGCGTCCCCCATCACAGCTCGGCCAGGCCGGCGCGCGCCAGCAGGCGCTCGGCGCTGTCGTTCCAGACATCCATCTGCACGATCAGGCCGTGGCGGATCACGTAGCGGTCGACGTAACGGTTGCCCTCGAAAGCCTCGCCGTCCGGCCACACGCCGTACAGCGTTCCGCGGTTGTAGACCACCGCCTCTTCCACGCTGGCGCCGGCCATCACCTCGGTGCCTTCAAAGCGCTTCTTGACCCAGCCGTAGCGCGTTGCGTTGAAGGCCGCGCATTGCGCCGGGTCGATCATCTCGCGCCCGCCGGTGAAGCGGATCTTCAGCTCCGGCGAGACGAAGCGGCGCGCCGCCGCCGGATCGGGAATCATCAGTACGCGCAGGTATTCGTCGACCAGCGCAGCGGGATCGTAGGGCAGGGCGGCGCCCTGCGTCGTGTTTGATGATGGTGCGGCGTGCATCATTTTCTCCATGTCTTGCACAAGATGTGTGCGTTATTGGCTGCAATGTTTGTGATTTATCAGCGGCAATAAATGAAGATATTTGCTTCGTATATATAAGTAATATTGTCGGCAAAAATTACCTTCAGCTGCGGCGCTTGGCATAGCCCTTGCATAAGTCATGCCGGGAACCCCGAACTCACAATTGCCAACCTGGAGGGAAGTCAAATGAACCGTTTCACCCGCCGTACCCTGATCGCCGCCGCAGCGGCCACCGTCGCCGCCGCACTATCGCCGCTGGCGCTGGCCGCCGACACCATCAAGATCGGCCTGGTCACCGCGCTGTCGGGCCAGTCCGCGCAAGCCGGCGAGGCGCTGACCCGCGGCATGACCATCGCCATCGACGAGATCAACGCCAAGGGCGGCCTCCTGGGCGGCCGCAAGCTGGAGCTGGTGCGCCGTGACGACGAGGCCAATCCGGCCAAGGGCGTGGTGGCCGCGCGCGAACTGATCTTCAAGGAAAAGGTGGCGGTGCTGTTCGGCGGTCTGGATACCCCGGTGTCGATGGCCATCGTGCCCATCGCCAACCAGGAGAAGGTGCCCTTCGTGGGACCGTGGGCGGCCGGCACCGGCGTGACCAAGAACGGCGCCAATCCCAACTACGCATTCCGCGTGTCGGCGGTGGATGAGCTGGTCGACAAGGCGATGCTGACCTACGCCCAGAAGACCTTCAAGAGCGCCAAGGCCGGCCTGATCCTGGTCAACAACCCGTGGGGCGAATCCAATGAAAAGGGCATCGTCGCCGCGCTGGCCGAGAAGGGCCTGAAGCCGGCCGGCGTCGAGAAGTTTGAAGCCAGCGACGTCGACGTGGTGCCGCAGCTGTCCCGCCTGAAGGCTGCCGGCGCCGACACGCTCTACCTGGTCGGCAACGTCGGCCCTTCGGCGCAGGTGGTCAAGTCGCTCGACCGCATGGGCTGGAAGGTGCCGGTGGTGTCGCACTGGGGCCCGGCCGGCGGCCGCTTCACCGAGCTGGCCGGACCGAACGCGAAGAACGTGCACTTTGTCCAGACCTTCAGCTTCTTCGGCAAGCTCTCGCCGGTGGGCGAGAAGGTGGTGGCCGAGCTGAAGGCCAAGTATCCCTCGATCAAGGGCCCGGACGACATCACCCCGGCGGTGGGCGTGGCCAACGCCTATGACGGCGTGCAGCTGGCCGCGCTGGCGATCGCCAAGGCCGGTTCCACCAACGGCGACGCGATCCGCGAAGGCTTTTACAAGATCGACCGCTACGAAGGCCTGATCAAGACCTACGTCAAGCCGTTCAGCCCGACCGTGCACGACGCGCTGCAGGCCGACGACTATGTCTGGGCGCAGTTCATCGACAACCGCATCCTGCCGGTGGGCCTGAGCCAGTAAGGCCAATGCAGTACGGCGGGCCGGGCAGCCGGTCCGCCGCGCACACACCACGATCACGCAACACCAATGGACAGACCCGCGCCGACAAAGGCAGCGGGGCAGGGAGAACAAGATGCTGCTGTTGTCGGCACTCATCAGCGGATTCGGACTGGGCAGCATGTACGGTCTGATGGCGCTCGGTTTCTACATGACGTATGCCGTTTCGGGCACCGTCAATTTCGCACAGGGCAGCTCGATGATGCTGGGCGCCGTGCTGTGCTTCACCTTCGCGCAGACGCTGGGCTGGCCGATGTGGCTGGCCGTCGTCCTGGCGCTGGCCTTGTGCGCGCTCTACGGCATGCTGGTCGAAGTGCTGGCGGTGCGCCCGTTTGCACGCCAGGGTTCCAACGCCTGGCTGATGTCCACCGTGGCGCTGGGCATCGTGCTCGATAACCTGGTCATGCACACCTTCGGCAAGGAGCCGCGCAGCCTGCCGTCGCCGTTGGCGCTGTCGTCCATCGAGGTGGGCGGCGTCGGCCTGGGAGTGTATCCGCTGCACCTGCTGATCCCGGCCATCGGCCTGGCGCTGGCGGCGCTGCTGCATACCGTTTCGCGTCGCACGCGCTGGGGCACCGCCTTGCTGGCGGTGGTGCAGAACCGCGACGCCGCGCGCCTGATGGGCATCCCCATCACCCGCGCCATCGCCGCCGCCTTTGCGCTTTCCACCCTGCTGGCCGGCGTGGCAGGCGTGCTGATCGCGCCACTGTTCAACGTCAATGCCGACATGGGCACACTGTTTGGCCTGAAGGCTTTCGCCGTGGCCATCCTGGGCGGCATCACCAGCGCCTGGGGCGTGATGATCGCAGGCCTGCTGTTCGGCATCGCCGAAGCATTGATCACTGCCACGCTTGGCTCCGGCTACACGCAGATCATCACCTTCGCGCTGGTGATCGCGGTGCTGGCAATTCGTCCCAATGGCCTGTTCGGCCGCGCACAGGTGAAAAAGGTATGAACAATCTTCCGCATTCGGTCACCGAAGCGCTGCGCCGCGCGGCGCAGACTTCCCCTTCCGCCCCGGCGGCGGCCGCTCCGCGCGCCCGGGTACGCCTGGGCCTGGGCACGCCCGCAGCGCTCGCGTGGAGTACGCTGGGCTTCATCGCCGCAGCCACGCTGGCGCTGTCGGTCAACAGTTACTACGTGTTCGTGCTGGCCGGCATTGCGCTGGTGGCCATCGTCGGCATTGGCCTGAACGTGCTGATCGGCATGACCGGCCAGGTGTCCTTCGGCCATGTCGGCTTTTACGCCGTCGGCGCTTACACCGTCGCCGTGCTTACCACCAAGGCCGGGCTTTCCTTCTGGCTGGCGTGGCCGCTGGCGGCGCTGGTCGCGGGCGCGCTGGGCGTGTTGCTGGCCTTGCCGGCGCTGCGCGTGAAGGGGCCTTATCTGGCGATGATCACCATCGCCTTCAGCTTCATCATCCAGCACGCCATCATCGAGATGCGCGACCTGACCGGCGGCCAGAACGGCATCATGGGCCTGGTCGCGCCGTCCTTCCTCGGCCTGCAGGGCGAGCGCGCCATCGCCATCCTGGGCCTGGTCACCGCCGCCGTCATGCTGGCCTGTTACTGCTGGCTCTCGCGCGGCAGTTGGGGCGCGGCCATGCGCGCGGTGCGCGACAGCGAGACCGCGTCCGAATCCATCGGCCTCAATCCGCTGGTGATCAAGACCGTCGCCTTCGCCATTTCGGCCGCGCTGGCAGGCTTGGCCGGCGGCTTGTTCGCGCCGCTGTCGACCTTCGTCACGCCGGACACGTTCAGCTTCATGCAGTCCATCCTGTTCGTGCTGGTGGTGGTGGTCGGCGGCTCCGGCTCCATCATGGGGCCGGTGATCGGCGCCATCATCGTCGGCGCGCTGCCCGAGCTGCTGTCCAGCCTGGAGGATTACCGCCTGCTGTTCTTCGGCGCCTTGCTGCTGCTGGTGCTGTGGATCGCGCCCGACGGCGTGACCGGCCTGCTGCGCAAGCTGGCGTCGGCATGGCGCAAGCCGGGCGCGGCCGTGGCTGCGGCTTCCGATGCGTCGGATACCGTCCATGACGACGTCTCGCTGACGAAGCGCAAGCGTCGCACCTTGTCGGCCGACGGCCTGACCATGGTGTTCGGCGGCGTGCGCGCGGTCGGTGGACTGGGCTTTGAGGTGCCGGCCTGCGCCGTCACCAGCCTGATCGGCCCCAACGGCGCCGGCAAGACCACGGCGCTGAACATGCTCTCCGGCTTCTATCGTCCGACCTCGGGCGGCTTCAGCCTGGGCGACACTGCGCTGGCCGGTCTGCCGGCCTTCCGCATCGCCCGTCAAGGCGTGGCGCGCACCTACCAGACTTCGCAGCTGTTCGGCAGCCTGACGGTAGCCGACAACGTCGCGCTGGCCTGCGGTCGCGGTCGCCTGGGAGGCTTGCTGTCGTCGCGCGGCTTCGACTCGTCCGACGTGCGCGAACACAGCCGCCGCCTGCTGGCCTATTGCGGCTACCGCGGCGCGCTGGACATTCCCGCCGCCGACCTGGCACACGTCGATCGCCGCCTGGTGGAGATCGCACGCGCGCTGGCGGCCGACCCCGATGTGCTGCTGCTGGATGAGCCGGCCGCCGGCCTGTCGCGCGAAGACAAGAGCATGCTGGCGCAGCTGCTGCAAAAGATCGCCGCCGCCGGCATCAGCGTGGTGGTGGTCGAGCACGACATGGAGCTGGTGATGCAGATCTCCACCCGCATCGTGGTGCTCGATGCCGGCCAGCGCCTGGCCATCGGGACCCCGCAGGAAGTGCAGAACGACCCGGCGGTCAAGCGCGCCTATCTGGGCGAGAGCACACAGCAGGCGCCGGCTGCACAGCGCGTTGCAGTGCAGGGCGCCGGCGAGTTGCTGGGCGTGGGCGAGCTGGTCACGGGCTACGGCGCCGAGCCGGTCCTGCACGGCATCAACTTGCAGGTGAAGCAGGGCGAGATGGTGGCGCTTTTGGGCGCCAACGGCGCCGGCAAGTCGACGCTGATGCGCGCGCTGGCGGGCCTGCATCGCCCGATCCAGGGCGGCATCCACGCCGGCGGCGTGAACCTGATGCACCTGCGCGCCGAGCAGATCGTGCGCCACGGCGTGGTGCTGGTGCCGGAAGGGCGCCAAGTATTCCCCGAGCTTTCGGTGCTGGACAACATCCGCCTCGGCGCTTTCCTTTATCCACAGGACGTCGACGCCCGCGTGGAAGAGATGCTGGGTCGCTTCCCGCGCCTGCGCGAGCGGCTGCACCAGCGCGCCGGCCTGCTCTCCGGCGGCGAGCAGCAAATGCTGGCGATCGCGCGCGGCCTGATGTCGCGGCCGCGCGTGCTGCTGCTGGACGAGCCCTCGTTGGGCCTGGCGCCCAAGGTGATCGCCGAGCTGTTCGCGGCGCTGGACCGCCTGCGCAACGAGAACATGACCATCGTGCTGGTGGACCAGATGGCGGCGCTGGCCTTGTCGCTGGCCGACCGCGCCTACGTGATTGAAGGCGGTCGCGTGGTGGCGCAGGGCACGGCCGCCGAGATCGCCGCCAACGACGCGCTGGCCAAGGCCTATCTTGGCGCGCACTGAACCGACTTGACCCCAGGAGCTTGCATTGGAACCGGTCACACCGTTTGAAGTGAACATCCCCGAGGTGCTGGCCGAGGTCGAGGCCGCCTTCGGTCGCTATGAAGTAGCGCTGACGACTAACCAGGTCGATGTGCTGGACGAGCTGTTTCTCGATGGCCCGCATACGGTGCGTTACGGCGCTACCGAGAACCTGGTCGGGGTCGACGAGATCCGCGCGTTTCGCATCGGGCGTTCGCCGAAGAACCTGATGCGCAGCCTGCGCCGCACGGTCATCACGAGTTATGGACGCGATTACGCGGTGGCCAACACCGAGTTCACGCGCGCAGGGGAGGCGCGCATCGGGCGCCAGAGTCATACCTGGTTGCGCTTGCCGCAGGGGTGGCGCATTGTGGCGGCGCATGTGTCGTGGATGGAGGGGGTGTAGATGGTGGCTTGGCAGGTGTTGGAGTTGTGTTTTCTGTTGCGCTTGCCAATACCTCCGTCATCCCGGCGAAGGCCGGGATCCAGCGTCGTTTGTTGCGCTTCACCGGTGCTTGTTGTTTGGGCTGGGTAGTTGGGTCTTGCAGCCTTCGTTTGCTCTGGCCTTGATGCTTGCTCTCTCCGGTCGGAGCGGAGCGCCGGGGGCGGCCCGGCAGCCGCTCACTTTTCTTGCTCCGCCAAG
>NZ_JAGIPZ010000021.1 GCF_017814915.1 Herbaspirillum sp. LeCh32-8 | reverse complement strand
CCTGCGCAAGCAGGGGCCCAGCGTCTTTCGTCATGCATCGATGCACGTAAAAAAGCCCGGCATATGCCGGGCTTTTTATCGAACGATTCAATCCTTTAATCGATTAAACCATCAGTCCCACTTTGGCGAGAAGTCAGGATTGGCCAGGCGTTCACCGCGGTCCAGCTGGGCGATGGCCTGCATCTCGGCTGCGCTCAGGGTGATCTTCACCGCATCCAGGTTGGCGGCCAGGTTGGCGCGCTTGGTGGAGGAGGGGATCACGGCGAAGCCCTGCTGCAGCGACCAGGCCAGCGCCACTTGCGCGGCCGTCACGCCGTGCTTGCCGGCGATTTCCAGCAGCGTGGCGTCCTGCATCACCTTGCCATAAGCCAGCGGCATATAGGCGGTCAGGTGGATGCCGTTGGTGCGGGCGAATTCGGCCACCTTGCGGTTCTGCAGGAAGGGATGGATCTCGACCTGGTTGGTGGCGATCTCGGCCGCGCCCACGGCGGCGATGGCTTGCTGCATGTGCGCGATGGTGAAATTGGAGACGCCGATCAGGCGCGCCAGGCCTTGCTTCTTGGCTTCGGCCAGCGCCTGCATGTAGTCGGCCACCGGCAGTTCGTCGTTGGGTGAGGGCCAGTGGATCAGCGCCAGGTCGACCTGTTCCATGCGCAGCTTGCTCAGGCTTTCCTTCAGGCTGGGGATCAGCTTGTCGCGCGAGAGGTTTTCGGTCCATACCTTGGTGGTGACGAACAGCTCGCCGCGCGCGACGCCGCTGTCGGCGATGGCCTGGCCGACCTCGGCCTCGTTGCCGTAGATCTGTGCAGTATCGATGTGGCGGTAGCCCAGTTCCAGGCCGGTGGTGACGGAGTCGATGACCTGCTGGTCTTTCAGGCGGAAGGTGCCGAGGCCGAAGGCGGGAATGTTGGTGCTCATGAGGATCCTTTTCTTTTCAGGGGAGGTGCAAAACCGGTAGACCGGTTCGCACGCAATGAGTGCGGGAAGAAGCCGAGGCCTGCAGTATTGCCCAATCCGGCCTTTGCAAAAACCGCCCGGGAGGCAAAACATTCTTGATCGACGCTCAAAAATGGCATGCCGACGCGCCGGCGGCAGGCTTGTTGTTTTGGTAACGCTACCAGCCGCGATGCTAGAATGCGCGCATGCCACCGACCAATCCGTCCAGCCCCGACCTTCGTCATGCAGATGCCGCCGAGCCGCGCCGTCGCGGCAGCCGCAAGAGCGCCGGCGGCATCACGCTGCGCGACGTCGCGCAGCTGGCCGGAGTGGCGCCGATCACGGCGTCGCGTGCGCTGAATACGCCCTCGGCGGTCTCGCCCAAGGTGCTGCAGAAGGTGAGGGAAGCGGTCGAGCGCACCGGTTATGTGCCCAACCTCTTGGCCGGCGGCCTGGCTTCCAACAAGAGCCGGCTGGTGGCGGTGGTGGTGCCCACGGTGATCGGGCCGGTGTTTCAGGAAATCGTGCACACCCTCACCGAGACGCTGGCCGCGGCCGGCTACCAGGTCATGCTGGGCCAGAGCGGCTACGAAAATTCACGCGAGGACGCGCTGCTGGAAGCCATCATCGGCCGTCGCCCCGACGGCGTGGTGCTGACCGGCATCATGCGTTCGGCCGAGGCGCGTAAGCGCCTGCTGGCCAGCGGCATTCCCGTGGTGGAAACCTGGGACCTGACGCCCACACCGATCGACATGCTGGTCGGTTTCTCGCATGAAAACATCGGCCGCGAAGTCGCACGTTACCTGCATGCCGCCGGCCGCCGCGTGGTGGCGGTCGTGGGCGGGCGCGACGAGCGCAGCCGGCGGCGCATGGATGCTTTCGCCCAAGAGGCGAGCGCCCTAGGCATGACCGCCAACGACGCGCCGGTGCCGATGCACCACGTCACCGCGCCGACCACATTGGGCCAGGGCCGCAAGGGGCTGGCCGACCTGCTGCAGCGCCAGCCGCAGACCGACGCCATCTTCTGCAGCTCCGACCTGCTGGCGCTGGGCGTGATGATCGAGGCGCAAAGCCGCGGCATCCGCATTCCGGAGCAACTGGCCCTGGTCGGCTTCGGCGACCTGGAGTTCTCGCGCGACCTGCAGCCGCAACTGACCACGGTGCGCATCGACGGCACCGGCATCGGCCAGCGCGCCGCGCGCTTCATCATCGACCGCGCCGCCGGCATCGAGGTGGCCGAGCGTATCGTCGACATCGGTTTTTCCATCATTCAACGCGAGAGCGCCTGATTTAGCCTCCGGGCGTGTGCGCCCGTCAGGGGCCTGTCAGGCAGGCTTTGCTGCGGCGCGGCATAATGGCGGTTTGGGCGGCGCCGGCGTTTGGCGCGACTGCCCGGCATTCGAGCCCGCGCCATGGAAAAGATCATCGTCTACGTCATTCCCGTCTTCCTGCTGCTGATTGCGGCGGAATTCGTCTATGGCTACGTGCGCCGGCGCAATACCTATCGCCTGGCCGATGCCTTGGCCAGCCTGTCGCAGGGCGTGATCGGGCAACTGGTGGCGCTGGTGACGCAGCTGTTCCAGGTGGGTTTGTATTCGATGGCTTACCGCGCCTTCGCGATCTTCCCGGCGGCCCGCTTCTGGCAGGGGGCATTGGGCTGGATTGCGGCCATCGTGATGTTCGATTTCTTCGACTACTGGCTGCATCGCTTCGGCCATGAGAACGCGTTGGGCTGGGCCGCGCACTCGGTGCACCACCAGAGCCAGGACTTCAACTTCTCCACAGCGCTGCGCCAGGAGAGCACGGTGGTCTTCCTCGGCTGGATCTTTTACCTGCCGATGGCGATCCTGGGCGTGGAGCCCGAGCAGTTCGGCATCGCCGGGCTGGTGGTGCTGGTCTATCAGTTCTGGATTCACACCGAGCACATCGGCAAGCTGGGCTGGTTCGACCGGGTGTTTTCCTCGCCGTCCAATCATCGCGTGCACCACGCGGTCAATGACCAATATCTCGACAAGAACTACGGCGGCATGCTGGTGATCTGGGATCGCCTGTTCGGCACCTTCGCCGAAGAAAAGGAAGCGGTGGTCTACGGTACCCGCACCCCGCTCAACAGCTGGGATCCGGTGTGGGCGGTGCTGGCCGGCTACTGGCAGCTGGCGCACAGCGCCGCGCAGATGCCGCGCTGGCAGGACAAGCTCAAGATCTGGTTCAAGCCCCCGGGCTGGCAGCCCGCAGGCGTGGTGCACGATGCCTCCTATGTGCCGTTCGACCTTGATGCCGCGCGTCGGCGTTACGCGGTGCAGCTGCCGCGCGTGGCCAATGCGATGGCGGTGCTGCAATTCGTGGTGTTGCTGGCGGCGGCCTCGGCCCTGCTGTGGATCGCCGACGAACAATCCTACCTGCACCTGCTGGCGGCCTGCGCCGCCTTGCTGGCCGGCTTCTGGGCGCTGGGCGCCTTCCTGCAGCGCCGCCTGGGCGGGGCGCTGGTGCTGGCCATCGACCTGGCCGCCGCCGCAGTGGTGGCTTACGCGCTGATCTGAGGCGTTGTGCGGGCCGGCGCGTTTGCGCCGGCGGCATCGCTTGCGTCACTTCTGATTCATCTCTCCCTGTTTTTTTGATGTCAAAAATCAACAGTTGACAGCAAAAATTGGTACCGCTACCATCATTAAAAATTAATTTGGTACCGCTACCAAATGATGGGCTTCAGCAGCACCGTATCGCTGCGCGCAGCAGCGATGCAGACCGACGAGACAAACGACACAGGAGTACAGCGATGAGCAGTTCCGTAACCGCCAGCCAGGCCCAGATCGCCAAGGGCGCCCCGAAAATCACCGACATGCGCGTGATCCCGGTCGCCGGCCACGACAGCATGCTGCTCAATCTGTCGGGCGCGCACGGGCCGTACTTCACCCGCAATATCGTCATCCTGACCGACAGCGCCGGCAACACCGGCGTGGGCGAAGTGCCGGGCGGCGAGGGTATTCGCCAGACGCTGGAAGATGCGCGCTCGCTGGTGCTCGGCCAGTCGGTCGGCAACTACCAGTCCATCCTGAACCAGGCGCGCATCGCCTTCGCCGGTCGCGACGTCGGCGGTCGTGGCCTGCAGACCTTCGACCTGCGCATCGCGGTGCATGCCGTGACTGCGCTGGAAGCTGCGCTGCTGGACCTGCTGGGCAAGTTCCTGGAGGTGCCGGTGGCGGCCCTGCTGGGCGAAGGCCAGCAGCGCGACGAGGTGGAGATGTTGGGCTATCTGTTCTACGTCGGCGAGCGCAGCAAGACCGATTTGCCGTATAGCGCCGCCGAAGGCGAGGCCGACGACTGGCTGCGCCTGCGCCACGAGGCGGCGCTGACGCCGGAAGCCATCGTCAGGCTGGCCGAGGCCGCTTACCAGCGCTACGGCTTCAACGACTTCAAGCTGAAAGGCGGCGTCATGCGCGGCGAGGAAGAGATTGCCGCCGTCACCGCGCTGGCCGAGCGCTTCCCGCAGGCGCGCATCACGCTGGACCCCAACGGCGGCTGGCTGCTCAAGGATGCGGTCCGCCTGTGCCGCGACCAGCATCACGTGCTGGCCTACGCCGAAGACCCGTGTGGCGCCGAGGACGGCTACTCCGGCCGCGAGGTGATGGCCGAGTTCCGCCGCGCCACCGGCCTGCAGACCGCCACCAACATGGTTGCCACCGACTGGCGCCAGATGGGGCATGCGATCTCGCTGCAGTCGGTCGACATTCCGCTGGCCGACCCGCACTTCTGGACCATGCAGGGCTCGGTGCGGGTGGCGCAGATGTGCAACGACTGGGGCCTGACCTGGGGCTCGCACTCCAACAATCACTTCGACATTTCGCTGGCGATGTTCACCCACGTGGCCGCCGCGGCGCCAGGCAAGATCACCGCCATCGACACCCACTGGATCTGGCAGGACGGCCAGCGCCTGACCAGGGACCCGCTCAAGATCGTCGGCGGCAAGGTGAAAGTGCCGGCCAAGCCGGGCCTGGGCATCGAGGTCGACCTGGCGCAGATCGAGGCGGCGCACCAGACCTACCGCAACATGGGCTTGGGCGCGCGCGACGACGCGGTGGCCATGCAGTACCTGATTCCG
This sequence comes from Herbaspirillum sp. LeCh32-8, assembly GCF_017814915.1. Taxonomy (GTDB): domain Bacteria; phylum Pseudomonadota; class Gammaproteobacteria; order Burkholderiales; family Burkholderiaceae_D; genus Herbaspirillum. The sequence goes on along the minus strand of NZ_JAGIPZ010000021.1, from coordinate 39,464 downwards.
GGCTGGAAGTTCGACAACAAGAAGCCTTGCCTGGTGCGTTAAGCAGCGCAGCTTCACAGCAGCACGATCAGCGGTAACAGGCCGCCGGCCTTGATGGCCGGCGGCCCGCAGTGCAAGACTCAAGACAAGAGAAAAAGAAGCAGCACCATAACAAGCAAGAGTGCAGGGCCATGCGCGCCGGCGCCGGAGTCTCTCCGGCCGGCGCCGCTCACCCATGCGCCGCAGGCAGCAACGGTCACTCCATCAAACCGCAGCACCGAGTCCTGAAGAGGAGACAAACTCGTGAATCCATCCGCAACGCCGGCCGCGCACGACAGCAGCGGCACGGCAGACATGACGCTCACCTCCGCGGTGAGCAAGATCAAATGGCGCATCCTGCCGCTGTTCGTGGTGATGTTCATCGTCAACTACATCGACCGCGTCAACATCGGCTTCGTGCGCACCCACCTGGCGGCCGACCTGGGCATCGGCGCCGCCGCCTTCGGCCTGGGCGCCGGCTTGTTCTTCGTCGGCTATGCCGTGTTCGAGGTGCCGTCCAATATCCTGCTGCAGCGTTTCGGCGCCAAGGCTTGGCTGACGCGCATCATGTTCACTTGGGGCCTGGTGGCGGCCTGCATGGCCTTCGTGCACAACGAGACCAGCTTTTACTTCATGCGTTTCCTGCTGGGCGTGGCCGAAGCCGGCTTCTTCCCCGGCGTGATCTATTACTTCACGCAATGGCTGCCCAACCATGAGCGCGGCCGCGCGATGGCGGTGTTCCTGTCAGGCTCGGCAATCGCGTCCATCTTGTCGGGCCCGATCACCGGCGCGCTGCTGATGGTCGAAGGCGCCGGCCTGCACGGCTGGCAGTGGATGTTCCTGATCGAAGGCGGCTTCTCGATGGCGCTGTGCTTCGTGGTCTGGTTCCTGCTGGATTCGACCCCGCGCGATGCGAAATGGCTCAGCAACGCCGAGCGCGACGCCGTGGCCGCGGTGATCGCCGCCGAACAGGAAGTGCGCGCCGCCAGCCGTCCGCCGCACGTGTCGGCCTTCACGCTGCTGCGCGACCCGCAGATCCTGCTGTTCTGCTTCATCTACTTCGCCATCCAGCTGACCATCTACGGCGCCACCTTCTGGCTGCCGACCATCATCAAGAAGATGGGCCACTTCAACGACTTCCAGATCGGGCTGTTCAATTCCATCCCGTGGATCGTCTCGATCGCGGCGATGTATGTGTTCGCGGTGCTGGCAGGACGCTTCAAGAAGCAGCAGTTCTGGGTGGCGCTGACCCTGGTGATCTCGGCCATCGGCATGGCCATTTCCGCGCAGAGCGGTCCGGTGCTGGGCTTTGTGGCGGTGTGCTTTGCCGGCATCGGGTTCAAGGCGGCGTCCTCGCTGTTCTGGCCGATTCCGCAGGGCTATCTCGACGCCCGCATCGCCGCCGCGGTGCTGGCGCTGATCAATTCGCTGGGCAACCTGGGCGGCTTCTTCGCGCCGGCCACCTTCGGTTATCTGGAGCAGAAGACCGGCTCCATCCAGGGCGGCTTGTATGCGTTGTCGGCGGCCTCGATCGTGGCGGCGGTGCTGGTGTTCCTGGCGCGCACCCGTCCGGCGCCGCAGGGCGGCAGCGGTTCGGTGGGCGGCAATCCGGCCACGCCGGGCGACGCCAAGGCGAGGGTGAACCAGCCGGCCTGATGGCCTGATGTTGCCGATGTAAAGTCTTTTTCTCCGAGGTCTCCACCTCGTTCGCGCCCCGCGCGTTCCGTCTCCCGACGGGCGCCGGGGCGCTTTTTATCCGGCTGTTGTTTTGCCGCTTTGTCCCCATCTTTGTCTTGTCCCCGGCCGCTTTTGTCCAAGCGCGCGCCCGCCGCCAAACTTATAATGGCGACCTGTGCCCGGCCTCCCGGATTGTTGCGCGGCAAGAATGATGGCGACTTTGCAATGGAAACCCTTTACCACCTGATCGAGCAATACGGCTTGCTTCTCGTCTTCGTCAACGTACTGGTCGAGCAGCTCGGCGCGCCCGTGCCGGCCTATCCGACGTTGATCATCACCGGCGCCATGGCGCAGGCCGGGCAATACTCGCCGGCGCTGCTGCTGTTGCTGGCGGTGGTGGCGGCACTGATCGCCGACTACACCTGGTACCTGGCGGGACGCCGTTACGGCCGCCACATCATGACGCGGCTGTGCCGCATTTCCCTTTCGCCCGACTCCTGCGTGCGCCAGACCGAGTCGATCTACCTGCGCTGGGGCGCGCGCTCATTACTGGTGGCCAAGTTCATCCCGGGGTTTGCCTCGATTGCCAGCGCCTTGTCCGGCACGATGGGCACGCGCCGCACCAGCTTCCTGCTGTGGGATGCGGCCGGCAGCGCGTTGTGGGCGGGATTGGGGATCTTCCTCGGATCGTTGTTCAGCTCGGCGGTGGACGATTTGCTCAACGTGCTGGCGCAGCTCGGCCATTACGGCATGCTGCTGATCGGCGTGGCGCTGGCGGCCTTCATCGCCAACAAGTGGTGGCAGCGCCGGCGCTTTCGCAAGTCGCTTGAGATGGCGCGCATCACGGTGCAGGAACTGAACAATATGCTGGAGCAGGGCATCGCGCCCACCATCATCGATGTGCGCTCGCCGCTGTCGCAAAAGGACGGCCGCATTCCCGGCGCGGTGGCGATTTCCAACCAGGAGATCCAGACCTTCGTCTTCGACGGCCCGGTGGAAGGCGAAGTGGTGGTCTACTGCGCCTGTCCCAACGAAGCCTCGGCCGCCATGGTCGCGCGCCAGCTGATGCGGCGCGGCTACCAGAAGGTGCGACCGCTGACCGGCGGCATCGACGCCTGGCGTGAAGCGGGTTACGCGATCGACGTCTGAATCGCCGTCCCCTGGCGGATGGTCTTGGTGACCGGCGTCTTCTCGCAGATTTCCGCCAGACGGGTCAACTGTTCTTGCGACAATGCCGCGCCGAAGCTGATCTTGCGCGTGATGGTTTCCAGCCCACTGTCGTCGCGGCCGAAATGCGCATCCACCGAAATGCTGCCCAGCTCCCAACCCTTGCGGTCGGCATACATACGCAGCGTCAGCGACGTGCAGGACGCCAGCGCGGCCAGCAGCAGTTCATACGGCGCCGGGCCGGTGTCTTTACCGCCGTTGCTTTCCGGCTCATCCGACTTCAGTTGATGGATGCGCGCCTTGATGTCCTGGGCGTAGCCGGCGGCGTTGTGCAGGGTGACGTGGGCCATGTCAGTTCTCCGTGATCTGTGTAAGAAGGTAGTCAGCCTCGATTGTGGCAGATTGCGCGACCGTCCGGCATCCTCCGCCGGCGCGGCTCAGGTCATTTTCATACCAGCGCGCGTACCGAATTCGAGATCGCGCGCGCGCATTCCAGCACCAGCGGCGCCAGTTTTTTTTCCGCTTCCTCCTGCGTCCAGCGGCTGGTCGGCGCCACCACGTGCACCGAGGCCACCGGCCTGCGCTCACTGTTGAAAATGGGGGCGGCCAGCGTCATGTCGCCCAGGAACAATTCTTCCTTGTTGCAGGAGAAGCCGCGTTCACGCGTTTGGTCGAGCACCTGCACGATGTCTTTCACCTCGGTACGGGTATGCGGCGTGCGTACGCTGCGGTCGCTGGCCTCCAGGATCGCCAGTGCCTCGCCGCGTTCCAGCGCTGACAGATAGGCGCGGCCCGAGGCCGTGCAGTACATCGGAATGCGGCTGCCGATGGGCATGTGGATGGGGATGAATTTGCTGGAGACGAAGCGCCCCACGTACACCATGTCGAGCTCGTTGGGCTCGGTCAGGTTGACTGTCTCGCCGGTGGCATTGGCCAGCTCCGACAGGAACGGATTGGCGACGTCGACCAGGATGTCGGCCGCCAGATAGTTGTAGCCGACTTCCATCACCTTGGGCGTGAGCTGGTAGCGCCGCGTCTTGGGGTGTTTGCAGATGTAGCCCAGCGCCTCCAGCGTATAGACCATGCGCTGCGCCGAACTCTTGGTGATGGCGGTGGCCTCGGCCACGTCGCCCAGCGTCATGGTGCGGCGCTGGGCATTGAAGGCGCACAGGACTGCCAGACCCTTCTCCAGCGACTGGTTGAACAGCGGGTCGGCGGTGTTGTCGTCGGTATCGCGCATGCGGTCTCCGGGCATGTTGTGGTGAATGGATTGTACCCAAAAACTTTGATTTATGTATCGAATATCGATACATAAATATTTATTGACGATACGATCAATTCAAATATACTTATTTAGACGCCGAATATTGATATCCAAGCGTGCGTAGTCTGTTGTTTCTCAGTCGTCCATGTTGTTTCAAGCTGTCGTTTCCCGTCGCGGCCATACCGGGCACGTCCGATGGGGAAGCGTTGATTTTTTGAGGCATCCGGGCCCGCCACGGGCGCCGCAGCAGTCCGCGTACCGCCGCCGGCATTGGCCCGCGGCGGGCTTCCAACCGTTTCGTTGCGCCGGGATCTTGCGCAAAAAGGGAGTCGTATGAAGCCGTTCAATCGTTTGCTGAAACATCTGCTGGGCGTGGTCGCACTGTCCGTCGCCGCCACCGGGCCGGCTCTGGCCCAGACCAGCTACACCGTCGGCGCCACCTCCACCGGCGTCCCCTTCACCTTCCTCGACATCAAGACCAACAAGCTGCAGGGCATGATGATCGACACCATCGCCGCCGTGGGCAGCAAGGCCGGCTTCTCGGTCAACGTCCAGCAGACGCCGTTTTCCGCGCTGATTCCTTCCCTCACCGGCAGCAAGATCGACATCATCGCCGCCGCCATGCTCAAGACCGAGGCGCGCGCCCAGATCGTCGATTTCAGCAACCCGGTGTACTCCTACGGCGAAGGCCTGTTCGTCAATGCCCAGGATCAGAAGAGCTACAAGACCCTGGACGACCTGAAGGGCGAGATCATCGGCGCCCAGGTCGGCACCGTGTTTGTCGATGCCTTCAACAAGAAGGGCATCTTCAAGGAAGTGAGGACTTACGATTCGGTGTCGGACATGATGCGCGACGTCGGTCTGGGCCGCATCAAGGCCGGCTTCGGCGACCGTCCTATCGTCGCCTATCAGTTGGCGCAGGGCGCCAACCCACAGGTGCGCCTGGTCAAGGAGTACCAGTCCACGCTGATGGGCGATGTCTGCCTCGTGGTGCGCAAGGGCGATGCCAAATTGATGGAGCGCCTGAACAAGGCCATCGCCGAGCTCAAGGCCGACGGCACGCTGACGCGCGTCGTCGAGCAGTGGAAGCTCAACTGAGCTGAACCGCACCCGCCGGGCACCGTTCCCGGTCTTGCATGCCTGTGCGCCGCCGCATCCGCGCGGCGTGCAGCGCCCTGATCCCACCTGTCCATTCCGTCACGCCCATGTTCTCCCAAACCGTGCTGGACTTCCTGCCCATCCTCCTGAAAGGAGCGCTGGTCACGATCGAAGTCACCCTCTATTCCTTCCTGCTCAGTTCCGTGATCGGCCTGGTGCTGGCGCTGATGAAGATCTCGCGCATCAAGCCGGTCGCGCTGGCGGGCGCGACCATCGTCAACGTGATCCGCGGGCTGCCCATCATCGTGCAGCTGTTCTACATCTATTTCGTGCTGCCGGACATGGGCATCCAGCTGTCGGCCTTCCAGGCCGGCGTGATCGGCCTGGGCATCGCCTACTCGGCCTACCAGGCCGAGAACTTCCGCGCCGGCATCGAGGCGGTAGACGCAGGCCAGGTCGAGGCGGCGCAGTCGATCGGCATGCGCGGGCCGATGATCATGCGCCGCGTGATCCTGCCGCAGGCCTTTCGCATTGCGCTGCCGCCTTACGGCAACACGCTGGTGATGATGCTCAAGGACTCCTCGCTGGTGTCCACCATTACCGTGCTCGAAATGACGCGCGCAGGCCAGATGATTGCGTCGAGCACCTTCCAGAACATGACGGTCTACACGATGGTCGCGGTGCTTTACCTGCTGCTGTCGCTGCCGCTGGTGTTTGTCATTCGCCGTCTGGAGATCCGCGGCAAGAAGGGGAGAACGCGATGATCGACGTCAAACGTATTTCCAAGTGCTTCGGCCGCAACGAGGTATTGAAGGACGTATCGCTGTCGGTGGCCGATGGCGAGGTCGTGTGCCTGATCGGCCCGTCGGGTTCGGGCAAGTCCACCGTCCTGCGTTGCATCAACGGTCTCGAATCCTATGACGGCGGCGAGATCCTGATCGACGGTCAATTGGTCGACCGCGACGGGCCCGATATCCATCGCCTGCGCACGCGGGTCGGCATGGTGTTCCAGCGCTTCAATCTGTTCCCCCATCGCACCGTATTGGAGAACGTTACCGAGGGCCCCGTGTTCGTCAACAAGCTGCCGCGCGAGCAGGCGCGCGAGCAAGCCATCGCGCAGCTGGACAAGGTCGGCCTGGCGCAGCGCTGCGACGCCTATCCCAGCCAGCTCTCCGGCGGCCAGCAGCAGCGTGTGGCGATCGCACGCTCGCTGGCGATGCAGCCGGAGGCGATCCTGTTCGATGAGCCGACTTCCGCGCTTGATCCGGAACTGGTGGGCGAAGTGCTGGCCGTGATGCGTACGCTTGCCGCCGACGGTATGACCATGATCGTGGTGACGCATGAGATGGGGTTTGCCCGTGAGGTGGCGGACCGCGTGTGCTTCCTGCACAGCGGCAGCATCGTCGAGGAAGGCCCGGCCCGGCATGTGCTGACCGAACCCCAACACGCGCGCACGCAGGATTTCCTGCGCCGTGTGATCGGCAAGTGAGCGGCGCGATGGATAGCTCCAATCTGCAGGGCGACGCCCGCATGCCGTTCCCGCCCTCGCTATGGGCCGCCATCGGCGGCGAGGCCGTGCACGCGCCGGCACTGGCCGCCTCCATGCGCTGCGATGTTGTCGTTGTCGGGGCCGGCTACACCGGCTTGTCCACCGCGCTGCATCTGGCGGAAGGCGGCGCCTCGGTATGCGTACTCGACGCCGCGCAACCCGGCTGGGGCGCTTCCGGACGCAACGGCGGGCAAGTTATCCCCGGCCTCAAATACGATCCAGACCAGTTGCGGGTAATGTTCGGCACGGCGGTTGCCGATCCGCTGATCGGCGCCATCGGCACGGCGGCCGATACCGTGTTCGAATTGATCAAGCGCCACGGCATCGCCTGTGATGCGCTGCGCAACGGCTGGATCCAGCCCACCCATTCGGTCAAGACCATGCGTGCGCTCGAATCGCGCGCGCGGCAATGGCGGGCTGAAGGCGCGCATGCGCAAATGATGGACGCGGCCGAAGTAGCGCGCCACATCGGTACGCAAGCCTACGTCGGCGGCTGGAAGGACCATCGCGCCGGCAGCATCCATCCGTTGAAGTACTGTCGCGGCCTGGCGCGCGCTGCAGCCGGTCTGGGCGCGGCGATCCACGGCGACACGCGGGTCGTCAGGCTGGAACGTCGCGAAGGCGGGTGGCGGGTGCATACGAAGGGAGGGCCGCACATCGACGCCGGGCGCGTGGTGATCGCCACCAACGGCTACAGCGATCACTTGTGGCCCATGCTGAGGCAATCGGTGATTGCCGCCAACAGCTTCATCGTCGCCACCCGGCCGCTGCCGGACGAGCTTGCGGCCTCGATCCTGCCGGGGCGCGAAGTGGCCTCTGATTCGCGGCGCCTGCTGCTGTATTACCGGCGCGATGCCCAGGGGCGTTTGCTGATGGGCGGGCGCGGCCCGTTCCGCGATCCGCGCGGACCCGAGGATTTCATCCATCTCGAACGCTCGGTCGAGCTGCTGTTCCCCCAGCTCAAGGGCGTGCAATACGAATACCGCTGGGCCGGCCGGGTCGCCATCACGCGCGACTTCCTGCCGCATGTGCACGAACCCGCGCCGGGACTGAGCATCGCATTGGGCTACAACGGCCGCGGCATCGCCATGTCCAGCACCATGGGGCGTTGCCTGGCGCAGCGGTTGCTGGGGCAGGCGGGCACACGTTTCCCGTTCCCGGTCAGCACCATTCATCCGATTCCCTTCCACGGGCTGCAGCGCTTCTATATTGCTGCGGGGGTGGCCTGGTACAGCGTGCTCGACCGTTTTTCATGACGCGGTCGCGGTGATTCCCGTGCTGCGGGGAGGCGTGCAGATCGTTTCCCCGCAGGATGGATGCATGCTGGAAAACGCTGCGCCGCAGCATGGAAAATCTCCCGTAAAGCCGCGCCGATTCACGCTTGCAGCTGCATAAGTCCTATGCCGGCGGAGTGCTTAATCCGGCGATGACCGCTTCCTATAATGACTGCTCGATCACCCAGGAGACAGTCATGCTGATGGAAGCCACCCAAGCCCCAACCAAAAACAAATCCGTTTATCAACCGAACCAGGAAGGCCTGATCTTTCCGAAAGAGCCGGTGTTCGCTTCCGTGGAGGAAGAACGCCGCCACCGCAAGGAACGCCTGGCGGCGGCTTGCCGTGTGTTCGACAAGCATGGCTTCTCGTTCGGCTTCGGCGGTCACTTGACGGTGCGCGATCCGGAACATCCCGACCTGTTCTGGACCAACCCGATGGCCGTGCCCTGGTCGCTGGTGAAGACCTCGATGCTGGTGCTGGTGGACCACAAGGGCAAGGTGGTGGAGGGCGACTACGCCATCAACCAGGCCGGCTACGTGCTGCACTCGGCGATCCACGAACACAACCCCGACATCATCGCCTCCTGCCACGCGCACACCGTGCATGGCGGCGCCTGGGCCGCCTTCGGTCGCCCGCTGTCGCCGGTGACGCAGGATGCCTGCATGTTCTACGGCGACCACGCGGTGCTGGGCGACGGTGCCGGCAAGGTGCCGGTGGCGCAGGAGTCCGGCCATCCGGTGGCGCGCGCCTTCGAGACCAACAAGGCCATCATCCACCAGAACCACGGCCTGCTGGTCGCCAGCCGTCACAGCATCGACGATGCCTGCTGGCACTTCATCGCGCTGGATCACTGCTGCCGCATGCAGCTGATGATGGAGGCGGTGAAGGAGCACCGCCCCAAGGAAATCGACCCCAAGTTCGCCGGCTACTCGCGCGAACACCTGGGCAACGAGTTCATCGGCTGGCTGCATTTCCAGACCTTGTTCGCCGAGATCTCGCACAAGCAGCCCGACCTGTTCGACTGATGTCGACCTGAGTTCAGCCGAGTTCAGCCGAGTTGGCTGATACGGCACGACGGCAGCACGCATCACTTACCATTCAATAAAAAACTGCGGCAGGGCGCTCGCTTCGGCGAAGCGCCCTGCCGGGCAGGAAGGGAGGCCGGGACACCTCCTTTACCTTGCCCCAATAAAAAATACAAAGCCAACCGCCACCAAGGAGACAATTCAAATGACTACCGCATACAACAGCGGATCGTTGGCGCACGCCGACGGCGACGACGTTTACAAGAAAGCTTACTGGCGGCTGCTGCCGCTGATCCTGTGCTGCTATCTGGTGGCCTATCTCGACCGGGTCAACGTCGGCTTCGCCAAGCTGCAGATGCTGGACGCGCTGAAGTTCGACGACGCCATCTACGGCCTGGGTTCAGGCATCTTCTTCATCGGTTACCTGATCTTCGAAGTCCCCAGCAACATGATCCTGCGCAGGGTCGGCGCGCGAGTCTGGATCGCCCGCATCATGATCACCTGGGGCGTCGTCTCGGCCGCGATGCTGCTGGTGCAGACACCGATGCAGTTCTACATCGCGCGCTTCCTGCTGGGCGTGGCCGAGGCCGGCTTCGCGCCCGGCATCATGTATCTGCTGACCTTGTGGTTCCCGGCGCAGCGGCGCGGTCGCGCCATGGCGATCTACGTGATGGGCGCACCGCTGGCCTTCGTGGTGGGCGGTCCGCTGTCGGGCGGCATCCTCGACGTATTCCAGGACGTGCAGCCCCTGCAGGCCTGGCAGTGGCTGTTCCTGGTGGAGGCGATTCCGGCGGTGCTGCTGGGCGTGATCGTGTTCTTCTGCCTGTCGGACGATTTCCGCAAGGTGTCGTGGCTGTCCGCCGCCGAAAAGCAGAAGATCGAGTCCGACCTGCAGGCCGAGAACGTCGACAAGGTCGAGCACGGCAGCGTGCGCGAATTCCTCGCCAGCCGCCAGCTGTGGGTGTTCGTGCTGATCTACTTCTGCCTGATCATGGGCCTGTACGCGGTGGGCTTCTGGATGCCGTCGCTGATCAAGCGCGCCGGCGTTGCTGACCCCTTCCATATCGGCCTGTACTCGGCGGTGCCCAACATCGTGGCGGCCATTGCGCTCTACCTGTCGGGTCGCGGCGCCGACATCAGCGGCAAGCGCCGCCTGTACTTCGCCGGCATGCTGACCATCGGCGCCATCGGTTTGGCGCTGGCGATGGTGATCAATGGCGGGCCGGCGATCACGGTGGCCTGCCTGTCGCTGGCGGCGGCCGGCGTGTATTCCTGCATCAGCCTGTTCTGGGCGCTGCCGACCTCGATGTTCGTCGGCGCCTCGGTGGCGGCGGCGCTGGCCTTCGTCAACTCCTTCGGCAACATCGCCGGTTTCGTCTCGCCTTATCTGGTGGGCTGGCTCAATGTGACGACCGGGCGCACCGACATCGGCATGTACATCATCGGCGCGATCATGGTGTTCGGCGCGCTGGTGACGATGCTGCTGCCCAAGCGGCTGGACAAATAAGCCGGCCGCAAAGAATAGCCATGCAAGTGTTTGGCCGCCTTCGGGCGGCCTTTTTTATGCGTCGGACTGAAGCTCGCGCTATGCCCGCCCCCAGGGCGGATCGGCGAACTTGTCGGCCAGGAAGTTGACGAAGGCGCGCACGCGCGGATGCACATTGCGCTCCTTGACGTAGACGGCGTGGATCGCGGTCTCGTCCTGGGCCTGGTAGTCCGACAGCAACGGCACCAGCTTGCCGGCGCGGATCGCCGGCAGCGCGAAGTGCTCGGCCATGCGCGTGATGCCGACGCCGGCCAACACCATCTCCACCGACGACATGCCGCTGGTGAAACGGAAGTTGCCGCGGATGTCCAGGCTCATGCGCTGGCCGTCGACGATGAAGGGCCAGTTGTTCAGGTGGTCCATCGGCGCCTCCCATTGCAGGCAGTTGTGGCGCAGCAGGTCGTCCGGCGTCTGCGGCATGCCGTGCCTGTCGATGTACAACGGCGCAGCCACGATGATGCGCTGCAGGTGGCACAGCTTGCGTGAGAGCAGCATGGAGTCCTGCAGGTGACCCATGCGGATGGCGACGTCGACGCCGCTGCCGATCAGGTCGACCAGCGTGTCTGACAAGGCCAGCCGCACGCGCACGTTGGGGTACTGTTCCATGAATTGCGGCAGCAGCGGCACCACCTGGTCCATGCCGAAGGAAGTGGCCGCGGTGATGCGCAGGTCGCCCGAGGCCGACGCGCCGGTGGAGGAAACTTGTCCTTCGGCTTGCTCGATGTCGCCGATGATCTTGCTGCAGGATGCAAGGAAGATCTTGCCTTCCTCGGTCAGGCTGACCTGGCGCGTCGAGCGCCGCAACAGCGCCACGCCCAGGCGTTTCTCCAGGCTGTTCATGGTGCGGCTGACGAAAGGTTGGCTGGCGTCCAGCGCATGGGCGGCCGCGGTGAAGCCGCCGTGTTCGGCCACGGCCTTGAAGACTTGCATCTCCAGCAGGCGTTCGTCTTTCATGGGAATGTTCTCTGTCTCCGGTGGTAGGGGCGCTTTTGTTTTTTGCGGAGCGCTTGATGCGGAGATCATACAGGAGCGGCGGGCAGAGACTGCGCCGTCGCCGCAGCACCGGGAGGCGCCGCGACGACGGGGACTTCAGATGACGTTCAGGCCTTGTCGGCGCGCTCGGCCAGCGCGGTCTTGCGCAGGCCCGACAGCGTGGCGCGCGGGGTCAGCATCTCCTGGTCCAGCACCAGCTCGATCAGGTAGGGCAGCGAGGTCGAGCTGGCGGTGGCCAGCGCTTTCTCCAGCGCGGGGGCGAACTCCTCGGTCTTGCTGATGGCCACGGCGTCGACGCCGAAGGACTTGGCGTAGGCCACGAAGTCCGGATTGTTGAGGTCGGTGGCCATCACGCGGCCGGGATAGTTCTTCTCCTGATGCATGCGGATGGTGGCGTACATGCCGTTGTTGAACACCAGGAACACGATGCCCAGGCGGTTGCGCACGGCGGTGGCCAATTCCTGAGAGGTCATCAGGAAGCAGCCGTCGCCGCCCAGGCAGATCACCTGCCGCTGCGGGAACACCAGCTTGGCCGCGATCGCCGCCGGCACGCCGTAGCCCATGGCGCCGCTGGTCGGCGCCAACTGGCTGGTCGGTTGCGAGAACTGGTAATAGCGGTGCGCCCATGCGGTGTAGTTGCCGGCGCCGTTGGTCAGGATGGCGTCCTGGCTCAGGATGCTGCGCATCTGCTTGAAGGCGATGCCGGCGTCGAACTCGGTGGCGCGCGCGGCGGGCTCGATATAGGCCAGGTAGGTGTCGCGCGCCTCCTTGTGCCATTCGCGCCAGGCGTCGCCGCCGGCCGGCGCCAGCTGCGCGGCCGCGCGCGCGAAGGCGTTGAGCGTGGCGGCGATCTTCACATCGGTCTGGTAGACCCGGCCCAGCTCTTCCGGCGCGGGCATGATGTGCACCAGCTTCTGGCGCGGGCGCGGAATGTCCAGCAGGGTGTAGCCGCTGGTGACCATCTCGCCCAGGCGCGAGCCGACCGAAATGATCAGGTCGGATTCGGTCACCATCTTGGCCAGCGCCGGATTGACGCCGATGCCGATCTCGCCGACGTAGTTGGGGTGGCGGTTGTCGAACAGATCCTGGCGGCGGAACGAAGCCGCCACCGGCAGGTTCTGCTGGACTGCGAAGCGCGCGATGTTGCGCACGCCTTCCTGGTCCCAGCCGGAGCCGCCGAGGATCATCAACGGCTTCTTCGCCTCGCGCAGCAGCTGCTGCATGCGCTCCAGCGCGTCCGGGTCGGGCAGGGACTGCGGCGCCTCGGCGCGGGCGATCTCGCGCCCGAAGGTGGACTCGGTGAGCATGTCTTCCGGCAACGCCAGCACCACCGGGCCGGGGCGGCCCGACATCGCCACCGAGAAGGCGCGCGAGACGTATTCGCCCACGCGCGAGACGTCGTCGATCTGCGCCACCCATTTGGTGAACTGGCCGAACATGCGGCGATAGTCGATCTCCTGGAAGGCTTCGCGCTCCATCATGTCGCGCCCGACCTGGCCGACGAAGAGCACCATCGGGGTCGAATCCTGGAACGCGGTATGCACGCCGATGCTGGCATTGGTGGCCCCCGGCCCGCGCGTGACGAAGCAGATGCCCGGACGACCGGTGAGCTTGCCGTAGGCCTCGGCCATGAAGGCGGCCGCGCCCTCGTGACGGCAGGAGATCACGCGCACCGAGCGCTGCTGGTCGTAGAGCGCGTTGAGGACGTCGAGGTAGCTTTCGCCCGGCACGCAGAACGCGGTATCGACGTCCTGGGCCAGCAGCGCATCGACCAGGAGCTGGCCGCCGGTTTTCAGTTTTGACATGCTTGTCTCTTGTGGCCCGGCGCGGAGTTGTCCTCGCCGGATGTTGTTGAGGATGAGCAAGCATAGGCTGCGGTTGCGGCCGGACGTTAGGACTTATCTGCGGATTTGCTGCACTTCTCGGTGAAAGTGCCGGGTCGAAGAAAGACGGGCGCGCGCTTCAGGCCAGCGGCGCGGAAAACTTTTTCTTGAACTCGCCCGGCGTCATCTGCACGTTCTTCTTGAAGAAGCGGCAGAAGTAGGCGAAGTCGTCGAAGTTGAGCCGGTAGGAGATTTCCGCGATGGAGAGCTCGGACTGTGCCAGCAGGCGCTTGGCTTCCATCAGGATGCGTTCGTGGATCAGCTGGGTGGCCGTCTTGCCGGTGGTGCTCTTGACCGCCTCGTTGAGCTTGCGATCGGTGACGAACAGGCGCTGCGCGTAGTCCTGCACCGAGCCGAATTCCAGGTAGTGCTGTTCGATCAGCAGCTTGAAGCGCTTGGTCAGGCTGTAGCTGCGCGGCAGGCCGGATTCGGCGCCGTGCGGGCGATGCAGGCGCCGCATGCGGGTCAGCAGGATCTGTAGGAAGGAGCGCACCACGTCGTAGCGCCAGCGCTGGTCGCCGGCGTATTCCTTTTCGATTTCCATCAGCAGCGGGAACAGTTCCTCGTGCTGCGCCGGCGTCAGGTAAAGCACCGGGTCGGTGTTGGCGATGTGGAAGAACGGGAAGTCGGCCAGCTCCTCGATGCGCGGGAAGATCTGCAGGAAGAACTCCGGGCTGAAGTTGATCGCGTAGCCGGAAGCGTCGATCTCCGAGGTCCAACCGTGGATTTGCCCGGGCGAGATGAAGAACACCGAATTCGGGCGGATCTCGTAGCTGTCGAAGTCCAGCACATGGTTGCCGCGCGCCTGCGACATCCACAGGATGTGGTAGTAGCTGTGGCGATGCAGGAAAGGGCGAGGGATCTCGTTGCGGCCTTCCAGCTTGACCAGGTCGAACACGAACTCGTCGGCGCCGCCGCCGAAATCGGACACCTCGAAGTTCGGTGTGTCGTCCGGGAAATTGATTGCTTTCATCGTCTCTTGCGGCCGCATCGCGGCGGCCGTCCCTGTCCTTTTTTATCTGTCTCTTCCATCTCGCGGAACACGTTTGCAATGCGTTCACCGAGGTTGCTTCGCGGTTCTTGTTCTGATGGTTTTTCCAAGCATAGCCAGCGCGCCGCCAAAAGGGAAGCCGCGCCGCGCATCGTGTTGCGGCGCGTCGCCGATTCGGCGGAAAAATCCAATAGAAGCGGAATTTAGTCCTACCGTGCCGTCCTTGCCGATGGTTAGCATCTGTTCCACGCTGAACCCATCATCGGAAAAAGCCAGACCAAGAAGTGGGCGCGTCTGCCGCCGCATCTCCATGCGGCGCCTTCGGACGCGCCTGTGAATCAATCCGGGAAGTCGATTGCGAATGCACCCGCTGCATGCGCCGGACTCGCTCGTCCTGAAAAAAGGAAATGCACCATGTTGCTGGATGTCCGCACCTACACCGCCCGTCCGGGCACGCTGAAAAAACACCTGGAGCTGTACGAAAAGAACGGCTTCGATATCCAGCGCCGCCATCTTGGCGAGCCGTTGGCCTACCTGGTGGCGGAGTCGGGCCGCCTGAACAGCTACACCCATATCTGGGTATATCGCGACGCGGCCGATCGCGAAGCGCGCCGCGCGGCGCTGCAGGCGGATCCGGAATGGGCGGCCTACCTGAAGCTGTCGGGCGATGCCGCTTATCTCGTCTCGCAGGAAAACCAGTTGATGACGCCGGCCAAGTTCGCGCCGCTGCGCCTGCCCTGAGGCGGCGCCGTCTTCCGATCCACACCCGAACGCCGGCCGTGCCGGCATCGCCATTTTTGACGTCGCACGAGAAAGCGCAGCCACACCCGAACGCACATCACGGCCACCAGAAGCCAGCGCATTGACGCTTAAAAAATCATATCCATTGGAGGAGACTCATGTTTCAACAAATCTACGATCCGGTTAACGGATCGCTGTTCGCATCCGCCTTGTTCGCGATGCTGCCCTTGTTGTCGATGTTCGTGATGCTGGGCTGGCTGAAGATATCGCCGCACGTGTCGGCCGCGGTGTCGCTGCTCATCTGCCTCCTGGTGGCGGCTTTCGTCTACGGCATGCCGATGGGCGTGGCGCTCAACGTCGGCGCATACGGCGCGGTGTTTTCGGTGCTGACGGTGCTGTGGATCATCGTCAACGCCATCTGGCTGTACAACCTGACGGTGAAGTCGGGTCACTTTGCGGTGCTGCGCGACAGCTTCGCGCTGATCAGCGACGACCCGCGCATCCAGGCGATCCTGATCGCGTTCAGCTTCGGCGCGCTGATCGAGGCGCTGGCCGGCGCCGGCACGCCGGTGGCGATTGCCGGCGCCATGTTAGTGGCGATCGGCCTGCATCCGCTGAAAGCGGCGGTGATCGCGCTGGTGGCTGATACCGCCCCGGTAGCGTTCGGCGCGTTGTCGGTGCCGATCACCACGCTGGCGCAGGTGACCGGTATCCCGTTTGAGGTGCTGGGCCATCATGTGGGTCACCAGACCCCGGTGATCGCCGCTTTCGTGCCGCTGGTGCTGGTGTGGATCATGGACGGCAAGCGCGGCCTGCGTCAGACCTGGGTGGCGGCGGTGACGGCCGGCCTGGCGTTCGGCATCGCGCAGTGGGCCAGCGCCAGCTTCTTCTCGGTGGTGCTGGCCGACGTGGTGGGCGCGTTGGCATCGGCCGCGGCGATGGTGGTGCTGCTGAAGTTCTGGCAGCCGGAAAAGCCGCCGGCCGACGCGTTCCAGAACGACGTGACCAAGAAGGCCGAGCATGTGGCGATTACCCATTCGCGCAAGCAACTGATGCTGGCCTATGCGCCGTATGCGCTGATCATCGCCATCTTCACCATCGTGCAGTTCGGCGTGGTGCAGAAGTGGCTCAATGCCGGCACCTTCAAGTTCGCCTGGCCGGGGCTGGCGATCAGCGCGCAGGACGGCAAGGCGGTGGGCACCATGTTCACCCTCAACACCTTGTCTGCGGCCGGCTCGCTGCTGCTGCTGTCGGGCGTGATGACCGCGATGATGTTGCGCGTCTCGGCGGCACAGGCCGTTGAAACCTACGGCAAGACGCTGGTGCAGATGCGCTGGGCGGTGCCGACCGTGCTGTGCGTGATGGCGCTGGCGTTCGTGATGAATTACTCGGGCCAGACCGGCACGCTGGGCCGCTGGCTGGCCGGCACCGGATCGGCGTTCGCCTTCCTGTCACCGGTGATCGGCTGGATCGGCGTGGCGGTGACCGGTTCGGACAACTCGGCCAATGCGTTGTTCGGCGCCCTGCAGGTGGCGGCGGCGCACGAGACCGGTTTGTCGCCGGCGCTGCTGGCGGCGGCCAATGCATCGGGCGGCGTGCTGGGCAAGATGATCTCGCCGCAAAGCCTGGCGGTGGGCGCGGCGGCGGTGGGCATCATCGGGCAGGAAGGACTGATCTTCCGTAAAGTAGTGGGCTGGAGCCTGCTGCTGTTGCTGGCGATGGCGGTGCTGGTCTACCTGCAGTCGACGCCGGTGCTGTCGTGGATGCTGTGACGGCATGCTGAAGAACGCTGAAGAATGTTGATACAACCTGGAGTGACTATGCTGGACTACAAAAAACTGTTTGACCTGAGCGGCAAGGGCGCCGTGGTGATCGGCGCCGGCTCGGGCATCGGCCGCGCCTCGGCCGAGGCCATCGGCAGCCTGGGCGCGCAAGTGATCTGCGCTGACTATGACGTGGCCGGCGCGCAGGCCGCGGCCGAGGAGATCGCGGCCGCCGGCGGCAAGGCCGAGGCCTATCGCATCGACGCCGCCGACGGCGTCGAGATCGAAGCGCTGGCGCAGCATGCACTGAAGACGCTGGGCAAGATCGACATCGCCGTCAGCACGCCGGCGCTGAACATCCGCAAGCTGATCGTGGACTACACCGAGGAAGAGTACGACCGCGTGATGAACCTGAACATGAAGGGCGCGTTCAACTTCTTCCGCAGCTTCGGCCGGCCGATGATGAAGCAGGGCTTCGGCAGCATCGTCGCCTGCTCGTCGATGCGCGCGGTGACCATCGAGCCGGGCCTGGGCGTGTATGCGGCTTCCAAGGCCGGCATCGCCCAGCTGGTGAAAGCCTTCGCGGCCGAGATGGGGCCGTACGGCGTGCGCGTGAATGCGGTCATGCCCAGCATCATCGAGACTCGCCTGACCGCGCCGTTGAAGGAGCGCGCCGAGATTTTCAAGACCTATGCCGGGCATACCGTGCTCAACCGCTGGGGCCAGCCTTCCGAGGTCGGCTCGGCGGTGGCCTTCCTGGCTTCGGATGCGGCCAGCTACATTTCCGGCAGCTCGCTGTCGGTCGACGGCGGCTGGACCGCGATTGACGGCCCGCCGACCGGCCTGACCTCGACCCGTCCCTCCGAGTAGGCCGGGTTGTCGCAGGCGTAAAAAAAGCCACGCGATTGCGTGGCTTTTTTCATGGCCGGAAGGCCGTCGATCAAGCGAAGTTCTTGGCGACGAAGTCCCAGTTGATGATGCCCCAGAAGGCTTCGACGTACTTGGCGCGTGCGTTGCGGTAGTCGATGTAGTAGGCGTGTTCCCACACGTCCACGGTCAGCAGGGCCTTGCTGTCAGTGGTCAGCGGGGTGCCGGCGCCGGTGGTGTTGACGATGTCGACCGAACCGTCAGCCTTCTTGACCAGCCAGGTCCAGCCCGAACCGAAATTGGCCAGGCCTTGCTTGGTGAACTCGGCCTTGAAGGCGTCGAACGAACCCCACTTGGCGTTGATGGCGTCAGCCAGCGCGCCGCTCGGAGCGCCTTGGCCCTTCGGGGTCAGGCCGTTCCAGTAGAAGGTGTGGTTCCAGATCTGCGCAGCGTTGTTGAAGATGCCGCCGGAAGACTTCTTGATGATCTCTTCCAGGGACAGGTTTTCGAATTCGGTGCCCGGAATCAGGTTATTCAGGTTGGTCACATAGGTCTGGTGGTGCTTGCCGTAGTGATATTCCAGGGTCTCCTTGGAGATGGTGGGCGCCAGTGCGTCCAGATCGTAAGGCAGTGCCGGAAGGGTATGTGCCATGATGAATCCTTTCAGTCTTGTTGGTTTGCTACGGAGGTCTATTCGGAACCTGAGATTCTAAAGCGGATGACGATTCTTTGCACCCGGTCAAATGCCCGCTAAACCGCGCCGGGACTGGATTTTAATTGAATCAGAATCGTTCTCATTTACTTCATGTCGTGGCAACGGGCGGCGAATTCCATAGATGCCTGCGCCGGCAGGACGTTCCGGCCGATCGGCCACGCGCGCAGGTTTTTTTTGCGCCGGAGCCGGGGCTGGGGCGCGATATAAGCTGATGAGAAAAAAATCTTGGGACGTGCGGGGCGGATCAGTCCAGCCTTGGCTGCACGCTGGCGATACCGACCTCGGCGCTGCCTTGCGCCAGGCGGATGGTGAGCTCGCTGCGCGCGGCGAGCTCGGCCGGCGAGTGCATCACGCGGCCGTTGCGGTCGGTGACGATGGCATAGCCGCGCTCCAGCGTGCGCTGCGGGTTGAGCAACTCGAGCTGGGTATTGAGCCCGGCCAGCGCCTGGCGTTGGCGCAGCTGCTGAGCCGCCAGGGCGCCGTGCAGGCGGCGCGCGAGGTCGCTGACGTCGCGCCGTGCATGGGCGGTGTCGGGCAACTGGTGCGCCAGGCGGGTGGAGAGTTGCTGCAGGCGATGCTGCATCCGGGTCAGCGGCACCCGCGTGGCGTGCGACAGGCGCGTCTGCAGCGCCAGCAGTTTGACGCGTTCGTGCTGGATGTAAGCGCCCGGGTTGACCAGGCGGCGCGAGAGCCAGTCCATGGTCTGCGCCTTTTCCGTCAGCGAGCGGCGCAGCGCGCGCGTCAGGTCGGCAGCGTGGCCGTGCAGGGCGGCCAGCCAGTCGGCGCGGGCGGTGGCGGCCATCTCGGCGGCGGCGGTCGGGGTCGGCGCGCGCAGGTCGGCGGCGAAGTCGGCGATGGTGACATCGGTTTCATGGCCCACGCCGGAAACCACCGGCATCGAACACCCGGCGATGGCGCGCGCCACCACTTCTTCGTTGAAGGACCACAGGTCTTCGATGCTGCCGCCGCCGCGGCCCACCAGCAACACGTCGCACTCGGCGCGCGCGCTGGCGGTCTGGATGGCGGCGGCGATGCGCTGGGCCGAGCCTTCGCCCTGCACCGGCGTGGGGTAGAGGATCACCTCGACATGCGGCGCGCGGCGTCGCAGCGTGGTCAGGATGTCGCGCAGCGCGGCGGCCTGCGGGCTGGTGACGATGCCGATGCGGCGCGGAAAGACCGGCAGCGCCCGTTTGGCGTCGCGGTCGAACAGTCCCTCGCGCTCCAGCTTTTCCTTCAGCTGCAGAAAGGCGGCGTAAAGATCGCCCACGCCGGACTTGCGGATGGCTTCGACGTTCAATTGATAGTCGCCGCGCGGCGCGTACAGCGTGACCAGCGTGCGCACCTCGACCTTGTCACCCTCGCGCGGCATGAAGCCGGCGTACTGGGCGCGGCCCTTGAACATCACGGCGCGCACCTGGGCGCCGTCATCCTTGAGGTTGAAGTACCAGTGGCCGGAAGCGGCGCGGGTGAAATTGGAAATCTCGCCCTTGACCCAGATCAGCGGAAAGGTGCGCTCCAGCACGCGCGCCACCGACTGGTTCAGCGCCGACACGCTCAGCACCGGCGGGCCGCCGTCGCCGGAAGGCGCGGGCTGGGCGGGGCGGGCGGACGGGAACGGGGGAAACTTGTCGGCAGGCATAGGGCGTCGATAGGGGCGTGGGTGACTCAGGGGCGATACAATGCGGCATTGTAAAGCCAATGCGGCCGGGGCCGTTGCGCTTGCCGCGCGGCGCGCAACAGGCTACATTCTGCACCCAGATTCCGGCGGGCCGCGCGCATGACCTTGCATGCCGCGCCCGCCAAGCACCTTTCTCTATATAGGAGTTCGTTTTGTTCGCCATCATCCTCGCCGCCGGCTGGCCGATCTGGCCGTTGCTGATTGCTTCCATCATCGGCCTGGCGCTGATCATCGAACGCCTGGTCTACCTGCGCCGCACGCGCGTGCTGCCGCCGGAACTGTTGGCTGACGTGGTGCGCGTCTACCAGAGCGGCCGCGTCAACGACGACGTGATCGACAAGCTGGAGCAGAATTCGCCGCTGGGCCACGTGCTGGCCGCCGGCCTGCGCAACGTCGACGCGCCGCGCGAAGTGATGAAGGAAGCCATCGAGGAAGCCGGTCAGGCTGCCGCGCACCGCTTGGAACGTTTTCTCACCACGCTGGGCACGATCGCCTCGCTGGCGCCGCTGATGGGTCTGTTCGGCACCGTGGTCGGCATGATCGAGATCTTCGCCTCGCAGAACGCGGCCGGCACCAACCCGGCCCAGCTGGCGCACGGTATTTCCATCGCGCTCTACAACACCGGCTTCGGCCTGGCGATTGCGATGCCGGCGCTGGTGTTCTACCGCCACTTCCGCGCGCTGGTCGACAGCTTCGTGGTGGATATGGAGCAGCAGGCGGTCAAGTTCGTGGACATCGTGCACGACGTGCGCCGTTAATCAGAGGCCGACATGAATTTCCGCAAAGGCCGCCCGCGCGAAGACCTGGAGATCAACCTGATCCCCTTCATCGACGTACTGCTGGTGATCGTGATCTTCCTGATGGTGACCACTACCTACAGCAAGTTCACCGCGCTGCAGATCACGCTGCCCACCGCCGACGCGCAGAAGGCGCTGGAGCAGCCGTTCGAGATCAACATCGCGGTCGACGCCAACGGCCGCTACGCCATCAACAACGCCCGCATCGCCGCGCGCGACGCGCAGGGCCTGTCCGATGAAATGCAGGCGGCGGCCAAACGCGCCAACGCCAAGGGCGATCCGGTGATCATTATCAACGCCGACGCGCTGGCCACGCACCAGACCGTGGTCAACGTGCTGGAGGCGGCGCGCATCGCCGGTTACCCGAAGGTGACCTTCGCCGCGCAATCGAGCAGCAAGTAATTTGCAGTAAAAACAGGACGGCCCGCCGCGCATGCCGGCGGGCCGTTCGCATGAAGACACAGGAAATCGAGATTTGTCCGACACCAACCCTCATCGCAACGCAGAAGCCGTCCTGACCCGCGCCTGGCAACGCCGCGGGCCGCTGGCGTGCGCGCTGTGGCCGCTGTCGCTGCTGTTCGGCGCGCTGGCGGCGCTGCGACGGGCGTTGTTCGCGCTGGGCGTCAAGCAAGCCGAACGGCTGCCGGTGCCGGTGGTCGTGGTGGGCAACGTATTCGTCGGCGGCACCGGCAAGACGCCGTTCTCGATCTGGTTGATCGAGGCGCTGCGCGCGGCGGGGTTCACGCCCGGCGTGGTCTCGCGGGGTTATGGCGGCGAGCAGGATGTGGCCGAGGTCAGGGCCGATTCCGCCGCTGCGCGGGTGGGTGACGAGCCGCTGCTGATCGTGCAGCGCACCGGCGTGCCGCTGGTGGTCGGCCGCCGCCGTGTGCAGGCCGGTCGTGCGCTGCTGGCGGCGCATCCGGAGGTGAATGTGGTGATTTCCGACGACGGCTTGCAGCACTACGCGCTGGCGCGCGACGTCGAGATCGTGCTGTCGGACGCGCGCGGCAACGGCAACGGCTGGTTGCTGCCGGCCGGTCCGCTGCGCGAGCCGGCCTCGCGCCGCCGTGATTTTTCGGTGGCCAACCTGCCGGCCGGCAGCACCGCGCCGCAGGGCGTGCATGCGATGCGGCTGGAGGCCGGGCTGGCGGTCCAACTGGCGCCGCCCTCGGCGCAGCGTGCGCTGGCGTCGATGGGAGAGGGCGGCGGGGGCGGCGAGGAGGGCGTGCGTATCGCCGCAGTGGCCGGCATCGGCAACCCGGGACGCTTCTTCGCCACGCTGCGCAGCGCCGGCCTGGCGTTTGCCGAGCATCCGCTGCCTGATCATTACGACTTCGCCGCCAATCCCTTTGCGGGCCTGGCCGCCGATGTCATTCTGATCACCGAGAAGGATGCAGTAAAATGCAGGGCTATCGAGGCCATCCGAAACGACCCGCGCATCTGGGTCGTGCCCGTATCAGCGCGCATCGAAGGCGCGCTGGCTGAACATATAGTGGAGAAACTCCGTGAACGCCCGACTGCTTGATATCCTGGTCTGCCCCGTCTGCAAGGGCCCGTTGGACTACGACAAAAAAGCGCAGGAACTGATCTGCAAAGGCGACAAGCTGGCCTACCCCATCCGTGACGGCATCCCCATCATGTGGGCGGACGAAGCGCGCGACATCAATGCCACACCGGCCGCGCCGGCAGCCTGATCAAGGCCGCGGTCGGCGGCGCGCAAGCGCCTGGCCGGCCTGAACGCTCCGCTTTTTTCGCATTTCTTTGCCTGCAGCTGATCCCATGTCTTTCATCGTCATCATTCCGGCGCGCCTGGCGTCGACGCGATTGCCCAACAAGCCGTTGGCCGACCTGGGCGGCAAGCCGATGATCGTGCGCGTGGCCGAGCGCGCCGCGCTGTCGGGAGCTTCGCGCATCATCGTCGCCACCGATCATCACGACATCCATGCCGCCTGCCAGCAGCATGGCGTGGAAGTGGCGATGACCCGCGCCGACCATCCCTCCGGCACCGACCGCATCGCCGAGGTGGCCGCTTCGCTGGATTTGGCCGACGACGCCGTGGTAGTCAACGTGCAGGGCGACGAGCCGCTGATCGACCCCGGTCTGATCGCCGCTACCGCCGGCCATATCAAGGCCGGCGTGCCGATGGCCACCGCCGCGCACGCGATCGAGACGGCGGCCGACGCCTTCAATCCCAACGTCGTGAAGGTGGTGCTGAACAAGGACGGCTGCGCCATGTACTTCTCGCGCGCCACCATTCCCTGGCACCGCGACGCCTTCGCCAAGTCGCGCGACGCGTTGCCCGAGGCGCACGGCCCCGAGCACGCCAACGACTACACGCCGCTGCGCCACATCGGCCTGTACGCCTACAGCAACCAGTTCCTGCAGCTGTACCCGACGCTGACGGCTTCGCCGGTGGAGCGCATCGAGGCGCTGGAGCAGTTGCGCGTGCTGTGGCACGGGCATTCCATCGCGGTGCACGTGACATCGCTGGTGCCCGAAGCGGGCGTGGATACGCCGGAAGACCTGTTGCGCGTACGCAAGCATTTCGAGGCGCCGCCGGATAGCGATCTGGTAAAAACCATCTCCTCCCTGTGAGCCCGTCGCGCGTGTGAAGGGGATTTGCGACAAGGCGCATCAGCGCTGCGTTCTGTAAGTTTTCTGTCAACCTCGCGCGACACAATCCGGAGCTGGAGACTGCTTAAAAATCAGGCGTTTGTCATGGTTCAGTAAGATTTTGTGGTAAGTTTCGTCCAGAGCAGATGCAGGCGGCGCCCCATAAAAGCCAGACAATCGCCCCGGTGGCCGGTTCCGACCGCCCTCCCATCGCAAAAGAATTCAAGCATTCATATTTCAGAAACCTCAATTTAGGAAACAATATGCGCCTCATCCTTTTAGGAGCGCCTGGTGCCGGTAAAGGTACGCAAGCCACTTTTATCAAGGAAAAATTCAACATCCCGCAAATCTCCACCGGCGACATGCTGCGCGCCGCCGTGGCTGCGGGAACTGAACTGGGCATCGCCGCCAAGAAGGTGATGGACGCAGGTGGCCTGGTGTCGGACGACATCATCATCGGCCTGGTCAAGGACCGCCTGAAGCAGGCGGATTGCGCCAACGGTTACCTGTTCGACGGTTTCCCGCGCACCACACGCCAGGCTGACGCCATGAAGGAAGCCGGCGTGGCCATCGACTACGTCCTGGAAATCGACGTGCCCGACAGCGCCATCGTCGAGCGTATGAGCGGTCGCCGCGTGCACCCTGCGTCGGGCCGCACCTACCACGTCAAGTTCAATCCGCCCAAGGTCGAGGGCAAGGATGACGCCACCGGCGAAGCGCTGATCCAGCGCGACGACGACAAGGAAGAAACCGTCAAGAAGCGCCTGACCGTGTACCACGACCAGACCGAAGTGCTGCTGAGCTACTACGGCGACTGGGCCAAGTCGGGCCAGCCCGGCGCGCCGAAGTATCGCAAGATCGCCGGCGTGGGACCGGTGGAAGAAATCAGGGATCGTGCATTTGCCGCCCTGGCGGAGTAAAGTAAAGCGGACTACGGTCCGCTTTTTTATTGCCCGCGCAGTTGACCGCGCGCGGCAGGAAGACCGGATACAGGCAGTAGGGTGAAGCTGGATATGGCCGATGGTTCATCGCGAACCGGCGGCGGCAGCCCGGGCATGCACAACAAGTCCAAGAAAAAGGGCGACCAATTGCAGGCGCAGTATCGGCGGTGGCGGCGGCAGCAGCAAGGCCGGACGACACGGCGGATGTTCGTGATTGTTGATGAGTCGTGATAACAAGGAGACAAAGATGGCACTTGCCTTATGGTTCGCCATTGCCTGCGGCGTTGTCGCAGTGCTTTATGGCCTCGTATCCCGTAGCTGGATTCTCAAACAAGACCCGGGCAACGCCCGCATGCAGGAGATCGCCGGCGCGATCCAGCAGGGAGCAGGCGCCTACCTCGCACGGCAGTACCGCACCATCGCCATGGTCGGTGTGGTGCTGCTGATCGTGATCGCGTTGATCCCGGGGCTGGGCTGGATGACGGCCTTGGGCTTCCTGCTGGGCGCGGTGCTGTCGGGCGCCTGCGGCTTCATCGGCATGAACGTCTCGGTGCGCGCCAACGTGCGCACCGCCCAGGCCGCCACACGCGGTATGAACGAGGCGCTGGGCGTGGCGTTTCGCGGCGGGGCCATCACCGGCATGCTGGTGGTGGGGCTGGGCCTGTTGGGCGTGACGCTGTTCTTCTGGGCCTTGTTCATCTACGGCCAGGGACGTGCGCCCAACCTGCATGACGCCATCAAGCCGTTGATCGGCCTGGCCTTCGGCGCATCGCTGATCTCCATCTTCGCACGCCTCGGCGGCGGCATCTTCACCAAGGGCGCCGACGTCGGCGCCGACCTGGTCGGCAAGGTCGAGGCCGGCATACCCGAGGACGATCCGCGCAATCCGGCGGTGATCGCCGACAACGTGGGCGACAACGTGGGCGACTGCGCCGGCATGGCGGCCGACCTGTTCGAGACTTATGTAGTCACGCTGGTGGCGACCATGCTGCTGGGCAGCCTGATGTTGACGGGCATGGAGCTGCTGGCGGTGCTGTATCCGCTGGCGCTGGGCGGGGTATCGATCCTGGCCTCCATCGTCGGCTGCTCGATGGTCAAGGCGCAGCCGGGCAAGAAGATCATGTCGGCGCTCTACACCGGCCTGTGGTGGTCGGCCGGCCTGTCGCTGATCGGCTTCGTGGTCGTCAGCTGGCTGATGCTGCCGCCCGAGCTGCGCATGCCGCTGGTGGGCTCGGCGGTGATTGGCATCGTGCTGACCGGCGTGATGGTCTACGTCACCGAGTATTACACCGGCACCGACTTCAAGCCGGTGCGCCACATCGCCGAGGCGTCGACTACCGGTCACGGCACCAACATCATCGCCGGGCTCGGGGTGTCGATGAAATCCACCGCCTGGCCGGTGCTGGCGGTGTGCGCGGCCATCGTCGGTTCTTACTGGCTGGCCGGCTTGTATGGCATCGCCATCGCCGCGACCTCGATGCTGTCGATGGCCGGCATCGTGGTGGCGCTGGATGCATACGGCCCGATCACCGACAACGCCGGCGGTATCGCCGAGATGGCCGGTATGCCGGATTCGGTGCGCGCCATCACCGATCCGCTGGACGCCGTGGGCAACACCACCAAGGCCGTCACCAAGGGCTATGCGATCGGCTCGGCAGGGCTGGCGTCGCTGGTGCTGTTCGCCGACTACACCCATGCATTGGAGACCTACGGCAAGAGCGCCACCTTCGACCTCTCCAGCCCGGCGGTGATCATCGGGCTGTTCATCGGCGGCCTGATCCCGTACCTGTTCGGCGCCATGGCGATGGAGGCGGTGGGACGCGCCGCCGGCGCCGTGGTGGTCGAGGTGCGGCGCCAGTTCAGCGAGATCAAGGGCATCATGGACGGCAGCGGACGGCCAGAGTACGACCGCGCGGTCGACATGCTGACCTCGTCGGCGATCCGCGAGATGATCCTGCCCTCGCTGCTGCCGGTGATCGTGCCGATCTTGGTGGGCCTGCTGCTGGGCGCATCGGCCCTGGGCGGGATGTTGATGGGCACCATCGTCACCGGCCTGTTCGTGGCGATCTCGATGACCACCGGCGGTGGCGCCTGGGACAACGCCAAGAAGTACATCGAGGACGGCCATCACGGCGGCAAGGGATCGGATGCGCACAAGGCCGCCGTCACCGGCGACACCGTGGGCGACCCGTACAAGGACACCGCGGGCCCCGCGGTCAACCCGCTGATCAAGATCATCAACATCGTGGCCTTGCTGATGGTGCCGCTGTTGCCGGCGCTGCCGGCCTGATCCTTCCTGTCATCTTCCACTGAGGATTGTCGCCGCGCGGATATTTGCCGCGCGGCGGCGCGCGCATAATCCCTCTCTGCTACCGCAGCGGCTGCATTGCCAGACGCGGCGATCCGACAAATAATAGGCGCTCATCCAACAGCCGCTGGCCAGCCATGGTGTTGACGTATGCCGGACGGCGATCCCGTCCGGCGTGCTGCAGGCGCCATCGGAACAACAAAGCAAGGAGACAGCATGCGCATTGAAGGAAATGTTTTCATCGTCACCGGCGCCGCATCCGGCCTGGGCGCCGCCACCGCGCGCATGATCGCCGCCGCCGGCGGCAAGCCGGTGCTGGCCGACCTGAACGAGGACGCCGGCAGCAAGCTGGCGCAGGAGCTGGACGGCGTGTTTGTACGCTGCGACGTCAGCTCCGAAGAGGACGCGCAAGCCGTGGCGCGCGCAGCGCAGGCGTTGGGCACGCTGCGCGGCCTGGTCAATTGCGCCGGCATCGCGCCGGCCGAGAAACTGATCGGCAAGAGCGGCCCGCATACCATGGCGCTGTTCATGAAGACGCTCAACATCAACCTGGTCGGCAGTTTCAACATGGCGCGCTTCGCCGCCGACGCAATGGCGAAGACCGACGCGGTCGAAGAGGGCGAGCGCGGCGTGATCATCAACACCGCCTCGGTCGCGGCGTACGATGGCCAGATCGGGCAGACTGCCTATTCGGCCTCCAAGGGCGCCATCGTCGCCATGACCTTGCCGATGGCGCGCGACCTGTCGCGCACCGGCATTCGCGTCATGACCATCGCGCCCGGCATCTTCGAGACGCCAATGATGCTGGCCATGCCGCAGGAGGTGCTGGATTCGCTGGGCCAGGCGGTGCCGTTTCCGCCGCGCCTGGGTCGCGCCACCGAGTATGCGCAACTGGCCAGGACCATCATCGAGAACGTCATGCTCAACGGCGAGACCATCCGCCTGGATGGGGCGATCCGTATGGCGCCCAAATGAGCCCGGTCACGCGGCATGCGCGCAACTGAGCGATCTCGGTTGTGCGCTGCATCTCAACATTTTTCGCCATTCCCGGAAAGCTGCTGATAAGCTCTTGACATGGAGTCAACAGAGCAAAAAACAGGATTAATCCTGACGGGAGGGGGCGCGCGGGCGGCCTATCAGGTGGGCGTGCTCAACGCCCTGTCTTTCATTTTGCTCGAATCCGGCTGGCCGGTTCACCGCAATCCTTTCCCCATCATCTGCGGCACTTCGGCCGGCGCCATTAACGGCACCGCGCTGGCCTGCCGCGCCGACGATTTCGGCGAGGCGGTGCGCGAGCTGATGTCGGTGTGGGCCAACTTCAAGGTGGAGCAGGTCTATCGTTCCGACTCGCTGGGCGTGCTGCGCTCGGGGGCGCGCTGGCTGTCGCTGTTTTCTTTCGGCTGGATGTTGCGCAAGTGGCGCGCCAATCCGCCCAACTCCCTGCTGGACAACACGCCGCTGGTGTCGATGCTGCATCGCCTGCTGGACCTGCCGCGGCTGGACGCCGCGCTGGCCGACGGCAACCTGCATGCGCTGGCGGTGACGGCCTCGTCCTATTCCAGCGGCCAGCACATCACCTTCTACCAGTGCATGGACGAGATCGAGCCGTGGCGCCGCACCCAGCGGCTGGCCATGCGCGACCAGATCGGCATCGACCACTTGCTGGCGTCCTCGGCGATCCCGTTCATCTTCCCGGCCATCCCGGTCTACATTGACGGCCGCTGCGAATACTGCGGTGACGGCTCGATGCGCCAGATTGCGCCGATCTCGCCGGCTATTCACCTAGGGGCCACCAAGGTACTGGTGATTGGCGCCGGCCGCATGGGCGAGCGCGGCGAGGACGCGCCTACCAACACGCCGCAATATCCCAGCCTGGCGCAGGTGGCCGGCCATGCGATGTCGAGCATCTTCCTCGATGGACTGGCGGCCGATATCGAGCGCACCAACCGAGTCAACCAGACCCTGTCGGTGCTCACGCCCGAGCAACGCCTGCGTACGCCGCTCAAGCCGGTGCGCACGCTGGTGATTTCGCCCTCTGAACGCATCGACAGCATTGCCAGCCGGCACGTGGACAGCCTGCCGCGGCCGATCCGCACCATGCTGGGCGGCATCGGCGCCACCGAGGCGCGCGGTTCCGCGCTGGCGTCGTATCTGCTGTTCGAGCAGAGCTTCACACGCGAGCTGATTGCCTTGGGTGAGGCCGACACCTATGCCAAGCGCGATGAGGTGCTGGCCTTTTTTGAACCGGAAACGGCGCAGTTGCTCCAAGCCTGAGTTTGCATGGAGCGGGAAAGCGCTGTTCCGACGGGGTGTCGCCTTGTTTCCGGTCAAGCCCTGGGCAGGGGCACCGGTTGCCTAGCTGAAAGCAAAACGTTAATCTACGATGTTGTATTGCTGATGATTAATATTATTGCAACCAAATAAATGCGAGCCCGACTGATTTCCTCGATCTTCACCCGTTATTGGCTGGTCCTCCTGACCGCGCTGATGCTGGCCGCGCCGGTTCATGCCCGCGGCCCCGAGCCGGGCGGCCTGCCCGACGTCACGCTGGACCAGCTGCCGCGCGAGGCGCAGCAGACCATGGCCCTGATCCGTCAGGGAGGCCCTTTCCCGTATGACAAGGACGGCTCGGTTTTCGGCAACTATGAAGGGGTTTTACCCAAGCAAAAGCGCGGGTATTATCACGAATTCACGGTCAAAACCCCGCGCGCGCGCAACCGCGGGGCCCGCAGAATCATCAGTGGGGGCGAACCGAAGAGTTCCGGCGAATACTATTACACGAGCGACCATTACAAGACGTTCCGCCGGATCCGCGATTGAGCGCAGCGCCGAAGCGGCCAAGCGATACAGCGACAGAGCGATTTCATGCAATACAGGCAGGGCGTCCAGCCGCTGCTTCCAGCCAGGGATGCAACCACTACCTCGTCAATGGATACTGAAGGGAGAATGAGTTTGTTTAAAACGGTGCCGCCAAATATAGTGCAATCGATTCGCGCCTTCCGCGTGAACGAATTGCAGGAAGAGGCTGCTCGTCTGGAGCAGCACTTTCTCTACGCCTATTGCGCCGAGGCCGTCACCAAGCAGCAGGTGCTGACCACCATCGCCACCGCTTTCCATTTCCCCCGGCATTTCGGCAAGAACTTCGACGCCCTGGCCGATTGCCTGACCGACCTGACTTACAAGTCCGGCAAGCAACCCGGCTTCGTCGTGGTGCTGGAACAACTCCCCAACACCCAGAAATTTGACAAGGAAGCCCGTGAGACCCTGCTCGACGTATTCCGCGACGCCGCGGATTACTGGGCCGAGAAGAAGATCGCGTTCCGGGTCTTCTATTCCTTCCAGTAATTTCTTGTAAGCAATTCAAGCCTTCGTTGCCTTTCGTTACCATTGCGCGCGCCGAAAATCGGCGGCGCAGGGGCCTCCAACAGGTACAATGCGCACACCATGAGAAGCATTGTCATCCTGATTTCCGGACGCGGCAGCAATATGGAAGCCATCGTCCGCGCCGCACAGGCCGAGCAGTGGCCCGCCAGAATTTCCGCAGTCATCAGTAACCGCGCCGACGCCAGCGGGCTTGATTTCGCCGCCGCGCACGGCATCCCGACCGAGGTGATCCCCAACAAGGATTACCCCACGCGGGACCAGTTCGACGCCGCGCTGCGCGGGAAGATCGACGCCTATGAGCCGGATCTGGTGGTGCTGGCCGGCTTCATGCGCATCCTGACGACGCCCTTCGTGGATCACTACCGCGGCCGTATGCTCAACATCCATCCGTCGCTGCTGCCCAGTTTTCCCGGCCTTGCCACGCATCGCCAGGCGCTGGCCGCTGGCGTCAAGCTGCACGGAGCCACCGTGCATTTCGTCACGCCCGACCTGGACCACGGCCCGATCGTCGCCCAGGCCTGCGTGCCGGTGCTGGAGGACGACAGCGAAGAGATCCTTGCCGAGCGCGTGCTGGAACAGGAACACGTGATTTATCCGCGCGCCGTGCGCTGGTTCATCGATGGCCGCCTGGCGCTGGAAGGCGCCCGCGTGCGGCTGGCGCCGATGGCTGCCGAAGCGGCGGCCGGCGTGCTCGACAATGCTTCCGTCATTGCCATTTGAGCCAAGCTGAGCCCATCTGAGCAAATCTGAGCCATTAAGGCCTTACCCCATTTTGAAACTGAAGGACCAAGCATGAGATTGCCTCCCGCGATCATTCCCCATACCGAAGAACTGTTGCGCGAAGTGCTGCGCTTCACCGGCCCGGCCGACGTGACGCTGTCGCGTTATTTCCGCGAGAACCCGCGCCTGGGCAGCCGCGAGCGCGGCGTGATCGCCGAGGCCGTGTACGGCCTGCTGCGCAACAAGTCGGTGCTGACCAATTTCGCCGAGTCCGGCAACGGCCCGATGATGCGCCGCCTGGCGCTGCTGGGCCTGGCCGACGCGGTCGGCGCCGAGTCCATCGCCGGCCTGCAGGAAGGCGAGGGCGAGTGGCTGGCGCGCGTGGCCCAGATTGATCGCAGCCAGCTGCCGGCGCAACTGCGCAGCAACCTGCCGCCGTGGCTGTTCGAGAAGCTGGTGGCGCGCGTAGGCGAAGCCGCCACGCTGGAACTGGCCGACGCCATGAACCGCCCGGCGCCGCTGGACCTGCGCGTGAACGCCTTGAAGGCCGATCGCGACACCGTGATCGCCGAGCTGGCCAAGGCGCCGGTGGCCTGCGAACCTACGCCGTATGCGCCGCTGGGTTTGCGCGTGATGAAGAAGCCCGCGCTGCAGAACCTGCCGCTGTTCAAGGACGGCGCCATCGAAGTGCAGGACGAAGGCAGCCAGCTGCTGGCCCACATCGTCGGCGCCAAGCGCGGCGAGATGGTGGTGGACTTCTGCGCCGGCGCCGGCGGCAAGACCCTGGCGCTGGGCGCGGTGATGCGCAATACCGGTCGCCTGTATGCCTTTGACGTCTCCGAGAAGCGCCTGGCCAAGCTCAAGCCGCGCCTGGCGCGCAGCGGCTTGTCCAACGTGCACCCAGTGGTGATCGCCCACGAGAACGACGCCAAGGTCAAGCGTCTGGCCGGCAAGATTGATCGCGTGCTGGTCGACGCGCCTTGCAGCGGCTTGGGCACCTTGCGCCGCAATCCCGACATGAAGTGGCGCCAGACCGTCGAGACCCTGACCGAGATGCGCGCCAAGCAGACCAGCATCCTGGCCAGCGCTGCGCGCCTGGTGCGTCCGGGCGGCCGTCTGGTGTACGGCACCTGCAGCATCCTGGAAGAGGAAAACGACGAAGTCATCGCCGACTTCCTGCAGTCGCACCCCGACTTCACGCTGCGTCCGATGGGCGATGTGCTGGCCGAGCAAAAGATCACCCTGGAGATGGGCGACTACCTGAAGCTGCTGCCCAACCAGCATCAGACGGACGGTTTCTTTGCCGCCGTGCTGGAGCGCCGCGCTTGATCTTGCCGCGGTTTGTCTTGCGCGGGCTGACGTCCGCGCTGATGGCCGGCGTATTGCTCGCCCCTGCATTCGGCAAGGATGCGGCGCCGGCGACCATGGCCGCGCAGGGCACGATGCAGGCGGCTTTTGCACCGTGGGACGACGTCGAGGGCCTGATCGTCGATCAGCTCGGCGACGCCCGCAAGCAGGTACTGGTGCAGGCCTACCTGCTGACCAGCCGCCCCATCACCGATGCGCTGGTGCAGGCCAAAAAACGCGGCATTGACGTGCGCGTGCTGGTAGATGGCGGCCAGCTGGACAAGAACTCCACCGAGCGCCTGCAGCAGCTGCGCGCGGCCGGCGTGCCGGTGTGGCTGGAGACGAAATACCGCAACGCGCATAACAAGGTGATCGTGATCGATGCCGCGCTACCGTCGGCTACCGTGATCACCGGCAGCTACAACTTCACCTGGTCGGCGCAGCACAAGAACGCTGAAAACATCCTGGTGCTGGGCAAGAATCCGCCGCTGGCGGCGCGTTATGCCGCCAACTGGCAACGCCACCGCGCCGACGCCGAGGTAGTGCCGTGACCGATCATTTCTTCTCGCTGTTTACGGCCTATGAGCCGATGGCCGTGCTGCGCCAGCTGCTGGTCATCGTCGCCTGCGTGTTGGGCGGTATCGGCCTGTCGCGCTGGCTGCGCGGCATGTTCAGCATCAATCTCGGCGGCGATGACGACGGGCAATCGGTCGTGCAGATCGGCGTCAAGAGCTTTGCTCGCGTGCTGTCGCCGTTGCTGGCGCTGCTGCTGCTGACCGGCGCCTACTACGGCCTGAAGCATCTGCGCCACCCGGTGTCGCTGTGGGAGATCATGTTCCCGCTGGCCATCGCCCAGGTGGCGATGCGCTTCGTGTTCTACGTGCTGCGCGGCATCTTCGTCAAGGACGCCACCGTGGGCGCGCTGCTGCACCTGTCGGAGAAGGTGATCGCGGTGCTGGTGTGGATCTGCGTGCTGTTGTGGATCACCGGCCTGTGGCCGGACTTCGTCGACTACCTCGATACCACCACGCTGCCGCTGGGGCGTCACAAGGTGTCGCTGCTGACCGTGCTGCAGGCGGTGGCTTCGGTGCTGGTGACACTGATCATCGCGCTGTGGATCGGGGCCGTGCTGGAAAACCGGCTGATGAAATTCAGCGGCATGCATTCCTCGCTGCGCACCGTGGTGGGACGCATGACCAAGGCGGTGCTGATCCTGATCGCCTTCCTGGTCAGCCTGTCGCTGGTGGGGATCGACCTGACTGTGCTGTCGGTGTTCGGCGGCGCGCTGGGCGTGGGTATCGGTCTGGGCCTGCAGAAGATTGCCAGCAGCTATGTGTCGGGCTTCGTGATCCTGCTCGAGCGCAGCATGGTGATCGGCGACATGGTTGCTGTTGAGAAATATTTCGGTCGCGTCACCCAGATCAACACCCGCTACACCATCTTGGAAGGGCTGGACGGCATCGAGTCGGTATTGCCCAACGAACTGTTTGTCTCCAATCCGGTACAGAACTATTCGTTGACGCATCGCATTGTACGTTTGTCCACACAGCTTACAATTCTGTATCAGGACGATGTGGAAACCGTCTTGTCTATTATCGAGCAGGCCGCACTTGGGGTGCAGCGGGTGTCGCAGCAGACGGCACCGCAGGCCTTGCTGATCAAGATCGGCGCCGACGGCCTGGATCTGGAGCTGGGGTTCTGGATCACTGACCCTGAAAACGGGCGTCTGAACGTGATTTCCGATGTCAACAGGGCAATCTGGAAAGCCTTCAAGCAGCACGGGATACAGCTGGCCCATGCCAAGCGGGATATTCGCATCATGGATGAGCGCAGCTTCCGGCAATCCGTCCCTCCGGAAAATCCTGATGCCCGAAATGTCCCAGACGAGAATAATTCGCGTACAATGCGCGGTACTTAAAAGAAAATAAAAACATTTTCACGGAACAAGTTAGTTTTTCCGATAGCTGTTTTCTATTTGGAGTAGTGATGACTTTAGATGCGATCCTCGACTTTGTTGCCAACGGCTTGCTGCACGCGAGCGGTTGGCAGATTGTCATTTACACATTGGTGATGACCCACATCACCATCGTGGGCGTGACACTCTACCTGCATCGTTGCCAAGCGCATCGCGCGCTCGAACTGCACGCGATCCCCAGCCACTTCTTCCGTCTGTGGCTGTGGATGACGACCGGCATGGTGACCAAGGAATGGGCCGCCATCCACCGCAAGCACCACGCCAAGTGCGAGACCGAAGAAGATCCGCACAGCCCGCAGACCCGCGGCATCAACAAGGTGATGTGGCAGGGCGCCGAGCTGTATCGCGAAGAGTCCAAGAATGCCGAGACCATGGAAAAATTCGGTCATGGCACCCCGGATGACTGGCTCGAGCACAATATCTACAGCAAGTACGGCTGGCAGGGTGTGGGCATCATGCTGATCATCGACGTGCTGCTGTTCGGCGCCATCGGCCTGGCCGTGTGGGCGGTGCAAATGGCCTGGATCCCGTTCTGGGCGGCCGGCGTGGTCAACGGCCTGGGTCACTTCTGGGGCTATCGCAACTACGACTGCAACGACGCCGCGACCAACCTGTTCCCGATCGGCATCATCATCGGCGGCGAGGAAATGCACAACAACCACCACACCTTCGGCACCTCGGCCAAGTTCTCGGCCAAGTGGTATGAATTCGACATCGGCTGGATGTACATCCGCATTCTGGAAACCTTCGGCCTGGCCAAGGTGAAGAAGGTCGCCCCGGTGCCGAAGTTCGACAGCAAGAAGGCCGTGATCGACCTGGACACCCTGCAGTCGGTGATTTCCAACCGCTACGACGTGACCGCCAAGTACGCTCGCTCGGTCAAGGATGCCTGGAAGGACGAGCTGGACCATCTGATCGAAAAGGCCAAGCTGGAATCGCGCTTCCTGAAGTCCTCCAAGAAGCTGCTGCAGCGCGAGCCGGCCAAGCTGGAAGACGGCCAGAAGCAACAACTGTCCGAGCTGTTCGCCCACAGCAAGGCGCTGCAGACCATGCACGAGATGCGTGTCGAGCTGGGCGCCATTTGGGAGCGTTCGCATTCGACCCGCGAGCAACTGCTGCAGCAACTGCAAGACTGGTGCGCACGCGCTGAAGCCTCCGGCATCAAGGCCTTGCGCGAGTTCGCACTGCGCCTGCGCAGCTACGCCTGATCCTTATCTTGTCCACAGGGCCGGTGCGGCTGGTGGATGAAAGACAAAACCCCGCAGATGGACGTCTGCGGGGTTTTTGTTTATCCGGCGTCTTATGCCGTTTCGCGGTCAATGCAGCGATGCTGGGTCCCGGCCCGCACCGGGACGACGAGTACGGAAAATCGGCCATCGGGAGATTGAGCGCCTCTTCCTTGTCGTTCCGGCGCAGGCCGGAACCCGGCGTCGTTCATCGTGCCGCGCAGGCAATAAAAAACCCCGCCAGAGCGGGGTTCTTCATCACCAAGAGAGGGATCAATTACTTGATCTTGGTCTCTTTGTATTCGACGTGCTTACGAGCCTTGGGATCGAACTTCATGATGGTGATCTTTTCGGGCGTAGTACGCTTGTTCTTGGTGGTGGTGTAGAAGTGACCAGTACCTGCGGTCGACTCCAGTTTGATTTTGTCGCGGCCGGATTTCGCCATGATAGATTTCCTTTACTCTGCTAGTTAGACTTTTTCGCCGCGAGCACGCAGATCGGCCAGGACGGCATCGATGCCGATCTTGTCGATCACGCGCAGGCCGGCGTTGGACAAACGCAGCGAAACCCAGCGGTTCTCGGATTCGACGAAAATACGACGATTCTGCAGGTTCGGCAGGAAACGACGCTTGGTCTTGTTGTTTGCATGGGAAACGTTGTTGCCGACCATCGGCCCCTTCCCGGTGACTTGGCAGACACGTGCCATGTTAGTACTCCTTAAAAATTTCCGAATTTGGGAAAAACGAGAGTATAGGGAAAAAACATTGATTTTTCAATGACTTGCAGAAAAAAATGGTGTCTTTGTATTTTTGTTAAATTTAACAATTTGCGCCAGGCACCTTCGCACTAAACGGTTTTCTGCAAAAAATCCCCTTTCCAACAAGGACTTACGTGCGATTGCTGAGCGTCGGTCTCACATTTGGCCGTGCTCCGCAAAGGAGTGCGTGCGTGTTCCCGCCACCACGAAATGGTCCAGCACCTGTACCTCAACCAGTCCCAGCGCCTGTTTCAGCATCGCGGTCAGTTCCACGTCCGCCTGGCTGGGGCGGGGATCGCCGGAAGGGTGGTTGTGCGCCAGGATCACCGCTGCGGCGTTGCGCGCCAGCGCCGCCTTGACCACTTCGCGCGGGTAGACGCTGGCCTGGCTCAGCGTGCCGCGAAACATTTCCTCGGTCGAGATCAGGCGGTTGCGCACGTCCAGGAACAGCACGATGAAGCATTCATGACCTTTGTTCTTGAACAGCAGTTTCAGGTACTGGCCGACCGCCTGGGTCGAATTGAGCAGCGCGCCGTCTTCCAGCTGTTCGCCCAGCGCCCGCCTGGCCAGTTCCAGCACGGCCTGCAGCTGGGCGTACTTGGCCGGACCCAGGCCGTTGATGGCTGAAAACTTGGGCAGGCTGGCGCCGAACAGGGCATCCAGCGAACCGAAGCGCTGCAGCATCTCGCGCGCCAGGTCGACCGCGCTCTTGCCGGCCACGCCGACGCGCAGGAACACCGCCAGCAATTCGGCGTCGGACAGCGCGGCGGCCCCTTGGCGAATCAGGCGCTCGCGCGGGCGCTGGTCTTCAGGCCAATCTGTTATTGCCATGTCGTTATGATGAGGTGAAGTGGAGGGGGGCTTGAGCAGGATCAACAGCGCCGGCAAGATCGGGGCGCCCGGCTGGGCCCGCCGCGCCTGTGGCGCGACGCGGCGGGCAAACGTGGCTTACAATAGCGGGTTCTTGTGCATCTCTGAATTCCTTTCATGTCCAGCCCATCCGTCCCGGTCGTCAACGACAACGCCTACCTCACCCTGCATTACCGCCTGGCTTCGCTGGACGGTGAGGACATCGTCAGCACCTTCAACGAAAACCCGGCGACGCTGCAGTTCGGCCAGGGCCAGCTGGCGCCGTTCCTGGAGGCTTGCCTGCTGGGCCTGCCGGAAGGCACTCACCAGACCTTCGAGCTGCCGCCCGAAAAGGCTTTCGGCGAGCGCAGCGACGAGCTGATCCAACGTATCTCGCGCGCCACGCTGGAAGAAAACTCTTCCATGGACGAGGATTACCGCGTGGGCGACCTGGTGGACTTCGCCGCGCCCGGTGGCGGTCGTTTCGCCGGCATCATCCGGTCGATCGACGATGATGGGGCCATCTTCGATTTCAATCACCCTTTGGCCGGCCAGACGCTGAAGTTTGAAGTGAAAATCATTGGAATTCTGTGATCCGGTCCAACATCAGCAGCACAACGCCAGACAAGTTTTGAATCAAGGAAGCCACTATGGATAAAGCGGAATCCGAAATCCTGCTCGCACAGCCGCGCGGCTTTTGCGCCGGCGTCGACCGCGCCATTGAGATCGTCGAGCGCGCGCTGCAGCAGTTCGGCGCGCCCATCTACGTGCGCCACGAGATCGTGCACAACGCCTACGTGGTCAGCGACCTGCGCGCCAAGGGCGCGGTGTTCATCGAAGAGCTGGCCGACGTCCCGGCCGGCAATACCGTCATCTTTTCGGCCCACGGCGTCTCCAAGGCGATCCAGGCGGAAGCCGCCGAGCGCGGCCTGACCGTGTTCGACGCCACCTGCCCGCTGGTGACCAAGGTCCATATGGAAGTGGCCAAGATGCGCCGCGAGGGGCGCGAGATCATCATGATCGGCCACGCCGGTCACCCCGAGGTCGAAGGCACCATGGGCCAGACCGAAGCAGGCATGCACCTGGTGGAAACCGTGGACGACGTGCTGAGCCTGCAGGTCGCTGATCCCGAGCTGCTGGCCTACGTGTCGCAGACCACGCTGTCGGTGGACGACACTGCCGAGATCATCGCCGCCCTGCGCCAGCGCTTCCCGGCGATTGCCGAACCGAAGAAGGGCGACATCTGCTATGCCACCACCAATCGCCAGGAAGCGGTGAAGTTCATGGCGCCGCAGGTGGATGTGGTGATCGTGGTCGGCAGCCCCAACAGCTCCAACTCCAACCGCCTGCGCGAGCTGGCCGAGAAGAAAGGCGTGCCCGCCTTCATGATCGACAACGCCGCGCTGATCCAGCCCGAGTGGGTGGCCGGCAAGCAACGCATCGGCGTGACCGCCGGCGCCTCGGCGCCCGAGGTGCTGGTGCAGGCCGTGATCGACCGATTGAAGGAAATCGGCTCGCGCAGCGTGCGTGTACTCGACGGCATCGAGGAAAACGTCACCTTCCCGCTGCCCAAGGGCCTGGGCGCACGCGCCACGGCGGAAAGCGCCTGATCTTCGGCGGCGCGTCGCCGAAAGGCTTGATTGCAGGAAAAGGCTTGCGGATGCAAGCCTTTTTCATTTCTGCGATCCCTGCTGCATGAAAGCCACGGAATTGATTGGTCTTACCGCAATTCTTATGTAACAGCCTCGTCTTTTGTCTAGATTGTGCGTCCGTTCTGCGTATAATTCCGCACCAATATTGACGTGCCACCCACCAGGCAGGCACGCGCAAGCCCGCCGCAGTTGTACGCAGGCAGGGCGCCACGCCGCACCAGCGGCGTAACAGGAGACAGGGAGCACCCACATGCAAGTCCACATGCCCACCGGCAGCTGTCGGCCTATCCGGCATTCCAGCCTCAAGCGCATCGTGCGCATCCGCGGCGATAGCGGCTGAAGCGATTTCCTCTTTTATTCCCTGCCTGGCGTATCCGATCGCGCAGGATTGGCAATGGTCTTTTTATGAAGACCTGAGACGGTCATCCTGGCAGGCGGGAACGAATTTTGCTCATCTGCAGGTTTTGTCGGCGGCCTCATCGCCCCGACATTTTTCATCATTTCAGAGTGAAGAGTTATCCATGGACATTTTCATCCAGCAGATCATCAACGGATTGGTGCTAGGGAGCATGTATGCGCTGATCGCGTTGGGTTACACGATGGTGTACGGCGTGCTGAACCTGATCAACTTTGCGCACGGCGA
>NZ_JAGIPZ010000020.1:21639-47715 GCF_017814915.1 Herbaspirillum sp. LeCh32-8 | reverse complement strand
GGAGCGCGCTGAAAAATGGGCAAGGCAAAGTCGCTGCGCTCCGGTTGCCTTGCTGATCCATTTTTCAGCGCACTCCGACGGCTGGCCCACAAGGGGAAATGCCATCCGCCTCGCCTGTGGCATCGGGATTGGAGCTCGCCTGCGGCATCGCGCTGTTTCTTCCTCGCCTTCGGCCTCGTATGCTTGTTGCTCGCCTGCGGCATCGATGTGTCGGCTCGCTATCTCACGCAATCCGTCATCCCGACGAAGGCCGGGATCCAGTGTCGTTCGTAGTGCTTCGTCAGCGCCGGTATTCGTCGCTCAAGCTTCTTCAGTGCTTGCAAAAGCGGCTCGCTGTCTCATGCAATCCGTCATCCCGGCATAGGCCGGGATCCAGCGTCGTTCGTCGCACTTCGTCAGCGCCGGCATCCGCCGCTCAAGCTTCTTCAGTGCTTGCAAAAGTGGCTCGCTATCTCATGTAATCCGTCATCCCGGCGCAGGCCGGGATCCAGTGTCGTTCGTCGCGTTTCGTCAGCGCCGGTATCCGTCACTCAAGCTTCATCCGCGCTCACACAAAAGCAGGCTCGCTATCTCACGCAATCCGTCATCCCTGCGAAAGCAGGGACCCAGCGTCGTTTGCAGCGTATGGACGATACCGGTTCAGATCGGACAAGCCTGCGCATGGCGCATCGAAACCAGCGCTCCGATCTGAGCGCAACGCTTTACTGCGGCAAGTCCTGCTCCTTCCATTTCTTCCACAGCCGCTTGGCCTTGGCTTGTCCGTCGCCGGCTTGTCCGGCCAGAAAGCCGCTGGCGTAGGCGATGCCGGCGGCCAGTGTGGGGTGCTTGCCGCGCAGTTGTTCCAGCAGTTCGCCGGCGACGGCGATGTCGTTCAGCATGCCCAGCTGGTCCTGCAGGCGCGACAGCGCCTTGAGGTAGGGACGACTGCTTTTTTCGCCGTACAGCGCCTGGAAGAACTCGGTGTCGTAGCGCATCTTCTTGGCGGCGATGCGGGTGCGGTGGCGCGAGCGCGGGTCTTCTTCCATCTTGCGGCCGCGCTTTTTCATGCGCTTTTCGTCGTGGCGCAGCATCTCGCGCGCGAAGCGCGACAGCGATTGCGATAGCTGTGCCCGCTGCTGTTCATCCATGCCGTCACGCCATTGCGCGCCCAGCAGCCAGCGGCCGAACTGCAGCACCAGCGCGGTGTAGCGCGTCGATGCCACGGCCTCGACCGCGCCCTTGTGCATGGCCGTGGCCTGTTTGCGCGCCGCCTCTTGCACTGCCTTCAGGTTGATGGCAGCGGGCGCGTCGGCGGGCAGGGCGGTCAGCGTCGAGCCGGCCAGCACGTCCCAGTCGCGCGCGGCGCCGATGCGCGTCGACAACCATTCGAACTCTGCCGCCAGCGACTGCGGCAGCGGGATCACGTCACGGAACAACGTGAAGGCCGAACGCAGACGGCGCACGCCCACGCGCATCTGGTGCAGGCGTTCGACGTCCTGCGGATCGCCGTCGGCGATGTCGTTGGCCTGGATCTGTTCGATGCAGTTGCCGACGATGGCGCCGAAGGCCTGCTCCAGCCCCATCTTCTTCGACAGCCGCAGCGGCCTGGCCTTGGTGGCCGAGCCGGATGTCGTGTCGGTCTCCGGCTGCGCCTGGTGGTACAGCGTGTAGCCGCGCTGGGCCTTGCTCTGGATGCCGATGCGCAGCGGGATGTCCTGCATCAGCGCCAGCGCGAAGTCGAACAGCGCCAGCGGGCTGCCGCTCTTGAGCTCCAGCTCGATCTCGCATACCGCGACGTTGAGCCGGCCGTGCTCGACCGTACCCTGGTCGAGCACGAACTCGACCTCGGCGCCGTCATCGAGCTGCAGGTCCCACAGCATGCGCTTGATATGGGTGGCAAAGATGGGGCGGATGCGCGCGGCCGCTTCCGGCGACAGGATGCGCTCGCGCCAAGCGTGGTTGGCCGGCACCATCTCGTGCAGCACGGCCAGGTCGGGCTGCTCGCCGGCCACGATGGATTCCCACTCGTTGCGCTGGTGCAGGCCGCCGCTGACGCCGCCGCCGGCCTTGAGCGTCTGCACGTATTCCTTGCCGGTGCGGCGTACGCGCAGGCCGGCGTCGTGCTTGCGGAAATCGTGCCCGGCGGTGTCGAAGTAGACCCCGGTCTGGTCCTTGGTGCGTGGCGCGACCAGCGCATGGCGGGCCAGCAGCGGATGCTTGATGAGAGCCTTGGTGTGGGCGGGATCGAGCAGGAGTTTGAGTTCGGTTTCCATAAGGGGCGGGGAGGGAAGAGTGGGATAAAGGGATGACCGCGTCAGGTCGCCTGTCGTTCCGCGATGAAGCGTGCCGGCGGCTTGCCCAGGGTTTTCTTGAACATGGTGATGAAGGCGCTGACCGAGTCATAGCCGAGCTCCTGTGACACACGCTGCACCGACGCGCCCGAGGCCAGCTGCTGCAGCGCCACCATGATGTGGAACTGCTGGCGCCAGCGACCGAAGGTCATGCCGGTCTCGGCCTGCACGAAGCGCGCGAAGCTGCGTTCGCTCATGGCGCAGCGCGCGCTCCAGTCGGCCACCGTGCTGCGGTCGGCGGGATGCTCGGCCAGCCAGCGCGCGATGCCGCGCAGGCGCGAGTTGTCGGGCACCGGCAGATGCAGCGGCAGGCTCTGCGCCTGCATGTGCGCCAGCTCTTCGGTCAGCACTGCGGCCAGGCGCGCGGTGCGGCTGTCGGGCGCGTATTCCTGCGGCTGGTCGGCCAGGTGGCGGATCATCTGGATCAGCAGCGCATTGAGCGCCAGCGTGCAACACGCCCCCGGCATGGCGGCCGCCGCCGGATCGACGAACAGGAAGCACACCCGGCCGTCGGCGGTGACGCGATTGCTGTGCGCCACGCCCGGCGGGATCCACACGCCGCACTGCGGCGGCACGATCCACATGCCCTGCGAGGTCTCGCAGGTGACCGCGCCGTGCAGCGCCACCACCAGCTGCCCGCGCCGGTGCGTATGGAAGGGCTTCTCGCGCTCGCTCTCGCGGGTATGCACGTGCAGGGCCGTGACCGGCGCAGACAGGCGGTCGGGGTCATGGTCGACAAGGCAGGCGTGCAGGGCGGGCATGGTTTTTGGGGACGACGGCAGGCTGTTGGTCGATTGGCAGTTTTTAGCAATATGCTGGCATTGTAGCCAAATACGTGCGGCCCCTGATTGGGTAAGCTTGATCGTCCCTGATCTCGCTCACATCGAACCATGACCGAACGCACTCCTGCCGCTACTCCTGCGGCTACCCCTCATCCCGCTCATCCCGCTCATCCCGCCGTCGTCGGCGCCGGCTGGCTCATCCTCGGCATCCTGTTGATCGCCGCCAACCTGCGCGCGCCGGTGACCGGCGTCGGCCCGCTGATCGAATCGCTGCAGCAGGCCTTCGGCTTCAGCGCCGGCATCGCAGGCCTGCTGCTGACCTTGCCGCTGGCCTGCTTCGCGCTGCTGTCGCCGGTGTCGGCTTGGGTGGCGCGCAGCGTCGGGCTGGAGCGCACGCTGTTTCTGGCCATGCTGCTGGTGGCGCTGGGCATCGCGCTGCGTTCCACCGGCTCGGCTGCGGCCTTGCTGATCGGCACCTGCATCATCGGCGGCGGCATCGCCGGCGGCAATGTGCTGCTGCCCAGCTTGTTGAAGCGCGATTTTCCCCACGACTTGACGCGCCTGACCGCGATCTACGGGCTGACCATGAATACCGCCTCGGCGCTGGGCTCGGTCTGCGCCGTGCCGCTGGCTGAACGGCTCGGCTGGTCGTGGGCGCTGGCCAGCTTCATCGTGCTGCCACTGGTGGCGATGCTGGCGTGGCTGCCGCAGCTGGCCAGGCATACGCCGCCGGCCGCCACGCCGGCCAAGTCGGGTTCGGTGTGGAGCTCGGCGCTGGCCTGGCAGGTGACGCTGTTCCTCGGCACCAATTCCTTCGTCTATTACGTGGTGACGGCCTGGTTGCCGTCGATGCTGGTGGCCAACGGCCAGGGCCCGGTCGAGGCCGGCAACCTGCACGGCCTGCTGCAGTTTTCGTCCGCCGTGGCCGGTCTGTTGCTGGTGCCGCTGGTCAGGCGCATGCAGGACCAGCGCCTGATCGCCGGCGGCACCGCGGCGATGTGCGTAGTGGGTGCGCTCGGGCTGATCGTGTGGCCGTCCCTGGCCATCGTCTGGGTGCCGGTGTTCGGCTTCGGCAGCGGCGCGGTGTTCATCCTCGGCCTGGCGTTTGTCGGCATGCGCGTGTCCACGCCGCAGCAGGCGGCGTCGCTGTCGGCCATGGCGCAATGCGTGGGCTACCTGATGGCCGCCGCCGGCCCGATGCTGATGGGGCGCCTGCACGACGCCCTCGGCGACTGGAACCTGGTGCTGGCGGCAACCGCCGCCATCTCGGTGGTGATGGGTTTCTTTGGTATGCTCGCGGGCCGCGCCGGCAGAGTGATCGGCGCGCCGCACCCGCATTGAAAGGACCGCATGCAGCCCGCCACCCTGGCCGACATCGAAGAGCACCTCTGGCAATGCCTGGCCGAAGGCGCCGGGCCGGGGCTGTCGCCCTTTACCATGTGGCAGCTCGCCAGCGTCGGCCTGGACGGCGCGCCGCAGGTGCGCACCGTGGTGCTGCGCGGCATCGACCGTGCGTCCGGCACGCTGCTGCTGCACACCGACCTGCGCTCGGCCAAGGTGGCCGAGCTGCGACGCGACCCGCGGCTGTCGCTGGTGGTCTGCGACCTGCCCAACTTTCGCCAGATCCGCATCGAAGGCCGGGCGACGATCCACGCCGATGACGAGCTCACACGCGCCGCCTGGGCCGCCAACCGTCCGCATTCCCTGATCCTGTACCAGACCCCTCACGCACCGGGCACGCCGGTAGGCACGCCCGAAGCCGCGCACGTGCCGGCCGGCGTCGACCCTGCGGCCGGTTACGTCAACTTTGCGGTGGTGGCAGTGAGCCTGTCGCGCATCGAATATCTGGATATCTCGCCGGGGGCGCATCGGCGCGCGGTGTTCTTGCCGGCTGACGGCGGCTCGGCGCACTGGGTGGCGCCGTAAGCCTCATTGCTGCAACGATAGATTTTTCTGTCAGCGCTTGGCGGCGCGCGCCGCCGGTTTGGCCGCGCCGCCGGCCTTGCGCGCGGCGGTGAGCTGGCCGCCCTTGTAGGGAACGCGGCCCGAGGGCACCACCACCGATG
This sequence comes from Herbaspirillum sp. LeCh32-8, assembly GCF_017814915.1. Taxonomy (GTDB): domain Bacteria; phylum Pseudomonadota; class Gammaproteobacteria; order Burkholderiales; family Burkholderiaceae_D; genus Herbaspirillum. The sequence continues at coordinate 42,537 of NZ_JAGIPZ010000020.1, read as the reverse complement.
CGGTTTCCACGTGGCCTTCCTGGTCGTCGAAGAACATGTGCGCGCCGAAGGCTTGCAGCACTTCGGCTTTTTTCAGGCCGCCGAGGAAGAAGGCTTCGTCGACGTTGACGTTCCAGGTGCGCAGCGTGTGGATCACGCGCTGGTGCGCCGGGCTGTTGCGCGCGGTGACGATGGCGATGCGCACCGGGCATTCCTTGGGCGGGAACTGCTTCTGGATCTCGGAGAGGGCCAGCAGCAGCTTGGCGAACGGGCCTTCCTTCATTGCCTTCTTGCGGTGGCGCTGCTCGTGCTTGGCGAAGGCTTCCAGGCCCTTCTCGGCAAAGATGCGTTCGGACTCCGGCGAGAACAGCACGGCGTCGCCGTCGAAGGCGATGCGGATCTGGCTTTCCGGGGCGCTGTAATCCACTGGTGCGGTGTAGAGCTGGGCCGCGGCAACGCCGGCGTCGATGGCTTCCTGCACGTCGCCGGTATCGCGCGAGAGGAACAGGTCGATCTTGAAGGCCTTCAGGTACGGCGCGGTCGGGCCGCCGCCGGTGAACGCCGCGCGGCTGATGTCGAGTTTGTGGGCGGCGATGGCGTTGAAGGCGCGCAGGCCGGTGTCGGGCGTGTTGCGCGAGATGACCACCACTTCCACCAGGCGGCGCTCGGGGATCAGTTCGTTCAATTTCAACAGGGCCTTGACCAGCGGGAAGGCGGTGCCGGGTTCCAGCGCGTCGTTCTCGTGAGCGCGCTGGTAGCTGGAATAGGCTTCCACGCCCTTTTCAGCGTAGATGGAATTTTCGGCCTCCAGGTCGAACAGCGCGCGCGAGGAAATTCCGATGACGAGTTTGTCTGAGAGATCGTAGGGCATGGAGGTGGTCGTGGCTGAGCCGAAGTGGGCCAAAGCGTGATTGTAGAGCGCGGCGGGCCGGGGCGTGAACTGGTTGGCTGCCATCGCGGCGATGCCGGGCGGGCGCGCAATGCGCCAAGCGGGCCGGCCCGCGCGGCAGCAAAGGTAAAAATTCGTCGCCGGCTCAGTTATATGAAATTTTGATGACTGGAGCGAATTGATTCATATATCTCATCAACTTCGCCTAAATCAAATTATCTTCTTCCATAGTTGTCTGTTTCTCCCGGTAAAGAGAAAAAATCGCGTTGCCGACCCTTGGATAAATTTGTATGATGACCGGATAACCTTACGATAACGACGCGAGACAGCATGTTTCAGAAGATCCCCGCACAGGCGCTGAGCGACACTGTTGCCAGGCAATTGCTGGACAACATCGATGGCGGCGCCTTCCCCCGTGGCAGCAAATTGCCGACCGAAGCGGTGTTGGCGCAGGAGTTCGGTGTCAGTCGCACCGTGGTGCGCGAGGCAATCGCGCGTCTGAAGCATGAAGGCGTGGTCGAACCGCGCCAGGGCAGCGGCGTTTTCGTGACGGAGCAGGCGGGCATCAAGCCGCTGCGCATTGACTACACGGAAGTGAGTTCGCCCGAGGCGGTGCTGCAGATCGTCGAGCTGCGCCGCGCCATCGAGGCCGAAGTGGCGGCGCAGGCGGCCAAGCGGCGCACGGACGAGGATATCGAGGCGATCGAGACCGCGCTGGCGCGCATCGGCCATGACGTGGCCGACGGCGGCGACGGCGTGGCGGCCGATGTGGCCTTCCACCGCGCGCTGGCCCAGGCCACGCGCAATCCGTACTTCATCAAGACGCTGGAGTTCCTCTCGCAGTATCTGGAGGCGGCCACGGCGGTCACGCGCGGCAATGAAGCCCGTTATGAAGATTTTTCGCGCCAGGTGCGCGATGAGCACGAAGCCATCGTCGCGGCGATTCGCGCCGGCGACGAGATGGCGGCGCGCAACGCGGCGCAGACGCACATGTTCAATGCGGCGCGTCGCCTGAGCCAGGGCCAGAGCTGAGCCCGGCCAGGCACAACAAGGATTTACGAACAGCGACGCCGGCTTGGGCCGGCGTTACATCATCAACCGGCGCATCAGGCTGCCTCGCGACAACGCGACGACCGTGCAGCGCGCCATCTGAGTGGAGACGACTATGTCCAGGAATGTAGGTGTGATCGGTTTGGGCGCGATGGGTTTTGGCGTGGCGGGTTCGCTGCTGCGCGCCGGCTTCAATGTGCACGCCTGTGACGTGCGCCAGGAAGCGCTGGACAAGTTCGCCGCCGCCGGCGGCGTGGCCTGCGCCAACCCGGCCGAACTGGCCAAGGCGGTCGACGTGGTGATCACCCTGGTGGTCAACGCCGCCCAGACCGAGACCGTGCTGTTCGGCGAAAACGGCGTAGTCTCCACGCTCAAGCCGGGCAGCGTGGTCATCTCCAGCGCCACCGTGGCGCCGGACTTCGCCATCGAACTGGGTAAGCGCCTGGGCGAAAAGGGCCTGCTGCTGCTGGACGCGCCGGTCTCCGGCGGCGCCGCGCGCGCGGCTTCGGGCGAGATGACCATGATGACCTCCGGTCCCGACGAGGTCTACGCCAAGATCGAAGACGTGCTGGCCGGCATGGCCGGCAAGGTCTACCGCCTGGGCAACGCGCACGGCATCGGCTCCAAGGTCAAGATCATCAACCAGCTGCTGGCCGGCGTGCACATCGCTGCTTCGGCCGAAGCCATGGCCCTGGGCCTGCGCGAAGGCGTGAACCCGGACGCGCTGTACGACGTCATCACCCACAGCGCCGGCAACTCCTGGATGTTCGAGAACCGCGTGCCGCACATCCTCAACGGCGACTACACCCCGCTGTCGGCCGTCGACATCTTCGTCAAGGACCTGGGCCTGGTGCTCGATACCGCCCGCCGCAGCAAATTCCCGCTGCCGCTGTCGGCCGCTGCCCACCAGATGTTCATGATGGCCTCCACCGCCGGCCACGGCGGCGAGGACGACTCGGCCGTCATCAAGATCTTCCCGGGCATCGACCTGCCGCCGGCCAAGGCCAAGTAAGCACAGCACCGAACAGATTCAGGAGTCCACCATGTCACAAGCCAAACCTCTTCTCGGTTGCATCGCCGACGATTTCACCGGCGCCACCGACCTGGCCAACATGCTGGTGCGCGGCGGCATGCGCACCGTACAAACCATCGGCGTGCCCGAGCAGATGCCGGCCGTGGCCGCGGATGCGCTGGTGATCGCGCTGAAGTCGCGCACCATTCCGGCCGCCGACGCCATCGAGCAATCGCTGGCCGCGCTGCGCTGGCTGCAGCAGCAGGGCTGTACGCAGTTCTTCTTCAAGTATTGCTCCACCTTCGACTCCACCGACGCCGGCAACATCGGCCAGGTGACCGACGCGCTGTTGAAGGAACTGGGCGCCGACTTCACCATCGCCTGCCCGGCCTTCCCGGAAAACGGCCGCACCATCTACCGCGGCTACCTGTTCGTGGCTGACGCGCTGTTGAATGAATCCGGCATGGAAAACCATCCGCTGACCCCGATGACCGACGCCAACCTGGTGCGCGTGCTGCAGCGCCAGACCGAATCCAAGGTCGGCCTGGTGCGCTACGACGCCGTGGCCCGCGGCGCGGCGGCGGTGCAGGAGCGCTTCACCGCGCTGCGCGCCGACGGCGTGAAGATGGCCATTGCCGACGCCGTGTCGGACAAGGACCTGTTCACCCTGGGCGAAGCCTGCGCCGAACTGAAACTGATCACCGGCGGTTCCGGCGTGGCCCTGGGCCTGCCCGAGAACTTCCGTCGCGCCGGCCTGCTGCACGCCGTGGGCGAAGCGGCCCAGCTGCCCAAGGTCGACGGTCTGGCGATCGTGCTGGCAGGCAGCGCCTCCAAGGCCACCAATGCCCAGGTCGCCGAATGGAAAGCGACTCGTCCGGCCTTCCGCATCGACCCGCTGGCGCTGGCCCGCGGCGAAGACGTGGTGGCCCAGGCGCTGGCCTTCGCCGACGAGCGCATCAAGAATGAACCGGTGCTGATCTACGCCACCGCCACCCCTGACGAAGTCAAGGCGGTGCAAAAGGAACTGGGCGTGGCCAAGGCCGGCCACATGGTCGAGCAGGCGCTGGCGTCGATTGCCTCGGGCTTGAAGCAGCGCGGTGTGCGCCGCTTCGTGGTGGCCGGCGGCGAGACCTCCGGCGCAGTGGTGCAGGCGCTGGACGTGCGCGCGCTGCGCATCGGCCCGCAGATCGATCCGGGCGTGCCGGCCACCGCCACGCTGGACGAGCAACCGATCGCCCTGGCCCTGAAGTCGGGCAACTTCGGCACCGTCGATTTCTTCGAGAAGGCGCTGCGCGTGCTCGAAGGGAAGCCGGCATGAGCGTCGAAGCCAAGCTGCGCGAAGAGATCTGCCGCATCGGCGCCTCGCTGTTCCAGCGCGGCTACACCGTCGGTTCGGCGGGCAACATCAGCGCCCGCCTGGATGACGGCTGGCTGATCACGCCCACCGACGCCTGCCTCGGTTTCCTCGATCCGGCCGCGATCTCTAAGGTCGACGCGGGCGGCAACTGGGTCTCGGGCGACAAGCCCTCCAAGACCCTGGTGCTGCATCGCGCCGTCTACGACAACAATCCCGAGATGCACGCGGTCGTGCACACCCACTCCACCCACCTGGTCAGCCTGACCATCAACGGCGTGTGGAAGGACGAAGACGTGCTGCCGCCGATCACGCCGTATTACGTGATGAAGGTCGGCCATATCCCGCTGATCAAGTACGCGCGCCCCGGCGCGGCCGAAGTCGCCGAGCAGGTGGCAAAGATCGCCACCAAGGTGCGCGGCGTGCTGCTGGAGCGCCTCGGTCCGGTAGTGTGGGAAAGCTCGGTCTCCAAGGCCGCCTTCGCGCTGGAGGAGCTGGAAGAAACCGCCAAGCTCTGGCACCTGGCCGGCGGCGACGTCGCTCCGCTGGAAGAGTCCGCGCTGCAGGAACTGCGCGACACCTTCAAGGCGCGCTGGTAAGTCTCACGCAGGCAAGCCTCAATTTGCAGTTCGCAACAACGCCCGCATGGCGTCGCTTTTTGCCATGCGTCTTCCGCACGCGCCATACGCCGCGCGCGCGGGGGAAAGCAGAGCCGGCACAAGACCGGACGATCAATTTTGACCACGCAGTCGTATGCCCGCCTCATGCATCGTCGTCGCGCTCAGCGAGCGACGATGCGCGCCAGCCGATCGCACCCGTCCATATTGAATCCATAAATTGCCCGCCGACCAGCGGGCGCCAAGCAACCAGCGGCCGTCGCAAGCGGCCGATACCTACTTTGGGAGATGTAGAAGCATGACCACCGCAACCAACGCCGGCGTCGCAACCGGCTCCAACGAGCAGGCCAAGGACGGCCTGTACAAGAAAGTCTTCTGGCGCATCATGCCGTTCCTGATGCTGTGCTACGTGATCGCTTACCTGGATCGCGTCAACGTCGGCTTCGCCAAGCTGCAGATGTCGGTTGACCTCGGTTTCTCGGAAACCGTGTTCGGCCTGGGCGCCGGCCTGTTCTTCATCGGTTACTTCCTGTTCGAAGTGCCGTCCAACATCCTGATGCACAAGGTCGGCGCGCGCATCTGGATCGCCCGCATCATGATCACCTGGGGCCTGCTGTCGGCCGTGTTCATGTTCGTGCAGAACGCGACCCAGTTCTACATTCTGCGCTTCCTGCTGGGCCTGGCCGAAGCCGGCTTCTACCCCGGCATCATCCTGTACCTGACCTACTGGTTCCCTTCGCATCGCCGCGCCAAGGTGATCGCGGTGTTCATGTCGGGCATTCCGGTCGCCGGCATCCTGGGCAACCCGCTGTCGGGCTGGATCATGGACGCGTTCCACCAGAACGGCGGCCTCGAAGGCTGGCAGTGGATGTTCCTGATCGAAGCGATCCCGGCCGTTTTGATCGGCCTGGTGACCCTGTTCTACCTGGACAACGACGTCAAGAGCGCCAAGTGGCTGACCGACGACGAAAAGAAGGTGCTGCAAGCCGATATCGACGGCGACCAGAAGGGCAAGGAAAGCGGTCACGGCTTTGGCGCCATCGTCAAGGACGGCCGCGTGTGGCTGATGTGCCTGATCTACTTCTCGTTCGTAATGGGTCAATACGGCCTGACACTGTGGATGCCGACCCTGGTGAAGGCCACCGGCGTGGTGGGCAACCTGCAGATCGGCCTGCTGTCGGCCATTCCGTTCGGCTGCGCGATCATCGCCATGAACCTGATCGGCCGCAGCGCCGACAAGAAGCGTGAGCGTCGTTGGCACCTGGTGGTGCCGGCCATGATGGGTTGCGTGGGCTTCATCGGCGCCGCCTTGTTCGCCGACAACACCGCCATCTCGATCGCCTCGCTGTCGCTGGCCGCCGCCGGCGTGCTGACCTGCGCACCGCTGTTCTGGTCGCTGCCGACCGCGTTCCTGTCGGGCGCGGCCGCTGCCGTCGGTATCGCCGCCATCAACTCGGTGGGCAACCTGGCCGGCTTCGTCAGCCCGTACCTGATCGGTTACTTCAAGGACCTGACCAAGAGCAACGCCACCGGCATGTACATGCTGGCCGTGATGCTCATCGTCGGCGCCATCGCAACGCTGGTCACCAAGCCCAGCGTCGTGAACAAGTAATATGTCGTATCTGGGCCTGCCGGCAATGTGCCGGTAGGTCCGGAAGCTGTTTGCGGTTTCAGCGTGAGGTTCGTCTGCGCTTACGGCGAGACCGCAAACAGGTTCCTGATATTCAACGTGCCGACGGCTGCAAGGCAGTGCCGGCCACCATCACCATTCAAGGAGAAACACGATGCTGCGTTTTGCCGCCAACCTGAGCATGATGTATGTGGAGCACGACTTCCTGGACCGTTTCGCCGCTGCGGCGAAGGACGGCTTCCCGGGTGTCGAATTCCTGTTCCCGTACGACTACGCGCCTGAAGAAATCAAGTCCCGCCTGGACGCCAACGGCCTGACCCAGGCGCTGTTCAACGCGCCCCCGGGCGACTGGGCCGCCGGCGAGCGCGGCATCGCTTCGCTGCCCGGCCGCGAGGACGAATTCAAGCGCAGCATCGACACCGCGCTGAAGTACGCCTCCGTGATCGGCAACAAGACGCTGCACGTGATGGCCGGCCTGATCAAGCCCGAGCAGGATCGCGCCAAGCACCGCGCCGTGTACCTGGACAACCTGTCCTACGCCGCGCACCAGGCCGAGTCGGCCGGCCTCACCGTGGTGATCGAGCCGATCAACACGCGCAACATCCCCGGCTTCTTCTTGAACCGCCAGGATGACGCCCAGGCCATCTGCGCCGAGATCGGCGCCGAGAACCTGAAGGTGCAGTTCGACTGCTACCACTGCCAGATCGTCGAAGGCGATGTTGCCGTGAAGCTCAAGCGCGACATGGCCGGCATCGGCCACATCCAGATCGCCGGCGTGCCCGAGCGCCACGAGCCGGACGTCGGCGAACTGAACTATCCCTACCTGCTGAAGCTGATCGACACGCTGGGTTACCAGGGCTGGATCGGTTGCGAATACAACCCGGCCGGCGCCACCTCGGCCGGCCTGGGCTGGCTGAAGGCGATTGCCGCCCAAGGCCTGACCCAGCTGAAGGCCTGATCGCAGTTCCCGCGACAAGCGGGAGCATGCCGGCGCATCATCGGCCGGCGCAAAAAAAAGCGGAACGCATGGCGTTCCGCTTTTTGCTTGTGGGGCCGGGCTTGCCGGGGCGTCGCCGCTTCAGGCGGCCTTGACCTGCTCGGTGACGGCCTGCTTGTAGCGGCACTTGATGCAGGTGGCGTAGTGCCACAGCGCCGACGCCGGCGCGCGCAAGCCTTCTTTGCTGCCGCAGCGGCGGCACATGAGATTGATCTGTTCGGGGACGTTCATCGGTTTCCCATGCCGGCGCCGGAGGGCGCGGCCATGCGCCCCATTCTACCGGCCGGATGGAAACTGTGCTCCGGGCATGCGGTTTGCTGGCCGATAATTTGCACTGGTAAAGATCGCGCCTCAGAACAGGTCGACTTCGCCGCCCACCGGCTTGGCCGAGAGCTTGCTGGCGTAGTCGCGTTCCTTGGTGATCAGTTCATTGCTGGAATTCTTCAGTTTCTTCACCAGCACCTTGCCGGTGCGCGGGAAGAAATGCACCTTGCGCGGCCAGATGTCGTTGAGATCCTCGGCCACGACGCGGATGCCCTCGGCCGAGAGGAAGCTCTTGACGAACTTGGCGTTGCGTTCGCCCACGTTGAGCGCGTTCATGTGGCGCAGCACGGCGCCGCCGCCGAACACCTTGCACTCCAGGTTTTCGCGCCGTGCGCCGGCCTTGAGCACGTCGTTGATCAGCACTTCCATGGCATAGGTGCCGTAGCGCATCGAGGCCGAGACCGGGCTGTCGGCTTCGCCGCCGCCGTCGGGCAGCATGAAATGGTTCATCCCGCCGATGCCGGTAACGCGGTCGCGCAGGCAGGCCGAGACGCAGGAGCCGAGCACGGTCACGATCATCATGTCGTTGTGGGTGTAGTAGTACTCACCGGGCAGGATCTTCGCGGTATCGCAATTGAAATTGCGGTCGTGATAGACGTAGGAGGCGAAATTTTCCGGCTTGAGGGTGACGGTTTGCATGCTGGGTCCTTGCGGCTGGTGCGGCATTGGTTGCTTCCAGGGCCGGCCGTGGGGCTGCCGGAGGTGGTTTCTGCGGATCGCTTGCTGCTGTGTTGACGAATGAGGCGATTGTCGCCGCCGCCGGGTTTGCACGGTATCGGGGATTTCCTTACGCCGAATGCAACAAATCCTTGCCCGAGCGCAAGGAAATGAGGGATATCCGCAATCGCCGTGGGTAGCGCTGCGTGTTACCCTGCGCCGCTCGACATGGCCACATCCCGGTCCGCTCTGATGGAGACGATCAGCACAGGCATTGCCCCAAATGCCGGAGACAGGAACCGGAAGGCCAGTTGAATCCGGCCCCGCGCCGCTTGCCGCAAATCCCACGTCCACGCAGCCTTACGCGACGGCGACGAAAGCACACACTTTCGCCGCTGCGTCGGTTTGTTGGCGCGCGGCGCGACCGGACCCTTTCATCACACATGGATTACACAATGTTGAAAAAATCCTTCCTGGCCATGCTGGGATTCGTTTTTACGCTGGTCGTCTCGCCAGCGTCCCATGCGGCCGACGTCAAGAAGGTCGACGTGCTGCTGATCGGCGGCGGCATCATGAGCGCCACGCTGGCGGTCTGGCTCAACGAGCTGGAACCGGGCTGGTCGATGGAAATGGTCGAGCGCTTGGACGGCGTGGCCAAGGAAAGCTCCAACGGCTGGAACAACGCCGGCACCGGCCACTCGGCGCTGGCCGAACTGAACTACACCCCCGAGAACAAGGAAGGCAAGATCGAAATCGCCAAGGCCATCGAGATCAACGAAGCCTTCCAGATCTCGCGCCAGTTCTGGGCCTGGCAGGTGAAGAACGGCGTGCTGAAGAATCCGCGCTCGTTCATCAACTCCACTCCGCACATGAGCTTCATCTGGGGCGACGACAACGTGGCCTACCTGAAGAAGCGCTATGAGGCGCTGCAGGCCAGCCCGCTGTTCGCCGGCATGCAGTATTCGGAAGACCACGCGCAGATCAGGAAGTGGGTGCCGCTGATGATGGAAGGGCGCGACCCCCAGCAAAAGCTGGCCGCCACCTGGACCCCGCTGGGCACCGACGTCAACTTCGGCGAGATCACCCGCCAGTTCGCCGCCTACTTGCAGACCCGTCCCAACTTCGGCCTGCAGCTCTCCAGCGAAGTGCAGGACATCACCCGCAACGCCGACGGCACCTGGCGCATCGGCTACAAGAACCTGAAGGACGGCAGCACCACCCAGACTGACGCCAAGTTCGTCTTCATCGGCGCCGGCGGCGGCGCGTTGAAGCTGCTGCAAAAGTCCGGCATTCCGGAGGCGCGCGAATACGCCGGCTTCCCGGTGGGCGGCTCGTTCCTGGTGACCGACAACCCGGCCGTGGCCGAGCGCCACCTGGCCAAGGCCTACGGCAAGGCGTCGGTAGGCGCGCCGCCGATGTCGGTGCCGCACCTGGACACCCGCGTGCTGGACGGCAAGCGCGTGATCCTGTTTGGCCCCTTCGCCACCTTCTCCACGAAGTTCCTGAAGGAAGGCTCGCTGTGGGACCTGTTCTCCACCACCACCACGCATAACGCCTGGCCGATGGTGAAGGTCGGCGTGGCCGAATATCCGTTGGTGGAATACCTGGCAGGCCAGCTGATGCAGTCCGACGACCAGCGCTTCGCCGCGCTGAAGGAGTACTTCCCGGAAGCCAAGAAGGAAGACTGGCGCCTGTGGCAAGCCGGCCAGCGCGTGCAGATCATCAAGCGCGATGAACAGAAGGGCGGCGTGCTGAAGCTGGGCACCGAGATCGTGGCCGCCGGCGACGGCAGCATCGCCGGCCTGCTGGGCGCCTCCCCGGGCGCCTCGACCGCCGCGCCCATCATGCTCACCGTGCTGGAGAAGGTGTTCAAGGCCAAGGTCGCGACGCCTGAATGGCAGCAGAAGATCCGCCAGATCGTGCCCAGCTACGGCACCAAGCTGAACGATCACCCGGACCAGGTCGCCAAGGAATGGGCCTACACCAGCGAGGTGCTGCAACTGGCCCCGCCACCGGCCATCGTGCCCAAGGCGACGCCGGCTGACGGGGGCAAAGCCAGCATGAACAAGCCGAAGACGAACGCCGCTGCCGACATGGCGCTGTAATGCCTGCGCACTGAGTTGCCGCAGGTCAAGCTGGATCAGAAGGGCTGCCGTGGGGCAGCCCTTTTTTGTGGCTGTTTTATTTTTGCGGGAATCAAGCAGCAGGGCTGATCGGCCTGAGCTCTTCTGTTAGTCTTGCCACTTCACAGGCCGGGGCATGCAGCAGCTGGTACGCCGCTTCGGCAGGGGACGACAACACAACACAGGGGTGAATACGATGGTGAAGTCCGGTGCGCGCGGGGGCGCGAGAGAAAATCAACGCGGCATGGTGGCCAGCCATGGGTAAGTCGGTCTGGTGGTTCTTGCTGCCGCAGCTGGATGGATCGGCGTTCGGCGCCTTGCAGCTGATTTTCGGCCTGGTCTTTCTGGCGGCGATCGTCGCCGTTCCGCTGCTGTTGCGCCGGGCTGCTCACGCCGGCAACTGGCAACAACGCCTGGCCGCGCTCGAAGGCGAGGGCGCCGCCGCTGTTCACGCCACGCCCGAGGAGCTCAGTCAGGCCGTGGCCACCGCACCCGAACGCTGGGCGGAGGCCTTGCCAGGCCTCTTGTTGGTGTTCGGCCTGCTCGGCACCTTCATCGGCCTGGGCATTGCGCTCAGCGATGCGGCCGGCTTGCTGAACGGTCGCGCTGACGCGGTCGCCAGCCTGAATCCGATCATGGATGCGCTGGGCGGCAAGTTCCGCATCGCGAGCTGGGGCATCGTCGCCTTCCTGTTCCTGAAGATCTGGGCCATCGCCTTCCCGACCGCGCAGGCGCGCCTGAACTGGAGCGCCAATATCCTGCGGGCGCGCGCGGCGCAAGCTGCCGAGAAGGAGGCCGCCGAGCGGCAGCAGTTGATCGAAGCCTTGACCCAGTCCGGCAACGCCGTGCTGGCCCTGCAGCAGGGCGAGGCGCAGCGCAACCATGTGCGCCATGCCGAGCTGCTGGAGGCCTTGCACGCCTTGGCTTCCCGTCGCGACGGCGTGGCGGGTTGAGGGCGGGCGATGAAGCACAGTTCGAATGTATGGATGGTCGTCGCCAACCTGATGGCTGCCGTGACGGCGGTCGTGTTGGTGATGCTGGCGGTATCGCTGGCGCGGGCGCCGGCATCCGGAGCGGCCGCGCCGCTGCGCGAGGCGGCACGCAAGGACGCAGAGACGCCGCGCCGCCAGGACGTGGTCGAGACCGTGCAGACGGTGCAGTTGGTGGAGGCGCCGCGCGAGCAGGTGGCTTCGATCCTGGGCGAGATGAAGTCCGCCCTGGCGCAGGCCGGTGCGGCGCGCTTCGTCAGCGTCGATGCCGACACCGGCAAGATCACCCTGAAGGAAGGCGCTTTTCGCCGCGGCAGCGCCTGCATCGAGCCGCAGGCGCGCGACGCCTTCGCCAAGGTCGAGAACCGGATTGCGGAATACCTCACGCAGTTCAAGAACGGCCGCATCTACGTTGAAGGCCATACCGACGACAAGCCGGTGAAGGCGCCGGTGACCGATGTGCGCGCCTTCTGCACGGTCTACGATGACAACTTCACGTTATCGGCGGCCCGCGCGCGCGAAGCCCGCCTGCTGTTGATCGGCCGCGCCGACCGTGAAGCGTCCCGACGCGTGATCGTGGCCGGCTACGGTGATTCGCAGCCGCTGCCGGGCGTGGATCCGGGCGACGAGCGCAACCGTCGGGTGGAGCTGCGCTTCGTGAATGGCGTCGAGCAGCGGCAGTGATGTCATTGCAGTGAATTCAGGGCAGCCACCAAGAAAAAAGCCGACCGGAGATGGTCGGCTTTTTTTGTCAGGTGGCGCTGCGGCCGGCCGGTTCGTCGACGGGGCTCGCCGCGCGCATCGGCCTTGCCGGCCGGGCGCCGATGGGCCGGTGCTGAATCACCGGCCACAGCGATTTGGCGATGTAATCCGAGCCGACCTGCGACAGGTGGTCGTAGTCGCGGTAGAGCAACTCGCCGTCCTTCATGGCCCAGCACAGCTTGTCGTGACATAGCTTGGCGGCGCTGTCGTAGACATCGACGTCGGGGAAGTCCTTCAGGATACCCATCACGACCTCGCGATAGCGGCCCGACTGCTCCTCAAATGTGTGTTGGGCGACGGCGCAGGTGCCCATGGCCGAGATGTTGGGGCGCAGCGGCAGGTGGATGTCCAGGCAATACTTGGGGTGGAAGTCGAGAATGGGGATATCCATCACGAAGACGATGTGCTTGCGCCGCTGGCCCAGGCTGGTCAAGGTGTCGCGGATGGCGCGCTCGAAGCTTTCCTGCGGCAGCTGCTTGAAGTACATGTCCCAGCGGGCCGAGATGACCACGGTATCGACGCTGTCGTTTTCCGCCGCCGACGCGATGCGCGCCTTGGCGGGTGCGCAGTCGCTGCGCTTGGTGTCGGAGGAGATGCCGGAGAAGCCCATGCAGGCGCCCACGGCGCGTATCGCGACAATGTCGCCGGTGGCCTCGGCGGCCGAGGCCAGGCCCTGGAACAGGTGCCAGGCGTGCGAGTCGCCGAGGATGAACACCGTGGGTTTTCCCGCGCGCGACTGGCGGCAGAATTCGAGGCCGGCGCCGTCGGCGCTTTCGCAGATGGTGTCGGTGTTGCCGGCGAAGACGGGTTCCTGCTTGATATTGGTCGGCAGCCGGAAGGACAGGCCATTGCGGTGGAAGTCGTTGAAGCCGGCAAAGCCGTTGATCGTCAGCAGCAGCACCAGCGCGGCCGGCACCAGCCAGGACTTGTTGCTGAAGCGTATCGGGCGTTCCAGCAGGCGGTAGGTCAGCCAGGCCAGCAGGAAGCTCAGCGCCACCGCCGCAGCGCGCGCGCCGGGCGATGGCGCGGTCGGCGTCAGGATGTGGGTGAACGACAGCAGCGGCCAATGCCAGAGGTAGAGGGGATAGCTGATCAGGCCGACCCAGACCATCACGGGGTTTGCCAGCAGATGCCGGTTGACCCAGGCCTGCGGCCCGCTCAGCACCAGCAGCGCCGCGCCGGTCACCGGCAGCAGCGCCCACCAGCCGGGGAACAGGCGGGTGCGGTCGATGATCGCGATGGCGACCACGATCAGCAGCAAGCCCAGTACCGAGAGGACGTTGCGGTTGCGTGCATCGTCGGCGCACAGGCGCGGCATCGGCATGCCGCCGGCGCGCAATGCGACCAGCGCGCAGACGGCGCCGGCCAGCAATTCCCACACGCGCGTGATTGGAAGGTAGAAGGTGCGCACCGGGTCTTCCTGTATCCACCACAGGTTCAGCGCGAAGGATGCCGCCATCAGCAGCAGGATCATGGCGCGCACGCTCATCTTCGCGCGCCAGATGGCCCACACCAGCAGCGGGTACAGCAGATAGAACTGTTCCTCGACGGAGAGCGACCACAGGTGCAGCAGCGGCTTCATGTCGGACTCGACGTCGAAATAGCCCGACTCCTTCCACAGCACGAAGTTCTGGATGAAGCCGGCGCCGGCGGCCATGTGTTTGCCCAGCTGCTTGTATTCCTCCGGCAGCAGGGAGAACCAGCCGAACACGAAGCAGGCCGTCAGCACCACGATCAGCGCGGGGAAGATGCGGCGGATGCGATGCACATAGAAGTCGCCAAAGGAGAATTTGTCCTTCTCCAGGCCGCGGAAGATGATCGACGAAATCAGGAAGCCGGAGATGACGAAGAAGATATCGACGCCGACGAAGCCGCCCGGCAGCATGCTTGGAAAGGCGTGAAACGCAACCACGCTGAGGATGGCGATGGCCCGCAGCCCGTCGATGTCGGCGCGATAGGCGAACGGCGTCTCGCGCCCCTGCGCCGGTTCGTTGTGTTTCATGATCCCCCGCCCCCATTTCTTGCGCGCCGGCCCCTGGGCGGCGCAAAGCGGCACCGACGGCAGGCCGCGCCTGACCCCTCAGGCGCGCCTCCCTTGCCGGTCACGTGCCGGCGCGATGCTCGATTGATTCCAGACAAAACAAGCCGGATGCGCCTTCAGACGGCGCATTTGTTTGCGGCTTGAAATGCAAAACGCCAACCCAAAGGTCGGCGTTTCACATTGAATCCGACGGTCGACGGCGCGATGAGGCGCTGACAAGGATGTTCCATCCGACCGGCATTACGATTCGCAATCGATGAGAAAACGACGTCCGTCCTGCAGTTTGGCGGGGCAGATTTTACTTGGTTTTGCGTCTTCGGGCCTGTGTGTAAAGGAAGTGTTGCTGATTTGCAGGCGGGGATGTCGGGGGAGGGCTAGCCTGGCTGGCAACCAAGGGGGTCTTGCCGCAGGCGGATACGCGCAGGTGGCCTTGCGCCGTTGCGCGCGCAAAGATTTCGCCGGTGACGACGAGCGGGAAACAGGATCGCCGACCGGGCGCAGAAAACAAAAAAGGCAGCGACGCGTGTGCGTTGCTGCCTTTTCTGATACATCTTGGTGGCCCGGGGCGGAATCGAACCACCGACACAAGGATTTTCAATCCTCTGCTCTACCAACTGAGCTACCAGGCCAAGACGGAGAAGTATAGCAGCGTAAAAAAATTATGCAAGGGCTTTTTGAAAAATAGTTTTCGGGGCCCGTTTATAATTCGATCCCATGACATCCACCGCACAACATCACACCTCTTCGCCGGCTGCGGCCGGTACCGATATCTGCATCGTCGGCGACGGAGCCGTCGGCAAGACCGCGGCGCTCGGGCTGGCGCAGGCCGGCTTCAAGGTGACGCTGCTGGCGCCGCCCGCGCGGCCCGCCGCCCGTGACGAGGCCAGCTGGGACGTGCGGGTCTACGCGCTGAACCATACCGCGCATCGCCTGTTGTCGTCGGTGCGGGTGTGGGAGGCGATGGATGCCGATCGCATCGCGCCGGTGGACAACATGACGGTGCATGGCGACGGCCTGGCCGAGAGCGCGCAGGCCGGCTTCCTCAGCTTCGATGCCTATGCCGCGCGCACCAATGCCTTGGCCTGGATCATCGAAGACCGCAACCTGGACCAGGCGCTGGACGCCGCGCTGCGCTTTGCGCCCAACGTGCGCGTGGTGCAGGGTCGGGCTACCGCGCTGTCGGCCTCAATGGATGCGGCCACGCTGACGCTGGAGTCGGGCCAGGCCATCTCGGCGTCGCTGGTGGTGGGCGCGGACGGCGCCAATTCCTGGGTGCGCGGGCAGTGCGACATCGGCCTGGATTACCGCTCCTACGGCCAGCAAGCCATCGTCACCAATTTCAGCTGCGAGAAGGCGCACCTGGGCGTGGCCTATCAATGGTTCAGCCCGACCGACGGCGTCATCGCGCTGCTGCCGCTGCCGGGCGAGCGCGTCTCGCTGGTGTGGTCGGCGCCGCAGGCGCTGGCGGAGCAACTGCTGCGCCTGCCGCTGTCGGAGCTGGCGGCGCGCCTGGCGCAATGGGCCGAGCCGGTGCTGGGCGCGCTGACGCCCTTGCAGCCGGAGGTGGCCAAGTCCTTCCCGCTGCGCCTGATCAAGCCGCACGCGATGATCGACCAGCGCGTGGCCCTGATCGGCGACGCCGCTCATGTGGTACACCCGATGGCCGGGCATGGCATGAACCTGGGCTTCGGCGACGTCGCCGCGCTGATCGACACGCTGGTCAACCGCGAGCCCCAATACGATTGCGGCGACGGTCGCGTGCTGCGTCGCTACGCGCGCGCCCGCAAGGAGGAAGTGTTGCTGATGCAGGTCGCCACCGACGGGTTGAATCGCATTTTTTCGACAGAAGCCGAGCCGTTGCGCCTGGTGCGCAATATCGGAATGAACCTGGTCAACCGCCTGCCTGTCTTAAAGCGTCGGCTGATCGCGCATGCGCTGGGCAAGTGATTGCGGCCGATTTGAGGTAAGGTATGCGTCTGGCGGGCGTCTGGTGGTTTGCCGCGCGCCAGCGCATTGCGCCATCCAATAAACAATTCCCATGAGGTGACCGCCAAGGCAGTCCTGGCGCGGCTTTCGGGCCGCCCCGGCGAACATTGCCCTGGCGTTTGATTTGAATCAGGACAAGCATGAATAAAACTCTGACCGCCGCTGCGGCACGTAACCTGCGTCGTTTCAGCATGGCGGCGCTGCTGCTGGCGTCGACCATCGTCGGCGTCTCCGCGCACGCCCAGGCCGAAGCCGCCGACAGCACCGAAGCCACCATCAAGAAACTGATCGAGCCGCGCCTGGGCAAGGACGCCAAGGTTGACGCCGTGACCAAGACGCCGTACTCCGGCCTGTACGAAATCCAGATCGACGGCGACGTCATCTATACCGACGCCAAGGCGCAGTACCTGTTCATCGGCCGCGTGGTCGACTCGCAGACCTACCGCGACCTGACCAAGGAAAAGATCGAGTCCATCAACCAGGTGCCGTTCTCCGGCCTGCCGCTGGATAAAGCGATCAAGACCGTCAAGGGCAACGGCAAGCGCGTGATTGCGATCTTCGAAGATCCGAACTGCATCTACTGCAAGCGCCTACACAAGACCTTGCAGGAAGTCGACAACCTGACCATCTACACCTTCCAGTACAACATCCTGTCGCCGGACTCCATCGTCAAGTCGCGCAACATCTGGTGCGCGCCTAATCCGAGCCGCGCCTGGAACGACTGGATGCTCAACGGCAAGGAAGCCCCGGCCGCGCAGACCGCCTGCAGTGCGCCGCATGAGGAAGTGCTGGCGCTGGGCCAGAAGCTGAAGGTCACCGGCACGCCGACCATCTTCTTCACCGACGGCTCGCGCATTCCCGGCGCGGTTGACGCGAAGGGCCTGGAGCAGAAGCTCTCCTCGCTGAAGTAAGCACGCAAAAAAGGGGCGCTCGCATGGCGGGCGCCCCTTTTTCTTTGGTTCATTTGTTCTAATCTGTTCCGATCGGGATGGCGCGCAAGACCGTGCCACATGACGCCGCCGGCGCAGCATTCACCGCAACACAGACCTCGACGTCCTCCGCATCATTTCCCGGTATGCAGCTCCATCATCGCCGCTTCGAACTTGCCCTGGCACAGCAGCGGGATCACGTTCAGGCTCTTGTCCAGCGCCTCGTTGATCAGCGTTTGTTCTTCCTTGCGCGGACGGTGCAGCACGAAGTCCGCCACCGGTTGCTGCAGGCCCAGCGTGCGCGGATGGCCGATGCCCAGGCGCAGGCGCCAGTAATCCTGGGTGCCCAGCGCGGCGGTGATGTCCTTCAGGCCGTTGTGGCCGCCCGAGGAGCCGCCTTTCTTGATGCGCGCCACGCCTGGCGCCAGGTCCAGCTCGTCGTGCACCACCAGCACTTCTTCCGGCGCAATCTTGTAGAAGCGCGCCAGCGCGCCCACCGACTGGCCGGAGCGGTTCATGTAGGTTTGCGGCTCCAGCAGCCAGACCTCGTTGCCGGAGACCTGGGTCTTGAGCGCCAGCGCGTTGAAGCGCGCCTCGCGCGTCAGGCGCACCGGCCCGGCCAGGTTGTCGACCAGCCAGAAGCCGGCGTTGTGCCGGGTTTGTTCATATTCAGGGCCGGGGTTGCCGAGGCCGACGATCAGACGGATGGACATGTTGCAAGAATGGACAGAAATGCCGCGACGAATCGGGTCGCA
The DNA here is from genome assembly GCF_017814915.1 of Herbaspirillum sp. LeCh32-8. Taxonomy (GTDB): domain Bacteria; phylum Pseudomonadota; class Gammaproteobacteria; order Burkholderiales; family Burkholderiaceae_D; genus Herbaspirillum. The sequence continues at coordinate 24,443 of NZ_JAGIPZ010000020.1, read as the reverse complement.
AAGCCGCGATTATCCCGAGTTTGCCGTCCCGCGTCCAATCCGCCGCAGCTTGTCAAGATTGGCGCGTGCGGTTGAATTGCGTATCATCCAACGCTTGTTTTTCTTTGCATTACCTTTTTTACTGTTGACTGGGTTTCACCATGCTGCCTTCTATCGAACAACGACTCGCCCTTGAACTCGCCGCCAAGCCGGTTCAGGTCGCTGCCGCCATCGCCTTGCTGGACGAAGGTGCGACCGTCCCCTTCATCGCCCGCTACCGTAAGGAAGTGACCGGCGGCCTGGACGACATCCAACTGCGTCTGCTGGAAGAGCGCCTGCGCTACCTGCGCGAACTGGAGTCGCGCCGCGCCGCGATCATTTCCTCGATCGAAGAGCAGGGCAAGATGACGCCGGAGCTGCTGGACGCCGTCACCCACGCGGAAGACAAGACCCGCCTGGAAGACCTCTACCTGCCCTACAAGCCCAAGCGCCGCACCAAGGCCCAGATCGCCGTCGAAGCCGGACTGACCGCGCTGGCCGATGCGCTGCTGAACGACCCTACGCTGAACCCGGAAGAAGAAGCCGCCAAGTACATCCGCGAAGCCTTCACCACCGCCGAGGGCGACAACAACCCCGGCGTGGCCGACACCAAGGCCGCGCTGGACGGCGCGCGCCAGATCCTGATGGAGCGCTTCTCGGAAGACGCCGCGCTGCTGCAAAGCCTGCGCGAATACCTGACCGACCACGGCGTGGTCGAGTCCAAGGTGGTCGACGGCAAGCAGGACGCCGGCGAGAAGTTCGCCGACTACTTTGACTACTCCGAAACCATCGGCACCATCCCCTCGCACCGTGCGCTGGCGCTGTTCCGCGGTCGCCGCGAAGAGATGCTCAACGTCACGCTGCGCCTGGACACCGAAGAAGAAAAGCCCAAGTGGGACGCCCCGCACAACCCCTGCGAGAGCCGCATCGCCGCGCGCTTCGGCGTGTCGGCCAAGGGCCGCGCCGCCGACAAGTGGCTGACCGACACCGTGCGCTGGGCCTGGCGCGTGAAGGTGTTCATGCACCTGGAAACCGAACTGATGACCAAGCTGCGCGAAGAAGCCGAGGCTGAAGCCATCAACGTCTTCGCCCGCAACCTGAAGGACCTGCTGCTGGCCGCGCCGGCCGGCCCACGCGCCACCATGGGCCTGGATCCTGGCCTGCGCACCGGCGTCAAGGTCGCCATCGTCGACGCCACCGGCAAGGTCGTGGCCACCGATACCATCTACCCGCACCAGCCGCGCAACGACTGGCATGGCTCGCTGCACACGCTGTCGCAGCTGGCGGAGAAGTACCAGGTGTCGCTGATCTCGATCGGCAACGGCACCGGCTCGCGCGAGACCGACAAGCTGGCGCAGGACCTGATCAAGCTGCGCCCCGAACTGAAGCTGACCAAGATCGTGGTGTCGGAAGCCGGCGCCTCGGTGTACTCGGCCTCCGAGTTCGCCTCCAAGGAATTGCCGGAGCTGGACGTGTCGCTGCGCGGCGCGGTCTCGATCGCACGCCGCCTGCAGGATCCGCTGGCCGAGCTGGTCAAGATTGATCCGAAGTCGATCGGCGTCGGTCAATATCAGCACGACGTCAGCCAGACCCAGCTGGCGCGCTCGCTGGACGCCGTGGTGGAAGACTGCGTGAACGCCGTGGGCGTGGACGTCAACACCGCCTCCGCGCCGCTCCTGGCGCGCGTATCGGGCTTGAACGCCAGCGTGGCGCAGAGCATCGTCTCCTACCGTGACATGAAGGGCATGTTTGCATCGCGCGCGTCGCTGCGCGACGTGCCGCGCCTGGGCGAGAAGACCTTTGAACAAGCCGCCGGCTTCCTGCGCGTGATGAACGGCGAGAACCCGCTGGACGCCTCCGCAGTGCACCCGGAATCCTATCCGCTGGTGGAGAAGATCCTGGCTGACATCAAGAAGGACGTGAAGAGCGTGGTCGGCCAGACTTCGCTGTTGAAGGGCCTGTCGCCGGCCAAGTATGCGGATGAGAAGTTCGGCGTGCCCACCGTCACCGACATCCTGAAGGAACTGGACAAGCCGGGCCGCGACCCGCGTCCTGAATTCACCACCGCCACCTTCAAGGAAGGCGTGGAGGAGATCAAGGACCTGCGTCCGGACATGATCCTGGAAGGCGTGGTGACCAACGTCGCCGCCTTCGGCGCCTTCGTCGACATCGGCGTGCACCAGGACGGCCTGGTGCACATCTCGGCGCTGTCGAACACCTTCGTCAAGGATCCGCACACCGTGGTCAAGGCCGGCCAGGTGGTCAAGGTGAAGGTGCTGGAAGTGGACGAGAAGCGCAAGCGTATCGCCCTGACCATGCGCCTGAACGACACCGCGCCGGCGCCGGGCGCGCGCAATGAGCAGCGCGGCGACCGCAACGACGCGCGCCGCCTGTCGCAGCACCAGAACCAGCGCGGCCGCGAGCAGGCGCCGGCCAACAATGCGATGGCGGCGGCGTTCGCCAAGCTGAAGGGCTGATGCGGGCAATGACGGCGAGAGCCGTCTCGGCTGCCGGTCGTTGACGCGCTGCGAACGACACTGGGTCCCTGCTTTCGCAGGGACGACAGGTAGCGGGGGTGCTTGAGCCTGCAGAGGTTTTGCTCACCACCTAAGTGTCGTTCCTGCGAAGGCAGGAACCCAGCGTGGTTCAGCGGTTGTCGGGGCATGACAAACGTCACCGGGTCGCTGCTTTCGCAGGGTGATAGGTAATGGGGTGCTTGAGCCTGCAGAGGTTTTGCTCACCACCTAAGTGTCGTTCCTGCGAAGGCAGGAACCCAGCGTGGTTCA
>NZ_JAGIPZ010000020.1:0-21539 GCF_017814915.1 Herbaspirillum sp. LeCh32-8 | reverse complement strand
GCGGTTGTCGGGCATGACAAACGTCACCGGGTCGCTGCTTTCGCAGGGTGATAGGTAATGAGGGGCTTGAGCCTGCAGAGGTTTTGCTCACCACCTAAGTGTCGTTCCTGCGAAAGCAGGAACCCAGCGTCGTTGAACCATCGTCGCGCCAACGCAAACACCCAAAGAAAAACAGGCTGTACCCGCAAAGGGCACAGCCTGTTTTTATTGCGCGATGAAGTGCGTTCAGGCGCTGGTGCTGATGCGCGTCTGGCTCACCGAGATCGACACGCTCACCGTCGTTTCGCTGGCCGTCAGCGTGCCGCCGCTGCCATTGCCGGCGTTGTCGCCGCTGCTGCTGCCGTCGCCGTCTTGCTTGTCGCCCTTGATCTTGGCGAGGAAGTCGGCCAGGCCCTTCTGCACCAGGTCGTAGGTCTTGTCGATGTTGCTGGCGATGTCGCCGTTGAGCACGTTCAGGCTGTCGAGGATGCCGCGCGCTTCCTTGAAGCCCTGGTCGACGCCCTTCATGATTTTTGCCATGTACTCGTCGGCGTTGGTGGCGTCGTCCTTGTCGACGTTGCCCTGCTTGTAGAGCTCGAACAGATTGGTGACGAACGAGACGATGCGCCCGGCCGTGCCTTCCGGCGAGTTGTCCTGCGACATCGCGTTCTGGATTGCGTTGTCGCCGAGTTCGGGGCGCAGCACATCGTTGATGTTCTCGATCGCGCTCTTGTAGACCAGCGCCAGCGGGTCGTTCTGCGAATTGATCGACACCTCCAGAGAAGCCTGCAGGATCGAGACGTTGAGCTGAGCCTTGGAGCCGGCCGTGGTCAGCAGGTTGGCCTTTTGCGCTTCGGCGATCTTGTCGTTGTTCGCGCCTGTCGTTGCCGGCAGGTTGGACGAGTCGGTGGTCGAGGTAGTGGTGGGCAGCAGCGACTTGGTGTCGACGCCGCCGGTGGTGCTGATGGGCATGACGGTCTCCTGAAAAAAGAGGGGATCCGTAAATCGAAAAGGGGGAGGGCGGATCCGCTGGAGCGGCAACGTGCAACACGCATCGCCGATCCATTCCTTCATAACGGCGGTTGGCGCGCTATCTGAATATTGACAGAAATTTACATCTGCCAGTTTCAGCGCATTGTGCGATTTCTTCTTCTTTGTTTCAGCACTGCAATGCGTCTGAAAGCCTTTCTGGTGAAGGCTTTCGGCGAATCGCCGGGCGATAGTGCAGAGCTGCGGCGCAGCGAAAATTTTTTGCGGAAAAAGTGTAACCAAATGTGGAGTCGATTGCCCCGCGCAAATCATTTTGCAGACGTGCAACGAAAGCGCGTTACGCATGAGCTGAGAGAAAACGCAGCGTATCGGAACGCTGCGTTCAGTGAAGAGCTGGGATAAACGCAAGCGCTGGACGACGTGCCGCATCGTCTCGCGATGTTCCTCACTCCATCACGAACAGGCGGCGGTGTTCGCGGATCGCGTAGCGGTCGGTCATGCCGGCGATGTAATCGGCGACCTTGCGCGCCTGCTTGTGGCGACGTTGCTCTTCGTCGGCGATGTCGTTGACCTGGTAATCCGGCGGCAGCAGGTTGGGCTGGCTGGCGAAAGCGTCGAACATCTCGCCGATGATGCGGCGCGCCTTGGCCGTCATGCGGTTGACTTGGTAGTGGCGGTACAGCTTCTCGCGCAGGAATTTCTTCAGTACCGTGGCTTCGGCCGCCATGGCGTCGGAGAAGGCGATCAACTGCGGCGCGTTGCGCACGTCGGCGATGTCGCGCGGCGCGACCTCGGCGATGCGCGACTGCGAGGTATCGATGAGGTCGACGATGAGCGCGTTGATCATGCGGCGCACCGTCTCGTGGATCATGCGGCGGCCGGTGATGCCGGGGTAGGCGGCCTCCACTTCGCGCAGGTGGCGCGCGAAGAAATCGACCTCGCTCATCAGTTCCATGGTCAGCAGGCCGGAGCGCAGGCCGTCGTCGATGTCGTGGTTGTTGTAGGCGATCTCATCGGCCAGGTTGGCCAGTTGCGCCTCCAGCGAGGGTTGCTTCTTCTCGAGGAAGCGCTGGCCGATCTCGCCCAGCTGGCGCGCATTGGCGGCCGAGCAATGCTTGAGGATGCCCTCGCGCGTCTCGAAGGTCAGGTTAAGGCCGTCGAAGGCGCCGTAGTGCTGCTCCAGCTCGTCCACGACGCGCAGGCTCTGCAGGTTGTGCTCGAAGCCGCCGAAATCCTTCATGCAATTGTTCAGCTCGTCCTGGCCGGCGTGGCCGAAGGGCGTGTGCCCCAGGTCGTGCGCCAGCGAGATGGCCTCCACCAGGTCCTCGTTCAATTGCAGGTTGCGGGCGCAGGAGCGCGCGATCTGCGCCACTTCGATGCTGTGGGTCAGGCGGGTGCGGAACAGGTCGCCCTCATGGTTCACGAAGACCTGGGTCTTGTACTCGAGGCGACGGAAGGCGGTGGAATGGACGATGCGGTCGCGGTCGCGCTGGAACTCGCTGCGCGAACCGGGGGGAGTTTCACTGAAGCGCCGTCCCCTGGAGTTTGCCGAGTTGGCGGCGTAGGGGGCGAGGTGCGGCGGCGCTTCAGTGGTCATATCAATCTCCGGTGCAGGCCGCCAGGGTTTGCAACAGCAAGTCCTGCGGCGCGTTGGTAATGAGCGGGCTTCCCAGCGGCTTGATCAGGATGAACTTGATCTGTCCGCCTTCGTTCTTCTTGTCGACTTCCATCAGCTCCAGCCAGCGCTGCTCGCCCAGGTTCGGCGCCACGGTCGGCAGGCCGGCCGCGGCGGTGACGGCGCGAATGCGTTCGCGCGCGGCGGCGTCGATGTAGCCCAGGCGCTGCGACAGGTCGGCCGCCATCACCATGCCGCAGCCGACGGCTTCGCCGTGCAGCCACTCGCCATAGCCCAGGCCGTTCTCGATGGCGTGGCCGAAGGTGTGGCCGAAGTTGAGGATGGCGCGCAGGCCGCCTTCGCGTTCGTCCTGGCGCACCACGTCGGCCTTGATTTCGCAGGAGCGACGGATGGCGTAGGCCAGCGCCGCGTCGTCCTTGGCCACCAGTTTGTCGACGTTGGCTTCGATCCAGTCGAAGAAGGGCGCGTCGATGATGGCGCCGTGCTTGATCACTTCGGCGATGCCGGCCGCCAGTTCGCGCGGAGGCAGCGTGTGCAGCGTGGCGGTATCGGCGATCACTGCCTGCGGCTGGTAGAACGCGCCGATCATGTTCTTGCCCAGCGGGTGGTTGATGCCGGTCTTGCCGCCGACCGATGAGTCCACCTGCGACAGCAGCGTGGTCGGTACCTGCACGAACGGCACGCCGCGCATGTAGGAAGCCGCGGCAAAGCCGCTCAGGTCGCCGATCACGCCGCCGCCCAGGGCGATCAGCGTGGTCTTGCGGTCGCATTTCTCGGCCAGCAGCACGTCGAAGATCTTCATCAGGCTGGACCAGTTCTTGTGCTCCTCGCCGTCGGGCAGCACGATCTCGGTGACCTGCTTGCCGGCTGCGCGCAGGGCGGCGCTGACCTTTTCCAGGTAGAGCGGGCCGACCTTGTCGTTGGTGACCACGGCGGCGCGCTTGCCGGTGACGAACTGCTGCAGCAGCGAGGCGTCGTCCAGCAGGCCGCGGCCGATGAGGATGGGGTAGCTGCGCTCGCCCAGGTCGACTTCCAGTGTGATCGGGGCGGTGGTGTTGGCTGGGTTCATGCTGCTTGTGCTCTGGCTGGCGCCGGCGGCGCTGTTGATGATAAAGGTCGATTCGCTGGTGGTGGCCACGACGCTGCCGTCTGCAGCTGTGACCACGGTCGCGCTGCTGCGTTCGACGATGAGTGCACCTTCGGTCGCCATGTTTTGCATCGGCGTCGGCGCCTGCTTGGGCGACAGCTCCAGGTGGCTGATGATGGTCTGCACCAGGAATTGCACATTGGGGCGATTGGTCTCGACCACGAAGTCGGCCACCTCACGGTACAGCGGCTCGCGCTGGCGCGAGAGTTCTTCCAGCTTGCGGCGCGGGTCGGCGGTTTGCAGCAGCGGGCGGTTCTTGTCGCGCCCGGTACGCTGCAGGATCTGGTTGATGCTCGCGCGCAGGTAGATGACGGTGCCGCCCTTTTTCAGGTTCTCGCGATTTTCCTCGCGCAGCACAACGCCGCCGCCGGTGGCCAGCACAATGTCGGGCTGGGCCGAGAGTTCGCGGATCACTTCGGCCTCGCGGCGACGGAAGCTTTCCTCGCCTTCGATTTCGAAGATGACAGGGATGGCTGCGCCGGTGCGCGCCTCGATCTCGTGGTCCGAATCGACGAAGCGCTTGCCCAGCTTCTTGGCCAGGGCGCGGCCTATGGTGGTCTTGCCGGCTCCCATCAGGCCGACCAGAATGATGCTTCCTGTCATATCAAAGAATTCTGCGCAGCAGGCTAGTGTTCGGTGATGCCGCCGGGCTTGAATAATGGCGCAGTCGCGCGCTCGCCGTTTCGGCAAGGCCTGCGCATCCTGCTTGTGGCCCGGCGCGGCAGGGCCGGAAAGCCGCGACGGTGTTGCTGTGCGGCAGGTTTCAGGCCCAAACGTCGATTTTACCGTCCTTGCTGCCTCGCCGGGGAAAAATTGGATCCGGACGGCCCCGGCATGCGTTCAGTAGGGGCGCTGGCCTGCCACCACGCGCGGCGTGAGGAAAATCAACAGCTCGGTCTTGTCCTGCACCCGCGCGCTGTTGCGAAACAGATGGCCCAGCACCGGGATGTCGCCCAGCAGCGGCACCTTGGCCTCGTGCCGGTTCTCGGTCTGGGTGTAGATGCCGCCGATCACCACGGTGCCGCCGTCTTCCACCTGCACCTTGGTCTTGACGTGCTTGGTGTTGATCGCCAGGCCGCCGGGCGTGGCGCTGCCGCGGCTGTCCTTGTTGACGTCCACGTCCAGGATCACGTTGCCGTCCGGCGTGATCTGCGGCGTCACTTCCAGTTTCAGGTTGGCCTTCTCGCCGTTAGGAGTCAATGATATTGTCCTTTTAAAAATTGTCCATAAGGTTGGTGTCTTAATTACACCTTCTAGATGTCACGCGAAATAGTCTTCAGGATCAATTTGTGACAATGCTGTGTTGAGTTGCATCCAAACTGACCAACTTTCCCCGGAAATTTGCATCCTAAGTTGACCCATGTTTAGTCACCCTAAAGGACACTCTACAAATCCGAGCCACGACGATATCATCCAATTAGTTCATCTGACCTTGGGGATAGCCGATGATGGACTGCCGGCATTTCAGCTCATCGTCGGTGAAAATGACCTGCAGATCAACTCCGGCCAGGTCAGATAGCGACAACTGGGAACAGATATTACAAAATTGTTTATTGGGGGGGGCGGTGGGAATCTCAGAGGATGCAGCAGCAAAATCCATCGGACTAGCTCTATCAGGTGGCGGGGTTCGTGCTGCCGCATTTCATGCTGGCGTCTTAAAGAAGCTAGCCCAAGATCAAATCCTGGAGTCTGTTGAACACGTCTCTACAGTATCGGGTGGAAGTCTATTCACGGGCTTAGTCTTTAGCCTCTCCGGCTATAAATGGCCGTCGTCTAGCCAATACCTAGCGGAAACCCTGCCTTGCATCAAGATCGCCCTGACGAAGACTTCGTTGCAAAGGGAGGCTATACAACGCTTGCTTCTCCCAAAGAACTGGCGCTACATCCTATCGCGCGCAAACGTACTGGAGCAGACCATTAGGGAAGTCTGGAACATCGATGCGCGGCTTGATGCGCTTTCTGACTCCCCGACTTGGTCAATTAACTGTACAACAGGAGAGACAGGTCGCAGGTTCAGGTTCAAGAACAAGACGATGGGAGACTACGAGACTGGGTACGCATCCGTCGACGGCTTCGCTTTATCCAAGGCCATGGCGATTTCTGCGGCATTCCCCGGCGGTATTGGGCCACTGTCCTTATCCGTAAAAAATTGCGCTTGGAAAAAACGCACTAAGTGGAACCAAGGAGAGGCACAAGATTACCTGCCGCCATTTTCAAAGTTCCATCTCTACGATGGCGGACTATACGACAACTTGGGAATCGAGCCCCTGTTCGATGTCGGCAAGCAGCTAATCAAGAACGACTCATCGCTAAGACGCCCTCTCAATTGGCTCCTTGTATCTGATGGTGGTGCACCGTTCGGCAGAACGAAAATTCCTCACCCCCTAAATCCGCTTCGGTTCAAAAGAATCGCCGACATCGCTCTCGACCAGACACGCGCGTTACGTGTGAGATCGCTAATGAATCATTTCACAGCGCGCAGCGGTTCGGGAGCGTACGTCGGAATCGGCATGGATCCCCGAAAATCAATTTCAGAAGGAACGAAAGGAAACCCTAAGTTGCAAGAAGAACTTCTCGAACTGGCGTGGATTTCAGCAGAGGACGCAATGCGTGCAGCAATGTATGCGACCAATCTGAATGGAATGGAAGCAGCCGATTTCGATCTTCTTGCGCGCCATGGTTATGAAACCGCCAGTTGGGCCGTGAAGATTTCGCAGCAATAACCACCAGAGAAAATAAGAATATGGAGCTGAAGGCGATACATACCAGATTTCGTGCGTATCAATTGGGTGAACCAGGATCATCGTTTTCGTACTTTGCCGATAATCACTTCACGTTAATTGAAGCCAAATTAACGGCTCGCAGCATCGAATCTCTTGCCGAAGAGATGAGAATTTGTGCAAAGACCGAGATCGATACGCTGCATATCACCAGTTGGGACATGGATCATTGCAACTTGCGCGAATTGAAGGAGATCCTGGCGACGCTCATGCCAAAAAGGATCGAGTACCCCGGGTATGACCATGATTCCGAGAACGCGAAAAACTGCCTTTCGGAAATCATTAGCTACCAGAGCAGCAGACGAAAAGCAGCATTGCGCATGCTGGCTCAACGCATTGATCCCCCCTATATTGAAGGCCTGAATAAATCGGATGAGATTGGATACAGCGATCTCATTTTTCATCCTAAGGAGATCTTCCCTAATTCCAATGACAATTCGACAGTAAAGGTCTTTCGTGGTGGCATGTTTAACGTCGCGAGCCTAGGGGATATTGAGCATCCGAATATTGGGGCAATGCTAAGGAGATCTAGAGCCTTTAAGAATGAAATTGATGTTCTCATATTGGCTCATCATGGCTCAAAAAACGCCATCAATTCAAAGAACTTCTTTCAGGCAGTCAAGCCATCGCTCGTAATTTGCTCAAGCGACTATGACAACCAATATGGTCATCCTCATGATGAGGTCAAAACGGCGCTCCATGAATTGGGGACTCGGATATTCACAACGAAAACTGGCGACGTTGTTATTGAGTCAATTCCCAATCATCGAAAAGAATACTCGATAAAAAACTACATCAGCAACTCAGATAAGCTCTCCTCCAGAGATCAATACATCAGCAAAAAATTTCGGTTACTGAGTATGAACTCAGACACTCTTCGTGCACGCCAGAATCCAGGATTTAAAGGTCTGAAATAATATCGTGGGAGCGTCTACCTTAGGCGCATTTTTCTTTGTGGCGCCATCCAAGGTCCGGACGGTTGTATTGCTCTACTTAATAGGAAATGAATTCGCGCTAGCCCCCGCATTGCAAGCGCGTCTCATGAATGTCGCCGGCAAGGGACAGACGCTCGCGGCATCTCCGAATCACAGCGCATTCAATACATCCAATGCACTCGGTGCTGCCCAGGGAGAAATGTCAATTGCTGCAGGCTTTGGCTAGGCATCTACAGGACTTGTTGCGACGGCGTTGGAAATCATCGGACTGGCCCTCATGCTTTTGGCGCTATGGTTTGACAAAAAAGTAAGCCAACTAAGCGAGCAAAAAAGTTCTTCATTCAATGAGAGGCGCGGCAACTGAGTAACTGAATTTGGCTTTCGATTCCTAGCAATGCCTTTGATTGACAGCGAAGCATGCGCATATTTAGGAATAGCTACGCATAGCTTGGATTTTCGTTCACGGAAAATCAAATTTCGTAAGGAGAAATATTCAAAACATCAATCCACTCGGGCATCTGATTGCTCTGCAAGCGCTTCTCGCAGATAGGCAGTCAATTTCTTCAAATCGTCCTTCGTAAGCTTTCCGGCTAAACGAACAAATTCAGCCAACTGCTCATTTGGTTCAAAGAGGTAGCTGAGCGGCACATTCAAGGCCTCTGCCAGGCGCCGGGCGGTTCCCAGGTCGGGAACATGGACTCCGCGCTCGTACTGATTGATCCTTGGGCTGGCCGAGTACTCGTCTATACCCGCAGACACTCCCAAGCCAAACTGAGTGATGCCGGCAGCCTGCCTGGCGCTCTTAAGTCGCCGTGGGAATACTCCGGAAGTGTCTTTTTTTGAACTCATCCTAAGAGTGTCTTAGGATGCTATTGACGTTGTACTAAGACTTACTTAGTATCCGTTTTCCGGTTCTTCTATCAAGAACAAAACGTAATCCTGATTCGCCTGATAGTTACTAGCCAGCCGAATCGAAATGATGACTGTAACCCAATGAACGTCTGTGATATTCGACCACTTTCAACTTACATCGGAGTTGGTGGCGCCTCTAAGGTAGTAAAAAAAATCTCGATGAAAGTCGATGGTAGTTTGACGGTTGAATGGCGTCGTGAACCTGGGAACAGAAATAATCGGAAAATCCCGCTGCGTGGAAGCGAACCAATAGAGCAATTTGCGCACTGGGCAAAGTTACTAATCGACACGTGGTCCTCTGACCTCGAGCACTACCTTTCTGAGTCGACCATGGCAACTCAGCATCAGCTCATTGGCAATGTCGGAACAGATGCTGTTGTTCAATCGCCGGAATGATCTTGGGAATCATCGCGATTGACGCGGATGGCGTACTGTTAAACTATAACGATGCATACGCTGTTGCTTGGCAACGTGCATTCGGGGCCTATCCTGACCTCCAAAACCGCGGTGCTTACTGGGCGAAAGAGCGGTGGAAGGTCGAACATCTTACCGGCTCTCGACTGAAACACTTCCGATCTTATTTCGATGAATCGTTTTGGAGTTCTCTGCCAGCGTATGACGGAGCAATCGATGCATGCATCCGTCTAAAACGTGCGGGCTATGACTTGGTCTGTGTGACAGCTATGGATCCACGCTTTCGGCAAGCACGAGAAATAAATCTTCGCAATCTGGGATTTCCTATTGAACGGGTATTTTGTACCGCAGGAATTGATGGCCCAATTAGCCCCAAAGCGCGAACGCTAGCAGCTATAGCGCCAGTTGCCTTCGTAGATGACTACTTGCCCTACATGCGAGGTATTCCTGCGTCGATTCATGCTGCTTTAATCATGCGTGATCCGTCTGGAAGCCCAAACATTGGCAGCGATCTAGCTTTGGTGCATTCTCGACATACTTGTTTGGCAGAGTTCGTTGATTGGTGGGTGACGCAGGCTCACGTAGGCTCTCTCAGCGGATCATGAGGGGATCGTTAGTCCTCCTCTGCGTCCATCTTATGATCATGGCTAGCCGACTGCGTTCCGAGAGAACAACCAGCGACTAGAACTTCTGATACCTGAACTGAGAGCGGGAGACCAAAGTAGGTGAAAAAGACAAGACCAATCGCGTTCTGTTGCGTATTTCAGTGGTCGTGGACATCTAGCTCGGCGACGTGGACACTCAAGGTTTGGCCGGCCTGGATACCTCCCTGCGAACTAAGTGACATCTCAGTTGCACAGAATTCAAGACACTCCCTTATTGAGAGTAAAGAAAAATGGCTATCGAGAGCAAGTCACGACATATGACGCATGCAGACGGCAATGTGTTCGCCGACTTAGGATTTGGGCCAAAAGAAGCGGCTGAGCTTAAGGTAGGCTCTCAAAGGCTTATCTTTTTAAAGCTGGTAGTCCGGGATTACCTAGTGACCGAACTGGCGGCCTGGATCGAAGCCAACAATCCGAAGCCATCTGATGCTGGCCGGATCTTGGGTATAACTTGCCGGCGTGTTGCAGACATCAGCAACAAAAATGGGAGTGAGTTCTCTATTGACTCGTTAGTGGACATGCTGCTCAGAGCAGGCAAGCGCGTCACTGTTTCCGTTGAATAGAGCCCGCTTTACAGAAAATTAAGTGTATCTCTCGCAGCACCGAAAAAAAGAGAATGTCGCGCTGATGTTGGCGCCGTGCCACAGAAGTTAGGCAGCATTTAACGCCTTGGCCCCGCTGCTCCACTTGCCGTTCTCAATGTTGGCGGGGCTGGGCTTTGTCGCCATCTTTGCTGGCGCCGCCAATACCCCCATCGCATCAGCCGTCATGGCTATCGAACTCTTCGCCCTTGAAATCGGCCCCTTTGCGGCGATTGCCTGCGTCGTTGGCTGCCTTCAGCAGGCAATGGAAGGTGGGTCAAATGGAGAGGGTCAATTCTGCGAGCAAATCAACACCATCATCATTTCCAAAAAAAAAATATCGACTTTTCAGCCTGCGGGGAGCGTTTGGCAATAAAAAAAGCCCGGCGAGGCTTCGAGGCCAGGCCGGGCTGGATACTTCTATGCAATGCTCGGATTACTCCTCGTAATCCTCTTCGTCGTCGGCAGCAACGGTGGGCTCAATGTCTTCTTCCTCTGGCTCTCCTGCTTTCGCTGCTTCTTCACGCTCGGCATTAATTGCGGCCTGCATGGCACCGACGAACGGAGCCATCTTATCCAGGTTGGCACGATACTCAGACTCCCACAGAACATTGCGCTTCTCTTCGAAACCAATAATTTTGCAGTTCTTACGGCCCTCCCAGCTATTCGGCACAGACTCGTTCGCCACGAAGATTTGATGTACGTCCGCGTGACCGTAAATTGCATCAAGCAGCTTCGCAGTGTTCTTGTCGTCCAGACCTTGCTGGCGCGGGGTATCTACAATGAAGGGGAACGTCGGACCAGCACCGTGCTTTGCATGCATCTCTAAAAGCGCCAAGTGCATCGCCAGGTAAATCCGCGGCCCAGAACTTCCTGAAGCCATCGCAGGGCGTCCACCAATCTTCACGCTCTTAATTTCTTCCGCGGCGACATTCAGGCGGTCCGCATGCGACTTCACCGAAGCCTTGAAGTCCGCACGCACGAGCTTCATCTTCTCTTTGTCGATGAGTCCCTCGAGCTCCGTATCCAGGGCAGCCTTATCTGCATCGATGACTTTGATACGTTCCTGCATCGCCCGTGCAGTTTTCTCATAGGCCATCTGGATAGTGTCTAGGCTCTTTGCAATCACCACATCGGAAACACTGGTATCTCCGTTATGCCGCTCCATCGAAGTACGCAATTGCGCCATCTGTGAGGTGACGTTTTTGAGCTTGATGCGAAGCTTGCTGTCTTCGTCGCGAAGCTTGCGAAGTTGGTCACGAACCTGCAAGACCAACTGATGGGCATCTTTGGCATCGCTGGCCAGGTCGAGCCGGGCACGGAACGTAACACCATGCTCTTGGCCGCAAGTCGGGCACGCAATCATGCCGTCATCAGGCACCTTCGAGAGATAGGCCAAATCCTCAACAAGGTCACCTTCCGCTCGAGTCACTAGCTGCAGTTCTGCTGTGCGCTCCTGCAATTGCTGCGTAACATCGAAAAGCGCCTTGCGGACGGTATCCTCTTCTTTGCCAAGCAAAGCAACCTTCGCCGACATTGCCTTCAGCTCTTGCGCGAACAGCCCTTCATCGAGTTTAGCCTCGGTGGCAGGCAACATCGCCCGCACCTGTGAGTAGGCACTCGACTGAACTTTCACCTGGGCATGCGCGTCCCGCAGCTGCTGCGCCATATCGTCACGGGTAAGCTGCAGCTCGAAGTATTTCAGCGGGCGCAACCCAGTGAATGACTCAAGCACGGGAGCTTCCCAACGCGCGAACTGGCCCAACTTCGTGAAGTTGCTCCACTTGCGCCCCCAACCGCCCTCTTGGTCAATGTAGAAGGGCAGCACCGCATACTCTGGACCAGCCAGAGCAAACTCTCCCTCTTTCGGACGCTGGAGTTTCAGTGGGTAACCGAAAGTATCCGCAAAAAAACTAACCCATTTCTTGGCACTCTCCGTACCCAGCAACAGTCGGCCGGCATCATCAAATGCAGCTCGCTGGTGCACACCAGTGCGCACAAACGTGAAACGCTTTCCATCGACGCTCAATTCTACGCTGGCAACGATATTGGAATCCCAATTCCCAGCGTTCCGCGCGGATGGCTCACATCCTAGAGCCCAGACCAAATGCTTCAGAATTCGAGACTTACCAGTCTCGTTTTCACCGGCTAGAAGGTTGTGAGTCGGACTGAATTCCAACCGCCGCGCCTTCTCGTCTCTTTCGGATACCAGCGAGAGTGCGTGATAAACGACGGTCCGCTTCATTTTTTGTCCTCAGATTGCGAATCAGTCGGAACAGATGGTAGTTGCTGTATTGGATTTGCATTTTGGATAATCATGGACATAAGACAGTACAGATACTCGCGCTTGTAATCGCGAGCCTCCGGGATTTCTAGTTTTTGGAAGTCTTCGTACCAAGTCGAAAGGATATCCGTAACCCTTGAGATATCCTCGTACTCATTTCTGTTTTCGTGAAGCGCTTTAAGATGGGCGGCTATCACCGGGGCAGGTCCTGCACGATTCGTAATCTCGACGCATGCACGAGACAGCTCTCGACGCATCTTGGTTACCAGAGTGAACGGCGCCTCTTCCCTATCCAGCCTATCGATGACATCTTTCACCAAATCTTGGGTAGATTGTCGAGCATCGTTGGCCGCTGCCAGGTATAGGTCGACATCTGCGCGCGTTACCCCCCGCGCCAAGATTTCCTGAAGATTCTTAGCCTTCTTTGTTGAACTGCCTCTCAAATGCACATAGGAGGCAATGACCAACACGGCCAAAATCGTTGCTTCAGCACTCAGGTTGAGTTCGCTCCCAATGTGCATCTCAGCAAGCTCACCGGCGAGGAATTTGTGCGCGTCCGAAAGCGGACAATCGCTTACCGCCAAGCCGATATCAACCAGATTGATAATCTCCCCCTCGGGGACCTGTAACTGAGCACGCATCTTACCCTCGAGCTCAGTCAGTAGACTGGCATCGAGGCTAGTCAGCTCGAAGCTAGTCTCCATATTCTTGCCGCCGACGCCATCGGGAATCTCATACTTGGCGTTCGAGACGAATACTAGACGTGCGCCGGCCAGGTCCTTAAAACGCCGTCGATGAGCGTACAGCTTCGCAAGAAAAGATTGTTTGGGCTTCTTGGCCCGGGCCTTCTTCGCTGGCTTCTTCTCCTCGCCGTCGTCTACAGGCTCGGTCGTAGCGGACGCATCACCATCATTGGCCGCGGCTGGAAGTTCGTCCTTCCCCGGCTCGGTGAGCTCTTTGAATTTCCAGTGATTAGATGTTTCGTGCTTCTTCAGCTGAAGAAAGCGAATGCTTGTTGGCGCTTTTGAAGAATTCAGGATGGCGACATCCTGCTGCCATTCGAGAACGACCGCATAGTCCTTGCCAGTCTTGTACTCTCTCAGAGCCTCAAGAACAGCGTGCCATACCTGAAAGTTGAAGCCGCGCATTGCATGCTGACCGCCAGTTTCATCCCCCTTGAAATCACGAAACAGGTCGGACACGACTTGCTCTAACGGCAATTCGGTTTGTATGCCAATCATTATTCTGTCGATGACGCCCTTAACCCCAAGGGCTTTTTGTGCATTCTTGCCAGAGTGTTTATTCTCTGTGTCTTAACGTTTCTTGTCGAGTATTTTTTCAGCCGACGAGAACAGACCTCCATAGGCATTTAGAACGCAAAAGCCCCGCGAGGCTTCGAGGCCAGGCCAGGCTGCTGTGCTGATACAGGTCATTTTTCCCGAAGAGGGTTGCAACCACGCTTATCGATTCGCATTAGAATTAATTTCCACATGGAAAATAATAGGGAGCGAACGTGGCATATACCCCTCTGCGTATTGACTTCGTCGACCTCGACGTCGTCTGCACTCGTACTGGCGGAAACGGCCGGCATGGCTTTAAGACCCATACCGCATATATATTACTGAATGAAGAAACCGGGGCCGAACAGCCCTTTGGCCCCACATGCGCCGAAATAGTCTTGGGCGGGAAAGCAGCGCTGCGCGGCATTCCCGACTTCACAACGCGGGATTTCACGCCGGAGGCTGGTGAGGGTGACCAGGGAACCGGTAAGGGCGGCGGCGGTGGAGGTTCTGGAAGCCTCGGAGCATCGGCGGACGATAAGGTGCGAGGATTTGCCATCCGCTACCTATTGCTCCGAATGGAACGAGTGGCAAACATCCCAGGCATCGTGCCTGGCATCCGCTTCGAAGCACTTCAGGTCATCTACGACCGGTTCAAGCAAACACGGATTCTGACTGATGACGACATCCGATACATCATCAACTTGGAGAAGTCTGAAAGAACACCGGCGGAATACCGGTCAACACGTCTGCTCGACGTGTACACAGCGTACATCCAGCTACAGCGGCAAATCAAACGGACCACGAGCGCCAAGGGACTGGAGTTTCTCACCAGCGTCCGAGACAACAGCCTTCTGCGGAAGCTAAAACTGTCCGCCCTTCAAATCGAGAAGGCGAAATTGAAGCTCCATCCAGAGGCGTTTGCTGCCTGAAGCCAGGGGCGCTGGGAGGCGCCCAACAATAACCCACCAAAATCACCCAATAAGAAAACTATGCCAATCGAAATAAGCTTTTTGTGGAAGCTCGTTAACCCCATGTATGCGTTGACCCTGGGCATATCAATCATTCTAGTCGTCGCTTTGGTAGCCTATTTCCTAACTCGAAGTAAACCTCAGACAAAGAGATGGCAAGCGCTGCTCTCGGAAATCTTGGTTTCGGTAGGCGTTATTGGCCTGCTGACATTTGCAGCAAGGGCTCATATCGAGTCTGAGATTCGCCACGATTCGGCTCAAGTTAGCGAGAACAAACGCCTTGCCAGGGTAGCGTCGATGAATATGCTGATGAAATATTGCCTACCAGGGCAGTCGACAGCACGTCCGACACCGGATATGGAAAGCATCTGGGCCGCATGTAAAGTCACAGGGCAAATTCTCGATGGAGATGAACAACCAATCCGTTACTTCATAGCCCGCGACCAGATGAAGAACGTTTCACGGCCGGCCGACCCAAATGGTGACATCGCTCGTCGTATCGATGACATGAGGGCCGCTATCAATAACGTGATTGATGCCGACAGGACGGCCAGCGATAATCTCCATCGCAAAATTCTGGTCGAAAGAGATGTCTCCTGGATTCTCGTTTTACTGTGCGCCATGTCCGCAATGTTCGGCATTGGACTGAAATGGGCGAAGGCGATTTTCGAGTTCCGAAAGGCAGCACCAATGAAAATTGGCACGAAATAGAAATTTACGGACATTCTGGCGGAAACCCGCGCCAGCTAGGCGTGTCACTAGGCGTATCACTTCATCGCCAGCCCCTGGTCCAGCCCGAGACCTTCACTCCAAAGCGGGGCCATTTTCGTTACAACTCAACAATAACGCCTCAAACTCTAGAAAATCAAAGCACCATATGCCGTCCGGGGATAGAGCTCGATCGTTGGCTGTTGATCTGGCCGGCAAGAGATTTCCGCGACTTGATGCTGATCATAAAAGATTTCAAAGACCACTCGTTCTCTATCTAGAGGACGAGTAATAAGACTCGTGAATTTCTTCATTTGTTTGTGGCCTAAAATGTAGCGAATTTTCCTTCACTCATGGAAAAGCCATTTCGGGTTTCAGCGTTCTTATGCCAACAAAGCGAGGTCAGCGCTAGCTTGTGCCAGCCGTTTGGCGGCCTGCTCCAGCTGAGGCATTAGCTCACCACGCCGGTGCTGGGCTCGTTCATAGAGTCGCTTAAGCTCTGCGGGGCCAGCCATCATATTCTTTTCAAGGAGCACTTTGCGAAGCCGGAATTTATTTAATACGGCATCTTTGTCAGCAGTCGAAACTGCATTCGCAGGATTGAAAGTGAAACGACGTTCGCAGCTTGCTTTCCAATCCAATACTGCCCTCGTCAAACTATCGCCAAAGCCACGTACCTGCATTACACGCTGCTTGGTGACATCTGCGGCTGTCTCGATGCCAAACGAGCGGAGCGCAGCTTTCCGGGCAGGTCCCACACCCGAGATAGTGGCACTATCGATAAAGCATCTATCCAAGAACTTATGTTTCTGCCGTTCATAAGCGGTGTGCTTGAGCTCCTCAACAGCTTTTGTCTCAAGCTGGGGTAGATTTTGCAGTTCATCGCGAATCTTGGTCAGCTCAGACTTTTTCCCAACAAACATTTCAGGACCTGCTTCCCCCCGAAGTATCTGCGTCAGCTGCTCATATTCAGCCTGTGCTTGCTTGCGAATTGACGACCGGCGCTCCTTCTCAGCCACTCGAGCTGCTCCACCGGCTGAGCCTGCAGCCACCCAACTCACGGCAAATAAAAGTAGGCCAGCAAACCACAGCTTCGGCACTGCAAACATAAATACGACTGCCACTACGAGCGCAGAAAGCCGATACCCTACGACAGTTCTCTTCGTTGTGATATTCGAGGGAAGGGGCTGTGGCTTACAAGTAAAAGACGCCGGTGATGGTGCATTGACCTGTGACGGAACTGGGATTGATTGGATGAGTCCCCATACCTGAGCCAGCACAAAGCCACTTGCGGTAGAAACGAACTCTGCGCCTAGGTCGACAAAGTAAACCACCCCTTGCTTTTCCAAATCGCACCACGGACATGATGACGAATGATTCGGATACAAATGCATACGTGAGGCGCTGCACTTTTTCAACCCGTTTCTTAGCCCATCGAGGGCCGAGACCCATTGACTCGCCGTTGGACGGCCAGCACGCATCCCGGGTTCTGTGAACGCCTGGACGAACATAGCCTCCATGCTGGGAGGCAAAATGCTAAGGGGAATTGATCGTGGCGGGGGCGCCAATCCCCTGCTCTTGAAGTCCCGAGCATACGCATATCGAAAATGCTCAATATCAGTTTCAAGAGCATCTCCAGCCCCCTTCATCTGGGGAACACCCGCGAAGGGATGTCGCCCACCAAAGAGAACATGGAAAATCAACAGCGCTAAACCAAAGTTATCGTGGTTAGCGGTACGGGCAACGCCATGAAATGGCTTTCCTTGTAGCTCTGGTGGGGTATACAAGGGAACACCCACTTCGCAAAGATGCAACTCATTATTTGCATTTATTTGGAATGAGTCGCTATCAATGAGCGATACCTTGCTATCGCTACCTACTAAGAAGCTATCTTGGTTGACGTCACCAATGGCAAAGCCATGGGAATGGACAACCTCAAAAGACGCCGCGACATTCCGTGATACGTAGATTAAAAAGTCCCACGCGGCTTTAGGGTGTGCCTGCCGGCGGTGCGCCGGGCTATAGAACATGTGGATGGGCTCTTTGTTGGTGACCTTCTTCATCAAGAAGCCTACAACAGGCCCGTTCGGACTGGAGTGCAGAGTCGCTTGAGGCCACGCAATGTAGCTCAAAAGCTCTGTATCAGCTGTCGATGCCATATAGCGGAGCTTCGACTGTTTCTGCTTATCAGGAGCCTTATGATAGACCTTGGCAACTTGGTCGTTGGCTGATGGCACCTCAAAAACCGCCGCTTCACCGCCGCGTCCTAATTCGCGGCCAAGAGAAATCGACATCCCTGCCGCCGTGAAGAGCGATTTAGACATAGTGCTTACGTGGATTGAACTGCGAGAGCCAGAGTCTTATCGTCGTCAGTTCGCTCGTTAACGGCAGGACCGCTGAGAAACTTTGCAAGCAATACCTGAAGCTGGTCCTCTTGCTCCTCGGTCGCTACTTTTAAGGTCTTGAAGAATGGCGCAAAGAACGGCTCGTGAGGCATGTTGGTCGCGAGGTTTAGCGCAATCCGCTGAATTCCATCGCTAAAAACAGCAGCTAAAGAG
This sequence comes from Herbaspirillum sp. LeCh32-8, assembly GCF_017814915.1. Classification (GTDB taxonomy): domain Bacteria; phylum Pseudomonadota; class Gammaproteobacteria; order Burkholderiales; family Burkholderiaceae_D; genus Herbaspirillum. The sequence goes on along the minus strand of NZ_JAGIPZ010000020.1, from coordinate 3,699 downwards.
ACAGCATTGGCGTATGTCTTCGTTATCAGGACCTCAACTGCATTCTCATCGGTGATAAAGGAAGTCATGTTGGCGTATTCGCCAGACATAGGAACTATCGCAAGCTCTAATCCCTGGCCCACATCAATAACTATCCCGCCATCGCCAATTTGAAACGCCAGCGTTCCTAGGGGAGAGGACAATAACCCGAGGAAGGTACAAGAGAAATCCCGACCAGTGAGCTTCTCCGCATCGGCCGCCCTGAAAATTCGGTCCCTTATCGAAAGAATTAGGTCAGTAGCAAGCCGGTCGTTCAGGCCGAATTCGCGTTGCGCAAGCTTCGTCGTCAGATAATCAACAGCTCCCTGGATTGCAAGCTCAGCACCCTCCCCACCACGAGATGCACTACCAGCGCCATCGGCTACGAAAATGGACAGAAGTGGTATGCCTGGACTCAGCTCATAGACCTGAGCCCAACAACTATCCTGACACGGCGTATTCGTGTGAGCATGGGAAGTGCCAACTTCCGATGCCGCGACGACTCGCCAGCTCACACCAGCGTCCAGCCCGAAGGAGGTTCCAGCGGAACCGCTTGCCCCGGTGTGGAACGAGAAACCTGGCGCAAGGAACTGGATAGCCAGCTAAAGAGCTCGCGGAACTTGAGGCCGTCTAACGAAAGTGGAGCACGGGTACTGATTTGCGCTAACACGTCCATGCTCGCTCCCTTCACACCAATGGCGAAGAAAGCAAATTTCTTGGAAGCCTCGCCCTCACGTACTGCGGCAGCGGAATTCTGCCATTGGTCAGTTGGAGCACCATCCGTGATAAGGAAAATCCAAGGGCGGAAATAGGCAATCCCGTTGGCACGGTATTCGCGCTTGCGGTCTTCCACCATGTTCAAGGCTTGACGGATAGCCTCCCCCATCGGAGTATCTCCTTGGGCCTCAAGATGTGGTGGATAAAACATGGAAGCGCTCGTGAAAGGCAATTCCACTTTGGCAGGACCAAAGGTGACGATGCCTACCTCGACACGCTTCATTGCCAATGCATCTTGCGACAGTTCTTCACGGAAGGTATTCAAGCCGGCGTTCAATTCATCAATCGCTCGCCCATTCATTGAACCTGAAACGTCTAGCAGCAGCACGCAGGGGCATCGAGGCTCCGGATTGCTGGCGAAATCGTTCGTTTCAAAGGAAATCTGCTCGACCATCTACTTCCCCCCCCCCAGTTGCATATGAGTAATAGCCGTGGATGAATGCCTCTCATCCCGCGGAAATGAAAAACGCAGTATATTGTAGAGCTTACATTCCAATTACGTAAAGGCGCTGGGGAGCACCACTATAAAGTTGCGTCGTATTGGAAAATTTCGCGGCTGGCCTTCAAATACTTGATTTCACTGGACCTCGTGAAGGAGGATTTCTCCTGGTCCTAGCCAGCTTTAGACAAGGAAGAAAAATGGGTTGGGGATTCCGTAAATCATTCAAGATTGCCCCGGGCGTGCGCGTCAACATCAGCAAACGAGGCGTTAGTACGTCCGTGGGAGTCAAAGGCTTCACTGTCAATTCAAGGGGACGGGTCACCACCAGCATCCCCGGAACCGGCATTCGCCACACCACTACCCTGGGTTCCGGGGAAAAATCCACGATACGAACATCACAATCGATAGGGGGCGCCGAGATGGCACAGACCAAACGGGAAGTTGAGAACGAAGTGTTTGCAACTAACCTGTGGCAGCGCCGGCGTGCAGCTGTTTCTTCCTACTTCCTCTCCCACGGGATTCTCGTGGGTATGGATGATGTGGAGCGGGCACTGGCGATGCAGCCGCATGATGTGGTTTTCTCCAGCCTTACGCCTCAGTTCTCGGAAACCACCGAGGCAGTGCAGCTGCTCCAGGACATTGGTTCGTTGTCGCTAGCAGCCAAGGAAAAAGCAATGAAGGCACTGTACGTCATTGAGAATACGCTGGCAGGCGCTCGCGGGACAGCAACTGGCATCAGCGAAGGATTGCAGGACCTGAACGTCGCCATCCAATCTACTCCCCCAGCGCCCAAGTTTTGGGCCTACATCCTCTGGGTCATCGTGCTGGGTTTCTTCTCGCTAGGGGCGCCGCAATTTGCAGTGCTGCCCATCATCGTGCTCTGCGTTGGTCTGTATAAGAAGTCGCAATACGAGAAGAAGCTCATACTATCGAACGAAGCTGTGACCATGGCAAACGCCAATCTGGACCAACTCATTAAGCACGAACTTACGCCGCGAACCTACTTCTTGTCCAACACCTAGCGAGGCTCCATGAGAGCCCGTTCACTGCAGATGTTGGATAAGGCCGTCTCAGCAATGATTGCGGCCATTGAAATCTACAACAAGCCAACCTTCGAGTACCGAGAGGAGTCGTTTGCGGTCTTGGCTATCAATGCCTGGGAGCTGCTCGCCAAAGCCAAGTACTTGAAAGAGAACGGTAATAAGGTCGCCTCCCTCTACGTGAGGATGAAGGTCAAGACCGCCTCTGGTAAGCCTGCGAAGTGTGCAAAGTACAAGCTGAACCGAACTGGCAATCCGATGACGTTTAGCTTGGAAGAGCTGGCGGAGAGACTTGTCAACGCGAAACACCTGGATGCCGAGGCTCTCAAAAATATCCAGGCACTCCTGGTCATCCGTGACAGCGCCATTCATTTCTACAACACCCACCCACTTCTCTCACAACGTCTGCAGGAAATTGCAACGGCGACAGTTCGCAACTTCGTCATTGCCAGCGGTGACTGGTTCAATGTCGATTTCTCCGAGTACAACTTTCATCTGATGCCACTGGCGTTTGTGAATCCAGGGGGCGCGGCAGGGGCAATCATTCTTTCCCGCGAGGAACAGCGGATAGCCAGTTTCATCGAGTCGCTGGATAACGGTGCCGAAAGCAAACGCCAATACGCAGTTTCGGTGAATGTGAGGATGAACTTTATCAAGTCGGCTGCAAAGGAGGCCATTAAAGTCCAACTATCGAACCAGCCTGATGCAGTGCCGATTCATTTGAAGGAAGAGCAGCTTAACGCCAAGTACCAGTACGACTACCGAGCTCTCCTGGCAATCTGCGCCAAGCGCTACACCGACTTCGTCGCCAGTGCTGCTTTCCACGCGATTCGTATGCCTTTATTGAAAGACCAGAAATACGCCATCATTCGAGAGCTAGACCCCGGTAATCCCAGGACAGCAACGAAGGCCTTCTACTCGGAAGCGATATTGACGGTTTTTGACCAGCACTACAAGCGGGCATAGCTCAACGGGCGCTGCACTGTTATCCGCTGTTGCATGGCCACGATTGCGTATTTCAGTGATGGTGGACATCTAGTTCGGCGACGTGGACGTTCTAGTTCAGTCGCCCTGGACAGTTGAATGACCAAAAAACTACTCAACGCCAACGGTCTATCGCTCTAAGAGGTCCGCAACCGCCGTCAAAAAGAGACATTATCCACATGAACATTGAATAACCGGCTCTCAGGCATGTGGTCTTCCTCCAAATAACGTTGGTGGGTCAAATCGCATCTGCCAACTATGCCATCCCATTTGCATTCGAAAGACATGAAACCGCGCGGGAAGCCTTGCCCTGTAGGCTCTTGTGAGGTGCATATGGGTCAATTGCATGCAAATTGACCCATGTTGAATTGCACTGAAAACTGACCCACTTTTCCAGGAAATTTGCACCCTAAGTTGACCCATGTTTAGACCACAATC
>NZ_JAGIPZ010000001.1:435558-1152182 GCF_017814915.1 Herbaspirillum sp. LeCh32-8 | reverse complement strand
CGGAAAACCTGAACCTGACCCAGGACGTCACCCTGGACGGCTCGGCCACCATTGAAGTGAAGTACCTGTAAGCGCAGTACGTTTGTCCCGCAGCATCCTTCTGTGCCCCATACGTGGGGACTTGGCCCGCCTCGCTTGCGATGTGCGGGCCTTTTTCGTGGAAAGGGTTCAGGCGGCGGGCAGGGCGCGGCACAGCTCGGCCAGCGCGTCACCCAGTGATTCGGGGCGTCCCTCGAACAGCCGTTGCAGGTGTTGGGGATCTGCCAGGTGGCGATACAGGGCGCTGCGCGCGTCGAAGTCAGTGGCCATCTTCACCGCCGCCAGGATGTAGTCGTCCAGCGTTTGCGCAATGGTCCAGTCGGGCAAGCCGACGCGGCGGAACAGGCCTTCGTCGATATGCTCGAACACCTCCGGCCCGGTCTTGCACACGCCCGGCAAGCCCACCGTGAAGGCGTCGATGATGCCGTTGGTGTTGCCGAAGGGCAGTGGCGACAGGAACATGTCGCACTGGTTGAAGATGGACAGATACTCCTGATAAGGCTGGTGCGGATACACGCTGGCGCCCGGCACATAGCGCAGGATCAGGCGCTGCAGCTGCGGATAGAGCAGGCCCTGCGCCTGGCCCACCAGGAAGTGGAAACGCACCTGTTTCGCCGGCCGGTCGTCGGCCGGCTGCAAGGCCAGCTCGGCGATCTTCTGGCAGGCCATCAGGAAGCGCGGGTTCATTTTCATCGTGGTGGCGGCGATGGCCACGTTGACATACGGCTTGTCGGTGCGTTCCAGCACCGGCACGCTGAAGGGGATCGCCGAAGGACGATACGGTTGGCCGTCGGCCGGCAGGCGCAGCAGCTTTTCGCTGAAGCAGGCGGGGTCGCCGACGAAGTCGTCCTCCACGCTGATGTAGTCGACGCGTTTGGAGTGCGTGGTGGCCGGGTGCCCCAGCGCGGCCACCTGGATCGGTGCCACCCGCAGGTTGGCGGCGAACATGGTGATGGGGAACATGCCCACGCTGGGCATGTACAGCACACGCGGCTTGTGCTGCTCGGACAGCGCGCGCAGCTGCGCCAGGCAGGCCAGCATGTCGCCCGGCTTGTCGAAGGCGACGAATGCGTCGAACACCGCGCGGCCCAGTTCATCGGTGTTGGCTTCGTAGCCCACCGCCACCAGGCGGAAGTGCTGGCGCGCCGCCTCCAGCGTCTTGGAATGGGTGCGATAGATCGAGTGGCCGCCGGAGAACCATTCCAGTAGCACCAGCATGACCGGTTTTTCGCCCTCGGGCGTTTGGCCGAAATCGCTGATGTCCTGCAAGCCGGCCTCGCGCAGTTTCTTCTCGATCAGCGTGTTGATGGCGCCCTTGATGCGGTGGCGCTGCGGCAGGTCGGCGTAGCTGCAGTGCATGTAGACGTCGTGCAGCACCGCCACCGGCAGGCCGTCCAGCGAATCCAGCTCCTGCAGCCGGTCGGGCAGCCAGCCCAGCAGCGCTTCGCGTTTGGAGTGTGCGGCCGGCGTGCCGAGAAAGCGCGGCGACATCAGCGCCATGAACAGCGCGGCCGCCAGCGGCTTGTTCTGCTTCCACAGCATCTCCACGTCCAGCGGCAGCTCCGACTCGGGCGAGTACAGGATGCAGAACTTCACCAGGTCCAGCGGCTTGACCTGGAACACCTGCGCCTCCGGCCCGCCCAGATTGAGCGAGCGCAGGATATGGTCGCAGTTGATGAAGTGGCTGGCGCCGAACAGCGACGACAGCCAGCGCTGGAAGTTGATCAGCTGGCCGAAGCCGTCCGGGCTGATATGGAAAGCCGGATCCGAGAACAGCGCCGAGATCGCGCTGGTCACGCGCGCCAACGCGTGCTGTTCCAGCGACGCGGCCGGCACCGCGGGCGACACCGACAGCGAGAAGTTGCTGGCCAGCTTGCCGTAGTTGCGGTCGATCAGCACCAGCAGGCGCACCAGTTCGCGCGCGGCCGGTTCATGCTGGCGCGAGTAGCAGAGGTATTCGAATTTTTCCAGAGAGAAAATATCGTCGGTCTTGGCAGCCGTCATGGGCGTGATCTCACAAGCAATAAAAAAGGACGCACCCGGCATTGTGCCGCCGAAGTGCGTCCGCCGCCAGTTTCCCAAGCTCCGGCGTCAACCCCGGGCCGCGCATGGCGACCCGTCCCCCCACAGGTATTGCGATGATGCTTACTGGCCCAGCTTGTAGAAGGCCGTGTCCAGCTTTTGCTGCGCCGACGCCAGTTTGTCGCGCTGACCCTTGAGCCATTGCTCGTCCTGCGCCAGGCGGGCGCGCTCGGCCGTCAGCATGCGCTGCACTTCGGCGCGCTGCGGGCCGCCCAGGCCGCGGCTGGACTCGATCATGTTCTGCGCGGTCAGTGCCTGGCGGAAGCGCTCCTGCGTCAGCGGGAACTGGGCGTGGTCGAAGTCAAAAGCCTTGAGCGCATCGCCGTAGATCTTCTGCACCTGGTCGAACGGGATGTCGGCCGGCTTGATCTTGTTGGTGCGGCCATAGGTCACCAGATCCGAGGCGAAGTGGTGGCCCACGCGGAACGGCACGTTGGAGTCGCGCTGCAGGATGTCGGCCAGCTCGGTGGTGGTCGAGTAATCAGCATCGACTTCGGCCAGCGCGCGGTCCTTGTCGATCACCAGGTTGGTCATCAGGTCGGCCAGCTTGGCGAAGGAGTTGGTGGTCAGGTCCAGGGTCTTCTCGACCTGGTCGCGCTTGTAGTCCGGCATGCCCGGCGTGACGTTGTGCGCCTCGACCTGATAGGTCATGCCGCCGCCGACGATCTCGCTGGCTTGCAGGCGCAGCACGTTCAGGCCGTAGGGGTTGCGCTTCTGCGGCATGATGCTGGAGGTGCCGGTCAGGCGCCCCTCGCGGATCATGATCCAGGGGTAGGGATTGTGGTACTGGGTGTGCATGTCCTGCACCAGGATGCCCATGGTCAGCGCCGCGTTGCTGCAGATGCCGACCAGCTCCACGCCCATGTCCAGCGCGCCCAGCTGGGCGGCGTCATAGGAGTTCTCGACCGGGCCGTCGAAGCCCAGCAGCTCGGCCAGGCGGTTGCGGTCCACCGGGAAGCTGGACGTGCCCAGCGCGGCCGCGCCCAGCGGGTTCAGGTTCAGGCGCGCATAGGCCTCCTTGAAGCGCGTGCTGTCGCGGCCGAAGGCCGAGGCGAAGGCCAGCAGGTAGTGCGCGTAGGTGGTCGGCTGCGCCTGCACGCCGTTGGTGTAGGCCGGCACGATGGTGTCGAGATTGTCCTCGGCCAGCTTCAGGAACACGGCCTTGGACTTGTTCATCTGCTCCATCAGGTTCAGCACGCGCTCGCGCTGCATCAGGCGACGCGTGGTGGAGAGAATGTCCTGGCGGCTGCGCCCGGAGTGCATGCGCGAACCATCCGGGCCGGCATAGGCCAGGATCAGCGGTTCGTACTGCAGATAGTCGGCCGGACGCTTGGCGCCGGGCTGGTCGCCGTCCCTGATCACCTGGTCAACCGCCTTGACGATCTTCTTGCCCAGGTCGGGCGGGACGATCTTGTTCTCGATGGTCATGACCGTCGAGGCCTTGTTCATCTCCCCCAGGAAATAGAAATAGTCGTGCGGCTTCTGCGCCGCCTTGTCGGCCGCGAAGGCCGGCAGCATGCACGCGGCCAGCGTCAGGGCGGCCAGCTTGCGCAGGCGCGGCAGGCATTGCGATCGGAGGTCATTTGCTTTCATTGTCTTGGCTCTCTGTGGATGAGTTGGAACGGGAAGTGGTGTTGCCGGACACTGGGCCGGCCAGTTGCGCCAGGTCGACGTTGACGCGGTCGAACTCGGCGGCGATCGGCGACAGCCGCATGGCCGACGGGGCCGGAGTGATCCAGCGCTGGTTGAGCTGGTCGGTCTGCACCGCCGTGGTGGCAACGGCGGTGGCCGGATTGGTCAGCACATTGCTGGTGAAGCCGCCCAGGTTGCGGATCACCACGCCGCTGCCGGTGGCGGCGATGGTGGTGGTGTCGCCGGACTGGCCCAGCGCTGTGCCGGCTGCGCGCGCGGTGATGGAGAGCACGCCGTCCTGCACCTGCAGTGTGTTGTTGCCGCCGCTGAAGCGCAGGCCGTAGGCGCCGTTGCTGATGGCGGTGATGTTCATGTTGCCGCTGCCGCCGGTGACTACGCTGTTGTAGCCGTTGCTGCTGGCGCCGACGAAGGAGATGCCTTCGCCCGCGCCGTTGCCGGTGCCGGCCAGGCTGATGTTGCCGCTGGCCGAGACGATCGCCACGCCGTTGGCGGCCGAGGACGATGCCGCGCGGATCAGGATCCCGGCCGCCGACGATGCCGCGCTGCTGGCGCCGGTCAGTGTCAGGTCGCCGCTGTTGGTGGCGATGGTGTTGGAACTGGCGTTGCCCGACGGGTAGATGCTGATGCCGCTGCCGTAGACCGAGCTGCCGTTCAACGCCACCGAGCCGCTACCGGTGGCGCGGATCACGTTCACGCCGGTCTGCAGGCCGATGCCGTCGCCGTAGTTGCTGGTGCCGGTGATGGACAGCGCGCCGTTCTCCACGCTGACCGTGGCGCGGCCGTTGCCGTAGAAGGCCACGCCGTTGCCCTGGTCGGCGGCGTTGCCGGTGAGGGTGATGTTGCCGCTGCCGGTGGTGCTGATGACGTTGGTGACGGCCAGGATGGCGATGCCGTGGTCCAGCTCCGGCAGGTTGGGCGAGTGGAAGTTGCCATTCAGCGTAATGTTGCCGCCTTGCGAGGTAATGCGGTTGGCCGACGCCGTGCCGTTGCCGCCCAGCGCGATGGCGTCGGAGGTGCCTACCGAGTCGCCGGTCAGCGTGATGTTGCCGGTGGTGGTGGACACCGTCACGCCCTGCGAGCCGCCGGTCGAGTTGAAGAAGATGCCGTAGCCGCCGAAGCTGTTGGTGCTGTTGCCGTTGATGACGATATCGCCGGTGGTGGTGGCAAGGTTGATCGCGGCATTGGCGCCGGAGGGCGCGATGTCCACGCCGCGGCCCGACGCGCTGGTGCCGTCCAGGCGCAGCCGGCCGCTGCTGGTGCCGACGTTGATGGTGGCGTAGGCGCCGCCTGCGTCCAGAGAGAGCGCCTTGAAGGAGCCGCTGGAGTTGTTGACCTGCGTGTTGTTGGCCGCCAGGTTGACGTTGCCCGAGGTGCTGCGCACCGTGATGGTCGAGCCCGGCGCCGAGGCCGAGGTGCCGTTGCCCGAGGCGATCAGCGCCATCGACGGCGTAGTGCCGCCCGAGCTGTTGCCGGAGATGCTGATGTTGCCGTCGGTGATCACGCTGATCAGCGAGCCTGCGCCGGTCGAGTTCAGCACCGTGCCGTAGCTGCCGCTGCTGTTGCCGCCGATGACGATGTTGCCGCCGTTGCCGGCGCTCAGCGCCACGGTGCCGTTGCCGGACGCCGCCAGGTAGGTGCCGCGGCTGCTGCTGTTGCCGGTGATGGTCAGCGTGCCGCTGCCCACGCTGATGTTCTGGGTGGACGTCGAGCTGGTCGAGCAGACCAGCACGCCGAAGCCGGAGGTGGCGTTGCCGGTGATGGTGACGTTGCCCGAGCCGGTGGCGGCGATGGTGTTGTTGGTGCTGAAGACACGGGTGGCGTTGCCGCTGCCCAGGTTGGTGCTGTCGATGGTGATCGACCCGGTGCCGTTGGTCACCACCTTGCTGCCGCCGGTCAGGATGAAGGCGTCGCCGCTGCTGCTGTTGCTGGCCTGCAGCGCGACGATGCTGATGTTGCCGCCGCCCGCGTCCAGCGTGCTGCCGCCCGAGATCACCGTGGCATTGGTGGTGGTATTGGCCGCCAGCGTCGAGGAGGTTGCGCCGCGGATGATGATGTTGCCGCCGTTGGTGGTGATGCTGGTGCCGCTGGTGATCAGCACGCCGGTGCTGTTGGAGACGTTGGTGCTGGCGTAGGAGGTGCCGGGCGAGACCGCGCCGCTGATGGTCAGGTTGCCGCCGTTGGTGGCGATGGTGGCATTGGTCAGCGCCACCGAACCGTTGCCGCTGTTGTTGAAGTTGGAGTACAGCGAGACGTTCAGCGACTTGCCGGCGGCATTGGTGATGCTGGTGTTGGTCATCACGATGTTGCGGTGCGCCTGCAGCGTCAGCGTGGCGTTGCCGACCGCCTTGACGTTGTCCAGCACGTTGATGTCGCCCGAGGTGCCGCCCACCGAGGTGGTGCATACCAGGATGCTGGCGCCCTCGGTCAGCGAGGCGTTCAGGGTGGCCGAGCTGAGGTTGGAGCTGGCCGCGCCCGACGAGGTGAACGGGCTGGTGCTGGTGGCGCCGCCGGCATTGGCGGCGCTGGTGATGTTGATGTTGTACGGGTCCAGCAGCCAGGTGCCGCCCTGACCAGAGGCCGCCGACAGGTTCACCGCGCCGTACACGTCAAGATAATGGCCCGAGGTTTCCACCAGGCCGCCCGCTCCGGTGGCGCCGCCGCCGGCGACGTTGATGTCGCCGTAGAAGCGGGTAGCGTCTTCCGACCACAGGATCACCTTGCCGCCGTTGCCCGAGCTGCCGGCCGACGCGTCGATGGAGGCGTTGGCGTCCATGTAGGTGGCCGTGGCCTGGAACACGCCGTTGCCGCCCTGGTAGTCGCCGCCGGCCAGCACCGTGCCGCCGCCGGCGTCGCCCGAGACGTCGATGCGGCTGCCGTCGAACATGCCCACGTACTGGCCCAGCAGCTTGACGGTGCCGCCGGTCTCCCCGGCATTGCGGCCGGACGCGTCGATGCGGCCGCTGTTGGCGACCACGCCGCTGTCGCCGCCGTCGAGCACCACCACGCCGTTGCGCTGCTGCAGGCTGGTGGCTTCGATCACGCCGCTGTTGTTGACCACCTCGGCCATCAGCGCATTGCCGGCATGCGCCGTCATCAGCACCGTGCCGCCGTTGGCCTGCAGCAGGCCGGCGTTGCTCACGCTGGCGTTCACCGTGGCGTTGTTGATCTCCATGTTGATCAGCCCGTCGCCGTTGAAGTCGAGCGTGATCTTCTCGCCCGCGCCCAGCACCACCGACCCGAGGCGGGCGGCGATGGTGCCTTCGTTGCGCACCTGCGCGCCCAGCAGGGCGACGTAGCCGCCGTCGGCCGCGGTGATGCTGCCCAGGTTGACCACCGCGCCGTTGCCGCCTTCCAGCTCGAACACGTTGCGCCCGGCCATGAAGTTGGCGTCGGAGATGTTCAGGGTGCTGGCCACCAGGCCGCCGACGTTGACCGACGCGCCGGCGCCGAACAGCACGCCGCTGGGGTTGACCAGATAGACTTGGCCGTTGGCGTTGAGCGCCCCCATGATCTGCGAGGCGTCGCTGGAGAGCACCCGGTTCAACGCCACCGAGGACGAGCCCGGCTGGTTGAAGGTGACGCTGGCGGCGCTGCCGATGTTGAAGCTGCTCCAGTTGGTCACCATGCGGTCGCTGTTTTGCGTCACCGTCATGCTGTTGCCGGCGCTGCTGATGGCACCGCTGCCGGCCACGATCTGGCCGTTGGTGGGCAGGGCGCCGGCATCCAGCGCGCTGGCGGTCAAAGGCGCCAGGCCGAAGGCCGCGCACAGCGCCGCGTGCGCGATCGGCGACAGCGCGGGCAGGCGGGGGCGGGTGGGGTGTCGCTGGTTCATGTGGTCTCCTCTTGCTCTTTGCTGGCTCTTTTTATGGGTCGCGCGGGGCGCTGTGTCAGAACGAATAGTTCGCGCCCAGCCCGATGGCGCGGATGGTGGTGCCCACGCCCGAAGACAGGCCGGACGCGCCCAGCACGCCCGAGACGGCGTAGTTGTAATTGGCCAGCGGGTTGTTGCGCAAGACCACGTACTGGCCGAACAGGCGCAGCTGCTTGCTCCAGGCATACGAGAAGCCGTAGGCCTGCTGGCTCGCGCCCATGCCGTCGGTGGAGCATTTCACGCCGTTGCCGGAGATCATGTTGCACTCGCCCGGCAGCGCACGGCCGGCGCTGGCCAGCAGCGTCCAGTCGCGGATCTTGTGCGACACGCCCAGCATGTAGGCGCGGCGGCGGTAGTTCTGCAGATCGCTGGAGGTGGTGCTGGTGTTGACCACGCCGTACTCCGAATAGGACAGGTCGTCCGCGATCAGCGATACCTTGGTGGCGCCGAAGTCGTAGGCCAGGCCGTAACGGAAGCTGAAGTCCGACGACGAGGTGCCGGCCGTCACCGCGGTATTGCTGCCCACGCCACGCGCATTGCGGCCCAGGCTGGCGATGCCGAAGTAATTGATGTGCTGCTCGGCGGCCACCACGGCGGTCAGGCCGCCGACTTCCCAGCTCAGGCTGCCGCCGTACATGTAGCCGGTGGCGACATCGTCGGCCGCCTTCATGCTGTTGTCGGAGAAGGCCAGCTTGGCCTGCAGGCCGTTCCACTTCGGCGTCCAGTAAGAGAACATGCCGGCCTGGCGACGGTTGAAGGCGGCGTCGTCGTTGTCCGAGCTGGAGGCGGTGCCCACCGGGCCGGAGTTCTTGGTGATGCTGGTGACGAAGCCGGGCGAGCCGATCAGGTTGTAGTGCGCGGCGCTGGTGCGGCCCTGGAAGGGATCGAGCGAGGTCATGCTCTCTTTCATCGGCGTGTCCCAGTTGCCGTACATCAGCGTGCCGTAGGACGCATTGTTCAACGCCACGCCGGTGTTGCGCAGATCCTGCGAGTGGGTCCAGTCCGGCACCGACGGATCGCTGCGGTTGGTGTAGTTCAGCGACAGGCCGAGCTCCAGCTGCCACAGGAACTTCCAGCCGTCATAGAGCTGCACGCCGCTGTGGGCACCGATGTAGGAGACATTGTCGCGCACCCGCCAGAAGCTGTTCATGTTGCGTCCATTGGGCGTGGCCAGCTTGCTCTGGTCGGCGCTGGCCTGCGCGGTGGCGCCGTAGCGGTTGACGTATTCCGGCACCAGGCCCAGCGAGCCGTACAGCACGAAGGCGGTCTCCGGTTCCTCGAAGTCTTCGCCCTTGGTGCCCAAGTCGCTGGCCAGGCCGGCAAAAGCTTGCGGCGAGCCGGAGATCGACAGCCACACGCGGCGCGCATTGCGCTGCTCGGTGCTCGGCGCGACCCCGGGCGAGATGGCGAACGCGGCGTTCATCACGACGTCCTTGTGGTACAGGTTCAGGCCCACGCCGTAGCCTGAACGCGACAGGCGGTTGACGCTGTTGTCCCACGGCGTCTTGTTGACCGTGACCCGGCCGGCGTCGCCGAACAGCACGCCCTCGGCCACGGCATCGCCGACCATGCCCAGCCGCTTGCGCAGCTCCAGGCGGGCCAGCACGCCCTCGTCGCCGGCCGCTTCGCCCACCGGGTAGGCGCGCACGCCGTTGGGGCCGCCCAGGCTCATCTTCTCGGAGGCGTCCAGGTTCTTGTCGGCCCACTGCGCCGAGACCGAGCCCAGCAGCGAGTAGCCGCCGCCCAGTTGCTGCAGGCGCGAGAAGCCGACGTTGACCTTCTTGTAGTTGCCGGCCGCGCGCGCGGTGATGGCGTCCAGCGCGGCGTCGTTGGGGGTTTCCTTGTCCAGCGAACCGCGTCCGGCGCGCAGGCTCCACAGGCTGCTGCCGCCGCCCAACAGGCCGTCGCGCCAGTCGCCCGACAGGCTGGCGCTCTGGAAGCTGGAGGACTTGTTGACCACGGTGGCCGAGGTGATGTCCTGGAAATGGCGGTATTCCGACGACAGGCCGAGGTTGATGTTGGCGCTGCGGCTGCGCAGCAGCGAGCTGTTGACGAAGAAGGTGGAGACCTTGGCCGAGCCGCTGGCCTGCGCCGTCTTTAGGTTCTTGCCGACGTTGTATTGCAGCTCGGCGAAGTTGGCGCCGATGGTGAGGCCGGTGGCGCCGATGGGCATGGCGTAGCCCAGCCCGGCGATGCGCAGGCCTTCGAACGAGTTCTGGGTGTTCAGCGTGAAGCTCTCGCCCAGTCCCAGCGTGTCGTTGAGCGCCAGGTTGGCCGACAGGCGATTGCTGCCGGTGTAGTAGTTGCCGTAATTGTCGAACGAGGCGCGCGCGGTCCAGGCGGTCATCTCCGAGAGCTTCAGCACGATGTCGGCGGCGCCGGGCGTGGCGGCCGGGCGCAGCACCGCGCGCACCGAGACGCCGGCGATATCCGACAGGCGCAGCAGAACGCGCTCCAGGTCGGCCTCGCGGATGACCTCGCCGGGAGGCAGGGCATCGATGAAGTGCTGCAACGTGTCCTTGCTCAAACGGGTGTGCGGATCGGTCTCGGCGCTGACCCTGCCGATCACGCCTTCGCGCACGCCGATTTCGACCACGCCGCCGGCGATTTCCTGCGCCGGCAGATAGGCGCGCGCGACCGGATAACCTTCGGCGCGATACAGCGCGGTGATGCGGGCGGCGGCTTCGCGCAGGCCGCGAAAGTCCAGTTCCTGGCCGACCAGCGAGGCCAGCTCGGCCTGCAGCCGGGCCGACGGCAGCGAATTGTTGCCCGACAGTTTGAAGCCGGCCACATGCACGCGCACTTCGCCTGCGGGCGCCTGGCTGTCATCGCCGGGTTCGCTTTCCTTTTCGATGCGCACGCGCGGTTGCTGTTCGGCGGGCGCGCGTTCGGCCGGTGACAAGGCGCCGCGGTTGCTCTCGAAGATGCTGCCGGCCGAGGGCTGCGCGCTTTGCGCCAGCGCCTCCAGCGGCAGCAGCTGCAGTACCGGCGCGGCGGCCATCAGCGTGAATATGCGCCGCGCCAGCGTATGCCGCGCGGCTCCGGAAAAGCGGAGCTTCTTCATGGTGTCTCGACTGTTGTAGTTGTAGTGCAACCGGCGGCGTTGTTGTTGTGTGGCCGGTTCCTCCTCGCGAAGCGCTGGGCGCTTCGTTGCTGCGCGGCGCGCCCCTGTGCGCGCCGTCCTGCTTCACATCGGGTGCGCTGCGCTCAAGGGCGCGGGAACAGCTTGCGTGCCGTCTCTTCCGAACTGAACAGCTTCTCCGCCTCGTGCGCGGCGCCCTTGACCTGGAATTCAGGATGGTTCACCGGGATCTGCCATTGGGTCGACAGGAAGCGCTCATAGCTGACGAAATTGAGCTGGCGCTCGACCCGGTTGCTGCCCTGCATGGCGGCGCCGCAGGCCTTGTCCAGATAGCGATGGTTGCCGTTGTTGTCGCGCGCGCCGACCATGTAGGTGATGTTGCGCGCGGCGTAGCGGGCGAACAGCTGGCGGCCGTCCAGGTGTTGCGCGCCCAGGTAGTCGGGCGGGTTCTCGATGCCGTAGCGGTAGTTGTTGTAGCCCGGGCACATGATGGACTTGGGCAGCTCGAAGCCGTCGCCGTCAGGCCGATGCGCCTCGAAGTAGACGTAGGAGGAGGGGCTGGAGATGACGTAGCGGATGGCGATACCGGCCTGCTGCAGCGGCGCGTCCAGCTGGTTCATCACGGCGAAGCGCTGCATCAGCTGGGCGCCGGCCGAGTGGCCGATCATCACGATCTCTTTCAGCTCCGGGAAGCGGCGGCGGTCGGCCAGCCAGTGCGCCAGGTCGTCCAGCGCCTGGAACGAGGTCACGCCTTCCACACCGCGTTCGGAGGCTTCGCCCTGCATCCAGGTGCTGCCGCCCCACAGCGGCATCTCGGAAGACGCGCCGGCATCGGACTGCACCATGAAGTTGGGCGCCACCAGCAGCGTGTCGGCTGGCGACAGGCCGGCTTGCTTCAATACATGACGGCCGACCTCGAAATAGTCGTCGGCATTGCGCTTGATGCCATGCACGAACAGCACCGCGCGCGTCACATGCAGCGGCTGGCGCAGGTCGTTGTTGGCGTAGACGGCGAAGGCGTAGGGCTGCTGCGCGCCGATGCGGATGGTCTGGCGCGCGGCCGGCGCGTCGTCGTCGGCGCGGGCGTGCAGTACGGGAACGGTGAGGGCGGCGATGGTGAAGGCCAGGGCGGCGATGCCGGGCACGAAGGAGGCAAAGTTCTCAAGCCGGCGCGCCAGCGCGCTCTGATGTTGGGGAGTGTCTTTCCGGGATGTTGCGTTTGCCGCCATGGTCTCGCTTCCGCCTGATGCCTGTGATCGTGCAGGTGCGTGCGCCGGGTCGCTACTGCCGTCTCCGTGCGCAGGCAGGGTTCCTGCTGCTGATTGTTGTTATGGATGCAGCGGATTATAGGAGGGCGATTTTGCTATGTAAAATATCTTGAGCGCGCTAGCAGCATACTTAAAAAGTATTAAGTTGTTGAGCTGGCGCGTCGTGCGGTCAATGCCGTGTGCGTGCTTGCAAGGCGGCCGACGGCGTCTCCCCGAACAGTTTCTTGTAGTCGGAGGAGAACTGGCTGAAGTTGGCGAAGCCCCAGGCTGCGGCGATATCACCGATGGCGCGCCTGCCGTCGCCTTCACACAGCGCGCGCCGTACCCCGTTGAGGCGCAGCGAACGCAGGTAAGCCATCGGGCTGATGCCCAGCACATCCTCGAAACAGTATTGCAGTGTACGCCGGCTGACATGCACGGCGTCGCAAAGCATCGGCACCGTGACCGGATGCTCCTGCTGCGCCATGGCGTACTCGCGGGCATCGTTGACGATGCGGCGGCGGCGCTGCAGGCTGGCGCCGGCCTCGGCTTCGATCTCGCCGCCGTCGAGCATGGCCAGCAGCGACACCAGCACCGCCTCCTGCCGCAGCTGCAACGCCGCATTGCCGGCGGCGCCGGGCGCGCCCGCGCTGCCGGCCACCCGCAGCAGGTCGGCGATATGGCGGCGGCAGCCATCCAGGGCATCGTGCTCCACGTTGAGCAGTTCGGCATGGCCGAGCTTGCCCCAGTCCACCTCGCAGCCCAGCCGCGATGCCGTGGCCAGCAGCGCATCGCGCTGCACCACGATGCCGTAGATCTCATGCATGTCGGGCGTGACCAGCTCGAATTCGCAATCACCGGGACGTGTCATCACCGCGTCGGCGCCGACCTGGCGGCCATTGATGCGCATGCCTGCCGGGCTGGCTTCGATGCCGAACCAGAACGCGTCGGACCACACACGGCAGGACTGGCGAATGGCGCGGCTGGTGCCTTCGCGAAAAATCTGCAGGCCCGCACTCTGCCACTCATCCAACACGCCCTGGAAAGCGCCGCAGGTGATCTGGTCGTAACGCTGCTCCCAGGCGGTCAGGTTGTGGGCGTGCTCGTCGACGTCGCGCGCGACGACGGTGCGTAGCGCCTGCCTGGGGTGCAGTTGTTGCAGCTCTGCGCCGGCGGATGCGCAGGTTGTTGCAGTCTGGAACAGTTGGACTTCGGACATGGCTGGCTCCCTGTAACGCAATGCGGCTGCGGCCCGCAGCAGATTTGCCGAATTTCGATAACGGCGCCGAAACCGCCGTTGCTATATTTCTTGCCAACGGTGCAGCACTGTTTTTTCAAGCAAGCGCTGTGCCCACAAGCTTTCAATCCGCTGTCAACACATCGCGCCAACAGGAGAGACCTATGAACGCAAGCTCATCCGGCCAGGGCCCGGCCCTCAAGCCCGTGCTGAACACCCTGCAGCTATGGGGCATCGCCGTCGGCCTGGTGATTTCAGGCGAGTACTTCGGCTGGAGCTACGGCTGGGCCAGCGCCGGCACGCTCGGCTTCACGGTCACCGCCTTGTTCATCGCGGCGATGTACGCCACCTTCATCTTCAGCTTCACCGAACTGACCACTTCCATCCCGCACGCCGGCGGACCGTTCGCCTACAGCAAGCGCGCCTTCGGACCGGTGGGCGGCTACCTTGCAGGCGCCGCGACCCTGATCGAGTTCGTGTTTGCGCCGCCGGCGATCTCGCTGGCTATCGGCGCGTATCTCAACGTGCAGTTCCCGTCCATCGATCCCAAGCTGGCGGCGCTGGGCGCCTATGTGGTGTTCATGACGCTCAATATCGTCGGCGTGCAGATCGCCGCCACCTTCGAACTGTGCGTAACGTTGCTGGCGATCTTCGAGCTGCTGGTGTTCATGGGAGTGGTCTCGCCCGGGTTCTCGCTGGCCAATTTCACCAAGGGCGGCTGGTCGGGCAGCGACAGCTTCAGCCTGGCGGCCGTGCCCGGCATGTTCGCTGCGATCCCGTTTGCGATCTGGTTCTTCCTCGCCATTGAAGGCGTGGCGATGGCGGCCGAGGAAGCCAAGGATCCGAAGCGCTCCATCCCGATTGCCTACATCACCGGCATCCTGACGTTGGTGGTGCTGGCCATCGGCGTGATGCTGTTTGCCGGCGGCGCGGGCGACTGGACCAAGCTGTCCAACATCAACGACCCGCTGCCTCAGGCCATGAAGCTGATCGTCGGCGACAACAGCAACTGGCTGCACATGCTGGTGTGGCTGGGGCTGTTCGGTCTGGTGGCGTCCTTCCACGGCATCATCCTCGGCTACTCGCGCCAGATCTTCGCGCTGGCCCGCGAGGGCTACCTGCCGGGATATTTCGCCCGGGTGCATCCGCGCTTCAAGACGCCGCACCGCGCCATCATCGCCGGCGGCGTGGTGGGCATCGCCGCCATCTACAGCGACGAGCTGGTCACGCTGGGCGGCCAGACGCTGACGGCCAATATCGTCACCATGTCGGTGTTCGGCGCGATCCTGATGTACATCCTCTCGATGCTGAGCCTGTTCAAGCTGCGTCGCGCAGAGGCCGGCCTGGCGCGCCCGTTCCGCGCGCCGCTGTATCCGTACTTCCCGGCCTTCGCGCTGTTCGGCGCGCTGGTGTGCATGGCCACCATGATCTATTACAACCCGCTGATCTTCGGCGTCTTCCTTGCCCTGCTGGCGCTGGGTTACGCCTGGTTCCTGGCCACCGCGCATCGTCGCGCCGAGAGTGAGGCGACTGTGGGTGCGGCATCCGGCCATTGACTCCATCACCTTGTTTCTCCGAAACAGTCCAACCCTTCGACGAGATCGACCATCATGAACAACAACGACAAGATGTCTTCCCCGCAAAAAACTCACGACCTGCCACGCCGCGGCTTTCTGGGCGGCCTGCTGGCGGCGGCCGCCGGCGGTGCGCTGGCGACCGTTCCGGCAATCGGCCATGCCGCGGCAAAGCAGGCTGTCGCGCTGGATCGAGCCAAGTGGGCGCCGCGCAACCATGAAATGGTGGCGCAAATGATCGCAGCGCATGGCAACCAGGCCGGCAAGCGGCCGTACGCGGTGTTTGACTGGGATAACACCAGCATCATGAACGACTGCGAGGAAGCGTTGCTGATGTACCAGATCAACACACTGTCCTTCAAACTCACGCCGGCCGAGTTTGCCGCCGTGATTCGCCAGAACGTGCCGCCCGGC
Organism: Herbaspirillum sp. LeCh32-8; assembly: GCF_017814915.1. Taxonomy (GTDB): domain Bacteria; phylum Pseudomonadota; class Gammaproteobacteria; order Burkholderiales; family Burkholderiaceae_D; genus Herbaspirillum. The sequence goes on along the minus strand of NZ_JAGIPZ010000001.1, from coordinate 1,136,983 downwards.
CCGTTTAGCAAGGACTTCAAGAACGCTGCAGGTAACGTGGTCGACCTCGATTCGATCTGCGCCGACCTGGACGCAGATTACGCTTTCCTGCACGCCAGCTACAAGGGCCTGGGCGGCGCCAAGTCGTTGGAGGAGGTCACAGCCACGGTCGAGTTCCAGGATTTCCGCGCCAAGCTCTATTACCTGTATGAGGCGGTCAACGACACGCATGGCGTCAATGTCGGCTATCCCTGGGTGATTTATTTCTTCGCCAACATGAGTGTGGCCGAAGTCAGCGCGCTGGCCGAGGCGTCCAACGACGCGGCGCTGGGCGCGGCGCTGAACAAGGTCAAGTACACCAGTCCATCCGAGCGTCCGGGCAAGGCAGGCGTGGTCAGCGTCACGCATTTTCACGGTATCCGCCTGTGCACGGAAATCGGCGGGATGATGGATACTTTCCGCAACAACGGCATCGACGTCTATGTCTGCACCGCCTCGCTGGAAGATGTGGTGGCCGTGTTCGCCACCCACCCCAAGTACGGCTACAACGTGCCGCGTAAGAACATCATCGGCCTGCGCCTGGAGCGCAATGGCGAGGTCTATCGCAACGCTTATCTGAAGGATTGGCCCTTGACCTGGGGGCCGGGCAAGACGGTGGCGATCAGGCAGGAGCTGGTGGCCGGGAGGGGATACGGGCCGCTGTTCGTGGCCGGCGACAGCGACGGCGACTACGACATGCTGCGCGATTTTCCGGAGACGCAATATGGCCTGATCGTCAATCGCATGAAGAACGGCAAGATCGGCGAGTTGTCGAAACTGGCGGCCGAGCAGATGCAATCGGCCGGGCCGCGCTTCCTGCTGCAGGGACGCCAGGAGTCGACCGGCAACTGGCTGCCGGTGGAAACCAGCATCAAGTACGGCAAGACCGCGCCACAGCTGCTCACCAGCTGACGGCGCCAGGCCCGGCGGCGTGTCGCCGGGCCGCGTTGAAGACGGAGGAAGACATGCCTGAACACCGTTTCAAGCACAGCGTCGGCGCAACCGGCTACGTGTTTCGCGACCTGAAGGAGCTGATGGCCAAGGCCTCTCCCGCGCGTTCGGGCGACATGCTGGCCGGGGTGGCGGCGGCTACCGCCGAAGAGCGCGCGGTGGCGCAGATGACGCTGGCCGAGCAACCGCTGAAGCTGTTTCTGGAAGAACCGCTGATCCCGTATGAAGACGACGAGATCACGCGGCTGATCATCGACACCCACGATCGCGCCGCCTTTGCCCCCATCGCGCACCTGACCGTGGGGGACTTCCGCAACTGGCTGCTGGCCGACGATACCGACGGCGCGGTGCTGGCCGCGGCCGCGCCCGGCATCACGCCGGAGATGGCGGCGGCGGTGTCCAAGGTCATGCGCAACCAGGACTTGATCCTGGTCGGCAAGAAATGCCGTGTGGTCAGTGCCTTTCGCAACACGATCGGCTTGCCGGGGCGGCTGTCCACGCGCCTGCAGCCCAATCATCCGACCGACGACGCCAGCGGCATCGCCGCCAGCATGCTGGACGGCCTGCTGTACGGCAACGGCGACGCCGTCATCGGCATCAACCCGGCGACCGACAACGTGCCGCAGGTGATGAAGCTGGTCGGCATGATGGCCGACGTTATCGCCCGCTATGAGATCCCCACGCAGTCCTGCGTGCTGACCCACGTCACCAATACGATTGCCGCCATCGAGCGCGGCGCGCCGGTGGATCTGGTGTTCCAGTCCATCGCAGGCACCGAGGCGGCCAACCGCGGTTTCGGCATCGACCTGGCGATCCTGGGCGAAGCGCGCGCGGCGGCCCTGTCGCTGAAACGCGGCACCGTCGGCGACAACGTGATGTACTTCGAGACCGGCCAGGGCAGCGCCTTGTCGGCCAACGCGCACCATGGCGTCGACCAGCAGACCTGCGAGGCGCGCGCCTATGCGGTGGCGCGCCGCTTCAAGCCCTTGCTGGTGAATACGGTCGTCGGCTTCATCGGGCCGGAATATCTCTATGACGGCAAACAGATCATCCGCGCCGGCCTGGAAGACCATTTCTGCGCCAAGCTGCTGGGCTTGCCGATGGGCTGCGACGTCTGCTACACCAACCACGCCGAGGCCGACCAGAACGACATGGATGTGTTGCTGACGCTGCTGGGCGTGGCCGGCTGTACCTTCGTCATGGGCATTCCCGGCTCGGACGACATCATGCTCAACTACCAGACCACTTCCTTTCACGACGCGCTGTATGCACGCCGCGTATTGGGCTCGCGCCCGGCGCCGGAGTTCGAGGCATGGCTGCGGCGCATGCAGATCTTCAACGCCGCCGAGGGCGACGGCGATGCCCAGTTTCGCCTGCATGCCGATATGCCGCCGGGCTTTCGTGACGTCTTGCTGAGGTTGCACTGAACATGGACGAGATCGATCGACATCCCGGCGACGGCGCAGCTGCCGCAGCCGTCACTGATAATCCCTGGGAAGCATTGCGCCGCTTTACCGCTGCGCGCATCGCCCTGGGGCGCGCCGGCGTGAGCCTGCCCACCAAGCCGCAGCTGGCGTTTCAGTTGGCGCACGCCCAGGCGCGCGATGCGGTGCATCTGGCGCTCGATACCGCTCTATTGCAAGAGCAGCTGCAGGAGCAGGGCGTCTGTGCAGCAGGCGAGGTGCTGTTGCTGCATAGCGCGGCGCCCGACCGGCTGACCTATCTGCAGCGTCCCGACCTCGGGCGGAGGCTCTCCGACGAGTCGCGCGCACAGATGCTGGCCGCGCCATTCGCAGCGACGGCACAGGCGCGCCCGTATGACGTCGCCTTCGTGATCGCCGATGGCTTGTCCTCGCTGGCAGTGGGACAGAATGCCGCGCCTTTCCTGGCCGAGCTGAAGTATCGCATTGCCGCCGAGGGCTGGCGTTGTGCGCCGCCGGTGATCGTGCTCCAGGGACGCGTGGCGGTGGCCGACGAGGTGGGCGAGCTGCTGGGCGCGCGTCTGGTGGTGATTCTGATCGGCGAGCGTCCCGGGCTGAGCTCACCCGACAGCATGGGCCTGTACCTGACCTGGATGCCGGCGCGCGGCCTGACTGACGCCAGTCGCAATTGCATTTCCAATGTGCGGCCGCAAGGACTGCGCTATGAAGAGGCGGCCTACAAGCTGCACTATCTGATGGCGCAGGCGCATCGCCGCGGCCTGTCGGGCGTGGCGCTGAAGGATGAGACGGCGGGCGAGGGCGACGAACTCGACGTGCGCGGGAATTTCTTGCTGGCGGAGCGGTGACGCTGGCAATGCTGTCGAGCTTGGCCAAGAAAAAAGCCGCGAACTTGCGTTCGCGGCTTTTGTTTTGAAGCTGGCGCTCACGCACCGGGGACAGTGCGCTTGCTGTCGGATCAGACCGATTCCAGCGCCTTGTTCAGCGTTTCGCTGGGGCGCATGACGGCGAAGGTCTTCTCGCGGTTCGGCAGGTAGTAGCCGCCGATGTCCACTTGCTTGCCCTGCACCGAGTTCAGTTCCGAGACGATTTTCTGTTCGTTGTCGGTCAGTGTCTTGGCCAGCGGCGCGAAGTGCTTGGCCAGGTCGGCGTCGTCCTTCTGCGCTGCCAGTTCCTGGGCCCAGTACATGGCCAGGTAGAAGTGGCTGCCGCGGTTGTCCAGCTCGCCGGTCTTGGGCGAGGGCGACTTGTTGTTGTCCAGCAGCTTGCCGGTGGCGGCGTCCAGCGTCGTGGCCAGGATCTTGGCGCGGGCGTTGTTGGTCTTGATGCCGACTTCTTCGATAGACACTGCCAGCGCCAGGAATTCACCCAGCGAGTCCCAGCGCAGGTGGTTTTCACCCACCAGCTGCTGCACGTGCTTCGGAGCCGAACCGCCGGCGCCGGTTTCGAACATGCCGCCGCCGGCCATCAGCGGGACGATCGACAGCATCTTGGCCGAGGTGCCCAGTTCCATGATCGGGAACAGGTCGGTCAGGTAGTCGCGCAGGATGTTGCCGGTCACCGAGATGGTGTCCATGCCGCGGATCACGCGCTCCAGGGTGTAACGCATGGCGCGCACTTGCGACATGATCTGGATGTCCAGGCCGTTGGTGTCGTGATCCTTCAGGTAGGTGCGCACCTTCTTGATCAGCTCGGCTTCGTGCGGACGGTACGGGTCCAGCCAGAACACGGCCGGCATGCCGGACTGGCGAGCGCGGGTGACGGCCAGCTTGACCCAGTCGCGCACGGCCGGATCCTTCACCTGGCACATGCGCCAGATGTCGCCTTCTTCCACGTTCTGCTCCAGCAGCACCTGGCCGTCCAGGGTGACGATACGCGCCACGCCGGCCTGGGCGACTTCGAAGGTCTTGTCGTGCGAACCGTATTCCTCGGCCTTCTGGGCCATCAGGCCGACGTTGGGCACGGTGCCCATGGTGGTCGGGTCGAACGCGCCGTTGGTTTTGCAGAAGTTGATCATCTCCTGGTAGATGCGGGCGAAGGTCGATTCCGGCAGCAGGGCCTTGGTGTCTTCGGTCTTGTTGTCGGCGTTCCACATCTTGCCGCCAGCGCGGATCATCGCGGGCATGGAGGCGTCGACGATCACGTCGTTGGGCGCGTGCAGGTTGGTGATGCCCTTGGCCGAATCGACCATGGCCAGGCGCGGGCGCTTGGCTTCGTCGGCCTTCAGGTCGGCCAGCACTTCAGCCTTCTGCGCTTCGGGCAGGGTGTTGATCTTCTCGTACACGCCCGACATGCCGTTGTTCGGGTTCACGCCGATGTCGGCGAACAGCTTGGCGTGCTTCTCGAAGGTGTTCTTGTAGTAGGTGCGCACGGCGTGGCCGAACACGATCGGGTGCGAGACCTTCATCATGGTCGCCTTGACGTGCACCGACAGCAGCAGGTTGGTGTCGAAGGCATCCTGCATCTGCTCTTCGTAGTAGGCGCACAGGGCCTTCTTGCTCATGAACATGCTGTCGATGATTTCGCCGGCCTGCAGCGACACCTTGGACTTCAGCACGATGGTCTCGCCGGACTTGGTCACCAGGTCCATCTTGACGTCGACCGGCTTCTCGATGGTCAGGCTCTTTTCGCCGGCGTAGAAGTCGCCGCCGTGCATGTGCGCCACGTGGGTGCGCGAGGCCATGCTCCACTTGGACATCGAGTGCGGGTGCTTGCGTGCGTAGTTCTTGACGGCGTTGGGTGCGCGGCGGTCGGAGTTGCCTTCGCGCAGCACCGGGTTCACGGCCGAGCCGGAGATCTTGGCGTAGCGCTTTTGCAGGGCCTTCTGCTCGTCGGTGGTCGGGTTTTCCGGGTAGTCCGGCAGCTTGTAGCCGCGGCCTTGCAGTTCGCGGATGGCCGTTTGCAGCTGCAGCACCGAGGCGCTGATGTTGGGCAGCTTGATGATGTTGGCGTTCGGATCCTGGGTCAGTTGGCCCAGTGCCGCCAGGTTGTCGGGGACTTTCTGCTCATCGGTCAGGAACTCGGGGAATTCCGCCAGGATACGCGCAGCCACCGAAATATCGCTCTCAACGACGTCGATGCCGGCTTGTGCGGTGAACTTCTGGACGATGGGCAGCAGCGAATGGGTCGCCAGATAGGGTGCCTCGTCAGTCAGCGTATAGATGATGGTCGGGTTGCCAGTAGTCACGATGATGTCCTTGCTGTTGGTGTGTTGTGATGTGCTGTGGTGCGTGATCCGTCCGGTGCCGCCGGCGGGATGGCTCGTGTGCTTGTGGCTGAGGCATCCGCATGTCTCTGGCTGCAGTCCGGAAGGGTATTCGTCTCCCCGGGCGGCCTCCTGAGGTCGTCCCGTCGGACGCCGCGGCAAAAAACAGCGGTAGTTTACTCCTAAGCGGGCGGAAATGCTTCAACTCTTATATAAGACTTGAAGAATTTTTTGCATGTGGCTTGATGCAAGTGTTGCCGGCAATGCAAGTTCGCTCGCTCCGGAGCAGGTCCAGGGCGAAAAAAAGGGCCGCTTGCGCGGCCCGTTTCAATAGCTATTCAAGGACAAGTCCCGGCGCGTCAGGCAGCTACTGCCTGGCTGGACGCCTTGTTGCGGTAGAGCACGAAGGTGGCAATCAGGCCGCACACGGCCGCCGCGCTCATCCAGATGCCGGGCGCAGCCTTGTCGCCGGTGTACTGGATCAGGCCGGTGGCAATCGCCGGGGTGAAGCCGCCGAACAGCGCCGTGGCCAGGCTGTAGGCCAGCGAGAAACCGGCGGTGCGCACGTCGGCCGGCATCACTTCGGTCAGCGCCACCACCATCGCGCCGTTGTAGCTGGCGTAGAGGAAGGACAGCCACAGTTCGACGATCAGCATCTTGCTGAAGGTGGCGTCATGCACCAGCCAGTTCACGGCCGGGTAGGCGGTCAGGATGGTCAGCACGGTGAAGGCTACCAGGATCGGACGACGGCCGATGCGGTCTGACAGCGCGCCCATGATGGGCAGCCAGATGAAGTTGGACAGGCCCACGCACAGCGTCACGATCAGGCTGGCTTCGGTCGACAGCTTCAGCACGCTCTTGCCGAAGGTCGGGGTGTAGACGGTGATCAGGTAGAACGACACGGTGGTCATCGACACCAGCATCATGCCGGCGATCACCAGTTTCCAGTTCTCGATCATCGAGCGGAAGATCTGGCCGGTGGTCGGGCGATGCTTGCGGCGCATGAACTCTTCGGTCTCCTGCAGCGAGCGGCGGATCACGAACAGCACCGGCACGATCAGGCAGCCGATGAAGAACGGAATGCGCCAGCCCCATTCGCCGATTTCCAGCGGGGTCAAGGTGGTCGAGAGCACGTAGCCGATGGCGGCCGCCACGATGATGGCGACCTGCTGGCTGCCCGACTGCCAGCTCACATAGAAGCCCTTGTTGCCGGGCGTGGCCATTTCAGCCAGGTAGACCGACACGCCGCCCAGTTCCACGCCGGCCGAGAAGCCTTGCAGCAGGCGGCCGATCAGCACCAGGATCGGCGCCAGCGCACCGATCGAGGAGTAGGCCGGCACGAAGGCGATCAGCATGGTGCCCAGCGCCATCAGCGCCAGCGTCACGATCAGGCCCTGGCGACGGCCGACGCGGTCGACGTACGCGCCCAGGATAATCGCGCCCAGCGGACGCATCAGGAAGCCGGCGCCGAAGGTCATGAAGGTCAGCATCAGCGAGGCGAACTCGTTGTCGCCCGGGAAGAAGGCCTTGGAGATGTGCGTCGCGTAGAAACCGAACAGGAAGAAATCGAACATTTCCATGAAGTTGCCGCTGGTCACGCGCAGCACGGTGGAAAGCTTCGATTGCGAAGATGTGGATGTACTCATGATGTGTGCCTCATTGTATGTTTGGCGGACCGTGTTGTTTCCGGTCTTGTGCCTGTCTCGTCCGGCGTGAGCCGGCGCTTGTAGTCAGGATCTTTTTTGTGGGACAGCTATTGCGCCGCCGATTCTATCCCCGAAAACCGTCCAGCGAACCATGCTGCATACGCCCAGATGCAGATATCGGTTTTTTCGATAGCTGGATGAAGGGTTCAGGCCGTCAAAGCGCACAAAAAGCGTCGTTTGCGCGGCGGTCCCGGCAAAGCTGCGTTGCGTCAAGGCATGCAAGGCCGGCATGTGGTGCAATGCGAGGTAAGTCGCACCGCTCGCTGCGTCGCGCGACCGTTTGCACGTCAATCAATGGATGAGGAGAGTTCGTCATGAAGACCGCCGTATTCAGCGCCCGCCGCTACGACCAGACCCTGCTTGCGCGCGCCAACGCCGACGGCCGCCACCAGCTGCTGTTCCTGCAGGATCGCCTGAGCGCCGACACGGCCGCGCTGGCCGCCGGCTGCGACGCGGTCAGCGTGTTCGTCAACGACGACGTCGGCGCGCCGGTGCTGGCGCAGCTGGCTGCGCAGGGCACCCGCTTCGTCACTACGCGCTCGACCGGCTTCAACCACATCGACGCCAAGGCTGCGCAGAAGCTGGGCATCACCGTGGCGCGCGTGGCCGACTACTCGCCGCATTCGGTGGCCGAGTTCGCCGTCGGCCTGCTGCTGGCGGTCAACCGCAAGATCGCGCGCGCCAGCATGCGCACGCGCGAGGGCAATTTTGAATTGGACGGCCTGATGGGCTTCGACCTGCACGGCAAGACCGTGGGCGTGATCGGCACCGGCAAGATCGGCGCGATCTTCGCGCGCATCATGGCCGGATTCGGCTGCGTCATCCTCGGCAGCGACGTGCACCGCAATCCGGAATTCGAAGCGCTGGGCGGGCGTTATGTGGAAACCACCGAGCTGTTTGCCGCCAGTGACGTGGTGTCGCTGCATTGCCCGCTGGTCGAGGCGACGCGTTATATCGTCAACGGCAAGTCGCTGGCCGCAGCCAAGCCCGGCTGCATCCTGGTCAACACCAGCCGCGGCGGGCTGGTCGATACGGAAGCGGCGATCGCGGCACTCAAGAGCGGCCGCCTGCGCGGCCTGGCGATCGATGTCTACGAGCAGGAGGCCAGCCTGTTCTTCCAGGATCTGTCGTCCACCGTCATCACCGACGACGTTATCCAGCGCCTGGTGTCCTTCCCCAACGTGATCGTCACCGGCCACCAGGCGTTCTTCACCGAAGAGGCCATCGGACAGATCATGGACACTACGATACGTAACCTGAGCGAGTTCGAAGCGGGCGCCGACCTTGGCGAGCGGCTGGTGTCGGCCTGAGTTGCCTGCACCCCGGCTGAAGCCCGGCGACAGGAGCCGGCAGCGGTCAGCCGGCCGGGCGCAGCGGTTGGAACAGCGTGTCCATCTGCTCCCCGATGCGGGGCAGCAGATGTTCGCGCACGCGGTGGATGATCTGCTCGGCGCTGCTGATGCCATAGGCGGCGGTCAACTCCTTCTGCATCTCGAAGTGCAGGTAGAGCAGGCCGCGCAGCGTCTCGAACGCGGTGGGATGGTGGTCGCCGCAGACCAGCGTATTGTTGTTGAGCACGTGGCCGATGACGCCGGGGTCGAACAGGCGCACCTGGCAGATCACCGCCTGCCGCACGATTTCCATGTCCAGGTCTTCCAGGTCCTGGCTCCACTCAGTGGGCGTATGGCGCTCGGCGCCGAGTCGTTCGCTCATGGCAATTCTCCAGACGATGATGAGCGCACAGCTTAGCAGAGACGGCGCGACCGGTATTTGTCCGGCGTCAATAAATACCGCCCGGGATGAGCGGTCATGTCGCTCGGTCAAGCCTCAACCGGAGGCAGTGCGGCCAGCGCCACTGGACTCCTGCTTTCGCAGGGTCGACAAGTCGCCTGATGTGTTCGCCGTCGCCCCTGCGAAAGCAAGGTGGGGCTTTTGCCGCGCAACGCTCGCCGCGCAACGCTTGCCGGGCAGCCGTGACGGCGAAGCAAAAAATGCCGTTCAGCGTTTGACTGAACGGCATTGGCGCGATGCATGACGACAGGGTGCGGCTTTGCCGGACGAGCTCAGGCGGCCTCGATCATCGGATAGAACTCGCGATTCTCGCGCCCGATGCGCTCGAACAGCACCTTCAGCACCCGGTTGGCATCATCGCGAAATCCCTCGGGTTGCTCGGCGATGCGCTGGGCGTCGTTCCACTGGCGCGAGAAGCGGCCGTACTGGGCGGCGATGTCGGCCATCTCCTCCTGGTATTGCCGGCCCTTGGCCGCCAGCGCCGCGCCGGCCTGCTGCAGCGCCGGATACAGGAAGCGGTCTTCCACCGACAGGTGCAGCTTGATCACCGAGCTCATGGCGATCACTTCGCGGGCGATGGCGGCGGCCTGTTCGGCGATGCCTTGCGCGGTCAGGCGCTTCAGCTCCTGCACGTGATGGATGATGTCGGCGTGTTCGCGGCGGTATTTGTCGAGGTTCATATGTTCTCCTTGGTGCGATGGATGGTCGGGTTTCAGTCCAGGGCGGCGGCCGGGCCGAAGAACTCGTAGCGGCTTTGCGCCTCGGGCACGCCGATCTCGCGCAGGTAGCGCTTGATCGCCTTCATGAACGGCTTGGGGCCGACGAAGTAGGCATCGACGTCGGTGGTGGCCGGCATCCAGCTTTGCAGCAGCGCGCGGTCGATGTGGCCGGTGGCGTCCGGCTGCTGCTCCGCTTGCTGCGCATCCGCACGCTCATAGCAGAAGAAACGGCGCAGCTGCGGATGGCGGGCCGCCAGCTCCTCAACGTGCCGGCGGAAGGCGTGCACGCGGCCGTCGCGCGCGGCGTGGATGAAGTGCACCGTGCGGCCCGTGGTCAGTGCCGCATCCAGCATGGACAGCATCGGGGTAATGCCGACGCCGCCGCTGATCAACACCAGCGGCTTGTCGCCGGCGGCCAGCGCGAAGTCGCCCGAGGGCGGGAACAGCTCGACCACATCGCCTTCGTTGACCTTGTCGTGCAGCTGGCGCGAGACCTTGCCGCCTTCCTCGCGCTTGACGCTGATGCGGTATTGCGGCGGTTGGCCCGGTACGTTCAGCGGGGCCGACAGGGAGTACTGGCGGCGTTGCTCTTCACCGTCCACGATCATGCGCATGCCGATGTACTGACCTGGCTGGAAGTCGAGCAGGGCGCCGCCGTCCTGCGGACGGAAGTAGAAGGACGTGATCTCGCTGCTTTCGGCCACCTTGCGCGCCACGATGAAGTTGCGCGCGCCGCGCCAGCCGCCGACGGCGGCGGCCTTGGCGTCGTATTGCTGCTGTTCGGCGCCGATCAGGATGTCGGCCAGCTGACCGTATGCGGCGCCCCAGGCGTCGATCACGGCGTCAGTGGCGATCTCGGCGCCCAGCACTTCGCGAATGGCGCGCAGCAGGCAGTCGCCCACCATCGGGTAGTGCTCCGGCATGATCTGCACCGCCACGTGCTTGTTGACGATTTGCGCAGCCAGCGGGCCCAGCGCTTCAAGGCGGTCGATATGGCGCGCGTACATCAGCACGCCGTTGGCCAGCGCGCGCGGCTGGTCGCCGCTGGCCTGGTGGGTGCGGTTGAACAGCGGGCGCACCTGCGGATAGTCGCGCATCAGCATCTGGTAGAAGTGCGTGGTCAGCGCCTCGCCGCCGGACTCCAGCAGGGGGACGGTGGATTTGACGATCGCGAGTTGGGCGTCGGTAAGCATGCTTGGCCTTTCAGTGGTGGAGGTGGTCGGGCGGCGCGGCTGCGGGCCGCGCTTGCCTCCTGTATTGCGAAAGCCGTGCCAGCGAATGCACCCTTTAAAATCAAGGGCTTGGAATACGTATGAGTCATGCTGACCATGTCATAATGACTCAATATTGTTTGATATAGAGTCAAAATGACTTCGAAATCCCTGCTCGATGCCCTGTTGCCGCTGGTGGCCGATCTCTCCCGCGAAATCGACGACCGCGAGCGTTATCGACGCCTGCTGCAAACCATGCGCACGCTGTTTCCCTGCGATGCCGCCGCGCTGCTGCGGCTGGACGGCGACCTGCTGGTGCCGCTGGCGATCGACGGCCTCTCCGGCGATACGCTGGGACGGCGCTTTCGGGTGGGCGAGCATCCGCGCTTCGGCGTCTTGCTGGCCAATGCGGCGCCGACGCGCTTCCCGGCTGACTCGGCCTTGCCCGATCCCTACGACGGCCTGGTCGACGGTCTCAATGACGCCCACGGCGAGCTGGAGGTGCACGACTGCATGGGCTGCGCGCTGAACGTCAACGGCCGTCCTTGGGGGCTGGTGACGCTGGACGCGCTGGGCCCGGGCCGCTTCGACAGCGTCGACATGGCCTCGCTGCAAGCCTTTGCCGACCTGGCCGCGGCCACCGTGAATGTGGCCGAGCGCATTGACGTGCTCTCGGCCACCGGCGAGCAGGAGCGCCAGCGCGCCGAGGCCTACCGGCTTGGACTGGAAGAGAGTCGCGGCAAGCGTGAGCTGATCGGCCAGAGCCCGGCCCAGCAGCAGCTGCTGCAAGAGATCCGCATGGCCGCGCCCAGCGACATGACGGTGCTGGTCACCGGCGAGACCGGCACCGGTAAGGAGCTGGTGGCGCACGCGCTGCACGCCGCCTCGCCGCGCGCACGCAAGCCCATGATCAGCCTGAACTGCGCCGCTTTACCCGACACACTGGTGGAAAGCGAATTGTTCGGTCACGTGCGCGGCGCATTCTCCGGCGCGGTGGCCGACCGCCGCGGCAAGTTCGAGATGGCCGACGGCGGCACGCTGTTCCTGGATGAAGTGGGCGAGCTGCCGCTGGCGGTGCAGGCCAAGCTGTTGCGCGTACTGCAGAGCGGCCAGCTGCAGCGGGTCGGTTCCGACCGCGAGCATCGCGTCGACGTGCGCCTGATCGCCGCCACCAACCGCGACCTGGCCGATGAGGTCAAGCAGGGACGTTTTCGCGCCGACTTCTATCACCGCCTGTCGGTGTTCCCGATCCGCGTGCCGCCGCTGCGCGAGCGCGGACGCGACGTGCTGCTGCTGGCGGGTTTTTTCCTGGAAGAGAACCGCGCGCGGCTGGGCCTTGCCAGCCTGCGCCTTGCGGCCGACGCCCAGCGCGCGCTGCTGGACTATCCGTGGCCCGGCAACATCCGCGAGCTGGAGCACCTGGTGGGACGCAGCGCCCTGCGCGCGCTGGCCGCGTACAAGACCCGGCCCCAGATCCTGACGCTGGGGGCGCAGGAGTTGGAGCTGCACGAGCTACACGGACGCGGTGATGCACCTGGCTTTGATGGCGACGTCGCGACCTCACCGAGCCCAGCACCAGTGGCTTCCGCAGGAGCCCCTGACGGCGCGAATGCCCTGAACCTGCGCGAGGCGGTCGGCCGCTACGAGCGCAAGCTGGTGGGCGACAGCCTTGAGCGTCACGCCGGCAACCTGGCGGCCGCCGCGCGCGAGCTGGGCCTGGACCGGGCCAACCTCAATCGGTTGGTCAAGCGCCTGGGATTACGGTAAGAGGGTAGAAGGGTAGAGGTAAAAAATGCGCACCCATGATTGCGCGCAGCGGCAAGCGTACAGCCGTTGCAAGTCAAGAGGCGACGATCAGAACAGGCGGTCAAGCCTGTCCTGATGTCGTGTGCGCCGGATCCTTGTCCGGCACTGGCTTTGTCTTGGCTTCGAACCTGAGGTCGTCGGCCTGTCTCCACATCTCCTGCTTAATCTTGTTCGAATTCTATGCTTGTTCGACTTCTACGCCCGTACAGACTCAGCCCTGCCGGGCTTCGCCTTCGGCGTCCGCCAACTGGCCGCGAATGCGGATGGCGGTCAGGTGACGAGCGGCGGCGGCATCGTCGTTGACGTGCTGCAGGTCTTCGCCGGTGTCGTTGGCCGCTTGCGCCTGGGCTTGCTGCTGAGGCGTGGCAATGCTTCCATGGTTGAGTTGCGACATGATGATCTCCAAGGGATGAAAATGTCGTGCAGGCTTCGCCGGCAATCGTAGCCGCCGACGGAGCGAGGGCCGTCGCGAGGAGGGCCTGTTGGCTGAACATTATGCGTTCAGGTTGCGCTGCAATATCGGTTTCAGTCCTATTCGCTTGTAGGAAAGACGGTAATTTGCCTCTGTAAGGACGCGATTGCTTGTCGATTTGGCAGCAAAACAGCCGCTTGTTTTGCTGCTGAGCAAAAACATCTCTTCTGCCGCCACGCCCGGCTCGCGCCATGTGCGCTCCCAAGTTCCTACATCGATAGTCGGGCATCGCCGATGGGGCGGGGAGCCCGGCGTGCGTAGCATGAAATCATGCGCATCCGGCGCAAATGATTTACATCGATAGCGAAAGGAGCTTCCATGAGCGAGCGCAAGCACGACAACTCCAACACCTACAAGGTTATCGAGGTCGTCGGTAGTTCACCGAAGAGCAGCGATGAGGCGATCCGTAACGCCATTGCCGATGTCGTGAAGACGGTCAAGCACGTCGACTGGTTCGAAGTGACCGAGTGCCGCGGCCATGTCGAAGATGGCAACATCGGTCACTTCCAAGTCGGCCTGCGGGTGGGATTTCGCGTCGAGGGCTGACCCGCACATTAACTGAAGAGCTGTCCACGCAACTGATCCTTGACCGCAGCTCATCGCGGCCGATGCCTTGCGGGGCAAGGGCGCGGGGAGTGCGGCACGGACGAGCGATACAGAGACGCAATAAGAACCGTCCCCACATAGGCAAGCTCAATTTGCGCGCGTCGCGCAATCTTGTTTAACTGCAGGGGAGCGCTGAAATGCAGCGACGCCGGCCGGATGGAACAACGGGGAATACGGCGCATACCATGCATTCACGCTGCGGCGCAACGCCGCCCTGCGCACGGGAATGCACGCGTCGCCTGAGGGGACGCAGCAAGCGGATGCCGTTTCAGGTCATCCGATTTTCCAGAGTGAAAACGAGGTTGGCGGCGCATGTGGCGCTGGCGCCGTCCGTTTGCGCAAGCCGTTTTCCTTCATCGCGCAATGCCGCGTCAGGCAAGGGATTCGCCGCGATGCAACAGTAGGATTCATCCTACGCCATGTCGGGCTGCTGTCCGATAGTGAGTGCCCGGTGGCAACCGTATAACGTCAACCATCGGCGCATAAAGAATTTCCAGTCGCAATAAAAAAACATGGGACTCGTTGATGCATCCCATTCTTCCGCCAGCGGATCAAGCCATGGCGGCCAGGGATCATGGACGAAGTCTGCCGGCGACCTGCGCGTCTGCGCAAACCAAACGTGCTTTCCATCTCAGGTGCTTTCGAATTTAGGGGAAATATCTTGCAAGCTCGAGTTCTGTTAGTCAGTTCCGAGGCCGTGCCACTCGTCAAGACTGGCGGCCTGGCGGACGTGATCACCGCGCTCGCGGTGTCTCTGCGCAAAGCCGGCATCGATGCCAGCATCCTCATGCCCGCTTATCCCGAGGCGGTGCGCAACCTTGGCGACACCACGCAGATCGGCCTGAAGAACGGACTGCCCGGCGGCGCCGGACGGCTGTTGCGCGGCATCATCCCGGGCACCGACGTGCCGGCGCTGCTGCTGGACACGGCACGCTTCCGCCAGCGCGGGGCCAATCCTTACGTGGACAGCAACGGCGTGGAGTTCAACGACAACGCCTTGTGCTTCGGCGACCTGTCGCACGCCGCCGTGGCTATCTGCGCCGGCGAGACCAGCCTGCCGGCGCCGCACGTGGTGCACGCCAACGACTGGCACGCCGGCTTGATTCCCTGCCTGTTGAAGTTGCGCGGGCTGGACCACATCGGCACGATGCTGACGATTCACAACCTGGCCTTCCAGGGCAACTTCGACCTGCGCTGGGCCGAGCAGATCGGCATCCCGCAGCACTTGCTGACCGGCGACGGCGTCGAGTACTGGGGCAAGCTGTCGTTCCTGAAGGCCGGCATCCGATTCTCGGACTGCGTCTCCACGGTCAGCCGCAACTACGCCCACGAGATCATGACGCCGCGTTTCGGCTGCGGCATGGACGGCGTGCTGTCGTTCCGCAAGCTGGATCTGCGCGCGATCCCCAACGCCATCGACGCCGAGCTGTGGAACCCGGCCGACGACCCGCTGATCGCGCGCAACTTCAGCGTCGGCGACATGAAGGGCAAGCAGGCTTGCAAGCGCGACCTGCAAAAGCTGTTCGGGCTGGACCAGACCGACCCGTTTGCGCCGGTGCTGGGCATCGGTAGCCGTATCTCGCACCAGAAGATGGCCGACGTGGTCATCGCCGCCTTGCCAGGCATGCTGGCGCGCCATGAGCGCCTGCAGGTGGTGGTGCTGGGCTGCGGTGATCATCAATATGAAGAGGCTTTCCTCGCTTTGGCCGAGCGCTATCCGGGCCGCGTCGGCGTGCATATCGGCTACGACGAGCGCCGCGCCCACGCGCTGCATGCCGGCAGCGACATGCTGCTGCACCCGACCCGCTTTGAGCCTTACGGCCTGACCCCGATCTACGCCATGCGCTACGGCGCCATCCCGATCGGCTCGCGCGTGGGCGGCCTGGTCGACACCGTGCGCGATGCCGCGCTCGATCCGGCCAACGCCACCGGCGTGCTGTTCGACGGCGAGACCGTGGACGACATGCTGCACGCCGTGGCCCGCGCCTTTGCGCTCTATGCCGATGGCGAACGCTGGCAGGCCATGCAGCGCAACGCCATGCGGGTGGACTGCGACTGGTCCGGTCCGACCCAGTCCTATATCGACGCCTACGTGCACGTGGCCGACATGGCGGTGCGCCCGCTGTTCGCGCCGCCGCGCGTTGCAGCGGCGGTGGCGGCCGAGCGGCCGGTGATCAATGCCGACCGCGCGGTGCGTCCGGCGGCGGCGATTGCCGCGGCTATCGCCGGCGTGGTGGGCGGCGCCGGTCCGGGCATTGCGGTGGCGGCCGCGTGAGCGGCGACAACTGCGCAGACCGGCCTGCCTCGCAGGCAAGCCAAGGAACATGCCGCCGTCAGGTGCGCCGACCAGCGCGGCTGACGGCGGTTTTTGCTGGCGCGTCGCCACGGCGCGCGGCTTTCATCAATATCGATAAAAACAACAGGAGTTTGCATGTCCGGCATGTCCGTCATGGCCTATCGTGAGACGGTGGAACAGCCGTCCGCCACCGCAACCCCCTCCCATGCCGCCGCCGGCGGTTCGTCCCATCCCGTCCCGATGAAACGGCACGGCCTGTCCCCCGAGGAGCAGGACCTGTTCGCCGCGCTGCTGGAAGGCCGCTTGTCCCAGGCCTTCGCCCTGCTGGGGCCGCGCTACCTGAGCGAAGGCGAGGGCGGCATCACCGCCATCCGCGTGTTCCAGCCGGGCGCCGACAAGGTGCGCGTGCTGTGCCGCGCCAGCGGTCGCCTGCTGGGTGAGCTGGAGCAGTTGGCCGGCCGCGGCGGTGAGGCCAGCGGCCTGTTCGCCGGCGCCGTAGTCGGGCTGGATCGCAGCCGGCACGCTGTGCCCTATGTGCTGGAAGTCGACTGGCATGAGCGTGACGGCAGCGTCAGCGTACAGGCGACCGAGGATCCGTACGCCTTTGGCCTGCTGTTGGGCGAGCTCGACCTGCACCTGCTCAAAGAAGGCCGCCACCGCCAGCTGGCTGACTGCCTGGGCGCGATGCCCACCGAGATCGACGGCGTGCCCGGCACCCGCTTTGCGGTCTGGGCGCCGAACGCCGAGCGCGTGTCGGTGGTGGGCGACTTCAACCAGTGGGACGGCCGCCGCCATGTGATGCGCCTGCGCCACGAGCCGGGCGTGTGGGAAATCTTCATCCCGCGCATCGGCCCCGGCGATGTCTACAAATATGAAATCCTCGGGCGCGACGGCGTGCTGCTGCCGTTGAAGGCCGACCCGGTGGCGCGCGCCACCGAAGTGCCGCCGGCCACCGCGTCGGTGGTGGCCGACGCGCGTCCGTACGCCTGGGGCGACAGCGACTGGATGGCGCAACGCCAACAGCGCCAGTCGCAGGCGGCGCCGATGTCGATCTATGAAGTGCATCCCGCCTCCTGGCGCCGGGTGCCGGAAGAGGGCGCGCGCAACCTCAGCTGGGATGAGCTGGCCGACCAGCTGATCCCGTATGTGGCCGGTCTGGGCTTCACCCATATCGAACTCATGCCGGTGATGGAACATCCCTTCGGCGGCTCCTGGGGTTACCAGCCGATCAGCATGTTTGCGCCCAGCGCGCGCTTCGGCAAACCGGAGCGCTTCGCCGCCTTCGTCGACCGCTGCCACCAGGCCGGCATCGGCGTGCTGCTGGACTGGGTGCCGGCGCATTTCCCCAGCGACCAGCACGGGCTGGCGCAGTTCGACGGCACCGCGCTGTACGAACACGCCGACCCGCGCGAAGGTTTTCATCAGGACTGGAACACGCTGATCTTCAATCTCGGCCGCAACGAAGTGCGCGGCTTCCTGATCGCCAGCGCGTTGGAGTGGCTGGAGCATTTCCACGTCGACGGCCTGCGCGTGGACGCGGTGGCCTCGATGCTGTACCGCGACTACAGCCGCAAGTCCGGCGAGTGGGTGCCCAACATCCACGGCGGGCGCGAGAACCTGGAAGCGGTGGCCTTCATGCGCGAGCTCAATACCGTGGTGGCCGAGCGCTGCCCGGGTGCGCTGATGATCGCCGAGGAGTCGACCTCCTGGCCCGGCGTGACCTCGCCGGTCAAGGACGAGGGCGACCACCACGGCCTGGGCTTCAGCTACAAATGGAACATGGGCTGGATGAACGACACCTTGCGCTACATGCAGTACGACCCGTTGTTTCGCCGCTACCACCATCACGATATGACCTTCGGGCTGCTGTACGCCTTCTCCGAGAACTTCATCCTGCCGATCTCGCATGACGAGGTGGTGCACGGCAAGCGCGCCTTGCTCAACAAGATGCCCGGCGACGAATGGCGGCGCTTCGCCAACGTGCGGGCCTACTACGGCTTCATGTGGGCGCACCCGGGCAAGAAATTGCTGTTCATGGGCAGCGAGTTCGGCCAGCAGGACGAGTTCGACCACGACTGCTCGCCGCCATGGCATCTGCTGGAAGAGCACGGCAACCATCCGGCGGGTCACCGCCAACTGCGCAACCTGGTGGGCGACCTCAACCATCTCTACCGCAGCGAGCCGGCATTGCACCAGCGCGACTGCCGCGCCGACGGCTTTGCCTGGGCGGTGGGCGACGACAGCGTCAACAGCGTGCTGGCGTTCTTCCGCTACGCCGACGAAGGAGCGCCGGTGCTGGTGGTGGTCAACATGACGCCGGTGCCGCGCGAGAACTATCGCATCGGCGTGCCGCCGGTGGCGCCCGGCCACAACGGCATCTGGCGCGAGATCCTCAACACCGATGCGGCTGTCTATGGCGGCAGCAATGCCGGCAACATGGGCACGGTGCGCGCCGAGCCCTTCTCCTGGCACGGCCATGCCGCTTCGGTCGAGCTGATGTTGCCGCCGCTGTCGACCCTGATCCTGCGCCGGGAGGGGTGAGATGAGCGTCGCCTTTCCCGACCGTCTGTTGCCGGGAGTGTCCTATCCGCTGGGCGCCAGTTCCGACGGCCTGGGCGTGAACTTCGCCGTGTTCTCGGCGCATGCCACGCGCATCGACCTGTGCATCTTCGATCCGTCCGGCAAGCGCGAATTGAAGCGCATCCCGCTGCCCGAATGCACCGATGAGGTGTGGCACGGCTACCTGCCGGGCGCCGCGCCCGGGCTGGTGTACGGCTACCGGGCGCATGGCCCGTACGAGCCGGGCAAGGGGCATCGCTTCAACCCGCATAAGTTGCTGCTCGATCCCTATGCCAAGCGCCTGGTCGGACAAGTGCGCTGGACCGATGCGCTGTACGGCTACCGCATGCACTCGCCGCGCGCCGACCTGTCCTTCGACCGTCGCGACAGCGCCGCGGCCATGCCCAAGGCAATGGTGACCGAGGAGGCCTTCGTGTGGGAGCACGACCGCTTGCCGCAGGTGCCGTGGAACAAGACGGTGATCTACGAGGCGCACGTGCGCGGCATCTCGAAGATGCGCGAAGACCTGCTGCCGCATGAGCGCGGCACCTTCGCCGCGTTGGCCGACCCGGCCTTCATCGACCACCTGCTGCGGCTGGGCGTGACCACGCTGGAGCTGATGCCGGTGCACGCCTTCCTGCAAGACAGCTTCCTGGTCGAGCGCGGCCTCTCCAATTACTGGGGCTACAGCACGCTGGGCTACTTCGCGCCCGAGCCTTCCTACATGTCCATGGGCGACCCCAACGAGCTGCGCATGGCGGTGCGCCGGCTGCACAGCGCCGGCATCGAGGTGATCCTGGATGTGGTCTACAACCACACCAGCTGCGGCAGCGAGCTGGGGCCGACGCTGTCGTTCCGCGGCCTCGACAACGCCAGCTACTTCCGCCTGATGCCGGGCCGGGAGCGCTACCACATCAACGATACCGGCTGCGGCAACACGCTGAATCTGTCGCATCCGCGCGTGCTGCAGATGGTGATGGATTCGTTGCGCTACTGGGCCCAGTCGTTCCATATTGACGGCTTCCGCTTCGACCTCGGCTCCACGCTGGGGCGTGAGGCCAACGGCTTCGACCCGGGCTCGGGCTTCTTCGACGCCTTGCTGCAGGATCCGGTGCTGTCGCGCCTGAAGCTGATCTCCGAGCCGTGGGACATCGGTCCCGGCGGTTACCAGCTGGGCAATCACCCGGCGCGCTTCGCCGAATGGAACGACAAGTTCCGCGACGACATGCGCAAGTTCTGGAAGGGCGACGAGGCCATGCGTGGCGGCTTCGCCCAGCGCATGCTGGGCTCGGCGGAAATGTTCGAGCACAACCGCCGCAAGCCCTGGGCCACGGTCAACTTCATCGCCTCGCACGACGGCTTCACGCTGCGTGACCTGGTCAGCTACAACGGCAAGCACAACGAGGCCAACGGCGAGAACGGCAACGATGGCCACAACGACAACGCCAGCTACAACTGGGGCGCCGAGGGCGACACCGACGACGCTGCCATCCTGGCCGCGCGCGGCTGCGCCCAACGCTCGATGCTGGCCTCGGTGCTGCTGGCGCAGGGTACGCCGATGCTGCTGGCCGGGGACGAATTCCACCGCAGCCAGGGCGGCAACAACAATGCCTATTGCCAGGATAACCAGATCTCGTGGGTCGACTGGGACCAGGCGCGCTCGCCCGAGGGCGCCGCGCTGACCGCCTTTGTCGGCCGCGTGACGGCGATCCGGCGCGACTTCGAGGTGCTGCGCTGCGGCTACTTCCTGCATGGCACGCACATGGTGGGCGAGGGATTGCAGGACGTGGCCTGGTTCGACGAGGCCGCGCAACCGGTGTCCGACGAGGACTGGCGCAATCCGGTGGCGCGCGCCATTGCGCTGCAGCTGGCCGGCAAGCGCCAGGAGCCGCACAAGCAGCTGAGCTCGCGCATCCACGACGCTGCCAATACCGAAACCCCCAGCGAACTGGCCGAGGCGGTGCCGGACGTGCTGCTGATGTTCGTCAACGCCGGCCATGAGCCGATCACCTTCAGCTTTCCGCGCCCGGACGACAACTATTGCCTGCTGCTCGACACCACCTGCGCCACCGGCATGCCCGACGGCGAGAGCGGCAACCTCAGCGTGGGCGGCGACGCCTTGGTGACGGTGGCGGCGCACAGCCTGCAGGTGTACGCCAACCGGCCGCTGCACCTGTCGTCGGCGATCTATCCGCTGGCCGCCAATGAATGGATTACCCGTAACGAATGGGGAGAACGCGCATGAGCGCCCAATATTCCTGGCCGTTGCCGTTCGGCGCACAGTTCATCGCGCCGGGCCATGTGCGTTTTCGCGTCTGGGCACCGGGCGCCAAGACGGCGGCGGTGGAGATCGACGGCCGCGGCCGCGTGCCGATGTCGGCAGAGGCGGACGGCGAGGGCTGGTTCTCGCTGGAGACCGAGTGCGATCCCGGCAGCCGTTACCGCTACGTCTTCATGTCGCAGGTGGACGGCGAAGTGGTGGCCCCCGATCCCGCTTCGCGCGGGCAGGCCGGCGACGTGTTCGACCCCAGCCTGGTGGTCGACCCGCACGCCTACCAGTGGCAATACACCGCCTGGAACGGCCGCCCCTGGCATGAGACGGTACTCTACGAGCTGCACCCCGGCGCCATGGGCGGCTTTGCCGGCATCCAGCAGCGCCTGCCGGAGCTGGCCGAGCTGGGCATCACCGCCGTCGAGCTGATGCCGGTGGGCGAATTCCCGGGCGCGCACAACTGGGGCTACGACGGCGTGCTGCCGTTTGCGCCGGACGCCGCCTACGGCACGCCGGAACAGTTGAAGGCCCTGATCGACACCGCTCACGGGCTTGGCATGATGGTGTTCCTGGACGTGGTGTACAACCACTTCGGGCCGGACGGCAATTACCTCAACAGCTACGCCCCGGCCTTCTTCCGCCACGACATGAATACGCTGTGGGGCGCCACCATCGATTTCCGCCGGCCCGAGGTGGACGATTTCTTCACCCACAATGCGCTGTACTGGCTGCAGGAATATCGCTTCGACGGCCTGCGTTTCGACGCCGTGCATGCCATTTGCGAGCCCAAATGGCTGGAGCGGCTGGGCCGGCGCATCCGCCAGGAGATCGGCAGCGAGCGGCATGTGCACCTGGTGTTGGAGCACGACGGCAACGCCGCGCACCTGCTCGGCTTTGGCGCCGACGGCGAGGGCGGCAAAGGCTGCGAGGGCAGCCACGTCTACGATGCCCAGTGGAACGACGATGCGCACCACGTGCTGCATGTGCTGCTGACCGGTGAGGATGGCGGCTACTACGCCGCCTATGCCGAACAGCCGGCCGAGAAACTGGCGCGCTGCCTGAAAGAGGGCTTCGTCTACCAGGGCGAGGTGTCGCCGTATTCCGGCGAGCCGCGCGGTGAACCCAGCGCCGGCCTGCCGCCGACGGCCTTCGTCAACTTCCTGCAGAACCACGACCAGATCGGCAATCGCGCCTTCGGCGAACGCCTGACGGTGCTGGCCCATCCGCGGGCGTTGCAGGCGGCGCAGGCCTTGCTGCTGCTGGCGCCGCAGATTCCGATGCTGTTCATGGGTGAAGAATTCGGCGCCGAGCAGGCCTTCCTGTATTTCACCAGCCATCGCAACGAGGACCTGGCCCGCGCCGTGCGCGAAGGGCGCCGCCGCGAGTTCGCGCGCTTCCCGCAGTTTGCGGACGCGTCGTTGCTGGAGCAGCTGCCGGATCCCAACAGCTTTTCCACCTTCATGACCTCGATCCCCGAACCCGGCCCGGCGCCGGTGGCGGCTGCATGGCTGACCCGCACGGCGCAACTGCTGCGTATCCGCAGCGTACACGTCGCGCCGTTCCTGCGCGGCGCGCATGCGATCGAGGCACGCGCGATCGGGCCCAAGGCAGTCAACGCGCGCTGGATGCTGTCCAACCGCACGGTGCTCAACATCACCGTGAACCTGGCTGAAGAAGGCCTGAGCGAATCGCTGGAGCAAGTCGCGCGCAGCGCTGCGCTGGCTGGCGCCGATGTGCTGTACGACAGCGGCGGCGCGCTGGATGGTCTGGCCGCGGGACGTTTCCCCGGCCACGCCATCCTGGCCATCCGTGAACCGGCCATACCGATGGGGAGTTTGTAATGAATGCAATGACCGCCATGGCTGATACTGCGCGGGCCCACGAAGCGCGCACCAAGATGCCCCCGCAGGCTTCCCCGTCCTTCGAGAAGCCCTTGCACCAGCTGGCCGCGCAGGCCGGAATCGCCGTGCGCTGGACCGATGCCTACGACCAGCCGCAGGTGGTGGGCGACGATGCCCTGCGCGCCATCCTGAGTTCGCTGGGGCTGCCGGCAGACACCGACGCTGACTGCCGCGACAGCCTGGCGCAGCTGGCGCGCGAACAATCGGTGGGGCAATTGCCGCCGCTGGTGACCGGCGTGCAGCACCAGCCGGTAGAGCTGCCGATGTCCTCGCGCCTGCACGGGCAGTCGTGCCGAGTCGAGCTGGAAAACGGCGCACGCCTGACGCTGCTGATCTCGGGCGACGTCACGCGGGCGCCGTGCATCCCGGCGATCGACCTGCCGGGCTACCACCGCCTGCTGGTGGCCGGCCACATCCTGACGCTGGCCATTGCGCCGGCACGCTGCTACACCATCGCCGATGCCCTGCGCGAGAGCGGCGGCGAGCGCGGCTGGGCCTTGTCGGCGCAGCTGTACAGCCTGCGCAGCGATAGCCTGAAGCCTACGCGCAATGTCTACGGCGACGGCGGCATCGGCCACTTCACGGCGCTGGCCGAACTGGCCGAGGCCGCTGCCGGCTATGGCGCGTCCGCGCTGACGATGTCGCCGGTGCATGCGATGTTCGGCGCCGACCCTGGTCGCAGCAGTCCGTATTCGCCCTCCAGTCGTTTGTTCCTCAATCCCTTGCTGATCGACCCCGCCGCCGTGCTGGGCGAGGGCGCTCAGGCGCAGGTGCTGGCTGAGGGCGGGCCCGAAATGATCGCCGCCCATGAACGCCTGCAGCGCGCCACGTTGATCGACTGGGCGCGCGCCGGCGCGCATCGACTGCAGCTGCTGCGCCGCCTGTATGCCTTGTTCCTGACCGAGAGCGCGCACGACGGTAGCCGCCAGGCCGCCTTTGCCGCCTTCAAGCTCGAGGGCGCAAGCGCGCTGCATGCGCATGCCCTGTACGAGGCGTACAGTCACGCGCTGGCCACCCGGGGCGAGCCGCATGCGTGCGACTGGCGTCACTGGGGCAACATCGGCAGCAGCCCGGATACGCCGCAGATACGCGCCTTCGCCGAAGAGCAGCGCGGCGAGATCGACTTCCACATGTTCCTGCAATGGCAGGCCGCGCGCGGGCTGACGCAGGCCCAGCGGCGCGCGCGCGAGGCCGGCATGCCGATCGGCCTGATCGCCGATCTGGCGGTCGGGGCCGACAACGGCGGTAGCCAGGCCTGGAGCCACCAGCGCGACATCGCCGCCGGCCTGACGGTGGGCGCGCCGCCCGATCTGCTGGCGCCGCAGGGGCAGAACTGGGGGCTGGGTGCTTTCTCGCCGCTGGCCTTGCGCCGCAGCGGCTATCAAGCTTATCTGGCGATGCTGCGCGCCTGCTTCGCCCACGGCGGCGGGGTGCGCATCGACCACGTGCTGGGCCTGAACCGCCTGTGGCTGGTGCCGCAGGCGCTGGGCGCGCAGGCCGGGGCCTACGTGCGCTACCCGCTGCAGGACATGCTGCGCCTCATTGCGCTGGAGTCCTGGCGTCACCGCGCGGTGGTGATCGGCGAAGATCTCGGCACGGTGCCGCCCGGTTTCGACCGCGTGCTGGACGACGCCGGCGTGGCCGGCATCCGCGTGTTGTGGTTCCAGCGGGACAAGAAGCACTTCCTGATGCCGCAGGACTGGTCGGACAAGGCCATCGCCGTCACCACCACGCACGACCTGCCGACCGTGGCCGGCTGGTGGGCCGGCGCCGACATCGCCTGGCGCGCCCGGCTAGGCCAGCTGGACGACGCGCCGGGATCGACCGACACGCTGGTGCAGACGCTGGCGCAGCGCGAGCTGGAGCGTGAGACGCTGTGGCAGGGCTTCCTCGACCAGGGGCTGTCCAGCGGCGCGGTGCCGCAAGCTACGCCGGAAGAAGCCGAGGCCATGGCTGAAGCGGCCGAGCCGCAGGAGCAGCCGCAGTCGCTGCAGTCCTGCGCGGCGGCGGTGGATGCCGCGCTGGAGTTCGTGGCGGCCACGCCGGCGCCGCTGGCGGTGGTCCCGGTGGAAGACATCCTCGGCCTGGCGCAGCAACCGAACCTGCCCGGCCTGACCGACCCGCACCCCAACTGGCGACGCCGGTTGCCGGCCGACGTGCCGCAGCTGTTTGCCCCGTACGAGGCGCGCGCCCGGCTGGAGCGATTGCGCCGCGTGCGCGGCGTGAGCATCGCTTCAGGCGCCGACAAGAAATAAAGCCGGCAACGGCGCATCAGGAGAGAAGATGGAGATGGATACCCGCGACAACGCCCGCGCCGAGCGCCTGGCAGAAAAGACCGCGCAGCGCCTGCCGCAACGGCGCAGCCGCCGGGACGTCCCGCGCGCCACGGCGCGGCTGCAGTTCAACCGCGACTTCCGCTTCGAGCACGCGGCCGACCTGGTCGGCTATTACGACACTTTGGGCGTGAGCCACATCTATGCCTCGCCCATTCTCGTGGCGCGGCCAGGCTCGACGCACGGCTACGACGTGGTCGACCCGACCCGCGTCAATCCCGAGCTGGGCGGCGAGAAAGGGCTGCGCAAGCTGTGCGATCGGCTGCGCGAGCACGGCATGGGCCTGATCGTCGACATCGTGCCCAACCACATGGCGGTGGGCACGCACAATCCCTGGTGGCAGGACGTGCTGCGCTGGGGCCGCAGCAGCCGCTATGCGGCGTGGTTCGACATCGACTGGGACAGTCCCGATCCGGCGCTGGCCGGCAAAGTGTTGCTGCCGTTCCTCGGCCAGTCCTATGCCGAGGCGCTGGAGGCCGGCGAGCTCACGCTGCGCTTTGACGAGCAGCACGGCCAGCTTTACGTGGCGCACCACGACAACCATTTTCCGTTGTCGCCTCATGACTACGCGGTAGTGCTGGAGACCGCCGGCAGCGAACGGCTGGCGCCGGCCATCGCGCTGTTTGCCGCGCTCGACCAGGGCGAGCGCGCGCCCGAGCAGCTGGCCGCCGCCGGTTGGCAGTTGCTGCGCGAGCTGGCGCAGGACGCCGACGGCCTGGCCGATATTGACGCCGCGCTGGCCGCCTTCTCGGCCTCGCAGCCGCAGGGCGCGAGCGAGATGCACCAGTTGCTGGAGCGCCAGCACTATCGCCTGGCCTTCTGGCGCAATGCTGCCGACGAGATCAACTGGCGTCGCTTCTTCGAGGTCAGCGAACTGGCCGGCATGCGGGTGGAGTGCGAGGAGGTATTCGAGGCGATGCATGTCGAGATCTTCCGTCTGTACGCCGAAGGCCTGATCGACGGCGTGCGGCTGGACCATATCGACGGCCTGCTCGACCCCGGCGGCTATTGCCGGCTGCTGCGCCGACGCCTGCGCGCCTTGCGCGCCGGGCATGAGCCTTACATCATCGCCGAGAAGATCCTGGCGCGCGACGAACGCCTGCCGCATGAGTGGGAGCTGGACGGCACCACCGGTTACGAATTCATGGACCAATGCGCGGCGGTGCTGCACGACGCCGAGGGCGAGCCGGTGCTGGACGACATCTGGCGCGGCATCGTCGGCGAGCTCAGCGGCGATGCGCATGCCGCAGCCGCAGCGGCTGCGCCCGATACGCTGCCGGGGCGGCAGGATCAGCAGGAGCGGCTGGACCAGCCGCCGTCGGCACGGTCAGCGCCGGACGACGAGCCGACGCCCGCGATGCCGCTGCTGGCCCGGGCGCAGGAGAATCAGGCTGGGTTGGAACCGGTAGATCGCATGCTGGGCCGGCGACGCTGCGAGCTGGGCGATTTCGAGGCCATCGTGCGCGATGCCCGGCGCAGCTTCCTGGTGCGCAATTTCGCCGCTGAATTCAATGCCCTGACGCTGTGCCTGCACCAGTTGGCGCGCAGCGCGGTGCAAACGCGTGAACTGTCGTTGATGGCCATACGCCGCAGCGTGGCCGAGCTGCTGGTGCATTTCCCGGTGTACCGCACCTATGCCACCGCCGACGGCATGCCGGCCGCCGAGCGCGAGACGCTGGCCTGCGCCGCGATTGCCGCCAGCGCCACACTGCACGCGGCCGACCATGCCACGCTGCATGTGGTGGAAGGCTGGCTGGGCGGCGACCTCCTTCACGGCGCTGCTGACCAGACCCGGCGCGCGCTGCAACTGCGCGCCATCGCGCGCTTCCAGCAGCTGACGCCGCCGCTGACGGCCAAGTCGGTGGAGGACACTGCCTTCTATCGTTACGGCCGGCTGCTGTCGCGCAACGAGGTCGGCTCCGATCCGGCGCAGTTGACGCTGCCGGTGCAGCAGTTCCACCGCCTGGCCCAGTTGCGCGCGGCCCACGCGCCGTACAGCCTGCTGGCCACCGCGACCCATGACCACAAGCGCGGCGAGGACGCGCGCATGCGGCTGGCCGCGCTGTCCGAGATCCCTGAGGAATGGCATACGCTGCTGCGCCACTGGCGCGCGCTCAACGCGTCCATCGTGCAGGCCACGGCGGGCGAGCAGGGCGCCATCGACGCCGCCGACGAATGCATGCTGTACCAGACCCTGATCGGCGCCTGGCCGGACGGCATGCGCGCCGTCGACGATGACCTGCAACCGCTGGAGCAGCTGGCGCAGCGTGTGATCGAATGGCAGCGCAAGGCGCTGCGCGAAGGCAAGCGCCGCAGCGACTGGCTGTCGCCGCAGCTGGCCTACGAGCAAGCCTGCGAGCGCTTCGTGCGGGCCTTGCTGTGTGACCCGGGGCTGGATCCGCGCCATCATCCTTTTTTGGTCGAGCTGGAAGAGTTCGTGCGGCGGCTCTCGCCGCTGGGCACCGTCAACAGCCTGACGCAAACCATGCTGAAGTTGTGCGTGCCGGGCATTCCCGATTTTTACCAGGGCACCGAGCTGTGGGACCTGAGTCTGGTGGACCCTGACAACCGCAGCGCGGTGGACTTCCCGCTGCGCGTGCGGCGCCTGGCCGATGCGGTGAGCCGGCCGGTGTCGCTGCGCGAATGGCAGAGCGGCGGCGCCAAGCTGCAGCTGATCCGTGCGGTGCTGCACTACCGCCGCCAGCACGCCGCGCTGTTCGGCGCGGGGGGCTATATCCCCTTGTCCACCCACGGCAAGCTCGCGCGCCATGTGATCGCCTTCGCGCGCATTCTGCCGCCGGCTGACAACGCGGGCGAGGAGGGCGAGGAGGGCGGGGAGGACGGCGGCCCGGGCTTGCGCGTGGTGCTGGTGGTCTGCACGCGCCTGTCGGCGAAGCTGCTGAACTTCGAGGCGCCGCGCGACGACGCCTTGCCGCTGGTGTCGTCGGAGGCCTGGGGCGATACCAGCATCGCCGTGCCGGCGGTGCTGTCGCACGGTGCCGGCCAAGGCCCGCGTCGTTGGCGCAGCGCGCTCACCAGCGGGCACGGCGTATTGAGTGAGCGCGCGCTGCCGGATGGCGAACACGGCGGTCATATCGCCGTGTCCGAGATCCTCGGCAGCCTGCCGGTGGAGCTGCTGGAATTGCACGACTGAAGCGTTTCGGCGAAATCCGACAGGAGGGCGTCGCTCCTGCCCGACACTTCTGCGCTGTGATGGGTGCAATGCAGCAATTTCCGGTTTTCCTACAAGGAAATGGGCGGCAGTCCTATCGCTGTCGCTTTCGCGCCGCCGCTAACATTCTTGGAGCCTAGCCCCCCTCCTGCAGAGCTTGGGGCGCACCGGCAAGCCTTCGGCCACGAGACGGCGAGGCGGGAAAGCGCCAGGCGGCGTCCACACGTGAGCCCCTTCATCGGGATGCTCGGGTCTTGATGGGCGTTGATGCGATGCGTCAGAAATTGATGCTTGCCTGATGTCTTCCCGCTACCGACATCAAGAACAAGGAGCAATATTCATGACCACTTTGCCCGCCAGCGACATCCAGTTGCCTCTCTTCATCTACGCGCAGCGCGAACCCCTGACGCAGAAAAGCGCATGGATCGCCCTGGATGAACACTACCGCGACCGCGCCAGCCATTTCCAGCTGAGCCGCCTGTTCGCCGCCAACGACAAGCGCGGCGAGACCATGGTGGCCGAGGGCGCCGGCATCTATCTGGATTACTCCAAGAACCTGGTCACCTCCGAGACCATGGCGCTGCTGATGCAGCTGGCCCGCCAGTGCGGCCTGCAGGACCGCATCGAGGCCATGTTCCGCGGTGACAAGATCAACAACACCGAGGGCCGCTCGGTGCTGCACACGGCGCTGCGCAAGCCGGCCGGCGAACGCCTGGTGGTGGACGGCGAAGACGTGGTGGCCCAGGTGCAGGAGGTGCTGGGCCGCATGGAACAGTTCGCGCACCAGGTGCGTTCTGGTGAATGGCTGGGGCATACCGGCCGTCCGATCCGCCACGTCGTCAACATCGGCATCGGCGGCTCCGACCTGGGCCCGATGATGGCGCATGAGGCGCTGCGCTACTACAGCAAGCGCGACATCAGCCTGCATTTCCTGTCTGACGTCGACGGCGCCGCGCTGCTGGAAACGGTGCGTGCGCTGCCGGCCGAGCAGACCCTGTTCATCGTCTGCTCCAAGACCTTCACCACGCTGGAAACCATCACCAACGCCCATGCCGCCCGTACCTGGCTGGTCTCCCAGCTGGGCGACGAGAAGGCTGTGGCGCGCCACTTCGCCGGCGTCACCACCAACATCGAGGAAGCCGGCCAGTTCGGCATCGACCCGGACAACATGTTCGGCTTCTGGGACTGGGTCGGCGGGCGCTACTCGATGACCAGCGCGATCGGCCTGTCGACCATGATCGCCATCGGCCCGGAGAACTTCCGCGAGCTGCTGCGCGGCTTCCATGCAATGGACGAACACTTCCGCACCGCGCCGCTGGAGCGCAACCTGCCGGCCATCCTCGGCATGCTGACGGTGTGGTACACCAACTTCTTCGGCGCCTCCAGCCAGGCGGTGCTGCCGTACAGCCAATACCTCAAGCGCCTGCCGGCCTACCTGCAGCAGCTGACCATGGAGAGCAACGGCAAGCACATCACCGTCAACGGCGAGCCCATCGAATACCAGACCTCGCCGGTCTATTGGGGCGACAACGGCATCAACGGCCAGCACTCGTTCTATCAGATGCTGCACCAGGGCACCCAGCTGGTGCCGTGCGACTTCATCGGTTTCTGCAAGCCGCTGGAACAGATCGGCGACCAGCACGAGCTGCTGATGGCCAACATGTTCGCGCAGTCGGAGGCGCTGGCCTTTGGCAAGGGCGCCGATCAGGTGCGCGAGGAAGGCACGCCCGAGGAGCTTGTGCCGCATCGCGTGTTCGAGGGCAACCGCCCCAGCAACAGCATGCTGGTGGAGGAACTGACCCCCTACAGCCTGGGTACGCTGGTGGCGCTGTATGAGCACAGCGTGTTCACCCAGGGCGTGATCTGGAACCTGGATTCCTTCGACCAGTGGGGCGTGGAGCTGGGCAAGCAGTTGGCCAAGCGCACCGCGCGCCAGCTGATCGATCCCAACCAGCCGCTGCACCATGACAGTTCGACCAATGCCTTGATCCGTCGTTTCCGCGACTGCAAGCAGCAGCATGAGCAGCCCCAGGCCAAGGCGGCCTGAATCTGCAGACACCGCGCGTGACGGCGGCAGCGGGCAGCAGATCCGCGCCGTCGGCAGGCGATGAACCCGGAGGATGAGGAGACAGCTATGAGCATCATCATCGCAGGGCAATTCCAATTGCAGGATCAGGCCGCGCAAGCGGTGGACAGCCTGGTCGACGCCGGCTATGCACGCGCCGGCATCAGCAGCTTCTTCGTCAATCCGGCCGGGCAGCACGACACCTTTCCGGTGGGCGGCGACCGTAACAAGTCGCCCGGCGCCGAGGACACCGACAAAGGCGCCGTCGCCGGCGCCGCTACCGGTGCGGCAGCGGGCGTGGCCGTCGGCGCCGTGACCGCGCCTGTGACCGGACCTGCGGGCCCGGCCCTGGGCGGCTTGGTGGGCGGCCATCTTGGCAGCCTGGTGGGTACGCTCGGCGCCACCGACGATGGGATTCACCGTCGCCGTGCCGCAGGCATGCTGGTGGCGGTGGAGGTGGCTGACGGCGAGCAGGAGCAACGCGCCATTGCGTTGCTGCAAGAACTGCAGGCCGACACGATAGAACGTAACGAAGGCCATATCCGAAATGGCGATTGGGAAGACTTCGATCCGCTGGCGCCGCCGGTGCTGGTGGCTGCCTGAATCCGGTCGCCTGGTACTCTCCTTCCGCCCCGGCGCACTCGTCGCCGGGCACTCTCCGGTTTGCGCGTGTAGGCGTGCAAACCTGATCCAGCGCATCTTTCACACAACGCTGCAAATTCAGCTCGGCAGTTACGGTGCATTTGTTTCATGTGAGTTTATAATCGTCCGTAACAATTGATTACCGGAAAGCGGTCTGTCGACCCAGGCAACCGCAGGCAATAACAAGAAGACAACGCCGCCGGCGCAGCATCAGAAGATAGAAAAAGATAGATAAAGCGACAAGCGCAAGGAGGGCCGCGCCGCCGGCCACGGCGCGCGGAAGGCTGCCTGTGATTCGGCAGCATGCAGGTCCCCACACGGACAAGTACACATGAGATTACTGACCAAAGGTTTGCTGATCGTTGCGATCCCAAGCTTGTTCGAGCTGCTGTTGCTGGCATCCCTGTTCAAGTCGCAGGCGGACGCCGAAGAGGCCGAGCGTTGGGCGGCGCATTCCGCACTGGTGATGAACAAGGCCGCCGAGGTGCGCGAGCCGATGCTGCTGGAGTCTTCCCGCATCCGCAATTCGGTGATCGTCAACGATCCCAAGCCGATCAGCCGCCCCGAAATGTGGGCCGACCTGGAGATCAAGGTCGGCGAGCTGGAAAAACTGGTGGCCGACAACCCCGAACAGACCCGCACCATGCAGGGCATACGCGAAGCCATCGTGAGCTACCGCAACTGGGCCGACAGCGCGCGCGAGCGTTTGCAGAACGGCCAGCGCGAGGATCTGGTGAACCAGCTGCGCGACGAGCAGGGGCCGCACCGCTTGGCCGATTTCCGCAGCCGACTCAACAAGTTCATCGACTTTGAGCGCCATCTGGGCGACGAGCGCAACGAGGATCTGCAGGACGCGCGCGAGTCGCAGACCCTGCTGCTGATCGCCTCGGTGCTGGGCTCGATCGTGGCGGCGGGGCTGGCGTCGTTTGCCTTCACCCGCAACATCGGCAAGCGCATCGGCATCCTGACCGACAACGCGCAGCGTCTGGCCGAGGGCCGCCAGCTGGCCGCGCGGGTGCACGGCAAGGACGAGATCTCGCAACTGGACGACGTGCTGCATCAGACCAGCGACCGCCTGATCGAGGCCAGCCGCCTGGCGCAGGCTTACCGCGAAGAAGTGGAGCAGCGCGCTCGCGAACTGGCCGAGGTCAATACCCATCTGCGCCAGCAGACGCAGGACAACGAGATGTTCATCTACAGTGTGTCGCACGACCTGCGTTCGCCGCTGGTCAACCTGCAGGGCTTCAGCAAGGAGATCATGCACGCCACCGGCGACCTGGCCGATGAGGTCGCCAGGCTGGATCTGCCGGACGAGAAGAAGAGCAAGATCCGCGCGCTGATCGAGGACGACCTGCACACCTCGCTGCGTTTCATCCAGAATGCGGTGACGCGTTCGGCCAGCATCATCGACGCCATGCTGCGCCTGTCGCGCGCCGGGCGCATCGAATACCAGCCGGTGATGCTGGACATCAACGTCATGACCCAGCGCATCGCCGACGCCATGAGCGGCAGCATCCGCTCGCGCGAGGCGGCGGTCAGCATCCAGCCGGGCATGCCGCAGGCCTGGGGCGATCCGACGGCCATCGAGCAGGTGTTCGGCAACCTGGTGGGCAATGCGGTCAACTACCTCGACCCCAAACGGCCGGGGCGCATCGAAGTGGGTTGCATGAGCGGCGACGGCGCCGGCGCCGAGGAAGCGCTCAATACCTACTATGTGCGCGACAACGGCCTGGGCATTCCGGCCGGCCACATGAGCAAGATGTTTACCGCCTTCCAGCGCCTGCACGGCAACGTGGCACAGGGGGAGGGCATCGGCCTGGCGCTGGTCAAGCGCGCGGTGGAGCGCCACGGCGGCAGGATCTGGGTCGAGTCGACCGAGGGCGTGGGCACTACCTTCTTCGTCGCGCTGCCGTCGCAGCCGGCGGCGGCCTGAGCCTGAGAGGCCGGCAACACGTTTTTCCTTTTCCAAAAACACAGCAAGCGGGGCGACCATGCCGACAGAACACAGCGTAAATATCATCCTGGTGGAAGACGACGACGGCCACGCGCTGCTGGTGGAGAAGAACTTGCGGCGCGCCGGCCTGGTCAACGGTTTCCTGCGGTTGAAGGACGGCCAGGAGGCGCTGGATTATTTCTTCAAGGGCGAGAGCAACGGCGACATGCAGCAGGTGGTGGTGCTGCTGGACGTGAATATGCCCAAGGTGACCGGCATCGAGGTGCTGAAGCAGCTCAAGGCCGACGTCACCACCACCGCCATCCCGGTCATCATGCTGACCACCACCGATGATCCGCGCGAGATCGAGCGCTGCTACGAATACGGCTGCAACGTCTACATCACCAAGCCGGTGGAGTACGACGACTTCATCGAGGCGGTGCGCCGCCTGGGCTTCTTCCTGCAGGTGGTCAAGCTGCCGGTGAACCCGGCCGGGCAACGTGGATGAGCGCCTGCAAGCGCGCGGATGAAGGCAAGAATGAAATTCGGAGTTGAAACACGATGAGCAATGAAGCAGCCGCCCATGTATTGATCCTGGAGGACGACGAAGGCCTGTTGGCGCTGGCCAGCCGCGTGCTGAAGAAGCACGGCCATCGCGTCACCGCAGTGGGCAATGCCGACGCCGCGCGCGCGGCGGTGGCGCAGGAACGTCCGGACCTGCTGATCGTCGACTACAACCTGCAGGCGCTGGACACCGGGCTGGACTTCTTCCGTACGCTGCGCGCAGCCGGCGTGGATATCCCGGCCATCATGGTGTCGGGCGTGTCGGACGAGCCGCGCATCATCGAGGCCTTGCGCGCAGGCGTGTCCGACGTGCTGCCCAAGACCAACGACTATCTCGATTACCTGCCGGAGGCGGTGGAGCGCCTGCTCAACCAGCTGCACCTGCAACGCCAGTCCGAGGAGTCGGCGCGTCTGCTGCAGCAGGAACAGTACTACCGCATGGTGTCGGAGGCGATTCCGCATCTGGTGTGGTCCTGCCTGCCGGACGGCGCGTTCGATTTCCTCAGCAAGCAGTGGCTGGAGTACACCGGCGTCGAGATGGAACAGCAGCTGGGCCAGCAGTGGATCGATCTGGTGGTGCACACCGACGACCGCGCTGCCGTTCGCGCTGCGCTGCTGCGGGCGGTGCAGTCCGACGGGCCGGGGCCGCGCCAGATGCTGGTGGATTTCCGACTGCGTCGCCATGATGGGCAATACCGCTGGTTCACCTGCAACGGCGCGCCCTTATTGTGCACGGACGGGCATGTGCAGAAATGGCTGGGCACCTGCACCGACATCAACGACCTGAAGCGCGCCGAGTATGACCGCGAAACCCTGCTGGCCGCCGAACGCCAGGCGCGCGCCGAGGCCGAGCGCATGACGCGCGTGAAGGACGAGTTCGTCGCCACGCTCTCGCACGAATTGCGCACCCCGCTCAACGCCATCATCGGCTGGGCCCAATACCTGCTGCGCGACCCGGGAGACGCCGGCAAGCTGCAGAAGGGCATGCAGGTGATCGAGCGCAACGCCAAGCTGCAGGCGCAGATGGTGGAGGATCTGCTGGACATGAGCCGCATCCTCTCCGGCAAGTTGCGCCTGGATGTGCAGCGGGTCGACATGGAGGCGGTGATCGACGACGCCATCGCCTCCGTGCAGGCTGCGGCCGACGCCAAGGAGATTGCGCTGGTGGTCGACTTCGGTGCTGCCGGCCTGGTGCTGGGCGATCCCTCGCGGCTGCAGCAAGTGGCCTGGAACCTGTTGATGAACGCCATCAAGTTCACGCCGCGCCTGGGGCGCGTGACGGTGACCCTGCGCGCGGCCGGCGACCAGGTGGAGATGGAAGTGGCCGACACCGGCCAGGGCATCAAACCGGAATTCCTGGCCAGCGTGTTCGACCGCTTCAGCCAGGAGGATCCCAGCCTGAGCCGGGTTGCCACCGGCCTCGGGCTCGGCCTGTCGATCACGCGCCAGCTGGTGGAATTGCATGGCGGACGAGTACAGGCGGCCAGCCCGGGGCCGGGGCTGGGAGCGACGTTCAGCATCATGCTGCCCAAGGCTGCGGCGCAACGCGAAGACAGCGGCGCTACCTTGTTGCGCGAGCAGCCGCCGGAGGACCAGCCCGAACTGTCGGGCCTGCATGTGCTGCTGGTGGAAGACGAGGTCGACGCGCGCGAGCTGGTGCAGCGCATGCTGGAGGAGCGCGGCGCCACGGTAGACGCGGTGGGTACCGCCGACGAGGCGATCGATGCCTTCCGTGCGACGCGCCCGGGCGTGATCGTGAGCGATATCGGCCTGCCGGGGCAGGACGGCTATGAGCTCATGCGCAGCCTGCGCGCGCTGGAGAGCAGCCGTTACGACGGCCTGCCGATGACGCCGGCGGCCGCCCTGACCGCGCTGGCCCGCACCGAAGACCGGCGCCGCGCGCTGATGGCGGGCTTCCAGGCGCATATCGCCAAGCCGGTGGATCCGCTGGAGTTGCTGTTCCTGATCGCTGCGCTGGCGGGACGCACCGGCAGCCGCTCGCACATGATGAACTGAGGTGGAAGCAGACGTAGCTTCTCCATCAGGCTATTTCATCGCGCCTCATCCTCATGCAGCCACGGCGGTTGGCTCGAGGTTGGTTGAGGCGCCATCCATAATTTTTTGAATCTGGCCGATTTTTATCTGCGTCCAGAATCTCCTCGTTCCCGAGCCGATCCTATTGCCGCCGATGTTGCTCCGCTCGCCGTTGCGCGGCGGGGCAGGAGGCAATTCGCGATATTTGCTAACGAAGAGATTGGATTGAATGATGAACAACAACGCAAAGAAAAACTGGGCGCTCTTTTGCGCCGCCTCTCTTGGTGCAATCACCCTGATGGGTTGCGCCGAAGGCATGGCGCGCATCCATGCCGCCGGTGATCCGGTGGTGGAGGTCTCCGCCGACAAACGCGGGGCGTTCGGCCGGGACGTGCGGCAGGTGCGGGCTCCGCTGAAAGTCACCAAGGGCAGGGATGGCGAATGCTGGGATTACCAGGCCTCGGCCAATGGTGCCAGCCAGCCCTACTATGTCGTCATCGGTCCGGGCGACCGGGTCGGCAACCGAGCGTTCAGGACCTGCGCGGAGGCGATCAGGCAAGGCGAGTTCCGCTGATCGCGCGCCCGACAAAAAAAGCCCGCTGCATCGACATGCAGCGGGCTTTTTTCATGCCTGCTCAGGCGGCGGGGCCGACCGGCAGCGTGACGGTGAAGGTGATGATGCCGTTCTCGCAATCGACGGCAATCTGGCCGCCGTGGCCGTTGACGATCTCGCTGACGATGTACAGGCCCAGCCCCAGGCCGCGGCTGTTGCGTTCGTTGCCCAGCGACTCCTTCTTGTACGGCTTGAACAGGTTGTTGCGCACCTGCAGCGGGATCGGCGCGCCGTGGTTGGACACCGAGATGGTCAGCAGGTCGTCGCGGCGGAAAGCGATGATGGTGCAGGGCTTGCCGATCTCGCCATGATGACGCGTGTTGGAGAGCAGGTTGGAGATCACCTGGCTGACGCGATCGCTGTCGAGCTCGATCTCGCCGCAGTCTTCCGCCTCCAGCAGGATTTCGTTGTCGGGATAGGCCATGCGCGCCTCGTTGACGATCTCGCCGATCATCTTGCGCACGTCGATGCTGCGGCGCTGGATGTCCAGGCCCAGGCCGCTTTGCAGGCGGCTGATGTCGAGCACCTGCGAGATCAGGCGGTGCATCCGGCTCGACGACGAGGAGATGCGCTTGCTGAGGTTGGAGCTCGACGGCGAGTGCTCGCGCACCTCGATCATGCGCGCGGCCATCATGATGGCCTGCAGCGGATCGCGCAGGTCATGGCCCAGGGTGGCCAGCAACGTCTCTCTGGCGCGCTTGACCATGTTCTCGTTGGACAGCGCCACTTCCTGCAGGTCCAGGCGCAGCTGCACCGCCACTTCCAGCAGCGTCTTGTCCCACGGCAGGCTCTTGCCGCGCACGGTTTCCTTCCAGACGGCGAAGGAGCCGCGCGGCGTCAGGCGCGGGCCGAGCGGGCCGATCGTGTATTTCTTCTCCGGATTGCCGCCCCAGCGCACGTCTTCCACCTGCTCGCTGCGGAACCAGAAGGCATAGCCGTTCTGTTCCCGGTAGAAGCGGATCGCCAGCACGCCGCAGACGTCGCCCAGCGCCGCCTTCAGGTCGGGCACATCGGCGCCCAGCGAGCTGGTGTGGAAGATGTCGGCGCTCTCGTTTTCATTGAGCCAGTTGATCAGCGCGTTGACGCCCTCGCGCGACGGCGCCTTGCCGAAGGTCTGGGTCTTGCGGTCCAACGAGATGGCGCCGCCGTGGCTGGACATCAGGCGCAGGAAGCCGTGGTAGTCCGCGCCCAGCGCCAGCACGATGTCTTCGCGGTCGGTGACCTGGGCCACAATTTCACGGCGCAGCGCGGCCGAGTGTTCCAGAAAGCGCGCGCGCTCGCCGTTGAGGTTGCGCTCTACCAGCGTGCTGACGAACTGCGACAACAGCTGGCACGACATGCGCACCGCATGCGGCACCAGGTGCGGCGTCATGTGATGGCAGGCGATCAGGCCCCACAGGCGGTCGCCGATCACGATGGACAGGCTCATCGACGCGCCCACGCCCATGTTGGACAGGTATTCGATATGCACCGGAGACACGCTGCGCAGGTTGCTGTGCGAGAGGTCGAGCGGGCGACCGGTGAGCGGATTGATATCGGGTTCGATCGGCACCGGATGATAGCCGACGTCGGCGATCAGACGGATCGGGTTGATCACGTACAGGCGGCGCGCCTGCGCGGGAATGTCGCTGGCCGGATAGCGCTGGCCGAGGAAGGGCTCGAGGTCGGCGCGCTTGTGTTCGGCGATCACCTCGCCGCTGTCGTCGTGCAGGAAGCGGTAGGCCATCACGCGGTCGAAGCCGGTGATGCGGGCGATCTCGTCGACGGCCAGCGTGAGCAGGTCTTCCACGCCTTGCTGACGCTGGATGCGCTGGATCGCCTGGTGCGCCGTCAGGGCGAAGGAGTCGAGCGCGAGCGCGTCAGTCGGGCGCTTTTCGAACTCGGCGATCAGCATGCCTTCGGATTTGTGGGTAACCACATCGAAGGGACCCGAGGCCAGCATCAGCAGGCGCGAGTCGATGTAGCCATGGCGATCATCGAGCGCCGCGCGGATGGCGGCGCGCGCTTCGGCCGTGAGATGGCCTTCGTCGAGCGCCTGGCCGATGCCGGGCAAGGGGCCCAGCAGGTCGGTGGCATTGCGGCTGCAGCCGGCCAGCGCACCGTCGGGCGCGAAGGTCAGCAACACTCCGTGCGCCTGGATCGAACCTGGAATGTGGATCGGCTCCTGGTCGCAATTGCTCAGGTCGACGGGACGCTTGCGGCGCTCGTTCTGGTAATACGGGTTGCTCATGCAGGATGTCTTTCCCGGAACCGCGGGTGTGGTGGCTTGTTATTGTCGCCGTGGACGGCTTGCGCCGTAGCCGCATCGGGTTGCGGGAAGTGGATGATGGTCTCGTCGTGGTCCGCGTCGCGGCTGTCAGCGTGTTGCCGGCAGCGCTGCGGGGGGAGTTCATGAAGGCCGTCTTTTAAAACGCAATTATAGGCTGCGAATCAAATTGACGCGAAGTAATTTCATCTTTTCATCAAATATCTATTGAACGGATATTTGTTCTCCAGGCATCGCATGCCCCGGGATTTTTCCGCTTTGTCCTACAAATGAATCCGGCGGCGTCCGATATGACTCATCAATGCCACACACTATGATCGGCAAGCTTGCAAAAAGATCGTCTGAGAGGCGACGGCAACAAAGCGATTTCGCGCATGAAGAACGAAGTTCAATGCGTGATTGCGAGAAAATGTTCAGAGGCAATATTGCTGTGTCGACCGGCTTAAACAAAATCTTCCCAAGACGTGGAGTTTGGCTAAAATAATTTTGTCGGCGACCGCAGCGAATTGAAACGCAATCGGGAGTAAACCACCATGCTGTCGATGAAACAGAAAGAGAAAATCGATCGCAGCTTCGACGGATCCACGCGTCTCGTGGACCAGTGGGAGCGGGAGTTGCGGCGCGCCGCGGCCGAATCGAAGAAGCGCACGGAACCACGCGACCAGCGCAGCTCGCCAGCGTTGGAACTTTGACAGGGGTAGCATCATGGACAAGTCCGATTCCGCACATCAGTCCGACAAGAACATCTCGATCCAGCAAGGCGATTGGGATGCCTACCGTAACCACATCGAAAGCCATGCGCACATTGCCAGCACGCATGAGGCGCCACGCCTCGAGGAGCAAGAAGACGATCCGCGCAGCGCGTTCGGGGTTGGCGAATTGCCGCGCGACAGCTCCGGCCAGCCGCTGACCGACGAGGACGATATCCTGGCCTATCGCCGTGAATGCGCGCGCGCCTACATCGGCATGAACGGTCGTCTGGGCGGCCGTGCCTATCACGCCAACGAGCCGGTGATCCTGACCCAGGACGCTGTCAACGAATTGGCGGAACTCAATCGCATCCTGCGGGAAGAGCGCGCGCAAAAAAAGAAGTCGCGCTGAAGCGGCCCGGCGACAACTGTTGTCGGATGAGTGCTCAAAGCTGTGTAGGAAAACAGGAGGTGGCGCGCGAAGCCTTGAGGAGACTGGCTTCGTGGGCCACGCGCCGACATCTTGCCGATGGCGAGAGGATTCGGATCCCGGCGAGCTTCCCGTATAATCGACCGATATATTTCACAAGACGCCGCACTGCCGCAATGACAGGCAAAGCCGGTGTGGGGGCAGGGCGGTTCTGACAGGACGAACGGATGCGTCGAACAATCATTCGAAAGCGCATCGACAATGGCAGCGAGGACTGGCTGCCGCCCGGATCTAAAGTGCTTACACGTACGTTTCACGACATGGCAGAAATTTCTTGGTTGCGCGGCGGTGGTGTGGCCGGCCGGATGGTATCCGCGTCCGACTGGTCCGGCTCTGCGCTGGGCGAGCCGGCGCAGTGGTCGCCGGCCTTGCGCACTTCGCTCAACATCGCGCTGCAGTCGCCGTCCCCCATCCTGTTGATCTGGGGCGATGCGCGCAGCATGCTTTACAACGACGCCTTTGCCGCCTGTATCGGCGAGCGCCATCCCGCCGCATTCGGCGCCAGCCTGTCCGAGGTACTGTTCTGGCCCGACATCCGCCAGGCCCATGAAGCCGCCATCGAAGCCTGTTTCGACGGTCGCCGGCAATTACTGGAGGATCAGCACGTGGCATTGCCGGCCGAGTCCGGCCAAAGCGACGAGGCCTGGTTCGATTTTTCCTATGTGCCGGTGTTCGGCGCCGACGGCGTGCAGGTGGAAGGCGTCATGTGCGCCATCATCGATTCGACCCGCCTGCCGCGCGTGGGACGCCGCATGCCGCAGGATGCGCAGCGCCTGCAGAAGATCAACCGTGAGCTGACCGTGGAGCGCGACAACGCGCAACAGGCCAACCGTGAGCTGTCGGCCGAGACCCGTTTCGTGCGCGAGCTGCTGGAGCAGTCGCCCAGTTTCATGGCAGTGGTGCGCGGCCCCGAGCACGTGTTCGAGATGGTCAACCGTTCCTACTTCACGCTGTTCGGCGACCGCCCGGTGATCGGGCGTCCGGCGCGCGAGGCGTTTCCGCAGCTGCTGGACGAAGACCTGTTTGAGTTGCTCGACCGCGTCTATCGCAGCGGCGAGACCTATACCGCGCGCGGCGCCCGGCTGTTCCTGCGCCGTGCCCCGCAGCCGCAGAGCGACCGCGACAGCCAGTTCTCCGAAGTCGTGCTGGACTTCGTATTCCAGCCGATGAGCGGGGCCGACGGCAAGGTCGAAGGCATCTTCATCGAGGGCTTTGACGTCACCGAACGCTTCGCCGCCGAGGAGCGCTTGCGCATCGCCGACAGCGCCGGCGGCATCGGCATCTTCGAGTGGTTCCCGGACTCCGGCAAGCTGCTGGTGTCGGATCGCTTCCGCCAGCTGTGGGGCTTGCCGCACGAGGGCGAGGTCACCGCCGACAGCCTGGTCTCGATGATCGCCGAGGAGCATCGCCCGCAGCTGGGCATCGCTACCATCAAGGATCAGGAACGACGCAATCCGCTGGAATACACCGAATACCGCATCACCCGCCCCGACGGCCAGACGCGCTGGCTGGCGCGCAAGGGCGAAGTGGTGCGCGACGATCCGCGCACCGACAAGCGCTATGTCGGCGTGGTGTTCGATGTCACCGCGCGCAAGATGATGGAGCAGGCATTGGCTGCTTCCGAGGCCAGCGTGCGCGCCAACAATGCCTTCGTGCGACAGCTGCTGGACTCGACCGACCAGGGCTTTTATTCCATCGACCGTAACGGTCTGGTCACGCTGTGCAACGCCGCCTTCCTGCGCATGCTCGGCTTTTCCAGCGAGAAGGATGTGCTGGGACGTGCGGCGCATGAGGTGATCCACCATTCGCATCCGGATGGCAGCGTCTACGCGCTGGCCGACAGCCCGGTCTACCGCGCCGCGCGCGACGGCGTGACTGCACAGGTCGACAATGAAGTGTTCTTCCGCGCCGACGGCAGCAGTTTCCCGGTGCAGTATCAGGCCCATCCGGTGTGGCAGGACGGCGTGCTGCAAGGCGCGCTGTGCACCTTCGTCGACCTGACCGAGCAACGCCGCGGCATGCAGGCGCTGCTGTGGAGCGAGAACCGCCTGACCGCGATCTTCAACCAGGCCTCGGTATGCTTCTCCGAGCTCGACCTGCAGGGACGTTACCTGCGCGTCAACGATGCGCTGTGCCGCATGCTGTGCCGGACCGAAAAACAACTGATGCAGATGACGCTGGCCGAGGTCACCCATCCAGAAGACGTGCCGATGAACATGGCGATGTTCAATCGCTGCATCGAGGACGGCAAATCGTTCACGCTGGAGAAGCGCTATGTGCGGCCTGACGGCAGCACGTTCTGGGTCTCCAGCAATATCAGCCGCATCGTCGACGCCGAAGGACGGCCGCAGGCCATGATCGCGGTGTCGACCGACATCACCGAGCGTCGCCGCGCCGAGGAAGCGCTGCGCGAGCTCAACGACACGCTGGAGCAGCGCGTGGTCGAGGAAATCCTGGAGCGCAGCCGCGCCGAAGCCGCGCTGGGCCAGATGCAGAAGATGGAAGCCGTGGGCCAGCTGACCGGCGGCGTGGCGCACGACTTCAATAACGTGCTGCAGATCATCGGCGGCAACCTGCAGCTGCTGCAGTCGGACCCGTCGCTGGAAGAGCGCAGCCGCCAGCGCGTGAAGGTGGCCATCGGTGCGGTCGATCGCGGCGCCAAGCTGTCCTCGCAGCTGTTGGCCTTCGCGCGGCGCCAGCCGCTGCAGCCGCGCAGCATCAACCTCGAGCGCGTGGTGCAGAACATGGACGACCTGTTGCGTCGCGCCGTGGGCGAGACCATCGAGATATCGACCGTCATCACGCACGAGTTGTGGAACACCATGCTCGATCCCAACCAGGTCGAGAACCTGATCATCAACACCGCGATCAACGCGCGCGATGCCATGCCCAGCGGCGGCCGCCTGACGCTGCAGATCGACAATGTGCATCTGTCCGATCCCTATTTCCTGTCGCAGGCCGACTTGGCGCCGGGCGAGTACGTGGAGCTGGCGATTTCCGACAACGGCCACGGCATGTCGCCGGAGGTGCGCGAGCGCGCGTTCGAACCCTTCTTCACGACCAAGAAGGAAGGCGAGGGCACCGGCCTGGGCCTGTCGATGGCTTACGGTTTCGTCAAGCAGAGCAAGGGGCACATCAGCATCCACAGCGAGCCGGGGCACGGCACCACGATCCGCATCTACTTCCCGCGCTCGCGCGAGCATGAGGTGCTGATCGACGACAACCGCGAGATGGAAGTGCGCGGCGGCGACGAGACCATCCTGGTGGTGGAGGACGATCCGAACCTGCAGCTGACGGTCATCGACACGCTGGCCTCGCTCGGCTACCGCGTGCTCAAGGCCGACAACGGCGAGCGTGCACTGGCTATCGTGCAAAGCGGCATCCATATCGACATGGTATTTACCGACGTGGTGATGCCGGGCAGCGTGCCGGCCACCGAGCTGGCGCGCCAGGCGCGTCAGTTGCTGCCGGGGGTGGAGGTGCTGTTCACCTCGGGTTATCCGCGCGACGCCATCGTGCACGAAGGACGGCTGGACGCCGGCGTCGAGTTGCTGTCCAAGCCATATCGCATCAACCAGCTGGCGCGGCGTATCCGGCACATGCTGTCCAACCGCGCGCATCATGAGCAACTGGCGCAAAGCGCGGCGCGCAAGGAAGCGCCGGCCGATGCGTCCGGCGCCGCCACTGCCACCATCCACGTGCTGCCGGTGGCCGAGCGCCAGCGTAAGGCCGAGCAGGAGCCGGCACAGTTGGAGCAGGCGCAGGCACATGCCCATACCAATGCGCAAGCCGGCTATGCCGCCTCCAACGGCGCGGCCGTGCCACCGACGTCCTCAATGCCTGCCGACGGCGGCCTGCGCCTGCTGGTGGTGGAGGACAACATCGATTCCCAGCAATTGGTGTGCGAATTGCTGGAGACCCTGGGCCATGCCGCGCGTGGCGTCACCAGCGGCGAAGAGGCCGAGAAGGCGCTGGGGGAGCAAACCTTCGACGTGCTCTTTACCGACGTCAACCTGCCCGGTATTTCCGGCGTCGACCTGGCGCGCAATGCCGTGCAGCGCTTCCCCGACCTGGCGGTGATCTTTGCCTCCGGTTACGGCGCGATGGTGGCGCGCAACGTGGGCTTCGCCTCGCACTCGCTGCCCAAGCCCTACGACATCGACCAGTTGCAGGACATTCTCAAGAAGATCGCGACTGCTGCCTGAGGTATCGATTGCATCGCTATGTTGGTTCGCAAGTCACGCGGCTCCTTCGGGAGCCGCTTTTTTTGGCGGGTGCTCGAGAAGTCGGGAATGTTAATTTTTCGGCAATGCTCCGGGGGGGAGTAGATCAAGCTTTGTAAGTTCTGTTTTCATTTGCTGACAGCTTCTTTAAAATAAATAGGAATTATTTCTATTTACATTTAAAGAGGATCGAGAGTGAAGCAGTTCAACCAGTTTGCGGCGCGGCCAAGCGCCATGTCGCGCGCATTGCGCAAGGCATTTGTCTACATGACGCTGGCGGGCACGCCCGCATTGTTGAGCACGGCGGCATACGCCCAAGCTGTCGCCAACGACGAGTCGACCAGCGCGACCGGCGTTGGGGCTGGTGATGCCGCCTTGCCCACTGTCACCGTCAACGCCGCCGGCGAGAGCGGCCAGCACCTGCAGACGCAATCGGCCAATGGCGCGCTCGGTTCGCGCTCGGTGCTCGATACGCCGTTCTCGATAACCAGCGTCACCG
Source organism: Herbaspirillum sp. LeCh32-8 (assembly GCF_017814915.1). GTDB lineage: Bacteria > Pseudomonadota > Gammaproteobacteria > Burkholderiales > Burkholderiaceae_D > Herbaspirillum. The sequence goes on along the minus strand of NZ_JAGIPZ010000001.1, from coordinate 1,092,508 downwards.
CAGACGACCTGGCCGACAAGCAGATCCTGAAGCTGGGGGACGTGTTTTCCAACGATGCCTCGGTCAGCGACAACAGCGGCGGCTACAGCGCCTGGGCCTCCTACATCACCATCCGCGGCCTGCCGGCCGACTGGCAGAACTCCTTCCGTATCGACGGCAAGCCCTTCCTCGGCTACGGCATCACGCTGCCGTACGACCACTTCGAACGCATCGACCTGCTCAAGGGCTCGAGCGGCTTCATGTACGGCTTCGGCACGCCGGGCGGCCTGGTCAACTACATCAGCAAGAAACCGACCGATACCCCGGTGCGCAGCGTCAGCGTGGGCTATACCAGCGGCAACATCTGGAGCGAGCACGTCGACCTGGGCGGGCGTTTCGGCAACGACCAGATGTTCGGCTACCGCCTCAACGCCACGCACGACCAGGGCGAAACCTTCAACGAGGGCTACCTGCGCCGCAACTCGGTCTCGCTGGCGCTGGACGCGCGCCTGACGCGCGACCTGACCTGGGATTTCCAGTCGATCTGGCAGAACAGCAACTCGGATGACCAGACGCCGTCGATCTACACGGCAAACTACACCGGCGCCACGCTGCCGTCGGTCATCAGCGGCGGCAACCGCACGCTGGTGGGACCGGGCCAGCACCTGAACACCAACTTCCAGCTCTACCAGACCGGGCTGACCTACCGCATCAATCCGGACTGGAAGGCCAACCTCAGCTATAGCCATAGCAGCGCCCGCCGCAACCGCAACGAGCAGACCATCTACCTGAAGAACGCCGCCGGCGATTACGACAACTACCGTTCGGACTACCTCGAGGCCCATACCTACGACCAGTGGCAGGCGATGGTGGAAGGCAACGCCAGGACCGGCTTCCTGGAACACCAGCTGGTGTTCGGCGCATCGTGGCAGAAGCAGGTCAACGACTACACCGTCAACTCGATCTATCAGCTGTCCGGCACCGGCAATATTTACGCGCAGAACACTAACGCCTACTACAGCAATACCGCGCTGCGCACCTATCACGCCGGCGAGATCACCCAGCAGGCGCTGTTCGCCAGCGATACGCTGAAGTTCTCGGAGCGCTGGTCGGTGCTGGCGGGCTTGCGCTACAACCAGTTCGAGCAAAACGCCTTCGGCATCGGCGGCAACCGGACCTCGACCTACAGCAAGAACGCCACCACGCCGACCGTGGCGCTGATGTTCAAGCCCGAGCCCAACACCACCGTCTACACCAGCTATGTGGAGTCGCTGGAGCAGGGCGGCACGCCCAGCCTGGGCCAGGACAACTACGGCCAGCAGCTCAAGCCGCTCACCAGCAAGCAGTATGAAGTCGGCGCGAAGACCAGTCAGCAGGGCTGGAGCGCGACGGCGGCGTTGTTCCGCATCGAGCGCGCCGCCGAGTACACGCTGGGCAATGCGCTGGTGCAGGACGGCCAGTCCATCTATCAGGGCCTGGAGCTGGGCGGCGCTTATCGTCCGGCGCCGCAGTGGCAGCTGGGCGCCAGCCTGATGTTGCTCGACGCCACGTACAAAAAGGGCAGCACCTTCACCGGCAACCGCGTGGCCGGCGCGCCGAAGAACATGGCGACCGCGCAGATCGCCTACCTGGTGCCGCAAGTGGCCGGCCTGAAACTGATGGCCGACGCCAAGTACACCGGCAACACCATGCTGCGCGCGGCCAACGACATCGAATTGTCGAGCTATACGCTGTTCAACCTCGGCGCCAGCTACACCACGCGCCTGGGCAAGTACGACACCACCTTCCGGGCGGCGGTCAACAACCTGCTGGACAAGCGTTATTGGCAATATCAGTACGAGAACTACATCAAGCCGGGCGACCCGCGCACCTTCAGCGTGAGCGCCAAGCTTGATTTCTGATCGGGGCAGCGGTGCCGCTGGTAGTACAATGCCAGCCGGCGCTCGCCCATGTCCGCATTGCGGCGGCGTCCCTCGCGGGGTGCCGCCGTTTGCGTTGAGCTCGGCGGCAGCAGCCGTACTTTCCAGACAACCCAACCCAGACCAAGCCAGCACCCGCAGCCAGGTATAAAGCAATGCGCGCACTCTTTGTCATCATCCATCGATGGTTCGGCCTGGCGGCCGCGGTTTTCCTGTTCATCTCCGGCGCCACCGGCGCGGTGATTTCCTGGGACCACGAGCTGGACGCCTGGCTCAATCCGCAGCTGTTCCACGCTAAGAGCGCAGACCAGCCCGGCGCCGGCGAGCCCAAGTCCGGTCTGGAGCTGGCCAACCTGGTCGAGAAGGCCGAGCCCAAACTGCGCGTGACCTATGTGCTCACCAGTGAAGAGCCCGGCCACACCATGAACATGATGGTCGAGCCGCGCCTCGACCCGGCCACCGGCAAGCTCTACGCGCTGGACTACAACCAGATCGCCGTCGACCCGGTCACGGCCGAAGTGCAGGGGCGCCGCATGTGGGGCGCGATCTCGCTGGCGCCGGAGAACCTGCTGCCTTTCCTCTACAAGCTGCACTACACGATGCACCTGCCCGACGTAGGCGGCATTGAGACCGGCGTGTGGCTGATGGGCATCGTCGGCATCGTGTGGGCGCTGGACTGCTTTATTGCGCTCTACCTGTCCTTTCCCAACTGGCGCAGCTGGCGCAAGTCCTTCGCCTTCCGCTGGCGCGACGGCGGCCACAAGCTCAACTTCGACCTGCACCGTTCCGGCGGCGTGTGGGTCTGGGGCCTGTTGCTGATCCTGGCCGTGACGTCGATCTCGATGAACCTGGAGCGCCAGGTGATGCGCCCGATCCTACAGACGGTATCGACGTTGACCTCCGGTCCCTTTGACACGCGTACCCCGCTCGCGCCGGAGAAGACCGGCGAGCCGGCCATCTCGCGTGAGCAAGTCGTCGAGCTGGGCCGCAAGGAAGCGCAGCGCCTCGGTCTGACCGAGCCGGCCGGCGGCGTGTTTTACTCGGGCATGTTCGGCGTCTATGGCGTGGGCTTTTTCCAGGCCGGCAACGACCATGGCGACGGCGGCCTGGGCAATGCCTGGCTCTACTTCGATTCCAAGACCGGTGAGGCTGCGGGCGGGCGTATCCCGGGCAGCGGCAGCGCCGGCGATATCTTCCTGCAGGCGCAGTTCCCGCTGCACTCCGGACGCATCCTCGGGCTGCCGGGGCGCATCTTCATTTCCTTCATGGGCGCGCTGGTGGCGATGCTGTCGGTGACCGGCGTGATCATCTGGGTGCGCAAGCGCAAGGCGCGCCTGGCGCAGCGCGCCAAGCAGGCGGCATTGGCGCCGCTGCAGCGGCCGGCGACCGAATCCAACTGAATTGTCAGCGCCGGCTCAAGCGGCGTCGTGGAAGATCACGCCCAGCGTATGACGTCTGCCGGCGCGCAGGCGTGAAACACCGTGCCGCATGTTGACCCGGTAGACATGGCCCGGGCCGCGCGCGCCAGCCACCGGTCGCTGGCTGACGGCGAACACCACTGCATCGCCCTGGCGCAGCGGCACCACCTCCGGTCGCGACTGCATGCGCGGTCGCTGTTCGGTCAGCACGAATTCTCCTCCCTCAAAATCGCGGCCGGGTTCCGACAGCAGGATTGCCACCTGCAGCGGAAACACATGTTCCCCATATAAATCCTGATGCAGGCAGTTGTAGTCGCCCGTCTCGTAGCGCAGCAACAGCGGCGTCGGGCGCACTTGTCCGGCGTCGTTGCAGCGGCGCTGGAACTGGGCATGCGTGTCGGGAAAGCGGGCGGCCAGTCCCATCAGCGCCTGCCAGCGATTGGCCAGCGGCGCCAGGCGGGGATACAGCGCGCTGCGCAAGCGCTGCACCGGCGCAGGCAAGGGGTAACGAAAATACTTGTACTCCCCCTGGCCGAAGTTGTGCCGCGCCATCACGATGCGCGAGCGAAACAAGGGATCGTCGTCGTAGCAGGCGGCCAGTAGCTGTGCCTCGCCGGCGTCGAGCAGGCCGGGGATCACGGCCTGCCCGCCGCGGTCGAGCTCAGCCGTCAGTGCCGGCCAGGGCAGGGCGGTGATGCGTTGTTCAATATCGGCGAAGGGAGCTAAGTCCGAAGACAGCGGCGCGGCGGATGGCATGGAGAATCCTTGCAATGGAAGCGTGGAACGGGAAAGCGCCAGTGTGCGCTGCACGGGCATTGACGGCACTCCGCCGCTTGCTTTTGAATTGCCTGCCGTACATATGCCCGCGCTTATAAGGGCGATGGGTGAACGCCGCTCGCTTGCAGCGTGCTTTTCGGTATGATCGCAAGCCTGCTGCACTTATAACAAACAGACGCATCTTGCCGTCCCCCATAGAGGAGAACCCCATGCTCACCAGCGCACGCAACGAATTTTCAGGCAAGGTCAGATCCGCCCCGGCGCGATCAATGACGAAATCGAGATCACCCTGGCCGGCGGCGACCGCATTGTGGCCGTGATCACGCAGGAGAGCACCAAATCGCTGGGCCTGACGGTCGGCGGCGACGCCATCGCGCTGATCAAGGCGCCATGGGTGATCCTGTCGGTGCCCAACGCCGGCGTGAAGCTGTCCACCCGCAACCGCCTGGAAGGCAGCGTCAAGCTCATCAAGCCGGGCGCGGTGAACACCGAAGTGGAAGTGGCGCTCAAGGGCGGCGAAACCCTGGCCGCCATCATCACCCAGGAAAGCGCCAACAACATGGGGCTGGCGGTGGGCTCGCCGGTGGTGGCCTTCTTCAAGGCGTCGCACGTTATTGTGGGCGTGCGCGCCTGATCCGGTCTTCGCTTCAAGCAAAAAGGACATGCATCGCATGTCCTTTTTTTTCGCGGCGCCGCGCTGTGCTCAGTGCGCCATCAATACCGGAATCGTCATGGTCTTGAGCACCGTCAGCGTCACGCCGCCCAGCAGCACTTCACGGAAGCGCGTGTGGCCGTAGCCGCCCATCACCAGCAGATCGGAGCCGCGGTCGGCCGCCAGTGAGAGCAGGGCGTTGCCGATGTCGAGCTCGGTTCTCTCCTGCGCCACCTCCACCTTCACGCCGTGGCGCGCCAGGTAGTGCGCGATGTCGGCCCCGGGTTGCTCGCCGTGGGTGCCCTGGCGTTTGTCGGGATTGAAGATGGCCACCGTGACGTTGTCGGCCTGGCGCAGCAGCGGCAAGGCGGCCGTGATGGCGCGGGTCGACTGCATGCTGCCGTCCCAGGCGATCAGGGCATTCCTGCCGACCTGCTCGAACAGGCCGGCCGACGGCACCATCAGCACCGGGCGCGGGGTGTTGAGCATGACGGATTCGGGCAGGTCGGCCAGGAAGCTGGTGTCGGGTTCGTCCAGGTCGCTCTGGCTTACTACGACCAGATCCGAGTAGCGCGCCTGCAGCGCCAGGCCGGCTTCGACGTCGTCATCGATGAAACGCTTCTCGTAGGACAGCACGCCGACGCTGCGGGCGATGCCGTCGAACACTTCCAGCGCCGCCAGTGCGCGGTCGCGAAAGCCGTCGATGTGGGTGGCCACGAAGGCCGCGCCTTCCATCTGGATGAAGCTGGAGATGCCGGTCATGGCGCTGCCGATCAGGTGGGCCCGCTGGGCGCGGGCGATTTCGGCGGCGATGCGGATACGTTGGGCGGCATGGCGCGATTGGTCGACGTGGACCAGGATGGACTTGTAGCTCATGGCAACTCCTCGGGCGGGACGCGGATCCGGGCTCGGATCCCATGCCTTCAGCCTAGGCCGGTGCGCGCGGCCAGTCCATACGTGCAACGCGGCCTGCTTGAGGCAGGTCAAGCAGGCTGCGCGCAGGCTTGACGCCGCATCAACGCGTCAGTGTTGCGGCGGGATGGCGTCGGCCAGCAGTCGCAGCATGTTGGGTCGCGCGCCTTGCAAAGGAGTCAACAGGATGATGTCGCGTCGGTACAGGCCGGCCTGGTGGGCCTCGACCGCTTCCATGCGGCAGCCGGCCGCCAACTTCTCCAGCCCGTTCCAGCGCGGCACCAGGCTCACGCCTACACCGTCGGCCACCAGCATGGCGATGGTTTCCAGTGCATCGAGGTCGCACAGCAGGCTCGGTTGCAAGCCCTGGTCGTCGAGGTAGCGCTGCGCCGGCAGCCCGCCCCAGGCCGACGGGTCATAGCGGATATAGGGTTGCTGGCGCAGCAAGGCAGCGGCGTCGCCGCGCAGCTTGCGGCGCGCCAGCAGGATCAGCTCTTCCTGCCGCAGCGATTGCGCACGCAGCGTGCGCGGCAGCTCGAATGGCGGTGCCACCAGGATGGCGGCGTCGATCTCGCCGGCCAGCAGCGCCTGGTAGAGCGAGCGCGAGGTGCCCGGCACGATCGCCGGACGCAAGCCCGGCGCCTGTTCGGTCAGCGTGCGCAGCACCCCGGGCAGCATGCCGGTCAGCGCGGTGGAGATGGCGCCGATGCGCAGCGTGCCGGTCAAGCCTTCGTCGTCGGCATCGTCGGCCAACTGGGCGACTTCGGCGACGATGCGGCGCGCCCGCGGCAGCAGCGCGAGGCAAGCCTCGGTGGCGCGGGCAGCATGACCGGTACGCGACAACAGCTGCACCTCCAGCTCGCGCTCCAACGCCTGGATGCGCTGGCTGACGGCGGCGGCGGTGAGCCCTTCGGTGCGGGCGGCGTCGGCGATGGAGCCGCTCTCGACCACCGCGATCAGGCTTTTCAGGTAGCGGCTATCCATAAGACATTCTTTTGAAGATGCTAAGAATTACATGCTATCTCTTTTGGTGGCGAGCGGCTATGCTTGTCGCTTCGTTTTCAAGACTATCGAGGGACTCCCATGAAATCCATTTTCCACCTGGCCTACCACGTGCGCGACCTGGATCAGGCGCGCCGCTTCTACTGCAATCTGCTCGGTTGCGAAGAAGGTCGCAGTACTGATACCTGGGTTGATATCGATTTCTTCGGCCACCAGCTGTCGCTGCACCTGGGCGAGCCCTTCGCCGTCACCAACACCGGCAAGGTCGGCAACCACATGGTGCCGATGCCGCACCTGGGCATCATCCTGGCCATGGACGACTGGAAGCAACTGGCCAGCACGCTGACCGAGAGCCGCGCCGTCGACTTCGTGCTGGAGCCTCAGATCCGCTTCCCCGGCGAGCCGGGCGAGCAGGCCACGATGTTCTTCCTCGACCCGTTCGGCAACCCGATCGAGGTCAAGGGCTTCAGCAGCCTGGAACAGGTCTACGCCAAATGAACGCTGCGTCGCCCACCGCCGCTTTGCCCATCCCATTCGTCAGCCAGTCCGATGCGGCATCGGTGCAGGCCTGGGTCAAGGCGCTCAACGCCGCCATGCCCGGTGAGCGGGTGGTGCCGTTTGCCGAGCTGGGCGAGGCCGAGCGCGCGCAATGCCGCCTGGCCATCGTGGCCAACCCGGATCCGGCGCAGCTGAAGCTGATGCCGCAGCTGGAATGGGTGCACAGCGTCTGGGCCGGCGTGGAGCGACTGGTGGCTGACCTGGGTGACAGCGGCCTGCAGCTGACCCGCCTGGTCGACCCGCGCCTGGCCACCACCATGGCCGAGGCCGTCCTGGCATGGACGCTTTACCTGCACCGCGACATGCCCTTGTACGCGCAACGCCAGCGCTTTCGCGTCTGGCAGGCGGACGAATACGTGCTGCCGGAGAACCGCGTGGTCGGCATCCTCGGCCTCGGCACCTTGGGCGAAGCCGCCGCCGCCGCCTTGCTGCAGGCGCGCTTCAAGGTATGCGGCTGGAGCCGCAGCCGGCGCGAGCAGGCGGGCGTGCAGACCTTCAGCGGCGAAGACGGCCTGAAACAGATGCTGGCCATGAGCGACATCCTGGTCTGCCTGTTGCCGCTGACGGTGCAGACGCGCGGCTTGCTGGATGCCGGGCGCCTGGCCTTGCTGCCGCCGCAGGCCCAGCTGATCAACTTCGCGCGCGGCCCCATCGTCGACGACCAGGCCCTGTGCGCGGCGCTGGACGAGCGCCGCCTGCGCCACGCCGTGCTCGACGTGTTCGCCACCGAGCCGCTGCCGGCCGACAGCTGGCACTGGACCCATCCCGACGTCACCGTGCTGCCGCATTGCTCGGCGCCGACCAATCGCGAGACGGCCTCGGCCATCGTGGCCGGCAATGTGCGGCAGTACCGCCACAGCGGCCTGATCCCGGCCAACGTCGACCTGAAGCGCGGTTACTGACCCGGTGGCCGGGTTACCGAACGCTTGCCTTCGCGGCAGGCTGTAACCAACGTTGTCACGGCCTTCGTGCAAGCCGCAAACGCATCGCGCGGCTGCAACGAACGCCGCTGAATCCCTGCTTTCGCAGGAACGACAAGTCCTCGAAATCCTCCCTCCGTCGCCCCTGCGAAAGCAAGGGCCCCTGTCGTTTGCCGTGCGGGTTTCCATTTGAGATGACGCCTGCGACGCTGGCATGTTCAACCGTCGCCACGCCGCATTGATATCAAATAGGGCATTGCGTTTGCGATTTAATTCATTGGAAAGACATCCCGCGCCTCTTTAGTATTCAAGCCTATTTCGACCGCAAGCGCCGCAAGGACGGGAAGAGCGCCGCGCGTCGGCAAGCCGGAGAGGGCCGGTTTGCGGGATCCCGCTCTGTGCGCCGTCTAAGGCCGCAGCATGCCGGGAGTCGCCCCTCAATCACACATAACTAGAAATTCGAGGACGACGTGAACTGGTTCCACAATCTGAATATCGCGCGCAAGCTGGCGCTGTCCTTCACCGTGGTGATCGCGCTGACGGTGATGCTGGGCCTGTTCTCCATCAGCCAGCTCAAGGAAGTGAATAAAGCGTCATCGGAAATCGTCAGCAAGTGGATGCCTTCCATCGAGGCGGCGCGCGAGATACAGAGCTCGCTGCCGCTGCTGCGCATCTCCGAGCTGGAGCTGGTCACGGCGGTGCAGCCATCCGAGCGCACTGCCGCCAACAAGGCCATCGAAACGCGGCTGACCCTGCTGGCCAAGCAGCGCAAGGCCTATGAAGCACGCATCTCCGAAGACAAGGAAAAGGCGCTGTATGGCCAGTTCAGCAAGCGCCTGACGGCCTATGTGGCGCTCGACAAACAGCTCGCCGAGATGGCCGCCAACCAGCAATACGACGAGACGCGCGCGCTCTTCAACGGCGAGTCCGCCCAGCTCTATCGCGCCATGGTGGCCGACCTCGAAGCCATCGTGAAGGTCAACGGCGAAGGCAGCGCGCAAGCCGACCAGGCCGCTTATCACGTGTACGAGAGGGCGGCCGTGCTGATCCTGGGCCTGCTGGGCGTGGCGGTGCTGATCGCTTTCGTATTGGCGCTGGTGGTGGCGCGCAATGTGTCGCGCCCGCTCAAGGACGCGGTCGAGGTGGCGCAGCGCGTGGCCCGGGGCGACCTGACGCTGCGCATTCGCGCCGGCAGTCGCGACGAGACCGGCCGCCTGATGGACGCCCTGCGCGAGATGAGCGAAGGCCTGCGCGACATCGTCAGCCAGGTGCGCCACGGCACCGACACCATCAGCACCGCCTCGCAGGAAATCGCGCGCGGCAACTTCGACCTGTCGGCGCGCACCGAGCAGCAGGCCGGCTCGCTGGAAGAGACCGCTGCGGCGATGGAACAGCTCACCTCCACCGTCAGGCAGAGCGCCGACAACGCCATGCAGGCCAACCAGCTGGCGGTCTCCGCCTCCGGCATCGCCAGCCAAGGCGGCGACGTGGTGGGCCAGGTGGTGCAGACCATGGAAGGCATCACCGAGAGTTCGCGCAAGATCGCCGACATCATCAGCGTGATCGACGGCATTGCCTTCCAGACCAACATCCTCGCCCTGAACGCGGCGGTGGAAGCCGCCCGCGCCGGTGAGCAGGGTCGCGGCTTTGCGGTGGTAGCCTCCGAAGTGCGCTCGCTGGCGCAACGCTCGGCGGCGGCCGCCAAGGAGATCAAGGAACTGATCGACGACTCGGTGAACAAGGTCGGCGCCGGAAGCCAGCAAGTGGCGCGCGCCGGCTCCACCATGACCGAAGTGGTGGCCAGCGTGAAGCGGGTGACCGACATCGTCGGCGAAATCAGTTCGGCCACGCAAGAGCAAAGCGGCGGCATCAACGAGGTGAACCTGGCGATCACGCAGATGGACGAGACCACCCAGCAGAATGCCGCGCTGGTCGAACAGGCCGCCGCGGCAGCCGATTCGCTCAAAGAGCAGGCCGGCAACCTGGCCATGCTGGTGGGACGCTTTAAGCTGGATTGATGGCGCCGGGCGCCGGTCGCCGGTGTCAGCCCCGGCCACGAAAAAGCCCGCTATCGCGGGCTTTTTTCATGTCGGGACTACCGCAGACGCCAGCCCGGCTCAGGCTGAACTTGCCTGCGCCTGCCCCAGCAACCATTCACGAAAACGGCGAACGGGTGCAGCATCATAACGGTCCGCCGGGGTGAGCAAATAGTATTGGCCGGCGCTGGGCGTCGGGCCGTCGAAGAGGCGTCGCAGCCGGCGCTCGGGATCGAAGCTGTCGGCCAGCACCGACGGCGCCAGGGCGATGCCTTCGCCGTTCATGGCGGCTTGCAGCGCCATGGCGTACTGGCTGCATTCGATACGGGCTTGGTTCGACGCGAGGCGTGCGCCGTGCTCGCTCAGCCAGTCATGCCACGCCTGCGGCCTGATGGCGGTGTGAATCAGCGCGTGACGGCTCAGGTCGTCGATGCTGCGCACCGGATGTCTCCGCCACAGCCGGTCGTGGCATAAGGCCACCAGCGCATCGGGGAACAAGGGATCGGCGCGCAGGCCGTGCCAATCCACCGCCATGCGACGGCCCAGCGGAAGGCCTTTGCTGCGGGTGCCGGGCAAGACGCCGACCTGGATCGCCATGTCGATCTGCCCAGGCCGGAAATCGGCCGCATCGGTGGCCACCACGATACGCACATCGATATGTTTGTTGTCGCGCCAGAAAGTCTCCAGGCGCGGCATCAGCCACAGCGCCGCCACTCCCGGCAGCACCGCCAGCGAGAGCGAGGCGCGCGTCCTGCGCCGGTTCAGGCGGTTGCCGGCCTCGCAGATCTGGTCGAAGGCTTGCCGCACGTCCTGGTAGTAGGACTGGCCCTGCGGCGTCAGCTCGATGCGGCGGGTCAGGCGCACGAACAGCGCGTGCTGCAGGTGCGCCTCCAGGGCGCGCACCTGGCGGCTGACCGCGCTCTGGGTGACATGCAGCTCCTCTGCCGCCGCGGTGAAGGAAAGCAGGCGGGCCGTGGCTTCGAAGGCGCGCAGCGCAGTCAGGGGAGGGAGCTTGTTCATCGTCGGGGGCTTGTTGTGGGGCGGGGCGGCAGTCATGCAGACGGCGTATGCATGACTTCAATGAATGCATGATGGCATTTTAATCGTTTGTCCGACCGGCAGCGTCTGCCTAACATGAGCCATCGACATGAACAGGATCCACCATGACAAGGATTGCAATCGCCGGCCTGGGCACCGTCGGCCATGCCATCGCCGCGGGCATGACGGGCGACATGCCCGGCATCACGCTATCGGCGGTGGCGACGCGCAACGCGGCGGCGGCGCGCGCACAACTGGCGGCACTGGGACTGGGTCAGGTGGCGTTGCCGTCATTGCACAACATCGGCGAGCACGCCGACATCGTCATCGAATGCGGCGGCGCCGGGGTGTTGCGCGAGATCGCCGTGCCGGTGCTGGAGGCGGGCAGGCAGCTGCTGGTCATGAGCGCGGGCGCCTTGCTGGCGTCGCCTGACATGTTGGCGCTGTGGGAGCGACACCGGAACCGCATCCACATTCCCAGCGGCGCGATCGGCGGCCTGGACGCGGTCGCCGCCATGGCCGAAGGCGACATCCGCTCGGCGAAGCTGGTCACCCGCAAACCACCCGCCGCCCTGCGCGGCGTGGCGTGGCTGGGCGAGCAGGGCATCGATCCCGATCGCGTTGTACAGCCCACGCTGGTCTTTGCCGGCTGCGCGCTTGATGCCGTAGGACGTTTTCCGGCCAACCTGAACGTGGCCGCGGCGCTGTCCCTGGCCGGAATCGGGCCGCAGCGCACCCGGGTGGAGCTGTGGGTGGATCCGGCCGCGCGCGGCAATTGCCATGCGATAGAGGTCGAGTCCGACAGCGGCACGATGCGTTTTTCCATCGAGGCGCAGCCCTCGGCCAATCCGGGGACGTCGTCACTGGCGGCACGCTCGGCGCTGGCGTTATTGCGGCGCATGGCCACGTGAGCGAAGCTCTGCAAAAGCGCAGCAGTTAAGCGCGTGGTGACGCCGACGCAGTTAAACACGGGGAGCAGATTTCGCCAGAGAATCCGGCCCATCATTGTGGGATGGACATATGGCGAAATTCAGAGTCACGTTTCAATTCGACGGCAAGGCTGAGGTCGAACAGCTGCATCTCGAAGTGGCCGGCGCGGTGGTCAGCTGCGACGACATCCTGCGCGCGCTCGGCGCGCATCTGAAACCATCGGAATTCTGGCCCTTCGTGGTCGCGGCCGACGCCCTGGCCGATGACGCCGACCTGGCCGAACGCGCGGTGCGCCTGCATCGCGTCAAGGCGGCTTGCCGTTACCTGAACCTGGCGAGTCTGAGCTATCTGCTGGAGGGGCGCGACATGGAAATCCACTGCTGAGCGGATGTTCAACTGAGCCGGAAATCCTTGCCGCAGCGTGCCGGTTCCGGTTTTTCCTCGCCCACGATTTCCATGATGGAACGCTCGATTTCCAGGCACATGGCGTCCAGCGGCAGGCTGTTGGCAGCTTCGCCGAAGGGCTCTGCAATCTCCCCGGCGATGGCTTCCAGCGCCAGGAAGGTGTACGACACGAATACCGAAATCAAGGGCGTGGCGTAACCGATCGCATCGACCAGACCGAAGGGCAGCAGCAGGCAATAGATGTAGACGGTCCGGTGCAGCAGCACGCCGTAGGGAAAGGGAATCGGCGTGGAGGCGATGCGTTCGCTGGCGCCGACGCAATGGTTGAGCTCGTTGAGCTGGCCGTCGCAAGCCCACAGCGCCGCATCGGACAGTTCCCCCTCGCGGTGCGCCTGCGCCAGCATGGCGCGCAGCTCGTGCATCAGCTGCACCGGCAGGTATTGCGCGTGACGCAGCCGCCCGGCCTCTTCGGGCGGGAGCAGACGCGCCAAGTCGTGGTCCGGCGCGCTCTGGCGCAGTTGGTGCTTGAGCGCGCAGGTCAGCATCACCACCCGGCGGGCGAACAGCTTGCGCTCGAAACGACCATCCTCCCTGCTGTATTGCTGCCCCTGCGAAACCAGCGCACGCGCCGAGATCAGCAGCGCGCCCCAGATCTTGCGCCCCTCCCAGAAACGGTCGTAGCTGGCGGTGTTGCGAAACGCCAGAAAGATCGCCAGGGCGACCCCCAGCAACGTGAAGGTGGACGTGTTGAGCGGAAGCTTGTCGCCGAAGATTTTCCCGCCGGTGAAAACCGCCAGCGTGGAGAAGGCCGTCATCAACGCCATCTGCGGCAGGATGGACGGCAGCACCGAGCCGTTCCAGACGAACAGCATGCGGAACCAGTTCGGCTGTGGGCGGACGATCATGTTGGCGCTTTCCTTGTGGTGACTGCAGGCCGCGTTGACGCGCGGCATCTTGCATGTCCGTCAGGATAGACCTGCAGGAGGAAGCGGGGCGTGTACAGATTCCCGGACAGGGCGAGGGTACAGCTCGTCGCGTCTCTGGTCGAGACGGCTCTGCCAACAATGAAGGCGGCGCGATGATTCCGCGCCGCGTTTTCGATGCAGGAAAATTCCCAGGCAGGTCAGGAGCGCGAAATGGTGAAGCCGATGCTGTTGCGGCCATCCTCGCTGGAGGCGAAGGCGCGGCCGCCGTGCATGCGCGCTACCGCCTTGACGATGGCCAGGCCCAGGCCGTGGCCGTGGCTGCCGTTGATCTCGTGACGCGAGGTGTCGACCCGGTAGAAGCGGTCGAACAGGCGCGGCAGGTGACGTGGGTCGATCGCCTCGCCGGGGTTGGTGACGGAAATGCGCACCGAGTCTTGCTGCGCGGCGATGTCGACGCGGATCAGCGCGCCCACCGGCGAATGCTGGATGGCGTTCTGGATCAGGTTGGTCAGCGCGCGCTTGAAGAGCGCCGTCTCCATCAGCGCGGTGGCGTCGGTGTCGCCGCTGGTGGTGATGGCCATGCCGGCGTCGTCCAGCACGAACTCGAAGAAGTCCACGGTTTTTTGCACTTCGTCGGCCACGCGCGCCTGCACCAGCGCGGTGGCAGCCTCGCCCTGGTCGGAGCGCGCCAGGAACAGCATGTCGTTGACGATGGAGCGGATGCGATCCAGCTCCTCCAGGTTGGATTGCAGCACGTCCTTGAACTCGCCGGCGCTGCGCTCGCGCGCCAGCGCCACCTGGGTTTCGCCGATCAGGTTGGCCAGCGGCGTGCGCAGCTCGTGGGCGACGTCGGCGTTGAAGGCTTCGAGCTGGGTGTAGGCTTCCTCGATGCGCTCCAGTGCGCCGTTGAAGGCGTGCGCCAGCGCCGACAATTCTTCCGGCAGGGCTTCGGCCGACATGCGCGCAGACAGCTTGCGCGGCGAGAAACTCTGCGCGCGCGCCGACATGCGACGCAGCGGCGCCAGCCCGGCGCGGGCGATCCAGTAGCTGGAGATCACCGCCAGCACGATGCCCAGCAGCGAAAACACCAGGGTCGACACCAGGAAGGTGCGGCGCATCTCGAAGTACGGTTCGGTATCAATACCGACGGTGACGTAGACCTCCGGTCTGTCCTCGAAGGCCGGCATGGTGCGCGTCATGATGTGCAGCGGGTACTCCTTGCCGGGGATCTTCAGCATGCCCACCGTATTGCTGTCGGGCGTGATGGCCGCCGGATTCAGGCGCGCCTGGTCGCCGTAGCGAAAGCGCGCGTCGGCGCCGGAAATCCAGAACGAGACGCGCTGGTCGGCCTGCGACAGCGCCGCCAGCTTGAGCTGCACGCGTTCCCAGCGTTCGGTGCTGCCGGCGCGGCCGATCTGGTAGCCGATGTCGTTCAGGGTGGTGACCAGGCCGTCGCGCTCATGGCGCAGCAGCTCGCCCTTCAGGACGGTGTAGAGCACGATGCCGGTCAGCGCGAAGATGAACAGCGCCGAGGCGGCCGACATCAGCACCAGTCGGGCGGTGATGGACTGGCGTCGCGGCAGGCGGCGCTTGGGCGCAGGTGCAGGCGGGGCATTCCCCGCCGACGTGCGGTTTGCCTGCTGGAAGCTGTGCCGGTCCATGGCGCGCCTCAGTCGTCCACGCTGTCGGCCGCGGCGCGCGGCTCAAGCACGTAGCCCATACCGCGCACGGTATGCAGCAGCTTCTGGTCGAACGGGATGTCGATCTTGGCGCGCAGGCGCTTGATGGCGACTTCCACCACGTTGGTGTTGCTGTCGAAGTTCATGTCCCACACCAGTTCGGCAATCGCCGTCTTGGACAGGATCTCGCCCTGGCGGCGCGCCATCACCGCCAGCAGCGCGAACTCCTTGGCGGTCAGGTCGATGCGGGTGCCGCCGCGGAAGGCCTTGCGTGAAATCAGGTCGATCTGCAGGTCGCCGATGCGCAGCTGCGCCGGCTCCTGCGAACGGCCGCGCCGGGTCAGCGCCTGCAGGCGCGCCAGCAGTTCGAGGAAGGAGAAGGGCTTGATCAGGTAGTCGTCGGCGCCGTCGTGCAGGCCCTTGATGCGGTCTTCCACGCTGTCGCGCGCGGTCAGCATGATCACCGGCGTCTGCTTGACGGTGCGCAGCGAGCGCAGCACCGAGAAGCCGTCCAGCCCGGGCAGCATCACGTCCAGCACGATCACGTCGTAGTCGTGCTGGATCGCCAGGTGCTGGCCGTCCACCCCGTTGAAGGCGACATCGACCGCGCACCCCTGCTCGGTCAGGCCCTTGCAGAGGTATTCGGACATCTTTTGCTCGTCTTCGACTATCAGGATCTTCATGCGGTCTCCACCCGCCGCGCCGGGACAAGGCGTCCCGGCTGCGGCATCGCCAGAATTTTAACTCCTCGGCTTTTTATTATTGTTCTCCGCGCGGATTTTTCTTGTACTGCCAAGCCGTTCAAAACTTCAATGTCCCTGCGTTTGTGTCTGCGCCAACTTGGCCGCCTTACGCTGCAGGCGCGCTTCTTTCTTGCGCATGTACCAATAGTGCGCACGATCCAGGTACAGGTAGACCACCGGCGTGGTGAACAGCGTCAGCGCCTGCGACAGCACCAGGCCGCCCACCATGGCGTAGCCCAGCGGGCGACGCAGCTCGGAGCCGGCGCCGTGGCCCAGCATCAGCGGCAGGCCGGACAGCAGGGCGCACATGGTGGTCATCATGATCGGGCGGAAGCGCAGCAGGCAGGCCTGGTAGATCGCCTCTTCCGGCGACATGCCCTTGTCGCGCTCGGCGTGCAGGGCGAAGTCGATCATCATGATGCCGTTCTTCTTGACGATGCCGATCAGCAGGATGATGCCGATCAGCGCGATCACCGAGAGATCGTAGCCGCCCGCCATCAGGATCAGCAGCGCGCCCACGCCGGCCGAGGGCAGCGTCGAGAGGATGGTCAGCGGGTGGATGTAGCTCTCGTAGAGCAGGCCCAGCACGATGTAGACGGCGATCAGCGCGGCCGCGATCAGGTAGGGCTGGGACGACAGCGAGTCGCCGAAGGCCTTGGCCGTGCCCTGGAAGTTGCCCACCAGCGTCTGCGGCGCGCCCATCTCTTCCTTGGTCTTGTTGATCACGTCCACCGCCTCGCCCAGCGACACGCCCTTGGCCAGGTTGAACGAGATCGTCACCGCCGGGAACTGGCTCTGGTGGCTGATCGAGAGATACGCGGTCTTGGTGGTGTCGACCTTGACGAAGGTCGACAGCGGTACCTGCTGGCCGGTCAGCGGCGAGGTCAGGTAGAGCTTGTTGAACAGCGCCGGATCCTTCTGCAGCTCGGGCGTGACTTCCATGATCACGCGGTAGCTGTTGATCTGCGTGAAGTACTGCGCGACCTGGCGCTGGCCGATGGCGTCATAGATGGTGGCGTCGATCAGCGAGGGCGAGATGCCGAAGCTGGAGGCGCGCGCACGGTCGATGGTGATGACCGCGGCCGCGGCGGCGTTCTGCTGGTCGGATGCCACATCGGTCAGCTGCGGTAGCTGGCGGAAGCGCTCCAGCATCTTCGGCGCCCAGACGTTGAGCTCGTCCAGATCCGTGTCGGTCACCGTGTACTGGTACTGCGTGCGCGCCAGACGGCCGCCGACGTTGATGTCCTGGCTGGCCTGCATGAACAGGTTGACGCCCTGCACCTGCGAGGCCTTGGGACGCAGGCGCGCGATGATCTCGTCGGCGTTGGTGGTGCGGCCCTGGTCCTTGGGCTTCAATGCGATGAAGAACTGGCCGGTGTTGAATGTGGTCGAGCCCGCGCTCATGGCGAAGCCGATCACGTCCGGATCCTGGCGCACGATGTCGGCCACCTTCAGCAGGCGCTCATGCATGGCGGCTGAGGAGGTGTCCTGCGCCGATTCGGCAAAGCCGACGATCACGCCGTTGTCCTGCTGCGGGAAGAAGCCCTTGGGAATGAGGATGAACAGCACGGCGGTCAGCGCCACGGTGCCGATGAAGGTCATCAGTGTGATGAACTGGTGCTTCATCACCACATCCAGGCCGCGCTTGTAGCCGGCCAGCATGGCGTCGAAACCGCGCTCGAACAGCTGGTACAGCTTGCCGTGCTGCTGGCCGTGTTCATTTTTCAGGAAGCGCGAGCACAGCATGGGCGTGAGCGTGAGCGAGATGATCACCGACACGCCGATGGTCAGCGTCACCGTCACGGCGAACTCGCGGAACAGGCGGCCGACGATGCCGCCCATCAGCAGCAGCGGGATGAACACCGCCACCAGCGACACCGAGATCGAGATGATGGTGAAGCCGATCTCGCCGGCGCCCTTCAAGGCCGCCTCCAGCGGCGCCATGCCTTCCTCGACGTAGCGGTAGATATTTTCCAGCATCACGATGGCGTCGTCGACCACGAAGCCGACGGCGATGGTGAGCGCCATCAGCGACAGGTTGTCCAGGCTGTAGCCGACTACGTACATCACGCCGGCGGTCCCCATGATGGCCAGCGGCACGGTGATGCTGGGGATGAGGGTGGCGGCGACGTTGCGCAGGAACACGAAGATCACCATCACCACCAGGGCGATGGTCAGGATCAGCGTGAACTCGACGTCCTCCACCGAGGCGCGGATGGTCTGGGTGCGGTCGATCAGGGTGTTGACGTGGATCGAGGCGGGGATCGCCGCGCGCAGGCGCGGCATGGCGGCGTTGATGCGGCCGACCGTCTCGATCACGTTGGCGCCCGGCTGCTTGGTGACGGCCAGCACGATGGAGCGGCCGTTGGTGATGCTGTGGTCGTTGCCGGCGGCCGCGCCCGCGAAGGCCCAGGCGGCGATCTTGTTGTTCTCGGGGCCGTCCACGGCGATACCGATGTCCTTGACCCGGATCGGCGCGCCGTTGCGCCATGCCAGCACCATGTCGTTCCATTGCTCGGCCTTGAGCAGCTGGTCGTTGGTGTAGACGGTGAAGCTCTGGCGCGCGCCGTCCACCGTGCCCTTGGGCTGGTTGACGGTGGTGGTGGCGATGACGCCGCGGATGTCTTCCAGCGACAGGCCCAGCGTGGCGATCTTGGCCGGGTCGACCTGGATGCGCACGGCAGGCTTTTGCTGGCCGTTGACGTTGACCAGGCCCACGCCCGAGATCTGCGAGATCTGCTGCGCCAGGATGTTGTCGGCGTAGTCGTTGACCACGGTCAGCGGCAGCGCCTCGGACTGCACCGACATGATCATGATCGGCGAGTCGGCCGGGTTGATCTTGCGGAAGGTCGGCGGGTTCGGCATGTTGCTCGGCAACTGCCCGGTGGAGGCGTTGATGGCGGCCTGCACGTCCAGCGCGGCGGCGTCGATGTTGCGGTTCAGGTCGAACTGCAGCGTGATCTGCGTGGTGCCCAGCGAGCTCTGCGAGGTCATCTGGGTCAGGCCGGCGATCAGCGAGAACTGGCGCTCCAGCGGCTGCGCCACGTTGGAGGCCATGGTCTCGGGGTTGCCCCCGGGCAGCTGGGCGGTGACCTGGATGGTCGGGAAATCAACCTGCGGCAGCGGCGCCACCGGCAGCAACGGCCACACGGCCACGCCCACCAGCAGGATCGCGATGGCCAGCAGCGTGGTGCCGATGGGGCGCTTGATGAAGGCGGCGGAGACGCTCACTTGCTGCTTCCTTTCGCGTCACCGGCGGCGACTTTCTGGTCTTTCTGCTGCGTCTGCTGAGGTTTGCTCTCGGCGATCTTGGCGCCCGGCTTGAGCTTGTACTGGCCGTCCAGCACCACGCGCTGGCCTGCGGCCACGCCGGCGTCGGCGGCCAGCACGGCGACGCCGTCCTGGATGCGCGCGACCTTGACCGGCTTCATGGCGGCCTTGTCCTGCTCGTCCACCGCGTAGACGTAGGTGCCTTGCTGGTTGCGCTGGATGGCGGCGGCCGGCAGCGTCAGCGCGCTGCCGTGGTCATGCATCTGCAGGCGCACGTTGACGTACTGGCCCGGCCACAGCTTGTGCTCGGCGTTGTCGAAGCGGGCCTTCAGCTGCACCGTGCCGTTGGTGGTGTTGATCTGGTTGTCCAGCAGGATCAGCTTGCCGGTGGCCAGCGGCTCTTGCGACTCGCGGGCATAGGCGGTCACCTTCAGCGACTGCTTGCTGGCCAGCTGCGACTTGTTGATGGCCGGCACCGCCTCTTCGGGCAGGGTGAAGAGCAGGGTGATGGGATCGATCTGGTTGATTACCACCAGGCCGTTGGCGTCAGCGGCATGGACGATGTTGCCCGGGTCCACCAGGCGCGCGCCGACGCGGCCGGAGATCGGCGCGGTGATGGTGGTGTAGCTCAGTTGCACCTTGGCATAGCCGATCTGCGCCTCATCGGTTTTGACCGCGGCTTCCAGCTGGGCCACCAGCGCCTTTTGCGTATCGAGTTGCTGCTGGGTGGCGGCGTCCTGGCTGCGCAGCGTGGTGTAGCGCTGCAGGTCGAGACGGGCGTTGGCCAATTGCGCGGCGTCACGGGCGCGCTGCGCCTCGACCTGGGCCAACTGCGCCTGCAGCGCGCGTGGATCGATCTGGGCCAGCATCTGACCTTTCTTCACTTCCTCGCCTTCCTTGAAACCGACCTTGTCGAGCTGGCCGTCGATGCGCGCCTTCACCGTCACGCTGGCATTGGCGGTCACGGTGCCGACGCCTGCCAGATACAGCGGCAGGTCGCGTTCCTGGACGGTGGTCAGCGTCACGGCCACCGGCGGCGCCTCCTTGGCTTGCGGCTTGTCGGCGGCGTTGGCGCCTTGCGTGTGCAACCAGCCGCCGATGCCGGCCACTGCCACGATGGCGGCAGTAACGGCGATGGCAAGGGAAGTGCGCTTGGGTGTGTTGGAAGAGGTAGTCATGCCTGGAACTCGTTCTGAAGAGAGGGCTTGGAGTATCTGAAACGGAGGCGGCTCAGCGCGCTGCCTGCGGCGCAGCCGAGGGTTCGGCCTGGCCGGCATGCCAGCCGCCGCCGGTGGCCTTGATCAGCGCCACGCTGGCCACCAGCTGGCGGCCCAGCAAGGTCACGGCGGTGCGCTGGTTGGTCAGCGAGGTGGCCTGGGTGGTCACCACCGAGAGATAGGTTGCGGTGCCGGCCTGGTACTGGCTCATCGCCAGGCGCTCGGCCAGTTGCGCGGCCTTGACGGCTTGCGCCTGCACTGCGCTTTCCTGGTCCAGCACGCGCAGGGTGGAAAGGTTGTCCTCCACCTCTTGCAGGCCACCCAGCACGGTCTGTTTGTATTGCGCGACCGATGCGTCGAAGGCGGCCACGGCGGCGTCGTTACGCGCGCTGCGGGCGCCGCCGTCGAACAGGGTCTCGGCTAGCGCCGCGCCCAGCGACCAGACGCGGCTGGGGGTGTTGAACAGCTGGGCATAGGCCAGGCTGCTGTAGCCGCCGCCGGCCGACAGCGTCAGCGCCGGGAAGTAGGCCGCTCGGGCCACGCCGATGTTGGCGTTGGCGGCGGCGGCCAGGCGTTCGGCGTTGGCGATGTCGGGGCGGCGTTCCAGCAGGTCGGACGGCAGCCCGGTCGGGATCTGCGGCAAGCTGGCCTGCAGGCGCTGGGCGTTGTCGTCCATCGCGCTGTCGCTGGCGGCAGCGGCCGGCAAGGCCGGCAGCGTGAAGGCCGCTGGCGCGCGGCCCAGCAGGATGGCGATGGCGTGCTCCAGCTGGTTGCGGGTAGCGTCGAGGTCGATCAGCTGGGCCTGGGCCGCGCGCAATTGGGTCTCGGCCTGGGCTACGTCGGAGCGCAGCGCGGTGCCGGCTTCATATTGATGGGTGGTCAGCTGCAGCGAGCGGGTGTAGGCGGCGACGGTGCGGCGGTAGAGATCTTTCTGCAGGTCGGCCACACGCAGCTGCAGATAGTCCTGCGCCAGCGTGGACTGGATCGACAGGCGCGCCGCAGCGAGGCTGGCGGCGCTGGCCTGCGCAGTGGCGTCGCCGGCCTCGGCGCCGCGCCGGATGCGGCCCCAGATGTCGGCTTCCCACGAGGCGTTCAGGCCCACGGTATAGGTGTCGGCCAGGCGTTGCACGCCGTTGGTGTTGGTTTGCGCGCGGGTGGCGCCGGCCGAGGCCCCCACCGTCGGCCACAGGCTGGCGCGCGCGATCTGCGCGGTGGCCTGGGCCTGGCGGTATTGGGCTTCGGCCTGGCGGATGTTCTGGTTGGCGGTGTTGGCCTGGATCATCAGCTCATTGAGCAGCGGGTCGCCGTAGGCTTCCCACCAGCGCTGGTTGTCATCAATCTGGCCGGGAGCGGCGACCTTCCACGGGCCGTCTTCCTTGTAGGCTTGCGGCAGTTCCATCGCCGGGCGCACATAGTCGGGCCCGACGGCGCATCCGCCCAAGAGCGCGGCCAGCGCCAGCGCAGTCATTCCCCTTGCGGCGCGGAAGGGGGAGTGATGTTTTGGATGAGTGAAATGACTGGCGCTGACGCTGGCTGCGGCACGGCGGAACGGAACGACCATAAGGTACACGCGGATGGGCTTGCGGATGACGGACAGGCCGTCGCATCACGCCCCTCAGCGCGAACACATCGGCCACTGCTATTGCTGGGGGCCAATGTACGCCTTGCCGCTCAACGTCATGCTGACGTCAACATGACAATTTTGTCAGTTTGGCGGCGACCCGCTCAGGCCGGGCTCTTACGCGGTACGCTCAGCGCCGAGAATGCGGTGCCGACGCCACAGATGGCGATGATCAGGCCCATCGGCCAGGGCGTGCCGTCGGCCAGCAAGCCGACCAGGGCCGAGCCCAGGATGCCGGTGCCGAAATGGGCCGCACCCACCAGGGCCGACACCGCGCCGGCGCGTTCGCCATAGCCGGTTAGCGCGCCGGCGATGGCGTTGGCCACGATAAAGCCGTTGGCGCCCACGAACAGGAGCAGCGGCAGCGCCAGCCCGGCCACGCCGCCTATGTCGAAGCCGGCGGTCAACGCCAGCAGCAAGCCCGAACCCGCCGCGGCCAGTGCGCCGATCCGCATCAGGCGGTCGCTGCCGAGCTTCAGCACCAGCCGCAAGCTGATCTGGTTGGTGGCCATGATGCCGATGATGCCCAGCGAGAACAGCACGCCATAGGCTTGCGGCGACATGTGGTGATAGCTGATGTAAGCCGCCGGCGAGCCGGCCACATAGGCATAGATGCCGCCGTAGAAGAAACCGCCCGTGCCCATGTAGGCCAGGATGCGCCGCTGGCCCAGCAGGCTGACATAGATCGATAGCGCGCCGTCAAGCGCGTGCGGGTTGCGTCGCTCGGCGGGCAGGGTCTCCGGCAGGCGGCGCAGCGCCAGCAATGTCAGCGCGCCGATGCCGGCCAGGGTCCAGAAGATGGCGCGCCAGGAGGCCGCCTGCAGGATCAGGCTGCCCACGGCCGGGCCGATCAGCGGCGCCACTGCGGCCACCGTCATCAGCGTGGACATCATGCGCGCAGCGTGCGGGCCTGCGTAGAGGTCGCGCACCATGGCGCGCGCCAGCACCACGCTGGCGCAGGCGCCCAGCGCCTGCAGGATGCGCCAGGCGATCATGGTGGCGACGCTGCCGGACAGCGCGCAGCCGGCCGAGCCGATGATGAACAGCACCAGGCCGAGGGCCACTGGCAGGCGGCGTCCGTAGCGGTCGCTGATCGGGCCCCAGACCAATTGGCCCAGGCTGAAGCCGATCAGATAACTGGAAATGGTCAGCTCCATCGCGCCGTGGCCGGCCTTCAAGGCCAGCGCCATGGCCGGCAACGCCGGCAGGTAGACGTCGGTGGAGATCGAGGCGAACGCCATCAGGGCGCTGAGCAGGCCCAGGGTCAGCAGGCTGTGGCGGGCGGGTGTGTCAGGTGTGGCGGCGCCGGAAGCGGAACCGGGGGGCAAGGCGGACATGGATGCAATGCAATGAAGGGGCGGGCAGGTCGGACGACGCCGCAAACTGTAACCGAAATGACGAAAACCTGCCCGCTGGTGAAAGGACGGCAGCGCGCATGGACATCTTTTCCCGCGCGTGGCTCAGACCCGCGGCGCGACGGCGAGCTGACCGGTGATCGCGGAGGAAAGCCTGGCTTGGGAGGGATGAAACGTCCTTGCCGCGTCGTTGCCGGGTACATCAAAAGTGGTTTTTATTTGCAAATTTCTACGATGTTCTCGTTGTATTTCGGGGTGGGTGCATGATCCACGCCGCACCCTCATGTCGAGGGTTGCGGACGCACGCCGATGTAGGAGGCGCGCGGGCGGATCAGGCTGCCGTGCTCGCGCTGTTCCAGCGCATGGGCCAGCCAGCCCAGCGCGCGGCCCAATGCGAAGATGCCGAAGGCGCTGCCCGCTGGCAGCGACAGGTGACGCCGCAATGCGGCCAGGGCGAAGTCGACCGAGGGCGGGTGGCCGGTCAGCTCGCCGATACGGGTAATGGCCGCTTGCCACTCGGGATGGGCGGGGAGTATGGCGTGCAGCAGGGCGGCGGCACGCACGTCGCCGGCCGGATAGAGGTGGTGGCCGAAGCCGGGCAGGTCGTCGCCGCGCGCCAGGCGGGCCTCGATGCGCCCGGCAATGCCGGCCTGGGCGCCCAGCTCGTCGAGCAGGGCTTCCACCCGCGCGGTGGTGCCGCCATGACGCGGCCCGCTCAGGGCCGCCAGGCCGCCGGTGATGCAGGCCTGCAGGCTGGCGTCGGTGGAGGCGATGCAGCGGGCGGTGAAGCCGGAGGCGTTCAGTTCATGGTCGGCGCACAGCACCAGCGCGCGCCGCACCAGGTCTGCACCGTGTTGGTCCAGATGCCAGGCGCGGGCGCATTGTTCGTGCAGCGGTGTGGCCGATGGGGCGCTGCCCAGCAGGCAGGCCGCCAGTCGCCGCACCAGCATCCCGCAACCGGCGTAGCGGCGCGCCGAAGGCCATTGCCACTGGCTGCCCAGATCATCGCCGGCGGCCAACGTGAACAGCGGCAGCAAGGCATGCTCGGCGCGCCGGCCGGAGAAGGGCGCGCGCAGCGCGTCAAACCCGGCGACCATGGGCGGCGCTTCCGGGCCGAAGGCCTCGTCCACCTCGCAATCCCACAGCAATGCCGCAGCTTGTTCGACGCTGGCGTGCTCGCTGAAGGCCACGGCGTCGACGCCGCGATAGTACAGGCGGCCATCCTCGATCAAGGTCAGCGCCGACTCCAGTACCGGCAGCCCCCAGCTCAGCGCCGCCTTGGCCACCTCCTTGGGCTTGCGACCGCGGGTGCGCTTGCCGGCCAGGCGCTGCACGTCTTCGGCCAGGTAGCGGCTTTCGCGCGGGTCGCTGCCGGGATGGGCATGCAGCAGGCCGCGGCTGACGTAGGCATACAGGGTCTGGCGCGACACGCCCAGCAGGGCGGCGGCTTCGGCGGAGGAGAGATAGGCGTTCATCGGCAGGAAAGAAGGTGTCGGGGCAGATATGTTGATCAAATTAATCAATATTGACGATTAATTCAAGCGGAGTAAGCTGGCCTGTATCCGCTGACGTCCAACGACATTCAATCAAAAAAGGAGTTCGCCATGTCGCAACCCGGTCCATCCGTCGCATCCCCCGTTGCTTCCCGCATGCTGGCCGAGATCTGGCGTGCGCTGGACGGCGCGCCGGCCGCCTTGTCTTCGGTTCGCCTGGCCGGCAGCGGCGCCTTGCCCTCGGTGTTCGCCACCAGTGACCTGGCCCAGGCGTCGGTGGCGGCAGCCGGCCTTGCCGTTGCCGGGTTGCTTGAAGCTTCGGGCCACGGCCTGCCCGTGGTGGAATGTGACCGGCGTCTGGCCTCGATGTGGTTCTCCAGCTCGTTGCGCGCCCAAGGCTGGACGCCGCCGGCGCTGTGGGACTCGGTGGCGGGCGATTACCGCACTGTTGACGGCTGGATCCGCCTGCACACCAACGCGCCGCATCATCGCGCGGCGGCCTTGCAAGTGCTGGAGCTGGATGCCCAAAACGCATCGCGTGAGGAAGTCGGTCGGGCGGTGGCGCGCTGGAACGGCGGGGAACTGGAAACCGCCATAGTCGGCAACAAGGGCTGCGCTGCCGAAATGCGCAGCCGGGAACAATGGGCGCGGCACCCCCAAGGCATGGCGGTGGCGGCCGAGCCGCTGGTGGCGCGCGAAAGCTTCGACGCCGCGGGCACGCGCCGCGCGGTGCTCGACCCGGCGCGCCCGCTGGCGGGTATTCGCGTGCTGGATTTGACGCGGGTGCTGGCCGGGCCGACCGCCACGCGTTTCCTGGCGGGGCTGGGGGCGGACGTGCTGCGCATCGACCCGGTGTGGTGGGACGAGCCCGGGGTTGTACCTGAAATGACCTTGGGCAAGCGCTGCGCCCATCTGGATCTGAGCGCAGCACAGGATCGCCGGCAACTGGAGCGCCTGCTGGCGCAGGCCGATGTGCTGGTGCAAGGTTACCGTCCGCAGGCGCTGGAGCATCTGGGGCTGGGCGCGGCGCGCCGGCGCGCGCTCAATCCGGCCTTGGTGGATGTGGCACTGGACGCCTATGGCTGGAGTGGCCCGTGGGCCGGGCGGCGCGGTTTCGACAGCCTGGTGCAGATGAGCAGCGGCATCGCCGATGCCGGCATGCAGCTGCTGGGCAAGGACAAGCCCGGGCCCTTGCCGGTGCAGGCGCTGGATCATGCCACCGGCTACCTGCTGGCAGCCGCGGCGCTGCGCGGACTGACGCGTCGCGAGCAGGCCGGCGAGGGCAGCGCCTACCGCTTGTCGCTGGCACGCACCGCGCAGCTGCTGGCGGCGCATCCGGCCCAAGGCATCGAGCCCGACTTTGCCGCCGAAACCCCGGACGACCTCGGCGCCGCGCAGGAAGACACGGTCTGGGGCCCGGCGCGCCGGCTACGTGCCCCGCTGCAGATCGCCAGCGTGCCGCTGCGCTGGGACTTGCCGGCCTCGCCATTGCGCTCGGCCTCGGCACAGTGGCGCTGAACGCGGTAGGATGACGTCCGCGGCGGGCGAGCCCTGCTGCATGACATTCAATCATCTCTTACGAAAGACCTGACATGACACCGATCAAGAAGCTGCTGGGCGAATACAAGGGCGTCATGGTCTTCATGGCGCTGATGGTGGTGTTTCGCAGCGCCATCGCCGACTACAACGTCGTGCCCAGCGGCTCGATGCTGCCCACGGTGTTGATCGGCGACCGCATCCTGGTCGACAAGATGGCCTATGACCTGCGCGTGCCGCTGACCCATATCAGCATCGCGCGCCTGGGCGAGCCGCGCCGCGGCGATATCGTGACGGTGGATTCGAAGGAGGCCGGCGAACTTCTGTTGAAGCGGGTCATCGGCTTGCCGGGCGACGTGGTCGAGCTGCGCGACAACGTGCTCTATATCAACGGCCAGGCCGCCAGCTACAGTCACGCCAGCGTGCGCGCGCTGGGAGAGGATGGCGTGGAGCAGGCCGCTTACCGCGACGAGCAGCTGGACGGCATGTCGCACCTGGTGCGCCTGTCCGAGAATCATCCCAGCCTGCGCAGCAGCTACGGTCCGGTGGTGGTGCCGGCCGATCATTACCTGATGCTGGGCGACAATCGCGATAACAGCGCGGACTCCCGTTACTACGGGTTCTTCGCCCGCAACGAACTGATGGGGCGCACCCGCCGCATCGCCTTCTCGCTGGATACGGAAAACGGCCATCGCCCGCGTTTCGACCGCTTTGGCGCCTTGCTCGATGGCGCCGTGGCAACTAAATGATGCGTGAATGATGCCTGGAAGAATTTGAGGCGGCGAAACAAATCCTCTAAATAACTTTAAATTTTTATTCCAAGTGATTGATATTTAATCATAAATGGATTTCAATGGCGGCCGACTCCGGCGCGCCGCTCCCCGCCGGAATGATCTTGCGCGCATCCAATGTTCCATTGCTGACAAAAAAGCCTCAAGTTGTTGCAGAGTATGCCGATATAAGCATCGGTATCTCTGCATTTGTCATTTGGAGCACATCATTTCTCTCACCTTCATCTCCGATCCGGCCACCGGTCGCCGCAGAAATGCGGTCAGCCACGACGCCATTCTCGACGCCACGTATGTGATGCTCGAGGAGATCGGCTTCGACAAGCTGTCGCTGGAAGGTGTGGCCGCGCGCGCGGGAGTGGGCAAGGCGACCATCTATCGCTGGTGGCCCAACAAGAGTGCGCTGGCAATGGAAGCGCTGCTGCGCGCCGTCGAACCGATGCCCCCTATCGGTGACAGCGGCTCCTCGCGGCACGACCTCGAAGACCACATGACGCGCCTGTCCCAGCTGCTGCGCGGCAAGTCCGGTCGCG
The DNA here is from genome assembly GCF_017814915.1 of Herbaspirillum sp. LeCh32-8. Lineage (GTDB taxonomy): Bacteria > Pseudomonadota > Gammaproteobacteria > Burkholderiales > Burkholderiaceae_D > Herbaspirillum. The sequence continues at coordinate 1,064,801 of NZ_JAGIPZ010000001.1, read as the reverse complement.
TGGTGCGCGAAATGATCGCGCTGGCCCAGTTTGACGACGAGACCATGCGCATCTTCAACGACAACTACCTCGAACCGCGCCGTGTGGCGCTGGTGAATGTACTGCGCCGCGGCGCCCAACGCGGCGAGTTCAGGGACGACCTCGACCTGAGCCTGGTATTCGATCTGCTGTACGCCCCCTTGTTGCAGCGGCTCCTGACCGGCAGTGCCGACATTGATGAACGCCAGATTCAGGCCCAGCTGAAACTGGTGCTTGGCAGCGTTGCACTCGAGCAACCTGTCGCGCAATAGAAAAGGCCTCAGTAAATATCGAGCTAACAAGCGTAAATTTTGTTGAGCGCAAGATAATTTGCACCTAGAATCCGAGACGAAACGTATCGTATTGGTTCTGGGCAAATCTCCTATTGCGAGAACAAAATGATGTCCATTCGCTGCGATGGTCTCGTTTGACGCTTGAAATAGCCGTTTTTCGGCCATCCGGCGCGGGTTTGCAGCCTCGCCGCGGTGCTGGCTGAAACACGAGCCGGATTGTCTGTCCGGCTTGTTCCGCCCGGACGCGCCTGTAGATGGCGGGCGCCTTCCCATTCGATCCGTTCTCCAGATCCAAACAAGATCCGGCTTCCCGAGAGGGAGGACGGTTGACGATTGCTGTTCGGCAGAGGGCGTCTTGCAGGCGGCCGCGCGGCGATCCAGGGGCGTATAAACACATGCAAGTGCAAGGGGAGAATATGCACAGCGAAACGATGAACGGATGCGGGGGCGAGGGCCCGCTACGCAAAATCGACTGGTGCCGCAAGCACCGACAGATCCGGCGCTGGTGCGCGCTGGGCTTCGTGATGATTCCGCTGGTGTTCGGGTTTCTGTGGCTGCAGTTCGCGGCCGCGCGCGAGACCGGCGAATTGTTCTATGCCGACCATGTCTGCGGTTGCCGCGATGTGGTGACGAGCTGGGTCAGCGACTATGTCTGGACCCAACTGGTCTGGCTGCCGTGCAATATGCTGTTCCTGCTGATCTGGGTCGCGCTGGCCGTCAAGCTTTGGGGCGGCAAACGGCGCTTCACCTGATTCAACTCCCGTTCCCGCTTGTCCCTTTGAGGACGCTCAGCCATCGATGTGCGCGATCAGCGGCAGGTGATCCGACGCCACGCACGCCAGCGGCGTGCGATGCACCTCCACGTGCAGCAGCCGATGGCGCGGGCTGATCCAGATCCGGTCCAGCGAAAACAGCGGCCAGCGTGAGGGAAAGGTGCGCGGGGCCGGCGCCGCCTCGAAGTGCGACACCAGCCAGCGCAAGGCGCGCCCCCACACGAACCATTCGTTCACATCCCCCATCAAGATCACCGGCGCCTGGTCGGTATCGAAGGCCTGCAGCAAGCGCCGGATCTGCTCGCGCCGTTCCGCGGGGCGCAGGCCCAGATGCGTGGCCACCACCCGCAGCATGTGGCCGTGGCAGTCGATGTCGGCGTCCAGCGCGCCGCGCGGCTCGCGGCTGCCGAAGGAGAGATCGATGGTCTCGGTGGCCAGCACCGGATAACGGCTCAATACGGCATTGCCGTAGCGGCGTTCCCGGGTGTCCATGGTCGGGCCTTCCACCGCGTAAAAGCCGGTGGTCCGGCGCAGCAGGTCGAGCACATTAGGTTGCCCGGTTCCTCCCAGCGGCACTTCCTGCAGAGCGATGACGTCGGCCTCGATCTCGCCCAGTACGCCGGCGATCCGTTCCGGCGCGAAGTAGCCGTCGGTGCCGATGGCGCTGTGAATGTTGTAGGTGGCCACGGTCAGTGGCCAGGGACTCAAGTGCTGCAAGGGCACGTCGGCACTCAGCGCCAGGTCGGTATCTGATGGCGGCGCCATGTCCGGTTCAGCGCTTGATCCCGCGTCCGGCGCGCGCCGCAGCGGCAATGGCATGGCGGCGATTCTCATGCGCGCCTGGCCTCCACGTGGGCATGTCGTCCGGAGGGTGCCTGCAACTCCTGATAGTGGGCCTCGCTCTTGATGTCGGCCTTGGGCTCGTCACGGCGCAGTTGGCGCTCTTCGCGCCGGTCGATCGGCTGGTCGCCCTTGCGGTTTTTCTTGTCGCGTGGCTTGAGCAGCTTTTGCAGACCGAAGGCCATCAGCATCAGGGCGCCGGTGACCAAGGCCAGCACCAGCACCGTTTGCGGGCTGGGGTGGCGAATGGCCTCGGCCAGGTTGTGCGAGAAAATCACCGTCAGGACGATGCCCGGCACCATGCCGATCAATGTGCCGATCATGTAGTCGCGCAGGCCCAGGTGCGAGGCCCCGGCTACTACGTTGACCACCGTGAAGGGCGCGATCGGCAGCAGACGGATCACCGCCATGGCGGCGATGCCACGCTGGGCGAAGCGGCGGCTCAGGTTGTTGATGCGCGGCCCCAGCATCTGGCGCAACGCGTCATGCCCCAGCCATTGGCCCAGGCCAAACCCCAGCGCTGCACTCAGTGCCACACCCGCGGTGGCGTACAGCCCACCATAGATCGGCCCGAACACCACGCCGGCCACGGCGATGAGTACGGTGATGGGCACCATCAGCATGCCGGCCGCGACAAAGGCTGCGATCACGATCACCGGGGTGAAGGGCATCTTGTCGACGCTGCGCGCCAGGGCAATCAGAGAACTCAGATTGATCCAGTCGCGCAGCGGCGTGAAGCGCCAGGCCAGGGCGAAGGCCACCAGCGCCAAAGCCAGCAGGCCCAGCCCGATCATCCGGCGCGGCACCGGCTTGCGCGCGCTGCGCGGCACATAGGCGTCCACTACCTCGTCCGGGCTGATCGGGCGTTCCGGGTCGAACACGGCGTTGTCCTGCGTGAGGATGTCCAGTTCCGGGATCAGGCGCGGATCCATTGGCGCCAGCTCGCGCTCGTCCTCCTTGCGCAGGGCGGCGATGGCGCCGTGCAGGCTGCCGGCGACGGCGATCTGTTCGGCCACGGCGGCCGGCTCGGTGCCCAAGTGTTCGGCCAACAGGCGGTTGCGCATCAAGGCGATGGCGCGCCTTATCTCGTCTTGCTTAGGGGCGTCGCCCTGAACCTCGATGCTGAGGTTGCATTCGGTGTCGAAGGCCATCGAGCGGTTGCTCATGTTGGCCGAGCCCACAGAGAACAGGCGATCATCCATCGCAAACACTTTGCTGTGCACATTCAGGCATTCATCGTCCAGGCCGGGCAGGCGCGGGCAATACATCTGGTAGCGTGCAGCGGCCGCGTCGCCGTGCACCGACAGCGCGTTTTTCAGCCGATGATGAATGCGGGCGCGCAGGGCGCCCATCGTGGCCTGTTCCAGCCAGCCGCTTTGCGTGCGCGGCGAGACTACGGCTACTTCCGGACCTGCGGCGTCACGCAGGCGCGCACCCAGCGCCTCGGCCAGCACATTGGAGGTGAAATATTGATTCTCGAAGAAAAGGAAGTCGCGTGCGCCGGAGATGACATCCAGGTAGAGCTGGCGCACTTCAAATACCCCCGTGCGGCCTTCATAGTCGGGTTCGGTGCGGGAGATGGCGACCTTGAGGTCGGTCAGGTCGGGTTCGAGGTCTTGCGGCCATAGCGGGCTGCGATCACTGCGGCTCGCGTCGTCAATGCGATCCGGCAGCTGCAGCGGCTCGCCGTGCCCGGCCTGGCGCCAGCGGCGGCGCGCTAGCTCGCCCAATGCGCGCGCGACGTCGCCTTCCACCATGGCTTGCACGTCATGGAAGGGCGCGTAGGGGCGATCGTCCGGATCGCGGCGCAGCGGATTGTCGACCGCATGTTCGGGTGTGTCCCAGCGGCAGCGAGTCAGGTCCAACCCGCCGACGAAGGCCAGGCGGTCGTCGATCACCACCACTTTCTGGTGATGCGATGCGCCGACGGGATGACGCGCGTCGGTATGGAAGCGCAGACGCTTGTTGCGCTCGCGGCCGGGCTTTTTCGCCATCAGCCATTCACGCTCCAGCGCATACAGCATCGCATAATCCCAGTTCAGCACATGAATATGCAGCCCCGGTCGACGCGCCACCAGCGCATGCAGCAGGTCGCCCAATTGCGGTGGGAAGTCGTCGTCGGCACCGTCGGGCACCAGCACCGTGCGGCTGTCGATATCCCATCCGAGTATAAAGACGCTGCGCTCGGCTTTCAGCAGAGCCGAGCGCAGCGCGCCGAAATACTCGGCCGCGTCGATCAGCAGTTTGAAACGGTCGGCCTGTTCCAGCCGCCAGCAATTGCGGCCTGGCTGTAGCAGGCCACGATCGGCATCGGGTTCAACGAGGTCTGGCATGGCGGCTCCGGAGTTTGATCTTGGTGTTGTTCTGTGCTGGCGGCGATGAAGCTAAGGCTGAGGCCGGCTTAGGGCTTGCCGACCGAAATCGGATGCTCTTCGCGCGCCTTGTTTTTGCCATCCGTCGCCTTGGCGGACGCGCCGGTCTGAACCTGCGGCTTGTCTTGATGAGGGAAGCGCTGCGGCTTGCTCTTGTCCAAGCCGGTTTCGGTGGAGTTGGCATATTCCTGCGCCAGGGGGGCGGTATTGCTCATGATGTGCTCCTTGTCTGTTGGGGGCCGCGCCTCATTGCGGAGGCTGGCCGTTGGAGGCGGTCAGGCCCCCGTCGACCGGCATGTTCACGCCGGTGACGAAGGCGGCGTCGGGACTGGCGAGGAAGGCAATCACCGAGGCGATTTCCTGCGGATCGGCGCCACGGCCCAGAGGGATGCGTTCAGCGAATTTGTCCATCAGCGGCTGTTGACCTTCCATGTCGGCGGTCATGCCGGTATGCGTGAAAGTCGGGCACACGGAATTCACGCGGATGCCTTTTTTGGCGAAGTCCATCGCCAGCACCCGGGTGAGGTTGACCACTGCACCTTTGGAGGTGTTGTAGGCGCTCATGCTCCAGTCTCCACCCAAGCCCGACACCGAGGCGATGTTGACGATCGAGCCGCGCGTCCTTTCGAGATGCGCAATCGCCTCGCGCGCGCCGTAGAAAACGCCGTTCACGTTGGTCGCCTGAACCCGGTGCCAGTCTTCCGGACTGACCTCGGTCACGGTGCCGTGAGCGAAGATGCCGGCGTCGTTGATCAACACGTCCAGCTTGCCGAAGCGCTCCACGGCGAAGTCGATCATCTCCTTTACCTCATGATGCACGGAGACATCAGTTTCGCGCGCCGCGGTGCGCTCCGCAGGCAGCGAGTCCATTACCTTGGCCAGGCCGGCCGCGTTGCGATCGGCCAGCACCACGTTGGCGCCTTCATCCGAAAAACGGCGCGCTGTGGCTTCTCCGATGCCAGAAGCGGCGCCGGTCACGACGACTACCTTGTTCTTGAAGCGCTGCAGGTGGGATGGGTTCAGAGCATGCATAAAAGCTCCTGCTGGATACGAAAAATTGACTGCGGAAAAATTGACAGAGTGCCTGCGCCGGTTCGCTCAGGAACCGTTGCGCGATTTGTCCGGCTGCTTGATGTGCGTGTTGCCTTGTTCAACGTGGGCGCGCGACGCGGCCTGGCGTTCGCTCTCGGCGGCCATGGACTGCTGCTGTTTTTCTGCCTGCTCTTGCGACTGCTCGGCAAACGGGTTGCCCGGCGCATTGGCCGGATGCGACGCAGATGTCTGAGGAGAGTGCTTGTGCTGCATGGTGTCCTCCTGATTCGTCGATTGAGATCTCACCATAGCGCCGGCTGCGGCGTCGGCACATCGGACAGCTGCCCAAGCTGATGTAGGAAGACTCTGTCGCGCCTTGCGAGTTCGAAGAATTGCCGTGCAGCATTGTCCTTTTCAGCCGCATGGATTCATTCCGTATATGCCCGGCATAAACGCGAGTACCTGGTAAGGCAGGTCAAGTCGGCGTTGTGTTGTCACGCAGCAGTAATACTTGAATGCAACAATCCGCCCCGCATCCAAATCGGCCTGATCGTCTGTTCACGTTCCTGGGATGAACGTGAAACAGTGCCGCGGATCGCCACTACAAGGGGAATTCAATGACCATCCGTATGCGCATCACGCTGCTCGTGATGCTTACCTTCGTCGCCATTGCCGCCATTGGCGGCTACGCGATGTACCAGTCGCGCGGCAGTGCAGTGGAAGTCAAATCGGTCACCGAGGGCGTGATGCCCAGCGTGCTGGCCTCGTCGGACCTGATGGGGCAGTTGAAGGACGTGCAGCTGGCGGCCATGGTGATGGTCACCGAGACCGACAACCAGCTGGTGGTGCAGGAAAACGAAAAGCTGGCCCAGAAGAAAGCCGTGCTGGAAAAGGCGCTGGAACAGCAAGCCAAGCAGGCTGACGGCGTAGCGCAGCGCGGCTTGATCGAGCAGGCCCGCGAAAGCCTGGACAACTATTTCAGCGCCATCGACAACACCGCCAAGTTCAAGCTGGCCGGCAAGAATGAGATCGCCCAGGCGCAGTTCTTCGGCGGCGTGATGCAATACCAGACTGAACTGGAAGGCATCGTCAACACCCTGCGTATCGAGAAGAACCGCTTCAAGGACAACGCCATCGCGTCGTTGAACGGCAAGCTCTCGCAGACCACCACCACCATCAGCATCGTGACCGCCGTGGCGGTGGTGCTGCTGGGCGGCCTGGGCTTCCTGCTGTATCGCCAGATTACCGGCCCGATCAGCCGCATGTCGAGCATGATGGGCGAGATCGCCGCTAGCCAGGACTTCACCCGCCGCCTGCCGGTGCAGCGCATGGATGAGGTGGGTCATTCCATCGTCGCCTTCAACGGCATGGTGGAAAAGATCGAGGGCGCTTCGGCGCAGATCCGCCAGAAGACCGCCGACATGCAGGCCATGCTGCAGAACATTCCGCAGGGCATCCTGACCATCGTCGATGGCAACAAGATCCACCCTGAATACTCGGCCTTCCTTGAAACCGTGTTCGAGACCTCCGACATCGCCGGTCGCGACCTGATGGATCTGGTCTTCGCCGGCACCAACCTGGGCGCCGACACCCTGTCGCAGATCGAAGCCATCGGCGGCGCCTGCATCGGCGAAGACGTGATGAACTTCGCCTTCAACGAACACCTGATGGTGGGCGAGGTCGAGAAGACCCTGGCCGGTGGCGTCAAGAAGATCCTCGACCTGTCGTGGTCACCGATCACTGATGACAACGATATGGTGATCCGCCTGATGCTGTGCGTACGCGATGTCACCGAGTTGCGCCAGCTGGCGGCCGAAGCCAACGAACAGAAGCGCGAGCTGGAAATGATCGGCGAGATCCTCGCGGTGGCGCCTGCCAAGTTCGCCGAGTTCATCAGCAGCGCGCGCCGCTTCCTGGAAGAGAACGAACAGATCGTGCACCAGAATCCGGAAGCTACCGCCTTCGCCATCGCCAAGCTGTTCCGCAACATGCACACCATCAAGGGCAACGGCCGCACCTACGGCCTGCTGCACCTGGCCAACGTGGTGCACGACGCCGAGCAGCACTACGACGACCTGCGCCATCCGGAAACCGGCGCAGTCTGGAGCCAGGAGTATTTGCTGCAGCAACTGGCCCAGGTGCGCGAAATCATCGACCGCTACGCTCGCATCAACGACGTCACGCTGGGTCGCGTGGCCAATGCCGAAGCGGCAGCCGTGGGCGCCGGCTACGAGCGCCATGTGCTGACCATCGACCGCAAGCACATCCAGGAAAGCCTGTTCCGCCTGGAAAACGTCAACACCACCAACCTGCATGAAATGGTGACGGTGCGCGACGAAATGCGCCGCATGCTGCGCCTCTTGGGTACCGAGACCGTGCAGGACGTGCTGGCCCCGGTGACCGATTCGCTGCCGGCGCTGGCCGCCGAGCTGGGCAAGGTTGCCCCGCATGTTGAGATCGAAGACAACGGCTACGTGGTGCACAGCTTCGCCTCGCCGCTGCTGCAAAACGTGTTCATGCACCTGATCCGCAACGCCATGGACCACGGCCTGGAGGGCGCCGACGAGCGAATCGCCGCAGGCAAGCCGGAGGCCGGCAGCATCAAGCTGGAAATGGGCGTGATGGACGACATGTTCCAGATGGCCCTGTCCGACGACGGACGCGGCCTGGCGCTGCACCGCGTGCGCCAGATCGGCATCGAGAAGAAGCTGATCAGCGTCGACCAGGTCTTGAGCGACGCCGAGGTGGCGCGCCTGATCCTGCAACCGGGCTTCTCCACCCGCAGCGAAGTGACCGAGGTGTCCGGCCGCGGCGTGGGCATGGACGCGGTGCTGGACTTCGTGACCCGCGAGCACGGCAAGATCGAGATCCACTTCAACGACACCGCCGAAGGCGCCGCCTTCCGTGCGTTCCAGATCATCGTGATGCTGCCGGAGAACGTGGCGGTGGAAGTCGACGGCATCGACGTGCCGTATCCGGTCGCGGGCCAGGAGCAGGCGCACCCGCACCCGGTGCATCTGCCGCAGGGCGGCAATCCGCAGGTGGCCTGAGGCCTCGATGTTGCAATGGTGGAAATGACAGTCATGTGGAATTCGATACTCTTCCTGGCGCTGGGCGCCGTGCTGGCCGGCGCGCCGATGGCCTTGCTGTGGAAGCGCCAGAAGGCGCGCGCGGCGCGCATGATCGACCTCGAGCAGGTCGAAGCCCTGAAACGCAGCGTGCAGGAAACGCTGGAAGAACAGCAGCGCGACGCCGCCGGTCACCAGGAGAGACTGGCGCTGGCGCAGCGCGAGGGCGAATTGCGCATGCTGGAGATGCACCGCGAGAGCGAGGAAATGATCGCGCGCCTGTCGTCGCAGAAGTCGGAAAGCATGGCGCGCATGATGGAGAACTGCGACGCCTCGCAGGACACCATCGACAAGCTGCTGGGCCTGATCCGCACCTTCGAGCGCTGGCACGAGGACATGAACGTGCTGATCTCGCACAACCGGGAAATGCATCGCAAGAACGATGAATTCGCGCTGATCGTCAATCAGGTGATCATCGTCGCGCTCAACGCCTCCATCGAGGCGGCGCGCGCGGGCGCTCACGGTCGCGGCTTCGCGGTGGTGGCCTCCGAGGTGCGCGACCTGGCACAGCGCGCCGAGAAGCTCTCCAAGAGCTATCGCGCCAATCTTTATCAGAACGACCTGATCACCACCACCACCTTCCAGGATCTGCAGGCGGGCGGCAAGATGATCATGGGCGCGGTGATCGGCTTGGACCTGATCAACAAGAGAACCCGCACCACCCTGGCCGAGGCAGCATGAGCGAGAGCATGGACGCCGACCTCGCCATCGTCGCCGAGGATGCGCACGAAGAGGACTGCCTGGTCAGCCAGTCGGCACGCGACGGCTTCGACCTGCTGCTGCAACAGGCGCTCAAGGCCAGCATCGTGCCTTCGGGCGAGAGCGCCGAGATGTCGGTGATCGATGACATCACCCTCATCAGCGAAAAGAAGATCGTGGTGCTGACGGTGTCGTCCTATCTGTTCCGGCTGATGGTGATGTTCCATTTCTCGCCGGACGCCGCGACCAAGGGGCATTTTGCGCGCCTGAATCGGGTCGAGCCGGCCGACATGGATGAGCAGGTCTTCATGGACGCCATCGCCGAGTGCGGCAACCTCTGCTGCGGCATCCTGAACCGCGACCTCGGACGCTTCTTCCCGCACCTTGGCATGTCGACGCCGAACGTGATTGATAAGCAATGCGCGGCCTACCTGCAAAAGCTCAACGCGGCCCACATCCGGCATTTCGCGGTGGACATCGCCGGCTCGCCGCGACTGCATGTGTCGCTGTGCGTGTCGGCCTACGCCGGGATGGATTTTGCAGTGTCGCCCGACGAGGAAGACGTCAGCACCGGCGAGCTGGAGCTGTTCTGACAGTGCGGCAAGTTTGTTTGAACTGATTTTGCGTTTTGCGATATCTGACGACGGAGAGAAGAGTGAGCATGGATACCGCAATCACCAGCAAGGTGCTGGTGCTGGACAAGGATGCCGACTGCTACGGCACCATCAAGTCCTTCTGTGAACGCAACAACCTGGTGGGCGTGAAAGCCCACGAGGAACACGTGATGGCGGTGCTGCGCAGCAACGTCGACCTGGGCGGCGTGATGCTCTCGGAGAGCCTGGCCGGCTTGGGGGGCGACGGCCGCGGGCTGGCGCGCCGCATCCACGAGGTGCGCCCGGAGTTGCCGATCTTCCTGCGCCGCCGTCGCGAAGCCGCCGCCGATGACGCGCTTGCGCCGCGTGAGGCTGCACTCTTCAACGGCGTCTATCGCATCGACGATATCGACGCGCTGGCGCCTGTGGTGGCCGCCTCGATCTTCAGCCAGAGCTATCCCAACGCGCTGGTGCGCGGAATTGCCGAGATCAGCCGCATGGTGCTGGAGAGCCAGTTCCCCGCGATGACAGTGGAGATCGACAAGCCTTACCTGGTGCGCGACCGCATCATCTTCGGCGAAGTATTCACGCTGATTCCGCTGGAGAGCAGCTGGTGCCGCGGCTACATGATGCTGCAGGCCGAGCAGCGCGCGCTGCAGGCGCTGGTGCCGGGCGAGACGGAAGATTTTCGCGACCTCAACAATGCGCTGGGCGAGGTTACCAACCTGATCTGGGGCTGGTTCAAGAACCGTTTCGTCAACCACGGTCACGTGGGGCAGCAGATGAGCCAGGTGCCGATCATCATCAATCACCAGCACCGCTACATCTCCTTCGGTTCGGACGACGCCCAGCTGTGCTTCAAGTATGTGCTGACCGGTAAGGACGGCGGTGCGCCCGTGACGCTGTTGCAACGCTTCATCTTCAACCTGTCGTGGTCGCCGGAGGACTTCACCGAGAACCAGGCATCCGTGGAAGAACTGTTCGAAAGCGGCGAGCTGGAGCTGTTCTGAGTTTTTGCAGCTGCCTTGCCGCGCTTATTTACGCCTTCATCATCGAGAGAGAAACAACATGGCACAAATCCTGGTAGTGGACGATTCGAGCACCGTGCGCGCCGAAGTCGGCGATTTCCTGAAGAAGAACGGCCTGGACGTGGCCTTGGCGGTGGACGGCCGCGACGGCCTGACCAAGCTCAAGGCCGACCCGGCCATCAAGCTGGTGGTGTCCGACGTCAACATGCCCAACATGGATGGCCTGACCATGGCCGAGAAGATTCGCAGCGAACTGGGCAACGCCGCCGTGAACATCATCATGCTGACCACCGAGAACTCGCCGATCATGAAGGAGCGCGGCAAGGCGGCCGGCATCAAGGGCTGGATCGTCAAGCCGTTCAAGGGCGATGCGGTGCTGCCGACGTTCAAGAAGCTGGTGGGGGTGTAAGCGCATCAACCCGTTCATCCGTTTTAACGCGGTTACCGCGGGTCGCCCGGCGCTGGCCGGGACGCAGTGACTGATGTGGTGTTTTGATGTCGGTTGAACGACGAACGACACTGGGTTCCTGCTTTCGCAGGAACGACAGGCAATGCGTGCCCTCAGACAACCGAGGGCCGAGCCGTCTCTTCGGTGTCGCTCCTGCGAAAGCAGGAGCCCAGCGTCGTTTCCCGCGCACCGGAGGCGGGTGAAAAAGAACTCAGGGGCCGGCCGCAGGGCCGGAAAGGGGGAGTTGGGCGCGGCAATCATCTCGCCGTCGCTCATCTCAGTGAGACGCCGCCTTCGGGCGGCGTTTTGCTTTTCCGATGCCGTCTTACTGTTCTTCCAGCACCAGCTCGAAGCAGATCAGCACCGGATTGCGCCCGCGCGCCAACACGCCTTCGCATACCTTGCCTTGCGGATTGATGAGGCCGATTTCCAGCCGGGCGCGCAGGCCTTGCGGGCCGTCGACCACTTCACCGGAACGCACCAGGATCTCGGTGGCCCGATCCTCCAGCACGCGGCCGTCTTCGAAGTCGGCGCCGATGATGCTGCCCACGCTGCCGCGCACGATGGCATGCGCAATGCCGTGCGCGCGGCAGGCTTCTTCCACGGCCATGGTCAGGTCTTCATCGGGGCGGATGCGCGCCAGCACCACGCGCTTGCCGTGGGCGGCCGGGTGCACGGTGTCGCTCAGGCGGGTGGGGTGGAACAGGGTGAAGTTGGTTTCCGGATCGTACCTGGTCGCCATGGTGGCGTCGTGTACGCCCCAGGCCTGCGCCGGGCCGGACTCGGCGACGATGGTCTTGTCCATCATCAGGTGGCCGCCCTGGCGCTCGCCGTTGCGGTCGAGCCAGACCGCGTGGCAGTGCACGAAGGGTTCGCCGTCCTTGCGGCCGTAGGTCGCCACGGCGTATTCGATCAGGGTGCCTTCTTCCATGCTGTGCGGGTCGCTGTAGAAGGCGGCGTGCTGGTCGTCCACCGCCAGCGCCGGCATCAGAAAATGCAGCGGCGCCACGCGCAGGTTCTCGAAGCGTACGGTGCCGCCGTCCAGTCCGGCTTGCGCCAGCGGGATGCTCATGGCGTCGCGCAGGCTGCGACCGGCTTGCAGCGTGAAGTCGTGGTTCAGCGCGGGGGCTTCGAGAGTGACGATGCGAACCGGGTCGGGCTTGCCGGGATGGCGGACGGTGCGGGCGAAGGCGGGGCGTGCGGACATTGGGTCTCCTTGGTGTGTCCTCTTGCTGGCTGGTGTCTGTTGATCGGGCAGCTCTTGTGGCCGCCTTTCTGTATTCAGTAGACGATGAGGCATTATCCCGCTTTCCTGCGGCGCTCGCTGATGAATGTTTTTAATCCGGCGGCGCGCCTGCGTCAGAGCGGATTGGGCACCAGTGCGGCAATGCCGACCACGGTGTTCCATGGTTTGACCTGCCAGCGCGTGACCAGGCCATGCCGCACGTAGGGATCGGCGGCGGCGAAGTTTTCGGCATGGACGGCGGCGCCGAGGAACAGCAGCAGGCCGCTTTCCGGCGGATCGCCGACTGCGCCGCCGGCGGCCAGTTCGCCGCGGGCCACGGCTTGCCGACACAATGCCAGGTGTTCGTCGCGGTGCGCTGCACGGCGGGCTACGTAGTCGGGAACGAAGTCGTACATCAGCAGATAGTTCATGGTGGTAGATTGTCGGGGTGGCGGATGGCTGAATATAGCATTGCGCAGAGTGCGGGAAGGGTGGGCGCCGGCCTTGAGTTTGCGCAGTGCATGCCCATATCTGTGGCCATGCGGCGTTTGCGCCGGGCGAATATGAAATTTCGCTGACGGCGCACTGACAGCCGGAACCATTTGTGCGGCCGCGCGCCTGACACAGATCCACCGAATCACGCATGCGGCGGCGGGTTGACCGAGCGGCATGCCAACATCAGAAAAACAAGACCATGACACCATCGCCAAACCGCCGCACGCTGCTGATCGCCGGCGGCCTCTCCACCTTGCTGGGCGGCTGCGCGCTGATCCGCGAGCGGCCCGACAACAGCGCCATCATCCGGCAGAAGCTGGCCGAGCTGGAAAAGCAATCCGGCGGTCGCCTGGGCATGATGGTCATCGACAATGTCGGCGGGGCATCGTCCGACCGCGTGGGTTACCGGGAGACCGAGCGCTTCCCGTTCTGCAGCACCTTCAAGATCATCCTGGTCGGCGCCATCCTGACCCGCAGCCTGGAAGACTCCACTTTGCTGCAACGCCGCGTGCGCTACGGCGCAGGCGATCTGGTGGCGTACTCGCCGGTGACCGAGAAGGCCATCGGCGCCGGCATGAGCGTCAGCGGCCTGTGTGCGGCCGCCTTGCAGTACAGCGACAACACCGCCGCCAACCTGCTCATCCGTGAGCTCGGCGGCATCGGCATGGTCAACGAATACGCACGCAAGATCGGCGATCAGAGCTTCCGCTTGGACCGTCTGGAGACCGAGCTCAACAGCGCCGTCCCCGGCGACGAGCGCGACACCACCACGCCGCTGGCGATGGCGCACACGCTGCAGGGGCTGACGCTGGGCCAGGCCTTGCCTGAGCTGCAGCGTCGCATGCTGGTGGATTGGATGCGCGGCAATACCACCGGCGGCACCCGCATCCGCTCGGCCATGCCGCGCGACTGGCTGATCGGCGACAAGACCGGCAGCGGCGACTACGGCACCACCAATGATGTGGCCGTGATCTGGCCCGGTAGCGAGGCGCCGGTGGTGTTGGCGATCTATTTCACCCAGACCGCCAAGGACGCGCCGATGCGCAACGACGTGGTGGCAGCAGCCGCGCGCATCGTGGCTGAACACTTCATCTGACCCCGCCCGGACTGCAAGACGTCCGACCCTCGCGGTGCGGAACGTAATGCGTCATCCTTCTTCCAATGTCTGGACAGCCGCGCTTGTCGTCGACAGCGCTGTGCGGCGATGACAACCATCAGGGAGAACGATGAAAACTTTCCATTGCGACAATTGCGGCAAGCAGGTCTTCTTCGAGAACACCGTGTGCGGGCATTGCGGCTGGATGCTGGGTTACCAGCCTGAGCTGCAGGCCATTGCCAGCTTTTCTCCGATCGCGGATGCGGCAGACGCTGCAGGCATTCCGGGCGCTGAATCCGGGGAGCCTGCCGCGCCGCCGCAACGCTGGCGCAGCGTCAAGCCGGAAAACGAAGGGAAGGTGTTCCGCCAGTGCATCAACTACTCGCGCGAGAACGTCTGCAACTGGATGATCGATGAGCACAGCCAGCATGAGCTGTGCGCGTCCTGCCGCCTGACGCGCGTGATTCCGTCGCTGGAAGACGGCAACAACCGCGTGCTATGGGCCCGTCTGGAAACCGCCAAGCGACGTCTGCTGCATTCATTGTGGACGCTGAAGCTGCAGCCGGTGCCCAAGACCGAGGACGAGGAAGCCGGCCTGGCCTTCGAGTTCCTGCAGGATATGCCGCACGGCGAGCGGGTGTTGACCGGGCACGCCGACGGCGTGATCACCATCAACGTGGCCGAGGCCGATCCGGCCTATCGCGAGCAGGCGCGCCAGCAGATGGCGGAGCCTTATCGTACGCTGCTGGGGCACTTCCGCCATGAGAGCGGGCATTATTACTTTGATCGGCTGGTAGCGCCCGGGGCCTGGCTGGAGCCGTTTCGGGCGATGTTCGGCGACGAACGCCAAGACTACGGTGAGAGCCTGCAGCAGCACTATGAGAACGGTCCTCCGGAGAAATGGGAAGAGCGCTTCGTCAGCGCCTATGCCAGCAGCCACCCATGGGAGGACTGGGCTGAGACCTGGGCGCATTACCTGCACATGTTCGATACGCTGGAGACCGCTTATTCCTGCGGCGTGCAGCTACGTCCGCGCAACGCCGATGAGCAGAAGCTGGTGATCAAGGCGCCGCCGATCGCGGCCGGTTCGTTCGACGAGCTGGTGGGAGAATGGTTTGCGCTGACTTACGTGTTGAACAGCCTCAATCGCAGCATCGGCATGCCGGATTCCTATCCGTTCACCTTGTCGACGCCGGTGCTGGACAAGCTGCGCTTCGTGCACCAGGTGGTGACCGGAGAAGTGAGCGCCGGCAACGCGCCGACCGTCGCTGATGCTCAATAGGTGAGGGTGATGGTCACGGTATCCGAGTAGAGGTCCGCCCTGGGCGCCTGTCCGGCGGGAATGCGGCCATAGACCGTGTGTGTCTGGATCAGGCCGGTGGCGGTGCTGGCCAGCGTGTCGGTGCCTATGCTGGAGCCCCACAGGGTCGAGCGGGCCGAGTTGCGGTACAGCGCGTAGTTCAGCGTATCGCCGTTGAGGCCTGTCATCTTGCGTACGGCCGTGGTGGCGCCGGCGCCGGAGCCCGCATCGAGCCCCACGTTGTAGCTGGTGCCGAAGGTGCAGATGACGGTGATGGCGCCGGCCTGATCCACCTGCGACGCCGTGTTGTAGGTGCCGAAGGCGATGGTTGAGCCCGACACCAGACACAACGACAAGACATTGGTGCCCACACTGATGCTGCCAAGGCCGGTTGCCGCGAGGGACGGAGCGCATGGCGTGGCGATCGCAGCGGCGAGCGCGAAGCTGAACGTGCGTATTTTCTTCTTGAGCATGATTGTTTCCCCTGGCCGAACCGGCGACGTCTTGCCGCCTGTTTGCTGTGTGATCTCGGCAATACGGACTTTAGGTTGCTCGGGGACAATCGCTAATCGGGTATTCCCTGAGCGTTCGGACATTTGCTTCAGGTTTTTCCTGAAAATGCATGGAAAATCACTCTTGGGGCCGGCGCGCATCATTTGTCGTCGCCAAAATGAACAAAGCCCGGAAGCGGGCTTCCGGGCTTTGCGATCTGCGGGCGAGGAGGGCGGGCTCCCACCTCTCTTTATATACGCCGCGTGAGCGGCCCGGTCCGTCACTCTTCCTTGGACTCCAGCGCACGGTTCAGGCTCAGTGCGGCCAGCGAGCCGACTGCGCCCGACAGCAGGTAGAAGCTCACATACGCCATGCCGAAGTGCGCCGACAAGCCCAGCGCCACCAGCGGCGCGAAACCGGCGCCGACCAACCAGGCCACGTCCTGCGTCAGGGCCGCTCCGGTGTAGCGGTAACGGCTCTGGAAGTTGGCGGTCACGGCGCCTGCAGCCTGGCCGTAGGACAGACCCAGCAGCGCGAAGCCGATCAGGATAAAGGTGTTTTGGCCGGCTTCGCCGCCGTTCATCAGCGTGGGCACGAAGGCCGACAGGATGGCGATCAGCAGGGCCATCGAGCCCAGCGTGGTGCGGCGGCCAAAGCGATCGGCGACCGCACCGGAGATCACGATGCCTGCCGCCATGATGACGCCACCCCAGATCTGCACCACGAGAAAGTCCGCCGTTTCACGCAAGGAATACAGCTTGATCCACGACAACGGGAACACCGTCACCAGGTGGAACAGCGCATAGCTGGCCAGCGCGGCGAGGGCGCCAATGATGATGTTGCGGCCTTGGGTGCTGATCAGTTCGACCGCGCCGGCAGGTTCCAGCTCGCGTTCGTCCAGCAGTTTGGCGTATTCCGGAGCCGACACCAGACGCAGGCGTGCGAACAGCGCAACAACGTTAATGGCAAAAGCGACATAAAAAGGGAAGCGCCAGCCCCAATCCAGGAAATCTTCCGTGGTAAGATTCGCCAACATATAGGCAAACAGGCTCGCCGCGATGATGAATCCGGTCGGCGCGCCAAGCTGGCCAAGGGCTGCATACCAACCACGCTTGTTCTGGGGAGCATTCATGGCAAGCAGCGACGGCAAGCCGTCCCAAGCCCCACCCAGCGCAATGCCTTGTCCTACGCGCAGCAGCGACAACAGGATGATGGCCCACACGCCTATATGGTCAAAAGTTGGCAGTAAGGCAATACCCGCCGTTGAAAAACCAAGCAGGAACAGCGCCAGCGTCAGCTTCAATTCTCTTCCGTAGGCCCGCTGGATCGCCATGAATATCACTGTGCCGACAGGCCGGGCGAGGAACGCGAACGCAAAGATCACGAAAGCGTAGAGCGTACCTTCCAGCCTCTGTTCGAAAGGAAAGAAAATGGCCGGAAATACCAGTACTGACGCCAGCGCGTACACGAAGAAGTCAAAGTATTCGGACGCTCGCCCGATGACGACGCCGACGGCGATCTCACCGGGCTCGATGTGCCCGTGATCACGAGCGGCAGAAGGGGCGTTGGATTGCGGCTGATGTGCGCCGGAACCTTGGGCATTGTGGATGCTGGTGCTTGCCATGGCTTTGTCTCCCACTGTTAGAGGTTTAGTCGCAGTACGAAATCCCATCCTGACAGTTGTGGCACGGCAGGGTGGGACAAAACGTCCAATCGCCAACACACTTTATTGCCGTTACATTAGCATGCTCTGCTACATACGACTGGACTTTTCCTCCATGGTTTCTCAAATACTCCGTCGCGGATTGCTTCTCCTGCCTGCACTTTTGTTGGCTGGTTGCAACACCGTAGTCATGAATCCCTCCGGCGACATCGCTAACCAACAGGCGCGACTGATCGTCATCTCCACCGTGCTGATGCTCATCATCATCATTCCGGTGATCATCCTCACTCTGCTCTTCGCCTGGCGTTACCGCAAGAGCAATACCTCCGCTCCCTACGAGCCCGACTGGGATCACTCGACCCGTTTGGAGCTGGTCATCTGGGGCGCGCCCCTGCTGATCATCATCGCGCTGGGCCTGCTGACCTGGATTACCACCCACACCCTGGACCCGTACCGTCCGCTGTCGCGCATCGACGCCGAGCGTCCGCTGTCGCCGCAGGCCAAGACGCTGACCGTGGAAGTGGTGGCGCTGGACTGGAAGTGGTTGTTCATTTACCCGGAGCAGGGCATCGCCACCGTGAATGAGCTGGCGGCTCCGGTCGATACCCAGATCCAGTTCAAGATCACTGCGTCGAACGTGATGAACTCGTTCTACATTCCTGCTCTGGCCGGCCAGATCTACGCCATGCCGGGCATGGAAACCAAGCTGCACGCCGTCATCAACAAGGCCGGCGAGTACGAAGGCTTCTCGGCCAACTACAGCGGCGCAGGCTTCTCGCACATGCGCTTCAAGTTCCACGGTCTGGACCAGCAAGGCTTCGACGACTGGGTCAAGAAGGCCAAGGCTGACGCCGGCACCATGCAGCGCGCGGACTACCTGAAGCTGGAGCAGCCCAGCGAGCGCGAGCCGGCACGCCTGTTCGGCACCGTCGACAATGGTTTGTTCCACGCCATCGTGAATCGTTGCGTGACGCCCAATTCGGTCTGCCTGGACAAGATGATGTCCACCGACCTGAACGTGAAGCCCGGTCAGCCGAAGAAGGACTGACCACTGCGAGCGCAGTAGCCGTATTGGCGCGGCGGCCCGCCGCCGCGCATTAATTTCCTCTTTCCCCGGGAAGTAAAGATGTCTGACAATTTTGACCTGATAAAGCTGATCTTCGGTCGCCTCAGTCTGGAAGCGATTCCATACCATGAGCCGATCCTGATCGGTACCTTCGCCATGGTGGCGCTGGGCGGCCTCGTGATGCTGGCCCTGCTCACCAAATATCGCCTGTGGGGCATGCTCTGGCGCGACTGGTTCACCAGTATCGACCACAAGCGCATCGGCATCATGTACATCATCCTCGCCATCGTCATGCTGCTGCGCGGCTTTGCCGACGCGCTGATGATGCGTGCGCAGCAAGCGATCTCGTTCGGCGACAACGCCGGCTTCCTGCCGCCGCACCACTATGACCAGGTGTTCACCGCCCACGGCGTGATCATGATCTTCTTCGTGGCCATGCCCCTGGTGACCGGTCTGATGAACTACGTCGTGCCCCTGCAGATCGGCGCGCGCGACGTGGCGTTCCCGTTCCTGAACAACTTCAGCTTCTGGATGACCACCTTCGGCGCGCTGCTGGTGATGGCCTCCCTGTTCGTGGGCGAATTCGCCCGCACCGGCTGGCTGGCTTATCCGCCGCTGTCGGGCATCCTGTACAGCCCTGACGTGGGGGTCGACTACTATATCTGGGCGCTACAGGTGGCCGGGGTAGGGACCTTGTTATCGGGCATCAACCTGGTCGTGACCATCGTCAAGATGCGCGCTCCCGGCATGAACATGATGAAGATGCCCGTCTTCACCTGGACCTCGCTGTGCACCAACGTGCTGATCGTGGCCGCCTTCCCGGTGCTGACCGCCGTGCTGGGCATGCTGTCGCTGGACCGCGTCTTCGGCACCAACTTCTTCACCAACGACATGGGCGGCAACGCCATGATGTACGTGAACCTGATCTGGATCTGGGGCCACCCCGAGGTCTACATCCTGGTTCTGCCGGCGTTCGGCATCTTCTCTGAAGTCGTCTCGACCTTCAGCGGCAAGCGCCTGTTCGGCTACACCTCCATGGTGTACGCAACCGTCGTGATCACCATCCTGTCGTACCTGGTTTGGCTGCACCACTTCTTCACCATGGGGTCGGGCGCCAGCGTCAACTCGTTCTTCGGCATCACCACGATGATCATTTCGATCCCGACCGGCGCCAAGATCTTCAACTGGCTGTTCACCATGTACCGCGGTCGTATCCGCTTCGAAGTCCCCATGCTGTGGACCATCGGCTTCATGATCACCTTCGTGATCGGCGGCATGACCGGCGTGCTGCTGGCGGTTCCGCCTGCCGACTTCGTGCTGCACAACAGCCTGTTCCTGATCGCTCACTTCCACAACGTGATCATCGGTGGCGTGGTGTTCGGCATGTTCGCCGGCATCAACTTCTGGTTCCCGAAGGCCTTCGGCTTCAAGCTCAACGACTTCTGGGGCAAGTGCTCGTTCTGGTTCTGGTTCGTCGGTTTCTACCTGGCCTTCATGCCGCTGTATGTGCTGGGCTTGATGGGCGTGACCCGTCGCATGAGCCACTTCGAAGATCCGTCGCTGCAGATCTGGTTCGTGGTGGCCGCCATCGGCGCCGGCCTGATCGCCCTGGGCATCGGTTCGTTCATCATCCAGATCGCCGTCTCGATCCGCGACCGCAAGAAGCTGGCCGACGTGACCGGCGACCCGTGGGGTGGCCGTACTCTGGAGTGGTCGACCTCGTCGCCGCCGCCCGACTACAACTTCGCCTTCACCCCGGTCGTGCATGACAACGACGCCTGGGCTGACATGAAGAAGAACAAGTATCAGCGTCCGCTGGGCGATTTCGTGGAAATCCACATGCCCAAGAACACCGGCGCCGGCTTCATCATCGCCGCTCTGGCGGCAGCATGCGGCTTCACCCTGATCTGGCAGATGTGGATCCCCGCCGTGGCAGCTTTCATCGCCCTGGTCGTGGCTACCATCGTTCACACCTTTAACTACAACCGCGACTACTACATCCCGGCCGACGAAGTCGTCCGTGTCGAAGCAGAGCGCACTCGCCTGTTGAATAGCCATGTCTGAAGCAATTAACCACACGGCCGACGCGACGCCAAGCTCGCGCTACTTCGTCCGCCATCATCATCCGGAGAACGGCACCATGCTGGGCTTCTGGATCTACCTGATGAGCGATTGCCTGATCTTCGCCTGCCTGTTTGCGTGCTACGCCGTGCTCGGCCGCAACTACGCCGGTGGCCCGACCGGCGCCGAGCTGTTCGACCTGCCGCTGGTGGCGCTGAACACCGCGCTGCTGCTGCTGTCGTCGATCACTTACGGTTTCGCCATGCTGGCCATGCAAGCCAAGAAGCAGCAAAACACCATCTTCTGGCTGGTGATCACCGGTCTGCTGGGCGCAGGCTTCATCTACTTCGAACTGTATGAGTTCCTGCACCTGATCCACGAAGGCGCCGGCCCGGCCCGCAGCGGTTTCCTGACCTCGTTCTTCGCGCTGGTCGGCACCCACGGTCTGCACGTGTCCTTCGGCATCATCTGGCTGATCGTGCTGCTGTTCCAGATCAACAAGCACGGCCTGACCGAAGCCAACGGCCGTCGCCTGATGTGCCTGTCGATGTTCTGGCACTTCCTGGACGTGGTCTGGATCGGCGTCTTCACCTTTGTCTACCTGATGGGAGTCCTGCCATGAGTCGCGGTCACCAAGAACACCCGGCCCGTCCGATGGGCCACCACGACGACCACGGCCACGGCGATCATGGCCATGGTCACGGCGACCACGCTGCGCATGGCACGATGAAGGACTACGTCACCGGCTTCGTGCTGGCCGTGATCCTGACCGCGATCCCGTTCTGGCTGGTGATGGCCAAGAAGATCGAAGGTTCGGCGCAGATGGGCATCGTTCTGCTGGCCTTTGCTGCCGTGCAAATCGTGGTGCACATCAAATACTTCCTGCACATGAACGGCAAGTCCGAAGGCGGCTGGAACATGCTGTCGATGATCTTCACCATCGTCATCGTGGGCATCACGCTGTCCGGCTCGCTGTGGGTCATGTACCACCTGAACCACAACATGATGCCGACCATGTCGCCGGAACACATGCCGACTGAAACCGTGCCGCAATCGATGCAGCAGATGCAGCAAAGCATGCCTGGCATGCAGCACGGCGCAGAACAGCCGAAATGAGTCCGACGCCACCTAATGGCGTGATGCAAGACACACAAGGCAAAGAAAATGGGGCCGCGCAAGCGGTCCCGACATCCCGCTCAAAGGCCAGCCTGGTTTTCCTGGCCATTTGCGCGGGATTTTTCTTTGTGGTCTTCATCGCGCTCGGAACCTGGCAGGTATATCGCCTGCAATGGAAGCTGGCCCTGATCGCCAAGGTCGACGCGCGCGTGCATGCGGCAGCGGTCGCAGCCCCGGGCCATGACCAGTGGCCGCAGGTATCGTCCGACAGTGACGAATATCGCCGCGTCACGCTCAGCGGCCGCTATCTCTATAGCAAGACCACCGCGGTACAGGCCAGCACCGACCTGGGCAGCGGTTCATGGCTGCTCACGCCGCTGCAGACCGCAGGCGGCGATATCGTGATGATCAATCGCGGTTTCGTCAGCACTTCACCGATCAAGCTGATCGCCAGCACAGCCGCCAACGGCTCGGCCGAGCAGGTGGTCGAGGTCACCGGATTGATGCGCATGAGCGAGCAGGGTGGCGGTTTCCTGCGTAGCAATGACGCCGGGCAGAATCGCTGGTATTCGCGCGACGTGGCGCAGATCGCTGCTGCGCGCGAGCTGAAGGCGGAGACGGTGGCGCCTTACTTCATCGATGCTGACAGGGCTTCCTCACAGGCCAACGCGGCCACGGCGCCGGACGCCGAAAAGCCGGTCGGCGGCCTGACCGTGATTGCCTTCCACAACAGTCACCTGGTGTATGCGCTGACCTGGTATGCGCTGGCCCTGATGGCGGCCGCAGCCGGCTGGTGGGTGGTGCGCGACGAACGTCGCCGTCGCGCCCGCGGCGCCGCAGCGGCAGAGTAGGCACGACATGACGGCCGCCGACACGCCAGTCAAGCGCAGGACGCTCAGGGAGCGCTGGCAGCGCCTGCGCCAGGGGGAAGAAAACCCGGCTGGCCACCAGAACATGCTGCTGCTGATCCAGCTGCGCTGGCTGGCGGTGTTCGGACAGATCTCGACCGTCTCCTTCGTGGTGCTGGTGTTCGGCATCCAGCTGCCGCTGCCGCACATGCTGGAGGTGCTGTCCTGCCTGATCGCCTTCAACATCGCCAGCCACCTGCGCTGGCATGAACGGCGCACGGTCTCCAACGCCGAGCTGTTCCTGGCCTTGTTGGTGGACGTGGGCGTGCTGACCTTCCAGCTCTACCTCTCGGGCGGCATCTCGAATCCCTTCGCCTTCCTCTACCTGATGCAGATCATCCTCTCGGCGGTGCTGTTGAAGCCCTGGTCGAGCTGGGCGATCGTCGGCGTCACCATGGTGTGTCTGGCCGGACTGGCGCTGTTCTCCGAGCCGCTGGCCTTGCCGCCGGATCACAGCGCCGGTCTCTTCAGCCTGTACGTCGAAGGCACGCTGATCTGCTTCCTGCTCAACGCCGGCCTGATGGTGTTCTTCATCACCCGCATCAACAGCAACCTGCGCGCCGGCGACGCCTTGCTGGCCGACTTGCGCCAGCGCGCCGCCGAAGAGGACCACATCGTGCGCATGGGCCTGCTGGCCTCGGGCGCGGCCCACGAGCTGGGCACGCCGCTGGCCACCGTCTCGGTGATCCTGGGCGACTGGCGCCGCATGCCGGAGATCAGCCAGCGCCCCGAGCTGCTGGACGACATCAGCGAAATGGAAGCGCAATTGCAGCGCTGCAAGTCCATCGTCAGCGGCGTGCTGCTGTCGGCCGGCGAGGCGCGCGGCGAATCCTCGGTCAAGACCACGCTCAACACTTTCCTCGACAGCGTCGCCGAAGACTGGCGCAAATCGCGCCCGGTGGAGGTGTTCGAGTATCGCAACATGATCGGCCACGATGTGCCGGTGGCGTTCGATTCCGCCATCAAGCAGATGCTGGGCAACGTGCTGGACAATGCCTTTGAAGTCTCGCCCGGCTGGCTGGCCATGCTGGTCAGGCGGGAAGAAGACCTGCTGCTGATCGAAGTCACCGACCGCGGCCCCGGTTTCCCGGACTGGATGATCAACCAGATCGGCAAGCCCTATCAGTCGACCAAGGGCAAGCCCGGGCGCGGCCTGGGCCTGTTCTTCGTGGTCAACGTCGCGCGCAAGCTGGGTGGACGCATTTCGGCCCGCAATCGCGGTGGCGGCGGCGCCCAGGTGACGCTGGAACTGCCGCTCTCTGCCATCAGCCTGGAAGAGCCCTCCGAGGATCAGGGCGCCGCGTAAGCTGCTGTCCAGGCCCGTGCGCAGCGGTTCAGCCGGCATCAAGGCTTTTTCACCCACCTCCGCACCTATCTTTTTGACCCGCCTCAAGCCTTGCCGGGCGGGCGGTTGATGTTGATCAAGCCCATTTTTCCACGTTGGTGTAAGTGCCAAGACCCAACTTCGCAATACAATAGCGGGTTGGGAAAGTAGAAATAGAGAGATGGGAAAGCAACATGTCGGCTGATCGCCTGCTTCTGATCATCGAGGACGATGCCGCCTTCGCCCGCACGCTGGGCCGCTCGTTCGAACGCCGCGGCTACACGGTGCTGCAAGCCTCCAACCAGGATGAGGCGGCCGTTCACCTGAAAGACCACAACCCGCGCTACGCCGTGGTTGACCTGAAACTCTCCGGCAACGCATCCGGTCTGGCTTGCGTGCAAATGCTGCACGCCCATGATGAGGCCATGCTGATCGTGGTGCTGACCGGTTTCGCCAGCATCACCACCGCAGTGGAGGCGATCAAGCTGGGCGCCTGCCAGTACCTCGCCAAGCCGTCCAACACCGACGACATCGAGGCCGCCTTTGAACACGTGGCCGGGGTGTCAGACCTGGAACTGCCGGCGCGCGCGACCTCCATCAAGACGCTCGAATGGGAGCGCATCCACGAAGTGCTGGTCGAGACTGACTTCAACATCTCCGAAACCGCCCGCCGGCTGGGCATGCACCGCCGCACGCTGGCGCGCAAGCTGGAAAAGCAGCGCATCAAGTGATCTGGCCCGGCCATGCCGCCCATGCCGGATCTGCAGCGTTCATCCCGGGCCGAACCTCGCGACAACGGGTATCATGACGCCCGCAGCCCGGTACAACACATGCCGTCGCCACGAGGGCAGGGCGCAGGTACGCAACGACACCAACAAGGGAATAACGTGAGCCACCAGAACAATCGCATCGGTTTTCTCCAGCGCGGCATCCTGATCGCTGCAACAGCAGCCGGCGCCATGGCAATGGCCCTGGCCAGCGGCGGCGCCAACGCGCAAGCCACCATCAAGATCGGCGAGATCAACAGCTACAAGGCGCAGCCGGCTTTCCTCGAGCCCTACCGTCGCGGTTGGGAGATGGCGCTTGACGAGGTCAATGCCGCCGGCGGCGTGCTGGGCAAGAAGCTGGAAGTGGTGGCGCGTGACGACAACGGTAACCCGGGCGACTCGGTACGCATCGCCGAGGAGCTGGTGGCGCGTGAGCGCGTGGCGCTGCTGTTCGGCGGCTTCCTGTCCAACACCGGCCTGGCGCTGACCGACTACGCCAAGCAACACAAGGTGTTCTTCCTGGCCGCCGAGCCGCTGACCGACAAGATCGTCTGGCAGAACGGCAACAAGTACACCTATCGCCTGCGCCCCTCGACTTACATGCTGGTGGCCTCGGTAGTGAAGGAAGCCGTCAAGCTGAAGAAGAAGCGCTGGGCGCTGGTCTATCCCAACTACGAATACGGCCAGTCCGCCGTGGCCAGCTTCAAGACGCTGATGAAGCAGGCGCAGCCGGACGTGCAGTTCGTCGCCGAGCAGGCTTCGCCGCTGGGCAAGATCGACGCCGGCTCGGTCACTCAGGCGCTGGCCGACGCCAAGCCTGATGCCATCTTCAATGCGCTGTTCGCGGCCGATCTCGGCAAGTTCGTGCGCGAAGGCAATACCCGCGGCTTGTTCGACGGCGTGGAGGTGGTCTCGCTGCTGACCGGTGAACCCGAATACCTCGACCCACTGAAGAACGAAGCGCCGACCAACTGGATCGTGACCGGCTATCCCTGGTACGCCATCAACACGCCCGAACACAAAAAGTTCGTCGACGCCTACCGCAAGAAATTCAATGACTATCCGCGCAACGGCTCGCTGGTCGGCTACGCTGCCCTGATGTCGATCGCCGCCGGCATCAAGAAGGCCGGCAGCACCGACGCCGACAAGCTGGCCGCCGCTTTCTCCGGCCTCAAGGTCGATACTCCGGTGGCGCCCATCGTCTACCGCGCGCAGGATCACCAGTCCACGCTGGGCGCCTTCGTCGGCCGCACCGGCGTGAAAGACGGCAAGGGCATCATGTCCAGCTTCACCTACGTCGACGGCGCCACGCTGCAATTGCCCGACGCCGAGGTGAAAAAGCTGCGCCCGGCCGACTAAGCGTGTCTGCGGCCGAACCGACGATTGCCGTCCCTCCCGTCCTGATGTCCATTCCCCCACGGCAGGCGCCCGCGCCATGACGCTTGCCAGCCTCACCGTCCAGCTGATCAACGGCCTGGCCGACGCCTCCGCCATGTTCCTGGTGGCGGCCGGCCTGTCGCTGATCTTTGGCGTCACGCGCATCGTCAACTTCGCGCACGGCTCGTTCTACATGCTGGGCATCTACATCGCCTATAGCCTGGTGGATGCCATCGGCGGCGGCGCGTTCGGCTTCTGGGCCGGTGTGTTGCTGTCAGCGCTGGCGGTGGCCACGATTGGCGCGGTGGTGGAGATCGCCATCCTGCGCCGCATCTATCGCGCGCCCGAGCTGTTCCAGCTGCTGGCCACCTTCGCGCTGGTGCTGGTGATCAAGGACGCCGTGCTCTGGCAGTGGGGCCCGGAAGACCTGTTCGCCCCGCGCGCGCCCGGACTCTCCGGCGCGGTGCAGCTGCTGGGCCGGCGTTTGCCTCAATACGATGTGCTGCTTATCTTCATCGGCCCCGCGGTGTTCGCGCTGCTGTGGCTGCTGACCACGCGCACGCGCTGGGGTACGCTGATTCGCGCCGCCACCCAGGACCGCGAGATGCTGGGTGCGCTGGGCGTGAACCAGGCGTGGCTGTTCACCGGCGTGTTCGCGCTGGGCTGTTTCCTGGCCGGCCTGGGCGGGGCGCTGCAAGGGCCGCGCATGCCCGCCAACCTGGCGTTGGATCTGGACACCATCAGCAACGCCTTCGTGGTGGTGGTGGTCGGCGGCATGGGTTCGATCGGCGGCGCTTTCGCGGCAGCCCTGCTGATTGCCGAGGTCAAGGCGCTGTGCATTGCGTTGGGCAATGTCTCATTGTTCGGCATCGAGATCTCCTTGTCGCGCCTGACGTTGGTGGTGGAGTTCCTGGTGATGGCGGCCATCCTGGTGGCGCGCCCATGGGGCTTGTTCGGCAAGCCGCCGGCGATCGTGCGCCATGGCGGCAACGAGGCGCCGCTGCCGGCGCCGGGCCGTCGCTCGCGGCTGACCGGCATGGGCCTGCTGGCAGTGCTGCTGGCCTTGCCGCTGGCGGCCGGCAGCTTCCCCTATCTGCCGGTGCTGATGGTGGAAATTTTCGTGGCCGTGCTGTTCGCCGCCAGCCTGCATTTCATGATGGGGCCGGGCGGCATGGCGTCCTTCGGACACGCCGCGTACTTTGGCCTGGGCGCTTATGGCGCGGCCTTGTTCGCGCTCAAGCTGCAATGGCCGATGGCCGCGGCTTTCGTCGCCGGCCCGTTGGTGGCGCTACTGGGCGCGCTGCTGTTCGGCTGGTTCTGCGTGCGGCTGAGCGGCGTTTATCTTGCCATGCTGACGCTGGCCTTCGCCCAGATCGTCTGGGCCGTGATCTTCCAGTGGGATGACCTGACCGGTGGCAGCAACGGCCTGGTCGGCCTTCGTCCCGCCGAGGCGTTGGCGTCGCCGGTGGCGTACTACTACCTGGCGCTGGCGTGCGCCGTGCTTGGCGTGTGGCTGCTGCGACGGGTGATTTATTCGCCGTTCGGCCTGGCGCTGCGCGCCGCGCGTGATTCGGCGGTGCGCGCCGAGGCGCTGGGCATGAACGTGCGTCGCGTGCAATGGCTGGGCTTTGCCGTGGCCGGCCTGTTTTGCGGCCTGGCGGGCGTGCTGTTCGCCTTTTCCAAGGGCAGCATTTCGCCCGAGGCCGCCGGCGTCAGCCGCTCAGTGGACGGCCTGGTGATGGTGATGCTGGGCGGCGTGCAAAGCCTGATGGGGCCGTTGGCCGGCGCGGCGCTGTTCACCTGGCTGCAAGATCTGGTCGCGCGCGAGACCGACTATTGGCGCGCGCTGCTGGGGTTGGTGATGCTGGCGCTGGTGCTGCTGTTCCCGGGCGGCGTGTCCGGCGCTTTCCGGCAGCTGGCGAAGCTGTTCTCCCGACGTCACGGGGAGGACGCATGAGCCTGCTCAAGGTAGCGCATCTGCATAAGGCCTTCGGCGGCGTCAAGGCGCTCGACGATGTGTCCTTTGACCTGCCCGCCGGCCAACTGCTGGCGCTGATCGGCCCCAACGGCGCCGGCAAGTCGACCTGCTTCAACATCATCAACGGCCAGCTGCGCCCGGACGGCGGCGCGGTGCTGCTCGATGGCGAGGACATCGCCGGCCTGGGCGCGCGTCGCATCTGGCGCCGCGGCGTGGGCCGCACCTTCCAGGTCTCGGCCGCTTTTCACTCGATGACGGTGCTGGAGAACGTGCAGGCCGCGTTGCTCTCGCATCGCCGCAAGCTGGCGCAGCTGTGGCGTCCGGCTGCGCGCTATTTCCGCGACGAGGCGATGCAGCTGCTGGAACAGGTCGGCATGGCGCAACAGGCGCAGCGCGCCTGCGGCGTGCTGGCCTATGGCGACATCAAGCGCGTGGAGCTGGCCATGGCGCTGTCGAACGCGCCGCGCCTGCTCCTGATGGACGAGCCCACCGCCGGCATGGCGGCGCGCGAGCGCAACGAGATGATGGCATTGACCCATCGCCTGGTCAGCGAGCGCGGCATCTCGGTGCTGTTCACGGAGCACAGCATGGACGTGGTGTTCACCTACGCGGATCGCATCATCGTGCTGGCGCGCGGTCAACTGATCGCCGACGGCGACGCGCAGGCGGTACGCGCGAACGAGCGCGTGCGCGACGTCTATTTCGGCTCCGGCAGCACCTTCGGCGGGAGCGCGGCATGAGCGGTGACATGAGAGATCGCATGAGCGCGCCCTTGCTCAACGTGCAGGGCCTGAACGCCTTCTACGGGCGCGCCCACATCCTGTTCGATCTCGACCTGCAGGTCGGGCGCGGCGAGGTGGTGGCACTGATGGGGCGCAACGGCGCCGGCAAGTCGACCACGCTGAAGGCCTTGATGGGACTGCTGGATGGTACGCAAGGCCGGGTCGCTTTCGACGGCGCCGACATCGCGCGCCTGGCACCGTATCGGCGTGCACGCATGGGCCTGGGCTTCGTGCCCGAGGATCGCCGCGTGTTCACCGAATTGTCGGTGCTGCAGAACCTGGAAGCGGGCCGCCAGCCTGCGCGCGCCGGCGTGCTGCACTGGACCCCGGCGGCATTGTTCGAGCTGTTTCCGAACCTGGGCGCGATGCCCGATCGCCCCGGCGGCCAGATGAGCGGCGGCGAGCAGCAGATGCTGACCATCGCGCGCACGTTGATGGGCAACCCCAGCCTGGTGCTGCTGGACGAGCCGTCCGAAGGCGTGGCGCCGGTGATTGTCGAGCAGATGGCGCACACCATCGCACGGCTGAAGGCGGCCGGCATGGCCGTGTTGCTGTGCGAACAGAATTTCCATTTCGCACGGCTGGTCAGCGACCGCGCCTATCTACTTGAACACGGCCGCATTGTTTTTCACGGCGAGCTCGACGCTATCCAAGCTCATCAATCCGCGGACGGCCTCTGAGCTGCCTTTGCGGCGTACGCGCTGCAATCCCCCACATTCACCTTTCTCTCTACTACTGTCGCGCTTGCCCAAAATCAACGGGAACCGCGAGAGAAGAGCTTGTCCAACTAATAACAACAGCTCATCCGACCTGCGCCTTGGCGCCCTGAGGTCGGCCAGCTCAACCTTACTGGAGAGAAAACCAATGCATAGTCCAGGCAAGCACAAACGATTCCGATGTCCGGCTGGCGAGTTCGACGACGCCGGCGTTCGCAACGACCAGGCCAAGATCGCGGTAGGCGACGACGCCAACGACATCTTCTTCGCCGCCGTCGAGATGACGCGCATGCCCATGGTCGTGTGCGATCCGCGCCAGCCGGATTGCCCGATCGTCTTCGTCAACAACGCCTTCATCAACATGACCGGTTACAGCCGCGATGAGGTGATCGGCAAGAACTGCCGCTTCCTGCAAGGGCCGGAGACCGACCGTGCCGTGGTGATGCAGATCCGTAACGCCATCGCCCAGCGTCGCGAGATCGCCACCGAGGTGCTGAACTACCGCAAGAACGGCTCGAGCTTCTGGAATGCGCTGTTCCTCTCGCCGGTCTACGACAAGCATGGCAGCCTCGTCTATTTCTTCGGCTCGCAGCTGGATATCAGTCGCCGCCGCGATGCCGAGCAGGCGCTCGGCCAGGCGCGCAAGATGGAAGCGCTGGGCCAGCTCACCGGCGGCATCGCGCACGATTTCAACAACCTGCTGCAGGTGATCAGCGGTTACCTCGACATCATCGGGTTGGCCTTGCGCAGCGACGCGCCGGATCTGTCGCGCGTGGCGCGCAGCGCCGACAGCATCCGCAATGCCTCCGGCAAGGCCGCCATGCTGACCCAGCAGCTGCTGGCCTTTGCCCGCAAGCAGCGGCTGGAAGGGCGCACCATCAACCTGAACTCGCTCACCGAGGGCTTTACCGATCTGGTGCGCCGCACGCTGGGCGGGGAGATCGAAGTGCAGACGCATCTGGCGCCGGCGCTGTGGAACTGCCGCCTCGACCCGACCCAGATGGAAGTGGCGCTGCTGAACGTGCTGATCAACGCGCGCGACGCCATGGATGGCCGCGGCACGCTGCGCATTACCACCTCCAACGAGATGCTGGAGTCCGGCGAGCTGGCGCTGGAGCTGGGCCTGAAGCCAGGCAGCTATGTTTGCATCGCCATCGCCGACGATGGTCCGGGGATTGCCCCGGACATCCTGCCGCGCGTGATGGATCCGTTCTTCACCACCAAGGATGAGGGCAAGGGCACCGGTCTCGGCTTGTCGATGGTGTACGGCTTCGTCAAGCAGTCCGGCGGCGCGGTGAAGATCGCCTCGGGCGACTTGCCCGGCGGCGGCGCGGTGGTGCGCATGTATTTTCCGGCGACACAGGATCAGGTCGGCGGCGCCTTCGAGTTCGACAGCCACACGCCGGACCAGGGCGGACACGAGCACGTGCTGGTGGTGGACGACAGGATCGAAGTGGCCGAGCTGGCGCAGGCAATGCTGGAGAGCCTGGGCTATCATGTCAGCATGGTGAACTCGCCGGTGGAAGCCCTGCAGCTGATCCGTGCCGGCAAGCATGTGGACCTGCTGTTCACCGACCTCATCATGCCGGGCAACATGAACGGCGTGCTGCTGGCGCGCGAGGCGCGACGCCTTAAACCGGGCATCAAGGTGCTGCTCACCACCGGTTACGCCAGCGAATCCATAGAGCGCCATGACGCCGCAGGAGAATTCCAGGTCATCGGCAAGCCTTACCGCCACGATGAACTGGCGCGCAAGATCCGTATCGTGCTCGACGGCGCCACCGGCGTCAGCTGAACTGCAGCCGCAGGGCACAAGCATCCGGAAAGGATATTCATGGAACTGGAACATCTGCTGGCCAAGGCGGAATCGCTGGCCTATCGCATCTCTTCCGAACTGAACGGCCAGCCGTTGCCGGCCGATCCGCGCGCGTGCGCTGCCATCGGCTGCCTGACGGTGGCGCAGCAGCATCACAGCGCCATCATCATCTTGCTCAGGAACGACATGCCGGTGCACGCCTCGGCCTTTGCGTTGATCCGTCACCAGATCGAGACCGCCTTCAACGCGCTGTGGTTGTGGTACTGCGCCGGCGACGACGAGGTCGAACGCTTTTTGCAGGACGGCAGCGGCAAGAGCGTGCGCCAGCTGGTGGCGCAGGTGGATGGCGTGCTGTCGGGGCGTGAAGGCGCCGAGGCGGCGATCATTCGCGCCCATTGGTCGCAGCTGAGCGACTTCGTGTTCTCCGGCGAGCGCCGCATCCGTCATTGGCTGGAGTCCAATGAGATCGACGCCATCTATGCGGAAGACGCCGTGGCCGAGCTGGTCGACCTGTCCAACTCCATCGCCGAGCTCGGCCGCGCGACCTATCGCAGCCTGAGCGGCACCGCCGACAAGGATGAGTTGCCGTTGCCGGTGCGCGGCCAGGCGGCCAATTAGGTCTCAGTGTACGGCCGGCAGGCCCAGCGCCGCCGCATCAAGCAGTTGCGCCGCGCGCCCGGCGTCGGTAGCGTCCATCCACGGCAGCTCGCCCAACAACGGCGCATCGATGCGCCGTGTCAGGCTCTCCACCATGGCCTGCGCATACGGCTCATCCGCATCGATGTGATTGGCCACCCAGCCGGCCAGCGGCAATGACTTCGCCCGGATCGCCAGTTGCGTCAGCAGGGCATGGTTGATGCAGCCCAGGCGAATACCCACCACCATGATTGCCGGCAGGCGCAGCCGTGCGGCCAGCGCGTCGCTGTTGTGGTCGTCATCCAGCGGCACCAGGAAGCCGCCGGCGCCTTCCACGATCACCACCTCGGCCGCCGCGCAGATGTCGCGATAGCAGCGTTCCAGATGGTCGATGCTGATGTGCTTGCCTTCTTCCCTGGCGGCTAGGTGCGGCGCGGTAGCGCTCCTGAAGAGGAAGGGGTTGACCAGCGCCGGCGGCAGCGCGAGGTTGGAGGCGGCGCTGAGCGCGTCGGCATCGTCATTGCGCCAACGCTCGCCGTCGAAACTGGCGCCGGAGGCCACCGGCTTCATGCCGGCGCTGCGCAAGCCGCGCGCAGCGTGCAGATGCACCAGCGCCGAGGCAACCAGCGTCTTGCCCACGCCGGTATCGGTGCCGGTGACGAAATAGCCCCTTGCCCGGGGTGTGTCTTTGATGACCTTGTTCATCGTCTCTTTTGCCGTTTCTTTCATTGCATTCCCATCGCGGCCTCAAAGGCCTCGTACACGCGCCGCCCGAGCCAAGCTGCGTGGGCGTCGTCGAGGATGTAGGGCGGCATCAGGTACAGGGTGTTGCCGATGGGCCGCATCAGCACTTCGCGACGCGCGGCCTCCTGGGCGAAGCGCCGGGCGAAGTCGCTGGCGCGCGCATGATCGAGCCTGACGTCGCAGGCCCAGATCATGCCGGTGCGCCGGAAGTGCGCGATGCGCGCATCCTGCGCCAGCGGGTGCAGCGCGGCGGTCATGGTGTGGGCGAAGCGGCGGTTGCGCTCCAGCACGTCGTCATCCTCGAAGATGGCCAGCGTCTCCAGCGCGGCGCGGCAGGCCAGCGCATTGCCGGTGTAGGAGTGCGAGTGCAGGAAGCCGCGGCGCACATCGTCGTCGTAGAAAGCTTGGTAGATGTGCTCCCGCGCCATCACCAGCGACAACGGCAGGTAGCCGCCGCTGATGCCCTTGGACAGGCACAGCAGGTCGGGCCAGACGCCGGCCTGCTCGCAGGCGAAGAAGCTGCCGCTGCGTCCGCAGCCGACCGCGATCTCGTCGGCGATCAGGTGCGCGCCGTAGGCGTCGCACAGCTTGCGCAGGCCGGCGACGTAGGCCGGATCGTGCATCGCCATGCCGTTGGCGCATTGCACCAGCGGCTCCACGATCACCGCGGCGATCCGGCCATGGCGCTCCTGCAGCAGCCGTTCGACGTCCGCCAGCGCGCGTGTTGCGACGTCGCTTGCGCGCTCGCCGGGTAGCGCCAAGCGCGCATCGGGCGAGGCGGCGATATGCGCCGGCCGCAGCATCGCTTCATAGGGCGCGCGAAACAGCGCGGTGTCGGTCACGCCCAGTGCGCCCAGCGTTTCGCCGTGGTAGCCGCCGGCGATGCAGATGAACTCGGTCTTGTCGCTGTGGCCGATATTGCGCCAGGCGTGCACGCTCATCTTCAGCGCGATCTCCACCGCCGAGGCGCCGTCGGAGGCATAGAAGCAGCGGCCCAGCGCGTGGCCGGTCAGGGCCGCCAGTTTTTCCGACAGCGCCACCACCGGCTCATGCGTGAAACCGGCCAGCATGGCGTGCTCCAGTCGGCCCAGCTGGTCCGTCAGGGCGCGGTTGATGCGCGCGTTGGTGTGGCCGAACAGGTTGACCCACCAGGAGCTGATCGCGTCCAGATAGCGACGATCGTCGGTGTCGTAAAGCCAGGGGCCGTGTCCGCGTTCAACCGCGATCGGCGGCAGGCTCTCATGGCGGCGCATCTGGGTGCAGGGATGCCAGACGCTGCGCGAGCTGCGCGCGGCCAGGCTGTCGGGGTGTGGCGTATTCATTGGCGAACTCCGGCGGCTTGCCGCAAGGCGTCGATCAGGCGTTCCACGTGCGCCGGCGTGTGCAGGGCCGACAGGCTGATGCGCAGGCGGGCCGTTCCCTTGGGTACCGTGGGCGGGCAGATCGCCGGCGTCCAGATGCCTTGCTCGCGCAGGCTTTGCATCAACGCACGCGCGGGCGCGTTGTCGCCGACGATCAGCGGCTGGATGGCAGTGGGCGAGGGCAGCAGTCGCCAGGGCAGGTCGGCCAAGCCCAGCGTCAGTTGAGCGGCCAGCTCGCGCAGGCGTTCGCGCCGCCATTCGTCGCGTTCGATCACTCGCAACGCCGCTGAGGCGGCCGCCGCCAGCAAGGGCGGGTTGGCGGTGGTGAACATATAGGTGCGGGCGCGCTGCATGATCCACTCGACCAGCGTCGCATCGCCCGCCACGAAGGCGCCCGCCACGCCGGCGGCCTTGCCCAGCGTGCCCATGTACAGCACGTGCGGTGCATGCAGCGCAGAGACGCCCGCATGCGCCAGGCTGCCGCGTCCCTGCGGGCCCAGCACGCCGAAGCCGTGGGCGTCGTCCACCAGCAGCCAGGCGCCGTGGCGCGCGCATACCGCAGCCAGTTCGGCCAGCGGCGCGAGGTCGCCGTCCATGCTGAACACCGCATCGGTGGCCACCAGCTTGCGCGCGCTCTTGCAGCGGGCCAGCACCTGTTCCAAACGCGCCGTGTCGTTGTGCGGGAACACGCGCAGCTCGGCGCCGGACAAGCGTGCGCCATCGATCAGCGAAGCATGGCTCAGGCGGTCGAGGAAGATAGTGTCGCCCGCGCCCAGCAAGGCGCAAGGGATGCCGAGGTTGGCCATGTAGCCGTTGGAAAAATACAGTGCGCGCGGCTGGCCGGTGAAGGCGGCCAGTTCGCGCTCCAGCTGTTCGTGCGCATCACCGTGGCCGGAGATCAACGCCGAGGCGGCCGCGCCTACGCCATATTGATCGGCTGCGGCGATACAGGAGGCGACGATGTCCGGATGGTTGGACAGGCCCAGGTAGTCGTTGCTGCAGAATGACAGGCAGGCTTGCCCGTCCACTTCCAGCACCGGCCCCTGCGCGCCGGCCACTACGCGCCGTGTGCGCGCCAGGCTCTGCGCGGCGAGTTCGGCCAGGTCTTGCGTGAAATCATGCATGGGTCAGTTCTCTATGCGTCGGTGGTTGCGTCGGCTGTTGTGTCGATTTCCCCGGGGTCACGGGGAGCCGCTCCAGCGCCCGGTAGGCCGCGAGCGGCTGCCATTGCGGGGGCGAGGGCGCCAGCGATATCTCCGGCAAGGCCTGCAGCAACGTGCCGAAGGCGATCTCGGCCTCCAGCTGCGTGAGCGCCGCGCCCAGGCAGACGTGCGGCCCGTGGCCGAAGGAAAGATGGTTGCCTTGGTCACGCGCGATGTCGAAGCGCCCGGGATCGGAAAAGCGCCGCGCATCATGGTTGGCCATGCCGATATGCAGTATCGCCAGCTGGCCCCGGCGCAGGCGCTGCCCGCCGAGCTCGATATCCGCCACCAGGCGGCGCCCGGTGTATTGCACCGGGCTGTCGTAGCGCAACATCTCGCGCACGGCCAGCCGCAGGTTCTGCGGCGCAGCCTTGAGGGCGGCCCACTGCGCTGGATGCCGCAGCAGCGCCAGCAGGCCGTTGCCCAGCAGGTTGCGGGTGGTTTCATAGCCGGCGAAGAGCAGGGTGCTGCACTGGGCCAACGCCTCGGTGCCGGAGATCTTCTGCTCGCGATGCGCCACCGCGATGCGCGCCAGCAGCCCATCGCCGAGATCGTCGGCGGCCATGGCCAGGGTGAAGAAGTCGCACATGTCCGCCAGCGCTTGCCGTGCCGCCGCGGCTTGCGCCTGGTCCGGCGTCGGAGCACCGATGAAGGCGGCCAGCGCGGCGGCCCAGTCGATGAACTCTGCCGGCACCCGGTCGGGCAGGCCCAGCAGGTTGGCGATCACCAGCGCCGGCAGCGGGCGGGCGAAGGCCTCCACAAAGTCGAACTGGGTATGGGAGGCGACCTGCGGCCCGATACGATCGAGCAGGCGCCGGGCAATCGCTGCGATGGCCGGCGCCTGGCGCTGCAGCTCGGCCGGTTTGAAACCGGGCTGGATGACATGGCGCAAGCGGCGATGCGCACGCCCGTCGAGGAACAGCAGGGAGCGCGAGAAGACGCGTTTGAAGTCGCGCTGCTGCCTGGCGTCGCCGGCGTCGGACGCGGCGCCGTTGATCCAGCGCGCCGCGCGCCGCACCGAGAAGCGCGGATCGCGCAGCGCCGCGGCGACATCGTCATAACCACTGAGCACCCAGGCGCCGCCGCAGTACTGCTCGCTCCATACTGGCTCATGCGCGGGCTGCGCGAGCGGCGGGGTGTCGCGCATCATGCCTTGGCGGGAGCGGGGCGCATGCCCAGGCGCGCCAGCAACTCAAGATCGGCCGAGACCGGGGCATTGGGAGTGGTCAGCAGCTTGCTGCCCAGGAAGATGGAGTTGGCGCCGGCGGCAAAGCACAGCGCCTGCGTGGCGTCGCTCATGCTTTCGCGCCCGGCCGACAGGCGGATCACCGCGCCCGGCACGGCGATACGCGCCACCGCCACGGTGCGCACGAACTCGAACTCGTCCAGCGGCGGCGCGTCTTCCAGCGGCGTGCCTTTGATCGGCACCAGGTGATTGATCGGCACCGACTCCGGCTGCGGATCGAGTGCGGCCAACTGGGCGATCAGGCCGGCGCGCTGACGCCGCGTCTCACCCATGCCGATGATGCCGCCGCTGCACACATGCAGACCGGCCTCCTGCACCTTGCGGATGGTGTCCAGCCGGTCCTGGTAGCCGCGGGTGGAGATGACCTGGCCGTAAAAGTCGGGCGAGGTGTCGAGGTTGTGGTTGTAGAAGTCAAGGCCGGCTTCCTTCAAGGCGCGCGCCTGCTGTTCTTCCAGCATGCCCAGCGTCATGCAGGTCTCCAGCCCCAGCGCGCGCACCTGGCCGACCATGGTGGTCAGCGCCGGCATGTCGCGCTCCTTGGGATTGCGCCAGGCCGCGCCCATGCAAAAGCGCGTCGCGCCCTGGGCCTTGGCGGCCTGCGCGGCTTGCAGCACGTCTTGCGGCGCCATCAGCTTGCCGGCCGGCACGCCGGCGTCCTTGTGGCTGGACGACTGCGAGCAATAGCCGCAGTCCTCGGGGCAGCCGCCGGTCTTGATCGAGAGCAGGCTGGAGAGCTGCACCTCATTGGCGGCGTGACGCTCGCGGTGGACGGTCTGGGCGCGATATAGCAGGTCCAGGAAGGGCAGTTCGAACAGGGCTTCGACGGCGTCGGCGTCAACCGTGCGGATATCGTCGGAGAGGGACGGGGAAGACGGCAATGCAGCCTTCCGCGGATGAAAGGCGATGGGGCTCAGGCTCATAGATAAAATCCAAAGCAAGGTTTGAAAAGCTTAAAATTCTGCTTCGGGGATTCTATCTTCGTGCTTTTTCATCAAACAACAAGTTTTATCATAGATTATCTATAAAATGAGTGGCCTCATTCCCGCCTCCATGACCATCGTGGAGCGCATCGCCGACACCCTCAGAACGCAGATCGTGCGCGGCGAAATCGCCGCCGGCGCGGCCTTGCGGCAGGACCATATCGCCCAGCAATTCCAGTCCAGCCATGTGCCGGTGCGCGAGGCTTTCCGGCAGCTGGAAGCGCAAGGCCTGGCCATCGCCCTGCCGCGTCGCGGGGTGCGGGTGACCGAGCTGGATCCGGTCACCATCAAGGAGAACGTGGTGATGCGCGCGTCGCTGGAGCTGCTGGCCCTGAAGCACGGCGCGCCGCGTTTCACCTCGCTGCACATCGGCCGCCTGGAACAGGCGCACGAAGCCTGCTCGCAGGCGAGCTCGCTGGCCGAATGGGACAGCGCCAACAACCAGTTCCACGACATCCTTTCCAGCGAATGCGGCATGCCGCGCCTGCTCGCGGTGCTGGCCCAGCTGCAGCTGACCAATTCACGTTATCTGTTTTCGACCGGGATGAAGCGCGGCTGGCAGCCGAGGTCGGACCATGACCACATGCTGATCATCGACGCCTTGAAAGAGAAGAAGACCGAGCGGGCTCTGCAACTGTTGAGCATGCACATCGGCACCATGGAGCGGGTGGGGTTCAAGACGGGTTGAGCGAACAAGGGCTGCAGGCGGTGGAGGCGACAGGGTTGGCAAAGATAACGCCACGGGGCTCCTGCTTTCGCGGGAGCGACGGCGGTATCGACAAACGCCGGCCTGTCGTCCCTGCGAA
Organism: Herbaspirillum sp. LeCh32-8; assembly: GCF_017814915.1. Taxonomy (GTDB): domain Bacteria; phylum Pseudomonadota; class Gammaproteobacteria; order Burkholderiales; family Burkholderiaceae_D; genus Herbaspirillum. The sequence goes on along the minus strand of NZ_JAGIPZ010000001.1, from coordinate 1,026,420 downwards.
AGCAGGGATCCAGCGTCGTTCATCGTTCGCTGCAAAGGGACAGCCGGGGATGACGCAAACATTCCCGGTTCTGTACGGAACCACCCCGGCTCCAGCGTGCGTCCCCTGATGCCCGGACAGGCACTCAGGCCGGCCGCGCCTGCCTCTGCTCCTGCACATAGCGCGACGGCGGCATCCCCACATGGCGGCCGAAGGCGACGCTGAAGGTGCTGGCCGAGCTGTAGCCGACCTGCTGCGCGATCTCGGCCACGCCGCCGGCGCCTTGCAGCAGCAGGCCCTTGGCCAGGGCCATGCGCCAGGCCAGCAGGTATTCCATCGGCGCCACACCCACTTCACGACGGAAGCGTTCGAAGAACGCCGAGCGCGACAAGGCCGCTTCCCTGGCCAGCTGCGCCACGCTCCATGGCTCGGACGGGCGCTCGTGCATGCGCCGTATCGCCAGCGCCAGTCGGGCATCGGCCAAGCCGCGCAGCAGTCCGGGGGAAGCGCCTGCGCTGCTCTCCGATCCCGAACGCAGCGCCTCGATCAGCAACACCTCCAGCAAGCGCGCCAGCACCACCTCGCGCGCCGGCCGTTGCGCCCGCGATTCTTCGCTGACCAGCCGCACCAGCGTGGCCAGCCGCTCCTGGCCGCGCACGATCACCAGCTGCGGCAGCAACGAGACCAGCAGCGCCGAGTCGGGCGAGTCGAACATGCAATGCCCCACCAGGAAGCGCGCCTGCGGTTCGGCGTCGAGCCGGCCCAGGCGAAATTCGCCGTTGGCCAGTTGCGGTGGCGGATTGTCGTCGGTGATGTCCGGGGCGTCCGAAGCCTCCAGGCTGGCCATCGCGAAGCCTTGCATGGACGGCGCCAGCACGAAGTCGCCGGCCTGCAGCACCACCTCGCTGCCATCGTCCAGCAGCACCCGGCAGGCGCCTTCCAGCACCGCACTGTAGAAAGATTGCCCGGGATCGGTGCGCCGCACGCGCCAGGGCCCGGCGCCGGACACTGCCTTGGAGTAGCGCGCCGCCGGGCGCAGCAGCGTGACGAATTCGGCCAGCGGATCGATGGCATCGAGCATGATTGGACTATCGCGAAAGGAAATTGGACGTTTGATTGTAGCAAGTCCAGCGCGTGGCTTCTATGCTTGGTCATCGGTCGCAATCGGCGGCCGTCATGATCCCTGTTCACCATTGCCACCCTCACCAGGAGCCCCCCATGAAAACCGTCCTGATCACCGGCTGTTCTTCCGGTTTCGGTCTTGAAATCGCCAAACACTTCCTCGCACGCGACTGGAACGTCGTCGCCACCATGCGCACGCCGCGCACCGATCTGCTGCCCGCTTCGCCGAACCTGCGCATCCTGCCGCTGGACGTCGGCGACGAGAGCAGCATCCGCGCCGCGCTGGAGGCCGCCGGCCCCGTCGACGTGCTGGTCAACAACGCCGGCATCGGCCTGTTGGGCGCGGTCGAGGCCATCACCATGGACAAGGTGCGCGAGATCTTCGAGACCAACACCCTGGGCACCATCGCGCTGACGCAGGCGGTGCTGCCCCAGATGCGCGAGCGCCGCGAGGGCGTGGTGATCAACGTCACCTCCAGCGTCACGCTGAAGTCGCTGCCGCTGCTGGCGGTCTACACCGGCAGCAAGGCGGCGGTGAACGGCTTCACCGAATCGCTGGCGCTGGAATTGCAGGCGTTCGGCATCCGCGCGCACATCGTGCTGCCGGGACGTTCGCCCAGTACCAAATTTGCCGAGAACGCGCGCACCCGCATGGACGGCAACATTCCCGAGGCTTACGGTCCGCTGGCTGCAGCGGTGTTCGAGAACTTCCAGGATGAATCGCAGGTGACTTACGCCAAGGACGTGGCCGACGCCGTCTGGCAGGCCGCCACCGATCCTTCGGCACCGACGCGCATTCCGGCCGGTGAGGACGCGATCGCCTGGGCTGCCGCAGCCTGAGGTGCAATCTTTTTTCTGGTAGGCATTTTGGGGAGACAGTGCAGTTGGTGCTTAGGCGTTGATCGAGCAATCCGAGCAATCAAAACGCAAAAACGAGACTAAACCCGCCAGTGACCGCCGCAGTCCTGAATCCCTCCGGTTTGTTCAGTGGCGTAGCGACGAACGCGTCATAGCTTGCCTTCCAAAGCGCACCACGCAAACCGATGACTGCACCGGCCAGGCGTTTGCCCAAGAGGTATTGGGCCGAAGGCCCGCTGACCTGGCCGGCATCGATGCCGGCGTATAGCTCCTGATTGCTAGCACCCAGCGCCCATGCAAGCTCGTTGCGCACTAACCAGCCACGTTCGGCCTGCAAGATCAATTCGCCATCGAAGCCGCGGACGGTGTAGCGGCCACCAATGGCGAACTGATCTTGTGACGGCAGTTCTCCGCCATTCCATTGGGCACGCACGCTGCCGCTGTAGCGCAGGTGTTGTCCGGCGACCTGAATCGGCGCATTGACCGCTGCGTCGGCCAGGAACAGGCTGTAGCGGGTGGCAACTTGCGGCAGATCGGTATTGGATTCCGGCTCCCGGCCTTGCTTGTCGAACGCGCGCCGATAGGCAAGGTTGGCATCCACCGTGGCATTGCCAATGAATTCGCGGTGATTGACGCCTATTTCCCAGGCGCTGGTCTGATGGCGCTGCGGCCCGACTTCGGTGTCGTCGATAAAGTTGCGTGAGTTGCGCAGCAGGCCCTTGAGTGAAAGCGTCGTCTTGCGGACGTCGTCACGATAAACCAGGCGAGACAGTTTCAATTCCACGTTCTCACTTTGCCCGCTATAAACAATCGGACTGTTAGCGCCCGCGATTTGTTGGTGATAGCGGCTGCCTGACATGGTCGCACCCAGCATCCAGTACCCGGCAGGTGCAGAGTAGTGCAACGTATAGCTGTTGGCGCCATGGTCGCCATAGCGGCCAAGGTTGCGGCTCCAGCTGGCATAGAACAAATCGTTGAGCGTCCACCAATTGTCATAAGCCAGCGTGGTGCCCGCCTGGTACTTGCCGGTGGCTTTGGAGCCGCCATCGTCAAGCGAGACATTCAGGCGGAACGGGAAGCGCTGTTGATAGTTAATCACCAAGTCGCTGTCGCCCGGTTGTGTGGCAACCTCCGTCGGAGTGATCTGAATGTCGGCCTCAGCTGTCGGCACGCGCTTGAAATTCTCCAGGCCTTGTTCAATATCGCGCAGATTGAGGATATCGCCTTCGCTCATCGGCAAGGCATTCCAGGCAGTACCGCGTGGGCTGGCATCAGCCGCAAAACGAATATGGCGCACGTGGCCAGGCAAGACCGTCAAGACCAGCTCACCCGCCTTGAGGTCTTGCGTTGTCGCACGAATCTGCGTGGTGGTATAGCCGCGCAGGATCAGCGCATTCTGTACGCGCGCGAGCACAGCATTGACACCGCCGGTACCCAGGCAACGGCCCAGCGCGCCGCCATCACCGATGACACTGTCCAGTGCAAACTGAAAGCGCTCAGCCGCTTCACCGATCAAGCTGATTTTGGTAATGGGGAAGCAGGGCGATTCTTCCGCCGGGAAGACCGTCGAGAGATCAACGCCCTTGGGCGCCGGCAAACGCACGTTGGGTGTTTGCTCCTGCTGCTGACGCAATAGGCGTTCGCGTTCGCGCTGTAGCTGTTCCTGACTGGTGGCAATATCAGTACCGGTGGTTTGGGCGTGCACGGCGGTACTGGCAAGCAGTAGGGCGATGTTGCCCAGCAAGCGAGGGGACATACTGTTCATGACTTTTGCAATTGATTCAATGCGGACGCGGATTTTTATCGCCCAGGCAGATGCGGGTGTCGATGATTTTGGAACGTAGCGACGGAGGTTGCTCACGGTCAGCTGCGAGCATCACAACGGGATTTTTGACAGCCGTGTTCGATAGAGTCTTCAGCTAGACATACGGGGCGCTCAAGGGAATGTCCTACCGAGTAGACATCACCCGAATTACGGTTCGCCACAGTATTGGACTCGGAACGATCGAGCCTTTTGTCTATCTGCATGCAGCCAGAGCACCTGCGCGGCTTGCGCTGTCACGTTGTCATTGAGTTTGCAGCCATTCTGGATTTTCTTTGGCGTCTTGCAGTTGCCTTGAATTAGGCAGCAAATCAATCGCTACATTCCGAGCTGCTACAAACTCTCCGAATGGACAAGTGAAGGCTAAAGATTTAAGCCTCTAAGCAATATGGGAATAGTCTCAAATTCACTGGTCTGAGCTGTTTCATTGACGTCAATCAGGATCTTGCCGCGGCTGTTCTTGGTATTTTTGGGCGACGTCTTGCATGCTCATTACCGTTTGCACGGCACTGACCACCGGATTGGTGATTTGCACGGTGACGCCTTGTTCCTTGGACTTGGTCTCTTGCGTGTTCTGTTCGGTGTTGATGCCGGCGGTGATGTCGACTTGCTTGCCGCTGATGGCAACGTCACCTTGCGGGGCAATGACGGTGCTGGCGGTTTGGGTGTAGTGCTGACCGGCGGTAAGTATCACGTTGCCGTTGGTGGTGCCGACCGTGCTGCCGGATGCGGTGGCGGTGGTGCGCGTCTGGGCGTTGCTTTGCATCTTGCTGCCCACGGTCACGCCTAGGCCGCCGCCGCTGAAGATGTCGGTGGCGGCTACGATATTGATGCCGCGGGCGATGCTGGGAAAACGCCCTTCGCCTTGCAGACGATTGGCACACAAGAACAAAGTCATGCTTTAGTTCTAACTCCGACGCGATAATGTGCGCGTTGCAAGTAGTTCGCCAGTATTCCAGTCGTAGGTGTAATAGCAATCGCCTAGCCCATCGTCACCAAAGATTTCCAGTTTGCCACCGCTTGTGTCGACGCTATGGAAGCAGGTTTGTTCTTCTCGCGGTATGACCGTATTGAGCATGCGACCGGACAGCGTTGCCCGTTCTTCATCATGTTGGCGAACGACTGCTAATCGTTCTGCATCAAAACCCCTCATATTGAAAGCTGGAGTTAAGACAAAGCGAACACTAGCGTCGCCATTCAAGACATAGGCATGTTTTCCGGGGTTGCCGTCGATGGCAACGAAGCCGGTTTGGTCAGGTAATATTTTCAGAAAACCTAATCCCTTTTCTTTGCATGAGATTTGATATTCCCTTCCAAAAAAATTCCAGACAAAACCTTCTAGCTCACCAATTGAATCTGAATTTTTTTCCAAACCAACAGGCCAACCGTGAGGGAAAGATTGTCCATTTTCCCAAACAGATTTAACACTCGTTACCTTATCCATGATCTTATTTTCCTATTTCGATAACACAGGTAACAATACGGGCTTAGCTACAAGTTTCAAATATTCTGAGCGATTGGTAATGCCACTCCAATCAAACGCTGCTTGTGTTCGGCCCCCTTGCAGTAATTGACCAGTAGGTTCAGTCATTTTTCCAACATATCCAATATCTGCAGTGATTGGTTTCACAACTTCCAGCTCCATCACATATTTAGTATCGGGCTTGAATTTATTGAGAAGTGCTAAATCCTGTTTAGCGGTCGCCTGCGATGCGACGTTATCAAATGTAGCCCAGCCACCGATTGGCAAGCGCTTGGTTTCTTCATACTCTTTGTACTGCACTTCACTCAACACCATCCGTACCCTGGTCCCGGGCGTCAGGTCAGCCGTAATCACCGGCGTCCCCTTAGCCCAAGCGGCATCCATGCCATCTCTGATCATCTTCGCATTGGCCTGTTCAGCGCTTTGCACAGACTTCAATCCCATCTTTCCAGCGGCGACGCCACCTATGGCAAGACTTGCTGGCCCCAGAGCATCACCAGCAGCGATTTCTCCGCCAGTAATGGCAAGCTGGTTACACACAACCGGATTGGACAAGCAAAGACTTAATATCGGCGGAAGTGTTGTTCCGGCTGCTACTGCAGCCGCACCTATCGTAGCTTTGCCTACCGTATCGCGTATGTCATTACTGCGCTTGGTTGCATCTGCTGCTTGTTGGGCAGTTGGTATCTGCAGACCGTTCTTGATATAAAAGGCTGCAGTTTGTGGCAACTGATTAGCGTACATGTTGACATCCGCCTTCTGCGCTGCCGTGGCCTGAAACATATAACCCGGGCCACAGCTCGGGCAATTCGGATCAGGCGGCAACAGAGTGCCATAGGCCTGCTTTAAGAAAGCACTGGCATTCGCATCCCATGTGCCTGCCGCGCCATTCTGATCCTGCCGGTAGGCTTGCTCCGCCAGTTCTTTTTCTGCTTCGGCGGGAGTAATGCCTCTCTGTTGTGCATAGTGGGCGGCATTGTCCTTGATCCACTGTATTTCCTTGGGATGCAACTGCCGATTATTAGCCTCCACACTCACCGCCGACGACACCCCCGCCGTACCACCCACAGCAACACCCAGTGCCGCAGCCGCTACTTGCGCCAAGGCCTGCTTAATTGCATTGGGCACGTCCAGCTTGTCGATTTGTGCTGCAATGGCCGGCATGGCTACAGCCGATGCCGTCGCCCCTGCGGCTCCTGCCAGTCCACCGCCTAGTGCACCAGCGGCCGCATGCAGGGCAGTGCGGTAGGCTCCACCTTCATCCCAGTTCTTGGCTTCGCTTTGTAGTTCGGCTTTCTTGGCAGGATCGGTTTCAACCTTGATCTGATTTTTGAGCGCGTTGAGTTTGCTGGTGGCGTAGGTACCGACACTCAGCGCAGCTTGTTTGCCGAAGGTCTCCATGATCTGGGCTTGTGCGGCGACGTCCTGCGGCAACTCTTTGCCGTTCCAGGTTTTAGCGAGTGCGTTGCTGCTGTCTTTGTCGCTGCGTACCGATTTGTCGCCGGCGATGCCGGAGATACCTGAGATAGTGGTGCTGGCGGCACTGCCGCTCTCGTTGGCGAAGCCGATGCCAGTGCCGCTCAATGCCGTGTTGCCGCCAGCATACCCACCACCCGCACTGAAGCTCTGGCTCTCGGCCTTGTAGTTGCTTTGGTTCTGGATGTCGCTGGTGGTGAGGCTGGCGGTTTGGAAAGTATTTTTACCGTCCTGAACTGCCTTGTCGGAGCTGGCGATCTTGCCGCCTTTAAGGTCGGTGTTGCCATTCACATTGACCTGGAAGCCGCCATCACCGGCATTGATGCCGCTTTGCTCGATGACGCTGACATAGTTGCCGTCAACCTTGCTGTGCGACGCATTGATACTGCCGGAGAAGCCGGTACCCGCGCTGATGCTGCCGCCCAGGCTTTGTTGCTGGCTCTTGTATTGGCTACTGTCTTGCAGGCTTTCTACATTGAGGTTGCCGCTCACATTGGCTGTGACCTGCTTGCCGGATGCAGTAGCACCCTTGATGGTGGTGTCGCCGCCTGAGGCCATGGCCAACTGATTGTTGGCAGTGACGTGGGTGTTAGTGACATCGCTGTCACTGCCATCGCCTTTGCCACGGCTGCCGGAGGCGCTGGCGTTGAAGCGCCAGCCGCTGCTTCCTACAGAGAAACCGACACTGGCCGAGCTGCTTTTGTTGCTGCTGTGTTCTTCGTTGTTGTTGCGTTGGCCGAGCAGGTTGATCTGGTTGTCGGCGGTGAGGCTGACATTGTTGCCGCTGACTTCGCTGCCGACGATGGCGAGGTTGCTGTCTTTGCCGGCGCCGGTGGCGGTAATGGTGGTGGTGCCGCCTGCGGCTACGGTGGAACTGGCGGCGCTGGTGCCGTTTTGTACGGTAGTGCTCTGGCTGCTGGAGGCGCCGATGGAGGCGGCCAGGTCGATGCCGCCGGCCGGGGCAGCGGCACTGGTCTGTGCGGCGGCATTGGCCACTGCCAGTGCGCTGGCGGCGTCGGCCAGGAGCTTGCTGCGGCCGTTCTTGGTCTTGCTCTTGGCCTCCTGCATGCTCATCACCGTTTGTACGGCGCTGACCACCGGGTTGGTGATTTGCACAGTCACGCCTTGTTGCTTGGACTTGGTCTCTTGCGTGTTCTGTTCGGTGTTGACGCCGGCGCTGATGTCGACCTGCTTTGCGCTGATGGCAACGTCGCCTTGCGGGGCGATAACGGTGCTGGCGGTTTGGCCGGCAGTCAGTGTCACGTTGCCGTTGGTGGCGCCCACCGTGCTGCCCGATGCGGTGGCGGTGGTGTGGGCTTGGTCGGTGCTTTGCATCTTGCTGCCCACCGTCACGCCCAGGCCGCCGCCGCTGAAGACGCCGGAGGTGGTTTCTTTTTTATAGTGGCTTTCGGTGCTGGTGTCGGTGGCGGCAATGATGTTGAGGTCGTTGGCTGCCGTGACCTGCGTGCCTTGGGTGGAGACTACGTCGCTGCCGGTGAGGGTGGCGTTGTTGCCGGCGGTGAGTTGGGTGGTGTTGCCGCTGAAGGTGCTGCCGATCTGGCGGCTGTAACTGCTGGCGTCGTCGGTTTGCGTGGTCTTGCCGGAGAGGATGCCGGAAGCGCTCTTCTGGTGTTCGTCGCTGGCGCTGGCAGACGCGTTGGCTGTACCGATGTTGAGATCATGGCCGGCAACGGCGGCCAGCGCACCGATTGCGACGACTTGTGCGCCTTGCGTGGTGAGGTCGTGTCCGGCGTTGATGCTGATGTTGTTGCCGTTGAGTTGGGTGGCGACTTCCTGGCTGGCGGTGAGCGTGGCGCGGTTGACGCTCAGGTCAATCGTCATCCTTGTCCCGCTTCCTGACGCTCAATGCCACTAGCGACAAGGCAAGAACAAACAGTCCGAAGTAAATCAACGTTTCTACATAGCCATTCATTGCCATGCCGTCCCCCGGATGCCTCACTTTTCCAGTCGAATTCGTAAATTCCACTTTTGCCATCGACGCTGCTGAGTGTTGGACGCTCAACGCTACCTCTATTATGTAAGGGAAGTAGGTCGGTGCACTGTTGGAGCGAATGCGCTATTTGCCCCGAGTAAAAAAAAACACAAGAGAAGGTCTACAATCGAGACCCCTCTCTTAACTGCTACCCGCCGCAGGCGAGTGAGTAAGGACTTCTCTCTTTCAACAACCTGAGGAACTCTTCAAGAATTTAACGTTAATTCGATCGACTCTCATGACAACAGTTTGCCCGTTCAAATACGCGAACTCAGTTTCTAACGCTTCGTCTTTAAATTCAAAACCGCAGCACCGCAAACGCCCATCAATTAACGAGCCAACAACTCTATAAGCAAAACTGTCATCTAACCGTTCAAGGCTTTGATTGCCATCATTCTCCAAGACAGTTATGTCATAGTCATCCATAACAAGAAGAGTAAGGGCAACGGGATAGGTCTTACTCACCTCTAAAGAGGCGGGGCGATTGCTGGCAAAGCACACGAGTTCATGGCCATCACTCTCAAGAACGACTTCTTCTTCAACATCGTTCCCAATTTTTTTAACTCGGACAGTTTGGTAATTGGTAGTTGTCATTTTTTATCTCAAGGTTTGTTGTACGGATACTTCCATCCTTGTTGAGGTGCAGGTCCAACTGTATTAGTGCGGAATGCTTTCAGTTGACTCTGTGCACCATCTCCAAGCAAGTCGAACAGCTCGGTGCGAGGCTTGACATGAATGGTAGTAATGGCCCCATCTGTGTTCGTCCCGACAAATCCAAACAGCGACTCGCCAGTCTTACTGGAATTTCTCATGAATGAGATGTAACCCGTCCGTATTTCATTCGCAGGCTCATAGAAGTACGTAACTTTCTGCCCGTTTTGCATAATGTCCCGACCAACTTGCAGATATTCCTGCGAACTGTTTGTACGGAACTCCATGCCATGCTTATTGAAGTGCCCGACGAGCAGATCATCACTTGCGAAATTCGCTGCACTATTTGCCCTTGGCACCTTCACACTACCTGCCGCCCCAGCAGCCCCCAATCCGCCAACGGCCGTCATTGCATCCGTAAAGGTCTGGTCCCGTTCAGCCGTCGTCCATTGCGACATCGGAACAACTGCACGAATCTGTCGGTTCGCTTCTTGTAAGGCAGATTGCATCAATTGTATCTGCTGGCCGTTCGCAAAATATTCCTGATTTTCTTCCGGAGAGAGTTTGCCTTGATAGAGCTTTCGATCCAGTTCCGCTTGGCGTGATGATGTTGTTTGCAAGTCTGCCGTGATCTCGTCACGATTGGCCCGGCAGCTATTGGCGTCGCTGCATTGTCGTTGCTGGCGGTCGCGACCGATTTGGTTATAAGCCGCTTCTACGGCGCTACGGCATTGCGCTGGATTGCTGCTTGTCGCACAGTCCGCTTTCTTCTTCAGCTTTTCTTCGACTTCGTCATGTTTTAGGTAATTATTGACGGTCTGGTTAAACCCGGCCGCAGCGCCTGATGCACCACCTACAGCAGCACCTACGGCGGTGCCGGCTGCGGCAATGAGTCCTTTCTTTACTCCGTCTGGTAGATCAAGCTGGTTAATGAGCTTACCAATATCTGCAATGGAGGCCGCCGATACGCCCGCACCGGAAGCACCCGCCACACCACCAGCCAGGCCGCCGGCCAAGGTGTGTAGGGCGACACGATAGATGCCGCCTTCTTTCCAATTGTTGATGCCTTCGGTGTCACCTGAGTCGATGGCTTTTTTGAGTTGTTTGCTGGCGTAGTCGCCGATGGCTTGGCCTGCTTGTTGCCCAAACACTTGCATGATCTGGGCTTGCGCTGTCACATCGTCGTTGAGTTGCTGGCCGTTCCAGGTTTTCTTAAGCGCGTTGCTGCTGTCTTTGTCGCTGCGTACGGCCTTGTCGCCGGCGATGCCCGAGATGCCTGAGGTGGTAGTACTGGCGGCGCTGCCGCTTTCGTTGCTAACACCGAGGCCGCCGCCGTTCATTGAGGTGTTGCCACCGGCATAGCCACCACCCACACTAAAACTCTGGCTCTCGGCCTTGTAGTTGCTTTGGTTCTGGATGGTGCTGGTGGTGAGGCTGGTGGTTTGGAAGGTGTTTTTGTTATCGGCGACGGCCTTGTCAGTACTCGCGATCTTGCCGCCCTTGAGGTCCGTGTTGCCATTGACGTTCACTTGGAATCCGCCATCACCGGCATTGATACCGCTTTGCTCGATGACGCTGACATAGTTGCCGTCAACCTTGCTGTGCGACGCATTGATACTGCCGGAGAAGCCGGTGCCCACGCTGATGCTGCCACCCAAGCTTTGTTGCTGGCTCTTGTATTGGCTACTGTCTTGCAGGCTTTCCACATTGAGGTCGCCGCCCACATTGGCTGTGACCTGCTTACCCGATGCAGTAGCACCCTTGATGGTGGTGTCGCCGCCTGAGGCCATGGCCAACTGATTGTTGGCAGTGACGAGGGTGTTAGTGACATCGCTGTCACTGCCATCGCCTTTACCACGGCTGCCGGAGGCGCTGGCGTTGAAGCGCCAGCCGCTGCTGCCTACAGAGAAACCGACACTGGCCGATCTGCTCTTGTTGCTGCTGTGCTCTTCGTTGTTATTGCGTTGGCCGAGCAGGTTGATCTGGTTGTCAGCCTTGAGGTTGACGTTGTTGCCGCTGACCTCGCTGCCGACGATGGCGAGGTTGCTGTCTTTGCCGGCGCCGGTGGCGGTAATGGTGGTGGTGCCGCCTGCGGCTACGGTGGAACTGGCGGCGCTGGTGCCGTTTTGTACGGTAGTGCTCTGGCTGCTGGAGGCGCCGATGGAGGCGGCCAGGTCGATGCCGCCGGCCGGAGCGGCTGCGCTGGTCTGTGCGGCGGCATTAGCCACCGCCAGCGCGCTGGCGGCGTCGGCCAGGATCTTGCTGCGGCCGTTCTTGGTCTTTTGTTTGGCGTCCTGCATGCTCATCACCGTTTGTACGGCGCTGACGACCGGATTGGTGATCTGCACGGTGACGCCTTGTTGCTTGGACTTGGTCTCTTGCGTGTTCTGTTCGGTGTTGATGCCGGCGGTGATGTCGACCTGCTTGCCGCTGATACTGACATTGCCTTGCGGGGCGATAACGGTGCTGGCGGTTTGGGTGTAGTGCTGACCGGCGGTAAGTAGCACGTTGCCGTTGGTGGCGCCGACCGTGCTGCCCGATGCGGTGGCGGTGGTGCGCGTCTGGGCGTTGCTTTGCATCTTGCTGCCCACCGTCACGCCCAGGCCGCCGCCGCTGAAGATGCCGGAGGTGGTTTCTTTCTTGTAGTGGCTCTCGGTGCTGGTGTCGGCGGCGGCCACGATGTTGATGTCGCCGGCAGCGGTGATTTGCGTGCCTTGTGTGGAGACTACGTCGCTGCCGTTGATGCTGGCGTTGTTACCAGCAGTCAGCACGGAGGTGTTGCCGCTGAAGGTGCTGCCCATTTGGCGGCTATAGCTGCTGGCGTCGTCGGTTTGCGTGGTTTTGCCGCTGAGGATGCCGCTGGAACTCTTCTGATGCTCATCACGGGCGCTGGCGGAGGCGTTGGCCGTTCCGATGTTGAGATCGTGCCCGGCGATGGCGGCCAAGGCGCCGGCAGCGGTGACTTGTGTGCCTTGCGTGGTGATATCGTGCCCGGCGTTGATGCTGATGTTGTTGCCGCTGAGTTGCGTGGCGACTTCCCGGCTGACGCTGAGCGTAGCGCGGTTCACACCGACTTCTTTGGTGCCGTGCGCGCCGTTGGCCTCGTCAGCGAAGTTGGGCCCGGTGAGTGCCTCCACCCAATTGGAGGCGCCTTTGTCGTCGGCCCAGCGAATCGTCTCTGTGAAGCCTTCCTTGACAGTGCCCAGTTTGATGTCGCGCGTGGCGGAGAGCGTGGCGTTGCCGGTCGCATCGATTACGGCGGCGTTGGCGCTCAGGTCTCGCCCGGCGGTAATGCTGAGGGTCTTGCCGCTAACGCTGGCGACGCTGTCGATGTTGGCGCCGGTAGTGGTGGCGTTGGCTGTCGATACGCTGGTGCTGTTGATGTTGATATCGCGGCCGGCCGCAGCGGTGACGCTGTTGTCCCCGTCGATCTGGCCGCCCAGGTTGTTGATGTCGGTCTGCGCCTGCAATACCGTATCGGTGCCGGACACGCGCCCGCCGAGATTGTTGATGTTGTTGCCGCTCAGAACGGCGGTGTTTTTGGCGGCAATCGTGCCGTTGTTAAGGATGTCGTCGGCGGTCTGGTAATTGACATTGGTGCCGGCAATCAAGGTGCCTTCACCTGTGACCTGCGTGCGATTTGCGCGCAAATAGACTTGTGGCACCAGCACGTCTTGATGGCTGCCATCGGCCAGGGTTACCGTCTGCTTGACCAGCCAGACGATGTCTGAGGTCAGCATGGCCATCTGTTCGGTGGTGAGCGCCACGCCGAGTTCGTAATGGAATGTCTGTGCCATCTGCACTCCGGCCGTCATCAGTGCCTGGTATTGCGCTTCGTTATTGGCGTAGTTGCCGGCATAACGCTGGCCGATGGCCTTCTGGATTTGCTGCTGCACCAGGAGTTGCTCGTAGAAGCCGTCGCCCAGTCGTTTCATGACCACATTGGGGTCTTGGCTCAGCTGGGTGAGCATGAAGTCGGAGCTGAGCCAGCTGCGATAGTTGGCAAATTGCGGATCGGTGGCAATCAGGTAGCGATTGTTGCCAGGGACGAAGAGTGCGCTATTGGGTAGCGTAATGTTGGGGTTGCTGGTGCGCACGACCACGCCGGCACTGCCGGAAACCGCGCTGGGCGTGTTCTTGAGCGTGCGATCTTGCTGGGCGCCGGTACCGTCGGTCGGGGTGATGTCCAGCACGAAGCTGGTCTGGATCGATTGCCCTTCATAGGGACGGTCGTCGTAACGGCGGTCGTCGGCACTGAAACTATGGCTTTTGATATAGGTGTATTTGGCCACGCCCGTGGTGGTGACCACCTGTGTGCCGGTGATGCCATTGTTGACCGGCTTGGTGCCGAGAACATTGCTGCCGGTATTGTCGCCGCCGGCGATGATCTGGCTATTGCGGTTGTTGACGGACTGGCTGTTGAACCGCAGATTGCCGCCGATGTTGATCAGGCCGGGATCGCTCTTGGTGACCTTGGTGCGTGCGATCTGTTCGGTGCCGTCGTAGATGGTCCATTCGCGGACGGTCTGGCCGTTGGGAAGTTGCAGGCGGAAGTTGTCTTCGTCGCCCATTTGCTTCCAATCGGTCACGATCTGGCCATTGCCGATATTGACGAGCTTGACGCTGTCGGCGTCGATCTTTTCGGTCGCGCCGTTCAGCCGGTATTGCACGATACGCCGACCGGTACTATTTTCGACGGTCGTTTCCAGATGAGCGTTGACGTTGTTGACGGTCTTGTGGCTGAACGTGCCATTGCCATCGGCGGCGATGGTGGCGCTGCTGTTATTGATGACATCACCCATGCCAGCGGCTTGATGGCTGGCATTAAGCGCGTTGCCGGTGGCGAAGTCACCAGCAGAGTAGATCAGGGCGTGGTCGCTGTTGTTGATAGTGGAGAAGCCCAGGTCCGCACGTACGCGTGCCGCGATGACCGGGGCCGATGTGACGCCATTGACGGTCTCCGGGAGGTTGTTCAGCGTGTCGCCGGAAAGGGCCAGGTGATCGCCATAGATGCGGCCGGCGCCCATGTTGTTGATGGTCGGGCTGTCGATGAAAGTATCACTGCCGTCGATCAGGCCGCGGTTGGTGAAGGTGTGGCTGTCGGTTGCGCGCAGTTGATTGGTCCGCGCGATGATCTGGCCACCGGCTTGGTTGTCGATAGAGGTCGCAGTGGCCAAGAGTGTTTTGCCGGCGGAGAGCTTGCCGCTGTTGGATAGCTTTCCGGTGGTGGTGATAGTGGCGTTGCCATCGGCCTGTGTGGTGCCTGTATTGGCATAATCGGCGTTGACCTTGAGCGACAGATCGCCCAGGCTGAGTACTTGGCCGTCGCCACTCACGGCGGCGCTGTCGATGCTCAGTTGCTTGCCGGCGATGACGGTGCCGCCGGTATTGGTGACGGTTTGTGTCTTGGCTGCGCCAGCGGCATGAGCGTCGTGCACATTCAGCGTCTGGCCGGCGGAGAGGGTGCCATTGGTGTTGTCGATGCCGCCTGTGCCGGCGATCGTCAAATCGGTGTTGGCGCGAATCGCGCCTGCCTTGTTGCTGAGGTCAGTTGCCGCAATCGTCACCGACTGGCCTTGAATGCCAAGATCGGCGCCAGTGGTGTTGCTGTTGTTGACGCTGGCGGCCGTGATCGAGACGGCGCCGTTGCTGCGGATCAGTCCGCCGGTGTTGTTCAGTTGCGCCGCCCCAAGCGCAAGTGTCGTGTTGCCGCCGGCCTGCAATTGGCCACCCTGGTTGTTCAGGCCGGCAGTTTTGGCGGTGATTCCTTGGCTGGCGGTAATGCGCCCCTTGTTTTGCAGCAAACCATCTGCGGTGACCACCACATCGCCGGCACTGGCGCCGATGGCGCCAGCGTTGTTCATGCCAACGCCGTGTTCTGTGCCCACCAATGTGATCTGCCCGGCATACATACCAGCCAGTTGTGCCACGTCAATGGAGAACGGCCCCGGTGCTGCCCCGGTGGGGCCCGTGGTGGCTGTGACCGTACCGTGATCGACAGAGATTGCATTGATGCCGGTGCTGATCTTCAGTTTGTTGGCCCAAATGTTGCCATTGATCTGCACGGCGCGCGCCATGATGTCGGTGTAGTCGGCGGATTTGGTGTCGAGGCCGGTACCGTCGATGGTGACCATGCCGCCAGTGACGCGGTAGGCGTCGAGCGCGCCGCCGACGATGCTGGGCGTGCCGGTGGTCAATGTGGCGCGGGTGGCATTCAGGAAACCTCCGCCATTGATCACCAGACCCGAGGGATTCGCAAGAATGACCTGGGCGCGGTCGCCGGCGACTTCAACGTAGCCGCGCAAGTAACTCGGACTGGCCGAATTGACCTCATTGACGATGACTTTGGCGGTGCCGGTAGCGAGCCAGGGATTGCCTTGCACCCACCCGCCCAACGTCGTTGGCGCATTGCTGCGGGCGTTGTTGAGAATGACGCCTTTGCTATCGACGTCAAACTGGCTATAGATGTTGCGTGAGACACCTTGTGCGCTCGGCGTCTGGATATTGACCAGCGGTACGCCATTGCCAGTCTTGAGCACCGTGGGTTGTTGGTTGGCAGGAGCATTGCGATAGGCGACGACCTGGGCATGGACCTCGGTGACGCTGCCAAAGAGTGCGGCAATGCCGACAGCCAGACGTACAAATCGCAGCGAGAACAAATCAGGGAAGGGGCGAGGCGCAAAAACACGCGGGGCGGCGTTGCCGGCGTGCTTACCCTTGCCTTGGATGCAGGCCGTTTCAGCGACAGCTGTGTAGTCACCGGTCTTTTTGTTGAAGACAACCCGGTAGATTCCCTTGTTCATCCGCACACCGCTCTGAAATTAACTAAGAGCGGGAGACTAGAGAGCTAAGGCATGGGGAAATATAGGAATAGTCCGAAAGCTCAGTAGATACGAGGATCTATCGAAATAATCGAAGTAGAAATGAGCAATCCATGCTGGGAAATTCGAAGAATTTCCGCGATAGATTCGGCGGAAAACCTCAGGCCTCGGATTGCAGCCGATGGCGCATCTCGGCCGCTTCCGCTGATTGAGGAAAGGAAGGCAACTGGCTATTGTCGAGTTCCTTGACGTGCGCATATCCGGCACCGGACGGGAAATCGGATAAATGTATGGATTTATGCTTAGAATGAATCCATACTAACACCCGGTATGTGCAGCAACAATCCGGGCAAAAGCCATACATCCACCTAAACATCACACCAGGACACCGACATGGGCCGAGCAGACATCGCGCTGGAATGGGTCAGCGAATTCACCGGGGACGGCGGCCCGCGTTACCTGCAAATCGTGGGATTCATGGAGCAGGCGATCTCCGACGAGCGCCTGAAAGCCGGCGACCGCCTGCCGCCGCAACGCCTGCTGGCCGAGCGCCTGGGCGTCGACCTGACCACCGTCACCCGTGCCTATACCGAGGCGCGCCGGCGCAACCTGCTGGAGGCGCGCGGCGCTGCCGGCACCTTCATCGCCGCGCCGCGGGTGGACTTGACGCAGGTGATCGACCTGTCGATGAACATCCCGCCGCCGCCGTCCGGCATCGATCTGGACGACTTGCTGCGCCAGGGCGTATCGCAGGTGCTGATCCACAGCGACGTCGACCTGCTGATGACCTATCACCTGGGCGGCGGCGCCGGCGCCGACCGCGCCGCCGGGGCGATGTGGATTGCGCCGATGCTGGGTGCGGTGGATGAGGAGCGGGTGCTGGCCTGCCCGGGGGCGCAATCGGCGCTGGCCGCGCTGATCCTGTCGCAGACGCGACCGGGGGAGGCGATCCTGGCCGAGCCGCTGGCCTATCCCGGCCTGCTGACGGCCGCCGCGCAGCTGGGGCGGCAGGTGATCGCGGTGGAGACCGACGGCGACGGCATGCGCGCCGATGCGCTGGAGCTGATGGCGAAGAAGCACCAGGCGCGGCTGGTGTATCTCAACCCCACGCTGCAGAACCCGAGCACCCACACCATGCCGGCGTTGCGTCGCGCCGAGATCGCGGCCGTGGCCGAAAAGCTGGCGCTGCGTATTATCGAGGACGATCCGTATTGGCTGTTCAGCCGGGGCGCTCCCAAACCGCTGGCGCATTACGCGCCGCGCCATGTGTTTTATGTGTCGACCCTGTCGAAATGCCTGCTGCCGGGGCTGCGCACGGCCTACGTCGTGATGCCCGAGCAGATGCCGCAGGAAGAAGTGCTGGGCGCGTTGCGCTCTTTTGTTCTGATGTCCACGCCGTTGATGACGGCGCTGACCACGCAATGGATACACGACGGCACCGCCGCCTCGCTGCTGGAGGGCATCCGCACCGAGGCCTGGGCGCGCCAGGAGCTGGCGTTGCGCACGCTGGGCGACGGCCGGCTGGCGGACTCCGGCGGCATCCATATCTGGAAGGCGCTGCCGACGCATTGGCGTGGCGCCGACTTCGTGCAGAAGGCGCGCGCCGAAGGTCTGAACGTGGTCTCGCACGAGGCCTTCCGGGTGGCCGCAGCCGATGCGCCCGGTGCGCAGGCGCATATTCGCATCTCGCTGGGACGCTCGCGCAGCCGCTTCGAGCTGGTCAACGCGCTGCGGCGGCTGGCCGAACTGGCCCACCGCCGCGGTCATCGCGAGGTCGTGGTCTGACGGCTGTCTGAGGCTTACTTCACCGGTGCCTCGTGCGCCGCTTCCAGGATCAGCTTGGCGATATCGTCCGGGTGCGACAGCATCGACACGTGCGAAGACGCCACTTCAATCGTCTTCGCCTTCATGCGCGCAGCCAGGAAGCGTTCCAGCTCCGGCGAGGTGGTGCGGTCGTTGGTCGACACCGCGTACCAGCTCGGCTTGCTGCGCCATGCCGCCTGCGTGGTGCGCGAGGCGAACAGGGTGTCCGAGATGCGGCCCTGCACGGCTGCCAGCGCCTTCGCCTTGACCGGATCGACATCACCGGCAAAGTCATGCACGAAAGCCTGTTCGCTCAGCTGGGCGAAGCCGTTGGCCTTGACCAGTCCGGCCGAGGCCGGCGGCGTCGGGAATTTGGCGGCCAGCGCACCGTAGTCTTCACCGGCATCCGGCGCGCGCGCGGCCACATACACCAGTCCTGCCACCTTGGGGTCGGTGCCGGCCTCGCTGATCACCGTACCCGCCCACGAGTGGCCAACCAGGATGGTCGGTCCGTCCTGCAGCGCCAGGATGCGCCTGGTCGCCTCGACGTCGTCGGCCAACGACGACAACGGGTTTTGTACGGCCGTCACGTGCAGGCCGGCCTTCTGCAGACGCTCGATGACGTCGGTCCAGCAGGAACCGTCGGCGTAGGCGCCGTGCACCAGCACCACGTTGCGGATGGCAGGCGCGCCGTCGGCGGCCAGCGCGCCGTGCGACAGCGTCATGGCGGCGACGGTTGTTGCGGCCGCGATCAGGGTTTTCAGGAATTGGCGTTTGATCATGGTGGATCCTCTTCAGTGGTTGGAGGGTTTGGAAAAGCGAAGGTCGCGATCGGTCGTTGCATGCGGCGCGCCATGTGTCGGGACGAGCGCCGCCCGCCGCCCCGATCAGGGCGGAAGATTCAGTCACACGGAGTTGGGTCGGGGAGTGGCTAGGAGAGCGGCCGCCCGGGCTCTACCGCGCGCTGCAGCGGCAGCGTCTCCGGCGAGTCCGGACTGACCACGGCGTAGAAGTAGCGGCCCTGTCGCCAGTACTGCGTGAGCAGCTTGCCGTCGCGGCGATTGCCGTTGCCGAAGTTGAACAGCTCGCCCGGCGGGCGCAGGTAATAGACGATGGCCTGGCCCTGGCCGTTCTGGTAGACCACCATTGCCGCCGGCCCCTTGTCGCTGGCCATCAGGCGGCCGCCCACCGGCTTGAAGCCGTAGGCGCTGAAGTCCGGCAGCGGCGCGGCCTGGACGAAGTGGCGGTCGAGCCAGTGCTGCAGCTGCTGGGCATTGTCCGCGCCGGCGTCGGCGCGTATGTCCACCATCGCCGTTGACTCGTCGGAGGCGAACATGCGGTAAGCCTGGGTGGCGTCAGCCATCGGCAGGTAGGTTTTGCGCATGTCGAGGTCGCGCCACTGCCAGCCGCCCGCCGCGCCCAGCGCCAGCGTCAGCAGCAGCGAGGCGGCGATGCTCCAGTGGAGGCGGTTGCGCGATTGCAGTTCACGCCGGATGCGAAACGGGTCGAGCCGCGGCGGCGCGGCCGAGGCCGGGACGTTTTCCATGGCGGCGCGCAGGCGCTGCGCCTCGGCCTTGAGCATGTCGACATGGCGCGCAGCCTCGGGATGGATGCTCAGGTGGCGCTCCACGCATTCGCGCAGCGACGGGTCGAGCTGGCCGTCGGCATAGGCATGCAGGTCATCTTCAGTGGGCAGGTAGCTGGTCATTTCATGATCCGCAGGTTGGGCGCGGCGGCGGCGCCTTCATTCAATTCACGCAGGGCGCGGCGTGCCCGTGACAGGCGCGACATCACGGTGCCGATGGGGATGTCCAGCGTCGTCGCCGCCTCCTGGTAGCTCAGTCCTTCCACCGACACCAGCAGCAACAGCGCGCGCTGTTCGGCCGGCAGGCGCGAGAAATCGGCCAGCGCGGCGCGTGACAGGGCAATGTCCTCGGACGAGGGCGCCAGCTCCTCCTCGCGCGCAGAGAACAGCGAGAGCAGGCCGGCGTAACGTTTGGCGCGCCGCTCGCCGTCGATGAAGCGGCGGTACATGATCTGGAACAGCCAGGCCCGCAGGTCGCCTTCGGCGCGGCGTTCACGCCGGGACAAGGCGCGCTCCAGGCAAGACTGCACCAGGTCGTCGGCGCTGCCTTCGTTGCGCGTGAGCGAGCAGGCAAAGCGCCGCAGCCGCGGCAGCAGTTCGCGCAAATCGTCGTCGGTGAAATCTTGGCTCATGGCAATCCGGTCCGGGCGCGGTGGCGCCGCGTGATGCGCATCGTTTGATGCGTGATGCCCGTAAAACGAACAGCAGCGGGGTTTATTCCCGCCGGTCGCAATTTATTTTGGGGATTGTATGCCTGCCGTAAAGAAGTGCGGCAGAGGAGGAACCTGATTTGCCGTGGAGGAAGCTCGCCTCTCAGGCGGCCAGTCTCACGCTGCTACTGTGGCGGGCAGCGGCGAGGATTTCAAGTTCGGCATCGTCTTCGGAGCGGGCGGTCAACGGCAGGGAGCCACGACTGATCTCCGTCCGCCCCCTGAGCACGGCGAAGGAGCCTTTCCAGCGACCTTCGGCATTGTCGGCCAGATAGATGAGCAGGTAACCGTCGAATTGGATCTTTTTCATGTTGTTCTCTCGCCAGCGCATTGAGTCGTCATACCTTTTCCAGCGATGACGAGTATGTCGCTGCGGGGCGCGAAAGAATGTCGTCCGCCGCCGCGACTTGCTGTAGGAGAACGGGACGGTCGGTCAGCGCACTGCCGATTGTGCCAGCAGGCCGTTGACGGCGTCGGTGACGATGATGGAGGGCAGCGAGTTGCGGTCGTTGCGCACGATGACCATGTCCTTCTCGATATCGCCCGGCAGCGCCAGCTGCCCGATGTAGGTGCAATCGGCGCTGCAGGTGTAGCGCAGTACGGCATTGCCGCGGTTGACCTCGATGATGTATTGGCCGTTCTCGACCCCGTAGTAGCGCGCCGATACCAGCCCGCCCTTGGCGTCGCCCTGCGGGTCTTCATAGTAGTACTGGCCCTGGTCGACGCGCATATAGTGCGGCCACGGGTTGGCCCCGGCGGGCGCAATGCCGGCGATCTGGCTGGCGTTGAGATTCAGGCGCAGGCGCGAGGGTTCCGGCGTTGGGCGAGCTGCGGCGGCCGGCGCCGCCGGGATGGCCTGTTGCGTCGGAGTCACCTGCGCCAGCGCCGGCACGGGGGCATCCGCCTTTGCGATCTTGGCGGGCTTGTCTGCCTTATCTGCTTTATCGCCCTTCGGCGGTATGCGTGCGGCTTCGGTGATCGAGCCCTCGGCCAGCGCCTCCAGCTCGGCCTGGCGGCGGTGGT
This sequence comes from Herbaspirillum sp. LeCh32-8, assembly GCF_017814915.1. GTDB lineage: Bacteria > Pseudomonadota > Gammaproteobacteria > Burkholderiales > Burkholderiaceae_D > Herbaspirillum. Next base: position 1,005,094 of record NZ_JAGIPZ010000001.1, on the reverse strand, counting down.
ACCAGTCCAGCAGGCAGGCGCGGTCGCGGCAGTTCTGCTCGCGCCAGCGCCATTGCTTGTCAGACTCGACGCTGAAGGCGCGACGATCCGCCGCGCGCTGGCGGGCCTGGCGGAAGGCCTTGCCCAGGCGGTCGTCGAGCGCCGACAGCTCGGCGTCGCCGCAGATGATCTTTTCGTTGGCGGCGCCGGCCCTGGCGCAGTCGAAGCTGGCGGCAAGCGAGGGGACACAGGCGACGAGGCCGGCAGCGAAAGCGGCGGCGCAAAGAGAGCTCTTCATGGCGGGACGAAATCGGCGTTGCGGAGAAAGGGGCGGCAAGGAAGACGATGCGGCCGGGCAGAAGCTGGTGGCGGCGTTGTGCATGGTTTCTCCTGCGGTGCGGTGATGCGATGTGCGCAAGCTTCGCACCGCCGCAAGCAACGCAAAACGACAAGAAGAGAGGTCTTTTTGAAAAAATCTTTGCAGCTGAAAAAGCATGTTTGGAAGTCTTTACAATCAAGCCGGGCGCGGCTTTGCTCATCGAAGTAAAATCGCGGGTCTTTGGCGGCGCCATGCGCCGGCAGAGCAGGAAAAAGGGACAGCGACACACTATGCAAGGCAGCGACGAACAAGAGCAATTGCGCCAAGGCGAACGCCGGGGATTCATCCTCAGCCGCCATTGGCGCGACACGTCTGCCGGCGTCGAGATCGAGCTGTGGCTGGCCACCGACGATGGCGCGCAATGCCTGCGCCTGCCGCCGCAGCAGGCGGTGGCCTTCATCCCGCAAGCCGAGCGCGAGCGCGTGGAGCCCTTGTTGGAGGGCGATCCCACGTTCGAGCTGCGTGCGCTGGACAACCTGAAGGACTTCAGCATGCGCCCCGTGATGGGCCTGTATGCGCGCCAGTACCGCAAGCTGCTGAAGAAGGAAAAACAGCTGCTGGAAGCCGGCATCCCCGTCTACGAGGCCGATGTGCGGCCGCCCGAGCGCTACCTGATGGAGCGCTTCATCAACGCGCCGCTGGCGTTCTCGGGCACGCCGGACGCCGAGGGCGTGTTGACGGACGCCCGCATCCGTCCGCTCGCGGCCTATCGCCCGGCGCTGAAGCTGGCGTCGCTGGACATCGAGACCAGCTGGCACGGCGAGCTCTACTCAATCGCCATCGAGGGCTGCGGCCAGCGCACCGTGTATGCGCTGGCGCCGGGCAGCGGGGCGGTGGAACAGGTCGATTTCGAGCTGCATTTCTGCGACTCGCGCAAGGCGCTGATCGAGGCCTTGAACGACTGGATGGCGCGTCATGACCCCGACGCCATCATCGGCTGGAACCTGATCCAGTTCGACCTCAACGTGCTGCAAAAGCAGGCGACCAAATACCAGACCACGCTGCGCCTGGGGCGCGCCGGCAAGCCGCTGGAGTGGCGTGAACACGGTTTTCGCGCCAATCACATGCTGGTCACGGCGCCGGGGCGGCTGGTGATCGACGGCATCGAGAGCCTGCGCTCGGCGTTCTGGAATTTCCCGTCCTTCAGCCTGGAAAACGTGGCGCAGTCGCTGCTGGGCGAGGGCAAGGCGATCGCCACGCCTTACCAGCGCATGGACGAGATCGACCGCATGTTCGCTGAGGACCGCGCCGCGCTGGCGACCTACAACCTCAAGGACTGCGAGCTGGTCACCCGCATCTTCGCCAAGACCGAGATCCTGGCGTTCCTGCTCGAGCGCGCCAGCGTCACCGGCCTGCAGGCCGACCGCACCGGCGGTTCGGTGGCCGCCTTCACCCATCTCTACATGCCGCAGATGCACCGCAAGGGTTATGTGGCGCCCAACCTGGGCGATGCCGAGGCGATCGCCAGCCCGGGCGGTTTCGTCATGGAGTCGCGCTCGGGGCTGTACGACTCGGTGATCGTGTTGGACTACAAGAGCCTGTATCCCAGCATCATCCGCAGCTTCCTGATCGATCCGGTGGGGCTCGTGGACGGCACCTTGAACGAGCCTGAGGCCGACACCGTGCCCGGCTTCAACGGCGCGCGTTTCTCGCGTCGCAGCCACAGCCTGCCGGCCATCATCGAGCAGATCTGGCAGGCGCGCGAGGCAGCGAAGCAGCGCGGCAACAAGCCGCTGCAGCAGGCGCTGAAGATCATCATGAACTCCTTCTACGGCGTATTGGGATCGACGGTCTGCCGGTTCTTCGATTCGCGGCTGGCGTCGTCCATCACGCGGCGCGGCCACGAGATCATGCACCGCACGCGCGAGCTGATCGAGGAGCAGGGCTATGAAGTCATCTACGGCGACACCGATTCCACCTTCGTCTGGTTGAAGCGCGCCCACGACGACGAGCAGGCGCGCGCCATCGGGCTGGCGCTGGTGGCGCGAATCAATGACTGGTGGCGTGAGCGCCTGCAGCAGGAATACCGGCTCGACAGCGCGCTGGAGCTGCAATACGAGGTGCATTACCAGCGCTTCCTGATGCCCAGCGTGCGCGGCGCCGACGTCGGCAGCAAGAAGCGCTACGCCGGCTACGTGCGCACCGCCGATGGCGAGGACAAAGTAACCTACAAGGGCCTGGAAACCGTGCGCACCGACTGGACGCCGCTGGCGCAGCAGTTTCAGCAGGAGCTGTACCTGCGCATTTTCCGCAAGGAGCCATACCGCGACTACATCGCCGCCTACGTTGCCGACCTGCTGGCCGGCAAGCTGGACGAACAGCTGGTCTACCGCAAGCGCCTGCGTCGCCAGCTCGACCACTACGAGAAGAATGTGCCACCCCACGTGCGCGCCGCGCGCATGGCCGACGAGGTCAACCGTGAGGACGGCCGGCCGCTGCAATACCAGCAGGGCGGCTGGATCAACTACGTGATGACCACCGCCGGCCCGGAGCCGCTGGAAAAGCGCAGCGCCGCCATCGACTACGCCCACTACCTGGAGCGCCAGTTGGCGCCGGTGGCCGACGCCATCCTCGCCTTTGTCGGCGACAGCTTCGCGGCTGTCACCTCACCTCAGCAGGAGCTGTTCTAATGCGGCGCAACAGCGTATGCTTGCGCATGTTTGCCCGCGTTTGACTGCGCCACCCCGGCGCCCCGGAGGTCCCTTGAATTCCCTGCCCATCCAGCTCTTCGATTCCGAATCGAGCACCTATACCTACCTGCTTGCCGCCGACGGCGAAGCGGTGCTGATCGATCCGGTCGACAAGCACTGCGAGCGCGACCTGGCGCATCTGGAGCGCCTCGGCCTGCGCCTGGCCTATATCCTGGAAACCCATAACCACGCCGACCACGTCACCTCGGCCGGCCGCCTCCAGCAGCTGACCGGCGCCAGGACCGCCGCCCCGATCGGCTGTGGCATTGCGCCGGCCGATGTGCAGCTGAGCCATGGCGACGTGGTGCGCTTTGGCGGGGCGGAGCAGGGCGAGAAGATCCACGTGGTCCATACGCCCGGCCACACCGCCGGCAGCGTCTGCTACCTGTGGCGCGGCAATCTGTTCTCTGGCGACACCTTGCTGATTGACGGCTGCGGACGCACCGACTTCCAGAGCGGCAGCGCCGAGGAGATGTATCACAGCGTCACCTCACGCTTATTTACGTTGCCCGACGCCACCATGCTGTGGCCGGCGCACGACTACAAGGGGCGCTCGGTTTCCACCATCGGCTGGGAAAAGCGCCACAACAGCCGGCTGGCCGGCCGCTCGCTGGAAGCCTTCGTGGAGCTGATGAACAACCTGAACCTGCCTCCGCCAAGACTGATGGACGTGGCGGTGCCGGCCAACCGTAATCTGGGCTTACCGCACTAGACAACGCAACTGGAAGCGAAAATGACAAAGGGCCGGATTCGAGGGAATCCGGCCCTTTTTGATTGAGGGCTGAACGCGGCTGTGGCGGCAGACCACCAACAAGCAATCATTGCATTTTATTTACCAAAAAATATGGGTGAATAAAGGGCATTGAAAGGCGATTCAAGCGACGAAAACCAGGAGCATCGTACGGCATCGGCGCCAATGCCGGCGAGCAACAGCGGCTCGCCCCGAACCGGCCACGCGGGCGCAGTCGTCGAACGTCGAACCGATGGATTCAGCCGAGGTGGGAATCGGTATCGCGCAGGCTGCGCGCAACCGGCACAGGCTTGGCCTGCGGGGCGCTGTAGACGCGACGCCAGATGTAGTAACCGAAGGCCAGCGAACCTGCCACAACGTACAAAGCGTAGAAAGCCAGGGCATAGGAGCCGTAGTGCATCAAAGACTGGAACACGTTCATTTTTCCCTCGTGAAGGATGGCCAACGTTGATCTGATGGCGTCATCCTATTCCCCATACAGTTGACCGGATATCAGGATTTTTCTGATGTGCCGGACTGACAACATTTGGAAATTATTTTCCCTCAAAAATAACTTCCGGCGAGCTTGCGCGCCAAGCCGTCATTGTGCCCGTTTCCGCCGCCAGTGGCCATGGAAACCTGCGCTAAGTGGATGTATTTGCACGGCTTTTCAGATGTTGGCGGCATCTTGTGTACGGCCCGCAACGCGCAAGGCTGGCAGATCATCACGGGCCCGGTGGGGCAGTGCAGCAGGTGGCGCGATACGGCCAGTCGCAGATTGATCGGCGGCGCTTGCTCCAGCGCCAAGGTGATTGGCGGGACTTCCGCCGAGATCACCGGCGGCGGCAACGCCCTGCCGCGTTGCTCGATACGCTCACCAGCGACGTTTGCGGCGCATGAATCCGTATCGCGGCGTCGCGAGCAGGCACAAACAAAAATGCCGCTCAGCGATCAACTGAACGGCATTTTTCACATTGAGCCGGCGCCGGTTCAGCCGGGCTCGTTGGCAGCGGCAGGGGCGGCAATCGCCGCCGGCTGCTGCAGGTGCTGCAGCAGCTTGCCCACCATCAGGATCACGGTGGCGCCGATGATCACGAAAAACACCGCCAGCGGCGTCAGGCTATGGATGGAGACGAAGCCGGCCAGCGCCATCATCGCCGACGACACCAGCAGCAGCGCAAAACCGAGGATGGCGCTGGTCAGCCCGGCGATGTGCGGGAAGATGGAGTTGCCCTTGGCCATCAGCGTCGGGTACATGGCGCCGGCGCAGAAGCCCATCAGCAGTACCGGTGCGGTCAGCGTCCATACCTTCAGGCCGACCGTCAGCGCCAGCACCAGCATGGCGAAGGAGGCGCCGGTCATGACGCGCGCGCCGATGCGCAGGCGCTGTTCGGCGCTGGGCAGGCGCGCATGGTGGATGCGGTTGGAGATGCCGCCCAGGAAGTACATCAGGCCGATCGCCAGCGCCAGGTAGCCGAAGTAGGTCGGCGGCAGCTGCAGCGTGTTCTGCACCATGAACGGGCCGACGATGTTGAACACCAGCAGGATGCTGTAGCACAAGCCCTGCGCCAGGAAGCAGCTCTGGAACACGGGGCTTGCCAGCACCATGCGGGCGTTCTTGAACAGCGTCTGCGGATGCAGCCGCACCGGCTTGGGCAGCGTCTCCTGGTAGCGCCACAGCACGCCCCACATCACGAACGAATACAGCAGCAGGAACACCAGGCAGGAGCGCCAGCCGAAGGCTTCCTGCAGGTGCGCGCCGATGACCGGCGCGATGATCGGCGCCAAGCCCCAGGCGATGGACATGTAGGTGAAGGCGTGCACCAGCGTCTGTCCGGTGAAGGAGTCGCTGATGATGGTCTTGGCCAGCAGGTTGGTGGTGGCGATGCCGAAGCCCTGCAGCACCCGGGCCAGCACGAAGGTTTCCAGGTTGGTGGCCAGCAGCGACAGGATGCAGCCCAACGTGAACAGCGCCAGGCCGGCCTGCAGGATGCGCTTGCGACCGTAGGCGTCGGCCAGCGGCCCGAACACCAGCTGGCCGAAGGCATAGGCGAACAGGTAGCCGGTCACGCTGGACTGGATGGCCTGCGGCGAGGTCTGGTAGAAGTGCGCCATGGTCGGCAGGGCCGGCACGTAAATGTCGATGGCCAGCTGGCCGGCGGACGCGAAGGCGCATACCAGGAACAGGATGAAGCGCGGGTGGTTGGGCAGGTGCTTGGGTGGATGTTGGGCGAGGGTGCTCATGGTACGGACGGCGCAGATGCTCCGAATGGCGCGATGTAAAGGCCGCTATTGTGCCGACTTGCGCGAATTCCTGCTGGCGACGCCCTAAAACGCTGCCGGCCGGCGGCAGCGTTCAAGCTTCACGGCGCCTCAGCCGATGCGCGCTTCGCTGGGCGGATGCCCGATGACGCGCTTGAAGGCGCGACTGAAGGAGGCCTCCGAGTCGTAGCCAAGACGGCTGGCGACCACCGCCACGCGCATGCCTTCGCGGGCGATCCAGTGACGCGCCTGGAACATCTTCACGCGCGCCACGTACTTGGCCGGCGTTTCGCCGACCGTGTTGGAAAACTTCTCGATGAAACTGGAGCGCGACGCGCCCATGACCTCGGCCAGCTCGGCCACCGACCACTCGCGCTCCGGCTGCTTGTGCACGGCGGCCAGCACGCGGCCGATCTGCGGGCAGCGCACTGCGGCAATCCAGCCGGTGGCGTCCGAGCAGGCGCATTCCACCCAGGCGCGGATGATGCTGGCGGCCAGCACGTCAGCCAGTCGCGCCAGGATGCCGCAGGCGCCGATGCGGTTCATCTGGATTTCGCGCTCCATCGCCTCCAGCATGGCCAGCACCGCCGGGTCGCGCTGGCTCAGGTCGCAGGCGCGCATCACGTCCGGCATCATGGCCAGCAGCGGATGCAGCGGATCGAGGTTGAAGCGCATCGTGCCGCAGAACAGCACCTGCGAGGGCGGGGCGGCGTCGTCGGTTACCAGGCTGTCGCCGGCGGTGCCGTTGACCAGATAGATGTTTTCGGAAACAGGCTTCTTCGCCAGCGCCTCGATGTCCACGCAGGGCACGTCTGGCGAGCTGGCCAGCACGTGAAAGGTGCTGCGCGGCAGCAGCACCGCGTCGCCCGGATTAAGCTGCATCCACTCGCTGGTCTGGGTGCGCATCCAGCAGCCGCCCTGGGCGACGAAGTGGAAGCTGGCCTCCGGCCTGGGATGGAAGGCGATGGCCCAGGGCTCGCGCATCACGCAGCGGCCGTATTCGACGCCGTCCAGGCGCAGGCCCAGCAGGATCTCGGTGAGCGTGTCGGGCATGTCCGGCACGGTGGGCAGGCGGGACGGCTGGGGCAGGTCGTTGACGTTCATGGCGGGCTCCTTGGGCTCACGTTCGAGCTCTCATCCTGATGGCAGGCAAGTTTGGACGAATAGTCATGAGAATAAGCGTTATAGGCATGGAAAGTCCAGTCTGCTCGTCCTACACTGCCACAACTCCCCAATTTCGATCATTTTTGATCCTTCCAGAGAAACTGCCATGCTAGAAGCTTCCCCGGCCGCCTCCACCGGCTCGCAATCAAACTCCGCCATCACCCATAGCAATTGGGGCGGCATCATCAGCCTGGCGCTGGGCGTGTTCGGCCTGGTCACGGCCGAGTTCCTGCCGGCCAGCCTGCTGACCGCCATGTCCACCGACCTCGGCGTGACCGACGGCGCGGCCGGCCAGGCGGTCACCGCCACGGCCATCGTCGGCGCCATTGCCGCCCCGACCATCCCCGTCATCACCCGCAACTTCGACCGCAAGCGCGTGATCGTGGCGCTGACGCTGTTGCTGATCGTCTCCAACGTGCTGGCGGTGTCGGCCACCAGCCTGTCGGTGCTGCTGGGCGCGCGCGTGCTGCTGGGCGTTGCGCTGGGCGGCTTCTGGTCGATGGCCGCGGCGCTGGCCATGCGCATGGTGCCGGAGAAGGTGTTTGCGCGCGCCATGTCGGTGATCCTGGCCGGCGTCTCGATCGCCACCGTGTGCGCCGCGCCGATCGGCGCCTACATGGGTGATCTATGGGGCTGGCGCAGCGCCTTCGTGGCCGCCGGCGTGGTCAGCGTAATCACGCTAGTGATCCAGGTGGTCGCCATTCCCAAGCTGCCGCCCAAGGACAACCCCAGCCTGTCGGTGCTGTTCCACCTGCTCGGCCGCGGCGACGTGCGCGTGGCCTTGCTGGCGGTGCTGCTGGTGATCTCGGGCCACTTTGCCGGCTTCACGTATATCCGCCCGCTGATGGAGCACGTCACGCATCTGTCGGTGTCGACGATCTCGGCGGTGCTGCTGGGTTATGGCGTGGGCGGCTTCTTCGGCAACTTCGCCGGCGGCTTCATCGCCGAGCGCAGCGAGCGCCTGGCCATCGTCGCCGGCGGCGCCCTGATCGCCTTGCTGGCAGCCACGCTGTGGGCGGCCGGATCCTCGGCGACTGTCGCGGCGGTGTCGATTGCGCTGTGGGGCTTCGCCTTTGGCGCCTTTCCGGTCGGCTTCCAGACCTGGATCGTGCGCGCTGCGCCGGATCACGCCGAAGGCGCGGGCGGCCTGCTGGTGGCGGCGTTCCAGGTCGCCATTGCCAGCGGCGCCATTGGCGGCGGCTTGCTGGTCGACCAGGTCGGCGCGCTGGGCGGCACCATCTTCGCCACCGTGACGCTGACGCTGGGCACCTTGTTGACCCTGCGCTACGGCCCGCGCCCGGCGCGCGTGCAGGCTTGATTGCCGCAAGGATTACAGGCGCATTGCCGCTTCGCCTATAGGCCGGCGCCGCTGCGTATCCGATACTCGCCAGGTTGAGCTTGCTGCGTCCGCACCCTACGGATAGCAGACAATAACAATGAGGCGAACCGATACGGAGGCATGAATGCAAGCTCGGCTGCGGTTGCCGCTGCGAATGATGGGATGGCTGCTGGGTACGCTGGCGGCGCTGGTGCTGGTCGCAGCTGCCGCCGTCGCGCTGTTCGACTGGAACCTGGCCAAGCCATGGGTCACGGCCCGGCTGTCGGCGGTGCTGGATCGCCAGATCCGGGTCGACGGCAACCTGGCGCTCTCCTGGAGCCGCGCCCCGGACAGCGAGCCCGGCGCCAGCCGGCTGCTGCCGTGCCTGCGGGTGAAAGCCGACCGTATCAGCATCGCCAACGCCGACTGGGCCTCCAGCGGCCCCTTGCTGGCCCGGGCCGACGCGGTGGACGTCTGTTTTTCGCCGTGGCCGCTCCTGCGCAAGCACTGGCTGATCAACGACTTGCGCCTCACCGGCGCCCAGGTGGTGATGGAGCGCGCCACCGACGTGCGCAAGAACTGGCGCTTCTCTTCATCCGAAGAGCCGGTCTGGAGCTACGACATCCACCGCCTGGAATTCGACCGGGTGACCCTGCGCTACGTCGACCTGCCGCTGGATATTGACCTCAATGCCGCGCTCAAGCCCTTGCCCAACACCCCGCGGGGCGTGCTGAAGAATGACGTGCCGGACCTGGCCATCTCGGCCGTCTTGTCGGGACGCTACAAAGAGGCCGAGGTGAAGGCCGACGGACAGGGCGGCGCTTTGCTCGACCTGCTCAATGACGGCGCCTTGTATCCGCTGCAGGCCAAAGGCAGCATCGGGCGCGTACAAGCCAGCCTCGACGGCACGCTCACTAACCCGCACCGCCTGGCCCGCGCCGATCTCCGACTCAGCCTGGCCGGCGACACCCTGGCTGATCTCTATCCCGCCACCGGCGTGCTGCTGCCGCAGTCGCGCGCGTTCACCACGCAAGGGCAGCTTGCCATCATTCGCGAAGGCGGCAAGCCGGCGCTGTGGGACTGGCGCTACCAGCGCTTCACCGGCACCGTGGGCGAGAGCGACTTCGCGGGCGACGCCCAATACCTGCGCGGACGCGGCCGGCCGCAACTGCGCACCACCTTCCACTCCAAACTGCTGCGCCTGGCCGACGTGGCGCCGCCGGGCAGCGGCGCCGCCGGCAAGCCGGACGGCAAGGTCCTGCCGGCGCATGCCTTCGAGCCGACCCGCTGGGATGCCTTGGACGCCGAGATCAACTTCACCGGCGAGCAGTTCGCGCTGCTGCCCAAATTCATCTGGCATGAGCCCAGCGCGCGTATCTATCTGAAGGATCGCGTGCTCAGCTTCGACCCGGTGCGGTTTTCCATGGCTGGCGGCAAGGCCGACGGCAAGCTCACGCTGGACGGCCGGCAAGACACCATCCGCGGCCGGCTGCAGTTGACTGCGCACGACCTGCAGGTCAAGCGCCTGTTTCCCCGGCTGGCATCGATGCAGGCCAGCTTCGGCCGTATCGACGGCAGCGCCGAATTGAGCGGCGCCGGCAATTCGATCGCGGCGATGCTGGGCACGGCCGACGGCACGCTCAAGGCCGAGGTCAGCGAAGGCTCGATCAGCCAGTTCATCCTGGAAGCCGCCGGGCTGAACCTGGCCGATGCCGTGTTCGCGCGCTTCTACCAGGACAAGCAGGTGCGCCTGCACTGCGCCGTGGCCGATGTGCGCATCGCGCGCGGCCAAGCCGGGATGCGGCGCTTCGTGCTCAATACCGAGGACGCCCTGATCGAGGTCAGCGGCCACGTCGACCTCGCGCGCGAGCTGCTGGACCTGGACATCCGGCCGCGCACCAAGCACCTGCGGCTGCTGTCGCTGCGCACGCCGCTGTTCGTCAAGGGCAGCTTCAGCCATCCGCAGATCGGCGCGCATACCGGCCCCTTGGCGGCCAAGGCGGGCGCCGCCGCCGCGCTGGCGCTGGTGGCGCCCTTGGCGGCGGTGGTGCCGCTGGTCACCCCGGGTGAAGACATTCCCGACGATTGCCGCGAGCCCCCGGTCGCATCCGCACCCGGCGCCCGCGCGCGCTGAACGGCGTGCTCTGCAGGACGTCGCCTGCCGTCCGACAGGCGTGACGGCAAACGCCCACGCCGGCAAAGGCGTCCGGCCGATATGGCTCGGCCTTGGCCGGGGTCATGCTGTGGTCTTTGGATCACCAGAGGAGAAGCGCCATGGCCAAGCAAATCCGAGACACTCAGCACGGCAGCGACCAGCAGGCCGCACGCCAGCAGGAACAATATTCCGAAGCCCCGCCCGAGCAGCAGGACGGCAGGTCATCGCTGGCCACCAGCCTGCCGGAGGAAGAGGCGGACCGCCTGCTGCAAGGTGAGGCCAGGATTGAGGGCGAGGATGCGGAGCTGGAAGAAGTCACCCAACTGCGCCGGCGCGAGGAGCGTCACCGCCCGGAATCGCTGGAGGAAGAGGACATCGGCCTGCAGCACGTCAGCGGCATCGACGAGGAAGAGGTCGGCAAGGAGCTCAACATCACCGGCGACGAAGACAACGACGAGGACGACAGCGGCAATCCGGCCGGGCCGCAGATGCAGCCTTAGGCGCCACTGAGTTGCCACTCGGGCGCGACGCTCAGGCCGGCGTGGAAGCGCGCTTCCGGGCGCTGCTGCGATAGCTGCGCGGAGAAGCCCCGGTCACGCGCTTGAAGGCGTTGCTGAACGCGCTCTCCGAGGTATAGCCCAGCGCCTGCGCCACGCTGGCCACCGGCTCGCTGCCCTCGCGCAGCGCACGTTCGGCCAGGTGCATACGCCAGTTGGACAGATAGGTCAGCGGCGCCACGCCGGCGGCATTGCGAAAGCGGGCGGCAAAGGTGGTGCGCGACATGGCGCAGGCCCGGGCCAGTTCTTCCAGCTGCCAGGGATAGGCCGGATCGCCGTGCATCAGGTGCAGAGCCGGGGCCAGGCGCGGCTCGCCCAGCGCGCGCAGCCAGCCGTTGGGCATGGGCCCGGTGGTATTCAAATGAGCGCGCAGGATCTGGATGAACAGCAATTGCGCCAGCTGGGCCGAGGCCAGCTCGCCGCCCGGTTGCGGCGTCTTGCGTTCATCCACCAGCTGCTGCAGCATCCAGCGGAAATTGATCGCCTGCGGCGTATCGGCCGGCACGTGGATCCAGGGCGGCAGCACATCGCGCAGCAGCTTGCCGCTGGTGCTGTCGAGCAGCACATGTCCGCCGATGTGGGCGAAATCCTGGCCGTTGCCGATGGCGACCGCTTTCTTCCCGCTGAACACTTCCATGGCGTCGACCGGCTCCACCCCCGGCTCGCTGGAGAGCGTGAACGCGCGCGCCGCCGTCAGCAGGCCGACATCGCCGGTGTTGAACAGCAACGGCGACGGCTCGCCGTCCAGGTGCACCCAGCAATGGCCTTTGACGATGGCGAAGAACTTGATCTTGGCTGGCGCCGGAAAGCGTAACGCCCATGGGCCGCCGGCGCTGAAGCCGCCGGTGCTGATTGCTTCGGCGCGGGTGAACCGGAGGATGTCGGAGAACGGGTCGGTTTTCATCTCCGTACTATCACGCAAGTAAAAGGGATTTACAAGCATTCAAAATCCGGGCCGGACGCCTTATCTTCTGCCGGTCGGCGCATTGCGCCTTATTCGGAACATAGTCATGAAGCACATGAAAGAAGAGTTGGTATTGGTCACCGGCGGCACGGGCTTCATTGCCCAGTACTGCATCATCGCGCTGCTGCAGGCAGGCTACCGGGTGCGCACCACCGTGCGCGAGCTCAAGCGCGAGGCCGAAGTGCGGGCCCATCTGCAAGTCGGCGGCGTCACGGCCGGCGAGCGCCTGAGCTTCGTCGCCGCCGACCTCAGCAATGACGAGGGCTGGGCGCAGGCCGCCGCAGGCTGTCGTTATGTGATGCACGGCGCATCGCCCACACCGTCCGGCCCGCAGGTGGCCGAGGAGGACTGGATCCGCCCGGCGGTGGACGGCAACCTGCGCGTGCTGCGCGCCGCGCGCGATGCCGGCGTGGAGCGGGTGGTGCTGACCTCCGCCTTTGGCGCCATCGGCGCGGGTCATGGCCGCATGCAGCGTCCGTTCAATGAGAACGACTGGACCAACCTCAAGGGCAACGTGGCGCCCTACCAGAAGTCCAAGACCCGCTCCGAGCTGGCGGCCTGGGAGTTCATGGCCCGAGAGGGCGGCAACATGCAGCTGGCCGCCGTGAACCCGGTGGCGGTGCTGGGGCCGGCGCTGGGCGCCGACTATTCGCACTCGATCCGCATCATCAAGACCATGATGGACGGCCAGCCGGGCTGCCTGAAGATCAACTCCGGCTTCGTCGACGTGCGCGACGTGGCCGACTTGCACCTGTTGGCGATGACGCACCCGGCCGCTGCCGGCGAGCGCTTCATCGCCATCGCCGGCGAGAGCATGTGGATGAAGGAGGTGGCCCGGGTGCTGCGCCAGCGCATGGGCCAGGCGGCTGCCAGGGTGCCGCGCCGGGTGCTGCCGAACTGGCTGGCGCGCCTGCTGCTGGGGCGCAATCCGGCGATGAAGACGGCGCTGCCGCTGTTGGGCGTGAACCTGAACGCCAGCGGCGACAAGGCGCGACGCCTGCTGGGCTGGTCGCCGCGTTCGCGCGAGGACGCCATCGTCGCCACCGCGCAAAGCCTGGTCCGACTCGGCCTGCTCAAGGGATCAAACTAGCGCGCCGGCTCAGCGCTCGCTCTTGCGGCCGGCCGCCTTGTCCTCGTACATGCCCTGGTCGGCCAGCTTGAGCAGCGACTCCACATCCTTGCCGTCGCGCGGATAGAAGGCCACGCCGATGGAGGCGCCCACCGTCATGCCCTGGGCGCCTTCGACGTCCTGCAGGCATTGCAGCGGCGGCGCCAGGACCTTCTCGATCTTGGCGCGCACCTTCGCGGCGAATTCTTCCTGCGCGATGCCCCAGAACACCAGCACGAACTCGTCGCCGCCGAAGCGCGCCACGATGTCGTCCTCGCGCACGATGCTGCGCAGGCGCTGGCCGACCTCGATCAGCGTCAGATCGCCGTAGTCGTGGCCGAGGTTGTCGTTGATGGCCTTGAAGCGGTTGAGGTCGATGAACAGCAGCGTGAACTGCGAGAACAGTTCGTTGGCGCGCCGGCCGCGCTTGTTGACGGCAGCGTCGAGGTAGCGCAGCAGCGCGGCGCGGCTGGTGACGCCGGTCAGCTTGTCGGTGCTCAGCTCGGCCTGCATTTCCATGAAGCTGTGCGCCAGCTGGCCGATCTCGTCGCGCCGCTCGATCTTCAGGGCCACATTCATCTGGCCGCGGCCGATCTTGGCCGCCGCGCGCGACAGGCGCTGCACGTCGCGCACCACCCAGCGCACCACGCTCAGGCCCACCAGCAAGGCCGCCGCCACCGTAGCGGCCGAGATCAGCAGCGTCCAGCGCACGTTCTTGTCGAGCGACTCCAGGATATCGCCGCGCGGCACCGCCACCACCGTCACCCATGACAGGCCGGCGTTGTCGCGTACCCAGGAATAGGCGGCGTAGACGGTCTCGTTGTCCGGCCCGGTATAGGTGAAGGTGCGCGTGGCGCCGCCGTCGAGCTGCTCCTGCGCCAGGTAGTGCTGCAGGGTGGCGAAGGTGCTGCGCACCAGCGCGTTGTCGCTGTCCTCCACGCGCAGGCGACTGATCTCGCCGGCCGGGTCGACACGCACGCTGTCGCCGTCGGAGGCGGCCACCAGGTTGCCGTTGGTTTCCATCACGTAGGCCACGCCGCGCGGGCTCACGTGCAAACCGGCCACGAAGTCGTTAAGCGCGCGCAGCGAGACATCGGCCGCGATCACGCCCTCGAAGCGGCCCTCCGGCGAGAGCACCAGGCGCGAGCGGGTGGTGACCAGGTCCTTGTCCCAGTAGTTGATGTAGATGTCGCTCCAGGCCTCGCGGTCGGCGTTGGCGGCGGCCTGGTACCAGGGGCGCTGGCGCGGATCGAACGGCGTCTCTTCATTGCTGGCCATGCCCAGCGGGCCGCGGATGCGCTGCACGCGATAGGCGCTGCGATAAGGTTGCGAGCCCAGCTTGACGCGCAGCTCGCCGTCGTCGGCGGCGCGGCGGAACAGCCCCACGAAGTCGCCGTGGCGGTTGCCGTAGAAAACATAATTGCTCAGGCCCGGATGCATGGAGGTGGCGCTCCAGAAGCGGGCGCGCAGCATCTGCAGGTCGTCATTGACCTTGTCGGCCACCGGCAGGTCGCGCGGCAGCGCCGACTCCAGCACCTCGGTGGCGCCGTCCACATGCCGCTGCACGGTCAGCGCGATGCGGTCGGCGGTCTGGTTCAGCATCTGCTCGGCCACCGACACCACTGCCTGGCTTCCCGCCAGATAGGACAAGCCGCCGATGAGCAGCGACAACATCACGATCAGCACCACAAACGGCAGCACCAGCACCTTCGCCAGCGAGGAGGATGAACGGAGAATGTGGATCATGAAGCCCTGCGTATGTTCTGTCTGTTATTTGAAAGGCAACGAAGAAGACCATACGGCTGGCGCTTCGTGCTGGCTCGTTTTCGCGTTATGACGCGTTAACGGCAGCACGTACCGGAAATGAAAGGCGGCGGGCGCATTTCGCCCGAAAAGTCAGGTCACGGCTTCGGCCTGGATCGCATCGGCGGCGGCGGTTGCGCGCGGATCCTGCCGGCGCGCCTCCCGCGCGGCGATGCGCGCGGGCCTGAAATAGCGTCCCACCCACAAGGCGAACTGCTCCAGCGCAGTGCACAGCAGGAAGTACAACACCCCGACGAACAGGAACACCTCCGCCGGATGCACCATCAGCCGGCTGTTGACCTGCGCCGCCACGAAAGACAATTCGCCCACGCCGACGATGTAGGCCAGCGAACTGTCCTTGACCAGCGTGACCCACTGGTTGACGAAAGAGGGCAGCATGATCTGCAGCGCCTGCGGCAGGATGATATGGCGCAGCACCGCCAGCCGCGGCAGGCCCAGGGACATTGCGGCCTCCCATTGCCCGGCACTGATGCCGGCGATGCCGGCGGCCACCGAATGCGCCAGATAGGCGCCGCTCACCAGCGACAACGCCGCCATCACCGACAGCACGCCGGGCACGTCGATGCCGAAGGCAATCGGCAAGAGGAAGTAGGTCCAGAAAATCAGCATCAGCACCGGAATGGCCCGCAAGAAGCCGAGCACCAGCAGCAGTAGCCGGTGCCAGAGGCCGTCCCCCAGCGCCAGCGGGACGCCAAGCCCCAGGCCCAGGATCACCGACAACAGCGCCGAGCCCGCGCTCAGCAGCAAGGTCAGGGCGGCGCCGCCCAGCGCGCCGTCCGGATAATTCCCCCAGAGCAGGTAGGGCAGGTTGTCAAGCAGCACGGAGAGATCCATCAGGCCCTCCCTTGGCGTTGCCGGCGTGCCCGCAGATGCAGGTGGCCGGCGCTTTCGATCACCGCGATGGCGGCGATGTAGAGCAGCGTAGCCACCCCGAAGGCCTGGAAGGCGAGGAAGGTTTCCGACTCCACCTGGCGCGAGGCATAGGACAACTCGGCCAGGCCGATGCCCATGGTCAGCGAAGTGTTCTTCAGGATGTTCATGTACTGCCCCAGCAACGAGGGCAACGTCAGCCGGATCGCCTGCGGCAGCACCACGTGGCGCAGCACCTGCCAGCGCGTCATGCCGATGGCCGCACCCGCCAACGCCTGGCCGGGCGCTACGCCGCGAATGCCGGAGCGGATCTCTTCGCCGACATAGGCGGTGGTGTAAAACACCAACCCGCACAGCGCGGCCAGGAATTCAAAGGAGGGCCAGCGCAGCGCCAGCGGGCCGAACAGCGACAGCACGTGATCGGCGTTGAGCCAATCCATCGCCCCCTCTGGGAAGAAACTGGGCACGCCGAAGTACCAGAACAGCAGTTGCACCAGCAGCGGCGTATTGCGAAACAGCGAGGTATAGGCCGCCGCCGGCGCATGGATCCAGCGCGTGCGGGCAGAACGCGCAGCCGCCAGCAGCATGCCGAAAAGCGTGGCGAGCACGGCGACCATGGCCGTCAGCCAGAGCGTGGTCAGGAAACCCTGCCACATCCAGTACAGATATTTGGGGGCGAGAAGATGGCCGAACATGATGAGCGATAGGGGCGACAGGAAAGACAAAAAAGCCAGCAGCCGGCGCGATGCCGGCCACTGGCCCTGCCCGGGCAAGCCGGGAGCGAGTTACTTCTGACTCAGCTTGGTATCGCCGATCTTGAACAGGCGCGGCAGCGGCTGGGCGCTTTGCGGGCCAAACCACTTGTCGTAGATCTGCTGGGCGGTGCCGTTCTTCTCCAGGTCGCGCAGCCAGTCGTTCAGGTAGCCGACCAAGCGGGTCTCGCCCTTGGGTACGCCCACGCCTTCGTACTCCTCGGAGATGGCGAAGGGCGGGATCTCGTATTTGTCCTTGTCCGGCAGCGTGCCCAGGATGGCGGTCAGCTTGGTGCCGTCCTGGCTGAACGCCTGGATGTTGCCGTTGCGCAGGGCGGCCAGGCCCAGCGGGGTGTCGTCATACAGCACCACCTTGGTGTCGGGATACTTGTCGCGCAGCGTGGTTTCCATCGTGGTGCCCTTGTCGGTACCGACACGGACCTTCTTGATGTCGTCGGCGCTCTTGAGCAGGCCCTTCTTCGCCAGGAACTGCTGGCCCGAGGCGATATAAGGGATGCTGAAGTCGATCACCTTGGCGCGGTCTTCAGTGATGGTGAAGTTGGCGAACACCAGGTCGACCTTGTTGGAGGTCAGCAGCGCAATGCGGTTGGCCGGATTGGTCGGCACGATCTCGACCTTCACGCCCAGCTTCTTGCCCAGTTCGTTGGCATAGTCGATGTCCAGGCCGACGATCTTTTTAGTGGAGGCGTCCACGTAGCCGAACGGCGGATTGCCGTCGAACGCGGCCACGCGCAGCACGCCGGCCTTCTTGATGTCGTCCAGCTTGTCGGCGTGGGCGGCGCCCGACACCAGCGCCAGCGCGAGGAACAGGGGAGTCAATGAGGCATGCAGTTTCATGAAGTGTTTTCCTTGTTGTTGTGAGTTCCGGAACGCGGGTGGCCGTCGCATCCGGAGCTCGTGGCGATCCGGACGCGGCGGCGATGCGATCTGATGCACGGCGTGCACCAAATGGGAGCGAGTATAGGAAGCGCTGCCGTCAGTGGGAACGACTATTTCCGGCTTTGAATATGCAGAAATCGGCGCAGCTTCCAGGGCGTTCATGCCAGCTCGATCACGCCGGCGCGCACCGTGACCGCATAGTGCGCGCCGGCCCGGCACCGTCGCCGGGCGCCATGCACCAGCGTATGAGCGACGGCAGTTTTGATGCCGAGGGCCATGATCGCGATCTGCCGCAGCGTACGCAGGCGACGCTGTATTGATTCGGGTGCCCGGCATTGAGCCTTCTCGGCCATGCCGCACAGGACGAAGCGCACGGCGGCGCCTTGCTTCAGTTCTGCAGGTCTTGCAGCCGGGCCGACGGGTGCGCCGGGCGGCGCAATCCGAGGTGCTCGCGCAGCGTGCGGCCCTGGTAGTCGGTGCGGAACAGCCCGCGGCGGCGCAGCTCGGGCAGCACCAGCTCAATGAAATCGGTCAGTCCCGCCGGGTGCGCCGGCGACATGATGTTGAAGCCGTCGGCGCCGCCGTCGCGGAACCAGGTCTCCAGCAGGTCGGCGATGTCGGAGGGGGAACCCACCACCTGCTGGTGCCCGCGCGCGCCGGCGATGCGCAGGTAGGTCTGGCGGATCGACAGGCCGTCGCGTCGCGCCAGATCCACCATCAGTTGCTGGCGGCTCTTGGCGCCGTTGGTGGGCGGCAGTTCCGGCAGCGGACCGTCGACCGGATAGGGCGAAAGGTCAAAGCCGACCATCTGCGACAGCAGTCCCACGCCGACCACGGTCGGGATCAGCTCTTGCAGGTACTGGAATTTTTCTTCGGCCTCGGCGCGCGTGGGCGCCACCACGGGGAAGATGCCGGGCATGATCCTGATCTCCTGCGGCGCACGCCCGTAGGCTGCGGCGCGGGCCTTGATGTCGCTGTAGAAGCTGCGCGCCTCGTCGAAGGTCTGGTGCGCCACGAACACCACCTCGGCGGTGCGGGCCGCCAGGTCGCGCCCGGCGTCCGAAGCGCCGGCCTGCACGATCACCGGCCAGCCCTGCGGCGAGCGCGACACG
Organism: Herbaspirillum sp. LeCh32-8; assembly: GCF_017814915.1. Classification (GTDB taxonomy): domain Bacteria; phylum Pseudomonadota; class Gammaproteobacteria; order Burkholderiales; family Burkholderiaceae_D; genus Herbaspirillum. Next base: position 986,330 of record NZ_JAGIPZ010000001.1, on the reverse strand, counting down.
TTGAGCGGGCCGCGCACCGAGAAATGCTTGCCCTTGTGGTTCAGTACATGCAGTTTCGCGGGATCGAAGTATTGCCCGCTTTCCTGGTCGCGCAGGAAGGCGTCGTCCTCCCAGCTGTCCCACAGGCCCGTCACCACCTGGTGGAACTCGGCCGCGCGCTCGTAGCGCAGCGCGTGGTCGAGGTGCTTGACCAGGTTGAAGTTCTCGGCCTCGCCGTCGCCGCTGGAGGTCACCAGGTTCCAGCCGGCGCGCCCGCCGCTGATCTGGTCCAGCGAGGCGAACTTGCGGGCGATGTTGTAAGGCTCGTTGAACGAGGTCGAGGCGGTGGCGATCAGGCCGATGCGCTCGGTCACGGCGGCCAGCGCCGACAACAGCGTCAGCGGTTCGAACTGATCGGAGCGGGCGGTGCGCGACAGCGACGCCAGGTCGCGGTTGCGCACGCCCACCGAGTCGGAGATGAAAATGGCGTCGAACTTGGCCTCCTCGGCCTGGCGGGCAAGTTTGACGTAGTGCGCGAAATTGCTGCCGGCATCGGCCTGGGCGCCGGGATGGCGCCAGCCGGCGATGTGGTGGCCGGTTTGCATCAGGAAGGCGCCCAGCGCCAGTTGGGATCGGGAAGCGGACATAGGGGGGACGTTGGTAATGGGTCAGGCAAGGTCGGCGGTCTGCAGCGAGGCCGCCAGCGCCAGCGCGGTATTGGCGGCGCCGGCCACTTGTTCGGGAATGGAGTTGGACTCCCAGGCCGCGCCGCGCAGCGGATGACCCACGGCAAACAGCGTACCGGGCACGGCCACCGCGGCGCCCAGCACTTCGCCGGTGGTCGGGTCGGCATCGATGCCGAAGCCGGTCGCATGCGGGCGCACCAGCTTGCGGGTGAGCAGGGCACGCACCAGCGTATCGTCCACCCGCAGCCAGTCGAATTCATAACCGGCGGCATTGACCACGCGATCGACCAGCAGCGTTTGATCGGCAGTGTCGCCGCGCGGCGTCCATCGCACTGCGACTTTGTCGCCGGCCGGGCGCAGCGCGCGGATGCGGCCCGTCAGTTGTCGCAGGCGTCCGCTGGCGTTCAGCTGATCGAGCTTCTTGCCCGACTCGGGGCCGGCGCGATGCAAGGCAATCTCCCAGAACGGCCGGATGTGACGCAGGAAGCGTTGGCGATCGGCATTGCAGGCCTTGTTCCACAGCGTCGGCACATGCGGCCGGATCGCCGGCGGCAGTTGCTGCCAGTCCGCGCCGGCTGCCTTTACGGCGCGGCGTGCGATGCGTGTCGCACGCAACAGCTCGCTCAGCGACTCCGGCAGGCGTTCGGCGTCCAGCACGTCCGGCCAAGGGGCGAGCTGGCGGCGCGGCTGCACCAGCAAGCCGCGCCGCGACAGGGCATGGAATTGCCCCTTGAAGCCGGCGCGCTCCGCGTTGAAGGCGGCGTCCAGCGCGGTCAGGCTGGAGCCGATGAGGAGGATGTCTTCATCGCCGCCGACGTCCCTCCAGGCGTGCGCATTCCAGACGTCGTCGATGTAGCGTTCGCCCAGTTCGCGTCGCTCGGCCTGCGAACTGAAGAAGCCGCTGCCGGCGCGGAATAGTCCCGGTGCCAGCACCACGCGCGCGGCGGCGAGCTGGCGGCCATTGTCCAGCGTGATGTCGTAACCGTGCGCGGCCACGTTCAGGTCCAGCGCGCGCGCCTGCACGAACTCCAGGCTGGCCAGCGCGCCGGCGTCGCGCAGCGCTTGCTGCAACTCCTGCTGCACGTAGCTGCCGTACAGCCGGCGCGGCGGGAAGGCCTCGGCAAAGCTCGCGCCAGCAGGCGGCGTCCAGCCGTGGCGCGCGGCATTGGCGGCCAGCCAGTCGGCCAGGTGCGAGGGCCGGTCGGGGTACAGGCCGAACAACTGCGCCGGGCCGTTGACGATGTGGTCGTCGTTGTCGGTGCTGTAGGCGATGCCGCGACCGAGTTCGGCGCGGCTCTCGATGATGCGAATCGAGACCGGGGCGGCGTTGCCGTCGGCGTCGGCGCGGATGGCGCGCAGCAGCTTGATGGCGGTGACCGTACCGGCGAAGCCGCCGCCGATGATGGCGAGGTCGGAAATTTGCTTGGACATGTCGTCAGGATGAGAGCGCAGCGATGTGCTGCAGTGCATCCGAGGATAAGGCCTGCCTCGCGCGCGCGTTGCGCTCATTTCTTCTGTGCTTATGCGCTTTCCGATCATGCGTAAAACTGATCGCAGAAATAGCCGGCGGCCGCTGGGCAGGCGCGCGGCGGGCGGCTATGTTGACGCTTCCCACAACGCATAAAGGCCGCGCCATGCTGATCGCCCATTACGAACATCGCCTTCCCGCCGACTACGACCTCGACATCATCCGCAGCCGCGCAGCGCAGCGCGGCGCCCTCTGGAACGACGTGCCGGATCTGTACTTCAAGGCCTTCCTGTTGCGCGAGGCGGGGCGTCACGGCGCGACCGGTCACAGCTATTCTTCGCTCTACCTGTGGCGACAGGAGGCGGCCTTCAGCGATTTCCTCGCCGGCCGCTTCCGTTCGGTGATCGACAGTTTCGGCCGGCCTCGCATCGATACGCGGTTTGTGCTCGACGCCCGCAAGGGGCAGGGCAAGGCGGCACGGTTGGCCTATCGCGAGGAAGTCGATATCCCGCGTGACGCGGACCTCGCTGCAGTGCTGGCGGCGGAGGCCGAACGCAACCGGGAAGCCGCCGCCCGGCCTGCCATCGTAGCAACGGCGGTCGGAGTCGATGTACAGCAATGGCGCATCACGCGGGTGCAGATTGCAGAGAGCGAGCTGGACGCAGGGACGGGCGCGGCGGCTTATCAGGTGCTCTATCTGGCAGCACCCTTGTTAAGCGAGCTGCCGCGCTGACGAACGCCAAAGGAATGCAAGGAAGCTCAGCTGCCGCCGTCCTTGTGCGCCTCGTCGAAGAAGTAGTCCTTCCACGATGCCGGGCGGTGCTTCACGGCGCCGACATCGGCCAGGAAGGACGCCAGCTTGAAGGTGTTCTGCGGCTGCAGGGTGTATTGCACGTCCGGCAAGGAAATGATTTCCTGCACGAAGCTTACCGGCAGCTTTGAGTTCTCCAGCCTGACGTAGATCGCAGCGGCTTCGGCCTTGTTGCCCTGCACGAAGGTGAGCGCCTCGGCCAGTGCGCGACGCAGGGCGGTGAAGGTCTTGGGGTTTTCCTTTTGCCAGCGCTCCGGCGCCCACAGGATGTTCAGGGTGGCGGGGCCGCCCAGGATCTCGTAGGAGGTGGTGATCTTGCGGATGGCCGGGTCTTTGAGCTCCTGGAACTGGAACGGCGGGCTGGCGAAGTGGGCGTTGACCTCGGTCTTGCCCGAGAGCAGGGCGGCCGCGGCTTCACTGTGCGGCAGGCTGACGGTCAGCTCGTCGAAGTGGGTGTACTTATCCTTGCCATACTTGGCGGCGGCCGCGATCTGCAGCAGTCGCGCATGCAGCGAAATAGTAGTAGCCGGCAGGGCGATGCGGTCGCCCGGGCCGAAGTCGGCCAGCGTCCTGACCGCCGGATTGCGGCTCAGCAGATAGGTCGGCAGTGAGCCCAGGGCGGCGATGGCCTTGATGTTCTGCTTGCCATAGGTGCGGTCCCACACAGTCAGCAGCGGCGGCAGCCCGGTCGAGGCCACGTCCAGCGTGTTGGAGAGGATGGCGTCGTTGATCGCGGCGCCGCCGGAGAGCTGCTTCCATTCGACCTTGGCCTGCACGCCTTCCTGGGCGGCGTATTTCTCGATCAGCTTTTGCTCACGCACCACGTGCAGCAGGATGTCGCCCACGTCGTACTGGTAGGCGATGCGGATCTGGCCTTCGGCATGGGCCGCGCCGCTGAACAGCATGGCGGCCGCCGCGGCCAGGCCGGCCACGCGGGTTGTCCAGGATGTCGGTGTCTTGTGTTGCGGTGTGCGTTGGAAGCGGACTTGCGCCTGCATGGATGAAACTCCCCTTATTGTCTGGCCCGCGATGGGCGAATATGCGAGGGGCTATCCTAGGTGGGCGCGGCGCAAATCCCAAAGAATGATTTCGCCGATGCTTAATCGTTATTTATCGTTTTCAAACACTGCCGCAAGCCGGGATGACACGCTCAGCGGCGCAGCTCCGCCATGATCTTTTCAGCAAGGAAGTCGCAGGGCGGGCGCTTGGATTTGGCGCTGCGCGCCAGCACCATTTCCAGCGGCGCGATGTCGGGCAGCTCATGCGCCTGGCCCAGCAGCGTGAAGTGTTTGGGCACCGCGCAGTGCGCCAGCGGCGCCACCGCCAGGCCGGCCTCCACCATGCTGAGCAGGCCCATCAGGCTGGGACTTTCGTAGGAGGTGCGGTAACCGATCCTGGCCTGCTCCAGCGCGCGGATGGCGTTCTCGCGCGCGACGCTGCCGGGCAGGAACACGGCGATCGGCAGCGGCCGCTCGCGCCAGATCTCGCTGGCGCTGGGCACCGTGGCCCAGACCATCGGCTCGAAGCGGATGAATTCGCCGGTGATGCCTTTCACGCGCGTGGCGCACACCATGTCCACGGTGCCGTCCTTGACCATGGGCGCCAGCGCCGAGCTGGGCAGGCCGACCACCTGGATCTCCACCTTGGGATAGGTGGCCGAGAATTTTTTCAGGATCGACGGGAAGAGCGAGGACGCGTAGTCGTCCGGCACGCCGATGACCACACGGCCGGTGACGTCCGGGCGCACCACGGCGGCCCAGGCTTCGTCGCGCAGGGTCAGCATGCGGCGCGCGTAGGTCAGCAGCACCTCGCCGTCCTGGGTCGGAATCACGTTCCTGGGCTTGCGCACGAACAGCTGCTTGCCCAGCGCCAGCTCCAGCGTCTTGATCTGCATGCTCACGGCGGACTGGGTGCGATGCACCAGTTCGGCGGCGCGGCTGATGTTGCCGGTGTCGGCCACGGCCACGATCATCGCCAGCACATCCAGGTCGAGGGATTTCATAAGTATCAGAAAAATTGATGATTTCGATCAATATTACGCGATTTTCTTAAGAATACGTATCGGGCATAGTGCGCATAAAGGACATCACATGAACGCACGCATCTCTCCCGCCAGCCTCGCCGATCCCGACTTGCGCTTCGCCTCGACCCTCTCGGGCGGGCGCATTCCGTTTGTCTCGCAAGGAAGCGGGGAGCCGTTGCTGTTCATCCACGGTTCGCTGTGCGACTACCGTTACTGGAACGCCCAGATGGCGGTGTTGTCGCGTCATTTCCACTGCATCTCGCTGAGCCTGAGCCATTATTGGCCGCTGGCCGACAGCAACACGCTGGGCACTTTCAGCTGGAAGACGCATGTTGAGGAAGTTGCCGAGTTCATCGCCGCGCTGGGCATCGGCCCGGTGCATCTGGTCGGTCATTCGCGTGGCGGCAGCGTCGCCTTCCAGCTGGCGCAGGAGCATCCGCATCTGGTGCAGTCGCTGACCCTGGCCGATCCGGGTGGCCCGCTGCAGGAAGAATCGCTGCCGGCAGCCACCGTTGCACTGCGCGCCAAGGTGGCGGAATTGATCCAGGCCGGCGCCATCGACGCCGGCCTGGAAATGTTCGTCGACTCGGTCAGCGTGCCGGGCGCATGGAGCAGGAGCCCGACGGGCTTTCGCACGATGACCACCGACAACGCCAGCACCTTGCCCAAGCAGTTCCTCGACGCCTTGCCTGCCTACACGCAGGAGCTGGCCGGCCGCATCAAGTGCCGCACGCTGCTGCTGCAAGGCGAGAAGAGCCCGCAGATGTACCGCGACAATGTCGCCAGGCTGGCGGAGTGGATCGCGCACGCTGAGATGCACACCATCGCCGGCGCATCGCACGGCATGAACGTGTCGCATCCGGGCGCTTTCAACCGGATGTTGCAGGGCTTTATCGCCAACGTAGCGGCCTGATCCGGGTCTGCCTGACGGGGTCGGGCGGGCAGGGTGCGGTTCAGCCGGCCTTGTTCTCTTCGTGTTCTGCGCTTTCCTCCGGGGTTTTCTCTTCCTTCACTTGCGTACTGGCGCCGGCTCTCATCTCCGGCCTGAGGCGCGATGATTGCTGTCTGCCCAGTGCGAACAGCGCATCAAGCGCCTGCTTGGTGTTCGGTGGGGCGGCGCCCAAGGCTCCGCGCAGGAATTCGGCCTTGATCCGCTCTTGGCGGACCTGCGCTTCTGAGGGGGGATCCACCGGCTTGGTCTCTTTGAGTATCGATTTGACGGGCTCTTTTTTGTCGGACTCCCTGGGAGGCGGCGTTGACGAGACGAGGGTCTCGCTGAAGTGCACGTTGGCTCCGCCGCCGGAGCCTATGGTTGGGGACATGTTGTTTCCTTTCTGAAAACGGGTTGATTGTTCGTCAATCGCGGTCGGCGTGTCTTGTACCGACTTTGCTCGATTGGCAATCAATGAGTGCGGCGGTGGATTGCCGCGGTTCCCCGTGGGCGGCGCGTCGTGCGGACAATGCAGCGCTGCCTGCGCAGGCAGCCGCGGTGGCGCATCGCGAAGGGGCTGCTCTCGATGAATGTCCTCTCGGAAACATTTGTCCACCCGTACCTGCATATATGCGCTTGCCCATGGCCGAATCTTGGCAATTAGGTATACTCCGCCTTCGGGCGCTGTCCCACAGGCGCTGCTCTTTCAAGGCAGCATGAGATCTCCGCCACCAGACTTTCACCGTTTTTACTTCCCATGCCCATGCAAGACATCATCAACGGCTTCCTTCGATTCCAACGGGAAGTCTTCCCCGAGCGTAAAGAGCTCTATCGCAGTCTCGCGACCAAGCAATCGCCGACCACCTTGTTCATCTCCTGTTCCGACAGCCGCATGGTGCCGGAACTGGTGACCCAGCAAGAGCCGGGCGACCTGTTCGTCATCCGCAATGCCGGCAACATCGTGCCCTCGTTCGGCCCTGAGCCGGGCGGCGTCTCGGCCACCGTCGAATACGCGGTGGCGCAGCTGAAGGTCACCGACATCGTGATCTGCGGCCACTCCGATTGCGGCGCCATGACCGCCGTGGCGACCTGCGCCTGCCTGACGCACATGCCGGCGGTCGCCAACTGGCTGCGCCACGCCGATGCAGCCCGCATGATCAACGAGTCCAAGCCGCATTCCAGCCCCAAGGAACGCGTTGACTCCATGGTTCGCGAAAACGTCGTTGCGCAATTGAATAACCTGCGCACCCACCCCTCGGTGGCCCTGGCGCTGGCGCAGAACCGCCTGGCCCTGCATGGTTGGGTGTACGACATCGAGTCGGGCGCAATCGACGCGCTGGATCACAACACGCGCGAGTTCGTGCCGCTGGCAGAACACGCCGCAGCCAAGTAACGCGGGCAGGGGCGAGGGCGATTTTCGCGGCCCCTCTCCGATCTTTGCACTACGAATCGGCAGGCCGACAACGGCCTGCCGATTTTCATTTACGGGTGGACCTGACTCGACGACGTCTTCGATGCGGCGATTGAAGCCATTATTTGCCGCATAATCTACGGGGAATAATTTGCCTGTGCGGAGAATATCTCGCATAATGGCCGCATGAAAAGCGGAGATTATTCTTACATCTGGCAAGCCGACGACTGGCCGCGCTGGCGCTACGACCTCGCGGCGCTCGCCGCGCCGATGGCCGACGTCAGCCGCGCACAAGGGCTTCTGCTGGGCCGGCTGTCTGACGTCGGGCTGGCCTTGCGCGACCAGGCCAGCCTGGCCGCCTTGACCGAAGACGTCATCAAGACCAGCGAAATCGAAGGCGAAGCCCTCAACGTCGAATCCGTGCGTTCCAGCATCGCCCGTCGCATGGGTGTGGAGATCGGCGCGCTGGCGCGGATCGACCGGCACGTCGAGGGCGTGGTCGACATGGTGCTCGACGCCACCGGCAACGCCACCGCGCCGGTCGACCAGGCGCGCCTGTTCGGCTGGCACGCTGCCTTGTTCCCGACCGGCTATTCGGGCCTTTCCAGGATCAACGTCGGGGCTTGGCGCGACGATGCCGGCGGCCCCATGCAGGTGATCTCCGGTCCGATCGGCCGCCAGCGCGTGCATTACGAGGCGCCGCCGGCAAGCCGTCTTGAGCCTGAAACCGCGCGCTTTCTCGACTGGCTCAACGCGCCGGCCGGCCAGGTGAGCGAACCGCCTTTGATCAAGGCCGGCCTGGGCCATCTGTGGTTCGTGACCTTGCACCCGTTCGACGACGGCAACGGCCGTATCGCCCGCGCCATCGGCGACCTGCTGCTGACGCGCGCGGATGGCAGCCCGCAGCGCTTCTACAGCCTGTCTGCGCAGATCCAGCGCGATCGCAAGACCTACTACGAGATGCTGGAGCGAACGCAAAAAGGGGCGATGGACGTCACCGGCTGGCTGCTCTGGTTCCTCGACAGCCTGCACCGCGCGCTCGACCAGGCGCAGCTCACGCTGGACGCGGTGCTGGCCAAGGCGCGCTTCTGGCAGCACTGGGGACCGCTGTCGCTGAACGAGCGACAGATCAAGCTGCTCAACAAGCTGCTGGATAATTTCGACGGCAAGCTCACTACCAGCAAATGGGCCGCCATCGCCAAATGCTCGCCGGACACGGCGCTGCGCGACATCACGGATCTGCTGGAGCGGGGCGTGCTGAAGAAGGCTGATGCCGGCGGACGCAGCACCAGCTATGAATTGACCGATGCGCCGCGGTAAGCCAAGTCCGCCGACGCAACCGGATCTTGCAGATCAACGCCGACAAGACCCGTGGCGACCAGAGGCGCTGTGAGGACTGAATCGTCGGAAGACTCAGCCGTTATTGAGAGGGCAGGGCAATCAGCCCATCGCCCTCACTGCCTGACGCTCAGACGATACATCGTGCTCTGTCGATAGATCTGCCCCGGCCGCAGAATGACGGCCTCGCGCTCCGGCATGTTGACCTGGTTAGGGTAAGCCTGCGCCTCCAGGCAGAAGCCGTCGTGCTTGGCATAGGCAAGCTCTCCGCGACCCTGCACGCCTTCCAGGAAATTCCCGCTGTAGAACTGCAGCCCGGGCTCGGTGGTCGAAACGGTCAACTCGCGGCCTGACCCCGGGTCGTAGACCGTGGCCACCTCGCGCAACGGACGGGCGTCTTGGCCCGCATCCGCCTCGCCGTCCCGCTCCGCCGGGCGCAGGCAATAGCAATGGTCAAAGCCGCCGGCGACCTTCAGTTGTTCGTCCGGCCAGGCCAGGCGCGGGCCGATGGGCGCCGGCTGGCGAAAGTCGAAGGCGCTGCCGGCGACGTCCGCGCGGCGTTCCGGAATCAGGCCTTTGTCGATCGGAAGGTAGGCGTCGGCGTCGATCGACAGCACATGGTCGCGGATGTCGCCGACACCGCCGTTGAGGTTGAAATAGCCGTGCGAGGTCAGGTTCAGCGGCGTCGGCGCATCGGTGGTGGCGGTGTAGTCGATGCGCAGCGCGCCGTCGGCATCCAGGCGGTACAGCACCGAGGCCAGCACGTTGCCGGGGAAACCGGCGGCGCCGTCGGGCGAGACCACGGTCATGCGCAGGCCTTCCGGGTCGGGTTGCACCTGCCAGGGCGAGGCGTGAAAGCCGCTGCTGCCGCCATGCAGGTGGTTGTCGCCCTCGTTGCGCTGCACCTGGTAGTCGACGCCGTCCAGGCTGAAGCGGCCGTCGGCGATGCGGTTGCACCAGCGGCCGACGATGGCGCCGAAGTAGGCGGGATTGGCGACGTATTCGTCTTCGGCCTTGTAGCCGAGCAGGATGTCGGCCAGCCGCCCGTAGCGATCCGGCGCCCACCACGAGACCAGCGCGGCGCCGCGGTTGCTGACGGTCACGCGCATGCCTGAAGTGTTGGACAAGGTATGGAGGGTGATGCCACTGTCGGTGGCGGTGCTGGAAATAGTGAAATGCGTCATCTCGTCTTCATGGCGCGCTCGCTTGCCGGCGCGCCGCATGGTTCGTCAAAGGGTGGGGCGGGAGGCAGCGCCTGCCGCTGCCGTAAATTTCTTGCGCGCGCGCTGCGCCTCCGGGCGCGGCGCATCCTCGCCGACGGCCAGTTGCTCCTGGTATTCGCGCGGGGTGCAGCCCAGCTCGCGCTTGAACACCGCGTGCATGTATTGCACCGAGGTGAAGCCGCAGCTCACGGCGATGTCGGCGGCGTGGCTGTCGGCCGCCTGCAGCAAGCGCTTGGCGGCGTCCAGCTTGAAGCGCAGGATTTCGTCATGCACGCTGCGCCCGAGCTCGCGCCGGAAATACCATTCCAGCGAAGAGCGCGAAATGCCGACGTAGTCCGCCACCTGCTCGGTCTTGATGCCCTGGCAGGCGTACTGGCGGATGAAGTGCATCGCCTGCATCACGTGCGGATGGTTGCGCGCCTCGTGGCGGCTGGAGGCCAGCACGTTGATGCCCACCGGCGGCACCAGGATGCGGGTATCGGGAAAGCGCGCGCCATGCAGCATCTGGTGCAGCAAATGGGCTGCGGTGCGGCCCATCTCGACCGTGCCCTGGATCACGGAGCTCAACGGTACGCGCGTGAGCACGCGCGCCAGCGGATCGTTGTCGATGCCGATCAGGGCCACCTGCTCGGGCACGGCGATGCCGGCGCACAGGCAAGCCTGCAGCAGCTGGCGGGCGCGCGCATCGGTGACGGCGATGATGCCGATCGGCTTGGGCAGGCTACGCAGCCAGGCGATCTGCTGCTCCACCGCGCTGTCCCAGGATTGCGCGCTGGTGCCCACGCCGCGATACACATGGCCCTGGATGCCGTCACGTTGCATCAGGCTGTCGAAGGCTTTTTCGCGCTCCTGCGCCCAGCGGTTGACGTCCGCCTCGGGCAGGCTGAAGCAGCCGAAATGCTGCAGCCCGGCCTCGATCAGGTGGTCGTAGGCCAGCTTGACCAACTTGAAGTTGTCGGTGGCGACGTAGGTGCGGCCGGCCGGATAATCGGCTTCATCGGCGTAGGAGCCGCCGATGGCCACCACCGGCAGTTGCACCCGCGACAAGGCTTCGCACACCGCCGGGTCATCATAGTCGGCGATGAAGCCGTGGCCTTGCCAGCGCTCGATGTCCTGCAGGCGGCAACGGAAATCCTCCTCCAGGTACAAGTCCCAGGATGCGCGCGTGCTGGTGATGTATTCGCCGATGCCGGCGATGATGTCGCGGTCGAAGATCTTGTTGCCGTTGAACAGCAACGCAATCCTATGCACTGTTGGCACTTTTGCCACTTTGCCGTCTCCTGATCTTTCTTGTCTGCGCCGCCGGTGTTCTTGTTCTTGTTGCCCGGCGACGGATCGTCTGTGTCGTTTTCAAGGATTGTAGCGACCCGGCGGCCGAATCACGATTTTGTGCAATCGCAACAGAAAGAATCGCTACCTCGATTGGTGAATTTCGTAATTGTAGACAGGAATCGGGCGGGGCTAGTATCGCCATCACATCAATGCCGGCCGCATTTCCAGCGCGCCGGCGGTGTGCAGCGGCAAGCGGGGAAGGGCGGAAGAGGCGTTCCCCGCGAGCTTGCCAAGCGAGAAGACAAGTCGACTCATCCCCCCGGCACGGTCGCGACAGAAAAAACAGCGGCACAACAAGAATCAGGAACGGCACCAGCCGCGTACGGGAATGCGCCCCCTTAAAAACATAATGAATATCGGAGACTAGGCAATGAACGCAATCCTGAAGAAAAGTGTATTGGCATTGATGGCGGCGACGTCGCTGTCGATGGTGGCGACCAGCGCCATGGCCGACGCCAAGAACCCCAAGATCGGCTTCTCGATCGATGACCTGCGCGTGGAGCGCTGGGCGCGCGACCGCGACTTCTTCACCGCCGCAGCCGAGAAGCTGGGCGCCAAGGTGTACGTGCAGTCGGCCGACGCCAGCGAGGCGCGCCAGATCTCCCAGATCGAAAACCTGATCTCGCGCGGCGTGGACGTGATCGTCATCGTGCCCTTCAACGCCACCGTGCTGACCAACACCATCAAGGAAGCCAAGAAGGCCGGCATCAAGGTGCTGTCCTATGACCGCCTGATCCTCAACGCCGACGTCGACGCCTACATTTCATTCGATAACGAGAAGGTCGGCGAGATGCAGGCCGAAGGCGTAGTCAAGGCCCAGCCCAAGGGCAACTACTACCTGCTGGGCGGCTCGCCCACCGACAACAACGCCAAGATGTTCCGCGCCGGCCAGATGAAGGTGCTGCAGCCGCTGATCGACAAGGGCGACATCAAGGTGGTCGGCCAGCAATGGGTCAAGGAATGGAACCCGACCGAGGCGCTGTCCATCGTCGAGAACGCGCTGACGGCCAATAACAACAAGATCGACGCCATCGTCGCCTCCAACGACGGCACCGCCGGCGGCGCCATCCAGGCGCTGGCGGCGCAGAAGCTGGCGGGCAAGGTACCGGTATCGGGCCAGGACGCCGACATCGCCGCCGTCAAGCGCGTCATCGCCGGCACCCAGACCATGACCGTCTACAAGCCGCTCAAGCTGATCGCCAGCGAAGCGGCCGAGCTGTCGGTCCACCTCGCGCGCAACGAGAAGCCCACCTACAACGCCCAGTACGACAACGGCGTCAAGAAGGTCGACACCATCCTGCTCAAGCCCATCCTGCTGACCAAGTCCAACGTCAACATCCTGGTCCAGGACGGCTTCTACACCCAGGCGCAGATCGACGGCAAGTAACAACAAGAGCCGAACGCCATCCGCAACAGGCCGCGCCTGGGCGGATGGCCGCGTGCGCGGGCCGTCGCGACGGACCCGCGCACGGTCGTCATCGTCTTTTTCCCACGAGAGCAGGCATGTCCGAGCATCTGATAGAAATGAAAGGCATCGTCAAGAAATTTGGCGGTGTGCGCGCCCTCGACGGCATCGACCTGAAGATCAGGCCGGGCGAGTGTGTCGGCCTGTGCGGCGAGAACGGCGCCGGCAAGTCGACGCTGATGAAGATCCTCTCCGGCGTCTATCCGCACGGCACCTGGGAGGGCGAGATCCTGTGGGACGGCAAGCCGCTGCAGGCGCATTCGGTGCGCGACACCGAGGCGGCCGGTATCGTCATCATCCACCAGGAGCTGATGCTGGTGCCCGAGCTGTCGGTGGCCGAGAACATCTTCATGGGCCACGAGATCACGCTGCCCGGCGGGCGCATGAATTACCCCGCGATGTACCGCCGCGCCGAAGAGCTCATGCGCGAACTCAACATGCCCGACATCAACGTCGCGCTGCCGGTGATGCAGTACGGCGGCGGCCACCAGCAGCTGGTCGAGATCGCCAAGGCGCTCAACAAGAAGGCGCGCCTGCTGATCCTGGACGAGCCCTCGTCTTCGCTGACGGCGTCGGAAATCGCGATCCTGCTGAAGATCATCAAGGACCTCAAGGCCAAGGGCGTGGCCTGCGTCTACATCTCGCACAAGCTGGATGAAGTGGCCGAGGTCTGCGACACCATCTCGGTGATTCGCGACGGCAAGCATATCGCCACCACGCCGATGGAAGAGCTGGACGTGGAGCGCATCATCACGCAGATGGTGGGGCGCGAAATCACCGCCATGTATCCCGAGCGCAACCACGAGGTCGGCGAGGTGGTACTGGAGGCGCGCAACATCACCTGTTACGACGTCGACAATCCGCGGCGCAAGCGCGTCGACGACGTGTCCTTCGCGGTGCGTCGCGGCGAGATCCTCGGCATCGCCGGGCTGGTCGGGGCCGGGCGCACCGAGCTGGTGTCGGCGGTGTTTGGCGCCTATCCCGGCCGCCACGAGGGCGAGGTCCGGATGAATGGTGCAAAAGTCGACACTGCCACGCCGCTCAAGTCGATCCGGCTGGGGCTGTGCATGGTGCCGGAAGACCGCAAGCACCACGGCATCGTGCCGGACCTCAGCGTCGGCCAGAACATCACGCTGACGGTGCTGGATCGCTTCTCGCGCCGTACCCGGGTCGACGCCGACGCCGAGCTGAAGGTGATCCAGGACGAGATCGGCCGCATGCGCGTCAAGACCGCCAGTCCCTTCCTTTCCATCACCGGCTTGTCCGGCGGCAACCAGCAAAAGGCGGTGCTGGCCAAGATGCTGCTGGCCCAGCCCAAGGTGCTGATCCTGGACGAACCCACGCGCGGCGTCGACGTCGGCGCCAAGGCCGAAATCTACCGGCTCATCTCGGAGCTGGCCCGGCAAGGGCTGGCCATCATCATGGTGTCGTCCGAACTGGCCGAGGTGCTGGGCGTGTCGGATCGGGTGCTGGTCATCGGCGAAGGCAAGCTGCGCGGCGACTTCCCCAACCAGAACCTGACCCAGGAGATGGTGCTGGCCGCAGCGATCAACCAATCCCCGCAGCGCGCATCGTCGGCCGCGACGGCCAACTCCGTCGCGCCTGCGGCATAACCAAAACAATCTGGAATTGCGTATGACCTCCACCCACATCAAGCAGATTTTCGGTCGTTACAAGATCATGGCGCTGCTGATCGCCATCGCCATCATCTGGGCCTTCTTCAGCTGGCAAACCGAGGGCGGCTTCGTGACGCCGCGCAACCTTTCCAACCTGCTGCGCCAGATGTCGGTCACCGGCATCCTGGCCTGCGGCATGGTGCTGGTGATCATCGCCGGCGAGATCGACCTGTCGGTGGGCTCGCTGCTGGGCCTCTTGGGCGGCGTGGCCGCCATCCTGGATGTGAGCCACCATCTGCCGCTGCCGGTCAACCTGGCGCTGGTGCTGGCCTTCGGCCTGGTCATGGGGCTGCTCAACGGCTACCTGACGGCCTACCTCGGCATCCCGTCCTTCATCGTCGGCCTGGGCGGCATGCTGGCCTTCCGCGGCGTGCTGCTGGGCGTGACCGGCGGGTTGACCATCGCGCCTGTCTCCAACGACCTGGTTTATCTGGGGCAAGGCTACCTGCCGCAGCAACTGGGCATCGTGCTGGCGCTGGTGCTGCTGGCGTTCGCGCTGGTGCTGACCTGGCGCCGCCGCGTGAACCGTGCACGTCATTCGCTGCCGGTGCCGCCGCTGTGGCGCGATGCCGGCAAGGTGGTGCTGATCGGCGTGGTGCTGCTGGCCTTCGTGCGCACCCTGAACAGCTATGACGGCATCCCGGTGCCGGTGTTGCTGCTGCTGGCGCTGCTGGGCCTGTTCAGCTATGTAAGCACGCAGACCGTGTTCGGCCGGCGCATCTACTCGGTGGGCAGCAACATGGAGGCTACGCGCCTGTCCGGCGTGAACGTGCAGGCGGTCAAGCTCTGGGTGTTCGGCATCATGGGCCTGATGTGCGCCTTGGCCGGCCTGGTCAACACGGCGCGCCTGGCGGCCGGATCGCCCTCGGCCGGCAACATGGGCGAGCTCGACGCCATCGCCGCGTGCTTCATCGGCGGCACCTCCATGCGCGGCGGCTCCGGCACCATCTACGGCGCGCTGATCGGCGCGCTGGTCATGGCCAGCCTGGACAACGGCATGTCGATGCTCGACGTCGGCACCTACTGGCAGATGATCGTCAAGGGCAGCATCCTGGTGCTGGCCGTGTGGGTGGACGTCAGCACCCGATCGAGCCGCTGATGCCATTCACGCTTTTCAACCTTACTCAACGACAGACATCATGACCGTATCGACCCAGGCCCAGTCCGGATCCGCCGTGGAACACGCCATCTATCCCAGTCTCGCCGGAAGGAAGGTCGTCATCACCGGCGGCGGCACCGGCATCGGCGCCGCGCTGGTAGCGGCCTTTGCGCAACAGGGCGCGCGGGTATTCTTCCTCGACATCGCGGTCAAGGAGTCGCGCGAGCTGGAAGCATCACTGAAGCAGCTGCCGACGCCCCCGACCTTCCTGCAATGCAACCTGCTTGATCTTGAGGCGTTGGCCGCTGCCTTCGTCCTGATCGAAAAGCTGGCTGGCACGGTGGACGTGCTCATCAACAATGCCGCCAACGACGACCGCCACCAGGTCGGCGACGTCAGCCCGGCCTATTGGGACGAGCGCATGGGCGTCAACCTGCGTCACCAGTTCTTCTGCGCGCAGGCGGTGGCGCCGGCCATGCGGGCGCAGGGCAGGGGCGTGATCCTCAATTTCGGCTCGATCTCCTGGCACCTCGCGCTGCGCAATCTGTCGCTCTACATGACGGCCAAGGCCGCCATTGAGGGCCTGACGCGCGGACTGGCGCGCGACCTCGGCGGCGACGGCGTACGGGTGAACTGCATCGTCCCCGGCGCGGTGCGCACGCCGCGCCAGATGGCGCTTTGGCATACGCCGGAGGAAGAGGCGAAGATCCTCGCCGCGCAATGCCTGGCGCAGCGCGTGGAAACCCACGACGTCGCCGCGCTGGCGCTGTTCCTGGCCTCCGACAGCGCGGCCAGGTGCACCGGCCGCGACTATTACGTCGACGCCGGCTGGTACGGCGCCTGAGCCCACGCAACCGCATCCATCGCATCCACCGCAGGCAAGCCCATGAACACACCGCATCCATCGCCCCGACGCTTCCGCTCGCAGGACTGGTTCGACAATCCCGACCATATCGACATGACCGCGCTCTACCTCGAGCGCTTCATGAACTACGGCATCACCGCCGAGGAGCTGCGCTCGGGCCGGCCCATCATCGGCATCGCCCAAAGCGGCAGCGACATCAGCCCCTGCAACCGTATCCACCTCGACCTGGCCAAACGGGTGCGCGACGGCATCCGCGACGCCGGCGGCATCCCGATGGAGTTTCCGCTGCACCCGGTCTTCGAGAACTGTCGCCGCCCGACCGCCGCGATCGACCGTAACCTGTCCTACATGACGCTGGTGGAGATCCTGCACGGCTATCCCATCGATGCCGTGGTGCTCACCACCGGCTGCGACAAGACCACGCCGGCGCAGATCATGGCTGCGGCCACGGTGGACATTCCCGCCATCGTGCTCTCCGGCGGCCCGATGCTGGACGGCTGGATGGACGGTGAGCTGGTCGGCTCCGGCGCCGCCATCTGGAAGGGACGCAAGCAGCTGTCGGCCGGGCTGATCGACAACGAGAAGTTCCTGGAGATCGCCGCCGCCTCGGCGCCATCGGCCGGCCACTGCAACACCATGGGCACGGCCTCCACCATGAATGCCATCGCCGAGGCGCTGGGCATGTCGCTGACCGGCTGCTCGGCCATTCCCGCGCCTTACCGCGAGCGCGGCCAGATGGCCTATGAAACCGGCCGCCGCATCGTCGGCATGGCGCACGAAGACCTGCGTCCGTCGGCCATCCTCACGCGCGACGCCTTCCTCGACGCGATCGTGGTCAATGCCGCCATCGGCGGTTCCACCAACGCCCAGCCGCACATCATGGCGATGGCGCGCCACGCCGGTGTCGAGCTGCATTCAGAAGACTGGATGGCCTACGGTTACGACGTGCCGCTGCTGCTGAACATGCAGCCGGCCGGCAAATTTCTGGGCGAGCGCTTCCACCGCGCCGGCGGCGTGCCGGCTGTGATGTGGGAGCTGCAGCAGGCCGGCAAGCTGCGCGCCGGGCGCATCACCGCCACCGGCAAGAACATGGCCGAGAACCTGCAAGGGCGCGAAACCGGCGACCGCGAGGTGGTGTTCCCGTTCCAGGCGCCGCTGCGGGAGCGCGCCGGCTTCCTGGTGCTGAAGGGCAACCTGTTCGACTTCGCCATCATGAAGACCAGCGTCATCTCGGAGAGCTTCCGCCAACGCTACCTGAGCACGCCCGGCAGCGAAGGCGTGTTCGAGTGCACGGCCGCCGTGTTCGACGGTTCCGACGACTACCACGCACGCATCAACGACCCGGCTTCCGGCATCGGCGAAGACAGCATCCTGGTCATCCGCGGCGCCGGCCCGGTGGGCTGGCCGGGGTCGGCCGAGGTGGTCAACATGCAACCGCCGGACGCCCTGATCCGGCGCGGCGTGACCACCTTGCCGACGCTGGGCGACGGCCGCCAGTCGGGCACCTCGGACAGTCCCTCCATTCTCAACGCCTCGCCCGAAAGCGCGGTCGGCGGCGGCCTGGCGTATCTGCGCGACGGCGACCGCATCCGCATCGACCTCAATACCGGCCAATGCGACATGCTGATCAGCGAGGAAGAACTGGCGCGACGCAAGGGCGAAGGCATCCCCGCCGTGCCGGCCAGCCAGACGCCGTGGCAGGAGCTCTACCGCGCCACCGTCGGCCAGCTGGAGAGCGGTGCCTGCATGGAGCCGGCGCTGAAATACCAGGGCGTGGCCAATACCATGCCGCGCCACAATCACTGAGGACGCACCGACCATGCGCCCCGGCTTGCCGCCATGAACCCCAGACCGCCGCGCAGGATCGACGCGCACCAGCATTTCTGGCGTTACCGCTCCGAGGACTATCCGTGGATAGGCGCCGGCATGGATCTGCTGGCGCAGGATCGCCTGCCGTACCAGTTCCAGCCACTGCTGGAGGCCCAGGGCCTGCATGCCTCCATTGCGGTGCAGGCGCGTGCGGGCAGGGAGGAAACCGCCTTCCTGCTGGAGCTGGCGCAACGTGACCGGCGCATCGCCGGCGTCATCGGTTGGGAGGATCTGTCTTCACCCGCGCTGGCCGACAACGTGGAGCGCTGGGGGCAGGGCAAGCTGCTGGGCTTTCGCCACCAGATATCGGACGAGGCCGACCCGACCGCCTTCCTCGCGCAGGCGCAGTTCAACGCAGGCCTGCGTTGGCTGCAGGATCGGCGCTATGTCTACGACGTCCTGGTGCACGAGCGCCAGCTCGCGGCGGTGCGTTCCTTCTGCGACCGCCATGACCGGCACTGGCTGGTGCTGAACCACCTGGGAAAACCGGCCCTGAAGGAATTCCGCAAGAACAAGGGCGCCTTCGAACACTGGCGCGAAGCACTGCGCGAACTGGCGGCGATGCCCCACGTCAGCTGCAAGATCTCCGGCCTCTTGACCGAGGCCGACTGGCTGCGCGGCCTGAGTCCGCGCGATTACGACCACATGCTGCGCTGCCTGGACACGGCGCTGGAACTGTTCGGCCCGCAACGCCTGATGTTCGGCTCGGACTGGCCGATGTGCCTGCTGGCGGCGTCCTACTCGAAGGTGGTCTCGGTAGTGCGCGAATGGGCGGCCAGCCGCCTTTGCGAGGGCGACGAGGATGCGCTGTGGGGCGGGGTGTCCGAGCGGATCTACCGGTTGTCCTCGTGATCGGCAGCGCACGGATGAGCTTGCCGGCACGGTCGTGACTTCGACCGAATTTAGATCTAAGTTGCGACTTGATAAGCCAAAGCTGACCACATAGTATTCCCGTAGGCGTCCGGCATGAGACGCCATGACAGGAGACAAGCCTTGGCACGCTGGCACAATTGCGGCACTGAAGACCTCGACGTCTTGCAGACCATTTTCTGGTCGGCCGGCGCCTCGCGCCATGCGCTGGCGCAGCGGCTGGCCTATTCCAAGAGCAAGGCCAACGCCATGGTGGCCGCCCTGCTGGACGAGGGGCTGCTCGACGAGGTCGGGCTGCAGGAATCCTCCGGCGGCCGTCGCGCCGAGATGCTGCGCCTGAGCGAAACGCTGGGCGTGGTCATCGGCGCCGACCTCGGCGCCACCAGCATGCAGGTGGCCGTCATGCGGCCGGACATGACCCTGCTGGCGCGCCACCGTGAGCCCATCGATGTGCGCCAGGGGCCGGGCGTGATCCTGGCGCGGCTGCGCGGCCTGATGCGCGAGCTGATGGCGCGCAGCGGCTTGCCGGCGTCCAAGGTCATCGCCATCGGCGTGGGCGTGCCCGGCCCGGTGGACTTCGCCAGCGGCCAGCTGGTCAACCCGCCGCTGATGCCCGACTGGGACGGCTTTTCCATCCGCGACTACCTGCGCGAGGCGTTCGCCGCCCCGGTGTTCGTGGACAACGACGTCAATCTGATGGCGCTGGGCGAGATGTACAGGCTGCAGCGCAACCTGCCCAATTTTTTAGTGATCAAGGTCGGCACCGGCATCGGCTGCGGCATCGTGTGCCATGGCCAGGTCTACCGCGGCGCCAACGGCTCGGCCGGCGATGTCGGCCATATCTGCGTGGACCAGGCAGGGCCGCGCTGCCACTGCGGCAACCGGGGTTGCGTGGAGGCGATGGCAGCGGCGCCCGCCATGGCCCGCATGGCGATCGAGGCGGCACAGCGCGGCGAGAGCGCAGTGCTGGCCGAGCGCCTGCAAGCCGGCGGCACCCTGACGCCGGAGGACGTGGCCCAGGCCAGCCGTACCGGCGACGTCGCGGCCAACGCCATCATCCAGCGCGCCGGCAACCTGGTGGGGCAGATGCTGGCGTCGGTGGTCAACTTCTTCAATCCCTCGCATGTGTTCATCGCCGGGCGGGTCACCGACATGGGGCCGCTGTTCCTGGCGTCGGTGCGCCAGAGCGTGTATCACCGCTCGCTGGCGCTGTCGACCCGTCATCTGGAGATTCAATACGCGCCGCTGGCCGACGACGCCGGGGTGGTGGGCGCGGGCGTGCTGGCGATGCAGGAGAGCATGGCCAACGCCGGCGGAGGCGCGTCGTGAGCGTCGCCGTCGAATTTCGCAACGTGGCCAAGGCCTTCGGCCAGGTGCGCGTGCTGCACGGCGTGAGCTTCGCGCTGCAGCCGGGCCGCGTGTACGGCTTGCTGGGCGAGAACGGCGCCGGCAAGTCGACCCTGATGAAGATTTTGGCCGGCTATGAAAGCCCCAGCGCCGGCGAGGTGCTTGTCGACGGCGCGGTACGCGCAGCCGGAGGCGGGTCGCGCGCGGCCGAGGCGCAGGGCATCGTGCTGATCCACCAGGAATTCAACCTGGCCGACGATCTCACGATCGCGCAAAACATCTTCCTCGGCCACGAAATCCGCAAAGGCTTCTTTCTCGACGAACACGCCATGCGCGAACAGACCCGCGCCGCGCTGGCCAAGGTCGGCCTGCCGCTCGATCCCGACACCCGCGTGAGCAAGCTCATCGTGGCCGAGAAGCAGCTGGTGGAGATCGCCCGCGCGCTGGTGCGCAACGCGCGCCTGCTCATCATGGACGAGCCCACCGCCACGCTGACGCCGGGCGAGACCGAGCGCCTGTTCGCGCTGATGGCCGAGCTCAAGGCGGCCGGCGCGACCATCATCTATATCTCGCACAAGCTCGACGAGGTGGAACGCACCACCGACGAGGTGATTGTGATGCGCGACGGCCTGCTGGTGGCGCGCGAAGCGACCGCATCGGTCACCCGCCGGCAGATGGCCAACCTGATGGTGGGGCGTGAGCTGGCCGACCTGTTCCCGGAAAAACTGCCGGCGCCGGACGGCGCCCCGGCAATCCGGGTGCGCGGCCTGAGCGTGCCGGGCTGGGCCGAAGACATCGATTTCGAGGTGCGGCGCGGCGAGATCCTGGGCTTTGCCGGCCTGGTGGGCGCCGGACGCACCGAATTGTTCGAAGGCCTGCTCGGCCTGCGCCCGCGCGCAGGCGGCGTGCTGGAGCTGTCAGGCCGGCAGGTGGAGCTGAAGAGCCCGCGCGAGGCGGCGCGCCACGGCCTGACTTACCTCAGCGAGGACCGCAAGGGCAAGGGCTTGCACGTGCATTTCGAGCTGCGCCCCAACCTTACGCTGATGGCGTTGGAGCGCTATGCCGCCCCCTGGCTGCAGCCCGCCGCCGAACAGGCCGCGCTGCGCGAGGCGGTGCAGGAGTACGGCATACGCACCGGTTCGCTGGCGGTGAAGGCTTCCTCGCTGTCCGGCGGCAACCAGCAAAAACTGGCCCTGGCTAAGGTGCTGCATCCGGGGCCGTCGGTGGTGGTGCTGGACGAGCCCACGCGCGGCGTGGACGTCGGCGCCAAACGCGAGATCTACCACCTGGTGCAGCGCTTGGCGGCGCAGGGCCTGGCGGTGATCGTGATTTCATCCGAACTGATGGAGCTGATCGGCCTGTGCCACCGCGTTGCGGTGATGCGCGCCGGTCGCCTGCAAACCACGCTGCAAGAGCCCCACCTGACCGAAGAGGAGTTGATTGCCCATGCCACAGGTACCCGCTGAACACGCCGCCGGTTCCGATTCCGACCGCCATCCCCGCCCACGCACCGCGGCCGTGACCGCCTGGTGGGGACGGCTGCACGGGTTCGGCCCCGTCATCGGCCTGGTGTTGCTGTGCATCGCCGGCACGCTGCTCAACAGCAATTTCGCCACCTACGACAACGTGATGAACGTGCTCACGCGCACTGCCTTCATCGGCATCATCGCGGTGGGGATGTGCTTCGTCATCATCTCGGGCGGCATCGATTTGTCGGTGGGGTCGATGGCGGCGCTGATCGCCGGCGCGGTGATCATGTTCATGAACGCCATGGCGCCGGTGCTGGGTTCTGGCATCGCCGCAGTGGCTGCGGGCATGCTGCTTGCGGTCGCGCTGGGCGCGGTCTTCGGCCTGGTGCACGGCCTGCTGATCACCAAGGGACGGATCGAGCCCTTCATCGTGACCTTGGGCACGCTGGGCATCTTCCGCGCCTACCTGACCTATTTCTCCAACGGCGGCGCGCTCACGCTGGACAACGATCTGTCCGACATCTACAGCCCGGTGTACTACGCCAACCTGCTGGGCGTGCCGATTCCGGTGTGGGTATTCCTGCTGGTGGCGGTGTTGGGCGCCGTGATCCTCAACCGCACGCGCTACGGCCGCTATGTCCAGGCGATCGGCTCCAACGAGCAGGTAGCCCAGTACGCAGCGGTGGACGTGCACCGGATCAAGATCCTTACCTATATGCTGCTGGGCGTTTGCGTGGGCATCGCCACGCTGCTCTATGTGCCGCGCCTGGGTTCGGCGTCGCCGACCACCGGCTTGCTGTGGGAGCTGGAAGCGATCGCCGCGGTGATCGTGGGCGGCACGGTATTGAAGGGCGGGGCGGGCAGCATTGCCGGCACGGTTGTGGGCGCCATCCTGCTCTCGGTCATCAGCAACATCCTCAACCTCACCAGCATCATCAGCGTGTACCTGAACGCGGCAGTGCAGGGCTTCGTGATCATCGCGGTGGCCTTCATGCAGCGCGGCAGGAGGTGAGGCCGGTCAGGGCGCGGCGGGCCAAGGGTGGTGCGGCGCGCTTCCTGGACGGTTTCGGTTTGTCAGTGTGTTCCCAACGGCCCGCGGTTACGGCCTTTTCAACAACAACAGGAGACAACGCATGAACAGCAAGCTTTCTTTCACCCGCCGCCTCGCACTCTCAGCCATGGGCGCCGCAGTCGCGCTGACGCTGGCCGGGCCGGCCCTGGCGCAGGCCAACAAGGTGGTGGTCGGGGTGGCCATTCCCTCCGCCACCCACAGCTTCACGGCCGGCATCGTTTACTGGGCCAACCAGGCCAAGAAGGACCTGGAAAAGGCCCATCCAGGCCTGCAGGTCATCGTCAAGACCGCCGGCGGCGCGCCCGAGCAGGCCAACCAGCTGCAGGACCTGGTGACCGTGAACAAGATCACCACGCTGGTGATCTTCCCCTTCGAGTCGGCGGCGCTGACCAAGCCGGTGGCGCAGGTCAAGGCCAAGGGCATCTACGTGACGGTGGTCGATCGCGGGCTGACCGACACCAGCGCCCAGGACGCCTATGTCGCCGGCGACAACACCGCCTTCGGCAAGATCCCGGCCGAGTACATCGCCAAGGCGCTCAACGGCAAAGGCAACGTGGTCGCCCTGCGCGGCATCGCCACCACGCTGGACAACGAGCGCATGGACGCCTTCAACGCCGTGCTAAAGCAGCATCCCGACATCAAGCTGCTCGACGCCAAGTACGCCAACTGGAACCGCGACGACGCCTTCAAGGTGATGCAGGACTACCTCACGCGCTTCCCGCAGATCGACGCCGTGTGGGCGGCCGACGATGACATGGCGGTGGGCGTGCTCAAGGCCATCGAGCAGGCCAAGCGCAAGGACATCAAGCTGGTGTTCGGCGGCGCCGGCGCCAAGGGCATGATCAAGACGCTGATCGACGGCAGCAATCCGCTGATCCAGGCCAACGTTTCGTACAGCCCCAAGTTCATCTACGACTCGATCAAGCTCACCACCGAAGCCCGTATCAAAGGCGAGAAGCTGCCGCCCACCACCATCATCCCGTCGGTGCTGATCACGAAAGAGAACGCCAAGAGCTTCTACTTCCCGGACTCGCCGTTCTGATCTGATGGCCGGCCCTGCGCCTGTGCGGGCAGGGCCATTTTCCGGCGCTGCGCAACGATCATCGGCGCGCCGTCAACACATCGCACCACACAAGCAAGAGGAGCCCGGCCCATGCCAAGACCCGTCACGCTTTTCACCGGCCAATGGGCCGACCTGCCGCTGGCCGAACTGGCACCGCTGGCCCGCCAAATGGGCTACGACGGCCTGGAGCTGGCCTGCTGGGGCGACCATTTCAACGTGCAGCAGGCGCTGGCCTCCGATCAGTACGTCAAGGACAAGCGCGCGCTGCTGGCCGAGCACGGCCTGCAATGCTTGGCCATCGGCAACCATCTGGTGGGGCAGGCGGTGTGCGACCTGATCGACGAGCGTCATCAATCGATCCTGCCGCCCCATGTGTGGGGCGGCGGCGACCCGGAAGGCGTGCGCCAACGCGCCGCCCGTGAGCTGGCCGACACCGCGCAGGCCGCCGCCAGGTTCGGCGTGAAGACCGTCACCGGCTTCACCGGCTCCTCGGTCTGGCATGCCATCTATGCCTTCCCGCCGACCTCGCAAGCCTACTGGGACAAGGGATTCGCCGACTTCGCGCGGCGTTTCGGCCCCATTCTCGATGCCTTTGAGCAGCACGACATCAACTTCGCGTTGGAGGTGCACCCGACCGAGATCGCCTTCGATATCGCCTCCGCCGAGCGCGCCATCGCAGCGCTCAAAGGGCACCGGCGCTTCGGCTTCAACTTCGACCCCAGCCACCTGGCCTACCAGGGCGTGGACTACGTGAAGTTCATCCGCGGCTTTGCCGATCGCATTTACAACGCCCACATGAAGGATGTCTGGTGGGGCAAGGGCGACGGCACGGTGGGCGTGTTCGGCGGCCACACCAGCTTCGGCGACGCGCGCAGGAATTGGGATTTCCGCAGCGTCGGGCGCGGCATGATCGACTTCGAATCCATCATCGTCGCCCTCAACGACATTGGCTATGAGGGTCCGTTGTCGGTGGAGTGGGAAGACAGCCGCATGGACCGCGTGCACGGCGCCACCGAAAGCGCGGCCTTCTGCAAGCGGCTCGACTTCAAGCCGGCCGCCGGCGCCTTCGACGCCGTATTTGCCAAGGACCGGCAGGCCTGAGCCTGCAAGTGCGGCCGAATATGCCTGAATGCGCCGCGCTCGCCCCATCAAGACACCAATACAACCCAGACGACGCAAGGACCCACGTATGTCCCGTGAAAGAAAACTCCGCTACGCCATGGTCGGCGGCGGCCACGGCGCCTTCATCGGCGCGGTGCACCGCAAGGCCATGGCGCTGGATGGCCAGTTCGAGCTGGTGGCCGGCGCGCTTTCATCTTCGCCCGAACGCGCCCGCGAATCCGGCGCCGCGCTGGGCCTGGCCGACGACCGCAATCACGGCAGCTGGCAGGACCTGCTGGACGACGAGCTGCGCAGAAGCCCTGAGGAACGCATCGACCTGGTCAGCATCGTCACGCCCAACCACGTGCATCACCCGGTGGCGCTGGCCTTCGTGCAGGCGGGCTTTCACGTGGTCTGCGACAAGCCGCTGGTGCACACCGGCGAGCAGGCCGACGAGCTGGCGGCCGCGGTGCGTCGCGCGGGCACCGTGTTCGGCGTGACCTACAACTACACCGGCTATCCCATGGTGCGCGAGGCGCGCCACCTGGTGCGCAGCGGCGCGCTTGGCACGCTGCGCAAGATTGCCGTGGAATACAACCAGGGCTGGCTGGCCGCGGCAGTGGAGCAGGGCGGCGCCAACAAACAGGCCGACTGGCGGCTCGATCCGCTGCGCAGCGGCAAGGCCGGCACCATGGCCGACATCGGCTCCCACGCCGAAAACCTGGCCGCCACCGTCACCGGCCTGCATCCGCAAGCGCTGTGCGCCGACCTCACCACCTTCGGCGCCGGCCGCCGGCTGGACGACGACGCCCAGCTGCTGCTGCGCTACGCCGAAGGCGCGCGCGGCATCATCGTCGCCTCACAGGTCGCGGCCGGACTGGAAAACGATCTCAGGCTGCAAGTCTCCGGCACGCTGGGCACCCTGATATGGCGCCAGGAAGACCCCAACCAGCTGATCCACGCCCCGGTGGACGGACCGCGCCGCATCCTCACGCGCGGGTCACCCTGGCTCAGCGAATCAGCCCGACGCGCCGGCCGAATCCCGTCCGGCCACCCGGAAGCCTTCATCGAAGCCTTTGCCAATGTCTACCTGGGCGTGGCGGCCGACATCCGCGCACGTGCCGAGGGTCGCGTTGCGGATCCGTTGGATGCTGACTATCCGACCGTGGAGGACGGCGTGCGGGGGGTGCGGTTTATCGAAAGGACGTTGGCGTCGGCGGAGAGCGACAGGAAGTGGACCAGGCTGGATCCACGCTAAGTTGCACGCGAGCCATTGATGTTGTTCGTGCCCGACTTTCCGCTTGACTCAGCGCCGACTCGCATAAAAATCGCAAGCAAAAACGAACCTTGAAACAGATGTTGCCGGACCAACCGGAACCAGAAGTTGAACGGGCATATGACCGCGTTGGCTGCGGAAGGCGACGCAAGCTTGCTCAAGTGGAGCGGGACGATTGCGCGCGGAAATCAACATGCAACAAGCAGGAAGAAGAAATGCCCCCAGTCTACAGGTTGCACCCTCTACGGTTGCCAACTATGAACACTTCCGAAGTGCTCGCTTTCGCTCGACGTTTCTCTCGCTGCTAACGACAGAGTTCGTCCGGCTTTTCTGTTCCCAAGCCTTCTTGCGAAGGAGCCGGTTACTCGGCTTAGCGGCTTTTAGGTGCCGTAAGCAAGAAATTGCGAATCGTTTGCAATTATGGTTTTGCGCTATTTACGTCGGTCGCCTGACGTGGTGTGTCTCCGGTTACTTGCCGCCTTGTCGAAACCAGGTCACCCCCATCAGATGGGGAAAAGGTGATCGCTTGCCTTTCCCCCATTTGGTGGAGGTGGGGGGAATCGAACCCCCGTCCAAAACGCCTTTCGCCTTCAAGTTCGCGAGAAATTCCGCATACACCAATGATGTATAGGTGCAGCGTCGCAGCCCGGAAGTTCCATGTGAGCGGGCATTCGAGGCGGTCCGGGCAGATAAGAAAAAACGCTGCGACGAAGACATCCGTCGCAGCGTTTTTTGGTTGAAGGTGTTGATTGCAGGAGGGTGAGGCAGACGAAGGTATTGGTCCGGCCGTTGCGTCCCCGCGAGCCTTGCAAGCAAGGGGCCGGTCTCTCGTATGTCGGCGGTTAGCCGGGGAACAGGCCGCGGCGTTGCTCCGCCGCGGCCGGTTGCGCTATTTTGGTCAGGCGCCTGACCAGGCCGAGCTCAGATCTTCTTCTTGCCGCCGAACGGAGCGCCTGTTGAACGAGGGCTGTTCGGCGGGAAGCGCGGTCATATACCGGTGTCGAAACGGGGGAATTTCTCCACCGGCACGCCGTTCGACAACAAATCGAAGATTGTCGCGCATGCCATATACATTAATGTCGCCGGCGGCCTTGCGGTTCCAACGCGTCAGATTTTCCGGGCGCCGCGTCCGCAGTAACGGAGGTCAGTGCAATGCGCGTACCCGCGGCCCGGACAGGCTTGAAAATTGCCAGGCATTGGCGTCGGGCGAGAACACGGCGCATTCGTCCCCGTGGCCTGTGCTTCCCCATTGCTCCCGAAATGAGCGCAGATTGGCAAAGGCGGCACGATCCAGCGCGTGGTGGGCGCTCTGGGCCAGGCGGCTGTCGCTCCAGCCTGCGGTGATGCGCATCAGGTCGCTGTATTGATGGCCTCCGACCCGGTCCCACCATTGCTCGACAAAATCGAAGATCTCCTGCTCTATGCAGAGGCGGGATACGCCGTGCAGCGTGTGAAGCATGTTGACGGACACCGGCAGCAGCGGCGTAATCAGCAATTGCTGGTCGTCCTGCAGCAGCACCTGAGTGTCGGACGCGGAAAAGCCGAGCGCCAGCATCAGGCGCCGTTGGCGCTCCGGACGGCCGGACATGAGGCGTTCCAGATCAATCTGTTCCAGCGGTGCGCGCAGCCAACCGGACTGGCCGCAACCCAGCAGGCGCTGTCGATAGATTTCGGCGTCCAGGGCGGACGCAAAGGTCAGCATGCCGCTGTCCTCATTGGTGCGCAGGTAGAAGGTAGTGTGGCTGTCGTCGCCGGCCAGGTCGCGCCCGGTGGGCTTTACCAAGCCCCACAGGCGCAGAGGTTCGACGTGAGCGACGATGCTTGGCGTTCTCATGACGGTCTCCCGAAGTTGGGCAGCCTTGCAGCCGCCGGATATGCATGAGTTGCATGCTGCAGGGAGACGGTTCCGCTACCTCATCGCCAGCGCGATGGCAGTGCCGTTGACTGCGCAGCCCAGGCGCTCGACCAGTTCGTCAATTTCTTCATGCGTTGCAATCAGCGGGGGCGCCAGGAGGATGCGGGCCGCCGCCGATTGCACCAGTACGCCATGCGCCAGCGCCCGTCTTGCGCAATCGGCGCCCACCGCCGCCTCGTTGTCGAAGCGTGCCCAGCGGCCGCCATCGGGCGACAACTGCAGGGCCGCGACCATGCCGCAGCCCTGGATATCGGCGACCAGCGGATGATTGTCGAAGCGTTCCCGCAGACAATGCTGGAAATACAGGCCGATATCGTGTTCGACATGACGCGCCAGGCCGCCTTGGTCCAGCGCGTCCAGATTGGCCAGAGCGATCGCGGCGGCCGTCGGCTCGACGTTCGCGCTGCCTCGGGGATCTTCGCCGGCGCAGCGCAACGTCCCGGCAATATGCGGCGACAGCGCCAGTGCGCCCAGCGGCACGGTGCCGGAGGTCAGGCTTTGCGCAAGCAGGACGATATCCGGCGTGAAGCGGAAATGAGCATGGGAAAACCATTTGCCCGCGCGCCCGCAGCTGCCGATGCTCTCGTCGACACATAACAGCACGCCATGGCGGATGCAGATGCGTTCGATTTCCGGCCAATAGCTGTAAGGCGGAAACAGCAGGCCGGCGGCGCCCGCCAGCGGCGTCGCGATGAAGGCAGCGATATTGCCGGCGCCCAGCTCAGCGATGCGATGCTCCAGCTGCCGGGCGGCCGCCAGCCCGAATTCGTATTCATTCAGATAACCGTCATGGCCGAACCAATCGGGCGCGGGGATGCAGCAACGGCTGTCCTTGAGCTGACGCCGAGGGTCATTGGCGACTTCATGGCCGCCGATGATGATGCGTCGGGAGGGCTGGCCCGCCGCCTTCCAGTAACGCTGCACGACGCGGCGCATGGCATGCCGTGCGGTGCCGTATGAGCTGGTGATGCGCACCTGGGCGTCGGGTAGCGGCAAGTGGGAAGATAAGGCGGCGCCAAGCATGGCCTGCATGTGGTCGGCAGTCGCGCCCGGCTGCACATGCGCAGCCGCCGCCAGCGCCGCATGAGCATGACCGAGGGTATTGCCGTAGAGCCCGGAGACCGCGTCGAGCAGGCGGCCGGCCCGACGATCCCATACGTACATGCCTGCATCCTCTGCGATGGTGCGGCCGATCGCATGCGACAGCGCACGCAGACAAGCCGATGGTGGGGAAGGGGAGGCCTCGGGGCGGGCCAGGGCGTGGCCGATGATATGGTTCATGGGTTTTATGGAAAATCGTTAGACAGGCGCGACCGGTGAACCATCGCGCGGATAACGATGGGTGGGGCAGGTGTAGGGGACGGTTCCGCGAGAACGGGGCCGGTCCTGATGGAACCGCGGAGCAACCCGCGGCGACAGAAAGACATTGCGGCGCGGCCCTGCGTTGCGTTCTTCCAGGAGAAACGAGCGTGCCCTTCCCAGCCATTGCCTTCAATCCGGCGACCGCAGCGGCCGTCACCAAGGCGTTCGCGCCGTTGACCAAAAGCGTTGCCGCGTCGTTTTCAAAATTCACCTCGGTGCTACGCAATTGCACCCCGGAAAAGATGGCGCAGGCATTTTCGGCCAATCCCAGGCTGGCCGGCGCCATGGAAAAGCTGCGGCCGCATATCCAACAGGCGCTGACGTCGCTGAAGAACAGCGACACTTTCCAGCGCCTGATGCAGGCCGTGCGCGAATACGCGGGAGACAGCCTGCAAGACAAGCTGCACAACGCCGCCACGGCGGGCGCCGACAAGCAAGGCAAGGATCACGATCTCCATACCCGCAAGCAATTGCTGCCGCCCGGGGCGCACTCGCTGTCGCCGGAGTCGCTGCACGGCAACGTCAGCATCGTGAGCGCCACGGTGGGACAGGAGCGCTGGCATGTGATGATGATCGCGGAGAAGAACATTGCCGTCACCAGGACCGACTGGCAACCCGGGCCAAATGGCATCAAGAGTTGCAAGACCTGGGATTCGGCCACGCAACGCAACTGGCAGTGGATCAAAAACAAGGCCGGCGACATGATCGCCATGGGCGAACTCCGGCCGGCGCGGGACGGCGGACATACACGCACGGTATTCCATTGCCCGGCCGACGGCGGTCCGATTTCGCACATGCTGATGCACATCGATACCGATGGACGAGCCAGTCTGCGTGACCCGGCCGCCATGGCCGGGAAACGCGGCGGCGAGCTCAGCCCGCAGACGCAACTGGGCGCCCACGCCGCGCAGCGACAGTCGGGATTCATCCAGGGCGAGGTCGACGAGGATGACGCGCCGGCGGCCAAACCGGGCGCCGGCGACAGCCAGGCGCTGGTGCGCAGGACGGCGCAAGCCTGAAGCCGCAACGGTTCAGTTCCGCACAGGTTCCGTTTCCATTCCCGATGCAGTCCGATCAGCCGGCCCGACCGGAGGTCGGACTGCATCGTCTACATGAAAGACAGGGGGCAATATGCAAGACAAAGCCTTGTCCGGGGCGCCGCCGGACGATATCGGGTCAATGATGGAGAGCCTGTTCGCCTCGATGAAGCAAGCCTCGCTGGAGGCGGCCGCAGCCCGCGCGGACCCGGCCGAGGTTCCTGTCGCGCCGTTCGACGCGCCGCCGCAGGCAGAGCGAAACGCGCTCAAACCTGACTTGCTCGACAAGTTGGCGCAGGACCCGCGCTATGCTGCAGATGTCCAGGATCTGCGGGCCCAGGCCGAGCACGCCTTCGCCGCTTTGCTCAATGAGGCCTATCAATGGGTGCCGGTGGGCGCGAGCAGCGCCATTGCCGGCAACATGACCATGGGCGCGGCTATGGAGGTGCGTGATTTGATGGCCGCCTCGCGACGCAACTTGTCCGGCTCCGGCAGCAGCCAGGACGAGCGCAGGCTGATGGCACAGTATCTGGTGGTGGCAGGCGTGTCCAACCTCGGACAACCGGGCTGGGATCCCGCCGTTGCCAGCACGTACGCCGATGAGAGCGACAACCTGATGTGCGCGCTGCTGTCGCCGCCCCGGTCCTGAGTGTTGACGCAAGAACGGAACTAAGCCTGGCTTGGTTGCGACAGATAGGTCCCAACCACTCTTTTGGAGAAAACATCATGTTGCCTATTGCTGGAGCTTTGCTGAAGCCGCTCGGTCTGGACATTCTGTCCAAAGGTGTCGAAGGTCTGTTAGGCGGCGACAAAAAGAAGGAAAACACGGACATCAGCTGATGCCGTAGGGCTCTCCGCCCCGGTGCGCGCCGGGGTGGAGAATCGCCTCGCAGGAGGGCGTGGCGCGCCGTGGCAGGGTAAATCAATAAGAAGAAGGCAGGGGATGTCGATACAACGTTACTGGGCGCTGGTGACCGAGCTGTACCGGGCGCTCGATATCGATGCCGTTCCCGGCATGCACCAGGCGACCCGGCTGCGCGTGGACGAGGTCGATTTCATTCTGTTCTATGATGGGTTGCCGGCGCCTGGCAGCATCGTCATGCACTGCGTTTTCGGCGAGCTGCCGACGGTGTTGCGCGAACGCATCCTGCTGCGTCTGCTGGAGACCCAATCCCACCTGTTCGGTGTGTGTACACCGGTGTTTTCCTGCAATGCCGGCCGGCAAGACATTACCCTCATGTGCCGCTACCCCTTGCAGCACGAGGCGCTGGCCGAGGCCACCCTTGAGCTGCTGCATTTCTTCGCTGGCATGGCCAGGCGCTGGCGCGAAGATCACTTCCTGGATGCGGACACACCCTGAGCCTGCCGGCGCCGCCCGACCGGAAAATATCTGCTCTCGTCCTCGCTTCACTTTCTTTCCTCTTTCTTTCCTCTTTCTTTCCTCTTTCTTTCCTTTTATCTTTCCTGATAGCGCCTGTCGCCTCGCCGCATGCATCCGGGCTGCCGCATCGTCGCGTTTGGGTGACCCGAAATGCACATGCCCCGCACTGGGCGGGGCATGGGACACACCAGCAACGAATGGGCGAGAGGTCAGCCGCCGCTGATGTCGCCGTCCTGTTCACCGACGCCCTGGCCCTGCACGGCACCCTTGATCGCCTGCAGATCTTCGGGTTTCATGCCCATCAGGCCGGCCAGCTTTTTGAGCTCTTCGTCCGAAATGGTGCCATCCATCAGCTTCTTGAGCAGTTTCTGGATATCGTCTTCACCGCCGCCGCTGCCGGCGCCCTGGGAGCCGCCGGCCTTGTCGGCACGGTTTTGCAGCTCCTGCATGATGGCGTCCTTTTGCCATTGCGCCGTATTCGGGTCCAGCAGACCCTTCATCAGGTCTTCGTTCGACTTGCCCTGCAAGCCTTGTTTGAATCCGTCGATCTGGCTTTGCGAGGGGGTGTCGGCGCCGCCCAGCGGACCAGTCGATCCGCCGGTGAAATTGACAGTCATGTTCATGCTCGATCCTTACAGAAAAAATAAGTGGGAGAAGCGTGGTGAAGCGCGGAGGTACTGCCAACGTGGGTGACGGCATGCGGCGCCGGAGTTCCATGTGCGGATGTGTGCGATTGCATCGCGACCGTGGAACTGTCGCCGCAGTGGTCTCCACATAAGGGGGACCGGACTGCTGAAGGTGCGGTGCGGTATTTCTTAATTTTCTTATCTGATTGGAGGTTTCTATGAGTATGCAGACCGCAGCTAGCGGCGCCGGTGCAATCAAGGCGACTGGCGACGTTTTGGCAACCAATGAAATGAGCGCCATGGTCGATGCGGCCAACGCGTATGCAAAGTTCGATAAGAAGGGGCGCGACTACGCGTTGCAGCTCATCTAAGAAGTCGTTGGTGCTGGAGGGTGGCGGGGGCGGATTGCAGTTCATTCGTCTCCGCCTGCCTGATCTGACGCGCCAGCAGCCTTCGCCGCATTCCTTTACTCACGGGAGATGGTCCCACATGCCGACTTTTCAAACTCAGATGGGCGCTTCGCAAGCCGCGGGCAATCCCTCCACGCGCCAGGGCGCGGCCAATGCATCCGTGCAAAGCGCCCAGGCCGGTTCCGAGCAAGCCATGGAATTCCAGTTATGGGTGGCGCAGCAGGCCACTTCGCTGGCCAAGCTGAAAGTATTCAGCACCATGGCCAAGAACATCAACGACCAGCAATAAATCGGCCGCTGCTGCGCACGCCACGCGGCGCTGGCCAGGACATTCGGGAACCTCCCGTTGCGAGGGCATCATGCAAAATCTGCAAAACACATTCGATTCATCGCCAAGCCTGCGCTTGCCCGGCAGGCGCGCGGCCAGCCAGGCGGCCCATGCGGTGGCGGCGACCAATGCCGCGGCAGCCGATGTCGACAACGTCGCCATTTTCGCCAAGTTCATGAAGAAGGCAGAAGACACCGCCCAGGCCTCCATCTGAAGCACTCCCAGCGGCCATGAGCCAATCGGCGCCCGGCGTTTCGCAAGGAACGGCCGGGCGCCTGCATCTCGTGCGCGGACTTGCGGGGTGACGGGTGTCGCCAACGACTGTCGCCGGAACTAATGCAGCTGCGCTGTCACTCACCATCGAGTCCGCTATCCCTGTCTTTTCGCACGTCGTCGGCAGGCAACGTCGAGTTCCGCAGGTAACGCGCGGTAGCGCGGCGCCGTTGTAGTTCGACCCCCAACTTATGGAGATCCGCATGTCGACAACCTTCACCATTACCACCACGCAGACCTATGTTACCGACGGCCCTGGCGGACCTCCGGGACGGTTCAATTTCGGCGGCCAGCAGTCGCAGGAGTACTGCGATATCCATCTGTTTGGCAATTCATCGGGGCAGCAGAACACCAGCTTCCTGGATAGCCTGGACATTCCGGATGTGCTCAAGAACATCCTGCGCGAAATAATGGGACAGGCCAGCGCCAACGGCGGCGGCGGTAACGGATTGCCGTCGGAGTCGAGCGCAGCCAAGACCATCAACCAGTTCCAGAAGGACAACAACATCGACCTGCTGTCCTCAGATCAGGTGCAGCAGATGGCGCAGACCGGCTACTTTACCGATAAGGACGGCAACACCAAGCAGGTGCCGCCAGAAGTGCAGCTGGCCGCCATGAAGATGATGGACAACGGCGCCGAGCTGTTCAAGAAACTGGAATCGGCTCATAACGGCAAGCACGACGGCCTGCTCAGCCAGGTCGACTACAGCGACGCCCTCCAGGACGGCAGCCTCTCCAACATGCCAGGCTCGCGCAATACGCCATACCAGCCGGGCTTGCCGATGGACTTCATCCTGCAGGCGCTGATGAACGGCCACGTCTCCAAGGACCAGCCGGACGACTACGACGCAGCCAAGACCATCAACCAGTTCCAGAAGGACAACAACATTGACCTGCTGTCCTCGGATCAGATGCAGCAGATGGCGCAGACCGGTTACTTCACCGACAAGGACGGCAACACCAAGCAGGTGCCGCCAGAAGTGCAGGCCGCCGCGCAAGCATTCATGGATAACGGCGGCGAGTTGTTCAAGAAGCTCGAATCGGCGCTCAACGGCAAGCATGACGGCAAACTGAGCCAGGTCGACTTCACCGAAGCGGTCAAGGACGGCACTATTGCGCCGGGCTACGGTAATGGCAACGGTAACGGCAACTACGGTGTCGGCAATGGCAATGGCTTCGGCTTCGATCCATCCCAGTTCGGCGGCAACAATCTGCCTGGCGGCTATGACGCGGCCAAGACCATCAACCAGTTCCAGAAGGACAACAACATTGACCTGCTGTCCTCGGATCAGGTGCAGCAGATGGCGCAGACCGGTTACTTCACCGACAAGGATGGCAACACCAAGCAGGTGCCGCCAGAAGTGCAGGCCGCCGCTCAGGCATTGATGGCCAACGGCGGCGAGCTGTTCAAGCAGCTGGAGTCGGCGCTCAACGGCAAGCATGACGGCAAATTGAGCCAAGTCGACTTCACCGAGGCGATCAAGGACGGCACCATCGCGCCGGGCTACGGTAATGGCAACGGTAACGGCAATGGCAACTACGGTGTCGGCAATGGCAATGGCTTCGGCTTCGATCCATCGCAGTTCGGTGGCCGTAACCTGCCTTCTGACTCCAGCGCGGTGAACACCATCGAGAAGTTCCAGAAAGACAACGGCATCGGCTTGCTCTCGGTAGACCAGATGCAGCAGATGGCGCAGACCGGTTACTTCACCGACAAGGACGGCAACACCAAGCAGGTGCCGCCCGAAGTGCAGGCCGCCGCCCAGGCTTATATGGCCAATGGCGGCGAACTGTTCAAGAAAATCGAAGCCGCCACCGACGGCAAGCACGACGGACTGCTCGGCCAGGGCGATCCCGAGAAGGCGCGCGAGGACGGCACGGTGTCTGCCTGAGGGCAGCCCGCCTAACGCTGCGCGACCGGCCTGCGCCGGTCGCGCAGCATGAAAGAACCGCATCATGATCAGAGCAATTCAACCCATCCAGTCGGCGTTCACTCATATGTCCGCCGGCCCGGCCAACGCCTACCTCGTTCGTCGGTACACGCAATTCGCCGACGCTTACTACGCCGCCCCCGGCACGGGAACAAACGCCGAGCCCGCCGTCACGACGGGCTTGCCGCTCGCGCCGCTCACGCGCGCCTTGCCCAACCTGAAGTCGGCCGGGGTGTTCAGCTACCTGCGCGCGCCGCGCAAGGGCGCAGCAGCCGGCGCAGCCAAGCTGCATGGCGCCGCCTTGCGCGCACCCGCCCAGGCGGCCGCCGAGCCGCCGCCGATGCCGGGCATGACGCACGGCGACGCTCGTATCGACGCCATCCACGACGATAGCCGCAAGGACAGCCCGCTGGCTACGGACAGGACCCAACGCGCCCGCACGCCGACGGCCACGGGGGGGGGCCGGGAGTCGGAGCCGGCTCCGGCGGCGCAGGTCTCGCATGCTCTCGGCGGTGGCGACAACGCCGCGCGGGCCAGGTCGGAACGCAATCGCGCCATCATGAACCTGCTGGTCAGGCCTGGGGGCGAGTTCTATCGTGCATTCAGCGGCGCCTACGCAGCCTGAGGACCATGCCGGCGCGACGGGTAGCGCCGTGCGACCGTACTTTTGATGAAAGGACGCAGCCATGAAAGACAATGTTGTTCCCACAGATGCGCTTTCTTCCCTGGCCGGCTTCGGCCATTGTGGCGCAACCGCGCCGCTGCTGGCCGACGACTTTCCCTGGCATCGCATCAGGCGATTGCCGCGTAAATGAACAACGGCGATAGTCCGTGCCTGCCGGGACGGGCACATCAAACAAGCGGAGAAGACCATGGAATGGAGTAGCGGTTACGTGCACGGGATCGATTACCCGGTAGGATTCTTTCCGGAGCAGAGTCCGGTTCACCTGAGCTTCGCCTGCCTCGCGCAGGGCATCGAGCCGGTGGCCCTGGACGGCGAGTTCACTTACATGGAGCTGGGCTGCGGACAAGGTCTGACCTCCAATGTACTGGCCGCGGCCAATCCTCAGGGGCGCTTCTATGCAGTCGACTTCCTGCCTACCCAAGTGCGCGGCGCGCAGGAGATGGCCAGCGCCGCCGGCATCGATAACCTGACCGTACTGGAATGCAGCTTCGAACAGATGGCGCATGGCGAGATCGACCTGCCGGCCTTCGATTTCGTGACCATGTATGGCGTCTATAGCTGGGTCGACGGCAAGAACCGCGACTACATCGTCGAGTTCCTGCGCCGCTATCTCAAACCGGGCGGCATCGTCTACCTGAACTACAACGCCTTGCCCGGATGGAGCTCGGCGCTGTCGCTGCAGCGCACGCTGCGCGAATTCGGTCGCAACGACCATTGCGACCGCCAGGCGCAGCTGCATCAGGGCAGCACGCTGGTGCGCGCGTTGTCGCAAGCCGGCGCCGCCGTATTCGGAAAATCCGAGGCCGGCGGCCTGCAACGCCGCATGCGCGCGTTGGAGACGGATGACCCCGGCTATCTGGCGCACGAGTACCTCAATCAGGGCTGGGACGCGCTGTTCTCGATCGATGTGATCCAGAGCATGGCCCGGGCCAAGCTGGACTATGTCGGCTCGGCCGAGCTGGCGTATGGTTTTCCCGAGTTGTACCTGAGCCACGCGCAGCAATCGCTGCTGGCGCAGCAGCCTAATGCCGGGATGCGTGAGCTGGTGTGGGACCAGATCTGCAACAGCAGCTTCCGGGAAGACGTCTACGTACGCGGAGCGCGGCGCATGAGCGCGCAGCGGCGCGACGCGTGGCTGGAGCGCTGCGGCCTGGCGCTGACCGAGGCTTCGTCGCGCATCACGCTGGAACTGCCGCTGGCCATCGGCAATGTGCACGCCGATCCGC
Organism: Herbaspirillum sp. LeCh32-8; assembly: GCF_017814915.1. Taxonomy (GTDB): domain Bacteria; phylum Pseudomonadota; class Gammaproteobacteria; order Burkholderiales; family Burkholderiaceae_D; genus Herbaspirillum. The sequence continues at coordinate 948,782 of NZ_JAGIPZ010000001.1, read as the reverse complement.
ACACCTACCAGCCGGTCATGGATGCGCTGCGTCAGAGGCCGCATTCGCTGGCCGAGCTGGCGGCATTGCCGGCGCTGCGAAAGCAGGGGCGCGGATTACGCGAAATCGCGTCGATGGCGATATTGCTGTCGGCGTCGCGCCAGGCCGCACCGTTCTTCCTTTGCGCCGCCGGTCAGTCGCAGCAAGCGGCGCAGCGGCTCAACCGTCTCATCGCCGCCTGGTCATCCGAGTCAGACCGCTTCCAGGTGCTGGCTTCGCCGCTGCTGGGCAACGGCGTGCCCTCGGGGCTGCTGCAGCGCGTAGCGTTCGACCAGCTGGCGCGGGCGTCATCGCAGCCGGAGCAATGGGTGGGGCCGATGGCGCAAGCTATCCATCGTCAGGGCACGCACCTCCAGCGGGGCGGAGCGCCGCTGTCCACGCGAGAAGAAATCCATGCCGAATTGTTGTCGCTGGCCCAGGCCATCTGCGTACAGCGCCTGCCGGTGTGGGCTAACCTGAACATGGCGCCGGAAGCGGCGCCGCAGCCGGAGTGAGAACATGACCTGCAGCCTGCTTTATGGCGCTCATGGGGAAAACGGCCTGAAAAGGCCGTTTTCATTGATAAAATGGCCTGCATTGGCCAATGCCATTGCCACCAGGACCGCCACCTTGGATCAACACCACGACGACATTTCCGGCCAGGAGGTCAAGCAATTGCTGCTGGATCTGATGCGCCATTGCGGCCAGGAAACCGCAACGCGTCCCGCGCTGGAGTTGCAGCTGGGCGAGATTGTCACCCGGACCTCCGTGGAGCCGGCCGGCGCCGACCTCTATCTTTGCGTCACCGCCACTTTGCCGCCCGCCGACGCACCCGCGGCCGCAGCCGCGCTGTTGTCGCTGCCCGCTGCGCTGGACAAGGTCGCCGCCGGTTCCTGCGACTTTCTCTGGCACGCCGATGAAGGCCGTTACGTGCTGGTGCGCAAGGTGCCGCTGCGCCTGCTCACCGACGAACGCAGCGTGATGGACGAAATCCTCGTTACGGCGGATCTGGCGACGGAGTGCGCCCGGGAGATCATCGGCGCCGCGCCCTGAGCTTTTTCCCTTCACACCGTCCTCCTTCCATCCTCACGGTAGTCCGAGCGGCCCGGCTTGCGTCCGGGCCGTCGCGCGTTCAGCGCCCCTTGCCATGCTTGGCGCCGGCGGCGCCGTCGCCGTATTCATGGCGAACCGCAGCCCGCACGCGTGACACGCGCGAACGTACGGTGCCGATCGGAATGCTCAATTGCTGGGCCGCTTCCTCATAGGTGGCGTCGCCGTCGAGCACGGCCTCGAAGGTATGACGAATATGCGGCGGCAATTCGCCCAGCAGGTCGTCGACTTTCTGGGCGATCTGCCGCAGCTCGTAGACCATGGCCGGATCGGCGCTGGCATCGACCAACTGCTCCATGAAGTTTTCGTCAACCATCTCATAGCGGTCGGCGGTGTTGCGGCGAACCTGATTGCGCGCCAGGTTGAGTGCGATTCCGAACAACCAGGTGGACGGCTTGGACAGGCCGGAAAAGCGGTGCGCGCACTTGACCGCCTCGATGAAGGTGTTCTGCACCACGTCTTCTGCATCTTCGTGGTTGCCTACGTAGCGCAGCACAAAACGCAGCAGGTGCGTTCGATGCTTGGTGTAAAGCGCCACGATATCGATCTCCACGCCGGCGGCTTGTCCGGCCGCTTCCTGACGCGGCGCTTCGGCCACGTCCACGCAGGCGTCGCCATGATGGTCTTCAGGCGGGGTCGCCAGCGCGAAGGCATGGTGTGCGTCGAGTTGGCTTGCTTCTGTTTGAAATGCGGTGTGCATCGTGCTCTCCTTGGCGAGTCAGCTGTGTTGGATGGTCGAGCGCTGCGTTGTTACCTGTTCTTCCGCCACCGCTCGTTTGGCATGGGCGCAAGATATCAGCGCTCCCGCGACGCACATTCATTCTTTGAACATTCGTGAGACTTTGAAGAATGTTGAGGAATTGCCCTACGTGGGAGGGAACCGCCACAGCGGCTTTGCGCCTCTTTTCTTGCCGGCCGCCTCCGCCCACGCATGAATGGAACCTGCCGCCGCGATGCCGCCACCCAAGGGCATCATGGCTTCCTTTAAACCGTTCAATCCATCCATCGGCCAACCGCAGCCCGGCCAGGCCGGCCAGGGATTTCCTCCCGGGCTGACGCCTGCTCGCGGGCCGCACCACAAGCCGCACCTCGGAAGGCAGACGCCCGGCGGCCTGGGCAACACGGAAGTGGTGCCGCTCGATGCGATCAACATGCCGGCCGGCGTGCGTTCGCTGGCGTTTGCCCGCAAGACGCTGAAGCACTTCGCCGTGCCGGTGCAACCGAGGCAGCCGCGCGAGCAGGCTTCGGGCCGCCGCGGACGATCCGAGAAGGGTGAAAAAAAGGACGGGTCGTCGGCGCTCTCGCTACTGGAGGCGCCGGTCGATGAGGCCGGCTTCGATCCGAAGGACGTGCTGGAGCGCAAGCTGGGCCAGTCGCGCGAAAAAGACCGCGAGGCGCGTGAGGAGGTGGAACAGCGCTTGAGCGAGCATGCCGTGCTCGATGCCGTCAGCACCATGCTGCGCGCGCGACGCGATGTCGAGGCACGTCGCGCCGGTATGCCGCCCGCTGATCTTTTCAAGTCCAACAAGCTCAAGAACTCCGTCACGCAGATCCTGGGCTCGCTGATCCGCAATCGCATGGGCGAAATACGAGGCGAGTTCAAGAGAGTCCAGGAGGCCGCCGAGGTCGGCGATCCCAGCCTGGAGCCGCAGCGCGGCCTGCGTCGCGAGCTGCGCATCATCATCGGCGCGCCGCGCGACAGTGAGGTGGAAACAGAATTGTCGGTAGCGGTCATGGCGCGCGCCTTGCAACGGCATGCCCCCGATTGCTTCATCGAGATGGCCGACGTGATCTGCAGCCAGATGGTCGGCGCCACGCTGAACCAGGACAACCTGCGCAAGAACCCGGTACGCAACCGCGGCGCCTATGCGCTGGCGATCTCCGACAGCAAGTGTTTCATGCAATTGCGTTCGACCATGAACGTCTCCAGGCAGCTGCTGGTGAACCTGTCCCAAATCAAGTCCTGAGCCGCGGCGGACTGGTCGCGGCCGCTTTCGATGAAGGTGATAAATGCAAGTCAAAGTAGACGACGTCGGATTGACCGTGATCCTGCTCACCGCTGCCGAGGCCGGCTGGGGCAAGGGCAAGGTGCCGCAGCTGATGGCGCAGATCGTGGACATCGCCGGCATCGACAAGAACACCCGGGCCCGGGCTTATCGGCTGGTGCGCGATGCCATCGCCGAATTGCCGCTGACCATCTGGGCCCAGGACAAGCTCAATGCGCGACGCGAGTTGCTCGATGAGCTGAACCGCCAGGTGACCGCATTGCAGGCGGGTATGTCGAATTTCCCGACCCAGGAAGAACTGCGCGAAGAGGCATGGCGCGTGGAGCTGGATGCCCTTTACCGCGCCGCCGGCGACATGCCGGCGCGCGCGCCATCGAGAAAGAGGTGAGTCGACAATGAAGGAACTGGTCATGAAGCTGATCGGTGAGGCGCGCATACAGCAAGCCGTCGCCATGAGTCATCTGGACAACGGCATGCACGTGTTCGCCTATCCGCTGGATGCGGGCATGCTGGTTGCCCTGGGCGTGAGCGCCGAGGCGCCGATGCGCCCGGAGGACCTCCTGCGCCGCCGCGGCGCCGAATTGCGCGTCTTTGGCGGCTGGCTACCCGCCCTGTTCAACGACGGCGGCATTTATGTGGTGCGACGCCTGAGCTCGGAAGAGGAAGAGGGGGGCGATGAACTGGAGCGCCAGCTCGACGCCGCGCTGGAGTTGCTCAATTGAACGCGCGCATTTCACCGGCCGTCGTCGGTCGGCAGTTGCCGGTAGATCCAGGCGAACTGGCCGAGATCCACAGCGCCGGCGCGCTCGCTCCCCAGCAGAAGTCGCGCCCCTTGCTGTCGGACGAGGAGGAGGCCGCCTCGCTGCCCGCACTGGAGTTGCCGGTCGACCCGCTGCAACGGGTGCTCACCGATTTCCTCGGCGCCAAGCTGACCTCAGACAACCCTGTCTGGCGCGGCGATCCGGTGGCTTCCATGCGCGGGCTGCAGCGCCTGCTGGTCGAGCATTCCCTGAGCTTGCCCGAAGGTGCGGCGCGCCAGCCGCTGATGGAGGCCCTGCGCCAGGTGGAAGCAGCGGTCCGGATGCGCTTGCGCTGGCTGCAGATGAAGCACTCCGAAGCGCAGTCAGGAATCGTCGACACGGAGCAAGCGCATGCGCAAGAAGAGACAGCATGACGGCATGCCGGCCGAGCTGGTCGCCGCGCTCGGCCTGGTCTGGGGCCACCTCAACGCCTATCAGTATGAAGAGGCATATGCCTTGGCCAGCGGCTGCCTGCTGCTATGGCCCGATGATGAAAAACTCAGCCTGATGCGCGACTTTGCCGCCACCGAGGTGCTGGAGCCGGTCGACCGGCAGCGCCTTTACGCCATGCGCACGCCGCAAAACGCGGCCTGGGTGGACTTGGTGCTGCGTCGGCTGCAATACGCCTGCGATAACAAGGCATAACGGGCAGGACAGTGGCGCGGCCGGGCGGCTTGCGCCAGTCTCAAACGAATCACAGGGGAAATCTCCATGAAAGCCATGGGCATCGTCATGCTGCTCAACAAGTTCGCCATCCAGCTCGGCAAGCGCGCCGAATTGCTGGCGGCGGCGCTGGTCATCGGCATCGTTTTCATGTTGGTGCTGCCCATGCCGATCTGGCTGCTCGACATCCTGATCGCCGTGAGCTTGTGCGCCTCCGGCCTGATCGTGGTGGTCGCCATGTATATGGCCGGTCCCACGGCCTTCTCCACGTTTCCGGCGGTGCTGCTGCTGACCACCCTGTTTCGGCTGGCCATCTCGGTATCGACGACGCGCCTAATCCTGCTTGAAGCCGATGCCGGCCACATCGTCGAGACCTTCGGCAACTTCGTCGTCGGCGGCAACCTGGTGGTGGGGCTGGTGATCTTCCTGATCCTGACGGTGGTGCAATTCATCGTCATCACCAAGGGCTCGGAGCGGGTATCGGAAGTGTCGGCGCGCTTTTCCCTGGACGCCATGCCCGGCAAGCAGATGTCGATCGACAGCGACTTGCGGGCCGGCATCCTGACTCCGGAAGAGGCGAAGGCCAAGCGCGCCCACCTGGGTCAGGAGAGCCAGCTGCACGGCGCCATGGACGGCGCGATGAAATTCGTCAAGGGCGATGCCATCGCCGGCATCTGCATCGTCGCCATCAATCTGATCGGCGGCATCTCGATCGGCATCGTCCAGCGCGGACTGGATGCCGGCCAGGCCATGCAGATCTACTCCATCCTCTCCATCGGCGACGCGCTGATCGCGCAGATTCCGGCGCTGCTGATCTCGCTGGGCGCCGGCATCATCACCACGCGCGTGAGCGACGACAACGAGGAGGGTGAGACCAATATCGGCCGCGATATCGTCGGCGAGCTCTTTGGAGAACCCAAGGCGCTGCTGACCGCGGCCGGCATCATGTTGCTGTTTGGCCTGATCCCGGGGATGCCGACGGCGATCTTCGTGGCCTTGGCGATCGGGCTGTGCGTGGCCGGCGTGGTGGGCATCCTCAAACCGCTGGCCGACGCCGAGATGGCGCGCGAGTCGGAGGAACTGGAGCGCAAGAACGCCGGCATCGTTGACCTGACCAGCTTCGCCGCCACCACCCCCTTCATCTTGCGCATGAACGAGTCAATGCGCGGCAAGGCAGAGGCAGAGGTGATTCGCACGGCGGTGCGCATCATGCGCAACGCCATGCTGGAACGGCGCGGGATTCCCGACCTCAAGCCCATCGATTTCGAGTTCAGCGCCATGGTGCCGGAAGGGCGAGTATTTTTCATGATGTCCGAGGTGCCGCTGGTCGATGCTGAAATCATGCTGGGCTGGAGCGCCACCCGGGAATCGCTGGAACGGGTGCAGGAACTGGGCTTCCAGGCGTTTGAACGCAACATTCCCGGTTCGCGGCACCGCCGCGTCTGGGTCAAGGCCGAGGAGCCGGAGAAACTGGCAGAATCGGGCCTGCTGGCAGAGCCATGGGAGAAAGTGTTTGCCTCCGACATCGAGGTGGAGATGCTGCGCAACTGTCAGATGTTCGTTGGCGTCAACGAGGTGATTCGCTTTACCCGCTGGGCCGAACGCCGCTATCCCGAACTGGGCAAGGAAGTGATCAAGACGGTCACGCTGCCGCGCCTGACCGAGGTGGTGCAACGGCTGACCCGCGAGGGCGTGTCGTTGCGCAATGCGCGCTTGCTGCTGGAAACCACACTGGACTGGGCGCCCAAGGAACGTGACCCGGACGTCATCGCCGACTATGTGAGGCTGGCCTTCAAGCGACAGCTTTGCTTCGAGGCCTCGCGCGAGGGCTTGATCGAAGTGATCCTGCTCTCGCCCGAGCTGGAGGATCAGTTGCGCAACGCCATGCGCCAGACCAGCCAGGGCAGTTATCTGGACATCGACTCCGAACTGGAGCAAATGATCCTCGACCGGCTCAATGAACTCTCAACCAACGTCAGCACGCCCATCGTGCCGCCGGTGCTGGTCACCGCAGCCGACATCCGGCGCTCAGTGCGCAAGCTGATCGAAGAAGAGTTCTTCCCGGTACCGGTGTTTGCGTTTTCCGAGCTCACCCAGCATGCCAAGGTCAAGCCGGTGGGCATGATCGAGGTCTGACCCGGTGTTCGAGAGCGGCGGCCCCGGTTCGGGGAACCGCCGCGACGCCGGCGACATTCATAGAGGAAGCGATGCGAGCGACCAGATCGCCGCATTCGAGCGCGCCGTTCACGGCGCTTTGCCAATAACCGCCCCATGCCGCCGTGGCCGGACCGGCGCTTGTGCCCGGCCGCCGCGGTCGATAAGGAAGCATCATGCCTTTTAACATCGTCAACAACTTCCTCAACCGCCTGGAAGACCATGTCGGCGTCTCCCGCAGCCAGGATCGCTTTGACCGTTCCTCGCGCACATCAGATGACGGCGATCGCCGCCACAGCGCACCGGGCTTTTCCCGCATTGCACGCAGGGTCGAAGAATTCGCCGGCAACAGAGGCCAGGACAAGCTGGCCCAAATTTTGAACGCCTACTCGCCTCAACGAGGGGTCGACAATTTCTGGAGCGCCATCGGCCACGAGATGGGATGGAATTTCGAGCACCCCGCGCCCGTACATGACGACCCCGCGGCCGCTGGCCGGCGACCTTCGTCGACATCCGGGGCCTCGCCGCCGGCCACGCCGGGCTCTACGCCTGCGCCACAGTTCCAGGCGCCTCCCACCGATCCGCTGGGCAGTCATCTGCATCGGCACTTCGCCGATCTGTTCCAAGGCGTGCCGCGCAACGTGGCGCGATTCCTGGAGCGTCGTCCCCAGCAGATTACCGAGGAGCTCGAGGATTTCCAGGTGCGCCAGCGCCACCAGCGCGAGCATGGCGGGCCGCCGCCGAGGGTGCCGGACGTCATTCCTTCGCATCTGCGCTCACTGGTGGCGCAGCTCGATCCGAACGACCCCGAATACGGACAAAAGCTGTTCGGCATCGTCACGGCCGGCACTGAGTTCGAGCAGCGCGCCCGCGACCAGGCTGCGCAGAACATCGGCGCGGCGCCGCGCCCGCGACCGGGTCATGAGCACGGAGTCAGCGGCGGCGCATGGGATCCCGAATTGGCCCCCAACGGCGATGTGTTGTTCCAGGAAACCGAGAGCACTCACGGTCCGGTCGTGTACGAACGTCCGCCGCTGCAGCCGCCGTCTTCACCGCCGGCAGCCTACCGCCGGCCCACGGTGGAGTCCGACAACGACGCTGACATGCCGCCGCCACGGCCGCCCAGGCTTCTATAAGCGGTGTGGCAACAGCCGCCGTATGCCAGGCATGCGGCGGCAAGCAGAACAATTGTGGTGAAAACGGAGCCTGAAAAGATGAGCCTATCAGCCAAACAGTTGCGCTCGCCGGATGCGGCTGCAGCGCCGACCCATCCGATGACACATGACCAAGCCATGGAGATCATCGAGCGCGCCAGCAAGGACAAATACCTCTCGCGCGATCTCGAGCTGATGCGCGACAAATGCTATACCTTCGTCAGCGACATGATGGATGAAGTGACGCTGGCGCTTGCCGAGAAGGAAAAGCGCACGCCGGCGCTGCTCAAGAGCAGGCCGGAGCAGGCGGTGACGGCCATCTCGTTGCGTGCGACGGCGCAAAAGCGCGAAGAAGCGGCCCGCAAGCGCCGTGAACTGGCCGAGGCGATGGTGCTGGGTGCGCTGTTCAACATGGACAATCCCGACTGGGATCCTCGCAATCCGGCCACCCATCGTTCCAGCGACAATTTTTTCATCGCCTTGCTCAAGAGCGCCTTCAGGTAAGCGATGGAACCGCCGCGCCGGCGCGTGCACAGATAGCCGAGCAGGGCATGCGGCGATTCAGGCCGCGCCCGGCGCCTCACTGCCCGATGGAGCAAGATCATGCAAGAACTGCGCATTCTCAACGGTTACCACCGTGGCGCGACATTACCGCTGGCCGACAGTGGCGAGCGTATTCTCGGCGCGCATGAAGACGCCGACGTGGTGCTGGCCGATCCCGGCATCCTGGGGCGTCACGCCCGACTGGCCCTGACGGCCGGCGGCTGGACGCTGACCGCGATGGACGGTTGCCTGCGCCGCGCCGATACCAACCAGACCGCGTCGACCTTGCAGCTGGCTTTTGGCGAGCAGGCGCGCGCCGATCGCATCTGGCTGACCGTGGTGGACCAGGACGCGCCGTGGATTGACCCTCCGCCGGAGCCGGGCGATGCGCCGCCGGCGCCGCCGGACGAACAGCAGGATGCCAGCGCCGACGATGACAATCCGATGCCGCACGGCACGCCGCCAGGCATCACCGAAAATCAAACGCCGTCACCGGCGCCGGCAGCGAACGCGCCGGTGGCAACCGATAGCGCGGCAGCAGAAATGCCGCAGCCGCGGCGCGCACGCGGCTATCGCATGGTGCTGCTGCCGCTGTTCCTGGCGACCGCGCTCACCGGCGCTGCGGCCTACGCGCTGACCAGCCATCCTGCTGCCTCCGACGAGCATGCCCGCGTGCGCGAGGACGAACTCAAGCGCCTTGCAGCGCTGCCGCGCAAATTGCCGGCGGCCGAGCTGGAGGCCGCGTTGCGGCGACGGCTGGCCGAGGTCGACCTGCTGTACCGGGTGACCCTTGAGTTACGCGAGGGGGCCTGGACCATCCGCGGCGCCATGGGCGACGACGATGCCGAGCGCCTGCAGCGCATGCTGCGCGATTTCGCCAAGGCCCATGTGATTGACTTCCCGATCGACGTCAAGATCGGCAGCCCGGAGTCCATGCTGCCGTTTCGCATCATCCAGGTACTCAACGGCAGTGATCCCAGCATCGTCACCGATGACGGTCGCCGCCTCTACGTCGGCGACGAGTATCGCGGCGTGCGCCTGGCAGCGGTGGCGGGCAACCAGATCAAGTTCACCGGCAAGCAGGCGTTGAACGTCTCATGGTGACGCGCGAAACCTTCGATGCGCAGTTGCGCGAGCGGCTCGACGCCTTGCGCGCGGGTCTTCCGGGATGGCGGGGCGACCTGCCGCCGAGGCCGGGTTTCACCAGCCAGGGCCGCGTAGCGCAGGTGCTGGGAACCCTGATCGAAGCACATATGCCGCCGGTGCAGATCGGCGAGCTGTGCAATCTGTTCAACCCGGAGCAGCCCGGCAAGACCATGCTGGCGGAGGTGGTCGGGTTCACCGACAAGGCCTCGATCCTCTCGGCGCTGAGTCCGCTTGAGGGGGTATCCACCCGCACGGTGATCGAGCCCCTGCGGCGCTCCCATTCGATCGAGGTGGGCGATCATCTGTTCGGCTGCGTGCTCGACGGCTTCGGTCGCTGGATGTTCCGTGCGCCGGCAGCGCAGGAAAACGTCGCCACCTGGCGGGCCATGTCGCCGGTCATTCGCGACGCGCCGCCCGCCACCAGCCGTCCACGCATCGCCACGCCGCTGGCCACCGGAGTGCGCGCCATCGATGGGCTGTTGACCATGGGGCTGGGCCAGCGCATCGGCGTGTTTGCCGGACCGGGTTGCGGCAAGACCACGCTGATGGCGGCCATCGCGCGCGGCTGCGAAGCCGAGGCCATCGTGTTCGGCCTGATCGGCGAACGCGGTCGCGAACTCAATGAATTCCTCGACCACGAGCTGGATGCGGAGCTGATCCGCAAGACCGTGGTGGTCTGCGCCACTTCCGACCGCACCTCGATGGAGCGCTCGCGCGCCGCCTTCACCGCCACCGCCATTGCCGAAGGCTTCCGCGACCGCGGAATGAAGGTGCTGCTGCTGGTGGACTCGCTTACCCGCTTTGCCCGCGCGCAACGCGAGATCGGCCTGGCCGCCGGCGAACCGCCGGCACGCGGCGGCTTCACCCCCTCGGTCTACACCATGCTGCCGCGCCTGATCGAACGCGCCGGCGGCACGCCGCAGGGGTCGATCACAGCCATGTATACGGTGCTGGTGGACGGCGAGTCTAGCTCCGACCCGATCGGCGACGAAGCCAAGTCCTTGCTGGACGGGCACATCCTGCTTACCCGGAAACTGGCTGAGCAGGGGCACTATCCGGCCATCGACGTGCTGGCCAGCATCAGTCGCGTGATGAGCAACGTGACCTCGCGCGAGCATCGCCGCGCCGCTTCCCGCTTTCGCGAGCTGATGGCGCGCTACCAGGAGATGGAGCTGCTGATCCGCTTGGGCGAATACAAATCGGGCGCCGACCCGGTGGCTGATCGGGCCATGCAGTTGCGCCCGGAGCAACTGAGCTTTCTACGTCAGGACACCAGCGGCAGCTCCGATTACCAGCAGACGCTGGACACGCTGATGGAGATGGCAGAATGAGGAGCGGCGCCACACTCGGGGCGCGGCCCGGCAAGCGCGAAGTGCTTGATGTGGCCGAGCCGAAAAAACCCGACCGTCGGCTCGACCAGTTGCTCAGCGTGCGTAAGCAGCGCCTGGGGCGGCTGGAACGCGAACGTAATGAAGCGCGCTCGTCGTGGCGCGCCTTGCGCGCCGATCTGGTCGACAGCAAGCGCCGCTGGCGCGAAGCTGCCGCGCGTGCGCAATCGGAATGGACAGCGGCTCGCGCCGCATTCTTCGGCATGGCGATCACCAATGCCGAGTTCACGCGCGCCAAGACCGTCTATGAACGCATGAAACTGGAGGCCGGCCGGATGCGCCTGTCGTGCGCGACCCTGGCCCGCGATTGCCGGCGCGCCGGCGCCGACTTCTTCAGTGCACGCCAGCGCGTCAAGGACGCCAACAAGCAGCAGGAAAAACTGACCGTCCTGCGCGACGAGATGAAAGCCCTGGCGGCGATGCAAGATGAACAGGCCTGACCTGTCGTCGCTACCGGCGGGATGGTCGCAGGCGCTGTCGCTACCGTTGCTGCAGCAAAGCCGTCCCGATCCCGCGCCGGCGGTGCCCGGGCCGGCCCGGATCAAGCCAACTCCCAAGCCGCCCGCCGTGGCGCGCGCCGCCGAGCCGGAGGCGCGACCCGCGCCGAGGCCGGCGCCGCCGCAACGCGCCCAGCGTCACGCCAACCAGGGCCAGGCAAGTCCGCGCGCCGCACCGCGCCAGCTCACCGAACGCGACACCCGGAGCGCGGCCGCGCAAGACGCATTGTCCGCCGCCGGGCTGCCGTTGCTGCTGGTGGTGGACGGGCAGGGCGGCCAGCGTGGCCAAGGCGGGGGAGGCGGCAATGACGGCGAGGAGCAGGCCGGCGGAGCCGGCGGCGCGTCCGTCCACGGCACGGTCGATGCCGCCGCCGAACTCGACTGCGCGCTGCTGGCCGCTTCCATGCCCGTCCCCGGCGAGGAGGGCATCTTCGACGTACTGCTGCCATGCGGCGCCCGGCTGGGCGTGGCCGTCGACATCGGCCAGCGCAGCACTTCCATCCTGCTCATGCCGTCCACCGAGCGCCTGCGGGCGCAAATAAAAAAGAAGAAGACGGAACTGGAAAACAGGCTGGCGCAACGTATGGAAACACCAGTCAGGCTGACGGTGTTGTAGAACGGGGGCGGTAGCAGGCGGCTGCAGAATGCGGCCGGGCCGGCTCGTCTCCGTGCCGGCCTGACGCTTTCACCAGCGACCCGAACAGGCTCTTATGTCCGAACTCTCCCGCCCGCACGCCGCAGGCAACGTTTGCTCCCCGTCGCGCTCACCGCTGCCGTTCGACTTGCTCGCCGGCGCACCGGCTGTCGCGCAGGAACGGGCGCAATTGAGCCGTTTGCTGGGCCGCGGCATGCACATGGCGTTGGGCCCGGACGAGTTGCAATGCCTGGTATTGCCCGCCTCGCCGCAGGCTGCCGATCACATGGTTCCGGATCTGCGACTGCAGACGGCCCACGGTGCATTGTTGCTGGCGCAGGGAGAGCGCTTGCTGGCGGCGCTGACCGGCATCGACCCCGGCGCCGGCCGCGCCGCCGACGGCGAATTCGCCCCCTGGCTGGCGGCCGCGCTGGCCGGACGCCTGCAACACACGCCCCTGGCCGGCTTGCGCGCCGTCCAGGCATGCACAGCTGTCGCCGTCGACGACGCCGGCCTGGTCGGGCTGCGCCTGCGCCTGCGCGACGCCAGCCACGCTATCGAGACCATGGCCTGGGCTACGCCTGCGCTATGGATTTCCCTGCTGGCGGCAGCCGAACCCATCTTGATGCCGCTTTCCGACTGGTTGCGCCTGCCGTGCGCCGTCACAGCGACGCTGGCCACGCACCGGCTGCCGCTGAGCGCTTTCGATGCGTTGCGCTGCGGCGACCTGCTGCTGCCCACGCGCCCCTGTTTCGACGTCCACGGCAACGGCCGGCTGACACTGGGTGCGCGCCGGTGGCGGGTGCGCTACGTCGATCACCAGCGCTTGCAGATACTTTCACAGGAGAATGCCTTGACCCATGACACCGACCTGGCGCAACCGCCCGAAGAGCTGGATGCCGAAATCGCCGACGACGCATCCGATGCGCTCGCCGCTGCGGGAGATGACGCCGATCAAGCGCTGCAGCCCGCGGCCGGCGATCCCGAGGTCGACCATGGGGCGGCGCAGCTGCAGCTGACACTGCATTTCGAGTTGGGCCGCCTGCGGCTGTCACTGGCACAGTTGCGTGCGCTGGGCGAACACGCCGTACTGGATTTGCATGGCGCCGATGCGCAATCGATCGCCATCACCAGCGCCGGCGTGGAAGTGGGGCGGGGCGAAGTGGTGTCGGTAGACGGCCGGCTGGGCGTGCGCCTCACCCGCTGGAGCGGGGCATGTTGAGCGGGCACTTCGATGTCGTTTCGTTCTCGGTATTGCTGGCGCTCATGGCGCTGGTGCCGCTGATGGTGGTGACCACCACGTCCTTCCTGAAGATCTCCCTGGTGTTGCTGGTATTGCGCAACGCCATCGGCGTGCAACAGGTGCCGCCGACCTTGGCAATCTACGGCATTGCGCTGGCCTTGTCCGTATTCATCATGGCGCCCACCGTGCAAGAGGTGGGAAAACGCGCCATGGCGGTGGACACCACCCACCCGGCCGCCTCGCGCACCGTGCCCATCCTGCAGCGCGCCCAGGATGCCTTCGATCCGTTGCGCAAGTTCATGCTCAAGATGAGCCATGCCGAGCAGCGCGAAATGTTCCTCGCATCGGCCAGGAAGTTATGGCCCAAGGAGGCGGCCAGGGACGCCCAACCGACCGATGCGCTGATTCTGATACCGGCGTTTGTGGTGTCCGAATTGCAGACCGGATACGAGATCGGCTTCCTGATCTACATTCCGTTCGTGGTGATCGACCTGCTGATCTCCAATCTGCTCATGGCGCTGGGCATGCAACAGGTCAGTCCGCAAACCATCACTATTCCGCTCAAGCTGCTGCTGTTCACGCTGGTGGGCGGATGGGCCAAGCTGCTCAACGCGCTCGCGCTGTCGTACGTCTGAAGCCGCATGGTCGGTTCCCGCATTGCATTGAAACCAAGGAGACGGCCGTGGCCGATACCATCAATTTCTTCCAGCAGAGCCTGTGGATGGCAATTCTCATGTCGGCGCCGCCGTTGCTTATCGCCACCTTGTGCGGTCTTGGCGTTTCGCTGATCCAGGCCGTGACCCAGATCCAGGACCAGACGCTGCCCTATGTCGTCAAGCTGGTCGCGGTGGCGGTGACCCTGGCCAGTATGGGCCGCTGGATCGGCGTGGAGATGCTGCGGCTGGCCGAACTGGCCTTCACCATGGTGCCCGACATCGGACGCTGAACCATGCCCGCCTCGCTATTGCTCGACATCCAGGCCGTACTGGTGACCATGGCGCTGGTGACGCCGCGTGTGCTGGTGTGCCTGGTGATCCTGCCTGGCTTCGGCTTGAACGTGCTGACCGGACTGGCCAAGAATACGGCAGCCATGGCGATCGCTTTGCCGGCGGCGTTGCCGACGTTTTATTTCGTGCAGCGCACCGCGCCCGACATGCTCACCACGGGCGCCATGGTGTTCAAGGAGGCGATGATAGGGCTGATGTTCGGCGTACTCATGGCCATCCCGCTATGGGTGGTGCAGTCGATCGGCTCAATCTTCGACAGCCAGCGTTCGCCGATCCAGATCCAGGCCAACAATGCCACCGTGGATCGCGATGCCAGCGCCGTGGGCGCCTTGCTGCTGCAGGCAGTGGTGCTGGTGATGGTGCAGGCGGGCATGTTCGTCGGCATGGCCCGCATCCTCATCGAGAGCTATGCGGTATGGCCGGCCTTCACGCTGGCGCCGCCCTTCGAGCCTGGCCATTTCGACGTATTGGTCAAGCGCTTCGGCGAGCTGCTCTGGTACATCGTGGTGTACGGCGCACCGGTGCTGATCCCGCTGGTGCTCATCGAGTTCGGCTTCGCCATCGTCGGGGTGTTCGCCTCCAACCTGCAGGTGTCGTTCGCATCGGCGCCGGTAAAAAGCCTGGTCGGATTGCTGATCATGCTGCTTTACTGGTCAACGTTCTCGCACTATGTCGCAGGCGACTTCGCCCAGCTGCTCGATCTGCTGACGGCGTTGACGGCGGCGCGCTAAGAAGGCGAGGGGGCGACCATGAGTGACGACAAGAACGAAGAGCCAACAGACAAAAAGATCGAGGATGCGAAGAAGAAGGGCCAGATCGCGGTGAGCCGCGACCTGGCCCGGCTGGTGACGCTGGTGGCGGTCATGGAAGTGGCATTGGCGTCGGAGCGCTTGTGGAGGGGCGCCATCTTCAATTTGATGGAGGGCGGCATTTTGGGCGTGGGGCAGGACTTTCCCACCGCCATGAACAATCAGCTGATGGCCGCGCTGATCCTGCTGGCCGTTGTGTTCTGCGCCGTGTTGGTGATTTGTCCGCTGGCCGCAGTCGTGGGGCACTGGGGCCAGTTCGGCATGCTGATCGCCACCGAGGCGCTGGAGCCGAAACTGGACAAGCTGAACCCGGTCAACGGTCTGAAGCAGATCTTTTCCAAGAAGAAACTGGTCGAGCTGTTCATCACCGTGGGCAAGGCAGCGCTGATCGGCGCCATGATGTATGGCGCGATCCGCGGCCAGCTGGGCGCCATCTTCACGCTGGCCGGCGGCGAACCCAAGGACGCCTATGAAGCCTTCGTGACCCTGCTGCGCAATATCTTCCATCTCATCATCGTGGTATGCCTGGTGCTGGGAGTGATCGACTATGCGGTGCAAAAGTACTTCCACAAGAAGGACCTGATGATGGACCAGGAAGAGATCAAGCGTGAATTCAAGGAGTCCGAAGGCGATCCCATGGTCAAGGGGCAGCGCAAGCAACTGGCGCGCCAGTGGGCCAACGAAGCGCCGGCCGCCAAGACCGAGGGCGCCAATGCCGTGGTGGTCAACCCGACCCACTTTGCGGTGGCAATGTTCTATGACGCCGACGGGGCGATGGTGCCCGTGGTGCTGGCCAAGGGCCGGGATGAGGTGGCCCAGGCGATGATCCGGCGCGCGCACGACTGCGGCATTCCGGTGATCCGCCATGTCTGGCTGGCGCGCACCTTATACGCTACTTGCCGGGACGACATGCCGGTGCCGCGCTCCAGCTACCAGGCCGTGGCGCAGGTTTATGCCGTGGTGCACGAGCTGGTTGCCAGCGGCGATCTCCAGCGCGAGGTCGAGCTGGAATCGCTCGGTGAGCCGCCCGATGGCCAGCTTCCGTCGAAACAATGAGCATGGCGCGTCCCACCGACATCACCGAGCTCTCCGATGCCGCATGCCGGCTGGCCGCGGGCGGCAACCGGCCGCGTGGGCCTGCCCAGCGCCGGGCCGAGCTGCAAGCCGCCGCGCAGCCGGAGCGATACGGTCCGGAAAGCGAGGTGCCCTTGGGCGACGCGGCGCCGGGGCACGATGCCGAGCCGGAGATCGAATCGGCGCGCGCCCATGCGCCGGTGCCAATCGGGAACGGCGAGGTCGTTGTCGAGACCATCATCGGCAGCGGCGACCGCGCGCACCATCTGGCCTTGGCGCCAGCCACCGGGCAGGCGACGTTGCGCTCGCCTCGTCCGGTACGCCCACGCGCAACGCCGGGTGCACCGGCGCCTGACGAGCCGCTGGTGGCGAAGCCGCAAGCCGCGTCGCGCTTCGATAAGCGCCGGCGCTTTGGAGCAGACGCCTGCTGCGACCCGGCCTGCGCGCTCGGGTGCGGCGCACTGCATTGCAGCCGCGCGGGCGTCGAGACGCTGTGACTCCCGCGCGAGGGGAACTGCCGACGGGCTGGCGCCCACCCACTCACTGTCCAATTCAGATTTCGAGGGAGCCATCAACATGCAACAGGCCTCATGGCAGCAAAGCGTCACCCTGAATGATCCCGCCGCCGGCGGCGCCACGCGCGGCGCCGGCATCCACATCGAGGTCCAGCCCGGCGAGGCCGAGCATTTCAAGACCATGTTCGAGCAGTATCTGAACAAGGACGCCATGCGGCTCAAGCCCAACACTCATTCGCTGGGCAGCGCCCTGGCGCAGCGCACCTCGTCGCTGGCCTCCGAGGTCAAGCAAGACCAGTTATACGTATCCAAATTGCTGGAGCAAGCGACCCGTACCGGCGATTCGATGCAGCTCATGAAAGCGATGATGGCGCTGAGCGATTACCAGATCCGCGTGCAGACCATCTCCAAATGCGTGTCCAAGGCGTCGACTTCGGTCGACTCCTTGACCAAGCTCCAGTAACCGCAGAGGCCGCCGATGTCTGTTACCGCCCGCATGCTGCGCGCAAGCTGCCTGTTGCTGTTGCTGGCCGCGCTGGCGGCCTGCTCCAGGATGGTCGTCCTGCAGGCCGCGCTCAATGACGCCGATGCCAATGAGATCATCCTTGTGCTCAACCGCAAGGGCATCGAAGTCGACAAACAGAAGGGAAAGGACGGCGTGAGCCTGCTGGTCAAGGACGTGGAGCTCTCGCGCGCGACCGAAACCATGAACGCCGCCGGCCTGCCGCGTCGCAACCTGTCCAACCTGGGAGAGGTGTTCAAGAAGCAGGGCATGATCTCCTCGCCGATGGAAGAGCGTATCCGCTATATCCATGGTCTGTCGGAGGAGCTGGAGTCGACCATGCTGCAATTCGACCGTGTGGTCTCGGCCCGGGTCCACGTGGTGCTGCCCGAACGCATCGCGCCGGGCGAGCCGATCCAGCCGTCTTCGGCCGCCGTGTTCGTGAAGTACCGTCCGCCGCTGGACGAGGACGCGGTGATGCCGCGCATCCGCCGGCTGGTGGCCTCCAGCATTCCCGGGCTGGCCGGGGAGGATGGCCGCAGCAAGGTGTCGGTGGTGATGATGCCGGGCGAACCGCCCACTCCGGGCATCGAATGGACCATGCTGGGCCCGTTCACCGTGGCCGCGGCGTCCGCCGGCGGGCTGGCGCTGACCATGAGCGCCTTGTTGCTGGTGGCCTTGGCCAGCCTCGGCTACATCGGCCTGCAGCGCGCTCTGCGCCAGCCGCGGGTAGCGCGGATGCTGGCTGGCTTCGCCGCCCGGCGCATCAAGAAGGCGCAGGAAAAGGCGCAGGCCGCCGAGGCAACCGCGGGACGCGGCACATGACGCCGGTTGCGCCGGGCGAGTCATTCCTTGATTGGTGGTTCGCGCCATGGTCCTATGCCCGCGGCTCAGTACTGCCATCGAACCGGAGCGCGCTGGGGCGGCGCGACGCTTATCGGGACTGGTGCCGGCTGGCCGGCGTGACGCCGGATCTGCCCGCGCGCGGCGACCTGCGTTGGCAGATCGAGATCCGCGATGGCGACCAATTCAGGCATGCGGCCACGCTCTATGGCGGCCTGTTTGCCGCCCGCCGGCGTGATGAGGCCGACCTGGCCTGCCTGGCGCCGGCGCAGCGACGCTGGTGCCTCGGCGTAGCGCTGGCCCAGCCGCTGCAGGCGTGGGCCACGCCGCTTGCCGGCGATCCTTGTGGCAGCGGACTGGTGGAGCTGGCGTTGAGGATGGAGCGCGCCTTTCCCGGCCTGTGGTCACGCCTGCGGTTACTGCTGCCCGATCGTGAGATCGAGCGGGTCGAGCACGCGCTGCTGGCGGCGCCGTCGTCGCTTCCTTCCCAGCCGCGTGAACGTGAACGCAATTGCTGGCAGCTGTGTCTGGCACAGGCGCGCGCCGGCTCTCGTTCATCCTGGGCGCCGTTGGCGACCTGATCTTATTTGCTCAAGCGAGTCATCACGTGGAACAAGCGACGAATCGATTCTGTACCGCCGAGCTCTCCCTGCCGCATCACCTGCGTGCGCGCCACGGCGTGGTGAGCGGCGAGGCCTTCCTGGTGACTGAGGACGCCCGTGCGGCCGCCGCGCATCTGCTGGCGCAAGCCCGGGCCCAGGCCGAGGACATTCGCGAACAGGCTCGCGCCGACGCCATGGCGGCGCTGCGCGACGAGCAGGGACGCATTGCCCGCGAAGCCGGCGAACTGTTGGAGCGCCTGCGCGAACGCGAGGCCGTCATGCTCGATGGCGTAGCCGGGCTGGCCATCGAGCTGGCGCAGTCTATCTACGAGCGCCTGCTGGTCGACACCATTGCGCAGGAGCGAGTAGCGGCGGCCTGCCGGCGCGTGCGGGAAGAGGCGCCGCCCAAGCTGATCGATGCCGTTGCCTGGCTGCACCCCGACGACGTGGCCGGGCTGGCGCAGGAACATGGTTTGCCCTGGGAGGTGCGCGGCGACGCCCGGCTCGCACCCGGCAGTTGCCGGCTGGAGGCCGCCAGCGGTGAATGGCGCGCCGAATTCGCCCTGGCGGCCGAGGCCTTGCGCGCCGCCTTGTCCCAGTGGATGGCGGGAAGCCACAGCGAGCCTGACGAGACAGAGGAGGGCGACGGCGAACAAAGTTGAGACTTTTCCGGGCGAACCGGGCAGACACTGGGGTTACCTATCCAGGAATCCATCTTAGTCAACCGCCTGCCGCAGGCAAGTCGTCTGCCGGTCCGGCCACGTCCAGGAGAACAGCATGTCAGCCCAGCCCAATCCCTTCCTGCAGAACCTGCGCCAGCTCAATTCCCGTTTTGACTCCACCGCCCAGGAGCTGGCCGATTTCAACCGTCGCCAGGCCGACGGCGAACATCCCGATCCCGCCGAATTCATGGATCTGCTGAGCAAGCAGTCCGTGACCCGCACCGCCATGGCGGCCCAGTTCGGCCTGACGCAAAAGCCGCTCAAGACCGTCCTCAACGAAACCCGCTGAGGCGATGGTTTCCCAGGAAACGGAGCAGTGGCTGCAAGGGCTGCCGCTGGGCGAGCCGATCGACATCGGCGGCGAAAGCGTGTGCCTGCTGGTCGATGACGACGGCGCCGAGCTGGTGCTGGTGCTGCTGCGCGAGCCGAGCCAGGTGCAGATTGCCGAGGCGATGCGCAGCGGCTTTCAGTGCGCGCTGGAATTCGACGGCGGCCTGGCCATTGCAGAGGACAGCGGGGCACTGCTCTTGAACCGCTGGCTGGCCCAGGCCGAAAGCTGGGTCGATGCAGCCGAAGCGCTGGAAGACCTTCTCAACCAGGCCAGTTTGTGTCGGGCGGCGATGAAACCGTCGCCCGCGCGGCCGGCGCAAGAGTCGAACCGGGCCGAGCTGCGCATGCGCGCGGCCCTCAATGGGGGAACATCATGAAAGCGCGAGAGATCATCAAGGCCTGGAGCATGGGCGTGCTGCTGGCCGGATTGCTGTTGTGGGGCACCACCTTGCACGCCGCCGTGCCGCCGGCCTGGAAGGACGGCGGCTTCTCCATCAGCGCCAACGGCATGACCGTACGCGGCGTGCTGGAGGAGTTCAGCCGCACCTATGGCGTGCGCCTGAATCTGAGCACCGACGGCGGACAGATCGTCAAGGGCCGTCTCAAGGCCGACAATGGCGTCGAATTTCTCAATCGGCTCACCGGCGCCCACAGGATGCGCTGGTTCGTCTACAACGACACCTTGTACGTGACCCCGGCGGCTGACAATACCTCATCACGCATGCAGGTGGGGGAGGATGCCGTCATGGACGCCAAGGCTGCGCTGGTGGGTCTCGGATTGTTTGACGAACGCTTCGGCTGGGGCGAACTTCCCGATGAAGGCGTGGTGATCGTCAGCGGCCCGCGGGCCTATGTGGATCTGGCGCGAGAGGTGTTGATGCCGACCGGCAAGAAGGAGAAGCTGCGCGGACGGCAGATCATGCTGTTCCGCCTGAAGTACGCCAGCGCCAACGACCGCGTCATCAATTCACGCGGCAAGGCCGAGACTATTCCCGGCATCAAGACCATCCTGACCAATTTGCTAATGGGCGCGCATGGGGGCGAAAAGGTGACCGGCAACAGTCGTTTCGACGCAGACAGCCGCAAGCGCTCGCGCACCGGGCGCATCGGTCGCGCCGATAGCGGCGACGCGGGGGGCGAGGCCGGCGGCGAACGGTTTGCTCCGCTGTTCGCACCGCCGGGCGGCAATCGCAACCAGCTCATGGCCGGCAACGGCGGCGAGGCCTCAGGCGCAGCGGCGACGCCCGCCCAGGAACCGGAGGGCAAGCAGCAGCCGCGCATCGAGGCCGATTCCAGCCTCAACGCCATCATGATCTATGACGATATCGCCAAGCGCGACATGTACGCCTCCCTGATCAATCAGCTCGACGTCAAGCCGCAGCAGGTCGAGATCGAGGCCCTGATCGTGGATATCGACCGCAGCCGCCTGGCCGAGATGGGCGTGGAGTGGGGCGCGCGGGCCGGGGTCGTCAATACCACGGTCAACGGCACCACCACGCAGTCCAGCGGCACCGACCTGCCGTTGCCGGGCGCGACGCTGCTCATCAGCGACGCAGCCCGTTTCTATGCACGTCTGAAGGCGATGGAATCCAATGGCGAGGCGCGTGTTCTGGCGACCCCCACCGTGCTGACGCTGGATAACGTAGCTGCCGTGCTCGACCTTAGCCAGAGCGCTTACGTGTCCCTCATCGGCGAACGGGTTGCGGACATGTCAGACATTACCGCAGGCACCATGTTGCGCGTGATCCCGCGCATCATCGACGACGGCGGGCAGACGCGTGTGCGGCTTGAGGTCGACATCGAGGACGGCGCGCTCAACAACGGTAACAACGACAACGGCTCCAATTCGTCCGGCGCCAACGGAGCATCCACCATCGCGGCCAGCGTGACCCGTTCGACCATCAACACCCAGGCCATCATCGATGCGCAGCAGACCCTGATGATCGGCGGTTATCGCGCCGAATCGCTCATTCGCAACAAGCAAAAAGTGCCTCTGCTGGGCGATCTTCCCGGGGTGGGCGGCCTGTTTCGCAGCGAGTCGCGTTCCAATAGCACCCGCGAACGCTTGTTCCTGATCACGCCGCGCATTACAAGCTTCGATGGCTCGCGCCTGGCATCCAATACCAACGCAGCTCGCTCCGGTAATGGATCGGGTTCCCCCGCGCACACGGCGCCGCCGACGGCGCCCGCAAATGCGCCTGGCATGCCCAACGCGCCGGTGCCCGCGCCGAACCAGACCTCGCAGCCATTGCCGGCGCCCGCTGGAGCGGCGACGTCCGGCGGCGCTCCGCCGGTCATGCTGCCCTTGCCGGCAGGCGCCCCGGCGCCCAGAGCGGAGCAAGAAACCACGTCGGCGCTGGCGGGCGCCGGACCGTCCGGCGGATCGCTGATGGGGGTACGCATGCCTTTGCGCAAGACCGCCAATCGATGCGCACGTCCGGGCAGCGTCGGCATGCTGTAGGCGGTGAACGTAGAAAAATAATTGGCCATCGATGGAACCGGCGCGGTGGCCTCGCGCACTCATGAATAGCCAGCCAGGCGCCGGTCATCTGTCGATGAGCGTCGGGCCGTAGCAAACACGCAGCAAGAAGACAGCAAGAAACAAGGGGCCACCGGACGGATCGCAAAGAATGGATCGCGGACCGGGAAGCAAGATGGCCGCCATGCAGTTCCAGGCGGTCATATTTGTTGAGAAATTTTTCCCGGCTTTTCGTTAATATCAGCGACAAGCTTGGCAGACGGGGCGCAACAAACGGCCCTGCCAGGAAGTATCCCATCGCGAGGCGTACCGCGCCGATGCAGAACTCGCTTGTCGCAATGACAGGCGATGCGGTGAGGAAGATGCAACTGTAGCAATCATCAAACGGCACCAATCAGCAGCAACCGAACGTACCAGAAGGTCGGCGATATCGATGGCGCCGGCGGCCGTCGTCCGCCGGTGGGCCCAGGACTCCGCATGGAGCCGGGGACGGTGTTTGCCTTTTTTCTTAAACGATGATGTTCATGGGAAGCATATGAATCGCACGATCACAGCAGGCAAGCATCGCAGTGGAGCCATGGGCGCCGCCTGCGTCCTCATGTTCCTGGCAACCTTGGGCACGGCGGGAAATGCCCGCGCCGCCGGCATTTCGGCGCCGGCCGATGCCGTCCCGTCGCTGGGCTTCCCGGGCGCCGCCGACCAACGTTTCGAACTGCTGGCCGGCGATATCGGGCTGGCCGACGATTGCCTGACGCAGGGCCCGGCCGTCGATACGGTATTCATGCTGGCCAAGGCGGAGATCGACAAGAAAACCGTACGCGACAGCGCCACCCGCAAGAAGGAGCGGGCCGAGACAGTCTCCGGCGCGGGCGCCACCAGGACCGATGCGGCACCGGCAGCCGCCGGCGCCTTGTCTGGTTCGACCGAGGCATCCGCCGCGCCGGCTGCAGTGGGCCTGGCCGCCAGCGCGACGCGCGACTGGGAAATCATCGTTTCCGACAAGACCCTCAACGCCACCATGGCGCGCTGGGCCGCCGCCGCCGGCTGGCAATTGCTGTGGGAACTACCGGTGGACTATGCGGTGGAGGCCCGCACCCGCGTGACCGGCACATTCGAGGAGGCGGTGTCGATCGTGGCGCGCAGCATGGAACGCGCCGAGATTCCGATGAAGGCAGTGTTCTACCAGGGTAACAAAGTCTTGCGCATCATTGCCAAAGGGAGCGAGTAATGAAAGTGGCATCCATGAAATTACCGATACTGTTGCCGCTGGTGGCGATTATTGCGGGTTGCAGCGCGTTAGCCGACCGCATCGAGGGCAGCGTCAACCAGGAAGGCGAGCGCGCCACCCAGCTGAGTCGCGATGTCGGGCGCACCGCACCGGGCTCGGTACTGCCGTCGACCCCGCTGGTCAAGCACGAATCGGGCATCTGGCTGGGTAAAACCGCGATCAAGCTGGGTCAGCCGTCACTGCCGCCGATTTTTTATGAGCCGACCACCTTCGATCGCACCATCAACTCGCTCACCGAACTGGCTGAACGCATCACCTTGCGCTCGGGTGTGCCCAGCAAGGTGACGCCGGATGCGCTGGAAGTATCGTCGGCCGCGTTCCGCCTGCGCGGCGGCGCCATGCCGACGCGTGCAGCCTTGCCGGGCGCGGCTCCGGCCGCAGGGGCGATCGGCATGCTTCCCTTGCCCATGGGAACGCCCGGTGAGGGCCATAGCAGCCCGGTGCAGCCGGGCCGCGGACCGGCCGCCAATACCGGCCAGACCCAGCCGACATTTACCGACATGCCCAATGGCGTGCGCATCGCCTATAACAGCGGTTCGCTCAAGGGCCTGCTTGATACGGCCGCCGCACGCTTTGGCGTGTCGTGGAAATTCAGTGAGGGCGTGATCCAGTTCTTCCACACCGAATCGCGCAACTTCCAGATCAGCGCGATCCCGGGAGACTCCACCTTCTCGGCCACCGTCACCAGCGGCGCAACCTCGACCGGCGGTACCGCCGGCACTAGCGGCGGCGGCAGTGGCAGCGGAGGCGGTGCAGGCGGAGGCGGTGCAGGCGGAGGCGGCGGGGTCAATGCCAACAACACGCAAAACACCGCCGTGGCTTCCAAGCTGTCGGTCTATACCGGTATTGAGTCTGCCATCAAGGTGATGCTCTCTGCCTATGGCAAGGTGCTGGCTTCGCCGGCGACCGGCTCGATCACGGTGGTGGATACCCCCGATTCGCTGGAACGCATCGCAACGTACATCGACGGCGAAAACAAGTCGCTGTCGCGCCAGATCGCCATCAACGTCACCGTACTGTCAGTCACCTTAAGCGACGACGACCAGTACGGCATCAATTGGAAGGCGGTATACAACAGCCTCAACAGCACCTTCGGCATCTCCAATGCTTACGAGGGCGCCTTGAGCACCGGCCTGGTGTCGTTCACGGCGGGCATTCCGGCCGGTGGAACGTCGGGCTTCTCCGGCAGCCAGGCGGTGATCCAGGCCTTGTCGCAGCAAGGCAAGGTCCGACGCCAGACCACCGCCTCGGTGGTTACGCTCAACAACCAGCCGGTGCCGGTGCAAGTGGCGCGCCAGACGACTTATCTGCAATCGCTGCAAAGCTCGCTGGTGGCGCAGGTCGGAACTACCACCTCGCTCACGCCCGGGGTGGTGACGGCCGGATTCAACATGAGCATCCTGCCGCACATGCTGACCAACGGTACGGTGATGCTGCAGTTCTCGACCGATATCTCGACGCTGCGCCGTATTCGCCAGATCACGGCCAGCACCGACTCCACCGGCAGGGCGACTGCGCTCATCGAGTCGCCCGAGCTGGACACGCGCAACTTCTTGCAGCGCGTAGCGATGAAGTCCAACGAGACGCTGATCATCAGCGGCTTCGAACAGACCGACGAGAATCTCGGCCGCAGCGGGGTCGGCGATCCGAAGAACCTGCTGCTGGGCGGGGGCGTCTCGGCGACCACCAACAAGGAAGTGATCGTGGTGCTGATCACACCGGTGGCCATGGGCGCCGCCTCGTAAAGGGTTGCCATGGCCAGCATCGTCACCACTCTGGACAAGCACAAGTTCGTCGGCGGCTTGTTCTGGCAGTCCCTGTCCAAGCCGCGCGAATTGAACCGCGAAGCGGCCGACCTCGGTCGCAAGATCGACTCCGATCTGATGGTGATCCGTATGGATCACACCACCGCGCAGGCCGGTTTTGCGCAATCGCGCGAAGGTATCCGACGCGGTATGTATTCGCTGGCGGCCGTCGTATCGAAGACGCTGGCCATCGAAGGCGCGTTTTACGACGGTGAGCAGCAGCCGGTTCACAACTGGCTGGGCGCATTCAAGCTGCCGGAAGGAAACTGGATCTACTTCGCCGTGCGCGACGCCAACTTCTTGCCCAATGGTGACTTCGTGGGCAGCAAGGAGGAGGTGCTGGACCGCTTGCATAACGACTACGCCCTGGGTGGATGGAACGTGGTGTTGGGAGAGGAGGAACTCAAGCCCTTCGGCTTCCACAACTTCCAGCCGCGCGACATCCGCAGCTTCATCCCGCAGCGCGCGGACGGCAGCCTGCGTATCCACAAATGGTGGGGATTGCGCCAGATCGGCGGTCGACCTTCGTGGGTACCGATGGCGGCCGCCGTGGCCGGACTGGCTGCCGTTTCGCTGGCCGGCGCCTGGGGCTGGCAGCTTTACCAGAAGAAAAAGGAAGAGCACGAACGCGAAATCGCCATGCAGCAGGCGCGCGAACGCATCCTGAGGGAAGCCTCGGCGGCGGCCCGGCCCTGGTCCAAACGCGTGGCGCCGGCCGTGCTGGTGCGCGCCTGCCAGAAGCAATTCGCGCATCCGACCGCAGGCGGCTGGCTGCTGGATTCTTATACCTGCACCCAGGACCAGCAGGCCTATGTCTGGAAGCGCGGAACATCCTCCATCGCCATGCTGCGCGAGCAACTGCCGGAGGCCCAGGTTGATGCCTCGGGCGAGCGCGCCAGCTACGTGCGGGCGCTCAAGCTGGCCGCCGCGCAGAACGAGGATCTGCAAGAACAGCGGCAGGCGATGGAACAGGTGCTCTCGCGTATGCAGATGATGGGGGTGCCGATCAAGGTGATGGCGGCGCCCACCCCGCAGCTGCAAAGCGGGGAGCAGCAATGGCAGCCTAACTGGCGCAGTTATCTGTTCAAGCTCAATGCCGCCGGCATGGAGCCTCAGGAAATCGCCGCAATTCTTAACCGGCCCGGGGTGCGGGTCGACAAGGTGTCTTATCAAGGATCCGAATGGATCATGGAGGGAACGATCTATGCAAAGTAAGCATTTCAACGCCTTGTTCAGCGTGGCCATGGCCGCGTTCGCCGCCTCTTGGTCCACGCCGTGTGCGGCCGAGACGACCTCTGAAAGCCTGACCCGCATCGAGGCCGAGACCATGGTCTTGAAGGCGCGGGAAAAGCAGCTGGAAATCCAGGCCAGCATCGTCGGCAGGCAAAACGAAATCGCCGCCAAGCAGAGCCTGACGGCGGCGATGAACCAGGCCGAGGTGGTGGGCGATCCGGTGGTGAGGGCTATCGAAGGCATCGGTGGACGCATGTATGCGACCTTGCAGATGAGCGACGGCAGCATCGTCGATGTGCAACAGGGCGATACCCTGCCGGGCGGCATGAAGATCGTCGCCATCGGCCAGCGCGAGGTGGTGGCGCAGTCGAACGGCCGTCGCCTGCGGTTGTCGGCCTATGCACCGCCTGCCAATGGCTTCAACCCGAATTTCCCCGGCCCTGGCCTGGGCATGCAAGGAGCGGCGCTACGGGGAGCAGCAAGATGAAATTGCGCTTGCCACGTCGCCGCGAACAGGCGCCGGCGCCCGCCGGCGGCGCCATCGAGGTCGTCCCGGGATTCGACGGCACCGAAATCCTGAGCCACTCCGGCGTGCTCGAAGCCGGCCAGGAAGAACGAAAGCTGCTGTGCCTGCTGGCCGACGGCCGCTTGTTGGTGGTTGCCGGACAGGAGCTCAACCCGCATGTGCAGTCCTACATCGGGCGGCTGCAGCGCCTGGGGCAACCCTACCAGCTGGTGCCCGGCGATATCGCGGTGATCTATCGCATGAACCGCATCAGCGTGCGCATCGGCGGGCCGCAGCCGGAAGAGCGCCACCAGGAGCACACCATGATGCAGGTTACCGCCAAGGACCTGCTCAACAAGGCTTGCCGTTCGCGGGCGTCGGACATCCATCTGCGGGTACGCAAGAATTGCACGGAAATCTATTTCCGCATCCACAACGACCTGGTGCAGGTGGGCGGCCAGACGCGTGAATACGGCGAACGGCTGCTGGCCACGCTGTACGGCGCCATGACTTCGGTCTCGGACAGTTCGTACAAGCCGACCGAACGCCAGGACGCCGCCATCGCCGATCGCGACAAGCTGCCGCCGGCGCTGTATGGCGTGCGTATCGCCACGGTGCCCACCAGTGAAGGTTCGGTGATGGTGCTGCGCCTGCTCTACAACGACGCCGGCGACAACATCGATCTGCGTCCGCTCGGGTTCTCGGAGGCGCATGCGACGGCGCTGCAAAAGCTCAAGGAACAGCCGGTGGGCATGAACATCATCAGCGGCCCGACCGGCTCCGGCAAGTCGACCACGCTGCAGCGCGTGCTTTCGGGAGAGATTATCGAGGCCGAGGGCAAGCTGCACGTGCTGACCATCGAGGATCCGGTGGAGTACCCGATCGACGGCGCGGTGCAGACCGCTGTCACCAATGCCGGCAGCGAGGAGGAGCGGTCGCGCGCTTTTGCCGCCGCCATCTCGAACGCCATGCGGCTCGATCCGGACACCATCATGATCGGCGAGGTGCGCGATCGCGCCACGGCGCAGAACGCGCTGCGGGCCTCGATGACCGGTCACCAGGTCTGGACCACGGTGCATGCCAACAGCGCGCTGGCGATCGTCGACCGGCTGCTCGACCTGGGCCTGCCGGCCAGCCTGGTGGCCGATCATGCGGTGGTGACGGGCCTGATCAGCCAGCGCCTGGTCAAGAAGCTGTGTCCGTGCTGCCGCGTGCCGCTTGCCTCGCGCCCTGACGCGCTGCCGCCGGCGATGCTGGCGCGGGTGCGCCAGGCGGTGTCGCCCAGCCTGGAAGGCGTATGCGTCACCGGTGCGGGCTGCGAACATTGCTCCGGACAGGGCACCGTCGGGCGCTCCGTGGTGGCCGAAATCATCATTCCCGACGACCACTTCTTCCGCCTGGTACGCCAGGGCGAGAAGAGCGAGGCATTGCAATACTGGATCGGCGAGTTGGGCGGCAAGACCATGTTGTCGCATGCCATCGACAAGGTGGCGTGCGGCGAGCTTGACCCGCGCATGGCCGAGAAAGTGGTCGGTCACCTGATTTACGAACGCGCGCCGGTGGCGCCGTTTCTGACCGTGGTGGAGGGGCGCAGTGCTACCTGATCTGAACCGCTGGTGGGCCAGGGCCCAATTCACTGACGCCTCGCGTCTGCGTCTGTATCGCAAGATGTCCAAGATGCTGAGCAACGGCTTGCCGTTGCTCAAGGTGCTCGAAGAGTTGCGCGACCGCGAGTCTCACTACGGCAAGAAACCCAAGGAGCCGCTGGCCATCATTCTCGACGATTGTCGCCGCAGCGTGCAGAACGGGCGACTGCTGTCGGAGGCGCTGGAAGGATGGGCGCCGCGCGCCGAACAGATGATCCTGATGGCCGGGGAGCAGTCCGGCAAGCTCGAAGGCACGCTGGTGGCGGTGGTCAACGTGGTGCAGGCGCGCAAGAAGATCCATTCGGTGATCGTGGGCGGCATGGCGTATCCGCTGGCGATCCTGGGACTGGTGCTGTCCTACGTCTACCTGTTCGGCGCCAAGGTGATCCCGCAATTCACCTTGATGATGGATCCCGCCAAATGGCATGGCGCGGCGCGCTCGCTGTATCTGCTGTCTCTGTGGGTGCAGCAGTGGATGGCCTACACGCTGGTGGGTCTGGCGGTGGTGATCGTGCTGCTGTTCGTTTCGATGCCCCGCTGGCGCGGCAGCCTGCGCATCTGGGCCGACCGCGCGCCGCCGTATTCGATCTATCGGCTGATGGTGGGCAGCGGTTTCCTGATGGCGTTCTCGGCGTTGCAAAGCGCCGGCGTCACGGTCGAAAAGGCGCTCATGCGCTTGTCCGGCGTGGCCCAGCCGTGGCTGCGTGAACGCCTTGACGGGGCCTTGTTGGGGGTGCGTTCGGGGCTCAATTGCGGCGAAGCCTTACGCAATACCGGTTATGGATTTCCGTCGCGGGAGGTCATTGACGATCTGTGCGTCTATGCCGAATACAAAGGCTTTGCCGAAGCCTTGAAGTTGCTGGCGGACGAGTGGATGGAGCAGGGGGTGGAGATGATTTCACTGCGTATGAAGGTAGTTAATGGTTTTGCGGTCGTGACAATGGCCGTGGTCATCGGCTGGCTGGTGATCGGGTTCTTTGGCATCCAGCAGGAAATCGCGGCGCTTGCCCGTGCGCATTAGCAATGCGACATGGCAGGGAACGCGAAGTTTTTCAACATGTTTTACCTGGCACTCAACTTTGATAGGGGTTCATCATGCAAGACGAAAAAGTAAAAGGCAGCCATCGACAAGCAATCCGTTCGGACAACCGGCAGCAACGCCAGCAAGGCGCCTCGCTGCTGGAAGGCATCGCCTACCTGGGGATCGCGGCGATCGTGGTGATGGGGGCCATTTCGCTGCTGACCGGGGCATTCAGCAGCGCCAAATCGAACCAGGCCAACGAAGAGGTGATCGGCCTGCGCACCGCGGTGCGCAAGCTGTATATGGGACAAACCTATCCCACCACAGCGGTGGTCGATACCCTGATTGCTGCCAAGGCCGTGCCCGGCACGCTGGCAGTGGACGGCACCACCCTCAAAAACAGCTGGGGCGGCACGGTGGCCGTGGCCGGTAGCGGCACCGGTTTCACGATTACCTATCCCCAGGTACCCAAGGATGTCTGCGTGAGCATGCTCTCGGGCGCCAACGGCTGGACTGCGGTCAACGCCAACGGAGGCACTGCCATCGAGTCCTTCCCGGTAAGCGCCACCCAGGCCACCGGCCTTTGCACTGCTTCGGACAACTCGGTTGTCTATACGTCAAGCTGAGCATCAGGCTATCGCCCAGTCTGCTGTTCCAGCGTTCCAACCTTGCCGCCGGGCGTCGCGCCGGCGGCACGCTTCGCGAAGGAGTCGCGCATGTGGAATGTCGTGGTGCTGGCCGTGATGATCGCGGCCGCGGGAGTCTACACCACCCGTAATTTCCAGACGCTCGGCCAGGCGCATGAGCAGCTGGCGTCCGCCGATGCGGCCGAGATGGGTGTCTATCGCAATGCCGTGATCGACTATTTCAGCGACCACAATGTGCTTAACGCCAGCGTGTCGACTGCCACGCTCAAGAGCGGCGGTTACCTGCCGGCCTGGAGTCGGCTGTACCAGCAGAGCGCGCCGCTGACCTGGGCCAATTTCCGCGATGCCGGCGGTGTCATCTATGTCTACGGCACCAGCCTGCCGCCGCAAAACCTGGCGGCCGAACTGGCCAGGCTGGCGAACAACTCGGTACTGCTGGGCATCTATGACAGCACCCATACCACCTTGCAGTCTCCCGTGTACGGAGAAACCGACATCCCGGTGTCGGCGATTTCCTCGATGTCGATTCCCAATGGCGCGCCGGTATGGCTCGCAATGACGAAATGAACAAGATACCGACCAGATTGCCTTCCCAGGCGCACCGCCAGCGCGGTATCGCCATGATTGAAATACTCGGTGCGCTTGCCATCGGCGCAGCCCTGGTGATGGGCCTGTCGAGCGTGATGGATACCTCGCTGGAGGATGTAAAAGGACAGCAGGCGGCGTATCACCAGTCGCAAATCGTGGCCGCGTCGCAAAAATACATTGCCGCCAACAGCGGCAGCTTGCAGGGTTCCTTGCCGGCGGCGTCTTCGCTGGTGGCCGTGGGCGTGCCGCAACTGATTGCCGGCAAGTTCCTGGCGGCCGGCACGCTGACCAAGAATGTCTACGGTCAGACACCTTGCCTGCTGATTCGCCAGCCCGACCCGGTGGGAGCGCCCGGACAGTTCGACGCCATGGTGGTCACCAGCGGCGGCACTCAGATCCCGGCAAAGGCGATCGCCATGATCGCCGCCAGCGCCGGCCCCGGGGGCGGCTATATCAACACTACCGATCCCGGCAACGCCCGCGGCAGTAACTGGAGCAACAGCACCGCGCTATATCGCAGCACCACCTGCAGCGGAGGCAGCAACCTGACGGGCGGCAGCGGCGACGGCGGGCATCTGGCCTCCAATTTGTTCTATGACGGACCGGGGCAGGTTGCCACCGACTTCCTGTACCGCAGCGCGGTACCGGGCCGTCCCGAGCTGAACCGGATGAACACGCCGATCCGCATGGCCAGTGCGGCGTTGGTATCGATCGGTTCATCTTGTCTCAACAGCGCCGGCGTCGCCGAGGCCGGCATGGCTATCGATACCGCCACGCGCGGCTTGGTGGTATGCGGCACGGCAGGCGTTTGGACTTCACCCTCGCAATGGAAGAGCCCGGTGGCCAGCTATGCGGGCTTGCCCGCCTCGGGCAACGGCATCGGTGATGTGCGCATGGTGACCGGCCTGTCGCGTGCCTTTACCTTTAACGGCAGCAGTTGGGTGGCCCTGGCGGTGGACCAGAACGGGAACCTGAACGTGCCGTCCACGATGACGGCGGCCAATGTGCGCACGACCCAAAATATCCTGGCCGATGGAACCATTCATGCCGATCAGGACATTAGTACAGGTGGGTCCGTGTCGGCCGACTATGACATCAGTGCGGCGCACGACGTCAATGCCGCGCATGCGGTCAATACGGTCGACCTGTACGCCGCCCATAACGTGGTGACGGAAGGGCTTCAGGTGAACCGCTGGGCATCCAGCCCGGCGTTCACGGTCGGCATCAACTATTTCGTTGCCGGCGCGCCTTGTCACTATTCGGAATGGGACCCATGGGAAGGCACGACGCACATTACGTTCCCGGTAGGGACGGTGGTCATGGATGCCAATTATGTGCCGCTGATATGCGGCGTGGACAAAACGATGAGATACGCAAATGGAACCTATTCACCCTGAACCATCAATTTGGCGCAAACGCCTGATATGGCAAGCCGTCGCGCTGATGCTGGCTGCGCTGGCCTATGCCCCGGCGCTTGCATTGGCCTGCTGGAACGAGACCGCCTCCTGGTATGGCGTCAACGTGCACCTGCTTTACGCTATCGCCAAGACGGAATCGAACCTCAATCCGAACGCCATGAACAAGAACAAGAACGGCAGCTACGATATCGGCATGATGCAGATCAACAGCAGCTGGCTGCCTACGCTGCGCAAATATGGCGTAACCGAAGAAAACCTGCGCGATCCCTGCGTGAACCTGCAGGTCGGCGCGTGGATCCTGGCGCAGAACATGCAGCGCATGGGCCTGACCTGGGATGCCGTGGGCGCCTACAATGCGCGCAACCCCAAGCTGCGCGTGAAGTACGCCCAGAAGGTCTACAAGAACATACCGCAGGAGGCGATTGCCCAAGCAGCGCAGTGAGAGGCGCCGGCTTGACGCATCATGAGATGCACGGGGAGGGGATCGGTGAGAAAAGAGATGGGAAAACACTGATTTTTAGCTCGCCGCCTCATTTTTTGCTCAATGCCGCGGGCTTGAAACGCCCGTGGCATGCACCATTAACCCCCGATCGTTGAACATCCTTGAACATTTGCGACGCGCGAAGCAGGTATAGTAGACTCCTTCGCTGGCGTCTCACCAAACGCCGTCAATCAAGACAAAAAGTGCTAACAAATCAGGTGGCTGAATGTCAAATGATCTTTTCCTCGCCCGGGACCTGCAAAGAGAACTGCTGGCGCTTGTCAATTCCTCCCAGACGTTTTCCGATATCCATATCGAGCAGGATCAGCCGCTCATGCTGAAGACCCCGCGAGGGTGGCAGCCGGTGCATGATGTGCCGGTGGCGATCGAAAACCTGGCGCCGCTGCTGTCGGCGATCGACGAAGACTGGGAAGACAAGATCATCGACGGCGCGCTCGATTGCCCCTATGTGTTGGGCGAATGGCGGCTGCGCTGCAATATCTACCGCATGGCGCGCGGGAGCAAGGTGGCCGTATCGATTCGCCGCTTCCCGCTGGAACCGCTGGCGCTGGAACGCACCGGCCTGCCAAGCTATGTGAAGACCGTGCTGGAGGCGACCAAGGGCATCATCCTGGTCACTGGTCCGACTGGTGCCGGCAAGACCACCACCATCGCGTCGATGCTCGACTATATCAATGCCACCCGCCACGGCCATATCATCACGATCGAAGAGCCCATCGAATACGAACTGCAACGCAAGCAGTCGATGATTTCGCAAAAGGAAGTGCCGACTGACACTGAAAGCTTTTCCTCTGGTCTGCGCGAGGCGCTGAGGCAAAAACCGGATGTGTTGATGGTGGGGGAGATCCGCGACTTCGATACTGCCGACACGGTGCTGCATGCCGGGGAATCGGGCCATCTTGTGCTGGCGACGTTGCACACCAGCAGCGCAGTGCGCGCGATCACAAAATTGTTGGGATTCTTCCCCCAGGAACAGCGCGCCCAGCGGGCTGCGACCCTCGCGGAAAGCTTGGTGGGCGTGATTTTCCAAAGCCTGTTGCCGTCCGAGGACGGCGAACACCACGTGATGGCCAGCGAGATGGTGTTCAACAACAACCAGCAGATCGCGCCCTTCATCAACGATCCGGCCAAGCTTCATCTGATCGGTGACTTCATGAAGCGCAAAGAGGACAACATGTCGCGCAGTCTCAATGAAGTGCTGCTGCAGCTGGTGCACAAGAAGAGCGTGTCGGCGCGCGACGCATTGCGGGTGGCATACAACCGCCTTGAATTGCACGAGATGCTCAACAGCGCAAAGCGCTGAATCCCGCGTCGGGCCGGGCTGGCGCTCGCCTCCCGCAGTCACGCTATCTACGGCCTCCTTGCGAGGCCGTATTTTTTTGCCGCCGTTTTGCCTCAATGATGCTCACCGGCCGGAACCGCAATGCCTGCCAATGGCACCCATGGGTTATTCCACAACGAGGGGAACCCCATGTCCAGAAGCCGCTTTATCGAACTGACCAACGAATTCTGTGAGATCGCCCATATCGATCAGCCCGAGCTGATGGCGCAGGGCAATGCCATCGAAGTCGATGGCGTCGATTTCTTCGTGCAATACGATGAAGAGCTGTCCCCCGACCACCTGATCGTCTATTGCGACTTCGGTCAGCCGCCGCAGGCGCGGCTGCTTGAGGCCTACCAGGCTTTGCTTGAAACCAACATGCTCATCTATGCGGCCAACTCGCCCGCCTTCATGCTGGGTCCCGACCAGCGCGTGGCATTCGGCTATCAATGCCGCCTCAATGAACTGCGCGCCCCGGAGTTGATGAACATCTTCCTGAACCTGGCCGAGCAAGCCCGGGACTGGCGCACCGACCACTTCCTGGACGCTTGACCTTCATCCCACCACCTTCCATCCAAACGAGGAGCCGTCATGGGTCCAATCAACGACAACACGAATATCACGGCGGGCTATTTCCACCACGTCGACGATACCAGCAAGACGGCGACCGCGCGACGGGCGACGTACAACCCCAGCCCCAACAACAAGATCACCAACAAATTCGCCCGCATGGACATGCCGCGCATGGCCGGGATGGTCAACGCGGTGCGTGACTTTGACCTGTCGATCCGGCAATCGTGGAACCGCAATCGTCTGAACAGTGCGCGCAACAAGGTCGACGACCTGCGCGCCAAAGGCGAAACCGGCGACAAGATGCAGCGCCTGCAGGAGTCGGTTGGCCGCCGCGAGCACAAGGACATGCGTCTCGTGGACAAGCGCTCCATCGGCAAGGCAGCGGTGCAAAAAGCCCTTAATGACGAAACTGAAATGGCCCAGGAAAACCTGCAGGCTCATCTCCGGTCGCTCGATTACCAGCCTTTGGAGGGGCTGCGCGATGTTGAGCACGAACGCGTGACCAGTCGCTACCTCAGCTCCGTCGACGACGGCCATCGCATCAAGATCCATTCGGACGGCCCACCGCGCCTGGCCGCCATGGTGGCCAACCAGGTCAGTGCCGACCATGATCGCGGCGCGAGCGGGATTTCCCGGCGCGCCCGCAGCACCATGCAACACGCTCTGGTCGGCATCAAGGGCGCCAGCCTGTCGCTCACGGGCGGAGTGACAGGGGTCATGGCCGGCAGCCGCATGCTCGATCAGGGCAGCCGCGCCCGCATGGATGTCAGATCGGCCCGCGCGCGCCAGGAGCGCGACATGCTCAAGGGGGCGTTGGGCGGCAACGAGGCGCTTAATGCATCCTATCGCCAAACCGTGGAGCAGCAGATCGCCGATGCCGCAAGGCGCCAGGCCGCCAGCGAAGGTCAGAATGGACAGGACCTGCCGACCTACGTAGTGCGGGCATCGCAAGATGGCATCAAACCGCCGCAGACCCGTTTCTGGGATCGCAAGGTGAACCAGTTCTATTCCCCCAGGCCGCTAGCTCCTGCGACCGGCGAGGCAGCCACCGACGCGGCGAGCGACGCCTCGAGCATTCACTCCTTCGACGAGAAGGAGGCGGAGGAGCAGCAGACGGTCCAACGCAAGCCCGGCAGGCTGGCGCGCTTCGCGCTGGGGGTAAGCAACCTGCGCAACAAGCGCGCCTTGCAGCGGGCGGGGGCAGAGGTGGCGATGGCCAACGCCAAGCTGGCGGGGTTCCCCGATTCGGAAAAGAAGGAGGCCTATGAGGCCGCTTGGCAGCGCAGCCACACTGCGCTGGACAAAGCGTCCCACGCTTATGCGACGCGCCGCTCGGCGTTCCAGGGCAAGCTGATAGAAACGCTGCAGCAGGCAGAGGTACGTGACTATCAGCAGACCTCCTTCCCCGAGCAGACCCATTTGAGCGGGAACCTGCCATGGCCGCGCCGCCCCGGCGACGAGCGTGACGATCCGTAAGCAAGGAGACCAGCATGTTGGACCTGACCCAATCACAGCCGCCGGCGTGGATGAATTTTCGGCGCACCCGCGTGGTGCGCTGGCAGGAGATAGAAGACATGGTGCGGCCCCATCTGCAAGAGATCGCCGCGCGTTACGACCTGCTGGTGGCCATCTTGCGCGCCGGCAGCCCGGTGGCCGCGCTCATTGCGCGCCACACCGGCATGCCGATCGATTACCTGGTGTGCAGCAGGCGCAACGCCGAGCCGCATTTCCTGGACGGTTCGGCGCGTTCTCCCCGCGGTCGCCGCATCCTGCTGGTGGACGACGTGTGCGGCAGCGGCTGGACATTCGAGCGGGCGCGGGCGCATTGCGCCTCGTTGGGCAATGTCACCGGCACTTTCTGCGTCTATCGCTGCGATGCGCCCGACATGTACGTGCCCGACTACAGCTTGCCGGCCTCGCCCGAGGATTACCTGCGCTGGCCCTGGGAGTACCAGGCGGAAAGCGAAATGCCTGCGGCGTACGCGCCGGTCGCGGCCTGACTGCTGTCGCGCACGTAGCATCCGCGGCCCCGGTTCCGTTCACGCGGACCGGGGCCGTTGTCCATGGCGGCCGTGGCCGGCGCGGGCAAAAAATGCATGGAACCGGACCGGGCGGGGATGTTACCCATGTTCAGACTGGAAGCTTGACGACCGCCGCCAAGGCGGTTTCGCGGACGGTCTGACGAATACCTGCCCGCATCGAAAACCTCGCGGCTCGATGCGGCACATCGCGCAATCATGCGCCCACTCAACGTACATTAAAGAAAGTCGCACGATCATGACAACCCTGAATCCACCCGGCCTGCACCAGGCTACCTCTATCCAGTCCTTCCAGACCTACAACAGTTCCGCCTCGTCCAGCACGCAAGGCCCAGCGGCGCCGAAGACCCTGCACGTATCGCTCGAGGAATTCGCCAAGATGCAGCCGGGCCAGAACGTCAACCACCGCATCATCATCGGCGCAGGACCGCGCGGCACCGCACAGGTCATCGAAGACCTGCAGTTCATGCTGAAAAATCGGGCAGATTTCGAAAAACTGATGGGGCAGGGCGCCGAATACAATATCCAGACCACCCTGATCGACCGCAAGTCGAAGGAGTACGTCGCTCGCGGCAATGGCTGGGGTCCCGACCAAGGCGTGGGCACCGTCAACACGTCGCCGGAAGCAGCGCAAGATCACAAGAACCGGCTAGCCAAGATGTACAAGGCCAATCGCGACGAACTCTCCGCCAAATACGCGGAACAGAACCCGATCGCCCACTCGGCGCTGAACACCGCCTTCAAGGCGCCGGAAGGCAGCGCGGACAACCCCACCACTGGCCGTGCAGCGCTGACCCGCGCTGATCAGGGCAAGGAAGAGCAGGACTTCTTCAATGCACTGTGCGAGGAGGCCCATGCCGCATTCCCGTTCCTGAAGATCAATGTCATCACCGAAGCCTCGGTAGATCGTATCGACGTGTCCGACCCGGCCAATCCCAAGGTGCTGGTCAAATCCAAGGCCAATCCATCCAGCTCCGTGGCGCTGGGCGCACGCGGCGTGGTGATCAACACCGGCACCACCGTCAAGAATCCGATTTCGGATCCGGAAGTGCTCAAGCACACCTTTGCCCAGCCAATGAACCCGGAACATCTCAACGAGTTCCTCGCCCAGAAGCAACTGCTGGACGAACATGGCGAACTCAAGCAAGGCGCCAAGCTGCTGGTAGGCGGCACCGGCCTGTCGCTATATGACCAGCTGATCGCTCTGCACGGTTCGATGAAGTTGATGGAGGTTGATGAAAGCTCGCCATTCGGCTACAAGCTGACCGATGAAGCCAAGGCCAAGTACCAGGACGCGCTGACGGTGGTCAGCTTCACCGCCGGCAAGTGGATCTCGCCGCGCCACACCAATACGCCGCAATGGACCCAAGCCCAGCCGCCGCTGGTGTCGCCCGAAGAACTGCATGCCGCGTTCCTGCATGAAGACGGACAGGAAGTCTATCGAAGCTACGCCTCGCTGGCGATCGCCTCGGTGGCCCGCACCCTGGGCCTGACACCGGAACAAGTGCATCAAAACGGCCTGACCACCGAAGCATTGCTGACGGAACAAGGCGCATCCACCCGCCAGCACATCGACAAGCTGGTCGAAGCAAGCAGCCTGACCGGCCCTGCACGCGAACAGGCCGTGAAGGAAGCAACGTGGACCCTGGAAGGCGCGCGCCGCCAGGCTTACTTGTCGATGATCCTGGGTTTTGGCATGACCGAAAATCCTACCGAGACCATCCAGCACATGGCCGAGCTGGCGCCGCTGACCTTCAAGGGCCGCGACGGCTACCTGATGGAGCGCGCCCAACCGGCCGGGGTGACCACCGCCGAGGTCGCGGAAGGTCGTGGCAACAAGAGTGAGATGGATGTGCTGACAACGCTGACCAACGACATTACGGCGTCGCCGTTCCGCGTGCATTACTTTGCCGTGATGCTGGCCGAGGCCGGCATCCTGAAGTATCAGCAGGGCAGCTACAACGCCTTCAAGGCAGAGCCCGGCGACTCGCAGATCTCGTTCCAGGGCAAGCAAATGAAGGAGCCCGCCAAGTTCGATGCGTTCGTCGTATCGCCTACCTTTGATCGCAAGGCCGAGAAAGTGCTGGACTCGCTGTCCGGCAAGGTCGAGTCGATTCACCCTGACCACCCGGATCTGCCGGCGTTGAGCGGCAATCGTTTGATGACCAGCACCAAGGAATATGAAGATGGCAAGGTGCTTCTGCCGATCCAGGATTTGAGCCTCAACGGCTTGGGCGTCGCACTGGGCAATCG
The DNA here is from genome assembly GCF_017814915.1 of Herbaspirillum sp. LeCh32-8. Classification (GTDB taxonomy): domain Bacteria; phylum Pseudomonadota; class Gammaproteobacteria; order Burkholderiales; family Burkholderiaceae_D; genus Herbaspirillum. The sequence continues at coordinate 909,704 of NZ_JAGIPZ010000001.1, read as the reverse complement.
CTCCAAGGTCGGCCTGGTGGCATATGACGTGAACAACCGCGACTCCGCCTACGACGTCAGCCCGGGCATGACATTGCGTCGCATGGCACAGGAACACCTGTATGCGGTGGGCTTGTCGGGCGCCGCCTTCGAGGAAGTCGAGAAGCTGTATGCGAAGCACTCGGCGGTCGATCGCAAGACCTTCGATGCGGAAGTGGCGCAGTTCAGCGATGCGTTCGACTCCAGTCAGCACAAGGCGGCGTTCGCCAACGCGGTCGACAAGGCGATCAGGGAAGACGCCACCGTCCTGAACAAGGGCGACACCTTCGGCGTACTGGCCAACCTGTTTGCCAGCAGCAAACTGGGCGCACAAGCCGCCGGCGTCGTCGCCAAGCACATGGATGCAAACCGTGAGCTCTTCGGCGTGGATGGCGATGACCGTATGCGCACCTTCGTGACAGCCGGCGTCGACTACGCCGCGCAGAAGCCGGCCAAGTTCAACCCGGCCAGCCCGGAAAAGCTGTTTGCCCGCTCGATCGACTATCCGCTGCATGTGCACCAGGCGGTCTACAAGGACGCACTGGCATTTGCCGAGGGACGCCTGACCGAACCCAAGGTTCGCCGTCGCGACAACTTCCCGACGCGCAATGAAACAAGCGTCTCCGAGGCTTGAGCACCCGGGGATAAAGGGAGGTCGGCAAGTCCGGCGTTCTGCGCCAGAACCATGATGTGAGGTACAAGACAAAGGCAGGGGTTTCGACCCCTGCCTTTTTTGTTGTCGGCGGCGAACCGGCCGAGGACGCGATCCCGATCCCGATCCCCTCAGCGCGGGCCGTGACCGGTGATCGCCTTCAGTCGGCTTCGCAGCGCTGGCTGTCCAATGTGATTCGATGCATTGCCGGCGACCTGCGTTCGGCTTGCAGGCCAAGGCGCTCACGCACCGACGGGAAGGCCCGCATACGCGCGCCGATGCGCACCGCGTCGGCCGTCATGTCCAACGCAGGTGGAGCGGCGGCAATGGCACGAATCAGTTTGTTGGCGCTGTGCTGGGCATGTACGTCGCCCAGCAACAGCGACGCCAGCAAGGCTGTCAGCTTGTCGTCGAGGAGTTCGGCCGGCACCGTTTCGTGCGCCAGCCCGAGCGCACAGGCGCGCGCCGCGGTCAGCGGTTCATTGGTCTGGAAATAGCGCTGGCATTGCCGTGCGCCGATAGCGCGCACCAAATGCGGGGTGATGACGGATGGCGCCATACCTAGCCTGTCGTCGCCCATGGTGAAGCAGGCGTGGTCGGCGGCGATGCAGATATCACAGGCTGCCGCCAGGCCGGCGCCGATGCCGGCAGCATCGCCTTGCACGCGCGCGATGGTCGGTTTTTCGCATTCGGCCAACACCTGTAGCAGTTGGGCCAGCTTGCGGGCGTCTTCCAGCGCGCCGTTGATCGGCGCTTCGGCCTGGGATCGTAGCCACTGCACTTCGATGCCGCGCGAAAAACTGTCACCTCGGGCTGCCAGCACGATGGCCCGAACCTGCGCGTCCTTGGCGAACGCGCCGACGGCGCGAATGATTTCCTGGGCGGTGAGGCGGTCGATTGTATTGCCGTCATAAGGGCGATTGATCCAGACCCAGCCGACCTTGGACAGGCCATGCTTCTTGGTTTCCAGCTCGACGCAGGAGGGGGGGACACGCGCGTTCATCGTGATATCCGTCAGTAGGTGTGGGCAAATGGCCCATGCATTGGCGTTGACCGCCGAAGAAGGCGGGGCTGACTTGCTGCGCACCGATACGATGATGTGCCGGAGATCCGGAGGGGGAGTTGATCCGACTGTTCCAAGGGCGCCTTGTCGCACTATAGGGCTTGTCGATTTTTCGTGTCAATAATTTTCGACAAATTAGGCGGAATTGTTGTCGGACATGCTGTTTCGTGGCGCATCGGTCCGGCTGGTGGCGACATGTGGCTTCACTCGCGCTCATCACCCTATTTCTTGACAATAATGACGGAGATGCATGCAGTGCATGGCCTCGGTGTCAGGCCCCGCAAACCGCCGGCATCGGACTTGTCTTTCTGTCAGGAATTCACGACAAGTCAGCATTAATCAAGTGCAGGCGACGGCGCGCTTTCATGGTCGACCGGGTCGAGCCGGTAACCCTGGCTGTAAGCCGTGCGGATAACGACCACATTGCGGTTGTCGATTTGCAGTTTCTTGCGCAGCTTGTAGACGTGCTGCTCGATAGTGCGGCCGGCGATCTCGCTGTCGGTGCTCCAGATCACCGAACCCAGTGTTTCGCGTGAGATATAGACCCCGGGAGAAGAGAAAAACAACCAAGCCATGCTGAACTCGCGCGGCGTGAGCGAGATGGAGGCGCCCTGGTAACTGAACTTCGCGGTGTCGCGCTGCAGCTGGAATCCGGCGTACTCGATCACGCGCCGATTATTTTTCGGCGCACAGCGGCGCATCACCGCGTTGATGCGCGCGACCAGTTCCACCGGCTCAAAAGGGCGCTGCAGGAAATCGTCGGCGCCGTTATCCAGGGCGCGGGCGGCGATATCGCCACCGCGCGCTGCAGACAGGATCAAGGTCGGGATAGGGTCGCCGCTGCGCAGGCTCAGCCATGAAAAAATGCTGTCTTCGCTTTCAGCGCTTGAAAGGTCGATGATGACGAAGTCGAAGGTCTTGCGCTTGAGGGTGCGCAGCAAAGAAGTTTCTGCATCGAACTGCGTCGACAGATAGCCGACCCGGGCCAGCGCATTTCTGACCTGGTCGTAGACGTTGGAATTGCGGATATAACATGCGATGTTCATTGGCTGACTATCGGTCGGTGTTATGGCCACTTTGCCGCAGCACTTGGCATGGTGCGGACTTGAAAGAAGGGGGGTGCTGCAGGTTCCCTCCCGAATTTCGGGAACAGCTATATTAGACTAAAACTCCACGTTGTAATTGGGAAATTCCATGCTCCAGTTTGATTTTGGGTAAAACAATTTCCCGGCGCGATACAACTCATGACAATGTGCGACGGGCTTCTTGGCAAGCAGCTTAGTTGGCATAATACGAGTCCTTACTTTTTTGCAAGCGCGCACATCATGTCCAAGATCGAATCACAGTTGGAAGAGTTGGGGCTCGACGCCAAGGAGACACGGTTCTACCTGGCGGTGCTGCATTGCGGATCCGCGCCCGTGACGGCGATTGCCGAACGTGCCGGCGTGTCCCGTACCAACGGTTATGCCTTGCTTGCCAAACTGGAAAATCGCGGCCTGGTGTCCCAGCTGGCCAAGGACAACGGGGTGATGCACGTCGTGGCCGAGGATCCCGCGGTGTTGATCGAGCAGTGGCAACGCAGCCGCGCTCTGCTCGACGACGTGGTGCCTCAGCTGAAGTCGATGTTCAATACATCGGAACTGAAGCCGCGCATTCATTTCTACGAAGGCAAGGAGGGCATCCTGAAAGCCTTGCGGGGCACGCTGGAATGCCATAACGGCCCCTTGCTCGGCATCTTGTCCATGCACGAACTCAACGAGGCGCCGGGACGCGACGCCATGGCGGCCATCATCGACGAACGGGTCAGGCGCGGTATCGTGCTACGGGTACTGCGCTCGCAGGCACGCGACGTCGAGACGGTCTGGCCGACTTCCTCCGAAGACATGCGCGAACTGCGTTTCGCGCCGCCTTCCATCGACCTGGGCATGACCATGTACATTCATGACGACAAAGTCACCTATCTCTCCTCCAAACGCGAGAATTACGGACTTGTGATCGAAAGCCAGGAACTGGCATCGCTGAACCGGGCCATGTTCGAAGGCATCTGGGCGATCTCGGCGAAGACCCCGGCCGGTAAAAAATAGGTTCGCGCCGGATCGGCCGCGAACCCGAACGAGGGATGTCAATATTGGAGGCCGGCGCGTGACGCCGGCTTTTTACCGTTAAAAACCGTGCTGTATACCCAGCTCGATGGTGTTGGTGGCCGACAAGGTCTGCGCCTTGGCACGGCTCAGGTTGGCAAACAGGGCAGTGCGTTTGGACAGGTCATGCTGATATCCCAGCGAGAACTTGGAAAGCGCGGCACGCTGTCCCGTCACGCATGCACAGTCATTCAGGCGGCCATAGGCGGCCTTGAACGTTCCCTGCACACCCACCGGCGCGGTAGCGGCCAGCGAATAGGAGCGGTAGTTGACGTTATTGACTTTCGATGAGGTAAAGGTCGCCATCGGTTTGATGAAGCCGAAGTCATAGGCCGCCACGACGTCGGCCATGTGATCCTTGGTCGCGCTGTTGTTCATGCCGTTGCTCTGGTCGTAGCCTACGCCCAGCGACAGCGCGCCGTTCTTGTAATCGAGCGATGCGCCATCATCGTTGGAGAGCGTGTTTTCACCGGTGGAGTGCGCCAGGGAGAGCGTGAAGCCATGCAGTTGCGGAGACACGTAACCGATGGTGTTGTTGGTCCGCAGGTAGGAGGTGCTCTTATAGTTTGCGGTCTGGATCTGCCAGCCGACCTGGGCGGAACTGGCGTTCCAGCCCCATGGGTCGTAGAACAGGATCTGGAAGTTGGCCGGTGTGAGCGAGCGCCCCATGTACACCTCGCCAAAGCCGCCGCCGACGCGCAAGACGGAACGCGAGCTGAAGAAACTGTCGTTCTGGAACAAGGCGCCGTTGTCGACCTGGAAGAAGGACACCAACTGGAAGCCGGCCCAATAGCCGCCGCCCAGATCTTCCTTGCCGGAGAATGCAAAATTGGACAGCAGGTCGTTCATGGCGAAACGGCCGTTGGCGCTGGTACCATCCAACTGCGTCTGACCGTTGTTGCCGCGCGCCAGGCCGACATTGAGCAAGCCGGAAATGGTGACCGAACTCTGTGCGCTGGCGGCGCCGGCGGCCGCGCACAGCAAGGTGAATACAGCAACATGCTTGGACTTCAGTTTCATTAACCTCTCCCTGTGGTGAAACGATGTGAACGACAAAGATCGCAACGCGAGAACGCCGACAATGCGACCGTGGTGATGCGGCTTGCGCCGCGTCATCGCAAGCGGGCTCTTGTGGAGCGCCTTTTTTTGGCGCAAGGGGGCCCCGGGGCTGCTGTCCCAATATGAATGGTTGCGATGGATGAACGCGACACCGGAGCGGTGCGCGTGGATTACGGATTACCGAAAGGACGTGGTCTGCAGGATCTTCAGGCAACAATCTCCCCCGACCGCCATTGAGGCGGTCGAACAGTCAGTGCAATGGATGGCAGCGGGTCTGCTGCCGGATCAGGATGTCATGGCGTCATGGTCGCGACGTCATGAGAAGGCATGTGTATTTCTCAGGAAATCGCCGGTGCTGCTTTCGTTGGTGAGCACTCCCTTCTGCATGGTCATGACCCGGTCGGCCAGGCTGCCGATGAACGCCTGGTTTTGTTCTACCAATAACAAGGTGAGCCCCGTCTGCTTGCGGATTTCGTGCAGCGTATCGACCATCTCCGAGATGATCGACGGCTGGATGCCTTCAGTGGGTTCGTCCAGCAGCATCAGTTTGGGCTTGGCGCAAAGGCAGCGCGCCAGCGCCAGCAGCTGTTGTTCGCCGCCCGAGAGCAAGCCGCCGGCGCGATCGAGATAATGATTGAGCCGCGGAAAATGCTTGAGCACCGATGCCACGATCTGCTCGCGTTCGCGCCCGGTAGTGACGGCGCCCATGCGCAAGTTGTCCAGCACGCTGAGATGCGGAAAGATGGCGCGCCCCTGCGGCACCAGGCCGATGCCCATGCGGGCGCGCCGGTGCGTCGCGAGGTGGGTGATGTCCTGGCCGTCGAAGCTGATGCTGCCGCTCTTGGCCGGCAGATAGCCGAGCAGGGTGCGCATGAGTGTCGACTTTCCCATGCCGTTGTGTCCCCACAGGCCGACGAACTCGCCCTGTCGCAATTGCAGATTGACTCCGCGCAGCACGCGTATATCGCCATAGCCCGACTGGACGTCCTTGATGGTCAGCATAGTTACTCCCTCATTTCCAGGTCTTTGCCCAGATAGACATCCTTGACACGCTGGTCGGCCAGCACGTTGTCTATCGAATCCTCCATCAGCACGCTGCCGCGGTTGAAGACCGTCACCGTCTTGGCGATCATGCGGATGAATTCCATGTCGTGCTCCACCACGATCAATGCGCTACGCTCGTTGGCGGCCTTGATCAGCTCGGCGGTGCGCAGCACCTCTTCGTCGCTCATGCCTGCCGCCGGTTCGTCGAGCAGGATCAGGTCGGGGCGGGTGGCGCAGACGATGCCCAGCTCCACCCACTGGCGCTGACCGTGCGAAAGGGTGCCGACCTGCTTGCCGGCGACGGCTGAGAGCCGCACCAGGTCCATGGTTTCGCGCACTGCGGATCGCGCCTCGCGGGCCGGGTGTACGCGACGCGCCGACAGCCAGATGTTCTCCTCCACCGACAGGCCGTCAAACACGCTTGGCACTTGAGTCTTGATCCCCAGCCCGAGTCGGGCGATCTGGTAGGACTGCATTCCCGCGATCGACTGGCCCTTGATGGAAACGCTGCCGCGCGTAGGCTTGTACTGACCGCACAGCAGGCGGAAGAAGCTGCTCTTGCCGGCGCCGTTGGGGCCGATCAGGCAACGCAATTCGCCTGCCCGCAACGTGAAGTCGACGTTGTGGACGGCATGCACGCCGCCGAAGCTCACGCCCAGTCCCTGGGCTTGCACCAATGCGCTCATTGTCTGGCTCCCTGGCTGGCCGGCCGCGCTTCGGCCGTATGGGTGTCGACCGGCTTGATGCGCTGGCCAAACTTGAACAGCTTGCCGGCATCGCCCAGTAGCGACACCAGCCCCTTGGGCAACAGCAGCACGAAGCCGATCAGCACCGCGCCCAACATGAGGTTGGGATTGATGAAGCCGAGCCCGCCGATGTAGCTGGTCAGCCATTGCACGAAGAAGCAACCGATAATCGGCCCCAGGAGCGTACCCACGCCGCCCACCAGCACCCAGATGATGACCAGCGCCGATTGCGTCAGGCTGAAGACGGTGGGGCTGGTGAACGCGCCCCAATTGGCGAAGAGGCAACCGGCCACGCCTGCGAGCGCGCCGCTGATGGCGAAGGCCCCCAGCTTGTACTTGCGCGAGTCGTAGCCGAGCAGGTCGACCCGCGTCTCGTTCTCGCGCAGCGCGACCACCACCCGGCCGAAATGGCTGGCCAGCAATAGCCGCAGACCAATGTAGGACGCCATCAGGAACGCCACGCATACCATGAAGAAGACCTCGGGTGACAGCACCTGCTCCGGCTGCAACGGTACGTTCAACGTGGGAATGGAGGGGATGCCGTTGAAACCGCCGATGGCTGCCTCGCCGATCCGATACTGCTCTCCCGAGGTCGAATTGACCAGATTGAACAGGATCAGGGTGACCGTCAGCGTGATCACCCCCAGATAGACATCGCTGATGCGACCGAAGAAGATGAAGTAGCCCAGCGCCAGCGCGAACAGCGCAGGAACGGCCACGGCGACCAGGAAAGCCCCGGTGGATTCGCCGAAGTTGATGGCGGCGATGGCATAGGCATAGGCACCCAGGCCGAAGAACGCGGCTTGGCCGAAGCAAAGGACACCGCCGTAGCCCCAGACGAAGCCCAGCGACAAGGCCAGGATGGACATGATCACGTAGACCGAGAGCTCCATGAGCGTGAAGGTTTCCAGCAGCACGGGCAGGGCGGCGATGGCGGCCACGCCGAGCAGCAGGCAGGCGATGATGGGAATGCGATTATTCATGTCAGATGCGTCCTCGGAAAAAACGACCGGTAATGCCCTGCGGCAGCAGCCTGACCAGGACGATGGCCACCAGCAGCAGCGCGACCTCGCCGATGACCGGCGTGGTCGCGAACGTGGTGAGCTGGTTGACCGCGCCGAACAGGCCCGAGGCAGTCAGCGCGCCGGTGATGATGGAAGCGCCGCCACCGATAACAGTGATGAAAGATTTGGCTACATACGCCACGCCGATGGTGGGCACCACGCCGGTGATCGGCGCAAGTACGCCGCCGGCCAGGCCGGCCAGGGCCGCACCCAGGGAAAAGGTCGCCGAATACACGTGCGCAGGGTTGACCCCAAGCGCTGCCGCCATGCCCGGGTTCTGCATCACGCCGCGCGCCACAAGGCCGAAGCTGGTGCGGGTGAGCAGCAGGTACAGCGCAACCATCACGAGGGCCGCCACCGCCGTGATGAACACCGTGTACAAGCTGACCTGATACGCGCCCACCGACATCGCCCCCAACGGGGAGGACAAGCCGATCGTGGTGTTGCCGAAGATAGTGGTCACCATGCCGATAAACAGCAGCGAGAGCCCCCAGGTGGCCAGCATGGTGTCGACCATGCGGCCGTACAGGTGGCGCATGATGGCGCGCTCGACGATGAAACCGATCAGGCCGACCACCAGCGGCGCTATCACCAGCGTCGCGACCCAGATGTTGACGCCGAAACGGGACGCGGCGATAGCGGCGTAGCCGCCCATCATGATGAATTCGCCATGCGCGAGATTGATGACCTTCATCATGCCGAATACGATCGCCAGGCCGATGCTGGCCAGCAGCAGCGCGGCGACCGCATTGAGCACCTCAAGACTTACAACGGCTACGTAATCCACTCATTCCTCCTTGATTCATTCTTCAACCCATCCCTTGGTCGGATGAGTGCGCTTACACCTTGATCACGTATTGCTTGTTCTCATTGGGGTGCTTGATCAGGTCGCACACAGCCGCCGTATCGACCGGCTTCTGTTGCTTGAAGCTTTCCAGGATCTTCCATTTCTTGTTCTTGCATTCGGCGATCTGGATGTCGAGCGTACAGTGGTGAGTAGCGGGATCGATGGTGACCTTGCCGCTGGGTCCATCAAAAGAAATGCCGCTTTCCAGGGCCTGGATGGTCTTCATGCGGTCGACCGAATTGGCTTTGCGCACCCCGGCGGCCCACAGATGCACGCCCTGATAGGTGGCTGCGGCAAGCTCGCCGATGTAGGGATAGTCGGCGCCGAACTTCTTGTGCCAGCGTTCCACGAACGCCTTGTTGACGGGCGAATCGATGGACTCGAAATAACTGAAGGCAGTGACGATGCCGTCAGACTCCGCCGGCGACAACACGATATGTTCGTTGCCGTTGTTGAAGGTGGTCGATGCCATGGGAATCTTCTTATTCATCCCTGCGGCGGCCCATTGGCGATAGAACGCCATATGCGCGCCGCCCACCAGAACCGAGATCACCACGTCGGGCTGCGCCGCCTGGATCTTCTGGATGGTCGGGCCGAACTGGTTGACGTCGAGCGGGAAGAAGTCGCTGGCTACCACGGTGGCGCCGGTCTGCGCGGCGTACTTCTTGATCCAGTCGTTGGTGATCTGGCCGTAGTTGTAGTCGGCGGCTACCACGTAGATCTTCTTGCCCCAACGCTTGGTGATGTACGGCACCAGCTTGTCGACGTTCTGGGCAGGTGTTTGTCCGGTACAGAAGGTGTTGCGATCGCAGACGCCGCCTTCATACTGAGTATTGTAGAAATACAGCGTATTGAAGCGCTTCATCACCGGACGGATGACTTCGCGCGAAGCGGAGGTAATACCGCCGAACAAGGCCGTGACCTTGTCCTTGAGCGCCATCTGCTGCGCGTATTGCGCATATAGTTGCATGTTCGACTGCGGATCCATCGTGGCGATGGCGACTTTCTTGCCCAACAGGCCGCCGCCGTCGTTGATCTCCTGCACTGCCAGCTGCATGGCGTCCTGCATCGGCTTGCCCAGGATATCAAGGCCGCCGGACAGATCGTGCAGGCTGCCGATGACGATATCGTCGGACTTGGCCAGCGAGGCCAGTGGAGTAGCGGCAAGGGCGGCGGCGCCAGCCAGTGTTTTCAGCGCGTTTCTGCGGGTGAAGCTCACGTTGGATCTCCTGTTGGTGGATGTGGGGAACTACAGTGGTGCTTGTTTAGCGGCGGGGCTCGCGCCCCGGCCCGGATGAGGCGATTCAGCGAGTGCGCCAGTCGGCATCGCGCTCGAAGGCGGCGGCCAGCTGGTACAAACGGGATTCCTGGAAATGGGGCGCCACCAGCATCATGCCGATTGGCAGACCGTCCACCGCACCGCATGGCACCTGCAGGGCCGGATGACCGGTGATGTCGAAAGGGGATGTATTGGGCATCATTTCCCAGGCTCGCTGGAATACCAGTGACAGCGGCGCGTCCGCCGGCGGTAGCGGCGTGGCCTTGATAGGCAGCGTGGGCATGAGCAACACGTCATAATCGGCCAGGACATTGTCATAAGCCGCCCGCAGGGGCCGCACCAGGTTCTGCGCCTTGGCGTAGTAAGCACCGCCGCCGGCGCGGGTCATGAATTCGCCCGCCACCATGGAAAACTTCAAGGTCTCCGACAGGTCGTCGGCGCGTTCTCGCCAGCGTGCATGCGCTTGCATCATCGACGGCAGGTACAAGCCTTTCCAGTTGTGTCCAAAGCAGTTGCCCTTCATCATCTGTTGGGTGGAGCCTTCGGTGATCAGCGCGCTCCAGATGTGAGTGCCTGCGCGATGCATGGGGATGGACACCTCGTCCACGATGACGCCCAGGCGGCGCAGGGCATCGGCGGCGGCGCGCACTTTGCGGTCAACTTCCGGCTCGGAGTTCTCCCAGCCGAAACCTTCCGTCACGACCGCGACCCGCATCCCGCGTGCGCCCCGGTCCAGTACTGCGGTGTAGGCCTGCGGCTGGGCCAGCGCGCCTTGACGCGGATCCAGACCATCGGGGCCGGCGATGGCCTCAAGCACCAACGCATTGTCGGCGACGGTGCGCGTCATCGGGCCGACGTGGTCAACGGTCAATTCAATGGGCATGATGCCGGTGTAAGGAACCAGCCCCCAGGTGGGCTTGAGCCCGACCAGACCGCAGAAGGAGGAGGGGGTGCGGATCGAACCGCCCTGGTCGGCGCCGAGTGCGAAGTCGACTTCGCCTGCCGCCACCAGCGCGGCCGACCCGGAGGAAGATCCGCCTGCCGAATAACCGGGCTTGAGCGGATTCTGGACCGGCCCCTTGGCGCCGGTGTGGGAGCCTCCGGAGAGGCAGTAATATTCGCAATGCGCCTTGCCGGCGATGGTGGCGCCGGCGTCAAGCAGGCGCGTAACGACAGTAGCATCGATTTCCGGCACGTAGCCTTCCAGGACGGAGGAGCCGTTCATCATCGGCACATCCGCCAATGCGATATTGTCTTTCAGGGCGACGCGCTTGCCCTTGAGCTTGCCGTTGGGCGCGCCCTTGATCTCGGTCTTTACATACCAGGCGTTCCAGCGATTTTCGTGAGCGTCGGGATAGGACCACTGGCTGCGCGGATACTTCACCGGCGGCAGCGTTACCGGTAGTGCATCCAGGATCTCGTAAGTGCGGGCCACCGCATCGAACTGCTGGCGATAAGCTTGCAACTGCTGCTCGGACAGGTGAATGCCGAGTTCGCCGGCGATCTCGGCGATCTGTTGCTGGTTCGGGGCTGGTACTGGCATAGCTGTCTCCTGAAGAAGAAATGTCAGTGACCCGGCTGCGAGGAACAGGGTTGATTTTCGCGGGCGGAGCCGGGTGAATCTGGTCGTGCCTGAGGCAAGTCGAGAGCGTTCGACAATTATGCTTTTTTTGTCGCCCTGACGGTAATCTAAGTTTTGCTTTTCGACACCAAAACGCCCCTCCAAGGCGCGATTCGTCGTGTCATCCCTTTGTCATGAACACATCATAATTAGCACCGATTTTTATGTCAATTAATATCGACAAAATATTTTTATAAATATTTATATAGCTTCAAACGCTTGATATAAAAGGATTTATCTTGGTAATGTTATGTCTGTTATTTCAGACTTGTTGATGAGGCGCCGGCCCCGCTAGTCACAGCGCCAGTAGATCGGAGCCAAGCCTGCGGCAGTGCAAAACAAGGCGCCGATGGTTTGATTCGGTGCAATTTCCGGCTTGTGGCGGTGCTTTTGATATTTCGTCGAATATTCTCGACACAAATTGGTGCATTTTTATGGTGCGCCGCATCGTTTTGGAAGGAGTGGTGGCCGCCCTGTTGCGACTAGGCTCCTGCAAATTATTCACAGAGGAGGAGGATCATGTTTGAAGTCAAGTATGAGCGCCTGGTGCCGGAGCGCAGACCCGAAGGGCACGCCCCTGCGGCGCCCCGATATTCCCTGCGTTGGCCCACACCCCACCTGACGCTGGTCAGCGTGTATTTCGGCATGCAGCACAGCGCGCTCACGGCGGGCGACAAGCTTGCGTTCTTCGCACGCATGCGCGACTTCCTGGCGCAGGGCGACGGCCCACAAGCTCATGAAGTCATGCAGTGCACGGATGAGGCCGGGTTGGAGAATGCCATCGTGGTCGGCTACTGGACCGACCCGACGATCTATGCGCGCTGGCTGGGCACATCGGACTTCCGCCCATGGTTCGAGGCGCACGCGAAAGAGCAGGGCGGCGCAGGCTACTGGCTGGAGCCACTGGTAATTCCCTACGACCGCCACGAGACTATTTACTCCGCGCCCAACTACAGGGTTGGCTTTGCCCGCACACCCGGGGCTACGATCGTACCGATTACCACCAACGGCTTCTTCGGCGCGGCGCGCGATCGCCTGCCGCTTTCGGCCGTGGATACGCTGGACAGTCCCTTGCACGGCTTCCTGCCGCCGCCGGCGCCGCGCACCTCGACTGCCGGGCATTGGGTTGCGGAACTTCCGCACAACGCCACCGTGCTGCGCTCCGGCCAGTACTGGGAGGGCGCCGGGCAAGAGCAACTGGAGGACTACCTCGAGCGCCTGCAGCCCAAGTTGATGCGCGGCATGCAGCACCTGATGGCGCAACGCGGCGAAACCGGCTGCCTATCCCTTCGCATCATGACCAACGTCAATGAGGACGGCAGCCCGCGGGCCGAGACATCGGTCTACGCCAGCTTCATGTCGATGACCCAGCTCGAGGCCTGGGCCGCCTCGCACGAAACCCATCTCGACATCTACCGACACGCCATCGCCATGAACCGGCTTTACAAGGAAAAGCGGGAAGTCGTCACCTGGCACGAGTTGTTCGTGCCGCAGCTGGGCAATGTGTTCGAGTACATCAATTGCCATCCCGCCACTGGCATCCTGCCCTACGCCCGCGCACTGCGGGTGCAGTCGGACCAATAGTCGCTGCGGCGATCGCGGCGGGCACGCAAGCAGGGCGGCGTCCCGCCCGCGTCGCTACTTGTGGCGCTTGGAGAGTCGCCACAACGACTGGAACAGGCTCTTTTGCAGCGAGGCGAGCTCGCGGCTTTCGATGGTCAGGGCGTAGTTTTCACTCTTTGACGAGATATAGACGACAGTATCGTCGCTGATATATGCCGTCATGCCGAGATCCAGCTCGGAGGGCGCCAGGCGCAGCTCGCGCAATTCACTGCGGGCAGCCGGCCAGATCGGCTCTGTCTCGCGCGAGTAAGAGCGCACCACATCGAGCTGGATGCCGCGCGCAATGCGCTCGGCAATGTAGTGATCCATCCAGTCCGGACCGGGCACCTCGAGCAGCTCGTGCATCGACAGAATGCCGTACAGATGCTTGGATTGACAGTCCAGCGTACCCCACAGGGCGCGCTGAATGCCCTCATCGCCTTCGTGAAAGCGGATGCGCGGCTTGCGCGGCGTGTTGTTGAACATGGAGCGCAGCTCCGGCACCAATTCATCAAGCATGCCGCGAGTCTGCTCCCACTCCTTGATCAGCACATTGGGATCGGCCGGAGCTACCTGTCTGATGCCTTCCTCTCCCTGCACCTGCATCAGCAATCCGCGTCGCTCCAGGCGGCTTAGCAAGTCATATCCATTGGTGCGCGTGACGCCTGCGCGCATGGCCACTGCGGTAACCGGCGCGCTGCCCAACTCCAATGCGGCGAGATAAAAGCGCTGCTCCTTTTCATCCAGGCCAACGGCGGCAAGCTTGTCACGCATTCCACGCTCCATGTCGATAATGTTCGACAGAAATATATCTCGCAACAATCTTCCTTGTAAAGCATACGCAAGCGGAATAAATGATTAATACAAATTTTATGTCGAAACTCTTTGACATAAAATTTCTAAGGTTCTATATTTTCATCGCCAACCAAAATTTGGGGATGACCATGAATCGCTTGCTTGCCGCACCGACCATTGCAATGGCCTTGTTTGCTACCCACGCGTATGCCGAGAAGCTGAAGGTCGGCGCCTTGTTTCCACTTTCCGGCGCCAACGCGCAATTTGGCGCCAACGCGCGCAACGGCATGGAACTGGCGCTGGAAGACATCAACAAGAATCGTCCTGCCGATGACAAGGTGGAACTGGTGTTCGCCGACGTGCCGACGCCCAACGGCGCGGCCGCCGCCGTGCAGCGACTGGTCAGTCAGGATGGAGTGGCGGCCATCATTGGTTCGTTCGTCAGCTCGATCACGTTGGCCGCCTCGGAGGCCACCGAGCGCCTGGGCGTGCCGATGATTACCCATTCGTTCGCGGACCAGATCACCGGACGCGGCTACAAGTACATTTTCCAGGTCACGCCCAAGGCTTCCACTTTCGGCGAAAAGCAGCTGGGATATGCGCTGGATCTGGCCAAACAGGCCGGCGGGAAGATCGAACGCATCGCGATCTTCTATGAAGACACCGCCTACGGCACTGCCCAGGCCGAAGGCATTCGCAAGGCGGCGGCCAAGGCCGGCATCGAGGTGGTGATCGATGATGCCTATCCGCTTGGCATCACCGACGTGGCGCCGCTGATCAACAAGTTGCGTCGCTCCAAGGCGCAGGTGGTGTTTCCGGTGTCTTACTTCAATGACGGCATCCTGATCATCCGCACCATGAAACAGCAGAGGGTGGATCTGCCGATCGTCGGCGGCGCCGCCGGCTACATCATTCCCGATTTCCAGAAGGCGCTCGGCTCCTTTGCCGAAGACGTGTTCTCGATTGCGCCGGCCAACTATGACACCGTGCCGGACCTGGCGGCGCGCTACAAGGCCAAGTACGGCATGTTCATGGCCCATGAGTCGATCATGTATGGCGCAGCCCTGCAGCACGTTGTGGCTGCGGCCGACAAGGTGAAGTCGCACGACCATGCCAAGTTGCGCGATGCAATTGCCCAGCTGCGCTATTGCGAAGGACTGGCGCGCGGCATCCCCGGCGGCTGTACGGCGTTCGACGCGAGCGGCCTGAGCGCCACTGCCTATCCGATCTTCGTCCAATGGCGCGGCGCCGACCTGGTGACGGTGTTTCCCAAGGAGGCCGCGCGCCAGACGCCACGCTGGGCCGGCAAGGAACTCAAGTAAACCCACCTTGGGGATGATATGAACGGTTTGCTTCAATCGCTGGTCGACGGCCTGCTCATCGGCGGCGTCTATGGCGTTATTTCAGTGGGGCTGTCACTGGTGTTCGGCGTGCTGCGCATCGTCAATTTCGCCCAGGCCGAATTCCTGATGCTGGGCATGTATGCCGCCTGGTTTGCCTCGCACTATTTGGGGATCGACCCGATCGCCGGCGCGTTCTTCGCGCTGGCGGCCGGATTTGCTCTGGGCTTCGTTTGCCAGTGGCTGCTGATCCGCCGCGTGCTGCATGCCTCGCCGATGGCCCAAATCTTCCTGACGGTCGGCCTGTTGGCGGTACTGGAAAACGGCGCACTGATGTTGTTCGGCTCGACCTTTCGCAGCGTCAGCACGCCGTATCAGGCGGCTGCGCTGGAGCTGGGTGAATTGTTCATTTCCGTGCCTTACCTGATCGCCTTCGCGTTGGGCACTGGAATCTGCGTGCTGCTATGGCTATTCCTCACGCGCACCTGGACCGGGCGCGCGATTCGCGCTACCGCACAAAATGCGACGGCGGCGCGCCTGTTCGGCATCGATACCAATCTGATCTATGGCGTCGCCTTCGGGTTGGGCACCGGCCTCACCGCCTTCGGTGGCGGCATCATCCTGTCTTACTCCTCGGTCAATCCGACCTCGGGCGCGCAATTCGTCACGCTGATGTTTACGGTGGTGGTGCTGGGCGGGCTGGGCAGCGTGATGGGTGCGCTGGCCGGCGGCCTGGTGGTGGGAGTGGTGCAGGCGTTTTCGGCGCTGTTCATGCCGATTCAGATGCAGAACCTGACTTTGTTTGTATTTTTCATCGCGCTGCTGGCCTTCAAGCCGGAAGGGCTGCTCGGAGGAGCAAGAAAATGAACCGATCGCTTTGGCTTATCGTGCTGTGCGGCGTGGCCGCGGTTGCCGCAGGGGCATTGCTGCAGCCGACCGGGTATGCGGTACGCATTCTGTGCCTGGTGCTGATGGCGGCCTCCCTGGGGCAATGCTGGAATATCGTCGGCGGGCTGGCCAATCAGGTCTCGCTGGGACATGCCGCCTTCTTCGGCATCGGAGCGTATGCCTCAACGATCCTGCAGATCCGCTGGGGTATCTCCCCCTGGTTGGGCATGCCGGTGGGCATGGTTCTGGCCAGCTGCGCGGCCTGGCTGATCGCCTTGCCGACCATGCGACTGAAAGGACCATACTTCGCGTTGGCCACCCTGGCGTTTGGCGAAGCCTGCCACATCGTGGCGGTCTCGTTTCCGCAACTGACGGGCGGGCCTCAGGGAGTGTCTATCCCATTCATTGGTAATTCGTGGGGCATGCTGCAGTTCCGTGGCGCCGGCGGTTATGTCCCGGTGCTGGCCGGCTTCTTCGTGCTGGTGTGCGCGGTCTTTCACCTGATGGCCGGCGGCCGCATGGGCTACTACTTGAGGGCCATCCGCGAGAATGAAGATGCCGCAGAGATGGCCGGCGTCAATACCTTGCGGGTGAAGCTGATCGGCGGCATGGTATCTGCCTCGATGACCGCGCTGGCCGGCTCGCTGTTTGCCCAGTTCACCGCGTTCTTCGATCCGGACAGCGTGTTCAGCGTGACCGGGGTGTCAATCCGGGCCGCACTCATCGCCATCGTCGGTGGGGTAGGGAACCTCTGGGGGCCGGTTATCGGCGCCGTATTCGTGGTGCTGGTCGAGGAACTGCTCAACGCAGGCTTTTCCAACCGCGCCGCCGGCGCCGCTCCGCTCATCTTCGGCGTGATGCTGATCATAGTCGTGCTGGCCCGGCCGCAAGGCCTGGCATCGCTGTGGCCGCAACGCACTGCAGGGACCGCCAAATGACCCCGCTCTTGAATGCAGAAGGGCTTACCGTGCGCTTTGGCGGACTGACTGCCGTCTCCAATGTCAGCTTTACGCTGGGAAGCGGCGAAATCGTCGGCCTGATCGGCCCCAACGGCGCGGGAAAAACCACCCTGTTCAGTGCGCTGGTGGGGCTGCAACGCTTGGCCTCGGGCCGCATCGAGCTTGGCGACAAGCCGCTGCAAGGCAAACGGCCGCACGTGGTGGCTCGCGCCGGCATCACCAAGACCTTCCAGAACACGGCGCTTTTCCCCGGCATGACATTGCTGGACAACGTGATGACGGCCGCGCTGCTCAATAACACGGTGCACGGTGCGCGCACGCTGGCGCACGAGTGCATCGAGCGGGTGGGCCTGTCACAGGCGGCTCTGGAGGTGGTCGACGACCTGACTTTTCCGCAGAAGGCGCTGGGAGAAGTGGCGCGAGCGCTGGCAACGCGGCCCCGGATACTTTTGCTGGACGAAGTCATGGCTGCGCTGACGCCGCTGGAGATGGATCGCGTCATGGCCACGTTGCGCGAACTGCGCGACAAGAGCGGACTGACCATGGTGGTGGTGGAGCACCACATGCGCGCCATCATGAATTTGTCCGAGCGCATCCTGGTGCTCAATTTCGGCAAGCTCATCGCCGACGGCAGTCCAGAGGCCGTGGCCCGGGACGATAAAGTGATCGAAGCCTATCTCGGGAGCGAACATGCTGAGCCTGCATGAAATATCGGGTGGATATGGGCCGCGGCGCGTACTTGACGATGTGTCGCTGGACGTGCAAGCCGGCGAAACGGTTGCCATCCTGGGCGCCAACACCGCCGGGAAGACATCGCTGATCCGCGCCATTCTTGGCCTGCTGCCGCGCTGCGCCGGCCGCATCGAGTTCGACCGTCATGACATTTCCGGTGTGCCGGCCCACAAACGGGTAGAGCGGGGGCTGGCTTGCGTGCCGGAAGGACGACACGTCTTCACCGACATGAGCGTGACAGACAACCTGCTGTTGGGCGCCTACCACCGCCGACGCGGGATCGAGGCACGGGATATCGAGGATTGCTTCCGGCTCTTTCCGCGACTGCGCGAACGGCAGCAGCAAAAGGCGGGCACCTTGTCCGGCGGCGAGCAACAGATGGTTGCTATCGGTCGCGCGCTGATGGCCAAGCCTGCCATGCTGCTGCTCGACGAACCCAGTCATGGCCTTGCCCCCCTGATGGTGGCGGAAGTGCATGCCGCCATCGCCGAAGTGAACCGGCGGGGCATTGCCGTGCTGCTGGTGGAGCAGAACGTATCGTCCGCGCTGAAGATCGTCAGCCGAGGCTATGTGCTGGAGAGTGGACGTGTCGCCGTGGCCGGCAGTACGGAGGAGCTGGCCAGCAACGATGAAATTCGCAGGACTTATCTAGGAATCTGACGGAGAACAGCATGACAAAAATGATCGCATGTGTCGTACAGGCCGCCCCCGTGGCAGGAGACGTGGTCGCCACCATAGCCAAGGCCGCCGGCCTGATTGCCGAGTGCGCCAGGAAGGGCGCGCAGTTGGCGGTTTTCCCTGAGGCCTTTATCGGCGGCTATCCCAAGGGCGCCAGTTTCGATATCCGTATCGGCATGCGGACCCCGGAGGGTCGCGAGGAGTTCGCCTCGTATTACAAAAATGCGATCGATGTACCGGGGCCGGCTACCAAAGCACTGGGGGAGGCCGTGCGCGAAGCCAAAATCTACCTGACTATCGGCGTCATCGAACGTGCCGGCGGCACCTTGCATTGCACGGTGCTTTTCTTCGGACCAGACGGCAGCCTCCTGGGCAAGCACCGCAAGCTCATGCCTACTGCCGCCGAGCGGCTATGCTGGGGCTTCGGCGACGGCTCCACGCTGACCGCCGTTGATACGCCTTGGGGCAAGATGGGCGCCGTCATCTGCTGGGAAAACTATATGCCGCTGCTGCGCATGGCGATGTATGACAAAGGCCTGTCGCTGTACTGCGCGCCCACTGCCGATGACCGCGACGGCTGGGCCTCCACCATGCGCCATGTGGCGCTGGAAGGGCGCTGCTTCGTCTTGTCGGCATGCCAATACCTGACCCGAGCCAACTTCCCTCCGACCATGCGCAACCTGATTTCGGACGACGAGAGCCACGTGCTCATGCGCGGCGGCAGCATGATCGTCAATCCGCTCGGTCAAGTCTTGGCGGGACCGGACTATACCGGCGAAACCATTCTCACCGCGGAGCTGGACATGGACGATGTGGTTCGTGGCAAATTCGACTTCGATGTCGCCGGCCATTACGCCCGTGCAGACGTATTCAAGCTGGTCGTCGAAGAAAGGCCGCAAACGGCGGTGGTGCGTGTGGCCGACTGATCATCGCGCCACACGACGCGCCCTCGGCGTGGCCTGTTTTTTGCTTGCCGATACGTTCCACGCCATGGCGGTGCAAACCGCACGGGCAACCGCAATCACCAAGGCGCTACCTTGCGCCGGGAGACAGGTAATGGATGCATGGAATGGTTCGAGTAACAGCAAGGGGAGGAGTGGGGTGACGGAGGGAGAGCTGCTGTTGCGTTGCGCCGATGCGGTGCAACGCAGTCGGCCCGAACGACGTCAGCCGCCGGGCCCGGAAGGGCGCGGCGGCCGGACGGCATCGATATGGTCTGCCGTGAAACGCCTGCTGGGCGAAAGACACTGAGACGCAGGGCGGCGTCGCGTTGTGCGCCACGCCGCCAGAGGCTATTGCGCAACCTGCCTCAATCCATTCATTGGCCTGCCGATTGCTGCAATTGCGCTTGTTCGCGCTTCCACTGTGGCAAGGCCTCCCACACCTTCGCCAGCGCTGCGCCGGCTTTCCTGTCCAGTGCGGGCCCGATGGCGATGGCCGCAGTCCAGAAGAAGGTGATGGGAACCAACGCAGCGGCGAACATCATCTGCTGGCGGATGAATTTGTCGCTCTCCGAGAGGTTCGGATTTTTGTTGATCTCGGCGGTGACATAACTATAGAGCGAGATACCACCGGTCCAGACGGTCGCCTGCGCCAACGTCGACAGGTTGGGAAGTTTGATGACCGCGTCAGCCAGCCCGGTTCCCATACGCGCCAACGTATCCTTGCTGAATACGTGCTTCAGGCCATTGCCGGTCGCATCCTTGAAGGTCGCCTGTTTGAGCTCGTCCAGCGATCCCTCCCAATCTTCTTCCGACAGGATGCGACCCGGATCGGTGCGACCGGCATAGTGATCAAACAGGTTGCCCGCGCCGCCGACAATGCCGCTGCCGACGAGGGCCGTGCTTGGGCCAATGCCGTATTGCGCCTTGAGGCCAGCGTCCAGATCGGCGTTGGCAATGGCAGAATTGACTGCCCCTGAGCCTCCGAACGACAAAGGGAAAAGCTGGAAAGTCAGACCGATTTTCTTGAACACATCCGCAGCGGTCAGGGGATTGTTGCGTGGATCGTCCTCCGGCAGGATGCCCTCCAGCGGCTTGGTGGTGTTGCCCCAGCGCGGCGTTTCTCCGCCGGCGCCGAACACGGGACCCAGCAGATGCACAGACAGGATCGTGATCGCTCCCGATAAGGCGCCGCCCTTGGCCGGGTCCATCGCCGGCAAGAATTTCGCAATCAAGTTGGCGAAGGCGAAGGGCGCCCCCTTGGCGAATCCGTCCAGCACATCGGCGGGCAGGTCGATGCCGAAGCTGGCAAAGGTAAACATGGCCTCGAGCTGATGGGGATTGTCGCCGCGTTCATGCATCCGGCGCGCGCGTTGCATGACGCGCGCCTCAAACTCACCCGGCAGTTCATGATTGCCCTTGATCATTTTGCTGCGGGCCAATGTCAGCAAGGCGTCGAAGCGCTCCTGGCTGGCCTCATGGCTTTCGGTGACGATGCCTGCGGCGCCGGAGGCGTTGCGCAGCGTAAGTTCCATCGCGCCACCGCGCCGCACGGCTTCAGCAGACACGGTGCCGGTCGAGGGCAAGGGAGGTGGAGAAGGGTGCCGTGTTGGCAGTACGCTGATCTCGTCGGCTTGGGCGCCGGTGATCGTGGAGCTATTGGTTGGGTTGACTTGCATGGCGTGTTCCTGAGAAAGAAGTTGCCGCGATGCGGTGCGCTCATGGCTGCCGGACGCGGATTGAGTAGTGCAGGCACGCCGTTGCAACAAGCATCGCAAGCGTCACCGGCACCGTGAAATCCATCTACCCATGGGTGTCACGGCAAGGTGCGCGGTTCCCCAGGATCAGGCTAGACGCATTTGAAGTGCACCTTCGCCTCATAATCGTCATTGGCGACCAGTGACGGAAAACGTGGCGATGCCACATATGTGGCCAGTCCTGCGGCAGTCTCCTGCGGCTCGGCGCGACGCACCGGCAGACCGCGGAAATGCGTATCGGCATTGACGACGGCATGATTCAGGTTGCGCTCGCGGCAAGTGGACTCGGCTAGCCGAAGCGAATTTCCCAGCGCCTGCTGCTCGTTCTCGGAGTACGCCACGCTGCGGTAAGTCCCATCCTCAAGCGGCATCAGTGTGGCAACGGGAGACGTCGTGCAGGCAGGCAAAGACAGCAGCGACAATGCGACGACCGAAAGGCGAACGACGGAAATGAATGTCATGCGAGGCTCCTGGATAAGAAAAGCAAATGGGAAACCACAACGCCCAGGAAAGCGAAAGCGCAACCCGGTCGCATTCAGTGGCCAAGCATGCGCAGGCGGTTCCGTCACGTGCCATGCCAATCAACAGTTTCGGCTGTGATATGGCCAAGAGCCGCGACTTTCTGGACACCGCGGTATTTATTTCCGAGCGTTTGCGGGCTGCGCCCTCCATTTGATTTTGCTCTTTGATTTCGCATAATTTGTATTATGTAAAATATCATTACCGAGGTAATAGTTGAATTTGTTGTGTTCATGTCTGACCTACTCCCCATGTAGAAAAAAGCCCGCTTCGGCGGGCTTTTTTCTACACAATTTCTCTTGACAAGCTGCGCTTCCCGAACTCCTGCGCAAGTATCACGACCCGATCGTCCGGCACATTCATCTCCAAGTCACGATAGAGTCCCAGCAAATCATCTTGAGCCAGCAATCTTGATCCGATTTTTCCATTGTTAAACAAAAATTCAAATGTCTCTGCAGAGAGAGATACCTCCTTAATCTTTTCATATTCCAACAAGTCGCCTCCTCGCGAACCAGGACTTTTATACTTCTCAATTTTGCAAATAGGAATATGCTCGCCTCGAGTAATAAATTTCTGGTTTGGATCTTGCAGACGATCGGTCGGACGTAAAAAAGCTGCACAACAAGGAAAGCGATAAGTCTCTGCTTCCTTATCGCCTACACACGAATTCCTGTCGCATACAAACGCCTTTAATCGTTCGAGTTGCGTCTGCATTCTGGGATCATTCAAGTACAGCTTATCCTCTTCCCATATCTTGTACTGGATCGCAACGATGCTGACCATATCGTCAGCAGAATGGCGCTCGTAAATAAAGTCTGCTCCAGTGATATGTTCAGGTTGATCAGGGTGCAGTACCCGAACCCTTAAGACATTTCCGTTTGGTAACTCAAAGTCCCTAAAGCCTTTGCCCGAATTAATGGCCGGCATCTCTCTATCGACGTTGTGTGCGTCACGGAAGATCAACTGGTTTTCCGTATGACTTTCAAGTTTTAATTCATTCTCACTCTTACGAAGTCCTGCTAACTTTCGCTGCAATTGATCTGTCTCGGACCTTCCAGATTTCTGTTGTTTTGCCAGCGACAGCAGGTCCTCAAGATCCGCCATGTCGGCCTGAAGAAGCTCTAAAGGCGTAACAACAACTTGCTCTTTGATTGTTTTTAATGATGCTCGCTGTCGATATTCACGAGAAATATCGCTCATTCTCTCCCGGCGCAAAATACTAGCATCAGCACCCAAAAGTTCAGGATATAACACGCCACCGAGGTTCAGTGCGTTGTCATAAGTAGACTTCGCGATATCGCCATGTGAGGCAATTTTCGTCAGACCACGCATTGCATTGAGCGTCACCCATTCTGCATCTAACCGATTATTCATATCCACCCCCTCTAACCTTGGATATCTAAACTTCGCTCAACCAGCTCTCTCAGCGCTGCTATTTTGCTAGCTTCAATACTCCCCGCCTCTAGCGCCTTTAAAATCTCTACCGGTTTTTTGTCATCACGGCCTGGAAGATCTGTGTCCAAGAATCTCTCTAAGCAATCGGGAATTAGAACAGGCTCGGCCAACCTACTAACATTAGGCAAATTAGCCAGCATGTCGTTAACGGCCTTGTGATGATTTTTCCCATTGTCATCATCTAAAATTAAACCGTACGGAATTGAGAATCCATCTAGCAATGACATGTAGCGATGAAAATTGTATTTACCCAATACATCCACGATACAAATCCGCTTTAAGGTGAGGTCGTGCCATTCACGCGCTAGCAAATATGAGAACAATGCCCTCTCCGTAGCCCCCTCGACTAGCAATACACGATCCGCAAAGAACATCGCTGATCGCTCCGAGTCTAACCACAACTGATAACGAAAGCGCTCCTCCTGCAAGGCGACTTCATCCTTTTCTGGCGCACTTTCTAACATAGCAATAGCAGCTTTTTTTGCCGCATGTGGTACTTGCTCGTCCGCCACAAATGCCTTCAAAGCCGTGATCAATGCTGCTCCCTCGCCGAAGACATTGGTAAGCGCCTCCCGCTTAATCTGTGAAACGGTTGATACGCCCTTGGTACGCCCGACCCTGACGATTTGACTAAGAGAGTCGGCGGCCTTCCCTGCGAATAGTGGTGAATGCGAGGTGATGAGAACCTGCGATGTTTTCTGCTGCCCGATACTTCGAAGATGGTACGACATATTTTCCTGCTGACTCGGATGAAGAAATGCCTCCGGCTCTTCAAATAAAATCAGCGTCAGATCTGGATCAAACTCTTTTTTGGGAGCAGACTTCACTTCCTCAAACGTAGGCGCCAACTTCAACAACTCATACAGGAAAGATCTTTGAAATCCATGGCCGTAACGCTCCAAAGCAAAAACGGAGCTACCGAGCATCGCATCAACAAATCCGTGTCGCACCAAGTTCTTGGTGATTTCCTCAGGTGATATAGGATTAATTCCCATATCGAATTGCACATCCCAATGAGCAATTGCATGATTTATTGGCCCCGAAATTTTTGACAGGAAACCGTTATCTCCTCTCGATTCTTCGTCAAGTTTTTTGAAAGCTAATTCAAGCTCGTTGTAAGCTGTACTTCCCGCCATAACCCGCTTTAGCATGAAGTTCAACATCTCTCTCAATGGAGAAGGGCCTGTAGTCTTCATCTGCTCGGCAGCAGTAGTTAGTGCCGGAATGTAGATAAGTTTTCCGACCTTCGCAGTGCTTACATTTTTAGCACCGTAGAACAAGTCATTGTCAGCGGTGCCGTTAACGACGGCGTAAATATTGCTGTTAGTACTTTTTACTTCTTTGACTGATGATGCAAAATATCTCCTCACTGTTAAGCACTTGTCGCTATTGCGATATTTATCAGCGAGTCCTTCGCACTCTTTATCATCAAGTTCAAAAGTAATCTCAACCCACGACTCCTGATCTGATGTTCCTACCTTTGGAAAATCATCCGCGCTGAATTTTATGTCTTCGTAAAATGCTCTAAGTGCACAGAAGAGATTGCTTTTGCCCGCATTATTTGCACCAACAAGCATGGTGTAATCGTGAACCTCGATATCTGCATCAATAATTGAACGAAAGTTATGGATGCGTAGTTGCCGAATTTTCATACCCCTCCTTTTTTATCAACCCAAGCCCCCTGCTTGGATATGAAAGCTTATCAAAAGAATTGGCAGCCTTCACCCAAGCAACAGTATCTAAGCTGTTAGCAAGACCGGAAATCCAGAACCGCTTTCTTCTCGACGCTGGTCAGTACTAAGTGCTGTTTCAGTGATGCTAGCGCCTATATATCCCTTCTACTTGGTCTGTGTCTACGAGCTGTCTTTCATGAAGACTTACCTGCTCCTTCAACATCAACCAGCCATCCCCCTGCCAGCCCTCCTCCCCAAAACCACCACAGCAACCACGCTAATCAACGCAGTCCCCATCACATAAAAACTGGGCGACATGTTGCTGTGGGTGTTGGCGATCATCCAGGTCACTATCAGCGGGGAGAAGCCGCCGAAGATGGTGACGGAGAAGTTATAGGACAGGGCCAGGCCGGTGCCGCGGGTGCGGGTTGGGAAGATGTCGGAGAGCATGGCGGGGATCGGTCCCAGGCAGGCGGCGATCAGCAGGCCGACCAGGGCTTGTACGGTCATCAGTGTCTGTGGCGTCGGCCAGGCGTTGAGCGCCCAGAACAGCGGATAGGTGGACAGGCCGATGGCCGCCAGCGACAGGCTCAGCACGCGAAAGCGCCCGAACCGGTCCGACAGGGAGCCGAATACGGGCGCCGCGATCATCAGGATCACGCCGGTGACCAGCGCGCCCAGGAACGATGAGGTGGCCGGGATGTGCAGCTGCTTGAGTGCGTAGGTGGGCATGTAGAGCTTGTGCACGTAGTTGAAGGCCGTAGCGCCGGAGACCACGCCGATGCCCAACAGCAGGTTAAGACGCTCGTGCGTCAATACGGTCTTCAACGGCGATACGTCGCTCGGCTTGGCGGCGGCCTTGGCGCGCTCGAACTCGGGCGACTCGTCGATCTGGCTGCGGATGTAGAAGCCGACCGGGCCCACCAGCAGGCCCAGCGCGAAGGCCACGCGCCAGCCCCATTCTGCCAGTTGCACATCCGTCAGCAGGACGCTGAGCAAGGCGCTCATGCCGGCCGCCAGCACGGTGGCCAGGCCTTGCGTGGAGAGCTGCCAGCTGGCGAAGAAGCCGCGCCGTTTGGCGTCGGCATGTTCGGCCATGAAGGCGGTGGCGGCGCCGAACTCGCCCCCGGTGGAGAAGCCCTGCAGCATGCGCGCCACGATCACGATGACGGGCGACAGCAGGCCGACCTGGTCATGCGTGGGCGCAAAGGCGATCATCGCAGTGCCGACCATCATGATGGCGATCGACATTGTCAGCGAGGCCTTGCGCCCCTTGAGGTCGGTATAGGCGCCCAGCACGACGGCGCCCAGCGGGCGCATCACGAAGGAGATGCCGAAGGTGCCGACGCTCAGCAGCAGCGATGTGGTTTCATTGTCGGCCGGGAAGAACAGCTTGCCGATGATCACCGCAAAATAGCCGTAGATCAGCAGGTCGTAGAACTCCAGCGCGTTGCCGATGCTGGCGGCGCAGATCTCCTTCCAGGGATTGCGCCTGCCCGCCTGGGCAGCAGTGGCGACGGCAGCTGCGCCCTCGCCCCGCTCTGCGCCCTGTTGATGTGGATGTTGATACTGGGGTGATTGTGTCGTCATGGGATGTCTCCATCTGGTATGCCGCGTCCGCGACGGCGGATACGGTCCCGCGCTGGCCGCGCAGTGGCTTTATGAATGGCCGCAGTATAGGGACGGCCATTTCCATCCCGGTGCTGTTTTGGCACCTTTTCGTGCCGATTCGGTTGGCGCTGTCCGTGCTGATGCGCTCATCCCGGCGATCTA
The DNA here is from genome assembly GCF_017814915.1 of Herbaspirillum sp. LeCh32-8. Classification (GTDB taxonomy): domain Bacteria; phylum Pseudomonadota; class Gammaproteobacteria; order Burkholderiales; family Burkholderiaceae_D; genus Herbaspirillum. The sequence goes on along the minus strand of NZ_JAGIPZ010000001.1, from coordinate 883,058 downwards.
CGTATCGTTCTATGCGCTGATCAACATCAGTGTTCAACGAGTATCGAATAGCACCGAACACCGCCCGACTTTCGCGGAAGGTCTTCATTCCTGGACGGAACCTTGCGCGCGCCGGAATCACTCCGCTCTATCATGGCTGCCCCTTAGCCAGACCACAGAGGTCGCCCGCCATGCAGCTGCGCCAGCTTTTGTATTTATCTCGCATCATCGAGTCCGGCAGTTTGTCCCGCGCGTCGCAGTTGCTGCATATCGCGCAGCCGGCATTGAGCCAGCAGGTCAATCAGCTGGAAGATGAACTGGGCGTCAAATTGCTGGAGCGGTCCGTCAGGGGCGTCGCCGCGACCGCCGCGGGCCTGGCCGTCTATCAGCAGGCCAAGCTGATCCTCAAACAGGTCGAGGCGACGCGCACCATTGCCGCCCAGGCCAGCCATGGGCCGGCGGGCACGGTGACCATCGGTCTGCCCTGGTCGCTGACAACGTTGATCGGTGTCGAGTTGTTGCGGGAGGTCAGAACCAGGCTCAGTCTGGTGCGACTGGAGATTGTGGAAGGGCCCAGTTCCCTGCTGCTCAATCTGCTGGGCGAGGGAAAGCTGGATATCGCGGTGACCTTCAGCGACATGGCCAGGAGCGGCCTGTCGATGCATGCGGTCGCGCGCGAACCGCTGTTTCTGGTGGGGCCTTATGCGTCATTGAAAGACAAGGATTCCATGACGTTGGAAAACGCCGCCGCGCTGCCGATGATCCTGATGAGCAGCCCCAATCCCGTGCGTGACATGCTGGAGCGCCATTGGTTGGCAGCGGGTCTTCGTTGCCGCGTGACGGCGGAAATCAATTCGCCGCCGCTGCTGCTGGAAGCCGTCAAGGCCGGTTTCGGCTATTCCATCGTGCCGCTGGCGGGCCTCGAGGGCGCGCTGCGCAACAAGGAGATCGACGCCGTGGCGCTGGCTGGATGCGATCTGCAGCGTACGGTGTATGTCGGCACGTCGCGGCTGTTTGCCCAGTCCCCGGCGATCGAACAGGTGGCCGTCACGCTGCGCGACGTCATGCGCCACGCGATCCATGCGGGACGATGGCATGCCCTGCTGTGCGAGCCCGCGCCGCATGACACGGCATGAAGCTCACTGGCTGCTGCCCGATGCGGCCCGACGCCCGAGAAGCGCATAAGCACCGCCGGCGGCGATGATGATGCCGGGCACCACCGCCATGACGATACCGCCTATCCCGACGCCGGCTGACAGCAGCGTTCCCGCCACCAGCGGGCCGCCGATCGAGCCCAGCCGCCCCACGGCGACGGAGAGGCCGACGCCCGTGCCGCGCACGCGCGTGCAATACAGCGTCGGCGCCACGGCATAGAGGATGGCCTGGCCGCACATCAGCCCGTAGCCGACGACGGCGCCGGCGGCGAGGATCGCGAGGGTGTTTGTCCCCAGCCCCAGGCCGGCGAGGCCTGCCAGTATCGCGCCGTAGCCCAGGCAAACCGTCCTTGCGACATGGCCCCGGTCGAGCAGGCGCCCGGTCAGCACCGCCGCACAGGCTCCGCACAGATTGAACAGTATCTGTACCTGCCCCACCACCTGTCTGCCGAAACCATGCCCCAGCAGCAGGCTGGGCAACCAGTTCATCAGCATGTACAACACGGTCAGCGTGAAGAAGCTGCTCAACCAGAGCAACAGCGTCGAGCGCCACAAGCCGCCGGCGAACAACTCTGAAAAATTCGCCACCGGCGCATTGCCATCGAGTTGCTGCTGCAGCACCTGCTGCCGGAACATCCGTGACTCCGGTAGCCAGAACGCCAGCATGAACGCCACACCGATCGGCGCGAAACCGCCTACGTAGAACACAAGCCGCCAGTCGGACAGGCCGCCCGTCATGCCGAGGGCGGCCGCGCATGCCCCGCCCAGGGGCATGCCGCAAAAGGTGACGCTGACGGCAAGGCTGCGGTGTTCAGGTGCGGCGGATTCGGACGCCAGCGCGATCACAAGGGGCAATGCCGCGCCGATGCCGGCACTGGTCAGGAAGCGCGACAGCAGCAGGCTGGCCAGGTCCCATGCGCAGGCAGTGCCGACCGAGGCCAGGCCGAACAACAGAACCGCACACAGCAACACGCGTTTGCGCCCGAAACGGTCCGCCAGCATGCCGCCGAACAGTGCGCCGGGCAGCAGGCCCAGCAGGCCGGCGCTGAACAGCCATCCCAGTTGCGCGGGCGTTAGGCGGAATTCGGCGCTGATGCCGGCGGCCGCCATGCCTGCGGACTGCAGGTCGAAACCCTCCAGCAGGGCGACAAGAAAGCACAGGCCGGCCGTCAGCCAGCCTGATCGGGAAGAGGAAATTTGCGTCAAGGTGATGTCTCCGTCGAGTTGGAAGGCGCTCTTCTGCTGGAGCGCTTGTGCTTTTACGGGCTTGAGAAATCAGGCGATCTGCAGCACCCCGCGCCGGATCTGGTCACGCTCGATGGATTCGAACAAGGCCTTGAAATTGCCTGCGCCGAAACCTTCATCACCCTTGCGCTGGATGAATTCGAAGAACACCGGCCCCAGTGCCGTCTCGGAGAAAATCTGCAGCAGCAAGCGCGCCTCGCCCTGCTCCCTGATCGCGCCGTCGAGCAGGATGCCGCGCATCTTCAGCTCGGAGGCGTCTTCACCGTGGCCGGGCAGGCGCGCATCGAGCATCTCGTAGTACGTGTCCGGCGGCGCAGCCATCAGCGGCATGCCGGCGTCGCGCAGGCGGTCGACCGTGGCGAGCAGGTCGTCGGTGAAGAGCGCAATGTGCTGGATGCCCTCGCCGTTGAACTGCATCAGGAATTCCTCGATCTGGCCGCTGCCGCCGGCCGCCTCTTCGTTCAGCGGAATGCGGATCTTGCCGTCCGGCGCGCTCATGGCGCGCGAGGTCAGGCCGGTGTATTCGCCCTTGATGTCAAAGAAGCGCAGCTCGTGGAAGTTGAACAGCCGCTCATAGAAGCCGGCCCAGTAACTCATGCGGCCGCGATAGACGTTGTGCGTCAGGTGATCGATCAGTTTGAGGCCATGCCCTTGCGGGTGGCGGTCGACACCCTCGATGAACTCGAAATCGATGTCATAGATAGACTTGCCTTCTTCATAGCGGTCGATCAGGTAGAGCGGCGCGCCGCCGATCCCCTTGATCGCCGGCAGGCGCAGCTCCATTGGCCCGGTGGGAATATCCATCGCCTGCGCGCCCAGCGTCAGCGCGCGGGCATAGGCCTGGTGCGCGTCCTTGACGCGAAATGCCATGCCGCAGGCCGACGGGCCATGCTCGGCCGCGAAGTACGCGGCGTAGCTGTTGGGTTCGTTGTTGATGATGAAATTGATGTCGCCCTGGCGATACAGCGCCACCTGCTTGGACCGATGCATCGCCACCTTGGTGAAGCCCAAGCGCTCAAACACCGGCTCCAGCTCTCCTGCGCGTGGAGCGGCGAATTCGACGAACTCGAATCCGTCCAGGCCCATCGGGTTATGAATTGTGTCGCTCATGAAACGGTCCTTTCAACTGGCATTGGCCGACCAGCGGCAGAAAAGGCAGGCGAAAGAACGCCCTCGCTTTCCCATGCGGTCGTCAGGTGAACATCAAAAGTGGATGCCGTCGGAGAAGCTGGATGCTCCGCCTGCTCGGCATGCGTGTCTCCGAATATCTTGATTCGAATTATTTGCACGCCAGGGATCGGGGCGACTTGGGCGTGTACCCAGTGCGGTGCGCTGCGGTGCGCGCCCGCAGGCCAGGCATGAACGCCTGATCCCAGGCTTGTGCATTTTTCGGAGTGTAAATGCGACTGCCGCCGTACATGTAATACGGTCTGCGACTATCGGTATAAGGAAATCCTGCCGTAGCGCGGCAGGATCGGCATGGAAGGCTTATTCCCCGCCGATCAGTTCCTTGACGCGTCGGCCCAGCGCCTCGGCCGGGAACGGTTTGGTCAGCACCTGCATGCCGCGTTCCAGATGGCCGTGGTTGAGCACCGCGTTCTCGGCGTAGCCGGTGACGAACAGCACCGGCACCTCCGGTCGTTGCGACCTGACGGCGTCTGCCAGCTGGCGGCCGTTCATGCCGTTGGGCAGGCCGACGTCGGTGACCAGCAGGTCGATCTCCGGATGCAGCGCCAGCGTCTTCATGGCTGACGGGCCGTCTTCGGCCTCCACCACGAAATAGCCCAGGTCTTCCAGCACCTCCACTGCCACCATGCGCACCAGCGGCTCGTCGTCGACGATCAGGATGGTCTTGCGCCCGGACGCCGCCGGCGCCGGACCCTCGGCGGACGGGCTGTCTTCCGGCGATCCTTCGCCGAGGAAGCGCGGCAGGTAGATGCAGACCATGCTGCCGCGCCCCAGCTCCGAGTAGATGCGCACGGCGCCGCCTGACTGCCCGGCGAAACCGTAGACCATGGACAGTCCCAGGCCCGTGCCCTGCCCGGTCGGCTTGGTGGTGAAGAAGGGATCGAAGGCGCGCGCCACCACGTCAGGCGTCATGCCGGTGCCGGTATCGCTCACGCATAGGGACACGTACTGGCCGGTCGTCACGCCGCGCTGGGCGGCATTGCGCTCGTCCAGCCAACGGTTGGCGGTCTCGATGGTGAGCTTGCCGCCGTCAGGCATGGCGTCACGGGCGTTGATGCAGAGGTTGAGCAAGGCGTTTTCCAGCTGGCCGATGTCGACAAAGGCGCTCCACAGCCCACCCGCGGCGACCGTCTCCACCGAGATAGCCGGGCCGACGCTGCGGCCGATCAGTTCATGCATGCCGGCCACCACCTGGTTGAGGTTGGCCGCCTTGGGGTCGAGCGTCTGCCGGCGCGAGAAAGCCAGCAGCCGCTGCGTAAGACCGGCGGCGCGCTTGACCGCGGCTTGCGCGCCGTTGAGATGGCGGTCGATGTCGGCGATGCGACCCTGCGCCAGCCGGATCTTCATCAGCTCCAGGCTGCCGCCGATGCCGGCGAGAATGTTGTTGAAGTCATGCGCCAGGCCGCCGGTAAGTTGGCCGACCGCTTCCATCTTCTGCGACTGGCGCAGCGCTTCCTCGGCATTGAGCAGCGCGGCGGTGCGCTCGTCGACCTGCTGTTCCAATGTCTCGTTGAGCGAGCGCAACGCGGCCAGGGCGCCGTCACGCTCGGCCTCCACCGCGCGCCGGCCTTCGATGTCGATCAGCACGCCGGGGAACTGGCTCGGCGTGCCGTCGGCGGCGAGCTCCACCCGGCCGTTGGCTTCCAGCCAGTAATACTTGCCGTCCTGGCGGCGCGTGCGGTATTGGTGGGCGTAGGCGCCGCCGCGTTCGAGCGCCTCGCGCATCGCCGTCGCCAAGCCGGCGCGATCGTCGGGATGAACCTTCTCTATCACCGTCTCCAGGCTGAGACCGCTACGGCCCTTGGCGGGATCGAGGCCGAAAGCCTGCACAAAGCCGTCGTCGACGCTGAACTTGTCAGCGGCCACATCCCACAGCCAGGTGCCGATGATGGCGCCGGCGGCCATGGCCAGCTGCACACGCTGCACGTTGTCGCGCAGCTCGGCCTCGGTCTTCTTGCGCGCGGTCACATCGCGAAACAGCACCGAGACCTGATGCATCTCCTCCGGCCCGACCCGGGTGGCGGAGACCTCGATATGACGCCCGGCGGCGACGAACTCCTGTTCGAAGCGCACGGTCTGGCCGGTGCGCAGCACCTTGCCGTAGACCTCCAGCCAGACCTCGGCGTGTTCCGGCTCGATCTCGCGCAGGCGTTTGCCGACGATGCCGCTGATGCCGGTATGGCGCTCGTAGCCGGAGTTGGCCTCGATGTGCACATAGTCGCTCAAGGGACCGTGCGGGCCGTCGATGAATTTGATGATGCAAAAGCCGTCGTCGATCGCTTCGAACAATGCGAGGCGCCGCACCCGGCTCAGAGCGACTTCTTCCTCCAGCGCGGCACGGCTGAGCGATGCCAGTTCATTGTTCAAGATAGGGCCTCTCGTTTTTCGCGATCGTTCGCGGGCTTGGTAGTAAGCCTTGGAGCATAACATCGAAGCGCAGCCAGCCAAGACGGATCGGGGCGCAAATCTCGTCAAACTGCTAAGCTGCTGCCCTTGCCTTTTTTCAACTTACTCTCTTTACCGGCCATGAATTCCAGCACGCCTGCGGCGCAACTCGACCATCTCGTCCTCAACACCCACTACGACATCGACGCCGCCCAGGCGCAACTGGAGACGCTCGGGTTCATCGTCACGCCGCGCGGCTATCACACGCTGGGATCGGTCAACCACCTGGTGGTGCTGGCCGGTGGCTACCTGGAGCTGATCGGCCAGCCGCGCGACAGCGCCAAGGTGCGCCAGGAAATCCTGGACAGCCCGATCGGCATCGATGGCCTGGTCTATGCGGTGGAGGACGTGCCGGCCTGCCACGACCGCTGGATCGCGCTGGGCCTGGACGCGCAACCGGTGCAGCATTTCTCGCGTCCGGTGGAGCTGGATGGACGCGCGGTGGACGCGCGCTTTTCCACGGTGCGCCTGGTGCCGGGCCAGTTCGCCGGCCGCGTGTATGCCTGCCGCCATTTCACGCCCGAGCTGGTGTGGCGTGAGGAATGGATGGCGCATCCCAACGGCGTGACGGGCATTTCCTCCCTGCTGGTGATCGACCGCGATCCTGCACAGGCGGAGGCGGCTTACGCGCAGCTGGGCGCATGGGGTACGGATTTCGCGCTGGAATTCGCCGATGCTGCCAGCCTGCGGGGCCGCTTCGGCGCGCTGGCCGCGCATGTGCCGCAGCGCGATGCCTTCTTTGCCGCCATCCGCCTGCGCGGCGGCGACCGCGCCGCCATCGCAGATCGCGCACGGGCCCTGGGCCTGCCGCTGCAAGAAGACGCCGACCGGCTGGTGCTGGCTCTGCCCGCCTTCCAGGCCTTGCTGGAATTCGTTGACGACTGAACCGACCGGGCGAGTTCCTGGCGGCGGGAATGGCCGCGGCCAAGCGGCTCCGACCGGACTACAATGTCGCACTTTCCTTTATTTCCCCGCACTTTTTCGCATTTATGATGACGTGCTGCACGACAGGCAACTGATGGACAATACGACCGCCGACCAGGCGCAGCTCAAACACAAGGCAGTGATGCGCGTCCTCAGCGGCATCGTGATCTGCATCTTCCTGGCGGCGCTGGACCAGACGGTGGTCATCCCGGCCATCCCCGCCATGGCGCGCGACCTGCATGACAGCCGCAACCTGTCCTGGATCCTGACCGCCTACCTGCTGGCCTCGACCATCGTCGCGCCGATCTACGGCCGGCTGTCGGACACCTACGGCCGCCGCAAGCTGCTGGAGATCTGCCTGGTGATCTTCATCGTCGCCTCGGTGGCCTGCGGTTTCGCCCAGAGCATCACTCAGCTGATCTTCCTGCGCGCCCTGCAGGGCCTGGGCGGCGGCGGCCTGATGTCGCTCGCCCAGGCCGCCATCGCCGACGCCGTAACGCCGCGCGAACGCGGGCGTTATCAGGGCTATCTGGCCGGGGTCTGGGCGCTGGCCTCGATTGCCGGGCCGCTGGTGGGCGGCTTCCTGGCCGATCATGCCTCGTGGAAATGGCTGTTCTGGATCAACCTGCCGCTAGGCCTGCTGGCGCTGCACCTGTGCCGGCGCGGCCTTCCGGCAACCTTCAAGGCTCGCGACTACCGAACCCGCTTCGATACCCTGGGCAGCCTGCTGATGATCGCCACCGTCAGTTCATTGCTGCTGATGCTGACGCTGGGCGGCAAGGCGCTGCCATGGGCTTCAGCCGGCATGCTGGGTCTGGCGCTGATGTTCGTGATCGGCTTCGGCCTGCTGGCGGCGCAGCAGATCCGCAAGGTGGACGGTCTCTTTCCGCCGCGCCTGTTCACCGACCGCGCCCTGCTGACCGGTACCCTGGCCTCCACCCTGGCCGCCGGCGGCGTGTTCGCCTCGCTGTTCGTGCTGCCGATCTTCTACCAGAACATGTTCCGCAGCGGCGCCACCAATGCCGGGCTGCTGATGATCCCCTTCCTGGTGGCCAACGTGCTGGGCAACTACGCCACCGGCCACCTGGCGCGCAAGATGGGTCGCATGAAGCCGGTGGTAGTGACCGGCGCGATTCTTTCGATTGCCGGCTTCCTGCTGCTGTCGGTGCTGGCGCCACACTTGCCGCTGGCCGGCACCATCCTGTTCTCGGCGCTGGCCGGCGTGGGGCTGGGCTGCACCATGGTGGGTACGCTGATGGCGGTGCAAAACGCCGCGCGCCAGGGCGACATCGGCACCGCCACCGGCACCCTGCTGTTATTGCGGTCGGTGGGCAGCATGCTGGGCGGCGCGGCGGTGGGCGCCTATCTGGAGTCGCAGCTGCATCTGCCGGGCTCCTCCGGCGCGATGGATCTGCACGGCGCCATCATGCCGGCCGTCAGCGTGGCGCCGGCGGCGTTCTCGGTGATGTTCCTCGGCATCGCGGCGGCGATGGTTGTGGCCTTGCTGATTTGCCTGAAGTCGCCCAATGTGATGCTGCGCTCCGGCGAGCATCCAACGGTGGCCCTTGATTAACAGCAGGCGGTCGAAACAGCCATAAAAAAAGAGCAACCGGATGGTTGCTCTTTTTCATTGTCGTTGCAGCTGGTGACTGCGCCCCTGGATCAGAAGGTTTCCCAGGCGTCTTCATCCTGTTGCAGACGGGACTTCGGTGCCGGCGCGGCGGCAGCCAGGCGCGGCGCGGCCGGCGCGGCTTTTTTCAGCTGCGCCGGGGACGGCTGGTAGACGGCGGCCGACGGTGCGGCGTTCAGGTGCGCCAACTTGAAGATGCTGATCGCCTGCGACAGGTTCTGCGCCTGCTCCTGCATCGACTGCGCGGCGGCGGCGGCCTCTTCGACCAGGGCGGCGTTCTGCTGCGTGACTTCGTCCATCTGGGTGATGGCGCGGTTGATCTCTTCGATGCCGGTGCTCTGCTCCGAACTGGCGGCGGTGATCTCGCCGACGATGTCGGTCACGCTCTTGACGCTGTTGACCACCTGCTCCATCGTGGCGCCGGCTTCGGCCACCAGCTTGCTACCGCCGTCGACCTTGGTCACCGAGTCGTCGATCAGGGACTTGATTTCCTTGGCGGCGGCGGCCGAGCGCTGGGCCAGGCTGCGCACTTCGGTTGCCACCACCGCGAAGCCGCGGCCCTGTTCACCGGCCCGTGCCGCTTCCACAGCGGCGTTCAGCGCCAGGATGTTGGTCTGGAAGGCAATGCCGTCGATCACGCCGATGATGTCGACGATCTTTCTGGAGGAGGTGTTGATCTCGTCCATGGTATCGACCACGCGACCCACAATGGCGCCGCCCTGGATCGCGATCTGCGAAGCGGAAGTCGCCATCTGGTTCGCCTGGCGGGCGTTGTCGGCGTTCTGGCGCACGGTCGAGGTCATCTCCTCCATGGCCGACGCGGTCTCTTCCAGCGAGCCGGCCTGCTGCTCGGTACGGGCGGAGAGGTCGAGGTTGCCGCTGGCGATTTCATTGGACGCGGTGGTGATCGAGTCGGTACCGCGGCGCACGCCCGACACGATGGAAACAAGGTTGTCGTTCATCTTGCGCAGCGCATGCATGAGCTGGCCGGTCTCGTCTTTGGCACTGTCATCGATGCGGGTGGTGAGGTCGCCGGCGGCGACGTTCTCGGCCACGCGTACGGCTTCGCGCAGGGGGCGCACGATGGAGCGGGTCAACAGATAGCCCAGCACGATTGAGGCCAGCACCGCCACCGTCGAGCATGCCAGCGTGACGTTGATGGCCAGCGCGCCATCTTCGATTGCCTGCACGCCTTCGGCCTGCAGCTGCTGGTCCTGCGAATTGGCGAAGGCGGTCGCGGTGTCGAGGTAGGCGTTCTGGGCGGTAGTGATCTTGCGCAGCGCATATTCGCCGGCGGCATCCACGTTGCCGGATCGGGCCAGCGCCAGCAATTCTTCCTTGCTGGTGTCGAAGACGACGCGGGCGTCGTCCAGCACCTTGATCTTTTTCCTGCCCACTTCGGTGCTCTGGCGCGCGGCGATCTTGTCGATGGCTTCCTTGGTCTGCTTGACCGACACCGCCAGTTGATCGTAGCGCTTGTCGTTCATGCCCGGACGGCCGGCGTCGATGACGATGCCGCGCAGGTACTTGATCTGGTCGTTGACGCCGTCGCGCACGTCGAAGGCCCAGCGCACCTTGAGGTAACGGTCTGAGACGATCTGATTGATCGCGTGATTGATGTTGCCGATCTTGACGACTGCGGTGATGGCCACGATGGCCAGCAGCGTCACGATGAGGGTGAACACGGCGCCAAGGCGAACGCCGACGCCCAAATTCTTGAAATACGTGGACATGCTTCTTCCTTTACTGTTCTTGTTGGTAGCTGTCTCTCCTTCTCTTTCGCGAAGACGATGGCTTTTATTGTTTGAACAGTAATGGCGAACGACAAACCGAACTGATGCTTTGTTTTATTAGCGGGTGGGATGATGGGGCATAAATTAATGGATAGCAAGTGGTCTGATGACTGTATCTGCTTTTTGTTGCGCCGCATGTACACCGGCAGATGGCAACAATTAGAGTAAAGATAATTAAAGTTGCCTGTCGAACAGCAACTTCACCTGTGCTTTACACGTGCCGGGCCGGATCTGCAAAGGCAAATTCGACGACCGCGGGAGCCTAAAAAGACGAAGGCGGCGTCACACAACACTGCGCGACGCCGCCGAAAATTTTTTGACGATGCGGGATCAGTCGACCCGACGATGATGCGAAGCCTGCTGCCCATGCCTGGCCTTGACGGAATCCTGCAGCCACACCCGATAAACCAGCCAGGCGGCAAACGCGCCGCCGGCAACCAGCACGTAGACCACGTACCAGCTCAGAAAAGTCATGCCCCACGACATGAGCTTATCCACAATATGCATGACAACTTCCCCAGCTAAAAGCACTCGGGGCGATGCCCGGCATCCCCTGCCGCTGGCCTCGCCACTCTAAAGCATCATTGGCCGTAACCCGTGCGGCGCCAGACGTAGGCGCCGAAGGCACAGCTGCCAATGACAACGTAGAGAGCGTACCACAGCAGAGCTTGAACGCCATACCCCATCAAAAGCTCGATCATTTTCATGATTGTCTCCTCCGTATCTTGTCGCCACGCAATATTCACGAAGCTTATTGCTCAGGCCTTGAAAACCGCGCCAGATTGGTGCATTCCGGCTTGCTGCACACTGCATGTTGCCATTCCAACCTGCCCGTTACTGGCAGATGCCGCGCAGGCCTTGAGGTTCCAGCCCATCTTGCTCCTGCCAAATCCTCATGTAAACAACGGCTTATTTCGCGCAGCAGCAATTTCCCGCTGTCATAAATCGAAAGCAGCGTGACAACATTTGCTCGCTTGCAGCTTTTCCAGCAGGAATGCGGGAGTTGAAGATTGACGAGTTTTCCATTGTTGGCAGACTGACATCCTGCGTCGCAATACGGAAAGTGTCGAGATAGTCGCCGTTCGGCGACTGAAGCAGCTCCGCGGAGAGAAACGATATAAAAAATTAGGCCGCGCCTGGCGGCCGGCGACGCCGGCAGTCCGACCCGGCGCGCCATTCAGGCTGCTTATGTCTGGGCGGGTTTTCGCCAGAGCACGGCGGTGCCCAGCAGCCCCGCCAGGATAGATCCGCCCAGCACCCCCAGCTTCAGCTTGGCCTCGAAGTCTGGGCTCAGTCCTTGGAAAGCCAGACCGCCGATGAACAGACTCATCGTGAAACCGATCCCGCACAGTACGCACACGCCGATGACCTGCCGCGTGCTGGCGCCGGCCGGCATGGCCGCCAGCCCGCTTTTGACCATCAGCCAGACCGCACCGAACACGCCGATGGTCTTGCCCAGTACCAGTCCGGCGGCAATTCCCAGGGGAATGGGATCGAACAGGCTGTCCAGCGACATGCCCTGCAACGACACACCGGCGTTGGCAAAGGCGAACATCGGCAGCACCAGGAACGCCACCCAGGGATGCAGGCCATGCTCCAGCGCGCCGGCCAGCGGCTTGCCCTCGCCATCCTTCATGGGGATCGCCAGCGCCGTGACCACTCCGGCCAGCGTGGCATGGATGCCGGACTTCAGCACACAGACCCAGATCGCCAGGCCGACCACCAGATAAACGTCGGCACGGCGCACGCCGCTGCGGTTGAGCAAGATCAGCAGCAAGGTGCCGACGCCGGCGCCGGCCAGCATCGGCAGCGACAGCTGGTCGGTATAAAACAGCGCGATGACCACGATGGCGCCCAGGTCGTCGATGATCGCCACTGCGGTCAGGAACACCTTGAGGGAGGTCGGCACGCGCGAACCCAGCAGCATTACGATGCCGATGGCAAAGGCGATGTCGGTAGCTGCCGGAATCGCCCAGCCGCGCAGCGCCACCGGGTCGCCCAGATTGATCGCCGCATAGATCAGCGCCGGCACCGCCATGCCGCCCAGCGCGGCAACTGCGGGCAAGATGGCCTGGCTGCGCGAGGCCAGCTCGCCTTCGACGAATTCGCGTTTGATCTCGAGGCCGACCAGGAAGAAGAACACCGCCATCCACAGCTCGTTCACCCACAGCAGCAAGGGCTTGGACAAGACCACCAGACCGCCGACGTCGACCGTGCCGCGCACCCTGGTGAAGGCCTCGTAGGCCTCGCGCCAGCCGGAATTGCTGATGACCAGCGCCAGCACGGCGGCGATCGCCAGCACGATGCCGCCGGCGGCCTCATGCGCAAAAAAACGGGTGAAGGCGTTGCCGCCGTCGTTGTGGTGTTCTGCCTTGGCCAATATTGCTCCCTTCGTTGCGACTCATCTTTGGACAAGGGCAAACTGTACCAACTGTAGGGCGTTTCTCCAAATCATCTGCGCCAACAAAAAAAGGGCCGCTCTTCTCCACAAAGAGCGGCCCTGCCCTCCACACCACAAACCTGTATTTTGTCTGTCGCGTCTCCCCGTCACCAGCAAATCAACGGAACACCAGCACCGGCACCTTGCTGCGCGCCAGCACCTTCTGCGTCTGGCTGCCCATCAACATGCGCCCCAGCGTCGAGCGCGCCTTGGAGGCCATGAAGATGGCGTCGCAATGCTCGCGCTCGGCCACGCGCATGATCTCCTCGTAGGGACGGCCGCCCTGCGCCACCTGCACCGTGCAATCCACGCCCTGTTCGCGCGCCATCTCGGTGATCATCGCGATGCTGGCCAGCGCCTTGGCGCGACCGGCTTCATCGGACTGCTGCAGATCCACCCCCACGCTGACTTCAGGGATGGACAACGCCCGCAGGTTACCGGCCACGGACAGGCCGACCAGCCGACTGCCGCAGCTTTTCGCCAGGGCGATCGCCGCCTTCACCGATTCATTGCACAGCCGGGAACCGTCGGTTGCCAAAAGGATGTTCTTGAACATGATGACCTCGCCAGGTGGACACAAATCGTATGACTGCATCCTATGCCCGCGCGCTGCCCTGCGGCTTGACGTGCATCAAGCCAGCGCCAGCCTTTGCAGTGGCGCACGCGGCGTTTGCGCTGGATCAAATCGCCGCTGTCGTCAGCGCCTTCCCCCAATGCAAAACGGCCTGCATCGCTGCAGGCCGTCTTGTTTTGCCGAACCGGTACGGTCAGGCCGGCTTGAACGCCAGGTAGGTCTTGATCAGCTCCGCCAGCACCGGCTTCAACTTGCCGGCCAGGCCGGCGTCCAGCGCGTACGGCGCCTGCTCTTGCATGTAGCTGCGCTGCGCCAGCTCCAGCTGTACGGCGTGCACCTTCTGCGCCGGCTTGCCGTAGTTGCGGGTGATATAGCCGCCCTTAAAGCGGCCGTTGAGCACTGCCGGATAGTGCGGCGCCAGTTGCTGCGCCTGCTGCAGCAAGCCCTCGGCCACGCCCGGGGCGCAGGATTCGCCGCTGGCCGAGCCGAAGTTGAACACCGGCAGCTCGCCCTCAAACAGGTGCGGGATCAGCGAGCGGATGGAGTGAGCGTCCCACAGCAAGGCGTAGCCGTGAATGGACTTGATGCGCTCCAGTTCGGCCTGCAGCGCCTCGTGGTAAGGCTTCCAGTACAAGGGCAGGCGGCGCGCGATCTCGGCCTCGTCCGGCTCCATGCCGGGCTTGTAGAGCGGCACGTTGTCGAAGGTGGTCAGCGGGCACAGGCCGGTGGTGTTCTGGCCCGGATACAAACTCTGGCCGTCGGCCGGACGGTTGAGGTCGATGGTGTAGCGCGAATAGGTCGGGCGGATGATGGACACGCCCATCTCCACCGCGAAATCGTACAGTTCCCCGATGTGCCAGTCGGTGTCGTCCACCTGCAGGCCGACTTGGCTGAAGGCAGGTTGCAGGTCTGCGGGCAGCTGGGTGCCAACGTGCGGCATGGAAATCAGCAGAGGCGCCGTTCCTTGGCGCAGCGTGAATACTTCCTGGGTCATAGTCTTTCCTTGTTCGGTTCTTAGTCTTTCAACAGCTCAGACACCGTGGCGCGGTAAGCGGCGCGCGCGCCCTCTTCCAGCGCATGGCGCCCGTCGGCCACCACGCGGCGGCCGCCGACGTGCACGTCGCGCACCGGGTTGCCTTCGTGTTCGCAGAATACCAGCGCCGATAGCAGCTGCTCCGGCGCACGGTCGGCCAGGTTGATGTCGTCGCCGTCCAGCACCACGAAGTCGGCGCGCTGGCCAGCGGCCAGGCCCGCCACGCGACGGCCGGTGGCCAGCGCCCCGCCCGCCACGGCCTGCGTGAACAGCCGGTCGGCCACGGCCGGGGCCGCTTGCGAGGCCAGCACATTGCGCCGGCGATGGTGCAGGCGCTGCCCATATTCGAGCAGGCGCAGTTCGGAACGCACATTGATGGCGATGTTGCTGTCCGATCCCACGCCCCAGTTGGCGCCGTCGGCCAGCAGGCGCTGCGCGTCGATGATGCCGTCGCCGAGATTGGCCTCCGTGGTCGGGCACAGGCCCACCACGGCGCCGCTTTGCGCCACGGCTGCGTACTCGTCGTCCGACATGTGCGTGGCGTGCACCAGGCACCAGCGGGCGTCGAGCTGCTGCTGGGACAGCAACAACTGTACCGGCCGCTTGCCGCACCAGGCCAGGCAATCGTCGACCTCGCGCGTCTGCTCGGCGATATGAATATGAATGGGCGCGTCGGCCCCGCCCGGCTGGGCGCGCAGGCTGGCGACCAGTTGCGCCAGTCCGTCGGCGTCGACCGCGCGCAGCGAGTGCGGCGCCACGCCGTAGCGACGCATGCCGTTCTCCGGCAGCGCCTGCTGCAGGCGCGCACGCAAGTCCAGCATCCACTGCGGCGATGAGATGAAGCGCGCCTGGTGCTCCAGCGGCGCGGCGCTGCCGAAGCCGCCGTACTGGTACAGCACCGGCAGCAGCGTCATGCCGATGCCGGCATCCTGCGATGCCTGCATCACGCGCAGCGACAACTCGGCCGGATCGTCGTAAGCGACGCCGCCCGGCGCATGGTGCAGGTAGTGGAATTCGCACACCGAGGTGTAGCCCGCTTTGAGCATCTCGATATACAGATGACGGGCGATTGCCTCCAGGTGCTGCGGCTGCAGGCGCTGGGCGAAGCGGTACATCAGCGTGCGCCAGCTCCAGAAGGAATCGGTCGGGCTGCCCATGGTCTCGGTCAGGCCGGCCATGGCGCGCTGGAACGCGTGCGAATGCAGGTTGGGCATGCCCGGGATGACCGCGCCGGCGGCCAGCGGCGCGTCGCCCGGCGCGCTGTCCGGCGTGACCTCGGTCAGGTCGCCGTCAGCATTCCAGCGCAGCAGCACGTCGCTGCGCCAGCCCTGCGGCAGCAAGGCCGAGCGGCAGAACAACTGCCCGCCTGGGGTATTCGGATGTTGCTCGTTGTGCGTTGCCATCTAAGCGCCCTTTATTGGTTTTATTGGACTACTGCTGCTGCCTTCATGCATCCGCGGCGCTCTCGGCGCACGCGGAAGGTGGAAATTCTTGCATCAGTGTCTGCATCAATGCTTGCGGCGGATATGCACCGCCAGCACCACCGCGCCCGCCGCGCACAGCAGGTCGGGCAGTAGCGCGCCTTCACGCAGCCGCACGAATTCGCCGGTGCGCAACTGCAATTGCAGCCCGTTCTGGTCCGACAGGCAGGCCGCGCCCTGCGCGACGTACAGCAAGGCTGTGTCGGCATCCAGCCGCCGCGAGTTCTGCTCGGTCATCATCACCACCTCGCCCTCGGCCAGCTCGCGCCGGATCATCAGGTTGAAGTCCAGCGTCGGCGCGCCATGCAGTTGGACCGAGACCTTCAGTTCTCCGGCGAAGGCGAACGGCGCGAAGCAGTCGCGCAAATCATGCAGCGGGCGGCCTTCGGACGCGATGGTGAAACCGCCGCCTTCCAGCAGCACGATGGTGCGGTCGATGCCGTCGAAGGTCGAAAAATCGCCGTCGCGACCGACATCGGCCACGCTGGCGCGCCAGACGAAATCGGCAAAGCCGGCCTCGGGCGGCTCCACGCACAGCTCGCGCGTTTGTCCACCCTCGTTCTTCCAGGGCACGGCATCGACGCGGGCCAGATTGCCGACCGCGACGATGGCGTCCGACATGTCAATTCTGGGATCAACCGCCATGCACCGCCTCGCGCGCCAGCATGGTCTGCAGGAAGCTGCGGGTGCGCGCTTCCTTTGGCGCCGTGAAGATATCGGCCGGAGCGCCGGCTTCGACAATGCTGCCATGGTCCATCACCACCACCACGTCCGCCACTTCGCGGGCAAAGCCCATTTCGTGGGTGACGATCAACATGGTCATGCCTTCGGCGGCCAGATCCTTCATCACCTGCAGCACCTCGCCCACCAGTTCCGGGTCGAGCGCGGAGGTCGGCTCGTCGAACAGCATCACCTTGGGCTCCATCGCCAGCGCGCGCGCGATGGCAACGCGCTGCTTCTGGCCGCCCGACAGCGTGCCGGGATAGACCTTGGCCTTGTGATCCAGGCCGACCTTCTTCAGCAAGCGCATGCCCAACTCTTCGGCCTGCTTGCGCGGCACGCCGCGCAGACAGGTGGGCGCCAGCGTGATGTTGTCCAGCACCGACAGGTGCGGGAACAGGTTGAACGACTGGAATACCATGCCCACCTCGCTGCGCAGCGCGTCCAGCTTGGCCTCGGGCATCATGCGGCCGTTTTCCACCACCGGATGGCCGGACACCACGACGGTGCCGCCCTCGGCGGTTTCCAGGCCATTCAGGCAGCGCAGGAAGGTGCTCTTGCCCGATCCGCTGGGGCCGATCACCACCACCACCTGGCTGGGCTGGACGCTGAAATCGATGTTCTTCAGCACCACGTGCTCGCCGAAGGATTTCTTCAGGCCCTTGACGTCGACGATCGCCTGGCTCATCACACTCTCCCTTCCGAGCGCAGCACCTTCTCGATGCGGCGCAGTATCAATGTGGTGACGCTGGTCAGGACCAGGTAGATCACGGCGATCACCAGATACACCTCAAGCGAGCGATAGGAGACGCTGATGATCTTTTCACCTTCATGCATCAGGTCGGCGATGGTCAGCAGCGACACCAGCGCCGAGTTCTTGATCAGCGCGATGAATTCGTTACCCAGCGGCGGGATCATGCGCACGAAGGCCTGCGGCAGGATCACGCGACGCATCGCCATCTTGTAAGGCAGGCCCAGCGAGCGCGCCGCTTCCATCTGGCCGCGTTCGATCGACTGGATGGAACCACGCACGATTTCCGACACATAAGCGCCACTGTAGATACCCAGGCCCAGGATGCCGCACACATAAGCCGGCAGCAGGATGCCGAAATGCGGCAGGCCGAAGAACCAGATGAACAGCTGCACCAGCAGCGGCGTGCCGCGCACCAGGGTCAGGTATACGGTACAGATGCCGTAGATGATGCGGCGTTGCGGCGACAGGCGCCCCAGGCCGACCAGCAGGCCCAGCACGCAACCCAGCACCAGCGCGGCGGCGGTGATCTCCACCGTGACGGCCGTACCGGCGGCGAGCGAATGCCAGCTGTCCCAGATCGGCGAGAAGTCGAAATCCATTGGAGGCTCCGGAAGGTGAATCATGCTGCCGCGCCACATGGCCGGCGGCGGCGGACCTTCATGAAAAGTGGAAAAACGTCGTGGCGCGATGACCGGGCGGCCATCGCGGCCGCGGCCGCCGCACCGGGTGCGGTGCAGCCGCGGCTTGTTCGTGGTTCAGGTGAGGAAGATTACTCGCTCTTGCCGAACCACTTGTCGGTCAGCGCGGTGTAGGTGCCGTTCACGCGCAGCGTCTGCAGCGCCTTGTTCAGTTGCTCGGCCAGTTCGGTGTCGCCCTTGCGCATGGCGTAGCCGTACAGCTCGGTGGTCAGGCCCTTGTCCAGCACGCGCACTTGCGGCTGGGTGCGTGCGAACTCCACGGCGGCCGGACGACCGGTGACGGCGGCATTGACGCGGCCGGTGGTCAGCAAGTCGAACATGGCCTGGTTCTTTTCCACCTCGACGCGCTCAACGCCCGGGAAGTTGTCCTTCAGGTAGCCGACCGACTTGGTGCCGACCTGCACCGAGACCTTCTTGCCCTTGTTCAGGTCGTCCGGCACCTTGATGCTGGCGTCGTCGCGGCGCACCAGCACGGCCAGGCCGCCGCGGTAATACGGGTCGCTGAAGTTGACCACCTTGCGGCGTTCGTCGGTCATGTAGATGGCCGAGGCGGCGATGTCGAAGCGGTTGGAGATCAGGCCCGGGATCAGGCCCTTGAAGTCGATGTCGATCCACTGGACCTTCTTGCCCATGGTCTTGGCCAGCGCTTCGATCAGCTCGATGTCGAAGCCGGTGCGCTTGCCGTCCTTGACGAATTCCATCGGCGGGAAGGTGGCATCGGTGCCGACGCGGATCACGTTGTCGGCGGCGTGGGCCGCGGGAGCGAGCGCGGTCAGCATGGCGAACGCGGCGGTGAAGGTACAGAGCAGCTTGGAAATTTTCATCATGGGTTCCTCAAGTAGAAGCAACGGACCGGACTGACGCCGGCTGATTTCCTGGCGGGACGACAACAACAAAACTGTTTTTGCGCGCCCATGCCGTATCGGCATGGGCTATGGTATGAGCCCGACGCCTCGGCGCCGACGCGGCAGATGCGCTTAAAAACGATTACATATGCGCTGCGCGGCTTCCACCGTCATACGCACCAGTTCCTGCTCGCGCTGACCTACGCGCAGTGCCGGGGCCATCAGCGTGATGGTGCCTTCCAGGCGGCCATTGGAAGACAGGATGGGCACCGACACGCCCCACACGCCCAGATCCACCTCGCTTTCGCTGATGGAATAACCGCGGCGGCGGATCTCTTCGAGCTGCACTTCCAGCGCCGCCACTTCTTCCGGCTTGTCGCCCAGTTGATCCAGCAGCAGCTTCTGCTGCAGCTTGCGCGGCATGAAGGCCAGCAGGCTCTTGGCCGAGGCGCCCTTGTGCAGCGAATGCGAACGGCCCTTGGTGAAGGAGCAGCGCAGCGGCTGGGTGCTCTCTTCCATGGCGATACAGACCATCTCGCCGTTGATATAGACCAGCAGACCCACGCTCTCGCCGCTGCGCTCCACCAGCGAGCTGATCTCTTCACGGCTCTGGCTGATCAGGTTGGAGTTCTGGTCGAAGCCCCAAGCCAGTTGCACGCCGGTCGGCCCCGGCTCGAAAGTGCCGGAGTTCATGTGTTCCTGCAGCAGTCCCCACTTCTTCAGGGAAGCCAGGTGGCGATACACCGTGCTCACCGGTTGCTGCACCATGGCAGCGATCTGTTTGGCACTGACGGGCTTGCCCGCGCGGGCTACGCCGGCTAGAACATGTAGTACGCGGTCGACGATGGTAGAGGTCTGTGGAGAGTCCATGGTGCGCAATATAAAGTTAAATTCTCAATTTCGGTAATCGATTCTCTCACGACGAGAAATATTTTTGAAAAATTTTGGATCCGATTTCGCAATTTCTCAAAGAATCGGCGAATTTTCTCACCGGAGACGAAAAAAACCTCATGCTATTTTTTAACCGGTTGGATCCAAAAATATTTAACTGTCGACACTTGTCGCGAAAATCAATGAAAGTGCTATAGTTGGCGCAACAAAAAACACAGGATTGTCGACACCATGAGTGAGCTGATTGCTTTACCAGGCTCAGAACGCGACGGAGAGACGCTTTCCGAGCATGTGTTCAGAAAGATCCAAACCGCCATCGTCCAGGGCGAAATCGCCCCGGGCAGCAAGATTTCCGAGCCTGAACTGGCGCGCACCTACGGCATCAGCCGCGGTCCGCTGCGCGAAGCCATCCATCGACTGGAGGGCCAGAACCTGCTGGTGCGCGTGCCGCACGTGGGCGCGCGCGTGGTCTCGCTGACGCTGGAGGGGCTGGTGGAGCTGTTCCAGATGCGCGAATCGCTGGAAGGCATGGCCTGCCGCCTGGCGGCCCAGCGCATGAGTCGCGCCGAGCTCGACGAACTGCGTCGCGTGCTCGACACCCATGAGAAGGACGAAGCCTTCCAGGCCGGCCGCGGTTATTACCAGCAGGACGGCGACGACGACTTCCACTACAAGATCATCCAGGCCAGCGGCAACCAGATCCTGACCCGCATCCTGTGCGGCGAGCTGTACCAGTTGGCGCGCATGTACCGCATCCAGTATTCCGCCAACTCTTCTTCCCCCAACCGGCCGCGCCAGGCCTTCGCCGAACACCATCGCATCCTCGATGCGCTGGCCGACGGCGACGGCGAACTGGCCGACCTGCTGATGCGCCGGCACATCGGCGCCTCACGCGGCAACATCGAGCACCAGATCGCCCAGGCCGACCTCAAGCGCGACCAGGCCTGAGCCCCATCCCCCGATACCGATACCTAGATCAATTCACCGAGACAACCACGAGCCAACCGCCATGAATACTCAATACCGCAAGCAACTGCCGGGCACCCAGCTGGACTATTTCGATGCTCGCGCCGCCGTCGACGCCATCAAGCCCGGCGCCTGGGACGGCCTGCCCTACACCTCCCGCGTGCTGGCCGAGAACCTGGTGCGACGCTGTGATCCGGCCACGTTGACCGATTCGCTGCGCCAGCTGATCGAGCGCAAACGCGATCTGGATTTCCCATGGTTTCCGGCGCGCGTGGTGTGCCATGACATCCTCGGCCAGACCGCGCTGGTGGATCTGGCCGGCCTGCGCGACGCGATCGCCGACATGGGCGGCGATCCGGCCAAGGTCAATCCGGTGGTGCCGGTGCAGCTGATCGTGGACCATTCGCTGGCGGTGGAATGCGGCGGCGACGACCCGCAGGCATTCGAGAAGAATCGCGCGATCGAAGACCGTCGCAACGAGGACCGTTTCCACTTCATCGACTGGACCAAGCAAGCCTTCGAGAACATGGAGGTGATCCCGCCAGGCAACGGCATCATGCACCAGATCAACCTGGAGAAAATGTCGCCGGTGATCTACACCAAGGACGGCGTGGCCTTCCCCGACACCCTGGTCGGCACCGACAGCCACACGCCGCACGTGGATGCGCTGGGCGTGATCGCTATCGGCGTGGGCGGCCTTGAGGCCGAGAACGTCATGCTGGGCCGCGCCTCCTGGATGCGCCTGCCCGACATCATCGGCGTCGAACTGACCGGCCGGCGCCAGCCCGGCATCACCGCCACCGACATCGTGCTCTCGCTGACCGAATTCCTGCGCAAGCAAAAGGTCGTCGGCGCGTATCTGGAGTTCTACGGCGACGGCGCCTCCAGCCTGACGCTGGGCGACCGCGCCACGATCTCCAACATGGCTCCGGAATACGGCGCCACCGCCGCCATGTTCTCGATCGACCAGCAGACCATCGATTACCTGAAGCTGACCGGCCGCGAGGACGAACAGGTCAAGCTGGTGGAAACCTACGCCAAGGAAACCGGCTTGTGGTCCGACAGCCTGAAAAACGCCGAGTACGAACGCGTGCTGCACTTCGACCTCTCGACCGTGGTGCGCACGCTGGCCGGCCCCTCCAATCCGCACAAGCGTCTGCCGGTGTCCGAGCTGGCGGCGCAGGGCATCGCCGGCAAGGTGGAAAACGAATCCGGCAAGATGCCCGACGGCGCCGTCATCATCGCCGCCATCACCAGCTGCACCAACACCAGCAACCCGCGCAACGTGATCGCCGCCGCCCTGCTGGCGCGCAACGCCAACCGCCTGGGCCTGACCCGCAAGCCGTGGGTGAAGAGCTCGCTGGCGCCGGGATCCAAGGCGGTGGAGCTTTATCTGGAAGAAGCCGGCCTCACCGCCGACCTGGAAAAACTGGGCTTCGGCATCGTCGCCTTCGCCTGCACTACCTGCAACGGCATGTCCGGCGCGCTCGATCCGAAGATCCAGCAGGAGATCATCGACCGCGACCTGTATGCCACCGCCGTGCTGTCGGGCAACCGCAACTTCGACGGCCGCATCCACCCCTACGCCAAGCAAGCCTTCCTGGCCTCGCCGCCGCTGGTGGTGGCCTATGCGATTGCCGGCACCATCCGCTTCGACATCGAGCAGGACGTGCTGGGCACCACCGCCGACGGCCGCGAGATCCGCCTGAAGGACATCTGGCCCAGCGACGAAGAGATCGACACCGTGGTCAAGGCGGCCGTGAAGCCGCAGCAGTTCCGCAATGTCTACACGCCGATGTTCTCGGCGCGCGTGGACCGCAGCCAGGCCGTCAGCCCGCTGTACGACTGGCGCGCGCAAAGCACCTACATCCGCCGTCCGCCCTACTGGGAAGGCGCGCTGGCCGGCGAACGCACGCTCTCTGGCATGCGTCCGCTGGCAGTGCTGGGCGACAACATCACCACCGACCACCTGTCACCGTCCAACGCCATCCTGATGGACAGCGCGGCCGGCGAATACCTGCACAAGATGGGCCTGCCGGAAGAAGACTTCAACTCCTACGCCACCCACCGCGGCGACCACCTGACCGCGCAGCGCGCTACCTTCGCCAACCCCAAGCTGTTCAACGAAATGGTGAAGAAAGAAGACGGCAGCGTGAAGCAAGGCTCGCTGGCGCGCCTGGAGCCGGAGGGCAAGGTCATGCGCATGTGGGAAACCATCGAAGCCTACATGGAGCGCAAGCAACCGCTGATCATCATCGCCGGCGCCGATTACGGCCAGGGCTCCTCGCGCGACTGGGCCGCCAAGGGCGTGCGCCTGGCCGGGGTGGAAGCCATCGTGGCCGAAGGCTTCGAGCGCATCCACCGCACCAACCTGATCGGCATGGGCGTGCTGCCGCTGGAGTTCAAGGCCGGCGAGAACCGCAACACCTATGGCATCGACGGCACCGAAACTTACGATGTGATCGGCCAGCGCAAGCCGCGCGCCGACCTGACGCTGGTGATCCACCGCAAGAACGGCGAGCGCGTTGAAGTCCCTGTCACCTGCCGGCTGGACACCGCCGAGGAAGTCTCGATCTACGAGGCCGGCGGCGTGCTGCAGCGATTTGCGCAGGACTTCTTGGAGGCTTCTGCCGGCAAGGGCGAGCGCAAGGCGGTTTGAAGAGCCGGCGCTGAAACGCGGCGAACGACGCTGGGCCTCTGCTTTCGCAGGGGCGACGAAGGTTGATGTACAGCAGGCCTGTCGTTCCTGCGAAAGCAGGAACCCAGCGTCGTTGTCCGCAAACCGAAAGACGCCGAACAAGACAAAGCAGCACCCAAAAAAGGAACAAGACCATGAGCCAAGTCCCCCAAATCCGCATCCCCGCCACCTACCTGCGCGGCGGCACCAGCAAGGGTGTGTTCTTCAAGCTGGACGATTTGCCCGAGGCCGCCCGCGTGCCCGGCCGCGCGCGCGACAAGCTGCTGCAGCGGGTGATCGGCAGTCCCGACCCCTACGGCAAGCAAATCGACGGCATGGGCGGCGCCACCTCCAGCACCAGCAAGACGGTGATCATTTCCAAGAGCAACCGTCCCGGCCATGACGTCGACTATCTGTTCGGCCAGGTCTCGATCGACAAGGACTTCGTCGACTGGAGCGGCAACTGCGGGAACCTGTCGGCCGCGGTCGGCCCGTTCGCCATCGCCGCCGGCCTGGTCGGCCCGGACAAGGTGCCCAAGAACGGCATCGCCGTGGTGCGCATCTGGCAGGCCAATATCGGCAAGACCATCGTCGCCCATGTGCCCGTCATCAACGGCCAGGTGCAGGAAACCGGCGACTTCGAGCTTGATGGCGTGACCTTCCCGGCTGCCGAAGTGCAACTGGAATTCATGGATCCGTCGGCCGAAGAAGACGGCGCCGGCGGCGCCATGTTCCCCACCGGGAACGTGGTCGACACGCTGGAGGTGCCCGGCGTGGGCAGCTTCAAGGCCACCATGATCAACGCCGGCATCCCCACCATCTTCCTCAATGCCGAGGAGATCGGCTATACCGGCGCCGAGCTGCAGGACGCCATCAACAGCGACCCGGCGGCGCTGGCCCGTTTCGAGACCATCCGCGCCCACGGCGCCATCCGCATGGGCCTGATCAGCAAGGTGGAAGAAGCCGCCACGCGCCAGCACACGCCCAAGGTCGCCTTCGTGGCGCCGTCGAAGGACTATGTGTCCTCCAGCGGCAAGACGGTCACCACGGCCGACGCCGACGTGCTGGTGCGCGCCATGTCCATGGGCAAGCTGCACCACGCGATGATGGGCACGGCGGCGGTCGCCATCGGCACCGCCGCGGCCATTCCCGGAACGCTGGTGAACCTCGCCGCCGGCGGCGGTGAACGTCACAGCGTGCGCTTCGGCCATCCGTCAGGCACCTTGCGCGTGGGCGCCGAGGCAAAACTGGAAGGCGCACAGTGGGTGGTCACCAAGGCCGTCATGAGCCGCAGTGCGCGCGTGCTGATGGAAGGCTGGGTGCGGGTGCCGGGCGACGCGTTCTGATCGCTGCGGGCACCCTGCCCGCTGATTTGCCGCCGGCGCTCATGCGGCCGGGCAAGACGCCCGACGTCAGCGGCGTGGCGGCGGCAACGACCTCTCCACGAAACGGGCAAAGAAAAAGCCGGCCACCTTGCGGTGCCGGCTTTTTTCGTGGCTGATGCGGAATATCAGACCCGGTAGATTTTCTCCCCGGTCTGCACGATCCGGAATTTCTCGTTGGTCAGGGGATCAAGCGCACGTCCGTCGGCGAGTTGGTAAGTCCGGCTGAATGCCCGCGCGGCCGCGTCGGCTTCGTCCTGCTGCGTCTGGTACACCTCTACGTGGTAAGGTGCGCCGGTCTTGCCTTTGGCATCGAATTTTTCCACCAGATCCATGTGTCATCTCCTTTGTCGTGGCCCATCGTGGCATGGCCTTTGCCAAGGTCAAAGATAGCAGATTTGGCGGCGCTTACCAGCGCGTCTCATGCTGCACTGCACAGCCCTCACGGGCCGTGCGTTGTCAGTAATGCAGCGTGACGCCGACGCCGAACTGGCGCGTGACTTCGGCCTTGTTCACGCCGAATTTGGCGCCGACGTCGAGGTCGACGCTCTTGTTGGGCGACCAGATCACGCCCAGCAGCGCGTAAGCCGGCCAGGTGCGGTTGGCCTTGTCCTGGTTCTGCGCCAGGCCGGTGTCGGCCACCAGCCGCCACTGCTCGCTCAACGCATACCAGGTGGCCGCCGAGGCCCGCCACACCAGCTTGCGCTTGGACTGGTCGTCGCTGCCCAGCTGATAACGGTTGTAGCGCAGGCCGGCATTGCCGTGCAGCGTCCACGGGCCGGTCTCGTAGGAGCCGATGGCGGTCAGGCCCAGGCCGCTTTTGCCGTTGCCCAGGCCTTTTTCGGCGTCGCCGCTGGGCACGAAGAACTCGGGCTTGAACGCCAGCGCCAGGCCTTCCTCATCGTAGTAGCGCCATTTGGCGCCCAGTGAATAGTCGCCCACGCCGGCGCCGTCCTTGGCCTGGAAGGTCAACGGCAGGTTGGCGAACAGGTCCAGCTTGTCGGTAACCCCGTAGGTGTAGGTAAAGGCCCCGACATGGCCGGACTGGCCGGCTTGCCGGCTCCAATCGGTGTTGACTTCGATCTGGTGACGCCCCTCTCCTTGCACGCCTGCGTCGTCGGTGACCAGCGGGTGGGCGGCGTATGCCTGATTCATCGTTGCGCAAGCGATCCAGGTTGCGCACAGGATTTTTTTCATGAAACCACCTGTTCTTAAAGCGATGAATGCAGCGGGTCATCGGCAGGCAATGCGCACGCCGCCTCCGGTTCCCCGCGACGCACGGACGTGCGCCGCGCCGGCAATGCTGGCGACATGGCTGATGCAAGCTGACGGAACAGCCCCGCTACGTTTTCTGGTTATTGATGGCGGCAGATGCCGCGTCCTGGTGGACGGGACAACGATGCCGGCGGCATCGGACTGTCCTCGCTCCGGCCTGGAAGCTCAACGGTAGGATGCGGCACTGGAATGCGAGCCGCAGTGTCGATATCGACGAGGGCGCCGGGTTCCGTGGCGGGCGGGACGGCGCCGGATGTTTGCTTCCAGAACGGGCGCCATACTAGCATTCAAGACTGACGGTACAAATACAAAAACGGCGTTTGTACCATTTTCCAACAGATGACCAGCGGCAAATCGAAACAAGTCGCATTTTGCGAGCCTCGACTCGCCGCCAGGCTGAAAAATCAGGCCGGATCCTTGGCCGCCTCGGCCAGTTCCGCGCCGATTTCCGGCAGCACCTGGGTCGGCACGTGCAGCAATGCGCCCCAGTCGCTCCAGTCCCACGAGACGCGGCCGCAGATGTATTCCATGCTGGAGAGCGGCAGCGAGAAGCGCTCGCCCAGCTTCAGCAGGCGCGGCAACAACTGCGCGCGCGCCTCCACCGAGGTCGCCACGCAGACATCGGCCACGCAACCGGCCAACTCCAGCATGCGCACCAGCTGCTGCTGGCGGTCATCCTCGTCCAGGCCGGAGGCTTCGGGGTTCTCGTGATGCAGCACGGCGGTACAGAAGAGCTTGGGGAAATGCCAGTCTTCCATCATCGCCGCGGCCAGGCGCAGGTGGTCGAAGCCAAAGGCCTCCTGTTCCTTGTCGAGCAGCGCCTGCCCTTGCGCGCCCTCGGCCAGCAGTTCGCCATAGCGCTTGGGACGGGCCGACGCCAGGCCCAGGCGGCCGATACCGGCCAGCAAGCCGTTGGTGAACATTTCGGCAGGCGGCGCCAGTTGCAGCATTTCGCCCAGCGCCTGTCCGGCGCAGGCCATCGCAGTGGAGCGCGCCCAGAAGGCGTCGTAGTTGAATTCCTTGCAGTCGCCGCGGCGCGCCGACTCGGTCAGCGAGATCGCCAGCGCCATCTGGCGCACGGCATGCAGGCCCACCATCAGCAGCAGTTCGACGTTGACCGAGGCCACCATGCGGCCCTTGTTGATGTTGGGGATGTTGGCGATCTGGATCAGTCGCCCGGCCAGCACCGGATCGCCCTGCACCTGCGAGACCAGCTCGGGCAGCGCGATATCTTCCTGCTGGCACATCTGCATGATGTTCAGGCGCACGCCCGACGGCGCGGGCAAGACTTCCGAATCCTGCAGTTCACGAAATGTTTTGGTTTCGATGTAGGTCGACATTGATCGCTCGGTGATTGTCAGGATGCAAAGTTCTGAAGAGGCAAGAACGGTTTCGCTAGGATACCTAATACATTTACATTTTGCGATGCGCCATTCAAATATTTGCGAGTTTTGCCGGCCGTACGCTGACAGGAAAATGCGCCCTGCACCGACGGCACGGCAGAGCCGGCGCGGGTAAGCTGAAGCTTCGACAAGCTCGGGCAAGGAGACGCGGCGCATGGAAGACATGGTCGTGGTACGCAAGGAAGGCCTGTATTGCATCCCCGGCGATTTCTATATCGACCCGTGGCGCCCGGTGGCGCGCGCGGTGATCACGCACGCCCACGCCGACCACGCCCGCAGCGGCCACACCAGTTATCTGGCCGCCGAAGCCGGCGCCGGCATCCTGCGCGCGCGGCTGGGCGCTGATATCGCGCTGGACACGCTGCCCTACGGCCAATCCCTCACCCACAACGGCGTACGCCTGTCGCTGCACCCGGCCGGCCACGTGCTGGGCTCGGCGCAATTGCGTATGGAGCACCAGGGCCGGGTGTGGGTCGCCTCGGGCGACTACAAGCTGGAAGCCGACGGCACCTGTGCGCCGTTCGAGCCGGTGCGTTGCGACGTCTTCATCACCGAATCCACCTTCGGCATGCCGATCTACCGCTGGCAGCCGCAAGCCGAAATCTTCGACGACATCAACCGCTGGTGGCGCGCCAACGCCGACCAGGGTCGCGCCAGCGTGTTGTTCTGCTACGCCTTCGGCAAGGCCCAGCGCATCCTGCACGGCATTGACGCAGGCATCGGCCCCATCGTCTGTCACGGGGCGGTGACGCCGCTGAATCATCTCTATCGCGAGGCTGGCGTCGCCCTGCCCGACACGCTGGCGGTAACCGACATTGAATCCGCCGGCAAAAGTGGCAAGGGCGGCAAAGGGAGCAGGCAAGCCTATGCCGGCGCGCTGGTGATCGCGCCGCCCTCGGCGGCAGGCTCGCCGTGGATGCGCCGCTTCGGCGACTACAGCGACGCCTTCGCCAGCGGCTGGATGCGCCTGCGCGGCACGCGGCGGCGGCGCGGCGTGGACCGCGGCTTCGTGCTGTCCGACCACGCCGACTGGCCGTCGCTGCTGCAAGCCATCGGCGACACGGGAGCACAACGGGTGATCGTCACCCATGGCCAGGTCGCCACCCTGGTGCGCTGGTTGCGCCAAAGCGGCCTGGACGCCGGCGCCTTCGATACCGAATACGGCGAAGAACAAGCCGAAGACGGCGCAGGCGTCATCGCGGAGGCCGCCGATGCGTGAGTTCTCGCGGCTCTACGCCGAGCTCGACGCCACCACCTCGACCTCTCGCAAGCTGGCCGCGCTGCAGGATTACTTCACACGGGCGCAGGCCGACGACGCCGCCTGGGCCGTTTATTTTCTGGCCGGCGGCAAGCCGCGTCAGGCGGTGCCGACCAAGCTGCTCAAGCATTGCGCCATGCAATACGCGCAGATCGACGAATGGCTGTTCGAGGAGTGTTACCACGCCGTCGGCGACCTGGCCGAAACCATCGCCCACATCCTGCCGCCGGCCTCGCATACCGCCGACCTTGGCTTGTCGCGCTGGATGGGGGAACGCATTGCCGGACTGCGCGGCGCCGACCCGGAAACCATCCGCACGGCGCTGTTCGCCGCCTGGGACGAGCTGGACTGGCAAGGCCGCTTCTTGTTGTCCAAACTGATCGGCGGCAGCTTTCGCGTCGGCGTGTCCAAATTGCTGGTCACGCGCGCGCTGGCGGCGGTTGCGCAGCTCGACCCCACCCTGGTGGCGCAACGCCTGGTCGGCTGGACCGACGCCCGCGCGCGCCCCACGGGCGAGCGCTTCACGCAGCTGATCGCGCCCGACAGCGGCCAGGATCACCGGTCGGAAAGTGGCCAGCCCTACCCGTTCTTCCTCGCCCACCCGCTGCTGGACGACCCGCGCACGCTGGGCTCGCTGGCGCACTGGCAGGCCGAATGGAAATACGACGGCATCCGCGCCCAGCTGGTGCGCCGCCACGGCGCCAGCTGGCTATGGTCACGCGGCGAAGAACTGATCACCGAGCGCTTCCCCGAACTGGCCGCGCTGGCCTTGCCTGACGGCACGGTGCTGGACGGCGAGATCGTGATCCGGCGCCCGGACGGCTATGGCGCGGCCGACCGCATCGCCCCGTTCGCCGAACTGCAAAAGCGCATCGGCCGCAAGACCCTGTCCGCACGGCTGCTGGCCGAACTGCCGGCCGCTCTGATCGCTTACGACCTGCTGGAACAGGATGGTCACGACCTGCGCGGGCTGCCGCAGCAAGAACGACGCACCCGGCTGGAGACGCTGCTCGCCCGCCATGCCGGCCCGGCCCTGATGCTGGCGCCGCGCATTGAGGCCGCTGACTGGGACGCGCTGGCCGAGCTGCGCCAGAGCTCGCGCGAGCGCGGCGTGGAAGGCATGATGCTCAAGGCGGTCGACGCCCGCTACGGCATCGGCCGCACCCGCAACGTCGGCACCTGGTGGAAATGGAAGATCGATCCCTACAGCATCGACGCCGTCTTGATCTACGCCCAGGCCGGCCACGGCCGCCGCGCCTCGCTCTACACCGACTACACCTTCGCGCTCTGGGGCGAGCCTGCAGAGCCCGGCGGCGAGCGGCCGCTGGTGCCTTTTGCCAAGGCCTATTCGGGCCTGACTGATGCCGAGATTGCCGCCGTCGACCAGATCATCCGCAAGAGCACCATCGAGAAGTTCGGGCCAGTGCGCAGCGTGCGCCCTTGCATGGTGTTTGAGATCGGCTTCGAAGGCATTGCCGCCTCCAGCCGCCACAAGGCCGGCATCGCCGTGCGCTTTCCACGCATCCTGCGCCGGCGCGAGGACAAGACGGTCGACCAGGCCGACACCCTCGCTACCCTGCGCGCCCTGCTGCCGCATACCACGGAGGACGTGCATGGCACGTAACGCCGCAACAAGAATCGCCGAAGACGGCGCAGGTCTGGCCGCGGTGGAGCACTGGTTCCAGACGCGCGGCTGGTCGGTGTTCGACTTCCAGCGCGAGCTCTGGCAAGCCGCCGCCTCGGGTCGCAGCGGCTTGCTGCATGCCGGCACCGGCTCGGGCAAGACCTACGCGGTCTGGTTCGGCGCCTTGCTGCATGCCGAACCGATGCTTGGCACGTCGTCCGCCCCCACCTCGGCCACCGGCCTGCGCGTGCTGTGGATCACGCCGATGCGGGCGCTGGCCGCCGACACTCTGCGCGCGCTGCAGGCGCCGTTGGCGGAGCTGCTGCCGCACTGGCAGGCCGGCATGCGCACCGGCGACACCGGTTCGGCCGAACGCGCGCGCCAGATGAAATCGCTGCCGCAGGCGCTGGTGACCACGCCCGAGAGCCTGTCGCTGCTGCTCTCGCAGGCCGATGCGCGGCAACGCTTCGGCAAGCTGGACGCCATCATCGTCGACGAATGGCACGAACTGATGGGCAACAAGCGCGGCGTGCAGGTGCAGCTGGCGCTGGCCCGCCTGCGGCGCTGGCGGCCGCAACTGGCGGTATGGGGCCTGTCGGCCACGCTGGGTAACCTGGAGCAGGCCATGCAGGCACTGCTGGGCCCGCGCGATGCGCCGCAAGGCGTGCTGGTGCGCGGGGAGCAGCGCAAGCGCATCGTCCTCGACACCCTGCTGCCGCCCCATCCCTCGCGCTTCGCCTGGGCCGGCCACCTGGGTATGCAGATGCTGCCGGCGGTGGTGGCCGAGATCGAGGCCAGCGCCAGCACGCTGGTGTTCACCAACACCCGCTCGCAGGCCGAGCTGTGGTATCAGCACCTGCTGGAGGCGCGACCGGACTGGGCCGGGCTGATCGCCCTGCACCACGGCTCGCTGGACCGCGAGGTGCGCGACTGGGTCGAGCAAGGCCTGCGCACGGGCAAGCTCAAGGCCGTGGTCTGCACCTCCAGCCTGGATCTTGGGGTGGACTTCACGCCGGTGGAGCGCGTCCTTCAGATCGGCAGTCCGCGCGGCGTGGCCCGCCTGCTGCAACGGGCCGGACGCTCCGGCCATTCGCCGGGACGGGTCTCGCGCGCCACGCTGGTGCCAACCAACAGCCTGGAGCTGGTCGAGTCGGCCGCGGCCCAGCACGCCGTCGCCGCCGGCCAGGTGGAGCAGCGCCCGGTGCCGGAGCATCCGCTGGATGTGCTGGTGCAGCACCTGGTCACCATTGCGCTGGGCGGCGGCTTTCGCGCCGACGAACTGCTGGCCGAAGTGCGCTCGGCCTGGTCCTACCGCAACCTGAGCGACGCGCAATGGCAATGGGCGCTGGACTTCGTGGTGCGCGGCGGCCAGAGCCTGACCGCCTATCCCGAATACCACCGCGTGCGCGCCGACGCCGACGGCGTCTACCGGGTCGAGCTGGCCGCCATCGCCCGGCGCCATCGCATGAACGTCGGCACCATCGTCTCGGACGCCAGCATGCACGTGCAATACCTGCGCGGCGGGCGCATCGGCACGATCGAGGAAGGCTTCATCGCCCGCCTCAAGCCGGGCGACCGCTTCCTCTTCGGCGGACGCATGCTGGAGTTCGTACGCGTGCACGAGATGACTGCCTGGGTGCGCCGCGCCGGCAGCGGCAGCGGCGCCGTGCCGCGCTGGCAAGGCGGACGCATGCCTC
Source organism: Herbaspirillum sp. LeCh32-8 (assembly GCF_017814915.1). Taxonomy (GTDB): domain Bacteria; phylum Pseudomonadota; class Gammaproteobacteria; order Burkholderiales; family Burkholderiaceae_D; genus Herbaspirillum. The sequence goes on along the minus strand of NZ_JAGIPZ010000001.1, from coordinate 850,982 downwards.
TGTCGTCGACGCTGGCGCACGCCGTGCTGGACCGGCTGGAAGAAGCCGCGCATGACAAATTCATCGGCCCCGAGATGCAGGCAGTGCGCCCGCTGCTGGAGCTCCAGCGCGACTGGTCATCGCTGCCGACGGCGCAGCGGCTGGTGGTGGAGGCGATCAGGAGCCGCGAGGGACACCACCTGTTCTTCTACCCCTTCGCCGGCCGCCTGGTGCATGTGGGACTGGCCTCGTTGCTGGCATGGCGCCTGGCGCGCGGGCAGCCGGCGACCTTCTCCATCGCGGTCAACGACTACGGCTTCGAGTTGCTGGGTGCGCAGCAGGCCGATCTCTCGTTGCTGGCGCCCGAGCAGGCACAGGCCCTGTTCAGTGAGGAAAACCTGCTGGCCGACGTGCTGTCCAGCCTGAACGCCACCGAGCTGTCGCAGCGGCGCTTTCGCGAGATCGCGCGCATCGCCGGGCTGGTCTCGCAGGGCTATCCCGGCCAGCCCAAAAGCGCGCGCCAGCTGCAGGCATCCTCGGCGCTGTTCTTCGAGGTGTTTCGCAAGCACGACGCCGGCAATCTGCTGCTGGACCAGGCCCAGGCCGAAGTGCTGGAGCAGGAGCTGGAACTGCAGCGCCTGCGCGCCACGCTGGCCGAGCTGCGCGCGCGCACGCTGACGCTGCAGCGCCCGGCGCGGCCCACGCCGTTCGCGCTGCCGCTGATGGTCGAGCGCTTCCGCGAAAAACTCTCTACCGAAAAACTGGCCGACCGCGTCGCCCGCATGCTGCGTGAACTGGAGCGCGCGGCGGACAAGCCGTCGGCGAAAGGCAAACCATGAGTCTGCTACAGCAATTCGACGCCGGCGGCGCACGCCTCACCATGTTGCCCGAGCGCGCCCTGCTATGGCCCGAGCACGCCATGCTGGTGGTGGCCGACGTGCATTTCGGCAAGGCCGCAGCCTTTCGCGCGGGCGGCATTCCGGTGCCGCATGGCACTACGCGCGCCAACCTCGACCTGCTCGATATCCTGATCGAGCGCCATGCGGCGCGGCATATCGTCTTCCTCGGGGACTTCCTGCACGCCAGGGCCGCGCGCGCCGAGGCCACGCTAGCGGCGCTGGCCGACTGGCGCGCGCGCCACACCGCGCTGCGACTGACGCTGGTGCGCGGCAACCACGACCGCCATGCCGGAGACCCGCCTGCCGGCCTGGGGATCGAGGCGGTGGACGAGCCATGGCGCCTCGGGCCGCTGGCCTTCTGCCACCACCCGCAGACGGTGCACGGCGCGTTCGCCATCGTCGGCCACCTGCATCCTGTGTATCGGCTGGCCGCCGGCGGCGACGCGTTGCGCCTGCCCTGCTTCGTGATCGACGGCAACTGGGCCATGCTGCCGGCCTTTGGCGCGTTCACCGGCGGCTACCGCATCGAGCCGCAGCCGGGCCAGCGCATCTTCCTCGCCGCCGAGGACCGCATCCTACAACTGGACAACTGAGGCCGTTGTGCAAAAAGGCGTATCATCGTCCACGGCCCGCGCCCTGCGGGATCCAGGTGCGCAGACACCATCGCCATGCGCCGCCCTCGGGACGGCGCCTGCATCTACAACAATCGCTTAGGAGAACAATCCAATGAAGTCAGTCAACCCTGTGCTGGCCATCGCCTTCGGGCTGATGTCGCTGACCGCCGCGCAAGCCCGCGCCGACGCTCTGGCCGACATCCAGAAAGCCGGCGTGGTCCGCATCGGCGTGCCGCAGGATTTCGCGCCCTTCGGCTCGGTCAATACCGAGCTGCAATTGCAGGGCCTGGACATCGACGTGGCCAAGCTGATCGCCAAGAACATGGGCGTGAAGGTGCAACTGGTGCCGGTGGCCAGCGCCAACCGCATCGCCTACCTGCAGACGCACAAGGCCGACCTGGTGATTTCCACCCTGGGCAAGAGCGCCGAACGTGAAAAGGTGATCGACTTCTCGCAGGCCTATGCGCCCTACAACAACAGCGTGTTCGGCGTGGCCGCCGTCAAGGTGGCCAATGCCGCCGACCTGGCCGGCAAGACCGTGGGCGTGGCGCGCGGCACCTTCCAGGATATCCAGCTGACCGAAACCGCCCCCAAGTCCGCCACCATCAAGCGCTACGAAGACAACAACGCCATGATCTCGGCCTATGTCTCGGGCCAGGTGCAACTGGTGGGCACGGGCGACTTCGTGGCTTATGCGCTGGCCGAGAAGGCGCCGGGCAACAAGCCGGTGCTGAAGTACATCATCCATGAGTCCAGCTGCAGCGTGGGCCTGAACAAGGGCGAGCCGGCCCTGATGGCCAAGGTCAACGACGCCATCACCGCCGCCAAGAAGAGCGGCGAACTCAACACCATCGTCAAGAAATGGCTCAACGTGCCGCTGCCTGAGAAGATGGCGACCACCTTCCAGTGATCGCAAGCCTGATCCTGGCATAAAAAAAACGGCGGAGCGATCCGCCGTTTTTTTTCGCGCCGCGCAGGTACGCGCGCGCCGAGAGCCGCAGGCGACTCAGAACTTGGACGACAGTCCCAGCCCCCACTTGCGCTCCGGATCCGCCGTTTCCGGCAGCACGCCGTTGGAGTAATCCAGGCTCAGGCCTACGTTCTGGTTGAAGTTGTAGGTCAGCACCGACTTCCAGTAGTGGATGCCGCGATTGCCCTGCAAGGCCTTCAGGCCGGTATAGGTAGTGGTGAAATCGAAAGGCAGCGACGGGTTGGTCGAGGCCAGCGTGAAGCCGGCCTGCGCGCCCAGGCGGATGAAGTCCTGGTGCTGGTCGTAGACGGCCGGGTCGCCGCGGTCGATGTAGGTACCGTTGCGGCTCTGGCCGATCAGGATGGGCTTGAAGGCCAGGCCGTTGTTCCAGCGGATGAAGTCGTTCAAGATGCCCGGCCGCACCGGCGTGAGCGTGAAGTTCAGCGTCAGCAGGCGGCTGCCGTCGGTGTTGTTGATCAGGTAGTCGGGTCGCGCGGTCAGGTCTTCGGTATTGGCCGAGTCCGGATGCGTGAAGTGGAAGGCCGACAGCATACCGATCTGGGTGGTGCGCGTGGTGGTCACGGTATTGCCGGCGGCGCTGTAGGCGGTCACGCGGTTTTGCTTCACGCCGACGTAGGGCACTGCTTCATAGGTGCTGCCGGCCTCGCCGATCGGGCGCTTGTCGAAGGAATAGCCGGCGTAGGCCACGATGTCGTTGGTGCGCGACGCCGCCACGTCGTCGTTGGCCAGCGTCACGCGGGCGCGCTCCACCGAGGCGTAGCCGGCCTTGTTGTTGCGGTCGATCGACAACTGGTCGGGGTTGCCGCGCACGCGCACGTGATCCATCCAGCTCGGCTCGGGCGCCGGCGGCGCGGCAGCCGGCACGGCCGCCACGGTGGGCTGGCCGGAAGTGCCGGTAGGCGCGGCCGCGGCCGTCATGACGGCTGCCGACGAGGCATGCGCCAAGGTCGGCCGGGCATCGGCCACTACGCAGGAGAGCCCGGCCTCGTTGCCGCTGCCGAAGAAGGCTTGCGCGTCGACCCGGCGGGACGCCTTGAACTGGCCGTCCTTGCCGTCCAGCAGGCTTTGCAGGTCGTCGGCCATGTGGTCGACGTTGGCGCTGTCGCCGTTGGCCGCACCGCCGGCGGCCTTCTCGGCCGCGCGCTTTTTCAGCAGCCAGGCCGCCAGTGCGCGCGGCGAGTTCAGCGGCGCCGGATTGTCGCCCACGGCGAGGTAGCCGGTGCTGACGGGATAGGTCTTGATCAGGTAAGCGGCCAGCTTGTCCTTGTCGACCTTGAGATCGGGGGAGCACAGGTTGCCGTTGGCGTCGGCGGCCCAGGCCATGGTGGCGGCGCCGGGCAGCAGCATGACTGCTGCAAGCGAATGGAGTCGGCCTCGCATTAAAGATCCTCGTTGTTGTGCGTTGTAAAACATCGGTGCAAGGCGACTTGAGCGCGCCGCCATGCCCGGGCGAAACCTCGTCTGAGGGAGACGAACAGGAAGGCTTGAAACCGCCTCTGAGCGCAGGTATGAAACGCTGCGGCGCAAAATGTTCAATCGACGGTGAGGATTTACATCGACGCGCGCATTCTGCGGGCGAGCAAAAACGCGGCGCCCGCACAGGCGCCGCAAGGAAGGAAAAACGCTCAGGCCAGTGCCGGCAGCTTCAGTCCGGGCAAGGCATGCAGGTCCAGCTGCTGCAACAGGAAAGGCTTGATCAGCAGCTTGTAGCTGTCGAGGTCGAATCCCTTCATGCTGGCCGCGGGACGCGCGCGCAGCTGCTGGTGCTCTTCGTCGAGCGAACCCAGGTAGCGCCAGTGGTCGATCACATGCACCTGGCGCCAGCCGTCGACTTCCTCGATCACACCCATCGGGCCCTGATACGGCCACGGCAGGATGCGCAGGTCTTCCAGCGCCTGCATCAGGCGTTGCTGGTGCAGCTCGGGCGATTCTTCGCCGGTGCAGCAGCCGCGGCAGCGGCGGATCTGGCGGCCGAAGCAGGCCATGCCTTCGCCGGCGCTCTCTTCGAGGCCGGTGGCCACCGAGCACAGCTCATGCTGCTCCACCAGTTTTTGCAGGGCTTCCTGCGCGGCGCGCTCGGAGGCGAAGATGCCGAACAGGTTTTCGGCACGGCTGAAGTCGCGCTCGGCCACCTGCGCCACCTGCGGCCGACCGTCCAGGCTCAGGCGCAGCGTGAACAGGCAACGTTTCTGCCGCGGCTTCTTGTTATGCAGCGGCTGCAGGTCGCGCACCAGGCTTTGCTCCAGCAGGCTCGCGCCCAGCTCGCCGGCGGTGCGGCGAAACTCGATGCGACGGGTCTGGCGCACCAGCATTTCTTCTTCATGGTTGTGCAGATGAGCCAGCACGCGGCTGCGCAGGTTGACGCTGCGGCCGACGTACAGCGGCATGTCGTTGGCGCCGCGGAAGATATACACCCCGGCCGAGGCCGGCAAGGCGTCGATGCTGGCGCGCTCGATGTGGATCGGGTAACTGTAGGTGGCGGCGCGATGGGCGGCCGGCTGCGGCGCATTGAAGGTCGCGATGGGCAGGCCCTGGCCGAGCCTGTTGAGCGCATTGACGCCGCGCTTTTCTTCCTGCCGCAGCAGGCGCTCGACCAGCACGGCAGGCATGCGTCCGGGCGCTTCCGCACGCGACGTCGCCGGGCCGGCCGGCATCAGGCCGGGCATGGAGGCGTGCATCAGGTGACGGGTGAAAAGCTGGGTCAGGGAGTGGCGATAGCTGGTGGTATTCATGGCGGTTGCCATATCCTCGTTGTTCTTCATGTCACGTTTGAACGTGCTCTGTCGGTCGATTGGCGGGATCGGCATGCCGGCTCCCGCCGTGCGCATATCGCCCCAAAAACTTAAAGTGAATTATGAAGTTGCCCTATGACGCGCACAGTCGGCAGGAAGATGAAGATCGTGTAGGACATTGCGCCACATGAGGTGTCTCCCCTTCCGTCTTCCGTTCCGGTGCAGGCGGGGCAAAGAATCACACGGAAAATATTTCCCTAAAACAATGGTCAACGGGGTATTTTTCAGTCTTTATTTCAAATTAGAAATATTTCTAAATTCATATCTTTTTGAACGCATTCAACATCGCCGCGCTCAGCCGCTGGCGTGAGCTTGCAAAGCCTTTCCAGGGATCCGAGCGCTGCAATTGCCGGATCCGCTCAGCCATGTTGGCGACGCGAAAAGCGTCGGGCTTGACGCCGTCTTCCAGCTCCTCCCAGGTGATCGGCGCCGATACCGGCGCGCCGGCGCGCGCGCGCACAGAATAGGCCGCCACCGTGGTCGCTCCCGGCGCGTTGCGCAGGTAGTCGACGAAGATCTTGCCGGCGCGCGCGGACTTGCTCATGCGCGCGATGAAGCGCTCCGGGAGATGCCGGGCCAGGTGCGCGGCGACCCGATGCGCCCAGTCCTTGACGAGGTCCCAGTCGTGCTCCGGCCGGATCGGCGCGATCAGGTGCAAGCCCTTGCCGCCCGAGGTCTTGAGGAAACACTCCAGCCCCACCTCCTGCAGCAGCCCGCGCAGCAGCTGCGCGCCCTCCACCACCATCGGCCACGGCACGTCAGGCGCCGGATCGAGGTCGAACACGACGCGGTCGGGCTGCATCAATGCACCGGCATCCGAGCCCCAGGCGTGCAGCTCCAGCACGCCCATCTGCACCGTCGCCACCAGACCCGCCACGTCGTTGACCATCATGTACTGCGCCGTGCCCTCGCCTTCGGGCACCTCGACCGGCTCGATGGCGTCCGGCATGCCCTGGCCGGCATGCTTCTGGAAGAAGCACTTGCCGGCATGGCCGTCCGGGCAACGCACCAGCGACAGCGGGCGCTGCTTCAGCTCGGGCAGGATCCACCGGGCCACGCTCTGGTAGTAGCGCGCCAGCTCCAGCTTGGTCAAACCGGTGTCGGGGAACAGGATCTTGCCGGGATGCGTGAGCCGCACGCCCGCCACCGTCACCGGCGACGACTGGTCGGGCTTGCCGCGGGCGCCGGCTCGCTTGCGCGCCGGCGGCGTGCGCTTGTTGTCGCTGTTGTTGTCGCTGGCATCGCGCTCCACCGGCGCGCTGCGCTGCTGCTCCTCACGCACGATGTCGCGCGGCTTCTTGTCCTCGCGCAGCGCCACGAAGGCGCCGTGGCGCACGATGCCGGCCTTGGTCCACTGCGCGAACCTGACCTCCGCCACCAGCGTCGGCGCGATCCAGTGCACCCCGTGCCGCTGGCGGCCGGTGGGCGGATTGGCAAAGGCCGGCCCATCCTGCTCCAGCGTCTTGAATTTCTTCAGCAGCGAACCCAGCAGCTTCTCGTCGAAACCGGTGCCCACGCGCCCTGCATATTGCAAGTGGCCCTGCCCGTCGTACACGCCCACCAAGATCGCGCCAAAGCCGCTGCGCCGGCCGGCCGGATCGGTGTAACCGCCGATCACGAACTCCTGGCGGCGCTCGCACTTGATCTTGAGCCAGTTGCGGTCGCGCCGTCCGGTATAGGGCGCGTCGACGCGCTTGGTCACGATGCCTTCCATGCCGTGCCGGCAGGCATGGCTGAAGACCTCGCGCGCGTGGCCGACGATGTGCTCGCTGTAAAGCAGCAAACCTTCGTCGTCGGCCCCGGGTATCAGCTCGCGCAGCAACTGCTTGCGCTGGATCAGCGGCAGCTCGCGCAGGTCATGTCCGTTCAGGTACAGCAGGTCGAAGGCATACAGCGCCAAGCGCACACCGCCGGCCTGCTGGCGCTCGCCGTTGGTGTAGTTCTGCAGCGCTTCGAAGCTGATGCCGCCGTGCTCGTCCAGCGCCACCACCTCGCCGTCGATCCAGGCGTCGTCCACCGGCAGTTTTTCCAGCGCGCGCACCAGCACCGGCCAGCGCGCGCTCCAGTCCAGGCCTTCACGCGTGTGGATGCGGGCCTTGCCGCGCGCGATGCGGCACAGGCCGCGGTAACCGTCGAACTTCATTTCCGACAGCCACTCGTCGCCATCCGGCGGCCGTTCCACCAACGTGGCCAGCTCGGCCTCGACCCGCGCGGGCATGCGCGCAGCTTTGAGGTCGGCTACCTGAATCTCGGCGGGCTTGGCCTTGGCGAGCTTGCGCGCCGCCTTCTGTCGCGCTTTCTGCGGTGCCTCGTCACCCCGGTCGGCCACGCTTTCCGGCCTCAGCTCGGTGACGGCGGCGTCCTTTCCGTGCGCGGCGGCCTCGTCATCTTCCTTGATCAGCAGCCAGTTCTCCTTGCCGTGTTCATCGGCCTTGCCCATGCGCACCAACGCCCAGCAGCCTTCCAGCTTTTCGCCGCGCAACGCGAAGGAGAGATGCCCCTTCTTCAGGCCGGCATCAGGGTCGCCATGCGGCTCCCACTCCCCGCGATCCCACAGCACCACGTGGCCGGCGCCGTACTGGTGCTCGGGGATGTCGCCTTCGAAGGTTCCGTAGTCCAGCGGATGGTCTTCCACCCGCACCGCCAGGCGTTTGTCATGCGGATCCAGGCTCGGTCCCTTGGGCACGGCCCAGCTCTTGAGCACGCCGTCGAGCTCCAGGCGAAAGTCGTAATGCAGGCGGCGCGCATGGTGGCGCTGGATGAAAAACTGCAGCGCCTGCGGCTGCGCGCGCCGGCCGGCCTTGCCCGCCTTGCGCGCGGGGGTGCCGGAAGGCTCCGGCGTGATGCTGAAATTGCGCTTGGCGCGGTAACGGTCGAGGTGTCCGGCACTCATGCCTGAGCCCTCCTCGCAGCGCCGCGCGCGGTCCCAGCTCGCGCGGGGCGTGCTGCCGCAGCTGCTTTGCCTGCCTTCGGCTTGGTCTTGGATGCGGCAGTCTTCTTGGCCGCCGGCTTGCGCGCCGGCAGCTTGTGCACGCTCGCGCCCTTGGCGACGCGCGGTTTGGGTGCGTCGCCGTCCTCTGCATCGGCGCTCTTGCGGGAAGACTTCGCCGCCTTGCCGCGCCCTTCCAAGCTGCTCTTCAGCAAGGCCATCAGGTCCACCACCTTGCCGCTGCCGGTGGGTGCTGCGGCCTGCTCGTCCGGCTCGGCCACGGCGTGCGTCTGGCGGCTCTTGATCTTCTTGTTGATCAGCGCCAGCACGTCGTCGCGGTAGGTATCGCGAAATTGCGCCGGCGCCCAGTCGGCCGACATGTGCTCGACCAGCGCGCGCGCCATTTCCACTTCCTGTTTCGACACCCCGGATTTTTTCGCGGTGCGCGACGGCACCGAAATGTCGTCCGGCGCGCGCAGCTCGGTCGGGTAACGCAAGGTGATCAGGTTCAGCATGTCGCCCTGCGGCAGCAACGCCGCCAGATGCTGCCGGGTGCGAATCACGATTTGGGCGATGGCCATCTTGCCACTGGCCAGCAGGGTTTCGCGCAGCAAGGCGTAGGCCTTGTCGCCGCCCTTGGCCGGCGCCAGGTAGTACGGCTGTTCGTAGTAGAGGATCGGCACCCGCTCCACCTCGACGAAACTTTGGATATCGATGCTCTGCGTCGCCTCGACGTTGGCGCGGCGCAGGTCCTCGTCGGACATCAGCACGTACTTGCCTTCTTCGTACTCGTAGCCCTTGATGATGTTGTCCCACGGCACCTCGCGGCCGGTCTTCTTGTTCACGCGCTTGTAGCCCACCGGCGCCAGGTCGCGCTGGTCGAGCAGATGAAAGTCCAGCTCATCGTTCTTTTCGGCGGTGAAGAGTTCGACGGGAATGTTGATCAGGCCGAAGCTGATCGCTCCCTTCCACAGTGCGCGGCGCATGGCAGTCTCCGTTGGCGTTGGGCGCTTTGGCCCTCGCTTTGGCCCTTGGTCCCATGCCTGATTATCGAAGCGCAGCCGCAGCCCCGCAGTCAGCCGGCGGATGAAGGCGGCGTAGGAATGCGTTCCTGCTGCGGGCTGACTTCCGGCCGGTCGTCCCCTGCTTGAGCTTGTCCCGGTTTGCTGTGCATCAAGGCAGCGCGCCGACTACAAGATCAGGCTTTCCTACAGGGATTTACCGCTCCCGCCGATACAGGCGCGGCGCGGCCGGGCTTAGTCTCGGCATGATCCGAATCATTTTCCATGGAGCCGCCATGTCCGCCACCGTTGCAGAAACCCTTGTCGACACGCTCTACCAGATCGGCGTACGCCAGATCTTCGGGGTCGTCGGCGACGCCCTGAATCCCTTGACCGAAGCCATCCGCCGCGACAAGCGCATCGAGTGGATCGGCGTGCGCCACGAAGAAGGCGCGGCCCTGGCCGCAGCCGGCCAGGCCAAACTGACCGGGCGGCTGGCGGTGTGTTGCGGCACCACCGGCCCCGGCTCCAATCACCTGGTGGCGGGCCTGTATGAAGCGCGCAAGGACCATGCGCCGGTGCTGGCGATTTCCGGCGGCGTGCCGGCCGCCAAGCGCGGCACCGACTACCTGCAAGAGAACACCCCGGATATCCTGTTTCGCGACGTCGCCTGCTACACCCAGACCGTGACCAGCCCCGAGCAGGCGCCGGCGGTGTTCCACCAGGCCATCGCCCAGGCCTATGCGCAGCGCGGCGTGGCGCACCTGAACATCCCGGCCGACGTGATCGGCGCCAAGGTGGCGCAGTCGGTGCCCAGCATCGCCACGCTGCGCCGCCGTGCCGATTTGGCGCCGGCCGAAAGCGAAATTGAGGCTGCGGCGAAGCTGATCAACGCCGCCAAGACGGTGGCCATCTTCGCTGGCAACGGCTGCCGCGAGGCCATCGACGATGTGTTGGCGCTGGCCGCCAAGCTGCAGGCGCCGGTGGTGCACACCTTCAAGGCCAAGGACATGGCCGCGTTCAGCCATCCGCACTGGATCGGCGGCGTCGGCCTGATCGGCGGCGCGCCTGGCACCGACGCCTTGCATGACGCCGAGCTGATGCTGATGCTCGGGTCCGACTATCCCTATTCCGAATTCCTGCCGACCAAGACCCGCGTGATCCAGATCGACGAGCGCGGCTTCGTGCTGGGCCGGCGCGCACCGGTGGAGCTGGGCATCACCGGCTCGGTGGCGCCCGCGGTCAAGCAGTTGCTGGCGCGGGTGGACGGCAAGACCGACGGCGCCTTCCTCAACAAGGCCAACGCCGACCGCGAGAAATGGAACGCATCGCTGGACCGCGACGCCGAGGAAAAGCGCCACCACAAGAAGATCAAGCCGCAACGCGCAGCGCGCCGCCTGGGCGACCTGGCCCAAGACAATGCGGTGTTCGTGGTGGATACCGGCGTAGTCACGCTGTGGTGCGGCAACTGGATCCGCCAGAGCGGTCGCCAGCGCATTCTGGCCTCGTTCAACAATGCCGCAGTAGGCACCTCGCTGGGCCAGGCCAACGGCATTCAGGCGCTGGATCGCGCGCGCCAGGTGGTGGTGGCGGTGGGCGACGGCGGTTTCACCATGCTGCTGGGCGAATTCATGACCAGCGTCGAGCACAAGCTGCCGGTGAAGGTGGTGGTGTTCAACAACCGCGAATGGGGCCTGGTGCACCTGGAGATGGAAGAAGCCGGCTTGCCGGCCTTTGAAGGCTCTGAATTCCCCAACCCCGACTTCGCCGCCTTTGCACTGGCCTGCGGCGCGCAAGGCTTCACAGCGCGCACGCCCGACGAGCTCGACAACGGCATCGCGCAGTTGTTGGCCGCGCCCGGCCCGGCAGTATTGAACGTCTTCATCGACGCCTCGGAATTGCCGACCATGCCGCACATCAAGATGGAACAGATCTGGCGCTTCGGCATGGCCAAGGTGCGCGAAAGCCTGATTGCAATGAAAGGAGGCTGACATGCATTCCCCTGACGACACCCTGGAACGCCAGCGTGAGCGCTATGCCGACGAGCTGCGCGCGCGCTTTGCCGAGTACAAGCGCTGGGCCATGGCGAACTGGCCGGTGCAGGAGCAAGCCCTCACCGACGCCGCCTTCATCGCCGCCGAGCGCGAGCTGGAGCTGATCACCGGCGCCATGCTGCATCCTGGCCGCCAAACCGGTGCAGTGCCGGCCGGCGGCAGACAGCAAGCGCAATTCGAGGATGTCACGCCTGCGCCTTGGCCGTGACGCCGCAATGACCGCGCACGGCCGCGCTTACGCCTCAGCAATATGCGTTCTTTCTTACATGCGCTTGAGGAGCCCGCTTATATCGGTTGCAACGCGCCCGGCAGTAAGCTCTTTTTACGGCAAGACTCAAAGGAGATATCCATGACTGCATCCAAACAAGGCAAGAATGAACGCCCCAACGACTATGACACGCCCTCCGAGGTGACCCTGGACGAGGCCAACGAGATGAGTTTTCCCAACAGCGATCCGGTGGCCACGTCCAACATCACTCGCATCAAAAAGGCGCCCGACATGGCGCATGCTCGCGGCGACCACCAGAACCGAAATCAGGTGAAGTCCGGCAAGCACTGAATTTCATCCATACGGCAGGCGGCCCGGTCTTGCGCCGCGGCCGCTTTTCATTTTTCAAGGGAGATATCGCTATGGCAAACCGATTCAGTAACCTGAAGGTTGCCGTCCTCGTCACGGACGGCTTTGAACAGGCCGAACTGCTGGAGCCGAAGAAGGCGTTGGAGGCGGCCGGCGCCACGGTTCACATCCTGTCGGACAAGAAATCCAGCGTGCAGGGTTTCAAGCACGTCGACAAGGGTGAGGTGGTCTCGGTCGACATGACCATCGACGAGGCCCGCGCAGATGATTACTCGGCGGTACTGCTGCCGGGTGGCGTGGTCAATGGCGACGCCATGCGCATGCTGCCGCAGGCGCGCTCTTTCGTGCGCGCGGCCAACGATGCCGAAAAGCCGATCGCCGCCATCTGTCACGGCGGCTGGCTGCTGATTTCGGCCGGTGTGGCCAAGGGACGCACCGTCACCAGCTGGCCCAGCCTGCAAGACGATTTCAAGAATGCCGGCAGCCAATGGGTAGACCAGGAGGTGGTGCGCGACGAAAACTTCGTTTCCTCGCGCAAACCGGCCGACATTCCGGCCTTCAACAATGAATTCATGAAGCTGTTGGACGAGCAGCAAAAACGTGAACTGAACCCGCCGGCTCCGGCTGCCGCCGGCGATGAAGCAGGTGGGGACGGTACCGACATGACCGGCAAGAAGAAGCTGTCCGGCAAGGGTACCGCGCCCTCGGCGCCGGCCGAGCACGAGAGCGAGGCTTTTGCGGTGGCGCACGGGCAGTCGCACCAGAGCGACGGTTGATGCGTACGCATCCCCTTCCGGCCGCTTTGGCGCCGGGAGCGAGCTTTTGCCAGAGGGATGGACGTCCGAGGAATCAGCGACCAGATGAGGAGCAAAACGAAGGCGGATGAAGAGCGATCTTCATCCGCCGTTTTTTTAAGCGGCACGGACCTGCCGATTAACTTGGCGCGATGCCCCCGGAAAGTCAGCCTTCCAAGGCCCATCCCGCGCATCAGGCGCGCTTGCGCGTTGCGCCTTCCTGCTTCCTCACCATGGCTACCAGCGCCAGCGCTGCCTTCTCGGCGCTCTTGCGCTTCTTGCAGATGCGTACCGGGGGCGCTTCCTGCTGGGCCATTTCCCAGAAATACCCGAGAGGCAGATCGACATAGGCCGCATATTTGTTCTTGTCCAGCTTGGCCACGCGCGGCAAGAACTTCTCGGCGCACGACATCGCTGCAAGCGGTTGATGGGCCGTTTTGCCGTGGGATTTGTCGGCGGATTTGGCGAGACGTTTCATGAGCGCACTCCTTTGCCGCATGGCATGAAGCAGACACGAACAGCAAAACGGGGGATCGCGGAAATGCCGGAAGCCGGAAAGATCAGTCAACAGACCGGAGCCGGCGCTTCCTGTGAAAGCACCGGCTCCGTTGCGGATGATGCGCCTGCTGCATCGCACTGTCCAGCCGCGCCATCAGGCTGCGGCCGGCGCGCAACGCTTCCCGGTCGTGGCCGGGGCGGCGTGCCGCGTTCCCCCTCCATTACTCCTGTTTCGCCTTGGTTCTTTGCTGTTGCCTGGAGCTTACTTGGCGGCATCGACCTTGCTCTTGAGCTCGGTAGCCATCTGCAAATGCTGCTCCAGGCCCGGCAAAGTCTTGGCCGCAAAATTCTTCACATCCGGATCTTGCGCCGAGGTGGAGGCCTTCTGGAACAGCTTGACCGCGTCCTTGTGCGCCGTCACGCCGATCATGCTGGCGTAGCGCTTGTCGAAGGTGGCGCCGCTCAGCTTGTCCAATACGGCGATCTTGGCGCGCTGCGCCACCGAGGGCTCCGACGGCAGACTGACGTCCTTGCTGGAGGCCAGTTGCTTGAGTTCGTCGCCGACCTGGGTATGCTGATCGATCATCTTCTGGGCAAAGTCCTTCACGGCCGGGTTGCTGGACTTCTCCAAGGCCACCTTGCTGGCGGCGACCTCGGCGTTACCCGCTTCGGCCGCCTTGACCATGAAGCTCTTGTCCTTGCCGGGCACGCTCTCGGCCTGCACATTGATCGCCAGCGCCACGCCGGCAACGCACAAGGCGGTAGTGCCTATTACACGGCGCAACTTGCCGGAGGTGCGCGAACCAACGGCTTGGGCATGAGGGCGAAGAATGGAGGGCATGGCGTTTCCTTTTCTCTGTGTCGTCAATAACTTCACTTTAGCCAGCGCCCCGCCCGCTTTGCATCAGACGGCGCCAATGACGCTTGTAAGAATCAAGGAGCAATGAAGGAGCACCGGCGGAGCTGGCATCGGCCAGCGTCGAGCTTGGCGGGGCAGCGATGCTGCACCGGCGGTGACCGATGGCTCAGGCATGCGGCAGTCGGTGTTTTCCGGCAGCGCTGCGCGAATCTGCCGACGCCACAAAGGGGAAATGCGGCATTGCGGCATAAGGCGCTGTTGCCTAGGCTGAAATATCAGCCCGGGAAGCCGCAGGGCTTGCGCGCATCCCGGACATTCACACCACACCCCAGGAGGACTGCCATGCATCCCACCCGCACCATTGCCGACGTCATGACGCGCGGCGCCCATACGCTCAAACCCGACGACTCGGTGATCCTGGCCGCGCAGACCATGGATGAGCTCGATATCGGCGCCGTGCCGGTCTGCGACGGCGAACAGCTGGTCGGCCTGGTGACCGACCGCGACATCGTGCTGCGCGCGGTCGCCAAGAATCGTTTGAACGACTCCGTTCGCCTCAGGGACGTGATGAGCCATGAAGTGCTATGGTGCTATGAGGACGAGCCGGTCGACGATGTGTTGGACGACATGGTGCAGCGCCAGATCCGCCGCCTGCCGGTGATGGATCGCCAGAAGAAGCTGGTGGGCATCGTCAGCCTGGGCGACGTCGCCGCCAAGACGCAGAACAGCGGCATCGCCGGCGCGCTGGGCGAGATTTCCCTGCCGGCGGCCCCGGCACGCCGCCGCCCGAATGTGCCGCGCTCCGGCGAATATGAGCTGCCGGAGGTGGTCAATGCCGACCTGGCCGAAGTCAATCTGGGACGCAGCTGAACGCCCGGGCCGCTCTTGTAAGGGTTTTTCTGACACGCGGATGGGGCGCTGTCCGATCTTCTTTTTTGCAGTGCATGGCTACTATGCATTCCAACGAACTCGAAACCGAGGACAGCAAATTTCCGGCACGAACGTCCCCCTCCGTCGTGCCATGAAAGATGTCCACCCCTAATCGGTTTATCCCCACGGGTCGTTTCATAAGCAGAAATTCATCGGAGATTCCCCCGATCTCCGGCGTCTTATATCCCTCCCCCTCCGGCCGCCTCCCCAGGCGGCCATTTTTTTGGCCGTTCGACCTGAATATCCTGGCACGCCCTACAAATGCTCGCTGACGTCGTCGCGCTTGTATGCCGCGGACTGGTGCTGCGCCACATATTGCAGCGCGTCGTCATAGGCGGCATCGCGCAGCGCGCGCACCGGTTCGCACAGATAGGTGCTGGGCTCGCCGCCCTCGGCGCGGCCAATCAGCACCACGCCGCGAAAACCGCCGCCGGCGATCTGCTCCACGCCCGGCTGCATGTTGGGCGCCGGCCATTCGTGCATCTTCTGCCCACCGGGCAAGTCCACCGGGATCGACATGGCGTCTCCTGTCTTCAGTTGAGGTTTATCGGGTGTTGCACGGACGCGCATCGGGGGCAGATCGCCGCCATCGGCCTGATCTGCGTCACGCCGCGCCGCATTGACCCGCCGCCAGGGCAGCGAATCGGCTCAAGAGGACGTATCCTAGACATCCTCC
The DNA here is from genome assembly GCF_017814915.1 of Herbaspirillum sp. LeCh32-8. Lineage (GTDB taxonomy): Bacteria > Pseudomonadota > Gammaproteobacteria > Burkholderiales > Burkholderiaceae_D > Herbaspirillum. The sequence goes on along the minus strand of NZ_JAGIPZ010000001.1, from coordinate 835,389 downwards.
CTTCCAGCATAGAAAGCGTGCCGGCCGATGACAGCAAGAACTCGCCGTCTGTGCCTGTAGGATTGACTGAAGATGAGCCTGACCATCGCCCGGCGCACGGCAATGGCATGAAATGTGCAAAGCTTGTGCGCCGCTTTCTCTGGAATCGCCATGCCCATCAATTACCTGCGCCGGCTCACCAGCCCGGCCCGTTCCGAGTCGTCCAACCGCCAGCTGGGCCGTTCGCTGGCCTTTGTGGCCGGGGCCGTCAATGCCGGCGGCTTCCTGGCCGTGGGCCAGTACACCTCGCACATGTCCGGCGTGGTATCGGCGATGGCCGATGACCTGGTGCTGGGCCAGACCATGCTGCTGGCCACCGGCGTGGGTTCGCTGCTGGCCTTCATGGTGGGCGCGGCCGGCTCGGCGGTGATGATCAACTGGGCGCGGCGACGGCGTCTGCATAGCGAATACGCCATGCCGCTGATGCTGGAGGCGATGCTGCTGCTGTGCTTCGGCATTCTCGGCAGCAACCTGGACGGCCATCGGCTGCTGTTCGCGCCGGTGACGGTGATGCTGCTGTGCTTTGTGATGGGCCTGCAGAACGCCATGATCAGCAAGATCTCTCGTTCGGAGATCCGCACCACCCACGTGACCGGGCTGGTCACCGACATCGGCATCGAGCTGGGCCGCATGTGCTACTGGAAGATGGCGCCCAGGACGCCCGGCGAGCTGAACGGCGACGATCCGCTGCCGCCGGCGCGGCGACGCTTTGCGCTGCTGTCCTCGCTGCTGCTGATGTTCTTCCTGGGCGGCGTGGCCGGCGCGCTGGGCTTCAAGGCCGTGGGCTTCCTGGCCACCGTGCCGCTGGCGGCATCGCTGTTCGTGCTGGCGCTGGTGCCGTTGATGGACGATCTGTCGCGCCATTGACGCCCATCATGGGCAAGCGGACACAAAAAAAGGCGCTGCGGGCGCCTTTTCGTTTTGTTGTTGTCGTTACTGCGAGTCATGCGGATGCCGGACTTCCGGCTGCCAGCGCCCAACGGGGCGTCATTGGCCTGCGTCGCCTGCCGGCGACTGCATCAGCCCTGCTGCAGCGGATGGCTGTCGGATTGTTGCGGTTGCTGCTGTGGCTGTTGCGAGGGTTGCGACTGCTGGACTTGCTGCGGTTGCGGAGCGCTTTGCGTCATCTGAGGAGCAGCGACGGCCACGCTGCCGGTAGCGTTGCCGCCGGCGTTGGCATTCTTGCGGCCATGGCTGTTCAGTCCGCCCTTGCGTCCAGCTTCACGTGCTTCTGCCGAGGTGAACTCGTGGGCAGCGCCCTTGGCATGGGCAGCCTTGCCGCCCATGCTGGCGATCTGGCGCTGCTTTTGCGGGTCCATTGCTGCGAAGCCGCGATTGCTGCTGCCCGGGTTTTGTGCATTTGCCATGTCTGACTCCTTTGTCTGGTCGGAAAAATGATGGGATGTCCGGCCGGAAACCGAACTACCCACGTCTGCAGTTTAGGAAGCATCCACGGCAGTAACTATCAGAAGAGTCCATCAGCCCTTGTAGGCATTGACTGTAGGAAATGAAGGAATCCGTGAAGATGAGCTTGCCGATTTTTATCGATGAGCTCGGAAATCGCAAAAAAACGTATTGCTCATCCGTCAAGATGGCCTGCCTGCGCCCTTTCCCCGCTCATCAAGGCTTGCCGACAAAGACGACAGCGTTTGCTGACCGCAACATGCGGCAATGGCCGATAACGCCGCCAAGTGACGCCGCCTATGATGACTCTACGCCGTCCATGCACAGGCATCCGGCAGCTGCCTGCGGGGAGTTCGCCCTGCCACGGTTGCTCCAGCGGTTTCAAAGCGGTGCCTGACGGCGTTCTTCTCAGACATTCCTTCGGATGTCTTCTTTTGAAAATTGACCAAGGAGAGATGCTTCATGTCGAACCAGAATCAATCGCAACGCGGTGGCAGCCACGAGCAGCACGTTCAGGCCGGGCAACAAAGCCACAAGAACCAGCAGCATCAACAGCAAGCCTCCCAAGGCGGGCAGCAGCACGGCTCCCAGGGCGGCACGCACGAACAGCACGTCAAGGCAGGTCAGCAGAGCCACAAGAATTCGCGCTGACGACCTGCGGCACGGCGCCGGGACGAAGTGGACAGGCAGTCTGTTCGTCTGTGGCAGTAGCCGCGCCCTGAAGTTGCTTCACCTGGCCCCCCATCGGGTGCCGGGAGCAAAGCAAGTCTCCGGAGGTTACCTCCAGCCTCCTATTGGGCCGCCGCAGTGCGGCCCTTTTTTCGTTCCATTGGCGGGCAGCGGCGTCGCCGGATTTCTTTTCTTAACTTGTAACTTTTTCTCAGGGTTGGAACAAATACTGTATATTTATACAGTTATCGTATTTTTCCGAGCCACGGCGCACCGCCGCCATCTTTCCCATGCAGACGCCTTCCTCCCCGGCCGCCGCGCCGGAAGCGATCCATCCCTCGCTCTGGCTGGCGTCCCAGCTGGCGCGCGGCGGGCCGCGCGGCATGGCCAGCGGTTTCGCGGCGCTGGATGCGGAGTTGCCGGAGGGCGGCTGGCCGGCCGGCGTATTGATCGAGTTGCTGTTGCCGCAAGACGGCATCGGCGAACTGCGCCTGCTGCGCCCGGTGCTGAGCACAGCGCCGGACCGTCGACTGCGCCCCGGCGCCGGACGCATCGCCCTGCTGCAGGCTCCGCATGCGGTCAATGCACCGGGCTGGGCGCGGCTGGGCGTGGCGCCTTCGCGGTTGCTGACGCTGCAGGCCGACACGCCCTCCGACGCCTGCTGGGCCGCCGAGCAGGTGCTGCGCGCCGACAGCTGCCAGGCGCTGCTGCTGTGGCAGCCGAAGATGCGCGCCGACAACCTGCGCCGCCTGCATATGGCGGCCCAGGGTGGCAGTACGCTGTTCTTCCTGTTTCGCCCGTTGTCCTGTGCCCGCGAGGCATCGCCCGCTCCCCTGCGGCTGGCGCTGCGGCCGGCACGGGACGGCCTGAAAGACGGCCTGGAAATCGGTTTCATCAAGCGTCGCGGACCGCGGCGCGACCTGCCCCTGTTCATTTCACTGACGCCTTCGCCGAATTTGCAACGCCATGTCCCTGTGGATCGCCGTACACCTGCCGCTGCTGCAACTGGAAGCCTTTCGCCCGAACTGGCTGGCTGAAGAGCCGGCCATGATGTTCGAGCGCGACCGTGTCAGCGCCCTCTCGGCGTCGGCGCGCGCCGACGGTGTGGAAACCGGCATGCGCCGCGGCGGCGCCCGGCTGCTGTCGCCCGACGCCCACTGCCACGAGCGCGACCGGCTGCGTGAAGCCGCCTTGCTGGACGAGGCGGCGCTGGCGCTGCTGCAGTACACGCCCCAGGTCAGCCTGGCCGAAGACGCCTGCGTCTTGCTCGACGTGGGCGCCAGCCTGCGCCTGTTCGGCGGGATTCGCGCGCTGTGCCGTCGGGTGCGGGTGACCATCGCCCGGCTGGGCCTGTCCGCCACGCTGAGCTGCGCGGTGACCGCCACCGGCGCCTGGATGCTGGCGCGCTTCGGCTACGTGCGCACGCTGCGTGCGGCATCGATGCGGCGCAGGCTGGAACGCCTGCCGGTGTCGCTGCTGAGCGCCGCCGTACCGCACCTGGAATGGCTGCACGGCCTGGGCTGCCGCCGGCTGGGCCAGTTGCGCCGGCTGCCGCGCCCCGGCCTGCAGCGGCGCTGCGGCAAGGCGTTGCTGGAGATGATGGATCGCGCCTACGGCGAGGCCCCCGAGCTGCATCGCTGGGTGCAAGCGCCGCCGGCCTTTCGCGCCCGCATGGAGCTACCGGACCGCATCGACCATACCGACATCCTGGCCGCCTACGCGCAGCGCCTGCTGGCCCAGCTGGCCGGCTGGCTGTCGGCGCGCCAACTGGCGGTGAAGCAGTTGCGCCTGCTGCTGGAGCATGAACGCGGCCGCCAGGCCGTGCCGCCCACCGAACTAGTGCTGGCCTTGTCGGTCGCCGCCTGGCAGGAAGACCACCTGCACGCGCTGCTCAAGGAAAAGCTGACCCGCTCCAGCCTGCCGGCGCCGGCCATCGCGCTGGTGCTGGTCGCCGACGAACTGGAAGGCATGCAGGCCGCCAGCCAGACGCTGTTTCCCGAACCCGGCGGCAGCGCCGAAGACCACCATCGTCTGATCGAGCTGCTGGTCGCCCGCCTGGGCCCGGATCAGGTGCAACAAGCCGCGCCCCAGGCCGACCATCGGCCCGAAGTCGCCAACCGCTGGTGCGGGGTCATGCAAGACGCCGCCGACCTGCCGGCGCCGCTGCCGGCCGATGCCGCGCGCCTGCCGCCGCGTCCGCTGTGGCTGCTGGCCGACCCCGAACCCCTGCGCCTGCAACGCCACAAGCCCTTTTATCGCACGCCGCTGGAGCTGGCATCGCCGCCCGAACGCATCGAAGCCGGCTGGTGGGAGGGCCGGCCGGTCACGCGCGACTACTTCACCGCGCGCGATGCCCGCCATGTCTATTACTGGATCTTCCGCCAGTGGGTGGGCGGCGAGCAGTCCGACCAGGAACCGCAGTGGTTCCTGCACGGGCTGTTCGGCTGACGGGTGCAGTACGCCATGGACGACGACTTCGCTCCCCTGCCGCCTGCCGCCGGCCTGCCCGACTACGCGGAGCTCTACTGCCGCAGCAACTTCAGCTTCCTGCACGGCGCCTCGCACGCAGCCGAACTGGTGGAGCGCGCCATCGCGCTGGGCTACAAGGCGCTGGCCATCACCGACGAATGCACGCTGGCCGGCGTGGTGCGGGCGCACGCAGCATGCAAGGAGCAGATGAAGCTGGAGCAGAACAAGGATCGCGACTTCAGGCTCATCATCGGCAGCTGCTTTCGCTTTACCGGATTGCAGGAAGCAGCGGACACGTCAGGCACCTTGCACCCGCTGGCTGCCATGACCCTGGTGGCGCTGGCCAACAACCGCGAGGGCTACGGCAACCTGTCCGAACTGATCACCCGCGCGCGCACCCGGCCCGATGCCGCCAAGGGCAGCTACCTGCTGCAACCGGAGGACTTCAGCGCGCCGCCGCCGGCGCTGTCGCACCTGCGCGCCCTGCCTGATTGCCAGTTGATCCTGGTGCCTGACTACGCGGTCGACGCCGCCACGCTGGAGAGCCAGCTACGCTGGTTCAAGCCCTTGTTCGGCGAGCGCGGCCGGCTCGGCCTGACGCGCCTGTACCGCCCGCTGGACGAGATCCACCGCGACACCCTTGAACAGGCCGCGCGACGCCACGGCGTGCCGCAGGTCGCCGTCGGCGACGTACTGATGCACAACCGCTCACGCAAATACCTGCTGGACGTGGTGACCGCCATCCGCCTGGGCAAGCCGGTGCAGGAATGCGGCTATGCGCTGGCGCCCAATGCCGAGCAGCACCTGCGCCAGCGCCTGCGACTGGCGCAGGTGCATGCCGCGCCGGTGATGGCCGAAACGCTGAAGATCGCCGCCGCCTGCCGCTTCAACATGGATGAACTGCGCTACGAATATCCCGACGAACTGGTGCCCCTGGGCATGAGCGCGGCCGACTACCTGCGGCAGGAAACGCTGGCCGGCGCGCACAGGCGTTATCCCGGCGGCGTGCCCGGCGAGGTGCGCGAACAGATCGAGAAGGAGCTGGCGCTGATCGCCGGCAAGGAGTACGAAGCCTATTTCCTCACCGTCTACGACCTGGTGAAGTTCGCCCGCGAAAAAGGCATCCTGTGCCAGGGACGCGGCTCGGCGGCCAACTCGGCGGTCTGCTACTGCCTGGGCGTGACCGAAGTCGACCCGACCTCGACGCGCCTGCTGTTCGCCCGTTTCATCAGCGAGAAACGCGATGAGCCGCCGGACATCGACGTCGACTTCGAACACCAGCGGCGCGAGGAAGTGATCCAGCACATCTACCGCAAGTACGGCCGCCGCCGCGCCGCGCTGGCGGCCGCCGTGCACAGCTACCGGCCGCGCGGCGCGCTGCGTGAAGTCGGCAAGGCGCTGGGCGTGGATCCCTCGGTGGTCGATACCGTGGCCAAGGCCCAGCACTGGTTCGACAGCCGCGAGGAATTGCTGGAGCGATTCAAGGAAGCAGGCCTCGATCCCGAGCTGCCCCAGATCGGCCTGTGGGCCGGCATCACCGGCAAGCTGCTCAAGTTCCCGCGCCACCTGTCGCAGCACACCGGCGGCTTCGTCATCGCACGCGGCCAGCTCTCGCGCCTGGTGCCGATCCAGAACGCGGCCATGCAAGACCGTTCCGTGATCGAATGGGACAAGGACGACCTGGAGTCGCTCAGGCTGCTGAAGGTGGATGTGCTGGCGCTGGGCATGCTGACCGCGCTGCGCCGTACACTGGAGCTGGTCAGCCTGCGGCGCGGCCTGCCGCAGGTGATGCGCATGCACGATATCCCGCGCGAGGATCCCGCCACCTACGACATGATCTGCGAGGCCGACACCATCGGCGTGTTCCAGATCGAAAGCCGGGCCCAGATGAGCATGCTGCCGCGCATGCAGCCGCGCACCCATTACGACCTGGTGGTGCAGGTGGCGATCGTGCGCCCGGGGCCGATCCAGGGCGGCATGGTGCATCCCTATCTGCAGCGGCGCGAGCTGGTGCGCGAAGGCGGCAGCTTCGACTATCCCGACAACACCAGCAAGAGCGGCAAGATCAAGAAAGTGCTGGAGCGCACCCTGGGCATTCCGATCTTCCAGGAACAGGTGATGGAAGTGGCCATCGAGGCCGGCGGCTACTCCCCCTCGGAGGCGGACGACCTGCGCCGCTCGATGGCGGCCTGGAAACGCAAGGGCGGCATGGGTCCTCATCACGAACGGCTGGTGCTGGGCATGACCGACAACGGCTATTCGCGCGACTTCGCCGAAAACATCTTCAAGCAAATCCAGGGTTTCGGCGAATACGGCTTCCCCGAAAGCCATGCCGCCAGCTTCGCCCAGCTCACCTACTTCAGCAGCTGGCTCAAATGCCACGAGCCGGAAGCCTTCCTGTGCGGCCTGCTCAACAGCCAGCCCATGGGTTTCTACTCGCCCTCGCAGCTGATCCAGGATGCACGCCGCCACGGCGTGGAAGTGCGGCCGGCCAACGTCATGCGCAGCAACTGGGAGTCCACCCTGGAGCCGCTGCCCGGCAAGCCGCACGCGCGCCCCGCGGTGAGGCTGGGCATGAGCCTGTTGCGCGGCATGCCGGCCGAGGCCGCGCTGCGCATCGAGCAGGCCCGCGCCGAGCAGCCCTTCGCCGATGTCTCCGACATGGCCCGGCGCGCCGTGCTGGACCGGCACGCGCTGGAGGCGCTGGCCGCCGGCGACGCCCTGCGCGAGCTGGCCGGCCATCGTCGCCAGGCGCTGTGGCACGCGGTGGGCGCCGTCCCCGACCGCGACATCCTGCGCCCGGCCGCGCGGCGCGACGAGATGGTGGAGCTGGAGGCGCCCACCGAAGGCGACCAGATCCTGGGCGACTACCGCGCCATGAACCTGACCTTGCGCCGCCACCCGCTGGCGCTGCTGCGCGAAACGCTGCAACGCCGGCGCTTCATGTGCGTGGCCGACCTGAACCTGCTGCAGGATCGCCAGTTCGCCAGCTGCTGCGGCATTGTGACGGTGCGCCAGCGCCCGGCCACGGCCAAGGGCGTGATCTTCATGACGGTGGAGGATGAGACCGGATCGGCCAACGTGGTGATCTGGCCGGCGGTGCTGGAACGCCAGCGCAGCGAGGTGCTCAATGCGCGGCTATTGGGCGTCTACGGCACCTGGCAGGCCAAGGGCAAGGTGCGCCATCTGGTGGCCGGACGGCTGGAGGACTTGACCCATCTGCTGGGCGAGCTGGAGCCGCGCAGCCGCGATTTCTTCTAACGGGCCTCAGGCCACGGCGTAAAAGCCGCCGTAGGACCCGCCCGGCGACCTACCTCCATTGCCCGAGCCGGTCGAGTTGTTGTTGCTGCTGTTGCCGCCGCTTGTTGCCGCCGTCGCCGCGACCGCGTTAGCGGCCGGCAGCGCCTCCATGCCGATCAGCGGCGCAGGCGGGGTGCGCGGCGGCGCCGGCGGCTTGATGTCGTACAGGGAAGTGCCGGCGAGCGCGCCGGCGGCGCTGACGGAGGCGACGGGGCTGATGGCCATGGGGTCCTTCCAGGTGCAATGAAAAATCGCGCAATCTTTGCGCGCAGGCGCCATGATCTGGCTTGCCGGCCTGCAACTCCAGCCCTTTTGCGCCGATTTACCGCGCCCCGCATTCGCTTGCACTTCCTTTACAAGGGTAAATCCGGCAACTTCACTTTGCCGTCGGGGGTCTTTCACGGACATCAACAATGAGAGCGCTTATGCCAACCAGCTTCCAGACCGTACTGAAAACCTCCACCCTCGCCTTCGCCGCCGCAGCCTCGATGGGCTGGGCCTCACTGTCGCAGGCGCAGCAGCCGGGCCCGCCGCCCGGCCCCGGCATGGAACATCATGATGACCATGGCGGCGGCGAGCGCCGCTATGAGTTCCGCGACGCCGACCGCGAAAAGCTGCGCAAGCATTACAACGGCGATCTGAAGCGCGTAGATCGCGGCCATCGCCCGGACTTCCGCGAAGGCCAGCCGGTGCCGCCGGAGTTCCGCGGCCGCATCAAGCCGGTGCCGCAGAACGTGCGCCGCGACCTGCCGCCGCCGCCGCGCGGCTACCAGATGGGTTACTACGACGGCTACACCGTGGTCTACGATCCGGTCAGCTTCACCATCCTGCAGGTACTGGACATCCTGCGCTGATCTGCGCTGATCGCAGCGCGGGTGCTTCCACCCGCGTCACAAACAACAACGGCATGCTCAACGCATGCCGTTGTTGTTTGCACCGCTGCTCCGGCGCATCGCCGGGATGCCTCACTCCCGCGCCAGCAGCCGGGTATGCCCCCACTTGCCCGAGCGGCACAATTCATCGGTGACATCCAGCACCAGCCGCTCCACGGCCGCCGCCGCCGTGGTCAGCGGGATGTTCTTGGAGGCGCACAAGGCCAGCGTGCGCGAGATCTTCTCGCCGGCGATCGCATGCGCCGCCATGTCGCCGCGCTCGATGTCGGACAGCAGCGGCGCCACCGGCAGGATGGTGGCGCCGATATCGGCCAGGATGGCCGACTTCAGGATCGCCACCGAATTGATCTCGATCACATTCTCCAGCGCCATGCCCTGCGCGCGCACCAGGTTCTCGATGCGCGGGCGCACGCCGTGCGCCAGGCCCGGCAGGATCAGCGGCGCGGCGATCGCCTTGGCCAGCGGCACGCCGCGCCGTCCGGAGACGCCGTATTGCGACTTGGCGCGGGTGATGTACATCATTTCTTCCTCGATCATCGGCGTGGCCGCGAAGGAAGACAGCTGGCCGTCGTCGAACAGCACCGCCAGGTTGATGCGGCCGGACTTGAGCTGGGTGATCAGGTTGCCGGTCAGCTCTTCGGTCAGCTGCAGCGTGATCTCGGGATAGGTGGAGCGCACCGCGTTCAACAACGGCAGCGCCAGCGCATTGGAGACGCTTTGCGGAATGCCCAGCGCCACCGTGCCGGAGGGTTTGTCGGTGGACTGCGCCACCGCCTGCTTGGCGTCCTGGATCTGCTTGAGGATCGCCAGCGCGTGCTCGTAGAACACCTTGCCGGCGTCGGTGGCGATCACGCCCTGGGCCGAGCGGTGCAGCAACTGCGCCTCCATCTCGTCTTCCAGCTGGCGGATCTGCTGGGTCAGTGCCGGTTGGGCGATGTGCAGCACGCGGGCCGCGCGCGACAGCGAACCGTGGTCGACGATGGCGACGAAATAGCGCAGTTGACGTAATTCCATGAAGCGGCGTTAATCCAGACTTGTTAATTCAATTGACAACAGAGCGCCCCGTACTCACGCACTCACGTACTCATGCACTTACAACCCGGGCCGGCTGTTGAACATGCGCGTGCGCGCATTCTCGATATGCCCACGCATGGCGCGGCGCGCGCCTTCGGCGTCCTGGGCGCAGATCAGCTCGAAGATCTTGCGGTGCTCGTCCATCGCATCCTGCGAGCGCTTCCACGGCGGGATGTGCATCAGGTGGCGCAGCATGTTGACGGCGTGGCTGACGTCGTACTCCAGCGTCTTCATCACCTGCACGAAGCGCATGTTGGCGGTGGCCGTGGCGATCGCCTCGTGGAAAGCGAAGTCGAAATGGTGGGCGATGCCGCCCACCGCATTGGCCTGCTCAAAGCCCTCCAGCAGGCGCTCCATCTTCTCCAGGTCCTCGGCATTGCGGCGCAGCGCGGCCATGTAGGCGCACTCGGGCTCGATCACCAGACGCAGCTCAAGGCCGTTCATGATGTGGCCGATGCGGGTTTCCGGCTCGGCGTCCTGCGGCGTGGCGGCGGCCAGGCCGGGCTTTTCCTTCACGTAGGTGCCGGAGCCGCGCACCGACTCCACCATCTGGTCTTCGCGCAGACGATCCAGCGCCTGCCGCACCACCGGGCGCGAGACGTCGAACAGGGTGGCCAGATCGTTCTCCGAGGGCAGCTTACTGCCGACCGCGATGCGGCCCTCGACGATGGCATGGAACAGGGTCTCATAGACGCGCTCGGCAAAGCGCTCCGGGCGCACCGGTCCCAGGCCGGCGGCGGCCAGCGTCAGGATTTCGGGCGAACCGGACGCACGCGCCGGGTTCTTCAGGTTGACAACTTTGGCCGACGGCGCGCGCGCTGCCGTATCGGCGTCGGGCGTGCGCGGCTGGCTGGGTTTCGGCATATCGTCTCCGTTGGCATGACATTTCCGGAAGCTGTAGTCGCTGCGATGCCGCATGGCTGCGCCGCCGCGAATGCCTCCTGTATTGATGCGCATGGTAGCGGATTTGCTGCGCGCGAAGATAGTTTTTGGCAAAGAAAGCCCGCTATGAATAAGTAAAATAAATTGACAGCTTTTGAGCACTGCCTTAGATTGGGCACCCATAACAGCGCCGCCGTCGCCACGAACCACGGTGCGCGCATGCATAACAACGACAGGAGACACCACCCCCAAAAGGCGCGCCCATGCGAGCGCCCTTCCTGCCGCTGCGCTTTCCCGTTTTGCCCTGCCCGTGCGCGCCGCGCACCGGCGCAGATGCACGCACTTCCGTTCCGGACACCTTCGAAAGGACGCACGCCCATGAAACAGCACTTCATCGACAACCGCTGGGTCGAACCCGCCTCCGGCGACAGCATCCCCGTCATCGATCCCTCCGACGGCCAGGTCTTCGAATCCATCGCCCGCGGCAACGAGGCCGACATCGACCGCGCCGTCAAGGCCGCGCGCCGCGCCTACGAGGGCGCCTGGGGCAAGCTGTCGGCGGCCGAGCGCGGCCGCCTGCTGATGAAGCTGTCGCTGAAGCTGCAGGACCATCAGGAAGAGCTGGCCCAGCTGGAAGGCCGCGACTGCGGCAAGCCGATGAAGCAAGCGCGCGCCGATGCCGCGGCCATCGTGCGCTACTTCGAGTTCTACGCCGGCGCCGCCGACAAGCTGCACGGCGACACCATCCCCTATCAGTCCGGCTACACCGTGCTGACGCTGCGCGAGCCGCACGGCGTGACCGGCCACATCGTGCCGTGGAACTACCCGATGCAGATCTTCGGCCGCTGCGTCGGCGGCGCCCTGGCCGCCGGTAATACCTGCGTGGTCAAGCCGGCCGAGGACGCCTGCCTGTCCATCCTGCGCGTAGCCGAACTGGCCGCCGAGGTCGGCTTCCCGGAAGGCGCGCTCAACATCGTCACCGGCTACGGCCATGAAGCCGGCGACATGCTGGTCAAGCATCCCGATGTCGACCATATTTCCTTCACCGGCTCGCCCAATATCGGCAAGGTGGTGGTGCGCGGCGCCGCCGAGCATCACACGCCGGTCACGCTGGAGCTGGGCGGCAAATCGCCGCAGGTGGTGTTCGACGACGCCGACTTCGACGCCATGCTGCCGGTGATCGTCAACGCCATCGTGCAGAACGCCGGCCAGACCTGCTCGGCCGGCAGCCGCCTGCTGGTGCAGCGCGGCGCCTATGAAAAGGTGCTGGATCGCCTGAGCGGGTTGTTCTCGCAACTTCGCGTGGGCTCCTCGCAGATGGACCTGGACTGCGGCCCGCTGATCCGCAAGACCCAGCAGGAGCGCGTGGCGGGCTTCCTCGCCGATGCCCGCAGCGACAAGATCGCCGTCGTGGCGCAAGGCGTGGTCGACCCCAAGGCGCCGGCCACCGGCTTCTACCAGCCGCCCACCCTGCTGCGCGACGTGCCGCCGCAGCACCGCCTGGCGCAGGAAGAAGTGTTCGGCCCGGTGCTGGCGGCCATGCCTTTCGATGACGAGGAAGACGCCGTCCGCCTGGCCAATGGCACCGACTACGGCCTGGTGGCCAGCGTCTGGACGCGCGACGGCGCGCGCCAGATGCGCATGGCGCGCGCCATTCGCAGCGGCCAGGTGTTCATCAACAACTACGGCGCCGGCGGCGGCGTCGAGTTGCCGTTCGGCGGCGTCAAGGCCAGCGGCCACGGCCGCGAGAAAGGCTTCGAGGCGCTCTACGGCTTCACCGTGCTCAAGACCATCGCGATCCGCCACGGCTGATCGCGCAACGAACTGATGCAACAACCATTCGATTCATCCAAGGAGACATGACATGCGTTTGAAAGACAAAGTAGCCATCGTGACCGGCGGCGGTTCGGGATTCGGCGAAGGCATCGCCAAGGCCTATGCGCGCGAAGGCGCGGCGGTGGTGGTGGCCGACATCGGCGAGGCCGGCGGCCTGCGCGTGGTCGAAGAAATCAAGAAGGCCGGCGGCCGCGCGGTGTTCGCCAAGGCCGACGTCTCCAAGCGCGCCGACATGGACAAGCTGCTGGCCGCTGCGCTGGAGAACTACGGCGCGCTCGACATCGTGGTCAACAACGCCGGCACCACGCACCGCAACCGCCCCATGCTGGAAGTGCAAGAAGACGAGTTCGACCGCGTCTACGCCGTCAACGTGAAGAGCATCTTCCTCTCGGCACACACCTTCGTGCCGCATTTTCGCAAGGTCGGCGGCGGCTGCTTCGTCAACATCGCCTCCACTGCGGGCATCCGCCCGCGTCCGGGCCTGACTTGGTACAACGGTAGCAAGGGTGCGGTCATCACCACCAGCAAGTCGATGGCGGCCGAACTGGGCCCGGACAAGATCCGTGTGAACTGCGTCAACCCGGTGATCTCGGCCACCGGCCTGCTGTCGGAATTCATGGGCGTGCCCGACACCCCTGAGAACCGCAAGAAGTTCGTCGCCACCATCCCCATGGGTCGCTTCTCCAACCCCGAGGACATCGCCAACGCTTGCCTCTATCTCGGCTCCAACGAGGCCGAATTCGTGACCGGCGTATGCATCGAAGTCGACGGCGGACGCTGCGTGTAAGCGTGGCGTAAGCCTCGGTCAACAAGCTCGGCGACGGCGGCGATATTGCATTGACAATAGCGCCGCCGTCACTACAATGAGGCACCGATCCGGATGCGAGAACAATCACTAACGCAGCGGACACCGGCGGCAATACAGGCGGACCGGGCAGCATAGCCAAGGCCGCACGCAAAAACAGAATAAGAACACCGCATACACATTAGGAGTGAGACATGAGCTACAACGCAGGCGCCACCGCCTCGCCCGGCAGCAGCCAGGCCACCTTTGAAGACGCTACCTATGCCAAGGTCACCTGGCGGCTCTTGCCGCTGCTGTTCCTGTGCTACGTGGCGTCCTACCTCGACCGCGTCAACGTCGGCTTCGCCAAGCTGCAGATGCTGTCCGACCTGAAGTTCAGCGAGACCATCTACGGCCTGGGCGCGGGCATCTTCTTCATCGGCTATTTCGTCTTCGAAATTCCCAGCAACATGATCCTGCACAAGGTGGGCGCGCGCATGTGGATCGCCCGCATCATGATCACCTGGGGCATCATCTCCGGCGGCATGGCCTACGTCACCACGCCGGAAATGTTCTACCTGATGCGCTTCCTGCTGGGCGTGGCCGAGGCCGGCTTCTTCCCTGGCGTGATCCTGTACCTGACCTATTGGTACCCGGCCGAGCGCCGCGGCAAGATCACCGCGCTGTTCATGACCGGCATCGCGCTCTCCGGCGTGATCGGCGGCCCGCTGTCGGGCTGGATCATGCATGCCATGCCCGGCATCTGGGGCCACACCGGCTGGCAGTGGATGTTCATCCTGGAAGCAATCCCGTCGCTGATCCTGGGCGTGCTGGTGATCGCCTACATGAAGGATCGTATCCGTGACGCCGCCTGGCTGACTGAAGAAGAGAAGAAGCTGCTGGAAGTCAAGATCAGCCAGGAAGAAAGCCAGAAGGAACACCTGTCGCTGTCGGCCATGTTCTCCAACGGCCGCGTCTGGCTGGGCGCGCTGATTTACTTCTGCTTCGTGATGGGCCTGTACGGCGTGAGCTTCTGGCTGCCGACCATCATCAAGACCACCGGCGTGACCGATCCGCTCAACGTCGGCCTGCTGACCGCGATTCCCTACGCCTTCGCCGCCGTGGCCATGGTGCTGATCGGCCGCAGCGCCGACGCGCGCCGCGAGCGCCGCTGGCACGTCGCCATTCCCGCCTTCTTCGGCTGCGTTGGCCTGCTGGCGTCGACCGTGTACGACCACAACACCACCATGGCAATGGCGTCGCTGACACTGGCCAGCATGGGCATCCTGACCACGCTGCCGCTGTTCTGGAGCCTGCCGACGGCCTTCCTGTCGGGCACCGCCGCCGCGGCCGGCATCGCGCTGATCAACTCGCTGGGCAACTTGGCCGGTTTCGTCAGCCCGTTCCTGGTGGGCTGGTTGAAGGACACCACCCAGAGCACCAACGCCGGCATGTATGTGCTGGCCGTGTCGCTGGTGATCGGCGGTCTGCTGACGCTGACTTTGCCGGCCAAGCTGGTCAACAAGTAATCGACCAGACGCTGGACAGGCATTGAACGCGAAACGGCGGTTCCTTCGGGAGCCGCCGTTTTACTTTGTACTTCATGAATTCCGTCTCAGGCCCGATGCCGCGCGGCCTCCGGCTCCAGCAGATGTCGCATCGCCAGCCGCACCGCCTCGGCATGGGTGGCCTGCGGATGCAGCTGTTGCTGCGCCTCGATCAGGGCGTCGACCTGGCGCCGGTCGCCGTGGCATAGCTCAGTCATGCGCGCGGTGAGTTCGAGGTAGCCGTCGGGATCGTGCAGTGCTCCATCGGAGCGACTAACGCGGCGCAGCCAGGCGCGGTCGGCGGCAAGCATGGCGAGTGCGCCGAGGGCAAGGAACAGGAGCCAGTTGAGCATGGTGAAAGCGGCGCACGCGGCATAGATTGGGGAACCACGATTGTGGGCCGGCCGCCCTAGCACCGCCATCGCCGTCCGGCGAAAAACCGGACGCTTTGTCCGTGACTGAAATCAGATCATCAGACCGACAACCACTCCCGCTGCACCCCGCCGTCGGCCAGCAGCTCGCCCGGTGTGCCGTGGAACACGATCTCGCCGCGCCCCATCACGTACAGGCGCTGGGAAATGTCCAGCGCGATGGTCTGCTTCTGTTCGATCAGCAGCACCGCCACATGGCGGCTGCGCAACTCGCCCAGATAACGCGCCACCTGCTCCACCATTTGCGGCGACAGGCCTTCGGTGGGCTCGTCGATCAGCAACAACGACGGATTGCCCATCAGCGCGCGCGCCAGCGACAGCATCTGCTGCTCGCCGCCGGACAGCGATCCCGCAGCGACGGCGCGCCGCTTGTGCAGCGACGGGAACATCGCATACATGTCGTCGAAGCGCCAGCCGGCGGCGGGTTGCGCACCGCTCTTGCGGCCCAGCAGGAGGTTTTGCTCCACCGTCAGCGCGGGGAAGACGTCGCGGCTTTCCGGCACATAGCCGATGCCGCGACGAGCGATATCGTAGGTCGGCAGGCCGAGGATGTCGGCGCCATCGAAGCGCACCTGCCCTTCGCTCCTGACCTGTCCGATCAGGGCCTTCAGCAGGGTCGAACGGCCGGCGCCGTTGCGGCCCAGCACGCTGACGATCTCGCCCGCTTCCACCTGCAGGGTCACGCCGTGCAGCACATGGCTCTGGCCGTACCAGGCATGCAGGCCGGCCACTGCCAGCAGGGGTTCGCGCTCAGCCATCGATGCTCCGGTTCAGGTAGAGGCGCTGCACCTCGGGATTGGAGCGGATACGTTCCGCACTGTCGCAGGCGATCACGCGGCCGTTGTCCATGACGGCGATGCGGTCGGCCAGGTCGAACACCACCTGCATGTCGTGCTCCACCATCAGCAAGGTCCTGCCGACGGTGACCTCACCGATCAGCGCCACCATCGCCTGGGCCTCGGCGCGGTTCATACCGGCGGTGGGCTCGTCGAGCAGGATCACCGAGGCATCGGCGGCGATGGTCACCGCCACCTCCAGCGCGCGCTGGTCGGCGTAGCTCAACTCGCCCGCCGGCAGGTGCGCGCGCGACTGCAGGCCGACCCGTTGCAGCACGGCATGCGCCCGGTCGGCAGCGTCGTGCAGCCGGCCGATGCGACGCCAGAAGGCGTAGCCGTAACCCAGTTGGTACAGCACCGCGCAGCGCACGTTCTCGAACGCCGACAGGCGCGGAAACAGGCTGGAGATCTGGAAGCTGCGCGCCAGCCCCAGCCGGTTGATGGCCTGCGGCGTGCGCCGCGTGATGTCTTGCCCGTGCAGCAGCACGCTGCCGGCGTCGGCGCGGTGGCGCCCCGAGACCAGGTTGAACAGGCTGGACTTGCCGGCGCCGTTGGGGCCGATCAGCGCGCAACGTTCGCCGGCATGCAATTGCAGGTCGACGCCGCGGATGATCTCGGCGCGATCGAATGCCTTGTGCAGGCCGCGCAGCTCCAGCGCGATGGACTCACTCATGGCGCCTCCCGATCGATCCGGCAGGACGAAGCGGCTTCGCGTCGTACATGTTCGGCCGCTTCCATCTTCTTCCAGGCGAGGCTCCAACTGCTCGACCATGACGGCCGCAGGCGTACGATGGCGGCAATGCCGGCCGCGGCCAGCGCGGCGGCGGCAGACCAGGTCAGCGGCGAGTGCACATCGAAAGCGATTCCGAACAGCACCGCCGGCGCCACGCCGGCGCCGCTGTCGGCCAGGCTGCCCAAACTCAGTTGATACGCCATCTCGGTCGCCAGCACGACGCCGGCCAGCGCCACCAGCCCGGCCGCAGCCTGCGCCGCGAGCAGCCGCGCCAACCGCGTGTTTAGTGCGCCGGCGCGCAGCACGCGCGCGAGATTGTCGATCAGCCTGGCCAACCCGCCAGGCACGCACATGACGATCAGGATGAAGAAGGCGCCGAGATAGAACTGCCAGGCCTGCGTATAAGCCGACAGCAGCGAGGCGAACAGCACGCCAACCACGCCGCCGATAATGGGGCCGTAGAAATAGGCAGCGCCGCCGATGAAGGTGAACAGCAGGATGGCCCCTGAGCGCAGCGAGCCGACGTACTCGGCGCTGACGATCTCGAAATTGATGGCCGACAGTCCACCGGACACGCCGGCGAAGAAGGCCGACAGAATCAGCGCCAGGTAACGCACGCGCTGCGGGTCGTAGCCGATGAAGGCGGCGCGCTCCGGGTTGTCGCGCACGGCATTGAGGATGCGGCCCAGCGGCGTGTGCCTGAGCGCATAAATGGCCGCCGTGCATGCCAGCAACCAGACGGCGATCAGGTAATAGACCTGGATCTGCGGCCCGTAGCTGATGCCCAGTACCGGCTCGCCGACCACACGGTTGGCGGAGATGCCGCCTTCGCCGCCGAACAGGTCGGGGAACATCAGCACGCACGCCGAGACCAGCTCCACCAGGCCCAGCGTGATCATCGAGAAGGTGGTGCCGGCGCGGCGCGTGGTCAGGAAGCCGAACACCACGCCGCACAGCGCGCCGACCAGGCCGCCGGCCAGCGGCACCAGCGTGATCGGAAACGAAAACGGCAACGGCGCGCTGCCGTCAGCGATGCCATTCATCAGGTGGATGGCGCCGAACGCGCCCAGCCCGGAATACACCGCATGGCCGAAGGACAGCATGCCGCCCTCGCCCAACAGCATGTTGTAGGAAAGACAGAGCAGCACCATCGTGCCCATTTGCGAGAGCAGCGATAGCGCCGCGCTTTGCGGAAACACCAGCGGCGCGACCAGCAACGCCAGCGCGAAGCACAGCCAGGGGAGCAAGGAACGCTTCATCGCCTCATCCCTCCCGCTTGCCCATCAGGCCCTTGGGGCGCACGATCAGCATCGCCACCAGCAGCAGGTAAGGCAGGATAGGCGCGACCTGGGCCAGCGTCAGGCGCAGCAGCGGCGCCAGCGGGCCGCCAACCGGCGCGGTGACGCCCAGCGCGGCCAGCAGGCCGGCCAGCGAATAATCGAGCGCCACGGCGAAGGTTTGCATCAGGCCGATAAAAATGGAGGTGATGAAAGCGCCCGCCAGCGACCCCAGCCCGCCGACCACCACCACCACGAAGATAATGCTGCCTACCGCCCCGGCCATCCCGGGCTCGGTGACGAAGGCATTGCCGCCGATCACACCGGCCAGCGCCGCCAGCGCGCAGCCGCCGCCGAACACCAGCATGAACACGCGCGGCACGTTGTGGCCCAGCGCCTCGGCCATTTGCGGATGCGTCAGCGCAGCCTGAATGGTCAGGCCGATGCGGGTATGGCGCAGCAGCAGCCAGATCGCCAGCAGCATCAGCGCCGCCACCAGCAGCATGAAGCCGCGGTAGACCGGGAACGAGGTCGAATACAGCGTGAACAGCGTGCCCTCCAGCGAGGGCGGAATCCGGTAGGGAACCGGCGAGCGGCCCCACACCAATTGCACCAGCTCCACCACCAGATAGGACAGGCCGAAGGTGAACAGCAGCTCGGGCACGTGGCCGTAGCGGTGCACGATGCGCAGGCCGTAATGCTCCACCAGCGCGCCGGCCGCGCCCACGACCAGCGGCGCGATGACCAGCGCGGGCCAGAAGCCCAGCACGCCGGCGATCGAATAGGCGACGTAGGCGCCCAGCATGTAGAAGCTGGCGTGGGCGAAGTTGGGCACGCCCATCATGCTGTAGATCAGCGTCAGCCCGGAGGACAGCATGAACAGCAGGAAGCCGTAGCCCAGGCCGTTCAGGAAGGTGATCAGTGCAAATTCCAAAGGTGTCGCCAAAAGTATCGTCTAGCGCCGAAAGTTGCCCGTTCGCAAACAGCCGGACTGAAAAAGTAGCGCGATCCTATGGGATTCGCGCTTCTCTGTCAAAATGGCGTATCACGCCGCAAGGCCGCTGCAGACGCCCTCTTGCAACTTCGACGCCCCGGCATCACCTGCCTTTTATGACGACCGACACACCCGCTTCCACCGATACCGCCGCTGCCAAGGCGCAGCCGACGACCATCCTGCCCAGCTTCGGCAACCGCTTCGCCGCGCTGCCGCCGGCCTTTTACACGCGCCTGCAGCCCACGCCCTTGCCGGCGCCCTACCTGGTCGGCTTCAGCGAGGATGCAGCCGCCACCATCGGCCTGGATGCCGCCGCCGTGCAGGATCCCGGCTTCCTCGACCTGTTCACCGGCAACCGCATCGGCGACGGTTCGCTGCCGCTGGCGGCGGTCTATTCCGGCCACCAGTTCGGCGTCTGGGCCGGGCAACTGGGCGACGGTCGCGCGATCTCGCTGGGCGACGTGCCCGCAGCCGACGGCCACGGCCGCATCGAGCTGCAGCTCAAGGGCTCGGGCCAGACGCCCTACTCGCGCATGGGTGACGGCCGCGCCGTGCTGCGCTCTTCAATCCGCGAATTTTTGTGCTCCGAGGCGATGGCCGCGCTGGGCATCCCGACCACGCGCGCGCTGGCCGTCACCGGCTCCGACCAGCGCGTGCTGCGCGAGCAGGCCGAAACCGCCGCCGTGGTCACGCGCATGGCGCCCAGCTTCATCCGCTTCGGCTCCTTCGAGCATTGGTACTACAACCAGCGCTTCGACGACCTGAAGGTGCTGGCCGATACCGTGCTGGAGCAGTTCTACCCGCAGCTCCTGCAGGAGGCCAATCCCTACAAGGCGCTGCTGACCGAAGTCACGCGCCGCACCGCTGAACTGATGGCGCAATGGCAGGCGGTGGGCTTCATGCACGGCGTGATGAACACCGACAACATGTCCATCCTCGGCCTGACGCTGGACTACGGCCCGTTCGGTTTCATGGAAGCCTTCGACCCGCGCCACATCTGCAACCACACCGACCAGCAGGGCCGCTATTCCTACCAGATGCAGCCGCGCATCGGCCAGTGGAACTGCTTTGCGCTGGGCCAGGCGATGCTGCCGCTGATCGGCAGCGTGGAGGACACCGAGGCCGCGCTGGCCGGTTACGAAGCCGTCTTCGAGGCCAGGCAGGACCAGCTGCTGCACGCCAAGCTGGGTCTGACGACGACGCAAGCGGACGACGACAAGCTGATCGACGCCATGTTCGCCATCCTGAAGAACAGCCATGTCGATTTCACGCTGTTCTTCCGCCGCCTGGGCGACTTGCGGATCGGCAATCCGGGGCAGGACGAGGCGATCCGCGACCTCATCATCGACCGCCCCGCCTTCGATGCCTGGGCCGCGCAATACCGCGCCCGCCTGCAGGCCGAAGGCAGCGACGACGACCGACGCCGGCTTGCAATGCACGCGGTCAACCCCAAATACGTGCTACGCAATTACCTGGCGCAAGTTGCCATCGAGAAGGCGCAGCAAAAGGATTTCTCGGAAGTGGCGAAGCTGCACGCCATCCTGAGCCGCCCCTTCGACGAACAGCCGGCGCACGACAAGTACGCCGACCTGCCGCCGGACTGGGCCAGCCACCTGGAGGTCAGCTGCTCCTCCTGAGCGGCGCGCCGGCAGGAATCGACCCAAACCATTACACTTGCCGCCCGGCAAAGTCCCATTCAACCGGCAGCACAACAGGAGCCACCATGACCAAGCGCGTAGAAAAGACCGAAACCCAATGGCGCGAGCAACTCGATTCCCTGGAATACCAGGTCACCCGCGAGGCCGCCACCGAGCGCGCCTTCACCGGTCGCTACTGGGATCACCACGAAGCCGGCACCTATACCTGCGTGTGCTGTGACACGCCGCTGTTCACCTCGGACGCCAAATTCGATTCCGGCTGCGGCTGGCCCAGCTACTTCGAACCCATCGATCCGGCCAACGTCCGTGAAAAACTGGACCGCAGTTATGGCATGATTCGCACCGAGATCATCTGCAACGTCTGCGACGCGCATTTGGGCCACGTTTTCCCCGACGGCCCGCCGCCGACCGGACTGCGCTATTGCATCAATTCAGCTTCGCTGCGCTTCGATCCCGCGTAAGGATCCGGCCGCCAGCTGTTTCGATGTGTAACGGATGACCACCGATCAACCTGATTCATGAAAAAATTCGTCCGATGAAGTTTCTGTTCGACCTGTTCCCCGTCATCCTGTTTTTCGGCGTCTTCAAGTGGGCCGAAGGCCATCCCGCGAGCGCGCAGGAGCTTGTGATGCAATATCTTGGCGGCGCCATGTCGGCCGGCGCCGTCACGGCTGCGCAAGCGCCTATCCTGCTCTCGACCGCGGTGGCCATCGTCGCCTCGCTGGCGCAGATCGGCTGGCTGCTGCTGCGCCGTCGCAAGGTCGACGCCATGCTGTGGGTCTCGCTGGCTATCATCGTGGTGTTCGGCGGCGCCACCATCTACTTCCGCGACGACACCTTCATCAAGTGGAAGCCGACCATCCTGTACTGGGCCTTCGGGCTGGCGCTGCTGGTCTCGCAGCTGTTCATGAAGAAGAACCTGATCCGCGTGATGATGGAGAAGCAGGTCACCCTGCCCGAAACCGTCTGGCCGCGCCTGAACCTGGCCTGGATCCTGTTCTTCGCCGTGATGGGCCTGATCAACATCTACGTCGCCTTCAACTACCCGCTGGACACCTGGGTCAACTTCAAGATGTTCGGCAGCATGGGGCTGATGTTCGCCTTCATCATCGGCCAGAGCCTGTTCCTGTCGAAGTACATGAAGGACGCCGAATGAGTGCCGCCGACACCCGCCCCGAGCGCATCCGCGAGCGGCTGCTTGCAACTTTCTCACCAGAGCAGTGTCTGGTCGAGGACGAGTCCGCCCTACATGCCGGCCATGCCGGCGCGGCCTCAGGCGGAGGGCATTACAGGGTCCGTCTGGTATCGAATTTGTTTGAGGGTAAAAATCGGGTGAACCGTCATCGGCTGGTGTATGATTGCCTGTCCGACCTGATGCAGCAAGAGATTCACGCGCTGGCCATCGTGGCGCTCACCCCATCAGAGGCAAAGAACTGAGACCAAGAACAACATCGACGCCATCCCTCCTGTTTTCCAATCTCCGTTTTTGATTCACTTCTTTAATTTTCCAGGATTTCAACAATGACATTCAAACCCGCTCGCCTGCTGGTTCTGCTGTTTGCAATCGCTTCCATCCCCGCTTTCGCGCAAAACCTGGCTGTGGTCAACGGCAAGGCCATCCCTTCCTCGCGCGCCGATCTGATGGTCAAGCAAATGACCTCGCAAGGCCAGCCGGACACCCCGCAACTGCGCGGCGCCATCAAGGAAGAACTGGTCAATCGCGAAATCCTGATGCAGGAAGCCGACAAGCAAGGCCTGTCCAACAGCTCCGACGTCAAGAACCAGCTGGAACTGGCCCGCCAGTCCATCGTCATCCGCGCCCTGATCGCCGACTACCTGAAGAAGAACCCTGTGTCGGACGCCGACATCAAGGCTGAATACGACAAGTTCAAGGCTCAGGCCGGCGACAAGGAATACCATGCACGCCACATCCTGGTGGACAAGAAGGAAGACGCTGAAGCCATCATCGCCAAGCTGAAGGCCGGCACCAAGTTCGAAGACCTGGCCAAGCAATCGAAGGACACCGGTTCCGCGGCCAACGGCGGCGACCTGGATTGGGCCACCCCGGCCTCCTTCGTGAAGCCGTTCTCCGACGCCATGGTCGCCCTGAAGAAGGGTGAAGTCACCCCGACTCCAGTGCAGACCCAGTTCGGTTGGCACGTGATCAAGCTGGAAGACACCCGTCCGGCCAAGGTCCCGACCCTGGACGAAGTCAAGCCGCAAATCGCCGAAGCCCTGCAACAGAAGAAGCTGCAGGCTTACCAGGAAGAACTGCGCAAGAAGGCCAAGGTGCAGTAATTCCCGCAGGCGGCTTCGATGCCGCCGGTCGCACGCAAAAAAACACCCGCCACGGTTCGCCCTGGCGGGTGTTTTTTTGACAACGTCGGCCAAAAATCGCCGTCATCTGGAATGTGCGGAACTGAATAGCAAAACCGCAATAAATGCGCAGGCTGCATTTAAATATTCGATAAAATCCTTATAAATAATTAAAAAAATAAAAATTTTAAGCAACACTTTAAGCGAAATTCCGCGCCCCATTCTGCTATTCTTCGCTCCTGCCCTGCTTGGGCATGCTCCGCCGACCCACAGCAAAATTCAAAGGACGGCGGCAGCAGGGTGCGCCGGGGGAGGCCCTCTAAGCCGCGTCCGCGTCGCATATTCATTACAAACATCGTGGTATCAGGAGAGACACCAATGAAAAAGAGTTCCATGTTGCTGCTGGCAGCCGGCTTGACCACCGGCGGCGCTGCGTTCGCGCAATCGACCGTGACCATCTACGGTATCGTCGACACCAGCATCCGCTACCTCAGCAACGACAACGCTCGCGGCAACAGCAACTTCCGCGTTGACAACGGCGCCATCGCCAACAGCCGTATCGGCTTCAAGGGCACCGAAGATCTGGGTGGCGGCCTGAAGGCCCAGTTCCAGCTGGAAAACGGTTTCAGCAGCGACACCGGCGCCCTCTCCACGCCTAACACCCTGTTCAGCCGCCAGTCGTGGGTTGGCCTGTCGGGCGGTTTCGGCAAGGTCCGCGTCGGTCGTCAAAACACCCCGCTGTTCGACCTGATGGCCGACCACTTCGACCCGCTGACCGTGGGCAACTACGAAACCAACTCGTGGCTGCCGGCTGCTGCAACCCGCATTCGTACCAGCAACATGGTGCGCTATGACAACGACTTCGGCCCTGTGTCTGTTGGCGTGAGCTACGCCTTCGGCGAAACCGCCGGCTCGACCCGCAGCGGCAGCCAGTTCAGCAGCGCCCTGCGCTACACCGTCGGCGGCTTCTCGGTCGGCGGCGGCTTCCAGCAGACCAACGACAACGCCAACAACCGCGACAACGCCTACAACCTGTCGGCTTCGTATGACTTCGGCGTGACCAAGCTGTTCGGCGGCTACTACAACATCAAGGATGCGACCGGCTCCACCTCCGCCTACATGGCTGCCAACACCTTCGCCACCGGCGCCAGCGGCGGCGTGGCAGGCATCCAGCGCAAGGACACCGGCTTCTTCTTCGGCACCAGCTACAAGGCAACCGCTGCCCTGACCCTGACCGGCGCGTTCTACTACGACAAGAGCAAGAACGTGGCTTACACCACTCTGGGCAATGTCGGCGACGGCAAGCGTTACGCCATCGCTGGTTGGGCCGAGTACGCGCTGTCCAAGCGCACCCAGCTGTACACCACGGTCGACTACAACAAGGCCAAGGATGCAGCCGTGTATGAGCTGACCAACACGGCTTCCAGCTCGGCCAAGCTGACCACCGTCGGCGTTGGTATCCGTCACATCTTCTGATAACGCCTGAAGCGCGCCGCCTCCTCACGGAGCGGCGCACAACAGAAGTCACCAGAAAGCAAAAAGCGCAGTTCCTTTCGGAACTGCGCTTTTTTTATTGCCTCGGTGCTTCTTCGCCCTCGAAGCGGCCCGCCGTAGCGGGCCCTTCGCGGGTCGGCCTTCAAGCCATCAACCGACCCACTTGCGCGCGTTGCGGAACATGCGCATCCACGGCGAATCCTCGCCCCAGGCTTCCGGGTGCCAGGATTGCGTGACGGTGCGGAACACGCGCTCGGCGTGCGGCATCAGCACGGTGAAGCGGCCGTCCGGCGTGGTCACCGAGGTGATGCCTTGCGGCGAGCCGTTCGGGTTGTACGGATAGCCTTCGGTCACGGCGCCGGTGTTGTCGATGTAGCGCATCGCGACGATCGCCTTGGTGATGTCGCCGGTCTGCGAGAAGTCGGCAAAACCTTCGCCGTGGGCGGTGGCGATCGGCGCCTGGGTGCCGGCCATGCCCTGCATGAAGATCGACGGCGAGTCCGCCACTTCCACATTCACGAAGCGCGCCTCGAACTGCTCGGACTTGTTGCGGGTGAACTTGGGCCAGGCTTCCGCGCCCGGGATCATCGACTTCAGGTTGCTCATCATCTGGCAGCCGTTGCAGATACCCAGCGAGAAGGTGTCGTCGCGGCCGAAGAAGCGCGAGAACTGCTCGGCGAGCTGGGCGTTGAACAGGATGGTCTTGGCCCAGCCTTCGCCGGCGCCCAGCACGTCGCCGTACGAGAAACCGCCGACCGCGATGAAGCCCTTGAAGTCGTCCAGCTTGGCGCGATTGGCGATCAGGTCGCTCATGTGCACGTCGACTGCGGTGAAACCGGCCTTGTGCATGGCGAACGCGGTCTCGATGTGCGAGTTCACGCCCTGCTCGCGCAGGATCGCCACCTTGGGACGGGCGGCGGCGCCGATGTTGAGGAACGGCGCGGCGATGTCTTCCTGCGGGTCGAACGTCAGCTTGGGGCTGATGCCGGGGTCGGCCGCATCCAGGATGCGGTCGTATTCGGCGTCGGCGCAGGCCGGGTTGTCGCGCAGGCGGGCGATGCGCCAGCTGGTCTCGCTCCAGGCGCGTTGCAGCTCGATACGGGTCTGGCTGTAGATGTTCTTGGCGTCGCGCATGAACTCGACCACGTCGCGATCATTCAGCTTGCCGATGATGTGGCTGCAGGCGCCCAGGTTGAAGCTGCGCAGCACGTTCATGACTTCCGACTTCTGCTCGGCCGCGACCTGGATCACGGCGCCCAGCTCCTCGTTGAACAGCGCGCGCAGGGTCTGCTCGTTGCGTCGCTCGGCCACCTGGGTGGTCCAGTTCTTGGAGTCGCCCCAGTCGTCGCCGTGACCGCCTTCCATGGTCAGGATATCGAGGTTGACCGAGATGCCGGTGCGGCCGGCGAAGGCCATTTCCGTCAGCGTGGAGAACAGGCCGCCGTCCGAACGGTCGTGGTAGGCCAGCAGTTGGCCCTGCTCGTTCAATTGCTGGATGGCGTTGAAGAAGCCCTTCAGGTCTTCGGCGCTATCGACGTCCGGCGTCTCGTTGCCGATCTGCTGCATCACCTGCGTCAGCGCGGAGGCGCCCATGCGGTTCTTGCCGCGGCCCAGGTCGATGGCGATCAGCACGGTCTCGCCTTTGTCGCGCCGCAGTTGCGGCGTCAGCACGCGGCGGATGTCGGTCACCGGCGCGAACGACGAGACGATCAGCGACACCGGAGAGGTCACCGACTTGGCGCCCTCATCGTCGCTCCAGGTGCTACGCATGGACAACGAATCCTTGCCCACCGGGATCGAGATGCCCAGTGCCGGGCACAGCTCCATGCCCACCGCCTTGACGGTATCGAACAGCGCGGCGTCCTGGCCCGGCTGGCCGCAGGCCGCCATCCAGTTGGCCGACAGCTTGATGTCGCCGATCTCGGCGATCGGCGCGGCGGCGATGTTGGTGATCGCTTCGCCCACGGCCATGCGGCCGGAGGCGGCGGCGTCGATCACTGCCAGCGGGGTGCGCTCGCCCATGGCCATGGCTTCGCCGAGATAACCTTCCAGACCCATCGCGGTCACGGCCACGTCAGCCACCGGCACCTGCCAGGGGCCGACCATCTGGTCGCGCACGGTCATGGCGCCCACGCTGCGGTCGCCGATGGTGATCAGGAAGGACTTGTCGGCCACGGCCGGCAGGCGCAGAACGCGGTGCGACACCTCGACCAGGTCCATGCCGGTCAGGTCCACCGGCGGCAGGGTCTGCTCGACGTGCTTGACGTCGCGGTGCATCTTGGGCGGCTTGCCCAGCAGCACGTCCATCGGCATGTCGACCGGGCTGTTGTTGTGCTCGGGATCGACCACCTTCAGCTGGCGCTCTTCGGTGGCGGTGCCGACCACGGCGAACGGCGAACGCTCGCGCTCGCACAGGTAGGTGAACAGCTCCAGGTGTTCCGGCGCGATGGCCAGCACGTAACGCTCCTGGGATTCGTTGCTCCAGATTTCCTTCGGCGCCAGGCCGGATTCTTCCAGCGGTACTTTGCGCAGGTCGAACAGCGCGCCGCGCTTGGCGTCGTTGGTGATTTCAGGGAAGGCGTTGGACAGGCCGCCGGCGCCGACGTCGTGGATCGACAGGATGGGATTTTCATCGCCCAGCGCCCAGCAGGCGTTGATGACTTCCTGGGCGCGACGCTCCATTTCCGGATTGCCGCGCTGCACCGAGTCGAAGTCCAGGTCGGCGGTGTTGACGCCGGTGGCCATCGACGAGGCGGCGCTGCCGCCCATGCCGATGCGCATGCCGCGGCCGCCCAGCTGGATCAGCAGGCTGCCCACCGGCAGGTCGCTCTTCCTGGTGTGCTTGGCGGAGATGTTGCCCATGCCGCCGGCGATCATGATGGGCTTGTGGTAACCCATCACCTGGCCGCCCACGTTCTGCTCGTAGGTGCGGAAGTAGCCGCCCAGGTTGGGACGGCCGAATTCGTTGTTGAAGGCGGCGCCGCCCAGCGGGCCGTCGATCATGATCTGCAGCGGCGAGGCGATGCGCTCGGGCTTGCCGTAGATGCCGCCCTGGGCATGTTCGGCACGCGCGGCGGCGGGCTGCGCCACGTCGCGGGCGTTTTCCCACGGTTGCACGGCGTGCGTGACCATCAGGTTGGAGACGGTGAAGCCGGTCAGGCCGGCCTTGGGCTTGGAGCCGCGACCGGTCGCGCCCTCGTCGCGGATTTCGCCGCCGGCGCCGGTGGAGGCGCCCGGGAACGGCGAGATCGCGGTCGGGTGGTTGTGCGTCTCCACCTTCATCAGGATGTGGGTCAGCTCTTCGGAGGCCTCATACACGTTGCCGCGGCCGGCGCCGCGCTGGTAGAAGCGCGGCACGGTGGCGCCTTCGATGATCGAGGAGTTGTCGCTATAGGCGACCACGGTGCCCTTGGGGTTCAGCTGGTGGGTGTTCTTGATCATGCCGAACAGCGACTTGTCCTGCGCCACGCCGTCGATGGTCCAGTCGGCGTTGAAGATCTTGTGGCGGCAGTGTTCGCTGTTGGCCTGGGCGAACATCATCAGTTCGACGTCGGTCGGGTTGCGCTGCGCGCGGCTGAAGGCATCCACCAGGTAATCGATTTCGTCGTCCGACAGCGCCAGGCCGAGCTCGGTGTTGGCGCGCTCCAGTGCGCCGCGGCCGCCGCCGAGGACGTCGACCGACTCCAGCGGCTTGGCTTGCAGTTCGGTGAACAGGCCGGCCGCATCGGCCGGATTGCGCAGCACGGTTTCGGTCATGCGATCGTGCAGCAGCGCGGCCACGGCCGGGATGCTGGCGTCGGCCAGCTTCTTGGCGCCGCCCAGCAGGCCGCTCTTGACCTGCACGTGGTAAATCACGCCGCGCTCGACGCGATGGATGTGCGCCATGCCGCAATTGTGGACGATGTCGGTGGCCTTGCTGGCCCAGGGCGAGATCGTGCCGAAGCGCGGAATCACCACGAAGGCGTCGCCCTCGTCGCTGCCGTTGAACGGGTCACCGTAGGTCAGCAGGCCGTTCAGGCGCGCTTCGTCTTCCCGGGTCAGCGCCTGGGCGGCGTCGACGAAATGCAGGTGACGGCCCGACACGCCGGTAATGGCGGGGTCGATGGCTTGCAGTTGGGTCAGGAGACGTTGGGTACGGAAGGCGGAAAGGGCATTGGAGCCCGGCAGGATCAGCATGGCGAGGTCGAGGCAGTTAGCTTGAATCGGGGGAAACTGTCGCAGCATCGCGGCAGAGGCCGCTCCATCGAGCTCCGGGCGCGTCCTCGTTACCGCATTGCAGCAGGCAACGACCTGCGACAGGCATGGGACACGGCGCCGGACTGGTGAAGCGTGCGCGCGTTTGCTGGCAAAGCCGGAATTATACAGTGGACGGGGGTGTTCGGCCCACAGAAAGCGAGCAGATTGGCGCGCCGCCCTCCTCATCCCTCCTTGGCCCGCAGCCATGCTGGAACAACGCGGCGCCTGCCGCAGTTGCGCCGCGCCATGCAAAGGCCCGGCAACCATCACCCCGGGGTCTGCGGTCGATGAGTCGACTGTCGACCAAGCGGATTTCCCTCGACGCCGACGAAGCAATGCATCGCGGCAACACGCCCCGCTGCAGCCTGCGGCGCGCGCCTGTCATCGCCGCCGCGGGTCTGCGCGTTGTTTGCATGCAAGCCGGCATCGCTTCACCAACCGTTTCCAGCACGCTCCCGCCGCAAGCGCGATAGCGCGCGACCTGCGGCCGATATCGTTTCGGCAAGGAAAATTCGATGTATCATTCCGGCCGCATCGCAACAGCGGCCCGCGCAATGCAATCTTGCCATTGTGATCACACGAGAAGCCGGACGATGACGACGACCAAAGCGGCATTGACCGCATCAAGACGAACAGAGTGAACAGCACACATCGACAGATCGCCGTCATCGGCGGGGGACTTTCCGGAATCTGCAGCGCCTACTTCCTGGCGGCCAAGGGGTATCAGGTGGCCGTCATCGAGCGGCGCGCCCACGTCGCCGAGGAAGCCACCTTCGGCAACTCCGGCCTGCTTGCGCCGGGCGTGGCCATGCCGCTGACCCTGCCCGGCGCTTTCTCCACCTTCGCCTGCCGCTTCAAGGAAGAGCCGCGCGTACTGCTGGCGTCGGGCGCCGACTTCTCGCGCAACCGCTGGATGCGCCAGACGCGCGCTGCCCAGCAGCAGCGCTTCGCCGCCAACAAGCAACGCCTGACGCGCCTGTCGGCCTATGGCCGGGAATTGACGCTGCAGCTGCAGGCCCACTACGGCATGGAGCACGAGAACAGCAACGGCGTGTTCCACCTGTTCCGCCTGCCCGCCGAGGCCGCGCGCATTCCGCAAATGCAGGAAGCCGCGCAGCAGGCCGAGCTCAAGCACAAGTCGCTGGACACCGCCGCCATCCGCCAGCTGGAGCCGGCCTTCTCGTCCGAGGCGGCGCTGGCCGGCGCCCTGCACTATCCCGACGACATCGCCGGCAACGCCGTGCTGTTTGCCAAGCAGATGCGCAACGCTGCCCAGGAGCTGGGCGTGTCCTTCCACTTCGGCGCGTCCGTCAAAGCGATCCAGGCCGACTTCGGCGGACGCGTCACGCTGGAGATCGACTCGCCGCACCTGGCTTCCAGCATGACCGTGGACGGCGTGGTGCTGGCCGCCGGCATGCAAAGCGCCGAGCTGCTGCGTCCGCTCGACACCCCGCTGCCGCTGCGCGCGCTGCAAAGCTGGTCGGCGCTGGTGCCGATCAAGAATCCGGACGACGCGCCCAACATGGCGCTGTTCGACGACAGCTACAAGGTCGCCATGACGCGCCTGGGCCATCGCCTGCGCATCACCGGTCTGCTGGGCTTCGTACCGCCGTCGCAGGCGATCCCACCCAAGGCGCTGCGCAACCTGCTCAAGATCGCCGGCGACTATTACCCCAACGCAGCCAACTACAACCAGGCGCATTTCTGGGCCAACACCATCCCGGTGCTGCCCAGCGGCCTGCCGGTGTTCGGCCCGACCCGCCACGGCAACGTCTTCGTCAATACCGGCCATGGCGTCACCGGCTGGGCCGCGGCGGTGGCGTCGGCGCGCATCCTCGCCGACATGATGGCCGGCGAGGAGCCGGAGATCGATGCCGAAGGCTTTCTGCCGCGCGACCTGGCCACGGGCTGAGCGGCCGCCTGAACACCGCCGCCAGGCAGGTCAGGCAGGAGACGAATCGGCATGGATTCATCCAAGCCGATTTTTTTCATCTGCGCGTCGCCTGCGCAGCAGGGACAATTGACTTAGAATGATTTCGAAATCAGGCACCCGCAATACCTCCGCAGCACCCCATCCACCGCAGCACTAACTCATCAGCGATCACAGCCATGAGCGCGCTCTATTCCGTTGCCGAAATCCGCGAGGTCGAGCACAAGGCCCTGGCCAGCCTGCCGCCTTACACGTTGATGCAGCGCGCGGGCGCGGCCGTCGCCGAATACGCACAGGAACTGTTGTGCTCGGCCACCGAATCCTCCCCGTCCGTCCTGATCCTGGCCGGCCCCGGCAACAACGGCGGCGATGCGCTGGAGGCCGCCTGCATCCTGGAAGAAGCCGGCATCGAAGTCGCCGTGCAGCTGCACGCCGACGAAAGCAAGCAGGCTGACGATGCGCGCCGCGCCATGTCGCGCGCCCGCGAGGCCGACATCCAGTTCATCGAAGACCTCAGCCCGGCCGGCCTGCGCGGCCAATCCTGGGCGCTGGTGATCGACGGCCTGTTCGGCATCGGCCTGTCACGTCCGCCCAACGGCAAGCTGCGCGCCATCATCGACTACGTCAACGGCCTGCGCTGCCCGGTGCTGTCCATCGACGTGCCCAGCGGCCTGAACGCCGACAGCGGCAGCATCGTCGGCGGCAGCGACGGCGCCGCGGTCAATGCCAGCCACACCATCACCTTCATCGGTGACAAGCCCGGCCTGCACACCTGCGACGGCAAGGACCATAGCGGCCACATCGCGCTGCGCGATCTGGAAATCGACCACGGCTGCTACAAGCCGACCCGCGCCTTCCTGAACGGCCCGCAATATTTCGCCGCCTCGTTGAAGCCGCGCGCCAACAACTCCCACAAGGGCAGTTACGGCGACGTGATCGTGGTGGGCGGCGCGCGCGGCATGGCCGGCGCGCCCGTGCTGGCGGCCCGCACCGCGGCCTTCGGCGGCGCGGGACGGGTGTATGTCGCCTTCGTCGACGATGGCCCGGCCTATGACGGCGTGCATCCGGAACTGATGTTTCGCGTCGCCGACCGCGTCGAATTCGGCGCCAGCGCGGCGCTGGTGGTCGGCCCCGGCATGGGCACCTCGCGCCACGCCTACGACATCCTCTCGCGCGCGCTCGATAGCGAGGCCGACATCGTGATCGACGCCGACGCCCTGAACCTGATCTCGGCCGAACCTACGCTGCAGCACAAGCTGCACGACCGCAGCCGCACCAACGGCGAGATCGTCAGCATCATCACCCCGCATCCGCTGGAGGCCGCACGCCTGCTCGACACCACCACCCAGCAGATCCAGGCCGACCGGCCGCAGGCGGCGCGCCTGCTGGCCCGCCAGTTCAACGCCATTACCGTGCTCAAGGGCGCCGGCACCGTGATCGCCTTCCCCGACGGCGAGATGACCATCAACCCGACCGGCAATCCGGCGCTGTCCACCGCCGGCACCGGCGACGTGCTGTCCGGCCTGTGCGGGGCGCTGCTGGCGCAAGGCTGGCCCACGCGCGCCGCCGCGCTGGCCGCCACCTGGATCCACGGCGCCGCCGCCGACCGCCTGGTGGCCGAAGGCCTGGGGCCGGTAGGCCTGACCGCCAGCGAATTCATCCCGGCCATCAGAGCCGTGTTCAATAACATCATCCGAGACCATGTCCACCACCGTCCTGCCCACGTCACGCACCACCGCACACACGCCTAGGCTCTTTCTGGGCGTCATCTTCCTGGTGACGGGTTTATGGACGCTCTCGCTGCTGGACGCGGCCGGCAAGCTGCTGGCAATCTCCGGCTACCACGTGGTGATGATCGCGTGGATGCGCTACAGCATCAACGTGGTGTTCATGGCCGTGACGCTGGTGCCGCTCTACCAGCGCCGCTCCGGACGCAGCATCTTTCGCTCCAACCGTCCCCGGCTGCAGCTGGGCCGCGGCGCCCTGCTGCTGGCGTCCACGCTGATCTTCTTTTCGGTGTTGCGGATCGTGCCGCTGGCCGAAGGTACGGCGATGAACTTCTGCGCGCCGCTGATCGTGCTGGCAATGTCGCCGTGGCTGCTGGGCGAGCGCAGCTATGCCTCGCGCTGGATCGCGGTGCTGGTGGGATTTACCGGGATGCTGATCGTGATCCGCCCGGGCGGCGATATTCCGCCCCACGGCGTGGCGCTGGGCCTGCTGTCGGCGTTCACGATGGCGATGATGTCCATCCTCAACCGCAAGGCCAACCAGGCTGACGACCCGATGGTGACGCTGTTCTATGGCGCCCTGGTCGGCAGCGTGCTGTCGACGCTGGCGGTGCCCTTCTTCTGGAGCGCGCATACGCCGACACTGGTGGAATGGGCAATCCTGATCTCCACCGGCATCACCGGCGCCATCGGCCACCTGCTGCAGAACACCGCCTACCGCCACGCCGAAGCCTCGGTACTGACGCCCTTCTTCTATGCCCAGATCATCTCGGCCTCGGGCATGGGCTGGCTGGTGTTCGGCCAGTTTCCCGACGGCCTGACGGTGCTGGGCATCGCCGTCATCTGCGCCAGCGGCGTGGGCATCGCCCTGGTCGAGCGCAAGCGCCACCACCGGCTGCCGGCAGCCGATCCGATGGAGTCGGTCTAGTCTCGCGCCGTTGGACGGCCTCAGGCCAGCCGGCCCGCCGCGATGGTGATGGTGCGTGCGCAGCGCGCGGCGATGCTGTTGTCGTGGGTGACCAGCACCAGCGTGGAGCCGCGTTCCTGGTTCAGTTCAAACATCAGCTTGATCACCGCCTCGCCGGTGGCGGCATCCAGGCTGCCGGTGGGCTCGTCGGCAAACAGCAGCGGCGGCTCGGTGACGAAGGCGCGCGCCAGCGCCACGCGCTGCTGCTCGCCCCCGGAGAGATATTTCGGATAGTGCTTCAGGCGCTGCCCCAGACCGACCCGGGCCAGCATCTTTTCGGCCTTCGGCTTCGCCTGCGCGTCGCCGCGCAACTCCAGCGGCAGCATCACATTCTCCAGCGCGGTCAGGTGGCCGAGCAACTGGAACGACTGGAACACGAAGCCCAGCTTGCGCTTGCGCAGCGCGGCGCGGCCGTCTTCGTCAAGCCGGTAGATGTCCTCGCCATCGAGCTTCACGGAACCTTCGCTGGGCGTATCCAGTCCAGCCAACAGGCCCAGCAGGGTCGACTTGCCAGAACCGGAGGCGCCGACGATGGCCACCGTGGTGCCGGCGGCCACGGTAAAATCGATGCCGCTCAGGATGGTGAGCTGGCCGGATTCGGCCGAGGCATCGGCAACACGTTTGGACAACTGAAGGACTTCGATGGCAGGCACAGCGGAAGCAACGGGATCGGCGGGAATGGAAATGGCAGCGCTCATGCAGGGCATTCAGGCAAGAAGGTCCGGGACGGTTGCAGCGCACCGGCGCATGGGCGCTGGGCTGATGCCACTGATGCGGCTGCTGGCGGGCATCGCCCTGATGCTGGCGGCGATGAGCGCCTATTCTGCCCCAAAAACCCTGCTCGTGCTCGGTGACAGCCTCTCGGCGGAGTACGGCCTGGAGCGCGGCCGCGGCTGGACCCAGCTGCTGCAGCAACGGCTGCAGCAGAACAAGATCGACGCCACCGTGGTGAATTCCAGCATCAGCGGCGACACCACCATCGGCGGCAAGAACCGGCTGCCGGCGCTGCTGGCCAGGAACAAGCCAGACGTGGTGGTGATCGAGCTGGGCAGCAACGACGCCCTGCGCGGCCTGCAGCTGAAAACCACCCAGGACAACCTGCAGGCCATGATCGACGCCGCCCACCAGAGCCGCGCGAAGGTGCTGCTGGTGGGCATGCAGATCCCGCCCAACTACGGCCCGGACTATACCCGCCGCTTCTCCGACATGTTCCAGGCGCTGGCCAAACAGAACAAGACGCCGCTGGTGCCCTTCTTCATGGATGGCATCGCCGCCAACATGGAGCTGTTCCAGGCCGACCGCATCCATCCCAACGAGCAGGCCCAGCCCATCCTGCTGGACAACGTGTGGACGCACCTCAAACCGCTGGTGGGCCTAAAGTAAAAGCGCCGCGCCGCAGCAGCAAAAAGCCCCTGCGCCGACTATCGGGACAGGGGCTTTTTTGTTTGGCCGCACCGGTGTCAGTGCCGCGCGTACAGTTCCAGGAAACGGCGCAGCAGGCCGGTCGATTGCGGTGTCTCGCTGACCTTGTCGCACAGCGCCATGGCGTCGATGCCGCAGCCGCGATACACCTCGGCGTAGTAATTCAGGTGCGCCCGCACGAACGCCGGCGAGAACTCCGGGTGGAACTGGGTCGAATACACATTGTGCTTGTGCTTGATCATGTGGTGCGGGTCCATCGGCGAGCGCGCCATCACGATCGCGTCCTTGGGCGGGCGGATCACCGACTGCATGTGCAGCATGTGCGCCGGGAACTGTTCCGGCAGCACGCCCAGCAATTCATCCTTGCGGCAGCAATCGAAGGTTTCCACGTGCATGGTGCCGGCCGCGCGGCCGGCCGGGTTGTAGCCGACCTCGCCGCCGAAGGCGTGGGTCAGCAGCTGGTGGCCGTAGCAGATGCCGAACATCGGCATGTCCTGCTCGGCGGCGTCGCGGATCCACTCGGCGGTGCGCTCGCTCCAGTCTTCCTTGTCCGTCACCATGGCCGGCGAACCGGTGATGAAGACCGCGCGATAGCCGCACGGGGAGCCGAGCTCCTCGCCTTCGTACACGGTCACGGTCTGGGTGTCGCTGTCGCACAGCCCGGCGGCGCACTGGATCTGCTGGGCGTAGCCGCCGTAGCTGGCTCTGAGGGTCTGGTTGGAATTGCCGGTTTGGATGATCAGGACTGGGGCAGGCATAAAACGTGGTCGGTATTCGCGGTATTGATTGGCAACACATGGCGCCGGCGATATTTCAAAGAAGAAACATCGGGCACGACACCCTTCGAATGCGACTGGAGACAGCGACAACTCTACGGCAGCCGGACAATTCAGAAACGACGCAAACCGCCATCAGGATGACAAGCGAGCGCGCGTCCGGACATGCGCCGATGCATCTTCCCATCGGCTGAAAAGCTGACATTTCGCCAACAAAACAAAGAGAAGATCTACGATGACTCCCCTGCCCGGCTCCCTCGCGCATCCCGCCGGAATGCGACGCCGGCTCCCATGATGAAACAAAAAAGGCCGCTGGGAAAGCGGCCTTTCTATATTTTTTAGCTAATTGTCTCGCCCATGCCTACAGATCGTCGCCGATCACCAGCATGGGGCGAAACCGACGCGCCGATTCACGCCTGCGGTGCGCCCTTGCCCCGGGATGCATCAGCCGGGGCAGGCGCCGTCGCGACTTACTTCGCGGCGTCGTCGGCGCTCACCGAGGCGGCGCCCTTCAACAGCTTGGTCTTGGCCTTCTCGCGCAAGTAACCGAGGTAGGCCAGCGCTTCCTGCTGCGACAGCGCGCCGGCGATCTGCTCCTGCTCGGTCTTGCGGCGGGCGGCATCAACCGTCTTGGGCTGCTCGACCTTGGTCACGCGGTAGATTTGGTAGCCCAGGCCCGGGGTTTCAGCGCCGACGTAGACCGGCAGCTTGGCGGTATCGGCCTTCATCACGGCATTGAAGGCTTCCTCGGTCCAGCCTTCGGCCTTCACGCGCGACACCACCTTGGCTTCGCTGAAGCCGGCGCCGTCATCCTTGCCTTGCAGCTCGGCCAGGCGCGCCTGTCCGGCCTTGAGCGCCAGCGCCTGCTCTTCCTGCAGCGTCACCGCCTTTTGCACGTCGGCCTTCACGTCCGCGAACGGACGCTTGGCCACCGGGTGGTACTCGGTGATGCGGCCGGCGATCAGGGTGTTCGGCGCGGCCTGCACGGCCTCGGTGTTGTGCTTGGACTTGATCACGTCGTCGGTGAACAGCGCGGTCAGGAACTTGGCGTTGTTGTACGGCGCGGCGCCGGCAGCCGGGTTCGGATTGCGCATCACGCCGGTGGCGCTCTGGATCTTCAGCTTCAGCTTGTCGGACACGGCCTTCAGGCTGTCGCCGTTTTCGTAGACCAGGTTGTTGAACTGGTCGGCCAGCTCGGAGTACTTCTTGGCGGCGATCTGCTTCTTGATTTCGCCGGCGATTTCATCCTTGACCGAGTCCAGCGGCTTGACCGCAGCCGGCTTGATGCCGGTCACTTCGATCACGTGATAGCCGAAGTCGGACTCGATCGGATCGCTGATCTCGCCTTGCTTCAGGCTGAAAGCTGCATCCTCGAAAGGCTTGACCATCGCGCCGCGGCCAAAGAAGCCGAGGTCGCCGCCGTTCTCGGCCGAGCCGGGATCCTGAGAATTGGCCTTGGCCAGCTTGGCGAAGTCGCCCGGGTTCTTGCGCAGCTGCGCCACCAGGCCGTCGGCCTTGGCTTTGGCGGCAGCCTTGTCGGCGGCCGGCGCATCCTTCTTCACGGTGATCAGGATGTGGCTGGCGCGACGCTGCTCGTCGGTCGAATACTGCTTCTTGTTCTGCTCGTAGTAGGACTTGATGTCGTCGTCGGTCACGGCCGACTGCGCGGCCACGGCGGCGGCGTCCAGCACCACGTATTCGATATTGGCCGATTCAGGCGTTTCAAAGCGGCGGCCGTTCTTGTCGTAGTAGGCCTGCAGCATCTCGTCGCTCACCTTGACCTGCGAGGCGTAGGTGTCCGGCTTGAAGTTGAGCATCTGCACCGTGCGTTCCTGATCGTTCAGGTTCGACAGGTTCTCGGCCACGGTCTTGGGTGCGAAGGCGGTGGTCTGGATCGCCGCGTTCAACTGCTGCAGCGCCATTTCGCGGCGCAGGCCGGCTTCGTAGCTCTTGGGGGTCAGGCCCTGGGCGGCCAGCAGCACGCGGTACTGCTCGTTGTCGAAGGTGCCGTCCGGTTTGGTCAGGCCGGGGATCTGCAGGATGCTTTGCTGCAGCACCTGGTCAGGCACCACCAGCTTGTTGGCCACCACTTCGGCGCCGAGGGCGCGCTGGGCGATCAGGTTGTCCAGGATGGCGCGACGGGTTTCCGCGGTGTCGAACAGCTTGGCGTCGAACTGGTTGCCATAGACCTGGCGCATGCGGTCCAGTTGCTGGCGATGCGCGGCATCCCACTCTTCCTTGGTGATGGTCTGGCCGGCCACCTTGGCCACGCCGTTGTCGTCAGTCAGGCGGCTGTAGCCCTCCAGGCCGAAGAAAGCGAACGACGGGAAGATGAACAGCAGCAGCAGGAACTGCATCAGGCGCTGGTGGGTACGAATGAATTCAAACATGAATAGCCAATCAATAAACGATCCGGTCAATGGAGGTGCGCGGCGCCGTTTGGCGAGCCTGGCCGGACCCTGCCGGATCGGATAATAAAAAAGGCGAACTCTCGTTCGCCCTGGTCCGGCGGAGCGGCCATCGCTCAGGCGCACGCACTCAGTCGTGCACGCGCGACATTATACACATGCCAATGCCCTGCGGCATCTTGCCCGGGATGGCAGTCGCCCCTGAAAGGCGGCTCAACGATCCATCTGCGCCAGGGCCACGCTGCGCAGCTGGAAACGTCCGTCGTTATTGAACAGCCAACTTTCGGAGAGCTCGATGCGGCCATGGCTGAGCAGGGCTTCCGGCGGCTTGGGGAAAGGCGCCGTGCTCTTCAGGCTGCCCAGCGCGCTGGCCTCGGCGTGCTTGTCGCGGTTCGTACGCAGGATCTCGCTCTTGACCAGGTTGCCGTCGCGGTCGACCACAAACTTGATCACGATCACCGAGCGCAGCAGCGCCTGCGGACGCTCCACATAGACGCTGGTGAAGTTGACCTGCGAGATGCGCTTGGCTAGGTCGGTCTTGTAGCCATCCACCGTGGTGGCGGTGGAGGTGCCGTCCTCGGTGGTCTTCTTCTGCTCGATGATGGACTTAGCCAGCTCGTCGCGCTGCTCCTTGGTGCTCTCCGGCGCCGAGCACGCGGCCAGCAAGGCCG
Organism: Herbaspirillum sp. LeCh32-8; assembly: GCF_017814915.1. Taxonomy (GTDB): domain Bacteria; phylum Pseudomonadota; class Gammaproteobacteria; order Burkholderiales; family Burkholderiaceae_D; genus Herbaspirillum. The sequence continues at coordinate 796,616 of NZ_JAGIPZ010000001.1, read as the reverse complement.
CCACGCCCAAGCCGCCGGCCGCCAGTCGTGCGCCAAGGCGCTTCGGTTTGATGGTGACGTTGTGCATTGTTGTTCTCCTCGTTTCCCCGCGTCATGTACGCCGGCCTGCTTGCAGCGAGGCAAGCTTGCCATACGTTCAAAGACGTCTTCCGCTGCTGGAATTTCGACAAGTTTTTCCGCCTGCGATTCCCCGCGTGATGCCCAAAAAAGGATCATCCATAACTTCAATCTATAGATCGGATATTACCCCGCTATCACAACGGGGGCTGTCATCCAGCAGTCACATTTGCGCCGTAACATCCGCTTGCCTTCGAGACCGGCAACGCCCCGCAAATGCCCGATAGCACTGCGTTTTGGCAATAACAACAGCGGTTGGCAACCGCGCGGCGAGCTCCGCGCGGGCCGCACCCATAGCGAGACCACACCGACATGACGCAAACTTCCTTCCCCGCATCGACCAGCCCGCAGCACGAGGGCGACGACATTTTCCTGTCGGTGCGCGACATCGAAAAACGCTTCGGCGCCTTCACCGCGCTGGACCGCGTTTCGCTGGAAGTCAAACACGGCGAGATGGTCTGCCTGCTGGGTCCGTCCGGCTGCGGCAAGACCACCCTGCTGCGCACCATCGCCGGGCTGGAGCGCCAGGACGGAGGCCGGCTGCACGCCGGCGGGCGCGAGATTTCGCTGCTGCCGCCGCAGTCGCGCGACTACGGCATCCTGTTCCAGTCCTACGCCCTGTTCCCCAACCTGACGGTGGAAGACAACGTCGCCTACGGCCTCAACAACGGCGCCGGTCGGCCCAAACTGTCGCGCCAGCAAAAGCACGAGCGCGTGGCCGAGATGCTGGGCATGGTGGGCCTGTCGGGCAGCGAACGCAAGTACCCCGGCCAATTGTCCGGCGGCCAGCAGCAGCGCGTGGCCCTGGCGCGCGCACTGGCGCCCTCGCCTTCGCTGTTACTGCTGGACGAGCCGCTCTCGGCGCTGGACGCCCAGGTGCGCGAACACCTGCAGCTGGAAATCCGCCGCCTGCAAAAGGAATTCCGCATCACCACGCTGATGGTCACCCACGACCAGGAAGAAGCGATGGTGATGGCCGACCGCATCGCCGTCATGAACCGCGGCCGCATCGAGCAGTTCGGCACGCCCGACGAGATCTATCGCCGTCCGGCCTCGCCCTTCGTGGCGGACTTCATCGGCCAGTCCAACTGGCTGCCGTTCTCTCGCATTTCCGGCTCGCAGGTGGCGGTCGGCACGCTGCAGCTGGAGATTCGCCCGGAGGAAGAAGAACTCGCCAACGGCCGCCTGTTCTGCCGCCCGGAGGCGGTCGACCTGTTCCCGCATGAGAGCGCCGCCAACCGCTTCCGCGCCCGCGTGGTGGATCGCATCTACCTCGGCAACCGCTACCGCCTGGCGCTGGCGTCCGACGCCCTGCCCGGCCAGACCCTGCTGGCCGACGTCATGGGCGACGCCCACGATCGCCTGAACGCCATGCACGACGCCGGCCACGATCAGGGCATCTGGATCTCGCTGCCGCGCCAGGCGCTGCAGGTCTTCGTCTGAGCAGGGAAAGCGGCGCCATGAATTCTTCCGTCTCCATGACCAAACTCCCCGCTATGAACGCCGATGGCGAAGCCGCTGCAGCAAGCTCGGCCACGCCCGCCGCGCCGGCCGCGCTGGACGGCAGCCAGCTGCTGACCTCGGGCCTGAAATGGCTGCTGCTGGCCGCGCTGCTCGTGGCGCTGGGCTGCCCGCTGCTGTTCATCCTGGGCCAGGCGGTGCTCACGCCCGACGGCGCCTGGGCCGGCAGCGCGCCGTTTGCCAAGCTGTTCTCCAACATCAATTTCCTGCCCATGGTGAGCCGCAGCCTGTGGGTGTCCTTCGTCACCGCCGCGGTGACGGTGCCGCTGGCCTACGCCTTCGCCTACGCGCTGCAGCGCACCTGCATCCCGTTCAAGGGCATGTGGCGCGGCATCGGCCTGCTGCCGCTTTTGGCGCCGTCGCTCCTGCCGGGCATCGCGCTGATCTATCTGTTCGGCAACCAGGGCCTGTTCAAGGAACTGATGAACGGCAGCATCTACGGCTTCTGGGGCATCCTGCTGGGCGAAGTGTTCTACACCTTCCCGCATGCGCTGATGATCCTGCTGTCGGCGCTGTCGCAGGCCGACGGCCGCCTGTATGACGCCGCCAACGCCATGGGCGCCTCGCGCTGGCGCACCTTCACCAGCGTCACGCTGCCGGCCACGCGCTACGGCATCTTCGGCGCGTTCTGCCTGGTCTTCACGCTGACCATCACCGACTTCGGCGTGCCCAAGATCGCCGGCGGCGCCTACAGCGTGCTGGCGGTGGAAGCCTACAAGGCGGTGGTCGGCCAGCAGCAGTTCGGCCGCGGCGCGCTGATCGGCTTGCTGCTGCTGGTGCCGGCGGTGCTGACCTTCGCCGTCGACGCCTGGCTGCAGCGCCGCCAGCGGGCCCAGATGAGCAGCCGCTCGGAAGCCTACGTGCCGCGCCCGGACTGGCGCCGCGACGGCTTCAACCTGCTCGCCGTGCTGCTGATCTCGGCCGCCATCCTGCTGATGATCGCCGTCGCCATAGGCGCCTCGCTGGTCAAGCTGTGGCCTTACAACCTGGCGCTGACGCTGCAGCACTACGACTTCGACAACATGGACGGCGGCGGCTGGCTGGCCTACTGGAACAGCCTGAAGCTGGCCTGCGGCACCAGCGTGGTCGGCACCGTGGTGATCTTCACCGGCGCCTGGCTGATGGAAAAGACGCGCGGCCCGGCGCGGCTGGGCGCAGTGCTGAGTCCGCTGCTGCGCTTCCTGTGCTTCCTGCCCATGGCCGTCCCCGGCCTGGTGCTGGGCCTGGGCAGCCTGCTGTTCTTCAACCATCCGGCCAATCCGTTCAACTTCCTGTACGGCACCATGGCGCTGCTGGTGGTGTGCTCGGTGGTGCACTTCTACACCACGGCGCACCTGACCGCGGTCACCGCGTTGAAGCAGCTCGATCCCGAATTTGAAGCCGCCTCGCTGTCGCTGAAGGTGCCAGTGCTCAAGACCTTCATCCGCGTCACCGTGCCGCTGTGCCTGCCGTCGCTGCTGGAGATCTTCCGCTACCTGTTCGTCTCGTCGATGACCACGGTCTCGGCGGTGATCTTCCTGTACCGCCCCGACACCGTACTGGCCTCGGTCGCCGTGCTCAACATGGACGATGCCGGCGACGTCGGCCCGGCGGCGGCGATGTCCACGCTGATCCTGCTGACCTCGGCCGCCTCATCGCTGCTGATGCACTTCGCCGGCAGCGGCTTTGTGGCGCGCGCCCAGGCATGGCGGCGCGGCCGCGGTCATTGAGCGAGCCTCTGCGATTTCTCCCTCCGCGTTCCACGGACGCTTTTTCAACCCAGCCCATCCAAAGGCCATCATGAAGAAAACCAAGCTGTTCACCCTGCTCGCATCGGTCGTCGGCGCCGGCATGCTGTTCTCGGCACAGGTCGCGCACGCCGCCACCACGCTGACGGTCTACACCGCCCTCGAAGCGGACCAGATCAAGGCCTATCAGGCAGCGTTCCAGAAGGCCAATCCGGACATCGAGATCAAGTGGGTGCGCGACTCCACCGGCATCGTCACCGCCAAGCTGATGGCCGAGAAGGCCAATCCGCAGGCCGACGTGATCTGGGGCCTGGCCGCCACCAGCCTGGCGCTGCTGGACAAGGAAGGCATGCTGACCCCGTACGCGCCCAAGGGCCTGTCGGCAATCGACGCCAAGTACCGCAGCGCCGCCAATCCGCCGGCGTGGGTCGGCATGGACGTGTGGGCCTCGGCCATCTGCTTCAACACCGTGGAAGCGCAAAAGCTGGGCCTGCCCAAGCCGACCTCCTGGGCCGACCTGACCAAGCCGGTCTACGCCGGCAAGATCGTGATGCCGCACCCGGCCTCCTCCGGCACCGGCTACCTGGACGTCTCGGCCTGGCTGCAAATGATGGGTGAAGACAAGGGCTGGGCTTATATGGACGCCCTGCACAAGAACATCGGCCAGTACACCCACTCCGGCTCCAAGCCCTGCAAGCAGGCCGCCACCGGCGAGTTCCCGATCGGCATCGCGTTTGAATACCGCGCCGTGAAGACCAAGAAGGAAGGCGCGCCGATCGACGTGATCCTGCCGAGCGAAGGCCTGGGCTGGGACATCGAAGCCACCGCCATCGTCAAGGGCACCAAGAACCTGGAAGCCGCCAAGAAACTGGCAGATTTTTCGGCCAGCAAGGACGCCATGGCCTTGTATGAAAAGAACTTCGCCGTGGTCGCCATCCCTGGCGTGGCCAAGCCGGACGAACTGCTGCCGGCCGACTACGAAAAGCGCCTGGTGAAGAACGACTTCACCTGGGCCAGCACCAACCGCGACCGCATCCTGACCGAGTGGAGCAAGCGCTACGAAAGCAAGGCCGAAAAGAAACAGTAATACCGGCCATGCATCGGTAGTACCCATGCCGCCGCAGCGCACGCCTGCGGCGGCATGCGGGGAGGATAAGCAGCGCGGCAACAACGCCGCACGCCGACGAGCGACGCCAGAGCGCCCGCACAAAACAGGCAGCACACATCTCGCAAACAGATTCCGATGGAGCATTCATGAGCAACACCGATCCAAATCACTTCGACGTCGCCGTGGTCGGCTCAGGCATCCTGGGCCTGGCGCACGCCTACGCCGCCGTCAAGCGCGGCCTGCGCGTGGCCGTGTTCGAGCGCACCGGCACGCCGCTGGGCGCGTCGATCCGCAACTTCGGCATGGGCCTGGTCACCGGCCAGCCGCCCGGCGTCATGCTGGACCTGGCGCGCGAAAGCCGCGAACTGTGGCTGCACCTCGCCGCGCGCGCCCACTTCAGCGCCCGCGAAGCCGGCACCCTGCTGTTCGCCCGCACCGCCGCCGAACACGACGTGCTGCAGGAGTTCATGATCGTGCGCGCGCGCCAGTACGAATACCGCGCCTCGCTGCTGCAGGGCGAGAAGCTCGAAGCACTGTACGGCGGCCGCTTCCGCCACCACCGCTCGGCCCTGCACGGCACCGAAGACCTGCAGCTGTATTCGCGCGAGGCGATGCCGGCGCTGGTGGCCTACCTGCACTCGCAGGGCGTGCACTTCCGCTTCAACACCCTGGTGCACGGCGCCGGCGACGGCCGCCTGTCGACCACGGCCGGCGAGTTCCGCGCCGAACGCGTGATCGTCTGCTCCGGTCACGATTACCTGACCCTGTTCGCCGACAAGCTGCAATCGATGAACCTGAAGCAGTGCCGCCTGCAGATGCTGCGCCTGAAGACCGAAGACGCGCTGCCGCTCACGCACGCGGTGCTGACCGGCCTGTCCTGCACCCATTACGGCGCCTTCTCCGACCTGCCCACCGCGCGCGCGGTGCATGCCGAGATCGAGCAAACCGCGCCGCTGCTCAACAAGCACGGCATCCACCTGCTGGTCAGCCCGACGCCTTATCAGGAGCTGATCGTGGGCGATTCGCACCACTACGGCATCGACTCGCCGCCGTTCAACAGCGAAGAAGTCGACGAGCTGATGCTGGGCCTGGTCGAGCACACGCTGGGCACGCGCGTGAAAGTGGTCGAGCGTTGGCAAGGCGTGTACGGCAGCAAGGGCCCCGGCCCCTTCACCGCCACCGCCATCGACGACAAGACCTCGGTGGTGCTGATGCACACCGGCATCGGCATGAGCGTGGGCCTGGGCCTGGGTGAACGCGTGGTCAAGGCGCTGCTGTCGGGCGACGCGCTGCCGTCCGGCAACCCGGCCACGGCGCCGCTGCCGACGACGGCGCTGGCTTGAACGCCCGTAGCGTCAAAAGAAGACGGCGACCTGGTGCGCCAATGTCACTCAGCTAAGCAGAAAATATCTCCGTCGTCCCGGCGAAGGCCGGGACCCAGCGTCGTTCAACGGCCGTCGATACGCCACGAAAGACACTGGGTCCCTGCTTTCGCAGGGACGACAAGCTATTTGAAATAGTACGCGCCGTCGCCCCTGCGAAAGCAGGGGCCCAGCGTCGTTCGCCGCGCACTCGCGCGGCTTGCGGTCAATAGAACAGCTTCATCAACACGGTCGCAATCACCACCATCGCCGCCCCGCCGATGCGCGTGGAAATCTGCGCGAACGGCATCAACCCCATGCGGTTGGACGACGACAGGATGGCGACGTCGCCGGTGCCGCCCAGGCCGCTATGGCAGGCCGTGACGATGGCCGACTCGACCGGGTACATCTTCAGCCAGGCGCCGACGAAAAATCCTGCCGCCACCATCGCCAGCACGATCACCGCGCAGATCACGAAATAAGCCGGCGAAAACGCCGCCATCAGCTTGTCCCACGAGACGAACAAGGTGCCCAGGCCGACCAGGATGGCGAAGGTCAGGTTGGTCGACATGAACTTGTACATCTGGTATGCGCCGGTCTCCATGCTCTCGGGAATGCTGCGCACCACCTTCAGCAGCGCCGCCGCCACGATCATCAGCACCGGGCCGGGGATCCCGGTCAGCGGCGCCAGCAGCTCGCCGAGGATGAACAGCGAGCAGCCCAGCAGCAGGCCCGCGCCCATCAGCTTCAGGTCGAGCGGGGCCTCGTCTTTCTTCTCGCGCAGCAGCTCTTGGTCTTCGCCGGTGCGCACCAGCACGCCGTCGCCGCTGTACCGGCGGTGCTGCTCGCCAAAGCGCTTCAGCAGGCCGGCCGAGAGAATCGCCACCACGTTGCCGATCAGTGCCGCCGGCACCAGCGAGGCGATCAGGTCGCCCTGCGGCGTGCCGAGGATCTGGGAATACCCGATCGACAACGGCAACACACCCTCGCCGATGCCGCCGCCGAGGATGGGCACGACGATGAAGAAGAAGGTGTGCTTGGGGTCGTAACCGAAAGCCAGGCCGACCAGGATGCCTGCGGCGACTGCCGCCGCGGTGCCGGCCAGCAGCGGCACGAACATCTTCAGGAAGCCCTGGATCAGGATCTTGCGGTTCATGCCCAGGATGCTGCCGGCCACCAGGCAGGCGATGTAGAGGTATTGCAGGTTGGCCGTCTTCATCGTGGTGGTGATGGTCTTCAGCGCGGCCGGCTCCATCAGGCCGTAACCGATCAGCGCCGACGGCACGAACAGGCACAGGATCGCCGGGCCGCCAATGTGGCGCAGCAGCGGGATGCGCCGGCCGATCTCGGACAGCAGCAGGCCCGACAACATCAGCACGGCGAAGCCGCCGATCATGTCGTTGGGCAGGCGCCCGCTGGCAATCGCCAGCGCGGTCACCAGCGTGAGCGCGGCGAACATCGGCAAGGGCATGCCGCCGATGCGAAATTGGGTGAATGCGGAAAAACGGCCGAGCGCCGGCGCGTCCTGTGCGATGGATGGACTTTCCATGGTTGTCTCCTGTTGGGATTGGAATACCGGCCCGCCGTCGCGGACCGGTGTGCCGTCATGCGGCGACCTGAAGCTGATTCAGGCTTGTGCGACCGATACCTGCTGGCGCGGCAGGTCGATCTGCATCCACGGGTTCTGCGCCCGGTGTTGTTGTTCGAAAGCGTCGATGGCGCCGGCGTCGGCCAGCGTCATGCCGATCATGTCCAGCCCTTCGGTGAACATGCGCTTCTGGCGCAGCGGCAGCTCGAAGGCGTATTCCACGCCGTCGGCCGCGACCACGCGCTGGCGCTGCACGTCGATGCTCATGGCGCTGCCGCCGTCCCGACCCACCGTCGCGGCAAGCGCCGCGACTTCCTCCGGCGCCAGCGTCACCAGCAGCAAGCGGTTGTTCTGCGCATTGAAGTAGAAGATCTCGCCGAAGCTGGGCGCGATCACTGCCTCGATGCCGGCCTGCATCAGCCCCCACACCGCGTGTTCGCGACTGGAACCGCAACCGAAATTGGCGCCGGCCACCAGGATGCGCGCGCCCTGGTACTCCGGGCGGTTCAGCACGAAGTCGGCGCGCGGCCGGCCCTCGCCATCCATGCGCAGGTCATACAGCACGCCGCGCGCCAGACCGCTCTTGTCGATGCCCAGCAGGAATTGCTTGGGCATGATCTGGTCGGTGTCGAGATTGTCGATGGTCAGCGGCGCGGCAATGCCGGCCACGATGTCATGCCTGCTCATGCTTGAACTCCTTGCGCACGTCGACGATGCGGCCGGCCAGCGCGGCGGCGGCGGCCATCGCCGGGCTCATCAGGTGGGTGCGGGCGCCGCGTCCCTGGCGCCCCTCGAAATTGCGGTTGGTGGTGGAGGCGCAGCGCTGGCCCGGTTTCAGCACATCGTCATTCATGGCCAGGCACATCGAGCACCCCGGCTGGCGCCATTCAAAGCCGGCGTCGATCAGGGTCGCCGCCAGCCCTTCCCGCTCGGCTTGCTCGCGCACTCGGCCCGAGCCCGGCACCACCATGGCGCGCACGCCGGCGGCCACCTTTCTGCCGCGCACCACCGCCACCACTTCGCGCAAGTCCTCGATGCGGGCGTTGGTGCAGGAGCCGATGAAGACATGGTCGACCGCCAGCCCGTCAAGCGCAGCGCCGGCGTCCAGGCCCATGTAGTTCAAGGCCTTGGCGACGTTGGCTTGCTCCAGCGGCTGGCCCGGCAGCGCCGGGATGCGGCCGCTCACCGGAATCGCCTGGTCAGGGCTGGTGCCCCAGGTGACATAGGGGGCGACGTCGGCGGCGTCGAAGCGATGTTCGATATCGAAGACGGCGTCGGCATCCGACTTCAGCGCGCGCCATTGTTCGCAGGCGGCCGCGATCGCTTGCGCCGGCATGTCGCGGATGCGCTCGGCCACGTAGCGCACGCTCACATCGTCCGGCGCCACCAGCGCGCCGCGCGCGCCGGCCTCCACCGTCATGTTGCACAGGGTCATGCGAGCTTCGGCCGAGAGCGCCTCGATGGCCCTGCCGCAATACTCGACCGCGTAGCCGCGCGCGCCCTGCGCGCCGATGCGGGCGATGATGTACAACACCAGATCCTTGGCGGTGACGCCCGCGGCGAGGCTGCTGTCCACGCGGATGCGCATGTCCTTGGCCACGCGATAGATCAGCGTCTGCGTGGCCAGCACGTGCTCCACTTCGGAAGTGCCGATGCCGAAGCCGAGCGCGCCCAGCGCGCCGTAGGTGGTGGTGTGGCTATCGCCGCACAGCACCACCATGCCCGGGCGGATCAGGCCGATCTCTGGCGCCACCACGTGCTCAATGCCCTGCTCCCGGTCCTGCACGTCGAACAGGTGAATGCCGTGCTTCTTGCAATTGCGGGTGAAGTTGGCGGCCTGTTGCGCGGCGGCGTCGATCACGATGGTGCGCGCGGCGCGGGCCACCGGATGCGTGGGGATCACGTGGTCGACGATGCCCATCTGCTTTTGCGGGCAGCGCACCGGCAGGTTCTTCTCGGCCAGCCCGGCAAAGGCCTGCGGGCTGGTGTATTCGTTCATGATGTGCAGGTCGGCGTAGAGCGCCACGTGCTGCTCGTCGACCTGAAAGACGGTGTGGCCGTCCACGATCTTCCGGTAAAGGGTCTTTCCCACGATGTCTCCTGATACGCCATGCGATGGAATTCATCGCTTTCACTGGCGAAATCAGTGTAACTTCATAGCCAACGCGGCATAATGCATAGTCATTTAAGCTATTCTTAAATTTAAATTACGAATAAAACAAAGCCCGCCGCCATGGATCCGATCAGCGACATTGAATTCTTCACCCGCCTGGTGCGTTACGGCAGCCTGTCGGCGCTGGCGCGCGACCTGGGCCTGACGCCGCCGGCGGTGAGCGCGCGGCTGGCGCAACTGGAAAAGCGCTTGGGCGTGCGCCTGCTCAACCGCACCACGCGCCGGCTGGCGATGACGCAGGAGGGCGAGCTGTACCTGAAGACCGGCTCGCGACTGCTGGAAGAGGTGCAGGAGCTCGAGCGCATGGTCTCCAGCAGCCGCGAGGTGCCGCGCGGACTGCTGAAGGTGAACGCCACCTTCGGCTTCGGCCGCCGGCATATTGCGCCGGCGCTGTCGGCGTTCCGCCTGCGCTACCCCGAGGTCGACGTGCAGCTGGACCTGACCGACCGCCCGATGAACCTGGCCGAGTCGGCCTTCGATGTCGGCATCCGCTTCGGCGAGCTGCCCGACTCGCGGCTGGTGGCGCGCCGGCTGGCCTCCAACCGGCGCTTCATCTGCGGCGCTCCGTCCTACCTGGAACAGCATGGCGAGCCGCAATCCCCCGACGACCTGCGCAGCCATCGCTGTATCGTGCTGCGCGAGAACGACACCGCCTACGGCACCTGGCATTTCAGCCGCGGCAAACGCCAGCAGACGGTGAAGGTGCACGGCGCGATGAGCAGCAACGACGGCGAGGCCACCCTGCACTGGGCGCTGGACGGCCACGGCCTGCTGCTGCGATCGCAATGGGACGTGCAGCAATTCATCGATGCCGGTCGCCTGCGCCGCGTGCTGCCCGATTGGGATCTTCCGCCGGCGGATATCTACGCCGTCTACCCGGAGCGCCTGAACCTGTCGGCCAAGGTGCGCGTGTTCATCGACTTCCTCGAAAAAACCGTCAGCTTCGGCTGAACGCAAAATGCGAGCGCGGCCACCCCGATCGCTGCGCCGCAAAATCAACCATCTCCCCGAAAAGCCGCGCCAGGCGGCTTCTTTTTTGCTGCGCCGCAGCTCATTTCCGTGCTTGCCCGGCTGTAAGCTTGTGTAAGTTTCAAGCAAGTCCTGCGTAAGGTTGGCGTCGCACACTCGCGCCGTGGACAAGTGGGCCATTACGCAAGCAATGCGGAACCAATATCGCAATTTTGTGTAAACCGGGGATGGCTGTCGCGTCAGTCACAACATCTCTGCTGCGTTCTTGCATAACGCCCCATTCGGCCATGCAAAAAACTATCTACTAAAACCAAGGAGACCAGCATGACGACAGCATCAGTCAACACGACTGCGCGCGGCATCACACCTGAAGAGCGCAAGGTCATTTTTGCCTCTTCGCTAGGCACCGTTTTTGAATGGTATGACTTCTACCTGTACGGCTCGCTCGCGGCGATCATCGCCAAGCAGTTCTTCGCCGGCACCGACCCCAACACCGCCTTCATCTTCGCGCTGCTGGCCTTCGCCGCAGGCTTCATCGTGCGCCCGTTCGGCGCGCTGGTGTTCGGCCGCCTGGGCGACCTGGTGGGACGCAAATACACCTTCCTGGTCACCATCCTGATCATGGGCGCGTCGACCTTCATCGTCGGCATCCTGCCCAACTACAACTCCATCGGCATCACCGCCCCGATCATCCTGATCATCCTGCGTATCCTGCAGGGCCTGGCGCTGGGCGGCGAATACGGCGGCGCAGCCACCTACGTGGCCGAACACGCGCCGGAAGGCCGCCGCGGCGCCTTCACCGCATGGATCCAGACCACCGCGACCCTTGGCCTGTTCCTGTCGCTGCTGGTGATCCTGGGCGTGCGCACCTCCGTGGGCGAAGCCGCCTTTGCCGAATGGGGCTGGCGCATTCCCTTCCTGGTCTCCATCCTGCTGCTGGCCATCTCGGTGTGGATCCGTCTGTCCATGAACGAGTCGCCGGCCTTCCTGAAAATGAAGTCCGAAGGCAAGACCTCCAAGGCGCCGCTGACCGAAGCCTTCGGCCAGTGGAAGAACCTCAAGCTGGTGATCCTGGCGCTGGTGGGCCTGACCGCCGGCCAGGCCGTGGTGTGGTACACCGGCCAGTTCTACGCGCTGTTCTTCCTGACACAGTCGCTCAAGGTTGACGGCGCCACCGCCAACATCCTGATCGCCGCCGCACTGCTGCTGGCCACGCCGTTCTTCCTGTTCTTCGGTTCGCTGTCGGACAAGATCGGCCGCAAGCCCATCATCCTGGGCGGCTGCCTGATCGCCGCAGTGACTTACTTCCCGATCTTCAACGGCCTGACCCACTTCGCCAACCCGGCGCTGGAAGCCGCCCTGCAAAAGGCCCCGGTGATCGTGACCGCTGATCCGGCAAGCTGCCAGTTCCAGTTCAACCCGACCGGCACCAAGAAATTCACCTCCTCGTGCGACATCGCCAAGGCCAAGCTGTCGGCCGCATCGGTGAACTACGAGAACGTGGCCGGCGCACCGGGCTCGGTGGCCACCGTCAAGATCGGCGACAAGATCATCACCTCCTATGACGCCGCCGGCCTGTCCAAGGAAGATGCCGCTGCGAAGGACAAGGCCTTCTCCAAGGAACTGGCTGACGACATCAAGGCCGCCGGTTATCCGACCAAGGCCGATCCGGACCAGATCAACAAGCCCATGGTCTTGTTGCTGCTGTTCATCCTGGTGCTGTACGTGACCATGGTGTACGGCCCGATCGCCGCCGCCCTGGTAGAAATGTTCCCGACCCGCATCCGCTATACCTCGATGTCGATGCCCTACCACATCGGCAACGGCTGGTTCGGCGGCCTGCTGCCCACCACGTCCTTCGCACTGGTGGCCTTCAAGGGCGACATCTACTACGGCCTGTGGTATCCGATCGTGATCGCCGTGATCACCGTCGTCATCGGGCTGTTCTTCGTCAAGGAAACCGTCCACAACGACATCTACGCCGCCGATTGAGCGGTGTGACGCAGACTCCGCCATCCGGTGGACTGCGTCGGCAATATTCCTTCAAGCTGGGCCGATCGGAACCGGATATCCGATCGGCCCTTTTTCATGGGCGTGCGGCTGTCACGGCCGTACTCGCACCCGCTCCTTCTTCGGCCCCTTCCTCGCTCCCTTATCGCGCGCGCCGCCGGATTCCGCGGCCGCCTTTGCCTCCACCAACTCCAGCAAGCCCTGTGCCGCGATCGACAGGCTGCGCTCCTTGGGCGTGACGATCAGGAGCGGTCGCACCAGCTCGGGCGCGTCCAGCGGGATCGCCACCAGATTGGGCAGGCGGAACTGGAACAGCGTCAGCTCCGGCACCACTGAGACGCCCAGCCCGCTCTCGATCAACGCCGCCACGGTGGCCAGGTGTTCCACCTCTAACCCTGTGTTGATCGTGCCGGCGGGATGCAGCATGGCCTCCAAATGCTGGCGCACGCTGGTCGAGCGCGCCAGGTGGATCAGCTCGCAGCCGGCCAGCTGCGGCACCTTGATGCGGCGCTTGGCGGCCAGCGGATGGTCCCTGCGGCACACCAGATAAAACGGATCCGAGCACAGCGGGCGGGTGTCGAACTCGATCAGGTTGGGGCCCGGCGCGGTCAGCGCAATGTCGGCCTTGCCTTGGCGCAGCAGGTCCAGGCACTGGTCCGAGATGGCGTCGAACAGCTCCACCGTCACGCCCGGGAAGCGTTGCCGATAGTCGGCCAGCAGCGGCGGCAACCAGCCCGCGGCCAGCGACGGCAAGGCGGCGATCGCCACCCGCCCCTTGCGGCGTGCGACGTAGTCGCTCATGTTGGAAAAGGCAGCGTCGATATCGGCCACCAGCTGGCGCGCGACCTCGACGAACAACTCACCCTCGGGGGTGAGCGTGACGTTGCGCGTATCGCGCTCGAACAGGCGCGCGCCGGCGGCGGCCTCCAGCTTCTGGATCATCACGCTGAAGGCCGACTGCGAGACGTGGCAGCGCTCGGCCGCATGGCCGAAATGACGACAATCCGACAACGCCAGGAAGGCTTGCAGCAAGCGGGTGGAGATGTTGACGTGCATGACGTGTGAGAGCTGGAAAAAGGCTTGCCTTGGGCGCGCCTGATTGATTTTAAAAACCGATCAATTGATCGGAAAAATCAACTTTACAACAAAATCGCCGCAAACCTACACTCGCCCTACTTCCGCCGACCACGCTTGCGGCCGCAGCGGATCCCATAAGAAATCGAATTAAAAATCCAGGAGACACGCATGCTTGCCTTGCTCGGCTTTGTCACGATCGTCCTATTGTTCACGGCGATCCTCACCAAGAAGATGTCGCCGCTGGTGGCGCTGATCGCCATCCCCATCATTGCCGCGCTGATCGGCGGCTTCGGACTGCAGACCTCGAAGTTCATCGTCTCCGGCGTCACCGCCATCGCGCCGGTGGCCGGCATGTTCGTGTTCGCCATCCTGTTCTTCGGCATCGTCACCGACGCCGGCATGCTGGACCCGATCATCAGCCGCATCCTCAAGACCGTCGGCAGCCGCCCCACCCGCATCGTGCCCGGCACCGCGCTGCTGGCGCTGCTGATCCACCTGGACGGCTCGGGCGCGGTGACCTTCCTGATCACCATCCCGGCCATGCTGCCGCTGTACAACCGGCTGGGCATCGACAAGCGCATCCTGGCGTGCGTGGCCTCGATGGCCGCCGGCGTCAACTTCCTGCCCTGGACCGGCCCCATGATCCGCGCCTCGGCCGCGCTGCACATTCCGGTGTCGGACATCTTCACGCCGCTGGTGCCGGTGCAACTGGTGGGCCTGGCGTTCGTCTTCATTGCCTCCTACCTGCTGGGCCTGAAGGAAGAGCGCCGCCTCGGCCTGGGCAAGGGTTCCACCGTGGACTTCGTGCAGCAGCATGAGCTGACCGAGGCGCAACTGAAGATCCGCCGTCCGCAGAACTTCTGGATCAACATCGCGCTGACCGTGGTGGTGCTGGGCGTGATGATCAGCGGCAAGGTCGATCCGGTGGTGATGTTCATGGTCGGCGTAGTGGCCGCGCTGATGATCAACTACCGCGACGTCACCATGCAGCGCGAACGTATCGACGCCCACGCCAAGGCCGCGCTGCTGATGGCCAGTATCCTGTTCGCCGCCGGCGTGTTCACCGGCATCATGACCAAGTCCGGCATGCTGAGCGCGATGGCCAAGACCGCCGTGGGCTTCGTGCCGCCGGAGATGGCCAGCCATATCCCGGTGGTGCTGGGCGTGCTGTCGATGCCGCTGTCGCTGCTGTTCGACCCGGATTCCTTCTACTTCGGCGTGCTGCCGGTGATCGCCGAAGTCAGCCACATGCTGGGCGTGCCGACCATCCAGGTGGCGCAGGCCGCGCTGCTGGGCCAGATGACCACCGGCTTCCCGGTCAGCCCGCTGACCCCGGCCACTTTCCTGGTATGCGGCCTGGCCGGCATCGAACTGGCCGACCACCAGAAGTACACCATTCCGTTCCTCTTCGGCGCGTCGATCGTCATGACCATCGCCTGCGTCCTGCTGGGCCTGTTCCCGCTGTTCTGAGACGGCAAGACAACCCGGCCTACCCCGCCACAACGATTGGAAGCAGCATGAACCGCACAACAGATCCGACCCAGCGCGTAGTGCGCATCGGCGCCGGCGCCGGCTACTCGGGCGACCGCATCGAGCCGGCCGCCGAACTGGCCGAGAAAGGCGAACTCGATTACCTCATCTTCGAGTGCCTGGCCGAGCGCACCATCGCCATCGGCCAGCAAGCGCGCCTGGCCGATCCGGCCAAAGGCTACGACCCGCTGCTGGCCGAGCGCATGCATGCCGTCTTAAAGACCTGCGTGGCCAAGGGCATCCGCATCGTGACCAACATGGGCGCGGCCAATCCACAAGCGGCTGCGCGCCGCATCCGCGAAATCGGCCAAGAGCTCGGCTTGCCGCGCCTGAAAGTGGCGGCCGTCACCGGCGACGACGTGCTGCATGTGGTGAAGGACGGCGGCTTTTCCATCGAGGACAACGGCCAGCCGGTCGCCTCGCTGGGCGACAAGCTGATCTCGGCCAACGCCTACCTCGGCATCGCGCCCATCGTCGAAGCGCTGCAGGCCGGCGCCGACGTCGTGGTCACCGGCCGCGTGGCCGATCCGGCGCTGGTGCTGGCGCCGCTGGTGCATGAGTTCGGCTGGGCGTTGGACGACTGGGACAAGCTCGGACAAGGCACGCTGGTCGGCCACCTGCTGGAATGCGCCGGCCAGATCACCGGCGGCTATTTCGCCGATCCGGGCAAGAAGGACGTGGCCGGCCTGGCGCGCCTGGGGTTTCCCATCGGCGAAGTCAGCGCCGACGGCAGCGCGGTGATCACCAAGGTAGCCGGCTCGGGCGGGCGCGTCAGCGCGCAGACCTGCAAGGAACAATTGCTCTACGAGCTGCACGATCCACGCAGCTACTTCACGCCGGATGTGGTGGCCGACTTCTCGCAGGCGCAGATCGTGGAGATCGGCCCCGATCGCGTGGCCGTCTCCGGCGGTCGCGGCCGCGCACGCACGGCCACGCTGAAGACCACGCTGGGCTACCGCGACAGCTTCATCGGCGAAGGCCAGATTTCCTACGCCGGTCCGGGCGCCCAGGCGCGCGCGCAGCTGGCGCTGGATATCGTGCGCGAGCGGCTGGCGCTGACCGGCGTGCAAAGCGAGGAGCTGCGCTTCGAGCTGATCGGCGTGAACGCCATCTGCGGCGCCGCGATGTCGCAAGGCGCGGCCGAACCGTTCGAGGTGCGTGCCCGCGTGGCCGGCCGCACCGCCAGCATGAAGGAAGCGGTGCGCATCGGCAACGAGGTCGAGACGCTCTATACGAATGGCCCGGCCGGCGGCGGCGGCGCCACCAAGTCGGCGCGCGAGGTGGTCGCAGTACTGTCCTTGCTGCTGCCGCGCGAGCTGGTGACACCATCCATCCAATTCGAGGAGATCGCCCATGCTGCTGCGTGACATTGCCCACTCCCGCGCCGGCGACAAAGGCGACATCTCCAACATCTCGGTGATCGCCTATCGCCTGGAAGACTACGCGCTGCTGGCGCGCGAACTCACCACCGAGCGCGTACGCGCACACTTTGCCGGCGTGGTGCATGGCGACGTAGTGCGCTACGAGCTGCCACACCTGGGCGCACTCAACTTCGTCATGCGCAGCGCGCTGGGCGGCGGCGTGACGCGCTCGCTGGCGCTGGACGCACACGGTAAATCGCTCTCCGGGGCCATGCTGGATTTGCATCTGGACCAAAAATAATTACGATGACCGGGCGTTTTTTGATAGCGGCGCAAGGACGGCCCGGCCATCGCCGGTTTGGGCGTTGATGCGTTTTACCGGCTGTTGCTGACCGATAGGGGGAAGTTCAGCCTTGCACCGGGCGTCTCTGCCCCACAATCATTTCTACGTAGAAATATCTGCAAAAATTTACCTATTCCCGCGCGATGAAACTGCAGGCATTGCGGCTGTCCAAACGCAGCAAGATTTGGTATCGTCCGCCCGTTATTTATTTCTCGCACCGCATCAGCGCCCTGCTGATCCACTTCTTCCCTTATGAAAAAACCAACCCGACTCGGCACCCCGCTTTCTCCATCGGCTACCAAAGTCATGCTGCTCGGCTCCGGCGAGCTCGGCAAGGAAGTCATCATCGCGCTGCAGCGCCTGGGCGTTGAAGTGATTGCGGTGGACCGCTACGAGAACGCGCCCGGCCATCAGGTGGCGCATCGCGCCCACGTCATCAACATGACCGACGGCGCCGCACTGGCCGCGCTGATCGAGCAGGAAAAACCCGACCTGATCGTGCCCGAGATCGAGGCCATCGCCACTGAAACCTTGGTCAAGCTGGAAGAAGCCGGCCGCGCACACGTCATCCCGACCGCCCGCGCCGCCTGGCTGACCATGAACCGCGAAGGCATCCGTCGCCTGGCCGGCGAGACGTTGAGCCTGGCGACCTCGCCCTACCGCTTCGCCGACAGCCTGGAAGAGCTGAAGGCTGCGATCGACCAGATCGGCTTCCCCTGCGTGATCAAGCCGGTGATGTCGTCCTCCGGCAAGGGACAGTCCAAGATCGACGGTCCCGACGAGATCGAAGGCGCCTGGAACTACGCTGCCGCCGGTGGCCGCGTGGACGCCGGCCGTGTGATCGTGGAAGGCTTCATCGACTTCGACTATGAAATCACCCTGCTGACCGTGCGCTCATTGAACGAAAACGGCGAGACCATCACCAGCTTCTGCGACCCGATCGGCCACGTGCAGGTCAAGGGCGACTACGTCGAGTCCTGGCAGCCGCACCCGATGCCGGCCGCCGCGCTGGACAAGGCGCGCGAGATCGCCCGCAAGGTCACCGAAAACCTGGGCGGCCTGGGCCTGTTCGGCGTCGAGCTGTTCGTCAAGGGCGATATGGTGTGGTTCTCGGAAGTCAGTCCGCGTCCGCACGACACCGGCATGGTGACCATGGTCAGCCAGGTGCAAAGCGAATTCGAACTGCACGCCAAGGCCATCCTCGGCCTGCCGGTCAACACCGCGCTGAAGACCCCGGGCGCCTCCGCCGTGATCTACGGCCAGCACGACGCCAAGGCCATCGCCTTCGAAGGCGTGGCCGATGCGCTGCGCATCCCGGGCGCCGACATCCGCCTGTTCGGCAAGCCGGAATCCTTCCAGCGCCGCCGCATGGGCGTGGCCTTGGCCTCCGGTGAAAACATCGAAGCCGCGCGCATCCGCGCCAAGCAGGCTGCGGCCAAGGTCAAGCCGGTGATTCCGGAATAAGTCTTCCGTACCGCAATGCCTGAACCGGGCCCCGATGCAAGTCGGGGCCCGGTTTTCTTTTGGCCGCTGCCTTGACCGAAAAACGACAAACGACACTGGATCCCTGCTTTCGCAGGGATGACAGGTAGTCGGCAGCTTGAACGCGCGGAGGTCTTGGCCATCTCCACTCTGTCGTTCCTGCGAAAGCAGGAACCCAGCGTCGTTCAGCGAACGGCGCCGCATCACCGCATCATCTATGCCGACGGACTCCATTTCGTCCTGGAAAGAGGACGAAAATATGCCAATATCAATCGCCATCGATAACGCCTAAAAAACCATCTAAACAGTTTCCCCGCCGACGCTGGTTATAATCACCGCCTCCCACCACTACAGCGGTATTGCCCACGATCATGAAGTTCGATGTCGCCATCATCGGCAGCGGTCTGGCCGGTCTTTCTGTTGCACTCCATCTCGCTGAAAAGCACAAGGTTGTCGTCATCTCCAAGGGCGAGCTGCTCGACGGCGCCAGCAACTGGGCCCAGGGCGGCATCGCCGCGGTGCTCGATTCCGGCGACAGCCACGACCAGCACATCGACGACACCCTGGTCGCCGGCGCCGGCCTGTGCGACGAGGCGGCCACCCGCTTCATCGTCGAGCACGGCCGTGAAGCCATCGAGTGGCTCATCGACCAGGGCGTGCCCTTCACCCGCGACGCCAGCGCCGAACTGGGCTACCACCTCACGCGCGAAGGCGGCCACAGCCAGCGCCGCATCATCCACGCCGCCGACGCTACCGGCCACGCGGTGCAGGTGACGCTGGAACAGCGCGTGCGCGCCCACCCGAACATCACGCTGCTGGAGCATCACTGCGCCATCGACCTGATCCATGCCCGCAAGCTCGACCCGAAGGCGCAACCGCGCTGCCTGGGCCTGTACGTGCAGGACACCGGCACCGGCGAGGTGCGTTCGATTGCCGCCGCGCACACCGTGCTGGCCACCGGCGGCGCCGGCAAGGTCTACCTCTACACCTCCAACCCCGACTCGGCCACCGGCGACGGCATCGCCATGGCCTGGCGCGCAGGCTGCCGGGTGGCCAACATGGAGTTCATCCAGTTCCACCCGACCTGCCTCTATCACCCGTACGCCAAGTCATTCCTGATCAGCGAAGCGCTGCGCGGCGAAGGCGCGCACCTGAAGCTGCCGCCCTCGGCCGGCGCCGCCGCCGGCACGCGCTTCATGCCCGAGCATGACGAGCGCGCCGAACTGGCTCCTCGTGACATCGTGGCGCGCGCCATCGACTTCGAGATGAAAAAGCGCGGCCTGGACCACGTCGACCTCGACATCAGCCACCAGAGCCCGGAATTCATCGGCGAGCATTTCCCCACCATCATGGCGCGCTGTCTTGAGTTCGGCATCGACATCACGAAGCAGCCGATCCCGGTGGTGCCCGCCGCCCACTACACCTGCGGCGGCGTGGTCACCGACATGGCCGGGCGCACCGACCTGCCGGGCCTGTATGCCGTCGGCGAGACGGCCTATACCGGCCTGCACGGCGCCAATCGCCTGGCCAGCAACTCGCTGCTGGAATGCCTGGTGCTGGGCCGCTCGGCGGCCGAAGACATCGCGCGCGAACTGGCCGGCGCCACGCACGCCGTGGCCGAGGTGCCGCAATGGGACGAGAGCCGCGTCACCGACGCCGACGAGGAAGTGGTGATCGCCCACAACTGGGACGAGCTGCGCCGCTTCATGTGGAACTACGTCAGCATCGTGCGCACCGACAAGCGCCTGGAGCGCGCCCAGCATCGCATCCGCCTGTTGAAGGAAGAAATCGACGAGTACTACGCCAACTTCCGCATCTCGCGCGACCTGCTGGAGCTGCGCAATCTGGTCGACGTGGCCCAACTGATCGTCTCCAGCGCGCTGATGCGCAAGGAAAGCCGCGGCCTGCACTTCAGTCAGGATTACCCGCGCACGCTGCCGCGCGCCACGCCGACCATCCTGCCGGGCCAGTAACATCGCTTGTCGCCGTGCAGCATGGATAGTCCTTGCCATGCCGCACGGCGGACGACTAGCATCAAAACAGGCCCCAGGGAGAACGCCATGAGCATCACCCGCATCAACAACTTCCGCGCGCGCGAGCACTGCGCCGCCGAACTGAAGAGCTTCCTCACCGGCATCCTGCCGGACATCCGCGCCTCGGCCGGCTGCCTGTCCTGCGAGTTGTTGCAGGACCACGCCGATCCGACACGTATCGTCATCGTCGAGATATGGGAAAGCATCGAGGCCCACCGGGCATCGCTGGCGCAGGTCTCGCCCGAAAGCATCCGTCAGGCCAAGCAGTTCCTGGCGGCGACGCCCAGCGGCGGTTACTACTCCTGATCCTGACGGCAGCTTGTTGCGCTCGCGACGCTTGTCGCCGATGCCGGGCGCTGGTGTAATATCCGCCATCCCTTTACATTTCCTTTCTTCGCGGAACAGTTGCCGTGCACCGGTTCGTCCCGACGCTCCTGCGTCTTCTCCCCTCCCTTTTCCTGCTCGCCGGCGTTCCGGCCTCCGCTCAACCTTCAGCCGGCGCCGATCCGGCATCAGCCTCGCCGCCACCATCGCATCGCCCGCGCGTGTGCCTGGTGCTCTCCGGCGGCGGCGCGCGCGGCTATGCGCACCTTGGGGTGCTGCAATACCTGGAGAAGCTGCACGTGCCAGTCGACTGCATCGCCGGCACCAGCATGGGCGCGCTGATTGGCGGCCTGTACGCCAGCGGCCTGTCGGCCGAGGAGCTGGAACGCCGGCTGGCGGCGACCAACCTGTCGGACATCGCCTTCGACCGCAACGACCGCGCGCGCCTGCCGCAGTCGCAGCGCGAGGACGAATACCAATATCCGATCTCGATCTCGGCCGGCTATGACGACGGCAAGCTCAAGCTGGCGCCCGGCCTGGTCCAGGGCAACAACCTGCTGACGCTGCTGCAGAACTGGACCGCCCGGCTGCCGGCCAATATCGACTTCTCGCGCCTGCCGATCCCGTTCCGGGCGGTGGCGACCGACCTCAGCCTGGGCACCAAGGTGGAAATGACGGAAGGCTCGCTGCCGCGCGCGATGCGCGCCAGCATGGCGGTGCCGGGCTTGTTTGCGCCGTTCCGGGTCGGCTCGCGCACGCTGGTGGACGGCGGCCTGGTCAGCAACCTACCGGTGCAGACGGCGCGGGAGATGGGCGCCGACGTGATCATCGCGGTCAACATCGCCACACCGCTGCAGGACGCGGCGGCATTACAGTCGCCCACCGCGGTGGCGCAGCAGATGGTGGGCATCCTGATCCAGCAGAACGTGCAGGCGCAAAAGGCACTGCTGGGCAGCGGCGACGTGCTGATCGAGCCGCAGCTGGAAGGCGTCTCCTTCACCGATTTCGCGCGCGGCAAGGACGGCATCAACGCCGGCTGGGATGCCGCCCAGCGGCAGAATGTGCGCTTGACCGAGCTGTCGCTGCCGCCGCAGCGCTGGCAGGCTTACCTTGCCGAACGCGCGCGCAACGGCAGCGCGCTGGCCGAGGGCACGCGCATTGACGCCATCGAGGTGCGCAGCGGCAAGCACATCCCGACCGACTACGTGCGCGGGAAACTGAAGGCCAAGCCCGGCGACGTCTATGACGGCGCCGAGCTCAATCGCGAACTGTCGACACTCTCGGCCAACGGCGACTTCAACGGCGTGACGCAGGAGTTGATCACGCGCGAGGGCCGCAACGTGCTGGTGGTGGATGCCGAAGAAAAATCCTGGGGGCCGCAATACCTGCTGTTCGGCCTGGGCCTGTCCAACAGCTTCAACGGCCGCGGCGGCTACAACCTGCAGATCGGCCACCGCTATCCCTGGATCAACGCCAGCGGCCTGGAGTGGCGCAACGACCTGGTGCTGGGCAACACCCGCCTGAGCCTGCAAAGCGAGCTGCGCCAGCCGATCTGGGGCAGTACCGGTGCGTACATCGCGCCCTATGTGGAGCTCAGCCGCCGCTATCTGGACTTGTACGCCGACGGCAGCGACGTGAAGGCCTCGCCGCTCAATGAATACCGCCTCGACAGCGCCATCGCCGGGGTCGACCTCGGCCTGCCGCTGGCGCGCCTGGGCGAGCTGCGGGTGGGCCTGAACTACCGCCACCAGCGCTATGCGCCCAACTATGACTACCCCATCGATAGCGGCGGCACTGTCTTCCCCAGCGGCAGCAGCAACCAGCCCTCGGCGCGTATTCGCCTGACCATCGACCAGCTGGACGACGTGCTATTCCCGCGCAAGGGCTACTACGCCTACGCCGAGGCCAACCACGGCTTTGGCGGCAGCGACAACCGCTATTCGGATGTGCAGGCCAAGGTGCTGTGGGCCTTCGGCAGCGGCCTCAATACCGTGAACGTGGCGTTGGAAGGGGCGCGCAGCCTGTCGTCCAACGAGACCAGCCTGGGCAGCAACGGCATCGGGTTCACGTTGGGCGGCTTCCAGCGCCTGTCGGCCTATGCGCCCGACCAGTTCGCCGGCAACTATCTGCTGTACGGCCGCCTGACCTGGCTGCGCGACCTCAACCAATACAGCCTGGCCGGCCTGCGCAACCCGGTGCTGGGCACCAGCCTGGAGGTCGGCAATGTCTGGCAGTCCAAGGACAATTTCGGCGACGGGCCTTACAAGACCAGCGCCAGCGTCTTCCTCGGCGGCAACAGCCCGGTGGGGCCGATCTATTTCGGCGTAGCCCTGGGCCAGCGCGGCATGTGGAACCTCTACATGCAGCTGGGCCGGGTGTTCTGAATTCTGAAGCCGGCGGCGCGCCCGGCTTACGCCATCGGCGCGTCGGATACTGCGGCAGCGCCGCGCTCGCGTCGCCGCGCGCGAAACTCCTGCGGCGGCAAGCCGAAGAAGGTCAGGATGCTGTTGGCCACCAGGTCGCGGTCGTTGTCCACGCAGATCATGTGATAGCTGTTTTCCAGCACCACCACCCGGCTGTCGGCGATCTGGCCTTGCAGGAACTCGGCCGAGCGCAGGCTGGTCAGCTCGTCCTCGCGCGCATGCACTACCAGCGTGGGGGCCTTGATGTTCTTGGCGCCGGCCATGGCCCAGGCGCGCAGGCGGTCGACCTGCTTGACGCAGATCAGCGGCACCCAGCGATAGTGAAAGTTGTCGCCGCGTTCGAACTTGGCCTTCACCACGGCGCGCACCAGGTTGTTCTTGATGCCGAAGGGCTCGCCCTCCTCTACCTTCATGCGCGCAGCCACGCCGGGAATCAGATAGAAGAATTGCCGCAGCCGGCTGTACCAGGGCGTGGACCAGCCATCGATGTAGATCGGCGGCGCCAGCGTCACCAGCTTTCCCTGCGCGGCGCTATGCTGCACGCGCTCGGCCAGCGCCAGCGCCACCAGCGAGCCCATGCACATGCCCAGGATGTGCAGCTGATCGTATTGCGGCTGCAGCTCGCGATACTGCGCGACCACCGCCTCCACCCATTGCTCGGCGCGCACGTTGACCAGGTCTTCCGGCGTGGTGCCGTGGCCGGCCAGCGTGATGGCGTGCGTCTGCACCCCGGCCTTGGCCAGGATCTTGTGCATCGAGCCCAGATCGTACTGGGTGCCGCCCAGCCCGTGAATGAGCAAGGCGCCGATACGCTGGCTCATTACGCGCTCCGGATTTCCGCAGCGGCCGGTGCATCGGCGAAGCGCCAGACTCCGGCCACCATCACCAGCCGGTCTTGCGCATCCAGCAGGCTGCGGCTGGCGTCCAGCACCAGCGCATTGCCGGTTTGCAGGCGCAGCGGCATGTCGGCGCGCTCGTCACCATCATCGCCGTCCAGCCAGCGCTGGCGCAGGCGCGCCTGGTCCAGCGGTGAGATGTGCTTGAGCACCTGCTCCAGCGTGCGCAGTTGCGTTGCCGGGCAGCCCAGCAGGCCCTCGACATCGCCGCTCCAGGTAAAGGCGAGTTTCTGTGCATCCAACGTATAGGCCAGCTGGTGGCTGGCCGACAGCGACAGCTCGACCTCGGTCTTCCAGCGGGCGACGTCCTCGTGCAGCTGTTCGCGCGTGGTCTTCAGCGCGCTGATCAGCAGTGACAGCAGTGACGCCACCGCCAGGTAGACCTGCAGCTCCAGCAAGGCATTGCTGGAATGCAGCTGCACCAGTTCGACGAAGGGGCCGCGCCCCAGCGAGTTGTAGACGAAGGCCATCAGCGACAGCACCACCACCGAGAGGGACCCGCCGCGCCCGCCCCACAGCAGGGTCACCAGGGCGATGAAGAACAGCGGCAGATAGGTGGTGGAGAAAGCGACGTCAAACACCAGGCGGTCGATATCGCTGTCGAAGGACAGGTAGGCCGTCACCACCATCGCGACGAAGGACGCCAGGCCCAGCAGGAACTCGGTGCGCGCGATGCCGCCCGAGCGGGTGGCGCGAAACTGCGACCAGCCGGCCAGCACCGGCGTCATGATCAGGATGCCCACCAGGTCGGACAGCGCCCAGATGCGCAGCGTCTGCCAGAACGGCTGATCCTGGGTCAGCAGGAACCAGGCCGCGCCGAACACGCCGCTGACCACGCTGGCGCCCACGCCGACCATCAGCAGGCCGCGCACGAAGAACAAGCCTTCCATCGGGAACGGCGCGCGCCGCACCAGCCACACGGCAATCGCGGCTACGCCGATCTCGTCGAGCGAAAACAGCATCATGCGCAGCAGGTCGCGCTGCTCGACCCAGCCCAGCAGAACCTGTGCCGCCACCAGCAACACCAGCAAGGGGAACCATCGTGCGGTGGGCGTGAGCAGCAGCGCCCCGACCGTGATGCCGGCCGGCAGCCAGATATAGCCGCTGGCGATGAAGGCGCCGTTGAGCTCGTGCGACGTGAAGCCGAACAGGAAATAGACGACGGCCCACGCCAGCGGCGCGACGAGATAGTTGGATTTCACCATGGGTTCCCGAGGGTATGAAGATGGCGGCGCTGCACGGCCCGCACGTCGCTCATTCTAGCAGGCCCGTCGGTCGCCGAAGCGGGATGGAAGTGCATGACGAACCGCGCCGCCCAATGAAAAACGCTGCGACCGGCGCGGCGTTCTCTTTGACCGACGGACTCCCGTCAGCCGACCACGCGCAGCGAGAAATCCGCCGCCCGGATGTCCTTGGTCAGGCTGCCGATGGAGATGCGGTCCACGCCGGTCTCGGCGATGGCGCGCACGGTGTCCATGTTGATGCCGCCGGAGGCTTCCAGCACGGCGCGACCGGCGTTCACGGTCACCGCTTCGCGCATCATCTCCAGCGAGAAGTTGTCCAGCAGGATGGAGACCGCGCCGGCGGCCAGCGCTTCGTTGAGCTCGGCGATGCTTTCCACCTCGACCTGGATGGTGACGCCGGCATTCAACCTTTGCGCCGCGCCCACGGCCGCGGTGATGCCGCCAGCGGCGGCGATGTGGTTTTCCTTGATCAGGATGCCGTCGTACAGGGCCAGGCGCTGGTTGACGCCGCCGCCCACGCGCACCGCGTACTTCTGCGCCAGGCGCAGGCCGGGCAAGGTCTTGCGGGTGTCGAGGATGCTCGCGCGGGTGCCGGCGATCACGTCCACATAGCGACGGGTGGCGGTGGCCACGCCCGACAGCAGCTGCAGGAAGTTCAGCGCGCCGCGTTCGGCGGTCAGCAAGGCGCGGGCCGGGCCTTCGATGGTGCAGACCTCGGTGTCGGCGGCCATCAGGTCGCCTTCGGCATAGTGCCAGCTGACCAGCAGGCGCGGGTCGAGCCGGGTCATCACCGCCTCGAACCACGGGGCGCCGCATAACACGGCGTCTTCGCGCACGATCACGCGCGCCTTGACGAATTCGTTCTCCGGCACCAGCAGGCCGGTGTAGTCGCAATCGCCCACATCCTCGGCGATGGCCTGGTTGACGTTGGCGTCAAAGGCCGCATGCAGCGCCGGATCGAAAGGCGCGAACGGGTTCTTGAGCGTGCTGGTGGCGCTGATGCTGGTCTTGAGGGCGTGGAGTGTCATGCGGGGCCGATTCCTGCAAACAGTTGCTGTTCGTCTTCAAGGCGGCCGGTGGGCAACGCCTTGGCTTTCTTTCTGGCTGCGAAATCCAGCATGCGGTCGATGCACACCACGGCCTTCTGGCCGACGGCGGGATCGACGTGAATCTCGTTGGCTCCGGTTTCCAATACGTGAAGCAGGTTCTGCAAGCCGTTCATCGCCATCCAGGGGCAATGCGCGCAGCTCTTGCAGGTGGCGCTGTTGCCGGCGGTGGGCGCGTCGATGAAACGCTTGCCCGGCGCCGCCACGCGCATCTTGTGCAGGATGCCGTTGTCGGTGGCGACGATGAAGGCCGGCGCGTCCGAATTCTGCACCGCCGCGATCAGCTGCGTGGTGGAGCCGATCACGTCGGCCTGCGCCACCACCGCCTCGGGCGACTCGGGGTGCACCAGCACCAGTGCGTCCGGGTGCTCGGCGCGCATGAGTTCCAGCTCGGTGCCCTTGAACTCGTCATGCACCAGGCAGGAGCCCTGCCACAGCAGCATGTCGGCGCCGGTCTGTTTCTGGATGTAGCCGCCCAGGTGCTTGTCGGGCGCCCACAGGATCTTCTTGCCCTCGGCGTGCAGGTGCTTGACGATCTCCAGGCCGATGCCGGAGGTCACCATCCAGTCGGCGCGCGCCTTCACGGCGGCGCTGGTGTTGGCGTAGACCACCACGGTGCGGTCCGGATGCTGGTCGCAGAAGGCGGCGAACTCGTCGGCCGCGCAGCCCAGGTCGAGCGAGCAGGTGGCGTCCAGGTCGGGCATCAGGATGCGCTTTTCCGGGCTCAGGATCTTGGCGGTCTCGCCCATGAAGCGCACGCCGGCCACCACCAGGGTCTGGGCGGCATGATCACGGCCGAAGCGCGCCATTTCCAGCGAGTCCGACACGCAGCCGCCGGTTTCCTCGGCCAGGTCCTGCAGGTCGCCGTCGACGTAGTAGTGCGCCACCAGGACGGCCTGCTTTTCCTTCAATAACTGCTTGATGCGCGCCTTGAGGCTGGCGCGCTCCTCTGCGCCGGGCGTCGGCGGCACCTTGGCCCAGGCGTTGGCGGTGCAGCTGCCGCCGGTCTCCATTTGCGGCCGCTCGAATTCGACGACCTTTGTTGCTGTGGCTTGCATGGCTGTGAGGCTGACTCCGGAGGTTATTCGATGCCCTGGCTGGCCAGGTAGTCTTCGTAGTTGCCCTGGAAGTCGATCACCTTGCCGTCCTTCACTTCCAGGATGCGGGTAGCCAGGGAAGACACGAATTCACGGTCGTGCGACACGAAGATCAGCGTTCCGGCGTACTTTTCCAGCGCGATGTTGAGCGACTCGATGGACTCCATGTCCATGTGGTTGGTCGGTTCGTCCATCAGCAGCACGTTGTGACGGCCCAGCATCAGCTTGCCGTACATCATGCGGCCTTTCTCGCCGCCGGACAGCACCTTGACCGATTTCTTGACGTCGTCGCCGGAGAACAGCAGGCGGCCCAGGATGCCGCGCACGGCCTGGTCGTCGTCGCCTTCCTGGGTCCACATGCCCATCCAGTCGGTCAGGGTCTCGCCCTTGGCGAATTCCTCGGTCGGATCCTGCGGCATGTAGCCGACGTTGGCGTTTTCGGCCCACTTCACCTGGCCGTGATCGGGACGCACGTCGCCCGAGGCTTCGCCGCCGATGGTGCGCAGCAACGTCGTCTTACCCGCGCCGTTGGCGCCGATGATGGCGATCTTCTCGCCGGCTTCGACCATGATGCTGAAGTTCTTGAAGATGTCGCGGTCGTAGGTCTTGGTAATGCTTTCGGTTTCCACGGCCAGGCGGTGCAGCTTCTTCTCGCCGTCGAAGCGCACGAACGGGTTCACGCGCGAAGACGGCTTGACGTCCTCGACCTTGATCTTCTCGATCTGCTTGGCGCGCGACGTCGCTTGGCGGGCCTTGGACTTGTTGGCCGAGAAGCGGCGCACGAAGTCCTGCAGTTCGGCGACCTTTTCCTTGGCCTTGGCGTTGACCGCCAGCTGCTGCGCGCGCGCCTGGGACGAGGCCAGCATGTATTCGTCGTAGTTGCCCGGATAGACCTTCAGGGTCCCGTAGTCCATGTCGGCCATGTGCGTGCAGACCTGGTTCAGGAAGTGGCGATCGTGGGAAATGATGATCATGGTGGAGTTGCGCTCGTTGAGCACGTTCTCCAGCCAGCGGATGGTGTCGATGTCCAGGTTGTTGGTCGGTTCGTCCAGCAGCAGGATGTCGGGGTTCGAGAACAGCGCCTGCGCCAGCAGCACGCGCAGCTTCCAGCCGGGCGCCACGTTGCTCATCGGGCCCTGGTGCTGTTCGATTGGCACGCCCACGCCCAGCAGCAGTTCGCCGGCGCGCGCTTCGGCGGTGTAGCCGTCGTACTCGGCGAACTTGGCTTCCAGGTCGGCGGCCTTCATGTAGTCGTCGTCGGTGGCGTCCGGATTGGCGTAGATCGCATCGCGCTCGGACATCGCCGCCCACATCTCCACGTGGCCCATCATCACCACGTCCAGCACGCGCATTTCTTCGTAGGCGAACTGGTCCTGGCGCAGTTTGCCCAGACGCTCGTTGACGTCCAGGCTGACGTTGCCGCCCGACGGGTCGAGGTCGCCGCCCAGGATCTTCATGAAGGTCGACTTGCCGCAACCGTTGGCGCCGATCAGGCCGTAGCGATTGCCGTCGCCGAACTTGACGGAAATGTTCTCGAACAACGGCTTGGCGCCGAACTGCATGGTGATGTTAGCGGTGGATAGCACTGCGAAAACCTTTTCTAAAATGAAACATGCGTACGTAAAAAAAGATGCGGATGCCGCAGTACGCGAAGCCGTCGATTTTACCACTGAGAGCCCGATGCGGCTTGAGCTACGGCCTCGTTCGGGAAGGAATTTATTGCCTGTTATCAAGCAAAAATGCGGAGCGCCGCCTGCCTGCCCTACAATGCCGGGGATTTTTGGCGCCGCGACGGCGCTCCAAGCCACTTTGCAGCCACGACATCACGACATGAACCAAGCCAAGAAACTGGCCTGCGCCGCCCTGCTGGCGCTGGGCCTTGCACAAGGCGCGCATGCCGCCTACAACATCTGGACCAATGAATACAGCTTCTCCAAACAGGAATTGGAGACGGCGATCGCGCCGCAGTTTCCGCGCAAGTTGCGCTATATGGAGATTTTCGACGTCACCCTGAGCAATCCCCGGCTGGGCATGGATCCCGAGAAGAACCGGCTGACCACGGTCGTTGACGCGCAGATCGCCAACCCGCTGCTGCTGGCCCGTCCGGTCAATGCCGCGCTGACCATGAGCAGCGGCTTCAAGTACGACTCCGCCACGCGCTCGCTGCGGCTGGACGCGCCCAAGGTGGAGAACGTCGACACCAAGGACCTGCCGCCGCAATACGCGCAGCAACTGACCGCGCTGGGCAATACCGCCGCCGACCAGCTGTTGCGCGACTATGCCGTCTACACCTTCAAGCCCGAGCAGCTGGAAATGAACGGCAAGCGCTTCGAACCGGGCAAGATCACCGTGGAAAAGGATGCGGTGAAGGTGGAGATCAAGGAGCAGTAAAAGGAGCAGTAAAAGGCGCAGCAGATGCGCGCCAACGCCCGCCCATGCCGCTTCAGCGCGGGCGCAGCGTCGGATAGCCCGACAGCGTCAGCGTGAAGCCGGCCGCGCCCTGCGATTCCAGCACCGTGTGTGCGCCCACCGGCAGCGTCACCAGGTCGCGCACATGGCCGAACGGCAAGCCGGTGACGATGGGCGTGGCGATGCGGCCGCGCAGGAAGGACAGCATTTCGCCGAAGTTATAGCCGTTGTCGATCTCGGCCAGGCGATAGCTGGCGAAGTCACCCAGGACAATGGCCTTCTGGCGCGCCAGGATGCCGGCATGCTCCAGCTGCAGCATCATGCGCTCGACCCGGAACGGATGTTCGTTCACGTCCTCCAGGAACAGGATTCCGCCGTCCACCTGCGGGAACCACGGGCTGCCCACCAGATGCGCGACCATCGCCAGATTGCCGCCCCACAGTTTGCCTTCGGCGTGCAGCGCCGGGCTGTCGGCGTCGGTAAGGCGGTCGCCGCAGCGCGGATCCATCGATTCCTTGCCGTCTTCTTCGGTGGGGCGGTGCTCGTGCACCGTCACCTGCGGCGACGCCAGCGTGGTCCAGAACGCCTGCAACGCCGGCCAGTTCGGCTCGGCCGCGCCGAAGTCGCCATTGAGCATGGGGCCGGCAAAACTGGCCGCGCCTGCCTGCAGCAGCGCCAGATGCAGCGCGGTGATGTCGCTGTAGCCGACGAACAGCTTGCCGCTGGCAGCCAGCGCGGGAACGTCCAGCATCGGCAGGATGCGCGAGACGCCGTAGGAGCCGCGCAGCGCCAGCACCACCTCCACCTCGGGGTCGGCTGCGGCTTGCATCAGTTGCGCGGCGCGCGCCTCGTCGCTGGCGCCGAAACGCTGGTAACGCTCTTCGTGCCGATAGAAATTTTTGACGCGGCAACCCAGCGCCTCCAACAGCGCCACGCCGCGCTCGACCGCGGCCGGATCCGGCGCATAGCCGCCCGGCGCCACGACCGCCACACAGGTTCCTGCGGGGACCAGGGCTTTCACCGTTTCCAGCGTTGCTTCGCTTGCCGCGTGCATCATGTTCGTTCGCCTTGTTGATTGTCTTGCGCTTGCGCCTGCAAGCGCTGCTGCCTGACCTGCTCGCGGCGCATGGCAAAGAAATCCTTAAGCAGTTGGCCGCACTCTTCGGCCATCACGCCGCCCAGCAGTTCCGTGTGGTGATTCAGTTTTTCCTGTTCGAACAGGTTCAGCACCGAGCCGCAGGCGCCGGTCTTGGGATCGGCCGCGCCGTACACCACCCGCGCCAGGCGGGCGTGCATCATGGCGCCGGAGCACATCACGCACGGCTCCAGCGTCACATACAGCTCGCACCCCGGCAGCCGGTAGTTACCCAGTTTTTCGGCGGCGCGGCGCAGCGCCATGATCTCGGCGTGCGCGGTGGGATCGTGCTTGCCGATGGGCTGGTTGAAGCCGGCGGCGATCACTTCGCCGTCCCTGACCACCACCGCGCCCACCGGGATCTCGCCCAGCGCCCAGGCGTTGTTGGCCTGTTCCAGCGCCAGCCGCATGAAATGCAGGTCGCTGTCCGAGGCCGCTGTCGGCGTTGGCGTTGTTGCGTCGGCCGGGAGTGGGCTCGCCTCGCTCATCGGCATCAGTCGGCGGTGACTTCGGCCCAGCAATTGGGCGTCTCGTGCAGCACCACCTTTTGCAGGTGCAGGCCGGTGCCGTAACGGTCCTTGTAGGCCGCCTTCAGGATGTGGAAGGCGGTGCGCGCCAGGTTTTCCACGGTGGGGATGCTGTCGATGACGACCGTCTTGTGGCCCGGCAGGCTGGCCAGGAAATCGCGCACCGGTGTGTCCTTTTCATAGACCAGGAAGGCGTGATCCCAGACGTCGACCAGGTGTTCCTTGGCCAGCGACTTGATGTCGGAGAAGTCCATGATCATGCCGTTGTCGGAATTGCCCTCGATGTCGATCACCGCGCCGGTCAACGTGATCTCCAGCGTATAGCGGTGGCCGTGCAGGTTGCGGCACTGGCTCTTGTGGTCCGGAATGCGGTGGCCGGCGTCGAATTCGAGTTTGCGGGTGATGGTCAGCATGAATCTGGGTCTTCAATGAAAGCCGCCCGGCATGTCCGGGCGAACGGGGAGAAATTGGAGCAATTGTAATCAACGGCCCGCCCGGCATCCATACCGGTGGGCCGCCATCGCCGCCATCGACGCATCGGCGGCATCAGGCTGCATGAATTGATGCGTCAGGGAATATTGAGCAGCTTGTGGGTCTGGATGCTCAGCTTCCACTTGGGGTTGTTCTTGACCATCTCGATGGCCAGCTTCGTGTTGGCGGCGGCCTGCGGGCCGTCCATCGGCTGCAGCAGGAAATTCTGGAAATCCAGCCGCTCGTACTCGGCCAGCGGCTGGCCGGCCTGCGGCACCACCACTTTCAGCTCACTGCCCTTCTTCACCTTCAGTTCCGAACCCATCTTGGGGCTCACGCAGATCCAGTCCACGCCGGCCGGCACGTCGATGGTGCCGTTGGTCTCGATGGCGATCTCGAAGCCGACCGCATGCATGGCGTCGATCAGGGGACCATCCAGCTGCAGCAGCGGTTCGCCGCCGGTGAACACCACGTACTTGCTTGGCGCATAGGTGGACGGCCACAGGCTGTCGATCATCGCGGCCAGCGCCTGCGGCGACTTGAACTTGCCGCCGTTCTCGCCATCGGTGCCGACGAAATCGGTATCGCAGAACTGGCAGATGGCGCGGCTGCGGTCTTCTTCACGGCCGGTCCACAGGTTGCAGCCGGAAAAACGGCAAAACACCGCCGGGCGACCGGCATGCGCGCCTTCGCCTTGCAGGGTGTAGAAAATTTCTTTGATGCTGTAGGTCACGTTATCGATGCGGCCATGCCGCGAAGCTGGAAAAGCAGGCTGCCCAGGAGTCGCCGCCACTATTGACGGCGTCCGCGGCTCAGTGCGCCTGCGTTCAAATTGTTGCTGAAGTGCCGCGCAGGTACGGCTAAATGCCTGATATTGCGGGAGATTTCCCGAACGGCCGAGGCCGACATTATAGCCGCTCGCCCCGCCGAACGCAGCGCCTGCACCCGGAGGCAAGAGCTGCAACTGTTGGCATTTCGCCGAATCGGACTTGAAACTTTGCAGCCTGGCCCATAAAATAAGTGCGTACTCATTCATTAATTGAAAGCATTCCATGGCCCGCCCCAAGAGCGAAGACAAACGCAACGCCATCCTGGCCGCCACCGTCAAGGTGATGGCCGAGCTCGGCGCGGGCGCGCCCACCTCCAAGATCGCACGCGAAGCCGGCATCGCCGAAGGCACGCTGTTCACCTATTTCGCCACCAAGGACGAACTGCTCAACGCGCTCTACCTTGAGGTCAAAGGCAGCCTGCATGAGGCCATGATGCAGGGCTTCCCGCAAGGCGCGTCGCTGCGTGAGCGGGTACGCCACCTGTGGCACGCCTATGTGCACTGGGGCGCGCAGGACGTGGCGCGGCGCCGCGTGATGCAGCAACTGTCGGTGTCGGCCGCGATCCTGCCGGCCACCCGCGCGCGCGGCGCCGAAGCCTTCTGCGAGATCAGCGGGCTGATCGCCGAGAGCGTATCGGTGGGGATGCTGCGGGACCAGTCACCCGACTTCGCCGGCGCCATCATGAGCTCGCTGGCCGACATGACGATCGACTTCATGCTGCGCCAGCCGGACCAGCAGGAAAGCTATTGCGAAGCGGGCTTCGTCGCGTTCTGGAACGCCATCGGCGGCAAGTAGGCCGCCAAACAAGCAGCAGGACAAAGCGCACTTCCTCCGCTTCTTTTTCATGGCAATAAATGAGTGATTACACACTCATACTTCACCGGCAGCACAAGACGGCTTCCAGCCGCCTGATTGATCGAACATCAACCGCACACCCACCGAAAGGAAACCATCATGACCCAACAAGTCTGGTTCATCACCGGCAGCGCCAACGGCCTCGGCCGCGATATCACCGAAGCGGCGCTCGCCGCCGGCCACCAGGTCGTGGCCGCTGCCCGCACGCCCGCGCAACTGGCCGAACTGGTCCAGCGCTACCCCGGCCAATTGCTGCCGGTGGCGCTGGACGTCACCGATCGCCCCGCCATCGGCCGCGCCGTCGGCGAGGCGCTGCAAGGCTTCGGCCGCATCGACGTGCTGGTCAACAACGCCGGTTACGGCCAGATGCTGCCGTTCGAGCAGATGGACAACGCCGACTTCCGCGCCCAGATCGACACCAACTTCTACGGCGTGGTCGACGTCACGCGCGCCGTGCTGCCCACCATGCGGGAGCGCCGCAGCGGTCACATCATCAACGTGTCGTCGGTGGGCGGTCGCATCGGCGTGCCGGGCATGAGCGCCTACCAGTCGGCCAAGTGGGCGGTGGGCGGCTTTACCGAGGTGCTGGCGATGGAGACCGCGCCGCTGGGCATCAAGGTCACCGCGATCGAGCCGGGCGGCATGCGCACCAACTGGGCCCAGCGGGCGCGCGGCAACGCGCCGCAGGTGATGCCGGATTACGAGGAGTCGGTGGGCGCATGGATGAAGCAGTTGGCCGGCGTCGCCGGCAACGAGCACAGCGACCCGGCGCGCGTGGCGCAAGTGGTGCTGAAGCTGGCCGCGCACCCGGCGCCGCCAATGCACCTGATGCTGGGCGAGGACGCCCTGCACTTCTACACCATGATCGAAGAGCAGCGCGTGCAAGCCGCCGAACGCTGGCGGCAGGTCACCACCTCCACCGGCTATTCGGAGCTGCCGGTGCCTGAGCTGCCGGCCCATTGAACGATTCAGCGAAAGGAAAGACGATGAAAGTACTGATCTTCGGTGCCAGCGGCATGGTCGGACTGGGCGTGCTGCGCGAATGTCTGGTGGCGGACGACGTCACCCAGGTCACGACCGTGGGACGCACCGCCGCCGACACCGACCTGTTCCGGCGCGACCGCCAGGACGCTGCCTTCAACCACGCGGTGGCCGGCAAGCTGCGCCAGCTGGTGCATGCAGACCTGTTCGACTATGGCGCGATCGAGTCGGAACTGCGCGGCTACGACGCCTGCTTCTTCTGCCTGGGCGTGTCTTCGCTGGGCATGCAGGAGGCCGACTATGCGCGCATCACCTACGACCTCACCATGGCCGCCGCGCGCACCTTGCAGCGCCTGAACCCGAAGATGGTGTTCGTCTACGTCTCCGGCGCCAGCACCGACAGCAGCGAACGCGGCAAGAGCATGTGGGCGCGCGTCAAGGGCCGCACCGAGAACGCCTTGCTGGCGATGGGCTTCGGCCGCGCCTTCATGTTCCGTCCCGGCGCGATGATCGCCATGCACGGCGTGCGCTCCAAGACCTTCGCCTATCGCCTGCTCTATCCGCTCCTCGGCCCGGTGCTGCCGCTGCTGCGCGCCATCTGGCCGGATCGCATCCTGACCACCGAGCTGATCGGCCAGGCCATGCTGGAGACGGTGCGGCGCGGCGCCGACAAGGGCGTGCTGGAAAGCCCGGACATCCGGAGGCTGGCAACGCGCACTGCCTGATAAGCCGCCGGCCTCACTCAGCGGTCAGCGCGGCCACCGGATCCAGCCGGGCCGCCTTTTTTGCCGGCATGTAGCCAAACAGCAGGCCGGTGGCGACCGAACAACCGAAGGCGGTGAGGATGGACGTGAGGGAGAAAATCAGCGGCACGCCGGCCACGATCAGCGCCACGCCGATCAGCAAGCCGGCGGCCACGCCGGCGCTGCCGCCGACAAGCGTGACCAGCACCGCCTCGGTCAGGAACTGGCGCAGGATGTCGCGCTGGCGTGCGCCGGTGGCCAGGCGGATGCCGATCTCCCGGGTGCGCTCGCGCACCGTCATCAGCATCACGTTCATCACGCCGATGCCGCCCACCAGCAGCGACACTGCCGCCACCAGCGACAGCATCAGCGTCATGGTGTCGCGCGTCTTGGCTTCGGCCGCGATGGAGGCGGCGGCGTTGCCGATGGCGAAATCGCGGATGCGATGGCGCTCCAGCAGCAGCTCTTCCACCCGGGCTTGCGTATCGAGGATCTTGCCGACGTCGGCCACCGCCATCACGGTGTAAGTCGGCTCGCGCTGGCCAAACACTTTTACCCCGGCCGTGGAGAACGGCATGATCAGGATGTTGTCCTCGTCGCGGTCGCCGGTCAGCGCCCCCTTCTGGCTCATCACGCCGACCACCTGGAACGGCACATTACCGATCAGGATGTATTGCCCCACCGGGTCGTCCACGCCCGGCATCAGTTCGCGCGCCAGCTTGTGTCCCAGCACCGCCACCGCGGCCAGCTCGCGCTCGTCCTCGGCCGAGAAGAAGGCGCCGCGCGCCAGCGGCCAGGTCTGGATCGCCGGCAGGCCGGCGCCGGTGCCGCGCACGTAGGTCTGGATGTCCTGGTTGCCATAACGCACCACCTTGTTGCCGGTGACGTTGGGCAGCACATGGATGATGTTGGGCACCTCGGCCACCGCCTCCAGGTCTTGCAGCGTGATGCTGCGCCCGGGAATGCGCGAGCTCTCGCCGATGGACGACATGTACATCAGGTTGGAGCCGAAGCGCCCCAGCTGCTCCACCACCTGCTGGCGCGTGCCCAGGCCCACGGCCATCATCACGATCACCGAGGCCACGCCGATGACGATGCCCAGCAGCGTGAGACCGGTGCGAAAACGGTTGATCCACATCACCCGCCAGGCGGCGCGCCCGGCCTCGCGCAGTTCGGCCAGTAGCAGGCGCGGCGGATCGGCGGTGTCCATCGGCTGATGCGCCGGATCCGGCATGTCGCCGCCGGCGTCGACGGCGACCTTGCCGCTGTCGGCCACCACCATGCCGTCGCGCACCTCGATCACGCGCCGCGCCTGCGCCGCCACCTCGCGATCGTGGGTGATCAGGATAATGGTGTGGCCGGCATCGGCCAGCTCGTTGAACAGCTTCATGACCTCGGCGCCGCTGCTGCTGTCGAGCGCGCCGGTGGGTTCGTCGGCCAGGATGATGCGCCCGCCGTTCATCAGCGCGCGGGCGATCGAGACGCGCTGCTGCTGCCCCCCGGACAGCTGATGGGGCCGGTTCTCCAGCCGCTCGCCCAGTCCCAGCCGGGTCAGCAGCGCGCTGGCGCGTTGCTGCCGCTCGCGCTCACCCAGGCCGGCATAGATAGCCGGCACCTCGACGTTCTCGCGCGCCGACTCGGTGGGGATCAGGTGGTAGCCCTGGAACACGAAGCCGAAGGCCTCGCGCCGCAACCAGGCCAGGCGGTCGGCGTCGAAGGCGGAAACATCGCTGCCGTTGAAGCGATAAGCGCCTGCGCTGGGCCGGTCCAGGCAGCCCAGGATATTCATCAGCGTGGATTTGCCGGAGCCGGACGCGCCGACGATGGCAACGAACTCGCCCCGGCGAATCTGCAGGCTCACGCCGCGCAGCACCTCCACCGACGGCGCGCCGTCGTGGCCGCCATAGGACTTGCGGATGTCGCGCAGCTCGATCAACGGCGCGGCCTGCGCAGGCTGTGAGCTCACAGCTGGAATCTCTTGAGCGCGCCTTCATGGCGCTGCTCGCCGGTGACGATGCGCTCGCCCTCGGCCAGGCCTTCCAGCACTTCGGCGCTGACGCGGTTGCGCACGCCGGCGCGCACGCGGCGCTCCTGGATGCGTCCGTCGGCGTCCAATACGCGCGCGGTGTAAGCGCCGGGCGCGGCCAGCTCGGACTTGATCGGCTTCAATGCCGCCAGCGGCGCCACCACCACGTCGCGCGCGGCGGCGGAGACGAAGCTGACCTGCGCGGTCATCTGCGGCATCAGCTCGCCGTCGGCATTGTCTACGTCAAACAGCGCGGTATAGACGATCACCTTGCTGGTCGACGGCGCCAGTGCGGTGTCGGCGCTCTTGCCCTCCGGGCTGGGCGGCGCCGGCAACACCTGGCGCACCTCGCCGTGCCAGCGACGGCGGTCCGCGCCCAGCGTGGTGAAGTACACCGGCATGCCGGCGCGCACCTTGCGCACCTCGGCTTCGGAGACCTCGGTCCATACCGTCATGCGGCCGAGATCGGCGATGCGCATGATGTTGGGCGTCTGGTAGGTGGCGTTGAGCGTCTGGCCTTCGCGCGCATCGACCGACACGATCGTGCCGTCCATGGTCGCGTAGATGTTGGTATAGCCCAGCCGCACCTCGTCGGCCTGCAAGGTGGCCGAGGTCTGGGTGATTTGCGCCTTCAGGTGTTCGACGCGGGCGGCCGCCTGCGTCAGGTTGGATTCGGCGATGTCGACGTCTTCGCTGCGGGTGGCGCCGCCGGCGTCAAGCTGGCGTTGCCGCTGCACCTGCTGCCCGGCCAGCATATGCTGGGCCTGTTGTTCGGCCAGCTGTGCGCGCAGGCCGGTCAGCGAGGCGCGGCCAGCGTCCACGGTGGCTTTCTGCACACTGGGGTCGATCTCCGCCAGCAGCTGGCCCTTCTTCACCGCGTCGCCGGCCTGCACGTGCAGGCGCAGGATCTGCCCCGACACCTGGGCGCCGACATCGACATAGCGGCGCGGCTGCAGCTTGCCGACCGCCGAGACGCTGGACTCGATATCGCCGCGACCGATCACCGCCGATTCATACGTCACCGAGGATCGCCCCAGCCACCAGATCGCCAGCGCGGCGATCACCAGCACGGCCATTGCGACCATCGTCCTGCGCCTCACACTTCCCCCCTTCACTCCCCCTCCTTCGAACTATCATCCGGCCGTCATCGGCCTCGTTGGCCTGATTGGCAACTATCAGCGCGCGACCTCGAAACTCAAGGTCGCCACATGGCGCACGTCGGTATATTCCTTGCCGTCGATGGTGACCGAGCCGTTCACCTTGGCCGTCACCTCCAGCACGTACAAGCCGGGGAACGGCGTGCCCAGCGTCACAGTGCCGTCCTTGCCCGGCGCCAGCACGCGGCGCCAGCCTTCGGAAGTCTCGACGTTGACTTGCGATGCGGCCACCGCATTGCCTTTCCACATCAAGCGGAAGGTATTGCCGCCCGGTTCGGTGGGCACCAGCTCCAGGTCGTTGACGGCCTTGGTCTCGCTGCGGCCGTAGCGCGCCTGGTAGAACACCACGGTGTTCTTGCCGGTGACTTCGCGCGCGGAAAAGCGCAGGTCGCCGGCGGCCGGCGCGCGATCGATCTGCAGGTGGTCGCCGGCGGTGGTCAGCGGCAGGCTGGCCGAGGCATCGGCCGCATCCGCCGGGAACGCCTTGGGCATTTCGATCTGGGGCATGGCGACGTCGCGCTTGGCCAGCTCCCCCGAATAGACCCGGAAGCGGTTGCCGGAAGCCTCGCCGGCGCCGTCCTTCTCCAGCCACAGGTAGTTGGCGTAGGCCGGGTTGGCCAGCGCCAGCGAGGCGGTCAGCGCGACGGCCGACATCAGCTGCTTGCGGCCGCTGGCGAAACAGTTGGATACGGTGGCGGGCAAGGCCGCGGTTTTCTTGTTGATGATGGTCATGATGTTTGCGATGAATACGATGGACTGGCAGGGGCGCTGGGGCCGGGTCATGTGCGCTGCGCGGCGGCAGGATGCAGATGGCCGGCCCGCTCACAAATAATAATAATTCTCATTTGTGATGATACCCGGTTGCACCAGAAAGCTCCATTGATATTCACTTCAAAACGTAACTTTTCCTGCGGCCGATCAAGTCATGGCGAGGTTCGGCCAAGCGGATAAAAAAGGCCGGAATCCGACGTCAGGCGAACCCCGGCCACCCCTCCGCTCTCAGAACTCCACGCGCGCGTTCAGGCTGAGCGTGCGTGGCGCCCCTGCGAAAATGTAATTGGTGCCGTTGTAGACCCAATAGCGGTTGTCGGTCAGGTTCTGGATCTGTGCATTGAAGGTGACGTCCTTGCCGCCGAGACGAGTGCGATACAAGGCGCCCGCGTCGAACACGTAGTAGGACGGCAGCTCCAGCCCGGTGGTGGTGTTGAGCGTGGAGCGGCCGACATAGCGACCGCCGGCATTGAGCGTCAGCCCGGTCAGCTGCGGTACGCGATAGCGCACCGCGGCGGTGGCCTGGAAGTGCGGCGCGCCGGTCACCGACTTGCCCTCCATGGCGGCAGTGGTCTGCTTGTATTTCGCGTCCAGCCACATCAGGCCGCCCGACAGCGACAGCGCCGGCGTGAAGTCATAACGCCCGGCCAGATCCAGGCCCTGGTAGCGCGTCTCGCCGTCCTGCACGTAGTAGTTGCTGGTGTTGACGTATTCCGCGGTGCGCTGGATGCGGAACAAGGCGGCGCTGGTCATCCAGCGTTCGCGCTCGGCCTTGACGCCGACTTCGGCCTGCTTGCTCTTGATCGGCCCCATCACTTCCTGATAGTTGGCGGTGCGCCCGCCGCTGCTGTTGAATCCGGCCGTGCCGCCGCGCTCCAGCGCCTCGACATAGCTGCCGTAGACGGTGGAGTCTTCGGTCGGTTTGTACATCAGCGCGATGGTCGGCGTGACCGGATTGCGCTTGTAGGTGCTGGTGGTGGCGCCGCTGGTGTTGTAGCCGTACTGGCTGAAGCGCGTGTAGCGCAGGCCGGCGATGAGCGACCACTTGTCGCCCAGGCTCAGCGTATCGCTGGCGAACAGCGCGTCCTGCATGATTTCGGACGAGCGGTATTGGGTGTGCGTGCTGTTGTTGACGCCGCCGGTGCTGAGCGTCGTGTCGCGGTAGATGTTGCCCGCGCCCATGGCGGTGGTTATCGCGCCGCGATCGCTCAGCGAGGCGTACTCCTGGCGGCTCGCGCCGAACACCAGCTGGTGGCCGATGGCTCCGGTCTGCAGCTTGCCTTCCACCATGGCTTGCAGCTGCTGGAACTCGAAGCTGTAGATGCCGGCCGACTGCGACGCGGTGGTGTCGCCGGCGGCGTTGACGATGTTGATCGTGCTGTAGACGTAGTCCACGTCTTCACGCGCGTAGCGGTAGTCGAAGCGGGTCTTCCAGTCCTGGTTCAGGCGCCATTGCAGGCCGGTGCTGACCATGATGTTTTCATTGTTGTAGTAACTGCCGTCCGGCTGCTGACGCGTGCCTGGATTGATGGTGTTCGGGATGCTCAGCCCGGAACCCAGCGACAGGCCCCAGAAGGCGTTGCCGATCGACTTGCGCTTGGCGTACAGGGTGTCGAAGGTCCAGGTGAGGTCGTTGGTCAGCTTCAGGTCCAGCGCCAGCGACGCGGCGTCGCGCTTCAGCTCGCCGCCGGTGAAGTAGGTGCCGCCCTGCTCGTGCACCAGGTTGACCCGGTAACCCAGGCGCTGGTCGTCGCCCGCGCGCCCGCCGACGTCGATATGCTCGGAGAACAGCGAACCGCTCTTGTAGCCGACGTCGACCGAAAACTGCTTCTCCTCCGTGGGACGCTTGAGCACGTAGTTCATGATGCCGCCCGGCGAACCGAAACCGTACATGAAGCCGGACAAGCCCTTGAGCAGCTCAACGCGCTCAAACATCTCCATGGGCAGCAGATCGTTGCCCCAGCCCGGGATGGCCAGGCCGTCCATCTTGAAGCCGTTGGTAGCGTCGATGCCCAGGCCGCGCACCAGCACCGATGAGCCGCGACCGTATTCGCCGCTGGCCGAGGTCACCGAGGGATCAAAGCGAAAGGCCTGCTCGATGGTGGTGACCTGGCGATCCTGGATATCGTCCTTCTCCACCACGCTGATCGAGAACGGCGTGTTCAGCACCGAGCGCGCGCCGAGTGCGCCGCTGGTGGCGGCGCGTTTCAGGCCGCTGTCCTTTTCGGACGCGGCGACCACCGTCACCGCCGGCAATGCGGCGCCGTCGGCGGCGCTGCGCTGGCGGATCACCACGCCGCCGTCGGCGCGCCGCTCGGCTTCCAGGCCGCTGCCCGAGAGCAGCAGCTCCAGCGCGCGCTCATGGTTGTAGCTGCCGCTCAGGCCGGCGCTTTGCTTGCCGCGCGTCAGTTCCGGATCGACCACCAGCAGCACGCGGGCGCGGGCCGCATACAGGTTCAGGGCCTGGTCCAGCGGGCCGGACGGAATGCTGAAGCTGGTCACCTGCGCCGCAGCTGCTGGATTTGCAGCCGATTCGGCCGCATGCGTGTGCGACGCCATGGTCGCCGCCGCCAGCGCCAGGCTGCCGGCCAGCAGCACATGCGAGGTGGTGGACCAGGCGCGGATCGGGCGCAGCAGGCAGCGAGCGGCGGGAACGTGGCCGGTGCGGGCGGTGGAATGACGCATTGTTGTTTCTATCCTCGTTGGCGTATTGAAATGGGTGGGAGATGTTGTTTTCATCTCCTTCATTTCCTTTACGAACGAGAATCGAAAAGTGCTACGGCTGCGTCGATTTTTTTTCGGGCGCCGCCGCCAGGTTCACCCAGTAGCGGGTATGGCGCTCGACGCGAATGGGGAAAGCGCGCTCCAGCGCGCCGAGGATGCGTTCGCTGTCGTCCAGCGGAAACACGCCGGTGATGCGGATTGCTGCGGCGCGCTCATCCACGCTGAGCACGCCGGGCCGATAGCGCGCCAGCTCGGCCACCAGCTCGCCCAGCGGGCGGTCGCGCACCACCAGCATGCCCTGCGCCCACGCCTGGCCGTTGGGATCCAGCGCCTCGACCTGCGCCACGCCGGCGCCGTCGAACAGCGCCTGCTTGCCGGCCGGCAGCACGAAGCCTTCGTCGACACCGTCCTGCGGACAGATACGCACCGCGCCCTCCATCACCTCCACCCGGGTCAGGCCGCCGCGGCCGAACCAGCCCGGCGGGCGCGCCTGGCGCACCACGAAGCGCGTACCCAGCGCACGCACCCGGCCTTGCGCGGTGTCGACCACGAAGGGCTGCTCGCGCCATGCATCGGCATGCGCGGTCTCGATCATCACCGCGCCGCGCTTGAGGACGACGCGGCGACGCCGGTCGTCGAAGCGGATGTCCAGCGCAGTGTCGGTATCCATCACGACGCGGCTGCCGTCGGGCAGCGTCAGCTCGCGCTGCTCGCCGACGGCGGTGCGCTGATCCGCCATCAGCACGCCCCATTCGCCGCGCCGGTCGTAACACAGCGCCCCGATGGCGGCCACGCCCAACAGGCCCAGCACATGGCGGCGCGAGATGCGCGCCGACTTCCTGGCAGCATGGCGCAAGGCTTGCCCGGCAGCTTGCGCGGGGATGCCCTGCAACGCCGACTGAAAGCCGCTGACCACCTCCCAATATTGGCGATGGCCGGCGTCGGCCTGCAGCCAATGCGCGAAGTCCTCCCGCTCCTGCCGCGTCACCTCGCCGGAAGACAGCACCACGAACCAGTTCAGCGCCTGGTCCAGCGCATCGCCGGCGATGGGGGAAGTGGGATCGATGGTCGCAGCGGACATGGCGGCAGCCTCGGCTCAGGTGGCCGATGGAATGACTGCCCCGCTGTCCTGCATGGCATGGAAGCAGGCGCGCGTGGCGCTCAGCATGTGCTTGCGCACAGTGGCCACGGCGATGCCCAGGGTCTCGGCGATGGCGCTGTAAGTCAGGCCGTCGAACTGCGACATGAAGAACGCCTCCCTCACCTTCTCCGGCAAGCCGTCCAGCGCGCGGTCGATGGCCCCCAGCGTCTGCAGCACGATCAGGGTGTCTTCATGCGACGGCGCCACCGCCTCGGGCAACGTAGCCAGCGCCTCCAGGTAGGCCGCCTCCAGCTTGCGGCGGCGGTACAGGTCGACCACCAGGTTCTTGGCAATCTGGACCAGATACGGGCGCGCCTCTTCCGGCGCCGGCATGGTGCGCCCGGTGGCCACGCGCAGGTAGGTGTCCTGTGCCAGGTCGGCCGCATCGCCAAGATTGCCCAGCTTGCGCTGCAACCATTGCACCAACCAACCGTGGTGGCCGCGGTACATCAGATGCAGCGGGTCGTTCTGACTGGCCTGGAGGGCAT
Organism: Herbaspirillum sp. LeCh32-8; assembly: GCF_017814915.1. Lineage (GTDB taxonomy): Bacteria > Pseudomonadota > Gammaproteobacteria > Burkholderiales > Burkholderiaceae_D > Herbaspirillum. The sequence continues at coordinate 752,868 of NZ_JAGIPZ010000001.1, read as the reverse complement.
GCGCATTCATGGGACGGGTATCGACATTCTTTCAAATGAGAATCGTTATTATATGAGTTTGAATCGTATTTGTCAGAATCCTTACTTTTGGCGGGACAGGCGGCCGAGGTCGTTTCCCCGTGACAACGTCCAAAAAACGTCCAAAACGGGCAACTCAAACATCTCGCCCTTGAATTTTAAGACGACTGGTCATATCATCCACTACATGAGCAAACCCAACACCCGCGACCAGATTTTCGATGCCGCCCTGAAGCTATTGTCGGAGCGCAGCTTCAACGCCTGCAGCGTGCAGGACATCACCACCGCGGCCGGCGTGCCCAAGGGCTCGTTCTACAACCATTTTGAAAGCAAGGAAGCGCTGGCGGCCGAGATCGTCACCCACTACGGGGTGTTGGGCAAATGGCGCGAGATGCTGCTGGACGACACCATCGCGCCGCTGGAGCGGCTGCGCCGCTACTTCACCATCGTCAACGGCAAGATGGCCGAGAGCGGCTACCAGCACGGCTGCATGGTCGGCAACATGAGCGCCGAGCTGGCCGAGCAAAGCCCGGTGATCCGCGCCCAGCTGGGCGAAGTCTACGAGCGCTGGACCGACAAGCTGGAATACGCCGTGGCCGCGGGGCAGAAGGAAGGCTCCATTCCCGACAAGACCGACGCCCGCATCCTGGCCAGTTTCCTGCTCAATGCCTGGGAAGGCACCATCCTGCGGGTGCGCGTGGAGCGCAGCAGCGTACCGTTCGAACAATTCATGGATCTGGCCTTCAACAAGATCCTGGCCTGAACCTGTCACATCCGGCGTGAGCCCTGTGCCACAGGGCCGCGCCATTGCGTCGCAAGAACCGTGCAGCAAGCCGCCTGATACCAGGCGGCCTTTTTTTACACCATTTTAAGACGACCGGTCATATTAAACATCCCAGGACAAGGATTTCGCCATGAACACCGCAACCACTTCCGCGCCAACCCCGCCGGCTGCCGCCTCCACCGGCGTCGCCCCGCTCTACTGGATGGCGCTCGGCACCTTTGCCATCGGCACCGAGGGCTTCATGATCGCCGGCATGCTGCCCACGGTGGCGCATGACCTGCATGTGAGCCCGGCCATCGCCGGCCAGCTGGTGGTGGCCTTCACCGCCGCCTACGCGATCAGCTCGCCCATCCTGACCGCGCTGACCGGCGCAATCAATCGTCGTTTGCTGCTGATCGCCACCATGGTGCTGTTTGCGCTTGCCAACCTGCTGGCGTGGCAAGCGCCCGGCTACGAAGCGCTGCTGTTGGCGCGCATCGTGCTGGCCATGGCGGCCGGCCTGTATGTGCCCAATGCGATGGCGCTGGCAGGCGCCCTGGTCGCGCCCGACAAGCGCGGCGGCGCGCTGGCCATCGTCAGCGGCGGGCTGACCGTGGCGGTGGCGCTGGGTGCGCCGCTGGGCGTGTTGATCGCCGACCGGCTGGACTGGCGCATGACCTTCGCCGGCGTCGCCATCCTGTCGGCATTGGCCGCGCTAGGCCTGGTGCGCGGCCTGCCGCGCGGCATCGGCGACCACCTGCCGGTGGCCAGCCTGAGCGAACGCATCAACGCCGCGCGCAACGGCCGCGTGCTGCACGGCCTGCTGACCACGCTGCTCTGGGCCACCGGCGCCTACACCATGTACACCTACTTCGCGATCTACCTCAACGAAGTGGCCGGCGTGCACGGCGCGCATGTGGGTTACGGCTTGCTGCTGTGGGGCGTGTCGGCCGCAGTCGGCGTGATGGCCGGCGGCAAGTTGTCGGATCGGCTGGGCTTCGCCCGCGTCTCGGGCCCGGCGCTGATGTTCATGATGGCCTCGTTCCTGGCGCTGGCCGCCATCGCCTACACGCTCTCACCGGCGCATGCGCTGCTGCCGGTGTACCTGGCGATGATCGTCTGGGGCATCTCGGCCTGGGCCTTCCATCCGGCGCAGCAGGCGCGCCTGATGAACATCGCGGGCGTCAAGCTGGCCTCGATCGTGCTCTCGCTCAACGCCTCCTTCATGTACCTGGGATTCTCGCTGGGCGCGGCCATGGGCGCGCTGACGGTGGCCACCGGTTCGGTGCGCGAGGTGGGCCTGGTGGCCGCCGCCTTCGTCGCCGCATCGCTGCTGTTGCTGCGCGGCGCGATCCGTCGCGAGGCCGCCCCGGCCGCGGCCTGAACGATGAGCTATTCCGGCAGTTTGCCCGGCTCCAGCAAGTCGAACTTCAAGCCCAGCCGTTCGATCAGCCTGCGGGCGTCGAACGGCGCCCGCACCTTGATGTCGTTGTCGAAGTAGCAGTAGATGTCGCGCCCGGCGCGTTTGGCGGGCGCGGTCTCCGAGATGCGCGGCCCGTCCTCCGGCTGGCCGCCGGCTGCCCAGGCCTCGATCCTGGCGGCCCAGGCGTCGATGGCCTCGTCGCTGTAGCCGCTCTCATAGAGTCGCTTGTCGCCGTGCAGGCGCAGATACATGAAGTCGGCCGTCACGTCTTCCTGATACGGCCACTTCTTCGGCGCGTCAGCCACCACCAGCGCCACCTTGTATTTGCGCAGCAGCCTGACGAAGGTCTCGTCGACAAAGCTGGCATGGCGGATCTCCATCGCATGGCGCAGCTTGCGCTTCTTGTCGATCTCCAGCTGCACGCGCCCCTTCATGCGCGGCTCGTGCCGTTCGGCCAGCGCTTGCGCCGCTTCGGTGTCATGCGGCAGCAGCGCCAGGAAATGCTCCAGCGCCTCGGGCTCATAGGTAAAGCTCGGCGGGAATTGCCACAGGAAAGGGCCGAGCTTCTCCCGGAGGTTGAACACGCCCGAGGCGAACACATTGGCCAGCGCGCCGTCGATCTCGTTCAGGCGCAGCGTATGCGTGATGTAGCGGTTGCCCTTGTGACTGAAGATAAAACCCGCAGGCGTCGCCTCATACCAGTTGGCGTAGCTCTCCGGCCGCTGCAGCGCGTAGAAGGAACCGTTGAGCTCGATGCTGGGCAAGGCGCGCGAGGCATACCAGAGCTCGTCGTCCTGGCGCAGCCCCTTGGGATAGAAGCCGCCGCGCCAGGGTTCGTAGCGCCAGCCTGAAATGCCGATCCAGATCTTGCCCATGCCGCTCTCCTCGATGCCGTCGGAACCGGTGTGACCGGCAGCGGGCGCATTAGTGCCGGCCGCCCGCCATCGTTCAGAAACCGTAACGCGCCGTCAGCAGCACGCTGCGCTCGGCCCCGCGGTACCAGCTGCCGTAGCCGTGGCCGGCGTAGTAGCGGCGGTCGAACAGATTGCTGGCGTTGAGCGCGAACTTCCATGGCCCTGTTTCATAACGAATGGCGGCGTCGACCAGGGTGTAGCTCGGCTGCGAGCCGGTGTTGGCCGCATCGTCCCAATTCTTGCCGACATGACGCGCGCCGCCGCCCAGCGACAGGCCCGGCAGCCAGGCATCGGCCGCGTAGTCGAACCACAAGGCGGCGCTGCGCTGGGGCGTGAGCATCGGCGTCTTGCCGATCTCGGAGGGGTCGGCGCTGTCCTGCACCTTGATGTCCAGCGCGGTGAAACTGGCGATCATCCTGAGCCGGCGCGTCAGCGCGGCCTTGGCCTCCAGCTCCAGGCCGCGCGAGCGCACGCGGCCGATCTGGCGCGCCTCGAAGGTATCCGGGTCGTAGCTGACCACGGCGGTCTTGATCAGGTCGAACAGCGCCGCCGAAAAACTGACCGAACCGTCGGCCGGCATGTACTTGATGCCGACCTCGTCCTGCCGCGCGCGGCTGGGCGTAAAGGCGCGCCCGGCCACATCCGCGCCGACGTTGGGCAGGAAGGATTCCGAATGGCTGATATAGGGCGACCAGCCTCCGCCCAGCAGATAGTTGATGCCGATGCGGCCGCTGAAGGCTTCGTCCTGCTGCGTACTGCGGGTGACATTCAGGCGGTCGTCGTTGTCGGACTTGACCTTGTCATAGCGCCCGCCCAGCGTCAGCCGCCAGGCCTCGCCGAACGCCATCTGGTCCTGCGCGTAGACGCCCAGCTGAGTGGTGGTCAGGCGGATGTTGCCGGCCGGCGTCTGCGGCTCGGGGATCAGCACGCCATATACCGGGTTGTTCATGTCCAGGCTGGGCGCGGCGCCGGTATTGCGCCACCAGCTTGCGCGCGAATGGTTGTAGTCCACGCCGAACAACAGCCGGTGCCGGCTCGGCCCCAGTCCGACCTCGCCCGCGAGCGAGGTATCGACAGCCAGGTCGTTGACCGTTTCCCGGTCATGCCGCGCTTGGCGCAGCAGGGTCACGCCGTCGGTATCCAGCGAGGACTGGATGTGATGCTTGTCCATGCTGCGGTAGGCGTAGCGCGCCTTTTGCCGCAAGGTCCAGCCGCCGTCGAACCGGTGCTCGAGCTGGTAGCCGAAGGCGTCAGTGTCGGTCTTGATGCGGCTGTAGCTCGGGTCGCCCTCCTTCACCGAGGTCGGCAGGCCGTTGGCGCCGGTGATGAACTGCACGTCGTCGGAGGCATCGTCGCGCAGCGACTCGGCCTGTAGCACCAGCGACGTGCGCGGCGAAATCTGCCAGCGCAGCGAGGGCGCGAAGTATTGGCGCTTGCGGGTCATGCGCTCGCCGTTGGGGTAACGCTCCTGAGTGCCGGTATCCAGATCCAGCCCCACCACGCGCCACAGCAGCTTGCCGTCCTCGTCGAGCTTGCCGCCGACGTCAGCGGCCACCTGGCGACGATCGAAACTCCCCAGCTGCACATTGATCTCGCGCGGCGCATCGGCTGAAGGCAGCTTGCTGACGCGATTGACCACACCGCCGGCATCGCCCTTGCCGAACATCACCGACGACGGCCCGCGCAGCACCTCGATGCGCTCCAGCCCGTAGAGCTCGGTCTGCACGCCGAGGAAGGTCACGCCCACCGTCTGGATCAAGCCGTCGCGGTAGCTGCCGGTGTACCAGCTGTCGAAGCCGCGCAGCGCCACCCAGTCCGGCGCGCGCGAGTCGAAGCCATACGGATTCACCGTCACGCCCGGGGTCTGGGCCAGAATGTCGGTCAGCGTGGTGGCGCCCTTGTCCTCCACCTCCTGCGCCGTGATCACCGAGACGGACTGCGGCACTTCCAGCAGCGGCGTATCGGTCTTGGTGGCAGTGACGGCGCGGCGCGCGACGTAGCCGCCACCGCTGATCTCGCTTTGCGCATCAGCCGTTACCCGCACCTCAGGCAGCGGCGCATCGCCGCCGGCGGCGGGCGCGGCCTGCGGACGCAACACGTAGCCTGCCGGCGTGCGCGCCGCGGCATGGCCGCTGCCCTTGAGCAGGCCGCTGAAACCTTCTTCCACCGTATAACTGCCCTTCAGCCCCGGCGACTGCAAACCCTTCAGGCTGGCCGCATCCATCACGATGGCGACCTGCGCCTGCTGGGCGAAGCGGTTCAGCGCGTCGGCAAGCGGCCCGGCCGGAATATCGTAAGACGCCACCTGGCGCTCGACGCGCTGGCCCTGCGCTTGGGCCGCGGGCAAGACGGCGGCCCAGGCCAGCCAGCCCAGGCAGGCGACATGCACCGCCCGCGCGAGGGGGCGAGGCGGACGCGATGGGTACAAGGGATGTGAAGAAAGACGGGACGGGGGACGAGACATGGCAGCGGTTCCTTTGTTTGCTCTTGCCTGCTTGACGGATGACATCGCCAAACCGGAACCGTCTACCGCCTCTTCTTCGATTTATTTTTCAGATGCCCGGCTGCCAGGTCCATTGGCAGCATCAGGCGCATCGACCCACACCAGCCACGATGAGAAGCTGCGTATGCGCAGGGCCGGGAAATTGTTCTTCAGCAATTGCAGCGCGCGGTCGGTATCGTCCAGCGGCAGCACTGCCGAAACGCGGATGCCCGCGATCTGCGCCCGGTCATAGCGGATCGTGCCGGGCCGGTTGCGCGCCAGTTGGTCCAGCACCTCGGCCAGCGGCCGGTCACTGACCACCAGCTGACGGTAACGCCAGGCGTCGTCGATGCTGCGCCCGTCGACCGGCTCCACCGCGCCGACGCCGGCGGTGGTGATGCGTACGCGCTGGCCGGCCGCAACCACGATGCCGTCGGCATCCGCGTCGGCGGCGGCGCGCACCCGCACTTTAGACTCCAGCATCGACAACGTGGTTACCGCGTCGGCCTCCTGCACCACGAAGCGCGTGCCCAGCGCGCGGATGCTGCCCTGCGCAGTCTCGACCAGGAACGGGCGCGCGGCGTCCTTCGCCACTTCCACCAGAATCTCGCCGCGCAGCAGCTGCACCGCACGGCGTTTGGCGTCGTAGCGCAGATTGACGGCGCTGCCGCCCTGCAGGGTGATGCGGGTGCCGTCTTCCAGGGTGTGGGTCTGCCAGGCGCCGTCGGCGGTGCGCAGATCGGCCATCAGCAGCGTCGGCGGGTAGGCATGCAGCAGCGAATAGCCCGGCACGCCCACGGCCAGCGCCAGGCACAGCGCCGCGACGGTGCGCCGCACGCGGCTGCGCTTGGCGCGCGTAGTTTGCCGCGCCGACTCCAGCGCCAGGTGCGCGGCACGGCCGTCACCGTCGGTCGGCTTACGGATCTGGGCGAATTGTGCGAGGAAACGCTCCATCCCCGCCGCTGCGCTGGCATGGCGCGGATCTGCCGCCTTCCATTCGCCGAAGGCCTGCTCCGCCTGGCGGCGTTCGGCAGCGCTGCCGTGGCCCAGCCGCACCAGCCAATCGGCGGCTTGCCGTTCCAGCAGATCGGTATCGTTTGGCGTTGATGAGGAGGAGTTCATGGGCGCGAGCGGCAAGGATCAGAGCGAGGCTTCATCCAGCGCCGGGCAGGCGTGGCGGCAATGCAGCAGGGCCTTGACCAGGTACTTGTGCACCATGCGCACCGATACGCCCAGCACAGCAGCCACCTCGCCCTGCGCCTGCCCTTCAAGGTAATGCAGCAGGAAGGCCTCGCGCGGCTTGTCGGCCAGCCCCTCCAGCGCGGCGCCGATCTGCTGCAGCGCCTGCACCGCCAGCAAGGTCTCTTCCGGCGACGGATAGCCCGGCAGGCTGTCGGCCAGCAGCGCCAGTTCAGCCAGGTAGGCCTGCTCGATGGCGGCGTGGCGCGCCTGGTCGATCAGCAGGCGCTTGGCGGTGGTGGTCAGGAAGGCGCGCGGCTCGCGCATGCCCAGCAAGGCGTCGCGCGAGGCGATGATGCGCAGGAAGGTGTCATGCGCGACGTCGGCGGCATGATGCCCGCAGCCCAGCTTCTTGCGCAGCCAGCCATGCAGCCAGCCGTGATGGCTGCGATAAAGCGAACCCAGTTGCTGCTGCAAGACCGATTCTGCGCCGGACATGGCTGCTCCCTGCCGACGCCTGCAGGCGCCGCCCTTGTTGTCGCTGGTGGATGTTAATGCGAATTATTCCCAATTGTATGCCGGGAGCAGCCCTGCCGACAACCGCCGGCTTGCCGTACGCCGAAGCATGGGAAACGGGGGAAACCGAGGTATGGAGAAATAGGCGCAAATCGCGGAACCCCGTGCATGTTCGCCGGGGTCGTCGCTTCCTATCATGCCTGCATCGCCGCATCAGTCCGGTGCGGCCATGTCAAAGGAGCAATGCCATGAATCAGCAAATCGCAACCTCTTCCAAGGTCATCCTCGTCACCGGCGCCAGCAGCGGCATCGGCCTGGCCGCGGCACGCCTGCTGGCCGCGCGCGGCCACCAACTGATGATCGGCGCGCGCCGCACCGACCGCCTCGAACAGCTGGCCGCCGGGATCCGCGCCGCCGGCGGCACGGTCGAGCTGCGTGCGCTCGACGTCACCCGCATGGACGACGTGCAGGCCTTCGCCGACGCCGCCGCCGAACGCTTCGGCCGGGTCGACGTCATCGTCAACAACGCCGGGGTGATGCCGCTCTCGCCGGTGGCGGCGCTGAAGCTGGACGAGTGGAACCGCATGATCGACGTCAACATCCGCGGCGTGCTGCACGGCATCGCCGCCGTGCTGCCGCGCATGAATGCGCAAGGCGCCGGCCAGGTGATCAACGTGTCGTCCATCGGCGGCCTGGCGGTCTCGCCGACTGCCGCCATCTACTGCGCCACCAAGTTCGCGGTGCGCGCAATCTCCGACGGCCTGCGCCAGGAGAACGACAAGATCCGCGTGACCAGCATCTGCCCCGGCGTGGTCGAGTCCGAACTGGCCGATACCATCACCGACGAGTCCACCCAGGCGCTGATGCGCGAATACCGCCGCATTGCGCTGGACGGCGACGCCATCGCCCGCGCCATCGCTTACGCGGTAGAGCAGCCGGACGACGTCGACGTCAACGAGATCGTGGTGCGCCCGACCGCCACCGTGGGCCGCTAAGCGATCAGTTGTCCGGCAGCGGGCGGCGGCGCCCGTCCGCTCAGCGCTGCAACCCCGCCATCAGCACGTACTTGACCTCGACATACTCCTCGATGCCGTAGTAACTCCCCTCGCGCCCATAGCCGGATTGCTTGACGCCGCCGAACGGCACTGAGGCGGTGCCCACCGAGCCGGAGTTGAGGATCACCATGCCGGCCTCGATCTGCTGCGAGAGGCGGAAAGCGCGGCCGAGGTCACGCGTATAGGCGTAGGCGACCAGACCGTATTCGGTGGCGTTGGCGCGACGGATGACTTCCTCCTCGTCCTCAAAGCGATAGATGGCGAAGACCGGCCCGAAGATTTCCGTCTGCGCCAGCTGCATGCCATCGTGCAGGCCGCTGAGAATGGTCGGCTCGTAAAACAGCCCGCCTTTGGCATGCGCGCCGCCGCCCAGCGCCACATTGGCGCCCTGCTCCCGCGCCTGGTCCACCAATGCGGCCACCTTGTCGAAACCCGCGCGGTTGATCAACGGGCCGACCACGAACTCCTCTTGCATGCCCTGGTCGACGCGGATCTGCGCCACCTTATCGGTCAGCGCCGCGACGAAGCGATCATGCACGCCCGCCTGCACAAACACGCGGTTGGGCGAGATGCACACCTGCCCCGAGTTGCGCAGCTTGGCGCTCACCAGCCCGGCGATGGCATCGTCGAACTGCGCATCGTCGAAGACGATGAACGGCGCGTTGCCGCCGAGCTCCAGCGTCATCTTCTTCAGCCCCTGCCCGCAGGCCGAGGCCAGCAGCTTGCCCACCGCCGTCGAGCCGGTGAAGGAGATCTTGCGGATGCGCTCGTCTCCGGTGAACAGCGCGCCGATCGCCTTGGGGTCGCCGGTCACCATCTCGAACACGCCCTCGGGGATGCCGGCGCGGCGCGCGTAGTCCAGCAGCAGCCAAGCCGTCAGCGGCGTCTCCTCGGAAGGCTTGATGATCATGGTGCAGCCGGCCGCCAATGCCGTGGCGATCTTGCGCGTGATCATCATGAACGGGAAATTCCACGGCGTGATCGCCGCCGTCGGCCCGGCCGGCTGCTTCACCACCATCACTGCGGCATCGGCGGCATGGCTGGGGAGGGTGTCGCCATAGACGCGCTTGGCTTCTTCCGCATACCACTCGATGAACCCGAGGCCGTAGTCGATCTCGCCCCGCGCCTCGGACAGGCACTTGCCGTTCTCGCGCACCATGGTTTCAGCGAACAGGCGCCGGTCGGCGCTCACCAGCTCGAACCAGCGGCGCAGCAGCGCGCTGCGCTCTTTGGCCAACGCACGCGACCAGCGCGGAAAAGCGGAACAGGTGCGGTCGATGGCGGCCTGCACCTCGGCCGTGGACATGAAGGGAGCCTCACCCGCCACCGATCCGTCGGCCGGGTTGAATACGGTAATCGTCATTTACTATCCTTTGATGTGAAGGGAGTCGCGGAACACGGATTGAATGATAGGATTCATGAACTTGAATATCGATGGCCTGGAATATCAAATCCTTGCCTGATCCTATGAAACAAAAGATTCCCCCTGAAGCCCAGCAGCGCCACCCGAACCCCACCCTGACGTCACTGCTGGCGCGCCTGGCGCCGCACGAGGGCTATAACTTGAGCGCCCTGCCGGACGTGCGCTTCCTGCGCTCGAACCGCCCGCTGGCGACCACCCCGGTGCTGTACGACCCGGGCATCGTGATCGTTTGCCAGGGCCGCAAGCGCGGCTTCTTCGGCGACGAGGTTTATTTGTACGACGCCAGCCATTACCTCGCGGTGTCGGTGCCGGTGCCCTTCACCATGGAGACCGACGCCAGCGCCGCGGAGCCGCTGCTGGCGATCTACATGCACCTCGACTTCCGCCTGGCAGCCGACCTGATGCTGGAGATCGACCGCCACGGCGGCGCAGCGCCGTCCGAGCCGCGCGGCATGCTATCCACGCCGATGGATGCGTCCATGCAGGCGTCGGTGCTGCGCTTCCTGCAAGCCATGTCGGATCCGATGCAGGCGGCCATCCTTGGTCCATCGCTGGTGCGCGAGCTTTACTTCCACGTGCTGGCCGGCGAACAGGGCCACTCGCTGCGCGCCGCGCTGACGATGCAGGGCCAGTTCGGCAAGATCGCGCGCGCCCTGCGCCGCATCCATGCCGCCTACACGCAGGCCTTGGACGTGGACAGCCTGGCGCGCGAATCCGGCATGAGCGTGCCGAGCTTCCATGCGCATTTCCGCAACGTCACGCGCACCTCGCCGATGCAATACCTGAAGTCCACGCGGCTGCACCAGGCACGGCTGCTGATGGTGAGAAACGGCATCACTGCGGCGGCCGCCAGCGGCGAGGTCGGCTATGAAAGTCCGTCCCAGTTCAGCCGCGAATTCAAGCGCCTGTTCGGACGCAGTCCGGTGGAAGAAGTGCGCCGCATGAAGGCCGAGTTCGCCATCCCGCCGCCGCACGCGGGCTCGCCATTCGTGTCGTCGCACTGACGACCGCGCGTGCGGGGAATAGAATTGCCGCCCAATACAACCAGATCATCAGGAGACGCTGCATGACGAATCAGGAAACCACGCCGTCCGCCCTCATCGACGCCCGTATCGCCGAGCTTGGCGACTGGCGCGGCGAACAGCTGGCGCGGGTGCGCGCGCTGATCAAGGAGGCGATACCGGACGTGGTCGAGCAATGGAAATGGCGCGGCGTGCCGGTATGGGAAGCCGCCGGCATCCTCTGCACCGGCGAGAGCTACAAGAACATCCTCAAGCTGACCTTTGCCAAGGGCGCTTCGGTTGCTGACCCGACCGGCTTGTTCAACGCCTCGCTGGAGGGCAACACCCGCCGCGCCATCGATATCCACGAAGGCGATGTACTGGACGCGGCGGCCTTCAAGGCGCTGATTCACGCGGCTGCGGCGCTGAACAAAGCGGGCAAGGCGAAGCGCGCCTGAGCGACTGGCCGCGCCGGGACCGGAAACGGAAATGGCCGCGACGATACGACAATGCCGTTCAGGCAGACGCTGAACGGCATTTTTGTTTGCTGCGGCGTATCAACAAGCCGGAGGGAAGCGGTGCGCGACAAACGCCGCTGGGCCCCTGCTTTCGCAGAGGCGACGGAAGCCGATTGGGGAATACCTGCAGATTGAGGAAAATCTGAATTGGGGAAGAATTGAGTTGAGAAAGGCTTGAAGACTCAGGGAGATTTGAATCGAGAAAAACTTGTCGTCCCTGCGAAAGCAGGGGCCCAGCGTCGTTCGTAACACATCGCCAGCCGTCGTCCAGCTGACTGAGCAGCACTAGGCGGCATGCTGGAATTCCCCGAGTCGCCAGCCTCTAGCGCCCATCCAGCAAGAACGGCAACGCCTGCGCCAGCAAGGCGTCCGGCGCCTCCTCGGCAATGTAATGCCCGCAGGGCAAGGGATGGCCGCGTACATCGGCAGCCACGCGCTGCCACTGCTGCAGCGGCTTGAAGCATTTATGCACCACGCCCTGCTCGCCCCACAACGCCAGCACCGGCATGGACAGCTTGCGGCCCGCATCGCGGTCGGCCCGGTCATGCTCCAGATCGATGCCGGCGGCGGCGCGATAATCCTCGCAGATGCCATGCGCCGTACCCGGCAACGCCAGGCAGCGCACATACTCGGCCAGCGCACGCGGATCGAATGGCGCCAGGCCGGCGCTGCGCCGGCCCATCACGTCGCGCGCGTAGGCGGCCGGGTCGGCCTCGATCAGGCGTTCCGGCAGCGGCGCCGGCTGGATCAGGAAGAACCAGTGCCAGTAGGCGCGGGCGAAATCGTTGTTGGTCTGCTCGTACATGGCCAGCGTCGGCGCGATGTCCAGCAGCACCATGCGCCGTACGGCCTGCGGATGGTCCGCCGCCAGCCGGTGCGCCACCCGCGCGCCGCGGTCGTGCGCCAGCACCGAGAACTGCGCGTGTCCCAGCCCCTGCATCACGGCCAGCATGTCCGCCGCCATCACGCGCTTGCTGTACTGCGTGTGGGCCGCGTCGCCGGCCGGCTTGTCGGAGTCGCCGTAACCGCGCAAGTCGGCCAGCACCAGCGTGAAATGCTGCGCCAGCGCCGGGGCGACTTTATGCCAGATGGCCGAGGTCTGCGGATGCCCGTGCAGCATCAGCAAGGCCGGCCCGCTGCCGCCGGTAAGCACATGGATGTGCTGGCCGTCCGGCGTGGGCAGGCGATGGGCGGCGAAGCCCTGAAACAGCGCCGGCAGGGCCGACGAAAGCGTGGAAGTGGTCATGCGGGCTATCTTATACCCCGACCGGAAATGCACCTAGGCAGTTGGAATTACTCCATTGGTAAATCCAATTTATGAATCGGCCGGGCCTGTGCCGGCCGGGTCGCGCCTGTTACACTGCCGGCCTGTTCCGCTTTACCCGCCCACGACCATGCCCGCCATCACCGAATTCCGCCTGCAGTCCCCCGCGCCCGAAGTCGACCATCCGCGCGAAGAGCGCCGCCTGGACGGCAATCCCAGGCGCACCACCTGGAACCACTTCACCAGCGCCAGCGGCGAAGTCAACGCCGGCATCTGGGCTTGCGAAAAAGGCAGCTGGCGCATCGCCTTCGCGCCCAACAAGGATGAATACTTCTGCGTGCTGGAAGGCCGCTGCCGCGTCATTGACGAGCAAGGCTACGCCGCCGAGGCCGGTCCGGGCGACGCCATGGTCATCCCGGCCGGCTTCAAGGGCGTGTTTGAAGTGGTGGAGCCGGTGCGCAAGCATTACGTGATCGTCGAGCGCGGCGCCTGATCGCCGGCATATCCCCTCGCCAAGGCACATGAAAAAAGCCCGCGATTGTCGCGGGCTTTTTGTTTGATCACACTACCTGGCCGGCAACTCAAGCGACTGCAGCCGCCCTCGCCCGCGCCGCATGCAGCTTGCGGTAGCTGTCCAGCAAACGCTGGTGGCGGTCCAGCCCTTCGAGCTTCATGCTGGTGGGCGCCAGGCCGTAGAAGCGCACGCTGCCGTCCACCGAGCCCAGCGCCGCGTCCATGCGCGCGTCGCCGAACATCTTGCGGAAGTTGACCACGTAGTCGTCCAGTTCGAGCTCTTCGTCCAGCGCCACTTCCAGCACCACGTTCACGGCCTGGTAGAACAGGCCGCGCGCCACCGAGTTGTCGTTGTACTGCAGGAAAGCGCCGACCAAGTCGTGCGCCTCCTCGTGCTGCTGCAGCGCCAGATGGATCAGCAGCTTCAGTTCCAGCACGGTCAGCTGGCCCCATTCGGTGTTCTCGTCGAAATCGATGCCGATCAGGGTGGCGACGTCCGAGTGCTCGTCCAGCTCGTTGTTCTCCAGCCGCTCCAGCAGGTCTTCCAGCGCCTCGTCGTCCAGCTGGTGCAGGTTCAGGATGTCGGCGCGGAACAGCAGCGCCTTGTTGGTGTTGTCCCAGATCAGGTCTTCCACCGGGTAGACCTCGGAAAAACCCGGCACCAGGATGCGGCACGCGGTGGCGCCCAGCTGGTCGTAGACGGCCGTGTAGACCTCCTTGCCCATTTCCTTGAGGATGCCGAACAGGGTCGCCGCTTCTTCCGCGTTGGCGTTCTCGCCCTGGGCGGTGAAGTCCCACTCGACGAATTCATAATCGGCCTTGGCGCTGAAGAAGCGCCACGACACGATGCCGCTGGAGTCGATGAAGTGCTCGACGAAGTTGTTCGGCTCGGTGACGGCGTTGCTCTCGAAGGTCGGCTGCGGCAGGTCGTTCAGGCCTTCAAAGCTGCGGCCCTGCAGCAGCTCGGTCAGGCTGCGCTCCAGCGCCACCTCGAAGCTAGGGTGCGCGCCGAACGAGGCGAACACGCCGCCGGTGCGCGGGTTCATCAGCGTCACGCACATCACCGGATAGGCGCCGCCCAGCGAGGCATCCTTCACCAGCACCGGGAAGCCTTGCTCCTCCAGCCCCTTGATACCGGCCACGATGCCGGGGTACTTGGCCAGCACCTCGGCGGGCACGTCCGGCAAGGCGATCTCGCCCTCCAGGATCTCGCGCTTGACCGCGCGCTCGAAGATCTCCGACAGGCACTGCACCTGCGCCTCGGCCAGCGTGTTGCCGGCGCTCATGCCGTTGCTGACGAACAGGTTCTCGATCAGGTTGGACGGAAAATACACCACCTCGCCGTCCGACTGGCGCACATACGGCAACGAGCAGATGCCGCGCTCGGCATTGCCGGAGTTGGTGTCGACCAGGTGCGAGGCGCGCAGCTCGCCGTCCGGGTTGTAGATCGCCAGGCTGTACTTGTCGAGGATCTCCTTGGGCAGCGCGTCCTTGCGGCCGGGCTTGAACCAGCGCTCGTTGGGGTAATGCACGAACTCGGCGTTGGCGATCTCTTCGCCCCAGTAGGAGCCGGCATAGAAGTGGTTGTTGCTGATGCGCTCGATGTACTCGCCCAGCGCCGAGGCCAGCGCGCTTTCCTTGGTCGCGCCCTTGCCGTTGGTGAAGCACATCGGCGAGTGCGCATCGCGAATGTGCAGCGACCACACGTTGGGAATGATGTTGCGCCAGGACGCGATCTCGATCTTGATGCCCAGGTCAGCCAAGAGGCCCGACATGTTGGCGATGGTCTGCTCCAGCGGCAGGTCCTTGCCCAGGATGTAGGTGCTGGCGTCGGCGTCGGGCTTCACCGTCAGCAGCGACTGGGCGTCGGCGTCCAGGTTCTCGACTTCTTCGATGACGAAGTCCGGCCCTTCCTGCACCACCTTCTTGACCGTACAGCGCTCGATCGAACGCAGGATGCCGTTGCGATCGGCCTGCGAAAAATCGGCCGGCAGCTCGACCTGGATCTTGAAGATCTGCTTGTAGCGGTTCTCCGGATCGACGATGTTGTTCTGCGACAGGCGGATGTTCTCGGTCGAGAGGTTGCGGGTGTTGCAGTACAACTTCACGAAGTAAGCCGCGCACAGCGCCGACGACGCCAGGAAGTAATCGAAAGGACCTGGGGCCGAGCCGTCGCCCTTGTAGCGGATGGGCTGGTCGGCGATGACCGTGAAGTCGTCGAACTTGGCTTCAAGACGCAGCTTGTCGAGGAAGTTGACTTTGATTTCCATGGGGGAATTCCAAAAATGAGGCAAGTAAGGCGCAACAGGCGTGGCCGCTATTATCCGTCATCCGCCGCCATGCCGGTGCCGGCCGGCGCGAATCCAAAAAGACAAAGCCCTGTGAAAACAGGGCCTTGTCGTTTGCCTGCCGGTCAGGGACCGGCGACGGCAAGCCTTATTCCCACTCGATGGTGGCAGGCGGCTTGCCCGAGATGTCGTACACCACGCGGTTCAGGCCGCGCACTTCGTTGATGATGCGGTTGGAGACGCGGCCCAGCAGCTCGTGCGGCAGGTGCGCCCAGTGCGCGGTCATGAAGTCCTGGGTCTGCACTGCGCGCAGCGCCACCACGTATTCGTAAGTGCGACCGTCGCCCATCACGCCGACCGACTTGACCGGCAGGAAGACCGCGAAGGCCTGGCTGGTCTTTTCGTACCAGGTCTGGCCGTCTGCATCCTTGGTGTTGCGCAGCTCTTCGATGAAGATGGCGTCGGCGCGGCGCAGCAGGTCGGCGTATTCCTTCTTCACTTCGCCCAGGATGCGCACGCCCAGGCCCGGGCCCGGGAACGGGTGGCGGTACACCATCTCCGGCGGCAGGCCCAGCGCCACGCCCAGTTCGCGCACCTCGTCCTTGAACAGCTCGCGCAGCGGCTCCAAGAGCTTCAGGTTCAGGGTCTCCGGCAGGCCGCCCACGTTGTGGTGGCTCTTGATGGTGTGGGCGGTCTTCTTGCCCTTGCCGGCGCTTTCGATCACGTCCGGGTAGATGGTGCCCTGGGCCAGCCACTTGGCGCTGGTCAACTTGGCCGATTCGGCCTGGAACACTTCCACGAATTCGCGGCCGATGATCTTGCGCTTGGCTTCGGGATCGGTCACGCCGGCCAGGTGGCCCATGAACTGCGCGGTGGCGTCCACGTGGATCACCTTCACGCCCAGGTTCTTGCCGAACATTTCCATGACCATCTTGCCTTCGTCCAGGCGCAGCAGGCCGTGGTCGACGAACACGCAGGTCAGCTGGTCGCCGATGGCGCGGTGGATCAGCGCGGCAGCCACGCTGCTGTCGACGCCGCCGGACAAGCCGAGGATGACTTCATCGCTGCCCACTTGCTGGCGGATCATCTCGACTGCTTCGGAGATGTAGTCGGGCATGTTCCAGTCCGACTTGCAGCCGCAGATCTCGTGCACGAAACGACCCAGCAGCGCCTTGCCCTGTTCGGTGTGGGTGACTTCCGGGTGGAACTGCACGCCGTAGAAGCGACGCTCTTCGTCGGCCATGCCGGCGATCGGGCAGTTGCCGGTGGAGGCCATCAGCTTGAAGCCCGGCGGCATTTCGTTGACCTTGTCGCCGTGGCTCATCCAGACCTTCAGCATGCCGTGGCCCTGGGCGTTGGTGAAGTCGCTGATGTTTTCCAGCAGCGCGGTGTGGCCGTGGGCGCGCACTTCGGCGTAGCCGAATTCACGCAGGTGGCCGATCTCGACCTTGCCGCCCAGCTGCTCGGCCATGGTCTGCATGCCGTAGCAGATGCCCAGCACCGGCACGCCCAGCTCGAACACGGCTTGCGGCGCGCGCGGGGTGTCGCCTTCGGTCACGCTGTTGGGGCCGCCGGAGAGGATGACGCCGGCCGCGCCGTAGTTGCGCACGAATTCGTCGGTCACGTCATGCGGGAAAACCTCGGAAAACACGCCGGCGTCGCGCACGCGGCGTGCGATCAGCTGGGTCACCTGGGAACCGAAATCGAGGATCAGGATTTTCGAATGCGAATGCGTGGACATGGGCAATGAGATCTGGCTACGTTGGAAAATGGTCTGCGCATGCAAGCCATGCGCGGTAAAAAATCAACAGCCCGACAGCCGGGCAATGTGCCGCTTTGCTGTCGGGCTGTGGCCGCACCGGGAATTACTCGGCGCGGTAGTTCGGGGCTTCCTTGGTGATCTGCACGTCGTGCACATGCGACTCGCGCATGCCGGCGGCGGTGATCTCGACGAATTCGGCGCGTTCGCGGAAATCGTCGATGGAGGCGCAACCGCAGTAGCCCATGGAGGAGCGCACGCCGCCCACCAGCTGGTACAGGATGGCGACGACCGAGCCCTTGTAGGCGACGCGGCCTTCGATGCCTTCCGGCACGAACTTGTCGGCGGTATTGTCGCCGTCCTGGAAGTAGCGGTCGGCGGAGCCGTCAGCCATCGCGCCCAGCGAACCCATGCCGCGATAGGACTTGTAGCTGCGGCCCTGGTACAGGATCACTTCGCCCGGCGCTTCTTCGGTGCCGGCGAACATGCTGCCCATCATCACGGTGGAAGCGCCGGCGGCCAGCGCCTTGGCGACGTCGCCCGAGAAGCGGATACCGCCGTCGGCGATCACCGGCACGCCGGTGCCCTTCAGGGCTTCGGAGACGTTGGCGATAGCGGAGATTTGCGGCACGCCCACGCCGGCGACGATACGGGTGGTGCAGATGGAGCCGGGGCCGATGCCGACCTTGACGGCGTCAGCGCCGTGCTCGACCAGCGCCAGCGCAGCGGCGGCGGTGGCGATGTTGCCGCCGATCACTTCCACGTGCGGGAACTTGGTCTTGACCCACTTCACGCGGTTCAACACGCCGGCCGAGTGGCCGTGGGCGGTGTCGACCACGATCACGTCCACGCCGGCGGCGACCAGCAGCTCGATGCGCTCGTCGTTGTCCGGGCCGACGCCGACAGCCGCACCCACGCGCAGCTTGCCGTGTTCGTCCTTGCAGGCGAACGGGTGTTCGGTGGATTTCTCGATGTCCTTGACGGTGATCAGGCCGCGCAGCTCGAAGGCGTCGTTGACGACCATCACGCGCTCCAGGCGGTGCTTGTTCATCAGGCGCTTGGCTTCTTCAGGATCGGCGCCGGCGCCGTTTTCCTTGACGTAGACCAGCTTTTCCTTCGGGGTCATCTTGGCGCGCACTTCGGCGTCCAGCTCGTTCTCGAAGCGCAGGTCGCGGTTGGTGATGATGCCCACCAGGCTCTTGCCTTCGACCACCGGGAAGCCGCTGATGCCGTGCTGCTTGGACAGCGCGATCACGTCACGGATCTTCATGGTGGGAGGAATGGTGATCGGATCGCGGACCACGCCGGACTCGAAACGCTTGACCTTGGAAACCTCGCGCGCCTGTTCCTTGGGCGTCAGGTTCTTGTGGATGATGCCGATGCCGCCCTCTTGCGCCATGGCAATGGCCAGGCGGGCTTCCGTCACGGTATCCATCGCGGCCGAAACCAGCGGGATGTTGACCGTGATGTTGCGCGTCAGGCGCGTGGTCAGCGAAGTATCTTTGGGGAGGATGTCCGAGAAGGCCGGAACGAGCAGCACATCATCGAACGTGAGTGCTTTTTGGAGAAGACGCATAGTGTTTCCTATAGGCGCAAAAGCGAATTATACAGAAAAGCTCTGCGTGCGTCTCCTCCAGTTGAGTTTTTGCCGGGTTTTGTCGCGTCGCGCGTCGCGGCGTGTGGCAAACAGGTCAGAGGCGTTGGAATTCAGGCAAGCTGAGGGCGCATGCTGACGGCGGATTTATTGCGCCGACTTATGTTGCGCCGGCTTGTCCTGCTTGGTCACCCGACGGCGGCGCGACTCCTTGGGGTCGGCGATCAGCGGGCGATAGATCTCGATGCGGTCATGCTGGCGCAGCGCGGTCTCCAGCGTCTTGAGCTTGCCGTACACGCCGACCTTGCACACCGACAGGTCGATGGCCGGCTGCTCGCGCAACAGGCCGCTGTCGACGATGGCCTGCTGGATGGTGCAGCCCTGCCCCACCTGCACGTCCTTCAACACTTGCAGGCCGGGCGCGGCGTAGCAGATCTGGACTTGCAAACGGGCCGCCTCAGCCATATATCTGCTCGGCGCGCTTGCAGAAGGAATCGACGAAGCTGTTGGCAATCATGCTGAACACCGGGCCGATCACGCCTTCAAGGATGCGGCTGGAGAACTCATACTCCATGTCGAACTCGATCTTGCAGGCGTCCTCGCGCAGCGCCTTGAAATGCCACCGGCCTTCGAAGTGCTTGAACGGCCCTTCGACCAGACGCATGGTCATGGTGGTCGGACGCTCATTGGTATTCTGGGTGCTGAAGGACTGCTTCAGGCCGTGGTAATTGATCTTGAGCTTGGCGGTCAGGCTGTGCTCGCTGCGCTCCGCCACTTCGACGCCGCCGCACCAGGGCAGGAATTCAGGATAGTCCTCGACCCGATCCACCAGGTTGAACATCTGTTCCGCGCTATAGTTGATGAGGACGGTTTTGTGTACGACTGCCATCGAGGGTGGTCCGTTTGATAAAATCGCAAAGTAACAATTTTAACCGACAGGACGATTTTTTCTCAGATGAGCATTATTGATAACAAAAAAGCCTTTTTCGATTACTTCATCGAGGAACGATACGAAGCGGGCGTCGTCTTGCAAGGCTGGGAAGTCAAATCGATCCGCGCCGGCCGCGTGCAGCTGAAGGAAGCCTACGTCATCATCCGCAACGGCGAGATCTTCCTGTTCGGCTGCCATATCAGCGCGCTGACCAGCACCTCGACCCACGTGCATCCGGAGACCACCCGCACCCGCAAGCTGTTGTTGAACGCCGCCGAGATCGCCAAGCTGATCGGCAAGGTCGAGCGCTCCGGCTATACGCTGGTGCCGCTGAACCTGCATTACAACAAGGGCCGCATCAAATGCGAGATCGGCCTGGCCAAGGGCAAGAAGCAGCACGACAAGCGCGAGACCGAGAAGCAACGCGATAGCCAGCGCGAGATCCAGGCAGCGATGAAGCAGCATCGACGCTGACCGGCGCCCGTTCGTCCATCTCCATCAACGGCTGCCTCGCGCAGCCGTTTTTCATGGTGCGACCGACAGCGGCGCCAGGCAGGCTGCCGTCACCTGCTCCACCACCGCGTCCCATTCGCCGCGCCGTTGCTGGCGATACAAACGCGTGCCCGGATACCAGGCCGTGTGCTGCGGCGCCAGGCCCCAGCGCCACTCTCCCTCATAACGCAGCATCAACAGGCATGGCCGCCGCAGCGCACCGGCCAGGTGCGCCACCGCGGTGTCGACGCTGATGACCAGATCCAGACCCTGTATCAACGCGGCGGTATCGGCCCAATCCTGCAGGGGCGGCGCGTGCAGGCGCTCGCCCAGCGCCGCGCGGGCATCGGCATCGCCGGCCGGCACGACCGGCTGCAGGCTGATGAAGTCGGCCGGCAACGCGAACAACGGCGCCAGCTGCTCCAGTGCGATGTCACGCGAGTAATGAATGGTGGCGTACTGACGCCCCGCCCAGGCGATGCCGATGCGCGGCCGCCGGGGCGCCGACGCCGTCATCGCGTCCAGGCGCGCGCGCCAATCGGCAACGGCCTGATCGTCCGCCTGCAGATAAGGCGAGGATGGCGCCTGCCCCGGTTCGGGCAGCGCCAGCAACCAGGGCAGGCTCAGCAAGGAAGCGTAGAGATCGTGCAGCGGCGGCGCCTTGTCGTTGACCACGAAGTCGCAGCCGGGAAAGGACTGCGCCAGCAGCGACAGCAACCCCGGCGGCACGCATACGGTGACGCGGGCCGCCAACGCCGCCACCAGCGGGATATAACGTGCGAACTGCAGCGTGTCGCCCAGCCCCTGCTCGGCCCACAACAGCACATGCCGGCCGCGCAGATCGTCCCCGCGCCGCCATGGCGGTTGCGCGCTGCGCACGCGCCGGGCCGCCAGTTCAGGGATGTGATGACGCGCTTCGTGCTCGCGCCAGCCCTCCTCGAAATCGCCGCGCATGAGCAGCATATGGGCGCGCCCGACACGCGCTTGATGCAGGTCAGGACATTGCCGCAAGGCTTCGCCGTAGCCCTCCTGCGCCGGTCCGACCTGCCCCATCTGGCGCAGGATATCGGCTCGGTTGTGACTGGCCAGCGCGCGCTGCTCGTCATCGAGACCGGCCACGTCGCCATAGGAGGCCAACGCCTCCTCATGCCGGTTCAGGCGCAGCAGGATGTCGGCGCGCAGCGCCCGCGCGGGGAAATGAAGGGGGCCGGCAGCGCCGCTCGCCAGCGCGGCCTCCACCGCGACCAGCGCCTGCCGCATCTGCCCCGATTTGTAGCGAGCCTGGGCCAGTGTGAATTGCAGTGGGAAGGAGTCGGCTGCAGCACCGTCGGCCAGTTCGCTCTCGCACTGCGCCGCCAGCTGGGCCAGCAGTTGCGCATGCACGATGCGCGCATCCGCGAAATCGGGTGCGATCTCCAGGCAGGCCTCGCAGGCAGCGACGGCGTCGGCATGCCGCCCCGCCTGCGCCAGCAGGTCGGCGCGCTGCATGTGGGCGGGAATGAAACCGGCGTCCAACGCCAGCGCCTGGTCCAGCGCGTCGACGGCTTGGGGCAGCTGCCCTGCGGCGCGCAGGGCGATGGCCTCGCACATCAGGCCCATGAGACGGGCCAGCGTGGCCGGGTGTGGGTTGTTCATGGCCGGCAGATTAACACGGCCGCCGGCCGAGAAATGACCTGAAAAGAGTTGATCAGGCGGTGGTATCGACCAGGTTGCCGGTGGTCTTGCCGGCGGCCAGCTTGCTTTGCAGCGATTGCAGGAAACTCGACAGCGAAGTGCTGCCCGACGACACGCCCAGCGAACTGAGCAGGTTGCTGAAGGCGCTTTCCAACGAGGACACGGAGCTGCCCGAGCTGCTTGAGCTGCCTGAACTGGAGGATGTATCGCTGTCGCTGCCCGACACGGCGGAGATCAGGCTCTTGAGGTCTGCCTCCAGACCGCCTCCCGGTGGCGGCGGCCGGCCGGCGGGAGAATAGGAAGACGCAGACGACGTGCTGCCGGTGGAGGTGCTGCCATCGGCAGCACTGACGCTGGTCGAGTCGCTGCTGTCGGAGGAGGAATCGCTGGAAGACGTCGACGACGGCGGCGGTCCCGGCGGCTGGCCGCCTTGCCCATGCAAGGCCGCCATCAGCTGCTGCAGGAAGGCGTCCAGCTTGGAGTCGACGCTGCTGGAGGAGACCGAGGACGTCGACGAGAGCGAATAGGCGCTGGTCGCGGTGGTGGCGGTGGTATCGCTGTCCAGGCTGATGCCCAGCGACTCCAGCACGTCCTTCAACGCGCCCATCAGGCCGCCGCCCTTGCCGCCGCCCGGAGGCGGTGGCGGCGGCATGTCCAGGCGCAGCGTGGCGCTGGAGGTGCTGCTGTTGAGCGATGACAGGCTCGACAAATCGGCGAGGCTGTAACTGGATGAATTGGACGATACGCTGCTGATGGCCATGGCGCACTCCCTTATAGGTTCTTGTCTGCGATGCCGGGCATCGCTCCCGTTGCGATGTCAGGCATCGCTTGTTCCTACGCCGGAAGTATCGGCCATCGCAGCATGTTAAGTTCGTGCCATCCGCGTAAATGCAGGTAAAGTTTTGTCAGCGCCGAGCATGACCGCGTTTTTTGCGGCACGCCCGCATTGCCGTACGGACATGATCCGGCCGGCGATTCGCCTGAAAAATTGCAAAAAGGAAAAGCTGCAAAATGCGAGCGGAAGTCGCTTGAAATGTTCGCGCGGACGTGGGTAAATGAATGTAAAGATGCAATTGTAAAGACGGTCTGAAACACTTCTGCAAAACCTTTTACGGCATATTAGCGACTGCCGACGCCCGAAGGCCTTAATGCAGGGCAACAAGAATGGAATGCAGCAAATGTCTAAAGTGCTTTTGATCGACGATGATGTCGAACTCGTCGATATGCTCAAGGAATACCTGGAGCAGGAAAAATTTGAAGTCAACGTCGCCTACGACGGCGAAGCCGGCGCTGCCGAAGCGCTCACCGGCCAATACGCCATCGCCGTGCTGGACGTGATGATGCCGCGCCTGAACGGCGTCGACACGCTGCGTCGCATCCGCGCCAAGAGCAGCATGCCGGTGGTGATGCTGACCGCCAAGGGCGACGACACCGACCGCATCATCGGCCTGGAACTGGGCGCCGACGACTACGTCCCCAAGCCCTGCACCCCGCGCGAAATCGCCGCCCGCATCCGCGCCATCCTGCGCCGCGCCTCGGCCGAGAACACCGAACAATCGCCCTACTCCCCGCTGGCCGTCGGCGCCCTGTCGATGTGGCCGGAACAACGCCGCGCCACCTGGGGCGGCCGCCCGCTGGAATTGACCAGCAGCGAGTTCAACCTGCTCGAAGTGCTGGCGCGCAATGCCGGCAAGCCGGTCAGCAAGCAGCACCTGTCGGAGCAAGGCCTGGGCCGCCCGCTGGCGCGCTTCGACCGCAACATCGACGTGCACCTGTCCAGCATCCGCCAGAAGATCGCCGCCCTGGGCAGCGACAAGAGCTGCATCCAGACCGTCTATCGACTGGGCTACCAGTTCATCAAGGAATAAAGTGGGCCGGTTATTCTGGAAGTTCTTCTTCTTCATCGCCATTGCCCAGATCACCGCCACCTTCGGCGTCGGCGTGCTGTTCTGGATCGAGAACCTGGAGCGCAATAACCGCTCCTCGGAAATCGATCTCAGCCCCCCGGCCTCCTTCATGATCCGCTCGGCCGCCGCCACCCTGCAGTTCGGCGGCGCCGAAGCCTTGCGCAGCCTGATCAACGAAGGCCGCCAGAACCGCCTGCAGCTGTATGCGGTGGACGAGGACAACAAGGACCTGATGGGCCGCGATGTGCCGGCCAAGCTGGTGGAAGAAGCACGCGAGCTGCTCAAGACCGAGCAGCACCAGCAGCAACGTCGCGTGGTGGAGTTGGTGAAAGCCGCCAACGGCCACAGCTACCTGATGTTCATCCCGGCCCCCACCGAGGAATTCGGCGGACCCGGCCCGGGCCCCGGTCCGCGCGAAGGCCGCCACATGCGTGAACGCGGCCCGCAGCCGCTGTTCTTCCCGACCATGCCGATCGCCGTGGCCCTGGTGGCCAGCCTGGTGTTCGCATTGTTGCTGGCCTGGTATTTCTCCTACCCGATCCGCCACCTGAAGAATGCCTTCGCCCAAGCCTCCTCCGGCAATCTCGACCTGGAGCTGGAACCGGTGATGAGCTCGCGCAGCGATGAGCTGGCCGATCTCGGCCGCGACTTCGACGCCATGACCGCCAAGCTGCGCACGCTGATGGAAAGCCAGCGCCGCCTGCTGCACGACGTCTCGCACGAACTGCGCTCGCCGATCGCGCGCCTGCAGATGGCCATCGGCCTGGCCCGCGTGCAGGACAAGGACAAGCTGGACCTGACGCTGGAGCGCATCGAGCGCGAAAGCGTGCGCATGGACAAACTGGTGGGCGAGCTGCTGACGCTGTCACGCCTGGAAGCCAACGTACCCGGCTCAATGGAAGAGCCGATCGCGATCCAGGCCATGCTGGCCGACATGATCAACGACGCCAGCTTCGAGGCCGGCGCCCACGGCAAGCACATCGACGGCCAGATCGATTGCCGGGTGCAGATCAAGGGCAACCCGGAACTGCTCTACCGCGCCATCGAGAACGTGCTGCGCAACGCCATCAAGCACACCGCGCCCGACACCACGGTGCAGATCCACACCCAGCTCGACGAGATCAACAAGCTGGTGCACCTGTCCATCCTGGACCGCGGCCCGGGCGTGCCGGAAGACGAGATGAACAGCATCTTCGAGCTGTTCTTCCGCAGCAGCCGCACCAAGAGCAACAGCTCGGGCCACGGCCTGGGCTTGTCGATCGCGCGCCGCATCGTCGATGCGCACGGCGGCTTCATCCGCGCTGCCAACCGTCGCGACGGCGGCTTGCGGGTAGACATCACCCTGCCCTTCATGGCCGACGAGCCGGCCAAGGGGCAGACGCTGGAGTCCTGATCCGCCCGATCTTTTCCGTTTGCTGCAATGCCTGAGCCCCAGGCAAAACGGCCCGCCCTGCGACTGCAAGGCGGGCCGTTTTCTTTGGCGCGCGGGACTTTCCGCGCAGGGCGGATTACTTGCCCACGGCCGGATCGGTCTTGTTGACGATGGCCGCCATCAGGCCGCGCTGCACCGCGGTCTGGAAGGCCTGCAGATCAGCCATGGCCTTTTCAGGCGGGTAAGGAATCGGCAGGCGGTTGAACAGCACTGCCCACGACCAGCCATCTTCGCGCGCCTGCAGGTAACCGTAGCTGCCGGTGGTCAGCGCGCCGCTGTGCGAAAGGATAGTCACGCCGTCCATGCGGGTCACCACCCAACCCAGGCCGTTGTTGTTGTCCGGCATGGCGGCGTTGCGCTGCTTCATCAGCGCCACCGTCTGCGGCTTCAACAAGGCGGGCGATTTGGCGGTGCCTTGCGCGGCATCGACAAAACGCACCAGGTCGGCCGCGCTGGCGACCCAGCCGCCGTGCGCATCCATGGTCGCCAGGTGGAAGCCGAAATACGACTCCGGCCCGGTGGCGCCGCTGCCGTCCTGGTCCGGCACCGCCGGCCAGCGCTGGTCGTCGTAATAGGCCGATTCATTGGCCACGCGCTGGGCGCGCTTGTCGGCGCCGATGACCGCGTCGGTGACCCCGGCCGGCTTGAACACCAGGTCCTGCACCGCCTGCTCATAGGGCTTGCCGGTCTTGTACTCGATGATGCGGCCGAGGATGTTGTAGCCGAAGTTGCTGTAGTGGACCTCGGTGCCTGGCGGCACGTCCAGCGAGCGCTGCTTCAGCATGAAGGCGATCACGTCGCGCGCCGACGCCGGCGCCTTGACATTCATGGTGCGCGCGATGTCGACCAGGTCGTATTGCGGATCGTAGTCGGTCGCGCCCCAGCCGCCGGTATGCTGCAGCAGGTCGCGCAGGGTCACGTTCAGCACGCGCGTGTCGCGCGGGTTGGCGAACTCGGGATAGGCCGAGTCCGGCAGCAGGCCGTCGGGCCCGAACACCTTGCGATCCAGCGCCTGCGGCAATTCGTCCTCGAACAACTTGAGGATCGCCACCGCCGTCACCGGCTTGGCGATGCTGGCGATGCGAAACCGCGTGGCCGGCGTGGCCGGCGTGTTGGTTTCGATGACGGCCAAGCCGTAGCCGCGCTGGTAGACGAATTCACCCTTGTAGGCGATGGCGATGCTGGCGCCCGGGATCGGGTACTTGCCCAGCAGTTGCTCCATCTGCGCGTCGACGCGTTTGGCCAGGGCTTCATTTTGCGCCGGGGCCGGCATCTGCGCCTGGTCCTGCGCCTGCGCTGCGGCCACGGTCAATCCAACTGCGGCAATGCTGAAAGCGGCAGACAGCGCGGCCGGAAGCAGGCGCTGGCGGAGGTGGCGAACAATCATGGATGTCTTCCCGGTTCTTATTTCTGCGTCTTCGCCACCTGCAACGCGGCGGCGATCAGCCCGCTCATGTCGGACAGGTTGGCCGGCACGATGATGGAGTTGTTGGTCTTGGCCAGTTGGCCGAAGGCGGCCACGTATTGCTCGGCCACCTTCAGGTTGACTGCGTCCTCGCCGCCCGGCGACTGGATCGCGGCGGCGGTCTTGCGGATCGCCTCCGCGCTGGCTTCGGCGATCGCCAGGATGGCGGCCGCCTGGCCTTGCGCGCGGTTGATTGAAGCCTGCTTCTCGCCCTCGGACTTGGCGATGGCAGCCTCGCGCTCGCCGGTGGCGATGTTGATCTGCTCCTGCTTGCGGCCTTCGGAGGCGGCGATCAGCGCGCGCTTCTCGCGCTCGGCGGTGATCTGCGCCTGCATCGCGTGCAGGATTTCCTTGGGCGGGGTCAGGTCCTTGATCTCGTAGCGCAGCACCTTCACGCCCCAGTTCTCGGCCGATTCGTCGATGGCGCTGACGATGGCGGTGTTGATGTGGTCGCGCTCTTCGAAGGTCTTGTCCAGCTCCATCTTGCCGATCACCGAGCGCAAGGTGGTCTGGGCCAGCTGGGTGATGGCGGCGATGTAGTTGGACGAGCCGTAGGAGGCGCGCATCGGATCGGTGATCTGGAAGTACAGGATGCCGTCCACCTGCAGCTGGGTGTTGTCCTTGGTGATGCAGACCTGCGGCGGCACGTCCAGCGGGATTTCCTTCAGGATGTGCTTGTAGCCGACGCGGTCGATGAACGGCACCACGATGTTCAGGCCCGGCGCCAGCGTGGCGTGGTACTTGCCGAGGCGCTCCACCACCCAGGCGTGCTGTTGCGGGACCACCTTGACCGTCTGCACGACGAACACGATGGCGATGAAGAAAATGACCAGGGTGACGCTTCCCAGCATGAGGCTCTCCTTAGGTGTGATTCAGGTGTCGGGACCGGATCCCGGATTCAGCGCGGCGCGACGATCAGCCGGCTGCCGCGGATCTCGCGGATGACGAAGGCGCCGGCGGCGGCATGGTGGCCGCCTTGCAGCTCCACGTCCCACATGGCGCCGCGGTATGGCACGCGGGCGATATGCTGGCTGCCGTGCTCTTGCCAGGCCGCCACTTCCACGGTCTGGCCGATGTCGAGCAGGACGTTGGGATCGTCATTGGCGCAGCTCTTGCGCAGGCGGCCGAAGCGGCTGCGTCGCAGCAACAGCACTGCGGCGATGCCGACCACCGCCGCCGCCAACAGCTGCCACTCCAGCAGCGCGCCGGACAACGCCGCCGCACCGCCGGCCGCCACACCCAGCGCAATCATCAGCAGATAGAAGGTGCCGGTGAACAGCTCGGCGCCGATCAGCACGCCGGCCAGCACAAACCAGATGGCCCAGTCCGTCATATGCAATCCCCGTCTATGGAAACACCGGTTTTCCCTCCGGCAAGGGCGGCAATAGTCTACCCCACAATCATGCGCCCAAAAACAAAGGCGCGGACATTTCTGCCCGCGCCTTTGCGTTCGCCGTCATCGACGCCGCCTGCGCGGCGCCGATGCAGGCCATTGCTTCTTGATTACTTCTTGGCCAGCTGCTGCCAGGTGTCGATCACCGTGTCCGGGTTCAGCGAGATGGACTCGATGCCCTGGTCCATCAGCCATTCGGCGAAGTCAGGATGGTCCGAAGGACCCTGGCCGCAGATGCCGACGTACTTGCCCTTTTCGCGGCAGGTCGAGATGACCTTGGTCAGCAGGGCCTGCAGCGCCGGGTCGCGCTCGTCGAAGTCGGCCGCCAGCAGCTCCATGCCGGAGTCGCGGTCCAGGCCCAGGGTCAGCTGGGTCAGGTCGTTGGAGCCGATCGAGAACCCGTCGAAGTGTTCCAGGAACTGCTCGGCCAGGATGGCGTTGGACGGCACTTCGCACATCATGATGACGCGCAGGCCGTTCTCGCCGCGCTTCAGGCCGTACTTGCCCAGCAGACCGATGACCTTCTCGGCCTGGCCCAGGGTACGCACGAACGGCACCATCACCTCGACGTTGGTCAGGCCCATGTCTTCGCGCACGCGCTTCATGGCCTGGCATTCCATCTGGAAGGCTTCGGCAAAATCGTCCGCCAGGTAGCGGGCGGCGCCGCGGAAGCCCAGCATCGGGTTTTCTTCATCCGGCTCGTAGCGCGAACCGCCGATCAGCTTCTTGTACTCGTTGGACTTGAAGTCGGACAGGCGCACGATCACCGGCTTGGGCCAGAAGGCCGCGGCGATGGTGGCGATGCCTTCGGCCAGCTTGTCGACGTAGAACGCCTTGGGCGAAGCGTGGCCGCGCGCCACCGACTCGACCGCCTTCTTCAGGTCGGCGTCGATGTTCGGGTATTCCAGGATCGCCTTCGGGTGCACGCCGATGTTGTTGTTGATGATGAATTCCAGACGCGCCAGGCCGACGCCGCCGTTGGGGATCGACTGGAAGTCGAAGGCCAGCTGCGGGTTGCCCACGTTCATCATCACCTTCAGCGGGATCTCCGGCAGTTCGCCGCGCGCCACTTCGGTCACTTCGGTTTCCAGCAGGCCGTCGTAGATCTTGCCTTCGTCGCCTTCGGCGCAGGACACGGTCACCAGGGTGCCGTCCTTCAGCACGTCGGTGGCGTCGCCGCAACCCACGACCGCCGGCACGCCCAGCTCACGGGCGATGATCGCCGCGTGGCAGGTGCGGCCGCCGCGGTTGGTGACGATAGCCGAAGCGCGCTTCATCACCGGCTCCCAGTTGGGGTCGGTCATGTCGGCCACCAGCACGTCGCCCGGCTGGACGCGTTCCATCTCGGCCGGGTCGTTGATCACGCGCACCGGACCGGCGCCGATCTTCTGGCCGATCGCGCGGCCGGTGGCCAGCACGGTGCCCGAGCTCTTCAGCTTGAAGCGTTGCTGGGCGTCGGTCGCCTTTTGTTGCGACTTCACGGTTTCCGGGCGCGCCTGTAGGATGTACAGTTTGCCGTCGCGGCCGTCCTTGCCCCACTCGATGTCCATCGGGCGGCCATAGTGCTTCTCGATGATGGTGGCGTACTTGGCCAGCTCGACGACTTCGGCGTCGGTCAGCGAGTAGCGGTTGCGCAGCTCGACCGGCACGTCGACGGTCTTGACCGAACGACCGGCCTTGGCTTCGCCGGTGAATTCCATCTTGATCAGCTTGGAACCCAGGTTGCGGCGGATCACGGGCTGCTTGCCCAGCTCCAGCATGGGCTTGTGCACATAGAACTCGTCCGGGTTCACGGCGCCCTGCACCACGGTTTCGCCCAGGCCGTAGCTGGAGGTGATGAAGACCACATCCTTGAAGCCCGATTCGGTGTCGATAGTGAACATCACGCCGGCGGCGCCCACATCCGAGCGCACCATGCGCTGCACGCCCGCGGACAGCGCCACTTCAGCGTGGGTGAAGCCCTTGTGCACGCGGTACGAGATCGCACGGTCGTTGTACAGCGAGGCGAACACGTGCTTCATCGCTTCGAGCACGTTGTCGATGCCGACCACGTTCAGGAAGGTTTCCTGCTGGCCGGCGAAGGATGCGTCGGGCAGATCTTCCGCAGTGGCGGAGGAACGCACGGCGAACGACATCTCGCTGGTCGAGTCGGCCACCAGCTTGTCGTAGAAGGAACGGATCTCCTGATCCAGGCGCGGCTGGAACGGGGTATCGATGATCCATTGACGGATTTCGGCGCCGGCGGCTGCCAGCGAGCGAACATCATCGATATCCAGTCCTTCCAGGCGCGTGGCGATGCGTGCGGCCAAGGTGGGGCCACCGTCGGCGCTGTGCTCAAGGAAATCGCGGAAGGCTTGCGCAGTTGTGGCGAAACCGCCCGGCACGCGAACGCCCGCGCCGGTCAGCTGGGAGATCATTTCACCCAGCGATGCGTTTTTGCCACCGACGGACTCGACGTCCGTCATGCGAAGAGTTTCAAAGGGAGCTACGTATACTGCTGCCCCCTGGGTATTTACTGCGTTGGACATGACAACCCCTAGCTTGATGATAAGAAATCTTCGCGGGTGCGGCATGCGTCTGTTGATTTTTGTTATTCTTCGACGATTGCGACAGCAGTGGCGGCATCGGAGGCAAGCCCAGAGACTTCAGCAAACGCGCGCACGCACCGAGGACGTTTGCCAATGCAAACATCGAAAAATACTCGGCCAAATAGCGCAGGCGGTTGAGGGTCATCAGGATGAGCTGCTCGATTAGTTGCTAGGCATTGTAACCCGTGTAATCATTTTTGTTCATTGCAGCACATTTTTTTTCAAATTTCTTTCCGACAAGACTATGCTCGACCCCATGCCCCTCCCGCGCACCGCGCCGATGATCGCTGCCAACCGTACCGTGTTCTTCGTCTCCGACGGTACCGGCATCACCGCCGAGACGCTCGGGCATTCCGTGCTGAGCCAGTTCGAGCTGCGCTTCAAGCAGGTGCGCCTGCCCTTCATCGACACCCTGGACAAGGCCTACGACGCCACGCGCAAGATCAATGAAGCCTTCCAGGTCGACGGCAAGCTGCCGATCGTGTTCTCGACCCTGGTGAAGTCCGAGTTGTCGTCGGTGATCCGCCAGGCCAAGGCCATGCACATGGACCTGTTCCAGACCTTCGTCGAACCGCTGGAGCAGGAGCTGGAGCTGAAGTCCACCCACACCATCGGCCGCAGCCACAACACCGCGGATTCGGAGGAATACAAGAACCGCATCGAGGCCATCAACTTCTCGCTGGCGCATGATGACGGCCAGTCCAACAAGAACCTGTCGGAAGCGGACGTGATCCTGGTGGGCGTGTCGCGCTCGGGCAAGACCCCGACCAGCCTGTACCTGGCGATGCAGTTCGGCATCAAGGCGGCCAACTATCCGCTGATCCCGGAAGACTTCGAGCGCGAGAAGCTGCCCAGCGGCCTGGTCACGCACAAGAAGAAGATCTTCGGCCTGACCATCGCGCCGGAACGCCTGGCCGAGGTGCGCAACGAGCGCCGACCGGGCAGCAAGTACGCGGCGCTGGAAAATTGCCGCTATGAAATCAATGAGGCCGAGAAGATGATGCGCCGCGAAGGCATCCGCTGGATGTCGTCGACGGCCAAATCGATCGAGGAAATCGCCGCCACCATCCTGCAGGAAGTGAAGCCGGAAACGCGCTGATCCTGGCAGATGGGCGCAAACGCAAAGAGCCGGCAAATGCCGGCTCTTTTGTTTTGAGATCGCGAAAGCTCAGGTGCGCTGGTAAGCGCTCAGCACCCGGGTGCGCTTCTTGGGCCCGCTGATGAAGGTTTCCATCGTGAAACGATCCGCCCCCTCCAGCGTGTAGGCCGCGTTATAGCAATCGGGGCCGCAGATGTGGTCGGCGGCCGGCGCGAGCAGATTGCCTTTCAGCACGTAGCGCTGGTAAGGCTGGGCAACGCGCTCGCCGTCGGCGAACAGTACCTCAAGGTCGGCGTCGTTGAAGCGGTAATCGAAGATGCGGGTAAAAGGAATGGCGCGCGCGCCGGGTGACGGCGGCAGCATGTGCAAGGTCCCGCGCTCGCGATAGATCAGTTGATGGGCCAACTCGCCGCCGACGAACTCACAATCGCCTTGCGCTTGCGCCTGCGGCTCCTCGCGCCCTTCCCAGATGGTCCGGGAAAAACGCCACGCGCCGCGGAAAAAACCCTCCAGCGCCGACACATCGGGGGGAAGAAACGCCACGCCGCCGCCCTCGCCTCAGCCCCGCGCCATGCGCTGGCGCACCTGCTCGAAGAAGCAGACCGCAGCCGCCGCGGCCACGTTGAGCGATTCCATCTCGCCCAGATGCGGAATCACCACCTCGTTGGACGCGGCCTCCTGCAAATGCGGCGACACGCCCTGCCCTTCGTGCCCGAACAACCAGGCGACAGCGCCGGACAGGTCGCAATCGTAGATGGTCTGCGCCGCGTGCGAACTGGTGGCCAGCACCGGGATAGCGGCCTCGGCGCACAGCGGCGCGAGGTCGGCATTCTCGAAGATATCCAGCACGAAATGCGCGCCCATGCCGGCGCGCAAGACCTTGGGCGACCAAGCGGCCGCGGTGCCGGGGGAACAGAAGACTTGGCGCACCCCTGCAGCGGCGGCGCTGCGCAGCACCGAGCCCAGGTTGCCCGGATCCTGCAGGCCGTCCAGCAGCACCGCCGACTCGCTCAAGGCCTGCGGCGTCTTCGGATTGGGCGTGGCGACCAGCAACAGCAGGCCGACGCCGTTCTCGACCTGGCTGATGGCGTTGTAGAGATTGTCCGGCAGGCCCAGGCACAGCACGCGCATGCTTTCGCATTGCGCCAGGATGGGCGCCACCTCGGGATGATGCAACGCGCTCTCGGCCACCACGCACACCTGCGGCGCGCCGCGATGCTGCAGCCATGCCTGCGCCAAGTGCACGCCGTCCAGCAGCGTCTGCCCGGCACGGCGACGCGCCTGGCTGCTGCCGGCCAGCTGCTTCAAGTCCTTGAACTGCGGATTGTCTTTGGAAGTGATGATCTTCATGCGCGCTCCTGCTCAACCCAGCCCGACGGCGCTGCCGCCAGCCACCACGACCGCCTGCCCCGCCAGCAGCGCCTTGACCGGCGCGTAAGAACGACGATGCACCGGCGATACGCCATGCAGGCGCAGCATCTCCAGATGCAAGGCAGTGGGATAGCCCTTGTGGCGGTCAAAGCCGTAATGCGGATAAGTGTCGTGCAAGCTCATCAGCGCCGCGTCGCGCGCAGTCTTGGCGAGGATGGAGGCGGCCGAGATGGCCGGCACCTTGTCGTCGCCCTTGACGATGGCTTCGGAGCGGATGCTCATCACCGGGCAGCGGTTGCCGTCGATCAGCGCCAGCGTCGGCACGGTGGCAAGCGCTTCGACCGCGCGCCGCATGGCCAGCATGCTGGCGTGCAGGATGTTGAGCTCGTCGATCTCCTGCTCGTTACAGGAGGCGATCGCCCAGGCCAGCGCATTGGCCTTGATCTCCAGCGCCAGGCCGTCGCGCGCGGCTTCGGAGAGTTTCTTGGAGTCGCGCAGGCCGGTGACCGGGCGCGCCGGATCCAGGATCACGGCGGCCGCGAACACCGGCCCGGCGAGCGGGCCGCGGCCGGCTTCGTCAACGCCGCAAATGATCTCGCCGGCGTAGTCGAACAGGGACAATGTCTGGGGCGCCGCCTTGGGCATGATGCTTTCCTTCTGTATTCCGGTATGTCTTGAAGCCGTCGCGCCATGCGCGGGGCGGCCTACTTCCTGCGCGCGCCGATGACCTCGCACACGGCGTTGGCGCTTTCACGGCTGGTGTCACGCAGCAGCGCGTGGTGCATGTCGGTGAAACGGCGCACCAGTCGCTGCTGGTGCGCGTGATCTTCCAGCTGGTGCCACATGGCGTCGGCCAAGGCCTGCGGCGTGGCGTCGTACTGCAGCAGCTCGGGCACCAGGAATTCGCGCGCCAGGATATTGGGCAGGCCGACCCACGGCTGGTAGCCCATGTGGCGCATGATCTGGTAGGACGCCCACACCACCTTGTACGAAATCACCATCGGCTTCTTGTACAGCGCCACCTCCAACGAGGCGGTGCCGGAGGCCACCAGCACGGCATCGGCCGCTTCCATCGCGCTATGCGACTGACCACTGATGAGCTTGAGCTCCAGATCCTCGTAATGGCCCTGGCGGATCTGCTCCTGGAAAAAGGCCATCTGGCGCTCGCCGGCCATCGGCGCGACGAACTGCAATTGCGGATCGCGCTGGCGCAGCAAGCGCGCCGCGGCCAGGAAACCTTCGCCGTTGTGCTTGAGCTCGCCCATGCGGCTGCCCGGCAGGACGGCCACCACGCGCCTGCCCTCGGCCAGGCCAAGGCGCGCACGCGCGGCCGGCATGTCCGGCTGCATCGGGATCACCTCGGCCAGCGGATGGCCGACATAGGTCACCGGGATGCCGGCGTTGCGATAGATGCTTTCCTCGAACGGGAAGATCACCAGCATGTGCGACACCGCGCGCGCGATCTTCTTGATGCGCCAGCCGCGCCAGGCCCAGATCTGCGGGCCGATGAAATGCATGGTCGGAATGCCGGCACGGCGCAACTGCTCTTCCAGGCCCAGGTTGAAGCCGGGGTAATCGACGCCGACGAAGACATCGGGACGTTCGGCCAGCAGCTTGTCGCGCAGCGCGTCCTGGATGCCCTTGATCTCGCGGTAGCGCGGGATGACCTCGAACAGGCCACGCACGGTCAGCTTGTCCATCGGCCAGTCGCTGGCGAAGCCCTGCTCTATCATGTGCTGGCCGCCGACACCATGCAGCCGTACGTCGGGCAGACGTTCGCGTATCCCCGCCAGCAAGCGGCTGCCGAGCAGGTCGCCGGAGCTTTCGCCGGCGACCAGCGCGATCGATTGCCTGCGGCTCAATTCAGCGGATGATGCCACGGGTGGAGGCTTCGATGAATTCACGCATGCTGCGGATGTGCGCAGCCGAATCGGCCGACTTGGTCTCCATCTGCGCCAGCGCCTGCTTGGCCTCTTCCAGCGGCAGGTTGGAGCGGTAGATCGCCTTGTAGGCGCGCTTGATCTCCATGATCTGCTCACTGGTGAAACCGCGGCGCTTCAGGCCTTCGCTGTTGATGCCGGCGGGCACCGCGCGGTTGCCGGCGGCGGTCACGAACGGCGGCACGTCCTGGCTGACGGCGGCGGTGAACGCGGTCATCGCATGCGCGCCGATGTGGCAGAACTGGTGCACGGTGGTAAAGCCGCCCAGGAACACATAGTCGCCCAGGTGCACGTGGCCGGCCAGCGTGGCGTTGTTGGCGAGGATGATGTTGTTGGCCAGCTGGCAGTCGTGCGCCAGGTGCACATACGCCATGATCCAGTTGTCGTTGCCGATGCGGGTGGCGCCGGCATCCTGCACGGTGCCGCGGTTGAACGTGACGAATTCGCGGATGGTGTTGCGGTCGCCGATTTCCACCGTGGTCGGCTCGCCGGCGTACTTCTTGTCCTGCGGCGCGGCGCCAATGGAGGCGAACTGGAAGATCTCGTTATCGCGGCCGATGGTGGTGTGACCTTCGACAACCACGTGCGGGCCGATGCGGGTGCCCGCGCCGATGCGCACGTGCTCGCCGATGACGGCATAGGCGCCGAC
The DNA here is from genome assembly GCF_017814915.1 of Herbaspirillum sp. LeCh32-8. Lineage (GTDB taxonomy): Bacteria > Pseudomonadota > Gammaproteobacteria > Burkholderiales > Burkholderiaceae_D > Herbaspirillum. The sequence goes on along the minus strand of NZ_JAGIPZ010000001.1, from coordinate 717,217 downwards.
TTCGACGCTGGCATCCAGCTCGGCGCCGGGTGCGATGATGGCGGTTGGGTGAATCTTCGACATAGCGTGTTCTGACTCGATAAGCGCCCCGCTTCGCAGGCGCGCAACATTCAAAGAATCAGGCCCGGCGTCGATCGCGTGAGATCGCCGGCCGGGCCTGCATGCAATACCGTGCAGCCTGTCAGGCGTTCTGGCTGGAATCGGCGACGCTGCGCATGGTGCACATCAGGTCGGCTTCCACCGCCACTTGGCCGTCGACCGATGCGACGGCAGTGTACTTCCAGATGCCGCGCGCGGCGCGGGTGATCTTGACGTCCATCTTCAGCTGGTCGCCAGGGCCGACCGGGCGCTTGAAGCGCGCGTTGTCGATGCCCACGAAGTACACCACGGTGTTTTCGTCCGGCTTGCGACCTTCGGTCAGGAAGGACAGCAGCGCGGCCGTCTGCGCCAGCGCCTCGATCATCAGTACGCCCGGCATCACCGGCACATGCGGGAAGTGGCCGTTGAAGAACTCTTCATTGACGGTCACGTTCTTGATGGCGGTGATCGTCTTGTCCTCAAGGCTCCAGTCCAGCACGCGGTCCACCAGGAGCAGCGGGTAGCGATGCGGCAGGTACTCTTTGATTTGGTTGATGTCGAGGCTATTCATTCTCTTCTTGGTTCTGGTTAAGCGTTTTCAGCGATTTTTCCAACGCCCGGATTTTCTCACGCATCGAGCCCAGATTGCGCACCAATGCGGCGGATTTTTCCCAATCGCGATGCTCGGTGATCGGATAGAAGCCGGTATATTGCCCTGGCTCAAGGATGGAGCGCAGCGCCAGCGTACCGGCCGAGACGTGCACCCGGTCGACGATGGTGATGTGGCCGTGGATCATCGCCGCGCCGCCGATCGAGCAATACTTGCCGATCTTGGCGCTGCCGGCGATGCCGGCACAGGCCGCGATCGCGGTGTGCGCGCCGATATGGCAGTTGTGCGCGATCTGGATCTGGTTGTCGAGCTTGACGCCCTCCTCGATCACCGTGTCGGCCAATGCGCCGCGATCAATGGTGGTATTGGCGCCGATTTCGACGTCGTCGCCGATCATGACGCGCCCCACCTGGGGAATCTTGATCCACTGCCCGGCTTCGTTGGCGAAGCCGAAGCCGTCCGCGCCAATCACTGCCCCCGAATGCACGATGCCGCGCGCGCCGATCTGGCAGGCGTGCTGCAGGGTGACGCGCGCGTGGAAATGGGTGTCGTCGCCCACCCTGGCGTCGCGACCGATGAAGCTGCCGGCGTCGATGCGGGCACGCTCGCCGATCACGGCGCCGGCTTCGATCACCACCTGCGGGCCGATCACCGCGCTCGCAGCGACGGTTGCGGCAGGATCGACCACGGCGCTGGCATGAATGCCGGCCGGGGCCGCTACTTCGGACAGCGTCTGGAACAGCTGCGCGGCGCGGGCGAAATAGGCGTACGGGTTCTTGATGACGATACGGGCGCCGGCATAGCCCTGCACCTGGGCGTCATCCGCCTCCGACAGGATCAGCGCCGCCGCCTGGGTCTGGTCGGCCTGCGCGCGGAACTTGGGATTGGAGAGGAAGGTGATATGGTTCGAACCCGCGACGTCCAGCGGTGCGATGCCTTGAACCTCGAGGTTCGCATCGCCCTTCAACTGTCCGCCCAAGCGCTCGACCAATTGTGCTAGCCGAATACTCATCTTGGCCTTCCGATTGATATGCGTTGCTTCAAATACAAAATCGCCACCGCGACGCATTTCTGCGCGACGCGGCGGCCCTTCAAGCGACATGCGGGCGCGAAGGCGTTGCCACCCTCGCGCCCGCATCAGGAAACTGCAATTACTTCGCCAGTTCCTTCAGTACCTTGTCGGTGATGTCGATACGCTTGCTGGCGTAGACCGCTTCCTGGAACACGATGTCGTACTTTTCAGCTTCGGCGATCTGACGGATCACCTTGTTGGTACGCTCCAGAACCACGGCCAGCTCTTCGTTGCGGCGCTGGTTCAGGTCTTCGCGGAATTCACGCTGCTTGCGCTGGAACTCCTTGTCCAGATCGGACAGGTCACGCTGACGCTTGGCGCGGTCGGAGTCCGACAGCACCGCGCCGTCCTTGTCCAGCTTTTCGGATTGGGTCTTCAGGCGTGCAGCCATGTCTTGCAACTCGCGGTCACGCTTGGCGAATTCCGCTTCCAGCTTGGATTGCGCGGCCTTGGCAGGCGCCGCTTCACGGAAGATGCGCTCGGTGCTGACAAAAGCGATCTTGGAGCTTTCCTGTGCGTGCACGGCGGTGGCGCTCATCAGGCAGGCCGCCATCACGATGGTTTGCAGGGACACGAACGATTTGGTGATGAACTTCAAGGTTGTTCTCCGTATTACAAAATTCAAAGATGCCAGCTTAGAAGCCGGTACCCAGTTGGAACTGGAAAGTCTGAGACTTGTCGCCGTCCTTCAGGTTCAACGGTTTGCCGTAGCTCAGCTTCAGCGGACCGATCGGCGACACCCAGCTGATACCGACACCGGCCGAATAGCGCAGGTCGTTGAACTTGATGTTCTCGCGATCAGCGAAGACGTTGCCGCCGTCGAAGAAGGTGAACCAACGCAGGGTACGATCCTGGCCCGAACCCGGGAACGGGAATTGTAACTCCGCATTGGCGTAGACACGAGAGGCGCCACCCATCGAGTCGCCGTACTGGTCCTTGAGGCTACCCAGCGAAGACGATTCATAGCCGCGCACGGTGCCAATACCGCCCGCATAGTAGTTCTTGAACACCGGATACGCCTTGCCGCCGAAACCGCGGCCGTAATCCAGCTCGCCGTTCAGCGCCAGCGTCACCGCCTTGCTGAAGAAGGGCTGGAAGTACTGGTGCTGGTAGCTGGCGCGATAGTATTTCAGCGTACCCAGCGTCGACAATTCCAGGTTGGCGCGCTGGTAACGACCGGAAGTCGGCACCAGGGCGCTGTCGCGGCCGTCGCGCTGCCACGCGATGGTCAGCGGGATGCTCACGGTACGGGCGCTGCCCACGCCGCAAGTGGCCGTGGAGGAAACGTCGGTCACCGAGCAACCGGCCGCGCCGGCGCCGCCGAAGTCACGCACGTACTGACGATACAGCGAGGGGCTGGTGTAGTCGGTGCTGACATCGGTGTTTTCGATGCCGATGCCGAAGAACACGCGATCCAGCTCCGAGAACGGCACGCCGAACTTGACCGCGCCGCCCAGCGTCTTCACGCGGTAGTCACCGGTCTGGTAGGTCGAAGGACGCACCGTGCGCAGGTAGACTTCATAGGTGCGGCTGATGCCGTCGTCGGTGAAATACGGGTTGGTGGTCGACACCGCGATGGTGCGATAACGCGTGCTGGTGTTGATGTCGATACCGACGGTGTTGCCGCTGCCGAAGGCGTTTTCCTGCGAGATCGAGCCGGTCAGGCTGAGCTTGTCGGACTGCGAGAAGCCGGCGCCCAGCATGATGTTGCCGGTCGGCTTTTCTTCAACCTTCATGTTGACGTCGACCTGGTCGTTGGCGCCGGCCACTTCCGGCGTGTCGATGGTGACTTCCTTGAAGTAACCCAGGCGGTCGACGCGGTCGCGCGAGAGCTTGATCTTTTCGCCGTCGTACCAGGAGTCCTCGAACTGACGGAATTCGCGGCGGATGACTTCGTCGCGGGTCTTGGTGTTGCCGGCGACGTTGATGTGACGTACGTATACGCGCTTGCCCGGGTCGATCATGATGGTGAAGGCGACTTGCTTCTTCTCGCGATCCACGTTCGGGTTGGCGTTGACGTTGGCGAATGCGTAACCGAAGTTACCCAGGCGCTCGCCGATTTTTTTGGTGCTGTCGGTCAGCTTGGAGCCTGAATAGACATCACCCTTCTTCAACTGCATCAGGGAGGACAGTTCCTGGTCCATGCCGAACATCTCGCCTTCCAGCTTGACGTCGGAGACGGTGTACTTCTCGCCTTCCTTGATGTTGACGGTGATGTAGATGTCCTTCTTGTCCGGCGTGATCGACACCTGGGTCGATTCGACCTGCATCTCCAGGTAACCGCGGTCCAGGTAGTACGAGCGCAGGGTCTCGATGTCGCCCTGCAGCTTTTCCTTGGAATACTGGTCGGCCTTGGTGTACCAGGTGAACCAGCCCGGGGTGGTCAGTTTGATCTGGTCGCGCAGGGTGCTGTCGGAGAACACCTTGTTGCCGACGAAGTTGATCTGCTTGATGCGCGAGACATCGCCCTCGTCCACGGTGAAGGTGATCGCCACGCGATTGCGCTCGACCGGGGTCACGGTGGTCGTCACCTTGGCGCCGTACAGGCCGCGCGACAGGTACTGACGCTTCAGTTCCTGCTCGGCCCGATCCACCTGGGAACGGTCGAAGATGCGCGAATCGGCCACGCCGATTTCCTTCAGGGCCTTGGTCAGCTGCTCTTTGTCGAACTCCTTGATGCCGGAGAAATCAACGCTGGCGATTGCCGGACGCTCCACCACCTGCACCACCAGCACGTCGCCTTCGGACTCGATGCGCACGTCGCGGAAGAAGCCGGTGGCATACAGCGCCTTGATGGCTGCGGTGCCCTTTTCATCGTTGAAGGTATCGCCCACGCGCACCGGCAGGTAGCTGAAGACGGTGCCGGCTTCGGTACGCTGGATGCCTTCGACGCGGATGTCCTTCACCACGAACGGCGTGACCGCCATGGCTTGGCTGGAGCACAGGGCGAAAGCGGCTGCGGCGATCAGGCGACGGGAAAGTGTCGGGATGGGATATTGCGCAGGGTGTAATTTCATCTATCGTTCATCAACAGTGTTTTCGCTGCGGCACTGCCTGACATGATGCTGGTAAGCAATTGGAAACGGAATCGCAATCCATTGCCAATTGCTTAACAACTGCCATCGGGGTTGGCCGGCAAATGTAAAAAATCCGGTCGTTTGATCCGAACCGCCTTTGAGGCGGGTCGAACGTCAGGCCGGATCTATCCTTGGAACATCAAACGCACGATGTCGTTGAATGCAGCGACAAGCATCAGCGCCATCAGTATTCCCAGGCCGGCACGCTGCGCGATTTCCCCAAACCGCTCGGAAACGGGCCGCCCTGTCAAAATCTCCAGCGCATAATACAGCAAATGACCGCCATCTAAAACCGGGATCGGCAAGAGATTCATCACTCCCAGGCTGATGCTGATGAAAGCCAGGAAGCTGAGGTAGCTGACCAGGCCCACACGGGCGGTCTGGCCGGCGTAATCGGCGATGGTGATGGGGCCGGTAATATTCTTCCACGAGACCTGGCCGACGATCATCTTGCCGATCATCTTGATGGTCATGACGCTGGTGTCCCAGGTGCGGCGGGCGCCCTTCGAGACCGCCTCCAGCGGGCCGTCGCTGATCGTTGCCATCTCCGGCGCCAGCGGCACTTCCACCTTGATGCGGCCGATGGACTTACCCGAAGCGCTGTCCTCCACACTCTCCGGCGTCACCGTGAGGTCGAAGGCCGCAGCGCCGCGCATGCCATGCAAGGCCAGGGGCTTGCCGGCGGACTCGCGCACCCTCTCGACAAACGCCAGGCCGTCGCGCACCGGCGCGCCGTCGATGGCGAGGATCCGGTCGCCGCTCTGCAGGCCGGCGCTCTTGGCCGGGCCGTCCATGATCTTGCCCAGCACCGCCGGCGGACGCGCCAGCGCCAGACCCAGCTTGGCGAGAAAATCTCCCTCCAGGTCATTGCTGCCGATGCCGCCCAGACGCAGGGTCACGGTGTTGAGCAGCTTGCCCTGCCCGCTTGATTCGGGCGGATTGGGACGTTCGACGTCGATGCGGGCGTCGCCCTTTTCCAGCACCAGCTGCATCAGCTTCCAGCGCACCTCCGACCACACCTGCACCGGCGCGCCGTTGATGGCGGTGATGCGGTCACCCGCGCGCAGGCCGGCCTGGTACGCCGCCGTCTGTTGCTCGGCGCCGCGCAGCACGGGCACGGGCTCCGGCACGCCATGCATGTAAAGTCCTGCAAACAGCAGGATCGCCAGCAGGAAATTGGCAATCGGGCCAGCCGCCACGATGGCGATGCGACGCCACACCGACTGGCGGGTGAATTCGCGCTTGAGGTCTTCCGGGGAAATGTCCTGCAGGTCTTGCTCGCGTGCGTCGAGCATCTTGACGTAGCCGCCCAGCGGCAGGATGGACAGAGCCCACTCGGTCTGGTCGCGGCCGAAGCGGCGCGACCAGATGACGCGCCCCATGCCCACCGAGAATCGCAACACCTTCACGCCGCACCAGCGGGCCACCAGGTAGTGTCCCAGCTCGTGCACCACCACCAGGGTGCCGAGGGCGACGAAGAAAGCGATCAGGGTATGCAGCAGCGTCATTGGGAAATCAGGGCTTCAGCCCGGGCGCGCGCCGCGGCGTCCTGCTCCAGCAAGGCGTCGATATCGGCCGCTTGCCGGTTGGGAATGGCGGACATCACCCGTTCTATCAATTGATCGATCATCCTGAAACCAATCCGGCGATCGAGGAAGGCCTGCACCGCCACTTCATTGGCGGCGTTCAGGATCGCGGCCAGCGTACCGCCGGCGCGCAAGGCATCATACGCCAGTTTCAGGCAGGGAAAGCGCTGGAAGTCGGGTTGACTGAACGATAACTGCGCGATCTGCGCCAGATCCAACGGCGCCACGCCGGAGGCGATGCGCTCCGGGTAAGCCAGCGCGTTGGCGATGGGGGTGCGCATATCCGGATTACCCAGTTGCGCCAGCACCGATCCATCCGCATAGGACACCATCGAATGAATCACGCTCTGCGGATGGATCACCACCTCGATCTTGTCGGCCGGCGCGCCGAACAGCCAATGCGCCTCGATCACCTCCAGACCCTTGTTCATCATGGTGGCGGAGTCGACCGAAATCTTGCGCCCCATCACCCACTTCGGATGCGCTACAGCCTCCTCTACCGTGACTTCGCCCAGCGTGGCGACATCACGGGTCAGGAACGGGCCGCCGGAAGCGGTCAGCAGGATCTTTTCCACGCCATGCGCCGGCAGCGAACGGGTATAGCCCGGCGGCAGGCACTGGAAGATGGCGTTGTGCTCACTGTCGATGGGCAGCAGGCTGGCGCCGTTGGCGGCGACCGCGTCCATCAGCAGCTGACCGGAAATCACCAGCGACTCCTTGTTGGCCAGCAGGATCTTCTTGCCGGCCCGGGCCGCCGCCAGCGTGGAGGCCAGGCCGGCCGCGCCGACAATGGCGGCCATGACCATGTCGCAGCCGTCGGCCGCGGCGATATCGCACAGCGCCTGCGGGCCGTAGGCAACGTCGGTGGCAAGATCACTGGCGCGCAGCAAGGCTTCCAGTTCGGCGGCCGCAGCGGCCGAGCCGACCACCGCCACTTGCGGGCGGAAGCGCTGGCACTGGTCGGCCAGCTCGGCCACGCGGGCGTGCGCGCTCAGCGCGTAGACGCGGTAGCGGTCGGGATGGCGCGCGATGACGTCCAGCGTGGAGACGCCGATGGAACCGGTGGAGCCGAGGATGCTGATGGACTGCATGGAATTTCCGGGAGGAGACCGGCGGCGCTTAAGCGGCCGCCAGCCAGAGATCGATCAGTGCCGCCAGCGGCAGCACGGGAATGAGGGCATCGATGCGGTCGAGCACGCCGCCGTGCCCGGGCAGCAGGTTGCTGCTGTCCTTCATACCGGCGCGGCGCTTCAGCTGCGACTCGAACAGGTCGCCCACCACGCTGGCGGCGACCATCACGGTCAGCACGGCCACGAAGGCCATCCAGCCCCAGCGGTTGAACAGGCGCAACTGGAAGGTCTCGCCGGCACCCAGGGACATCGCGACTGCGGCGGAAATGACCAGCACCGCCAGCCAGCCGCCGATGGCGCCCTCCCACGACTTGCCCGGGGAAATCGACGGCGCCAGCTTGTGGCGGCCGAAGCCCTTGCCGGCAAAATAAGCGCCGATATCGGCGACCCAGACCACCGCCATCACCGACAGCAGGTACAGCGGCGCACGCTGGAACAGGTCGACGATAGCCACAAAGCAGCCGAGGATGGACAGCATGTAGGTGCCGTTGAGCAGGCGGTTGGCGAAGGCCTCCGCCTTGGGCAGCCCCAGCGCCAGCGCCGGGGTGAAGCGTATCGCCCACAGCACCACGCACAGCACGTACAGCGGACGCACGCTGGGCAGGCCGCTGAAGAACAGGATTACGCAGAAGGCCAGCGTCCACACCACCGCCCACACTGCGGGGCGCGGGCTCTTGAACAGGCGAAAACACTCCCAGGAGCCGGCGGCGAAGAACACCAGCGCCGCCATGGCAAAGGCCGGGAAGTAGTCGAAATACAGGATCGGCAACAGGATTGCCAGCAGGATCAACGCCGTGATGACACGCGTCTTGAGCATCAGGAAGCCTTTTTCTGGTCCAGCACTTGCGCGCTGGTGCGCCCGAAGCGGCGCTCGCGTTGTTGGTACGAGGCAATGGCCAGGTCGAGCGCTTCGGCGCCGAAATCAGGCCAGAAGGTATCGGTGAAGTACAGCTCGCTGTACGCCAGCTGCCACAGCAGGAAGTTGGAAATGCGCTGCTCGCCGCCGGTGCGGATGAACAGGTCGGGCTCGGGCGCATAGGCCATCGCCAGGTAAGGCGCCAGCGCTTCTTCGGCGAAATCCGAGGCGCCGGGATTGGCCTTGATCATCTTCGACACCGCCTGCATCACATCCCAGCGGCCGCCGTAGTTGGCGCACACGGTCAGGGTCAGGCGGGTGTTGCCCGCAGTCTGGGCCTCGGCCTTGGCTGCCATTTCCTGCAATTTGGGATCGAAGCGACTCATGTCGCCGACGATCTTCAGGCGAATGCCGTTGACCGCCATCTTCCCTACCTCGCGCTCCAGCACGGTCATGAACAGGCGCATCAGCACCGACACTTCGTCGGCGGGACGGCGCCAGTTCTCGGAACTGAAGGCGAACAGCGTGAGGAATTCGACGCCGCGCACCGCGCAGGCCTCGACGATGGAGCGCACCGCGTCCACGCCCTTGGCGTGGCCCGCTACGCGCGGCAGGAATCGTTTGGTTGCCCAACGTCCGTTGCCGTCCATGATGATGGCAACATGACGCGGAACCGCGGAGATATCCGGAACCGCAAGAGTTGAGCTCTGATGCTTCATGAAAAATTATTTAGTGCATTAATGGCGTTGAGCCGCACCATGGTAGCGGGCTGCTGGGACTTTGACAAACCAGGCCGATGATAAATCCGCCCTGTCTGCACCGGCAGCCTTCCCGCTGCCCGCCGCACAATTCCTTTTTTGTTTCTGATTCTGTGCCGCGCGGCCGTCATTGCTCCGGCCGCGCGCAGGCCCTGCAAGGACGGTCACACCGTCATCACTTCCTTTTCCTTCTCGCCGACCAGCTTGTCGATCTCGGCGACGAACTTGTCGGTCAGCTTCTGGACGTCGTCCTGGCCGCGACGCTCGTCGTCTTCCGAGGCGATCTTGTCCTTGACCAGCTTCTTCAGGCCTTCGTTGGCTTCGCGACGGATATTGCGGATCGCGATCTTGGCATCTTCCGCCTCGCCCTTGACCAGCTTGACCATTTCCTTGCGGCGCTCTTCGGTCAGCGGCGGCATCGGCACGCGGATCAGCTCGCCGTGGGTGGCCGGGTTCAGGCCCAGGTCGGCTTCGCGGATCGCCTTCTCGACGACGGCGACCATCTTCTTCTCGTACGGCTGCACGCCGATGGTACGGGCGTCGATCAGGGTCAGGTTGGCGACCTGCGACAGACCGGTCGGGCTGCCATAGTAGTCGACCATGACCTGGTCCAGCAGGCCGGTGTGCGCACGGCCGGTACGGACCTTGGCGAGGTTGCCCTTGAGCGTCTCGATCGACTTGCTCATCTTCTGTTCACTGTTTTTCTTGACGTCAGCGACACTCATGCTGCTCTCCTAACTTGATGCAATAACTTGTCTTGAAGGCAAATGCCCGGTGGAAAGCGGGCATTGTAAACGGGAATACCGGCACGCGGCCGGTTTTATCTGCCGCCCGACGATCAGACGTGAACCAGCGTGCCCTCGTCGTCGCCCATGATCACGCTCTTGAGCGCGCCCGGCTTGACGATGGAAAACACCTTGATCGGCAGCTTCTGGTCGCGGCACAGCGCGAAGGCCGTGGCGTCCATCACCTGCAGGTGCTTGGCGATGGCCTCGTCGAAGGAGATCGAGGTATAGCGGGTGGCCGAAGGATCCTTTTTCGGGTCGGCGGTATAGACGCCGTCGACCTTGGTCGCCTTCAGCACGATCTGCGCGCCGATTTCCGAACCGCGCAGCGCGGCGGCGGTGTCGGTGGTGAAGAAGGGGTTGCCGGTACCGGCGGCGAACACCACGACCTTGCCCTCTTCCAGGTACTGCAGCGCCTTCGGGCGCACATAGGGCTCGACCACCTGTTCGATGCCGATGGCCGACATCACGCGCGCGGTCAGGCCGGCCTGGCGCATGGCATCGGCCAGGGCCAGCGAGTTCATGACGGTGGCGAGCATGCCCATGTAGTCGGCGGTCGCACGATCCATACCCTGGGCGCCGGGCGCCACGCCGCGGAAAATGTTGCCGCCGCCGATCACGATCGCCAGCTCCACGCCCAGTTTGCTGATTTCTGCCACATCCGCGACCATGCGTTCGATGGTCGCGCGATTGATACCGTAGGCGTCGTCGCCCATCAGTGCTTCGCCGGAAAGTTTGAGGAGTACGCGCTTATAAGCAGGTGTTGTCATTGCAGGGCTCCGTGTTCTATCCGATTTTGAATTGCCATTGACGCTTCCTGCACCTGTTTCCGCGCGGGCGAAACGGCGCTGAATCGCCGCGAAAACAGGTCAGGACGCTTGAAGTGTACTGCTGCGCCCTATTGTTCTTTTTGCCACCTGCCGTCGGCCGTTCGCGAGTGGATCACGAAGGCCATGACAGTAGATGCAGCTTTCCCCAAAAGTTCCGGGGCCAGCTTAAAAAAACGGGCCTCTCGGCCCGCTTTTCTTACAACGCTTACTGAGCTTGTTTTGCTGCAGCCACTTGCGCTGCCACTTCGGCGGCGAAGTCGTCCTGCTTCTTCTCGATGCCCTCGCCCACCACGTACATGGCGAACGACTTCACGGAGGAGTTGGCTGCCTTCAGCATCTGCTCGACGCTTTGCTTGTCGTTCTTCACGAAAGCCTGGTTGAACAGCGACACTTCCTTCAGGTACTTCTGCACCGAGCCTTCAACCATCTTGGCGACGATGTCGGCCGGCTTGCCCGATTCAGCAGCCTTCAGTGCGGCGACCGAACGTTCCTTCTCGATCAGTTCGGCCGGCACTTGCTCGGACGACAGGGCGACCGGCTTCATGGCGGCGATGTGCATTGCCACGTCCTTGCCGACTTGCTCGTCAGCGCCGTCGAACTCGACGATCACGCCGATACGGGTACCGTGCAGGTAGGACACCAGCTTGGCCGGGGTCTCGAAGCGCTGGAAGCGGCGGAACGACATGTTTTCGCCGATGCGGCCGATCAGTTCGGTGCGCAGTTCTTCCAGGGTCTTGCCGTCGGCCAGCTTGCAGGCGCCCAGGGCGGCCACGTCGGCCGGGTTCTGCTCGACCACCAGCTTGGCGGCGGCTTCGACCAGACCGATGAACTCGTCGTTCTTGGTCACGAAGTCGGTTTCGCAGTTCACTTCGACCAGCGCGCCGACGTTGCCGGCGATGTAGGTCGAGATCACGCCTTCGGCGGTGATACGCGAGGATGCCTTGGAAGCCTTGCTGCCCAGCTTGACGCGCAGGATCTCTTCGGCCTTGACCAGATCGCCGTCGGCTTCGGTCAGCGCCTTCTTGCATTCCATCATCGGCGCATCGGTCTTCGCGCGCAGTTCACCTACCATTGCTGCGGTAATTGCCGCCATACTATTCTCCTGACTTGGAGGTGCTCCGCAGGATCGCGAAGCACCTGAAACTCGAAAATTAACTCAAAAAAAAGGGGTCACCGCGTAATCCCGCTGCACCCCTTTTTTGTACTGCACGGAAGAAGCAGAATTAAGCCTGCTCGACCTCGACGAACTCGTCGCCCTTGACTGCTTCGACCACGTCGTTGACGGCGTTTGCACGGCCTTCCAGCACGGCGTCAGCCATGCCGCGAGCGTACAGAGCGATCGCCTTGGCGGAGTCATCGTTACCCGGGATCACGTAAGTGACGCCTTCGGGCGAGTGGTTGGTATCAACCACGCCGATGACCGGGATGCCCAGCTTGGCGGCTTCGGTGATGGCGCCCTTGTGGTAGCCGACGTCGATCACGAAGATGGCGTCAGGAATGCCGCCCATATCCTTGATGCCGCCGATGGCCTTCTGCAGCTTTTCCTGTTCACGGCTGAACAGCAGGGCGTCCTTCTTCGACAGCTTCTCGACCGAACCGTCTTCGATTGCGGCTTCCATGTCCTTCAGGCGCTTGATCGAGGTCTTGATGGTCTTGAAGTTGGTCAGCATGCCGCCCAGCCAACGCTGGTCAACGTAAGGCACGCCTGCGCGCTGAGCTTCGCCAGCCAGGATTTCGCGGGCTTGACGCTTGGTGCCGACGAACAGGATGGTGCCGCGGTTGGCGGACAGTTGACGCACGTACTTCTGGGCTTCCTGGAACAGGCCCAGGGTCTTTTCCAGGTTGACGATGTGAATCTTGTTGCGATGGCCGAAAATGAAGGGGGCCATCTTGGGGTTCCAGAAGCGGGTTTGGTGACCGAAGTGGACACCGGCTTCCAGCATTTCGCGCATGGTAACGGACATGAATTTCTCCAGGGTTAGGTCTGGAATCCGCTCGGTCATCCAGCTCATGCAGCCGGACACCCTTTTAGCGAACGGATTCGCGTTTCAAAAAAAGCAATCATCAGGATGACGGCAGGACAATATTTCCCACAAACATCACCATGACCAACCTGACTCTTTCAGGTTAGCCCAAGATTCTACCCCGTCCAAGCCGTTTGTTCAAGCATCACATGAACTTCGTGAAACGCGAGCGCCACTCAAGCTGCGGCCTTCGCCCGCGCGAGCGCCCAACAGAAAATACCCCTGTCGACTATAATCCCTTCTTGACGATTTTCTAGCGAATTGCGATTCACCATGGGCAACATCACCATCAAAACCGCCGAAGATATCGAAGGCATGCGCGTAGCCGGCCGCCTGGCCGCCGAAGTGCTGGACTACATTACCCCCTTCGTCAAACCCGGCGTCACCACCGGCGAGATCGACCGTTTGTGCCACGAGTACATGACCAATGTGCAAGGCAGCATCCCGGCGCCGCTGAACTACTGCCCGCCCGGCTACACGCCCTACCCCAAGGCCATCTGCACTTCCCTGAACGACATCATCTGCCACGGCATCCCGGGCGACAAGGTGATGAAGAACGGCGACGTGCTCAATATCGACGTCACCATCATCAAGGACGGTTACCACGGCGACACCAGCCGCATGTTCTTTCTGGGCGAGCCCTCCATCCTGGCGCGCCGCCTGACCGAGATCACCTACGAATGCATGTGGCTGGGCATCTCCAAGATCAAGCCCGGCGCCCACCTGGGCGATATCGGCCACGTCATCCAGCAGCACGCCGAAAAAGCCGGCTACAGCGTGGTGCGCGAATTCTGCGGCCACGGCATCGGCAAAGTCTTCCATGAAGAGCCGCAGGTGCTGCACTACGGCCGCCCCGGCACACTGGAAAAGCTGGAAGCCGGCATGATCTTCACGGTCGAGCCGATGATCAACGCCGGCCGTCGCGAAATCCGCGAAATGGGCGACGGCTGGACCATCAAGACCAAGGATCGCAGCCTGTCGGCGCAATGGGAACACACCGTACTGGTCACCGAGACCGGCTTTGAAGTGCTGACCGTCTCGCCCGGCATGCCTGCGCCGCCGGCCTTCATCCAGAATCAGGTGACGGCAGCGGCCTGATTTTTTCGGCCTCCCGGACTTCGGCGGAAATCGCGATGAAACCAGCAACGGTCATCGCCATTTCCGCCGAAAACGTTTTGGGAGGCAACACAATATGTTTCCGGCCGGCCAAACCCGGCACGAAACCTGCTATAGGCAAGACGCCGCACGGGGACGCGGCAAACTGACCGACCAGCGGCCTCCCTGCCGCCAACCAAGCCAAATACGATATCCAAGACGATGCCGATACTCGCCGTCACGCTCAAGAAGCAGCTCAAGGCCGCCCGTCAGCAGGCCATCGACGCCTTTCAGACCAATCACAAGACCGAACAGCTGCTGACCCAGCTGCGCCGCAACGTCGACGCTGCCCTCACCCAGGCCTGGGAAGAGCTGGGCATGCCGGCCGAGGCCGCGCTGGTGGCCGTGGGCGGCTATGGCCGCGGCGAGCTGTTCCCGCATTCGGACGTGGACGTGCTGATCCTGCTGCCCCATGCGCCGGACGGCGCGGAGAAGGCCAAGCTGGAGTCACTGGTGCAGCTGTTCTGGGACATCGGCCTGGAAATCGGCCACAGCATCCGCACCATCGACGAGTGCATGGATGAATCGGCGGCCGACATCACCGTGCAGACCAGCCTCTTGGAGGCCCGCCTGGTCACCGGCAGCCGCGCGCTGTTCAAGCACCTGCAGGAGCGCTACCACGCCGCGCTCGACCCGCTGGCCTTCTTCCAGGCGAAAACACTGGAAATGCGCCAGCGTCACATCAAGTACGAAGACACTCCCTACAGCCTGGAGCCCAACTGCAAGGAAAGCCCGGGCGGCCTGCGCGACCTGCAAGTCATCCTGTGGGTGGCCAAGGCGGCCGGGCTGGGCGACTCCTGGACCAAGCTGGCCGAGCACGGCATGCTGACCTCCACCGAGGCGCGCCAGCTGCGCCAGAAGGAGCGCGCCTTCAAGGACATCCGCATCCGCCTGCACATCGTCACCGACCGCCGCGAAGACCGCCTGGTGTTCGACATCCAGACGCCGATCGCCGAGACCTTCGGCTTCAAGACCACCGACACCCGCCGCGCCAGCGAATACCTGATGCAGCGGTATTACTGGGCAGCCAAGGCGGTGGTGCAGCTCAACACCATCCTGCTGCAAAACATCGAGGCCCACCTGTTCCCGCAGCCGGCCGTGCCGCGCCAGATCAATGAACGCTTCAACGAGGTCAATCGCTTCGTCGACATCGCCCACGACAACGTGTTCGAAGAGACCCCCTCGGCCATGCTGGAAGTATTCCTGGTGCTGGCCGAGCACCCCGAGTTGAAAGACATGTCGGCGCGCACCATGCGTGCGCTGTGGCACGCCCGCTTCAAGATCGACAACGCCTTCCGCGCCAACCCGGAAAACCACCGGCTCTTCATGCGCATCATCCAGGCCAAGCGCGGCATCATGCACGCCCTGCGCCGCATGAACGCCACCAGCGTGCTGGGCCGCTACCTGCCGAACTTCCGCCATATCGTCGGCCAGATGCAGCACGACCTGTTCCACGTCTACACGGTGGACCAGCACATCCTGATGGTGGTGCGCAACGTGCGCCGCTTCACGATGAGCGAGCACGCGCACGAATACCCCTTCTGCAGCCAGCTGATGGCCAACTTCGGCCAACCCTGGGTGCTGTACGTGGCAGCGCTGTTCCACGACATCGCCAAGGGGCGTGGCGGCGACCATTCCAAGCTGGGCATGGACGACGCCCGCCAGTTCTGCGTGCAGCACGACATCTCCCCCGAAAACACCGAGCTGATTGTGTTCCTGGTGGAGCAGCACCTGGCGATGTCGCACGTGGCGCAAAAGCAGGACTTGTCGGATCCCGACGTCATCACCGCCTTCGCGCAACTGGTCAAGGACGAGCGTCACCTGACCGCGCTCTACCTGCTGACGGTGGCCGACATCCGCGGCACCAGCCCCAAGGTGTGGAATGCCTGGAAGGGCAAGCTGCTGGAAGACCTGTATCGCATCACCCTGCGCGTGCTGGGCGGCGAGGCGCCGTCGACCGACCGCGAGCTCAAGAACACCCAGCAGGAAGCGATCAAGACGCTGCGCCTGTACGGCCTGCCTGCAGACGCCCACGAGCAGTTCTGGAAACAGCTCGACGTGGCCTACTTCCTGCGCCACGACGCCTCCGACATCGCCTGGCAGACGCGCTGCTTCTACGACAAGGTCGACACCGGCGTGCCGCTGGTGCGCTGCCGCCTGGCGCCGATCGGCGAAGGCGTGCAGGTGGCGGTCTACACGCCCGACCGCGCCGACCTGTTCGCGCGCATCTGCAGCTACTTCGACGAAAAAAGCTTCAGCATCTTCGACGCCAAGATCCACACCACGAAGAACGACTACGCGCTGGACGCCTTCCTCATCAACGCCCCGGTGTTCGCCAAGAACTACCGCGACATCATCAACCTGATCGAGCACGAACTGGGCGAGCTGCTGAAGTCCGACGCCCCGCTGCCGGCGCCCTCCAAGGCGCGCCTGTCGCGCCTGTCGCGCACTTTCCCGGTCAATCCCTCGGTGGACCTGCGCCCCGACGAGCGCGGCCAGTACTACTTGCTGTCGATCTCGGCCAACGATCGCGCCGGGCTGCTGTACTCGATCTCCAACGTGCTGGCCAAGTACAAGATCAACCTGCACACCGCCAAGGTGATGACGTTGGGCGAACGCGTGGAAGACGTGTTCCTGATCGACGGCCCTGGCCTGTCCCAGCCGCGCAACCAGATCATGCTGGAAACCGAACTGCTGGCCACGCTGCGCGTCTGAACGCTGCCGCCCCCCCCTGCGCCGGATCGCGATACCGGGTCCGCGCAGGCGTCGCAGGCGTCACTGCGCCGCAATCTGCCGTACAATCTCCCCCTCGCCGCATCCGGCCCCTGTTTTCTGCAAGGCAATCCCCATGACCGAACCCGTCCGCCTCTCCAAACGCATGTCCGAACTCGGCCTCTGCTCGCGCCGCGAGGCCGACGAGTGGATCGAGAAAGGCTGGGTACGCGTGGACGGCGCGGTGGTGTCGGTGCTGGGCAGCAAGGTGTTGCCGCACCAGAAGGTCACCGTGGAACGCCAGGCCAGCGTCGAGCAATCCCAGCGCGTGACCATCCTGATCAACAAGCCGATGGGCTTCGTCAGCGGCCAGGCCGAAGACGGCTACAAACCGGCGGTAACGCTGGTCAACGCCGAGTCGCGCTGGCCGGAGGACGACGCCGACATGCAGTTCCATCCCAGGCAGTTGCGCAGCCTGGTGCCGGCCGGACGGCTGGACATCGACTCCGTCGGTCTCCTGGTGCTGACCCAGGACGGCCGCATCGCCAAGCACCTGATCGGCGAAGACTCCGACGTCGACAAGGAATACCTGGTGCGCGTGAAGTACACGCGCCCGGGCAAGCTGCCCGAGCACGACCTCAAGCGCCTGAACCACGGCCTGATCATGGACGGCAAGCCGCTCAAGCCGGCCAAGGTCGAGTGGCAAAACGAAGACCAGTTGCGCTTCGTCCTGCGCGAAGGCAAGAAGCGCCAGATCCGCCGCATGTGCGACATGGTGGGACTGAAGGTGATCGGCCTGAAACGCATCCGCATCGGCGGCGTCAAGCTGGGCGATTTGCCGACCGGCCAGTGGCGCTACCTGCGTCCGGACGAGCGTTTCTGAACATCGCTTACCCCGAAAAAACAAAGGCCCTGATCTGCATCAGGGCCTTTTTCATTGCAGGGTTGCTGCCGGCACATTGAGCGCGGGCAGGCGCCTCAGCAACTCGGGCAACTCAGAGGAAGCGATCCAGAATCTTGCGGCTGTGCTTGTCCAGCGCCTTCAGGTCGCGCACCAGGAACTGGATGCTGTGGCTGTCGGCAATCAGCAGCGCCGAGTTCGGCAGGCGGCGGATGTCCTCCTCGCCCTTGAGCGTGAAAGTGGTCACGCCGCGCGAAGTCTGCACCGTCCAGTCGCTCGGGGTGGCGAAGGTAGACACGCCGACGATGCGGCAAATCTCCGGCATGAATTCGCGGCTGGCGAGCTCTTCCTCGATCAGCTTGCGCGCCTCCACCTCCACCTGTTCCAGACGGTCGATCCACGCCAGTTCGTGGCCGTCGCTGGACACCACCGACACGCCGCCGTCGGGCGCACTGACCGGGAAAGCGCGTACCGGAATCACGTTCTCGTGCGAGGCGCCGTCAGCGCCCGTGAACACCAGGCGACCGAAGCTGTTGCGATGCAGGCCGAAGGACGGCTGCTGAGCAGGGTTTGTCGTCATGGTCATCTTCATTCACCCTTCTCGTCGTCGCTGACCGAGACTTCCGCCTCGCCGTCAGGATTGCGCGCCTGCGCCTGGTACAGCTTGTAGTAATGGCCCTCGCGCGCCATCAATTCCTCGTGGTTGCCGACCTCGACCACCTGGCCGCGGTCCAGCACCACCAGGCGATCGGCCTTGCGCAGCGTCGACAGGCGGTGCGCGATGGCGATCGTGGTGCGACCCTGGACCAGGTTGTCCAGCGCCTTCTGAATCTCCTTCTCGGTGGTGGTATCCACCGACGAGGTGGCCTCGTCCAGGATCAGGATGCGCGGGTCGATCAGCAGCGCGCGAGCGATCGAAATACGCTGGCGTTCACCGCCCGAAAGCGCCTGGCCGCGTTCGCCCACCAGCGAGTCGTAACCCTGCGGCAGGCGCAGGATGAACTCGTGCGCGTGCGCTGCACGTGCGGCGGCAACGATCTCCTCCCGCGTAGCTTCCGGTTTGCCATAGGCGATGTTCTCGGCGATGGTGCCGAAGAACAGGAACGGCTCCTGCAGCACCAGGCCGATGTTGCGGCGGTATTCAGAAATCGGCAGCGAGCGGATGTCGACGCCGTCGATGCGGATCGCGCCTTCGGAGACGTCATAGAAGCGGCAGATCAGGTTGACCATGGTCGACTTGCCGGAACCGCTGTGGCCGACCAGGCCGATCATCTCGCCCGGCGCGATCGACAGGCTCATGTTGCGGATCACCGCACGGTTGCCGTAGCGGAAGCCGATGTTGCGCACCTCGATGGCGCCCTTCACCTTTTCCAGGTGAACTGGGTTGGCCGGCTCAGGCACGCTGGAGACGTGATCCAGGATGTCGAAGATGCGCTTGGCGCCGGCGGCGGCCTTCTGCGTCACCGACACGATGCGGCTCATCGAATCCAGACGGGTGTAGAAACGGCTGATATAGGCCAGGAAGGCGGTCAGCACACCCACCGTGATCTGGTTGTTGGACACCTGCCAGATGCCGAACACCCACACCACCAGCAGGCCCACTTCGGTCAGGAAGGTCACGGTCGGCGTGAACAGCGACCAGATCTTGTTGACGCGGTCGTTGACCATCAGATTGTGGCGGTTGGCCTCGCGAAAGCGTGCCACTTCGCGCTTTTCCTGGGCGAAGGCCTTGACCACGCGGATGCCGGGGATGGTGTCGGCCAGCACGTTGGTCACTTCCGACCAGATACGATCGATCTTCTCGAAGCCGTGACGCAGGCGGTCGCGCACCACATGAATCATCCAGGCGATGAACGGCAGCGGCAGCAGGGTGACCAGCGCCAGCCAGGGGTTGATCGAGATCAGGATGGCCGCCGTCATGATGATCATCAGCACGTCGATGGCGAAGTCCAGCAGGTGCAGCGAGAGGAACACGCAGATGCGGTCGGTCTCCGACCCGATGCGCGCCATCAGGTCGCCGGTGCGCTTGCCGCCGAAATATTCCTGCGACAGACGCAGCAGATGCTCATAGGTGGTGGTGCGCAAATCGGCGCCGATGCGCTCGGACACCAGCGCCAGAATGTAGGTGCGCGCCCAACCCAGGCCCCAGGCCAGCAAGGCCGCGCCCAAGAGGCCGGACAGGTAGAGCATGGCCAGGTGGGTGTCGATCGGCGCGCCGTTCTGGAACGGGATCAGCACGTTATCCATCAGCGGCATAGTCATGTACGGCGGCACCAGCGTGGCGGCCGTAGAGGCCAGCGTCAGCAGGAAGCCCAGCAGCAGCGATCCCTTGTACGGCTTGGCAAAGCGCGACAGGCGGAACAGCGCCCAGGTGGACGGCGGCGCCTCCTTGGTTTCCGGGCAGATGGCGCAGGCCTCCTGGCCTTCGGGGATGGGTGCCTTGCATTGCGGGCAGACGTCGCCCTCTTCCACCGGCCTCACACCGGAAGCCAGCAGGTCGCGCTGCTGCTCGAACAACTTGATCAGGCGCAGCGCCTGGGGATTTTGCGCCAGCGTGTAGCGCCAGGCGGCCAGGCGGCCAGCGCCGTCGCACAGCTCCAGCGTGCCCACGCCTGCGTGGTCGAAGTGCTTCAGGTTCAGCTCGGGACTGTATTGCCATTCCTGCCACACCGTACCTTCGGGGGTGTTGGCCAGCAAACGGGTTTCGGTGGCCACCAACAGGGAGGTGCGAAATTGCAGTTGCGAATCGAGGTCCAGCTCCAGCCAGGCCGCGATCTTCTCGTCGGCGGCCAGGCGGGCGGCAGTTTCCGCTCTCCAGCGTTCGGGCAGGCTGGCAGTGGCGGAAGGAAGGGAATCAGTAGTCATTTAACGGCAACATTAGGCCCGAAGCGAGCAGTTTTGGCTGGTTGTGAGTGAATGGCAAGGCCCGATGCGGGCAGCGCGGGATTATAGCGCAGCCCCTGCCGGCATCGCCCTGCCATCCACGGCGAATACGTCTCTTGCGTCTCTTGCATGTTCATGCGTTCCTCGCATAACGCCAGACACCGCCAAACGGTGCACGCATGAGCTCAGCCACGTTTCCCGCACAATGCGAAAGCGCGGCGGCAAGGGCGTCTGCGGCCGGTCTACACCATGTTGACCGTCGTTTTTTTGGTTAATTCGCGCCACGGCCACCGGACACTCTGCGACAATAGCGGCCAATCACATCCTCAGAACAAGCATAACTCCAATGAGATCCGCCTCTGCCGCCAGCAAACTCGACCTGATTTTCCGCGCGAGGCGCACCCCTTGATTTTCCGCCGGGCAAGGCCTCGTCCGCCCCGAGCTTATTCTTTCGTCATTCCCAGTAAACCAAACGCCTTCGAACACGTTAGTGGAGCATGCGCTATTCTGACGGAATGCTGACCGAGAAATTCTGTCGTACCTTTTCGGAACCCGCCCAACCCGCCATGACGCCGCCCCGTAAGGAAGAGCTTGCAGCGCCGGCGCCACGGGAAAGACGCTGCAGTCCGGCTGTAACGAGTGGCGCCACTTTGTTTCGCGAGGTCAACGGAAGACGAGCCTGAAAACGTTTCACAAATAACAGCCCGGCAACACCAAGCGGTCCGGCACCACAGATAGACACAAACGGTAATTTACGCGGCATATCTCCAGACATGAAAAACATCGAATTCCTCCGTTTCCTGCCCTTGAAAGGTCCCAACATCTGGACCTACCGCTCGGCCCTCGAAGTGTGGATCGACATCGGCGAACTGGAAGACTTTCCTTCTAACACCATCCCCGGCTTCACCCAGCGCCTGACCACCTGGCTGCCCACGCTCATCGAGCACCGCTGCAGCTATGAAGTGCGCGGCGGCTTCGTGCGCCGGCTGGAAGAAGGCACCTGGCCCGGCCACATCCTGGAACACGTCACGCTGGAACTGCAGAACCTGGCCGGCCTGCCCGGCGGCTTCGGCAAGGCGCGCGAGACCAATGTGCGCGGCGTCTACAAGGTGGTGGTGCGCGCCCGTCATGAGACGGTCACCCGCGCCGCGCTGTACGCCGCCCGCGATCTGGTGATGGCCGCCATCGAAGACCGCCCGTTCGACGTCGACGCCGCGCTGGAAAAACTGCGCCGCATGGTCGACAAGCTCTGCCTGGGTCCGAGCACCGCCTGCATCGTGGATGCCGCCGAAGAACGCCGCATCCCCACCATCCGCCTGTCCGAAGGCAACCTGGTGCAGCTGGGCCATGGCTGCAATTCGCGTCGCATCTGGACCGCCGAATCGGACGACACCAGCGCCATCGCCGAGAGCGTCTCGCGCGACAAGGACCTGACCAAGACCCTGCTGGAAAACTGCGGCGTACCGGTGCCCGAAGGCCGCCTGGTGGAAAGCCCGGAAGATGCATGGGATGCCGCTGAAGACATCGGCCTGCCGGTGGTGGTCAAGCCCTGCGACGCCAACCATGGCCGCGGTGTGTTCATTGACCTGAACACCCGCGAGGAAATCGAGACCGCCTACAAGGTCGCACTGGAAGAAGGCAGCGGCGTGCTGGTCGAGCGCTTCGTGCCGGGCCTGGAGCACCGCCTGCTGATCGTCGGCGGCAAGCTGGCCGCGGCCGCCCGCGGCGAACCCATCTTCATCATCGGCGACGGCAAGTCGACCGTACAGCAGCTGCTCGACGAGCTCAACCGCGACCCGCGCCGCGGCCTGCTGGAAGAACACTTGTTGGACCCCGTGCTGCTGGAACGCGAACCGGCCGCCGTGCTGGAACTGCAGCGCCAGAAACTGACCGTCGACTCGGTGCCGGCCGCCGGTCGCCGCATCCTGCTGTTGCGCAACGGCAATGTCTCTTCCGACGTCACCGACAAGGTCCACCCCAGCGTGGCCGCCGCCGCTTCGCTGGCCGCGCGCATCGTCGGCCTGGACATCGCCGGGGTCGACATCGTGGCCGAAGACATCACCCGCCCGCTGGCCGACCAGGGCGGCGCCATCGTCGAAGTCAATGCCGGCCCGGGCCTGCTGATGCACCTGAAGCCCTCCGACGGCAAGCCGCGCCCGGTGGGCGAAGCCATCGTCAACAACCTGTTCGGCGAGGACGAAACCGGCCGCATTCCGGTCGTGGGCGTCACCGGCACCCACGGCAAGACCACCATTTCGCGCCTGGTCGCGCGCATCATTCACCTCTCCGGCAAGCATGTCGGCCTGGCCTGCGGCGACGGCCTGTATTTCGGCGAACGCCAGGTCGAGCGCGGCAACCGCGCCAACTGGGAAGCAGCCCATCGCGTGCTGCTCAACCGCGCCGTGGAAGCCGCCGTGTTCGAAAACGGCAGCGTCTCCATCCTCGCCGAAGGCCTGGCCTACGACCGCTGCCTGGTCGGCGTGGTCGCCAACATCGACCCCGACGACAGCCTGCCCGAGTACTACATCGAGAACGCCGAACAGATCGCCACCAAGGTCAAGCGCACCCAGGTCGACCTGGTGCTGCCGGACGGCGCAGCCGTGTTGAACGCCGACGACGCGCTGGTGGCCGACATGGCGCAGCTGTGCGACGGCGAAGTGATCTTCTTCAGCACCGAACCGCAGTCCGAGCTGGTGGCGGCGCACCTGAAGGAAGGAAAACGCGCCGTGTTCCTGCGCGGCGGCGACCTGATCCAGGCCGAGGGCGATCGCGAAGTCAAGGTCAGCTCGGTGGACGCCATCCCGCTGACCGAAAACGGCGCCGTGGCCTACCAGGTCGAGAACGTGCTGGCGGCAGTCGGCGCGGCGTGGGCGCTGGGCATTTCGCCCGAAGTGATCCGCGCCGGCATCGAGCTGTTCGGCACCGAGCAGGCGGAGCAGCAAGGCCTGAAGTTCAAGAGCCAGGTCGCCTGATCCAAGGCGCAGCGGCAAGGCAACACAGACCAGATTCAAGATCAAGAGACATTAGGAAAACCTGTCCATGGACGTATCCCGCATACGCGCACTGCGCGGCCCCAATCTCTGGTGCAGACACACTGCCATCGAAGCCATCGTTTCCTGTCCGGAATCGGAACGGGTGGTGGACGACATGCCCGGCTTCGAGGTGCGCCTGCGCGCCCGCTTCCCGCAGATCGGCTTCCTTGAGCCTGACGGCGGCAAGCAGGTCGTATCGATGGCGCATGCGCTGGCCGCAGCCGCCCTCGCCCTGCAATCGCAGGCCGGCTGCCCGGTCACCTTCAGCCGCACCGTTTCCACCATCGAAACCGGCATCTACCAGGTCGTGGTCGAGTACAGCGAAGAGGAAGTCGGCCGCCTGGCCTTCGACCTGGCGCTGGAGCTGTGCCTGGCCGCACAAGCCGACACCCCGTTCGACCTGACCGCAGCGCTTGCCCGCATCCGCGAGCTGGATGAAGACGTGCGCCTGGGCCCCAGCACCGGCTCCATCGTCAACGCCGCCGTCAAGCGCGGCATTCCATTCCGCCGGCTGACCCAGGGCAGCATGGTGCAGTTCGGCTGGGGCAGCCGCCAGAAGCGTATCCAGGCCGCCGAGACCAGCAACACCAGCGCCATCGCCGAGTCGATCGCGCAGGACAAGGACCTGACCAAGATGCTGCTGCACGCCGCCGGCGTGCCGGTGCCCAACGGCCGCGTGGTCACCACCGTGGAAGACGCGCTCAAGGCCGCCGAGGAAATCGGCGCCGCGGTCGTGATCAAGCCGCTGGACGGCAACCAGGGCAAGGGCGTCGCCGTCAACATCAGCACCCGCGCGCAGATCGAACACGCCTTCGCCAATGCCGCCAAGATCAGCGACGAGGTCATCGTCGAGCGCTACCTGTCGGGCCACGACTTCCGCCTGCTGGTGATCGGCAAGACGCTGGTGGCTGCGGCCCGCCGCGATCCGCCGCAAGTCATCGGCGACGGCGTGCACACCATCCGCCAGCTGATCGACCAGGTCAACGCCGACCCGGCGCGCGGCGACGGCCACGCCACTTCGCTGACCAAGATCCGCCTGGACGACATCGCGCTGTCCGTGCTGTCCGCCCAGAACCTCGATCCTGAAGCCATTCCGGCCCAGGGCGTGCGCGTGGTTCTGCGCAACAACGCCAACCTGTCCACCGGCGGCACCGCCACCGACGTCACCGACGACGTGCACCCCGACATGGCCGCACGCGCCATCGCGGCGGCGCAGATGGTCGGCCTGGACATCTGCGGCGTCGACGTGGTTTGCAACTCGGTCCACATGTCGATGGAAGAGCAAGGCGGCGGCATCGTCGAAGTCAACGCCGCGCCCGGCCTGCGCATGCACCTCTCGCCGTCCTACGGCAAGAGCCGCGACGTCGGCGAAGCGATCATCTCCACCATGTACGAAGACGGCGACGACGGCCGCATTCCCGTGGTGGCGGTGGCCGGCACCAACGGCAAGACCACCACCGTACGCCTGATCACCCACCTGCTGGCCAAGACCGGCCTGCGCGTGGGCATGACCAACACCGACGGTGTCTACATCGACGGCCAGCGCACCGACACCGGCGACTGCAGCGGCCCGCGCAGCGCGCGCAACGTGCTGTTCCACCCGGACGTCGACGCCGCCGTGCTCGAGACCGCGCGTGGCGGCGTACTGCGCGAAGGCCTGGGCTTCGACCGTTGCGCCGTGGCCGTGGTGACCAACATCGGCATGGGCGACCACCTGGGCCTGTCCTACATCAGCACCGTGGAAGACCTGGCAGTGGTCAAGCGCGTGATCGTCGAGAACGTGGCGCCCACCGGCACCGCCGTGCTCAACGCGGCCGATCCGATGGTGTCAAGGATGGCAGCCTCCTGCCCCGGCTCGGTCACCTTCTTCGCGCTGGACCCGGCCCACCCGATCATGGCCACCCATCGCGCCCAGGGTCACCGCATCGTCTATCGCGACGGCGACGCCATCGTGGCCGCGCAGGGCGACTTCGAGAAACGCCTGAAGCTCTCCGGCATCCCGCTGACCCGCAGCGGCGCCATCGGTTTCCAGGTCGAGAACGTGATGGCCTCGGTCGGCGCCGCCTGGGCGCTGGGCCTGGATTGGGAGCAAGTCACCGGCGCCCTGGCCAGCTTCATCAGCGACAGCGGCACCGCCCCGGGCCGCTTCAACCTGTTCGACTACAAGGGCGCCACCCTGATCGCCGACTACGGCCACAATCCGGACGCCATCGCCGCCCTGATCAAGGCCGTGGACAGCATGCCCGCCCAGCGCCGCTCGGTGGTCATCAGCGGCGCCGGCGACCGCCGCGACGACGACATCACCCGCCAGACCGAATTGCTGGGCGATGCCTTCGACGAAGTGGTGCTGTACCAGGACCAATGTCAGCGCGGCCGCGTCGACGGCGAAGTAATCGCGCTGCTGCAGCGCGGCCTGGAAAAGGCCAGCCGCACCAGCGACGTCAAGGAGATCTACGGCGAGTTCCTGGCCATCGACACCGCCCTGGCGTCACTCCAGCCGGGCGACCTGTGCCTGATCCTGATCGACCAGGTGGAAGAAGCGCTGGCGCACATCAACATGCGCGTCAAGGATAGCGCCTGACCGCGGCGCAATCCCGCAAGACCACGGCCCGCAGCACTCCTGCGGGCCGTTTTTCATCCGGCGTGCCGCTCCAGCTGCCCCAACACCTGATCTCGCCGCTGCGCCGGGCTACCCGGCGGCAACGAGACGACCCGGTAACCCAGCGCCGCATAGACTGCCCTCATCGCGTCGTGCGTGGCGACCGCCGTCGCCCAGTCCTGCCTGCGCTCGCGGTCAGTTTCATAAATCTCCCGCCACGGCGGCAAGATAAAGACCGGCTCCGCATATCGCCACTTTCCGGCGGCCTGCTTCACCCGCGCCAGCAATCCGGCAGCTTGTGATAGCTTGTCCAGGTCTTCCAACTGCATGTAGCCAAGTACATCGGGAATGCCTCGGTCGCAAAAGACCGGGGCCCTCCGTCCGGCATGCGCCTCATGCAGGCGCAATTCCGCCTCAAGCATCTCGGCGGAGAACGCCAGACGATCCTTCCATGGCAACGCGTCGCCGCCGGCTACCATCTGGCGCCGGATCACGCCCCGGCCCGCCTCTTCCTTGACGCCGTAACCGGCGTCTAGCAAGGCTGCCAGCAACGTCGTCTTACCTGTGCCTGGACCGCCGGTCAGGACGTAAAAAAGATTTATACGGAAGGCTTTGTTTTCCGCCGATTCGAATGCTTTCGACATCGATAACTCCTTGATCGGATTGGATGCAAGATCAGCTCCGCCACGAGGATCGGGGCGGAGCGTCAGGAAAACAACGGGGAGATGCCGACGCAATGGTGTTGGCAAGCGCCTGCCATGCCTGTGGCCGAAGGAAGGCAGGAAGGAAGGAAGGAAGGAAGGAAGGAAGGAAGGACGTCATCCCGGTGCTCAGGCCGGGATGAGACGTAGAGCAGAGAAATCTCAGTCGTCGTGATTGGGATCAAGCTCGGGGAACAACACCTCGGTAAAGCCGAACTGCGTGAAGTCGCGGATGCGCATCGGATACAGGATGCCCTGCAGGTGATCGCACTCGTGCTGCACCACGCGCGCATGGAAGCCGTCGACGGTGCGGTCGATGGCGTTACCGTCCAGGTCGAAGCCCTGGTAGCGCAGGCGGCTCCAGCGCGGCACCACGCCGCGCATGCCGGGCACCGAAAGGCAACCTTCCCAGCCGTCTTCGATCTCGTCCGACAGTGGCGTCAGCACCGGATTGATCAGCACCGTCTCGGGCACCGCCGGCGCATCCGGGTAGCGCTGGTTGCTGCCGAAACCGAAGATCACCAGCTGCAAATCAATGCCGATCTGCGGCGCAGCCAGGCCGGCGCCATTGACGGCGCGCATGGTCTGGAACATGTCGTCCACCAAGGACGCCAGCTCGGACGTGCCGAACTGGGTCACGGGCTGCGCCTGGCGCAGCAGGCGCGGGTCGCCCATTTTGAGGATGTCGCGGATGGCCATATTTCTGTGCTCCAAAAGACGACGCCCGGGCAATACCGGGCGCCTGTCTGATTATCACCTATCCCGCAGGCAACCGCTGCCGACGCCGGGGAGGAAGGCACAACTTTACTTGTTGCCGATTTCGGTCAGGAATTCACCAAAGGCGGCGCCGGTTTCCGGGTGCTTCAGGCCCATGGCGACGGTCGCCTTCAGGTAGCCCAGCTTGGAACCGCAGTCGTAACGCTGGCCCTGGTAGCGATAGGCCAGGACCGACTCAGCCTGCATCAGCTTGGCGATGCCGTCGGTCAGCTGGATCTCGCCGCCGGCGCCGCGGCCGATGTTTTCCAGATAGTCGAAGATACGGTTGTTCAGCACATAGCGGCCCACCACGGCCAGCGTCGACGGCGCGTCTTCCGGCGCCGGCTTTTCGACGATGGCGTTCACGCGCTCCAGGTTGGGCTGGTAGGACGTGGCGCTGACGATGCCGTACTGCTTGGTGTCTGCCTTGGGCACTTCCTGCACCGCCAGCATGCTCATGCCTTCGCGCGAGTAAATGTCGGTCATCTGCGCCAGCACCGGCTTCACGCCGGCGTCAGTGTCCATGAAGTCGTCGGCCAGCAGCACGGCAAACGGCTCCTCACCCACCACCGGACGGGCGCACAGCACGGCGTGGCCCAGGCCCAGTGGAGTCGACTGACGGATGAAAATGCAATTGACGTTCTTGGGCACCACGTTCTGCACGATCTCCAGCAGCTTCTGCTTGCCGGCGGCCTCCAGTTCGCTTTCCAGCTCATAGGCCTTGTCGAAGTGGTCCTCGATGGCGCGCTTGTTGCGGCCGGTGATGAAGACCATCTCGGTGATGCCGGCGGCGACAGCCTCTTCCACCGCGTAGTGGATCAGCGGCTTGTCGACGATGGGCAGCATTTCCTTGGGCTGCGCCTTGGTCGCAGGCAGGAAGCGGCTGCCCAGGCCGGCCACGGGGAAAACTGCTTTCTTGATCCGTTTGATCATCATTGCTCCATCAGGAAGGTGAAATTGCTTGATTCTGTTGCGCCAGGATTGCCGGCAAGCGGCAGGCCTGGCGCCTGGATACTGTTGCGACCGATGCCGCGGACCAGTCTTATTCGGCCCCGGCACCGCCTCCGGCGCACAGCGCCTTGAGTCCGTCTTCGTCGAGAATGGCCAGGCCCAGCTCTTCGGCCTTGGCCAGCTTGCTGCCGGCTTCGGCGCCGGCCACCACGTAGCTGGTCTTTTTCGACACGGAACCCGCCACCTTGCCGCCGGCCGCCTCGATCAGCTGCGACGCCTCGTCGCGCGACAGGTTGGGCAGCGTGCCGGTCAGCACGAAGGTCTTGCCGGCCAGATGCTTGGGCGCGCTGTCGACACCTTCGCTTTCAGGCCAGTGTACGCCTACCGCGCGCAATTGCTCCACCAGCTCCACATTCAGGGCGTCGCTGAAGAAGGCGCGGATCGAAGCCGCCACCACCGGACCGATGTCGGCCACTTCCAGCAACTGCTCCTCGCCGGCGGCCAGCAGCTTGTCGAGGCTGCCGAAATGGCGCGCCAGTTCCTTGGCCGTCGCCTCGCCCACATGGCGGATGCCCAGCGCGTAGATGAAGCGCGGCAGCGTGGTGTTCTTGGACTTCTGCAACGCATCCAGCACGTTCTGCGCCGACTTCTCGGCCATCCGGTCCAGCGTCGCCAGCGCCAGCAGGCCGAGGCGGTACAGATCGGCGGGCGTGGTCACGATATTGGTGTCCACCAGTTGCTCCACCAGTTGCTCGCCCAGGCCTTCGATATCCATGGCGCGGCGCGAGGCGAAGTGCTGCAGGCCGCCCTTGCGCTGCGCCGAGCATTTCAGCCAGCCGCCGGAACAGCGAGCGATGGCTTCGTCCTCGGCGCGCACGATGGGCGAACCGCACACCGGGCAGGCGGTCGGCATGACGAAGGCACGGGCATCGGCCGGACGCTTCTCCGGCACGTAGGCGACCACTTCCGGAATGACGTCGCCGGCGCGGCGCACGATGACGGTGTCGCCGACCTGGATGTCCTTGCGACGCACTTCGTCTTCATTGTGCAGCGTAGCGTTGGTCACCGTCACGCCGCCCACGAACACCGGGTTCAGGCGCGCCACCGGCGTGATGGCGCCGGTGCGGCCGACTTGCACTTCGATGCCCTGCACCACGGTCAGCGCTTCCTGCGCCGGGAATTTGTGCGCCAGCGCAAAGCGCGGCGCGCGCGAGACGAAGCCGAGGTGCTTCTGCTGGTCCAGGCGGTCAACTTTGTAGACCACGCCGTCGATCTCATAGGGCAGCTGCTCGCGCTTCTCGCCGATGCCGCGGAAGAAGGCCAGCAAACCGGCCGCGCCGCTGACCACGGCGCGCTCCTTGCACACCGGCAGGCCCAGCTGCTGGTACCAGTCCAGCAAGGCCGAGTGCGAGGCCGGCATGTCCATGCCCTCCAGCACGCCGATGCCATAGGCGAAGAAACGCAGCGTGCGCTGCGCGGTAATGCGCGAGTCCAGCTGGCGCAAGCTGCCGGCGGCGGCGTTGCGCGGGTTGGCGAACTCCTTCTGGCCGGCATCGCGCTGGCGCTGATTCAGGCGCGCGAAGTCGTCCTTGTACATCAGCACTTCGCCGCGCACGTCCAGCACTGCAGGAATCTTGTCGCCATGCAAACGCAGCGGGATCGCGCGCACGGTGCGGATATTGGCCGTCACGTTCTCGCCGGTAGTACCGTCGCCGCGGGTGGCGGCCTGCACCAGCACGCCGTCGACGTAACGCAGGCTGATCGCCAGGCCGTCGAACTTGAGCTCGGTGGCGTAACGCACCTCTTGCAAGCTCTCCAGGCCGTCCATGACGCGCTTGTCGAAGGCTTCGATGTCTTCATCGGCGAAGCCGTTGCCCAGCGACAGCATGGGAATGTCGTGACGCACAGGCTCGAATTGCGGCAACGGCGCGCCACCCACCCGCTGGGTCGGCGAATCCGGCGTCACCAGCTCGGGGTGCGCCGTCTCCAGCGACTGCAGCTCCTGGAACAGGCGGTCGTATTCGGCGTCGGGAATGCTGGGCTGATCCAGCACGTAATAACTGTGGTTGTGGCGATTCAGTTCGGTGCGCAGCTCATGCGCACGAACCAGCCAGTCCGGCGCCCCTGCCGGGGGCCGTCCTGCGGAAAACAAATCTGCTTGCATCTCGGAAGAAGGGGCGTCGCCCCTCAGCTGAACAGGCGCATCGCGCGGGTGGATCCTGCGGGGATATCGGCCGATTCCATGGCGCTGTAGAAGGCCGATACCTGCTCGGCGATGTCGGCCAGCGAGGCGTCAGGCAAGGGCTGGTCGCTGTCATCGACCAGCGTGCCGCCCAGGCGCGCCGCCAGCGAACGGCCACAGGCCACCAGTGCGCCGTAGCCGTCGCGCGCCGGCGAGACGCGCGGCACATCCAGCAGCAGGGTCAGGCGGTCGGTGGTTTCGTCGGCCTGGGTGGCGTTGGTCGACAGCGCGAACAGCACCTCGCCCTCACCGTCCTGCATCACCAGGTAGCCCTCGGTACGACGGTCGAAGCCCTGGCGGGTCAGCGCCGCCAGCAGCGTAGCCAGGTTCCACGGCGCGCCGTTGGAACGCACGTTGACCGACAGCTGCACGTCATGGTCGGCGATGAACTGGTGCAGCGCCTGGGCGGTGCGGATGACGTCGGGCATATCCGGCAGTTCGGGCTCGCCGGAGAGCGAATCGGTCAGGTCGCGCAGGCGCATGACCAGCTCGGAGTATTCGATTTCGTTCAGGGCATTGCTGCGATTGGCCAGTTGCGCACCGGCCAGCAAGGCGGTGTAGACGCCGCCATGGGCCACGGCTTCCCAGTCGCCTTCGGCGGTGCGGCCGATGAAGTGCACCGGCTTGTTGCCGACATGGCGCAGGTTCTGCAGCAACGGCAGTAGCTTGTCGCCGCGCAGCGGGTTTTCCAGGGCGATGGGGATGTTGCAGTCGATCAGCTCATCCACCGGCAGCTCGCGCTTGGGCGCCAGGCGCGCCTGCATTTCCGGCGGCGGCGTGAAGGCGGGAGCAGCCTCGATCTGTTCTTCGGCGCCGGCGATCACCTGCGCCACCGTCGATTGCGGCGCCTGCGCCAGGGCGTCGGCCATGGCCGCGTCGGCGGCCTGCTTGTTGGCGTCGGCAACGGGGGCGTCGCCGAGATAGGGCTCGCGCTGTTCGAATTCAGCCTGGTCCATGTAGGCCTTGACCGGGGCCGGCACCGGCTTGCGCTCGGGCATGTCGTACAGGCCCGGCTCCACGCGCTCGTCCTGCGGCGTGGCGGAGAAATTGTCGGCGCCGCGCTCCATGGTGGGAGCCGGCGACGCGAAATCATGCGCCGGGGGCTCGCTACGCGCGCCCTGCTCGGCTTGTTCTTCCGGCGACATCAGCACGTCGTCGTGCGAGGAGGAAAAGGCGCGCTCCACGGTCTTGCGCGCCTTGTGCTCCTGCCACTTGTTGTAGGAAATGACGCCGACGACGAATACGCCGCCGATCACAATCAGGCTGGTCTGGAGATCCATCATGCTGCACGCCCCTTCGCATTGGCTGGCTGGTGGGCGCCGGCGTCGGCGCAGCGTGGCATGGTCGGTTCGAAGAAGCTGCTCATTGAAGGAATCCGAATCCTATAAATCCGAGAGTGCCTGACCCACGCTTGTGCGGGAGCCGTCCATCCATTGCAAATGCGCCTGCGCAAGCGTGGGCTGGCGAGGGGGTTTGTCCTCGCATCGGCTGCGTAGAACGGACTGGCTGCGGCAAGATCGCGGTCAAGATATTGTTATTTTTCATGGCCCGTGGGGGCCGCAAAAAGCATATCCGGCTGGTAAAAGCGCTTAAAACACGCTCACTGCCGGGCTGTATGACAAGGTCTTCAGGGTAGTGTTCCTGGGCCCTGCTTGTCAAGCCGACAAAGGCCGGGAAGCCGCTGTGCTGGCTGCTGTCGGCGCATGTTGCCGTACCGACAAGAGTGCATCGCGGCGCTCCCGCCATCAGGCGGCCTGCTCCGCGTTGGCGAAATTGGCGGCCGACTCCATGTCCACCGCCACGATACGCGACACGCCCTGCTCCTGCATGGTCACGCCGATCAGCTGCTGCGCCATCTCCATCGCGATCTTGTTGTGCGAGATGAAGAGGAACTGCGTGTAATCGGACATGCGCTTGACCATGTTGGCGAAACGCTCGGTGTTGGCGTCGTCCAGCGGCGCATCCACCTCGTCGAGCAAGCAGAACGGCGCCGGGTTCAGCTGGAACATGGAGAACACCAGCGCGGTCGCGGTCAGCGCCTTTTCACCGCCCGAAAGCAGGTGAATCGTGGCGTTCTTCTTGCCCGGCGGCTGCGCCATGACCTGCACGCCGGAATCCAGGATCTCGTCGCCGGTCATGATCAGCTTGGCCTGGCCACCGCCGAACAGCACCGGGAACAGTTCCGAGAAGTGGTGGTTCACCTTGTCGAAGGTGACTTGCAGCATGTCGCGGGTTTCCATGTCGATCTTGTGGATCGCGTCCTGCAGCGTGGTGATCGCCTCGTTCAGGTCGGCATGCTGCGAATCCAGGAAGTGCTTGCGCTCGGAGGCCGTGGCCAGCTCGTCCAGCGCGGCCAGGTTGACCGCGCCCAGCGCCGCGATGGCGTTGGTCAGACGGGTCACTTCGCCTTGCAGGTAGGACGGACGCATGTCGGAAGTCAGCTTCTCGGACAGCGCCGCCTCGTCGGCCTGGGTCTGCGCCAGCGCCTCGGAGAACTGCTCCTGGTTCAGGCGCGCCGCCTGTTCCTTCAGCTGCAGTTCGGTGATGCGGTCGCGCTGCGGCTGCAGGCTGCGTTCGGCCTGCATGCGGCTTTCCTCATGCGTGCGCAGTTGCTGCGAGAGCTGGTCCAGCTCGTGGCGGGCGTCGGCCAGCGCGCGTTCCTGCTCGCTGCGGCGGTCCAGCAGCTCTTGCAGGCCGGCTTGCGCGGCCTGGTCGTCCAGGCTTTCCAGCTCCAGGCTGCCCTGCTGCATGCTGGCGAACAGCTGCGCCGCCTGCTCCAGCGCGGTGGCGATGCTGCGCTTCAATTCCTCGATCTTGCTGCGGTGGGACTTCTCGGCGAACTCGGTTTCCTGCGCCGCGCGCTCCAGCTCACGCAGGCGGGCACGGGCGTCGTTCAACTGCTGTTCCTTGGTCAGGTAGTCGGTCTGGCCGTTTTCATGCTGCTCCTGCAGCTCGGCCAGCTCGATGTCGAGCTGCTCGAAGCGGGCCTCGGACTCGGCCTGCACCTGCTGCTGCTCGGCTTCCTGCATGCCGATTTCTTCCAGGTCGGTGGCGATCTGGGTGCTGCGCTGGTTGAAGCGCTCCTGCACTTCGGCCAGCTTCATCACCTCGATCTGCAGGCTGTGCGCCGACTGGGTCAGGTAGGCCGAACGCTGGCGCAGCTCCTGCAGGCGCTGCGAGGCGCCCGACAACGCGGCCTCGGCGCGCACCGCGCGGCCCTTGGCCTCTTCGGCCAGCATGTACTGGGCGCGTTGCTGCTTGGTGATGTTCTCGATTTCCTGCTGGCGCGCCAGCATGCCGTCCTGCTCCGAATCGGATGCGTAGAAGCGCACGCTGGACTGGCTCACCACGTGGCCGGCGCGCGTCACGAACACGCCGCCCAGCGGCAGCGTGCCGCGCTCGGCGAAGGCGATCGCAGTGTCGTCGGCAACGTAGACGTCGCGCAGCCAGTCGTTCATCAGCGCGCGCTGGCCGGGGTCGTTCAGCTGCAGCAGGTTGATGAAGGGCTTCAGGCCGTTGGCCGGCTGCGCGGCAGGCTGGGCCGCACCGGCGTTGGGCGCGTACAGCGCCAGCTTGGCCGGCGGGGCGTCGCTGAAGAAGGCCTTGGCCCAGTCCAGGTTGGACATTTCCAGCGCCGACATGCGTTCGCGCAGCACCGCTTCCAGCGCGGTTTCCCAGCCGGACTCGATATGCAGCTTCTGCCACAGGCGCGGCAGTTCGGCCAGGCCGTGCTTTTCCAGCCAGGGCTGGACCTTGCCTTGCGCCTGCACGCTTTCCTGCAGTTGCTTCAGGGCCGACAGGCGCGCTTCCAGCTGGGCGTTGACGGAGGTTTCGCGGCTCACCAGCTCCTGCGCGGCACGACGTTCCTCTTCCAGGCGCGGCACCTGCTCCTGTGCTTCTTCCAGGTGCATGTTGGCCTCTTCCAGCGAGGCCTGCTTTTCTTCCAGCTGCAGCTTGAGGTTGGTCAGGTGGACGTCGTCCGGCATGGCCATGCCGTTCTTTTCCTGCATCAGGCGCTCGCGGCGCGACGCCAGGCCGGACAGGATGTTGGAGGCGTTGCGCTGGTGCGTGGACTGCAGCTCGATCTGCTGCTGCACCTGCATGATCTTGCCGCGCGACTCGGTGGTCTTGACCTGCGACTCGCGCCAGGCCTGCTCCAGCGCCGGCAGGCTGTCGTTGGTGTTGTGCACGGCCTGCTGCGACTGCTCCACGCGCATGCCGAATTCTTCCAGCGCGATCTCGGCCTCGGCCAGCTCTTCCTGCTGCTGCGTGCCTTGGCGCTGCCATTGATCGCGCTGCGCGGTCAGCGAGTTCAGCTGCGATTGCAGGCGATTGCGCGATTCGATGACGAACTTGATCTGCGCCTCCAGGCTGCCGATCTCGGAGTTGGTCTGGTACAGGTGACCCTGCGCCTGGTGCAGACGGTCCCCGGCGCCGTAGTGCGCCTGGCGCATGTGCTCCAGCTCGGCTTCCACGTGGCGCAGCTTGGCGGTCTGCTCTTCCAGATCGATCTGGGCGCGCTCGATTTCCTTGAAGAACTTCTCCTGCTCGGCCTTCGCTTCGTTCTTGCGCAGCAGCCACAGCAGTTTCTGCTTTTCTTCCTGATCGCCTTGCAGCTCGTGGAATTTCTTGGCCACGGCGGCCTGGGCTTCCAGCTTTTCCAGGTTGGTGTTCAACTCGCGCAGGATGTCTTCCAGGCGGGTCAGGTTTTCGGTGGTGTCGTGCAGGCGGTTCTCGGTCTCGCGACGGCGCTCCTTGTACTTGGACACGCCGGCGGCTTCCTCCAGGAAGATGCGCAGCTCTTCCGGACGCGCTTCGATGATGCGCGAGATCATGCCCTGGCCGATGATGGCGTAGGCGCGAGGGCCCAGGCCGGTGCCCAGGAAGATGTCCTGGATGTCGCGGCGGCGCACCGACTGGTTGTTGATGTAGTAGGACGAAGTACCGTCGCGGGTGAGCGTGCGCTTGACGGCGATTTCAGCGTACTGGCCCCATTGGCCGGCCGCCTTGCCGGCGGAGTTGTCGAACACCAGTTCGACCGAGGCGCGTCCGGCCGGCTTGCGGTGGGTGGAGCCGTTGAAGATGACGTCCTGCATCGATTCGCCGCGCAGCTCGGAAGCCTTGGATTCACCCAGGACCCAGCGCACCGCGTCGATGATATTGGATTTGCCGCAGCCGTTCGGCCCGACCACGCCCACCAGCTGCCCCGGAACCTGGAAATGCGTTGGCTCGACGAAGGACTTGAATCCCGATAATTTAATGGAAGTTAGACGCACGTTATCGACAAATTAGACTGGTTGGTTGAAAGCGGAAACTTTGCTTCCGGAAAGGCCGACATCATAACATCGCAGGGCCGCAATCAGGCCAAAAACGGCCTGCCGCCGCCATCGCCGCGCGCCCGGCATGCGCCTGCGCCCCTCCCCGTCGGACACACTGCCGCCACAAACTTTGGGTATAGTGCTTGCAAACGACCGTGCGGCCACGTCCGCAACGGCACTGGGAACGTTACAACGCATACCAAGGGGATTCATGATCGTATCGCAATCGCGCCGCCTGATCCTGGCCGGCGCCGGCGCGCTGATGCTGGGCGCCACGGCCCGGTCGGCGTCGGCCGCCGGCCGCGAGCAGATCGTCAACATCGGCTTTGCCGGCGGCTTCGGCGTCAGGCAGCAGAGCAACCTGAGCTTCGGCGCGCGCGACGGCGCGCTGCTGGCCGTCGACGACGCCAACCTGCGCGGCATCGTCATCGGCGGCAAGGCCACCCGCTTCGCGCTGATGGTGGTGGACGACCAGTCCGAAATGAACTTCGCCCGCATCGCCGCCAATTCCTTCGTGGCCGCCAATGTCAGCGGCGTGATCGGGCACGTCAGCACCGACACCAGCATCGCCGCCGCGCCCATCTATGCCGATGCCGGCATTCCCATGATCAGCCCCACCGCCACTGGCCGCAGCCTCACCACGCGCGGCTACAAGAACGTATTCCAGTTGCTGGGCAATAGCGAGATCACCACCAGTTACCTGACCGAAGTCAGCGGCCAGGTGATCAAGGCGCGCCGGGTGGCGGTGCTGGACAACGGCACCCAACTGGGTGCCGCACTGGCAGACGGCTACATCGCCCGGCTGCGCCAGGCCGGCATCGAGCTGGCGGTACGCGAATCGGTGGGCGGCAAGAGTTCGGATTTCAGCGCCACCCTGCTGCGCATCAAGGCCGCCAAGCCGGACCTGATGTTTTTCACCGCGATCGGCCCGCAGGTGGTGGCGCTGCTGCAAGCCTGCAAGCGCGTGGGTCTGGATTGCAAGCTGCTCTCCACGGGCGGCGGCGTCAACCTGGAGTTTCCGCGCACGGGGCTGTATCCGGACGGCTCCAGCGTGCTGCTGCACGGCCTGCAGGTGGATCGGCGCCCCGGCTATGCCGAGTTCGAGAAGAGCTATCGCAGGAAATACGACTCGGCGCTGACCGCTTACGCGATGTTTTCCTATGATGCGGTCGGCATGTTGGTCGAAGCCATGCGCCGGCTGGACAGCACCGATCCCCGCAAGCTCTCGGCCGAGTTGCACAAGATGCAGTATCGCGGCATGTCCGG
This sequence comes from Herbaspirillum sp. LeCh32-8, assembly GCF_017814915.1. Classification (GTDB taxonomy): domain Bacteria; phylum Pseudomonadota; class Gammaproteobacteria; order Burkholderiales; family Burkholderiaceae_D; genus Herbaspirillum. The sequence goes on along the minus strand of NZ_JAGIPZ010000001.1, from coordinate 679,895 downwards.
CCCGGTCGCCTTTGCCGCCGACGGCGCCCAGGTCAATCCGCCCTATACGCTCTACCAGGCCAGCCAGGCGCAATGGCAGGGAGTGAAAAGCTTCGGCGGCTGATCCTGTGCGCCGGCATCCGACGCCCCATGAAAAAACGCCGCAGATGCGGCGTTTTTTCTTTCTGCGCAATCGCTATCGGCCAATGGCCGCCGGCGCGACCGGCACCATCAGAAGGTCTCCCATTCGCCTTCATCAGCCGAGGGCTTGGCAGCAGGCTTCTGGGCAGGCGCGGGCAAAGTCTGGGCGGTTGTGGCCGGCTTCACCGCGACCTTGACCGCAGCCTTGGCAACCGGCCTGGCCACGGCGGGACGAGTCACCGGACGCGCCACCGGCGCAGCCTGAGCCGCTTCCGCCTCGGCCTCCACGCGGAAGGTCGCCACCGCCTGCTTCAGGCGGCGCGCCTGCTCTTCCAGCGAGCCGGCCGCCGCGGCGGCTTCTTCCACCAGCGCCGCGTTCTGCTGCGTCACCTGGTCCATCTGGCCGATGGCGTGGTTGACTTGCTCGATGCCGTTGCGCTGCTCTTCGGACGCGGCGGAAATCTCACCGACGATATCGGTCAGGCGACGCACCGCAGCCACCACTTCACCCATGGTGTCGCCGGCGCGCGCCACCTGCTCGGAGCCGCTGCCCACGCGCTGCACCGAATCCTCGATCAGCGCCTTGATTTCCTTGGCCGCCTGCGCGCTGCGCTGGGCCAGCGAGCGCACTTCGGAAGCCACCACTGCAAAGCCGCGACCCTGCTCGCCTGCGCGGGCGGCTTCCACCGCTGCGTTCAACGCCAGGATATTGGTCTGGAAGGCGATGCCGTCGATCACGCCGATGATGTCTGAAATCTTGCGCGAGCTCTCGGTGATGCCTTCCATGGTCTGCACCACCTGGCCCACCACCTCGCCGCCGCGGCTGGCGATGTCGGAGGCGCTGTTGGCCAACTGGCCGGCCTGACGTGCGTTGTCGGCGTTCTGCTTCACGGTGGAGGTCAGCGAATCCATGCTGGAGGCGGTGGTCGCCAGCGAGCCGGCCTGCTGCTCGGTGCGCGAGGACAGATCGAGGTTGCCCGCGGCGATCTCGCGCGCGCCGATGTCGATGGCGTCGGTGCCCTGGTGGATGCCTTTGATCACCTGCGCCAGGCGCTCGCGCATGGACGCCATTTCAAACAGCAGGCTCTTGCTGTCGCCGGGGCGCGTGTTGACGCGCACCGTCAGGTCGCCGGCGGCGATGCGGGTGGCGATGTCGACCGCATAGGCCGGCTCGCCGCCCAGGCTGCGCGTGATGCGGCGGATGATCGCCAGCATCATGACCGAAACCGCCACACCCACCACCAGCAGAATGCCCAGCAGCTTGAACAGGTTGTTCAGGAAATGCGACTGCACGTCGCTCAGGAACACGCCGGTGACGATGAACCAGTCCCAGTCCTCGTTGTGGATCACGTAGCTCATCTTGGGCGTGCGATTGCTGTCGTCGGTGCCCGGCAGGCGGCCCATGTATTCGACGTAGCCCTTCTTCTCGGCCTTGCCGACCTTGACCATCTCGGCGTAGTAGGCCTTGCCTTCGGAGTCCTTGCGGTCAGCCACGTTCTTGCCGACCATGCCCTTGTTGGACGGCAGCAGCAGCACTACCGGCTGGGAATCGAACACGAACAGGTAGTTGTCACCGTCATAGCGCATGGCGCCGATGCGCTCCAGCGCGGCCTTTTGCGCATCGGCCTTCTGCATGCGGCCGGCGGCGACGTCGCTCACGTAGCTGGCGACCACGCCGTTGGCGGCCTCCACCACGCGGCGCAGGCCGTCCTTGCGCTCGTTGATCATGTTCTCGCGGGCGCTGAAGGCCGACCAGGCCGCCAGCAGCAAGAGTCCTATCCACATCACCACAAGGGCGGACAGGAGCTGGGTTTTCAAGCTTTTCATTATTGTTCTCCGGAGTTCTTGACGTAGTACATCGCCGGCGTCAACAAGGCCGGCGCGAAAAATTGGCGAGCGACAACAATACGCCACGTTGCATACTGACAATCGGCTGAATACACCGGCATCGCACCCGTGATTGTCCGGTTTGCCCGGCCGGTTTTATTGTTTTGACAACTTGCGTCTTTCATCCGGCGCCCCATCGGCGCGATGCCGTTTTGCCAACATCAGCCGCCGCCGCTGCGGTTCATCCAATGTTGCAATAACGGTATAATCGCAAGCTTTCCCCAGCCCTTTGCCAAGGCCGCCCGCGATGTTGCGCGGAACGGCCGAAAGGCTTTTCCAGTTCAGCGCCGTGAATCCCCTACTCGACCAACTGCAGCCCTATCCCTTCGAAAAGCTCAAGAAGCTGTTCGCCGGCATCACGCCCGACCCGGCCTATCGCGCCATCAGCCTGGGCATCGGCGAACCCAAGCACCCCACCCCGGCCTTCATCCAGAAGGCGCTGGCCGACAACCTGGCCGGCCTGGCCAGCTACCCGGCCACGCTGGGCAGCGAGGCGCTGCGCAGCGCCATCGCCGACTGGCTGCAGAATCGCTATGGCATCCCGCGTCCGGATCCGGCGACCGAGATCCTGCCGGTGAACGGCTCGCGCGAGGCGCTGTTCGCGCTGGCGCAGACCGTGATCGACCCGAACAAGCCGGGCGCGCTGGTGATGTGCCCCAATCCGTTCTATCAGATCTACGAAGGCGCAGCCTACCTGGCCGGCGCCCAACCCTACTTCGTCAACTCCGACCCGGCGCGCAACTTCGCGCCCGATTTCGGCAGCGTGCCGGAAGAAGTATGGTCGCGCGTGCAGCTGCTGTTCGTGTGCTCGCCGGGCAACCCGACCGGCGCCGTGCTGTCGCTGGAAGACTGGAAGGAACTGTTCGCGCTGTCGGACCGCTACGGTTTCGTGATCGCCTCCGACGAGTGCTACTCGGAAATCTATTTCAAGCAGGATCCGCCGCTGGGCGGCATGGAGGCGGCGCACAAGCTGGGCCGCGGTTACGAGCGCCTGATCTCGTTCTCCAGCCTGTCCAAACGCTCCAACGTGCCCGGCATGCGTTCGGGCTTCGTGGCCGGCGACGCCGCGCTGCTGAAGAAATTCCTGCTGTACCGCACCTATCACGGCGGCGCCATGAGCCCGGTGATCCAGGCCGCATCGGTGGAAGCCTGGAAGGACGAGACCCACGTCCAGGACAACATCGCCAAGTACGTGACCAAGTTCTCGCAGGTCACGCCGCTGCTGCAGGAAGTGCTGGACGTGTCGCTGCCGGACGCCAGTTTCTACCTGTGGGCCAAGGTCGACAAGCTGGTCGACATCAGCGACACCGAGTTCGCCCGCCGCCTCTACGCCGAATATAATGTCACCGTCCTGCCGGGCAGCTACCTCGCCCGCGAGGCGCACGGCATCAACCCCGGCGCCGGCCGCATCCGCATGGCGCTGGTGGCCGAGGTGGAGGAATGCCTGGAAGCCGCGCAGCGCATCGTCGCCTTCACCAAGAAACTCGCCGGCCAGGCGTAAGTCGCCCCGCACCGTTACCGTTTATTTTTCGCCCGAGCGTTCAGCCATATCAACATGACACAGTCCATTCAGCAAATCATCGATCAGGCGTGGGAAGACCGCGCCAGCCTGTCCCCGAAGTCCGCGCCGGCCGACATCCGCAACGCGGTCGCCGAGGTGATCTCCGGCCTGAACGATGGCACCCTGCGCGTGGCCAACCGCCAGGGCGTGGGCCAGTGGGAAGTCAACCAATGGGTGAAAAAAGCCATCCTGCTGTCCTTCCGCCTGGAAGACAACGTCGTGGTGTCGTCGGGCGCCCCCGGCTACCCGCAGTTCTACGACAAGGTCCCGACCAAGTTCGCCAACTACACCGCTGAAGATTTCGCCCGTGGCGGCTTCCGCGTGGTGCCGCCGGCGGTTGCCCGCCACGGCTCCTTCATCGGCCGCAACGTGGTGCTGATGCCGTCCTACGTCAACATCGGCGCCTACGTCGATGAAGGCGCCATGGTCGACACCTGGGCCACCGTCGGCTCGGCCGCGCAGATCGGCAAGAATGTCCACCTGTCCGGCGGTGTGGGCATCGGCGGCGTGCTGGAGCCGGTCCAGGCCGGCCCGGTCATCATCGAAGACAACTGCTTCATCGGCGCCCGTTCGGAAGTCGTGGAAGGCGTCATCATCGAAGAGAACTCGGTGCTGTCGATGGGCGTGTACATCGGCCAGTCGACCAAGATCTACGATCGTGAAACCGGCGAAGTGCACTACGGTCGCGTGCCGGCCGGCTCCGTGGTGGTGCCGGGCAACCTGCCCTCCAAGGATGGCAAATACAGCCTGTACGCCGCGATCATCGTCAAGAAGGTCGACGCCCAGACCCGTTCGAAGACCTCCATCAACGAACTGCTGCGCGGCGAGTAATCCCTGACGCAGAGCTGGACCTGTGCGCCGCGCCGGTTGTCATGGACACCGGCGCGGCGTCGTGTTCTGAGGCGCATGAACCTGGAAGCATGAAGCGCGAACGCATTGCGCATTGAACGAGTAAAAGAGCATGGCAAAAGACATTACGCTGTACGGCATCCCCAACTGCGACACCGTCAAGAAGGCCCGCGTGTGGCTGGACGCGCAAGGCATCGCCTACACCTTCCACGACTTCAAGAAGGCCGGCCTCGATGCCGCGCAGGCGCAAGCCTGGCTGAAGGACGTCGAGCGCGACGTGCTGGTCAACCGCAAGAGCACGACCTGGCGCGCGCTGTCCGACGAGCGCAAGGCCTCGATTACCGATGACGCGTCGGCCGTGGCGCTGATGGTGGAAAACCCCTCGGTGATCAAGCGCCCGGTGCTGTTCGACGGCAAGCAATATCACGTCGGCTTCAAGGCCGATCAGTATCAACACATCTTTGAAGAATAATCATGAGCAAGACGCTGGCCCTTACCCAGGAACTGATTTCCCTCTCCTCCGTCACCCCTGAAGACAAAGGTTGCCAGGCGCGGCTGGCGGAACTGCTCTCGCCGCTGGGCTTCACCTGCGAGACCATCCAGTCCGGCGACGTCACCAACCTGTGGGCGCGCAAAGGCACGGCGCAGCCGCTGCTGGTGTTTGCCGGCCATACCGACGTGGTACCCACCGGCCCGGTCGAGAAGTGGCAATCGCACCCGTTCCAGCCGACCATCAAGGACGGCCGCCTGTACGGCCGCGGCGCGTCCGACATGAAAACCTCGATCGCCGCCATGGTGGTGGCCTGCGAGGAATTCATCGCGGCCCACCCTGAGCACAAGGGCTCGATCGGCTTCCTGATCACCAGCGACGAGGAAGGCCCGGCCATCGACGGCACTGTGGTGGTCTGCAATGAACTCAAGGCGCGCGGCGAGCAGCTGGACTACTGCATCGTGGGCGAACCGACCTCGGCCAAGACCCTGGGCGACATGATCAAGAACGGCCGCCGCGGCACCATGTCGGGCAAGCTGACCGTCAAGGGCATCCAGGGCCACATCGCCTACCCGCAACTGGCGCGCAACCCCATCCACCAGGCCGCGCCCGCACTGGCCGAGCTGGTGGCCGAGCAATGGGACGCCGGCAACGAATACTACCTGCCGACCTCCTGGCAGGTATCCAACATCCACGGCGGCACCGGCGCGTCCAACGTGATCCCGGGCGACGTGGTGATCGACTTCAACTTCCGCTTCTCCACCGCCAGCACCGTGGAAGGCCTGCAGCAGCGCGTGCACGCCATCCTGGACAAGCACGGCCTGGAATACGACCTGAAGTGGACCGTCGGCGGCCTGCCTTTCCTGACCCCGCGCGGCGACCTCTCGGGCGCGCTGGCCAAGGCGATCAGGGACGAGACCGGCCTGGAGACCGAACTGTCGACCACCGGCGGCACCTCGGACGGCCGCTTCATCGCGCAGATCTGCCCGCAGGTGATCGAGTTCGGCCCGCCCAACGACAGCATCCACAAGATCGACGAGCACATCGAGGTGCGCTACATCGATCCGCTGAAGAACATTTATCGCAAGACGCTGGAGAACCTGCTGGGCTGAAACGCGGACCGCCAGCGCGGATCGACCTCCAACTTCTCCGCCGTCCCGGCGCAGGCCGGGACCCAGTGACTTTCGTTGCATATCGATGACCGTTGAACGACGCTGGATCCTGACTTTCGTCAGGATGACGGTGCATGTCATCAAGGCCACCAGAATAATCGCGCTCACCAAGACAAGAGATCAACCATGACAACCAACACCCTCTCCACCGTACGCGACCTGCTGCGCTACGCCGTGACCCGCTTCAACACCGAACAGCTGTTCTTCGGCCACGGCAGCAGCAATGCCTTCGACGAAGCCGCCTACCTGATCCTGCATACGCTGAAGCTGCCGCTGGATCAGCTCGATCCCTTCCTGGACGCCCGCCTGCTGCCGGAAGAAATCGCCTCCGTGATGAAAGTGATCGAGCGCCGCAGCAAGGATCGCGTGCCGGCCGCCTACATCACCAACGAAGCCTGGCTGGGTGCCTACCGCTTCTACGTGGACGAGCGCGTGATCGTACCGCGCTCCTTCATCGCCGAGCTGCTGCCGCACCACTTCGCGCCGTGGATCCAGGATCCCGAAGCCATCGAGAACGTGCTGGACCTGTGCACCGGCTCCGGCTGCCTGCCCATCCTGCTGACCGACGCCTTCCCGAATGCGCAGGTCGACGCCGTCGACATCTCGCCGCAAGCGCTGGAGGTGGCGCACAGGAACGTCGCCGACTACCAGCTGCAAGACCGCATCACGCTGGTCGAATCCGACCTGTACACGCAACTGGCACCGCGCAAGTACGACCTGATCATCAGCAACCCGCCGTATGTGAACTCGGGCTCGATGGCCAAGCTGCCGCCGGAATACCTGCGTGAGCCGCAACTGGCGCTGGCCGGCGGCGAGGACGGCATGGACCTGGTGCGCAAGATCGTGGCCGGCGCCGCCGAACGCCTGACCGAGAACGGCGTGCTGGTGGTGGAAATCGGCAACGAGCGCGAATTCGCCGAAGCCGCCTTCCCCGAGCTGGAACTGACCTGGATGACCACCAGCGCCGGCGACGACATGGTGTTCCTGGTCACCGCCGAACAGCTGCAGCTGGGCTGATCGGCGCACGCAGCCGGTACCGCACGCTTTCCTTGATTTCGATTCACCGATGATCCGTTTCCAGCAAGTTTCCCTCCAGCGCGGCATCAAACCGCTGCTGGAAAATGTCGACCTCACGCTCAACCCGGGCGACAAGATCGGCCTGATCGGCGCCAACGGCGCCGGCAAGTCCAGCCTGTTCGCGATGTTGCGCGACGAGCTGCATCCCGACCAGGGCAGCATCGATTTCCCCGCGCGCTGGCGCATGGCCTACGTGGCGCAGGAGACCCCGGCGCTGGAGCGCGCGGCGCTCGAATACGCCATCGACGGCGACGCCCACCTGCGCCAACTGGAGGCCGAACTGGCCGAGGCCGAGGCGCAACCCGACGGCGAGCACGACGGCAACCGCATCGCCGAGCTGCACACCGCGCTGGCCGACGCCGACGCCTACACCGTGCGCTCGCGCGCCGAGCAGCTGCTGCTGGGCCTGGGCTTTTCGCTGGAACAGATGCAGCGCCCGGTGGCCAGCTTCTCCGGCGGCTGGCGCATGCGCCTGAACCTGGCGCAGGCGCTGATGTGCCCGTCCGACCTGCTGCTGCTGGACGAACCGACCAACCACCTGGACCTGGACGCCATCATCTGGCTGGAAGACTGGTTGAAGCGCTATGCCGGCACGCTCTTGATCATCTCCCACGACCGCGACTTCCTCGACGGCGTGGTGAACGTGATCGTGCACATCGACGATCGCAAGCTCAAGCGCTACTCCGGCAACTACTCGGCCTTCGAGCGCCAACGCTCGGCCCAGCTGGAGCTGATGGCCGGCATGATCGAGAAACAGCAACGCCAGCGCGCCCACCTGCAATCCTTCATCGACCGCTTCAAGGCCAAGGCCACCAAGGCGCGCCAGGCGCAGAGTCGCATGAAGGCGCTGTCCAAGATGGAAGAACTGGCGCCGCTGCGCGCGGCGGCCGAATTTTCGTTCGAGTTCCGCGAGCCGTTGTCGGCACCGAATCCGCTGCTGGTGATGGAGAAGGTCAACGCCGGCTATCGCATTGAAGACGACGAGAAGATCATCGTGCGCGGCATCGATTTCTCGCTGCAGAACGGCCAGCGCATCGGCCTGCTGGGCGTGAACGGCGCCGGCAAATCGACGCTGATCAAGACCGTCGCCGGCGAGATCGATCCGCTGTCCGGCACCGCACGCCTGGGCAAGGGCCTGGTGATCGGCTACTTCGCCCAGCACCAGGTCGAGATGCTGCGCCATGACGAGTCGCCGCTGTGGCACATGACGCGGCTGGCGCCGGATGTGCGCGAGCAGGAGCTGCGCAACTTCCTCGGCAGCTTCAACTTCAACGGCACCATGGCAAGCTCCCCGATCGCGCCGTTTTCCGGCGGTGAAAAGGCGCGCCTGGCGCTGGCGCTGATCGTCTGGCAACGCCCCAACCTGCTGCTGCTGGACGAACCGACCAACCACCTCGACCTGGAAACCCGCGAAGCGCTGACGATGGCGCTGGCGCAGTTCGAAGGCACGCTGGTGCTGGTGTCCCACGATCGCCACCTGCTGCGCGCCACCACCGACCAGTTCCTGATCGTGGCCGACGGCAAGCTGCAAGACTTCGACGGCGACCTCGACGACTACAAGGATTGGCTGTTCAAGACCAAGCTGGCAGCGCGCAGCGAAGGCGCGGATGCCGCGCCGTTGCCGAGCAAGGCGACATCTTCGGCGACATCGGCAGCAACGGCCTCGCCTGAAGCGCCGGCGGTGGACCGCAAGGAACAGAAACGCCTGGAAGCCGAGCAACGACAGAAGATGTCGGCGCTGAAGAAACCCATTGAACAGCGCATCAAACGCCTCGACGAGCAGATCGCCAAGCTCAACGCCCGCAAGGCCGACATCGATGCGCGCCTGGCGAGCCCGGACATCTACGACGCCGCCAACAAGGAAGAACTGAAGACGCTGATCACCGATCAGGCTTACTGCGTGAAGGAACTGGACCAGCTGGAGAATGAATGGCTTGAACAGCAGGACGCGCTGGAGCAGTTGCAGGCCTGAGCGCCGCGGGCGCAGTATGATCCGAAACGGGTGGCCCGCGGCATAAGCTTCCTACACGAATGTATTAAGCAAACCCTTGTAGTTTGGCAAAACGAAGGCATCATTGCGGCCTGGCCGCGATTTCCCGTGGCAACCGTTCTCAAAGGAGATTGCATGAACAAGAACATCAAGACCTGGCTGCTGGCAACCACCGGCGTGGCGCTGCTGGCCGGCGCCCTGTCCGCCTCCGCTGCCGACCTGCTGCAAACCGTGAAGAGTCGCGGCACCCTGAAGGTGGCGCTGGAAGGCAACTATCCGCCGTTCAACTTCAAGGATCCCAAGACCGGCCAGCTGACCGGTTTCGAAGTGGATGTGGCCAACCTGCTGGCCGCCAAGCTGGGCGTGAAGCCCGAGTTCACCACCACCGAGTGGAGCGGCATCCTGGCTGGCCTGGGCGCCGGCAAGTATGACGTGATCATCAACCAGGTCGGCATCACCGACGAACGCCAGAAGGCCTTCGACTTCTCCGATCCGTATACCCTGTCGAGCGCCCAGCTGATCGTGCGCAAGGACGAAACCCGCCAGTTCAAGAGCCTGGACGACCTGAAGGGCAAGAAGCTCGGCCTGGGCCAGGGCACCAATTTCGAACAAAAGGCCAAGAGCGTGCCGGGCATCGACGTACGCACCTACCCCGGTTCGCCCGAGTACCTGGCTGACCTGGCGGCCGGTCGCATCGACGCCGCGCTCAACGACAGCCTGCTGGTGGGCTACATCTTGAAGTCGACCAAGCTGCCTTTGAAGGGCGGCAACCCGGTCGGCGCGGTCGACAAGATCGGTATTCCGTTCCGCAAGGATAACCCGGAGTTCAAGACGGCCCTGAACAAGGCGCTGGCCGATATCAAGGCCGACGGCAGCTTCAAGCAGGTGTCCGAGAAGTGGTTCGGCATTGACGTCAGCCAGCCGCCGAAAGCACAATAAGCCGCTCGCCGGCGCCCACGGGCTTGCCGGCGACTTCCGGCGAACCTGGTCCGGCGTCTGAACGGCGCCCTTCGGACGACATTTATCCCCGCCTTGCGGGGATAATTTTTTATATCGATTGCCTATGGAAATTCTCGAACTGCTGCAGCAAGCCGGCCCCACGCTGATGAAGGGCGTGGGCTATACCCTGCTGTTCGCGCTGGCGTCAATGCTGGGCGGCCTGGCGCTGGGCTTCGTGCTGGCGGTGGCGCGCATCGTGCCCTGGCGCCCGATCCACTGGCCGGCGGCGGTCTACGTCAGCTTGATGCGCGGCACTCCGTTGCTGGTGCAAATCTTTGTGGTGTATTACGGCTTGCCCAGCGTGGGTATCGAATTCTCGCCGCTGACCGCTGGCGTACTGACCCTGAGCCTGAACGCCGGCGCCTACCTGTCGGAAAGCCTGCGCGGCGCCATCTTGGGGGTGACGCGCGGCCAGTGGAACGCCGCCTATAGCATCGGCCTCACCTACTTCCAGACACTGCGCTTCATCATCGTGCCGCAGGCGGTGCGCATCGCCGTACCCTCCATGAGCAATACGCTGATCAGTCTGATCAAAGACACTTCGCTGGTCTCCGTCATCACGGTGACCGAGCTGATGCTGGCGACCAAGGAAGTCATCGCCGTGACCTTCCGCCCGCTGCCGCTCTACATCGCGGCGGCCGGCATCTATTGGATCTTGAGCCTGTGCTTTGAAGCCCTGCAGCATCGGCTGGAAAAGCGGCTCGGCAAGGCGCATGAGGTGTGATCACGGGTAATCGGCCCCATGCGCGCCGATGCAGCCTGAAAGAAACCGAACCATAAAATAAAAAGCCCGGACGAGCTTTTCGTCCGGGCTTTTCTTTTCATAAAATTACCGCTTGAGCGGCTCAATGCGTTGTAGCAGGCATACGGCGGCAACTCTTTTGCTTGCCCCGGGTCAACAGGATGGCAGCCGGTCAGCGCTTGACGCGGTAGATATCCTGACCAACCTCGTTGATCTGGCGGCGCAATTCGCGGCGCTCGTCGGGGCTCAGTTTGCCGGCGGCGCGACGTTGTTCCTGCTCCGCTGCCATCTGGTTGCGATGGTCCTGGGCATTGAATTCGCCGCCCCCGTGCTGACGGAACTCGCCCGGCGGACCGGACATCGGCCGGCCGCCCGGCGGCGGTCCTGCCAGCGAGGCGGTCACCGCTCCCAGCGCCAGCACCGAGGCCAGACAGAGCTTGTTGACGACAGCAATCTTCATAACGCGTTTTCCACAGATGCAGAGAATCAAATTTCAGAATACTTTTAGGGTTACGCTCAACTTGATTCCAGTGTAGGCCGCAGGCCGCGATGGTATAAGATGATTAAGGTAAGGTATGTAACAGTTTGTAATGAATACTCGACCGCGACTTGCTCTAAATCGCGGAGACGCTACCATAGGCACCATGAACTCGACCAACGGCAACAATACTAATACGACAACATCCGCCAATCAATTCAAAGTGTTGGTGGTGGATGACGATATCCGCCTGCGCGACCTGCTGCGCCGCTACCTGACCGAGCAAGGTTTCAATGTGGTCACTGCGGAAAACGCGCAGGCCATGAACAAACTGTGGATCCGCGAGCGCTACGATTTGCTGGTGCTGGATCTGATGCTGCCCGGTGAAGACGGCTTGGCGATCTGCCGCCGCCTGCGCGGCGCCGGCGACCAGACGCCGATCATCATGCTGACCGCCAAGGGGGAAGACGTGGATCGCATCATCGGCCTCGAAATGGGCGCCGACGATTACCTGCCCAAGCCCTTCAATCCGCGCGAACTGGTGGCCCGCATCAATGCGGTGCTGCGCCGCAAGGGTCCTGAGGAACTGCCCGGCGCGCCGTCCGAGACGCCCGAGACCTTCGAATTCGGCGATTTCGTGCTGGATCTCGGCACCCGCACGCTGAAGAAGAACGGCGAGAGCATTTCGCTGACCACCGGCGAATTTTCGGTGCTCAAGGTGTTCGCGCGCAACGCGCGCCAGCCGCTGTCGCGCGAAAAACTGATGGAAATGGCGCGCGGCCGCGAATACGAAGTGTTCGACCGCAGTCTGGACGTGCAGATCTCGCGCCTGCGCAAGCTGATCGAACCGGATCCGGCCAACCCGCTTTACATCCAGACCGTCTGGGGCCTGGGCTACGTGTTCATCCCGGAAGGGAAGCCGCGCTGATCTCCCGCTTGACCTCCGTCTCCACCGCCGCGTTGTCCAACGCTTTGCAGGCCGCTTGCCGATGAAAGTCCGTACCCAATCAGGATGGTTCAGCAACGGCCTGTTCTGGCGCACCTTCTTCCTGCTGACCTTCCTGATCACCGCCAGCATGGTGGCCTGGGTGGCCAGCTTCCGCATGGTCGAACGCGGCCCGCGCGCGGAGTCGCTGGCCGCGCAGATCGTGTCGGTGGTCACCATCACGCGCGCCGCGCTGACCCACTCGGCGCCGGAGATGCGGCGTGAACTGCTGTTCGACCTGGCCAGCAACGAAGGCATCCGCATCTACCCGCTGGAGAAGAGCGACAAGATCGTGCCGCCCGAGGACTCCCCCATCGTTCCCGAGCTTGAGTACTACGTGCGCCAGTCGCTGGACGAAAACACCCTGTTCGCCTCCAGCGTCAACGACGTCGAAGGCTTCTGGATCAGTTTCAACATCGATGACGACCAGTACTGGCTGATGCTCGATCGCGGCCGCCTGGATCGTACGTCCAGCCTGCAGTGGCTGGGCTGGGGCTCGATCGCGCTGTTCCTGTCGCTGATCGGCGCGGTCTTCATCTCCACCCTGATCAACCAGCCGCTGGCGCGCCTGACGGCAGCCGCACGCGCTATCGCCAAGGGCCGGCAACCCGAACCGCTGCCCGAATCCGGCCCCACCGAAATCGAGGAAGCCAATCGCAGCTTCAACCAGATGGTGGCCGACCTGAACCGCGTCGAATCCGACCGCGCCCTGATCCTGGCCGGCATCTCGCACGACCTGCGCACGCCGCTGGCGCGCATGCAGCTGGAAGTGGAAATGGCCAACCTCTCCGACGAGTCGCGCGACGGCATGCATTCCGACCTGGCGCAGATGGACAGCATCATCGGCCAGTTCCTCGACTACGCCAAACCCTTCGACGCCAGCAATCTCGAGACCATCGACCTGGCCGCGCTGCTGCACGACGTGGCCGCCAAGGCGACCCGCCTGACCGACGTCAGGATGAGCACCGACATCGCCACCAGCGCCGAAGTCGCCGGCAACGGCACCGAGCTGGCGCGGGTATTCAGCAACCTGGTGGAAAATGCGCGCCGCTACGGCAAGACGCCCGGCACCGACTGCGCCGAGATCGACCTGCGCAGCCGCATCGAGGGACATAACGTGGTGGTGGAAATCGGCGACCATGGTCCCGGCGTGCCCGACAGCGAATGCGAACGCCTGCTGCGCCCCTTCACTCGCCTGGAAGTGGCCCGCAGCCAGGCCAACGGTTCCGGCCTGGGACTCGCCATCGTCAACCGCATCGTGCTGCGCCACAACGGCAAGCTGATGCTCAAGGGCCACGAAGAAACCCACGGCGGCCTGCTGATCCAGATCACGCTGCCGCTGCAGCATCATCGCCGCCATGGCTGAACGGCGGTTACCGGCCGCACTGTTATGCAGCGGGCCGATCTTGTCCGCGCTGCTACTGCCCGCCCTCGCCTGCGCGCAAACCTATGTCGACCGCAACCTGAGCGTCGCCCCCGGCGCGCGCGACGGCAGCCGTCCCATCGTCATCATCGGGCCGGTGCAACCATCCACGCCGCCTGCGCCTGTGCCCGCCGCGCCGACAACCGGCCCGGTCGGCTCGTATGCCTCGGACGCGGCCGGACCCGATATCCGCGCCAAGAACGCCGACTACATTACCCAGTTCCGCGTGATCGAGCGCATACCGCCCGGCTCGACCATCCGCGACGTGGCATGGCGCTATGGCGTGGCAAGCAAGCCGGCAGGATTCGAGGCGGTGTTGTGCTGGCAAAACGCCGACACCTGCTGGAGCGTGACCGAGGCCAGCAGCGGCAACACCAGCTTCTTCAATGGCAAGGACGCGACCCGTCCGTTCCTGCTCTACTACCGGGTCAAGGGCGGCGGCCATCTGCCGCAGGGGCCGGTCAAGGGCGACATGAACCAGGTCATCGTCACCTTCGACGTGCCGGGCTGAGAACCTCCCGGTCAAGTGGCGGCGACGCGCACTGCGCCGCCGAACTGCACGCCGGAACGGTCAGCTGCCGAGATCGTCGATCTCGCGCGACTTCTGCAGCGCATCGTCGATGCGCTCCACCGCGATGACCTTCAACCCTTCGATCGGCTGCTTGGGCGCGTTCGCCTTGGGGATGACGGCGATCGAGAAACCCAGCTTGGCCGCCTCGCGCAAACGCTCCTGCCCGCGCGGCGCCGGGCGGATCTCGCCGGCCAGGCCGACTTCGCCGAACACCACCAGGCCGCGCGGCAGCGGCTTGTTGCGCATCGAGGAATTGATCGCCATCAATACCGCCAGGTCGGCCGCGGGCTCGGTGATCTTGACCCCGCCCACGGCATTGATGAACACGTCCTGGTCGAAGGCGGCGATACCGGCGTGACGGTGCAGCACCGCCAGCAGCATGGCCAGGCGGTTCTGCTCCAGGCCCACCGAAAGGCGGCGCGCGTTGGGCACGTGCGAGCTGTCGACCAGCGCCTGGATTTCCACCAGCAGCGGCCGCGTCCCCTCCTGGGTCACCATCACGCAGGAGCCCGGCACCTGGTTTTCATGCTGCGACAGGAACAGCGCCGAAGGATTGGACACTCCCTTCAAGCCCTTCTCCGTCATCGCGAACACGCCCAGCTCGTTGACCGCGCCAAAGCGGTTCTTGAAGGCGCGCACCAGGCGGAAGCTGGAGTGGGTGTCGCCCTCGAAATACAGCACCGTGTCGACGATATGCTCCAGCACGCGCGGGCCGGCCAGCGCGCCTTCCTTGGTCACGTGGCCGACCATGATGATGGTGATGCCCGAGGTCTTGGCCGCGCGCGTCAACTGCGCCGCGCATTCGCGCACCTGCGCCACCGAGCCTGGCGCGGAGGTCAGCGCGTCGGAATAGATGGTCTGGATCGAGTCGATCACCGCCACTTCGGGCTTGTGCTCGGCCAGCGTGGCGAGGATCTTTTCCAGCTGGATCTCGGCCTGCAGCTGCAGATCGCGCGCATCGACCGCCAGCCGCTTGGCGCGCAGCGCGATCTGGGAGCCGGATTCCTCGCCGCTCACGTACAGCACCTTCTTCAGCTTGGAGATATTGGCCAGCGCCTGCAGCAGCAGCGTCGACTTGCCAATGCCCGGGTCGCCGCCGATCAGCGCCACCCCGCCCGGCACCAGGCCGCCGCCCAACACGCGATCAAACTCTTCGATGCCGGTGCCGAAGCGCGGCACGTCGATCGCCTCGATGTCGGCCAGGCTCAGCACCGGCGCGGTCTGCGCCAGGCTTTGCGGGGTCGAGGAATAGCGGTTGCCGCCGGCCGGCTCGACCAGGGTCTCCACCAGGGTGTTCCACTGTCCGCAGGCCGGGCACTGGCCCGCCCATTTGCTGCTGATGCCGCCGCACTCCGTGCAGGTGTAATTGGTCTTGACCTTCGCCATCGTATTTAAGCCTTGTTGTTTGCTCCGCCTCAGTTGCGTGGCGGCTTATTGCGCCAATGCGACCTCGTCATCGCTGTGCATCGCCTGCTTGTCGGTTTGCCCCATCACCTGGCTGGTAATCGTGCCGGCCGTCATGGAGCCGCTGACGTTCAACGCCGTACGTCCCATGTCGATCAACGGCTCCACCGAAATCAGCAGCGCCACCAGGGTTACCGGCAAGCCCATTGCCGGCAGCACGATCAGCGCGGCAAACGTGGCGCCGCCGCCGACACCGGCCACGCCGGCCGAGCTGACCGTCACCACCAGCACCAGCGTGGCGACCCACATCGGATCGAGCGGATTGATGCCCACCGTGGGCGCCACCATCACCGCCAGCATTGCAGGATAAAGCCCTGCGCAGCCGTTTTGCCCGATGGTCGCGCCGAACGAAGCGGCGAAACCGGCGATGGACGCCGGCACGCCAAGGCGACGCGTCTGCGCCTCAACGCTCAGCGGAATGGTCGCGGCGCTGGAACGGCTGGTGAAGGCAAAACTCAGCACCGGCCAGATCTTGCGGAAGAAGCGCAGCGGATTGACGCCGAACGCCGCCAGCAGCACGCCGTGCACCACGAACATGATCGCCAGGCCGATATAGGACGCCACAACGAAGCTCCCCAGCTGGACGATATCCTGGAGATTCGAGCTGGCCACGACCTTGGTCATCAGCGCCAGCACGCCATAGGGCGTCAGGCGCATCACCAGGCGCACCAGCTTCATCACCCAGGCCTGCACCAGGTCGATGCCCGCCAGCAGGCGCCGGCCCTTTTCTTCGTCGTCCTTCAGCAGCTGCAGTGCAGCCACGCCCAGGAAGGCGGCGAAGATCACCACGCTGATGATCGAAGTCGGGCTGGCGCCGCTCAGGTCGGCGAACGGATTCTTCGGGATGAACGACAAGATCAGCTGGGGCACGTTCATGTCCGCCACCTTGCCCGCATAGTTGCTCTGGATGGCAGACATGCGGGCAGTCTCCCGCGCACCCTGGATGAGCCCCTCGGCGGTCAGCCCGAACAGGTTGGCCATCATCACCCCGACCAACGCCGCCACCAGGGTAGTCAGCAACAGCGTGCCGATCACCAGCAGGCTGATCCGGCCCAGCGACGACGCCGAATGCAGTCGTGCGATGGCGCTCAGGATGGATGCGAAGACCAGCGGCATCACGATCATCTGAAGCAGTTGTACATAACCGCCGCCGACGATGTTGAACCAGGTGATGGACGCCTTCACGATATCGCTGCCCTCGCCGTAGGCCAGGTGCAGCCCCAGGCCGAACAGCACACCGAGCACCAGGCCGGCCAGCACTTTCTTCGCCAGGCTCCACTGCCAGCGCTGGGTTTGGCTCAACAGCCACAAGAGGACAACGAATACTCCGATGTTGATGACGAGCGCCAGATTCATTTCTTCCATTTCTTTCAGTAAAAATAGCCTGGGATGGGCGCCCTCTCATGCGGAGACATCCATCAACCAGGCCGATAAACGGGCAAGCGGACAAGCTACGAAAACTCAGGCTGCCCCGATTGCTTCGACTATGCGACTTCGCGCACGGCCACCCGGGGTGCCAGCGCGCACATCAATTCATAGCCGATCGTGCCGGCGGCAAACGCCACCTCGTCGATCGGCAGCGCCTCGCCCCACAGTTCCACCCGGCTACCCACGCGTGCGCCGGGAATGGCGGTGAGGTCGACCGCCAGCATGTCCATCGAGACCCGGCCGATGGTGCCGGTGCGTTGGCCGTCCACCACCACCGGCGTGCCGTTGGGCGCATGACGCGGATAGCCGTCGGCGTAACCGCAGGCGACCACCCCCACCTTCATTGGCTTGTCCGCCACGAAACGGCTGCCATAGCCGACCGCCTCGCCGGGCGCGATGTCCTGCACGCCGATGATCTCGCTGGTCAAGGTCATCACCGGACGCAGGCCGAAATCAGCCGCACTGCCGCCGCCCGGGGTGCCGCCGTACAGCATGATGCCCGGGCGTACCCAGTCATGCGCCAGCTCAGGGTGCAGCAGGTCGGCGGCCGAGTTGCACACGCTCCTGGCGCCTTCCAGACCGGCCGTGCCCGCCTCGAAACGCCGGACCTGCTCCTGCAGCGACAGGCCGGGATTGCCGGCGTCGTCCGCATTGGCGAAGTGGGTCATCATGGTGATGCTGCGAATGGCCGGGATCTTCTTCAGTCGCTCGTATGCAGCGCGGTAGGCATCGGGTTTGAAGCCCAGGCGATTCATGCCGCTGTTCATCTTCAGGTGGGCATGCAGGCCGGCGTCGGTCCGAAACGCCTCCAGCAGCGAGATCTGTTCGTCGCAATGCACGGCGAACTGGATATCGTGACGCGCCAGCAGCGGCAGATCGGCGGCGTCGAAGAAGCCTTCCAGCAGCAGGATGGGCTTGGTCCAGCCCAGTTCGCGCAAGCGCACCGCGTAATCGACCTCGATCAGCGCCAGCCCGTCGGCCGCGGCCAGCCCGCGCACGGCGCGCTCGAGCCCATGGCCGTAGGCATTGGCCTTGACCACGCCCCATGCCCGCGCCTTGGGTGCGCGCGCCTTGGCAACGGAAAGATTGTGTTGAAGTGCGGAAATGCTGATGGAAGCGACGATCGGTCTTGGCATGATGTCCTGGTGCGATTTAGGCGGTGGGCGCAGGCTGGCAATGCTGGCCGCCCCAGGCCATGAGAACGCAGGCGCCGGCGGCGGTTCGCCCGGAAGTTTTGCCCGGCCGGGAACAAGCGGGCATTTTACCGGACGAACATGTTTCTGGTCAGACTTATCACGGGATCGTCACGGTTTCATGGTATAAAGCTAGCCGGACCTAATTTGTTACATTTTGGACAGGGATGAATCGCGGTTTTTACACCATCATGGCGGCGCAATTCTTTTCGTCGCTCGCCGATAACGCGCTGCTGATCGCCGCTATCGCTCTTCTGGCCGAAATGCATTCCCCCGCGTGGATGACGCCGCTGCTCAAGCTCTTCTTCGTCCTCTCCTACGTTCTCCTGGCCGCCTTCGTCGGTGCCTTCGCCGATGCCTTCCCCAAGGGCAAGGTCATGCTGATCACCAACATGATCAAGATCTTCGGCTGCTCGCTCATGTTCTTCACCGTGCACCCGCTGCTGGCCTACGCCGTGGTCGGGTTCGGGGCAGCGGCCTACTCGCCGGCCAAGTACGGGATCCTGACCGAACTGCTGCCACCGGAGAAACTGGTCGCCGCCAACGGATGGATTGAGGGCCTGACGGTCGGCTCCATCATCATGGGAACGGTACTGGGAGGCGCGCTGGTCAATCCGCACATCGCCTCCATGATTCTCAGCTTCGACTTCCCCCTCTTCGATTTCCCGATCGATACGCCCACCGAAGCGGCGCTGTGCATCATCTCCGTCATCTATATCATCGCCGCCCTGTTCAATCTGAGCATCCCCGATACCGGCGCCCGCTACGAGCACCAGCAGCGCAACCCGGTGCGCCTGATCATCGACTTCGCCAACTGCTTCACCACCCTCTGGAAGGACAAGCTGGGCCAAATCTCGCTGGCGGTGACGACACTGTTCTGGGGCGCCGGCGCCACGCTGCAGTTCATCGTGCTGAAATGGGCCGAGAAGTCGCTGCACATGCCGCTGGATCGCGCCGCCATCCTGCAGGGCATCGTCGCCGTGGGCGTTGCGCTGGGCGCGATCGCCGCCGCCCGCTTCGTGCCGCTGAAGAAGTCGCTGACCGTGATGCCGCTGGGGATCATCATGGGCATCGTGGTGATGCTGATGACCACCACCTCCTCGGTCTGGATCGCCTACCCCTTGCTGGTGATCATCGGCGCGCTGTCGGGTTATTTCGTGGTGCCGATGAACGCGCTGCTGCAGCACCGCGGCCACGTGCTGATGAGCGCAGGCCATTCGATTGCGGTACAGAACTTCAATGAAAACCTGTCGGTGCTGACCATGCTGGTGCTGTACGCCGTCATGGTGCGCATGAACCTGGACGTCAATACCGTCATCCTGATCTTCGGCACCTTCGTGGCCGGCGTGATGTACCTGATCATGCGCCGCCATGCCGCCAATCAGCGCGAGCACGATTCGCTGGCGCTGATCGGCGAAGACAAGCATCCCCACTGATCCCATATCCATCCGGGCGGGCATTGCTCGCCCGTCCGCAGCGCCCTGCCTTTCAGACCCTGACGACTGCGTGCCTGACCGTTTGCGCGGCGCGCTGTTGCCATCCGTCGGGCACGATGAAGCCGCGCTCGGCCTCCACCACCTCGCCCTCGTCCGAGGGCCGGCACACCGCCACCATCACCGGCGCCTCCTCGACGGCAAAACGCGCCTGCAACTCCGTCAGCAGCGCCGGCAATGCCAACGCATGACCGGCCTCAGCACGTAACGGCGCCAGCCATTCCAGCCTTGGCATGACCACGAACGACGCATCCTCAGGGAAAGTGCGCGCCTGCAATTGCGCCGCATCACACCAGAAGCCGCGGCAATGGTCGTGCGCGATGCCGATGGCCGGCGCTGCGGCAGGCATGCCGTCCCGATAGAACAGCCAGCCCTTGACCAGGGCCTGTGCTGCCGCCACCGGCTCCGGCAGCACCGCAGCGGCCGCCGGATGGCGCGACAGCATCAGCTGCTGGCTCATGATCTTGCGCATCTTGCGGCCCAGCGAATCGGCCAGATTGGGGCCGACGAAGGCGTCGGCCTCCACGCCCGCACCGGACGAAGATGGCGCCTGCTCAAGCAGATAAAACTTGGTGGCGAACTCCCAGTGCTCCAAGCCGGCGCCGGCATCCACATGCGGCCGCTTGACCAGGAAATCGAACTCGCCCAGCGTCTCGCGCGTGGCGCCGGTGTTGCGTACCTGCAGATTCGCCGCGACCAGTTGCCGTTGGCGGACCAGGTAAAAACCCAGCAGCTTCTCCGCATAACGGCCCAGACGCGCCGAGGGCTGGTGCGCCATGTGCGCCTGCAGGGCAGCGTTGAGTTCGGGATCGTCCTGCAGGCGGTTCAGCCAGGCCGCGACCTCGTCGCTGACGGGGCCCAGCGTGGCGATGCGGTTTTCCCAGCACGGCGCGTCCGACGCCATCAGGTCAGGCGCATCCAGCAGCCAGGCCAGCGCCCGTACATGCGGGTCGCGCAGGCGCGGCCAGCGACGCTGGAAGCGCCGCTGGTAGTCGCCGCCGGCCGGCATGACGCTGCCGTCCTGCATCTCAGTTAGGGGCTTGCTGTTGATAGGTGCTCATCGCCAGGCACAGGTCGGCCCAGGTCTTGCTCTTGTCGCTCAGGGTGCGCAGCAGGTAGGCCGGGTGGTAGGTGACCACCAACGGCAAGTCCTGATAGCGATGCACGGTGCCGCGCAGGCGCGAGACCGGCGTGGATGGATCCATGCCCAGCAGCGAGATCGCCGCGGTCTTGCCCAGCGCCACCAGCACGGTAGGCTGAATCAGCGCGATCTGGCGCTGCAGGTAAGGCAGGCAGGACGCCACCTCTTGCGGCGAAGGTGGACGGTCGCGGCCGTCGTCCCCGGTCGGGCGGCATTTGACGATGTTGGCGATGTAGGCGTTGTCGCCGCGCTTCACGCCCATGGCCGCCAGCATGTTGTCCAGCAGCTTGCCGGCGGGACCAACGAAGGGTTCGCCCTGCTGGTCCTCGTTGCGGCCCGGGCCTTCGCCGATGAAGAGCCACTTGGCCTTTTCATCGCCGACGCCGAATACGGTGTTCTTGCGTCCCTTGCACAGGCCGCAGCGCTGGCAATCGGACACGATCTCCTTCAGCTGCGGCCAGTCCATGGCGGCGATCCTGGCCACCATCGGGTCGACCTGCGCCGGGGCGTCGTCCTCGTCATGCTCGCCGCCGTCGGGAATCAGCAGCGGCTCCATCGATGCGGCAAAGTCCATCTCGTCCAACCAGGACGGCGGGCCGCCGTCATCTGCGACCGGTGGGCTGCGGCGCTCGGGAGCGCGTGGCGCAGCCGGTTGCGCCACGGGCGCGGCTGGAGCCGGACGGGCCACCGGGAGCGCGACCGGAGTCGCCGGCGCGGCCGCAAAGGCATCTTCCAGATCGCTGCCGCCGGCCGGCGCCGCCTCGGCAACCGGCGATGCAACAGGCTCGGCAGGCTGGACGGCCGGCCTTGCCGGAGCCTCAACCACAGGCGCCTCCTGCGCGACCGCCTCTTCAACCGCCAGCTCACGACGCACCCACACCGGGCCGATGCCCAGGGCGTCGAGCAGCTCCAGCGAGGAGCCAAATCCGTTCTCGTTCTTCAATTCTTCACTCATAGCGCCAGACTCATGACGATGGCCCCTTCACGGGTGTTGTCGGCGGCCGGGTAATAGTTTTTGCGGCGGCCGATTTCAGCGAAGCCGTAGCGCTTGTAGACCTTGATCGCATGCACATTGGACTCGCGCACCTCCAGCAGCATGGTGCGCATGGCATGCTTGCGCGCCACGTCGGTGGCCCGGTTCAACAGTTGCCGGCCCAGGCCCTGATGCTGGTGCGCGGCGGCCACGCTGATGTTGAGCAAATGCGCCTCTTCCACCGCCAGCATCACCAGGAAATAACCCAGCAGCTGCTGGCTTTCATCGCGCAGCGTCTGGGCCTGGTAGCCGCTGTAAAGCGAATCGAGGAAATTGCCGCGCGTCCAGGGATGCGAGTACACGGCGTTTTCGATGACCACCACGGCATCGATGTCGTCGGCCGTCATCGGCGCGAACTGCACGTCCCGGTCAGGCGCCGGCGCGATGGCCACGCTCACGCGCCCGCCTTGCCGGCATCGCGCACTTCGCGCTCGGCCGTGGTCAGCGCCACCTTGTTGCGCAGGTAGAGCGGTTGGGCGTCCTGTGCAGGCAGTGCGCGGCCATGGGCAAAATGATATTGACCCAGGCTGGCCACGTGGCGCGCGTGCGGCATGCCCTGCGGGAGCGCCGCGGCGAATTCGGCCGCGCAGAATGCGGGGGTGAAATGCGCGGCATACGCCCCCAGGCCGTTGCCGCAGGCCACCGGGCGAGCGGCGGTGACGACTTCGGCAGCAACCGACAGCGTGGGCGCGGCCAGCTCGTCCCAGCCGCCGTCGGTGCGGGCGCGGTAGCGCGCCCAGTAGACCTCGCCCATGCGGGCGTCGAGAATGGCCAATACCTCGTCGGCATCGGCCTGCAATGCACGTGCGGCTTGCGCGGCTGCCTCCAGCGTGACCACCGGCACCACCGGGCGATCAATGCCAAAGGCCAGGCCCTGCACCACGCCGCAAGCGGTGCGTACGCCGGTGAAGGAACCCGGGCCGACGCCGAAGGCCAGTGCATCGCACCGGGCCAGCGCGATGCCGGCCTCGGCCAGCAGCTGCTGGATCATCGGCAGGATGGAGTCAGAATGCGTCTGCGCGCCGGCAGACTCGCGCGCAATGAGCTCGCCGTTATGCAGCAGCGCCGCAGATGCGAGCTCGGTAGATGTTTCAATGGCTAGAATCGTGGACATCCCGCTATTTTACCGTGAGGCGCGGCAAATCCCGGGCTTGTGCGATGCGCGACGACGCGCTTTGCTCCGGCGCAAATCCCCGCCGTCCGAAGCAGGTAAAATAGCGACGCCATGTCCTACCAGAAATTAGACCAGACCAACCGCCGTCAACTCGCCGAGGCGCTGCGCAACGACACTTGGGTCGTCGCCTGCCTGTGCGCGGGCTGGTGCGGCAGCTGCCGCGAATACGACCTCGCCTTCAGCGCCTGGGCGCAACGCTATCCGCAACACCATTTCGTCTGGATCGACATCGAAGACCAGGCCGACCTGGTCGGCGACCTCGACATCGACAACTTCCCCACGCTGCTGATCGAACGCGGCGCCACCGTGGCCTTCTTCGGGCCGATGGAGCCCGATACCCGCCTGGCCGAGCGCATCCTGCTGTCGCAGCTCGACAAGAGCGACGGCGAGCTGCAGCGTGAAGCCATCAGCACCCCGGAACGCCGCCAGTGGCAGGAAGAATGCAGCCTGCTGGACAAGCTGGCCGACGTTATCTGAGCCGTAACGCCGTCCTCACGCCAGCCAGGGATCGCTCTCCGGATGCGGATAACGCGCGCTGACGAATTCTACAAAACTGCGCACCTTGGCCGACAACAAGCGGCGGCTCGGATACACCATCGACATGCCTACCTGGCCGATATCGTAATCGGGCAGCACACGCACCAGCTTGCCGCTGCGCAGGTCATCCCCCAGCGAGAATGACGGCCGCAGGGTGATGCCCATGCCCCCCAACGCGAACTCGCGCAGCAGCACACCGCTGTTGGACACCACCTTGCTATTGATCGGCACGTCCTGCACCCCGTCCACCGTGTTGACGTGCCAGTGATGACGCAGATACTCGTGCGAGAAGTTCAGGCAGCTATGGCGCGTCAGGTCGTCCGGGCGCTCGGGCGCGCCATGCAGGTCGAGATACGCCGGCGACGCCGACAACACCACCTGCGCCATGCCCAGCTGGCGCACGATCATGCTGGCGTCGACCTTCTGCAGGCTGCTGAAGAAACCGATATCGATCCCCTCTTCCACCAGGTCCACGGCGCGGTCCGACAGCGTGATGTCCAGCACCACTTCCGGATAGGCCTGCGAGTAGCCCGACACCAGTTCGCCCAACTGGCTCTGGCCGAAACCGGCGTGCGAATAAATGGACAGCGTGCCGGTCGGCTTCTTGGTATCCAGCGAGACCAGCGCCTCGGCATCTTCGATCTCGGCCAGAATCAGGCGTACCCGGTCCAGATAGGCCTGCCCGGCCTCGGTCAGGGAAAGACGGCGCGTTGAACGATTCAGCAAGCGCGTCCCCAGATGCGCCTCCAGGTCGGCGATGAAGCGCGTGGCCACGGCGTTGGAGATCTCCATGATCTCCGCCGCGCGTACGAAACTGCCCTGCTCCACCACCTTGGCAAATACCCGCATGGATTGCAGCCGGTCCATTAGTTCCTCTCAGATTGTTCCGGATATAGAAATAGTCAATTCCGATTAAAGCCGTTTTTCTTTGCCAAGGCAATATTTACACTGCGTACATCGGTTGGCGGAACGCAACAGCCCTACCAGCCGGGCTTCCCGGGAATCCGATGCACAGATGATGGAACCGTGAAGTTTTATCAACCTATCAAGAAAGAAGGACAAGATCATGAACATCAAGAACATCACCATCGCCGCCGCTCTCCTGGTCGCCGCAGGCGCCGCCATGGCCGAAACCCCGTATCCGCCGGAAACCCCGTTCGTCTCGACCCAGACCCGCGCCGACGTCAAGGCTGAACTGCAACGCGCCCAAGCCAACCACGAAATCGCCGTGCGCAACGAGTACCCGATCCAGCACCAGGCAGAATCGCACCTGAGCCGCCAGGAAGTGCAAGCGCAACTGCAACAAGCCGACAGCGCCAAGGTGCAAAGCCTGTACAACGGCGCCTGATCGCAGTTTTTGCCCTTGTCACCCGCCTGATCAGGCAGCGACAAGTCCAGTCTCGACCGGCAGCGTTCCGCGTCACGCGTCCGAACCGCCGTCCCGGGGCTGAACGGCAAGCAGCAGGCACCACCGGCAGTACCGAAGCACGTCGTCAGTACCGCAGCACCAACTGCCATGCCGCCTGCGAGACCCGCAGCGCATGACAGCTGGTGCCCACCCTCCCCCAGCGCCCGCCCCGGGCACCTCAATCCCCGTATATTTCGCACGCTTTTCGCATGCTTTCGTTCCAAGCGCAGAAATTTGCGCGAATGGCATCGTCATACCCCGTTTTTGCTGCATTGCCACATACAAATGTCTGCGGCAAAAGCCTTGCCAGGCCAGCTTTTCCTTGAGGTTTTAGCCCTTCGGATGTAAAGTCAAGGGTTTGTTCCCTCCGGCCTAGCTAGCGGTTGTTCATCAAGTCGGGCCACATTTTTTTATCCCTATGGCTTTATACGTTCACAAATACGGCGGCACATCGATGGGCTCGACCGAGCGCATCAAGAATGTCGCGAAGCGCGTTGCCAAGTGGCACGACGCAGGCCACCAGATCGTCGTCGTTCCTTCGGCGATGTCGGGTGAAACCAACCGCTTGCTCGGTCTGGCCAAGGAAATCATGGCCCAGCCCGACGGCCGCGAGCTGGATATGCTGGCCTCCACCGGCGAGCAGGCTTCGGTTGCTCTGCTGGCCATCGCCCTGCAGGCGCTGGGCAAAGAAGCCGTCTCCTATGCCGGCTGGCAAGTGCCGATCAAGACCGACTCGGCCTTCACCAAGGCCCGCATCCGTTCGATCGACGACGCCAAGGTGCGCAAAGACCTGAACGCCGGCAAGATCGTCATCATCACCGGCTTCCAGGGCGTTGACGCCGACGGCAACATCACCACCCTGGGCCGCGGCGGCTCGGACACCTCGGCCGTGGCGGTCGCTGCCGCCATCAAGGCTGCCGAGTGCCTGATCTATACCGACGTCGACGGCGTCTACACCACCGACCCGCGCGTGGTCAGCGAAGCGCGTCGCCTGAACACGGTGACCTTCGAAGAAATGCTGGAAATGGCCTCGCTGGGCTCCAAGGTCCTGCAGATCCGCTCCGTGGAATTCGCCGGCAACTACAAGATGCCGACCCGCGTGCTGTCGTCGCTGACCGACCCGCTCATGCCGCTCGCCGAAGAGACCATCTCCGGCACCCTGATTTCGTTTGAGGAAGACAACAACATGGAACAAGCAACCATCACCGGCATCGCCTTCTCGCGCGACGAAGCCAAGATCACCGTGCTGGGCGTGCCGGATCGTCCGGGCATCGCCTACCAGATCCTGGGCCCGGTCGCCGACGCCAACATCGAAGTCGACATGATCATCCAGAACCAATCCGTCGACGGCAAGACCGACTTCACCTTCACGGTGCCGCGCGGCGAATACGCCAAGGCCGTTGAAGTGCTGAACAACAGCGTCAAGGCCCACATCGGCGCCGCCTCCATCAACGGCGATACCAAGGTGTCGAAGGTGTCGGTGGTGGGTGTCGGCATGCGCAGCCACGTCGGCATCGCATCGCAGATGTTCCGCACGCTGTCGGAAGAAGGCGTCAACATCCAGATGATCTCCACCTCGGAAATCAAGATCTCGGTGCTGATCGACGAGAAGTACATGGAGCTGGCCGTGCGCGCTTTGCACAAGGCATTCGACCTGGACAGCGCCAAGTAATCATCAGCTGATCACGCGACATCGAAGCAAAAAGAAGCCCCGCATAAAAATCAGTGTTTTTTTGCAAGACTCTGATTGACCAAATGCAGATGAGAAGCTATTATGCGGGACTTCGCTCAGGCGGTGCAGTAAGCGCCTGCGGTGTGGAGACGTGGCCGAGTGGTCGAAGGCACTTCCCTGCTAAGGAAGCATACGGGCTTAAACCTGTATCGAGGGTTCGAATCCCTCCGTCTCCGCCAAAATACGAATGCCCGCGCAAGCGGGCATTTTTATTTTGTAGACTCATCGTTTGCGCAGCAAACCATCTTCACACGGAGACGAATAAGGCCCCTGCGGGCCTTGTGCGAGGGATTCGAAGGGTTGCGCTTGCAAGCGCAACCGCGGCCTGCCGAGGGTAGGCGAATCCCTCCGTCTCCGCCAAAATACGAATGCCCGCGCAAGCGGGCATTTTTATTTTGCAGCCCTCATTTCGTTTGCGCAGCAAATCGCCCCGCGAAGACCGACATGATCTCTGCCAGCCTTGTACTGGAATCCAGAGATTGCGCCTGCATGTCCAGCGCGCCCCGCGTTGCACGCTTCGATAGCATGCACATGCCCGCGCATATGGGCATTTCATTTCCGGCGGCGCGCTGCGACCTCACGCTCGCCCTGCATCTCGGCTATGCTGTTCCGGCTGCATCCAACAATACCAATCCAGCCAACGCCAACATGATGAAAATCGCCACCCTCCTCAACCAGCCCAGCCTCATTTGCACGCTGCTTGCCTGCGCCCTTATCGTCAGTTCATCCGGCTACGCGCAAACCACCGCGCCCGGCACAGCCATCGTCAGCAGCTTCGCGCCCGGCGGCACGCTGCGCGCCTCCATCAACCTGGGCAACCCGGTGCTGGCCAGCCTCGATGCGCAGACCGGCGAGGCCAAAGGCGTCTCCGTCGACCTCTCGCGAGAACTCGCCAAACGCCTGGGCGTGCCGCTACAGCTGGTCGTGGTGAAATCGGCCGGCAATTCGGTCGAGAACATCGAGCAGGACAAGGCCGACATTGGCTTCTTCGCCATCGATCCCAAGCGGGCGCAGGAAATCAGCTTCACCGGCCCCTACGTGCTGATCGAAGGCTTTTACGCAGTGCGCCAGGACTCGCCCGTCACCAGCAATGCGCAGGTCGACCAAACCGGCGTCACCGTCGCAGTGGGCAAAGGCAGCGCCTACGATCTGTTCCTGACTCGCGAGTTGAAGCAGGCCACGCTGGTGCGCGTGCCGACCTCTCCGGCCGTGGTGCAGGCCTTTATCGACCAGAAGCTCGACGTCGCCGCTGGCGTGAAGCAACAACTCGAACACGACGCGCAA
Organism: Herbaspirillum sp. LeCh32-8; assembly: GCF_017814915.1. Classification (GTDB taxonomy): domain Bacteria; phylum Pseudomonadota; class Gammaproteobacteria; order Burkholderiales; family Burkholderiaceae_D; genus Herbaspirillum. Next base: position 651,664 of record NZ_JAGIPZ010000001.1, on the reverse strand, counting down.
CAGGCCGGCGGCCTGCGCATCCTGCCGCAACGCTTCATGGTGATCCGCCAGGCGATGGGCGTGCCTACCCGACGCGGCCCGCAGGCGGCTGCCTATCTGGCGTCCTTCGTGGAAGAGATGAAGGCCTCGGGCTTCGTGGCGGCCTCGCTGGCGCGCCACGGTATCGAAGGCGCTGCGGTGGCCGGCCCCAACGACTGACCTCGCTCCACTCACCGCACGAAAGAAAATGGCCACGGGAAAGTACCCGTGGCCATTGTTTGTTGCCCGCCGAAAGATCTCACACGCCGATGTCGTCCAACGGCAGCAGCGGATGCTCGCTGGCGACGGTCAACCGGCGCCCCTCCATCAGCATGGCGTGAAAGTCCGCCGCCGGCACCGGCCGCGAGAAGATGTAACCCTGCAGCTCGTTGCAGCCGGCGTCCTTCAGGAAGTTGAACTGCTTGCTGGTCTCCACGCCTTCGGCGATCACCTTGTGGCGCAGCTGCTTGGCGATGCCGATGATGGCGCTGGCAATGGCGCAGTCGTTGGTGTCGTCCGGAATGCCCATGGTAAATGAACGATCGATCTTGAGCGTATTGATCGGGAAGCGCTTCAGGTAAGAGAGGCTGGAATAGCCCGTACCGAAGTCGTCCAGCGAGATCGTGATGCCAAGGCTGCAGACCTTCTCCATGATGGCGATCACGTGATCGGTGCTGTGCATCAGCATGCTCTCGGTGATCTCCAGCTCCAGCCACTCGCCGCTGAGCATGTGGCGGCTCAGCGCGGCACGGATGCGGTCCGGCAGCGAGCGCGTGAATTCGCGCGCGGTCACGTTCAGGGCGATGCGAATCGGCGCCAGGCCGGCTTCTTTCCACGCGCGCGCCTGGCGACATACCGCGTCGAGCACCCAGTCGCTCAACTGCACGATCAGGCCGGTCTCTTCGGCAATCGGAATGAATTCGCCCGGCAACAGCAGGCCGCGCTCCGGATGCTGCCAGCGCACCAACGCCTCGGCGCCGGTAATGGCGCCGGTCAACATGTCCACCTTGGGTTGGTAGTACAGCAGCAGCTCGTTATATTCGAAGGCGTGCAGGAGGCCGGTTTCGATGCGCAGCAGATCCAGCGTGTTGCGGTTCATCTCCTGGCTGTAGTAGGCGTAACCGCCCTCGTTGTTGTCGCCGCCGCGTTTGGCGCGATACATGGCGATGTCGGCCAGGCGCAGCAGCGTCTCGGTGTCGCTGGCGTCTTCCGGGTACATGCTCACGCCGATGCTGGCGCCCACGCGCAGCTCGTGGCCGTCGATGAAGAACGGCTCGTCGAACAGCGACAGCAGCTTTTGCGCGACGAAGCCGGGATGGTAATCCTTGTCGATGTCGAACAGCGCTACCGCGAATTCGTCGGCGCCCAGGCGCGCCACCACGTCCTGCTCGCGCAACGCGCGGCGCAGGCGGATCGCCACCTCGACCAGCAGCATGTCGCCGGCCACGTGGCCCAGCGTGTCGTTGATGGGCTTGAAGCGGTTCAGGTCGATGAACATCACGCAGCCATGCATGCTGCCCTGCTGCGCCTCCAGCAGGGCCTGGTCGACGGTGCGCGTCAGCAGCGTGCGATTGGGCAGGCCGGTCAGCGAGTCGTAGTAGGCCAGGTGATGGATCAGCTTTTCGGCGTTCTTGCGCTCGGTGATGTCGTTGATGTAGCCGATCAGGCCGATAGGATTGCCGTGCTGGTCGCGCATGATCGACAGCGACAGGCTGGCCCAGAAGGTCTCGCCGGACTTCTTGCGGCGGCGCACCTCCATCTCGCGGCCGCCCTGCTCCAGGAACATGCCGGCCAGCGTGTCTTCCTCGTCCTCATTTTCATAGAGGAACAGCACGTTGCGGCCGATCGCCTCCATCGCGGTGTAGCCGAACAACTGCTCGGCGCCGCGGTTCCAGCTGGTGATGAAGCCGGCGGCGTCCATCGTGATCACCGACTCGTGCATCTGGTTCAGGATCTGCGCCTGCTGCTCCAGCTTGGACTCGATCTGGTCCAGCGCGCGGGCGCGCTTTTCGGTCTCGGCGCGACGCTGCATCAGACGGCCGGTAAAGCCGGCCAGGACGGTCAGGCGGTCGCGCTCCGGCTGCGTGTAGGGACGGGCCAGCTCGGGAAACATGAAGTGACCGAACAGCTCGCCGTCATGCTCCACCGGCTGGCGCAGCCCGCCGCCTTCCGGCGCAGCGCCGCTCACATAGCGGCCGCCGGGACGCTTGAGGAAACCCGATGCAATGCCGCCCAGCGCTGCGTGCAGCGCCAGGCCATGCAGGTTTTGCATCGCGTCCAGCAGTGCAGAGCAACATGCCAGATCATCGGTGCCGACGGAGGAAATCATGGAATTCAGGCCTCTGTGCTGACTCGGGTTGCCCAGTTAAAGGCCTGCATGAGGCATTCGCAGTAGGTCCTGGCATCGAGGCCGGCGGCCTCCAGGTCGCTGTGGCGCAAGGGAATGCGGCCGTACTCGGATCGCTCCACCACATCAAGCAGCTTGCCCAGACGGCCGGAGCGCGTGGTCAAGGCATTGACCATGTCCACCGGCAGCTTGAGCGGTTCGATGATGTCGTTGAGCGGCATGCCGAGCAGGATGTCCAGCAGCGAGAACATGCCGGTGATGAAGGCGCGGTCCAGCTCCTCTTCGGTGCATTCGACGCGCTGCGCCAAGGCCTCCATCAGCGCGGCGCGCGCAGCCGCGCGCGGCAGCAGCGGATTGGCCGACTCGTCGCCCGGGAAGCGTGCGTACAGCAGCAGCTGCAGCCAGCGTTGCAGCTGGCGGCGGCCCAGCAGGTTGATCGCCTGCGTGAAATTGGTGATGTGCGCCGAGAAGCCGAAAGCAGCCGAGCTGACCAGCTTGAAGAGCTGGTAGGACAGCGCCGGATCCTGCTTCAGCAAGGATTCCAGATCGCCGGCGTCGGCGTCGCGCGCCACCAGCTCCAAGAGCTTGAGCAGGCGCGCACGCGAAATCGAATTCTTCTGCGACAGGCGGCTGTCGGGATGCAGGGCGTAGTCGCCCGAGAACCAGCGGAAGCCTTCCGCGCGGCACATGTCGAACTGAATCGCATCGCCGACGTTTTCCACCAAATGCGGGCCGCGCAGCTTGTGCAGCCACTGCACCGCCTCCGGCAGGCTGCCGACGCTGGCGTCCAGCGCCAGCGACTCGACGAAGGGGAAGATGCTGGCGCCTTGGGCCGGCAGGCCGTCGGCGATGATCGCGAAGCCGCGGCTGTAGAGCCAATCCAGCGCATCGATCTTGCCGGGATCGACGCAATGCTCGACCGGCACGCGCAAAGCAATCTGGCCAGGCGGAATCTGGTGCTCGAACTCGGGAGCAAAGACGGCCGGGTCGCGCACCGGGATGATGCAGCTCAGGCCGCCCAGCGCCTCCAGCAGGCCGAACTCATTGAAAAGTCGGGATAGCAGTGCACTGCCATCTTCGTCGATGGGCGAAATGTGTAACGACAGCGCAGTCCACACGTGATGAACGTCGGCGACAGGCTGCAAAAACACGAGGGGAAAAGGAACGCTTTTATCCTGGACAGCCATATATTTTTATCGTTGACGCCCCGTTTTTTTATTGTTGAAGGCGTTCGATCATGATGAAAAACTATTAAAAAGTTTCCCAGCAGAATACTTAATTAAATTCAAATTTTTCTAAATATACATGATAAAAACCGGCTTGCAAGCAGGCTTTAACTCAACAAGAAAATTTCTTGCAAATCATTAAGAAAACGTCGCCCCAATTCGGTCGGCCGGATCAAAGCGTGATCGCGATACAACATTCCTTTTTGCTCGGCCAGATCCAACTGCTTTTCGATCTGGTTCAGGCCCATGCCGGTGCGTTCGGCAAACAGATTGGGCGAAAAACCTTCGGTCAGGCGCAGCGCGTTGAGCATGAACTCGAAGCCCAGCGCATCGCGGCCGATTTCCGCCTCTTCCTGCACCGGCGCACCGGCGCGGGTTCGCTCCAAATAGCTTTGCGGATGCTTGTAACGCATCTGGCGCACGATACGGTGCGGGAACGACAGCTTGGAATGAGCGCCGGCGCCGATGCCGAGGTAGTCGCCGAACTGCCAGTAGTTCAGGTTGTGCCGGGCGCGGCGCTTGGGCTGGGCGTAGGCCGAGACTTCATAGTTGGCATAACCGGCGCCGGACGTCAGCTCGGCGATCAGATCCTGCATGTCGGCACTGGCGTCCTCGTCGGGCACGGCCGGCGGGAACTTGGCGAACAGCGTATTGGGCTCCAGCGTCAGGTGGTACAGCGACAGGTGCGGCGGCGCGAACGACAGCGCGGTTTCGATATCGGCGCGCGCCTCGGCCAGCGTCTGCTGCGGCAAGGCGTACATCAGGTCGAGGTTGAAATTGTCGAAGTTGGCCTGGGCAATCTCGACCGCCTTCAACGCCTGGCCGCCGTCATGGATGCGCCCCAGCGCCTCCAGGTGGCGCGCATTGAAGCTCTGGATCCCGATCGACAGGCGGTTGATGCCGCTGTCGCGGTAGGAGCGGAATTTCTCGGCCTCGAAGGTGCCGGGATTGGCCTCCATCGTGATCTCGATGTCGCTGTCGAACGGCAACAGGGTGCGCAGGTCCGACAGCAGGCGGTCCAGTCCGGGGGCCGACAGCAGGCTCGGCGTGCCGCCGCCGATGAAGATGGTGGTGATCTTGCGGCCCCAGATCAGCGGCAGTGCCTGCTCCAGGTCGGTGCGCAGGGCATCCAGGTATTCCTGTTCCGGGAAGCTGCCCTTAACCTCATGCGAATTGAAATCGCAGTACGGGCACTTGCGCACGCACCACGGGAAATGCACGTACAGCGACAAGGGCGGCAAGGCCGTCAGCTGCAAACTGCCCGGCTTAAGGAAGGCCAGCGCGGCTTGCGCCGGGCCGGACGATGCCTGTTCGGCCGGCACATTGGCCGGGACCGGTTTGATGGGGATCATTTCAGCTTCTCAACCAATGCGCGCAGGGCCTGGCCGCGATGCGACACGGCGTTCTTCTCGGCCGCGCTCAATTGCGCGGCGGTCTTGCCCAGCGCCGGCAGCAGGAAATACGGGTCGTAGCCGAAACCGCCCTCGCCGCGCGCGTCGGCCACGATTTCGCCCTTCCAGACGCCGTCGGCGATCACCGGCTGCGGATCGTCGGCGTGGCGCACGTAGACCAGCACGCAGTAGTAATAGGCCGACTTGTCGGCGTGCGCGGCCAGGTCGGCGACCAGCTTGGCGTTGTTGGCGGCGTCCGACTTCGGTTCGCCCGCATAGCGCGCCGAATACACGCCGGGCGCGCCGCCCAGTGCGTTGACGCACACGCCGGAGTCGTCGGCCAGCGCCGGCAGGCCGGTCAGGCGCGCGGCGTGGCGCGCCTTGGTCAGCGCGTTTTCGACGAAGGTGCCGAACGGCTCCTCGGCCTCGGGCACGTTGAATTCGCCCTGCGGGCGCACGTCCAGGCCGATGCCGCCCAACAGGCTGGCGAATTCCTTGAGCTTGCCGGCGTTGTTGGACGCCATGACGATCTTTTGCTTGATATTCATACTTGTCTGGCTCTTGTCGTTCGTCTCGCCCGCGCTTACAGGCCCAGCGCCTGCTTCTGCAGTTTGTTGAGGTCGGCAATGCCCTGCTGGGCCAGGTCCAGCAGGCTGTTCAGCGCAGCGCGATCAAACGCGGCGCCTTCGGCGGTGCCCTGCACTTCGACGAAATGGCCGGCGTCGGTCATGACCACGTTCATGTCGGTGTCGCAGTCGGAGTCTTCCAGATAATCCAGGTCCAGCACCGGCACGCCCTTGTAGACGCCCACCGAGATCGCGCCGACGAAGTGCTTCACCGGAATGGTCTCGATCAGGCCGCGCGACTTCAGCACCGAGAAGGCGTCATAGGCCGCCACCATGGCGCCGGTGATGGCCGCGGTACGGGTGCCGCCGTCGGCTTGCAGCACGTCGCAGTCCAGGTGCAGGGTGCGCTCGCCGAAGGCCTCCAGGTCGAAGGCGGCGCGCAGCGCGCGGCCGATCAGGCGCTGGATTTCCTGGGTGCGGCCGGACTGTTTGCCCTTGGCTGCTTCGCGGTCCATGCGGGTGTGGGTCGAGCGCGGCAGCATGCCGTATTCGGCGGTCAGCCAGCCTTGTCCCTTGCCCTTCAGGAAGCCCGGCACCTTTTCCTCGATGCTGGCGGTGCACAGCACACGGGTGTCGCCGAACTCGACCAGCACCGAACCTTCGGCGTGCTTGGTGTAGTGGCGCGTCAGGCGCACGTCGCGCAATTGGGAAACGGCGCGGCCGCTGGGTCGTTGAGATGCTGTCATGGTGATCCTTGTACTGTGTCTGGCAATGGGGAGTCCGGCACTCATGCGCGCGTGCAAACACGCTGAACACGCATGAAAAACCGGCAATTTGGATGTTTTGATAGCGCGTCGCCGCCAATCTTCTTTAAAATGCGGGATCCGCGGGCGATGCCAAGGCAAGCGTCGCAACGCTTGCCGGAATAGTCAAAACCGGCATTGTAAAGGATGAGGACCCGCTCAGCGCGGTCTGCCCCGATTCCCGCGCATTGCCGAGCGCATCGCCGACAACCGACAGAATGACCCGCCAACGCGCCGCCCGCCCAGGGCCGGCGCCAGCCCACCGGAGCCCGAATTTGACCATTTACAGCATGACCGGCTACGCCGTCACCACCCGTGAAACCACAGCCGGCACGGTCACCATCGAGATGAAGAGCGTCAATTCGCGCTTCCTCGACCTGCAATTCCGCATCAACGACGACCTGCGCGCGGTCGAGCCCCTGCTGCGCGAAGCCATCATGGGCCGCCTGGTGCGCGGCAAGGTGGAATGCCGCCTGTCCTTCGGCCGCAAGGTGGCCAGCGGCAACAGCCAGGCCCTGAACGCCGGCGTGGTGGCCGGGCTGGCCTCGCTGCAGGATCAACTGCGCGCCCAGTTCCCCGACGCCGCCCCGTTGTCGGTCAATGAGCTGCTGCGCTGGCCCGGCGTGATGGAAGAAGCCGAGATCAGCCAGGAAAGCCTGCAGGCCGACATCGTCGCCACCATGGGCCAGACGCTGGACGCCTTCGTCGACACCCGCGCACGCGAAGGCGCGGCGCTGCAAGCGGTGATCCTGGCCCGGGTCGACGCCATGGAAGCCATCGTGGCCCGCATCACGCCACTGGTGCCGCAACTGATCGAGCAATTCCAGCAAAAGGCCACCGAGCGCATGACCGAGGCCCTGGGCCTGGCCCTGCAAACCCAGGGAACACCCGTGGCCACGCGCGAGGAATCGCTTGAGCGCATTCGTCAGGAAGTCACGCTGTACGGCATCCGCATTGACATCGCCGAAGAGCTGGCGCGGCTGTCCGCCCACCTGGGCGAAACCCGCCACATCCTGAAAAAAGGCGGCCAGGTCGGCAAGCGCCTGGACTTCATGATGCAGGAGCTCAACCGCGAGGCCAACACGGTCGGCTCCAAGGCCGCCGTCAAGGAACTGGCCGACGCCTCGATGGAGTTGAAGCTGCTGATCGACCAGATGCGCGAGCAAGTCCAGAATCTCGAGTAATCCGGCGGGCATTGCGCCCGTGCGACAGACTCCACAGCCCTATTTACGAATCACACAACAAAAACAGCGAGGATCCCATGCCAGCTAAAACCCCCACTTCCGGCAGCCTGTTCATGGTGGTCGCCCCGTCCGGCGCCGGCAAATCGACCCTCGTCAATGCCCTGTTGAAACAGGAGCCGGCCATCAAGCTGTCGATCTCCTACACCACCCGCGCGCCGCGCCCGGGCGAAGAGCACGGCCGCGAATATTATTTCACCAGTGCCGACGACTTCCTGAAGCGCCAGGCCGAGGGCGAGTTCCTGGAATGGGCCGAGGTGCACGGCAACTACTACGGTACCTCGCGCCTGATGATCGCCGACCAGATCGCCAACGGCACCGACGTGCTGCTGGAAATCGACTGGCAGGGCGCGCAGCAGGTCAAGAAGCAGTTCTCCAACGCCATCGGCATCTTCATCCTGCCGCCATCGATTGCGGCGCTGGAAGAACGCCTGAAGAAGCGCGGACAGGACGAGCCGCATGTCATCACCCGCCGCATCCTGGCCGCTGGCGGCGAAATCGCGCACTCTCCCGAGTTCGAATATGTTATTATTAATCAAGAGTTTGCCGTCGCTTTGTCCGAGCTGACGGCGATTGTCCAGGCAGCCCGCTGCCGCTTCCCGCAGCAAGCCGCGCGCAACGCCTACCTGTTCACCCAGCTTGGCATCCACGCGCAGTAAGTTCGGCGCCAGGACATTCCAATCATTTCAAGCAAGACCGTCATTCAGGAGTTTTACATGGCCCGCATCACCATCGAAGATTGCCTCAAGCAAGTCCCGAACCGTTTCCAGCTGACCCTGGCCGCTACCTATCGCGCCCGTCAGCTGCTGCAGGGCCACACCCCGAAGGTCGACGCCAAGGACAAGCCGACCGTCACCGCCCTGCGCGAAATCGCCGCAGGCAAGGTCGGCCTGGAAATGCTGAAAAAGGTCCCGGCCTGATCCTGGTCCGTCCGTGAAGCTGATAACGGTCAAGCATGAGCCTCACCCCCACCGAATCCTCATTATCAGCGACGACTAGCAACAAACGAGCAGCCGGTTCCGGCCGCTCGACTTCCCCGAACGAAGCCGTCCCCGCCGCTGCGCACAGCGGCGTGGCGACGTTCGCGCATCTGATTCCCAAGCTTGAAGAGTATCTGACGCCTTCCGAACTGAAGAAGGTCAAGGAAGCCTATCGCTTCGCCGATGAGATGCACCTGGGCCAGATGCGCAAGTCGGGCGAACCCTACATCTCGCACCCACTGGCGGTAGCCGAGATCTGCGCCGAATGGAAGCTCGACGCCCAGGCCATGATGGCGGCCTTCCTGCACGACGTGATGGAAGACCAGGGAGTCAAGAAGGAAGAGCTAATCGAGCGCTTCGGCGCGCCCGTCGCCTCGCTGGTGGACGGCCTGTCGAAGCTGGACAAGATCGAGTTCCAGAGCCAGGTCGAAGCCCAGGCCGAGAATTTCCGCAAGATGCTGCTGGCGATGGCGCGCGACGTGCGCGTGATCCTGGTCAAGCTGGCCGACCGCCTGCACAACATGCGCACGCTGGGCTCGATGCCGCCCGAGAAGAAACGCCGCATCTCGCGCGAGACCATGGAAGTCTACGTGCCCATCGCGCACCGCCTGGGCCTGAACAACATCTACCGCGAGCTGCAGGAACTGTCGTTCTCGCACCTCTATCCGCTGCGCCACCGCACGCTGTCCAAGGCGGTCAAGGCCGCGCGCGGCAATCGCCGCGAAGTGGTCACCAAGATCATGGAATCGGTCACCAGCACGCTGATCGCCGCCGGCATCCCGGCCCAGGTCGACGGCCGCGAAAAGACCCTCTACGGCATCTACCGCAAGATGCGCAACAAGCACCTGACGTTCTCGCAAGTGCTGGACGTGTACGGCTTCCGCGTGGTGGTCGACAGCTTCGCCAACTGCTACGTGGCGCTGGGCACCCTGCACTCGCTGTTCAAGCCGATGCCGGGCAAGTTCAAGGACTACATCGCCATCCCCAAGCTGAACGGCTACCAGTCGCTGCACACCACCCTGATCGGCCCCTATGGCACCCCGGTGGAGTTCCAGATCCGCACCCGCGAGATGCACCGCGTGGCCGAATCCGGCGTGGCGGCGCACTGGTTGTACAAGGACGACGAAGGCAGCCTGACCGACCTGCAGCAGCGCACCCACGCCTGGCTGCAGTCGCTGCTGGACATCCAGAAGCAGACCGGCGACTCGGCCGAGTTCCTGGAGCACGTCAAGGTCGACCTGTTCCCCGACTCGGTCTACGTGTTCACGCCCAAGTCCAAGATCATCGCCCTGCCGCGCGGCGCCACGGCGCTGGACTTTGCCTACAGCATCCACACCGACATCGGCGACCAGACCACCTCGGCCATCATCAACCACGAGCCCGCTCCGCTGCGCGCCGAGCTGCACAACGGCGACATCGTCGAGATCATCACCTCGCCGACCTCGCGCCCCAGCCCCAACTGGCTGAGCTACGTGCGTACCGGCAAGGCGCGTTCGGCGATCCGCCATCGCCTGCGCACCGCCAACAAGATCGAGTCGCAGGCCGTCGGCCGGCGCCTGCTGGGCAACGCTCTGCATACGCTGGGCATCGAGCCGGAGCTGCCGGGCCACATCGTCGAACGCCTGTTGAACGAATCCAGCGCCAAGACCTTGGACGACCTGTACGCGGAGATCGGCATCGGCACCCGCATGGCGCCGCTGGTGGCGCGCCACATCATGAGCATGATGGATGCCGGCTCCTCGGTGCCGCAGCTGGATCCGGAGGGCCAGATGCTGCCCAACAAGCCCGATCCGGTGGTCATCACCGGCAGCGAAGGCGCATCGGCCCAGCTGTCGTCCTGTTGCATGCCGATCCCGGGCGACCGCCTGACCGGTTACCTGAAGCCGGACCAGACGCTGATCGTCCATACCCAGGAATGCGAGACAGCCAAGCGCCTGCACGAGAAGGAGCCGGACCGCTGGATCGAACTGGTGTGGGGCCACGAGCTCAATCGCCGCTTCGACTGCCGCATCACCATCCTGATCCACAACGAACGCGGCACGCTGGCGCGCATCGCCGCCGAAATCGGCGAAGCCGATGCCAACATCGTCTCGGTCAGCATGGACGACGACGGCGGGTCTTCGATGAAGTATCTGCGCTTCACCATCCAGGTCGAAGATCGCGTGCACCTGGCGCGCACCATGCGCGGCATCCGCAACATCGACGGCGTGACCCGCATCCTGCGCGAGCGCGGCTGATCCCGGCACGGCAAGATCTGTCGTCCGAATAAAAAACGCCCGCGTCATGCGGGCGTTTTTTATTTTCCGGGCATCCGGAGTTTGCTTGCCGGGGACAAGCTCACGCCACCGCCTTCTCGCGGCGCTCGCGGCTATCCGCCGGCGCTTTCTTGCCGGCCCTGGATGTCTGCGTCGCCACTGCCGCAGCCGCTTTCTTGGCCGCCTCCTCACGGGCGAAATGCTCCTGGCAGACCTGCTCGCCCTTGTCGGCGATGCCGCGCTCCAGTTTATCGGCGAAGAAATCGATCAACGCGCTCACCGCGCTGGGCAACTGCCGGCGATGCACATAGACCGCATACAAACCCATGGCGTCGCGCTGGTAGTCCGGCAGGATGTGCACCAGGGTGCCGTTGCGCAGGTCTTCGGACGCCAGCATGGTCGGCAGCAGCGCAATGCCCAGCCCGGCGCGCGCGGCCCGCAGTTGGCCCTGGGCGGTATTGATGCACAGGCGCGGATTGACCCGCACCGTCTCCGGCCCTTGCGGCCCCTCCAGCTTCCAGGTGGTGTGCTGCGAGGCCTGCGAGGTCGCCAGGCAGGCATGCTCAACCAGGTCGGACAAAGTCTGCGGCGCGCCGAAGCGCTCCAGATAGCGTGGGCTGGCCACCAGGCCGCGGTGGCTTTCCACCAGCTTCTTGGCTACCAGGCTGGAATCCGGCAGGACGCCACCGCGGAAGGCCAGGTCGATGCCCTCGGCGATCAGGTCGGCGCGGCCGTCATTGAGCACGAACTCCAGTTGCACCTTGGGATACAGGCGCATGAACTCGTGCATCCACTCGATCGAGAAATTATCGAAGAAGTCCACCGGCGCGGCCACCCGCAAGCTGCCGGAGGGTTCGCCGTTGCTCTCGGTCAGGCTGGCACTGGCGTGCTCGATATCCTCCAGGCCCGGCGCGCAGCGCTCGAAAAACTCCCGCCCGGCCGCAGTCATGTTGAGCTGCCGAGTGGAGCGCTGCAGCAGGCGTACGCCCAGCCCCGCCTCCAGCGCCTGCAGGCGGCGGCTGATGGTATTGGGCGGCATCGACAGCTTGCGACCGGCCGCGGCAAAGCTGCCGGAGCGGACCACGTGGACGAAAAGCCAGATATCGTTCAGGTCGACCATGGAGATTAATGAAAAAAATGGATCAGTGAAATGCGATTCTCGCATCTACTGCAGGAATTGAAAACTGGGTATTGTTCTTTCAACGCCGCAAGCGACGCAAATCAGGGAGCAACGATACATCCATTTCGTCTCCACCGCTTCCGGCGCTGCATTCGACGATCTGCCGCGGGGTTCCCGTCGGCAACACCCACCACCGACGCCATTGCCACCAAGCAAACAATGGCGACGCAATCGAAAGGAAACACCATGAGCACCCTGCTGCACATCGACTCCAGCGCCCGCACCAGCGGCTCCATCTCGCGCCAGCTGACCGCCTCCTTTGCCGAGCAATGGAAGGCCAAGAACCCGGGCGGCAAGGTGGTTCACCGCGACCTGGCCAGCGACGCCCTGCCGCACATCACCGAAGCCCTGCTGGGCGCCTACTTCACCCCGGCCGAGAACCGCAATGCCGAGCAGGCCACGCTGATCAAGCAATCCGATGCCCTGGTTGACGAGCTGCTGTCGGTCGACACCCTGGTGATTGGCGTGCCGATGTACAACTTCGCCCCACCGTCCACGCTGAAGACCTGGATTGACCACGTGTTCCGCGCCGGCCGCACCTTCCGCTATACCGAAAACGGCCCGGTCGGCCTGGTCACCGGCAAGAAAGCCATCGTGATCCTGACCCGCGGCGGCAAGTATTCCGAAGGCCCGATGGAAGCGCTGGACTTCCAGGGCAAGTACATCAAGAGCGCGCTGGGCTTCATCGGCATCACCGATGTCGAACTGGTGGTGGCCGAAGGCGTCTCCATGGGCGACGACGCCATCAAGGCGGCCCTGGCCAGCGCCGAGCAAAAGATCACCTCGACCATCTGATCGCATCCTCCCCTGGAGGCAAACGGGGCGAGCCGCCACAAGCGGTTCGCCCCGTTTTTTTTACGCTCTCGCCGGCGGCAACGGACGCTTAATGATGCCCCAGTCCCTTGTGCATGCGGCGCAAGCCCAGCCACACGCAGGCCGCCACCACCGGCACCACCAGCCCGGTGGCCAGGTCCGGATTGATCGGCAGTCCGGCCGCCTTGGCGGCCTTGCCGGCATAGCCGATCAGGCCGATCACGTAATACGAGATGGCTGCCACCGACAAGCCCTCCACCGCCTGCTGCAGCTTCAGCTGCTGGGCCGCACGGGCATTCATCGACTCCAGGATCTGGCGGTTCTGCTGCTCCTGCACGATGCCGATGCGGGTGCGCAGCAAGTCGTTGGTATGGGCGATACGCTCGGCCAGCGCTTCCTGCCGATGCGCGATCGCCTGGCAGGTGTTCATAGCCGGCATCAGCCGGCGCTCCATGAATTCGCCGATGGTCGGCACGCCTTCGATGCGCTGCTCGCGCAACTCTTCGATGCGCGCCTGCACCAGCCGGAAGTAAGCCTGCGAGGCCGAAAAGCGGTAGCTGTTCTCCAGCGACAGTTTCTCGATGCGCGCCGCCAGGCCGGTGATCTTGTGCAGCACGCGCTCGTCCTCGGCCTGCTGCTCGGGCGTGCCGCCGGTCGACTGCTCGGACTGCACCATGGCGGCGGTCAGGGCCGCCAGGTCGCCTTCGATCTGGTTCAGCAAGGGGCCGGACTGCTGCGCATGCGGCAAGCCCAAGAGCGCCATCATGCGATAGGTTTCGATCTCCAGGATACGCTGGGCCAGGCGACCGCCCTGCAGCTCGCGCAGGCCGATGTCGCGTACCACGAAGCGCGAGAAGCCGTCCGACTGGATCTGGAAGTCGGTCCAGATCTCGCCGCCCTGCAGCACCTTGCTGGAACTCATCAGCTTGCCCTCGAAGATGCGCTGCATGTTGCGCGCGGTGGCCGCCGTGTCGTCGGCGCCGGGCTCAACCACGACGTGCGCGGCCACCATCAACTTGCCCTGCAGCGACAGCAGCCATTGCTGCGGAATATGCGTCAGCGGCGCGCGGGCGAAGGCCTCCGTGGTGGAGAGTTCGTCCTCGTGCGCCTGGGCGAAGGTGTAAGTGGCGAACTCGGTGTGACACTCCCACTTCAGGCGGAAGCGGCCAAAGTCGTGATAGAAGTGCTTGGCTTCGGCGCCCGGCGCCACCACGCCGAAGTGCGCGCACAAGGCGTCCAGCAAGGCATGCTGGGCCCGCGCGTGCTGGCTGCCGTTGCCGTCTTCGCGCACGTAGACGGCCAGGTGCGTGAGCGTTTCTGAGCGCGTGAGCTGCAGGAAAGGCCGCGAATGCACCTCGGCCGCCAGGACGACGCGTTGCGGATGATTCAGGCTGGCAAAGACGATGGACATGGTGTTCCCGTGGACAGTTGGATGTTGTTAACGTGGCGCCGTCGGCGGCGCTCGCAGTCATGTTGTTCCGGCAAGCCAATGGGCATGCCGGGCTCCTCGTCCTCGATTGGATCGGTATTGGCGCGGCCGCGCTTACTGCGGGGCCGGATAGCTCACTTCAAGAATGGTCAGCTGCTCCACGCCGGACGGCGTCTGCAGCACCACCTCATCCCCCTCGCGCGCCTTGGTCAGCGCGCGCGCCACCGGCGAAATCCAGCTGATCTTGCCCTTCAAGGGATCCAGCTCGTCGATGCCGACGATGGTCACCGTGTGCTCTTCCCCGCGCTGGTTCTCGTAGGTGATGGTGGCGCCGAAAAAGATCTGGTCGCTGCCGTGGTGCACGGCTGGGTCGACCACCTCGGCCAGGTCCAGGCGCTTGGTCAGGAAGCGGATGCGGCGGTCGATCTCGCGCAGGCGCTTCTTGCCGTAGAGATAGTCGCCGTTCTCCGAGCGGTCGCCATTGGAGGCGGCCCAGGACACGATCTTGACCACCTCCGGCCGCTCCTCGTCGATCAGGTGCAGCAGCTCGTCCTTGATACGCTGGTGGCCCTGCGGCGTCATGTAGTTCTTGGAGCCGGCAGGGATGGCCGGCAACGCGATCCCGTCATCGTCGTCGCCGCCGTCGGATTCTTTTACAAACGCCTTGTTCATGCTGTATTCAGTCCGGATATGCTTGCCGCGCCCGCTGATCGGGTGCGAAGGTCAAACCACATTGTAGCCGCATGGCGGGCGCGACGAAGGTACAGTTGCACTCGCCGCGGCGGTGTACGTCGGGCGCGTCGTGCGCTTTTCTGCGCCGCCCCCTCGCCCTTTGCGCCGCGCTCGGCGATAATCCTCATCTCATCGCCCCTGCTCACCAGCCCAGCCTAGCCCTTATACGCGCTCATCCATGCCTTCCTCCATCGCCCCCCGCTACCGCATCGGCCTCATTGCCAACCGCACCCATCAGGACGCCCCCGACTCCGCGCTGGTTCAGCTGCTGACCGGCTCGCGCCGCCGCATCGAGACGTTGCAGCCCGAGCTGATCGTGGTCGGCCGCACACTCGACGCCATCGGCCAGATGGACCTGTTGCCGGGTTACCCCCACCTGGTGCGCTTCCCGTACGGGCGCCAGGGCGGGCTGATGAAACTGGTCTCGCGCACCGTGGATGCCGATCCAGAGCGCACGCTGGACGCCGTGATCTATCTGATCGACCCGGTCGACCCCTCCTCCACCTTCCCCGAGGCGGTGGCGCTCAAGCGCCAGTGCGTGATCCACGGCAAGCCCTTCCTGTCGACGCTGGCCGGCGCCCAAGAGTGGTTCGAGCTGGAATCCATCGCCAACGGCGAAGCGCCCGACCCGGCCTTTGACGAGCGCTACAAGCTGGGCCAGGAAGGCATCGCCCTGATCGCCCACGACGCCATGAAGTCGCGCATGCTGGAGCTGGCCGAGAAACACTTCGAGGTGCTCGACAAGTTCGCCTTCCGCTGCGCCACCGGCACCACCGGCGGCCTGCTGAACCAGCTGGCCATGAAAATCAAGGGCGAAGCCGGCCGCAACTGGGTCAAGCCCTTCCTCTCCGGCCCCTTGGGCGGCGACGCCCAGATCGCCGAGCTGATCCTGGAGCGCCAGTGCCGCCGCGTCCTGTTCCTGGAAGACCCGCACGTGGCGCGCCAGCACGAAGCCGACATCCAGCTGCTGGAGCGCGCCGCGCGCGTGGTGACCGACTACGCTTCCTGCATGAGCGACATCAAGTGGGGCGACCGCTGGCTGTCGCTGATCAAGGCCCGCCAGGTCTGAGGCCCTTCCGTGCCGCAACCCACGCCACCGCCGCCGCGCCATGCCAAATGGCGGCGCCGGCTGCTGGCGCCGCTGATCTACACGGCCGCGCTGCTGCTGATGCTGGAGGAGTGGCTGTGGGATGTCACCCAGGCCGTGCTGGCGCGCATTCCTGCCTGGCCGTTCCTGATTCGGCTGCAACGCTGGGTGGAGCGGCTCTCGCCCTATGCCGCGCTGCTGATCTTCCTGGCGCCCACGCTATTGCTGCTGCCGGTCAAGATCCTGGCGCTGCTCTCCATCACCCACGGCCACCCCACGCTGGGCCTGCTCATCATCCTCGCCGCCAAGATATTCGGCACCGCGCTGGTGGCGCGCATCTACGCGCTGACGCGGCGCAGCCTGTTGTCGCTGGCATGGTTCCAGCGCGCCCATGACCGCTTGCTGGCCTTCAAGGACAGGGTGATCGCGCAATTGCATGCCAGCGCCGGCTGGCGCCAGGCGCACGCCTTGCTGGCGACGCTCAAGCGCTCGCTGCGCCGCTTCGCCGCGCGCTGGAAGACCCGTCCCGAAGGCAGCCGGCTGGCGCGCCTGTTGCGGCGGCTGGCCGCGCGCATGAAGAAATATCGCTCGCACTGAATTCGTCGTCGCGCCTTGCCGTTGTGGCGTCACGGCCTGCAAGGCCGGAAACAAGAAGACATAAAACAGAGATCCAGCAGAAATGAAAAAGGCTGCTTCGACAGCAGCCTTTTGTTCATCACCTCATCCGGCACGACCTTGATTCAATCGTCGTCATCGTCGTCGATGTAGCCGTCCGGCGGCGGCGCCATCGACACATTGGCCGACTGGCCAACGTTGTTGGTGGAGATGCTGTTGCCCCACTCGAAGGCGTACTTTTCCGCTTCAAAGAAATCGTCGGCCGACAGCTGCAGCTCGTCGAGCAGACGCTGCATTTCCTCCTGATCCTGCTCACGCTGCTCGGTGCACTCGACCAGCTTCAGGGCCATGCCGTAAAAGCCGGTGCGACGCAGCAGCGCTTCGCGGATTTCGGTGCTGACGGTGATCTGGCGCAGCACGCTTTCCATGCTCATGCCGAACAGCGCATCGACCAGCGACATGATGCCGACCGTGAAGGCCATCTCCGACATCTTGCGGCGGCCGGGACGCAGCTTGGCCGTGATCAACTCCAACATCTTGCCGCGCGTAGCGGCCAGGATCATCAGCGGCGACAGCGCGGCCTTGTCCTTCTCGGTGTTGGCGTACAGCAGGATCTGCAGCCAGCGCTTCAACTGGCGGCGACCCAGCACGATCAGCGCCTGGCCGAGCGAATCAATGAATTTCTGGAAGCCGTACACGGGCGTATTGACCAGGCGCAGCAGCGTCAGGCTGAGCGCCACGTCGCGCTTGATGTAGCGCACGATCTCGCCGTTGTCGACGTTGCGCACCAGCAGCGTCAACAGGTGCATGATCACCACTTTCGACGCTTCCAGCTTCTTGCCCTGCAAGATCATGGGCTTGGCGAAGTAATAGCCCTGGAAATAATCGAAGCCGAAGGTCACGCAATCGTTGAACTGCTCCAGCGTCTCGACCTTTTCGGCCAGCAGCTCCTTCTGCGCGCGCTTGAAATGCACCGACAGCTTCAGCAGCTTGCTGGGATCGACTTCCATCACGTCGATCTTGATGATCTTGATCATCGGCAGCAGTTGTTCGATTTCAGCCGACTCCGCCACCACGTCGTCCAGCGCGAACACGTAACCCGCCTTGACCAGCTCGCGCACGCGCGTCACCAGTTCCGGGGTGACCCGCACCGTTTCCAGGATTTCCAGCACCACCTTGTCGGCCGGCAGGAAGTAGATGAAGTCGCTCATCAGCACTGCCGCATCGACGTTGATGAAGCCCTGCAGGTTGCCGATGACGTTTGACAGCCCCAGTTCGGACGCGTGCGCAATCACCGCCGCCGTCGCCGTCACGCCGTCCTTGACGTTGGCCGGACCGAACGCGGCGCTGCGAAACAGCAGCTCGTAGCCGATCAGATCCTGCTCGCGGTTCAGGATGGGCTGGCGTGCCAGGAAGAAATCCAGGGCGTGCTGCGCGGCGTTGGAATTGTCAGATGACTGATCAGGCATGGTTGTTATTTTAGTTACCCCAAGCGATGCAATGATTCTTTATTTTGAGCAATCCCGACATTGTATGCCGATTCGGCATCGCTTCCACCATGCGGGAAACTATCAACATCAAAAAAATCATAAATACTCATGCGCAACGAATGAGCAGTCGTCATACTTCCCCCGATTCGAGGACAAAGCCGGCGCTCTCGTCTACACCCAGCACGTCGACCAGGTAAGGCATCAGCTCGCGCAGCATCGGCTCCAGCGTCCACGGCGGATTGAGGATGAACATGCCGCTGTTGTGCAAGCCGAAACCGTCCGGCGCCGGGCCGTGAATGGCCAGCGTGACGTGCAGCCAGCTCTTGGCGCCCAGGCGCTTGAGGCGCTCGGGCAGCTGGATCGACTCGTTGCGCTGCAGGACCGGATACCACACCGCATACATGCCGGTCGGGAAGCGCGTCAGCGCATCGCGCAGCACTTCGACCGTGCGCGCGTAATCGCGCTTGTCTTCATAAGGGGGATCGATCAGCACCAAGCCGCGGCGTGACGGCGGCGGCAGCATCGCCTTCAACGCCAGGAAGCCGTCGCCTTTTTGCACCATCACGCGCTTGCCGCGCGCGCTCGGGCGCTGGCCTTGCGCTGCGGCGTGTTCTTCGAGCTTGCGGAAATTCTGGTCCAGCACCTTGACCTCGGTCGGGTGCAACTCAAACAGACGCAGGCGATCCTGGTCGCGCATGGTCTTCTCGGCGCAGTACGGCGAGCCGGGGTAATAACGCATCTTGCCGCTCGGATTGAGCGACTTGACCACGTCGACGTACTCTTGCACCGCTTCCGGCAGGTCGTCGCGGTTCCACAGGCGGGCGATGCCGGTTTCGTATTCTGCGTTCTTGCTGGCGTAGTCGCCATCGAGCGCATACACGCCGGCGCCGGCGTGCGTGTCGATGACCATGTAGGCAGTGTCTTTCTGCCCAAGGTAGCGCATCAATTGAATCACCACCATGTGCTTCAGGACGTCGGCGTGATTGCCGGCATGAAAAGCGTGGCGATAACTCAGCATTTGGAATTCGTATTAGAAGGGGTTGGAAATCGCACGAGTCGGCGCAATGCCGCCGTCCGACAGAGGAAAACGTTTGGCATTCTAGCAAGGATACGAGTGGCTTAGGCCCGCCGTCCCGTTTTTGTTACAAAGAAACAGCAGTTGCCGATGCCCGCGCCAGCCTTGCCGGAGGGGGAAGCCGCGCCCGGCCTGAAGATGCGAGCCAGCGCCGACGGCAACAGCGCCTGAAAATAATTAACAGGGAATTACGCCGCCTAGTTGCCCGAGCGGTCCAGCCTGAAATACGCATCCAGCAGCGAGGTCTTGAACACCACCCCCAACAGGCGCGGATCTTCGGCGCTGGCCACCACCGGCAGGCGCTCGCCCTGGTGATCCAGGAACAATTGCAGCGCTTCGCCCAACGACATCTCGGGCGTCACTTCATGCAGGAAATGCCGCCGCAGGAAATCGCGAGCCAGGCGCCCGCCCGGCTCCTTTTTGTCCAGCAGCCAGGAGGTGATGTCCTGCAGCGCCACCACCCCCTGGTAGCGCTCGCGCTCGTCCACAACGTAGACATATTTCACCGGGTACTTGAGGAACACCGCGCTCACCTCTTCCAAGCTGGCATCCTCGCGCAACACCGTCTCAGCCGGGCGAATCAGCTCGCTCATGTGGGTGCCGCGCAGGCGCAGGCGCTCCTCGGCATCCTTGTGGCGCTTGAGCGTGATGTCGTACATCGAGCGGCCGTCCAGGCCGCGCGCCACCACATAGGCCAGCACGCACGACAGCATCAGCGGCAGCACCACCTGGTAACTCAGCGTCATCTCGAAGATCATCAGAATGGCCATCAGCGGCGCATTGGACGCTGCCGCCAGAAACGCCCCCATGCCGACCATCGCGTAGGCGAACGGCTGCGATACATGGAACGGCAGCAGCGCCTGCGCCGCGTCGCCAAACAAAAAGCCCACCGAGGCGCCGACAAACAGCACCGGCGTGAAAATCCCCCCCACCGCGCCGGAACCCACGGTAATTGAGGTTGCCAGCACCTTGACCACCAGCACCGTCAGCACCGCCTGCCACACCCAGGTGGTATGCAGCAGCGAATTGACCAGGCTGTAGCCGTTGCCCCACACCTCCGGCACCCGGATCGAAATCAGGCCGACCAGCAGGCCGCCCACGCCCAGGCGCACCGGCAAGGGCAGCCGCAACTTGCCGAAGGCCGCCTTGCCGAACTCCAGCACCCGCAGGAACTGCGGCGCCAGCATGCCGGCCAGCACGCCCAGCACGACGAACAACAGCACCTCCCAGCCGGCGATCTCGGGGAAGAACGGCATTTCATAGGATGGCTTGTAGCCGGGCAGCTCGCGCATGGTGATGTTGGCCACCACCGAGGCCACCACCACCGGCCCGAAGCTTTCCATCACCAGCGAGCCGAGCACAATCTCGGTGATGAAGAAGGCGCCGGCGATCGGCGCGTTATAGGCCGAGGTAATGCCGGCCGCCGCGCCGCACGCCACCAGAAGGCGCAGGCGCGACGCCGGGAAATGCGAGAACTTGCCCACCAGCGAGGCGCACAAGGCGGCCAGCTGCACCATCGGCCCTTCGCGACCGATGGAGCCTCCCGAGGCAATCGTGGCTAGCGAAGAGATGCTGCGCAACAGCGTGTTGCGCACGGGAATGGCGCCGTCACCGATGGCGACCGCTTCCATATAGTCGCCGCCGGCGCCGGCCGGGGTGCGCTTGGCCCAGACCAGGAACAAGCCCGCCACCACGCCGCCGCAAGTGGGCAGCAGCACCCGCATATACCAAGGCAGGTTTTTGGCGATATCGACGAAACTGCCGTCCTGGCCGGTCAGCAATTGCTGCAGCAGCGCAATGCATTCGCGGAAGGCGATTGTCGCCAGCGCTCCCACAAAACCGGCCAACGCGCCCCACAACAACATCGAATGGCTTTCCGAGACGCGGCAGGCATTGAGCACCCGCAGCCGGTATTTGAGCCAGATTTCATGCATCGGCGGCGCCCCTCATGGTGCCTCGTCGCCCATCAACGAACGCAAGTAGGCAAGATCGGCGGCAATACTGGCGTTGGCCTTCTTCTGCATGCGTTGGTAGCGCGCCAGCACATCGCGCCCGACGTCGGTGACCACAGCGCCGCCGCCGCGCGCGCCGCCGGTGGCGGTAGTCACCAGCGGACTGGCGAAGCAGCGATTCATTTCCTCCACCAACAGCCAGGCGCGGCGATAGGACATCTCCATCTCGCGCGCGGCGCCGGAGATCGACCCGGCGTGCTCGATGGCCAGCAAAAGCTCGGCCTTCCCCGGGCCGAAGGCGATGGCGTCGCCCTGCATCACGCGCAATCGGATGGTCTTGGAATCATTCATGCGCGTGATTGTACAAGGGCGTCGCAGCGGTGGGTACACACAAGCGGCGTGGAATCGAGCACAGTTAGGCATCCGGTTGACTGCCGCTATATCCTTGCGTATATTTCGACGAATTCAAGCGCGCGTCGCCCGGGGGCCGCGCGCTTTTGCTTGTCTGCACACCCCATGTGCCTGGCGCCGATTTCCACACCAAACCAGAGGACCACAGATGCTGAAGAAAACACGCCTGAAAGCTGCCCTCGGCGCGGCATTCGCCGCCACCCTGATGTTTTCCGCGAGCGCCGCGCACGCCACCGACCTGGTGGTCTCGGCCGCCGCCAGCCTGACCAATGCCTTCAAGGAGCTGGCCCAGTCTTTCGAACAGCAGAATCCGGGCGTGAAAGTGGTCACCAACTTCGGCGCCTCCGACATCCTGATGCAGCAGATCGTGCGCGGCGCGCCGGCCGACGTGTTCGCCTCGGCCGACCAGACCGCGATGGACAAGGCGGTCGCCGAAAAGGCCGTCAACCAGGCCACCCGCAAGAACTTCGCCGCCAACGGCATCGTGCTGATCATCCCGCATGACGCCAAGCTGGTGCCTGCCGCCCTGAACGACCTGACCAAGCCTGAATACAAGCGCATCGCGCTGGGCAACCCGGCCTCGGTGCCGTTCGGCCGCTACACCAAGACCGCGCTGGAGCAAGCCGGCCTGTGGTCGCAAGTGCAAGCCAAGGGCGTGATGGCCGAGAACGTGCGCACCAGCCTCGACTACGTCGCCCGCGGCGAGGTCGACGCCGGCTTCGTGTTCGCCACCGATGCCGCCGTGATGCCGGACAAGGTCAAGGTCGCCGTGCGCATCCCGTCCGACACCCCGGCCACCTACCCGATCGCCGTGACCGCCGGCACCCAGCAAAAGGAACTGGCCGACAAGTTCGTCAGCTACATCCTGTCGCCGACCGGCCAGACCGTGCTGGCGCGCTACGGCTTCCTGAAACCGTAATAGCTGCACAAGGACGCGCACGCCATGCACCCGGTCTGGACACCACTGCTGCTCTCGCTGAAGGTCGCCGGCCTGGCCACCCTGGCCAATATGGTGCTAGGCGTGGCGGCCGCCTACGGGCTGTCGCGCTGGCGCTCGCCGCTGCGTGACTTCATCGACTCGGTGCTGACGCTGCCGCTGGTGCTGCCGCCAACGGTGCTGGGCTATTACCTGCTGGTGCTGTTCGGTCGCCGCGGCACCTTCGGCGCCTGGCTGGATAGCATGGGCATCCAGCTGGTGTTCACCTGGCAAGGCGCAGTAGTAGCGTCCACCATCGTCGCCTTCCCGCTGGTGCTGAAGGCTGCGCGCGCCGCCTTCGAGAACGTCGACCACCAGCTGGAAAACGCCGCCCGCGTGCTGGGCGTGACGGAAGCCGGCGTGTTCTTCCGCGTCAGCCTGCCGCTGGCGACCAAGGGCATCGCCGCCGGCGTGCTGCTGGCGTTCGCCCGCGCGCTGGGTGAATTCGGCGCCACCCTGATGGTGGCCGGCAACCTGCCGGGGCGCACCCAGACCTTGTCGGTGGCCATCTATGAGGCGGTGCAAGCCGGTGACGACGGCGCCGCCACCATGCTGGTAGTGATCACCTCCATCACCTGCGTGGCTGTGCTGATGCTGGCCGGACGCCTGGTGCCGGACCGCAACCAGCTGCAGCTGCGCTGATTGCGCTAAGCTTCCCTCTTCTCTTTTCTCCCTTCGCACCCGCCGTGAGCGTCGAACTCCAGATCCAGAAAAAACTGCGCGCGGGCGACCGCGTGTTCGACCTCGACATCGCCTTCGCCTCCGACAGCGACCGTATCGTGCTGTACGGCCCCTCCGGTTCCGGCAAGAGCCTCACGCTCAAGGCCATGGCCGGTTTGATGACGCCCGACGCCGGCCACATCCGACTGGACGGCCGCACCTTGTTCGACGCGCAGCAACAAATCAACGTCCCGGTGCAGGAGCGCAACGTCGCCTATCTGTTCCAGGACTACGCCCTCTTCCCGCACCTGACCGTGGCGCAGAACATCGCCTTCGGCCTTGCGCGCGGCTGCTTCAACCTGCGTCGCCCGGCCTCGCACCCGGCCGTGCAGAAATGGCTGGCGGCCTTCGAGCTGCAAGCGGTGGCGGGCAGCCACCCCAGCCAGATCTCCGGCGGCCAGCGGCAACGCGTGGCGCTGGCGCGGGCGCTGGTCTCGGAACCCGACATCCTGCTGCTGGACGAGCCCTTTTCCGCGCTCGACCCCTCCCTGCGCGAACGCATGCGGCGCGAATTGGCCGAGCTACAACAACGGCTGGACGTGCACATGCTACTGATCACCCATGACCCGGCCGACGTCGAGGCGCTGGGCGATGAAGTCTTCGAAGTGCGCGACGGGCGCATCAGCGGGCAGCGTACGTTGTAGTTTCTCCCTACAGCGCCGTCAACTCAACGACGCTGGGTCCCGGCCTGCGCCGGGACGACCATGGGAAGGTTTCCTGAACGCTCGGTCGAGCGAATCCCTCTACTACCGATCGTCCCGGCGCAGGCCGGGATCCAGTGACGTTCGTCATGCCACACCACCCATAAAAAAACCGCAGCCTTTTGGGCTGCGGTTCCAGGTTGGGGGATCACCCCTGCCGGCCTGCACACGAAACAGGCCGGCGTCACACCACACTCAAGACCATCGTTACGGCTGCGTCATCAGGCCGCCTTCTTCTCCGACTTGTCTTCGAAGAACTGTTCGTCCTCGGTCGAGCCGTGCAACGCGGTGGTCGACGACTGGCCTTGCTGGATCGCCTGGGTCACGGCGTCGAAGTAACCGGTGCCGACTTCGCGCTGGTGCTTGACCGCGGTGAAGCCCTTGGTGGCGGCGGCGAATTCGGCTTCCTGCAGCTCCACGAAGGCCGACATCTGGTTGCGGGCATAACCATGCGCCAGGTTGAACATCGAGTAGTTCAGGGCGTGGAAGCCGGCCAGCGTGATGAACTGGAACTTGTAGCCCATCGCGCCCAGCTCGCGCTGGAACTTGGCGATGGTGGCGTCGTCCAGGTTCTTCTTCCAGTTGAACGAGGGCGAGCAGTTGTACGCCAGCAGCTTGCCCGGGAACTTGGCGTGGATGGCTTCGGCGAAGGTCTTGGCGAAGGCCAGGTCCGGCTTGCCGGTTTCACACCACACCATGTCGGCGTATTCGGCGTAGGCCAGGCCGCGCGAGACCGCCTGGTCGATGCCCGGATGGGTCTTAAAGAAGCCCTCGACGGTGCGCTCGCCGGACAGGAACGGCTTGTCGTTGGCATCCACATCGGAGGTCAGCAGGTCGGCCGCTTCCGCGTCGGTACGGGCAATCACCAGGGTCTTGGTGCCCATCACGTCGGCCGCCAGGCGCGCCGCATTGAGCTTTTCGCAGGCTTCGCGGGTCGGCACCAGCACCTTGCCGCCCATGTGGCCGCACTTCTTCACAGACGCCAGCTGGTCTTCGAAGTGCACGCCGGCGGCGCCCGCTTCGATCATGGACTTCATCAGTTCGAAGGCATTGAGCACACCGCCGAAACCGGCTTCGGCGTCGGCCACGATGGGCGCGAAGAAGTCGATGTCGTCACGACCTTCGGACCACTGGATCTGGTCGGCGCGGGCGAAGGTGTTGTTGATGCGCTTGACCACCATCGGCACCGAGTTGGCCGGGTACAGCGACTGGTCGGGATACATCTCACCGGCCAGGTTGGCGTCGCCGGCGACTTGCCAGCCGGACAGGTAGATCGCCTTCAGACCGGCCTTCACCTGCTGCATCGCCTGGTTGCCGGTCAGCGCGCCCAGGGCGTTGACGAAGGGCTCGTTATGGACCAGGTTCCACAGCTTGTCGGCGCCGCGCTTGGCCAGCGTGTGCTCGACCTGCAGCGAACCGCGCAGGCGAACCACGTCGGCGGCGGTGTAATTGCGCTTGATACCCTTCCAACGCGGGTTTTCGGCCCAGTCGCGTTCCAGTGCCTGGATCTGCTGTTCACGTGTGCTCATGGTGTTCTCCTTTTCCATCAATGTTGAGGTGTTTAAAAACTGGATGAAATCGCGAATTCCATGACTTCATAGTAGTCCCGCCATGTGCAGAGCAACAATGTCTTATATAAGACATTATTAAATTATTTATACCAATAAAATCAAACACTTAATTACACATTTTCGCGATACGGAAAGAAAATTCGGAAAATGAAAAATGTTTTTGATGCTGTGCACCTGCAGTTTTCACGATGCGAAATGAAAAATTCTCATCGTGAAAAAGGGGCCTTGCCCGAGCTCTTCTTTCACTGCCGGCAAGCTCGGCAAGAACCTGCAGACCATCAAACTGACGCTTTAAAACGAACGTTCGAGAAATTTTTGACGACCGCACTATCGTCTTGCATAATAAAAGTCACTTGCCGCAGGCAAGGCCTCCCGATCCACCACCTATAAGAGAGACGCAGGACGCCGCGCGTCCAGAGGAAGCACAATGACCACCAGAGAAGAGACACTCGCGCTGTGGCGCAAGCAGGAAGAAGAAGTCCGCGCCAAGCTGGCGCCGCCGGGCGTATCCAGCCTGGAAGACCTGAAGGCCGGCAGCGGCATGGAATTCCTGCAGAAGATCTGGGACGGCCTGCTCCCCTCGGTGCCCATCGCCGAGACGCTGGACTTCATCCCGGTCGAGGGCGAACCCGGGCGCATCGTGTTCCAGGGCACGCCCAGCAAGCGCCACTACAATCCGCTGGGCAGCGTGCATGGCGGCTACTTCTGCACGCTGCTGGATTCGGCCGTGGCCTGCGCCGTGCATTCGATGCTGCCGCAAGGCATGGGCTACACGACGCTGGAGCTGAAGGTCAACCTGGTGCGCGCGCTCACCGACAAGGTCGGCCCGGTGCGTGCCGAAGGCAAAGTCATCCAGGTGGGCAAGCAAGTCGGCATCGCCGAAGGCCGCATCATCGATGCCGAGGGCAAGCTGTACGCCCACGCCACCACCACCTGCCTCGTGTTCCCGCTGCCCTGATTGCGTGATCTATCCACCGCCGCCCTCGCCTGCATGGCCGGCGGCGGTGAAAAAACTTCACTTCGTTCGTGCTGTGCCCGCGCACAGCCGCTTGCCGACGCCGCTGCATGCGCCCGACCTTCCTCGCTCCGTTTTGTTCAAGGTATTTGTTTTGAACACCGGGGCCGTCCCTCTGTTGTTTAATCGTCCGAGAAGGCACAGAATAAGCACCTACTAAAATTGAACGGCGATTCAACGTCGATACGTCTTCATGCATTACGCCCTGGACATCCGCACGTTTCTATTCAGTCATTATTTCTATACTGGGGTGCGGATCGCGATCGGAGTGGTCGGCTTCACGATGCTGGTCTACAACGTGGCCGACATGCAAACCACCATGACGGTGTTTCTGGGCGCGCTGTGCACAAGCCTGATGGATCTGCCCAGCCCGCTGCGTCACAAATTCAATGAAATGCTGGCCGGCGTGTTGCTGTGTACCGTGGTGATGTTGGTGATCAGCCTGGCCGCGCCGATTCCCTGGCTGGTCAGCGCCATGATGGTGGTGGTCAGCTTCTTCGCCAGCATGATGGTGGTGTACGGCAAGAAGACCATGCCGCTGCAGTTCGCCGCGCTGATGGTGATGACGCTGTCGATGGAAAACCAGGTGCCGATCGCCGACGCCCTGCTGCACGCCTTGTTCTTCCTGGCCGGCGGCCTGGGTTACCTGGCCTACTCGATGGCGGTGTCGTGGTTCCTGCGCCGCCGCATCAAGCAGCAGGTGCTGGCCGAGGCGCTGTTCGAGCTGGCGCGCTACCTGCGCATCAAGGCCGACTTCTATGACGTACGGCACGACCTCGCCAACCAGTTCAACCAGCTGGTGCGCCAGCAAATCGTGGTGGCCGACAAGCAGCAGGCCTCGCGCGACCTGATCCTGCGCGACCTGTACACCAAGCAGGACGGCCTGCTGGTGCAGGTGCACCTGTCGATGCTGGAGCTCTACGAGCAGGTCCTGTCCACCCATGCCGACTATGCCTTCCTGCGCAACCACTTCGGCGATGCCGATGTGATGATCTTCTTGCGCGACCTTGCCAACAAGGCCGGCGAGGACATTGAATCGATCGCCTACGCCATCACCCGCAAGCGCGCCTCGGCGCCGCTGGTGAGCTACAAGGCGGAGCTGCGCGCGCTGCAGTTCGAGATGCAGCAGATGGCGCAACCGGGGCCGAACCAGGCCTCCGAGGAAGCGCTGACCATCCTGCGCGTCACCTACAACAAGATCCGCGACATCATCGAGCTGATCGGCCAGCTGCACCAGGCCACGCAGAACCCGGTCGACCCCATCCCGATCCTGCCGGGATCGGACATGACGCCCTTCCTGACCCAGCAAAAGTTCAAGTTCAACATGCTGCTGGTGAACATGCGCTGGCAGTCGCCGATCTTCCGCTTCGCCATCCGCGTGGCGCTGGCGGTGACCACCGGGCTGTGGATCTCCAACCACCTGCCCTACATGGCGCACGGCTACTGGATCGTGCTGACCATCGTCATCATCCTCAAACCCAATTTCAGCGCCACCAAGCAACGCATGGCCGATCGCCTGATCGGCACCATCATCGGCTGCCTGATCACCATGCTGATCCTGCGCTTCGTGCACAACCCGATGGGCCAGATGGCAGTGCTGTTCGCCGCCAGCGTGGCCGCGCCGGCCTTCACCTACGTGAAGTACCGCTACACCGCCATCGCCGCCTCGGTGCAGATCCTGATGCTGCTGAACCTGCTGGTGCCGGCCGGCCATCAGGGCGTGATCGGCGAGCGCCTGATCGACACCATCATCGGCGTGGTCATCGCCACCCTGTTCAGCTACGTGCTGCCGGCCTGGGAATACCGCGACCTGCCCAAGCTGCTGCGCAACGTGCTCAAGGCCAGCCAGCGCTACCTCACCGCCAGCCGCGACATGCTGGAGGGCAAGGTCAAGGACGACTTCTTCTACCGCGTTTGCCGCAAGGGCTTCATGGACAGCCTGGCGGCGCTGATCTCGGCGCTGGTGCGCATGATGGACGAGCCGGTGACCAAGCACCGCGCAGTCAAGGAGCTGAACCGCTTCATCGTGCAGAACTATCTGGTGGCCGCGCACATCGCCGCGCTGCGCCTGATGCTGCGGCGCCATCAGGATAACGTCCCCGAAGGCCCGGTCAACAAGCTGATCGAAGACACTTACCTGGAAGCCAGCCAGCACCTGGCCGAAGCCCAGCGCATCCTCGCGCCCCAACCCAGGAAGCGCAAAGGCGCCGTGGTGGTGTCGCCGGAGGCGCCGGAACAGAAGGCGTTGTCGGGCAGGATCGAACTGGTCGGCCCGGTCACGCCCGAGCCGCTGGCCGCCGAAGCCAGCGCCTGGTCGGGCTGGGCCACGTTGCAGCGGCGCGCCAGCCTGCTGAACCAGGACCTGCAGGAAATCGTGACGCAGACGGCAGCGATCGACAATATTCTGCGCAAGAACTGAGCCGTTCCTCCCCAAGACGCGCACACAGGCGCAAACAAAAACGGCTTCCCGCGGGAAGCCGTTCTTTATTGAGGATGCTTTCGCTCAGAGCGCAGCGCGCGACACCAGCACGCCGTCCACATCCGCATAAATCCAGTCGCCCGGATGCACCGCCACGCCGGCGATGGTGACGCGAAGGTCGCGGTCACCGGCGCCCTTGCGGAAGCTGCGCTGCGGATGCGTGGCCAGCGCACGGATCCCCACTTCGCAGGCGTTGAGCTCGAGCGCGTCGCGCACGCAGCCGTTGACCAGGATGCCGGCCCAGCCGTTCTTCTCGGCCAGCTGGCCGAGGTTGCCGCCCACCAGCGCGCAGCGCAGGCTGCCGCCGCCGTCCACCACCAGCACATGACCGTCGCCCGGGGTCTCCAGCGCGGCGCGCACCAGCACGTTGTCCTCGAACACCTTGAGCGTTCTGGCCGGACCGGCGAAGGCCGGCTTGCGTCCGAAGGAAGCGAAGATCGGCGGCAGCACATGCAGCGTCCCCGCGGCCAGCTTGTCCTCATTGGCATCGCACAGGTCGCAGGTGGCAAAGTTCATGACATTCTCCTTTAGCAGGTCATTGCGGCGGCCTCACACCGACAGCATGCGATGCAGGCGCTTCTGGTCAAACATGCGCGAGTCGGCCACGCGCAGCAGGGTTTCCACATCCAGGCCGTCGGCCGGATAGAGCGACACCCCGACCGAGGCGTCGACCGTGTAGCTGTTGCCGTTGCGTCCGTCGATGGGCTTGTTGACCGAGTGACGGATCTTGTCGGCGATGGTGCGCGCGATCTCCATGTCGGACACGCCATGCAGGTAGACCACGAACTCGTCGCCGCCGAAGCGCGCCACCGAGTCGTCGTGGCGCAGCGTGTGCTGCAGGCGCTCGGCGATGGCGATCAGCACCTTGTCGCCTTCATCGTGACCATGTTCGTCGTTGACCGCCTTGAAGCGATCCAGGTCGATGAACAGCATGGCGAAGTGCAAAGGGTTGGCCTCGGACGAATTGCGGCGGCGGAAGTCGATCTGCGCGATCAGCGAATCGCGGTTGAGCACATTGGTCAGGCGATCCGTGCGCAGGTTGCGCTCCATCTCCTGGAAGCTGTGCGCCAGTTGGCCGATTTCGTCGTTGCGGTCGATGTTGAGCGCCGGGAACGGGCTGCCGTTGCCGATGCTCTTGGCCGCCAACGTCAGCTTGCGGATATCGCGCAGCACCCAGCGCAGCAACAGGAAGCCGATCACGAAGGTCAGGCACACCGCCACCAGGCCCAGCAGCAGCGTCTGGTACACACCGCCGGTGACCGAGCCCAGGAAGTCCGAGCGCGGCGCGGCGCTGATGGCCAGCCAGTCCAGACCGGCATCGTCGTGATGCAGGCGGAAGGCGACCTCGATCTTGCTGCCCTCGGCACGCGCGCCCAGCAGCACCAGCTGGCCCGGCTCAACGCGCTGCGTCGCCAGATGGCGCTGCACTTCGGCGAAAGCCTGCTGCACCAGCGGCGACTTGCTTTGCTGCGCCTTCAGGCGGGTGAATTCGCCGGTATCGCCCTTGACCTCGTGCAACGGCTCGTCCAGGGATGTGGCGATCATGTCTCCTTTGAGTTCGGTGACGAAGGCCACGCCGTTGCGTCCCAGCGGCAGCTTCTGCAGGAATTCGGTGAGCTGGCGCAAGCCGATGCTGCTGTTGGCCACGCCCAGGAAAGTGCCGTCAGTGTCGTAGACCGGTTTGGAGAGATTGATGCCCAGATGCTTCTGGCGGAAATCGGTGTAGACCGAGGACCAGGTCTGGCGACCGCGCTCCACCGTCTGCGTGTACCACGGGCGCTTGCGCGGCTCGTAGTCCTGCACGGTGGTCAGCGTCATCTCGGTGTTGGGGCCGCGCAGGTGGTAGACGTAGTCCTTGCCCTCCGGCTCGCGCACGCTGTACATGAAGACATTCGGGCTTTCCTGCTTGATGCCCAGGAAGCTGCCGTCAGCGCCGCCGAAATAGACGTAGCTGGCGTCGTCGATCAGGAAATTGGCCAGCCACAGGCGCTCTTCGAGCTGCTTGCGATCCTTGGGGAATGGCAGTATCGCCGGCGCTTCGCCGGCCTTGGCCGACGGCACCGGCGGCGGCGCCACTACGTTAAGGCTTTCGCGCGCGCTCAGGGTCTGGCGCTCGATCGACTGGCTCACGCGCCCCATCACTTCCATCAGTGCATTGCGCGCCAACACCTCGGTGGCGTCATCACCGGCGCGATAGAGGAACCAGCCGATGGTCAGCGCCAGGCAGATCATCAGGAAGATGAACGGCAGGATGAACAGCCGCTGCAAAGACGATTGCTTCAGAACCGCCCCCCGCACTGATGATTACCGCCGTTGATCGTTCGCATAGTTCCCCGATAGCTGCGCAACTCGCCCTGAAACCGGCGCTGCGCGCGCTCTTTCAGTCAAGAAACCATTGTATGACAAAAACCCGTTTCTTCGCGAACTTATGGGCATGTGCGCGCTTGTTCCGGATAAGAGCGGACTTTCCCCCGCTAACCCAAAGTTTGCAAAAAGGAAAACAAAAGCAGTATGGAGGGGGACGAGGGAAGATGTTCGTTTAACAATAAAAATTCGATATGTCTTGCTGTTATCCATTTTCCCTTGGAGGAACGTCCCATGAGATTCTCTCGCCTGAAGATCGGCGCACGCCTGTACGCAGGCTTTGGCATCCTTGCCCTGCTGTTCATCGGCATCATTCTGGTCGCCTACGGCAATTTTTCCCAACTGAAACAATCCAGCGAATGGAACGAGCACAGCCACGCCGTCGTCGGTGCCGTCAATGGCGCAATGCTCAGCCTGGTCAACATGGAAACGGGACAACGCGGCTTCGCCCTGACGCGCAATGAGGCTTCGCTTGCTCCCTACAAGGCAGGAGAGGAAGAATTCGCCCGCAATCTCGCCCTCGCGCGCAAGCTGACCGGAGATAACCCGAACCAGCAGCAAAGGCTGGCGCGACTCGCCGAGATGCAGAAGCAATGGGTGCAAAGCGCCGCCTCGCCCTCGATTGCGCTGCGCCGCGCCGACGGCCCGCAAAGCATCCCCGACACGATTGCCTTCGAACAGGCTGCCAAAGGCAAGACGATGATGGATGGCATGCGCCAGATTTTCGCCGACATCATCCAGGACGAAATGCAACTGATGAAGGAGCGTAACGCTGCGGTGCAATCGCTTACCCGCCTCACCTCGCTGACGTTGAGCCTCGGCGCTCTGGTCGGCGCGCTGCTGGCGGCGGCACTCGCGTGGGGCATGAACCGCAACATCACGGTTCCGTTGAAGCAGGCGGTCGGGATTGCGCAGACGGTAGCCGCCAGCGACCTCAGCACGCATATCGAAGGCGGCGGCCGGGATGAAACGGGGCAATTGCTGACCGCGCTCAAGGGCATGAACGACAACCTGGTGCGCATCGTGGGCGAGGTCAAGATCAGCATCGACTCGATCGCCACCGCGTCAAGCCAGATTGCCCAGGGCAATCTCGATCTGTCC
This sequence comes from Herbaspirillum sp. LeCh32-8, assembly GCF_017814915.1. Classification (GTDB taxonomy): domain Bacteria; phylum Pseudomonadota; class Gammaproteobacteria; order Burkholderiales; family Burkholderiaceae_D; genus Herbaspirillum. The sequence continues at coordinate 619,126 of NZ_JAGIPZ010000001.1, read as the reverse complement.
TCGCGCACTGAGGAGCAGGCCGGCTCGCTGGCGCAAACCGCTACCCTCACGCGCGAACTGACGGGGACGGTCAAGAACAACGCCGACGACGCCGCCAAGGCGGATCAACTGGCCGGTTCAGCCTCATCCATCGCCACGCGCGGCGGAGACGTAGTGGCCGAGGTCATTCGCACCATGCAGTCGATTGATCAGTCGGCGCACAAGATCGTGGACATCATCAGCGTCATCGACGGCATCGCCTTCCAGACCAATATCCTGGCGCTGAATGCGGCCGTGGAAGCGGCGCGCGCCGGGGAACAGGGACGCGGCTTTGCCGTGGTGGCGACCGAAGTGCGCGCGCTGGCGCAACGATCGGCGGCCGCCGCCAAGGAAATCAAGGGATTGATCGACGACTCCGTGGAAAAGGTCGCCTCCGGCAGCAAGCTGGTGGAACAGGCCGGCGCCACCATGCAGGAAGTGGTGCAAAGCGTGCGCAGCGTATCCGAGATCATGAGCGCGATCTCGCAGGCCAGCCGCAGTCAGAGCCAACGCATCGAGGAAGTCAGCCTGGCCATCGTCGGCATGGATGAAACCACGCAGCAGAACGCCGCGCTGGTGGAAGAAGCCGCCGCTGCAGCGCAATCGCTGCAGGACCAGGCCAACAAGCTGGCGCAGATGGTGGCGGTGTTCAAACTCAAGGCCGGCGCTCACGCCGGCGCAGTATCGCCGATGGCGCCCCCCTCTTCGACCAGCGCCGGGCACCCGGCCGCGACCAAAGCGCTCGCACCCCCCAAAAAAACACCGGCTGCGCCACCACGCAGCCGGCCCGAGCCGCAGCCATCGGCCGCGGATGACGACTGGCAAACCTTCTGAGGCCGTCACCGCGTCACAAGGCAGCGAGATCGCGGAGCCGCCTCGTTCGGCTTACTTGACGAATACCAGCTGCCCGTTCTTCACATCGACGTGAACCACGTCCTTGGGGCCGAACCTGCCGGCCAGGATTTCCTTGGACAGCGGGTTCTCGATCTCTTGCTGGATGGCGCGCTTCAACGGCCGCGCGCCATACACAGGATCGAAACCGGCTTCGGCGATCTTTTGCAGACCGGCATCGCTGATCTCCAGGCCGATCTCCAGCCGTGCCAGACGCTGCTCCAGGATGCGCAGCTGGATCTTGGCGATGGCGCCGATGTTCTTCTCGTCGAGCGCATGGAACACCACGATCTCGTCCACCCGGTTAATGAACTCCGGACGGAAGTGCGTACGCACCTCGGCCATCACGGCCAGCTTCACCAGCGCCGGATCGCTCTCTTCCATCGACTGGATCTTGTGCGAACCCAGGTTCGAGGTCATCACGATCACCGTGTTCTTGAAGTCCACCGTACGCCCCTGGCCATCGGTCATGCGGCCGTCGTCCAGCACCTGCAGCAGGACATTGAAGACGTCCGGGTGCGCCTTCTCGATTTCATCGAGCAGGATCACGCTGTACGGCTTGCGACGCACGGCCTCGGTCAGGTAGCCGCCTTCCTCATAGCCGACGTAGCCCGGCGGCGCGCCGATCAGACGGGCCACCGAATGCTTCTCCATGAACTCGCTCATGTCGATGCGGATCATCGCCTCCTCGGTGTCGAACAGATAAGACGCCAGCGCCTTGCACAGCTCGGTCTTGCCCACGCCGGTGGGGCCCAGGAACATGAACGAGCCGTACGGCTTGCTCGGATCGCCCAGGCCGGCGCGCGAACGGCGAATGGCGTCAGAGACGGCGACAATCGCCTCGTTCTGTCCCACCACGCGCTCATGCAGCACGTCTTCCATGTGCAACAGCTTCTCGCGCTCGCCCTGCATCATGCGCGAGACCGGAATGCCGGTGGCGCGCGCCACGATCTCGGCGATTTCCTCGGCGCCCACCTGGGTGCGCACCAGCTTGGGCTTCTCGGCGGCGGCGCCGGCGGCATCCTTCTTGTTCTGCACTTCCAGCGCGGCTTCCAGCTCGGCCAGCTTGCCGTACTTCAGCTCGGAGACCTTCTGCCAGTCGCTCTTGCGGGTGGCCTCTTCCATCTGCAGGCGCACCTTTTCGATCTCTTCCTTCAACTGCTGGCCGCCCTGCGCGGTCGACTTTTCCGCCTTCCAGATTTCTTCCAGGTCGGCGTATTCGCGCTCGAGCTTGAGGATCTCTTCCTCGATCAGCTGCAGGCGCTTCTGCGAAGCTTCGTCCTTCTCGCGCTTGACGGCCTCGCGCTCGATCTTCAACTGGATCAGGCGGCGGTCAAGCTTGTCCATCACCTCCGGTTTGGAGTCGATCTCGATCTTGATCTTGGCCGCGGCCTCGTCGATCAGGTCGATCGCCTTGTCGGGCAGGAAGCGGTCAGTGATGTAGCGATGCGACAACTCGGCCGCGGCCACGATCGCCGGGTCGGTGATGTCCACGCCGTGGTGCACTTCATACTTTTCCTGCAGGCCGCGCAGGATGGCGATGGTCGCCTCCACGCTCGGCTCGTCGACCAGGATCTTCTGGAAGCGGCGCTCCAGCGCGGCGTCCTTCTCGATGTACTGGCGGTATTCATCCAGTGTGGTGGCGCCCACACAATGCAGCTCACCACGCGCCAGCGCAGGCTTCAGCATGTTGCCGGCATCCATCGCGCCTTCGGCCTTGCCGGCGCCGACCATGGTGTGCAGCTCATCAATGAAGACGATGGTCTGCCCCTCGTCCTGGGCAATCTCCTTCAACACCGCCTTCAGGCGCTCTTCAAACTCACCGCGGTACTTGGCGCCGGCCAGCAGCGCCGCCATGTCCAGCGACAGCACGCGCTTGGACTTCAGGCTGTCGGGCACCTCGCCGTTGACGATGCGCTGGGCCAGGCCTTCCACGATGGCGGTCTTGCCCACGCCGGGTTCGCCGATCAGCACCGGATTGTTCTTGCTGCGGCGCTGCAGCACCTGGATCGCGCGGCGGATTTCATCGTCGCGGCCGATCACCGGGTCGAGCTTGCCGGCGCGGGCGCGCTCGGTCAGGTCCAGGGTGTATTTCTTCAGCGCCTCGCGCTGGCCCTCGTCCTGCTGCGAGGACACCGAAGCGCCGCCGCGCACGGCCTTGATGGCGGCTTCCATCGCCTTGCGGGTGAGACCGTTCTCGCGTGCGGCGCGGCCGGCGTCGGACTTGTCGTCAGCCAGGCCCAGCAGCACCATCTCGCTGGCGACGAACTGGTCGCCGGCTTTTTGCGCTTCCTTGTCGGCCAGGTTGAGCAAGGCCACCAGCTCGCGCCCGACCTGCACTTCGCCGCCGTGGCCGGAGACTTGCGGCAAGCGCTGCAAGGCTCCCTGCAAGGCGGTGGCCAGGCCGTTCACATTCACGCCCGCGCGCTGCAAGAGCGAGCGCGCGCCGCCGTCGTCCTGGTTCAACAGGGCGATGACGAGGTGGACCGGTTCGATATATTGATTGTCGCTGCCGACTGCCTGAGACTGCGCATCGGCCAGCGCTTCCTGCAATTTGGTGGTGAGTTTGTCGAGACGCATGGTTCGCTCCAATTTTTCAATGAGATGAAAATTGGGTCGGCCCAGTCATTTTCAAGCATGAGCTGATCCCCGGCATCGCGAACAGAACCCGGAGCATGCGGCCAAAAAGTTGCTTCGTCAGCAATACCTTGGGGACCGCACCCGCCAAGCAATGATGAACTACGCCGGAGGACGTTCATACGAACGCGAAGCGATCACCAGAACGGCCACCGCCGTGACGCCGCAACACAGCATCAGGTAGAGCGCCACCCAGTCCGGCTTGCCGTCGGCGGCCGACACCAGAGCCGAAGCGATGAACGGCGTCGGGCCCGCGATGAGCAAACTGCTGAGCTCGCGGGACATGGCAATACCCGAGAATCGATAGCGCGTCGGGAACAGATTGGCCAGGAAAGCGCCTTGCGCGCTGGCAAGGCCCGCGAATCCGATGCCGTAACCGATGCTCAGGCCACAAGTGGCCAACACCACGCTTCTCGTCTCGAGCAGGACAAACATCGGGACGGCAAACACGAAGACGAAGACAGCGCCGAACAGGTACACGCGCGCATGCCCGATGCGGTCCGCCAGGGCGCCCATGGGCGGCGTCATGACGATGCCGGTCAGCGTCGCGATCATTACCGCGAGCAATGCGTCCGTACGGGCAAAGCCCAGGGTATTGGTCATGTAGCCGAGGCTGAAAGCGCTGAGAATGTAGACATTGGCGTTGTGCCCGGTCACTGACAGGAATCCGAACAGCACCTCGCGCCAGCTCTTGCGCAGCAGCTCGCCCAGGGGCACCCTTGCGGCGTGGCGCCGGGCATCGGCGCGCTGCATTGCTGCTACGTATTCAGGTGTTTCATCAAGATTTTTCCGGATGTACAGCGCCACGAAAAACAACAAGGCGGACATCAGGAAAGGGATCCGCCAGGCCCAGCCGAACAAGGTCTCTTCGGGCAGGTACGAGACCATCAGGAACATCAGTGTCGCAAGCATGGTGCCGATGACGGTGGCGGACTGTAGATAGGCCGTGTAGTAAGCCTTGCGCCCGGGCGGCGCGTACTCCGCGACCAACGTGACGGCGCCGGCATACTCGGCGCCCGCGCCAAAGCCCTGCAACAACCGCAGGATCACCAGCAGCAACGGCGCCCACAGGCCCGCCTGGGCGTAGGTCGGCAGCAATCCCATCGCCACCGTGGAGGCGCCCATCAAGGCGATCGTGAACACCAATGCCGGCTTGCGCCCGAAGCGGTCCCCCACATGCGAAATGATGATGCCGCCCAGCGGACGACTGACGAATCCCACGGCAAACGTGGCGAAGGCGGCCAGCACCCCGACCGACGCAGACAACTGCGGAAAAAACAGCTTATTGATGATCAAGCCGGCCGCAGCCCCATAGAGGGCGTAGTCGAACCATTCAATGATGGTTCCGATGGTCGCCGCCAGCAAGGCGCGCCGGATATTGAGACGCTCGGCTTGGGACTGCCCTTCTGCCACGGTATTCGACATGAAGCTCTCCTTCTTCGGGATGGTGCTGCGCAGCTATCGCGCAGGCGTCGCCCTGGAACATCGCTTGCGCGCGCCCCACTGATGAGGACGCCCGAGCGCCAGCGTGGCCAGCGCGTGTCGACACGATGACAGTTCGATAAAACGGGGGTTGTGTAGCCTCGCGAGACCGGGCTCAGCCGCTTGTTCTCAAAGGCGGCATCGCACCGTGCGCCTGGCGATGAACGACGGCGCGCTCGAGGGCCTCCCAGTCCCAGTCGATGCCCAGGCCGGGCGCATCGGAGGCCATGGCGCGGCCGTTTTCAATGCGTATCGGCGATGCGGTCACCAGATCGAGCTGCGGGATATATTCCAGCCATCTGCTGTTGGGCACGGCGCAGCACAAGCCGAGGTGGAGTTCCATCAGGAAGTGCGGACAGACCGGCACATTGAACGCCTCCGCCATATGCGCCACCTTGAGCCAGGGCGTAATGCCGCCGATGCGACCAACGTCGACCTGGACAATGGAACAGGCGCCCGCCTCAAGGTAGTCCTTGAACTGTGAAATGGAGTACATGGATTCGCCCACCGCGATCGGAACCGTTGTCGACTGGGACAGGCGACGGTGCGCGCCCACGTCGTCAGCGTGAATAGGCTCCTCGAACCAGGCGATGTCGAGTTTCTCGTAATGACGCACCCGGCGGATCGCCTCATCCAACGTGAGGCCCTGATTGGCGTCGGTCATGATCTCCCAGCCATCGCCGACCCGCTCACGCACGGCGCTCAGGCGCTTCATGTCTTCCGATACGTGCGGGCGGCCGACTTTGATCTTGGTGCCGCCAAAGCCGCGCGCCTGGGCGTTGAGCGCCTCTTCGACCAGCTCGGCCTCCTCCATGTGCAGCCAGCCGCCTTCGGTGTAATAAAGCGCGATGCTGTCTTTGGCGCCGCCGGCCAGCCGGTGCAACGGCAGCTTGGCCTTGCATGCGCGCAGATCCCACAACGCGGTATCAATCGCCGCCAGGGCAATCGAGGTGATGGCGCCGACCGCTGTGGCGTGGACGCGAAAGAACAAGGCGCGCCACACCGCCTCGATCTCCTCGGCCTCGGCACCGATCAGGGCCGGTGCCAGATGGTCGTCGATGAGCTTGCAGACGGACGAGCCCCCGGTGCCGATGGTATAGCTATACCCCAGGCCGACTGCACCATCGGCGTCGACAATGCGCACGATGGGCGTCTCCTGGAGTTCGAAGCTTTGCACGGCATCCGTGCGCTTGACCTTGGGTTTCAGGTTCGCCTGAATGACTTCAACGGCAACGATCTTGGCCATCTGTGCTCCTTTGGCTGGCTTGAAAACACACAAGGCAAGCTACTTGCAGCGCGCCTGCCTTGTCCTTCACGTCATCCATCATAGGAGCAGTCCGGCGAGCGCTCGCCGCGCACCGTTCATGACCCGCCAAAATTCTGCTTATTTCGAGAATCGCTTCTTGCCCGCCCGCGCCGGGCGTGACAGCGCACGTTGTACTCGTCTACCCCGCCAGTGCCCGATAGCTTGCAAAGCCGGCCACGCACAACGCGATGGAGCCCAGCAAGTGCAGCGCCGAATGGCCGATGGCCCACAGGTAATCACCCCGTTGCAGCAGGATCATGGCCTCGGCCGAAAACGTGGAGAAGGTGGTCAGGCCGCCGAGAAAGCCTGTGACGGCAAACAGCCGCCACTCCGGCGGCAGCGCCGGATGCTGCTCGAAGTAGGCGACCAGAAAACCGATCACGTAGGCGCCGATCCAGTTGGCGGCCAGCGTGCCGACCGGCACCAAATGCCCGGCCACGTTCCAGATCACCGACAATTGCCAGCGCAGCCACGCGCCCAGTGTCGCCCCTATGCCTACCGCCAACCATCCCATGCCGCCCTCCGCTGTTGTGTCGTCGTCGCGATGATGCCAGAAACTGCAACAGTTGCCGGCGCCGGCCGGCCCGGCGTCAGGACGTGTGCTCCTGCGCGGTAACGATGCCCTGCATTTCTTCGCGCAGCGTACCGATGCGCTCCAACGCCTGGTGGTCCTCCTGCAGCGCCTTGTCCACACTCTCGTGCATCCAGTCCACCCAGGTGCTGATCTTGGCGTCCAGGTACTGGCGCGAGGGATAGAGCGCATATACGCCCATGTGCTGCATGCGGTGCTGCGGCAGCACCCGCACGATGGTGCCGGCGCGCAGCGGGTCGACCGCCGAGTAGATCGGCAGCACGCCGATGCCCATGCCTTCACGCACCGCACCCAGCATGGCCTCGGCCACGTTGACCTGGAAGTTGCTTTTGACCACGGTGGCGGACACGCCTTCCGGCCCTTCCAGCACCCACTCGTCCAGCGGCGAGACCGGGCTCACCAGTTGCAGGCAGGCGTGGTTGGCCAGTTCGGCCGGCTTTTGCGGCGCACCGTATTTGTCGAGATAAGCGGGCGAGGCGCACAGCATGCTGAAGGTGCTGCCCAGCTGGCGGAAGATCAGGCCAGAGTCCGGCAATTCGCGCGCCAGCACCAGCGACACGTCGTAGCCTTCCTCCAGCATGTCGGGGATGCGCTGGGCCAGGGTCAGCTCCACCGCCACATCCGGATAACGCTTCTGGTAGCCCGAAATGGCCGGGATCACGTAACGCTGCCCAAAACTGGTCATGGCGTGGATTCGCAAACGGCCGGAAGGCTTTACATAGGCGGCGCCGGCTTCGGCCTCGGCCTCCTCCACATAGGACATGATCTGCTGGCAGCGCAGCAGGTAGCGCTCGCCGGCCTCGGTCAGGGCGATGCGGCGGGTGGTCCGGTTCAGCAGGCGCGTGCGCAGATGGCGCTCCAGGTCTGCCACCGCGCGCGAGACGTGGGCCGTGGTCAAGCCCATCTGCTGGGCTGCCGACGTGAAGCTGCCGGCATCGACCACGCGCACGAACACGCGCATGTTTTGCAAGGTATCCATACTCTTCCTATGCTGTAACCAGTTGCGCGATAAGCTCGACCGTGGATGGGCTCGCGTTTTACGCACTGGCGGATGACAGGATTGTTACCCAAAATGGAGCAATAATTATTGCAATAATTAAGATAAACAATTGCGAACAGGCGAATTTTTCCCGCAATAATTACAAAATATAATACATACCATCTGATATTTGCATATTTTTGGGTAATTCCATGAAACGCATCCCCTACCATCGCCTGTCCGCCCTGACCGTCATTGCACTCTCCCTGACAATCGCCGGTTGCGCCGACCAAGGCGGCATCAAGCCGCAAGCGCAAGTACGCGACGTCGCCACGCTGGATGCCGGCTCGGCCGTGCGCAAAGCTGGCGCGGAAGCCGGCTGGCCGCAGCGCGCATGGTGGAAGGCCTACAACGATCCGCAGCTCGACGCGCTGGTCGACGCCGCCGTGGCCGGCAACCCCAGCATGGCGATCGCCGCCGCCCGGGTGCGCCAGGCGCAGTCGATGACCGTGGTCGCACATGCCGGTGAGCTGCCCAGCGCCCAGCTGGACGTGGCGGTCGGCCGCAAGGACTGGTCCGACAACGTCTATTACGGCGCCAGCTTCCGCGACAAGCTGACCTGGAACAACACCGCCACCCTCGGCCTGGCCTACAGCGTCGACCTGTGGGACCGCAACAAGAACACTACCGAACGCGCCGAGGATGAAATGCACGCCGTGGCCGCCGACGCCCGCGCCGCCCAGCTCGACCTGGAAAGCAATGTGGTGCGCACCTACGTACAGCTGGCGCTGCAGTACGGCCTGCTGGACAACACCGAGGCCATGCTGAAGGAAGAACAGAAGATCCTCGACCTGGCGCATCGCCGCTTGAAAGGCGGCATCGGCACCCAGCTGGAAATCACCCAGGCCGAAGCCCCCCTGCCCGAAACCCGCCGCCAGATCGAAGCCTTGAATGAAAGCATCGCGCTGGTGCGCAACCAGCTGGCCGCGCTGCTGGGTCAGGGCCCTGGCGCCGGCGAGAAGATCGCGCGCCCGGTGCTGGCCTTGCATGCCGCCATCGGCCTGCCCAGCGCATTGCCGGCCGAGCTGGTGGGCCGCCGTCCTGACATCAGCGCCGCGCGCTGGCGCGTGGAAGCCGCGGCCAAGGGCATCGCGGTGGCCAAGGCGGCCTTCTACCCCAACGTCAACCTGCTGGCGGGCATCGGCCCGGCGGCCGCCGGCGGCGGCGTGCTGTCCTTCCTCAGCATGAAGAACTGGCAGACCAGCTACGGCCCCGCCGTCTCGCTGCCGATCTTCGAAGGCGGTCGCCTGCGCGGCCAACTGGGCGCCACCACCGCCGGCTACGACCTGGAGGTCGAGCACTACAACGCGCTGCTGCTGCAGGCGCTCAAGGGCATTTCCGACCAAGTCGTGACGCTGCAATCGGTGGAGCGCCAGCAGCAGCAGGCACGTGAGTCCACGGCCGCCGCGCAGAAGAACGTCGACATCTCCACCCGCGCCTATCAGCGCGGCCTGACCGACTACCTCAACGTGCTGCACGCGCAGACCCAATGGCTGCGCCAACAGCAGATCGTGCAACAGCTGCAGGCCCAGCATTTGTCGGCCTACGCCTCGCTGACCGCGGCGCTGGGCGGCGGCCTGGAGCCCATCGCAGCGCCCGCGCCTGAAGCCGACACCCGCGACGTCACCATCAAGGCCGCCGCAAAATGAACCAGCCCGCCAACACCAAGGCCAACGCGGCGCCAGCGCCTGCCTCCTTCGGAACGCAGCTGCGCGAGGCTGCCTCGGACTGGCTGCGCAATGACGGCCCCAACTGGATCTATGTATTCAAGATGGTGTTCGCCGGCCTGCTGGCGCTGGGCATCGGCTATGCGCTGGACCTGGAGTCGCCGCGCTCGGCGCTGATCACGGTGTTCATCGTGATGCAGCCGCAAAGCGGCATGATCCTGGCCAAGAGTTTCTATCGCGTCATCGGCACCCTGATCGGCTCGGTCGCCATCGTGGTCTTCGTCGGCCTGTTCGCGCAGACGCCCGAGCTGTTCCTGCTGGCCTCGGCGCTGTGGATCGGCCTGTGCACGGTGGGCTCGGCGCACAACCGCAACTTCCGCTCCTACGGCTTCGTGCTGTCCGGCTATACGGTGGCGCTGATCGGCCTGCCGGCGGCGCTGAACCCCGGCATCACCTTCGACTCGGTGATGACCCGCGTGACCGAGATCACCGTGGGCATCGTCTGCGCCGGCCTGGTCAGCGCGCTGGTGTTCCCGCAGGCCAGCGCCCCGGGCCTGGTGCGCATCATCCGCGGCCGCTTCTCGGCCTTTGTCGACCTGATCGGCGCCACGCTGGGCGGCACCACCGAGCGCAAGCAGCTCGAAGCCACCAACGCCCGCTTCGTGGGCGACATCATCGGCCTGGAAGCGCTGCGCAGCTCGGCCATCTTCGAAGATCCTGAAATCCGCCTGCGCAGCGGTCGCCTGACCCGCATGAACAGCGAATTCATGGCGCTGTCGACCCGCGTGCACGCGCTGCACCAGCTGATGAACCGGCTCCACGCCAACCCCGCGACCAGCGCGCAGACCGTGATCGCCGCGCTCTCGCCCTACTTCAAGGAAGTGCAGCCGCTGCTCACGCGTGAAAGCGGCGAGCCGGTCATGAGCGCGCTCGACGCCGCCGACGCCGCCCTCAAGCTGGAAGCCTACAAGCGCGAGTTGCCGCGCCGCGTGCGCGCCACCCGCGACACCCTGGCGCTGGACAGCGACAGCGCCATGCTGGACTTCGACACCGCCTCCGAGCTGCTGTATCGGGTGATCGAAGAACTGCACGCCTACACCCTCACCTACGCCTCGCTGACCCAGCGCCGCCATGAGCGCGAAGAGTGGGAACACGTCTACTCGCCCAAGACCAGCATGACCACCGCGCTGATCGCCGGCGCCCGCGCCTCGATCACCCTGCTGCTGCTGTCGGCGTTCTGGCTGGCCAGCGGCTGGCCCAGCGGCGACGTCGCCGCGCTCAACGCCGCCGCCTTCTGCGCCATCACCTCGGCCGCGCCCGATCCGGCCAAGGCCACGCGCACGGTCGCCATCGGCGTGGTGTTCGCCGCCATTGCCGGCTACTTCTACACCTTCCATATCCTGCCGCGCCTGGACGGCTACTGGATGCTGGCCGCCGCGCTGATGCCGGTGCTGATGCTGGCCGTGCTGCTGACCACCAAGCCCAAGTGGGCCGGTTACGGCCTGGGCATCTGCATCTTCTTCCCGTTCCTGGCGGTGCCGGACAACTTCGCCCACTTCAACGCCGCCGGCTACCTGAACGAGGCGATCGCGCTGATGGTGTCGCTGGTGGTGACCGCCGTGGCCTTCATGCTGCTGCTGCCGCCGACCACCGACTGGACCGTGCGCGTGCTGGAAAAGCAGTTGCGCAAACAGGTGGTGGACGCCTGCTTCGGCAAGCTCGGCCACCTGGCGCTGAAGTTCGAAAGCGGCACCCGCGACCTGATGCACCAGATCACCATGCTCACCAGCAGCCGCCCGACGCTGCGCCAGAACGCCTTCGGCTGGATGTTCGCCACGCTGGAAATCGGCCACGCCATCATCGAACTGCGCACCGAGCTCAACGGCATCCGCACCGAAGCGCCGGACCTGCTGCCGCCCTCGGCCTACGCCGCGCTGAACCGCCTGCGCGAAACCGTGCCGGCCCTGTTCGGCGCACCCGGCCGCGACACCATGGCGGCCGCGCTGGCGGCCAACGACAGCGCCATCGTCGAGGTCCAGCGCGCCATCGGCCCGCATTACCGCGAACGCAGCGAACGCCATCGCCTGCAGCGCACGCTGAGCTACCTGCACTTCATCCGCACCGCCCTGCTGGACGAGCAATCGCCGCTGCACACCATGCGCGCCGGCGGCGCCGGCAACGCCAACAACTCAAGCAATCCGGGAGCACGCCATGCCACGTGAAATTTCATTCTTTGACGCCTACATCCCCACGGTGCTGCTGCTGGTCATCGTGGCCGCCGCCCTGGCCCTGGTGGCCGACCGCATCCTGGTGCGCTTCGGCTTCTACGACCTGACCTGGCACCCGGCGCTGTTTCGCGTAAGCATGTTCGTCTGCTTCGCCTCGCTCATGGGGCTTTACGTGTACAGCTAGCCGCAACGCTCATCCAGCTCTTCCGCGCCAACCATTACAAGTCATACCAAAAGATAAAGAAATCATCAGGAGTAGTTCATCATGTCGGTCAAATCGATTTTCCGCACCATCATCACGTTAGTGATCTTCCTGTTGGCGATCCTGCTCGCCTGGACGCTGTGGCAGCACTACATGCTCTCGCCCTGGACCCGCGACGGCCGCGTGCGCGCCGATGTCGTCAACATCGCGCCTGACGTTTCCGGCCAGGTGGTCGCGCTGCCGGTGCACGACAACCAGCTGGTCAAGAAAGGCGACCTGCTGATGGAAATCGATCCGGCGCGCTACCAGCTGGCGCTGCAACAGGCCGAGGCCGCCGTCGCCGCCCGCAAGGCCGAGCTCGACGTGCGTCGCGCCGAAGTTGATGCCCGCCGCGCCGACCTCAGCATGCGTCGCGACCAGGCCCGCCGCCGCGCCGACATGGACGCGCTGGTGGTCTCGCGTGAAGCGCGCGAAGACGCCGGTACGCAAGTCACCGCCGCCCAGGCCCAGACCCAGGCCGCGCAAGCCCAGTACCAGTCGGCGCAAGCGAACTACGAGGCCGCCATTGCCCAGCGCGACACCGCCAAGCTGAACCTGGAGCGCACCAAGGTGTTCTCGCCGGTGGATGGCTACATCACCAACCTGAACGTGCGTCGCGGCGACTTCGCCACGGCCGGCGCGGCCAAGATCGCCGTCATCGACAGCCACTCGTTCTGGGTCTACGCCTACTTTGAAGAAACCAAGCTGCCGCTGCTGTCCCTGGGCGACAAGGCCAGGATCCAGCTGATCAACGGCGCCTCCCTGTCCGGCCACGTGGACAGCATCGCGCGCGGCATCTATGACCGCGACAACCCGCAAAGCCGCGAGCTGATCGCCGATGTCAACCCGACCTTCAACTGGGTGCGCCTGGCCCAGCGCATCCCAGTGCGCATCCATCTGGATGAGGTGCCCAAGGACGTGCTGCTGGCCTCGGGCCTGACCTGCACCGTGGTGCTGGAACCCGGCAGCGGCAAGCAGCAGAACCAGCCGACGGCGAAGAATTGAGCCGCAGCAAGCGACATAAAAAAAAGCGACCTTCACGGTCGCTTTTTTTTTTGCCTTTTAGGGTCGGACGGACTTCTGCAAATCCCGCAAGGATGACAGCGCACAATACCGCCACATGCAGGAAAGCGCCGATAGCCGCCGCGCCCCGACCGTCCTAGCATCGGAATGAGGGCCTGGCCCTGATTCATCGTGCAAGCCGGCGCCCTCAGACAAGAGGAGACATCGCCATGCTCAAACCACAAAAACCGACCGAGCCGGACAAGCAAACCGAACCTTCCATGCATCAACCCATCCATCACCGGCCGCCTTTGCCGCAAGGCCAGGGCTCCCACAATGACGGCAAGGAATACGGCACAGCGAAACGGCCCGCCGGCGGCGCGCACGCCGATCCCAGCGGCAAGGCCAGGCCGGGATGACATCAGTGGAATGACCGCATTCACAAATGAAAATGCCCGGGCCTCAGCCCGGGCATGACGGCCCTGCAAGCGCTTGCGGATCAGTCGCCGGCAAACACCTGCACCACCAGCCAGACATTGGCCGCGCTGATCGCAGCGAAGAGTATCCATGCAACGCCCGCCACCCACCACGGGTTGGCCAGATCGCCCATCAAATCGCGCCGGCTGGTCAGGCGGATCAGCGGATACATGGCAAACGGCAGCTGCAGCGACAGCACCACCTGGCTGGCCACCAGCAGCTTGCCCACCGAGTGCGGGCCCAGCGTCAGCACGCCGATCAGGGCCGGCACCAGCGCTAGCCCGCGTGTGATGACGCGGCGCTGCCAGCACGGGATCTTCAGCTTCAGGAAACCTTCCATGATCACCTGCCCGGCGATAGTGCCGGTGAAGGTGGAACTCTGCCCGGCGGCGAACAGGCCGACGCCGAACAGCACGGCGGCCGCCGCCGAACCGGTGATCGGGTCCAGCAGGTGGTAGGCCTCGTCCAGCTCGGCCACCTGCGTGTTGCCGCTCTGGTGGAAGGCCGACGCCGCCAGGATCAGGATGGCGGCGTTGAGCACCATGGCGATCATCAGCGAGACGATGGTGTCGATGCGGGTGTAGCGCACGGCGTCGGCCAGCGACGGCGCATCGCGCCGTACCGCGCGCGTCTGCACGATGGAGGAATGCAGGTAGAGATTGTGCGGCATCACGGTGGCGCCGATGATGCCGATCGCCAGATACAGCGGCTCGCGACCGGAGATGGCTTGCAGCGAGGGCACGAAGCCCGCCGCCACCGCCTGCCAGTCGGCCTTGACGAAGGCCAGCTGCGCCAGCAGGCAGACGGCGATGGTGATCACCAGGCCGAGGATGATCGCCTCTACCTGGCGGAATCCCCTGCCCTTCAGGCCCAGCACGATCAGCGTATCGAGCGCGGTCAGCATCACGCCCACCGGCAGCGATACGCCCAACAGCAGGTGGAAGGCCAACGCGCAGCCCAGCACCTCGGCCAGGTCGCAGGCGATGATGGAGAGCTCGGCCAGCACCCACATGCCGCGTCCTACCGCCGGCGGATAATGCTCGCGCGAATGCACGGCCAGATCCTTGCCGGTGGCGATACCCAGGCGCGCGCACAGGCATTGCAGCACGATGGCCGACAGGCTGGAGAGCATCACCACGAACAGCAGCTGGTAGCCGAACTGCGAGCCGGCCTGGATGGACGTGGCCCAGTTGCCCGGGTCCATGTAGCCGATCGACACCAGCAAGCCGGGGCCGATGTAGATCTTGAGTTTTTGCCAGACCGATGCGCCCGCCGGCACATCGACCGAACCGGCCACCTCGGAGGGACAGAACGGCGCCGTGGCCGTAGTGGGCAAGCCCGGGATGCGCGGCAGTTTGAACGTGAATGGCAAGAGCGGTTTCCCCTGTTTTTATGCAATGTGCAGCCGCCGTTGCGGCCTTATTTTTTCCATTTATCCAGGGCGGCGTCGTCGCTCTCGCGGGCGTCGACCCAGCGCGCGCCCTGCGGCGTCTGTTCTTTCTTCCAGAACGGCGCCTGGGTCTTCAGGTAATCCATGATGAATTCGCAGGCGGCAAAGGCTTCGCCGCGATGCGGCGAAGTGACCGCCACCAGCACGATCTGTTCGCGCGGCTGCATCGGCCCCACCCGGTGGATCACCAGCGCGTCGAAGATCGGCCAGCGCGCACGGGCCTCGGCCACGATCTGTTCCAGCGCGCGCTCGGTCATCTCGGGATAGTGCTCCAGCTCCATCTCGGAGACCGCCGCGCCGTCGTTGAGGTCGCGCACCGTGCCGACGAAGGACACCACCGCGCCGACCTTCGGATTGGCCTGGCGCAGTTGCGCCACTTCGGCGGAGAGATCGAAATCGGCGGTCTGGACGCGTACGGGCATGGCGGATCGGAATCAAATTCATTGGAAGAGAAACGATTTTACCAGCCACGTGATCTGGGCATATTCGATAAAAACGATTCATTTTCGAAGTATCCCCATTTTTTCTTACCGATATAAACATTCAAGCTCATATCCATACAATGCACTCTACGATGGCAGCCATTCCTCGTTTCCGAAAGACGATACCATGGCGGCCTCACTGCAAAACTTCGCTACAGAACAATCCGGCAAACAGCGTTACCACGTCAAGGTCCCTGGCACCGCCTCGGCTGAATTCCTGTCCGTCATTTCTTTCGAGGCCGTTGAGAAGCTGGGCGTTCCTTACTGCATCACCATCGCGCTCACGCATGCCAATGCGCTGAATCGTTCCGACTACCTAGGCAAGCCTGCCAGCTTCCACATCACACCACCCGCCCCCGACTGGCTGGCCGCTGTTCAGGCTGCGACGGAACCCAGGGCCTTCTCAGGATGCATCACACGATTCAATCAGGTCAGCCGTACTGCAGATTTTCATCAATACGAAATCGTCATCGAGCCGCGCGTAGCCCGGCTTAAGCTGGCCACCGCCAGCCGCATCTACCAGAGCCAGTCTGCGCTACAAATCATCGAGGCCATCCTGCGTCGTCATGGCTTTGACGGCAACCAGTTCCAGTTCAAGACGCGTCGCAACTACCCCGCGCACGCTTTTCGCATGCAGTACCAGCAAAGCGACTGGGACTATATTCATCTGCTGATGCGGCAAGAAGGGTTGTATTGTTATTTCGCCGCCGGCCAGCACGGTGATGTCTTCGGCGACGTCATCGTTTTCGGCGACGACATCGACCACTACATTTACAAGCCCGAGCTCAAGGTCCCTTATCGCGAGACCGCCGGCCTCGAGGCCAACACCGAAGCCATCCTCAGTCTGCAGACGCACACCCAGACCGTGGCCCAATCGGTCAAGGTCGCCGACTACAACCCCGCCAAAGCCTTGGATCGCCTTCAGAACGAAGCCAATATCGCCCGCGCTGACACCACCACCTACGGCCAGGCTTATGTCTACGGCACGCACCACCTGGATCAGGATGAAGCGCAATGGGAAGCCCGACTTCGACATGAAGCTGTCCTGGCCGGGCAAGTCGTCTACCACGGCAGCAGCAACGTACTCGAACTGCGCCCCGCGCGCATCCTGCGCATGGATCAAGACCTACCGGATGCCCCCAACGGCCAGGTCATCGTCAGCGTCACCCATCGCGGCACGCGTGATATGGCCTACAGCAATACCTACACCGCCATCCCCAGTGACCGCCGTTATCGTATTGCGCTGGATGAAGCCAACTGGCCCAAGGTTTCCGGCACGCTGTCCGCCCGCGTCACTTCTCCGGCGAACTACCAATACGCCTATATCGATTCGCAAGGGCACTACATCGTGCGCTTCGACTTTGACTTCGATGACTGGCGCGCCGGCGGCGAGAGCGTGCGTCTGCGCCTGGCCAAACCGTTTGCCGGGGGCCGGCAGACCGGCTTCCACTTTCCCATCCTCGCCGGAACCGAGGCCGCGATCGCCTTCACCGACGGCAATCCCAACAAGCCCTACATCGCCTACTTGCATCACAACAGCCGCCAGGGTGACTTGATCGTCAGCGACGACCGCTGGCTCTCGCGCAACGTCATCCGCACGCAACGTGACAACAAGCTGCAGATGGAAGATTTCGAGGGGGAGGAACACGTCAAGCTCTCCACTGAACACTCCGGCAAGAGCCAATTGACGTTAGGCCATATGCCCATCGGGCGGAAGGTCGACGGACGGCGGCAAAAGCGCGGCGCGGGCTTCGAACTACGCACTGATGCACACGGCGTGGTGCGAGGTGGTCATGGTTTGCTACTGACCTCGGACCTTCAATTGCGAGCAGGTGGCAAACAAGTCGACATGAGCGCTGCGCAAACGCTGCTTGAGCAGCTGCAAGCCCAGGCACAAGGCCTGGCACAGGTAGCCGATGTCGCCCGTGCAGAAGTGGCCGAGTTGCATATGCATCGTCAGTGGCTCAGCAATAGCGTGGCCGAACTTAAAGAAGCCGCTCTGCTGCTGTCTTCGCCCAAAGGCATCGCTGCTGCCACGCCCGTCCATATCAATCTATCGGCCGGACAAGATATTGCCCAGCGTAGCGGCGCCGACCACAGTATCAGCGCAGCCAAACGCATCATGCTGGCCGCCAGCCAGGGGCTCTCGCTCTTTACGCACAAGATGGGCATCAAGCTGTTCGCCGCCCAAGGCAAGGTGCAGATCCAGGCTCAAAACGACACGCTGGAAATAACCGGGCAGCAGGACGTCCAACTCACCAGCGCCAAGGGCAAGACTACCGTCAATGCTTCCAACGGCGTGCTATTGCATGGCGGCGGCAGCGCCTACATCAAGATCCACGGAGACAATATCGAGATCGGCGGCGCGGGCAAGCTCGATCTCAAGATCGCCAGCGTCTCCAAAGACGGTCCTGGTGCGCTCAATCTGCCCTTGCCCGCCTTCCAACAAAAAGACATCGCGCAGTCGGAACGCTATGTGTTGATGAACACCGTCACCAATCGCCCCAACATCCATCGCGACTACCGCATCCGGTTGGCAGACGGCAGCATCGTCAGCGGCACCACTGATGCCGAAGGACGCACCAGCCTCACACAAAGTGACGTGGCGCGCGGCATCACCCTCCTCACTGATCTCATTAAAGAAGGCTGACTGCAGCAGAAATGCGAACGCAGCAGCGTCCTCACTCACCGCTTCAATACAAGACCAAAAGGAATCAACATGATGAACACAGTCCGAACGGTTGGCATGAGCTTATTGGTCATCACCCTGTCCGCCTGCGCCAGCGATCCGCTGAACCAACAAAGAAAGCCCGTGCCGCCGCCGATGTATGACGTGGCGCCGCAGGTCATCTATCGCATTGACGACCATCGCTATATCTCGTTAGAAAATTACGACCGCTGCCGGGGCCAGAACTTCTACATCGATACCCAGGCCGGCATCCGCACCGAAATCATGACCGGCAACCTGAGCCAATACCGCGGCAAGCTCGTCATTGATGATCCCACCGGTATGAACATCGTCATTCCCGAAGCACCAGGAGGCGTATGCGGCGACAAAGGATGCAACGCCTACCTCGGCTACTCCACCGACGGCGGAAGAACATTCAAATACAAGAAATACATGCAGGCGGAAAGTCCCGCGAAAGACTCTCAAAACTACTCCATCCTTGTTGGGCAGGATGGGGTCTATGTAGCGGAGAAACGCAGCCAGACAAATGGGGCAACCTACGTTACCAAATACCCGCTCGTCCCCGGTATCGACCTTGATAAACCTTACCCTCCTGGAGTGCAGGGGGAAGGTTTTCCGACCTCCAAAAAACCCTTGCCGCTTCTACGCACACCATCCGGTCAGGATCACATCACCTGCGATGCCGCTATCCGACCTAGCAATCTACCGCTCCCCAAATGACCGTTGGTTGGTAATCGCCACTGGCTGATTCCAATCAACGTGCCGCTTCTGCCTCGTCAGGGCGCCACAAGCACATTCTTAGATTCAATAGTCTTAAGGAGGCCCACATGGCCGTTGTGAACTATCCCCCGCAAAAGATTTATCCGGACGGCGAATCCGGCAATCCCGCGTACCAACATCCCGATGCCATGCATCCCGTCGAGCGGCAATTCGACGAATTCGGCCGGATGTTCTGGCAGTCCTATGAAACACCAGATAGCTACAAGGTCTATGCCCGTGTCGATCTTCCGATCGGCATGCCTGGCATCATTATTTTCGTACACGGAGTCAACTCAGAAGGCGAGTGGTATGACGCTGCAGAGAAAGCTCTCTGCGACGGTTTAAATGAACGACTTAATCGAGATGACCTGACGCCCAATAAATACATCACCGTCAATGAAGATACAGGCAAACCTATCCGTCGCCAACTAACCGCCAACAATGACGGCCGCTCCCCCGTCATCCGCTTCTACTGGGGCTACCGCGCCCAGGACGGAGAACAAGACCGATGGCGCATCCCCCTTAAAAACCCCGACCAGCTCGACCGCGCCCAACATGGCCATGACCCCAAGGCCGATACGCCCTGGTATTGGGGTGGTGGCCCTTTCCAAAACGGCACCAACAATTTGCAACAGCTCTGGAGCAAGGAAGGCTTCAAGCGCCACGTGCTGGGCTTCGACATGCAGCACCTCAATACCGAAACCGAACGCCAGCTGAACGACGCGCCGCCACGCGACTATTACGCCCACGCCGCCGGCCGCCTGGCGAAGTTGATCGATACCATCCGTGAGCAGTCGCTCAACACTGTCACGCTGATGGCGCATAGCCAGGGCACCATGATCGCGCTGGCGGCCACGCTCTTGTGCAAGAAGCGCGCGCCGGATGCACTCATGCTGATGAACTCGCCCTACGCCATGACCGACAAGACCACCGATGCCCTGGCCATCGGCAGCCTGCGCCCTACCAGCGGCGCGCGCTTGCGCACCTTGCAGGCAGTGGCCGACAAGATCCGCCCCAATCAACAGTTCTTTACCCAAAAGCGCCTGGACAATATGACAGTCGGCGCGACCAAGTGCGGCCAGTTGTTCGACTGGCGGCCCGACATCGTCCACCCCTGCGGCACGCCCGAGCGCGACAACCATGGCCGGCTCTATAACTATTTCAATCCGCACGACCGCGTGATGGGCTCGGCGCCCTTGCAAAGCATAGGCTGGCAAGGCATTCCCGGCGGCGATCTGTTTGGCATGCAAGACGTGGTCAAGCAGCGCATGCTGGCGCGCGGCACGCCTTGTGGTGACGAGCCTGCATTGACGCCCTTTGGCACCTTGCCGCCGATCCCCGATCCGGAACCTGGAGTGCAACGGGGCGAGTTCTGGAACAAGAACCGCACCATCGCCGTCTTCGCCAAACTGTGGGCCGAGCCGCCCCGGGATCAGATGGTGTCGGTCAATGCGGAGAAGGTGCCCAAGCCCTTGACGAAGGAGGAGATGAGCGCCCAGCAAGCGACGGCCGACAACGGGAAGGCTATTTATTTTGATCGCGCGCTGGCCACGGCCAACGAATGGGGAGAGCTCAACCCCAAAACAGGCAAGCCCTACGAGCCCGACTTTCCCTACTTCGCCTCAATTTACGAGCGCGATACCTACGTCGACCGCGACGACATCTACAGTCCGGGCGGCAAGAAGCATGAACTGGAAACTCAGGAAGAAATGCAGAAGCGCATCACCCACTGGTATCCCATGCCCACCAACCACAGCACCATGCCCATGCACACGGAATTCATGAAACGGGTAGTGGCCTACGACCTGCCGGTGGGTTATGGAGAAAGCTACAACCTGGAGCATTGGGGAAAGCTGATCCGCCTGGCTGACTGGACTGCGGGTTACGACAAGTACTTCAACGAAGGCAAGCTCGATATCCCGCCCATGCCGCCCGAGATCGATCGCGAGACCGTCAGCGCGTACCAGCGTCAGCGTGACGAAGAACAGTTCAAGAAATTTGGAGGCGCGTAATGAAACCGAAAGGACAGAACATGAACAACACCACGATGAGCTACACCAGCTGGCGACAAAAGACGGGCATGGTCGGCACGATCTTGCTGGCCATTGGTTTAGCAGGATGCGCCAGTCAAGGCGACATGACGCCCGACCTCGCCAACATGAACATACTACGCCCCAGCCCGGATCTGCCGCCTCAGGTGGTCTATCGTATCGATGACCATCGCTATGTCTCGCTGGAGAACTATGACAGCTGCTATGGCGATCATTATTACGTCGACACTCGTCTCGGCCTGCACACCAAAATCTGGACCGACAATCTGAGCGAATATCGGGGACGCCTCGTCAATGCCGATCCGACCGGGATGAACATCGTTATCCCCAGCGCACCTGCCATCACCTGCAGGGACAAAGGTTGCAATGTCCGCCTCGCCTATTCCACCGACGCTGGCAGGAGCTTCAAATACAAACAATATATGCACAGTTTCTATCCCACCAAAGACTCTGAAAACTACTCCGTCCTTGTTGCGCAGGATGGGTTTTACGTCGTGAAAACGCATGAATATGCAAAGGGAAAAATTGACAACAGAGTGACCAAATTTCCTCTGGCATCAGGCATTGATCTTGAGAAGCCGTATCCAAATGGACTGCACGATGAATATCTATCAAATAAACCACTTCCGCCCCTGCACACGCCCTCTGGTCAAGAACGTTTGAGCTGCGATGCCACTATCCGTCCAAGCAGTCTGCCGCAGGCTAAGTAGCCGTGCGCCATATCTCTTGCGTATTTTCATTCAACCGAAAGATCCAACATGAGCAAAAACATCGCCTGTCTGGGCGACGCCACCAGCCACGGCGGCGCCATCATTTCTGCCTCCTCCACCTTTGTGCTGCACGGCAAACGTGCCGCGCTGGTGGGCGATGAGGTTTCCTGCCCACGCCATGGCAACAACAAGATCATCGAAGGGGTTACCGGGCTTTCCGAAGGGGGCCGGCTGCTCGTTGCCGATAGCTGCCGCTGCGCTTGCGGTTGTGTGATTATCGCCGGTGGCTCCGGCATGGAGGCGTGATGCGTTATTCATGGACGATGGTCGAGGTCCCCGTCAAGACGCCCACCAAGAATCATTCGCCCTGGTTGTTTGTGGTGCTCTTCGTTGTGTTACAGATTCTGGGCATTGTGCTATGCCTGATCACCTGGCCAGAAGGCAAAGCGCCTGACATTCTCTTTTGGATAAGGCTGCTGATGCCGACCATGGCGTGGATTATGGTCAGTTGCATTTTGCTGGGCCGTATCGAAATGCACCAGATGATGGAGAAAAACTGGCGCTGCCTAAGGCAGCAATACGCCATCTACCGCCAGAATTGGGCGCAATTGCACTGGGTCGTCTCGGCGGTAGCAGTGGTGACGCCGGAGGCCGATGTTGCAGAACGCTTGCTGGGTCTGGAAGGCGCCAGACCTGAGAATCCCGGGAAAAACCTGTCTCTGCCATTGGATGGCGATGGTAATGGGGACCGATGCGCGACGCTGCTGATGCAGCTGTTATCACCGCTGGCCGAGGCTATCCGCGCTGCGGGGAACATCTCGCCGCCGAGAGTCTATCTGTTGGGCAACGCCATCGATGATGAAGCCGCGCTTGCACTTATCTGGAAAGAGCTTGACTTACCCAGGTATCAAGACCTCTTGAAGTCGCCACCGGATCCATTTCTCTTCGATGGCACGCATCAGAATCCTTCAAAGCCGTGCAATGTGATTTTGAGCTATCAATTGCAAGAACGGGCTGACGATGCGTCGAATTGCTCTGAATTGGGAGCCGGACTGGTTTTCATCACAGACGAGGTCGCCAATATGCTCAAGATGAAGGTGCGTACGGTCATCATGCGCCCCATCGAGAGCGAGACGGAAATGTTGGGGGAGTCGCTGAGGACTCTCTCTCAAGGGCGACAAACAGATTGGACGGCGCTCAGGCACACATGGATCAGCCGGCTCGGCAAACCCGCCCGCAATGCTGCTCGCGCAGCAGTTCACGAGCTCGCACCCAATGCCGCCTTGCATGATGTGGACCATGCGCTGGGTAAGGCCGGCGAATCCAACGGTTGGCTGCAACAGGCACTGGCGGTGCAAATGGTCAAGCATGGACAAGGTGACCAATTGGTCATTAGCAGCCGAGATGCCGATAACGTGACGTGCAATCTGCTTACTGCAAAACCCTTGCCGCCACTGGCGCAGGCCGGATATGTCGTTCCCTTATCAAACTATCTCTGTCTTGCTTTCTTCGTTCCGATCAGCGTCTGGTTCGTCAACGATGCCCTTCAGGATGAGGCGACGATTGCGTCGCCGCTCATCATGCTGGGGCTGAGTCTAGGCACGATGGTCTTTTTGATGCTGGTAGGGATTCTTTTTACGCACCTTACCGCTCGGGATTTCTGGCGCAAGGTCGATGGGCTTGACTAATTTCGCCACCTGTTCATGTATGAGCATTTAGGCATGTTGGGCTTTGTAACGAAAATGAATTGCAGCCAGGAATAGCGCTATGCATAGTCGAAACGGTCACCGCCACCGCGTTCTTTGTCATGGAAGGAAATCCAGTTGACTTTTTGATCTCCGCTCTTATGTGGATAACGGTGCTCGGCCTGGAAATTTATATCAGTGTCGCACTATGGCGTAACTCTGTTGCATTCAGGTTGTATTGGGAGGACATTGCTGACGGTACATGCCCTGACCACGGCATGCAAATCAGAAGCGAAAACATGCGGAAATGGTATCGCAGACCTGGTGCGCCACTTCGGCGGAGAGATCGAAATCGGCGGTCTGGACGCGTACGGGCATGGCGGGATCAGGAAATGAATGGAGTGCTGCGGGAGATTCTACCAGCGGCGCGGCGGCTGCAAACGACACTGGATCCCGGCCTGCGCCGGGACGACAAGAAGCTGGCAACCTGAACCACCAATGGTTCGCGTTCATCCATTACCTGTCGTCCCGGCGCAGGCCCGGACCCAGCGACGTTAACGGAGCCTGATGCTATCGCCCCCGCCACAAAGCAAGGATGAACGAGCAGAACACCGCCAGCAGCATGAAATCAGGCTTGGACATCAAACCAGGAATCCCCACAGCACCAGCGTCATGCCCAGGCCGATCACCGACACGATGGTCTGGATCGCCGACCAGGTCGCCAGCGTCTGTTTCAGGTTCAGGCCGAAGTATTCCTTGACCATCCAGAAGCCGGCGTCGTTGACGTGGCAGAAGAACACCGAACCGGCGCCGATGGCCAGCGCCATCAGCGAGTTGTGGGTGGCCGACAGGCCCGCCACCAGCGGCGCCACGATACCGGCGGTGGCGGTGGTGGCCACGGTGGCCGAGCCGGTCGCCTGGCGCAGCGCCACGGCGATGATCCAGGCCAGCAGGATCAGCGGCATATGGGTGCCTGCGGCGACCTTGGTGATGGTGTCGCTGATGCCCGCAGTCAGCAGGGCCTGCTTCAGGCCGCCGCCGGCGCCGATGGTCAGCAGCAGGCCGGCGATCGGCGGCAAGGCCTTGCGCAGCGTGGCGCCGACGTCGAAGCGGCTGCTGCCCTGGCCCCAGCCCAGCACCACCACCGCAAACAGCACCGTGACGGTCAGCGCGATGATGGGCTCGCCGAAGAAGTTCAGCATTTCAAACAGCTCGGTCTTGGGCGTAACCCAGATGCGCGCCACGGTGCGGCCCAGCATCAGCGCCACCGGCAACAGGATGGTGACCAGCGCCGCGAAGAAGCCGGGCTGCGACTTCTTTTCGCTGGCGTTGAACAGCTTGCCGATCTGGTCCGGCTCGGAGACGTTCAGGCGCGGCGCCAGGAAATTGCCGTACAGCGGGCCGGCGATGATCACCGCCGGAATCGCCACCACGAAGCCCAGCAGCATGGTGGTGCCAAGGTCGGCATGCAGCGCGCTGACGGCGATCAGCGGGCCCGGATGCGGCGGCAGCAGCGCGTGCAACGTGGTCATGCCTGCCAGCGCGGGAATGGCCACGCGCATGATGGGCAGCTCGGCGCGGCGCGCCATGACGAAGATGATCGGCGCCATCATCACCAGGCCGACCTCGAAGAACAGCGGCAGGCCGATGACCAGCGCCACCACCGCCATCATCCACGGGATGGCGCGGCCGCGCGCGTAGCGCAGCAACGTGGTGACGATCCGGTCGGCGGCGCCGGAGTCGGCCATCAGCGCACCCAGCATGGCGCCCAAGGCGATGATGATGCCGGCTTCGCCGAGCAGGCTGCCGGCGCCCTTGCTAAAGGCCTTGGCGATGTCTTCCAGCGGCAGGCCGGCGCCGATGCCGGCCACGAAGGTGCCGATCAGGATGGCGAGAAAGGGAGCGATGGACAGGAAACTGATCAAGACGACGATGGCGACCAGCGCCGCCAGCGTCACCAGCAGGAGCTGGGTGTCCTGGGCCGCCCAGGCGGCCAGTTGAGTGGATATCACGATGTGTTCCTTCTTTAGGTGTGGATGAATGCGCGCCGTTTATTGTTCACGGCGTCTGGTGCAACTCCCCCATTGCTCGGGCATGTTTGGCGCATGCCCGGTCTCCTCCCAAAGAAACGGATCGTTAAGCGAAATCTTGAAGCGGGTCTCGAAATGAAATCTTGAACCGCGCCCGAATCCGCCAGGGCCGATGGCGGCCGCGTCAGATCTTTTGCCAGACGCTGGCCAGCCACGGTTGCTGCTCGCGCGGCAATCCGTCAGGGCGGTAATAATGCCGCAATTCGACGAATCCTGCAGCATCCAGGTAACGGCGCCAGCCTTCCAGGCTATGCCACACGCCGTAGCGCTCGCCGCTCCAGCCTTCGACATCCTCGCCGCGCGGGTTGGAACTGAACAGGATGCCGCCCGGCTTCAAGGCATCGCGCAACTGGGCCAGCACGCGCGGCAGCGCGGCCGAGGGCACGTGGAACAGCGAAGCGTTGGCAAACACGCCGTCAAAGCGCTGCGCCGGCAGGTCCAGGTTCACGAAGTCCTGGTGCAGCACCTCGCACCCGGAAGCCTCGCGCGCCATTCGCACGAACTCCTCGGTGCCGTCCAGCCCCACCGCTTCCTGCCCCAGCCTGGACAGCGTCACAAGGTCGCGTCCCGGCCCGCAGCCGAAGTCGAGGATGGAAAACGGCCCGTTGCCGGCCGGGCCGCGGCGCATCGACAAGGCATCCAGCAGGGCTTCAATATTCTGGCTGACGTCGTGGTCCCAGGTGCCCGCGCGAAAGCCGTCGGCATTGCGGCTGTAATGGCCCAGCGTGCCGGCCGAGGCATCCTCGCGCGCACTCATCTCAGCCACCGGTCACCGGCGGGAAGAACGCCACCTCGCCGCCGTCGGCGATCTCGGTGTCGGCTTCGGTCATATTGTGGTCGTAGGCCATACGCAGGTTTTTCTCCGGGCTCAGCACCTGGGCCCAGACGCCGCCGCGACCGATCAGGAAGGCGCGCACGTCGCCCACGGTCTTGACGCTGTCGGGCACGGTGATGACTTCCTGCGACGTCTGCAGTGCCTCCCGCACGCTGGCGAAGAAGCGGAGTTCTATTTTGATCAAAGCAAATCCTGGAAAGAAATGAAGGAAACGGTATCGCCGGCGGCAATCGTGCGGCCCGGCGGATTGTCGATCACGCCGTCGGCCCAGACGGTCGACGTCAGCACATTGGAGCCCTGGCTGGGGAACAGGTCAAGGCCGCCGCCGGCGTTGCGGCGCACGCGCAGGAATTCCTGGCGCTTGTCCGCCTTGGGCCAGCTGAAGTCGGCGCGCATGGCCACCGGTTGCGGCAGCGCGGCTTCGCGCGGCAGGCCTTGCAGGCGCAGCAGGAAGGGACGTACAAACATCAGGAAGGTGACGAAGGACGATACTGGATTGCCCGGCAGGCCGATGAAGAAGGCGCGGCCCTGATCAGCCGACTGGCGGTTCACTTCACCGAAGGCCAGCGGCTTGCCCGGCTTCATGGCGATCTGCCACATGTTGATGCGCCCTTCCGCCTCCACTGCCGGCTTGACGTGGTCTTCCTCGCCCACCGACACGCCGCCGCTGGTGACGATCAGGTCATGCTGCTGTGCTGCCTCGCGCAGGGTCTTGCGGGTCGCCTCGAGATTGTCGGGCACGATGCCGTAGTCGCTGATCTCGCAGCCCAGCTTCTCCAGCAGGCCACGCAGAAGGAAACGATTGGAGTTGTAGATGGCGCCGGGCTTCAACGGCTCGCCGGGCATGGTCAGTTCATCGCCGGTAAAGAACACCGCCACGCGCACGCGGCGACGCACGCTCAGTTCCGCCTGGCCCACCGAGGCGGCCAGGCCCAGCTCCTGCGGGCGCAATCGCGTGCTGGCCTCCAGGATGGCGCTGCCCTGCCGGATGTCTTCGCCGATATAGCGCACCCACTCACCCGGCTTGGGCGCGTGACGCACGATGACGTGCTCGCCATCGGCCTCGCAGGCTTCCTGCATGACCACTGCATCGGCACCCTCCGGCATCATCGCGCCGGTGAAAATGCGCGCGGCGGTGCCGGGCGGCAGCGGCGCGCCGACATGGCCGGCGGGAATGCGCTGCGACACCGGCAAGCGGGCCTCGCCCGAGGCGCAATCAGCGGCGCGCACGGCATAGCCGTCCATCTGCGAATTGTCCATGCCCGGCACGTTGATGTGCGCCTGCACCGGCGCGGCCAGAATGCGGCCGCAGGCATTGAGCGTGGAGACGGTCTCGACGCCCTCGACCGGCGCTGCGGCGTCGAGCAAGGTCTGGAGCGCCTGCGCCACGCTTTGCAGCGCAGGACGGCCGGGAGAATTCTGTGCGGGAGTATTGGCTTGCATGTCTTGCCTGTGACGAGTCGGATGATGGACGACGATTTGCGATCTTGCCTTGCGGTCTTGCCTTGCGCTGCCGCGTTGTTGTCGCATGAATACAGCGACCCGACATTCTAATGCAAACGGCGCATCCGCCACGGCCGACGCAGCACGCTGCCGCTTTATGAAAAACGCCGCGCGCGCCGTCGTGGCGCGGGCGGCGTCATCAGCGCAAAACGCGCCTGGCTTTCGCTTACAGGCCGGTGTGCTCGGCCACGTAAGTCTTGACTTGGGCGGCCTCTGCCGGCATTACTTCAAAGCGCTGCGGCAACGCCTCGATGTTCTCGAAACCGGCCGGACGATCGGCGTCACGGCCCAGCGCTTCGCGGATGGTTTCGTTGAACTTGGCCGGCAGCGCGGTTTCCAGCACGATCATGGTGACGCCCGGCGTCAGGTTCTCGCGCGCCACCTTGATGCCGTCGGCGGTATGGGTGTCGACTGTGATGCCGTAGCTCTTCTCGGCGAAGCGGATGGTCTCCAGACGGTCGGCATGGGTCGAGCGGCCCGATGCGAAGCCGTACTTGATCACGCTGGCAAACTCGTTGCCGTCGCTGCCCGGCTTGCCGGTCAGGTCGAAGCCGCCGGCGGTCTCGACCTTGTGGAACAGCTCCTTCACGCGGCCGGCGTCGCGGCCCAGCAGGTCGTAGACGAAGCGCTCGAAGTTCGAGGCCTTGCTGATGTCCATGCTGGGGCTGCTGGTGTGGTAGGTCTCGGCCGACTTGCGCACGCGGTAGACGCCGGTGCGGAAGAACTCGTCGAGCACGTCGTTCTCGTTGGTGGCCACCACCAGCTTGTCGATCGGCAGGCCCATCATGCGCGCGATGTGGCCGGCGCAGATGTTGCCGAAGTTGCCCGAGGGCACGGTGAAGGACACCTTCTGCTCGTTGGAAGTGGTGGCGGCCAGGTAGCCGCGGAAGTAGTACACCACCTGCGCCACGACGCGCGCCCAGTTGATCGAGTTGACGGTGCCGATCTTCTTGGCCGCCTTGTAGTCGAGGTCGTTGGAGATTGCCTTGACGATGTCCTGGCAGTCGTCGAACACGCCTTGCACGGCGATGTTGAAGATGTTGGGATCCTGCAGGCTGAACATCTGCGCGGTCTGGAACGCGCTCATCTTCTTGTGCGGCGACAGCATGAAGACGCGGATGCCCTTCTTGCCGCGCATCGCGTATTCGGCGGCGCTGCCGGTGTCGCCGGAGGTGGCGCCGACGATGTTGAGCTCCGCGCCCTTCTTGGCCAGCGCATATTCGAACAGGTTGCCCAGCAACTGCATGGCCATGTCCTTGAAGGCCAGCGTGGGGCCGTTGGACAAGCCCTGCAGCACCAGCTTCTTGCCGTCCTTGTCTTCCAGCGTGCGCAGCGGCGTGATCTGCGCGGCGTCCTCGCCGGCGCGGGTGTTGCGATAGACGTCGGCGGTATAGGTCTTGTGCGCCAGCGCCTTCAGGTCGGCCTCGGGAATATCGGTGGCGAACTTCTTCAGCACTTCGAACGCCAGGTCGGCGTAGGACAGCTTGCGCCACTGGTCCAGCTCGGCGCCGCTCACCTGCGGGTATTGCGACGGCAGGTACAGGCCGCCGTCCGGCGCCAGGCCGCCCAGCAGGATCTCGGAGAAGGAAGGAGTGACAGAGTGACCGCGGGTGGAGACGTATTGCATGACGTGTGAAGGCAGCAGAAAAGCGCGGTGTGCGCGTAGTGGGCGGAAAATCGGAAAGACCCACATTATAGCGCCCCGCCGCGCTCCCGATCACATTTGCGCGGCGCCCGGCACCTGCGGTTCCGACAGCAGCAGCATGCGCAGCAGCTCGGCCTGGCGCCGCGTGCCGGTCTTGGCGAACAGGCTGGCCAGGTGGGTGCGCACGGTATTGCGGCTGACCTGGGTCGACAGCGCGTAACTCTCCACGGTCTGGTTGTCCAGCAGGGCCTCGGCCAGCCGCGTCTCGGCCGGCGTCAGGCCGTACATCTTGCGCAACGCAGCGCCGCGCGGCAGCGGCCGGCGCGCCATGTCCTGCAGGATCACCAAGGCCAGCGGCCCGTCGTTGGCGCGCTCGTGCAATTGCGCCGGTCGCGCCGGGATCACGGACACCACCAGCGGCTGGGCGCTGCGCTTGCGGCGCACCGCCAGCCACTCGCCGCGCCGCCCTTCGACGGCGGTCGCCTGGGTGATGGCCGCAGCCAGCGCGCGGTTGGCGCCGGCATCGTCGGCCTGCAGACGCTGCGCCTTGATGCGCACGCCGTCGGCCGCCGCCAGCATATCGGCGGCGACGTTGTTGAAGGACACCACGCGCCCGGCGGCGTCGACCCAGACGGTGCCGTAGGGCAGGTGCTGCAGCAGCGTCTGGTCGGCCTGCTGCTGGCGCTCCAGCGCGCGCAGGCGGCTGCGCAGCTCGGCCGAGCGCACGAAGTGGCCGGTGGCGCGCGCCAGGAATCGGCGATCATCCTCGTCGTATTGCTCGGCCCCCAGCGGGCGCAGGAAGGACAGGCACTCGTTCTCCCACGGCGCGCCGCCGATGCGACCGACGACCAGATGACGCACGCCGTACTTGAAGAGGAAGTCGTTGTAGATCTCGCTGCGGCGTACGAAGCGTTCATCGAAGCGTTCGTAGTCGGCGCGCCACTCGCCCACCGCGCCGGTAGCCACCCATTGCAGGCGCTCGTCCACGCTGCTGTAGTAGCTGCAGTACTCGGCTTCGCCGGCGCTCAGGGCCTGGTCGCTGATGACCGAACTGAAGATCTCGCGGGTGGGCACGTTCATGTGCAGGTAGTGCCCGGCGAAGGCGCCGATCTCGTCACACATCATCTGCATGGCGGGCGCGATCTGCCCGACATCCTGCACCGACTCGTAAATCAGCTCGACCAGGCGGTCGAACCGCTGTTCCTGATTGGCGTTTTTCATTGTTATATCCCCGGGTCGCTCGTGAGCGGCGACCGTATTGACCTGCCCCTTGAGCGAGCATAGAACATTTCACTTTCTCATTCAAACGGATGAGGTTTTTTTTGTCGCATCTACCTAGAATTTTCTCCGGACCAACACCGGTCAGCTCGCCTTCCCCAGGAAGGCTTTCGTCAGGGGGACGAAGCAACCGGTGTGGTGGGGATTCCGGGGAGAAACAACATGCAGGACAACGCACAGCAAGGCCGCGCCGCCGCGCTCACCGCCCGCTGGGGCAAGCAGTTCTTCATCGGCGCCATGGCCGCCGGCCTGCTGACCGGTTGCGCCACGCAAGGCTATGACCACAAGGCCGCCGGCACCGTGGGGGCGATGCAGGCCGGCAATGCCGAGATGGCGCTGCAGGCGCTGGAGCAACAGAATCCCGACAAGGACAAGGACTTGCTCTACTTCATGGAAAAGGGCGAGCTGCTGCGCATGAAGGGTTCCTATGAGGCCAGCAAGGAAAGCTGGCTGGCCGCCGACGAGAAGGTGCGCGGCTGGGAAGAACAGGCCAAGACCGATCCCTCCAAGCTGCTGGGCGACGTCGGCTCCTTCCTGATCAACGACACCACCCGCCGCTACGACGGCCGCGACTACGAAAAGACTTTCATCAACCTGCGCCTGGCGCTGGACCACCTGGCCATCGGCGACTGGGATTCGGCCCGCACCGAGATCAAGAAGATGCACGAGCGCGAGGCCATCATCGCCGAGTTCCGCAGCAAGGAACTGGATGCCGCCAAGAGCAGCGCCGAATCCAAGGGCCTGAAGACCACGTCGTTCAAGGAACTCAACGGTTACCCGGTGGAAACCCTGAGCGATCCGCAGGTGCAGGCGCTGAAGAACTCCTATGAATCGGCGGTGGCCAACTACCTAGCCGGCTTCGTCTACGAAGGCCTGGGCGAGCCCTCGCTGGCCGCCGCCGGCTATCGCAAGGCGATCGAAATGCGCCCCGGCGAGGCGGTGCTGGAAGACGGCCTCAAGGGCCTTGATGGACGCGTACGCGCGCGCTCGCCCAAGCTGGTGGACACCCTGATCGTGATCGAGTCGGGCAGCGCCCCGGCCATCACTTCGATGACCCTGCCGATCCTGCTGCCGATTCCCAGCACCAGCGGCTTGTCCATCATCGCCACGCCGATCTCGTGGCCGGTGATTCGCGCCGCGGACACCTCGGCCGTGCCGGGCTCGATCACCATCGACGGCAAACCGACGCCGGTGGCCCTGCTGACCAGCGTCGACCAGATGGCGCGCAAGGCGCTGTCCGATGAAATGCCGGGCATCATCGCGCGCTCCTCGGTGCGCGCCATCACCCGCGGCGTGGCGCAAAAGGCGATCGACAACAACGCCGGCTCGCTGGGCGCCTTCGGCTCGCTGCTGAGCCTGGCCGCCAAGGTCGGCTCGGTGGCCATTGAAGTGGCCGACGAACGCACCTGGCGCACCCTGCCCAACTTCTTCTCGGTGGCGCGGGTGAAGCTGCCGGTGGGCGCGCACACCATCATCCTGCCCTCCGCAGCCGGACCGCTGACGCGTGAAGTGAAACTCTCCGGCAACTATGCCGTGGTGACCATGCGCACCTCGGGTCCGGCGCTGTACCTGGCGCAAACCCCGTACGACGAACAAAAGGCCGCGCTGGCCATGGCCGCGCCGGATACCCCGCCGGAACCGGAAAAGCCGGTCAAGACCGCCAAGGCGGGCAAGAAGGCCGCGCCCAACGGCAACGCCGCCAAGGCTGCCGCTGCGGCCAAGGACAAGGCGCTTGCCGCGGCTACCGCGAAGAAGAGCGCGATCGTGCCCGTCTCGGCCTCGGCTGCGGACAAATAAGCAGCAACGGCAGAAAAAGAAACACCACAAGCAGTCAACGAGGAATCCGTATGCAACACCTGTTACGCAACACCCTGCTGGCCGCGGCCTGCGCGCTGGCGGCCGCGCCGCCGGCGACGGCGCAGACCATCGCCTCCAAGCTCGAGATCATGGGCGAACCCGCCATGCTGCAGTTCACCGGACTGCGCATGCGCGAGCAGAACGGCCTGATCCAGGTCCAGGCCGTGGTCAGCAACAACGACACCAAGCCGCAGACCGCCTACTACCGCGTGCAGTGGCTGGACGACGCCGGCTTTCAGGTATGGGACGACGAAGCCTGGAAGCCGCTGATGCTGCACGGCGCGCAAAAGCTCACGCTGCAGATGGTGGCGCCGACCACCAAGGCGCGCGACTTCAAGATCCAGTTCAGCGCCTCCGACAACCGCTCGCTGAGCCAGTCCGGCGCCAACACCAACAGCCCCTGATCGCGCTTCACGCGCCATTCGAACACCGTCATTGAAACGAGGAAGTCACCATGCAAGCCATCATCCGTTCCCGCCATGTCCGCTATACCGCCCTGTGCGGCCTGTGCGCCACCCTGTTCGGCTGCGCCACGCCGGGTACGCCGACCGTGGGCGGCAACGTCCAGTACGGCGACGCCAAGGCGGTGGAGCAAGTCACCAACGAATTCGGCTCGACCGACCTGCAGAGCATCGCCGAGGCGATGGCGCGCTCGCTGGCGCAGTCGGCCAGCGGCTACAAGAGCAAGCCGCTGGTGACCATCGCCGACGTCAAGAACAAGACCAGCGAATACATCGACACCCGCTCCATCACCGACTCGATCCGGGTGCAACTGGTCAAGAGCGGCACCATGCGCTTCGCCACCAATATCGAGGGCATGCAGAACCAGACCGACGAGCTGACCCGCCAGAACAACAGCGGCCTGTACAAGAAATCGGCCACCGCCAAACTGGGCAAGATGGAAGGCGCGAAATACCGCATCGAGGGCAACATCACCTCCATCGTTAAGCGCGGCGGCGACATCAAGGACGTCTACTACAAGTTCAGCCTGATCATGACCGACGTCGAGGCCGGCACCATCGAGTGGGCCGACGAGAAGGAAATCCGCAAGACTTCGCGTCGCTGATCAGGGTGGGAGGCAAGCTCATGTTCCACACTACCCTGCGCGCGCTGCGCGTCGCCTTTGCCCTCGCCTGCCTGGGCGCTGCAGCCCAGGCGCCGGCGCAGAACCTGCCGAAGATCGCCGTCACCGACCTGTCGTATGAGGAGAAGGTGAAGGAATACTTCCAGTACTTCGAGGCGCGCGAAAAGCACGACAACAGCTACTCGGCCAACGGCAGCTTCCGCGATTCGGCCAACAGCTCGTCGGGCTCCGCCTCCGAGCGCGCCTCCAGCCGCGGCGAAAGCTCGGTGGTGGCGGCCTCGGGCAGCATCACCGTGATCAGCCGCGGCGAGATGCGCAAGTTCACCGCGGACATCAAGGGCGAACTGCTCAAGTCCGGCGCCTACCGCCTGGTGCAGGGCAAGCCCTGGACCCAGCAGAACACCGAGAAGCTCTACGACATCATCGCCCGCATCAAGCAGGGCTACTATCCGGGCGCCGACTACGTGCTGTTCGGCAGCATCAACAACATCGACTTCCGCCAGGAGAACAACCCCATCCAGGGCTCGAACGCGGTGTCGTATTCGCTGGCGCTGGAGCTGGTGGGCGAGTTCTCGCTGATCAACACGCGCACCTACGAGATCAAGGCGGCCTTCTCGGCCATGGGCGAAGGATCGGACACGCGCCTGGTCAACGCCGCCGGCACCCGCATCTCGCTCAACAAGAGCAAGGTCATGCAGGAAGTCTCGCGCTCGCTGGGCGAGGCGGTGGCCAATGAGATGGAAGCGCAGTTCAATCCATCCGGCGTGTCCGGCACCGCGCGCGGCTCGGCGCGCAATGCGATGCCGGCCGGCGGAGCGGCGCAGGAAGAACGCACCGTGGTCTTCAAGTAATGCCCGGCGCGTGCTCGGATTTGTTTCAAAACAGAAACAAATCCGCCGGCGACCACATGAAATAAAACGTTACCACCCTTGAAAGCCCGGCACTGCCGGGCTATGCTGCGGCACTTCGTGCATCCCGGCAGATGGCGGGAATTCCTGTACGACGGGCCGATCAAAGACGGCATTCAACTCGAGAAGGATGGAAACGGCATGACAAACAAGATCAAGACCCTGCTGGCTGCAACAAGCATGTTCGGCGCTTTGCTGGCGGGCGCACCGGCGCACGCCGAGAACTGGCAGTCGCTGGGCGGCTCCGACCAGTCCGAGCTGCTGGTGGATACCGACTCCATCGTGGAGTCCGGCGGTATCCGCGAAGCATGGTCGCTGTGGAACTTCAAGGAAGCGCGCCCCAACAGCGGCGACAAGGACTTCCCCGCCCTGAAGTCGTACAAGGACCTGCACCAGTACAACTGCAAGGCAGGCTCCATGAAGCTGGTGCGCGAGATCATCTTTGCCGAGAACGACGGCAAGGGCGACAAGCGCGACCATTCCGACGCATTGAAGGGCATGGAGTTCGCCAAACCCAAGCCGATGTCGGTGGGCGACGCCATGCTGCAAGCGGTCTGCGGCTTTGAACTGAAGAAGAAGTAATCGCTGCGCGCGGACAAAAAAACGGAGCCCGAGGGCTCCGTTTTTTATTGTCGCAGCGCCGGCCAACTGCTGGCCGGCATTGCTGGTCAGTTCAACTCTTCCAGGCGGATCTTGGTCACCGCGCCGACCACGGTGGCCAGGGCTTCGATCTTGGCGATGGCGGCCACGATGTTCTTTTCCTGGGTCTGGTGGGTCAGCATGATGATGTCGGTCTGCTGCTCGCCTTCGGCCGGTTCCTTTTGCAGCATGGCGTCGATCGAAATCGACGAGTCGGCCAAGATGCGGGTGACGTCGGCCAGCACGCCCGGCTTGTCGGCCACGCGCATGCGCAGGTAGTAGCTAGTGGTGACTTCGGCCATCGGCAGCACCGGGGTATCGGCCATGGCGTTGGGCTGGAAGGCCAGGTAAGGCACGCGGTGCTCGGGGTCGGCGGTGGCCAGGCGGGTGATATCGACCAGGTCGGCGATCACCGCAGAGGCAGTCGGCTCGGAGCCGGCGCCCTTGCCGTAGTACAGGGTCTCGCCCACGGCGTCGCCGCGCACCACCACCGCGTTCATCGCGCCTTCCACATTGGCGATCAGGCGCTGCGCCGGGATCAGCGTCGGGTGCACGCGCAGTTCAATGCCCTTTTCGGTCTGGCGCGTGATGCCCAGCAGCTTGATGCGGTAGCCCAGTTGCTCGGCGTAGGTGATGTCGCTGGCCTGCAGCTTGGTGATGCCTTCCACGTGCGCACGGTCGAACTGCACCGGGATGCCGAAAGCAATCGAGGCCATGATGGTTAGCTTGTGGGCGGCGTCGACGCCTTCGATGTCGAAGGTCGGATCGGCTTCGGCGTAGCCCAGGCGTTGCGCTTCCTTCAGCACCACGTCGAAATCCAGGCCCTTGTCGCGCATCTCCGAGAGGATGAAATTGGTGGTGCCGTTGATGATGCCGGCGATCCACTGGATGCGGTTGGCGGTCAGGCCTTCGCGCAGCGCCTTGATGATGGGAATGCCGCCGGCCACGGCCGCTTCGAACGCAACCATCACGCCCTTTTCCTGCGCGGCCTTGAAGATCTCGTTGCCGTGCGTGGCAATCAGTGCCTTGTTGGCAGTGACCACGTGCTTGCCGTTGGCGATCGCCTTCAGGACCAGGTCCTTGGCGATGCCGTAGCCGCCGATCAGCTCGATGACGATGTCGATGTCGGGATCGTTTACCACCAGGTTGGCGTCGTTGACAACCTTGACTTCTCCATTGGTCAGTTCGGTGGCGCGCTCGGTGTTGAGGTCGGCCACCATGGTAATTTCAATGCCTCGGCCGGCGCGGCCGGCAATCTCTTCCTGATTGCGCTTGAGAACATTGAAAGTACCGGAACCCACGGTGCCGATGCCGAGCAAACCTACTTTGATGGATTTCATGAATTGTCTTCGTGGTTGATGAAAAAAACCGCCGCGCCCGGGCCTGCAGCCTGAGCGCGGCGGGTACTGCAATTACGCGGTGCCGTGGCGACGGCGATAGCCGTCGAGGAAACGGGCGATGCGGCCCATCGACTCGGTCAGGTCGTCGGTGTTGGGCAGGAACACGACGCGGAAGTGATCCGGCGTCGGGCAGTTGAAGCCGGTGCCCTGCACGATCAGCACCTTCTCCTCGGCCAACAGCTCGTAGGCGAACTCCTGGTCGTCCTTGATCGGATAGATCTCGGGATCCAGGCGCGGGAACATGTACAGCGCCGACTTGGGCTTGACGCAGGTCACGCCCGGGATGTCGGTCAACAGCTTGTGCGCCAGGTCGCGCTGCTTGGTCAGGCGGCCGTTAGGCGCGACCAGGTCGTTGATGCTCTGGTAGCCGCCCAGCGCGGTCTGGATCGCGTACTGGCCGGGCGCGTTGGCGCACAGGCGCATCGAGGCCAGCATGTTGAGGCCTTCGATGTAATCCTTGGCATGCTTCTTCTCGCCCGACACCACCATCCAGCCGGCGCGGTAGCCGCAGGAGCGATAGTTCTTGGACAGGCCGTTGAAGGTGATGAACAGCACGTCATCGGCCAGCGAGGCCAGCGAGGTGTGGGTGTTGCCGTCGTAGAGCACCTTGTCGTAGATCTCGTCGGCCAGGATGATCAGCTGGTGCTGGCGCGCGACTTCGACCAGTTCCTTCAACACGTCCACCGAATACAGCGCGCCGGTC
Organism: Herbaspirillum sp. LeCh32-8; assembly: GCF_017814915.1. GTDB lineage: Bacteria > Pseudomonadota > Gammaproteobacteria > Burkholderiales > Burkholderiaceae_D > Herbaspirillum. Next base: position 581,778 of record NZ_JAGIPZ010000001.1, on the reverse strand, counting down.
GGGTTGTTGGGGTTGATGACCACGATCGCCTTGGTGTTGGGCGTGATCTTCTTCTTGATGTCGGCGATGTCGGGCTGCCAGCCTTGCTGCTCGTCGCATACGTAGTGCACCGGGGTGCCGCCGGAGAGGCTGACCGCAGCGGTCCACAGCGGATAGTCGGGCGACGGCACCAGCACTTCGTCGCCGGTGTTCAACAGCGCGTTCACGCTCATGACGATCAGCTCGGAGGCGCCGTTGCCGAGGTAGATGTCGTCGATGGTGACGCCCTGGATGTTCTTCTGCTGGGTGTAGTGCATGACCGACTTGCGCGGCGCGAACAGGCCCTTGGAGTCGGTGTAGCCGGAGGCGTTGCCCATGTTGCGGATCATGTCCTGCACGATCTCGTCGGGCGCATCGAAGCCGAACGCGGCCAAGTTGCCGATGTTGAGCTTGATGATCTTGTGGCCGTCCTCTTCCATCTGCCGCGCCTTTTCCAGCACGGGACCACGAATGTCGTAACACACATCTGCCAGCTTCTTGGATTTCTGAATCGGTCGCACAGCTCTTCCTCTACTTGTTTCGGCGCGGCTCCGTGACGAGCCTGGCCATCTGGCACACCGTGGGGCTTGGAACCTTTCCGGCTCCAGCGTCTCCATCACGGCGCGTTCCTTTGATTTGCATCCGGTGCCTTGCGGCAATTTCCCGCGGCGCGGGCGCTTGCGGCAACGCTGCGCTGCAGTGCAACCCGATTGGCGCGAACGCGTTGAAAACGCGCTCCTGATGCGTCTTGTAAAGGCGCCTCGCCAGCCGGCCGGGAACCGGCCATTTTGCCCAAAGCTGTCCATTTTATCAATCAAATAGGCGTGCGCCGGAGATGGAAACGGCTACAATGCTGCACTTTACGACCAGATTGCTGCAATGCATGTCGGAATGACATCACGGCTGCCTGCCTACCGATGATCCGGCTGCCTTGCGGCCCGTCCTAGCCAGTCTTGCGATGAAGCTTCACACTACCGAAACCAAGCAGTACCAGACCGTGACCGCCTACGATGACGACGGCGTCGAGTTCAACGCGATCCGCTTCGACCACAGTCTGGTGGTGCTGCCAGAAACCGAACCGACGCCGTGGCCGGTGGACAGCTTCGAGGCGCTGACCCCGGCGCACTTCGAGCAGATCGACGCCACCTCGCCCGACGTGGTGATCCTGGGCACCGGCGAGCGCCAGCGCTTCATCCATCCCAAGCTGACCGCCGTGCTGACCGCGCGCCGCATCGGCGTTGAGTGCATGGACAACCAGGCCGCCTGCCGCACCTACAATATTCTGATGGCCGAAGGCCGCAAAGTTGCCCTGGCGCTGATCATCGCGCCCAGGCAATCGCCAAAGCAATAGCCCGCGCTTTGCCGCGACAAGAAACCCAAGAACACGCACAAGGAACCGCCGCAAATGCGCGAACTGTACAAATCGAAGGCGTTCGTCTGGACGCTGCTTATCCTGTTTCTGCTGGTCTGGTTCTGGATGCTGGGCGCGCGCGTCCTGGTGCCGACCGATGAGGGCCGCTACGCCGAAATGGCGCGCGAGATGGTCGCCAGCCAGGACTGGATCACCACCCGCCTGAACGGCATCAAGTACTTCGAGAAGCCGCCGCTGCAAACCTGGATGAACGCCCTCACCTTCGAGCTGTTCGGCCTGGGTGAATGGCAGGCGCGCCTGTGGACCGGCCTGTGCGGCCTCCTGGGCATCGGCCTGGCCGGCTACACCGGCGCCCGCGTGTTCAATGGCCGCGTCGGCTTCTACGCTGCGCTGGTGCTGGCATCGAGCTTCTTCTGGGCCGGCATGGGCCACATCAACACGCTGGACATGGGCCTGTCGGGCATGATGACCATCTCGCTATGCGCGCTGCTGCTGGCGCAGCACAACGGCGCCTCGCGCGACGGCCAGCGCAACTGGATGCTGCTGTGCTGGGCCGGCATGGCGCTGGCGGTGCTGTCCAAGGGCCTGATCGGCATCGTGCTGCCGGGCGCGGTGCTGGTGCTGTACACGCTGTTCTCGCGCGACTGGGCGATCTGGAAGCGCCTGCACCTGGTCAAGGGCCTGCTGCTGTTCTTCGCCATCGCCACGCCGTGGTTCGTGGCGGTGTCGATGCGCAACCCGGAATTCCCGCAGTTCTTCTTCATCCACGAGCACTTCCAGCGCTTCACCACCAAGATCCATAGCCGCACCGGCCCGTGGTACTACTTCATTCCCATCCTGGTGCTGGGCATCGTGCCGTGGCTGGGCGTGTTCTTCCAGGGCCTGTGGCAGGGCGTGCGCGAGCAGCGCGACACCGGCGGCTACAACAGCATCAACGGCGGTCGTTTCCAGCCCAAGAAGATGCTGCTGATCTGGGCGGCGTTCATCTTCGTGTTCTTCAGCATCTCCGACTCCAAGCTGCCGTCCTACATCCTGCCGATCTTCCCGGCATTGGCGCTGCTGATCGCCTGCTACCTGGAGCGCGCCGACTACAAGGCGCTGGCCTGGGCCGGCTCGCTGGTGGCGGTGCCTTGCGCGGTGGCGCTGGCCTTCATCCCGCGCGCGCCCTCGCTGGCCAAGGACGCCTTCTCGCTGCCGCTGGTGGAGGCGCACATTCCCTACCTGTACGCAGGCGCGCTGATCTTCTTCATCGGCGGCGTGGCCGCCATTCGCCTGGCGCGCCAGCATAAGGATGCGGCCGTCACCGCGCTGGCGACCACTGCCTTCCTCGCCGGCCAGCTGCTGATCCTCGGCCACGACCCGCAGGGCCGCTATTCGGCCGGCGTGGATTATGTGCCCGCGCTGCAGGCCGAGCTGAAGCCGGAAACCCCGATCTACCTGGTCGGCCGCTATGAGCAGGCGCTGCCCTTCTACCTCCAGCGCACCATGACCCTGGTGCAGCATGCCGACGAAATGGAGTTCGGCCTGAAGCAGGAGCCGCAGTTGTGGCTGCCGACGGTGGATGCCTTCGTCGCGCAGTGGGTGGCTGACCATGCCGCCGGCAAGAAGGACATTGCCATCATCAACCCCACCATCTACCAGCAACTGGTGGAGCGCAAGCTGCCGATGCGCCTGATCGGCCAGGATCCGCGCCGCGTGATCGTGGCCAACGATCCGACCCCGGATGCGGCCGCCGATGGCAAGAAGGCGGGCAAATGAATCTCGCCACCTTCGGCTTCATCTTCGTCGGCATCTGCCTCAACGCCGTCGCGCAGCTCCTGCTCAAGGCCGGCACCAACGCCGTCGGCGCGATCCATCTGACGGCCGACAACTGGTTCTCGACCGGCCTGAAGCTGGCCACCCAGCTGCCCATCATCGGCGGCCTGTCGTGCTACGTGATTTCGGTGGCGGTCTGGATCATCGGCCTGTCGCGGGTGGACGTGACCGTGGCCTACCCGATGCTGTCGCTGGGCTACATCATCAACGCCGTGGGGGCCTGGTATTTCCTCGGGGAAGTGGTTTCCGCCCAGCGTTTGATCGCCATCGGCGTGATCATCGTCGGCGTGGTCTTGCTGACCAGAAGCTGATTTACAATAGCGCGCTGCCGCGGCCCCGGGCCCGGCGCGCATCCCGCATTTTCAAGAACACCGTCTGACCAGAAACCGCCCATGAGCCTGCCCTTCCTGCCGTTTGCCAAACCCACCATCGACGAGCCGACCATCGCCGCCGTAGCCGACGTGCTGCGCTCGGGCTGGATCACCAGCGGCCCCAAGGTGCAGGCATTTGAAAAGGCGCTGTCCGACTATCTGGGCGGCCGCATCGTGCGCACCTTCAATTCCGGCACCTGCACCATGGAGATCGCGCTGCGCATCGCCGGCGTCGGCGCCGGCGACGAGGTCATCACCACCCCGATTTCCTGGGTGGCGACCGCCAACGTGATCATCGAGACCGGCGCCACCCCGGTGTTCGCCGACATCGACCCGATCACCCGCAACATCGACCTCGACAAGCTGGAAGCGGCCATCACGCCGCGCACCAAGGCCATCATCCCGGTCTACCTGTCCGGCCTGCCGCTGGACATGGACCGCCTGTACGCGATCGCCGCCAAGCACAAGCTGCGCGTGGTGGAAGACGCCGCCCAGGCGCTGGGCTCGACCTGGGCTGGCCGCCGCATCGGCGCCTTCGGCGACTTCGTCTCCTTCAGCCTGCAGGCCAACAAGAACATCACCAGCTCCGAAGGCGGCTTCCTGGTGCTCAACAACGCCGAAGAAGCCAAGCTGGCCGAGAAGTACCGCCTGCAGGGCGTGACCCGCAGCGGCTTCGACGGCCTGGAAGTGGACGTGCTGGGCGGCAAGTTCAACATGACCGACGTGGCCGCCGCCATCGGCCTGGGCCAGTTTGCCCATATCGACGCCATCACCGCGCACCGCAAAGAACTGGCGCGCCATTACTTCGCCACCTTCGGCGACAAGTTCGAGGCCGAATACGGCGCCCAACTGCCGGTGGCCGACTTTGAGAACTCCAACTGGCACATGTTCCAGCTGGTCTTGCCCGAGCGCATCACGCGCGCCGCCTTCATGGAAAAGATGATGGAAAAGCAAGTCGGCATCGGTTACCACTACCCGGCCATTCACCTGCTCAAGCTCTACCGCGAGCGGGGTTTCAAGGAAGGCATGTTCCCGGTGGCCGAGCGCGTGGGCCAGCGCATCGTCTCCTTGCCGATGTTCAATGCAATGAGTAAAGATGACGTTGAGCGCGCGGTTGAAACTGTAAAATCGGTCTTGCGTTGATTTCATTGATTTTGTATCAATTTTCCGTTTAAATTCGGCACCACTCGCTTTATTCGCATTTTGCTTCAAGCAGGCCTGAATGCCGCGACACCTGCCGGTCGCCGCGGCTTCGGGCCTTTGACATATTTCAGCAGCAACCATTGATGAAACCAGAACTGTCCGTCGTCATCCCGGTATACAACGAGGAATCCGGCCTCGCCAAGCTGTTCGAGCGCCTCTACCCGGCGCTGGACGCCTTGGGCTACAGCTACGAAGTGATCTTCGTCAACGACGGCAGCCGCGACCGCTCCGCCGGCATCCTGGCCGAGCAGTACCGCATCCGCCCGGACGTGACTCGCGTCGTCCTGTTCAACGGCAACTACGGCCAACACATGGCGATCATGGCCGGCTTTGAAGCCACCCGCGGCGAAGTCGTCGTGACGCTGGACGCCGACCTGCAGAACCCGCCGGAAGAAATCGGCAACCTGGTGGCCAAGATGCGCGAGGGATACGACTACGTCGGCTCGATCCGCCGCAAGCGCCAGGATTCGGCCTGGCGCACCTATGCCTCCAAGGCCATGAACCATCTGCGCGAGAAGCTGACCCGCATCAAGATGACCGACCAGGGCAACATGCTGCGCGCCTACGGCCGCAACGTGATCGACCTGGTCAACAAGTGCCAGGAAGTCACCACCTTCGTGCCGGCGCTGGCCTACACCTTCGCCCGCAACCCGACCGAAATCATCGTCGAGCACGAAGAGCGCTCGGCCGGCGAATCCAAGTATTCGCTGTACAGCCTGATCCGGCTGAACTTCGACCTGGTGACGGGCTTCTCGCTGGTGCCGCTGCAGTTCTGCTCGCTCCTGGGCATCCTGCTGTCGTTCGCCTCGGCGGCGCTGTTCATCCTGATCGTGCTGCGCCGCCTGCTGATCGGCGCGGAAGTCGGCGGCGTGTTCACGCTGTTTGCGATCACCTTCTTCCTGATGGGCGTGATCCTGTTCTCGATCGGCCTCTTGGGCGAATACATCGGCCGCATCTACATGCAGGTACGCGCGCGTCCGCGCTACGTGGTGCAGGCCATCCTTGAACAATCCTCCGAAGAAGACAAGCAGACATCATGAACGCCGTCGTATTCGCATACCATGACGTGGGCGTGCGCTGCCTGAAGGTCCTACTGGCGCGCGGCGTGCAGGTCTCGCTGGTGGTGACGCACGAAGACAGTGCCACCGAGAACATCTGGTTCGGTTCGGTGGCCGGCGTATGCCGCGACAACGGCATCCCCTACATCACGCCGTCCGACCCGAAGTCGCCCCAGCTGCTGGCGCAGGTGCAAGCCGCGCAGCCGGACTTCATCTTCAGCTTCTATTACCGCCACATGCTGCCGGTCGAAGTGCTCGCCACGGCCAAGCGCGGCGCCTACAACATGCACGGCTCCCTGCTGCCCAAGTACCGCGGCCGCGTGCCGATCAACTGGGCGGTGCTGCACGGCGAGACCGAGACCGGCGCCACCTTGCATGAGATGACCTTCAAGCCGGACGCCGGCGCCATCGTGGCGCAGACGGCCGTGCCCATCCTGCCCGAAGACACTGCCTATGAGGTGTTCGGCAAGGTGGTGGTGGCCGCCGAACAGACCCTGTGGAATGTGCTGCCGGCCATGCTGTCGGATCGCACTCCGACCATGCCCAACGACCTGTCCAAGGGCAGCTACTTCGGCGGGCGCAAGCCCGAAGACGGCCGCATCGAGTGGCGCCGCACCGCCCGCGAGATCCATAATCTGGTGCGCGCAGTGGCCCCGCCCTATCCCGGCGCCTTCGAAGAAATCGCGGGTGATAAAATTACGGTTTCGAGAACCCGGCTGGTTCCGCCGTCGGCCCATCTTGCCTTGCAGAAGGCGCACGGCATGCAAGACAAGTTCTTTGAAGGAGGCAAGCTCTACGCTCGCTGCGGCGACGGCAACTTCCTCCAGATTCTGGGCATCCAGATCAATGATCAGGATGCTTCGCTCAACAATTACCTGAAATACATGGCCAGCTGATTCAGGCCACCTTACCAAGCTCTCATCATGAAAAAAGTCCTCATTCTCGGCGTCAACGGCTTCATCGGCCATCACCTGTCCAAGCGCATCCTGGAAACCACGGATTGGCACGTCTACGGCATGGACATGATGACCGACCGCATCACCGACATTCTCGACAACGAGGCGTACAAGTCGCGCATGCACTTCTTCGAAGGCGACATCACCATCAACCAGGAATGGGTCGAGTACCACGTCAAGAAGTGCGACGTGATCCTGCCGCTGGTGGCCATCGCCACCCCGTCGACCTACGTCAACGCGCCGCTGCGCGTGTTCGAACTGGACTTCGAAGCCAACCTGCCGATCGTGCGTTCGGCCGCCAAGTACAAGAAGCACCTGGTGTTCCCGTCGACCTCGGAAGTCTACGGCATGTGCCATGACGAGGAGTTCGATCCTGAAGAATCCGAACTGATCTGCGGCCCGATCAACAAGCCGCGCTGGATCTACTCCTGCGCCAAGCAGCTGATGGACCGCGTGATCTGGGGCTACGGCATGGAAGCCGGCCTGAACTTCACCCTGTTCCGCCCGTTCAACTGGATCGGCGCCGGCCTGGACTCGATCCACACCCCGAAGGAAGGCAGCTCGCGCGTGGTGACCCAGTTCTTCGGCCACATCGTGCGCGGCGAGAACATCTCGCTGGTCGACGGCGGCCTGCAAAAGCGCGCCTTCACCTACATCGACGACGGCATCGACGCGCTGATGAAGATCATCGCCAACGAAGGCGGCGTCGCCTCCGGCAAGATCTACAACATCGGCAACCCGGTCAACAACTACTCGATCAAGGACCTGGCCGACATGATGCTGAAGCTGGCCGCCGAGTATCCGGAGTACGCCGAGACCGCCAAGCAGGTGAAGCTGGTCGAAACCACCTCGGCCGCCTACTACGGCAAGGGTTACCAGGACGTGCAGAACCGCGTGCCCAAGATCACCAACACCTGCGAAGAGCTGAACTGGAAGCCGCAGACCACCATGGCCGACACCCTGCGCAACATCTTCGACGCCTACCGCAGCCAAGTGGCCGAAGCCCGCGCGCTGGTCGACTGATCGCCGCTGCCAGACTTGCCCCGAAAACCGCGCTTAGGCGCGGTTTTCTTTTTGCGGCGCCAGCCCAAACCATTGACACTTCGATAACGCCGGCACCTTGACCAGCAAGCTGTTACGGACAGATCTTGCCGGCGGCATGCGCCTGCATATTGTTCTCTGCAGCATGGAATGCTAGTCTCGCAATCTGAACCGCAATGCAACACGACGCAAATCCTTGCGTGTCGCTGCATTGCGGGCGCCGACTACTTGCAATACGGGCCGCAGCTGCGCCCTCACCTATCGATTCATCGACTTTGCCCAAACTTACACTCAAGATCGACGCCGATACCTATCGCGGCACACGCGTAGGCGTCCCCAACCTGATCAGCCAGCTGCGCCGCCACGGCGCCGGCGCCACCTTCCTGTTTTCACTGGGCTACGACCACACCGGCTGGGCGCTGAAGCAGATCTTCCGCCCGGGCTTCTTCAGCAAGGTCTCGCGCACTTCGGTGGTGGAACACTACGGCCTGAAGACGCTGATGTACGGCACCTTGCTGCCGGCGCCGGACATCGGCAAGACCTGCGCCGAGTTCATGCGCGAAGCCTTCAATGCCGGCTTTGAATGCGGCATCCACACCTGGGACCATCGCGTCTGGCAAGACGACGTGCGCACCGCCGACGCCCAGTGGACGCAGGAGACCATGCAACTGGCCTACAGTCGCTACCACGAGATCTTCGGCCACGCTCCGGTCACGCACGGTGCCGCCGGCTGGCAGATGAACGACCATGCTTTCGTGCAGCTGGACGAATTCGGCATCGCCTATTCCTCGGACGGTCGCTCGCAGCTGCGCGAGGACGGCCGCCTGGCCGATCCCGACGCCGGGCCGCACCGCCTGTCCGTCCATGGCCGGCCGCTGGCCTGCGTGCAGCTGCCGACCACGCTGCCCACGCTGGACGAGATCCTGGGCCGCACCATCCGCGGCAAAATGATCGACGCCAACAACGCCGCAGAACTGCTGCTGGACCTGACCAAGCAGCCGCGCGACCACGTCTTCACGTTGCACGCCGAACTTGAAGGACAGAAACTCGCCCCCATTTTCGAACGGTTGCTGAGCGGCTGGCGCGCGCAGGGCTATGAACTGGTGTCCATGGGCGACTACTACGCCAGCGTGAAAGACGACGTGCTGCCCATCCTCCCGATCAGCTGGGGCGAGCTTCCCGGTCGCTCCGGCGAGATGATCGTGCAGGCCATGTGAGCAAGGCAGCACACAAAGAACACTCAATTACAACCGACATACTGGGGCGCCACTTTGACAGACAGACCTACCATCCTGAACAAGACCGTACCGGACTTCTCGGCGGCCATGACCAGCGGCAAGACCTTCAACCTGAACGACTATCAGGGCAAGAACCTGGTGCTGTATTTCTACCCCAAGGACAATACGCCCGGCTGCACCACCGAAGGTATGCAGTTCCGCGATCTGCATCCTGAATTCCAGCGCCTGAACACCGAAATCTTCGGTATCAGCCGCGACAGCCTGAAGTCGCATGAGAACTTCAAAGGCAAGCTGGGCATGCCGTTTGAACTGATTTCCGACCCCGATGAAACACTGTGCACCATGTTCGATGTCATGAAGATGAAAAACATGTATGGCAAGCAAGTTCGCGGCGTGGAGCGCAGCACGTTTGTGATTGACGGATCGGGCAAAGTGGTGAAAGAATGGCGTGGAGTCAAGGTTCCAGCCCACGTGGATGACGTGCTGGCCTTCATCAAAACCATTGCCTGAGAAAGCAGTCGACACTGAAGAAATTCAGATCTCGAAGGAGCCCACAAAGCTCATGTGCGCCATCGGCGCCTGCTGATTTCGGGCCGCGTCAGGATCGCCTGGCAAGCGATTCTGCCGCGCTCGACGAATATGCGGTCAATCGATACAAGCCATTGAATTCAAACAGTAAAAAGTCTGTTGAAAGCCGTTTCTGGTTTAGGCCGAAGGCCTGCCGAAACGGCTTTTTTACTTTTCATTTTCAGTTCTACCCCATCGTCGGCGCTAATCAAGCCCTTGCTCCCCATGGCCCCACCCTTGCCACAATGCCGTCGGCCGGCATGGCGGGCCTGCGCAAGGTTTTCATTAGACCCCGCGGTGTTGTTGTCCAGCCGTCGTTGCCTGTGCTTTTAGCTTTACCGCACTACCTGTTCGCTCTGACAAAGCGGTGTTTTCTTCATTCACTACCGAGGTCCTGATGCCCCTGCCCAAAATGCCGAGCAAACCAGCTTCGCTGCTGTCTCCCGAGGACTATCCCAAGGCCGAACGCAATAAACCTGTCAAACCGAACATCACTCTCGTAGAAACACCCGTCGTCGCCAAGCAAGAAATCGTCGCCGCGCCGCCGGCTCAGGCCAAGCTGGCCGAGCCACCACGCGCGCGCATCGCCGGCAAGACGGCGCCGGCCGCCAAACCGAAGGCCGCGCCCAAGAGCGTGGAGACGCGCGCCAAATCCACCACCAGCCGCATCGCCGACAAGCTGGGCGTGTCCAAACTGTTCGTGCTCGACACCAACGTGCTGATGCACGATCCGACTTCGCTGTTCCGCTTCGAAGAGCACGACGTGTACCTGCCGATGGTCACGCTGGAAGAGCTGGACAACCACAAGAAGGGCATGTCGGAAGTGGCGCGCAACGCACGCCAGATTTCGCGCTCGCTGGATGCGCTGGTGTCGGACATCGCCGAAGACGCGATCGATGAGGGCATCCCCCTGTCCAAGCTGGGCAACAAGGACGCCAAGGGCCGCCTGTTCTTCCAGACCAAGCTGCAGAACGCCGCGCTGCCGGACGGCCTGCCCGAAGGCAAGGCCGACAACCAGATTCTGGGCGTGGTGCGCGCGTTGGACCAGCAGTATCCGGATCGCCCCGTGGTGCTGGTGTCGAAGGACATCAACATGCGCCTCAAGGCACGCGCCATCGGCCTGCCGGCGGAAGACTACTTCAACGACCACGTGCTGGAAGACACCGACCTGCTGTACTCGGGCATCCAGCAACTGCCGGACGACTTCTGGACCAAGCACGGCAAGGGCATGGAGTCCTGGCAGGAAAACAAGCACGGCAGCAGCTTCACCTATTACCGTGTGACCGGCCCCTACGTGCCCTCGTTGCTGGTCAACCAGTTCGTCTTCATTGAGCCCAAGAACGGCGAGCCGCCCTTCTATGGCCAGGTCACCCAGATCAACGGCAAGACTGCCGTGCTGCAGACGCTGCGCGACTACGGCCATTCGAAGAACAGCGTGTGGGGCATCACCGCGCGCAACCGCGAGCAGAACTTCGCGCTGAACCTGCTGATGAACCCGGAGTGCGACTTCGTCACGCTGCTGGGCCAGGCCGGCACCGGCAAGACCCTGCTGGCCCTGGCCGCCGGTCTGGCGCAGGTGCTGGAGACCAAGCTCTACAACGAAATCATCGTCACCCGCGTGACGGTGCCGGTCGGTGAAGACATCGGTTTCCTGCCGGGCACGGAAGAAGAGAAAATGGGCCCCTGGATGGGCGCCTTCGACGACAACCTCGAAGTGCTCAACAAGTCCGACGGCGACGCCGGCGAATGGGGTCGCGCGGCGACGCAAGACCTGATCCGCTCACGCATCAAGATCAAGTCGCTCAACTTCATGCGCGGCCGCACCTTCGTCAACAAGTTCCTGATCATCGACGAGGCGCAGAACTTGACGCCCAAGCAAATGAAGACCCTGGTCACGCGCGCCGGCCCTGGCACCAAGATCATCTGCCTGGGCAACATCGCGCAGATCGACACCCCTTACCTGACCGAAGGTTCGAGCGGCCTGACCTACGTGGTGGACCGCTTCAAGGGCTGGTCACATAGCGGCCATGTGACGCTGGCGCGCGGCGAACGCTCGCGCCTGGCGGACCATGCCAGCGACGTGCTGTGAGCCTGATGAACTTGCACTGATCTTCCGCAGCAAAGAAAAAGCCACCTTGCGGTGGCTTTTTTCTTTTGCAAGGATGCGGCAGCGTCGAGGCTGCGGCGGCGATGACGCGCCGCCTCCCGTCATTACAGAATGTGCACGCCCACCCACCATCCGATGGCGGCCACGAAGGCCGATGCCGGAATGGTGAAGATCCAGGCCCACACGATATTGCTGGCCACGCCCCAACGCACCGCCGACATCTTTTGCGACGCGCCCACGCCGACGATGGCGCCGGTGATAGTGTGCGTGGTCGACACCGGGATACCCAACGCAGTGGCGATGAACAGCGTAATGGCGCCGCCGGTCTCGGCGCAGAAACCGCCGACCGGCTTCAACTTGGTGATCTTCTGGCCCATGGTCTTGACGATGCGCCAGCCGCCGAACAGCGTGCCCAGGCTGATGGCGCAGTAGCAGGAGATGATCACCCACATCGGCGGCGCTTCGGCGCCGGAATAGCCGGAGGCGATCAGCAGCATCCAGATGATGCCGATGGTCTTTTGCGCGTCGTTGCCGCCGTGACCAAGACTGTACATCGAGGCCGACAGCAATTGCAGCCGGCGGAACCAGCCGTCGATCTTGCGCGGCGTGGAGCGGAAGAAGATCCACGACACGATGAGCATCATGATCGAGCCGAACAACAAGCCCAGGAGCGGCGAGAGGACGATGAACAGGATGGTTTTCAACAGGCCCGAGGAGATCAGCGCGCCGGTACCGGCCTTGGCCACGGCCGAGCCGACCAGGCCGCCGATCAGGGCGTGCGAGGACGAAGACGGGATGCCGTAATACCAGGTGACCAGGTTCCAGAAGATAGCGCCGATCAGCGCGCCGAAGATGACGTACTGGTCGACCACGGCCGGCTCGATGGTGCCCTTGCCCACCGAGGCTGCGACGTGCAGCTGGTGGAACACGAACACCGCCGCCAGGTTGAAGAAGGCGGCCATGGCTACCGCCGTCTGCGGACGCAGCACGCCGGTGGAGACCACCGTGGCGATCGCATTGGCGGCGTCGTGGAAGCCGTTCATGAAGTCGAACAGCAGCGCCAGGACGATCAACAGCGCGAGGATATGTAAGCTGATTTGAACTGTTTGCATGGGATAACCGTTATTGAAAGCCGGAGCGGCGGCCCTCCTCACCGGAGACCCGCCGCAGCGCCTGCATCAGGCGTTTTCGACGATGATGCCCTCGATGATGTTGGCCACGTCTTCGCAGCGGTCGGTAACGGTTTCCAGGATCTCGTAGATGGCCTTGAGCTTGATCAGCGTGCGCACGTCCGGCTCGTCGCGGAACAGCTTGGACATGGCCGCGCGCATCACGTGGTCGGCGTCGGACTCCAGGCGGTCGATTTCCTGGCAGATACCCAGGATCTGACGCGAGTTGTCCATGTTGTGCAGCAGGCCGACGGCGGCCTGCACCTTCTCGGCACAGGCCAGGCACAGCTCGGCCAGGCGCTTGGCTTCAGGCGTGATGGCCTTGATGTCGTACAGGGAAATGGTCTGGGCCGCATCTTCCAGCAGGTCCAGGATGTCGTCCATGCGGGTGATCAGCTGGTGGATGTCGTCGCGATCCAGCGGAGTGATGAAGGTCTTGTGCAGCAGTTCGATGGCGTTGTGCGTGATCTTGTCGGCCTCTTTCTCAACCGCTTCGATCGCGTGCACGCGAATTTCGAGGTCGTCGAAATTGGTCATCAGCGCGACCATTTCCTTCGCGCATTTGACCGCCAACTCGGCATGCTGATTGAACAGGTCAAAGAATTTGCCTTCCGTCGGCATCAATCGTCCAAACATGTTTCACTCTCTCGTTTTGTGATTCGCGCTTCATCAAGCGCCGTTTTGAACCAGCGGGCTTACCTCCCTGGCTTGCCCTGCCGGTCCCGCGCGCCGCTCCACAACGGTTCGGCGCATTACATGACACGAGCGGCACGACGCCGCCCGTGGTTCCTGCCAGGCAGCGCGGATCCTCCCCGCCACCCGATCTTGGCTGCCTCAGTCGCCGCCGTAAGGCTGCGCCAGGTTGCCGATATAGTTGTCGTACTTGGTGTACATGCCCAAGAATGCCAGGCGAATGCTGCCGATCGGACCGTTACGCTGCTTGCCGATAATGATCTCGGCCGTACCCTTGTCCGGAGAATCGGGATTGTAAACTTCATCGCGATAAATGAACAAAATCACGTCGGCATCCTGCTCGATAGCGCCGGATTCACGCAAATCGGACATCACGGGACGCTTGTTGGGACGTTGTTCCAGCGAGCGGTTCAACTGCGACAGCGCGATCACCGGGCAATTGAGCTCCTTGGCCAGGCCCTTCAGGCTTCGCGAGATTTCCGAGATTTCGGAGGCGCGATTTTCCGAGGAGCTGCCACCGTTGCCCGACATCAGCTGCAGGTAATCGATGATGATCAGGCCCAGCTTGCCGCATTGGCGCGCCAGGCGGCGCGAACGCGCGCGCAATTCGATCGGCGACAGCGCCGGCGTCTCGTCAATGTAGAACTGCGCGTCGTTCATCTTCTGGATAGCGTGCGTCAGGCGCGGCCAGTCTTCGTCCAGCAGGCGACCGGTACGCAGACGATGCTGATCCAGACGGCCGACCGAGCCCAGCATACGCATCGCGAGCTGGGCGCCGCCCATTTCCATTGAAAATACTGCCACCGGCAGCCCGCTGTCGATGGCGACGTTTTCGCCGATGTTGATTGAGAAGGCTGTCTTGCCCATGGAAGGACGACCGGCGACGATAATCAGGTCACCCGGCTGCAGGCCGGAGGTCATCTTGTCGAGGTCGATGAAGCCGGTGGGCACGCCGGTAATGTCGCTGGAGGCATCGCGGTTATAGAGTTCGTCGATGCGTTCCACCACCTGCGTCAACAGCGGCTGGATTTCCATGAAGCCCTGCGAGCCGCGCGAGCCTTCTTCGGCGATCGCGAAGATCTTGGATTCGGCTTCATCCAGCATGGACTTGACGTCCTTGCCCTGGGGATTGAAGGCATCGCCGGAAATCTCGTCGGCCACGGTAATCAGCTTGCGCAAGATGCCGCGGTCACGCACGATCTCTGCGTAACGGCGAATGTTGGCGGCCGAAGGCGTGTTTTGCGCCAGCGCGTTGAGGTAGACCAAGCCGCCCACTTCTTCGGCCTTGCCGCTGGTCGACATGGCCTCGTAGACGGTGATCACGTCCGCCGGCTTGGTGCTGTTGATCAGCTTGACGATGTGTTCGAAGATGACGCGGTGGTCGTAGCGGTAAAAGTCGTCACCACTGACGAAGTCCGCGATACGGTCCCAGGCCGCATTGTCCAGCAGCAGACCGCCGAGGACGGACTGCTCCGCCTCAATGGAATGCGGCGGCACGCGAAGAGCATCGATCTCGGGATCGGAGGACTCTTTCGGGCCGCGGAAAAACTCTTTTTTGGCGCGGGACGATTCTTTCATGGCGCGCATTATAACCTGCTCGGATTGAGCCCGTTCCGGGCCGAATGGCTATTTTGCATGCCGGGCGCAAAGTCTCGCCGGCAGCGGCTTCCAGCGAAGCCATGCAAACCGCGGCGGCGACATTGGCGGCTACGCGGGTCATCAGGATATTGCTGATGCAAACTATTTCCCCCGCCAGGCGAGGCGACAATAAAAAAGCCAGGCGAACCCGGCTTTTTTATTGCAAAACGAATTGCAGCAAGCGTGATGCTTAGGCTTGCTCGCCCTTCACGGCGATGGTCACGTCGACCACCACGTCGGTGTGCAGGGCAACCGACACCGGGTGCTCGCCAACGATCTTCAGCGGGCCGTTCGGCAGACGCACTTGAGCCTTTTCAACAGCGAAGCCGGTCTTGCCCAAGGCTTCAGCGATGTCGAAGTTGGTCACGGAACCGAACAGACGACCGTCAACGCCGGCCTTCTGCGAGATTTCCACGGTGGCGCCGTTCAGCTTCTCGCCTTGGGCTTGAGCAGCTGCCAGCTTCTCGGCAGCGGCCTTTTCCAGTTCGGCGCGCTTGGCTTCGAATTCAGCGATGGCCGATTCGGTAGCGCGACGTGCCTTGCGCTGGGGGATCAGGAAGTTGCGTGCGAAACCGTCCTTGACGCGGACAACATCACCCAGACCGCCGAGATTAACGATTTTTTCCAACAGAATAACTTGCATGTTTTTCTCCTATTTCTCGACGACGATTACGCGTTGTGCAGATCGGTGTACGGCAGCAGGGCCAGGTAACGAGCGCGCTTGATCGCGGTGTCAACCTGACGCTGGTAGTGTGCCTTGGTACCAGTCAGACGTGCCGGCATGATCTTGCCGTTTTCCTGAACGAAGTCCTTCAGGGTGTCCACGTCCTTGTAATCGACCTGTTCAACGCCAGCGGCGGTGAAACGGCAGAATTTCTTGCGCTTGAACAGCGGGTTTTGCTGTTGACGCTTGTTTTTCAGCTTGCTTTTATCGAACTTTTTACCGAATGCCATTTTTGGCTCCTGTATCTGTAAATTGGGTGAGATCTGATCAACTTAAGTCGGCTTAAGCGACGGGATCAAAATCAACGATGTGAAACACGACGCTCTTGCTGTTGCGATTCCTGCGGGCCAGAAATCCGGTGAATTGGAACATTCCACCCAGCTCCGCCTTGTTGAGTCGACCTGAGATTTCTCCGGCGGCCATGGCCGCAATATCGAACTCGACCTGGCGTTTCATGCCAGCTTCCGTCTGCTCCGACTGGTGCTGCAATCTGGCAGTCACGATCGGGATACCTGCCGGCGTATAACGTATGACATCACGCTCCGCCAAGCTGGCAATGACTTGAAGCTGGTTCACTCTCCGCTATGAATCGCTACGCAATCGCTCAGCCGATTAGGCTGCCGGTGCTTCGGTACGGCTCTTGGCCGCGTCTTCCTTTTGCACTGCCTTCAGGATCGGGGAAGGACCGGTTTCGGCCTTCTTCATCTTGACGGTCAGGTGGCGCAGGACGGCGTCGTTGAACTTGAAGCCGGTTTCGATTTCGGCCAGCGTTTCGCTGTCGACTTCGATGTTCAGGCAGACGTAGTGTGCCTTGGCCAGTTTCTGGATCTGGTAAGCCAGTTGACGACGGCCCCAATCTTCGACACGGTGGACCTTGCCGCCGCGGGTGGTGACGATGCCCTTGTAACGCTCGATCATCGCCGGCACTTGCTCGCTTTGGTCCGGGTGGACGATAAATACGATTTCATAATGACGCATGTAGACTCCTTTTGGACTATTGACAAAACGCCCACCCCGGCGTCAAGACGGGTGTGGGAAGAGGAAAGCCGGCAATCATACAAGATTTCCGGGCGAACAGCAATGACTACGGTGGCTTCGCGCAGCCGCGCGGCGACAGTCCCCGCCAAGAATTGGCAAACACTGTGCCCGACATTGCCTTTCCTATATGGATAAGTCTCGCCGAAAAGCCTTCCGGCAGTGCATGTTGCCGTTGACACAAAGATTGCACCTGTATAAAAATACAGACTGTTCATACAAACAGCCTTCCCTCCGAGAAAGGCCTACGACATGCTCAAGCTCACCGCGCGCCAGGAACAGATCCTCAACCTGATCAAGAACGCCATCGAAAACACCGGATTCCCTCCGACGCGCGCCGAAATCGCCTCCGAGCTGGGCTTTCGCTCCGCCAACGCGGCGGAGGAGCACCTGCAGGCGCTGGCCCGCAAGGGCGCCATTGAAATTTCCCCCGGCACGTCGCGCGGTATTCGCCTGCGCGAACCGGGCGGCAACGCCATCCAGGCGGCCCGCCAGATGGCGCTCCCCCACCCCGCACTGATGCAGCTGAACCTGCCCCTGGTGGGCCGCGTGGCCGCCGGCTCGCCCATCCTGGCGCAGGAGCATGTCGAAAAGACTTACCAGGTCGACCCGGTGCTGTTTTCCAGCAAGCCTGACTACCTGCTGAAAGTGCGCGGCATGTCCATGCGCGACGCCGGCATCATCGACGGCGACCTGCTGGCAGTGAAAAAAGCCGACCAAGCCCGCAACGGCCAGATCGTGGTGGCCCGCCTGGCCGATGACGTCACCGTCAAGCGCTACCAGAAATCTGGCTCAGTGATCACCCTGTTGCCTGAAAATCCCGACTTCAAGCCCATCATCGTCGACCAAGACGAAGCGGATTTTGCGCTCGAAGGCCTGGCTGTCGGCCTGCTGCGCAGCTGGTAAGACGCCAATCCGCAGCACCTTCCCGTCAGGCGACCTGACGCCCCTCCCGCGGCGCAGCGGGCCGACCGCTCGCCGCCTCACCGACACAGGGCATTTGCGTCTACGCAAAAACGCCCTGTTTTGCTTTCTGTTCGCACTTTCGCCACGCCGCTGTGCCGCATATCATGCGAAGCTATCGCATTGCGCCTACCTCCCTCACGGTCGGCGCTGACCCACATAGCAAGGAAACTTGATGTCTACGCGCAAGGGCAGCACCAAAAAAACACCATCCGCATCCCAGCCCAACCTGCAGGACCTGCTGGACGTAAGAACCTGCCTGAGCCTGCTTGAGGCGCGCAAACTCAAGGAAGCTCGCCTCAAATGCGAAGAGGTACTGAAACGCGCGCCCAACCTGGTCTTTGCGCACAATGCACGCGGCCTGATCGCGGTGCAGGAATATCAGTACGCCGAAGCGGAAAAGTGGCTCAGAAAAGCCATAGACGGCGACCCGCAGAACGCCGAGTACATTACCAGCTTGGCCAATTGCGTCCTGAGGCAAGAACGCCTGGAAGAGGCCATCAAATTGTTCGAGCGCGCCATCGCCTGCGACAGCGATCATCGCGAAGCCCGAATCGGCCTGGCCAATGCCCTGCACGAGAAGAACGATCCCGACGCCAGCATCGCCTACTTCGAAGATGCCGTCGCGCGCGAACCGAATGCACCCGGCCCCCTCAGCCACCTGGGCCGCGCACTGATCGAGGCAAAGCGTTTCGACGAAGCGGTCGCGACGATCATGAAGTCGCTCGAGATGCAAATCAATTTTGCCCCCTCCCATACCGCGCTGGGAGAAGCCTTTCACGCCATGGAGATGTACAAGGAAGCACTGGAGTCGCACAAGACATCCCTGCTTCTCGACGCCACGGATATCTACGCCCACTACAAGATTGCCGACACTTACCTGAAGTTGAATGAAATTGACAAAGCGCACGAGCATTACTCCCGCGTGATTGACCTGGTTCCCAACGACGCCAACAGCTACGCGAAGCTCGCCGTCAGCCTGGCCAATACGCAGGATCGGGTCGAAGAGGCCTTGGCCTTGTTCGAGAAAGCCCTTCAAATCGATCCGCGCCACGCCCTGACCTACAACAACATGGGGGCGATCCTGCACGACAATGGCAAGCATGAAGAAGCCATCCCGCTGTTCAAGAAGGCCATGGAGCTCAAGCCCAACTATTCGACCGCTATGCACAACATGGCGCTGAGCCAGTTACTTCAAGGCAACTTCAAGGAGGGCTGGGCAAACCACGAGTCACGCCTGGTCACGCGTGAGCGCGCCGAGGTCTATCGCGTAGTCCACAAGCTCTTCAAGATCATCCCCAAATGGGACGGCTCGTCCTCGCTGAAAGGCAAGCGCATCATCCTGATGCACGAACAGGGCTTTGGCGACAGCATCCAGTTCCTTCGCTACGCCAAGCTGGTGCAGGACATGGGCGCCGAAGTTGCGCTGCACGTCAAGAATCCGCTTTACCGCCTGTTCCAGAGCTTCTCGCCGGATGTCCTGCTCGTGCGCGAAAGCGACCCGCTGCCGCGTTGCGACTGGTCATACATGCTGATGAGCCTGCCCTACGCCCTCGGCACCGACACCGTCGAGGACATCCCGAGCTCCCCTTCTTATTTGTCGGCGGATCCGGCCCTCAAGTCCATCTGGAAGAACAAGATCGAGGCCCTCGCCCAACCCGGCAACCTGCGCGTGGGCTTTGTCTGGGCCGGCAACCCGGAACACGGCAACGACCGCCGCCGCTCCATCCCCCTGAAGAAGATGCTGCCGCTGCTCGAACTGCCGGGCATCGACTTCTTCTCCCTGCAGAAAGGCAAACCGACGGAGGATCTGCAGCAACTGCCGCCCAACCTGCGCGTGTTCAATCTGGGCGATGACTGCACGGACTTCGCCGATACGGCTGCAGCGATTGCCAACCTGGATATCGTCATCAGCGTCGACACCTCCGTGATCCACCTCGCCGGGGCGCTTGGCGCCAAGTCCCGCGTCATGCTGGCGCACACCCCTGACTGGCGCTGGCTGCTCAACCGCGAAGATTGCGTCTGGTACCCCAATACCCGCCTGGTTCGACAACCGAAGGACGGCGACTGGGATACCGTCATTAACAAGCTGTCAACAGAACTCTCCTCGATGCGCGGCAGCACCTGAGCCATCACCCCAGAACGTCCGCCCCTATCCTCGGGGCGGCCCCCCCCCTCCTCGCATTGGCAATCCCCGCCCAGCCGCCGCAGCCGGCAAATTCCCCGCCTAAGAACTTCGACAGAAAATCGAAGGGCAAGCCCAAAACAATGGCAATTTCACAATATTGCCGATCAACATCGAAAATTCCTGACAGAAATTCCCGATCACACCTCTAAAACCTAAAGTTTTCCAGGAAGACGCCGAAAAGTGATTTGCTTGGTTTTTATAAGCACGCAGTTTTAGTTCGGAAAGCCCTGAAAAAGATTTTTTGCGAAAAGCCCTAAACTTTTTCCAAGGCTGCCCGATAAAGCAAACAACAGAGGTTGAAACGCCTGGGGCTCATGGGTAGAAGACCAAAGTTAAGCACTGAAACTCGGATCATCGGTCTCAAATCTTAGGAGAATTAACATGGCATCAGTCATCAATACCAACATTGCGTCGCTGAACACGCAACGTAACCTGAACAGCTCGCAGTCGTCGCTGAACACCTCTATCCAACGTCTGTCCTCGGGCCTGCGCGTCAACAGCGCCAAGGACGACGCCGCCGGCCTGGCAATCGCCGACCGCATGAACGCTCAGGTCAAGGGCCTGGCCGTTGCACAACGTAACGCCAACGACGGTATCTCGATGGCTCAAACCGCTGAAGGCGCTCTGTCCACCGTGACCGACAACCTGCAGCGTATGCGTGAACTGGCTGTTCAAGCTTCGAACGGCACCAACAGCGCGCAAGACCGCAAGACCCTGAACGACGAATACAAGCAACTGTCGGACGAAGTGTTCCGCGTGCTGAACGGCACCACCTTCAACGGCCAAAACCTGTTCACCGGTACCGGCCAAGGCGCTTCGGCCGGCACCGGTTCGGATTCGGCCAACGTTTCGGCTGCTCTGACCCTGTCCTTCCAGGTCGGCGCCAACGTGACCGACAACAAGCTGAACGACCAGATCTCCATCACCCTGGAAGACCTGTCCAACAACAGCACCATGGCTGACGTCATCGGCACCAGCGCCAAGGGCCTGATCGGTCTGGGCGACACCAGCGGCGTGACCACTGCCCAAGCGACCTACACCTCGGCCAAGGCTGCTCTGGACACCCTGTTCTCGACCGCGTCGACCATGACCTCGGACGCTCTGGCTTCCTCGGCCGTGAGCCTGCAGACCACCATCGACAGCGCCAAGCTGGCCCTGGACAAGGCTATCGCCGACCCGACCGCTCAAAGCGATGCGCAAAAGGCGATCAAGAACCTGGACAAGGCGATCAACGTGATCTCCTCCAAGCGTGCAGAGTTCGGTGCCGTGCAGAACCGCTTCACCGCGGTTATCAACAACCTGCAAGTGTCGAGCGAGAACATCACCGCGTCGCGCAGCCGTATCATGGATACCGACTACGCTGCAGAAACTGCAAACCTGACCCGTGCGCAGATCCTGCAACAAGCTGGTACCGCGATGCTGTCGCAGGCGAACTCCTCGCCGCAGAGCGTTCTGTCGCTGTTGAAATAAGCTTGAGAGCTAGGTAGGATGACGTGCGGAGGATAAGCAATATTCTCCGCACGTTACTTTGAGGAAGGGAGTAACACCATGTCGATTGCCCCACTTAATATTACAGCTGCAGGTGACTCGGGTACCGCATACGCGCTGCCGCAGACCGCCGCCAAGCCAGATCCAGTGGTGTCGACCGTTGCACCGGCAGCAACTCCGGAAGCGCGCCGCGCGACCGAGAGTGATGTCAACGACGCCGTTGGCAAGTTGAACGATTTCGCAGCAGCAAACGCCTCTGCCTTGAATTTCTCCAAGGACCAGGATACCGGCAAGACCATCGTGAAGGTTGTCGATACGGCAACTGACACCGTGATCCGCCAGATCCCCAGCGAAGAAGCGATTGCGATCGCCAAGTCGATCGACAAGATGCAAGGCCTGCTGATCAATCACAAGGCCTGAGTCTGGTACGAACTGAAGTGGCACGAAGAGCGTCATGCGCCAATGTTCATCGGCATTGCGCATGATAGTTTCGTGTACCACAGTTCATAACGGATTCCGTAGTTAAAGGTATTTCCCCCTCACAGCGTCAATATTGCACCGACGCCGTATTTGAGAGCCAATCCTCCTCTTGACCGCGGCTCGCAGCCTGCAAGACGCTGTGTGCAACGCACAGATTCAGGAGTGAACAATGGCAACTTCCACCGGTACCATCTCCACCTCGGCGGGTCCCCTCGATGTTTCCACGCTGGTCAGCCAGCTGATCTCGGCTGAAAGCCAATCGCAACTGACCCCGCTGACCACCCAGGCCAGCAGCTACAACACCCTGATTTCCGCGTACGGCAACCTGAAGGGCGCCATGTCGACCTATCAGTCGGCCATCGCCGCCCTGACCGCTGCCAGCTTCAGCTCGCAAAAGAGCACCGTCAGCAACTCCGGCACCGGCACCACCCTGACGACCGATCCCTTTACCGCCGACGTCAACAGCGACAACTCGACGAAGGTCCTGGCGCAGAAGATCCAGTCCGACGGCGTATCCAGCGGCACCATCTTCAACGGCGGCGACTCCATCGCCATTAAGGTCGGCACCAATTCGCCCACCTTCATCACCCTGAAGGCCAATGCCACGCTGGCCGGCGTGCGCGACGCCATCAATGCCGGCAATGCCGGCGTGACCGCTTCCATCGTCACCGACGGCACCGGCGACCATCTGGTGCTGGAATCGAATACCGGCGGCACGGCCAACACGATCAAGGTCACCGCCAACAATTCGCTGTCGCGCTTCGCCTACGACCCGTCCAGCTCGAGCTCGAGCCAAATGTCGCAGACCCAGGCGCCGCGCGATGCGTCCAAGGCAGCCTCGGGCACCTACACCGTCGCCGTGTCGCAACTGGCGCAGACGCAAAAGTTGAGCTCGATAGGCTTCACCCCCGGACAGACTTTCGGTAGCGGCGTGCTGGCCATCAAGACCGGCACCGGCTCGACCACGCTGATCAATCCGACCACCAACACCCTGCAGGGCGTGCGCGACGCCATCAACTCGTCCGACGCCGGCGTGAACGCGACCATCGTCAGCGACGGCACCAATGACCACCTGGTCATTACCGCCAAGGACAGCGGCGCGGCCAATACGGTCAAGATCACCGGCACCGGCGGCTACTCGGCCTTCACCTTCGATCCGAGCGGCACCGTGACCTCGCCCAACGTGGCGACCAATCAGACTTACGGCCCCGCCAACGGCGGCCTGACGCTGAAGGTCGGCGATACCACCAGCACCATCACCCTGAACGACGGCAACAACGACGGCTCAATCAGCCTGAGCGAAGTGATGGCATCGATCAATGCCGCCGGCGCCAACGTCACGGCCAGCATCAGCAACGACGGCACCTATGACCACCTGGTGCTGACCCCGACCGGCTCGGCCGCCACCAGTGCAGTCTCGCTGACCGGCACCGGCGACTACACCGGCCTGACCATGAGCGGCATGGGCCAGCTGTTGAAAGCGCAGGACGCCAAGCTGTCCATCGACGGCGTGTCCGTGACCAGCGCCAGCAACACCGTCGAAAACGTGATTTCCGGCGTGACGCTGAACCTGGCCAAGGTCACCACCGCGTCCGACAATTTCACGCTGAACATTTCCAACGACACCTCCGGCATCTCCAGCGCGGCCAACACCTTTGTCTCGGCCTACAACACGCTGGTCAAGGCGGTGTCCAGCCTGACCAAGCAGACCCCGTCCACCACGCTGGGCGAAGCCGACACCTCCTCGCCGCTGGCGAGCGAATCGTCGGTGCAGACCATCATGAGCCAGCTGCGCAGCACGCTGTTCGCATCGGTGGATGGCGGCAACGGCATCAGCAGCCTGTCCGACATCGGCATTTCCTTCCAGAAAGACGGCACCCTGGCGCTGGACGCTGCCAAGCTGTCGACCGCGGCGACCAACAATTTTGCAGGCATCGCCAACCTCTTCAGCGGCACCGACCCGGACACGACCAACACCACTTCGTCCAAAAATGGTATCGTCACCAAGCTGACAACGTTGATGAAGAGCATCTTGAGCGATGATGGCATCATCGCCACCAAGACCAACGGCCTGCAAGCCAGTCTGAAGATCAACCAGGATCGCCAGACCGCTGTGCAGACCCGCCTGACGAACATGAAGGATGCTTACACCAACCAGTTCAACCAGCTCAACGTGACGCTGGCCAGCATGCAGGCGACGCAAAGCTACTTGACGCAGCAGCTGGCGAACCTGCCCAAAGTAAGCAGCTGATATTGAATCCGCGAACATAGGAGAACATCATGTTCGGTACCATGAAGCGTGGCGCTAACGCCTACGCTAACATCGGGGTGGAAACCGGCGTGATCGCCGCCAGCCCGCACAAACTCATCACGATGCTGTTTGACGGCGCGCTGGTGGCCATTTCCATGGCCAAAAAGTATATGGCCGAGAAGGACATCAAGAACAAGGGCGAATCGATCACCAAGGCCATCCTGATCATCGATAACGGCCTGCGCGCTAGCCTCAACAAGAATGTCGGCGGCGACCTGGCGCTGAACCTGGACTCCCTGTACGAATACATGAGCCGCCGCCTGTTCGAGGCGAACACTACGAACAACGAGGCGATCCTGACCGAAGTCCACGGCCTGCTGGAAGAAATCCGCTCCGCCTGGGAACAGATCGGCCCGAACGCCGGCGCATCGGCGCCGCAAATGTCGCCCTTCGATGCCCTCAACCCGCAAAACAGCTTCGCGAAAGCCTGAATATGAACGGTGACCACGTCATCGCCATTTACGAGTCAATCTCCCAATTGACCGACCAAATGCTGGCCGCAGCCCGTGCGGCGGACTGGGAACTGCTGACCAAACTGGAGACCCAGTGCGGCAAGCACATTGCCACCCTGAAAAACGTCGAAGACAACATCTCCCTCTCTGACGACTTGCGCAACCGCAAAGTCGATATCATCAGGAAGATCCTTGAAGACGATCGCGACATCCGCAATCTGACCGAGCCGGGCCTGCGCAAGCTGTCGGCCCTCATCCAAAGCAACCAGACCGAACAGAAGCTGCTCAACACCTACGGCATGGGTAGCTGATCATGCTGCCGCGGGCTGATATCGCCACCGCCGTCCAGCCAGTTCACGCCGTTGACGCTGCGACCGCCGTTGTTTCGGTCGCGGACACCAAGCAGGAGGCCTTCAGCCGCCTTGCCCAAATCGCCATCGGACAGCAAATGTCCGGGCGCATTCTCTCCGACTTCAAAGACGGCACCTATCTCGTGCGCATCGCCAACACGGCGGCGCGCATGGTGCTGCCCTCGACCGCACGCACCGGCGACACCCTGATCCTGACACTGGTCTCCAAGGATCCGCGCCCGACCTTCGCAGTCAAGGAAGGCAGCCTGCACCAGGACGACGAGAGCGCAGCAGTCTCGCTCAGTAAGGCCGGTCGGGCCATGCAGAAGGACCTGAAGTCCTTGCAGTTCGTCACCCGCGACGGCGCCGGCGGCGTTGCCGACCACGAGGACATCCCGATCGATGGCCAGGCGCGCGGCGGCCGCCAGGCGCAGTCCAATGCCCCGTCCAGCACCACCACCACGCTCAGCAATGCCGGCAAGCTGATCGACAGCCTGTTGCAGGCCTCCCAGCAAGGCAACGTGGCCAACCACGTGACCTCCCCCGCCCCGCTGCTGCCCAAGGCCGGCCTGCCGGCCGAGCAGATGGCATCGGCGCTGCAGGACGCCATCAACCATAGCGGCGTGTTCTACGAATCGCACGTTTCGGCCTGGGCCGAAGGACGCCTGCCGACCGAAGAACTGATGAAGGAACCGCAGGCACAGGTGGGCCGCCAAAACGCTGGCGACATCAACCTGCTGAGCCAGAACGATCCCGCGCAGAACCAGCTGGGGCAGATCATCAACCTGCAGCTCAACGCATTGGAGCAGCAACGGCTGGTCTGGCATGGCGAAGTCTGGCCCGGCCAACAAATGGACTGGGAAATCAACCAGGAGGCGCCCGACGGACAAGCCGGCCAGCAGGATGGCGAAGAAGCCCTGCCAACCTGGCACAGCGTGGTCAAGTTCAACTTCGCGCAGTTGGGCGAAGTCTCGGCATCGATACGCTTGATCGGCCAGCAGATCCACGTCCAGGTCAAGGCGGACAACGATATCGCAGCCGCCGCGCTGCGCAGTAATACCGGTTCGTTCGCCGACGCCATGTCGGCCGCCGGTACTTCTCTCGACTCGCTGATCGTCAAGCAAGATGGAGAAGCCTAACATCCCCCTGCAGAACGCGGTCGCGCTCGCCTACAACGCAAGCAAAGCCGCCCCCACGGTCGTCGCCAAGGGCCGCGGCCTGGTGGCCGAGGCCATCATCGCCCGCGCGCGCGAAAGCGGCGTCTACGTCCATGAGTCCAAAGAGCTGGTATCGCTGCTGATGCAGGTCGAACTGGATCAGCAAATTCCCCCTGCGTTGTATCGCACCGTCGCAGAGCTGTTGGCCTGGCTTTATCGTATTGAAAAAATGCAATTAGGACAGCCACTGATGTATGATACGGGGTTAAATTACATAAAAAATTCCTCCGGGGAAGGCGATCCAGATTCGCTGAATTCAGACGTACAAGACGCATAGATGGCAAACACCGACCAGAACCAAGACGACAGCCCATTCCGGGTTCATTCACGGAGGGAGATCGTTTCCCTGCTGAACAGCATGATGGAAAAAAATCAGCTGCTGAGCCTGCTGATCAAGGGGGGCTCGGAGTCCGTCATCACGTCGATTCTCGATATCGATGATGACGCCAATACGGTGATCATCGATGCCGCCCCCAGCACCATGCTCAACGAAAGCATCGTTGCCAGCAACCGCATCGCCTTCGAAGCGCTGTATAACAGCATTCGCATCACCTTCGTGGTCGATAAGGCGCGCAAGGTCGAATACCAGAATCGCCCCGCCCTGCAGATCGACATCCCGACCAGCCTGGTGCGCCTGCAGCGCCGCGAGTTCTACCGCATTCCGACGCCGATCGCCAAGCCGCTGCGCTGCACCTTCCGCGTCACTCAGCCGGACGGCTCCTTCGTCACCATCGTCACCCTGCTCAACAACATCAGCGCCGGCGGCGTCGGCATCACCGACGAAAAGAAGGTGCTGCCCACCACGCAAGGCGTGATCTACGAAGATTGCCAACTGGAGCTGACCGACAATACCCTGGTGTCCGTCAAACTGCAGATCCGCGACTGCAAGGAATTCAAGATGACCAACGGCAAGACCGTGCATCGCTTCGGCTGCCAGTTCGTCGATATTCCGCGCGCCGTGCTGGCCGCTATCCAACGCTTCATCACCAAGCTGGAACGCGAGCAGAACGCCAAGGCGTCGGGCATGATGTAAAGACACCCGAGCGCATCCAACAAAAAAGCCCGCAATCGCGGGCTTTTTTATTTGGACTTTGCTGCAAGGCTATTGCGAATTCAGCAATAAAATTTGCAACGAGGAAAGATTTATCGAATATTGACGAAAATCCCACAAAAAAACATCACACCTGCATCGTCATGATGTCACGGTAGGCGGACACCAGCTTGTTGCGCACCTGGATGCTAGTCTGGAAGGAGATGCTGGCTTTCTGCGAGGCAATCATCACGTCCGACAGGTTCACGTTGTCGTCTCCCAGGGCAAACGCCTGCGACATCTTGGATGCCTGCTGCTGCGAATCATTGACCTGATCGATCGCACCCTTGAGCACATCGGCAAAGTCCACGCGCGGCGCGGCCTTCTCGACCTTGCCGGCGCCCTGCACCGACTCCACCGCCGGCGCGCCCTGGGCGCGCGCCGCAGCAGCCTTCAACTGCGCGACCATTGCCTCGATCTTGCTGGTATCAATTACGCTCTGAACTGCCATTTTCCACCTCGCGGTTTCAATATTTTTCAATGCCCCGGCGCTCAACCCGCACCACCGGCTTCTACACGAGCACCTTAACACCATTGCATTTACAACTCGCAACAATAAGGGGGGAATTTGCCATTCTGTTCGGGCGATCAAATTCCGGCGTCCAACGGACAATCCACACTGAGCAAAAAACCTATCAAGGGCAGGTAAGCAGTGAATAAAGTCATTATCAACCCGGCATCCGGGGGCTCGCCAGAGGGGAAATCATGGCGGTAGCAGCCGACGGTACGATGACCAGCGACGCAAACAACCCGACTGACGCAACCGGCGCAGACGGCGCAGGCGCTCAGCCTGCCGCCCAAGGCGGCGTGGTGGGTTATGCGCGCTCGCCGCAAGGCCGGCGCATCCTGCTCATCGTCGCTGCGGCAGCCACTGTCGCGCTGATGATCGGCATCTGGATGTGGAGCCAGAAGATCGAGTACCGGGTCCTGTTCTCCAACTTCAATGACCGTGACGGCGGCGCCATCGTCGCCTCGCTGCAGCAGATGAACGTGCCCTACAAGTATTCCGAAGGCGGCACGGCCATTCTGGTTCCTGAAAACATGGTTCACGACGCACGCCTGAAACTGGCTGCGCAGGGCCTGCCCAAGGGCGGCAACGTCGGCTTCGAGCTGATGGAGAACCAGAAGCTCGGCATTTCCCAATTCCTCGAACAAGTCAACTTCCAGCGCGCGCTGGAAGGCGAACTGGCGCGCTCGGTGCAGTCGCTGTCCTCCGTCCAGAACGCCCGTGTGCACCTGGCCCTGCCCAAGGCCTCGGTGTTCGTGCGCGACCAGCAAAAGCCGACCGCCTCGGTCATCCTGAGCCTGTACCCGGGCCGCTTCCTGGATCAGCAGCAAGTCAGCGCCATCGTCCACCTGGTGGCCAGCAGCGTGCCTGAGCTCTCGCCCAAGGCAGTCACCATCGTCGACCAGAACGGCAACCTGCTGTCCGACACCTCCAAGCAAGCCCAGACCAACACGCTCGACCCGACCCAGCTGAAGTATGTCCAGGACATGCAGCAAGACATCGTCAAGCGCGTCGAATCGATCATCGCCCCCATCGTCGGCAACGGCAACGTACGCGCCGAAGCCACCGCAGACGTGGATTTCTCCCGCACCGAGCAGGCATCCGAGGCCTACAAGCCCAACCAGACGCAGGATACGGCTGCAGTGCGCAGCAAGCAGAGCAGCGAGGCCAACAGCGCGTCGTCGGGCACCTCCGGCGTTCCTGGCGCACTGACCAACCAGCCCCCTGCCCCGGCCACCGCCCAGATTGTCAACCCGGCCGCAGCCAATGCACCGGGTCAGGCAGGTGCTGCGGCCACGCCGAACGGCGCGGCTCCGGCCCCAAGCTCCAGCGGCAATTCGCGCAAGGACGAGACCGTCAACTACGAAGTCGACAAGACCGTGCGCTACACCCAGCAGCCGATGGGCGGCGTGCGTCGCCTGACGGTCGCCGTGGTGGTGAACTACAAGCGCACGCTGGACAACACCGGCAAGATCGTGATGCGTCCGCTGACCGAAGCCGAGCGCAACCAGATCAGCGACCTGGTCAAGGAAGCGATGGGTTACAACAAGGATCGCGGCGACTCGCTCAACGTGGTCAACACCCAGTTCAGCACCGATCTGGAACCAGATCTGCCGCTGTGGAAGCAGCCGGGCATGATCGATCTGGCCAAGGAAATCGGCAAGTACGTGCTGCTGGCCGCCGTCCTGCTGTACCTCTACTTCGGCGTGCTGCGCCCGATCATCTGGAAGCTGTCGGGCCGCGAAGAACGCGAACGCCTGGCCAAGGAAAAGGCCGAGGCCGAAGCCGCCGCAGCGGCAGCCGCAGTCGCCGCCGGCTTCGATCCGGACGATCCGGACGCCATCGTCAACCTCTCCGGCGAGCCGGAAATGGACGACCGCGCGCAGTACAAGGCGAACCTCGACACCGCCAAGCAGTGGGCCAAGAACGATCCCAAACTGGTGGCAAGCATCATTAAGGGCTGGGTGAACAATGAGTAACGACGGCGTTCAAAAAGGTGCCATCCTGATGCTGGCGCTGGGCGAAGACGAGGCCGCCGAGGTCATGAAATACCTCGGCCCCAAGGAAGTCCAGAAACTGGGCGCGGCCATGTCGGCGCTGAAGAACATCAGCTTCGAGGACATCAACGCCGTGCTGGCCGATTTCGTCGCAGAAACCGGCCAGGCCTCCTCGCTGGGCCTGGATTCGGACGAATACATCCGCAGCGTGCTGACCAAGGCGCTGGGCGACGACAAGGCAACCTCCCTGCTCAACCGCATCCTGGGAGGCCGCGACGCATCCGGCATCGAAGCCCTCAAGTGGATGGACGCGCAGTCGGTCGCCGAACTCATCCGCAACGAACACCCGCAGATCATCGCCACCATCCTGGTCCACCTCGAGCGCGACCATGCATGCGGCATCATCAATCATTTCACGGAACGTCTGCGCAACGATACGATCCTTCGTATTGCAACCCTGGACGGCGTGCAGCCGGCCGCGTTGCGTGAATTGAATGACGTTTTGACAAAGCTACTGACCGGCAACGAAAGCCTGAAGAAGCAACAGATGGGCGGTATCCGTACTGCGGCCGAGATCCTGAACTTCATGTCCGGCGAGAACGAAACCTCGGTGATGAACAACCTGCGCGGCTACGACGAAGATATGGCGCAGAAGATCATGGACGAAATGTTCGTGTTCGAGAACATCATCGACATCGACGGTCGCGGCATCCAGCTGCTGCTGCGCGAAGTGCAGTCGGAGTCGCTCATCGTGGCGCTCAAGGGTGCCTCGCAGGGCCTGCGCGACAAGATCTTCGCCAACATGTCGCAGCGTGCTGCAGAGATGATGAAGGAAGACCTGGAATCCAAAGGCCCCGTGCGACTGTCCGAAGTGGACGCGCAGCAAAAGGCCATCCTGCAGATCGTGCGCCGCCTGGCCGACGAAGGCCAGATCGTGCTGGGCGCCAAGGGCGAGGATGCGTTCGTCTGATGCTGATTTGCCTGTTGTCGCACCCCTCGTGCATGCCGGTCTTGAGTTGGAGTTAATGTAAGCCATGCGTGCGAAGATCATTCCCAAGGAAGAGATGACGCCCTACCAGCGCTGGGAGCTGGCGTCGTTCAACGAGCGGGAAGAACCTGAGCCGGAACCGGCGCCGCCGGTCATCGAGGACGAGTTCGACGAAGAACCGCCGCCGGTCCCGCAACTGACTGCCGAGCAGCTCGACGCGATCCGCGAAGCCGCGCGCCAGGAAGGCTTTGCCGAAGGCCGCCAGCACGGCCTGGAGGCCGGCCGCGCCGAAGGCTACATGGCCGGTCTGCAGCAGGGCCAGAAGGAAATCAACGAAGTCATCCAGCACTTCCGCCAGATCGCCGTCAACTTCGGCACCGAAGTGTCCCAATGCAGCGAAAGCATGGCGCCCGAGATGCTCGACCTGGCGCTGGACCTGTCCAAGGCCATGCTCAAGACCGCGCTCAACGTGCACCCTGAGCTGGTGCTGCCGACGGTCTCGGCCGCCATCCAGACCCTGCCCGGCCTGCAACTGCCGGCTACGCTGACGCTGCATCCGGAAGACGCCGCGCTGGTGCGCGAGCACATGGGCGAAGAGTTGAGCAAGCACGGCTGGGCCATCGACGAGGACCAGCACCTCCAGCGCGGCGGCTGCCGCGTGGAAACCCGCAGCAACCAGATCGATGCAACTACGCAGACGCGCTGGAAGCGACTGGCCGAGTCGCTGTCCAAACAGCTCGACTGGCTGGACTGAACGATGACCATTTGACCGGGAGCCCCGCATGAACTCCCCGATGCCCTCTCACAGCAGTCTCTGGCAAGCCTACCTGCACAATTGTCGCAGCCTGGTCAGCATGGCCGAGCCCACCCAGACCGCCGGTCGCATCACCCGCGTGGCGGGCCTGGTGATGGAAGCGGTCGGCCTGAAGCTGCCCGTGGGCAGCCCCTGCAACGTCCCCCTGCCCAACGGCATGATGATCGAAGCCGAAGTCGTCGGCTTCCAGGACGAGCGCCTGTTCCTGATGCCGCAAAGCGATGTCGAAGGCATCGTGCCGGGCACCCGCGTGTTCCCGGTCGAGCCGGTCAAGCCGCCGCCGCGCACCGGCCCCATTACCTTCACGCCGCGCCGCGCCGATGAGCACAGCCGCCGCCTGCCGGTCGGCGACGAACTGCTGGGTCGTGTGCTGGACGGCGCCGGTCGCCCGCTCGACAACTACGGTCCGCTGCACACCGAACGCTCGGCGCCGCTGGCCGTGCGCGCCGCCAATCCGCTCGGCCGCGCACCGATCCGCGACATCCTCGACACCGGCATTCGCGCCATCAACTCCATGCTCACCGTGGGCCGCGGCCAGCGCATGGGCTTGTTCGCAGGCTCAGGCGTGGGCAAGAGCGTGCTGCTGGGCATGATGGCGCGCTACACCAGCGCCGACGTTATCGTGGTCGGCCTGATCGGCGAGCGCGGCCGCGAAGTGAAGGAATTCATCGAGCAGATCCTGGGCCCCGAAGGCCTGGCGCGTTCGGTGGTGGTGGCCGCCCCGGCCGACACCCCGCCGCTGATGCGCTTGCAGGGCGCCGCCTATTGCACCTCGATCGCAGAGTATTTCCGCGACCAGGGCAAGGACGTGCTGCTGATCATGGATTCGCTGACCCGCTACGCCATGGCCCAGCGCGAGATCGCCCTGGCCATCGGCGAGCCGCCGGCCACCAAGGGCTACCCGCCGTCGGTGTTTGCCAAGCTTCCCGCGCTGGTGGAACGCGCCGGCAACGGCGACGAAGGCGGCGGCTCGATCACCGCCTTCTATACCGTGCTGACCGAGGGCGACGACCAGCAGGATCCGATCGCCGACGCAGCGCGCGCGATCCTGGACGGCCACATCGTGCTCAACCGCCAGTTGGCTGAAGCCGGACACTATCCCGCCATCGACATCGAACAGTCGATCAGCCGCGCCATGCACAGCATCACCGATGCCGACCACCAGCGCCGATCGCGCCATCTGAAGCAGCTGTATTCGCGCTACCAGCGCAATCGCGACCTCATCAGCGTGGGCGCCTACGCCGCCGGCAGCGACCCGATCCTGGACGAGGCCATTGCCTTATTGCCAAGAATCGAAGCGTTTTTGCAGCAGGGAATTCACGAGCAGGCCGATGTATCAGAGAGCTTGAGGCAACTTACCGCTCTATTCGGTTGATTGAGCACCTGCACGCAAAAATATAATCAAAACTATCATGGCTACCCCCTCCGCACTTGAGACGCTGATCGAATTGGCGACCAAAGAGACCGACGAAGCGACCAAGCGCCTCGGCCGGGCTATCCGTGTGAGCGAGGAAGCGCAGCAGAAACTTGTCATCCTGCAACAGTACCGCGACGATTACGCCGCGCGCTTCCAGGACACGCTGACCACCGGCCTGACGGCGCTGAGCTATCGCAATTTCCAGCTCTTCATCGAAAAAATCGATACCGCCATCACCGGACAGCAGGACGTCGTGCGCAACAGCCAGCAACGCGTGGCCGAAGCGCGCACGGCCTGGCAGGCGTGCGAGCGCAAGCGCATGTCCTACGACACCCTGGCAGCGCGCGCCAAGGAAAAGGAACTGAAGAAGGAAAACAAGCGCGACCAGAAGGCGATGGACGAGCATGCCGCCCGCATCACCTTCTACAAGCGATAGATTCGACGAAGCAACGACCAAGTTACTCGACAGGCCCATATCATGAACACATCCCTGCCGCTGTTGAACGTAATCACCGGCTCGCAAAGCGCGGCTACCGGTTCGCGTTCGTCCAACCCGGCCGACAGCTTCAGCGCCGATGCGCCGTTCAACCAGGTCCTCAACAGCCAGGTCAACAACCGCAACGCCGAAAACCAGTCGCAGGACAAGCCGCGCGCCGCCGAACAACCGGCCCAGCCGACGCAACCCGCGCAGGCCGCAGGCAGCAAGCCGGCCTCCTCCGACACCACGGCCAAGAAGCAGGACGACGACAAGGAAGACGATCAGGCCGACGACAGCACCACCCAGGCTTCAGCCGAGTTGCTGGCGCTGGTGGCCAACCTTGAACAGAACGCGGTCAAGCCGGTCTCCAACGGCAAGAGCGAAGACACCGAAGGCGACCTGCTGGCCCAGGCCAAGCGCAGCGGCCCCAAGCTCTCGCTGAAGGCTGACGACGAGCAGCCGCTGGCATTGGACGGCAAGGAAAAGAAGATCGACTTCGCCGGCCTGCAAAACGCCGTGGCCGCCAACAGCGCCAAGAAGGAAGCCGCGCCCGACCTGACCCAGCAAAACGCCGACGTTGCCGCACGCAGCGCCAAGGGCGACAAGCCCGCCGTCGACCTGGGCGCAGACGCCAAGGCCGCCCCCAAGGAAGACGTCGGCGCGCTGGCCGCCAAGGCGCAAAGCGCCAAGCTGGCGCCGGAAGTCGCCGTCGCCAAGCAGGATCTGCCGCAAGCCACGCCCACCCCGGTGGTGATGCCGGCGGTGCAGCAGTCGATCGCAGCGGCGCAGCCGCAAGCCGTGTTCGGCGCGGTCTATACCGACAAGATCCAGCCCAACGTCGGCAGCGCCGGTTGGGACCAGGCCGTCGGCCAGAAGATCACATGGATGGTCAGCGGCGGCATCCAGAGCGCCTCGCTGACACTCAATCCGCCTGACCTGGGCCCCATGCAGGTGGTGCTCTCGGTGACCAACCAGCAGGCTGACGCCACTTTCATCACCGCCCAGCCGGAAGTCAAGCAGGCGCTGGAAGCGGCCATGCCCAAGCTGCGCGAGATGATGGACCAGGCCGGCATCCAGCTGGGCCAGGCCACCGTCAACACCGGCATGCCCAACCAGCACCAGGGCGCCAACGGTCAGCAGCAAGCGCGCTCCTCCAGCGGCAGCTTCGGCAAGGAAGAAGAAGGCGATCTCGCCGTGGCGGCGGCAGGCACGGCAGCCGTCACCAGCAGCGGCCTGGGCCTGGTCGACACCTTCGCCTGACGACGACCGCCGGCACGACGGCGGCCTCGGGGGGCGGGTCTCAGGCAACAAGCATCACGGGGAACAGCTTTATCGTCCGCGCAAGACTCAACAATAAGAATTCTTTGCCGATAAGCACACATCCAAGCAATACGCGCTGACGAACAGAAAGGAAACAGTAGATGGCAACAAAAGGAAAAGCCCCGGCCAAGGGAGCTGAAGCAGATGCAGCACCAGCGAAGTCCAGCAAGAAGATGTTGTTCATCATCGTCGGCGCCGTCCTGGTGCTGGTGATCGGGGGCGCAGCGGCATTCTTCATGATGGGCGGCAAGAAAAAGGGCGAAGAAGATCACGCCGAAGAAAAGGTCGAGGCCAAGGCGCCCACCTTCGTGGTCATCGAGCCGTTCGTGGTCAACCTGCAGCAGGAAACCGGCGACCAGTATCTGCAAGTGGCAATGACCCTGCAGGTGCCCGACGCCCAGACCGCCGAGGCGCTCAAGCTGTACATGCCGCAAGTGCGCAGCCGCCTGCTGATGGTGTTGTCGAGCAAGAAGGCGTCGGAGCTCCTGACCGGCGAAGGCAAGCGCAAGCTGACCGACGAGATCGTCGACCAGCTGGGCGAACCGTTCTCCGGCAAGGGCAAGGGCCCGCAGATCAACGACGTGTTCTACACGTCCTTCGTGATCCAGCAGCAGTAAGCTTCAGAAGAGTCATACGAACATGTCCGAGCACTTTCTATCGCAGGAAGAAGTCGATGCCCTTCTGAAGGGCGTGACAGGGGATGACGACGAGGAAAAACTTGTCGAAGAGACCCCCGGTACGGTACGTACCTATAACCTGGCGACTCAGGAACGTATCGTCCGCGGGCGCATGCCCACGCTGGAAATCATCAACGAGCGTTTCGCCCGCCTGTTCCGCATCGGCCTGTTCAACTTCCTGCACCGTACCGCCGAGATCTCGGTCGGTCCGGTCAAGGTGTCCAAGTACAGCGAATTCATCCGTAACCTGGTGGTGCCGACCAACCTGAACCTGGTCCACATCAAGCCCTTCCGCGGCATCGGCCTGGTGGTGTTCGACCCGCAGTTCGTGTTCATGCTGGTGGACAATATGTTCGGTGGCGATGGCCGCTTCCACACCCGCATCGAAGGTCGTGAATTCACGCCCACCGAGCAGCGCATCATCATGCGCGTGCTGGAAATCACCTTCGAGAACTACTCGAAGTCGTGGGAACCCATCTACCCGATCGAATTCGAATTCATCCGGTCGGAAATGAACACCCAGTTTGCCAACATCGCCACTCCCAACGAGGTGGTGGTGTCGACCACGTTCACCATCGAACTGGGTCCGGTCTCCGGCGAGATCCACATCTGCACGCCCTACTCCATGATCGAGCCGGTGCGTGACCGCCTCACCAGCAGCATGCAGGGCGAGGCGCTGGAAGTCGACAAACGCTGGATCCGCCTGATGAAACAGCAGATCCAGACCGCCGAGGTCGAACTGATCGTCAATTTTGGCACTGCCCGCGTTACCTTTACCGACCTGCTCAACATGCAGGTCGGCGACGTGATCCCGCTGCAGACCACCGAGACCGTCAATGCAGAGGTCGACGGCGTGCCGGTGATGGAATGCAGCTACGGCCAATCGCATGGCCAATACGCACTGCGCGTTGAAAAGCTGCTTTCCATCACGCAACAAGAAACACCAGAAAGCTTTCAAGGAGAGTAGCAATGGCTGATGAGAACGTAGAAGGTCAAACCGCAGCGGAAGACGATCCGTGGGGTGCGGCGATGGCCGAACAGTCGCAAGCCGAAGAGGTACAGAAAAAAGGCCAGATGGCAGATGAAGTCGGCGTGACCGGCCAGTCCGTCCAGGCCACCGTGTTCAAGGATCTGAGCGCGGCCGACATCCAGACCAATACGCCCAACGACATCGACTTCATCCTCGACATCCCGGTCCAGCTGACCGTGGAACTGGGTCGCACCAAGATCGCCATCAAGAACCTGCTGCAACTGGCGCAGGGCTCGGTGGTGGAGCTCGACGGCATGGCCGGCGAACCGATGGACGTGCTGGTCAACGGCTGCCTGATCGCCCAGGGCGAAGTGGTGGTGGTGAACGACAAGTTCGGTATTCGCCTGACTGACATCATCACGCCGGCCGAACGTATCCGCAAACTGAACCGCTAAGCGGTTCAGCTGCCCGCTGATGAAGCATATCTCCGCAGTATTGCGCACCAATAACAGCCCACGGCGGACGCAGGCATGCCTGCCGTCCGCCCTGCTGTTTTTGGGCGGTAATTTCCTGTTCCTGAGCCAGGCCTGGGCCGACAACGGCAGCGGCGCGACGGCCGCCGGCGGCGCCGCCGCGCAGGCGGGCGCCGCGCTGCCTTCGTCGTCGGGCAGCGTGTTTACCATGCTGTTCGGACTGATCGCGGTGCTGGCGCTGATGGCCGGCGTGGCCTGGCTGTTCAAGCGCTTCGGCCTGACGCAGAACTTCAGCGGCAATGCCGCGGCCAAGGTGATCGGCGGCGTCAGCGTCGGCACCCGCGAGCGCGTGATGGTGATCGAAGTAGGCGAGCAATGGATCGTGGTGGGCGTAGCGCCCGGCCGCGTGAACGCCCTCGCCACCATGCCGCGCCAGGAACTCCCTTCGCACCAGCAGGCCAAACCCGGCACGCCGGCTTTCGCCTCCTGGCTCAAGCACACCATGGACAAACGTAACGGCAGCCCCGCAACCGAGGGCCGCACAGGCAATGATGGCAGCACAACCTGAGCCGCAACGGCTGATTTCGACACCGGCACGCAAGATCGCCCGGCATGGGCTGGCGCAAGCGGCATCGCTGCTGCGCTCCGGCCGCTTCTGGACCCTCCTCCTGCTGTGCCTGCCGCTGGCGGCCTCGGCCCAGCAAGGCATCCCCGCACTGAACAGCACGCCCGCGCCCGGCGGCGGCACGAATTATTCGCTGCCGATCCAGACGATGCTGCTGCTCACATCGCTGTCGTTCATTCCGGCGGCGATGCTGATGATGACCTGCTTCACCCGCATCGTGATCGTGCTTTCGCTGTTGCGCCAGGCGCTGGGCACGCAGTCCACACCGCCCACGCAGGTGCTGGTCGGCCTGTCGCTGTTCCTGACCTTCTTCGTGATGGGCCCGGTGTTCGACCGCATCTACACCGAGGCCTACCAGCCGTTCTCGGAAAACAAGATCCAGATGATGGAAGCGCTCGACAAGGGCGCCGCTCCGTTGAAGGAATTCATGCTCAAGCAGACCCGCCAGTCCGACCTGGCGCTGTACGTGAAGCTCTCGCGCGGCCCTGAACTGCAGGGGCCGGAAGACGTGCCGCTGCGCCTGCTGGTGCCGGCCTTCGTCACCAGCGAACTCAAGACCGCGTTCCAGATCGGCTTCGCCATCTTCATCCCCTTCCTCATCATCGACATGGTGGTGGCCAGTATCCTCATGTCGATGGGGATGATGATGATGTCGCCGGCGATCGTGTCCCTGCCCTTCAAGCTGATGCTGTTCGTGCTGGTGGACGGCTGGCAGCTGCTGATCGGCTCCCTTGCTCAAAGTTTTTACTAGGAGAGAACCATGACTCCTGAAAGCGTCATGACCCTTGGCCGCGATGCCATGCAAGTCACCCTGCTGCTGGCCTTGCCCATGCTGGCCACGGCCCTGGCCATCGGCCTCTTGGTCAGCATCTTCCAGGCGGCCACGCAGATCAACGAACAGACCCTGTCGTTCATTCCCAAGCTGGTCGGCGTGTTCCTGGCCATGATCATTGCCGGCCCGTGGATGCTGACGCTGATACTGGACTACATGCGCACCATGTTCACCAGCATTCCGGCCATGGTCCAGTAAAGAGGACACCTGAGGAGGCCGCCCCACGGGCGATCTTCTCTCGTCTTTTCCCGTCTTTTCCCGTCTTTTCCGGCCGCGCCGTTCCCCCATGCTCACCTTCACCAGCCAGCAGCTCTACGCCTGGATCGCCATGTTCATCTGGCCGACCACGCGCATCCTCGGCTTGCTGGCGATCGCCCCGCCCTTCGGCAGCGCCAGCGTGCCCATGCTGGTCAAGGTCTTGCTGGGCGTTGCCATCGGCGCGGTGATCGCACCCGACGTGCCGATTCCCGCCGCGCTCGATCCGATGTCGATGACCGGCATCCTGATCCTGCTGCAGCAGCTGCTGGTCGGCCTGTCGATGGGCCTGGCCATGCGCATCGTGTTCGCCGCGGTGGAAGCCGCCGGCGAACTGACCAGCTCCACCATGGGCCTGTCCTTCGCCGCCTTCTTCGATCCCCAGACCCAGGGCCGCACCTCGGTGGTCAGCCAGGTCTTCTCGCTCCTGGCCACCATGGTGTTCCTGAGCCTGAACGGTCACCTGATCCTGTTGCAGGTGATGGCCGAAAGCTTCCACTCCCTGCCCATCAGCGCCCAGCCGATCACCACCGAAGGTTTTCACCAACTCGGCCTGTGGGGCGCCAAGGTCTTCAGCATGGGGCTGCAGCTGTCGCTGCCGTTCCTGATCGCACTGCTGATCACCAACTTCGCGCTGGGCATCCTGACCCGCTCGGCGCCGCAGCTGAACCTGTTCGGCATCGGCTTTTCCATCACCATGCTGGCGGGCTTCATCCTGATCGGCTTCGGCCTGCCCTACATGCTTACGCCCCTGCAGCGCTTTCTCTCGGACGGCGTGGAGATGGTGCGTCTCCTGGGCAGCGTGCCGCCGATCAAGGCCCTGCCCAAGCTGCCCTGAGCCCTGCCTACAGAACTTCACGCAAACCGTGATGTCGTAACTTCGCGCAAACAGTGGGCAAGCTGCTTGCAACCTCCTTTTACAGCGCAGAAACGAATAATTTACACAAATTGACACCTGTTCAGGCCGGCCACGGGCACACTTTGGGGCCTGATTCACCACGCGCCCTGCGCGCTTTTCCGCTTCGCACGAACTCCGCATGAATATCAGCCTGCTCCGCAAGCCGAAGTACCTCGTCTCAGCCATCCTCACAGTCGCCATTGCCGGGTCTCTCGCCTATAAATTCCTGACGCCGCCGCCGGCGCCGTCCTATCTCAGCGCCATCGCCGGCGTCGCCGATATCGAAGATACGGTGCTGGCCAGCGGCACCGTCAAGGCCTACAAGCAGGTCAGCGTCGGCGCCCAGGCCTCCGGCCAGATCAAGTCGCTCAAGGTGGCGCTGGGCGAGCAGGTCAAGAAGGGCCAGCTGGTGGCCGAGATCGATTCGCTGACGCAAGCCAACTCGCTGCGCACCGCCGAATACTCGCTGCAAAACCTGCAGGCGCAGCTGCGCTCCAAGGAAGCCACGCTCAAGCAGGCGCAGCTGGCCTACGAGCGCCAGAAGACCATGCTGGCCGGCGACGCCAGCTCGCGCGAGAGCTTCGAGAGCGCAGAAGCCACCCTGAACACCACCAAGGCCGATATCCTCGCGCTGCAGGCACAGATCAACGAAGGCCGCATCTCGGTCGACACCGCGCGCGTGAACCTGGGCTACACCCGCATCAGCTCGCCGATCGACGGCCAGGTGGTCGCCATCGTGGCGCAGGAAGGCCAGACCGTGAACGCCAACCAAAGCACGCCCACCATCATCAAGGTGGCGCGCATGGACACCGTGACCGTCAAGGCGCAGATCTCGGAAGCCGACGTAGTGCGCGTCAAGCCGGGCCAGCAGGTCTACTTCACCATCCTGGGCGCGCCCGACCAGCGCTACAGCACCACGCTGCGCGCCATCGAGCCGGCGCCGGACTCCATCCTGCAGGACGACACCTCCACCACCTCGACCAGCTCCTCCTCCACCAGCAGCAGCTCGAGCTCGACCGCGATCTATTACAACGGCCTGCTGGATGTGCCCAACGCCGACGGCAAGCTGCGCATCTCCATGACGACCCAGGTCAACATCGTGCTCTCCAGCGCCAAAGGCGCGCTGGTGGTGCCGTCCACCGCGCTGGGCGACAAGGCGGCCGACGGCTCCTACACCGTGCGCGTGCTGGACGAGCAAGGCCGCGCGCATGCGCGCAAGGTCAGGATCGGCATCAACACCAATGCCCAGGTGCAGATCACCGAAGGCCTCAAGGCCGGCGAACGGGTGGTCACCGGCATGGCCACGCCGGGCACGACCACGGCCTCGTCTTCGGAGCATCACGGCCCGCCGCCGATGATGTGAGCGCGCCATGACGACTCCCCTGCTCCAGCTGCGCGGCCTGCGGCGTGATTTCCCGGCCGGCGAAGACGTCGTGACGGTCTTGAACGACGTCAACCTCGACATTCATGCCGGCGAGATGGTGGCCATCGTCGGCGCCTCAGGCTCCGGCAAGTCGACCCTGATGAACATCCTCGGCTGCCTGGACAAGCCCAGCGCCGGCAGCTACCGCGTGGCCGGCCGCGAAACCGGCGAACTGCAAGCCGACGAACTGGCGCAGCTGCGACGCGAACACTTCGGTTTCATCTTCCAGCGTTACCACCTGCTGTCGGACCTGGACGCCACCGCCAACGTCGAAGTGCCGGCGGTCTACGCCGGCCAGGACACGCAACAGCGCCGCGCCCGCGCCCTGCAATTGCTGGCGCGCCTGGGCCTGTCCGAACGCACCCACCACAAGCCCGGCCAGCTCTCCGGCGGCCAGCAGCAGCGCGTGTCGATCGCGCGCGCGCTGATGAACGGCGGCGACGTGATCCTCGCCGACGAGCCCACCGGCGCGCTCGACAGCCACAGCGGCCATGAAGTGATGAACATCCTCAAGGAGCTGCACGCCGAGGGCCACACCATCATCATCGTCACCCACGACATGCAGGTGGCGGGCAACGCGCAGCGCATCATCGAGATCAGCGACGGCGTGATTATCGCCGACCGCCCCAACGGCGACAGCAACGCAGACGCCGCCGCGCGCGCGGGCGGCGTGCAACGCGATGCCGCGCACGCGCAATCCTCGCCCTGGCGCGCCTGGCTGGATCGGA
The DNA here is from genome assembly GCF_017814915.1 of Herbaspirillum sp. LeCh32-8. Taxonomy (GTDB): domain Bacteria; phylum Pseudomonadota; class Gammaproteobacteria; order Burkholderiales; family Burkholderiaceae_D; genus Herbaspirillum. The sequence goes on along the minus strand of NZ_JAGIPZ010000001.1, from coordinate 539,831 downwards.
TGAAGGAAGCCTTGCGCATGTCGCTACTGGCGATGAACGCACACCGCCTGCGCAGCTTTTTGACCATGCTGGGCATCATCATCGGCATCGCCTCGGTGGTGTCGGTGGTGGCGCTGGGCACCGGCTCGCGCGAGAAGATCCTGTCCGACATCAGCTCCATGGGCACCAACACCATCGACGTTTTCCCCGGCTCCGGCTTCGGCGACATGAAGTCGGCCGCGGTGCGCACGCTCACGCCGGCTGACGCCGATGCGCTGGCCGGGCAGAACTTCGTGGACAGCGTCACGCCCAGCGTGTCCACCTCCTCGTCGGCGCGCTACGGCAACATCTCGGTGTCGGCCACCATCAACGGCGTGGGCGAACAATACTTCCGCGTGCGCGGCCTGCAGATGGCGCAGGGCAAGGCCTTCGACGGCGACGGGATCCGGCGCTACGCGCAGGAGGTGGTGATCGACACCAACACCTACGAGAAACTCTTCCCCGGCAACGCCAATGCGCTGGGCGAGGTGGTCTTCCTGGGCTCGGTGCCGTGCCGCGTGATCGGCGTGACGCAAAAGCGCGAGAACGGCTTCGGCAACAACAGCGCCCTCAACGTCTGGGTGCCCTACACCACGGCCATGAGCCGGGTGATCGGCCAACGCTATCTGTCCGGCATCACGGTGCGCATCAGCGACCAGGTGCCCAGCGCCGCCGCCGAGGAAGGCATCGTCAAGCTGATGACGCTGCGCCATCGCACCAAGGACTTCTACATCTTCAACACCGACAGCATCCGCCAGACCATCGAGAAAGCCACCGCCACCATGACGCTGCTGGTGTCGATGATCGCGCTGATCTCGCTGGTCGTAGGCGGCATCGGGGTGATGAACATCATGCTGGTCTCGGTCACCGAGCGCACCCGCGAGATCGGCGTGCGCATGGCGGTGGGCGCGCTCCAGGGCGACATCATGCAGCAGTTCCTGATCGAGGCCGTGCTGGTCTGCCTGGCCGGCGGCCTCTTGGGCGTGCTGCTGGCGCTGTCTTTCGGCGTACTGTTCTCGCACTTTGTCTCCGGCTTCCACATGATCTATTCCGCCGCTTCCATCATCAGCGCCTTTGCCTGTTCCACCCTGATCGGTGTAATCTTCGGCTTCCTGCCAGCGCGCAATGCGGCCCGCCTGAACCCTGTCGATGCACTTGCACGCGAATGAACACACTTCACACCCACGCCCCCGCTTCGTCTGTTGAATTCACCGTCAAACGCCTGACCAGCGTCAAACGCCTGACGGCCGCCGTCTCCATCGCGCTTGCGCTGACCATGCTGGGCGGCTGCGCCTCGGCCGTGCGCACGCCCTACCAGGCGCCGCAAACGCAGGCGGCAAGCGCCTGGCAACAGCGCGGCGCGGTCGACGAAGTGCTGGCCGACCAATGGTGGCGACAGTTCGGCGACGCCGAACTCGACCGCCTGATCGACGAGGCGCTGCGCAAGAACAATGACCTGGCCGTGGCCGGCATCAAGGTGCGCCGCGCGCAGCTGGAAGCCGGCCTGGCGGCAGACGCCCGCGTACCGGCCCTGAGCGCCTCGGCCTCCAGCACCGGCAGCAAATACCTGAGCGGTAGCCGCAGTACCGTGCGCTCCAGCAGCAATGCGGTCAGCCTGTCGTATGAAGCCGACCTGTGGGGCCGGCTGGGCGCCAACTACGACGTCAAGCGCTGGGAAGCGCTGGCCACCGAACAGGACCGCGAGAGCACCGCGCTGACGCTGATCGGCACCACCGCCAACCTGTACTGGCAAGGCGCCTACCTGAACCAGCGCATCGCGGTCAGCCAGGAGAGCATCACCTATGCCCAAAAGACGCTCGACCTGGTGCGCACCCAATATCGCGCCGGCTCGGTGTCCTCGCTGGAGATGCTGGAGGCGGAGCAGAACCTGATCACCCAGCAGTCGACCCACACCGAGCTGATCCAGCAGCGGGTGGAGAACGACAACGCGCTCTCCATCCTGTTCGACAGCCCGCCGGGCAAGCTCGTCGCCCTGCCCGCGCAGTTGCCCCAACAGGCCTTGCCCGACCTGGCAGCCGGCCTGCCGGCGGAGCTGCTGTCGCGCCGCCCCGACCTGCGTGCGGCCGAGCTGCGCCTGCGTGAATCGCTGGCCAGCGTCGACGCCACGCGCGCCAACTACTATCCCAAGCTGACGCTGACCGGTTCGCTGGGCACCAGCAGCGACGCGCTGATGCGCCTGGTGCAAAATCCGCTGGCCTCACTGGGCGCGCAGCTGACGCTGCCCTTCCTGCAATGGAATGAGATGAAGCTCAACGTGAAGGTCTCGCAAGCCGACTACGACAGCGCGGTGACCTCGTTCCGCCAGACCCTCTACTCGGCCTTCAGCGACGTCGAGAACGCGCTCTCGGCGCGCCGTCAATACGCGCAGCAGGAGGTGCTCCTGCAACGCAACCTGAAGGCCGCGCAGGATGCCGAGAAACTCTATGAGCTGCGCTACCGCGCCGGCTCGGTCACGCTGCAATCCTGGCTGGACCAGCAGGAAAAACGCCGCACCGCCGAGACCTCGCTGGCCGAGGCGCGCCTGAATCGCCTGAAGAACCAGATGACCCTGTACCAGGCCATCGGCGGCGATGCGCGCGTGCCTTCGGCTGAGCTGGCGCAGTCGGGCGAATCGAGCAAATCGGGAAGTTGATTTTTCCGGGAATGAAAAGCAAAAAGGCGAACCGAGGTTCGCCTTTTTTGTTTTGACCCGCACGCAGCACACCGGCGCTGCGACGGGATCGGATGATTACTTCAGGTAGTTCAGCAGCGTCAGGCCGCTGGTGGACACGAACACTTTTTGCGCGGCCGACAGGTAGGTCTGCTTCAGCGTCAGGTCGCTGATCAGTTCGCTGACGTCGGCGGTATTGCGGCCCAGCATGTCGTTCACGGCCGAGGTGTAGTTCTGGTCCTTGACCTTGCCGGCGGCGTCCAGGCTGTCCAGCTCGTTCTGGCGCGAACCGACCGAGGCGCTGACGGTGCCGACGTTGTCGATCATGGCGCTGAACTGGCCGTTGAAGGTGGCCAGCTGACGGGTCAGGCTGGCCTGGCTGCCCGGCACCGGGGTACGGGCGGCATCGGCGGTGTCCGACTTCAGCTTGGCGGCAGCGGCGGCCGAGAACTTGGCGGCATAGGTCGGATCCGACGCGTCGGTCGCGTCCAGCGTGGCCTGCGCGGTCTTGTAGGCCTGGATCGGGAACAGGCCCGAGCCGGCCGGATATTCGAAGGTGTTGGCGGCCTGCTCGTCGGCGTTGTTGGCGGCTTCCGTGACCGGCACCGACAACACGCTGATCAGGTTGCTCATGCTCTGGAAGATGTCCTGGCCATTGCCCTGGAAGATGGCCTGGCCGGAGGCGCTGATCTCCATCTGGCGGGTGGAGTCCACTTGCAGGGACATGGTGCCCTGGTCGCCGTTGTAGACCGCGTTGCCGTTGCCGTCCAGCGTGAACGGCTGGGTGGTGCTCTTGAAGCCGGCGAACAGGTAATTGCCCTGGCCGTCGGTGGCGTTGGCGTAGCCCAGCACTTCCTGGAAGTTGCTCTTCAGTTCCGAGGCCAGGTTGGCGCGCTCGGAGTTGCTGAAGGACTGGTTGCCGGCCTTGATGACGTCCGACTTCAGCTTGGTCAGCATATCGGTGAAACTGTCCAGCGTGCTGGAGACCTGCGCCAGCGAGCTGTTGGCGTTCTTGCGGTTGGTCTCGTACTGGGTGTTGAGCGCCTGGGTCTGGGTCATGTCCAGCGCGCGGGCGGCGTTCACCGGATCATCCGAGGGCAGCAGAACCTTCTGGCCGGCAGTCACCTGCTGGTTCAGCTTCAGGATCTGGCTTTGCATGTTGGTCAGATCGTTGTTGCTGATCTGATAGAGCATCTGGGTGCTAATACGCATGACGGTCTTCCTCTAGATACTTAGTTGATCACCTGGAACAGCACGTTGAGCATGTCGCTGGCCGCCTGGATGATCTTGGCCGCAGCCTGGTATTGCTGCTGGTTCTTGATCATGTTGGCCAGCTCTTCATCCTGGTTGACGCCGGACTCGGACGAAAGCTCGCCGGTGATCGCCTCCAGACGCGCCTTCTCGGCCGTGTTGGTGACGTTGATCTCGTTGGTCTTGTTGCCGATGGTGGCCACCAGCTGCGAATACGAACCCTGCAGCGTGGTGTTGCCGATCGTGTTCTTGGTCTGCACGCCTGCCAGCAACAGCGCATTGCGGTTGTCGGAGGTGGCGTTGGTGTTGGCCGACACGGTGAACTGGTCGCCGTTGGACGGCTGGCCGGTCACGGCAAACGTCATGCCGCCCATGGTGTAGGAGTCGCCCGGCACGTACGTCAGGCTGGTCGCGCCTGCGGCCACGTTGGTGGTGGTGCCGTCCTTGTGGGTGATCACCGCGCCGCCTGCCGGCACTGCCGACGACAGATTGAAGCCGACCGGAGCGGTGGTCGAATAGGTCATCTTCAACGGCGTGGTCAGCGGCGTAGCGAAGTAGCTCGAATCCACCGAACCGGCGCTGATCGATGCCGTGCCCTTGTTGCCCGCCACCGGCGCGAAGTTGAAGTTGTCGCCGGTCGCCGGGGTACCCGAGAGCGTGAAGCTCACGCCGCCGCTGCTGTAGGTCGAGCCGGCAACGTAAGGAATCGGCGCGCCGGCCGCATAGGTGGTCGAGGTGCCCGCGCTGTTGGTGACCACGATGGACGGCGCCGGCGTCACGCCGGTCCAGGTCGCGGTCAAGTTGGGGCCGGCCGAGGTGGCGAAGCTCAGCTTGGAACCCTGAACAAAGGTGGAGGTGTCCAGCGAGGAATTGGAGACGACGCCGCTGCCGGTGTTGCCGGTGGTGGTCAGGCCCACGGTGCTGGCGGCATTGCCGCCGGTGACGATGGGCGCGGCGCCGGCGATGAGCTGGGTATTGCTCATGGCCATGGTCAGCTGCGCTGCGCCGTCGACGGTCGGCTGGATCTTGAAGCTGTCGCCGGCGGCCATGGTCGGCGCCGAATAGGTCACGCCGTCCACCGTCACCGGGAAGGTGCCGGCCGGCGTAGCGGTCGGGTCGACCACGGTCTTGTTGTTGTCCGACAGGCGCGTGATGGTGTACTTGGTGCCGTCGTAGGCCAGCGTGTAGTCGCTGGTGGTCAGCGCCGAGGCGTTGGTGATGGTGGCCGTCACGGCCGCCGTCGCGCTGTTGGCGGTAGCGCCGGTCACGCGCGGAGGCGCGACGTTGAACATATTGGTGCCCTGCACGCCGTTCTGGTCCAGGCCCAGCTTTTGCTGGTCGTTGATGGCGTTGCCCAGCGCCGTAGCCACGCGGCCCAGCGAGTTCTGCGCCGGATCCAGGGTTTCGGTGCGGTACTTCAGCAAGCCGCCCAGGCTGCCGCCGTCATAGAAGAAGCTGTCGGGGATGGTGGCGGTGCCGCCGCCGCTCAGCGTGTAGCCGATCTGCAGGCGAGTCAGGTCATCCTTGGAAGGCGTCGCCACCAGCGTGGACGGCACGTCGCCGATCACCAGCGGCTGGCCGGAGCCGATGAACACACTGACTGCACCGTTGTCCTGCGGCACGGTGCTGACCTTGGCGTACTTGTTGATGTTGGCGATCACCTGGTCGCGCTGGTCCAGCAGGTCGTTCGGCGCTTGGCCGCCGCCGGCGCCCTGCGCCTTGACGATGGCCTTGTTGAGCTCCGCCAGCTGGCTCGCGTAAGAGTTCAGCGTATCGACGGTCGAGGTGATCTGGTTGTTGACGCTGGTGCGGCTTTGCGCCAGCTGGTCGTTCAGGCTCTGGAAGCGCGCCACCAGGGTGGACGCCATCGACAGCACCGATTGGCGCGAGGCGTCGGTGTTGGGGTTGGAGGCGAAGTTCTGTACCGACTTGAAGAAGTCCTGCAGCGCAGGCGACAGGCCGGCGTCGCTGTCAGCCAGCAGATTGTTGATCTGCGAGATCTGCGAATAGTAGGAGTCCAGCGAGCTGGCGGTGGTCTGCGAGGCCAGTTGCTGCTTGACCAGGAAATCGTTGTAGACGCGCTTGATCTCGGCCACTTGGGTGCCCTGGCCGACGAAACCATAACCGTAGTTGATGCCGCCGGCGGTGCTTTGCACGACGACCTGGCGGTTATAGCCTGGCGTAGTGGCGTTGGAGATGTTGTGGCTGGTGGTGGCTTGCGCCGCCATGGCCGCCTGCAACGCGCTCTGTCCGATGCTGAAGATGTTAGTTGCCATGCTAGGTCGTCGTCCTGAAAGCTTTTAGCGGAATACCCAAGTCAACGGCACGCTTTACAAAAACTTTAGACGATACGGGCCGGATTTGTTTCCGGCCCGGAACAGTCGAGCTTTGCCGCGCTTTATGCCGACAGGGACTGGCGAATGATGCGCGAGAGCTTCTCGGCGTAGTGCGGATCGGTTGCATAGCCCGCGCGCTGCAGGCCATAGGCGAAACCGTGCGCGTCCTGTGCGCTGGCCAGCACCTTCTCGTAACGCGGGTTGCTCTTGAGCAAATTGGCGTAGTCCTTGAAGGCGTCGGCGTAAGAATCATAGGCGCGGAATTTCTCCACGCGCTTTTGCGGTTTGCCGTTGATGTATTCGATGGTGGTCGCTTCGACAACCTTGCCGGTCCAGTTGCCGGTCGCCTTAATACCGAACAGGTTGTGCGCCGAGCGGCCGTCGCGGGTGACGATTTCCTTCTTGCCCCAGCCGGTTTCCAGCGCAGCCTGCGCCAGCATGAATTTGGCCGGGATGCCGGTCATCTTGCTGGCGACCTCGGCGTCGGCCTGCAGGCGGTTCTGGAACGCCTCCACGTGGGCCGGCTTGTTGGAATTGCGGCGCTGCTTGTTGCGGCCATCCTGGTCGGTACTGTCGGCACCCTGCTGCTGCGCCACGAAGCTCTGGATGAACTTGGCGCGGTCGGCTTCGCTCATGTCCTTGACCAGCGGAATGCCCATCGGCAAGCCGTCGTCCTGCTGCTGGGAATCCACGTCCTGCGCGTCCGGCAGCTTCTTGGGCAGCGAGGCCGACAGCTGGCGCGTGAGCACGTCGGCCAGGCCGATGCCCTTCTGGGCCAGGTTCTGGCTCATCTGCTGGTCCAGCATGGACGTAAACATCTTGGTCTGCTCGTTGTCGAACGGGCCGTTTTGCGGCGTCGCGTCGCGCATGCTCTTCATCATCATGTTCAGGAACAGCGCCTCGAACTGCTTGGCCGCGCCCTTCACCGCTTCCGGCGAGTTGCCGTTCTGACGTGCGGCTTCGCGCAGGCTGTTCAGCCCATTCGCATCGACGGCCAGGCCTTCGGTCGGATTGGATGGGTTGATCTTGTTGAGCATGGAATACCTTGGATGAGAGATCGGTTGTTCTTGGGCCGGGCCGTCTTCGGCAGCCCGGTCAGCAAAATCGCCTCGTATTGAATTGCTTTAATTCGTCTTAAATTACTTCAAGTTCTGCGCGCAGCGAACCCGCCGCCTTCATCGCCTGCAGGATGGCCAGCAAATCCTGCGGGGTGGCGCCGATGGCGTTGAGCGCCTTGACCACATCGGCCAGCGAGGCGCCGCCCTTGAGCAGCATGACCTTGCCCGGCTCCTTGTTGATCGAGATCTGGGCGTTCTGCACCGCCGCGGTGTTGCCGCCGGCCAGCGCATTGGGCTGCGACACCGCATTGTCGGCCTGGATCACCACCGACAGGTTGCCGTGCGACACCGCGCAGGTGTCCAGCATCACGCTCTGGTTCATCACCACCGAGCCGGTACGCGCGTTCAGGATCACCTTGGCCGCCAGCTTGCCCGGCGTCACGTCGACGTTTTCCAGCGCGCCGAGGAAGGCCACGCGGTCGCCGCTGGAGATCGGCGCGCGAATACGGATCACGCGGCCGTCCTGCGCCACCGCGGTATCCATGCCGAAGCGCTTGTTGACGGCGTCGACCACACGCGAAGCAGTCGAGAAATCGTTGTCGTTCAGTTCCAGCATCACCATGTCGCCGCCGCCCAGCGCGCTGGGCACGGCGCGCTCCACCGTGGCGCCGCCGGAGATACGACCGGCCGACAATTGGTTGATGGTGGTGCTGCTGCCGGCCGCCGACGCGCCTGCGCCGCCGACCACGATGTTGCCTTGGGCGATCGCGTAGATCTGGCCGTCGGCGCCTTTCAGCGGCGCCATCAGCAGCGTGCCGCCGCGAATGCTCTTGGCGTTACCGATGGAGGACACGGTCACGTCGATCATCTGGCCCGGCTGGGCGAAGGCCGGCAAGGTTGCCGTCACCATCGCCGCCGCCACGTTCTTCAGCTGCATGTTGCTGCTGGTGCCGGTGGGCACGTTCACGCCCAGCTGCTGCAGCATGCTGATCACGCTTTGCACGGTAAACGGGGTCTGTGTGGTCTGGTCACCACTGCCGTCGAGGCCGACCACGAGACCGTAGCCGACCAACTGGTTTTGCCGCACGCCCTGGATGCTGGCCAGGTCCTTCAAACGCTCCGCGTGAGCCGGCGCCGCGGCAACCAGGCACAGGCCGGCCGTCACTACAGCCGCCAGCGCCTTGCGCGTCATCTGCATCATGTTCATCGCGGTAATTCCTTTGCTAACCATTGCCCTGCTTCGCCCCAATCAGAAAGGAGAAACGCTGAAGAAGAATCGTCCCAGCGAGGACATGAAGTCAGCCATGTCGACGCGGGTATTGGTACGGTATTCGACCTTGGCGTCGGCCACCAGGGTCGACGACACCGTATTGCCGGTCTGGATGTTGTCCGGGCTCACGGTGCCCGAGAAGCGCACGTATTCCACGCCCTTGTCCAGCGCGACCTGCTTCTCGCCGCTGACCACCAGGTTACCGTTGGGCAGCACCTCGACCACGGTCACGCCGATAGTGCCGGTGAAGGTGTTGCTGGAGGTGGTGGCGCCCTTGTCTTCAAACTTGTTGGACGAGGTGCCGCTGGCCGAGAGCTCCTTGATGCTGGTGCCGAAGATGGTCGGCGCCGGCGAGGCTACAGTGCCGGTCTTGCTGGCCGAGCTGCCGGCCGACTTGGCGGCGCTGGTCTTCTCGTTGATCACGATGGTAATAGTGTCGCCCACCAGGCGCGCGCGGCGGTCTTCCAGCAGCGGGCGATACGCCGCCGACTGGAAGATGGCGCCGGAAGTCGGAGGCGCATACGAAGCCGGTTGCGGGCGCGCGGTGGTCGGTCCGGTCACGATGGTGTCGGGCACGGTGGTGCAGCCGGCGACGCCGAATGCGCCCGCGATTGCGGCCAATTTCAGCAAGCGTTTCATATCTGCCTCTTCCTTCTTCATACTCAAACTTCAAACTGCCAATGCAAAACTGCTCAACCGCCTTACAGCTGCGAAATCTTGGCCAGCATCTGGTCGGACGTGGTGATGGCCTTGCTGTTGATTTCGTAAGCGCGCTGGGTCTGGATCATGTTGACCAGCTCTTCCACCACGTTGACGTTGGAGGTTTCCACGTAACCCTGCCACAGGGCGCCGGCGCCGTTGGTGCCCGGGGTGTTGGCGTTGGGCGTGCCGGAGGCGGCGGTTTCCATGTACAGGTTTTCGCCGCGGCTTTCCAGGCCGGCCGGGTTGATGAAGGTGGCGACCTGGATCTGGCCGATCTGCGTCGTCGCGGTCGAACCGGCGGTCATGATCGACACGGTGCCGTCGCGCGCCACCGTCAGCTTGGTGGTGTTGTTGGGGATGGTGATCGGCGGCGTCACGGTATAGCCGCTGGAGGTCACCAACTGGCCCTGGCTGTCGGTCTGGAACGCGCCGTCGCGGGTGTACGCGGTGGTGCCGTCCGGCAGCAGGATCTGGAAGAAGCCCGCGCCCTGGATCGCCAGGTCCTTGTCATTGTTGGTCTGGTTCACCGCGCCCTGGGTGAAGATGCGCTCGGTCGCCACCGGACGCACGCCGGTACCGATCTGCAGGCCGGAAGGCAGCTGGGTCTGCTGCGAGGACTGCGCGCCGGGTTGACGCACGGTCTGGTACAGCAGGTCTTCGAACACCGCGCGCGAGCGCTTGAAGCCGTTGGTGCTGACGTTGGCCAGGTTGTTCGAGATCACGTCCAGCTGCGTCTGCTGCGCATCCAGGCCGGTCTTGGAAATCCAAAGGGAACGAATCATCTATTTCTCCGGTAATCGGCGGTTACTACAATCAGGACAGCGAGAGGATCTGGGTCGCCTTGGTCGCATCGCTTTCGGCGGTCTGGATCATCTTCATGTTCATTTCAAACTGGCGCGAGAGGTTGATCATGTTGACCATCGCCTCCACTACGTTCACGTTGCTGCCCTCCAGCGCTCCGCTCGCCAGGCGCACGTTGGCGTCGGGCTGGGCCGCACCGGTGATGGTGCGGAACATGCCGTCGTCGCCGCGCTTCATGTTCTTGTCGTCGGGGTTGACCAGCTTGATGCGACCCAGCACGTTGACCGCGTTGGGAATGCCGTTGGTCGGGATCGCCGAGACGGTGCCGTCGGCGGCAATGGCCACGGTGACGTCGGGCGGAATGGTGATCGGGCCGCCGTCGCCCAGCACGGGCTGGCCGGACTGGGTCTGCAGGATGCCGTTCTCGTTGGTCTTGAAGCTGCCGTTGCGGGTGTAGGCTTCGGCGCCGTCAGGTGTCTGCACGGCGATCCAGCCGCGTCCCTGCACCGCCACGTCGAGCGCGCGACCGGTGTCCTGGATCGGCCCTTGCGAGAAGTCATTGCCGGCGGTGGAGTCCACCACGAAGGCGCGGGTGGCCAGGCCTTCGCCTTTGACCGGCGCCGAACGGAAAGTATTGAGCTGGGCGCGAAAGCCCGTCGTCGTGGCATTGGCCAGGTTGTTGCTGGCGGTAGCCTGCTGCTCCAGCGTGTGCTTGGCGCCGGACATCGCGGTATAGACCAGACGATCCATAAAACCCCTCTGCGCGACACCGGCCTGCGGCGCCGCTGATTGAAACTGGTCGCCGGCAACGCCGGCGACCTTGAAACCCGCACGCCCGAAGGCGCGCGCCCATCAAGCGATCAGCGCAGGCTGACCAGGGTCTGCAGGACGGTATCCTGAACCTTGATGGTTTGCGAGTTGGCCTGGTAGACGCGCTGGGCCACGATCATGTTGACCAGCTCGGCGGTCAGGTCGACGTTGGAGTCTTCCACCGCGCGCGCCTGCAGCGTACCGAAGGTGCCGGTGGTCGGCTGGCCCACCAGCGGGCTGCCGGCGGCGGCGGTCGCTTGGTACAGGTTGTTGCCCAGCGGCTGCAGGCCGTTCGGGTTGGCGAAGTTCACCAGCACCACGGTACCCAGGTTCTTGGTCTGCTGGTTGCTGTAGGAGCCGACGATGGTGCCGTCCTTGTCGATCGAGAAGCTCGACAGCGTGCCCGGCGCCATGCCGTTCTGCGACTGCGCCAGGTTGACGAAGGCCGAACCGGTCTGGGTCGAGCCGGCGTAGTTCAGCGCAATGGTGCTGGCGAAGACACCGCCGGCCTTGACGACACCGGCGTTGGTGCCGGCGGTGGTCAAGTCGATGGGGATGTTGCCGCTCGCAATTGCAGTGCCGGTGCTGTCCAGGGTGCTGGTCAGCGTGCCGGTGGAGTTGAACACCATGGAACCCAGCTTCAGCGGGGTGGTGCCGCCGGTGGTGGTGGTCAGGGTCTTGCCGTCGACGGTCGCGTAGACGTCCCAGGTGGTCGTCGGCGGAGTACCGGTGGCGGCATTCTTGACGTAGTAAGTCTGCACGCTGTACGGGTTACCCAGGCTGTCATAGATCGTGACGCCGGTCGAGTTGTTGTAGGTGGTCGGGTCGGCGGCATTGAACGGCGTGGTGGTCGGCACGCTCAGGCGCGAGTCCAGGTTCACCTTGGTGCTGATCGTGGTGGTGGTGGTGGCCGGGATCGACGAGGTATTGATCTGCAGTGCAACCGGGTCACCGCCCGAGGAGCCGGCAGCCCAACCCATCAGGTAGGCGCCGTTCATGCTGGGGTTGACGATGTAGCCGTTCTTGTCCAGCTGGAACTGGCCGTTGCGGCCGTACATCGGCGAGCTGTTGTCCAGGCTGGACGACAGCTGGAAGAAGCCGTCGCCGTTGATGGCGATGTCCAGCGGGTTGTTGGTCGACGTCACGTTGCCCTGGGTAAACGATTGGGCGACGTTGGCCACGGTGACGCCGATGCCGACCGGCGAGTTGCCGGAACGATTCATCGAGTTTGCGTACATGTCCGCAAACTGCGCCTGCGACTGCTTGAAGCCGACCGTGCTGGCGTTGGCCACGTTATTACCGATGACATCCAGGCTCTTAGCTGCGCCGTTCAGTCCGCTCAGACCTTGTTGAAAACTCATGTGATACCCCTTTGCCCCGAAAGTTGTCGGTATGACGATTAAAGAATTTGCACAACATCGGTCGGCTTGATGGTGCCGATGTTGGTGACGTTCAGCTTGACGCCGTCGGACGCGGTGGTGACGCTGGCGACGGTGCCGAATGCCAGCGCGGTAGCGTTCACGGCAGTGCCGTTATTGGACGCGGTGACGGTGAAGGTGTACTTGCCGTCGGCAGCCTTGCCGCCGGCGTCGTTGGTGCCGTCCCAGATCACCGGCGCCGTGCCGGAGGCCTGCGAACCCAGGTCCATCGTGCGCACCACGGCGCCGGTGGAGTCCTTGACGGTGACGGTGACGTTGGAGGCCGCGGTATCGAGCTGGACGCCGAACACCGCCTTTTGCGTGGTGGTTTCGGTGCCGTCTTCTGCCTTCGTGGTATCCGAGGTCAGCTGGATGTTGTTGCCCGGCGCGAACACGCTGTGGCCGATCATGTTGGCCGACTGCAGCGCCTGCGAGGAGCTCAGGTTGCCCATCAGGGTCGACAGCGTGGCGTTGAGCTGGCTGATGCCCGAGACCGTCGACAGCTGCGCCATCTGGGTAGTCATCTGCGAGTTGTCCATCGGGTTGCTGGGATCCTGGTTCTTCATCTGCGCGATCAACAGCGTCAGGAAGCGGTTCTGGATCGCGTCCGGGCTGTTGTCGTTCAGGCTGGAGCTGCTGCTGGCCGAGCTGGTGGTGCTCGTGCCATTCATCGCGGTGAGCAGGTCGCTGGATACGGTAGTCATGGCGTGAATTCCTGTTATTGACCGATGGTCAAGGTTTTAACCAGCATGGCCTTCGCGGTGTTCATGGTTTCCACGTTGGTCTGGTAAGAGCGGGAGGCCGAGATCATGTTGACCATTTCCTCGACCGGATTGACGTTGGGCATGGCCACATAGCCGTTGGCATCGGCCATCGGATGCTTGGGGTCGTACACCAGCTTGGGCGGTGCCTGATCCTCGACCACGGCGGCAACCTTGACGCCGCTGTCCTTGACGCCGCCCACCGGGATCGCCTGGAACACCACCTGCTTGGACTTGTAAGGCGTGCCGTCCGGGCTGGTGGCGCTGTCGGCGTTGGCGATGTTGCTGGCGGTGGCGTTCATGCGCTGCGACTGCGCGCTCATGGCCGAACCGGCAACGTTGAAGATGTTGGAAAGGGACATGGCTTATTAACCCGGTTGGATGGCGTTGATCATGGCCTTGATCTGGCCGTTCACAGAGGTGACGCCGGCTTCGTAGCGAATGCCGTTGTCGACGAATTCATTGCGTTCCACGTCCAGGTCGACGGTGTTGCCGTCCACGCTGCCCTGGGCCGGGTTGCGATACAGCAGCGGCGAACCGCCGATACTGCCCTCGCCGGTGGCGGCTGCCGCGCCGGCCACGTGGGCGGCGGAAGTGCGCGCCATCGTCACGGGGGGCATCGCGGTGGTCTTGTTGTCCATCGCGTTTTTCAGCGTATCGGCGAAGTTGATGTCGCGCGCCTTGTAGTTGGGCGTATCGGCGTTGGCGATATTGGACGCGATCAACTGTTGCCGCTGGGCACGCAGGTTCAGCGCCAGTTCGTTGAAACGAAAGTAGTCGTCGAGCTTAGAGACCATCAGGTCCTCCAGGAATACCGGCCCCGCTCAAGTTTCTAGCGGACTGCGCCGATGATGGAATTACGTAGGCTTGATCATACGTTCCACCCCGGATCTTTAATGGGCGATAAGCAGAGAAAAGCGTCCCCTGTTTCTGCTTTTGACCTCACGCGCGCGAAGTAACATTGCTGCCAAGATTCGCCAATGCCCCGCTTGGGGCGAGTTGCATAAAATGAAACACCCCTTCCGCGCCCTGCGCCGCGCCTTCATCGCCCTTGCCGCCCTGGCGGTCGGCGCGACGATCTGCAGCACATCGTTTGCCCAGAACGATCCCAATGTGCCGCAGCGTCAGAACTTGGCTGCCTTGCAACAGACTGCCGAGCAATTCCTCAAGAGTCAGACTTCGGGCCTGCCCGGCAGCGTAAATATCGAGGTCGACCCGGTCGACCAGCGCCTGAACCTGGCCGCCTGCGTTGAGCCGCAAGCCTTCATGCCCAACGGCGCCCGTCTGTGGGGCAAGACCACCATCGGCGTGAAATGCGTGGCGCCCTCCCCTTGGACCATTTATCTGCGCGCCAGCGTGCAGGTCATCTCGGATTACCTGGTCGCCGCCGTGCCGCTGGTGCAGGGCCAGACCATCAGCATTACCGACGTGACCCGGGTGCGCGGCGACATGTCCAGCCTGCCCAACGGCGTCATCACCGAGGAAGCGCAGGCCGTGGGCCGGGTTGCCGCCATGTCGGTGCGCGCCGGCACGCCGCTGCGCGTGGACTCGGTGCGCAACCAGCGCGTGGTGCAGCAAGGCCAGCCGGTGCGGGTGGTGTCCAACGGACCGGGCTTCCAGATTTCGACCGAAGCGCGCGCCCTGACCAATGCCAACGAAGGCCAGATGGCGCAGGCGCGCACGCCGGCCGGACAGGTGGTCAGCGGGATCGCCAAGGCCGGCGGGATTCTGGAAATCAACTATTAATAGAGGGCAATAGTTCCCGGTGGAATTATTCAGCTCTGCGCTTGTAAAGAAAATTGTGCCGGAGGCCTAAATTAACGGCCTCGGATGTTAAAGTTTGCGGAGAAATCGCCGATAATCTTAGCGACAGGCGGGTGCATTGCGCCCCCACCCTACAAGGAATACTGCCGTGAACGTTAATGACGCCCTCAAATCCGCTGCCGGCCGCACCACCGAGCAGACCCAGGCCCAACCGCGCAGCGGCGCCCAGTCTGGCGCTGCGACCGGCAATAGCGCTGCCGCCACGGCCGCCGCTTCGGATAGCGTGCGTCTGTCGGCAACCTACCAAACTCTGGAAACCAAGGTGAGCAGCAACGGCGGCAGCTTCGACGCGAAGAAAGTTGCCGAAATCAAAGCCGCCATCGCCAACGGCACCTTCCAGGTTGATCCCGAGAAAGTCGCCACCGGCCTGCTGGACACCGTCAAGACCCTGATCAGCGCGCGCAAGGCCTGATCCAGCAACACCCGCAGCAATACCTGATCGCAACGTTAATCGTTTGACACGGAATTTCGGCATGAGCAATCCCGCAAGCAGCCTGCCCCAGGAACAAGCATCCCTGGCACGCCTGGTCGACAAGCTCCGCCAGGAGCAGTCCCTGCTGTCGGAGACCACGGCCGAAGGCATGACCGACATGATCAGCGAGAAGGCCACCATTGTTGCCGAAATGACCACGCTGGCCGGTAACCGCCATCGCGTATTGGCCGAGCTGGGCTACGCCGACGATGAATCCGGCATGCAGCAATGGATGAATGAACGCGGAACCGATGCCGACAAGGATGTCTGGGCCGCCCTGTTCGAACTGGCGCAAGACGCCCGCGAACTCAACCGCATCAACGGCATCCTCATCGGCAAGAAACTGTCGATCAACCAGAGCGCCCTGACCGTACTGCAAGGCAAGACCGGCACCGGCAGCTTCTACGGCCCGGATGGCCAGAACAGCATCAAGTCCAGCGGCCGCCGCCTCGGCGTGGTCTGACCCGAGACCGATACCGCATCAACGAAAAAGCCCGGCATGCCGGGCTTTTTCATTCCTGTCCAATCTTCTGGCAGAGCAACAAGCAACTCAGGCCACGCCGGTCCAGGAATGTTCGCGCAAGTAGGAGCGCATGCGCGAGATCGCCTGGCTGTGCAGCTGGCAGACGCGCGATTCGGAGACACCCATCACGGCGCCGATTTCCTTCAAGTTCATCTCTTGCTCATAATACAAGCCCATCAGGATCTGCTCGCGCTCCGGCAAGGCGCGGATCGAATCTACCACTGCCTCGCGGAAGCCGCCGTTGATCAGGTTCTGCAGCGGATCGTCGGAACCGGAGGTCTGGTAACGGTCGAGGAAGTGCTCATGCCCACCCTCGTCGTCGTGGAAGTCTTCGTAGTAGATCAACTGATGGCCGCCGCACTCGGTCAGCATGGCTTGGTACTCCGCCAGGCTCAGCTTCATGTGCTGCGCCACTTCATTTTCCTGCGGCTGGCGGCCGAGCTGCTGCAGCAGAGACTGCAGCGCATCTTCCACCTTGCGGGCGTTCTGGCGAATGCTGCGCGGCAGCCAGTCGCTGCTGCGCAGCTCATCGAGCATGGCGCCGCGGATACGCTGCACGGCATAGGTCTCGAACTGCGCGCCGTGGGTTTCTTCGTAACGGTTGACCGCGTCCAGCAGGCCCATCATGCCGGCCTGAATCAAGTCGTCCACCTCGACGCTAGGGGGCAATTTAGCCTTCATCTGATGCGCCAGCTTTTTGACCAGCGGCGCATGCAGCTCCAGCATGTCGTTCTTGCCTGTTTTTCCCTTGACGTTATACATGCACGTCACACTCCGAGACTTGCACCGTCGGTTGCCATTCCGTAAGTGCTGCGCGCCGTTTCGGGCGCGATGAAACGCTTGGCCAGGCGATGGAAAGCGATGGTCGCTCCCGCGAACGGGAACACGTCCATCACCGCCCTGCCTTGACCGCAAGCCCGCCGGATATGCTCATCGGCGGGGATGGATCCGAGGAAGTTCAACTGCGCCGCCAGATAGCGACTCGCCGCCTGCGCCATGTTGGCATAAACGGTTTGCGCCTCGGCCTCGCTGGCGTCATTGACGATGAGGCTGAAAGGACGGCGACCCAGGCGGTCACTCAAGCTCTTCAACAGCACATAGGCCGCCTTGATCGAGGATGCCGTGGTGGACACCTGGATGACGATCTCACCCATTTCCATGGTCGACACCGGCAGTGACTGGTCGTCCGCCAATACACCGTTGACCAGTGTAATTTCGGCTTGTTCAATCAGGCTGTCAAAGATCTCCGTCAGGCGCCCGGCCTGCGGATTGGACGAGGCCGGCACCGTACGGCGCGCGACGCGCGCCATCGAAAAGCCCTCCGGCAACAGGCGCATCGCCTCATGCATGGGACGTTCCTTGCGCGCAACTTCCTGCAGCGTCGCCACGTCGTGGCGCAGACCGATGCGGGTCAGCAAGCCCGAAGAGGCCACACCGCCGTCCACCACCAGCACGTTATGCCCCCCCTGGGACAGCGAGGCCGCAAGGTTGATCAGCATGGCGCTCTTGTCTTCTTCCCCGAGCACGGAGAAGAAGGTGAACAGGCGCGGCACCGGACGCTCCAGCATCCGGCGCAGGCCTGCCGCCTGGTCGAAATCGTAACTAGCCAAAGCTCACCTCGCGCAGGCCTTTGTCATTCATCGACAGAGCGGTCGGGCCGACGACTCCCGGCAACTCGCCCTCCTGGAATTCGAACGGCGCGGTCTCGCGCTTTTGCTTGAAGGCGCGGTCGGCAAGGTAGAGTTTGTTGGCCACGTGCAGGTCTTCCGGCACGCGTTGGCCGTTGGCCACATAGTGCAGGTTGAGCTTGTGGCGAATCACCACATCCAGCACGTTGCCGATGGTGGCGGCCTCATCAAGCTTGGTGATGATGCAGCCGGCCAGGCCGGACTTGGAATACGCATGCACCACCTCGTTCAGGGTGCCGCCGGTGGCGGTGGAGTTCAGGCACAGCAGGCGCTTGATGTCCACGCCGGCGCCGGCCAGCATGGCGTCCTGTTCGGCCACCATCTGGTCGCGCTGACCCACGCCTGCGGTGTCGATCAGCACGGTGTGCTTGCCCTTCAACTCTTCCAGTGCGATGCGCAGGTCGGTCTCGTCCTTCACCGAGTGCACCATCACGCCCAGGATCTTCCCGTAGATGCGCAGCTGTTCGTAACCGCCGATACGGTAGCCGTCAGTGGTGATCAGGGCCAGCTTGCCGGAGCCGTGGCGCATCACGCAGCGCGCCGCCAGCTTGGCGGTGGTGGTGGTCTTGCCCACACCGGTGGGGCCCACCAGAGCAAATACGCCGCCGTTTTCCAGCAGCTCGTTCTCGTTGCCCAGCGTGCTGAGGTTGCGTGCCAGCACCGACTTGACCCAGAACATGATGTCCTGTGTCTTGGAGTTGGTCGGCAGGTTTTCGGTGATCAGGCGCGACAGGCTGGCCGAGAAGCCGGCCGCCAGCATTTCCTTCATGACCTGGCCCTTGAGCGGCTCGCGCTTCTGGGTGCCGCCCCACGAGATCTCGGCCAGCTGGGTTTCCAGCACGCCGCGCATGGAACGGATCTCGGTCATCACTTCCGACAGGATCTCGTCGTAGTCCTTGCCGTCGAACTCGGGCAGCGCCGAGCGCGGACGTTGATCCTGCTCTTCATTGGATTCACGCGCGGCCTCGTGACGACGGTTGCCGCCGCCGTCGTTGCCGCGGCTGCGCCAGACGCGCGCATCGGCCGGCGGCACCTGTTCGGCGTCACGCGCGGAGATACGGCCCAACGGCTGCTGATCCAGCAGCGGCGCATCGTCGCTGCGCGATGCGTGAACCGGGCGATGCGCCTGCTGCGCGATCGGCGAGGACAACAGCGCCGGACGCCGGGGCTGCTGCGCCGGCGGCAAACCCGACTGCTGCTGCAGCGAGGCTGCCTGCGGGCTACCTGCCGGATGGCGGGCGCCGTTGGGACCGACCAGCGTGGTCATGTCCTCATTGGCCATGGCGAGGATTTCTACGCCATCCGGAATATTGCGATTGGAGAGAATGACGGCGTCCGGGCCCAAGGCCTCGCGAACCTGGCGCCACGCCTCGCGAGACGAATTGGCGATAAATTTCTTGACGTTCATGCTTGCCCTCCAACTAGGCTGGTAACTTTAATCGTTTTCGATTCCGGAACTTCAGCGTGCGACAGCACGCGCAATTGTGGCATGGCACGGCGCAAGAAGCGCGCCAGCAAGGTACGCAAAGGACCCGACACCAGCAGCACGGTGGGCAAGCCCATCTGTTCCTGACGCTGGGCGGCCTGCTCGGTCTGAACCACCAGCGAATCGGCCAGGCCCGGCTCGATGCCGCCGCTGTCGCCGCTGGCATGCAGCGCTTGCATCAGCAGGCGCTCGAGCTTGGAGTCCAGCGCCATCACCGGCAGCTCGCTCTCGCCCGGGTAAATCTGCTGCACGATCGCACGGCCCAGCGCGATACGCACGATCGCCGTGAGTTCGCTCGGATCCTGGATACGCGCGGCGTGTTCGGCCATGGTTTCGATGATGCTGCGCATGTCGCGGATGTGCACGCCTTCCATAAGCAGGTTTTGCAGGACCTTCTGCAAGGTGCCCAGCGGCAGCATCTTCGGCACCAGATCCTCCACCAGCTTGGGCGCGTCCTTGGCCAGGTGATCCAGCAGGCTCTGCACCTCCTGGCGCCCCAGCAGCTCGGCTGCATGGGTAGTGATCAGGTGGTTCAGGTGCGTGGCCACCACGGTGCCGGCGTCGACCACGGTGTAACCCATGGTGGAGGCCTGTTCGCGCATGCTGCTGTCAATCCAGACGGCCGGCAGGCCGAAGGCGGGATCGGTGGTCATCATGCCCGGCAGCGGCCCGGTCACCATGCCGGGATTGATCGCCAGGAACTGTCCGGCATGCGCCTCGCCCTTGCCGACCTCCACCCCCTTCAGGGTAATGCGATAGGCCGATGGTTTCAATTCAAGGTTATCGCGGATGTGGATGGGCGGCGACAGGAAGCCCACTTCCTGGGCGAACTTCTTGCGGATGCCCTTGATGCGCTTGAGCAATTCGCCGCCCTGCGCCTTGTCCACCAGCGGGATCAGGCGATAGCCCACTTCCAGGCCCAGCGTATCGACCGGCATGACGTCGCCCCAGGTGGCTTCTTCCATTTCCTGAACCGGCGCGTTGCTGGCGACGGCTTCGGGCTGCACTTTCTCTTCCTTGGCTTGCTGCGCGCGCTTGCTGATGGCGTATGCGCTGCCGCCCATGGCCGCTGCCAGCAGGATGAAGGCGAAATGCGGCATGCCCGGGATCAGGCCCATGCCGCCGATGATCACGGCGGTGATGTACAGCACCTCCGGCTTGGCGAACAGCTGGTTGATCAGCTGGCCGCCGACGTCCTGGTCGTTGGCCACGCGGGAGACCACCACGCCGGCCGCGGTCGAGATGATCAGCGAGGGAATCTGCGCCACCAGGCCGTCACCGATGGCCAGCAGCGTGTAGTTCTTGATGGCGTTGTCGAAGGCCATGTCGTGCTGGACCATCCCCACCACCAGGCCGCCGACGATGTTGACCACGGTGACGATGATGCCGGCGATAGCGTCGCCGCGCACGTACTTGGAGGCGCCGTCCATGGCGCCGTAGAACTCGGACTCCTGCGCCACTTCCTTGCGGCGGGCGCGGGCTTCGGGCTCACCGATCAGGCCGGCGTTCAAGTCGGCGTCGATCGCCATCTGCTTGCCGGGCATCGCGTCCAGGGTGAAACGCGCGCCCACTTCAGCGATACGGCCGGCGCCCTTGGTCACCACCATGAAGTTGATGATGGTAAGGATCACGAACACGACAATACCGACGGTGTAATTGCCGCCGATCAGGAAGTGGCCGAAGGCCTCGATCACCTTGCCGGCCGCGTCCGGACCGGTATGGCCCTCGGTCAGCACCACGCGGGTGGAAGCCACGTTCAGCGACAGGCGCAGCATGGTCGACACCAGCAGCACCGCCGGGAAGGCGATGAAGTCCAGCGGCTTGACGGTATAGAGCGCCGTCATCAGCACGATGACCGACAGCGAGATGTTGAAGCTGAACAGCAAGTCCAGCATGAACGCCGGCAACGGCAGCACCATCATCGCCAGCATCATGACGATGAGGATCGGGGCCGCCAGTGCCCTGGTGCTCTTCAACGGCATCCAGGCCGGCATTTTCAATGTATTCAGTTTTGCCATAGTTACTGCGTTGTTCTACGCTGCGGTCCACGCCGCTTCTTGGTTGCGGTGAGCGGGTCCAATTCCTTGGGCACGTCGAGCTCGGTCGGCTCGACCGGACGGTTGCCGCCGAACTGGCCGTAGGTGCGAAGCTGGAAGATGTAGGCCAGCACTTCGGCCACGGCGGTGTAAAGCGCTTCCGGAATCTCGTCGCCGATTTCGGTATGGGTGTGCAAGGCGCGCGCCAGCGGCGGCGCTTCCAGCAGCGGCACCTTGTTCTCGCGCGCCACTTCGCGGATCTTGGCGGCGATGTCGTCGAAGCCCTTGGCCACGACCTTGGGCGCGCCCATCTTGCCCTCGGTGTATTTGAGCGCGACCGCATAGTGGGTCGGGTTGGTGACCACCACGTCGGCAGTCGGCACTTCGGCCATCATGCGGCGGCGGGCCATGGCGCGCTGCATCGCGCGGATCTTGCCCTTGACGTGCGGGTCGCCTTCGGACTCCTTGTGCTCCTGCTTGACCTCTTCGCGAGTCATGCGCAGCTTCTTGCCGTAGTTCCAGATCTGGTACGGGACATCGATGATGGCAATCAGGATCAGCGCGCACACCATGGTGATAAAGCTGATCCACAGCAGGTGCGCCGAATGGCTGCTCGCAGTTTTCAACTGCTCGACGCCCAGGCCCATCACGGCGTCGATCTGGCTCATGATGACCAGCCACGCGACGGTGCCGACCAGCACGGTCTTGAGCACCGCCTTGAGCAATTCGACCAGCGAATTGAGCGAAAACATGTTGGTGATGCCGCTGATGGGGTTGAGCTTGCTGAACTTGGGCGCCAGCGACTGGACGTTGAACAGCCAGCCGCCGAGGATCAGCGGCGAGGCCACGGCGGCCAGGGTCATCATGAAGGCGAGCGGGATGATCGCAATGGCAACTTCCATGAAATGCGCGCTGAACAACTGGTAAAGCACGACGGGATCGAAGGCGACGGCGCGCTCGAAGCTCATGGTCGCCACCATCAGGCGGTTCAGGCTGGTCACCAGCGGCCCGCTGAACATCCAGACGCAGCTGCCGCCGATGAGCAACAGCATGCAGGTAGCCATCTCGCGCGAACGAGGCACATCACCCTGCTCACGAGCACGCTCAATGCGTTTACTCGTGGCGGGTTCTGTCCGCTCCATATCGCTGTCTTCGGCCACTGCCGCACCCCCTGCATAAACCTCGTTCCCGTTTTGATAGACGGATTTCGAGAACGATAGGCAGGATTATTGGCGACCCGGCATCAAAATCATATGGGGAATAACGGGACAATCGTCCCCCATTTCGGACTAGGCAAAAGCGCCCGGCTCTGCCTCTGACAGAACGAAGCGTATCGAAATGGAAAGATGACAGAAACTGTCGAGCGAAGAGAAAAACCAATGAAGCAACGCCGCCGGAGAAATTTCCCTGGAAGAAACTTCGTGATCCGGCGTCGTTTTATTGCATTTCAGACAAGCACAACAGCATGGAAAGACAACTTAGAAACCCAAACTCTCCAGCAAGTCATCGACCTGGCCCTGGTTGGCGATCACATCCTTGCCGGTCGGGTCGATCTGCGGACCGTTGAGCAGGCCGGTGTCTTCGCGCTTGGCGTCGCCCGGCGAATAATCCACCAGCAGCTGCACCAGTTGCGACTCCAGCTCATGCGCCAGCTCGGTAACGCGCTTGATCACCTGGCCGGTCAGATCCTGGAAGTCCTGGGCCATCATGATGTCCAGCAGCTGCTGCTTGGTGGCGCTGCTGTCCTCGCCGGCTTGCGCCAGGAAAGCCGATGTTTTGGCCCCCAAGGCGCGATAGTCGGCCTCGGAGAAACTGCCGCTGCCGGCCGCATCCCATTGCGCCTTCAGGTCGGCGGCGCCATCGCTGATGCGATCCTGCATCGGGCTGGCCAGTTCGGTGGCGTTGAGCACGCGCTGCGCGGCCTGCTCGGTCATGCGCGCCACGTACTCCAGGCGATCACGCGCGTCCGGCATGTCGCTGGCGGCGCGTTCCAGCAGGCGATCAAAGCCCAAGCCGCGCAAGCTGTCGTGCAGGTTGCGCGTCATGTGGCCGATGCGGGCCAGCACCTCGTCGTTGACGGGGCCGGCGGCCTCACCGGCTTGAACGCCGGATTTCACACTGCCGTCCATATCAGCCACCTGCGGCCATCTTCTCGAAGATCTTGCCCAGCTTTTCGTCCAGGGTGGCGGCAGTGAACGGCTTGACCACGTAGCCGTTGGCGCCGGCCTGGGCCGCGGCCACGATGTTTTCCTTTTTGGCTTCGGCAGTCACCATCAGCACCGGGAGCTTGGACAGCGCCGGATCCTTGCGGATTTCCTGCAGCATGGTCAGGCCGTCCATGTTGGGCATGTTCCAGTCGGAGACCACGAAGTCGAACTGGTCGCTGCGCAGTTTTTGCAGCGCCTGCACGCCGTCTTCGGCTTCATCCACGTTGGTATAGCCCAACTCCTTGAGCAGGTTGCGCACGATGCGGCGCATCGTCGAGAAATCGTCGACGACTAAGAACTTGGTATTGGGACCCGACATGCTAAGACTCCATCTATTCAATTAATCTTGGTTAACGGCAAGCCACTGTATGAACTTGAACCGTCTGCCTTATTCGCACGGGCCGGGCCATGCGGCCAACCCATACGCCCTCTCCTTCGCCACGGCATTGTAGTGCAGCAATGCCGAAAATGGCAGCTCAATCGGCGTGCCGCTCCGTTTTCAGACGCGCAGGGCGCGGCTTCCGTGTTCAGCCAGCCACGCCAGCACCCTGCCCGGCATCGCCTGCAGCGACAGCACCTCGTGGGCGGCGCCGATGGCGATCGCCTCGCGCGGCATGCCGAACACCACGCAAGACGCTTCATCCTGGGCGAAGTTATAGGCCCCGGCGTTGCGCATATCCATCATGCCGAGCGCGCCGTCCTTGCCCATGCCGGTCAGGATCACACCCACGGCGTTCTTGCCGGCGCAGGCCGCAGCCGACTGGAACAGCACGTCCACCGACGGCCGGTGACGGTTCACCGGCGGACCTTGATCAAGCTGAGTCATGTAGTTGGCGCCGCTGCGCACCAGCTTCAGGTGCGAATGGCCCGGTGCGATATAAGCGTGGCCCGGCAGCACGCGCTCGTTGCCGGCGGACTCGACCACCGAGATCTTGCACAGGTTGTTAAGGCGCTGCGCGAACGAACGGGTGAAGCCTTCCGGCATGTGCTGGGTAATCAGGATGCCGGGGCAATCGGACGGCATGCGGATCAGGAATTCCTTGATGGCCTCGGTGCCGCCGGTGGAGGCGCCGATGATGATCAGCTTTTCGCTACTGGTCAGCGGGTTGCGGATCTGCGGCAGCGCCTCGCCGGCGCCGCCCGCCTGCTCGGCCGCGCGCGGCGCGCGGGCGCGTACGCGCGCCTTGGACGCGGCACGGATCTTGTCGGCGATCATGTCGGCGTATTCCTGCATGCCGCTCTGGATCGAAATCTTAGGCTTGGTCACGAAATCGATCGCGCCCAGCTCCAGCGCGCGCAGCGTGATTTCCGAGCCGCGCTCGGTCAGCGAGGACACCATCACCACCGGCATGGGGCGCAGGCGCATCAGCTTTTCGAGGAAATCGAGGCCGTCCATGCGCGGCATTTCCACGTCCAGGGTCAGCACATCGGGATTGGTCTGCTTGATCAGCTCGCGGGCAATGATCGGGTCCGGGGCCACGCCGACCACTTCCATGTCGGGCTGGCTGCCAATGATTTCGCGCATCACGCTGCGGATCAGCGCGGAGTCGTCAACGATAAGAACTTTGATCTTCATATTCATGCTTTCCGTATTGCCTGCCACACTTGCGGCTGTGGCGTCCTGCGCACGCCGGCTTGCCGCCGGCCCTTAGAACAAGTCGACTGCGCCGCTGACCGGCTTGGTCACCAGCTTGCTTGCGTACGCCTTTTCCCGATCCGCCAGTGTGTTGTTGTGCAGCTGTTTGAGTTTTTTGACCAGCACCTTGCCGGTCCGTGGGAAAAAATAAACCTTGCGCGGCCAGATGTCGTTGAGGTCTTCCGCCACCACCCGGATGTTTTCCGCCTTGAGGTAGCGCCGCACGAACTCGGCATTGCGCTCGCCGACGTTGATCGCCGAGAAGCCGCGCAGCACGTTGCCGCCGCCGAACACCTTGGCTTCCAGGTTTTCGCGGCGCGCGCCCGCCTTGAGCACGTCGTTGATGAGGATTTCCATCGCGTAGTTGCCGTAACGCGCCGAGGCGGACACCGGGCTGCCGTCGTCACCGCCGCCGTCGGGCAGCATGAAATGGTTCATGCCGCCGATGCCGGAGACGCGATCGCGGATACAGGCCGACACGCAGGAGCCGAGCACCGTCACGATCATCATGTCCTTGTGCGTGAAGAAATACTCGCCGGGCAGGATCTTGGCCGAGTCGCAGTCGAAGGTGCGATCGTAATAGAGGTTGGTCGCAAACTGGTCGGGGGCCTGACTCATGCCTTGCTCCTCGCGCCGCGCTGGGCGGCATTCAGTTCATAGACCGTCTTGCCCTTGAGCTTGAGCGCATCGGAGACATAGAGGAAGTTCTCCGAATGCCCGGCGAAGAGCAAGGCATTGGGCTTCATCAGGGGCACAAAGCGCGACAGGATCTTGCTCTGGGTCGGCTTGTCGAAATAGATCATCACGTTGCGGCAGAAGATCACGTCGAACGGGCCGCTGATCGGCCAGCCGTCGGCCAGCAGGTTCAACTGCTTGAAGGTGATCAGCTTGCGCAGCTCCGGTCGCACGCGCACGTAGCCCTCATGGCTGCCCTTGCCGCGCAGGAAGAATTTCTTGACCCGCTCGGGCGACATCTTCTCAATGCGTTCCATCGGGTAGACGCCGTTGGCGCCGGTGGCCAGCACATTGGTGTCGATGTCGGTGGCAACGATCTGCACCGGCGGCGTCAGCGTGCCGTACGCCTCGCACACGGTCATCGCGATGGTATAGGGCTCCTCCCCGGTCGATGCCGCGGAGCACCAGATGGTCGCCGGCTCTTTCAGCGTCTTGACGAAATCGGCCAGGATGGGGAAGTGATGGGCCTCGCGGAAGAACGAGGTCAGGTTGGTGGTCAGGGCATTGGTGAAGGCCTCCCACTCGTCCGAATCCTGAGTGCGCTCGAGCATGTCGAGGTACTGGTTGAACGAGTGGATGCCGGTGGCGCGCAAACGGCGCGCCAGGCGGCTGTAAACCATTTCCTGTTTGCTGTCGGCCAGGGCGATGCCGGCCCGCTGGTAAATGAGTCCCCGCACCCGCTCGAAATCACGGCTGTTGAAATCGAACTCTTTGCCGGAGGATTCCCCCTTGCTTGGCGCCGTAGGCTTCAATGTCATTCCTTCACTTTCTCGGCGCCCGGACGGCACGCAACACTTTGTTTTCCATCCGCTCCTGCGGACAGTACCCCCTTGTCGAATAATCTATCACCCGCCGAACCGGGTCAAGCAAATCAGCCGTGGAAATGAAGCGGTTTTACCCCGCTATTGCGCCAAGTCAACGCTGGCCCTCCATGCATGCTCAAGCGCGCGAAACCCCGGTGCGCGCGCCTTGGCGAAGCGGCGCCGGCAAACCCGACGCGCCCCGCGCCGATGTCGGCACGACTTGCGCGGCCTGCGCCTGGGGAGCCGCGGCAGGCGCGTGACTGGAACGGTAACCGACGCGGAAACCGCCCCAATGCTTGCCATTCACATAAATCGGCACCGACAGGTCATGCATCACCTCGCCGGTGTCGCGCTTGTAGGTCTGCAACAGGAAAGGCTTGGTATTGGCGCCGCAGCGCTTGCCGGTGCGGTCGGTAAAGATGCGCTTGGTGCGGTTGTTGATCAGGTCGACGTCGTAGTTGCCGGTCAGCGGCTGCGAGAACTTCTTGTTATGCGTGGGGAAGTAGCCGTTGTTGTCCACCGAACCGGCATAGGCCAGCTGCGGCATGCGCTCCAGAATGGCCTCCTGGATCGCCGGCAGCACACGGTCGGTGAAGCCGTCGAACTGGGTCGAATGCTTCTGCGGCGAGGTGTTGGGAATGGGCTTGTAGGTGCGATCAAACAATGCCGCCTCGGCGATGCGCCCGGCCTTGATCGACTCCTCGAACAGCCGCCCGACTTGCCGCGCACCCTCGGTGGCCGCCAGGCGGATGGCATCGTGCGCCGAGCGTGCGCCGCTTTCGGCAATCGCCTCGAATACGGTCTCGGCCCGCTCCGACAACGCCATTGCCGACGCCGCCACGCGCGGAAGCTCTGTATCGGTCTGCAGCATGCCGTTGCGAATCGCAGTGATCGACTCGGCAATATTTTGGGTGGTCAGGACATGTTCGCGCGACGCCAGCGCGATCTCCTCGATCTGTTCCTGCGACTGGCCGGCCGAGCGCTCGATGCTGTTCAACAGGCCGTGCACCTTCTCCACATTCTGCGCCGCCTCCAGCACCCGCCCGCTCAGGGCCGTCATGCCCGAGGCCGCGCGCTCGGCCTCTTCATTGATGGCGCGCACCATGACGCCGATATCGTCGGTGGCCTCCTTGGTGCGCTGGGCCAGTTGGCGCACTTCGCCCGCCACCACCGCAAAGCCGCGCCCCTGCTCGCCGGCGCGCGCCGCCTCGATGGCCGCGTTCAAGGCCAGCAAGTTGGTGCGCGCGGCGATCTCGCTGATCACTTCGGTAATGCCGTGGATGCGGCGCGATTTTTCCTGCAGCTGCTCCATCATGC
The DNA here is from genome assembly GCF_017814915.1 of Herbaspirillum sp. LeCh32-8. Lineage (GTDB taxonomy): Bacteria > Pseudomonadota > Gammaproteobacteria > Burkholderiales > Burkholderiaceae_D > Herbaspirillum. The sequence continues at coordinate 512,008 of NZ_JAGIPZ010000001.1, read as the reverse complement.
CGGAGGCGGACAAGGCGTCGGTGCGCGCCTGGCCGATCTGCTGCAGGCCGCGGTCAACCTCGGCGCGGCCGCTGACGCTCTCGGAACGAACCTCCGAGGCAATCGCCGACGCGCGCTCGGCATTGGCGGCGATCTGCTCGGTGGTGGCCGCGTTCTGTTCGGCGCTGGCCGCGATGTTGTTGGCCGAGTCGACGTCCTTGCTGATCTTGCTCTTGATGGAGTCGACGAAGAAAGAAGTCTCGGCCGCGCCGATCATGATGTGGTCGATCTCTCCGCCCACCTTGTCGACCAGCTGGCTGTCCCCGGACTTGCCGCGCCGCTGCGCCAGCGCAAAGCCGGCCAGCGCCAACAACACCGCCGCGCACGCCGGCCACGGTGCGCCGGCGACGTTGCCAACGCCCGCAGCATCGAGCGCAAATACGGCGCCGCAGCCGATCAGCGCCCCCGCCAACCACGGCAACAATGCCACGCCCCAAGCCCGCGCACCCGCCCCGGGCCCTCCTGCCTTCACCTCTGCCATCGCTTGTCTCCCTGCGGGTATCCCGCTTGTATGTGCCCGCGTCCCGGCAGGCATGGCTGCGTGCGTAATGAGCCGCATTGTCCGCATCGTAGATGGCTTAGCTTACGCATAGCTTATAAAACGCACGGTTGTTCGAATATCAATATTTCGTCATGAGCGGCCACCAGAGCGGCTTTGCTTGTCCGAATGACATCGCTCGGCGGCGCGGCTAATTGAGCATTGCGATGCTATACTCCGCTCATCACATAGGATAGGGGGGTATGGTATGAGCCATCTCGCACAACAGAAGGATCCGCTGCTCAAACGGGTACGCCGCATCGGCGGCCAGGTTCAGGCGCTGGAGCGCGCCATCGACGACGATGCCGGCTGCGCCAAGACGCTGCATCTGGCGGCCGCCATCCGCGGCGCGCTCAACGGGTTGATGGATGAACTGATCGAAGCCCACGCGCGTGAACACGTGGCGCGCCCCGGCCTGTCCGACATGGAGCGCAACCAGGGCCTGGACGAGATCCTGGAAGCGATTCGCCGCTATTCAAAATAAGCAGGAGGACCATCATGCAAAACACCTCACCCTTCGCGCACGAGCACGTCTACCTCGGCGTCGACCACGACCGCAACGCCCGCCGCACGTTGTGGGTGGTGCTGCTGACCGCCGTGATGATGGTGGCCGAGATCATCGCCGGCTACGTGACCGGGTCGATGGCATTGCTGGCCGACGGCTTCCATATGGCCACCCACGCCGGCGCCCTGGCCATCGCCGCCGGCGCATACAGCTTCGCGCGTCGCCATGCCCGCGATGCGCGCTTCAGCTTCGGCACCGGCAAGGTGGGTGACCTGGCCGGCTTCGCCTCGGCGTTGATACTGGCCGTGGTCGCCATCGGCATCGCCGCCGAATCGGTATGGCGCCTGGCCAGCCCGACCGCGGTCGAGTTCAGCGAAGCCATTGCGATCGCCGCGATCGGCCTGGTGGTCAACATCGTCAGCGCGCTGCTGCTGATGGACAAGCACCACGGCCATGGACATCATCAGCATGACCACCATGACCATCCTCACCACCACGACAACGACAACGGCCACCATCATCATGGCCGCGACAACAACCTGCGCTCTGCCTACGTGCACGTACTGGCTGACGCCCTGACCTCGGTACTGGCGATCGGCGCCCTGCTGGCCGGCCTCTATCTTGGCTGGACCTGGCTTGATCCGCTGATGGGCGTGATCGGCGCAGTGGTCATCGCGCGCTGGTCGTATTCATTGCTGCGCGAGACATCGACCGTGCTGCTGGACGTCACCGACGACCAGCTGGCCGACAAAATTCGTCACGCCCTCGACGGCCAGGCGCAGATCGACGACCTGCACGTCTGGCGCATCGGCCCGGTTGCGCGCGCCGCCATCATCAGCGTCTCGACCCCGGCGCGCGTGAGCGAAGCGATTCTGCGCGAAAAACTGGCCGGCATCGCCGAGCTCAAGCACATCACGCTGGAACACCGCGTGGCCTGAACCAGCACAAACAAAGCGCGCAATGCAAAGGCGGTCCGAGAATAATCCTCCGACTATTTGTCGATAGTCAGGGCAGCTTGCCCGCCGCAAGTACGCCAAAGCCCCTCTCGCAGGGGCTTTTTCATTCTGATTCTGATGCAGCTGTTCCATAGCGAATGTCAGCCGCCGCATCGCTCTGCCGGCAAGCCGGCGCAGGGCTTTGGCCCCTATCCGTGCCGCCGGAGCAGCGCCTCCAGTTCCGTCCCCGCCTGCGCGAAGCGCTCGACCAGGAAGTCCAGCAAGGCGCGCACTCGCGGCGCCATATAACGCGTTCGCTGATAAAAGGCATGCACCGGCGCATCCGGCGTACGCCATTCCGGCATCAGCACCTGAAGCCGCCCGGCCTGCAGGTCGGCGCCGATATCCCATATCGATTTCATGGCGATGCCGTGGCCGCCGATGGCCCATGCGCGAGCGACGGCCCCGTCGTTGGTCTCACGCGCGCCGGCCGCCGGCACGACGAAGGAGGCCACTTTTCCGTCGCGTTCGAAGCGCCATTCATTGGCCATGCCCGAGGCGGAGAACAACACAATGCAACGGAAACGATGCAGATCGTCAGGATGCTCCGGCATGCCCTGCGCCGCCACATAAGCGGGGGATGCACACAGCACACGGCGGTTGAACGCCAGCGGCCGCGCGACCATGGAGCTGTTCTGCGGCACCCCGAAACGGATGGCCAGGTCGAGATCGTCCTGCAGCAGATTGGCGACCGCATCGCCCAGGATCAGCGCCAGCGTGATTTGCGGATGCAGGCGGTTGAATTCTTCCAGCCAGCCCTGCAGCACATTGCGCCCGAAGTCCGAGGTGGCGGCGATGCGCAGCTTGCCGCTGACCGCGCTGCGCCCCGCCTGCAACGCGGCTTGGGCGTCGTCCAGTGCATCCAGCGCCTGCTGGCAGTGCGCCAGGTACATCGCGCCTTCGGCGGTCAGACGCAGGCGGCGCGTGGTGCGCTCGAACAGACGCGTGTTGAGCGAGGCCTCCAGTTTGACCAGGCGCGCGCTGGAAGCGGCCGGCGACAGGCCCATCTTGCGCCCTGCAGCAGACAGGCTGCCCAGGCTGGCGGCCTCGATGAAGAGGCGTAAGTCTCCCAGGTTTTGCGTCATGATTATTTTGTTTTATTTGAAAATAATTCAAATACTAGACCAATTATCAAAACCAAGGCGGATTCGCATAATGGCCTCCAGTCAAAACCCTTCTGGAGTCTACTCATGCAACCGAACCAGCCCCTTCTCGCCCCGCTCACCGTCGGCGAGCTCGCCCTGCCCCACCGCATCGTGATGGCGCCCATGACGCGCGCCCGCAGCACGCAACCCGGCGACGTGCCCAATGCGCTCAACGCCGCCTACTACGCCCAGCGCGCCTCGGCCGCCCTGATTGTCAGCGAAGCCGCGCAGATTTCGCCGCAAGGCAAGGGCTATTCGTTCACGCCCGGCATCTACAGCCAGGAGCAGGTACACGGCTGGAGCTTGGTGACCGACGCGGTGCACCAGGCCGGCGGCCGTATCTTCCTGCAACTGTGGCACGTTGGCCGCATGTCGCATCCCGATTTTCACGACGGCGCACTACCGGTCGCGCCGTCAGCGGTGCCGTTCGAAGCACAGATCTGGAAGGTCGACGCCGCCACCGGCATCGGCGCGATGGTCGATTGCCCAACGCCGCGCGAACTGGAGCGCGCCGAGATCGCCGCCATCGTCGAGGACTTTCGCCGGGGCGCGCGCAATGCCATCGATGCCGGTTTCGACGGTGTTGAAATCCACGGCGCCAACGGCTACCTGGTCGACCAGTTCCTGCGCACCACCTCCAATCGTCGCGAGGACGAATATGGCGGCACGCGCGAAAACCGCCTGCGCTTCCTGAAGGAAGTGGTGGACGCGGTGGCTGGCGAGGTCGGCGCACACCGCACGGCAATCCGCCTGGCACCGTTCCTGACCACGCGCGGTATGGACTGCCCCGACATCCTGCCCACCATCCTGGACGCGGCTTCGTTCCTGCAATCGCGCGGCATTGCTTACCTGCATCTGGTCGAAGCCGACTGGGACGACGCCCCCGAGTTCACCGAAGAGTTCCGCCAACAACTGCGCACGCGCTTTGCCCGTCCCATCATCGTGGCCGGCAACTATGACAAGCCGCGCGCCCAATGGGTGCTGGAACATGGCTATGCAGACCTGGTCGCGTTTGGTCGCCCCTTCGTCGCCAACCCGGATTTCCCGCGTCGACTGAGCGAGGACCTGCCGCTGGCCGAGTTCGACGGCGCCACGCTGTTCGGCGGCACGGAACGCGGCTACACCGACTACCCCGCACTGCCGCTGGCAGCCGCGGCCTGAATTCCAACCACGCTTCATCTCATCCTTTTTGGGAGCACAACCATGAAAGACACGACAGTCGTCGTCATCGGCGGCCTCTCCGGCATTGGCCGCGCAGTGGCAGAACAAGCGGCAGCGGCCGGCGCGCGCGTGATCGCCGCCGGCCGCCGGGCAACGCCCGCCGACTTTCCGACATCGATGGCCACCGCACACGTCGACATCGGCGACGACGCCTCGGTCGTGCGCCTGTTCGACGGCATCGGCGCCTTTGACCACCTGGTGGTCACCGCCGGTCCGGTGATCGGCTCGGCAAGGTTGGCCGACCTCGCCATCGAGGACGCCATCGCCGCCTTCAACGTCAAATTCTTCGGCCAGATGCGCGTAGCGCAGCAGGCGCTGCGCCACATCAACCGAGCCGGATCGATCACGCTGACGTCGGGCCTGCTGGCGCGCAAGGCTGCGCCCGGCGCACTGGTGAAGGCGACCATGAACGCCGCCACCGAGATCATGGCCAAGACGCTGGCCAAGGAACTGGCGCCGCTGCGCGTGAATGTGGTCAGTCCCGGCATGGTGGAAACCGGCATGTGGGGCGACTTGAGCGAGGCCGAGCGCAAAGCCATGGCTGCGCGCGCCGGCGCCAATCTGCCGGTAGGCCGCGTCGGCCAGGGCGCCGACCTGGCGCAGGCCTACCTGATGCTCATGCAAAACGGTTTCATGACCGGCAGCGTGGTCGACGTGGACGGCGGCGGCCTGCTGTGAGCCGGCCATGCAACTCGATCACATCACCATCGTGGCGCACGAGTGCGCCTGCCTGCGAAGCTTCTTCGTCGATGTCGTCGGTCTGAAAGAAGGTGCGCGACCGCCCTTCGGCATCAGCGGACACTGGCTCTACCTGGACAGCCAACCGGTATTGCACCTGATCGAGCGCCCCGATGCACCTTCCGGCGCCGGTGTGCGCATCGGCGGTCCGCCAGCCCGCATCGACCACATGGCGCTGCGCATCGACAGCCTCATTGAATGGCAACAACTGCTGCGTCGCCTGCGTGAACGCCAGATCCCCTACCAACTCTCCGGGATGCGTGCGCAACAGGAGCAGCAGCTGTTCGTCACACCGGTTCCTGACGTGACGGTGGAGTTTGTCATTGACGGAAGGTACCTGGCCTGAACAGCCAGGGACCTCTTTGCACAAGGGCCGTGGCGCAGACCCGGCTCACGTCATCGGCCGGACTTCGATCAATGACGGATATGCCTCGGGCATATCGCCCGGGCGACAAGGCCGGGAAAGTTTCACCTTAGCGTCCCCGTGCGGTTGCACTGAAACCCGACAGCACGCCGCAGGGGACATTGTTGATGGCCGTATCCGCAAGCCAGCCGAGCACGGTTGGCCAACTTATGGAGGTTCACATGCGAAAGATCTTTGCACTACTGCTCTCGGTTGCTTCTCTGCTTCCCCTGACGTCCCACGCTGCGGCAAAGGACTTCACCTTCCCCGCCGGCTTCAAGAGCCGGACACTGGCGGTCAACGGTACGCGTCTGAACGTGCGTAGCGCCGGCCAGGGGCCCACCGTCATCCTGCTGCACGGCTTCGGCGAAACCGGGGACATGTGGGCTCCGCTGGCGGCCAAACTGGCGACCAACCACACCGTCATCGTTCCCGACCTGCGCGGCATGGGGCTGTCAGACCATCCGGCAGCCGGATTCGACAAGAAAAACCAGGCGCTCGATATCGCAGGCGTGCTGGACGCGCTCAAGATCGGCAAGGTCGACGTCGTCGCGCACGACATCGGCAACATGGTGGCGTACGCCTTTGCCGCGCAGCAGCCTGAACGCGTCACCAGGCTGGTGCTGATGGACGCCCCGATACCCGGCGCAGGCCCTTGGGACGAGATCCTGAAGAGCCCGTTGCTCTGGCATTTCCGCTTCGGCGGCCCCGACATGGAACGCCTGGTAAAAGGACGGGAACGGATTTATCTCGACCGCTTCTGGAATGAATTTTCGGCTGACCCGAAGCGCTTCGATGAAGCATCGCGCAGGCACTACGCGAAGTTCTACGCCTTGCCCGGCGCAATGCACTCGGGGTTCGAACAATTCCATGCGTTTGATCAGGATGCCGTCGACAACAAGGCCTACATTGCGCAAGGACCGCTGCCGATGCCGGTGCTGGCCGTGGGCGGTGAAAAGTCGTTCGGCACGACCATGGAAACCGTGGCCCGTGCTGTCGCGACCAATGTCCAAGGCGCCGTGATTCCCGATTCCGGGCACTGGCTGATGGAGGAACAGCCGGATGCGACCATGTCGGTGATCATCAACTTCCTGCAATAAGCCAGCTCGCCGCTCCGGAACGCCCATGAAAAAAGCGCCGACGTTGCCGTGGGCGCTCTGACGTCTGGATGCGCCAAGTGCATCAGCGCCAGCCGCGATGCCAGCCGTATTGCGGGTGATGCCAGCCCCAGCCGTAGTGCGAATGGTATTCCCAGACATAGCCCGGTCCGGGCGACACGTAAGTCGGGGCGACGTATACCACGCCCGGCGGCGCGACATAGGCGGGACGAACCGGCTGCACCACGCAGCCGCCCAGAGCAAGGGCGCCGGCGACGGCGGGAATCAATAAAAGGGATTTCATGTTTGCGCTCCGATCTTGTTTGGCGTTTGGCGTTTGGCGGGTTCCGGATCGCTCCGGCATCCACGTTGTGTTCCGTGGTGATCAGATAACGCGCGGCGCAACGGCCTTGCGGACATGGAATTGTGTGTTTGTGTAACGCCGGCCCGCCGGCAAACCGCAGCAAATATAGAGCCGAAAAACAGAAAAGGGTTACAAGCAAAAGCTTGTAACCCTTTGATTTCTTGGTCGGGACGGAGTGATTCGAACACTCGACCCCTTGCACCCCATGCAAGTACGCTACCAGGCTGCGCTACGCCCCGACTGAAGCTAGCTATTATAGCAGCCCATATGTTTTTTGTTCAACTGTTTCTCAGAACCATTTAAATATTTTATTGAATGAGCCTGACAACCCAGCCCTGCACTTACTTCGCACGCCGGCGGCCGCGTCGCTGATCCCCGGCGCGCACGATGTGCATCTCCTCGTCCTCGGGCTCCTCGACATATCCCTGCGGCGTGCGGCGGAAGACTTCCTTGCCGGCGCGCGTCAGGTTGAAGGCGCCGCCCAGATTGGGAATCCCCAGCCCCTTCGAGACCACGCTCTTGACGATGCCGCCCGGGATGATGCGGAATTCGCCCTTGAACACACTGTACATCCAGCGCAATTCTTCGCCTGTGAGTTCGTTATTCATACTGCCCTCTCTTTTCCCCACGGAAACCTGGAGAAATCCTAGCACGAAATATTTTGTTTTTCCCTAAGGAAATTCCCGGGAGGGCCAGAAAGCGCCTGCAATCTTGGCAGCCCGCCAACGAAACGTTGGTTTTTCGGCGGGCGGCGCGACAGGCAATGCCATGACGGCAAGAAAAAGAGGGGCAAAGGCGAATCAGCCGCCGCTGCGGAAGAATTCGTCCATCAGGAAGCTTTGCAGGCCGCGCGTGTCGGACGGGCGCGCCGACAACACCACTACCCGCCCCAGGCGCTGCGAATCCCAGTTGAAGTCGCCCGAATAGTATTTGCGGATCAGCGCGATCATGCTGTTCACGACGGCCAGCTCGACGTTGCCGCCCGGGCCGGCATCGACGTCTATCAACTGCCTCTGGCTACGGCGCTGGTCGCTGGTCCAGCCGCGGAAGGTGTACTGCGCCACGCGCGGCCCCTTGCTGACGATCTCAAACACGCCGTTAGTGCCGCGACCACGGCGCTCCTGGAAGGCGATGTTGGCCTTGGCGATGTCATTGGCGGAGGGATTTTCCGCCGCGCGCGCGGCTGCGTTCTCGGCAGCGGCGGATTGCTCCTCCGCCTGGCGACGTTCGCGGTTGCGGTTGATCATGGAGCTGAAGTCCATCTCGGGGGCGGCTTGCGCCACCGGCGGGGTGTTGCCGTCCGGCGTGATCGGCGCCGGCGTGGCGCGGGCGGTTTCGGTACGGCTCGCAGGCGGGGAATTGCGCTTGGCCGCAGGCTTGACGGCCTGCTTCTTCGGCGGCGCCGGGGCCTTTTTGGGCGGCTCCGGCTGGGCCTTGGGCACATCGGGCTTGGGCGCCGGCGTCGGCGGGGTGACGAAAGTCACCTGCAAGGGCGCGTCCGGTTTGCCGGAACTATCCAGTCGCGGCGGCTCGTTCAGCTTGGCGCGCAGGACCATGAACAGCACGCCGTGGATCAGCACCGACAGCACCAGTCCCAGCACGGTGCGGCGCCGCGTGCGGGAAACGGTGTCTGTACGGGTGAACGAACTGAAAAAACTCATACCTTGCGGCGGCGGATTCCTGATGGTTGGCTGGCGCCTGGCGGCGTGCGGGAACGTTCTTCAAGCGGGGAGAAACTGCAAGAACAGGCCGGGACATCGCCCGCCGGCGGGCCCGATGCCCACGAGCGCATCGTCCCTGCTTTACTTGCCCGGCCCCTTGTCCGTCCCTGACGCGGCCAATTTTTTGAACGCAATATTTTACCGTTTTTTGGCCGTCTTTCAGGCGGGCGGTTCCCCCTATTTTTGCCGCGTCAGGCAGCCGCCCTTAATGGCGCCAGCGGCCGTGCCCGCCCCAACCGCCGCCATAACCGAAATACACCGAAGTGGACGGATAGGAATAGTAAGGATAGTAGGCAGGATACGTCGGATAGGCGGGATACGTCGGGTAAGCCTGCGCGCCGTAATACGGGTCATAGGGCACCGCCACGCAGCCGCCCAGCAGCAGCGCTGCGGCAACCGGAATGACGATACGGATCAGGAAAGGCTTCATGGCAATGCTCCTCCGGCGCGCACTGGCGCCAATCTGAGGACTATCGCGCAGCCGGGACGCGGCAGCCACCGCCCTTACCTTTTGTTACGCGACGCTTGCAGCCCGCCTGCGCCTTGCCGCGCGGCAAACCAAGGATTGGTCGCCGCCGTCTCTACTGTTTATACCTGCAGGGCCATAATCGGATAAGGCTCTGCTTATATAATGGCCCGACCCTGGCGCACGCGCGCCCACGATAACAAACAGAGAGACTCCCGCAATCCGGCCCGCGCAGCGCGCCGCCGCCAACGATCTACGCCCATGACCAACACCAGCACATCGCCCCGCCCGCCCGTCGTCGTCATCGCCCCTGACTCCTTCAAGGGCTCGCTCACGGCCGAAGAAGTCGCCAGCGCCATCGGCGCCGGCATCCAGGCCGCCATTCCCGGCGCGCAGGTGCGCCTGCGCCCGATCGCCGACGGAGGTGAAGGCACGCTGGACGCACTGATGCATGCCGGCGGCGAACGCCTGACGATCTCCTGCCGCAATGCCGCCGGCCAGTTCGCCGATGCACCGGTGGGCATCCTCAAGGATGGCAGCGCGGTGATCGAGTCTGCCGCCATCGTCGGCCTGACCGACCCCGCCGGCACCGCCATCCCGGTGGAGCAGCGTAGCACCCTGGGCCTGGGCGACGCCATGCAAAAACTGCTGGACCGCGGCGCGCGCCACTTCCTGGTCGGCCTCGGCGGCAGCAGCACCAACGACGGCGGCGCCGGCCTGTTGGCCGCGTTGGGCGTGAAGTTCTTCGACGCCGCAGGCGACGCGGTGGCGCCGCAGCCGGCCCTGCTGCACAAGGTCGCCAAGGTGGATGCTTCGGGCGTTGACGCCCGCATCAGAGAAGCGAAGATCGTCGCCATGTCCGACGTCGACAATCCGCTGTGCGGCGAGATCGGCGCCACCGCCGTATTCGGCCCGCAAAAAGGCGTGACGCCGGAACAGGTCGCGCCATTGGATCGCGCGCTGGCGCACTTCGCGCAGGTGCTGGAAAAGGAAATGGGCCGCTCGGCCGCCGGTTCGCCCGGCGCAGGCGCGGCCGGCGGCCTGGGGTATGCGCTGCTGATGCTGGGCGCGCAATTCCGCTCGGGCGCGGAAACCGTGGCCGACCACATCGGCTTGGACGACGCCCTGGCCGGCGCCGACTGGCTGATCACCGGCGAAGGCCGCAGCGACGCCCAGACCCTGCACGGCAAAGCGCCCTTCATCGCCAGCCAGCGCGCACGTCGCGCCGGCGTGCCAACCACCCTGCTCTCCGGCGGCATCGACCGCAAATCGCTGGCCGAGCTGCAGGGCAGCTTCTCCGGTTGCTTCTCCATCGTGTTCGGCCCCGGCAGCCTGCAAGATGCGATTGCCGACGCGCCCGAGCTGCTGCGCGCCAGCGCCGAACAAATCGCCCGACTGTGGCAAACCGCCGCCGGCGGCAAGTAAGCTCAGCGACATTCCACAGGCCGCCGACTTGTTCACACAAACCGGGGACAGGCCTGTGGAAAAGCTGAGGAAAAACGCCTCAAGTCATTGATCCGAAAACGTTTTCCACGGACGGCGCAGATGCGTGCAGCAGCTGCTTTTTGCGTCGCCCGCCGGGTGAAAACCCTCTGAATACTGCGCTCGCTGCACGCGCTTTCCCACCCTCGCCTCCCCGTGCGGACTTATCCCCAGAAAATGGGGGCAAGCTTGTGGAAAACCCCGGGATGATCTTTCCAAGTCCTTGATCCGGCTGCGCTTTTTCATGCCGCGCGCGGTGGATGCCGCAGTAAACACATGTACCGCGCGCCAGCGCCTCAGGCGGCGACTTGCAGCTCGAACGCCTGCGCCAGCAATTCATAGGAGCGCATGCGCGCCTGATGGTCATAGATGATGCTGACCGCCATCACCTCCGAGGCGCCGTAGGCCGCGGCCACCGCTTCGATCTCTTCGCGCACGCGGTGCGGGCTGCCGACGATGGCGCGGCGCCCTGGCGGCAGGCTGTCGATGGGCAGTTGATGCTGCTCGAAAAAGCGCAGCGCGGTGTCCACCGACGGGATCTTGTCCAGCCGCCGACCGGTGTGCATGTGGATCAGGCGCATGGCGTAGCTGCTGGCCAGCAGCCTGGCCTCCTCGTCGGTATCGGCGCAGATCACCTGCACGGCCACACCGCTATGCGGTGCCGCCAGCGCATCCGAAGCGACGAAGTCGCGATGATAAGCCGCGCACACAGGCTCGCCGGCAGCCTGGATGAAGTCGGCAAACATGTAAGGCAGGCCCAGCTCGGCGGCCCAGATCCCGCTTTGCGGCGAGGATCCCAGCAACCAGGTCTGCGGCGACTCCGGACGGCCCGGCAGATCGGCCAGCCGCGCATAAGGATGTTCGGCCGGCACGCGATCCCACTGATAAGCCAGGAGCTCGTTCAACTGCTCGAAGAAATCGTCGGGTGGACGCTGGCGACGGTCGCGTTGCAGCGCCGAGGCGGTCAGCGAATCGCTGCCCGGCGCGCGGCCCAGTCCCAGATCGATGCGCCCCGGGTACAGGCCCGACAGCATGCCGAAGGATTCCGCCACCTTCAGTGCGCTGTAGTGCGGCAGCATCACGCCGCCGCTGCCCACCCGCAGGCGTTGCGTGGCGGCGGCGATCGGGCCGATCAGCACCTCCGGGCTGGCGCAGGCCAGCGACGTGCTACCGTGGTGCTCTGCCACCCAGTAACGGTAAAAGCCGAGCCGGTCGGCCAGCTGCGCCAGCTCCAACACATTGCGCAGCGCCTGCGCGCTGCTGACGCCTTCGGACACCGGGGCCTGATCAAGGACGCTGATCTTCATTGCAGTTCCATCGAGAGAAAACAGGAAGCGACGATAGCAGCAATCGCGATTACGCGTGCGCCGTGGCCTCGCCAATAAAAAAGCCCGGCGCTGCCGGGCTTTTTTCTTTCGCGGCAGCCGTACTGCCCATCAACCGGCGTCGGCATTGACGCGAGTCACGGCGGCGCGTGGGCGCGTGCCGCCCACCGCCTTCACCACCTTGCGGCCCAGATGGATGCCATAGGTCTCCACCGTCCGGAACAGTCCCCACGAAATCAGATAGACCGGCGGCAGCACCAACGCCAGGCACAGCAGGAAGCGCAGCGGCGACGGCAGCGCCACGTAGTCCGCACGCCCGGCCAGCGTACCGGCCACCGGCAGCAGGATAAGCAGATGCAGCAGGTAGGTGCAATAGGAGGTATCGCCCAAAAAGCGCGCCACCCGGCCCGACAACTTGCCGCGCAACCATGCGACAGGCCGCGCCAGCAGCGCACTGCCCGGCAGGCTGCCGTCGTTCATCAGATAGAACATGCCGACCACGATGCACAGCCTGCACAGGATCTGGATGCGAGGCTCGCCGGCGTGGAGATGACGACCGACCAGCGCCCAGATCACCATCATCGCCAGCGCCGCCGCCAGCGCGCGCGTCATCGCGCCGTTCTGGCGGCCGATGGCGATCCACATGCCTGCCATGAAGACGCACAACTTCATGCCGATGAACGCCGGCATCTCGAAACTGGCGAAGTAACCGGGAAACAGGAACCACGTCGCCACGCACAGCGCCAGCGCGCCGAAGGTGCCGGCGTAGGCGCCCAGCCGCAGCACGGCCAGCATCACAAACGGGAACACCAGATAGAACTGCATCTCCAGTCCGATCGACCAGTCCGGCAAGGCCGTGCGAAAAGCGTAATCCGGCAGGACGCCGAAGGCGAAGCTGAAGTGCGCCAGGAAGTTGATGGCGCTGTCATCCAGATAGCGGCGCAGCGGCGTGGCGGTGTTCGGCCAGATGGCGGCGATCGCCGAGCGGCCGTCGGCCAGCATGCCGCCGATGCCCACCGCGACGATCAGCAGCAGGTAGTACAGCGGCGCGATACGGAAGAAACGGCGCAGCCAGAACAGAACGAAGGTACGCGACTCGCCCCAGGGCTCGGCCTGGCGTCGCAGGAAGTAATTGTGCGCCATCAGGAAGCCCGACAGCAGCATGAACAGGTCCACCGCAATGCCGCCCCACGACAGCACCGGCAAGTCGCGCAGGCCCGAGAGGATCTGCACGTGCGAGGCCAGCACCCAGAACGCGGCTAGGCCGCGCAGGCCGTCCAGCCAGGGAAGGTGCGCCTGTTTGGACGCGGGCGTTGATGAGGAGTCGGTCATGGCGCGGTACCTCTGCAGTCCGGTGGATGGGTGAATCGGTGTGATCGGGAGCGGCTTGGCGCAGCTCGGCAGGACGCCGGCCCAAGAAAGGCGATACGCGACAGACTGCGCATACGCGCGGGCGGTTCCCACGGCCGGGCTTGGCTGCGCGGGGCCCTGCTCCGCGGGCGCACAATTGGGCTGAAAATCGGGCTGAAGATATCGGGCCGCAGCTCAGCAGCGCAACGCTGCATCCACACGCCCGCCATCACTTACGCCGGCACCTCCGCCGGCGCGCTCATGCGCCGCTTGCCCGGGAAGCGGCGAATCAGCCAGGAGCGCACCGCGTTCCACTCGCCGGTTTCCGGCACATTGCCGCTTTGGAAGAAGAAATAGCGCCACAGCAGCGAGACTTCATTGCGGGTGGTGGCCAGCTTGCGGAAGGTCAGCTCGCGCTCGACCTCCGGCGAATAGTCGAAGCCTTCGCGCACGCTGGCGGCCATGCGTTCGAACTCGGCCGAGAAGTCGCTGCGGCCGTCGATATCGAACAGCAGGCCGCCGTGGTTGCAGAACGGCGCCGGGTCGAAGTACTTGACGTCATGCATCAGCGAGAAGGCATGCGCCAGGTAGCGCGACACCTGCAGCGACACGGTCATCTGCTCGTCGAAGCGCTTGGCGCTGACGTTGTTGCCGTGCCAGCGGTACTTGATCAGCTTCTCCGGTACGTTGTTGCACTTGCCCTGGATGCCGAGCTGGCCGAACAGGTAATAGTCCTCGGCAAGGTTCTTCACGGTCATGCGGCGTTCTTCCGGGAACAGCTTCAGGAAGTCCACGCCGTAACGGATGCCCGCCTTCTGCACTTCGGTGAAGTCGAGCATCGCGGTCGGGTGCGCGATCGGGTTGCGAAACAGGCTGGCCGCGCCCACGCGCTTGCCGCCGATGGGCATCTTCATGTCGCCGATGGGCGCACCCTGGGCGTCGATCACGTCGGCCTGGCCGCCGATGGCCATGCATTCGGGATGGCTCTCGAAGGCCGCCAGCGAAATCTCCATGCGACGCGGGTAGCAGATGTCGTCGGCGTCATGTCGCATCACGTAGCGGCAGTCGCTGATCTCCAGGCCCTTGTTGAGCAGGCCGGACAAACCGTCCGCCTCCGGGAAGCTATGCAGCTCCACGCGCGGATCCTTCTCGTGGTAGCGCTCGGCCATCTCGCGGCTGCCGTCGGTGGAGCCGTGGTCGAGCACGATGAGGCGCCAGTCCCGGTAGGTTTGCGCAAGCACGCTGTCCAGCGATTCCGCCAGAAAATCCACGCCGTTCTTTACCGGAAGCAGGACGTCGATGGTCGCCATAAATGAAACTCCTGAGTGTCAGCCTGAGATGAAATGGAGGAAGACCGAGGCGCGCCTCAGGCGGCCTCGTTCTCCGACAGTTGTTTGGCCAGCGCCTGCCAGCGCCAAGTGTCGGCGCACATCGCCTCCACTCCGCGCTGCGCGCGCCAGCCCAGTTCACTCTGCGCGCGCTGGGTGGCGGCGTAGCACATCGCGATGTCGCCGGGACGGCGCTCGGCCAGCTGGTAAGGCAGCGTCTTGCCGCAGGCTTTTTCGAAGGCGGCCAGCATTTCCAGCACGCTGTTGCCGCGGCCGGTGCCGAGGTTGTAGACGTAGACGCCGGGGCCGTCTTCCAGCTTGCGCAAGGTCTTCAGGTGGCCCAGCGCCAGGTCGACCACGTGGATGTAGTCGCGCACGCCGGTGCCGTCGGTGGTCGGGTAGTCGCTGCCGTAGACCGACAGCGCGGCGCGGCGGCCGTCGGCCACCTGCGCGATGAAGGGCAGCAGGTTGTTGGGGATACCGCTGGGGTCTTCGCCAATCAGGCCGCTCTCGTGCGCGCCGACCGGGTTGAAGTAGCGCAGCAGCGCGATGCGCCAGCTCGGATCGGACTTGTGCAGGTCGCCCAGGATCTGCTCCACCATCAGCTTGCTGCGGCCATAGGGGTTGGTGGCCGAGAGCGGAAACTCTTCCGTGATCGGCACGCTGGCCGGATCGCCGTAGACCGTGGCCGAGGAGCTGAACACGATGTTCTTCACGCCGTGGCGCCCCATCGCCTCGAACAGCACATTGCTGCCGTTGACGTTGTTGTCGTAGTAGCGCAGCGGCTGCGCCACCGATTCGCCCACCGCCTTCAGGCCGGCGAAATGGATCACGGCGTGGATCTTGTATTCATTGAAGATGCGGTCCAGCACCTCCGGATCGCGGATGTCGCCCTGCACGAAATGCGGCTTGCGCCCGGCGATCTGTTCCACCCGGTCGATCACGCTGGCGCGGCTGTTGCAGAGGTTGTCCAGCACGACCACGTCATAGCCGGCATGGATGAGCTCGACGCAGGTGTGGGAACCGATGTAACCGGCGCCGCCGGTAACCAGGATGGTGGAACTCGTCATTGTGGATTCCTTGTCAGGACTTGTTGGGGTCAATTCTTCAGGGCAAGCGCTTCCTTGCCCACATCCTTGGTCACGATGCGCGCCGGCGCGCCCACCGCAGTAGCGCCCGGCGGCACGTCGTCCAGCACCACCGACATCGCGCCGACCTTGCCGCCGTCGCCGATATGCACTGCGCCGAACACCTGGGCATAGGCGCCGAACTCGACGTTGTCGCCGATGACCGGCACCGACCCGCCTTCACGGCGGTTGCCAATGGTCACGCCCTGGCGCAGCGTGCAGCCGGCGCCGATCACCACCTCGCCGTGCAAGAAGATATTGCCGAAGTGCCAGATGCGTAGCCCGGGGCCGATCTTCGCGGTACGCGGCAGGCTGATGCCGAACGCGGTCTCGACGAAGCGAAACGCGATCCAGTACAGCGCGTTGTGCACCTTCCTGGTCAATCCCGGGGGACGGGCCTCGATACGACGGCCCCAGCGATAGACCCAGATGGCCCAGATCGACTGTTCCTTGAGGAAGGGACGGCGCATGTTGTATCGCAACAAATCTGCTTCCCAGTCGGTGTCTCTGCTCATGGCGAATGTTTCCTATCGGACATCGACAGGCCGGTGTGGCCCGCTTTCATTTTTATAGATACAGGGAGCTCTGCGGGACACAAAAAGTTCTGCGAACCGGGAATTATTTTCGGTAACAGCATCTCAAAGCTTGCGGTTTTATCTCGTCAATAACCGATGTGCGCCGCAACAATTTGAAACATTCACGGCGCTGGCCCGAGGGTGTCCACGACCCGCAAGGCGCATTCCCCCTCGGGGGAGCTGCACTTCCAGTGCGCTTCATCCGCTTTCAGATAAAGCAATATCAGGCGGCCGCATTCGCAACAAAGCAAACGAGGAATACAGGCAACAGGCATCGCGTGCAGGCAGCCCGGCGCAAGCTCAGCAGGCGCAGCCGGCGACAAGCCCGGGCGCAGGTATTCCACCCGTTGAAGTCATTACTACGCCAAAAGCCGAATGTCATTCAAAGAAATCGTCAAATCCTCGGGCAAGACCCTGCTTACCACGGTGGGGGTCACCGCCATTGGCTTCTTCATCTCCGTGCTCACAGCGCGCATGCTGGGGCCGGAAGGCCGCGGCCTGTTGTCGGGCGCGGTGCTGATCGTCACGCTCTCCAGTTCGGTGGCCGCCTGCGGGCTGGCCTTCAGTTACATCTATCACCGCGGCGCCGGGCAACGTTTTCACCAGAAGCGCTTCGTGTTCCTGTCGGCGCTGTTCATCGGCCTGCTGGCGGCGGTGCTGGCGCTGGGCGGCCTGCTGTTCAACCATGACCCGCAACTGCGCGGACACATGGCGCTGATCACCGGCTTCGCGCTGGTGACGGCGCTGCAGAACTACCTGGTCAACCTGACTCAGATGCAGCCCAGCCTGAGCTTCCTCAATGTGACCCGCATCGTCGGCGTGTTCCTCAACCTGGCGGCGCTGGTGTTGCTGTTCCTGGCGTTTCGTCCGGTCGAATTCGTCTACGTGCTGATCGGCCAGCTGGTCTGCGCGCTGACGCTGATCGCGCTGTGCCTGCAC
Organism: Herbaspirillum sp. LeCh32-8; assembly: GCF_017814915.1. Classification (GTDB taxonomy): domain Bacteria; phylum Pseudomonadota; class Gammaproteobacteria; order Burkholderiales; family Burkholderiaceae_D; genus Herbaspirillum. The sequence goes on along the minus strand of NZ_JAGIPZ010000001.1, from coordinate 494,650 downwards.
TGGGCCGGCAAGAACGTGTTCCAGCCGGTGACGCTTGCGCCGGATGCGCAGCCGCCGCGCGACGCCTCCACCGGTCACCTGCTCAAATACGCCTTTAACCAGCACGGCACGGTGCTGATCGGCCTGGCGCTGACCAACTTCGACAAGGTCTACCTGCTCAAGGTCGGCACCATCGTCGAGTTCGGCTACTACTCGCTGGCCTTCACCACCTCGCGCCTGATCGGCGTGCTGTTCGACGCGATGAACACGGCGCTCTATTCGCGCTACGCCGGCAAGGATGAGAAAGAGCTGACCCACAGCATCAACATCGCCTTCCGCCTGACCTTCCTGCCCATGATGGCGCTGGCCGGCATCGGCGCCCTGCTCTCGCCCTGGCTGATTCAGCTGGTCTACGGCCCCAAGTTCGCGTCCGTCACGCCGACCTTCTGCGTGCTGATGTTCGAGTGCGTGGTCTCCGGCGCCGGCTGGACCCTGGCGCAGCGCTTCAACGCCGCCGGCCGCCCGGGCCTGGTGCTGGTGCGCCAGCTGATCTCGGTGCTGCCGGTGGTGGCGCTGCTGCCCTTCCTGCCCAAGGAAAACATCTCGGTCTACCTGGGCCTGCTGATGTTGCTGGGCGCGTCGCTGCGCATGGCCATCACGCTGGCGATCTATCCCTACGTCCTGAAGGAGCCGGTGCCGCGCCTGTTCCCTTCGCGGGACGAGCTGCAAAAAGGCTGGTCCATGATCAAGGCGCGCCTGCAAGCCCGGCGCGTAAGCAAAGGAGAACCCGTATGAACACCATCGCCGGCGGCCTGCCGCGCCAGGACCTCACACAAGAAAAGACCACCATGCAGAAACACCAGGAGATCATGCAGGACCTCAAGCTGCACCATGAAGCGATTGCCGCGATGCTCAAGGGCCAGCGTTTTCATTACATCGACATCCCGGTGCACGACAACATCGGCGACCTGCTGATCATGCTTGGCACAGTGCGCTTCTTCAAGGACCACGGCCTGACGCCGGCCACCGTGTCCAACACCTATTACTTCGACCACAAGTGGGTGCGCGCCAACGACATCCTGGTGTTCCACGGCGGCGGCAACTTCGGCGACATCTACGGCAACATCCATGCACTGCGCGAAAAGCTGATCTCGGCCTTCCCCAACAACCGCATTATCCTGATGCCGCAGACGCTGTTTTTCTCTTCCCCTGAGGCGCGCGCCAGCTCGGCGCAGGTGATCCGCCGCCATCCCGACCTGCACCTGTTCGTGCGCGATACGGTCTCGGAAAAGATGGCGCATGAATTCACCGACAAGGTCTACCTGGTGCCCGACATGGCGCATCACCTGTACCCGATCCAGTACGCCGGCGGCGCCGCCCAGGGCAATGTGCGCATCCAGCGCGTCGACCCGGAAAAACCGAAGACGCCGGACAGCCTGCGCGACCTGCCGATCCGCACCACCACCGACTGGGTCGAAGTGATCGGCGACGAGCGTAAGCTTATGACGCTCTTCGCCAAGCTCGAATGGCGCTTCGACCGCTACGGCTGGGATCGCGCCCTGACCCGGCTGGCGCTGTGGTTCTGGGTGCCGGTGTCGCGCCGCTTCGTGCGCAAGGCGGTGCGCCTGTTCGCCGACCACGAGACCATCGTCACCGACCGCCTGCACGGCCACATCCTGTCCTGCCTGATGGACAAGAAGAACATCGTGATCGACAACAGCTACGGCAAGAATTCCACCTACATGAACCAGTGGACGCGCGAAAGCCCGCTGACCACCCTGGTCAAGGAGTAAAGGACGTGACGATGAAGATTGCCTACCTGATCCTTGCGCACAACAATCCGAAGCTGCTGGCGCGGTTGGTCGGCGAGCTCTCCAGCGAGCACGCCAGCTTTTTCGTGCACATCGACAGCAAGGCCGACATCTCCATCTTCAGCGCATTGAAGGACATGCCGCGCGTGTACTTCTGCGAGCACCGCATCAACGGCGCCTGGGCCGATTTCTCGCTGGTGCAGGCCACGCTGGACATGATGGCCATGGCGATGCGCCACGACTCCGGCTTCAACCGTGTGGTGCTGTTGTCCGGGGCAACGCTGCCGGTGCAGCCGACCGGCTATATCGAAGACTTCTTCGCGCGCCAGCCGGACGCCAATTTCATGGAAGCCTTCGCCATGCCCAACGAGCAGTACGGCAAGACGCTGGGGCGCTTGCAGCACTACTGGCTGCGCCGCGCCAAACCGATGCTGCGCCTGAAGTGGAACCTGCAAGACCTGATCAACAAGTACGCGCCGCTGCGCGACTACCAGGCTGCGTTGGGTGAGCTGCAGCCGATGGCCGGCTCGCAGTGGTGGGCCATTACCGGCAAGGCCTGCCATTACATCCTGGACTATGTCGCCGAGCACCCGCGCTTCGTGCGCTTTTCGCACCACGTGGATTGCTCGGACGAATTCTTCTTCCAGACCATCCTCGGCAATTCCCATTTCGCCGGCACGCTCGCTCCCAGCATTACCTACACCAACTGGCGCCCCAACCAGATGAGCCCGGACACGCTCAAGGAACTCCACCTTGAACACTTCGCCCAGCCGGTGGTGATGAACTCGGCCAACCACAATTGCCCGCTGCCGGGCGGCGAGGTCCTGTTCGCCCGCAAGTTCGACGAAAAGCCCTGGGAAGTGGTCGAGGCCCTGTTTGCTGCGAACCACCGCAAGGCCCGCGCGGAAGGACCGGTCGTGATGGATATCCCGGTAGCGGCCATCAACAACTGAACCGGCGGCGTCCCGCTGCGGCAACCGGCTGCAGCGATGATTCAGCCATAAAAAAAGGAGAGCCTCGGCTCTCCTTTTTTACTTCCAGGCACCCTGCTCAGGCGCGCTTGTAGACGTCTTCAAAACGCACGATGTCGTCCTCGCCCAGGTAGCTGCCCGACTGCACCTCGATCAGGTGCAGCGGCAGCTTGCCCGGGTTCTCCAGGCGGTGGGTGACGCCGATGGGCAGGTAGATGGACTCGTTCTCGCTCAGCAGCGTGACCTCTTCGCCGCGCGTGACCAGCGCCGAGCCGCTCACCACCACCCAATGTTCGGCGCGGTGGTAATGCATCTGCAGCGACAGCTTCTCGCCCGGTTTGACGATGATGCGCTTGACCTGGAAGCGCTCGCCCTCGTCCACGCTCTCATAGCTGCCCCAGGGGCGGAACACGCGCTTGTGGTGAATATGCTCGCTGCGCTTGCTGTTCTTGAGCGTGTCGACCACGCCCTTCACATCCTGGGCCTTGTCCTTGTGCGCCACCAGCACCGCGTCGTCGGTCTCGACGATCACCAGATCGTCGACGCCCAGCACCGCCACCATGCGGCTTTCAGCGCGCACCAGCGTGTTCGAGACGCCGTCCAGGTGCACATCGCCGCGCACCACGTTGCCGTTGGCGTCGGCCGGCATCACTTCCTGCAATGCGCTCCAGGAGCCGACGTCGCTCCAGCCGATGTCGGCCGGCACCACCACGGCGCGCTTGGTGTTCTCCATCACGGCGTAGTCGATCGACTCCGAGGGCGAGGAGGCAAAGGCCGACTCGTCCAGGCGGCAGAAGTCGAGGTCGGCGTAGGCCTTGGACACGGCCTCCTTGACCGCGGCGGCGATCAGCGGACGATGCTGTTCCAGCTCGTCCAGGAAATCGCGGGCGCGGAACAGGAACATGCCGCTGTTCCAGTAGTAGCGGCCGTCATCGAGGAAAGCCTGGGCGCGCACGGCGTCCGGCTTCTCGACGAAGCTGTCGACGGCGAAGTTGCCGGTGTCGCCATGCGCCTCGCCGCGCAGGATGTAGCCGTAACCGGTTTCCGGCTTGGACGGCTGGATGCCGAAGGTCACCAGCGCGCCCTGCTCGACCGAGACCATGGCGCGGCGCACCGCTTCATGGAAGGCGGCGCGATCCTTGATCACGTGGTCGGCCGGCAACACCAGCATGACCGCCTCGGGATCCTGGCGCAGCAGCTGGAAGGCGGCGGCGGCCACGGCCGGCGCGGTGTTCTTGCCCTGCGGCTCAAGCATGATGGCGTGCGGGCGCACGTCGATCTCGCGCATCTGCTCGGCAATCATGAAGCGGTGCTCGTTGCCGCAGACCAGCACCGGCGCCAGCGCTTCCGGCCAGGCGCAGACGCGGGTGACGGTCTCCTGCATCATGGTCTGCTCGCTCACCAGCGGCAGCAGCTGCTTGGGATAGGCGGCGCGCGACAGCGGCCACAGGCGGGTTCCGGCGCCGCCGGACAGGATGACGGGATAGATCTTCATATTCAGGCCCTCCAGGCTTGTTCCGGCGCGCCGGGCTGCTGCAGGCAGCCGTCGTGCGCCGTCTTCCAATGGGTGTCTTGTTGTTGGGCATGCAGCGCCGCTGCAATGCCGAATTCAATGGGATCGGGGAAAGCCGACAACGTACCGCGAGTGTACTCGAAGCGGCCGCTTAGAACCAGTCCCGAATCGGCGCAAACCGCGTCCCGGGGCGGCATTGCGGCCGGTGAAATGATTGCTTTCATGCATACCTCAACGCTGATGGTGAATGAATGATCGGCGCCGCGCTCAGGCCAGCGGCTGCAGCAGATAGTCGGCGCAATGCAGCGCGAACTGCCGACGCAGCGGCGCGCCGGGGTTGATCACCGCCCACGGCCGCCCACGCGCCACGCAGTCGCCGTACAGCAGCATCAGCGACGCCAGCGCCGCGCCGTCGATGTGGCTGACCTTGGCGCAGTCGACCACCACCGGCTCGTCGGCTGCGGCGGCCTGCTTCAACACTTGGCGCAGCTTGGCGATATTGGGGGCGCCGATGGCGCCGGAGAGCAACAGTTCGCAATCGCCGCGATCGCGGCGGCACTGCATCCCGGCTTCCTCGTAATCGGTGGCGGCAGGCCGGCGGCGGCGCGACTCCCAGGCGCAGGGCAGCACGCGCCAGGCCAGCAGGTTCAACAGCGCCACGCCGTCGTCCCAATAACGACGCCACAGCTTGGGTTCTTCCTTGATGCGCCACAGCCATTCCAGGCCGGTCTTTTGCGCCCATACCGGCGCGCGCGACACGGTGCCGGCGACGAAATTGACCACCGCGCCCAAGTGACTCACCAGCGGCGCCTTCAATTGCTTCAGGTTGTGCTGGATCCAGGCCTGGCCCTTCTTGGCGCCCAGCGCCACCACCAGGAAATCGGCGCCGCTGTCGTTGATGCGGTTGATGGTGTCGGCATCGCTCATCTGCTCGATGGTGCCGAAACCCGGCGAAGCGAAGCCCACGCTGCGCATGGCCGAGGGCTCGGCGTTGAGGCGCTCGGCGGCGGCCTCGGCCACGCCCGGCGGGCCGCCGAAGAAATACACGCGCATCTGGCGTTCGGAGGCGCCGGCCTTGCGTTCGCGCAGCGCCTGGAACAGCGATGAGCCGGCCACCCGTTCGCGGATGGGCAGGCCCTGCGCCTTGGCGATCCACACCAGCGGCATGCCGTCGGCGATCGACAGGTCGCTTTGGATCACCGAATTGCGGAAGGCCGCGTCGTCCATGCACGCCACCGCGAAGTTCAGGTTGGGCGTGGAAAGAAAGCAGCGACGCCCGGCCGCAGCCGCGTTGCGCATGATGCCCCCGGCCTGCTCCAGGCTGACCCGGTCGAACGGCAGGCCGAGGATGCAGTAGACGTCGCGGTCGAAGTTGGACAGCGATTGCGGCAGGGATTGCGCGCTGTCGGCCGACGCGGCCAACAGCGAAGGATCCAGCGCCTGAGCGTTATTCAGAGTCACGTTTTGACCTCACCCATTCCACCTGGCGGTTGAACAAAAATTTGAAATAGAGCGGCAGCTTGCGCGCCACGTAACCGAAAGCGGACAACAGCTCGCCCAGGCTCAGCACCTGGCGGCCGAAGCCCGACCAGGCCAGCATCACCGACGCGCCGATCGCCAGCAGCAGCACGCTGGCCAGCGCCAGCGGCCAGGACCAGGCGAACAGCAGCGCACCCAGCAGCGCCACGCACCAGCCCGCCACCACCAGCATCACCAGCAGCGCCAGCGGCGGCACGCACAGATCCAGCGCCAGCGCGGCCAGCGCGCCGTTGCCGGTCTTGACCGCACCGGCCAGCAGGCGCGGCACGTAACTCATGATTACGCTCAAATGCCCATGTTCCCAGCGCGTGCGCTGGGTCTGGGCGCCACTCTCGCTGCTGGGGAAGAAGCTGTAGACCATCGCATCCGGGCAGAACAATGGCGCCTGGCCGCTGCCGGCCAGGTCCACGCCCAGCTTCATGTCTTCGACGATGTGGCCGTTGGCCAGCTCGGCGCTGCGGATCTGCTCCCAGGTGAAGGCCATGCCGGTGCCCATGAGCTGGCACGGCTGGCCCAGCTTCTGGAAGCCCAGCGGGCGCACCAGGTTCTTCACCACCCAGGCGAATTCGGCGATGCGGCGCATCGGGCCGGCGCTTTCCGGCGCGTGCATCAGGTACAGCGCCTGCACCGGACGACCGCTGTGCGCGCACACGCGGGCGATGCGGTCCAGCGCGCCCTTGCCCAGCAGGCAGTCGGCGTCGACCATGATCAGCACCTCGGGCGGCTGCGCCGACAATTGGCGGATGCCGTGGTCCAGCGCGTAGCCCTTGCCGCGCAGCGCGTCGTGAAAACGTTCACTCACCTCGGCCCCGGCCGATCGCGCCAGCACTGCGGTGGTATCGGAACAATTGTCGGCCACCACCAGCACGCGGTCGCCCGGCAGCAGCTGGTCGCGAATGCCGCGCACCACCTCGGCGATGCCGGCGGCCTCGTTGTGCGCCGGCACCAGCACCGCGATGCCGGGACGGCGCTGGCTGCCCGGCGACAGGTGCGCGCGCCCGAAGCGCGCCACCATCACCTGCACCAACAGCACCACAACGGGCACGGTCAGCAACAGAAGAGCCAATAACAGGAGATATTGCAGTGCAAGGATCATGGTCGATCTTTCATTAACAGACGCCTTGACGGCATACTCGCAATGTCAGGCGGAACCTCGGCCTCAGCGGTTGTCGAAGAGGCTTGCGGGTTCATGCCGCATCGCATCTATTTTTGGAGAGCTCATCATCGAAAAAATTCCACATGAATCTCCACAACCGCAAAAGAATTCGAAACGCAGATCGTTTCACGCGGTCAATGCATCGTGGTCGCCGACATCGGCCGACCGCATCCGCAAGCGCAGCGCCAGCCCAACATAACAAGAAGTCGCCTTCTTCTCCTCATCCCACTTTCATCACAAAGGAGCAATGATGCAACCTCAACCACGCGCACTTCGGTTACTTCCGGCGGTCGTGATGCTGAGCACCGTCTGGGCTTGCACCTCGGCCGTGGCCGACGACTGGGGCACCTATCGCAAACCGTTTGCGGCGGACTCCCTGTGGAACAGCCGCCCGGTCAACCCGACCTTCGGCGAGGACGTCATCCCGACCTCGAGCTACTTCCCGGCGATCACCGCCAATGCCTACTCCACCGGCGTGTTCCTGGCCTCGCCGCAAGACCCGGCGGTCACCGTGACCGGCGCCTCCGGCAGCAAGGGCCTGTTCAATACCGACGACGAGAACTATCACGACGTCACCATCCCGCACTGGCCTGCCGCCGCCAAGCCGGCGCCCGGTTCGGACGGTCATGCCGACATCGTCGACCCGGCCAACAACATCATCCATTCGTTCTGGCAGCTCAAGCAGCAAGGCACGCAATGGACCGCCGCGCAGTATTCATGGGCGCCGCTGAACGGTCGCGGCTGGCCCGATCCCGGCCATTACTATCAAGGCGCGCGCGCCACCGGCGTGCCGGCCTCGGGCGGGCTGATCCGCACCCACGAGGTGGCGGAAAAGCCGGAGTACTATGCGCACGCGCTGGCGATGTCGCTGACCTTCAACGGCCTCTCGGCCAACCCGACCTACGTGTTCCCGGCCACCTCGGCCGACACCAACGCCGCCAAACTCAACAGCGGCAAATTCCCGGAAGGCGCGCTGGTGATGCTGCCGCCGTCCTTCAACACCAGCCAGCTGACCGACCCCGAGCTGCGCCGCGTGGCCGAGACCCTCAAGCGCTACGGCGCCTACATCGTCGACGCCAACACCGGCACGCCCTTCGTCATCTATGCCGAGATCGGCGCCGGCTACAACCTGCATCCCAACGGCTGGAACAACACCGTGGCCAGCGAGCTGCAGGTCATCCGCGCCGCCCTGCGACGTGTCACCGGCGCATCGGGCTGGATCGACGGCAACGGCAAGACCTTCACGCCGACGCAAAACCTCAACCTGCTGTCCATGCGCGGCACCTGGACCCAGCAATCCGGCAGCGCCCTGGGCAAGTACAGCTCCTGGGACCAGGCCGTGGTGTTCCCGGCCACCACCACGGTCTCGGAAGTGGTCAACTACAGCAACCGCGGCATGAACGCGGTGACCTGGGCCAAGCCGGTCATGGGCGCCACCTACAAGATCACCGCCCGCACCACCGGCGGCGCCAAGCTGCGCTTCTCGGTGTATGACCAGGCGGCCGGCAAGATGACGGTTGACACCGGTTATCTCGACAACGGCCAGAGCAAGACCTTCACCTGGACCGCCACCACGCCGGCCCTGGCGATCTACGCCAGGAGCGGCACCAGCGGCGTCTCCAGCGCCGGCGGCGAATTGCTGAAGGCGGACTGAAGCAACACCGCCCGACGGCACCACCCGCAACGCAGCCCCGCCCTCCTCACGGACGGCGGGGTTTCTTCATTGCGCCGGCTGCGCCTGTTGCTGCGGCCGCGCCGGTGCTTGCGCAGCCGGCAACAGGCCCTGCTGCTGCATCGTGCCCAGCAAGTACGTCGACGCGGCCAGGCTGACGTGCTGGGTGTCGTTGTACAGGTAGGCGTCGCCCTGCTTGGCGCGGCACATGCCGTCGCGACAGAACAGCGACTCGGGATTGAAGAAGGCTGCCGCCGGATGACGCCGCTGCAGCTCGGCAACGGCGGCGTCGTAGTCCTTGCGGATGCTGCGGTGCTCGGCCTGGGTAAAGGCACATTCGCGCGAGACGCCGTCCTCGAAGCGGTTCACGCAGGAGTGCGGATCGAGCTTCAGGTAAGGCACGTCGGTCACGAACACCACCCGCTTGCCGGCCTTGGCGAAGCTGTCGATCAGCGCGCCGTAGCCGGACAGGAAGGCCTCGCGCGCGCTCAAGGTCCGGCCGTCGACGGCATACTCGGACGGGCGGTCCAGGTTGTCGCGCGGATAGGCGCCGCTGATGACCACCGTGCTGATCGAGGGCAGCTTGCCGGCCACCGAGATCGCTTCATTGGCAATCGCCGTGCAGTTGTTGGACCAGCGCAGCAGGTGCGTGGCCTGGTACGGCAGGTTGGGATAAACGCGGCAGGCGTGGCCGGCCACCATGATGGCAGGCATGTTCACCTGGCGCGAGAAGATCGCCGAGTGCAGCGCCATGACGTGACTGTCGCCGACGAACAGGGTCTGCGGCGCGGCCGAGTTGGACAGGCACACTTCTTCATCCACGCCGTTGAGCCGGTTCAGGCGGCTGCAGCTGCCGTCGGAATTGCGCGAGCCCTCGAAGATGTCGTTCTGGGACAGGTAGTCCAGCTTCTTGTTGAGCGCGCGCTGGTCGTAGCCGTCGTTCTTGTAGATGGCCATCCCGCCCAGTCCCACAGCTACATTGACGGCCAGCAGCGCCAGCACCACGCGCATGTTGCCGGAGCCGCGCAGCGGCCGCTCGATGAACAGGAAGGTCAACCAGGCCAGCAGCACGCCGCCCGCCAGCGCGGCGGCGCGCACCGCCAGCGGCGCGGTCTGGCCCTCGATGATGGTGGCGAACGCCAGCAGCGGCCAGTGCCACAGGTAAAGCGGATAGCTGATCAGGCCGATCCACACCATCGGCTTGCTGGCCAGCACGGTGCGGTTGAACCAGGCCTCAGGCCCGGCCGACAACAGCAGGAACGCACCGATCGCCGGCAGCAGCGCCCACCAGCCCGGGAAGGCGCGCGAACCGTCCATCAAGGCAAAGCCCACCACCAGCAAGCCCACACCCAGCCAGGCCTGCAGGTTCTTGTAGTGGCGGTTGAGGTCTTGCCGGTGCAAAGTGATGTAGCCCAGCGCGCCGCCCACCATCAGCTCCCAGAAGCGCGCCAGCGGCGAGTAGAAGGCAGCCGTCTGGTCGTGCCCGATCAGGTAGATGTTGACCGCGAACGACAGCGCGGCGATCACGCCCATGATGCCCAGGAAGCCCCAGCGGCGCTTCCAGACAAAGGCCAGCAGGAGCGGCCAGAACAGGTAGAACTGCTCCTCGATGGCCAAGCTCCACAGGTGCAGCAGCGGCTTGGTCTCGGCCGAGTTGTCGAAGTAGCCGCTCTCGCGCCAGAACAGGAAGTTGGAGATGAAGGTCGAGCCGCCGAACAGGTGCTTGCCCAGCTGCTTGTATTCGTCGGCGAACAGCACCACCCAGCCCGCGGCCATGCACAACGTCATCACCGTCATCAGCGCGGGGAAGATGCGCTTCACCCGTCGCACGTAAAAGTCGATGATGGAGAAGCGCCCGTGCTCCAGGTTGTTGAAGATGATCAGCGAGATCAGGAATCCTGAGATCACGAAGAAGATGTCCACGCCGATAAAGCCGCCCGCGAACCACTCCGGGAAGGCGTGGAAGATCACCACCGAGCCGACCGCGATGGCGCGCAGGCCGTCGATGTCGGGACGGTATTTGGGATGCAGCCCCGGATGGGGGGACTGGATCGCGGCGGGCGCGACCTCCCCTGCCGCTTCCCCGTGGCGGCCCTTCAGGTTTGCCGGTTGTCCGGCATCATTTTTATTGATCAGTAACACGTCAATGCCTCCAATCTTGCGTTGGAATGAGCGGATCAAGCAGGCCGGACAAGCCGGCCCGCTTAGCGGAATCGTGCGCGCACCGCGCGCAGCGGCACGTCGATGAAGCGGTCCACCAGCATGGCGAACAACAGTGAGAACACCAGCGCCGCCAGAATGTTGAGCGCCGGATTGGAGGACACCCAATCCACGTTGCTCAACAGGACTTCATGCGACAGGTAGATCGAATAGGAATAGATCCCGATGCGCTGCACCCAGCGCAGGTTGAGCCAGCGGAACGGAAAACTCTGCGGGTGCGACACCGAATAAAAGAACAGCGGGATCAGCGCAACGCCCTGCACCGAGTAGCGCAGCGTCTCGCGAAACACGTCGTCGCGCACCACCAGCGACAGCAGCAGCAGGAACACGCCCGCGCCCACGCCTACCATGCGCGCTGCGGGACGCATCAGGAAGGCGCGCCACGCGTCGGGCAGCTTCAGCGTGGCCAGAATGCAGCCGAAGAGGATGGAATCGATGCGGGTGTCGGTAGCGTAATAGGTGCGCTCCATCGAGGAGCCGGTGCCCACCACCAGGTAGTAGCGCCAGGCAAGGAAGGCCGCGCACAGGCCCAGCAGGTAGAGCGGAATGCGGCGATGGTCGGCGCGGCGCATCAGCAGCATGAACAGCGCCGGGAAGACGAAATAGAAATGCTCCTCCACCGCCAGCGACCAGAACACGCCGGTGCCCTGCGGCACCGTATGGCCGGCATCGAAGAACAGCACGTAGTAGTTGGCGAAGTAGAACAGCTGGGCAAAGAAGCCGCTCCATCCGGCGTGGCCGGTGAAGACGCCATAGTGCGTCAGCAGGTAGGTGATGGTCAGCACCAGCAGCAGCGGCGGCGTCAATCGCAAGACGCGGCGCACGTAGAAGTGGCGGATGTTGATGCCGCCGGTCTTGGTGAATTCGCGCACCAGCAAGGTGGTGATCAGGTAGCCGCTGAGGAAAAAGAAAATCGTCACGCCCAGGCCGCCGGGCACGATCTTGCCCAGCCCTGCATGGCTCAGGAACACGATGGCGATGGCCACCGCGCGCCAGCCGTCCAGCGAGGCAATTTCCTTGTGCTGGGTGTGCACCATGCTGCCGGCGGCGCCGGGGCGCTCGGCGGTCAGCACCTCGTCGTCGCGCTGCTTGGCGTGGGCCACCGTCATTGCGCGCCCTCCACCTGCGCTGCGTGAATGCGCTGCGCCTGCGGCGTTGCATGCAGCGCGAACAGGCGCGCCAGCTTGCCGGCCTCGACGCTGATCGAGTGACGCTCCACCGCGCGCACCTGTGCGGCCACGCCCATGCGTTCAAGCTGCTCGGGCGAGGCGGCCAGGCACTGCTCCATCGACTCCACCAGCCGCTCGACGTCGCCGGCCGGGAACAGCCAGCCGTTCTCGCCCTGCAGCACCAGCTCAGGGATGCCGGCCACATAAGTAGTCAGCACCGGGCGGCGCAGCGCCATGGCCTCCATGATCACCACCGGCAGGCCTTCGGCGAAACTGGGCAGCACCAGCGCGCGCGCAGCCAGCAGCTCGTCGCGCACCTGCTTGCTGCTGATCCAGCCGGTGATGCGGATCTTGTCCTGCAGGCCGTGGCGGCGGATCTGCTCTTCGATCTGCGGACGCATCTCGCCGTCGCCGGCCAGCACCAGCTCGAAATCCAGGCCCTTCCGATGCAGCTGGGCGGCTGCGTCCACCAGCAGCAGTTGGCCCTTCTGCTCGCACAGGCGGCCCACGCACACCAGCCGCGGCGCCGCCGCCACCTGCGTCGGCGCGCCGGCATAAAAGCCGCGGTCGAGGCCGCAATGCACGATGGCGACCTTGCTCCAGGCGGATTGCTCGACCCAGCGGTACAGCTGGCTCTGGCAGAACGAGGTGATGGCCACGGTGAAGGCCGAGCGGCGAATTTTTTCATCCAGACCCAACGCGAACGGCTTGTCGAACTCCTCCGGGCCGTGCACGGTGAAGCTGTAGGACGGGCCGCCCAGGGCTTGCGCCAGCATCACGATCTCGGTGGAGTTGGTGCCGAAGTGGGCGTGGATGTGATGCGCGCCGAAGGCGGCGGTCCACTCGACCACCTGCGCCGCCTCGGCCAGGTAGACCAGGTGGTAAGGCAGCGAACGCTCACCGCGCATGGCCATCCTGAAGGCCAGCCCGAGCGCCGAGAAGAACCTGCCCGGCCGCGCCATCAGCCGGCGCGCCAGCGGCGCCAGCAGGCCGCCCATGCCGCGCTGCAGGATGTACTGCGTACGCGCGCGCTCGGCACGGTCGTCCTCGTCGACGACCTCGGCATCCCAGCCGCGCAGCGCGATGCGCTGCACCTCGAAGCCCTGCTCCTCCACGGCGGCGATTTCACGCCGGATGAAGCTGTGGCTGACCTTGGGATACTGGTTGATGAAATAGGCTATTTTTGTTGGCATGTCATCTCTTGTGGCAATGTTGAGCGAGCGGCGTTCGGGCACGCCGCATCAGCGGGGAACGATCGCGGCGGGCCTCAGGCGCGACGCAATCCCTGCATGCCGGCTTGCTGCGCGCCGCGCGTTTTCTTCTTCAGCTGTTCGGCCTGGAAGGCTTCGCTGTTGAAATAGACCGAGCACCCCATCCCCAGGAACAGCCAGAAGTACCAGTTGAACGCTAGGTAGGCCAGCAGGTTGTCGGAGGCCGACACCACCAGGTACTCGATCAGGGTACAGATCAGGATCACCGCGCCCAGGCGGTCCAGCGCGTAGAGCTTGATCAGCATGCGCGCCACCTGGAAGAACACGGCCAGGTAAGCCACCGTGCCGATGAGGCCGGTGTCGAAGAACCACTGCACGAACACGCTGTGGGCGCCCCACTTGGTAGTGCCGGCCAGCGGGAAGAAGGTCTGCGAGTAGTACGGGAAGGACTCCACGCCATAGCCGGTCAGGTAGCGCGAGACCGACATCCACTTCAGGCCCGACTCCCACAGGTAGACGCGCCAGGCGAAGGAGTTCAGCTTGGCGTAGGTCTCGACGGTGTTGCCGCTGTCGAGCTGCATCACGCGCTCCTGCACGCTGGGCACCAGCAGCGCCAGCATCGGCAGCACCGCCAGGTAGATCAGGTAGCGCCGCTCGAAGATCAGGCCGTACACCGCAAACAGCATGAAGCAGGCGATCCACGCACTGCGCGTCTGCGTCAGCAGCAGCAGCCCGAACAGGCCGACCATGTAGCCGACCAGTACGAAGCGCTGGAACTGGTTGAGCGCGAACTCCTTCTTCTTGACCATGTACAGGCCCAGCGAAATCACCAGCGTCAGGTAGAAGGCAAAGATGTTGGGGTGGCCGAAGGTACTCTGCAGGCGGAAATTGGCCAGCCCGCCCCTGGCGTGCAGTGCGGTGTTGACGATCGCGTACAGCGCCGGGATGACCGACGAGGCCACCATCAGCTTGACCATCGAGCGAAAATCTTCGGGCGAGCGCACCACGTAGAAGGCGCAGATGAACACCGCGAAATAGGACGACAACGACAGCACGATCTTGATTGCCGCGCCGCGGTCCGGCGAGATCACCACGCCGACGCAGGCCACCGCCATCAGGATCAGCCACGGCACGATCACGCGGCGCGGCAGCAGCTTGGGCTTCTCCACCACGAACAGGAAGGCGATCAGGATGATCAGCGCGTTGATCGCGCCGCCCAGGCCGACGCCGCCGGTGCCGCCCACGCGGGTCGACTCCAGCACGATGTCGCCCGAGGCGCGCAGGAAGAAGATCATCAACAGCAGCAAACGGCGGTTGAAGATGAACAGGCCGCCCAGCACGAACAGCGCCGGCAGCGCCGCCAGCTTGCCGATGCTGTTGCCGGCCAGGCCGGTGAATACCGGCAGCGCCATGCCGACCAGTATCGAGACCAGCACAGCGGCGGCCAGTACGACCAGTTGCGATTTGTCGAGGGTGGTATTTTTCATGCTTTTATTCCTCTGCTTGCGGCCGCATTGGCCGGCAACGATGCGCGGCCGGGCACGCTCGCCCGTTGCAGTCCGCCTTGCACGGCGTGGATGAATTGAGCACGGTCGCGCCTCGGGGATGAAGACGCCGGGCGCCGACCGCGGCCGTTTGGATATAAATCAGGCTGGCACCATCAGCCCCGGATGGCCGCGGTGCATGGCGGCCTCCAGGTCCTTCAGGAAGCGCTGCTGCAGCGCATAGGCGCCCTCCTGCTGGGACGGGTTCTGCACCAGGCTGGAGGCGCGCACCAGGATGCCGTCGGAAATCCGCCCGGCCATGCCGGCGGTGAAGATCTTCCAGCGCGCGGCCAGGCCGCCGTCCGGGAAGGCGTCGCCGATGCGCATCCAGTAGCTGACCGCTTCCAGCCGGTCGTTGTTGCGCGCCAGGAAGCGCTGCCCCGTGACCGGTTTGCCTTCGGCGGTCTGCATGGCCAGCGGCGCGCCGCCCATCATCACGAAGCCCTGGGCGATGTAGCACACCTCGGGCGGGTGGATCTTCACGTCCTGCATCTGTTCGTTGGCATAGGCCAGCGCCAGCATCACCTGCTCGCCGCGGCTGTTGACGTAGGTGCGGCTGAGCACGTCGTCATAGGGCTGGTCGTAGTCGCGCGTTGTGCCGTCCTGCACGTCCACGCTGACCTGCACATAAGGCGACGGCACTTCGCGCCACTCGCCGAATTGCGCCGGCACGAAGGAGTCGAACCTGGTGGTCTTGACCACATTGGCCTCATGCGGGGCCAGCGCATGCGCTGCGCCGACCGAGGCCACCATGCCGACCGCCAGCACCAGCGCCGTCGGCAGGCCGATGGCGAACAGGCCGCTGCGCTCCTCGCGGGCCTGCTTGCGCACGCGCGGCACCGCCTCCGGTTCGGCCATGCCGCGCCAGCGGGCGTAACGCACCGCGATCAGGCGCAGCACGCTGTCCAGGCCGATGATCAGGCCCAGCGCCACCAGGAACAGCAGCATGCCGGCGAAGCCGTGCAGGAAGCCCTGCCCCGCCGCATCGCCCATGTAGTAGGTGATCAGCGCCAGCACCACCACGCGCACCGTGTTGGCGGTAAACGAGATCGGCACGATCAGCAGCGCCAGCGTGGTATTGCGCAGCAGCGACTGGTGCCGCACCAGGTTCATGTAGAGCAGGCCCAGCGCCTCCAGCGTGAACAGCGAGTTCAAGCCGGCGCAGGCGTCGGCCACCAGCAGCTGGTATTGGCCCATGTACAGGATCACGCCGCTGCGGGCGATCGGGTAATCGAAGGCGCGCAGCAGGTGCTCGGAGGCAAAGGACACGCCGATCTTCAGCGGCTGGGTCAGCAGGTCCACCACCGAGGCCGGCAGCGGCACCATGAACAGCATGAAGAAGAACGCGAACCACAGGCGGCGGCAGGTGCGCACGCCGAAGAACATCAGCACCAGTCCGGCCAGAATCGGGATCAGCGATCCCGCCTCCATGAACAGCACCGTCTGCGAGCGCCCCAGGGCGAAGCACAGCAAACCGAACAGCAGCACCAGGCCGCCGGCCAGCGGCGCGGGACGACGTTCGATCAGGCCCTCCTCGCGCAGCTGGCGCACCCGCACGAACAGATAGACGCAGGCCACCGCCAGCACGATGGGCCCGTGCGCATTGCGCTCGGTGCCCCACACGCCGTGGAACAGGTCGATGAAGCTGGGGATGTACATCGCCGCCAGGCCGACGGCGATCACCAGCCAGGGCGACAAGCTCAGCTTCTTCTTTTCCTGCAGCGGGAGGGTCTGCTCGATGGTCATGGTGCGCCTTGGCCGGGGTCGATGGGCATCAGAACTCGTTGAGCACGCTGCCCACCACGCGCACGTGGGCGCTGGCGAGGGTATCGGCCAGGGTGCGCACGCTGGTGATGTGGCTGACGTTCTTGCGCACCACCATCAGCGCCGCGCCGGTACGAACGGACACCATCTGGGCGTCGGCGCAGTCGATGCCCGGCGGCGTGTCGATCACGATCACGTCATAGCTGGGCGCCAGCTGCTGCAGCAGCTGCGCGAACGGCGCGCGCCCCAGCAGCTCCTGCGGGTTGGGCGGGGTGGGACCGGAGGTCATCACCGACAGGTCCACCAGCGCGGGCACGCGATGGATGGATTCGGCCGCGCCGGCGCGACCGGCGATCACCGCCGACAGGCCGAAGCGGTTGTCCAGGCCGAACAGTTCATGCTGGCGCGGATTGCGCATGTCGCCATCGATCAGCAGCGTACGTTCCCCCAGCTGGGAGAACACCACCGCCAGGTTGGCGGCCAGGTAGCTGCGCCCTTCGCCGCTGCCCGGGCTGGTCACGGCCAGCGACTTGTGGCCGTTATCGGCGTCGAACCAGCGCAGCATCAGCTGGCTGCGCAGCGCGCGCAGGGTTTCCACTTCCGGGCTGAAGGGGTCGTAGGCGGCCACCACTTCCTGGCTGACCAGGCTCTCGCCCTTTTGCAGGTAGGGGTAGTCGAACTGGGACGACAGCGCATGATCGATGTCGTCCTGGGTCAGCAGACCCAGCTGGATGGCGGCGTCGCCGAAACGCATGCCGCGTTCGCGTTGCAGGCGCAGGATGCGCTCGGCCTTGTCCGGCGTGAGCTTGCCCATGTCGATCAGGATCGCGCCGATGGAGCGGCTGGGCAAGGTGTTGCTGGCCTTGTTGCTGATCAGGATTGCAGTGTCCATGTGAGTTCCGATTCGTTGTGTACGCGAGGTACGTTGTGATCCGGCAAACCGGTCTGGGCTCCCCGCCTCAGGCGGCGGGCAGCGATCTGACGTTGCGGGCCAGCGCCGGGCGGCGGCTGCCGCGGCGCGCATGCAGGCTGGGGCGTGCGATGCTGCCCAGCACCGGCAGGCCCAGGCCTTCGACCAGGTCCACCTCCGAACGCACGCGGCGGTTGATCAGTTCCAGACCCAGCGCGGCCATCACGCCCAGCACCAGGCCGACGAACATCGACAGCACCAGGTTGACGAAGATGCGCGGGCTGGCCGGGCCGGTCGGCGGCACGGCGGTGGCCAGCAGCGAGATATCCGACTGGTTGGACTGGCCTTCCAGATTAGTCTGGGTGAAGCGCTGCGAGGTCAGCTCATAGGCCTTCTGGGCGCTGTCGAGGTCACGCTGCAGCACCGAGAGTTCGTCGCGGCTGCGGTTCAGATCCAGCACCTTCTTCTTTTGCGCGTCGAACTCGCCGCGAATCTCGGCTTCACGCTTGGCCAGGATCGAAGCGTTGGTGCTGACGCTGGCCGAGGTCGAGGCGATCGCCGCGTTCAGCTGCGCACGCAGGCCGTCCAGCTCCGCCTTGGCGTTCAGGTAGTCCGGATGGTTGGTGCCCAGGCGCTTGGCGGCCTGCGCGAAGCGGGCCTCGGAGGCTGCGACGTTGGCCCTCAGGTTCTGCACCAGAGGATTTGCCAGCACGTCGGGCGAGTTGGCGGCGCTGCCGGCGGCCTGGCGGCGCGACTGGGCTTCCGACAAAGCTCCCTGTGCGGCCACCAGCTGCGTGGAGAGATCGTTCAGGCGGTTGTTCTCGACGTCCATGCGATTGTCGAGGTTGGTGATGCCGTTTTCCTGCTGGTACTTCGACAGGCGGTTCTGCGCCTTTTCATAGTTTTCGCGCAGCACCTTGATCTGGTCGTTGAAGTAGACCGATGCCTTGCGGGTCGGATCCAGCTTCAGCTGCATGCTCACCTGCTGGTAAGCCTCGGCGAAGGCGTTGGCCATGGTCGCCACGAACTGCGGGTCGCGGCCCTTGTAGGTGATGTCGATCACGCTGCTGTCGCGCGAGGCGACTGCATCCAGGTTGGGCGACAGCGCGTCGGCCAGCCAGTTGCGAATGTCCAGCGGCGAACCGCTGCTGGCGTAGCTGGCCTTCACGGCCGGCTCGTTGACCAGCTTCAGGTTGTCGATCACGGTCAGCACGACGTTGCGGCTGTTGATGATGTCGACCTGGGTCGGCATGTAGCCCGGCAGCGCCTGGGCCGTGACCATCAGGCCGGTGACGGGGTCGTTGGCCTTGTAGTTCAAGACGACCGAGGACGTCGCCTTGTAGGTCTTGGGCAGCAGCAGGCTGACCACCAGGGCGGTCGCCACGGTGACGCCGAAGATCAGCAGGATGATCTTCATGTGCGCCCGCAGGATCAGCAGAAACTGGGATAGGTTCATTCTCGTTACTCCTGGAAAATCTGGCGAATGGTGCGCGTCGTCGCTCTGTCAGCCGAGGCGCGCATCTGTGTTTTCCCGGTTCCGACCCAAGGTCAGAACCAGCTCTCCTTGACATAGACGATGTCGTCGGCCTGCAGCATGTCTTCCTTCTTGACCGGCACTTCCTGCAGCGCGCCCTCAGCATCGCGGCGCTTGACCAGCAGGCCGCGCTCGGTGCCGCGCGGGGTCAGGCCGCCGCCCACCGACAGCGCCTGCAGCACGGTGGTGCCGCGCTCCAGCTTGTACATGCCGGGACGTTGCACCTCGCCGTAGATGTAGAAGCGCAGCGAGCGTTCCACATAGATCACGTCATTGGGCGAAATCGTCGGCAGTTCGCTGGTGTCGCCGTTGTGGGTGATGGCGTAGATGTCCACCAGGGTGCGGCTGATCTGGCCATTGACGGTGCGCACGATGGTGATGGTATCGCCGCCGTCGGGGTTCACGCCGCCGGCCAGCGCGATCGCGTCAGCGATGTTGCGCTTGCCGTCCAGTGGATAGCGGCCCGGCTTGTAGACCTGGCCCAGTACCGAGACCATCTGGCTTTGCGGCGTGGTGACCAGGATGTTGACCTGCGGGTTGACCAGGTAGCCGCCCTTCTTCAGCAGGTCGGCGATCTTGCGCTCGGCCTGCGAGGTCGACATGCCGCCGACCTGCACTTCGCCGATCAGCGGATAGCTGATGGAACCGGCTTCGCTCACGCGGGTTTCCAGGGTCAGGTCCTGACTGCCATAGACGTTGACGCGGATCACGTCGCCCGGTCCGAGGGGAATGTCGTCCGCGAAGGCGGAGGGGCCGAAACCGGCGATCATCAGGCCTGCGAGCAGCAGTAAGATTTTTTTCATCATGTTTTTTTAACTCCGGATTTACGTCTGTTGGTACATCGAAGGCATCGGTCCTGCGGATGCATCGGGTACGTCGGTTAGCCCACCATCAAATCTGTCGAATGCCGTCTCGCGGCCTCACTTGAGCCCGGACAGGCCGCGCGCGACCGAGTCGTCCTTGGCGCCTGCCGGATCGGCAGCAGTCGCGGCGGCCGGCGCCGCCTGCGCGTTGTCCTTCAGCGACTTGGCCTTGTCGAAGTAATCGATCTTGGCTTCGGCCCTCAAGTTGCCGATCGCCTGGTCGGTGATCTGGCCCTGCCGTTGCGCCATCAGGTACTGCTCGATCTGCGGCGCGGCGGCCACCGATGTCAACGGGGCCGGCTTGACGTCCGCCAACGAGGTCAGGATGGCGGCCTCGCCTTCCTTGACGATGAACAGGTGGCCGCGCTCCATGGTCTTCAATTCGGCCAGCATCGGCGGCGGCAGATCCATCGATGTCTTGGTCACCTGCAGGCGGCTGAAGGCGATGTTGCGCGAGCTCAGCCATGCGGCGACCTCTTCAAGAGGGCGCGTACCCACCATTAGTTCATTCAATTCCTTGCTCAGGTTGGCGTTGCTGATCACCAGCTCCGAGAATTCAAACTGCTTGCGCTGCGCGAACCAGTCGGGATGCTGGCCGTAAAAGTCGGCGATCTCCTGCTGGGTCGGGCGCGACGGCTTGGAGAGCTTCATCTGCACGTAGCTCTGCGCCAGCACCAGATCCTTGGCGCGCTCCATGTTGGCCAGCACGGTCGGGTTGGCGTCGAGCTTGTCCTTCTTGGCGGCATTGATCAGCAGTTGCCGCGCCACCAGGCCGTCCAGCACCTGCTTGCTGGCTTCGCGCGCACCGCCCCGGCCCAGCTCCGCGTTGAGCTGGTGTACGGTGATTTCCTTGCCGTCGACGCTGGCCAGCGCCTGGCCGGACGAAGCCTCATTCTTGCTGCCGCATGCCGCCAGCAATCCCAGCAGCGAGATGCAGGCTGCGGCTTTCAGTCCCCCCGTGGCGGCGGACAGTCGATATGTTCTTTTTGTCATCCTCAGAGCTTTCAGTGTTGATGTCTCGGTGAGTGAAAAGGCGGCAACTGCCCCACACTGCGGCCGACAGCTCCGCAATGCCTGCGATGGTGCAAGATCCGCCCGTTTCTGTTTGTTGTTAGGGGGCGGCCTAGTAAGCGTTTTCGCGCTTGAGCACCAGGCGCACGGTCTGGACGATGATCCACAGGTCAAAGGTGAGCGACCAGCGACGCAGGTACTCCAGGTCGAACTCGATACGCGCCTTCATCTTGTCCAGCGTCTCGGTCTCGCCGCGCAGGCCGTTGACCTGCGCCCAACCGGTGATGCCCGGCTTGACCTTGTGACGCAGCATGTAGCCCTTGATCTGCTTGCGATACAACTCGTTGTGCGCGACCGCATGCGGACGTGGCCCTACGATGCTCATGCGGCCCTGCAGGACATTGACGAACTGCGGCAATTCATCCAGCGAACTCTTGCGCAGGAAGCCGCCGATCTTGGTCAGTCGCATGTCGCCTTTCTGGGCCTGCTTGACGGCGGCGCCGTCTTCCATGACGGTCATGGAGCGGAATTTGTAGACCACGATCTCTTCGCCATCGAGGCCGTAACGGCGCTGCTTGAAGATGATCGGTCCCGGCGAAGTGGCCTTCACGCAGATCGACACCACCATCAGCACCGGCAACAGCATCAGCAGGATGATGGAGGCCAGGATGATGTCGCTGACGCGCTTGATGAAGTTGTTCATGCCGGTGAACGGCGTCTCGCAGATGGCCATCACCGCCATGCCGCCGACGTAGTCGAAGCGGGCCTGGATCAAGTTGAAGATGTAGATGTCGGGGACGAAGTAGATCGAGGCGGTGGTGTCCTGCAGCTCGTCGATCATCTGCAGCACGCGCGGCTGCGCCGAGATCGGCATGCTGATGTAGACCATGTTGATGTTGTGCTTGCGCACGTAGGCGGCCACATCGGACATCTTGCCCATCAGCGGGGTGAAGGTGCCCTGCGGCTGGCGGTTGATTTCACGGTCATCGAAAAAGCCCATCAGCTTGATCATCAGCGCCGGATAGTTTTCCATGCGCTCGGCCATCTTCAGCGCGGCCGGGTTGACGCCGATGATGATGGCCTTGCTGACTTCGCCCTTGGTGTGCAGGTCGCGCATCACGCGGCCCTGCGCATATTGCGACACCATCAGGCCGATCGGCGTGCCCAGCACCCAGGCGGTGATCACTTGCGGCGAGAACTGCTGGTAGAACTCGCAGATGTAGCCGATCAGACCCAGCACCGCGACCACGGCCAGCCAGTCGATGAAGATCGGCGCCACCGAGTGCACGCCCTTGGGGTTGCGGCGCAGGCGACGCTCGTGGAACTCGGAGAAGAAATAGGAGCTGATGAAGAAGGCCATGATCGCCAGCACCCAATAGTCACCGGAGAACGACAGGCCGTTCAGGCGCACCAGCACCCACAGATAACTCACGATCAGGGCCGGCTCAAGCAGGCGCTTGAAGACCATCACGATCACATTGGGCTTCACATTGACCAATGGCAAAGTGTCTTGGATTTCGTTATTCATTTTTGGGGCCTCAGAACTCATAGCGCGTGGTCAATGCAATACCGTTGGAGACGTAGCCGAAACTGTCGATGTTTGACTGCACATCTTCCCGATAGATACCCATCATCAGCGAGAGCGATCTGGTCGGGTAGTAAGTAATGCCGAAACTGGCCTTCTGATACCTGTCCTTCCGGCTGGAAGGAGTGACGCCTGTGATAACCGCCGCGCCGTTGTAGTTGCGGCGCTGATAATCGAGCGATCCGTCGAACCTCAGCTTGTCGGACGCCTTCAGCGTTGCCGCCAGACTGATGCCGGTGGTCAATGCGTAGTTCGCATCCACGTCGCTCAGACCACCGATCTCGCGCCAAAGATTCATTTTGAACGCCGTCTTTGCAGTTGCCTGCCAGTCCGCGATCAGGCGCGCGTTGAATCCGCTGTAATCCGCAGAGCCGCCATTGACG
Organism: Herbaspirillum sp. LeCh32-8; assembly: GCF_017814915.1. GTDB lineage: Bacteria > Pseudomonadota > Gammaproteobacteria > Burkholderiales > Burkholderiaceae_D > Herbaspirillum. Next base: position 471,815 of record NZ_JAGIPZ010000001.1, on the reverse strand, counting down.
CGCTCGCGGGTGACATAGCCGCCCAGGAACTGCAGCTTGGTCTTGGCGCTGTAGAGCCAGGTCACGCGCGCCTTGAGCTCATCCTGGGTGAACGAGTTGTTGATCGACGAACCGTTGTTGAGCACCGTCGACTCCGGATAGTTCGCCTTCGTATGCCGCACCACCACGCCGGCGATGCTGCCGCTGCGTGCGGTGTAATCCAGGCCCAGGTCGGCGATGTCCTGCGTGAAGTTGTTCGCCTGCTGGGACTGCAGGTCGTAGTCCAGGCCGAAGCGCGAATACTGTGCGCGCACGGTCCAGTCCGGATGCAGCTGCCATGCAATCGTTGCGTACTTGGTCTGCATCGTGCGGATGTTTTTCTCCAGCACGCGCAGGTTCTGGAACGGCGTCAGGGCCTGCGAATACACATACCCGATGTCGCCCGTCAAATGCTCGCCGAGAGCCCAGCCCCAATAGGCATTGAGATCGCGGCCATCGTTATCGAACTGCTTGAAGTAATCGAAACTGTTTTTGTTGAGACTGGCATCCAGCTTGATGTGCTGACGGCTGAACATCCTGTCGAAGCGAATCCCTCCTACGGTGGAATGCACGTAATCGGACATCTGGGTGGTGCCGACGGCGGATTGCGCAGCGGCGGCATCTCGCAGTCGCAGCAAATTGTCGTCGTAGAGAATCGAGTATTGCGCGTAAGGGGTGATGACTTGTTGGTCGTCCGCCGCACGCGCCTGCTGCATCGTCGCAAAGGCAATCAAAGCAAGGACTTGCGCGCTCTTTCGACGGGTACTCCATTGGTTAACCTGCCAAGCCATATTTCCCAATGTCCTTTCTTTTTTAATTCGTCTTTTAAAACAATGGCAATTTCCGGCGCCGCTATTGCTGCATCGCAACAGGAAAAATCAGGTTTCATCATGCATCATTTTCGCCAATTAATCAAAAAAAATTGGAGAAATTTGTTGCAGAGTGTAAAAATATGTGTTAATGCAAAAACACTCAATGTTCGTCAATCGGAGAATCCCGACAGCCGCTGTAGGAAAGCAGGAAGTTTCTGCTCCCGTAATGCCGACAAGCCCGGAATTGGCGACAAGTTTTGCTCTTGCGCGAACTTGCGCCACCGCCGGCAATCAACCTCATCTTCAGGCTGATGCCGCAAAGTTATCGATGGACATCTAATAAATATTCATTTGTCACACCGAACAAAACTTAAGATCGCTGGAGTCGGAAATAGGTTCTTCAAATGTCGGAATTCAATACATGAGCTGGTGGCACACCATTACCTTTTTAGGCGACAGCGCCTTCACCGTTCCCGGCGCCTGCATGGTGGCGCTGTGGCTGGGCTTGAACGGCTGGTGGCGGCAGATGCTGCGCTGGCTGCTGGCGTTCGGCGTGGCGATGATGATCGTGGTAATCACCAAGCTGCTCTTCATGGGCTGGAACATCACGCCGCCGCTGCTCTACAACTTCACCGGCATCAGCGGCCACACGGCATCGGCGACGGCGCTTTACCTGACGCTGGCGGTGCTGCTCACGGAAGGCAGATCAGCACAGGCGCGCGGCTTGGCACTAACGCTCGCCTGCGCGCTGCTGCTGTCGGTGGGTCTCTCGCGCTTCATGATCAAGGTGCACTCCGCGTCAGAAGTCGTCACCGGATTGATGGTGGGCGCGGCGGCGGCGTGGTGGTTCTGCCGCGGGTTGGCGCCGGAGCGTAAAAGCTTGCGCGCAAGCCTGGTGCTGGTGGCGGCCGCCGCCTTCATGCTCACCGGAACGGCAGGCCAGCCCGCCCCCACGCAGGCGCTGCTCAAACAGATTGCGCAATCGCTGTCGGGACGCGATCAGGTGTATTCGCGCACCATCCCGCTTTGACGCGCACAGCGGTACGTGTGCGCGATGTGGCGAGACGCGCCGCCCACCTGTGATGCGGTGAAGGTCGCATCGACATGCGATGCCATGCGCGACGCCACCGACACCGGTATCGGCATCGGCCAATAAAAAAGCCGGGCATCCGCCCGGCTTTTTTTGCAGCACGCTTGCCTCATCAAATCCGCTTCACTAGATACAAGGCCTGCGCATCATAGCTGGCCAGCTTGTCGCGCAGCGCGGCCGAAGGCGCGGCCACGTCATCGAAGCCGAAGCTACGCCAATACGGCGCCGAGCCATGCACCGCCACCAGCGCCGCCTGCGCATAGGCCTCGCACGCCATCAATGCAGACAACAACGCCATCAACGCACGCCCCAAGCCCGCGCCGCGTGCAGCAGGCAGCAAAGCAACGTCATGCAGATAGAGGCAATCAGCCGCCGCATCGATCTGCTGCAGCCTGCTGTCCAGCGCCGGCGGCACGCCCAGACGCGCCGGATGCATGAAGGCGTAACCGATGACGTCACCGCCCTCGCCCGCCGCGATCAGGCATCCCTGCGGATATAGCGCCAGGCGCTCAACGAAGACTTCCCGCCGCTCGAAGAATCCGGCATGCACCACGGCAGCCACCGCCATCACATGATCGAGATCGGCTGCCGTCATCGGCCGCCATGTGTGCTTCACGTTCTTGCCTGTCTGATCCATGAGCGATGCGAAATGAAATGCTGTAAAAAAATCCGGGGGCAATAAAAAAACCGCTGCGCGAGGCAGCGGTTTTTCGCGCAGGCGCCGACGTGTCGGCTTAGGCCTAAAGCCTTATGCCTGTCGCGCGCCGGGACGCAGAATGTCGAGCACGTTGAGCAGCTCGGCGCGCACGCGCTCGATACCCTCTTCGTCCAGGCTGATGGCGGGCGGCTGCACGATCTCCGGCTGCTCGGGCTCGTTGCTGCCATCAAGCTTGTTGCGCGCGCCGCTGATGGTGAAGCCCTGCTCGTACAGCAGCTCACGGATACGGCGGATCAGCAGCACTTCGTGGTGTTGGTAATAGCGGCGATTGCCGCGACGCTTCACCGGCTTCAACTGGGTGAATTCCTGCTCCCAGTAACGTAGCACGTGCGGCTTCACGCCGCACAGTTCGCTGACTTCGCCGATCGTGAAATAGCGCTTGGCGGGAATCGGCGGCAAGACGATTGCCGCTGGTTTGTTGACGCGATCGTTCATAGATTAGACGGGCAACTCAACGGGATTGCCGCTGGAGAGCTCCACCATTTCCTTGAGTTTCTGGCTGGCGTGGAACGTGACCACACGCCGTGCCGTGATGGGAATTTCTTCACCGGTCTTCGGATTGCGGCCAGGCCGTTGCGGCTTGTCGCGCAGCTGGAAGTTGCCGAAGCCGGACAGCTTGACGGCCTCGCCGCGCTCAAGGGCGTTGCGGATCTCGTCGAAGAAGGTTTCCACCATGTCCTTGGCTTCGCGCTTGTTCAGACCGACCTGCTCGAACAAAAGTTCGGCCAGTTCGGCCTTGGTCAGCGTGGGCAGGCTCTTGTCGGCTTGCGAACGCGCCTGCGATTCCATCACGGCGCGATGCAGGTCGGCATCCAATACGGATTGAAATTCGTTCGAATTCACATTGTTCATGGCGATGAATGACAGGGCCTGTAATACCGATTCCGGTCTGTTTTAGTTTTACTCGCGGGGATCACATCAGGCACGCAATCTGGCGCCAAGCTTTGCGGTCGCTGCTGTCACCAGAGCACTCATCGCAACGTCGACCTTGTCATCCTGAAGGGTGTTTTGAGTATCTTGCAAGGTGAATCGGAACGCAAGGCTTTTTTCGTCATTTTCCAGACCCTTGCCTTGATATTCATCAAATAAAACAATGGCTTGGATGATACCGCACGCCGGGTTGGCCTGCTTTTCGGCAGCGAAAATATCCAGTAATTGCTGGGCCGCCACCGGCTGCTTGACCACCAGCGCCAGGTCACGGCTGACCGCCGGGAACTTGGAGATTTCGGCGTAAGTCGGCAGGTCGCGCTGCTGCAATGCATCAGCATCCACCTCGAACACCACCGGCGCCAGCGGCAGGTCGTATTTTTGCTGCCACTTGGGGTGCAGTTCGCCGATCACGCCGATGACTTGCTCACCCAGCATCACCTGCGCCGAGCGTCCCGGATGCAGGGCCGGGTGTTCGGTTTTGGCAAAGCGCAGCGTGCGCGGCGCGAACAGGGCCTCAAGATCGGCCTTGACATCGAAGAAGTCGACGTTGCGGCTGCCCTGCCCCCACTGCTCTTCCACCACCGGGCCGTAGGCCAGTGCGGCGACGCGCTTGGGCTGGTCGAAACCGGCCACCGACAGCGGGCCGTCGGCGACGGCGACGTTCTTGCTGAATACCGCACCGGCTTCGAACACACGAATGCGCGAAGCCTTGCGATTGATGTTGTAGCGCGCGTTGGCGACCAGGCCGGCGATCAGCGAGGAACGCATCACGCTCATCTGGCTGGCGATCGGGTTCTGCAGCTTGATCGGATCAGCATTGCCGGCGAAGTCCGCTTCCCACGCCGTCTCGACGAAGCTGAAGTTGACCACCTCCTGATAGTCCTGGTCAGCCAGCAGACGACGGATGGCGAACAGCGAACGGGTATTCTCCGGCGCGATGCGCATGGCGTTGGCAGCCACCGGCGGCAAGGTCGGGATGTTTTCGAAACCGTAGACGCGGGCGACTTCTTCGATCAGGTCTTCCTCGATCTCGATGTCGAAGCGATAGGACGGCGGCGTCACCGAGAACAGGCCCGGCTCTTGCGTGAACGACAGGCCGAGGCGCTTGAAGATGTCGGACACCATCTCGTCGGTGATGGCCACGCCGATCACTTTGGTGGCGCGCGCGGTGCGCAGCTGCACCGGCTCGCGCTTGGGCAGGTTGACGATCTGGTCGTCGACCGGGCCGATTTTGGTATTCGGGGTGCCGCAGATTTCGATCAGCAGCGCGGTGATGCGCTCGATGTGGTCGACCACGGTGGCGAAGTCCACGCCGCGCTCGAAGCGATGAGCGGCATCGGTCGAGAAATTGTAGCGGCGCGCACGGCCCTGGATCGCCTGCGGGAACCAGAAAGCCGCTTCCAGATAGATGTTGGCGGTGTCCAGCGAAACGGCGGTGGAGTCGCCGCCCATGATGCCGGCCAGCGATTCGATTTCCTTCTCGTCCGAGATCACGCCGACCCATTCGTCGATGTCCACGGTATTGCCGTTGAGGAGCTTGAGCGACTCGCCCTTCTTGCCCCAGCGCACATCGAGGCCGCCGTGGATCTTGTCCAGGTCGAACACGTGCGACGGACGACCCAGCTCCAGCATCACATAGTTGGAGATGTCCACCAGCGCCGAGATCGGACGCTGGCCGCTGCGCTCCAGGCGCTGCTTCATCCACTGCGGGGTTGCGGCTTTGGCATTGAGGCCGCGGATCACGCGACCGGCGAAGCGACCGCACAGGTCGGGCGCGGAAATGCGCACCGGCAGCTTCTCATCCAAGTTAGATGCGACCGACTGGAACGCCGGCGCCTTCAGCGGCGCGCCGGTCAGCGCCGACACTTCGCGCGCCACACCCAGCACCGACAGGCAGTCGGCCTTGTTGGGGGTCAGCTTGATGGTGAACTTGAGGTCGTTCAACTGCAGGTAATCACGGAAATTCTGGCCGACCGGGGCATCGTCCGGCAGCTCCAGCAGGCCACTGTTTTCGTCCGACAGCTTCAGCTCGCGCGCCGAGCACAGCATGCCCTGCGATTCCACGCCGCGCAGCTTGCCGACCTTGATTTCGAAAGGCTTGCCATCGGCGCCCGGCGGCAGCACGGCGCCCACCATGGCGCACGGCACCTTCAGGCCGGCGCGCACGTTGGGAGCGCCGCACACGATGTTGAGGATGGTGCCGGTGTGCACGTTGACGCGGCACACGTTCAGGCGATCGGCGTCGGGGTGCTTGGTCACTTCCAGCACCTCGCCCACCACCACATTGGTGAAGGGCGGCGCGACCGGCTCGACTTCTTCCACTTCCAGGCCGGACATTGTCAGCGAATGCGAGAGCTCATCCGACGTCATGTTCGGATTAACCATCGTGCGCAACCAGTTTTCAGAGAATTGCATGATTCAGACTTTCAGCTATCAGCCGGACGCGCCGCGTTCTGGCACGCGGCGCGCTTCGTTATCGATTTAATTGAATTGCTTCAGGAAGCGCAGGTCGCCTTCGTAGAACAGGCGCAGGTCGTTGATCCCGTAACGCAACATGGTCAGGCGCTCAAGGCCGGAGCCGAACGCGAAACCGATGTACTGCTCGGGATCCAGGCCCATGTTGCGCACCACGGTCGGGTGCACCTGGCCGGCGCCGGAGACTTCCAGCCAGCGGCCCTTCAGCGGACCGCTGCCGAAGGCGATGTCGATCTCGGCCGAAGGCTCGGTGAACGGGAAGTACGAGGGACGGAAGCGCACCTGCAGGTCGTCGGTCTCGAAGAAGGCCTTGACGAAGTTGAGGTAGACACCCTTCAGGTCGGCGAAACTGATGTCCTCGGCGATCCACAGGCCCTCGACCTGGTGGAACATCGGCGAGTGGGTGGCGTCGCTGTCGACGCGGTAAGTACGACCCGGGGCGATGACCTTGATCGGCGGCTTGTTCATGCGGGCGTAGCGCACCTGCATCGGGCTGGTGTGGGTACGCAGCAGCAGCGGCTTGCCCTGGGTGTCGTTGCCTTCGATGTAGAAGGTGTCCTGCATCGAGCGCGCCGGGTGGTTTTCCGGGCTGTTCAATGCAGTGAAGTTGGTCCAGTCGGTCTCGATTTCCGGGCCGTCGGCCACGTCGAAACCGATGGAGCGGAAGATTTCCTCGACGCGCTGCCACGAGCGCATCACAGGATGGATGCCGCCGACGCCGCGACCACGGCCGGGCAACGTGACGTCGATCGCTTCCGCATTCAGGCGCGCCTGCATCTGGGCGTTGGCCAGTTCGTCGCGACGCGCATTGAGCGCGTTTTCGATCTGTTCCTTGGCGACGTTGATGATCGCCCCTTGGGCCTTGCGCTCTTCGGGAGCCAGCTTGCCCAGTCCCTTCATCTGCTCGGTGATCTGGCCGGTCTTGCCGAGGTACTTGGCCTTGGCGTTTTCCAGTGCGGCGGCGTCAATCGCGGCGGCGAAATCGCCTTGTGCCTGCGTAACGAGTTGACCCAGAAGTTGGTCTAGGGGATTCATGCGGTAAGTCTCGCTCCAATCGAAAATCCGACGACGAAGTCGAAAAGAAAAAGATCCGCGCACAAAGCGGGATCAGAAAATCGGTGGATCAAAAACATACGGGGCATCGGTATTTCACCTTTGCCCCGCAGGATTGCAGCGCCGGCTGCATAATTTAACGTAGAAACGTTGACGTAGAGGCCGCCGGCGACCGCATCAACACGCTGACGATTTAGGCGGCAGCGATGTTGGCCTTCACCTGGTTGACGATGGCGGCGAATGCAGCCTTGTCGGTGACAGCCATGTCGGCCAGAACCTTACGGTCCAGTTCGATCGCAGCCTTCTTCAGGCCGTTCATGAACACGCTGTAGGTCACGCCGTGCGAACGCGCAGCGGCGTTGATACGGGCGATCCACAGGGCACGGAACACGCGCTTCTTGTTACGACGGTCACGGTACGCGTATTGACCAGCGCGCATGACTGCTTGCTTGGCAATACGGTAGACGTTTTTACGACGACCGCGGTAACCCTTGGCGAGGGCGAGGACTTTCTTGTGACGGGCACGCGCTGTTACCCCACGTTTGACTCTAGGCATAGTAGCTCCTTAATTGAGTGTGAGGTTAAGCGAACGGCAGCATTGCGCGAACGGAATTCAGGTTCGTCTCGTGGACGCCCTCAGTACCGCGCAGTTGACGCTTGTTCTTGGTGGTCTTCTTGGTCAGGATGTGACGCTTGAAGGCTTGACCGCGCTTGACGGTGCCACCCGGGCGAACGCGAAAACGCTTCTTCGCGCTGCTCTTCGATTTCATCTTAGGCATAGCAACTCTGTCCTTCCGGACAGCTCCATTTTTTGATGATTGCAGGTGGCAGCAATGCTCGCTGCTCTTTGATGCCTGCTCTCACTTATTTGACGGCGCGGGATTTTCACCCTCGCCGCTTTTGCCCTGCACATTTGACTGCACCGGGCAAATCCTTTGTCGGCCTTACGCTTGACCGCTTTCGCGGCGCGGACGATATCGGGGAGACATCGTCCGGATACGGCTAACTGCAGTGACTGCTTACTTCTTTTTCTTGGGCGCCAGGACCATGATCATCTGGCGACCTTCCATCTTGGGAAACTGCTCGACTTGGCCGAAAGGCTCCAAATCAGCCTTCAAACGCTCCAGCATGCGCATGCCGATCTCCTGGTGGGCCATTTCGCGACCGCGGAAACGCAGCGTGATCTTGGTCTTGTCCCCTTCTTCCAGGAACTTGGTCAGGTTGCGCAGCTTGATGTTGTAATCGCCATCATCGGTGCCAGGACGGAATTTGACTTCCTTGACCTGGATGACCTTCTGCTTGAGCTTGGCTTCGTGAGCTTTCTTCTGCTCCTGGTACTTGAACTTGCCATAGTCCATCAAGCGGCAGACCGGAGGCTGAGCGGTTGGCGCGATCTCGACCAGATCCACTTCCGCCTCTTCCGACAGGCGTAAGGCCTCTGCCAAGCTGACGATGCCCAGCGGCTCGTTATTGACACCCGATAAGCGCACTTCCGGCGCAGTGATCTCGCGATTCAGGCGATGCGACGACTTGTCAGTAGCTATTGCCGTTTCCTTTTAAAATCCAATAAATTAAGCCGTGCTTTTGCGCTGAAGAGGAAGCTTTTGCTTCCTCCGATCAACTTGATCAGGCTTTGGTGTCGACCTCAGTTTTGAGGCGCTCCACCAAGGTGTCGATGGACATCACGCCCAGATCGACATTGCCCCGCGCACGCACGGCCACTGTGTTGGCATCCCGTTCTTTATCGCCGACAACCAAGATATAGGGCGGCTTCTGAATGGAATGCTGCCGTATTTTATAGGTAATCTTCTCGTTGCGCAAATCGGTCTCGACCCTAAACCCTTGTTTCTTCAGCGTTTGTGCAACGCTCTTGACGTAATCGGCTTGCGCGTCGGAAATATTCAGCACCACAACTTGCACCGGAGCAAGCCACAGCGGCATCGCGCCGGCATGGTTCTCGATCAGGATGGCGATGAAGCGCTCCAGCGAGCCGACGATCGCACGGTGCAGCATCACCGGCACCTTGCGGTCGTTGTCTTCCGTGACATATTCCGCACCCAGGCGCGCCGGCATCGAGAAATCGACCTGCATGGTGCCGCACTGCCAGGAACGGCCGATCGAGTCCTTCAGGTGGTATTCGATCTTGGGGCCGTAGAAGGCGCCCTCGCCCGGCAACTCCTCCCACTCCGAGCCGGAGGCGCGAATGGCTTCGCGCAGCGCGTTTTCCGCCTTGTCCCAGACCTCTTCGGCGCCGATGCGCTTTTCCGGACGCAGCGCCAGCTTGACCGCGACTTCCTTGAAGCCGAAGCAATCATAGACTTCACGCACCACCTTGTTGAAGGCAGCAACTTCTTCCTGGACCTGGTCTTCGGTACAGAAGATGTGACCGTCATCCTGAGTGAAACCGCGCACGCGCATCATGCCGTGCAGCGCGCCGGACGGCTCGTTCCGGTGGCATTGGCCGAACTCGCCGTAACGCAGCGGCAGGTCGCGGTAGCTGTGCAGGCCGGAGTTGAAGATCTGGATATGACCCGGGCAGTTCATCGGCTTGAGCGCATAGGCGCGGTTTTCCGACTCGGTGGTGAACATGTTGTCACGGTAGTTATCCCAATGACCGGTCTTTTCCCACAGCGAACGATCCAGGATCTGCGGCGCCTTCACTTCCTGATAGCCGCTGTCCTGATAGATGCGACGCATGTATTGCTCGACCTGTTGCCAGATCGACCAGCCCTTGGGGTGCCAGAAGATCAGGCCCGGCGCCTCGTCCTGGAAGTGGAACAGGTCCAGCGCGCGACCCAGCTTGCGGTGGTCGCGCTTCTCGGCCTCTTCCAGCATGTGCAGGTAGGCCTCTTGGTCTTCCTTCTTGGCCCAGGCGGTGCCGTACACGCGCTGCAGCATCTCGTTGTTGGAGTCGCCGCGCCAGTAGGCGCCGGCCAGCTTCATCAGCTTGAACACCTTCAGCTTGCCGGTGGACGGTACGTGCGGACCACGGCACAGGTCGGTGAACTTGCCCTCGCTGTACAGCGAGACGTCCTCGTTCTGCGGAATGGAGGCGATGATCTCTGCCTTGTAGTCTTCGCCGATGGACTTGAAGTAGCTCACCGCCTCGTCGCGCGGCAGCACCTTGCGGGTCACCGGCTCATCCTTCTTGGCCAGCTCGGCCATCTTCTTCTCGATCGCCTCAAGGTCCTCAGGGGTGAAGGGACGCTTGTACGAGAAGTCGTAGTAGAAGCCGTTGTCGATCACCGGGCCGATGGTCACCTGCGCGTCAGGGAACAGCTCCTTGACGGCATAGGCCAGCAAGTGGGCGGTGGAGTGGCGGATCACTTCCAGGCCGTCAGCATCCTTGTCGGTCACGATGGCCAGATCAGAATCCTTGTCGATCAGGAATGAAGTATCCACCAGCTTGCCGTCAACGCGGCCTGCCAGCGCCGCCTTGGCCAGGCCGGTGCCGATATTGGCGGCGACCTGCGCCACCGTCACCGGGCCATCGAACTGGCGTTGCGAACCATCGGGAAGACGAACTGAAACCATTTTGCACTCCATGTCGGCAGCCATGCTGCCTTGCCTGTTTTGGGTAGATGATGTCAAAAATGACGGACGAAAAAAAACGCGGGCCAGCCGCGCTTTTTCTTAAGACGAAAAAGAACCCGACTAGCGTCGCTCGAAACCCTCGGTGGTAGTTCGCGGTGTCATAACCGGTTTGCCTTTCTCGCTCTTACAGAATGAATGTGTGGATCCGCGCAAAGACTGCGCGCCCCATCGGTCGGGCGGCCAATGCATATGCCAATCGATGAGCCGTTGATTATAGCAAATTAATGCCCGCGCCCGAACAAGTTCATTACTTGCCCAACAACCAACTTCAGGCATGAATAAGGCGTTATGCACAATTACATGCAGTTACTCCAAGTCCGACAATTCCGCACAACAATTGCATGCCGCCAATTGTTCAAAATTCTTTCACCATTAACAGATGCAAATGAGCTTTTTTAACGCAACACAGTCATAAATACAGGCGCCCTCCCGTGCTACGATCCACGCTGCCCTTCGGAGAACCGCAACATGCCTGACGAACACAATTGCATCGAACACCATACCGTGATCAACGATGTTTCATACACCCTGCAAAGCCGCACGGTAGAGCTGGATAACGGCGAACGCCATCAGGAATACCGGGTATTGCAGAATGGCACCGAGGTGAAGTCATGGACCCGCGGAGACATCCTCCCCTACTTCGGACTGAACCGCGGCTGAGCCCGACCCAACGCGCGTTGCGCACAAACAAAAACGGCATCCACTGGGATGCCGTTTTTCATTCGAGCATGCAACGGGCCAGCAACCCGCACCCCCTTATGCCTTTTCGAGATTGGCGCGACGCGCCAGGATCTTCTCGATCTTCTCCTTCAGCGTGGCCGCGTTGAACGGCTTGACGATATAACCGTCCGCGCCCGACTGCGCCGCCTCGACGATGTTCTCCTTCTTGGCCTCGGCCGTAATCATCAATACCGGCAGATGCGCCAGCGCCGGCGTGGAGCGGATCTTCTTGAGCAGGGTCAGGCCATCCATCACAGGCATGTTCCAGTCCGTGAGCACGAAGGTGATCGGCATGGCGCCGCCCTCAAGGATTTTCAACGCCGACGAACCGTCATCCGCCTCGGCAATCCTGGTGTACTCCAGCTCCTTCAGCAGGCCGCTGACGATACGCCGCATTGTCGAAAAGTCATCGACCACTAAGAAATACTGATCATCTGCCGCCATAGCTAAGTCGCGCGTCCGTAGAAAGATATTGGGTTAGATAGAAAACTCACGAAAAAATTCGATCGCAAGTTTAAAGCATTTTCAGAAAGTTTCCTCACGACAGCGAGGATTCGACCAAGAGAAATTATCATCTCAGTTGATCAGGGGCAGTTTTGCCGCCATTACGCGCAGGTGCCTCTCATCGCACAGGATTGAATCCCACACCCCTTGTCATGCACAAACGCCAATCACATCCGCGCAGCGCTTATGCACCGCACTCGCCATGAGCACCACAAAGGCAGACAAGAACCGGGAGAGGAATGAGAGATAGCGGAGGAAGAAAAACCGAGCGCACAAAACAAAAATGGAAGCCGCATACGCGCTTCCATTTCAGTTTTTCTTCGCTATCCAACTCGACCGCATCAACAGAAGAATTGGTAGGCACGATTGGACTCGAACCAACGACCCCTACCATGTCAAGGTAGTGCTCTAACCAGCTGAGCTACGCGCCTAACGAAGAAGCAAGAGTATAGGACGCCTTTTCACTTTTGCCAAGGGGTAAATGACAAAAATATGAAAATATTTTATCCCCCCTCATTTCACACAGCATCCAACGGCTTGCACTTGCGACCAACGGGGAAGAAAGCAACGCCTTTCACATCGCCCTCCTCCCCGTACAAATCGCGCCCTTCGCCTACTGGCGCTTGGCCTCGATCACGCCCTTGACCTCACGAATCACCGACAGCGCTTTCTGCAGCTGCTCGGTCGACGCGATCTCCGCCGTGAAAGCCATACGCGCATGCCCCTTGCTGCTCTGGGTGCTCACGCCGATGACATTGATCTTGTCGCGCAAGAAGATATCGGAGATATCGCGCAGCAAGCCTTGGCGATCGCTGGCCAGCACGAAAATATCGACGGGATACACCGTATCCTTGGCCGGCGCGCCCCAGGTAGTCTGGATCACGCGCTCCGGCGCGTGCGCACTCATCTCGGCGAAGTTCTTGCAATCCACCCGATGGATCGACACCCCCTTGCCGCGCGTGACAAACCCGGCGATCGGATCCGGCGGCGCCGGCTTGCAGCAACGCGCCAGCTGGGTCAGCAGGCCGTCGGTACCGACCACCAGCACGCCGGACTTAGCACCCTGCACGATGCTGGAGGCGCGGCTCTTGCGCGTGATCAGGGTCTCGTCGTCGATCTCGGGCTTCTTGTCCTCGCCCTCGTGCAGGGCCTGCTCGACATGGCGCAGGCTGAATTCTTCCTTGGCCAGCGACAGACATAGATCATCCACCTTGGCGAAGCCCAGCTTCTGTGCCAGCTCTTCCAGATTAACGGCGGTCTTGCCCTCGCGCTGCAGCGTTTTTTCCAGCAGGCTGCGGCCTACCGACAAAGTCTCCTGCTGCTCGATCGCATTGAACCAGGCGCGAATCTTGGAGCGCGTGCGCGAACTGGCGGTGTAGTCGGAACTGAGCCAGTCGCGCGACGGCCCCACGCCCGGCCCGCTCTTGGCGGTGATGATCTCGACCGTCTGGCCGTTCTTCAACACCGTGTTCAGCGGCACCATCACGCCATCCACGCGCGCGCCGCGACAACGATGACCGACGTCGCTGTGCAGGTGGTAAGCAAAGTCGATCGGCGTGGAGCCGCTGGGCAGCTCGATCACACGCGCCTGCGGCGTGAGCACATAGATACGCTCGTCCAGGGTGGCGGACTTGAGCTTTTCCACCCAATCGCGGCGCACCTCCTCCTGATCCACCACGGCGTCGGTGACTTCATTCTTCCAGGCCAGCAGCTGGCGCAACCAGGCAATCTTCTCGTCGTACTTCTGCGCCGAGAAATTGGAGCCGCCGCTTTCCTTGTAACGCCAGTGCGCGGCCACGCCGTATTCGGCGAAATGGTGCATCTCGTGGGTACGGATCTGCACTTCCAGCGCGCGGCCGTCCTCGGCCAGCACTACCGTATGCAGCGACTGGTAGCCGTTCTGCTTGGGGCGCGAGATGTAGTCGTCGAACTCTTCGGGAATCGGCGTCCAGATGTCATGCACGATGCCCAGCACCGTGTAGCAGGTCTTGACGTCGTCCACGATCACCCGGAACGCACGCACGTCGTAGAGCTCGGAAAAGTCGATGGACTTGCCGCGCATCTTGTTCCAGATGCTGTAGATATGCTTGGGGCGGCCGCTGACCTCAGCCTTGACCCCTTGCGCCGCCATTTCTCCGCGCAGGCGCGCGATCGCGTTGGCGACGAAGGCCTCGCGCTCAAGCCGCTTTTCCTCCAGCATCTTGGCGATGCGCTTGTACGTGGCCGGCTCCAGGAAGCGGAACGACAGATCTTCCAGCTCCCACTTCAGCTGCCAGATCCCCAGGCGGTTAGCCAGCGGCGCATACAGCTCGAAGGTTTCGCGGGCGTATTGCGCGCTGGCCTCGTTTTCCTGCTTGGTCTCGGCAAAATAGCGCAGCGTCGCCACCCGCGAGGCCAGGCGCACCAGCACCGCGCGCATGTCGGTGGCCATCGCCAGCAACATCTTGCGCAAGGTCTCGACCTGTGCCGCGGCCTGCTGGGCGGCATTCTTCCCGCGCAGCACCTCCTGCTGCGGGGCATTGAAACTGAGGCTATGGAAACGCATCAACTGGCGTACGTTGCCGACCAGGTCGGCGATCTCGCGGCCATATTGCTCCTCGAGTTTTTCCGCCAACTCCGGATACAGCAGTTGCGCCTCGAACACCAGTCCGGCGATGCGCGTCGGCGCGTCGACGTTGAGCGCGGTCAGCACACTGGCGACCGACAAGACGAATTGCAGCGCGTTCTGGCCGGACAATATCTGCTTGTCCTGATACAGCGGCTCCAAGCCGGCCAGCGCTTTTTCAACACGAGCGACGTCGTCGGGCCCCAGCCCGGCGGTGATCGCAGCCAGGCCTTCGCCGTGGATGCTTGCTACCGAAACCATGGCAACTTACTTCTGAGCGGCGACGATGATGATTTCCACCAGCAGTTCCGGACGCGCCAGCTTGGACTCGACGGTCGCGCGCGGCGGCGCATTGCCGGCGGCAACCCACTCATCCCACACAGCGTTCATGCCGGCAAAGTCCTTCACGTCGGACAGGAAGATCTGGCACGACAGGATCTTGCTCTTGTCGCTGCCTGCTTCAGCCAGCAGGCGATCGATATGGCCCAGCACCTCGCGGGTCTGGCCTTCGATGTTCTGGGTGGTGTCTTCGGCGATCTGGCCGGCCAGGTAGACGGTGCCGTTGTGGATGGCCACTTCGGAGAGGCGCTTGCCGACGTGCAGGCGTTGTACGGACATGTTGTTTCCTTTATTCATCGGGTGCCAGCGGACTGGCGGTTCAGATCAAATATTCAAAAGCGCGGGATCAGCCCAGCAGGAACTGCTTGGCCAGCTCGATCTGGTCGGCATGCATGAAGGTCGGCGCATGGCCGACGTCGGGCAGCTCGACCAGCCTGGCCTTGGGGCCGCGCTGCGTCATTTGCTGCGCCACCTCGGGCAACAGCAGGTCGGAATGGGCGCCGCGCACCAGCAAGGTCGGACAACGAATCGCATCATAGGCGGCCCACAGCATCTGCTCGGCGGCGCTGGCGACCTCGGGCGTGGTCAGCTTGAACGGCACCGCCAACGACAGGTCGTAGTGGCGCACCCACTTGCCCTCGTCGTTCTGGCGCAGCACGTCGTGGGCCAGCTTGTGCCACTCCTCGTCGCTGTGGGTACCGAAACTGGCGGAAATCGTACGGATGTAATTGGCGGCTTCTTCAAAGGTATCGAAGCGCACATCCTGGCCGATGTACTCGCCGATGCGGGCCAGCGCCGATCCGTTGATGGACGGGCCGATGTCGTTCAACACCAGGCGGCGGATCGGGTTTTCCGGCAGCGAGGCTAGGCCCATGCCGATCAGGCCGCCCATCGAGGTGCCGAACCAGTCGACGATCTCCGCATCCAGGCGCGCCAGCAGCGTCACCATATCGCTCACATATTGCGGCACGGTATAGAACTGAGGATTCTTCAGGCGACCGGAACGGCCGCGCCCGACCACATCGGGACACACCACGCGGTAGGTATCGCACAGCTCGCGCGCCATGCGATCGAAGTCGTCCGACACGCGCGTCACGCCATGCACGCACACCAGCACATTGGGATTGCGGGCGTCGCCCCATTCCTTGTAGGCCATCGTGTGCAATCCGGCGGGCGAAATGCACTGCACTGTTTTCACTACAGCTTCAGTCATGGTCTCGGCTCGTCTGGTGGATGAAGTCGACATTTTACTATCCCGCCGCGACTTGCCGTAACGACACATGCGTACAGCTGCCGTTGCCGACGCGGCAAATGCGCGGCGCAAGCGTATTGATCAGCATGAATGGAAAGGAATACCCGCCGTCGCGGGCTGCGGAGCTTGCCGCATGGTGCCTGAGGCCGGGGTCGAACCGGCACGCCCCCTCACGGGTAAGCGGCGGAGTACTTTCATGTTAACAGAAAATGGACATTTCCAACAATAAATAAATCAAGGAGTTATGAAAAATCATATGTCCATCAAAAATTCGCAGAAATGGACACAGGCGAGTGATACTGTCCATTTTTCCACCCTTGCCAATCCGTCAATCTACTCAAGCAAGGTGACTTAGTCAGCCTCTGGGTGCGGCTTTTTGCCGGAGGACTTCCTGGAGAACAACTGCAGGTTTCCACTGCGCAGTGATTTGACTTCTTCGCGCAAAGTATCACGCTCATAACGCACGGTCAGCAATTCATCCAATAGGTTGATTTCACGCTCCAAGGCCTCATCCAGCCGCTGCCGGAGGCCCTTGACGTCTTCGCGAAGTCCGGGCACCGGGTCAGAAGCCCTTGCATCCTTGGCGGCCGCGGCGGCTGCGTCAATGGCTTGAACGAGAGCCTCATGGGAAGGACGCCCGCTTTTGATGCTTCCCTTCTTGGAACCAGCCTCAATAGCTACGGTATCGTTATTTATCTTCTTGCCCGCCGCCTGGAGCCGCTTTAACGCCTCGAAATACTTATCTGTAGCCTTGTTCATTGGTCGACTCGCTTGAGGCGCATACGTGCGTTTAGAAGTGTTTGCAGGTTAGCGGCCTCGAGCCGGTGCTCGACGCCATCTGGGCTGCTCGAAGCAAGCACAGAGACAACGTTCTCTTGAGTGCGTATCACGAGGTCTAGGCGCTTGCCGAAGACAACCAAATTGGGACAGTTACTTTCAAGGCATTCGTATTGAATGGGCTCCAAGGGCATCGTCTTGCATGGCTCGGTCGACATACAGCCGCCCAATGGCGTCTCATTGAAGGCCAGTTGTCCTTTTTTAAATAACTCGAGCGATTCGGCCCGCGAGTGAGCAGACACCGGCGAAGCCTGAACACGGTCGCTCATGAGCCAATTTGCCCCAGCACCAAGCAGCTCCTCGTTATTGAGCAAAACTCCTAGTGCCATGCCGAAATACGATGACTCGGCATTAGCGGAATTCCAGTCGTAAGAGAAATGGTCTCGGTCAAAGACCACATTCGCGGCATCTTGGAATCCTGAGGAATAGTACAGCGTCATTTCTTCCGTAATATGCTGCAGTTGGGCCTTCAAACTGGGCAGCGATACCATTCCCGAGCGATGTGCGTAGACCGCGAGCGAACGCCTAAGTTGGTGAGGGGCAATCGGCCAAACGTGTCCAACTGCAATGCCATCAAGCTCCCAATCCCTGTCGAGACGAATAATCTCAAGCTCGTTGAGGTCCTCTTGAGAAATTATCGGACAGACAATAGATTGCACCCATGACCGCCCTTCGATGAGCTGTGTACTGCCTTTGATTTCACATGGATTTCCGGACGAACAGAAAAGTATGCGCTCTCCGTCCGGCCGGCCGACACCGTCATATACAGCGTTGGAAATACGTAAAGCAATCTGCACTGCCCGACGCCCTTCTTCTACCGTGACCCAACTGGCCTCTTTTTTGATGCCAAAATGTAATTTATGAGTGAAGCCATTTATTAGCCAATGCGCCGTATCAAGGTGCATGACTTTGGATAGGACATTTTCCACCGGTAGTTTTACGCACTCACCTACGCGCATTCCAGTGAAGGCGATGACGACAAACATCAAGGTCGATTGATATTTGTTAATCATCCCTCGGACGAAGTTTTCTATCGAACCGCTTTTGTAGCCAAGCTCGCGCAGCTTTTCCACATATCCGTCCAGGGATGCACGCCGGGCCGCAGTTCGCCGATTTCTATCGCGTTCACCGTCTAGTTGAACCTCCAAGTCTCGGCAAGTCTGAAATGCGGCTAAGAGATGGTCAAGGTTATGCTCAATAACATCCATCTGGGAAATGAGATTCCCAAGGATTGCGGTGTAAATTTTGCTTGGAATGAGGGGTGTCTGCTGGTTTTCTGGCAGCGAAGCATACACCTCCGTCATGACAGCTCTCAACGCCGCACGGTTTGGCTTAATACCAAATCGCTTTCGCCCCTTCCACAGAGCGGTAATAAGAGAGCCCGTGAGAGATATGTCGACAGAGCTCAAACTGAGCAAATGTTCTTTTAACAAGTCTGGTGCGCACAGAACGTCAAACAGCTCCATTTCGCACGTTCGAGCATATTCACACCATTTCACGCATACCAGATTGACCCGATATATCGTAGAAAAAGCGCGAATAGAACCACCTTCGAGATACTGGCAAACTAGAGCCTTGCCTTGCTCTCTCAGAAGCCAATCGAGCTCCGGATGGTCAACACCTGATGTCTGTCCATAAAACCATACTCGAGTTTCTCGAGCTGTCGAAATGGCGGCAAAGTCCCAAGACTCTTCTGAATAACGAGATACTGGATTTCCAATGCTATCTCTGGTGACCACGTGATTAGGTGGAAAGTACGTCCGGCTCGAACCAGGCACTAAAGCTTCCGCCGTCGGGTCAGTCAGTATCGAAAAATCGGCCACTCCGGTTGTCATGCGCCGGCTCCTTCTTGAGAGTCCACAGGCGCGGTAATTACACCGAGAAGGCAAAGTTGTCGGAAGCGTGCGGCCCAATATGGGCTTAGATTCTGATTTACCTGAACATCCTTCTTAACCGCTTCAAATACGTCAGGACTTCGCTGGCTGAGCTCGGCCAGGAGTGTATGCACCCGCGCCATGATTGCTTGATAAATCATCTCGACGTCGTTCGCTGAGCCACTTCTCAATGCAAGACGCTTCATAACATAATTACAACTAATCAGTTTCCTCATGTCTTTTTCGTCTGCGTGCACTCGGTATTGGGCGCAAAACAGGCACCCCTCTGTTTTACGACAGTCTGGCTCGACGGTAACAGGAGCTGCAGTCAAGAGCTGGGGCTTACCTCGCTCCTTGCAGGCGCCCGTTACCAGTTCAGTGTCTGGCGGTACTTGTTCGTCACCGGTCCTGGCAGCCTCTACAGCGCTCTTAGCGACGGAACCAAAGAAATCCCCGAGCTCGCTGTTTCGCGTGCTCTGGGGCCCGTTGTTGTAGTTCCTAATGGCAGTTCGCAAGGAGTGACCCAAGCGTTCAGCAGACACTTTGGGTCCGGCTATTTCAGTGAATTTGTTCCCAGTGTGCAATCGCAGTTGCCGTAGAGTGACCTTAGGCAGCGGCAAACCAAACCAAGTATTGAATCGTCCTCGAAGCGTGTCTAAGAGGTCGGTGACCCGTTTGCAGCCAATGGCGTTAAACGAAGCAAATTCAGTTTTCTGAGCGACAACCAACCGAAGAAACAAGGCGGCTTCCAAGTCATCATTCGGAAAAAGTTCGAGAATTCGAGTGCGCAACGCCAAGTACGTATGGAAACGTGTCCGCACAACCGCGGTGAAGTGGACGGGCACCTCTTTACCTCCCGCTCGGAACTTAACTTCTTTACGACGCATAGTGACGATGTTCGCATCAGCCAATTGTTCGTAAATCTCGTCCGAATAGTCCATTCGAGTGATTTGAGCCTCGTTTGTACCTGAGTCCCCGATGGCCAGGGCTGCGAAACACATGCAGGCCAGGTCCAGGGCCACCATCCCGTCAGCATCGCGACGAAAAAGATACTTTTGCTCTGTAGCGCCATTAGTGGCCACTACCTCCCATTCTTTTTCCTCAGCGTAGCCCGGCTTTAATACTATTTCCGCACAAAGGTCGAAAGCACCAGCAACGGCAGAAAGAAAATGTTGCACATCAGATGATTCAGCAGGAACCGTGGGCTTTTTTGTGCGATTAGATGCAGCCAGAACTTCAGTTTCTTCGGCATAGTCCTGCTCATGCAATTCCGACAACATTGTGCGGAGCGCCTTTACGTGAGCCGAAGCGGTATTTAGCCCCAACTTGCCCACTTGAACCATTGCTTTTTGCCATGCGTTATAGCCTTCGATGGCCGCCACCGCTAGCCCTGTATCCGTAAGCACCGCCTCGAATCGCCCCTCATTTTCGGCTAAATCAGCCCAATCAAAAAAATTCTGTAAGAAACGAAGGTAGTTGGCTTGCGTGGGACTTTTGAGGCCTTTGACTCTAAAAAAATTTGACAACTTCAATAGGACGCCCGGAAGCGCTGCTATTCGGAGAGCCGACTTTTCTGTGTAATCCCCGTTCGACCTCCCATCAGTCGGGCGGACTAAGTAGCAAAGTTTGAAAATAGAAATGCGCGAGCCGTCCGTCAGCTCCAGAACGCTATTCTCAGGCTTGAACAGCTCCGGGACTTCTTCGCAAGGGAATGCGAGAGCAGGCATTCTGCTCCTTGAACCAGCATTAACCTTCATCTTCACGTGCTCTCAATCAATCCACTCAGCCACAATCCATAAGCTTCTTCGGCCTTTTCGAGCAGCTCGTGATTTTGACGATACTTTAGGTAATGCTCTGTCGTTTTTGAATCGTTATGCCACATGCGCTGCTTTAACTGATTCAGTGCCCATTGGTAGCTATGCTTCCCGCCTTCGATGCGCTCGATAGCGTCGCACCAATTTAGGCCAAAGGTTGCGCGCATGTCGTGGAATCGGTACGAGAAGTCTGGGAGTGTCTTTCGCACTTCGGGGATTACTTGCTTATTGATAAAGTCCCATACGCCCTGGGCCACTTTCTGAGTTTTCTTGCCTCGCCCAATTTTCAGCAGGTCGTCCTTGGCCTCATAGAACGGGTTTCCATGCTGAGTGAGGAACAGATAGTTATCGCCATCACGACCAGTCACTGACTTATCTTGGCGCCTTAGCGCACGCTCAGATTTGGCATATGTGTGCAGCGCCTCATACAGCGCTCTCGGGATGGACAGCCAAACTTTGGCTTTGTTGAATTTCGTGTCGATTCCTGTTCCTGGCCCGCATTGAAGTTTGAATAGCTTGCCTTGAGCCGTCGGCGGTGCAAGAAAGTATTTGAGTCTCAGCGTGAGCACGGTCTGGATGCGAGCGCCTGTGATGACTGATACAAGATGCATTAACCAATACTCTGTGTTTCCGAGCGATTTCAGTGCATTGAACAGCGCTACCTGTTCGACCATGGGAAGTGGTCGCAGCTGTCCACCATCATTGATGGTCAAATCCCACGCAGTTCCAGTCTCGGCTCCAGCGACAGCCAAATCAGTAGTGGTAACCTCAATGATTCGCTCAAAACCCTTGCCATCAGTAGAAGGAAGCCCAATCTTCTTCTCCCGCCACGGCCGATGGACGGGCTCAAAACCGTAGCGGGGGTGCTCCATCATGTGCCTGTAAAAGCCTTGAAGACTAGAGATACGCCTCCGAGCGAGGCTTCTCTTCAGCCGGCCGGCATCCATCTCGTCGCCTAGAAACGCACGGTATTGATAAGTCGGAGTGGCGTATTTGTCGTGACTATCGAAATCGTCCCACTCGAAGCCATATTCATCGAGCCACGCTCGGTAGGTGGCCAAATCGGCTGCTATTGGGGCAAGGGAGCCTGTGGTTAGTGGCTTTCCTTTGGCGCGGTCGAGCAAGTAAAGACTAGCTTCAACCCAAGGACTTCCGTCCACAGTGAGAACGATTGGAACACGGGGAATCTCACGCGGGCCATTTTTTCGGCCAGCGTAACGACGGTGGTAGGAAACTTCTCGTCCCCTATGACGGTATTTAACCTGGACATCACCAGGGGAAACCGACTCACTGACACATGTGGGACTGAGTAGCGGAATTATTTCTCGACGTTTTTCTTTGGACTCTGGCATGGACCCTCAATCCTAAAGGCCAATATCCAGATGGTGCCGGGAGCGGGAATCGAACCCGCACGCCCTAACGGGCGGGGGATTTTAAGTCCCATGCGTCTACCAATTTCGCCATCCCGGCAGGAATGAACATCAGCTACCAGTTGTCCATTTTAATTTAACGTGAAAGTTTTTACCAGCTCCGAAAAACATGAAAGTGGCGGATTTTAAGTCCGCTGTGTCTACCAATTTCACCACTCAGGCGGGTGGAATCCGGCGATCGGTCGCCGAAAAAGGTTCGCATTATAACAGCGAGTTCAGGCCGTTCCCGGGAATGTTTTGTATCCCTGCAAATAAAAACGGCACGATGGCCTGGGCCATGTGCCGCGCTATCGCTGCGGGAAGGCTCAGCGCTTGAGCAGCTCCAGCGCGTCTTCGGCGACGCTGCGCAGGTTGGTGATGGTGGCGTTGAGATCGGCCAGCTCGGCTGCAGTCGGTGGCTGGTCCATGCCGTCCTTGACCAGCGATGCCTTGATGATGGTAGCCGCCATTTGCCAGGCAGCCTTATTGTGAGCATCCACCAGTTCCTTCTGGATGCGCTCCAATTCCGCTTTCTGAGTTTTATCCATTGCTATCTTTAAACAAGGCGTTGTTCGAATCCGCGCGTTCCCATGTGGATTCACGATAGTTCTGATGCCGGGACGATACCACCAATTCATTAAATATTGCTTACAGCGGGGCAGATTCTCAAACAATTTTACGTCTGTGACGCCTTCCCGACGATCCGCCCCAGCCTTTCTCATCTGGCGATAACAAAACCGACTGCTGCTGCGCGCTTCAGTGTGCGGCGAATCCTGCGGCCAACTCACGTGTCAGCTCCGCAGCGGGAATCTCCTTGCAGCCGTCGGCGTTCTGCCCCGACCACATTGAAGTGAAATCATCGATGCCGGCGGCCTCGGCCTTGGCGCGCAGCGGCGCGATACCTGATGTCGCCAGGGGAAATGCCGGCGCCAGTGCGCTGATAGGCCCGAGCTCACGCATGACGCGATTGACGATGCCGCGCGCCGGACGACCGGTAAATAAATTGGTCAAGGCCGTATGGCGCGCGCGGTCGCTCTTGAGCGCTGTACGATGCAAGGCACTGGTGATGGCCTCGGGACACAGCATGTAGGCCGTGCCGACCTGCACCCCTGCCGCGCCCAACGCCATCGCCGCGGCCACGCCGTTGGCATCCGCAATGCCGCCGGCGGCGATCACCGGCACCTTGAGCGCGCGCGCGAGCTGCGGCACAAGACTGAAGGTGCCGATCTGCGTGGTGAGATCGTCGGACAGGAAAATGCCGCGATGCCCGCCCGCTTCCACGCCTTGAGCGATGACGGCATCGACGCCGCGCTCGGCCAGCCACTTGCCCTCCTCCACCGTGGTGGCCGACGCAATGATGCGCGAACCCCAGGCACGCACGCGCTGCATCAGCTCCGGCGCCGGCAAGCCGAAATGAAAACTGACCACCTTGGGCTTGAACTCTTCCAGCAAGTCGGCCACTTGCGCACTGAAGGGCTGGCGACCGGGACCGGCGCCGATCGACGCGGGATCGATGCCGAACTCTTCGTAGTACGGCCCCAGCGCCTGGCGCCACGCCTGCTCGCGGGCCGCGTCCGGCTCGGGATTGGTGTGGGCAAAGAAGTTGACGTTATAGGGCTGGTCGGTGGCCGCGCGCAGCTTGGTCAGCTCCTCCTGCAGGGCAGCTGGCGCCAGCATCGCGCAAGGCAGCGAACCCAGTGCGCCGGCATTGGACACCGCCGCCGCCAGTCCATGCAGCTGGACGCCCGCCATCGGAGCCTGGATCAGGGGAATGTTGATGCCGAACAGTGTTTGCAGTGCGCTCATGTGATGATCCGTATGATGGTCCGTGATTGGCCGCATCAGGTATGCGATGCCGTCAAGCATAGCAGGCCTCATGCAAACCGGCAGGAGCGCGGCCGGACGGAAATTTCCCCGCGAGCACGTTGCATGAACATGCGCGACCGATCAGCTACGTTACTACCGATTACGCGACCGTTACTGATATTTACGAACTCGACAAACCCGCCGCGCATCGAATCCCTTACAATTCAGGCCACCCGATTTTTTGCCGCCGGAGATCCGCTGCATCATGTCCCGTACGCCCCACATGTCACGCTCGCGCTTTTCTCGCTTGTCCTGCCTCATCGCCGCACTCTCCCTGAGCCTTGCCGCCTGCACGACCGGCAAGACCGCGTTCTATCATCAGGAAGAGTTCAGCGACACCAGCGCCTTCTCGCGCAGCTTCCCCGGCAGCGAAAAAGCGGTATGCGAGGCCGCGCGCCGCGCCTTGCTGGGCCAGGGCTACATCATCAACAAGACTACCGATAATTCGCTGGACGGCAACAAGAGCTTCCAGCCGGCCAGCGACAAGCACATGGAAATCGCCTTCCACGTGGTGTGCGCCTCCAATGGCAACGGCAAGAGCTCGACCATGTTCGTCAGCGCCACCCAGGATGGCTTCGCGTTAAAGAAGAGCAATTCGTCGGCCAGCCTGGGCGTGGGCGTGCTGGGTTCGGTATCGATGCCGTTCGGCAGCAGCGACGACTCCATGGTGCGCGTGTCCAGCGAAACCATCCGCTCTTCCGATTTCTATGATCGCTTCTTCGGCGCGGCCGAGCGTTATCTGCTGGTGGACACCGAAGACGACGACAAGCCGGCGCAGAAGTAAGCCTCCAGCATCGTGCAGACAACAAAAAATGGCGGCCCAAGGCCGCCATTTTTATTGCCGCGCTCAATACCGATGTTGGCGTCGAGCCGGACGCTTGCGCATCAGCGATGCCAGTAGCCCGGAGGCGGCGGCGGACGATGCCAGTGGCGATGACGACGATAGTAGTCGCGCTCCACGTACACCGGCGCCGGGTTGACGTAGTAGACCGGCGCCGGGCGCACATACACCGGAGGCGGCGGCGCGTACACCGGCGCCGGCTGGACATACACCGGCTGCGGCGCCATGTAAGCGCCGGGCACGCCGATGTTGACGCCGATGGACACATGTCCGGCCATGGCCGGGGCGGCGGAAAGACCGGCCACGGCCGCAATGGCAAACATGCCGGCAATCATGGAAATCGATTTTTTCACGATGGCTCCTCTTGTTCTGGAATACGTATCGTGAATATAGGCCTGCACTCACAGTGCATCTAGAGAAAAGGCGTAATGTTTGTAAGCAAATGCTTCACAAGCATCAAGAACATTACTTCAATGAATGCCGTTTGGCGCGAGGGCGGCATTGCGCCGCCCTCCCTCATGAAGCGAACTGGGTTACGCCGCGTTCAACGCCGGCTGCGCCGCCGCAGCCGCCTTCACTTGCGCCAGCTTGGCCACGGTGCTGGCGCATGCATGTGCCGCCTCGCGCCCCTTGACCAGGAAATGCTCGTGGAAGAAGGTCTGGTGTTCGCCGTGCGAATGGAAATGATGCGGCGTCAGCACTGCCGAGAATACCGGCACTTCGGACTCCAGCTGCACTTGCATCAGCGCCGAGATCACCGATTGCGCGACGAAGTCATGGCGATAGATGCCGCCGTCGACCACCAGGCCGCTGGCGACGATGCCGGCATACTTGCCGGTCTTGGCCAGCACTTTTGCGTGCAGGGGGATTTCAAAGGCGCCGGGCAGCTCGAAGAAATCGATGCTCTCGAGCGGCCAGCCCAGCTTGCCCATTTCTTCGGTAAAGGCGATGCGGCACTGGTCGACGATGTCCTTGTGCCAGCTGGCCTGGACGAAGGCGATGCGCTTGCCGTGATGGGAATGGATTGCGGAAAGATGCGCTTGCTGCGTTTGATGCGATTGAGACATGGGTTCAGGACTCCTGTTCGATGAATAAACAGGGCGTGGGAATGCGCGGCCGCTCACACGCTGCGAACGCAGCACGCGGTGTCGGACATCCCGTTCTCTTTCATCCGGACTGTGACCGTCGGCCCCGGGATCTCACCAGGTCTGCTGACCCCGGCTGCCGAACAAATCGACTGCCGGGCGCTCGCGGGCTACCTGCCGGCGCCGGGTGGCGCCGCGGGATTACCGCCGGTGGGGAGTTTCACCCCGCCCCGAGAACTTGTTGCCGTGCAGTGGACGTGAAGTCCAACCCCACGGCAGACGGGACTGTAGCATGGCTGAAAAAATGCTGCAGGACGCAAGACGCCGCAGCTTGATCCTGCGCTCCCGGGATATCGGGGATATCGCCGAAACCCAAATATCGCCGAAGCTCAAGCGCCCTGTGCACCGGTGCCGATGACCCCCAGCATGCCGCGCGCGATCTCGCGTTCGCCCATGATCACCTGATGCGCGCCATGCTTTTCCAGATGCTCGATCTCGGCATCCGAATGCGCACGCGCCACGATCTGCACAGCAGGATTGGCGGCGCGCGCATGCTCAATCAGTTGTCCCGCCTCGAACGCCTCCGGAATCGCCACCAACAGCCAGCGCGCGCGCTCGATGGCCGCGGCCTTCAGCAATTCGCTCTGAGCGCCATTGCCGTAGATGACCGGCACGCCCTGGGCCCGCAAGGCATCGACATTTTCCAGCTGCGCCTCAATCACCACGAAGGGATGCCCCTGGGCGCGCAATTGCTCGCCGATGCCGCGCCCCACGCGGCCGTAGCCGACCAGCACCACGTGACCGTCCAGATCCACCGTCTGCAGCGACGCTTCGGCTGCGGCGGCATCGCCCTCGCCGCTCGCGCGCGCCTGCAGCCTGTCCAGTAGCGAGAACAGCAAGGGATTGATCAGGATGGACAGGATCGCGCCGCCAAGAATCAGGTCGCGCCCGACGGGCGACAGCAGATCCAGTGAAATACCCAGCGTGGCGAGGATGAAGGAGAACTCGCCGATCTGCGCCAGGCTGGCCGAGATGGTCAGCGCGGTCGACATCGGATGGCCGAAGGCACGCACGATCAGCAGCGCCGCCAACGACTTGCCGACCACAATGATCAGCACGGTCGCCAGCACCAGCAGTGGCTCGCGCACCAGCACCGACGGATCGAACAGCATGCCCACCGAGACGAAGAACAGCACGGAGAAAGCATCGCGCAGCGGCAGCGACTCTTCGGCGGCGCGGTGGCTCAGCTCGGATTCGGACAAGATCATGCCGGCAAAGAAAGCGCCCAGCGCGAACGAGACGCCGAACACATAGGCCGAGCCAAGCGCAAACCCGAGCGCAATGGCCAGCACAGCGAGGCGAAACAGCTCGCGCGAACCGGTGTCGGCGATGCGCTCCAGGATCCACGGGATCACGCGACGACCGACGATCAGCATCACCGCCACGAAGGCCACCACTTTGCCCAGCGTGATGCCCAGCGTCAGCAGCAAGGCGTTGCCGGACAGGGCGTCGCCCTTGCCGCCCAGCACGCCGGAGAGCGCCGGGATCAGCACCAGCGCCAGCACCATGGCGATGTCTTCCACGATCAGCCAACCGACGGCGATGCGACCGCGCTTGGTCTCCACCAAACGACGTTCCTGCAGCGCCGTCAGCAGCACCACGGTGCTGGCCACCGACAGCGCCAGCCCGAACAGGAAGCCCTCACCGAACGGCCAGCCCAGCGCCCACCCCAGCCCCATGCCCAGCAGCGTGGCAATAGCGATCTGCG
Organism: Herbaspirillum sp. LeCh32-8; assembly: GCF_017814915.1. Lineage (GTDB taxonomy): Bacteria > Pseudomonadota > Gammaproteobacteria > Burkholderiales > Burkholderiaceae_D > Herbaspirillum. The sequence continues at coordinate 444,211 of NZ_JAGIPZ010000001.1, read as the reverse complement.
CCACCGCGCCGGGGATAGCGATATTTTTCACCGACAGCAGATCCTTGAGCGAGAAATGCAGCCCCACCCCGAACATCAGCAGGATCACGCCGATCTCGGCCAACTCCTGCGCCAGGTCGGCATCGCCGACGAAGCCAGGCGTGAAGGGACCGATGGCGATGCCGGCGACCAGGTAGCCGATCAACGGCGGCATCCTGAAGCGGTTAGCCAAGGTGCCGAAGATGAAGGCCAGAACCAGGCCGCCGACAATGGTGGCGATGAGGGGGGTGTGATGGGGCATCAGTCAGTGATCCTTTCTGGGTGGATGATGGTCTTGGAGTGACTGCGAAGAAGAAGCACCGGCGACGACCGCAAGCCTAACACGTCAACATGTCGGTGCGGCAACATCCGTGCGGCGCATGGCGCGGCGCCGCACGAATGCGTGACCGGGAGATCAGCGACGCGACTGCAGCGCGGCGATGCGCGACTCCAGCGGCGGGTGGCTGGAGAACAGGCCCAGCCACGACTCGCGACCCGAGATGCCGGACGCCTGCAGGTTTTGCGGCAAGCCGTCGGACTGCATGCCGCCCAGGCGGCGCAACGCATTGATCATCGGCGCGTTGGAACCCATCAGCGACGCGGCGCCGGCGTCGGCGCGATATTCACGCTGGCGCGAGAAGTACATGACGATGACGCTGGCCAGGATGCCGAACACGATCTCACATACGAACACGGTCACCATGTAGCCGATGCCGGGACCGTTGTTCTCCTCGTTGTTACGGCGCAGGAAGGAGTCGACGAAGTAGCCGACAATGCGCGCGAAGAACATCACAAAGGTATTCACCACGCCCTGGATCAGGGTGAGCGTAACCATGTCGCCGTTGGCGATGTGCGCCACCTCGTGCGCCAGCACCGCCTCCACTTCCTCCTTGGTCATGCCCTGCAGCAGGCCGGTGGACACCGCCACCAGCGAATTGCTCTTGCTGGCGCCGGTGGCAAAGGCGTTGGGCGGGCCGTCGTACACCGCCACTTCCGGCATCGGCAGCTGTGCGCGGGTCGCCAGGTTTTGCACAGTGGTCATCAGCCACAGCTCCGTGGAGTTCTGCGGCTGCTCGATTACGCGCGCGCCGGTGGACCACTTGGCGATGGTCTTGGACATGAACAGCGAGATGAAGGAGCCGCCGAAGCCCATCAGGCCGCAGAACAGCAGCAGCATGCCGAAGTTCATGCCGTTGGCGGTGAGATAGCGGTTGATGCCGAGCAGGCTGGCGGTAAAGCTGAGCACCAACATCACAGCCAAGTTGGTGACGAGGAACAGAATGATGCGTTTCATGATTTTTCCCGAGGTGGTTGAAGCGCCGTGGCACCTCTGCCGGTGCGGCGCGGCATTGCGAAACTTGCGAAAGGAAGGCACAGGCATGCGCCCGCCCGGACGCAAGCGCCCGGCGCGGTCAGCGCATGAAGGACATCAAACTAGCGGCGGTGGGCGTTGCTGGTCGCGCACGAAGGAGGCCCAGCTCAACGGAGCCGAGAAGAGGTGCGGGAACGGCTGCCAGGGAATGTCCGGCGTTGCGATGCGCGCCGGGATGGTGTGATCTTCGAGTTCGGCTTGTGCGGACGGCGCGGCGCCGTCGTCTTCTTCGCCATCCTGACCGGCGCCGGATTCAGACAGTGCAGCAGACGACGCGACAGCCCCGTCAGTGACGAATGTCGAGGCATGCAAGGGTGCCGGATCGACAACAATCCGGTTGATCGTCGCAACCTCAGGCGACCGGCACGCCTCGCCGTCGGCGCTTGCAGCGGCATGCGCTTGCGCGACCGGCGACGGCAGGTCGACCACCGTCGCCGCCAGCAATTGCAGCGGGAGCAGGAAGGTCAACAGCAGTAACAGCAGTCGTCGCATCAGGTCATTATCAGGAAGGAAATTATTTGCACGCCATCAACAGTGCGGCAGCCCGGCATTATACGCAAAGTGAGCAAATCCCCGCCCCACGCGGGTTAGACGCCGGCAAAAAAGTTACTCACAAAAGCTGTGAACAAGTCTGTTGATAAGCCGCGACTGAAGATCGGACAGCCTTGCCGGGTAAGGGTTTCCTATAAATTGCCCGAGAATTGGACAATTGATGGATCGGTGGATAATGGCGCGACCTCGCGCGCCATGTTTGCTGCAGTAATCGACGGCTGCCTTGACGACTGACCGGGCGATTAATGCCGGTCTGGCCGCCCTCAGTCGGTGGAGACCACCTTGTTGCGCCCGCCCAGTTTGGCGCGGTACAACGCGGCATCGGCGGTGGCCAGCAGGTTGCGGCCGTCTACCTCCTCGCCCGGAGCACGAGTACATACGCCAACGCTGATCGTCATACAGCGGTTGACCAGCGATTTGTCGTGAGGTTCTCCCAATGCACTGACACTTTCGCGCAAGCGCTCGCCGAACTCCGCCGCCTGGTCCTTCTCCAGCCCGCCCGAGAGAATGATGAACTCCTCTCCGCCGTATCGCGCAAATACGTCGGTGGGCGAAGCCAGCTGCTCCTTGAGCGTCTCGGCCACCCGCTTGAGGACGCGGTCGCCGGCAACGTGTCCGTAGTGATCGTTGTATTGCTTGAAGAAATCGATGTCGATCATGAACAGCGACAACGTGCTGTGGTTGCGCATGGCCTGCTGCAACGCCAGCGTGTAGTTCTCGTCGAAGAAGCGACGGTTGTTCACGCCGGTCAGACCGTCGGTCACCACCTGGCGTTTGAGCGCCTCGGAGTGCGACATCAGGATTTTCTCGCGCTTGACCGAGTGGCTGGAGTCGCTGATCTGAATCAGGCAGGAACGGCTGCCGTCCGGCGCCGCAATCGGCGTCATCACCACCGATTGCACCATGCGCGCCGGCGGCTCGCCGTCGTTGGGCACATAGACGTGATACAGCGGCAGCGGCGAACGATGCAAGGCACTCGACAACATCGCGGGCAAGCCGTAACTGATGGTATTGGACAGCGCACGCAGGAAGCCCGGCGCCAGCTGCTGGTTGAACAGCGCGATGAAGTTGGCGTTCAGGGCGCCTTCGGCCGGCACACGACTGTGCCTGACCATCCATTGGTTCCAGAGCAGGATGTTGAAGTCCTTGTCCAGCATGACCAATCCGAAGTTCAGATTGTCATAGACGTCTTCAGCGGCAAAGCGGCCTGGAACGATGCTGGTCATGACAGCGCGATGTTGTTCAGGTAACGCTGGATGTGCGTCACGAGTTTGTTGAGCGAAGTCGAGCTCAACAGGAAGATCAGGTGCCCTTCGGTGTGGTGCTTTTCGATCACCAGATCGATATGCAGTACCAGGACGTAGGTCTCCTCGCTTTCGCCGGTAGCCAGGCGCGTGGAAATCTCGGCCGGGGAAGAGACGGCGTAGTTCGGCAGCGAGCTATTGAGCGTGATGCCCAGCATATCCGCCATGGCCGACAGGCAGGCGTTAAGGATGATGTTGCCCAGCTCGCACATGGCTTCTTGCTCGAACTCGGCGAGTTCGTCCAGACTCATCTGCGAGCCCATCATGTCGCGTACGATCTCCAGCGCGTGCTCTTCCGTGAACAAGAGCACCGCCTCGGCATCGAAGGGGCCGTCGAAAATCTGACTGACGGTGGCGAAGCGCGCATTGGCCAGCGCCAGCACGCGCTCATCGATTTCGCGCGTGCGCAGCACTTCGACCGACGGCACGGATAACCGAACCTCATCGCCGACGATTTCCGACAAACTCAGCGCAGCGCGCCCGGCGCCGACGTTGAAGATTTCGGTCAGCGCATCGGTTTCGATCTCGGAGAGTATCGTCACGCTGCCCCCAGGAAGTGCTGCAGGGCCTGGCCGATCGACTTTTCGGTCACCGGCTTGGCGACGAAGGTCGCACCCAGTTGCTGGGCGCGCGATTGGACGGTTTCCTGGATATTGGCCGAGAAAATGGCGATACGCACCTGCGGATGCGATTGCAGGATCGCGGCGGCGGCGTCGGTGCCGAGCATCCCCGGCATGTTGATATCCATGGTGCAGAAATCCGGCGGCGACTGGTCGACCAGCTTGACGGCCTCCTCCCCATTGCCCGCCTCCAGCACTTTCCAGTCCGGATGCGCCGCAATGATATGCGCCTTGATCACCATCCTGGAAACCTTGCTGTCGTCGACGATGAGAACCGTCTTGCCGGACATATCAATTGCCATGAGAAAACACTCCAAAATTAGTTGTCATTTTTTCCACATATTACTATTGGAAACAAGACCTTTTGCGACTATTGGTCAAATAGTAGTTAAAAAAAGTTGGTAATCGTATAAGGAAATTCCTGAGTCCACTTGCCGCATGGCATGGCCCTCATGCGTCCCCAAAACAGGCGGATGCGGGATATCTGCTGCAGATGCGGGACGAAAAAAAGAGACCGTCAGGTCTCTTGTCTTTTTGCTTTGCCGCTTTACCGGTCGCCGCCAATGTTGCCATCCGACGGAGAGGCGCTGATAGCCCCACCCCGCTCTGCAACTATCCCGCCAGTTGCGCCGCTTCCGCCACCTCCAGCAGCAGCACCTCGCCAAAGCCGATGTCGCGCCGGTCCGCCGCTGCACGCAGGGCGATCGCCTCAAACGCGGTAGCATCCGGCGCGGCCCCGGCGCCATGCTCTGCCTGCCACGCGGCGCAGGCGCGCAGCATGCGAATCGAACCACCGTGGCACACCACGATGGTGTCGCTCACCCGCGCAAGGCACAGCTCATCAAACACTTCCCACACGCGCTGCGCAACGTTCACCAGGGTCTCTCCGCCGCCCGGGGCGTGATGCGCGAGATCGCGGTTCCAGGCCTCGACCTCGGCCCAGGCGATGTCGTCCCAGGCGCGCAGCTCCCAGCTGCCGAAATGCATCTCCTGCAGGCCGCTATCCAACGCGATGCTTTCCACACCCAATGCTTGCGCCAATGCCAGAGCCAGATCGGCGCAGCGCTGCAAGGGGCTGGAGCAGATCGGCACGCCGCGCGGCAGCTGGCTCGCCACCAGCTCGCTGCACAGTTCCAGCGTCTCTGCGGCGACCGCCACGTCGCTGCTGCCGTAGCAGTAGCTTTTGTCGAGGATGGGTTGGGGATGGCGAACGAGATGGAGCTTCATGGGATCAATATCTGAAGATGCCGGGCGTCGCGGCCAGCGCGCCCAGGTAAAAAGCGGTTTCACTCAATTGCTGCACGGCGCCCAGGCAATCGCCGGTATAGCCTCCCAGGCGCCTGACGAAGCGACGCGCCAGCCAGGCCGCGGCGATCGCCGCCAACACGAGCCCGGCCACAACCCGCTGCCACGACATCATGCCCAGGCAAATCACACCTATCACGGGCACGACCGCGAAACAGGTGGCCAGCAGGAATTCGCCGCCGCCCATGTGCTGCGCCAGCGGCTTGGCCTTGCCCTCTTCCCTCACATAGTCCAGCCGCCAGATCAGGCAGGTCGCCAGCCAGCGCGACAACGGATGAGCAATCCCCAGCGCGGCCAGCAGCTGGAACGGCAGCAGCGCGTTGAGCGCCGCCACCTTAGTCGCCAGCAGCAGCGCGATGCCGATCACGCCGTAAGCGCCGACGCGCGAATCGCGCATGATCTCCAGCGCACGCTCACGCGTGAGCCCGCCGCCCAGGCCGTCGCACACGTCGGCGAAACCGTCTTCATGAAAAGCGCCGGTAAGCCAGATGCCGGCGATGGTCGAGAGCAGCACCGCGACCGGCTGGGGCCACAACTGCGCCGCCAATACATAGACCAGCGCCGCCGCCCAGGCCACGACCCAGCCGACCAGGGGGAAGTAACGGGTCGAGCGCTGCAGCCAGTCGGCGTGAAAGCCCACCCAGCGCGGGATGGGCAGGCGCGTGAAGAATTGCAATGCGATGAAGAACAGGCGCAGCTGGTGCAGCGCGCCCCGGCTGGAGGGCGCTTGCAGGGTGCCGTCGCCGATCGGCTCAGTCATGTTTTCCGCTGACGCTGGCCGACGAGAAGGTCGCCATGCGCTCCAGGAAGTTGACCGCCGCGCGCAGCAGCGGCAAGGCCAGCGCGCTGCCGGTGCCCTCTCCCAGACGCAGGTCGAGCTGCATCAGCGGACGCGCCTTCAGGTGATCCAGCATGCGGCGGTGCCCGGCCTCATCCGAGCAGTGCGAGAACACGCAATAGTCCTGCACCGCAGGCTGCAGGGCAGACGCCACCAGCAGCGCAGAGGTAACGATGAATCCATCCACCAGCAAGACCTTGCGCAGCTGCGCGCCCCGCAGCATGGCGCCGGCGATGAAGGCGATCTCGAAACCGCCGAACGCGGCCAGGATGGCCAGCGGATCGCGCGCATCGGCGTGCAGGCGCAGAGCGCGCTCGACTACTTCACGCTTGCGGGCGACGCCCTGCTCATCCAGGCCGGTGCCCGCGCCCACGCAGTCGCGCGCGGCAATGCCGGTCAGCGCCGCCATCAGTGCGGCAGCTGCGGTGGTGTTGCCGATGCCCATCTCGCCGAAACCGAGCACGTCGCAATCCAACTCGTCGACGAATTGCATGCCGGCTTGCAGAGCGCGCTCGCACTGCGCGGAGCTCATGGCGGCCTGCTCGCAGAAGTTGCGCGTGCCCGGCGCGACCTTGCGATCGACCAGGCCGGCACGCACTCCGAAATCATGGTTCACGCCGGTATCGACGATATGCAGCGCGCAAGCGTTCTGCTGCGCAAAGACGTTGATGGCGGCGCCGCCGGCCAGGAAATTTTCCACCATCTGCCAGGTCACGCTTTGCGGATAGGCCGACACGCCTTCCGCGGTCACGCCATGGTCGCCGGCGCACACCACGATGGCCGGCCTGGCGGTCACGGGCCGTTCGCTGCGCTGGATCAGGCCGATTTGCCGCGCCAGTCGCTCCAGCACGCCCAGGCTCCCCTGCGGCTTGGTCTTGTCGTCGATGCGACGATCCAGGCGCGCGGCCAGTTCTGCATCGTAAATGGGGGCAATGGCGGGAATCTGCATGAACAGGTCAATGAGGTGATGGAAGTGACGGCCGGCTGGACCACCGCCTGTGGCGCGACAGGAATGGAAAGGACGACAGTATACGAGATAGCGCGCCGCCGAGGGAGGAACAGCTGCGCCCTGCTTCTGGCAGTTCAAATCGCGGCGGCGAGGCCGAGCCAAAGAAAACGCCGGGCATGCACCCGGCGTTTTTGCGTTCTGTTGGCGCGCTGAAGGCTGGGCTTCCAGTGGTGCTCAGGCAGGCACGGGACTCAACACACTCAGGATGGAGGCTGACAACGCATTGGCCTCGAACTTGGCGACATAGGCATCGCCGCCGACGCTGCGCACGTGATCCTCGTTGGCCTCGCCGGACAGCGAGGAGTGGACGATCACCGGGATCCGCTTCAGGAAATCATCCGCCTTGATGTTGCGGGTCAGCGTGAAGCCGTCCATTTCGGGCATTTCCAGGTCGGTCAGCACAAAAGCGATCTTGTCGGTGATCGGTACGCCTTCAGCGCGCGCTTCACGCGCGATGCGCTGGATCTTCTGCCACGCATCCATGCCGGTGTTGTGCATCTCGAACGGGATGTCCATCGCATTCAGGCCTTGCTCGATCAGCGAACGCGCGACCTTGGAGTCATCCGCCGCGATGGCGATGGTGCCCGCCTTCATGCGGCCATCCACCTTGACCATGCCGGCCACCTTCTCTTCCCGATTGCTGGGCATGATCTCGTGCAGGATCTGCTCGACGTCGAGCACCTGCGCCAGGCGGCTGGTCTCCTGATCGGAATCCAGACGCGCAATACTGGTGACGAAGCGACCGCCGGCCTTGGTTTCGGCCGACAACACCTGCTTCCACTCCAGGCGTACGATCTCATCCACCGACTCCACCGCAAAGGCCTGCGTACTGCGCGCGTATTCGGTCACCAGCAGGATGTTCAGCCCGGTCTTGGGCGTACAGCCCACCACGGCCGGCAAGTCGATCACGGAAATGATCTGGCCACGAATGTTGACCATGCCCAGCATCGGCGACTGCGTGCCTGCGGCCTTGGTAACCGGCGGCATCGGAACGATCTCGCGAATCTTGAACACGTTGATGCCGAACAGCTCGGAACGCTCTCCGTGCGGATCCGTCCCCAGACGGAACAACAGAAGCTCGAACTTGTTGGATGCCGTGAGATTGGTTCTTTCATCAATCTCTTTTTGAAAGCTGTCCATTGTTTCCCCCGAATCAAATGGAGTTGAACAGGCGAACGCCTGCTTCGCTCAATGTAGATGGGAAACCCGGCAATAGCAATTGTGCAATTCACTTATCGCGCGCTTGTGGTGCGATAAGTTGATTTTCGTTGCTTGGACTCAAAAATTGTTGTGCCACACATGAATTCCGGCAAGAAAAATCAACAAAAATCGCAGCCACTCCCACCGGATCGGCGCATGGAAACGACGCAAAAAAAAGCGCTGTCCTAACTATCGTGATGTGTCTGAATACCGCCCCTCGGCGATTCATCGCGCGCGGCGAAAGCAGCACGAAAGCTCCCCGGTACGGCGACACCGGCAGCGAATACAGATGAGAAAAAACAGGAAGGAAAAGCAGAAACGAAAAGAGGAAGCCATCAGGCTTCCTCTTTTTCGATTTTGGAGCGGGAGAAGAGTCTCGAACTCTCGACCTATACCTTGGCAAGGTATCGCTCTACCAACTGAGCTACTCCCGCA
>NZ_JAGIPZ010000001.1:203891-435458 GCF_017814915.1 Herbaspirillum sp. LeCh32-8 | reverse complement strand
CTGGAGCGGGAGAAGAGTCTCGAACTCTCGACCTATACCTTGGCAAGGTATCGCTCTACCAACTGAGCTACTCCCGCATGGAGTGTTTTGGAGGCGGGGGTCGGGATCGAACCGGCGTAGACGGCTTTGCAGGCCGCTGCATAACCACTTTGCTACCCCGCCTTGGGGACACGCATACTACCTAAAACGCGTGTTGTTTGCAAACATCTTTTTAGCAAACATTTTTGCGTTGATCCAACCTGGGTTGCACCACACATCGTTGACGTGCACGCGCCTCATACAATAAAAAAAGGAAGCTTTGTTAGGCTTCCTTTTTTCCAAGTAACCTGGAGCGGGAGAAGAGTCTCGAACTCTCGACCTATACCTTGGCAAGGTATCGCTCTACCAACTGAGCTACTCCCGCATCGACAACAGAACGCTATTATAGGGCACCGTTGGAAATTGTCAACATCATTTATGATTTTTCCTGCACGTTTTTTATCAGCGGCATCGCACGGCGCAGGTAGTACAGCATGGACCACACCGTCAGCACCGCGGCGATGAACAGCAGGATCGCGCCCCACAGCCGGGTATCGATGACGCCCAGCAGCGTGTCGTAGTACAGCAGCATGGGGATGGCGATCATCTGCGCCGTGGTCTTGATCTTGCCCAGCGAGCTCACCGCCACCGACTTGGAAGCGCCGATCTGCGCCATCCACTCGCGCAGCGCCGAGATCGCGATCTCGCGCCCGATGATGATGAAGGCGATGACCGGATGCACACGGCCCAAGTGCACCAGCACCAGCAAGGCGCCGGTGACCATCAGCTTGTCCGCGACCGGATCGAGGAAGGCGCCGAAGGCCGAGGTCTGGTTCCAGCGGCGCGCGAGGAAACCGTCAAACCAGTCGGTCGCGGCGGCGACGATGAAGATGATGGTGGAGGCTACGCCTTGCTCGAAACGGTTCAGGCCGATCTCGGGAAGATAGAACACGCCGACCACCAGCGGGATCAGCGCAACCCGCAGCCAGGTCAGCAGAATGGGAAAGTTGAGAGGCATACGTCTTGTTAGGTTGAAGCGGCGTACACAAAAAAATTTTAACGAATAGTAGCAGAGTCACTCAGCCACGGCTCGTCTAAGCGACACGGCCAACGTGGCCCGCAGCCTGCTCAGTGCAGCTGGCGGTAGATTTCCTCGGCCAGCAGGCGCGAAATGCCGTCCACCGACGCCAGTTCATCCACGCTGGCGTCGGCCACCCCGCGCAAGCCGCCAAAGCGCGCCAGCAGCCGCTGGCGGCGCTTGGCGCCGATGCCTTCGATCTCTTCCAGGCGGGAGGTCTGGCGCGCCTTGGCGCGCTTGGCGCGCATGCCGGTGATGGCGAAGCGGTGTGCCTCGTCGCGGATCTGCGCAATCAACATGAGCGCCGCCGATTCCTTGCCCAGCTCGCGCGGCGCGCGGCCGTCCGCGAACACCAGGGTTTCCAGGCCGACCTTGCGCCCTTCCCCCTTGGCCACGCCGACGATCAGGCTGATGTCCAGGCCCAGCTCGGTCAGCACCTGGCGCGCCATTTCAACCTGCCCCTTGCCGCCGTCGATCAGCACGATGTCAGGCATTACGCCCTCGCCGTTGGCGACCTTCTCATAGCGGCGCGTGAGCACCTGGCGCATGGCGGCGTAGTCGTCGCCCGGCGTGATGTCGTTGATGTTGTAACGGCGGTATTCGCCGTTCTGCATAGCGTGGTGATGGAACACCACGCACGAGGCCTGGGTCGCTTCGCCCTGTGTGTGGCTGATGTCGAAGCATTCGGCGCGCAGGTTTTCCAGGTCGTCCGACTCCAGCTCCAGCACCTCGGCCAGTGCGCGCGTGCGCGCCTGCTGCGAACCCTGCTCCGACAGCAGCCGCGCCAGCGACAGCTCGGCGCCCTTGGCCGCCATTTCCAGCCACTGGCGGCGCTGGCCCTGCGGCTGGAACGTCAGCGCGATGCGGTGCCCGCACTGCTCCATCAGCGCTACCATCAGCGCCGGATCGTCGAACTCGACGCTGACGATGAGCGAACCGGGAATGAATTTGTCGATGTAGTGCTGCGCCAGAAAAGCCTTCAGCACTTCGACCTCGATGCTGTCCTCGGCGGTGTCCTGCGCATCATCCACATGCGTGGGGAAATACGCGCGGTCGCCCAGATGGCGGCCGCCGCGCACCATCGCCAGGTTGACGCAGGCGCGCCCACCCTGCACCACCACGGCGATGATGTCGATGTCGGCGTCGCTCACCGTCTCCATGCTCTGCTGGTGCAGCACCGACGACAGCGAGCCGATCTGGTCGCGCACAGCCGCCGCCTGCTCGAACTTGAGGTCGGCCGCGAAGGCGTGCATCTTCTGCTCCAGCGCCTGCATCACCTCGGTCTGGCGGCCGCGCAGGAATTTGGAGGCGTTCTCGACATCGATCGCGTAATCCTCGGCGCTGACCAGCTTCACGCAAGGCCCGCTGCAGCGGTGGATCTGGTGCAGCAGGCAGGGTCGCGTACGATTGGTATAGACCGTGTCTTCGCAGGTGCGCAACTGGAATACCTTCTGCAGGATCTGGATCGACTCCTTCACCGCGCCGGCATTGGGAAACGGGCCGAAATACTGGTTGCGCTTGTCAACCGCGCCGCGGTAATAGGCCATGCGCGGGAAGGCGTGGCCGGTGATCTTCAGGTAGGGATAGGACTTGTCGTCGCGAAACAGGATGTTGAAGCGCGGACGCAGCGTCTTGATCAGGTTGTTTTCCAGCAGCAGCGCCTCGGCCTCGCTGCGCGTGACGGTGGTCTCCAGGCGCGCGATGCGCTCCACCATCATGGCGATGCGCGGGCTGGTCAGCGTCTTCTGGAAATAGCTGGAAACGCGCTTCTTCAGGTCGCGCGCCTTGCCGACGTAGAGCACGTTGTCTTCACTGTCGAAGTAGCGATAGACGCCAGGCAAGTGCGGCAGCCGCGCCACCGTCTCCAGCACGAGTTCGCGCGGATCGGGCAATTGCGTATCGGTCGGTTCGGACATGGCGGCGGCTAAAAAACGGATGGGGTCTTACAGCGACAGCACCAGCTCGCGTGCGGCGAGATAGCGCTCATCGCGCTGCAGCGCCTCCCAGTCCAAGGCAGGCGACGCCGGCACCAGCGCCGCGCGGCGCGCGGCCGAGGCGGCATCGGTGCCGCCTTCGAGGCCGGCCAGGATCTGGTCGGCCTTGTCGGGCGAATTACAGATCAGCGCCACGTCGCAGCCGGCGTCGAGTGCGGCCTGTGCCGCATCCAGCGCGCCGCCGGCCACGCTGGCGCCGTGCATGCTCAAGTCGTCGCTGAAGATCACGCCCTGGAAGGCGAAGCGCTTGCGCAGCATGGTCAGCCACTTCTTCGAGAAGCCGGCGGGTTTCTTGTCGACCTTGGGATAGATCACGTGGGCCGGCATCACCGCCGCCAAGCTCATGCCGAGCCAGTCGTAGGGGGTGGCGTCCTCGCCGAGAATAGCGTCGAGCTCGCGCTCATCGACCGGAATGGCGACGTGCGAGTCGGCCGCCACGAAACCATGACCGGGGAAATGCTTGCCGCAGTTGGCCATGCCAGCCAGCGCCAGGCCATGGTTCAGGCTCTTGGCCAGCAGCGTCACCACACGCGGATCGCGGTGGAAGGCGCGGTCGCCGATCACTGTCGATTCACCATAGTCCAGATCCAGCACCGGCGTGAACGACAGATCGACGCCGCAGGCGCGCAGCTCGGCCGCCAGCACGAATCCGGTCGCAGTGGCCAGCTTGGTGGCCTGCAATACATCCTGGTCCCACAACTGGCCCAGCTTGCCCATCGCCGGCAAGCGGGTGAAGCCGTCGGTGCGGAAGCGCTGCACGCGACCGCCTTCATGGTCGACCGCGATCAGCACGCCAGGACGCGCGCGACGGATGCCTGCGGTCAGCTCGGTCAATTGGGCGCGGTTTTCGTAATTGCGGGCGAACAGGATTACGCCGCCGGTCAGCGGATGGGCGATGCGGGCGATATCGGCGGCGTCCAGGCGGGTGCCGACCACGTCCAGCATGACCGGACCCAGCGGCCTCACGACTTCATTCATTTCTTCTCCACGATGACAAATGCGACGGCGTATTCAGCCTCGTCGGTGATGGTGACCTGGGCGGTGAGCCCCTGCTCTTCCATCCAGGTTTTCAGGCTGCCGCTGCACACCACCACGGGCTTGCCGCTGGGGTCGTTCAGCACCTGCATGGCGCGCCAGGTCATGGGCATGCGCATGCCCATGCCGATGGCTTTGGAGAACGCCTCCTTGGCGGCGAAGCGGGTGGCCAGGAAACGCACGCCGCGCGCCTCGACCTTGGCCTTGCGGCGCAGGTATTTCTGCATTTCCTCAGGGCCCAGGATCTTGCCGGCGAAGCGGTCGCCGTGGCGTCCCAGCGCATCCACCACGCGCGGGATTTTGAGGATGTCGGTGCCGATGCCGTAGATCATGCGCGCGCCTCAGGCCTTGCCGATGGCGGCCAGGCGCGCCTTGACCATGATCGCCTTCATCTCCGAGACGGCGTTGCGCCAGCCGGCGAATACCGCGTGCGCCACCACCGCGTGGCCGATGTTGAGCTCGGCAATCTGCGGGATGGCGGCGATCGCCTGCACGTTGGTGTAATGCAGGCCGTGACCGGCGTTGACCTTCAGACCCAGCTTGACGCCTTCCAGCACGCTGGACTGGATGCGCTCGAGTTCTTCCTGCTGCTCGGCAGCGCTGGTGGCGTCGGCGTAACGACCGGTATGCAGCTCGATGACGGGCGCGCCGGCTTCGGCCGCGGCCCGGATCTGCTGCGCGTCGGGGTCGATGAACAGCGAGACGCGGATATTTTCCTGCTGCAGCTGGCGGATCGCCGCCTGCACGTCGGCGAAGTGGCCTGCCACGTCCAGACCGCCCTCGGTGGTCACCTCGGTGCGCTTTTCCGGCACCAGGCAGACGTCCTGCGGCTTGATGACGCAGGCGAAATCCAGCATCTCGCGCGTGACCGCAGCTTCCAGGTTCATGCGCGTGCGCAGCAACGGGCGGATCGCCTGGACATCGGCGTCGCGGATGTGGCGGCGGTCTTCGCGCAGGTGCAGCGTGATGACGTCGGCGCCGGCCTCTTCGGCTTCCAGCGCCGCCTTGATCGGGTCGGGATAACTGGTGCCACGAGCGTTGCGCAGCGTGGCGACGTGGTCGATGTTGATGCCCAGTTCAATCGTGGGGCCGGCGGGCTGCAGGAAACTCATGGCGACAGGAATCTTGTTGTTGGGTTCGTCGGAAAAGCCGCGGCGGACGCGGCGGGAAGCGGAACAGCGGGAGTTCTTTGTCTATATCGGGACGACCAGGCGTATTTCCAGCCGGCCGTCGCCGACGGATCAAAGCTGCATCAGGTCGATCAGGATCTGACGCGTGTTGAGTTGGGCGCCGCCGAGATGGTGGGCCAGCAGGTAGCGCATCAGGAATTTGCTCTGCAGCTGGGTGGTCGGATCGCTGTAGTCCTCGCGCTCCATGTCCAGCAGGGTCTTGCCGGAGACTTTGGGCGCGCGATCGGACAACCGCTCGGGCCGCGTGCCGACTTCGGGATCAACCACGTAGATGCCGTCGCCCTGAACCGTCTTGCCGCTGACGGTGCAATGGCTCCAGTTGCCGGCCACGCCGGTCTGCTTCAGCAGGATGCGTTCGAACTGGCGCAGCACGATGGGCGCGTTCTCGCCGTGAGCCAGCTTGTTGAGGGTGGCCACGTAGTTGTCGAACAGCGCCGGGTGCGCGTCTTCCCGGGCCAGCAGCTTGACCAGCAATTCGTTCAGGTAGAAACCGCACAGCAAGGCCGAGTTCTCCAGCGGCAGCAGGCCGCCGACCCATTCGGCGCCGGTCAGGGTGCGCACTTCGGAGCGGCCGCTCCAGGACAGCGACAGCGGCTGGAACGTCTGCAGCGCGCCCCGCAGCGCCGAATGCGGACGCTTGGCACCCTTGGCCACCAATGCCACGCGGCCGTAGTCGCGCGAGAGCACGTCGACGATCAGGCTGGTTTCCTTGTAGGGGTAGCTGTGCAGGATGAAGCCAGGCTGCGCCAGGACCTTGTGCTCCTTTTCCGGCACGGCGCGGCTGCGCGCACGCGTGGGCTTCTTGGCCTCGCTGCGGGCCGGCGCAACCGGGGCCTCGGTCCGGAGGTCAGCCCGAACCTGGCCTTGGGCCAGTTGGGATTCGGAAAGCACGGTAGTCATCGTTGTCCGTCCTCAATGCGTTGTGCCGCGTCGCAGCTGCGCGCGGCGAATGCCATCGAATATGCTGCGGGATCAATCGCGCCCGGCCGGCTCATTCGTAGCCGTAAGCGCGCAGGCCGGCTTCGTTGTCGGCCCAGCCGGATTTGACCTTGACCCAGATCTCCAGATAGACCGGGCCGCCGAACAGGCGCTCCATGTCCAGCCGCGCCTGGGTTGAGATTTCCTTCAGGCGCGCGCCCTTCTGTCCGATCACCATGGCCTTGTGGGTGTCGCGCTCAACCAGGATGGCGGCGAACACACGGCGCAGGTTGCCCTCCTGCTCGAACTTCTCGATCAGCACCGTGCTGGTGTAAGGCAGCTCCTCGCCAACGAAGCGGAAGACTTTTTCGCGGACGATCTCGGAGGCGAGGAATTTCTCACTGCGGTCGGTGATGTCGTCCTCGTCGAACATCGGCGGGTTGTTCGGCAACAGCTTGCGCACCTCCTCCTGCAAGGCATCCAGCTGGAAGCGCTGCTTGGCCGACACCGGCACCACGGCCGCGAAGTTGTGATGCGAGGCGACCTCCTGCGCAAACGGCATCAGCGTGGTCTTGTCCTTGTTGCGGTCGGCCTTGTTCATCACGAGGATGCACGGCACGTTGGGCGGCAACAGCTCCAGCACCTGCTTGTCGGCCGGGCCGAACGTGCCGGCCTCGATGACGAACAGGATCACATCAGCCGCCGTCAGCGTGGTGGTGACGGTGCGGTTGAGCGTCTTGTTGAGCGCGTTGCTGTGGCGGGTCTGGAAACCGGGCGTATCGACGTAGACGTATTGCGTGCTGCCGATGGTCTGAATGCCGGTAATGCGGTGGCGCGTGGTCTGCGCCTTGCGCGAGGTGATGCTGACCTTGGCGCCGACCAGCACGTTCATCAATGTCGACTTCCCGACATTGGGACGGCCCACGATGGCGATGTAGCCGCAGCGATAGTCATCGCCCGGCGCCTGTGCCGGCTGCGCGCCGGCGATTGGGGAATCTGTCATGCTGTTCTGGATTGCGAGGCGACTGCCGTCGCCGATATGGGTTCTGCCGCGACCGCGTCGCCGCGCTCGCTACCGCTCTTGCCCTCATTGCGGGATGCCGCCGGGGTACGTGCCGAGCCTTGGGCGTCCTTCTGCTCCTTGGGCTCTTTCACGGTCTTGTCTTGCTTGTCCTGCTTGTCCTGCTTGTCTTGTTTGTCCTGCTTTTCCACCTTGCCCTCCGCCTTGGCTTCGGACTTTTCCAGGCGTTCGGCCTTGTCGACCAGGTCGTGCTTCTCGCGCGCTTCCGACTTGTCGGATTTGTCGGATTTGTCGCCCTTCTCCGCCTTGATCGACTTCACGTTGCCGCCGCGCTCGCCTGCATCGGGGCGATTGCCCTTGCCCAGCACTTCCTGCTCCGGCGCATCCGGCTGGATGGTCGCGATGCCGGCCAGCTTTAGCTGGGTGGTGCGCGCACGCGGCTTGCGCCCGGCCGACGGCGTCTTCGCCAGCGCCAGCTGCACCGCTTCCAGCGCCAGCTTGGCTGCGGCCTGCTCGCCCGCGCGACGGCTGCCGCCGGTGCCGAACACCTGGATGTCCAGCTTGGGCACCAGGCATTCGATCTCGAACTCCTGGTTGTGGGCCGCGCCATGGGTGGCGATCACGTTGTATTGCGGCAGCGGGATCTTCTTCCCCTGCAGGAATTCCTGCAGCAGGGTCTTGGCGTCCTTGCCCAGGGTCTTTGGATCGACATGCTCCAGCACCGGGATATACAGCGAGCGGATCACGCCGCATGCGGCGTCAAAACCGGAGTCCAGGAAGATGGCGCCGAACAGCGCCTCCAGCGTGTCTGCCAGGATCGAGGGACGACGAAAACCGCCCGACTTGAGTTCGCCCTCGCCCAGGCGCAGGAACTGCGAGAGCTCCAGCCGCTGGGCGATTTCGTAGAGGGATTGCTGCTTGACCAGGTTGGCCCGCAGGCGCGAGAGGTCGCCTTCGTCGATCTTGTCGTAGCGTTCGAACAGCAGGGATGCCACCACGCAGTTCAGCACCGAATCGCCGAGGAATTCCAGCCGCTCGTTATGCAAGGCGCTATGGCTACGGTGCGTCAAGGCCTGCTGCAGCAAAGAAGCGTCCTTGAAGTTGTGGCCTAGCCGATGTTGCAAGAGTTGAGGATCCATTTTTTCATCCGTCATTCATCAGGTCGCCGCCCGGCGCGCGATGCGCGCATGTCCGGGAAACGGCCGTCCTGATCAGTCAGCGGGATCGGTTCAAAGCAAAGCTGAAAACTGCTCCGGTCTGCCTCCACAACGCAAAAAATGCCAAATGGAAACTTCTTAACCAGGATGCGGCGCTATTACTGGAAGCCGCCGATCCGCTTCAAATTACCAAGGTTCATCCAGACGAAGAATGCCTTGCCGACAATGTTCTGGTCCGGCACGAAGCCCCAGTAGCGGCTGTCCAGGCTGTTGTCCCGGTTGTCGCCCATCATGAAGTATTCGCCCGGCGGTACGGTGCAGGCGAAGCCTTCGGCGTTGTAGGTGCACAGCTCGTGATGCGGGAAGGCATCGGGGTTGGGCACGAAGTTCGGGGCACGCTCATCCGTGAGGATCTTGTGTTCTACGCCGGTCAGGTTTTCCTGCCATTGCTTATAGTACGTCAGATTTTCCTCGTCCAGATAATCCGGGAGCGGTTTATAAGAAATTTCTTCACCATTGACCGTTAAGCGCTTGTTTTTATAGACAATTTTGTCGCCAGGCACGCCGACAACGCGCTTGATGTAGTCCACCGTCATGTCCTTCGGATACTTGAATACCATGACGTCGCCGCGCTGCGGATTGTTCACTTCCACGATCTTCTTGTTGATGATCGGCAGGCGGATGCCATAGGTGTACTTGTTCACCAGGATCAGATCGCCCACCAGCAGAGTCGGCACCATCGAGCTCGAAGGGATCTTGAACGGCTCGTACAGGAAGGAACGCAGGAAGAACACCAGCGCGATCACCGGGAAGAAGCTGCCCGAGTATTCGATCCAGGCCGGTTGCTTGGTCAGCTTGGCTTCGAGTTCGGCGCGCTTGCCCGGCATGCTGCCGTCGCGTTCGATGCCTTCGGCCTTGTCGCGCGCCACGCGGGCGTCGAACTCGGCCAGCGCGGCATCGGCGCGGGCGCGGCGCTGCTTGGACAGCATGAAGGTGTCGGCGAACCAGACGACGCCGGTCACCACCATCAGGACGAACAAAATCAGCGCGAAGTTGCCCAACAATGCCTGCATGTTATTTCTCTTCCACTTGTAAGATTGCCAGGAACGCTTCCTGCGGGATTTCCACCGAGCCGACCTGCTTCATGCGCTTCTTGCCGGCCTTCTGCTTTTCCAGCAGCTTGCGCTTGCGCGAGATGTCGCCGCCGTAGCACTTGGCCAGCACGTTCTTGCGCATCGCCTTGACGTTCTCGCGCGAGATGATGGTGGCGCCGATGGCGGCCTGGATGGCCACGTCGAACATCTGGCGTGGGATCAGCTCGCGCATCTTGGCGGCCACTGCGCGTCCACGGAACTGCGCGGCGGCGCGGTGCACGATGATGGCCAGCGCATCGACCTTCTCGCTGTTGATCAGCATGTCGACCTTGACCACGTCGGCGGCGCGGTATTCCTTGAACTCATAGTCCATCGACGCATACCCGCGCGAGGTCGACTTCAGGCGATCGAAGAAGTCGAGCACGATTTCGGCCATCGGCATTTCATAGGTCAGCTGCACCTGCTTGCCGTGGTAGCTCATATTGGTCTGGACGCCGCGCTTTTGCGTGCACAGCGTGATGACCGAACCGACGTACTCCTGCGGCATGTACAGGTTGACGGTGACGATAGGCTCGCGCACCTCCTCGATCTTGGACACTTCCGGCATCTTCGACGGGTTGTCCACCATCAGCATGGTGCCGTCGCGCATCTGCACCTCGTACACCACGGTGGGCGCGGTGGTGATCAGGTCCATGTCGAACTCGCGCTCCAGGCGTTCCTGCACGATTTCCATGTGCAGCAGGCCCAGGAAGCCGCAGCGGAAGCCGAAGCCCAGCGCCTGCGAGACTTCCGGCTCGTACATGAGGGCGGCGTCATTCAGCTTCAGTTTTTCCAGCGAGTCGCGCAGCGCGTCGTACTGATTGGCTTCCACCGGGAACAGGCCGGCGAACACCTGCGGCTGCACTTCCTTGAAGCCCGGCAGCGGCGCCGGTGCGGGACGCGAAGCCAGGGTCACGGTGTCACCCACCTTGGCCGACTTCAGTTCCTTGATGCCGGCAATCACGAAGCCCACCTGACCGGCGGTCAGCTCTTCGCGCGACTGCGACTTGGGCGTGAACACGCCGATGCTTTCGGTCAGGTGCTGGGCGCCGGTGGCCATGAAGAGGATCTTCTCCTTGGGACGCAGGGTGCCGTTGACGATACGCACCAGCATCACCACGCCGACATAGTTGTCGAACCAGGAGTCGATGATCAGCGCCTGCAGCGGCGCGTCCGGATCGCCCTTGGGCGCCGGCACCTTGGCCACGATGGTTTCCAGCACGTCTTCCACGCCCAGGCCGGTCTTGGCCGAGCACGGCGTGGCGTCGGAGGCGTCGATGCCGATCACTTCCTCGATCTCGCTCTTGGCATTGTCGGGGTCGGCCGACGGCAAATCGATCTTGTTCAGGACCGGCACCACTTCCACGCCCAGATCCAGCGCGGTGTAGCAGTTGGCCACGGTCTGCGCTTCCACGCCCTGCGAGGCATCGACCACCAGCAGCGCGCCTTCGCAGGCCGACAGCGAGCGGCTGACTTCATAACTGAAGTCAACGTGACCCGGGGTGTCGATCAGGTTCAGGTTGTAGATCTGGCCATCCTTGGCCTTGTATTGCAGGGCGGCGGTCTGCGCCTTGATGGTGATGCCGCGCTCGCGCTCGATATCCATCGAATCCAGCACCTGGGCTTCCATCTCGCGGTTGGAAAGGCCTCCGCACAACTGGATGATGCGGTCGGCCAAGGTGGACTTGCCGTGGTCGATGTGGGCGATGATCGAGAAATTACGGATATTGTTCATTAACAGACAGGAAACGATGAAAAAAGGCGCTCAGTAGCGGGACTTACCCCGGCCGAGCGCCTTTGCAGCAGCTTGTTCGACCCGGCATTTTACCGGATTTCAGAGGGACAAGCCCGCTTTTCCGGCACCAAGGCAGCGTTCAGGCCCTGGTTTTCCCCGCCGCCAGGAAGGCCCGCAGCGCTTCGCGGTCCAGGTGATAGTGGCAAAGCCGCACACCCGGCGCCTGGCCGCGCAAGCCGACCAGGACCGGCACCAGTTCGTCGTACAGCTCAACCAGAGCCGGATCGGTATCCACGTCGATCATGTCGATGCCGGCCGGCGTCGCCCCCAGCTCGGCTTGCAGCGCATCGCGCATGTCCTCGCACAGGTGGCAGTAACTGCGGGAATAGATCACGAAACGGATCGTATCGACTTTTTCTGGCATGTGAGCCGTCTCAATATTCGAATGAAAAAGGCTGCGCTCCCGGGGAAGCGCAGCCTTGCACTACCAACTGCGTCAGTGCCTGCAGCCAGGACGGTCAATTGCCGCCGTTGCCCGGTCGCAACGGCACGAATTGCGAGGAGTCGCCACGGCGCACCAGTACTGCGGCGCGCTTCTTGGGGTCGAGCTTGGCGACCAGCTGGGCGAATTGCTTGGCATCCTTGACATCGACTTCATTGACGCGCTGAACCACATCGCCCGGGCGGATACCGGCGGCCGCTGCGGCGCCAATGGCGGACTCGACCAGCACGCCGTTATCCACCTTCAACTCCTTCTTCTGGGCATCCGACAGGTCGCTGACGATCAGGCCCAGCGAGTTGGGTGCATTGTCGGGCTTGGCCTTCTTCTCCTCGGCCTGCTTGGGCTTGTCGGCCTCCAGCTCGACCACGGTCACGCTGACGTCGCGCGCACTGCCCTTGCGCCAGACGGTGACGGTCGCCTTGGAGCCCGGCTTGGTGGCGCCGACCATGCGCGGCAGGTCGCTCGGGCGCTCGATGGCCGCGCCGTTGTACTTCTGGATGATGTCGCCGGCTTCCAGACCGGCCTTGGCGGCCGGGCCATCCGGTTCGACACGCTGCACCAGCGCGCCTTGCGCACGCGCCAGACCCAGCGACTCGGCCACATCCTTGGTCACTTCGCCGATCTGCACGCCGATGCGTCCGCGCGTCACGCGGCCGCTGGACTTGAGCTGATCGGCCACGCGCAGCGCCTCATCGATCGGCACCGCGAAGGAAATTCCCATGAAGCCGCCGGAACGGCTGTAGATCTGCGAATTGATGCCGATCACTTCGCCCTTGAGGTTGATCAGCGGACCACCCGAGTTGCCCGGGTTTACGGCGACGTCGGTCTGGATCAGCGGCAGATAGTCGCCGGTGTCGCGCGCCTTGGCTGACACGATGCCGGCGGTAACGGTATTTTCCAGGCCGAACGGGGAACCGATCGCCAGCACCCATTCACCGGCGCGGATCTTGTCGGAATCGCCCATGGTCAGGCGCGGCAGGTTGCTGCCATCGATCTTGAGCACGGCAACGTCGGTACGGGTATCCGAACCGACGATCTTGGCCTTGAATTCACGCTTGTCGGTCAGCGTCACGTAGACGTCGCTGGCGCCCTCCACGACGTGAGCATTGGTCAGGATGACACCGTCGGCCGAGATGATGAAACCCGAGCCCACGCCGCGCGGCACCTCTTCCTGCTGGCCCTGGCCGCCCTGCTTGCCATTACCGCGCGGCGAGCCCGGCTGCTGCTGGCGCGGCACGGGAATGCCGAAGAAGCGGCGGAAGAACTCCTGCATCTCGGGATCATCCATCCCGCCCTGGCCCTGCGCATTCTGGCGCACGCGCTCGGTGGTGCGGATATTGACCACGCCGGGGCCGGTGCGATCCACAATATCGGCGAAGTCCGGCAAGGCCGCCACGCTCGGCGACACCACCGGCGGCGCAGCCATCACGACCGGCGCCGCGGCAAAAATGGAAGCCGCCAGCAGCGAGCCGGCGATGGAGTTCTTCAGTGAAGTCATTGCAACAGTCTCTTTTATTTGGATTTCAGCTCGATGGAATTTGAAACCTGGCGGATCGCAGCCGCCGGCACTTCACCCACGACCGTCAGCCAGTAATCCCCTTGGCGACGACCGACGATATTCATGGCGCCCTGCTGGACCGCGCCTTCATTGCGATTCTGGCTGCCCGGCTCAATGAAGACCGAAATCGCGGCCAAACCATCGGAAAACACAATCTGCGACACTTCCCGCTCGCTCGGCTTACTTTGGGCCGGGGCGGCGCCGCTGGGCGGCGTATCGGAAATCAGTCTGCGCACTTCCTGGATCTTGCGGAACCCCGAAGGCGGCGTGACATTCCAGGCCGACAGGTCGACCTGGCTCATCGCCGCGCGCTCCACGCGCCAGCCATGCGTATCGGCATAGCTGGGACGCACGCGGGCGCGGTCGATCGGACCGATCTCGACCTGGGTGAAGGAAATCTGCTCGACCACCTCGCCTCGACCGTCCAGCGTCTGTGCGCGCAGCAGCAGGCCGGTCTGCTTGTCGGCCCAGAAGCGGTAGCCGTAGCGCAGCTTGTCGCGCGGCTCCAGCACGATCGCCTGGCAATCACGCCCGGCGACCCGTTCTTCCGGCCCCATGCTCACATTGTAGTGATTGGCCAGATCTTCCGGGCTGGCGCCCAAGATGGCGGGAAAGACATCCCGCGTGACGCGCTTTTCGATCAGGACGGTCTTGGCTTCAGGGATGTAGCAAGCGACGTCGTCGTTGTTGCGCAGGTACTCGCGCGGCTTGCCGTCCAGGACCTCCAGCTTCTCCAGCTCGTTCTTGCCGGCCAGGACGTGCGTGATGCGCGAGGTGCGCATCTGGTTGGCCTGCTGGTAGACGAAGGTGCCGGAATAACTGAGGCGCTGCGCCGCCGATTGCAGCTTCTTCAGCTGCGCCTGGGCGGAGGATGCAGCCGCCTCGTCGGCGACGGCGGGCGCACCATCAGCCGCTTGGGCCGATGGCGCGAGAAACACGGAAAGTAGAGAAATGAGCCCGAGCAGATGCCCTGTTCGCTGCATATTATTTATCTGCGTCAACAGAGAATGCGGCCGAACGCGCGTATTGCGCCGAGCTGAAGGAAGGCGAGAAACGTTGGTGGGCGAACAGGTAATCGTCGATACGCGGATCGCGCTTGACTTCGCCCTGCTGCGCCAGCGTGCTCAGTTGCGTGACGTTTTGCGAACCGGAGGCATCAGCGCCCGTGGCGGACACAGTCGCAATCGCCGACGGCACGCTGACCGGCGCCGAGGCCACCTGCGCCATCGGCGCGCCAACCTTGGCATCAGCCGTCACGACCGCCTGCTGCGGCATGGCGACGAACACGGCCGCCACCGCGGCGGCGGCTGCTGCTGCACCCGGCAGCAGGAAGCGACCCAGCAAACGCGGGCGCTGGGCGCGGTGATCGCCGTTGGCCGCAGCCGCCGGAGCGACTTGCGCCGGCTTGGCGGCTTCAGCCGGCGCTTGCGGCGCCACGATC
Source organism: Herbaspirillum sp. LeCh32-8 (assembly GCF_017814915.1). Classification (GTDB taxonomy): domain Bacteria; phylum Pseudomonadota; class Gammaproteobacteria; order Burkholderiales; family Burkholderiaceae_D; genus Herbaspirillum. The sequence continues at coordinate 420,678 of NZ_JAGIPZ010000001.1, read as the reverse complement.
GTAGGCTCAGCATCGAGCAGCGCACTCATCTTGGCCGAGAAACCGGCGCTCAGCGGCACACCCATATCCTCGGAGCGCAGCACGTCGCCGATCTGGTGGTAGACGCCCCAGGCCTCGTTGTCTTCTTTCGAAGAACGCAGAGCCGCGAGGGCAATAGTCATTTCTTCAGAGCCCAGCTCGCCATCGGCAAGCGCAGAGATCTGTTCTTTGGTCGTTACTTTGGTATCCATAAGCAGTCACCCGGCAAAAATCTTAGTTCCATACCCGCTTTATTATTTTTTGCTTTTTATCAACACGCTTGCAGCGACATCACCAGCGCTTGTCCGAGGCCGTATCCAGCAACGGACGCAACTTCTCGGCAATTGCTTCCCGGGCGCGGAAAATGCGGCTGCGCACGGTGCCGATCGGACAATTCATCGCATCTGCAATCTCGTCGTAGCTCAACCCCTCGATCTCGCGCAACGTAATGGCAGTACGTAATTCTTCCGGCAATGCCTCCATCGCTACGTTGACCGTTTGAGCAATCTGCTTGGTAGCCAACATCGACTCTGGAGTGTTGATGTCCCTCAGATGGTCTCCATCGTCAAAAGTTTCCGCTTCTTCAGCGTCAGCTTCAGTAGAAGTTGGGGCTCGCCTCCCCAAAGTAACGAGATAGTTCTTTGCGGTGTTGATGCCGATGCGATAAAGCCAAGTGTAGAAGGCCGAATCGCCGCGGAATTGCGGCAAGGCGCGGTACGCCTTGATAAAGGCTTCCTGCACTACGTCCTCGGCTTCGGCCTGGTCGCGCACGAGCCGCGACACGAGGCGCATCAGCTTGCGTTGATATTTGGCCACCAATAGCTCGAACGCCTTCTTGTCGCCACGCTGGACGCGCTCAACAAGCTGCTGGTCTATTTCGCGTTCTGTCGTCAAACCGGGTTCCTTGTTCTTTTATCGCCGTGTTGTTCTGTCGTCATTGCCCTAGGCAGATGAATCCTGCCGGCAATTTTTCAAGTGGCCGGCTTATTTCTCAAGCATACGGGCTTTGGCCGTATTGTGACTGATCAGCCAGCGGCACGCCACGGACAGCGCGCGGAAGGTGTCTTCCGAGACCGAATCAGAAAGTATCGGGATGGTACGGGTCTTGCCGTTTTCAAGGCGCAGGCGCAAAAACATCATGCCCGGCCAAATGGTGGTGCCGGCCAGCAACTGCGCCAAGCCGGCCTTCATGACCTGAGGTTTGGCGCGGGAAGCGCCGCTGGCCAGATGCTCCACCACGCGGATCTGCCCGGTGCCGGAAATATGCAGCCAGATGGTCTTGCGGTCACGCAAGACCAAGAAAAGTGCGACAGCCGCTGCGAGAATACATGCCGCCGCCAGGATACCGCGCGCCGCCCAGGACAGTTGCCCCGGCATCAACAGGCACACGAAGACGCCGATCAGGGCCACGCACAGGCATGCGAAACCCATGATCAACAAAAGCAGGCGGGAAGGTTTGATATCCGCAGAGACTGCTATCGACATAAGACGCCATCAAAACGACAAACCCGGCTTCCACGTGGAAGCCGGGTACCGCATTTTACATCTTGCCGATGACCAGGGTACCGTTGGTGCCGCCGAACCCGAAAGAGTTCTTTACAGCAACATCGATCTTCATGTCACGCGCCGTGTTGGCGCAGTAGTCAAGATCGCACTCCGGATCCTGGTTGAAGATGTTGATCGTCGGCGGCGACACCTGGTGGTGCACTGCCAGCACGGTCAACACCGTCTCCAGACCGCCGGCGCCGCCCAGCAAGTGGCCGGTCATCGACTTGGTCGAGTTGACCACCATCTTGTAGGCGTGGTCGCCGAAGGCGGCCTTGATGGCGTTGGATTCGTTCTGGTCGCCCAGCGGCGTGGAAGTGCCGTGCGCGTTCAAGTACTGCACCTCGTCACCATTGACGCCTGCATCGCGCAGTGCATTGAGCACGCAGCGGCGCGGGCCGTCCAGGTTGGGCGCGGTCATGTGATAGGCGTCGCCGCTCATGCCGAAGCCCAACAGCTCGGCATAGATCTTGGCACCGCGCGCCTTGGCGTGCTCGTACTCTTCCAGCACCATCACGCCGGCGCCCTCGCCCAGCACGAAGCCGTCGCGATCCTTGTCCCACGGACGGGATGCGGTGGCCGGATCATCGTTGCGACGGGACAGCGCCTGCGCCGAAGCGAAACCGCCGATGCCCAGCGGCGAAACGCTGGACTCCGCGCCGCCGGCGATCATCACGTCAGCGTCGCCGTACATGATCATGCGCGCGGATGCGCCGATGCAATGCAGACCCGTGGTGCAAGCCGTCACGATGGCCAGGTTAGGGCCCTTCATGCCGTACTTGATCGACAGGTTGCCGGAGATCATATTGATGATCGAGGCCGGAATGAAGAACGGACTGATACGGCGCGGTCCACGTGCGGTCAGCGTGGCATGCGTTTCTTCGATCAGCGGCAAGCCGCCGATACCCGAACCGATCATGACGCCGATGCGCTCGGCATTTTCGTCCGTTACCGCCAGACCACTGTCTTCGACAGCCTGGATACCCGCTGCCATCCCGTAGTGGATGAAGGTATCCATGTGACGCGCTTCTTTGGCGGGGATGTAATCCTCGATATTGAAGCCCTTCACTTCACCTGCGAAATGCGTGGTGAAAGGCGAGGCGTCGAACTTGGTGATGGTGGCGATGCCGGACTTGCCTTCCTTGATGGCGCTCCACGTATCGGCAATATTGTTGCCGACAGGCGAAATGCATCCCAGGCCGGTAATGACTACACGACGTTCACGAGTGCGGCTCAAGCAATTCTCCTGAAACTAGATTCAAAGCCCTTATCAGGCCTTGACTTGCGACTTTGCGTAATCGATCGCCTGTTGCACGGTGGTGATCTTTTCAGCTTGTTCATCAGGGATTTCCATTTCGAACTCATCTTCCAGGGCCATCACCAGCTCGACGGTATCCAGCGAGTCAGCGCCCAGGTCGTCAACGAACGACGATTCGTTCTTGATGTCGGCTTCAGCGACGCCCAGTTGCTCAGCGACGATCTTCTTAACGCGTTGTTCGATATCGGACATATTGTTCCTCCAGAGGATAGACAGGTTACAAAAGTGCGCGCATTTTAGCAGGTTTGCGCGCGGAAAATTTACTTTTAACTATTCTTGGCAAGATTGCGCCAAGTCCAGCATAACTTCAAACAAAATACGTCAAAAGGACTTAAATCAAGCACAGAGTCCCTTGCCGCATTCTTATCCCATATACATGCCGCCGTTGACGTTCAGCGTGCTGCCGGTGATGTAGCCGGCCTGCGGCGAAGCCAGGAAGGCGACCGCGGCGGCGATCTCCTCGGCGGCGCCCAGACGACCCAGCGGAATCTGCTGCAGGATCGCGGCGGACTGCTGCTCGTTCAGGGCCTTGGTCATATCGGTGTCGATGAAGCCCGGCGCCACGCAGTTCACGGTAATGTTGCGGCTGCCGATCTCGCGCGCCAGCGCGCGGCTCATGCCGGCCACGCCGGCCTTGGCGGCGGCGTAGTTCATTTGCCCCGGATTGCCGGCCTCACCCACCACCGAAGTGATGTTGATGATGCGGCCATGGCGCGCCTTCATCATGCCGCGCAGCACGGCGCGCGACAGGCGGCCGACGGCGGTCAAGTTGGTGGCGATGACGGCATCCCACTCCTCATCCTTCATGCGCATGGCCAACTGGTCCTGCGTGATGCCGGCATTGTTGACCAGGATGGACAGTGAGCCGAAGTCCTTCTGCACCAGCTCGACCACCGCGCCGCAAGCCTCGGCGTCATTGACGTTGAGCACGACGCCGCGGCCGGCATCCGGCTGCAGTACGTTCAGGTATTCGGTGATGGCGGCGGCGCCGGCTTCCGAGGTGGCGGTGCCCACCACCTTGGCGCCCTGCTTCACCAGCTCAACCGCGATGGCGCGGCCGATGCCGCGCGATGCGCCGGTGACCAGCGCGACTTGTCCTTGCAGATTTGCACTCACTTGAGCAGCTCCAATACTTTGTTCAGGGATTCCTGGTCGACGATGGCTTCGCCGATCAATTCGCCGTTGATGCGCTTGGTCAGGCCGGTCAGCACCTTGCCCGGACCGCATTCGATCACATGGGTGATGCCGTCCGCGCCCATCTTCTGCACCGTCTCCACCCAACGCACAGCGCTGGCGGCCTGGCGCACCAGCGCGTCCTTGATGGCAGCCGGATCGCTGACCACGGCGACATCGACGTTGTTGATCAGCGGAATCTGCGGCGCCGAGAAGGCGACGTTGGCCAGGTAAGCCTGCAGGCGATCCGACGCCGGCTTCAGCAGCGAGGAATGGAACGGCGCCGACACCGGCAGCGGCAGCGCGCGCTTGGCGCCCTTGGCCTTGGCGATGTCGCAGGCGCGGGTGACCGCGTCCTTGTGCCCGGCGATCACGACCTGTGCCGGCGCGTTGAAGTTGACGGCCTCCACCACCTGGCCTTGCGCAGCTTCGGCGCAGGCAGCGCGCACATCATCGTCCGTCAGACCGAGGATCGCCGCCATGCCGCCCTGCCCCACGGGCACGGCTTCCTGCATGGCCTGAGCGCGGAAACGCACCAGCGGCACGGCATCCTTGAATTGGATTACGCCGGCGGCAACAAGCGCCGAGTATTCCCCCAGGCTGTGACCAGCCACCAGCGCCGGCACGGCGCCGCCGGCGGCCAGCCAGGCGCGATAGAACGCAACGGCGGCCGTCAGCATGACCGGCTGGGTATTGGTGGTCAGGTCCAGATCTTCCTTCGGGCCTTCGGCAATCAGCTTGCCCAGGTCAAACTGTAGCGCATCGGACGCCTCGGCGACGGTCTGGCGAACGACTTCATTGTCGGCAAAACCGTTGAGCATCCCGATCGCCTGAGAACCCTGGCCCGGGAAAACGAAAGCAAATTTTGTCATGCTTGGATTTGATTGAGGTTGGATGAAAAGAATCGAAACGCCGCCGGTGCGCCATGCTGGCGACTGCCGGCCACGCTCCAGCCTTGCTTACATGCGGACCAGCACCGCGCCCCAGGTGAAACCGCCGCCCACACCTTCCATCATGACGGTGTGGCCAGCCTTGACGCGACCGTCGCGCACGGCCTGGTCCAGCGCCAGCGGAATCGATGCGGCCGAGGTGTTGCCGTGCTCGTTGACGGTCACCACCATTTTTTCCAGCGGCAGGCCCAGCTTCTTGGCGGTGCCTTGCATGATGCGAATATTGGCCTGGTGCGGAATCAACCAGTCGATTTCGGAAGCATCGACCTTAGCCGCTTCCAGCGCTTCACGCGCCACCTTGTCCAGCACCGAGACGGCCAGCTTGAACACCGCCGGACCATCCATGTACAGATAGGCGCTACCGGCCACGGCACCGTTGTCGACGTTGCCCGGCACGCACAGGATGTGGCCGTGACTGCCGTCGGCATGCAGCTTGGTGGCCAGCACGCCCGGCTCACTGGACGCACTCATGACGATGGCGCCGGCGCCGTCGCCGAACAGCACGCAGGTGGTGCGGTCCTTGAAGTCCAGAATGCGCGAAAACACTTCCGCGCCGATCACCAGCACGTTCTTGTGCGCGCCAGACTTGATGAAGCTGTCAGCCACCGACATTGCGTACACGAAGCCGCTGCACACCGCCTGCACGTCCATCGCCGGCGAACCGTTGGTGATGCCCAGCTTGCGCTGCAGAACGCAGGCCGTGCTGGGGAAGCCGCCCAGGTGATCCGGCGTCGAGGTCGCCAGGATGATCAGGTCGATATCGTTGGGCTGCATGCCGGCCGCCTCCAGCGCGCGCTGCGACGCCGCCAGGGCGAGATCGCTGGAAAGCTCGGCAGGCTGCGCGTAATGGCGCGCGGAAATGCCGCTGCGCGTGACGATCCATTCGTCCGAGGTCTCGACGCCTTGCGCCGCGAGCTGCGCAGCCAGTTCATTGTTGGTAACACGCTTGGCAGGCAGGTAGCTGCCCGTACCGACGATTTTGCTATAGGTGGTCATACCGTCTTTTTGCTCTATTGGTTCGGTTATTACTGCACGCCCGTTACAGCGAGGCCGGCGCCGCCGGCTGCTCGACTCCCGCAGCGGGTGCGGCCGTCTCTGCTGCACTCCCTTGTCCCTGCGGCATCAGCTCGGCCATGGTGGCGCCGATGCGCGCGAGCACATCGTATTTGGCGGCATCATACGCGCGGCGGATCGCCCATTCAAATGCATACACGTCGGCGCCGCCGTGGCTCTTGAACACTAGCCCCTTCAGGCCCAGCAGGCTGGCGCCATTGTAACGGGAGGGATTGAGCCGGCGCGACAGCGCCTTGATGGCGCCGTAGGCGATCAGGGCGCCCAGCTTGTTGATGATGCCCTTCTTGAATTCCGAGGTCAGCACGATCTTGACGAAGCGCCCCAGACCTTCCGACGCCTTCAGCGTGACATTGCCGACGAAACCGTCGCACACGACCAGATCGGTGGTGCCTTCGAAGATATCGTTGCCTTCCACGTTGCCGTAAAAGTTGAGGATACCCTTCTCATGATCGGCGCGCAGCAGGCCGGCGGTCTCCTTGACCAGCTCATTGCCTTTGATGTCCTCCTCGCCCACGTTGAGCAGGCCGACCGTCGGCTTGGCCTTGCCTTCCATTACGGAAACCAGGGCCGAGCCCATCAATGCAAATTGATGTAAATGCTGAGGCTCGCAGTCGACGTTGGCGCCGAGGTCGAGCATGTAGGTAGGGCCATCCTTCTGGTTGGGCAGGATGGTGCAGATGGCCGGGCGATCCACGCCCGGCAAGGTCTTGAGCACGTAGCGCGACACCGCCATCAGGGCGCCGGTATTGCCGGCCGACACGGCCGCGTGCGCCAGCCCCTCCTTGACCAGGGTCACCGCCACGCGCATGGAAGAATCCTTCTTGCGGCGCAAGGCGACCTCGATCGGGTCTTCCATGGTGATCACTTCGGAGGCGTTGCGGATCTGGACGCGCGCATCGCCGGCCAGCTTGTATTTCTTCAGCAGCGGCTGCAGCACGCCTTCCTGGCCGACCAGGATCAGCTCCGCATCGGACTCGCGACGAAGGAAAGAGGCAGCGGCCGGGAGAGTGACTGACGGGCCATGATCGCCACCCATGCAGTCGATTGAAATTTTGATGGTCATCGATTTGATTCAGAGCCTTGCCAGCCCACATTATGAGGCAGTTTGAACACCGCTGAGAATAACGGGATCAAACTCCGGCGCTTGAACGCGCCGGTGAACAGCCAAGCGGAGACTGACAGGCAAGCCCGCCGACACGAATGTCGCGGGCATAAAAAAGCGGCGCAAAATGAACCTCCTGCAACGGAAGCTCATTGCGCCGCTTTTCTCCAAAAACAGCAAGCTCAATAAATGAGATTACTCGTCGTTCTTGGTCTTCAGCACTTTGCGACCACGGTAGAAACCGTTCGGGCTGATGTGGTGACGCAGGTGGGTTTCACCGGTCGTCGGCTCAACAGCCAGCGGGGGTGCAGTCAGAAAGTCGTGTGCACGATGCATACCGCGCTTCGACGGGGTCTTTTTGTTCTGTTGAACGGCCATGATTACTCCTAAACCTTAAGATTGAAAATTTTAACATACGGAACCAGGGTTTTTGAACACTCCCCGATCCCGCCTGCCGCTGCCCGGCATCCGCCAGACATCCCAAACATTTACTGCTTCAACTTCTTCAGCACCGCAAACGGGGAAGCCCGTTCAGTACCTTTGGCCTCGGCCGCCACGCCCGTCTCGGGACACGCTTGGTGCTTCGGCGCCACCGGCAATGCCAGCAACGCCTCGTCCTCGATCAGGTTGATCACGTCGAAGTTTGCCGTACCGACGATGACTTCAATCTCTTCATCGTCGATCAGCTCCTCGATCGCATCGGCCTGCGCCTCATCTTTTGCCAACACCAGCAGCGACTTCGAATCAATCTCGAAATTCAATGCCGTCAGGCAACGCTGACAGATCAGATTAACTGCACCCGACACTGCCAGACTAAGTTGAGCATGCCCCAGCTTGTCGATATCGCCGGACAGAGTCCAGGAAATCGAGCCGGAACGGTCAACCGTCTCTTGCGCCAGACGACCTAATTCAGCAACCGGAATGTCGCCTTGAGCCTGCTGCTTCAGGCGGCAGAACTCGAACGCGTCGATCACATGTGCATTCATCATCAAAGCTGCAATCCGGAAAACCTGCGATAATAACAGAAAATTTCCTTACCAGTCAAAGCGTTAGCGCGCTTCCGGCATTTTTTTCGCCAGGCTGTCGCGGCGCAACGTCTTTTCCCACGGTTTTCAGCCGTTTTTCATCCGCTCGCAGCTGAAAACTTGCCGACCTGAACACACCCATCCAACTCGCCGCCATGCCCCAAGATGCCATCATCGCCACCCCGCCGCGCCTGATCCTCGGCTCCAGCTCCGCCTATCGCAAGGAATTGCTGAGCCGCCTGGGATTGCCGTTCGAGACCATGATCCCGGACATCGACGAAACCCCGCTGCCCGGCGAAACACCGGACGCCACCGCGCTGCGCCTGGCGCGCGAAAAAGCCGCGGCGGTCGCCGCCAAGGCCGGCGCCGCACTGGTGATCGGCTCGGATCAGGTCGCCACGCTGGACGGCGAACAGATCGGCAAGCCCGGCAACCATGCCAATGCGCTGAAACAGCTGCAGAAAATGCGCGGACGCGAAGTCGTGTTCCATACCGCGCTGTGCCTGTGGGACGGCCGCCGCGCCGATGCTGCGAGCGCCGTCCAGATTCGCAACGTGCAAACACTGGTGACCGTGCGCGACCTGCCGGACGCCGAGCTGGACGCCTACCTGCGCATCGAGCAGCCCTATGACTGCGCCGGCAGCGCCAAGAATGAAGGCCTGGGCATTGCCATCCTGCAAAGCATCCGCAGCGACGACCCCACGGCGCTGACCGGTCTGCCGCTGATCGCTCTGACCGGAATGCTGCGCGCCGCCGGCGTCAGCTTCTTCGGCCTGCCTGCGCGCTGAGCGGCGCAACCCGGGAAATCAGTAATTACGGCGCGGATAGCCTTGCGCCAGGATGCGTTGCCACACCACTTCGCGCTCTTCCACGTTCATGAAGACCCACTGCGCCACCTCATCGACGGTGCGGCCGCAACCGCGGCAGACGTCATCGAACGTGGTGGAACAGACGGCCACGCAAGGCGTGTCGGGCCGCTCGGGCAAGGGCTGGGACTGAGGAGTCTGGGACATTGAATGATTCTGAACTGAAAATACGGCAGCTTGATCGCTAGCAGATCCGGCTACGCCACAGACGCCATCTTACCAAGAAGCGCCGCCCGCATTCCTGCACGTGCAGCAGGGACAAAGCGACGACAAAAACGCGAGGCAAAAAAAAGCCCGCAGACCAATGGTTGCGGGCTTGAATCCAATTTCTTAAGGAGGAGATTGGAGGAGACAGGTGCAACTATAGCCACCTGCCACTGACGAGTCTGCTTTATTGTAGCAATAGCAGATATTCACCTCAGCCATAACTCGCGCTGCACCTGCCTTCCGGGCGGATACGTCGCGACGCATCGAAGCGCGGTTCCTCACACATCGCCCTCACTCCCCGGCGGCTCGGGCCTCACGATATGGTCGCGGACGCCGTCAGCGCCGACGTCACCGGCTTGGGCGGATTGCCGCCTTTGCGCTCGCAGGCTGCCACGAGCAGCGCCAGGGAAACGGTTACTACCAAGGTGATCATCCTCATCTGCGCCTCCTCGCAAGGTCATGCGCGACGCCCCGCAAGACCGGCGCCAAGCACCCAGAATCACCCTGCCCGCGCGCCCTGTCAAGCCACGCTGCGCAATCCCGGCGCGCCGCGCGCGGCCGCCAGGTTCTTCTCGTATAACGCGGCGATCATGTCGGACTGCGTCATCATGCCGGCCAGCTTGCCGTCAGCATCCAGCACCGGAATCTGATGCAAGCCCTCGGCCATGCGCGGCACCAGCTCCAGCACGGGGGTGTCGATAGTGGCCGAAATCACCGGCCGGCTCATGATCTGGCCAACCACCTCGGGCTTATCCGAGTGCGAGAACGGCACGCGGTGCAGCAGCTTGCGCAGTTGCGCAGCCAGGCCGGTATGCACCTCCACGCCGGCATGCTCGAGAAAGTCGGTGCGACTGACGATGCCGATCACGTGGCGCGCCCGGTCCACCACCGGCAAGGCGCGCAGGCGATGCATCTGCAGCAGGCGCCAGGCTTCATCCAGGCTGGTGGCGAACTCCACCGCCACCACATCGCGCGACATCACGGCCGCGCAGCGGGTCTCGCCGAAGCGGCGATGGTAGGCGCGCATTTCGGTCTGCAGGAAGATTTCCTCCAAGTCGTCGCGGCCAATGTCGAGCACCTGGTTGTAGCCCTTCAATACCTCATCGAGATCTTCATGCGAGAACCCCAGGCGGGTGATCGGCGGCTCGTCCCGGGTCTGGTGCGGATGCGGCGCGGCGCTCTGCTGCGCGTGCGGATAGCGGCGCCCGGTGGCGTTGTTGAAGAACAGCGCGGTCGCCAGCAGCAGCACCGAGTTCAGCAGCACCGGCACCAGCACGAAGGAAAATCCCATCTCGTGCACCACCGGCCCGCCCAGCACCGCCGTCAACGCCACCGCGCCGCTGGGCGGGTGAATGCAACGCAGCAGGAACATCGCCCCGATGGCCAGCGAGATCGCCACCGCCGCCGCAAGCGCCGGCTCGGCGATCAATCTGGCGCAGGCCACGCCGATCACCGCCGCGCACAGGTTGCCGCCGATGATGGACCACGGCTGCGCCAGCGGGCTGGACGGCACCGCGAACAACAGCACCGCCGAGGCGCCCATGGGCGCGATCAGCCAGACCGTGCGCGCCTCGTGCGGCAGCACTGCGTAGCTGATCAGCCCCACCAGCAGGATGCCGAACAGGCTGCCGGCGCAGGACCGCATCCGCTCGAAGCGGTCGACATTGCTTCGGGCAGGAATGAAACTTTTGAACCACAGCAAGATAGAATCGGGCATATCCGTTTTCGTGACTTCCACTACACCTTGGACGCTGGCGCGCGCTTTTGTCTGTTCTGCGTGTTTCGCACTCGCTGCGCGGCCAAAGCGCAATTACATCACAAGATGATACATATGTCCCGATCCACCCGAGGCCTATTCCTGAACGATGGCATTCAGGCAAGCCCTTTACTGTCGCAGCCATCATGAAAAGCACATCCCGCCTGCAAAAAGACGATTTCGAGGCGCTCTCCGAATTCCGCTACCAACTGCGCCGCTTCCTGCGCTTCTCCGAAGATGCCGCGCAGGGCGAAGGCATTACCCCGCTGCAATACCTGCTGCTGCTGCACATCAAGGGCTTCCCCGGGCGCGAGTGGGCCAGCATCAGCGAGCTGGCCGAGCGCCTGCAGTCCCAGCACCATGGCGTGGTGGCGCTGGTCACACGCTGCGTGAAAGCCGGCCTGGTCACGCGCGCCCCCGACGACCGCGACAAGCGCCTGGTCCAGGTACGCCTGACCGAGCTGGGCGAGCAATACCTGCACCGCCTGGCCGAAATGCACCGCAACGAGTTGCAATCCTTGTCGGGTGTGTTCCAGGTGTCGCACATTTCGGCGTTCAACGACCGCGACTGAGCATAGCGCGCCCGGCTGCGGTTTTCCGCAACTGCCGCGCCCGCCCGCTCCTGCTATGCTTGCCAACCCGGCCCGCCCACCACTGCCCCCATGAAAAGAAAACCAGAGACCAGCAGCCCCGCCGCCCCGGCGCGCGCCGTCACCAAGGAAGACGTCGCCCGCGCCGCCGGCGTATCGCACATCACGGTATCGCGCGTGATCAACACGCCGGAAAAGGTCTCTCCCGACACCCGCGCCAAGGTCGAATCCTTCATCGCCAGCATGGGCTACATCCCCAACCTGCTGGCCGGCGGCCTGGCCTCGCGCCGCACCCGCATCGTCGCGGCCATCGTGCCCACGATCAGCCACTCGATCTTCGCCGAGACGGTGCGCGGGCTGTCCGAACGGCTCAGCCTGCAGGGCTATCAGCTGCTGCTGGGCCAGACCAATTACTCCGAAGAAGCCGAGACCGCGCTGGTGGAAGCCTTCATCGGCCGCCGCGTGGACGGTCTGGTGCTGACCGGCGTGCAGCACACCGCGCGTACGCGCCAGCGGCTGAAGGCGGCAGGCATCCCGGTGGTCGAAACCTGGGACCTGACCAGGCGGCCGATCGATATGCTGGCCGGTTTCGACAACGTCGACGCCGGCCGCGCCATGGGCAATTACCTGCACGACAAGGGATATCGCCGCATGGCCTTCGTCGGCGGCGAAGATCCGCGCGGCATGGCGCGCTTCACCGGCATGCGCACCGCGCTGCTGGCGCTGGGCGCGGCCGAGCCGGTGCATGTGAGGGTGCCGATGGGCTCCTTCCTGCACGCCGGCCGCGAGTCCATTGCCATGCTGCTGGATCGCCACCCTGATGTGGACGCCGCCTTCTTCAGCAACGACGTCATCGCCGCCGGCGCCGCCATGGAATGCGCGCGGCGCGGCGTAGCCGTGCCCGGACGCATCGCCCTGGCCGGCTTTGCCAACCTCGAGATTGCGCCGGAAGTGCTGCCGGCGCTGACCACGGTGCAGATCAGCGCGCACCAGATCGGCCTCACCGCGGCCGACATGCTGCTCACGCGCTTCGACGGCCGCAACGTGGAGCAACCGGTCTGCGACCTGGGCTATTCCATCATCGAACGCGACAGCACCTGACACCCTGTACGCGCCGTAAAGAAAAGGCCGGCATCGACGCCGGCCTTTGTCGTGTAGTCCGCGCTCCTACTGGTCTTCGTCATAGACGATGCCGCGCGTCTCCGGCGCCACCAGCAACGCCACCAGCGCCACCGCGCCCATGAAGACGATATAGGCGACGATCGGGTAGTAGCTGCCGCCGTAGTAGGCCAGCAGGCCCGTGGCGATCACCGGCGCCATGCCGCCGGTGATGACCGAGGACAACTCACGCGCGGTGCAGATGCCGCTCATGCGCATGCGCGGCGGGAACAGCTCGGCGAAGAACGCCGCCTGCACCGAGAACATCGGATACAACCCGAATACGATCATCAGGATGAAACCGCCGATGATCATTGGCGTCTCACGTGTTTCCAGCATCCAGAAGAACGGCAGGGCGCCGAAGATCATCACCAGGATCCCGAGGATATAGACCGGCCGCCGACCGATGCGATCCGACAGCGCGCCCCACACAGGGTTCAGCAAAGCGCCGATGCCGGCCGCGATCAGCACCGCGGTCAGGCCGATGCTGGCCGGCACCTTCAGTTGCGTGGTCAGGTAAGACAGCGCCCACACCTGGAAGATGTAGCCTGCGGTGTTCTCGGAAAAACGCGCGCCGATGGCGATCAGCAGGCTGCGCTTCTGCTCCTGCCACACCGCCTTGACCGGCGCCTTGGCCACAGTCTTGCGCGCCTTCATCTTCTCGAAGGTCGGCGACTCCTGTACGAACAGGCGGATATAGATGCCCACCGCCAGGCCGATGGACGACAGCAGGAACGGAATGCGCCAGCCGTAACTCATGAAATCGGCCTCCGGCAGCATGCGCACCAGCGCGAAGGCGCCAGCCGACAGCACCACGCCCAGCGCCACACCGACGCCCGGCCAGCTGGCGTAGTAGCCGCGCTTTTCCACCGGCGCGTACTCAGCCGACATGGTCACCGCGCCGCCGAATTCGGCGCCGGCGGCAAAGCCCTGCACCAGGCGCAGCAAGGTCAGCAGGATCGGCGCGGCGATGCCGACGCTGGCATAGGTCGGCAACACGCCGATCAGCGTGGTGGACAGCCCCATCATCAGCAACGTCACCACCAGCACGTTCTTGCGCCCCATCTTGTCGCCCAGATGGCCGAACACGAAGCCGCCCAGCGGGCGCACCACGAAGCCCAGCGCGTAGGAGCCGAAGGCCGCCAGCGTGCCCATCATCGGATCGAGCTTGGTGAAGAACAGCACGTTGAAGACGATCGCCGCCGCCGTGCCGTAGAGGAAGAAGTCGTACCATTCCAGCGCCGTGCCGATGACCGAGGAGCGCAGCGCCATCTTGCGCGCCCGGACCTCGGCCTCGCTGGGCGCCTCGGTGGATGAGGAGGCCGGCCCGATGGCGTGCGGACGGCCGTGATCGACCCGGTGGCCCCGGGTGCCTGCGATTGTGTTCATGTGTCTCTCTCCTGTTGTATGGCGAGCCCATGCGGCGCGCGTTTCCATGCGCCGGCCGGCTGTGTTTGTTGTGTGTCCGGCACGGGTCTCGCCTTCCTTCGATTGGACGTTGCGTTACTGCTCCTTCCTTGCTGGTTTGATGCCTGAATGAATTGAGTTACTGCCGCCTGCGTCGTCAGGCGCGCTTGCGCACTGCGGCCGGCGGCGCGGCGGCACGCTTCTCGTCACAGCGCCGCCAAAGATCGCGCACCATGCCCATCATGGTTTGCGCCTCGGCCCAGCGATCCGACAGCTCGTAACCATCGGCGCCGGTCATGGCATATTCCGGCGGGCCGAGCTCGCACAGGAAGGTCAGCACCGCATCCTCGCCGGCGCGCGCCATCCAGCTGTTAAAGCCGTACTCCCACCAGCCCATGAACAGCTCCAGCCACTTGCGGTTCTGCGGGAACTCCAGCTGCAGCTGGATCTGCTCGCGACTGGCGACGCGCCCGTGGAAGCCCCAGGCGTTGTCGATGATCCTGCGCATGAGCGCATGGTTGGTCTCGTCGATCGGCCAGGCGAACTCGCGCCCCACCACGTAGTGCGAAAGATCGGCAGTCAGCCTGAGGTCGGGGAAGCGGTCCAGCAGATGCAGCGTGAAGAACAGATCGGTGGTCATGCGATCGCGATGCGTCTCGATATGCAACGCGATGCCGGCATCGTCGGCCAGGCGCCGCCAGCCTTCGATGTAGGGAATGCACTCCTGCAGCGTATAGGGCCGCACGTCGGCCTGCAGGTTGATGTGATCGGCGCCCAGCTCCCGCACGTGCTCGATGATGGGCCTGAGCTCGTCGACCGTGCGTGGATAACACTGGGCCTGCCAGCTCATGCCGTGCTCGCGCAGGAACTGCGTCACGGTGCGGGCGTATTGGTAGTCAAAAAAGCGTACGCCGGCGCCGTCGAAGCCGGCGTCGCGGATCATGGCCAGCTTTTGCTCCAGCGTCCATTCCTGGCCGTCCGGGCGACGCCGCTCCATGGCCCACAGCGATTGATACACGCGAAACGTTTGCATGGGTGGTCGCCTCTGCAAGATGTTCGTTGTCCGCCGCCATTGCCCTGACGGGCGCTGGCGGCGGATCGTGCCGGGACGTCTCAGCCCCGAAAGGATGAACCGGAAGTCAGGTGCTGGCCGCCTGCTGCGGCACCTCGACCTGCTCGAAGAAGCGCTTGCCGCTGGAGGACTGGTTCTCGTAGATCGAGCCCTGGTTCAGCGCCGGCGGCAGCGGCATGCGCACCGGCGCATCGCGAAAGCGCGGCACGATGGTGGGCTCGCCCTGCAGCAGCAGGCTGTTGAATTCCTCGAAGTTGGGCACGCCCATCAGCGGGAAGGCATCCGACGCGCTCACTTCGTAAAGCAGGAAGTTGCGCGACATGGTTGACCGGTTCTGCGCCGAGCCGTGCACCGCGCGCACATGATGAAAGGACACCGATCCGGCGCGACCGACGATGGGCACGGCACGGTCCAGGTTCAGCCCCGGCGTGTTGGGATCGAGCGCGCCGCAGAAGCGGCCGTCGGCATCGTGGTGGTCGTAGGTCGGCCCCTTGTGCGAGCCGGGCACCACCAGCATGGCGCCGTTCTCCAGCGAGGTGTCGTCCAGCATCACGCCCACGGCCAGGATGTCGTCGTTGGTGGCCGGATAAAAGGCCCAGTCCTGGTGCCACTCGACCGGCGAGCCGAAGCGCGGTGACTTCAGGTTCAGCTTCGAGTTCTGCAGGCGCAGGCCCGGCCCCAGCAAGGCAGCCAGCACCTCAAGCATGGGCTTGGAACGGATGAACTCTTCAAACACCGGATGATTCCTGTGCGGCTGCTTGATGCGCCGCAGGCGCGGCTCGGCCGCGGTGTGGCCGCGCTCCAGGTCGAACACGTCGGTGTGGCTGCTGACCTTGCGCGACTGCTCCACCCATTGCGCCAGAGCATCCTTCATGCGCTGGCGCATCAGGTCGTTGAGAAGCTCGGGCACCACCAGCCAGCCCTCTTCCCGGTATTGCGATACCTGCTGTTGCGTGATCATGGCTTGTCTCCTTTTATAGGGGCGGCGTGGCGCCTTGCAGCGCGTGCCCGCCCTGTTCCAAAATCAATGTTCGCGCGAACATAATAGGTCGCAAAAAAACCGGAGTCAACTCCGGCATCCAAAATAATCCGACGCCTGCGACACGGCGCGCCGGATCAGAACATTCATTTCAATCGCCCACTTCGACCCGGTTGCGCCCCTGCTCCTTGGCCACATACAAGGCGGTATCGGCCAGCTTGATCAGCTGTTCCAGCCCCCGGCCTTCGGCCAGCGTCGCCACGCCGAAACTGGCGCTGACGCGGATGTGCTGGCCGCCGTCGATCTCGAAATCGCGACTTGCAAGCGCCTCGCGCAGTTTCTCGGCAACCGCGCGGGCCTGCGCCAGGTCGGACTCGGGCAGCAGCACGATGAACTCCTCGCCGCCATAACGCGCCAGCACATCGACCTTGCGCAGCAGCTGCGAGGCGGTCTGCGCGACGCCGCGCAGGATGGCGTCGCCCGAGAGGTGACCGTAGGTATCGTTGATGCGCTTGAAATGGTCGATGTCGAACAGCACCACCGACAAGGCGCGCTCGTAGCGTTGCGCCACGCCCATCTGCTGCTGGCCGTAAGAAAAGAACGCCCGGCGGTTCAGCAGCCCGGTCAGGAAGTCGGTGTTGGAGGAGGTCTGCAGCTGCGTGATCAGCGCCTCGCGTTCCTTGGCCAGGCTGTTACGCTCAAGGATGCGCTCCTTGAGCACGCGCAGCGCGCGCATCATGCCGCCGATCTCATCGTCGTAGCGCCCCTTGGGAATCTCCTGGTCCAGCTTGCCGTCCACCAGCCCCACCACCAGGTCGGTGGCATCGACCAGCGGCCGCACCACGCGCTTGCGGATCATGTACATCAGCAGCTGGAAGAACAGACAGGCGATGATGGTCAGGCCGATCACCGTGACCAGGAAATTGCGTGCCTGCACGTTGCGTTGCTCGGCGCGCACCATCATGTCGTTCAACAGCAGGTCGCGCAGGTCGAGGATGGACTTCATCTCGGGCACGTAGCGTCCGGCTAGCTCGGACGGCGTCACGCCATAATCGCCCGACTTCAGCCCCACCTGCAGCAGATAGTCCAGGAACTGGAAGCCGTTGTCGAAATACTGCTTGTCCATATCGTCCAGCGCGCGCTCGAACTCCGGACGCCCGGCGTAAGACGCCAACTGCGCGCTGAGCAACGAGCGCAGCAGGTCGATGCGGCCGTACAGGCGGCCGATCTCGATCACTTCGTCGGAGTCCAGCGGCCGGCGGGTAATCATCGACGGCGTCAGGCGCGAAGCGATCTGGCCGGCATATTCGCGCAGGCTGGCGGCGGCGCGCACCCCGGCCAGGCCGTCGCGAAGGTCGGGGTCGGACTGGTCGACAATGTTGGCCAACTCGCCGGTCACGCGCACCATCACCGGAATCATGTCCACCATGCCGCTGACAGCCGAGGCGACATACAGATGCGTGCGCTGATTCACCGGCTGCAGCGCGACGCGATCGACCGCGGCGCGCGCAGGCACCAGCGCCTGCTGGACGGTGCCCACCCTTTCGACCAGGCCGGAACGGTTTTTGGCGGGATCTTTTTCCAGCGCGCTGCGCAGCTCGGCAAGGGCGCTGTCGGTGGCGGCGCGGGCGGCCTGCAGTTCCTGGTAGAAGCGGTCACGCGTATCGGCGGTCGAGCCCATGTAGGCATTGGCCGGCGCGCGTTCGATGGAGAGCCTTTCCATCGCGATCAGGCCGAGGCGGAAATGCTTCAGTGCCGGCACGCTGTTGGCGCCGCTCTGGTAAATGCTCCATTCGATCCAGACCAGCGAGACCGCCAACGCCAGAAACAACATCAGCAATGCGAAGGAAATCAGCCGGAACAGACGATTCAAGGACATTTATTGGGCCCGCTTCGAAGGCTTACGATTTTTTACGAATATAACAAGGCCAGCGAACCGGCGGCACAAGATCGTGAGCGGGGATGAAAATAAACCACAGGCAGTCCCGATGCGCGAGAACCTACTGAATACGCATCAGGCCAATGCGGCCTGGCAGACGACGTCGCCGCTCCCTCCCCTTGAGAGCAACGATGCCGCGGATGGGCAAATCGGGTGAATTGAATTGATATCGCCTTCCTCCCGGCGCCGGCCGCGAAGAGCGGACTTGCGCGAGCGGGCGATAACACCGATCACCTACCGGAAGACGACAAAAAAATAAGGCCCTGAAAATTTCAGAGCCTTATTCATTTACTGCTATTTTTTTTGAGCCAACTGGCGGAGAGGGTGGGATTCGAACCCACGGTACGCTCACACGTACGCCTGATTTCGAGTCAGGTACATTCGACCACTCTGCCACCTCTCCGGTTAACTTCGGTCGTTCACTGCGTGGTGCAGCAAAGACAGCGACTATAGCAGAGAAATTTTAAGAAGGAAACACTCTTCCGAAAATTATTTTCTTTTCCGCCAACTTTCTACCGCCACGCCCCACCATTTTCACCCGCGCCCTCCCGGCCGATGAGATGCCAGGTGACGCAAATCAAAACGCCCTGTTCTTTTCATGCAAAAACGTTCGCCGGCTGACGTTTTATCATCATCTTGTCATAAATGACTTCTAGCATCGGCGAATTATTTCTCGTTCTTTGGAACCATTCACCTCGGATTCTGCCAAATGGCGCCTCTATCCAATGCCCCCTTCCCGCTCGGCGCTGAAGCTGCCGATCTGATCGCCCGTGCAGCCGGTGGCGCCCAGTCCAATGCCGGGGATCCGATGTTGTCGCTGCTGCATGAAATCATCGCCCAACGCAAGTTGACGGCGCTGTTCCAACCCATCGTGCGCATGCGCAACGGCGAGATCCTGGGCTACGAAGGCCTGATCCGCGGCCCCTCCAATACCCCGCTGCATTCGCCGCTGGCGCTGTTCAAGGTGGCGCGCGCGCACAATCTGTCGGTACAGATGGAATACCTGTGCCGCCACATCGTGCTGGCGCGCTTCGCCCAGCTGGGCTTGCCGGGCAACCTGTTTCTCAATGTCACCCCGGGCGCGCTGATGCAGCCCGAGGCGATTCAGGGCGAGACGCTGCGCTACCTGGAAAAGCTGGGCGTCAATCCTCAGCGCATCATCATCGAACTGACCGAGAACGAGCCGACCTACGACTACGCCCTGCTGCGCAATGCCGCCATGCATTACCGCGACATGGGCTTCCAGATCGCCATCGACGACCTCGGCGAGGGCTTCTCCAGCCTGCGCCTGTGGTCCGAGCTGCAGCCCGAGTACGTGAAGATCGACATGCACTTCGTGCAGGGCATCAACCACGACCCGATGAAGCTGCAGTTCGTGCGCTCGATCCAGGAGATCGCCGAGAAGTCGGGCTCCATCGTGATCGCCGAAGGCATCGAATCGCAGGCTGAGCTGCTGACCATCCGCGACCTCGGCATCGCCTGCGGCCAGGGCTATCACATCGCCCGCCCGACCTCGGAGCCGCCGCGCCTGATCTCGGAAGACGTCACCAAGACCCTGCGCCGCGACAAGGTACCGCTGGCCGCCAACAAATACGGCCAGGCCAAGCGCAACGCCACCGTCTTCAAGCTGCTGCGCGAGACCCAGTATGTCTCGCCCGAGGTGACCAACGATACCGTCTACGACATGTTCGTCAACGATCCGCAGCTGCAGGCCCTGCCGGTGGTCAGCAACGGCCTGCCGATCGGCCTGATCAACCGCTACAGCATGGTCGAGCGCTTCGCCCGCCTGTATGGCCGCGAGCTGTACGGCAAGAAATCCTGCGCCTTCTTCATGGATCCCAACCCGATCCTGGCCGAGCAGGACACCAGCCTGCAAGACCTCTCCAACCTGCTGGTGCAGGCCGAGTCGCACCACCTGTCCAACGGCTTCATCATCACCGACCGCGGCCAGTACATGGGCCTGGGCACCGGCCACGACCTGCTGCGCGAGATCACCCAGATGCAGATCGACGCCGCGCGCCACGCCAACCCGCTCACGCAATTGCCGGGCAACGTGCCGATCAACGACCACATCGAGTATCTGCTGCAAAGCGGCGTGGAATTCTGCATCTGCTACTGCGACCTGGACCATTTCAAGCCCTTCAACGACGTCTACGGCTATCGCAAGGGCGACGACATGATCCAGCTGACCGGCCGCGTGCTGCAGCAAGGCTGCGACGGCGACCTCGACTTCATCGGCCACATCGGTGGCGACGACTTCCTGATCATGTTCCAGAGCGAGGATTGGGAAAAGCGCTGCCGCGCGATGCTGGAGAACTTCGAAGCCGAATCCAAGGCCTTCTACTACGACGAAGACCTGGAGCGCGGCGGCTATCACTCAGAAGATCGCCAGGGCAACTGCGTGATGCACCCGCTGGTGTCGATCTCGCTGGGCGCAGTGAAGATCGAGCCCTCGCAATACTCGTCGCCGCACCAGATTGCCTCGGCCGCCACCAAGGCCAAGAAGCAGGCCAAGAAGACCCAGGGCAACAGTCTCTTCATCGAACGCCGCATCCCGGTGGCCTTCTCCTGGGCCTTGAACGACAACTAAGCTCACCTGGCGAGAAAACGTTTTCAGCGCGACTCACGCCACGCGCCATGTACCAAACAAAACGGCCGCTCCATCACGGAGCGGCCGTTTGTTCTTGGGACGCTGAGAACGCGGATCAGGCGCCCGGCGTCAGCTTGGCGATGCCGCCCATATAGGGTTGCAGCACCTCGGGGATGTCCACGCTGCCGTCGGCCTGCTGGTAGTTCTCCAGCACCGCCACCAGGGTGCGGCCCACCGCCAGGCCGGAGCCGTTGAGGGTGTGCAGCAGCTCGGGCTTGCCCTGGGCGTTGCGGAAGCGCGCCTGCATGCGGCGCGCCTGGAAGGCTTCGCAGTTCGACACCGACGAGATCTCGCGGTAGGTGTTCTGCGCCGGCAGCCAGACTTCGATGTCATAGGTCTTGGCCGCGCCAAAGCCCATGTCGCCGGTACACAGCGTAATCACGCGGTACGGCAGGCCGAGCTTCTTCAGGATGGCTTCAGCGTGGCCCAGCATCTCGTCGAGCGCCTCGTAGGACTTTTCCGGATGCACGATCTGCACCATTTCCACCTTGTCGAACTGGTGCTGGCGGATCATGCCGCGGGTGTCGCGGCCGTAGGAGCCGGCCTCCGAACGGAAGCACGGCGAATGCGCGGTGAACTTCATCGGCAGCGCATCGCCGGCCACGATCTCGTCGCGCACGAAGTTGGTCAGCGGCACTTCCGCGGTCGGGATCAGGTACAGCGCGGCGTTTTCGGCCTCGCCTTCCTGGCCGCCCTTCTTCACGGCGAACAGGTCTTCCTCGAACTTGGGCAACTGGCCGGTGCCGCGCAGCGTATCGGCATTGACGATGTAAGGCGTGTAGCACTCGGTGTAGCCGTGATCGCCGGTGTGGGTGTTCAGCATGAACTGCGCCAGCGCGCGGTGCAGGCGGGCCATGCCGCCCTTGAGGGTGGAGAAGCGCGAGCCCGTCAGCTTGGTCGCTGTGTCGAAGTCCAGGCCCAGCGGCGCGCCGACGTCGACGTGATCCTTCACCTCGAAGTCGAAGCTCCTGGGCGTGCCGACCTTGCGCAGCTCCACGTTGCCGGATTCGTCGTTGCCCACCGGCACCGACTCGTGCGGCAGGTTGGGCACGGCCTGCAGGAAGGCGTGCATCTGGTTCTGCACTTCGTCCAGGCGCGCGGCCGAGGCCTTGAGCTCGTCGCCGATGCCGTTGACTTCAGCCATCACTGCGGAGGCATCCTCACCCTTGCCCTTGAGCATGCCGATCTGCTTGGACAGGCTGTTGCGCTTGCCCTGCAGTTCTTCGGTACGGGTCTGGATCTGCTTGCGCTCAGCCTCGAGCGCATTGA
Organism: Herbaspirillum sp. LeCh32-8; assembly: GCF_017814915.1. Taxonomy (GTDB): domain Bacteria; phylum Pseudomonadota; class Gammaproteobacteria; order Burkholderiales; family Burkholderiaceae_D; genus Herbaspirillum. The sequence goes on along the minus strand of NZ_JAGIPZ010000001.1, from coordinate 398,580 downwards.
AGCCGGCCACATCGAGGACGAACTTGCGCGCCGCCAGGCGGGCCGCGACGTTGTCGATGTCTTTACGGAGGAGTTGGATGTCGATCATGGAAACAGGGAAACAGTAAAAAGTGATGCGCTTGAAAACGGAAGGGCAAAACAGGGACAAACACGGCCCAAACCGCGATTGTATCAAGCCGGACGCCTTTGCCGGGCATTGCCGCAGCGTTTGCGTCAACAATTTGGCCCGGCGGCGCCCCGGACAAGGTACCATTCGGCCATTTTCCAGCAAACATCTGCCCGCCATGTCCGACCGACCCGACACCGACGACGCCCCCAAGACGCCCCTGCCGCTTTCCATCCTCGGCCTGGTGGCCGCCTGCAGCATCGCCGTGTGGGCCGGCGTGCACTACATGACCAACGACGCCAGCCTGTTCTACGGCTTGCTGGCGGGCCTTTCCTTCGGCGCCACCTTCGCCTTCGGCCAGCAGATCAAGAACCGCTTCGTCCCGCCCAAGCAGCGCAAGACCGACTGGCGCGTCCAGGCGCCGGGCGCGGCCGAACTGAGCCCGGCCAAGCTGGCGGCCCAGGCCGCGCGCAAGATCAGCGTGGAATTCGACGAGCAGGAAATCCGCACCATGGTGCGCGGCGCGAAACGCGAAGGCATCGCCTGGAGCGACGTCGGCGACGTCACCATCCGCATCAGCGACGGCCCGCTGCCGCAACCGGAATGGATCATCGCCGGCCAGGTCGAGGGCGCCGTCAAGGGCGTACTGGTGCCCAACGACGCCGAAGGCCTGGACCAGCTGCAGGACGCGATGAAGCAGAAACTGCCCGGCTTCGACGACGACAAGACCTACGAAACGGTGATCGCCGCCATGTCGGCCATGGAAGGCAGCTTCCATTTGTGGCGCCGCCAGCCGGCCTGACTCGCCTCCCAAGCTCCCGGCCGCGGCGCTCGCTCGCGGCCGCCCCTCTGCCCCGCTTTTCCCGTCTTTCCTTCTTGCCCTGAGTGGCTTACTTTGAGTTCTTGCGCGCCTCGCGATCAAGCTCGCGCAGGTGCGCCAGCTTGTCGCTAATCTTGGCTTCCAGGCCGCGCGGCACCGGCTGGTACCAGCCGGGTTCACGAATGCCATCGGGCAGATAGGTCTCGCCTGCGGCATAGGCGTCGGGCTCGTCGTGCGCGTAACGGTAGAGCTTGCCGTAGCCCAGTTCCTTCATGAGCTTGGTGGGTGCGTTGCGCAGATGCTCCGGCACCGGGCGCGACTTGTCCTTGGCGACGAAGGCGCGCGCCTGGTTGTAGGCCATGTATCCGGCATTGCTCTTGGCGGCCACGGCCAGGTAGATCACCGCCTGCGCCAGTGCCAGCTCGCCTTCCGGCGAGCCCAGGCGCTCGTAGGTGTTGGCGGCGTCGTTGGCGATGGTCATGGCGCGCGGGTCGGCCAGACCAATGTCTTCCCAGGCCATGCGCACGATGCGGCGCGACAGGTAACGCGGGTCGACGCCGCCGTCCAGCATGCGCGTGAGCCAATACAGCGCGCCGTCAGGGTTGGAGCCGCGCACCGACTTGTGCAGCGCCGAGATCTGGTCGTAGAAGGCATCGCCGCCCTTGTCGAAGCGGCGCAGTGCGTCCCCCAGGCATTCGGCCAGCACTTCGGTGGTGACCGTCTGCAGCTGCTTGGCCTGCGCCGAGCGCGCCACGATTTCCAGGTTGTTGAGCAGCTTGCGGCCGTCGCCGTCGGCGCTGGCCACCAGCATCTCTTTCGCCTCCGGCAGGAACTGCAAGCCGTCCAGTTCCTCCGCGCTGGCGCGCTCGACCATGGCGCCGAGGTCGTCTTCGGTCAGCGACTTGAGCACATAAACGGCGGCGCGCGAGAGCAGCGCGCTGTTGACCTCGAACGAGGGGTTCTCGGTAGTAGCGCCGATGAAGGTGAACAGGCCGCTTTCCACATGCGGCAGGAAGGCGTCCTGCTGGCTCTTGTTGAAGCGGTGCACCTCGTCGACGAACAGGATGGTGCGGCGGCCGGAGTTGGCGCGGATCAGCTGCGCGCGCTCGACCGCCTCTCGGATGTCCTTCACGCCCGAGAGCACCGCGGAGAGCGCGATGAATTCGGCATTAAAGGAGTCCGCCATCAGCCGCGCCAGCGTGGTCTTGCCCACGCCCGGCGGGCCCCACAGGATCATCGAGTGCGGTTCGCCGGATTCGAACGCCACGCGCAGCGGCTTGCCCGGCCCCAGCACGTGCTGCTGGCCGATGACGTCGTCGAAGGATTGCGGCCGCATGCGTTCGGCCAGGGGAATGAGGTTCATCTTGGAATCGGTTGGTGCCGGCGCCTTGCGTGCAAAGAGCGCCAAAGGCCGTAGTCTAACGCAGAGCGCGGCTACGGGCAGCGATGCCGGCGGCGTGGATTACACTGGCGCTGCATTACACTGGCGCTGCTTGTCCGGCTTCACCCTTGCTTGCATCAACGGCATCGACGGATGCCTGCCCGCCAACCATGAGGAGACCACCATGAAATATCAAGGCAGCTGCCACTGCGGCGACATCAGCTTCACCGCCGAAGGCGAACTCGAACAGGTAATCGAATGCAACTGCAGCTACTGCAGCCGCAAGGGCCACCTGATGTGGTTCGTCGGACGCGACAAGCTCGACGTCACCCTCAAGGGCAGCATGAGCACCTATCGCTTCAACAAGCACGTGATCGACCACCAGTTCTGTCCCCGTTGCGGCGTCGGCGTGTTCGGCATGGGCAAGATGCCGGACGGCACGCCGATGGCGGCGATCAACGCGCGCTGCCTGGAAAACGTCGACCTGGCCTCGCTCAAGCACAGCTTCTACGACGGCCGCAGCGTCTGAACCTTCGCCCGCAGGCCGGCCGTCACGCAATCGTCACGCGCCGGTCACGGCAGGCTCACAGGCCGCTTGGTAAAATACGGCCCGCCGCGCGCCCTGCGCCGGCCGCCTCCTCCACTCCGCGTCTTGATTGCCATGCCCTTTGTTGTCACCGATTCCTGCATCCAGTGCAAATACACCGACTGCGTCAGCGTCTGTCCGATGGACTGCTTCGTCGAAGGTCCGAACTTCCTGGCCATCGATCCCGATGGCTGCATCGACTGCTCGATGTGCGTACCTGAATGCCCGGTCGGCGCGATCTACAGCGCCGCCGACCTGCCGGTCGCCATGGCCCACTTCGAAGACCTGAACGCCAAACTGGCCAAGCACCCGGGTTGGAGGCCGATCACCCAGGCCAAGGCGCCGATGCCCGAACATGAGAAGTGGAAAGACGTGCAGGACAAGCTGCCCATGCTGCAAATGCCGGAAAAATAAAACGGCGACGCCAATGAAAAAGCCCCGCAGGCTTGCGCTTGCGGGGCTTTTTCATGTCGGGACAATCAGTTGTTGAAGACGTCCGCGCCCTTCGGGATGGTAAAGCTGAAGCTGTTGACCTTCAGCGGCGGATTCTTTTCGAAGCTGTCGAAGCTCAGCACCGACACTTGGCCGAAGGAATCATGCAGCTCCATCGCCACCGGCGCGCCGTTCTTCAGGCCGATGCCGATGCGGTCGAAGGTGGTGTCCTTACTTTTGGGCACGGCTTCCAGCCATTCCAGGCCGTCCTTGGCGGCGCCCTCCTTCAGGTTGAAGTTCTTTTCCAGGTCATTGCTGCCGAACAGGATGGCGGCCGGCGACGAGCCCAGTGCGTTGCCCAGCTTCTTGGTGGTGACCTGGTTCAGGTCCTTGTCGTAGATGAACAGCTTTTCGCCGTCGGCCTGGATCACCTGCTCGTACGGCTTCTGGTAGGTCCAGATGAACTTGCCCGGGCGCGAGAACACGAAGCTCCCGCTGGAGGTGTTGATCACCTTGGCATTGCCGTTGTCGTTGCGCACCAGGCGCTGGGTGAAGGTGCCCTTGGCCGATTGCGTGCTGGAGACGAATTGCTTGAACTGGTCCAGCGCCGCCGCCGAAGCGCGGCCCGGGGTCAGCGCGGTGATCGCGATGGCGCCGGCTACGGCCAGCGCCGAGATGCCTGCCGCCATCACCAGGCGGCGCAGGTTCAGCGCGCGCGTGCCGGCTTGGGAAGAGCGGGAAATCGCACCGCCGCGGCGGTGCATGCTTGTCCTGGAATTGTCCATGTTGTTGTATCCGTTCAGAAGGTTCGCTGCGCGTGGTCGGCGCAGCGTGTTTGCAGCTTACTCGGGCTCGCCGCCGGCAGCGCCGGCCGGCACCAGGATCTCGCGGTTGCCGTTGGACTGCATGGTCGATACCAGGCCGCTCTGCTCCATCTGCTCCAGCAGGCGCGCGGCACGGTTGTAGCCGATGCGCAGGTGGCGCTGCACCAGCGAGATCGAGGCGCGGCGATGCTTCAGCACCACGGCCACGGCCTGGTCGTACAGCTCGTCGCCCTCGCCGCCGCCGGCCCCACCTGCACCACCGGCCGCGCCGCCGTCGGCGTCCTCGAGCACGCCTCCCTCTAGGATGCCCTCGATGTAATTCGGTTCCCCCTGGCTCTTGAGGTGCTCCACCACGCGGTGCACTTCATCGTCGGAGACGAAGGCGCCGTGCACGCGCATCGGCAGGCCGGTGCCCGGCGGCATGTACAGCATGTCGCCCATGCCCAGCAGGGTCTCGGCGCCCATCTGGTCAAGGATGGTGCGCGAGTCGATCTTGGACGACACCTGGAAGGCGATGCGGGTCGGCACGTTGGCCTTGATCAGGCCGGTGATCACGTCCACCGACGGACGCTGGGTCGCCAGGATCAGGTGGATGCCGGCCGCGCGCGCCTTCTGCGCGATGCGGGCGATCAGCTCTTCCACCTTCTTGCCCACCACCATCATCAGGTCGGCCAGCTCGTCGATGATGATGACGATGGTTTCCAGCTGCTCCAGCGGCTCCGGTGCGTCCGGCGTCAGGCTGAACGGGTTGGGGATCTTCTCGCCGCGCTTCTCGGCGTCGGCGATCTTCTGGTTGTAGCCGGCCAGGTTGCGCACGCCAAGCTTGGACATCTTCTTGTAGCGGCGCTCCATCTCTTCCACCGCCCAGTTCAGCGCGTGGCCGGCCTGGCGCATGTCGGTCACCACCGGCGCCAGCAGGTGCGGGATACCTTCGTAGATCGACAGCTCCAGCATCTTGGGGTCGATCAGGATCAGGCGCACCTGGCGCGGCGTGGACTTGTACAGCAGCGAGAGGATGGTGGCGTTGATGCCCACCGACTTGCCCGAGCCGGTGGTGCCCGCGACCAGCAGGTGAGGCATCTTGGCCAGGTCAGCCACCACCGGGTTGCCGGCGATGTCCTTGCCCAGCGCCACGGTCAGGCTGGAGTGGCTGTCGCCGTAGACCTTGGAGCCGAGGATCTCGGTCAGGCGCACGATCTGGCGCTTGGGATTGGGCAGCTCCAGGCCCATGTAATTCTTGCCCTGGATCACTTCCACCACACGAATCGAAGTCAGCGACAACGAACGCGCGAGGTCGCGCGCGAGGTTGACGATCTGGCTGCCCTTCACGCCGGTGGCCGGCTCGATCTCGTAGCGGGTGATCACCGGGCCGGGATAAGCCGCCACCACCTTCACCTCGACGCCGAAGTCGGACAATTTCTTCTCGATCAGGCGGCTGGTGAATTCCAGCGTCTCCACCGACACCGTCTGTTGCGCCGGCGGCGCTTCATCCAGCAGCGACAGCGGCGGCAGGTCGGTATTGGCGTCGTCGAACAGGCTGGTCTGGCGCTCCTTCTGCACGCGGTCGGATTTCTGCACCTCGACGATCTGCGGCTCGATGCGGATCGGCGGCGCCTCAACGATCTTGGCGCGTTCCTGCACCACGCTTTCTTCGCGCTTCACGGCCGCCTCGGCGCCGGCCTTGCGGTCGGCGCGGGCGGCGAAGAAGTTGCGCACCCAGAACAGGCCATCCTCGATGGCGCCGCCGATGCGCTCGACGGCGGACAGCCAGGAGACGTGGAAGAACAGCGAGAAGCCCAGCCCGAACAGCAGCAGCAACAGCAAGGTGGAACCGGTGAAGCCGAAGGTCGGCTGCACGGCCTTGCCGATCATCTCGCCCAGCACGCCGCCGGAGGAATGCGGCAGCTTGGCCGCCAGGCGATGCATGCGGGTGAATTCGATACCGAGGCTGCCGGTCAGCATGAAGACGAAACCGACTGCACGGATGATCGGCTCCTGGCGATGCTCGGGCTCGACCGGCTGCTCGACCAGGAAACGATTGGACAGGCTGCGATAGCCGTTCCACACCGAGCGGCCCAGCAGCACGCACCACCACCAGGCCGACATGCCGAAGATGTACAGCAGCAGGTCGGCCATCCAGGCGCCCACGCGTCCGCCCCAGTTGGCCACGCGCGGCACCGAGCTGGCCACGGACCAGCCCGGATCGGTCTTCGAGTAGGTCAGCAGAATCAAGGCCAGGTACAGCAGCAGCGCAGTCAGGGCCAGCCAGCGCGCTTCGGAAATCAGCCGCACCAGGCGGTTGGGCATCGGCGGCGCGGGTGCTTTGGTGTTGCGGATGTGGGCTTGACTCGTCTTCGACATAACTTCCGTGCAAAAAAAACGCAGCCGCCATTGTAACGGCATTGCATTGGCGCTTTGGCATTTCGCGGTTCGGCGAGGCAATGTCGCCGCCGTCCGCGTTATCGTTTCGGCAAGTCCGGCTTGCTGCCGGGCTATCGGATGGATAGCGTAATTCCATCGGCCCGACATAGGGGCTTGGACTATAATCTTACCCGTTTTGCAGCGCGGTAATGACGGGCTGCAGCCAGGAAATAATTGAAATCCCGGGCTCCGCCTCAAGCTATGAAGCAGGTCCCCCAACACACGAAGAGTATCTTATGAGCACGCCCAAACACGCCAAGGTCCTGATTCTCGGTTCCGGCCCCGCCGGCTACAGCGCCGCGGTCTACGCCGCCCGCGCCAACCTCAACCCGGTACTGATCACCGGCGTCGAGCAAGGCGGCCAGCTGATGACCACCACCGACGTCGAAAACTGGCCGGGCGATCCGCTGGGCGTGCAAGGCCCCGAGCTGATGCAGCGCCTGCTGCAGCACGCCGAGCGCTTCAAGACCGAGATCATCTTCGACCACATCCATACCACCAAGCTGTCGGAACGCCCGTTCCGCCTGATCGGCGACAGCGGCGAATACACCTGCGACTCGCTCATCATCGCCACCGGCGCCTCGGCCCAGTACCTCGGCCTGCCGTCGGAACAGGCCTTCATGGGCCGCGGCGTGTCGGCCTGCGCCACCTGCGACGGCTTCTTCTATCGCGGCCGCGAAGTGGCCGTGGTGGGCGGCGGCAATACGGCTGTCGAGGAAGCGCTGTACCTGTCCAACATCGCCAGCAAGGTCACCATCATCCACCGCCGCGACAAGTTCCGCGCCGAACCGATCCTGATCGACCGCCTGCTGCACAAGGTCACCGAGGGCAAGATCACCATCCAGTGGCACAACACGCTCGATGAAGTGATCGGCGACGACAGCGGCGTGACCGGCATCAAGATCAAGTCGACCCAGGACGGCGCCATCACCGAGATCCCGGTGCACGGCCTGTTCATCGCCATCGGCCACAAGCCCAACACCAGCATCTTCGAAGGCCAGCTGGACATGCACAACGGCTACCTCAAGACCCGCACCGGCAGCGAAGGTTTCGCCACCGCCACCAGCATCGACGGCGTGTTCGCCGCCGGCGACGTGCAGGATCATATCTACCGGCAGGCCATCACCAGCGCCGGCACCGGCTGCATGGCCGCGCTCGACGCCCAGCGTTACCTGGAAGGCCTGGAATAAAAATTTGTGCGCTGCGATAGAACTCGCGGCGGGATGCTCCATCAAAAAGCCGGTGGCGAGAAAATCGCCCCGGCTTTTTTGTTGCACGTTCATTAACGAAAACCATTAAAGGAAGAACCGTGCCCCGCTCCCGCACCAACAATGCGCTGCTCTCCCTGCTGGCCTTGGCCGGGGTGCTGGCCGCCTGCAGCGCCGCCCGCGAGCCGGACACGGCCAAGCCCGGCCCCGGCGACTGCGACGCTGCCAAGGTCGACTACCTGATCGGCGAGAACGTCAGCGGCTACATCGAACGCAAGGCGATGGCCGAATCCGAGGCGCAGGATGTGCGCGTGCTCAAACCCGACTCCGCCGCCACGATGGACTTCAACCCCAAACGACTCAACATCCATACCGACCCGGGCAAGGTCATCATCAAGCTGGCCTGCGGCTGAGCTTGCGCCTGTCTGCTGCAACCAGCTGCGGCGTTCTGTTAAAGTAGCCCGCTGGGGAGTTTCTGCAGGCTGCATCATGGCAACAATCAAGGATTTTTCCGCACTCAAGGGACTGCGCAAGGATTTGCAGGCGCAGGAAAAGGCACGCGCCGAGGCCGAGGCTGAACGCCTGCGCAAGGAGGCGCGAGCGCGCGCGGAAGCCGACATCTTCCGCAACAGCATCGGCCAGGTCGCGCCGCTGCGCGCCAAGGCCGTCGACAAGGCCCACCATTTGCCCGAACTGCCCCTGCCCATTCCTCGCCAGCACCTGGCCGATGAGCAGGCGGCGCTGATGGAGTCGCTGTCCGACGAATTCACCGTCGATACCCTGATGGACAGCGACGAAAACCTCAGCTTCGCCCGTCCCGGCGTGGGCGCTGATGTGCTCTCCAAACTGCGGCGCGGCAATTGGGTGATCCAGGCCCAGCTCGACCTGCACGGTTATCGCCGCGACCAGGCTCGCGAAGCGCTGGGCGAGTTCCTGCGCCAGTCGAGAAAGCGCGGCATCCGCTGCGTGCGGGTAATCCACGGCAAGGGACTGGGTTCGGTCAACAAGGAACCAGTGCTCAAGCACAAGGTGCGCAGCTGGCTGGCGCAAAAGGACGAAGTCATGGCCTTCTGCCAGGCACGCGCGGCCGACGGCGGCGCCGGCGCGCTGGTGGTGCTGCTCAAGTCGAGCGAGCGTTCTTCCGGCTGAACAAGTCGGCCTCTGAAAGGCGGGGTTCAGGCCTTACCGGCTGATTTTCCGGCACCGCCCGGCACTTCCCGCAGACGCTTTTCCTTCCCCAGCCGCCCCACGGCATGCGCCGAGGGCGGATACCCCGCCAGCTTCCTGAACATGGTCGAAAACGCCGCCGGCCGCTCATAGCCGAAATCGAGGGCGATGCGCGTCACCGCCTCGCCCGCCGCCAGCCGCGACACCGCCAGCACCACGCAGGCGCGCTGGCGCCACTCCTGAAACCCCATCCCGGTCTGCTCGCGAAAACGCCGGCTGAAGGTGCGCTCGCTCATATGCAGCGCGGCAGCCCACTCGCCGGGCCGCGACTGTATGCTCGGGCTCAGCATGAAGCCCTGGCACAGCCCGGCCAGCGCCGCATCGCGCGGCAGCGGGATGTGCATCGGCAGCTCGCGCGCGCGGCCGATCTCGTGCACCAGCAAACGCATCAGGTCAGCGTCGCGCCCCTGCTCCGGATAATGCTGCTCCATCTCGGCCGCCTCGATCAGCAGCTGGCGCAGTAAGGGGCTCACCTCCAGCACCTGGCAACTGTCGCCGGCGCGCGGCGACGCCTGCGGCTCGAGGTAGGCGCTGCGGGTGGTCGCGGCGGCACCACCCAGGCCCCATCCTCGGTGACCACCTGCATCAGGCCGCTGACCCCGTACAGCAGCTGGGCGCGCCGATGGCTGTGCCAATGCAGCAGCGTGCCGTCCTCGTAGGCGGCGCCGGCGGCCACCACAGGGCGCGGCACGGCGTCGATGCGGTCGATGGGAAGTTGATAGGGCCGGTTCATGAGTGACGGAGCTGGCTGAAATTCGAACATTATTGTCCCCGCATCGAAAGCCAGTCAAACCGGCGCAGCCTATCGTGCAGTCATCGTCCTCTCCCCTGCGCCATCATGAACTACTACCTCACGCTTGCCGCCTTCGGCCTGCTGGCCGGCTGCGCCATCCCTCTGCTGCGCACCGGCAGCGGCGCGGCCGTGGTGCCGCTGGTGTATTGCAGTCTGGTTGCGCTGCATCCGCCGGGCAGCGCCGCGCATCGCCTGGCCATGCATATCGCGGTCGCCACCTCGTGCTGCGTGCTGGCCGTTACCGCCGCAGCCGCCTGTCGCCGACAGCTGCGCCTGTGCCGGCTCAACTGGCGCAACGCCTGGCCGATGTCCGGCTATGCCGCCGCCGGCGCGCTGTGCGGCGCCTTGTCCGCGCTCTCGTGCTCGCCGTTCCGGCTGCGCCTGCTGTATGTGCTGTATCTCAGCGCCCTGATCACCGACTGCGCGCTGCGCTTTGATCGCCTGGCACGCAGGAGCCGCGCGCACGCCATCCTGGCGCCTGCCCTGCCGCGCCGCTGGCCTGCGCCGCTCAACGCCCTGGTATTGCTGGCCGCAGGTTCGCTGGCGGCCGGGGCCGGGGTGGGCGGCGGTGCGATAACCGTGCCGCTGATGCAGCGCCAGGGCCATGCGCCGGGCCAGGCTGCCGCCATGGCGAGCATGCTGGCGGCCAGCGCGGGCGCAGCGGCGTCGCTGATGTATCTGGGCGCGGCCTGGCGGCAAGGGCAAGCGGCGGGATTGGGAAGTTGGTACGCCGGCTACATCGACCTGAGCGCAGTCGCCGTGCTGTCTGCCGCCGGCCTGCTCGGCATGCGCCTGGCGGCGCCGTTCGACGGCGCGCTGTCGGAGCGGCTCCGGGTGGGCGCCTACATGGGACTGTTGCTGCTGGTCTTGTTCAAAATGACGACCTGATTGCCTCGATCGTGCGTTCGATCACATCGAAACCGGGGCGCGCGCCCGGCGCCGTCGACAGGCAGGCATCACACAAGTCCTGCAACACCGCGCCCGCGGCGCCCTCAGGCGCGCAGCGCGCCAGCAGTTCTTCCAGCAGACAGCCGAAGGCGCGCGCTTCGATGGCCTGCAACGCTGCGGCATAGGGCGCAGCGCCGAGGTACATCGAAGCCGCGCCGAAGTCGCCCAGCAGCGCCTGTCCGGTTGGGCGATGCAGGATGTTGTGGGCATACAGGTCGCCATGCATGATGCCGCGGCGATGCAGGTGGGCGGTCGCCGTGGCGATGTCGTGCGCGATGCCCAGCGCGTGCGGCCAGCTGAACGCAGCATCCTGCGCGTAGACGTCGCGCGTGCAGGACTGCAGGCTGGGCGGCCCGGCCAGGTTGACAAAGGCAGGATCGATCAGCGGCATCACCAGGCCGTCGACGCCATCGGGGTGGCCCTCAAGCCGCCCCAGCACCGGAATCAGCCCATCATGTTCGCCCGCCCCGATGCAGGCCGCCATCTCGCACTCAGGCAGACCATCGCTAGTGACCGCGCCCTTGAAGAGCTTCAGCGCCGCCGCACGTTCATCGTCGCCGGTGCGCCAGCGCACCTCGTGGATCACGCCCGAAGCGCCCTCCCCCAATGTGCGCACCAGGGCCAGTGCGCTCCATGCAATCCCCGGCACATGCGCCTCATGCTCGGCCTGCGACTCCGCCGGATGGCAAAACGGGTTGCCGGCGAACGCCAGCCAGCTCAGTCTCGGCAAATCTGCCAACCAGCGCGGGAACTCCTCCAGCGCATTGGCCGCAAGCCGCAGCAATTCCAGCCCGTTGCACCCGGCCAGTTCGGCCGGCAGCGCGCGCAAGCGGTTACCGGCCAGCATCAGCTTTTGCAGACGCGTGCAACGGCCGATCTGCGGCGGCAGCTGCGCGATGCGGTTGTCGGTCAGCACCAGCCAGCGCAGGGTAGACGGCAAGGATTCGCCGGGCACGCGTTCGATGCGATTGGCCTTGAAGCCGATCATCTCCAGCCCGTCACAACGGCCCAGCACCGCCGGCAACTCGGTGAACTGATTGTCGGAACAGAACACGATGCGCAGCCGGTGCAGGCGCGGCAGGTCGTCCGGCAGCGCGCTCAGCTGGTTGCCGCTCAGGTCGAGGATCTCGAGCGAGTCGGCCAGCGTGAAAATCTCGCGTGGGAATTCGCGCAGGCCGCAAGACAGCGACAGGCGCTTGATGCCGGCCAGCTGGCCGTTGCGCAATTGTTCCAGGGTATGCATGCCGAGGGCGATGGAATTGAAAGCGCGCAGTGTAGCAGCGCCCGCCTTTGCAGTCGCTCAGAACAGGTCGAGCTGCCCGTCGTTGCGGCGCAGTTGCTCGCGCACCGTCGGCGCCACCAGCGGCCGCCTGAACTGGCTGGCGTCGAGCGTGGCGAAGGCGCGGTTGCGATGGCTGATGCCCAGCCGCTTTCCGGCTTTCTCGAAGCGCTGATGCAGCAGGTCGGCCCAGACGCCGGTGCCGCGCATGCGAGTGGCGAAGTCGGCGTCGTAGTCCTTGCCGCCGCGCATGTCCTGGATACGGTTCATCACGCGTGCGGCGCGCTCGGGGAAATGCGCCTGCAGCCACTGCCGAAACAGCGGACTCACCTCCCACGGCAGGCGCAGCACGATGTAGCCGGCCTGCCCCGCGCCGGCCTCGACGGCTGCTTCCATCACGCGCTCCAGGTCCGGCTCGGTGACGAAGGGAATCACCGGCGCGATCGACACGCTGACCGGAATGCCGGCCTCGGCCAGCGTGCGAATCACGCGCAGGCGCCGCGCCGGGCTGGCCGCGCGCGGCTCCAGCGTGCGCGCGATGGCCGGATCCAGCGTGGTGATGGTAACTGCGGCGATGGCCTGGCGTTTGGCGGCCATCGCCGCCAGCAGGTCGATGTCGCGCTCGATCAGCGCCGACTTGGTGATCAGCGCCACCGGATTGCCGCAGTCGTGCAAGACCTCCAGCACGCGCCGGGTCAGCCTGAGTTCGCGCTCGATGGGTTGATAGGCATCGGTGTTGATGCCCACCGTGATGGTGTCGGGCACGTAGGACGGTTTGGCCAGCTCGCGCAGCAGCAGCTCGGGCGCGTTGGTCTTGGCCACCAGCCGGCTCTCGAAATCAAGGCCGGGCGACAGGCCGAGATAGCTGTGCGAGGGTCGGGCGAAGCAATAGATGCAGCCGTGCTCGCAGCCGCGATAGGGATTGAGCGAGAGCGAGAACGGCAGGTCCGGCGAACTGTTGCGGCTGATGATGGACTTGGCCGTCTCTTCGGTAACGATGGTCTTCAGGCGCGCGGGCTCGTCGTCCTCCTCGCTGCCCTCCTCGCCCGGCTCCTCGGCGCCGCCCACGCCTGCGCTGAACGGCAAGGGCTGCCAGCCGTCGTCGAACTCCTCGCGGCTGACCGTCTCGTAGCGGCCGCGCAGGTTCGTGACCGCACCGCGGCCCTTGCGCGCGACCTGATTGCGGTGGATGTAATGCTCGGGCGTGAGCGTGGGGTCGTCGTCGGTCGGCCGGGACGAGCCGGGCTGCTCCGGAAACGGCGCTGCGATGCCTTCGGGAAACTTGGGAAAACGGGACACTGGAGTAACGCCAATACTGTATATATAAACAGTATTTTGCCCACTCATTCCCGTCGCTGCAAACCCTGTTTCAATTTTTCCCTTGCCGCTCTGCCAACGTCCTCTGCGCTCGCCGCGATCGGGCGGCAACCGGTCCGATTAATCGGTTATGCTTGAACACCCTCAGCTTCCCGAACCATAAGAAATAGAATACCGGGAGATAAGGATCATAAGGACCGCCAGCGTCCAAGGAGACAACGATGCAATTCCAGGCAAACCGGCCAGGCGCCTCGCTGGACCATGGTCCCGTGGTGCAGGCCGCAACCGACGGCGTGCTCGATGTGCAGCAGGTCATCGAACGTTCGCATCAGCGCAGCTCTTCCTACGGTCTCACGCGGGCCCAGCGTCCCGACATGTCGGCGCTCTCGCGCGCCGACCTGGCGCAGGCGCTGCAGTCCAGCCAGGCCTTGTTCGGCCATGCGCAGCCGGTCATGGAAACGCTCTACGACCAGATCCGCAATACCCACAGCATGGTGATCCTCTCGGACTCCGACGGCACCATCATCCACACCATGGGCGACAGCGACTTCCTGGCCAAGGCCGACCGCGTGGCGCTCGGCGCCGGCGGACGCTGGTCCGAGCAGTTGCGCGGCACCAATGCCATCGGCACCGCGTTGTTCGAGCAGAAGCCGACCACCGTGCATGCGCAGGAACATTACCTCGACGCCAACCGCTTCCTCACCTGTTCGGCCGCGCCTATCTTCGACCACCGCGGCCAGGTGCTGGGCGTGCTGGATGTGTCGGGCGAATGCGGCAGCTTCCACAAGCACACCATGGCGCTGGTGCGCATGTCGGCGCAGATGATCGAAAACCAGCTGCTGGCCGGCAGTTTCCCCGACTGCATTACGCTGCACTTCCACAGCCGTCCTGAGTTCGTCGGCACGCTGGTCGAAGGCATCGCCACCTTCACGCCCGGCGGACGCTTCCTGGCGGCCAACCGCAGCGCGCTGTTCCAGCTCGGCCTGCCGCTGGCGGCGCTGCAGTCGCATACCTTCAGCTCGCTGTTCGGCATGCCGGTGTCGACGCTGTTCGACCATTACCGCAAGGCCGCGCCCGGCATGATGGCGCTGTACCTGCACAGCGGCATCCAGATCCATGCGCGCGCCGAGATGCGCCTGCGTGAGCAGTATTTCCAGAACGCGCGCGACGCGCTCAGCGACGCGCCTGCGCCTTCACCGATGGCGGCATCGACGTCCGATGCGCCGACGACCCGCACCGCACGCAACCATCACGCGCCGGCGCGCCCCGACCTGCAAGCGCTGGACACCGGCGACGACAGGATGCGCGCCCTCATCGCCAAGCTGCGCAAGGTGATCGACCGCGACATTCCCATCCTCATCACCGGCGAAACCGGCACCGGCAAGGAATGGCTGGCCCAGGCCATCCATCGCGACAGCGTGCGCTGCAAGACGGTGCAGGCGCGCGGCGCCGGTGCGCCCTTCGTCGCGGTGAACTGCTCTGCCATTCCGGAAAACCTGATCGAGGCCGAACTGTTCGGCTATGAAGACGGCGCTTTCACCGGCGCACGCCGCCGGGGCGCGTTGGGCAAGATCGCGCAGGCCCAGGGCGGCACGCTGTTTCTCGATGAAATCGGCGACATGCCGCTGGCGCTGCAGGGCCGCCTGCTGCGCGTGCTGCAGGAGCGCGCGGTGACGCCCCTGGGCAGCAATCGCGTCATTCCGGTGGAGTTCGCGCTGGTGTGCGCCACCAACCAGCCGCTGCGCGAGATGGCCGCGCGCCATGCCTTCCGCGAAGACCTCTACTACCGCCTCAACGGCTTGCAGGTGAAACTGCCGGCCTTGCGTGAGCGCAGCGATCTGCCGCAGCTGGCGGCGCTGATCCTGCGCCAGGAAGGCGGCGCCGACGCGCCGGCGTTCGACGATGAGACGCAACAGCTGCTGCGCGCGCACCGCTGGCCCGGCAACCTGCGCCAGCTGGCCAACCTGATCCGCACCGCGCTGGCGATGGCCGCCGGCGAAACGCAGATCGGCCTGCGTCACCTGCCGGACGATTTCCTGGAGGAAGCTGAAGCAGAGGATCCTGTGCCCATGCGCGAACCGGCATCGACAGGCAGCGCCCTGCCCGCAACCGCCTCGCTGCAGGACAACGAATGGCGCGCCATCGAACAGGCGCTGCGCGCGCACGACGGCAACGTCAGCGCCGTCGCCCGTGCGCTGGGCGTGTCGCGCAACACCATCTATCGGCGGCTCAAGGCACGGCACTGACGCGCAACGACGGCCCGCGCACCGTCGTTGCATGGCATCCCGCCGCGCTGGACTGCTGCGTTTATTGCCGCGCCAGTTGCGGCCGCGGCAAGGCCTCGTACTCCTCATCTGAGAACAGCCGCGAGCGCGTCAGGAAGCGCTTGCCGCTGCCGTTCTCCAGCGAGAACATGCCGCCGTTGCCGTTCACCACGTCGATGATCAGCTGGGTGTGCTTCCAGTAATCGAACTGGTCGGCATTCATGTAGAACGGCACGCCGCCGATGTCGCCCAGATACACGTCGGTGTCGCCCAGCAGGTATTCGCCGGCCTGGTAGCACATCGGCGCGCTGCCGTCGCAGCAGCCGCCGGACTGGAAAAACATCAGCTCGCCGTGACGCCCCTTCAACTGGCCCAGCAGCGCCAGTGTCGCCTCGGTGGCGACCACCCGTTCAGGTGCATTCATCGCTTGCCTCCCTCCTCTGCCTGCATGAAAAAACGGCGCCGGCCGCCCACGCGGTCCGGCGCCGAAGCTGCACTGGAACAGACAACAATCAGAAGAAGCCGAGCGCCTTGGGGCTGTAGCTCACCAGCAGGTTCTTGGTCTGTTGATAGTGGTCGAGCATCATCTTGTGATTCTCGCGGCCGATGCCTGACTGCTTGTAGCCGCCGAACGCGGCATGCGCCGGGTACAGGTGGTAGCAGTTGGTCCACACGCGCCCGGCCTGGATCTCGCGGCCCATGCGGAAGGCGCGCGTGCCGTCGCGCGTCCACAAGCCGGCGCCCAGCCCGTACAGCGTGTCGTTGGCGATCGCCAGGGCCTCGTCTTCGTCCTTGAAAGTGGTCACCGAGACCACCGGGCCGAAGATCTCTTCTTGGAAGATACGCATCTTGTTGTTGCCCTGGAACACCGTCGGCTTGACGTAGTAGCCGCCGCCGAGGTCACCGCTCATTTCCTCGCGGCCGCCGCCGGCCAGCACCTTGGCGCCCTCCTGCTTGCCGATGTCGATGTAGGAGAGGATCTTTTCCAGCTGCTCCTGCGAGGCTTGCGCGCCGATCATGGTGGACTTGTCGAGCGGGTTGCCCTGCTTGATCGCGGCCACGCGCTTCAACGCGCGCTCGATGAAGCGCTCGTAGATCGACTCCTGCACCAGCACGCGCGAGGGGCAGGTGCAGACCTCACCCTGGTTCAGCGCGAACATGGCGAAGCCTTCCAGCGCCTTGTCGAAGAACTCATCGTCCTTGTCCAGCACGTCGGCGAAGAAGATGTTGGGCGACTTGCCGCCCAGCTCCAGGGTCACCGGAATCAGGTTTTGCGAGGCGTACTGCATGATCAGGCGGCCGGTGGTGGTTTCGCCGGTGAAGGCGATCTTGGCGATGCGCTTGTTGGAGGCCAGCGGCTTGCCGGCTTCCACGCCGAAGCCCTGCACCACGTTGACCACGCCGGGCGGGATCAGGTCGGCAATCAACTCCAGCAGCACCATGATCGAGGCCGGCGTCTGCTCGGCCGGTTTCAGGACCACGCAGTTGCCCGCGGCCAGGGCCGGCGCCAGCTTCCACACCGCCATCAGGATCGGGAAATTCCACGGAATGATCTGGCCGACCACGCCCAGCGGTTCATGGAAGTGGTAGGCATAGGTGTCGTTGTCGATGGCCGAGATGGCGCCTTCCTGGGTGCGGATGGCGGCGGCGAAGTAGCGGAAGTGATCGATCGCCAGCGGGATGTCGGCGGCCATGGTTTCACGGATGGGCTTGCCGTTGTCCAGCGTCTCGGCCGTGGCCAGCAGCTCCAGGTTGGCCTCCATGCGCTCGGCGATCTTGAGCAGCAGGTTGGCGCGATCGGTCGGCGAGGTCTTGCCCCAGCTCTTCTTGGCGGCGTGCGCGGCGTCCAGCGCCAGTTCGATGTCTTCGGCGGAGGAGCGCGCCACTTCGCAGAACGCGCGGCCGATGACCGGGCTGATGTTCTCGAAGTATTCGCCCTTGACCGGCGGCACGAATTTGCCGCCGATGAAATTGTCGTAACGCTGCTTGAACGGGTCCTTCACGCCAAGCTTGCTGATGTCTGCCAGATTCATGTTGTCGTCTCCGTTTGGTTGTGAAATGGAATCCTGTCGAAGGCCGGCCTGCGCCGGTGACATCGAGGGCTTCACGACAACATGGGGCAAGCGGCGTGCCAGCCGCGCGGCCTTGCTGCTGCGGGCGTTGCGCGATGGCAGGCCCGGCCGTCCTGATCCGGTTGCGCCGATGCTGTGCCAATCTGGCACAGCCTATGGAACAGCGGGGCGCGTCACGCGCGGTCGCCCTTCAGTTGACGAATGTGGCGTCACCCGCCATCAACGAGGCGTCCACGAAGCTGCTGCCGTGGTGATTGGTCGGCGAGAAATTGACGGCGAAGCCACCGAGCGCATAGTTGCCGTCGTTGATGCCCTCAAGCGCCTTGATCAGCTTCTCGCGCGTCGGATGCGGGCCGGCGCGGCGCAAGGCCTCCACGAACACACGGGCGGCAATGAAGCCCTCCATGCTGCCGAAGGACAGCTCACTCAGGCCGGCAGCGGCCATCAGGCGCCGGTACTCGACCACCAGCGGCATCGAGAAATGCCAGGGCGACGGCGCCACCTGGGTGACGACCACGCCGCGCGAACGCTGCCCCAGATCATCCGCCAGCGCCTTCTGGCCGATCGGAGAAGCGCCGAAGAAACGGCCGAGATAACCCGCTGCGCGCAGGCTGCGCACTATGCTTGCGTTGATGGCCGAATTGCCGTTGACCAGCAACACGCCGTCCGGGCTTTGCAGCATCATCTGCCGGGCTATCGTGTGGAAGTCGCTGGTAACGGTGGCGCCGATCTTGTTCACAACGATGCCACTGCCCCTCGTATGGCGCTGGACCTCGGCGAGCACGCGCTCGCCTTCGCTTTGCTTCTGATAAATCGCCGTCACGCGCTTGACGCCGAAACGCTCGAAAAGGTGAAACAGGCGGAGATATTCCTGCAGATAGCTGGCGCGTATCGTAAATACGTAGCGGTTGAAGTCGTCGTAGAGCGGCAATGCGCCGCTGCACGGAAACAGGAAAGGTATACGCGCCTTGGTCGCCAACGTTAACGCGGCTTCCGAACCGACCCAGCCGCCGTATCCAAACAAGGCGAAGATCGCGCCGCTGCGGATGAAGGCCTCGGTATTGTCTTGGGCTTGACGGGCGCTGTTGGCGTCATCGCGCGTTTGCAGCTCGATGCGGCGACCGTAGACGCCGCCCTGGGCGTTGACTTCGGAAAAGTAGGCCTTGGCGCCGACGAAGCACGGCGTGACCATTGAACTCAGCCGTCCGGTAAGCGCGGTCGATTGACCGATGACGACGCGATCAGGAAAGATGCCCGGCTCGGCATGGGCCGGTGGTGCCGCCACCATGACCGCCAGCCACAATCCGACCGCCGCGATCAAACTCCTGCCCGCGCGCGCCGGCGCACGGCCCTCCCAGATGCCACTTGTCGGCATGACGCCCCCATTGCAAGTTTCGCTGCCTGCGCAGCACAACCGTCTTGCCGAACGGGGGGTAAAGAAGGACGCGGAAAACAAAAAACCGGCCGAAAGGCCGGTTTCGATCAGACGGCGTCGGCGCCTGTTTCTCCGGTACGAATACGAATCACCTGCTCGACCTCCTGCACAAAGATCTTGCCATCGCCGATCTTGCCGGTACGCGCTGCCTTGATGATTGCATCCACCGCCTGCTCGACGACTTTGTCATCGACCACGACTTCGATCTTTACCTTCGGGAGGAAATCCACCACGTATTCGGCGCCGCGATACAACTCGGTGTGCCCTTTCTGGCGACCGAACCCCTTGACTTCGGTGACCGTCAGACCGGTGACTCCGACTTCCGCGAGGGACTCCCGAACCTCGTCCAGCTTGAACGGTTTGATGATAGCGGTCACTTGCTTCATGGCAATTCCTCTCTTGATATGTCGTAAAAAACTCGATTGTTAACTAAAAATTTACTGGCAACTTATAAATTTTCTTCCGCTTTTGCACTGCTGCCGGTGCAGACACGATCTTGTCCCGAGGCGCGGGGCCACTGGATCAAATCCGGCACGCGCCTACCTTCGCATTGTCAGGCAGCCGCCGCGCTCTTTCAACCCGGAATGGCAGGATGCGGCGTAAAAAACGCCGTTTGGCGAGTATTGCGCCGATGGCGATGTCAGGATTGCTCGTCAGGAATGCGGGCCAACCCGTCCATCCACACCGTCGCCTCGGAATCGCTGGGGGCGCGCCAGTCGCCGCGCGGCGAGAGCGAGCCGCCGCTGCCCACCTTGGGCGCGTTGGGCACGCAGGAGCGCTTGAACTGGCTGGTCTTGAAGAAGCGCCAAAGGAAGATCCCCAGGTTCTTCTTGATCTCCGCCAGCGTGTATTCGTTATGCGCGCCGTGCAGGCCTTCCGGCCAGTGGCCGGTTTGGCGGTCGCGCCAGGCGCTGTGCGCGAGGAAAGCCACCTTGGCCGGCGTGAAGCCGTAGCGCAGGATGTAGTACAGATTGAAATCCTGCAACTCGTAAGGGCCGATGAAGTCCTGGGTGCGCTGGCCCGGCTCGCCGGCCGACTTGCCCGGCACCAGCTCGGGGCTGATCTCGGTTTCCAGGATCTGCATCAGTACTTCCGGATGCTTGAGCTCCAGCGAGGCCGATTCGGCCACCCAGCGCACCAGGTGCGTGATCAGGGTCTTGGGCACGCTGGCGTTCACGTTGTAGTGCGACATATGGTCGCCCACGCCATAGGTGCACCAGCCCAGCGCCAGCTCGGACAGGTCGCCGGTGCCGATGACGATGGCGCCGTTGTGGTTGGCCAGGCGGAACAAATGATTGGTGCGTTCGCCGGCCTGCACGTTCTCGAAGGTGATGTCGTAGACCGGCTCGCCGTTGGCGTAGGGATGGCCGAGGTCTTTGAGCATCTGTTCGCAGCTGGGGCGGATATCGATTTCCTGCGCGCTGCAGCCGACCTGCTCCATCAGCTTGTGCGCCTGCGCCAGCGTGCGGCTGCTGGTGGCGAAGCCCGGCATGGTGTAGGCCAGGATATTGGCGCGCGGCAGGCCCAGCTTGTCCATGGCCTTGGCGCACACCAGCAGCGCATGGGTCGAGTCCAAACCGCCGGACACGCCGATCACCACCTTCTTGATGTTGCTGGAGGACAGTCGCTGCACCAGCGCCTGCACCTGGATGTTGTAGACCTCGCGGCAGCGCAGCTCGCGCTGTTCGGCGTTGGCCGGCACGTAAGGGAAACGCGCCACGGCGCGCTTCAACGGCAGCGCCTTCTGCGCCGGCACGTCGACCTCGAAGCCGACCACCTCGAACTTGCGCACTTCGTCGGCATGGCGGCGCACCGACTGGCCGAAGCTGGTCTGGTGGAAGCGCTCGCGCGACAGGCGTTCAAGGTCGATGTCGGCATAGATCACATGACCGCCGTCGGCGAAGCGCTCGGACTCGGCCAGCAGCTCGCCGTTCTCGCAGATCAGGGCCTGGCCGTCCCAGGCCACGTCGGTGGTGGACTCGCCGTTGCCGGCCGAGGAATACAGGTAAGCCGCCATGCAGCGCGCCGACTGCTGCGATACGAGCTGGTGCCGGTAGCCGGACTTGCCGACCACGACGTTGGAGGCCGACAGGTTGACCAGCACCGTAGCGCCGGCCAGCGCGGCGAAGGACGACGGCGGGATCGGCACCCAGACGTCTTCGCAGATCTCGATGTGGAAGCGCAAATCGGGGATGTTGGCAATATCGAACACCAGGCTGCCGAACGGCACCTCCTGCCCCAGCAGGCGCACGCGGCGCGTGATGGCGCAATCGGCGGCGCTGAACTGGCGCGCTTCGTAGAATTCGCTGTAGTTGGGCAGATAGGTCTTGGGCACCACGCCCTGGATACGCCCGCCGGCCACCACCACCGCGCAGTTGAACAGCTGATGCTCGATCTTCAGCGGCAATCCCACCAGCAGCGCCGCAGGCAGGCGCGCCGATGCCTCCACGATGCTTTGCAGGGCCTGCAGCGAGGCATCCAGCAAGGCGCGCTGCTGGAACAGGTCCTCGCAGCTGTAGGCCGACAAACCCAGCTCGGGGAAGGACACCAGCACTGCGCCCTCGGCCACGGCCTGCTCGGCCAGCTCGATGGTGCGTTGTGCGTTGTAGGCCGGATCGGCCACCTTGCAGTCGGGCACCGCCACCGCGACGCGGGCGAAACCATGGCTGTACAGATTGAAGAAATCGCTTTGCATGCTTCGTGCTCTCTGCTTTGTGCTTGCGTCGCCTGCCGCAGCCATGGCCCGGCGCGGCATCACGGCGACGCGTTCTTTTCATTTTGCGTAGAATGCCTGTTCGCTCCTCGCACAGGCAGGCCACGCAACCTATTGCAGTCAATGGATTATCGCACGCGAATCGTTTCTTCTCTGGCCGAAGTCGGCCAGCCCGGCTGGGACGGCCTGGTCGCCGCCCAGGACGAAGCCAATCCTTTTCTGTCCTACGCTTTCTTGCACGCGCTGCACGAGAGCGGCTCGGCCTGCGCCGAGACCGGCTGGCAGCCGCATTACCTCACCGTCTGGCAGGGCCAGGCGCTGGTCGCGGCGCTGCCGCTGTACCAGAAATTCCACTCCTACGGCGAGTACGTGTTTGACTGGGCCTGGGCCGAGGCCTACCAACGCCATGGCGTGCCCTACTACCCCAAGCTGCTGTCGGCGATTCCGTTCACCCCGGTGCGCGGCAGCCGGCTGCTAGCGGTCGACGCCCAAGCCCGCGCGGCGCTGGTGGCAGCATTGCAGGCCTTGCAGCAGGACCAGGAGCACGAGCAGCAGTTCTCTTCCACCCACGTGCTCTACCCGCCGCCGGAACAGGCCGAGGCGCTGGCCGAGGCCGGCTTCCTGCTGCGCAGCGGGGTGCAGTTCCACTGGCATAACGAGGGCTACGCCAGCTTCGACGAATTCGCCGCCACGCTGGACCGCAAGAAGCGCAAGAACATCCTGGCCGAGCGGCGCAAGGTGAGCGAGCAAGGCGTGCGCTTTCACCGGCTGCGCGGGGCGGACATCACCGAAGCGCACTGGCGCTTCTTTAACCGCTGCTATCGGCACACCTACTCCGACCACTATTCCACGCCCTACCTCAACCTGGACTTCTTCCTGCGCATCGGCGCGACGATGCCGCAGAACCTGCTGCTGACCGTGGCCCAGCGCGACGGCCACGCCATCGCCAGCTCGCTCACGGTGTACGACCGCGACACCCTCTACGGCCGCTACTGGGGCGCGCTGGAGCACGTCCCCTGCCTGCACTTCGAGACCGCCTATTACCAGCCGCTGGAGTTTTGCATCGAGCAGAAAATCGCCTGGTTCGAAGGCGGCGCTCAGGGCGAGCACAAGATGGCGCGCGGCTTTCTGCCACAGAAGACCTGGTCGGCGCACTGGCTGGCCCATCCTGGCTTCTATGACGCGGTCGAGCATTTCCTGCAGCGCGAGGAAGGCGGCATCGATGATTATCTGGGCGAGCTCAACGAGCGCAATCCCTTCCGCGACCCGCCGCGCTGATTCATCGGCGTCATCGGCCCCGCAATAAAAACGGCCGGCATCCGCACGCAGCGAATGCCGGCCATCCCTTGCCCGCCGCAAGCGGCACCGCCGGACCCGGACCCGACGGACACCGCCTCACGGCGTCAGGCGCAGCGCGTCACTTGTAGCCGACGCGGTCCAGCATCTGCAGCACCTTCTGCTGGTTGGCGCCGACCGCGCCAACGTTGATCACTTCGGCCTTGAAGGAACCCATCTTCAGCAGCGCCGGGTTCTCGGTCTTCACGCTGGCCACCGCCGGCCATTCATTGTTGCCTTCCGCGAAGTAGCGCTGGGCCTTGTCGCCGGCCAGGTATTCCAGGAACTGCACGGCCTCGGCCTTGTGCGGCGCATGCTTGGCCACCCCTGCGCCGGCGATGTTCACGTGCGCGCCGTAGCTCTTCTGGTTGGGCCAGACGATGCCGACCTTGTCCATCAGCGCCACGTCTTCCGGCTTGGTGGAGCGCAGCAGGCGCGCCACGTAGTAGGAGTTGGAAATGGCCACGCCGCACTCGCCCGAACCGACCGCCTTGATCTGGTCGGTATCGCCGCCCACCGGCTGGCGCGCCTGATTGGCGACCATGCCCTTCAGGACTTCCTCGGTCTTGGCGGCACCGTTATGCTCCAGCAGCGCGCCGAACAGCGAGACGTTGTAGGGGTGCGAGCCGCTGCGGGTGCACAGCTTGCCCTTGTTCTTGGGGTCGGCCAGCGACTCGTAGGTGTCCACGTCTTCCGGCTTGATGTTGGCCTTGTTGTAGACGATCACGCGGGCGCGGGTCGAGAAGCCGAACCATTGCGCGCCGTCGCTGCCCTCCTTGCTGTGCAGCTGGGCCGGGATACGCTCGTCCAGCAGCTTGGACTTGATCGGCTGGAACAGGCCGTCGCTCTGCGCCTTCCACAGCCGCGCGGCGTCCACCAGCAGGATCACGTCGGCCGGACTGGACGCGCCTTCGCTCTTCAGGCGCGCAAGGATGCCGGCGTCGTCGCCGTCGATGCGGTTGATCTTGATGCCGGTGCTCTTGGTGAAGTCGGCATAGAGGGCTTCGTCAGTCTGATAGTGACGCGCCGAGTACAGGTTGAGCACCTTCTCCTGGGCGACGGAAGACAGCGCGGTGCCGGCCAGCAAGGCGCCGACCACGAGTTGACGAGAGAACATGGACCATCCTTTTCCAAAAATTGATGAATGCCGCGGGCTACGGTGGTGTAGACGGGCTTCTTTTTTTGGCGCGGGCGGCGGTCCGGGGATGCAGCGTATTTCCGACCGGGGCGGCGACAGGACGAAGCTTCCTGCGCGTTCGCGTTGGCGGCATCGTTCGATGCCTTGTTCTGGATATGCGGTTTCAAAAACCGGATGCGACTATATCACAGATAAGAAGGATTATCATTTAAACGATGTACAGGAGGACCCGGGACAAAAAAATACCCCGGACGATATCGGCCGGGGTACTTTCATCGGGCAGGCGGGCAGCTCAGGCCAGCACTTTCACGCCGAACTCGACGCCGATACCGGCCCACCACTCCTGCTCCTTCTGGAACCAGAAATCGATGCTGGGGTGTTCCTTGATGTAATCGCGGCGCACTTCCAGGTCGATCTTGTTCTTGAGCTTGACCTTCACCTTGTCCAGGTCCAGCGCGATGTGCGAGTGCATGAACATCACCGCCAGGCGCATCGCCAGGATGGCCTTGGCGAAGTCGACGTCGGCCAGCATCTCGCCCAGCTTTTTCAGGTTGCCCTTCTGGCCCAGGATCAACGTGCTCATCAGGCGCTGCTCGCGGGTGGTGAAGCCCGGCAAGTCGGCATTGGCGATCATGTAAGCCGAGTGCTTGTGATAACCGGTGGGCGACACCACCAGGCCGGTCTCGTGCAGCAAAGCGCTCCAGTACAGGTAGCGCGCATAGGAATCGGTAGCCGGCTTCAACAGCTGGAAAAAGCCCAGCGCGGTCTCGGCGACGCTGTGCGCGCGTGCGGCATCCACATGGAAGCGGCGCGCGAAATCCTCCACCGCCAGTTCGCGCCGGTCGGCCTGGGTGGCGCGCAACTGCAGATCCCACATCACGCCCATGCGCAGGCCGGCTTCCACCGGCGTGATGACCTCGATGCCGAACTCCTGCATAAAGCCGATCAGCACCGCCAGGCCGCCCATGATCACGCCGGCGCGATCGGGCTTCATGCCGTCCAGCTCGATCCGGCTGACGTGGCCGAAGTCGATCAGGCGCTGCATCAAGTCTTCCAGGCTGGGCAGCGTGACGCGGCCGTCGCCCATGGCGTTGCGCTCGATGGTGTCGGCGATGGCGCGCATGGTGCCGGACGAACCGTACACGTTGACGCTGTCATCGAAGCTGAACAGGTGCACCGCATCCTCGACGTGCGAGCGCGCGGAAATGATGGCGCGCTCGAACGCTGCGGCGGTGATGGCGCCATCGGGGAAGAAGACCAGGCTCTGGTTGACGGTGCCGATGCCGAACGACTCCACATGGCGGATATGCCCGCCCAGGCCGCGCGCCACTTCGGTGGAGCCGCCGCCGATGTCGATCACCATGCGCTCTTCCTGCGGATCGGCCAGCACGCCGGCCACGCCCATGAAGATCAGCCGGCCCTCTTCCTCGCCGGAGATGATTTCCACCGGATAGCCGATGGCGCGCTCCAGTTCGGGCAGCAGCTCATGCGCGTTCTTGGCCACGCGCAGGGTGTTGGTCGCCACCACGCGCACGGCCGACAGGGAATAGTCGCGCAGGATGGCGCGAAAACGCGTGAGCGAATCGATCGCCGTCTTGCAGGCCTGCTCGGTCAGGTTGCCGCTTTTGTCGATGCCGGCTGCAAGGCGAATGGGGTCGCGCGCGCTCTTGATGACGCGGATGCTGCCGTCCTCATATTTGCCGATATGCAGGCGAAAGCTGTTGGAACCGAGGTCTACCGCTGCGAACATTCATTCCCTTCCGAGGTCAATCCGGCTTGCGTTCCGGACATCAAAAATACTAAACAATTTAACCCGCTGCATGTGGCCGTACAGACAAGATAATCGGCTTGCATGACCGTTTAATGACACCTTGTGCGCCGTACCGGCCACTGTCGCGCCCGGCGCAAGGCTTCATCGCCCGCCAAGCCGCTTGCAGCCTGTAAAATGGCGATATTGCCGGCGCCATGCACGGCGAAAATATTATTTTATACAATTTATCCAACTCGATTCCCATGCCGGGCATTCTTTATCTGATTCCCAACACCCTCGGCCCGACCGAACCGCCGGCCGACGACAGCGCATCGCATCCGCTGGACGCCATCATCCCGCGCGAGGTGCAAGCCATCGCCGCGCGCCTGGATTACTTCGTGGCAGAAAATGCCAAGACCACGCGCGCCTTCCTGAAGCTGCTGGGCAGTCGCCAGCCGCTGGCCAAGCCCATCCAGGAAATCGGCATCGCCGAACTCAACGTCAACACCGATGCCGCCGCCCTGCCTGCCTTGCTGGCGCCGATTCTTGAAGGCCGCGACGGCGGCTTGATCTCGGAAGCCGGCGTGCCCGCCGTGGCCGATCCCGGCGCCAACCTGGTGCGCCTGGCGCATCAGCGCGGCATCCAGGTGCGCCCACTGGTCGGCCCGTCCTCGCTCCTGCTGGCGGTGATGGCCAGCGGCCTGAACGGCCAGAGTTTTGCCTTCAACGGTTATCTTCCCACCGACGCCGACGCCCGCGGCAAGCGCATCAGGCATCTGGAAGACCGCTCGCGCAAGGAAAAGCAGACCCAACTGCTCATCGAGACGCCCTACCGCAATGCCGCCATGCTGGAAGCGCTGGCCAACCATTGCCAGGCCAACACGCTGCTCAGTGTGGCCACCGACCTCAGCCTGCCCTCCGAATCGGTGCGCACGCAGACGGCGGCACAGTGGAAGGCGGCGCTGGCGGCCGGCAAGGGGCCGGATTTTCACAAGAAGCCGACAGTGTTCCTGCTGCTGGCGGATTGACCTCCCGATTTGCGGATCGCGGCGCGTGACGGGCTGTTCACGGATCGCGACGAACGACACTGGATCCCTGCTTTCGCAGGGACGACAGATAGTGAGAAGCTTGAACGCGTGGAGGTATTGCCCATCTTCCTCAGCGTCGTTCCTGCGAAAGCAGGAACCCAGTGTCGTTAAACAACCGTAGCACCATGGCAGCAACGCCTTGAGCCCAACTCCCCCGGAACATGGAAAAACAAAAAAGGCCGACTGCGTCTGCAGCCGGCCTTTTCACTGAAGCCCGCGAACTTCAGCGCAACTGCGGCAGCGACGACGACATCAGCGTCTTGGCAACTCCCGCGCCGAAGGCCACGCCGAATTTCTTCAGCACGCGCTCGGACAGGTTCTCGGTCTGTGTGTAGTCGACCACGTCTTCGGCCTTGATCACATCGCGCGCGACGCTGTCGACCGTGCCGTAACCGTCGGCCAGGCCCAGTTCGACCGCCTTGGAACCGGTCCACACCAGGCCGGAGAACGTGTCCGGCGTTTCCTTCAGGCGCGTGCCGCGGCCCTGGCGCACCACCTCGATGAACTGCTGGTGGATCTCGTCCAGCATGGTTTGCGCGTATTCGCGCTGCTTGGCGCTCTGTGGGCTGAACGGATCGAGGAAGCTCTTGTTCTCGCCGGCGGTCAGCAAGCGACGCTCGACGCCCAGCTTGTCCATCAGGCCGGTGAAGCCGAAGCCGTCCATCAACACGCCCACCGAACCGATCAGGCTGGCCTTGTTGACGTAGATGCGATCGGCTGCGGCGGCGATGTAGTAGCCGCCCGAGGCGCACACTTCCTCGACCACCACGTAGATCGGCTTCTTCGGGTATTCCTTACGTAGACGGGTGATCTCGTCGTTGATCATGCCGGCCTGCACCGGACTGCCGCCGGGGCTGTTGATCTTGAGGATCACGCCGACCGAGTCGGCTGCAGCGAAGGCCTTGTCCAGCGCCGGAATCACCACGCCGGCCGAGCCCTGCCCTTCGGATTCGATGGTGCCCTTGATCTCGACCAAGGCCGTATGCGTGCCCAGCGGCTCGCTCTCGGTCTTGCCGTAGGTGAAGGCCAGCCACACGCCGAACACGATCACCACCAGGATGGCGATACGGAAGAAGATGCCCCAACGGCGGCGTGCGCGCTGTTCCTTGACGGCGAACAGCGCCAGCTTTTCCAGCACGTCGCGCTCCCAGCCTGACTTCTTCTCTTCGCGCGCGGCCTTGGTCGGGGTCGCTCCGGTCACGCCGGGCGTTTCAGGCGCGGGCGCGGCGGGACCTTGCGGTTTCGATTCCGGGTTTTCAAATTCGTTATTGCTCATATGCTCACTCTAATCAGCGCTACGGCCGGCGGCCGGCCTGCACCAGGTTCCCCAAAGCTCATGCCTCGACGGGCTTGACGACGTCGTCCGGACGCCAATAGATCTGGCCGTCCCGCTCCACCGTCATGATCTTACGCAAATGCGCGCCGGTACAAGGACCGCCTTCGCATTTTCCGGTATCGGGCGAATAAACCGCGCCATGTGTTGCGCACGTGAGATACAGACCGCTCGATTCAAAAAACTCGCCCTCGGTCCAGTCCAGCTCCACCGGCACATGGGCGCAGCGGTTCAGGTAACCGTAGACCGTGCCGCCGTAGCGCACCACGAAACCGGTCGTGTCGTCGCCGTACACCATCACCGGAAAACGCTTGCCCAGCCCGCCCTCCTGAATGTCGGCGGAAGCGCAGATGAGGATCTCGGTCGGGCTGTTCATGGCGATGGCTGTGAAAGCGATGAAAATTCGGGATGGGGCGGATGCAGGCGCAAGGCTCGCCGGCTCAGGCGTTCTCGTTCAGCCACTGGTGCAGCGAACGGATCGACGTGGCCGAATACACGGGCTTCAACTCATGCAGCTGCGGCGCCGGGTGGGCGCCGAACTCCACCGCCACGCCCTTGGCGCCGGCGTTGATGGCCATCTGCAGGTCGTGGGTAGTGTCGCCGATCATCACGGTGCGATGCATGTCCTGGCCCAGTTCGCGGGTCAGTTCCTGCAGCATGGCAGGATGCGGCTTGGAGAAGGTCTCGTCGGCGCAGCGTGTGGCGTCGAAGACCGACAGCAGGCCGGTGGAATTCATCGCACGGTTCAAGCCGACGCGGCTCTTGCCGGTGGCCACCGCCAGGAAATAGCCCTGCTGCGACAAGTCGGCCAGCATCTCGGGCACGCCCTCGAACAGCGTCAGGTCCTTGTCCTGCCCCAGGTAATGGTGACGGTAGCGCTCGACGATGCGCGGATAATATTTGGGATCGACATCCGGAATGGCCGCCTGCATGGCGTCCTGGAGGCCCAGGCCGATCACGTAGGAGGCGGCGCTCTTGTCGGGGATCGGCAAGCCGAGGTCGCGCGCGGCGGCCTGGATGCAGCGCACGATGGTCGAGGTGCTGTCCATCAGGGTGCCGTCCCAGTCGAAGACGATCAGGTCGAATTGCTTTCTTGCCATGTTTTCTTTTCGCTTTCGTCGGCCGCCGGCGCTTCACCAGCGGACTTGCGTATCTGTTAATTCCCGGCAGAAAGTATCACATCCCGGCCGACTGCGGGCGTCGCTCTTCGCTCGCGCTACTCGACGCCGATACCGGGCGGCAACGTTTCATCTTCGTCCACGCCCTGCAGGCTGCGCAGGAAGTTTTCACACTCCTGCGGCAGCGCCGCCTTCAGCGTCACCCGCTCGCCGCTTTCGGGATGGGTGAAGGTAATGCGCCAGGCATGCAGGAACATGCGCTTGAAGGCGATGCGGCGGCCGTCGGCCTTCTGCAGCGCCTTGTTGAGCGTGAAATCGCCGTACTTGTCGTCGCCCACGATGGGGAAACCGCTGGACGACAGGTGCACCCGGATCTGATGCGTACGACCGGTCTTCAGTTCAGCCTCCAGCAGCGCGAACTCGCCGAAGCGGCGCAGCAGCGAGAACACGGTATGCGACGCCTGGCCGTCGGCCTGCACCCGCACGCGGCGTTCGCCGTCCGGCGTGCTGTACTTGAACAGCGGCAGCTTGACGTGCTGGCGCGCATTCTTCCAGTCGCCCTGCACCAGGGTCAGGTAGCGCTTGTCGGTGACGCCGTCGCGCATCTGGTCGTGCAGGTTGGTCAAGGCGGTGCGCTTCTTGGCAATCAGCAGCACGCCCGAGGTGTCGCGGTCGAGCCGGTGCACCAGCTCCAGGAACTTGGCCTGCGGACGCGCCGCGCGCAACTGCTCGATCACGCCGTAGCTCACGCCCGAGCCGCCGTGCACGGCCACGCCGGCCGGCTTGTCGATGACCAGCATGTGGCTGTCTTCCAGCAGGATGCGGAATTCGGCGCCGGGCACGACGTTTTCTTGCTTCTCCGCAACTCGTATTGGCGGCACGCGCACCACATCGCCCTCGACCAGGCGGTAGGTCTGGTCGATACGGCCCTTGTTGACCCGCACTTCGCCGGAGCGCAAGACGCGATAGATATGGCTCTTGGGAACGCCCTTGCAGACCCGCAGCAGGAAATTGTCGATCCGCTGCCCGGCTTCTTCGTCGGAAATGGTCAGCAACTGCACCTGAGGGACGCTGTGCGAGGCTGCTGCGTTCCGGGGAGCCGCCGCCGTTTTGGCAGTTTCAGAAGCGCCCCTAGAAAATCTCGCTAAGTCCTTCATTTTGAATATATAATCGATTGACGCTGGTCACAAAACCGCGTCAGTAGAATAAAAAGGAACATTCTACACAAGAGGAGACTTCGTCAGCCTCGCTCCTTTGCAAAATTGACGAAGGGGGCCCCGAAAATCACGGCATGCGGCAAGGCAGACGCGAAAAATGCACTGCAACGGCTCGATCGCTTTGATCAAGCGCCGTAACTGCTGCTGTCCTGATGGACGTCAGGCCTCGAAAAACGAGTACGCACCTTCCCTGTGCGAGTCCAGTTTGCACCGCAGTTGCAATCGGATAACGCACTTGGGAGTTGAACAGAATTGTTTGGATCATCAGGATAAAAGTCTGGCAAGACTCGCATCCGGTGTCCCGGTTCAGCGGATCGCAGCGCACAGCTCCAAGCGAACGGCAGCGCAAAAGTCGGCAGGCCCACACGGCCTTCCCCGCACTCTTGCAGCGCATCGCAACGAGCCATGCCTCGACCGCAACCGGATCGCCGCGAAGCTTGCCGGTTGATGTGTTGAACCCGATCGCCGTCGCCAACCCTTATTACTATGTTTCGTTTGGCTTCACAGACCAGCTTACCGTCCGCAGCAGCCTGCGCGACCGCCTATGGCGGAGCGCGCGGCGCGGATACGGCGCTGCCCGGCGTTCCGGTCCACCGCATCCGCGCCCCGTTGTGCTTGAGTGCCTCATCAGCTTGATACAAGCTGCACTCCACACAGTAAGGCAATTCCCTCCCCCAATCACTTCGTTCTCGCGTACATCCTTGTACCTTTTGGCGACGCATCCGCAACCGGGTCGCGCCATTTGAAGGATCTTCGGATCCCGGAGTGAAAACATGAAACGTATGTTGTTCAACGCCACGCAGCAGGAAGAACTGCGCGTGGCGATCGTTGACGGTCAGAAACTGATCGACATCGACATCGAAACGACCGGACGCGAACAACGCAAGTCCAACATCTACAAGGGCGTCATCACCCGCATCGAGCCCTCGCTGGAAGCCTGCTTCGTCAACTACGGCGAAGAGCGTCACGGCTTCCTGCCGTTCAAGGAAGTGGCCCGCACCTATTTCAAGGAAGGCATCGACGTCCGCAACGCGACCATCAAGGAAGCGCTGCGCGAAGGCCAGGAAATCATCGTCCAGGTTGAAAAGGAAGAGCGCGGCAACAAGGGCGCCGCCCTGACCTCCTTCATCTCGCTGGCCGGCCGCTACCTGGTGCTGATGCCCAACAATCCGCGCGGCGGCGGCGTATCGCGCCGCGTCGAAGGCGAAGATCGCCAGGAACTGCGCGAAACCATGGACAAGCTGGACCTGCCCTCGGGCATGTCCGTCATCGCCCGCACCGCAGGCATCGGCCGCAACGTCGACGAACTGCAGTGGGACCTGAACTACCTGATGCAACTGTGGCGCGCCATCGAAGGCGCCGGCCAGTCGGCATCGGGCGCCTTCCTGATTTATCAGGAATCCTCGCTGGTCATCCGCGCCATCCGCGACTACTTCCAGCCCGACATCGGCGAAATCCTGATCGACACCGACGACATCCACGACCAGGCCCAGCAGTTCATGGCCCACGTGATGCCGGACATGGTTCACCGCGTCAAGCGCTACCGCGACGACGTGCCGCTGTTCTCGCGCTTCCAGATCGAACACCAGATTGAAACCGCCTACTCGCGCACCGTGCCGCTGCCTTCCGGCGGCGCCATCGTGATCGACCACACCGAAGCCCTGGTCTCGGTGGACGTCAACTCGGCGCGCGCCACCCGCGGCAGCGACATCGAAACCACCGCGTTCTACACCAACCTTGAAGCGGCCGACGAAGTGGCCCGCCAGTTGCGCCTGCGCGACCTGGGCGGCCTGATCGTGATCGACTTCATCGACATGGAGAACAGCAAGAACCAGCGCGAAGTCGAAGGCCGCCTGAAAGACGCCCTGCACCACGACCGAGCCCGCGTCCAGATGGGCAAGATCTCGCGCTTCGGCCTGATGGAACTGTCGCGCCAGCGCCTGCGTCCGTCGCTGTCCGAAGGCAGCCACGTGACCTGCCCGCGCTGCAACGGCACCGGCCACATCCGCGACACCGAATCCTCCGCCCTGCAAGTCCTGCGCATCATCCAGGAAGAGGCGATGAAGGAAAACTCGGCCGCCATCCACGTGCAGGCGCCGGTGGACGTCGCCGCCTTCCTGTTGAACGAGAAGCGCGGCGAAATCCTGAAGATCGAAACGCGTCATCGCGTCACGGTCATCATGATCCCCAACAAGCACCTGGAAACCCCGCACTACAAGATGGAGCGGATCAAGCACGACGATCCGCGCCTGGACGACGCCCAAGCCAGCTACGCCATGGCGGAGCAGGCCGACACCGACATCGGCTACAACAAGCGCCAGAAGGAAGACGTCAAGCCGCGCCAGGAAGCCGTGGTCAAGGGCATCACCCCCGACCAGCCGGCCCCGATCGTCGAGCGCAAGGTTGCAGAACCGGTCGCAGCCGTCCAGCCGCCGACCCTGGCGCCGGAATCGGGCCTGCTGGGCAAGATCTTCAGCTTCTTCCGCAAGAAGCCGGTGGTGGTCGAACCCGCCCCCGCTCCGGTCGAAGCCAAGGCCCCTGCCAAGCGCGAAGGCGACCGCAACAGCCGCAACGGCCGCGACCGTAACGGCCGCAACCGCAACGACCGCAGCGGCGAGCGCAACCAGCGCGGCCGTGACGGCGCGCCGGCAACTCCCGAACTGAAGGCCGGCGAAGCCGCCGAAGGCAAGCAGCAACGCCCGCCGCGTCCGCCGCGCGA
This sequence comes from Herbaspirillum sp. LeCh32-8, assembly GCF_017814915.1. GTDB lineage: Bacteria > Pseudomonadota > Gammaproteobacteria > Burkholderiales > Burkholderiaceae_D > Herbaspirillum. The sequence continues at coordinate 365,056 of NZ_JAGIPZ010000001.1, read as the reverse complement.
GCCCAAGGAAGCGCGTGAACCGCGTGAGGGCCGCGAGCCGCGCGAACAACGCGAAGGCTTGGAAAACAAGGAAGCCCGTCAACCGCGTGAAGCACGTGACCCCCGCGAGCCGCGCGAGCCCCGTGAAGGTCGCGAACCGCGCGAAGGTCGTGAACAGCGCGAACCGCGTGAGCCGCGCCAACCGCGTGAACCGCGCGCACCGCGTGGTGAACGCAAGGAAGCCAAGACCGAGGAAGGTCTGCCGCTGGAAGCCGCTCTGGCTGCCGGCGCAGCCACCGCAGGCGTGGCCGTGGCCGCAGGCGCTGTCGCTATCGCCAACGATGAGCAAGCCGCTCAGGTCGAAGGCGCGCAACTGGAAGCCGGTGAAGGCGCCGAAGCTGCCGAAGGCGGCACCGAACCGCGTCGTCGTCGTCGTCGTGGCGGCCGCAACCGTCACCGCCGTGAGCGCGACGAAAACGGCAACGTGATCGAAAACGCCGAAGGCGCTGAAGGTGCCGACGGCATCGAAGGCGCAGAAGCCGCCGAGTCGGCTGACGCCGCCGTGGCGCAAGCCTCCTTCGCCGCCTCCCCGGTGCCGCAGGCAAGCCCTGAAGCAGCGCCCGCAGCGCCGCAGCAAACCGCCGCCAACGTCGAAAGCGGCGTGAACTCGGTGGAAGCCGTGGCCGCCGCGGCAGCTGAAGCAACCGAAGCCGTGTTCGTGCGCAATGAAACCGTTGAACCGGCGGCAGCGCCGGCACCGTCGATCGACGCCGGCTTCGCCCCGGCGCAAGCGCCTGCAGCGGCCCCGGCGCCGTCGGAAGCTCCGGTGGAAGTGGCGCAAGCCGCAGCCCCGGTGGCAACTCCGGCCCCGGCAGCGCCGCAGCAGATCAGCCTGCTGGACGCTGAACCTGCCGCTCCGGTGGCAGCACCTGCAGCGGCACCGGCAGCAGCGCCGGTCCAGCACAAGCCTGCCGGCAACGGCGCGCAGTGGGACTCGCTGAACCAGATGCTGTCCCAAGCCGGCCTGACATTGGCCACCACTGACCCGGTCAAGCTGCGCGCCGCGCAGGATGCCGCGGCCAGCATCGTGCCGGCGCCGCGTGTGCCGCGCGAGCGCAAGCCGCTGCCGCCGCAGTCGAGCGAGCCGCTGGTCCAGGTGGAAACCCGCCGCTGATCAGTCGCAAGACAGCTGAACGGCATGCAATGAAAAAGGGAGCTTAGGCTCCCTTTTTCATTTCCTCCACGCCATCCATCGCATCCGGCTTGGCCGTGATGGCGCCACGCCTGACTCGCGCTTGCAATCGCCGGCTTCGTTCGCATCTGGAAAGATGCGGCAGACTCGCATGGCATGCCGACAACAGCCTGGTCACAGTTGAGCGCCGGCAAGACGGGTACAGTGAGCGGCCGTCACGCAAGCCGCGCGCCGTCGCCACCCCGGGTCGGGCGCAAACGCCCGCCCTGCAAGGCCCGGCGTCAGGCTCATGCGTGCGGGCTATAGGGAATATGCACAATTGTGCATCTATCCGTCATGGCCAGCCGTGCTATCGTTACACATCTGCAGCAGCCATCCCGTATGAACAAGCGCGTCATTCCCATCGTTGACTTCCGGCAAGCCATGCCCCTGGGCGCGGCTGCGGGCTTTTTGCCGGTTCCGACAACGCCGGTGGGCCTATTGGGCGACGCGCTGGGGCGTCCGCTGCACGACCTGCGCATCTCGGTCACCGACCGTTGCAACTTCCGCTGCGTCTATTGCATGCCCAAGGATGTGTTTGACAAGGAATACCAATTCCTGCCTCACTCCGCCCTGCTCACCTTTGAAGAAATCACCCGCGTCGCGCGCCAGTTCGTGGCGCACGGCGTGCGCAAGATCCGCCTCACCGGCGGTGAGCCGCTGCTGCGCAAGAACATCGAGCGCCTAGTCGAGATGCTGGCCGCGCTGCGTACGCCCGAGGGCGACGAGATCGATCTCACCCTGACCACCAACGGCACGCTGCTCAAGCAAAAGGCGCAGGCGCTGAAGGCTGCCGGCTTGAAGCGCGTGACGGTATCGCTGGACTCGCTGGACGACGAGAGCTTTCGCCGCATGAACGATGTCGACTTCCCGGTCGCGCGCGTGCTGGAAGGCATCGATGCCGCCCACGCCGCGGGGCTGGGGCCGATCAAGATCAACATGGTGGTCAAGAAGGGCCTGAATGACCACGAGATCCTGCCGATGGCGCGCCACTTCAAGGACACGCCGTACATCCTGCGCTTCATCGAATACATGGACGTGGGCAGCTCCAATGGCTGGCGCATGGATGAGGTGGTGCCCTCCAATGAGGTCATCCGCCGTATCGCCGCGGAACTGCCGCTGGTCGAGGCCGATCCCAACTACGTGGGCGAGACCGCCGAGCGTTGGCGCTATGCCGACGGGGGCGGTGAGATCGGCGTGATCTCCAGCGTTACCCATGCTTTCTGCGGCGACTGCTCGCGCGCGCGCCTGTCCACCGAAGGCCAGGTCTATACCTGCCTGTTCGGCAGCCAGGGGCACGACCTGCGCGGCATCGTGCGCAATGGCGGCAGCGATGCCGAACTCGCGGGCGCCATTGCCCAGCTGTGGAGCCATCGCGGCGATCGCTATTCCGAATTGCGCGGCGGCCTGCAGGACGACGCCGCGCCGCGCAAGGTCGAGATGTCCTATATCGGCGGCTAGGCGACGCCGGCCGCCCTCACAGGCAAGTCCCATGTCCGCTCCACTCACCATCGGCGCCATCGCCGCCAGCCACATCACCGGCCTCGTCCTGGCCGGCGGGCGCGGCACGCGTATGGGCGGCGTTGACAAAGGCCTGCAGGAGCTGCACGGCAAGCCGCTGGCGCAGCACGTGCTGGAGCGACTGGCGCCGCAAGTGTGCACGCTGGCGATCAACGCCAACCGCTCGCAGCTGCGCTACGCCGCCTTCGGCTATCCGATCTGGCATGACCTTTCGCCCGACTTTCCCGGTCCGCTGGCTGGCCTGCAAGCGGGTCTCGCGCATTGCGGCACCCCCTTCCTGGCGAGCGCGCCCTGCGACTCGCCGCTGATTCCCTATGACCTGGTGGCGCGCCTGGCCGACGAGCTGGTCGCCTCCGGCGCCGACGCCGCCTTCGCCGTCACCGGCAAAGCAGACAAGAAGCAGCGCCATCCGGTATGCTCGCTGCTGCGCAAATCGGCGCAAGCCTCGTTGGACGCCTTCCTCGCCGCCGGCGAGCGCAAGATGGGACTCTGGTTCGCCAGCCTCAATTGCGTGGAGGTCGATTTCCCCGACGAGCATGCTTTCCGCAACATCAACACCGGGCTGGAACTGCAGCAGCTCGAGCAAGAACAATGACCCACACCGTCCCACCCGCCCCGACATCGACGCCCTCCCTGAACGACATCGTCAGCTGCATCAGCGGCTATGATCCCAACGCCATGACGGTGACGCAGGCGCAAGCCGCGATCCGCGAATTCATCCAGCCCATCGCGGCGATCGAAAAGGTCGCCATCCGCAGCGCGCTGTCGCGCGTGCTGGCGCAGGACATCATCTCGCGCATCGACGTGCCGGCGCACGACAACTCGGCCATGGACGGCTACGCGCTGCGCGGCACGGATGTCGCCGCCGGCGCTGCGGTCACGCTCAAGGTAGTCGGCTCGGTACACGCCGGCGCCCGCTTCGACGGCGAGGTGCAGCCCGGCCAGTGCGTACGCATCATGACCGGCGCGCCCATGCCTGCGGGCTGCGACACCGTGATCCCGCAAGAGCTGACGACAGATGCCGGCGAACACGCCGTCACCCTGCCCGCCGGCCGCGTGCGCCCCGGCGACAACCGCCGCCTGCGCGGCGAAGACCTGGCCATGGGCAGCGTGGCGCTGCCGCGCGGGCGTCGCCTGCGCCCCTCCGACATCGGCTTGCTGGCCTCGCTCGGCATTCCGGAAGTCGCGGTACAGCGCCGCCTGCGCGTGGCCTTCTTCTCCACCGGCGACGAGCTGCGCTCGGTGGGCGAGGCGCTCGATCCCGGCTGCGTCTACGATTCCAACCGTTACACGCTGCACGGCATGCTGACCCGCCTGGGTTGCGACGTGATCGACATGGGTGTGGTCGGCGACGACCCGGCAGCGCTGGAAGCGGCCTTCCGCAGCGCCTGCGAAGAGGCCGACGCGGTCATCACCTCCGGCGGCGTGTCGGTCGGCGCGGCCGACTATACCAAGCAGATCATGGCCAGCCTGGGCGACATGATGTTCTGGAAAATCGCCATGCGCCCCGGCCGCCCGCTGGCCTTCGGCCGCATCCGATCCAAGGGCCGCGACGCCTACCTGTTCGGTCTGCCGGGCAACCCGGTGGCAGTCACCGTGAGCTTTTCCTTCTTCGTGCGCGACGCCCTGCTGCACCTGGCCGGCGCCGAACCCAAGCCGCTGCCGCGCGTACGCGTGAAGACCGCTGCGACCATCCGCAAGAAGGCCGGCCGCACCGAATACCAGCGCGGCATCCTCGCGCCCGACGACACCGGCGCATGGACCGTGCGCCTGACTGGCACGCAAGGATCGGGCATCCTGCGCTCGATGTCGGACGCCAATTGCATCATCGAGCTGGAACATGAACGTGGGGATGTCGCGGCGGGCGAGGAAGTGTCCATCGTGATCTTCGATGGCTTGATCTGATGCCGCCCGGCAGGGATTGCCTGACGTTGACGGTGCAAGACGTTCATCCCGGCGATGGCGGGATTGATCGCCTCTGAACGACCGAAGACGCGCCCGAACGACACTGGGTCCCTGCTTTCGCAGGGACGACGTAGTGAAATAGTTTGAACGGGTGAAGGCGCAATCCGCCTCTTAGAGTCGTTCCTGCGAAAGCAGGAGCCCAGCGTCGTGCAACGAACGTCGAGGCATGACAAACGACACTGGCTCCCTCCTTTTGCAGGGACGACGCAGTGAGATAGTTTGAACGGGTGAAGGCGCAATCCGCCTCTTAGAGGCGTTCCTGCGAAAGCAGGCACCCAGCGTCGTGCAACGACCGTCGAGGCATGACAAACGCCACTGGCTCCCTCCTTTTGCAGGGACGACGTAGTGAGATAGTTTGAACGGGTGAAGGCGCAATCCGCCTCTTAGTGTCGTTCCTGCGTAGCAGGAACCCAGCGTCGTCAAACGCCCTCCGCATCATCCCCCAGATCAAGCTCCCCCGTCCCCAGCAGTTTCTGCGCATTCTCCGACGGCAGCGCCTCCACCGACTTCAGCTTGCGCGACATCTGCCGCGTGCGGGTCTCGGCCTGGTCGATGTTCTTGGCCACACGCTCCAGCGCGGCCTTGGTCGACGACAGCACGTCGCCGAACTTGGTGAACTCGGTCTTCACCGCGCCCAGCACCTGCCACACCTCCGACGAACGCTTCTCCAGCGCCAGCGTGCGGAAGCCCATCTGCAGGCTGTTCAGCAACGCCGACAAGGTCGAGGGGCCGGCGATGGTGACCCGGTAAGTGCGCTGCAGATCGTCCGAGAGACCCGGGCGGCGCATCACTTCCGCGTACAACCCCTCGGTCGGCAGGAACAGGATCGCGAAGTCGGTCGTCAGCGGCGGCGACAGGTATTTCTCGGCGATGGTCTTGGCCTCGTTGCGCACCGCGCGCTCCAGCTCCTTGCCAGCGGTTGCCACGCCGTCGGCATCGGCGCGTTCGGCGGCGTCCACCAGGCGCTCGTATTGCTCCTTGGGGAACTTGGCGTCGATCGGCATCCACACCTGGGCGCCGTCGTCTTTGGCGCCGGGCAGACGAATCGCGAACTCCACGCGCTCGCCGCTGGCCGGTACGGTCTCGACGTTCTTGGCGTACTGGTCGGGCGTCAGCATCTGCTCCAAGAGGATTTCCAGCTGTACTTCGCCCCAGGTGCCGCGGGTCTTGACGTTGGTCAGCACGCGCTTAAGGTCGCCCACGCCGGTGGCCAGCTGCTGCATCTCGCCCAGGCCCTGGTGCACCTTGTCCAGGCGGTCCGAAACCAGCTTGAAGGACTCGCCCAGGCGCTGCTCCAGCGTGGCGTGCAGCTTCTCGTCCACGGTCTTGCGCATCTCTTCCAGCTTTTGCGCGTTGTCGTTCTGCAGATCCTTGATCTTGGCCTCCAGCGTGGCGCGCACTTCGGCCATGCGCTGGGCGTTGGATTCGGTCAACGCCGAGAGCTGCTGGTTGAGCGTGTCGCCGAAGCGCTTGAGCGATACCGCCTGCTCCTCGCGGCTGACCTGGGCCTGCAGCGTGATCGACTGGCGCATCCCGTCCAGTTGCAGGGCATTGGTTTCATTCAACTTCACCAGCTGCTGGGCGAAGCCGTCGATCTGGTTGTTCTGCAGCGTGGCCACGCTGGACATCTGGGTCGCCAGCGTCTGCTGCAGCTGGGCGAAGTTGCCGCCCAGCTCCTGGCGCGTGTTTTGCGCGCTGGCCTGCACCTGGTTGCGCAGCTCGCGCTCGATGCGCTCGCCGGTGTCTTGCTGGTGGCGTTGCAGGTCCGACTTCAGTTGCTGCAGCGCGGCCTCGACGCCGCGCTCGTCGTGCCGGCCCGAGCGCAGCAGCACCAGGATTTGCAGCACGATGCCGACCGCAACCAGGGCGGCGATGATCAGTTCGAATGATGTCATGGGCACAAAAGAAAAGCGGCCCGCCCGGTGTGCCGGACAGGCCAGTGAAAAGGGATATGCAATGGTGCGCGATTGCGGCGCGCGGCGCAAGCCTGCGCGTGCTTACTCGGCCTTGTTGCGCATCCAGTCGGCAGTCTGGTAGAGCGCCGTCAGGAGGCGCTTCATCAGCTCGTCGGACAGGCCGACGTCCTGCATTGCCCACGTCATGCAGCGCAGCCACTGGTCGCGCTCGGACACGCCAATGGGGAACGGCAGGTGGCGCATGCGCAGGCGCGGATGGCCGTATTGCTCGATGTACAGGTTGGGCCCGCCGGTCCAGCCGGAGAGGAACATGTAGGTCTTCTCGCGCGAACCGTCCAGCGACGGCGGATGCATGGCGCGGATGCCGGCGAACTCCGGCTCCAGATCCATCAGGTCGTAGAAACGGTCGACCATCTCGCGCAGCTTCTCTGCGCCGCCGATGAGGTCGAAGGTGGTCGGTGCGTTGGGGTCTTCGATTTGCATAAGGACGCCATGATACCGCAGCGGCCGGGCCGCCGCCGGACGGCGCCAACCGGCCCGGCGGCTATTTGCGGCTGGTTTGATCTGGATCGGATCAGACTTCGCGCAGAGTCTGCAGCGGCGGACGCGCCAGCACGTGGCGCAGGCCGGCCCAGCCGCCGATGGCCGAGCATGCCGCGCCCAGGGCCATGCCCGCCAGCCACACCAGCGGACTCAGCGTCCAGTCGAAGTTGAATACATAGTGCGCCAGCGCCCAGCCGATCGCAGCCGAGCCGCTGGCCGCCAGCAGGCCCGCCACCGATCCCACCAGCAGCACCTCGATGCGCTGCGCACGCGAGAGCTCCACGCGCGTGGCGCCCAGCGCGCGCAACAAGCCGGCTTCGCGCACCCGCTCTTCCTGCGAACCGGCCAGCGCCGCGTACAGCACCAGCACACCCGAGCACAACGTGAACAGGAACAGGAACTCCACCGCCGAGATCACCTGCCCCACCACGTCCTGGATCTGGCGCAGCACGCTGCCGATATCCACCACGGTCAGGTTGGGGAAGTCGCGCGCGAGCGTGTTGCCCAAACCTTCCTGCGGCGGCGTCAGGTGCACCGCGGTGATCCAGCTTTGCGGGGTGTCGCGCATGGCCTTGGGATTGATGATCACGAAGAAGTTGACCCGCAGCGAGCCCCATTCCAGCTTGCGCAGGCTGGTCACCGGCACGTCCACCAATTGGCCGGCGATGTCGAACTGCAGGCGGTCGCCCAGTTTGATGCCCAGCGCCTGCGCCAGGCCGCGCTCGACCGAGGCTTCGGGCTTGCTGTCGTCGTACCAGCGGCCGGCGACGATGCCGTTGCCCGGCGGGATATCGGCCATGGTGGAGAGATTGAATTCGCGGTCGACCAGGCGTTTGGCGCGGTCTTCCTGATAGTCGGCGGCGCTGATCTGGCGGCCGTTGATCTGCACCAGGCGGCCGCGGATCATCGGGTACAGCTCGGCCCCGGCCACGCCGCCCCGGGTCAGCTCCTGCGCCACCGCCTCGCGCTGGTCCGGCTGGATGTTGATGATGAAGCGGTTGGGCGCGTCCTGCGGCGTGGCCTGGCGCCAGGCGCCGACCAGGTCGCCGCGGATCACGGTCAGCAACAGCAGCGCCATCAGGCCCAGGCCCAGCGCCACCACCTGCATGACGGCAGCCGCCGGACGACGCTGCAGGCCGTCGATGGCGAAGCGCCAGCTCTGGCTGTCGAACAGGCCGCGCAGCGAACGCAAGGCGCGCAGGCACATCCACGCCACCAGCGCAAACAGGGCGAAACCGCCTAGGAAGCCGGCAATGGTCAGCAAACCCAGCTTGAGGTCGCCCGCCTGCCACAGCAGCAGGCCGGAAAACACCACCGTGCCCAGCAGGTAGGTCAGCACCGTCAGCGCCTGCGGCGCGCCCTGCTCGCGCCGGATCACGCGGTTATGCGGCACGTTGCGCAATTGCAGGATGGGCGGCAGCGCGAACCCCACCAGCAGCAACAGGCCGGTAGCCACGCCCTGCAGCGCCGGCTGCCAGCCGGGCGGCGGCAGCGCGGTCGGCATGAAGTTGCCCAGCCACTGCAACAGCGCGAAGTGTGCCGCATAGCCCAGCGCCATGCCCACCACGCTGGCCGCTACGCCCACCAGCACGAACTCGATCAGGTACAGCGCGGTGACCTGGTTCTGCGTCATGCCGAAACAACGCAGCATGGCACAGGCGTCCAGATGCCGCATCATGAAGCGACGCGCCGCCATGGCCACCGCCAGCGCCGCCAGCATGGCCGACAGCAGGCCCACCAGCGACAGGAATTGTTCAGCGCGGTCCAGCGTGGCGCGCATTTCGGGACGACCGTTTTCCAACGACTCGATACGCACGGCGCGCATCTTGTTGTCGTCGATGTGCTTTTCGACCTGCTGCTGGAAGGCCTTGACCGGTGCGGCCGCGCCGGCGATCAGCAGGCGATAGGTCACGCGCGAGCCGACCTGCACCAGGTGGGTGGCGGCCAGGTCGCCCTCGCCCAGCATCACGCGCGGCGCGAAGTTGACGAAGGCGCTGCCGCGATCGGGCTCGACCGAGATCACCTGGGCGATGCGCAGCTCGGCGTCGCCGACCTTGAGCATCTCGCCCACCCGCACGTTCAGCGCCGACAGGATCTGCGGATCCACCCATACCGTGCCCGGCTGCGGTATGCCCTGGGCTGCGCGCTCGCCGGCGCCGTCCTGCAGCTTCACTTGGCCGCGCAGCGGATAACCCGGCGTCACCGCCTTGATCGACGACAGCACCGAACGCGCGGCGTCGCCCTCGCCGGCCTGCGCCATGCTGGGAAACACCACCGTCTGCGCCTGCTGCAACCCGGCGGCCTGCGCCTGCTGCAGCCATTGCGGCGGCATCGGCTGGTCGGCCGCGATCAGCAAGTCGGCGCCCAGCAACTGGTGGGCATCGCGCGTCATGCCGGCGCGCATGCGGTCGACGAAGAAGCTGACCGAGGACAGCGCCGCGACCGCGACAATCAGCGCGATCAGCAGGAAACGAAGTTCGCCGGTGCGCCAGTCGCGCCGGGTCATGCGCAATGCGTGTTGGAACATGCAGGGGCCAGGTTGGGGGTGGATCGGGATGAAACCGATACAGGATAAAGCAAAAAGGCGGCCTGCCTCCGTCAGGAGAACAGGCCGCCCTTCATGGCGCGACGACTCAGGCGGCCAGCGACGACATGTCGATCACGAAACGGTACTTCACATCGCTCTTGAGCATGCGCTCGTAAGCCTGGTTGATGTCCTGGATCTTGATGATCTCGATGTCGGAGTGGATGCCGTGCTCGGCGCAGAAGTCCAGCATTTCCTGGGTTTCCTGGATGCCGCCGATCAGCGAGCCGGCCAGGCTGCGACGCTTGAAGATGAAGTTGGCCACCGACGGCGACGGGTGCGGATGCTCGGGCAGGCCGACCAGGGTCATGGTGCCTTCGCGTTTCAGCAGCACCATGAACGCGTCCAAGTTGTGCTGGGCGGCCACGGTGTTCAGGATGAAGTCGAAGCTGTTGGCGTGCGCGGCCATCTGGTCCGCATCCTTGGACACCACCACTTCATCGGCGCCCAGGCGCAGCGCGTCTTCCTTCTTGTCAGGCGAGGTGGTGAACAGCACCACGTGCGCGCCCATGGCGTGCGCCAGCTTGACGCCCATGTGACCCAGGCCGCCCAGGCCGACGATGCCGACCTTGTGGCCGGGACCGACCTTCCAGTGACGCAGCGGCGACCAGGTAGTGATGCCGGCGCACAGCAGCGGCGCGGCGCCTGCCGGGTCCAGCTTGTCGGACACCGACAGCACGAACTTCTCGCTCACCACGATGTTGTTGGAGTAACCGCCGTAGGTGAAGCCGCCGCTGACCTTGTCGGGCGCGCTGTAGGTGCCGGTGAAGCCGTTTTCGCAGTACTGCTCGAGGCCTTCGTCGCAGCTCGGGCAGGTCTGGCAGGAGTCCACCATGCAGCCCACGCCGGCGATCTGGCCGACCTTGAACTTGGTGACGTGCGCGCCGACCTTGGTGATGCGGCCGACGATTTCATGGCCGGGCACCACCGGGAACGCGGTGCCCTTCCATTCGTCGCGCGCCATGTGCAGGTCGGAGTGGCAGACGCCGCAGAACAGGATGTCCATCTGCACGTCGTGCGCGCCGACTTCGCGGCGCTCGAAGCTGAACGGCGCCAATGGGGAAGTTGCATTTTGTGCAGCGTAACCTTGCGATTTCAGCATGGGAAAATCCTTTCGGAAAGAGAGGGGGACAGAGGCCGTGCGCATGCTCGTAGCGGGCGCACGACCGATTTTCTTGCTCTCAGCGCCGGGATCCCGGGAGCGACATTGCGCCGTCGCCGCAAGAGCCGGCCGCTGAAAAACCCGGCTATGTTAATCCTGTCGCGACCATCCTGCAGGGCGCCGCGAGAGAAATGCAGGATCAGGCAAAACGACGCGGCCCAATTGCAGGATCAGGCAAAATCAGCGCAGCCAGAGCCCCGCCAGCCCCAACGCCAGCAGCACGCCGAAGGCGGTGAGCGCGCGCGTGCGGCGGCGCAGCTTGTCCATCGCGGCCACCAGCTGGGCGTTCTGTTCGGCCAGCGTATTGATCAGCTGGCTGGCCTCCAGTTGTTCTTCCTCCAGCTGGCGGATGCGTTGCGCGAGCTGCGCGGAGTCACCGGCAACCGGTGCGGCATCCTGCGCCTGCACCTCGGTCTTGGCCTTGCGCGTGCGCGACCACAGATCGCGCGCGCCCTTGACGATGCCGGGGGTGGCCTGCACCACGTCGCCCCACGGTATCAGCTTGATGGCGGACATCCAGGTAAATCCCATTGCGCATGCTCCTTTCAGATACGGCTTGTTGCAAATGGCCGAGAACCTCGGCCGGACAGCTTCTTCTAAGACAACTGAAACCCGATTTTATCCCGCCGGCGCATCGATGCAGCGGCGCGTACGTCCGGACTTCCCCGCCGGCAATTCTGCGCCGCATCGCCTGCCCCTGCCCCTGCCCTTGCTTGAGTTGAGAAAGCCCACCGATGAAAGTCATCCCCCGCTTAGCCCTGCTACTGTCACTATACGGCGTTGGCAGCGCCGCCTTCGCATTGGATTGCAACAAGGCCGTGACCCAGGCCGAAATGAACGGCTGCGTGGCCCAGGACCTGAATCAGGCCGACGCCGAACTGAACCAGACCTACCTGGCCTACCGCGCCAAGCTGCGCCCGACCCAGCAAAACCAGATCCGCGACGTCCAGCTGGCCTGGATCAAATACCGCGACCTGTCCTGCCGCTTCGAGAGCTCCAACGTGGCCGGGGGCTCGGCGGCCGGCATGGCCCTGCAGACCTGCCTGGCGGAAAAAACGCGGCAGCGCGCCCAAGAGCTCAAGGCGCTGTCGGGCTGCCCGGAGGGCGACCTGAACTGCCCGCACTGAGACGCGCATGCATCGCTAGGCAAGCCGCACTTTTTCATGCTGTAATGCGCTCGTCTGCAATCCGGCGCAGCGCGCCTGCGGTTTGCCGACGCCTCGAATCCACCTCAGGGAGATACCAATGAAAAAACTGCTGATCGCCATCACCTCATTCGCACTGGCCACCCCGCTGCTGCTGGCCACTCCCGCCATGGCGCAGAACACGCAACAGAACAAGATGAGCGCCTGCAACAAGGACGCCGGCGACAAGAAAGGTGACGAGCGCAAGGCCTTCATGAAGGAGTGCCTGTCCAATAAGCCCGCCAAGCCGGCTACCCAGCAAGACAAGATGAAGCAGTGCAATGCCGACGCCGCCGGCAAGAAGGGCGACGAGCGCAAGGCCTTCATGTCGTCCTGCCTGAAGAAGGACAAGTCCTGAGTCACGCCGCCGCAGGCAAGGCAATGCAATGCTTGCCGCATGAAAAAAGCCCCGGCATGCCGGGGCTTTTTCTTTGCTGCAGATATGAGGCGCCGCTCAGTGCGCCGAACGCTTGAAGAAGAACAGGCCCGCGCCCACCAGCATCAGCACGCCGCCGAAGAAGCGGTTCTGCGCCTTGATCGCCTTCTGGTTACGGAAGAAGCGCTGCAGACGGCTGGCCGCGAAGGCATAGCCGTGCATCACCACCAGGTCGACCGCCACCATGGTCACGGCCAGCACCAGCAATTGCAGCCAAAGCGGGCGGTCGTGATCGATGAACTGCGGCAGCACCGCCACCATGAAGACGATGCCCTTGGGGTTGGTGGCGTTGGTGAGAAAACCAGTCATGCAACGCTGCCACCAGGCCTGGCCGCGTGCGGCAGCGGCATTGGCATTGGCCGCATCCAGCGCGGCGCCTTCTTGCTGCGCCGGTACCGGCGCGCGCCATTGCGAGAAGCCCAGATAAATCAGGTACAACGCGCCAGCCACCTTGATGATGTTGAACGCAGTCTCGGAGGCCACCAGCAGCGAGCCGACGCCGGCGCCGGCAATGATCAGGATCACCACCAGCGCGATCTCCAGGCCCAGGATGGTGGCGCTGGTGCGGCGCACGCCATAGTTCAGGCCGTGACTCATCGACAGCACCGCGCCCGATCCGGGCGAGATGGCGATGACGCAGGCGGCGACGAAAAATGCAAACCAGGTTTGATAGGCCATGTGGGATCCTCTCTATCCTCTTTGTTAAAGCTGTGATGCTGGCGGGAAAGCCCGTCATTATAAAGAAGGCCTGGACTTCCTGTTCGCCTACATCAGGGTGAGAAATCCATACCCGAACTTCGTCCGCCGTCTTGCATCTCAACATCATCAAAACACAACAGGAGATGCAGCATGGACATCCACCTCGCCTTCGGCCCGCTGGCCGCCCTGATCGCCGGCATCCTGATCCTGGCCATGCCGAAGCTGCTCAACTACATCGTGGCGCTGTACCTGATCGTGATCGGCCTGGTGGGCCTGTTCGGGTGAGCCGGCGAGGAGACGACATGAACCTGCATCTTTCCCTCGCGCCGCTGGCGTCGCTGATCGCCGGTATCCTGATCCTGGTCGCGCCGCGGCTGCTCAACTTCATCGTTGCCATCTATCTGATCGTGATCGGCGTCATGGGCCTGGTGGGCCACGGCAAATTCATCTGAGACGCTCGCGGCGGCAACCGGCATGGATCAAAAAATGGCGGCAACGATTGCTTACAACTCTGGCATGAAATGAAACACTTTGATGTCGTCCGGCGGGTCGGCAGATCGTTATTGGGAGTAAGGCGCAACGACAAGCGGTCAACGCAAAATCAAACGCCGAGCGTAACCTACACTTTCAAAGGAAATTTGCCATGAAGACCCAAGCCGCCAAATCCGTCATCGTCGCCTCCCTGCTGACCGCCCTGGCACTGCCGGTGTTCGCGCAGACCGGTACTGCCGCCGCCCCGGCAGCAACGCCCGCGGCCCCGGCTGCTGCCGCGACCGATGCAGCGCCCAAGGCAAAGACCTCGCACGCCAAGCACAAGGCTGCAAAGAAGACTGAAAAGACCGAGAAGAAATCCGAAGCCAAGGCTGACAAGAAGGCCGCCGGCGCCGAAGCCAAGCCTGCCGCAGACGCTGCCGCCAAGACCAAGTAATCGGGCCACACGCAGCGCCCAGCACACAGTGCACTAACAAATACGCATCAATCACACCAAGACAACCGATTTCTGAAAGAACCGCATCATGAAAACCAAAGCCATCATCGTCGCTTCCCTGCTGTCCGCCCTGACCCTGCCGGTGTTCGCACAGACCGGGGCCGCAGCCCCGGCAGCCGCTCCTGCCGCCGCCGCGACCGATGCCGCACCGAAGGCCAAGGCCTCGCACGCCAAGCACAAGGTCGCGAAGAAGAGCGAAAAGAAGACTGAAAACAAGGCTGAAAAGAAGGACGCCGCAGGCGCGGAAGCCAAGCCGGCAACCGACGCCGCCAAAGCCAAGTAATCCGACGCAACACCGAACCTGCATCACCGCAAAGCCAACTGCTTACTGAAAGGAATACACCATGAAAACCAAAGCCATCATCGTCGCTTCCCTGCTGTCCGCCCTGACCCTGCCGGTGTTCGCACAAACCGGCGCGCCGACCGCAGCGCCTGGCAGCCCCGCCCCGGCCTCGGCCCAGGGCACCAACCCTGGCCCGGGCCCCGCCACCAAGGCTGAAACCGCCACCAAGGCCGAAGCCCACAAGGTGAAAAAGGCAACCAAGAAGACCGCCAAGAAGGCCAAGGCGAAGATCGACCACGCCACCGGCGCCGACAAGCCGGCCGCAGACAGCACCACGAAGTAAGCAACAAGGTAGCAACGTAAGGAGCAATACCGGGGCGTCACGGCGCCCCACCCATGTCAGGGATGACTGGGATGCCGCATCATCGCGAAGGCGTTGATGCGGCATTTTTTTTGCGCACTCAGATGCGCGCGTCGGCTCAGTCGGCCAGCCAGCGGATGGCGACGCGTTCGCCGCCGGCGGCGAAATGCACGCAATCCATGCCGATGCCGGCAGCGAACAGCAGATCATCGCCTGCGAACAGCAACGGCAGGTAAGGACGTTCCCAGGCCGGCACGTCGGCGCTCTGGAAATGCTGTTTCAGGCTGCGCGCCGGACGGTTGGCGGCCAGCTTCACGCGCTCGCCGCCGCTGCGGCCCTGCACCGCCAGCGGTTGCGCCGCGAGCCAGGCGGCATCGAATCCGGGTCGCGGATCTGCCGCGGCGATGCGCTCCAGATGCAGGGCCCCGTAGTAGGCGTCGATGCGCAACCGGGCCTCGCCGTTCCACTTTAATCGAATCACCTCGCCCTCCTCCGGCGGCGTGCGCCGCGGCGCCAGGAAGACGCGCTCGCGGTAGCGATGCACCTCGCCGTCGGGATGCGAAACGCACAGCTGCGCCTCGACGTCGGCCTGCATCAGCTGCGCGCGCATCTCGTGCATCCACGCCGACGACGGCATGCGCATGCCGCGTGCGGCGAACCAGTAGCGCATGAGATTGAAGAAGCGCTGCTCGCTCAACTCGCGTAGCGCCGGCATCAGCAGGTGATCGTCGCGCCGGCAACGCTGCAGATCCTGTTGCGCCACCTCCAGCAGCAGTTCCTGCGCGCCCTGCGCATGGCCGGCGGCGCGCGCCAGGCGCTGCTGGTAACCGGGGAAGGATTGGCCCAGCGCCGGCATCACCAGATGTCGCAAGGCGTTGCGCGCATAGCGGGTATCGGCATTGGACTCGTCCTCGATGCTGGCCAGGCCGCACTGCGCCGCATAGGCTTCCAGCTGGGCGCGCGTGATCGCCAGCAACGGGCGCAGCACCAGCGTGTTGCCGTCTCCCAGCAACCCCGGCGCGTTGTTGAACGCCTCCATCCCCGACATGCCGGCCAAGCCACTGCCGCGCAGCAGTTGCAGCAACACGGTCTCCGCCTGGTCGTCGAGGTGATGCGCGGTCAGCAGCACGTCGGCGCCATGCGCGCGGCACATGCGTCCCAGCGCGGCGTAGCGCGCCACGCGCGCGGCCTCCTCGACGCCGCTGTCGGCCACGCCTTCCAGCACCACGCGCTCGGCATGAAACGCCACGCCGAGCGCGCGGCAACGCTCTTCGCAATGCGCCAGCCAGCCGTCGGCATGGGAGCTCAGTCCATGGTGCACGTGCAGCGCCAGCAAGCGGACGCCACGGCGCGCAGCATCGGCGGCGGCAACATCGAGCAGCACCGACGAATCGAGCCCGCCGCTGTAGGCCAGCGCAATGGTGTGGGCACGATCACGCCCGGCCGCCTGCAGCGCGCCGGACAAGGCATGCTGCAGGGCCTGCGACGCCTTGGCGCTGCCGGCGGATCGATCGGAATGGGAAGAATGGTCGGACATGAAATCGGAGGTAATGGGTGCCGGGCAAGGACGCAAGCGCAGCCGGGCAGTGAACCGGGGCAATCATCGGACGACGAACGAACAACGAACAGCGAACGGACAACGAGCAAGCCACGACCGGACGATATGCAGCCCACCAGAAACGAAAAACGCCAGCGACGATGATCGCTGGCGCTTGATCTTCAGCCCTGTGCGGCCAAGCCGGGCAGGCAGCGGATGCGCTTACTCGGCCGAGTTCAATTCCTTGAACTTGCCGTAGGCCATCAGCTTCTCGTGACGGGCCGCCAGCAATTCCTTGGTCTTGACGCCCTGGAACTGACGCAGCGTATCCGACAGTGCACGCTTCAACAGGCCTGCCATTTGCTTGGGATCACGATGGGCGCCGCCCAGCGGTTCGTTGACGATCTTGTCGATCAGGCCGATCGCCTTCAGGCGATGCGCGGTCAGGCCCAGCGCTTCGGCGGCGTCGGCGGCGCGGTCGGCGGTCTTCCACAGGATGGAAGCGCAGCCTTCCGGCGAGATCACCGAGTAGGTCGCGTATTGCAGCATCAGCACCGAGTCGCCCACGGCAATCGCCAGCGCGCCGCCGGAGCCGCCTTCGCCGATGATGGTGGCGATCAGCGGCACCTTCAGCTCGGCCATCACGTACAGGTTGTGGCCGATGGCTTCGGACTGGCCGCGCTCTTCAGCGTCGATGCCGGGGAATGCGCCCGGGGTGTCGACGAAGGTAAAAATCGGTAAATTGAATTTTTCGGCAACCTTCATCAGGCGCATCGCCTTGCGATAGCCTTCCGGTTTGGGCATGCCGAAGTTGCGCATCGCGCGTTCCTTTGTGTCGCGCCCCTTCTGGTGGCCGATCACCATGCAAGCCTGGCCGTTGAAGCGGGCCAGACCGCCGACGATGGATTGGTCGTCCGCAAAGGTGCGGTCGCCGTGCAATTCGTGGAAGTCGGTGAAGCACTCGCGCACGTAGTCCATGGTGTACGGACGTTGCGGGTGGCGGGCGATCTGCGAAACCTGCCAGGGCGTGAGCTTGGCGTAGATGTCCTTGGTCAGCTGCTGGCTTTTCTTGACCAGGCGCTCGATCTCTTCCGAGATGTCGACCGCCGAGTCGTCCTGCACAAAACGCAACTCTTCGATCTTGGCATCCAGCTCGGCGATGGCCTGCTCGAAGCCCAGAAAAGTCGTTGTCGATTTACTCATTGTGTTCCTTTTTCAACAAGTCCGATGGCGCTGCAAGGCCCGCCAGAATGCGGGTTGGAGCGGCTGCATCGGTTTGCCTTCAATCTTGCGAGGAGCGGAGTATACACCAGCTATGGCAGCGAACCCGCCCCTCATTCCCCGGTATCAATAATCCGACGGCAGCGGATCCAGGCTGCGCCAGAGATACCATGTGGCAACAGTGCGCCACGGCTCCCAGTTCGCGGCGACTTCGCGCGCGTCGCTGCGCGACACGGGCTCGCCCGAGAAGTAGCTGATGCTGATGCCCTTGAGTAACCCAAGGTCGTCCAGCGGCAGCACATTCGGGCGCAGCAGATTAAATATCAAAAACATCTCGGCTGTCCAGCGGCCGATGCCGCGGATCTGGATCATTTCCGCGATGACTTCCTCGTCTTCCATCACGGCCCACTTGTCCGGATGCACGGTCTTGGCCTTGAAATGGTTGGCCAGGTCGAGGATGTATTCGGCCTTGCGCTTGGACAGGCCGCAGGCGGCCAGCCCTTCCGGACCGGTGCGAATCACCTGGGCCGGGATGCACTTGGGACAGGCTTCCAGGAAGCGTTGCCACACGGCATTGGCGGCCTTGGTCGAGATCTGCTGGCCGATCACCGAGCGCGCCAGCGTGGTGAAGGCGTCGCCGCGCACGGTTAGCTGCAGGTCGCCGAACTGGGGGATGATCTTGCGCATGATGCGGTCGCGCTTCATCAGCTCAGCCTTGGCCTCTTCCCAGTAGGCGGGCACGATCAGCGTGGGATCGGCCGGACTTGTTTTGGTATGGGTATTCAACTCAAGCTCTCCGCCATTCGGTCAGGCCGCCCGATTTGTCTTCCAGGACAATGCCGGCCGCGGTGAGCTCCGCACGGATGCGGTCTGCCTCGGCGAAGTCACGGCCCTGCTTGGCCGCCTTGCGGGCGGCAATCAGCTCTTCGATCTTGCCTTCATCCAGTCCGCCGGCTGCGGTCGGGCCGCTCTTGAGGAACTCGACCGGGTCGCGCTGCAGCAGGCCGATCACGGCGCCCAGGGCCTTCAACTGGCGCGCCAGCTGCGGCGAGCGGCCGCGGTTGACCTCGTTGGCCAGCTCGAACAGCACCGACATCGCCACCGGGGTGTTGAAGTCGTCGTTCAGGGCTTCGGCGAAACGCTTCGCATGGGACTCATCGGCATCCAGGCCGCCTGCCTCCGCCGGCACGTCCTTCAAGGCCGTATACAGGCGGGTCAAGGCGCCGCGCGCGTCGTCCAGGTGGGCATCGGAGTAATTCAGCGGGCTGCGGTAGTGGGCGCGCAGGATGAAGAAACGCATCACCTCCGGATCGTAGTTCTTCAGCACGTCGCGGATGGTGAAGAAGTTGCCCAGCGACTTGGACATCTTCTCGTTGTCGATGCGCACGAAGCCGTTGTGCATCCAGTAGTTGACGAACGCGTGCTGGTGCGCGCCTTCGGACTGGGCGATCTCGTTTTCGTGGTGAGGGAACTGCAGGTCCTGGCCGCCGCCGTGGATGTCGAAGTGGTCGCCCAGCAGCTCATTGGACATGGCCGAGCACTCGATGTGCCAGCCGGGACGGCCGCAGCCCCAGTGCGAATCCCACTTGGCTTCGTCCGGTTCGCCCGCCTTGGCGGCCTTCCACAACACGAAGTCCAGCGGATCGCGCTTGCCGGTGTTGACGTCCACGCGCTCGCCGGCGCGCAGGTCGTCCAGCGACTTGCCAGACAACTTGCCATAGCCCGGGAAGTCGCGCACGGAGTAATTGACGTCGCCGTCGGTCGCCTTGTAGGCCAGGCCGTTCTTTTCCAGCTTGTCGATCAGCGCCAGCATCTGCGGCACGTATTGCGTGGCGCGCGGCTCATGGTCGGGGCGCTGCACGCCGAGGGCGTCGGCGTCCTCGTTCATGGCGGCGATGAAGCGCTCGGTCAGTTGATGGATGGTCTCGCCGTTCTCCTGAGCGCGCTTGATGATCTTGTCATCGATGTCGGTGATATTGCGCACATAGGTTACGTCGTAGCCAGAGGCGCGCAACCAGCGCTGCACCAGATCGAACACCACCAGCACGCGCGCATGGCCGATATGGCAATAGTCATAGACGGTCATGCCGCACACGTACAAGCGCACCTTGCCTGGTTCGATCGGGGAAAAGGTCTGCTTATCACGCGCCAGCGTGTTGTAAATCTTGAGCTCGCTCATGGAATGGGAATTCTGGGGTTGGCCGTAGTGGAAACGACGCAGTGATCATGTGTTGCGCGTGGGGCGGGTGCCTGGAAGGGTGCTTCCCGATAGGAACCTGTGCCCGGGGATCATTGTTCTGTCAGCGCTTGCAACATGAACGCGTCACGGTAGCCAAACCTCTTTTTGTCGTGCTTGTTTGATATAAAATGCCTGCTTTCGTCGAGTATAGCATTGATAAAACCATGCCCCCAGAATCACAAGAACAGACATCTATTCATGGTTTGCGCGGTTTGATCAATAGAACTGCCTACAAGACTGCGCTGCTGTCCAGCCTTGTGGCTGCCCTCTTTGTTGCCCCTGCCGCCCCCGCCCGCGCCAGCGAAATGTCCGACATCAACAAGCTGATGCGGGCCGGCCAGTACGCCGAAGCGTTGAACAAGACCGACGCCATACTCGCGAAGCACCCGCGCGATGCGCAACTGCGTTTCACGAAAGGCCTGATCTTAGCAGAACAAAACCGTTCTGCCGAGGCTATCGCGGTGTTCACCAAGCTCACCGAAGACTTCCCCGACCTGCCTGAGCCCTACAACAACCTGGCCGTCCTCTACGCGTCCGAAGGACAGTACGACAAGGCGCGCGCCTCGCTGGACATGGCCATGCGCACCAACCCGACTTACGCCACCGCGCTGGAGAACCTGGGCGACGTCTACGCCAAGCTGGCCAGCCAGGCCTATGACAAGGCGCTGCAGATCGATCCGGCCAACAATGTGCCGCAACCTAAGCTGACGCTGCTGCGTTCGCTCAACGGCAACGCCTCAGGCGGCACCGTGCCGCGCCTGGCCAGCGCCGCCGCCGGCCAGGCCGCGCAGCGCGACGCCAAGGCCAAGGCCGACGCCGCCGCCGCCGAGCAGCAGGAACGCACGCGCGCGCTGGCCGCCGAGAAGGCCACCCAGCAAGCCGCCGCCGACAAGGCCGCCGCGGAAAAGGCGGCCATCGCCAAGGCCTCGGCTGACAAGGCCGCTGCCGATAAGGCGGCCGCCGATAAGGCCGCTGCCGACAAGACTGCACAGGAAAAGGCCGCCGCTGACAGGGCCGCTTCGGACAAGGCGGCGGCCGACAAGGCGCGCGCCGAGAAAGCCGCCGCCGACAAGGCCGCCGCCGAGCAGAAACAGAAGGAACTGCTGGCGCAGAAGGAAAAGGACAAGGCGGAGAAACTGGAGAAGGACAAGGCCGCCCGCGCCGAGAAGGAAAAGGAAAAGCAGAAGGCCCAGGCCGAGAAACTGGCCGCGGCTGAAAAGGCGGCTGCCGACAAGGCGGCGCAAGCCAAGGCCGCCGCCGAGAAGGCGAAGGCCGACAAGGCCGCCCAGGCCAAGGCCGACGCCGCCTCCGACCAGGACAAGAACGCCGTGCTGGCGTCCCTGAACAGCTGGGCGCGCGACTGGAGCGAGAAGGACGTGCGCGGCTACCTGGCCCACTACGCCAGCGACTTCGAGACGCCCAAGGGCGCTTCCCGCAAGGAATGGGCCGAAGAGCGCCGCGCCCGCATCGAGGACAAGGGCCACATCAGCGTGAAGGTCAGCAACGCCCAGATCAGCATCAAGGGCAATATCGCGACCGTGCGCTATCGCCAGATATATAATTCCAATCGGCTGACGGTGGACAGCCGCAAGACACTGGTGTTCGTCAAGCAAGGCAACCGGTGGCTGATCAAACAGGAACGATCGGGAGGGTAATCGGTGGATCGAGTTTCACAAGGGCGTCCCACGCGCATGCTGGGCCGCCTGCTGATGTTGTGCCTGGCGGCCATGCCCACGGCGGGCAGCGTCGCCTCCTCTTCCTCCATTCCCCCGCAGAGCGCGGGCCCGACCGCCGCCGTCGGCAAGCCGGATCCGGAAGCCCTGCTGATCGACATCTACAAGGATCTCGGCGCCAACCGCCTGCGCGAAGCCCAGGTCAAGGCCGATGCACTGGTGGCGGCCTACCCCACCTTCCGCCTCGGCCACCTGGTGCGCGGCGACCTGCTGACCATGCACGCGCGCCCGGTGCGCAACTTCGGCGCCATGCCTGACGGTCCGCAGGACAAGCTCAAGGAACTGCGCGACGAAGCCATGGTGCGCATCCGCTCGCTGCAGGAAAAGCCGGATCCCAAGCTCATTCCCAAGGCCGTGCTGCAGGTCGGCGACGACCAGAAGAACGTACTGGTGGTCGACACCTCGCGCTCGCGCATGTACGTCTATGAAAACCAGGGCGGCGAGCTGAAGTACCAGACCGACTATTACATCTCGCAGGGCCGCTTCGGCGCCAACAAGTCCAAGGAAGGCGACCAGCGCACCCCGATCGGCGTGTACTACGTGAACAACCGCATCCCGGGCCCCAAGCTGCCGGACTTCTACGGCACCGGCGCGCTGCCGCTGTCGTATCCGAACGAGTGGGACAAGCGCAACGGCCGCAGCGGCTACGGCATCTGGCTGCATGGCACGCCGTCGGACAATTTCAGCCGTCCGCCGCTGTCCTCGGACGGCTGCGTGGTGCTGGCCAATCCAGACCTGCAGAACCTGTATTCCACCGCCGAGGTCGGCAAGACCGTGGTGGTGATCAGCCAGCATGTGCAATTCGTCGACAAAGGTGAATGGGGCAAGCAGCGCGACGCCGCCGCCGCCATGCTGGAGCAATGGCAACAGTCGCTGGAAAACCCCGACAGCGACAAGACGTTGGCCTACTATTCCAGCGATTTCCGCTCGGCCCAGGGCGAAAGCCTGTCGACCTGGTTCGGCCGCCAGCAGAAAAGCATGAACGGCGCGCGCTTCACCAGTGTCAAACTGCGCGACGTCAGCCTGTTCCGCTATCCCGGCGGCCCGGAAGACATGATCGTCAGCACTTTTACGCAGGAAAGCGCTGTCGGCAAGAGCAAGAACGCGATCCGCAAACGCCAGTATTGGGTCAAGGAAGGATCGCAATGGAAAATTATTTACGAAGGTAACGCATGATGATCTCCCGCCGTAGCCTGCTGCGCACCGCCGCAGCCGCCGCCCTCAGCCTCTCCGTTGCCGCTTCGGCCTTCGCCGCCGGTGAGCCGCGCGTGCTGATCAAGACCAACATGGGCGACATCGTGGTCGAGCTCAACCCGGAAAAGGCCCCGATCTCCGTCGACAACTTCCTGAAGTACGTCAAGAAGGGCCAGTACAACGGCACCGTGTTCCACCGCGTGATCAACGGCTTCATGATCCAGGGCGGCGGCTACGACCAGAACATGCGTGAAAAGCAGACCGACGCCCCGATCCAGAACGAGGCCAAGAACGGTTTGAAGAACGAGGTTTATACTGTCGCCATGGCGCGCACCATGGCCCCGCATTCGGCGACCGCGCAATTCTTCATCAACGTCGCCAACAACCGCTTCCTGGACTATCCAGGACAGGACGGCTGGGGCTACGCGGTGTTCGGCAAGGTCATCCAGGGCGCTGATGTGGTCGACAAGATCAAACAAGTGCGCACCGGCGCCGGCGACGTTCCGGCCACCCCGGTCGTGATCGAATCGGCAACACTGGTCAAGTAAGCCGACCGGACGATGCATCCGGGCTACGGCCCGACACAGGCGGGCTCCCGCTTTTGCGCGAGCCCCTTGGTTTTTTTATTACCTATTCATCAAGCAAAGGATTCAACATGGCTGTTCTGCTCACCACCAACCACGGCAACATCAAGATCGAACTGGACGCGGAAAAGGCGCCGAAGACCGTTGAAAACTTCCTGGCTTACGTGAACTCGGGCCACTACAACGGCACCATCTTCCACCGCGTGATCGACGGCTTCATGGTTCAGGGCGGCGGTTTCGAGCCCGGCATGAAGCAAAAGGAAACCCGCGACCCGATCGAGAACGAAGCCAAGAACGGCCTGAAGAACGAGCCGTACACCCTGGCCATGGCGCGCACCGCCGCTCCGCACTCGGCTTCGGCGCAGTTCTTCATCAACGTCAAGAACAACAGCTTCCTGGACTTCCCGGGCCAGGACGGCTGGGGTTATTGCGTGTTCGGCAAGGTCGTCGAAGGCACCGAAGTGGTCGACAAGATCAAGGGCGTCAAGACCACCCGCGCCGGCATGTTCGCCGACGTTCCGGCTGAAGATGTCGTGATCGAAAAGGCTGAAGTGGTCTGAGCATCCGCATCGGCCCACGCCAATCACGATGACTGACTTCCAGTTCATGCAAAAAGCGCAACCGACGGTTGCGCTTTTTGTTTCAGACCTCCATCTGCAGGCTTCGCTGCCCCGCACCACCGCAGCCTTCCTCGCGTTCCTGCAAACCCATGCGCGCCAGACGCAGCAGTTGTACCTGCTGGGCGACATCTTCGAATACTGGGCCGGCGATGACGATCTCGCCACGCCCTACAACCAGCAGATCGCCGATGCCATCAAGGCGCTGCAAGTGCACGGCGTGCAGGTGTTCTGGATCGCCGGCAACCGCGACTTCCTGGTCGGCCAGGGCTTTGCCGACGCTGCCGGCCTGACGCTGCTGGACGACCCGCATGTGCTCACGCTGGCCGGCCGCACGCTGGCGCTGGCCCACGGCGACGCCCAGTGCACCGACGACCAGGCGTATATGGCGTTTCGCGCGCAGGTGCGCCAGCCGGCCTACCAGCAGCAATTCCTGGCCATGCCGCTGGCCCAGCGCAAGGCCATCATCGAGGGCATGCGCAAGAACAGCCAGGATGTCAACCAGAACAAGTCCTACGAAATCATGGACGTGAACGCCGGCGCCATCGACCAGTTGTTCGCCCAGACCGCGACCGACACGCTGATCCATGGCCACACGCACCGCCCCGCCATGCACCGGCTGGACGACGGCAAGCGCCTGCGCTATGTGCTGCCGGACTGGGAATACGACGTGGATGCGCCGCGCGGCGGCTGGATCAGCCTGACGGCCGACGGCGCGCTGCATCGCCACGACGCGGCCGGGGCGGTCATCGCCTGAACCCGGTCGGCATCGTATCGACGACGCAAACAAAAAGGGCCTGACAATGTCAGGCCCTTTTTGCAACGGCTGCATTCATCGGTCTCAAGTGGCGACATCGCGTAACTGCATGATGCAGCTCAATCCACTAGGCGATTCAACTGCGCCGCATCGAACTTGCTCAACTCATCGAAGCGTCGACACCCTATCCCCGCCTCCTTCAGCGCTGCCAGCATCGCCTCCATCTGCAACTCCTGCGCCGCCACCTGGTTGATCAGGCCGTGCAAGGCCTGCGACAGCGGATCGTCGCCATTGGGCACCACGCCGTAGGCGGAGAACATGCGCGCCGCAGCCTGACCGCGTGGATCCTGCACCGCATTGCGCTCGACGATGCGCGCCGGGTTGCCGACCGCTGTCGCGCCGGCCGGCACCGGCTTGGTGACCACCGCGTTGGACCCGACCTTGGCGCCGTCCCCTACCGTGAAGCCACCCAGCACCTTGGCGCCGGCGCCGACGATCACGCCGCGCCCCAGCGTGGGATGACGCTTGGCGCCCTTGGACAGCGAAGTGCCGCCCAGCGTCACGCCCTGGTAGATGGTGCAGCCCTCGCCGATCACCGCGGTCTCGCCGATCACCACGCCGAATCCATGGTCGATGAAAACCCGGCGGCCGATGGTGGCGCCCGGGTGGATCTCGATGCCGGTCAGGCCGCGCGCGATGTGCGAAATGAAACGCCCCAGCCACTTCATGTCGGCCTGCCAGCAGGCCTTGGCCCAGCGGTGCATGACCATCGCGTGCAGCCCCGGATAACAGGTCAGCACCTCCCAGCTGTTGCGCGCGGCGGGGTCGCGCTCGCGGATGCTGGCGATGTCTTCTCTGAGTCGGCTGAACATGATGGATTTCCTGTGGCGGTTGAAACAGTAGAGCAAAAAAAATCGCCGGACATAAAGTCCGGCGACATTGTCACGCTGAAGATGACCGGACTTACTTGGGCAAGCGCTGGCGTCGCGCCTCGTACAGACACACGCCCGAAGCCACCGACACGTTCAGGCTCTCGACCGAGCCGAACATCGGGATGTTGACCAGGATGTCGCAGGTTTCGCGCGTCAGACGACGCATGCCCTCGCCCTCCGAACCCATCACCAGTGCGGTGGGGCCGGTGAAGTCGCCTTCGTAGAGGCCCTTCTCGGCGTCGTCGGAGGTGCCGATGATCCACACGCCGCGCTCCTTCAGGTCGCGCATGGTGCGCGCCAGGTTGGTCACGGTGATGTAGGGCACGGTGTCGGAGGCGCCGCTGGAGACCTTCATGGCCGTGGCGTTCAGGCCGACTGCACGGTCCTTCGGTGCGATCACCGCATGCGCGCCTGCGCCGTCGGCCACGCGCAGGCAGGCGCCCAGGTTGTGCGGGTCGGTGATGCCGTCCAGGATCAGCAGCAGTGGCGGGCCTTCCACCGCGTCCAGCAGCTCATCCAGGGTGCGCGCCAGCGACAGCGCGGCGGCCTTCGCCACCACGCCCTGGTGACGGCGCGTGCCGACCATGGCCGACAGGCGCTGGTCGTCGGCCTGGATGATGCGCACGTTGGCTTCTTTCGCCACATGCAGCAGATCCAGCATGCGGCGATCGCGCCGATCGGCGTCCACGTAGATCTCATCCACCGACGAAGCTTCGTGGCGGATGCGGGACGTCACGGCATGGAAGCCGAAAATCATTTTGCTCTTCATAAATCCTGCTTGTTTCTACTTGCTGTAAATCTGTCGTGAATCGAATGCGCCGGGCTCAGCGCTTTTTCTTGCCGCCCTTGTTGAAGCCCTTGGAGGCTGCGCGCTTGCGGTCGGCCTCGCCCGGACGCCCGCCGCCGCGTGCGGCGCCAGCGCCGGCGTTCGCACTGCCGCCTTTGGCCTTGGCCGCCTTCGCCGGCTTGGGCGCTGCCGCCCGCTTGGACTTGGCGGCCGGCTCCCTGGTCGCGGCCGGCTTGCCGCGCGCGGCGTTTTCGGCGCGCTTGGCTTCGTTTTTGATCAGGGTGCGGATGCCCGGCTCGTTGACCAGCGCGAGGTCGATCTTGCGCGCATCGAGGTCGACGCGGCTAACCTGCACCGTGACGCGGTCGGTCAGCTGGTAGCGGATGCCGGTGCGCTCGCCGCGCAGCTCGTGGCGCGCTTCGTCGTACTGGAAGTAGTCGGCGCCCAGCTCGGTGACGTGCACCAGGCCTTCGATGTACAGCGTGTCGAGCTGCACGAAGATGCCGAACGTGGCCACGCCGGAAATGGTGCCGGTGAATTCCTCGCCCAGCTTGTCGCGGATAAAGTAGCACTTCAGCCATGCCTCGACGTCACGCGATGCCTCGTCGGCGCGGCGTTCGTTGGCCGAGCAGTGTAGGCCCAGCGCTTCCCAGATGCCTTGGCTGCCTTCATTGCGCGGCTTCTTGCCGGCGGCCTTGTCAGCGGCGCGCTGTTGCTGCTGCATCTTGCGCGCGGCCGGCGAGATCGAGGTGTTCAATGCGCTGCTGTCGATGCCCTTGGGATCGTAACGCTTGCCCTGCAGCACCGCCTTGATGGCGCGATGCGTGAGCAGGTCGGGATAGCGGCGGATCGGGCTGGTGAAGTGCGCGTAGGACTCGTACGACAGGCCGAAGTGACCGATGTTGTCGGGGCTGTAGACCGCCTGCTGCATCGAGCGCAGCAGCATGGTCTGCACCAGCAGCGCATCCGGACGCGCCTTGATCTTGGGCATCAGCTCGGCGTAGTCAGAGGCGCTCGGGTTGTCGCCGCCGCCCAGGGTCAGGCCGGTCTGCTTGAGGAAGTTGCGCAGCTGAGTCAGCTTTTCCTTGGTCGGGCCGGCGTGGATGCGATACAGCGCCGGATGATCGTGGCGCTTGAGCAGGTCGGCGGCGCAGACGTTGGCCGCCAGCATGCACTCCTCGATCAGGCGGTGCGCGTCGTTGCGGGTGCGCGGCAGGATCTTCTCGATCTTGCCGGCGGCGTTGCAGACGATGTAGGTCTCGGTGGTCTCGAAGTCGATCGCGCCGCGCGCCTGGCGTGCTGTCAGCAAGGCCTGGAACACTTCGTACAGGTGCGTCAGGTGCGGCACCAGGCCGATGCGGCGCGCCGCTTCCGGGCCCTTGGTATTGGCCAGGATGGAGGCCACTTCGGTATAGGTCAGCCGCGCGGCCGAGTGGATCACCGCAGGATAGAACTGGTAGGCCTTGATCTCGCCCTTGGCAGTGATCACGGCATCGCACACCAGCGTCAGGCGGTCAACGTCGGGGTTCAGCGAGCACAGGCCGTTGGACAGCTTCTCCGGCAGCATCGGGATCACGCGGCGCGGGAAGTAGACCGAGGTGCTGCGCTCCAGCGCGTCGGTGTCCAGCGCATCGTTGGGCTTGACGTAATGGCTGACGTCGGCGATCGCCACGATCAGGCGGTAACCCTTGGCGCGGCCGATCTTGACCGGTTCGCAATAGACCGCGTCGTCGAAGTCGCGCGCATCTTCGCCGTCGATCGTGACCAGCGGCACGTCGCGCAGGTCAACGCGATCTTTCAAGTCGGCCGCGCGTACTTCGCTGGGCAACTTGGCGGAGAGCTTCTTGGCGGCGTCCGAAAATTCATGCGGCACGCCGTATTTGCGCACGGCGATTTCGATTTCCATGCCGGGGTCGTCGATGTCGCCGAGGATCTCGACGATCTTGCCCACCGGTTGCGTGTAGCGCGACGGATGCTCGGTCAGCTCTACGCTCACCACCTGCCCCGCCTTGGCCTTGCCGGGAGAACCCGCCAGCAGCACGTCGTGGCCGATGCGCTTGTCTTCGGGCGCCACCACCCACACGCCGTTTTCATTCAACAGGCGACCGATCACGTGGGAATTGGCGCGTTCCACCACTTCCACGATGGTGCCTTCCGGACGGCCGCGGCGGTCGGTGCCGACGATGCGCGCCTGGACGCGGTCGCCGTGCATCACCTTCTGCATTTCCTTCTCGGGCAGGAACAGGTCGTCGCTGCCGTCGTCCGGCAGCAGGAAGCCGAAACCGTCGCGATGGCTGGACACGCGCCCTTCGATGAAGTTAGGCGAATGGGTCAGCTTGTAGTTGCCGGCGCGGTCGGGCTTGATCTGGCCGTCGCGTTCCATGGCGTTGAGCCGGCGCGTCAGGCCATCCATCTCTTCAGGCTTGACGCCCAGCGCGGCAGCCAGGCTGGATGCGCCTTGTGCGGCCGGCGAAGTACGCAGGATGCCGAGGATCTCTTCCCGGCTGGGAATGGAATAGGGAAATTGGCTCAAAAGTATCGTTCGCGCAATTGTTATTGATGGAACCGGCGCGCAAGCCCCGATCCGGTTGGATAGCCCTTAGTGTAACGGAGTTGCCGGCATTTACCTAACCGCAATGCCGGGATGGCGTGATCGCGGCGAATCAAAAAAATCGACATTCCGTTGCAAAAGGGTGTTGACATATCCCGTATGCCGTATATAATCACGGTCTTTCGAGTTCACGCCAACACGGCGAAACACGAAATAGCAGGCCCACGTGGCGGAATTGGTAGACGCGCATGGTTCAGGTCCATGTGCCGCGAGGTGTGGGGGTTCGAGTCCCTCCGTGGGCACCAAACAAAAGAGGTCGATTAACGAAAGTTAATCGGCCTTTTGCGTTTTGGACGGCGCTTTTGCACACGCCATCCATCAGGCACCGAATCGGCGGCCGTGCCCTCCCCCATCCTGCCCGCATGAACGCGCCCCGCCCTCCCTGGTCGAAGCTGTTTCCACCAGGAGCGCGCCATGACCACCCAGCACCAGCAGTCACCCGCCGCGGATCACAGCAGCCACGTCAGCGAGCTGGTCCGTTTCTTTGAAACGCTCACGCAAGACAACGCCGCCCAGGTCGCCGCGATCTACGCCGCCGACGCGCGATTCAAGGATCCGTTCAACGAGGTGCAGGGATTGGAAGCGATCCAGCATCTGTTCGCCCACATGTTCAAGCAGGTCAAGGATCCCCGTTTCAAGATCACCGCCACCGTTGCGCAGGGCGAGCAGGTGTTCCTGACCTGGGATTTCTTCTTTCGCATGCCGCCGTTTTCCGCCGGTGAGCAATGCATCCGCGGCGCCACGCATTTCCATCTGGCCGAGGACGGCCGCGTCCTCTATCATCGCGACTACTGGGACGCCGCCGAAGAGCTGTACGAGAAGCTGCCGCTGGTCGGCCTCTTCATGCGCGGCCTGAAATGCGTTGCCCGCCAATAAGATCCAAGAACCGAACCCCTGCCGATGCCGCCCTCTCATTTCGACAAATCCCTGGTCTGGTTTCGCCGCGACCTGCGCGACACCGACCACGCCGCCCTGTACTACGCGCTCTCGCGCAGCAAGCAGGTCTACTGCGCCTTCGTGTTCGATACCGACATCCTGGATGCGCTCAAGCAAGACGGCGTGCGCCAGGACCGCCGCATCGAGTTCATCCGCGACAGCTTGGCCGAGCTCGACCAGGCGCTGCGCCGTAACGGCGGCGGCCTGATCGTGCTGCACGACAGCGCCGCGCGCGCCATTCCCGAGCTGGCCGCCCGCCTGGGCGTGCAAGCGGTGTTCACCAATACCGACTACGAACCCGATGCGGTGGCGCGCGACGAGAGCGTGGCCAATGCGCTACAGCGCGACGGCATCCTGTTCTTCAGCAGCAAGGACCAGGTGATCTTTGAAAAGGATGAGGTCTTGTCGCTGGCGGGCAAGCCGTTCTCGGTCTTCACGCCCTACAAGAACGCGTGGATGGCCCGCCTGGCCAAGGCGGACGGCGACTTCTTCCTGAAGGCCTATCCGGTCGATAAATACCGCAAGGCGCTGGCGGCGGCGCCGGCGCACATCAAACACGCCATGCCCTCGCTGAAGGAACTGGGCTTCGAGCCCAGCAACCTGGATGCGCTGAAGATCCCCACCGGCATGTCCGGCGCCGATGCGCTGTTCGACGACTTTCTGGGCCGCATCGGCGCCTATGGCACGGCGCGCGATTATCCGGCGGTCAAGGGCCCCTCCTACCTGTCGGTGCACCTGCGCTTCGGCACGGTGTCGATCCGCACGCTGGCGCGCGCGGCGCTGCAGGCCATGCATGCCGGCCATGGCGGCGCGGGCGCGGCGACCTGGCTGTCGGAGCTGACCTGGCGCGACTTCTATTTCATGATCCTGCACCACCATCCGCGCGTGGCCGGCCAGGCCTTCAAGCCGGAATACGACGCCATCCAATGGGAGCAAGGCCGCCAGGCGCAGGACGATTTCGCCGCCTGGTGCGAGGGCCGCACCGGTTATCCGCTGGTAGACGCGGCCATGCTGCAGATCAACCAGACCGGCTACATGCACAACCGCCTGCGCATGGTGGTGGCCAGCTTCCTGACCAAGGACCTGGGTATCGACTGGCGCTGGGGCGAGCGTTACTTCGCCATTCACCTCAACGACTTCGACCTCTCCGCCAACAACGGCGGCTGGCAATGGGCCTCGTCGTCGGGCTGCGACGCCCAGCCCTACTTCCGTATCTTCAATCCGGTCACCCAGTCGGAGAAGTTTGACCCGGAAGGCAAGTTCATCCGTCGCTATCTGCCGCAACTGGCCAAGCTGTCCGACAAGCGCATCCATGCGCCGTGGACCGCCACGCCCGACGAACTGCGCCAGGCAGGCGTGGCGCTGGACGACAACTATCCGCGTCCCATCGTCGACCACGCCCAGGCACGCGCGCGCACGCTGGAGCGCTACGCCGTCGTGAAAAAGGCCGACAAGAACGCCGCCCCCGAGGACGACTGAATCCACCGCGTGCAACACAAACAAAAGGCCGGACTGCGATCGCAGCCCGGCCTTTTGTCATGTCGTTCTGCCCGGCTCTTATTCCGACATCACCGGCTCGACCTTGGCGTCACTGTGGAACTTGATCGGCGGCACCCGCCGCACCATCCACAGCCCCGCCAGCGAAGCCACGATCGCGATGGCGATCCCCATGTGGATGGCGCCCACCAGCGCATCGCGCGCCGCGTCCAGCAATGCCGAGCCGTTATGGCCGGCCTGCATCAACTGCCCCAGCAGCACCGACTGGATGTCATGGTTGACCAGCACCTCCGGGTCGCTGAAATCCTTCAGCCATTGCGCGGCGTGGTCGCTTTCCAGCGCCTTTTGCACGCCGCTGCCATACATCTGGCTCACCAGCGTGCCGGTAATGGCCGTGCCCAGCATGCCGCCGATCATGCGCAGCGATTGCAGCAGCGCGGTGGCGATGCCCAGGTGTTCGCGACTGGCCGCCTGCTGGGCAAACACCGTCAGGTTGGGCAGCACCAACCCCAGGCCGAAACCGCCGGCCAGCATGGTCGCCAGCATGAAGCCGCCGCCGGTGCCGCGCTCGCACAACACCACGCCCAGGCAGGATGCCGAGATCAGCACGAAGCCCATCGTCATCATCATGTTGGGATTGGGAATACGGGTGATGATGCGGCCATTGACGATGCTGGCCACGGTGATACAGGCCACCAGCGGCGTGATCAGCAGGCCTGCTTCGCGCGGCGTCATGCCGAAGCCGCCCTGGAACAGCAGCGGCGCGTACATCAGCAGCGAGAACATCGCGAAGCCCGCCAGGATCGACAGCGCGAACAGGCTCGACAGCGCGCGGTCGCGCATCATCTCGAAGGGCAGGATGGGCTGCTCGGCCTTCTGCTCCCACTTCCACAATGCATAGAACGCCGCCACGGCCAGCGCCAGCAAACCCGCCATGCCGAGGCTCAGGCCGCGCTTGGGCAGCAGCTCGACCAACAGCTGCAGACTGCCCAGCGACAGCGAAATGAGCAGCGCGCCCGGCCAGTCCAGCTTCATCTTTCCCTGGTGCTTGATATGGCGGATGTGCGGCACGAAACGCCAGGTAAAGAACAGGGAGATCACGCCGATCGGCAGGTTGCAGAAAAACACCCAGCGCCAGCCCAGCCCCTGCGTGAGGAAGCCACCCAGCGACGGGCCGACGGCGGTGGCGATGCCGAACGAGGCTGACAGGATGATCTGCCAGCGCAGACGCACGCGCGGATCGGGGAACAGGTCGGCGATGGAGGCGAAACAGGTGCCCACCAGCATGCCGCCGCCGATGCCCTGCAAGCCGCGCGCGATCACCAGGAACAGCATGCTGTCAGCCATCCCGCACAGCGCCGAGGCGCCGACGAAGACCACGATGGAAGCGATCACGAACGGCTTGCGCCCGAAGTAGTCACCCAGCCGTCCGAAAATGGGCACCGTGATGACCGAGGTCAGCAGATAAGAGGTCGCCACCCAGGCGTAGAGCTCGAAGCCTTTCAACTCGGCCACGATGGTCGGCAAGGCGGTGCCGACGATGGTCTGGTCCAGCGCCACCAGCATGATGACGAAGCAGATGCCAAGGGTCGCCAAGAGAGATTCGCGGAACGGCAGGACTTGGCCGCTTGAATGAGCGGCTTCGGTATGGAGGGCCATATTGCTTGATAGACAATCGAATGGGCGACGCGCGCCGATGCTGCATTTTAGCAACGGACGAACATCGGCGCTTGGCGCCGCCCCGCCGGCCTCAGTTATCGGCGAAATGCAGCAGCGGACGTCCGTTCAACGCCTGGCGCGCGCGGTTGTTGCCATCGTAGCGCGCCTTGAAGCCCGCGATCTGCGCGGCCGACATGCTCCCCTTCGAGGTCAGCACATACCACTCCACATTCTGCGACAACGGCGGCGTGGTGAGCGACCCGAGGTAGTGATAATAGTCCGCCGTCGACGGCAGCAGCGCAGCCGGATCCAGCCGCAGCGCAACGTCGCTGCGACCGGGTTGGAAGTGAAGCAGCACCAGGGCGGCCGCTGCATTGGGCGCGCCCTCCTCGAACAGCACGGCAATCACCGCCAGCCGACCGTTCCTGGCCTTGTAGACGAAATGGCCTTCCAGCGGATAGCTGCGACCGTCGATGCTGTGCTCACTGGGCGCATGAAAGTGGAACTGCTGCAGCCCGAAACGACGGCCGCGGATATTGGCCGAGTCACCCGGCGCCATGTTGACCTGCACCGCGTGCCCGGTGTCGACCGCAGTGGCGTCGCCCCCGACGTGATGCAGCACGATGCGGTCATCGTCGTCATCATCCCGGTCGGCTTGGGCGAGGGATGAGTCGATGGCGATGGGCGACTGCATGTCGCCGTGGATTTCTTGCCATTGGTCCTGGTGGCGATAGTCGAAGTGAGGAGCGACAGGAGCCGCCGGCGCACCCGACGGCAAGGCCAGGGCAAGCAGCGCCAGGCATGCCGGCATGCAGGCGCGATGGAAGCGAATCATGGCGAGTCCTCTTGGGAATGATGGGAGGACGATTCTAAGATTGGGCCGGGCCAAGATCCTCTAGCTGCAATTCGAATTTCTGCTCATTCACGCGCACGCCCCAGCGCGTTCCCATGCATTCGTCGACCAGCTCGAAACCATGCTGGCGATACAGGCGATGCGCCGCATGCAAGCCTTCGAAGGTCCAGAGATACACGGAGGGATAGCCGCAATCACGGCAGAACTGCACCGCCTCTCTCATCAGGGCATCGCCCACGCCGCGGCCGCGCAGCTTGTCTGAGGCGATGAACCAGCGCAGGCGGGCGCCGTCCCGTTCGGCCTGATGACCGTCGATGGCCAGCGAGCCCTCGATGCGGCCGTGCACGGTGGCGGTCCAGAAACCGTCGCGCAAATCGTCGTAGCGACTCAGGAAGGCGGAAAGTTCGGTGGCGACCCGGGCTTCGAAGTAGACCCCGAAGCTCCAGTTCTCGGTGTAATAGGCGGCGTGCAGCTCGGCCACGCGCCCGATGGCGCCCGGCAGATAGCCGCGCCTGATGTGGATGTCGTCCATGGCTTGCCTCCTCCCCGGCGGGTGGCGGCAAGCCATGCGAAGGACCGGCGCAGGCCGGCCCAGTTGCCGGCCTCAGTCGCCCGCGATGGTCATGCTTTCCAGCAGGATGGAACCGGTTTCCTTGGTGCCGCGCACCAGCGTGTCGTTGCCGATGGCGACGATCTGGCGCAGCATGTCCTTCATGTTGCCGGCGATGGTGATCTCCTCCACCGGATACTGGATCACGCCGTTCTCGACCCAATAACCCGAGGCGCCGCGCGAATAGTCGCCGGTCACGTAGTTCACGCCCTGCCCCATCAGCTCGGTCACCAGCAGGCCGGTGCCCATCTTCTTGAGCATGCCCTTGAAGTTGTCGCCCTTGGCGGTCTTGGTCGAGGTCAGCGTCAGGTTGTGCGAGCCGCCGGAGTTGCCGGTGGTCTGCATGCCCAGCTTGCGCGCCGAATAGGTCGACAGGAAGTACCCCTGCACCACGCCGTCCTTGACCACCTGGCGCTTGACGGTGCGCACGCCTTCTTCATCGAAGGGCGCGGAGCCGACGCCGCCGACCACGTGCGGGTCTTCCAGGATCTGCAGGTGTTCCGGGAACACCTGCTGGCCCAGCGAATCGAGCAGGAAGGTCGACTTGCGGTACAGCGCGCCGCCCGACACCGCCTGCACGAAGGCGCCCAGCAAGCCCGCCGCCAGCGGCGCCTCGAACAGCACCGGACACTTGCGGGTGGACAGCTTGCGCGCGTTCAGGCGCGCCAACGCGCGCTCGGCGGCGTAGCGGCCAATGGCTTCCGGCTTGGCCAGCTTCTTCGGGTCGCGCTTGGAGGAATACCAGTCGTCACGCTGCATGCCGGCGCCCTTGCCGGCGATCGGCGCCACCGAGATGGTGTGGCGCGAGAACGGGTAACCGCCGACGAAGCCGCGCGAGTTGGCGGCGATGAAATGCGAATGCTGCACGTAGACGCTGGAACCTTCGCTGTTGGCAATGCGGGGATCAGTCTCCAGCGCCGCGCTCTCGCAACGTTGGGCGATCGCCACAGCTTCCTCGGCGGAAATGTTCCACGGCGAAAACAGTTTCAGGTCGCGCGGCGCCATCTCGAGCATGTCGGCGTCGGGCAGGCCGGCGCAGTCGTCAATCGAGGTGAAGCGGGCAATGTTGTAGGCAGCCTCGACCGTTTCCTTCAGCGCCTGCGACGAAAAGTCTGAGGTGCTGGCGTTGCCGCGCCGCACCTGGCGGCCCTCTCCGAGGAACACCGTGACGCCGATGCCCTTGTCCTTGTTCTGCTCGATGGTCTCGACCTTGCCTTTGCGCACGGCCACCGACAGGCCGCTGCCTTCGCTGATATCGACTGCCGCGTCCGAGGCGCCCTTCTCCTTCGCGTAGCGCAGCACGTCCTGCGCAAACTGCTTCAACTGATCCTGACCGTAGGTGAATGGGGTATCGCTCATGAGCCTGAATTCTCTGAAATGCGGGTAAAACGGTTATCATAGCAGCCGTTAAGCAATATTTCTTGAAGTTGATTATGCCCAATGCCAACCGCGGCGCAGTCGGATTCCAATCGAGCGAATTCGAACAGGAATACGACCGCCCTTCCAAGTCCCAACTCAAGCGCGAGATGGAAGCCCTGCAAAAGCTCGGCGAAGCCCTCGTCGCAGAACCGCGCGACCGCGTCAAACGCGTGCCCATGCCTGAAGACGTGCGCGACGCCATCCTCGAATGCCAGCAGATCAAGGATCACGAAGGCCGCCGTCGCCAGATGCAATACGTGGGCAAGAAGATGCGCACGCTGGAGCAGGAAGAACTGGACATCATCCAGAAGACCATCGACAGCTGGCGCGGCGCCTCCAAGGCCGAAACCGCCGTCATGCACGCGCTGGAACGCCGCCGCGAAAAGCTGCTGGCCGACGACCAGGCGCTGACCGAACTGCGCGACAAGCATCCCGAGATCGACCTGCAGCACATGCGCACGCTGATCCGCAATGCCCGCAAGGAACAGGCCGAGAACAAGCCGCCCAAGGCCTATCGCGAGATCTTCCAGATCCTCAAGCAGTTGTACGTCCAGTCCAACCTGAAGAAGGACGAAGACGCCGGCGAGGATCACCCGGAAGAAGATGAAGACTGAGCGCGACCACCTGCTGATCGGCCTGGTGTCGATTTCCGACCGGGCCTCCGGCGGCGTGTACGAAGACAAGGGCCTCCCGGCCCTGCAGGAATGGTTCGGCGCCGCGCTGGCCAGCCCCTGGAAGATGGAAACCCGCCTGATTCCCGACGAACGCGCGCAGATTGAAAAGACCCTGATCGAGCTGGTCGACGAGGTCGGCTGCGACCTGGTGCTGACCACCGGCGGCACAGGTCCTTCGCGCCGCGACGTCACGCCTGAAGCCACCCTGGCCATCGCCACCAAGGAGATGCCTGGCTTCGGCGAACAGATGCGCCAGATCAGCCTGCAGTTCGTCCCCACCGCGATCCTGTCGCGCCAGGTCGCGGTGATCCGCGAGACGGCCGACCACGCGGCGCTGGTGCTGAACCTGCCCGGCCAGCCCAAGTCGATCAAGGAAACGCTGGAAGGCCTGAAGGACGAAGACGGCAAGCAGAAGGTGCCCGGCATCTTTGCCGCCGTGCCGTACTGCATCGACCTGATCGGCGGCCCTTACGTCGAGACCCACGACGCAGTGTGCAAGGCTTTCCGCCCGAAGTCGGCCATCCGCCCCGCCGCCAGGTAAATTACGACACGGGCGCCGCTCAACGCGCCCGCCTTTCCCCTTGCGTGCCCTTACTTCGGGCAAGCCCCTTCATCCGGCCCGCCGCACAGACTGGCCGCATTCATCAGGTTCAGGAACTGCTGCAACCGGTCCGGCGTGATGCGATAGGTGTATTCCTTGAGCTCGTTGGGCGTGGACGGACGCCAGCTGAACTGCACCACGAACAGCCGCTCCTTGCCCTGGAACACCCCCATCACAGTACCCTCGCCGAACGGCGCGGTGTTACCGGCGCGATCGCAGAAACCGCCGCTGATCGAGGTCGGGATGTTGTTGGTCACGGTGTCTTTCTGCTTCATCGGCAAAAAACGGCCCGGGCAATTGCGCTGGGCGTTTTGCATCACTTCCGTCAGCGCCACCTGCGCCACGGTGAGGTTGCGCGCGAGGATGTTGTTGAGCAGGGCGCTATCGGGAAAGCTGCGGCGCTGTATGCCCATGTAGCCCTCGCGCCAAGAGTCGTGCGCCTCGTTGGCCGGCAGGAAATCGACCACGTAATCGCCCTCGGGTGAGCCGTCCATGAAGGCCATGCGCCAGCCGGCCGGCGGCGAGATCATCAGGTTCTCGCCGCGCGGTTGAAACACCGCCCCCTCGGCCTCGGCCCGCGCCTGCATGGGCAGCGCGGCAAACGCCGCCATGCAGGCCGCGACTGCGGCGGCGGTAAGTTTGTTCAAGTTCATCGGCATCCTCCAGGTCCTCGCCGCAGATTTTCTGCGGCGTTCATCGTATGATTGGCGTCTTGCGCTATCGGCGAACCCGTATTGTGCTCC
Source organism: Herbaspirillum sp. LeCh32-8 (assembly GCF_017814915.1). Classification (GTDB taxonomy): domain Bacteria; phylum Pseudomonadota; class Gammaproteobacteria; order Burkholderiales; family Burkholderiaceae_D; genus Herbaspirillum. The sequence continues at coordinate 327,000 of NZ_JAGIPZ010000001.1, read as the reverse complement.
CGCAAGACGGCGGGCACAAATCAGCGCCACAAGACCAACATCACAGGATTAGCAAACATCATGGCCGCCCAACTCGAGACCATCCAGATTGAAACCGCTCCCAACCCGACCGCCGCCGTCATCTGGATGCACGGCCTGGGCGCCGACGGTTCGGACTTCGTGCCGATCGTGCGCGAACTTGATTTGTCGGCATGCCCTGCCATCCGCTTCGTCTTCCCGACCGCGCCGACCATGCCGGTCACCATCAATGGCGGCTACGTGATGCGCTCCTGGTACGACATCTTCACGCCCGACCTGGTGCGCCGCGAAGACGAGCCCGGCCTGCGCGCCTCGCAAGAAGCCATCGAAGCGCTGATCGCCAACGAAAAGGCGCGCGGCATCCCGGCCGAGCGCATCGTGCTGGCCGGCTTCTCGCAAGGCTGCGCGATGACGCTGCAGACCGGGCTGCGCCATCCGGAAAAAATGGCCGGCCTGATGTGCCTGTCCGGCTACCTGCCGCTGGCCGCCAAGGCCGCCGACGAACGCCATGCCGCCAATCAGGACACGCCCATCTTCATGGCCCACGGCCGCCTGGACCCGGTGGTGGTGATCGAGCGCGCCGAGAAATCGCGCGAGCTGCTGCAACAGCTGGGTTACCACATCGAATGGCACGAGTACCCGATGCAGCACTCGGTGTGCGGCGAGGAAGTCGCCGACATCGGCCAGTGGCTGAGCAAAGTGCTGGCCTGACACGCCAGGCCGACAGCGTCAGGCCCGGGCCAGCACCGCCAGTCCGGGCACCGGGTCGCGCATCTCCAGCCGGATGCTCTCGCGGCGCAGCGTGTCCACGCTGAAGCCGGACTCACGCAGGCAACGCTCGACGTAAGCGGCGTGATGGCGATAGCGGCCGCTGGGATGCAGCAGGTAGCCGTCCTCTTCGGCATCCTCCGCCGCTTCGGCGGTAAAGACGAACCACCCGCCGTCACGCAACGCATGCCGCACGGCGGCGAACAAGGCCTCCAGCCGGCCGCAGTAAATCACCACGTCGCAGGCCACCACCACATCGTATTGCACTTGCAGCTGCGCCATCCAGCCGGCGGCCTCGGCCTTGTCCAGCTGCGTGTAGAGCCCGCGCGCGGCGGCATGCCGCAGCATGTTTTCCGACAGATCCACGCCGTCCAGCCTGCGCGCCAGCGGCGCCAGCACCGGTGCGCACAGCCCGGTGCCGCAACCGATGTCGAGCACATCGAGCTGCTTGCCCTCGCCGTTCATACCTATCTTTTCCAGCAACCCGGCCACGACCTCCGGGCCGCGATAGCCGAGCTGCTGCACCAGGTTGACGTCGAAATGATCGGCATAATCGTCGAAGCGCTTCTCGACATACCCCACCGGCGCTGCCGCCGTCAGCCTCCCGCCATAGGCCGCGAGCATGTGTTCGGCCACCGGATTGCCGGGCTCTTCCAGCAGCCATTGCCGGCACAACTGCTCGGCCTCGCCGATACGGCCGAGGAAGTAGTAGGAGGTCCCCAACAGTTCCTTCGACTTGCCCTCGTGCGGCGGCAGCACATAGGCCATGCACTGGTAGCGTGACGCACGCATGGGGTCGCCGGCCTGCTCGAACAACGCCGCCAGCTGCACCATGGCCGGGGCCAGGTCGGGCACGGCATCAAGCGCGCGTAAAAAGGCCTCGATCGCCTCGGCGGTGCGCCCGGCTTCGCGCAGGGCGGCGCCGCAGTTATTCCACAACTGCGCGTCATCGGGGCGGATCGCCAGCGCCGCCTGGTAAGCCAGCACGGCCTCGTCGTAGCGCCGCAGCGCGAACATCACGTTGCCGGCGTCGTTGCGCCAGTCGGCATTGTCGGGCTGCCTGCGCTGGGCGGCCTGCAGGCAATCGAGCGCCTCCTGCCGGTTGCCGCTCTGGTGCAGCAGGATGCCCAGATAATGCAGGCCGGGCGCGTGCTCTTCGTCCAGCGCAAGCAGCAGCCGGTATTGCTCCTCTGCGTCGGCCAGGTGGCCCGCGGCATGCAGGCGCCAGGCGTTGTCGAAGGTCTCTTCGATGAATCCGCGTACATCGTCGTTGGGCTTCATGCGCACTCCTCAGCGAATGCCGAAGCGACGATCCAGCGACCAGGCGCCGCCGCCGCGTCCCACCAGCAGCAACAGCAGGCCGGCCCACGACAGATGGGTAGGCCAGGCATCGGGATAAACGAAGATCTCGATCACCGCCGTCATCCCCAGCAAGGCCAGCGCGGCGCCGCGCGTGAACAGGCCCAGCACCAGCAGCAGCGGGAACAGATGTTCGGCATACGTCGCGAGGTGCGCCGCGATGTCCGGCGGCACCAGCGGCAGGCGGTACTCCTCCTGGAACAAGGCATAGGTGCTGTCCTTGATGGTCAGCCACCCGCTGACCTTGGTGCGGCCCGAATAGAAGAAGATGGCCGCGATCGAGAAGCGCGCCACCAGCGCCAGCAAGGAGTCGCCGATCAGGCGCGAGGCCAGGCCGGCGCCGCGCGACCAGAGCGATGCGCGCATGGTGGCGTCGTGGTTGCCGGTTGATGTCAGGGTGTGATGATTCATGTCGTTCTCCTGTTGCGGCAGTCATGCCGCGCGTTCAATGAAAGGATGCGCAGGAAGTAAAGGACCCTGCCTGCAACAGGCGGCCCAATGTGGCGGCGATATCCATCCCGGGTTCGCTCTGCAGCGCCGCCCCGGCCGCCTGCGCCACGCCCATGCCGTCGCGGCAGGCATCAAGGAAACGGCAGGCGCCGACGCTGAGCGGCTGCCACTGCACCTGGCCGTCGGGCCGGGTCAGCAGCGCGCCCTCGCCATGCCAGTCGGGCGTCTGCGCCAGCGCGGCATCCTCGTTGCGGTTGGCGCTCCAGATCGAGTAACAGGGATGTTCCGCTGCCCACTGCCAGCGCGCGGCGGCATGCGGGGCCAGACGCACGTCGCGCCCGGCCGACAAGGCTGCGAACAGGCCGTCGGCATCGATGGCGGGGTCGTCCGCCGCCAGGTGCGACTCGGTCCAGCAGCGGTCCAGCGCCGCCACGCCGGGCAGGTAAGGCAGCTCGCGCGCCTGCTCCAGCCGGGAAAGAAAATCGGGAAACGTGCGCCCGTAAGCGATCAGGCAAGCATCGTCGGGCAAATTGGCGCACGCATAGGCCAGCGCCGCCGCGCCCATCCAGGCCTCGCCGACCAGGCGGCGCACCGCCGGATAGTTGGCCATCAACGCGTCCGCGCAACCCTTGAAAACGGTATTGCGATACACCGCAAACGCCGGTTGCGCCTGCAGCGCGGCGATTTGCGGATCGGCGGCGGCATCACCGTGCAGCAGCGCCTGCAGGAATTGGCCGTAGTAGTCCTTGTTCATGACACCGCCTCCGGCGCTTCGCACGCCGCCAGGATGTCTTGCGCGACGCCGCGTTCAGCCAACAGTTCGTCGAACGCCGGCACATTGCCGTCGCGTTCGATCAGCGTGGGGCGCGGGCCGATGCGCGCCACCAGCGCGCGGTACAAGGCCCACACCGGCTCGGCCACCGCGGCGTCATGCGAATCCACCAGCAGGCCCGGCAAGCTGCCGTCGCTGCTGTGTCCGGCCAGGTGGATCTCCAGAATCGCCTCGCCCGGCAATTGCGCCAGATATGCATCGGCATCGATGCCGATGTTGGCCGCGCTGACATGGACGTTGTTGACGTCCACCAGCAAGCCGCAGCCGGTGCGCCGCGCCAGCTCGCAGAGGAAGTCGGGCTCGCTCCACGCGTGGCCCTCCATGTGCAGGTAGTGCGACGGGTTTTCCAGGGCGATGCGGCGCTTGAGCACGTCCTGCACCTGCGCAATATGGGCAGCGACACGTTGCAGCATCTCGCCGCTGCGCGGCGCCGGCAGCAAGTCGGGGAAGTAACTGCCGCCGGCGCGCGACCAGGCCAGATGCTCGGAAATGAGGAAGGGCTCCACCCTCTGCGCCAACCGGGCCAGGCGCGCAAGATGCGCAGCATCCGGCGCATCGGGCCCGGCCAGAGAAAGCGATACGCCATGCAACGACAGCGCATGGCGGCTGCGCACCGCCTCCAGCCAGGCCAACCTGGGACCGCCGTCCATCAGGTAGTTCTCGGGATGGACCTCAAGCCACAGCCCCGGCGCGACGCACTCCAGCGCGTCGCTGAAGTGCTGCGGCTTCAGGCCCACACCGGCGCCGGGCTGGAAATGCTGCGTGCGCATGTCGACAACCTGCCTCAGAACGGCTTGAGCGAGCCCATGCCGCGCGGGGTCTTGATCGAGGTGCAGGTGCCGGCCGGCACGTTCTTCCAGGCATTGCCCTGATAGTCCATCTTGGCGGTGCCGGCGCAGGTCGTGCCCTCGCCTGCCTTGCAGTCGTTCTGGCCGGCCATCGAGACGCCGTAGCATTTTTCCATCGCGGCGGGCTTGGCGGCCGGCTGGCTTTGCGCCATGGCGACGCCGGAGGCCAGGGTGGCGAGAGTGAAGGCGGCGGTAGCGAGACGTGCATTCATGGTGTGACTCCTTAAAAATTGAGCGAAAAAATGAAAGTTGGATACGATCGGCAGCTGCTCTCCATGGCTGCGCCGTGTTGCCGCAGCGCCGATCTGCAAGTGAATTCGCCGCCGCTTGCAGGTCGGTTACAGGCCATCCCCGCCATCGGCGGAAATATATTTTTCATCCGGGGTGTAACCGGATGCGGCGTGCCGGCGAACAAGAAGAAAAGCCAAAGCACGCATGAATCCGGCATCAGCCGACATGGGAAACGAGGAAAAACGAATGAAAACTCTGGAGCTGGTCGAGATGCTGGCCGCTGGCAGCGACCACCGCGATACCGGCCACGGCGCCCGCATGGCGATGGCCCTGGCGGGCGGATTGGCCGGTTCGGCGCTGCTGCTGGCGGCCGTCTACGGCGTACGCAGCGACATGCCCGAGCTGCTGCAGTCGCCGCTGTTCTGGTTGAAGATCTCATTCCCCCTGGCGGTGCTGCTGGCCGCGCTGGCCGCCGCCGCCCGCCTGGCGCATCCGGGCATGCGCGTGGGGCGCGGCCCTCTGGCCGCCCTGCTGCTGCCGCCGGTCGCGCTGTGGCTGGCCGGCGCGGGCTGGCTGGCATTGGCGCCGTCATCACTGCGCCTGACGCTGCTGCTGGGCAGCACCTGGGAAGCCTGTTCGTTGAACGTGGCGCTGCTGTCGCTGCCGACGCTGGCGGCCATGTTCTGGTTCCTGCGCGGGCTTGCCCCGACCCGCCTGGCGACCGCCGGCGCCGCAGCCGGCCTGGTGGCCGGCGCGCAGGGCGTGCTAGTCTATTCGCTGTATTGCGTGGAGATGGCGCCGCCGTTCTGGGGCGTCTGGTATGTACTGGGCGTAGCCGCGCCGACCGCGCTTGGCGCGCTGGCCGGCCCGCTATTGCTGCGCTGGTGAACCGTGGCGCGCCCCATGACCAGCAGCTCCCTCCCCGCCCCCGATTCCGCCCTGTTCCAGGACCATGCGCCAGGCAGCCCGATGAAACCGCTTTCCGACCAGCAGCCCGGCCATCCCGCCGAAGAGCGCCTGCGCGCCTTGCTGCTGGCCGGGCTGGACGGTGATGCGGCGGCCTACCGCGACTTCCTCTCCGAGCTCAGCGCGCGGCTGCGCGCCTACCTGCGCAAGCGCCTGATGCACATGCAGGACGACGTGGAAGACATCGTCCAGGAAACCCTGCTGGCGGTGCACAACGCGCGCCACACCTATCGCGCCGACCAGCCGCTGACGGCCTGGGTCTACGCCATCGCGCGCTACAAGCTGATGGACTTCCTGCGCGCCCGCTCGCGCCGCGAAGCCCTGAACGATCCGCTGGACGACGAGCATGATCTGTTCGCCGCCAGCGATGAAGAACCGGCCCAGGCGCGGCGCGATGTCGGCGCCCTGCTGGATCAGCTGCCCGACAAGCAGCGCCTGCCGATCATGCACGTCAAGCTCCAAGGTATGTCGGTAGCGGAAACGGCCGAACTGACCGGCCTGTCCGAGTCGGCAGTGAAAGTGGGCATCCATCGCGGCCTGAAGGCCTTGGCGGCCAGGATTCGAGAGAAGCTATGAAAACCGATGATCTGATTTCAATGATGGCCGCTGGCGCGGCTCCCGTGGACCCTCGCCTGCCGGCGCGCCGGATGGCGCAGGCGCTGGCCGGCGGCGCCGTCGCGTCGACGGTGCTGCTGCTGTTGTGCTTCGGCCTGCGCCCCGATCTGCTGGCTATGCTGTCGGTGCCGCTGTTCTGGATCAAGCTGGCCTTCCCCACGGCGCTGGCGGCCGGCGCGCTGCTGGTGCTGCGCCGGCTGCTGCGGCCCGGCCTGCGTGTGGGAATGAACTGGGCCGGCCTCGCCCTGCCGACCGCCGCGATCTGGATCGGCGGCGCGCTGGTGTTCGTGGCCGCTCCGGCCGCCGAGCGCCTGCCCTTGCTGATGGGTTACACCTGGCGCACCTGCCCGTTCAACATCGCGCTGCTGTCGCTGCCCTTGTGCGCCACGGTCACCTGGGCGGTGCGGGCCATGGCGCCGACCCGGCTGCGTCTGACCGGCGCCGTCGCCGGCTTGCTGGCCGGCGCCGTCGCCACCATGGTGTATTGCCTGCATTGCCCAGAGATGGGCGTGCCGTTCTGGGGGCTGTGGTATTTCCTGGGCATGCTGATCCCGGCGCTGGCCGGCCTGCTGCTGGGCCCGCGCCTGCTGCGCTGGTAACCCGCGCAAAAAAGGCCGGCGCCACGGATGCGGCGCCGGCCTTTTTCATTCCTGCAAGATTACTTCAGGCGGAACTTCAGCTCTTCGCCGGCCTGGCGCATTGCGGTCTGCACCGCGGGCACCTTGGCCAGCACGTTCAACAAACCGAAGTCGTGGATCATACCGTTGTAACGCACGCTGGTGACGGCAACGCCGGCAGCCTGCAGCTTGCGACCGTACTCTTCGCCCTCGTCACGCAGCACGTCCTTCTCGGCGGTCTGGATCAGGGTCGGCGGCAGGCCCTTCAGCTGCGCCGGGCTGGCTTGCAGCGGCGAAGCGGTGATTTCCTGACGCTTGGCGGCGTCGGTGGTGTAGCTGTCCCAGAACCACTTCATCATGTTCTTGGTCAGGAAGTAGCCGTTGGCGAACTGGTTGTAAGAGGCCGTCTCGAAGTTGGCGTCGGTCACCGGCCACAGCAACACTTCCGAACGCAGCGCGGGGCCGCCCTTGTCCTTGGCCATCAGCGCGACCACTGCGGCCATGTTGCCGCCCACGCTGTTGCCGGCCACCGCCAGGCGCTTGCCGTCGACCTTGATCTCGCTGCCGTGCTCGGCCACCCACTTGGTGGCGGCGTAGGCCTGGTTGATCGCCACGCCGTAGCCGGCTTCAGGCGACGGGGTGTAGTTCACGAACACCGCCACCGCGCCGGAATTGGCGACCAGGTCGCGCACCAGGCGCTCGTGGGTCGGGAAGTCGCCCAGCACCCAGCCGCCGCCGTGGAAGAACATGAAGGCCGGCAGCGTCTTCTTAACACCCGCCGGACGCACGATGGTCAGCTTGATGTCCTGGCCCTCGACGCTGATGGTCTTCTCCGACACATCGGCCTTGGGCAGCTCCAGCTTCACGCCGGCTTGCGCGCCCACCAGCACGGCGCGCGCATCCTTGGGCGCGAGCTGCTCGAGCGGCTTGCCGCCGCCGGCTTCCAGCGCCTGCAGGAAGGCTTGGGTCGTGGGTTCGACACCGGCGTCGCCGGCGGCGTAGGCGTTGCCGAATACCAGGCCGATGGCGGCCACTGCTGCGAGTTGCTTGAACGATTTCATGATGCTCTTCCTTTGTGGTTGTGGGGGGTGTCGAGGGTCGACGGGAGCGGCTCGCGCCGGCTCGTTCTTCTTGCTGTAACGGGTGCTGCCTGAACTTCAAAACAACAAAACTGCAACAACATAAAAAGCTATTAAATAGCAAACTACTTATTCACCGCTATTGGCTCTGCGGATAATCCGGCCTGCGTCATCACGCTGGCGAAGGCCCTTTGCTTCCAATTTAAATAGCGCACTACATATTTAAAATAGATTCCTATTTAATAGTGCACTATATATTTGACTTTAAAAACGGGCATCGTCCAGTGGATACGCCCGCCCTCACTCGCCGGTATTCTTGTGCAGCCGCGCCCGCAGCGCCATCAATTCTTCCTTCATCGCCGCCAGTTCCGCCGCGCTTGACTCGGTAGCGCGCAGCACTTCCTTGGGCAGCTCCACCGCTTTCTCACGCAGGGCGTCGCCTTCGGCAGTCAGCGAAATCACCACCTGGCGCTCGTCGCTGGCCGCGCGTTCGCGGGTCACCAGGCCTTGCGCTTCCATCCGCTTCAACAGCGGCGTCAGCGTCGCCGAATCCAGCACCAGGCGCTCGCCGATATCGGACACGGTCAACTGATCCTGCTCCCACAGCACCATCAACACCAGGTACTGCGAATAGGTGATGCCCATGTCGCGCAGCAGCTTGCGATACAGCTTGCTCATCGACAGCGAGGTCGAATACAGCGCGAAGCACAACTGGGCATCCAGCAGCGGGGCCGACTTGCGCTTGTCTGTTTTCGAGTTCATGCAGCGCAGTTTATCCATCTCAAAATTAAATAGCAAGCTACTTAAATAAAAAATTTGTCAGTTCTGATTCAGTAGCGTTGTCCAAAAGCGTCAGCTCACATTTTCATGGGCATTGACATCCGCCTGCAGCAAGGCCTCCCGTCTCTTTCCCGACAGCCGATAAGTGATAACCGCAAGCCGATTTTCTTTGTTAAAGAAAACAAGAATCGTTATTATTCGCGTCTTAACAAGAGCTTACAGCCACCAGACTCGCCTTTACCGATTGACTAAAACAACGCGGCCCCAGCCGCGCCTCCCCGCTCGAGACCAACCATGATGAAGACCAAGCAACACCGCGCCCCCACCGTACGCCCCACCCGCTGCGCCGCCGCCATCTCGCTGGCCCTGCTGTCCCTGCATGGCGCCGCCTCGGCGCAGCAGGCCGACGCCGCCGCCCAGGCCGACGGCCTGGAAACCATCCAGGTCAGCGGCGACTGGCTAGGCACCGGCCTGGAGAACAGCGTCAAGACGTATCCGGGCGCGCGCACCGTGGTCAAGAAAGACGCCATCGAGCAGACCGGCGCCACCAGCATCGGCGATCTGTTGCGCCGTGTCCCGGGCGTGCAGTCGACCGACAATTCCGGCACGGCCGGCAGCGCCATCTCGCTCAACATCGGCGTACGCGGCCTGACCGGTCGTTACTCGCCGCGTTCCACCATCCTGCTGGACGGCATCCCGCTGGCCTCGGCGCCCTATGGCCAACCGCAGCTGTCGTTCGCCCCGGTCAACCTGAACAACATCGAATCGGTCGACGTTATCCGCGGCGGCGGCTCGGTGCGCTTCGGACCGCAAAACGTCGGCGGCATCATCAACTTCAAGAGCCGTTCCATCCCCACCACGCCGGGAGTCACGGGCGACGCCACCATGCGCTACAACAGCTATGACCACGGCGGCTCCAACAAGCAATACAGCGCCTTCGTCGGCGGCCAAGCCGAGAACGGCCTGGGCGTCGCGCTGCTGTATTCGGGACAGGAAGGCTCCGGCTGGCGCGACAAGAGCAACGAGCGCTTCAACGATGTGGCGCTCAAGCTGCGCTTTGACCTGGGCGGCGGCGCTGAGATCTACGGCAAGGTCAGCTATTACGACGTGCTGTCGCATACGGCGGGCGGCCTGACCACCGCCCAGTACAACGCCAACCCGTTCCAGAACACCCGCCCGCTGGACTTCTGGAAGGGCGACCGCAAGGGTTTCGATTTCGGCTACCTGAACACCATTTCGGACACCCAGGAGTTCGAGATCCGCACGTACTTCAACCAGAGCTCGCGCGCCAGCACGCTGATCCAGACCGGCAACACCACCCTGCGCATACAGCCGCGCAACTATGAAACCACCGGCATCGAGCCGCGCTATACCCAGCGCTTCACGCTGGGCAGCACCACGCATGACGTCACGGTCGGCTATCGCTATTTGCGCGAGCGCGGCACCGACTACGACTTCAGCCAGACCATCGCTACCGGCGTGATCGTGCCGGCCACCGCCTACAACAACTCCACCGACGCCAACGCCGGCTACATCGACGACAAGATTGCCATCGGCAAATGGCGCATCACCCCCGGCCTGCGCTTCGAGAGCATCCGCTCCACGCGGGCGGCCGTGGGCGGCGCCAGCACGTTCGAGATGAGCAACAACAAGCCGCTGCCCTCGGTCAACGTCGCCTATCTGCTCAACAATGAGCTGACGCTGTTCGCCAACTACAACACCTCGTTCGGCGTGGTGCAGAACACCCAGCTCAGCACCACCAGCGCTGCAAATCCGCTGGCGCCCGAGTTGGCCAAGACCGCCGAAACCGGTGCGCGCTGGAAGAGCGATCGCCTGTCCATGGAAGCCACCCTGTTCAACATCCGCTTCGACAACCAGATCGAGCAGGTGTCCTCGACGCCGCTGCTGTATCGCAACCTGGGCAAGACCCAGCACAACGGCATCGAACTGGCGCTGGACTATACCTTCGACCCGACCGGCGTGCTGCGCGGCTGGAGCGTCTACGCCAACTACGCCTATACGCGCGCATTGCAGGAGTCCGGCCAGTATTCGGGCAAGGACTTGGCCTTCTACTCGCGCACCACCGACACCGTCGGCACGCGCTACCAGACCGGCCCCTGGGGCCTGAACATCTCGACCACGCACCAGAGCCGCCAATTCGCCGATGCCTCCAACGTCATCGCGGAAAACGCCGCCGGCGGCAGCGGCGAGATCCCCGGCTTCCGCCTGTGGAACGCGCAAGTGGACTGGAAGGTGCCGGGCGCCAAGGGCTTCGACGTCTTCGCCGGCGTCAACAACCTGACCGACCGCCGCTATTTCACCCGCACGCAGGATGGCAACGTCGGCAAGCTGGTCGGCGCGCCACGCACAATCTACGTGCAGGGCCGCTACGCGTTCTGATCCGCGCAGCATCCCCTCGCAAGGCAGAGGGCAGCCCATGGCTGCCCTTTTTATTGGCCGCTCGCGACGGTGGCCAGGGCACTTGTGCCTGTCATCCGGCGTCGCCGGCTGCACCACCCCGGCCGCCCGCGCACCAGCAACAAGCTCCCACATCCCCGCCCTGCAGCGCCGCCACGCACCACGCTCCCGCCGTTTGAGACGACATGCCGCCGGCCGCCGCGACGGCGCTTGGCATGGAAAATGCATGTCTACGTTGATGTATACATCGACGTATCCGACCTTGCCGTCGCCGTGTGCACCGACTACATTAGGCCAATGGCCTTATGGTCGCGAAGCCGGTTTTTGATGTGTCCCGTCTTGAACTTCAAAGGAAAAAGAATGAACAAGCGCGTCCCCCGTCTGCTGCTGTGTGCACTTTCCTCCGCCCTGATGGCCGGCGCCGGCTGGTCCGCCATGGCCGCCACGCTCAACATTTCGCTGGATGCCGATCCCGGCAAGCTGGACCCGACCCAGTCGTCGATGCTCAATGAACGCATCGTCTACCAGAGCATCTTCGACAAGCTGGTGGACCTGGACGGCGAAGGCAAGATCGTGCCCATGCTGGCCGAACGCTGGACCGTCTCCGACGACCAGAAGACCTACACGCTGTTCCTGCGCAAAGGAGTCAAGTTCCAGGACGGCACGCCCTTCGACGCCAAGGCGGTCGAATTCAATCTGCTGCGCGGCCAGGAAAAGACCTCCCTGCGCCGCAATGAGCTGAAGTACGTCAGCAAGATCACCGTGGTGGACGAGCACACCATCAAGCTGGAACTGTCCACGCCCTTCGCGCCCTTCCTCTCGATCCTGACCGACCGCGCCGGCATGATGTCCTCGCCCGCGGCCGTCAAGAAATACGGCGACGATTACGTCAATAACCCGGTCGGCACCGGCCCCTTCATCTACAAGGGCCGCCTGAAGGGTGCCACCATCACGCTGGAGAAGAACCCCCACTACTGGCAGGCCGGCCTGCCCAAGGTGGACGGCGTGGTCTACAAGATCATGCCGGACGTGAACGTGGCCTTCAACAACCTGCGCAGCGGCCAGGTCGACATCACCAACCGCTTCCCCTACAAGGAAATCACCAACATCGCCGCCGGCGCCAAGTACACCGTGCTCAACAAGCCCTCGCTGGGCTTCCGCGGCTTCTACATGAACACCGGCAAGCCGCCCTTCGACAAGAAGGAAGTGCGTGAAGCGGTTGACCTGCTGATCGACCGCAACGCCATCGCCAAGGTGGTCTACAACAATGCGGTGGCGCCCGGCCACTCGCCCTTCTCCAAGGCCCAGTTCGCCAACGGCGCGGCCGACGTGCCGCCCAAGGTCGACGTGGCGCGCGCCAAGGAACTGCTGAAGGCGGCCGGCAAGGAAGGCGGCTTCAGCTTCAAGTTGACCCTGCCGACCACGCCCGACGAACTGCAGGCGGGCCAGATGATCCAGGGCATGCTGCGCCCGGCCGGCATCAACGTCACGCTGGAAAAGACCGAGCTGGCGACCCAGATCGAGAACGGCAAGACCGGCAACTTCGAAGGCCTGTACGTGGGCTGGAGCGGCCGTCCCGACCCGGACCAGAACATCTATGACTTCGTCACCACCAACGGCTCGCTGAACTACTCGCACTTCGGCGCCAAGGAAGTCGACGAGATCCTGCAGAAGGCCCGTGTGGAAGGCGACCAGGCCAAGCGCAAAGCCTTCTACGACCAGGCCATGGCGCTGCTGGTCAAGGAAGTGCCTTACATCTATGTGGTGCACGACAACGTGCTGTTCGGCATCTCCAAGGCGGTCTCGGGCTTCCAGTACGTGCCCGACGGCGTGATCCGCACCGCCACGGTCTCGAAGTAAATCTTCATCAGCAACGAGGCGGCGGCCCGCTTGCGGCCGCCGTCGTCCAGCCCTGTAGCCAGACATGCAAAAACTGCTGAAACGCCTCCTGCTTTCCATCCCCACGCTGATCCTGGTCAGCATGGTGGTGTTCTCGCTCCTGGCGGTGCTGCCGGGCGACCCGGTGGCCGCCATCCTCGGCATGGAAGCCACGCCGGAAGCCGCCGCCGCCCTGCGCCTGAAGCTCGGCCTCGACGATCCTCTGCTGGTGCAGTACGGGCACTGGATCTGGGCTGTGCTGCACGGCGACCTGGGCCGCTCCTTCATCGACAACACGCCGGTGGCCGAGGCCCTGTGGCAGCGCCTGCCGGTCACCATCGAACTGGCCGCGGGCAGCTTCATCGTCGCCGTGGCCATCGCGGTGCCGGCCGGCATCCTGTCGGCGGCGCGCCCGCGCGGCATGGCCAACGCGGTGGGCACCTTCATCGCGCTGTTCGGCATGTCGGTGCCGCACTTCTGGCTGGGCATGATGTTCATCATCCTGTTCGCCGTGAAGCTGGGCTGGCTGCCGGCCTCGGGCTTCGTGCCGCTGTCGGAGGACTGGCAGGCCAACCTGCTGGCGATGCTCATGCCGATGGTGGTCACCGGCCTGCGCGAGGCGGCAATCCTGATGCGCATGGTGCGCAGCAGCCTGCTGGAAGTGCTCAATGAAGACTACATCCGCACCGCATTCTCCAAGGGCCTGCGCGACTGGCAGGTGGTGCTGGGCCACGCGCTGCGCAACGCCATGATCCCGGTGGTCACTGCCAGCGGTCTGATGGTGTCGGGCATGCTGGGCGGACTAGTCATCACAGAAAGCATCTTCGGCATCCCCGGCATGGGCAAGATGATCGTGGACGCCATCTTCCAGCGCGACTACGTCACCGTGCAGGCCGGCGTGCTGGCCGCCACCGTGATGGTGGTCATCGTCAACCTGTGCGTCGACCTGCTCTACAGCGTGATCGACCCGCGCATTGCCCGCTGACCCGGCGCTTATTCCATGACGACCAACTCCTCTCCCGACATCGCACCGGCGCCCGCCGCCCTGCCGGCCGCGCCGCGCTTTCGCACGTTGCGCCGCTTCGCCGGCAACCGGCCGGCCGTGCTCGGCGCGGCCATCATCGCCGTGCTGATCCTGCTGGCGATCGCCGCGCCGCTGCTGGCGCACTACGATCCCATCTTCGACCAGGACTACGCCAACATTCTGGCCGACCCGGGCGCCGCCCACTGGCTGGGCACCGACGACCTCGGGCGCGACATCTACACGCGCATGCTGTACGGCTCGCGCATCTCGCTGCAGGCGGCGCTGATCTCGGTCGGCCTGGCCTTCTCGCTGGGCGTGCCCATCGGCATCGTGAGCGGCTATTACCGCGGCGCGGTCGACGCCGTGGTGATGCGCGTGGTCGACGCGCTGCAGGCCTTCCCCTCGCTGATCCTGGCGCTGGCCCTAGCCGCAGCCCTGGGCGGCGGTTTCTACAATGCCATGGTGGCGGTGGGCATCGGCTTCACGTCGTCCTTCGTGCGGCTGGCGCGCGGCCAGGCCATGACCATCCGCAACCTTGACTACGTGATGGCGGCGCGCTCCATCGGCGCCGGCAATCTGCGCATCATGTGGCGCTACGTGCTGCCCAATGCGCTGGCGCCGCTGGTGATCCAGGCCACCTTCGCCATGGGTACGGCGATCATCGCCGAAGCCGGTCTGTCCTACCTCGGCCTGGGCGCGCGCCCGGAAGACCCGAGCTGGGGCTCGATGCTGCACATCGCCCAGGGCTACCTCAATACCAACCCGATGCTGGCCATGTGGCCGGGCCTGGCGATCTTTTTGGTGGTGCTGGGATTCAACCTGCTGGGCGACGGCATCCGCGAAGTGTTCGACCCCAAACTGAGCCGCTGAGGAAGTCACGCCATGCTAGAGATCCAGAACCTCAAGGTCGAATTCAAGAGCCACGGCCGCAGCGTCGCGCCGGTGGACGGCGTCTCCTTCTCGCTGGGCCACGACCAGACCGTGGGCCTGCTGGGCGAGTCGGGCTGCGGCAAGAGCGTGACCGCGCTGTCGGTGCTGCGCCTGTTCCCGATGGCCAGCAAGGCCAGATTGTCGGGCGCCATCCGCTTCGGCGGACGCGACCTGCTGCAGGCCGGCGACAAAGAACTGCGCGCCATCCGCGGCAAGGACATCGCCATGATCTTCCAGGAGCCGATGACCTCGCTGAACCCGCTGCATCGGGTCGGCAAGCAGCTCTCCGAGATGCTGCGCATCCACACCGACCTGCCGCGCGGCGAGATCGACGGCAAGGTGGTCGCCATGCTGGAACGCGTCGGCCTGTCGCGCGCGGCGCAGCTGGTGGATGAATATCCGCACAGTCTTTCCGGCGGCATGCGCCAGCGCGTGATGATCGCCATGGCCCTGCTGTGCCGGCCGCAGGTGCTGATCTGCGACGAGCCCACCACCGCGCTGGACGTTACCATCCAGGCCCAGATCCTGGACCTGATGCGCGACTTGAAGCGCGAGCAGCAGACCTCGATCCTGATGATCACCCACGACCTCGGCGTGGTCGCCGAAATGTGCGAGCGCGTGGTGGTGATGTACGCCGGCCAGGTGGTCGAGGAAAGCAGCGTCAGCGATCTCTTCGACCGCCCCGCCCACCCCTACACCCACGCGCTGATGCGCGCGCGTCCGGCACTGGACTCCACGCCCGGCGCGCCGTTGACGGCGATTCCCGGCAGCGTGCCGCCGCCCGGCCAGGCCGGAACCGGCTGCCGCTTCGCAGCCCGCTGCCCGCGCGCGCAGGACATCTGCCGCAAAGAGATGCCGCCGCTGGACGAGATCGCCGCCGGCCACACCGCGCGCTGCTGGTATCCGCATTGAAAGGCCCACCATGAACATGCCCCTGCTTGAAGTCCACGGCCTGAAGAAGCACTTCGGCGCGCCCGGCGCCGCCGCGGTGAAGGCGGTCGACGACGTTTCCTTCACCATCGCCGAAGGCCAGACCCTGGGCCTGGTCGGCGAGTCCGGCTGCGGCAAGTCCACCACGGGGCGCAGCGTGCTGCGCCTGATCGAGCCCAGCGCCGGCAGCGTGCGCTTCATGGGCCGCGAACTCACCATCCTGCCCGCCGGCCAGCTGCGCGCCATGCGCCGCCACATGCAGATGGTGTTCCAGGATCCCTATGCCTCGCTCAACCCGCGCATGACCATCGGCGAAGTGCTGGAGGAGCCGCTGATCGTGCACCAGCTGCATGATCGCGCCACCCGCCGCCGCATGGTGGCCGAGGCGCTGGACATGGTGGGCCTGAACCCGTCCTACGCGACGCGCCATCCGCACGAGTTCTCCGGCGGCCAGCGCCAGCGCGTGGGCATCGCCCGCGCCATCATCACCCGGCCCAAGCTGGTGGTGGCCGACGAGGCGGTGTCGGCGCTGGACGTGTCGATCCAGGCGCAGATCCTCAACCTGCTCAAGGAGCTGCAACAGGAGCTGGGCCTGACCTACCTGTTTGTCTCGCACGACCTGGCGGTGATACGCCACGTCAGCGACACCATCGGCGTGATGTACCTGGGCCGCATGGTGGAGCTGGGCACGCGCGAGCAGATCTACGCCAACCCCTGCCATCCTTATACCCGCGCCCTGCTCTCGGCCATCCCGCGCGAGCATCCCAACGAGAAGCGCGAGCGCATCGTGCTGCAGGGAAGCATCCCCAACCCGGCGGCGCCGCCGTCGGGTTGCCATTTCCATCCGCGCTGCCCGTCCTGCATGGAAGTCTGCAAGACCGAAGCGCCCGCCGCGATCAAGGTCGGCAACGGCCAGACTGTGGCCTGCCACCTGTATCGCTAAAATATCCGCCACCCTTAGCGCCAAGAGAGACATCCATGCCCGCCTTCCCCCAATTCGACAGTAACCACCATCCCTACATGTCCCGCCGCAGCGCCGTCTACGCGCGCCGCGGCATGGTCGCCACCTCGCAACCGCTGGCAGCGCAAGCAGGCCTTGAGGTACTGCAAAAAGGCGGCAACGCCATCGATGCGGCAATCGCCGCGGCCGCCGCGCTGACCGTGGTGGAGCCGACCGCCAACGGCATCGGCGGCGATGCCTTCGCGCTGATCTGGCACGGCGGAAAACTGCACGGCCTGAACGCCAGCGGCCCCTCGCCCAAGGCCATCTCGGCCGAACAGCTGATCGCCGCCGGCCACAAGGACGTGCCGAAGTACGGCGCCCTGCCGGTAACCGTACCCGGCACCCCGAGCGCCTGGGCCGCCATGGCCAAGCGCTTCGGCAAGCTGCCGTTGACGCAGTCGATGGCCGGCGCGGTCGCGCTGGCGCAGGACGGTTTCCCGATCTCGCCGGTGGTGGCGCATGCCTGGCAGGTGGCGCACAAGAACTTCAGGCGCGAGTTCAAGGACGCGCATTTCCAATCCTGGTTCGATACCTTCTCCATCGACGGCCGCGCCCCCAACGCCGGCGAGCTGTGGCGCTCGGCCGGCCATGCCGCCACGCTGGCGGCAATCGCCGCCGACAATGCCGAGAGCTTCTATCGCGGCGCCCTGGCCGAGAAGACCGCCGCCTTTATCCGCCAGGCCGGCGGCTGCATGGAGCTGTCCGACCTGGCCGAGTACCAGCCCGAGTGGGTCGACCCGATCGGCGTGAACTACCGCGGCTACGACGTCTGGGAGATTCCGCCCAATGGCCACGGCATGGTGGCGCTGATGGCGCTGAACCTGCTCAAGGCCTACGACTTCTCCGAGCGCGACACCCTGGCCACTTACCATCGCCAGATCGAAGCCATCAAGCTGGCCTATGCCGACGGCCTGGCGCACATCGCCGACCCGGCGCACATGAAGGTGACAGTGGAACAGCTGCTGTCGGACGCCTACGCCGACGAGCGCCGCAAGCTGATCGGCCAGCGCGCCACGCTGCCGGTGGCGGGCGACCCGTCGCGCGGCGGCACGGTCTATCTGTGCACCGCCGACGCCGAGGGCAACATGGTGTCCTTCATCCAGAGCAACTACATGGGCTTCGGCTCCGGCCTGGTGGTGCCCGGCAACGGCATCGCCCTGCACAACCGCGGCAACAACTTCACGCTGGAAGCCGGCCATCCCAACGTGCTGGCCCCGGGCAAGCGTCCCTACCACACCATCATCCCCGGCTTCATGAGCCGCGACGGTCAGCCGGTGGGGCCCTTCGGCGTGATGGGCGGCTTCATGCAGCCGCAGGGCCACGTGCAGATGGTGATGAATACGGTGGACTTCGGCCTCAACCCGCAGGCCTCGCTGGACGCGCCGCGCTGGGAATGGGAGAAAGGCAACAAGGTATCCATCGAGCACACCACCGCCGAACACCTGTTCCGCGGCCTGGCCGGCCTGGGTCATGAGGTATCGTGGTCCGGCAATCAGCTCGGTTTCGGCCGCGGCCAAATCATCTGGCGCAACGATGCCGGCGTGCTGTGCGGCGGCACCGAGCCGCGCACCGACGGCTGCGTGGCCGCCTGGTAAGGACGCCCCATCGTGAAAAGCGTCGCCGCTCCCCCGCCGCCTGAGCCTGCCGCCGAATCTGCTGCTCAATCCGCCGCCGCCCCCGGTGACAGCGAGGCGCGCAACGGTTCGCTGCCGGAGTATGTCTACGCGCGCCTGCGTGAAGACATCTTCGACATGCGCCTGCTGCCCGGCGACCAGATCACCGAGACCGAGATCGCCGCCTTCTTCAAGGTCTCGCGCACGCCGGTGCGGCAGGCGCTGCAACGGCTGCAGGGCGACGGCCTGATGCAGGGCTATGTGCGCGGCGGCTGGGAGGTGGTGCCGATCGATTTCAAGCGCTTCGCCGACCTGTACGAAATGCGCAAGCTGATCGAGACCCACGCCGTGCGCCGGCTGTGCGCGCGCGATGCGGCGCAGCCGCTGGACCTGTCCGCCGTCGACGCGCTGCGCGCGACCTGGTGCGTGCCGGCCGCTGCGCGCGAACCGGACGGTCCCCGTGCCGCGCAGCTGGACGAGGTGTTCCACCAGACGCTGGTGCGCGCGGCCGGCAACCAGGAAATGGCCGACACCTTCGACCGCCTGACCGACCGCATCCGCATCGTGCGCCGCCTGGACTTCCTCTACGGCGACTGCCTGCACTCGACCTACGAGGAACATGCCGCCATCCTCGACTGCATCGCCGCCGGCGACGTAGACGACGCCATGCGCCGCATGGGTGAACACATCGACGGCAGTCATGCCGAAGTCAACCAGATCACCCTGCACCGCCTGCACAGCGCGCGCGCCACCTCGACCACCAAACCGCCGGCGTATGTGTCGGTGCGCGTGCGCCGGCAGTTCTGATACGCCGCCTGAAGGCAGCCGGGCGCTGTGTTAGGCTGGCCCTTTCGCAGAGTTCAGGGAGATACGGCAATGAAAGTCGCGGTGATGGGCGCAGGCGCAGTGGGCTGCTATTACGGCGGCATGCTGGCGCGCGCCGGGCATGAGGTGGTGCTGGTGGGCCGCCGACAACACGTCGACGCCTTCAACCAGATCGGCCTGCGGCTGCAAGCGCAGAGCTTCGACGAGATCATGCCGGTCAAGGCCGGCACGGACGCCGCCATCGCCCGGGGCGCCGACCTGGTGCTGTTCTGCGTCAAGTCCACAGACACTGAAATCGCCGGCGCCCAGCTGCGCGAATATCTTGATCCCGACACGCTGGTGCTGACGCTGCAAAACGGCACCGACAACGCCGACCGCCTGCGCAGCGTGATCCCGCAGCCGGTGGCCGCGGCCGTGGTCTACGTCGCCACCGAGATGGCCGGCCCCGGGCACGTGAAGCACCATGGACGCGGCGAACTGGTAATCGAGCCCTCGCCGCGCAGCAAGGAAGCCGCCGAGGCGCTGATCGCCGCCGGCGTGCCCACCGAGATTTCGGACAACGTGCGCGGCGCGCTGTGGGTCAAGCTCATCCTCAACTGCGCCTACAACGCGCTGTCGGCCGTGACCCAGCTGCCCTACGGGAAGATCGTACAAGGCCCCGGCGTGGCCGGCGTCATCGCCCAGCTGGTGACAGAATGCCGCGCCGTGGCCGCGGCCGACGGCGTCACCCTGCCCGGCGACGTGGACGCCGCGGTACGCCGCATCGCCGAGACCATGCCTACGCAATATTCGTCCACCGCCCAGGACCTGGCGCGCGGCAAGACCAGCGAAATCGACCACCTGAACGGCTTCATCGTGCGACGCGGCCAGGCCCTGGGCGTGGCCACGCCGGTCAACCTGACCATGCATACGCTGGTCAAGCTGATGGAGGCGAAGCAGGCTGGGCAATGAGGCGCCGGTTTCGTATCGGCGGTTGTTGAACGACGCTGGGTCCCTGCTTTCGCAGGGACGACACGGAGGAGAAAATCAACCTTCGCCTGTTCAAGGCCATCCTTTGCCTGTCGTTCCTGCGAACGCAGGAACCCAGTGTCGTCATCGCGCACCGGGATCGTCCGCACAATCAACAATCGCCGCCCGGCAAGAATTAGTAACATAGGTTATCATCTCCGCTTCACCCAAAGGCCGGCCATGAACGACAGCTTTTCCCCTTACGAATCGGCGATCAAATCGATCTCGAAGAGCTTCTCTCGTTCCCCGGTGCGCGAAGCCGTGCTCACGCGCCTGCTGATGCACCTGGGATCCAACCTGGGCGTGCACTTCGATGCCGCGCTCAAGGAGCATGGCCTGAACTACACCACCTGGACCTCGCTGGTGGTGCTCTACAGCCAGCCGGAAGGCCGCATGCTGCCCTCCGAACTGGCCACCTATATCCTCACCTCGCGCACCCACTGCTCGCGCATCGCCGATGAGCTGGACAAGAAAGGCTTCGTCAAGCGCATCGCCGGCACCGCCGACCGCCGCGAGGTGCATCTGCAGCTCACGTCCAAGGGAACGGCCTTCGTCGAGGAGCACCACCCCGCGCGCCGCAAGCAGTACCGCGACCTGTGGTCGGCCTTCAGCGCGGAGGAAATGAGCCAGTTCGAAGGCCTGCTGCGCAAGCTGCTGCAACAGCTCGACGGCTGATCGGAATCGTACTTGCGCGCCTGCTGCAGGGCCTGTTCGGCGCAACGCTGGCGCCGAACAGGCCGCGATGCGAGAACTCATGTCACCAATAGGCACCGCAAGCATGTACAGACAATGGCGGTGAGGATCGGCCCCATCCCCGGCCCCGCCTTGGGCGGCTGACTGACCGACAACCTGACCTGACGCTGGAACGCGGCAAGCTGGGGCCGGATGTGGAAGCGCATGCGCTCGACTGAGCGCATGGCGTAAAGCAAGGAAAGAGAAAAAGCGCGACGGCGCTCAGCGCAGCATGGCCGACATCGCCGACAGGCTGTTGAGCACCCGCACCGCATACTCTGCCGTGGGCGCGTCGAACTCCACCGTGACATTGTCGGCGCGCTCCAGGATGGGCAGCTGGCTGAACAGGTCGGCCAACGCCACCGTCTGCGCCTGCAGGCGGCAGCGCAGCGGGCCGGCCATGCGCAGCAGCGGCATTGACTGCGGCTGCGCCACGAACGCGGCGACAGCCTGGCGGGAACGCTCTTCCAGCAATGCGCAGGAAGCCTGCGGCGTGAGCGAGTCGCCGCTGTTGGCGCCGTAGGCTTTCTTGGTTTCGGCGAACACCGCGTGCGGATAGAGCGGCTGGTTTTCCTCGATGAAGGCGTCGTCGCCGCTGCCGAAGATCACCGGCACGCCATGCTCGCCGGCCAGCGCGCCGTAGAGCCCGGCCTCGCCCAGCTCCTGCCCGCCCAGCCAGACGCGGGCGAAGGCGAAGCTGTTGGTGGTGTGCGCCAGGATGCCGCGCCCCTGCGCGCGCGAGTGGTAACCCACCAGCATCACGGCGTCGATGTCGTGATCCACTCCGCCCATCATGCCCAGCACGCGCGGCTTGCCCAGCACCATGCGCGCCTGCGGATGCAGCAGGTCTGGCAAGAGGTTGCGGAAACCGCCGTGCGAATCGTTGACCTTGATGGCGGTGGCGCCGGCGGCCAGCGCGCCGCGGATGACGGCATTGGCCTCCTCGGTCATCCAGCGCCGGGCGCGTTCGTACTCGCCGTTGCCGGCGCGGGTCTGTTCGGGATGGAAGACGCCGGCGACGCCTTCGATGTCGACCGATACCAAAATATTGGCGCGTGTGCTTGGGCTCATGAAGATATCTCGCGGGAAGCCAGCCGCTGGCGCAGGCCCAGGCGCACGTGGCCGTCGCGGCCGTGCACGGTGTCGGCGGCGAACAGCGCATTGACGATGGCCTGCTCGACGCTGTCGGCGGCGGCATGGAACAAGGGATCCAGCAGGTGGTCGGCCAGCAGCGCGGCATGCACGCAGTCGCTGCCCGCCTCGATCTGCTGGGCGGTGGAAAATGCCAGTGCAATGTCGCCGCTGCCGTGGCCGTAGGCCGAACCGGTGCGCGCCAGGCCGGCGCCGGCGCGGGTGGCCAGGCGTTTCAACTGGCGCGCGTCCAGCGGCGCATCGGTGGCCAGCAGCATGATGATGGAGCCCTTCTCGGGCGCGGCGTCGGGGCTCTCTTCGGCGGCCAGCTCGCGGCCCAATGGGTGACCATTCAAGATCAGTTCAGGCAACTTGCCGAAGTTCGACAACACCAGCGCGCCCACGGTGAATTCGCTGCCGCCGCTGCCGACCGGCGCCTTGCGCGAGGCGCTGCCGATCCCGCCCTTCAGGCCGAAACTGGACATGCCGCGCCCCGCCCCGACCGCGCCCTGGGCGACATCGGTGGTAGCTGCGGCCAATGCCGCGTCGAAATGCGCCTCGCCCACGGCGAAGGCATGCAGGTCGTTCAGGTAGCCGTCATTGCATTCCATCACCACCGCGTTGACGGTAGGCAGGCTGCGGCCGATCTCGGGTGTGGCTTTCAGCGCATGGCGGATCTGGGCGGTGACGACGGCCCCGACCGAGAAGGTATTGGTCAGCGCGATCGGCGTTTCCAGCGTGCCCAGCTCCTCGATCTGCACCAGCCCGGCGCTCTTGCCGAAGCCGTTGATGACGGCCACGGCTGCCGGCAGCTTGTGCGTGAACAGGTTGCCGGCATGCGGCACCACCACGGTCACGCCGGTTTGCACCGGCCCGTCATCCAGCGTGCAATGGCCCACCGTCACGCCGGCCACGTCGGCGATGCTGCCGCGCGGACCGGCGGCGAGCCGGCCGATGTGGGGAATGTCGGGCATCTGCGGCATCAGCGCTGGTCGATCTTGGGATCGAGCGCGTCGCGCAGGCCGTCGCCCAGCAGGTTGAAGGCCAGCACGGTCAGGAAGATGGCGATGCTGGGGAACAGCGCGATGTGCGGCGAGGTCATCATGTCGGCGCGCGCTTCATTGAGCATCAGCCCCCACTCGGGCGTGGGCGACTGCGCGCCCAGGCCGAGGAAGGACAGGCCCGCGGCGGTGATGATCGAGGTGCCGATGCGCATGGTGAAGTACACCACGATGGCCGACACGGTACCCGGGAAGATATGACGCCACATGATGGTCATGTCGGAGGCGCCGATGCTGCGCGTGGCTTCGATGTAGGTCAGGTTCTTCAGCTGCAGCGTGTTGCCGCGCACCAGGCGGGCAAAGGCCGGGATGCTGAACACCGACACCGAGATGATCACGTTCAACATGCCGCCGCCCAGGATGGCCACGATGCCGATGGCCAGCAGGATGCCGGGAAAAGCGAACAGCACGTCGCAGATGCGCATGGTGATGCGATCCCACCAGCCTTCGTAGTAGCCCGCCAGCAGGCCGAACACGGTGCCGATCACCGCGCCGATGGCCACCGACAGGAAGCCCGAGGCCAGCGAGATGCGGGTGCCGGCCAGGATGCGGCTGAAGATGTCGCGCCCCAGCGAATCCACGCCGAACCAGTGCACCCAGGTCGGCGGCGAATTGAGCGCGTCATAGTCGAAGAAGTTTTCCGGATCGAACGGCACGATCAGCGGCGCGAAGATGGCGATCAGGATCAGCAGGATCACGAAGCCGCCGGCGTACATGGCCAGGTGCTGGCGCTTGAACTTGCGCCAGAACTCGCGCCACGGGGTGCGGATCTTGTGGCCGGCAGCGGCCGCCACGGCGGACGGGTCGGGCGGCGGCAGCGGCGCGCCACTATTGTCCGGCGTGGAAATGGGTGCGTTGGAAAGCGACACGATGCCCCCTTACTTGAAGCGGATGCTGGGGTTGATCACGGCATACAGCACGTCCACCACCAGGTTGATGAAAATGAATTCCAGCGAGAACAGCAGGATCTCGGCCTGGATCACGGGGTAGTCGCGCATCTCGACGGCGTCCACCAGCAGGCGTCCCATGCCCGGCCAGTTGAACACCACCTCGACCAGGATGGAGCCGCCCAGCAAGAAGCCGAACTGCAGGCCCATCATCGTCACCACCGGGATCAGCGCATTGCGCAGGCAGTGCTTGATGACCACCACGGTCTCGGTCAGGCCCTTGGCGCGCGCGGTGCGCACGAAGTCTTCCTGCAGGATTTCGATGAAGGAGGCGCGGGTGAAGCGCGCCATCACCGCAGCCACCGCCGCGCCCAGCGTCAGCGACGGCAGGATGTAGTGGCGCCAGGTGTCGTCACCCACGGTGGGCAGCCAGCCCAGCTGCACCGAGAACACCTGCATCAGCAGGATGCCCAGCGCAAACGGCGGCAGCGAGATGCCGGACACCGCCAGCGTCATGCCCAGGCGGTCCGGCCATTTGTTGCGCCACACCGCCGAGGAGATGCCGATGATCAGGCCGAACAGCACCGCCCAGACCATGGCGGCCACGGTCAGCCACATGGTGGGCCAGAAGCGCGCGCCGATTTCCTCGGCGACCGGACGCTTGGTGCGGATCGATCTGCCGAAGTCGCCGTGGGCGGCATTGACGAAGAAGTTGACGAACTGCTCCGGCAGGGGCTTGTCCAGGCCGAGGTCGGAGCGCACCAGCGCCACCGTCTTCTCGTCGGCCTCGGGACCGGCCGCCAGCCGCGCCGGGTCGCCCGGCAGCAGGTGGATGAACAGGAATACCAGAACCGCCACCAGCAGTAGCGTTGGAATCAGCCCTAACAGGCGTTTGATGACATAGGAAAACATGAAGCTCTCGCTGGTGGATCGAAACCTTGGATCTTGCTTGTTGCATGCGGGCCGGCAAGCGCCCTGCCCGCACTTGAAATATCAGGTGCGCCGGCGGCGGCAGTTGCACCCGCCGCCGGCATCCCTTGCGTCGCTGCAGCGCTTACTTGGTGAATTCGATGTTCTCGAATTCGTAAGCCTGGTCAGGCATCACATAGATGCCCTTCAGGTTCTTGGCGCGCGCGTACAGCAGCTTCTCGGTGACCAGGAAGGCCCACGGGGCGTCCTTCCAGATTTCCTGCTGGGCTTCCTTGTACAGCGCTTCCTTTTCCTTGCGGTCAGATACGGTCAGGGCCTTGGCGATGTCGGCGTCGACCTTGTCGCTCTTGTAGTAAGCGGTGTTGAACAGGCGCGGCGGGAAGGACTCGGACGCCAGCAGCGGACGCAGGCCCCAGTCGGCTTCGCCGGTCGAGGACGACCAGCCGACGTAGAACAGGCGGATCGGCGCGGTGGCCGGGTCTTGCCAGCTTTCCACGCGCTCCACGCGCTGGCCGGCTTCCAGGGCCTGGATCTTGACCTTGATGCCGACCTGCGCCAGCTGCTGCTGCAGGAACTGGATCACCTTCATCGCGGTGGTGTGGGTGTAGGCCGACCACAGCTCGGTCTCGAAGCCGTTCGGATAGCCGGCTTCGGCCAGCAGCGCCTTGGCCTTCTTCACGTCATACGGCCAGGCGCCGCTCTTGTAGGCGTAGTCCACGCCCTGCGGCAGCACGCCGTCCATCGGCACGGCATAGCCGTTGAACGCGACCTTGGCCAGCGCCTGCTTGTTGATGGCGTAGTTGATCGCCTCGCGCACCTTGATGTTGTCGAACGGCTTTTGCTTCACGTTCATCGACATGTAGCGCTGGATGATCGACGGACCGGCGATCACCTCCATGTTGCCCTTGCCCTTCAACAGGTCGGCCTGCTCGTACGGCAGCGGATAGGTGAACTGCGCTTCGCCGGTCTGCATCATGGCCGAGCGCGAGTTGTTGTCCACCACCGGCTTCCACAGGATCTCGTCGACCTTGGGGTAGCCCTGCTTCCAGTAACCGTCGAACTTGGCGACCTTCAGGTAGTCGGTCTGCTTCCACTCGACGAACTTGAACGGGCCGGTGCCGACCGGGTGGAAGGCGATGTCCTTGTTGCCGTACTGCTTCAGCGCGGCCGGCGAGATCATGGCGGCCGACGGGTGGGCCAGCACGTTGATGAAGGCCGAGAACGGCTCCTTCAGGGTGATCTTGACGGTGTAGTCGTTCAGGACTTCGGTCTTGGCGATGCGGTTGAAGAGGTTGTAGCGCTTCAACTTGTTGTCCGGGTTGGTGACGCGGTCGAAGCTGGCCTTCACGGCGTCGGCCTTGAAGGTGGTGCCGTCCTGGAACTTCACGCCCTGCTTCAGGCGGATGGTGTACTCCAGGCCGTCCTTGCTGACCAGGTAGCCTTCGGCCAGCACCGGGATCAGTTTCATGTCCTTGTCGAAGCCGTACAGGCCCTGGTAGAAGGACTTCATCACCGACAGCGACAGCGTGTCGTTAGCGTCATACGGATCCATCGTGGTGAAGGTGGAAGCCACCGCCACGGTTGCCGTCTTGGCGGCGAAGGCGTTGGCCGCGCCGAATTGCAGGGCGGCGCCCAGGGTGCCCATGGCCAGCCATTTGGCGGTGGTCAGTGCTTTGCTTTTTGCGGTTGCGGACATCTGTCTCTCCTGATCAGTACTGCGTGGTTGATACTGCTTGTCGGATGCTGGGGTGAATCGAGGTGACAACAAAAACAAAACTGCCTGCGTCGCTCAGAAAGCGCCGCCGATACTGTGCGTGGCGACGAAATGGCCGGGCGCCACCTGCTTGAGGGCCTCCACTTTCGGCTCGTCGCCCACCAGCCGGATCGGGCTGGGGATCTCGTCGGTCATCAGCTTCTTGCCCGGCTGGCGCAGCGTGGGATCGGCCACCGGCACCGCCGCCATCAGCTTGCGGGTATAGGGATGCTGCGGGTTCTCGAAGATCGCGCGGCGCGGACCGATCTCCACGATCTGGCCCAGGTACATCACCGCCACGCGGTGGCTGATGCGTTCCACCACCGCCATGTCGTGCGAGATGAAGATGAAGGAAATGCCGAGCTCGGCCTGCAGGTCCAGCATCAGGTTGACGATCTGGGCCTGGATCGACACGTCCAGCGCCGACACCGATTCGTCGGCGATCACGATCTTCGGGTTCAGCGCCAGCGCGCGCGCGATGCAGATGCGCTGGCGCTGGCCGCCGGAGAATTCATGCGGGTAACGCTGGCCGTGCTCGGGCGTCAGGCCCACGCGGGTCAGCAAGGCGTCCACGCGCTCCTGCGCGCCCTCCTTCATGCCGTGCACCAGCATCGGCTCCATGATGGAATAGCCGACCGTCATGCGCGGATCCAGCGAAGCGAACGGATCCTGAAAGATGAACTGGATGTCGCGGCGCAGCTGGCGCAGCTCGGAACGCGGCAATTGCGCCAGGTCGCGGCCGCCGAACTCGACGCGGCCGCCGGCGATGTCCACCAGGCGCAGCAGCGAACGGCCGGTGGTCGACTTGCCGCAGCCGGACTCGCCGACGATGGCCAGCGTTTCACCGGAATACAGGTCGAAGCTGACCTTCTCCACCGCATGCACGCGCTGCTTCACGCGGCCGAAAATGCCGCTCTTCACATCGAAGCGGGTGGTCAGGTCGCGCACCTTCAGCAGCGGCTGGCGCTGCTCGGCGGCGATCTCGCCCTGGCCTTGCAGCTCGGTGGCGATCGCCTCCGGCTGGGCCTCGGCCTCGGCGGCGATGCCGAAGCGGCGCGGCTTGTCGGTGCCGCGCATCGAGCCCAGCCGCGGCACAGCCGCCAGCAGCGCCTGGGTGTAGGGATGGGCGGGCGCGGCGAAGATGCTCTTCACATCGTTCTCCTCGACCTTCTCGCCACGGCACATCACCACCACCCGGTCGGCCACCTCGGCCACCACGCCCATGTCGTGGGTGATGAAGATAACGCCCATCTGCATTTCTTCCTGCAGCGAACGGATCAGCTGCAGGATCTGCGCCTGGATGGTCACGTCCAGCGCCGTGGTCGGCTCGTCGGCCACCAGCAGCGAAGGCTTGCACGACAGGGCCATGGCGATCATCACGCGCTGGCGCATGCCGCCTGAGAGCTGGTGCGGGTGGCGTCCCAGCACGCGCCGTGCCTCGGGAATGCGCACCATCTCCAGCATGCGCAGCGCCTCGGCCTGCGCCGCCGCGCGGCTCTTGCCCTGGTGCAGGCGGATCGACTCGGCGATCTGCTCGCCGACGGTAAAGACCGGGTTCAGCGAGGTCATCGGCTCCTGGAAGATCATGGCGATCTCCTTGCCGCGGATGCCGCGCATGGTGGCGTTGTCGGCCTGCGCCAGATCCAGACGCTGGCCGTTACGGCGCAGGAACTCCATGCTGCCGCCGACGATCTTGCCGCCGCCGTGTTCGATCAGGCGCATGATGGCCAGCGACGACACCGACTTGCCGGAGCCCGATTCGCCGACGATGGCCAAGGTTTCGCCCTGCCCGACGTGAAATGAAATGTCGCGCACCGCGTCCACCGTCCGTTCGGAGGTGGCGAAGCGTACGCTCAGGTTGTTGACCTCCAGCACGCGCTGCGCCTGCTGGGCTTGGGATTGGGGCTGTTGCATCTTCCTGTTCTCCTGCCTGAAACGCTCAGCCTTGCGCGGCGTAAATCTCGGTCACCGGCGCGAGCTCGCCGCGGCCGTATGCACGATACATGCCTTCGGTATTGAACGGCAGCGCCAGGTTGCCCTGCGCGTCCACCGCAATGATGCCGCCGCGGCCACCCACCGTGGGCAGCACATCGAAGACGACTTCCCGGCTCGCCTGTTCCAGCGACTTGCCGGCATAGGCCATGCGCGCGGCGATGTCATAGCAGGCCACGGCGCGGATGAAGGACTCGCCGGTGCCGGTGGCCGACACGGCGGCGGTGGCGTTGGCGGCGTAGCAGCCGGCGCCCACCAGCGGCGAGTCGCCCACGCGCCCGGGTTGCTTGTTGGTGATGCCGCCGGTCGAGGTGGCGGCGGCCAGGTTGCCGAACTTGTCCAGCGCTACGGCGCCCACGGTGCCGAACTTGTTGTCCGGGTCGATCGGGGCTTTTTCGGTCGGTTCATCCTTGTGCGCAAAGGCGAAGGAAGCAGCGTCATGATCCAGCATCGCCTTGGCCTGGCCGCGCACGCGTTCCCATTGCTGATAGCGCGCATCGGTATGGAAGTATTCGGGGCCGACGGTGAGCACGCCGTTCCTGGCCGCGAAGGCCTCGGCGGCCGGGCCGACCAGCAGCACGTGCTCGCTCTTGTCCAGCACCGCGCGGGCGCCCAGCACCGGGTTGCGCAGGTTGGTGACGCAGGACACCGCGCCGCTTTCAAGATCGGCGCCATTCATCACGCAGGCGTCCAGCTCATGCTTGCCTTCGCTGGTATAGACCGCGCCGTGGCCGGCGTTGAACAGCGGGCAGTCCTCCAGCAGGCGCACCGCCTCGGTCACCGCGTCCAGCGCCGAACCGCCGGCGTTGAGCACGGCCTGGCCGGCGGCCACGATGTCGGCCAGGGCCTGGTGGTAGCGGGCCTCTTCCTCGGCCGAGAGCGAACTGCGCGAGATCGTGCCCGCGCCGCCATGGATGGCGATTACCGGAGTCGTCATGCTTTGGTCTTTCCTTTGGTCTTTTCCTTGGACCCGGCGGCAGCCCTGGCGGACTTGCCTACCGGGGTCGTCCCGGGACGTTGTTGCTGCGGCACGTAGAGCCACGGCAGCACGAATTCAGCCATCTGCGAAGCCGCCTGCACCGAACGGCGCGCGCGATGCGCGACCGCGTCGCACAGCGCCTGGATCATGATCAGCGCGGCCGCGTCCGAGGTCGGCGACAGGTTGCGCTCGGTGTGGGCGTAGATCGTCACATCGGCCAGCGGCACCAGCGGCGAGCCGGGCACGTCGGTGAAGGCCAGCACCTGCGCGCCCTTCTCCACCGCGCGCTGGGTCAGCCAGACGGTGTCGGCGGCATAGCGCGGAAACACCATTGGCACCACCAGATCGCGACTGTCCAGCTTGAAGAACTGGCGTCCGGCCTGCGAAGGGCCGCCGGCCAGCGCCACCGAGGATACGCTGCGCACATAGGGCTCCAACGCATGCGCCATCAGGCCGGCCAGGTAGGCCGAGGCGCCAAAGCCCAGGATGAAGATGCGCTCGGCCGAGAGAATCATGTCGACGGCGCGCTCGCAATCCTCCGCCGCCAGCATGCGGCGCGTGGCTTCGATGTTGCGGATGTCGTTCTCGAAAGCAGCCGCCATGATCTCGGCGCTGGTGGCCGGGCGCTGCACCTCGTGGCGCAGCTTCTCGACCGGCGCCAGCGTGGTGGCGAAGTCCGACACCAGCGCCGCGCGGAACGAGGCATAGCCGTCGAATCCCAGCGCATGCGCAAAGCGGTTGGCGGTGGCCACCGAAATGCCGGCCGCCTCCGACAGCTCGTCGATGGTCATGGTGGCGGCGCGAAACGGATTGCCCAGCACGTAGTCCGCAGTCTTGCGGTGCGACTTGGACAGCTGCTGATACAGCTTGCCCACGGCCTGCGCCACGGCGCCCGCTCCCTGCAGCGTGATGTTTTTCGGCTGTTGCGTCACAGTCCGCCTGCCCCATGGGTAAATGTTTTATATCGATGCCTTGCGGCGCCGCCCGTGCTTCTTTCTGGTCTTCTCTTTCAGTCTCTGAAGCCGCGATTCCCGCCGCTCAGGAACGCGCGAATTACCTATCCGGTCGCTCTTTGCGTCACGCCCCGCCGCCGAAAAAATGTAAATATATTTTCATTTTATTTAGGAGTAAAGAAAAAATACTTTCAAAAAGCAAATATCGATATGACGCACCAGAAGCTTGCGGGAATGCCCGTCAAATGCACTGATATAGAAGCATTTTCTACCGCATTGCACCAAAAATGACGTAGGCCGATGCGCGCTGCTGCGGATAAAATACGCTCCTTCGCGCGGCTTCGCCATGACCTGAATCGCCGCTGCGCCGACTGACCTCGACTTACCCGCCGGCATCTTTTTGCCCTCGCCTTCACGCCTTTCGCCATGAACATCCGCTTCCTCGAAACCTTCGTCTGGCTGGCCAAGCTGCGCAACTTCCGGCTCACCGCCGAGCGCCTGCACACCACCCAGGCCGCGGTCTCCAGCCGCATCGCCTCGCTCGAACAGGATTTCGGCGTGCGCCTGTTCGACCGCAGCGCGCGCGAAGTGGCGCTGACCGCCGACGGCAGCAAGGCGCTGGTGTATGCCGAGCGCATGGTCAAGCTCATGCGCGAGATGAAGGACGACATGTCCGACAAGCAGGTCTACGCCGGTGTGATCCGCATCGGCGTGATCGAGTCCATCGTCCACAGCTGGTTCCCGGACTTCCTCGGCCGCCTGCACAAGACTTTCCCGCGCCTGCAGATCGAGATCGCCAGCGACACCACCATCCACCTGCACGAGCAGTTCAGCAAGGGCAACCTCGACCTGGTGCTGCAGGCCGAGCCGGTGATCGGGCCGCAGGTCAGCAATATCGCGCTGTGCGAATTTCCGATGCGCTGGGTCGGCAGCCCCAAGCTCGACATCGGCAGCGAGACGCTGTCCATGTCCGACCTGGCTGCCTTCCCGGTGATCAGCTTTGCCCGCAACTCGGGGCCGCACGCGGTGATCGAGCGCCTGTTCTCGGGCAGCGAGCGCGGCGAGCTGCACGTGAACTGCATCGCCTCGGTGGCCACCATGATCCGCCTGGCCACCGACGGCTTCGGCATCGCCGCGGTGCCGCCGGCCATCATCCAGCGCGAGTTGAACGAAGAAACATTGCACGTGCTGCGGGTCGATACCGAGTTTCCGGCGCTGGCGCTGATCGCCTGCTTCCGCTCGGACCACGAGAATCCGCTGACCGAAAGCGTGGCCCGCATCGCACAAGAAACCGCCTCCGACTTTGCACTCAATTGGGGACACGAGATCGCCCGCCTGCCCTCGCCGCTGGCGGCCGGCAAACCCGGCAACGGCGACGGCGGCATCGCCTGAGGCTGCGTCCGGCAGCGGCGGCAGCCGTGCCGGCGCTGCTTTCAAATGATTTACGCGATGCTGCGCGGCGGCGCGGATCAGCTTGCGCTCACCCCGCGATCAGCCATGCTGCGCAGCACCATCCTGAAGCAGGGCACGCCCCGCTTTCGCTCATAAGATTTTTCAATCACTCCTGTTCATATTTTCTTGTTGGACAGCGCGCATTGCACATCCCCATACTGAATTTAAGACCGGCACCTGCCGTGCGCCGAAAACGCATGCGCCAGGCAAAACAAAAGCAGCGCCGGGCAGCCGGCAATAGTCCAGACATCTTTATCCAGACACTTACGCGGCCGTGATCGATCCGCCACGGCCGGGGCTCAACACTTAGGGAGGTAGTTTCATGTCTTATTCCACATCCGCCGCGCTCGACCCGCGCGACCAGGCCGGCGGCAACGCAACGGCGATGGATGCCACCTATCGCAAGATCGCCTGGCGCCTGATTCCCTTCCTGGTGTTCCTGTTCGTGCTGGCGTGGATCGACCGCGTCAACGTCGGCTTCGCCAAGCTGCAGATGCTGCAGGACCTGCAATTCTCCGAGGCGATCTACGGCCTGGGCGCCGGCATCTTCTTCATCGGCTATTTCCTGTTCGAAGTGCCCAGCAACCTGCTGCTGGAAAAGATCGGCGCGCGCAAGACGCTGGCGCGCATCACCATCCTGTGGGGCCTGGCCTCGATGGCAATGGCCTACGTCACTACGCCGACCAGCTTCTACATCCTGCGCTTCCTGCTGGGCATCTTCGAGGCCGGCTTCTTCCCCGGCGTCGTGCTGTACCTGACCTACTGGTTCCCGGCCCAGCGCCGCGCCCGCGTCAACGGCCTGTTCATGACCTCGTTCGCCATCGCCGGCGCCGTCGGCGGCCCGATCGCCGGCCTGATCATGAGCAGCATGGAAGGCGTGGGCCACCTGGCCAACTGGCAGTGGCTGTTCATCCTCGAAGGCATCCCCTCGCTGCTGGCAGGCTTCGCCGTGCTGGCCTGGCTGCCGGAAAAGCCGGCCAACGCCAAGTGGCTGACCGAGGCTGAAAAGACCGCCGTCACCGACACCCTGGCCGCCGAGAACACCGGCCCGGGCAAGCACTTCTCGTTCAAGGACGCCTGCACCAACTACCGCGTGTGGATCTGCGCCGCCGTGTACTTCTGCGTGGTCAGCGGCAACGCCACCATCGCCTTCTGGGCGCCGTCGATCATCAAGGAAATCGGCGTCAAGGGTAACCTGCAGATCGGCCTGATCTCGGCCATTCCCTTCATCGCCGGCACCCTGGCCATGATCTGGAACGGCATCCACTCCGACAAGACCGGCGAGCGCCGCATGCACAGCGCCGTGGCCACCCTGATCGCCTGTATCGGCCTGATCGCCACCGGTCTGACGCTGGGCAACGCCACCGTCGCGCTGATCTCGCTGACCGTCGCCGCGGTCGGCATCCTGGCCGCGTTCCCGGTGTTCTGGTCGATCCCGGCCGCCTTCCTGGCCGGCACCGCGGCCGCCGGCGGCATCGCGCTGATCAACTCGATCGGCAACCTGGCCGGCTTCGTGGCGCCGTACATGATTGGCGCGCTCAAGACCAGCACCGGCTCGCTGTCCTCCGGCCTGTACTTCGTGGCCGCGCTCGAATTCATCGCCAGCTTCCTAGTGGTGGTGTTCGTCAAGAAGCAATAAGTCTTGCGCGCCGCTGCCGCCGTTGCGGCGCCGGCGCTGTTTTTCTCCCGCAATTCTCCTGCAATCGTTTTGAAGAAGTGACCATCATGAAGCTCTCTTTCTCCCTCCCCGACAATACCGTCATCGACGCCGAACTGAACAAGCTGGTCATCGCCGGTTGGGCAGGCCGCGACATGGCCGCCATCGAACACCACATCGAAGAACTGGAAGCGCTGGGCATCTCGCGCCCCAGCGCGGTGCCGCTGTTCTACCGCGTCTCGGCCAACCAGCTGAGCCAGGACAAGGACGTGCAGGTGCTGGGCGGCGAATCCTCCGGCGAAGTCGAGACCTTCGTCTTCAACGCCGGCGGCGAGCTGTATGTGTCGATCGCCTCGGACCACACCGACCGCAAGCTGGAAGCGCACAGCGTGGCCTTCTCCAAGCAGGCCTGCGTCAAGCCGGTGGGCGCGGCGGCGTGGAAGCTGTCGGACGTGGCCGAGTACTGGGATGAGCTGGTGATCCGCTCCTGGATCGAGGAAAACGGCGCCACCGTGCTGTACCAGGAAGGCCCGCTGTCCTCGCTGCGCACGCCCTCCGACCTGATCGCGCGCTTCACCGATGGCCAGGCCATCCTGCCCGAAGGCTGCGGCATGACCTGCGGCACCGTCGGCGCCATCGGCGGCATCCGCCCGGCGGCGTCGTTCACGATGGAGCTGTTCGACCCGCGCCGCAACCGCGCGCTGCGCCACAGCTATGTGACCGAGTCGCTGCCTGAAATGGCCTGAGCCTCCGGCGCCGTCGACGCATGACGAACGACGCCGGGTCCCGGCCTGCGCCGGGACGACAGGCGGAGGATTGCCTCGAACAGCCGAGGGTTCATGCCACCTCTTCATTGTCGCCCCGGCGCAGGCCGGGACCCAGCGTCGTTAAGCCGCCCGTTTGATGCGATACTCGCCCTTTCGCCCGCGCGCATCCACCCACGCAAATCAGAGACAACTGCCACCATGTTCCCCAAACTGTCCCAACTCGCCGCCGACCTCGACAGCGGCCGCACCACTTCCGCCGAGCTGACCGAGCAGACGCTGGCAAAGATCGCCGACGCCAACGGTGAAGGCGCGCGCGTCTTCACCAGCGTCTACGCCGACCAGGCGCGCGCCGCCGCCCGCGCCTCCGACACGCTGCGCGCGGCCGGCCTGGCGCGCTCGCCCATCGAAGGCCTGCCGGTGTCGGTGAAGGACCTGTTCGACGTCGCCGGCGAAACCACGCTGGCAGGCTCGGTGGTCCTGCGCGGCAAACCCGCCGCCTTCGTCAACGCGGTGGTGGTGCAGAACCTGATCAATGCCGGCGCCATCGTCATCGGCAAGACCAACATGACCGAGTTCGCCTACTCGGGCCTGGGCATCAACCCGCACTACGGCACGCCCAAGAATGCATGGGAACGTAACGTCGACGGCGGCCGCATCCCCGGCGGCTCGTCCTCGGGCGCGGCGGTCTCGGTGACCGACGGCATGGCCTTCGCCGCCATCGGCTCCGACACCGGCGGCTCGGTGCGCATCCCATCGGCCTTCAACGGCCTGACCGGCTTCAAACCGACCGCCTCGCGCGTGTCGATGAAGGGCGTGCTGCCGCTGTCGGCATACCTGGACTCGATCGGCCCGCTGTCGGCCTCGGTCGAGTGCTGCGCCATCATGGACGCGGTGCTGTCCGGCGAAGAGTACGTCGCCCCGCTGCCGCACCCGCTGCGCGGCCTGCGCCTGCTGGCCCCGACCAATGTGGTGCTGGACGGCATGGATGAGCAAGTCGGCGCCGCCTACAAGGCTGCGCTGGCCAAGCTGTCAGCCGCCGGCGCGGTGATCGTCGAGAAGCCGGTGCCGGCCTTCGCCGAGCTGGCCGCCATCAACGCCAAGGGCGGCTTCACCGCCGCCGAGGCCTACGCCTGGCACCGCGAGCTGATCGCGGAAAACAAGGCCGGCTACGACCAGCGCGTGGTCTCGCGCATCCTGCGCGGCAAGGACATGGGGGCGGCCGACCTGCTGGACGTGATCCACGCGCGCCGCGCCTGGATCGCCAATACCGAAGCCCAATTGGACGGCTTCGATGCGCTGGTGATGCCGACCGTGCCGGTGGTGGCGCCGAAGATCGCCGACCTGCAGGCCAGCGACGAGGCCTACTACGGCGCCAACGGCATGATCCTGCGCAACCCGACGCTGATCAACTTCCTGGACGGCTGCGCGGTCTCCCTGCCCTGCCACCAGCCGGGCAACGCCCCGGTCGGCCTGTCGCTGGCTGCGCCGGGCGGGCATGACAAACGCATCCTGTCGATTGCGCTGGCAGTGGAAGGCTTGCTGGCCAGCTGATCAGCCGCATACATATCTTGCTTGGCAAAAAGGCTTGCGCATGCGCAAGCCTTTTTCTTTTAGAAGACCTCCTCGGCCAATATTGAGTCGAATCGCAATTCAATATATTGCGACATCCACGGCAAATAACCATCCCGCTGATCGACGTCAGCAAGCCGCCCTCTACCATCTTATGCCCTCCTGACCTGTCCCGCGGATTTCCCGGTCATGGCAATGGCAGGCCGAACGCATCCTATTTTCACTCTGACTGGAGAAGCCATGCCGCTTCGACTATTTATCGCGCTTTTGCTCAGCACGCTGATCACAGGCTGCAGCACGATACAGACCTTGTCCGACGCCACCACCAATGCCTATCGAACCGTGTTTTCGAAGAAGCAAGAGATGCTGACTATCGGAATCGTCACCGATAACACCGCCAACCCTGACAGACAAGGTAGAGCCCTTTCCGTCGTCACACGCATCTACCAGCTTCGAGACCGCCAGGCATTCGACCAGGCCGACTACGCCACCTTGCTAAAAAGCGACAGAACCGCCTTGGCCTACGATGCCTTGTCCGCGGACACCCAGACCGTCAGTCCCAACACCGGCACTCGTCTGAGTATGCCGCTATCTCAAGCGACCCAATATGTGGGGGTGGTCGCCTTCTTCCGTATTACCGATAAAGATGATGCCTGGAAGCTCGTGGTTGATCGCAAGACGCTGCTGTCCCGGCCGGCGCTGATGCTCGACATTTCGGAATACACGATCCGGGTGAGAGATCAGTGAAGTGGCATGCCCCGTCCGGAAACAATCGTTCTCGGCTATGGATAAGAACATTGCCTGCAGTACTGGTCTGGGTGATCAGCCTACCGCCGCATCAGGCGAAAGCGCAGGATCGAGGCGACCGTTACATGCCCACGTCCAGCCGCTGCATCCCACCTCGCGCGGATACGCCTTCATCGCCCAATGGCGATGGTCGCTCCGGCTTTGCCCCTGCACGCGCCGCTGCGACCGAGGGTAGCAACGGGCCACCGGACAATGGATTTCCCGTGCCCGCCAGGCCCGATGCCCATGGTCAACAACTGGCGGGGCTGCCCGAGCCGGCCCGCCCCCGAACGGAGCAGCGCCAATGCGCCCAGTCCTGCGACACCGGTTATACGCTGGCAACGGGTGACGATCAGCAATGGTGGTGCCAACGCAGCAAGCCCCAGGCCATTCGCATGAGCGCGCCTCAAGAATTGAAGCCGGCCGGAATCGATGCCCCGTTTCAACTCAAACGCGACGGTAAGAACAAGCACACGCTCAATCCAGCCAAGCTGGCGCCATGGCAAGGTTCGTTGCTGATCGAGATCGTCGGCGCCGACGGCAAGCCATTGGCCGGTCAACCCGTGAAGCTGGCGCAGACCGTGGAAGACGACTCCGGCGGCCATCCCGAGCGTAAGCATAAAGGCCAGCGCCCGCTGGCTGTGCTCTTTGAGGACAAGAAGGCCCTGCCTGCTGACAAGCAAGGAGAGATCACTGCGCCCTTGGTCACCGATGCCCAAGGACGGATCAAGCTGTTTTTCTCCGCGTCGGAATTCACGGGACTGCATCGGCTCAAGGCGGAATGCGCGAAGGACGCTTGCGGTGTCGCGGAGGTAATGGTGACGGTAAAGGTGCCTGATCTGGCTCCGTATGAGCCGGCACCGGGAACGGCACAGTTGGTAGGTGGGAGCAATGAAAAGCATGAGCAAAGGCATTATTTAACCAAGACAGCCGCACGGAATCTGGACACAATAATTGAAGAGATGAATGAGGCCGGCTGGAAGCCGGTCGGGGTAAATGACGCCGCATTACCCTGGGGTGGCCTATTCGACATCGCGGGCAGCTGGAAACCCTCGCATTTCGATCATGGCGCAGGCACCGCCGTGGATATACGTACCAACGGCATTACCTTGGAAACCAAGGCGGCAACCTATAAAGATCAGTGCAGCGAATCCAAAGACCCCGGCGCACTCAGCAACAAACTCCCCGTCACCAAAATTCTCTGGCATGACGGTCCTCCTCGTGACATGGAGTATTTCCACGTCTATCTGG
Organism: Herbaspirillum sp. LeCh32-8; assembly: GCF_017814915.1. Taxonomy (GTDB): domain Bacteria; phylum Pseudomonadota; class Gammaproteobacteria; order Burkholderiales; family Burkholderiaceae_D; genus Herbaspirillum. The sequence goes on along the minus strand of NZ_JAGIPZ010000001.1, from coordinate 288,908 downwards.
TCGGCACCGCCCCCAATGGCGCAGTAAAGAAAAGTTGCCAGGATGCAGGCAACTGGATGAACAAAGCCGAAGAAAAAGCGAAAACGACGGCAGAAAAGAAAGGATGACCTCATGAAACTTGCCACGCAATGCACCCTGATCCTGGCCTGCCTGTGCCAGCCTGCGTTCGCGCAGTCAACACCTGGTGCCGAATCGTCGCAAAGCAGCATCACCCCGCTCCCTGGCCGAAACGCCTGGCAAATCCGTGAGGTCGACACTGAGTCCGACAGTGTCAGAGCCTTTCGCTATGTCTTGCAAAACAAGATTGATCCTCTGATACGCAGCACCATCGATACGGACGAAGAGGGGCGGCAGTTCCTCTATCACTATCGGTTAAGCAATGGCAAACAGGCTGAGCAAAACATCGATTATTTCTGGATTTGCTGCGTGCCCCTGCAGGTTTTTATCATTCCGCCAGATGAGTCTTATCCTAAAAAAACAGGCGATAAGGTTAAAGACGAAGCGGCTATGAACGAGTGGCGTAAGCGCTCACGGGATGCCGCCAAACTCATCATAGGTGCCGGAAAAAGATATCTACGCACTCCAGAGGCATGGCGTCCTTCCCTCAAACAAGGCGACGGCAGCGCAGGCTACGGTTGGCTGCCACGTATCGACACAACCATTCCCACCGACAAACGGATTTATGGCATGCCTCCCGGCACCTGGGCCGAAGGTTTCGCGTTCCCCCGCCCCGAGCTGCCCGGCGTGAGAATGGCAAAGCTGCAGGGCTTCACCAAAAACGACCAACTTCCCGGCAGTTACGATATCGAGACAGAGGATCCCAAACTCAAGGCGGAGATTGCGGCAATCGCGCGCGCTGACGGACGGTGGATTCCCGTCCTCGCCCCAGTCCTCGGTGTCGCCGAACCGTTCAATGCGGCCGCCTTCGCCCGTCAGCTATGGAGCGAGATCGAAGACAAGTGGTACCGTGAAGATGACTATAGCCTGAGCTTGATGGCCCCCAAGACCTTCGCGCAGTTCCAGCAGGAATTCGGCCTTCTGTTGGCCGAACTGGAATCCAACCACAACGGAGCCGCCAAAGTCCGCACTGATCGCATGCTGGCACAGCTGGCGCAAATGACTGCACCCAACAGCATCACTTCCGAGAACGCCAGTGATGAGCAATCGACCAACGATACCGCGCCGTTGCCCACCACGCGCGGTCGCGTTACTGATCCTGACAACACCGACGCCGCTACTCATAACATCCACCGCGTCGCTGCACGCGCCCTGGTATTCAATCTTGCTTACCTGCGAAGACATTTACGCTCTGAGAAATAGTGTCGCTGGCTGCGCCGGGCGGCCACGACAAACGCATCCTGTCCATCGCGCTGGCGGTCGAGACCTTGCTCAAGAGCTGACGATTTCACTGCGCCAGGCAGCCCCGCACAACGCCGGCCCACGCGCCGGCGTTTGCTTTTTGCAAGCCCGCCATGCCGCGCATTGCCGCCCGGAAAGCCGCGCCGTTGCGGCATGTGCATGTACACTGACGGCCTTACGACAAGATCTTTCACAGGGAGGGGCTTCATGCGGCGCAATCTTGCATCACGCCTCGCGCCCGGCCGCATGGCCCGCGTTCTGTGCGTCGCCTTGGCCTGCCTGGCCGGCGGCACTGCAGCGGCCGAAGAGGTCATCATCGGCTGGGCCGGCCCCGAGCGGCAGCCGCATGCGCAAGCCTTGAAGCAAGGCGTGGAGCTGGCCATCGCCGAGGCCAACCAGCGCGGCGTGCAAGTCCAGGGACGCCGGCTCGAATTCAAGCTGCTGGCCTACGACGACAACGGCAATCCGAACGTATCCGGCTTTGCCGCACAGGCCCTGGTCACCGGCAAGGCGGTGGCGGTCGTCGGCCATTACACCACCGAGACCACGCTGGCCGGCGCCCAGGTCTACGCCGAGAAAGGCGTGGCCGAACTGGCGGTATTCTCGCCCAGCCCCAGACTGACCCAGATGGGTTACAAGAACGTGTTCCAGCTGATCGGCAACATCACCGACGCCACCACCTATATGACCGCGGCGGTGAACCGGATGGGCAGCGGCGAGCGGCGCCTCACGATTGCCTACAACGGCTCGATCATGGGCGCGGCGGTGGCCGACGCGCTGGAACAGGAGATGCGCAAGCAAGGCGGCCAGTTGGCCGGGCGCGTGTCGATCAGCGCACGTACTTCGGACTTCAACGCCGTGCTCAAGACGGTCAGGGACAACAAGGCCGACCTGCTCTACTTCGCCGGTATCCAGGAGCAGGCCTTCGCCTTGTCGCAGCGGCTGCGCGGCGCCAATCTGAAGGTGCAGTTGATGCTCTCGGGCGGCGCCTTCAATACCGACTTCTATAGCGGCGCCGGCGGCTATCGCGAAGGTACGCTGCTGATGGCGCACAACCGGCCGGAGTCGCAGCTGCCCGGCTTCGCCCGCTTCGAGAAAGCCTATACCGCCATGTTCCATGCGCCGGTGATGCCGTATGTCGCCAATGCCTACGACGCCGCGGGCATGGTGATCGAGGCGATACGGCGCGGCAACACCACCGAGCCGGTGGCGATTTCGGCGCAGCTGCACGCCATGAGCTACGAGGGCGTGACCGGGCGCATCGCCTTCGACGCCGACGGCCGGCTCCTGAATCCGGGCTACACGCTCTATGAAGTGAGCCAGAAGAAATGGAAGGTGGTGCGCAGCTTTCCCTGATTCGAAATTATCATTGAGTCAATATTTCAAAAAGGCAATCTCCTGACTCCCGGAATTTTCATTAGAATGCGTTTTTGCAGCGCAGCGCCGACCCGCCCTTGCGGCCAGCGCGGCCTCTGCGCCAGCAATAGCGGCAACAACCGCTGCAACAACGGCGACACCCAGACCACAACTATCCGGCATCCACAGGCCACGACTACTGAACTGCATGGCAACCAAGAAAACATCCCTGTCCGACTACAGTGAATCATCGATCCGCGTCCTCAAGGGACTGGAGCCGGTCAAGCAGCGCCCGGGCATGTATACCCGGACGGAAAACCCGCTGCACATCATCCAGGAAGTCATCGACAACGCCTCCGACGAGGCGCTGGGCGGCTATGGCAAGAGCATCCACGTCACCCTGAACGCCGACGGCAGCGTCTCGGTCGAGGACGACGGCCGCGGCATTCCGGTCGGCCTGCACCCTGAAGAAAAGGTGCCCACCGTCGAGATCGTGTTCACCCGCCTGCACGCCGGCGGCAAGTTCGACAAGGGCTCGGGCGGCGCCTATGCGTTCTCCGGCGGCTTGCACGGCGTCGGCGTGTCGGTCACCAACGCCCTGGCCACGCGCCTGGAAATCACCGTCTGGCGTGAAGCCGGCGTACACACGCTGGCCTTCTCCGGCGGCGACGTCATCGAGAAGCTGAAATCGCGGCCCGCCACCCGTGAAGACAAGAAGTCCGGCACGCGCGTGACCGTCTGGCCGGATGCCAAATATTTCGACTCGCCGGCCATCCCGCTGGGCGAGCTGCAGCGCCTGCTGCGCTCCAAGGCGGTGCTGCTGCCGGGCGTGAAGGTCACGCTGACCAACGCCAAGAGCGGCGACAGCCAGAGCTGGCAATACGACCAGGGCCTGCGCGGTTACCTGATGGAGCAGCTGGCCCAGACCGGCAACGGCGAGACCCTGATCCCGCTGTTCGAGGGCGAACAGTTCGCCGGCAAGGACGCCGAAGGCTTTGCCGAGGGCGAAGGCGCCTCCTGGGTGGTGGCCTGGACCGAGGAAGGCGCGGTGGTGCGCGAGTCCTACGTCAACCTGATCCCCACCTCCAACGGCGGCACCCACGAGTCGGGCCTGCGCGAAGGTTTGTTCTCGGCCGTGAAGAGCTTCGCCGAGATGCATTCGCTGTTGCCCAAGGGCGTCAAGCTGCTGGCCGAGGACGTGTTCGCACGGGTTTCCTTTGTGCTCTCGGCCAAGGTGCTGGACCCGCAATTCCAGGGCCAGATCAAGGAGCGCCTGAATTCGCGCGACGCCGTGCGCCTGGTGGCCGGCTACTCGCGCCCGGCGCTGGAGCTGTGGCTGAACCATCACGTCGACTACGGCAAGAAGCTGGCCGAGCTGGTGATCAAGCAGGCGCAAAGCCGCCTGCGCTCGGCGCAGAAGGTCGAGAAGAAAAAGTCTTCCGGCGTGGCCGTGCTGCCCGGCAAGCTGACCGACTGCGAATCCTCGGACGTGTCGCGCAATGAACTGTTCCTGGTCGAGGGTGACTCCGCCGGCGGCTCGGCCAAGATGGGCCGCGACAAGGAATTCCAGGCCATCCTGCCGCTGCGCGGCAAGGTCCTGAACGCCTGGGAAACCGAGCGCGATCGCCTGTTCGCCAACAATGAGATTCACGATATTGCGGTGGCCATCGGCGTCGACCCGCACGGCATCAACGACACCCCCGACCTGACCGGCCTGCGCTACGGCAAGATCTGCATCCTGTCCGACGCGGACGTCGACGGCTCGCACATCCAGGTGCTGCTGCTGACGCTGTTCTTCAAGCATTTCCCCAAGCTGATCGAAAACGGCAACATCTGCGTGGCACGCCCGCCGCTGTATCGCGTGGACGCCCCCGCGCGCGGCAAGAAGCCGGTGCAGAAACTCTACGCGCTGGACGACGGCGAGCTGGAGGCCATCGAAGACAAGCTGCGCAAGGACGGCCTGAAGGAAGGCGCCTGGAGCATTTCCCGCTTCAAGGGCCTGGGCGAGATGAACGCCGAGCAGCTGTGGGAAACCACCATGAACCCCGACACCCGCCGCCTGCTGCCGATCAGCTTCGGCGAACCGGGCGTGCAGACCTCGGAAGAGCGCTTCAACATGCTGATGGGCAAGGGCGAGGCCGCCTCCCGCCGCGCATGGATCGAAGAGCACGGCAACGAGGCCGAAGCGGATATCTGACATGCCAATCCCGGCGCCGCGCGGCACGCTCCGCACGCTGGCCCGCACCCTGCTGCTGACGGGTGCGGGCCTGCTGCTGTGCGCGCCGCCGGCGCAGGCCCAGCGCATGGTGACCTATACCGACGCCGACGGCGTGTCGCACACCCATGCGGAGAAGGAAGCGGTCGCCGACAGCAAGAGCATCGTCTATCGCTACACCGATGCGCAGGGCGTGGTGCACTTCTACGCCGAGCGCGTCGACGATCGCGATCAGCTCATGGCCAGCAGCGCGGCCACGCTGAACCATCACGGCAAGGAGGCCAAGGCCACCGCCGCCGATCCGCCGTTCGTGCGGACCATGATGGCCCATCCGGACGCACGCAAGTACGACCAGCTGCTGAGCCAGGCCTCGGGCGAATTCGGCGTGGACGCGGCGCTGCTCAAGGCGGTGATGACGGCGGAGTCGGGCTTCAACGCGCGCGCCGTCTCGACCAAGGGCGCAGTCGGCCTGATGCAGGTGTTGCCGGCCACGGCCGAGCGCTACGGCCTGCAGGGCGACCGCCGCAAGAGCCTGCACCAGAAACTGACCGACCCGAAGATCAACATCCGCCTGGCCGCGCGCTACCTGCGCGACCTGATGGCGATGTTCCCGCAGCACGCGGAGCTGGCGATCGCCTCCTACAATGCCGGTGAAGGCGCGGTGCAGAAGTACGGCAACAAGATCCCGCCCTATCCCGAGACCCAGGGCTATGTGCGGCTGGTGTCGCGCTTTTACCAGCTGTATCGCCCGCCCAGCGCGGCCGAACTCGCCGCCGGCGCGCGCGCCGCGCGCCTGAAAGTCACGCTGCCGCCGCACACGCCGGGCGCGGCCGCGCCCGAGGCTCCGCCGCCGCAGGCCATCGCCGGCGCGGCAAGCCCGCTGAACGATCAACACGATTAACCCGATCAATATTCAATACTCAGTCTGCAACCAAGACACATGACCGAACAAGCCAACCTGTTTGAACAGACCCCGCCTGCGCCGGACGGCGACTCGCTGACGCTGTCGACCTTCGCCGAGCGCGCCTACCTCGACTACGCGATTTCCGTGGTCAAGGGCCGCGCCCTGCCGGACGTCGCCGACGGCCAGAAGCCTGTGCAGCGCCGCATCCTGTACGCGATGAACGAGCTGGGCCTGAACGCCACCGCCAAGCCGCGCAAATCCGCCGCCGTGGTCGGCGACGTGCTGGGCAAGCTGCACCCGCACGGCGACCAGTCGGTGTATGACGCGCTGGTGCGCATGGCCCAGGATTTCTCGCTGCGCTATCCGTTGATCGACGGCCAGGGCAACTTCGGCTCGCGCGACGGCGACGGCGCCGCGGCGATGCGCTACACCGAAGCGCGCCTGACCCCGATCAGCAAGCTGCTGCTCGATGAAATCGACATGGGCACGGTGGAGTTCCAGCCCAACTACGACGGCGCCTCCGAAGAGCCGCGCCTGCTGCCGGCGCGCCTGCCCTTCCTGCTGTTGAACGGCGCCTCCGGCATTGCGGTGGGCATGGCCACCGAGATCCCCTCGCATAACCTGAATGAAGTGGCGAAGGCGGCGGTGGCGATGATCCGCAACCCCAAGATCACCCATGCCGAACTGATGGAACTGGTGCCCGGCCCCGACTTCCCCGGCGGCGGCCAGATCATCACCCCGAAATCCACCATCGCCGAGATGTACCAGAGCGGCCGCGGCAGCATGAAGGTGCGCGCGCGCTGGAAGATCGAAGACCTGGCGCGCGGCCAGTGGCAGGCGGTGATCACCGAGCTGCCGCCGGGCGTGTCCTCGCAGAAGGTGCTGGAAGAAATCGAGGAGCTGACCAATCCCAAGATCAAGCTGGGCAAGAAGTCGCTCACGCCGGAACAGCAGTCACAGAAGGCCGCCATCCTCGGCCTGCTCGACGCGGTGCGCGACGAGTCCGGCCGCGAAGCACCGGTGCGCCTGGTGTTCGAGCCCAAGTCCAAGAACCAGGACCAGACCGAGTTCATGAACACGCTGCTGGCCCAGACCTCGCTGGAGAGCAACGCCTCGCTGAACCTGGTGATGATCGGCGGCGACGGTCGCCCGCGCCAGAAGAGCCTCACCGACATCCTGACCGAGTGGATCAGCTTCCGCTTCGAGACCGTGACCCGTCGCACGCAATTCCGCATGCAGAAGGTCAACGACCGCATCCACATCCTGGAAGGCCGGGAAGCGGTGCTGCTCAACATCGACAAGGTCATCCGGATCATCCGCGAGTCGGACGAACCCAAACCGGCGCTGATCGACGCCTTCAAGCTGTCCGACCGCCAGGCCGAGGACATCCTGGAAATCCGCCTGCGCCAGTTGGCGCGCCTGGAAGCGATCAAGATCCAGCAGGAGCTGGCCGAGCTGCGCAGTGAAAAGACCACGCTGCAGGACCTGCTCGACAACCCGGCCTCGATGAAGAAGCTGGTCATCAAGGAAATCGAAGGCGACGCCAAGCAGTACGGCGACGCGCGACGCACCATCATCGAAGAAGCCGAGCGCGCCACCTTCGAGCAGAAGGTGATCGATGAGCCGGTGACCGTCATCATTTCGCAAAAGGGCTGGGTGCGCGCGCGCACCGGCCACGGCCATGACGCCGCGCAGTTCACCTTCAAGGCCGGCGACGGCCTGTACGGCGCCTTCGAGTGCCGCACGGTCGACAACCTGCTGGCCTTCGGCTCCAACGGCCGGGTCTACACCATCGCCGTGAACGCCCTGCCCAACGCGCGCGGCGACGGCGTGCCCGTCACCACGCTGATCGAGCTGGCCAGCGGCAGCAACATCCTGCACTACTTCGCCGGCCCCGCCGACACCACCCTGCTGCTGGCCTCCGACGCCGGCGCCGGCTTCGTCGCCAAGGCCTCCGACATGTTCGGCCGCGTCAAGGGCGGCAAGGCCTTCTTCACGCTGGACGAAGGCGCCCTGCCGCTGGCGCCGCGCGCAGTCGCCGCCGACGCCGGCGCCGTCGCCTGCCTCTCGGGCAACGGCCGCCTGCTGGTGTTCGGCCTGGACGAAATGAAGACCCTGTCCTCGGGCGGACGCGGCGTGAACCTGATGGAGCTGGAGAAGAACGAGAAGCTCCTGGGCGCCCAGGCCATCAGCCAGAAGGGCGTGCTGGTCTACGGCGCCGGTCGCGGCGGCAAGGCGCAGGAAGTGTCGCTCTCGGCAACCGCGCTGGGCCTGCATATCGGCAAGCGCGCGCGCAAGGGCAAGGCGCTGGAATCGAAGATCAAGCCGGCCGGCCTGAGCGCCCTGGCTTAAGCTTGAACGCCACACTGCCGACATGCGGCGGGCGCAGCGCCAAAAGAAAACGGCCCCCGATTTGCATCGGGGGCCGTTTTTCTTTGCGCGACGTCGTTACGCCACGCTCAATACCTTTTGCACCACCGCCGCGAAATCGGACGGCGAAAACTTCGCGATGTAACCGTCGGCGCCGACCGTTTTCACATGATCCTCGTTGGCGCTGCCGGTGAGCGAAGAGTGAATGACCACCGGAACGTGCTTCAACTTTTCATGCGTCTTCACGCGTCGGGTCAAGGTGAAGCCGTCCATCTCAGGCATCTCCAGGTCGGTCAGCATCAGCGCCACCTTGGAGGAGATCGGGCAGTTTTCCTTCTCCGCCTCGCGCGCCAGCGCTTCCAGCTTTTCCCAGGCCTCGCGCCCGTTCTTGGCCATCACGAAGGGCAGCTTGAGTTCCTTCAGGCTTCCTTCGATCAAGGCGCGCGCCACGCGCGAATCGTCGGCGGCCACCACCACGGCGCCCGGCTGCAGCTGGATGCCGGCCCCGATCTGCGGCAGGTCGGCGACGCTTTCCTTGGTCGGCGACACCAGGTCGAGGATGTGCTCGACATCCAGCACCTGCACCAGCGTGCTGCCGCCGTCGGGCGCGCTCAGGCGCGCGATGCTGGTGACCACGTCGCTGGCGCTGCGCGACTCGGCCGGCAAGACCTGGCTCCAGTCCAGGCGGGCAATATCTTCCACCGACTGCACCGCGAACGCCTGCGTGTGACGCGCGAACTCGGTGATCAACAGGATGCCGGGTTCGGCCAGCGGCTCGCAGCCAGCGATGGCGGGTAAATCGATGACCTGCATGATCTGTCCGCGCACATTGACCATGCCCAGCAGCGGCGGCCGCATGCCGGCCGGCTTGGTGATCTGCAGCGCCGGCACGATCTCGCGCACCTTGAAGACGTTGATGCCGAACAGCTCGCCCTCACCCGGGCTGTTGTCGCCGACAGGACGCCCCAGCCGGAACAGGAGCAGCTCGAACTTGTTGTTGGCGGTCAGATTGGTCCGCTCATCAATTTCTTGCTGAAAAGAATCCATGCTTTCTCCCTGTTAAGTATTGTGTGGGCGCCATATTGTGCGGATCGCACGGCGGGACAACCATCATTCTTGGTCAGGAAGCGCAGTCGGGCAATGAGGTTTTTCCTGATGGCGCTGGAGCATCCATGAAAAAAGGGTTACCGGCGCAATGCCCGTAACCCTTTGTCATGTTGCCGCCCGCGTCATTACTCCGGCCGGCGGCCGGCGCATCAAGCCTGCTCAGTGCGGCACGCCCACTTGCTCCACGTACTGGCTGACCTCGGCCGCCACGGCGTTGAACAGTTTCTTGAGCGACGGCAATTGCGGCTGGGCACTTTGCGGCGGCTCCGCCTTGGAGAGCTGCTCGATGGCCTTGAGCTGGTCCGTCAACGGGCCGGCCCCGACCAGGGCGGTCATGCTCTTGAGGCTGTGGGCTTCGCGCTTGACCTGGGCCGCATCGTCCGCGGCGATGGCGGCTTCCAAGCGGCCGAAGGTGGCCGGGGCGCTCTTGGCGAAGGTGCCGAACATGTGGCGACAGGCGCCGGCGTCGCCGCCCATGGCTTCAAGCAGCGGCTCCGGATTGATGTGCTGGTACGGATTGTCATTCATGCGTTTCTCCCTGTGTCCGACGCAATATACGCATGCATTGCATGTTCATTAACGTGTTGGACGCCGGCGCGGCGCGGCGGTTCGCGGCGCGCCGCGTCTTGGTCGGCTTTTCATCGTAACGTAACCAAGCACGTAACCGGCGTCAACCGAAAGTCACGTTCCGCGCGGAAATAAGTCAGCCTTGCGCCACACTGGCGGGCTTTTGTGGGCGGCTTGTTGCCATTACGACCAGTGATGCAACGCAGGCCAGCGTGCCGGCAAGAAATGCCGCCGGATAACCGTACCAGCCGATCACGACACCGACGATGGGCCCGGTCAGCCCGGAGGCCACATCGATGAAGGCCATGAAACAGGCCACCGCGATCCCGCGCGAATGCGCCGGCACGCGCGCCATCGCCTGCACGCCCATGGACGGGAACACCAGCGAGAAGCCGATGCCGGTCAGCACCGATCCGGCCAGCGCCGCCATCGGGTCATGCGCCAGCCACAGCAGCACCTGTCCGCACAACTCGATGGCCACCGACACCGCGCCCACCCGGGCGCCGCCGATCTTGTCGGGCAGGTGGGCAAAGAACAGGCGCACGCCGATGTAGCCCGCCGAGAACCCGAGGATGGCGTAACCGGCGCCCTGCCAGCCATAGCTGCCGTACAGCAACACCAGGAAGCTGGTGAGGATGGCAAATGGCATGGCCGACAAGGCCAGCGCCAGCCCGAAGCGCCAGATCAGCGCCAGCGCGCCGGTGAAGGACAAGCCCTGCACATGGCCGCGCGTGACCGCCAGCGCGGACAGGCAACGCGCCACCGCGAAGCCGACCAGCGGCAGCAGGATGGTGCTCCAGGCCACGCCGGCAAAACCGAAGCGCTGCTGGATCGCCACGCCCAGCGGGCCGCCGATGCCCAATGCCGCGAACATGGCGATGCCCTGCCAGGCCATCACCTTGCCGGTCTTGGCGATGCCGACGCGGCCGATACCCCAGGTCATGGTGCCGGTCAGGAACAGGCTCTCGGCCGGCCCCATCAGCAGGCGGCCCAGCGTCAGCACGGCAATGCTGCCCGCAGGGTCGGCGACATATGTGGATGCCAGGTACAGCAGCCCGGCGCAGGACGCCAGCGGCAAACCCAGTGACACCGACTGTTTCGGCCCGTGGCGATCGCACCAGGAGCCGGCGAACTTGCGCGTGAGGATGGTGGCGAAGGACTGGATGCCGACGATCCAGCCGACCACCGCCGCGCTGTAGCCCAGCGTGCCGTTCACATGCAGCGGCAAGGCCGGCAGCGGAATGCCGATGGCGAGGAAGCCGGAGAAGATGATGACCACCAGCGGCAACAGGTTGCGGGCGGCGGAGCGTTCATGCAGGTTGGTATGGAGGTTCATGGACATGATCAGCCTCGCTGAGCGGATGCGCGCTGCGCCGTGCGACGCGAGAGCAGGATGAGGGAAAGGAAGCAAGCGCAGCCCGTGGCCTTACGGACCAAGGACGATGCGATCGTCGATGCGGGTGCAACTGAGGGAGAAGCGTGGCCGGGGCGGGACAGGAATTGCGGCGGCAGGAAGTGTCGTTTCAAGTGATCACCATAGCGTCATGGCATCGCATGCGGACGAAGTCGCAGTAGGCAGGCGATGCCGGATGGACGCGTTGGTTGACGTGAACGCTTACGTATTTCCACGTGCGGCCGGGCGGCCTCGTGAAAATATTTGCGGCGATTATACATAAATTGCCGCGGGTGTTCATCCGTGTGTGCCGATGATGCCTATCGCACTGCCGCCCTTGCTTTTGCGCGCGACAGCAATATGGCCGGACGAAAAAAAGCCCGCACACGGCGGGCTTTTCTCACGACAGGATTGAAACGTCGGCGACTCAGGCAGCGGCGCGATCCAGACGTTGCACGTTACCGTCGTTCACGCCGATTTCGATCTTGCGCGGCTTGAGCGCTTCCGGGATCTCGCGCACCAGTTCGATGTTGAGCAGGCCGTTTTCCAGGTTCGCGCCGACCACCTTGATGTGGTTGGCCAACTGGAAGCGCTGTTCGAAATCGCGGGCCGCGATGCCGCGGTGCAGGAAGTTGACTTGCTGCTCTTCCTTCTGCTTGCGGCCGATGATCTTCAGGGTTTCGTTCTCGGTCTCGATCTCGATTTCACCGCGGGCAAAGCCGGCGACGGCCATCGTGATCCGGTATTTGTCTTCGGCCACCAGTTCGATGTTGTACGGCGGGTAGCTGGGCTGATCAGCGCGCTGGGCATTGTCAAACATCTGGGCCAGGCGATCGAAGCCGATAGCGGTGCGGTACAGGGGGGAGAAGTCGAAGCTACGCATAAAATATCCTTTCAGGTAAGCGATGATTTGTTGGCAGACCTCGCGTTTGAGCATCTGCTGGTACCGATCTAGGGACGCGCTTTTTTCTTTTCAAGGGAATATTTTCAAAAAAAATCCGGCGACCTCAGCCGCCGGATTTTTCTGTGCTTTTCTGGTGTGAATGCCGCATCAGGCCCTTGAAAACGCCGTATCCAGCACCATGGAAATACGTTCCCGTTCTGCCCTCACCATGTCCGCGCCGGCCGCCAGGCCCTCCATGCTGTAGAAGCGCACGTCATGCAGGCCGATGGTGGCCAACGCCACCTTCAGATAGGGCGTGAGGAAGTCAGCCTGGCGCGCGCCGGATCCGGAGAAGCGTCCGCCCGACACCACGCCGACGTAGACCGGCCGGTCGCGCAGCAAGCCCGCCTTGCCGTCGGGCGTGATGGCAAAGGTGCGGCGCACGCGCACCACATGGTCGATCCAGGCTTTCAGCGTGGAGGGCACGGTGTAGTTGTGCATGGGTGTGCCGATCACCACCACGTCGGCCGCCTCCAGTTCGCGGATCAATTGTTCCGACGTGGCCAGCGCGCCGCCGGCCGCGTTCTCGTCGCCGGCGTAGACGGGTGAGCCGAGCGCGTCGGCGTACTCGCTGTCAACGTGGGCGATGGGGTCGACGTAGAGGTCGCGCACACGCACTTCGGCGGCGGCGCTGCGGCGTGCAACCTGCCCGACGATCTGCTGCGACAGCCACCATGCGTTGGACGTTTCCCTGCGCGGGCTGGCGGAAAGATGCAAGATCTTCATTGCGCGCTCCCGACCGGTTTGCCGAAGCGCAGCGCCCCGGTCAGCATGCCCTGGCGGAAGTAGAAGCGTTGCGCCAAGGTGTTGGCCATACCGGTGTCCAGCACCACGCGCGCCACGCCGGCCTGCGCCGCCACCTCGTCCACTGCTTTCAGCAGGCGCTCGCCCCAGCGCTTGCCGCGCTGTCCCTCGGCCGACACCAGGTCGTCGACGTAGAGGAATTTTCCGTAGACCAGGTTTTCCTGGAAGCGGTAACCGGCCAGCGCGACCACGCGGCCCTCCTCCCAGGCGGCGAGGATGCGATAGCTTTCATCGGCAGCGCGGCCGATGCGTTGCATGAAGTCGTCTTCGTCTTGCAGATGCGGGCGCAGCTCGTGCATCACCGGGAAGCAGGCGCGCTTGTCGGCGTCGCTGTCGGCGTGGCGCAGGGCGGCGTCGGCGATGCGCCATTGTGTTTGTGTCAAGTCCGGCAGGCGGGTGCCCATGATGGTCCTTTCGGTTGAGATGCGATATTGAACAGCGCTCATCCTAATGGCCGGATGGCATAATCGGCAGAGCCAAGAAATGACATTTGGACTGGACCATGAAAACCACCGCCGCGCACGATTTCCTGCAGCTCACCCCGGGCACCGACGAGCCCTACTACCGCCAGATCTATACCCGCCTGCGCAGCGCCGTGGCTGACGGCCTGCTCAAGCCGGGCGACCGCATTCCCTCGGCGCGGGCGCTGGCGGCGGAGCTGGGACTGGCGCGCGGCACCGTGGAGAGCGCCTATTCGCTGCTGGCCGCCGAAGGCTATATCGAGTCGCGCGGCCAGGCCGGCACCGTCATCGCCGCCGGGCTGCAGATGCGTGCGTCGCTTTCCCTTTCGGCAACACCAGCCATCGCCGCCGCTCCCGCCCCTTACGATTTCGATAACCCGGCGCGCGCGCTCCTCACCGTACCGCGCCCGTTCCAGATGGGCGTGCCGGCGCTGGATGCCTTCCCCCGCAAGATCTGGGCGCGCATGGCGGCACGCGCGGCGCGCGCCACCCAGCCGGTCGACATGCTGTATCCGCCGCCGGCCGGACTCGCCGCGCTGCGGGTGGAGATCGCGCGCTATCTGCAACTCGCGCGCGGCTTGTCGTGCGCGCCGCAACAGGTGTTCATCACCGCCGGCTACCGCGACTCGCTGGACCTGGTCACGCGTGCCCTGCTCACGCCGGGCGACAAGGTGTGGGTGGAGGATCCCGGCTATCCGCCTACCGGCGCGCTGCTGCGCGCGGCGGGCATGCAACTGGTGGGCGTGCCGGTCGACGGTGACGGCCTGCAGGTGGCCGAGGGCGTGCGCATGGCGCCCAAGGCGCGCGCCGCGGTGGTTACGCCGGCCCACCAGAGCCCGATGTGCACGGCGCTATCGCTACAGCGGCGCATCGAGCTGCTGGACTGGGCCGCGCGCAACAAGGCCTGGGTCGTCGAGGACGACTACGACGGCGAATACCGCTACGTGAGCCGTCCGCTGCCGGCGCTCAAGAGCCTGGACCGGGATGATCGCGTGCTGTACGCCGGCACCTTCAGCAAGGTGCTGTTCCCCGCCATCCGGCTGGCCTATCTGGTGGTGCCGTTGTCGCAGGTGGCGCGCTTCGAGGAGGTCGCCATGCAGTTTTCAGGCGGCAGCCCGGCGCTGACCCAGCGCATCGTCGCCGACTTCATCGCCGAGGGGCATTTTGCCCGCCACATCCAGCGCATGCGCCGCCTGTACGCCGAGCGGCGCGACGCGGCGGCGGCCGGGCTGGAAGCGGTGCTGGGCCAAGCCATGCGGGTCGAGTCCGGACCGGGCGGCATGCACCTGCTGCTGCGCCTGCGCGGCCGCCGCTCCGACCGCGCGCTAGCCGAGAAGATGCGCCGCGACGGCATGTTCAGCCGCGCCCTGTCCGAGTGCGCGCTGCAGGCGCGCGACCTGCCGCCGACACTGATGCTGGGCTTCACCAACATCGAGTCGCGTCGGCGCGCGCAGGAACTGGGAAAGCGCATTCTGGCGCTGCTGTAAGCGCTGCCGTCGACGCTGCATGACATATCTCATGGCCCATATGAAATAGCTATTCTTGGCACTTTTCTTATGGGCCATCGATCCGCATGATGGAGGCTTCCGATCTTCCACAAACTCCAGATGAAAGGCCACGCCATGAGCAAGCGCATCGACATGTACAAGAACGCCACCGAACCCTACAACGGCCTGCTGGCCGTCAACACTTACCTGAAAAACTGCAGCCTGCCGGCCGACCTGGTGGAGCTGGTGTTCCTGCGCGTCTCGCTGATCAACGGCTGCGCCTATTGCATCGACAAGCACTCGCGCGACCTGCTCAAGAGCGGCATGAGCGTGGACAAACTGGTGCTGGTGCCGGTCTGGCATGAAGCCGGCAAGCTGTTCTCCGAGCGCGAACAGGCAGCGTTGGCCTGGGCCGAGGTGGTCACGCGCATCGAGCAAACCGCCGCGCCGGACGCCGACTACGACGCCGTCACTGCGCACTTCAACGAGCGTGAATTCTCCGAACTCACCATGGCCATTGCATTGATGAACGCCTTGAACCGCATGGCCATCAGCGGCCGCATGCCGCCCCAGGCGGCAAAGCACTGATCCGGCTATGCCGCCTTCAGCGCGGCCACCAGGGTGCGCAAGGCCTCGCGCGTACGCGCCTCCTTCAGGCGCGAATGCAGCATCACCTGCGCCAACGGCAAGCTGGGCAACCCGAGCCGGGCGCCGACCTCGACGGCGCCGGCCGGGGCCGAGCGATGCAGCAGCGCCGCCACCGCCAGCCCGGCGTTGATGGCCGCGCCGATGGCCTGGATGCCGCCGCCCACAAACACTTCCCGCCAGGCGATGCCCGCCTCGTCCAGTCGCGCCAGCGAGAGCTCGCGGATGCGGCAGGTGGTCGAGAACGTCGCCACCTTCAGGAGGTTATCGCCCGTGCGGCAGTCGCCATGCGGCGCGGCAAACCAGCCCAGCCGCTCCTCCATCACCAGCTCGCCGCCCTGGTCCTGCGGTTCGCGCCGCACGATGGCCGCGTCCAGGTCACCGCGCTCGAAGAGCTGCAGAAGGTCGCGCGAAGAGCCGATCCTGACCTCGATCACCACGCCGGGATCGTAGCTGTTCACCTGCGCCAGCACCTGGGCAAAGCCGCTGCCCACCACATGGTCGCTGATGCCCACCGAGAAACGCGCCGCGCCCTGGTTCAACTGCCCCAGCGCGCGCTCGTGCGCGGCCAGCAGCTCGCGCGCGGCCGGCAGGAAATGCTGGCCTTCGGACGACAGCCGCACCAGCCGCGGCGTGCGCTCCAGGAGGCGGCGCGCCAGGCGCTGCTCCAGCTTCTTCAACTTAAGGCTGATCGCCGATTGCGTGCTGTCCAGCGCCTCGGCGGCGCGCGTGAAACTTTGCATGTCCGCCACCAGCACGAAGGCCTGGACGGCGTCGAGGTCGAGTGTCTTTTCCATGGGATCCCTTCCCTGCTTGCTTGCATGCATGCATGCATTGCGTTGTACCGCGAATGATTTCAAAATCAAATCACTGAAATACTTATCCAGTTATTTTTTTAATGATTTGCCGAAGGTAGCATGCTTCTCATCGGCTTGCAGGACAGATCGTCGCTTCTGAATCGTCTGGCGGGCCGGCTGCCGTCAACTCGTTATCAACCTGTCATCAAAGGAGATCGCCATGCCCCTCGTCCGAGTATCCCTGCTGCGCGGCAAGCCGCGCGCCTACCGTGCCGCCATCCTGGAAAACATCTACCAGGCCATGCTGGAAAGCTTCAACGTGCCCAAGGACGACCAGTTCATGGTGCTGAGCGAACACGATCCGGAGGAGCTGGTGTTCAACCGCAGCTACATGAACATCGCGCGCTCCGACGACTTTGTGCTGATCCAGCTGACGGTCAGCAACACGCGCACGCAGGAGCAGAAGAACGCGCTGTTCAAGCGCATCGTCGAGCGGCTGGGCGAGGATCCCGGCGTGCGCCCGGAGGACGTCATGATCAGCCTGATCGAGGGCGACAAGGGCAACTGGTCCTTCGGCCACGGCATCGCGCAATACGTGGTGTAGATCTGCTCCGATGGGAGCGCCGACGCGCTTCTTCGCTGCACCGGCGCGGCCGAGCTGCTAGGATGTCGCTCATTGACATTGCCTGCTGCAGCGCCGCTGCCGCCTCCCATGCCGACTCATTTGCCGCAAAAAAAACCTTCCTTGTTTGCATTGCCCCGTCGCCGCACGCTGCGCGCAGCCGGCGTCGCGACGCTGGCCGCCGTCCTGCTGACCCTGGCCGCGACCGGCTGCTCCTCCTCCAGCAAATACTACGATCCGGCCAAGTCCAACCGCACTGAAACGGGTTTTCGCAACAACTACCCGCAGCCTGAACGCGCGTCCGTCTGGAAGTGGCAGTGGGAGCGCCTCACCCAGGGCCTGCCCAAGCCGCCGGCCAATCATTACCAGTTCCCGGTGGTCAAGCCTGACCTGGCGTGGCTCAAGGGCAACCGCAAGTCGCCCAGCGTGACCTGGATCGGCCATGCCACGGCGCTGCTGCAGATCGGCGGCAAGAACGTGCTGACCGACCCGATGTTCTCCGAACGCGCCTCGCCGTTTTCCTTCATCGGCCCCAAGCGCAAGGTGGCCTTGCCGGTGCAGATCGGTGAACTGCCGCACATCGACGTGGTGGTGATCTCGCACAACCACTACGACCACCTGGACCGCGCCAGCGTCGAACAGCTCAACCTGCAGCCGGGCGGCCCGCCGCTGTTCCTGGTGCCCCTGGGTCTGCGCGAATGGTTCAACGACATCGGCATCACCAATGTGCGCGAGATGGACTGGTGGGACAAGCTGTCGATGAACAGCCTGGACATCTACTTCGTTCCGGCGGCGCACTGGTCGGCGCGCGGCCTGTTGGACCGCTCGGAAACACTGTGGGGCGGCTGGGTGTTCCGCAACCTGAAGATGCCGGCTACTACCGAGACGGCGGCCTCCGAGCAAAGCGATGCCTATTCGGTCTACTTTGCCGGCGACACCGGTTACTCCAAGGATTTCCGCGACATCGGCGAGCGCTTCGGCCGTTTCGACCTGGCGCTGATTCCGATCGGCGCCTATGCCCCACGCTGGTTCATGCAGAACCAGCACGTCGACCCGGCACAAGCGGTGCAGATTCACGAAGACGTGCGCGCCAAGCGTTCCATCGGCGTCCACTGGGGCACCTTCGAGCTGGCCGACGAGCCGCTGGACGAGCCGCCACAAAAATTGGCGGAGGCGCTGAAGGAAGCGAAACTGCCGGCCGACCAGTTCATCACCCTGCAGCATGGCCAGACGCTAAAGCTGGACGAGTAGACGAGCAGGCGCGCAAGCGCTCATGCCGGTGTCAGGCGCGATCCTGCGCGGGCCCTGACCGGACCCGCAATGAAAAAAGCCCGCATCGTTTGATGCGGGCTTTTTTTGATGCCGAACAACTCAGTCGACGATGAAGAGCTTGGCGCCCACCGCAGTCGACGAACGATGCGGCTCGGCATTGTCGGCCACCTGGTAGCTCACGCCGGGCTTCAGGACGAAGCTGCGGCCGTCCTCCAGTTCGGTGTGCAGTTCACCTTCCAGGCACAGCAGCACATGGCCTTTCACGCACCAGTGGTCGGCCAGGTAGCCCGGCGTGTACTCCACCATGCGCACCCGGATATCGCCGAACTTGCAGGTGCGCCACAGCGCCTTGCCGGTGATGCCGGGATGCTCGGTGGCCTCGATCGCGCTCCAGTCGGTGGTGCCGAAGGGCAGGTTCTCGATCTTCATCGAACCCGTCCCCGATTACAGCTTGGAGGCGATCAGCTTGCCCAGGCGCTCCATGCCGGCGCGGATCTGTTCCGGCGGCACGGTGACGAAGGACAGGCGCAGCGTGTTGTGCTCGGCGGTATTGGCGAAGAACGGCGCGCCCGGCACGAAGGCGACCTTTTCCTTTTCCACCGCTTCGGCCAGCAGCGCGCTGGCGTCGATATGCTTGGGCAGCGTGACCCAGACGAACATGCCGCCTTCCGGCTTGCTCCAGGAGCAGCCGGCCGGGAAGTACTGCTGCAGCGCGTCCAGCATGGCCTGGCACTGGTCGCCGTAGAGCTTGCGGATAGTCGGCACATGCTGGTCCAGGAAGCCGTCCTTGATCGCCTCGTACACCACCATCTGGGTCAGCTGGGCGGTGTGCAGGTCGGTGGCTTGCTTGGCCTGTTCCATCTTCAGGATCAGCGGACGCGGGGCGACCACGTAACCCAGGCGGATGCCGGGGGTCAGGACCTTGGAGAAGGAACCCATGTAGATCACGCCCGACGGGTTCATCGACAGCATCTTGGGCAGCGGTTCGTTGCGGTAGCTCAGCGCGCCGTACGGATCATCTTCGATCAGCGGCAGGCCCAGGCGGGCGCAGGTTTCGACCAGCTTCAGGCGACGCTCGGTGGGCAGCGTGCGGCCGGTCGGGTTCTGGAAGTTGGGCAGCGAGTACAGCATGCGCGCGCCGTCGGCGATGGCTTCGATGGCTTCCGGCTGGAGGCCGTTTTCATCGCTGGGCACGGATTCGAACTTGGCGCCGTACAGCGCGAAGGCTTGCAGCGCGCCCAGGTAGCTGGGGGTCTCGACCAGCACCTTGCTGCCCTCGTCGACCAGCACCTTGCCCAGCAGGTCCAGGCCCTGCTGCGAACCGGACACCATCAGCACCTGCTCGGGCAGGATCTGGGCGCCGTCGGAAGACAGCGAGCCGGCGATCCATTCGCGCAGCGGCAGGTAGCCGTCGGTCGGGCCGTATTGCAAGGCGGTCTTGCCTTGCTGGGTCAGCACGCGGTCGAACGCGGCCTTCATGTGTTCCACCGGGAAGGTCTGCGGCGACGGCAGGCCGCCCGCGAAGGAGGTGATGTCGGGACGCATCGTCACCTTCAGGATTTCGCGGATGGCCGAGCTTTGCATCTTTTCGGCACGGTCAGAGAATTGCCATTGCAGCGGAGCGGGATTTTCGAGTTTCATGATGTTTCTGCTATGTGGTGATGGCGACCGGCCGCGGTAAAAAAGGCCCGGCGGAAAAAATCCCGGTCGCTTGTTCTGTCGTTGTCGCCACGCGGTGGGCCGACGAACCGTCCGGCTTCTGTCGGCCGGAGCGGCTTGCTGCGAACTTGCGCGATCGTCAGGCGATCTCGGCGATCATTTCGATCTCGACGCAGGCGCCCATGGGCAGCTGCGCCACGCCGAAGGCGGAACGGGCATGCTTGCCGGTTTCGCCGAAGACTTCGCCGATCAGTTCGGAAGCGCCGTTGGTCACCAGGTGGTGTTCGGTGAATTCGCCGGTCGAGTTGACCAGGCTCATCAGTTTGACAATGCGCTTGACCCGGGTGAGGTCGCCGCCGCAGGCCGCCTGCAGGGTAGCGATCAGATCGATCGCCACTGCACGTGCGGCCTGCTTCGCATCTTCGGTGCCGATGTCGCGTCCAAGCTGGCCGACCCACACCTTGCCGTCCTTCTTGGCCAGGTGGCCGGACAGGAAGACGGTGTTGCCGGTCTGCGCATACATCACATACGCCGCCGCCGGGGTCGCCACGGCAGGCAGTTCGATGTTCAGTGCTTTCAGCTTTTCATAAACGGACATGCAGTACTCCTTGTGTTGCATCGTCTCCGCATTGTGCGGTTGCCCGGGCGGGACGCTGCTCGTTAAGAAAAATAAGAGGTCGATTATCTCAAATATCCGGACTTTTAGCCCGACAATTGCGGCTCGCAATGCGCCCGCCCGCGCGCTTCCCGCCTGGCAGGAAGCCTGCCGCAGCCGCCTGCGCCGCTCGCTTTGCCCGCCGCCCGGCTAGCGCCGCACCGCCATGCGGCGACCGACGCCCACCACCGCGATCACCGCCAGCGCGAACAAAAGGTTGCTCGCATCCAACGCTTCCCCCGCAATCACCGCCGCGCCCAGCAAGCTCATGAAGGGTTGCAACAATTGCACCTGCCCCACGCGGGCGATGCCGCCCAGCGCCAGTCCCTTGTACCAGAAGAAAAACCCGATAAACATCGAGAACAGCGACACGTAGCCGAACGCCAGCCACGACGCCGGCGATGCCGACACGCCGTACTCCCAAGCCAGCCAGGCCGACACCGGCGCCGTCACCGGCAAGGACACTACCAGCGCCCAGGCGATCACCTGCTGGCCGCCCATGCTCTGCGACAAGCGTCCGCCTTCGGCATAGCCCATGGCGGCCGTGACCACCGCGGCGAACAACGCGAAATCGGCCAGGTGGAAGCTGCCGCCGCCCTCGCGCAGGGCGAAGCCGATGACGATGGCCGAACCCGCCAGCGCCGCCAGCCAGAAGCCGGCCGAGGGCCGCTCGCCGAAGCGCAATGCGCCGAACAGCGCGGTCGCCAGCGGCAGCAGGCCGACCACCACCGCGCCCTGCGCGGCCGGCACGTAGCGCATCGCAATCGAGGAAAACAGGGGAAAGCCGACCACCACGCCCAGCGCCGTGATGACCAGCCCGCGCAACTGCTGCGCGTTCGGGCGCGGCGCGCGCATCCACAGCAGCAGCGCCAGCGAACACAGCCCCGCCACCACCGCGCGCCCGAAGGCGACGAAGGCAGGATTGAGTTCGGCCACCGCAATGCGCGTAAACGGCAAGGTCAGGCTGAACACGGCCACGCCGATCAGCCCCAGCCACATGCCCTTCGATTCGTTGCCCGGGCTCTTGCCCGCGACCACCTGCCCGCTGCCTGATTTGGGTTGCGCCTGCATGCTTGCCGCTCCTCCTGAATGTTTTTATTTGCTGCCGGATGATCGAAAGGTCAAAGCCAGATCGCCAGCGCCGAGTACACCGTCAGCAGGATCATCGTGACCGCGAACACCGAGCGCCACAGCGGCCGCTCCAGATAACGCCGCAGCATTGCGCCTGCGCCGGCCCAGACCGAGACGCATGGCAGGTTGATTCCGCAGAAGACCAGGCAGTAGATCAAAATCGCCAGCCACACAGGATGGTTATGCAACATCGGCATGAAGGCCGACGCGCCGGTCACCGCCATCACCCAGGCCTTGGGATTGGCGAACTGGAACACCGCGGCGGCCCAGAACGACATGGGGCGTCCCCCGCCGGCAGCCTCGCCCGTCCCGGCGGCTGTACCGGCCACGCGCATGGCGCGCAACTGCCAGGCCAGATACAGCAGGTAGGCCGAACCCGCCGCCTTGAGCAGCAACACCAGTTGCGGCAGTGCGATCACCACCGCGCCCATACCGAATGCGCATAAGGCCAGCAGTACGCCAAAGCCGAACGTGATGCCCAGCATGTGCGGCACCGAGCGCTGGAAGCCGAACCAGATGCCGGACGAAGTCAGCATGATGTTGTTCGGCCCCGGCGTGATGGAGGAGACGAAGGCGAACGAGATCAGCGGCAGCAAGGCGTCCATCTCAGCGCCTCTCACCGCCATGCAGCAAGGCCGAAGCATTGCCGCGCACACCGTGGCACAAGGCGTGCCCCAGCCCGCGCAGGCCGGCCCGGCACAGGCGCAGCCAGGCGCGCGCGGTTTGTAGCGCCACCGGCTCGATGCGCAGGCTGGAGAGATGATCGGCCTCGATCACCACCAGCGCCCCGGGCAGCAGGACCATGGCCGCCCCCGGCTCCAGCCAGAAGTCTTCGGCGCGCCCCTCCTGCGTCACCCACACGCGGCCATGGCGCAACCTGATCTCGCACACCTGCGCCACGCGGCCGGCGCGCACCTGGCGCCGCTGCAGCGTCAGCTCGAAGGGCAGATTGCCGGTTTCCGGATTCATGCGCTTCTCCTTTGCGGCGACGGCGCCTGGGCCGGCGCCTGCAATACATCGGTGACGTGCGATGGGCGCGCCAACACGCGGGCGAACACATCATGGTCGACATTGCCGCCCGACAGCGTCACGCCGATCTTGCGGCCGCGCAGCTTGCCGCCCATCTGCAGCGCTGCCGCCAGCGCGCAGGCGCCCGCGCCTTCGGCCACGTTGTGGGTGGCGATGAAGAACAACTTCATTGCGTCCATCACTTCGTCATCGGTGACCGCGATCACCTCATCGACCTCGGCGCGCAGGACCGCCAACGAGGCCTCGTCCGGCACGCGGCAGGCAACGCCGTCGGCGATCTGCGTCGACACCGGCGACGCGATCTTCGCGCCCTGCTCGAAGGACAACTTGTAGGCCAGCGCATGCGCCGAGACCACGCCGATCACGCGCGTCTTCAAGCCCAGCGCGTTGCGCGCGGCCACCGCGCCGCACATGCCCGAACCCTGCCCCACCGGCACAAACACCACGTCCAGATCCGGTTGGGCATTGAACAGCTCCATCCAGTAGGTCGACACACCGGCCACCAGGTCGCGGTGGTAAGACGGGATCATGTGCAGCTGACGCTCCTGCGCTAGGCGCTGCGCGTACTCGCGGCTCTCTTGGAATTCGCTGCCGTGCTCCACCAGCGACACGCCCAGCGCGCGCATGGCGGCGTTCTTTTCGCGGCTGTTGCCTTCGGGGACGACGATAGTGGCGTCGATGCCGAAGCGCGCCGCGGCCAGGCCGACCGACTGGCCGTGATTGCCGCGGGTGGCGGAAATCACGCCGGCCGGCTGCGGCTGCCGGCGCGCCAGCTTGTCCATGTACACCAGGCCGCCGCGCACCTTGAAGGCGCCGGTCGGCGCGTGGTTCTCGTGCTTGACCCAGACCTGGGCGCCCAATGCCTGGTTCAGCAAGGGCCAGCACAGTTGCGGCGTCGGCGCCATTGCGCCGTACACCACCGCGGCGGCCTGCTCGATCTCGGCGCGGCTGGGCAGCAGCTCGCGAGCGGCGTGGGTGGCTTGGGCAATGGTCATGGCGTCTCCTCGGTTGGCTTTTGCAATCTCGTCAACAAGGCCGGACACAGAACGATCAGCCTTGCAATGGAAGCCATCGTAGCGGACAATACCAGTACAGTACCTATACAGTTATTCAAATAACTCCAAACATTGTCACGGCAAAATGACCAATACAGTGAAACGTCCCCGCAGCGCGTTGCACACCGCCGGCGCCGCCAACGAACCGGGCAACGACGCCGCCCTGCCTGCCTGGCCGATGCTCTCGCGCGAAAGCGGCGACTCGCTGGTAGAACAGATCGTGCGCGGCATCCGTTCGCGCATCGACGACAAGCTTCTGCGCTCCGGCGCGCGCATGCCGTCGATCCGCCAGTTCGCCGACACCCACGAGGTATCGCGCTTCACCGTGGTGGAGGCCTATGACCGGCTGGTGGCGCAGGGCTTCCTGGAGTCGCGCCGCGGCTCGGGCTTCTACGTGCGGGAACGCTCGCCGATGGCCGGCGGCTATCACGGCGCCGGCGTCGACGCAGCGCGCGCGGCCGCCGCGCACGACAGCGACGGCGCGCTGGACGTGGTCTGGCTGGTGCGCAACATGTTTCGCCAGATGCCGCCGGCCAAGATGCCCGGCGGCGGCCTGCTGCCGGCCGACTGGCTGGACGGCGAGCTGATCGCCAACGCGTTGCGCGCGATCAGCCGCGACAACCCTTCCCTGCTGCTGGGCTACGGCACGCCGCAAGGCTTCCTGCCGCTGCGTCATCAGCTGCAGCTGAAACTGGCCGAACTGGAAATCGCCGCCGCGCCCGAACAGATCGTCATGACCACCGGCGTCACCCAGGCGCTGGACACGGTGGCGCGCCACTTCCTGCGCCCCGGCGATGTCATCTTCGTCGATGATCCGGCCTGGTTCCTGATGTTCGGCTCCTTCGCCGCGCTGGGCGCCAAGGTGGTCGGCATCCCGCGCCTGGCCGACGGCCCCGACATCGCCCGCCTGACCGAGCTGGCGGCCTTGCACAAACCCAAGCTGTACGTGATCAACTCGGTGCTGCACAACCCCACCTCGACCTCGATGTCGGCGGCCAAGGCCTTCCAGCTGCTGCGCGTGGCCGAAGAGCACGACTTCATCATCGTCGAGGACGACATCTATTGCGACATGCACCCGGGCGCGCCGGTGCAGGCGGCCACGCGCATCGCCGCGCTCGACCAGCTGCACCGGGTGATCTACCTGGGGGGATTTTCAAAGACGCTGTCGGCCAACCTGCGCGTGGGCTTCATCGCCACCTCGGCCGACCTGGCGCGCCAGCTGGCCGACCGCAAGATGCTCTCCACCCTTACCACCGGCGAAATCGGCGAACGGGTGGCCTACAAGGTGCTGTCCGAAGGCCACTACCGCAAGCACACCGAGCGCCTGCGCACGCGGCTCAACAGCGCGCGCGACAAGGTGGCGCGACAGTTGGAGAAGTTGGGCGTGGATGTGGGCGAACAGCCGCCTTGCGGCATGTTCCTGTGGGTGGACGCGCGCTGCGACACCAACGTGCTGACCGAAAAGGCCATGGAGCACGGCTTCCTGCTGGCGCCGGGCAGCCTGTTCTCCCCTTCCCAGCTGCCTTCTACGCGTATGCGCATCAACGTCGCCAGCATGGCCGACCCGGGGATCTGGCGCTTCCTGGAAAAGGAACTGGGACGCTAAGCCGTCAATGCCGCCGCATCCGCCCGTTGCTTCGGGCGGTGCAGCGGCGAGGACATCACGCCGTCACCAGGTGGATACGCGCGATTTCCTGGTTGCTGGCATTGTAGAACGCGTAGTCGGTCGTGCCCGGGAAGTACACGTAATGGTCCGACCCGTTGGCCATGATCTGCAAGCTTTCCGTACCGTTCATCTTCACCGTCAGGATGTGCGACGTACCGCTGGCGATGCCCATGTTGATGACGTCGGTTGCGGTAATGACGATATTGGTCGCGCTGCCGGTAGTGACGTCCAGCGTTGTAATGCCGCTGACCTTGCTGGAGAAATTGCTCAGCGTCAGCGAGCTGCCGAGATCGTCGAAGTGCAGTGTCGTGGTGCCGGCCACGCCGTTGATGGAAGCAATGTTGGACGTGCCCGTGTCCTTGTTCACCATGTCGCTCTGCGCGCCGAGCGAGCTGTGCGAACCGGCGCTGACGTTGATCAAATTGCTGCCGCTGCCCACCGTCACGGAGTTGCTGCCGCCCTCCAGGACGTTGTAGACGTCTTGCCCCGTCGTTGCGCCGCCGCCGTTGAGCACGTTGGTCGTACCCGTGCCCTTCGCGGTCAGGATGTTGGCGTTGGTGTCTCCGGTCAGGGTGCTGTTGACGTTGGCGCTACCGGTCAGGTTCGAGATGCCCGAGTAAGTATCGTTGTTGGCGTCGCCGCTGGTGCCGCCGTTGGTCGCCAGGCTGGCCACGATCGCGCCTCCTGTCGAGAACTCATAGCTCACCGTGTCATTGCCGCCGCCGCCGACAAACCTGTTGGTGTCCGAATTGCCTACGAAGATGTCGTTGTAGGCGCTGCCGGTCACGTTCTGAATATGCGCGTACGTGTCGTTGGCCGCATAGCCGTTGGCGCCGGTGTTGTGGAACAGGTCCACCGTTACCCCCGATGTCGAGCGTGCGTAGCTGACCGTGTTGTTGCCTGCCCCGCCATCGAAGAAGTTGGTCTGGCTGCTGGCGAAGAAGGTGTCGTTGTAGTCACTGCCGACGACGTTCTGGATATTCACGTACTTGTCGCCGATGGCATAGCCGCCACTGGTGCCGCTGCCGTCGGTGGCACTCAAGTCCACGGTCACGGCCGCATTGGAGTGCGAATAGTTCACCGTATTGGTGCCTAGTCCACCGTCGAAGCTGTTGCCCTGGTCGTTGGCGAAGAACGTATCGTTGTAGTCGCTGCCCAGCAGGTTGTTGATGTAGATCAGCTTGTCGCCCGTTGCGTCACCGCCGGTGGTGCCGGTGCCGTCGGTATAGTACAGGTCGACCGTGACGCCGGCACCGGAGCCGGCATAGCTGGCCCAGGTCGACGCGCGATTGGCCTGTACGCCGCTCAAGCTGTCCGCGCCAGCGCCGCCGGTCAACACCGACTTGGTGCCAACGGTGGCAAAGCCGGTCAGCGTGTCGTCGAAGGCGCTGCCGATGACGTTTTCGATGCCGACGTAGGTATCGCCCTGCGCATAGCCGTTGCTGCCGGTACCGATCGCCGTCGACAAATTGACCGTCACCGCGGAAGTGGATCGCGCATAGCTGACTGTGTCAGAGCCGCTGCCGCCGTCCAGACTGTTGGCCTGGTCGTTGGCGATGAAGATATCGTCCTTGCTGCTGCCGATCAGGTTGTCGATGAAGCTCAGCTTGTCGCCCGCGGCATCGCCGCCCGAGGTGCCGGTACCGTCGGTGAAATTCAGGTCCACCGTCACGCCGCTGCCCGAGGTCGCGTAGCTGGCGTAGGTATAGGCGCGATTGGCCTGCACCCCGGTCAAGGTATCGCCGCCGCTGCCGCCGGTAAGCACCGACTTCACGCCCACGGTCGCGAAACCGATCAGCGTATCGGCGCCGCTGCCGCCAATGGCATTCTGGATGTTGGCGTAGGTATCGCCGTTAGCGTCACCGTTGCTGCCTTGGCCGGTTGTCAGATTGACCGTGACCGCCGTGGTCGAGGCGGAGTAGCTGACGGTGTTCGAGCCGGCGCCGCCTTCGAAGTTGTTGGCCACATTGCTGGCGATGAAGGTGTCGTTGCCGCTGCCGCCGGTAGCGTCCTGAATATTGGCATAGGTGTCGCCGTTGGCCAGGCTGCCCACACCACCCTGGCCGCTGCCGGCGGCCAGGTTGATGGTCTCGTCGACGGCGGAGTTGGCATAGCTCACCCGATTGTGGCTACCGCCGCCGCCGTCGAACTTGTTGGCCGCTGCGCTGGCGATGAAGACATCGTCGGCAGAGCCGCCGGTGGCGTCCTGGATGTTGGCATAGGTATCGCCGTTGGCCAGGCTGCCCACGCTGCCTGTGCCAACATTGTTGAACAGGTCGATGGTTTCCGACACGGTGGAGTGCGAATAGTTGACCCGGTTATGGGTGCCGCCGCCGCCGTCAAAGCGGTTGGCGTCCGCGCTGCCGTAGAAAGTATCGTTGCCGCCGCCGCCGGTGATGTCCTGAATATTGACGAAGGTGTCGCCATTGGACAGGCTGCTCGTACCGCCGCTGGCAGTACCGGTGTACAGGTCGACGCTTTCGTCTACCGTCGAGTTGGCATAGCTCACCAGATTGTGAGAACCGGCCGCGCTGGCGCCGCCGTCGAACCTGTTGGCCGCTGCATTGGCGACGAAGATGTCGTCCGCCGAGCCGCCGGTCACATCCTGAATATTGACGTAAGTGTCGCCATTGGCCAGGCTGCCCGCGCCGCCGGTGCCCTGGCCGGTGAACAGGTTGACCGTTTCAGAGACGGTGGAGCTGGCGTAGCTCACACGATTGTGCGAACCCGACGTGCTGGCGCCGCCGTCGAAATTGTTGGCCGCGGCGCTGGCAATGAACAGATCGTCGCCGGAACCGCCGGTGACGTCCTGGATGTTGGCGTAGGTATCACCGTTGGCATAACTGCCTGCGCCGCCCGTACCTTGGCCTGTGATCAGGTTCACCGTTTCCGACACGCTCGAATTGGCGTAGCTCACACGGTTATGGGTACCGCCGCCGCCTTCAAAATTGTTGGCAGCCGTCGAAGCGACGAAGGTGTCGTTGCCGGCGCCGCCGGTCACGTCCTGGATATTGGCGTAGGTGTCGCCGTTGGCCAGGCTGCCCACGCCGCCCGTACCTTGCCCGGTCACCAGGTTGATGGTCTCGTCGACGGTGGAGTTGGTATAGCTGACGCGGTTGTGCGACGTCGCCGTGCTCACGCCGCCGTCGAAGTTATTGGCCGCCGCGTTGGCGATGAACAGGTCATCAGCAGAGCCTCCGGTCACGTCCTGGATGTTGGCGTAGGTGTCGCCGTTGGCCAGGCTGCCCACGCCACCCGTGCCCTGGCCGGTGAACAGGTTGACAGTCTCGGAGACGGTCGACGTGGTGTAGTTGACGCGATTGTGGGCGCCGCCGCCGCCCTCAAAGCTGTTGGCTGCGGTGTTGCCGTAGAAGGTGTCGTTGCCGGCGCCGCCGGTCACGTCCTGGATATTGACGTAGGTATCGCCGTTGGCCAGGCTGCCCACGCCGCCCGTACCTTGCCCCGTCACCAGGTTGATGGTCTCGTCGACGGTGGAGTTGGTATAGCTGACGCGGTTGTGCGACGTCGCCGTGCTCACGCCGCCGTCGAAGTTATTGGCCGCCGCGTTGGCGATGAACAGGTCATCAGCAGAGCCTCCGGTCACGTCCTGGATGTTGGCGTAGGTGTCGCCGTTGGCCAGGCTGCCCACGCCACCCGTGCCCTGGCCGGTGAACAGGTTGACAGTCTCGGAGACGGTCGACGTGGTGTAGTTGACGCGATTGTGGGCGCCGCCGCCGCCCTCAAAGCTGTTGGCTGCGGTGTTGCCGTAGAAGGTGTCGTTGCCGGCGCCGCCGGTCACGTCCTGGATATTGACGTAGGTGTCGCCGTTGGCCAGGCTGCCCGCGCCGCCCGTACCTTGCCCCGTCACCAGGTTGATCGTCTCGTCGACGGTGGAGTTGGTATAGCTGACGCGGTTGTGCGTGCCGCCGCCGCCGTCGAAGTTGTTGGCCGCCGCGCTGGCCACGAAGGTGTCGTTGCCCGAGCCGCCCGTCACGTCCTGGATATTGGCGTAGGTGTCGCCGTTGGCGAAGCTGCCGACGCCGCCGGTGCCCTGGCCGTTGTACAGGTTCACGGTCTCGTCGACCGTCGAATGCTGGTAGCTGACCCGGTTGTGCGACGTGGCGGTGCTGGTGCCGCCGTCGAAGTTGTTGGCGACCGCATTGGCGATGAAGGTATCGTCGCCGGATCCGCCGGTGGCGTCCTGAATGTTGACGTAGGTGTCGCCGTTGGCATAACTGCCGACACCGCCGGTGCCTGCGCCGCTATACAAATCGATGGTCTCGTTGACGACCGAAGGCGCGTAGCTGACGCGATTGTGGCTCCCGCCGCCGCCGTCGAAATTGTTGGCGGCCTGGCTTGCGACAAAGGTGTCGTCGAACCCGCTGCCGGTCAGATCCTGGATATTGGACAACTTGTCGCCGGCGGCATATCCACCGGACGTCCCGGTGCCGTCGACGTAATTCAGGTCCACCGTGACGGCGGCATTCGAATTGGCGTAGCTGACGCGGTTGTGGGAGGCGGCAGTGCTCACGCCGCCGTCGATGGTATTGGCATCCGCGCTGGCGATGATCAGGTCGTCGGATGCCGATCCCACCACGTTCTCGATGCCGATGTAAGTGTCGCCATCGGCAAAGCCGCCGGTACCCGCCCCGGTCACCAGGTTGACTGTGACGCCCGCGTTCGAATAGGCGTAGCTGACGGTGTCCGAACCCTGCAGGCCGTTGAAGACGTTGTGATTGTTGTCGGCGATGAAGGTGTCATCGTACGCCGTACCGATCACGTTCTGGATGTTTGCGTAGGTGTCGCCGTTGGCGAAGCCGTTGCTGCCGGTGCCATGGAACAGGTCGACCGTGACGCCGTTGGCGTCGCTGGCCTTGGCGTAGCTGACCGTGTTGGTGCCGGCCCCGCCCTCGAAGGCGTTGGCTGCCACGCTGGCAATGAAGGTGTCGTCGAAGCCCGACCCGGTCACGTTCTGAATGTTGGCGTAGGTATCGTTGTTGGCATAGCCGCCCGAACCGGTGCCCTGCACCAGGTCGACGATCACGCCGGCATTGGACGACGCGTAGCTGACGCGGTTGGAGCCGGCGCCGCCTTCGAAGTTGTTGTCCGCCGCGCTGGCCACGAAGGTGTCGTTGTAGTCGCTGCCGGTAAGGTCCTGGATGTTGGCCAGCTTGTCGCCGTCGGCGTAACCGCCGGCGCCGGCGCCTAGCACCAGATCAACGGTCACGCCGGCATTCGATGCCGCGTAGCTGACGCGGTTGTGCACCGAGTTGCCGCCGCCGTCGAAGCTGTTGGCCGCGGCGCTGGCGACGAAGGTGTCGTCGTAGACGCTGCCGATGATGTTCTGGATATTGGTGAACGTATCGCCCGCGGCATAGTAGCCGCCGGTGCCGGTGCCGATGGTATTGGTCAGGTCGATGGTGACCGGGCCGACCGAATACTGGTAGCTGACCGTGTTGACGCCACCGCGGCCGTCGAAGCTGTTGGCATCGGCGCTGGCGTAGAACATGTCGTTGTAGTCGCTGCCGATGACGTTCTGGATGTGCGCCAGGACGTCGCCGTCGGCATAGCCTCCGAAGG
The DNA here is from genome assembly GCF_017814915.1 of Herbaspirillum sp. LeCh32-8. GTDB lineage: Bacteria > Pseudomonadota > Gammaproteobacteria > Burkholderiales > Burkholderiaceae_D > Herbaspirillum. The sequence continues at coordinate 257,831 of NZ_JAGIPZ010000001.1, read as the reverse complement.
TGCCGGTGCCGTCGCTCTTGGTCAGGTCGACCGTCACCGCCGCGTTGGAGTACTGGTAGCTGACCGTGTCCGAGCCGCCCAGTCCGCCGTTGAAATTATTGGCCGCGGCGCTGGCAATGAAGGTATCCGAGTACGAGCTGCCGACGATGTTCTGGATGTTGGCGTAGGTATTGTTCTGCGCGTAACCGCCGCTGCCCGACTGCGTGATCATGTTGACGACGACCGCGCCGGTCGAGCCGCCGTAGTTCACCGTATCGGAACCGCCTGCGCCGCCGTCGAAGTGCAGGCTGTCGGGGCCCGCGAAGAAGGTATCGTCATGCGAAGAACCGATGACGTTCTGGATGTGGTTGTAGCTGTCGCCGTCGGCATAACCGCCGGCGCCGCGGCCGGTCACCAGGTTGACCGACACGCCGCTGGTCGAGCCGGCGTAGCTCACCGTATCGTTGCCGCCGGTGCCGCCGTCGAAGCTGTTGGCGTCGGCGTTGCCCACGAAGGTGTCGTTGTAGGCCGAGCCGATCACGTTCTGGATGTTGGCGTAGGTGTCGCCGGCGGCCGAACCGCCGCTACCGCTTCCGGCCAGCAGATTGACCGTCACGCCTGCGCCGGAGCTGGCGTAAGACACCGTATTGGAGCCGCCCCTGCCGTCGAACCGGTTGGCGTCGGTGCTGGCGATGAAGACGTCGTTGTAATCGCTGCCGATGGCGTTCTGGATGTGCGTGTAGGTGTCGCCCTGGGCGTAGCCGCCGCTGCCGGCGCCGGTGATCAGGTTGACCGTCACCGCCGCGTTGGAGAACTGGTAGGACACCGTATCCGAACCGCCGCTGCCGCCGTCGAGGCGGTTAAGCGAACCGTTGGCGATGAAGGTGTCGCTGTAGGCGCTGCCCTTCAGGTTCTGGATGTTTTGCAGCGTGTCGCCCTGGGCATCGCCGCCCACTCCGGTGCCGTTGACCAGGTCAATGGTCACGCCGGCGCCGGAGTTGGCGTAGCTGGCGGTATTGACGTTGGTGCCGGTGCTGTTGACGCCGCCGATGATGCGGTCGGCGCCGGCGCCGCCTTCGAAGAAGGTGTTGCCGGTGCCGCCGTAGAGCGTGTCGTTGCCGGTGCCGCCGTACAGCAGGTCGTTGGCATTGCTGCCGTAGATGGTGGTGCCGGCGTTGTTGCCCGCATGCACCTCATGCGGCGTACCCTGCGCGGGCAGCACCAGCACCGCGTCGCCGGTGGCCGGGTCGAGGTAGTTCAGGTCGCCGTAGGCAGTGGCGTCCTTGACCGCCACGTGGCGCGTGTCGTTGAGCGTGAGCTGGCCGCTCGACGTCCCCACCACGGTGGTGAAGGTCAGGTCGAACGACTGGTGCACCGGCGAAGAGGTATCCGCATCCACCGTCTGGTACTGCAGCTGGATGCTGAATTCCTTCTGCCCCGAGGTGACGGGGACGGAATACTTCCCGCCTCCCAGGTCGGTGCCGCCGACGACGGTCATGTTGGACGGCACACCCGACACTTCCACCGTCAGCACGTTACCGCTGCCGCTGATGGTGACGTTGAAGACCTTGCTGAACGCGCCGGTGTTGTTGCCGGCGGCGTAGATCGTGGTGACGTTGTTGGCGGCGTTGAGTACCTGGGTGCTGAACTGCTGCGTCAACGAAGCGTCGGTGGCGGACAAGGGCACGCCGGCGCTGCCGTACATGGTGGCGCCGTCGGCCGAGTAGGTGATGCTCGCCACGTTGACCAGCTTGACCGCCTGCGTGGGCAGCGACGGATCGAGAATCGTGGTCGGCGGAATCACGCCCGGACGCTCGGGCGGCTGCTGCACTTCCACCGGGCGCACCGGCGCGTCGCTGGTGCTGGCGCTCTGCGAGGCCACCAGCGCCGAAGCGGCGGTGGCGGTCGAAGCCTCGGCGGTGGGCTGGGTCGGCACCGACAGGTTCTGCGTGCCGTTGGTGGTCAGCGAACCGGCGTTGTCGGTAATGATCTTGGACAGCTGGCTGATACCGTCGCTGCCCACGCTGGCGGCGTTGCGGTCGGTACTGACGTGCTGCGTGCTCTGCACCGAAGCGTCGGTGGCGACACGATCGGGCTGGGCGATCGGGTCGGAGTTGAGGATGCGCGACTGGTCGTTGGCCGCCAGCGTGATCTTGCCCACGGCGTCGAGCAGCTTGCCGGTGTCGGAGCTGGTGTCGGAGAACTTGACCTTGGACTTGTCATCCATGGCTTCCATGGCGCCGCCGGCCAGCACCACCTTGGTGCCGTCGGTCATGTGCAGCACCATGTCCACGTCCACCACCTGCACGCGCTGGACTGCGCCGCGCGGCGAGTTCAGCTGGAAGCTGCCATTCTGGTCGGGCATCACCACCCGCACCGGGCCGGTGATTTTTTCCGCGGAGTTCGCTTGTGATGAGCTTGCGGTTGCCATGTTCCCCTCGCCGTCGAAGATCAGTTCAAAGTTGTTGATTCATTCCATCGTCCTGCCCCTCGACAGGACGATGCTATTGGTTCTACTGCAGGATCTGTTCGCGCGGCCCGTCGGCCACGATGCGTCCGCCGTCGATCACGACGATGCGATCCATATGCCGTAGCAAGGCCGGACTGTGCGTGGCCACCACCAGCGTGCGGCCGCTGGCGAAGCCGATCATCCGTTCGATGATGCGCGCCTCGGTTTGCTGGTCGATGCCGGTGGTCGGCTCGTCCAGCAGCAAAATGCGCGGCACGCTCGCCACCACCCGCGCCAGCGCCACCATCTGGCGTTGCCCGCCGGAGAGATTGCCGGGCGCCTTGAGCATCTGGTCCAGGCGCAGCTCGCCGCGCGCGATCAGGTCGTCCAGCGAGGACACGCCCAGCGCCGCCTCGTAGACTTGGCCGGGCACGCGGTCGCCGACAAAGATATTGGCCGCCACGGTGCCGTCGAAGATGAACGGCTCCTGCGGCTTGAAGCCGATACAGCGCATGCGCACCTCGGGCGCGTAAGCGGTCACCGCCACGCCGTCGATCAGCACGTGCCCTTCTTCCGGCTTGTGCAAGCCGGCCAGCGCGCGCAGCAAGGTCGACTTGCCCGAGCCGGAACGACCGACGATGCCCACCTTCTCGCCCGGCTGAACGGTCAGCGACACGTGCTTGAGCGTGGGCGCTTCCTTCTTGTCCAGATGCAGCATCAGGTTACCGACCTGGATCAGGCCGCGCATTTCCTGGCGCAGCACATCGGCGGTGACGGTCTGCTCTTCTTCACCGAACAGTTGCTCGAACTCGGCGCGCGCGCGGCGGAACATTTCGATGCGGCCGAGGAAGGCCGACAACGACGACAGCACCGAAGTAGCGCGGCTGATCAGCAGCGAGCCCGCAATCAGGGCGCCCACGGTGAGCGCGTTGTCTTCCACCAGATACACGCCCACCACCAGGGTGGCCACGGAAATGAAGGTGTAGCCCACCGTCGCCACCGCGTAACCGGAGTTCATCCAGAAGCGGCTCTTGGCCTGCGCCACGGCGTTGGCGGCGGCGTCGGCCAGGAAGGAGCGCATCAGGCGATCCTGCAGCGGCGTGGTCTTGAGCGTCTCCATGCCGTAGACGATGCTGGCCATCTTGTCGACCTTGCCGGTGCCGGACTTCATGGCGGCATTGGCGTAATCGTTGGCGGGCACCTTGAACAGCAGCTGCGCGCCTACCAGCAGCGCGCCGCCCACCAGCAGCACCCACACCAGATGGCCGGCCACCAGGCCCAGCACCACCAGGTACAGCACCAGGAACGGCAGGTCCACCAGCAACAGCATGTAGTTGGAGGACATCAGGTCGCGCGCCGAAGACAGGTCGCGATAGCGCGCCAGCACCACGCCCACCGGCGCGTTCACCTTGGCGTTGAGCATCCGGCGCGCCGATACTTCGTCGAACTCGACGTCCAGCCGCCCCGCCAGTTGCTCGGTGTAATACACGCGGATCAGACGCAGCACCAGCTCCAGCGCAATGAACAGCAGCATGCCCAGGGTCAGCGCCCACAGGGTTTCCGGGATGTGGTTGCCGATCACCTTGTCGTACACCAGCCGCGAATACAGCGGCATCAACAGGCCCAGCAGGTTGACCACGATGCCGGCCACGATGATTTCCACGAAGCGGCTGCCATAAGCGCGCAGCAGCGACAGGTATGTCGGATCCTGGCGCAGGTCCTGGCGGGCCTGCGGCTGATCGATGTGGACCTGTTCGCTTTCGTTCATCGTCAAATGCTCCGGTTGCTCCGTGCCTGCGCGCTAGGCGCTCAGGGCTGCGCGCCGCGGTTGGCGGACATCTCGCGAATCGCTTCGCGCAGTTCCAGGCGCAGGTCCTTGACCATGGTCTGGCGGCCGCTGCGCATTTCTTCAATCACGGTCTGCCAGTTGATGTTCTGGCGCATCAGCGCCTCGGTGATCGAGGTCAGCGATTGCGGGATCGCGCCCAGGTTCTTCACGCGGTCGTTCTGGGTGGCCATGTGCTTGGCCAGGTCGATCTGCAGCTGGCGCGCCGACAGCGCGTCGCGCGCCATGTTGCTGGAGTTCTCGCCGATGGTGTTGCCCAGTTCGTTCAGGCGCGCCGCCACGGTGGACTGGATTTCGCCCTGGTACTGGATGGCGCCCATCTCGTCGGCCAGGCGGATCGAGATCTGGTTCAGCAGCGTCGGCAGCTGCGCGATGTTCTGCGCGCTCTTCTCGTTCATGTTGGAAATTTCGCTCTGCTGCGCCTGCAGGGAGGTCATCGCCGCCGACATCGCGAGCTGGCCGGCCTGGATGTTGGAGACGATCTGCGGCAGCACTTCGAAGGTGCGGTTGGCGATGTCGCCATTCACCGAGAGGCGTTCTTCCAGCGCCGACAGGCTGTCGTTGAGGTCGCGCGCCGAGGTGATCTTGTTGTTGATGATCTGGCCGACGTTGCGGATCTCTTCCAGCGTCAGCTGCGCGGTTTCATGCATGCGCGGGCCGAAGGCCACCAGTTGGCGCAGGTTGCGCGACTCTTCCATGCTGTCGTTGAACAGCTGGACGATGTTGTTCAGGCGCTCGTTCAGGCCTTCGAGCTTGATGCCGGCCTGCAGCGAGGCTTCCGAGCTGTTGCGCGCGGCCATGATGGATTCGCGCTGCAGCACCATCAAGTCTTGCAGGAACTCGGCCAGGAAGGTTTCCGAGACGCCCTGGCGCTGGGTTGCCGCCGGGCCGCTCATATCGTGGATCACGTGCTGCACCATGTCGCTGATGCACTCGCGCGCGCGCGCCACCAGCTTCTTGCCGGCCCCGCGCAGCGGGGTCAGCGTCAGGCCCAGGCAGAGCGAGCCGATCAGGCCGAACATCGAGGCCGAGAACGCGGTGCCCATCGACGCCAGCGGCTTTTGCAGGTCGGCCACCAGGCGCATGAAGGAGGCGTCCATGTCGCCGCCGCCGGCGGCCTTGCCGAAGCCGTCGATCAGGGCGGCGGTGCCGACCAGGGTTTCCAGCAGGCCGATAAAGGTGCCCAGCAGGCCCAGCGCGATCATGAAACCGGTCAGGAACTGCGGGAATTCGGTCTTGGCTTCCAGGTGCGCCTTGAGGTCATGCAGCGAACCTTCGATGGTCTCCTGTTCGATACGCGAGGTCAGGCGGCCCTTGGTGCTGGCCACGCTGACCAGCACCTGGCCGATCTCGGTGCCGGCGAACTCGGGCGCCTGGACCAGGTCCTGCATCGACTCGCCGGCCTTGGTGCGGGCGTAGAACTGCATCAGCTTGTCATGCTCCCAGTTCACGCGGTAGATGTTGTAACCGATCAGGGCGATGCCGAACACCGCCACCGAGATGATGAACAGGTTCAGGAACGGGTTGATGTGGATCGCATGCAGGACGAAGTCCCGGAACAGGAAGGCTCCCACCAGCAGCAACAGCGTCGGGATGGCGGCAAGTGCATAGAATTGGCGTAGGTTTTTCATACTGGCGAAGTTCCGGGCGAATGGGTGCTAGCGGCGCTAGCGATACTGGAAATGAAAACGGACAACGCGCGGTTCGTCCGTGCGGCTGGGAAAACGGTGCAAAGGAAGTCGATGCAAAGGAAACGGCTCATCGCGGCTCCCTCATGGCGCTTTGCGAGAAGCGCGACAACGGCGACATCAGGTACTGCCACACTGTGCGGCGACCGACGATCATGTCGGCGGTGGCGGTCATGCCGGGCATCAGCGCCAGGTTGCGTTGCAACTCGCCGGCGCCACGCGTGACCTCGATCTTGACGCGGTAATAGCGCTCGCCGCGCTCTTCGGGCACGGTGTCGGCGGAGACTTCGGTCACCACGCCGTCCATCGCGCCGTAGACGCCATAGTCGTAAGCCGAAACCTTGACCCGGGCGCGCGCGCCGGTCATGAGCTGGGCGCGGTCGGACGGCGAGATCTTGGCTTCGATCACCAGCTTGTCGTCGCTCGGGGTCATTTCAACAATAGGATCGCCCGGCTTGACCACGCCGCCGACGGTATTGATCAGCACGCGGTTGACCACGCCGTCCATCGGCGCCTTCACCTCCGAGCGCGAGACGCGGTCGTTGCGCGACTTGATTTCTTCCTGCAGGCGCGCCAGTTCGGTCTCGGCGGCGGTCAGTTCGGTGCGGGCGTCGGAACGGAAGCGCGAGGAGGCTTCGCCCATCTTTGCCTGCGACTCGGCGATCGCCGCGTTCAGGCGCGGGATCATCGCGTTGGTGGCGGCCAGCTTGCTCTGCGCATCCTGCACGCGCGCGGCGGCCTGGATGTCTTCCAACTGGGAGGCGGCATTGCGCTCCAGCATGTTGTGGATCAGCTTGTACTGGCGCTGGGCCAAGTCGACTTCGCTGGTCAGGCTTTTCTGGCGGCTGACGGCTTCGCCCAGTTCCCCCTGGCGCTGCGCCGACTGCTCGCGCAGCACCGACAGCTCCTGCGAGAGCTTGGCGCCGCGCGCGGCGAAGGCGGCCTGCTCGCTCTGCACAGCCGGATCGTTGCGCTCCATGTCGGCCGGCATCTGCAGCGCCGCAGCGCCGGAAGCTTCGGCCGACAGGCGCGCGATCTTGGCCTGCAGGCCGATGATCTTGACCCGGCCCTCGCCAAGGTCGGCGTTGGCGCGCACGTCGGCAATCGAAATCAAGGTCTGGCCCTTCTTCACCGCCGCACCTTCACGCACCAGGATGGCGGAGACGATGCCGCCCTCCAAGTGCTGGATGATCTGGTTATGCTCGGAGGCGACGATGCGGCCGTTGCCGCGCACCACCATGTCGATCGGCGCAAACACCGACCAGATCACCAGCAGCGCCAGCAACACCGTGCACGCCAGCACCGCCATGCGTGGGCGCGGCATGCTGCGCAGCTCGCCCAGGCGGCGATCCAGGCGCGGCGCGAGACGGCGCATCAAGCCCTTGCCTCGGGAGGCAATCCCGTCAATGGCGTTGGGCTTGATCGACATGCTCATTTGGCTCCTGCCAGATATTGGACGATCACGCGCGAGGCGTTCTCGTTGCCGTTCTCGGCGGTGGCCACACGGCTCACCACGCGTTCCTTGTCGACGCCGGCGTCGATCAGGTAGTTGCGCACCGCGACGGTGCGGTAATAGGCGCGGCGACGGCTGTCGCTGTAGCCGCCCGAGCTGATCACGCCGGTCACCACGATCTTGCCCTGGCTGGACTTGGCGCGCTTGATCCAGTCGCCGATGCCGCGGTCCAGCGCCTTGGTGCCGTCCTCGGTCATCTGGGTCGAGTCGGCGTCGAAGTTCAGCACCACGGCCTTGTCATTGGCATCGATCTTCAGGCCCGGCGCGATCTCGTTCTTGGTCGGATCAGTCTTGACTTGGATCGCATTGGGGCTCGACGGCGGCGCAGCGCTGCGCATGCTGCCGGCGTCGGACTGCAGCGGCGCGGCGGCCAGCTTGGCCTTCAGGGCCGCCACCTCGCGCTTCAACTGCACCACTTCCTCGGCGCGATCACGCTCGGCCTTGCTGTCGGACTCGTTGACCTCGGTGCTGTCCGGCGTCTTGATCAAATCGTTGCGCTTGCTCTTGACCTCGCCCTGCACCGCCTGCGTCTGGCTTTGCGAGACCAGCTTGCTGACCTTCATCTGGGCCAGCTTCTGCGAGTAATAGAACAACGTGACGACGAACACCACGACCACGAAGATCATCACCAGCACCACGTTGGACAGCGCGTCCACGAAGCCTGGCCAGAAATTCTGTTCCTTTCCGCCCTCCATGCCTTCCCCTCGAACTATTTGTCTGCCTGCGCCGGCGGCGCGATCAGCGACGACGCCCGGCCGGTGTTACGCAGGATCTGGTAACTGATATCGGCCTGCTGGAACAGCAGGGCCGCAAAATCCATCCGCGCCTGGTAGGCCTGCTGATAGGCATCCAGCACGTCGAGCAGCTGCTTGCTGCCGGTCGAGAGCTGCTCCAGGAACACGTCGGCCACGTTGGCATTGGTCAGGTAGGCCTGGCGCGAGATGTCCATGCGCTTCCTGACCGCGCCCAGCGTGCGGTAATTGATCTCGATCTGCTCGCGCAGCTTGCGCTCCAGATCCAGCGCGGTGTTGCTCTTCTCGACGTACTTGGCGTCGATCTGCTTGGTGTAGTACATGTCGCTGCCGCCGTTGAGCAGGTTCATGGTCATCACCAGCATCAGGCGGCGGTCGGTCGACAGCTGCAGCGCGTTGGTGGAGGTGTCGATGGCGCCGCCGGCGCCGCGCGTCTTCTGCTGCGTCCACTCGACGGCGAAGGTCGGCGAGAACTTGGAACGCGCCGACTTCAGCTCCAGGCCGGCCGCCTCGACGTCGCGCCGCGCGGCGCGCACGCCGGGGTTGCTCTCGTAGACGTTGTTGAGCGCCAGCTTGGAACTGTCGGGCACCACCGGCATCATGTGGTCGGGCACTTCGACCTGCTCGATCTTGCGGCCGGTGATCTGGTTCAGCGAGACCATGGCCGACTCCAGCGCGCCCTCGGCTTCGGCCACGGCGGCCTGCGCGGTCAGCGAACGGCCGCGCACGCGCTCGAAGTCGATGCGGCTGGCGCCGCCGCCTTCCAGGCGCTTGCGCATGTAGTCCAGCAAGGTGTTCATGCGCTGCGCGTAAGAACGCGAGAACGACAGCGATGCATAGGCGCGCATCACGTCGTAGTAGGCCTTGATGGAGTTGTAATAGAGGGTCTCGCGGGCGTCGTCGCGGCGCAGGTCGGCGGCGTCGGCCAGCGAACTGGACTTGCGGTAGTCAAAAAAGGAGCCCGGCGCGAACACCGGCTGGCGGCCGATCACCGTCACGTCCCAGCGCTTGTGATCAGACGCCTTCTGGATCGTGCCGGTATTGGGATCGATGACCGAGGACGGCGAGGAATATTCCTTGCCCTTCTGGGCGCGCACGTCCAGCGTCGGCCCCAGCTGACCCAGCGCGGCCTTGGCCTGGTAACGCGCCTGGTCGGCCTGGGCCGACGTGGCGGCGTAGCTGTAGCTGTTGTTCAGCGCCAGGTCCAGCACCTGCTGCAAGGTCAGGCGCGGCACCGGATCGCCTTCGGGGACGATGGTCGCCTCCGGCAGGACGATGGTGTTGCCGGAAAAATCTGCATCGGACTGGCGCAGCAGCACCAGGATCTCGTCATCCGGGCTGGGGCCGAGCCTGGCGTCCACCGGCAGCAGCGCCGGCAGGCGTTGCTCGCCTGGCGCAGGGCCGACCGGATCGCGCCCGAGGCGGATCTGCGGCGGAAGGTCAAGCTTGTCGGGAGCGGGCGCCGCGCTCGGCGCCGAAAGCACGGGTGCGGCTGGCATGGTCGGCGTCGGCGCCGCGGCCGCGGACGGCGCGCGCGCCGGCGGTTCGGACAGCGGTGCCAGGTCTTCCGCGGCGCAGGCAAATTGGTGCGCGGTCAGTCCCAGGGAAATACCGAGTAAAAAACGCTTGCTTTTGAGCACTATCATCAACACGACGCACCGGCATCCCGCCGATCCATCGACCCCATCCAATGAATAAGAAAAAATCCGCGATCCCATGACGCGGATTCCGCTAATCACACACCGGCCTAGGTATTGTTCTTGTTGTGAGGCCCAAAGAAATAGTGATTATATGTCAACAAAACTTTGTATTTTGGCAAAAGTAATTTTAACACCCGCACATGGCAGGAAAATTACATAAAAACCTTAAAAAATCTTTTAATTTCAATTGACTTGATCGTTTTCAACGTCGGCAATTATCGTCATGCTGATGTCTATCCGCTATCAGGGATTTCCGAAAAATGACAAAAGCTTATAAAAGTCACTGAAAATGCGGTTGAAAAACCACAGGTCTTCCCTATATCTTGCCCATCCGCGATTGCTGCTCGCTATTGCAACTTTTTTCACTCCCTTTCGTTTCTACTGAACACTTAACAAGGAAATAAACGTGGCATCCGAAAAACAGACCATGGGCTTCCAGGCCGAAGTCAAACAGCTGCTGCAGCTGATGATCCACTCGCTGTATTCCAACAAGGAAATTTTCCTGCGCGAGCTGATCTCCAACGCCTCCGATGCATCCGACAAGCTGCGCTTCGAAGCCATCAACGACGGCAGCCTGTTCGAGGATGACCCGGAGCTGAAAATCACGGTCGGCTTCGACAAGGCGGCCCGCACCATCACCATCTCCGACAACGGCATCGGCATGAACCGCGAGGAGGCGATTTCTCACCTGGGCACCATCGCCAAGTCCGGCACCAAGGAATTCTTCTCCCGCCTGTCGGGCGACCAGCAGAAGGACGCCGCCCTGATCGGCCAGTTCGGCGTGGGCTTCTACTCCGGTTTCATCATCGCTGATCGCATCACCGTCGAAACGCGCCGCGCCGGCACCCCGGCCGACCAGGGCGTGCGCTGGGAATCCGAAGGCGCCGGCGATTTCTCCATCGAAGCAATTACCAAGCCCGGTCGCGGCACCGACATCATCCTGCACCTGCGCGAAGGCGAGGATGAGTACCTTTCCGCCTGGCAACTGAAGTCCATCATCCGCAAGTACTCCGACCACATCTCCCTGCCCATCCTGATGAAGAAGGAAGAATGGGACGACGAGAAGAAGGAAACCGTCGAGAAGGATGAGCTGGAAACCGTCAACCAGGCCAGCGCCCTGTGGATCCGCAGCAAGTCGGAGGTCACGCCCGAGCAGTACGAGGAGTTCTACAAGCACGTCTCGCACGACTTCGGCGCGCCGCTGGCCTACACCCACAACCGCGTGGAAGGCCGCAGCGAGTACACCCAGCTGCTCTACATCCCGGCGCGCGCGCCGTTCGACATGTGGGACCGCAACAAGCGCGGCGGCATCAAGCTGTACGTCAAGCGCGTGTTCATCATGGACGACGCCGAGCAGCTGATGCCGGTCTACCTGCGCTTCGTCAAGGGCGTGATCGACTCGGCCGACCTGCCGCTGAACGTCTCGCGCGAAATCCTGCAGGAGTCGCGCGACGTGCGCGCCATCCGCGAGGGTTCGACCAAGCGCGTGCTGAGCCTGCTGGAAGAACTGGCCAACAGCGACGAGCAGGAACAGAAGGACAAGTACGCCACGTTCTGGACCGAATTCGGCCAGGTGCTCAAGGAAGGCATCGGCGAGGACGCGGCCAACAAGGACCGCATCGCCAAGCTGCTGCGCTTCGCCTCCACCCATGGCGACAGCGACGCCCAGAGCGTCTCGCTGGCCGACTACGTGGGCCGCATGAAGGAAGGCCAGAACAAGATCTACTACGTCACCGCCGAGAACTACCAGGCCGGCAAGAACAGCCCGCACCTGGAGATCTTCCGCAAGAAGGGCGTGGAAGTGCTGATCATGACTGACCGCGTGGACGAATGGCTGCTGTCCTTCCTGACCGAGTTCGAAGGCAAGGAGCTGGCCTCGGTGGCCAAGGGCGGCCTCGACCTGGGCGAACTGGAAAACGAAGCCGAGAAGAAGCAGCACGAAGACACCCAGGCCGACTACAAGGAACTGGTCGAGAAGATGAAGACCGCCCTGGCCGACAAGGCCAAGGACGTGCGCGTCACCTTCCGCCTGACCGACTCGCCCGCCTGCCTGGTGGCTGACGAGAACGAACTGTCCGGCAACCTGGTGCGCATGCTCAAGGCGGCCGGCCAGAACGCGCCGGAGTCCAAGCCGATCCTGGAAATCAATCCGGATCACCCGCTGGTGCAGCGCCTGAAGTATGAAGAAGCCAAGTTCGGCGACTGGTCGCATATCCTGTTCGACCAGGCCCTGCTGGCCGAAGGCGGCGCGCTGGGCGATCCGTCGGGCTTCGTCAAGCGCCTGAACGACATGCTGCTGGGCATGGCCTCCAAGTAACACCGGACGCATTGCTACCGGCTGACGCCGCCGCGCTCCCCAGGGACGCGGCGGCGTTTTTGCTTGGGGCGCGAACCGCCGCCTTGCCCTGCCCGCGCATCCGTGGGTACCATCGAAGTCCCGTCAGTCCTTGCATCCCATGGAATTCAACTTCATCAACCCGCGCAAGAACGCGCTGGCCTATCTGGTCAAGATCCTGTCCGGCTGCCTGATCCTCTGGTACGGCCTGCGCGCGGCCGGCATCGCGGAGCCCTACTGGGCCATGATCTCGCTGATCATCGTGACCGAGCCCGACATGACGGTGGCCAAGGCCAACTTTCGCGCGCGGCTGATCAACACCCTCTCCGGCTGCGTGATCTCATGCATCGCGCTGGTGGTCTTCGGCCCGACCTTCCTGGCCATGCTGGTGGCGCTGACGGCTGCCGTGGTGGTGGCCATGCTGCTGCAGAACTATCCCAGCAACTGGCGCCTGGGGCCGGCCACGGTGGTGATCCTGCTGTCAGCCGCCTTCAGCGGCAGCGGGCTGAACCAGGAGCTGCACCTGGCCTTCATGCGGGTGGGCGAAGTGATCGTCGGCAGTACCGTGGCCTTGCTGCAGACGGTGATCTATATCTGGCTGGTCAAGCGCAAGCAGACGCATGACGAACAACCGCCCGCGCCCTGACGGCACGCAGTCGCCGGTCTCGCTGCGCGGCGAGCGCGTGCTGCTGCGCCCCTGGCGCGACGCCGACCGCGCGCCGTTCGCCGCCATCAATGCCGACCCGCGCGTGATGGCGCACTTCCCCACCGCACTTCCCCGGCCGGACAGCGACGCCCTGGCCGATCGCATCGAGGCGCATTTTGCAGAGCACGGCTTCGGCCCCTGGGCGCTGGAGATCCCGGGCGTGACGGAGTTCGCCGGCTTTGTCGGCCTGCTGCGGGTGTCCTTCAATGCCCATTTCACGCCGGCGGTGGAGATCGGCTGGCGCCTGGCCGCCGACCTGTGGGGCCGGGGCTACGCCGCCGAGGCCGCCGCCTGCGCACTGCGCCACGGCTTCACCGCGCTGGAGCTGCCCGAAATCGTGTCTTTCACGGTGCCGGCCAACCATCGTTCGCTGGCGGTGATGCAGCGGCTGGGCATGCACTACGACATCCGCGAAGACTTCCTGCACCCGCGCCTGCCGCCGGAGCATCCACTGCGGCTGCACCGGTTATACCGACTCGGACGGGAGGAATGGATGGAGCGGCAGGCCGGAGAACATTGCGAGCGCCCATGAAAAAAGCAGGACCGAAGTCCTGCTTTTTCTCATGCCTGGCTCTTGCTTGCCGCGCGCCGTTGCCGGCGACGCCGAACGCAAGATCAGTGCGTCACGCGGGTTGTGCGGCCGTTGGACAGCAGACGCACGCGCTCGCCGACGCGGAAGGGCTCGTCCGCATCCTGGGTAATGGCCCGCAACTCGCCGTTGTCCAGTTTCACGGTGATTTCCAGACCCGGACGATTGGCCAGGCGGGCTTCCGCCTGATTGCCCAGCACGCCGCCGGCCAGCGCGCCGACGATGCCGGCCGCCAACGCGCCGTTGCCGCCGCCGATGTTGGAACCAGCGGCGATGCCGCCCAGCGCGCCGCCGGCCAGGGTGCCGACGCCCGACGAACCCTTGTCGATGGTCACGTTGCGGATCGACTCGACCACGCCCATGCGCACGGTCTGTTCGCCCTGCGCCTGGCGGGTGTTATAGACGCTGGCCGAGTTCGGCTCGACGGCGCAACCCGCCACCAGGGCGCCCAATGCTGCGATCAAAATCAATTTCTTCATACAAAAACACTCCGACTGAAATAAGGCCCGGTCATCGGGCAGCGTGAATTGCCTGCGCCTCGCCGATCGGCATGATCGCGCTTTTCCCCGGGCGGCAAACAATTCTTTACATCTTAATACAAACCGGGCCGGTCGCCGAATCCGGCGGCCTTTTGCGCGCCGCGCTCAATAGCGGATCTGCCAGCGCCGGTACAGAAAACTCAGCACGAACAAGGGCCCGATCAACAGGAAGCGCAAGTCCTCAAAGAAGGACGGCTTCTTGCCCTCGATCTTGTGGCCGACGAACTGCCCTATCCAGGCCAGCACGAACACCACCGCCGACACCGGCAGCACCGCCCCCGCCGGCAGGCGCGCCAGCAGCACCAGCATCACCGTCGCCATGGCCAGCATGCCCACGGCGAACGGCGGCGACAGGCTCAGGTAATACGCCAGCGACGCCGCCGCGACCACCAGCGCCACCGCCGGCGACAGCGCCCAGCACAACCCGAGCAGGGAAAACACGATGGCCGGGATGCACACGCAATGGATGATCTCGTTCATCGGGTCGCGGTGACTCTCGGCATAGCGCGAAAGCAGTTCGTCGATGCGACGCTGTGGTGCGGTGTTCATGCCTGCCTCCGTTGCGGGTGGGTTGGTGGATGCGAACGACCTTGCGCCGGGCTCAGCGGCCGCCGGACACGTCGATGAAGGTGCCGGTGGCGTAGGATGACTCGTCCGACACCAGCCACATGATGGCGTTGGCAACTTCCTCGGCGCTGCCGCCGCGCTTCATCGGCACGGCGTCCTTGAGCCGGTCGACCCGGCCCGCTTCGCCGCCGCTGGCGTGGATGTCAGTATAGATCAGGCCCGGGCGCACGGCGTTCACGCGGATGCCCTCGGCGGCCACTTCCTTGGCCAGGCCGATGGTGAAGGCGTCGATCGCGCCCTTGGAGGCGGCGTAGTCGACATACTCGCCGGGGCCACCCAGCTTGGCGGCCATCGACGACAGGTTGACGATGGTTCCGCCCTTGCCGCCATGCTTGGTCGACATGCGCTTGACCGCCTCGCGCGCGCACAGCAGGCTGCCGGTGATGTTGGCGATCAGCACGCGGTTGATGCGCTCGGCGCTCATGGCGTCCAGGCGCGACTGGTGGTCCAGGATGCCGGCGTTGTTGATCAGCGCGGTGACCGGGCCCAGCTCCTGGTCCACGGTGGCGAACAGGCGCAGGATGTCCTCCTCCTTGGCCACGTCGCCGGCCACGGTGATGGCGCGAGCGCCGGCCTTGCGGATGTCCGCCGCCACCGCCTCGGCGGCGTCGCGGTTGGATACATAGTTGACCGCGACCGCATAGCCGCGCTGCCCCGCCAGTTTGGCCGTTGCCGCGCCGATGCCGCGGCTGCCGCCTGTCACGATGATGACCTTGTCTGCCATGTTCTTGTCTCCGTAGGAATAGGAAATGAAAGGGATTGCGCCTGTGCCAACCACGCCAGGATCGACGTTAAAATCGCCATTTTGCCGCAAGCAACAGCAAGGCGGGCGGCCGGGCGGACGCGCTGCTGCAGCATCCGCGCCCCCGCCTGCCCGCCCAGGCTGCGGGCGCCGCGTCATTGTGCCCTGCCCGCGCTGCGCCGGCGCAACCAATAAATATTTTCATCTCTCCATCGCCATGCCCGCCCGCAAACCCTTGCAATTCACCGCCGCCGATCCCCTGCTGGCCAGCTTCCCGCCGGTGGTTGCGGCCGACACCCGCACGCTGATCCTGGGCAGCCTGCCCGGCGCCGCCTCGCTGGCGGCAAGTCAGTACTACGGCCATCCGCGCAACGGCTTCTGGAAGCTGCTATCAGAGATCACCGGCGAGGCGCTGGTGGCCATGGCCTATGAAGATCGCCTGCAGACGCTGCTGGCGCATCGCATCGGTCTGTGGGACGTGATCGCCAATGCGCGCCGCATCGGCAGCCTGGACAGCGACATCCGGGACCATTCCCACAATGACCTGCTGACCTTGCTCCAGACCTTGCCCGACTTGCAGACCATCGCCTTCAACGGCGGCACGGCAGCCAGGATCGGCCTCAAAGCGTTGGGAGAAAGTGCACGCCGCTACCGGATCCTGTCGCTACCGTCGAGCAGCCCGGCGCATGCATCGCTGTCTTACGAACAAAAATTGGGGATATGGCGCCAACTGGCATCATCCGACGTCAGCTCAGCTTGATTCCAGCTCAATCCCACCAGAGGAACACGCCGTGATACTCGCGGATCGATGCCTCCAGCGCCTCCACTGTTCCGGCGCCCTGCTCCACAATGTCAGGACAGAACTCGTAGACCTCGCGGGCGAACGCTGCGAGGTCGGCCGGCATCTTGCGCAGTTTCAGCATGATAGTGTCGGTCCCGGCCTGCAGGATATCGATGCCATACTGCTGGTCCCACAGACGGAGATGTGCCTTCAGATCCTTGGTCACCATGCCGTAGTTGACGGCATCGGTTTGTGCGATGTCGAGAATGTCCAGCGCTTCGCGCCCGGGTCCGACCACGATCTCCGCCCCGACCGGCTTGGGCGAGGCCAGACTGTTGGTGGTGCCAACGAAGCTTAGCCATTGCGGCGGCAGCTCGCGGCGCAACGCCAGCATTTTTTCTTCTGCAATGTCTTCCGGTACCAGCGCCGATATCGCGCCGGCGTATTTATCTCTGCCGAAATCACGCGTCGAATAGGGACGCACTTCGGCGCCAGTCGCCTTTTGCAGCATGGCAGTTACCGCAGCAAAGTCGGGCGCAGCGGCTTGCGCCTCGTTATTCATCACCATCAGCAGTCCTATCGAAAGCAATTTTTTCAACATGAGATATTTTTCTGTGCTTGCGAACTTCACGACGGGCACGGCGTTATCCGCCTTGCCCCGACGCATCCGTCACTTTCGGAAGAAGAGATAGTCGTAAAACTCGCCCGAGAAGCCGCCATTGAAGATCAGATACTGCAGCGCCTTCGCAAAGAACACGATGCCCGCGAAGACGATGGCCAGCTTGATGCAGAGGATGAGATTTTTGAGCATGGGCGCAGTGTAGCCGAGCGATGCGGCGGTTGCGCGCCATGGCTGATAAAAAAGCCGGCCTTGGCTTGGAGACAGTGCAACGACGCTGGGCCCCGCCCTTCGCCGGGACGACAGGCAGGAGATGAATCGTCCCAACGGGGATTCAAGTTTTCTCTACCGTGTCGCCCGGCGCAGGCCGGGACCCAGCGTCGTGTGTCATGCCTATGATGACAATGAAAAGCGCTTAAAGGCCTACCCCCAAGTCAAGTCGGCTTGCCTCTCAGCAGCAATCAGAATGCCGGCACCAGCGATCCCTTGTATTCGGTCTCGATGAACTTGCGCACCTCCTCGGACTGGTAGGCGTGCACCAGCTTTTTGACCCAGGGCTTGTCCTTGTCATCGGCGCGGGTGGCGATGAGGTTGGCGTAGCGGCCGCGCGGGTCTTCCACGGCGATGGTGTCCTTTTGCAGCGACAGGCCGGCCTTGAAGGCATAGTCGTTGTTGATCGAGGCGGCGGCCAGGTCATCCAGCGAGCGCGGCAGCTGGGCCGCGTCCAGCTCGACCAGCTTCAGCTTCTTCGGGTTGTCCACCACATCCAGAGGCGTGGCGTTGACGCCGTTCTCGCCCACGCCGGGCTTGAGCTTGATCAGGCCGGCCTTCTGCAACAGCAGCAGCGCGCGGTTGCCGTTGGAGGGATCGTTCTGGATGCCGATCGAGGCGCCATTGGGCAACTGGTCGATCGACTTGTATTTCTTGGAATAAATACCCAGCGGCGCGGTGATGGTCAGGCCCACCGGCACGATCTTGTAGCCGCGCGCCTTGATCTGGCTGTCCAGGTAGGGCTGGTGCTGGAAGGCATTGGCGTCCAGGTCGCCGGCAGCCAGCGCGGCGTTGGGCTGCAGGTAGTCGCTGAAGACCACGGTCTGAATCTCCAAGCCTTCGCGCGCCGCGACTTTCTTGACGACCTCGAAGGTGGCCTCGGCGTTGCCCACCGAGATGCCGACCTTGATCTTGTTCTTGTCCTGCGCCAGGGCGCCCTGCGGCGCCAGCGCCAGCGTGATCGTCAGCGCCGCGGCGGCGCCTGCCAGTCTTGCCAATGGTGCGAATTGCATGATGTCCCCGATAAGAATGAGGATGGCATCCTCACACATGGGCTTGCGCCGTAAAACGAATGAATCCGCATGAGCATATGCGGCTGGCGCTGCAAAGTCGCAATGCGTGCGCCGGAGCGTCGGCGGCGGCATGCGGGGATGCATGTATCATTCGGCATCCGCGGCCCTTTCTCCTCCCGTGCCGGCCGCCGCCACATTACTCCACACCATGCTGATCAGAAGAAAATCCATCGAAGCCCAGGCCAACACCAAGGCCGGCCCCAACCGGCGTAGCCGCCAGCTCGAAGCCGACGCCGCCAAACCGCGCAAGCCCAAGTTCGTCCCGGTGACGCTGTCCGAGCTGGACGGGGTGCGCTACCTGCATTTCGGCACCGAGTGGGTGCAAGGCGCCATGCGCATCCGCAAGCCGGACTGGATCGAGCTGGAATACGCCCAGCAGATGATGGCCTGGATGCTCTTCAACCCGTCGCCGCGCCATATCGTCCAGCTGGGGCTGGGCACCGGCGCGCTGACCAAGTACAGCTATCGCGAATTCCCGCAGGCCCAGGTCACCGCCGTGGAGCTGAACCCGGCGGTGATCGCCATCTGCCACAGCATGTTCAAGCTGCCGCAGCCGGACGAGCGCCTGATGCTCATCGAAAGCGACGCCATGGACTTCATCGTCCACGCCGCCGGCCACGGCATCATCGACGCCCTGCAGGTCGACCTGTACGACGCCACCGCGCGCGGCCCGGTGCTGGATACGCCCGAGTTCTACCAAGCCTGCTACGACAGCCTGGCCGAAGGCGGCGTGATGACGGTCAACCTGTTCGGCGACCATCCCAGCTATGCCAAGAACCTGCGCGCCATGGAATACGCCTTCGACACCGTGGTCTCGTTGCCTGAGGTGCACGACGGCAACGTGGTCGCGCTGGCCTTCAAAGGCAAGCAGGAATTCAACTTCGTCGACCTGTACGCGCGTGCGGCGTTGATCGAGGCGCAGACCAAGCTGCCGGCAAAATCCTGGGTCAACGGCATCAAGAGCGCGCTCTGACGCGGCTTTAGGGCCGGTTGCTACCGAACTCGGCCCCTGTCGTTCCACCGCCGCCTCAGCAAATCGCAAATATTTTTAAGATTTTTCAAAAAAGGGCTTGCGGAGTTTAAAAGGCCCTCCTATAATGCGTCCTCTCTTGCAGCACTAAGCAAACAGCGAAGTGAAGCAACGGGGCGTTAGCTCAGTTGGTAGAGCAGCGGACTCTTAATCCGTAGGTCCACAGTTCGAATCTGTGACGCCCCACCAGAATACAAAGCCTTCCAAAGATTTCTTTGGAAGGCTTTTCTGCTTTTGGCCTGCGCCACGCCTGCTGTTTGATACTGCCGATGTTCAGCACCGTCTTTTGATCTTCAAGCTCATCAGGATCCCCGCATGAATCTGCCCCCGGACGACTTTGCCCTCGTCGTCGACTCCACGCCGCTGGTGTCGATCGACCTGATCATCCGCAATGCCGGCGGCGATGTCTTGCTGGGCCACCGGCGCAACCGGCCGGCGCAGGATTTCTGGTTCGTGCCGGGCGGACGCATCCGCAAGAATGAAGCATTAAAGGATGCCATTCGCCGCATCGCCCGGGTCGAGCTGGGCATTGCGCCGCAGGACTGGGAATTGCTGGGCGCCTTCGATCACATCTACGACGACAACGCGCTCGGCCGCGCCGGCATCAATACGCACTATGTTGCCCTGGGATGCCGCTGCATCCTGCCCGACGGCAGTCGCATCACGCCGGATGCGCAGCACGCCGAACTGCGCTGGTGGCCGCTGGAGGAGCTCATGGCGAGCCCGCTGGTGCACCTCAACACCAAGCGCTATTTTGAGACGGCGCCGGCCAACAAGCTCTGAAGACCTAAGGCCGCGCGAGGTCCGACACCGCCAGCGCCGCCTTCATCGTCAATATCACATCGCCCCACTCGCCTGCGCGTTGCTGGCGCAACAGCCGCGCCGTCGGATACCACGGCGAGTCGTGGCGATTGAGGAACCAGCGCCAGTCCGGCGCGAACGGCAGCGCGATCCACACCGGCAAGCCAAGCGCCCCGGCCAGGTGGGCGGCGGCGGTGTCCACCGTCACCAGTAGGTCCATGCACGCCAGCGCCGCAGCGGTGTCGGCGAAATCGCCAATCCCCGCCCCCAGCCAGTGCCAGGCGTCATGCGCGGCCAGCCAGACGGCGTCTGCCGCGCGCAGGTCAGGCTGAAGGATGAAGAAATCCAGATCCGCACGCGCCTGTGCCAGCGGCGCAAATTGTTCCAGGGCGATGGAGCGACGACGGTCGTTGACGTTGCCGGCATTGCCGGAGCAGACGATGCCCACGCGCAGGCGGCCGGATGCGCGCGGCGCCAGCGTGTCGATGCGCGCGCTCCAGGCCTGCAGGCGCGCCTCGTCGGCGCGCAGGTAAGGCACGGGGGCGGGAATGTCGTCGGCTTGGGTATTGCACACCAGCGCCAGGCTCATCAGCGGCAGCTGGTAGTCGAGCGCAGGCAGCGGCGCGCCCATGGCGACCAGCTCCAGCTGCGATGCCGACGGCAGGCTCGCCATCAACGGCAGCAGCGCGGCCGGCACTTCCAGCACGACCTGCGCACCGGCCTCGACGATCTGTTGCACGTAACGACTGAACTGGATAGTGTCGCCGTGGCCCTGCTCGGCCCACAACAACATGCGCTTGCCGCGCAACGAACTGGCGCCGTTCCAAGCGGGAATCGCCGCGTGGCGATAGGGATCGGCGCTGCGCCCCTCCCAGCGCCATTCATAGAGCGGCAGCGCTTCCTGCATCCTACCCAGCACCAGCAGCGAGAACGCGAGGTTGACCTTGGCGTCGGCGTCGTCGGGCTGCAGCGCGAGCGCGCGACGGTAGCTGTCGATGGCGTCGTCGTACTGGCGCAGGCGCGCCAGGCTGGTGCCGCGGCTGACGTGGGCATCGACGTAATCCGGGTCGACGATCAGGGCCTGGTCGTAGAACTTCAGCGCCTCCTCGAACTCGCCCAAGGCATGCTCGGCCAGGCCGGCGTCAAGCCAGTAGACGGCGCGCCGGCCGTCCAGCTGCAAGACCCGGTGCATGCTGGCGCGCGCGGCCGCCCAGTCCCTGCGGCGTTCATGCAGCAGCGCCTTGCGGTGCCAGGTATCGGGAGAATCGGGCTGCAACTGCAAGGCCTCGTCCAGCAGCGCAATGGCCTGCTCGTCGTTCTTGCCTGCGGGCGAGAGCGCCTGCAGCGCGGCGGCAGCGGCGACGAACAGCTCGGGCAGGCGATAGCCGGTCTCGATCAGGTCGCGGTACAGCAGGAAAGCGTCTTCGACGCGACCCTGCTCATAGAAAGCGCGACCCAGCTTGTAGCGGATCGCCAGCGCCTCGTTGCCCTCCTGCGCATCGTGCGGCAATACCCGCAAGGCGCGCTGCAGCACCACCGCTGCTTCCTCGAAGCGCCCTTGCGCGGCTGCCACGCTGCCCAGCAGGTGCAGCGCCTGCAGATGATCAGGCTCCTGCTGCAGCAGGCCGAACAAGGCCTCTTCGGCGGCGGCGTAATGTTCCTGCTCGAAGAGCTGGAAGGCGTGTCTGAGCGTTTCGGTAGCGTTCATGGGCGGGGCGGGATGGACTGGCGACGGGCAAAACGCCGTATTGTCTCATCCCTGCCCCGGACGTGAAGCGCCCTTTGCTGCGCTTTTACCTGCGCATTACATGTCGCTGACCAGCGCCGCGCGGGCCTCGTCGACCGGCGCATTGCCCTCCATCACAATCAGCCTGGCCGGGGCGGCGTCCGCGCCGGACGTTGCCAGCTTGCGGGTGGGGCCGATCGCGGTGCCGTTGGACATGCCCTTGGCATCGGTCACGAAGCTGGCCACCGGCGTGGCCTGGCCGCTCAGATAGACGTTGTAGTTGGTCTGCGGCTTGAGCTTGAACAGCGAGACCTCCAGCGCGTCGACCACGCCCAGATTGCGCAAGACCACGAAGCCGCGCGCGTCAGCCGACGTCACCGGCTTCAGGCGGATATTGGTCGGCTCGGCATTGGCCAGCGGCATCAGGTTCTGCTTGCCGCCGCCCTGCTTCACCACGTTGGAGAGGAACACCAGCGCCTGCGGCGCCTGCCCGCCGGCGATATGCGCCACCACTTTGTTCTGTGCCGGGTCGATCACCTCCACGCCGTCGCCGTTCTCCAGGCCGACGTAGATGCGGCTGCTGTCATCCGAGGTCCAGATGCCGTGCGGCAGCGCGCCGGTGGGGATGGTGGCGACCAGCTTGGCCTCGGCGTCGGTGGTGAACACCTTCACCACGTTCTCACCGCCCACGGTGACGTAGGCCAGCACACGGCCATCCACCGTCGCGAACGCCAGGTGGTTGGTGATGAAGCCGGTGTCGATCACGCCTGTCACCTTCAGGGTGTGCGTATCGATGCGGGTCACCTTGCCCACGTCCTTGTGGGTCATCCACAGCTCCTTGTGATCCGGCGTGAACTGCAGGAAGGGCGAGAACGGGCTGACCACGTCGATTTTTTTGATCACCTTGTGCGACTTGACGTCGATCACATCGACCTGCGGCGTAAAGCTGGCCACCGAGAAGGCCAGCTTGCCGTCCGGCATGAACTGCACCATGCCGGGGCCGACCGCAGTCTGGATGCGCCGCTTTTCCTTGAAGGTCTTGGGGTCGATCACCGAGATATAGTCCTCGCCGCGCACCACCACCCACACTTCCTTGCCGTCGGCGGTGAAGAAGCCTTCATGCGGCGAGCGACCGACGTAGGCGATGCCCTTCACGGCATTGGTCGCGGTGTCGATGAAGGTGACCGAATTGGAACCGTTGGAGATCACCACCAGCGTCTTGTGGTCCGGCGAAAAACCCATGCCGTGCACATTGATCTGGCCCCTGTACAGCGGAGAGAGCACGTCGGGACGCGGGTTGCCCAGGCGGATCTGGCCGACCAGCGTATTGTCGGCCGGGTTGAAGACCGAGACCGTATTGCTGTTCTGGTCGGCCGTGTAGACACGGTCTTGGGCGGTAGGCAACGCCATGGCCGATGATGCGGCCAGGCCGAGCGCCGCGGCTGAGAATACGAAGGTGAGTTTGTTCATCGTTGCTTGTCTCTCTTGTCGGTGGTGAGGGAAAGTGGAGAAGGACGCATCAGGGCGCGTCGGTCGGATAACCGTGGCGCTTGAGCCAGGCCTGCATTACCTGGATTTCGTTGTTCTGCTCGGCGATCACGCCCAGCGCCAGGTTGCGGATCTCGGGATCCTGGCTGTACAGCAGCACCGCCTTGGCCATGTCCACCGCGCCCTGGTGGTGCGGCAGCATCATGGTGACGAAATCGTGGTCGGCATTGCCGTTCATCGGCGCCTGCTTCATGCCGTAGTCCATGACGTTCATGGCGTCGCCCATCAGCCCGTCGAAGGGCTTGGCGGTGCTGGCGACGAAGGCCGGCGGTTTGGCCGCGGCCGGCGCGGCCATTCCATGCATATCGTTCATATCGTGCATATCGTGCGCCAGCACCGCCGCAGACAAAGGCGCGATGACGCAGGCCGCCAGCATCAGCCGGCGCAGGTTGTGGCGGGAACTGCGGTGGGCGGATGCTTGCATGCTGTCTCCTCGGGAAAGTGATGCATGGAGTGTAGGCAACACGCAGCAACCATCGAATGACAATCGAATGACAAATCTGTCATCCGGAAGCGCTCACGCGGCGCGTGGCGCGCCAAAGAAAAAAGCCGCATCGCGCGAACGATGCGGCTTGCGGCAAGCGTGCCGGGAAAGCAGTTCAGGAACTCAGCGCTTGAACACCAGCACCGGATCGGCGCGATAGATGGCCGGGTACATCTTCTGCAGATTGGCGATCTTGGGCAGATCGTTGTAGGCGATGTAAGGCTGGTTGGGATGCAGCGTGGCGTAATCCTGGTGATAATCCTCGGCCGCGTAGAAGCCCTGCAGCGGCGTCACCTGCGTCACGATGGGCGCGGCAAACACCTTGGCTGCGTTGATCTGCGCGATGTAGGCGTCGGCCGCCTGCTTCTGCTGGTCGTTGGCGGTGAAGATGGCCGAACGGTATTGCGTGCCATGGTCCGGCCCCTGGCGGTTCAGCTGGGTCGGGTCGTGCGCCACCGAGAAATAGATCTGCAGGATCTGGCCGAAGGAGATCTTGCGCGGGTCATAGGTCACCTGCACCGCCTCCGCATGGCCGGTCGAGCCGGAGCTGACCATCTCATAGGTGGCGGTGCCGGACTTGCCGCCGGCATAGCCGGACACGGCGCGCAGCACGCCGTTGGTGTGCTGGAACACTCCCTGCACACCCCAAAAGCAGCCGCCGGCCAGCACCACGGTCTCGCTCTGGGCAGAAGATGGCAATTGCGCCTTGCCGGCGGCAACCGGCACGGCGACGGCGGATTCGGCGGCATTGACGCGCGCCATGGATACCAGCGCCAGGCACAGCGCGGCGGCCGCCGTCACGATGACGGCAGGTTTCAGGATGGACATGGTTTTCTCCGAACGGAAACGACTGTGAAATCTTGCTTTGGCTGCTGCCGGCCCCTGTCTGGGCCGCAGCCGGAAACATCAGGAACGCGTGGCCGACGCCGGCTTGGGTTTCGGTTTCGGCTCGGGCGTCGCCTTCTTGCCCTGGCGCCACAACACGCGCAGCGCCAGCAGCACGCCCACCAGCACCGCGAACAGCAGCGGCTGGGCGATCAGGTTCTTGCCGGCCTTGTCCCACCAGTAGTGCAATACGCCCAGCGGCACGATCAGGTAGATCAGCCGGTGCAGCGCTTGCCAGCGCTTGCCGCCGAGTCGGCGCACCATGCCGTTGGTGCTGGTGACGGCCAGCGGGATCGTCAGCACCAGGGCCAGCACGCCGACCGTGATGAAGGGCCGCTTGACGATGTCCTTCCAGATCTCGCCGACGTCAAAGAAATGGTCGAACCAGACGAAGGTGGTGAAGTGCAGGCACAGGTAGAGGAAGGCCATCAGCCCCAGCATGCGGCGCATCTTCACCAGCCAGTTCATGCCGGTGAGCTTGCGCAGCGGCGTCACAGCCAGCGTGATGCAAAAGAGGTAGAGCGTCCAGTCGCCGGTGCCGTGGGTGATGAACTCCAGCGGATTGGCGCCCAGCCCGCCGGTGAATCCCAACGCCACCAGGCGCGCCAGCGGCGCAAAAGCCAGCGCCAGGAAGATCCACCACAGCACGTTGACGGTGCGCGGCGCGAGATTGCGGAGAGCGGCGGGAGCGAGCTGCATGCTGGACTACCTCAACGGTCAATAAAATTTGCGCAGGTCCATGCCCGCGTACAAGCCGGCCACGTCGCTGTAGCCGTTGAACATCAGCGTCTTGCGCTTGGGCGCGAAGAAGCCGTCCTCGCCAATGCGGCGCTCGGTGGCCTGCGACCAGCGCGGGTGGTCGACATTGGGATTGACGTTGGAATAGAAGCCGTACTCGCGCGCGGCGTACATGTTCCACGCAGTCTTGGGCTCGTCCTTGACGAAGCGGATCTTGACGATCGACTTGGCCGACTTGAAGCCGTACTTCCACGGCACGATGATGCGCACCGGCGCGCCGTTCTGGTTGGGCAGCACCTCGCCGTACATGCCGAAAGTCAGCAGCGTCAGCGGATGGTTGGCCTCGTCCATGCGCAGTCCCTCGCGGTACGGCCAGTTGAGGATCGGGTCGGACAGGCCGGGCATCTGCTTCTTGTCTGCCAGGGTGACGAATTCGATGTACTTGGCGTTGCCGGTGGGCTCGGCCTTCTTGATCAGGGCCGACAGCGAATAGCCGATCCAGGGGATCACCATCGACCAGCCCTCCACGCAGCGCAGGCGGTAGATCCGCTCTTCCAGCGGGGCCAGCTTCATCAGCGCATCGAGATCCAGCGTGAAGGGCTTCTTGACCTCGCCTTCGATGTCCACCGTCCACGGACTGGTCTTGAGCGTGCCGGCGTTCTTGGCCGGATCGGCCTTGTCGGTGCCGAACTCGTAGTAGTTGTTGTAGCTGGTGGCGTCCTTGTAGGCGGTCTGCTTCTCCATCACCGCGAAGGCGTTATTGAGCTTGGCCGGCAGCTTCCTGCCCTGCTGCGCATAAGCCTCGGGCAACGCGCCGAAACCACCGGCCAGCGCCGCGCCGGCGGCCACGCGGGCCATGAAGCTGCGACGGGAGAGATAAACGTCCTTGGGCGTGATTTCCGAAGAGGTCGGAATCTCGATCTGGTCGGGACGAATCTTGATCAGCATGGTGCGCTCCGGCAAAAAAATTGGCGTGGGGCAAAGGACAGGCGGCCTGCCTTTGCGACGTGTGGCCATGTTAAGGGCGACGGGGTGACATCCGGGTGGCAATTTGATGACAATTTTGTCATGAAGAAAAACCGCGCCGTTGCTAGAATCTGCTGCATTTTCCCGCATTCGACAAGCCCCTTTGGGCGGCATCCCACGCATGGCCATACTCGTAATCGAAGACGATCCAAAAACCGGTGACTACCTGAGAAAGGGGCTGCGCGAGTCCGGCTACGCAGTCGACCTCGCGCGCAACGGCGCCGACGGCCTGCACATGGCGCTTGAGCAGGACTACGATCTGGTGGTGCTGGACGTGATGCTGCCCGGCATCGACGGCTGGCAGGTGATGAGCGCGCTGCGCAGCAAGCGCGACCTGCCCGTGCTGTTCCTGACCGCCAAGGACCATGTCGACGACCGCATCCGCGGCCTGCAGCTGGGCGCCGACGATTACCTGGTCAAGCCCTTCTCCTTCACCGAGCTGGTGCTGCGCATCCGCACCCTGCTGCGACGCGGTGTGGTGCGCGAGGCCGAGGTGGTCGAGATCGCAGACCTGCAGCTGGACCATATCCGCCACAAGGTCACCCGCCAGGGCATCAACATCGCGCTGACCAACAAGGAGTTCATGCTGCTGCACCTCCTGATCAAGCGCCGCGACGAAGCGCTGTCGCGCAGCGTGATCGCCTCGCAGATCTGGGACATGAACTTCGACAGTGACACCAACGTGGTCGACGTCGCCATCAAGCGTCTGCGCGCCAAGATCGATGCACCGTTCGAGAAGAAACTGATCCACACCGTGCGCAGCGTGGGCTACATGTTCTCGGAAAATCCATGAACGCCAGCGCCGCCCGAGCACGCGGCTGGACGCTCGCCGCCCGCGTGACCGCCCTGTTTTCGCTGCTGACCTTCCTGGTGGTGACCGGCCTGGGCCTGTATCTCAACCAAGCCGCCACCGAGTCGCTGGAGCTGCGCGCCGACCAGGCGCTCACGGGACGCGTCGAGCATTTCCGCAACCTGATGCACGATCTCTACAACGTCGAGCAGATGGAACAACGGCCGGCGCTGTTCGAAAGCATGATGGGCAACGAACAGGACGTGCGCATCTTCCGCCGTCACGGCGAAGCCCCCTTCATCCAGAGCAACCCGGACCACCTGACGCCGCCGGAAATGGAGCCGATCCCGGTCGGCACGCCGGTCACCTCGGCCGACCTGTTCACCAGTACCCGCGCCGACGGCGTGCGCGTGCGCTGGGTCGCAGCGCTGGCCGATGTCGGCAAACCCGGCAGCGGCAACCACGACACGGTGGAGATCGTGGCCGCCTACGTGATGGTGCAGGAGGCGCGCATGATGCGCACCTACCGCTGGCGCATCGCCGGCGCCGCCGCCGGCGCGGTGCTGATCACCGCCCTGCTCGGCTTCCTGCTGCTGCGGCGCGGCCTGCGCCCGCTGGAGGACATGAGCCGACGCGCCGCGCAGATCACACCCGATCATCTGTCGATGCGGCTGGAGCAGGACGGCATGCCCGAGGAGCTGCGGCGCGCCGCGCTGTCGTTGAACGCCATGCTGGATCGGCTGGAAGCCGGCTACGAACACCTGGAGCAATTCTCCGGCGACCTGGCCCATGAGATCCGCACTCCCATCAACGTGCTGATGGGCCAGAGCCAGGTAGCCCTGGGCCAGCCCCGCTCGCCGGAAGAGTACGAGCAGTTGCTGGAATCGAACGTGGAGGAGTTGCAGCGCATCTCGCGCATCGTCGAGAACATCATGTTCCTGGCCCAGGCCGACCACGCCACGCTGGCGGTGGACTGCGCGCCGCTGGACCTGGCCGCGGAGCTGGGCAAGATCGCTGACTACTTCGAAGGCATTGCCGACGAACGCGGCATGCACTTCACGCTGGACACCCAGGGCGAATGCTGGGCCAACCTGATCATGTGGCGCCGCGCGGTGAACAACCTGGTGATCAACGCGGTGCGCTATGGCGAGGCCGATACCGAGGTGCGTATCCTCTCGCGCAGCGACCGCAACGGCAGCAGCATTGTGGTCGAAAACCGCAGCCTGGACGCCACGCCGCACACCATGGCGCGCATGTTCGACCGCTTCTACCGCGGCGACCGCTCGCGCAGCGCCTTTACCGAATCCAACGGCCTGGGGCTGGCCATTGTCAAGGCCATCATGAGCCTGCACCGGGGAACGGCGACGGTGGAATGCCCGCAACCGGGGTGGATCAGGTTCACGTTGTCGTTCCCGCCGGCTGCTGACCAGTGAACGACTTCACGCGGCCCTTCCCGCTCGCCTCCGACCGCTGAACGACGCTGGGTCCCTGCTTTCGCAGGGACGACACGAAGGAGGCTGGCAATACCTCCGCACGTTCAAGTCGCTCACTACTCGTCGTTCCTGCGAAGGCAGGAACCCAGCGGCTTTCGTTGCGCATCGACCGGCTGCTACGCGGCGCTACTTTTTCTCGATATTGACCTGCACCACCGTCTGCTGCAGCGGCGGTGCGTTCTGTCGTTCCAGCGCCTCTGCCTCCACCAGTGCCGCGCGCGCCTCGATTTCGCGGCGTGCCTTCTGCGCGGCGGAGGCGCGGGTGAAGATGATTTTCAGCGCCGCCATCACCGGCACCGAGAGGAAGATGCCGGCCACACCGCCCAACTGGTCGCCGGCCAGCAGGCCGAGGATCACCATCAGCGGGCTCACTTCCACGCCTTCGCTCATGAGGTAGGGATTGAGCACGTAATCCTGGAACACGCGATAGGCGATGATGAAGCCGACCAGCCACAACAGATGATCGAAGCCGCTGAAGCCGGCTACCACCAGGGCGGCCGCGCTGGCCGCCAGCGGTCCGGCGAAGGGGATGAATTCCAGCACCGCGGCCAGCCCGGCCAACAGCATGGCATACGGTACGCCCATCAGCGAGAAGGCGATGCTGTAGGCCACCAGCGTGGCGATCGAGAGAAACAGCAAGGCCCGCACATAGCGCGAGAGCAGCACGTCCAGGTCCTTAATGATGTTGTCCCACAGTCGGCGGTTGGCGCGGCTCATCCACGACAGCATCTCGTCACGCATGGCCGGGGCCTCCTTGATCAGCAGGAAACTGATCACCGGCACCAGCACCAGGTAAATCAGGTTGCTGGCCGCATGCATCACGGAGACGCCGAACTGCTTGGCCAGCGGCATGGCCTGGTCGGTGCCGTTGGCCAGCTGGTCGCGCACGAAGCCCAGGATGCGCGCGCGCAGCGGCTCGGCGAATCCCGGCAGCGGGATACGACCGACCACGTCATTGGAGCGCAGCAGCGCCGGCAACTGCTCGGAGAGGTGCAGCGCCTCCTCCTGGATACGGGCGCCGAACACCGCCACAACGGTCGCCACCAGGGCGATTACCAGCACGAACACCACCGCAATCGAGACCGTGCGCGGCACGCGGCGCGGACGAAAACGTTCCAGCAACTCCACCAGCGGGTACACCAGATAACTGAAGAAGACCGCGAATACCAGCACCAGCAGCGTCGAAGAGACGGTGTAGGTGATGTAGAGCAGCAAGGCCACCAGGAACACGGTCCAGGTAATCCTGGCCACGCGGAAATCGAAACCCAACATAAGAATGATCCTTGAACAAGAACGGGAAACCGACGGCTCCCGGGAGGCCCGACCGCCGCCCTCCCCTGGCGCGGTCGCCCCTTGCGTCCCGACGTCGCCCACCACCACGGCCGGCGGCATTGCAAACCGCGTGCAACACCTTGCGGGACTTTGCCAAGCGTATTTGATCAACATCAAATTCCCTATCGGTCAGGCTCTTCAGTACGTGTAGGAAAGCGCGAAAATGTTGCCATGCAGCGCATCAGGGCTGCGCCCCTGCGGAACCGGGAAGTCCGCATCGGCGCGGTGCCGTCCACGCGCCTGGTGTCACGAAAGTTCCACCAATGAAACTTTCGACCGGCGACGCGGATACGACACAGTCCTCGCATGCCTGCCGCCGTGCTGCAGCCTGCGCCCCGCGCGGGCGCTGGATCATTCTCGTCAGTGATGACTGTTATCAGAAAATTGATGGGCTGGTGTCCTTGCGACGGGCCGCTTAATTGTTTTAAATTTCAGTAATTACTGAAAATTCAAAATCAACCAAACAATCTGAATCATGGAAAACACCACCCTGAGCCCTTTGATGCAGCGCTTCATCGGCCATTTCGGCGAGATGGGCAGCCGCTGGGGCATCAACCGCACCATCGGCCAGATCTACGCCCTGCTCTACATCTGCGGCCGCCCGCTCAACGCCGACGAGATCGCCGAATACCTCAGTTTCTCGCGCTCCAACGTCAGCATGGGCTTGAAGGAATTGCAATCCTGGCGTTTGGTGAAACTGCTGCACCGCCCCAACGACCGCCGCGAATACTTCGAACCGCCGGGCGACATCTGGGACATCTTCAAGGCCCTGCTGGAAGAACGCCGCCGCCGCGAGATCGAGCCGACCCTGTCGATGCTGCGCGACGCCTTGCTGGAACAACCCAGCGGCCCCGGCGACAAGGAAACTCAGAAGCGCATGCGCGAGATGTATGAGCTCATCGAGCTCTCCAGCTCGTGGTTCGACGACGTCCAGCGCCTTTCGCCGGAGACCCTGGTGTCGCTGATGAAGATGGGCTCCAAGGTCAAGAAGCTGCTCGACGTGCGCGAGAAGTTCCGCTTCGGCCCGTCGCCGTCGGCCTCCTCATCCTCCTCATCCTCGCGCGGCGACGCCGAGAGCGTCGACCCCGACCGGGCGCCCAGCGCTCCCGACAAGGAGTAAATCATGCGATTCCCCGGCAAGCTGCCCCGATTGACCCAGCTGCCGCTGGGAGTCGAAATCACCCTGCTGCTGATCGTCAAGGTCGCACTGCTCACAGTGCTGGCCAAGACCTTCTTCGCCCATCCGCAGGCCAAGCACATGCGCATGCCCACCGAGAGCGTGGAGCTGCGCATGCTCTCGCCCGGACCGGCGCCGGCAGGGACGACTCGTCAGCCCTACCAGCCTCCCGCCACACCTGACCTATCTGACGCCCCTCACACACCGGAGTAACAAATGGTTCCGATCGATGAAGTCGTTTCGCTATCGCGGCTGCAGTTCGCCGTGACGGCGCTGTATCACTTTCTGTTCGTCCCGCTCACGCTGGGCCTGTCCTGGATCCTGGTGATCATGGAATCGGTCTACGTGATGACCGGCAGCCCCATCTACAAGGACATGACCCGCTTCTGGGGCAAGCTGTTCGGCATCAACTTCGCCATGGGCGTGGCCACCGGCATCACGCTCGAATTCCAGTTCGGCACCAACTGGTCCTATTACTCGCACTACGTGGGCGACATCTTCGGCACGCCGCTGGCCATCGAAGGCCTGGCCGCCTTCTTCCTGGAGTCGACCTTCGTCGGCCTGTTCTTCTTCGGCTGGGACAAGCTCTCGCGCAAGCAGCACCTGATGGTGACCTTCCTGGTGGCGCTGGGCTCCAGCCTGTCGGCGCTGTGGATCCTGATCGCCAACGGCTGGATGAACAATCCGGTCGGCGCCGAGTTCAACTACGAGACCATGCGCATGGAGCTGGCCAGCATGACCGAGGTGATCTTCAACCCGGTGGCGCAGGTCAAGTTCGTGCACACGGTGGCGGCCGGCTACGTGACGGCGTCGATGTTTGTGCTGGGCATCTCGGCCTGGTATCTGTTGAAGGCGCGCGATACGGCGTTTGCGCTGCGCTCCTTCGCGGTGGCGGCCGGCTTCGGCCTGGCGGCCACGCTCTCGGTGATCGTGCTGGGCGACGAGTCCGGCTACACCGCCGGCGAAGTCAACAAGGTCAAGCTGGCGGCCATCGAGGCCGAGTGGGACACCCACCCCGCGCCGGCCGGACTGACGCTGTTCGGCCTGCCCAACGACAAGGAGCAACGCACCGACTACGCGGTGAAGATCCCCTACGTGCTGGGCCTGATCGCGACCCGCTCGACCGATACGCAAGTCATGGGCATCAAGGACTTGAAGCAGGAACATGAGGCGCGCATTCGCAACGGCATGCAAGCCTATGCCGCGCTGAGCCGCCTGAAGTCCGGCGACAAGTCGCCCGAGGCGCGCGCCGCCTTCGAGGCGCACAAGAAGGATCTCGGCTACGGCCTGCTGCTGAAGAAGTACACCAACAACGTGGTCGACGCCACGCCCGAACAGATCTCGCATGCCGTCAACGACACCATCCCGAAGGTGGCGCCGCTGTTCTGGTCCTTCCGCGGCATGGTGGCGATCGGCTTCCTGATGCTGTTCATCTTCGCGGCCTCGGTCTGGTTCCTGGGGAAGAAGCAGCTGGCGCCGCAGCGCTGGCTGCTCAAGCTGGCCGTGTTCGCCATCCCGCTGCCGTGGATCGCCGCCGAGCTGGGCTGGATCGTCGCCGAGTACGGCCGCCAGCCGTGGACCATCGCCGGCATCCTGCCCACGCACCTGTCGGCGTCCTCGCTGCAGCCGGGCAGCCTGTACTTCAGCCTGGCGGGCTTCATCCTGTTCTACACCTTCCTGCTGGTGGTGGAGATGACGCTGATGATCAAGTATGCGCGCCGCGGGCCGAGCAGCCTGCACACCGGCAAGTACCACTGGGAAACCCCGGGCAAGGACGCTGATACCGGCGCCGTGCTGCAGCCGCCGATCAACCCGGCCGCCCATTCTGGCGCGGCCTGAGGCCGACTGAAGAAAAGAGGAAAGCAAGATGATCTTCGATTACGAAACACTCAAACTGATCTGGTGGGCCTTCGTCGGCGTGCTCATCATCGGCTTCGCGCTGACCGACGGCTTCGACTTCGGCGTGGGCATGATGCTGCCTTTCGCCGGCAAGACCGACACCGAGCGGCGCGTGCTGATCAACGCCATCGGCCCCACCTGGGAAGGCAACCAGACCTGGTTCATCACCGCCGGCGGCGCCACCTTCGCGGCCTGGCCGCTGGTCTACGCGACCGCCTTCTCGGGCTTCTACATCGCGCTGATGGTGCTGCTGTTCTCGCTGTTCTTCCGCCCGGTGGGCTTCGACTACCGCAGCAAGGTGGCTGATCCGCGCTGGCGCAATGCCTGGGACTGGGGCCTGTTCATCGGTGGCTTCGTGCCGCCGCTGATCTGCGGCGTGGCCTTCGGCAACCTGCTGCTGGGCGTGCCCTTCCACTACGACGACACCATGCGGGTGGAATACACCGGCAGCTTCTTCGCGCTGTTGAATCCGTTCGGCCTCTTGGCAGGCCTGCTGTCGGTGGCCATGCTGTTGATGCACGGCGCCGCCTTCGCCTTCGTCAAGACCGACGCCGCCGTGGGCGAGCGCTCGCGCAAGACCGTAGTCGCCGCCGCCGTCGCCACCATCGCGCTGTTCATCGCTGGCGGCTTCTGGGTGGCGCAGCTGCCGGGCTATCGCATCACCGCCATGCCGGACGCCAACAGCGCCTTCACGCCGCTGGCCAAGACGGTGGAGCTCGCCGCCGGCGCCTGGTTCGACAACTACGCTCGCTGGCCCGTGACCAAACTGCTGCCCGCACTCGGTATCGCCGGCGCGGCGCTGGCGGCATTGCTGGCGCTGGCGCGCCGCGCGCGGCTGGCCTTCATCGCCAGCGGCCTGTCGGTGACGGGCATCATCCTCACGGCCGGCATGTCGCTGTTCCCGTTCGTGATGCCGTCCTCGCTCGATCCCAGGAGCAGCCTGACCATGTGGGACGCGGTGGCCAGCCACAAGAGCCTGGGCCTGATGTTCTGGATGGTGCTGATCTTCCTGCCGCTGATCATCGTCTACACCGGCTGGGTGTACCGCGTAGTCAAGGGCAAGGTCACGCTCAAAGACATTCACGACAACGAACACACGGCCTACTGAGCGCCGTCCACTCACTCAAGGAGAACACGATGTGGTATTTCGCCTGGATTCTTGGCATCGGCCTGGCGCTGGCCTTCGGCATCATCAACGTGATGTGGCTGGAAGCCAATTACGCCTTCGGCCGCCGCAAGGCTGAAGAGACGCACGAGCGCTTCGCCAGTGCCAGCAAGGCCGACGGCAAGCGCCGCGCCAAGAAGTAAGACGCAAGCCGGCGGGATGGACGATCCCGCCGGCTTTTTTTATGTTCGACGACACTGTCTTCACGGAGGCACCATGACCGCCACGCACGCCCACCGTCCCGATGAAATCGCCCCGGAACCGCATCACTGGCAATTGCTGCCGGCGGCGCAGTTCGCCGACAGCTATCGCGCCACCCTGCCGCCGGCGCTGGCGCAACTGGACGCCGGCGCCATTGCCGCGCGCATGATGGCCGGCAGCCCGGCCTGGGTGACTGCGCTGCTGGACCTGCGCAACCGGCTGGTGGCGCCGCTCGGGCTGAAGGGTGCACGCCTGCAGGTCGGCGCAAGACAGCCGGGTAGCGACAGCCCGGGCTTTCCGGTGATCGAGCAAAGTCCCACGCGGATGATCATGGGCATGGACGACAGCCATCTCGATTTTCGCCTGTGCGTGGAAAAATCCTCCGGCGGCGGCGAACACGGCGAGCATGACAGCGCGCCAAGGCTGACCGTGACCACCGTGGTCCATACGAAGCGCTGGCTGGGCCGCGCCTATCTGGCCGCCATCATGCCCTTCCACCGCCGCATCGTGCGCACGCTGCTGGCACGGCTTACGCGCTGACGAAGGTGCAGCCATTCCGGCCGGCATGCATCGGCGGGATGGAAGCGGTTGCCATTGAGCACATCATGTTATACGATGTCCTATAACATATAGAGCAAGACGAGCCAGCCGACCGCCAGGCCCGCGATCTCAGGAGACCTCACCCCGCCCTCGCGCAGCTACCCCGGCTTGCGTGTACTCGCCTTCCTGTATGGACTTGCCGCCGAACGGGCTTGCGCCCGCCGGTGAAATCCCCCCTCACGGAGACCATCGATGCCACAAGAAAGCAATAAAAACGACCGCCACGTCAATCAAACTCGTCGTACAACACTACTCGGCGGCCTGGCCTTGGCCGGCACCGCCCTCGGCGCCCGCGCGCAGAGCTTCGACTTCAAACCCAGCCAGCGCTACCCCGATCCCAGCGTCGAGGTGCTGGACAAGAGTTTCCTGAAATACCGCCTGTTCAGTTCCAGCGTGGAACAGCTGGCCACCGGCTTCCGCTGGGTCGAAGGCCCGGTGTGGTTCGGCGACGGCCGCTTTCTGCTGTTCTCGGACATCCCCAACAACCGCATCATGCGCTGGGATGAAACCACCGGCGCCACCTCGGTGTTCCGCCAGCCGTCCAACTTCAGCAACGGCCTGGCGCGCGACCGCCAGGGCCGCCTGCTGGCCTGCGAACACCTGACCCGCCGCGTCACCCGCACCGAGTACGACGGCAGCATCACCGTGCTGGCCGACAACTACAACGGCAAGCGCTTCAACTCGCCCAACGACATCATCTGCAAATCCGACGGCTCGATCTGGTTCACCGATCCGCCGTTCGGCATTGCCGGCGAATGGGAAGGCGACAAGCAGGTCTCCGAGCTGCCGCACTCGGTCTACCGCATCGACGGCCGCACCGGCCGCCTCTCGCTGATCACCGATGCCCTGGCCGGCCCCAACGGCCTGGCGTTTTCACCGGACGAAAAGATCCTCTACATCAACGAGTCGCGCGCCGCGCCCAACCGCGTGATCTGGGCCTATGACATGAGCGACGACGGCGCGCGCATCGGCAAGCGCCGCCTGGTGGTGGACGCCAACGGCCCGGGCGGTATCGACGGCTTCAAGATCGACGTCGACGGCAACCTGTGGTGCGGCTGGGGCAGCAACGGCGCACTGGACGCCAAGGCCGAGGAGCTGGACGGCGTGCGCGTGTTCAACCCGCAGGGCAAGGCCATCGCCCACATCCACCTGCCCGAGCGCTGCCCCAACCTGGTGTTCGGCGGCGCCAAGAAAAACCGCCTGTTCATGGCCAGCAGCCATTCGCTGTATTCGCTGTACGTGGAGACGCGCGGCGCGGTGTAAGCACGTTTCGCCTGCAATGCTGCCGGCAAAGCAGGCAGCAAAAACAAAAAACCCGCGAATCACTTCGCGGGTTTTTTCTTGCATCCGCAGCCTTGGCGACTGCGGAGATGAGCGCTTACCTCAGCGATTACACCAGGTTCAGGGTGACGTTGATGTTGTCGCGGGTGGCGTTGGAGTACGGGCACACCTGGTGCGCCTTGTTCACCAGATCCTGCGCCACGGCGCGGTCGACGCCCGGCAGCGAGATGTTCAGTTCCGCTTCGATGCCGAAACCGGCCGGGATCTGGCCGATGCCGACCTTACCGGTGATGCTGGCGTCAGCAGGCAGGGCCACCTTGGCCTGGCCGGCGACGAACTTCAGCGCGCCCAGGAAGCAAGCCGAGTAGCCGGCTGCGAACAGTTGCTCGGGGTTGGTGCCCGGGCCGCCTGCGCCGCCCAGTTCCTTCGGGGTCGACAGCTTGACGTCCAGCACGCCGTCGGACGACTTGGCGGCGCCTTCACGGCCGCCGGTGGCGGTTGCAGTGGCGGTGTACAGTGCTTTTTGGATCTTGTCGGAGGGCATGTTATTTCCTTTCAGCTTTTCAGGTTGAGGCCACTTAAGGCCAACTTTTGAGAGTGGGGATGGCGAAAGATTCGCCGTTTTTTACTACCGCTACAGATTTGCTTGGTCCTGCCTGCTTGCTTGTTCTTTCCAGCCTTGCGCGACTCCCGGCTCCTGCACACGCCTTTGTGCGCGCCCTGCTCCTGCTTCGGACTGCTGCGACCACAACCACATATATTATTTACAATATAATTGTGAACAATCTAATCACAACTAACATCACCGCCTGCCGACGCCTTATTGCTCGTCGTCCAGCAAATTCTTGCGCACCACCTTGAGATCGCTCACCAGCTTTTGCACCAGCTCCAGCGGCGGCAACATGCAGCTCATCTTCACCGGCACCGCACGCGCCCGCTCATGCAATGCACGGCCGGCGTCGCTCAGGCTCACCACCACGCGGCGCTCGTCGCCGGCGTCACGCGCCCGGTGCAGCAGACCCATGGTTTCCATGCGCTTCAACAGCGGCGTCAACGTGCCGGAGTCGAGGAACAGGCGGGCGCCCAGCTCGGACACGGTGATCTGGTCCTTTTCCCACAGCACCATCATCACCAGATACTGAGGATAGGTGATATCAAGTGCGCTGAGAATCTTCTTGTACGCCTTGGTCATCGCCAGGGACGCCGAATACATCGCGAAACACAGCTGGTTGTCGAGAAGCAGGGCTTCGTCGATCAGCGCGTCCGGCAGCTTCGGTGTGTGTGCGTTGTCCATGCATCGAATATTAAACATCTCAAAATTAAATTGCAAGCAATTTAAATTGAATATTTTCGAACTTCTCATTCAAAACCACACAAGGCAGCCACCCTGACGGCGGCCCGAGTTGGGTATCATTCGCCCTTTCCCTGCTCGCCCGCGCCGCCGCGTAGCCCTTTTCATCATGCAACACGAGACCCTCGCCCCCAATCCGCTGAAGACCCTGGACCTGTTCTGCCGGGTGGTCGACAACTATGGTGACATCGGCATCTGCTGGCGCCTGGCCCGGCAACTGGCGCATGAACACGGCATCGCCGTGCGGCTGTGGGTGGATGACCTGGCCAGCTTCAAGCGCATCTGGCCCGAGATCGATGCGCAAGCGGCGCTGCAGCAGGCGGCCGGCGTGACGGTGCGCCACTGGAGCACCCAGGACGGCAGCTACGCCCCGACGGACGTGGCCGACATCGTCATGGAATTCTTCGGCTGCGAGATCCCGCCGGGCTACGTGGAAGCCATGGCCCAACGCGCCGTCAAGCCGGTGTGGTTCAACCTCGAAGGCCTCTCGGCCGAACCTTGGGTGGAGGGTTGCCATACCCTGCCCTCGCCGCATCGCACGCTGAAACTGACCAAGTATTTCTTCTTCCCCGGCTTCAACGAACGCACCGGCGGCCTGAGCGGCGAAGCCGACCTGGAAGCGCAGCGCCAGGCTTTCCTGCGCGAGGGCCAGGCCGCGCCCTTCCTGCAGCGCCTGGGCGTGACGCCGCAGGAGCAGCAAGGGCTGAAGGTCTCGCTGTTCTGCTACGACTATGCGCCGATCCCCGAACTGTTCGCTGCCTGGCAAACCGGGCCGACGCCCGTTACCTGCCTGGTGCCGGAGGGCGTGGCGCGCTCCACCGTGGAGCCCTTCCTCGGCGCGCCCATGCAGGCCGGCGCCGCCGCCACACGCGGCGCGCTGACGGTACGAGTGCTGCCCTTCGTGCCGCAGACCGACTATGACCGCCTGCTGTGGAGCTGCGACTTCAACTTCGTGCGCGGCGAGGATTCTTTCGTGCGCGCCCAGTGGGCCGGCAAGCCCTTCGTCTGGAACATCTACCAGCAGGACAAGAACCTGCACCACACCAAGCTGAACGCGTTCCTGAAGATCTACGCGCCGGCCACGCCGACGCTGATCGAACTGAACCGCGCCTGGAACGGCGCCAACCATACCGATGTTGACTGGACGGCAAGCTGGCAGGCGCTGGAGCAAGAGTTGCCCGCGCTCACGCAGGGAGCTGATCAGTGGCTGCACAAGATGTTGGCAAATGGCGACTTCATGGCCAATCTGCTCAATTTCGCGCGTCGCCTGGTGGTAGAAGCCCCCTGAAAATGGGGTAAAATAGCGGGCTTAGTTTTTTAACGCAGTTTGGATATTCAATCGTACGTGGGCTTGCGGTGAGGTTTTGCCAGTGGGCTACTGACAGTTTGAAGCAACCTACTTTTCACGATACATCGCTATGAAATTTGCAAAAGAAATCCGCGTCGGCAACATCATCATGGTCGACAGCAAGCCCATGATCGTCCTGCGCTCGGACGTCAACGGTTCCTCCCGCACCGGCTTCACCTACAAGTGGAAGATGAAGAACCTGCTGACCAACACCCCGATGGAAAGCGTGTTCCGCGGCGACGACAAGTTCGACGTGGTGGTGCTGGACAAGAAGCCGGTGACCTACTCGTACTTCGCCGACCCGCTGTTCGTCTTCATGGACGAAGAGTACAACCAGTACGAAATCGAAGGCGAGAACATGGGCGACGCCGTCGGTTACCTGAAGGACGGCATGCAGTGCGAAGCCGTGTTCTACGACGGCAAGGCGATCTCGGTTGAAATGCCGACCACCATCGTGCGCAAGGTTGCCTACTCGGAGCCGGCGGTCAAGGGCAACACTTCGGGCAACGTCCTGAAGGAAGCCAAGATCGAAAACGCGATCGAAGCCAACCAGATCACCGTGATGGTTCCGCTGTTCGTGAGCCAGGACGACGACATCGAAATCGACACCCGTACCAACGAGTACAAGAAGGTTGTCCGCGGTTAATTTCCGCCGATGCAATAAAAAACGCCGCTTCATGCGGCGTTTTTTTATGTCCGGGATATTGTGTTGCGTGCCGGCGCATCGCAGCTCAAATCAACTCCCCGTCGTTCAGCGCTCGTCTGCACATAATGAAAGCCACCGGATCCCGGCCTGCGCCGGGATGACTGCATATGGGTGGCGTCGGCCGGAAAATCAGCTCCCGCCCGCCTGAAATCAGCTACTCCTTCGTCTCCACCTGCCGCGCCAGATCGCGCGCTGCCGCCTGCCCCGCCTCGCTGGCCCAGAACTCGCGGTCGGCCGCCTGGATGCGCTGGGCCGAATTCTCCATGTGCTGCAATGCCGCCGCGCGCGCCGCCGCCGCATCGCCGTCGGCAATCGCCCGGGCGATGGCCGCATGCTCGCTGCGCACCTGCTGGCCGAAGTCGCTGCGCCGCGCCTCGTTCATGCGCGCCACGCGGATAGCGGCATGCAGGAACTGGCTCAGGAACTGCACCAGTGAGGTATAAAGCGGATTGTGCGCCGCGTTGGAGATCGCCGCGTGAAACGCGAAATCCTCCTGCACGCCGTCGCGCCCGTCCTCGGCCGCCTTGTCGATCGCCTTCAGGGCCTGCTGGATCGCCTGATTCTGCACCTTGGTGCGGCGCTGCGCGGCCAGCGCCGCCATCTCGCCCTCCACCCCGCGCCGCAGCTCGATCACCCGCAGCACCGCCCGGATGGAGTCGCGCATGTCCTCCACCTGCATGTCCAGCCGGAACGGCGTGGCCTGGTTGGCGCCCAGCACCACCGTGCCGCTGCCGCGGCGCGAGC
Source organism: Herbaspirillum sp. LeCh32-8 (assembly GCF_017814915.1). GTDB lineage: Bacteria > Pseudomonadota > Gammaproteobacteria > Burkholderiales > Burkholderiaceae_D > Herbaspirillum. Next base: position 217,298 of record NZ_JAGIPZ010000001.1, on the reverse strand, counting down.
CGACCAGGCCTTCGGACTTCAGGCGCGAGATCGCCTCGCGGATCACGGTGCGGCTGACGGCGAAGCGCTCGGTCAACTCCCGCTCGGACGGCAGCCGCGCATCCGGCGCAAACTCGCCGTCGCGGATCTGTCGGGCCAGCACGCTGGTCACGTGGTCGGCCAACGTGCCCTTGCCGCGCGTGGGAGCGTGGGCGGGCGCCAGGTCTGCGGCGTGGCGGGGAGAGGTAGAGGCGTCGGCGTTCTTCATGGCGCGCATGATACCGCTTTTGGCCGCCCCGCCCTGCTGTGGAAATCCGCAAATCTTTTCCATTGTCCGAAAAAGTTGTATGACAACTTTCTGCTATAATCGCTGCCGCACGCTGTGTCCTGCCATGGCGCACAACGTATCGCAACGACTTTCAGGCCGGGATACTCCGGGCCAAACCAACGAGGAGAACACATGCATATCGTCATCACCGGCGGCGCCGGTTTCCTGGGCAGCCGACTGGCGCGCCAGCTCCTGCAACGCGGCACCCTCACCGGCCGCGACGGCAAGCAGCAGGAGATCAAGCGCATCACCCTGCTGGACGTGGTGCCGGCGCAAGGCTTCACCGACCCGCGCATCGAAGCCGTGACCGGCGACATCGCCGACGCCTCCGTGATCGAGCGTGTGATCACCGCCGATACGCAATCGATCTTCCACCTCGCCGCCATCGTCAGCGGCCACGCGGAAGCCGATTTCGAGCTGGGCATGAAGATCAACTTCGACGCCACCCGCATCATCCTGGAACGCGCCCGCGCCCTCGGCACCAAGCCGCGCGTGGTGTTCACCAGCTCGGTGGCGGTGTTCGGCGGCGAGCTGCCGGCCATCGTTCCCGACAACACCCTGCTGATGCCGCAAAGCTCCTACGGCGCGCAAAAGGTGATGGGCGAGCTGATGGTGCAGGACTACAGCCGCAAGGGCTTCATCGACGGCCGCGCGCTGCGCATGCCGACCATCTCGGTGCGCCCGGGCGCGCCCAACAAGGCGGCCTCCAGCTTCGCCTCCGGCATCATCCGCGAGCCGCTGAACGGCCAGCCGTCGGTATGCCCGGTGGGTGCCGACACCCGCATGTGGCTGATGTCGCCGCGCCAGGCCATCGCCAACCTGATCCATGGTCATGAAATCAACGGCGCCGACCTCGGCCTGGCCCGCTTCCTGTCCATCGACGGCCTGTGCGTGACGGTCAAGGACATGGTCGCCGCGCTGGAAGAAGTCGCCGGCAAGGACGTGGTCAAGCTGATCGAATGGAAGGAAGACGAAGCCATCAAGCGCATCGTCAACTCCTGGCCCGGCCAGTTCGAAGCCAAGCGCGCCAAGGCGCTGGGCTTCACCGCCGACGCCAACTTCGCCGACATCATCCGCGCGCATATCGAGGATGAAGTGAAGAAGTAATCCACTGGCTTGGTCAGTGGATTCAGCTGAAGCTGATAACGAACGGCGCCTGCGGGCGCCGTTTTCTTTTCCGCAGCGATCTGCGCGAACGACGCTGGGTCCTGACCTTCGTCAGGACGACAGAATGGAAGTATCTTGAACCGCCGGCGGCTCCGGCAACACCTCAATGTCATCCCTGCGAAAGCACGGATCCAGTGGCGTTCGCCATGCCTCAATGGACGTTGAACGACGCCGGGTTCCTGCTTTCGCAGGAACGACATCGATAATAAGGCCAATACCTCCCCATGCTCGAGATCCCTCCTCCGTCGTCCCGGCGAAGGCCGGGATCCAGTGTCGTGTGCCGCTTTTCTGAAGCATGACAAACGACGCCGGGTCCTGACCTTCGTCAGGACAACAGAATGGAAGTATCTTGAACCGCCGGCGGCTCCGGCAACACCTCAATGTCATCCCTGCGAAAGCAGGGATCCAGTGGCGTTCGTCGTGCCTCAACGATCGTTGAACGACGCCGGGTTCCTGCCTTCGCAGGAACGACAGATGGCGAGAGATTTTGAACCCTGAGCGGTATTGGCGGCTTCCTCCATGCCGTCATTCGCTCAGAAAAAAAACGCGGCCGAAGCCGCGCAAGAATTACTTCCTCGGAGTACAAACGGACAGCATGAAGACCACCATGCAAGTCCTTACTGCGCCTTGCCCAGCAAGTTGAAGATGCTGGAGAAATCCAGCTTGCCGGAACCGCTCTTGCTGTGAATGTCGTACAGGTTGCGCGCCGCCGCGCCCAGCGGAATGGCGCTGCCGGTGGCCAGCGCGTTCTCCACGGCCAGGCCCAGGTCCTTCAGCATCAGGTCCACGCCGAAGCCGCCGGCATAGCCCTTCGACGACGGCACCGCATCCATCACGCCGGGACAAGGGTTGTAGACCTCCAGCGTCCAGTTGCGGCCCGAGCTCTTGGACATGATCTCGGAGAGCACCTTCGGGTCCATGCCGTTGGCCACGCCCAGGCGGATCGCTTCCGAGGTGCCGATCATCAGGATCCCCAGCAGCATGTTGTTGCATACCTTGACGGTCTGGCCGCTGCCGCTGTCGCCGGCGTGGTAGATCGCCTTACCCATCTTTTGCAGGTAAGGCTGGGCGGCGTCGAAGGCCTTCTTGCTGCCGCCCACCATAAAGGTCAACGTGCCGGCTGCGGCGCCGTTGGTGCCGCCGGAAACCGGCGCATCCAGCATCTCGAAGCCCTTGGCCGCAGCTGCGGCGGCGACCTTGCGCGAAGCCTCCGGCGCGATTGTCGAGCAGTCGATCAGCAGCGCCCCCGGCTTGGCCGAGGCCAGCACGCCTTTGTCGCCCAGATACAGCGACTCGACGTGCTTGCTGGCCGGCAGCATGGTGATGACGACGTCGGCCTTGGCCACCGCCGCCATGGAGTCGGCCTCGGTCTTGCCGCCTGCCTCCACCAGCTTGTCGACGCTGGCCTTGACCAGGTCGTGGCCGCTCACCGTGAAGCCGGCCTTGACCAGGTTCTGCGCCATCGGCAGGCCCATGTTGCCCAGGCCGATGAAGACAATATTCGCGCTCATGATGCCCTCCTTATTTCAGCGAGATGGTGGTGTTGACCTGGCCGGCCGCCTCGTCCGGCGCGTACCAGCGCGCGGTGACGGTCTTGGTCTGGGTCCAGAAGGTGACCGCCTGCTTGCCGTTGGGGCCGAGGTCGCCCAGCTTGGAGGCGCGCGAGCCGGTGAAGCTGAAGTAGGCCACCGGCACCGGGATGGGCACGTTGATGCCGACCTGGCCGACGTCGATCTCGTTCTGGAACTTGCGCGCGGCGTAGCCCGAGCTGGTGAAGATCGAGGTGCCGTTGCCGTTGGGGTTGGCGTTGATGAAGGCGATCGCCTCGTCCAGCGTCTCCAGCTCGACGATGCACATCGCCGGGCCGAAGATCTCCTGGGTATAGATATCCATCTCGGCCTTCACGCCGGTGAAGACAGTCGGGCCGACGAAGTTGCCGTTCTCGCTGCCGGCCACCTTGAAGTTGCGACCGTCCAGCAGCAGCTTGGCGCCCTGCTCCACGCCGCGGCCGATCAGGCGCTCCACGCGCTCCTTGGCAGACGCCGAGACCAGCGGGCCGACATCGGCCTTGCGGTCGCTGCCGGGGCCGACCTTCATGGCCTTGGAGCGCTCGACGATCTCTGGAATCCATTCGCGGGTCTTGCCCACCAGCACCACCACCGAGTTGGCCATGCAGCGCTGGCCGGCAGCGCCGAAGGCCGCGCCCAGCAGGTTGTTGATGGCGTGATCCTTGGGCGCGTCGGGCAGCACGATGCAGTGGTTCTTGGCGCCCATCATGCATTGCGCGCGCTTGCCGGCCTCGCTGGCGCGGCGGTAGATGTGGGTGCCGACATGGGTCGAGCCGATGAAGGACACCGCCTTGATGTCGGGATGGTCGCAGATCATGTTGGCCACGTCCGGGCCGCCGTGCACCACGTTCAGCACGCCCGGCGGCAGGCCGGCCTGGTTGGCCAGCTCGACCAGGAACAGCGAGGAAGTCGGATCCTGCTCGGAGGGCTTGAGCACGAAGGTGTTGCCGCAGGCGACCGCGATCGGGAACATGAAGCAAGGCAGCATCACCGGGAAGTTGAACGCGGTGATGCCGGCGCCCACGCCCAACGGCTGGTACAGCGTGTAGACGTCGACCCCGCCGGCCACGTTCTCGGCCATCTCGCCCAGCTGCAGCGAGGTGATCGAGCAGGCGTGCTCCACCACTTCCAGGCCGCGCATGACCTCGCCTTCGGCGTCGGGCAGGGTCTTGCCGTGCTCGCGGGTGATCAACTCGGCCAGCGGCGCGATGTTCTCGCGCAGCAGTTGCTGGAACTTCAGCATGATGCGCATGCGCTGGGCCAGCGAGGTGTTGCGCCAGGTCTTGAAGGTCTCCTTGGCGTTGGCGACGGCGCGGTCGACTTCCTCTTTGGTGGCGAACGGCACGCGCGCCACCACTTCCTGGGTGGCCGGGTTCTTCACGTCGCGCCACTCCTTGGAGGTCGACTGCACCTTCTCGCCGTTGAGGTAAAGGGGAACGTTGGGAATATTGGCTTGGCTCATGATGCAGTTTCCATAAATAAGAATGAAAGACCGGGGCGGCATGCAGATGAATGAGGGGACCTGCCGTCCCGGGAGAAGCGTTATTGCTTGACCAGCGGGCAGGCCGCGTCCATCGGGCGGAAGGCCTGCTGCGCCGGGATCACCGACAGCAGTTTCAGGTAGTCCCACGGCGCCTTGGATTCGGCCGGCGACTTGACCTGGTACAGGTACATGTCGTGGATCACGCGGCCGTCGGGGCGAATCGAGGCGTTGCGCATCACCACGTCGGAGATCGGGATCTCGCGCATCTTCTGCGACACCACCTTCCAGTCGGCGGTCTTGGCGGCGGCGCGCGCCTTCAGGAAATGCAGCACGCTGGAATACACGCCGGCCTGCACCATGGTCGGCTTGTTGTTCTTGAACTGCGCCTCGAAGCGCTTGGAGAAGGCGCGGGTCTGCTCGTCGTAATCCCAGTAGAAGCCGTCGGTGTAGACCAGGCCCTGGGCCGCGTCCAGGCCCAACGCGTGCACGTCGGAGAGGAACACCAGCAGCGCCACCAGGCGCTGGTCCTTGCCGCCGACCGCAAACGAGCGCGCCTGCTTGATCGCATTGACCACGTCGGTGCCGCCGTTGGCCAGGCCGATCACCTGGGCCTTGGAGGCCTGGGCCTGCAGCAGGAAGGAGGAGAAGTCGGAGGCGTTCAGCGGATGGCGCACCGAGCCGACCACCGTGCCGCCGTTGGCCTTGACCACGTCGGCCGCGTCCTTCTCCAGCGAGTGGCCAAAGGCGTAGTCCACCGTCACGAAGTACCAGGATTTGTTGCCCAGCTTGGTCAGCGCCGCAGCCGCGCCGGCGGCCTGGGAATAGGTGTCGAACATCCAGTGGAAGCCGTTGGTGGCGCATTCGGCGGTAGTCAGCGCGCCGGTGGCCGGCCCGCTGTACATGGCGATGCCGCCCTTTTCCTTGATCAGCTTTTGCACCGCCAGCGCCACCGAGGAGTTGGTCAGGTCGGCGATGGCCTCGACCTTGTCGCGGTCCAGCCATTCACGTGCGCGGGTCACGCCGACGTCCGGCTTGTTCTGGTTGTCGGCCGAGAGAATCTCGATCTTCATGCCCTTGCACTCGGCCTTGAGGCAGTCTTCCACCGCCATTTTGGCGGCTACCACCGAGCCCTGGCCGCCCATGGCGGAATACGGGCCGGACATGTCGGTCAGGATGCCGACCTTGACGGTATTGGCGTCCTGCGCCATGGCAGGCGTGACGGCGCCGAAGAGGGAAATCGCACAGGCAACAGCGGCGGCCATGACCGAACGGCCGAATACGTTCTTACGCATTTTGTCTCCTTGATATTGTCGTTGTTGTCGGTCGCGTCCGCCGTTGCATCGACGTCGGATCGCGCCGCATTCCTCCTGCTGCGGGGCCAAGCATCAAGCGTGCTTTTCCTCTGCAGCAGGTGCATTTTGCATGTGCGTTAATATCGGTACAATAAACATAAATCCAAAATGCTTTTGCACCAATGCAAAACGCATGCAATAAGGACAGGAGACCGCATGCTGGACTGGGACAATCTCAGGATCTTCCTCGAGCTCACGCGCAGCCAGGGCCTGGTCGACGCCGCCAAGAAGCTGGGCATCGACCATTCCACCGTGTCGCGCCGTATGAAGCGTTTCGAGGAACAGGTCGGCAGCCAGCTGTTCGATCGTAACAACCACGGCTACAAGCTCACCGCCGACGGCTACCGCCTGGTGGAATACGCGGAGAAGATCGAGAGCACCGTCTACGCCGCCGCCGAGGAACTGGGCGGGCACAACAGCAAGCTCTCGGGCCAGGTGCGACTGGGCGCCACCGAAGGCTTCGGCACCTTCATGCTGGCGCCGCACATCGCCCACTTCTGCGCGCGCAATCCGCACATCACGGTGGACATGCTGCCAATGCCGCGTTTCGTGAACCTGTCCAAGCACGAGGCCGACATCAGCGTGGCCATCGAGCGCCCGCTGTCCGGTAATTACGTGGTCACAAAACTGTCCGACTATGTACTGAAGCTCTACGCCACGCGCGAGTACCTGGAGCGCCACGCCTCCATCCGCACGCTGGCCGATCTGGAGCAGCACAACTTCATCGGCTACATCGACGATCTGGTGTTCAGCGAGGAATTGCGCTACAAGGACACGGTCGCCCCCGAATCCTTCCGCGCCTTTCGCAGCACCAGCGTGGTGGCGCAATACACCGCCGCCTGCAGCGGCCACGCGCTGGCCATCCTGCCCTGCTTCCTGGCCCAGCAGTCCGAACTGCTGGTGCCGGTGCTGAGCCAGGAGATCGCCATCACCCGCACCTTCTGGCTGGTGGCGTCCAGCGAACAGCGCCATGTGGCGCGCGTGTCGGCGCTGTGGAGCTACCTGCGCGAATGCGTGGAGATGAACCGGGATTTTTTGATGGGCGAATCACGTCAGATGCGGTGGCTGGCCTGACCCCCCAGGGTCGCGCCACCCGCCAGTTTCACCCCGGCCCGAGGCCGGCTTTACCCTCAAGGAGATGACGATGGCTGCGAAGAAGATCCTGTTGTTGACCGGCGATTTCGCCGAAGACTACGAAACCATGGTGCCGTTCCAGGCGCTGCAGATGGTCGGCCATACGGTGCATGCCGTGTGCCCCGGCAAGAAGGCCGGCGACAAGGTCAAGACCGCCATCCATGACTTCGAAGGCGACCAGACCTACACCGAAAAGCCGGGCCACAACTTCGCCCTCAATGCCAGCTTCGATGAAGTCAGCGTGGCCGGCTACGACGCGCTGGTGGTGGCCGGCGGCCGCGCGCCCGAATACCTGCGTCTGAACCCCAAGGTAATCGAGCTGGTGCAGGGCTTCGCCAAGGCCGACAAACCCATCGCCGCGGTCTGCCACGGCCCGCAGGTGCTGGCCGCGGCCGGCGTGCTGGAGGGCAAGAAGGTCTCGGCCTATCCGGCCTGCGCGCCGGAGGTCAAGCTGGCCGGCGGCGAGTTCGCCGACATCGCGGTGGACGCCGCCATCACCGACGGCAAGCTGGTCACGGCGCCGGCCTGGCCCGCCCACCCGGCCTGGCTGGCGCAATTCCTGAAGGTGCTGGGCACGAAGATCGAGCTGTGACCGGCGCACCGCTCGCCATGCAAACTCGCGCATAGTCACAGCAACTTCGCGCTACTTCAACGAAAACGCACCCATTGGGTGCGTTTTCTTTTTGAGCAAGATTTCCCTCAGGTATTTTGTCCGGCGTGTTGATGCAGCTCAAATCGGCCGGCCCGGGATGGCGCGCGGCGGCGTTATAAATATGGCAATTCCCATCGCATGCGTCTCGCATGCATGACCGCCGACGTCGCCGATGGGACGGCGTAACCGCAGGGGGTGCACATGATCGTAATCCAGGACGGCTGACCACGACGCCGGCGCCGACGCGCCGACCATGCCCATGTCAGGGCGCTTCCACCCGACGACCAGCAATGCGTTCCATTCGCCCGCTTAGCAGCAGCGCGGATGCGCCCCGGTCTTGCCGTCGCCATTGCCGTCGCCACCGTCATCACCACCGACCATCATGAAGATCAACGACCTGCCCCAGGCCTTCACACCCTTGGCCGAAGAGACCGAAACCTATCCGCTGGCGCCCGCCGGCACCCGTCCGCCTGTCATCGCGCCCGCCATCCTTCACATCGATTCCGATGAGCAAGGCCACGCCTACCCGGAACAGGCCACGCTGATGTCCACCACCGACACCACCAGCCTGGTCACCTACGCCAACTCCACCTTCCTCAGTGTCAGCGGCTTCGCCCGCGGGCAGATCCTTGGCCAGCCGCACAACATCGTGCGCCACCCGGACATGCCCAAGGAAGCCTTTGCCGACATGTGGCGTACGCTCCAGCGCGGTGACGCCTGGACCGCGCTGGTCAAGAACCGCCGCGCCGACGGCAACCACTACTGGGTGCGCGCCAACGTCACGCCGATCCGCCGCCAGGGCGAGGTGCACGGCTACCTGTCGGTGCGCACCCGTCCGGCGCCGCAGGAAGTCGCGGCAGCGGCAGCGCTGTACCAGTCCTTTCGCGAAGGCCGCGCGCGCGGACTGCGCTTCTACAAGGGACTGGTGGTGCGCAACGGCGTCATGGCCTGGACCCGCCTGGGCCAGGTGATGCCGGTGCGCTGGCGCCTGCGCCTGGCGCTGGGCGGCGCGGCGCTGGTGTCGCTGGCCGCGCAATGGCTGGCCACCGGCACGCCGCTCTCGGTGGCCGGCGGCGTGCTGCTGGCCTCGCTGGCGGCTGCCGGCGCCTGGCTGGAATATCGCGTCGCCCGCCCGCTGGGCGAGGTGCTGGAGCAGGCCAAGGCGGTGGCCGCGGGCCAGCCGACGGAGACGCCCGGCATCAACCGGGTCGACGAGATCGGCCTGCTGCTGCGCGCGGTGAACCAGGCCGGCCTGAACCTGCGCGCCCTGCTGGACGACGTCTCGGCCCAGATCGACGGCCTGGCCGAGGCCAACCGCCAGATCGCCGGCGACAACACCGACCTGCGCCAGCGCACCGCCGACACCCACTCGCACCTGCAGCAGACCGCCGCCGCGGCCGAACAGATGGCCGCTGCCGTCGAGCACAGCGCCCAGACCGCGCAGGCGGCGCACGCACTGGCGCGCGAAACCAGCGACACCGCCGCACGCGGCAGCGAGGTGGTGATGCAGGTGGTGCAGACCATGCGCGAGATCGCCCAGTCGTCGGAAAAGATCGGCGAAATCAACACCCTGATCGACAGCATCGCCTTCCAGACCAACATCCTCGCGCTCAACGCGGCGGTAGAAGCGGCCCGCGCCGGCGAGGCCGGACGCGGCTTCGCGGTGGTGGCCGGCGAGGTGCGCAACCTGGCCCAACGCAGCGCCGGCGCGGCGCGCGGCATCAAGCAACTAATCGCCGAGAGCGTCTCCAAGAGCGAAGCCGGCGCGCGCCGCGCGGAATCGGCGGGACGCGAAATGGGCGTCATCGTCGACGAGGTGCATCGCCTGAGCGCGCTGATCGGCGAGATGTCGACCAGCGCCAGCGAGCAAAGCCTGGGCGTGGCCCAGGTCAGCGAATCGGCGCTGATGCTGGACGGCATGACGCAGAAGAACGCCGACATGGTCGAGCACTCCGCCGCCGCGGTGGCCAACATGCAGGCGCGCATGGACACGCTGGCCGACGCCGTGGCGGTGTTCGGCCGCCGCTGATCTCCCGCTCCCTCTGCCCCCCTGCTTGCGGGCGTTGCCGCCATGGCAACGCCCGCGCCCAAGTATTTCCTTCACGCGCCGTCCCGCGACGGCAACCGCTAGAATCGGCGGTTTCCCCACTCCTTCACTTTTTTTCGCGACCGCACAATATCCCCGGAGATGAGCCGTCTTCAGGGCATGCAGGCGATTCCCGACAACCAAGCCATGAGCGACAAGGACAGCGAAATCACCGCCACCGTGCTGCGCGAGCGTACGCGGCTGGGCGGCTTCATTCGCCGTCGGGTGGCCGACGCCGGCGAGGCCGAGGACATTCTCCAGGACGTGTTCCATGAGTTCGTCCAGGCCTACCGGCTGCCGGAACCGATCGAGCAGGTCAGCGCCTGGCTGTTCCGGGTAGCCCGCAACCGCATCATCGATCGCTTCCGCAAGAAGAAGGAAGAACCGCTGGCCGCGTTGCACGAAGGGGCCGACGCCGACGACTTCGATGCCGCCGACAACGCGTGGCGGCTGGACCTGGCGCTGCCGGCCGTGGACGACGGCCCGGAAGCGGCCTATGCCCGGTCGATGCTGCTGGAAACCTTGCAGGAAGCGCTGGACGAACTGCCGGCCAACCAACGCGAGGTGTTCGTCGCGCATGAGCTCGACGGCATCAGTTTCAAGGAGATGGCTGCCGCCAGCGGCACCAGCCTCAACACCCTGCTGGCGCGCAAGCGCTATGCGGTCCTGCATCTGCGCGAGCGGCTGCAGGCGGTTTATGACGAATTGGAGATGTGATGGACCAGGATCAGAATCAAGGACGGGAATTGGAGCAGATCAGGCCGCGCCGGCGCTTTCGCATGGGCTTCCTGATCAAGGGGGTGTTCGCGCTGCTGTGCGTGGGCGTGCTGGGCGGCGCGGTGATGCTGCTGTGGAACTGGGTGGTGCCGCCGATGTTCCCCGGTGCGGTCGAGATCGGGTTCTGGCGTGCGCTGGGCTTGCTGGTGTTGTGCCGCATCCTGTTCGGCGGTTTCCGCGGTCGCCATGGCGGCTGGCATGAAAAGAAGCGCCGCATGCGTGCGCGCTGGGAGGCCATGACGCCGCAAGAGCGCGAACGCTTCCAGTCGCGCTGGCGCATGTTCGGCTGCCCCAACCGCGAGCGCGATTGAGCATGGGCGCCGCTTTTCCGATGCAGGCTGCCAATTGCAAGCAGCCGCCCGGCATCATCGTGCCGGTGGTGAACCTCAAACGCTGCGAGGGCAAGGCCGATTGCGTGCCGGTCTGCCCGGAGAAGGTATTCGAGGTGCGCCGCATCGACGACGCCGACTTCGCCGAACTGGGCTGGCTGAACCGATTCAAGCTGCGCGTGCACGGCATGCAGGTCGCCTATACCCCCAATGCCGACGCCTGCCGCGCCTGCGGCCTGTGCGTGGCGGCGTGCCCGGAGCACGCCATCACGCTGCGCCGCAGCTAGCGCCTCCTCCCCCGGCGCCACCGCTTCCTGCCTTGCCGGCCGCGCCGGCAGATTGTTCTCCCATCCGTCCGGAGGAAACATGAACCAGCCCCACCCTGCTGCCCGTCCCCGCGTCGTCGTCGCCGGCGCCAACAGCCAGACCGGACGCCTGCTGCTCCTGCTGCTGCGCGACTCCGGCATGCACGCCACCGCGCTGGTGCGCCAACCCGCCCGGCTGGTGGCCGACGAGGTGATCAGCGACTGGACCAACAACCCGCACAGCGCCGAGGCCATCGCCGCCGCCGACGCCGTGGTGCTGCTGACCGGCGTGGTGGGCGCCGACCATTGGGCCGCCTACGAGCACGGCATGGTCGACACCGCGCGCCAGGTGGCGCAGGCGGTCGGCGCACGCGATACGCGGGTGGTGTATTTTTCCTCGCTGCTGGCCGATGCCGGCTCGGAGAACTGGTACCTGCGCGCCAAGGGCATGGCCGAAGACGTGCTGCGCGTCCTGCCGGGCAGCGTGATCTTCCGCCTGGGCCCGGTGGTGCGCGGCAGCCCGCAGCCGCTGCCGTTCGAGCAAGCCTTGCTGCAGCAGGCGCCCGACGCGCCGGTGGTGCTGTATGGAGAACATGCCGAACAGCGCACCACCCGCCCGATCAACCTGGGCGACGTCGCCACCATTGCCGAATCGGCGGCACTGGGCATGGGCAAAGCGGGAATCTATGAATTGGCGGGACCGGAAGAACACAGCCTCGCGCAGTTGGCGCGGCTGGCCAATGGCGGCGACGTAGCAGTGCGCTCTGCGCCGTTGCAGACGCTGGCCTGCCCGGTGCTGCAGCACTCGGTGCGCGACCTGCTGGCGCGCATCGCCGCCCCGCGCGATGCAGGCGCGCCGGCCGCCACGGCTGCCGCCTTCGGCCTGCGCCTGACGCCGCTGTCGCTGGCCTGGCCGCTGGATGCGCCGGAGCCGCAAGGCACGCAAGAAGCGGCTTCATAAGACACCGCCGCCGTCCGGTATTTCGCGCAGGTCTGTTCGCGCTCAGTCTTTCACCGCCCAGGCCGGCGTGCTCTTCTCGAGGAAAGCGCGCAGGCCCTCGCGCCCCTCATCGGAGGCGCGCAGGTCGGCGATCACGCCGGCCGTATATTCCGCCAGGTCCGGTGTGACCTTCACGGGGTTGGCCACCTGCACCAGCTGCTTGGCCGCGCGCATGGCCTGGGGGCCGTTGTTGAGCAACGCGGCCAGCGCGAGCTCCACCTTGTCGTCCAGCTCGACGGCCAGCACCACCTCGTGCACCAAGCCGATCGCCGCCGCGCGGATGGCGGAGAAGCGCTCGCCGGAGACGAAGTAACGGCGCGCCTGCGACACGCCCATCTTGGCGATCACGTACGGACTGATGGCCGCCGGCGCCAATCCCAGCTTCACCTCGGACAACGCGAAAAACGCCGCCTCGGAGACGATCGCGATGTCGCAGCACGACACCAGGCCCACGCCACCGCCCATCACCGCGCCCTGCACCTTGGCCACGGTCGGCGCCGGAAAGCTGTTCAGGGTTTCCATTAGCAGCGCCAGGTTGCGCGCATCGCGCAGGTTGTCGTCGCGCGATGCATCGCCCATGCGCCGCATCCAGGCCAGGTCAGCGCCGGCGGAGAAGGATTTGCCGGTCGACGTCAACAGCAGCACGCGCGTGCGGGCGTCGTCGCGCGCCTGACCGATCAGCCGGATCAGGTGCAGGATCAGCTGGTCATCGAAGGCGTTGTGCACGTCCGGACGATTCAAGGTGATGGTGGCGACGCCGCGATTGTCGATGTCGAGATTGGCTGCCTCTGCCATGTGCGCTCCTGAGTATGAGTATTGGTTTGCCGGAGAGGATAGCGCAAAACATCCGCCGTGATTGCCGCCGGGGAGACAGTGCTGCCTGAATGATTTTTGCTGGATGAAAAAAAGCCGCATCATGATGATGTCGGGCTTCTGCTTTGTGTGCCGCTCACTGGAATCGACGGTGACGCTCGGCTTAGATTCAGTCATATGAGTGAGCGCGCGTTGCGTGAGCGAGAATGCGCTCAGGCATGGTGGACTGGGAAGTGAGGTAGCGGCCAACCGCTCAATGGCCGCAGCCTGTGACGATCTGCAGCGGCGCATCGCCGAGCACCACGGCCCGGGTGCCGCAGAAATAAAAAAAGCCCGCAATTGCGGGCTTTCTTGTCTTGGCGTCCCCACGGGGATTCGAACCCCGGTACTCACCGTGAAAGGGTGATGTCCTAGGCCTCTAGACGATAGGGACA
>NZ_JAGIPZ010000001.1:119223-203791 GCF_017814915.1 Herbaspirillum sp. LeCh32-8 | reverse complement strand
GGCGTCCCCACGGGGATTCGAACCCCGGTACTCACCGTGAAAGGGTGATGTCCTAGGCCTCTAGACGATAGGGACAATCAGGTGCTGCTAATTTCTACATCCAAGTTTCGCTTGGAATATCACCGCCAAACTACTGCGGGTCGCTGGTGGAGGTAAGCGGGATCGAACCGCTGACCTCTTGCATGCCATGCAAGCGCTCTCCCAGCTGAGCTATACCCCCTTGCGAAGAAGCGAGATTATGCAATACCTATTTTCAAAAGACAATATCTTTTTAAACAAAAAAGCTTAATTTTTTAAGCATATGCCTTCAGGCGCGACAGCACGGTCTCACGACCGAACAATTGCAGCACGGCGTCGATGGCCGGGGTCTGCAATTGGCCGGCTACGATCAGGCGCAGCGGCATCGCCAGCTGGGGCATCTTCAGCTTATGGGTAGCCAGCACTTCCTTGATCATCGGCGCGATCGCCTCCTTGGTCCATTCGACCGTGGCGCAACGCTGCGCGAACTCGGCCAACGCCGGCTTGATGGCGTCGGTGATGTGCTGCTCGACCAGGGCCGCTTCCGGCGCCGGCTGGCGGTAGAACATCAGGGCCGCGGCGGCGATCTCGTTGACGGTGTTGGCGCGGTCCTTGAGCAGCGCGATCACACCATCCAGCGCGGGCGCGCCGTCGAAGGCAGCGCCCTCTTTTTCCAGCAGCGGACGCGCCAGCGTCGCCAAGCGGGCGTTGTCGGCCAGCTTGATGTAGTGGTTGTTGAGCCAGTTCAGCTTTTCCGGGTTGAACTGCGCCGCCGAGCTGGTCAGGTGGTCAAGGTCGAACCACTCGCAGAACTGCTGCATCGAGAAGATCTCGTCGTCGCCGTGGCTCCAGCCCAGGCGCGCCAGGTAGTTCAGCATGGCTTCGGGCAGGTAGCCCTGTGCCGGATAATCCATCACCGACACCGCGCCGTGGCGCTTGGACAGCTTTTCGCCGTCGGCGCCCAGGATCATCGGCACGTGGCCGTACTCGGGCAGCGTGCCGCCCAGCGCCTTGAGGATGTTGATCTGGCGCGGGGTGTTGTTGACGTGGTCGTCGCCGCGGATGACGTGGGTGATCTTCATGTCCCAGTCGTCCACCACCACGCAGAAGTTATAGGTCGGGGTGCCGTCCGGACGGGCGATGACCAGGTCGTCCAGCTCGCGGTTGGAAATGGTGATCGGGCCCTTGACCACGTCGTTCCAGGTGACGTCGCCTTCCAGCGGGCTCTTGAAACGCACCACCGGCTTGCGGTCGGCTGGAATGGCCGGCAGCGTCTTGCCCGGCTCCGGACGCCAGGTGCCGTCGTAGCGCGGCTTTTCGCCGGCGGCGCGCTGGCGCTCGCGCATGGCCTCGACTTCTTCCGGCGAGCAATAGCAGTAATAAGCGGTGCCCTGCTCCAGCATCTGCGCCACCACCTCGCGGTAACGGTCCATGCGCTTCATCTGGTAGAACGGGCCTTCGTCATGCTCCAGGCCCAGCCACTGCATGCCCTCGATGATGGCCTGCACCGCTTCCGGGGTCGAACGCTCCAGGTCGGTATCCTCGATGCGCAGCACGAAGGTGCCGCCGAAACGACGGGCGTAGGCCCACGAGAACAGCGCGGTGCGGGCGCCGCCCAGGTGCAGGTAGCCGGTGGGGCTGGGAGCAAAACGGGTACGAACAGTAGATGCAGTCATGATCGGAGCGGATAAAAACCAAAACGGCCTTGGCATGCCAAAGCCGTTCGACGGTCGAGGTCATCAATCGAAAGGCGGTATTTTACCGCCTTTGGCGGCGGCCACGCCATGCCCGGCCGCCGCAGGCCGCCTTATTTGACGGTGACGTTGATGGTGTCGGACATCTTCTTGCCGTAGGACTGGTGGGCGCCGTTGGCGAATTGCGCGGTCAGCTTGTACTTGCCCGGCGACAGCGTTACCTCGGCCTCGGTCTGTCCCTTGCCGTAGTGCAAGTGGGTGTCATCCATGGGGATGACCTCGCCCTCCTTGATCGGGCCGTGGTTGATCAGCAAATGATGGTGGCCGGTGCCTTCGATCACTTCGGTGGCCGGATGCACGGTCATGCCGCTGACCCCGAACCTGACCTTGAACGGGCTGCTCACCGTGGCGCCGCTCTTGGGCTCGAGGATGGTGACCGACTTTTCTGCAGCCTGCGCGACCGAGGCGGCCATGCTCAGCATCAGCAAGGAAGCGGCGAACAGCGTGCGCGACAGGTGGGAACGTTGGCGGATGATCATGAGGGTTCTCCTTGGTGAAATGTGGATGGGAGGCGGATTTCGCCATGTACACGCCGAAAACCAAAGCGGGGACGAAAACTTCCCGTCCCGGCTTTCACTTTTTCTGCTTCCGCCTCACCGAAATTTCAGAACCCTTGATCAACCGGTCAACCGATCAGTCGCCTAGTCGTTCTGCACCACGATGCTGGGGAACTTGCTGGTCATGTCGCGCGCCTTCTCCGCCACTTTGACCGCGACCCGGCGCGCAATGTTCTTGTAAATCTCGGCAACCTTGCCGTCCGGGTCGGCCACCACGGTAGGCTTGCCCGAATCGGTCTGCTGGCGGATCTCCATGGTCAGCGGCAACGCGCCCAGGAAGTCCACGCCGAAGTCCGCGCACATGCGTTCGCCGCCGCCCACGCCGAAGATCGGCTCGGCATGGCCGCAGTTGGAGCAGACGTGCATGCTCATGTTCTCGACGATGCCGAGGATGGGGATGCCCACCTTCTCGAACATGCGCAGGCCCTTGCGCGCATCCAGCAGCGCGATGTCCTGCGGCGTGGTGACGATCACCGCGCCGGTGACGGGCACCTTCTGCGACAGCGTCAGCTGCACGTCGCCGGTGCCCGGCGGCATGTCGACGATCAGGTAATCGAGGTCGCGCCAGTTGGTCTGGTCCAGCAGCTGCTGCAGCGCCTGGGTCACGATCGGGCCGCGCCAAACCATGGGCTCGTCGGGGTCGATCATGAAGCCGATCGACGACACCTGCAGGCCGTGGTTCTCCAGCGGCTCCATGGTCTTGCCGTCCTTGGTCTCCGGCTGGCCGGAGATGCCCATCATCATCGGCTGCGAAGGGCCGTAGATGTCGGCGTCCAGGATGCCTACCTGCGCGCCCTCGGCGGCCAGCGCCAGCGCCAGGTTCACCGCCGTGGTCGACTTGCCCACGCCGCCCTTGCCGGAGGCCACGGCGATGATATTCTTGACGTTGCTCTTGAGCTTGATGCCGCGCTGCACCGCGTGCGCGACGATCTTGAAATAAACATTGGCTTCCACGCCGCTCACGCCCGGCAGCTTGCCCAGGGCCTCCGTCACCAGTTGACGGATCGGCTCGACCTGGCTTTTGGCCGGGTAACCCAGCTCCACGTCCAGCAGCACACGACCGCCGTCGACACGGATGTTTTTGGCCTCCTTGCCGCTGACCAGGTCGCGCCCGGTATTGGGGTCGATCACCTGCAACAGGGCGGCCTTGATTTCTTCCACGGTGATGCTCATTGTTTCTCCTTGCTCAGAACCCGCAAGTCTATCCCAATCAGGCTTGCGCCGCCTTGCCTTGCGGGCAAGGATGAACTGCGCCGCAGCGCCATTTACGGTTGCCAAATCATCAACTGCTGCGCCCGAGCGGCCACGGCTGCTAGAATGGCTCTCTTTTTCCACCACCCTCGCCTCGTCAGTATTGCCAATGAGCACCTCAGCATCCCGCCAACTCTTCGTCACGACCGCACTCCCCTACGCCAACGGCGCGTTCCACATCGGCCACATCATGGAATACATCCAGGCCGACATCTGGGTCCGGTTCCAGCGAATGCAGGGCAATGAGGTCCACTTCGTCGGCGCCGACGACGCGCACGGCGCGCCGATCATGATCGCGGCCGAAAAGGCCGGCGTCACGCCGCAGCAGTTCGTGGCCAACATCGCCGCCGGCCGCAAGCAATACCTGGACGGCTTCCACATCGCCTTCGACAACTGGAGCTCCACCGACAGCCCCGAGAATCACGCGCTGTCGCAGGACATCTACCGCGCGCTGCGTGACGAAGCCAAGCTGATCTCGACCAAGACCATCGAACAGTTCTACGACCCGGTCAAGAACATGTTCCTGCCGGACCGCTACATCAAGGGCGAGTGCCCCAAGTGCGGCGCCAAGGACCAGTACGGCGACTCCTGCGAAGTCTGCAGCGCGGTCTACGCGCCGACCGACCTGAAGAACCCGTACTCGACCCTGACCGGCGCCACGCCGGTGATGAAGTCGTCCGAGCACTTCTTCTTCAAGCTGTCGGACCCGAAGTGCGTGGAGTTCCTGCGCGAGTGGGCGCTGGACAACAACCGCCTGCAACCGGAAGTGGCCAACAAGTGCCGCGAATGGCTGGACGGCGAAGGCGGCCTGGGCGACTGGGACATCTCGCGCGACGCGCCCTACTTCGGCATCGAGATCCCGGATGCGCCGGGCAAGTACTTCTACGTCTGGCTGGACGCGCCGATCGGCTACCTGGCCTCACTGAAGAACTACTTCGGCAAGCATCCCGAGAAGTTCGGCCGCGACTTCGACGCCTTCATGGCCGACGAGAAGACCGAGCAGTACCACTTCATCGGCAAGGACATCACCTACTTCCACACGCTGTTCTGGCCCGCCATGCTGAAGTTCGCCGGCCGCAAGACGCCCAACAACGTGTTCGTGCACGGCTTCATCACGGTCTCCGGCGAAAAGATGTCCAAGTCGCGCGGCACCGGCATCTCGCCGCTGCGCTACCTCGACATCGGCATGAACCCGGAATGGCTGCGTTACTACATCGCCGCCAAGCTCAACGCCAAGGTGGAAGACGTCGACTTCAACCCGGACGACTTCGTGGCGCGCGTGAACTCCGACCTGATCGGCAAATACGTCAACATCGCCAGCCGTGCCGCCGGCTTCATCGCCAAGCGTTTCGACGGCCGTGTCTCGACCGCATGGGCCACCGCCGACGACGCTTTCCTGGCCAAGCTGCGCGGCGTGGCCGACGAGGTCCGCTCGCTGTACGAGCAGCGCGAATACGGCAAGGCCTTGCGCCTGGTGATGGAGCAGGCCGACGCCATCAACGCCTACGTCGACGCCAACAAGCCCTGGGAACTGGCCAAGGACGCCGCCCGCGACGTCCAGCTGCATGAAGTCTGCAGCCGCCTGCTGGAAGCCTTCCGCATCCTGACCGTGTACCTGAAGCCGGTGCTGCCGCAGCTGGCCGCGCAGGTGGAAAGCTTCTTCAACGCGCAGCCCTTCCAGTGGAGCGACGTCAACGTCCCGCTGGCCGACGGCCACGTCATCAATGCCTATTCGCATCTGATGCAGCGGGTCGACCCGAAAATGCTGGACGCGCTGTTCGACGCGCCGGAAGCGGCCCCGGCCGCCCCCGTCGCGGAAGAAAGCGCGATCGAGGAACTGGCGCCGGAAATCTCCATCGACGACTTCGCCAAGATCGACCTGCGCATCGCCAAGATCGTCAACTGCGAAGCGGTGGAAGGCTCGACCAAGCTGTTGCGCCTGACGCTGGACGCCGGCGAAGGTCGCATGCGCAACGTGTTCTCCGGCATCGCCTCGGCCTACAAGCCCGAAGAGCTGGTGGGCAAGCTGACCGTGATGGTGGCCAACCTGGCGCCGCGCAAGATGAAGTTCGGCATCTCGGAAGGCATGGTGCTGGCCGCCTCGGCCAAGGACGAGAAAGCCAACCCGGGCATCTACGTGCTCAACCCGTGGCCGGGCGCCGAGCCGGGCATGCGGGTGCGCTGAGCCGACGTCGATCGGATAGCGAACGCCGGCAAGGAGACGACATGGAACTGCTGATACGCGAAGCCACCTCGGAAGATGCGGCATTGATCGCCGAACTGACCCGCAACAGCTGGGCCAACAAGGTGGCGCCCAACTCATCGGGCCACCGCGAGGCGACCGACCACGTCATCGAAGACCTGCAGCACGGGGGCGCCTTCATCCTGCTGCGCGGCGAAACGCCGGCCGGCTCGGTGCGCTGGCTGCCGCTGGACTCCGACTTCGACGTCTGGGAAATCCGCCGCATGGGCATCTGCCCGACCTTTCGCGGCGAGCGCCTGTCGCAGCACCTGATGGAGGCGCTGATCCACCGCGCCCAGGCTGCCGACGTGCGCGAGCTGCGCCTGGCGGTACGTGTGGACCAGGCCCAGCTGGTGGATCTGTATGCGGCCTTCGGCTTCGAGATTGCGCCCGAGCTGGAATACACCCGCGCCAATCCGGACGACACGCCGCCCATCGTGATGCGGCGGGTGATGCGGCACTAAGCCAGTCGTCCCCGAACGTTCAGCGCTGCCTTTCCTCGTATATCGTCGTCCTGACGACGGTCGGGACCCAGCGTCGTTCGTCGCGTTCATCAATCGCCCGCCAGGCGCCCCACAGCACGAACAACGCCACTGGATCCCGGCCTGCGCCGGGATGACGGATCAATTGATTGGCATCAGCGCCGGTGATGCAGCCTGCGCGAGATGCCCTCTCCCGCCAGCTGGATCAGCGACACCAGCGCGATCAGGATCACGATCACCTCGAACATCACCCGCGTCTCGTAACGCTCGTAGCCGTAGCGGATGGCGAGATCGCCCAGGCCGCCGGCGCCCACCGCACCGGCCATCGCCGAGGCGTTGATCATGGCGATCACGCTCACCGTCATGCCGCCGACGATGCCGGGCAAGGCTTCCGGCAGCAGCACGTGGCGCACGATGTGCCAGCGCCGGCACCCCATGGCGCGCGCCGCCTCCACCAGTCCGCCATCGACGTCGTTGAGCGAGACCTGGGCGATGCGCGCATAGAAGGGAATCAGATTCACCGTCAGCGGTACCACCGCGGCCCAGGTGCCCAGCGTGGTGCCGACCAGCAAGCGCGTCACCGGCAACAGCGCCACCAGCATGATGATGAAGGGCACCGCGCGAAACACGTTAACCGTGACCGACAGCGCCCGATGCAGGCGCGGCCGCGGGTACAGGTTGTGGCGCGCGGTGACGGTGAGCACCACCGCCAGCACCAGCCCCAGCGCGATGGCCAGCACCGCCGAGGCGCCCACCATCAGCAGCGTCTCGAAGAAGGCCTGGAAATATTTATCAAGCGCGGGCAGGGACATAGCCGATGACCTTGGTAAGTTCGTCCTTGAAAAGACCACGCACGCGGGCAACGTCATGCGCCGGCAGTGCCACCAGCAGCTCGCCCTGCGCATGGCCGCGGATGCGGTCGAGGCCGCCGTGCAGCAGCGTCGCCTGCGGCCCGAGCGCAGCCAGCGCCTGCAGGCTGACGCCCTGCGGCCCTTCGGCGCCGGTGAAGCGCAAGCTGAGCACGGCATGCCCCGGCGCGCCGTGCAGGTCCTCCACCAGCTGTTGCGCCAGGTCCGGCGGCACTCCATGCTGCAGCGGCCGCAGCAGCGCCCGCGTGGCCTCGGCCTGCGGGCTGCCGAACACGCGCCAGACCTCACCCAGTTCGACCGCCCTGCCCTGGTCCAGCACCAGCACGCGGTCGCAGATTTCGCGGATCACCGCCATGTCGTGCGTGATCAGCACCACCGTCAGCCCCATCGACGCGCTGACCTCGCGCAGCAGGGCCAGAATCGACTGCGTGGTTTCGGGATCAAGCGCCGAGGTCGCCTCGTCGCACAGCAGGATCTCCGGCGCGTGCACCAGCGCGCGGGCGATTCCCACGCGCTGCTTCTGGCCACCGGACAACTTGGCCGGATATACGTCGGCCTTGTCGGCCAGCCCCACCAACGCCAGCAAGGCATCTACCCGCTCGCGCACGCGTTGCGGCGGCACGCCGGCCACGCGCAGCGGCAGGCCGACGTTGTCGCGTACGGTCTTGGCCGAGAGCAGGTTGAAATGCTGGAAGATCATGCCCACGCGGCGACGCAGCGCCACCAGGCCGTCTTCATCCAGAGAGCCGACGTCGACGCCGTTGACCTTCACCGTGCCGGCATCGGGCCGCTCCAGCGCATTGACGGTGCGCAGCAGGGTCGACTTGCCGGCGCCGCTGCGACCGATGATGCCGAACACCTCGCCGCGCCGCACCTCGAAGGAGACTTCCTGCAACGCCCGCACCGGCCCGGCCGCTCCCGGGTAGTGCCTGCCGACCTGGTGAAAGGCGATGTGCGCCGCCGACGCCCGGCCGGCGTCTGCAGTCGTGGTCGCCGCATCGCTACGCGCGCGCGGCGCCAGCCCGACGCCGGCGCGGATCAGGGCCGCGAGACTCAAAATACCGGCACCACCGAGCCGCCAAATTGCTTCTGGATGAACTGGCGCACTTCCTCGGACTGGTAAGCCTTCACCAGCGGCGCCACCCAAGGCGCGTTCTTGTCCTGCTCGCGCACCACGATGATGTTGACGTAGGGATTGTGTTCGCGCTTCTCCACCGCGATGCCGTCGCGCGTGGCGATCAGCCCGGCCTGATAGGCGAAGGTGTTGACGATGGCGGCAGTGTCGACGTCCTCCAGCGAGCGCGCCAGCACCACCGAGGCGCTTTCGATCAGGTTGATCTTCTTCTTGTAGCCGGTGACGTCGGCCAGCGAGGCGGTGCCGGTATAGGGATCGAAGCCGTCACGCAATGTGAACAGGCCGGCGTCGCGCAGCACCACCAGCGCGCGCGTCTGGTTGCTGGGGTCATTGGGAATGGCGACCTTGGCGCCGTCCGGCAGGTCCTTGATGGCTTTGTACTTCTTCGAATAGAAGGCGATCGGCGAGATGTAAGTGTCGCCCACCGCTGCCAGTTTGTAGCCGCGCTGCTTGATCTGGTCGCGCAGGAAGGGAATGTGCTGGAAGGAGTTGGCCTCCAGGTCGCCGTTGTTGAGCGCCTCGTTCGGGCTGGCCGCACCGGAGATCACCACCGGCTGCACGTTCAGGCCGTTCTTCTTCGCCACCTGCGTGACCACCTCCCAGATCTGCTCGTCGGTGCCGCCGCGCACGCCCACGCGCAAGGTCTTGGGGTCGGCGGCGTCGGCCAGGCCGACCAGTGAAAACAGGGCGACGGCGATCAGGGCGCGTACGCGCAGGCGTGGGGTCATCATGGGCTCTCCGTGGATGTGTTGTGATGCGCCGCACCGGCGCTCGGAATGGCCCAGTGTAGAGAGCGCCCCTGCCGCCACCAACGAAGGAATTCATATGTCCTTATGCGTCGCCACGCCCGCGGCGCGGCCTTTTTCCCGTGCATCGCAGCTCGTCCCAGGCTCCGCGTTGAACACACCGACGTGTTCCCGCAGCAAGAGAACATCCGTTCATCAAGCTGTAACAAAAGCTCAATATCATCCCCTCCATGCTGCATAGCCGTATCGATACGCCTTTACTTGCCTGGGCAAGAGGCCTATTTTTACAAACGTTCAACAACAATGATCATACGTTCAAGCATCCATTATGGCTAACGGGGATAGGCAAGAAACCGCCTACATGGCCGTGCGCGTGGCACGCCTCTACTACTTCCAGAACATGACCACGGCGGCCATCGCCGAGGAAATCGGCACGTCGCGCGCCACCGTCTCGCGCCTGCTCTCCTTCGCGCTCGATCGCGGCCTAGTCGAGATCCGCGTGCACGATCCGCAGGAAATTTCGGGCAACCTGGAAAGCGTCATCGCCGAACGCTTCAAGCTGCGCTCGATCCAGGTGGTGCCGGTCTCGGCCGCCGCCACCGAGAAGGAAACCCTGCAGCGCGTAGCGGGCCACGCCGCCGCCTACGTCAGCTCGCTGGTGGCGCCGTCGACCGTGATCGGCCTGGCCTGGGGCACCACGGTGGCCGAGATCGCCGACAAGCTGCTGCCCAAGCAGGTCCACGACGTCGACGTGGTGCAGTTGAACGGCTCGGGCACGGGGCTGAACTTCGTCAACACCTTCGGCGAATCCATCGTCTCGCGCTTCGCGCAAAACTACGGCGCGCGCGCGCATCACTTCCCGGTGCCGGCCTTCTTCGACTACGCCGACACCCGCGCCGCGCTGTGGCGCGAGAAGAGCATCAAATCCATCCGCGCGCTGCAAGACAGCGCCTCCATCCTGCTGTTCTCGATCGGCGCCGAAGCCACCGGCAGTCACGTGCACACCGGCGGTTACCTGAGCGAAGAAGAACGCAAGATGATCCGCGACGAAGGCCTGGTGGGTGACATCGCCACCATGTTCTTCCGCGAAGACGGCAGCTGGCGCGACATCGCCTTGAACGCGCGCAGCAGCGGACCGGGCATGGACTGCTTCCAGCGCGCCGCGCACTCGATCTGCGTTGTCTCCGGCCGCGGCAAGATCCCCGGCCTGCGCGCGGCGCTGCAAGGCGGCTTCATCAACGAGCTGGTGATCGACGAACCGAGCGCGCGCCTGCTGGTGGAGCAACTGCGCGCAAGCGACAACCAGGACGCCGGCGCATGAACACCCCGGGCAACCAGGCAGCGCAAGCCGGCCGGGCCGACGCGGGTCTCTACGACCTGCTCGTGATCGGCGGCGGCATCAACGGCGCCGGCGTGGCGCGCGACGCAGCCGGCCGCGGTCTGTCGGTCGCCTTGTGCGAGCAGCACGATTTCGCCGGCGCCACCTCCTCGGCCAGCACCAAGCTGATCCACGGCGGCCTGCGCTACCTGGAGTACTACGAATTCCGTCTGGTGGCCGAGGCTCTGTCCGAGCGCGAACGCCTGCTCGACATCGCCCCCCACATCGCCTGGCCGCTGCGCTTCGTGATGCCGCATGTGGACGGCCTGCGCCCGCGTTGGATGATCCGCCTGGGCCTCTGGCTGTACGACCACATCGGCGGGCGCATCACCCTGCCCAAATCCAGAGCCGTGCGGCTGGACCGCATGGCGCACGCCAGCGGACTGCTGCCCGCCATCACGCGCGGCTTCGCCTATTCCGATGCCTGGGTGGACGACGCCCGGCTGGTGATCCTGAACCTGCTGTCGGCGCAGGAGCACGGCGCCGACATCCTGCCGCGCACCCGCCTGGCCGACGCCCGTCGCGTCGAAAACCAGGACGGCGGCGACAACCACTGGCTGTGCACGCTGGAAGACGTCAGCAGCGGCGAGCACCGTAGCGTCAAGGCGCGCGCCGTGGTCAACACCGCCGGCCCCTGGGTGGCGCAGATGGATCACCAGCTCAATGCCGACGACGGCGAGACCGCCAGGCACGCCGCCGTCAAGCTGGTGCGCGGCAGCCATATCGTGGTGCCGCGCCTGTTCGACGGCGAACACGCCTACATCCTGCAAAACGACGACAAGCGCATCGTCTTCATGATCCCCTATGAAGAGCGCTACACCCTGATCGGCACCACCGACGTGCCGCAGGAAAACATGAACCACGGCGCCCGCATCAGCGCCGAGGAAGAGGCTTACCTGCTGCGCGCGGTCAACCGCTACCTGGCGCGCCCGATCAGCGCGGCCGACATCGCCTGGCGCTACGCCGGCGTGCGCCCGCTGTTCGACGACGAGTCCGACAATCCTTCGGCCGTCACCCGCGACTACACGCTGGTGCTGCAGGAGCGGCGCGGCCTGCCCTGCGTCTCGGTCTACGGCGGCAAGATCACCACCTACCGACGCCTGGCTGAGTCGGTGCTGGACAAGCTGGCGCCGTGGATGCAAGACCGCTCGCGTCGCGCCGGCTGGAGCGCCACCGAAGCCCTGCCCGGCGCCGGCTTCAGGCGTGCCGACCGCCAGCGCGAAGTGACGCGGCTGCAAACCCGCTACGCCGGGC
The DNA here is from genome assembly GCF_017814915.1 of Herbaspirillum sp. LeCh32-8. GTDB lineage: Bacteria > Pseudomonadota > Gammaproteobacteria > Burkholderiales > Burkholderiaceae_D > Herbaspirillum. Next base: position 192,105 of record NZ_JAGIPZ010000001.1, on the reverse strand, counting down.
TGGACGCGCATTTCCTGGCGCGCCTGTTCTCGCGCCACGGTCTGAACTGTCGCCAGATCCTGCGCGCTGCGCAGTCGATGGCCGAACTGGGACGCGATTTCGGCGGCGGCCTCACCCAACGTGAAGTGGAATATCTGGTGGAGCATGAATGGGCGCGCGAGGCCGACGACGTGTTGTGGCGTCGGACCAAGTGCGGCCTGCACATGAGCGAGGCGCAACGCGCCGAGTTCGGCGCCTGGTTCCGCGGCTGGTTTGCGGCTTATCGCGCCGGCCGCCCCGCGCCCGGCCGTCGCCTCCGAACCGGTCTGACCCGGCCGGGCGCGGACGCGCAAGTGTCGCGTCGATGGTGAAAACGATTACAGCCGTTCATCGCATGCGCCGATGGCGGCGGCAGATCTGCAACGCAAAGCGTCATGCCCTCGCCGTCGGCAAGCCGGCTTGACGCACTACAAATAAGGGATACGGGATGGCAGCAATTTCCTTGCAGGGGATCACCAAAAACTGGGGCGACGCCCAGGCGGTAAAAGGCATAGCCTTCGACGTGAAGTCGGGTGACTTCACCGTGCTGCTGGGCCCCTCCGGCTGCGGCAAGTCGACCACGCTGCGCCTGATCGCGGGGCTCGATACGCCCAGCGCGGGCACGATTCGCATCGGCGAGCGCGACGTCACCCGGCTGCCGCCGGCGCAACGCAAGATCGCCATGGTGTTCCAGTCCTATGCGCTGTTCCCGCACCTGAACGTGCGCGACAACATCCTGTTCGGCGTGCGCGTACGCCGCGAACCCAAGCAGAATTTCGAGGCGCGCCTGCAGCGCGTGGCCGACATCCTCGGCCTGTCGCACCTGCTGGACCGCCGCCCCGGCCAGCTCTCCGGCGGCCAGCAGCAGCGCGTGGCGCTGGGTCGCGCGATCATCGCCGACGCCCCGGTATGCCTCATGGACGAGCCGCTGTCCAACCTCGACGCCCAGCTGCGCCAGGAAATGCGCCGCGAAATCCGCGCGCTGCAGCAGCAGCTGAACATGACCATGATCTACGTCACCCACGACCAGACCGAAGCCATGAGCATGGCCGACCAGGTGATCCTGCTGCGCGACGGCAGGATCGAGCAGAACGCGCCGCCGGCCGAGCTGTACGCGCAGCCGGCCACCGAATTCGCCGCGCGCTTCATCGGCACGCCGCCGATGAACATCCTGCCGCTGGCCACAGGCGCCGGCGGCCTGGTGATCGAGGGCTGCGGCGGCCCCGCCGTGTCGGCCGTGTCGCCCGGCGACGAACAATGGCAGCTCGGCCTACGCCCGGAACACATCCGCCTGGTCGGCGACGGCCATGCCGGCGTCGCGGCGGTGGTACAGACGGTGGAATATTTCGGCGCCGACACCATCGTCGGCGCCAAGGTCGGCGCAACAGCGGGCGGCGCCAGCCTGCTGGCGCGCGTCCCGGGCCAACTTACGCTGCGCGCGGGCGACCAGGTGCGACTGGGCTGGAATGCGCAGGATCAGTATTTCTTCGACAGGCAGTCCGGGATGCGCCGCCGTCCCCAGTAACCGGTAACGTCAGAGTGAGACCCAGAGCAATAGCAGCCACCAAGTTGCAGCCAACCTTTCAACCTTATGGGAGAGACGCAATCATGCGTAGAGCAATTCTGAAATCCGCGGCCGCACTGGCCTTAGCCGCCGCCTTCGGCGCCAATGCCTTTGCCGCCAACCCGGTCGAAATCAGCTTCTACTACCCGGTCGCCGTCGGCGGCGCGGTCACCAAGACCATCGACGGCATGGTGGCCGACTTCGAGAAGGCCAATCCCGATATCAAGGTCAAGGCAGTCTATGCCGGCACCTATCAGGAGAGCATCGTCAAGGCGCTGACCGCGTTCAAGAGCGGCACTCCACCCACGCTGGCGGTGCTGCTGTCGACCGACCTGTTCACGCTGATCGATGAACAGGCCATCGTTTCCATCGACACCCTGGCCAAGTCGGCCGACGACAAGAAGTGGATCGACGGCTTCTACAAGGGCTTCATGGAAAACAGCCAGACCGACGGCAAGACCTGGGGCATCCCGTTCCAGCGCTCGACCATCGTCATGTACTACAACAAGGCCCTGTTCAAGGAAGCCGGCCTGAACCCGGAAAAGGCGCCTGCCAGCTGGGCCGAAATGGTCGAGGCCGCCAAGAAGCTGACCAAGCGCGACGCTTCGGGCAACGTCAGCCAGTGGGGCGTGAAGATCCCGTCGACCGGCTTCGGCTACTGGATGTTCCAGGCCATGGCGGCATCCAACGACACCATCCTGATGAACAGCGCCGGCACCAAGACCTATTTCGACAAGCCGGGTTCGGTGCAGGCCCTGCAACACTGGGTCGACCTGACCACCAAGGACAAGGTGATGCCGGCCGGTTCGATCGAGTGGGGCACCACGCCCAAGGACTTCCTGGAGCAGAAGGCCGCCATGGTGTGGACCACCACCGGCAACCTGACCAACATCCGCACCAACGCCACCTTCCCCTTCGGCGTGGCGATGCTGCCGGGCATCAAGCATCCGGGCAGCCCGACCGGCGGCGGCAACTTCTACGTCTTCAACAAGACCTCGCCTGAGCAGCAGGCCGCGGCGCTGAAGTTCATCCGCTTCGCCGCCGAGCCGGCGCGCGCCGCACAATGGTCGATCGCCACCGGCTACGTGGCCCCGCGCCAGGACGCCTGGGACACCCCGGAAATGAAGAAGTACCTGCAGGAAGTGCCGGCCGCCGACGTGGCGCGCGAGCAGATGAAGTACGGCGTGGCCGAGCTGTCCACGCACGACAACCAGCGCGTGACCAAGGCCCTGAACGACAACCTGCAGGCTGCCCTGTCCGGCACCAAGACGCCTGAAGCGGCGTTGAAGGATGCCCAGCGCGAGTCGGATCGCATCCTGCGTTCCTACGGTCGCTGATCCTGCAGTAGCGACTAGCAACAAGCAACAACCGGTCCGTCGCTTGCGCGCGGCGGACCGGATCAGCTTCACATCGAGATTCCATGTTGCGCCGACGCCGGCGCATAGGTGAGCCATGAACCGAACCCATTCCTCCATCACGCCCTGGCTGCTGCTGTTGCCGGCCATGGTGCTGCTGGTCGCCTTCACGCATTACCCGGCCGTGGCGACGGTCTGGCACAGCTTCTTTTCCACGCCCAAGGGCGACCGCCCGGCGGTCTTCGTCGGCCTGGAAAACTATGCGCTGCTGGCCGACGATCCGGTGTTCTGGCGCGCCTTCTTCAACAACCTCTGGTTCGCGCTGGGCACCATCCCGGTGTCCATCGCGCTGGCCATCCTGATGGCGCTGTGGGTCAACGACCGCCTGATGGGCCGCGGCCTGCTGCGCCTGGCCTACTTCACCCCGACCGTGCTGCCGATGATCGCGGTGGCCAACATCTGGCTGTTCTTCTACACGCCGCAATACGGCCTGCTGGAGCAGATCACCGGCGCGCTCGGCCTACCTTCGCACAATTGGCTGGGCAACCCGGATACCGTACTGGGCGCCATGATGGTGGTGGCGATCTGGAAGGAAGCCGGCTTCTTCATGATCTTCTATCTGGCCGCGCTGCAGCAGATCTCGCCGGTGCTGGCCGAAGCTGCCGGCCTGGAAGGCGCGACGCGCTGGCAATACTTCCGGATGGTGCAGTTCCCGCTCTTGATGCCGACCACGCTGTTCGTGCTGATCAACGCCTTGATCAACTCCTTCCGCCTGGTCGACCACATCGTGGTGATGACCAAGGGCGGGCCGGACAACGCCAGCTCGCTCTTGCTGTACTACATCTACGAAGTCGGCTTCGCCTTCTGGGACTCGTCCTACGCCGCTGCGCTGACCGTGGTGCTGCTGGCCATGCTGGGCGTGATCGCCTTCATCAAGTTCCGCATCCTCGACCGCAGGACCCATTACCAATGATCTCGCACACCTCAAACCCCTTCGGCGAACGCAACCGCGCGCTGGAAACCCTGTCGGCCTGGGTGCTGGGCTTGCTGTGGCTGCTGCCGCTGCTGTATGCGATCTGGACCGCCTTCCATCCCGCCGAGTTCGCTACCCGCTTTTCGCTCGCCGCGCCGCTGACGCTGAAGAACTTCGCCAACGCCTGGGACGCCGCGCCCTTCCCGCGCTATTTCCTCAACACCTTCCTGCTGGTCACCATGATCCTGGCCGCGCAGATGGTGCTGGCCACGCTGGCGGCCTATGCCTTCGCCCGCTTCCAATTCCGCGGCAGTAACCTGATGTTCATGCTGGTGCTGCTGCAGCTGATGGTGATGCCCGACATCCTGATCGTGGAGAACTACAACACCATGAACCTGCTGGGCCTGCGCGACACCATCCTTTCGATCGGCCTGCCCTACTTCGCCTCGGCCTTCGGCATTTTCCTGTTGCGCCAGACCTTCAAGACCGTACCGCGCGAGCTGGACGAAGCCGCCACCGTGGAGGGCGCCTCGGCGCTGCAAGTGCTGATGCAGGTCTACGTGCCGCTGGCCAAACCGATCTACATCGCCTTCGGCCTGGTCTCGATCAGCACCCACTGGAACAACTTCCTGTGGCCGCTGATCGTCACCAACTCGGTGGAGTCGCGCCCGTTGACCGTCGGCCTGCAGGTGTTCTCGTCCACCGACCAGGGCGTGGACTGGTCCATCATCACGGCCGCCACGCTGATGACCTCGGCCCCGCTGCTGCTGGCCTTCCTGCTGTTCCAGCGCCAGTTCGTGCAATCGTTCATGCGCGCCGGCATTCGCTGAACAAAGATGCCGCTGCGCTGCCCGCCGGCAAGCGCATGACGATTTTCGGCAATGCGCCGAGAAATGATCTAAATAATATAAAGACGGATCCGCAAAGATCCGCTGCAGCACACCACAACGATAACGACATCCGCTACACCGGTGACAAGGAAGACCAATGAAACTCATCAGCTGGAACATCCAGTGGGCCCGCGGCATTGACGGCCGCGTGGAGCCCGAACGCATCGTGCGCGACGCCCGCGCCATGGGCGACTTCGACGTGCTGTGCCTGCAGGAGGTGAGCGCCTGCTACCCGGCGCCGGCGCTGGCCGGCAGCCGCGGCGAAAACCAGTTCGAGGAGTTCGCCCGGCTGCTGCCGGAGTTCACCCCGACGCCCATCGCCGGCGTCGACGTCATCGGCCCCGACGGCGGGCGCCGCTGCTTCGGCAACATGATCCTGTCGCGCTATCCGGTGCTGCGGGTGCTGCGCCACCAGCTGCCGTGGCCGGTCGACCCGGCCGTGATCAGCATGCCGCGCACGCTGCTGGAGGTGACGCTGGATACGCCGCTGGGCCCGCTGCGCGTGATGAACACCCACCTCGAATACTATTCCGCGCTGCAACGTAAAGCGCAGATCAAGGCGATCCGCCGCTGTCATGAAGAGACCTGCGGCCGCGCCGCCGGCGAGATGGCGGCCGAGCGTCGCGGCACGCCCTACCACGCCTTCCCGCACGCGACCAAAACCATCCTCACCGGCGACTTCAACTTCCGCCCTGAGGACCCGCTGCATGCGCGCCTGCAAGCGCCCTTCACCGATGCCGACGGCGAGGTCTCGCCGCACGTGCCGCGCCTGGTCGACGCCTGGCAACATCTTTACGGGAACCGGAAGCATCCGATCAATGTCGGTCTCTATGACCGCGAGCAGTGGCCGGAGGCCTTCACTTGCGACTTCATCTTCGCCAGCGAAGACCTGCTGCCGCATCTCCACGGCTTTGTCGTGGACGGCTACACCAAGGCGTCGGATCACCAGCCGCAATTGCTGGAGCTGCGCGCGTGAGCATGCAGCCGCTGGCGCAGATGCCGCATACGCCGCATCTGCCGGTGACTACCGTGTTCACCGACATCGACGACACGCTGACCACTGAAGGCAAGCTCAGCGCGCTGGCCTACGAGGCGCTGGAAGCGCTGCAGCATGCCGGCCTGCGCGTGATCCCGGTGACCGGACGCCCGGCCGGCTGGTGCGACCAGATCGCAAGGCTGTGGCCGGTCGAGGGTATCATCGGCGAAAACGGGGCGCTGTATATGTGGCGCGACCATGTCGCCGGCAAACTGCGCACGCGCCATCTGCTGGATGACGAAAGCCGCGCCGGCAATGCCCGGCGGCTGGAGCTGGCGCGCGAACGCATCCTGCGGGAGGTGCCGGGATGCGCGGTGGCGTCGGATCAGTTTTGCCGCCAGTACGATCTGGCGATAGACTTCTGTGAAGACGTGCCGCCGCTGCCGCGCGCCGCGGTCGAACGCATCGTACGGATCATGGAGGAAGAAGGAATGACAGCGAAGATCAGCTCCATCCACGTAAATGGATGGTTCGGGGATTACGACAAACTCACGATGGCGCGCCTGATGATGCGCGAACGCTACGGCGTGGACATCGCCGACGCCACTGAGCGTCGCCGTTGCGTGTTCGCCGGGGATTCGCCCAACGACGCGCCGATGTTCGCCTACTTCCCCTTGTCGGTGGGCGTGGCCAATGTGCAGGACTTCGCCGGCCGCCTGGCGCACGAACCCAACTACGTCACCGCCCAGCCCTACGGCGCCGGCTTCGCCGAGCTGGCCCGCCACCTGCTGGCCGCGCACTGATGATCACGCTGCTGCACCTGATGTCGGCGCTGGCCCTGCTGGTATGGGGCACGCACATTGTGCGCACCGATGTGCTGCGGGTCTACGGCGCGCAGCTGCGCCGCATCCTCTCTACCAGCATCCACAAGCGCTGGCTGGCGTTCTCGGCCGGCGTGGGCGTGACCAGCCTGGTCCAGAGCAGCAATGCCACGGCCGTCATCGTCTGCTCCTTCGTGGCGCAGGGGCTGGTCGGCCTGACGCCGGCGCTAGCCATCATGCTGGGCGCGGACGTGGGCACGGCGCTGATGACAGGCGTGCTCAGCTTCGACCTCTCCTGGCTGTCGCCGCTGCTGATCTTCGGTGGCGTGGTGGTTTATCTGTCGCGCCGCCATACCTCGGCCGGGCGCCTGGGACGCGCGGTGATCGGCCTGGGCCTGATCCTGCTGGCGCTGGAACTGATTACCGCCGCCACCCAGCCGATGATGCACGCAGCCGGCATCAAGGTGCTGTTCTCCTCCCTCACCGGCGACGTGCTGCTCGATACCCTGATCGGCGCCGTGTTCGCCATGCTGACCTATTCCAGCCTGGCCGCGGTGCTGCTGGCGGCCACGCTGACCACCTCCGGCATCATCTCGATGAAGGTGGCGCTGTGCCTGGTGATCGGCGCCAACCTGGGCAGCGGCGTTACCGCCCTGCTGTCGGCGGCCAGCCAGAACGTGGCCGGCCGGCGCGTAGCGCTGGGCAGTATGCTGTTTCGCCTGTCGGGCGCGATCATCGTGCTGCCCTTCATCAACCATCTGGAGCTGGTGATCGCGCAGTTTTCCAACGACCTTCGCTTCGGCGTGGTGGCGTTCCACGTGATCTACAACAGCGTGCGCTGCGGCCTGCTGCTGCCGCTGGTGGAGCCGATGGCGCGTCTGTGCGAGCGACTGCTGCCGGAGAACCCGCTGGACGACGACACCGTGCGCCCGCACCACCTCGACCCGGCCGCCATCGATACGCCTACGCTGGCCCTGGCCAACGCCTCGCGCGAGGTGCTGCGCATCGGCGACATGATCGAAAAGATGCTGCACAGCCTTTTGCCGGTCATTCGTGAAAACGATACCATTCGCGCCGGCCAGATCCGCCGGCTCGACGACGACGTCGACAAGCTCTATACCGAAGTGAAGATGTACCTGGCACGCGTCTCGCGCGAGGAGCTCTCGGCCCGCGAGGTGCGACGCTGGACCGATGTCATCACGCTGACCATCAACCTGGAGCAGGCCGGCGACATCATCGTGCGCATCGTCAAGGGCCTGGAAAACAAGAAGATCGCTCCGCAGCGCACCTTCTCCGACGCAGGCATGCAGGAGGTCTGCGAAATGCATACGCGCCTGCTGGCCAGCCTGCAGCTCGGGCTGTCGGTGTTCCTGGAGAGCGACCTCAGGAGCGCCCAGAAACTGCTGGCCGAAAAGGAAGCCTTCCGCGACCTCGAGCGCGCCTACGCCAAGACCCACCTGGTGCGCCTGGCCGGGGAGACGCGCCAGAGCATCGAGACCAGCTCGCTGCACCTGGACCTGATCAGCGACATGAAGCGCATGCACTCGCTGTTCTGCTCGACCGCATATGCGGTGCTGGACGAGGCCGGCCTGCTGCGTCGCAGCCGCATGGACACCGGCCGCGGCGAAGATCTGGAACGGGCCATGGCCGCGCGGGCCGGGGATTATTCGCCGCCGTGAGGGTGGTCTTGTCAATCAGCGAGTCCGGTGCAGCATCCGGTGTCGCTTATTCCTGTGGCAAGCGGTTGAGGCGCGCGACGAACGACGCTGGGTCAAGGCGACTTAATGCTCCGAAATAAGTGACAGGCCGACGAGGCGCGCGACAAACGACACTGGGTCCCTGCTTTCGCAGGGACGACAGGCCACCTGAAATTTACCGCGGTCGCCCCTGCGAAAGCAGGGGCCCAATGGCGTTTTCCGCAGGCGGCCGCCAGGCCAAGGCGGCTCAATGCCCCGAAATCTCCGAGATCGACATGCGCACCACCTTCCTGGTGTCGATATCAAAGTGCACGTTGAACAGGCGATCCTCGTTCACATAACGATACTTCCAGTCCCACACTTCCTCGTTCTTGCGGGCGAACTGCACCACGCTGCGCGGGCGGCCGAACTGGCGGCGAATCTCGTCGGCGCTCATACCGGCGCGGATGGCGTCGAAATGCTCTTGGGTCAATACTTGCCGGTAGTCAACCAGGGTGCCCGAGGCGCCGATGGCGAACATCCAGGTGCGGATGCCTTCCGGCCCCTTGGGGTATTCCAGCGTGCGGGCGCCGTTGCCGTCATCCCAGACGGTGGCGGGCTCACCCATCACGCCGCGCACGTCGGCCTCGCTGGAAACGCCTTTTTGCAGCTTGTCCAAACCGAATTCCTCGATGGGATTGCCGTTGCGGTCGCAGCCCAACATTGCCAGCGCGGCAACCAAGGCGCCGGCGGTGGCGGCGCAGCGGCGAATCATTTGCGTCAATCGTGTCGTCATGGAATTGATTATCCCTGATAAAGAAAGGGTAAAATACTGCCCTCTGTGTAACATTCGGCCTGAAACCTATCATGATCTTCGGAAAAAAGACCACCTACGTATCGGAAATCACCCACTTCATCGACGAGCTGAAGCAGAAGAATCCGAAGCTGGAAGAATCGCAGCGCGCCGGCCGCGCCCTGCTGTGGGACAAGGAACCGATCGACCTGGACAAGACTTCACGCGACAAGGCCTCGCGCGTGGCCCAGCAGCCCTACGTCTACCAGAACCACTAATTCCGCATGTCGCAGAACGCAGGCAGCGAACCGGTCGAACAGACCGGGGAGCAACGCAATACCGACTCCATCGAGATCACGCCGGCCGGCCAGCAGGACACCACGCCTGACGTGGTCGACGGCGTCGCGCTGGCCAAGCTCTATGGCGAGCCGCTGTTCCAGCTGCCCAACGATCTCTACATCCCGCCCGATGCGCTGGAAGTCTTCCTGGAAGCCTTCCAGGGTCCGCTCGACCTGCTGCTGTACCTGATCCGCAAGCAAAACTTCAACATCCTGGACATCCCGATGGCCCAGGTGACCCGCCAGTATCTCGATTACGTCGAACAGATCCGCAAGCAGAACCTGGAGCTGGCGGCGGAATACCTGCTGATGGCGGCCATGCTCATCGAGATCAAGTCGCGCATGCTGCTGCCGGCCAAGAAGGCCGACACCGGTGAAGAGCCGGAAGATCCCCGCGCCGAGCTGGTGCGACGCCTGCTGGAGTATGAACAGATCAAGCTGGCCGCGCAGGAGCTGGATCAGTTGCCGCAGGTCGGCCGCGACTACGTGCGCACCCAGGTGCATATCGAGCAGACCGTGGTCACCCGCTGGCCGGAAGTCAACATGGACGACCTCAAGGCCGTCTGGGCCGACATCCTCAAACGCGCCAAGCTGACCGCGCACCACCAGATCAGCCGCGAGGAACTGTCGGTGCGCGAGCACATGACCGGCATCCTGCGTCGCCTGCAGTCGGCCCGCTTCGTCGAGTTCGCCGACCTGTTCGATCCCAGGCGCGGCGTGCCGGTGATGGTGGTGAACTTCATCGCCCTGCTCGAGCTGGCCAAGGAAACGCTGATCGAAATCACCCAGGCCGAAGCCTTCGCGCCCATCTATGTCAGACTGTCGTACTCGCCGAGCTGAGTCGGCGAGGTAAGACGAGGTGAGGCGCGCTGCCGCGCCAAACACTGATTCCGGGCGGCCGCCGCGCCGCCCTCCAACCAGAGAACACCGCATGAAAATCATTTCCTCGATCGAAGAACTCCGCGACCACCTGCGCGGCCAGCTGCGCACCGCCTTCGTGGCCACCATGGGCAACCTGCACGAAGGCCACCTCTCGCTGATGCGCCTGGCGCGCACCCACGGCGACCCGGTGGTGGCCTCGATCTTCGTGAACCGTCTGCAGTTCGGCCCCAACGAGGACTTCGACAAATATCCGCGCACCTTCCAGGCCGACGTCGAGAAGCTGGAAAAGGAAGGCGTCTACGTGCTGTTCGCGCCGACCGAGAAGGACATGTATCCGGAGCCGCAGGAATACCGCGTGCAGCCGCCGGACGACCTGGGCAACATCCTGGAGGGCGAATTCCGTCCCGGTTTCTTCACCGGCGTGTCGACCGTGGTGATGAAGCTGTTCTCCTGCGTGCAGCCGCGCGTGGCGGTGTTCGGCAAGAAGGATTACCAACAGCTGATGATCGTGCGCAACATGGCGCGCCAGTTCGCGCTGCCCACCGAGATCGTCGGCGCCGAAACCTATCGCGCCGAAGACGGCCTGGCGCTGTCCTCACGCAACGGCTACCTGTCGACCGAGGAACGCGCCGAGGCGCCGCTGCTGTACAAAGTCCTGAACGACGTCGCCAACGAGATCCGCAGCGGCCAGGCCAATCCGGCCGAGGTCGAGCGCCGCGCCATGGCGGTGCTGGCCGAGCGCGGCTGGCAGCCCGACTATGTGGCCGTGCGCAAGCGCATCGACCTGCAACCGCCGTCGGCCGCCGACATCGCGCAAGGCGCGCCGCTGGTCACCCTGGCAGCGGCCAAGCTGGGCAACACCCGCCTGATCGACAACCTGGAAATCTGAGCATGCGCGCGGCAGCCGGCGTCCTGCGCTGCGCGCGCTTGCTGCCGGCGCGCGCCATGCCGGCCGCGCTGGCCGTACTGGCTGTCGCCGCCTCGCTCTCCCCGTTCTTCTCCCCCGCCCACGCCGCCGTTGTCACCGTCAAGGACGACCTCGGCAACGAGGTCGCGCTGGCGCAACCGGCCAGGCGCATCGTCAGCCTGGCGCCGCACGTGACCGAATTGCTGTACGCCGCCGGCGCCGGCGACAGGCTGGTCGGCGCCAGCAACTTCAGCGACTACCCCGCCGCCGCAACCCGCCTCCCATCCGTGGGCAGCTTCGCCGCGCTGGATCTGGAGCGCGTGCTGAGCCTGAAGCCCGACCTCATCGTCGGCTGGCACAGCGGCAACAAACCCTCACAACTGGCGCGCCTGCGCGAGTTCGGCATCCCCGTCTATGAAAGCCAGCCGGCCGACTTCGGCATGATCGCCGACGCGCTGGAAAAGCTCGCGCACCTGGCCGGCAGCGACGCCGCAGGCCAGGCCGCCGCGCGCGACTTCCGCACGCGCTGGCAAGCGCTGCAGGCGCAATACCGGGGCCGCGCCGAGGTCAGCGTGTTCTACCAGATCTGGAGCCAGCCGCTGATGACGCTCAACGGCCAGCACATGGTGTCGTCGGTGCTGACGCTGTGCGGCGGCCGCAATATCTTTGCCGGCCTGCCGCAACTGGCGCCCACTGTCAGCGTAGAGGCCGTGCTGGCTGCGGATCCGCAAGTCATCCTCAGCCCCAGCGACGCGAAGGACCAGCCACTGGAACGCTGGCGCCAGTTCCCCCGCCTGCGTGCGGTGCGCGATGCGCATCTCTATACCGTCAATGCCGATTGGCTCAATCGCGCCGGGCCGCGCATCCTGGACGCCACCGCGCAGGTGTGCGCAAAGCTGGAGCAGGCGCGGCAGTGATCGGCGCAGCGAACAAAACAAGGATCCGGTAGCGATCCGACCACCGCCGGTACGGCAAGTGCACCGGCCTTCCCCGCTCCTGCTTGCGCAGGCAAACGCGCGTGACACGCAGCCCTGCCTGCGCTGGCGCCTTCCCTGACCCCGGCATCAGAACGGCCGCTCCCGATTGCCGCGCCCTGCCCCTGCGCGGGATTGCGCTGTCTTTTCTTAACCCCATGTCTTGCGAATTCGGCATCACGCCTTGATGCCATCAAGCCGGCAGGTTTCACCTGACCAAAGCAGCGCTATCGACCGCCCTTGTCGTCGATCCCCGTTGTCAATCCCTCTGCTTCCAGACAAAAAACGTCCGCGCATTCGCCGGCGCCGGACAGCTGCCGCCACATCAATTTTGAGCGCCGATTTCAAACGGCTGTCGTTCATTCATCCGTGATGTTGCCGACGTTTTTTCGGCAATCAGCAGCAATAGTTTTTGCTTTTTACTTTTTCATTCATTCCACGGCTTCCGCATGGAATAACCGGTGCCGCCTTCCGTCTACAGCCCCTGGCAACGCCTTGGCAATGCCGCGTCATTTCCTTCCGATCCGCAAACGCGCTCTGCTGCTGAGTTTCAGCGGGGGATGACATTTATTTGAAATTCTTTGCGCAAATTTTTTGGATAGACCATGAGTAAAAAGCAGTCTCGCAACAATGTTGTTTCGCCGTCCCTGAACAAACTCTCTCTCGCTGTGTCGTTGGCGCTGGGCCTGGGCGTCGCCACCACGTCCGGCTGGGCGCAAACGGCCTTCAGCGGCAGCAGCAGCACCGGCTATACCACCATGACCACGACCGTGACCGACACCACTGGCACCGTGCAACAGGTCAACAACATGCTGGTCAGCGTCAACGATCCGAAGACGCCTGCCTACCAGGGCTTCAGCCTGTACACCTTCGATCCGGACCTGGCCAATCCTGGCAGAAGCGTCTGCAACGGCGGCTGCGCTGTTGCTTGGCCGCCGCTGATCGTCGATCCCACGCTGGCGGTCACCGGACCGTTCAGCATCATCACGCGCGACGACGGAAAATCGCAGCTGGCCTATAACGGCATGCCCTTGTACTACTGGTTCCAGGACCGCAAGCCGGGCGACGTCAACGGCGATCGCCACGCCAACTGGCACACCTCGGCGATCCGGAATGCAGACCAAACCCAGTTCGCCAATATCATCAAGAACAATGAGGCCATCGTCACCACCGGCCTGCAACAGCATGGGATCTTCCTGACCGGCGCCAATGCCGCCGCGAACGGCCATACCGTCTCGCTGACCAACTCTTCCATCACCACCACCGGGGCCGGCGCCGACGGCATCCAGGTCAGCCAGAGTAAGAACGCCAACACCCCCAACAGCATCACGCTCGACAACACGGTCGTCAAAGCCCAGGGTTCGCACAGCCGCGCCCTGGCCGTGCAGGACAACAGCAGCGCCAACGTCCTCGTGAAGAACCATAGCGTCCTGCAAGGCGATATCGAAGCGCTGCGCAACAGCACGCTCAACCTGGTGGTCGACAACAGCACCATCATCGGCAACCTGAGGGACAACGACTATTCCGTGCCGGTCAAACAACGGGCTCCCAACGGCACCGTTCTCAGCTTCATCCTGCAGAACGGCAGTACGTTCACCGGCAGCATCGATCCGGCGCCCATCACGCTGAACAACAGCACCTGGAACGTCACCGGCAACTCGGATGTGACGACGCTGGCGATGAACAACGGCACCATCAACTACGTGGTGCCGGCCGGCAAATCCATCACGGCAAATTCCTTGAGCGGCGCCGGCGGCAACATCACGATGAACACCGTGGCGAGCCAGAACGTCGCCGACAGCCTGCATATCACCGGCAACGCCAGCGGCGTCTACGCCGTGACCGTCAACAACACCGGCCCCGCCGTCCACGGCAAGAACAACATCCGCCTGGTGCAGGTGGACGGCAACAACGGCGCCAGCTTCCGGCTGGCCAACGCGTCGCCGGTGGAAAGCGGCAGCTATGACTACCTGCTGCATCAATCCGGCAAGGATGTGTATCTGGGCTCGACCTATCGTTCGGCCATCCCCGGCTATATGCTGGCGCCGGGCATGAACCTGAACTACGGCTACGCCGCCATCGGCAGCCTGCAGGAACGCGCCGGCGACATGGCCAACCAGGATCGCGCCGAAACCAAACTCGGCGGCGGCCAGTCGGTCTGGGCCCGCCTCAACGGATCGCAGCTGAGCCAAGACACCTCCAACGACCTGCATTCCAGCGCCAGCACCACCTTCATGCAGTTCGGCAGCGACTGGACGCTTGCCACGGCAACCAAGGGCGCCGGCACCCATGCGGGCGCGACGCTGACGCTGGGTGAAACCAACGCCGGCATTTCCGACAATCTGCGCGCCATGTGGGGCCAGAACGGCAGCACCGGCAGCGTCAACAGCAAGGCCGTGGGCGTGGGCGCTTACTGGAGCACCTATCGCGCCGACGGCGGCTATCTCGACCTGAACGGGCAAGTCACGTTCTACCGGAACGAGTACAAGGATGCGCGCGCGCGCCAGGCCGCCAACAAGGGTACCGGCGTGGCGCTGTCGGCCGAAGTGGGCAAGCCGCTGGAACTGATCGCGGGCAACAGCCTGCGCATCGAGCCGCAGGCGCAGCTGATCTACCAATACCTGAAACTGGACAACTTCCAGGACTACGCCGCGAACATCAGCAGCCAGGCGCAAAACGCCGTGCGCGGCCGGGTCGGCATGCGCCTGTTCCGCGAGATGGAAAACGGCAAGACGCCGCGTTCGGCAGCGCCCTACCTGAGCGTTGACGTACTGCACGACTTCACCGGCGCGGCGACGGTCACCGCGGGTAGCGACGCGCTCAGCGCCGACACCAACAAGACCTGGGGTGAAATCGGCATCGGCATGACCGGCGAACTGGCGCCAAACAGCCGCCTGTATGCCAGCGTGAAGTACCAGCATCAGTTCGGCGGCGAGTCGCGTGAAGGTGCTGCGGGTCAGGTCGGCTACCGTTACCACTGGTAAGTAAGACCCTTCAGGCAGGCCTTGAAAAAAAGGATCCCTCCGAGAGGAGGGATCCTTTTCTTTTTTCGTTCCGTCTCTTCCGCCTCTATGGCGTCATGCCGGCTTTGTCGCCTGCGTCGGGCACGAACAGCTCCGCCCCCGCCGCGCCCACCATTGAGAACCGACAACCGAACGCCTCCCCCAGCCAGTCCGGGCACATGACCTCGGCCACCGTCCCCTGCCGGACTTGCGGCCCCAGCAGCAGCACGTGCGTGGCGAAGCGACGTGCCAGGTTGATGTCGTGGCAGCTGGCGACCACCGCCCGGCCCTCGCCGGCCAGCGAGCGCAAGAGGCCCATCACATCGAGCTGGGCGGAGATGTCCTGATGCGAGGTCGGCTCGTCCAGCAGGCAGAGCCTGGGGTCCTGCAGCAGCAAGGTGGCGATGCCCACGCGCTGGCGCTCGCCGCCGGAGAGCTTGAGCAGGTCGGACGACGCCAGGTGAGGCAAGCCGACCTGCGCCAAGGCCGCCAGCGCCAGTGCGCGCTGTTCATTTTCATCGGCCCAGCCGCCACCGGCGGCAAAGCGGCCCGCCATTACGGCGTCGGCCACAGGCATCGAAAACGCGTCGTGCTGCTGTTGCAGCAGCAGGCCGCGACGCCTGGCCATCTGCATCGCCGAGAGTGACGACAGCGGCGCACCGGACAACAGGAATTCGCCACCGGCGGGCTTGGCCAAACCGGCGGCGGCATGCAGCAGGCTGCTCTTGCCGATGCCGTTGCGCCCCAGCACGCACCAGAACTCGCCGGCGCGCACCTGCCAGTCGAAGCCTTCCAGCAGGCTGCGTCCGGACACGCGCAAGGCCAGTTGTCGCGCCTGCAGCACCACATCGCCGGCGCTCACGTGCGGCTCCGCGCCAGCAACCACAGGAACACCGGCACCCCGACCAGCGCGGTGATGACGCCCACCGGCAACTGGACCGGCGCGACCACGGTGCGTGCGGTCAGGTCGGCCAGCGTGAGGCCGGCGCCGCCGGCCAGCACCGAGGCCGGCAGCAGCAGCCGCTGGTCGTTGCCGATCAGCAGGCGCAAGGTGTGCGGCACTACCAGGCCGACAAAACCGATGGTGCCGGCCATGGCCACCGCAGCGGCCGTAGCCGCCGAGGCCGCGCACAAGGTCATCACGCGCAGGCGCAGCACCGGCACGCCCAGCAACTGGGCAAAGCTCTCGCCGCGCGCCAGCAGGTTCAGCGAGGCCGCATGCCGCTGCGCCCACAGCAACGCCAGCAGTAGCACGATGGCGGCCAGCGGCAACAGGCGCGCATCGTCGAGGTCGCCGATCAGCCAGAACACCATGCCGCGCAATTGCGAATCCGGCGCGACCGACAGCGAGAGGGAAATGATGGCGCCGAAGCCCGCCGCCAGCATCACGCCGGTCAACAGCAGGCGCTGGCTGGACAGCAGCGGCGACAAGGCCAGCTGGCGTAGCGATTGTCGCACCAGCCCGAACAGCAGCAACACCGCCACGGCGGCCCCCAGCAAGGCGCCGGGTGCGGTAACTGCGCGCACTGGCAGGCCGAAGGACAAGGCCGCCAGCATCGCCAGCAAGGCACCGGCCGCCGAGCCGCCCGACAGCCCCAATACATAGGGATCGGCCAGCGGATTACGCAGCAGCACCTGCATCAGCGCGCCGGCCAGGGCCAGCAGGCCGCCCACGGCAAACGCCGTCAGCGCGCGCGGCACGCGCAGCGACAGCATCAGCGACACGGTATCGGCCGACGCCGAGGGACGCAGGCAACCGGTGCTGCCGCACAGGCTGGCCGCCGCCAGCGCGCACGCCGACAACAGCAGCAAGGCTGACAACAACAGGATCAGGCGTCGCATCGGCGGGGTGGCCTCATGTCAGGAAAAAAAGAAAGGCCGCTGCATCAGAAGTCATAGCGGGCGGTGAATTTTACCGCTCGTCCGTCTTCCGGATAGATACCCGAGATGGCGCCGCCCGAGCATCGGTAGGCCTGCGAGTAGTAGCGACGATCCGCCAGGTTGGTGCCGACCAGCGCGAACTCCCACGACTGCACACGCAACGCATAGCGGGCGTCGAGCGCAGTGTAGGACGGCATCTTCGTGCAGGCATTGGTGAAATCGTCGCCTACGCGTTGGCGGTCGGCCCAGCGCACGCCGGCGTCCGCGCTGTGATTGCCGGATTTCCAGTTAACCCGCGCATTGAGCGTGTTCTTGGGAATCAGCACCAGCTCCTTGCCGCTGTTGGCGCCGTCGGTGAACTTGGCGTCCACATGCTGATAGGTGGCGTTGAGCACCACCGTTTCACTCACGCGCAAGCGCCCTTCCAGCTCTACGCCCTGATGACGGGTCGGATCCAGGTTGACGTTGGTGAAGGTCAAGGGGTTGTAATAGATCTCATCGCGCAGGCGATGACGGAACCAGCGCGCGGTCAGCTGGCGGTCCACGCCGCCCCAGGTCGCGCCCAGCTCCAGGTCGTGCGAGACCTGCGCCTTGAGCAGCTTGTCCGTGGTGAAGCCGTTGTTCTCGTCGGGCACCGCCATGCGATAGCTTTGGCCGACCTTGGCGAAGGCGCGCAAGAGGGATAACGGCGCATAGCTCGCCTGCAGATCCCAGGCGTTGACGGCAGTGTTTTTGCCATAGCCGCCGGAGACGCTGCTCTGGCTGAACACCTCGCGGCGCACGCCGGCGGCGATGCGCGCATTGCGATCCAGCTCGACCTCATCACGCAGGTAGGCGGCCTTGGCACGCTGGGCAGCGTCCGTCTTGCCGTAGGTGTTGGTCGTGTGGTTGCTCCATTCGGACAGGTCGACGCCGGCGATAAACTCGTTCTTCAGGCGCGCCCCCTGCAGCACCTGGCGGATGCGCGGCGAGAACTGGGTGCCGCGGATGTCCGACTGCGCCTGGTAGCTGCTGGAAACGTAATTGGAGCGGGAGATCTTTTCCCGATGCGACAACTCGGCAGCCACGTCGATGCTGCCGAAGCGGCGCTCCAGGAAAGCGGTGATGCTGTCGTTGTCATAGGAGCCGTAGTCGCGCGGCGTATCTGCCTGGCGCGCATTGGCATCGTACTTCGCCTGCGTCAGGCCGCCGGCCAGGCCGTAATCGGCGCGCGCCAGATTCGCGCGCAGGCCGAAACGCCAGTCGCTGGTGAACCATTGCAAGGTGGTGCTGAAGTTTTCCTGGTTGGACTGGCTGTTGTCACGGTAGCCGTCCTTGTGCGCCTTGGCATAGCTGGCGTCGATGGACATGTTGTCCCAGCCGCGCGCGACGAAGGCGCGACCGGCGCGCTGGCCGTCGCTGCCGACCTCGCCCACGATGCTGCCGTGGCCGGCGTTGGCCTGCGGGCGCCTGGTGATGATCTGGATGGTGCCGCCGGTGGCGCCGGCGCCGTACAGCACGCTGCTGCCGCCGCGCACGATCTCGATGCGTTCGATGGTTTCGATGGGAATGGACGACAGCAGCGGCGTGGTCAGCTCATTTTCGGAAATGCGCACGCCGTCCACCAGCACCACCATGTTCAGGTCGCCATTGGAGCCGAAGCCGCGCAGGTCCAGCGGAAAATCGTTGGGGCCGGCGGTGCTCTGGCGGCCGTATACGCCGCCCAGCTTGCGGATCGCCTCGTTGGCGTTGTCGATGCCGGCTTCGCGGATCTGCTCGGCGCTGATGACGGTGGCCGCCACTGGCGGGAAGGCCGGGTCGTTGGCAAAGCGCGAGGCCGACACCACCACCGGCGCCAGCGCGTTGTCGGTGCTCTGGGCGTGGGCGGACTGCCCCCACGCGGCCAGGGCGCACAGGGTGAAAGTGAAGGTGGCGCGCAAGGTCGCGGGCTGGCCGGTGCGACGACGCGGCTGGGTAGTGTTTGACTTCATGAAATGGCTGACATTGACATTCTCCGGTTTGCCTCCCCGCAAGCCGGATTCCACGGACGACCGCTGGGGCCTCCTCCCGTTCTGGCCGGTATCCGGGCTTCAGGCGTCTCCATCGGCCTTCCCATGCGGCGGCTCGCGCGGCGCGCACAGTGGCGTGGGGATGAATTGCGGGCAAGACGGAACGATACGTATCGAATGCCGGCGCCTGATTACCGTTGCGGGGGCAGCACACCTTGACCCGGATCGCCTGCACGGACATGCAAGCTGCTTGGGCGTTGTGTTTCCCGTTTAACTGCCGGCGAGAGCACGCCGGCGGGCACCAAAACCGCGCAATTGTATGCGCGACATGGTTTTGTAACAAGTTCGCATCAAGTTAGCTGATGAAAATCAAGGCATGCGGTGTGCAAGGATTGCTTTTGAGCAAAAGCTCGTTAGAATTCGATCCACGTCGCAAAGATGTATCGGGGAAAGTGCTTGATGCTCTGTCAGGATCCATGCGGATTCAACAGGGCTTGAGGCCGTACAAATGGGAACAAATGGGGGATTTCACTCGCTGTTTGGCCGATGAGACGGCCAACACGGCCCATATACTCAAGCCCAACGGCATTGTGGAGCCTTGCGCAATGGCTGCGCGAATTGCGTGCCGTCAGTCGGAATCGCGGCCCTTGGCCTTCAGACTCAGGCTTGGCGCGCCGTTATTGCCCCAAGGGCAAGCCGGCACCCCGGAAACGACTCATCAGATCCATCGCCACGGGTGATCCCGGCGTAAAGAACTGCACCAAATTTGTAGGGGAGAATCAGTAATCATGAGCGACGACGTTGATTTGGAAGCATTGTTTGACGAAATTTCCGCGCAGACACTGCCGGCGATGACGCCCGGGGCCGATGCCCCGGCCGGCCAGGAGCAACCCGCCGACGAGGGTGATCAGTCGGACAAGCCGATGTACGAGCGCCTGGGCGGCATCGTGCGTCTGCTGCACGACTCGATGCGCGAACTGGGCTACGACCGCTCGCTGACCGACGTGGCCACCCAGATCGGCGATGCGCAAAATCGCCTGGAGCACGTCGCCACCCTCACCGAGCAGGCCGCCAACAAGGTGCTCAACGCACTGGACTCCGGCATGCCGGCCCAGGATCGCCTGCAGGAGCAGGCCAAGAACATCAACGATCGCTGGACCAAGCTGTACGCGGGCCAGATGAACATCGACGAATTCAAGCAACTGGCCGGCGACTCGCAAAAGTTCTCCGCCTCGGTGATCGAGTCGACCGACGCCGAAAAGGCCCGCATGCTGGAAATCATGATGGCCCAGGACTTCCAGGACATCACCGGCCAGCTGATCAAGAAGATCGTGGGCATCACCGCCACCGCCGAGCGCGAACTGGCGCAACTGCTGCGCGACAATGCGCCGGCCGAAGTGCGCGCCCAGATCGAAGCCGAAAAGCCGGTTACCCTGCTCAACGGCCCTGCCGCTCCCGGCACGGCCATGGGTCAAAATGACGTGGACGACTTACTCGATAGCCTGGGGTTCTAATGGATGACGAAATGCTCAAGGATTTTGTCGTTGAAGCGTTGGAGCTGGCCTCCAACGTGGAAGAGCATCTGCTGACGCTCGAACGACATCCTGACGATCTGGAAATCCTGAATGCGGTGTTCCGCGCATTCCACACCATCAAGGGCGGCGCCGGTTTCGTCAACCTGCCCGCCATGGTGTCGGCCTGCCACCTGACCGAAAACCTGTTCGATGCGCTGCGCACCGGCAAGGCCCCGGTCACGCCGCTGGCCATTGAAGCCGCACTGCAAGCCAGCGGCTTCGTCGCCGACCAGCTGAACGAACTGTCCAACGGCGCCGCGCCCGACAGCCTGGCCTCGATGCCGCCGGAACTGGAAGGCATCCTGACCCAGGCCATCGAAGGCAAGACCGATGCCGCACCGGCCGCCGCCGCTCCTGCTCCCGCAGCTGCGCCTGCTCCAGCCGCTGCTGCCCCCGCCGCTGCGGGCAATGCCCCGGCCAATGGCGCCAGCGTCATGAAGGACGGCCAGCTAGATTGGGAATCGATGTACAACGCCGTGACCGGCAACGAGACCGGCGCCGCTGCGGCTGCGTCCGCCCCGGCTGCCGCAACCGCCGCCGCAACCCCGGCAGCGGCCGCACCCGCCGCCGCTGCGCCCGCCGCCGAGGCCGGCGACAAACCTGCCGCCGGAGGCGGCGGGCAACACAACCGCCGCGCCACGGATGCCGCCAAGGAAGAAAGCATCCGTATCGATGCCGGCAAGCTGGACGCGCTGCTGGAAGTGGCCGGCGAATCGGTGCAGGCCGCCAACCAGGCCTCCGTGCTGCTGGAGAAACTGCAGCAGTTCAAATTCGAAGGCACCGCCGCCGCGCTGATGTCGACGCTGGCCGAAACGCTGGGTCGCGCCTCGCGCTACTCCAGCGAACTGCAGCGCGCCACGCTGTCGACCCGCATGCAGCCGGTCGGCCGCCTGTTCCAGAAATTCCCGCGACTGGTGCGCGAACTGGCCAAGGATCTCGGCAAGGACGTGGACCTGGTCATCACCGGCGCCGAGACCGAAGTCGACCGCGTGGTCGTGGACAGCCTCTACGACCCGCTGGTGCACATGCTGCGCAACTCGCTGGACCACGGCATCGAAGTCGACCGCGTCGCGGCCGGCAAGCCGACCAAGTCCACCATCTCCCTGCACGCCTGGCAAGCCGGCAGCAGCGTGATGATCGAGGTGTTCGACGACGGCAAGGGCATGGACCCCGACATGCTGCGCAACAAGGCGCTGGCCAAGGGCCTGATCAACGAGCACCAGGCGCTGACCACCGACGAGGCGCTGCAGCTGGTGTTCCTGCCCGGCTTCTCGACCAAGGAAGTGGCGTCCAGCGTGTCCGGCCGCGGCGTCGGCATGGACGTGGTGAAGACCGCAGTGGAAAAGCACCGCGGCACCATCCGCATCGACTCCACCATCGGCAAGGGCACCAAATTCTCGATCCGCCTGCCGATCGAACTGTCCATCATCCCGACCATGCTGGTGCGTTGCGCCGGCGCCCCGCTGGCCCTGCCGATGGCGGTGGTGGAGCGCGTGGTCGAGCTGCCGGAGAACTTCGACGAAGTCGGCGGCGCCCCGGTGCTGCGCGACCAGGGTCGTCCGCTGCCGGTGCATTCGCTGGCCGGCGTGCTGGGCTATGAGCCGGGCAACGAGCGCGTGGGCATCGTCATGGCCGTTCCCCATCCCTACATCCTCGGGGTGCAGTCGGTGGAAGGCACGGCCGACCTGGTGATCAAGCCGCTGACCGCGATCCACACCAACGGCATCACCGGCACTGCGCGCTCCGCCGAGGGCGAACTGGTGCTGGTGGTGGGCCTGTCCTTCCTGCTGGACAACTGCCGCGACACCGAGCGCGCCGCAGTGGCGCAGGTCTGACCGGCGTCCTCCGTCCTGCCTTCGGGCCATGAAAAACGGCCGGGTCTTCACAGACCCGGCCGTTTTTCTTTGCCGCCTTCATTCTGACGTGCGCCCGGGCGCGTCTCCGTCTCTTTCCGGCCGTCCTTACATCCCGTCGAACAAATCGGTCTGGCGATAGCTGCGCTTGGATTTCTTCGGCGCTTCGGCTGCTTCCTGCGCTGCCGACACTGCGGGCTCGGCTTGGGGCTCGGCCTGTTCTGACGGTGCTGGCTGCGGCTCCACCGGGGCTTGCAGCTCCGGGACGACTGCCGCCTCGGGCAAGGCGGCCGGTTCAGGCTCGACCGCCTGAGGGGGCGCGCGCTCCGTGGTAACGGCCGGATCTTCAAACACCGCCACCGCGCGCTTGCGCGCCGGGCGCGACTTGGCCTTGGGCGTTGGGGCAGCCGCTTCATCTGCTAACGGCGCCGCTTGCTGGGCATCGGCGGCCTGCTGCTGAACGGCCGATGGCTCCGCGACGTCCGGCTGTTCGGGGGCCGGCTGCACTTGCTGCAGCGGCTCGGGCTCGGGCCCGCGATCAATCTCGACCTTCACGTCGGCGGCGGACTGCCCCGGCACTTCCGCCGGCGCGGCCGTCGTTGATGCCATCGTTGATGCCGATGCCGCAGCGTGCTCAACCGGCCCGGACTCTGGAACGGGATCCGCTTGCGCCGGCTGCGGCTTGTGGCCGCCATGCGCATAACGCTCCGACAGCGCCTCGTACAGCGGCGGCGCGAAGAAGCGCGAGACCCGGCTGGCCAGCAAGGCCGTCGCCATCAGCGAGATCACCAGCGCGTGGCCGTTGATCATTTCCATCACGATCACGAAGGAAGTGATCGGCGACTGCGTCACTGCCGCCAGGTACCCGACCATCGCCAGCGCGATCAGCACCTGCAGCGAGATATCGCCGAACAGCATGTGCAGCAGGTTGCCGAAACCGGCGCCGATGGACAGCGACGGCGCGAAGATGCCGCCCGGGATGCCCGGCAGGTAGGAGCCGACCATCGAGGCCAGCTTGGCCAGCGGATACATGCCCGACAGTTCCTGCTGGCCGGTCAGCAGGCCCTTGGCCTCGACATAGCCACTGCCGAAGGTGGCGCCGCCGGCCGTCACGCCGATCACCGCCACCAGCAGGCCGCACAAGGCGCCGAACGCCACCGGACGCTGGCTGCGCAGGTTCAGCAGCGGCGCCGGGATCCACTTGGGCGTGTTGAGCAGCAACCAGCAGAAGCTGCCGCCGGCCGCGCCCATGAGCAGGCCGCACAGGATCACCGAGACGATCACTTCGCGCGCGCTGTCGGAGCCCGCGGTGATGGTGCCGAAATAGGTGTAGTTGCCGGTGAGGCCCAGCGCCACCACGCCGGCGAAGATGATGGTGGTGATCACCACGCCGCTGGCGCGCTGCTCGAAGCTGCGCGACAGCTCCTCGATGGCGAACACGATGCCCGCCAGCGGGGTATTGAAGGCCGCCGCCAGGCCTGCGGCGGCGCCGGCCAGGATCAGGCGCTTCTCGAGAATGGCGCTGGGTCGGGGGTAGAAGCGGCGCATGTTGTACATCAGCGCCGCCCCGACCTGCACGGTCGGGCCTTCGCGACCGATGGTGAAACCGGAGAGGATGGCCAGGAACGACAGCCCGATCTTGCCCACGACAATGCGCAGCGTCAGCAGCGCCGCCGCCAGGCGCGAGGTGCGCTCGCCCTGCTCGCCCAGCGAGGCGATCACCTGCGGGATGCCGCTGCCTTCGGCGCCGGGAAAATACTTGCGCGTCAGCCAGACGCACAGCGCGCCGGCCGCCGGCGTCAACACCAGCGGCAACAGGCGATATTCGCCCTGCATCCGGCGAAACAGATCGAAACCGAAATCGATCAGGCGCGCATAGAACACCGCCACCAGGCCGGTAAGCACCGCACCGGTCCACAGGATGCCGTACTGCAGCCACAGGCGGCGCGCATGGCGCCGGGTATGGCCGTGCACGCTGGCCAGCACCCGCTTCACGGCCGGCTCCCGCATTGGGCCATGGGACAACGGGCCTTACAGCTCATACATGTCCTTCTCGCCTTCCATCACCTGCGAGATCAGCTTGCGGTTCAGCGTCGGCGTCAGCAACTCGATGAAGGTATAGACATAGCCGCGCAGGTAGGCGCCCTGCTTCAAGGCCACGCGCGAGACATTGGTGCCGAACAGGTGGCCGGCCGGGATCGAGCGCAGGCCGCGGTCGCGCTCGGCGTCGAAGGCGATGCCGGCGATGATGCCCACGCCCATGCCCAGCTCGACGTAGGTCTTGATGACGTCGGCATCGATCGCCTCCAGCACCACGTCCGGCTTCAGGTGGCGCAGCTGGAATGCGTGGTCGATCTTGCTGCGGCCGCTGAAGGCCGAGTCGTAGGTGATCAGCGGATAGGCGGCGATTTCTTCCAGCGTCAGGCTCTTGGACTGCAGCAACGGATGCTCGGGCGGCACCACCACCACGTGCTCCCACTGGTAGCACGGCAGCGAGACCAGCCCTTCGCCGGAGGCCAGCGCCTCGGTGGCGATGGCGATGTCGGCCTGGTCGTTGCGCACCATCTCGGTGATCTGCTTGGGATTGCCCTGCAGCAAGGACAGGTGCACCTTGGGAAACTTTTGCGTGAATGCCTGCACTACCTTGGGCAGGGCGTAGCGCGCCTGGGTGTGGGTGGTGGCGATGGTGAAGCTGCCGCTGTCGTGGGCCGCAAATTCCTTGCCGATGCGCTTCAGGCCATCGACCTCCTGCATGATCAGCTCCACCGAGCGCAACACTGCCCGGCCCGGCTCGGTCAGGCCGCGGATACGCTTGCCATGACGGGTGAAGATGTCGACGCCAAGCTCTTCTTCCAGCTCGATGATGGCCTTGGAGACGCCCGGTTGGGAGGTGTAGAGCGCCTTGGCGGCCTCGGTCAGGTTGAAATTCTGGCGTACCGCTTCGCGCACGAAACGGAATTGATGAAGATTCATGGAGATCCCTCGGTTCTACAGTCGTAGACGGAGGCCGGTGCCGACGCACGGCGTTCAGCAGCCTCATTTGCATATGCCAAAGGCGTATATAAGCAAATAAATACTATGTAGTTTGGTTTGAAGCATTAGTTTATTACGATTCGCTGACTCATGGGCGAGGTGTTATGACTGTTTCTTATGTAGTAAGCGGATTTGCCGTAGGACTGCTGGTCGGACTGACC
This sequence comes from Herbaspirillum sp. LeCh32-8, assembly GCF_017814915.1. GTDB lineage: Bacteria > Pseudomonadota > Gammaproteobacteria > Burkholderiales > Burkholderiaceae_D > Herbaspirillum. The sequence goes on along the minus strand of NZ_JAGIPZ010000001.1, from coordinate 166,446 downwards.
GGCGTCGGCGGCGGCTCGCTCATGACACCCCTGCTCACCTTGCTGTTCGGCATTCATCCGTCGGTCGCGGTCGGCACCGACTTGGCATTCGCCTCGGCCACCAAGACCGCCGGCACCTTCGCCCACCGCTTCAAGGGCACGGTACGCTGGGACGTGGTCAGCCGCCTCTCGTACGGCGCGTTGCCGGCCGCGCTGGCGACCACGCTGCTGCTGAAGCACTTCGGCGCCGTCAGCGAAGGCATCAGCCTGATCATCCGTTATTCCATCGCCGTCTCGGTCCTGCTGACCGTGGTCGCACTGCTGTTTCGCAAGCGCATGCAGAACTGGCTCAATGCCCACCCCGAGCGCCAGCTGCAGGGCGCCGCACTGCGCAACGCCACCATCGCCGCCGGCGCCGTGCTGGGCACGCTGGTTACCATTTCCTCGATCGGCGCGGGCGCCGTGGGCGCCACCCTGCTGGTGCTGCTCTACCCGCGCTTGAGCCCGGCCGAGATCGCCGGCACCGACATCGCGTATGCGGTGCCGCTCACTGCGATTGCGGCCTTCGGCCACTGGTGGCTGGGTTCGATCAACTGGGAGTTGCTGGCGACCCTGCTGCTGGGTTCGCTGCCGGGCATCACCATCGGTTCGCTCGCCGCACGAGCGGTGCCGGAGAAATTCTTGCGCGGCCTGCTGGCCATTACGCTGACGAGCGTTGCCGTAAAGCTGATTTGGTAGGCTGATTTTAAAAACAGGGTGGACCTGCCAGGCCCGCCCATTAAGACGTTAACAGGGACCAGAAGATGTACCGCTATGACCAATACGATCACCTGATCGTCAAAGAGCGAGTCGCACAATACCGAGACCAGGTGCGTCGGCGCCTGTCGGACGAGCTGCACGAGGATGAATTCCGCATCCTGCGCCTGCAAAACGGCCTCTACCTGCAACGCCATGCGTACATGCTGCGCATCGCCATCCCCTACGGCATGCTGGCCTCCAACCAGTTGCGCAAGTTCGCCGAGATCGCCGTCAAGCACGACCGCGGCTACGGCCACTTCACCACCCGCCAGAACATCCAGTTCAACTGGATCAAGCTGGAAGAATCGCCCGACATCCTAGCCGACCTGGCCAGCGTCGAGATGCACGCCATCCAGACCTCCGGCAACTGCATTCGCAACACCACCTCCGACGAGCTGGCCGGCGTGGCCGCCGACGAGATCGTCGACCCGCGCCCGTACGCCGAACTGATCCGCGAGTGGAGCACCTTCCACCCCGAGTTCGCCTACCTGCCGCGCAAGTTCAAGATCGCCATCAGCGGCGCCAAGGAAGACCGCGCCGCCACCGCCGTGCACGACATCGGCCTGCACGTGGTCAAGAACGAGGCCGGCGAAGTGGGCTTTCGCGTGCTGGTCGGCGGCGGCATGGGCCGCACCCCGATCCTGGGTAGCGTGATCCGCGAGTTCCTGCCCTGGAAGGACGCCATGTCCTACCTGGAAGCGATCCTGCGCGTCTACAACCAGTACGGCCGCCGCGACAACATTTACAAGGCCCGCATCAAGATCCTCGTCAAGGCCATCGGCCCCGAGGAGTTCGCGCGCCAGGTCGAAGCCGAATGGCAGGAAATCAAGGACGGCCCCTCGACCCTGACCGAGGAAGAGCTGCAGCGCGTGGCGCAGTACTTCGTGCCGCCCGCCTACCAGACCCTGCCGGCTGTCGACGCCGAGTACGAACGCCTGAAGGCCGAAGACCGCGGCTTCGCCAACTGGATCAAGCGCAACGTCAAGGCGCACAAGGTGCCGGGCTACGCCGCCGTGATCCTGTCGCTGAAGAAGCCGGGCGTGCCGCCGGGCGACATCACCGCCGACCAGATGAACTTCGTGGCCGACCTGGCCGACCAGTACAGCTTCGGCGAACTGCGCGTGACGCACGAGCAGAACCTGGTGCTGGCCGACGTCAAGCAGTCCGAGCTGCACACGCTGTGGAAGCTGGCCAAGTCGCACGGCCTGGCCACGCCCAACATCGGCCTGTTGACCGACATCATCTGCTGCCCCGGCGGCGACTTCTGCTCGCTGGCCAACGCCAAGTCGATCCCGATCGCCCAGGCGATTGCCGAGAAGTTCGAAGACATCGACTACCAGCACGACATCGGCGACATCGAACTGAACATCTCGGGCTGCATCAACGCCTGCGGCCACCACCACGTCGGCAATATCGGCGTGCTGGGCGTGGACAAGGACGGTTCCGAGTGGTACCAGGTCTCGCTGGGCGGCGCCCAGGGCAACACCTCCTCGATCGGCAAGATCATCGGCCCGTCGTTCTCGGCCCAGCAGATGCCCACCGTGATCGACCGCCTGCTGCAGGTGTACGTCAAGCAGCGCACCGAAGACGAACTCTTCATCGACACCGTGCGCCGCATCGGCGTCACCCCGTTCAAGGAATTCGTATACGCAACGCCGATCGCAACGTCGGCCGACTATGTCGCAGGAGAAGACGCCAATGCCTGAAATCATCAAGAACAAGTCCATCGTCGCCGACGACTGGACCGTGCTGCGCCTGGCTGAAGGCGAAACCGCTGACACCGTGACTGTCGCCGACGGCAAGGTCATCGTGCCGCTGAAGGTGTGGAAGGCCCAGGCCGACAAGCTCAAGGCGCGCGCCGAGCTGGGCGTATGGTTCGCCAGCGACGAGCGTCCGGAAGAGCTCAAGGGCGAGCTGGACAACTTCAAGGTCATCGCCGTGGACTTCCCCAAGTTCGCCGACGGCCGCGGCTACTCGATCGCCTACAACCTGCGCGCGCGGCTAGGCTATACCGGCGAGCTGCGCGCGGTCGGCGACGTGCTGCGCGACCAGCTGTTCTACATGCAGCGTGTGGGCTTCGACGCCTTCGCGGTGCGCGCCGACAAGAACATCCACGATGCAGTGAAGGGCCTGACCGACTTCTCCGAGAAGTACCAGACCTCGTGGGACGAGAAGAATCCGCTATTCCGCCGCGTCAAGCGCGATGCGGTGCAGACGGCAGACTGAGCGGCAAGACGCTCATTGCAGCATTGAAGCAATGAAGAACAGCCGGCGCGCGTGACGCGCCGGCCACTACGGAAGAAGGCAACATCATGTCGAATCAGGCTTTGCAGGATCTCATCGCAAAAACCCAGGCGACGCTGGAACGCATCGCGGCCGAGTACGCCCCCGCCGCACTGGCGTCCAGCCTGGCGGCTGAAGACATGGTGCTGACCGACCTGATCCTGCGTGGCAAGCTGCAGGACAGGATCGGCATCTTCACGCTGGAAACCGGCCGCCTGCACAAGGAAACCGTGGGCATGCTCGAGCGCATCCGCGAGACCTACGACTACCAGGTCGAGCCGTATCGCCCGCAGCCGGAGGCGGTGGAGGCCTACGTGAAGAACCATGGCCTCAACGCCTTCTACGACAGCGTCGAACTGCGCAAGCAGTGCTGCCACATCCGCAAGATGGAGCCGCTGAACCGCGCCCTGCAGGGCAAGGCGTCGTGGGTCACCGGCCAGCGCCGCGCGCAGTCGGTCACCCGCGCCGAGCTGCATGTGCAGGAGCGCGACGAGGCGCACGGCATGGAGAAATTCAACCCGCTGGCGGACTGGTCGGAGCAGGACGTGTGGGACTACATCCGCGCCAACGATGTGCCCTACAACCCGCTGCACGACCAGGGTTACCCGTCCATCGGCTGCGAGCCCTGCACCCGTGCGATCCAGCCGGGCGAAGACATCCGCGCCGGCCGCTGGTGGTGGGAAAACCCGGACTCCAAGGAGTGCGGGCTGCACGTGGTGGACGGCAAACTGGTGCGCATCAAGTCGCACGCTCCGGCCTGAGCGCAGCGCTCCCCGGCAACATAATCAACAGACAAACAACGCATCAACAAGCAAGCATTGGAAGATCGGAAGGCCCGGCATGAATACAGCGGTAGACAAACTCTTTTTGGACAACGCCAGCAACCGCCACCTGGACTGGCTGGAATCGGAAGCGATCCACATCATGCGCGAGGTCGCGGCCGAGTGCAGCAACCCCGCCCTGCTGTTCTCCGGCGGCAAGGACTCGGTGGTACTGCTGCGCATCGCCGAGAAGGCGTTCCGTCCGGGCAAGTTCCCCTTCCCGCTGGTGCACATCGACACCGGCCACAACTTCGCCGAAGTGATCGAATTCCGCGACCGCCGCGCCGCTGAACTGGGCGAGCGCCTGGTGGTGCGTTCGGTGGAAGACTCGATCAAGCGCGGCACCGTGCGCCTGCGCAATCCGCAGACCGATTCGCGCAACGCCGCGCAGGCGGTGACGCTCTTGGAGACCATCGACGAATTCAAGTTCGACGCCTGTATCGGCGGCGCGCGACGCGACGAAGAGAAGGCGCGCGCCAAGGAGCGCATCTTCTCCTTCCGCGACGAGTTCGGCCAATGGAATCCCAAGGCCCAGCGCCCGGAACTGTGGGACCTGTATAACACCCGCGTGCACCCGGGCGAGAACATGCGCGTGTTCCCCATCTCCAACTGGACCGAGCTGGATGTGTGGCAATACATCGCCCGCGAGAACCTGGGCCTGCCCTCGATCTACTTCGCCCACGAGCGCGAGGTGATCCCGCGCAACGGCCTCTTGGTGCCGCTGACCGACCTGACCCCGGCGCGCGAGGGCGAGACCGTGGAAAAGCAGATCGTGCGTTTCCGCACCGTCGGCGACATTTCCTGCACCTGCCCGGTGGCCTCCGATGCGTCCTCGGTGCAAGCCATCATCGCCGAGACCGCAGTGACCCAGATTACCGAGCGCGGCGCCACCCGCATGGACGACCAGACGTCCGAAGCCTCGATGGAAAAACGCAAGAAGGAAGGATATTTCTGATGAACGCCGCCGTGACACAAGAACAATTGGCCAACGCCTCCGCACAGTCGCATGAACGCGGCCTGCTGCGCTTCATCACCGCCGGCTCGGTGGACGACGGCAAGAGCACGCTGATCGGCCGCCTGCTGTTCGACAGCAAGGGCATCTTCGCCGACCAGCTGGACGCCATCTCGCGCGCCAAGCACAAGCGCACCGTCGGCGACACGGTGGATCTCTCCCTGCTCACCGATGGCCTCGAAGCCGAGCGCGAGCAAGGCATCACCATCGACGTGGCCTACCGCTACTTCGCCACGCCCAAGCGCAAGTTCATCATCGCCGACACCCCGGGCCATGAGCAGTACACCCGCAACATGGTAACCGGCGCCTCGACCGCCGACGCCGTGATCATCCTGGTGGACGTGTCCAAGGTAAAGCTGGGCGACGACGGCAGCGTGGAGCTGCTGACCCAGACCAAGCGCCACTCGACGATTGCCCACCTGCTGCAGATCGAGCACGTGATCGTGGCCGTCAACAAGATGGATCTGGTGAACTACGACGAGAAGGTCTACACCCGCATCGTCGCCGCCTACCAGCAGTTCGCGCGACAACTGGGCCTGAAGGACGTGCACGCCATTCCGCTGTCGGCGCTGGCCGGCGACAACGTCGTCACCGAAAGCGCCCGGATGCCCTGGTACAAGGGCCAGACGCTGATCGAGCTGCTGGAGTCGCTGTCGGTGTACGAAGATGCGCATGAAGAGCCGTTCCGTTTCCCGGTGCAACTGGTGGCGCGCCACAACGGCCACGAAGCCAACGATTTCCGCGGCTACATGGGCCGCATCGAGGCCGGCCGCGTCACGAAGGGCGACAAGCTGGTGGTGCTGCCGGGCGGCCAGAGCGCCACCGTCAAGGATATCCAGACCCTGGACGGCTCGCTGGCATCGGCCTCGGCCGGGCAGTCGGTCACCATCCTGCTGGACGAATACATCGACATCTCGCGCGGCGACCTGCTGGCCGCGGCCGACAAGGCGCCTACCGCGCTGAAGTCGATCACCGCCGACGTCTGCTGGCTGTCCGAAGATGTGCTGGACCCGCGCCGCAAATACTGGCTCAAGCACACCACCAAGCAGGTGGCGGCGCGCGTGACCAAGGTCGACACCTTGCTGGACATCAACACCCAGGAACGTCGTGCGGCCGACACGCTCAAGCTCAATGACATCGCCCGCGTGAGCATCAACGTGCAGGCGCCCATCGCCGCCGACGCCTATCAGGACATCCGCGCCACCGGCGCCTTCATCCTGATCGACGAAGTGACGCACCAGACGGTGGCCGCTGGTATGATTCGGATCGACTGATTTCCCCTTCGATCCGACTCAAGCACAGCAGGCCATGGCCACCGATCCGGCAGCATCCCCTTCCCTTTCTGACACCCCCCAGCCCAGCCCGGAACATCCGGGCCAGGTGTGGCTGATCGGCGCCGGCCCCGGCGCCGCCGACCTCCTGACCGTGCGCGGCGCGCGCATCCTGGCCGAAGCCGACGCCGTGCTGCACGACGCGCTGGTGACCGAGGACATCCTCGCGCTGTGCCCTCAGGCGGTGCTGATTCCGGTGGGCAAACGCAGCGGCCAGCGCTCCACCGCGCAACCGGTGATCAACGAGAAGCTGGTGCAGGCCGCGCAGCAGTACCGCCGCGTGGTGCGCCTGAAGGGCGGCGACCCGATGCTGTTCGGCCGCGCCGACGAAGAAATGCGCGCGCTGGAAGAACACAATATTCCTTACGAAGTGGTGCCCGGCATCACCGCGGCGCTGGCCGCGGCTGCATCGGCCAAGCGGCCGCTGACCCGGCGCGGCATTGCGCGCAGCGTGTCGCTGTTCACCTCCAGCACCGCGCCCGACCAGCCCAACGAAGTGATCATGCCCAACGGCGACACGCTGGTGCAGTACATGGGCGGCCGTGAGGCGACCGCCACCGCGCGTCGCTTGCTGGAGCTGGGCTACGCGCCCGATACGCCGGTGGTGGTGGTAGAAAACTGCAGCCGCCCCGACGAGCGCGTCTACAACCTGCAGCTGGCCGGACTCGAGCCCGGGCTGGAAGCCTGTAGCGGCCCGGTGCTGGTGATGATCGGGCCGGCGCTGGCGGATCGGGACTGATACAGCCGGTTCCTGGGCGAGGCTAACGACACAGGGTTCCTGCTTTCGCAGGAACGACAGGTTGTAGGATTTTTTGCAGACGGTGGTTGGGGCACGCGTGTGGCGCAGGATGGCTCTTGCGCAGACGGAGTGCTGGCTGCCTCCTTAGTGTCGTTCCTGCGAAAGCAGGAACCCAGCGTCGTTCGTCGAACATCCGCGCCGCCGGCTAAGGCATACGCCGCCCGCCAATGATTGCTATCATCGCGGCTTCATCGTTTTGAGGCCCGCCATGCACCTGCTGCACGACTCCAACGCTCCCGCCGCCGATCCCATCGATTTTGAGGCTTTCCTCAAGGTCGACATCCGCATCGGCACCATCATCTCGGCCGACGCTTTTCCCGAGGCGCGCAAACCCGCGTTCAAGCTGAAGATCGATTTCGGCGCCGGCATCGGCGTGCGCCAGAGCAGCGCGCAGATCACGGCGCATTACACGCCCGAGCAGCTGGTGGGACGCCAGGTGGCGGCGGTGGTGAATTTCCCGCCGCGCCAGATCGGCAAGTTCATGTCGGAAGTGCTGACGCTGGGCTTCCCGGACGCGGCCGGCGAGGTGGTGCTGTTCAAGCCCGACCGGGCCGTTCCCGACGGCGCGCGCCTGTTCTGACGCTACGCGTCGGCGCGCGTCAATGCCAGTGCAGGATGCGCGCCAGGTAGTCGAAGAACAGGCAGTACAGCGCAATCGGCAGCGGCAGCCCGATCAGCGTGCCCAGCAGGTAGTGGTGAAAGCGCACGCCCGAGAGCGCCAGCACGTAATTCACCGTCGGCATGGTCTGGCATAGCACGCGCAAGGCCGAGATGCTGGACACCGGATGGGTGTCCAGCCGGTGCAGTATCTTCACCACCCAGCGGTTGTGGATCACCCGCAGCGCGTCGCCGCCGATGGCGCGGATGAGGAAGTAGGTCAGGCAGCACGAGAGCACGGCGGCCGCGTAGGTCGCCACCCCGCCCCAGATTTTCCCCAATGAAAACACCGCCCCGGCCAGGAAGATCCAGCCCGGAATGTGTAGCAGGTTGCCCAGGCAAAACAGCGCGATGTAGAGCAATAGCCCACGGTAGAGGTTGGCTTCCAGCGCTTGGTGCAGGTACTCGACGCTGAGGTTGCGACGCAGCCCGCTCCACTCGAAGAGCGCCAGCAAGAAACCGAGGAACAGCAGCAGATAGAGGATGCGCCGGTAGCGCCACATGTGTCATTCCCGCCAAGCCCGGCGGCACCATGCAACCGGGAATGAAGGTGTGACAGGCGAACCGGGGGAGCGGTTCAGCCGGGCGCGGCCATCGCGGCGACGCAATAGGCGGCAATGGCCTGCAGCACGGCGTCGTCTTCGCCGGCGGCAGGTACGGCGTCAATGCGCACCTGGGGATGAGCCTGGCGCAGCTGATCCAGCAATTGCGGCAGGTCACGTCGCACATGCCCGCCCTGGCCCAGGAACACCGGCACCACCGTAATGCGCTGCGCGCCGCGGGCGATCTGGCCGGCGGCAGCGCTCGGCAGGTCGGGTTGCATCAGCTCCAGGAAGGCCAGCTCCACGCTCGCCGCGGGCATGGCTGCCTGCGCCAGCGCACGCAGCCGTTCGAAAGGCGCCGCCCAGGCAGGATCGCGCGCGCCGTGGGCGAACAGGATCAGGTTGTGGGTGTGACTGCGAGTGACAGAAGACATGGCTTGACCCTGTTCAATTGCGCTCGACCCACCACAACGCCCCCGCCGCCAGCGCCATGAAGAGCAAGCTGGGCAGCGCCGCCGTGATGAAGGCCGGCCAGGTGTTGAGCAGGCCCAGGTGGGAGAACAGGCTGTTGATGAGCTGGAAGCACACACCGATCATGATGCCGGTGAAGATCTTCAGGCTCACGCCGCCGGCGCGGAAATGCAAGTAGGCGAACGGCAGCGCCAGCGCCATCATCACGAAGATCGAGAGCGGATAGACGATCTTTTTCCAGAAGGCAATCTCGTAGCGATCGGTGCGCTGGTTGTTGGCCTCCAAGTGCTTGGTGTAGGCCAGCAAGTCATAGGCCGACATGCGGTCGGGGTCGGCGAACAGCACCGACAGGATTTCCGGCGTGACCTCGGAAACCAGCTGCATGCTGGGCATCTTCACGGTCTTGACCGGCTCGGTGATCTTGCGGTCCTTGTTGCCGTCGGCGAAGTCCGACTGCGTCACGTCCGACAGCGTCCAGTGGTGGTTGCCGTCGTAGGCGCCGCTCTTGGCGGTGACCATGCGCGCCATGTGGAAGTCGTTGTCCAGCTCATAGAGCTTGACGCCCTCGATGCGGCCGTCAGGCTGCACGGTCTGGATATTGATGAAGCGGCTGCCGGTGACGTTGCCTTCCAGGCCCTTGTCCTTGATCACGTCCTTGGCCCACATACCGGAACGGAACTGCGAGGACAGCGAGGCGCCCTGCGCCTGCAGCTTGAGTTTTTCGGCCCACTCGGTGGCCTTGGGCGCGATCAGTTCGCCGAACAGGATGGTCAGCACAGCAAAGCCGATGCCGATGCGCGCCAGCACCCTGGCCGCCATGCCGGTGGACATGCTGGACACGCGCATGATGGTGAACTCGGAGCGCGCAGCCAGCTGCGAGAGCGTGTAGATGGTGCCGATCAGCACTGCGGTCGGCATCAGTTCATAGACGTTGCCGGGCAAGCCCATGACCACGTAGAGCACCGCCTGCTGCAGCTTGTAGCCGTTGCGGCCGACCTGCTCCAGCTGGCCCATCATCTCGAAGAAGGCGAACAGCGCGAGGAAGGCGGCCAGCGCGAACAGCACCGAGCGCGTGATTTCGGAAGTGAAATAACGTTGGATGACTCTCATGTCAGGCCTCGCGCTTGAAGATCAGCGAACGGCGCACGGCCGACCACAACCGGGAAGGATGATAGCGGCTGTTGATGTTGAGCCGCAGCGCGAACATGCCGATGATCAGCAGGGCGACCACCAGGTGCACCGGCCACCAGGCCGCCATGAAGGAAGAACGCCCCTGCGCCACCGAGGCCTGGAATACCGACACCGTATTGCTGTAGACCACGAACAGCAGCAGCGCCACCACCAGGCCCAGCGAACGGCCGGCGCGGGGATTGACGAACGACAAGGGGATCGCCAGCAGCATCAGCGCCAGGCTCATCAGCGGCAGCGCCACGCGCCACAGCAGCTCGCCGCGGGCGTAGTTGTCGCTGCTGGCGACCAGCTCGCGCATCTGCATGGCGCGCGCGGAACGATCGCCGGCGGCGCTTTGCGACTGGTTGCCGATCAGCAGGCCGTAACGCTCGAAATCGACCATCTGGAAATCGGGCAGGCTGGGGTTGCCGTCATAGCGACGGCCCTTGCTCATGACCACGAACTTCTCGCCGTCGGCATCGACCACGGTCTCGCCCTCCTTGGCCACCACCACGCTGTTCTTGCCGTCGGCGCTGACGGTGTTGACGAACACGTTGCGCACCTTGGAGGCGTCGCCGGTGATGCCCTCGACGAAGAAGATACGGTTGGCGCTGGCCGATTCCTGGAACTTGCCGGGGGAGACGCGGGCGATGTCCTCGCGCTTTTCGAAGCGTTGGCGGTATTCCGCGCTCTGCTGGTTGGCCCAGGGCGTGACCACGAAGGCCAGCGTCGCCACCAGCAGCACGATGGGCCAGCCGAACAGCAACACCGGGCGGATCCAGCGCGTGAGCGACAGGCCCGAGGCGAACCAGACCACGATCTCGGATTCCTGGTAGCTGCGCGTCATCACCAGCAGCACGGAGATGAAGCCGGTCAGGATCAGGATCACCGGCATGTAGTTGAGGGACTGGAAGCCGATCAGCGCAATCACGTCCTGCGATGCGACCTGGCCGCCGGCCGCCTGGCCGAGGATCTTGATCAGCATCACGGTCAACGTAATGGTGAAGAGCGTAGTGAAGACGGCGCCTGCGGTGCTCGTCAATTCGCGTCGAAATGCGCGCTGGAAAATCATGCGGAAGCTGGAATAGGTCTCTAGTGGAGGAGCATGGCCGCCTGAATGCGGACCCGCCCTGCCCCTGACTGACGCCCTGCGCAACTCATGCAGGCGTGATGTAAAACGCGCTCACGCTGAATGCTGAAATGAGTTCTATAATCGCCGGGTAAATCAAACAAAGGACGAACGATGGACTTTAGCACAAAAACATTGGACGCAAAAAACGCCGTAACCGCCGTCAAGACTGGCGCGCTGGTCGTCGGCATCTATGAAAACCGCAAGCTTTCCAAGGCCGCCGGCGCGCTCGACAAGCTCGGCGCCATCAGCGCCGCACTGAAGTCCGGCGATATCTCCGGCAAGCCGGGATCGACCCTGCTGCTGCGCGGCGTGACCGGCATCGCTGCCGAACGCATCGTGCTGCTGGGCCTGGGCGCCGAGGGCGAAGTGTCCGACAAGAGCTTCTCCACCGCCGCACAGGCGCTGGTGCGCGCGCTGGCCACCCTGGGCTGCGACGACGCCGCCCTCGCGCTGCCCTTCGACGGCGTCAAGGGCCGCGACCTGGCTTGGGCCATCCGCGCCGTGGTGCTGGCCGGCCGCGACTCCATCTATCGTTCCGACGTCTTGAAGAGCAAGAAGGACCCGGCGCCCACCGGCGTGAAGAAACTTGCCTTTCTGACATCGGCCGCCGACGCGCCCGCCGCCAAGGCGGCGCTGGCCGAAGCCGTGGCGCTGGCCAACGGCATGGCGCTGACCAAGGACCTGGGCAACCTGCCGGGCAACGTCTGCACCCCGACCTACCTGGCCAACACCGCCAAGAAGCTGGCCAAGGAATTCAAGCTGGGCGTGGAAGTGCTGGATCGCAAGCAGCTCGAAGCGCTGAAGATGGGCAGCTTCCTGTCGGTCACCAACGGCAGCGACCAGCCGCCCAAGTTCATCGTCCTCAAGCACATGGGCGGCAAGGCCAAGGATGCGCCGGTGGTGCTGGTCGGCAAGGGCATCACCTTCGACACCGGCGGCATCTCGCTGAAGCCGGGTCTGAACATGGACGAGATGAAGTACGACATGTGCGGCGCCGCTTCCGTGCTGGGGACCTTCCGCACGATCGCCGAACTGGGCATCAAGCTCAACGTGATCGGCGTCATCCCGACCTGCGAAAACATGCCCTCGGGCCGCGCCACCAAGCCGGGCGACATCGTGACCTCGATGTCCGGCCAGACCATCGAAGTGCTGAACACCGACGCCGAAGGCCGCCTGATCCTGTGCGATGCGCTGACCTACGTCGAGCGCTTCAAGCCGGCCGCCGTGGTCGACATCGCCACCCTGACCGGCGCCTGCATCGTGGCCCTGGGCCACCACAACTCGGGCCTGTTCACCCGTGAAGACGAGGCGCACGACCAGTTGGCCGACTCGCTGTTGGCGGCCGGCCGCGAAACCGGCGACACCGCATGGCGCATGCCGATCCAGGAGGTGTACCAGGAGCAGCTGAAGTCCAACTTCGCCGACATCGCCAACATCGGCGGCATGCCGGCCGGCAGCGTGACCGCTGCCTGCTTCCTGGAACGCTTTACCCGCAAATACACCTGGGCCCACCTGGACATCGCCGGCACCGCCTGGAAGAGCGGCGCCGCCAAGGGCGCCAGCGGCCGCCCGGTGCCGCTGCTGACCACCTGGCTGCTGAACCAGGCGCGCGCATAAGCGACGACGGCAACAGCAGCGATAGCGACAAGGCAGACGCCACCGTGCGCAAGCTCCTTCTTTCCGGGATTGCCCGCTCCGGAATTTTCGGATCTTTACGCATGGCGACGTCGCCGCTTGTTATTTCCATAGCAGCTGGCGCCGTGATGCACTCACCCGCCGCACCGAAGCCACCGCATCGCCGGTGGCTTTTTCATGTCCTCATGGCGCTCGCGCTCGTACTGCCGGCCTCGCCATCCACGGCGCAGACGACTGACGCCTCGCCGCCGCAGACGGTGTACTTCCCCTCCGCCGACGGCAAGACCCAGCTGACCGGCTATCTCTACCTGCCCGCCGGCCCCGGCCCGCATCCGGCCATCGTGCTGCTGCACGGGCGCGGCGGTCCATATTCCATCAACGTCAACGCGCAGTGCACGCAAGTCGGCCCCGGCATCGCTTCGGCCTGCGATGCCGGCGCGCTCACCCTGCGTCACCGCGCGTGGGCGCGCTACTGGGCCGAACGCGGCTATGTAGCGCTGCATGTGGACAGCTTCGGCCCGCGCGGCGTGGCGCACGGCTTCGGGCGCCATACCCACGGCGCGCCCGAACGCGCCGCCGTCAACGAGCTCGACGTGCGTCCGCTGGACGCCCAAGGCGCGCTGGCCTGGCTGGCCGCGCGCGCCGACGTGGCGCCCGCGCGCATCGCGCTGCAAGGCTGGTCCAACGGCGCCAGCACCGCAATCAACGTGATGATCCGCCAGGCGCGACGCGGCGATGCGCATGCGCCCGCGTTCGCCGCCGCGCTGGTGTTTTATCCGGGCTGCGGTGCGCGCGCGCTGCTCTCGCAAGCCCCGCGCATCGATGTCCCGCTGCAGGTCCTGCTGGGCAGCGCCGACGATGAAGTCTCGTCCGTCGCCTGCCAGCGCGTGATGCAACAGGTCGACCTGGCACCCGGCACGCCGGCGCCGGTGGTCACGCTCTATGCCGACGCCACTCACGACTTCGACGACCCTGGCAAAAGCCGCCAGTCCGTCGAGGCAAATCGCATGGCGCGCGGCGATGCCGTGACCCGCCTCGGCCCTTGGCTGGAGCAGATGATGGCCGTCCGCTACGATGCCTTGCCATCCGAAAAAACCGGTGGCGCCCTGCAGCAAAAATAATTCTCGACTAAACTACTCAGGTTTCACGGGTCGCCGTCGTCAAGCTTGCTGAATGGCGAGCGGCGCACACGCTGCAACCCTTATAAAAACGGCCGTCACGGCGCCACGGGAATGACACCGGAGCATGGCCCACCTTCCCCCCAGCTAACGCCAAGAAAGGATTTACATGACCATCGCCGCTCAAACCAGCGATCTGTTCAAGCCTGTGCAACTGGGCGCCATCCAGTTGCAAAACCGTATTGCCATGGCGCCGCTGACGCGCAGTCGCGCACAGGCCGGCGACGTGCCCAGCGAGTTCGCCGCCGAGTACTATGCCCAGCGCGCCGGCGCCGGGCTGATCATCGCCGAAGCCACGCAGATCTCGCCGCAGGGCAAGGGCTATGCGTGGACGCCCGGCATCTACGACGACGCCCAGGTGGCAGGCTGGAAGAAAGTGACCGACGCCGTGCACGCCAAGGGCGGCCACATCTTCCTGCAGCTGTGGCACGTCGGCCGCATCTCGCACCCCGAACTGCAACCGGGCGGCGCGCTGCCGGTGGCGCCGTCGGCCGTCAAGCCGGAAGGCAACGCCTTCACCGAAACCGGCTTCAAGCCCTTCGTCGCGCCGCGTGCGCTGGAAGCCGCCGAGCTGCCGGGCCTGATCGAGCAATACAAGATCGCCGCCCAGATGGCCATCAAGGCCGGCTTCGACGGCGTGGAAATCCACGCGGCCAACGGCTACCTGCTGGACCAGTTCCTGCGCGACAAGACCAATCTGCGCACCGACGCCTACGGCGGCAGCATCGAGAACCGCGCGCGCCTGCTGCTGGAAGTGGTGGAAGCGGTGACCTCGGTGGTGCCCAGCGAGCGCGTGGGCATCCGTCTGTCGCCCATCAGCCCGGCCAACGACATCGCCGACAGCAACCCCAAGGCCCTGTTCAGCTACGTGGTGGAACAGCTAAACAAGTACAAGCTGGTCTACCTGCATGTGGTGGAAGGTGCGACCGGCGGCCCGCGCCAGGTGGAAAACGGTTTCGACCTGCAAGTGCTGCGCGACCTGTTCAAGGGCTTCTACATCGCCAACAACGGCTACGACCTGGCCATGGCCAACAAGGCGCGCGAAGGCAACCTGGCCGACCTGGTGGCCTTCGGCCGGCCGTGGATCGCAAACCCCGACCTGGTCGAACGCCTGAAGCACAACGCCGAACTGGCCTCCTTCAACCAGGAGACCCTGTACGGCGGCGGCGCGGCCGGCTATACCGACTATCCGGCGCTCAAGCAGGCCTGATCGTTACCCCGGCATGGATGAACGGCTCGCCTTGCGGCGGGCCGTTTTTGTTTGCGCGCAACGAGATCTGAAGCCCGGGCCGCCAACGGCTACAATGCGTGCTGCAGACTCATCCGACGCCCGCTCAACTGCCTATCACTCATAATGAAAACTACCCTCGCCTTCACCCTGGCCCTGCTGTGCGCGGCCCCCGCCATGGCGCAGCAAACCGCTCCCGACGCCGCCGGGGAAGAACTGCCGAACCGCATCGTGGGCGACCTCGGCGCCGGCGTGTTCCACCTCGAACGCAACGGCCTGGCCAAGCACAGCCACAATACCGTGCTGCCCTACGCCTACTTCGATTACGGCCGCTTCTTCGCGCGCCTGGACACCTTCGGCGTGAAGACCGCCAAACTGGGTTACGGCTACCTGGAGTTCGCCGGCCGCATCAATTTTGAAGGCTTCGACGCCGACCGCGGCCTGCACCGCCGCTCCAACCCGATCCCGCTGGGTATCGGTACCTACCAGGAGACGCCCTACGGCGCCTTCTTCCTGAACGCCTTCTACGACTTCAACAAGTCGCACGGCACGATCGCCGAAGCCATCTACGCGGCGCAGGTGGATGTGGGTCGCGTCAGCATCTATCCGCAAGTCGGCGTGGAGCATCGCAGCGCCAACTACAACAACTACTTCTTCGGCGTCGACGCCACCGAATCGACGGCCAGCGGCTTGCGCCAGTACAGCGTGGGCTCATCGACCAGCCCCATCCTCGGCATATCGGCCGACGTGCCGGTGGTCGGCGACTGGAAGCTGAACATGACCTGGCGCCGCAAGTGGCTGGGCGACTCGCTGTCGCAAAGCCCACTCATCCGCCGCAAGGTAGAAGACATGGCGCTGATCGCGCTGAGCTACCACTTCAAGTAATCCCACCGCTTCGCCCCCGCTCCACCATCCCGCCGCCAGCGCAGAGTTCAATCTCGGCACTGGCGGCGCGCATGTCGGCCATCGTTGATGACGCGCCTTCCTCGCCTCTGACAAGGCAACGCAGATGCACAAGCTCATGTAGTGTTTTCATTGAGCTTTGCGCCGGCAGCCGCTAGGCTTTCCTGGTCGCCCCCAAAACAAAGTCGGAACAGGACAAACAAAAACCGGCAAGCGCCACGATCCGGTAGAACAACTCAATCGCCGGGCTTCCCTCCCACACTTGAGATTCATCTCCTTCAAAGAAAGAGGCAAGTCATGCAAAAGCTCTTGAGCAGCCTGCTGCTCGCAGCATCATTAGCGACAGCAGGAGGCGCGGTGCACGCCGCGCAAATCAACGGCACCTCGCCGCTGGAATTCGAAGGCAAGACCTCCACCTTCGGCACCGCCTTCGACACCTCGCAGTCCGGCCAGACCTTCCTGCAGAACTTCACGTTCAGCAACAGCAGTGCCGCCACGGCGACGTCGGCGGTGATTTCCATCGCGCTGGGTGACTCCTCCGCGCTCGACATCACCGGCTTCACGCTGAGCGGCAACGGCCAGACCTGGAGCGGCACCAAGTCGGTGGTCGGCGGCACCCAGTACTTCACGCTGCGCGCCTCCAACATCGCCGCCGGCGACTACACGCTGGCAGTCACCGGCTCCGTGACCGGCAGCGCCGGCGGCAGCTTCGGCGGCAACATCAGCGTGGCGGCGGTGCCGGAAGCCTCCACCACGGCGATGATGCTGAGCGGCCTGGCGCTGGTCGGCTTCGCCGCAGTGCGCAGCCGTCGACGCAACCAGCAGCAACACGCACCTCAAGACGGCAACCTGATGCCGGCCTGAGGCCCCTGCATTGCGCTAACCTCCCCTCCCGCGCCTCCGACCACGAGGCCAGAGCCACCGGCTCTTTTTGATCGACCGGCCAACCCTTGCGGTTGGCCGTCTTGTTTTCAGCGCAGGCTATCCACTCCGTCGAGACAACGACTCATGAACGCATGTCCGGGCAGATCGAAAAACAGTTGCCGCACGGATCTATTCATCCCTTGCGTGATGACGTACGTCACTATTTCCGAAGCCCAACATTATGGAACATTGCGGCGCAGAAAACATTTACGCATATCGTCGGAAAGCCTTTACCCGCGCGACTTCCAAGTCTCCTACAGCGCAACAAAAATTAATCGAAATGCGTAAAAATCAGTTGAGATTTTTACCCTTAACCGATACTCTCAGTCGGTCTCTTCGAACAATAAATCTAACCTGAGACAACCTGCGTTTCGACCACAACAACTCAATCTGTCGGAACGACCTCCCCCTGTTGTGCATTCTCAATTAATCGAATTAAGAAAGAGGTGTGTGATGAAAAAACTGATTGGCAGCTTGCTGCTGGCGTCTGCGCTCGTCGCTATTGGTTCCACGGCCAGTGCGGCGGACCTGGAACGCACCCGTACGCTGGTGTGGACCGACTCGACGTCGACCTTCAATGCCCGCTACGGTGACGGCACTACCGGCCTGAGCTTCCTGGAAAACTTCAACTTCTCCGTTGACGGTTCTTCCTCGGTCTCCTCCGCTGTGGTGTCGATCGCTCTGGATGGCCTGTCGCGCCTGGGCATCGACAGCTTCACCCTGACCGGCAACGGCCAGACTTACACCGGCACTTCCCTGCTCAACGGCGATACCCAAACCTTCAGCCTGCGTACCAACGGCCTCTCCGCCGGTCTGTACACGCTGTCGGTGGCAGGTACCATCCTGGGTTCGGGCGGCGGCAGCTTCGCCGGCAACATCAGCGTCGCACCGGTGCCGGAAGCCTCGACCACCGCGATGATGCTGGGCGGCCTGGGCCTGGTCGGCTTCGCGGCCTATCGCCGTCGCCGCAACGGTGGCAAGTCGGAATCGCAGCAACACAACCAACTGATGCCGGCCTAATCGCCGATATCAGGGGAATGCCTGCCCCACGCAGGCATTCCCCAAGGGCAGCGCCACGCCTCTTTGTACTATCGACTATTCGCTCACCGGCCCCTCACGCCTGATCCAGCAGCGACACCGCCACGTCGATCGCCACGCGAAAACGTATCTGCGTATCGGCGGCCGTCTCGGAAATCCTCATCAAGCGCGCGCGCAATGCCCGCGTCGATTCGATCGCATCGCTGCCATCGCGCACGCTGCGAAATTGCTCCGTGGCATGGCGAATCAGTTCGCGCGTCGCATCGCCGACGGGGATCCCATCCTCGGCCTTCAAGGCCAGGCCGCGCATTTCTTCGGTGTATTGCGAGATCAGGTCCAGTGCGTGTTTCATCGCGTCTCTCCCGTCGTTGCCTGCTCAATGCGAGGCGACGCACCGGCCGCCCCTTCATTTCGTTAGGCCTGCCCGGGAGCGAAAGATTCATGGTCGCGCAGCCAACGGCGCAAGCCTTGGTCTCGGAAACAGCGCGTGGATCAGCTCAGTGGGTGTCGACCCATTTGATGTTGCCGGCATATTTGGCGACGACGGGATCGAAGTCCAGCTCGTAAGTGGGCCTGGCTTCAAGATTGGGGCGATCGCTGTTCCACAGCTTGGCGAACTGCGCGATGGCGATCAGCATGAAATCCTTCTCCGAGAACTCGCCCGCCAGCGGGCCGACCCAGACGCCCACCGGCGCGATCTTCAGGCGCGGCGCATCGGGCGCGGGATAGCCGTTGATATGGATGCGCCCCAGCCTGGCCGACTTGCGCACGTATTTGGCCATGAACCGATGCGTCCCATCGATCATGAACACCGCCCCAAACCCCTCAGTCTGTTCGCTTCCCATCGTGTTCCCCGTCTTTTTATTTATCCGGAAAGCGTAGCACGAAACCGCGAGCGGCCTGACCTCGAACTCGGCGGCGCGGGCAAGCCCGGCCCCGGCATCATCATCGTGGCCCCGCCAACGCTGCCCGGCGGAACAAGCGGCGACGGTGATGCTATAGTGCCGCCCATCCCAGTCGAAACCCGGCGCCGACGCCATCCGCGAAGCAGAATCCATGCTGACGCATCCGCGCAGACACGCACCACACAAGGACTTTAGCCACACCATGAAAATCGCCACCTGGAACGTCAACTCCCTCAAGGTTCGCCTGCCGCAAGTGCTGAAGTGGCTGGAGGAAAATCCGGTCGACGTGCTGTGCCTGCAGGAAACCAAGCTGACCGACGACAAGTTTCCCGCCGCCGAGATCGCCGCGGCCGGTTACATGGTGGAGTTCAGCGGCCAGAAGACTTACAACGGCGTGGCCATCCTCTCGCGCCATCCGATGAACGATGTGGTGAAGAACAACCCGCTGTTCCCGGACGAGCAGCAGCGCATCATCGCCGCCACCATCGAGGGCGTGCGCTATGTGTGCGCCTACATCCCCAACGGACAGTCGCTGGAGTCGGAAAAATATCCCTACAAACTGAGCTGGCTGGCGGCGCTGCACGAGTGGTTGCAGCAAGAGAAGGCCCGGCATCCGCGCATCGCGCTGCTGGGCGACTACAACATCGCGCCGGAAGACCGCGACGTGCACGACCCCGTCGCGTGGAAAGACCAGGTGCTGGTGTCGGAGCCGGAGCGCGATGCCTTCCGCAAGCTGCAGGCGATGGGCTTTACCGACTCCTTCCGCCTGTTCGAGCAGCCGGAGAAGATGTACAGCTGGTGGGATTATCGCCAGATGGGCTTCCGCCTCAACCGCGGCCTGCGCATCGACCACATCCTGCTGTCCGAAGAACTCACGCCGCGTTGCACAGCCTGCGTGGTGGACAAGGTGCCGCGCAAGTGGGAACAGCCGTCCGACCACGCCCCGGTGATCGCGACGCTGTCCGACTGATCCTCCTCGCGCAAGAGCGGGGCGGCGTCAGTCTTCGCCGTCCTCTTGCGGCGCCTTCTTGTTGCGCATGTTTTTCTCGAACTGCACATCCAGCTTGGAGACGCGCTTGGCCTTTTGCGGACCATAGGCGTTGACGAAGGCGACGAACTCGTCCAGTTCCAGCGCCTCGCACAGGCGCTCCATCGGGCTGCCGGCCACGCGCTGGGTCAGGATGAAACGTTCGTCGGAGGTGCGCAGCATGGAATACTGCTTGGTCTCGGCGCGGTTGTTCAGGCGCTCGATGGCGCTGGCGGCGCGGGTCGATCTCATGCTTGTGCCTCCTCCAGGTTGAGCTGCCAATAGCCGACGTCGACCCAGCGGCCGAACTTTCGGCCGACTTCATTGAACTGGCCGACCTTCACGAATCCCATGCGCTCATGCAGCGCGACGCTGGCCTCGTTGGGCTGGGCGATGCCGCCGATGACCAGGTGCACGCCCAGCGGCTTCAATTGCGCGAACAGGCGTGCGTACAGCTGCTTGCCGATGCCGCGTCCGGCGGCGTCGCGGTGCAGGTAGACCGAGCTCTCCACCGACTGCGCATAGGCGGCGCGCGGCTTCCACTTGCTGGCGTAGGCATAGCCCAGCAGCATGCCCTCGTCTTCATACACCAGCCACGGGTATTGCGACTGCACATCAAGAATGCGCGCGGCCATGGCCTGTTCCGACAACGGCTCGGTTTCAAAACTGATGGCGGTATGTTCCACGTAGTGGTTGTAGATAGCGCAGATGGCTGCGGCGTCGGCTGCCGTGGCCGGGCGGATGGGGTCGTGCATGTCTGGTCGGAGGGCGCGGGAAAATCGAAGACGTCAGTGTAACCAAATCGCGGCGACAACGCCTGTCTGCATTGTCGCCGCGAGCACCGCCTTGGCAGGCCGGCATCAGGAGCGCAGGGCCGCCCTCACCTGTTCCAGCGCCGCCGGATCCTCGATGGTGGGCAGGTCGCCGGGATCGCGTCCTTCGCTGATGGCCTGGATCGCGCGGCGCAGCAGCTTGCCCGAACGCGTCTTGGGCAACAGTCCCACGAACAACACGCGCGCGGGCCGGCCGACCGCGCCGATCTGCTGGTCCACCACGCCCATGATCTCGGCTTCCAGCGCCTGTTTCTGCGCCGGCGTGGCGGCCGCATCGGCGTTCTTGAGGATGGCGAAGGCGTAAGCCACCTGTCCCTTCAACTTGTCTTCCACGCCCACCACCGCCACCTCCGAGACGTTGGGGTGGCTGGAGATGCTCTCCTCGATCTCGCGCGTGCCCAGGCGATGGCCGGCGACGTTGATCACGTCGTCGGTGCGGCCGAGGATGAAGTAGTAGCCGTCCTGATCCTTGATGCCCCAGTCGAAGGTGGAGTACACCTCGCGCGGCAGGCTGCGCCAATAGGTATTGACGAAGCGCTCGTCGTCCTTGTACACGGTCTGCATGCAGCCCGGCGGCAGCGGCCCTTCGATCGCCACCACGCCTTTCTCGTTGGGTCCGCATTCCTGACCGGTGACTTCGTTCAGGATCGCCATCCGGTAGCCGGCCATCGGCACGCCGGGGCTACCCAGGCGGGTAGGCTTGTCGTCGACACCCTTGGCCACGGAGATGATGGGCCAGCCGGATTCGGTCTGCCAGTAGTTGTCGATCACCGGCACGTTCAGCGCGCCCGAGATCCAGCTCGACGTGGTTTCATCCAGCGGCTCGCCGGCCAGGTACAGCGCCTTGAGCGACGAGGTGTCGTACTTGCGCATGAATTCGGGCGACTGCTTTTTCAGCACGCGAATGGCGGTGGGCGCCGAGAACATGCGCGTCACCTTGTGCTTCTCGACGATGCTCCACCACACGCCGGCGTCGGGCCGGATCGGCAGGCCTTCGTACAGCACCGTCGCCATGCCGTGGATCAGCGGGCCGTAGACGATGTAGGAGTGGCCCACCACCCAACCGATGTCGGAGGTGCAGAAATAGGTCTCGCCGGGCCGGCCGCAGAAGATGTGCTGCATCGAGGACGCCAGCGCCACCGCGTAGCCGCCGACGTCGCGCTGCACGCCCTTGGGACGGCCGGTGGTGCCGGAGGTGTAGAGGATGTAGCTGGTCTCATTGGACTCCAGCCAGGTCACCGGCACGTCGCGGCCCAGGTGTTGCTCGCGCAGGGGCGCGTAATCGGCGTCGCGCTCGGGCGTGCGCGGCATGTCCGCCAGGCCGCGGTCGACCAGCAGCACCCGCGCCGGCTTGTGGGTCGCCAGCCGGATCGCCTCGTCCAGCAAGCCCTTGTAGGGAATCACCTTGCCGCCGCGCGAGCCGGCGTCGGCCGAGACGATCAGGCGCGGCTGCGCATCGTCGATGCGCGAGGCCAGGCTGTTGGAGGCAAAGCCGCCGAACACCACCGAATGCACGGCGCCGATACGCGCGCAGGCCAGCATGGCAAACACCGCCTCGGCCACCATCGGCATGTAGATCAGTACGCGGTCGCCGCGCGCCACACCGAGCGACCGCATCACCGCAGCCATGGCCGTCACTTCGCGATGCAGTTCGGCATAGGTATAGGTGCGTTCGCTGCCGGTCTCGGTGGAGATCGCGATCAGCGCCGGCTGCTGCGCGCGCTGCGCCAGGTGGCGATCCACCGCGTTGTAGCAGAGATTGGTCCGGCCGCCGATGAACCAGCGCGCAAACGGCGCGCGCGAATAGTCCAGCGTCTGCGAGAATGGCTGCTCCCAGTGGATGCGTTGCGCTTCTTCAGCCCAGAAGGTCTCGGGCTGCTCGATGGACTGCCGATAGAATTCCTCGTATTGCATGATGTCTCCTCATGTCTTTCGAATTGGAATCTGCTTCCGGTCCGCGTAATGATCGTTGTGCGGAGCCGCGTCTGCGCGCGTTGCCGGAGGGATGAGCCAATGTGGCATCCCAAACTTACTTGCGGCTGAATTGCTGCTGAATTATCGGATCGGAATCGCCGGCGGCGGCCACGGCCACGCGCCTGTACAGGCAGGTGCGCAAAGAGGCAAAGACAGGCGGCGAACGCCGCCCGGGAAGGCATGCACCCGGCGCATCAGGCATGCGCGCGGGCAAAACGGAAATGGATTACCTGCTGACCCGGCAATCGTTGGCGAGCTGCTGGCCGATCTTGGAATTGAGCAGCATCGACTTCGACGGGATCTGGATCCACACCAGCCCTTCGCTCTTGTTCTCCAGCCGCACCGCGCCGGTCGAGGTGCTGACCGGGTTCATCATGTACGACTTGCCCTTCCACTCCATCGTCACGCCGTCGGTGACGCGGCCATCCATGCGCAACGCCACCTTGTTGCCCAGTTCGCAGCTGAAGCTGCCGGTCACCAGCTGGGTGGCCCAGGTCGGCTGGGTGGCGGCCGGCGACTGGAAGATCTGCGGCAGCACCGGCTTGGTGTCGGTGACCGGCACCTGTTCCTGCTGCTGCGACGCGCAGGAAGCCAGCAAGGCGGCAGCGCCGGCGGCCAGGGCGAACTTGAAGAGGGAGGCAAAGCGGAAAGCGGTCAATGCGGTCATCGGGATATCCAGGTGAAGGACGGATCCGGTGTGCGTTGCAGCACGGGATCCCTGAAGGGCTTAAAACAATCCGACCGCATCTTAGCAATTTATTGCAATTGTCTCGACTCCCCCTGCATCTTGTTACAAATCTCCGCGCACCCGCCTGCGCGCGGGCCGGGGGAGGACGCCTCCCCCGAGCCCACCCCGATCGACCTGCCTTACTTGCGCTTGGCGATCGGCACGAACTTCAGGTCCTCCGGACCGACATAGTTGGCCGACGGACGGATGATCTTGTTGTCGATGCGCTGCTCGATGATGTGCGCCGCCCAGCCCGAGGTGCGGGCGATCACGAACAGCGGCGTGAACATCGCGGTCGGCACGCCCATCATGTGGTAGGACACGGCCGAGAACCAGTCCAGGTTGGGGAACATCTTCTTGATGTCCCACATCACCGTCTCCAGGCGTTCGGCAATGTCGAACATCTTGGTCGAGCCGGCTTCCTTGGAGAGCTTGCGCGCCACTTCCTTGATCACCTTGTTGCGCGGGTCGGAGATGGTGTAGACCGGGTGGCCGAAGCCGATCACCACTTCCTTGTTTTCCACGCGGCGGCGGATGTCGGCTTCCGCCTCGTCCGGGTTGTCATAGCGCTTCTGGATCTCGAACGCCACCTCGTTGGCGCCGCCGTGCTTGGGGCCGCGCAGCGCGCCGATGGCGCCGGTGATGGCCGAGTGCATGTCGGAGCCGGTGCCGGCGATCACGCGGCCGGTGAAGGTGGAGGCGTTGAACTCATGCTCGGCGTACAGGATCAGCGAGGTGTGCATCGCCTTTTCCCACGACTCGGACGGCTTTTCGCCGTGCAGCAGGTGCAAGAAGTGGCCGCCGATGGAGTCGTCGTCGGTCTCGACTTCAATGCGGTTGCCGTTGTGGCTGTAGTGATACCAGTACAGCAGCATGGAGCCCAGCGAGGCCATCAGGCGGTCGGCGATGTCGCGCGCGCCGGGAGTATTGTGGTCGTCCTTCTCGGGCAGCACACAGCCCAGCGCCGAGACGCCGGTGCGCATCACGTCCATCGGGTGCGAGGCCGCGGGCAGCCACTCCAGCGCCGCCTTCACGTTCGCCGGCAGGCCGCGCAGCGCCTTGAGCTTGGCCTTGTAGGCCTTCAGTTCGGCCGCGGTGGGCAGCTTGCCGTGCACCAGCAGGTGGGCGATCTCCTCGAACTCGCAGCTGTCGGCCACGTCCAGGATGTCGTAGCCGCGGTAGTGCAGGTCGTTGCCGGTCTTGCCGACGGTGCACAGCGCGGTGTTGCCGGCGGTCACGCCGGACAGGGCCACGGATTTCTTGGGCTTGAAGCCGGGTGCGGACTGTTGCTCGCTCATCGTGTTCTCCTCAGGGGTTCGTTGGATATTGTTCTGCTCGGATTACTTGTTCTTCTGCTGCGCGAACAGCGCGTCCAGCTTCTGTTCGTAGCTGTGGTAATCGATGCGGTCGTACAGCTCCATGCGCGTCTGCATGGTGTCGACCACGTTCTTCTGGGTGCCGTCGCGGCGGATCGCGGTATAGACGTTCTCCGCCGCCTTGTTCATGGCGCGGAAGGCCGACAGCGGATAGAGCACGATGCCCACGTCCGCTGTCTTGAGCTCATCCACGGTGAACAGCGGGGTCGAGCCGAACTCGGTGATGTTGGCCAGGATCGGCACCTTCACCGCGTTGGCGAATTTCTTGTACATCGCAAGATCCGTGATGGCTTCCGGGAAGATCATGTCGGCGCCGGCTTCGACGCAAGCCACGGCGCGCTCGATCGCGGCCTCCAGGCCCTCCACCGCCAGCGCGTCGGTGCGCGCCATGATCACGAAGTTCTCGTCGGTGCGCGCATCCACCGCCGCCTTGATGCGGTCGACCATTTCCTGCTTGGTCACGATCTCCTTGCCGGGACGATGACCGCAGCGCTTGGCGCCGACCTGGTCTTCGATGTGCACGGCGGCGGCGCCGAACTTGATCATCGACTTCACGGTGCGCGCCACGTTGAAGGCGGAGGCGCCGAAACCGGTGTCCACGTCCACCAGCAGCGGCAGGTCGCACACGTCGGTAATGCGGCGCACGTCGGTCAGCACGTCGTCGAGGTTGGAGATGCCCAGGTCGGGCAGGCCCAGCGAGCCGGCCGCGACGCCGCCGCCGGACAGGTAGATCGCACGGTAGCCCGCGCGCTTGGCCAGCAGCGCGTGGTTGGCGTTGATCGCGCCGATGACCTGCAAGGGGGATTCTTCCTGAACGGCTTTGCGAAACGCTGCGCCTGCGGAGTGGAGAGCCATGGTGACACCTTCTGTGTGGGTTGCCGGAAGCGGCCGGCCGGCTTGCGCCCGGCCCTGTCGCATTGTCTTTTTGCCATGCATGCCAGCGCATGCGCGGCGAAACTGACAGGCCGTATTGCAACGGCCGTGCCACCACTGCGCGGCAAACACGAGGAAGCAGCCATGGCCAGATGCCCTCCCTGCGCGAAACGGAAACAAATCAAAGGCTTAGTCGCCATGCAAGGGGCTGCTCAACGCGACCCTGTTGGGTTGAAGACGGGGCTTGGCCTGCCCGATGCAACATGCCAAAAGTGTTACATTAACGTTTCATGTAACGTTAACCGAAACACTTTACCATCATGAAACGCGCCGACCCAGCCTACCGCGACACCGAGCGCCCGACCGACAAACCGGTGGTCTGGACGGTATCGGTCTCGCGCCTGTCAGAGCTGTTCCGTGACATCACGCTTGAGTTCGACGCGCTGGCCGAGATCGAGCCCATCCATCTCGGCTTCGACGATGCCGTACGCCACATCCGCGAACGGCTGGCCACGGAGCGCTGCGACGCCGTGATCTCGGCCGGCTCCAACGGCGCCTACCTCAAGAGCCGCCTGCCGGTGCCGGTGATCGTGGCGCGCGCCAGCGGCTTTGACGTGATGCAGGCGCTGGCGCGGGCGCGCAAGATCAGCGCGCGCATCGCGCTGGTCACCTATCAGGAGGCGATGCCGGCGCTGGCCGAGTTCGGCCGGACGTTCGGACTGGACATTGTCCAGCGCACCTACGCCACCGAAGAAGACGCGCGCGCGGTGGTCAATGACCTGAAGGCGTCCGGCATCGAAGCCGTGGTCGGCGCCGGGCTGATCACCGACTTGGCCGAGGAGGCCGGCCTGCACGGCGTGTTCATCTATTCCGCCGCCTCGGTGCGCCAGGCCTTCGACGACGCGCTGGAACTGGCGCGCCTGACCCAGCTGGAATCCACGCGCGGCCGCTACCAGGCCGCCGGCGACACGCTGCGCGCGCGCCATCACATCAAGGATCTGCGCGGCGAATCGGCGGCAATGGAAGCGGTGCGCCAATCGATCACGCTGTTTGCGCGCTCGCCGGCAACCGTGCTGATCCAGGGCGAGACCGGCAGCGGCAAGGAGCTGGCGGCCCAGGCCATTCACCGCGCGCATCCGCTGATGCAAGGCAAGACGCAGGCGGCGCATCCCTTCGTGGCGGTGAACTGCGGCGCGCTGGCCGAGTCGCTGCTGGAGTCGGAACTGTTCGGCTACGAGGAAGGCGCCTTCACCGGCTCGCGCCGCGGTGGACGCGCAGGCTTGTTCGAGGCGGCCAACCGCGGCACGCTGTTTCTCGATGAGATCGGCGAGATGCCGCTGCCGTTGCAAACCCGGCTGCTGCGCGTGCTGGAAGAGCGCGAGGTGGTGCGCGTGGGCGGCACCCGGCCGATCGCGGTGAATGTACGCATCATCAGCGCCACCCATTGCGACCTCGACGCCCGCGTGCGCGAAGGACGTTTTCGCGCCGATCTGTATTACCGGCTGGGCGTGCTGCGCCTGCGCCTGCCGCCGCTGCGCGAGCGCCGCGAAGACATTGCGGCGCTGGCCGAATGGCATCTCAAGCACGCGCTGGCGGCGCTGGACGCACGACCGCATGCCAACCTGCATGCCGAGATCGCGCGCTGCGCCGCACTGCTGGGAACCCATCCCTGGCCCGGCAATGTGCGCGAATTGCGCAACGTGATGGAGCGCCTGGCCCTGTTCCTCGCGGCCGAGCCTCTGCAGGCGCTGACGCCTGCGCTGATCCTGCAGCTCGCGCCGGAGCTGGCCGCGCCGGCCGGGCGCCATGGCAGCGTCGATGACAGCGCCGACCACAACGCCCTGCCCGACGCACCCACGGCCAGCGTGGCGCAGATCCGCGCCGCACTGCTGCAACTGCGCGGCAACCGGGCGGCGGCGGCGCGCCAGCTGGGCATCAGCCGGACCACGCTGTGGCGCAAGCTGAAAGAAGACGAACAGCCCGAAGCTGAAGCAAGCGCAGAAGACCAACGCTGAGTTCCACCCACATGAAAGCAGGCGCTGCCGCCAGGTGACCGGCGCATCTGCGCGCTTCGTGGCCATCAGCGTGAAAGCCTGCTCATTCGTACGGCCGTAAATGATTTACGCCGAAGGAAATCAACCGCAACATTCCCGTCACCTGATAAACATGTGGCGGCGCTTCTTGACAGCGCATCAGCCTGCCGCCTATCCTCGGCCGCTGTACGGCGCATGCCGTACTCCGGGGCGAGAATCCACAATAAACCCGGGCGGCTCAGACCCTCCCCATCCGGCGAGGCCATCGAGCAAACGCCTCACATCCACAGACATATTCAGGGAGAATTCATGTCCACCACCACCGTTTCGCCGGCGGCCGAGCACACGCATCCGCAGGCCCGACGCGCCATCATTTCATCGTCCATCGGCAATGCGCTCGAATGGTTCGACATCCTGATCTACGGCGCTTTCGCGGTCGTCATCGCCAAGCAGTTCTTCCCGACCGGGAACGACACCGTGTCGCTGCTGCTGACCTTCGGCACCTTCGGCGTGTCCTTCTTCATGCGCCCGCTGGGCGCGGTGGTGCTGGGCGCCTACTCCGACCGCGTGGGCCGCAAGGCCGCGCTGATGCTGTCGATCACGCTGATGACCATCGGCACCGCGATGATCGCCTTCATGCCCAGCTACGCCTCCATCGGCTTGCTGGCGCCGGCCGGCATCGCGCTGGGCAAGATGATCCAGGGCTTCTCGGCCGGCGGCGAATTCGGCAGCTCGACCGCGTTCCTGGTCGAACATGCGCCGCACCGCCGCGGCTTCTTCTCCAGCTGGCAGGTCGCCAGCCAAGGCATCAGCCTGCTGCTGGCCGCCGTCTTCGGCGCCGTGCTCAACAACATGCTGACCGCTGACCAGCTGGCCTCCTGGGGCTGGCGCGTGCCCTTCATCTTCGGCCTCCTGATCGCCCCTGCCGGCATCTATATCCGTCGTCATCTGGATGAAGCGCCCGAGTTCAAGGACTCCACCGAAAAGACCGACGCGCCGCTGCGCGACACCTTCTCCAGCCAGAAGCTGCGCCTGCTGATCGGCGCCGGCAGCGTGATCATGGCCACCGTCTCGGTCTACCTGTCGCTGTATATCCCAACCTATGCGGTCAAGCAGCTGGGCCTGCCGGCCTGGTCGTCGTTCGCCGCCACCTCGGTGGCCGGCCTGATCATGTTCATCGGCTCGCCGCTGGTGGGCGCCTGGTCCGACAAGATCGGCCGCACGCCCTTCATGATCACCAGTGCCGCGCTGTATATCGTGCTGACCTACCCGATGTTCGTGTTCCTGACCAATTCGCCTGGCTTCATGAACCTGCTGCTGCTGCAAATCGTGATCGGCGTGCTGATGACCATGTACTTCGCGGCGATGCCGGCCCTGCTGGCCGACATCTTCCCGGTGGCCACCCGCGGCACCGGCATGTCGCTGGCGTATAACATCGCCGTGACTATCTTCGGCGGCTTCGCCGGCCTGATCATCACCTGGCTGATCGACTTCACCGGCAACAAGCTGTCGGTGAGCTACTTCGTGATCTTCGGCGCCGTCCTGAGCCTGATCGCCACCCTCGCCGCGCGCACCGTGCTGCGCCTGCGCTGACGGCAGCAGCGTCTGCGGCAGGCCTCTGCGCAGACGTAATGCAGACGTAAAAATGGCCCGGACCGCAATGCGATCCGGGCCATTTCTCTTTTTCTAGCCGCTGTGCTCCCCTTCCCTTGACCGTCCACGCAGCGGCCCGCAGACGGCTTCCCCCGCTCACCTCACTGACCAAACCCGGCGACGCTTCGTCACCGGCGCTTGATCAGCAAGCAGCGGGCTTGCGATCAGTCGTCCTCGGCGCCGCCGATCCCCAGTTCCTGGATCTTGCGGGTGATGGTGTTGCGGCCGATGCCCAGGCGCACAGCGGCATCGTTCTTGCGACCGTGCGTGTGCTTCAGGGCGATCTTGATCAGCGCCGCTTCAAACTGGCGACCGAGGATATCCATCACCTCGGGCTGCTCCTGCGCCAACATCTGCGCAGCCTCGGCTTCCAGCAGCGAGATCCAGCTGGTGTTGCCCAGGTCGGCCGGCATCGCCGCATGCGCGCCGTCGGCTGCCGCCGGCGCAGCCATCGCGACCGAGGCCGGCGCCGACAGGGTCTGCGCGGGTTGCGGCGCATGGGCGCGCTCTTCCACCAAGTCTTGCGGCAGATCCTTGATCTCCACGGTCTGGCCCGGGGCCATCACGGTGATCCAGTTGCACAGGTTCTCCAGCTGGCGCACGTTGCCCGGGAATTCCAGCTGCGCCAGGAACTGCATCGCCTGCGGCGACAGGCGCTTGGCTTCCACGCCGAGCTGGCGCGCGCTTTGCGCGAGGAAGTAACGGGCCAGGATGGGGATATCTTCGCTGCGCTCGCGCAGGCTGGGCAGGCGCAGGCGGATCACGTTCAGGCGGTGGTACAAGTCTTCGCGGAACAGGCCTTCGCGCACGCGCTGCTCAAGGTTCTGGTGGGTCGCGGCGATCACGCGCACGTTGGCCTTCAACGACTGATGGCCGCCGACGCGGTAGAAATGTCCGTCCGAGAGCACGCGCAACAGGCGCGTCTGCAGGTCCAGCGGCATGTCGCCGATTTCATCGAGGAACAGCGTGCCGCCCTCGGCCTGCTCGAAGCGGCCGCGACGCATCGCCTGGGCGCCGGTGAAGGCGCCGCGCTCGTGGCCGAACAGTTCGGATTCCAGCAAGTCCTTCGGGATCGCCGCGGTGTTCAGGGCCACGAAGGGCTGCGAGGCGCGCGGGCTGTGCTTGTGCAGGGCGCGCGCCACCAGCTCCTTGCCGGAGCCGGATTCACCGGTGATCAGCACCGTCACGTTGGATTGCGACAGGCGGCCGATGGCGCGGAACACGTCCTGCATGGCCGGCGCCTGACCGAGGATCTCGGGCGTCTGCGCGGCGCCCTGCTCGATGTCGGTTTCGCGCAGGCTCTCGTCGAGCGCGCGGCGGATCAGTTCGACTGCCTTGTCGACATCGAAGGGCTTGGCCAGGTATTCGAAGGCGCCGCCCTGGAAGGCCGAGACGGCCGAGTCGAGGTCAGAGAAGGCGGTGATGATGATGACTGGAATGCCGGGGTGCTTGGCTTTGACGGTCTGCAGCAGTTCGAGGCCGGAGGCGCCCGGCATGCGGATGTCGGACACCAGGACTTGCGGCGTGCCCGACTGCAGCGCGGCCATGGCGTCGCGTGCGCTGGAAAAACTCTGCGTGGCGAGATTCTCTCGGGCCAGGGCTTTTTCCAGAACCCAGCGTATCGATTCGTCGTCGTCAACAATCCAGATTGGCTTCATAAATAACTTTTTCCTGCGTTGGTCGTGCTGTTAATCCTCTCGCGGCCACAGCGCTTTTGACGCCCTGCCCGCGCCCCCGATGACGGATCGCTCCGTCATGCCGGCCTTGGCGCGTTGCCTGTGGCCTTGCGGCTCACGGCAACGGTATAAGTATTCTGAAATCAGTACATCCGGGCCGGCTGTCGCACTCGATCACCCCCATGTGCTGGTGGACGAAAGTCTGCGCCAGGGTCAGCCCCAGTCCGCTGCCTCCCTCGCGTCCGGATACCAGCGGATAGAAGATCCGTTCCTGGATATCCGCCGGGATGCCCGGACCGTTATCGATGATATGCAAGTCTAGTGCCAGCCGGTATCGCACCTTGGATAGCGTCACCTGACGCGACACGCGCGTACGCAAAATCAGTTCGCCGTCGCCGGCGCGGATGCGCTCGGCCAGCGCTTGCGCGGCGTTGTGGACGATGTTGAGCACGGCCTGGATCAGTTGCTCCTTGTCGCCGCGGAATTCAGGGATGGAAAGATCGTAGTCGCGCTTGATGGTGAGGCCCTGCGGGAACTCCGCCATGACCAGGCTGCGCACGCGTTCGCACACCTCGTGGATGTTGACGTCGCCCACGATGTGCGGATGGCGGTGCGGCGCCAGCAGACGGTCGACCAGGGTCTGCAGGCGGTCGGCTTCCTTGATGATGACCTGGGTGTATTCGCGCAGCTCCTTCAAGTGGCGCTCCGGCAGCTCCAGCTCCAGCAGCTGGGCCGCGCCGCGGATGCCGCCCAGCGGATTCTTGATCTCATGGGCCAGGTTGCGGATCAGCTCCTTGTTGGCCTGGCTCTGGTCGAACATGCGCTCTTCGCGGTCCAGCTTCAACTGCTGGACGTTCTCGCGCAGCTCCAGCAGGACCGGCATGTCCGGGTTGTCCAGCGGCGTGACGATGGTGTGCACCTGCAGCGGCTCGCGGTTGGCGCGCTCCAGCACGAGGTCCAGGCGCTTG
Source organism: Herbaspirillum sp. LeCh32-8 (assembly GCF_017814915.1). GTDB lineage: Bacteria > Pseudomonadota > Gammaproteobacteria > Burkholderiales > Burkholderiaceae_D > Herbaspirillum. Next base: position 134,500 of record NZ_JAGIPZ010000001.1, on the reverse strand, counting down.
TCGGCGAACTGGTGTTCGATGGCCTGGTAAAACAGCGCGGAGAGCTCCTTGCCGTTGAGGAAGAGCTCCGACAGCTTCTGCTGTGAGAGCACCTTGAACGAGCTTTCCAGCAGGTTCTCGGCCGCCGCGTTGGCGTAGACGATGCCGCCCTGGGCATCGAGAATGATCACTGCCGAGGCCAACAGATCGAGGCCGTCCAGCGAGGGGAAATTTGTCTTCATCCGCAGTGTGTGATTCCGAAATCATGATGACGCGGCGTGCCTGCCGCCGCGCGGGTTGCTTGTGCATTGCGAGCTTGCGCATGCCGCCGGCCGCACCGGCTGGTCGCAGCATGCATGCTTGCGGCATGGGCGATGCCTCATGCGCGCCGCCTCGCAATTCCTGTCCCTGCTCTAGCAAGTTTCGGGCGAGCCCGTCGCGCTCAAGTCGCCCGGCCTTGCACCCATTCAGCGATTCAGTTGCTGCTGCAGGGCCGCCGCCTTGGCCCGGCTCTCTTCCAGCGCAGCCTTCAGGGCGGCCGTGCGCTGCTGGTATTTCGCGTAGTTGCGTTCGTCGCCGCGCCGCTCGGGTTCGCCGTCGCTGTACTCGCGCCTGAGCGCCTCGATGCGCTTGCGCTCGATGGTCAGCTGCTCGCGCAAGCCGTCGCGCGCGGCATCGTCGCCTTGGGGCGCAGCCGTGGTCACCGCCACATCGGCCGGCCTCACCGCCGTCACCACACCCACCGGCGCCAGCCTGCCGGCGCGGCAATTGGCCGCCTGCGCATCGTCGCGGTATTCGGTCCGACCGCCTTCGCTGCATACGTAGATCCCGGCGGCATGCGCCGCCGTTACGCCGGCCAACAGCACCGGCATCGCCATCCTGTTCCATTTCATCGCCTGCTCCGGAAAGTGCCATCCGGCGATATGACACGAGGATGGGCTTTCCTGCCGCGCATAAACAAAAAGGGGAAGCAAGCTTCCCCTTTTTTGCAGACCAGTCTTCGATTACAGCGAGTAGTACATGTCGAACTCGATCGGGTGAGTCGTCATGCGGAAACGCTGGACTTCTTGCATCTTCAGATCGATGTAAGCGTCGATCATGCTGTCGGTGAAGACGCCGCCGCGGGTCAGGAACTCGCGGTCCTTGTTCAGGTGATCCAGCGCTTCGTCCAGCGAGGAGCACACGGTCGGGATCAGCTTGTCTTCTTCCGGCGGCAGGTGGTACAGGTCCTTGGTCGCGGCTTCGCCCGGGTGGATCTTGTTCTGCACGCCGTCCAGACCTGCCATCAGCAGAGCGGCGAAGCACAGGTACGGGTTGGCCAGGGGATCCGGGAAGCGGGTTTCGATACGACGACCCTTCGGGTTCGCCACGTGCGGAATACGGATCGATGCCGAACGGTTGCGTGCCGAGTAAGCCAGCTTGACCGGAGCTTCGAAGCCGGGAACCAGACGCTTGTACGAGTTGGTGCCCGGGTTGGTGATCGCGTTCAGCGCCTTGGCGTGCTTGATGATACCGCCGATGTAGTACAGCGCGAATTCCGACAGGCCGGCGTAGCCGTCGCCTGCGAACAGGTTCTTGCCGTCCTTCCACACGGACTGGTGCACGTGCATGCCCGAACCGTTGTCGCCAACCAGCGGCTTCGGCATGAAGGTTGCGGTCTTGCCGTAGGTGTGGGCGACGTTCCAGATCACGTACTTCATGGTCTGGGTCCAGTCAGCGCGCTCGACCAGGGTCGAGAACTTGGTGCCCAGTTCGTTCTGGCCGGCGCCGGCCACTTCGTGGTGGTGCACTTCAACGGGGATGCCCAGGGATTCGATGATCAGGGACATTTCCGAACGCATGTCCTGGAAGCTGTCGACCGGGGGAACCGGGAAGTAGCCGCCCTTGACGGTCGGACGGTGGCCGGAGTTGCCGCCTTCGATCTTCTCGCCGGTGCTCCAGGAAGCTTCTTCGGAGTCGATCTTGACGAAGGAGCCGGACATGTCCGCGCCCCAACGCACGCCGTCGAAGATGAAGAATTCGGGTTCCGGACCGAAGTAGGCGGTGTCGCCCAGGCCGGAGGACTTCAGGTAGGCTTCAGCGCGCTTGGCGATGGAACGCGGGTCGCGGTCGTAGCCCTTGCCGTCGGACGGCTCGATCACGTCACACTGCATGAACAGCGTGGTTTCTTCCATGAACGGGTCGATGTTGGCGGTGTTCGGATCCGGGATCAGCAGCATGTCGGAGGCTTCAATGCCCTTCCAACCGGCGATCGACGAGCCGTCGAAGGCGTGACCCGATTCGAACTTGTCGATGTCGAAATGCGAAACAGGCACGGACACGTGCTGTTCCTTGCCACGGGTGTCAGCGAAACGGAAGTCGACGAACTTGACTTCGTTGTCCTTCACCATCTTCAAAACTTCTGCGGCCGTCCTTGCCATGCGAATCTCCTAAAACGAGGAAGTAGTATAAATTTGGATGTTGAGCCGTTTGTCTGCGACTGGATCTTTGCAATAGATACAACGGTCTTGCGCCGAACTCAGTCGCGGATGATAGCAGATTCCATGCCACCAACCTTTCGGGGGCGACAATAATGGAATATTTTAGGGAGTCGCGGGTTGGACGGCCGCTCCCTTCAGTGCATGCGCACGATTTAATTGCATTATTTTAGTGCATTTTATGAAAAACGCACCATTAAAATGCATTTCTGTGCGATGCGCGCCAAATGGCACCCGATTGGTGCAAGTCGAGAGATCCTGAAGCGGCCACCTGCGCCAGAGCAAGATTGTTGAATTGTCGAAACTGTTTTCTTGTATATTTTTATATTTTTTAGCCCATTCCCCATTCCGCCACCCTACCCGGCACTTACCTTCAATGCGGCGCGGCGGACAGACTGACAGCGAGAATTCCATGAGCACAGAGCAGATCCTCTCCCAGGCAAGCCAACGCGCACGGGACGGCCAATTCCCCTATCGTGGCGCAGTCACCCCGCAGGAAGCCTTCGACCTGATCCGGGAAAACCCGGCGATCAAGCTGGTGGATGTGCGGACCAAGGCCGAACGCGACTGGGTCGGCATGGTGTTGATCCCGCCCGAGCAACACCTGTTCGTACAGTGGAATCTTTACCCGGAAGGCAAACCCAATCCGCAATTTCTGGCGCAACTGAAGGAGGCGGCCGGTCCGGACGACGTGCTGCTGTTCCTGTGCCGCTCGGGCGTGCGCTCCAAGCATGCGGCCAAACTGGCGACCGAGAACGGCTATGCCCATTGCTTCGACATTGTCGAAGGCTTCGAAGGCAACAAAGACGCCGAGGGCCATCGCAAGACCGTCGAGGGATGGTGCAAGGCAGGCCTGCCATGGGCGGGCGCCTGACTGCGATCAAGCCGGCGCCGGGCGAATCCGGCGGCAATGCGCAATGGCAACAAAAAAGCCCGGGATGTCCCGGGCTTTTGTTTTTTGCGGGCGGATTGTCCGCTCGCCGATGCTCAAACGTTCATACGTTCAAATAAATGGCGCCACCCTAGGCATGCAAAGCGCCATCCAATGTCGCGATCAACGCCCCGATGTCGGCATCGCCGTCCAGGCCGCCGCGCGCGGCGGCCTCAATGCGGTCGAGCACCTCGACGATCTCTCCCCGGTTCATGGTCAGCGCGGCACCCTTCATCCGGTGCGCCAGGCGCTGCACGGCCGCCACGTCGGCCCCCTCGTAGGCGCTGCGCAAGGCCGCCAGGTCTTGCAGCGACGTGTTGCGAAACAGGGCCTTCAGATCCAGCGTGCCGATATCGGGTTGCGCGTTCGTGATTGCCGCCTCGGCATCAACATCGAAGTCGCACCACAGCGACAGCAACTTCTTGAATTCTTCCAGCGGCAAGGGCTTGCCGAGAATGCCGTCCATGCCGCTGTCCAGGCACAACTGCACATGGGCGGCATCAGCTTCGGCGGAAATGCCGATCAGCGGCGTATAACCGTCCGAGCCGTCACCCTCGTTCTCTCGCACCTGACGCGCCACCTCGTAGCCGTTCATGTCCGGCATGTAGCAGTCCAGCAGCACCAGGTCGAACTTGTCGGCGTGCAGCGCGGCCAACGCCGAACGACCGTCCTCGGCTCCCTGTACGCGGCAGCCGAACTTGCGTAGTTGCTTCTCGATGACCAGACGGCTGGTGGCGGAATCATCCACCACCAACACGGAAGGAGCGGGAGCATTCATGTTTTACTCTTTCTCTTTTGTCGTGTTCATCCGCCTTGCGCCTCACAGGTCGGCCAGCTGATGCTGGATCTTGAACAGCTCGCTGTCGTTGCGCACGCCCAGCTTGCGAAATGCCGATTGCTTCTGCCCGCTGATCGTCTTCACGCTGCGCGCGAACTTCTCGGCGATCTGGGTCACGCTCATGCCGTCCAGGCAGCAGCGCAGCACCTCGCGCTCGCGCGGGGACAATTCTTCGCTCTCAGCCAGCGAATCGGACGCCGGCGCCTCGCCGCTCTTGCCGCCATCCAGCGTATCGGCCGACAACATCGACGACATCTCGGCCGCCATACTGTTGCTCAGGTGCACGCGCCCCAGAGAGACAGTACGTATCGCCTGGATCAGCTCGGTCAGCTCCTGGGATTTGCCGACAAAACCGCGCGCACCCGCCTTCATCGCCAAGGCCACGATGGCAGGGGTGTAATGAGAAGAAGAGACCAGGATTTTGCTCTCGGGAAAACGTACCTTGAGCGCGCGAATCAGGTTGAGCCCGTCGATGTCGTTGCTGCCCAGGGAATAGTCGATCACCAGCAAGTCGGCCGGCGTGGTGCGCAGCGCCGTCATCATTTCCTTGCTGGTGGCAAACATGCCCACCACCTGGAAATCAGGCTCCTCGGAGAGCCGTCCGGCCAGTCCGTAGCGTACGACGGCATGATCGTCCAACAGTGCGATGCGCACCGTTGATGCAGAGGTCCACGTCATCAGGGCGTCCCTTTATGTGCAAATGGCCCGGACGGGCCTTGACATCCAGGCCCCCTGGAACGGGCGCCTCCCCAGCGCGGCGCTGGCGGCCGCAGCTTGTCTGTATGCCAAAGTAGTTTAACAAGAGCCCTCGACGACAAACGAAGGAATAAGGGCATGATTCCGTCCCGCTTCAGACGGAAGCGTCGTCCGCCGGCTGCATCGCACATCTTTTGTTTTCCTCATGCTCCTTGCGCACCGCTTGAAGGAAGTCGGCGCTCTTGAGCGGCGGCGCCAGATCGCCTTGAACCAGGCGCCCGCCCATTTGCTGCATGGCATCGCAGGTTTCCCGCCCCGCGACCCCGTCCGCAATCACGGTCAGCCCCAACCTGCGCCCCATGGCCACCATCACGTCGACGATGGCACGCGACGGTGCGTGACGCACCACTTGGCCGATCAGGCCGTCATCGATGCAAATGCCATTGAAAGGCAGCTCGGCCAGCATGTTCATGTTGGCGCCGCCGGCGCCGAAGCCGCTCAGCACCAGCCGGAACCCCTTGATGCGCAAGCGGTTCAGCGAGGCCGACAACTGCATCATCTGCGGCGGCGCGGCGCCTTCGGTCAACAGCACCGAGATCTGGTCCGGACACAGCTGCTGCTGGCGCACGCGATCGGCCAGATAGTCGGCGATCTCGGGCGTCTGCAAGGTCTGCGCCGAGGCCCGTATGCCCAGCGGCATCAGACAGCCGGCGTCCTTGAGCTTGCGCTGGATGGCCAGCACGTGATTGACCGTGCGGTAGAACAGCACCAGTCCCAGCCCCTGCTGCTCGGTCAGCGTCATGAACTGCTCTGTGCGCAGCTGGCGGAACTTGGGATGGTTCCAGCGCACTTCCGCCTGGGCGCCGATGATCAGGCCGCTCTCGAGCGATATCGTGGGCCGGTACCAGACGTCGAATTCATCGGCGTCACAGATTGCGCGCAGCAGGTCGTCATCATTGACCACCGGCAGCTTGTCGCCCTCCAGGCGCTTGTGACGGCGCGCGTTCTTCAGCGCCACGGCCAGCTCGAGAACATAGGACAGCTGCGCGCTCGACAAGGGCTTGGTCAGCGCGTCGAACACCTCGAAACCGGCCAGCCGCGCCAGCCGCGAATGCGACTCCAGGATGCCGGGACCGAGCACGCTCATCCACACCAGCATCGGCAGGCTGCGGCGGGCGCACTCTCCCGCGCTGCACTCTTGTTGCTTGAGAATGAATTGAGGCCCGTCCATGCGCGGCATGCCGATGTCGCAAAAGATCAGATCGATGGGGTGCTCCGCCATCACCTGAATCGCCTCGCCGCCATCGCTGGCCTCATGCACGTTGACAGCGCTCAGCTGACGCAGCTTCTCCGCAAGAAAGGCGCGCTGCAGGGGTTCGTCTTCGACGATCAGGATGGCTAGATCGGAAATGAATTTCATGATGTGTAACGGCGCTCGGCGTCGCCGCCTTTCTTGGTGTGGACAGCAATTCTCGGCTCACGGGCGCTCACTTGAAATAGGAATCGTCTGGAAACCGGCCGCCAGGAAAGCCCGGCGCATCGCCGTTCAGAGAAAGATGCAAATATGAAACATGAAATCGAAAATTGGCGAAGGTGCAGAGCGATTCCGGTGCTGCTCCTGAACGGACTGCACTAGAATCGAAGGACGGATCGAGGCCGGGCAACAAGGCCGTCTCGTATTCGCTTTCTTTTTCAACGACCGCTCATGCCCGCGATGCCCGCCCTGCCGCTGATACGACTGCTGTGCCTCTGTGCGTTGCCGCTCGCGGCTCACGCAGCGCCGCCGCTGGAGCTGCGCGTGACCGGCCGTATCGTGCCCGACGCCTGCGTGCCGAGCTTCATCGGCGGCGGCGTGGTCGACTACGGCGTCGTGCCCTCCAGCGCGCTGTCGGCCGGCAGCCCGACGCTGCTCTCGCGCAAGTCGGTCGGACTCAACGTCTCCTGCGCCATGCCCACCAGCGTGGGGATCCGCCTGCTCGACAACCGCACCGTGATGCCCACCGAAGGCATGGTGAAAACCTCGCTGCGCCCAAGCACGGCGAACGACGAGCGCTATTTCGGCTTGAAGAACGACGAAGGAAAGGCCATCGGCGGCTACCTGCTGCGCTTTGAGACCGGCGACAACGTCACCGCCCCCAGCTTGGAGCTGAGCGCCGACGCCCGCCAGCAAGGCGGCGCCTGGCGCGCTCGCAAGGATGGCATGCTGTTCAAGGACACCCTCTACACCTGGTCCACCGATGGCCGCGCCCCGGCGCGAATGCAACAGATGGATGCCACGCTGAGCGTGCAGGCGGTCATCGACGGTGCTGCCGGCGGGCTGCGTGACGACATTCCGCTGGATGGATCCACCACACTGGAACTGGTCTATTTCTGATGCGCCTCCTGCCCGCCCATTTCAGCAGCCCCTCTCCGGCCCGACGCCCATTCATCGCCCGCGCCGCGCTGGCGCTGACATTGACAGCGACCGGCGCCGGCGTGGGCGCGGCCAGTTCGGTGCCGATGGAAGTCAGCGTCACCATGACGCCGGCCGCCTGCACGCCGACCCTCTCGGGCGGCGGCGTGGCCGACTACGGCCTGATGAACGCCGCCATCCTCAAGCCGGGCCAGATCACCGCGCTGCCGGCGATAAGCATGGTGTTCTCGGTGAACTGCGACGCCGCGGCCAAGTTCAGCGTGCTGGTCATCGATAACCGCACCGCCTCGGTAGTGCCCGGACTGGTGGCCATGGGCTCGGGCAACGGCGCCCTCGGCGACGACTACAACTTCGGCCTGGGCAGCTCCGCGGGGCGCAGCGTGGGCGGCTATTCGATACGCTTCGTCACCGGCTCCTACACCGGCGACTACCAGCCGGCGCTGTTGATGTCCTCGCCGGACGGTTTGAACTGGACCTCAGCCGCCAACAACGCGGTGTCCAAGCGCCTGCAATATTCATGGGGAACCGGCGGCGCCACCACCGAGGCTTACCGCGCGTTGTCCGGCAGCCTGTCGGTACAGCCTTACGTGAACAAACCGGAAAACCTGTCACTGAGCAACGATGTCGTGCTGGACGGCTCGGCCACGCTGGAACTGCATTACCTGTAGCAGCGCGACCTTTCCGGTCGCAATTCAAGGGGTGACACTCAAGGCGCGGCAATCGGCGGACAAAGCCGGGGGAAAACGGCCTTTTTCTGCGGTTTGCCGACGCGCCCCATAGATCATGATGATGACAAGACAACCAGTTTTCGGGGGAGAATGACATGTCTTTTCACGCAACACGACCGCACCGGGCGCGACGCCTGCTGCACGCCGGCCTGGCAGCGCTGCTGCTGGGCGCCGTCTCGCTTGATGCTGCCGCCAGCGGCATGCTGCCGGAAACCTCGGTGGTGATCGTCAACGAGGCCGACGGCGAAGCCAGCATGAACGTCAAGAACACCGACGCGGTGGCCACCCTGCTCTATACTTCGCTGCAAAACCTGCCGGAAGACAAGGAACCACTGCTGGTGGTTTCCCCGCCGGTGGCCCGGGTGGAACCGGATCAGACGCAGCTGGTGCGCTTCATCCTGCAGCTCAAGGAACCGCTCAAGACGCAGCGCCTGAAGCGCGTAGTCTTCGAAGGCATCCCGCAAAAGGGGCCGGAAGGCGGCGTCAAGGTGACCATGAACGTGCGCCAGAACCTGCCCCTGATCATTCATCCCAAGAACCTGCCGGTCAACCGCGAACCGTGGAAGCTGCTGTCCTGGTCCATCGCCGGCGACAAGCTGGTGCTCAAGAACGACAGCGCCTACGTGGTGCGCTTCGCGCAGTCGGTCTCGCTGCTGCCCGCCAAGGTGGAAGTGGACATGGGTCGCACTTACATCCTGCCCGGCGAAAAACTGAGCTCGCCCATCCAGGGCAACGCCAGCGGCGCGACCACGGTCAGGCTGTCGCCGGCAACGGTCTACGGCTTCTCGGTCGACAATTTCGACGCCCAGCTCGGTAAGCCCTGAGCCCTCCTCGGGTGAGCGCGACCGACGCCAGCCCCCGTTCTTTCCGCCTGCGTAGTGACGGCGGCGCGCCCGCCCGCGCGGGCCCTGCCCGCAGTTGCGCGCTGGCGTTGCACCAGATACCGCTCGCGGTGCTTACCCTGGGCGTCTGCGCTGTGCCTTCCTGGGCACAACTGCCCGCAGGCTTTGATCTGGACATGCTGCGCGAGCGCGGCATCGATCCCGCGATTGCGGATTACTTCAAGAATGAGGCCCGCTTTCACCCCGGCATCAACGTCGTCACGCTGTTCGTCAACGACCAGCCGCGCGGCCGCGTCGATGCCCGCTTCAACGACAAGGGCGAACTCTGCTTCGACAAGACCCTGCTCGACAAGGCCGGCCTGAAAACACCGGAAAAGGTGCTGGACGGCGCCTCGGCCGCGCCGGCATCGGCCGCTGCCGCAGCGACTGCGGCGGCCAATCAATGCTACGACTTCCGCGCTGCCTGGCCGAAGACCTCCATCGAGCTGCGCCCGGGTAAGGAAGAAGTCGCCCTGGTGGTGCCGACCGACTCGATACGTCCGGGCGAGGACGACTTTTCCGGCTACACCAGCGGCGGCAGCGCGGCCTTGCTCAACTACGACGTGGTCAGCGCGCGCAGCCAGTTCGGCGCCGTCTCCAGCAGCTTCACCAGCGCCAATGTGGAATACGGCTTCAACACCGGCGACTGGATCATGCGCGGGCGCCAGATGTACGCCCGCCAGGACAACAGCTCGCAGCGCCAGCACCTGTACGCCTATGCGCAGCACACGCTGGTGGAGCAACGCGCGACCTTCCAGGGCGGCCAGATCAACATCCTCAACACCTCGTTTGCCACCGGCCCGATCACCGGCATGCAGCTGGTGCCGGAGACTGCGCTGTCCTCCAGCAAGGTCAATAACGTCATGGTGGAAGGCATCGCGCAAACGCAAGCCCGGGTCGAGGTCCGCCAGAACAACGCGCTGATCTACTCGACCGTGGTACCCGGCGGGCCGTTCTCACTGGCCGACCTGCCGCTGCTCAACAGCACCAGCGATCTGGAGGTCACCGTGATCGAGGCCAACGGTGCGCAGCGCCGCTTCACGGTGCCGGCGGCCTCGCTGCATGGCGGTAACCTCGGCATGCAGCGCGGTTATTCGCTGGCCATCGGCAAGCTGCGCGCGCTGGGCAACAGCACCGGGCGCCAGCCGTGGCTGGCCACCGCCGCCGCCGGCTGGACGCTGGGCAAGAACAGCACAGTGTCGGCCGGCCTGCTCGGCGCCAGCGGCTACCAGGCCGTGAGCTGGGGGATGGATACCCGCCTGGCCGACACCACCCTGTCGTTCCAGCAGCGTCTCTCGCGCGCCACAGAAGAGAGCGAACGCGGCACGCAGATGACGCTGGGAGCCAGCAGCATCCTTGCCGAAAGCATGTCGCTGAGCCTGTCCACCACGCAGCAGACGCTGGGCTATCGCGACTTGAGCGAAACTACCATCAGCCAGCAGCGCCAGTTGAACGAACAACTGATCCTGGCGCCGACCCTGCCGCCCACCACGCAGTACGCCCGCTATCGCGGGCAGTACTCGGCCTCGCTGAGCTGGAACAACGCGCTGCTGGGCGGCTTCAATGCCGCCTATTCGCGCTCGACCCAGTTCTACGGCGCCAGCACCCAGCGCCTGACGCTGTCATGGGGTCGCGGTTTCGACTTCGGCACGGTCAACTTCAACCTGGAGCACCAGTTGGGCGGCAGCAACAACGCCGGCAGCGGCTCGCCGGTCAACACCTTCTATCTCACCGTCAGCATTCCGCTGGGCAAGCGCAGCGTGCGCGGCTACGTCAACAACAGCAGCGGATACCAACGCCTGGGCGCGTCTTACAACGATCAGTTCAACGACTACGTGAACTACACCGTGGCGGTCGACCGCAACCAGCAAAGCAAGGACACGGATATCTCCACCCAGGTGTCGGCGCTGCCGCGCTACACCCAGGTCAACCTCGGCTATGCCCGCTACGGCGCCGGCAGCACCTCCTACAACGGCGGCCTGCGCGGCGGCATGGTGCTGCACAAGGACGGCTTCACCTTATCGCCTTATCCGCTGCAGGACACCTTCGGCATCGTCCAGGTGGGCGACGTCTCCGGCGTCAAGGTCAACACGCCGACCGGCCCGGTGTGGACCGACTGGAAAGGACAAGCGGTATTGGCGCAGCTGCCGCCCTATTCCAGCAGCCGGCTGGAGATCGCCACCAAGAGCCTGCCGCGCAACGTCGACATCAAGAACGGCCTTAAGCTGCTCGATCCTGGCCACGGCTCGGTGAACCATGTCTCGTTCGATGTGCTGCGGGTGCGTCGCATCCTGCTCAACAGCAAGTTCCCGGATGGCGCGCCGCTGCCCAAGGGTGCCTTCGTGCTGGACGCCAACCGCCAGTTCCTCACCACAGTGGTGGACGACGGCCAGGTATTCCTGCTCAACGGCACTCCGGCCGGCCCGCTGCGCGTGGCGCTGCCCGACGAGAAGAGCTGCACGCTGCAATTCAGCCTGCCGGACAAACCCGATCCCGACATGTTCTACGAGAGCACCGACGCGGTCTGCCGGCCCGAGGTGCATGCGCAATCGAAAGGAATCCCCTATGCGCCGACCTGACATCCTTCTCTGCGCCGCCGCATCGCTGCTCCTCGCCCCGACCCTGGCGCATTCAGCCGACAACTGCCAGATGCGCATCAGCGAAGCCAATGTGGACTACGGCGCCACCACGCGCGCCGAGCTGCTGAAAAAACAGGTCTCGCCGCTGATGATGGGCCTGGGCAAAAGGAACGTGACGCTGACCGCGACCTGCAAGACGCCCACGCTGATGACGCTGTTCTTCCGCGGCAGCGGCGCCGACGGCAATGCCTATCGCCTGGGCGGCGGCGGCAGCTTCACGCTGCGCGCGCTCAATGCACGCATCGACGGCCGCAGCGTAGGGCTGGGCAGCGTGGTCACCGCCGGCATGGTGCCGGAGCAGAAGGCCGACAGCCTGCCCTTGCCGCCCAACCGTGGCGTGGTACCGATCCAGAACGACGTGCCCGTCAAGGGCGTGTCGCTGCAGATCCAGGTCGAGATCTCCGCTCTGGTTTCCAGTACCGGTAGCCGCATCGCCGACCGCACGGTGTTCAGCGGCGCCGGCAACTTCGAACTGCAGGAAAACTGACACCGCACTGACGCACGCCTGACAAGCGCGGCGAGTTTGTAACGTCCGGTTAAAACCGCCCTCGCCCGCCCTTTTGGTGCCAACCGAATGTCGACGACCCGCGTTGTACCCACAGCGCGGCGCGACCATGTCTGACCAATCGCATTACACTTTCTTACAGCCCGCGCAACGACCAGTGTCCATACTGGCCCAACCTGTCCATGACCGGAGGCTCATCGATGCGCCCCATCCGCCAAGCCCGCTCCACCGGCTGCCGCCAGCGACTGTGTGTGCTGATGCTGCTGGCCTGCTGCATCGGCGCCCACGCCGCCGAGCCGGCCGCCGGTGCCCCGCTGACTCAGCAGGAGCGCGCCCTGCACGTGCTCAACCGGCTGGGCTACGGCCCGCGTCCCGGCGACCTCGCTGAGGTGCAACAGATGGGCGTGAAGCGCTACATCGATCAGCAGCTCCACCCCGAACGCATTCCCCTGCCGCAAGATCTCCAGGCGCGCCTGGCCGCCTTGCCGGCGCTACAGATGACGCCCTCGCAACTGTTCGTCGACTACGGTCCGCCGTCCTTCGACCGCGATGCCTCCAAGGAAGAAAAGCAGGCCGCACGGCAACGCGCGGGGCGGGAACTGACGCCGCAATTCCACCAGGCGCGCCTGCTGCAGGCCACCGAAAGTCCACGCCAGCTGGAAGAAGTGATGACCGAATTCTGGGCCAATCATTTCAACGTCTTCGAAGGCAAGGAGTGGGTGCGCTACTGGGTCGGCGACTATGAGAAGAACGCCATCCGCCCCTACGCGCTGGGCAACTTCCGCCAGCTGCTGGGCGCCGTCGCGCACCATCCCGCCATGCTGTATTACCTCGACAACTGGCTCTCCAGCGGCGCCGGCACGCCTGGCGCGCGCGGGCGCTTCAAGGGCTTGAACGAGAACTACGCGCGCGAGCTGATGGAGCTGCACACGCTGGGCGTGGACGGCGGCTACCAGCAGGCCGATGTCATTACGCTGGCGCGCATCCTGTCGGGCTGGACCATTGACGTCGAGGCCATGAAGACCGGCGCCGCGCCCTTCGCCTTCAACCAGCGACGCCACGACTTCGCGCCCAAGACCTTCCTCGGCCGGCCATTGGCCGTGCGCGGCTATCAGGAGGGCGAGGCGGCACTGGACATCCTGGCCAATCATCCGTCGACGGCGCGTTTCATCTCGACCCAGCTGGCGCAATACTTCGTGGCCGACAAGCCGGATCCGGCGCTGGTGCAAAAACTCGCGCAGACCTTCCTCGCCACCCATGGCGACATCCGGGCAGTGCTGCAGGTGCTGTTCGACAGCCCGCAGTTCTGGTCGCGCAGCAACTATCAGACGCAGTTCAAGACGCCCTATCAGTTCGTGGTCTCGTCGCTGCGCGCCACTGCCACGCCGGTGATGAATTCGCGTCCGGTCAACGGCGCGCTGGCGCAGTTCGGCATGCCGCTATATGGCTGGCTCACGCCCGAGGGCTACAAATATTCGGAAGAGGCCTGGCTCAACCCCGACGCTCTGCTGCGCCGGATCAATTTCGCCGGGGGGCTGGCCGGCGGCAAATCGCCGATCGCGCGCGCCGAGGGCGTGCCGCCTGCCGGCGTCGATGCCCGGCCGGCCGATCCGCAGCAGCTGTTGTCCACGCTGGGGCCGGCCATCACGCCGGACGCCGTCGCCAAGATCCAGGCCTCTCCGGCCAATTTTCAGGCCGGCCTGATCCTGGGCAGCCCCGACTTCGTGAAACGCTGAACCCGCCCCACCAAGGACCGACATGAACCGCCGCGACTTCATCCGTTATCTCGGCGCCGCAGGCAGCGGCGCCATTCTGGTGCCGGTCGGCCTGTCCGGCTGCGCCGTGGTGCCCACCGGCGACAAGAGCATCAGCCGCGCCAGCGCCGCGTCCGGCCAGGCCAAGCTCGCCTACGGCTCGCCCAAGCCGCGCGCGCACGCCAACGGCGACGGCGCGCCGCGCATGGTGGTGGTGTTCCTGCGCGGCGCGGTGGACGGCCTGAACGTGGTGGTGCCGCACGGAGACCCGGAGTATTACCGCGCCCGCCCGAGCATCGCCGTGGCACGCCCCGGACAACCCAACGGCGCGATCGACCTGACTGGCTACTTCGGGCTGCACCCGGCCCTGCAGCCACTGATGCCTTATTGGGAAAGCGGCCAGCTGGCCTTCGTGCACGCCTCCGGCTCGCCGGATGCATCGCGCTCGCACTTCGAGGCGCAGGACTACATGGAAACCGGCACGCCCGGTCAGCACAACACGCGCGACGGCTGGATGAACCGGCTGATAGGTTACCTGCCGCCGTCTGAATCGCCCTTGCAGGCGCTGACAGTGGGCGACGCCACGCCGCGCATCATGAGCGGCAAGAACGTCGTCGCCAACCTGCAGACCGGCCGCGCCGCCGCCCGCCCCAGCCTGATTGACCAACCGCGCGTGATGCAGGCCTACGCGCCGCTATATGGCGGCGACGATGCGCTGGCCAAGGCGTATCGCGACGGCATCGCCGCGCGCCGCGAACTGATGGCCGAGATCAACAGCCAGGAGCAGCAAATGGCCAACAACGGCGCGCCGCTGCCCAACGGTCTCTCGATCGACACGGCGCGCCTGGGCCGACTGATGCGCAACGATCCGCGCATCCGCCTGTCCTTTCTTGCCGTCGGCGGCTGGGACACCCACATCAACCAGGGCAACGGCGCGGGCCAACTGGCCGGCCGCCTGACGCCGCTGGCCAACGGCCTGGCCACGCTGGCGCGCGAACTGGGCCCGGCCTTCAATGACACGGTGATCGTGGTGGTGTCCGAATTCGGCCGCACCTTCCGCGAGAACGGCAACGGCGGCACCGACCACGGCCACGGCAACGCCATGTGGCTGCTGGGCGGCAATCTGCGCGGTGGCAAGATCTACGGCCAATGGCCCGGGCTGAACCAAGCGGCGCTCAACGAAGGCCGCGACCTTGCCATCACCACCGACTTTCGCGCGGTGCTGTCGTCGGTGGCAGAGCGTCACATGCGCATTCGCGACCAGGAGCTGGAAAAGATTTTTCCGCAGTTTGCCGCGGGCGGGCGTGGAGTGCCGGATCTGTTCATCTGAACCAGGTGGCGCTTGTCCCGACTCGCTGGTGCCCGCTTAGGCGCAACGAACGACGCTGGGTCCCGGCTTTCGCCGGGACGACAAGTCAGGGATGGCTCAGATAACC
>NZ_JAGIPZ010000001.1:28398-119123 GCF_017814915.1 Herbaspirillum sp. LeCh32-8 | reverse complement strand
GAGGGGTCCAGTTACCTCCTCCGTGTCGTCCTGACGGAGGTCAGGACCCAGTGGCGTTTGCCGCAGACAACTGCCACCGGTGAAACGCAACGAACGACACTGGGTCCCGGCTTTCGCCGGGACGACAAGTCAGGGATGGCTCAGATAACCGAGGGGTCCAGTTACCTCCTCCGTGTCGTCCTGACGGAGGTCAGGACCCAGTGGCGTTTGCCGCAGACAACTGCCACTGGTGGAACGCAACGAACGACGCTGGGTCCCGGCCTGCGGCGGGACGACAAGTCAGGGAAGCCTCAGATAACCGAGGGTTCGAGTTGCCCTCTTCTGTGTCGTCCCGACCTGCCACGCCAGAAACAAAAAAGCCGTTCTGCTTGCACAGAACGGCTTTTTTATTGGCATCAGACTCACTCAGCCTCGACGATCCACGCGGCCTGGATCGCTTCCAGGATGCGTTCGCCCGAGCGGTTCGGGTCATCATCGAAACCGTCCAACTCCAGCACCCAACGATGCAGGTCGGTGAAGCGGATGGTCGTGGGATCGATGTTGGGAAACTTGTCGTACAGTTCCTCGGCGATCTGCTGGGTGTCGGTCCATTTCATGGTCGTCTCCTCGCTATCCCGCGGCGTCCGCGCGGGGTCAGTGGTTTTCGGAAGCGTGGTTGATCGTGTACTTCGGGATTTCGACGGTCAGGTCGTCTTCGCCCAGCACCACCTGGCACGACAGGCGCGAGGTCGCTTCCAGGCCCCAGGCCATGTCCAGCAGGTCCTCTTCCTTGTCGGTCGGTTCGTTGAGCGTATTGAAGCCTTCGCGGATCACCACGTGGCAGGTGGTGCAGGCACAGGATTTTTCGCAGGCGTGCTCGATGTCGACGTCGCTGTCGAGCATGGCGTCGCACAGGGTCTTGCCGGCGGGCGCGTCGATCACGGTGCCCTGCGGGCACAGTACCGGATGGGGGAGAATGACGATCTGAGGCATAGGTTGCTTTCGGTGATTCTGTTGATTCGTTGGATGCGGCGGATTAGGACACTTCGTCGAGCTTCTTGCCGGCCAGCGCGGCATGCACGCTGCGGTCCATGCGGCGTGCGGCGAACTCTTCAGTGCCGTGCGCCAGCGCGTCGACTGCGGCCTTGATGGCGTGGTGGTCGTCACCCTTGGCGGCGGCTTCCACCGCGATCAATTGCGCTTCGATGGCGGCGTGCTCGTCGGCCGAGAGCAGCGCGGCGTCGGCATTGAGTGCCGAGCGGGTGGCCAGCACGATGCGCTCTGCTTCGACCTGCTCTTCGCGCAGGGCGCGGCGTTGCATGTCTTCGTCGGCCGAGGTGAAGGACTCCTGCAGCATGCGTGCGATCTCGTCGTCGCCCAAACCGTAGGACGGCTTGACGCTGATCGAGGCCTCCACGCCGGAGGTCATCTCGCGCGCCGAGACGGCCAGCAGGCCGTCGGCATCGACCTGATAAGTCACGCGGATACGCGCGGCGCCGGCGGCCATCGGCGGGATGCCTCGTAGCTCAAAGCGCGCCAGCGAACGGCAGTCGGCGACCAGCTCGCGCTCGCCCTGCACCACATGGACCGCCATCGCGGTCTGGCCATCCTTGAAGGTGGTGAACTCCTGGGCGCGCGCGCACGGGATGGTGGAGTTGCGCGGGATGACCTTCTCGGCCAGGCCGCCCATGGTTTCGATGCCCAGCGACAGCGGAATCACGTCCAGCAGCAGCCAGTCGTCGCCCGGCGCACGATTGCCGGCCAGCAGGTTGGCCTGCACCGCGGCGCCCAAAGCCACCACCTTGTCGGGATCGATGTTGGACAGCGGATTGGTCTTGAAGAACTCGCCCACCGCGCGACGGATGTGCGGCATGCGGGTGGCGCCGCCGACCAGCACCACGCCGTCGACGTCTTCCACGCTCAGTGCAGCGTCGCGCAGGGCGCGGCGCATGGGGGTAATGGTCTTGGCCACCAGGTGCTGGGTAATCTCGTTGAACTGGGCGGCGGTGATCGTCAGATGCACTTCCTCGCCTGACTTCAGGGAAGCGTCGATGTGCACTTCGTCCTTGGTCGACAGCAGTTCCTTGACCTCGCGCGCCTTCACCATCAGCAGACGCGTGTCTTCGTCCGACAGCGGCTGCAGCTGCGACTCCTGGCTGATCCAGCAGAACAGGCGATGGTCGAAATCGTCGCCGCCCAGCGCGGAATCGCCGCCGGTGGCCAGCACTTCGAACACGCCGCGGGTCAGCTTGAGGATGGAAATATCGAAGGTGCCGCCGCCCAAGTCGTAGACGGCGAAAACGCCTTCGGATTCGTTGTCCAGGCCGTAGGCGATGGCGGCGGCAGTCGGCTCGTTCAACAGGCGCAGCACGTTCAGGCCGGCCAGCTGCGCGGCGTCCTTGGTGGCCTGGCGCTGGGCATCGTCAAAATAGGCCGGCACGGTGATCACCGCGCCCACCAGGTCGTCGCCCAGCGCGTCTTCAGCGGTCTGGCGCAGCGTGGCCAGGATCTGGGCCGAGACTTCCACCGGGCTCTTCACGCCGGCCACGGTCTTGATCTGCACCATGCCGGGCTGGTCCTGGAAGTCGTACGGCATGTTTTCGGCATGCGCGATGTCCTTCAGGCTGCGGCCCATGAAGCGCTTGACCGAGACGATGGTGTTGCGCGGATCGGTGGTCTGCGCGGCCTGGGCCTTGTAGCCGATGTTGGCATGGCCGTTGGGCAGGTAGCGCACCACCGAGGGCAGCAGCACGCGGCCGTCGTCGTCGGCCAGCACTTCGGGAATGCTGTTGCGCACGGTGGCCACCAGCGAGTTGGTGGTGCCAAGGTCGATGCCCACCGCCAGGCGGCGCTGGTGCGGCGCGGTGGACATGCCGGGTTCGGAGATCTGGAGTAAGGCCATAGTGAGTCTGTCGTCGTTATTCGTGCGATCGCTCGCGCATTATTCGGGAAGCGCCATCCGGATGCCGAGGCCGATGAAGGCGCAGCCTGCGAGGCGGTTCAAATGGACGGAGGCGGAAGCGCGGCGGCGGAAGTACGCGCCGACGGCGCCGGAAAACAAGGCGATCGCGCTGAAGATGGCGAACGCCTGCAGGATGAACACCAGCGCCAGGATCAGCATCTGCAGCGGCACGTGGCCGGCATCGGGATGCACGAACTGCGGCAGGAAGGCGATGAAGAACAGCGTCACCTTGGGGTTGAGCATATTGGCCAGCACGCTTTGCCAGTAGATGCGCTGCAAGGGCACGCCGGGATTGCCTTCATCGGCGGCCAGTGCGATGCCGGCCGAGGCCGAGCGCAGCGTGCGGTAGCCGAGGTAGGCCAGGTAAGCCGCGCCAGCGTATTGCAGCGCGTGGTAAGCGGGAGGATAGGCCTTGATCAGCGCGGCGAAGCCCAGCACCGCCAGCAGCGTATGGAAGATCAGCCCGGAGGAAAAACCGGCGGCTGCCACCAGTCCGGCCTTCTTGCCCTGGGCGATGCCGCGCGTGAGCACGTAGATATTGTCGGGCCCCGGCGCAAGCGTGAGCGTCATGGCGGCCAGCAGGAACAGGAAGATATCGGGCATGTCGTCGCGCGTCCTTGGGTTGTACCGGGGTTGGGGTCAGCCTTCGATCAGGGTGAAGGCGTCGCCGATCTCGGCGCCGAATTTGTCGAGGAACATCAGCTGGCGCACCAACTGGCCGGCCTGGGTGTAATCGCCGCCGTCCAGCGCCACCTCGATGCGCGCGACCTCGGCCTTTTTCCCGGCCAGCAGTTCGGCGTTGAGCTGCTCCAGCGCATCCAGGTCACGCCCGGCCTTGGCGTCGTCCAGCGTCTCGCGCCATTCCATCTGCTGCATCAGGAACGCCGGTGCCATCGCCGTGTTCGACTCGGTCTGCAGATCCACGCCGTTGAGCTCGCACAGATAGCGCGCGCGGCGCAACGGGCTCTTCAGCGTCTGGTAAGCCTCGTTGGCGCGCGTGGCCCATTGCATCGCCACACGCTTTTCAGCGTCGCTGGCGTGGGCAAACTTGTCCGGATGCGCCTGCGCCTGCACGCGGTGGTAGGCCTGCTCCAGCGCCTTGGTGTCGACGGCGAAGCGTTGCGGCAGCTGGAACAGGTCGAAATGGTTTTGCATGGCTGAAAAATAAAAAGCCTGTCGGACATCAACAGGCTTGGCTCATCAACGACTGCGAATGGGAGACACTCACTTGCGCCGCCTGCCGCCCCGCTTGGGCGGCCCCTCATCGGGAGGGCAACGCGGCGATCGCAGGGCTGTCACAGGATTCGGCTAAGCACTGCCGCCGGCGACACACATGCCGCACGGCGGGAACACGGACAAGATGCGATGGATCAGATGCGGAAGCTTTCGCCGCAGCCGCACTCGTCCTTGACGTTCGGGTTCTGGAACTTGAAGCCTTCGTTCAGGCCTTCGCGCGCAAAATCCAGCTCGGTGCCGTCGATGTAAGGCAAGCTCTTGGGATCGACAAAGACGCGCACGCCGTGCGACTCGAAGACGGTGTCTTCGGCGATCTGCTCATCCACATACTCGAGCTTGTACGCCAGGCCCGAGCAACCGGTGGTGCGCACGCCCAGGCGCAGGCCGATGCCCTTGCCGCGGCGCTCCATGTACCGGCTGATGTGTTTTGCTGCCTTCTCTGTCAATGTGATTGCCATGATGCCTGCCTTGCTGCTGTCAAAAACGGCTTGCGCCTGATGCCTATACCTGACTCGAAATCAGGCAGCTGCCTTCTGCTCTGCGCCGTGCTTGGCCTTGTAGTCCTGCACCGCGGCCTTGATGGCGTCTTCGGCCAGGATCGAGCAGTGGATCTTCACCGGCGGCAGCGCCAGTTCTTCGGCGATCTGGGTGTTCTTGATGGACAGCGCTTCGTCCAGCGTCTTGCCCTTGACCCATTCCGTCACCAGCGACGAGGAGGCAATGGCCGAACCGCAGCCGTAGGTCTTGAACTTGGCGTCCTGGATCACGCCGTCGGCGCCGACCTTGATCTGCAGCTTCATCACGTCGCCGCAGGCCGGCGCGCCGACCATGCCGGTGCCGACGGTCTCGTCGCCCTTTTCAAAGGCGCCGACGTTGCGCGGGTTCTCGTAGTGGTCGAGTACTTTTTCCGAATAAGACATGTTCTTGCTCCTTGAAGATGTTTCACCGCAACCAGCTTCTGTTCCTGATGCTTGCTAGCGGCGGCTGGCAGAGTTCTGGTTTAGTGTGCCGCCCACTGGATCGTGGAGAGGTCGACGCCGTCCTTGTACATGTCCCACAGCGGGGACAGTTCACGCAGCTTGCCGACCTTGCTCTTGATCAGGTTGACGGTGAAATCGATATCTTCCTCGGTGGTGAAGCGACCGATGGTGAAACGGATGGAGCTGTGCGCCAGTTCGTCGCTGCGGCCCAGGGCGCGCAGCACGTAGGACGGCTCCAGGCTGGCCGAGGTGCAGGCCGAGCCGGACGACACGGCGATGTCCTTGATCGCCATGATCAGCGACTCGCCTTCGACGTAGTTGAAGCTCACGTTCAGGTTGTGCGGCACACGGTGCTCCATGTCGCCGTTGATATAGGTTTCTTCGATTTCCTGCAGACCCTTGGCCAGGCGGTCGCGCATGGCGCGGATGTGGCTGAGCTCGCTGTCCATCTCTTCACGGGCCAGGCGGAAGGCTTCGCCCATACCGACGATCTGGTGCGTGGCCAAAGTGCCCGAGCGCAGACCGCGCTCGTGACCGCCGCCGTGCATCTGCGCTTCGATGCGCACGCGCGGCTTGCGACGCACATACAGCGCGCCGATGCCCTTGGGACCGTAGGACTTGTGGGCCGAGAAGCTCATCAGGTCGACCTTCCAGTTTTCCAGGTCGATCTTGACCTTGCCGGTCGCCTGGGCGGCGTCGCTGTGGAAGATGATGCCCTTGGAGCGGCAGAACTCGCCGATTTCCGGAACCGGCTGGATCACACCGATTTCATTGTTGACCAGCATGACCGACACCAGGATGGTGTCCGGGCGCACCGCTTCGGCGATCTGCTCGACGGTCACCAGGCCGTTGTCCTGCGGTTGCAGGTAGGTCGCTTCGAAACCGATGCGCTCCAGCTCACGGAAGGTGTCCAGCACAGCCTTGTGCTCGGTCTTGACCGTGATGATGTGTTTGCCTTTGGTTTTGTAGAACTGCGCCGCCCCCTTGATGGCGAGGTTGTTGCTCTCGGTGGCGCCGGAGGTCCAGATGATCTCGCGCGAATCGGCGTTGACCAGCTTGGCGACTTCCTCGCGCGCCTCTTCGACCGCCTTCTCCGCCGACCAACCGTACATGTGACTGCGCGACGCCGGATTGCCGAACTGCTCACGCAGGTAGGGAATCATCTTGTCGGCCACGCGCGGATCGACCGGGGTGGTCGCCGAGTAGTCCATGTAGATCGGGAAGTGCGGAGCCTTGATGGTCTCCAGCAGGCTTTTTTCGAGAGGTGCGTTCATAATCTGTTCTTGCTCCAAATCAGGCTGCGGCTTGCGGGCGGTGCATTACCACCACGCTCTGCTTGTCGGCGGGACGATGTTCCGCCGTCTTGTGTTCCTTCTGCTGGTCGACCAGGTCCTGCAATGAGACCGAATCTAGGTACTCGACCATTTTTTCGTTCAGGGTCGACCACAGGTCGTGCGTCATGCAGCGTGTGCCACCAGGGTGGGACGCGCTGTGGCAATTTTCCTTGCCGCCGCACTGGGTCGCATCGAGGGGTTCATCCACGGCGATGATGATGTCGGCCACCGACACATCAGCCGCCTTGCGGGCCAGGTTGTAGCCGCCGCCGGGTCCGCGCACGGACTCGACGATCTGGTGGCGCCGCAGTTTGCCGAACAACTGCTCCAGATATGATAAAGAAATTTCCTGGCGCTCGCTGATCGCGGACAGCGTGACGGGACCGTTGCCTTGGCGCAAAGCCAAGTCGATCATCGCTGTCACGGCAAAACGGCCTTTGGTGGTGAGACGCATGGATTCCTGCTCCAGAAACAGTGGATCTGTGATTCCCTGAATTCCCGAATATTTGAGTCAAGTATATCAAACCCGAGTAAATCTGTCAGGTAACAAATTGGAGCGAATCGCCGAAATCAAGACGCCCATCCCGGGCGCCGGTTCGAATTCGCGCCATTTTCCTGCTTCCGGCGGGCATTTCCGTTCGATTGCCCCTTATCGATCTGGTAAGATGTCCCAACACTTTTTTCATCTAACGGCTGCGGGCCTTCCTAAAAACGACAATCCGGCCCGTATCCGCATTTCAATTACAACGACATGGATGTAAGCGACACCCCCAACCCGCTGCTGCGCCCGCGCCGCAAGACCCAAAGCCTGTCGCAGGAAGTGGTGGCCGCGCTGACCGAGATGATCAACAGCGGCAGCCTGCAGCCCGGAGACAAGCTGCCCACCGAGTCCGAGATCATGCAGAACCAGGGCGTTTCCCGCACCGTGGTGCGCGAAGCCATCTCGCGCCTGCAGGCCGCCGGCCTGGTGGAGACCCGTCACGGCATCGGCACCTTCGTGCTGGAGGTCAAGAAGGGTTCCAACATCAACATCGACCCGGCCACCATCACCACCATGCGCGACCTGCTGGCGCTGCTGGAGCTGCGCATCAGCCTGGAAACCGAGACCGCAGGCCTGGCCGCCGCGCGCCGCACCGACGAGCAACTGCGCGAGATTCGCGAGGCGCTGGACGCCTTCCGCGAGAACCAGCTGGCCGGCGGCGATACCGTGGGCCCGGACTTCCGCTTCCACTTCGCCATCGCCAACGCCACCGGCAACCGCTACTTCATCGAGATCATCAGCCACCTCGGCATGGGCGTGATCCCGCGCAAGCGCCTCAACACCGCCGAACTGGCGCACGACCAGCAGGCGGTCTACCTGGACCGCGTGCAGCGCGAACACGAAGACATCTACGAAGCCATCGCTCGCAGCGACACCGAGGCCGCGCGCGCCGCCATGCGCAACCACCTCACCAACAGCCGCGAGCGCCTGCGCCGCGCGCAGCAGGAAGCGGAGTCCGGCGCCGCCGCCTGACCCCACGCCTGCCTCCCCTCCCCGGACGAACAGCGCGCCTGTTCGTCCGGCGGCAAAAATCCCACAGCACCCCGCTCCCGTCATCGCCCGCACAAAAACTGCTGGATTTCTGCAAATTCATGTTGTACGATGACTGATATCCTATTAGGATATGTACACAAAACAAAAAACACAGATCCATCTATTCCAATATCCAATTCTTAACGGCGTTGAGCGAAACCATGTCCAAGTACACACCCCAAGACCTCAAAACGATCCTCTCTTCCGGCCTGCTGTCGTTCCCGCTGACCGACTTCGATGAACAAGGCGACTTCCGCCCGAAGACCTACATCGAGCGCCTGGAATGGCTGGCACCGTACGGCGCCAGCGCCCTGTTCGCCGCCGGCGGCACCGGTGAGTTCTTCTCGCTGGTCCCGGGCGAGTACTCCGACATCATCCGCACCGCCGTCGATACCTGCCGCGGCAAGGTCCCCATCATCGCCGGCGCTGGCGGCTCCACCCGCGCCGCCATCGCTTACGCACAGGAAGCCGAGCGCCTGGGCGCGCACGGCATCCTGCTGATGCCGCACTACCTGACCGAAGCCAGCCAGGACGGCATCGCCGCCCACGTTGAAGCGGTCTGCAAATCGGTCAACTTCGGCGTCATCATCTACAACCGCGCAGTGTGCAAGCTCAACGCCGAGACCCTGCAAAAGCTGGCCGACCGTTGCCCCAACCTGATCGGCTTCAAGGACGGCATCGGCGAGATCGAACCGATGGTCCACATCCGCCGCAAGCTGGGCGACCGCTTCACCTACCTGGGCGGCCTGCCGACCGCGGAAGTCTACGCTGCAGCCTACAAGGCGCTGGGCGTGCCGGTGTACTCCTCGGCCGTGTTCAACTTCATCCCCAAGACCGCCGTGCAGTTCTACGAAGCGATCGCCAAGGACGACCACGCCACCGTCGGCCGCCTGATCGATGACTTCTTCCTGCCCTACCTGGAAATCCGTAACCGCAAGGCCGGCTACGCGGTGTCCATCGTCAAGGCCGGCGCCAAGATCGTGGGTCATGATGCAGGTCCGGTGCGCACTCCGCTGACCGACTGCACCCCGGCCGAGCACGAAGAACTGGCCGCACTGATCAAGAAGCTGGGTCCGCAATAAGCTTCCAGCTATCCCTCGAGGGGCCACAGGAAACTGCGGCCCCTTTTTTGTTTCAGCACGTGCGGCTTCGCCAGCATGCGCGCCCCCATAACAACCCAAGGAGAACCGAATGTCCCAGTTTGCCAACCTGATCAACGGCGAATGGCTGCAAGGCCCCAGCGTCAACAAGAACGTCAATCCCTCCGACCTGTCGGACGTGATCGGCGAGTACGCCCAGGCCGACGCGGCCCAGACCGAGATCGCAATCGCCGCCGCCCATGCAGCCTTCCCGGCCTGGAGCGTGGGCAACATCCAGGCGCGCTCGGACGCGCTGGACAAGATCGGCACCGAGATCCTGGCGCGCCGCGAAGAGCTGGGCACCCTGCTCTCGCGCGAAGAAGGCAAGACCCTGCCCGAAGGCATCGGCGAGGCCACCCGCGCCGGCAACATCTTCAAGTTCTTCGCCGCCGAAGTGCTGCGCATGCGCGGCGACAAGCTGGCCTCGGTGCGCCCCGGCATGGACGTGGAAATCACCCGCGAGCCGCTGGGCGTGATCGGCATCATCGCGCCGTGGAATTTCCCGCTCGCCATCCCCGCCTGGAAGATCGCGCCGGCGCTGGCCTACGGCAACACCGTGGTGTTCAAGCCGGCCGAACTGGTGCCGGGTTCGGGCTGGGCCATCGCCGAAATCATCAGCCGTTCCGGCATTCCGGCCGGCGTGTTCAACCTGGTGATGGGCCGCGGCTCGGTGGTCGGCCAGCGCTTCATCGATGACCGCCGCGTGGCCGGCATCTCCTTCACCGGCTCGGTCGCCACCGGCCAGCGCGTGGCGCAAGGCGCGATTGCGCGCATGGCCAAGTTCCAGCTGGAAATGGGCGGCAAAAACCCGATGGTGGTCTTGAACGACGCCGACCTGGATGTGGCCGTGACCGCCGCCGTGCAAGGCGCCTTCTTCTCCACCGGCCAGCGCTGCACCGCCTCCAGCCGCCTGATCGTCGAAAAGGGCATCTACCCGCGCTTCATCGAAGCGGCACGCGAACAGTTGGCCAAGGTCAAGGTCGGCCACGCGCTGCAAAAGGAAAGTCAGATCGGCCCCGTGGTCGACCAGTCGCAGCTGGACCAGGACATGTCCTATGTCGCCATCGGCCGCGACGAAGGCGCCAAGCTGGTGTCCGGCGGCGAGCGCGTGGCGCGCGACACCGACGGCTTCTACATGGCCCCGGCCCTGTTCGCCGATGCCCACAACGACATGCGCATCTCGCGCGAGGAAATCTTCGGCCCGGTGGCCGCCGTGATCCCCGCCGACAACTACGAGCATGCGCTGCAGCTGGCCAACGACACCGAGTTCGGCCTGTCCTCCGGCATCTGCACCACCTCTCTGAAGTACGCCACCCACTTCAAGCGCCACGCGCAGGCCGGCATGGTGATGGTCAACACCGCCACCGCGGGCGTGGACTATCACGTGCCCTTCGGCGGCCGCAAGGGTTCCAGCTACGGCGCGCGTGAGCAAGGCACGTATGCGGCGGAGTTCTACACCACGGTGAAGACTTCGTACACGCAAGCCTGAGGCAATCCATAGCGAGCGTCACCGGGCCCCTGCTTGCGCAGGGGTGCGGTGTCGTCCACTGGCCGCAGTATCGCAGCGAAAGTCGCTGGGTCCCTGCTTTCGCAGGGACGACGTGGTATCTGGTTCAAACGGATGAAGGTGGCATTTACCTCCTTCGTGTCGTTCCTGCGAAAACGGATGAAGGCGAAGTTCACCTCCTCCGTGTCGTTCCTGCGAAAACGGATGAAGGTGAAGTTCACCTCCTCCGTGTCGTTCCTGCGAAAACGGATGAAGGTGAAGTTCACCTCCTCCGCGTCGTTCCTGCGAAAACGGATGAAGGCGAAGTTCACCTCCTCCGCGTCGTTCCTGCGAAAACGGGTGAAGGTGACATTCACCTCCTCCGTGTCGTTCCTGCGAAAGCAGGAACCCAGCGTCGTTCAGCGCATCATCGAAAAGAATGCCGGCACGAAAAAAAACCTCCGTCTTGCGACGGAGGTTTTTTATTTTGCAGCCGGACAATCCACCGGGCCAGCCAGTCAAAACTCTTCCCAATCCTGGCTATCGTCCTTGGCGCGGGCGCTGCCCGCCGCCGGCTTGACCGATGCCGCAGGCAGCTTGGGCGCGCTCTTCGGCGCCGGCGCGGCTTCCTTGGGAGCAGCCGCCACGGGAGCGGGCGCTGCCACCGGTGCGGCCCGCTTGGCGGTAGGCGCCGGACGCGCAGCAGCGGCGGCCGCCGCGCGCGCATCGATCTTGAAGATGCTGACCGCGCTCACCAGGTTGGTGGCCTGCGCCTGCAGCGACTGGGCGGCGGCCGCAGCCTGCTCGACCAGGGCGGCGTTCTGCTGGGTCACCTCATCCATTTGCGTGATGGCCTGATTGACCTGCTCGATGCCGGTGCTTTGCTCGCGGCTGGCCTCGGCGATCTCGCCGACGATGTCGGTCACGCGCTGCACGCTGTCGACCACATCGGCCATGGTCATGCCGGCCTGCTCCACCAACTGGCTTCCGGTACTGACCTTCTCCACCGAATCGTCGATGAGCGACTTGATTTCCTTGGCGGCGGCGGCCGAACGCTGGGCCAGCGAACGCACTTCGGAGGCCACCACGGCAAAGCCGCGGCCCTGCTCGCCGGCGCGCGCCGCCTCCACCGCGGCGTTCAGCGCCAGGATGTTGGTCTGGAACGCAATGCCGTCGATCACACTGATGATGTCGACGATCTTGCGCGAAGAATCATTGATGGCCTGCATGGTATCGACCACCTGCGACACCACCTCGCCGCCCTTGCTGGCGGTGGACGAGGCCGAATGCGCCAGCTGGTTGGCCTGCATGGCGTTCTCGGCGTTCTGGCGCACGGTGCCGGTGAGTTGCTCCATCGACGCAGCAGTCTCTTCCAGCGAGCTGGCCTGCTGCTCGGTGCGCGAGGACAGGTCCATGTTGCCGGCCGCGATTTCCTTGGCGCTGGTGTCGATGCTCTCGGAGCTGGTGTGCACGCGCGAGACGGTGTTGAGCAGGCTTTGCTGCATGCTGCGGATGGCGCCGAACAGGCGGCCGATCTCGTTGGTGCTGTCGACTTCAACCTTGGCGGTCAGGTCGCCATTGGCCACCTGGTCCAGCAAGTTCACCGCGCGGTTCAGCGGCGCCAGCACGATGCTACGCAGCAGCATCAGCACCGCCAGCACCAGGATCATGGCGCCGATCAGGCCGGCCACCACCATCCAGACCACCATGCTGTATTCGCGATCACGCTCGTCGGCGACCTGGTCGCTCAGTTCCATGGCGCGCTTCTGGTACTTCTCCAGCGCGACCGAGAAGCGCGTGCCGCTCGGGCTGATCTGCTTGGTGTTGAGTTCCGAATAGGCGGTGACGTTGCCGGCGGCGAGCAAGGTTTCAGCTTGCTTGAGCTGATCGTTGAGGGCCTTGGCCGACTCGATCAACTCGGTCCTGACCGCCGCATCCTGGCCTGCCAGATCGGGCAACTTGGCGAAGTCCTCGGCGTACTTCAGGCCGCGATCATAGGTCGTCCGGGCGCTCTTGGCGGCCGCATCCGCCACGGCCTGGTCGCCCTTTTCCATCAGGGTCGCGTAGATACGCGTCTGCGCCGAACGCGTACGCGTGGTGTCCTTGTAGGCGTCGTTGATCACCAGCGCGCGCTGGCCCAGCTGGTGCACATATTCGGTCGCCTGGTTGGCCCGTCCCAGGGCATAGATGCCGACGCCAGCGCCGACCACGATCATGCATGAAAACAGCGCCACTGCGCTCATCAGGCTGAAGCGAACCGTCAGATTCCGCATTCCCTCTCTCCGCTCAATTTTTGTAAAACAAAAGACAAACCCCAAAACTTTGCCGCAGAAGATACAGCAAGAAACCTCTCGTCCAAGATGCCAGCAAATCGACGAAAGCAGCCCTATTTCCCCGTTAGGCCCCATGGGGACGCAATCTCCCCATATCAATTTTGCAACAAGGAGACGTGCGCCGTCCCTGCGTTGGATCAAGCCAAGGCGAATCTGCGCGGCAAACATTGCGCCGGGGCATGTCCCTCAACATGCCCGACGCAGCTTGCCATTACGGCAAGTCGATGATCTCCACCCAGTTGGGATTGCGACCCAGGGTGTAGCGGAACAGCGGCTTGAGCGCGCCGCTGTCGCGGTCGATGGCGTAGCTGGTCAGCCCCGCCTTCTGGCCCACGGCCAGCAGGAAGCGTCCCTGCGGATCGATGTTGAACCCGCGCGGCTGGGTTTCGGTAGGAATGTTGAGCACCCGCGTGAGCTTGCCGCTGGCGGCATCGACGCGGTAGCCCGAGAGCGTGTTGGAAGTGCGCTCGCTGGCGTAGAGATAGCGGCCGTCCGGGGTCAGGTGCAAATCGGCCGTGGCCAGCTGCTCGCTGGTCTTGAAACCGTCCGGCAGCGCGCTGTCGGTGGCCTGCAGGCTCAGCGTGCCGGCCTTGGCGTCATAGCCGTAGGTGTTGACGGTGCCGTCCAGCTCGTTGGTCGAGTAGACGAAGCGGCTATCGTTGGAGAACACGAAGTGACGCGGCCCCGCGCCGGCCTTGGTGGCCACCGATGCCGGCGCGTTGGGCGCTACCTTGCCGGTGGCGGCGTCAAAGCGGAACTGCAGGATCACGTCGCTGCCCAGGTTGGAGGCGAACAGGAAGGCGTTGTCCGGCGACACCTGGGCCGAGTGCGCGTTCTTGCCGGTGGCGATGACCGCCAGCGGCGGCGCCTGCACGGCGCCGTCGGCGCCGATGGCGTTGACCGAAATCTTGTGTCCGGTGTAGGACGCGCCGAACAGGTAGCGGCCGGTCTTGTCGGTGGCGATGTTGGCCATGTTGTCGGCTAGCGGCGCCTTGGACAAGGCCGTCAGCTTGCCGCTGCGCTGGTCGATGGCGTAGCTCACCACCGAGTAGGGCTGGCCGCGCAGCGACGCGTACAGGTACTTGCGATCGGGGCTCACTGCCAGCGGCATCACGGTGCTGCCGGTGTCGACCTTGTCGACCAGGTTGACCCTGCCGTCGGCGTTGATCTGCAGCACGTAGATGTCCTGGCTGTCGGCGTTGGAGACGTAGGCAATGGTCACGGCGCCCGCTTGGGCGGAGCCCAGCGTCAGGGCCGAGGCGACGGCCAGGGTGGCGATGCGCGCGGGAATGGATGTGGTTTTCTGGTTCATGGCGTCTCCTTGCGGATGATTGTTGTTGAGGTACTGCTGATGGTGTGGATCTTATGGATGTTGCTTGCCGCGTTCTCGTTACCGGATACACCCTGCCCTGCGGCCGTGCATACGGCGCATTGTCGGCATCAGGCAGGATGAAAAAAGGGACCCGCAAGCGGATCCCTCAGGGATGATCAGGTCACCGGCGCCGGGTTGAACAGCGTCAGCGCGTTGTGCAGCTTCCATTGTTCGGCCCAGGTGCGCTTCTTGCCGCTGGCCACGTCCAGCATCAGCTGGAACAGCTCCCAGCCGACGTCTTCGATGGTGGCTTCGCCGCTGGCGATACGGCCGGCGTTGACGTCCATCAGGTCGTGCCAGCGTCGCGCCAGGTCGTTGCGGGTGGCGACCTTGATCACCGGCACCGCAGCCAGGCCGTAGGGCGTGCCGCGGCCGGTGGTGAAGATGTGCACGTTCATGCCGGCAGCCAGCTGCAGCGTGCCGCAGATGAAGTCCGAGGCTGGCGTGGCGGCGTAGATCAGGCCCTTCTGCTGCAGCTTGTCGCCCGGCGCCAGCACGCCCGAGATCGGGCTGCTGCCCGACTTGACGATCGAGCCCATGGCCTTCTCGACGATGTTGGCCAGGCCGCCCTTTTTGTTGCCCGGGGTGGTGTTGGCGCTGCGGTCGACGCCGCCTTGCTTGAGGTAATTGTCGTACCAGTCCATCTCGCGGATCATGGCCTGGGCCACGTCCTCGTTGACGGCGCGCGAGGTCAGCTGGTCGATGCCGTCACGCACTTCGGTCACTTCCGAGAACATCACCGAGGCGCCGGCGCGCACCAGCAGGTCGGTGGCAAAGCCCACGGCCGGGTTGGCGGTCACGCCCGAGAAGGCGTCGCTGCCGCCGCACTGCACGCCGACCACCAGGTCCGAGGCCGGGCAGGTTTCGCGGCGACGCTTGTTGAGCTCGGTCAAGCGCGCTTCGGCCATCTGCAGGATCGAGTCGATCATGGAGTTGAAGCCGACGTGCTCTGAATCCTGCAGGCACACCACGTAAGGCTCGCCGGCCTTGTGGATGGGGATCATGTTTTCCGGCAGCAGGCGGTTGGGCTGCAGCTTTTCGCAGCCCAGGCTGACCACCATGGCCTGGCCGCCGAAGTTCGGGTTCAGGCTGATATTGCGCAGCGTGCGGATCGGGATGCCGGCATTAGGCGCGTCGATCGCCACGCCGCAGCCGTAGGTGTGCTCCAGCGCCACCACGTCTTCCACGTTGGGATATTTCGGCAGCAGCTCGGCACGGATGCGCTTGACCGCGTGCTCCACCACGCCGGCCACGCACTGTACGGTGGTGGTGATGGCCAGCAGGTTGCGCGTGCCGACCGAACCGTCGGCGTTGCGGTAACCCTCGAAGGTATAGCCTTCCAGCGGCGGCAGCGGCGCCGGTTTTTTGGTGGCGATGGGCAGGTTGTCCAGCTCGCGCGCCGGCGGCATCTGCACCAGGGACTCCTCGATCCAGCTGCCCTTGGGAATGTCGCGCACGGCGTAGCCGATGGCCACGTCGTAACGCACGATGGCGTCGCCCTGCTTCAGGTCGCGCAGCGCGATCTTGTGGCCCTGCGGGACACGGTCGACCAGGGTCAGGCCGTCGGGGAACACGGTGCCGGCCGGCAAGCCGCCGTCGTTGACGACGATGGCCACGTTGTCCGTGTCGTTCATCATGATGTAGCGCGGAGTGGATGCCTGGCTGGCGGCTGCGCTGGCGGTGGTGTCGGTGCTCATGCTGGTTCCCATGCAACTGAATGCTTCACAAAAACGAAAATGGCGGCCCGCTTGCAGGGCCGCCGATACTGCCGGATCAGGCGTCTTTCAGTTCAACGCGCTTGATTTCCTTGACGATGACAAGATAGCTGATCACGGTGATCAGCGCATTCACGCCGACGAACACCAGGGCGCCGGCGAAGGAACCAGTTTCCTTGACGATGTAGCCGATCACGATCGGGGTGGTGATGCCGGCGACGTTGCCGAACATGTTGAACAGGCCGCCCGAGAGACCGACGATCTGCTTGGGCGCGGTGTCGGCCACCACGGCCCAGCCCAGCGCGCCGACGCCCTTGCCGAAGAAGGCCAGCGCCATGATGCCCACCACCATCCACTGCGCGTCGACGTAGTTGCACAGGATCATGGTCATCGACAACAGCATGCCGCCGACGATGGGGATCTTGCGCGCCCAGGTCACCGACACGCCACGCTTGATCAGGCGGTCCGAAATGATGCCGCCGACCACACCGCCGATGAAACCGCACACCGCCGGGATCGAGGCCACGAAGCCGGCCTTCAGGATCGACATGCCGCGCTCCTGCACCAGGTACACCGGGAACCAGGTCAGGAAGAAGTAGGTGATCACGTTGATGCAGTACTGGCCGATGTACACGCCCAGCAGCATGCGGTTGGACAGCAGTTGCTTGATATAGCCCTTGCCCTTGGTCGAGGCCGCCGGCGCCGCCTTGCGGTTGTCCATGTCGACCAGGCCGCCGCCCTCTTCAATGTGGGTCAGCTCGGCCTTGTTGATCATCGGATGATCCTTCGGGCTGTAGATGATCTTGCCCCAGATCATGGCCAGCACGATGCCGACTACGCCCATCACGGTGAACACATGGTGCCAGCTGTAGGCGTGCACGATCCAGGCCATCAGCGGCGTGAACAGCACGGCGGCAAAGTATTGCGCCGAGTTGAAGATGGCCGAGGCAGTGCCGCGCTCCTTGGTCGGGAACCAGGCCGCCACGATGCGGCCGTTGGCCGGGAAGGACGGCGCTTCGGCCAGGCCCACCATGAAGCGCAGCAGGAACAGCGTCACCACCGCCGCAGCGGTGCTCATCCAGGTCACGCCGGCTTGCAGGACGGTGAAGAAGGACCACAGGCCGATACTCCACATGTAGATCTTCTTGGAGCCGAAGCGGTCCAGCAGCCAGCCGCCCGGCAACTGCGCCAGCACGTAGGCCCAGCTGAAGGCCGAGAAGATATAACCCATGGTGACCGGATCCAGGCTCAGTTCGGTCTTCATCGCCGAACCGGCGATCGAGAGCGTGGCGCGGTCGGCGTAGTTCACCGTGGTCACCACGAACAGCATGAACAGGATCAGATAGCGGACGTGGCTGGGCTTGACTGCGCCGGCCGCCGTCGCGGTGGTATTGCTATTTGCCAATTGTTTTCTCCAGATCTCGACTCGCCGTCAAGAAACCTGAGCTCCACGTCGTCATGCGCTCTCCCCTCGCCGCCTGGTGGCGCCGGTGGGCAACGCATGGGAACAGACCGAGGATGGGGCGGGCGTCTCTCTTAGCGTATTGTTTTTAGTGATTGAATATTAATTGTTATAAGACATCGTACAACGATGAGACAAAGTATAACAGGAGTAAGCGCTTTGGCAATAGGGGTGGAAGATCGTTTTCGACAAACTGCCCCGCTGCCCGCTATGGCAATAGGGGCGGTGCTTTGAGCAGCATACCGGACTCGCTTTATAAGGCGGGAACAGCGCGCCGGCAGGTGAGCTTCCCGGCTTGCCCGGTCCATCGCATGCCGGTCATTGTCGGCCCGACAGAGACAAGTTGTATGACATGACCTATGACAACAATGGCCATCTGAATACCGTTTGTCCATCAAGCGGACAAAAAAGGGAAGGAGCGCAAGCCCCTTCCCCAACCAAGCGGCGCGGCCGCAAGGGCCGCAACCAGTTACCGCGATGCGAACGCCATCAGCCGTGCGCGTATTCCTTTTTCACCGCGCCGCTGTCCGCGTGATCAATGTCGCGGTCCGGACGCATGGCCAGCGTGGCCAACGCCCCGATCAGCAGGAACACGCCTGAGCCGACGAACGGCAGCTTCCAGTTGCCCGACAGATCGACGACGGCGCCGAACACCAGCGGCGAGATGATGGTGGCCAGCGCCGCGCCGGTATTCAACATGCCGCTGGCAGTGCCCGCGAACTTGGGCGCCACGTCCATGGGCACGGCCCAGATCGGCCCGATGGTCAGCTCCAGCATGAAAAATGCG
Organism: Herbaspirillum sp. LeCh32-8; assembly: GCF_017814915.1. Classification (GTDB taxonomy): domain Bacteria; phylum Pseudomonadota; class Gammaproteobacteria; order Burkholderiales; family Burkholderiaceae_D; genus Herbaspirillum. Next base: position 100,765 of record NZ_JAGIPZ010000001.1, on the reverse strand, counting down.
CCGGACAGGCACCACACCACGACGTTGACGTCGCTGCTGGTCATCACCGGGATCAGGAAACCGAAGGTGCCCACCAGGCTGGCGGCGATCACGCCCTGGCGCGCCAGGCGCAGGTTGCCGGTGCGCTTCAGTACGCGGTCGCTGATCAGGCCCCCGGTGACGTCGCCCACCACGCCGGCGAAGAACACGCCGGAGGCAAAGATCGCCGATTTTTTCAGATCCAGGTGATAGGCATTCATGAAGAAGATCGGCACCCAGCTGAAGAACAGCGTGTTGGTCCACACCTGGCAGAAGTAGACGAAGATGGTCGGCGACATGCGGCGCAGGATCTTCTTCCACGGCGTGGCGTCGCCGCTGGCCGCAGCCGCCCTGGCATGCTCGGGCAGCTTGGCCAGCTCGGCCTCGTTGATGCTGCGATGCTCGCGCGGGTCGTCCTTGTAGTAGAGCGCCCAGACCACGATCCACACCGCCGTCAGCACGCCGACGATGATGAAGGCCGCGCGCCACGAATGCAGCGCCACCAGCACCGCCACGATCGGCGGCGCCACGGCGTTGCCCAGCCGCGAGAACGAGTGCGTGATGCCTTGCACGAAGCCGCGATCCTTGCGCGTGAACCAGTTGGCGATGGCGCGCGCCTGGGCCGGCAGCGCCGCGCCCTCACCGATGCCCAGCAGCAGCCGCGCCAGCACCAGCGACGCCAGCCCGCTGACGAAACCGGTGGCGATGGTGGCCACCACCCAGATGGAGCCGCAGACGATCAGCGTCTTCTTGGCGCCCAGCTTGTCGGCGAACCAGCCGCCGATGATCTGGAACACCGCATAGGTATAGCCGAACGCGGAAAAGGCCACGCCCAGCGTGGTGTTGGACAGGCCGAGTTCATCCTTGATCGGCCCGGCAGCCGCGGCCAGGTTGACGCGATCGAGATACAGGATGAAAGACATGGCGCAGAAGATCGCCAGCATGTATTTCTGGACGTGGGTCTGCTGCCCGTGATTGAGTTTGGCGTTCATGGTCTCCTCATCTCTTTGGATGGTCGTTATAGGGTTGTTATATGCGCCGGTGCCGGGCCGGCTATGGATGAGCCGGGCCTCAGGACGCCGGCTCGATCCGGTAAAAGCGTGCGGCGGTGCCCGCCATCACGGCTTCGGCCTGTTCCCGCGGCAAGTCCGACAGCGCCTCGGTGAAGGTGGCGACCAGCAGGTCGTAATCCACCTTGAGCGACGAGACCGGAAAGTTGGAGCCGAACATGCAGCGCGAGGCGCCGAAAATCGCGATGGCCTGGCGGATGATCTGCCTGACCTCGGACGGGTTCCAGTCAGCGTCGCGCACGCCGAACTCGGACAGTTTGAGACAGACGTGGGGATGGGCGGCCAGCCGCTCCAGGCCACGCCGCCACTTGCCCAAGCCGTCGGCGCTGCGATCCCACGGCAGGCCGGTATGGTTGACGACGATGGCGATGCCGGGAAACTCTCCCGCCACCGCCGCCGCCTCTTCCAGATGCCAGACCGGCACACGCACATCCCATGACAAGCCGTAGCGCTCCAGTTGCTGCAAGCCATCCAGCCAGCGCGGATCGCCCATGCTCCCGGCCTGCGGTCGCGGGGCGTCGGGCCGCGCCGCGGTGGTGGGCTTGCAGCGGATACCGCGCACCAGCGCAAAGGCGGCCTGCCTGCGCAACTGATCGTCGATGTCGGCGGCGCCGAAGTCGGCGTACGCCACCACTGCATTGGGAAAGCCGTACTGCGCATGCACCTGGTGCAGCCACTCGGTCTCGGCCAGCGCCTCGGCGCGGTCGCGTTCGGCCTCGATGTGGACGGTCCCCACCAGCGGATGACGCCGGCTGCGCTGCAGATAATCCGGGGCCTGGAAGTCGACGCAGAAGCTCCGGTAGGGGCCGAGGAAGAATTGGTCGCCGATGTACTCGTCCTGCAGCCACGGATAGTGCCCGCTCGCCAGCGCCCACAGGTGATGATGGGCATCGATGATGGGCAAGGCATCCGCAGCCCAGGGGCCGGCGGCGCTAGTGTGCTTGTCATGGAGGGTGTGCATGTTGCCTTCGTCGCGGCTCAGTGCGCTCAATCAGACATCGGACTCGGAAGAGTCGGTCGCCGGCGGCGCCGGCACCAGCGACACCAGCATGGCCGCGGCCACCAGCACCCCGGCCAGCGACAACATGGCGTAGTTGGTGGAGCCGGTCCAGTCCTTGATCAGGCCGACGATCCAGGGGCCGAAGAAACCCGCCAGGTTGGCCAGCGAGTTGATCAGGGCGATGCCCGCCACCGCCGCCATGCCGCCCAGCACCGAGGTCGGCAGGCTCCAGAACAGCGGATACACCGAGAGGATACCGGCCGTCGCCAGGCACAGGCCGACGATGGAGAGGCTGGCGGTATCCTGCATCAGCACCGACAACGTCAGGCCGAGTGCGCCCAGCACGAAGGCGATGCCGATATGCAGCCTGCGCTTCCGGGTGCGGTCGGCGCTCGCGGTCAGCACCAGCATCAGCGCGATGGCGCAGATATTGGGCAAGGTGGTGATCAAGCCGATGTAGAACGTATCGGCCACGCCGAGGTTGCGGATGATGGACGGCAGCCAGAAACTCAGCCCGTAGTTGGCCAGGTTCAGCGCGAAGAAAATCAGGGTGAACTGCCACAGGCGCGGATGCAGCAGCAGGCGGCCCATCGGGATATGGCTCTTGGCGCGCTCGTCGGCGGCGATTTCGGCCTTCAGTAATCCCTTCTCGCGCGCGCTCAGCCACTTGGCCTGGTCGATGCCGTCATCCAGATAGAACAGCGCGATCACGCCCAGCAGGATGGACGGCAAGGACTCGAGCACGAACAGCCACTGCCACGCCTTCATCATGCCGACGTCGGCCATGTAATGCATGATGGCGCCCGACAGCGGACCGCCGATCACGCCGGCCAGCGCCAGCGCGGTATAGAAGAAGCCCATGGTGCGCCCGCGGCGCGCTGCGGGAAACCAGTAAGTCAAGTACAGGATCACGCCCGGCAGGAAGCCGGCCTCGGCCAGCCCGAGCAGGAAACGCATCACATAAAAGCTGATCGGATCCGTCACGAACACCATGCCGCACGAGATGATGCCCCACGAGATCATGATGCGGCTGATCCAGCGGCGCGCGCCGAAGCGCGCCATCAGCAGATTGCTGGGCACCTCGAAGATGAAATAGCCGAGGAAGAACACGCCGGCGCCGAAACCGTACACGGCGTCGCTCAGCGCCAGGTCCGACATCATCTGCAGCTTGGCGAAACCGACGTTGATGCGGTCCAGGTAAGCCGCCAGGAAGCACAGCATCAGGAAGGGAATGAAGCGCCAGGTCAGGCGCGCATAGAGCCGCCCTACTTCGCTGTGATCGGCAGCCGGGGCGTCGGCGCCGACCTCCATGGCATATCGGTTCATGCTTGTCTCCGTTTGTCTTCTTATGATGTTCGCCGGTGCTCGCCGCCGGCCGGCGTGATGACCGTCCGCGCTCAGCGCCGGCTGCGGTTCTCCCCCATGCGGCAGGCCAGCTCGAAGGCATTGGCCATGGCCGTGGGCTTGGCGATACCCTGGTCGACGATGTCGTAGGCGGTGCCGTGCGCCGGCGTGGTGATGGGAATGGGCAGGCCGCCCTCCACCGTCACACCGACGTCGAAGCCCAGCAGCTTGGTAGCGATCTGACCCTGGTCGTGGTACATGGTGACGATGCCGTCCAGCTTGCCGGCCTTGGCGCGCAGGAAGATGGTGTCAGCCGGGAACGGGCCTTCGGACGGGCAGCCGCCGTCGGCCGCCAGCTTGATGCCGGGTTCGATGACGTCGATCTCTTCGCGGCCGTAGTTGCCGTTGTCGCCGTTATGCGGGTTGAAGCCGCACACGCCGATACGCGGATGGGGATTGCCGGCAGCGCGGAAGGATTCGGTCAGCATGCGGATCGCCGCCGCCACGCCCTGCGGCGTGAGGTGGGCGGAGACATCCTTCAACGGCATGTGCGAGGTCACGCGGCCGGTCCACAGGTCGTCCAGGATGTTGAGCTCGCCGCACAGCCCGCTGTAATCCAGCAGCTTGGCGAACCAGCGCATTTCGTCTTCCTCGTGCATGCCGCCCAGGCGCATCGCGCCCTTGTTCAGCGGTGCAAAACACAGCGCATCGGCGCGGCCCTCCGTGACCATGCGCGCGCCCAGTGTCAGCGACTCCAGGATGAACTTGCCGTTGGCTTCGGCCGCGACCGAGGCTTCGTATTGTGCGCCCTGCTGCGCCCAGTCGACGATCTGCAGCCAGTCGGACGCCTGCGGTAAGGGCAGATCGGCGACCTTGGCGGCGCGCTCGAGCGCGGGGGTGTTGCCGATCAGGATGATGTCGGCGCGCGCGCCGGTGGCGGGATCGGCCAACAGGCGCAGCACCAGCTCGGGGCCGATGCCCGCCGGATCGCCGATGGTCAGCGCGATGCGTGGCTTGCGGGAAGAAATTGCTGCTGTGGACATTGCTGCTCCTGTGTCTCGTGTGCTGTCGGAAGTCGGCAAACGCGCATGCACAGTGCAGGCGGCGGCGGACTGATGGACGCACTATACGAGCGGCAGGCGCGGCGACTCCATCGCTATTTCGCTGAGGCTGGTTTCGCGTTTTGCGAAACCGGGCGGGAAGGCTTGCGGGGACGGGCCTGCTTGGCCGACACGGGGGCGGCGCAAGCCGAAGCGGCCAGCATGGCGGCCACCGCCATGCCGGATCCCGACATCGCATGCGCCGGCTGATGGCACAGCACGAAGCGGCGCGTGGCCCATTCCCCTTCCACCGTGACGGTGGCGAAGCGATCGCCGCCGGCCAGCAGCTGCGCCACTTTCTCTGGCATCAGGCCGATGCCGATGCCCTCGGCAATCATCGCCGCCATGCTGTGGAAGCTGCGCACCATGATGCGCATGTGCAGCACCTGCCCGCTCTGCGCCGCCAGCCTTCCCAGCGACAAGGACAGCGCCGCGCCTTCGGACAGGCCGATCACCTCATGCGGCAAGATATCGCCCAGCGTCACGCGCTTCTTGCCGGCCAGCGCGTGGCCGTGCGGCACCGCCAGCACCAGGCGATCTTCATGGTAGGGCTGGGTCGGCAGCTCGATGCCGCCCAGCGTGCTCTCGTAGATGCCGATGTCGGCCACGCCGCGCGTGACGGCTTCCACCACGCCCTGGCTGTTGGCCTCCAGCAGGTCGATCTTGATGCCGGGATATTGCTCCTGGCAGCGCCGGATATCCTGCGCCAAAAATTGCAGCACGGCCGAGGTGCAAGCGGCCAGCCGCACCACGCCCATGTTCCCCTGGCGAAAGGCGGTGGCGTCGTCCTGCATGCGCGCCACCGAGTGCATCATGCTGCGCACGTGCGCCAGCAGCGCGCGACCGGCATCGGTCAGCGCCATGCCATGCGGCAGACGCTGGAACAGCGCAATGCCGAACTGCGCCTCGAACTCCTGAATGCGCCGCGACGCCGCCGCCGGCGCCAGGAAGATGCGCTCAGCCGCCTTGGTCACCGCGCCCAGCTCGGCAGTGGCCTCGAACAGGCGCAGCGTGGTCAGGTCGAAATGGATGCGATCGAGCGCGGAAGCGATGGCGGAAACGGCGGGGTCTTGGCGGGCTGGCATGGCGGCAGGAGCGGGACAGGAAGTTGCGGCTATAAGTGGGGATATTCTACGCGCCGTCCGTGCAGGGCTGCGCCGGGCCGCGCGCCGGCTTGCGGTATCATGCGCGCATTCTCACATCCGCCAAATCGCAATACATCATGAATAGCTCCCCTTCCCTGCCGCCGCGCGGCTCCCCGACCCGCGCGGCCTGGCTCAAACCCGCCCTGTTCCTGCTGGTGGCGGTGGTCGGCCTGTACTACGTCAAGTGGTCGCCCTACTACCTGAAATCCTTCGTCGCCGCCGACAAGCACAGCATCGGCGGCTCCATCCTGGCCAACGCGCCGACCGCGCCGTGGTCGGCGGCGCTGGAATACGCCGGGGTGTACTTCCTCGCCATCTGGAAAGCAGCCGTGCTGGGGGTGCTGCTGGGTTCGCTGGTGCAGGTGCTGATCCCGCGCAACTGGCTGCTGCGCGTGTTCGGCCGCGCCGGGCTAGGCTCGACCGTGCGCGGCGGCCTGTTTGCGCTGCCGGGCATGATGTGCAGCTGCTGCGCCGCGCCGGTGGTGGCGGGCATGCGCCGCCAGCAGGTATCGGTGGGCGCCGCGCTGGCGTTCTGGATCGCCAACCCGGTGCTGAACCCGGCCACGCTGGTGTTCATGGGCTTTGTGCTGGGCTGGAATTTTGCGGCGCTGCGCCTGGTGGCCGGCGTGTTACTGGTGCTCGGCGTGTCGCTGATCGCGCAACGCATCTCGCAACCGGACGCGCTGCCGCAGGCGGCGCTGGATGCGGTGTCGCAAGCCGAAGAGACGGACGATCAGCGCGGCTTTGTGGCCCGCTGGTTGCAAAAGATGTGGCAACTGTTCTGGAGCACCGTGCCGGTCTACATCGTCGCCGTGCTGGCGCTGGGCGCGGCGCGCGTGTGGCTATTCCCTCAGGTGGACGCCTCCATCGGCAACGGGCTATTCTGGATCGTGGCGCTGGCGGTGATCGGTACGTTGTTCGTGATCCCGACCGCGGCCGAGATTCCCATTGTGCAATCGATGCTGGCGCTGGGCCTGGGCGTAGGCCCGGCAGTGGCGCTGCTGATGACCCTGCCCAGCATCAGCCTGCCTTCGCTGCTGATGCTGCGCAAGTCGTTCACGCCCAAGGTGCTGGTGACGGTGACCGCGCTGACGATGCTGGTCGGTGTGATCAGCGGCCTGGTCGGCGTGCTGGTGCTCTGAGCGGACCGACCAGGCAGGCCGATCAGGCGGGCTGATAGTTGCGCAGGAAGTCCACCACCTCGGACTGGTTGCCGGCGAACAGCAGGCGGGAGCGCCTGGACTCCCGCTGGTATTCATACATCGGATCGTAGTACTCGGACAGCAACGTCTCGATCCAGGCGCGGTGCAGGTCGACCGCGCCGTCTTTCTCCTGGCGCGCCAGCGCGTCTTCCATCAGCTTGTTCAGCCTGCGGTAGCGCTCATCGCCCAGGCGCTTTTGCAGTTTGCCCAGCGCCGCCAGCAGATGCTCGCGATAACGCGCGAAACCATGTTCCGCATCCAGCGCCAGATATTCGGCGCACAATCCCACCACGTAGTCACGCAGGATGCGCTCGACGCGCCCCGCCCGGCTGTCTTCCAGCCACACCATGGGAAACTTTTGCATGCCCTGGTGCAACGACAGCGGCAAGGCGCAGGCGCCGATCAGGCGACTCTCGTCCTCCAGCGCGAACCAGTGATGGCCGCGCGCCTGTTGCTTGAGCAGCGCAATCGCCAGGCGGTGCTCAAAATCGATGGGCGCCGGCTGCGGCGTGGCATGCCGGCCGAAGCTGGAGCCGCGATGGTTGGCGTAGGCCTCCAGGTCGAGCGCGTTGTCCAGCTGCGCCAGCACGTCGGTCTTGCCGCAGCCGGTCATGCCGCCCACCACGACAAAGCCGGCCCCGGCCACGGCATGCTCGATCGCATCCATCAGGAAATGGCGCATCGCCTTGTAGCCGCCGGCCACGCGCGGGTAGGCGATGCCGGCCTCCGACTTCAGCCACTGCTGGGTGATGCCCGAACGCAGCCCACCGCGGAAGCAATACAGGCAGCCCTCGGGATGGGCGCGCGCGAAGTCGGCCCAGGCCTGGATCCGCGCCTCCTTCAGTGCACCGCCGACCAGCTGGTGGCCCAGCTCGATGGCGGACTGCTGGCCCTGCTCCTTGTAGCGGATGCCGACCTGGTGACGTTCGTCATCGTTCATCAACGGCAGGTTGACCGCCATCGGGAACGCGCCCTTGCCGAACTCCACCGGCGCCCGCGCGTCCAGCATCGGCGTGTCGCCGATGAACAGTTCGCGGCTGGGCTGGATATCCGCCATCAGACGACCTCGACTGCGTAACGCTGTCGCTCGACCAACTCACCAATAGGCGCCAGCTCCAGGCCCAGCGCCGCGGCGGTAGCCAGGAATTCAGGATTGGCGTCGGGCTTCACGGCCACCAGCAGGCCGCCGCTGGTTTGCGGATCGCACAGCAAATTGCGCTGCGCGTCGCTCAGGGGACTGATCTTGGCGCCGTAGCTCTCGTGGTTGCGGCCGGTGCCGCCCGGCACGCAGCCTTCGGCCAGGTAATGCGCCACGCCCGGCAGGCTGGGCACGCGTGCGTGGTGGATAAGAGCTGACACGCCGCTGCCTTCGCACATCTCGACCAGATGGCCCAGCAGGCCGAACCCGGTCACGTCGGTCATCGCCACCACGCCGGGCAGCTTGCCGAAGCGGCTGCCCGCCTTGTTGAGCATGCACATCCAGTCGCGCGCCGCGCCGATGTCCTCGGGACGCAACTTGCCCTTCTTCTCTGCGGTGGTGAGGATGCCGATGCCCAGCGGCTTGGTCAGGTACAGCAGGCAACCGGCGCTGGCGGTGTCGTTGCGCTTCATGTGGCGCTTGTCGACCACGCCGGTCACGGCCAGGCCGAAGATCGGCTCGGGCGCGTCGATCGAGTGACCGCCGGCCAGCGGGATGCCGGCGGCGTCGCACGCCGCACGGCCGCCGCGCACCACTTCGCGCGCGACTTCCGGCGGCAGCACGTTGACCGGCCAGCCGAGGATGGCGATCGCCATCAGCGGGTCGCCGCCCATGGCATAGATGTCGCTGATGGCGTTGGTGGCGGCGATGCGCCCGAAGTCAAACGGATCGTCGACGATGGGCATGAAGAAATCGGTGGTGGACACGACGCCGCGCTCGTCGTCCAGCGCGTACACGGCGGCATCGTCGCGCGAGGCATTGCCGACCCACAGCTTGGGATCGAGATTCTGTGCGCCGCTGCCGGCCAGGATGACGTCCAGCACCTGCGGCGAGATCTTGCAGCCGCATCCGGCGCCGTGGCTGTACTGTGTCAGGCGGATGGGTTCGCTCATGGGAATGTCCTGAAAGATCGGAGGGATGCCGATTCTAGCAGCGTTTGCGACAGCGGGCCGCCGGCTGCGAGCGGGCCTGCGCGGGCCCGGAAAACAAAAAAGCCCCGCAAGAAACTTGCGAGGCTTTCGATTCTTTGGCTCCCCGACCTGGACTCGAACCAGGGACCTGCGGATTAACAGTCCGTCGCTCTACCGACTGAGCTATCAGGGAACAGCTGAGGGCGCGATTATGAAGGAAAATTTCTTTCGTTGCCAGTAGGCCGGAAGAAATTTTTTACACCATTCATCATCGCCGTTGCGCTTCTCATCCCATGCGCAAACTTGAGCTCTGATTCAACCCGTCGATCATCGTCGCGTCTGCATCGGAATGCACTGCCGACGATTACCAACCGGGTTCAATTGAAAAGGCCCCGCAACTTCTGCGAGGCCTCTCATGTTCTTTGGCTCCCCGACCTGGACTCGAACCAGGGACCTGCGGATTAACAGTCCGTCGCTCTACCGACTGAGCTATCAGGGAACAGCTGAGAAAAAGATTATGACCCGGATTTTGCGTTCTGTCAAAACTTTTTTCTCTCAGGCCATCTTCCCGGGGACAGGAAAATGGCCGATTCCGCTCTTACAGAACCTTGGCGATGGCGTCGACGACGGTGTCGATGTTCTTCGAGTTCAATGCAGCCACGCAGATGCGACCGGTGTCCACCGCGTAGATCGAGAACTCGTTGCGCAGGCGCTCGACCTGGGCCTTGGTCAGGCCGGAGTACGAGAACATGCCGCGCTGCTTGATCACGAAGTCGAAGTCGTGGCCCGGCGCCTTTTCCTTCAGCTTGGCCACCAGCAGCTGGCGCATTTCGCGGATGCGCACGCGCATCTCGGCCAGCTCGTCTTCCCACAGCTTGCGCAGTTCCGGCGAGGCCAGCGCAGTCGCGACGACCTGGCCGCCGTGGATCGGCGGGTTGGAGTAGTTGGTGCGGACCACGCGCTTCAATTGCGACAGCACGCGGGCAGCTTCTTCGGCGCTGGCAGCGGCGATCGACAGCGCACCGACGCGCTCGCCGTACAGCGAGAAGGACTTGGAGAAGGAGTTCGACACGAACAGCGGGCCGCCGGCTTCAGCGAAGCGGCGCACCACCTGGCCGTCTTCTTCGATGCCGTCGCCGAAGCCCTGGTAAGCCATGTCCAGGAACGGGACCAGGCCGCGCGAGGTCACCACGTCGATGACTTGCGTCCACTGGTCGTCGGAGAGGTCGGCGCCGGTCGGGTTGTGGCAGCACGCGTGCAGCAGCACCACGGAGCCGGACTTCATGGTCTTCAGGGCATCCAGCATGCCGGTGAAGTTCACGCCGCGGGTGGCGGCATCGTAGTAAGGATAGGCATTGACCTTGAAACCGGCCATCTCGAACAGCGCGCGGTGGTTTTCCCAGCTCGGATCGCTGATCCACACTTCAGTGCCGGCGGCGGAGAAGTGCTTCAGGAAGTCGGCGCCCAGCTTCAGCGCACCGGTGCCGCCCACGGCCTGCACGGTGATCGCACGCTTCTCGGTCACCACGGCGCTGCCGACTCCGAACACCAGCTCCTGCACGGCGCGGTCATAGGTCGCCAGGCCGTCGATGGGCAGGTAGGTACGCGGGGCCAGCTTGGCGATCAGTTCCGCCTCTGCCTTCTGCACGCACTGCAGCAGCGGCACCTTGCCGTTGTCGTCGTAGTACACGCCCACGCCCAAGTTGGTTTTGGCCGGGTTCTTGTCGGCGTTGTAGGCTTCGGTCACGCCCAGGATAGGGTCGCGGGGCGCCATTTCGATGGCGGAGAACAGGGAGGCGGAGACAGGTGCGTTCATCGTGATAACATGAAAAGTTAGCTGCAACAAAGCGCTGCAGAAAGGGATGGGAGCATGGCCGCAGTGGATTGCCATGCACCGTTTTGCAACACCGCATTCTAGCAAATGTCGATGCCCAATCACAGATACAGGCGGGTGTAAAAGCAGGCCGAATCTGCATCAACCCATGCAGATTCGACATATGCGCAGCCGCGCCGCGCTTGAAGTTGGGCGATTCGGCTGCATCTGACGCGTATTGGCGCCCGACGGCGCCGACTGCATTTCCCGGCCGCAACGCCCGCGCCCCGTGATGAGGCGCGGGCCGCACCGCCGGCAGGCAAACCTCAACCGCACAGGTTACCGATCACCATGGCTGAACTGACAACGATCAATCCAGAGCTCGACGACAGCAAGTTCGTCACCTTCCCCGACTCGCCCTACAAGCTCTACCAGGTCTTCCCGCCCGCCGGCGACCAGCCGGCCGCGATCGACAAGCTGGTGGAAGGCGTCAACGATGGCCTGTTCTTCCAGACCCTGCTGGGCGTGACCGGCTCGGGCAAGACCTACACCATGGCCAACACCATCGCCCGCCTGGGGCGCCCGGCCATCGTGTTCGCCCCCAACAAGACACTGGCGGCACAGCTCTACAGCGAATTCCGCGAGTTCTTCCCGCACAACGCGGTGGAATACTTCGTCAGCTACTACGACTATTACCAGCCGGAAGCCTACGTGCCGCAGCGCGACCTGTTCATCGAGAAGGACTCCTCGATCAACGAGCACATCGAGCAGATGCGCCTGTCGTGCACCAAGTCGCTGATGGAGCGGCGCGACGTGGTGATCGTGGCGACCGTCTCGGCCATCTACGGTATCGGCAATCCCAACGAATACCACCAGATGATCCTGACGCTGCGCGCCAAGGACAAGGTGGCCCAGCGCGACATCATCGCGCGCCTGATCCAGATGCAGTACAGCCGCAACGAGACCGACTTCGGCCGCGGCACCTTCCGCGTGCGCGGCGACACCATCGACATCTTCCCGGCAGAGCACGCCGAGCTGGCGGTGCGCATCGAGATGTTCGACGACGAGATCGACAGCCTGCAACTGTTCGACCCGCTGACCGGCCGCGTGCGCCAGAAGATCCCGCGCTTCACCATCTACCCCGGCTCGCACTACGTGACGCCGCGCTCGACCGTGCTGCGCGCAGTGGAGACCATCAAGGAAGAGCTGCGCGAGCGGCTGGAATTCTTCCGCAAGGAAAACAAGCTGATCGAAGAACAGCGGCTGGAGCAGCGCACCCGCTTCGATCTGGAAATGATGGCCGAGATCGGCTTCACCAAAGGCATCGAGAACTATTCGCGTCACCTCTCCGGCGGCAAGCCGGGCGACCCGCCGCCGACGCTGGTGGACTACCTGCCGCCGGACGCGGTGATGTTCCTGGACGAGTCGCACGTGCTGATCGGCCAGTTGAACGGCATGTACAACGGCGACCGCGCGCGCAAGGTGAACCTGGTGGACTACGGCTTCCGCCTGCCCTCGGCGCTGGACAACCGGCCGCTGAAGTTCGACGAGTTCGAGAAGAAGATGCGCCAGACGGTGTTCGTCTCGGCCACCCCGGCCGACTACGAGAAGCAGCACTCCGACCAGGTAGTCGAGCAGGTGGTGCGCCCCACAGGCCTGGTGGACCCGATCATCTCGGTGCGCCCCGCCACTACCCAGGTGGACGACCTGATGCAGGAAATCACCGACCGCGTCGCCCGCGACGAGCGCGTGCTGGTGACCACGCTGACCAAGCGCATGGCCGAACAGCTGACCGAGTTCCTGTCCGACAACGGCATCAAGGTGCGCTACCTGCACAGCGACATCGACACCGTGGAGCGCGTTGAAATCATCCGCGACCTGCGCCTGGGTACCTTCGACGTGGTGGTCGGCATCAACCTGCTGCGCGAGGGCCTGGACATCCCCGAAGTCTCGCTGGTGGCGATCCTGGATGCCGACAAGGAAGGCTTCCTGCGTTCCGAACGTTCGCTGATCCAGACCATCGGCCGCGCCGCCCGTAACCTGAACGGCATGGCCATCCTGTACGGCGACGTGGTGACCGATTCCATGCACAAGGCAATCGGCGAGACCGAGCGCCGCCGCGCCAAGCAGATGGCCTTCAACGAAGCCAACGGCATCGTCCCGACCGGCATCAAGAAGGAGATCCGCGAACTGATCGACGGCGTGTTCAACCCGTCGGAGGCGCGCGCCGAGCTGATGGTGGCGCAGGAGCAGAAGAACTACGAATCGATGAGCGAAAAGCAGATCAGCAAGGAGATCAAGCGTCTCGAGAAGCAGATGCAGGAGCACGCCAAGAACCTCGAGTTCGAAAAGGCGGCTGCGGCGCGCGACCAGCTGCATGTGCTGAAACAGCAACTGTTCGGCGCACCGGGGAGCGATACGGCGGCGGCTTGATTGCGGCCGGCGCCTTCTTTCTGACGCCGTCGTTCTGATGCTGCCGCTCTGATGCCTTCTTTCTGAAGGCGTTTTCTGATGGCGCGAGCGGTGGCGCAAAAGCGCAGGCAAGCAAAACGACACTGGGCCCCTGCTTTCGCAGGGGCGACGGTGGTAAATTTTTCAATTACCTGTCGTTCCTGCGAAAGCAAGAACCCAGCGTCGTTCGTCGCATCACGCCCGGCAACTGATAATCCTTGATCAAACAAAATTTGCCTGACAGCTGCGCCGGCAAAAGCAACGGCAGTTGCAGCTTTCAACGCCCTGTCGTTCCTGCGAAAGCAGGCCCCCAGCGTCGTCCGTCACATGCCGATGCAAGCCGACCGGCGCGCCGTTATACAATGCCGCCTTTCCGATGACGGCCATCCGCACTCCCCCTCATGACCACGCCCGCCACCTCCCTGCCCGCCGACCTGCTGGGCTTGATCCAGACTGCCGATCCTTCCTGGCACGCCACCCTGCGCGCCGGCCTGGAAGCGGTCGCCCAAGCCGACCCGGCTTATCTGGGCGTGCTGGCGCAGGACAACTACCTGCCCACCGAAGGTCGCCTGTTCGCTGCCTTCAAGCAACCCATTGATGCGGTGCGCTACGTGCTGGTCGGCGAAGGCCCCTACCCGCGCGCGGCCAGCGCCACCGGCGTGTGCTTCATGGATGGCGCGGTCGGCTCGTTGTGGTCGGACAAGGGCTTGTCCAAGCAGGTCAACCGCGCCACCTCGTTGCGCAACTTCATGAAGATGCTGCTGGTGGCCGACGGCGCCCTGCAGGCCGGCAACACCAGCGGCGACGCGCTGGCCGGCATCTCCGCGCAGGCGCAGCAGGACACCGCCGGCACGATCCAGACCCTGGCCGACCTGCAGGCCAACCTGGAGGGCCACGGTTTTCTGCTGCTCAACGCCAGCCTGGTGTTTCGAGAGCACGTGGCGCCGGTCAAGGATGCGCGCGCCTGGAAACCCTTCTTCGACACCGTGCTGCGCGCGCTGGCCGACCACGCGCAGGCGCGCGGCACGCCGCTGCCGACGCTGGTGCTGTGGGGCAAGATCGCCGAACAGCTGCACAGCCTGCCGCAACTGGAAGCCTTCCCTCGCGCAGTGGCCGAGCACCCCTACAACCTCAGCTTCATCGAGCACGGCGGCATGCAGCAGCTGTTCGGCAGGATGCAACTGTTGAAGCGCAAAACCGCATGAAAAAAGCCCGGTCGATGCCGGGCTTTTTTATATGGGTGGCGCAGCGCCGCCGATCAGAATTACTCCCCGCTGTCGCCGCGCCGGCGGCGGTCTTGGGCGCTGTCACCGCAGCAGCCGCCGGCTTGGCCGGCTTGCCTTGAGCGCGATCGACTGCGGCGTCACCGCCGCCGGTTCGACGGGACGCTCTGCCATGGCGATAACAATCGGAGGGCTGTAAACGACAAATCCCCGCCATGGCGGGGATGGGTGCGTTCTGCGAGGAACTTGTGTGGTGCGCGCCATTGCGGCGGCGCCGTGCGGGCCATGCGGCCCCGGCCTGGGGCCCGGGTATTGCTGCTTTGCCTGTCCGGCCTGCGGTTCCGACAATACGGAACCGGTCTCGTCATTTTCTTCAGGCTCACGGAACCTGGTGCTGCTGGTATTGCTGTTGCTGCTTTTGCCTTGCCGATGCTCAGATCTGCGATTGCAGCTTCCAGACGGCTTGCAGGTGGCTGTTTTCCAGCTGACGCAGGCGGCTTTCCATCTCGACGTGGTCTGCAACGCCTTCGAAGTAGGCTGCATCGTGCAGCTCGGCAGCGTCGTTACGCACCGGCTTCAGGGCGTGGGCGGCGATGATTTGCTGGACGGCGAACTTGGCCAGCTCGACCAGGGCGCGCAGATTGTTAGAAAAACCGGCATCTTTTACAAATATACTAACGGTAGACATGATCTTCACTCACTGTTAAACGTTTCGGTGATTGAAGAATAAGGTCGACCCTGTCTTTTGCAAAGCAACATTTTCCGACACCAATATAAGTTTTTCTTACATCATGTCCTCATCCCTGCCCCCGCTCAAAGCCCTCAAGGTGTTCGAAGCGGCAGTCCGGACGCGGAGTCTGACGCTGGCGGCCAGCGAGCTTTTCATCACCCACAGCGCGGTCAGCCAGCAGATCAAATCGCTGGAGGAATACTTTGAACAGCCGTTGTTTTTGCGCCAGTCGCGTGGCGTGGAGCCAACAGAAGCGGCGCTGGCCTTCTACGCCGAGGTAAAAGCCAGCCTGGATCGCATCGCCCTTGCCGCCGAGCAACTGACCCTGGCCGGCAAGGGCCGCGTGGTGCGCCTGATCGCCGCGCCGTCGGTGGCGATGCGCTGGCTGATCCCGCGCCTGTCGCAGTTCCAGATCGACAATCCGCGCATCGAGGTGCGCGTCACCACCACCATGTCGGAGTATTTCGAGGATGTGAAGGATCCGTTTGACGTGATCCTGTGGCGCAGCCCGCTGGAGCGTAACGGCTATGAATGCGTGCGCTTTCTGGACGATGTTTCGGTGCCGCTGGTGTCGCCGCACTTCCTGGCCACCCACCCGATCAAGGTGCCGCGCGACCTGGTCGAGGTACCGCTGATCCACCTCTCCAGCCGCTCGGCGGCCTGGTCACAATGGCTGAGCAAGGCCGGCGTGGCGGTGCGACGCAAGATGCCGGGCACGGTCTACGAGCACTTCTTCCTCAGCCTGCAGGCGGCTGCGACCGATCTCGGCGTGGCCATGGGCACGCTGGCCCTGGTGGACGACGACCTGTCCCACGGACGATTGATCCAGCTATTTCCGGAAGTCGTGCTGCATGGGGAGGGATTCCACATGATGTACCGCAGCGCGGCCGACTCCAACCCGGCGCTGAAGACCTTCATCACATGGCTGATGCAGATGGGGCAGGCATCCGCCTATGATCCGGCGCGGACGCATCCGGCGGACTTTCCCGGGGAGCATTGAAGCCGCAGCGGATCCGGAACACCGCCAACGCCGCTGGGCCCCTGCTTTTGCAGGGGCGACGAAAATAGAGATTCGGTATTTGTCGTTCCTGCGAAAGCAGGGGCCCAGTGGCATTTTGTGCGCCTCGGAAGGAGGCTTGCGTCTGCCGGCTCAGTCCGCCGACTTCAGCACATGCACTGCGCGATCGGCGATCAGGTCCTTGGATTTTTCGCGGTAGTCGGCCATATGCGGCAGCGTGAAGTGCAGCTTCAACGCTTCTTCACTGACCCACTTCTCGACGAAGGCGAAGGTGTCCGGGCCCATCGGCGCCTGGTTGGGGCCGAAGCCGTCGACGTCAATGACCAGGCCGTATTCGATACAGCCCTCTTCCGCGCGCACGGCGGCGAGGTTGGCGCGGGCAAAGTTGAGCAGCTCTTCGCGCTTGCCGGGCTTGGCGGTGATGATGGCCACGACGGTAATGGTGCTCATGCTTGTCTTCTCCTTATAGGGTGCAATGGAACACGCCGGGCACCAGCCCGGCGCGAAGGCCACAAGCATACGCGATTTGGTCGCGGCGCGTCCGCGCTCAGTTGAGGCGGATCTTCTCCAGCAGCTGGCTGACGTTGTAGCGCATCAGCGAGAGATAGTCCGGCGCCGGGCCGCCGACCTTAGACAGCGCGTCGGCATACAGCTTGCCGCCGGCGCTCACGCCCGCTTCGCGGCCGATCTGCTGCAGCAGCTTGGGGTTGGCCATGTTCTCGAAGAACAGCGCCTTGATCTTCTCGCTCTTGATCTGGCGAATCAGCGAGGCCACCTGCTTGGCGCTGGGCTCGCTGTCGGTGGACACGCCCTGCGCCGCCAGGAAGCGCACCTTGTAGCGCGCGCCGAAGTATTCGAAGGCGTCGTGCGAGGTGATCACGCGACGCTTGGCTTCGGGGATCTGCGCAAACTGCTGCGCGGCCCACTGATCCAGCTCCTGCACCTTGGCGACATAGGCCTCGCCGTTCTTCTTGTAGACCTCGGCGCCGGCCGGGTCCAGCTTGGCCAGCGCGGCGGCGATGTTGCGCGCGTAGACCACCACGTTCTGTGGATCCTGCCAGGCGTGCGGATCGTCCTTGCCGTGATGATGGTGATCGTGACCGGCATGGTCGTGATCGTCGTGCCCCTCATGCTCGTCATCGGCGCGCTCGCGGGCCTTGATGCCGGCCGAGGCGGTCACGATGGCGCCGCGGTAATTGGCCGACTGCGCCAGGCGCTCCATCCAGCCTTCGAAACCGAGGCCGTTGACCACCACCAGCTTGGCGCGCGAGACGGACTTGATGTCGTCCGGCGCCGGCTGGAACACGTGGGCGTCCTCATCGGGGCCGACCAGCGTGGTCACGGCGATACGCTCGCCGCCGACATTGGCGACAATGTCGCCCAGGATGCTGAAGCTGGCTACCACCGGGATGCGCTCGGCAGCCGTGGCGGATACGCCGGCCGCCAGCGACAGGCCGGCCAGCAGGAAGGAAATGGGACGCAGCAGGTTCATGCAGACTCCGAAGAAAAGACGGGAAAGGACGCGAAAGGAATTCAGCCCCGCAGGTGCGGCCGGCGCAGCAGGCGCGGCAACCAGCCGCGCGGCGCCAGCAGCAGCGAGGCGGCGTACAGCACGCCGGCGCAGACGATGATCACCGGGCCCGACGGCACCGAGGCGTAGTAGGAAATCAGCAGCCCCGCATAGCCGGCGATGGCCGCCTGCAGCACGCTGTTGCACAGCTGGGCCGGCAGCGTGTCGTGCCACAGTCGCGCCGACACCGCCGGCAGCATCATCAGGCCGACCGCCATCAAGGTGCCCAGGGTCTGGAACGAGGCCACCAGGTTCATCACCACCAGCATCAGGAACACCTGCTGGTAGATCGCCCCGCCGCTGCGTCCGCCGCCCACGGCCATGTAGGCCGGGTCGAAGCTTTCCAGCAGCAGGCCGCGGTACAGCGCGGCGATCAGCAATACGCTGGCGCTGGCGACGCCGGCGATCAGCACCAGGCCTTCGCTGTCCACGCCCAGCACGTTGCCGAACAGGATGTGCAGCAGGTCAAGCTGGGTGCCGTGGCGCGAAATCAGGATCACGCCCAGCGCCAGCGCCACCACATAGATGGCGGCCATGCTGGCGTCTTCCTTGAGCTCGGTGTGGCGACTGATCCAGCCGGCCACCGCCACCACCAGCACGCCGGCGGCAAAGCCGCCGATAGACAGCGCCGGCAGCGACAGGCCGAAAAAGATGAAGCCCACCGCCACGCCCGGCAACACCGCGTGGCTCAAGGCCTCGCCGAACAGGCTCATGCGGCGCAGCGTGAGCAGCACGCCCAGCGGCGCGCTGCCCAGGGCCAGCGCGAACGCCGCTACCAGTGCGCGGCGCATGAAAGAAAATTCCTGGAAGGGTTCGAGGGCGAATTGATGGAAGGCGGACAACCACGTCATTGCAGGCCGCCTTTCGTGCCGGCTTGCGCGCCGCCGTCGTGATGATGATGGTGGTGGTGATGCGCGCCCGCGTGCGCATGGCCGGTATGGTCGTCATGCAGGCGCGACAGCGCCAGCACCTCGGCCTCGCTGACCTCGCAGATGTCGGCATGCTCGTCCACCGCCTCGGCCATGGCGCGCGCGCGCAGCAGGTTGTCTTCGCACATGACGTCGGCGGTCTCGCCCCAGGCCACCACGTTACGCGCCAGCAGCAGCGTCTGGGGGAAGGCGCGGCGCACCTGATCATGGTCGTGCAGCACCGCGATCACGGTACGGCGCTCGGCATGCCAGGCAGCGATGATGCGCAGCAGGTCGCCGGTGGTGCGGGAATCGATGGCGTTGAAGGGCTCGTCCAGCAGAATCACCTCGGCATCCTGCAGCAGGATGCGGGCGAACAGCACGCGCTGGAACTGGCCCACCGACAGGCTCGACACCGGCCGGTCGGAGAAGCCCTCCAGCCCCACCGCCGCCAGCGCGCGGCGCGCGCGTTCGGCCATGCCGGCGTCGATGCCGCCCCAGTTGCCCTGCGCCTGCCAGTAACCCAGCAACACGCAGTCCTGCACCGAGATCGGGAAGCTGCGATCGATCTCGGCCTGCTGCGGCAAATAAGCGATGCGCTTGACGTCGACATGGGTGATCACGCGACCGTCATTACAGCGCACCAGCCCCAACATGCTCTTGAGCAAGGTGCTCTTGCCGGCGCCGTTGGGGCCGACCACGGCGGTCAGAGAACCGCGCGCAAATGCGCCGTTGACGTGGTGCAGCGCCGGATGCCGGCGATAGCTGACGGTCAGGTTCTCCAGGGAAATGGCGGCGGTCAGGGTATTCATTGCCCGGCCTCCCCCAACGCCCACATCACGCCCAGCCACAGCAGCAGGCATACCGGCACGACAGCCAGCACGCGCACCCACCAGGGGCTGGCGAGCACGCCTTGCTTCATCAATAAACGAGAGAGAACCGACACCACGGACAACCTGACTAAGAAGGATGCGCATGCACAGCGCACGCGCAAAAGCTGAGAAAACAAGGCGAGCGACGGCGGCGATCCGGAATCTGCCGGCACGTACCGCAACCCTGTTGCAAAAATCGGGAAAGACCGAATTATAATGCAACCCTGTTGCAGAATGTAACAAGACTGAATTTTTCCGGCAGGCAGGTTCAAAATGCCGAGCTTGACCTGCATCCGTTCGCAGCAACACCGTTCATTTCAGACCAGAAAGCCGCTCATGCCCCGCTTCACGTCCCGCCTCTCCCCTGCCGCCCTTGCCCTGCCTCTGATCCTGTGCGCCGCCGCGGCCCAGACGGTCCACGCGGCCGACGCCCACGATCATCAAGGCAACCACCCGGCCCACGTGCATGGCGTGGGCAAGCTGGACGTGGCGCTGGAAGGCAACACGCTGACGCTGCACCTGGACTCCCCGCTGATCAACCTGGTCGGCTTCGAGCACGCCGCCACCAGCACAAAGGACAAGGACACCGTGGAAGCCGCCGCCAAGATGCTGCGCGACGTCACCCGCATCTTCGTGACCGACCCGGCCGCGCAGTGCAAGCCGGCTGAAGTGCAGCTGGAGTCCGCCGTGCTGCCGCCGGCCCTGCTGGGCGAGAAGACGCCCAACACGCAACAGGCGCCCACCGACGGTCATGCCGACCTCGATGGCGACTTCACCCTGGTCTGCGCCAGCCCCGGCGCGCTGAACACGGTGGATGTCGGCGGCCTGCTGCGCGCCTTCCCCGGCTTCCAGCGCATCGACGTGCAACTGGCCACGCCCAAGAAGCAGGCCGCCTTCCAGCTGACACCAGGCAACAGCGTGATTCCGGTCAACTGATGCTACTGCTCCCTGCGGCGTGACCGGGGAGTCATGCCGCCGACAGCTTGCGGGCGTATCATGCGCCTGCCGCCTCGTTTGCTTCCCTCGCTTCCCGCCGTCCGCCTGACATGAACCAGCCACAGCCCGTCCCCGCCGCAATCCATCTGCGCGACCTCAGTTTTACCTGGCCCGGCCAGCCGCATCCCGCGCTGGCGCTCGACGAACTACGGGTGGAGGCGCGCGAGCATGTCTTCATCAGCGGCCCCAGCGGCAGCGGCAAGAGCACCCTGCTGGCCGCCATCGGCGGCATCATCGCCCCGCAGTCGGGCAGCACGGAAGTGCTGGGACAGGCGCTGCAACGCCTGCCGGCAGCGCGCCGCGACCAGTTCCGGGTCGACCACATCGGCTTCATCTTCCAGCAGTTCAACCTGCTGCCTTATCTTTCGATCATCGACAACGTGCTGCTGCCTTGCCAGTTCTCCGCCTATCGCAAGCAACGCGCCCTGCAGCAGGGCGCCGACCTCAAACAGGCGGCGCAGTCGCTGCTGGCCGCGCTGGACCTGGCGCCGGCGCTGTGGACGCGGCCGGTGACGCAGCTCTCGATCGGCCAGCAACAGCGCGTGGCTGCTGCCCGCGCGCTGATCGGCCGGCCCGAGATCATCGTCGCCGACGAGCCGACCTCGGCGCTCGACAGCGATCGCCAGCAAGCCTTCCTCGACCTGCTGCAACGGGAATGCGGCCATGGCGATTCGGCGCTGGTGTTCGTCAGCCACGACCTGCGCCTGGCCGAACGCTTCCACCGCCGCATCGCGCTGGAACAGATCAACCGCACCGCCGCGCCCGAGGAGTCGGCATGAAGCTGCTGCTGCGCCTGGCCGCGAAAAGCGCCTGGAACCGCCGGTTCACGCTGGGGCTGATGTTGTTGGCCATCGCCCTGTCCACCACCATGCTGCTGGGCATCGAGCGGGTGCGCCACGAAGTGCGCGCCGGCTTCTCGCAATCGGTGTCAGGCACCGATCTGGTGGTCGGCGCGCGCACCAGCCCGATCCAGCTGATGCTCTATTCGATCTTCCGCATTGGCGGCGCCACCAACAACATGGGCTGGGACAGCGCCCAGAGCCTGGCGCGCAACCCGGCGGTGGCCTGGACCATCCCGCTCTCGCTGGGCGACTCGCACCGCGGCTTCCCGGTGCTGGCCACCAACGAGGACTACTTCCGCCACTTCCACTACGGCGACGGCCGCGCGCTGCAGCTGGCGCAGGGCCGCGCCTTCGCCGACGTGTTCGAAGCCGTGCTCGGCGCCGAGGTGGCCGACAAGCTGCATTACAAACTGGGCGACCACATCGTGCTGGCCCATGGCATGGGCGGCCTGGGCTTGACCCAGCATGCCGACAAACCCTTCGTCGTCACCGGCATCCTGGCGCGCACCGGCACCCCGGTGGACCGCACCGTGCACATCGGCCTGGCCGGCATGGAAGCCATCCACCTCGACTGGGAAGGCGGCGCGCCGCTGCCCGGCGTGCACATCGCCGCCAACCTGGTGAAGAAGTTCGATCTCACGCCCAAAAGCATCACCGCCGTGCTGGTGGGCCTGAAGAGCCGCGCGCGCGTGTTCGCCCTGCAGCGCGACATCGCCGACGGCGACGGCTTCAGGGAGCCGCTGATGGCGGTGCTGCCGGGCGTGGCGCTGGACCAGCTGTGGGACGTGGTCGGCATCGGCGAGAACGCCTTGCTGGTGGTCTCCGGCATGGTGGTGGTGGTCGGCCTGGCCGGCCTGGTGGCGGCGATCCTGGCCAGCCTGGGCGAGCGCCGGCGCGAGCTGGCGATCCTGCGCTCGGTGGGTGCGCGGCCATGGGACGTATTCCTGCTGCTGTCCATCGAAGGCCTGGGCGTGATGCTGGCCGGCGTGATCCTGGGCGTGCTGCTGCTGACGGCGCTGCTGCTGGCGCTGGGGCCGATGCTGGCGTCGCAGTTCGGCATCGCGCTGCAGCCTGCCTGGCCTGCCGCAGGCGAATTACAATTGCTGCTTTGGACCGTTCTCGCCGGTTTTGCCGCCAGCCTGCTGCCGGGGCTGCGCGCCTACCGCCTGAGCCTGTCCGACGGCCTGACTCCACGCATCTGAATTCCGACTCCTGACATGAAAACCGTATATTGGATGGGCGGCATCGTCGCTGCCGGCCTGCTGGTCGGCACCGGTGTGCGACTGCTGGCGCATTCCGGCGACGAGCCTGCTGCCGCGCCGGCGGCCGACGTCGCAGCAGCCCCCCGAACCGCCGACGCGCCGCTGGCTGGCGCCGTTCCCGCCGTCACCGCCCGCGCCAACGCCGGCAGCACCGTCGATGGCGTGGCTGCCGCCTCCGGCGGCCAGTACCAGGTGGGCGAGCATCTGAAGCAAAGCGTTACCGACGCCGACCAGCCTTACAAGGCCTCGGGCAAGACCGTCAACGGCTTCCAGGAGATCGCCTGGGAAAGCCTGATCCCGAAGGACTGGGACGCCATGGCGCCGTTCAAGGGCCTGAAGCTGGACCAGATGGACGACAACGACCCGCGCGCCGATGCCGCATTGTGGAAGGCCAAGAAGTACTGGAAACAGGCCCCGGTCGACGCCTCGGTGGAAGGCAAGGCCGTGCGCCTGCCAGGCTTTGTGGTCTCGCTCGACCGTGAAGGCGAGGCCTTGAAGGAATTCCTGCTGGTGCCCTACTTCGGCGCCTGCATCCACGTGCCGCCGCCGCCGGCCAACCAGATCATCCACGTCAAGAGCGCCAAGGCAGTCAAGGATGTGCGCACCATGGACGCGGTCTGGATCAGCGGCGTGATCAAGGTGGAGCGCTCCGACTCTTCCATGGGCGCCTCCGGCTACAGCATGAGCGCCGTCAAGGTCGAGCCTTACACTGCGCCCGACAACAACGGCTGATCCGTTTTGCGCCGCCCCGCCCGGGGCGGCGTCGTCTCCGCTTCCCCATCCTGCGCTGCGCTTGCTGCGTGCGTCCCGCGGCGGCGATCTCTCCCTCTCCCTCTCCCTCCAATCCCCCCTGCCCCGACGCCATCGTCCTTGCGATTTCCATCGGCCGGCTTATCCACACTTTCCGGGGGCAAGCTTGTGGAAAAGGCGTTAACAAGCCAGACAAGCCCTTGATCCGAAAGGACTTTCCTGTAACGCACCAGTCCACGGCAAGCGCCGCGCCCCCGGCATTTTCCTCGGCCGGCGCGCCTTGCGCCGCCGCACCGGCCCGACAGATATCCACACTTTTTGGTGGCAAGCCTGTGCAAAACCCCTTGAGAAGTGGCTTAAGCCATTGATCGCAAACAACATTTCATTTCCGTAGCAAAGCGCGTCAAACCGGCCGCGATGCATCGCAGATATCCACACATTTTGGTGGCAAGCCTGTGGAGAACAGCTTGAGAACTCAGCTAAGTCACTGATTGGAAAACGATTTCCACGCCGGTCGCGGCGCGAAGCAGAAAACAGGCAGCGCGCGGGCGCAACCCGGCTCCTCGTCACCCATGCGCGTGGCGCAGCGCGAATATCCACACAATATGGTGGCAAGCCTGTGGAGAAGCCCTGAGCAAGCGAGGCAAGTCATTGATTCGAAAGGACTTTTCATTTTCGCAACAATGCGTGGCAACGGGGGTGAAAATGACGGAAAACCAGGCTGCCGCAACCCCGGACATATCCACATATTCTGGTAGCAAGCTTGTGGAGAAGCCGTTAACAAGTGGATCAAGTCCTTGATCGCAAAGGACTTTCCTCTTGCGTAGCAAAGCGTGGCAGCAAGAGACTTCCCCAAACCGGGCGTCAGGTGCAGCGCCTGCCGCGCGCGCCGGGTTCGGGCAGATATCCACACTTTTTGGTGGCAAGCCTGTGGAGAAGCACTGAGCAAGCACACCAAGTCCTTGATCGCAAAGGACTTTCCCCTTCCGTAGCAAAGCGCGGCACATCATGGGCAACACGGTCGGCGCGGCGCATCAGGCCATGCTGCTGCGCCGGCCGTCGGGCTGACGCGCCGGATATCCACATATTTTGGTGGCAAGCCTGTGGAAAAGGCGTTAACAAGCCACCCAAGTCCTTGATCGGAAAAGGAATTCCATTGGCCGCACGTTCTTGTGCAAACCGATGGCAGCACTGCAGGCAAAAGAAGAAAACGCGGGAAGAAAAAGGGAAAAGCAGAAAGGGAAAAGCAGAAACACAAGAGAAGGCAATCAGGTGTCACCCGCCCACAGCTCACGACAAACCGCAGGCGGGTGGAGACGCACCCCGCGTCGCGTGACCGGGTCCGCTTGCGCTTGCCGGGAAGGGAGGATCGCGACTTCCAATACGTGTGCGTACTGCCGGGTTATGACGCCACTGTCCGGCGTTGGCGTGATGCTCTACGAGAGAGACTGGAATGCGGTGACGGGCAGGCGCCCGCTTGAAAAAAATAGCCTGCGATGCGCTCGCATCGCAGGCGAAACATCTGCAACAGGTACAGAGGAGACAGGCAGGATATTAATGCGCGCGTGTGACACCGGCATGACAATGCGCCCTCTTGATCGGGGCGCGGACGATTGCGGATGAAAGGCGCGGCGCGGTCTTGCCGATCGCCATCGCAATCGTGAGGAACGCAACAAAATGAAAAGGCAATCCGGATGAACAATGAAAAACGCCACCGTGTCACGATGGCGTCATACAGGCAGGTTATCTTGGCGACTCTAGTGCGGTACATGCAACCGATATGCATGATCGCATGGTGTGTTGGACACTCGTCCAGCACACCCTCCCTACGGAGGCTTAGGCCCCGCCTGCAAGAATTCCCTTCCGCTTCGCTTCCGGTTATTCCCGCACCTGGTTTGTATGCCGTACCGGCCTTGCTTTTACCAGACGCCGTCGATGGCGGTGGGAATGAGCTTGATGCGCGAGATTTCGCCCTCGCCGCCCTGCAGCGCCAGGTCGTCCGGCATGGTCTTGGGCGGTTTGCGGTACCACTCGATGCAGACCTGCGAGAGATTGGTCAGCGCCTTCTTGGCCATGAACTGTTGCAGCAGCTCGCGCGTGAGCTCAAGGTTCGGGCCCAGGAAGAAGTCACCGGGTGCGGCCAGGGCCGGCACCGAAGCGCTCATTCGACCGAGGTCCTTCTGGAACATGTTGCGGGGTACCGGCAGGGCATGGCCCGCAGCCGCGAGCAATTCCTGAAATACCGGCGCCATGAAATCGATTGCGTAACCATCGCATTGAACCCAGGTATGGAATGCGTCGTGGTTGCTGGTGACGGATTGGGCATCCTCGCCCAGCTCGCCGAAGGACAGGGCGCCGCCGCCGTCCTGGTTGATCAGGTAGAAGGCCGCGCCTGCAACGGGAAACGCATTGCGTTTGTAGAACTTCTTCAGAATCTGTGCCGCGGTGACGCTGAAGAAAAAGCTTGCGGCCGGAATGTCTGCTTCGACGCTCTGGAGCACGGAATGCACGACACGGAAAATGCGCTGATAGTCGGCCAGCGCAATCAGCGGGCGCAACGACTGGGAGGATGGTGATGAGTTTTGCATGCCGCCATTTTCTCATGGAAAAGAACGGGCAAGCCGCTTGGCCGCCTCCGGGAATGCTGATGCCCATTCCCGTTGCGTGACGCGCGTTGGAACTTCGCGACCTCACGACTTGCCGTTCCACCCTCAAGAGACTGCTTTACTGCAACTACAGGTAATGCGGATGCTGCTACTGCGGATGCTTCTACTGCAAAGACTGCTACTGCGGATACTTTTGCTACGGAAACTTCTGCTACAGGTACTGCATGCACTGTTACTGCGGTCATCTACTTCGGTGTTGCTGTTACGGATGCTTCGGTACTGCGTACTTCAATTGCTGAGTACTGCACTTCCTTTGCTGCTTTGCTGCCTTTGCTGCGTACTGCCTTTGCTGCTACTGCGGTCTTCCGGACTGAGCACCACTACCCGCTCGGATTTCCTGGTACTGCCTTTACTTCAAACATCAAACTTCAGACTACAAAAACTCCCCTTCCACTACCCCCTCTACTGCCCCCTGCCACGGATCCCCCGATCCGCTTTCCCCTGCTATCCCTCGCCCTGCCCGGAGCCGCCGTGGTGAACGGCTGCGGCTCCGTCTGCGCCGTTCCTCCCTTGCAGGGAAGAGCGGCGCCACATTCCATCAATTCACTCGCCGCCCTTGCGCTGCGCCTGCATGAAGCAGTTGCAGTCGACATCGTGATGCTCGGCGCAGTGACGCAGCAATTGGCGTGCGGCCTCGTCGGTGAACATCGGTTCGGCGGCGATCTCGGCGCTGGAGAACAGCAGCGCCGATGCGGCTGCGGCTTCCTGGTCGCGCTTGGCATCGCCCAGCGACACTTCCAAACGGCCCCATTCGTTGTCGGTCTTCACGAACAGATACATCAACACGGTGCAGAACAACAGGTAGCTGATGAACATCAGCGTGATCTCACCCGGTACGGTTTCGGCGACGAATTGCATGACGACCTCCTATCAATGTTCCATCAACAAGGGTCTATAGTTCATTTCGGCAATTCGTCGTGCTGCTTCGAATCCGGAGACACAGACCGCGTTTCATTGATGCTCATGGTAGGCATTTGCCCCCGTGGCAACCATCGGGGAATTCCTGAATTTGAACAGCCGCTATGGCGTTCGCGCCACATAGGGAAAATCCCGAGAAAAACGCGATGCAGATGGGTGCAAATACGGTGCGAATACAGTGCGGATACGGAACGGCCGGCGCACGCGCCGACGCCGCCATCGCGTCGAGAAGAATTGCTGCTGATGAGCTTGGCGCTGCGCCTTGAGTGACGCCAGGCAGATGCAGATGGCGACGCGCAAAAAGAAAACCCGCCTAGCTTGCGCGAGGCGGGTTCAAACTCAATAGTTCCAGGAGGTTTTGAGGAGACGGCCCCACTATATCGAAGCCGTCCTCAGGCATGAACGAAGCAATCGTCATGCGCTTATTCACCGACGGCATAAGCAGGCCCGGCAACGCTTTCAGCCAGGCTTGACCGGCATCCAGCGCTCCACCAACCGGGTCCAGTAGGCGGCGCCAACGGGGATGTTCTCGTCGTTGAAGTCGTAACCGGCGTTGTGCAGCATCGGCTTTCCCTGACCATTGCCCACACGCAGGAAGCAGCCCGGGCGCTGCTGCAGGTAGTAGGCGAAGTCCTCGCTGCCGGCGATCGGCCCGAAGGACGGAATCACCTTGTCCTCACCCACCAGCTCCTGCGCCACGCCGCGCGCGAATTCGGTCTCGGCGTCGCTGTTGACCAGCACCGGATAGCCGCGCAGGTACTCAATCTCGGCGCGCGCGCCGTAGCTGGCCGCGTGCGTCTCGACCAGGGCGCGGATGCGCTGCTCCAAGAGCTCGCGCACCTCCTGTTTGAACGAACGCACGCTCAGCTCCATCGTCGCGTACTCGGGAATCACGTTGGCTGCATGACCGGCATGCAGCGAGCCCACCGTGATCACGGCGGTCTCCATCGGATCGACATTGCGCGAAACCACGGTCTGCAGAGCCATCACCAGGCTGGAAGCGGCCACCACCGGATCGACCGACAGGTGCGGACGCGCCGCGTGGCTGCCGCGCCCGGTCAGCTTGATCTTGACGGTGTCGCAGGCGGCCATGAACGGCCCGTTGCGAAACATGAAGGTGCCGGTGGCCACGCCCGGGTGGTTGTGGATGCCGAAGATGGCGTCGCAGGGAAAACGCTCGAACAGGCCGTCCTCCAGCATCTTCTGCGCGCCGCTGTCGAACCCGGCCTCCTCGGCCGGCTGGAAGATCAGATTCAACGTGCCGTCGAAATTGCGCGTGCGCGCCAGGTGCTTGGCCGCGCCCAGCAGCATGGCGGTGTGGCCGTCATGGCCGCAGGCGTGCATGGTGCCGTGCTTGCAGCTGGCGTAAGACAGGCCGGTTTCCTCGTGGATGGGCAAGGCGTCCATGTCGGCGCGCAGGCCGATGGTGCGCGCGCCCGATCCCGCCCGCAAGGTGCCCACCAGACCGTTGCCGCCGATGTGGCGGGTGACTGCATAACCCCACTCTTCCAGCCGCGCCGCCACCAGCGCGGCGGTATCGGCCTCCTGGAAGGACAGCTCGGGATGCTGGTGGAGATGACGGCGGATGCCGACGATCTCGTCCTTGATGTCGTCCAGGTCGACGACCTGGCATAGCGCATTGGCGTGGCTCATTGTTGTTCTCCGTGGATGGCGGCGATTGCGTCGGCTCAGGCCGCCGCGCGGCGCGCCATCACCTGCGCGCCCTGCTCGGCCAGGTCCCAGAACAGCCCGGCCATAACCTGCAGCGACTCGCGCGAAACGCTGGCCAGTATATGCTCGTTGGGCGCGTGCTGCGAGCAGGCCGGGTACGAGTGCGGCACCCACAGCGTGGGCAGGCCCAGCGTCTCGGAGAACACGTCGTTGGGCAGCGAGCCGCCCAGGTTGGGCAACAGCGTGGGCTTCTTGCCGCTGGTCTCCTGCATCGAGGCCAGCCCCCAGCGCACCCACTCGTCATCCGGATCCAGGCGCGTGGCGGAGAACTGCACGCCCGACAGCGTCACCTCAACATCATGGTAGCCATGCGCGTCGAGATGGGCGCGGATGTTGGCGATGAAATTCCGGTCGTCGCTGCCGACCACGAAGCGGATCTGGCAGTGCGCGCTGGCGTGGCCCGGGATGGCGTTGACCGGCGCTTCCGGATTGCCGGTCTTGAAGGCCAGCACCTCCAGCGTGTTCCAGCCGAACACGCGCTCGGCCGGGGTCATGCCGGGTTCGCCCCACTCGGCATCAACCTCGGGATCGGTGGCGCCGCCGCCGACCTTCACGTCGGCCAGCGCCTCGCGCACGCTTTGCGGCAGCGACGCAGGCAGCAGGCTGGGCACGCGGATGCGGCCGCGCCCGTCGACCAGGCAGGCGATCGCATTGGCCAGGCGCACTCCGGGATTGCGCAGCAGCCCGCCCCAGTTGCCGGAATGGTGACCGCCGTCGCGCAGGTTGACCTTGAGGTCGAAGTTGCAGCCGCCGCGCGAGCCGAGGAACATGGTCGGTGTGGGCGCGTTCACGCGCGGGCCGTCGGAGGCGATGAAGACGTCCGACTTCAGGCGCTGCGCGTACTGCTTGCACACCGCGTTCAGGCCGGGCGAGCCGGTCTCTTCGCCCATCTCCAGGATCACCTTGACGTTGTAGCCCAGCTTGCCGCCGCGTGCCTTCATCACCTCTTCCAGCGCGGCGAAATTGATCGTGTGCTGTGCCTTGTTGTCGGCGGTGCCGCGGCCGTACCAGCGGTCGCCGTCGACCACGATTTGCCATGGCGAAAGCCCTTCGCGCCATTGTTTGTCATAGCCGCGCACCACGTCGCCGTGGCCGTAGGTCAGCAGCGTGAACGCCGCGCCCTGCTCCATGCGTTCGGCAATCAGGAAGGGGCTGCCGTTGGGCAGCGGGTTCTCGACCACCTCGCTGGTAAAGCCCAGGCCGGCCAGGTAAGGCACGATCTCCTGGTTCAGGTAGTCGTACAGGATGGGACGGCTGGCCGGCTCCTGGCTCTCGGTGCGGATGGCGACGCGGCGCTTCATCGTTTCCATGAAACGGCCGTCGTCGAAATACGCTTCCACACCGGCGATGGCTTGTGCTCTGCTCATGCTGCTTCTCCTCTGTTCAAACGTGTGTGCTCAAAAAATCGGAATGCAAATGCCCCTGCCGGCTTCGGCGTCCTCGGGACGCATCCTGTGTCGCTTTCGCGTAAAGGAAACGGGGCGGCTTGGAGTTGTTTGTCTAGCTCATGCGGCGCCGATCAGTTCCGGCAAACCCCGGCCGGGCTCCGGCGTCAACGCCGAGGCCAACAGCATGCGGGTGTAGGGATGCTGGGCGTCGCTGAAAATCTTCTCGCGCGTCTGCAGCTCGACGATGCTGCCCTTGTTCATCACCGCCACCCGATCCACCAGATGCTCCACCACGCCCAGGTCGTGGCTGATGAAGAGGTAGGTCAGGCCGAACTCGGCTTTCAGGTCCAGCAGCAGGTTCAGGATCTGCGCCTGCACCGAGACATCCAGCGCCGAGGTCGGCTCGTCGCAGATCAGCACGTCGGGACGCAGGATCAGCGCGCGCGCAATCGCCACGCGCTGGCGCTGGCCGCCCGAGAGCTGGTTCGGGTACTGGCCGTAGGTGCGTTCGGGCATGCCGACCAGGTCGAGGATCTGGCGCACTTTCTTGTCACGCTCGGCGCCGTTGCCGATGCCGTGGATCTTCAGCGGCAGGCCGACGATCTCGGCCACGGTCTTGCGCGGGTTGAGCGAGGAATACGGATCCTGGAAGATTGGCTGAATATGACGCGCATGCTCCTTGCGCTCGCCCGGATCGACCTCGCGGCCGTTGAACAGCACGTTGCCCGAGCTCGGCTCCAGCAGGCCCAGCAGCATCTTGGCCAGCGTACTCTTGCCGCAGCCGGATTCGCCCACCAGGCCCAGCGTCTCGCCGCGATACAGGCGCAGCGACACATCGTTGACCGCGCGGATCTCGCCCGGCGCCTTGAACATGCCGCGCTTCAGCTGATACACCTTGGAGAGCGCGCACAGCTCCAGCGCAATGTCGCCCTGCGCCCCCGGCTCATCTCGCGGCCCGTCGGACGGCGCCGGTTGCAGTTTGTCCATGTCGTCCATATTCATGCCAGCGCCTCCACGCGTTCGGTTTGCGGCAATGCGTCCAGCTTGTGGCAACGCGCGAAATGCGGTGCGGCAGCGTTACCCTTGTCGGCCATCGGCGGATCAGCCTCGCAGCCGCCGTCGGCCAGCACGCAGCGGTTGCGGAAGGCGCAGCCCGAGACCTCGCCCACCAGGCTGGGCACCACGCCCGGGATGGCCTGCAGGCGGCTGCCCGGCAAGGTCTTGCCGCGCACCGGGATACAGTTGAGCAGGCCGCGCGTGTATGGGTGGCGCGGCTCGGCGTACAGCTGGGCTACGTCGGTGGTCTCCACCACCTGCCCGGCGTACATCACCGCCACGCGGTCGGCGATGCGCGACACCACGCCCAGGTCGTGGGTGATGAAGATGACGGCGGTGCCGAATTCCTGCTGCAGCTCGCGGATCATGCGCAGGATCTGCGCCTGGATGGTGACGTCCAGCGCGGTGGTCGGCTCGTCGGCGATGATCAGGTCCGGGCTGCACATGAGCGACATGGCGATCATCACGCGCTGGCGCAGGCCGCCGGAGAGCTGGTGCGGATACTGGCGCAGCCGGTCCTCGGCATTGCTGATGCCGGTGCGGTGCAGCAGGTAGATCGCCCGCTCGCGCGCCTCGGCGCGGCTCACGCCCGGCTGCTGCAGCATCGCCTCGCACAGCTGGTTGCCCAGCGTATAGGCGGGATTGAGCGAGGTCATCGGCTCCTGGAAGATCATCGCCATGCGCTTGCCGCGCAGCTGCATCAGCTGCTTCTCGGGCAGGCCGTTGAGATCCTTGCCGTCGAACAGGATATAGTCGGCGCTGCATTGCGCCTTGCGCGGCAGCAGGCCCATCAGCGCCAGCGAGGTCATCGATTTTCCGCAGCCTGACTCCCCCACCAGGCACAGCATCTCGCCGCGCTTGACCTGGAAGTCGATGCCGCGCACCGCGTGCAGCATGCCCCTTTCTGTCGGCAAGTCGACCTTCAGGTTTTTGACGTCAAGCAATACGCTCATGGTTTTCTCCTTGTGCTCAGCGGCTCAGTTGCGGCCATCGGGCGCATTGACGTCACGGATGCCGTCGCCCACCAGGTTGATGGCCAGCACCAGGATCGCCAGCGCCAGGCCCGGGATGACAATCACCCACGGCTTGAAGAACATATAGGACTTGCCCTCGGCCACCATCAGGCCCCATGACGGCGTCGGCGGTTGCACGCCCAGGCCGAGGAAGGACAGCGTGGCCTCCAGCAGAATCGCGTGCGCCATCTCCAGCGTCACCACCACGATCAGCGCGCCCATGATGTTGGGGAGGATCTCGCGCACCAGAATGTAGGGGGTGGAAGCGCCGATGGACTTGGCCGCCGCGATGAACTCGGCGTCGCGCAACTGCTGCGTGGCCGAACGCGTCACCACCGCGAAGCGGTCCCACAGCAACAAACCCAGCAACACGATCACGACATTGAGCGAGCCGCCCACCAGCGAAGCCATGGCCAGCGCCACCAGCACCACCGGCATGGCCAGGCGGGTGGTAATCAGGTAGCTGATGACGGCGTCGGTGCGGCCGCCGAAGTAGCCGGCCAACACGCCCAGCGTAGTGCCGATCAACCCCGAGATCAGCGCGGCGGCGATGCCGATGATCAGCGAGACGCGTGCGCCGTAGATCAGGCGCGACAGGTAATCGCGCCCCAGTTTATCGGTGCCGAGGATGTGTTCCCAGCTGCCCTGCGCATTCCACACCGGCGGGATCAGGCGCGCCGAGACATCCTGGTTGAACGGGTCATGCGGCGCCAGCAGCGGCGCGAAGATCGCCGCCAGCATGATCAGCGCCAGCACGGCGGAACCCAGCACCAGGCCGCGATGGCCGAGCAGGCGATTGAGCTTGCGGCGCCACGGCGGCGTCGGCTTGATGGCGCCCTGCAGCAGCGTGCCCGGCTGCAGAGTCGTGGAGGTGGCGGTCATGTCGGCTCCCTGTGCTGGTTGGCGGGATTGGCGGAATTAGCGGGTACGGATGCGCGGATCGAGCAGCGCATTGATGACATCGGCCAGGAAAGTCAGGCCGATGTAGAACATGGCGATGATCAGCACCACCGCCTGCACCACCGGATAGTCGTTGCGCGAGATGGCGTCCCAGGCAAGCTGGCCCAAGCCCTGCATGGAGTAGACCGACTCGATCACCACCGAGCCGCCCAGCATGAAGCCCAGCTCCACCGCCGCCAGCGCCACCACCGGAATGACCGCATTGCGCAACGCATGCTTGAACACCACCCTGGATTTGGACAAGCCCTTGGCGCGCGCGGTGCGGATGTAGTCCGAGCCCAACACCTCCAGCATGCCGGCGCGCGTCAGGCGCATCATGGCCGGCATGGCGTAGTAACCCAGGGCGACGGCCGGCAGGATGAAGTTCTGCCAGCTCTCGTTGCCGGCCACCGGCAGCCAGTGCAGCGTGACGGCAAAGATCAGGATCAGCGTCAGCCCGAACCAGAAACTGGGCATGGCCTGCCCCACCACCGCCACCAGCAGTGCGGCGCGATCGAGCCAGGTGTCGCGATAGATGGCGGCCAGCACGCCCAGCGGGATGGCGGTCAGGATCGCCAGCAGCAAAGCGCTGCCGCCCAGCTTGAAGGTGATCGGCAGACGCTCGGCGATCATCTCCATCACCGAACCCTGGAAGTAAAAGGAATTGCCGAAATCGAGATGGATCGCCTTGCCCAGCCATTCGAAGTATTGCGTGGCCATCGGGCGATCCAGCCCGAACTGGGTGCGCACCGCCTCGACCTGTGCGGCCGTGGCCTCAGGCCCGGCGATCGACACGGCGAGGTCGCCCGACATGTGCAACAGCGCGAAGCTGACCACGGAAACCGTCAGCGCCACGCACAAGGCGATGGCCAGACGGCGCAGGATGTAGATCAACATGGCGGCCTTTCCTCTATGGGTTGGCGGGGCGACGCATCAGGCGCATGCTAGTTGCAAGCCTGCTCGAACAAAGATTCACGCGACATCAAACCTGCTTATCCCTTTCGGCCGGGGCCGAAAGGGATGAACACGGTCTTACTTCCAGCTGGCCTCGTAGAAACGCGGAAGCTCATCCGGATAGCCCTGGAACTTCAGCTGCGAATTGAACGCATAGAACGTCGAGTAGGAGAACATCGGCGCTACGTAAGCCTGTTTGGAAATGAGTTCCTGAGCCTTGGTGTAATTGGCCTTGCGCACCGCCGGGTCGATCGAGGAGTCGGCGGTCTGCAGGTATTGCTGCAGCTGCGGATCCTTGGTCACATCGTCGGCGCTGCCCTTGAAGTAGACGCCGGCGAAGGCCGAGGTGTCGTTCATCGAGAACGAGCCCCACGAGTAGAAGCTCATCGGCGTCTTGCCGGCGCGGTATTCGTTTTGCAGGGCCGCGAACTTCATGTAGTGCAGCCGCGCGCGGATGCCGACCTTGTGCAGGTCGCCGATGATGGCCTCGGCCACCTCGCGCTCGCGGTAGGCGTAGATGTCGGTGTCGAAGCCGTTGGGGTAGCCGGCTTCGGCCAGCAGCTGCTTGGCCTTGGCCGGGTTGTAGTCGAACTTGATGGCGGCGTTGCTATCGCAACCGAACTGGGTGCGGAAGCAGGCGGTATAGACCGGCTGGCTGCCGCCGCGCATCAGGTTGTCGGCGTAGCCCTTGCGGTTGATCGCATGGTTCACCGCCTGGCGCACGCGCACATCCTTGAACGGCGAATTGGGCGCCGAGGTGCCGGTGGTGTCCAGCGTGATGAAGCCCACGCGCATCGTCTCGCCGCTTTGCACGGCCAGCTTGGGATTGGTCTTGAGCGAGTCGGCCTGGTCCGGCGGCACGCGCCAGATCCAGTCGATGGCGCCGGTCATGAGCTGCGCGGCGCGGGTCTCCGGATCGGGGATCACCACGAACTTGATATTGCCGATCGAGGGCTGGCCCTGCGGGCTGTCCTTGAAGTAGTTGGCGTTCTTGACCAGGGTCACGCCCTGCCCCGGCGTCACGCCGGTGACCTTGTAGGGGCCGGTGCCGATGGGCGCCTTGGCGAAGCCTTCCAGGCCGACCTTCTTGAAGTAGGCGGCGGGATAGATCGGCATCGGGCCTGCCAGGTATTCCAGCGCGGCCGGGAACGGCGCCTTCAGGTTGATGCGCACCTTGTAGTCGCCCAGCTTGTCGACACTCTTGATCCAGTCGGTGTTCTGGCGGGTGACCGCCTTGGACTCCGGCGACACCGCGTAGTTGAAGGTAAAGGCGACATCGTCGGCGCTGAACTTGTCGCCGTTCTGGAATTGCACGCCCTGGCGCAGGTCCATCACCAGCGCGGTGGGCGACTCCCACTTCCAGGCGGTGGCCAGCTGGGGCTTGTACTCGTTGGTCTTGGGATCGCGGTAGACCAGCGTGTCCCAGATCAGGTGGGCCAGGATCACGCCTTCGCGCAGGTTGTTGTGGTACTGGCTGATGTTCTCGACCTCGCTGTCGGAGGCGTAGATCAGGGTGTCATTGGCCTTGGTGGCCATCGCGGAAAGCGATGCGGTTGCCCCGGCAACCAGCAGCGCACATCGCGCCCAGCGCAGTACGGATTTCCTTGGTGCGTTCATTCCAACCCCTTCTTTCAAGTAAGAGAAATTTGAAAAAACAGCGACGTCGAGGGCATACTAGGCCAGCATTTATCGATGCCGCAATAAGCAAATTTCTATGCCTGCGTTGCCGAAAAGAGATCGCAAAATTTGTGCACCACAATGTAGTGGCGCCCGGAAAACGCAGATTTCAACAGGGATGCGGCTATGTCCGCAGATGCAGCATTTTTCTCTTGGCTTTTTTGAAAGCGCTGCACCAAAGGCGTGAAGCGCGCACCAAATAAATCATGCAAATCTTTTTCTTCCACGGCGCAAAAAGAGGTCCGCGATGAAGTCTCAGCACCTGCAGGACACCGCCCTGCGCTACTTTTTGGAAGTGGTTCGTTGCGGATCGATCAGCGAAGCCTCGCAGCGGCTCAACGTGGCCAGCTCGGCCATCAGCCGCCAGATCAGCAGCCTGGAGGAGACGCTGGACACGGTGCTGTTCGAACGGCGTCCGCGCGGCATGGTGCTCTCGGCCGGCGGTGAAATGCTGGCCGCGCATGCGCGCAAGATGGCGCTGGAGGCCGACCGTGTGGTGGCCGACCTGCAGGCCTTGAAGGGATTGCGTAGCGGGCGGGTGCGGCTGTCCGCGTCGGAAGGGTTTTCGATCGATTTCCTGCCGCGGCTGATCAATGCCTTCCAGAAAAAATATCCGGGCTTCGTCTTCCAGCTCTTCGTCGGCGCGCCGGCGGCGGTGTCGCGCCAGGTGCGCGAGGGCAATGCCGATATCGGCCTGACCTTCTCGCGCCTGCCGGAACCGGAGATCAAGGTGGTTCACCGCCAGCCCGGTCCAATCGCGCTGGTGATGCGCAACGAACATCCGCTGGCGCGCTTTCGCCAGGTCTCGCTGTCGCAGATACGGGCCTATCCGATGGCGCTGCCCGATCCCACCACCACGCTGCGCCAGCTGTTCGACATCGCCTGCAGCCGGCAGCAGGTGGTGATCGAACCGGTGATGACCAGCAACTACATCCAGTCGCTGCACAACTACGTGCTGGACAACGACGCGCTGTCCATCACCGGCGAGGTCACCGTGCGCTACCGCATCGCCAGCGGCGAGCTGACCATGCGGCCGATACGCGACTGCCCGGACGACGGCCGCTTCGTCGAAGTGCAGACGCTGGCCGGGCGCACGCTGCCGCGCAGTGTGGAGATCTTTCTCGAATATCTGGTGGCGGACCTGAGCAAGGATTTGTAGAGGACGCTCAGGCAGAAAAGCGCGCAGGAGATTGCTGTTGCTTGTCTTGAACCCATCCCCACCCCGGCCCTCCCCTTGAAGGGGAGGGAGCTTCAAGCGTAACGTTGACTCCGATACTCCCTCCTCTTCAAGGTGGAGGGGCTTCAAGCGTAGCGTTGACTCCGATACTCCCTCCTCTTCAAGGGGAGGGGCTTTAAGCCTAGCGTTGACTCCGATACTCCCTCCCCTTCAAGGGGAGGGTTGGGGTGGGGATGGGTTTAAATCCAACCCGCCTCCCCCCTACGACATCACGACTCATCCCACCCCAATCCCAGTGCCTTCTGAATCCCGACAAAACTACGTGTCAGGTTGGCCTCGGCCTGCAGCAGGTTCTGCTGCGCCGAGAGCTGCTGGCGCGTGGTATCCAGCACCTCGATGAGCGTGCCGGTGCCGGCCGCATAGCGTTGCTGCGCCAATGCCAACGCGCGGTCGGCCGAGGCCTTGGTGCGCGCCACGGTGGCGACCGTCACGCGTCCATAGCGAAAGCGCGAGAGCGAATCCTCGGCATCGCGCAGCGCCTCCAGCACCGCCTGGCGATACTTCATCTCGGCCTCGTCGCGCACGCGCTCGGCTTGCGTGACGCGCGCCTTGGCGCGACCGAAGTCGAGGAAGTTCCAGCTCAGCATGGGGGCGCCGATGGCGGCGAAATCATCCAGCTTGGTCAGGTCCGACGGATGCGTGCCGCCCAGGCCAAGCACGCCGAACAGCTTCAGGCTGGGATAGCGCGCCACTTCGGCCTGGCCGATCTTGGCGGTATCGGCCGCCAGCGTGCGTTCGGCTGCGCGCACGTCGGGACGGCGGCGCAGCAGCGAGGTCGGGTCACCCACGGCCACCTGCTGCGGCGGCAGCGGCACCGGGGCGACGGCGTTGAGCTCGCCGTCCAGCGCGCCCGGCTCCTGGCCCAGCAGCGTGGCCAGCTGGTTCAGGTAGGCGTCGCGCTCGGCCTGCAATGGCACCAGGTCGGCGCGGGTGCCGTCCAGCTGGTTCTGGATGCGGATCTGGTCCAGCGAGGACGCGGTGCCGCGCTCGACGCGCTGGCCGGTCAGCTTCAGCATGTTTTCCTGCGCCCGCACCGACTGCTCGCCCAGCGCCAGGCGCTGCTGGCGGTCACGCAGGTTGATGTAGGCATTGGCGACTTCGGCCGCCAGGCTCACCTGCACGTCCGCCAGCGAGGCCTCGGCGGCTTGTGCGCTGGCCCCGGCCGCCTGCACCGCGCGCCGGTGCGCGCCGAACAGGTCGACCTCCCAGCTGGCGTCGAAGCCCAGGCTGTAGAGGTTGACGCTGGTGGAAGATGACGAAGAGGAGGACGACGACGAGCCCGACGATCCCGTCAGTCCGCTCACCGACGGCAGGCGCGCATGCGCCGCCAAGGCCGAGGCGCCCACGCTGGGCGCGGCATTGGCCTGCTCCAGCCCCAGCGCCGCGCGTGACTGCAACAGGCGGGCGCGCGCCACGCCGAGGTTGGGATTGGCTTGCAGCGCACGCTGCACAAGGCTGTTCAACAGAGGATCGCCCAAGCCTTCCCACCAGTGGTTGGAGGGCATGGCCGCATTGGCGTCGCCGCCGTCGCGCACGAACCGGCTGCTCTTGGCGGCGTTGGGCGCGGCGTCCGGCGGGCCGGCGTAGTCGGGGCCGAGCGCGCAGCCTGCCAGCAGCGCGGCGGCGGCCAGCGCGACCAGGCGCGCGGCGGGGAGTGAGTAAGTGTCTTTACGCATAGTCATGATTAATGAGAGGCCACCGGCGCGGCGTTGGTCGGCAAGGGGCGCAGGAACAGCACCAGCGGGGTCACGCACAGAATGGCCACGCCCAGCAACCAGAACAGGTCGGCGTAGGTCATGGTCAGCGCCTGCGCCTGGATGGTGCTGCCCAGCAGGCGGATTGCGGTGTCCTGGCCGCCCAGCAGATGCCCCTGGGCGGCGATGGTCGATTGCACCAGCTCGGAGTTGGCGGACAGGCTTTCTTCCAGACGGCGGCTATGCAACCACAGGCGCTGGTCCTGGATCACGGCGATGCTGGCCAGCGCCAGCGAGCCGCCGAGGTTGCGCGCCGCGCTGTACAAACCGGAGGCGTCGCCCGCCTGCGAGGCAGGCACTGAGCGGATCGCCGCCTGGTTCAGGAACAGCATCGCCAGCACGGTGCCGACGCCGCGCATCAGCTGCGAGGCGATGAAGGAGCCGCCGTAGGACAACGGGCTCAGGTCGGTCTCGATGAAGGCCGACAGCGCCAGCAACAGGAAGCCGGTGCCGACCGCGATGCGGATGTCGACCAGGCGCATCAGCATGGGCGTGAACGGCATCATCAGGATCATCGGCACGCCCGATAGCAACACTACCCAGCCTGACTGCAGCGAGTTGTAGCCGGCAATGCCGGAGAGGAACTGCGGGATCACGTAGGCGGTGCCGTACAGCGCCACGCCCACGATCATGGCCATCATCACCACCGAGCCGAACTGGCGGTCGCGCAGCAGGCGCAGCTGGATCACCGGATGTTTGGCGCGCACCTGGCCGATCGCCAGCAGGATGAAGCCGACCAGCGAGGTCAGCGCCAGCCAGCGGATGTCGGGCGAGGAGAACCACTGCTCGCGCTCGCCCTCCTCCAGCACCACGGTCAGCCCGCCCAGGCCCAGCGCCAGGCCGGCGATGCCGAACCAGTCGGCCTCGGCCAGCTGCTCGAACTTGGGACGTTCATAGGGAATCGCCACCAGCAGCAGCGTGATCAGCGCCACGCCCACCGGCAGGTTGATGAAGAAGGCGTAGTGCCAGCTGACGTTCTCGGTCAGCCAGCCGCCCAGCACCGGGCCCAGCACCGGGCCGAGGATGGCGGTGGCGCCGAACATGGCGTTGCCCACCGGCTGCTGCGCGCGCGGCAACCGGGTGGCGATGATGGTCATCGCGGTCGGAATCAGCGCGCCGCCGGTGAAGCCCTGGCCGACGCGGCCGATGATCATCATGGTCAGCGTGGTCGACAGGCCGCACAGCACCGAGAACAGCGTGAACAGGCTGGCCGCCGCCAGCAACAGCACGCGCAGGCCGAGCAGGCGCTCCAGCCAGGCGGACATCGGGATGATCACAATCTCCGCCACGAGATAAGCGGTGGCGATCCAGGTGCCTTCCGTGCCGGAGGCGCCGATCTCGCCCTGGATGGTGGGCAGCGAGGAGTTGACGATGGAAATGTCCAGCGTCGCCATCAGTGCGCCCAGCGTGCCGGCGGCCACCGCCAGCCAGGCGGCGGCGTCGGCCTTGTCGCCCTGCGGGACGGACGGCTTGGTCGTGGGAGCGGCGGCGCTCAACGCTGCTCCTTGGCCGGCTTTTGCTCGATGCCGGCGTTGGCTTCGCTGTTGCGCTCACGCTGCGCGCGCAGCTCGTCCTTGGCGGCGATGGTATTGACCTCCACCGTCACCGACAGGCCGGCCACGAACACCTTGCGGTCCTGCGCCGAGGCGTCGACGGCGATGCGCACCGGCACGCGCTGGACGATCTTGGTGAAGTTGCCGGTGGCGTTTTGCGGCGGCAGCAGCGAGAACTGCGCGCCGGTGCCCGGCGAGATGCTTTGCACGTGGCCCTGGAATTCCAGGCCCGGCAATGCGTCCACCTTGATCACGGCAGGCTGGCCGATGCGCATCATGCCGATCTGGGTTTCCTTGAAGTTGGCGGTGATGTAGAAGTCGCTCGGCACCACCGTCATCATGCGCGTGCCGGCGGAGACGAACTGGCCCACGCGCACCTGCTTGTCGCCGATGCGGCCGTCGACGCTGGCCTTGATCTCGGTCGAACCGAGGTTGACGGCGGCAGCGTCGTACTGGGCCTTGGCAGTTTCGCCCTGGGCCTGCGCCTGGCGCACCTGGGCCTGGATCGAATACACGCGCAGCTGGGCCGCATCCAGTGCGGCGCGACGCGCGGCCACGGTGGACTTGGCCTGGGCCGACTGATTGCGCAGCGTGGTCAGGCGCTCGCGCGTCTCGGCGCCGGACGCGGCCAGCGGCGTGTAACGCTCGACTTCAGCGGCGGCGAAGCGCGCGTCCTCTTCGGCCGACGCCAGCTGCGCGCGGGCCTGGTCGATGGCGGCCTTCTGCTCGGCCAGCTGCGCGCGGGCGGCATCCTCGCTGGCGGCGGCGGCGTCGATCTGCGCCTTGGACTGCGCGGCCTGCGCCGAGTAGTCGCGCGGGTCGATGCGCACCAGCGGCTGGCCGGCCTTCACGTCCTGGTTATCGGCCACGAATACCTGCTCCACATAACCGTTGACCTTGGGCGAGACCGTCACGCTGTCGGCGTAGACGAAGGCGTCGTTGGTGCTTTCCAGATACTTGCCGCGGAACTGGTAGTAGAGGATCCAGGCCGCCACCACCACCAGCGCCACGATGCCCAGCGAACGCAGGATGAAGCGGGCGCGCGGGCTCATGCGCTTTTTCTGCTTGCCGTTGCCGGCGTTGTTGCCGTTTTGATTGTCCTGCCCCGGGTTCTGCTCGCTCCCGGCGTTGCTTGTTGTGGCGTCTGTCATCTTTTTTGTCCTAATATCGGTTCTGCCCGGCTTGCCGGGTCATTCTTGAAACATGTAAAACAGCGATCGAGCGAATTAGTGAGGTACCATATGATATGGTATCCGAGAAAATCATGTCCACCAGCTTTACAAACGACTACACCGAAGCCGCCGACGCGCTGCGCAACTTCTACCTGCGCTCGCACCGCGCGCTCGACAAGCTCCTGGCCGCGCAAGGCGCCTCGTTCTCGCGCACCAAGCTGATGGCCTACATCGGCAACAACGCGCCGGTGCGCTCGACCGACCTGGCCGAGGCCTTCGGCTTCGCCCCGCGTACGGTGACCGAGGCGGTGGACGGCATGGAGCGCGACGGCCTGGTCGAACGCGTGGCCGATCCGGCCGACCGCCGGGTCAAACAAATCTCTTTGACAGAATTGGGCAAAGAAGTGCTGTGCTCGACGGAGCCGGCGCGCAAACGCTTCGGCGAGCGGCTATTCGACGCGCTGGATCAGGAAGAGACGTACCAGCTGGCGCTGCTGTTGAACAAGCTCAACGGCAGGCTGGCGGAATTGGAAGAAGAGTTGTCGCAACCGGCGCAGGCTGCAAGCAATGATGCCGGCGGCAAGCGCGGCAAGAAATAGACCGGAGAGGCTGATCAGTCCATGCCGATCAACGCGTCGGCATTTGTCGATGCGCGACGTGCGCCACTGGGCTCCTGCTTTCGCAGGAGCGACAGGCGCGTGATGAACTTGAACCTGCTCAAGTCCAGGTTACCGCATTCCTGTCGTCCCTGCGAAAGCAGGGACCCAGCGTCGTTGAACGGCGATTGAAGCATCGCCGCAGGTTGAAGCAAACGCTCAGCGGTCAGCAAAGCTGTCGGTCGCACGAATCAGCTTGTCCAGAATCCCCACCTCGTTATAGGCATGACCGGCGCTGTCGACCAGGTGCAGCTGCGAACCCGGCCAGGCCTTGTGTAGATCCCAGGCCGACTTCGGCGGCGTCGCCAGGTCATAGCGGCCCTGCACGATCACGCCCGGAATATCCTTCAGCCGCGACGCATTGGCCAGCAACTGGCCCTCCTCCATGAACCCCTTGTTGAAGAAGTAGTGGTTCTCGATGCGCGCAAACGCCAGCGCGAACAGCGCATCGTTGAAGGAATCGATCAAACGCTCGTCAGGCACCAGCGTGATGGTGCTGGCTTCCCAGCGGCTCCACGCACGGGCGGCTTGCAGCTTGGCGGCCTCGTCGTTGCCGGTCAGGCGTTGGCGATAGGCGGTGATCAGGTCGCCGCGCTCGGCCGGCGGAATCGGCGCCAGGAATTCATCCCAACGGTCCGGTGCCATCCACGAAGCGCCTTCCTGGTAGTACCACTGCAGCTCGGACCGGCGCAGCAGAAAGATGCCGCGCAACACCAGCTCGCTCACGCGCTCGGGATGCGTCTGGGCGTAGGCCAGCGCCAGCGTGCTGCCCCACGAGCCGCCGAAGACC
The DNA here is from genome assembly GCF_017814915.1 of Herbaspirillum sp. LeCh32-8. Lineage (GTDB taxonomy): Bacteria > Pseudomonadota > Gammaproteobacteria > Burkholderiales > Burkholderiaceae_D > Herbaspirillum. The sequence continues at coordinate 57,838 of NZ_JAGIPZ010000001.1, read as the reverse complement.
TGCCACTTCTCGATCTTCAACATCTCGCGCAGGCGCTCGATGTCGGCCACCAGATCCCAGGTGGTGTTGGCGTCGAGGTTGGCGTGCGGCAGCGAGCGGCCGCAACCGCGCTGGTCGAACAGCACGATGCGGTATTTCTCGGGATTGAACAGGCGACGGTGCGACGGCCCGCTGCCTCCGCCGGGGCCGCCGTGCAGGAACACCACCGGCTTGCCGCGCGGATTGCCGCACACTTCCCAGTACACCCGATGGCCGTCGCCCACATCCAGCAAGCCTTTGTCGTAAGGCTCGATGGGCGGATAGAAGCTGCGGGGTTGCGAAGCGTTCTGGGAAGCGGAATCGGCAAGCTGGGGTGCGGCTGAAGTCATCGACGGATCCTTGTGCGGGTTAAACGTAAGTAGCAAGCCAACAGTATAGGTCTTGTAGAAAGATCGTTCATTCGACCACAAGTTCTGGGTTGTTCTTGACCTCGTTGAGCACGAAGAACGAGCGCAACTGGCGCACGCCCGGCAGGCGCAGCAGCGTGCTCGCATGCAGCCGGTTGAAGGCCTGCAGGTCCTTCACGCGCAGCTTGATCCAGTAATCAAACTCGCCGGCCAGCAGCAGGCACTCCTGCACGGCGGCGATCTCGCGCACCGCCTTCTCGAACTCGGCGAAGCTCTCCGGCGTGGAGCGGTCCAACACCACGCCCACGGTGACCAGTACCGGCAGCCCCAGCTTGTCCGGATCGAGCACCGCGCGCACCTCCTTCACGTAGCCCTCGTCCATCAGCCGTTTGGTGTGGTTCCAGCAGGCGGTGGCGCTCATGCCGAGCTTCTTGGCCAGCTCGGCATTGCCGATGCGGCCGTCCTTCTGCAGCGCCTTCAGGATGCGCTTGTCCATGCGATCGAGCGACATGATGTTTATTCCTTCATTAATCAATTTTAAGGAATTTTATCCAGACATTATAAAAATCATCGATTTTTTAAACCGAATAATGGCACAAAATCGGAAACACCATTTAAACCGCCAAGCGTAAAGTTGATCCCGGCGATTCGATGCGGACTCGATGCGAATCGAACCATTTTCCTGAACCGAACCTGAACCGGAGCAACCCATGCTGGCACTCGACAAACTCTTCCCGCGCAAGACGCTGGGCTTCTTCCCCTCCCCGATCCACAAGCTGGAGCGCCTGTCGGCCATGCTGGGCACCGAGATCTGGGCCAAGCGCGACGACGTTTCCTCGGGCCTGGCCTTCGGCGGCAACAAGATCCGCAAGCTGGAATGGCTGGTGGCCGACGCGCTGGCCAAGGGCTGCGACACGCTGGTCTCGATCGGCAACATCCAGTCCAACCACACGCGCCAGGTGTGCGCGGCCGCGGCAGCGGTGGGCATGAAGTCGTACACCGTGCAGGAAACCTGGCTGGAATGGGATGACCCGGTCTACGACAAGGTCGGCAACATCCTGCTGACCCGCATCATGGGCGGCAACCCGATCATGGGCGGCTACGGCTACTCCACCACCGAGAAAGACACCTGGGCCAAGGCACTGGAAGACGTGCGCAAGAAAGGCGGCAAGCCCTACCCGATTCCCGCCGGCGCCTCCGACCACCCGCTGGGCGGGCTGGGTTACGCCAACTTCGCCGATGAAGTGGCGATGCAGGAACAGCAACTGGGCATCTTCTTCGACAACATCGTGGTGGCGACCTGTACCGGCTCCACCCAGGCCGGCATGGTGGTCGGCTTCGCCGCGCAGGAAAAGCGCCGCCGCGTGATCGGCATCGACACCGCCGACGACGAAGCGATGACCCGCCGCGCCGTCACCAAGATCGCCAACGACACCTGCGAGCTGATCGCTTCCAAGGGCGGCAAGAAGGTCGTGCTCAAGGACGCCGACATCGAGATCATCCCCGACTACAGCGGCCCGGCCTACGGCCTGCCGAGCGAGCAGACCATCGCCGCCATCCGCACCGCCGCCGAGATGGAAGCGATGCTGACCGACCCGGTGTACGAAGGCAAATCCATCGACGGCCTGATCGACATGGCCAAGAAGGGCCACTTCAAGGGCCAGCGTGTGCTGTACGCCCACCTGGGCGGGGCGCCGGCCCTGAACGCCTACTACAAGGCCTTCGAAGATCCGGAAAACCTGACCAAGCTGGCGCGCGAAGCCCGCTTCAAGGAATAAGCGCCAACGCGCTTGGCGCACGCGGCGCAGCCGGCTTCTCATCGGGCCGGCCGCTGCGTGCGGTTGCAAGGCCGGGCGCGATCCGCCCGGCATCGATTGTGTTTCGTCCCTCCCTTCTCGCTCCCGGATGTTGCAACAACATCCGGGAGCGTCTTTTCATCGCCGCGCACAGGCGGCCGCAAACCCGCGCTCGCGTTCGATTCCGCCCCGCTTGATCAGCATCAAAGCCGCTCCCCGGCTTCCCGCGTACCTTTCGTTCGTCATCAATCGACAATCAAACGACAGGTAGAAAAGCCATGAAAAAAATCGTGACCATCGCTGCCGCCGCGGCGGCCCTTTCCTCGGCCTTCGCCGCGCCCGCCTTCGCGCAGGAAGCGCAAAGCCCGTGGCTGGTGCGCGTGCGCGCCGTCAACATCAGCCCTGAAAACAAGTCCGACCCGGTGGGCGGCACGGGTGCGTCCGATCGTCTGAGCGTGAGCTCCAAGACCATCCCCGAAATCGACATCAGCTACTTCTTCACCCCCCACATCGCCGCCGAGCTGATCCTGACCTATCCGCAAAAGCACGACGTGCGCCTGGACGGCCAGAAGATCGGCACCTTCAAGCACCTGCCGCCGACCCTGCTGCTGCAATACCACTTCACGCCTGACGCGCGCTTCTCGCCATACGTCGGCGCCGGCATCAACTACACCCGCATCTCCGACGTGCACGTGCTCAACGATGGCGCCAGCCTCGACAGCAACAGCGTCGGCGGCGCCCTGCAGGCCGGCCTGGATATCAAGATCGACAAGCACTGGCTGGTCAACTTCGACATCAAGAAGGTGCAGATCTCCAGCGACGTGAAGGTCGGCGGCGCCAAGATCAGCTCGGTCAAGATCGACCCGTGGCTGTTCGGCGTCGGCGTCGGTTATCGCTTCTAAGAAGCCGGCCGCCGCTGCCCGGACGCCGCGCCATGTCATTTCAGGCTGAAATGCAAGACGCACAGCGCATCCGGGCTGCAGGCCCGGCCAGGCTTGGCCAGACCCGGGATGCGGATCGCCAGAACAGGCATTTGCGCTGCGCCCGGGGAGACCGTGGCGCAGTTCTCATGTATTCTTGCCGGACCCAAACGGCGCGATCCGTCATCTCTGATGACCGGTCGCGTTCTTTTTTGGGGCCTACACGATCAGCAGAGGCAGCAGCCACGGTAGCAGGCGCATGTTCCGGCAAGCCCAGCCAGCTTCTCCGCCCCACCGTTCACCGCAAGATGAGGTAAATACGATGTCGACGACTTCGCACACCACCACCCCGGTCGCCCCCGGCGCACCGATGCCCCACCGCAAGATCATCCGCTCCTGGGTGATCCCGATCAGCCAGCGCAGCACGGCCGTCGCCCTGCTGCTCTCGGCGATCGACTTCTGCCTCTTCGGCCTGGCCCTGGCCGCCATCATCTGGACGCCATGGATACTGGCCAAGATCGCGCTGGGCGTGGTCGCGGGCTTCATCATCGGCCGCCTGTTCATCCTCGGCCACGATGCCTGCCACCAGAGCTTCACGCCCAACCGCAAGCTCAACACCTGGCTGGGCCGCCTGCTGTTCATGCCCTCGCTGACGCCCTACAGCCTCTGGGCCGTGGGCCACAACGTGGTGCACCACGGTTACACCAACCTGAAGGGCTTCGACTTCGTCTGGCAGCCGCGCACGCTGGAGGAATACCGCGCCCTGCCGCGCTGGCGCCGCCAGCTCGAACGCGTCTACCGCAGCGGTCTCGGTCCCGGCCTGTATTACATGATCGACATGTGGTGGAAGCGCATGTACTTCCCCTCGAAGAAGCAGATGCCGACCCGCCGCGCCGAATTCATGTGGGACGGCGTGCTGGTCACCGCCGTGGCGGCAGTCTGGATCGGCGGCCTGGCCTGGGCGGCCGCCGCCACCGAGCAATCGTTCTGGGGCCTGTTCGCCACCGGCTTCCTGATCCCGATCATGTTCTGGAAAGCGATGATGGGCTTCGTGGTCTACGTGCACCACACCCACACCTCGGTGGCCTGGTACGACGATAAGGCGACCTGGGCCGCAGCCCAGCCCTTCGTCTCGACCACCGTGCACCTGACCTTCGGCCGCTGGTGGGGCGCCCTGCTGCATCACATCATGGAGCACACCGCGCACCACGTCGACATGAGCGTGCCGCTGTATCGCCTGAAGAAGGCGCAGAAGAAGCTGGAGACCATGCTGCCGGGCCGCATTGTGATCCAGAAGTTCTCGTGGAGCTGGTACTTCGACACCGCGCGTCGCTGCAAGCTGTACGACTTCAAGCGCCTGTGCTGGACCGACTTCCGCGGACGCCCGACCAGCACCCCGTTGCCGATGCCCGAGATGAATGCAGCCGGCGGCGAGGCCTGAGCAGGAACATGGCGGCCGACGGCGAGGTCGGCCGCCATGCAGCAGCAAGCAGTAAAGGCAACAAGAGCAACAACGGCAACACAGCAGCAAGAAGCCTGAATGGCTTTGATCTTCCAACAACAAGACGGCCGCATGGAAGGGCAATCACGGGTCCCCGGTAAACCCCGCGATACCGCCCACTTTCCCCCATCAAGACCGCCCCCTCCCTATTTCCCCAGCCGTTTCTCGCGCACCCTCACGCGTTTCTTCCCGTGCAACAACAGCATGTTGCTGCGCCGCGGCCACTACTTCAACCATGTTTGATCTGGGACAAGAAATGCCGTCTGATTCGAGAATAGCAGCGGACTTCCCCTGTCCCGCAGACTTAAAATTGACCCATCGTAGATCGCAACATCATGTCCGCCGGGAACATCGTATGAACCAGCCTTGCCACTCCGTACCGCACTCCGCCTCCCCCGCAGTCTCGCCGCTGCCCCAGGTGTCCGCTTTGACAGCCGCACGTGAAGCCGCCAGCAGCTCGGCATTACGCAGCTGCACCGCCTGCGGCATGCACCAGCTGTGCCTGCCCATGGGGCTGGACGAATCCGACATGAAGCGCCTGGACAAGATCATCGGCCGCCGCAAGGTTGCGCGCGACGACTTCCTGTACCGCATCGGCGACCGCTTCACCGCGTTGTATGCGGTGCGCGTGGGGCACTTCAAGACCTACCAGGAAAACCTCGACGGCGACCGCCAGATCACCGGCTTCCAGATGCCCGGCGAACTGCTGGGCATGGACGCCATCAGCACCGAGACCCACCAGTGCGACGCGGTCGCGCTGCAGGACAGCGAAGTGTGCGAGATCCCGTTCGCGCGCCTGGAGCAGCTGTTCGGCCAGATCCCGCACCTGCTGCGCCACTTCCACCGCATCATGAGCCACGAGATCACCACCGAGCAGAACGTGATCATGTTGCTGGGAAATATGCGCGCCGAGCAGCGCTTCGCCGCCTTCCTGGTCAACCTGTCCTCGCGCTATGCGGCGCGCGGTTATTCGTCGACCCGCTTCCAGCTGCGCATGACGCGCCAGGACGTGGGCAACTACCTGGGCCTGACCATCGAGAGCATCAGCCGCCTGATCTCCAAGTTCCGCAAGCAGGGCCTGCTGGCGGTGGAGCAGCGCGACGTCGAGGTGATCGACCTGGCCGAGTTGAAACGCCTGGCCGCCGGCGCCGAAGCCTGCGCCCCGCCGCCGATCCGCGCGACCGTCTGAAGCGGCTGCGCCTTCACACGCCGCTCATCCCGCTCATCCCGCCATCACCCCATCACGCAAAGCGACGCGGCCGTCCGTCACGGACGGCTTGCGTCAGCCGCACGGCCAGCAGGCCGGCCGCGGCAAAACATCCCCAGAAACAGAAGAAGCCGATGCTGTAGGCGCCCAGGGCGTCCCACTCGCGGCCGGCGGCTTGCGCCAGCGCGATCGGATCGAATACGGAAAAGAACAGGCCTTCGGCCGCAATGGCCATCAGGAACGCCATCCAGCCGACGATAGCGGTGTTGCGGTGCGTCTTGCGCATTGCCGTCTCCTTGAATGTTCCCGCGGCGGGCGCCGGGGCTTGCGCCGGTCTTCAGGCCGGCTCGGCAAGTTCAGTGTAGAGCATGTCGGGCGCCGGCGCTATTCGGCCGGCGCGTAAGCCTCTGCACTCATGTCCACCGCGCGCTGCTGCGGCCACAACCAGGCGCCGTGCAGCCGCCAGGCGTGGCTGGCGTCTTCGGCCACCAGGCGCCAGCGCGCCTGCTCCAGCTCGTCCAGCGGCAGCGAGAAGCTGCCGTCGGCCGCGCTTCGCACCACCAGTGCGCGATCCTTGGCCGGCTGGGTCGGATGCACCAGGCTCAGGAACAGGGTGCGTCCCTCCTCGCCGGCGGCCGGCGCCTGCTTCATCTGCAGCTTGCCGCGCAGGGCGCGCGCGGCCGGGTCGTAGCGCATGCTGATCTCGGCCCCCAGGCGCCAGGCCTCGCGATCGCGGCTCAGATCCTTGTTGATGGCCTTGCCCTGCTTGTAATAATCGTCAGCCACCAATGCATCGCTGCGCGATATCGCAAGATAGGCGGTGAACACGCCGGCCACCACCACCACGGCCGGGCCCGACATCAGCAGCCACGGCCAGCGATGGCGATACCAAGGCTTGGCGCGCGCGCCGTTGGGAGAAAGCGAAGTTGATGCGATTGCCATGTTGTCCTCCAAGGTCAGCGGCGCGGCACCAAGAACACCGCCTTTTCGCTCACGTGGAGCGCGGGGTCGTCCTCGGCCTGCAGTTCGAAACGGATTTTGTTGGAGCCGCTCTCGCCGGCTCCATGTGGTGCGCGTACCCGCACCGGCACCGACAGGGTCTGGGTCGCCTCCAGGCTGATGACGTCGGCCGGGGCCACCGTCAGGCCTTCGATGCCGGTGGCGCTGATGCGGTAGCGATGGCCGCGCTCGCTGGCATTGATGATCTGCAGGCGGTAGACGTTTTCGATGATGCCGTCCTCCACCTCGCGCCCCATCGAGCCGCGGTCGCGGATCACGTCCAGCTTGACCGGCGTACGGACCCATAGCGAGCCGGCGAACAGCGCCGCTACCGCGCCCAGGATGGCGGTATAGATCAGGATGCGCGGACGCAGCAGGCGGCGGCGGATTTCGGCGGCCGGCAAGCCCTGCTCCACCGCGTTCTCGGTGGAGTAGCGGATCAGCCCGCGCGGCCGCTTGATCTTGTCCATCACGCTGTCGCAGGCGTCGACGCAGGCGGCGCAGCCGATGCACATGTACTGCAGGCCCTGGCGGATGTCGATGCCGGTCGGGCACACCTGCACGCACATCGTGCAGTCGATGCAGTCGCCGGCGCGCCCCTCGGCCTTGGCGGCTTTGGCCTGCGGCATGCGCGGCTCGCCGCGGCCGGCGTCATAGGTGATGATCAGCGAGTCGCGGTCGAACATCGCGCTCTGGAAGCGTGCGTAGGGACACATGTACTTGCACACCTGCTCGCGCATCCAGCCGGCGTTGCCGTAAGTGGCGAAGCCGTAGAACAGGATCCAGAAGATCTCCCACGGGCCGAAGGCGAACGTCGCCAGTTCCGGCAGCAGCTCGCGCATGGGTGAGAAGTAACCGACGAAGCTGATGCCGGTCCACAGCGCCACCGCGCCCCAGGCCAGGTGCTTGGCCGACTTGCGCCACAGCTTGTCGACGCTCCACGGCTGGCGGTCCAGGCGCATGCGCGCGCTGCGGGGGCCTTCGATGCGGCGCTCGATCCACATGAAGATCTCGGTGTAGACCGTCTGCGGGCAGGCGTAGCCGCACCACACGCGCCCGGCCATCGCGGTGAAGAGGAACAGGCCGAAGGCGCAGATGATCAGCAGCGCCGCCAGCCAGATGAAATCCTGCGGCCACAGCACCAGGCCGAACAGGTAAAACTTGCGCGCGGCCAGGTCGAACAGCACCGCCTGGCGGCCGTTCCAGTTGATCCACGGCAGGCCGTAGAACACCAGCTGGGTCAGAAACACACAAAGCCAGCGCAGGCTGGCGTAACGTCCCTTGATCTCGCGCGGATAGATCTGCTCGCGCGATTCGTACATGCGGATGACCGCGTATTCTTCCTGCGGCTGGCTTGGCTGTTGGCTGGGTGGCGGCTCCGCGCCATTGGCTTGCTTGGAATTCATCTGATGCCTTCAAAACCCGTCGTTGCTGCGCAAGCAGGGACGACAAGCACGTTGCGATTTGAACCGGCGCGCTCCCGCGACAGCGGGAGCGGCATCCGGTCGTTACTTCGCCGCTGCGTTGCTCGGCCTGTTGGACAGGCTCCACACATACGCCGCCAGCACATGCACCTTGGGTTCGCCGAGGAACTCGCCGAAGGCCGGCATGGTGTTGTCGCGGCCCTTGTTGATGGTTTCCTTGATGGTGTCGATGCTGCCGCCGTACAGCCAGATCTTGTCCGACAGGTTGGGCGCGCCCAGCGCCTGGGTGCCCTTACCGCCGGCGCCGTGGCAGGCCATGCAGGCGCCGAACTTCGACTTGCCCAGCTCGGCCTTGATCGGGTCATGGGTCGAGTCAGACAGGCTCAGCACGTAGTTGGCAACGTTGTCGACATCCTTGTCGGTGCCCACCGCGGCGGCCATCGGCGGCATCACACCGTGACGGCCTTTCATGATGGTTTCCTTGATGGTCTCCGGCGCGCCGCCGTGCAGCCAGTCGTCGTCGGTCAGGTTGGGGAAGCCCTTGTTGCCGCGCGCGTCCGAACCGTGGCACTGCGCGCAGTAGGTCAGGAACAGGCGTTCACCGATGGCATGCGCCTGCGGATCGGCCGCCACCGTCTTCAGGTCCTGCTTCATGAAGCCGTCGAACAGCGGGCCGTACTTGGCGTTGGCCGCCTTCACGTCCTCGTCGTGCTCGCTGGTGGACTGCCAGCCGAAGGTGCCGGCGAAGTTGCCCAGGCCCGGGTACACCACCAGGTAGCCGACCGAGAAGAAGATGGTCAGGTAGAACATCCACATCCACCAGCGCGGCAGCGGGTTGTTCAGTTCGGTGAGATCCTCGTCCCAGACGTGGCCGGTGGTGGAGCCGGCGACCGGCTGGTCGCCCTTCTTCACCTTCCAGGTCGACTGCTGCCACAGCAGCAGGCCGCAGCCCAGGATGCCCAGCACGGTGAGGACGATGATCCAGATGTTCCAGAAACCGCTGGTGAAATCAGCCATGGCGCGCCTCCTTTCCGGAAGCATCGGCCGGCTGGCCGATGTCGCCGTCGGCGAAGGGCAGCATCTCCGCCTGCGAGAAGTCGGCTGGCTTGTGGCTGACGTAGGTCCACCAGATGATGCCGACGAAGGTGACGAAGCTGACCAGCGTGATCATGCTGCGCGCGTCGGTGAAAAATTCGCTCATGGTCTTATCTCTCCGCCTTGATCAATATGCCCAGGCCCTGCAGGTAGGCGATCAACGCATCCTGTTCGGTCTTGCCGGCCAGCTCGGCCGGCGCGTTCTTGATGTCTTCTTCGGTGTAGGGGTCGCCGATGCGCTTCAGGGCGCGCATGCGCGAGACGATGTCGTAGTTGTCCAGCTTGGCCTGCTCCAGCCACGGATAGGCCGGCATATTGGACTCCGGCACCACGTCGCGCGGGTTGTGCAGGTGGGCGCGATGCCACTCGTCGCTGTAGCGGGCGCCCACGCGCGCCAAGTCGGGCCCGGTACGCTTGGAGCCCCACTGGAACGGGTGGTCATACACCGACTCGCCTGCTACCGAGTAATGGCCGTAGCGCTCGGTCTCGGCGCGCAGCGGACGGATCATCTGCGAGTGGCAGTTGTAGCAGCCCTCGCGGATGTAGATATCGCGACCGGCCAGGCGCAGCGGTGAATACGGCTTGAGTCCTGCGATCGGCTCGGTGGTCGACTTCTGGAAGAACAGCGGCACGATCTCGGCCAGCCCGCCCACGCTCACCACCAGCACCACCAGGGTGATCAGCAGCCAGGGGTTCTTCTCGATCCATTCATGCGAAAACTTCATTCTTTCCCCCAATCAATGCGCGGTGTTGGCGACAGCCGGGATCGGCGCCACGGCCAGCGTGGTGCCGCGCATGGTGCGCCAGGTGTTGTAAGCCATCACGATCATGCCGGCCAGGTACATCAGGCCGCCCATCAGACGGATGACGTAGTACGGATAGGTGGCCTTGACGCTCTCCACGAAGGTATAGGTCAGCGTGCCGTCGCTGTTGACCGCGCGCCACATCAGGCCCTGCATCACACCGGCGATCCACATCGCGGCGATGTACAGCACGATGCCGATGGTGGCCACCCAGAAGTGGATCTCGATCAAGTCCTTGCTCCACATCTGGGTCTTGCCCGACAGGCGCGGGATCAGGTAGTACATCGAACCCATGGTGATGAAGCCGACCCAGCCCAGCGCGCCGGAGTGCACGTGGCCGATGGTCCAGTCGGTGTAATGGGACAGCGCGTTGACGGTCTTGATGGCCATCATCGGGCCCTCGAAGGTGGCCATGCCGTAGAACGACAGCGACACCACCAGGAACTTCAGGATGGGATCGGTGCGCAGCTGGTGCCAGGCGCCCGACAGGGTCATCATGCCGTTGATCATGCCGCCCCACGACGGCGCCAGCAGGATCAGCGAGAACACCATGCCCAGCGACTGGGTCCAGTCAGGCAGCGCGGTGTAGTGCAGATGGTGCGGGCCGGCCCACATGTAGGTGAAGATCAGCGCCCAGAAGTGCACGATCGACAAGCGGTAGGAATACACCGGCTTGTTGACCTGCTTGGGAATGAAGTAATACATCATCCCCAGGAAGCCCGCGGTCAGGAAGAAGCCCACCGCGTTGTGGCCGTACCACCACTGGATCATCGCGTCCTGCGCGCCGCTGTACATGGAGTACGACTTGGTCAGCGTGGCCGGCATGGTCATGCCGTTGACGATGTGCAGCAGGGCCACGGCCAGGATGAAGGCGCCGTAGAACCAGTTGGCCACATAGATGTGCTGCACCTTGCGCTTGACGATGGTGCCGAAGAACACCACCGCGTAAGCCACCCACACCACCGCAATCAGGATGGTCAGCGGCCACTCCAGCTCGGCGTATTCCTTGCCGCGCGTGAAGCCCAGCGGCAACGAAATCGCCGCGCCCACGATCACCAGCTGCCAGCCCCAGAAGGTAAAGGCCGCCAGCCAGTCGCAGAACAACCGCGTCTGGCAGGTGCGCTGGACGACGTAATACGACGTCGCCATCAACGCGCTGCCGCCGAAGGCGAAGATCACCGCATTGGTATGCAAGGGCCGCAGCCGGCCGAAGCTCAGCCAGGGAATCCCCATATTCAATTCAGGCCATGCCAGCTGGGCGGCGATGAACACGCCGACCAGCATACCGACTACGCCCCACAGGATGGTCGCCACTGAAAACTGGCGAACTACCTTGTAGTTGTAGCTATTTTCTTTGCTCACGAAACTCTCCCCACTGTGTTGAGTACTGTCCAATGCGAGCTTACGGGGAGCGGCTTTGGGGGGTATTGACGTGTATCAAAATGGGGAGAGGCCGCGGGGAGACAGAGGGGAACTTCGGGTGATCAGGTGAAGGATTGCGGTGCTTCGGGTGGTTCCGGTGAGCAACGGACGACGCTGGATCCCGGCCTTCGCCGGGATGACGGAGGTTGGTGATCGGGAATGTGGTTTTGACCGGCTTGGCTGAAACCTGATGCTGACTGGGGGCGGATGCCGACGTCGGTGAGGCGCGACGAACGACGCTGGATCCCTGCTTTCGCAGGGACGACGGAGGTTGATGATCGGGAAGGTGGTTTTGGCCGGCTTGGCTGGAACCTGATGCTGACTCGGGGACGGATGCCGACGTCGGTAAGGCGCGACGAACGACGCTGGGTCCCTGCTTTCGCAGGGACGACGGATTAAATCAGATAGCGAGCCACCACATCGAAGCCGCAGGCGAGGATGAAGCCAAGCGATGCCGCAGGCGAGCCCCAATCCCGATGCCGCAGGCGAGGCGGATGGTATTTCCCCTTGTGGGCCAGCCGGCGGAGCGTGGTGAAAAATGGATCAGCAAGGCAACCGGAGCGCAGCGACTTTGCCTTGCCCATTTTTCAGCGCGCTCCGCCGGGAACCCCGCAGGGGCTGGCACTTAGGGGCCGCCTTCTTTTGCTTACTTTTCTTGGCGGAGCAAGAAAAGTGAGCGGCTGCCGGGCCGCCCCCGGCGCTCCGTTCCGACCGGAGAAAGAAAGGCATCAAGCCAGTACATCGACCGGCAGCAAGACCAGACTACCCGGAAGACCGCTCATCAGAGGCAACCCCATCATCATCATGCAAAATCCGCAACGCCGGCCCCTCCAGATCATCAAACTGCCCACTATCGCTAGCCCGAAAAAACACCCAGATCGCCAAAAACACCAACAAGGTACTCAAGGGAATCAGCAAATAAAGCGCCTCCATCACCCCTCCCCCGCCAAGACCGCCGAAGCCAGCGCTCCGGCTTCGGCGTCAGCAAAGACCCCGGAAGGCAATGCCTCAGCGCGGCTCAGGCGCAAGGCATTGCCCACCACCAGCAAGGAACTGAGCGACATCCCCACCGCCGACATCCATGGGTTGAGCAAACCGAACGCCGCCGCCGGAATCGCCAGCAAGTTGTACGTCGCAGCCCACGCCAGGTTCTGCCGCACCACCCGCATCGCCCGTTGCGCCATGCGCGCACAGTCGGCCACCGCGGACAAGCGATCGCCCATCACCACGGCATCCGCGCTGACCTGCGCCAGCGCCGCCCCGCGCCCCATGGCGAACGACACATCGCCCGCGCGCAGCATGGCCGCGTCGTTGATGCCGTCGCCCACGATGGCCACCACCGCGCCGCCCTGCTGCAGCGCGCGCACATAATCCAGCTTCTGTTGCGGCGAACAGCCGGCCACCACCTCGGCGATGCCGACCGCGCCCGCCACCTGGGCGCAGACGTCGGCTTGGTCGCCGCTCAACAGCACGGTACGACGCCCCTGCGCGCGAAACGCCGCCACCGTGGCGAGCGCGTCCGGGCGCAAGGCATCGGCCAGGTCGAAGCGCGCCAGCCAGCCATGCTCATCGCCCAGATAGACCGAACCAACGCCGCCGGCCGCGGGCATGCCCAATGCCGGCGGCAGCGGCGCGCCGCACAGCTCGCCGACGAAGGCTTGCGAACCGATGCGGTGGCGGCGGCCGGCGATCTCGCACTGCATGCCGGCGCCAGTGAACGATTGCAGCGCCTCCGGCGTCGCTGCTGCGACGCCGCGCCGTTCGGACTCCTCCACCAGGGCCTTGGCCAACGGATGCAGACTGCCGCGTTCCATCGCCGCCGCAATAGCCAAGGCCTGTGCTTCCGTATGCAAGGCGGCGGTCCACACCGCCGTCACCTGCGGCTTGCCGCGCGTGAGCGTGCCGGTCTTGTCGAACACGATGGTGTCGGCGCGCTGCAGCGTCTCCAGCACATTGCCGCGCACCACCAGGGTGCCCTGGCGCAGCAGGCGGTCGGTGGCCGCGGCCAGCGCCGAGGGCGTGGCCAGCGACAAGGCGCAGGGGCAGGACACCACCAGCACCGCGATCGCGGTCGGCCAAGCTTGCGCCGGGTCGATGAAATGCCAGACAAGGAAGGTCGCCACCGCCAGGATCAGCAAGGCCGCCACGAAGCGCGAGGCGACGATGTCAGCCCATTGCGCCAGCGCCGGCTTGCCTGTGCCGGCCTGCTCGGCCAGGCGCGTCAGGGCGGCCAGCGTGCTTTCACGGGTGGCGCGCACCACGCGCAGCAACACCGGCTGGCTCAGGTTGACGGCACCGCCCGGCGCCTCCTGTCCGGCATGGAACGCTTGCGGGCGGCTTTCGCCGGACAGCAAGGACAGATCCAGTTCCGCCCCGCTTTCCAGCAATTGCGCGTCGGCCGCGATGGTGTCGCCGGGGCGCGCCAGGATGACGTCGCCGGGTTGCAGCGCGGCGGCCGCCACCAGCGTCGTCTCGCGCTGTTGCGGATAGCCGGCCACACGCAGCGCCGAGGCCGGGAAGGCTTGCTGCATGCGCTCCAGCGCCGCCGCCGACTTGCGCCGCGCGGCCGCTTCCAGGTAACGGCTGGTCAGCAGCAGGAAGATGAACATGCTGACGCTGTCGAACCAGATCTCGCCCTCGCCGCGCCAGGTGGCGACCGCGCTGGCGATGAAGGCGGCGCCGATGCCGATGGCCACCGGCAGATCCATGCCCGGCGCGCGGGCGCGCAGGCCGGCCCAGGCGCCGGAGAAGAACGGCAGCGCCGAGTAGCACACCGCGGGAATGGTCAGGAACAGGCTGGCCCAGCGCATCAGCGCCATCATGTCGGGCTCGATGCCGTCCGGGCTCATGTAGACCGGCACGGCGTACATCATCACCTGCATCATCGAGAGGCCGGCGATGAACAGCTGGCGAAACAGCCGGCGCGAGGCGCGGCGCGCCTGCTCGCCCTGGCGCAACGGATCGAAGGGATAAGCGGTATAGCCCAGGCCGCGCAGGCCGCGCAGGATGGCCGAGGTGGAACACTGCATCGGGTCGCGCCTGATGCGCAGGCGCGCGTTGGCCACGTTCAGCTCCGCCATGCGGATGCCCGGCTGGCGCGCCAGGTATTTCTCGATCAGCCAGACGCAGGCCGCGCAGCGCAGGCCGTCGATCGACAGCACCAGCTCTTCTGCAGCGTCGCCGTGCCCACCCTCGCCACCGTCCGCCGGCAGATCGGCCAGCGCCAGCTCCGGCGGCAACAGTTGTTCGGCATCAACGCGCGCCGAGGGCGCACTGCGACGCAGGTAGAAGTCCTCGCAGCCGCTGTCGACGATCAAGCGTGCCACGCTGTGGCAACCGATGCAGCACATGTCGCGCGCCGCGCCGCCGATGGCCAGGCTCAGGCGCTCGCCGGGCGGCACCGGCTGGCCGCAGTGAAAGCAGAGGCGGTCATCGTGCAGTGCTTCGGTTGTAGTTTCAACGCTCATGTCAGACTCCATGCGCCGGGCTGACGCAGAACACGTCGATCCAGCCGCGCGCGATACCCAGTCCGCCGACTTCGGCAACGCGCAATAATCCAAGAACGCCGAAGGCCAGCACCACGATGCCGGCGGCGCGACGCCACATGGGCCTGGCCGCCAACCGGCGCATGCGCGCGCCCGACAGGCCGGCCGCCATCAGCATCGGCAAGGTGCCGGCGCCGAAGGCCAGCATGGTCAATGCGCCATCGGCAGCGCTGCCGCTCATCAGCGCGCTCAGCAAGGCGCTGTACACCATCCCGCACGGCAGCCAGCCCCACAAGGCGCCCAGCGCCAGCGCCTTGGCCGGCGTATCCACCGGGATGAAGCGCGTCGCCAGCGGACGCACCAGCGCCCACAGGCCCTGGCCCCATTGCTCCAGGCGCGCCAATGCGCTCCACCACTGCGTGAGATAGAGGCCCAACAACACCAGCAGCAGATTGGCGACGGCATAGGCGAGCTGCTGGGCCGGCGCCAGCCAGCCCAATACATCCGCGCCGCGCAGCACGCCGGCAGAGATGCCGCCGGCCAGCGCGCCGGCAGCCGCATAGCTGGAGAGGCGGCCGAGGTTGTAGCAGAGCACGCGCGTGGCGTCTTGCATGAGTGCGATGCCGATACCGGATACGGCCGGGACGGGTTGGATTGAAATGATGCGGGCCGCCGCACCCGAGGCCGTCGATGCAGCAGAGGCGGCAGGCGCATAGCGCACGAGGGAAGACGCCGGCGGCGACGCCCGGCGCTGCGGACCGGCGGAGCTGAGCGCCCCGACGATGCCGCCGCACATGCCGATGCAGTGGACGCTTCCCATGAGCCCCACCAGGAAGACCGGCAAGAGGTTCACGACGGCTGCCTCAGACCGTCTGCGAGTAGCGCTGCGGCGCGTCCTTGTTCTCGCGCGCCGCCTTCTCGCGGTCGGCCATCAGGTAACGGTCGAACACCATGCAGATGTTGCGGATCAGGAGGCGCCCCTTGGGCTCGACGGTGATCCACTCCGGCTCGATCTTGATCAGGCCGTCCTCTTCCAGAGCCTTGAGCTTGTCCATCTCGGCGGCGAAGTATTCGCGGAAGACGATGGGATAGGCGATCTCCAGGGAGTTGATCGACAACTCGAAGTTGCACATCAGGCGCTGGATGATCAGGCGGCGCAGCACGTCGTCCATGCCCAGCTGGATGCCGCGGGCAATCGGCAGCGTGGAGTTTTCCAGGCGCGCGTAGTAGTCGTCGAGCGTCTTTTCGTTCTGGCTGTAGCTGCCGCCCACCGCGCTGATGGCCGACACGCCGCAGGCCACCAGGTCGGTTTCCGAATGCGTCGAGTAGCCCTGGAAGTTGCGGTGCAGGCGGCCCTGCTGCTGGGCGATGGCGAGGTCGTCGGTGGGCTTGGCGAAGTGGTCCATGCCGATGTAGACGTAGCCGGCCGCAGTGAGCTGGCGGATGCACAGCGACAGCATGTCGAGCTTGCTGTCGGCGCTGGGCAGGTCGTCCTCGTTGATCTGGCGCTGGGTCTTGAACAGCTGCGGCATGTGCGCGTAGTTGTAGACGGCGATGCGGTCCGGGCTGGCAGCCACCACCTTGGCCAGCGTGCGCGCCATCGACATCACGTTCTGCTTGGGCAGGCCGTAGATCAGGTCGATGCTGATGGAGCGAAATCCCGCGCTGCGCGCGGCGTTGATGATCTCCAGCGTCTGCTCTTCCGACTGCACGCGGTTGACCGCGCGCTGCACCTCGGGGTCGAAGTCCTGCACGCCCAGGCTGATGCGGTTGAAGCCCTGCGAGCGCAGCGTGCGCACGCGCTCGATCGACACCGTGCGCGGATCGATCTCGATGGAGTATTCGCCGACATGGTCAGGCGCCAGCGTGAAACTCTTGCGGATGTGCGCCATCAGGTCGCCCATCTGCTCGTCCGACAGATAGGTCGGCGTGCCGCCGCCGAAGTGCAGCTGCTCGACATGGTTCATGCCGGAGAACAGCGAGCCCTGCATGCTGATCTCGCGCTTGAGGTAGCTCAGGTAGAGCGCGGCCTTGGCGCGGTTCTTGGTGACGATCTTGTTGCAGGCGCAGTAGTAGCAGATGGTGTCGCAGAACGGGATGTGCAGGTACAACGACAGCGCGCGCCAGGCGCTCATGCTGCGGCGGTCGGAGACGGCGTGCAGGTAATCCTTGACGGCGAACTCGCTGGAGAAGCGGTCGGCGGTCGGATAGGAGGTATAGCGCGGGCCGCGCTGGTCCATTTTGCGCAGCACGCTCTTGTTCATGCCCGCCAGGGTGGCGGCATTGTGCAGGGTGGACGGATGGGCGACGTGCATTTGGAGCTCCTGGCCGGCCGCCGGACTGGGCGCGGCTGGAACGGTCGGTGCCACACTGCAGGCGCACCGCACCGTGAGCCGCACGTCGGGCGGACAGGGATTGATTGGAGATTGCAGGATAGGTGGGCGCCGGGGCCGCCGCCTTGATGTGCATCAAACGCCCGGTCCTTGGCGACGCCGGCCGCTTTGCACGGGCCCGGCCGTTCCCGTCCGGCGGCAAAAAACAACGGCCGCGTGTTGCGGATGAGCTTGCGCGAGATCGCCCCCGAAGTTGCCATCATTGCATTCAAGTTACGCAACTTTTGTTTGCGCGCAGCCCGCAAACGTTTTCCACTGCTGAAAAATTTGCATCGGTCAAATTTGGTCTGACCAGTTGACATCCATTTTTGCCCTCCCTATGATAAAAAAGTCATACAACTTGACCGCGCGCAGCCACAAGTCGCGCGCGCCAAGCGTCCATCAAGAAGACATCAAACAATAAGAAGAATGCGGGATGGTCTTACCGCCCGCTTTGATCAACAACAACGGAGACAATATGAACGCATCTGTACGGCGCCGTCGCGCCGCGCTGGGTTACGCCCTTGCCGCAACATCCGCCACCCTGCTGTTCGCGTCCGGCCACGCCGGCGCCCAGGTCGCCACCGGCGACACCTCCTCGGCCAAGATCGCCCTGTCCAACAATTACGCCGCCAATGCCTGGCGCCAGTCGATGCTCAAGACCTGGGCCGCGACCGCGGACGACGCCGTCAAGCGCAAGCTGGTGGCCGCCGCCCCGGCCTTCACCACCTCCGAGAACCAGCCCACCGAGCAGGCCCAGCAGATCCAGAACCTGATCCTGCAGGGCTACAAGGCGATCGTGGTGGATGCGGCTTCGCCCACCGCCCTGAACGGCACCATCAAGAAGGCCTGCGCGGCCGGCGTGGTGGTGGTCTCGTACGACGGCGTGGTGACCGAGCCCTGCGCTTACCGCGTGACCTTCGACTTCCGCAAGATGGGCGAGAAGCAGATCGACTACCTGGCCGAGCGCCTGAACGGCAAGGGCAATATCCTCGAGATCCGCGGCCTGGCCGGGGTGTCGGTGGACGGCGAGATCCACGCCGGCATCATGGACGGCATCAAGAAGCATCCGGGCCTGAAGATCGTCGGCTCGGTCAACGGCGACTGGGCCCAGACCGTGGCGCAGAAGGCGGTCTCCGGCATCCTGCCGACGCTGCCCAAGGTGGACGGCGTGGTGACCCAGGGCGGCGACGGCTTCGGCGTGGCGCAAGCCTTCAAGGCGGCCAATCGCGAGCTGCCCATCATCATCCTGGGCAACCGCGAGGACGAGCTGCAATGGTGGAAGACGCAGATCCCCACCGGCTACAAGACCTACTCCGCCTCCAACCCGCCGGGCGCGGTGACGGTGGCCTTCTGGGTGGCGCAGCAGGTGCTGGCCGGCAAGAAGGTGCCCAAGGACATCGACATCGTCGCCCCGCTGCTCTACCTGCAGCAGGATCAGCTGCCTGACGCGCTGTCCAAGACCCCGCAGGGCGGCGTGGCCGATATCGGCTTCTCGCAGGCCGACACCGTCAAGCTGCTCGACGCGTCACCCAAAAAGTAAGCAGGCACGCGCACGCGCCGGCCGATGCAGCCGGCGCGGCCATCTTGCCCTCCCTGACGGCGGCGCCGGCGTCGCGGCGTCTTCCGCCCCCTCTTCAGGAAACGGATCATCCACCGTGAACCCAATCCCATCCCCCTCTTCGCCGCCGCTGCCCGTGCACGCCGGCGGCGCAGCCTTGTGCAGCCTATCGCACATCCGTAAATCCTTCGGCCAGGTCAAGGCCTTGCAAGACGTCAGCCTGGACATCGCCCCCGGCCAATGCTGGGGCCTGGTCGGCCACAACGGCGCCGGCAAGTCGACCCTGATGAACGTGCTGGCCGGCGTGCTGCCGGGCGATGACGGCAGCATCGTGATCGACGGCGCGCCGCAGCCGCACTACTCGACCCAGAGCGCCTATCGCCTGGGCGTACGCTGCGTGTTCCAGGAACTGTCGCTGTGCCTGAACCTGAACGTGGCCGAGAACCTGTGCGTGTTCCACCCGGCCCTGAAAGGCTGGGGCTGGCGCCGCAAGGCGCGCCGGCTGGTGCTGGAGAAGCTGGATGAGATCTTCCCCGGCCACGGCGTCGACCCTGATCGCGTGGTAGGCGAACTCAGCATCACCCAACGCCAGATGGTGGAGATCGCCTGCGCCTTCACCGTGGTCGATGCGCCGGTGCGGCTGCTGATCCTGGACGAGCCGACCTCCAGCCTGGACGCACAGACCGCCGCCCGCCTCACCGCCTATATCCGCCGCCGGCTGCAGGACGGCATGAGCCTGGTGTTCATCTCGCACATGCTGGGCGAGATCTTCGACTGCTGCAATCGCATCGCCGTGATGCGCGACGGCCGGCTGGTGATGAGCGACGCCACGGCCAACCTCACCCGTGAGGCGCTGGTCCAGGCAATGGGCCATGCCGACCAGAAGCAGATCGACAAGCAGGCAGAAACGCAGGCAGAGACTCAAGCAAACAGCCGGGCCGAAGCAGCCCCGGTCAACGCGCATGCCGGCGCCGAGCAACTGCTGGAGGCCGCGATGCCGCCCGCCTCGCCGGTGCGCGCCCTGCGCGTTGCACGCGGCCAGGTGGTGGGGCTCTCCGGCCTGGCCGGACAGGGCCAGACCGACATGCTGATCCGCCTGTTCGAACAGTACCGCGGCCGCATGCGCGTGGCCTTCGTGGCGGGCGATCGCGGACGCGACGGCAACTTCCCGCTGTGGAGCATCCTGCACAACCTGAGCATCCGCAAGCTGCCCTCGCTCTCGCGCGGCGGCGTGGTCGATCGCGCCGCCGAAGAGGCGCTGGGGCGCGAATGGCATGAGCGCGTGGCCATCCGCACGCCCGACCTGAATCACAACATGCTGTCGCTGTCCGGGGGCAACCAGCAGAAGGTGCTGTTTGCCCGCGCGCTGTCGTCGGACGCCGAGCTGATCCTCATGGACGATCCGATGCGCGGAGTCGACTTCGGCACCAAGGTCGACATGTACCGCCTGATCCGCGCCGAGGCCGCGCGCGGGCGCAGCTTCGTCTGGTACACCACGGAGAACGACGAGCTGGACTACTGCGACAGCACCTACGTCTTCTACCAGCGCCACATCACGCTGGAACTGGCGCGCCATGAATTGTCGGAAGAGCGCATCATCGCGGCCTCCTTCGGCAATGCGCGCGCCGAGGCCGACGCAGCCGAGCACACCAAGCCCACCCTGAAAGGAGCGCGCGCATGAGCACCGCCGCCAACACAAGCGCGCGCGCCGGCCTGGGCGCGCTGCCGCGTCATGAGATCCAGACCCTGCTGCTGCCGGTGGCTACGCTGGCCGCCGTGCTGGCGCCGATCTTCTGGATCAACCCCAACACCATGAGTTACTTCGGCCTGGGCCTGCTGCTGAACCTGGCGGTGCCGATGATCCTGGCCAGCATGGCGCAGCTGTGCATCATCGCGGTCAACGACCTTGACCTGTCGATCGGCGCGTTCGTGAGCCTGGTGTCCTGCATCGCGGTGACCTGGCTGCCGGAGCAACCGGCGCTGGGCATCGCCGCACTGGTCGGCTGCGTGCTGCTGTACGCCGCCATCGGCGCGCTGGTCGAGCTGTTCAGCCTGCCCTCGATCGTCGTGACGCTGGGCCTGTCCTTCGTCTGGGGCGGCTGGGCGCTGATCCTGCTGCCCATGCCCGGCGGCGCCACGCCGCAATGGTTGCAGGACCTGATGAACCTGGCCATTCCGGTGGTGCCCACGCCGATCGTCTATGCCTTCATCATCGCCGCCCTCGGCCACTGGTTCCTGATGCGCACCTCGCCGGGTGTGCGGCTGCGCGGCGCCGGCGGCAATCCCAAGGCGATCGTGCGCAGCGGCGGTTCGGTGGTGCGCGCCAAGGCATTGATGTACGGCCTGGCCGGCATCCTCGGCATCCTGTCGGCGCTGACGCTGGTGGGCATCACCACCTCGGCCGACGCCAACATCGCGCAGCGCTATACGCTGGTGTCGATCGCCGCCGTGATCCTGGGCGGCGGCAGCTTCATCGGCGGCAAGGTCTCGCCCATCGGCGCCACGCTGGGGGCGATCACGCTGGGCATCGCGGCTTCCTTCCTGTCGTTCCTGAACATCGCGCCGAAGTGGCAGATCGGCCTGCAGGGAGCGATCCTGATCATCGTGCTGTCGCTGCGCATGCTGCTCTCGCGCCGGGGAGAACATCAATGAACCAACTCAAGCTCGCACTGGAGCAGCGCCGCTGGGCCTGGTCCTTCATCGGCGCGGCGCTGCTGTGGCTGGCCACGCTGGGAGTGGCCGGCGGCGAGGCGGCCTTCAATATCGGGCTGTCGGCGCTGTCCTTCGGCGCGCTGATGGTGCTGGTGGGCCTGGGCCAGATGCTGGTGGTGACCACCGGGCCGGGCAACATCGACCTGTCCATTCCCTCCACCATCGGGCTGGTCGGCGCTCTCGCCGTGCGCAGCATGGGCGGCGAGGACGGCGGCATCCTGCTGGGCCTGGGCGTGGCGCTGGCCACCGGCGTGGCGGTCGGCGTGTGCAACTACCTGCTGATCCGGCTGCTGCAGATCCCGCCAATCATCGCCACCATGTCGTCCTCCTTCATCCTGCAGTCGCTGGCGATCCACGTCGGCCAGGGGCTGAAGATCACGCCGCCCGAGCTTTTGGCCAACTTCGCCACCGGCTGGCTGCTGCACCTGCCGCTCTTGGCCTGGCTGGTGCTGGCCATCGCGCTGGCGCTGGCGTGGACGCTGGCGCGCACGCTGTTCGGTCGCTTCCTCTCCGCGGTGGGCCAGAACGCCCGCGCGGCCTGGCTGGCCGGCATCGGCGTGGAGCGCATCCGCTGCCTGTGCTATGTGCTGTGCGCGGTGTTCGCCGCCGCTTGCGCGCTGCTGATCGCAGGCTTCTCCGGCGGCGCCTCGCTCGACATGGGCAATGAATATCTGCTGATGTCGGTGGCGGTGGTGGTCATCGGCGGCACCAGCGTCACTGGCGGGCGCGCCACCGTGGCCGGCATCTGGGGCGCGGCGCTGTTCCTGTATTTCACCAACACGCTGCTGAACGTGGTGGGCCTGTCGGCCGGCGGCCGCTCGGTGCTCTCAGGCCTGATCATCATCGCGGTGATCGTGCTGTCCGGCCGGCGCCGGCAATATCGCTGAATCACGCCGCCACTACTACCAAGAACATACTGACGAGGAGATTGCATGTCCCTGCCCGATTCCCCCTTCCAGCACCTGGACCCGCGCTTTCGCCGCATGGTGATCGACACCGCCCAACTCGATTGCCTGCATACCGGCAACCGCTGGTCCGAAGGCCCCGTATGGTTGGCCGCCACGCAAGAGCTGATCTGGAGCGACATCCCCAACAACCGCCTGATGCGCTGGTCCGAAGGCGCCGGCGCGGGCGTGTTCCGCCAGCCGTCCAACTTCAACAACGGCAATACGCTGGACCGCGAGGGACGCATCGTCGGCTGCCTGCACGGCGGCCGCGCGGTGGTGCGCACCGAACACGACGGCAGCATCACCACCCTCGCCTCGCACTGGCAAGGCAAACGACTGAATTCGCCCAATGACGTGGTAGTGAAGTCGGACGGCTCGATCTGGTTCACCGATCCCGACTACGGCATCAACAGCGACTATGAGGGCTATTCGGCCCAGACCGAAATCGACGCCTGCAACGTCTATCGCGTGGACGGCAACACCGGCGAGATGAGCATCGTCGCCGCCGACATGGAGCGCCCCAACGGCCTGGCTTTCTCGCCCGACGAAAGCAAGCTCTACATCGCCGACACCGGCCTCACCCACCGCGAAGGCGGCCCACACCATATCCGCGTGTTCGACGTGGTGGACGGCGTGAGGCTGCGCGGCGGCGAAGTTTTCGCCACCATCAGCCCGGGCCTGGCCGACGGCTTCCGCCTGGACGACCGCGGCAACATCTGGACCTCGGCCGGCGACGGCGTGCATTGCTATGCACCCGACGGCGCGCTGCTGGGCAAGATCCTGGTGCCGGAAGTGGTCTCCAACGTGGTGTTCGGCGGCCCGCGCGGCAACCGCCTGTTCATCACCGCCACCACCTCGGTGTATGCGGTCTACCTGGCGGTGAACGGTGCGGCGCGTCCGCGCAATGCGCGCTGAACATGCGCCGGGAGCTGCACTGAAGCGCGCGAAAACGCGCGCACGGAAGAGCTGAATCAGCTGCAAATCCGCCGTCAGAGCGGCTGATGAGCAGCAGCTCTTCCATGTTGTTTTTTGCGCGATCCTGCATTTTTTCTCCGCTGCCGCGCTTTTCCTGGCGCAGCGCTGCGCACTAGACTTTCCCTACATGCTGCACCGGCGCCTTCCGCGCCGGCAGCGCCACTACAAGGGGGAATCCACATGCAGCGCACCGCTACCCGCATCACCCGCGCAACCTCATCCGTCACCTTGGTCTTCGCACTGGCCGGCGTCATCGCCTTGTCCGCGCAACCGGCGCAGGCGGTCGACCTTGGCCTGAGCGGCGATGTCGGTACCACCGGCGTGGGCTTCCACCTGAGCATGCCGCTTGCGCCCACGCTCAACGCGCGCGTCGGCGTGAACTACTTCGACTACTCTTTCAACTCCAGCACCAACAGCGTGAACTACGATGCCAAGGCCAAACTGCGCACCTTCGATGCGCTGCTGGACTGGTTCCCGTTCCATAACGAGTTCCGCCTCTCTGGCGGGGTGATCTACAACGGCAACAAGATCGACGCCACCGGCAAACCCAAGGCCAACGGCACCTATACCCTGAACGGCAACACCTACACCTCGGCGCAGGCAGGCCAGGTCGACGGCCGGGTGGATTTCAAGCGTATCGCGCCCTACCTGGGCCTGGGCTACGGCAATGCGGTCGCGCCCAACAAGGGCTGGGGCTTCACGGCCGATGTCGGCGTCATGTTCCAGGGCAACGGCTCGACCTCGCTGAGCAACTCCGGCTGCAGCGCACCGGCGCCGCTGTGCGCGCAGCTGGGACGCGACGTAGCAGCCGAGAATGCCGAGCTGTCCGACAAGGTGCATGGCTACAACCTGTACCCGGTGGTGCGAGTGGGCGCCAGCTACAAATTCTGATGAGCGCTATCACGCCGCGCGCATAATGCCGCGGCCGCCGCTGTGCTAGAGTAGCGCCTCTTCCGCCTTGTTCCGGCTTCCGGGACAAGGCGTTTTCAATGGGTTCCCTTACCCCATTCATCAAAAAGGTCAATATGACAACCTTCGACTTGCGTCGGCACGCGACTGTGCTGGCATGGCTTGCGCTGTTCCATCTGCTGGTGATCACCTCCAGCAACTACCTGGTGCAGCTGCCGGTTTCCATCTTCGGCTTGCACACCACCTGGGGCGCGTTCAGCTTTCCCTTCATCTTCCTGGCGACCGACCTGACCGTGCGCTTCTTCGGCGCGCCGCTGGCGCGTCGCATCATCTTTGCGGTGATGCTGCCGGCGCTGTTCATCTCGTACGCGGTCTCGGCCTTGTTCTATATGGGGCAATGGCAGGGCTTCGGCGCGCTCGCGCATTTCAACCTGTTCGTGGCGCGCATCGCGGCGGCCAGCTTCATGGCGTATGCGCTGGGCCAGATCCTGGACGTGCACGTGTTCAACCGGCTGCGCACGAGCCGCCACTGGTGGCTGGCGCCGTCGGTGTCGATGTTCTTCGGCAACGCCAGCGACACGCTGGCCTTCTTCTCGATTGCATTCTGGCGCAGCACCGATCCCTTCATGGCGGAGCATTGGGTGGAGATCGCGCTGGTGGACTACGGCTTCAAGCTGGCCATCAGCCTGCTGTTCTTCCTGCCGGCGTATGGCGCGCTGATGTCCTTGTTCAAGGGCTGGCTCAAGCAGGCGTCCGGCCGACCGCTGAGGTCGCAGGCGCTGTAGCAGGCCGGTGGGCTGGCTTGTCGTCTGCACAAGACCTGCATCCTGCCCAGCAACATTTCCCGCGAAACGGTAAACTTGCGGCTTCGCGCGGCGATCCCCGCCGCGCCTCTCTCCCCTTGCCTGGACTGCCCATGAATTGGCCCTTGTTTGCCCTTGCCGTTGCCGCCTTCGGCATCGGCACCACCGAATTCGTCATCATGGGCCTGCTGCCCGACGTCGCGCGCGACCTCGCGGTGTCGGCGCCTGCGGCCGGCATGCTGGTCTCAGGCTACGCGCTGGGCGTGGCCGCCGGCGCGCCCATTCTCGCCATCCTCACCGCCAAGTGGCCGCGCAAGCAGGCGCTGGTGGGCTTGATGCTGCTCTTCATCCTCGGCAACATCCTGTGCGCCGTCGCCCCCAGCTACAGCTTCCTGATGGTGGCGCGCGTGGTGACCGCCTTCTGCCACGCAGCCTTTTTCGGCATCGGTTCGGTGGTCGCTGCCGAGCTGGTGGCCCCGGCCAAACGTGCCCAGGCCGTGGCGCTGATGTTCACCGGCCTGACCGTGGCCAACATCCTGGGCGTGCCGCTGGGCACTGCCTTCGGCCACACGGCGGGCTGGCGCTCGACCTTCGGCGTGGTGACCGTCATCGGCGTGGTGGCCGCCGCCATGCTGTGGGCCATGCTGCCCAAGAAGATCCCCATGCAGGGCGGCAATATCTTCCAGGAGTTCCGCTCCATCATCGACACGCGCGTGCAGCTCTCGCTGCTGACCTCGACGCTGGCGTCGATCAGCATGTTCAGCGTGATCACCTACATCGCCTACATCCTGCTCGACGTCACCGGCTTCACCGCGCAGCAGGAAAGCTGGGTGCTGCTGCTGTTCGGCGCCGGCATCACGGTGGGCGGCCTGGTCGGCGGCAAGCTGGCCGACTGGAAACTGATGCCGGTGATGTGCGCGGTATTCCTGTGCATCGCCGTGGTGCTGGGCCTGTTCTCCTTCACCAGCCACTACAAGTGGCCGACGCTGGCGACCATGTTCGCCTGGGGCGCGTTCGCCTTCGCGGTGGTGCCGGGCGCGCAGATCCGCGTGCTGGATACCGCGCGCGGCGCGCCCAACCTGGCCTCGACGCTGAACCAGGGCGCCTTCAACCTGGGCAACGCCACCGGCGCCTGGGTCGGCGGCCTGGCCATTTCGGCCGGCCTGCCGCTGACCGACCTGCCGCTGATCGGCTCTCTGTTCGCCTTGCTGGGCCTGGCCACCGTGGCCTTCTCGGCGTCGCTGGACAAACGCGCGCGCGTACCTGCCTGATCGCAGAAAGCACAATGAAAAACGGCGCTTGCCTTATCGGGCAAGCGCCGTTTTTGTTTGTGGCCGAACTGCGGCCGAA
Source organism: Herbaspirillum sp. LeCh32-8 (assembly GCF_017814915.1). Classification (GTDB taxonomy): domain Bacteria; phylum Pseudomonadota; class Gammaproteobacteria; order Burkholderiales; family Burkholderiaceae_D; genus Herbaspirillum. The sequence continues at coordinate 31,171 of NZ_JAGIPZ010000001.1, read as the reverse complement.
GTTCGCTGTATTGAAAGCGGGAAGGTATCCGCGTGCGATCAGGCTGGGTTCAGGTTGGCCGAGGCAATGAAGTTGTCGAAGAAGCTCTCGCAGCGTGCCAGTTGCTCCAGCGTGACGAACTCGTTGGGCTTGTGCGCCTGCACGATGTCGCCGGGGCCGCAGATCACGGCCGGCATGCCGGCCTCGAAGAACAACCCGCCTTCGGTGCCGAAGCCGACCTTGCGCGCGCGTTCGCTGCCCAGGATACGCAGCGCCGAGGTGACGATGGGGTCGTCGCTGGGCGTGTTCATGCCCGGATAGGCGGTCAGGGTCTCGAACTCGATGCGTCCCTGCGCGCCGTCGGCGGTCATCTGCGGCATGACTTCGCGTTCGGCGTAGGCCTTCACTTCCTCGAACACTTCGCGCGGATCGATGCCGGGCAAGAAGCGGTGCTCGAACACGAACTCGGCCTTGTCGGGAATGATGTTGGGCGCGCTGCCGCCGTTGGACAGCGTGGTGACGATGGACGAATACGGCACGTCGAAGTCGTAGTCGTTGGCCTCGTTCTCTCGCACGCGCCTAGCGATGTCGCGGATCTTCAGCTGCATCATCGCGGCGAAGTCGATGCTGTTGATGCCCAGGTGCGGGCAGGACGAGTGCGCGGCGTGGCCGTGCACCGAGCAGCGATAGGAGCGCTTGCCCTTGTGCGCGATCACCGCCTGCATCGAGGTCGGCTCGCCGATGATCACACCGGTGGGGCGGATTTCGTTCTTCTTCAAATCGGCCAGCAGCTCGCGCACGCCCAGGCAGCCGACTTCCTCGTCATACGAGAACGAAAAATGCAGCGGCGTGTGCAGGCGGTTCTGGTCGATGAAGGGCAGGCGCGACAGCGTCACGGCGATGAAGCCCTTCATGTCGCAGGCGCCGCGGCCGAACAGCTTGCCGTCGGCGATGCGGGCGACGAAAGGATCGCTGTCCCAGTTCTGTCCCTTCACCGGCACCACATCGGTGTGGCCGGAGAACACGGTGCCGAACTTGCCGTTGCCGGCAGCGCCGCCGATGGTGGCGAACAGGTTGGCCTTGCGCCGCTCGGCGTCATAGGTGAGGCGGGTGACGGCGCCGTAGCGCTCGAGGTAATCGCGAACCCATTCGATCAATCCGAGGTTGGATTCGCGGCTGACGGTGTTGAAACCGATGAGGGTATTGAGGATGTCCAGCGTCTGCTTCGTCGGTTCCGAAGCAGCTGTTTTCAAGGGTGCGTTCATGGTGATATTTGCCTGTTCAATTCCGGAGACCACGAGGCCCGCGCGGCCTGACTGACCGCGGCAGTGCGTCGATACGCTCCGGCAACTTCAGCAGCAAGCCTCATGCCACGCTACAGCTGGTGCGGCAGGCAGGCTTGCCAAGCCCGTTTCCCCGGCGTATTCCTGAACGGCGGTCTGCTGCCGCCTGCTTGGAAAACTCATGCGTGAAGCGATGCGCGCCACAAGCTGCACACTTTTGCGCGCAGGCAAGCTGCGCACTTTTGCTCGCCGACAAGCTGCGCGCTTTTCACAACACATCGACATTACACCCCATTTCACCGTGACGCGCCCAGCGCGCCGGAAAAAAGCCTGTCGCCATCGCCGCCGCCATAGCGGAAAAAGCCACCGCAAAGAAGAAAAAGCGGGCCGGCGGGCGCGCACTTATCAGGAATTTCATGATATGGCCGGCCGGTCATTTTTGTAAGACTGGCATCAAGGATTCCCGCCATGGGGGCCGCCGGCGCGACAGCGCGGCGGATGGCGGAATCTTCCCGCGCGACGGGAAGAACAGCGATCCAGTCGGACCAAGAGAAAGATCTACATCATGAAACCGCCGATCATCCTGATGATTGAGTCGAGCGGCGAAGCAGTCGAACTGGCGCGCTTCGCCCTCTGGCGAAGCAATTTCCATTGCGTGCTGCAGTGGTATGACGAAGCCGACGCCGCCATCAACCGGCTGCTGTTCGCGCGTCGCGAACGCGCCGACGGCGAGCTGCCGGCGATGATCTTCCTCGACCCGGGCATGATGGAAAACAATGGCCTGGATTTCATCCTCGCCATGAAGGCCGACCGCGCCACGCGCGCAGTCCCCATCGTCGTGTTCCCCGATCCGGACTACCCGCCGACCATGGTCGACCTGATCGAGGCCGGCGCCAGCGAATACCTGCTCAAGCCCGAAGCGACCGATGATTACATGAAGGCCTTCCTGGCCTGTACGCAGCGCTGGGGCAAACGACGCCGCACGCGCAGCGCGCCCTCACGCACGCCGCCGCCATGAAATGAAAAAGCCCGCGCAAGCGGGCTTTTTCTATCGCGGCAGAAAGAATTACTTCTTCACGCGGGTGCTGATGTGTTCATCGAAGGCGCGGTGCGCGGCGTCCAGGTTCTTCAGCGCAGCCTGCCACGGCTCGTAGTCGGCGGCGGTCAGGTACTGCCCTTCCGGCTGCTGCTTCCATTGCTCCAGCTTGGCGTTCATCAGCTCGTACTCTTCAAGCTGCGCCTGCAGCAGCACTTCCATCTGGGCCTTCAGTTCCTCGGCGCGCGCGATCCAGGGATCTTGCGGCATGTCTTGCGAAGTCTCTTGCGGCGTTGTCGGCTCTTGCGTGTCCATCGTGGGCTCCCAGTAATCGGTCGCGCCATACTATCACGGGTCTGTCGATACTCCGCGGCAACGGCGGCCGGCTTTACACCTGCGCGCGAAGCTGCGTGAATTCGGCGGACCAATGCAAAAAGCCGCTGAATGATGACATTCAACGGCTTTCTGATTTGGT
>NZ_JAGIPZ010000001.1:0-28298 GCF_017814915.1 Herbaspirillum sp. LeCh32-8 | reverse complement strand
TGCGGGGGCAGGATTTGAACCTACGACCTTCGGGTTATGAGCCCGACGAGCTGCCAGACTGCTCCACCCCGCGTCTGTCTGTTTGACGGCTGCCGATTGCCCAGCATCACCGTTGAAATTTCAAAGCCGTTGAACACATGCACCTGAATGCATACATTCAACGGCTTTTTGTCTGGTTGCGGGGGCAGGATTTGAACCTACGACCTTCGGGTTATGAGCCCGACGAGCTGCCAGACTGCTCCACCCCGCGTCTGAAGAGAAAGATTATAGGGCATCTAAATCAGGAACGCAACCTCTCTCTGCGCTCTTTTGAGAGTGATACACTTCTATCCGCATTTGCCGATGTCCGTGCGACGTTTCAGCCACACCGACACCGGCAATGGAGCGAGACGCGCATGCAAACCGATAACAAACACATCAAGCCACGACGATCCTCTCTTATGAAATTCTGTTCCGAATGCGGTCAGCCGGTTTCGCTGCAAATTCCCCAGGACGACACGCGCCAGCGCTACGTCTGCGGCAGCTGCGGTACGATCCATTACCAGAACCCGAAGATGGTGGTCGGCTCGGTGCCGGTGTGGGAGCAGGATGGCCAGGTCAAGGTGCTGCTTTGCAAGCGCGCCATCGAGCCGCGCCTGGGTTACTGGACGCTGCCGGCCGGCTTCATGGAGAACGAAGAGACCACCGAGGACGCCGCCGTGCGCGAGACCGAGGAAGAAGCCGGCGCGCGTATCAAGCTGCATGAACTCTATACGCTGGTGAATGTGCCGCACGTGCATCAGGTGCACCTGTTCTACCGCGCCACCCTGCTCGACCTCGATTACCATGCGGGCATCGAAAGCCTGGAAGTCGATCTCTATACAGAGGAACAGATTCCCTGGGCGGAGATCGCCTTCCCGACCGTGGAATTCACGTTGCGCGCCTTCTTTGCCGACCTGAAGAAGGTGCGCACCGGTGACGGCGGCTTCACGCTGCACACCGAAGACATACGGCGCCGCATGATCTGATCCGCAGGAGGCAAGCGGATGATCGCCTGGCTCAATATCGACACTCCTTTCCCGGATGTCTCGCGCGCGCTGAAAGACCCGGCGGGCTTGCTTGCGGCCGGCGCCGACCTGTCGCCGCCGCGCCTGCTGGAAGCCTATCGCCAGGGCATCTTTCCGTGGTTCTCGGACGGCCAGCCTATCCTCTGGTGGAGCACCGATCCGCGCATGGTGCTGCGCACCGACCAGTTCGTGGTCTCCGACAGCCTCAAGAAAACCCTGCGCCGCATCGAGCGCAGCCGCCACGGCGACGGCCTGTGGCAAGTCACCTTCGACACCGTGTTCGAACAGGTCATGCTCGGCTGCGCCGGTCCGCGCCGGCACGAGCACGGCACCTGGATCTCGCCGGAAATCATGGAGGGCTACACCGGCCTGCATCGCGCCGGCTATGCGCACTCCTCGGAGGTCTGGCTCAACGGCGAGCTGGTGGGCGGCGCCTATGGCGTGTCGATCGGGCGGATGTTCTACGGCGAGTCGATGTTCGCCCGCGTCAGCGATGCCTCCAAGGTGGCGCTGGCGCATCTGGTGTTCTTCCTGCGCAGCCAGGGCGTGCAACTGATCGACTGCCAGCAGGAAACGTCTCATCTGGCCTCGCTGGGCGCGCGCCCGATCACGCGCGATGACTTCCTGCGCCACCTGCGCGCAGCCATCCTCGAACCGCAGATCCACGGCTGGCAGCCGCTGAACCTGCTGGAGACCGGCATCCCGGCCGCAAAATCGGCCTGAGCGCGGCCGCCCGGCCCGCGCCGCTGTCATGGGCTTTGTCACCGAAGCCGTCAAAGTAGTGTAAATTAGCATTCCGGCTCATCGCCCCCGGCTGCCGCCATTCTTCCGCCGTCGGGCTCGCGCAAGACAGGACAGGACGCACATGACGCATCTCAAAGACTTGCCCTTCTCGACGTTGCAGTTCTATGCAACCGCGCCCTATCCCTGCAGCTATCTCGACAACCAGCAGGCCCGCTCGCAGGTCGCCACCCCTTCACACCTGATCAATGCCGACGTCTACTCCGAGCTGGTCAAGACCGGTTTTCGTCGCAGCGGCATCTTCACGTATCGCCCGTATTGCGACGGCTGCAACGCCTGCACGCCGGTGCGCATCCGCGTGGCCGAGTTCGAACGCAACCGCAGCCAGCGCCGCGCCTGGGAGCGCAACCGCCACCTGGTGGCGCTGGTCACCAACCTGACCTACGCCCACGAGCATTACGAGCTCTACCTGCGCTACCAGTCGGTGCGCCACGCCGGCGGCGGCATGGACCAGGACAGCCGCGACCAGTACGCGCAATTCCTGCTGCAGAGCAAGGTCAACACCCGCCTGGTCGAATTCCGCGAGCCCGACGGCACGCTGCGCATGGTCAGCATCATCGATGTGTTGAACGACGGGCTGTCCTCGGTCTACACCTTCTTCGACCCGGACATGCCGGCCTCCAGCTTCGGCACCTACAACATCCTGTGGCAGATCGAACAGGCGCGCCAGCTCGACATGCCCTATGTCTACCTCGGCTACTGGATCAAGGAAAGCCAGAAGATGGCCTACAAGACCAACTTCCAGCCGCTGGAAGCATTGCGCAAGGGTGAATGGCTGCCGCTGGAAGACTGAGCAAGGCGCCTTCCATGGCGCCGGCATGGCGTGAAAACCACGGTCCGGCGGCGCGGACACGTTAGAATAGCGGCACTTTTTCATCGCCATCCGCCATCCCATCGTGTCCGACAAATTCCTCTACGCGCTTGCGCGTCCGCTGCTGTTTTCCCTCGAACCCGAGACCGCGCACCACCTGACGCTGCCGGCGCTGCGTTGCGCCGCGCGCTACAGCCTCACCGACGTGTTCACCAAGCCCAAGCGCGACCCGCGCACGGTGATGGGCATCGAATTCCCCAACCCGGTCGGCATGGCCGCCGGCCTGGACAAGGACGGCGCCTACATCGACGGCCTGGCGGCGCTGGGCTTCGGCTTCATCGAGGTCGGCACGGTCACGCCGCGGGCGCAGCCTGGCAATCCGCTGCCGCGCATGTTCCGCCTGCCGGCGGCCGACGCGGTGATCAACCGCATGGGCTTCAACAACGGCGGCGTGGACGCCTTCGTGGCCAACGTCCAGGCTTCGCGCTTCTACCAGGAAAAACAGGGCGTGCTGGGCCTGAACATCGGCAAGAACGCCGACACCCCGATCGAGCGCGCCGCCGAGGATTACGTGCACTGTCTGGAAAAGGTTTATCCCTACGCCAGCTACGTGACGGTCAATATCTCGTCGCCCAACACCAAGAACCTGCGCCAACTGCAGGGCGCCTCGGAGCTGGATTCCCTGCTGTCGCAACTGAAGTCGGCCCAGCGCCGCCTGGCCGACCGCCACGGCCGCTACGTGCCGGTGACGCTGAAGATCGCGCCGGACATGGATGACGAGCAGGTCAAGAACGTCGCCGATGCGCTGCTGCGCCACCAGATCGACGCCGTCATCGGCACCAACACCACCATCACGCGCGATGCCGTCAAGGGCATGCCGCACGGCGAAGAAGCCGGCGGCCTGTCGGGCAAGCCGGTGTTCGAGCTGTCCAACCGTGTGATCCGCGGCCTGAAGGCCGAACTGGGCGACGCCCTGCCCATCATCGGCGTGGGCGGCATCTTCAACGGCGAAGACGCCAAGGCCAAGATCGATGCCGGCGCCTCGCTGGTGCAGCTCTACACCGGCCTGATCTACCGCGGCCCGGCGCTGGTCAATGAATGCGCCGAGGCGCTGCGCGCGCCCGTGGCGGCAGCCGGCCACCACTGAGCCGGCAGGCGCCTTTCCCCCGGCCTTGCGTCGGGACGAAAAAAAACAGCAGGCTGATGCCTGCTGTTTTTGTCTCTCCTGCACGAAGACGCCGGATCAGTCCTTCGACGATTCGCGCTTGAGATTGAAAATCTGGCGCGCCTTCGCGTCGGACTCGGATTTTTTCTCGAAGTCGGTCTTCTCGCAACCGACCAGAACGGTACCGACGACCAGCGTCAGCAACATGACGACGACACGCATGATATTCCCCTGAAGATTCGGATGATGCTTTTCCGGATGGCTGCCGGCCGGGCGCATCCCCTGGCCCCGATCCCGGCAGGCACCATTTTATGCCCAAACAGGATGCCGTAACGCAAGCCGCCGAGAAAGAATTTCGATGCGCCGCATGGCCCGCGACTGCACATTTGTCGCGCCGGCGCGGCGCTTTGTTCACGCCCCCCCCCCCGCACGCACGCCCACAGGCATGAACAGTCGGCACTCAGTCCGACGCGGCCGGTTCTATAATGGAGGGCTTATGACGGCCCGGCCGTCCACCGTCACCGATGCCATGTCCGCCGATACCATTTCCGCCAACAGCCAGATGAGCCACTTCGACAGCCACGCCAGCGTTTGGCTGTTCGGCTACGGCTCCATCATCTTCAAGGCCGACTTCCCTTACCTGGAACGCCGCCCGGCGCATATCACCGGCTGGGCACGGCGTTTCTGGCAGGGCTCGCACGACCACCGCGGCACCATTGACGCGCCCGGGCGCGTGGTGACCCTGGTGCCCGAGCAAGGCGCGCTGTGCGCCGGCATGGCTTACCTGATCACGCCGGAAGTGTTCGCCCACCTCGATCACCGCGAGAAGAACGGCTACCTGCGCCTGGTGACCGAGATCCACTTCGGCGACAACGGCAAGGCCGAGGGCCTGATCTATATCGCCTCGGAAGAAAACGCCGCCTTCGCCGGCCCCGCCAGCGAACTGGAGATCGCGCGCCAGATCGCCCGCGCCGCCGGCCCCAGCGGACGCAACAGCGAATACCTGCTGCTGCTCGCGCAGGCGCTGCGCGAACTGGGCTCGGAAGACGCCCACGTCTTCGAAATCGAAAAGCACCTGCTGCAGCTGGAACGCGAGGCGGCCGGCCAATAAGGCGTGGTATCTTTGCCAGCGCCCACCACCATCAGCAATCAAAAAACACAAGGAAGAAGAACATGATCAAAGCTCTCGTCGCATGCGCAACCGCACTTGCCCTCGTCGCCTGCGCGGCGCCGGTGGAACGGACCGCCAGCGGAGAAATCCCGTCCTCGCGCATCTACATCAAGAGCATGACCCAACAGGACGCCGGCCTGACCCAGGTCGAATTCAACCGCGCCGGCGGCATGTTCAACAACGAGATGCTGGAGCTGGCCATCAATGACGTGGTGCTGGCGCAAATGGCCGGCGGCGAACACCTGTCGATCTGGCTCAAGCCGGGCAGCTACGATTTCAGCGCCAGGCCTGTGCATACCCTGAATACTCCCGCCACCGCCAAGCAAAGCCGGGTAACGCTGGAGATCAAAACCGGCGGCGCCTACAAGCTTCAGATCGCCACGGACATCCACGGCCTGAAGATGAGCCTGGCCGGAAAATAACAAGCTTGCCGGCAGAAGCGGCGCGCGCAATCGCGGCTGCGCCCTGTTGCCCTCGCCATGTCGCGCAGATGAAACATCGCGCGACTTTTTTATGCCTGCAACACGCCGCGACTGACACTTTTCATTTCAACAACAAACAATTAACCATCTGATTTATAAGGATTTTTATGAAATTCAACGGTCAATCCGAGCTGCAGCCCTCAGTTATTCAAGAATTCGATAACTGATATTGGGATTCAAAATTGGCTCCGTTGCGATCAAGCGCATATATTGCAATGCAACAGATCACTTTTCCTTACGGAGCCCAATATGAACATCGTCGTCGACTTCCTGCCCTACACCCTGCTGATCGGCGCAATGGTCGCTCGTTACCTGATCTCGACCAAGTAATCAGCGTCCGGAGGCAGCTCTCCCCGCGCATGGCAGCATGCGCAAAAGAGCAAAGAGCAGTACTTGAAAAAGCGGTTATTGTCGCATTGCAATGCTGACAAGCCGCTTTTTGTTTTGGGCGACTGATTGGTGAAATTCTGCCTGGATTTGCATCTTTATCATTATTGCTGATAACAGGATGCGGCCCTGCGCAGGAATGCGGTGACGCGATTGCCTCACCGCGACAATTGAAAAGAATGCCCCTGACGAGACGATCCGGCCCGCCGCATGGCATCTTGCAAATGGCTGACAGGCCATTACACTCGCAGGTTTGCAAACGGGAACGAAAGAAACCGCATGAAGCGTCTCGCCTCCATCGTCGCTGCAACCGCGCTGCTGCTGGCGCTGCAAGGCTGCGCCTGCGCCCCGGGCTTCGTCGGTTTTGACAGCCGGTGCGCCTTCACCAATGTTCCCAGCGGACAGCCCTGATCCGCAAACTGCGCCTGCCGGGCATCAAAATCCGCAATATTCAGGCTTTACACGCGTAATTTATTGTTAATTTTCGAACCTGCGTCCCCGGGTTCACTCCGCCATTGCGGCCGCGTCGCCGCTTCCTCCCTTACCCTTCCACGCCGTCAGCCGGCAATTGGGCCAGCCATTGGCGCAGGTCTTCCATCGCCTGCGCCCGCAGGACCGGCTCCTCGTTGAAGATCTCGTGATAGGCCGAGTCGTACCAATGCAAGGTCTTGCGCCCGGCCGGCAGCGCATCGAAGAAAGCCCGGCTGCCGCGCGGGGCGACAAAGGCATCGTCGCCGGCCACCTGCAGCAGCACCGGCCTGGTGAACTGGCCGGCGTCACGCGCGGCCTGGTGCATGGCATCGAGCATGAAATTGAGCATGCGCGGGGCGATCTTGCCGTGGTTGAGCGGATCGCGCCGATAGGCCTGCACCTGCTGCGCATCATGCGAGATGCGGCTGGCCGGCAAGGCAGTGGGCAGCGCCAGGCCCGGTGCGATCGCGCTGGACACCGCCAGCAGCAGCCGTTGCCACGCCGCCAGATCCAGCGCCAGCGCGGGTGACGACAGCGCCAGCGCGCGCACCGGGCTGTAGGCGCCGGTGGCGAAGCGCGCCGCCACCAAGCCGCCCATGCTGTGACCGAACAGGATGGGCGTGCATTGGGTGCGGCGGGTGAAGTCGTCGAAGGTCTGCTTCAGGTCCAGCAGCAAATCATCCGGCTGCACCAGGCTGCCCTGCCGCCCGCCGGAGTTGCCATGCCCGCGATGGTCGCAGATGCGCACCGACAAGCCGGCCTGATTGAATAGCTGCGCCAGCGCGACGTAACGCCCGCCATGCTCGCCCAACCCGTGCACCATCTGCACCGCGGCCGTGGCGCCCGGCAGCAACCAGTCGCGACAAAACAGGCGAGTACCGTCGGCGGCGTCGAACCAATGTTCCTGCATCACCGGCGCCTCTTGCGTGACCTGGGAATTGCTCATGCCGTCTCCGTTTCCGGCAGGCTTGCCTGCCTGTTTGCCTGCCTGATTGCCTGCGATTGGGGAATAAAGGAATTCAGGGTTCGTGATGCTCGGCGTAGCGCCGGCGCGCTCGCCAGACCTGCCTCAGCCGCCGGCTCTGACGCAGCGCCAGCTGCAGCGACGCGGCCCAGGACAAGGGACGCGGATGCACCACCGCGCGCAGCGCGCGCGAGTAGTCCAGCACCATGCCCGGCGTCCAGGCCATGGTCAGCGCGCGCTTGCGGATCTGGCTGGCGACCCAGATCTCGGGCGTGAACATCATGCGCACGGCGTTGGACCAGTGGCGGTCGCGCACCCCGATCACGCCTTCCAGCGCCGCCTCCAGCGCGTGGGCGACGGTGCTGGAGCAGTTGCGGTAGGTCAGGTTGTAGATCTCGGTCCGGCGGTAGTCGCCCCAGAAACGGTCGAGCCGCGCGCGGCTGTAGTCACGAAACACGATCTTCTCGGTCGATTCGCACCAGGAGGCCGCCTCGCTCGGGTAGTCGGGCAGATAGCGGCCCCTGACGTTGTTGTCGGCAGTGGCGCGCAGCAGCCGCGCGAACTGGTCGGGCGAGCGATCGATCTCCTCGGCCGGATAGAGGCTGATGTAGAGCTCGGGCAACACCTCCAGCGCGGCGTGGCCGGTGGAAATGACGCCGTTGGTGTCGACTGCGGCAATGTAGCGGTCGATCACCGGCTGGCGTCGCGCCGGCCCCTTGGCGCTGCCGGTCGGCGTCCAGACGTGCACGGTCAGCACCGGCGCGCCGTCGTTGTTCCCGGTGGATTGCGCCGCATCGCTCGGCTGCTGCGGCTCGCGCACCGCCTCGGCCGGCGCGGCGGCGGGTGATTTCCAGCCTTTGCCCGGCAGGCCTCCACCGGCCGCCAGCAGCGGCTTCATGGCCTCGTCGCCGCGGTACAGCCCGGCATCGAAGGGACGATCGTCACCGGCGTTGCGGCGCGCCAGCATGTCCACCGAGACCTGCTGCGGCAGCATGCGCGTGCGCAGCGCCAGCCAGATGATGTTCCAGCCGCCGAAGATCAGGCCCAGCGCCAGGCAGAACGGCACCGTGCCCTTGTAGTGGGTGGGATAGGGCTGGAAGAAGACGATCGCCAGCAGGATCTGCACGCCGCCGCCGGCCACCGCCATCTTCCAGCGCGGAAAGCGCACCACCAGCGCCGAGGTGATCTGCACCGCGCCGCCGATGGCGAAGGCGACGCCGAACAGCATGGCCAGCGCCATGTTGCTGGCCTGGTGCTGGGTGATGACGAGAATGGCGATCAGCAGGAACAGCGCGCCCTTGACGTAACGCAGCGTCTTCTGCGCGCCGATGCCGCTGTTGGCCACCCACAGGGTGACCAGGCTTTCAAGCAGCAACAGGTAACCGAACAGGGTCAGGGGGAAATTGAGCACGCCGTCCAGCGCGTCAATCATCAGCGACACGCCGATGGTTCCCCACAGCAAGCCGGCCACGGCCAGCACATGCCAATTGCGACGGATGAAATCAGCCCCCAAGAGCAACAAGACAAGACGTATCACGATGTTCCCCGGGCCTGCGGCCCTTCCCTTTTTCGATGTCGTGATTTTCCGGGTTTCCTTGCGGACAGGCAAATGCTTGTGCGCGGCGGAGCCAACGGTGGCCCAAAGCGCGGCAATCGCGGACAATGCGGCTTTGCCCGCCCGCCACCGTTCAACGATGAATGCTTCCGTCCTGCTGTCAGCCGTCGCCGGCGCCGTCTTGTTGCCGCCGCTTAACGCTATGTTGCTGTGCGCCGCCGGCTGCCTGCTGCGTCGGCGCTGGCGCCGGGCCGGCAATCTGCTGATCGTCCTCGGCGCGGGCTTGCTGCTGGTGTTGAGCACCCGCGCCGGGGCGCTGCTGCTGGTGCGCCCGCTGCAGGACCAGTACCCGGCGCTGGCCGATGTCGGCCGGATGCAGCCGCAGGCCCAGGCCATCGTCATCCTGGGCGAAGGCCGGCTGCCCAATGCCCCGGAATACGACCATGCCGACAGCCCCCGCCCGCTGGGCCTGAAACGGCTGGCCTACGGCGCCTGGCTGCACAAGCGCACCGGCCTTCCCATCCTGGTGACCGGCGGCGCCCCCGACGGCTCGCCGGAAAGCGAAGCCGCACTGATGGCGCGCGCGCTGCAGCAGCATTTCGAGGTGCGGGCGCGCTGGCTGGAAGGCCAGTCCGACAATACCCGGGAAAATGCCACGCTGAGCGCCGCCATACTCAAGCCCGCCGGTATCGAGCGCGTGCTGCTGGTCACCGACGCCATCCACATGCCGCGCGCGATGCAGGCCTTTTCCGCCGCCGGCCTGCAGCCGATTGCCGCACCCACGGTGTTCACCGGCGCCGAGCGCACCGTCGCCGGAAATTATTTCCCCCGGGCAGCCAATCTCCAGCTGGCCAGCTATGCCATGCACGAATGGATAGGCCAGCTGTGGTACCGGTTGCGCTACCACGGCGCCGGCTCGCGTATGGATTGAACGAAGAGCCCTGTCTTTACCCCGCTGTTTCCCTCGTTTGCCGCTTGCGCCCGCCAGTAAAGTGGAGGCAGCAGCACGCCGTTAATGGTGCTGCGGCATACCGCTACAACGCTGCTCGAACAAGTAAAGAGGGATAGTCCATATCCGGAATTTCCAGGGTGCAAAGACACCCAGACAGCTTCATTCAATTCTAGGGAGACTCCACAATGGGCCAGCTGTCATTCAGCAAGAAACTTTGGCTGCCACTCGTCTTAAGCCTCATCGCGCTGCTGGCGATCTCGATCTTCAGCGCCGTCATGGTCCGCAATATCCGGCTGGAGGAGCGCAAGGCCGACCTGACCAACATCGGCCAGACCGCCCTGTCGCTGGTCAAGAGCTATGGCGCGCTGGCCGACAGCGGCGCACTGTCGAAGGAAGACGCGCAAAAACGCGCCTTCGGCGCCATCAAGAGCCTGCGCTACGGCACTGACGGCTACTTCTCGATTTCCACCTCGCAGCAGATCATCGTGATGCACCCGATCAAGCCCGAGCTGGACGGCAAGGACCTGACCAACCTCAAAGACCCGGCCGGCAACCAGCTGTTTGTGGAAATCTCCAAGGCCGGCGCCAAACCCGAGGGCGGCTTCGTGAACTACCTGTGGCCCAAGGTCGGCGCCGCCGATCCGGTGCCCAAGACTTCCTTCGTGATCAACTACAAGCCCTGGGACTGGAACCTCACCACCGGCGCCTACATGGACGACATCAACGCCGCCTTCATGCGCACCCTGTGGCAGATGGTGATCCTGTTCGCGGTGGTGTCGGCGGCGCTGGTGGCGCTGGTGATCACCATCAACCGCGGCATCCTGCGCACCATCGGTGGCGATCCCGCGCGCGCGGCCGAGGTCGCCAACCGCATCGCCCAGGGCGACCTGACGCCGCAGATCGAAACCCGTCCCGGCGACACCAGCAGCCTGCTGTTCGCCGTGCGCAGCATGCGCGATTCACTGCTGTCGACCATCTCCAACATCAAGCTCTCGGCCGACACCATCGCCACCGCCTCCAGCGAAATCGCCAGCGGCAACCTCGACCTCTCGGGCCGCACCGAACAGCAGGCCGGCTCGCTGGAAGAAACCGCCTCGGCCATGGAAGAGCTCACCTCCACCGTCAAGCAGAACGCCGACAACGCGCGCCAGGCCAACCAGCTGGCCGAATCGGCTTCGGAAGTGGCGATCCAGGGCGGCAGCGTGGTGGGCCAGGTGGTGGAAACCATGCAAGGCATTACCGACAGCTCACGCAAGATCGCCGACATCATCGGCGTGATCGACGGCATCGCCTTCCAGACCAACATCCTGGCGCTGAACGCCGCGGTGGAAGCCGCGCGCGCCGGCGAGCAAGGCCGCGGCTTTGCGGTCGTGGCCTCGGAAGTGCGCTCGCTGGCGCAACGCTCGGCGTCCGCCGCCAAGGAGATCAAGACCCTGATCGACGACTCGGTGGCCAAGGTCGACACCGGCAGCAAGCTGGTGGAACAGGCCGGCGCGACCATGACAGAGGTGGTAGCCAGCGTCAAGCGCGTGACCGACATCGTCGGCGAGATCAGCTCGGCCAGCCAGGAGCAGAGTTCCGGCATCGCCGAAGTGGGCCGCGCCATCACGCAGATGGACGAAGGCACCCAGCAGAACGCGGCGCTGGTGGAACAGGCCGCCGCGGCAGCGCAGTCGCTGCAGGACCAGGCGGCCACGCTGGCCGGTCTGGTCAGCCGCTTCCAGGTCGATGCCAGCCAGGCGCAGGCGCCGGTGAGGACGCAACCGGCCCCGGCGGCGGCTGCAGTTCCGCGCGCGCCTGCAGCATCGGCCGCAAAGAAACCGGCCGTGAGCGCGACGCGTCAGTCAGCGGCGGCCGCCAAACCGGCAGCACCCAAGGCCGCAGCAGCGACGACGGCGGCCGAGCCCAAAGCGGCGAGCAAGGCGCCCTCGCGCCTGCCGGCCGGGGACAATGCCGACGACTGGGAAACCTTCTGAGCGCCGGTTCATTGGAGCGGAGAATCTCTTGATTACCCCGCCAATCCTCACCAGCCCGCCTCGCGCGGGCTTTTTTATGGGCGTTCAGGAAAGGGCTTTGGAATTATTTTTGAGACTATTCCCATATAAATACGAGGCTCCGATCGGGAGAATAACTACATCGCGCATCACATTGCGCCCCACGACAAGCGAGCCGAAAATGAAACGCCTCCTGCACATGCTGATCCTGGTTGCCGCTGCAAGCGCCGCAGCCGCATCGCATGCGGCGCCGTCGGTGGAGCTGAAGGTAACCGGCGTGATCCGCCCGGCCGCCTGCACCCCGACGCTGGCCGGCGACGGCGTGGTCGATTACGGCAACATCTCGTCCGCCACGCTGCGCCAGGGCCAGACTACCGCCCTGCCGGCTCGCCAGGTGGTGCTGACAGTGAGCTGCAATGCCGCCGCCAAGATTGCGCTGGCGGTGGTGGACAATCGCTCCAGCACGCGCCTGGCCGGCATCACCGACGGCATCAAGGCCGGCGCCGACTACAACTTCGGCCTGGGCATGGTGGCCGGCAAGAAGGTGGGCGGCTACGTGCTGTCCTTCGAAAGCGGCGCCACCGCCGACGGCCGCGGTGTGTCCGGCCTGGTCTCCAGCGATCTGGGCAATAGCTGGAACGGCGGCAACAGCTTCATTCAGCATGAAGGCAACTACTACACCTTCAGCGACAACGGCACGCAGCCCTCGGTGCAAAAGGTGCTGTCGGCCCAGATCAAGGTGCAACCGGTGCTGAACAAGGCCGAGGAACTGCCGCTGACCCAGGACGTGGCCCTGGACGGCTCGGCCACCATCGAAGTGAAATACTTGTAATCCTTCACGCGCTCTCCCTCCTGGCCTGCGCATCTCCCGCGCCGCGCCTGATTCCCGCAGGGCAATCAAACGCCGCTCATCGTTGCAACAACGTCAATGCATCTGCATTCTTCTTACATTTTTTTCGCGCACTTTCGATACACCCGGCAGTCACAGGGATATTCGGCATAGAATAGTCAGGAAATGTGCGACGTAATCGGTTTGTACGTTCCAGACTGAATCGATGGTGAACCAAGCCGCGGCAGGCTGGTGCAACGAACTCTGAAAGGAAGCGGACATGGCGCAGCCCAAAAACATATCGGCCCTGATGTGCGAACTCAGCGTAGCGCTGGCGGAGCTGTCTGAGAAGATGAGCAATCTTTCCGTCACGCTGGAAAACCATTATCTCGATTCCGACGCACCCGAACCGAGCGCCATGCTGGAAGCCGCGCGCGAGACCATCGAGAAGGCCCGCAGCAACTGAAGCCGAACCGAGGCCGGTCGTCCGGCCCGCCTTCCCGGCTGCGGCGTTACCCGCACCGCCTCCTCTCATCCGCTCCCTCCGTTTATCCCTGTCATCCCGGTTATATAGTCCCGTCAGCTACCCTTCGCATCCATCCAGAAATCCGCCCCCAGCGCCGCCAGCCGGCGCGTGATGAATTCCGCCACCACCTGCACCCGCACCAAGTCGCGCGCATCGGCATGCGTGAGCAGCCAGTAGGAACGCGTCAGCCGGATCTCGAGCGGCAGGAGCCGCACCAGCCCCGGTTCGCGCCGCGCAAGAAAACAGGGCAGCACGCCCAGGCCGACTCCGGCGGCCACCGCTTGCACCTGGCTGATCACGTTGGAGATGCGGATATGCGGACGCAGCGCCGGTGAAATCTCCGCCAGATAATCCAGCTCGGAGGACCACATCAGATCCTCGATATAACCGACCCAGCGATGCCGCTCCAGATCGCGGCGGCCGGCGATGGCGCCCAGTGCACGATGCTCCTCAAGATAGGACGGCGCGGCATAGACGCCCAGTTCATAGTCGTTGAGGCGACGCGCGACCAGCCGCCCCTGCTCGGGACGCGTCATGCTGACGGCCAGGTCGGCCTCCCGCTTGGACAAGCTGAACATGCGCGGATTGGCCACCAGTTCCACCTCCAGCTCCGGATGCAGGCGCGAGAGCGCCTTGAGTTCGCGCGCGAGGAAGTAGGTACCCCAGGCCTCCGGCGTGCCGATGCGCACCGATCCGGCCAAGCCTTGCGCGGCGTCATCTTGGCGCGAGCGGATGCGGATGGCGAGGTTTTCCATGGCCTCGGCGTCCGGTACCAGTCGCTCGCCCTCGGCGGTCAGCACGTAACCCGCCGAGCGGCGATCAAACAGCGTGGCGCCGATCGCCTGCTCCAGCCCGGCGATGCGCCGGCTCAGCGTCGAGTGATCCACCCCCAGCTTGCGTGCCCCCACCGTCAGGCGGCCGGCGCGCACCACTGCCAGGAAAGCTTGCAGGTCGTCCCAGTCGAATTTCCTCATCGTCGTGTCCTGGTGTGATATGCGATTTTTCACACGGATCATGTGCAAATTTCGACATTTACGCGGAAAAATCCCAATGCTACTCTTTTTTTGCACACAGGCTTCCTGCCCCGGCAGGCAGGCCTGAACGATCTGCGGTTCAAACAAAAGGAGACGACATGGCAACGATGTTCAACCAACTGAGGGCGCTGGCCGAGCAAGGCAAACCGGTGCGGGTGGGCCTGATCGGGGCCGGCAAGTTCGGCTCGATGTTCCTGTCGCAGGTGCCGCGCACGCCCGGCGTACACCTGCTGGGCATCGCCGACCTGTCGCCGCAGCGGGCGCAACAGTCGCTGGCGCGGGTGGGCTGGAAGCCCGAGCAATACGGCGCGACCTCGTGGGCCGAGGCGCTGCGCCATGGCAGCACCTATGTGCAGGACGACGCCGAGGCCCTGATCTCGCAGCCGCAGTTGGACATCATCATCGACGCCACCGGCAGTCCCGCCGCCGGCATCCGCCACACGCTGCTGTGCTGCGAACACAAGAAGCACATCATCATGGTCAACGTCGAGGCCGACGCCCTGGCCGGGCCGCTGCTGGCGCGTCGCGCCGCCGAGGCCGGCATCATTTACTCGATGGCCTACGGCGACCAGCCGGCGCTGATCGCCGAGATGGTGGACTGGGCCCGCACCTCCGGCTTCGAAGTGGTGTGCGCTGGCAAGGGCACCAAGTACCTCCCCGTCTACCACCAGTCCACGCCGGACACGGTCTGGGGCCATTACGGCTTCTCCGAAGAACAGGTGGCCGGCGGCGACTTCAACCCGCAGATGTTCAACTCCTTCCTCGACGGCACCAAGTCGGCGCTGGAGATGGCCGCCGTCGCCAACGCCTGCGGCCTGCGCCCGGCCGAAACCGGACTGGCCTTCCCGCCCTGCGGCGTGGATGACCTGCCCACCATCCTGCGTCCGCAATCAGCCGGCGGCATCCTGCCGCATGCCGGCACGGTGGAGGTGGTGTCCTCGCTGGAGCGCGACGGCCGCCCGGTATTTCGCGATCTGCGCTGGGGCGTCTACGTCACCTTCGAGGCGCCCACCGATTACGTGCGCGACTGCTTCGCCCAGTACGGCCTGAAGACCGACGCCAGCGGCCGCTATGCATCGATGTACAAACCCTATCACCTAATCGGCCTGGAGCTGGGCTACTCAGTGGCCAACATTGCCGTGCGCTGCCAGCCGACCGGCAACACGCTGGGCTTTGCCGGAGACACCGTGGCAGTGGCCAAGCGCGATCTGAAGCCGGGAGAAAAACTGGATGGCGAAGGCGGCTACATGGTCTACGGGAAGCTGATGCCGGCCGCCGCCTCGCTTGATCACGAGGCGCTGCCGATCGGACTGGCACATGGCATCGTGCTGCAGCGGCCGGTGGCGGCGGGGCAGACGGTGAGCTGGGCCGACGTCGCCGTCGACGCCTCGCGCGAAGCGATCCGCGTGCGACGCGAGATGGAAGCGCTGTTCCGCGCGGAAATGGGCCTGGCAGCACCGCGCCGCGACATCGCCGCCTGAGGCGCAGGCGATCCCCGGCCTTTCCCTCATCTCGCCAATAAAAAAAGGGCTGCGATATGCATCGCAGCCCTTTAACAAATACAACAGAGAGGAGAGAAGATTTAAAACCAAATCAGCGGCCGCGCCTTTGATCCGGCGCAAGGCAGATGCATCAGGCCAGCATGTCGGCAATCCACAGCAAGGCCAGCACCGGCGCCGCATACATCATCCAGCGCGACCATACCGGCACGCGCGCCGGCACATAAGTCAGCGACAGCACCTGCAGCACGCCCGCCATGGTGAGAAAACCCAGGCAACCGACCGGGCCGATGGTCCAACCCTGCATCTTTACCGCCACCGCAAAGGTCAGCACGATGCCCAGCGTGCCCAGCCGGCGCATGCGACGACGCAGCGCCTCGGGCGGCTCAGCGCCGCGACCGTGGATATCGGCGTAGTGGCGATCCATGCCGAGGGCCAGCGCGCTCCATGCGCAATAGGCCAGCACCATGGCCAACGCGAAACCGAAGGGATTCATCAAGCAGCCTCCTTGAGCTTGCCGGTCTCGCGCTTGACCGCCGGGACGGCGTTGGCGAGCTTTTTCTCACGCTTGTTGAGCACGCGCACCACCAGCGCCAGCGCCACGCCCAGCAGCAGCACGGTGATATCGAAGCCGGCGACCGACCACGGGCCGTGCGCCATGAACAGCGTCACGCCCAGGTGCGAATGGGTGGTGAAGACATTGAGGATGGGGATGCCGATGAACATGGCCGCGCCCACCGACAGCTGGAAGCGCCACATGCCCATGCTCGGGCGAATCTGCGCCAGCACGGCGGCGACCGCCCAGGCAGCGAAGAAGCAGTTGATCTCCATCTGCGGACGCTGCGGCAGGCCGACCGGCAACAGGCGATTGGCCCAGAAGTAGGCGGCGAAAGCGATCGGCAGGCCGGCGATGGCGCCGATGTTCAAGGCGTCCACCAGCCGCAGGCCGAAGCTGCGACGCGCGCCGGCGGCCAATGCCTTGGCCTGCTTCTGGCGCGTCTTGACGGCCCACAGCAAGGCGCCGCTGGCGACCATGATGCAGCCCGACAAACCGCACAGGAAGAACAGCGCGCGCAGCCACGGATCGGCGAAGTGGCCCATGTGCAGGCCGTACAGCGCGCCGCGCGTGACCGCCGCGCCGCTGGGGTCGTCGCCCACGGCCGAGCTCTGCTGGCCGGTGACGCCATTGAACATCATGCCCGGCTGCAGGTAGGACAGCGTGCGGGTGCGCTGGCGCGTCACCACCACGGTGGCGTTGGCGTCGCCCGGATTGTTGACCACGATGGTGGCCAGCCCGGCGCCGTTCCAGTGCTGCTGCGCCTGTTCGACGATGGGGCCGAGCGGCGTCAGCGGCGCGGCCACGCCGGCCGGCTTGACGCGTCCCGCGCCGACCGGGAACACCTCTTCGAAGAAGGCGCTCTCGCCGCCCTTCTCCTGGTAAGCGGTCTGCACGCCCCACGGCATGATCATGAACATCAGCGTGATCAGACCGGTGTAGGTGATCATCAGATGGTAGGGCAAGGCCAGCACGGCGGCGGCATTGTGCGCGTCCAGCCACGAACGCTGGCCCTTGCCGGGGCGGAAGGTGAAGAAGTCCTTGAAGATGCGCTTGTGCGTAATCACGCCGCTGACGATGGCCACCAGCATGAACATGGCGCAGATGCTGACGATCCAGCGCGCCCAGAGCACCGGGATGTAATGCAGGTCGAAGTGCAGGCGGTAGAGGAACTCGCCGCCGCGGGTCTCGCGCACGGCCGCCATCTTCTCGCCGGTGGCGGGATCGATGGATTCGCTCTTGAAGCGTCCGCGCGCATTGCCCACGGGACCATCCTTGGGCGGCGGGCTCACCCAGCCCACGCGCATGGCGCTGCCGCGCTCGCCGGGCATGCTGATGAACCAGCGCTCCGCTTGCGGCGCCTGCTTTTCCAGATGCGTCACCGCGCGCGCAATGGCAACGGCCGGCGCCACCTCGGCGCGCGCCGTGGCATGCAGCTCGGGCGACATCCAGAAGGTGATCTCTTCCTTGAAATAGCTTGCGGTGCCGGCCGAGAACACCAGCAGCAGCACCCAGCACACCAGGAGGCCGCTCCAGGTGTGCAACCACGCCATCGACTGGCGAAAACCTTCCCTCATGCCGCGCTCCTGCCGAACCAGACCACCAGCGCCAGCAGCAGCGTGGGCGCGCCCAGGCCGATCCAGGCGCGCCAGGCGTTGCGCGCGGCGAACACCCAGATCACCGCGCAGGTGTAGATGGCGAAGGACAGCATGGTGGCCGTCATCACCGCGTCGGCCCGCCCCATGGGCAGCCATTTCGCCAGCAGCGCGGTGCACAGCGCCGCCAGCGCGTAGCCGCCGGCGATGGCGGCCACGGTCCGTGAGAGCACGGCCAGGCGATACATTGCCGTCGGGCCGGATTGCGTCGTCGATTTCATGGTCAGGGTGCTGCCTTGCTCAATTACTTGTTGGGCTTGGCGGCCGGACCGGCAGGCACCGCCTTGATGCCCTTGGCCTGCACCAGCGACAGCGTGGTCACGAAGCTGGCGGTGTCGAAGGGCTTGCCGTCGCGCTCGCCGGCGGTCTTGTCGGTGTGGTGGACCTCAGCCACATAGGTGCCTTGCCACGGCATCGAGAAATGCACCAGGCCCTGCTCGTCGGAATAGGCTTCCTTGACCCAGCCCGATTGCACCACCAGGCCAACCTTGGCCTTGGCCAGCGGCTGGTTCTTGTAGGTCACCTTGAACTCGCCCGGCTTGCCGGTGGGCAGCAGGTCCAGCGTCAGGCGCGGCTCTTGCGCGGCGTCCGAGGTCACCAGGCGCGCGGCCGGGGTCCAGGCGGTTTTGGTCGGAGTGCCGCCGCCGTGCTTGTTTTCGAACACCGGGTAATGCGCTTCCTCGGCCACGATGGACTCACCCTTGCCGGCCTTGGCCGACAGGTTGAAGGCGTTGGACTTCTTGGACAGGTCCAGGGTGCGGTCGCCATTGGGGCTGATCAGCACGGCGCTGGGCGAGACAAACTTGTCCAGCAGGCCGGGGGAGGCTTCACGCAGGTTGTCGCCGAATTCGCCGAAGTACAGCTGGGCGCCCTTGGCGTCCTGCTGCAGCCAGATCTGGTGGGCCGAAGCCGGCGCAGCCAGCACGAGGGAGGTGAGCAGACCCGATACGATCGCCAAACGCTTCATGAACTTATTCCTTTCGATGTTTGTTTTCTGATGACACTCTGGATGACATTGAGCTGGACAAACGGCACGCTGCATAGACTGCGCATGCCGTTTCGTTTGGCGCGAACGGGTTGCCGGGGAATCGCTGGCAAATACGTGGAAGCTGCCTGGAAGGTGCTGCGCTGCGCGACGAATGGCAGGCCGTTGGCGGCATGCGCCGCCCCGCATCGCGGCTGCACTGGTGCACGCTGCCGCATCGCCCTCGCCTGACCGCACTGCGCTTGTTCATATTGCTGGCGGATTCCCTATGGCCGGCATCCCTGCCGCCGTGACGCCGGCGGGATGCTCTGCTTTGTTCTCTATCTTGAGAATGATTATCAATTATATTGCCTGCGCACATTTCGGACAAGCCGGGACGCCGCCGTCCGTTCCCGGAGCGCGAACCCTGCCGTTGCGGCACGGGGGGACTTGACAGTGCCGGTATGATCTTTAGCCGCTTGCCCCCACTGCGCCGAACACGAGTACGCGTCGCAGTGGAACCGGCTGCCGCCCCATCCCTGATCTGGAGAGTCCCCATGCTTCGCCGCAACCCATCCGGCCACCGGCCGCAAGTCCACGAATCCGCCTACGTCGACCACACCGCCATCCTGTGCGGCAAGGTCATCGTCCATGAGAACGTCTTCATCGGCCCCTATGCCGTCATCCGCGCCGACGAAGTCGACGAGCACGGCGAGATGGAGCCCATCGTCATCGGCGCCCATTCCAACATCCAGGACGGCGTGGTGATCCACTCCAAGTCCGGCGCCGCCGTCACCATCGGCGAACGCACCTCGATCGCCCACCGCGCCATCGTGCACGGCCCCTGCACCGTCGGCGACGGCGCCTTCATCGGCTTCAACAGCGTGCTGTTCAACTGCAGCATCGGCGCCGGCTGCGTGGTGCGCCACAACGCCGTAGTCGACGGCTGCGACCTGCCGCCCGGTTTCTACGTGCCCTCCACCGAACGCATCGGCCCCAAGACCGACCTCTCCACCATTGCCCGCGTCTCGGTGGCGGCGTCGGAATTCTCGGAAGACGTGGCGCGCACCAACAACGAGCTGGTGCTGGGCTACAAGAAGTTGCAAAACGAGTTCTGATCCGCCCAACACCGATGGCAAAAAGCAAAACGGCCGCTCCCGGTATCGGAAGCGGCCGTTTTCATCTACGGCTGAAACACTATCAGGTATGACTCAAGTCCTCTTCATGCATCATGTCATGGAGGGAATCAACTACCGCGATACGTCGAATAAGCCCAGGGAGACACTACCAGCGGCACATGGTAGTGCTGCGATGGATCGGAGATGCCGAAGGCGATCGGTACCTCGTCAAGGAAACCGGGATCGGATGTCTCCATACCCTGGCTCCTGAAATAGTCGCCGACCGAAAAGACCAGTTCATATCTGCCGGCATGGAACGCTTGCCCGGCCAACATCGGTCCGTCGGTACGGCCGTCACGGTTGGTGACCGCGGTCTTGAGCAGGCGCTTTTGACCGCCTTCGATGACATAGAGTGCCACCTTCACGCCGCCCCCCGGCTTGCCCTTGGTCAAATCCAATACATGTGTGGTCAGCCCGCCTGCGCCTGTCTGTGCAACGGCTGATTGTGTCAGCCCGGCCAACGCCATAGTGAAAACAAACGCCAAGAATATTGCAAAAGATCTCATGCGGCTTTCCTGTCAACGAAAATGGAAACGGTGCGCAAGTCGGGCCTTGCGTGGCCAGACAATACCTTTCTTTTCCCTCGCCAAGAATCGTATCTCATCGAAACGGCAGCAGACTCTTAAAGTCCATGATGATCTGCCTCCCAAATGGAACACGGCCGCTTGGCTATCCCCTGCGGCCGTGACTCAACCAAGCCCTGGTGTGCTCAGCTGCCGCGATAGGTCGAGTAAGCCCAGGGCGACACCACCAGCGGCACGTGGTAATTCTGCGTCGGGTCGGCGATGCCGAAGGCGATCACCACCTCATCGACGAAACGCGGCTCGGGCAGCGCCACACCCTGCGCGGCGAAATAATCGCCGGCGCCGAACACCAGCTCGTACTTGCCGGCGCGCACCTCGTCGCCGGCCAGCAGCGGTTCGTCGCAGCGACCATCGCTGTTGGTGACGGCGTTCTTCAGCAACTTCTTCTGGCCGTTCTCAACGGCGTACAGCGCCAGGCTGACGCCGACGCCGGGCTTGCCTTTGGTGATGTCCAGTACGTGGGTGCTCAATTTGCCCATGGTGATTCCTTTCCCTTGTTCGTTCGCCGGGCGGCGCTTGCTGGTTCGGTGTGCGAGGTGGTTGGCGTGCTCCAATGCCGACGCCAGATGATATACCGCAGCCTCCAAGTCCATATACGAGCCACCTTATACCAGCCATCCATTCCACGGACATAATGCCTTACCGCGTCCTGCGCCGAACCGGTGCAGCCGGATGCAAGCACAACACCAAGACGAAGACGAGGCTGGAGACATGAAAGACCCCCACTATCCCCGCGACCTGCTCGGTTACGGCCGCCACGCGCCGCATGCGCGCTGGCCCGGCAACGCACGCATCGCCGTGCAGTTCGTGCTGAACTATGAAGAAGGCGCGGAGAATTGCGTGCTGGACGGCGACGCCGGCTCCGAGACCTTCCTCTCCGAAATCATCGGCGCGCAAAGCTTCGCCGCGCGCCACATGAGCATGGAATCGATCTACGAATACGGCTCGCGCGCCGGCCTGTGGCGCCTGCTGCGCCTGTTCGAGGAGCGCCGCCTGCCGCTGACCGTCTTCGGCGTGGCGCGCGCCCTGCAGCGCAACCGCGAAGCCACCTCCGCCTTTATCGAGCTGGGCCACGAGATCGCCTGCCACGGCCTGCGCTGGATCAGCTACCAGAACACCGACGAAGCCACCGAGCGCCGCCACCTGGCCGAGGCGGTGCAGATCTTCCGCGAGCTGACCGGCGCGCCGCCGCGCGGCTGGTACACCGGCCGCGACTCGCCCAATACGCGCCGGCTGGTGGCCGAGCATGGCGGCTTCACCTACGACGCCGACAGCTACGCCGACGACCTGCCCTACTGGGAAGAGGTCAGGCTGGGCGACGGCGCCATCACGCCGCAGCTGATCGTGCCCTACACGCTGGACACCAACGACATGCGCTTCGCCGCGCCGCAGGGCTTCAACTCAGGCACCCAGTTCTTCGACTACCTGAAGGACGCCTTCGACATGCTCTACGCCGAAGGCGACCCCAACGGCCTGGACCGCCCCAAGATGCTCTCGGTCGGCCTGCACTGCCGGCTGGTCGGCCGCCCGGCGCGCGCCGCCGCGCTGGCGCGCTTCCTTGATTACGTGGCCGGCCACGACAAGGTCTGGGTCACGCGCCGCATCGACATCGCCGAACACTGGCGCAAGCTTCATCCGTACACGCCGTCCACATCGTCAGCCTCCAACCGAAGCTGACGGCAATGCAGTAACGCCGGCCCCACCTCCCGCCGGTTTTTCAACGCATCCCGTACGTCCGCCGGCCACTTCTCGTTGAACGAATGACACGGCCGGTGGGGATGCGTACGCCCGAAATTCAGCATCACGCCCCCCCGCCGCGTTAACCCGCGCGACGGTGTGGACAAGCTGCGCCCCAATTTTCGCAATACCGCCGTGGCGGCACCACGGAACCGCGCATACAAAAAATCAAGCGCGATCATCCCAACTATGGAGGAGACACCATGCAACATCCATCCCTGCGCATCCAGGGCGCCATCGCCGCCAGCCTGCTGGCCGCCTCCGGCGCCGCGGCCGCCGCCGACTGGGCCGACAATTCCATCGGCTACCGCTACGGCACCCGCTTCGCCGAACCCTACAACACGCAGGACATCAGCAAGAACATCATCAACTTCACCCACAGCAGCGGCTACAAGTACGGCACCAACTTCCTCAACGTCGACCTGCTGATGTCCGACAGCAAGGACGACAACGCGCAAGAGGCCTACATCACTTACCGCCACACGCTGGACATCGGCAAGATCGCAGGCAAGGATCTCTCCTTCGGCCCCGCGCGCGGCGTCGGCTTCACGCTGGGCTTCGACTGGAACACCAAGAACGACAACAGCTACGCCTCCAAGAAGCGCATGTGGGTGGTCGGCCCGACCCTGATGATGGATGTGCCGGGCTTCCTCAACATCAGCCTGTTGGCGCTGTTCGAAAGCAACCAGCCCAAGGGCGTGACCAGCCGCTACAGCTACGACACCCACCCGATGCTGAACCTGGCCTGGGGCATTCCCATCGGCAGCTCCGGCTTTGCCTTCGAGGGCTACCTGAACTACATCGCCGCCAAGGGCAAGAACGAGTTCGGCGGCGCCACCGGCCCCGAGCTGAACTTCGACGGCCAGGTCATGTACGACATCGGCAACACCATGGGCATGGGCAAGAACACGCTGCGCCTGGGCCTGGAGTACCAATACTGGCGCAACAAGTTCGGCAACCCCAGCAACGTGCCGGGCTCGCTGGCCAAGACGCCGATGGTGCGCCTGGAATATCACTTCTGAGCGGCATGAGTCTCGGGCCGGCCTGCAATGGCGTGGGCCGGGACAAGCCGGCGGACTATCGCGTAAGCTGCGGTGTCCGCCGTCTTTTTTCTTCTGCAAACGACTTTCCATGAGCCGCCAGCCTATCCAAGCCAGCCCCGACATCAGCCCGGACGAATGGCAGGTCCGCCGCGACCTCGCCGCCTGCTACCGCCTGTGCGCCATGCAAGGCTGGGACGACCTGGTCTACACCCACATCTCGGCGACCGTACCCGGCGCGCCCGGGCAGTTCCTGATCAACGAATTCGGCCTCGCCTTCGACGAGATCACCGCCTCCAGCCTGGTGAAGATTTCGCTGGACGGCGAGGTAGTCGACGGCAGCGACCGCCGCGTCAACGCCGGCGGCTTCGCCATCCACGCCGCGGTGCACGCGGCGCGGCCCGACGCGCATTGCGTGCTGCACCTGCATAACGAGAACGCCATCGCGGTCGGTATCCAGCCGCAAGGGCTGTTGCCGCTGTCGCAGCACGCGCTGCGCTTTTTCGAGCTGATCGGCTATCACGACTACGAAGGCCTGGCGCTGACGCCGGCCGAGCAGACCCGCCTGGTGCGCGCACTGGGCGACTTTCCCGCGCTGCTGCTGCGCAATCACGGCAGCCTGGTCTGCGCACGCACCGTGGCTGAGGCCTATGTGCTGCTCGACACACTGGACAAGGCCTGCGCCATCCAGCTCAAGGCTCTGGCCGGCACGCCCTACCCGCATCAGCCGCCGGCTCCGGTGTGCCGCAAGACGCGCGACCAGCTGCTCGGCGACGGCAGCCCCGAAGGCGCGCTCGAATGGCCGGCCCTGCTGCGCCGGCTGGAGCGCCTGCACGGCGCCGGCTACCGGGACTGACCCACCGACACTCACCCACCTCACATGGAGAAGCCCATGCCCACATTCAACATCCAACTCTTCGAAGGCCGCAGCCTGGAACAAAAGCGCGAGCTGGTGAAAGCCATCACCGAAGTCACCTGCAAGACCCTGGCGTGTGCGCCGGAGTCGGTGGATATCGTGATCCAGGAGGTGAAGAAGGAAAATTGGGCGACTGGGGGGAAGCTCTGGTCGGACTGAAGCACCTCACATGAACCGGCACTGAAAGCAGTGCATCGGCCCGGTGTTGCCGTTCAGTAAGGCGCTGAACGGCATTTTTCTTTATGCGTCATCGGTTTGCGGTACGGGAAGCATCCCGCTACCGCAAACGCCAGCCTCTCCAGCTGACCGTATTGCCCGGCGCCCCGCCCTCAATGCGACCTGTTTTTTGGGTGCGCCAGCGGCGTGCCACATCGGCAAATCGCGGCATCCGATACAAATTGCAACATTTCCGCAACATTTCCATTACACGCAATGGCGGGCTGTATTACGGACTGAGTCCTTTACTGGCAAGGGATTGCGCTGCATCGGGAGAGACACGGCCATGACAGGGCGAAATTATTTATTAGTAATAGGAATCACTTTCATTAACTCATCCTTATAATTGTAAAGATCCTTTGACAAGCTCGGATCACACGAGCGTCCTAGATCAAGAACAAACATAAAACGCCAGCCATTTCAGCATCCGGTTCCACATCAGTCTCACTGATGCGTTCTGTCGCCTGTCCATAGCCAGCCTTCCCCCAAACCGTTCTGTCAGGCTAGCTATGTCCTATATCAAAAGTCGCAAGCACGCGCAGCCGCGCGTGCCCTCGAAGTTGTCCGCCGCCGTCGCCGGCGCCCTGCTGCTGCCGGCCATCGGCGCGCATGCCCAGCAGGCGCAAAGCCAGTTGCCGGGCGTGGAAGTCACCGCCACCCAGGAGTCGCCGTACAAGGCCGACAAGGCTTCTTCCGCCAAATACACCCAGCCGCTGGTCGACACCCCGCAGACGCTGCAGGTGATCAGGAAGCAACTGATCGACCAGCAAGGCGCCACCACCCTGACCGAGGCGCTGCGCAACAGCCCCGGCGTGGGCACCTTCTATCTCGGTGAGAACGGTTCGACCAACACCGGCGACGCGATCTACATGCGCGGCTTCGACGCCTCCGGCGCCATCTTCGTGGACAGCGTGCGCGACCTCGGCTCGGTCACACGCGACATGTTCAACATCCAGCAGGTCGAAGTGCTCAAGGGCCCGGCCGGTACCGACAACGGCCGCGGTTCGCCCACCGGCTCCATCAACCTGGTGACCAAGCAGGCCGAACTCACCGACGCCTTCAACGCCAGCGCCATGTACGGCGGCTGGGGCCAGAAGCGCGCCACCGCCGATTGGAACAAGGTAATCAACGCCGACAGCGGCACCGCACTGCGCTTGAACCTGATGAAGCAGGACAGCGGCGTGCCTGGCCGCCACGAGGTCAACAACGACCACAGCGGCGTCGCCGCTGCATTGGCCACTGGCCTGGGCACCCGCACCCGCTTCTTCCTCGACTACCTGCACATGGAGCAGAACGACGTGCCCGACGGCGGCGTGCCGACCATCGGACTGCCCGGCTACAAGAGCCCGCAAACGGCAACCATCCTGCCGCGCGCCTACGTCACCAGCGCTCCGCGCGTAAGTTCGTCGAATTTCTACGGTCTGGCCAGCGACTACAATGACGTCAACACCGACCGCATCACCCTGCGCGTCGAGCACGACATCTCGCCTGACCTGAAGATCCAGAACACCACCCGCTACGGCAAGACGCACCAGAACTACCTGCTGACCTCCTTCATGGGCAGCGCCGCCAACTTGGTGACGCCGTCCCCCACCGACCTGTCGACCTGGACCCTCGCCCGCTCCAACCCGACGATCAAGGACCAGACCAACACCATCCTGACCAACCAGACCTACATCACGGCCAACCTCGATACCGGCGGCCTGAAACACACCCTGATGGGAGGCGTGGAATTCACGCAGGAGAAGCAGGACACCAACGGCTAC
Source organism: Herbaspirillum sp. LeCh32-8 (assembly GCF_017814915.1). GTDB lineage: Bacteria > Pseudomonadota > Gammaproteobacteria > Burkholderiales > Burkholderiaceae_D > Herbaspirillum. Next base: position 1,999 of record NZ_JAGIPZ010000001.1, on the reverse strand, counting down.
GACACTGCGGGCACACTGCCGGCCGCCAATCTGTATAACCCGAATCCCAATGCCGGTCGCGGCAGCTGGACGATGACGCCCAGCCCGGGCCTGAACACCTCCGGCGAAACCAAGACTGCGTCTGCCTATTTGTTCGACACGCTCAAGTTCAATGAACGCTGGTCGGTCAACGGCGGCGTGCGCGTCGACCATTACGATACCGACGTGGCCAACGGCTACCGATGCGTCGCTCCAGGCGGCCGCGGCACAGTCTGCCCGACCGGCATTGCCACCGGCACCCTGTTCCGCCAGAGCTTCAGCACCAGCGGCAACCTGTTCAACTGGAAGCTGGCCGGCATCTACAAGCCGACCGACTACAGCAGCGTTTATGCCTTGTACGCGACTTCGCAGCAGCCGCCGGGCGGCAACAGCTTCTCGCTCAACGCCACCGCCAGCAGCGGCGACAATGCGAACTTCGCGCCGCAAAAGACCAAGACCGCCGAGATCGGCACCAAGTGGGACCTGCTCAATAAGAAGCTGGCCGTCACCGCTGCGGTGTACCGCACCGAAGTGTTCAACGAGGTGGAACAGGATGCGACTTCAGGCCTGTACTTCCAGACCGGCAAGAAGTCGGTTCAGGGCATCGAGCTGGGTGTCACCGGTGAAGTGAGCGCCAACCTCTCGTTGACCGCCGGCTATTCCTACATGAAGACTAAGGTCGACAGCGGCAAGGTGGTCACCGCCAACGGTGAAAACAACTTGGCCTATACGCCCAAGCAATCATTCACCTCGTGGGCGACCTACAAGCTGCCCAAGGGCTTCACCATCGGCGGCGGCGGGCGCTATGTCAGCTCGCTGCTGCGCGGCAGTGACGACGTGCTCAGCGGCACACCGCAATACGCCGACTCTTACTGGGTGTTCGACGGCATGGCCGGCTACGTAGTCAACAAGAACCTGGATCTGCAGTTGAATCTGTACAATATTTTCAACAAGGATTACGTGGCAGCCATCAACAAGAGCGGCTATCGCTATACTCCAGGCACGCCGCGCACTGTGACGCTGACCGCCAACATCAAGTTCTGATGCGCGCGGTTTGATCTGCCTCAGACCGCATGCCGCCGGCTTTGCATAAAGTGGGCGCGTCGGTCTCGTAGCAGAGGGCGTCCGGTTCAGATACCGGCCCGATGGCCCCTCCCGCGTGGAGGGGCATTTTCATTGGAAAGTGGAGAACTCCATCATGATGCTGCACATCCCCGAAGTCCTCAGCGCCGAGCAGGTGCGCCACATCCGCACCGAACTCGATCGCGCCGACTGGGTCGACGGCCGCGCCACCGTGGGCGATCAGGGCGCCCGCGTCAAGCGCAACCGGCAGTTGCCCGAGCATTCGCCGCTGGGCCTGCAGTTGGGCGAGATCATCCTCGATGCGCTGAAGAAGAATCCGCTGTTCTTCGCCGCCGCCCTGCCCAAGAAAACTATGCCGCCGCTGTTCAACAGCTATGAGGGCGGCGAGCATTACGGCCTGCACGTGGACGGCTCGGTGCGTAACCTGCCCAATGCGGCGGGCAGCATCCGCACCGACGTCTCGACCACCCTGTTCCTGTCCGACCCGGAGGAATACGAGGGCGGCGAGCTGGTGGTGGTCGACACCTACGGCACGCACGAGGTCAAGCTGCCGGCCGGCGACCTGATCCTCTATCCCTCCACCAGCCTGCACCGCGTCGAGCCGGTCACGCGCGGCGCGCGCGTGTGCTCCTTCTTCTGGAGCCAAAGCATGATCCGCGACGACTGGAAGCGCAGCATGCTGTTCGAGCTGGACCAGAACATTTCCGGCCTGCGCGCCAAGATCGGCGACACCGAAGAGGTGCTTGGGCTGACCGGGCATTATCACAACCTGTTGCGGCAGTGGGCTGAGGTCTGAGCGCCAGCCTGCGCAAGCGGCAATGAAAAAGCCCGGCATATGCCGGGCTTTTTTACGTGCATCGATGCATGACGAAAGACGCTGGGCCCCTGCTTGCGCAGG
>NZ_JAGIPZ010000019.1 GCF_017814915.1 Herbaspirillum sp. LeCh32-8 | reverse complement strand
TTTTCCGCTGTGTGCTGCAAGGCATGGGTGCACTTTATCGACAGGCTGTTTATGGATAAAGTGTGTAAAATGAAAATGACTATCCACCATTGTGGATAATTGGCCTGATGGAATGGCGAGCGAACATTGCGCGAATGGCTAGCGCAAGAAGCTCTTGAGGTTGTCGATCAGCACCTGGGGCTGTTCTTCGGGGATGAAATGTCCGGAGTCCTGCACCTTGACCATTTCAAACCGGGTTGCCTTCACGCCGAGTCTCGCCTTGACCCATTCATACCCCGGGCCGGCGATGCCCATGACAGGCATCATCAGCCTTGCGTAGCCGGCCTCGTCTGCGATGTCCTGAGCGAACGCCTGGTACCAGGCATTGCCGGCGCGGATGGCGTCTGCCGTCCAATAGGATCGGGCGTAGACGTCGCGGCTGAGCCCATCGATGGAGCTGTCATCCTTCGTCAGGTAGTGGAAGAACCAGTCTTGCTCCAGCCGGGCCCTGCCGTCGGCCATCAGCTTTTCAGGCAGTTCCTTGACCTGATGGAACGCAAACCACCACAGATAGGCGCTGCTGCCGTCGCCGACCTTGTCTTGCAGTTGTCCCTGGGTGGGCAACAGCGGCCAGCTCATGAGGCTCGCATCGGGGTGGGCGACATCAATCAACACCAGCTTGCGCGTGAGCTCGGGATGATTCGCGGCCACGGTGAAAGCCACCTGGGCGCCAATGTCGTGGCCGACGACATAGGCCTCCTTGGCGCCCAGGGTGCGAATCAGCCCGGCCACGTCGCGCGCCATCGTCTTCTTGTCGTAGCCGCCGGCAGGCTTGCTTGAGCTGCCCATGCCGCGGATATCCACCGACGCCACCCGGTACTGGCCGGCGAGGGCGGGCATGATCTTGTGGTATTCCCACCAGTTCTGCGGCCATCCGGGCAAGAGAATCACCAGCGGGCCGCTGCCGCCGATCACGTAATGCAGTCGCACGCCATTGACCTCGGCGTAGGCGTTCTCGAACCCGGGGAGCCGCCCGACCAATTCCTCGTCGCTTGTGCCGACGGCGGGTTCAGTGGCCAGGCTTGGGGTCTGGGCGAAACAGTGGTGTGCAAAAAAGGCGAAGCAGACAACGGCAAGGCGGAGGTATCTCATGGGGGGATGTCCAGGTGGATTGAGCGGGGGCGCTCCGGGCAATGGCGTGCGGCTTCGCAGGGACGCCGCCGCAATGCCGGAGTGCCATTCAATACACATCAGACCACTTGAGAATCGCGCTTTCAATCGGGCAGGAGCCTATGTACGACTACCTCTATCGGCCAGTCTCAACGGCCGCGATGAGTCGTTTTGCGTATGGGCGGCGAGGGACGCGCGCTAGCCGTGGACCCGGCCTCGCGTATTACGCGGCAAATCGCAGGGGGGAATGTGTCACCGCTTCCGCGTCGCAGGAAAATGCACCCGGCGCAGCACTCTCGCCAGCGCCAGGCACGACCAGCCCGCGTGCAATGGCAATGGTGACGACTTGCGTCCTCGAGCGCGCGTCCAGTTTCGACATCAGCGCCTTGATATGCGCCTTGACGGTGCCGATGGCCATGCCCAGCTCTTGGGCAATCGTCTTGTTGTCCATGCCCCGGGCGAGCTGGCCCAAGACCTCGGTTTCGCGCGCGGTGAGCGATTCACGCGTCATGAGGTCGGCCAGGAAGCGGGCGGTATGCGGGCACACGTAGCGCAGTCCGCGAGCGACCGTGCGCACGCCGTCCTGCAATTGCTCATGGGTCAGCGTCGCCGCGGCGTAGCCCAGGATTCCCAGCTCCAGGGCGCCGCGCAGGTCCAGCTCTCCGCTGCCCTGATTGATCACGAAGATGCGCGCGTGGCGAATCATGCGAGGCGCGGCCTGCCCGCGCATAGCCTGCGCCAGGCGCAGGGCGTGCTCCTTGCCGGTGATGACGACATCGAACGGCTCAGCGCAAGCCTGCTCTGCCGGATCCGGGAGGGCGTCAAACGTACCCGGTTGTGCATGAAAGGCGCGCTGTGAACCCAGCGAGACCACGACGCCCGTCGTCACAAGCGGACTGAGATAGGCAACCAGCACGCGAATCGGGCGTGCGCTTTCATGGGGGCTTGTCATGTTGTGTTTCCCGGATGTGCGCGGTGCAATCGCGCAATGAGCCATGCAATAAACGATACTGATCCGGCAGGCGCCAACATTGCTTGTCTCTTGTCAGGCCGACCAGGCTTGACATGACTTTACGTCGCCGTCCCCCGCTTGGGTACTAGACCAAAGTCGTGGATTTGCAAAAAAGGGTGGAAAACGGCGCGCATGGCGCCTTCATCTCGCTCGCATGCGGGCGGCGCAGGCCTTGCTCAGTGCTTGCGGCTGTTCGCCAGTGCATGGATGCAGCTCAACAGATGCGTGCTGTCGACCGGTTTGGTCAGAAAACCTGCCGCGCCCGATGTCATCGCACGTTCGCGTGCGTGTGCATCGTCGACGGAGGTGAGGAAAATGATGGGGGTGGTTATGCTTGCCCAGTTCAACACGCGCTGCAACTCCAGCCCTGTCATGCCGGGCAGGTTGATATCTAACAGGATGCACGTTGCCTTGAGCGCGCGTGGGTCGCCCAGGAATTTTTCGCAGGATTCGAATGCGATGCTTTCGATTCCCGCAGAATCCAGGAGATCTCGCAGCGCTTCGCGAAACGCCTCGTCGTCATCTACCAGGGCAATCAATTGCAGCGCATTCACAAAGAACCTAGCGAAAAGGGAAGAGGCGGTACAGCCGACGCAGCGCACTGAAAAGGAACGCCTGCCGGAAGTGTACGCCAAAGAAACGCGAGAACAATATCTCCGTGAGGGGTCTTGCCATGACCATACCAAGTGGCCGGTTGCAGCCCCCTCCTTTGGACAGCTTGCTCTAGTCCTTTTGGAAAAATGCGGTCGGGTATGGCGCTGAAAGCGCCTGTGCCTTCGGCTAGCCAGGCATGCTCACGCCATGTCCCGTCTCGGAAAGTGAGGCCGTTGCCGCCTGCGACTCGCGCAAGATCCCCGCTTTTTTCACCAGGTCGGCGAGGGACGACGCCATCATCTTCTGCATGACCTTGCCCCGATGCAGCTTCACGGTGACCTCGGTAATGCCCATTTCAAAGGCGATCTGCTTGTTGGCCAGGCCATCGACAACCAGCCACATCACTTCCGCTTCGCGCTTCGTGAGCGTCTCCAGCATCCTGGACATGGCGTCCAGCGTGGCCAGCCTGGCGCGTCGCATCCGATCCCGCCCGAGCGCCAGCGTGATGGCGTCGAGCATTTCCTTGTCTTGAAAGGGCTTGGTCAGGAACTCCACTGCGCCGAGCTTCATCGCGCGGACACAGGATTCGACGTCGCCGTATCCGGTCATGAAGATGATCGGCAATCCTTCGCCCAGGGCGTTGAGCTGGGCCTGCAATTCGAGCCCGCCGCCGCCCGGCATGCGCACGTCCAGCACCAGGCAGCTGGGGCGTTGGGCGAGGGGCCTGGCAAGAAGCTCCATGGCCGACGAGTAAGTTTGGCACTCCAGGTTGGCGCTGGCCAACAGCTCTGACAAGCCGTCCCTGATGTTCACATCGTCGTCGATGATGTGAACCAAAGGCTCAGGATTAACGTACGACGCTGATCCGGCATCAGAGTCCATGAACAATCACCTTGGTATCAATCAGTTGGAAACAGAGTTTCACGCGTAGCGGCTGCGGCAACTCGGCGTTCTCGCAGGAGGAATGGCTTGCATTTTTATCACTAAATCGCGCGACAGGAAATATAACAAAGATTTGGTAATGGCCGTTTCTAATCGGCCGTTTTCAATATCGACAGGCTGGGAACGCATCTACGACTTTCGGCCAGTGGCAGGGACCAAAAGCGGGATGCGCGCTTTCGTCTCCACTCGTATTCTTGGCCGCAAGAACGCCGCCTTTACAGCGACCCAAGCGCCGCCATGACCATCAAACATGGCCGCCGCGTTGCAAGTCACCGTGGGAAGTGTTGGTGCGGCTGATTTCATGCGCATGTTTTTATTCCCCGTCTCTCCTCGTTGTATGAAAGGAGTCATGGGTACTGTCTCAACGAGCCCGCTTCCATTGTTGAATGGCGCGGCTCCTGATCGAATTGAGGGGAAATCGGGATGTATCAGCTGAGGCCGCTTGAAAGCCTGGGTGGCGACGAGAATCAATGGCTGAAGGCAAGACATCATTTTGCCGTCAGTGCACTGGAAAATCCGACGCATATGCCGCTTGGCCATCTGGTGATTCTCAACGACGACGAGATTTCCGCCGGCGCGGGTTTTCCCATGCACAGGCACCGGGACATGGAAATCGTGACCTACGTTCGCGAAGGCACTCTGGAGCACGAAGACAGCCTGGGCAATGTCGGTCATGTTGCCGCCGGCAATGTGCAAGCGTTCAGCGCCGGCACAGGCATACGCCATGCCGAGAGAAACAGCGGGAAAACGCCGCTTCGGCTATTCCAGATCTGGATCAAGCCCCGGCAACTCGGCATCGTACCCCGGTGGGAAACGCGATTCTTTCCCAGGCAGGAGCGCGCCAATACCTTGGTGCCATTGGCCAGCGGCATTACGGAAGATGCCGGCGCCGTCTTCATCAATGCGGATGCCAGGGTGATGAGCGCCATGCTGGAGGCCGGCGCCACGATCTCCTACGCATTCGGCAAGGAGCAGTTGGGCTACCTGGTCGTGGCGGCCGGCGAGGTCTCGGTGGGGGAGATGGTCGTCACCGAGCGCAGCGGCTTGGCCATCAAGGATGAAGAGGCCATCGCCATCTCCGCCCGCAAGGATGCCGAGCTGGTATTCGTCGTCTGTACCTGATCCTCTGCGGCGAACCGACAGTCGCATACCTGATGATTCTTGAAAGAAAAACATGAAAACAGCAAATCAGCTTTTACAGGCGTATCTGGACAACGTGCAATCTCCTGAGGTCGCAGGCGAACTGTTCGCGACGGATGGTGTATTGGAGCTTCCCTGGGTCAAGGCCCGGGTCCAGGGGCCGCAGGAGGTGAGCCGGCTCATTACGGGCATCCTGAAGAAGATCCCGGATTTTCGCCTGGTCAACCCGACCGTCTGGATCGATACGCCTGAGCGGGTGTTTGCGGAATATCACCTCGAGGCGCTGGTAGTCGATACCGGCAAGGTCTACAAGCAGACCTATGCAGGCCTGCTCATCGCCGAAAACGGAAAGTGTTGAGTTGCATCGAAAACTGACCCACTTTCCCCAGGAATTTGCATCCTAAGTTGACCCACGTTTAGACCACAATCCTGCTCATCACAGCGAGCGGGAGAACGGAGTGATAGACGTGGCCCTACTTGGAATTATTCGACGCTGGTACATCCGCGATCGCATCTGGATCAGGGAAATCTCCCGCCGGCTGGACATCTCTCGAAACACGGTTCGTCGCTATATCCGATCCGGAGCGATCGAGCCTTCCTACCCCTCAAGGCAATCATCCAGTGCCCTGGATGAATTCGCGCCTCGACTTTCAGCCTGGCTCAGCGCTGAGGCAGTCAAATCGCGCAAGCAAAGACGAACCCTTAAACAGATGTTCCTGGACTTAAGGGAGCTGGGATATGAAGGGTGGTATGACAGCGTGGCAGCCTTCGGGAGGCAATGGAAGGTGGGTCAAATGGAGAGGGTCAATTCTGCGAGCAAATCAACACGGATCTGATTCATCGACTGCGGGCCAGACCAGACGAGACCCCAATGCTGATCAGCAACTTCGAAGCCGTCGCAATAGGGACATGGAATGACGGATGTGCCCCAGTTCTCCGCAAAGCCCGGAACATTAGGCATTTGGTCAACAACGCCGTAGCTCAGGATCAAGCGGCGCGCGCTCAGGGTTTCGCCATCGCCAGTGAGGACGGAGAAATTGTCGATAGCGCCAGAGATGCTGTCGGCGCGGGCATTGACCATCCTGATGGCAGGGTAGCGCGCGAGTTGCTGCCGCGCAGCGGCCAAGATCTCGGACGGCGGCTTGTCATCGTGGCCCAGCATACCGTGTGAGCGGCCAGCGAAGCGGTTACGCTGAAGACCGGTATCGAGAACGATGACGTTACGGCGGGCACGACCCAGCTGCAGAGCGGCGGCGAGGCCAGCAAAGCTGCCGCCGATGATGATGACGTGATTCATTGTGATGGGCTCCGGATTGCGGATAGAGGAAGACGGACTCGGCTGGGCCTGGCGCATCTTGCAAATTTACGAAACTGTGTGGTATCTTAATTATGAATTTAAGATACTGTCAAAGACTATATTTCGTGAGCCAAAACAACAGCCAGACCCGGCGGGGCCGGCCCGCCAACAAGGCGCTTAGCCAAACAATCGTCGATACCGCGTCCGAACTCTTCGTGGAATTAGGTTTTCAAGCGACAACATTGGACAAGGTCGCCCAACGAGCGAAGATATCCAAGCTCAGCATTTATCGTCACTTCGCGAACAAGGAGGCACTGTTCACCGCAGCTATGGTGGCCGGCTGCCATCAGTTGTTTGCACCGCAGGCCCTTCTTAAGGGCGTCGAAGGTTCGGTCGAAGATCAACTGATGGCAGTAGGATCATTATTGCTTCGCACCCTGTTGAGACCACACGTCCGCAATGTCGAAGCCATGGTCATGGCCGACAAGACAAATCAAAAGTCGTTAAGCAAACTCCATTACGAAGCCGGCCCCGCCCATGTCATTGAGCAAATCGAGGCCATTTTGCGTCAGTTGCACGTGCAGGCGCTCCTTAACGTGCCAGATCCGCTTCGGTCCGCCCGTTTGTTTGCTGCGCTTTTCAAAGGCTCAGATCTTGTGATGATCGCGCGTTTCGATGAGGCCAGAGCAGAGGACGACAACGAAGTCGAAACCTATTGTCGGGCAGCGGTCGCCATGTTCATGGCCGCGCACGCTGGCATCCAAGGAGAGATATCGCGGCGGTGACCTGGTACTGCTTCAAGGACAATATCCAGTGGTTTTGTTCCATTTAGAAGCAATGCCTTAGTACTACTGAATGACGGCTTCTGGCCGATTGCGGACGAGCAGTTGAAGAGATCAACCTTTGCGATTAGTTAGAGGGATATCAGTGCAATTCACCATCTGTGATCAACCTCAAGAAAAAGCCCGCGTTCGCGGGCTTTTTTGCTTTTCGTGCGTGTCTGCTTTTTAGATGGCTTTTGTTGTTCTAGGCTTTATTTCGTTGTTCTAGGCTTTATTCCCACGTTCTAGACCTTATTCACAAGCCCCACACACAGGCCCATGCCGCAGAAGGCTTACTCCACCGTCACCGATTTCGCGAGGTTACGCGGCTTGTCCACGTCCGTGCCGCGCGCCAGGGCGGTGTGGTACGACAGCAGCTGCAGCGGCACCACGTGCAGGATCGGCGAGAGTACGCCGTAGTGTTCCGGCATGCGGATCACGTGCAGGCCTTCGGCCGAGGCGATGTGGGAGTCGCCGTCGGCGAACACGTAGAGCTGGCCGCCGCGGGCGCGCACTTCCTGCATGTTCGACTTCAGCTTTTCCACCAGCGCGTCGTTGGGAGCGATGGTGACCACCGGCATCTGGTCGGTCACCAACGCCAGCGGGCCGTGCTTGAGTTCGCCGGCGGCGTAGGCTTCGGCGTGGATGTAGGTGATTTCCTTGAGCTTGAGCGCGCCTTCCAGCGCGATCGGGTAGTGCAGGCCGCGACCCAGGAACAGCGCGTTCTCGCGGCGGGCGAAGGCTTCGGCCCAGGCGGCGATGCTGGGTTCCAGCGCCAGCACGCTTTGCAGCGCGGCGGGCAGGTGGCGCATGGCCTTCAGGTGGGCTTCTTCCTGCTCGGCGGTCAACAGGCCGCGGGTTTGCGCCAGCGCCAGCGTGAGCAGGAACAGCGCGGCCAGCTGGGTGGTGAAGGCCTTGGTCGAGGCCACGCCGACCTCGACGCCGGCGCGCGTGATGTAGGCCAGTTCGCATTCGCGCACCATGGCGCTGGTGGCCACGTTGCAGATGGTCAGGGTGTGCTGCATGCCCAGGCTGCGCGCGTGCTTGAGTGCGGCGAGCGTGTCGGCGGTTTCACCGCTTTGCGAGATGGTGACCACCAGCGATTTCGGATTGGGCACGCTGTCGCGGTAGCGGTACTCGCTGGCGATTTCGACGTTGACCGGGATCTTGGCGATGGATTCCAGCCAGTACTTGGCGGTCAGGCCGGCGTAGTAGCTGGTGCCGCAGGCAAGGATCAGGATCGAGTCGATGTCCTTGAAGACCTTGTAGGCCTTGTCGCCGAACAGCTCGGGCATGATGCTGACCACCCCTTCGAGCGTGTCGGCGATGGCGCGCGGCTGTTCGAAGATTTCCTTTTGCATGTAGTGCTGGTACGGGCCGAGTTCGACCGCGCTGGTGAAGGCTTGCACGGTGCGCACTTCGCGCTGCGCCGGCTTGCCTGTGGCATCGACGATCCAGACCTTTTGCAGCTGCAGGTCGACCACGTCGCCTTCTTCCAGGTAGATGATCTGGTCGGTGGTGCCGGCCAGCGCCATGGCGTCGGAAGCGACGAAGTTCTGGTTCTCGCCCACGCCCACGATCAGCGGCGAGCCCTGGCGTGCGGCCACCACGCGGTGTGGCTCGTCGGCGCAGAAGACCGCGATGGCATAGGCGCCGGTCAGGCGGCGCACCGCCTGCTGCACGGTGTTGAAGAGGTCGCCGTCGTACATGTGGTCGACCAGGTGGGCAATCACTTCGGTGTCGGTCTGGCTTTCGAAGACGTAGCCGGCGGCCTGCAGTTCCGCGCGCAGCTCGTCATGGTTTTCGATGATGCCGTTGTGCACCAGCGCCACGCGGTCGCGTGAGAAGTGCGGGTGGGCATTGTGGGTGGCCGGGGCGCCATGGGTGGCCCAGCGCGTGTGGGCAATGCCGGTGAAGCCGGCCAGGCCGGTCTGGGCGATCTGCTGCTGCAGGTCGGCCACGCGCGAGGTGCTGCGCGAGCGCTGCGGCTTGCCGTCCACATGCAGCGCCACGCCACAGGAGTCGTAGCCGCGATACTCAAGGCGCTTCAGGCCTTCGAGCAGGATGGGAGTGACGTTTTGCTGCGCAACCGCGCCGACGATACCGCACATGGAACACCTCGTTTGAAAAAATGTGAGGTCATATTAGGCGAGCATTGATGAAATAAGATTTCTAAAATTACTAAGTTTTGAACTATTATTGCCGTGAAAATCTTCGGTGAAATAAATAGTGATAAAAATGTAGTTAATGAAATTTAATTTCAATTAAAACTCTCAGATTCTTGATAACCCTCTTCGATTCTCATGCGACTGGAACTGGACGACCTCGATCGGCGTATCCTCAAGGCGCTGCAAACTGACGCCAGCCAAACCAACCATCAGTTGGCCGAGGCCGTGCATGCCTCGCCGCCGACCTGCCTGCGGCGGGTCAAGCGGCTGACCGAGGCTGGCGTGATCGCGCGCCAGGTGGTGTTGCTGGATCCGGAGAAACTCTCCTCCGCGCTGACCGCCATCGTGGAGATCACCCTGGACCGCCAGGGCGAGGAGGAGCAGCAGGCTTTCGAGGCCTCGGTCAGGAGTGAGGCTGCCGTGCAGCAGTGCTATCGCGTCTCGCCCGGCCCGGACTTCGTGCTGGTGGTGCTGGTGGCCGACATGCCGGCTTACCATACCCTGGCGCACCGGCTGTTCACTTCGCAAAAGAACGTGCGCAATGTGCGCAGCTATTTTTCCATCCTGCGCAGCAAGTTCGAGACGGCGGTGCCGATCACGCCGGTCCGCGATTGACCCCGGCGGGGGCGTACGGCACGGACCATCTGAGGCAAGAGCGGCCACACCGGCGCATTTGCGTTTATGCTCTGCCGTTCGCGCGTTTGAAGATTGATGGGGATGAGGGATGAAGATCCTGTTGTTGAACGACGAGTTTTACACCACCGGCGCCAGCATCGCGATGCTGCGCCTGGCCGAGCGACTGGTCCGCAATCACGAGGTCATCGTGATGCAGCGGCGCAAGGGCGACGGCCCGATCCGGCAGGAGTTCGAAGCCCTCGGCATCCCGATCGTGCAGAACATCGACACGGTCGACCTGGTGGTCGCCAACACCCTGATGGCGGGTATCCACGTGGCCGACGTCGGGCCCAAGGTGCCGGTGGTGTGGTGGATTCATGAAGCCGAGGTCGGGCGCGAGCTGATCCTGCGTTTTCCCCAAGTGGCGCCGGGGTTCAGGCATGCGGCGCACATCGTGTTCCAGACCGAGTACCAGCGCATCGTCTATCGCTCCTTCCTGTTCGACAGCCCGGTCACCACCCATGTGCTGCCGTTCTGGAACGACGCCATCTATCGCCAGCAAGACCTGCAGCCGAAACCCAAGCCCGAGGGAAAGAAGCGCATCGTCGGCATCGGCACCATCGATAACCGCAAGCGCTTCGAAGACATCATCATGGCCGTGCACGGCATGGATGAGGCGCTGCGCAGCCAGGTCGAATGCGTGTTCATCGGCAAATACCTCGAGCTCTCCAATGAGGCCCGCGCGGTGGCTGAGGCCGCGCCGGAGCGCTACCGCTTCCTGGGCGAACTGCACAATGAGGAGACGCTGCGCTACCTGGCCTCGGCGGACGCCTATGTGCTGGCCAGCAGCAGCGAGTCGCAGCCGCTGACCATCTGGGAGGCCTTTGAGCTGGAAGTGCCGGTGTGCCTGTCGGATCTGGAGACCTACCGTCACTATGGCTTGCGTCACGCGCACAACACGCTGATGCACCCGGTGGGCGATGTCGAGCTGCTGCGCGCCAATCTGCAGACGCTGTTCGGCAGCGACGCCGTGCGCAGCAGCCTGGTGCGCGCCGGCAAGGCATTGCTGCTGAAGAACCTGACCCGGGATTGGGCCGACGAGTTCGAACGCATCATCCTGCGCGCCAAGACCCAGGCCGATATCAAAAAGCTCGGTTACTGATCCGCGCGCCGATGGGCGCAAAAAAAAGCCGGCCCGCATTCCGCGGAGCCGGCTTTTTTCTGCGTGCCTGCCTTACTTCTTGATCTTCACCGGTCGCTGCCATCCCGCCAGCGACAGCTGCTTGGCGCGCGACAGGGTCAGCTGCCCGGCCGGCGCGTCCTTGGTCAGCGTGGTGCCGGCGCCGATGGTGGCGCCTTTGCCCACGCGAACCGGCGCCACCAGTTGGGTGTCGCTGCCGATGAAGGCGTCGTCCTCGATGATGGTGCGGAACTTGTTGGCGCCGTCGTAGTTGCAGGTGATAGTGCCGGCGCCGATGTTGACGCCGCTGCCCACATCGGCATCGCCCACATAGGCCAGGTGGTTGGCCTTGCTGCCCACGCCGACGATGCTGTTCTTGACCTCGACGAAGTTGCCCACGTGGACGTCGCTGGCCAGCTCGGTGCCCGGGCGCAGGCGCGCGTACGGGCCAACCTGGGCGCCGGCGCCGACCACCGCATCCTCGATATGGGTGAAGGCCTTGATGTTGGCGCCGGCGCCGATGGTGGCGTTCCTGATCACGCAGTTGGGGCCGATGGAGGCGCCGTCGGCGATGTCTACCTTGCCCTCGAACACGCAGTTGACGTCGATGGCGACATCGCGGCCGCACTCCAGCGCGCCGCGCACGTCGATGCGGGCCGGGTCGGCCAGGCCGACGCCGGCTTCCAGCAGCCTGCGCGCCACGCCCAGCTGGTACACGCGCTCCAGCTCGGCCAATTGCACCTTGCTGTTCACACCCAGCGTTTCAGCCAGATCGTCCGGCTGGGCCGAGACCACCTCGACGCCGTCGGCCACTGCGGCGGCGATCACGTCGGTCAGGTAGTACTCGCCCTGGGCGTTGTTGTTGGACAGCGCCGCCAGCCACTTGCGCAGCTTGGCCGTGGGGGCGGCGATGATGCCGGTGTTGATCTCGCGGATGGCGCGCTGTGCCTCGTTGGCGTCCTTCTGCTCGACGATGGCCACGATCTTGCCGTTCTCGCGCACGATGCGGCCGTAGCCGGTGGGGTCGTCCAGCGTCACCGTCAGCACCGCCAGTTTGTCGTTGCCGGCGGCTGCCATCAGGCGTTGCAAGGAGGCGCCGGTGGTCAGCGGCACATCGCCGTACAGCACCAGCGTGGGCGCGCCATCCTCGATGTGAGGCAGCGCCTGCATCACCGCATGGCCGGTGCCCAGTTGCGGCTCCTGCTTGGCGAACGACAATCCCTGATCGGCGAAGGCCTGCGGCACCGCATCCCCGCCGTGGCCGTAGATCACGCACAGTTTGGCGGGGGAGAGCGAACGGGCGGTGTCGACCACGTGGCCCAGCAGCGATTTTCCGGCGAGCGGGTGCAGGACTTTGGGCAGGGAAGATTGCATGCGCTTGCCCATGCCGGCGGCGAGGATGACGATGTTCATGTGAGGCGTTTGGTCTTGTGTCTGGCAGTGGAATGAAGCGCAAAGTCTAGCATGCGGGATGCGGCCCCACAGAGGGGCCGGCTTGTCCAAATGCAAAGCTGAAGGGCATTTGCGTGGATGCTCGACCGTTTGCGTGGCCGTGCGGCAATTATCATGGCAGTCTGCCCGAACCACATCCGCAGCGGCGCGTTGCACCAGGGAAAAATTGCCGACAGTGCAAGCGCGAGGGCATCAGGCGACGACAGGCCGCACAAGCGGCCGGCGCATCATTGGAAAGTGCATGAAGATCCTTCTGTTAAACGATGAGTTTTACACCACCGGCGCCAGCATCGCGATGCTGCGCCTGGCCGAGCGACTGGTTCAAAACCATGAAGTGTCGGTGCTGCCGCGGCGCGACGGTGAGGGCGACATCAAGAAAAAATTCCAGGCGCTGGGCATTCCCATCGTCGGCGAAGTGGGTGACGTCGATGTGGTCGTCTCCAACTGCATCCTCTCCGGGGCGGCGGTGGGGCAGATCGCAGGGCGTTGCCCAGTCATCTGGTGGATTCACGAAGCCGAGATCGGTCGCGATCTGCTCCTAGAGGCCCCGCAGACGGCTCACGGTTTCCGCGCGGCGTCGCACATCGTGTTCCAGACCGAATTCCAGCGCATCGTCTATGGCAGCTTCCTGTTCGATTCGCCGGCGCAATCGCATGTGCTGCCTTTCTGGAACGACGCGATCTATCGCCAGGAAGATCTCGCGCCCAAGCCCAAGCAAAAGAAGCGCGTGCTGTGCATCGGCACCATCGAACAGCGCAAGCGCACGCAGGACGTGATCATGGCGGCCGACCTGTTGCCGCCTGATCTGCGCGACAACGTCGAGTATATGTTCATCGGCAAGTACCTGGCGCTGGACCCGGCCGCCCGCCAGCTGGTGGAGTCGCAGCCGGAGCGCTATCGCTTCATGGGCGAGCTGCCCAATGAAGAGACGCTGCGTTACCTCGCCTCGGCCGACGTCTACGTCCTGGCCAGCAACAGCGAATCGCAGCCGCTGACGATCTGGGAAGCCTTCGAGCTGGGCGTGCCGGTCTGCCTGTCCGATCTGGAGACCTACCGTCATGTCGGCCTGCGCAACGGCGTCAACGCGCTGATGCACCCGGTGGGCAACGTCGAACTGCTGGCATCGAACCTGCGCACCATGCTCTCCAACGACGACGTGCACGCCAACCTGGCGCGCGCCGGCAAGAGCCTGTTGCTGAAGAACCTGACCAGCGACTGGGCTGACGAATTCGAGCGCCTCATCTATCGCACTCACGCGGCGCAGGAAATCAAGAAGCTGGGTTATTGATCCCTTGCCTGCCATGTCGCCGCGAGGCGATATGGCAGGCGTCGGCGGCTCAATCGGTCTCGAGAATCTGCATCCAGTCGAAGTCATCATGCGCCGCCAGCTGCTCCAGCGCGGCGCCAAACTCTTCCTCGCCGAACTGCACGTAGCGCAACTGATCGGTCCACTCCGGCAACTGGCCGGGCATGGTGGTCAGGATGATCCTGGTCAGTGACTTGTACTGTCCTTCATCCACCGTCTTCATCAGGCTGTCGAGCTTGTCCTGCGAGCCGCTGCGATCGAGCAGCAGCAGCGCCGGCAGGCGCTGTTCTTCTTCGTGATGCTTCACCGGAAGCTTGCTGAAGCCACGGTAGGTCCGGTCATATTCCCACACTTTTTTGTGCAGCGAGTAATGCTTGCGTACCTCGGCTTGCGCCGTGCGCGCCAGGCTGCGGCGCATGGCCGCTTGGGTGACCAGCGATTCAAGCGCCTCCAGCCAGGCTTCGTACGACGGCTGCACCAGCAGGCCGGTGCGGCCGTGTTCGACAATGCCGTTATAGACGCTGACGTCGCTGAATGCGGGCGCAATGCCGGCGGCGGCATACTCCAGCCATTTGATCGCGCTCTTGCTGTGATTGAAGTCGTCGTTGACCAGCGGCACCAATGCAATGTCCCAGTTCCACTCGTGCAATTTGCGCGCGTAATCCTGGTACTGGTGGATGAAGGGTTCGTACACGGCGGCCGGATGATCGGTCCAGCCCTTCGGGCACTCCCAGCCGACCAGATGCACCTTGATTTTGCCGGGATGGCGCTCGCACAAGGTGCGCAAGGCTTCGTCTACCAGCGCGAAATTGGGGCCGGTGATGGAGGTGCCCAGCAGGCCGATCGTAATGACCTCGCCGCTTGTCGCGGCGGGCGGGCGGTAGAAGCGATCAAAGTCCAGGTAGTTCGGCAGCACATGGATGTTGCTGTTGAGCGACCTGTATTTATCGGCCAGGAAGGGCGTCGAGACTGTCACGCCGTGGGCGTGCTTCACCACATATTCGATGCCGGGCTTCCACTTGCGGCTGTCCGCGGCTTGCGGGTGATAGTCGGGGATGTCATTGAGCAGGTCGTCGGTCTCGTAGATCACCGTCTTGCCGAGCCGGAAGAAGTGCTCAAGATCCGCCTGAGAGAACAGTCCCGGCGTGAAGCGGTGCAGCACGACGATGTCGGCGTTCGTCGCCGCATCGAGGTCGACTTTGCCGTCCTTGATGGCCCACACCAGTTCCCAGTCCGCCTTCATGTATTCGAACGGCAAGATCAGGCGAATCTGCGGACATGGGCTCCAGGTCGATTCCACCGAGTAGACCGCCACGCGCGGGCGAGCGCGGCCTGCGGTGGCAGCGGCAGGCACCGAAGGCGTGACCGGCACCGGCTGCGCACCCGGCTGACTGGCCGCAGGCGCTGCCGCACGCGGCCCGGCGGGCGTACGCAAGGCCGGGGTCATCGGCCGGATCACGGGACGTCCCTTCGTCCGCGGGGCAGGCGTTGCCGAGCGCTCGGCGGTGATTTGCGGTGCGGTCCGGGGCAACGCCTGGGCGCGGTTTTCCACAATGGCATCGTATAGGCCGATATAGGCGCCGAGGTTGGCGGCGATGCTGAAGCGTTCGCGCACCTGCGTTTGCGCCTGCTCCGCCAGCCGGATCCGTCGCTCGGGATACGTGATCAGCGAGTCGATCGCCTGGAACCACGCATCGCTGTCGGCCGGCACCAGCAGGCCGGTCTCGCCCTGCGTGACCGCCTTGTTGTAGACCGATACGTCGCTGAAGATGCCGGCAATGCCGGCGGCTGAATATTCCAGCCACTTGGTCGCGGTCTTGCTGTGGTTGAACTCGTCGTCTGCCAGCGGGATCAGGCCGATGTCCCATTCCATCTTCTTGAGCGTATCGGCATAGTCCAGATAGGAATTGATGACCGGATGGAACTCGGCCGCGGGATGATTCTCCCAGCCTGCCGGCGGTGTCCAGCCGACGAAAGAGAGCTTGACCTTGCCGGGATGGGTGGCGACGATCTTGCGCAGCGCGGCGTCCACCAGCGCGAAATTGGGGCCCTGCAGCGAGGTACCCAGCATGCCGATGTGAACCGGCCGCTCGCCTTGCACCGCGACCGGCCGATAGAACATGTCGTAGTCCAGATAATTGGGCATGACATGGACGTTACGGTTCAGCAGCGACAGCTTTTCCTTGAGGAAGGGGGTGGACACCACCACCGCATCGGCGCGCCGCGCCATGTATTCGATGCCTTCCTTCCAGCCGCGCGCGCTCGCGGCTTGCGGGTGATAGTCGGGGATCTCGTGCAGCAGGTCGTCGGTGTCATAGACCGTCTTCTTGCACAGCGCCAGGATGCTCGCCAGCTTGTCGGTGCTGAGCAAGCCCGGCGTATAGCGCTGGAACACGACCAGGTCGGCGCTCTTGAGCATCTCCAGGTCGATGTTGTTGTCCTTGATCGCCCACAGCAGCTCCCAATCGGCTGCCAGCGTGAACGGCCGCGTGAAGCGCAAATGCGGGCAGGGACCATCCGCCGGCTCGGCGGAGACGACCGCGATGCGCTTTTTCTTCTTGACCGTCACGGCCTGGTTTGCCTGCCGCTTTGCGGCTTGCTTGTGTTTCGCTCTGGCCTGGGTCTTGTCGGTGAATACCTCCAGCGCAGCCCAGAAGGTCTCTTCAACCCTGAGCCAGCGATCGTGCACCCTGGCGACCGTCGCACGGGCGCGCTCGAGGCCGTCGGGTTCTGAGATCATCGCGGCGCCGTCGGTGCCGAACAGCGCGGGCAGCGGCGTTTCCGTCAGGCCGCCTTCTTCACGGTAGATCACCGGGCAGCCGCACAGCATGGCCTGGGTGCAGGTCGACGACAGTTCGTAGGTGTACAGCACCTTGCCGATCTTGAGCTTTTCGATCAGTTGCGTCAGCGTGACCGGATTGGCCATCGACAGCAACTCGGTGTCCGGCGGGAACAGCGAGAAATCGATCTTCTCCAGCGGGAAGCGGTGCTGGTACAGATAGGTCTTGGTACGCTCGTGCGCGTCTTCGGGCGTGGACAGCGTGGGGTCGATGTCCGGCAGGAACAGGATGTCGGCGCTGGCCTTCTGCTCTGGGTTGTCCAGCCATTGGGTGGAGAAGTAGAACAGCAGGTCATCCTCGCCGGCATCCAGGCCACGGCCGGTCAGCGCGCCGACGCGGTTGAGGATGTAGCGCGCGCACACCTCGGTGCCCAGCGGATTGCCGGCGATGACTTCGGGATAGACGGCGATCGGCACCTGGCCGGAGGAGAGGTGGCGGTCGATGATGGCGCGTGTGAGCGGCGGCGTCTTGAGTTGCGGATTGACGCTGTCGGTGGAGGCGATATAGGCCTCCCGTCCGGCCAGGTTCAGCGCATGGCACAGCAGGTGCAGCACGCGCACGCCCGAGGAGGTCTCGCGGTAGGGCGGTGCGTAGATATAGTAGGGATGGCCTGGGGGCGAGTGGAGTCGGCTGCGCTGCATAGGTCTGGTGGTCGAAGTGTGGAGAGAGGGCGCCCTCAGGATCTGTCGGCTTATGTTCTGGTGGCCGGCGGCATCCGGCGAGCGGGCGGCCGGTCGATGCTCATGGTTGTGCGATCAGCGAGACGATGCGCCCGGCTTGTTCCAGCCCGAGATCGGGGAAGATCGGCAGACACAGGACCTGCTGCGCTGCGAGGGTTGCAACAGGCAGGTTGGCCGCCCTTGCCGACGGCAGGCCGTGATAGATCGGGAACTCCGAAATCAGCGGGTAGAAGTAGCGGCGCGCGTAGATCTCGTCGGCGCGCAGCTTCTCGTAGAGCTGGTCGCGCGTGAGCGGATAATTCTCCTGGATCAGGATCGGGAAATACGCGTAATTCGATTCCGTGCCTGCCGGTGTATCGAGCAGCCGCACGCCGTCAATCTCGCGCAGCCGCTCGCGGTAGAAGGCGTCGATCTTGCCGCGCTTTTCCTGAATGGCGGCCATGTGGCCAAGTTGCACCAGTCCCATGGCGGCGCACACTTCGTTCATCTTGCCGTTGATGCCGGTGGTTTCCACCGTCACCTCGTCGGTGAAGCCGAAATTCTTCAGGTGATCGATATGGCGCTTGGTCGCCGCGTCGGGGCAGACGATCGCGCCGCCCTCGAAGGTGTTGAACACCTTGGTGGCGTGGAAGCTCAGTACTGACAGGTCGCCGAAATGCAGCAGACCCTGGTCGCGATAACGCACGCCGAAAGCGTGGGCGGCATCGTAGATCAGGCGCAGCTTGTGTTTGTCGGCGATCTTCTGGAACGCATCGACGTCGCAGGGAGTGCCGTAGCAGTGCACCGGCACAATGGCGCGGGTGTGCTCCGTGATGGCGCGCTCCACCTTGTCGGGATCGAGGTTGAGAGTATGCGGGTCGACGTCGGCGAACACCGGGGTGATGCGATTCCAGGCCAGCGCGTGCGTGGTGGCGACGAAGGAGTACGGCGTGGTGATGGCCTCGCCGTGGATGTCGAGCGCCTGCAGGGCCGAGATCAGGGCGATGGTGCCGTTGCTGAACAGGCACAGGTGCTCCACGCCGAGGTAGTCGCACAATGCTGCTTCGAGTTGTTCGTGGAAGGGGCCGCCGTTGGTCAGCACCTTGCGTTCCCAGATCTTCTCCAGATAGGGAATGAATTCCTCCAGAGGAGGGAGGTGCGGCTGGGTAACGAATACTCTTGGTTTTTTCATCGGTATAGCCTTGTACCGGTTCTGTTGGCACCTCGGGGATCGTCCCGGCGGGCAGCTTCGCCGCGTTGCCCGACGCTGGCGTCTCAGAGCACAGGGTTGACGAAGGGCGTGCCGACGATGCGCAGGTATTCGCGGCGGTAGCGCTCGTTTTCGGGATTGATGACTAGCGATT
Source organism: Herbaspirillum sp. LeCh32-8 (assembly GCF_017814915.1). Classification (GTDB taxonomy): domain Bacteria; phylum Pseudomonadota; class Gammaproteobacteria; order Burkholderiales; family Burkholderiaceae_D; genus Herbaspirillum. The sequence continues at coordinate 38,519 of NZ_JAGIPZ010000019.1, read as the reverse complement.
GGCGAAGGAATTCTACGCCTTCAAGCACGTTGCCCTCCTTGATGCTCAGCATGGACGCGATGTAAAGCTTGGTCGCATCGAAGAAGTTGTGCGACAAATCGGCCTTGATCATGGACAGCGCGGTCGACAGTTCGCCGTTTTCCACCAGCTGGTTGATCATGCCGTTGTATTGGTCCGGCGTCTGCCAGCGCATTTCGGCAAGCCGCTCGAACTTGCGCAGCACGACGGTGTGTCCATTGCCGACCTTGGAGTCGGTTTCTTCCACGCACTCGATGATCCACGAGCCCAGGCCGTTGCAGTTGATGTAGTTGATCGCGCGCAGCATGCTCTGCAGCGAAAAGACCTGGTAATGGCTGCGCCAGTTTTCCAGCGGCATCTTGGTCATGTCGAGCTGGCGGTCCCAGGCGTCGATCATCTGTTCCAGCGTGGTCAGCGGGCGCACCGCATCGGTGGGTTCGGCGGTGCGCTTGGGAAACAGGCACATGAAGACGCCGCCGTTCTTGAGCACACGCGACGATTCCACATAGGCGGCGAACAGATTGGGGACGTGCTCGATCACGTGCGAGCTGACGATGTAGTCGAAGCTGCCGTCATCGGCGGCGATGTCCTGGAAGTCGCCCAGCATGTCGATTTCAAGCGGCGTCTCGCCGAAGCGTTCCTGTTCTGCCTTGTAGGAGGCATAGTCGCTGAGGTCCTGCGGGAACAGGTAGTCGCGGCCGTTGCAGGTGCCGACGAATAGACAATCCGGCAAGTCGAACGGATTGTGGCGCGCCGCGCCCAGCTCGATACCCTTGCCGAGGCAGTATTTGAATGCCAACGGCATCGTACGCAATTTCATCGTGTCTCCATGGGGAAATGTATCGGCGCCCGGGCGCGCATCAGGGTTTCTGGTAGACCTTGGCCGAGGTGTTGACGCCCGAGCGCAGGCGAATCAGTTCCTCAATGTCATCGTTCCCCTTCTGTTCCTCGCGCGGTGCGAACAATGCGCGTCCGCGCGGGTCGGCATTTTCCTGCGGCTCGCACAGATAGTAGATCGCCAGCGATTTGCGGAACACGCCTTCCGGCTGCACCAGCGGGCGGCTGATGCCATGCCAGGACTGTTGGGTGGTGTCGAAGATCACGGCGCGGTTGAACACCGGCTGGATCTCCGTCACCAGCTTACCCGGGCGAGAGGTCTCGTCGTCGTGATCCCACAGGCCCAGATGGCCGCCGTAGGCCTCCTGCATTTCCTGCGAGACGTAGATGATGATGTTGATGCGGCGCTGCAGCCCCAGCTTGGGATGGATGGAATAGTCCTTGTGCGGATTGAGGTTGCCGCCGCGGCCGTGCGAGTGCCAGCCGCCGCCGTGCAGGCCGTTGTCGGCGTACAGCTGCACGCCGGCCAGGCGCGACAGTTCGGCGACAAAGGCGTCCGAATTCAGGTAGCTGAAGAATTGATAGGTGCGCGGCGGGAACATGTTCCAGTCGTTGAGCGCCTTCTTGTCCTCGATCTGGTTCTTGTAATAGAACCATTTGGGCGAGTCGTAGGGCAGGAACTCTTCGACGATGCCGGCCAATACCTCCGGCTGGATGAAATTGTCGACCACGGTGTGGTCGAACGGGGCGGCGTCATGGTAGCGCGCGAAAGCCTCGCGCATGGCGTCCATGTTGATTGGTGCGTATGGCTGGCGCATGTGAAGTCCGGTTCGGGCTGTTACTCGAAAAAGGTTTCGCGTCTCTCGTCGCCGTACAGGCGATCGCAGCGGCGCAGCACCTGGTTGCGCAGCGGGAAGAACTGCTTCAGATAACGTTCGTCGCCGCTGGCGATGTAGGCCATCTTGAGCGCGTTGAGCGTGTACATGTCGTCGCGGCAGGGGTAGTACATGGGGTCGGACCAGGGCATCTGGCCGATGTCGAAATGCGCCACCTTCAGGCTGTGGTCCAGCGCCAGAATCAAGGAGGCGATGCGCTCCATGATGAACACTTTCATGTCCAGCGGCGTCTTGTGATACGTGGTCAGGGCGTTCATCTGCTTGGCGAATTCACCCGTACCATGTTCGACTTCTTCGAACAGCCGCTCATTGATGGCGAACCATTTTTGCCAGAAGATCGGCTTGGCCACGACGAAATTGCAGTAGATGGTGCTGCGGAAATCCATGCCCAGCTTGCTGAAATCCACCTTCAGGTCGATCGAATCGAGAAAGCGATTGGTCAGCGCGATCATGCCCGGATGATAGCGGTTGCCCTGCTCGAACATGTTCAGGTAGCAGGCGGAATCCTGGACGAAGGGGGAGAAATGGAAAACCTCGGCATCCGGGTTGGCATCGATGAACTGATACACGCTGCGCGATTCCAGCAAGGTCTTGCCATGAAAATTGGGCGAGAAGAAGCCGTAGAGATCGTCTTCATTCAAAGTGTTGTTCAGGAAGAATTGCCGGATCGTCCAGTATTCGCGCCAGTCGGGGCGGGGATTGCCGCGGTTTTCAAGCGGTATGAAGCCGCGATCGATCTGCTTTTCGGTCGCGTCGTTATAAAAGATTTGATGAATATGGGTTGCCATAGGAATTCGCTGTCGCGCCAATGAGGACTTGCTATGGTTGCCGCGCCAGTTCGCGCAGGCATTGATCCAGTGCAAATTCCCAAGTTGGCAGGACCAGGTTGAAGGTCCGTTCAAGTTTAACGGTCGCCAGCCGGGAATTTTTAGGCCTGCGCGCCGGCGTCGGGTAGGCGTCGGTGGGGATTCCGGCGATGTCGGCCGCAGCGACGCGCGGCGTCAGGCCCAGCGCCGGCATGGCGTCGACCACGCGACGCGCGTATTGATGCCAATTGGTCTGCCCGCCGCAGGTCAGATGATAAATCCCCGCGCTGGCGTGTATGTGCGCTGCTATGCCTTGCGCATCTTCGGCGCCCGGGTTGCGCTCCAGCATCGTGGCCAGGGCATCGGCAATGGTCTGGCTGGAGGTCGGGGCTCCCCACTGGTCATTGACGATGGAGAGCTTGTCGCGCTCCTGCGCCAGGCGCAGGATGGTCTTCATGAAATTGCCGCCATGCGTGCCGAACACCCAGCTGGTGCGCAGGATCCAGGCCGAGCAGCCTGATTGCGCAATGGCCAGCTCGCCGTCCAGTTTGGTCCTGCCATACACGCTCATCGGGCCGGTGGCATCGGTCTCGACATACGGCGCATCCTTGCTGCCGTCGAACACATAGTCGGTGGAGAAATGCACCAGCGCGATTCCATGTCGCGCTGCCGCCTGCGCCAGCGCCTTGGGCGCTTCCGCGTTGACCAAGCGGGCCGCCTCGGCCTCGCTCTCGGCCTTGTCGACGGCGGTGTAGGCAGCCGGATTGATGATCAGGTCGGGGCGTTCGCGATCAATATAGGCGGCGATGGCGGCCGGTGACGCCAGGTCGAGCTCGGCGCGTCCGGGCAGCAGCAACTCGTGACGGCGCAAACGAGCGGCCAGGGCATGGCCGACTTGTCCGGTGGCGCCGGTCAGAAGGATTTTCACGCGTAGACCTCGGCGTCGGCCAGCAGCGCGCCGAGCTTGTCTTTGGGCGACAAGGTCGGCTCGCCCGCCAGCCCCCAGTCGATACCGATGGCGGGATCATTCCAGAGGATGCAACGCTCGTGCTCCGGCATCCAGTAATCGGTGGTCTTGTATTGGAATTCGGCCGCTTCGCTCAAGACGACGAAGCCGTGCGCGAAGCCTGGCGGAATCCATACCTGGCGTTTGTTCTCGGCCGACAGATGGACGCTGGTCCATTTGCCGAAGCCGGGCGAGCTGCGGCGGATATCCACCACCACATCCAGCACCTCGCCCACGCTGGCGCGCACCAGCTTGCCTTGCGCGTGCCGGATCTGGTAGTGCAGGCCACGCAGCACGCCGCGCACCGAGCGGGAGTGATTGTCCTGGACGAAGTCCGGCGCGACGCCCGTCAATTCCAGAAATTTGCGGGCGTTGAAGCTCTCATAGAAATATCCCCGGTCGTCGCCGAAGACCTTGGGTTCGACGACCAGAACATCGGGGAGCGAAGTGGGGACGATTTGCATGATCAGAAGAGGGGGTCTGCGAGCAGTTGCAACAGGTATTTGCCGTAGTCGTTCTTTTTCAGCGGTTGCGCCAGGCGCTCCAGCTGGGCGGCGTCGATGTAGCCGCGGCGGTAGGCGATTTCTTCCGGGCAGGCGACCTTCAGGCCCTGGCGCTTCTCGATGGTGGCGATGAACTGGCCGGCGTCGAGCAGGGATTCGTGGGTGCCGGTATCGAGCCAGGCGATGCCGCGGCCCATCAGTTCCACTTGCAGCTGATTCAGTTCCAAATAGGCGCGGTTGACGTCGGTGATTTCCAGCTCGCCGCGCGCCGACGGTTTGATCGAGCGGGCGATGTCGATGACCTGGTTGTCGTAGAAATACAGGCCGGTGACCGCGAAGTTGGATTTGGGTTGTGCCGGCTTTTCCTCGATGCCGACCACGCGGCGCTGGCGGTCGAATTCGACCACGCCGTAGCGTTCGGGATCCTGCACGTGATAGGCGAAGATGGTGGCGCCGTCGGTGCGGGCGTTGGCCTCGCGCATGGGCGGCTCGAGGTCGCGGCCGTAGAAGATGTTGTCGCCCAGGATCAGCGCCGAGGGATCGTTACCGATGAAGTCGCTGCCGATGATGAAGGCTTGCGCCAGGCCGTCGGGCGAAGGCTGCACCGCATAGCTGATGTCCAGGCCCCACTGGCGGCCGTCGCCCAGCAGCTCGGCGAAGCGCGGCGTGTCCTGCGGGGTGGAGATCACCAGGATGTCGCGAATGCCGGCCAGCATCAGGCTGGTCAGCGGGTAGTACACCATCGGCTTGTCGTAGATCGGCATGAGCTGCTTGGACACGACCGTCGTGGCCGGATACAGGCGCGTGCCCGAACCGCCGGCCAGGATGATGCCCTTGCGCTTGATCTGTGGTGCTTGCGGTGCTGCGGCTGTCATATCAGGGCTCCCGGAGGATTGTCGCCGTACTGCTTCTGCATCCAGTTCAGGTAGGCGCCGGAGCGCACTTGCGCCACCCAGTCGCCGTTGGCGAGGTACCACTGCACCGTCTTGCGGATGCCGCTGTCGAAGGTTTCGGCCGGCTTCCAGCCGAGTTCGCGCTCCAGCTTGCGGGCGTCGATGGCGTAGCGGCGGTCGTGCCCGGGACGGTCCTTCACGAAGGTGATCAGCTCGCGGTAGCTGCCGCCGGCGCGCGGCGCCAGCGCGTCCAGCGTGTCGCACAGGGTGTGCACTACATGCAGGTTGGTCTGTTCGTTCCAGCCGCCGACGTTATAGGTCTCGCCGGTCTTGCCGCGGGTCAGCACCGTGCGGATTGCCGCGCAGTGGTCCGACACGTACAGCCAGTCGCGGATTTGCTGGCCGTCGCCGTAGATGGGCAACGGATTGCCGGCCAGCGCATTGGCGATCACCAGAGGGATCAGCTTCTCGGGGAAGTGATAAGGGCCGTAATTGTTGGAGCAGTTGGTGGTCAGCACCGGCAGACCGTAGGTGTGGTGATAGGCGCGCACCAGGTGATCGGAGGCCGCCTTCGAGGCCGAGTAGGGGCTGTTGGGCGCGTACGCGGTGGTCTCGGAAAACGGCGGATCATCGGCTTCCAGGCTGCCGAATACTTCGTCGGTGGAGACGTGCAGGAAGCGGAAGTCGGCCTGCTCGTCAGCCGGCAATGTCTGCCAGTAGCGCAGCGCCTTGTTGAGCAGGTTGAAGGTGCCGTTGACGTTGGTGCGGATGAACTCGTCGGGGCTGTGGATGGAGCGGTCGACGTGGCTTTCCGCGGCGAAGTGGACGATGGCGCGCGGGCGGTAGCGCGACAGCAGCGTGGCGATGGCGATCTCGTCGCAGATGTCCGTCTGCACGAAGGCATAGCGCGCGTCGTCGGCCACCGAGGCCAGGTTGTACGGGTTGCCGGCGTAGGTCAGCTTGTCGATATTGAGCACCGGCTCGGCGGTCTCGGAAGCCAGCCAGTCGAGGATGAAATTGCTGCCGATGAAGCCGGCGCCGCCAGTGACAAAAATCATAGGTTTCGCGGGATCAGGATTTAAAACCGTTCGGATTCATTTGCTGCCAGCGCCACGAGTCCGCGCACATCGCGTCCAGGCCCAGCTTGGCCTCCCAGCCCAGCTTGCGCTTGGCCTCGGCCGGTTCGGCGTAGCACGAGGCGATGTCGCCCGGGCGGCGGCCGGCGATGACGTAGGGAACCGGCTTGCCGGAAGCCTTTTCATAGGCCTTGACCACGTCCAGCACGCTGTAGCCGGTGCCGGTGCCAAGGTTGACGGCAAAGCACTGCGGCTCGGTCAGCGCTTCCAGCGCGGCCAGGTGGCCGTTGGCCAGGTCGACCACGTGGATGAAATCGCGCACGCCGGTGCCGTCCGGGGTCGGGTAGTCACCGCCCCAGATGCTGAGCTTTTCGCGACGGCCGACCGCGACCTGGGCCACGTAGGGCATCAGGTTGTTGGGGATGCCGCCCGGATCTTCGCCGATCAGGCCGCTCTCATGGGCGCCGACCGGGTTGAAGTAGCGCAGCAGGATGATCTTCCAGTCGGGGTGCGCGCGGTAGTAATCGCGCAGCATGTCCTCGACGATGATCTTGCTGCGGCCGTACGGATTGCTGGCCGACAGCGGGTGTTCTTCGTTCAGCGGCAGGTACTGCGGGTCGCCGTAGACGGTGGCCGAGGAGGAGAACACGATGGTCTTCACGCCCGTGGCTTCCATCGCCTCCAGCAGGCGCACGGTGCCCACGACGTTGTTGTCGTAGTACATCAGCGGCTGTTCGACCGATTCGCCGACCGCCTTCAGGCCGGCGAAGTGGATCACCGCCTCGCATTTGAATTCGCGCAGCACGCTTTCCAGCTGCTCGCGGTTGCGGATGTCGCCCTTGACCAGCGACAGCGACTTGCCGGCGATCTTTTGCACGCGCGTTACCGATTCCGGGCTGCTGTTGCAGAAGTTGTCGAAGACGATGACTTCGTGGCCCGCCTTGAGCAGTTCCACGCAGGTATGCGAGCCGATATAGCCGGCGCCGCCGGTGACAAGGATATTCATGGTGTTCTCGTTCTGATAATTCGCGATGCAGCGATTATGTCAGACTCTGGTAGAAAGCAATCTGGTTCTCGGAGAGCGTGCGCAGGTCCTCATTGTTGAGGTAGCCGGCGTACCACTGCGCGGTCAGCTCCAGCGCGGTGTAGAGCTCCATCTTCGGGATCCAGTCCAGGCGCTGGCGCGCCTTGGAGATGTCCAGGCGCAGGAAGGCTGCCTCGTGCGGGGCATTGGGCTGCGGTTCCAGGCGTACTTCTACCGGCTCCACATCGTTCTTTTGCAGCGAGTGGTTGAAGGTCGCGCACAGCTGGCTGACGGTTTGCAGATCGGTATCGGCCGGGCCGAAGTTCCAGCCCTCGGCATACTTGCCGCCGTGTTCAAACAGCAGCTGGCCGATTTGCAGGTAACCCGACAGCGGCTCCAGCACGAACTGCCAGGGGCGCACTGCGTGCGGGTTGCGGATGCTGACCGGGGCTTCTTTTTCCAGCGCGCGGATAAAGTCAGGGATCAGGCGATCGGGCGCGAAGTCGCCGCCGCCGATCACATTGCCGGCGCGCACGCTGGCCACGCCCACCGGATTCTCGGGATTCTTGGCGAAAAAGGAGCGGCGATAGGCCGAGGTCACCAGCTCGGCTGCGCCCTTGCTGCTGCTGTAGGGATCGTGGCCGCCCATGGGGTCGTCCTCGCGGTAGCCCCACAGCCATTCGCGGTTCTCGTAGCACTTGTCGCTGGTCACCACCACCACCGAGCGCACGCTGGGCGTGTTGCGCACGGCCTCGAGCACGTGCGCGGTGCCCATCACGTTGGTGGCGTAGGTGTCGACCGGGGTCTGGTAGGAGTCGCGCACCAGCGGCTGCGCCGCCAGGTGGAAAACGATATCGGGCTGGACCGCAGCCATGGTCTCGGCCACATGCTTGGGATCGCGCACGTCGCCGGTAGTGGTCTGCACGCAATTCTGCAGACGCGCCAGATGGAACAGGCTGGGATTGGTCGGCGCCGGCAGCGAATAGCCGCTGACCTTGGCGCCCATAAGATGCAGCCACAAGGTCAGCCAGCTGCCCTTGAAGCCGGTGTGTCCGGTGACGAAAACGCGCTTGTCGCGCCAAAAGTTAGACATCAGGCAGCCTCATACACGTATTGCAGAGAGTCGTTCGAGTGCAGAGGCGCGACTGCATGCCCGCGCGTATGACCGACGCTGAGGCATGCCGGCCTCCCGGTTTTTTCCGTGGCGGGACCACGTTTCCCTGCGAAACCACGACTTCATGGTTATGGTTGTTCTTCCCCCGCAACCGTGCTCTGTGGCATCAGTTGCGACGGTCAGATTAGACCATGCCGGTTTTTGGCTTCAAGCGAGGATCAGGAGGGTATTTGTCGTTCAATCCCGAATATGTGCCGGACGACAATAAAAATTTACATTTCTGGAGCGGGGGCAGCGGGGAGTACGCACGGGAGAAGTCCACCCGGCGCGGCTTCCCGGCGAGCCAGATGAGACGATGTGTTCCGCCAGAAAGAATAGAGAGCGAGAGCGGAGGCGCCGGGGCAGCTCCCGGCGTCCGGCAGCCGTGGAATCAGTGCTGGTCGGCCAGCGCGCCGCGGATGCGTGCGGCGATCTTGTCGGCCACGAGGCCGTGCATCTCGAGCAGGTAGCGGTATTCGCCGGCGTCGCCGAACTGGTCGGGCAGTCCGATCAGCAATTGCGGCGGTGCGTTGCGGCGGGTGCTTTTGTATTCCGCCACGGCGCTGCCAAGGCCGCCGATTATCGAGTGCTCTTCGACGGTCACCAGCAGCTTCGAGCGTGCCATCACGGCGTCGATGGCAGCGGTGTCGAGCGGCTTGAGCGTATGCATGTTGACCACGCCGACCGATAGCCCTTCGCTTTCCAGCAGCGCAGCTGCGCCCAGCGATTCGTGCACCATGGAGCCGGCGGCGACGATGGTGACGTCCGTTCCTTCGCGCAACGTGTGGGCGCGGCCGATCTGAAAATCATAGTCTTCGGTGTAGACCGGAGGATTGTTGACCGCGCCGGTAAGGCGGATGTACATCGGTCCCTTGAATGTCGCGGCGGCTTCGACTGTCTTGAAAATCTCGGCGCAATCGGCGGGGCATACGACGGTCATGTTGGGAATGGCGCGCATCACAGCGGCGTCTTCGATGCCATAGTGGGAGTTGCCCAGGAAGGCCATCGACACGCCGCTGCCGATCGCTACCGCTTTGACGTTCATTTCCATGTAACCCAGGTTCATGCGCACCTGCTCGGCCGCGCGCATGGCAATGAAGGGGGCGAAGGAGGTGGCGAAGACGTTGTAGCCCTCCTTGGACAGGCCGGCGGCAACGCCGATCATGTTCTGTTCGGCGATGCCGATGTTGAGGAACTGTTCCGGCCAGGCCTTCTTGAAGCGATCCAGGCCGGATGAGTTGCCCAGGTCGGCCGAAACCACCATCATGTCGGGGTGCTGGTCGGCGATCGCCAGGATGGCCTGGCCGAACACGCCGCGCGAGCCCAGTCTCGACCACTGGCGTGCATTGCTGGGATTGATTTCTACCATGTCAGACTTTCCTCTCTCCGGCAGCGGCGTCCAGGCGGCGCGCTTGTCGCATATCTCGCGTTGTTGGCGTTTGTCTCATGTCCCCGCCGCACAGGCGAGGGCGCAATGCGATTTTACCGTTGTTTGATGTGGCCGGAGGCCGCGATGAGGGCATGCGCGCGCTGCTCCGGATGATGCTGGCCGATGATCGCATATGCACACATGGCGATTGCGGCGAAAACACTGGTTTTTTGTACATTGTTCAGGTCTTTGACGACAATCGACGGGCGCGTGAAATACGCTAAGATGGCACCCATCGTGTCGATAGGCCGCGCCGGCGCTGCTGGGCTGTACATCGGTGCTCTCTTGATCAATCAGTCAACGTCGGTGGATTTCATGTTCAACTCCTTGCCCGATTCCGTGTCGGCGTTTTACTCGTCCATTCTCAGTACGGCGATTCACGCGCTCAAGTTCAACAACTTCACCGACAACTATGACGTCGACCGGTTGAACAGCGACGAGCGCAACGTCACCCGGACGCTGGACTTCGACCTCGACACGCGTGTACGCAACTTCGACTGGTTCTTCCAGCAACGCGAAGGCCTGTACCGCGCCTACGCCCTGCTGGAGGACGACGAATCGAAGCGGCTGTTCATGAGCCTGATCACCTTCCGCCTGACCGGCTTCCTGGGGCACAGGATTCCCGTGCCGTTCGCGACCGACAAGGCCGGGCTGGAGCACTACCGCAGCATCGAACACCACACCGAAAGCACCTTGCCCCTCACCGGCATGCTGGGCAAGCTCAGGCATTACGATTTTGAATTCGACGGCGACCGCTATCGCGCCGATTGCCTCGGTTTCGAGTACTACCTGTTCCGTCGCCAGTATTTCTATGAGCGCGACGGCGTGCGGGTGTTGCCGGAAAAGGGTGACGTGGTCATTGACGGCGGCGCTTGCCTGGGCGATACCGCGCTGGTGTTTTCAAATGCGGTGGGCGCGACGGGCAAGGTCTATGCCTTCGACCCGGTGGCAGAGCACCTGAAAATGCTCGAGCTGAACATCGCGCAATTCCAGCATCCGAACGTGGTGCCCATGCCCTATGGTCTGTCCGACCACAACGTCGACTGCCCGCCGATGGTCATGACCAACTACCAGCCGGCTTTCCGCACCGATGGCCAGGACGTGCCGCTGCGCTCGCTGGACGACCTGGTGGCGAAGGGTGAGATCGACAAGGTGGATTTCATCAAGCTCGACATCGAAGGCGCCGAGCTGGAAATGCTGCAGGGCGCCGGCGAGGCGATCCGCCGCTTCCGTCCCAAGCTGGCGGTGTCGCTGTACCACAAGCCCAACGACCTGTTCGAGCTGGTGGAATACATCCACCGGGAATTCCCCTTCTACAAGCTTTACCTGGGGCACTACACCATCTGGAGTTCGGAAACCGTGCTCTATTGCGCGGCGCATTGAGCCCGGCGCACTGAATCCGTCACATGACGGTGCGGGCGCGCTCTGCGGCGCCCGCACCGGGATGCGGTATCAGACCAGCGGTTGTTCGGGCGCCAGCTCGGCGAGCGCCAGATCATAATTGGCGCGCGTCAGGCGGTTGTGGTGCCACTCATTGTTGTGTTCCATGAAGGAAATTCCCTTGCCCTTGACCGTGTGCGCGACCAGTGCACGGGGCTTGCCGGCGACCGGCGCCGCTTCGAAGGCGCCGACCAGCTGGTCGACGTTGTGCCCGTCGACATCGTGCACATCCCAGCCGAAGCTGCGCAGGCGTGACGCCAGGTCGCCGAAGTCGATGATCTGCCGGGCGTCGCCGTCGCTTTGCAGCTTGTTGTAATCGATCACGATCACCAGATTGTCCAGTTGCAGCTGAGCCGCCGACATCAGCGCCTCCCACACCGAACCCTCATTGCATTCGCCATCGCCGAGATAAACGAACACGCGGTAGGGCTGCTGCTTCTTGCGGGCCGCCAGCGCGACCCCGACGCCCATCGACAAGCCCTGCCCCAGGCTGCCGTTGGATGATTCGATGCCGAGGTCGAGGTTCATGACCGGGTGTGCGATCAGGTCGCTGCTGTTGGTCTGGAAGGAGTTGAAGGTCTCTTCGTCGATGAAGCCTGCCGCCAGCAGCGCCGGGAAGTAACCGAGCACGCCATGGCCTTTGCTCAGGATGAAACGGTCGCGCTGGTCCCAGCGCGGGTTCTTGTTGTCGTAACGCAGCACGCGCGCGTACAGCGTGGCCATGATCTCCACCATCGACAGTCCGCCGCCCAGATGGGTGCTCAGGTTGCAATGGTGGCTGATGTCGAGGATTTTCCGGCGCATGAACAGCGCCATGCGGTCGATGTCGGAATAGGCACTCATGATGGATCCTTGGTTAAACGATGCCGCCGTCCACGCGCAGGGTCTGCCCGGTGACGAAGGATGAAAGATCGGATGCGAGGAACAGCGCGACATTGGCGATGTCCTGCGGTTCTGCCGCCCGCTTCAGTGCGGATGACGCGATAAGTTGTTCGCGCGCGGCAGGCGCCATCTGCTCGAACATGTCGGTGCGGGTCGGACCTGGCGCGATGGCGTTGACGCGGATGCCGCTGGCGCCCAGCTCGGTGGCCATGCTCTGCGTGGCGCGCGCGAACGCCGCCTTGCTGGCGCCGTAGCCCAGTGTGCCCGGATCGGCGATCAGCGCGGCGGTCGAGCTGAGGTTGATGATGGAGCCGGCCTTGTTGCGCGCCATGAGCCTTGCCAGGCCTTGCGTGAACAGGATCTGGCCGAAGAAATTGATTTCGAACAAACGCCGCAGCTCGGCCATGGAGGTCAGCTGCATGATCGCGCCGCTGGCGGTGCCGGCATTGTTGACCAGCACATCGATGCGTGGCGCCAGGCCGGCGATGGTCTTGATGGCGGCCTTGATGGAGGCTTCATCGCCCAGGTCGAGCTGCGCCAGCTGGACGCGCTGCGCATGCGAGGGATCGAGTGTGGCCAGCCAGGATCGGGCAGCCTCGGCGTCGCGCACGCAAGCGATCACCCGTGCGCCGTTGGCCAGAAAGATCCTGGCAATGGCTTCGCCGATGCCGCGATTGGCGCCGGTGACGATGGCGGTCTTGTCGGTGAGCAACATGGGGCAATCCTGTTTTCCTGTTCGTTGTCGGGCTGGTCTTGCGCGCCGTCATGTCGCGCTTGTGATGTTCTTATCCGGCGTCGATGCGACGCCAGATGGGGCCGCGCTCGAAGACCGGCTCCAGTATCGTCCAATCGTCCTCCGGAAGTTCCGCGCCCGCCGGGAACGGCGGCGACGGATCCGACGAGATCGTCGCCAGTACGCGCGGGTCGGTGTAATACGCCCGCATCGCGTGCGTCACGAACGCAGAAAACGCGCGGACATCAGCGATTTTACAGGCGTTGACGGCGGCCAGCCGGGTGGCGTCGTCGAGCGCCCCGAACGGTTGCCCGAAGCGCTCCTGCGCCACACGCGCCAGCACCGTGAGGAAGGCGTCGATCTGGCCGGTGACGCGATGGCGCAGCTGGTAGCCTTCGAAGTCCGTGGCTGAGGCGGCCGGCAGGCCGAGAGCGACATCGCCCGGCAAGATGGCGTCCAGTACGAGGTCGATCCTGATGGCGGTCATGGCGCCGCTCCCAGCAGCGTATCCCGGTTGCGCACCAGGTGATCGCAGGCCATCAGCGTCAGCGCCTGCGCCGTCGCCACCGGATTGACCGCGCCGGCGGTGACGAAGATGCTGCTGTCGACGATGAACAGGTTCTTCACTGCATGCGCCTGGCCGTAGCGGTTGACCACCGAGGTCGCCGGATCGTCGCCCATGCGGGCCGTTCCCATGATGTGCCAGCCGGTATGTCGCACCGGTCCGAACGAGGACACCACCCTGGCGCCTGCCGCCGCAAACACTTCCTTGCTGGCGTCGATGCCGTGCTTGAGCATGCGACTGGTGTTCTCGCCCAGCTGATAGAACACCTTCACGCCTGGCATGCCGTCGGCGTCAGTGTGGTCGCGGTCGAGTTCGATGCGGTTTTCCGGTTCGGGCAAATCTTCGGTGATCACCGAGATGCCGACCGTGCGGTTGAACAGCTGGGCGAAACGGCGGTGGTGGTCCGGCCCCAGCGGGATCTGCCGCATGAAGTAACCGGTGACGGCGGTTTCCGCCGGCGGCGCGCCGCGCAATACCTGCATCGTGTAGCCGCGCACGAAGCCGCGCTCGGCGGCCGTCTCATAAAACTGTTGGCTCAGCATGCATGCGCCGTGGGGGCCGATGCTGGAACGCAGGTCGTTTTCGAACACGCCCTCGGTGTAGGCCAGCGGGTGCAGCATCAGGTTGCGACCGACCAGGCCGTTGTCGTTGAGCAGGCCGTTTGGAAAGGCGCTGGAGGTCGAATTCAGCAGCAGCCGCGGCGTGCCGACGCCGCTGCAGGCCACCACCACCACGCGCGCGTCGAGGCGCACCTGCTTGCCCTCGCGGTCGTGATACAGCACGCCGTTGGCGAGGCCGCGATCATCCAGCGTGATGTCGGTGACGCGGCAGCGGGTGCGCACCTCCACGCCCTGGCGCAGCGCCAGCGGCCAGTAGGTGACGTCCACGCTGGCTTTCGCGCCCTGCGCGCAGCCGGTGTTGCACGGGCCGAGGTTGATGCAGGCGCCGCGATTGCCATGCCGGTGGGTGTTGATGGCAGCGTACGAGGGCCACCAGTGCCAGCCCAGCGTGTTGAAAGCGCGCGCCATGGCCTGCCCGGCCTGACCCAGCGGCAGCGGCGGCAATAGCGAGTCGTAATCCGGATTGGCGGTGTCGCCGACCAGGCCGGCCACGCCCATCATGCGTTCGTTTTCGTCGAAATAAGGCTGGAGATCGGTGTAGTCGAGCGGCCAATCATCGCCCACGCCGTCCAGGCTGCGCGTGCGGAAGTCGGATGGATGAAAGCGCGGGAAGTGCGCCGAATACAAAATGGTGCTGCCGCCGAAGCCATTGAAATTGGCGATCGAGATCGGGGACGCCGAGTCGTCGATCGGGTAGTCCGCCGGATTCTGGCGCACCGAGGGATTCGGGCTGTAGGCGCCGTGGCGCTCCAGTTCCCAGTCGGTGCGGGTGGATGGATACTCTGCCGGGCGGGTGCGGTCGCCCTGCTCGAGGCAGACGATCCGCACGCCAGGCATGCGCGAGAGCGACCAGGCCGCAGCGGCCCCGCTGGCACCCGAGCCGACGATGACGATGTCTGCGACTTCCTTCATGCGTGCGTGGGTTTGGCCGGCAGGAACTGTTCGAGGATCTCGGGGATCGTGATCAGCATGTCGGCCTCGCAGGCGATTTCGCCGTCCACCCGCGCTACGCCGCGACCTTTGCAGATGCCGCGGCGCCACGAAAGCACCTCTGTTTCGATTTCAAATTTCTTTCCGGGCAGCACTTCCTTGCGATAGCGCACCGTGTGCTGCAATGCGTGGGTGACCATGCCCTTGAGCCCGGGCAGGGTAGTGATCGCCACCGTCAGCATCTGCGCCAGCGCCTCAAGTTGGAGCGCGCCCGGCATGTTGGGGCCACCCGGGAAATGCACCGGGAAATACCATTCATTCATGGTCAGGTTCTTGTAGCCGCGCGCGTATTTCCCTGGCAGCACCTCGTCGACGTGGTCGATCATCAGGAAGGGGTAGCGGTTGGGCTGGTAAGCCTGAAGTTCGACGCAATTGAGGCTGAAGCTTTCCATCTGTTTCTCCGTTGTAGCGCTGGAATCCGTTCCAGTCACTGAATATCGACGACCCGCGACAGGGTGGCCGCGATGTCGTAGCCGTCCCACACGATATCCATGTCCAGCGCGCGGCCGGCCGGCACCACCCGATCAATGCCGCGCAACCGCTGGCCGACGACGAATTCGCGCAGCAGGCTGCGGTCGAGGCCGAAATAGGTGAGGGTCTGGTAGCGCTCGTTGATCACCGGGGCGAGCGCGTCGAGCGAGTCGAGGACAACCTCGTGCACCGTGCCGCAATAGCCGCGCTGGCTATCCTGGTCCTGCGCCAGGCCGGATAGTCCGATGCGGTAAAGAATATTGCCGTGCCGGGTGACGTCGGCGACACGCTCGTTGCCCAGCGCGTGGCGGCAGGCATCGACGTATTTGTCCATCATGCGCACCGGCTGCTGGGTGTAGCGCGTGCGCGCATGGGCAGCCAGCGCCGGCCACAGACGAGCTTGCGCGGCGGCGACGTCATTGGCTGTGCCTATCCATGCCACCAGCTGCGGCGAGGAGCAGGCTGCCTGATCCATCAGGTACAAGTCGTTGTAGAGCTGGCCGCACAGGGTTGCCAGGCCGGCATCGTCCAGCGCCAGCACGGCCTGCGGCCCCAGCGCGCAGAACGAGTAGCGGTCAGGGAAGGCTACCTCGCGCGAGCGGGGCCGGCAGGGAAGGCTGCGCATGTGCGCCACGGTGGCATCGCCGCCCCAGACGATGCGTGCGTCGGCCAGGTTCAGCCAGAAGCGGTTGATGTTGTCGTCATGTCCAAAGCGGGTCACGAGGATATCCCGCGACAGCGCGGCGTATTTCGGTTCCGTCAGCAGCGGGACGATCGCTGCGAGGATCCGGTCCGTGGTTTCCGACGGCTTCGACGACAGGCGCAGCACGCAGGTGTTGCCTGACAAGAGGCCGAACGCCAGCGAGAAGGCAAAATTGACCGGGACGTTGGACGGGCAGATGTGGAACGACAGTCCCAGCCCCATGCGGGTGTCATCGCGTTTGGCGGCGCGTGCCGCCAGTTGCGCCAGGTTGGCGCGACGGCACCAGTACGCGAAGCCGACCACGTCGGGCAGGGTGCGCACCTGGGGATGGGCCAGCAGCGCGCGCGACAGGTCGGCCAGAAAATCCAGGCGCACCGCGTCGAACACCGGCGCGGGCGTGGCCGACACCGCCGCCGGGTCGCCGGCCAGGATCTCCATCCGGGCGCGGATGTCAGGCGGTATAAGTATCACTGCACCCTCTCGTTTCGGCGTTCTGGATGCGGCCGTGGATCTTGAAGTAGGCGCCTTTGCGACCGCAGGGACAATCGTCGATACCGACGAGTTCGCCCTCGTCTTCGCTGAGCAGGGAATGCCCGGGATAGCTGTGCGGGATAACCGACAGCAACTGGATCAGTCCACGTCGTCCCGGTGGCAGGACGCCGAAGTCCACCGGGTCGCGGATGATCACGTCCGACCAGGACGATGCATGCTGGCACCCGTGCTCGCACTCCACGAAGATCGAACCGGTCTGTTCGACCATGCCGTAGTAATTGTGCACGCGCGCCAGGCCGGTGACGCCGCCGATGCGCCGGCGGAACTCTTCCGGGCTGACCGCTTGCGAGAGGAGCTGCTTCCAGCCGCCGCCGTGGATCAGGATGCCGTGTTCCAGCGGCAGCGTCTCTCCGGCAGCTTCGAGCGCCAGCACCAGGTGCAGCCAGACCACGAAGGTGAAGCCGAACATCAGAATCGGCTGGCCGGCATGCTTGTCGAGGAAGGCGCGCACACGGTCGGTGTTGAGCGACATGTCGTCGTCGAGCGCGAATTCGACGTCGCGCCCGAACATGGAAAAGCCCTGGATGCCGGCCGTGCGCGCAGAAAAACGATAGCGGTCGGCCACCGTTGCTCGGCAGTCGATCACCAGCATCGGCAGCCGCTTTGGCCCGATCAGATCGCCGACGATGCGCGACAAGACCTTGGTCTGCAGCAGCGCGGTGTGGCGATCGAGGAAGATCTGCGACACGCTCTGGCCGCTGGTGCCGGACGAGGTCATGGTTTTGACGACGTCGGCCGGCGGCACGCTGAGCAGCTTTTCGTGCTTGAACAGTCGTACCGGCAGCATCGGTATGTCAGCCATGGAGGAAGCCGGCCGCGCGAAATGGAATTTCTCGAGCACCGTGCGATAGGGGGCGCAGTTGGCCTCGTGCAGCGCGGTCAGGCGGTTCATCTCGCGCAGCAGCAGCGCTTGTTTATCCGCCTGCGCCAGGCCGTAGGGCGGCCACTGCAGGACGTCGTCGCTCAGGTCAGTCGGGTCAGACATGCGTAGTCCACCTTTCCCGTGGGCAGGCGCGGCAGCTCGTCCAGCGTGGCGACCGTGATCGCCGTCGGGTGCACGCCGATGCGCCGCGCCAGTTCGGCGCGCAGCGTCGGCGCGTCCCACTGATCCGCCCCAACAGCGTGAATCGTCAGCCGGTCGTCGACGCCGTGCGCGGCGCCGGTGATGCCCAGCTCGGCCAGGATGCGCTCGGTCGCATCGAGCGAGATGCGCACGCCGAAAATTTTCAGGAACCGCTGTCGGCGACCTTCAATATAGAAACAGCCATCCTCGTCGAAACGAGCGATGTCGCCGGTGCGCAGCACGCCGCCGTTGACGTCGCCCAGCGCCAGGTCGGCGGCGCTCTCCGCGTAGCCCAGCGAGACGTTGGGCCCGGCGTACATCAGTTCGCCGGTGTCGCCTGGTCGCTCCAGCACGCGGCCATCATCGCTTTCCAGCCACAGACGGCCGGCCGGAATGGCGCGGCCGATGCTGCCGGGCTTGCGCTCGACGTCTTCCGGGGCAAGCCACGCGATGCGCGCGGTGGCTTCGGTCTGACCGTACATCGGCACGAAGCGGATGCCCTTGTCGCGACAGATCTGCGCGACCTGCAGCATCTTCGCGGCGTCCAGGCGACCGCCGGCCTGGGTCAGGGTTCTTACGGAAGGCATGTCGATGCGGGCCAGCCTTAGCTTGAGCAACATGTCGTAGCTGAACGGTACGCCGGCAAAGCTGGTGATGCGCTGGTCACGCACCAGCTGCCAGAACTTGGTGTCCATCAGCGAGCGGTTGGTCAGCACGACGGCCGCGCCGGCGTACAGGTGGCTGTTGATGACGGACAGGCCGTAGGAATAATTGAGCGGCAGCGAGGTCACCGCGCGCTCCTCGCAAGTGATGTCGAGGAATTGCGCGATCGAGCCGGCATTGGCGGCCAGGTTTGCCATGCTCAGACGCACCAGTTTGGGCGATCCGGTCGAGCCGGAGGTGGCCAGCAGCAGGCCGAGATCAGGGTGCAGCGCCTGCGCCCCGGTTGGCGCAGATCGCAGGCGATACAGGCCGTATTCGCCTTCTTCGTGCAGCTGCAGGGCGTCGTCAGGAAAATCCAGTATCGATGCCGGTGCGAACACCAGCGATGGCGCGTATGTACCAACCAGGCGCGCCAGTGCTTCACGCGGCATGGTGCGCTCCAGCAACAGCGCCACCGCGCCGCCGCGCTGAGCGCGCAGGTAGCACAGCATTGTCGCCAGGTCGTTGCCGCCGACGATGAACAACAGTTCGCCGGGCGGAAACTGTCCGGCTCCCTGGTCGATGGCCTCGTGCAGCGCGGCGTAGCTCAGCGTGCGACCGTCCTCTTCGATAAGGGCGGGGCGCAGCGGGTGCTCGCGACTGACGAGGCCTTCTCTCATGGCCTTACACCTCGACGCCGTATTTCTTGAGCTTTTCGATGCCGATGGTGTACGAGCCGAATTCGATGATGTCTTCGGTTTCCATCATGATGCCGAACGCGTCTTCCAGCGCCGCGATCATGCCCATGTGACCCACCGAATCCCAGGCCGTGACGCACTGGTAGACGAACTTCTCGTTAAGCTGATCCTGCGCGACGGCGAAGCAGTCGATGAATACCTTGTCGTATGTTTCCCTGTTAGTCATGTCCGTTACCAATGTGATTGAAGACCTTGCGGTCGGTGTCGGGGCAGGCCGCGCGAGCGCGATTGCCGGGCGTGCTCACATTATGCGGGATATCGCCCCGAACGGCTGGAATGCCGCGCGAATGCGATCCGCCGTGGCCGGCAATCGATGGGGGCATGGCGGTTGTCCGGGTGACATCGCCTTCGGCATGGCCCGGCGCCGGAGGCGGGCGCCCGGCCCCTGGTCCGCTGAGCCTGAAATTCCTCGTGCGGAGTATGCCGTCTGGCGGGGCGGGTTGATGCGGAGAGCTAAAACGCAAAAACCCTCCAATTTGCCGCATTCTTCCCTCGCTTCGCCGTCCTCGGCCGCTCCCGGCGTGGAGTAGAATCGCATGGCGCGCGGCAAGGCGCGCGCCTCATCAACAGCCAAGCCAATGACCTCATTCAACGCCTTTGTCGTGCACAAGCAGGAAGACAAGACCTTCCGGCATGCCGTGGACGAGCGCCACACGGCGGACCTGCCCGCCGGCGAGCTGCTCATCCGGGTGCATTATTCCTCGGTGAATTACAAGGATTGCCTCTCGGCCACGGGCAATCCCGGCGTGACGCGGCATTTTCCTCACACCCCCGGGGTAGATGCGGCGGGGGTCGTGGAGCAAAGCGCCTCGCCGTTGTTTCGGCCGGGAGATGCGGTAGTGGTGGCGTGCAGCAAGGGTCTTGGCGTGAACATGCCTGGTGGCTTCGGCCAGTATGTGCGCTGTCCCGCCGCCTGGGCCATGCCCTTGCCCGACGGCCTGAGCCTGCACGAAAGCATGATCTACGGCACTGCCGGCTATACCGCCGCGCTGGCGTTGGAGGCGCTGCAACATGACGGGCTCATGCCCGGCTGTGGCCCCATCATCATTTCCGGCGCCACCGGCGGTGTGGGGAGCGTGGCCATTGCGATGCTGGCGCACCTCGGCTACGAGGCGGTGGCGGCGACCGGAAAAGCGCAGTCGCACGCTTTCCTGGAGGCCATCGGCGCCGCCCGTATCGTCGGGCGCGAGGTCGTCGACGATAATTCCGGTCGCAATATGCTGGCCCAGGACTGGGCCGGCGCCATCGACGCCGTCGGCGGCAATACCCTGGCCACGCTGATCCGACAATGCAAGGAGCGCGGCACCGTGGTCGCTACCGGCAATGCGGGATCCCAGCAACTGAGCATGACTGTGCTGCCTTTCATCCTGCGCGGCGTCCGGCTGACCGGTATCTTCTCCGAAGCGACCGACATGGCGCACCGCCAGCGGATCTGGGCGCGCATGGCAGGCGACTGGAAGCCCGCCGTGCTGTCCGGGCTGGCAACGACCATCGGCCTCGATGAGCTGTCGGATGGCATCGGGCGGATGCTGGCTGGCACTCAGACGGGGCGTCTGGTGGTCTCCTTGATCTAACGAAAATCCAAGCTCATGAATCTCTTCATTTACGGCTCCGGCGGCACTGGCTGCGAGATTGCGGACATCGTGCACCGGATCAATCAGCGCCAGCAGCAGTGGGAGCAGATCCGCTTCGTCGACGACGTCCGCGAAGAGCGCGAGTACTACGGCATGCCGGTGCTGCGCTTCGACGACATGCTGCGCGAACAGGCGCCCTTTGAGTGCGTGATTGCCCAGGGCGAACCCAGGCATCGCCGCACGTTGCACGACAAGGTGACGGCGGCCGGCGTGGCGCTGGCGCGGGTCATCGATCCCGGCGCCACGGTTTCGCCCTCGGCTGACATCGCGCCGGGTTGCGTGATCTGGCCGGGCGTATTCGTGTCCAGCCTGACGCGGCTGGAGGCCAACGTGATCGTGCAGATCAATTCAGTGATCGGCCACGACGCGGTACTGGGCGCGCACAGCGTGATTTCGAGCGGGGTCTCGGTCGGCGGCGCAAGCGTCGTCGGGCAAGAGGCTTTTGTCGGAATGGGCGCGACCGTGAAGGAGAAGATCCAGGTCGGCGATCACGCCATCGTGGGCATGGGCGCCAGTCTGTTCACGAGTCTGGAGCCGGGCTTGGTGGCGCTGGGCAATCCGGCCCGGGCGATGGTGCAGAACGTGGACCGGAAGGTCTTCAAGTAACAAGCGCCGGCAGCTACCGGCGGTCGCCGCACCTGTTCAGGAGGCGGCGCGGGGAGCTGCCATCGCGTGCGGCGACACCATGGTGACCTTGAGCGCGGCCACCAGTTCTCCCTCCAGGCGCAGCTCGGCCGTCCCTTTGTAGATGCCGCGGCGGGCATCGGTGATCGTGGCGTTGGCGTCCAGGATGAAAGGGGCGGCGCGGCGTTCGACCTTCTTGTACAGCGCCAGCTCGAAATTCCTGAGATAGCTCTGCAATCCTTCGTGACCAGCATCGGTCAGTACCGGCAGCGCGAAGGCCTGCAACATCACTTCCGCCTGCAGCACGCCGGGCATGACGGGCGACCTGGTCAGGTGACAGGTCATGAACCACTCGTCCGGTGCGACGCTGAGCTGCGCATGGCAGGTCTTTCCCGGCGTCAGTTCCGGCACAGCATCGATCATCAGGAAAGGATCCGTGATGTCGAGGATCCTTTCGAGGTCCAGCTTAGTGAGTGGCATCCTGAGGCGCGTCCTTGATTTCTGCCAGCTCCTGCTTCAGGCGGGCGATCTCCTGATACAGGGCTTTCATTCGCTGTTCACGCGAGCTCTCGAAGAGGTCGCTGACCGAGATGTTCAGGATCCATTCGCGCTTTTCTTCGCAGCCCAGCAATTGCTTGGCGCCGGGGTCGTCGGCCGAACGGATGTTGACCTCCAGGTACACGCGGTCGTCACCGGTGCGGTTCGGCGTGGAGAAATGCCAGGTGCCGGCGTGCATGATCACCGCGTCGCCGGCTTCCAGCGCCGGATGCAGCAAGGGGTATTCGGGCGGCAGGATCGGGGCGATGCCGCCGACGTCGCCCAGGTGGCCATAGTTGAGCGAGCCTGGATAAAAGGCCAGGCCGCCGTTGTCGGGACCGCAATTGGTGAGGGCGATGAAGATCGAGTACGCGTCATAACGGCCGACCTGATAACCGGCGTCCTGGTGCAGGAACACCGGATCGCGGTCGACCGTGTCCTTCTTGACGATGCGCATGAAATCAAGCGCGATCTCGCCGTCGAAGAGCGGGCGCGCCAGCGACAGGAATTCCTGGTTCTCGATGATTTTTGCGAACGGCTGGTCGTCGCGAAAGCGCACCTCCGTGCGGTGCGCCGCGCTGCGCTTGATGTCGCCGGAGGCCAGCAGTGTGTGGAAATGCTGCGCCATTTCCGCAATGAGCGCCTTGCTGAAGTGCTGCTTCACGACCCGAACGCCATAGCGCTGCAGGCTGGTGAGGTCGACATCCTTGCCGATGAGCCTGTCGTTGCGGACAGCTTCCTGCAACTCGGCGAAGGGGGCCTTGATCTTTATTGCATCGCGCGCTACGGCATCTTTCATGGCGTGACTTCCTGAGGGAGAGAGTGAAGTAATGGGTTGCACCGATCCTGGCGATCAAGTGTCCGTTACCGGCCGGGGAGGAAGTCGAAGGTCGGGTTGCCGGGACGGCATGGCCGGCGTCGTTCTTCCCCTGCACGGCGCTCCAGGGCATCAACCGCGATGGTCAGATTAGACCATATGGACTGCCGCCCGCAAGCGAGAATCAGCAGGGTATTTGGCATCCAATCCCATGTATTTGCTGTTGATCAAGAAAAGCCCGACTCAACGGGCCGCCACTGCCGGGCAAGGCTCAGAGCAGGGTCACGACCGTCTGAGCGCTGTCGGGCTTGTCGTCACGGTCGAACAAGGTGTCGCCGGCGGCTTCCTTGCCGGCCAGAGCCTGGAAGCTGGCGAAGTCGAACAGCGAGCGATCCAGCATGTGCGACGGGGTGATGTTGGCCATCGCCGTGAACATGCTCTTGATCCACAGCGGATTGGTCTTTTCCCACTGGTTGAGCATCTCCCGCATGGCCTGGCGTTGCAGGTTGGGCTGCGAGCCGCACAGGTTGCAGGGGATGATGGGGAATTCCATCGCCGCGGCGTATTTCTTGATGTCCGGTTCGCGGCAATAGGCCAACGGGCGGATCACGATGTTCTCCCCGTCGTCGGCGATCAGCTTGGGCGGCATGGTCTTGATCTTGCCGCCGTAGAACATATTGAGCATGAAGGTGTGCAGGATGTCGTCGCGGTGATGGCCCAGCGCGATCTTGGTGGCGCCCAGTTCTTTGGCCACGCGATAGAGGATCCCGCGGCGCAGGCGCGAGCACAGCGAGCAGGTGGTCTTGCCCGGTGCGATCTTCTCTTTGACGATGCTGTAGGTGTCTTCTTCGACGATGCGGTAGCGCACGCCGATACGCTGGAAATATTCCGGCAGGATGTGCTCCGGGAAGCCCGGCTGCTTCTGGTCCAGGTTGACGGCGATGATCTCGAAGTGGACCGGCGCCACGCTTTGCAGGTAGCGCAGCGTTTCCAGCATGGTGTAGCTGTCGGCGCCGCCGGACATGCAGGCCATGATGACGTCGCCATCCTCGATCATGCCGAAGTCGGCGATGGCCTTGCCGGCCATGCGGCGGATGCCTTTTTCCAGGATCTCGAAGCGGCGCGAGCCCTTGGTCGTCACTTCGTTGCCGGCCGGCGTGTCGCCAGTATTGCTGCAGGTATCGGCGTGCGCCTCGTGGGCGGGATCGGCCAAGTCAGGGAGATCGGCCAGGTTGGCCATCTCGGCGGAGGGAGGAAGTCGGTCGTTCATGATCCTGCCTGTCTGGTTCAGTTGCCGCTCTTGATGCGGAAGGTTTCCACGCCCACCGAGTCGCAGTCCGGATAGACGTCCGGCTTCTCGGTCGACACGCGCACCGCGCGCACCATGGGATGCGCCAGCATGGCGTCCATCACGTCGTCGCACAGGGTTTCCTGCAGATGGATGTGGCCCTGGGCCATGCGGCGGGCGATGGTGGAGCGGATGAAGTCGTAGTCCACCACTTCGTCGAGCTGGTCGGCCTTGGGGGTGGTGTCGGCCAGCGGGACATACAAATCCACGTTGATCAGGATGCGCTGCTCACCCTTCTTTTCGAATTCGTGCACGCCGATGTTGATGAACACCTCGTAGTTGCGCAGGAACACGCGGCGGCAATCTTGCAGGGAAGGATGGGATGCGAAGAACATGATGAATAGAGATAAAAATTACTTCGCCACGAACATGACGTCGCGCGAAAGGGGAAGCAAATGCTGGCCGCCGTCGACCAGCAGCGTGGTGCCGGTGACGGCCTGCGCCGACGCCACGTAGCAGACCGCGGCGGCCACGTCGTCGGGCGTGCTG
Organism: Herbaspirillum sp. LeCh32-8; assembly: GCF_017814915.1. Classification (GTDB taxonomy): domain Bacteria; phylum Pseudomonadota; class Gammaproteobacteria; order Burkholderiales; family Burkholderiaceae_D; genus Herbaspirillum. Next base: position 14,010 of record NZ_JAGIPZ010000019.1, on the reverse strand, counting down.
CTCTTGCCCAGCGGGGTGACCTGGTGCGCACGGCCGAACTGCTCGTTGGTCTGGTCGCCCGAGACCATGGTGAGGCCGGGCGCCACGCCCACCACCCGCACGCGCGGCGCCAGCGCTTGCGCCAGCAGCGTGGTGGCGCTGTGCAGCGCAGCCTTGGACAGCGTATACGACAGGTAATCGGGGTTGGGATTGTACAGTTTCTGGTCCAGCAGGTTGACCACCACCGCCTGGCTGTCGGCCGGGGTGGCCTCGTACAGCGCCTGCGCCAGCAGCACCGGCGCGCCGACGTTGGCGGCCATGTGCAGCTGCAGGCGGTCGTTGCCGAAGCTGGCGGCGTCGTCGAAGTCGAACAGCGAGGCGTTGTTCACGATGCAGGACACGCGCCCCAGCGGCGCCGTCTGCGCCAGCAGGCCACGCACCTCGTCCTCATTGCCCAGCTCGGCGCGCACGGCCAGCGCGCGGCGGCCCAGGGCTTCGATTTCGCGCACGACTTCGTCGGCTTCGTCGCGTGAACGGTTGTAATGCACGGCCACGTCCCAGCCGGCGCGCGCCAGCGCCAGGGCGATGTGGCGGCCGATACGACGCGCGGCGCCGGTGACCAGCGCCACGCGGGCCGAGCTTTGGGGATGGGTTTGGGATTCCATAAGTTCAAATACAATACGGCCCATGCAACTGCAACTACCTGAACCGGGCGCCGACGCACAGGCCGCCTCGCACTCTCTGAAACAGCTGATCGCCGGCGAGATCGCCGCGGCGGGTGGCTGGATTTCCTTCGAACGCTACATGGAGCTGGCGCTGTACGCGCCGCAAGTGGGCTATTACAGCGGCGGATCGGCCAAATTGGGCAAAGACGGTGATTTTACAACCGCCCCGGAAATTTCGCCCCTGTTTGGCGCGACTTTGGCGCATTTGGCGACAGAACTGATCAATGAAAGTGAAGCGCTTGCCAATGTTTTCCTCGAATTCGGGGCTGGCACCGGCAAATTGGCGCTCGACATCCTCACTGAACTGAAGTCGCGCGGGCAATTGCCGAAGAAATATTTCATCGTGGAAATATCGGCCCAGCTGCGCGCGCGCCAGAAGGAAACGCTGGGCGAGTTCGCGGTCCTGGTCGAGTGGCTGGACGCGTTGCCCGAGAGCTTCTCCGGCGTGGTGGTCGGCAACGAAGTGCTGGACGCGATGCCGGTGCGGCTGGCGGTCAAGTCGGCGCAGGGCTGGCTGGAGCGCGGCGTGGCGGTCGACGCGGCGGGCAACTTCCGCTATGAAGACCGCGCGGTTGACGGCCTGCCGGTGGCGCAGATTCCCGAGGCCGACGAATTGCCTGAGGCGTATGTGACCGAGCTGGCCCCGGTGGCCACCGGTTTCATGCGCACGCTGGCGCGCATGGTGGCCGGCGGTTCGGGGGCAGTGGCGATCTTGCCGGACTATGGTTTCCCGGCGGCCGAATACTATTTGCACGACCGCTCGGCCGGCACGCTGATGTGCCACTACCGCCATCACTCCCATGACGATCCGTTCTGGTGGCCCGGCCTGCAGGACATCACCGCCCACGTCGACTTCACCGCCATGGCGATCGCCGCGGTGGAAGAGGGCGCCGAAGTGCTGGCCTACACCAGCCAGGGCGCCTTCCTGCTCAACGCCGGCATCGGCGAGCTGCTGCTGCGCACCTCGCCCGAACAGAGCCTGCAATACCTGCCGCAGGCTAATGCTATGCAAAAACTGATTTCGCCGGCCGAGATGGGCGAGTTGTTCAAGGTGCTGGTGATCGGCAAGAACGCCGAATGGCCGCAGCGCATGCTGCGCCACGACCGCACCCATCGTCTGTGAGGAGAACGGCATGATACGTTGGGTGGTGGTGATCTTCCTGGCCGTGATCGTGTTCTCGTCCATCCTGCCCTGGCTGGAAAAGCTGGGCATCGGCAGGCTGCCCGGCGACGTGCGCTTCCGCCTGTTCGGGCGCACCTTTTCGCTGCCCTTTGCGTCCACTATCCTGCTGTCGACGGTGGTGTTCGTCTTGGCCAAAATTCTCTAGAGCGGAGCCGACATGCGCATATTGCTGGTGGAAGACGATCCCATGGTGGGCGAAGCGGTGCGCAAGGGCTTGCGCCAGGACGGCTTCGCCATCGACTGGGTGCAGGACGGCAAGTCGGCCGATGCCGCCTTGCGCAACGAGGATTACGCCATGCTACTGCTCGACCTCGGCTTGCCGCAAAAGGATGGCCTGGCGGTGCTGAAGACCATGCGCGAGCGCGGCAACGGCATCCCGGTGCTGATCACCACCGCGCGCGACGCCGTGGCCGACCGCGTGGCCGGCCTGGACGCCGGCGCCGACGACTACCTGATCAAGCCCTTCGACCTGGAAGAACTTTCCGCGCGCATGCGCGCGCTGCTGCGTCGCCAGTCCGGCCGCGCCGACAGCCTGGTGCAGGTGCGCGAGGTGGTGTTGAACCCCGCCACCCACGAAGTCACCGTGGCGGGCAAGCCGGTCAATCTGTCGGCACGCGAGTTCACGCTGCTGCACGCCTTCATGGATCGCCCGGGTGTGGTGCTGTCGCGCGCCCAACTGGAGGAAAAACTCTACGGCTGGGACGACAGCATCGAGAGCAACGCCGTCGAAGTGCACATCCACGCGCTGCGCAAGAAAGTCGGAAGCGACTTCATCAAGAACGTGCGCGGCGTCGGCTACCTGGTGCCGGCATGAATTCGGTACGCAACAAGCTGCTGCTGTGGCTGGGCCTGGGGCTGTTCTCCATCATCGTGATCGCCGGCGCCGGCCTGTACTTCCAGGCGCGCGGCGAGGCCAACCAGATCTTCGATTATCAAATGCGCCAGATCGCCGCTTCGCTGCCGCGCCAGGCGTTCTCGCCGATCTCGCCCGGCCAGCAGCTGCCCGAGCTGGAAGACGAGATCATGATGCAGATCTGGGACAGTCGCGGCACCGTCATTTATCACTCGCATGCGCGCAGTGCTATGCCGCGCCAGGCCGAGCTGGGCTTTGCCAATGTGCGCGGGCCCAACGGCATGTGGCGCGTCTACAGCGCCCAGATCGGCAACACCGTGGTGCAGGTGGCGCAGCCGCAAAGCGCGCGCGACGAGATCGCCGCGCAGATGGCGGTCAAGACGGTGGCGCCGATGCTGCTGCTGTTCCCGCTGATCGGCGTGCTCGCTTGGTTGGCGGTCAGCCGCGGATTGGCGCCGGTGCGCCGCGCCGCCGCCGAAGTCGGCGCGCGCGACATGAACTCGCTGCAGCCCCTGGCCGATGTGGGCATGCCGCAGGAGATCCAGCCGCTGACCCATGCCATGAATGATCTGCTGGCGCGCCTGAAGCATTCCACCGAAGCGCAGCGCGCCTTCGTGGCCGACGCCGCGCACGAGCTGCGCACGCCGCTGACCGCGCTGCGCCTGCAGGCGCAGCTGGCCGAGCGCGCCACCGATGAGGAAGAGCGCCGCGCCGCCTTCGTCGATCTCAAGAACGGCCTGGAGCGCGCCACTCATCTTGTGCATCAGCTGCTGACGCTGGCCCGCCAGGAGCCCGATGCGATGCAGTTGGCCGATGTCGACCTGCGTGCATTGCTGGGTGGCGTGGTGGGCGACCTGTTGTCGGTGGCCGAGCACGGCGGCATCGATCTCGGCCTCTCCGGCGATGACGCCGGGCCGCCGCTGCGGGTGAAGGGCAACGCCGACGCCCTGCGCATCCTGTTCAATAACCTGGTCGACAACGCCTTGCGCTACACGCCGGCGGGCGGCGTGGTCGACGTGTCCTTTGATACTTCTACGACGGGTCGCTGCACGGTGCTGATCCAGGACAGCGGCCCCGGCATCGCCGAGAGCGAGATGCCGCGCGTGTTCGACCGCTTCTACCGCGCGCGCCGTCCGCAGGAGCAGAACGCCGGGCGTGCCGCCTTCGGCAGCGGACTGGGCCTGGCCATCGTGCGCCAGATCGCCGACCTGCATCGCGTGCCGGTAGAGTTGAAAAATACCGGCAAGGGTTTGCAGGCGCGCGTCACGTTCCCCTTGCAGGCATAGCCGCGCGGTAGTGTTGTCGTCGCGGCCCGGGCTGCGATCTGAGGGCGTTTGTTGCGTATTGACGTCCGCTGAACGACGCTGGATCCTGAATTTCGTCAGGACGCCACGAAGCAGAAAGCTCGAGCCTCGGATGTTCGAGGTTATCCACGACCTGTCGTCCCGGCGCAGGCCGGGACCCAGTGGCGTTCGCCACGTCATCTCGCTCAAGGGCCTGAGCACAGTCTCCCACCATGCTTCCCGTCTCTCTTTTTTCCTTAAGTTTGTCTTAATTTTCCCGCTCTAATCTTCATTCCAACGGCAGAGCAGCTGCAGCATCCACAGCAGGAAAGCTGGCGCCGCCGATGATATTTTTCTGAGAAGAAAAGGAGTGCATGATGAGCCGTCGCATTGTTTTCGTACGCAATACCCTGGCCGTGATGATCGCCGCAGTGGTCGGCGGCAGCTACGTGTATTTTCGCGGCGCCGACCTGCCGTCCGCGCAGGCGGCCACGGTCAACGCCCCGCTGGTGGCCTCCAACACCGCGCCGGCGGCGCCGGCCGGCCCCGTCATCGCGGCGGCGACCGACTTCTCCGGCATCGTGCAGCGCGCCGGCCCTGCAGTGGTGAACATCAGCGTCACCGGCAAGGCCAGCAAGGTCGCCGACAACGATGACGACGCCGATCCCGATGATCCGTTCGCGCAATTCTTCAAGCGTTTCGGCCCGCAATTGCAGATGCCGCGCCAGCCGCGCGTGATGCATGGCCTGGGCTCCGGCTTCATCATCTCGCCCGACGGCATGATCCTGACCAATGCCCACGTGGTCGACGGCGCGCAGGAAGTGGTGGTCAAGCTGACCGACCGCCGCGAGTTCAAGGCCAAGGTGCTGGGCGTGGACAAGCAGAGCGATATCGCGGTGATCCGCATCGACGCCAAGAATTTGCCGACGGTGCAGATCGGCGATCCGTCGAAGGTCAAGGTCGGCGAACCGGTGCTGGCGATCGGCTCGCCCTACGGCTTCGACAACACCGCCACCGCCGGTATCGTCAGCGCCAAGTCGCGCAGCCTGCCGGACGACAACTACGTGCCCTTCCTGCAGACCGACGTGGCCGTCAATCCGGGCAACTCGGGCGGCCCGCTGTTCAATTTGCGTGGCGAGGTGATCGGCATCAACTCGCAGATCTATAGCCAGACCGGCGGTTACCAGGGCCTGTCCTTCGCGATCCCGATCGACGTGGCGATGAAGGTGGAGCAACAGCTGGCGCAACACGGCAAGGTGACCCGTGGTCGTCTGGGCGTTTCGGTGCAGGACCTGAACCAGACGCTGTCTGAATCCTTCGGCCTGAAGAGCGCGCAGGGCGCGCTGGTGTCGTCGGTGGAAAAGGGCGGACCGGCCGACAAGGCAGGCCTGCAGCCGGGTGATGTGATCCTGAGCTTCAACGGTCATGCGATCGACCATTCGGTGGACTTGCCCACGTTGGTGGCCGATACGGCGCCGGGTACTTCGCAGCCGCTGGAGGTGATGCGGGCCGGCAAGGTGCGCACCATCAACGTCAAGGTCGGCGAGATGAAGCAGGCCAAGAACGAGGCGCAGGCCAACAAGGCGGAGAACCAGGGCCGCCTGGGCCTGGCGGTGCGCCCGCTGGACAAGGATGAACAGAAGCAGCTGGGCGGCCAGAACGGCCTGCTGGTGGAAGACGTCAACGGCCCGGCTGCGGTCGCCGGCATCCAGAGCGGCGACGTGATCCTGGCGCTCAACGGCACGCCGGTGACTTCCGCGGACCAGTTGCGCAAGCTGGCCAGCCAGGCCGGCAAGAGCGTGGCGCTGCTGGTGGAGCGCGGCGACGAAAAGATCTTCGTGCCCTTGACGCTCAATTGAGATTGCAGATTTTGTGGTGAGTAATACCGGTAGCAGCAACTCGTGGGGTAGTACGCAGTAGAGGTAGAAGTCGCAGTGTGAGTAGTGAGAGTAGTACGTGGTATGTAGTGAGGGATTGGCCGGACATGCGCAAGCGTGCCCGGCCTTTTTTTATCGGCGCATGGATGGGGCGACGGGGGTGCTCATTCATGTCCCGCCGCCGGTTTCTCCTGCGTCGGTGCAGGCGAGGCCGGTTCGCCGCGCCAATGGTCGTGCGAGTGTTCGCGCTCCATCGCCGCGCGGTCGCCGGCGAACATGGCCTGCAGCTCTTCGCGCGCCTGCACGGCCATCGAGACCATTTGCGTCTGGTCCTTGTAGTGCGGGTAGAGCTCGAACAAGGTCTTGAGGTTGTGCGCGCGGAACTTCATCGCCGCCTGGCGCGCGCGGTAGGCGCCGAAGTCCAGCTGCTGCAGCACCTGGCGGCCCATCTGCAGCGCGCTCTCGAAGGTTTCGCGCTCCAGCACGGTGACGCCGCGGTCCATCAGGTCGTAGTAGTGAGTGACATTGCGCGCGCGGGCGGCGATCTGCAGGTGCGGGAATTCTTCCTTCACCTTTTCCACCATGTCCAGCGTGGCCTGGGCGTCGTCGATGGCGATCACCAGCACGCGCGCCTTGGCCGCGCCGGCAGTGCGCAGCAGGTCGATGCGGGTGGCGTCGCCGTAGAACACCTTGAAGCCGAACTTGCGCAGGAAGTCGATCTGGTCCGGATCGTGATCCAGTACGGTGGCGCCGATGCCGTTGGCAAACAGCAGGCGTCCGACGATCTGGCCGAAGCGGCCGAAGCCGGCGATGATGACTTCGTGATCCTGCGGCTCGATCTTGTCTTCCGGGCGGCGGTTGCCTCCTTCCAGCCAGCGCACCAGCAGGCGGTCGTGCACCAGCAACAGCAGCGGCGTGATCAGCATCGACAGCGCCACCACTACCACCAGAATGGACGAGACTTCGGGCGTCAAGACCTTTGCGCTGACGGCGGCGCCGAACACGATGAAGGCGAATTCACCGCCCTGCGAGAGCAGGAAGGCGAAGAACAATTGCTGGCCGCGCGGGATGCCGAAGCAGCGCGCCAGCAGCCACATCATGAAGGACTTGATGGCGATGAAGGCGGCCACCAGCCCGAGGATGCGCCAGGGTTGCGCAAGGAACACGCCAAAGTCCACCGACATGCCCACCGCGATGAAGAACAGGCCCAGAAGCAGTCCCTTGAAGGGCTCGATGTCGCTCTCCAGCGCGTGGCGGTATTCCGAGTCGGCCAGCAGCACGCCGGCCAGGAAGGTGCCCAGCGCCATCGACATGCCCACCGATTGCATCAGCAGGCAGGTGGCGATCACCAGCAACAGCGCGAAGGCGGTAAAGATCTCGCGCATGTCGGTCTTGGCGATGATGCGCAGCACCGGCCGGATCAACACGCGTCCGCCGAAGATCAGCAGCGCGATCACCAGCGCCACTTGGCCGGCATGCAGCCAGCCCTGGCCGCTGCCCTGGTTGGCCGCCACGCCCAGCAGCGGCACCGCGGCCATCATCGGAATCGCGGCGATGTCCTGGAACAGCAGAATGGAGAACGCGGCCGAGCCGGCCGGGGTGGCGGTCAGCTTGCGCTCGCCCAGCGTGGCCAGCGCGATCGCGGTGGAAGACAGCGACATGCCCAGCGCGGCGATCAGGGCGATGCGCCACGGTACGCCGGCGGCGACGGCGGCAGCCAGCAGGGCGACGGTGACGCCCAGCACCTGCGCGCTACCCCAGCCGAAGATGGAGCGGCGCAGCGCCCACAGGCGCCTGGGTTCGAGTTCCAGGCCGATCAGGAACAGCAGCAGCACCACGCCGAATTCGGAGAATTCGAGGATGTGCTTGACGTCGGCGATCAGGCCCAGGCCCCAGGGGCCGATGACGATGCCGGCCAGCAGATAGCCCAGCACCGCGCCCAGGCCGAGGCGTTTGGCGATGGGGACGGCGGCGACCGCGGCGAGCAGGTAGACCAGGGCGATGAGCAGGTGTTCATCCATGATGGCGTCTTTGTGTTGTGTGGTCAGTGGCGGCAAAAGCGCAGGAGACGGTGAGAGCGGCGCTCGCGCTCACTGCCAGTCCGGATAGCGCTCAAGGCGCTCGAGATAATGTTCGACGTGGCGCTGGAACTCCACCGGCGGCACGTGATGCGCGCCGTGCAGGATCAGCGGTTCCATCCAGCGCATGCCGCACAGGCGCGCGGTCTGCTGGTAGGGCGGCAGGAATTCGGCGAAGGGATGGCCGTGACGACCCTCGGGCGCATAGGCCGCGGTCTCGCCGCCGGTGGAAGCGACCAGCCAGAAACCCTTGCCGCGCAACGCGTTGCCGTCATGGCCGAAGGCCCAGCCGCGCGCCAGCACCCGGTCCACCCATTCTTTTTGCAGGGCCGGCATGCTGTACCACTGGATCGGGTGCTGCATCACCACCAGGTCGGCTTGCTCCAGCAGTTGCTGCTCATGCGCGACGTCGATGACGAAATCGGGATAGCGTTCGTAGAGGTTATGCACTGTCACATCGGGCAACCTGGCGGCGGCCTCGATCATCAGATGATTGGTGCGCGAGAGCTCGGCGGCGGGATGGGCGTAGAGGATGAGTACCTTGGGCATCGGGTGTCTTTGTCTGGATGGTTCAGGCTGGCGCGTTGCTGTCAGTGCTGTTTGTCATGCGGCAAATCGGGCCGCGCTGAAAATCGCCGGAACATGCGCGGGTCATTCGTTGTCTGCCTGTCAGAGGGAAGGGAGTTTGCCATGAAAGCGCCTGCCGCCGCTTGGATGAAACAAGCCGGCGTCCGGGCCATGCGTCGTCGGCGCGTCTGATCTGCGCGCTTGCGTTCCCTTCGATTTTCCTGCGGGTATCAAAAGCCGGGCAATGCGCTTATACTCAGCCGACCCGGAGCCCACCCTGCGGCACCCTTGCGCGCTTGATGCATGGACGCCGCGGCAGTGACACTCGCCGCAGTTTATTCACATTCAGTCCTTATTGCAGCCATGTCCGACATCCAAGATTCCGAAGCCAACCTGCCCAAGGAACCCGGTCCGGCCAAGCCCGCCAGCGTTCCCGCCACCGCCGCCGATGCCACCGGCGCAAATCCTGCATCTCAGGCCACTGCTCAGGCCGTACCGCCGGTCGCCGCATCGGGCGTACAGCCCGGCCCCGGCGCCCAACCGGCGGCACAGGCTACGCAAGCCGCCGAGCACCAGCCGCCGCCGCAGTCGGCGTTGCCGCCCCCGCCGCATCATGCTGGCGACGCGCCATGGGCGCAGACCTGGAAATTCTTCGCCGCCCGCATGCGCGCGCTGTCCGACAAGGCCGGCCGCCGCGTCATGCAGCGCACGCTCAAGATCGGCGTGTCGGCCCGCATCTTCCATCCTGAGTCCGGCGCCAAGGGCTTGCGCAGCAAGACCCTGCAATATCTGGAAGAGTCGATCGCGCAGTGGGTGATGTCGCGCGACGTGCTGGTGTTCATGATCCCCACCGTCAACACCAACGGCCTGGTTCACCCCAGCAACATCCGCCTGCGCGACTACGCCAAGAACCTGGACGGCCTGGTGCTGCAGGGCGGCGCCGACGTCTCGCCGCAAAGTTACGCCCAGGCGGCGACCCGCCCCGAGTGGAGCGGCGACCGCGTGCGCGACATGTACGAGCTGGAGCTGCTGCATGAATTCATCGAGGCCGGTAAACCCGTGCTGGGCATCTGCCGCGGTTGCCAGCTGATCAACGTGGCCTTCGGCGGCACCCTCTACCAGGACATCGCCACCGACGTTCCCACTGCGATTCCTCACGTCAATGATCAGTACGACAGCAATTACCATACGCTGCAGTTCCCGCAGGGGTCGTCGCTGGCGACGCTGGTGAAGACCGAGAACGCGGTGGTCAACTCCATCCACCACCAGGCGGTGCGCGATCTCGGCCGCGACCTGTCGGTGGAGGCAGTGTCCGGCCCCGACCAGATTGTCGAGGCGATCCGCTACCGCAAGGCGCCGTTCGTGATGGGCCTGCAATGGCACCCCGAGTTCCACCGCGCGGGCGGCGCCGAGCTGCTGGACTGCACGCCCATCCTCGACAGTTTCCTGCGCGCCGCCCGCGAAACGCGGTTCTGATCCGGCCCGCCGGCAATTGCCGGAAACTAATGCCGGGGTGCGCCATCGAACTTTCTTTGCGCTGCCGCAATATTGCCCCGTTCCGGCTACCCGCCGGGCGGAGGCCTCTGTAGAATCGATCGGGTGCCGTGCAGGGTCACGCCGGCACCCGAGCTTGTCTTTTCGCTAACCGGGAAAAAAAGGAGAATCCGAATGCCCCAATCCGCCGCTCTCAAGACCGTCAGGAACGACATGAAGACGCTCGTCAAGGACGCCCAGGCGCTGTTCGCCGAAGCCGCCGCCGCTACCGGCGACAAGGCCGATGAGCTGCGCGCCAAGGGCCTGACCCTGCTGGAAGCCGCCGCCGAGGCTGCGCAATCCGCACAGGCCGCCGCCATCGAGAAGGGCAAGGAAGTCGCCGCCAAGACCGACGACTACGTGCACGAAAACCCATGGCGCGCCGTGGCGATTTCGGCTGGCCTGGGCCTGCTGGTCGGCTTGGTCATCGGTCGCAGCAAGTAAGCCGCGCCGATGGCGAATCCGCACAAGGAGGCCCAACCGGCGCAGCCCCCTAATCCGGGGCTGACCGCCGGTTTGCTCGGCCTGGCCAAGAACCTGCTCGGCCTCATCATCAGCCGCATCGAACTGGCCTCGCTGGAGATGTCGGAAATCGGCGCAAACCTGGTTCGCTTCGCCGTTATCTTTGTGCTGGCTGCGGTTGCGCTGTGGTTCGCCATCGCCTTCTGGTCCGTGCTGATCGTGATGTTGGCCTGGGATGCCTGGGGTTGGAAGATCCTGGCGCTGCTTGGCGTCGTCTTCAGCGTGGCCACAGTTGGCCTGGTGTTCTACGCGCGTTCGATACTGACGCAGGGCAAGTTGTCGCTACCGGCCACCATGTCCGAGCTGCGCAAGGACCGTGACGCCCTGCTGTAGCAGGGTGGGTTATTCGAGGAAAGCCATGCAAACAGATCCGGATGACGGCATGACCCGCGAGGAGCGCAAGCGCAAGGTGCTTGCGCAGGGCGCGTTGTATCGCCTTGGGGTGATCGAAGCGCGCCACGTGGTGCGCGAGAACCTCAGCGCCGAGTCGCTGGCCAAAGGTGCGCTGAGCCGCGTCGGGCATTTTGCCGCGTCCTTCGTGGGCGGTGGCAAGACGATGCAGTCGATCAAGTCGCTGGCCGGCGGAAGCTTGGGCAATGTGAATCTGCAGTCGGTCACGCCGCTGCTGATGACCGGCGCCTCGCTGCTCTCGCGTCGGTGGCTGCGCAAGCCCATGCTGTACGGCGGCATTATCGCTGCAGTCGGCGGCCTGGCGTACTACATCAGCCAGCGCGGCGGCGAGCCTGCCGCTGACGACGAGTCGCAGTTGGAAGGGCCGCCGCTGCCGGACTGAGCAGCAGCAGGAACGTGGCCGCGCAGTCGTTCGCTGCAGCGAACGCTTTTGAGCAATGCCAGAGGGCATCCGGTACGCCGGGTGCCCTTGTCTTTTTGTGTTACACAATCCTGCGCCGGCGCAGGAACATATTGCGTCCTCTTCGCCTCTCAAGCAGACCGGCCGCAAGGTCCGTACAACAACGCTGAGAAGGCAAGAAAGGACACCCCATGAAGACATTATCGATCGCGGCCATCGCAGGCGTGCTGGCCATTTCCGGCTGCGCCGACATGAGTCAGACGCAACGCGGCACGGCCACCGGCGCGGGCATCGGCGCCGGTATCGGAGGCATTTTGGGCGCCGCAACCGGCGGCGGCGGTGGCGGGCGCGCGCTGGGCGGCGCGGCCATCGGCGGCGCAATCGGTGCCGTGGCCGGCAACATCTGGTCCAACCGCATGGAGAACCAGAAGCGCGCCATGGAGCAAGCGACTCAAGGCACCGGCGTGCAGGTCACACAGACTGCCGACAACCGCTTGAAGCTGGAAATACCCAGCGACATTTCCTTTGACACCGGCCGTGCCGACATCAAGCCTGACATGCGTCCGGTGCTGGATCGCTTCGCCGCCACGTTGGTCGAGAATCCGGCCACCAATGTCACCATCGTCGGCCATACCGACAACACCGGCAGCGATGCCGTCAACGACCCCCTGTCCAGCCAGCGCGCTGCGCGCACGCGCGACTACCTGACCACGCGCGGCGTGGCGGCGAACCGTTTCGCTATTCAAGGACGCGGCTCGCACGAACCGCTGGTGCCCAACACCTCGGACGCCAACCGCGCCAAGAATCGCCGTGTGGAAATCTTCGTGGCCGAGCCGCAACAAGCGGCCCAACAGCAGGCGCCGGCAGGCTACGCGCCGGGCAGCTATCCGCCGCCCCCGCCGCCGCAGCGTTATTGACGCGACCACACGGGATCACTCGCAACGGCAGCAAAAGAAAAAGCCCCGGAAATCCGGGGCTTTTTCATGCGTGATGCATGATCGCCGGTCGCTTACTTGGCGGGGGCGGCCGGGACATCGGCGGCAGGCGCCGCGCCATCGGCGGGCGCTGCAGCCGGGGCCTTCACTTCCGGCTCCTTGAACTTGGCGCCGGACTGGTTGGCCATGTAGACCACGGTGCGCTGGATCTCGACGTCGTCCAGGTCGGGGTTGCCGCCCTTGGCAGGCATCGCGCGCAGGCCGTTGATGGCGTGCGAGACCAGTTTGTCGTAGCCTTCGGCGATACGCGCCTTCCAGGCGCCCTCGTCGCCAACCTTGGGGGCGCCGGCAACGCCGGCGGCATGGCAGGCGGCGCAGGTCGACTTGAAGACCTCTTCGCCGGACTGGAGCTGTTTGGGGGTGTTGGCGTCACGGAAGGTGAAGCCGTCGTCGGCCACGGGCTTGATGCGGGCCGCGATCATTTCGGACGTCTGTCCGTCGGACCCGGCGCCCGTCTTCTGGCCGTTGGTCACATACTGGACCAGGAGCACAATACAGACGATGGGAACCAGAAAACCTGCAACGACAGCTGCGATCAACTGCTTGGGAGTCCTGATTGCCGACTCGTGTTCTTGATGAGCTGAGCTCATTAGCGTCCCTCCGTAGTGTGTCCTCGAAATTGGGGCGGAAAACGTCGGTTCCCTTTGTATCGCCTGGCATTGCGTGGAACTAGGATCAGGCAGGGCTTTCATTGCGCTCTCTCGCCGAACTCTTGATTATAGTCACAATGCTTTCCGTTTGACACGGAAAAACGCCTTGCGCCATGGACGGCCTGAATGAAAGACGGTATCCTTCAGGCCTCTTCGGGTTTTGCCCCGAATTGTCCCTTAAAGCGGCTGTAGCTCAGTGGATAGAGTATTGGCCTCCGAAGCCAAGGGTCGTGGGTTCGATCCCCGCCAGCCGCGCCAAAAGCCTTTTCAATTCAGAGGCTTGCTGAAGTAGGAACCATAAGTTTGCCGTTTGGCAGCCTTATGCTTCCAAATTACTTCGGCAAAAATATGCTTCCACCTCAACCGAGCTGTGGCGACCGCATAACCATTCCCGTCTGCATACAAAGAAAAACCAACGCAATTATCTAAATTGCAACGTATTCCGTTGGGAAATATTATGCTGTTGTTTCAATTGATATGCTTTGCGCAATATCAATTAGGGCATCGGACTTGTTCTTACGATCACAAATGAAAAACGGCCCACTTCGGTGGGCCGTTTTTCATATTTCGTTTGTCTTGTGGGGGAGGCCCTTACCCGAAGGTTTGACCCGCTTGTCCTCAAGCGCACGAGCAGAGCTTAGCATTATTTGGGGTATTGCATAGATAAGCAGCGTAGCCCCCAACCCTACGGGCGGAGCAGTGAGTTGCCTTGGCAACTGGCAGGAATCACCCTGCTGTTACCATTCATACGTTAACTGGGATCTGCTGTACAACGTTAGTGGCCGACAAGTGAGGCGGTTCCTGCGGACAGACACATGCCTAAATCAACGTTCTTTTTTCGCTTGCGTCTTCTGCTTTGTAAAGCGCTCGCAGAGTGTGTTGATTTGCTCGCAGAATTGACCCTCTCCAATTGACCCACCTTCCACTGCCTTCCAAAGGCAGCCACACGGTCGT
>NZ_JAGIPZ010000018.1 GCF_017814915.1 Herbaspirillum sp. LeCh32-8 | reverse complement strand
CGGAAAACCTGAACCTGACCCAGGACGTCACCCTGGACGGCTCGGCCACCATTGAAGTGAAGTACCTGTAAGCGCAGCACGTTTGTCCCGCAGCATCCTTCTTCCCTGTGCCCCATACGTGGGGACTTGGCCCGCCTCGCTTGCGATGTGCGGGCTTTTTTATTGCCGAAAAGAAAACACTTCGCCGCGCCCGGCGGCCGTCTTTACATCCGACATCCGGCATCGGCCCCGGACTGCGTCGCCGCAGGGAACGAGCCGGTATAATGCAGGGTTTCGATCCGTCAGAATTCCAACCGTTTTCATCGTTTCATCACGTCATGCAAGATAAATACAGCCCAGCCGAAGTCGAACAATCCGCGCAACAGCATTGGAAAGACGTCGACGCCTACAAGACCGTCGAGAACGCCAAGGACAAGCAAGGCCGCGACAAGAAGAAGTTCTACGCCTGCTCGATGCTGCCCTATCCTTCCGGCAAGCTGCACATGGGCCACGTGCGCAACTACACCATCAACGACGTGATGTACCGCTACCTGCGCATGAGCGGCTACAACGTGCTCATGCCCATGGGCTGGGACGCCTTCGGCATGCCCGCCGAGAACGCCGCGATGGCCAACGGCGTGCCGCCGGCGCAGTGGACCTATTCCAACATCGACTACATGAAGAAGCAGATGCAGTCGATGGGCCTGGCCATCGACTGGTCGCGCGAGATGACCGCCTGCCGTCCCGAGTACTACAAGTGGAACCAGTGGATGTTCCTGAAGATGCTGGAGAAAGGCATCATCTACAAGAAGACCGGCACCGTGAACTGGGATCCGATCGACCAGACCGTGCTGGCCAACGAGCAGGTGATCGACGGCCGCGGCTGGCGCTCGGGCGCGCTGATTGAAAAGCGCGAGATCCCGATGTACTACGCCAAGATCACCGACTACGCCGACGAACTGCTGGAGCACGTCGAGACCAAGCTGCCCGGCTGGCCCGAGCGTGTGCGCCTGATGCAGGCCAACTGGATCGGCAAGTCCACCGGCGTGCGCTTCGCCTTCCCGCATGACATCAAGGGCGACGACGGCGCCCTGGTCAACGACGGCAAGCTGTACGTCTTCACCACCCGCGCCGACACCGTGATGGGCGTGACCTTCTGCGCGGTGGCGCCGGAACACGCGCTGGCCACGCTGGCGGCGAAGAACAATCCCGCGCTGCAGGCCTTCATCGCCGAATGCAAGCAAGGCAGCGTGATCGAAGCAGACATGGCCACGATGGAAAAGAAGGGCATGCCGACTGGCCTGTTCGTCACCCATCCGCTGACCGGCGACAAGGTCGAGGTCTGGGTCGGCAACTACGTGCTGATCACCTACGGCGACGGCGCCGTGATGGGCGTGCCGGCGCACGATGAACGCGACTTCGCGTTTGCCAAGAAATACAATCTGCCGATCAAGCAGGTCATCGCCGTGGAAGGCAAGAGCTACTCCACCGACGCCTGGGAAGAATGGTACGGCGACAAGCAAAGCGGCCGCACCATCGCCTCCGGCAAGTACGACGGTCTGGGTTACCAGGCCGCGGTCGACGCCGTGGCCGCCGACCTGGCCGCCAAGGGCGTGGGCGAAAAGAAAGTCACCTTCCGCCTGCGCGACTGGGGCATCTCGCGCCAGCGTTACTGGGGCACGCCTATCCCCATCATCCACTGCCCGGATTGCGGCGACGTGCCGGTGCCCGAGAAGGACCTGCCGGTGGTGCTGCCGGAAGACTGCGTGCCGGACGGCAGCGGCAACCCGCTGAACAAGCACGAGCAATTCCTGAAGGTCGACTGCCCCAGCTGCGGCAAGCCGGCCCGCCGCGAGACCGACACCATGGACACCTTCGTGGACTCGTCGTGGTACTACATGCGCTATACCTCGCCGCAGAGCAACGACGCCATGGTCGATTCCCGCAACGATTACTGGATGCCGATGGACCAGTACATCGGCGGCATCGAACACGCCGTGCTGCACCTGCTGTACGCGCGCTTCTGGACCAAAGTGATGCGCGACTTCGGCCTGGTCAAGTTCGACGAGCCGTTCACCAACCTGCTCACGCAAGGCATGGTGTTGAACGAAACCTACTACCGCGAAGATCCGTCCGGCAAGAAGACCTGGATCAATCCGGAAGACGTCGAGCTGTCCTTTGATGACAAGGGCCGCCCGGTCTCGGCGATCCTGAAGGCCGACGGCCAGCCGGTGGAAATCGGCGGCACCGAGAAGATGTCCAAGTCCAAGAACAATGGCATCGACCCGCAAGCTCAGATCGACCAGTACGGCGCCGACACCGCGCGCCTGTTCACCATGTTCGCCTCGCCGCCGGAACAGACCCTGGAGTGGTCGGGCGCCGGCGTGGAAGGCGCCAACCGCTTCCTGCGCCGCGTATGGGCCTTCGGTTTCAACAATGCGTCGCGCATCGCCGCCGCCGGCAAGCTGGACGCCGCCGCGCTGGACGACAAGCAGAAGGAACTGCGCCGCGAGGTCTACAAGGTGCTGCAGCAGGCCGACCATGACTTCAAGCGCATCCAGTACAACACCGTGGTCTCGGCCTGCATGAAGATGCTCAACACGCTGGAAGGCGCCAAGCTGGCCGAAGGCGCGAACGCCGACGCAGTGATCGCCGAAGGCTTCTCGATCTTCCTGCGCGTGCTGAACCCGGTGGCGCCGCACATCACCCACGTGCTGTGGCAACAGCTGGGCTACGCCAAGGCCGAGGGCGACATCCTCGACGCCGCATGGCCGCAGGTGGACGCTGCCGCGCTGGAGCAAAGCGAGATCAAGCTGATGGTGCAGGTCAACGGCAAGCTGCGCGGCGACGTGACCGTGCCCAATGAAGCCGACAAGGCCGCCATCGAAGCCGCCGCCCTGGCCAACGAGGACGTGAAGAAATTCCTCACCGGCGAACCGAAGAAAGTGATCGTGGTGCCCGGCAAGCTGGTCAACATCGTGGTCTGACGCACAACACTAACGACGGATATCCATGCACTCCTTCCGACAAAGCAAACGCGCGCTGCAATGGCTGGCGATGCTGGCCGCCTGCCTGATGCTGGCGGCCTGCGGCTTCCACCTGCGCGGCGCGGCCGACCTGCCGTTCAACACCATCTACCTGGGCTTCGGCGCCAATTCGGCGGTGGGCACCGAGCTCAAGCGCAACCTGCAGGCCAGCAATGCCAGGGTCGTCGACAAGCAGGACGAAGCCGAGGCCGTGCTCAAGGTGTTGAACGACACCCGCACGAGCCAGGTGCTGACCCTGAACACCAACGGCCGCGTGCGTGAATACGCGCTGTTCCAGCACTTCACCTTCTCGGTGACCGACGGCAAGGGCAAAGTCATCATCCCGCCCACGGCCATCACGCTGCGCCGCGTGATCACGTACGACGAGAACCAGGCGCTGGCGAAGGAAGCGGAACAGGAACTGCTGTACCGCGACATGCGATCCGACCTGGTGCAGCAGATCCTGCGCCGCCTGTCGGCCTCGAAGTCGGCGATCGCGACCGAAAAGGCCGCGGCCGATGGCGACGAGTAATCGCACGACTTTCTCCTGACCGTTTCGTAACGACGCCATGCAACTGCGGCACGACGCCCTCGACAACCACCTCGTCAAGAACCTGGCGCCGCTCTATGTGATCGCCAGCGACGAGCATCTGCTGGCATTGGAAGCGGCCGACAAGATCCGCCGCGCCGCGCGCGCCAACGGCTATACCGAGCGCGAGGTGCTGGTGGTGGAACGCAGCTTCAAGTGGGGCGAGCTGCTGGCGGCCAACCAGTCGCAATCGCTGTTCGGCGACAAGAAACTGATCGAGTTGCGCATCCCCACCGGCAAGCCCGGCAAGGATGGCGGCGCGGCGCTGCAGGACTACGCCGCCAGCCTCAGTCCCGACAACCTGACCATCATCACCCTGCCCAAGCTGGACTGGGCCACGCAGAAGGCGGCCTGGGTCGGCGCGCTGCAGCAGGCGGCGGTCTACATCGACATCCCGCTGGTGGAGCGCGCCCAGTTGCCGGGCTGGATCGGCAACCGCCTGGCGGCCCAGCAACAGAGCGCGGATCGCCCCTGCCTGGACTTCATCGCCGACCGCGTGGAAGGCAATTTGCTGGCGGCGCACCAGGAGATCCAGAAGCTGGCGCTGCTCTATCCGTCCGGCAAGCTGTCCTTCGAGCAGGTGCAGGATGCGGTGCTGAACGTGGCCCGTTACGACGTCTTCAAGCTCAACGAAGCCATGCTCTCGGGCGACGTGGCGCGCCTGACGCGCATGATGGATGGCTTGAAGGGCGAAGGCGAGGCACTGCCGCTGGTGCTGTGGGCGGTCACCGAAGAGATCCGTACGTTGTTGAAGCTCAAGTCCGGCATGGCGCAAGGCAAGGCGGTCGGCGCGCTGCTCAAGGAATACCGCATCTGGGGCCCGCGCGAAAAGCTGATGGAGCCGGCGCTGCGCCGCATCAGCCTGTCGGCGCTGCAAAGCGCGCTGCAGGAAGCCGCGCTGATCGACCGCATGGTCAAGGGCTTGCGCGCCAAGGCCTTCGCCGGCGATCCGTGGGATGCGCTGTCGCAGCTGGGCCTGAAGCTGGCGCGCGGCCACTGAGGCCGTCCGCGGCCTGAACTGGAATCAAGTAATTCGTCCGCCGGCTGGGTCCGGCGAGACACTCAACAAATGGCCGCACGTCCGTGCCGCCGAGGGAAACGACATCATGGAAAACATCGAGCTCTACATGACCGGCATCGGCAAGCAGGCGCGCGCAGCGTCGCGTGCCATGGCCCGCGCCGACACCGCCGCCAAGAACCAGGCGCTGCAACTGATCGCCGCCGCCATCCGGCGCGATGCCGACATCCTGCGCGCGGCCAACGCCGTCGACCTGGAAGCGGCCCGCGCCAACGGCCTGGCTGACGCCATGCTGGATCGCCTGACGCTGTCCGACAAGGCCATCGCCACCATGGCCGAGGGCCTGGAGCAAATTGCCTCCCTACCCGATCCGATCGGCGAGATCAGCAACATGAAATACCGCCCCACCGGCATCCAGGTCGGCCAGATGCGCGTGCCGCTGGGCGTGATCGGCATCATCTACGAAGCCCGCCCGAACGTGACGGTGGACGCCGCCGGCCTGTGCATCAAGAGCGGCAATGCCACCATCCTGCGCGGCGGCTCGGAAGCCATCCATTGCAACCGGGCGCTGGCCAAGCTGGTCAAGGAAGGCCTGGCCGGCGCCGGCCTGCCGGAGCAGGCGGTGCAGGTGGTCGAGACCACCGACCGCGCCGCGGTGGGCGCGCTGATCACCATGCAGGAGTACGTCGACGTGATCGTGCCGCGCGGCGGCAAGGGCCTGATCGAACGCCTGATCAAGGAAGCCACGGTGCCGATGATCAAGCACCTGGACGGCATCTGCCACGTCTACATCGATGACAAGGCCGACGCCCGCAAGGCACTGGATGTCGCCTTCAACGCCAAGTGCCATCGCTACGGCACCTGCAACACCATGGAAACCCTGCTGGTGGCGCGCGGCGTGGCCGCCGCCATCCTGCCGCCGCTCTCCGAGCTGTACCGCGTCAAGGAGGTGGAGCTGCGCTGCGATCCGGAAGCCGCCGAGATCCTTGCCGGCTATCCCCTGCTCAAGGCCGCCGTGCCGGAAGACTGGGACACCGAATACCTGGCCCCGATCCTGTCGATCAAAGTGGTGGCCGATGTGGATGAGGCGATCGAGCACATTAACACGCACTCCTCGCAGCACACCGAGAGCATCATCACCGAAGACTACACGCGCGCCATGCGCTTTCTGCGCGAGGTGGACTCGGCCTCGGTGATGGTCAACGCGTCGACGCGCTTTGCCGATGGTTTCGAATACGGCCTGGGCGCGGAGATCGGCATCTCCAACGACAAGCTGCACGCGCGCGGCCCGGTCGGGCTGGAAGGCCTGACCTCGCTGAAGTACGTGGTGCTGGGGCAGGGGCAGGTACGCCAGTAAGCGTCAATATGCGTCGATCAGCACTGCGCAAGACCGCACCACGGTACGACGCAACAGCAAGCAAGTAATCAGGCGGACACACGCCGCTGCCATCATGCGGTTCGCGCATGCGCCAGCGGACGCGTCCAACCCATCGTCCTCGTCAAGGAACACCATGCTCTGGATCAAAGCCCTGCACATCGTCTTCATCGCCTCCTGGTTCGCCGGCCTGTTCTACCTGCCGCGCATCTACGTCAACCTGGCGCAGGAAACCGAAGTGGTGGCGCGCGAGCGCCTGCTGGGCATGGCGCAGCGCCTGTATCGCTTCACCGGCATCATGGCGCTGTTGGCGCTGGGCTCGGGGATCTGGGTCCTGCATGCGATGTACACGTTCGCCATCTTCCGCGTCCCGGGCAACGGCTGGCTGCACGCCAAGCTGTTCCTGGTGCTGCTGGTGATCGGTTATCACCACGCCTGCGGTTCGCTGCTCAAGAAGTTCGCGCTGGGCAAGAATGCCCGCAGCCACGTCTGGTATCGCTGGTTCAATGAAGTGCCGGTGCTGTTGCTGCTGGCCATCGTGATCCTGGTGGTGGTCAAGCCGTTCTGAGTTTTTACGCGTTTTCGTTACACTCGTTTCAGGTCGCATTCATCCACTCTCATCAGCCAACCGGAGCCGGTCATGAGCAAAGTCTGTGAATACTTCTTCGCGCCGCATTCGCCGTTCGCCTATCTGGGCCACGAGCGTTTCGTCGCGCTCGCCGAGAAATACAAGGTACAGGTGCTGCCCAAGCCCTTCGACCTGTCCAGGATCTTCGGCGTCTCCGGCGGCCTGCCGCTGGCCAAGCGCGCGCCGCAACGCCAGGCCTATCGCTTGAAGGAGCTGGCGCGCTGGAGCGAATTCCTCGGCAAGCCGATGATCCTGCAGCCGACCTATTTCCCGGTCAACAGCGACACCGCGGCGCGCATGATCATCGCCGCCCAGCTGGCGCACGGCACCGCCGCTTCGTTGAAACTGGCCGGCGCAGTCATGCGCGGCGTGTGGGAAGAACAAAAGAACATCGCCGACAACGACACCCTGGCGGCGATCGCCAATGCGTTGGGCCACGACGGCGCGGCGCTGCTGAAGTCGTCGGAAACCGCCAGCATCCAGGCCGAGTTCGACCGCTTCACCGACGAGGCCAATGCCGCCAGCGTGTTCGGCGCGCCCTGGTTCATCTACGACGGCGAAGGCTACTGGGGCCAGGACCGACTCGACTTCGTCGAGCGCGCGTTCGCCAAGGGCTGAGGCCGGCAGCGGTAAAATGACGCCGGGCTGCGCATTCGCCGCCCGGCGTCTTTATTTTTGACAACAAGTTTCACAACGGACAAAAGGTACCCCCATGCAATCGTTCCAGACCAGCTATTCCTATTTCTGCCCCTGCCCGCGCGGCCTGGAAGCGGCGCTCGCCGAAGAGCTCAACGAGATCGCCCAGCACGCCGGCCCGGCCGCCGCGCTGAAGGTGCACAACCAAGTGCCCGGCGGCGTGCACTGCTCCGGCACCCTGCTGGCGGCCTACCAGCTGAACCTGCATTCGCGCATCGCCAGCCGCGTGCTGCTGCGCATGGCGCACGGCGCCTACAAGAACGAGAACGACATCTACGACCTGACCCTGGCGCAGCCCTGGGAAGACTGGTTCAAGGTCAACCACACCATCCGCGTCGACATGACGGCGGTGAAGTCGCCGCTGCGCAGCCTGGAATTCACCACGCTGAAGATCAAGGACGCCATCTGCGACCGCTTCCTCGACCTAGTGAAACTGCGTCCTTCGGTCAACACCCGCACGCCCGACATGCGCATCGCTGGCTTCGTCGACGCGCACAACTACACGGTCTACCTCGACACCTCCGGCGAGGCGCTGTTCAAGCGCGGCTGGCGTGAAGAAACCGGCGACGCACCGCTGCGCGAGAACCTGGCTGCAGGCCTGCTGCGCACCTCTGGCTGGAAGCCGGGCGTGCCGCTGTTCGACCCGATGTGCGGCTCCGGCACCATCCTGGCCGAGGCGGCGCAGATGATCGCCGGCGTGCCGCCGGGCGCGCGCCGTCGCTTCGCCTTCGAGAAGTTCAGCAACTTCAACGCCGATGCCTGGTTCGCCATCAAGGGCGACTTCAAACCCAATCCCCTGCCGACCACGCCGACGCTGTTCGGCAGCGACATCTCGGGCGACATGGTCGAACTCACGCGCGAGAACCTGCGTCGCGCCGGCATCCAGTTCGAGGTGCCGTTGAAGCAGATCGAGGCGCAAGAGGTCAAGGTGCCGACCGACGCCGAGGGCAAGCCGCTGGTCGGCATCATGCTGTCGAACCCGCCGTACGGCGAGCGTATCGGCGTGCGCGGCGACCGCGCGCTGCCGACCGAAGAGCTGTTCACGCAATTCTTCAGCGCCTTCTCCACCACCTTGAAGCAACGCTTCGCCGGCTGGAGCGTGTTCCTGTTCTCGGCAGACCTCGGCCTGCCCAAGCTGATGCGCCTGAAAGAGTCGCGCAAGACGCCGTTCTTCAACGGCGCCCTGGAATGCCGCCTGTTCCGCTTCGACATGGTGGCCGGCTACAACCGCCGCGAGGAAGCCAAGCCGCAAGTGCGCAACGGCGAAGACTGAACGCCTGCGCCGGCAGCGCCGGGAGCGGGATTGTCAACATGCCTTGGACAATCCATCCCGCCCAGGCCGATTTATCCGCGCCGCATCTTTCCCTACAGTGTCGTCATCGCCGCCGCATCCGTGCGGCGGCATTCATCCACACGATACTGATCCGGGGAAACCATGACTACCGTCACCGTCAACACCAAAGCCGACTACGCCGCCTTCCTGCTGCGCGTCACCATGGGCATCTTCTTCCTGGTCCACGCGGGCCTGAAGATCTTCGTTTTCACCCTCCCCGGCACCGTCGGATTCTTCGCTTCGCTGGGCGTGCCCGGCGTCCTCGCCTATCCGGTGATCGTGCTGGAAGTGGTGGGCGGCATCGCGCTGGTGCTGGGCTTTTACGGCCGCTGGCTGGCGCTGCCGCTGGCGCTGGACCTGTTGGGCGCGATCGTGCTGGTGCACGGCCCGGCCGGTTTCTTCTTCACCAACCCGCATGGTGGCTGGGAATACCTGGCGCTGTGGATTGTCGGCCTGGTCGCCCTGTTCCTGCTGGGTGACGGCGCCTTCGCCCTGAAGCGCGAAGACCGCAAGTAAAAGTTGTACACAGCCACGCACGCCGGGCCATGCGCCCGGCATGCGCATTTGAATGATGTTGGTTTGATGAGATCGGGCCGCGCGCCCCTTGCAACGATGTCGGCAAGCGCGGCAGCCAGAGGAGAATTGCCATGACCGAACTGAACGCCCCCAGCCACCTGCCCTCGCTGTTCGTCTCGCACGGCTCGCCGATGCTGGCCGTGGAGCCCGGGCGCACCGGCCCGCTCCTGGCGGGCATCGGCAGCAGGCTGCCCAAGCCGCGCGCCATCGTGGTGGTCTCCCCGCACTGGGAAACCATGACCGCGCGCGTGGGCAACCAGCTCAAGCAAGCGGTGATCCATGACTTCGGCGGATTCCCGCAGGCGCTCTATCAGCTGGACTACCCCGCCCCCGGCGCACCGGCGCTGGCCGAGCACGTGGCGCGCCTGCTGCGCGACGGCGGCGTCGAGGCCGGCACCGACGGCAGCTGGGGCCTGGACCACGGCACCTGGGTGCCGATGCGCTATCTTTATCCACAGGCCGATGTGCCGGTGATCCAACTCTCGCTGCAATCGCATATGCCGCCCGAGTACCATTTCCGCGTCGGCCAATTGCTGGCGCCGCTGGCCCGGGAAGGCATCCTGCTGGTCGGCTCCGGCAGCTTTACGCACAATCTGCGCGAGCTGCGTCGCAACGATCCTGATGCGCCCGATGCGCCGCACACGGTGGAGTTCCTGCACTGGTTCCTCGACCGCATGCACGCCGGCGACCTTGAAGGCCTGTTCGGCTACCGCACCACCGCGCCGCATGCGGTGCGCACCCATCCCAGCGATGAGCACCTGCTGACGCTGTTCTTCGCCATGGGCGCCGCCGACGACTGGACGCAGTTCGTGCACCTCGACAGCGGTTCGACGTATCATAGCCTCCGCATGGACGCCTTCGCCTTCGGCTCGGCCTCCACACTGCTGGCACAACTACCGGCGGCCGCCTGAGCCCTTCGTCCCCGCGCACCGCGGCACGTCGCTCGCGCGGCGCCGTTCCGCGGATTGCGGGGATCGAGGGGTTAGGGAATTTGAACAAACTGCGGGAAATAGAATGCTTCGTGGCGGTGGCCGACCTAGGCAGCTTCGTGAAGGCCGCCGACGCGCTCGGTATTTCCAAGGCGGCGGTATCGCGCACCGTCCTTGAACTGGAGGCGCGCCTGGGTTCGCGCCTGATGCAACGAACCACGCGCCGGCTCTCGCTGACCGAAGCCGGCACGCTCTACCTGGAGCGCTGCAAGCAAATCGTCGCCGCGCTGGAAGAGGCCGACGACCTGCTCTCCGCCGGCGCCGCCAATCCCACCGGCCTCTTGCGCATCAACGCCCCGCACACCTTCGGCGTGCTGCACCTGGCGCCGCTGTGGCCGATGTTCCTGGAACGCTACCCCGGCGTGGCGCTGGACATCACGCTGTCGGACCGTATCGTCGACATCATCGACGAAGGCTTCGACATGGCCATCCGCATCGCCCGCCTGTCCGACTCCACGCTGATCCACCGCAAGCTCACCACCACCAACCTGCAGGTGTGCGCCTCTCCCGCCTACCTGGAAAAGCACGGTACGCCGCAACACCCGCAGGACCTGACCCAGCACCAGACGATCTGCTACAGCTACAACGCCAGCAAGGACGACTGGCAGTTCAGCGGCCCGGAAGGCCCGGTCACCGTGAAGGTGAACTCGCGCATGCACGTCAACAACGGCGACAGCTGCGTGGCGGCGGCGCTGGGCGGCGTGGGCATCACGCGCCAACCCACCTTCATGATCGACCAGTACCTACGCAGCGGCCAGCTGGTGCCGGTGCTGACCGACTACACCTCGCCCGAGCTGGGCATCTACGCCGTCTACCCCAGCCGCGCGCACTTGCCGGCCAAGGTGCGGGCGATGCTGGACTTCCTCTCGGAGGCCTTCCAGCAGGTGCACTGGAACGGTTGACACCTCTCCCGCCCCAAGAAAAAGGCCATGGATTGCATGGCCTTTTTTATTGCGCTTGACGTCGTTGATTCTCATCCTTTGAGCACGCGCCAAGGGCATCCTGGACTGGTCTCACGACAATGTTTTCCCAGGCGTCAGGACAAACGGCGGCTCTGAAGAAACGTGAATAAAGCTGCGCAGATTTTTCATCGTCGCGCCGCAGCGCATTGGCAATCGGCTGATTTACACTTGCGCGCTTCGCATATTGGTATTACCACTGGACTGGTCGTTGGGATTGTCGGCCGGCGGCGACTTTTCAGGCGTGGCAGAAGAAATTTATGCTCGCATTGAAATTTGACGGAGATGTTTGCGCTTAGCCCCAAGATTTTTGGTTTTGTTCGCCATGCGTTTGATGTCGCTCAAGGCAAAAGACTCGTCTTTTACGCAAAGCATCGCCGCAAAGTCTCCTTGACAGTGCTTTCGTGATCGCTCAAAGTGACCACATTACAGACGATATGTTCATATTATGGACATTGAGGCTAAAAGTCAAACCAATGAGGAGAACCCAATGAGCGCCCCCATGCCCACCGATTCGAAGTTGATGCCCTACCAGTATCCCAATCCCAAGGAAGCGCCGTTGGAGATCGTGGTCAACCCCGCGATTCCCGAAGACGAGCGCATCTGGGTGCCGCAGGCCGAGAACGTCTGGTTCCGTCCGCTGTGCCTGAATGTCTCGCAAGGCTACTGGACCAACCTGCTGCGCGTGCGCAAGTCGGGCGTGCTGTCGCGTCACCGCCACCCGGCGCCGGTGCACGGCATGGTGCTCAAGGGCCGCTGGCACTACCTGGAGCACAACTGGATCGCCGAGCAGGGCAGCTACGTGTTCGAACCGCCGGGCGAAACCCACACCCTGTTCGTGCCGGAAGACGTGGAAGAAATGATCACCTACTTCCACATCACCGGCGTGATGTTCTACTGCGACCCCTGGGGCAAGTACGAAGGCTACGAGGACGTCTACACCAAGCTGGAAATGTGCCGCAAGCACTACGAAGCCGTCGGCCTGGGCGCCGACTACGTGAACCAGTTCGTGCGCTGAGCAAGAGGAGCGAGAGCAGCATGAGCTACGCCAACGCGCAATACGATTTCCAGGGCAACGTGGCCATCGTCACCGGCGGCAACGGCGGCATCGGCATGGCCATCAGCGAGCGCCTGGCCAAGGCCGGCGCGCAGGTGGTGTGCTGGGACCTGAAGGCCAACCCGGCTTCCCCCTATCGCCAATATGAAGTGGACATCGCCGACCCGGCCTCCACCGACGCCGCCGCGAAACAGGTGCTGGCTGATCTCGGCCGCATCGACTTCCTGGTCAACAACGCAGGCTACGCCGGCTCCACCGTGCCGCTGGACGACTACGACGTGGCCGAATGGCATCGCATCGTCAACGTCAACCTGCTGGGCGTGTTCCACGCCTGCCGCAGCGTGGTGCCGGCCATGCGCGCCGCAGCCTCGGGCCGCATCGTCAACATCGCCTCGCTGGCCGGCAAGGAAGGCACGCCCAACGCGTCCGCCTACAGCGCGGCCAAGGCCGGCGTGCTGGCGCTGACCAAATCGCTGGGCAAGGAGCTGGCCAACGCCGGCGTGCTGGTCAACGCGCTGGCCCCGGCCGCGGTGAAGACCACGCTCTTGGAGCAGATGGCGCCGGCGCACGTGCAGAACATGATCAACAAGAGCCCGATGGGCCGCCTCGGTACGGTCGACGAAGTCGCCGAGATGGTGGCCTGGCTGTGTTCGGGTTCCTGCACCTTCAACACCGGCGCGGTGTTCGACCTCTCGGGCGGGCGCGCGACCTACTGAGCCCCTGGGCGCAACCAGGAACGCAGCAGCAGTGACAGCAGCAAACCCGGCGCCGCCTGCGGCGCCGGCAAAGAATGATCCGGGCAAGGGGCGATTGCGGCGCATACCACGGGGGTAGCGCGCCGCACCGGACGGGACGCAGTCCCAGATACACGCACAGGCGGCAATCCACAACGCCGGTGACGAGAGCATCGCCTTGAAAAACGAAAGCTTTCCGCATCAAGCGCCGCGATAAAGACGGCGTCGGGCAGGAAGCGACCAAATGGCTTACTCATTCACTTTGGAGACGTACTTCATGGAAGTTCAAAAAGACGCGGGCGCCAAGCCCGAAAAGAGCCCCCGGCTCAAACGCGTACAGGTCGTCGCACTGACGTTCCTGATGCTGGCGGGTATTGTCAATTACCTCGACCGCAGCACCCTGTCCATCGCCAACCATTCCGTCAGCCAGGAGCTGGGCCTGTCGGCCTCGCAGATGGGCCTGCTGCTGTCGGCCTTCTCGCTGGCCTATGCCTTCTCGCAGCTGCCCATCGGCGCCATGCTCGACAAGTTCGGCGCGCGCGTGATGCTGGGCGCCGGCATGTTCATCTGGTCGGTGGCGCAGCTGGCCGGCGGTTTCGTCAACTCGCTGCAGCAGTTCCTGGTGGCCCGCGTGTTCCTGGGCCTGGGCGAGGCGCCGCAGTTCCCGGCCGGCGCCAAGGTGGTGTCGGAATGGTTTGCCATGCGCGAGCGCGGCGGCCCGACCGGCATCTTCGTGGCGTCCTCCACCATCGGCCCGGCCCTGGCGCCGCCGATCCTGACCATCCTGATGCTGTCCTTCGGCTGGCGCATGATGTTCGTCATCATGGGCGTGCTGGGCATCGCAGTGTCGGTGGGCTGGTACATCTTCTACCGCAACCGCAACGAGGTCGAACTGACCCCGTCCGAAGTGCTGTACCTGGCCGATGACAACGACAACGATCCGAACGCCAACGCCAAGCTGACCTGGTCGGAGTGGAAGAGCCTGTTCAAGTACCGCACCACCTGGGGCATGCTGTTCGGCTTCATGGGCGTGATCTACATGGTCTGGCTGTACCTGACCTGGCTGCCGGCCTATCTGGAGCACGAACGTCACCTGTCGATCGCGCGCACCGGCTGGGTGGTGGTGATCCCCTACATCTTCGGCACGCTGGGCATGCTGTCCTCGGGCTACATCGCCGACGGTTTGATGAAGCGCGGCATGCCCGCCATCCGCAGCCGCAAGTGGCCGATCTGCGCGGGCCTGATCGGCGCCGGCGCCTTCACCATCCCGGCCGCCTACACCCCGAGCACCACCATGGCGATCGTCTACATCTCGCTGGCCATGGCGTTCGTGAACATGGCCTCGGGCGGCGCTTGGGCGCTGGTGTCGGTGGCGATCCCGCGTCGCCTGGTGGCATCGCTGGGCAGCATGCAGAACTTCGGCGGCTACCTGGGCGGCTCGCTGGCCCCGGTGATCACCGGCGTGGTGGTGGACCAGACCCACTCCTTCGTCAACGCACTGCTGATCAGCGCCGCCGTGGCCTTCGCCGCTGCACTGGTCTACATGTTCGTGGTCAACAAGCCGATCGACGCACACGCCTGATGACGACTTCGCTTCCTCCGGGAAGCGCAGGAGCCTGACCCGATGGCATCGCCGGGCACACCGGCGATGCCATCCAGCCAGTCCCCCGCAACACAGATAAGGAAAAAGGAAACCCCATGAGCTTCACTCCCGATCTCTTCAAGGGCAAGACCGCGCTGGTCACCGGCGGCACGCAAGGCATCGGCGGCGCCATCGCGCGCCAGCTGGCCGGCATGGGCGCCAAGGTAATTGCGGCCGGCCTGCCGCCCTTTGCCACCGACGAATTCAAGGGCACCGACGTCTCCCTGATCGAGATGAACGTGGCCTCCGAAGACAGCGTGCGCGCCGCCGTCGCCAAGATCGACAAGCTCGACATCGTGGTCAACTGCGCCGGCATCATCAAGCGCGGCGCCGAGCTGGAGACCGAAGTCTTCGAGCAGGTGATCGCGGTCAACCTGACCGGTACCATGCGCGTCTGCGCCGCCACCCGCGAGTTGTTGAAGCAATCCAAGGGCTGCATCGTCAACACCGCGTCCATGCTGAGCTTCTTCGGCGGCGGCCTGGTACCGGGCTACAGCGCCAGCAAGGGCGGCGTGGCCCAGCTGACCAAGTCGCTGGCGATCGCCTATGCCGCCGACGGCATCCGCGTCAACGCGGTCGCCCCGGGCTGGATCGCCACCCCGCTCACGCAGGCGCTGCAGGACGACCCGGCGCGCTCCGGCCCGATCCTGGCGCGCACCCCGCTGAACCGCTGGGGCACGCCGGAGGACATCGGCAATGTGGTGGCCTTCCTCTGCACCCCGGCCGCCTCCTTCATGACCGGCGCCATCGTGCCGGTCGACGGCGGCTATCTGGTCGCCTGAGTCGCTGAACGCGACGCCGTAACGTTTGCATGCCATTTGCCCGCGTCTGCGCCTCCATGCCGGCGCGGGCTTTTTTAAAATGCGCGCAAACCGCTCCGCTATAATCTGCCGCCACCCGCAACGAACCTAACAGCGTCCCCGCCCATGTCCGCACCTGATAAAGCCTCGGAAGACCAGGCCAAGATCGCCGGCACCGCCGCCTTCTCCAAGTTTGTCGCCGTGCTGCAGATCATCGCCGACCAGGACGCGCCGCTGACCATCGCGCAGCTGGCCGCGCTGTCGGGTTACCCGCGTCCCACCGTGTACCGCATCCTGGCCGCGCTGATGGCCGAGGGCATGGTGGTGGAAAATCCGCGCACCCGGCAGTTCGAAGTCGGCCCGCGCCTGATCAACCTGGCCAGCCGCGCCTGGGACCGCAGCGACATCCGCACCACCGCCATCGACAACCTGCGCGCGCTGCGCGACGCCACGCGCGAGACCGTGCACCTGGCCGTGCCCAGCGACGCCGGCATGGTCTACATCGAGAAGCTGGAAAGCCCGCAGGCGGTGCGCATGACCTCGCGCATCGGCACCCGGGTGACGCTGTATTCCAGCTCGGTGGGCAAGGCCTACCTGGCCGGCCTGGAAGAGGAACGCCGCGAGCGCCTGATGGGCGCGATCCGCATGGAGCGTTTCACCGAGCACACCATCACCGACCTGGCCGCGCTGCGCGCCGAGATCGGCGACACGCAACAGCGCGGCTATGCCGAAGACCGTGAAGAAAACGAAGCGCAGATCTTCTGCTACGGCGCCGCCATCATGGGCCCTGACGGCGTGCCGGCGGCCTGCATCAGCATCAGCATCCCGCTGTTTCGCCGCCAGCAGGACGCGCACGCGACCTATATCCGCCCGTTGCTGGAAACCTGCGCCGCCATCTCGCGCAAGCTGGCCGGCCCGGGTTGAACGCCCGCTGTTCCTCACATCTCGCAGACCGGCATCAATGAAGTGTTACCGGATGCTTCGCGCGCCCACAACGGCGCGCCGCGCTGCTTAAATCTTCGCTTCGCCGACGGCATGTCGCCGCCGGCTTTCCGGATCAAGCGAAGATGACACTCACATTCCCCTCTTGGCGCCAGACGCTGTGCGTCGCCATGTTCAGCCTCGGCATCGCGGCAGCCTTGCCGGCCGCCGCCACGCCGCTGGTCGACCTGCTCGCCGGCGACGTGCTGCCGATGACCGGGCAGCTGAAGAAAGACCTGCAGCTCACGCCCAACCAGCAAACCCTGTGGCGCCAGACCGAGCAAAAGACGCGCGCCATCCTGGGCCAGCGCCAACAGCGCCGCGCCCGCCTGCAGGAAGACACCGAACAACTGATGCGTACCCCCGGCGCCGAATTGCGCGATCTGGCGCGCGGCTACGACGATGACGGCGCGGCGGCCGAACAGGAGGCGCGCCAGCTGCGCGAGATCTGGTTCTCCATGGCCGACGCCCTGGACGACCACCAGCGCAAGCTGGTGCAGGACTACATCGCCGACCGCATGCAGCGCGCCACCGACGGCCCCGGCCGGAGCGAAGGCGGACGCAGCGGCGGACGCGGCAGTCCGCCGTCGGGCGGCATGGGCGCAGGCATGGGAGGAATGGGTGGCATGGGGACAAACCGCAGCAGCTCGGGCAGCTTCGGCAGCGACAGCGGTTTCTGAGCGGGCCGCCTGATTGGACGGCCGCCGCGTCAGGGCCGGCGCAGTGCGTGCCGGCCCTGACAATACTCAGGCCTCCGGCGGCAGCTCCACCTTGTACAGCTCCTTGCCGTCGACGTTATGCAGCGTCACGGTCAGCGCCTTGGTCTGCGCGTCGATCTTGCCGATGCCGAAGAACTGGAACAGATCGGCCGGCGAACGGTTTTGCTTCATGTCCGCCGGGATGCTGACGTAACGCACGTCCGGCCCGAAGGTGCGGTCGATCTCGCCCGGGCCGAAGGTGCCGGCATTGAGCGGGCCGCCGACGAATTCCCAGAACGGCTTGAAGTCGGTGAACTGCGCGCGCTCCGGCGTGTAGTAGGTGGCCGAGGCGTAGTGCACGTCAGCCGTCACCCACACCACGTTCTTGATGTCGTGACGCTTGATGAAGCGCAGCAGCTCGGCCACCTCCAGCTCGCGCCCGGACGGCTTGCCGTTGTCATTGTTGGCCCACGCCTCGAAGGTGCCCTTGGGCACGTCGGGGTTGAGGTCGGGCACCACGATGGAGATCGGCATGTCGCTGGCGATCACCTTCCAGGTCGAGCGCGAGCGCAGCAGCGCCTGCTTGATCCAGCGCATCTGCTGCGGGCCGAGGAAGTCGGCGTCGCGTCCGCCTTTCTGGCGGTTGGGCGAGTTGGCGCCGCGATAGCTGCGCTCGTCGAGCATGAACACGTCCAGCAAGGGGCCGTGGTTGAAGGCGCGATAGATGCGGAACGGGTCGGCGCTGTCGATGCGCATCGGGTTGTGCTCGAACATGGCCTGGCGCGCGCGCACCGCCAGCACGTCCAGATGACGCTCGCTGTAGCGCGTCTCTTCCTTGCCGATCACCTGGCCCGGATACCAGTTGTTGCGCACCTCGTGATCGTCCCACTGCAACAGGAACGGCACCTCGGCGCAGAAGCGGCGCTTGTTGGCGTCCAGCATGTTGTAGGCGAAGTTGCCGCGATAGTCGTCCAGCGTCTGCGCCACCTTGGACTTGGCCTCGGTGACGATGTTGCGCCACAGGCTGCCGTCGTCCAGTTTCACCTCGGCCTGGATCGGGCCGTCGGCATAGATCTGGTCGCCCGAGTGGATGAAGAAATCCGGACGGAAGCGGCGCATGCTTTCATAGATGCGGTAACCGCCCCAGCCTTCGTTGATGCCCCAGCCCTGGCCGGCCTCGTCGCCGGAGAAGGCGAAGGTGATGTCCTTGGCCGCCTTCGCCTGCGCGCCGGCCGGCACCATCAGGCTGCCCGTCAGCGGCTCGCTCACGGCCGATTCATGCACCAGATCCTGGAAACGCACGCGGTAATACACGCGCTGCCCGGCCGGCAGGCCGCGCAGGTCGACGCGCGCGGTGTAGTCATTGCGCGCCAGCGCCAGCGGTCCCTGGATGCGGGTGGCGTCGGCGAAATTCTCGTGGGTCGAATACTCCAGCAGCATGCGCGCATTGCGGTCAGTGCGGCTCCACACGATGGCCGAATCGCGCGTGACGTCGCCGCTCATCACGCCGCCCGGCAGCTGCGGACGCAGGCGATCGGACGTGACGATGGCGGCGGACTGGCCCTGCGCCTGCGCCGACGATGCGCCAGCAAGCAGCGCGCCGGCGCCCACGGTGGCGGCGGCGCTGTCGCGCAGGAAGCGGCGGCGGTTGCGGTCGGCTGGATCCTTGTGGTCTGGCATGACAACTCCTGTGGGAGCAATGAGGGGAGTTGCAATTTAGCAAGCGCGTATGACGCTTCGATGAAACCGGCGCCCTTGCGGTGATATTCATTTGTGTGGGCAAGGTTCGGCGCAAACAACCACCGCACCAAAATGCCGCTCGCCGGCCTTGTCGCCGCGTGCCATGCACGGACTTCGTGCATTTTTGATCTTTCCCCCGAGGAAATTCCCGGAAAGAACGTTTTAAAATCAAGGCACTGCGCAAAATTCACCAAAATGGAACGGAAATTGCTTTAATCCGGTCTTTCGATTCTTCAATTGCACAATTTTTGGGAGATTTTCAGGTGGACGATCACAAAAACGGCGCAGACGCGCTGTTCATCCTGCTGGGGGCCATCATGATTCTGGCCATGCACGCCGGCTTTGCCTTCCTGGAGCTGGGCACCGTGCGCAAGAAAAACCAGGTCAATGCCCTGGTCAAGATCCTGGCCGACTTCGCCGTCTCGACCATCGTCTACTTCTTCATCGGCTACTACGTGGCCTACGGCGTCTCCTTCTTTGCCGGCGCCGAAACGCTGGCGCAAAGGAGCGGCTTCGAGCTGGTGAAGTTCTTCTTCCTGCTGACCTTCGCCGCCGCCATTCCCGCCATCATCTCGGGCGGCATCGCCGAGCGCTCCAAATTCAACCCGCAGCTGGTGGCCACCGCCGTGCTGGTCGGTCTCGTCTACCCCTTCTTCGAAGGCATCGCGTGGAACCAGCACTTCGGTGTGCAGGCCTGGCTGGCCGCCACCTTCGGCGCCGAGTTCCATGACTTCGCCGGCTCCATCGTGGTCCACGCCGTGGGCGGCTGGATCGCGCTGCCCGCGGTGCTGCTGCTGGGCGCGCGCCGCGGTCGCTACAGCAAGGAAGGTGCAGTCGCCGCCCACCCGCCGTCGAACATTCCCTTCCTGGCGCTGGGCGCCTGGATCCTGACGGTGGGCTGGTTCGGCTTCAACGTGATGAGCGCGCAGACGCTGGACAAGATGAACGGCCTGGTCGCCATGAACTCGCTCATGGCGATGGCCGGCGGCACGCTGGTGGCATTGCTGATGGGACGCAACGACCCCGGCTTCGCCTACAACGGCCCGCTGGCCGGCCTGGTGGCGGTATGCGCCGGCTCCGACCTGATGCACCCGCTGGGCGCGCTGGCCACCGGTGGCATCGCCGGCGCCATCTTCGTGTGGATGTTCACCCGCACCCAGAACAAGTGGAAGATCGACGACGTGCTGGGCGTATGGCCGCTGCACGGCCTGTGCGGCCTGTGGGGCGGCCTGGCCGCCGGCATCTTCGGCCTGCAGGCGCTGGGCGGCCGCGGCGGCGTGTCGTTCATGTCGCAACTGATCGGCAGCCTGATGGGCATCGCCATCGCCGCACTGGGCGGCTGGATCGTCTACGGCGCGCTGAAGAAAGCCGTCGGCATCCGCCTCGACCCGGAACAGGAATTCGAAGGCGCCGACCTGGCGATCCACAAGATCTCATCGACGGCCGAGCGGGAGACCAGCTGGTGACGATCAGTAGCGCCAGCCTGATTCCTTGATACGGCGCTGAACGCACGATCGCACAGGACAAGCTCCGACGGAAAGGCCGCCACCAAGGGAAGAGCGGCCTTTTCAATGCCGGCAATGAGATTGCTGCAAATGCCCGCCACTGGCAGCAGATATGTCACAAGGAGAAGGCCGACGAACGGCATACGACCGTAGCCCACGATGGGTGTGATCGCGATTCCAAGGAAAATAAAAAAGCCCCTGACTAAGGGGCTTTTTCATGACCGGACGGATCAAACCTCGTATCCGTCAGTTCTTGTGCAAGTCGCTGTTCAAGATATCTTCACCGTCTTCCAATTTCTTGGCGAAGTCGATATTGCGACCGGTACGAATCACTTCGAGGACGCCCGTCACGTCATTGCGGCGGAAAGTCGCTGCATTGATACCCACTAGCTCCGCTGCCTTCACGACCTTCCCGTTCAGCGGGTGACCGTCAATTTGCACCGAGACACGGGACGATGCCATGACGGCCGTCTCCGCAGCCACGATAACGGCATCGCCCACGGGAATGCCCAAGGCGGAGTTCACTTCCAGCAGGCAGTTGCGGCCCAGGGAAATGAACACGTTGTTGCCGCCGGACAGGACGCCCAGGGTGGAGGCGCCACCGCCGATGTCGGTACCTGCGCCGACGAACACGGAGGAGCTGATGCGGCCTTCCACCATGGAAGCGCCTTCGGTGCCGGCGTTGAAATTGATGTAGCTGGCGCCAGGCATCAGCGTGGTACCCTCACCCAGGTAGGCGCCCAGACGCACCTTGTGCTGGTCGGTGATGCGCACGCCCATCTTCAGGGAGTTGATGCGGTGTACATAGAGCGGGAACTTGTCGACCATGTGCGGTGCGAAGTTTCCATCACCAAAGGCCGCGGACAACAGCGACTGCTCAACCTCATCGGCGTCCATCGGCGTGTCGCCAACCCAGGCGACATTGGGCAGCTTGGTGAAGACCTTGGTCAGATTCAGCTGGTTCGGCTTGAAGCAGCGATGGCTCAGGCCATACAGCTTCAGGGTGCTGTCTTCCACGCCTTGGGGATCGATGTCATCAAAGATGAAAGTGATGACAATGCGATTGGCCGGGCCGGACTTGCAAGCCTCCAGCGCTTGTTCAAGCGCGATGACGTTGCCATGATATTTCCCGTCATTCTTGAACGGGGCGAAATAGGCCAGGATCTCCGTCAGTTGCGCTGCGGACACAGAGATATTCTGCACGCCGGCAGGGGTGACGCCCAGCACCTTCATCCAGATAGCCGCGCTTGCCGTGTTCTGGCCCGGGCCGTTCACGACAGGATAGCGCACGGAGGCGAGCGTACCGTTGCCAGTAAAGACGCGGCTGCCTACGGCGAACAGCAGCGGCTCCTTGTAGCCGGCGCTGGCCTTGAAGTCTGAGACCACCTGCTTGAAGGCATCGATATTGGCGGGATAGGGGGATTGTGCTTGGTTCATTGATCTATGCGAAGAGTTGTTTCTCGGATAAGGGGGCGTATCAACCGACATTTTAACGTTGCTTCGGATCCAGCACGACTATGTCGATTTGACCAGGATAGGATGCTTGTCGGCCGGGCCGCCAAACCAGGCAGAAAAACATTCGCCGCGTTGGGTCGAAAAGTGCCGTCGGCAACCGCACCAGGCTTGCGGCGCGGCTAACGCAGCTTGGCAAGTCCGTTCTGGAGACGAATGATGTCGATCAGCTTGCGCAATGCCGGATGCGCATGGCGCCTGCTGCTGTAGTACATATGGAAAGGCTCGCTGGGCGCGGCGAATTCCGGCAAGATGACCTCCAGCAATCCCTCCCTGATTTCCTTCCTGATTCTTGCCTCCAGCAGATAAGCAATCCCGACTCCGGCCGTTGCAGCCGCGATGGTCGCGGCCGTGTTGTTGATTGTCACCAGACCCGGCACCCGGATTTTCTGCTTGCGCCGACCTTTGCCGAACTCCCATTTGTAGCTGGAGTTGTCGCCCAGGAGCAGCTGGAGGCAATTGTGGCGCGCCAGGTCTTCCGGCTGAACGGGGCGGCCATGCCGCTCGAGATAGAGCGGGGAGGCGGCAGCCACCCATTGATGGGCGCGTGTCAGCGGCGCGGTCACCATGCCTTCCGGCACATAGTGACCGTAGCGTATGCCCGCGTCATAGCCTTCGCTGACGATATCGATCGGCTTGTCGTCGACCACGACAGTCAGCTTGACGCTGGGACATTGGCGCACGAACTCGGGCAGAGCGGGCTCCACCAGCAAGTGAGCTGCGTCGGCGAAGACATTGATGCGCAACTCGCCGAGACTGCCGGCCGCGGACGTTTCGATCTTGCCCAACGCGGCGCCTATTTTTTCAAACCCCTCCTCCAATTGCGCGGCCAGCTCGGCGCCTGCCGCCGTTGGCGAGATCGCACGGCTTGAGCGGTACAGCAGCCGGGTCGAAAGCTTCTCTTCCAGGCGCTTCATGGCGTGACTGGCGGCCGATGGGGTCAGACCCAACTGAATCGCAGCCGCCTTGAAGCTGCCGGCGCGCAAAATCGTGACGAATACGCGCAGGTCGGAGAAATCGACGTGGTCCAACATGGACATGAATGAATTCCAATCACTTCATGAATTAACTGCATTCATGTTAAACCATCAGCGCAGTCCCCGGGCGCGGGGTATAAATGCAGTCTGGCCGCCAAGACCGGCGGTAGCGCCGTGCATGGCTTAACGCAAAGGAAGCAGCAAGATGAAATACAGAACTTTCGGCAGTACCGGCGTCGACGTGTCAGAGGTCGGATTCGGCGCCTGGGCCATCGGCGGCGCTTGGGGCGACGTCTCCAGCCAGGATGCCAAGGCGGCGTTGAACGCCGCGCTCGATACGGGAGTGTCATTCATCGACACAGCCGACGTCTACGGCGACGGCCGCTCCGAGCAACTCATCGCGGACGTCCTCAGGCAACGCGGCGGTCCGAGGCCCTTCGTGGCAACCAAGGCCGGCCGCAGGTTGTCGCCGCACATCGCGAGCGGATACACCAGGGAGAACCTGGCTGCGTTCGTCGAACGTTCACTG
Source organism: Herbaspirillum sp. LeCh32-8 (assembly GCF_017814915.1). Classification (GTDB taxonomy): domain Bacteria; phylum Pseudomonadota; class Gammaproteobacteria; order Burkholderiales; family Burkholderiaceae_D; genus Herbaspirillum. Next base: position 34,279 of record NZ_JAGIPZ010000018.1, on the reverse strand, counting down.
GTCAACCTGAACGTGGATTGCCTGGACCTGGTGCAATTGCATTGCCCGCCGCCGGAGATCTATTATCAACAGGAAGTCTTCGGCTATATGGACGATCTGGTCGCCGCCGGCAAGATCCGACACTACGGCGTCTCGGTCGAGAAGGTGGAGGAGGCGCTCAAGGCTCTCGAGTACCCGAATGTGAAATCCATCCAGATCATCTTCAACCTATTCAGGCAGCGCCCCGCAAAGCTCTTCCTCGACGAAGCGAAACGCCGCGGCGTCGCGGTCATTGCGCGGGTGCCGCTGGCGTCCGGCCTGCTGACCGGAAAGATGTCGGCCGACACCACCTTCTCGGTCGACGACCACCGCCACTTCAACCGCCATGGAGAAGCCTTCGACGTCGGCGAGACCTTCTCGGGCGTTCCCTATGAAGTGGCGTTAGGCGCGGTGGAAAAGATACGCAAACTGGTTCCGGAGGGTGTGCCGATGGCGCAGTTCGCGCTGCGCTGGATCCTGATGGAGAGCGGCGTGACGACGGTCATTCCCGGGGCGAAGAACGCGCAGCAAGCCGGTGCCAACAGCGCGGCAAGCAGCTTGCCGGCCATCCCGGCGCCGGTGATGCACGAGCTTGCGCAGATTTATCTGCAGGACATCGCGCCTTACGTTCATCAACGCTGGTAATGCAATCGCAAATACAACCAGACCAAAGGGAGACCATGAAAGCATTGAAAATTGCCATCGCCGGCGTTGGAAAAATCGTCTACGACCAGCATCTTCCGGCGATCGTCGCCAACCCGGATTTCGAGCTGGTGGCCACGGCCAGCCGCAACCACACCATCGACGGCATTGCGGCCTTCAGGAACATCGAGGAAATGCTCGCGGCGCGTACAGATATCGACGCCGTCTCCTTGTGCATGCCGCCCCAGTATCGCTACGAGGCAGCTCGCCTGGCGATACGCGCGGGGAAAAGCGTCTTCCTGGAAAAGCCGCCTGGCGCCACGCTGTCCGAGGTCGAGTCGCTGAGGGAGCTGGCGGCCAGCCATGCGGTCACGCTGTTTGCCAGCTGGCATTCGCGGCATGCCCCGGGCGTGCAGGTGTTGAAAAACTATCTGCTTGAGCATCCGCCCCGCCAAGTGAAGGTGATCTGGCGGGAAGACGTGCGTCATTGGCATCCGGATCAGGAGTGGATCTGGCAGCCGGGCGGCCTGGGCGTTTTCGATCCGGGCATCAATGCGCTTTCGATCGTCACCGAGATCCTTCCCGAGCAGATTTTCCTGCAACAGGCTGCCCTGGAATTCCCGGCCAACCGCCAGACTCCGATCGCGGCGCAATTGTCGTTCACCGATAGCGCGGGAACGAAGGTGCATGCAGACTTCGATTGGCGGCAGACCGGGGAGCAGACATGGGACATCCTGATTGACACAGACGATGCCCATCTCCATCTCAAGAAGGGCGGCCACGAGCTCTGGATCAACCAATCCCGGCAGGAACTGCCCGAGGAGGGGGAATACCCGTCGCTCTACCGGCACTTTTCGGGCCTGATCCGACACAGGGCTTGCGACGTCGACGTGGCGCCGCTGCGCCATGTTGCCGATGCCTTCATGCTGGGGCAGCACATCGTCACGGATCCGTTCGTCTGAGGCGCTCAGATCGCGCCGACAGAGATGATCCGCAGAGCGCCTTGATGCGCTGCTGAAACACCATCGCAGCTGACTCAGCGCCAACGAAAAGGCCACCTCCTGGGTGGCCTTTTCAACTTCAGCGCACGGTCGGCGTGACTGTGCGCAGGATGTCCGCAATCCGGTCAGAACGCCCAGCGCAGATTTGCCGATGCGGTCTGGTTGATGAAGCTCTCGCGGAATTCGGCGTCATAGCGACCAGTGATTTCCAGTCCGTTCTTCAATCGATACACCATGCCGAAGCCGCCGCGCGACACCCACGGGGTGGTCGACATTCCATAGGTGGTAAATGCCGCGCCGGCCGCGCCGGCATAGGCTGCGGTGATCGAATCCTGCTTGCTGAGCGCGTCGTAGCCGATGCCCAGGTTCGCAATCAAGGTGGTCTGGTCGTTGAGCTGATGGGAGACTTTTCCGTCGACGCCGAGAATCAGGCTTTGTGCGGTGCGACTGTTGACGTTCAGGTTAAACACGCCGGCGCCGGTTTCGCTGTAGGCTTTGTCCCTGATCCAGGTGTAGTCGACGCGCACAGAGGGCGTGAAGATGCTGGCCTCGGAGAGGGCGTAGCGTCGCTCCAGGCTGCTGCCGACGTGCGCAGTCAGGCTGTTGTAGCTGGAAGCGGCGGCGGTGGAGGTAAAGGGCAGCTGGCGATTGCCCTTGTTCTTGTTCAGGCCCGCATCTGCCTGGAAGTTGACGGCGCTGCGCTCATCCAGCGCATAGCTGCCATAGCCGATCAGCTGGTAGATGTCGACGCTGTTGCTCTGGGGCGCGACGGTCGAGTTGCCGTTGATGTTGCTGGTCGCATAAGCGAAGGCGCCGCCGGCGCGCAACTTGGGCGACACCATGCCATCGACGCCGCCGACCATGCCGTAGGTCTCCGCTTTGTATCCGGCGACGCCGTCACGGTTGCCCTGATTGGCGTGGGAGCCGAATGGCTTGATCCAGACGTACTGGTCGCCCAGGAAGCTATCACCCGAAGCACGGCCGGTCACAGCGCCGATACGCGCCTGAACGATGTTGCCGATGCTGTTCATCGTCCCGCGCACGACCGCAGTCGAGCCGCCGGTCAGCAACGGCAAGGTTTGCGCAGTCGCGTTCGCCGTCGCCTGTTGATTGCCGTTGAACTGCTGGAAATAGTTCAGCAGATTCTGGTTGGCATCGATCACCTGGGCTGCACCCAGGGCGTAGCCGTTGCCGGTGGCCGTGTTGGAATTCGCCACATAGCGCGCGCACATGTTGACGGTGCCCAGGCTGATACAGCCGGGGCCGATAATTCTCAAGGTGGAAAGTTCGCCGGCAGCGCCGCCGATGTTGTAGGCCAACAGGAATGTGTATTGCTGCCCGGCCGTCAATGCGATGTTCGAGAACGAGCCGGAGTACGGCCCGCTGCCGCTCGCCAGGACGGCGCCGACGAAATTGCCCAACGGCGTCGCCGGCGCCGTGTTAGACGGACTGAACAAGCCCCTCAGCAGGAAATTGGTATTCAAGACCGATGCCGTGGTTGCCGTGGCAGAGTAATTGCCCGACGTGCCAACGTAAAACGTGTACAGCACATAGTGGTACGGGCCCGATGTATATCCGGTGAAACTGGTCTGCAGCGCGTTTGCCGGACCATTGATGTTGGGCGTCCTGGTTGCGGTCTGACCGACATCCCATGTCCCTGAGGTGAAGACGGTATCGGCCCGGGACAGCGAAGGCACGGAAGCCAGCAGCAATGACACCGCGCTCGCGCGGGCCAGCAGCATGGCAATGGGCTTTTTCTTCAGGTTAACGGCATAAGTCATCGGTGCATCCCCCCCGGGAAATATCAAGTTTTCAAGCGGCAAGTTTCAACGTCCCGGGCAGTGACCGATACTGTTTCCCGATACCATCCGGTTCTCGGAGGCCCCTTTCAGGAACAATCGCGGCGCGGGAGACTTGTTATTGACTCGCCTTTGCAAACGTAAGGATATGTTAAAAAATAGTTAACCATCCATATTCAAATAACAACAAATTTGATAATTAATCTGAAAAAATTTCTTGCTGCGGGGTGGCGGCTATGATGGATAAATGCAAACAAAAAACACGAACAACAGAAGTTGGCTGAGGGCATGAAGAGAAGACTCCAATCAATCGCCGTTCTTGTGATTGCCGCGATGCTGTCAGGCTGCGCGACTCGCGACCTGGAATTGCGCAGAAGCCGTTCTGCACAGCCGGCGCTGGATGCGGGCTGGACCCGCTCCGTGCTGGATGCAGGAAAATTTTCGCTGATCGCGTTCACGCCGCGCAGCATGATCCCGAGCGCGAGCTTGAGCATCTACATTGAAGGCGACGGCCTGGCTTGGCTGGATGCGTCGACGCCCTCGTTCGATCCGACGCCGCTGAATCCACTGGCGCTGCGCCTGGCCTTGCGCGACCCGAGTACGGCCGTGGCCTATCTGGCCCGTCCCTGCCAGTACACGCGCGAAGAAGAAAGGCGCAACTGCAGCGTGCGCTACTGGACTTCTGATCGCTTTTCCAAGGAGGTGATTGATGCCGCCGACCTGGCCGTCGGGCAATTGAAGGCGCGAGCAGGCGCGACAAACATCCGCCTGATCGGCTACTCCGGCGGCGCAGCGGTTGCCGCGCTTGTCGCCGCCCACCGCAAGGACGTCAGCATGTTGGTCAGTGTCGCCGGCAATCTGGATACCGCCGAGTGGACGCGAAGGCAGCGCATTTCGCCGCTGTCGGGGTCATTGAATCCGGCGGATTTTTCGCCGGCGCTGCAGGCAATTGCGCAGCAACACTATGTCGGAGGTGACGACGACAATATCGATGCCTCCATCGCCAGATCGTATGCCGCAAGATTCCAGGCGCCGCAACCGTCCGTCACCGTCATCCCGCGCTTCACGCACCTTTGTTGCTGGGAGGATATTTGGCCTGAGTTGTCGGGCCAGAATTTTGGACTTCCTGGCTCCGCACCACCCTAGTCCTTGTTGTCCGGGTGTCCAGTCCTGATCGTCGCGCAGCCGCTCGCGGGCTCGCTTGAGCATAATCGGAACACGCCCCGGAGAATGGCCCAGGCCCGCCGGATCAATGCGCCAACTGCCGCCCGGAACGGAGCAGCAACAGCACCATGCCGGCGCAGGCGCACAGCGTCATCACGATCGCCATGCCCGTCAATTGATTACCCGCGATCAGCCCCACCAATGCGCCGGCGCCGGCGCCGGAGAGGAACTGCAGCGAACGTTGCAGCGCCGACGCGCTGCCGGCGATATGGCCCACCGAGTGCAAGGCCTGGTGGGTCGCATTGGGCATCACGATGCCGTTGAAGAAATTGCTGCCGAAGACGCATGCCGTGATCAGCACCGGCGAGCGCGTGCCCAGCAGCGCGCAGGCCAGCAGCAACACGTTGACCGCAAAGCCGCCACACACGCCGCTGCGCAGCAGCTTGTCCTCACCCAGCACCTTGACCAGACGACCGTTGGAGGCGGCGCCGCAGATGGTGCCGGCCGCGGTGACCGCGAAGATCCCGCCGTAGATCGTGTTGGGCAAGCCCAGCATGTCGATGAACACCGCCGAGGAACCGGTGATGTAGGCGAACATGGTGCCGAAGGTGGTCGCCAGGAGGCCGGCGTTGAGCAGGTAGTGCCGGTTACCGAGCAAGCTGGCATAGGCCGATCCGGCGGCCTTGAGCACGTTGCCGGATTGGCTTTGTGTTGCCGCCAGCTCCTTAGTTTCCTCGTAGCCGAACAAGGCCAGGAAGAACAAGGCGCTTCCCAGGAGGCCGAGGGATTCGTAGATCAGCTTCCAGTCTCCCGCCTGCAGCAACGCTGCGCCCATCAGCGGCGCCACCAGCGGCGCCACGCCGGTGACCAGCGCCACATAGGACTGGCGCGACAACGCCTCACGGCCGGTGAACACATCCCGCACGATCGCAGCAGGCAGCGCGGCAGCGGCGCCGGCGGCGATCCCCTGGGCAAAGCGCACCGCCAGCAATTGGTCGATGGTCGACGCAAACGCGCAGGCGAACGCCGCGATCGAGAACAGCCCGACGCCGAACAGGAGAATCGGCTTGCGGCCGTAACGATCGGACAGCGGCCCGAACAGCACAGGGCCAATCGAAAAGCCCAGCAGGAAAACCGTCAGCGTCTGCGTGGCCTGCCCGATGCTGACGCCGAAGCTGGCCTGCAGATTGGGAATGGCCGGCAAGCCGATATCGATGGCCAGCGGCGGCAATGCGGCAAGCACGCCGAGCATGACGACGAACAAGGGCGAAGTGATGGAAATGGCAAGACGTTTCATAAGAGATGTACCACGATGCGATACAGATACTGTACCACAATACGGTACAATCCATGCAAACCCCATCGGAGACAAGCATGGAAGGCATACAGGTCATCTCACGCGCGGCGGCGCTCCTGCGCGAAGTGTCGGCCAATCCGGACGGCCTGAGCCTGGGCCAACTGGCGACGGCAACCGGGCTGGCACGCTCCACGGTGCAGCGCATCGTCAATGCATTGGAGTCGGAACATTTGGTGCAGGCGGGCGCCGGCGGCGTACGGCCCGGCTGGGGATTGCGCCGTCTGGCCGAACTGCCCGGCCCCAACATCGCGCGCGAATTGCGCGCGGAGATGTACGGCTTGTTTGAAGCGACGCACGAGACCATCGACCTCTCGACGCTGGTCAACGGCGAGGTCCTGTTCATGGATCGCTTCCTCTCGGACCAGCCGGTCCGCGCCGTGCCGGCGCTGGGCGCGGACTATCCGGCCTATTCGATGGCGAACGGAAAAGCCCTGCTGTCGCTGTGCACCGATGCCGAGATCCACGCCCTCTACGGCGACCGCGAACTGCGCCGCCTCACCCCCAACACCCTGGGCTCGGCGGAGCTGCTGCAAAAGCAAATTGACGCCATCCGCCGCGGCGGCGTTGCCTGCGACCTCGAAGAACATGCGATGGGAACCTGTGCGGTCGGCCTGCCGGTAGGGCATTTCCGCGGCATGAAGCTGGCGATTTCCGTTGTGCTGCCGGTCGCGCGCTTCGCCGCGAAACGGGCCGCGACCGAAAAGGCGGTGGCCGAGTGCGCCCGGCGCTGTCAGCAGCGCTTGCAGGAGCTGGCGGGTTAAGCTGGATGGGGCGTTGCCTGTTGACGCCGGCAGGCATCACGCGCCCGGGACATGCTGCGCGCGCCGGGCCGGCAAGGGCCGGCCAAATTGACCTGATCAGATCAGGCCGAGCGTCAGGCCCTTCAGGGTGGCCGCCGCGCGCGTGGAGCATCCCAGCTTGCGGAAGATGCTCTCCATGTGCGTGCGCACGGTGGACGGGCTGATCTGCATCACGCGCGCCGCTTCCTTGTTGCTTTCTCCCAGGCTGATACGACGCAGCACCTCGACCTCGCGCTCCGACAGCAGGCCCTTGCGGGCAGGCGCCATGCCTGCCTCGCCCTCGCCGCCCCCGGCGGCGATCACGAACCCGGCTGCGGTGGCGTCCAGGCGACCGGCCCGGCCCTCCTCTTCCAGCACCTGCGCCGCCTCCTGTGGCTGCAGCGCCGCGCGCCAGGGGCGTGGCGCGCACAGCGCGGCGTAGGCGCCGGCCGCGGCCAGCAAGCGCTGCGGCAAGTCCAGCGCGTCGCGCTCAAGGCTGCGGAAATACCCGCTGCCGTCCACACGTTCGTACATGTGCGAAGCCAGCGCGGCCTCCTCCCGCAGCTCCGGCACCAGCGCGCCGGCGCGCGCGGTCCAGTAGGGCGCCAGGCGGATCTTTTCCCAATCGGCGCTGCCGGGCTTGCCGGTGCGCTCCCAGATCGTGTTGGCGACCGAGGCGCGTCCCACGCCATGCACCAGCGCGGCGCGCGCCAGCCGTTTCTGCTGCTCCAGCGGCAATCCGGCCAGCGCTGCGGCGCGCCCGGCCAGTTCGGCCACGCGTCGGGAATAGCCGGCCAGCCACGGCAGCTTCAGTTCCACCAGGTCGGCGACGATGGACAACGCGACCTGATGCGCCGGCAAGGCGCCGTCTTCATCCGGCCCGTCCAGCGTCGCCAGCAGCGCGTCGGCATGTTCTGCCGCCAGGGCCGCCAGCGCCGCCGGATACTTGGCGCCGCCCCAGGACTGGATCATTTGCATGGCCGTCGGCGCGTCGTAGGTGCGCGCCAGGATCTCCAGGTCGCCGGCCAGGCTGGTGTAGTAGACCACCGCCGGGATCGCCGGCGCGCGCAACTGCTGCGGCGCGCCGCCGCCGTCGTAGTGTTCCCACACGTGGCGCAGGCCGGCCTCGACCTCGGCGGGCAAGGCCAGCATGCCGGCGAGGTCGCCCGCCACCTCGCAATGGATGCGCGCCAGCGGCTCGACGTTGGCGAAGGTGAGCGGATGCCCGGCCGGCAAGGCATTCCTCAGCATGGCGTCGCGCCCCGCGACGTCATCGCCTAGCAGGACGGCGAACCCGGCTGCGTTGGCCGTGCAGCCCGACCAGCGCAGCAACGCCACCAGGCGCGCATGCATGGCGACCTCAGCGCCAGCCCCGTCCAGGAGCGCCAATTGACCCGCCAGCCGCGCCGAACGCGCCGACTGGTCGGTTGGCTGGCCCATGCTGAGGTCGCCGGCCATGGCCAGCAAGCGCACGGCGGCGTGAGCGGAGACGGTAGTGGAAAGGATGTTGTCGGATGGCATGCCGGCACTCTAGCGGCAATGGTGGAAGTGGGCAAGACGATGCAAACAACCGGGTCGGTCAATTGACCGATACCGGCGCGGACGGGACTTTTCTAGACTTGCCTCACCGATTCAGCAAGACCCACCAAACCACCACCCCTACCAAGGAGCAAGTCATGAAAGCAATGTTCAACCTGAAGACCGGCCTCACCCTCCTCGCGGCCGCAGCCGCCTTCTCGGGCGCCAATGCCATGGCCGCCGGCCCCGCCGAGCAGCCCTCGGTCGTGATCGTGCACGGCGCCTTCGCCGACGGCTCCGATTGGGCCAAGGTGATCCCGCTGCTGCAGGCCAAGGGCATCAAGGTCACCGCCGTGCAAAACCCGTTGACCTCGCTGGCCGACGACGTTGCCGCCGCCAAGCGCGCCATCGACAACCAGCCCGGCAAGGTGGTGCTGGTGGGCCACTCCTGGGGCGGCACCGTGATCACCGAAGCCGGCAACGATGACAAGGTGGCCAGCCTGGTCTACGTGGCGGCCTTCGCACCGGACGCCGGCCAGGCTACCGGCGACCTGGGCAAGGACCTGCCGCCGCCTCCGGGCATCACCAAGCTGGCCGTGGACAAGGCCGGCTTCGCCAGCCTGCCGGCTGCCGCCGTGGCCGCCGATTTCGCCCAGGATGTGCCGGCCAAGCAAGCCGCCGTGATGGCCGCAACCCAGGGCCCGATCGCCCTCAAGGCGTTTGGCGAGAAGGTCGGCACCGCCGCCTGGAAGACCCGTCCGAGCTGGTACATCGTCAGCAAGAACGACCGCATGATCCAGCCGGATCTGGAACGCGCCTTCGCCAAGCAGATCAACGCCAAGACCACCGAGCTGCCGACCAGCCACGTTCCGCAGCAGTCGCGCCCGGCAGATGTGGCCAAGGTGATCCTGGAGGCGGTGGCCGCCAGCAAGTAAGCCACGCCCTGCGCGTTACATCGCCGTCCCGCATGCGCGGGCGGCGCATTGTCCCGCCTGGCGCCGCCGCACAAGGAAGAAGCCCGGTTCGCATCCGCTGAACCGGGCTTCTCTTTTTGGGCGGCGCTATCTGCGCAACGGCCTTGCGGTCAAAAGGCGCTCTTGACGACGCCACCGTCGACCGGCTGGTCACACGTGACAATGCTAGGTCGCTTCGAACTTGTTCATCGGCCTTGCGTTGCCCGCCCGGAGTACCAGCCCGTACCAGATGATCAGTGCCAATAGCGCAAAGACCGTCAGCATCAGAAATGCCATCCCGTATCCATGACGCTGGGCCATCATGCCGGCAAGCGCCGGGCTCAGCGCCGCGCCCACGGACTGTACGGCGGTGACGGCGCCCAGTCCCACGTTGATATGACCGCTGCCCTGGAGCAGCTGGGCCACCAGCCCCGGCAGAGCAACGCCAAGGATCCCGGCGCCGATGCCATCGAGGATTTGCACCGGCAACAGGCACCACGGCGAATCCCAGTAACCCGCAACCAGCCCGCGCAGCGGCAATGCCGCCAACGCGACGGTCACCAGCATGACGTAGCCGTACCGCGTTGCCAAACGCCCCGCCGCCAGCGCGACGGGAACCATGACGATTTGCGCCACGATGATGGTCAGCGCGGTGTACAGCCCCGGCGATACTGCGCCTTGCGCGGTCGCCGACTGCCCCAGCAACGGCAGCATGGCGGCATTGCCAAGATGGAACAGCATCATCGCAATCGCCAGCGCCAGCAACACGCGTGATCGCAGCAACAGGCGCAGCGGCGATATGCGCACACCGTCGGCTTGCGACGAGGCGGCGCCGCGCGCCGCCTCGTGGTCGATGTGCGCCGGGTCTATGCGCGCCAGGCACGCGAGCGAGGCAAGCGCCATCAGCGCCATCAGGACGAACACCGCCGTGATTCCCCAGTAATAGCTCACCGCGCCGGCCAGCGCCGCGGAAGCAACGTTGCCCGCATGATTCCAGGCTTCATTGCGGCCTAGTTGGGAAGCCAGCCGGCGCTGCCCCACCATGCCCAGCGTGAGGCCGGCGATGGCCGGACCGATGACCGCGCCAACGATGCCGATGCCGACCTGCGAAGCCGCAACCGGCGCGAAGGAGGTCGACAGGATCAGCACCAGCGAGCCGGCCACCACGAGGATCGCGCCCACCGCGACCAGCATGCGCTTGTGCCGGGTGGCGTCGATCAGCGCACCGGCCGGCGTGGTGGCCAGCATTCCGGCGATGCCGCCGATGGTCATCACGTAACCGATATCGTCGGCGCGCCACCCGTGGCCCATCAGGAAGATGCCCAAGAAAGGCCCCAGTCCGTCGCGCACATCGGCGAGAAAAAAATTGAGCCGGGAGAGCCAGGTAATGGATCGCTCTTCGCCGGACATACGGGCCGTCATGTTATCGGCCCCTTGAAGATGAAGAAGGCGCCGGCGCAGATGAACACAAAGCCGACCAGGTGATTGACGGTGAATTGTTCCCCCAGATACAGCACCGAGAACACGGAGAACACCACCAGCGTGATGACCTCCTGCATGGTCTTCAATTCGGCGGCGTTATAGACGCTGTGCCCGATGCGGTTGGCCGGCACGGCGAAGCAGTACTCGGCCAGCGCGATCAGCCAGCTCACGAAGATCACCAGATACAACGGCTTGCCTTCGAACTTGAGGTGTCCGTACCACGCAAATGTCATGAACACATTGGAGATGAGCAGGAATACGATGGGTAGAATTTTTGGCGACACGATTTTTGGTCTTTTCTTGGAAGGGTTGAAGAAGGCGGGCTCGTCAGGCCCGCTGTACGCGATCAGGCCGGATCAGCGCATGCGCCCGTAGAGCGGCTGCAGTTCGGTAGAACCGCCCCCGGCACTGACCGCTTCGATTGCAGTGCCGTAACTGTTACGCGTACCCATGCCGGTGGCGGCAAAAGGCATCCCGGGATCGGGGCGGAAGGGCAAGCTGTCAGGCGCGAAGCGCACGATGCTGCCGTCGTCGAGCAGCACGCCGTTAGCTTCGCCGCGCGGGCCGGTCAGCACCAGCGAGATCTTGCCGCGCACGCTCAGCTGGCTGAGCTGCGCTGCGCGCAGGTGCGGCGGCAGCGGAGCATCGCTGTCCAGCGCCGGAGGAACATCGAGCACGCCCTGGCCGGTGGCTGTGTTGACGATGGCGTCAGCCTTGATCACCTGCGGCGCTTCTGCGACGCCGAATATCCGGACTAGCTGCTGCGGCGCCACCGCCTCGGTCAGGCGGCGCGACAAATGCGGAGGAAATTTCACGACCACGCGCTTATCGAGCAACAACCCGTCGACCTCTCCGTAAGGGTTGATCAGCATGCGCGTCACACGCCCGGTGACCACGGGGACCTGCATGGCTCCGGCGGAATCAGGACTGAAGCGAGCAGCGGGTGGAGGTGGGGGCGGCGGCGCGTCGGGCAGCGGAGAAACGGCGGCGGCATGACCGGCGGTGACGGCGCACGATAGCAAGAACAGGATACGAACGGGACGCGAGAGGCGTCCCCGGCGGTGGAAAGTCATGGCAGCTCCTTGGGGGTTGGCGATGCATCATGACTTCAGCAAACCGCGTGCCTGCCGTGAAATCCTTTCAGATCAAGCACTTGCGAATGCGGGCATCCGGCAGGCTGTCCGCTTTATTGACAGGAGCTGTCCGCTCGCGGACACATTGAGGCGCGACAAGCGGCGACCGGGCTTGTCACGCCGACGACGACAAGCCGAGCTCATCAAGCTTGCGGTAGAGCTGTTGCCGCGAGATTCCCAGGCTGCGTGCAGCCTCAGCGCGATTGCCGTCGGCCACGCGCAACGCCCGCTCTATCATTGCGCGCTCCACCGCGCCAACCGCCTGCGCCAGCGTGCCGCTCCAGTCGATGCCCGGCATTCCCGGCCGACCTGCGTCAGCAGGCAAGCCAACATCGTCGGCATCAATGTAGCGGCCACGGCTCAGGATCGCGGCGCGCTCCATGGTGTTGCGCAATTCGCGCACGTTTCCCGGCCAGGAGTGCGCCAGCAGCAGCCGCGCCGCCGCCGGCGACATGCGCTTGGGCGCCGCCGCATCGAGCAGGCGCAGAAAATGTTCGGCGATGGGAAGGATGTCTCCCAACCGTTCCCGCAACGCGGGCACCCGGATCGGCAGCACCTGCAGCCGGTACCAGAGATCCTCCCTGAATCGACCTTCGCGCATGTCTTCCTGCAGATCGCGATGAGTGGCCGCAACGATACGCACATCCACGCGCACCGGGCGGCTGCCGCCCACCGGCGTGATCTCGCGCTCCTGCAGCGCCCGCAGTATCTTGGCCTGCGTGGTCAATGCCATGTCGCCGATCTCGTCCAGAAAGAGCGTGCCCCCGTCCGCCTCTCTGAAGCATCCCAGACGTTCCCCGACGGCGCCGCTGAATGCGCCTTTGACATGGCCGAAGAGTTCGCTCTCGATGAGCTCGGCAGGGATGGCCGCGCAATTGACGGCAACGAACGGCCGGGGAGCGCGGCGACCGTTGCGATGCAAGGCGCGCGCCACCAGCTCCTTGCCGGTGCCGGTCTCGCCCGTGACGAGCACGGTGGCGTCGCTGTCGGCAGCGCGACCGATCGTCTTGAAGACCTCGCGCATGGCCTCGCTGTCACCGACCAGCTGATGACGATCATGACTGCCCTGCTCCAACGCGTCGTCCGCCTGCCCTTGCGGCGCCTGCCGCAGTCCGCGCGCCAGCATTTCGACCAGCGTGGCGCGCGCCACCGGCTTGGTCAGGTGATCGAAGGCGCCCAGCCGGATGGCCTCGATCGTGTTGTCGCTGCTGGCATAGGCAGTCAGCATCACGCAGGGCGCAGATGACAGGGCCGACGCGCGCCGCAGGAAGACAAGTCCATCTTCGTCCGGCATGTTCAGATCGACAATGACCAAATCCGCGCGGGCGTGGGCCAACAGCGTCAAACCGGCGCCGGTGCTGCCCGCTTCCAGCGCCTCATGACCGAGGTCTTGCAGCATTTCCGCAAGGCTTTGCCGGAACGCCGCGTCATCGTCAACAATCAGGATGCGCGCCATGGCAACTCCATTTCAAAACGGGCGCCGCGCGTCGTGGGCGCCAATACGATGCTGCCGCCGTGGGCATGCACGATTTCGCGAACCAGCGACAAACCCAGGCCGGTTCCTCCGGGGCGATGGCCGATGAAGGGATCGAACAAGCTGTCGCGCAGTTCGACGGGAACGCCCTCGCCGTCATCGGCGACCCACAGTAGCAGCCGCTGGGGCTGCGGCGTGCGCGCCCCCACTTCGATCACACCGCCGCGCGCGCAATGCGCCAGTGCATTGCGCAGCAGATTGTCCAGGGCACGCGCCATCTGGACAGTATCCAGCGCGCCGCACTCGGCGGAGAAACGCTCGCGATCGATGGCCAGCCGCAGCGTTATCCCCAGTTCATCAGCCGCCTCGCTGTGGACATGCAGCTGCTCGCCCAGCCACTGGAACAAATCGACCGCCTGGCGCCGCACGCTGAACGGCTGGGCCAACGCCAGCAGGCTCGACACCAGCGCGTCCAATCGTTCGGTCTGCGCCAGCACTGCCTCCAGCGCGCCGGCCACTCGCGCTTCACGTACGGCGGGCGCCGCCGCCAAGGCATTCTCCGCTTTCAGGCGCATGGTGCCGATGGGATTGCGTATCTCGTGCGCCATGCCGGCGGCGACCCGGCCCAGCGTGGCGAGCCGCTCCGCGTGCGCGAGTTGCGCCGCCAGTTCAGCGTTGTGTCGGCGCCAGCGCGACAGCGTCCAACCGAGCCAGATACCGGAGAGCACCACAAAGGCCAGCAGCAGACTGGTTGAAAGCAGCAACTGGTTGAGCACCGTCGCACTCATGAGCGGCACCCGCTTGAGGGTCCAGGCCGCCGTCGCGTCCGACGCCTGGCTGGCGGGACAGGCGGCGAATACGACCGACTCCCTCAAGCCGGGGCGCACATCGGTGACCGTGCCGGCGGCATCGAGCGCGCGCTGCGCGGTGGCGGCAATGCGTTCCAGCTCCGCACTCGGCGCGTCGCGCTTGACGCCGCTGCCGTCGTAAGTGGGAAAGGCGTATGCCACCACACCGTCCGAGGATCGCCAAAAGCCCCCCTCCACGCCGGATTGGTCCCGCAACGCCAGGTCGATGGCGGCCTGCAATACCGCCGGCCGCAATGGCGCGCCTGCTGGCGCTGTCCCATGCCCGACCTGCGCGCCGGAACGTATGGCTTCGCAACTCAACGCCACCTGCCGGGTCGCTGCCGAAATCTGCGCCGATGCGCCTTGCCGGCTCAACTGAAAAAGCAATGACGCCAGCACCAGCGCAATGAGCGCGATAAAAACCCACAAGATGATGAGGTCGCGCTTGATGGTGTGTGTCGTTCGCAGACATCCTCCTCGCCAAAAGCCGGATCAGTGGAAGTGCGGCAGGTCGCAAGGACATGCCATGATTGAATCAGCACGCATTCTAATGCTTCTCAATACCAATGTTGTAGTCGCATCACGTTTCCGTCTATCAATATGGCTCGCATATTTTTTTCATGAGTTAATAGCGCCTGCAGGGATTTGGGGGAAAGAAAATTAAGCAGTTGAAGAGGCATTTGGCCCTGGTGATGGGCACATCGGCGTTGATGGTACTTGCAATCTGCGGCAGCATGCTCTACCAGAGCTACCGCCAGACCAGCCTTGCCGCGGTGGACAACGCGAAGAATGTCACCCTGGTTGCACAGCGTGCGATCTCTCGCAATTTCGAGATTCTCTCGCTGGCGCTCGATTCGTTGGCCTATCGCTATCAGCATCCCATTTCATCCCATGCTCTCCCGACCGCGGAGCGCTATCTCTATTTGTTCGGCAACGCCGCCACGTTGAAGCATGTCTCCGTCATGGCGGTCCTCGACGCCCACGGCAAGGTGTTGGCGAGTTCGCTCCGGCAGTCGGGGCAGGCCATGGCCAACTACGCGGATCGCGCATACTTCACCGTCCATCGGGATGCGCCCGACGCAGGCCTGTACGTCTCGCGGCCGATATCGGCCCGGCTGGGCCGGGACCTGAAGGTGATCGTCCTCTCCAAACGCCTTAATCGCGCCGATGGCAGCTTTGACGGCGTAGTGGTCATGGCGCTGGATCTGACCTACTTCCGTGATCTCTTCGAGGGGCTGGCGCTGGGGACGGACGGCATCATCTCGCTCTACTCCGAGGACGGCATAGCCTACATGCGCATTCCGTACCAGGAGTCGGTCATCGGCGCAGACCTGAGCGCGAGCGCCAACTATCAACGCGTCAAGACCATCCTGAAAGACAACGAAGGCAGCTTCTTTTCCTATTCGCGCAACGACAGCATCAAGCGCCTGTACACCTTCCGGCGGGTGCCACAATCTCCGCTCTTGGTGTTCGTCGGACATGCCGAGTCGGCCATTTTCAAAGACTGGTATGACTCTTTGTATGCGGTCATGCTGGCGCTCTGCGCTTTCGTCTTCATTTCCGCGACGCTGCTCTCAAGCATTCGACAGGAATTCCGAAAACGCGTTGCGGCGGAAATGCAACTCAAGGAAATGACCCGCACCGACGGCCTTACCGGCCTGCTCAACCGCAGAGCGTTGGACCAGGCCTTGGAAGCGACTTGGGAGCATAGCCAAAGGAATGCATCAATACGGTTCTCGCTGCTGTTCGTCGATGTCGACTACTTCAAGTTCTATAACGACACCTACGGCCACAAATTGGGAGATGAGGTGCTACAGGAAGTCGCCCGGATCATCAGGGAGAATCTGCCGCGCAGCACGGATTGCGCCGCTCGCTACGGCGGAGAAGAGTTCGTCGTCCTGCTGACGGAGACCCCGGAGGAAGGCGCCATGGTGGTGGCGCAGCGTCTGTGCGACGCCGTTCGCGCACGGGGCATCGTCCATGCGACGAGCTCTTTGGGTACGCTGACCGTCAGCATCGGCGTGGCCGATTTCAGCGCTGCGCAACATCGCCGCATAGAAGATGTGCTCCAAGCGGCCGACGAAGCGCTTTACCGGGCCAAGCGCGCCGGACGCAATCGTGCACAGTGCGCAAGCCAAAACACGTCAGAGGATGCGTGACATCGGCCCAAGCTCAGCAATGGGCGGACGGCCTCGGCCCGATAAGTGAGGATGACAGCACCGGGCATACAGGCCTTCAAAAGTCATCAATTAAATCTGACCTCCGCAGTGGACAATGTCCGATATTTTTTTGACACGCCTGGCCTTAGCCTTCACGGGTCGACATGCAGCCTGAAGGGATGGAGATGAAAAAGATGGCATCCAGTATTTGCTATCGGGGATATGAGGTTCGCGTGCGTTGCACGGAAGAAAAGTATCACTGGGCCATTGTCGAAGTGGTGGTGACCAAAGAGGACGTACAGACCCGCGCGACCGAATTCAACCTGCGCCCCCGCTATGTGAGCGGTGAAGCTGCACTGGAAAGCGGCCAAACCGAAGGACGTCGCATGATCGACGAGCAACTCGACAACGGCGGTGATCAAAGGACTCGGTGACCGTCCGACGCAAAGGCTGGATGGAGCAATGTGCGCCCTCATCTCGCACCGCCGCTGACAACTGACACAACCGCCGGCCAATCTCGCGCACGCTTTGCGGCTTGCAGGAACGATTCAACCCTCCGGCCGCCGATGCGCGCTGTCAGGCTAGCACGATGTCGACCAGGTAGCGTTGCAGCTCATCAATAGACAAAGGCTTGGTGAGGTAATGATGAAAACCTGCCGTTGCCGCTTGCGCCTTGTCACCGGCAAGTCCATACCCCGACAAGGCAATCAGGTGCAAGGGCGCTGCTCCGGCTGATTTCTTCAGCGCAATCGCCAGTTCATAACCGCTCATGTCCGGCAAGCCTATATCAATCAGCGCAACCTGCGGCAGATGTTGCGCGGCGATCGCTAGCGCCTGCGCGCCATTGGCCGCGGATCGGATCTGGAGACCCAGCTCCTCAAGAATAGCCTGCGTCATCTCGCGCAAATCGTCTTGATCTTCCACCAGCAATAAGGTGATGCCCTGGAGCGAGTGGCCAACGCCAGGCGCGGCCGCTGCCGGCGCGGCGGCGCCGTTGTCCAGCAACGGTAACCACACATCGAAGGTGCTGCCTTTCGCAGGTCCCGCAGAATACGCGGCGACGCTGCCGCCATGCAGTGCGACGAGCTTCTGGATCAGGCTCAATCCTATGCCCAGGCCGCCTTTGGTTCGCGCCAGGGTATTGTCGCCCTGGACAAATACGTCGAACACATAAGGCAGCAGCTCCGCGCCGATGCCGACGCCGGTATCTCGCACACGCAGCCTGGCCATCCCGTTCTCGGCCGATAGCGAGACCTCGATGCGTCCTCCTTCGTCGGTGTACTTGACGGCATTGTCGAGCAGGTTGTTGAAGATCTGCTCCATGCGCGTACGATCGGCATTCACCATCAGCGGTTCGGCATGCAATGACACGGCGTGTCGGGAAAGTTTGGCGGTATCCATCATGGTCTTGATGGAGCCTGTCACCAGTGCGCCCAGATCGGTCGGCTGCATGTCCAGCTGCACCTTGCCGTAAATCACGCGACTGAGATCGAGCAGGTCATTGAGCAGGGAGCGCAGATGATCGCTTTGGCGGTGGATGATGTCGACCGGCCGCTTCAATGCGGGATCGTCGCCGATCCTGAGGCGCAGCAAGGCGATGCCGCTGGTGATCGCCGACAGGGGATTTCTCAGCTCATGTCCCAGCATCGCAAGGAATTCATCCTTGCGCCTGTTTTCAATTTCCGCCGCCTCGCGGGCCGCGCGCTCCGACTCCAGCAGCTCCACATTGCGCGCTTCGGCGGCCTTCAACTTGTCCGCCGCGCGGGCGATGGCATCCTGCAGATTATCAATCTCCCGCGTGCCGGAAGGCCGCATGGCGGGAAGATCTTCGCTTTTCCCCAGCATCTCGGACGCCGTCGCGGCCGTTTCTATCGAGCTGGCCAGCTGCCGTCCGACAATGCCCGCGCCTGCCAGCGCCGCCGCCACCGCCAACAACAGCCCGCCGGCCGCCATGTAGGCAGCCTCGCGGACCTGGCCGTCGATCTCCTCCACCGGTACGCCGACCGCCACCGCCCAGCCCGACAGGGCGGAATGGGTAATGACGTCATAAACCTCAATGCCTCCGCGCACAGTGTGCCTGCGCAGAGTGTCCTGGTTCGAGCGTATGGCGGCAATCGTGTCAGCATTGGCCGGCTTGCCGACGAAATCCTCGCCTCTCACGCTGCGCCCTATCGTCACCCCGTCCTTGTCAAAGATGCCAACCACCCAGCTCGATGGAATGTTCATTTCCTCATAGGCCCGGGCGAAGTGGTCGGAATACACGGCTTGCGACAAGACGTACTGCCTTCCGCTCCTGGTGGTGACAGGGACGTCGATGAAGATAATGTGCTTCTTCAACGCGCGCGACCACACCATGCCCGAGATGTGGATATCACGCCCGGAGATGATGGGCGTCAGTTCGTCCGGCGACGGCCGGATCAGCAACGGGGCGCCGTAGGGTACGCGGGTATTGAGCACCTGCGAGCCGTCGGGAGAATAGAGGATCACCCACCCGCTCTCTCCGAATGCAGTGGATTTCGCCTGGTCGTAGAACTGCGCGAATCTCTCCTCGGCAAGCAACGGCGACTTTGACAACACCAGCACCGCCGACAACGAACCTTGCAGTTCGCGGTCGATGATCAGCGCGGTGGCGTTGGCGGTTTCCTGCATGGCCCTGATCGCGTTCTGGCGCGTGCCGTCGCTCAGCCTTTTTGCGGCAAGCGCCGAAAATATCAGCAAAGGAACCAAGGCGAGCAATGCCATCAACGCCAGACGCGAGCGCAGTTTCATGGAGGGGGTCTTTGATTCGAACATAACCCGTCAGTTTATCCGGTCGAGCCGTCTTCGCATGCGAATCCAGGCGCCTGCACACGATCCGCGTCGCATTTCATTGCAAAAATTGCATCACTGTGCGGCTCTCGCCTCTGAAAATGAGGCCGTTCATCCCCGGGCAGAGATGCGCCCGGCTCTTTGCCTGGCAGAACTTATACCGGATCGCCCGGCCTAACTGCCTCTTAGGGCCTGTTCACCTTAAATCTGCGAGATGCGTTGCCCTCCGGGAGCGGCCAGCAAGCGTCGCTTGCCGTTGTTGCAGCTGCTTGCCGTAGCACCGCTACGTCGCGTCGCTGCGCCTAGGCAGGCAACGCTTGCTGGTCACTCGCACTCGTAGCTTTAAGGTGAACAGGCCCTAGTGTTCTTCGCCCATGGACAACGATCCCCGATGCGCCTTGCTCTCCATACTGATTTCTCTCTTCGAGTCATGATGTTCCTGGCGTCGATGGAAGCCGAAGAACGCGCCACGACCCGCGCGCTGGCCGAGAAATTCAAGGTCTCCGAGAATCATCTTCACAAGGTGGTGCAGTCGCTTGCCCGGCTGGGGGTGATTCAATCCACTGCGGGCCGCAACGGCGGCATCAGGCTTGCTCATCCCGCCAAGGCAATCAGCGTGGGCTGGCTCATCCGTGAGCTGGAAGGGATCGGCAAATTGGTGGACTGCACCATCGGCCCCTGCCCCCTCAATCCCGCCTGCGTGCTCAAGGGCGCGCTGGCGCGCGCGGAAGCAGCTTTCTTTGGCGCCTTGGATCCGGTCACGCTGGCCGACGTCGTGTCTGAGCGCCGCACAACCTCCATTCTGCAGTTCATGCGGCAACCCTGACGCTCAACGTAAAAAGGCACCGAGCCGCGCCGAGTACGCAGGCCGGTGCCGAAACCAGATCGCTCTGGAATGAATCGCCGGTGCCCCTTGTGTGCGATCCGTCACCGGCGCTTCGCAGGAATAGATCGTCCGCCGCGTGAAAAGTGGCATGAAAAATACCAGTTTTTTTATCCTGTCGAGCTTGTTTGCATCGCATGTCCTGCTAACCTGACGATCCGGCGGCAACGCACCTGGCACCGGACCTCGGCCATTACAGGACGCCGCTGCATGTCAGCGGCTTTTTTTTCGAGGCAGATGCGGCCCTTCTGCGGCGAGCAATAAGGAAGAGAAATGGAGCAATACATCCGCAGCGAGCAATACAAGGAATATGAGCTCCGCATCACCTGCCTGCACGACGCGAATGGCTGGATAGTCGACAAGCTGACGGTCACACGCGCTTGCGCGACGATGTTTGCGCACATCGCGACGCCGTATCGCTTTTACAAAACCGCTCAGGACGCCGGGAACGCCGGTCTCGACGACGCCAGGCACTACGTCGACGGCGTCTGGTCCGGAAGTGCGGGAAATGCATGAGGCATGGGAACGAACATTTCCCCAGCTCGCAAGACCAAGGCCTGGAAGGGAAAATCGGATCGACCGTCTGGCAGACGTGGACTATGCACTGCCCTATTTCAACCACGAGAGACAAGCTCCCGTCGCTTGTTCGGCACGCAGGACTACATCCATCGCTGGGCGCTGCGCGCCGTCGAAGTCAGCGCGCTCACTTCGCACTGTCGGGCTGGGAGGAATTCTCCGCAGGCGTGCCCGGAGAATGAGGAGTAGGCGCACTGTCCGTCGCTCTCTTCGCTGCGCCTTTTGCCGGTGCTTCTTCGCGCCTCGGCGTCTTCTGCCGGGCGGCGGCCTTGGCGTCTTTCTCCGGCGGCTGCTGGGTGCCGGGATTACCTGTCGCCGCCCGGTTGTCGCCGGTCGGCCCACGTTGATCAAACGGCTGGCCCGAGGCTGACGCAACAGTCAGCGCCAAGACGGAAAAAAAAGCGACCTGTCGAGGTGTCATCATCATTGTCTTCCTTTAGGTTGATCGGCAAGTATGCAATCCGGCACGCCGCCGCGCCTCCCGGCGACGCGGCGTGCACCATCGGCATCGACGACTTCCCGCCGGACATTTCCGTATCATCTGCCCCCGTGGCCATGCATGCCCACTTGGGGAATGACGCTCAACCGAGGCCTCTGTCAGACCAAGGCCTCGCGACCGAGCTCCCGTTGCCCTGCCAGCGCTTCAACGAATTGCTGCAACAACTCGGGCATCTGACCGGCTTCACCCACGACCAGCGAAAAGTCGTCATCGCCGTTGGGAAGCACATCGGGCAGCTCGGCCTTGTCGATCACGGTAGTGGCGCTGCCGGCGACGAGCAATGGCTTGCAATGACGATACTGATCGCGCACGAACTCGGCCACCAGCGGGTCTGCCGCCAGAACCGTCGTGGCTTGCTCACCATCGGGAATGACGACCGCGTCGTACAACGCAGATGGCGCGGCCGACAACGTAATCTCTACCTGGAACGGCTTGCCTGCCGAGCAGGTGACGGCCCCCAGCTTCTGGCCCACCAGCCGCGGCACGGCGCCCTGCTGCAGCAGATGCTCATAGACATGCGTGAGCATGGCGCCGTCGACGCCGTCGGCCACCAGCAGCGCCACGCGACGGGTGGCGATGCCGGTCTCGCCCGGATACGCGCTCAGCGATAGCGCCGGCGAGGCGGGATATTGCGACTGCTCCGCCACCAGCACGGGCGCCGCCTCCGGCACGTCGAATCCAAGCCCGTCGGCCACCTGTTGCGCCAGCATGGGGTCGACATTGACCAGCAGCGACACCACGCGCTGGCGTACGGCCGGCGTCTGCACGCGGGTCAGCTCAAAGCGGAAGGCATTGACGATATGCAGCTGCTCGGCCAGTGTCTGACTTTGCCAAAACAGGCGCGCTTGGGAATAGTGATCGGCGAACTTCTCCGGCTTGGCGCGGATCTTGTCACCCTCGACCGGCTGCGGGAAGCTCTTGAAGCCCGCGGCTCCGGCCTGGAACGGACAGCCGCCGCCCAGCGAATTGGGCTCATAGGCTACGCGGCCGCGATTGAGGGTCTGGCGATGCATGCCGTCGCGCTGGTTGTTGTGCACGGCGCGCAGCGGCGAATTGATCGGCAGCTCGTGAAAGTTGACCCCGCCGAGCCGGCTGATCTGGGTATCCAGATAGGAATGGATGCGCCCCTGCAGCAGCGGGTCGTTGGTAAAGTCGATCCCCGGGACGATGTGCGCGGTGCAGAACGCCACCTGCTCGGTCTCGGCGAAGAAGTTGTCGGGGTTGCGGTTGAGCACCATGCGGCCCACCGGTATCAGCGGCACCAGCTCCTCGGGAACGATCTTGGTCGGATCCAGAATATCGAAGGGCATGCCGTCGGCCTCGTCTTCCGAAAAGACCTGCAGACTCAGCTCCCATTCGGGCGCAGCGCCGGCCTCGATGGCTTCCCACAGGTCGCGCCGGTGATAGTCGGGATCGGCGCCGCCGATCTTGACTGCCTCATCCCAGATCAACGAATGCGTACCGGCCTTGGGCGTCCAGTGGAATTTGCAGAACACCGACGCGCCGTCGGCATTGACCAGCCGGAAGGTGTGCACGCCGAAACCCTGCATCATGCGATAGCTGCGCGGAATGGCGCGGTCCGACATTTGCCACAGCAGCATGTGGGTGGACTCGGGCATCAGGGAGACGAAGTCCCAAAAGGTGTCGTGCGCGCTGGAAGCCTGCGGCATGCCAAAGTGCGGCTCCGGTTTCAGCGCATGCACCAGGTCGGGAAACTTCATCGCATCCTGGATGAAGAACACGGGAATGTTGTTGCCCACCAGATCCCAGTTGCCCTCATCGGTGTAGAACTTGACGGCGAAACCGCGCACATCGCGCACGGTGTCGGCCGAGCCGGCGCCGCCGGCCACCGTCGAGAAGCGCGCGAACACCGGTGTGCGCTTGCCGTCGTGGGCGAAAGGCGCCGCGCAGGTGAGCTCGGTCAGCGCCTTGTAGCACTCGAAGTAACCGTGCGCGGCCGATCCGCGCGCATGCACCACGCGCTCGGGAATGCGCTCGTGGTCGAAGTGGGTAATCTTCTCGCGCAGGAGAAAATCCTCCATCGCAGTGGGGCCGCGCAGCCCGGCCTTGAGCGAATTCTGGTTGTCCGAGATAGGCACGCCCTGGTTGCTGGTCAGCGCCTGGTCGCTATCATCGGCGCGCACGCGATCAAGCGAACCGGCCAGCGCATTGGCGCCCGGCACCGGCTGTGCGGCGCCGGTCTTGGCCGAACCATGGGCTTCGCTGACGGTGCTGGCATGCGCCACCGGGTCGGGCGCCTCGACGGTCGCGCCGACCGGCGCGGTGCGCCCCTGAACGCCGATCTCACCCGGCTTGGCGGGATTGTCCGGCATGCTTGCCGAGACGGCGTTAGCGCCGGCGATCTTGCGCAGCAAGGCCGTCGGCGACTGCTCGCCGGCCGCAAACGCCGGCAGGCCGTCGGCGGGGCCCGACATGGTGGAGAGCAGCGAACCAGAACCAGGCTGGCCGGACTTGGAGGAAGAGGAGGTCGATTTTGCGGCAGGGGATTTCTTGGTCGGCATGGCGGACTCTCGTTTCAAATGCTGCGTTGGTGAGGCTGGCTGGAAGAATGCGCGGGGCGCGCATGAAGAGCTGCCAGCATAGGCAGGCGGTGCAGGTCAGGCCATAAGACGGCGCCGCCATCGGTGGTCAGACAGCCTGAAGAAGAGTTGGCGAGCGCCATGCCTTTTCTGGTTGCCAGAACCGGTCAAGCCATCGCCGCCATGGCCTCGCAACTTTCTGCACAGCGCCGACACACGTACTCGCACTCCTCCATGTTCATCTTGCCGGCGCAGCGGCTCTCGCATTCGCGGCAGAGCTGTGCGCACACGGCGCAGATCTGGCGGCAATACTGCGAGCCCGACAATTGCCAATTGGCCGACAACTGGCACAGCTCGGCGCATTCGAAC
This sequence comes from Herbaspirillum sp. LeCh32-8, assembly GCF_017814915.1. GTDB lineage: Bacteria > Pseudomonadota > Gammaproteobacteria > Burkholderiales > Burkholderiaceae_D > Herbaspirillum. The sequence goes on along the minus strand of NZ_JAGIPZ010000018.1, from coordinate 10,277 downwards.
AATAGTCGGACATCGTCCAGACGCATTCCCTGCCCCGCCCCCGCGCTCACGTCGAAGGCGATCTTGCGACAGACCTCATGGCAATGCAGACAGGCCTGCTGGCAGGAATCGACCTCGCCGGCCAGAGCGCCGATGAAATGACGAGCTTCGCGCTTGCCCTCGGCTTCTCGCTCCGGCAGCGGTTCATTGGGGCTGACCATGGTGTTTTCTCCTAACCGTTGATGATTTCACCGCCGTTGGGGTGCAATACCTGGCCGGTCATGTAGGACGCGCCTTCGCTGGCGAGAAAGACGTAGGCCGGAGCCACCTCATCGGGCTGACCGGGGCGGCCAAGCGGCACGTTCTTGCCGAATTGTTCAACTTCTTCGGCGGTGAAGCTGGAAGGAATCAGCGGCGTCCAGATCGGGCCCGGCGCGACGGCATTGACGTGAATGCCGGCTTGCGCCAGCTGCTGCGACAGCGAGCGCGTGAACGAGACGATCGCTCCCTTGGTGGCCGAATAGTCAAGCAGATGCTTGCTGCCGCGATAGGCGGTGACCGAGGCTGTGTTGATGATGCGCGCGCCGCGCGTCAGGTAAGGCAGCGCCTCCTTGACCATGTAAAACATCGAAAAGACGTTGGTGCGGAAGGTGTGCTCCAGCTGATCGGTGGAGATTTCCTCAATGCTGGCCGCGGGGTACTGCTGGGCAGCATTGTTGACCAGCACATCGAGGCGGCCGTAGGCATCGGTGGTGGACTGGACGGCTTGGCGGCAAAAAGCGGGCGATGTCACGTCGCCCGGCAGCAGCAGGCATGAAGCGCCCAGCGCCTGAACATCGTCACGCGTGCGCTGAGCGTCCTCGTGCTCATCCAGATAGACGATGGCCACCTGCGCACCCTCTTGTGCAAACGCCAACGCCACCGCACGTCCGATGCCGCTATCGCCGCCCGAGATCAGCGCGACCTTGCCGGCCAGGCGCTGCGCCGGGCGCGCCGAGGGCCCGGATGCCGGCTGCGGATCCATCTGCTGCTCACTGCCGGGTTGACGCTGCTGATGTTGAGCTGGAATGGATACTGCGTCATGAATGCTCATGGTCGATCTCCCTGCGTGGCTGACAATGCATGGTAAGCAGCGGCGCGACAGAGGTATGTCGGAAATCGGCCTGAATTGCGCCAGCGAATGCCCTCAATGCCCATGGCAATTCAATGAAGATGAGTTGTTTCTGGCGGCCGCCGGTCGCCGGCGGTGGAACCCTCCTCCTTGAAATCAGGCGGTATTCCTACGGTGTTGCGCGCCGTCTGCCGACATGCAGGCAAGCAGGCTTTGGCGATACTGCAACCTGGTTCAGTCTTGTCCCATCCTCTTTCGGCAATCAGAAATCCATGGCCACTACCGACGCCTCCACCATCGCTTGCGCGCTCAACGAACTGATCGCCGGACGCATCGACCAGTGTCCTCAGGAGGCACTGCCGTCACTGGTCGGTGATCTGTTGTGCGAGATCGTCGACAACCGTCTTGACAACCTTCCCCTGCCTGGCGGCGGCGCCACATTGGAGCGTTGGCGGGTGCTGGCGGCCGTCGCCGCGCACGACCTGAGCTTGCTGAAACTGTATGAAGCCCATACCGATGCACTGGCCATCCTGGGCGAAGCCGGCGTCACGGACATCCCGCCGCTATCGGTGTGGGGCGTGTGGTGCGCAGAACCGCCGGGCGCGGTGCTGCGTGCGCGCCGTCTCGCGGCCGAAGGCGCATTGGCGCTCGACGGAGAAAAGCGCTGGTGTTCCGGTGCGAGGTTCGCCACGCATGCCCTGATCAGTTATCGCGACGAACAGAGGCGATCCTGCCTGGCCGCGGTGGATCTCGGGCAAGACGGCATCGTGGTGGAAGACGATGCATGGAAGGCGATTGGCATGGCCGCCACACGCACCGCCACCCTCCGCTTCACCGGCGTGCATGCGACGCCGGTCGGCGCGCCGGGTTTCTACCTGGAGCGACCTGGATTCTGGCATGGCGCCATCGGCATCGCCGCCGGATGGTTTGGCGCCGCCGCCGCGTTGGCGGAAAAGTTACGCCAAGCCTTGCACAACAGGAATGACCCGCATGGGTTGGCCCATCTGGGCGAGATCGACTGCCAGTTGAGCGGCGCGCTGAACCAGCTGCGCGAAGCGGCGCGCTTTATTGATACCCATCCTGCCACCATCACTGCCCGGCTCGCGCTCTCCAGCCGTTTGCAGGCAGAGGTCGCCGCTCAGGCGGTGCTTGCCCATGTCGGCCGCGCCTTGGGGCCTGCGCCGTATTGCCTGGATCGGCACAGCGCGCGCATCCTGGCCGACCTTCCCGTGTTCCTGCGTCAAAGCCATGCTGAGCGGGACCTGGCGCAACTCGGCGCCCTATCCATGGAAAGCGAGGAGTCGCCATGGCAACTCTGACTGCCGATGCCGTCGACGCCCGCTCGCGCCACATCGACATTGACGCCGGGACGCCGGAACATGCCTGGCAAGCCTGTGACAAGCTCGCCACGCTGCCGCAAGTCGAGCTCTGCGCGCTGGTGCCCGCGCGATCCCGCGCCGTCATCCTGGCGCCCCATCCCGACGATGAGGCATTGGGCTGCGGCGGCCTGATCGGCATGCTGACCACCCTGGGCCGGCAGGTCTCCGTGGTGGCGGTCAGCGACGGCGAAGGCAGCCATCCACCGCAATCACAACTGCATGCCAAACTGCCTGAACTGCGTGCCGGCGAAAGCCTCGCCGCGTTGCGCCGTCTGGGCCTTCATGACGCAGCGATCCGGCGCGTGCGCATCCGCGACGGCGCGGTGACGGCGCATCTGCCCGAGCTCCTGAAGTGGTTGCATGCCTATTTGCAACCGACCGACATCCTGTTCGCCCCTTGGCGGCTTGACGGCCATCCTGACCACGAAGCCGTCGGTCAGGCGGCGGCCCGGATGGAACAAGACATCGGCTGCAAGCTTGTCGAGGTGCCCATCTGGACCTGGCACTGGGCGCGCCCCGACGATGCGCGCCTTCCCTGGGGGCGTGCCAGGCGTCTGCATTTGACGCCGGCCGCAGAGCAGAACAAGCGCCTGGCGCTGCAATGCTACCGAAGCCAGATCGGCCAGGATGAGGGCCGCATGCCGGTTCTGCCGGCCCACGTTCTGGCGCACTTTGTCCGCCCATTCGAGGTGTTCTTCCTATGACTGCACTTGCGACGACCGCCGAGCACTTCCGCTCCTTGTATGCCGGAAGTGCTGATCCCTGGCACACAATCGACAGCTGGTACGAACAACGCAAGCGGGCGATCCTGCTTGCGGCACTGCCCAAGCCGCGCTTTTCCAGCGTCTATGAACCCGGTTGCGGCAATGGTGCGCTCACCGTCGCGCTGGCCGCGCGCTGCGATCGCCTGCTGGCCTCGGATTTCTGCGACGAGGCTGTGCGCCTGACGCGTGAGCGCGTCAACGCACACCGTCATGTACAGGTCTCCCGGGAAAGCCTGCCGGAACAATGGCCGGCCAGCGGGGGCGCGGCATTCGATCTCATCGTACTGTCTGAACTCGGCTATTACCTGGACGACGAACAGTTGCGCGCAACCGTCTCGCTGTGCGTCGCCAGCCTCCTTCCCGCGGGCCACCTGCTGGCCTGCCACTGGAAACGCCCCTTTGACGACAGGCAGCAGCCCACCGCCACCGTCCATGCTTTGTTCGCAGAACACGACGCACTGCAAGGCAGCGCGTGGTACGAAGATGAAGAATTCCGACTCGACCTGTGGCAAAGACGAAGCGGGGAAAACGCATCATGATCGGCATCGTCATCCCCGCCCACAATGAAGAAGCACTGCTGGACAGCTGCCTCACTGCCGCACGCACGGCGGCGACTCATCCGGCGCTGCTTGCCGAACCGGTCCGCATCATGGTGGTGCTCGACGCCTGCACGGACGATTCAGCCGCCATTGCCGGGCGCCATCGCGTGGACACCGCGCAGGTGGACGCCATGAATGTCGGCCATGCGCGCGCGCATGGGGCGCAACGCATGCTGGCAGCCGGAGCGCGCTGGCTGGCGTTCACCGATGCGGATACGCTGGTTGCCCCCGATTGGCTAGCGGCTCAACTGGGCGTGCGCGCCGATGTTGTCTGCGGCACGGTTGACGTGACGGACTGGCGCGAACATCCTCGACATGTATGGGAGAAATTCCGCTCTGAATATTGCGACCGCGACGGCCACGGCCATATTCATGGCGCCAACTTCGGCATCTCAGCCGAGGCCTATCTGCGCTGCGGCGGGTTCAAGCCGCTCGCTTGTCACGAAGATGTCGATCTTGTGCGTGCGCTGCAAGCCACCGATGCCACCATTGCCTGGAGCGCGGCGCCGCGCGTGACCACCAGTGCACGCCTGGCCAGCAAGTCGCGCGGCGGCTTCGGCGACACCTTGCGCAGCTGGGCGCAGCCCGCGATCCTGCCGCCGGGCGCTTGACGTCAGGAGAGTTGGCCGCACAACACCGCGCAGCGCTCCCTCATCCCTTCTCACCATCTCGACGCCGGTTCCGCAGGAACAGCACCTGTCCCACCAGCGCGGTGATCAGCAGCATGACGTTGGATGCCACGAAGACCCAGTCCCCCTGCAGCACGGAGTAGATGACGAAGCCGGTCGAGGCCGCCAGCTGCCCGACAAACAGCCAGTGCGAAACGCCGCGCACCGAGCGTGTTCGCCATTGTTCGTAGACTTGTGAAGACACGGTCAACAAGAGGATCAGCGTGGCGCACCAGCCGATCAGGTTGGTCAAAGTGTCGGACATGGATGACTCCTCAAACCGAGCCGCCCGGATGGCCGCTCGTCCAAGGATGATGCCGCGGCGCCTCTTCGCCGGACATCGGCAGATCGCGTGAGCCGCTGTAGGAAGATGCCTGCCTCCGATGCAAGCCGAGAGGGCAACGCTCCGGATTGTCGAGGCGGCTATCCGGGCCTTGCGCTGATGCGGCCAGGTCCTCCCGGATGGTGAATGACCCGATGCGGAGCGAGGGCAGGTCAGGATTTTCCCGATTGCCGGACGGCATGTAAGGAGGGAGCATGACGGTCGAGCTGAACCATTCGCTTGCGGCGTGTGTTCAGGATCCCAACGTCATGAAAGTCTCACGTGCGCTGCCTCGTCACCTACCAACTCGAATGTGAAGATCATCCCTACATATTCGACTTCATCGATGAATCCCCGAACCTGGAGAAAGTCCTGCTCGAGGTAACGCAATTCCTTCATCCTGAAGTCGCCTACGAATTTCTGACGGCCGAGAAGGATGGCACGGAAACCGTATTTCTGCTCCGCCAACGCATCGCGGATGCCCGGGTCTTCCTGAAACGCTACTGCGGCCTGAAGACGCTGTGCTATCGCGTCATCAGCGAAACCGCGTCCCGAGCAGCCGCGACGGTGCGCGACAAATCTCAGCTGATCAACTCGCCGCATCGCGAGGCGGTAGCGCGCGACGCCTTCGTCATTCTTTGATCCCTCTTTTTGTGTACCGGCGCCACTCGACCCGGATCCCCGTGGCCGCCGGCCGCCGCACCACACCGGGACCTGCGACACGGCCCTTTGCGCGCATGCCTTATTTCCCAAACAACTGATCGTGAGCGATCTTCTGCAAGGCGACTGCCTGGTTCTTTGAGAAACCCAGATCCTCGGCGACGCTCTCGTTTTCACCCAACGAGAGTGGATCGGTCCCGGTGATTTTCCCGAACAGCATCAGGGCTTCCAGATAGTAGCCGTAGTCGCTCGGATGAAAGTTGTCCCAGGACCAGAGGTTGATCTGCGAGGACGGCATGCCCAGATACGGATTGCCGCCCGCGACCTTGGTGGCGATGGCGCGGTTCCACGCCAGCCCGATCTCCACCACGCCGCTGGCGTTGGCATGCTTGGCGGCGGCGTTGTAGGCGAGCGAAATGTCGGCGCCCATCTTGTCGATCGGCGTGCCGTACCATGGCGCATCTTCCGGATAGATCTTGTCGGGACGACTCCACACGGCAGTCATCCAGACTTCCCCTTGCGGGTTCCTGGCGCGAAACATGTCCACCAGCTGCTTGCTGGAAGATGTCAGCAGCTCTGCATTGCCGGGGAGTTTTCCTTCGAGCGTGGAGAGCCCCTGCAGCGCCACGACATCCCAGTGCTGATCCAGCGCATGCCGTTTCTCTGCATAGTGATAATCCAGGCCGCTGCCGCCCACCGTTTCGACCGAGACCGCGTAATCAAGCCCCGCCTGCACCGTGAACGCCTTAAAGATGGCCGGCACGCCGCCGGTCGTGCGACCCGTCGCGCCGGGGCCGTTCAGGTCGGTCACGGTGTCGGTCTTGTAATAGCGCACCGAGGCATTCTGTCCGTAGGTATAACTGTTGCCCACGAAGACGATGGTGCGCGCCTGTGCCGCACCGGCGAGCGCGCCGGCCGCGCAGGTGGCGATCAGTAACCTGGCAAGTATGGGAACGGCGATCTTCAATGGGGACTTCGGGTGCATGGCGCTTCTCGTGCTGCGAACTGTTGTGGATGAACACTTGGCCGAACGACATGTTCCAGGCGCGCGCAGCGAGCCGCAAACGAGCCGCGCCAGAGCGGTGACGCCGCCGGCACGCAATTCGGATCAAGGGGAAGTGAAGAGCGTGGGCCACATGCGATCGCCCGCGCGGACGATCGGCATGCTGCGCCGGATCCATCACCGGTACGGATCCTAAGGCATGCGCTGAGGCCGGCCCATCGGGATATTCCCGAGCAAACGGGCGCGCAATAAAAAAGCCCGCGTGCGCGGGCTTATTGATGAGCGAACAAGCGGATCAGAAGATCACCACCGCCGCCGAATCGACTCTCTGGATCACGGCGATCTGGGTGCCCAACACCTGGGTGGAAAAATCGGCGCCGTTGGTGCAGATGCTGTTGGCGACCGAGGGATGGTCGTGGTCTTGCGTCAGGCGGCAGGCCGTCGTGACGACCGCTGACACGGTCAGGTTCTTGGAGGAGGCCGCCGCATCAGCCTGCTGCGAGACACCGCAGAGGGTGAGTGCTGCAAGGCCGGCGATCAAGAATGTTTGCAAGGATTTCATGCGGCACCATCGGGGATTTCCTGAATTTCCTGAGTGAATTTTATTGCCCCGGACAAACCTTATGCATCAGGATTTTTCCGATTGTGCGACGCGCCGTTTGGTGGCAAGCGCCGGCGCGGCAAGCTCTGCTATAGTCAGCGCTCGATCGCCGTCAACTGCGGCGCATCCGTTCAGCCAGACCAACAATATCGGGGACTGCATCGTGCGACATCTCTTCGCCTTGCGGCGCATTGCGCCTGTCACGGCATCGCTTGCGCTGACGTCGCTGCTCGCCGCGCCGGCGGCGATCGCCGCGAGCGACGGGCAGCAGCTTGGCTGGGTCGGGAATTTCGTCAGGGCCCACGACGGCAAGGCCTTCTGCATCCCGCCGGGCAAGCAGTTGCAGGACTATGTCGACCTGCTGGCGCAATACAAGCAAGCGCATCCGGAGCTGGAGGGCGTGCTGGGCGGGCAGAGCGTGCTGTCTGCGTTCAGGGAAGCCTATCCTTGTCCGACGGAGCCGGCGGCCGCGCCCGCCGCAACTGTTGAGCCCGCCGCCGAATCCGCAAAGATTGCTGAATCTTTCGATCCCGCCAGGGCAGCCGAAGCGGCGCCGACGCCAAGCAGCTCCGCTCCTGCGACGCCGCGGCAAGAGTCCTCCGCCGCCGTCGACACCGCCCGCATCGTAGCGACGCTCGCCGCCACCATCGGCCACGAGAACGACCAGCTGGTCGCGGAGATCGAAGGTCAGCCCGGCAACTATCCGCCGCCGGTGCTGTTTGCGCTGACCAATCTGCTCTACCTGCAAGGCCGCACCGACGACGCCATCTTCTGGCTCAGCGCGGCGCGCCTGCGGGCCAACTTCGATGTACTGCGCAGCGCCGACGCCACGGCCGCGCTGGAAGTCGGCGAGCTGATGAAGGTCATTCCGCTGGCCTTGCGGCGGGCGCAGTTCGACGACCTCGCCAAGCTGCGCACGATCGTCAGCCGCGCCGTGCAATGGGATGAGCGCACGCCCTGCAACTACGATTACCGCTGGATCAATCACTACCGCACCGGTGCGGCCGATGCCGGCGCGCCGCGTGAGCAATGGCCGGCGCTGGCCGCCAGGACACGGGCCGACTACGTCGCCAGCCTGGACGCGGCGATCACACAGATCGAAGCGCGTCGCTGACGCCCCTCAAGTCCGGCCGCACGACGCGCCCGGCTTGCTGCCGTTGATGCCCCCATGAATCGCGCGCCGTGTTCGGCTTGTGCAGCACGTTATCGCTCATTCAGCGCGGATGAGTTGGGATGCCCGCAACGCTGCCGATACAGCGCGCGGATAACAAAGGCATTGCGTCGAAATGGCCTTAGGGAATATACTCCCCACCAGTATATTCATCCCGCAATGGAATCGTCCCCAGATGCCTCATTCGCCTGAAGAGAAAAAGCGCGTCCTCACTCGTGTGCGTCGTATCCGCGGGCAGTGCGACGCGCTGGAGCGCGCACTGGAGGAAGGCGCCGACTGCGCCCCGGTGCTGCAGCAGATCGCCGCTATCCGCGGCGCCATCAACGGCCTGATGTCGGAGGTGCTCGAATCGCATATCCGGGAAGACTTCGGCCATCCGGCGGAGTCCGAAAACCAGCACGACACGCGCGTCCAGGATCTGCTGAGCCTGGTGCGCACTTACCTCAAATGAATTTCGCCGCGCCAGCCTGACTGGAAGCGGCGCCGTCTCCCCCACCTGTTTTCAAGGAGTGCATGTCATGAAATCTCGCGCAGCCGTAGCCTTCGCCGCCGGCCAACCTCTCCAGATCGTCGAGATCGACGTCGCGCCGCCGAAGAAGGGCGAAGTCCTGGTCAAGATCACCCACACCGGCGTGTGCCACACCGACGCCTTCACCCTCTCGGGCGACGATCCGGAAGGCCTGTTCCCGGTGGTACTGGGCCATGAAGGCGCCGGCGTCGTGGTGGAAGTGGGCGAAGGCGTGACCAGCGTGGTCCCGGGCGACCACGTGATCCCGCTGTACACCGCCGAGTGCGGCGAATGCCTGTTCTGCACATCCGGCAAGACCAACCTCTGCACCTCGGTGCGCGCCACCCAGGGTAAAGGCGTGATGCCGGACGGCACCACCCGCTTTTCCTACAACGGCCAGCCGATCTACCACTACATGGGCTGTTCCACCTTCAGCGAATACACGGTCGTGGCCGAGGTCTCGCTGGCAAAAATCAACCCGGAAGCCAACCATGAGCACGTCTGCCTGTTGGGCTGCGGCGTGACCACCGGCATCGGCGCGGTGCACAACACCGCCAAGGTGCAGGAGGGCGACTCGGTCGCCGTGTTCGGCCTGGGCGGCATCGGCCTGGCGGTGATCCAGGGTGCGCGCCAGGCCAAGGCCGGCCGCATCATCGCGGTAGACACCAATGCCTCCAAGTTCGACCTGGCGCGCGAGTTCGGCGCCACCGACTGCATCAACCCCAAGGACCATGAAAAGCCGATCCAGCAAGTGATCGTGGAAATGACCGGCTGGGGCGTGGACCACTCCTTCGAGTGCATCGGCAACGTCAACGTGATGCGCGCCGCGCTGGAGTGCGCCCACCGCGGCTGGGGCCAGTCGGTGATCATCGGCGTGGCCGGCGCCGGCCAGGAGATTTCCACGCGTCCGTTCCAGCTGGTGACCGGCCGCAAGTGGATGGGCACCGCCTTCGGCGGCGTCAAGGGCCGCTCGCAACTGCCGGGCATGGTGGAAGATGCGATGAAGGGCGACATCAAGCTCAAGCCCTTCGTCACCCACACCCGCAACCTGGATGCGATCAACGAAGCCTTTGACCTGATGCACGAAGGCAAATCGATCCGCACGGTGATTCATTACTGATCCGTTACTGATCCATTTCTGCCCGCCGGCCAGGTCCGGCAGGCATGAAGACGCCGGTGCCTGCCGGCGTTTTTTTCGTCCCGACCTTGCATCGATGTCATCGCCCTGTCACGCCCGGGCACTACCATCGCAGCCCGAAGTGATGCTTCTGAATAATCGGACACACCTACCGGAGCCGGCGGTCGGGAAACATACCGGCACCATATTCCCCCACGCGCCTCGTCATCGATAACGGCCGGATGGCCGTTGCGATCCGCGCGACAGCACTCTCCATCGTTCCTCCCGGGAAATAGGGAATCCCCTGAGCCCATGGCAGAGGTTCTCAGGATCCCCCCGATACTTGGTGGATCAACAAAAAACTAAAGTGTCTCCATACCCGCTGCACACAGAAG
>NZ_JAGIPZ010000017.1 GCF_017814915.1 Herbaspirillum sp. LeCh32-8 | reverse complement strand
GTAGGTCATCGTCAGGCTTGTTACTCCGCATAACCCCACCATCACACGATGGTGGGGTTTTTGCTTTTGCGCTCCCAAAACACTAACTTCCACCCCAGGCCCAGCCCCGATCTTCAGCTCCAATAACACACCGTTGCTCTCGGCGATGGCGGGGAATACCATGCTGAAACAGTACCTGCGCGTGATGCATACTCCACTTGCGCCAACTATCCCGACACTGCGTTCGAAGCGCATCCATCTCGGCGCCAGCCCTTCGGTACGTCAATTCTCTTGATCCGCCGAAGTTAATCTGAATCCTCCTCGGGAATCTCCCCAGAACCAGGCGGCGTTCGCCTGATCGTCAGGAAGCGATGATCCCACTGGTCATTTTTACTCCCGCCTGAAAGTACCAGCAGCATCCGATCCTGAATTGCGTTCCGAGCACCTGCCGGGTCGCCGGCGTTCCTTCCTTTTTGATTGTCCTTGATGATGACGCGGTAGCGCTCTGTTGAGCGTCCAGCACCATGTAGATTTATCCATGGCGCTTTGTAGCATTGACTCCTGCGGCCCTAAGTTCTACACAGGGAATTTGAGCAAGCTAAGTCACCACAGGCGCACAAGGCAGCGACTCCCCCAGGTTCTCCACAGGAAATTCGACGTGAACGCATAACTTGCCCCTTGCCCTCATGGATCTCTTGTAGGTCATCTGAAGAGGATACTCAAACCAGTCTCGCCGAGAAGGAGCGTTCAATAGCGTCACCGGTGAATAAGCACCATTGGAGTTGCCCACAGCTGATGGCGAGGAGCCGCGCGACAAAATTGCAGGGGATGCGTACGACAATCGGGCAGCTCTCATGATTTCCACTTATGCACAGTTTTGGGAATCGGCTAACACATCGCATTTGTCTTATGCACAGCCGAAACCAAATACGCAGCAAATCTCGCCCAGGCCAAATACCTTGCAGGCTCCGCTCTTGGCGAACAAGCGGCGAAATATCTTATGCACAGACGATGCAAGCGGTTTGCTCTGTATCGCGCACTTGGGATGTCAGCAACAGATAACAAGCAGTCAATAAAAAAGCCGGTGTTAGCCGGCTTTTATACGCATCGCATGCTGTCATAACGCACCGGCCCAGGAAAAATGAGATCGATGGCCATGCCGATGCGTGCACCTGACAGCCGTCACACAGCGTCCGTGAGCACCAGATCCAAGGACATGTCGTGCGACTCCCCCGTGAACTCAACCAAGCCAAATGCATAGCACACGCCGACTGCCATGGGTCGCTGCGACGCTGCCAGCGTTCGATCATAAAATCCGCCGCCATATCCCAAACGACATTGCGCAGCGTTATAGCCGACGCACGGCACCAGCAGTGCCTGCGGTTGCATCAATGGCGACGTTACAGCCGGCACGAGCGTACCCAACGCATCCTTTTCCAGCGGATCTCCCGGCAACCAGCGACGGAACTCCAGCGGCGCGTTCTTGCCTACGACAACCGGCAAGGCGAGGTGCACCCCGTGGGCGGCCAATGCGTTATAGGCAAAGAGCAGATCCGGCTCGCCGCGAATCGGGTGATAGACGCCCAGGCTGGTGACGGCATGCGAGGTGCACCAGTCCAGCAACCGGCGTCCGATCAGCTCATCGGAGATGCGTTTGCCCTTGGGATCAAGCGCTTTGCGGCGCGCAAGCAGGTCTGCACGCAAGGTGTTTTTCAGCTGCGCGGCAGGCCTTTGTTCCGGCTCTTGCGGCGGGGTGTCGCGTGCTATCCTTGGGTTCGTCATTTGTTTTGTTAATCAGTATCAATTGGGTTGCACGAGTATGCGTCTGAAGAATCAACCGCTCAACAAGCGCCTGCGTTCGCTGGCCGCTTCCCTGGCTATCCCGCTGGCGCTCGCCGCCGGTGTCTCGCTCGTGGCCACGTCGCCGGCCCATGCGCAAAAGCGCGTTTCGGCCGATGCTTCACCCGATGATATCTTCCTGGCCTTGCGCCAGGCGGCCGCCAGCGACAACGGCGCGCTGGCGCAGGATCTGGCGGCGCGCCTGTCCGGCTATGATCTTCCGTCCTATGTCGACTATTATCGGCTCAAACCGCGTGTGCGCGACTATAGCGCCAGCGAGCAGGAAGTCCGGGACTTCATGGCCCGTTATGAAGGCCAGGCCATTGTCGATCGCCTGCGCAACGACTGGCTGCTGGCGCTCGGCAAGACCGGCAACTGGGCTCTGTTCGATGAGCAGTATCCCAAGTTCATCCTGAACGATGATACCCAGGTCAAATGCTTTGCGCTCAATTCGCGGGCGCTCAAGGGCGCCAATGTGGCCGACGAGGCGCGCGCCCTGTTGGTCAATCCAAAGGACTATGGCCAAGGCTGCAGTGATCTGATCGCCACACTGGCGCAGAATGGTCAATTTACCGAAGCGGATGTGTGGTTCCAGATCCGTCAGGCCGCCGAGAACGGCAACACCACGGTGGCGCGCCGCGCCTCGGTGCTGGTCGATAACGGCGATGTGTCGGTACAGCAGGTGATGGACCGTCCGGCGCTGATGCTGGCCAAAGGCCCCGGTCGCGGCGCCGCCAACCATCAGCTCTACATCATCGCGCTGGGACGCATTGCCAAGAGCAATCCCGCCCAGGCGGCCACCTACCTGAACGACGCCTCGCGCCAGATGACTTCGCAGGAAGTCGCGCTGGGCTGGGGACAAATCGCGCTGTCGGCCTCCTACAAGCTGGCGCCGGAAGCGCAGGATTACTGGCGCAAGACCAAGGATGCCACGCTGTCGCAGGACGCGATGCAGTGGAAGGTGCGCATGGCCCTGCGCGCCGGCGACTGGAAGACCGTACGCACCACCATCGAAGGCATGCCGGTCGCGCTGCGCAACGATATAACCTGGGTATATTGGCTTGGTCGCGCCTTGAAAGAAGATGGACAGAATGAGGCCGCGCGCCGTTTGTTTGAATCGATCTCCGGCAACTTTAGTTTCTACGGCCAGCTGGCGCTGGAAGAGCTGGGCCAGAAGATCACCATCCCGCCGGGCCCGACGCCGCCCGGCGCCGGTGAAGTCGCCCTGTATTCGCAAAATGCCGGTTTCAAGCGCTCCCTCAAGTTCTACCAGCTGAACCTGCGTTTCGAGGCGATTCGCGAGTGGAACTGGGAACTGCGCAACATGACCGACCGCCAACTGCTGGCCGCCGCCGAGTATGCACGCCAGAACGACGTGCTGGATCGCATGGTCAATACCTCCGACCGCACCCGCGCCGAGTTCGACTTCACCCAGCGCTTCCCGGCGCCGCACCTGCCGGAGATGAACGCCGCCACCCGCCCACTGGGCATGGAGAACGCCTGGGTCTACGGCCTGATCCGCCAGGAGTCGCGCTTCATCAAGAGCGCGCGCTCGCACGTCGGCGCTTCTGGCCTGATGCAGCTGATGCCAGCGACGGCCAAGTTCGTCGCCAAGAAGATCGGCATGAGCGAATTCACCGCCGACCAGGTCAACGACATCAACACCAACCTGCTGCTGGGCACCAGCTACCTGGACATGGTGCTGAACAACCTGGAAGGCTCCGAGACGCTCGCCACCGCCGGCTACAACGCCGGCCCGGGGCGTCCGCGCACCTGGCGCGCGACGCTGCCGCGCACTGTGGAAGGCGCGATCTTCGCCGAGATGATCCCTTTCAACGAGACTCGGGGTTACGTCAAGAACGTGATGTCGAATGCGACGTACTATGCGGCCATGTTCGAGAACCGTCCGCAGTCGCTCAAGCAGCGCATGGGCACGGTGGCGCCCAATTCCAACGTCGCCACCGACTTGCCCTGATTGCATCGACCGCGCCGGGGCAAACCGGCGCAACGACAGAGGAGGCAACGCATGGCAGTACGCAAGATCCTGGTGATCGGAGGCTCCGGCTTTATCGGCACCCGTCTGGTGAGGTTGCTGGGCAGCGGCACCGAATACCGTGTGATGGTGCCCACGCGCCGTTATGAGCGCGCCAAGCACTTGCTGGTGTCGCCGGTGGTGTCGGTGGTGCAGGCTGACATTCACGATGATGCGGCGTTGTCGCAACTGGTGGCCGAGGCCGACGTGGTGATCAACCTGGTCGGCATCCTGCATTCACGCGGCGGCAAGCCCTACGGCCCGGACTTCGACAAGCAGCACGTACAGCTGCCGCGCCGCATCGTCGCCGCCTGCGTGCGTCACGGCGTGCCGCGTTATCTGCACATGAGCGCGCTGGGGGCGGACGAGCACGGCCCGTCGATGTATCAGCGCTCCAAGGCCGCCGGTGAGCGCGAGGCACTGGCCTCGCCTGACCTGGAGGTGGCGGTATTCCGGCCCTCGGTGGTGTTTGGCGAAGGCGATCATTTCCTCAACATGTTTGCAGGCCTGCAACGCAGCTTCCCACTGATCCCGCTGGGCAGCGCCGCAGCGCGCTTCCAGCCGGTCTATGTGGGCGACGTGGCGCAAGCCTTCGAGCGCGCCATCACATTGCCGCATGTCGGCGGCAACATTTACGAGCTGGGCGGGCCGAAGCAATACACCCTGCGCGAGCTAGTTCGGCTGTCCGGCTGGTATGGCGGTTTCAATCGTCCTGTCATCGCCTTGCCGCCGCCCCTGGGGCTGCTGCAGGCCTGGATGCTGGAGCACCTGCCCGGCAAACTGATGAGCCGCGACAATGTGGCGTCGATGCAGGTGGATAATGTATTGTCGGCGCCAATCGCCGCCGAGCTTGGCCTGACGCCGACAGCGTTGGAGGAAGTCGCGCCGGCCTACCTGTCGCCGCGCGACCCGCAGCAGCAGTTCGACCTGTTTCGCAGCAACGCGCGCCGCTGATCTCGGGCGCCGCGCGCATTTTCAGCCAACTTCGAACCACAACAAAGAGCCAACATGCAAGACACAGAACTTGATCCGGTATTGTCCGAGACGCTGAAGAAGGCCGGCCGCCACATGCCTACGCTGGTGATCGGCAACAAGAACTACTCCTCGTGGTCGATGCGTCCGTGGGTGGTGATGACCGCCTTCGACATTCCCTTCAAGGAAGTGCGCGTGCTGCTCGACCAGCCCGACACCGCCGCCGAAATCGCCCGCTATACCGGCTCCGGCCGCGTGCCGGTGCTGCTGGACGCCGACATCGCGATCTGGGATTCGCTGGCCATCTGCGAATATCTGGCCGAGCAATTTCCCGACCGCGCGTTGTGGCCGGCGCGCACCGACGCCCGCGCCATCGCGCGCAGCATCTGCGCCGAAATGCACTCCGGCTTCACCGGCTTGCGCAGCGCCATGAGCATGGACATCCGCGGCCGCTATCCCGGCCAGGGACGCACGCCAGGCGCCCAGGCCGACATCGCCCGCGTTTGTGAAATCTGGGAAGAGTGCCTGGCCCAGTTCGGCCATCATGATTTCCTGTTCGGCGACTTCTCGATCGCCGATGCCTTCTACGCGCCGGTGGTGATGCGCTTCACCAGCTACCAGGTGCCGCTGGCGCCGGCGCTGCAGGCCTATGCCGATCGCGTAAAGGAACATCCGGCTGTGGCGCGCTGGATTGCCGAGGCGCTGGCCGAGAAGGAAATCCTGCCCGACCACAAATAAAGGATGGGAATGAAGACATACACCGTCGGCGGCGCAGTGCGCGACGGCTTGCTCGGCCTGCCGGTGAAGGATCGCGACCACGTGGTGGTCGGCGCCACGCCGCAGCAGATGCTGGAACAGGGGTTTCGCCCGGTAGGCAAGGACTTCCCCGTGTTCCTGCATCCCCACACCCATGAGGAATACGCGCTGGCGCGCACCGAACGCAAGACCGCGCCCGGCTACAAAGGCTTTGCCTTTCATGCCGCGCCCGACGTCACGCTGGAAGACGACTTGGCGCGCCGCGACCTCACCATCAACGCCATCGCCCAGGGCGAGGACGGCGCGTTGGTCGATCCTTACGACGGTCGGGGCGATATCGCGCGGCGCGTGTTTCGTCATGTCTCCGACGCCTTCATCGAAGATCCGGTGCGCATCCTGCGCCTGGCGCGCTTTGCCGCGCGCTTCGCCGATTTCACGGTGGCGCCCGAAACCAATGCGCTGATGCAGCGCATGGTCGCCAACGGCGAGGTCGACGCGCTGGTGCCCGAACGCGTGTGGCAGGAAATCGCGCGCGGCCTGATGGAACACAAGCCCTCGCGCATGTTCGAGGTGCTGCGCGGCTGCGGCGCGCTGGCGCGCATCATGCCGGAGCTGGACGCCCTGTGGGGTGTGCCGCAACCGGAGAAGTGGCATCCCGAGATCGATACCGGCGTACACGTGATGCTGGTGATCGATTGGGCCGCAGGCCAGGGCCATGCGCTGCCGATCCGTTTTGCCGCGCTGATGCACGACCTCGGCAAGGGCGCCACGCCGCCCGAGATGTGGCCGCGCCATCACGGCCATGAGGCGCGCAGCGTGCAGCTGGCCGAACAGGTCTGCGCGCGCCTGAAAGTGCCCGGCGACTGTCGCGACCTGGCGCTGATGACCGCGCGCGAGCACGGCAATGTGGGCCGCGCCTTTGAAATGCGTCCGGCCACGCTGGTGAGCTTGTTTGCGCGGTGCGATGCCTTCCGCAAGCCGCAGCGCTTCGTCGACATGTTGCGCGCGTCCGAATGCGACCATCGCGGCCGTACCGGTTTCGAAGACCGGCCGTTCCCACAGGCGGCTTACCTGGAAGGCGCGCTGAAGGCGGCCGCCAATATCGATGCCGGCGCCATCGCCGGTCAGCATGCGGGCCAGCCGCAAAAGATCCCGGAAGCGATTCTCGCCGCGCGCGGCGCCAACGTGGCCTTGTTCGTCGATGCCAACCGGCCGGCGGTGGACTAGGTCATGGCCGATTCCTTCTTCTCGCGACTGCAGCGTATCGGGCGCAAGGAGCCCCAGCCCGGCGGCGCCGATCCGGCCAAGCCGGATCGGCCGACGGTGTTCGTCAAGGAGCTCTCGCCGCGCTCGCGGCGACACCTGATGCGCCACTTCCTGGCGCTGGAAGACAAAGACCGGCTGCTGCGCTTCGGCTCCAAGCTCTCCGACGAGATGGTGGCGCGCTACGTGGAGAACATCGACTTCGCGCGCGATACCGTGTTCGGCGTCTACGACCGTCGCTTGCGCCTCTTGGGCGTGGGTCACCTGGCATTTGCCCCGCGCGAGAAATCACGCGTGGCGGGCGCCACCATCAAGCCGGTGGTGGCCGAATTCGGCGTCTCGGTCTCGGCCGCCGCGCGCGGCCTGGGCGTGGGCACGAAGTTGTTCATGCGCGCCTCCATGCGCTGCCGCAACGCCGACGTTGATACGCTCTACATGCATTGCCTGTCGTCCAACAAGGTGATGATGCACATCGCCAAGAAAGCCGGCATGGAGATCCATCGCGACTACGGCGAGGCCGACGCCTACCTGAAGATCAAGCCGGCCAACTCCGCCACCATCTTCCAGGAGGCGATGCAGGAGCAGGTCGCCATGCTGGACTACATCGTCAAGGCCAACTTCAAGGCGCTGCTGAAATGGGGCTCGCGCGTCACCGGCATCGGCGCCAAGCCCAAGGACGGCGGCTCTCCGCCCAATCCGCCGCCGCAAGGCTGATCCGTTTTTGCGCGGGCGCACATGACCGTGCCGGCAATGGGGCGCATAATATGCGCCTCACTTTGAAAACGGATTTGCCATGAGCACCAATCCCAACACCGACGACTTTTTCGCCACCGTCGCGACAAAATCCGACAGCGGCGCATTGCGCGGCGACTACAGCCAGATCGATGCCAACTACGTGGTGGCGCAGAACTGGGAGCATTACACCCCCGAGCAGCACGCCTTGTGGCGTCGCCTCTATGAACGCCAGGCCAAACTGATTCCCGGCCGCGCCTGCGACGTGTTCATCGACAGCCTGAAGGCGCTGGACGTATCGCAAGGCATCCCGCGTTTCGACCGCACCACCGAGGCCCTGTACAAGGCCACCGGCTGGCAGCTGGTCGCGGTGCCCGGCCTGGTGCCGGACCACACCTTCTTCGAGCATCTGGCCAATCGCCGCTTCCCGGTCACGGTGTGGCTGCGCGAGGAGCATGAGTTCGACTACATCGTCGAGCCGGACGTCTTCCACGATTTCTTCGGCCACGTGCCGCTGCTGTTCAACCCGATCTTTGCCGACCACCTGCAGGAATATGGCAAGGGCGGCCTGAAGGCGCTCAAGCTGGACGGGCTGGCCCACCTGGCGCGCCTGTACTGGTACACCATCGAGTTCGGCCTGATCCAGAGCGAGCAGGGCCTGCGCATCTACGGCGCCGGCATCCTGTCGTCCGGCGGCGAGGTGGAATACTGCCTGTCCAGCGACAAGCCGCGCCGCGTTCCCTTCGACGTCGAGCGCATCATGCGCACGCTCTACAAGATCGACTCGTATCAGGAAAGCTATTTCGTGATCCGTGATTTCGAGCAGCTGTTCAACGACACCGCGCCCGATTTCACGCCGCTTTATGAACGCCTGAAGCAGCAGGAAACGCTGCCGGCCAACACCCTGCTGCCCGGCGAAACCAACCTGCCGCCCAACCGCTGAACCGGCCCCGGCGACAGCCGAGAGCCGGACCGGCTCGTCGCGCCCGCCTGCTCTGCAGTGCGCAGCGGGCGGCGCCGGAGCCTGCCTTCGCCGTGACGGCAACGATGGGCCGGCCGATGAAAAAATGGAGCGGGAATAAAAAAGCGGATCTGACAGGGGAGGCCAGATCCGCGAGCTAGTGGTGCTTTCAACACTAGAGGGGAGGAACCTTGCACAGAGAATGGATACCAATCGATCCGCTGTTCAAGAAGCTTCATTAAACGCCACCTGCGCCACCCGTCCAATGTCTTTTACGGGTTGTTACACTCGCGTCTTGCTTGTAACACTTGCCCGTACGGGCGTCTTTTTTTTCAGCCGGAAATGTTGTTGTTTTCACCTTTCCGGCATTTTCTCCTTCGCAGATCCCTTCCTGCCGCAGGACCTGCCAAAACTGTTTCCTGCTTGCCAAAAAACGCCGAAAACCCTGCTGCGACGCGCGTAGCGGCGGGTTCTGCCTTGTGCTAACTTGAAATCACATAACAGAAAAAGAACCCGTGCCCACAAGGCATTGGCGTTTTGACATCCGCTTCGCCAGGCTGATCCAGCCAAGCCGGAAAGCTCAGCGGCGCGGACACATGTGCAACCAAGAACAAGATTTTTGGCACGGAGACCGCATGAACGCACCCCTACCATCCAGTCAACGGCTGTTGCTGGACGATGTATCCCTGGACGACAAATTCGCGCTGGAGCGCGGCCGCGTCTTCATGACCGGCATACAGGCGCTGATCCGCCTGCCCATCCTGCAGCGCCAGTATGACCAGCGCGCCGGTCTCAACACCGCCGGTTTCATCACCGGCTATCGCGGCTCGCCGCTGGGTACGGTGGATCAGACCGCCGAGAAGGCGAAGAAGTACCTCGACGCCCATCAGATCAGGTTTCACCCCGGCATGAACGAAGACCTGGCCGCCACCAGCGTGTGGGGTACGCAGCAGGTCAACCTGTTCCCGGGCGCGCAGCACGACGGCGTGTTTTCGCTGTGGTACGGCAAGGGGCCGGGCGTGGACCGCTGCGGCGACGTCTTCAAGCACGCCAACATGGCCGGCACCTCCAGGCACGGCGGCGTACTGGTGATCGCCGGCGACGACCACGCCGCCAAGTCTTCCACCACCGCGCACCAGAGCGAGCACATCCTGAAGGCCTGCGGCATTCCGGTGCTGTATCCGTCCTCGGTGCAGGAGTATCTCGACTACGGCCTGCACGGCTGGGCCATGAGCCGCTACACCGGCTTGTGGGTGGCGATGAAGTGCGTGACCGACCTGGTCGAATCCGGCATGTCGGTGATGATCGACCCGGATCGCGTGAAGATCCAGCTGCCGCAAGACTTCGAGCTGCCGCCCGACGGCCTGAACATCCGCCAGCCCGACACCGTGCTCGCGCAGGAAGCCCGGATGAACAACTACAAGTGGTACGCCGCGCTGGCCTATGCCCGCGTCAACAAGCTCAACCAGATCATCTGGGACAGCCCGCGCGCGCGCATCGGCATCATCACCGCCGGCAAGTCCTACCTCGACACGCGCCAGGCGATGGACGACCTCGGCATCGACGAGCAGGTGGCGCGCGATATCGGCATCCGCCTGTTCAAGGTCGGCATGACCTGGCCGCTGGAGGCCGAAGGCGTGCGCGAATTCGCGCAGGGGCTGGAAGAGATCCTGGTGGTCGAAGAGAAACGCCAGATCCTCGAATACCAACTGAAGGAAGAGCTCTACAACTGGCGCGACGACGTGCGTCCGCGCGTGGTCGGCAAGTTCGACGACACCGGCGAATGGAGCGGCTCCCAGCGCGAGGGCCATGGCAACTGGCTGCTGCCGGCCACCTATGAGCTGAATCCGGCGCAGATCGCGCGCGCCATCGCCTCGCGCATCTCGCGCTACTTTGCCGGCCATCCGGTGGAACAGCGCGTACGTGCACGGTTGGCCTTCCTCGAAGCCAAGGAAGCCACGCTCAACATCAGCAGCAAGCCGGATCCCAACAAGGATCGCATCCCGCACTTCTGCTCCGGCTGCCCGCACAACACCTCCACCAAACTGCCCGAAGGCAGCCGCGGCCTGGCCGGCATCGGCTGCCACTATATGGTGACGTGGATGGATCGCGAATCCAGCGTCTTCACCCACATGGGCGGCGAAGGCGTGACCTGGGTCGGCCAGGCGCCGTTCACCAGCGAGAAGCACGTGTTCGCCAACCTCGGCGACGGCACCTATTTCCACTCGGGCTTGCTGGCGGTGCGCGCGTCGGTCGCCGCCAAGGTCAACATCACCTACAAGATCCTCTACAACGACGCGGTGGCCATGACCGGCGGCCAAGAGTTCGACGGCCCGCTGGACCCGGCCATGATCTCGCGCCAGCTGGCGGCGGAAAACGTCACGCCCATCATCGTGGTGACCGACGAGCCGGACAAATACCCGGCCGGCACCAAGTGGGCCGAAGGCGTCACCATCCGTCACCGCAGCGAACTGGATGCCGTGCAGCGCGAGCTGCGCGAAGTGCCGGGTGTGTCGGCCATGATCTACGACCAGACCTGCGCGTCGGAAAAGCGCCGTCGCCGCAAACGCAATGCCTATCCGGATCCGGCCAAGCGCGCCGTCATCAACGAGGCCGTGTGCGAAGGCTGCGGCGACTGCAGCGTGCAATCCAACTGCCTGTCGGTGGAGCCGCTGGAGACCGAGTTCGGGCGCAAGCGCCAGATCAACCAGTCGTCCTGCAACAAGGATTACTCCTGCGTGAACGGCTTTTGCCCCAGCTTCGTCACCGTCGAAGGCGGCAAGCTGAAGAAGCCCGGCAAGGCCAAGGCCGGCGACGGCGGCAGCGCCGCACCGGCCATGCCCCAACTGCCGGAGCCGACCTTGCCCTCTCTGGCCGATCCCTACGGCATCCTGGTGACCGGCATCGGCGGCACCGGCGTCATCACCATCGGCCAGATCATCGCCATGGCGGCGCACCTGGAAGGCCGCGCCTGCTCGGTGCTGGACATGAGCGGGCTGGCGCAGAAGGGCGGTCCGGTGATGTCGCACGTGCGGGTGGCTGAGCAAGCCGATCACATTTACTCCACGCGGGTGGGCACCGGTGCGGCCGACCTGGTGATCGGCTGCGACGTGATCGTCACCGCCAGCCGCGATGCCTTGTCCCGCATGGGCGAGGGCCGCACGCGCGCGGCGGTGAACTCGACCCAGACGCCGACCGCCGCCTTCGTGCGCAATCCTGACTGGCAATTCCCGACCGCCTCCAGCGAAAGCGAGATCGCGCGCGCCTGCGGCCGCGACAACCTGTCACTGGTGGATGCCGGCCACGTCGCCACCGCGTTGATGGGCGACGCCATCGCCACCAACATGTTCATGCTGGGCTATGCCTGGCAGAAGGGCTGGGTGCCGCTGTCGGAAGCCGCATTGCTGCGCGCCATCGAGTTGAACGCGCTACAGGTGGAATTCAACAAGCAGGCCTTCGCCTGGGGACGCGTGGCGGCGCACGACATGCAGACCGTGCTCAACGCCGCGCAGCGCAACGGCATGACTGCGCAGGTGATCGAGTTCAAGAAGGCGCCGACCCTGGACGAGATCGTGGCGCGCCGCACCGGCTTCCTGACGTCTTACCAGAACGCCGCCTACGCGCGTCGCTACACCGATTTCGTGCAGCAGGTGCAAACGGCGGAGTCTGCGCTGGGCGAGGTCGGCCGGGGTTTGAAGCTGACCCAGGCGGTGGCGCAGTACCTGTTCAAGCTGATGGCCTACAAGGATGAGTACGAGGTCGCGCGGCTGTACACCGACGACGCCTTCCGCGACAAGATCGCCGCCATGTTCGAGGGCGATTACCAGGTCAAATTCCACCTGGCGCCGCCGCTGCTGGCCAAGCATGACGACCAGGGCCACCTGGTCAAGAAGCAGTACGGTTCATGGATGATGCCGGCCTTCGGCGTGCTGGCCAAGCTGCGCTTCCTGCGCGGCACCGCCTTCGATCCCTTCGGCTACACCGCCGAGCGCAAGCAGGAGCGCGCGCTGATCGAAGAGTACCGCGCGACCATCACACGCCTGCTGGGTCGCCTCAACGCCGACAACCTGGCGCAGGTGATCGCGGTGGCGCGTATCCCGGAGGAGATTCGCGGCTACGGTCACGTGAAGGAGCGGCACCTGAAGGCGGCCAAGCAGAAGGAAGCGTCCTTGCTGCGGATGATCGAACATCCGGAGCTGGCCAGCGTCACGCTGGTGGATTCGCCGATCGGGCCGGACGGGGGAGGAAAGAAGGCGGCGTAAGCTTGATACGCCGTTGAACGCCACTGGGTCCCGGCCTTCGCCGGGACGACAGTTTTACTGGAGCCTCACCAGCATGATCCGTGAGCGGGCTACAGGAGCTCCAGCGCGGTCATTCTTGCGCAGGCAACTGAAATGTCATCACCGTCATCCTGGCGCAGGCCAGGATCCAGCGGCGTTTGTTCGTCAGACCAGGCGACCACCGCTGACCCGCTCGATGCCGGCCAGGTCGCGCCAGCTCTGCACCTCGGCAAAGCCGGCTGCCGACAGCAAGTCTCGCACCGCCGCTGCCTGGTCGAAGCCATGCTCCATCAGCAGCCAGCCGCCGGGTTTGAGATGAGGGCGTGCACCGGCCACGATGGTGCGCAGGTCGGACAGGCCGTCGGCATGGTCGGTCAGCGCATCGATGGGCTCAAAACGCAGGTCGCCCTGCGACAGGTGGGCGTCGCCTTGCACGATGTAGGGTGGATTGGAGGCGATGACGTCAAAGCTTGCCATGCCCGGGCTTTGCAGCGCCTGATACCAATCACTGAGCAGGAACTTCACCTTCGCGCCGTTGGCCGCAGCATTGCCGCGCGCCACCTCCAGCGCCGCCGCGCTGGCGTCGAGCGCGGTCACCGCCGCATCCGCACGGGCATGCGCCGCCGCCACCGCGATGGCGCCCGAGCCGGTACCCATGTCCAGCAGGCGGCCGCCTTGCGGCAGGCGATCGATGGACAACTCCACCAGCAATTCGGTATCGGGACGGGGAATCAGCACGTCGGGCGTGACGCGGAAATCCAGCCCGAAGAACTCGCGCGCGCCGACGATGTAGGCGATCGGTTCGCCGCGCAGGCGACGCTCAAACAAGGAGGCCAGCGCGTCGGCCTCGGCGATCTCCAGCCGGCGTTCAGACTGGGTGATCAATTGCACCCGCGTGAGCCGCAGCGCGTGGCACAGCAGGATGCGGTTTTCCAGCGCATCCAGCGGGGCCGTCTTCAATACCGTCGCCAGGGTGCAGCCGGCAAAGCTGGATGCGTGTTCCATCGTGTCGATCAGACGCGCTTGGCGGCCTGGCGCAGCAGCACCAGTGCCAGCACGACGAACCAGATCAGCGACCAGGTCGGGATCTGCAGGCCGAACACCGGCGGCCATGGCGCCGAGCAAAATCCGTCCGCGGTAAACATCTGCGGGAACATCTTGGCCGTGGGCAGCTGGTTCAGCGCCACTTCCATCGGATCGGTAGTGCAGGACACGCCCGGATGCGCCTTCACGTACAAGTGCCAGATCGCGGTGCCGGCGCCGCCCAGCGCGGCCAGCACGCCCAGGCCGGCGCTGCCGCGACGGGCCGGCGCCGGCATGAAGCAGGCGATCAGCGAGAACGCCGCCACCAGCACGAACATGTAGCGCTGGATCACGCACAGCGGGCAGGGCTGCATTTCTTCGACGATCTGCAGGTACATGGCGAAGCCGAGCAGCGCGACGCACACCAGCGCCACCAGCAGGAAGACCGATTTGGATGATTTCATGGTTATTCGATTGGATAGGGTTGTGAGCGGTTCTGGCACGCATGCCATGACGAATTGTAGTGGAGAGCCCCGGTTGCCTGCGCGCCGCCCCCTCAGGCGGTTTTGCGATGCAAGCTTCTCAGAACCGTCGCCCCGGGTTTGGTTCCGGCCGGGGCGCGGTGACCGCTACGGTACGCTTACCGTAGCGTATCAGCCTGTTGTCGGATTGACCTCAGTCGTCGCCCAGTTCGGCCAGCAGTTCGGCCTGGTGCTCGGTGATCAGCGCATTGGTCAGCTCGTCGAGGTCGCCGTCCATGATGAAATCCAGCTTGTACAAGGTCAGGTTGATGCGGTGGTCGGTCATGCGCCCCTGCGGGAAATTGTAGGTGCGGATGCGCTCGCTGCGGTCGCCCGAGCCGATCAGCGACTTGCGGGTGGCGGCTTCCTTGGATTGCTGCTCGCGCAGCTGCACGTCCTTGATGCGCGCGGCCAGCACCTTCATGGCCTGGGCCTTGTTCTTGTGCTGGCTGCGGTCGTCCTGGCATTCCACCACGATGCCGGTGGGCAGGTGGGTGATGCGCACCGCCGAATCGGTCTTGTTGATGTGCTGGCCGCCGGCGCCGGAGGCGCGGTAGGTATCGATGCGGATCTCCGACGGATTGATCTCGACATCCTCCACCTCGTCGGCCTCGGGCATGACCGCCACGGTGCAGGCCGAGGTGTGGATGCGGCCCTGGGTCTCGGTGGCCGGCACGCGCTGCACGCGGTGGCCGCCGGATTCGAACTTCAGGCGCGAGTAGGCCCCGAAGCCGGCAATGCGTGCGATCACTTCCTTGTAGCCGCCTAGTTCGGACTCCGACGCCGAGACGATCTCCACCTGCCAGCGCTGACGCTCGGCATAGCGGGTGTACATACGCAGCAGGTCGCCGGCGAACAGCGCCGACTCGTCGCCGCCGGTGCCGGCGCGGATTTCCAGGAAGATGTTGCGCTCGTCGTTGGGATCCTTGGGCAGCAGCATCTTCTGCAGGTCGCCCTCCAGCGCCTCCATGCGTGCGCGGGCGCCGTTGATCTCTTCCTGCGCGAAGTCTTTCATGTCAGGGTCGGACAGCAGCTCCTGCGCGGTGCCGATATCTTTGCCCGCTTGCGCGTAATCGAGATACAGCGCGACCAGCGGGCCCAGCTCGGCGTGTTCGCGCGTCATCTTGCGGAAGTTGTCCATGTCGGCCGTGGCGTCTTCCTGGGCCAGCAGGCTGTTGAGCTCTTCCAGCCGTTCGGCGAGCTGGTCGAGTTTGGCGAGCATTGATGGTTTCATGGCGTGGTGCGATAAAAGAGGTGTCGTGAGGCAGGGGTGTCGTGAAGCGGGCCGGCGCTCCGTCGGAGGCGGCAAGGCAGAGGCCGGCGCGCGGCGCCGGCGTCAGGAGAAAAGCTAACGCTTGGTGCGGAACAGTTGCGGCAGGATCGAGACCAGCTGGCTGCGCTGCTCGCCCTGCGCATGGTGCAGGGCCTGTTGCGGGCCGTGCAGGAATTTGGCGGTGAGGCCTTTGGAGAGCGCTTCGAGCACGGCTTCGACGTCGTCGCCCTTGGCTAGCATCTTGCGCGCGCGCTCCAGCTCGGCCAGGCGCAGCGCCTCGCCGGTCTCATGCAGATCCTGGATCAGCGGCACCATGGCGCGGCTGTCGATCCAGTGCATGAAGGATTGCACGCGGGTCTCGATGATGGCCTCGGCTTGCGCCACCGCGGCCTGGCGATTCTCGACACCGCTTTGCACCACCGAGGCCAGGTCGTCCACGGTGTACAGGAAGACGTCGTCCAGGCGGCCGACTTCGGCTTCGATGTCGCGCGGCACGGCCAGGTCGACCATGAAAATCGGTTTGTGTCGGCGCGCCTTGACCGCGCGCTCCACCAGGCCCAGGCCGATGATGGGCAGCGACGAGGCGGTGCAGGACACCACGATGTCGAAGCGCGCGAGCTGGTCAGGCAGCTCGGCCAAGCGGATGGCGCTGCCGTTGAAGCGGTGCGCCAGCGTCTCGCCGCGTTCCATGGTGCGGTTGGCGACCGTCAGTGTCTTGGGGTTTTGCGCCGCGAAGTGGGTCGCGCACAGCTCGATCATCTCGCCGGCGCCGATGAACAGCACGTTCTGGCCCGCGATCGAATCGAAGATGCGTTGCGACAGGCGCACCGCCGCCGCCGCCATCGACACGCTATGCGCGCCGATCTCGGTGGTGGTGCGCACTTCCTTGGCCACCGCGAAGGTGCGCTGGAACAACTGATGCAGATAGGTGCCCAGGCCGCCGGCGGCGTCCGCCTGGCGCACCGCGTCCTTCATCTGGCCCAGGATCTGCGGCTCGCCCAGCACCATCGAGTCCAGCCCGGAGGCGACGCGGAAGGCGTGGCGCACGGCATTGTCCTGCGGCAGCGCATAGAGGAAGGGACGCAGGTCTGCGTAGGGAATCTTGTGGTACTCCGCCAGGAACTGCGCGGTGCGGTCGATCGCGAAATCCACGCCGTCGCGGCCGGCGGCGGCTGCCGCATACAGCTCGGTGCGGTTGCAGGTCGAGAGGATGGCCGCTTCGCCGGCGGAGATGATCTTGTCGTTGCCGCCGAACCATGAGCGCGCCGCTGCCACCGCCTGACCGATCTGGTCAGCGGGAAACGCCACTTTCTCGCGCAGCGAAACCGGCGCGGTAGTGTGGTTGAGTCCGACGGCGAGCAAATGCATGGAAGTACGGGGCCGCGATGGCCGATGAGCTGGGACGGTAAAACTTTATAAAAAAACAGGTAAAAGTAGACCTTTTATGAGTCCGTATTATACCCGCTGCGCAATAAGGGGTTTGGAGAGGCCCTGATAATCGGTATTCGTCCCTGATATGGATCAGTTTTCGGCCTGTGGTACGGATGGGAATACAACAAATTTCCAGGTGGAAATCAGGCTTGGCCATCCTGGTCGATATCGCCCAGCCGTTCCAGCTGATAACCATAGCCGTACACGGTGGCCAGCCGGTAGCCGTGCTCCGGCTTCAGGCCGAGCTTGGTGCGCACGCGTGAAACGTGGGTGTCGATGGTGCGGGTCGGCAGTTCGGGTTCGGCCCCCCAGATGCGCTCCTGCAGGAAGGCGCGCGACAGCGGCCGGCCGAGGTTGTCCAGCAGCAGCATGGCCAGCTCTGCCTCCTTTTGCGTGAGCGCGGCATCCAGCGTCGGCCGCGCCGGGCTGGAGACGCGCAGGCGGCCCAGGTCGAACAGGAAGTCGCCGGCCTGCACCGCATGCGCTGTTTGCGCGCCGGCCGCCAGCAGCAGCTCCAGGCGCAGCGCCAGCTCGGTGCGGCGGACCGGCTTGAGGAGGTAATCGTCGGCGCCCGCCGCGCGTAAGGCTTGCAGCAGTTTTTTTTGCGGAGCGGCGGCCAGCAGCAGCACGGCCGGCGGCTTGCCGTTTGCACCCGGCGCCTCGCGCAGGACGCGCAGTGCGGCCACGCTTGCCGCCTGCGCCGTTTCCAGCCCGTCGAGGTCGACCACCAGCGCGTCGACGCCGTCTTCGCGCGCGGCATTGATGCCCTCCGCGCCGGCGTAGACCGCGCAGTCGCGCCCGGCCAGCAGCTGGCGCAGCAGGGCCATGCAATCGGCGGAGGAGGTGAGGATCCCGGTTTTCATCGCGTCAGGGTGGGGCAGAGGTCAGGCAATCAGTCAGGCAATCATTGAACAAGCCGTCGCGCGCATGGAAAAAAGGGCAGCGATGCTGCCCTTTGATCGGTACGCGCCCCGGCGTGTCGAATGCCGGCTCAGGTCGGCGACTCGGCGTCCGGCAGCACCACGTTCACGTCCAGCACCTCCAGGTTGCCCTGGCGGTCCAGCGAGATCTTGATGTCGTCGGCGTTGACCTTGGTGTACTTGGAGATCACCTCGATCAGCTCCTTGTGCAGCGCCGGCAGGAAGTCAGGGCCCTGGCGGCCGTTGGAGCGCTCGCGCGCGATGATGATCTGCAGCCGTTCCTTCGCTGCAACCGCGCTCTTGGGCTTGGCCGGGAACAGGAATGAAAGCAGGGACATATCACTTACCTCCGAAAATACGCTGCAGGAAGCCCGGCTTTTCGTAGTTGGTGAAACGCAGCTCCACGGTTTCGCCGAGGAAGCGCGACACCACGTCCTGATAGGCTTGCGCCACGTCGCTGTCCTTCATGTGGATGGCCGGGCTGCCTTGGTTGGATGCCGCCAGCACCGACTCCGATTCCGGGATGATGCCGATCAGGGGGATGCGCAGGATTTCCTGCACATCGGTGTACGACAGCATCTCGCCGCCTTCCACGCGCTTGGGCGCGTAGCGGGTGATCAGCAAGTGTTCCTTGACCGGTTCGCCGCCGTTGGAGGCGCGGCGCGACTTGGCCTGGATGATGCCGAGGATACGGTCGGAGTCGCGCACCGAGGACACTTCCGGGTTGGTCACCACGATCGCTTCGTCGGCGAAGGTCAGCGCCATCACGGCGCCGTGTTCGATGCCGGCCGGCGAGTCGCAGATGATGTATTCGAAGTCCATCTTGGCCAGGTCGTCCAGCACGCGCTCTACGCCTTCTTCCGAGAGGGCGTCCTTGTCGCGGGTTTGCGAGGCCGGCAGGATGAACAGGTTTTCGCAGTGCTTGTCCTTGATCAGGGCCTGGTTCAGCGTGGCTTCCTTGTTGATCACGTTGATCAGGTCATAGACCACGCGGCGTTCGCAGCCCATGATCAGGTCCAGGTTGCGCAGGCCGACGTCGAAGTCGATCACGGCCGTCTTGTGGCCGCGCATTGCCAGGCCCGATGCGAAACTGGCGCTCGACGTCGTTTTGCCGACGCCGCCCTTACCTGAAGTCACAACGATGATTTTTGCCACGAAAAACTCCTTAAGAGAAGAACAGAGGCCGGGTGGTCCCGGCTGGATTTAGATTCTTGTGGAAGCCGTCTTACGACGCCTTCATTTGCAGCACGTCGATGCGTTCGCCGTTCAGGCGCACCTGCACTTGCTTGCCGGCGATGTCGGCCGGGTGGCCGTTCTCGAAGGTTCGATAGACCCCGGCGATGGAGACCAGTTCCGCCTCCAGCGAGGCGGTGAAGATGCGCGCCTCGGTGTTGCCGGAGGCGCCGGCCAGCGCACGCCCGCGCAGCGGCGCGTAGACGTGGATGCTGCCGTCGGCGATGATCTCGGCGCCGTTGTTGACCGCCGCCAGGATTACCAGGTCGGCGCCGCGCGCGTAGATGCGTTGGCCGGCGCGCACCGGGGTGTCCACGATCATGGTGCGGGCGGCCGGCGCGGGGGCGGCCTGCTGGGCAGGCGCCGGTGCGGGCGCCGGGGCCGGTTCGGGTTCAGGTACGGGCTGCGGCTGGGGCGCCGGAGCGGCGGCGGCAGCCGAGGCCACCATCGCATTTTCCTGGGCGCGGGCATTGGCCGCTCCCCCGGTGGCCGCGCCGCTGTCGATGGCCAGGCCATGGGCGACGATGCCTGCGTGCAAGTCTTCGGGCGCGTTGCGCACGGCGACCGTGTTGAGACGGAATTTCTTGAACAGCGCCACCACGGCGCTCCAGTCGATGCCGGCGGCGGCGTCGCCTTCCAGCGCACCGATGTCCAGCACCGCAAACTCGTCCTCGAAGAAGTCGGATACGCCGCCGGTCATGTCCTTCAGGGCCTGTTCCAGGGCCGCCGGGTCGGTTTCATGCAGAATTGCCGAGATGGCAACGACGGTGGATATCTTGATGTCGATCGGTTTGCGGGCTTTTTGCATAAATCGTGGGGTCGGGTGCGGCGAAAAGCCACGCAAGCGCCGCTTTCCGCAATGTTTGGCTGTGCATTATACAGGCAGGATCGCGCTGCGATAGCGGTGGATCGCGGGTTTTCGGCGGGTTCGGCCCTGCTCGGGCGGGGCCGATTATGCCGATTATGCGCCGCCTCCGGTCATCCCATGAAAAAGGCCGGAAGCGCCTTGCGACGCTCCCGGCCCCTTGTTCAGGTTTCCGGATGGGGCAGGCAGGGAGCGTTCCCTGCCGTCACCGCATCAGCCCGGCACCTTGCCGTCCACGCCTTCGACGTAGAACTTGATGCCGTGCAGGAAGCCGTCGTCAGCCACGGCGTCCTTGCCCAGCACTTCCTTGCCGGCGTTGTCCTTGATCGGACCCTTCCAGATCGGCGCGCTGCCGTCGACGATGCCCTTCTTGCGCTCTTCCACCAGCGACTTCACGTCGGCCGGCAGATCAGGATTGAAGGCGGCCAGGTCGATGCCGTTGTCCTTCAGGCCGACCCAGGTGGTGCTGCTCTTCCAGGAGCCGTCCAGCACCGCCTGCACGCGCGCGGTGTAGTACACGCCCCAGTTGATCACCGAGGCGGCCTGGTGGGCCTTGGGGCCGAAGCTGGTCATGTCGCTGTCCCAGCCGAAGGCGTACACGCCCTTTTCCTGCGCGGTCTGCACCACGGCGGCGGAGTCGGTGTTCTGCATCAGCACGTCCACACCCTGGCCGATCAGGGTGGTGGCGGCTTCACGTTCCTTGCCCGGGTCGAACCACTTGTTGACCCAGACCACGGCGGTGGTCGCCTTCGGGTTCACCGAGCGCGCGCCCATGGTGAAGGAGTCGATATTGCGGATCACTTCAGGGATAGGCACCGAGGCCACCACGCCCAGCTTGCCGGACTTGGAGATCTTGCCCGCCACCACGCCGGCCAGGTAGGCGCCTTCATAGGTGCGCACGTCGTACTGGGCCAGGTTGTCGGCGGTCTTGAAGCCGGTGGCGTGTTCGAACTTCACGTCCGGGAATTCCTTGGCAACCTTCAGCATCGCTTCCATGTAGCCGAAGGTGGTGCCGAAGATCAGCTTGTTGCCGTCGGTGGCCAACTGGCGGAACACGCGCTCGGCGTCGGCCGCGGACTCGGGGATGTTCTCCACGAAGGTGGTCTTGACCTTGTCGCCGAACTTCTCTTCGACCGCCTTGCGGCCCTTGTCGTGGGCGAAGGTCCAGCCGGCGTCGCCGACCGGGCCGATGTAGACGAAGGCGACCTTCAGCGGATCAGCAGCGGGCGCGGCGGCAGCGGGGGCCGCGGCCGGCGCCGCCGGTGCGGCGTCTTCCTTCTTGCCGCAACCGATCAGGGTTGCCGCGGCCAGGGTGGCAAGCATCGTGAGCGACGCCCTGCGCGAAATCTTCATTGTGGTTCTCCCTCTAGTCAGTGGTTAAGTACGTTTTGCTACAACAACAAATTCAGCAGAAAGCTCAGTTGGATCCTGGGCGGAAGGGCTTGCCCAGCGAGGCCGGCATGTTCAGGCGGATCCAGTCCGGATTGCGCGAGATCAGCGCCAGCACCACGATGGTGGCCAGATAGGGCGCCATCGACAGGATCTGCGACGGCACCGTCACGCCCATGCCCTGCAGATAGAACTGGGCGATGGTGACGCCGCCGAACAGCAGCGAACCCAGCAATACCCGTGCCGGGCGCCAGGTGGCGAAGGCGGTCAGCGCCAGCGCGATCCAGCCGCGTCCGGCCACCAGGCCTTCGACCCACATCGGCGTGTAGACCAGCGACATGTAGGCGCCGGCCAGGCCGCAGCAGCCGCCACCGAACAGCAGCGCCGCGTAGCGGATGCCGCGCACCGAATAGCCCAGCGCATGCGCCGACTCCGGCGACTCGCCCACTGCGCGCAGCACCAGGCCGGCGCGCGTGCGGTACAGGAACCAGATGCTGGCCAGGCACAGCGCGAAGGCCACGTAGCTCATCCAGTGCTGGTGGAACAGCGCCCGGCCGATGAAGGGGATGTCACCCAGCAGCGGCACCGAATTGGCCTGCGCCGGCAGCGCCAGGCCGACGAAGCGCTGGCCGACGAAGGCCGACAGGCCGGCGCCGAAAATCGACAAGGCCAGGCCGGTGGCGACCTGGTTGGTCGCCAGGCGCAGCGCCAGCCAGGCGAACAGCGTGGCCATCAGCATGCCGCAGACGGCGCCGGCGGCGAATCCCAGCAGCGGGCTCTTGGTGGCGTAGCCGACCGCGAAGCCGGCGATGGCCGAGACCAGCATCATGCCTTCGGCGCCCAGGTTGAGCACGCCCGAGCGTTCGTTGATCAGCAGGCCGATGGCCGCCAGCAGCAGCGGGGTGCCGGCGTTGATCGAGGCGGCGATGAGGGGAGCGAGTTGTTCCATGTTCAGACCTTTTTCTTCCACGCCAGGCGGTAATCGATCAGCGTGTCGCACGCCAGCAGCAGGAACAGCAGCATGCCCTGGAACACGCCGGTGATCGCCGAGGGCAGGCCCAGGCGCGACTGCGCCAGCTCCCCGCCCAGGTACAGCAGCGACATGATCAGGCCGCCCAGGATGGCGCCCACGGGATGCAGGCGGCCGATGAAGGCCACGATGATGGCGGCGAAGCCGTAACCCGGCGACACCGACGGCAGCAGCTGGCCGATCGGGCCGGCGATCTCGAAAGCGCCCGCCAGGCCGGCGAATGCGCCGGAGATCAGCAGCGACACCCACAGCGCCGAGCGCGCCGAAAAACCGGCGTAGCGCGCCGCATGCGGCGCCACGCCGCCCACCATCAGCGAGAAGCCGCGCAGGCTGCGCATCATGAAGACCGCCATCAGCACCGCGGCGACGATGGTCACCACAAAGCCCACGTGCAGGCGCGTGCCCGACAGCAGCATCGGCAGCATGAATTCGGACGAGAACACCTTGGACTGCGGGAAGTTCATGCCGTTGGGGTCCTTCAGCGGGCCGTTGACGGCCCACATCAGCAGCAGCTGCGCCACATAGGTCAGCATCAGCGACACCAGGATTTCGTTGGCGTTGAACTTGTCGCGCAGGAACGCGGTGATGGCGGCCCACAGCGCACCGCCGACGATGCCGGCGGCGATCATCAGCAACAAGCCGGCAGTGCCCGAGATGCCGTGGCCCGGCACATCCAGCCACACCAGCATGGCGCCCGCGCACAGGGCGCCGACGGTGAACTGGCCTTCGGCGCCGATGTTCCAGATGCTGGCGCGAAAGCACACCGCCAGCCCCAGCGCGCACAGGATCAAGGGGATGGATTTCAACAGCAGCTCGCTGATGGCGCGTTTGCCGCTGAACGGATCGACCAGAAACACCTTCAACCCGGCCACCGGATCCTTGCCCAGCGCCAGGAACAGCAGGGCGCCCAGCAGCAGCGTGGCAACGATGGCGATCACCGGCGACAGGTAAGTCATGGCGCGCGAGGGCGCGCCGCGCAATTCAAGACGCAAGGGCAATGACATCAGCTCAGACATGGCCGGCCTCCGTCGCATTGCCGGCAGGTGCGTCCCACAGGCCGCTCATCCACACGCCGACCTGCTCGCGCGTGGCCTGCTCGATGGGGATGGAGGGCGACAGCCGCCCCTTGGCGATCACGTGCAGGCGGTCGCACAGCGCGAACAATTCATCCAGTTCTTCCGAGATCAGCAGCACCGCGCAGCCTTCCTGTTTCAGTTTCAGTATTTCGCCGTGGATCTGGGCGGCCGCGCCCACGTCCACGCCCCAGGTCGGCTGGGCCACCACGAACACAGCCGGCTTGCGTTCCATTTCGCGGCCGACGATGAATTTCTGCAAATTGCCGCCCGACAGGCTCTTGGCCGGCGCATCCGGCCCGGCCGCCTTGACCTTGAAGCGCTCGATGATGGAAGCGGCGGCGCGGCGGGTGAAGCCGAAGTCGATCATGCCGCGCTTCACGTACGGCGCCTTCTGGTGCGACAGCAGCATATTGGCCGTCAGCGAAAGCGCCGGCACCGCGCCGCGGCCCAGGCGCTCCTCCGGCACCAGCCCCAGGCCGGCCGCGCGGCGCGGATTGGGCGAGAGATGGCCGACCGGACTACCGCCCAGGATCACCATGTTGGGCGCGGCACGCTGGTCTTCGCCGGACAGCGCCGCCAGCAATTCCTGCTGGCCGTTGCCGGAGACGCCGGCGATGCCGACGATCTCGCCGGCGCGCACCTCGCACTCGATGTCCTTCAGCTCGGTGGCAAACAGATGCGCCTTGGGCAGCGACAGCCGGTTGATATGCAGCTTGCGCTCGTTGCGTTGGGATTCGGGATTGCGCTCGCGCGTCAGGCGCACCAGCTCGTCGCCGATCATCATGCGCGACAGGCCGGCGCTGCTTTCCTGGCGGGGATCGCAGTTGCCGGTCACGCGGCCGCCGCGCATGACGGTGGCGCTGTGGCACAGCGCGCGGATCTCGTCGAGCTTGTGGCTGATGTAGAGGATGCTGCACCCCTCGTCGGCCAGGCGACGCAGGGTGACGAAAAGTTTTTCCACCGCCTGCGGCGTGAGCACCGAGGTCGGCTCGTCCAGGATCAGCAGCTGCGGGTCGGTCAGCAGCGCGCGCACGATCTCCACGCGCTGGCGCTCGCCCACCGATAGCGTATGCACGTGGCGATGCGGCTCCAGCTCCAGGCCGTACTTCTCGCCGGTCTGGGTGATGCGCTGGGCCAATTCCTTGAGGTCGGTGCCGGCGTCCAGGCCCAGCGCGATGTTTTCGGTCACGGTCAGCGTATCGAACAGCGAGAAGTGCTGGAACACCATGGCGATGCCCAGCTTGCGCGCCACCTGCGGATTGGCGATCTGCACCGCCGCGCCGTTCCAGAGCAACTCGCCGGCGTCGGGCTTGACCGCGCCGAAGATGATCTTCATCAAGGTCGACTTGCCGGCGCCGTTTTCACCGAGCACGGCATGGATCTCTCCCGGCGCCACCGAAAGGCTGACGTCGTCGTTGGCCAGCACGCCCGGATAGGCCTTGCGCACATGGCGGATTTCTAGGCGGAGTGGTACTGCGCTCACGTGTTTTCCCTGTCATTTGTTGTCGGCGGCTTGCCCGCTGCGGCGCCCCGGGCGTGCCGGGACTTTATACGCGCGTCATCATAGACAAATTGGCCCGCGTCGCATACCGCTTTTCACCGCAAACGCCGTCAGCGACGGCTTTTGCGGCCGATTCCCTTCAATTGCGGCCGATTTCTGTGGCGCAGGCGCCTCGGTCCCGGCGCGCATGTTTCATTTGCCGCGGTGCGCCCAGCCGGTGGTGCGCTTCTCGATGATGGCGAACAGCTCGTACATGGCCATCGCCATGGCGCCGATCACTACCAGGCCGGCGAAGGCCAGCGGCATCTTCATCGACGAGCCGGCCGAGACCAGCAGGTAGCCGATGCCCTCGTTGGAGGCGTTCATCTCGGACACGGTGGAGCCGACGAAGGCCAGCGTGATGGCGACCTTCAGCGAGGCGAAGAAATACGGCAGGGAGCGCGGCAGGCCGACCTTGAGCAGGATATCCATGCGCCTGGCGCCCAGCACCCGCAACACGTCCTCCAGCTCCGGCTCCAGCGTGGCCAGGCCGGTGGCGATGTTGACCATGATGGGGAAGAACGAGATCAGGAAGGCGGTCAGGATGGCCGGGCCGGCGCCGATGCCGAACCACACCACCAGCACCGGCACGAAGGCCGCCTTGGGCAGGGCGTTGAAGGCGGTCATCAGCGGATAGGCGGCGGCATACAGCATCGGCGAGGAGCCGATCACGAAGCCCAGCGTCACGCCCACCACCACCGCGATGGCAAAGCCCACCATGGTGACCCAGAACGTCGACAGCGCATGCTGGGTGATCGGGCCGGAGAATTCCACCATGGCCTGGATGATGGACATCGGGCTGGGGAAGATGAAGTCCGAGACCTGCCACACGCTGCAGATGAATTGCCAGATGCCGAGGATGACCAGCAGCAGGATCCAGGGCGCCAGCGTGGTGGCGGCTTTGTTGAGTTTGCCGTTGAACGGTTTTTTCATGTCGTGTTCTCCCCGGCTCAGGTGTTGCGCACGTGGCCGATATGCTCGCGCAGCTCGTGCACCAGGGCGTTGAAGGCGTCGGTATAAGTGGTTTCCAGCGCGCAGGGGCGCGGCAGCGGGTTCTCGCGGCGCACCACGATGCGGCCCGGGCGCTTGCTCATCACATAGATGGTGTCGGCCAGGAAGGCCGCTTCGCGCAGGTCGTGCGTGACCAGGATGACGTTGAATTTGCGTTCCGCCCACAGATCGCGCAGCACGCACCACAGCTCTTCGCGGGTGAAGGCGTCGAGCGCGCCGAAGGGCTCGTCCAGCAGCAGCATCTTGGGTTCGTGGATCAGCGCGCGGCAGATCGAGGCGCGTTGCTGCATGCCGCCGGAGAGCTGCCAGGGGAACTTGTCGGCATAGCCGTCCAGCCCCACGGTCTTGAGCAGCTTCAACGCGCGCTCGGTGTATTCGGCTTTCTTCTGCTTGAAATCGCGGCGATAGGGTTCGACGATTTCCAGCGGCAGCAGCACGTTCTCCAGCGTGGTGCGCCAGGGCAGCAGGGTCGGCGCCTGGAAGGCCATGCCGACGAACTTCAGCGGACCGGTCACCGGCCGGCCGTCGATCACGACGCTGCCGCGGTTGGGTTGTTTCAGGCCGGTGGCCAGTTTCATGAAGGTCGACTTGCCGCAGCCGGAAGGCCCGACGATGGCGATGAATTCGCCCGCTTTGGTCTGCAGGTCGATGTCTTCCACCGCGAACTCGGCGGCGCCGTCATAGGCCAGGTAGACGTGGCGGAAATCGACGAAAGTCTCACTCATGGTTTGCTTCTTTTCTGTACTGTGGCTGGTGATCCGGACGGCGGCGCTCGGCTGCCGCCGTTCCTGCTGCAGGCAATTACTTGGGGAGAACGTCCAGCTCCGCCTTGGACGGCAGGAACGCGCCGTTCCAGACCTTGTCGGCGTTCACGCGGGTCTTGGTGCCGTAGGCGTCCGAGACCTGCGAGGCCATCAGCGTCAGGCGCGGGCCGAACACCTGGCCGTAGCCTTCGGACTTGGCGTGCGGCGTGGCGATGGCGCTGGCGATGGCCAGCTTCAGGCGGCGCAGCTCCAGCTTTTCGTCGATCAGGCCGTCGCGTTCCTTGACTACCTTGATGGCGGCTTCGGGATTGGCGATCACGTCCTTGGTGGCCTTGGCGAAGGCGCGCAGGAAGGCTTTGATGGCTTCCGGCTTCTGCTTGATCATGGCCTCGGAGGCGATGATGGCGTTGCCGTAGAGCTTGACGCCGTAGTCGGGATACATCATCACGTTGACGTCTTCATCCTTGATGCCGCGCGCGTTCAGGTTCAGCAGCGAGGTGAAGTAAAAACCGGTGATGGCGTCCACGTCGCCGCGCGCCAGCATGGTCTCGCGCAGCGGCGGATCCATGCTGGTCCATTGCGCCTTGGACGCGTCCAGACCGTTGGCCTTGGCGAAGATCGGATAACCGCGGCGGCCGGCGTCGAACACCGGCGCGCCCAGTTTCTTGCCGGCCAGGTCGGCCGGTTTTTTGATGCCGGACTTCTTCAGCGAAAAGATCGCCGCCGGGGTGTCGTTGTAGACCATCATCACGGCCACCGGTTTGGCCGGCGCGTCCGCATTGTTGGCGGCGAACTCCATCAATGCGGCCATGTCGGCGAAGCCCATGTCATAGGTGCCGGAGGCCACGCGGTTGACGGCGTTGCCCGAGCCGTTGCCGGCGTCGATGGTGACGTCCAGTTTTTCCTGGGCGAAGTAACCCTTGGACTTGGCCACCAGGAACAGGGCGGACGGCCCTTCGAAGCGCCAGTCCAGCTGGAATTTGATCTTGGTCTCTTGTGCGAAAGAGGACGATGCCGATACCAGGCCGAGCAGCAATGCCGCCGAACAGCCGAGGAAGCGGAATGAACGCATGGGGAAGTCTCCCGAAAGGCGATTGAAAGAAAAAGATGGTGGAAACCGCAATGCGCGCGCCGCCTTACAGAAGCTTGGCGATGCAGGTACGCAGGCAGAGGCGCCGCGCATTCCGGTAATACGGTTTCCACCCAAGCACAGGCTCAAGACGCGGCTGGCCGGCCAGAAGGAGTCGCCGGTTTGCCGTACTACGTTGCTGCCGGCGACCACCGCGCGGGAAGGAAATCCGCGCGGTCGCCGCCGTCGATGGCGCCCCGTTGCCGGGACGCCGTCAACCCTGCAGGCGCATCAGAAACGATGGCGCATGCCCAGGCCGAAGGAAACGCCCGAGCTCTTGGTCGAGATCTTGTCGTTCATGACGATCGCGTACAGGTCGGTGCGCTTGGACATGAAATAGTCGTAGCCGACCGACGTGGTGTTGCGCGAGACGTCACCCGACGTGCTGGCCAGCAGGTCGCCGGTGCGCTTGGTGCGGGCGAAGGCGGCCAAGATGGAGCCGTTGCCCACCGGCGCCGACAGGCCGACGCTGAACACCTTGTCCTTGGCCTGGCTGGTGCCGGCGGTGGTGTCCTTGCTGCCCTGGTAGGTGCCGTACAGCTTGACCACCTGGAAGTCATAGGTGGCGCCAACCATCCATGTCTTCTGGCGGGTGATCGAGTTGAACGGCGCGGTGGCGTCGATGATGGCGCTGCCCGAGTTCGGGTTGCTGACCTGGGCGTCGAAGTACAGGCCGGTCAGGGCCAGGCCGCCGTTGAAGTACAGCGCGTTCACGCCGATGTTCTTCTTGCCGGTCTGGCCGGCGACTTCACCCAGCTGGTAGTGCAGGTTGGCCTGCAGGCCGCCGAACTTGGGCGTGGTGTAGATGATCTCGTTGCTCCAGCCGCTGTCGGCCGCGTTGGCCTGGGCCCAGGAGCGCGCGCCGAAGTTGCCCGACGGCGTGTAGACGTGCAGCACCAGCGGCGAGAAAGTGAAGGAGTCGCCGAACGGGTTGAACAGCACGGTCGGCAGGAAGCTCGGCGCCAGGCCGCGGCCCAGCATGACGCGGCCGTAGTTGCCGGCCAGCGCGATGTTGGCGTCGCGTGAGAACAGGTTGTCGCCCGAGAAGCGGCCGTAGGCGCCGGTGTCGGTCTGGAAGAAGGAGGTCAGGTTGAATTCCGCGCGCAGGCCGCCGCCCAGGTCTTCAATGCCCTTGAAGCCGATCCACGAGGTGGTCATGCCGCCCGAACCGACGGAAGCCTTGCTGGCTTCACCGCTGTTTTTCATGCTGCCGGCGAAGGCATCGACCAGACCGCTGACCGTGACGGACGATTGCGCCATCGCGCTGCCGGCCACCAGACAGGATGCCAAGGCCAATGCCAAACGAGTTTTTTTCATTACGCTCCCCTGATTTAAAAGACGCCGGGCGGGATTGCCCGGCCAGTTCACCTCTTCTGCCGCGTCGGCGAACGATGTTGCAACTCTCCCGTTGCGCCCGCCGCCGCGGACTCAGGACGAGTGTTTAGCAGATATCGTGCCAATGCCATCGACGATGCTGAGCGGGTTTGCGGCTGCTTTTTCGGAGGCGGGATGTAAAGATCGGCCGGCGGCGCGGCACGGCGGCTTGCCGCCGATTGCGGGTGATGCGCCGCGTGGAGGCGGGCGATGTCGCGTGGACGCCGCAGGGGAACGGCGCGCAAGGTGGCCCGGGGACAGGCCGGCGGGCCGGTCGCCAAGCCTGCGTCATTTTGTTGACAATGATTTCTTCTATTTGCGACAACTTGGTGCTTGGCTTGCACCGAATTTGACGCGCTGCACTAAAAATGGAGAGGTGCCGGCGGCCGCGCTGGTGGCGGGGTACGACGAAAAGTCGCGCCAATGCTGGGCTTGGGATTATGTGCGCAAGAATCTGTCGCTTATCAGCGTTGGCAGATATTGTCGACAGCGCTTTGCGATATTGTGGCCAATCGCTAGTAAAAATGGCTGGAATCGCTTACAAACGCGGCCGCACGCCGATCCGGCCGCGCGCGCTCGCCACCCGGCACCATTTATGCTAGAACCGCCACACAACAACACAGAGGACTCGACCCGACCATGGAAGCCTATATCTTCGACTGGCTCAATCTGCTGCTGCGCTGGCTGCACGTGATCACCGCGATCGCCTGGATCGGCTCATCCTTCTACTTCGTCTGGCTGGACAACAGCCTGGTCCAGCCCACCGACCCCGAGCTGAAGGAAAAGGGCGTCGGCGGCGAGCTGTGGGCGGTGCACGGCGGCGGTTTCTACAACCCGCAGAAATACCTGCTGGCGCCCAGGCAGTTGCCCGAGCACCTGCACTGGTTCTACTGGGAGTCGTACAGCACCTGGCTGTCCGGCTTCGCGCTGTTCTCGTTGCTGTACCTGTTCAATGCCAACGTGTTCCTGGTGGACCGCAACGTGTTCGACATGTCGGCCTCGATGGCCGGCGGCACCGCGATCGCCTTCCTGGTCTTCAACTGGCTGATCTACGACGCCATCTGCAGCAATATCGGCGACCGTCCCAACGCCGACCGGCTGGTCAACCTGTTGGTTGGGCTGCAGGTGGTGGTGTCGGTGTGGGCCGCCTGCCATCTGTTCTCCGGACGCGCCGCCTTCCTCATCAGCGGGGCCTCGCTGGCCACCATCATGAGCGCCAACGTGCTGGTGTGGATCATTCCCGGCCAGCGCAAGATGGTCGCGTCCATGCGCGCCGGCCAGGCGCCCGACCCCATCCACGGCAAACGCGGCAAGCAGCGTAGCGTGCACAACACCTATTTCACGCTGCCGGTGCTGTTCGCCATGCTCTCCAACCACTACAGCATGACCTACAGCGCGCCGCATAACTGGCTGGTGCTGCTGATGATCATGGCGGCGGGCGCCTTGATCCGCCAGTTCTTCGTGCTGCGTCACAAGGGCGTTTACAACTGGTGGTATCCGGGTGTGGCGGTAGCGCTGCTACTGGCGGTGGCGATTGGCTTGAGCCCGATGATGCGCGACAAGCCCGTGCCGGCGGCCGTGCATCACCAGGAGCAGGCCAAGCCTGCCGACGCGGCGGCGGCTCCCGCTGCGGTGGCGTCTGCGGGCGACGATGCCAAGGCACCTGCGGCTACCGGCGGGTTTGCCCAGGTGCAGCAGGTGATCGAGGCGCGCTGCATCCAGTGCCATGCGGCCAAGCCGACCCTGATGCCGGTGCCGGGCAAGGGCGTGCTGCTGGACAGCAAGGAGCATATCGCGCAGCATGCGCAGCAGATTTATCAGCAGGCGGTGCTGCAGAAGACGATGCCGTTGGGGAATATGACCAACATTACCGATGATGAGCGGGCGATTATTGGGAAGTGGTTTGAGGCGGGGGCTGCTACCAACTGACCCGCAGTTGGAAAGACTGACTCCTCATCTCGTTTAAGCCGTCGTCACTGCGAAAGCAGGGATCCAGCGTCGTTTGTTGTGCTTCACTGGTGCTTGTTGAGGCGCGTTGGGTAGTCTGGTCTTGCTGCTTATGGGCGTACTGGCTTTGATGCTTGCTCTCTCCGGTCGGAGCGGAGCGCCGGGGGCGGCCCGGCAGCCGCTCACTTTTCTTGCTCCGCCAAGAAAAGTAAGCAAAAGAAGGCGGCCCCTAAGTGCCAGCCCCTGCGGGGTTCCCGGCGCAGCGCGCTGAAAAATGGGCAAGGCAAAGTCGCTGCGCTCCGGTTGCCTTGCTGATCCATTTTTCACCGCACTCCGCCGGCTGGCCCACAAGGGGAAATGCCATCCGCCTCGCCTGCGGCATCGCGCTGCTTCTTCCCCGCCTTCGGCCTCGATGTGGCGGCTCGCTATCTCATGTAATCCGTCGTCCCTGCGAAAGCAAGGGCCTAGCGTCGTTCGTCGCGCCTCGCACGAAAGTCGCCAGGCAAAGAAAAACGCCGGCGTCAGCCGGCGTTGTCACGTGCGCGTCGTTCAGCGCGGTTGATACGGGTGCACCTTCTTCCAGTGCTCGGCGATGTCGATGCGCCGGCAGATCCATACCTTCTCGTGCGACTGCACATAGTCGAGGAAGCGCTGCAGCGCGCGAAAGCGTCCCGGGCGGCCGAGCAGGCGGCAGTGCATGCCGATGGAGAGCATCTTGGGCGCGTCTTCTCCTTCTTCGTACAGCACGTCGAAACTGTCCTTCAGGTACTGGTAGAAGTGCTCGCCGGTGTTGAAGCCTTGCGGCGTGGCGAAGCGCATGTCGTTGGAGTCCAGCGTGTAGGGCACGACCAGGTGCGGCTTGGTCTGGCCGCCGGCGGTCTGCACCTCGGTCCAGAACGGCAGGTCGTCGCCGTAGTAGTCGGAGTCGTAGGCGAAGCCGCCGTGTTCCACCACCAGCTGCCGGGTGTTGGGGGAGTCGCGGCCGGTGTACCAGCCCAGCGGGGCGCTGCCGGTGAGTTCGCGGAAGATCTGCACCGCCTGTTGCATGTGCGAGCGCTCGGTTTCGATGTCCATGCCTTGGTAGTGGATCCAGCGCAGGCCGTGGCAGGCGATTTCGTGGCCCAGCTCGATGAAGGCGCGGGTGACCTCCGGCGCGCGCTGCATGGCCATGGCCACGCCGAACACCGTCAGCGGCAGGCCGCGCTTTTCAAACTCGCGCAGGATGCGCCACACGCCCGCGCGCGAGCCGTATTCGTAGATCGATTCCATCGACATGTGGCGCGCCGGGTAGGCCGCCGCGCCGACGATTTCGGAGAGGAACTGTTCGGATGCCGCGTCGCCGTGCAACACGCAGTTCTCGCCGCCTTCCTCATAGTTCAGGACGAATTGCAGCGCCACGCGCGCCTGGCCTGGCCATTGCGCGTGCGGCGGGTTGCGGCCGTAGCCGGCGAGGTCGCGTGGGTAGTGTTGTTGCGAAGACATGGTGCTCATTCTGGTTGCGATGAAAAGAAAATGCCCGGCGCAGGCCAGCCGCGCCGGCGGATGAATCATGATCGTGCGAACTCCCGCAGCAGGCCATGGTAAGCCTTGGGCGGCGGCAGCGCCAGCTCGCCGCGCTTGGCGGTGGCCAGTCCCAGCGCCACCAGCGACTCGGCCAGTTTGACGGCGGCGGTGACGCCGTCGATCACCGGCGCGCCGATGTCGCGCGCGATCGCCGCGCACAGGTCGGCCATGCCGGCGCAGCCGAGCACGATGGCTTCGGCCCCATCCTCGGTCAGCGCGCGCCGGCATTCGTCGGTGATGCGGGCGCGCGCGTCCGAGGCCGGGTTCTCCAGCTCCAGCACTGCGATCTCGCAGGCGCGCACGTTGCGGCAAAAGCGCTGCATGCCGTAGCGTTCGGCCAGGTGCCAGGCCATGCCGCCGGTGCGCGCCAGCGTGGTCACCACCGAGAACGACGGCGCCACCAGGCTAGCCATGTGCATGGCCGCCTCGGCGATGCCGATCACCGGCCCGCGCGCCAGCTCGCGCGCGGCCGACAGGCCGGGGTCGCCGAAGCAGGCGATGACGTAGGCGTCGTAGCCGTCACGCTCGCCGCGCTCGATCTCCTGCAGCAGGCCGGGCACCGCCAGCGCCTCGTCGTAGTGGCTCTCGATGGAGGCCGGCCCCATCTGCGGACTGACGCCGATGATCTCGGTGCCGGGCGCGGCCACCATGCGCGCGCAGGCGGTCATGGCGTCGGTCATCGACATGGTGGTGTTGGGATTGATCAGCTTGATGCGCATGGCTTACCCCTTGCGCGCGAAGACCAGGTAGAACATCCCGCCCAGCGCGGCGCCGATGAACCAGGAGAAGTCCGCCGCCGCGCGCAGCTGCGGCAGCATCACGCAGGCCACGCAGACCACCGCGGCCAGCACCAGCGCCTTGACTGCGTTGCGGTTCACGCCATTGGTGTACCAGTAGCGTCCGCCCCGGTCCATCGAGTACAGGTCGGCGACGCTGACCTGGCGCTTCTTGACCAGGTAGTAGTCGGCCAGCAGGATGCCGTACAGCGGGCCGATGAAGCCGCCCAGCACGTCCAGCGTGTAGTGGATCACCTCGGGATTGCCGAACAGGTTCCAGGGCGTGATGAAGATCGAGGCGGTGGCCGCGATCATGCCGCCGGCGCGCCAGCTGATGCGGCTGGGCGAGAGGTTGGAGAAGTCGAATGCGGCCGACACGAAGTTGGCCACGATGTTGATGCCGATGGTGGCCATCAGGAAGGTCAGCGCGCCGATCACGGCGGCGGTGGTGTTGTCGATGCGCGCCACGGTCTCCACCGGGTCGGTGATCAGCTCGCCGAACACCGCGATGGTGGCCGAGGTGGTCACCACCGTCACCAGCGAGAAGGCCAGGAAGTTGACCGGCAGGCCCCAGAAGTTGCCGCGCTTCACATCCTTGAAGCTGTGACAGTAGCGCGAGAAGTCGCCGAAGTTGAGCATCGGCCCGGAGAAGTAGGACACCACCAGCGAGATCGCCGTGATCATCACCGACACCGCAGCCCAGCCGCTGTACTTGATCTCGCCCAGGTTCAGGCCGACGTTCTGCCAGCCGGCCTTCCAGATCATCCAGCCG
The DNA here is from genome assembly GCF_017814915.1 of Herbaspirillum sp. LeCh32-8. GTDB lineage: Bacteria > Pseudomonadota > Gammaproteobacteria > Burkholderiales > Burkholderiaceae_D > Herbaspirillum. The sequence continues at coordinate 36,662 of NZ_JAGIPZ010000017.1, read as the reverse complement.
GCCAGCGCGAACATCACCACGTAGACCGCCGGGCCGGCGAAGTCGATGAACTTCTTGATGGTTTCCATGCCGTTCCAGAACACCAGCGCCTGCAATACCCACAGCAGCAGGAAGCCGCCCCAGCCCAGCGCCGAGAGGCCGGCGAAGGAATGCACGTGGACGTCGGCCCAGGGTTTGAGCTCCGGGTAGAACTTCAGCACCACCACCACGAAGGCGGCCGAGGCCAGGTAGGTCTGGATGCCGTACCAGGCCACCGCGATCAGGCCGCGGATCATGGCCGGTACGTTGGCGCCGAGCACGCCGAAGGACAGTCGGCTCATCACCGGATACGGCACGCCGTGCGCCTGGCTGGGCCGCGCCACCAGGTTGCACAACAGGTAGACGATGGTGATGCCGATCAGCAGCGAGATCAGCACCTGCCAGCTGGTCAGGCCCAGCGCGAACAGGCTGCCGGCAAATACGTAGCCGCCCACGCTGTGCACGTCGGACATCCAGAAGGCGAAGATGTTGTAGGAGCCCCAGGTCTGGTGTTTGAGGGGCGCGAGGTCTTCATTGGTCAGGCGCGCGTCGTCGGCGCCGGACAGGTAATTACCGGTTGCGGGGGATGAGTCGATGGTCATTGCCGGTCTCCGTCCAGAGGGGATGATGGATGAAACGAACCCGCCCGGCGCGCGGGCGCCGGGAATGGTTCAGCGGATCCTTCCTGTCCATGCTCTGCGGCATGTGTTCAGTCGCGCCTGCGCGCGGTGGCCTGATGCTCGATGTAATACTTGATGCCGGGGCGGCTTATAGCCCCTTGCCCAGCACGGCGCGCAGATCGAACTGATCGTCCGCATCCGGCCGTACCCGGTCTTCGCACAAATGCAAGTGATGTGCCATGTGCTCCTGGGCGGCGTCGACGTCGCCCTGTTCCAGCGCTTCCAGCACCGATTCGTGTTCGTCGAAGGAGCAGGCGTTGTGGCCCGGCGCCTCGGTCTTGGCGATCATCAGCGTGGTGCGCGAGACCAGCTTGCGCAGCGTTTCCACCAGCAGGGCGTTGCCGGTCAGCTCGGCCAGCGCCAGGTGGAACTGCGCCGACAGCCGGATCCAGCGCGGCCGGTCGCCGGTGAGGTAGGACTCGCGCTCTTCCTCGACCATGCGGCGCAGGCCGGCAATCTGGCGCGTGCCGGCTTCGCGGCCGACCTTCTCCAGCACGGCGTGCTCGAGGATATTGCGCAGCTCGAACATGTCGCGCACCTCGGCGTGCGAGGGGCTGGCGATGAAGGCGCCGCGGTTGGCCTCGAGGTCGACCATGCCCTCCGAGGCCAGGCGCGAGAGCACCTTGCGCACCGTGTGGCGCGCCGTATCGTAGATCTGGCAGAGCGTCTGCTCGGTCAGCTTGGTACGCGGCGGCAGCCGGTGCTCCATGATGGCGTCGTAGATGTCCTGATACATGCGCTCTTCGACGGCGACCGCCGGATCGCGCTCGCGCGGGGCCGGCGATCGGCCGGGTTTGCTGGCTTTGTTCATGATGCTCATGCTCTCGATGAAAATCCTGTTCCTGCGGATGCCGAGGGGGCGCGCCCTGTCATGATCGATCGACAACGTTCCTTCAAATCGTCGACAATTAAAATCAGGATTTGCAACAAAACGGGGCTATTCTGCACCAAAAAGAACGCTGTGCGCCTCTCTTCGGGGCGTTCCCGACCAGGTTTCGATGCTGCGCCACGAGGCAAACGCTTCACCTGCAGAGCCTTGCCCGGCATGGTTATCCTGCGGCGAGCGTGCTGCCCGGGCGCTGCATGCGCTGCAATATCCTGATCCTTCGTTCGATGCAAAAAATTGTCGCCAATCCTGTCGTCCATGCTCGGCAATGACGCTGCAATATCGGGGCGACGTGGCGGGGCAGCGGCGAGACGCTGTCGCGCCATCCGGTCGCCAATCGCGTCCGACTTGCATGATGCAAAAAGCGTGCTTGCCCGCGCCCGTGGCCAATCCGACGCAAAGAATCCGTCGCCAAAAGCAAAACGCCCGGCGCAATGGCCGGGCGTTCTGGAACCGCTTGGCTGCCGCGTGCGACAGACTCGGTGGGTCAGTGGGTGCCGGCGTATTGCTCCAGCTCCTGCATCAGCGTGGCCTTGTCTTCGTCGGACAGGAAACAGGCCTCGATGCCGTTGCGCGCCAGTTGCAGCACCTGCTCGCGCGAGAGCTCCAGCGAGCGCGAGATGGCGTGGTAGTTGGCCGTCATGTAGCCGCCGAAGTAGGCCGGGTCGTCGGAGTTGACGGTGACGGCCAGGCCGGCGTCCAGCAGGCGCGCGATGTTGTGCTCGGCCATGTCCTTGACCACGCACAGCTTGAGGTTGGACAGCGGGCACACCGTCAGCGGCGTGCGTTGCTGCGCCAGACGCTGCATCAGGGCCGGGTCTTCCTCGCTGCGCACGCCGTGGTCGATGCGCTCCACGTGCAGCAGGTCCAGCGCGCCGATCACGTAGGCCGCAGGGCCTTCTTCGCCGGCGTGGGCCACCAGGCGGAAGCCCAGTTCGCGGCAGCGGGCGTAGACGCGCTCGAACTTCTCCGGCGGGTTGCCGCGTTCGGAGGAGTCCAGGCCGATGCCGACCCACAGGTCTTCATACTGGTCGCGCAGCGGCAGCGCCGCCTCCAGCGTGGCGAAGGCGTCTTCCTCCGACAGGTGGCGCAGGAAGGACATGATCATGGCGCTGCCGAAGCCGTCGCGGCGGCGCGCGTCGCGCAGCGCGCCGGCGATGCCCGCGAACACGGTGGCGATGGGGATGCCGCGCTCCGTATGGGTCTGCGGATCGAAGAAGATCTCGGCATGGCGCACATTGTCGGCCTGGGCGCGCGCGATGTAGGCCGCGGTCATGTCGTAGAAGTCCTGCTCGGTGCGCAGCACGTTGGCGCCGGCGTAGTACAGGTCGAGGAAGGACTGCAGGTCGCTGAAGTTGTAGGCCGCGCGCAGGTCTTCGACCGAGGCATAGGGCAGCTGGACCTGGTTGCGCTGGGCCAGCGCGAACATCAGTTCGGGCTCCAGCGTGCCTTCGATGTGCAGGTGCAACTCGGTCTTGGGCATGCCGGCGATGAAACCGTCGAGGGCGGCGCCCGAGGCGGAGGGGGATGTAACTACTGAGTTCATGGCTGACTGACCTTCAAAAATGGCGAGAACGAGGGATGGGCGAAACATGCTGGACATGCGCCTGGCGGCAAGCATAGCCGCCTCCCGGACACCGCATTATCACGCAAATCGCATACCCGACCCAAGTCCGCGCCCCTGCGCGATGAACCTTATGCCGCGCCGGCACTCTGAGCACCAGCCGCGGCGGGTGCTCTTGCCTGCCGGGATCGGGGTGTAAATATTCCGTGAAATCGCTCCCGGGGATGTGGAGACGTGTTTAAATGCCAACCTTCATTGGGGGAAATGCATGCGCAAGACGAAGTGGGGTTCGTTGCAGCTGTTGATGTGCGGGACGGTCGTGGCCGGCTTGGCCGGCTGTTCCTGGATGCCGTGGACGGAGAAGGAAGATCCGACGGTGGTGCCCTTCAAGACCATCGTGAGCGGCGCCTACCAGGGCTTCCTGAAGAATTGGGACGACAAGCGCCAACCGGTGTTCTGCACCCTGATCCGCAGCCGCGCGGACTGGGACCAATGGATGAACCCGGCCCCCGTCACCGGCGACAAGCGCCCCTACGGCCCGTCTTCCGCCCACTTCGATACCAAGCAATACCTGCTGGTGGCGCGCGTGATGCGCGCCCCGGACGCCGCCGAGCGACCACACGTGTTCACGCCGCTGTCGGTCACCTTGCGCAATGACACGCTGCGAGTGAACTACCTTTACCGCGAGCCTGCTTCGGGCGCCTCCTACACCATCAAGGATTACCTGATGCTGGCCATTCCCAAGGAGCGCTATACCACCGGCCCGGTGGTGTTCTACGAGAACGACCGCAAGGTGTGCCAGCTGGATCGCTGACGTCCTGAGGCGCCAGCCGCAAAAAATAAAAGCCGGAAACGCGATGCGCTTCCGGCTTTTTTCATGCCCGCCCATCAGGCGGCATCGCAGGATCAGGCGCCCTGCGTCATGCCGATGAACTGCTGCAGCTCCGGGGTCTTCGGGTTGGTGAAGACTTCTTCCGGCGGGCCGATCTCGTGCACCTTGCCCTGGTGCATGAACACCAGGCGGTTGCACACTTCGCGCGCGAAGCGCATTTCGTGCGTCACCATTACCAGCGTCATGCCTTCCTTGGCCAGGCCGCGCACCACGGCCAGCACTTCGTTGACCAGTTCCGGATCCAGCGCCGAGGTGATCTCGTCGCACAGCAGCGCCTGCGGCTGCATCGACAGCGCGCGGGCGATCGCCACGCGCTGCTGCTGGCCGCCGGAGAGCTGGTCGGGGAAGGCGTCGAACTTGTGGCCCAGGCCGACCTTTTCCAGGTTGGCCTTGGCAATCGCCTCGGCCTCGGCTTCCGAGGTGCCCTTGACGATCATCGGCGCGATCATCACGTTGCGGCCCACCGACAGGTGCGGGAACAGGTTGAACTGCTGGAAGATCATGCCGACCTTCAGGCGCAGGTTGCGCAGCTCCAGCTCGGTCACGCCCAGCTTGGCGCCGGCCACGCTGATGTTGCCCTCGTCGATGGTCTCCAGGCCGTTGATGCAGCGCAGGAGGGTGGACTTGCCCGAGCCGCTCTTGCCGATGATGGCGATCACTTCACCCGGTTCGATGTCCAGGCTGATGCCCTTCAGGACTTCGTTGTCGCCGAAGCGTTTCTTGACGTTATCAATGGCGATGAGCGGCATTGTATTTCCTTTCTAAAGACTGGCTGTACTTGGACAGCGGCCAGCAAAGCACGAAGTAAAAGACGCCCACGATGGCGAACACCGTGAAGGGGCGGAAGGTGGCGTTGGTGATCACGGTGCCGGCCTTGGAGAGCTCGACGAAGCCGATGATCGACGTCACCGCGGTGGATTTGATGATCTGCACGCCGAAGCCCACGGTAGGCGCGATGGCGATGCGAAACGCCTGCGGCAGCACGATGTAGCGCATCTGCTGGAAGTAGCCCATGGCCAGCACCGACGATGCTTCCCACTGCCCCTTGGGCACCGCCTCCACGCAACCGCGCCAGATTTCGGCAAGGTAGGACGCGCTCCAGCACATCAGCGCCAGGCCGGCCGCCAGCCATGCCGGCACCTCGATGCCGAACAGGGCGATGCCGAAGAAGACCAGGAACAGCTGCATCAGCAACGGCGTGCCCTGGAACAGTTCGATATATAGGCGCGCCACCTGGCGCAGCCAGCCCTGGCGCGAGGTGCGCATGAACAGGATGACCAGGCCCAGCAGGCCGCCCAGCACGAAGGTCACCAGCGTCAGGAGGATGGTCCAGCGCCACGCCAGCATCAGGTTGCGGACGATGTCCCAGGTAGTGAATGAAATCATGCGCTCCTCCGGGCAGTGATGAAGTATTGGCCGATCAGGCGCAGGATCTGGCGCAGCACGATGGCCAGCACCAGGTAAATCAGCGTGGCCACGATGTAGGCCTCGAAGGCGCGGAAGTTGCGGCCCTGGATGAAGTTGGCGGCGAAGGAGAGTTCTTCCACCGCGATCTGCGAGCACACCGCCGAACCCAGCATCACGATCACCACCTGCGAGGACAGCGCCGGCCAGATCTTCTGCAGCGCGGGGCGCAGGATGATGTGGCGGAAGATCTGCATGCGCGACATCGACAGCGAGGCCGCCGCCTCGATCTGCCCGCGCGGCACCGCCTGCACGCCGGCGCGGATGATCTCGGTGCTGTAGGCGCCGAGGTTGATCACCATCGCCAGGATGGCGGCCTGGATTTCGCTGATATGGATATTGAGCGAGGGCAGGCCGAAGAAGATGAAGAACAGCTGCACCAGGAAGGGCGTGTTGCGTATGACCTCGATATAGCCGCTGACGATGGGCTTGAGCCAGGCTGGCCCTTGCGTGCGCGCCCACGCGCCGAAGATGCCGACCGCCACGCCCAGCACTCCGCCGATGGCGATCAGTTCGATCGTCGTCTGGATGCCTTTGACGATGACGTCGCTGTACTCGAAGGTTGATAGGAAATCGAATTGATAGGCCATGTCGTGTTTGCCCTGCCTTTTTGTTGCTGGGATTGTCGCCGCCTGACTGCTGCCGCGTCGCCCCGGTTGTCCGCCTGCCTCCCTTGCTGCCTTGCTGCTGTTGCCCGCATCGCCGGCGCCAGGCGGAATCGCGCCGGCGATGCGTTGTTACCCTTGAAATCCTTCTTGCAAATTACAGGCCAGCCGGCAGCGGCAGGCCCAGCCACTTCTGCGAGATGCCGTTCAGGCTGCCGTCCTTCTTGGCGTCGGCCAGGATGGCGTCGACCTTGTCCTGCAGTTTCTTCTCACCCTTGTTCAGGCCGATGAAGCACGGCGAGTCCTTGATCAGGAACTTGGTCTCCGGCTTCTTGGGCGGATTCTTGGCGATGATGGCCGCAGCTACCACGTTGCCGGTGGCCACCAGTTGCACCTGGCCCGAGAGGAAGGAGCTGATGGTGCTGTTGTTGTCTTCGTAGCGCTTCACGGTGGCGTTGGCCGGGATGATCTTGGTCAGCTCCAGGTCTTCCACCGAGCCGCGGGTCACCGCGATGGTCTTGCCGGCCAGGTCGGCGGCGCTCTTGACGCTCATGTCGGCCGGGCCGAACACGCCGTTGAAGAAGGGCGCATAGGCGGCAGTGAAGTCGATCACCTTTTCACGCTCGGCGTTCTTGCCCATGCTGGAGATCACCAGGTCCACCTTCTTGGTGGTCAGGTAGGGAATGCGGTTGGCGCTGGACACCGGGATCAGCTCGACCTTCACGCCCATCTTCTTGGCGATCAGGTTGGCGACGTCGATGTCGAAGCCCTGCGGCTTGAGGTCGGAGTCGACCGAGCCGAACGGCGGGAAGTCGGCCGGCACCGCCACGCGCAGCGTGCCGTGCTTCTGGATATCGTCCAGCGCATCGGCACGGGCGGCCGCAGCGGAGAACATCATGGCGCCGGCCATCAGGCCGATCAGGAGTTTGGACAGTTTCATAGCAGTTTCCCTTGTGACGACGTTGATGAGCGGCCCTTTTACTGCGGCCTTTTTGGTTGATTGCGGTGAGACATGATGTCGGTGACGGCCGCCGTCTTCACGGCGGTCGTCCTCGATACCGGTGCAAGTGCCTGCCGCAGCGGTTCCAACGGATCGCTGCTGCGCACCTGGTTCAGGCCGGACTCCACATGCTGCAGGTGACCCTGCATCAGCAGCTCCGCTTGTTCCAGATCGCCGCGTTCCAGCGCCTCGACGATCTGCACATGTTCCGAACACGAATCCTCCGCCTGCTCCGACGACTGATGCAGCATCGCCGTCAGCGTCGTGCGCGCCGTGAGGTCGCGCAGCGTCTCCGAGAGCAGCGAATTGCCCAGGCATTCGCACAGGCAGACGTGGAAGTCGCCCAGCAGATAGCTGCGCGCACCGACGTCGGCGCCGGCGATGGCCGCCTCTTCGCGAGCGATGTGCTCGCGCAGTTGACGCACCGCCTCGGCCGGGATCGGTCGCATGCGGGCCTGGCGCAACAGGCCAAGCTCGATCACGCGGCGCGCCTCGAAGGCTTCGCGCGCCTCCTCGGGCGTCGGTTCGATCACGAACCAGCCGCGCCGGGCGCTGACCGTCACGATGCCGCGCGCCATCAGCCGCGTCAGCGCTTCACGCACCAGGGTGCGCGAGACGCCGAACAGATCGGCCAATTGCTGCTCGCCAAGGCGGGTTCCCGGGGCCAATTGCTTGGCCAGGATTGCCTCGGTGACGCGGATCGCGATTTGAGACGACGATTTGACGGAAGGATTTGTGCCCATGACCACTCATCAGCAAGTTGCGTGCCACGCTGATATACAAGATTGGCATACAAAACTGCACGACGATTATTCTCGGCCAGAGCCTTGTGTGGCAAGGGTTTTCAGGCGCTCATGTCATGTGCGGCCGCACAATGATTGGCTTGGGGAAAGTTGCGGCGCAACAAACATTCAGCAGGAAACGGGGCAAAAAACGGCGCGTTCTGGTGCGCGCACGGTGAAGCTCGCCCGCACCGTCTTTGTGCAGTGCTTCTATAGATGAAAGGTATTGTGGGTACCGCGCGACTTGTGTCGATTCCGCATTTCCCGCAGGCTGAAAAGTGTTATGGCCTGCTCACCTCAAATCCGCGGAATGCGTGGCCGGGCGGGCGGCTTTTTTTATCCCGGGATCCCCAGCCGTTGCGATGCCAGCCGGTATTCCCGGCTCAGTTGCTCGACGATGGCCGCTGCCGGCAACACGCCGGCGATGGTGCCGATGCCCTGGCCGCTGCCCCAGATATCTTTCCAGCGCTTGGGTTTGCCGAAGTCGACGGCGGATTTGTCTTCCTGTTGCAGGTGGTCGGGATCGAGCCCGGCGTTGCGGATGCTGGGTTTGAGGTAATTGCCGGGCACGCCCGAGAAATGGGCCGTATACAAGATGTCGTCGGCGCTGCCCTCGACGATCATCTGCTTGTGCAGCGCGGCCGCCGAGGATTCTTCCGAGGCGATGAAGCGCGTGCCCATGTAGGCCAGGTCGCAGCCCAGCGCCTGCGCCGCCAGGATGCCCTGGCCGTGGCTGATGGCGCCGGCCAGCACCAGCAGGCCGTCGAAGATGGCGCGCACTTCCGCGGCCAGCGCGAACGGCGACAGCGCGCCGGCATGGCCGCCGGCCCCGGCGCAGACCAGGATCAGGCCGTCCACGCCGGCGCCGATGGCCTTCTTCGCGTGGCGCAGCGTGGTGACGTCGTGCAGCACGATGCCGCCGTAGGCGCGGACCTTCTCTACCACCTGGTCCGGCGCATGCAAGGAGGTGATCACGATCGGCACCCGATGGCGCACGCAACTGGCGAGGTCATCCTGCAGCCGGTGGTTGGACTGGTGCACGATCAGGTTCACCGCATAGGGCGCGACCACGGCCTGCGGATTCATGCGCTTGTGCGCGCCAAGCGCCTTGTCGATCTGCGTCAGCCACGCGTCCAGCTCTTCCTGCGGACGCGCGTTGAGCGCGGGGAAGGAGCCGACCACGCCGGCGCAGCACTGGGCGATCACCAGCGCCGGGTTGGATACCAGGAACATCGGCGAGCCGATCACCGGCAGGCGCAGTCGGCCCGGCAGGGCGGCAGGGGAGGGCAGCAGCAGCTCGGTCATGGCGCGTCTCTCATTTCTTGCCGAAGGCGGCAATGCGTTGCTGCATGTCCGGCCCCTTGCCGGCATTGCGAAACACTTCATGCGCCAGGCCCGCCTCCAGCGACAGGCCGTCGGTCTCCTGCAGCAGGCGCTTGTTGGCGCGGTGCGAGAACCAGGAACCGGCCAGCAGTTCGCGCGCCAGCGCGTCCACCTGGACGTCGAACTCGGTATCGGCGTAGCAGAAATTGGCCAGTCCGATCCCGGCCGCCTGTGCGCCTGTGTAGGTCCGGCCCAGCAGCATGATTTCTTTGGCGCGCGCCTGGCCGACCCGGCGCGGCAGGCGCTGGCTCATGCCCCACAGCGGCGTGAGCGCCCACTTGGCATGGGTGTCGGCAAACTTTGCGGACTGCGCGGCGACGATGATGTCGCCGGCCAGCGCCAGCTCCAGCGCGCCGGTGTAGCAATGCCCGTGCACGGCGGTGATCACCGGCTGGGGCAGTCTGGCCAGGCGGTCGATGGTGCGCGCCTGCAGATGCAAGGTAGGAAACTGAGGCGGCAGCGGCTGGCCGGCGGCGATGTCGTGCAGGTCGTTGCCGGCCGAGAAGCAGCGCCCGGCGCCGCGCAGCAGCACCGCGCCGATGGTGTCGGTCTGCTGCTCCAGCGCCGCCACGTGTTCGTGCAGCTCGAGGAACATCTGCACCGTCAGCGCGTTCATCTTTTCGGGCCGGTTCAGCGTCAGCACGGCCAGGCCGTCGCGGTCTTCCCGCAGCACCAGCGCGCTCATGCGGCGCCGCCTTGGATCTGCTCCGCCTGCTGCTGGCGCGCGCCTTCGTGGGTCAGCACCAGCACGTCGCTGTCGCCTTCCTGCGTGACTTCGCCATGCTGATTGAGCAGGCGAAAACGTCGTCCCAGCTTGCCGCTGCGCCCGCTCTTGCCCGGCTCGACGGCGAGGATCTCCAGCTCCAGATGCACCGTGTCGCCCACCAGGATGGGTTTCTTGAAGTTCCATTCGCGCAGGCCCAGCATGGCAATCACCGATTTCTCGAAGATGCCGATCTGGTGCAGCATGCCGGTACAGATGGCGATGCCCAGTGTGCCGTGCACCAGGCGCTGGCCGTAGCGCGTGGCGCGCGCGAACTCGGCGTCGGCGTGGATCGGGTTCCAGTCGCCGGAGATCATCGAGAACATCGTCAGATCCGCCTCGGTGATGGTGCGCCCGCTGCTGGTGAAGCGCTGGCCGGGTTTGAAGTCTTCCAGGTAGTACGACGTCATTGTCTCGCTCCCGTTCAGGCGGCTTGCGCCAGCCGTTGCATGGCCATGTCGCGCAGCTTCACGCGCTGGATCTTGGTGCCGTTGGAACTCTGGGTGGTCGGGAACTCGTCCACCAGCCAGACATGCGCCGGCACCTTGAAGGCGGCCAGCGCAGCGCCGGCCGCGCGCACCATGTCCTGCTCGGTCGGGCGTTGCCCCGGCTCGGCGATGACGAAAGCCACCGGCCGCGCCTGGCTGGCGATGTCGACCGACACCACCTGCACGTCGGCCACGCCGGGCACGGTCTTGATGACGTCTTCGATTTCCACCGGACTCACCAGATAGCCGCCCAGGCGCATGGCGTCGCCCTGGCGCGTGACGTAGACGAAGCTGCCGTCCTCGCGCAGGTAGCCGACATCGCCGGTGCGGAAGAAGCCGTCGGCATCGATCGCCTTGGCGGTCGCCTCGGGATTGTTGAGATAGCCGATGAAGTTGGTGTCGGCGCGGATCTCCAGCGCGCCGCTCTGGCCCGCCTCCACCAGTTCGCCGCTGTCGACGTCGCGGATGCGCACCTCGGCGCCGATGCCGTGGCTGGCCGGCAGGCCGCCGCCCTTGATGCGCTCTTCCAGCGGCAGCGCGCGCTGCTGCAGCGAAAACAGCGCCTGCACTTCCGATGAACCGTACAGGCCGATCATCGGGATGCCGCGCGCCCAGGCCGCCTGGGTGTATTCCACGATGCCCGGGTGGAAGCAGGCGAAGCCGAACACGCGCGCGCTGGGGAAGGGCAGGTCGCCGCGACCGTTTTCGACGATGCGGCGAAACATCTCGTCGCTGCCGAACACGTGCGTGACGCGATGCCGGTTGATCAATTGCGCCGCGCCGGGGCCGTCGAAGGTGTCCATCACCACGATCGGCTTGCCGGCCGCAAATGCCGCCATCGCCGCGTTGAAGCCGAACACGCCGGCGAACGGCAGCGCCGCCAGCAGCCGTGTGCCTTCCTCGGTGAAGCCGTAGGCCGGCGCCACCCGCTGGCTGTGGATGGTGACGGTGCGCTGCGGGTGCAGCACCAGCTTGGGGCCGGACGTGGTGCCGGAGGTGGTGAAGAGGATGCTGTGGGACTCCGGCGTGGAAGCGTCGTCCACCGGCGCATCCGGCAAACCGGCCAGGTCGAAGGCCACCGTCGGCTTGCCCAGCACTTCCGGCGGCAACGCAGAACCGGCGGCATCCACCACTACGACCTTCTTCAATGCACGCGCGGCCTCGGCCGGCACGTCGCGCAGCACCGCGGGGAAGTCGATCTTGCGAAAGTTCAGCTGCAGCACCAGCATCGAGGCTTCTGAACGTTCCAGGATGTAGGCCAGCTCGTGCGAACGGTAGCGCGTGTTGACTGTCATCATCGCTGCGCCGACCTTGGCCAGGCCGAAGTACATCGCCAGCCATTCCATGCGGTTGACCAGCCACACCGCCACCCGGTCGCCGGGGCGGACGCCTTGTGCGTGCAGCCAGCCAGCGGTGCGGGCGGCCATGCGGTCGAATTCGCGATAGCTGATCTCGCGCTCGCCGTCGATGAAGGCGACGGCGTCGCCGCGTTCGGCGACGTTGCGCGCCAGCAGCGCGGGCATGGTCTGAAGCAGATCGGTGTGGGGGGAAGGCATGTCAGTACAGCTCCATCAGTTTCGCGTTGTCATTCAGTTCTTCGGGCAGGGCTTCGCGGATGATGGCGCCGGACTTCATCACCACCACGCGATCCGAGATCTTCAGGGCTTCCTTCACGTTCTGTTCCACCAGCAGGATGGCCATGCCGGTGTCTTTCTGCAGCTGGCGGATCGGCTGCAGCAAATCCTGGAACAGCTTGGGCGCCAGGCCGATCGAGGGCTCGTCCATCAGCAGGCAGCGCGGGCGCGACAGCAGCGCGCGCCCGATCGACACCATCTGCTGCTGGCCGCCGGAGAGGTTGCCGGCGCGGCGCTCGTAGAACTGCTTCAGGGCCGGCAGCACCGACATCACCCATTCCAGCCGGTCGGCGCGTTCGGCCGCCGGCACGCCGGCCGCCCACAGGCCCATCTTCATGGTCTCGGCCACCGTCAGGCCGGGGAAGATGCCGCGCCCTTCCGGCACCAGCGAGACGCCGGCGGCGCTCAGGCGGCGCGGCTCGACCGCCTCCAGCGCGCGCCCGTCCAGCAGGACCTGGCCGTCCTGGCGCGGCACCAGGCCGAACAGGGTTTTCAGAAGCGTCGACTTGCCCGCGCCGTTGTGGCCGATCAGGCACAGCACTTCGGCCGCACGCAGGTTGAAGTTGAAGTCGCGCAGCACCGGGCGGCCGCCGTAGCCGACCACCAGGCCGCGCGTTTCCAGCACCAGCGGCTGGGGTTCTGGGTTGGGTTGCGCCGTCATGTGTTCTGGTCTCCGAAATAGATGGCTGCGAGGTGCGGGTCTTTCAGCACCACGTCAGGCAGGCCGTCGGCCAGCAGCTTGCCCTGGTCGAGGAAGGCGATGCGGTCCGAGATGCCGACCACGATGTCCAGGTTGTGCTCGATGATGCACACCGTCACGCCTTTCTTGACTTCGCTGCGCAGCAGGTCGAGGAAGAGCTCGTACGAGCTGCGGTCCAGGCCCGAGGCCGGCTCGTCCAGCAGCCAGATCTTGGCATCGGCGGCCATGATGCGCGCCATGCTCAGGAACTTGCGCTCGGCGTAGGCCAGGTCGATGGCGCGGGTGTGCGCCTTGGCCGCCAGGCCGGTGCGCTGCAGGATGGCCTGCACTTTTTGCCTGCGTTCGTTGCGCGCGGCGCGCCCGCCAGGCTGCCAGATCCAGGAGGTCGGCTCCATCACGGTCAGCACGTTTTCTTCCACCGTCATGTGATTGAACAGGCGCAGGTCCTGGAAGGTGCGGGCGATGCCCAGGCGGCTGATCTGGAAATGCTTCTTGCCCAGCAGCGACTTGCCGCGCCAGAGGATCTCGCCGCTGTTGGGTACGAGGTGGCCGGTGATCTGGTTGAACAGCGTAGTCTTGCCGGCGCCGTTGGGGCCGACCAGCGTGGTGACGATGCCGGCGCGCAGGTCCAGCGACACATCGTTGGTCACCTTCAGGCCGCCGAAGCTCATGTTCAGGTGGCGGATCGACAGCAGCACTTCGCCGTCCTGCCCGGCGCCGGCCTGCTGCAGGGCGCTGTCTCGTTCGATGATGGCGTTCATGCGGCCTTCTCCTTGGCGGCGCGGGGTTTGCCGGAGCCGACGATACCGCCCGGACGGAAGATCATCAGCAGCACCATCGCCAACCCATAGGCGATCTGTTGGATCGAGCCGATCTCGGTCTGCGGCAGGAAGCTCATGTAGCTGAACACGCCCGGCAGCAGCATCAGCAGCACGGTGCCCACGATCGGGCCCAGCAGCGTGCCGGTGCCGCCGATGATGACCATGGCCATCAGCAGCACCGAGGTGTCCAGCATGAAGCTCTCGACGTTGATGAAGCCCATGTAGAACGCGTACAGCGCGCCGGCCACCGCCGCCAGCATGGCCGAGATCACCACCGACATGGTCTTGATCAGCGCCACGTTCTTGCCGAAGGCGTAGGCCGCGGTCTCGCTGTCGCGGATGGCCTTCAGGTTGCGGCCGAAGGAAGAGCGCAGCAGCACGCTCGTCACCAGCAGCACCGGGATCAGGCAGCACAGCGCCAGCAGCAGGAACTGCACCGGGTCGGTCACGGCGTAGCCGAACAGGTCGGCCGGCGGGATGCCGATCATGCCGCCCAGTCCGCCGGTGACCGACTTCCACTCCGAGAACACGGTCACGCCCAGCACCTGCAGGCCCAGCGAGGCGGCCACGAAGTATTCGCCGCGCACCCGCAGCGCCGGCAACGCCAGCACCAGCGACAAGGCGCCCGCCACCACCATCGCCACCGGGATCACCACGAAGATGTTGGCGCTGGCGTGCATGGCGAACCAGGCCGCGCCATAGGCGCCGACGCCGAAGAAGATGGCATGCGCGATCGAGAAGATCCCGGCATAACCCATGATGAAGTTCAGCGTGATCGCCAGCACCGCATTGATGCACATCAGCGTGGCGAGATTGAGAAGATAGGCGAGCATGGTCGGGTAAGCCTCAATGGGCGACCGCGCGGCCGAAGAAGCCGGACGGGCGGAACAGGATGAACAGGAACAGCACGATGAAGGTGATCGCCTCGCTCCACTGCGGCTCGAAGTAGGCCAGCGCCAGGTTCTCGGCCAGGCCCAGCAGCAGGCCGGCGCAGGCCGCGCCGCGCAGGCTGCCGACGCCGCCGACGATGGTGGCGGCCAGGCTGATCAGCATCACGTGGTGGCCGATAGCCGGGTTCAGGCCCGAGCCTGCCGCCGACAGCACCGCCGCCGGCACCGCCAGCAGCGAGCCCAGCGCGAACACCGTCATCGACAGGCGGCGCGGCGACAGGCCGTAGGCGCGCACCAGCTCGGGGTTTTCCGACAGCGCGCGCATGGCCATGCCGGTGTGGGTGCGCATCAGGAACAGTTGCAGCGCGAAGAAGAAGATCACCGCGATGGCAATGGCGATGCCCGCCAGCGGCGACACGTACAAGCCCGGCACCAGCTCGATGCTGCGCGAGAGCGGCGTGCTGACCGCCACGAAGCTGCGGCCGAAGAACATGCCGCACAGGTTCTGCACGATGATGCCCACGCCGAAGGAGGCCACGAAGACGGTGAAGAAGGAGCCCTCGTGCTTCTGGATCGGGATGTAGACAAAGCGGTTCAGCGCCAGCCCGAACAGGATGGCCGCGGCCGCCGCGCCCAGCACGGCGACGGTCCAGTGCAGCTGGGCGATGGCCAGCAGGTCATAGAACACGTAGGCCGCGATGGTAAAGGCCGAGCCGTGGGCGAAGTGGAAGATGCGGGTGGAGCCGAAGATCAGCGAAAAGCCGACCGCGATCAGCGCGTACAGCGCGCCCACCTGCACTCCGTTGATCAATAGCTGTAGCAGCAACATGTCGTTTTCCTCGATTGGCGTCGCGGGCGGCGGCGCCGGCGACTCCAGTCAGATTGCTTACTTGGCCGAGGTGCTCAGCACCTTGCCGCCCTTGCCGTCGATCTCGTTGATCTGCATCGGCATGGTCACGGTGCCGTTCTCGGCAAAGCTCACCTTGCCGCCCACCAGGTCGAAGGTCTTGGTCTCGATGCGTTGCTTCAACAGGTTGTCGCCGGTGATGGGCTGGCCCTTCTTGATCAGCTGCTGCGCCAGCAGGCCGAACATGCGCACCGCGTTGTAGTAGTTGGCGATGTAGGCGGTGGGCATCTTGTTGTACTTCTTCTTGTAATCGTCCACGAAGCGCTTGGTTACCGGATCCTGCGAGTTCCAGTCGATGTTCTGCGAGGTGTACATCGAGCCGACGGCTTCAGGCTGGGCGTTGATTTCCGGAATCGAGAACGCGGTGTAGCTGGCGAAGGGCTGCTTGATGCCGTTGTCGCGGAACTGCTTGACGATCTGCGACTGCTGCGAGCCGTAGGAGGCGACGTAGATCACATCCGGGTTGGCCGAGCGCACGCGCGCGGCGATGCCGCCGAATTGCTGGGCGGTGGCCGGCACCGACAGCGCCTCGAGCAGCTTGCCGCCGGCCGGCGGCAGCGCGCTTTCCAGCTCCTTCTTGATGGCCTGGCCGAGCGGGTCGTCGACGTAGACCAGCACCACGTTCTTCATCTTGCGCTCGCCCACCAGGTAGGGAATGATCGCGCGCACTTCATAGTTGGCCAGCGGGATGATGTTCCAGAAGTACTGGCCCAGCTCGGCCAGGTCGGGGCCGACGCCGCCGCCGTTGACCGCCACCGTCTTCGTGCGGGTGGCGATGGTGGAGATCGCCTTGGACACGCCGGTGAAGGCCGACAGCACATACGGCACCTTCTGCACGTTGACCAGCTTGTTCATGCCGATCACGCCGGCCTGCGGCAGCGCCTGGCTGTCTTCGTACTGGATCGAGAGCTTGCCGCCCAAAAGATTGTCGGCGTTGATGTGCTCGGCCGCCAGGTTGGCGCCGGAGCCGAAGATGTCGCCGTACGAGGCGTTCGGGCCGGACAGCGGGAACAGCGCGCCGATGGTGACGTCGGCCGCGTGGGCGCCGGCGGATGCTGCGACCGAAGCCGCCATGGCGCAGGCCAGCACGCCGATCTTGAAAGCCTTGCTCAACTTGATCATCTTCATCTCCTGTTGTGGTCGGTGCGCCGTGCTTGCGGCGGCCATTTATTCTCGTTGCCGGCAATGGCGCCGGCGATCCCTTCCTGCTTGTGCTTGCTGTGCGTGCAATCGCTGCGATCGCTTCAACGTCCCTTGAAGACGGCGCTACGCTTGTCGCGGAAGGCGGCTGCGCCTTCCTGGTAATCGTCGGTGTAACCCAGCGCGCGCTGGGAGGTGGTTTCCAGATCCAGCTGCTGGCCCAGCGTGTTGTTTGGGGCGGCATAGATGGCCTGCTTGGTCAGCGCCAGCGCGCGCGTGGCCGAGCTCGCCAGTTGCGCCACCAAAGCGGCGCCGGCGGCATCGAATTCGTCGTCCGGCACGCAGCGCCAGATCAGGCCCCAGTCGGCCGCCTGTTGCGCCGGCAGCTTGTCGTTGAGCATGCACAGCGCCAGCGCGCGCGCCGTGCCGATGCGCTGCGGCAGGAACTGCGAGGCGCCGCCGTCGGGCATCAGGCCCAGTTTGGTGAAGCCCTGCACGAAGTAGGCGGACTGCTTGGCGATCACGATGTCGCAGGCCAGCACCAGCGTCGCGCCCACCCCCACGGCCAGGCCGTTCATGGCGCACACCACCGGCGCCGGCAGCGCGCGCAGGCGCAGCACCAACGGCTTGTAGTAACGTTCCAGCGCCGCGCCCATGTCGCGTTTCTGGCCATCCGGCAACGGCTTGCGATCGCTCTGGTCCTGGCCGGCGCAGAAGGCGCGGCCGGTGGCGGTGAGCACCAGCACGCGCAGCGCCGGGTCATGCTCGATGCGTTCGAGGAAGGCCGCTATGGTGTCGTGCATGCCGTCGTTCAGGCTGTTCAGCCGATCCGGCCGGTTCAGCGTGATGGTGGCGACGCCGTCGGCGAAGGTGCACAGGACGTGGGGCTGGTGCATGTCGTCGTTCCCCGTTCAGCCGCGCAGGTGGGCGCTGGCGCGGTCTTCGATCTCGTGCCACAGCTGGTAGGAAATCGGATTTTCCGATTCCTCCAGAATATGGCCGACCAGGCCGATGGCGCGCGCCATCACGCCGAAGCCGCGCACGATCTTCCATGGGAAACCGAACTCGCAGCAGATCGCGCCCAGCGCGCCGGTGGCGTTGATCGGCAGCACCTTGCCGGAGGCGCGCTCGGCTTCCTGCTGGATCAGCTGGATCAGCTGCACGTATTTGCCCGCCATGCCGTTCTCGGCGGCGATGGCGAACAGGCGCGGCGTGCGCGGGTCAATCGGCTTGTGCACCGGATGGCCCAGGCCGGGGATGATCTGCTTGCGTTCGCGGAAGGCGGCCACGGTCTTCATGGCCAGCGCGTGCAGGTCAGGATTGTCTCCCGCACCGTCGAAGGCCTCGTACAGCATCTTCGCCGCCCCCTCGGTGGTGCCGACGAACACCGTGCCCAGGCCGCACAGGCCGGCCGCCACCGCCGCCTGCAGCGACTCCGGCGCGCCGGCGTAGGTCATGCGTGCGGCGATCGCGCTGGGGGTGATGCCGTGCTCGACCAGCGTGATCAGCACCGCATTGAACATGCGCGACTGCTCGGGCGTGGCGGTCTTGCCGGTCAGTTGCAGGTAGGCGAAGTCGCCCAGGTTCATCTTGCCCAGGATCTCGTCGGGCAGGCTTTTGCCGCGCACCACAATGCGGTCGGGAGTGCTGAAGGCGATGTCGGAGCGGATCTCCGCGGTCTTGGTGGTCATGGCTGTCTCCGTGTTTGGGTTCGGTGCGCTTCAGGCGCTGGCCTGAGCGGCGTTGACGGTAATTTCGGCGGCGCCGTTGGCGAGCACCACTACATTGCGTTCGATCGCGCGCGCCTGGAACTGGATGTGCTCGCCGTCCCGCCAGATCTCGGTGCGGATGGTTTCGCCCGGATACACCGGCGCTGAGAAGCGCGTGGCCAGCGCGCGCAGGCGCGAGGCGTCGTAGTCGCAGCAGCTGCGCACCAGTGCGTGACAGGCCACGCCGTAGGTCGCCAGCCCATGCAGGATGGGCGAGGGGAAGCCGGCGCGGCGCGCGGTCTCGGGGTCGGCGTGCAGCGGGTTGCGGTCGGCAGAGAGGCGATACACCAGCGCGGCTTCGGCGCGCGTGGGCAGTTCGCACACCAGGTCGGGCTCGCGCTGCGGCACCGGCGGCATGGCCGGCGGCGTGTCGTCGCTGGGCTGGCCCTGTTCGGCAAAGCCGCCGTCGCCGCGGCAGAAGCTGGTTTGCTCGACGGTCGCCAGCAGTTCGCCGGCGGCGTCGCGCAATTCGCGTTCGACGATCAGCAGTGCGCCCTTGTCGCGCCCCTTGTCGATTACCGCCTTCACGCGCGACACGCCGGTGACGATACCTGCCACCGGCAGCGGCCGGTGCAGGCGCAGGCGCTGCTCGCCGTGCACCACCTTCAACAGATCCACCCCGGCCTCCGGCGCACCCATCCACAACCCGGGGTGGCACAGGATCACCGCCATGCTGGGCATGGCCTGCAGATCCCGTTCGTAGACGAAGTGCAGCGCGCCGGCGCCGTCATCGCTGGCGGCCGCCGCGCCCACGCCGATGCCCAGCGCGTACAGCATGCTGTCCTTTTCGTCGTAGGCGTGCTGCAGCGGCGGGAAGCGCCAGTTCTTCAGCTTGTGGTAATCGATGGCCATGGCGTCGTCCGCTTACACCGGGTCCCACTGGAACACGTCAGCCGAGCGGTCCAGCGGCACAAAGCTGGCCTTGAGCGCAGGCATCGCATGCTCGGCCACGGTCTGCGGAGTCCAGCCGTGATCGCGATGGATGGAGCGCAACGGGCGCGGCTGGCTCATCAGGAAGATCTCGTTGTTGCGCACCGTGAAGACCTGGCCATTGACCTCGGCTGCGGCATCGCTGGCGAGATACACCGCCAGCGGCGCGATCTTGTCCGGCGTCATCTGCTTGATCTTGTCCACCCGCGCCTGCTGTTCCTCGTTCTTCACCGGGATTGAACTGATCATGCGGCTCCAGGCGAAGGGCGCGATGCAGTTGGAGCGCACGTTGAATTTCTGCATGTCCAGCGCGATCGACTTCGACAGTGCGGTCAGGCCCAGCTTGGCCGCCGAGTAATTGGCCTGGCCCAGGTTGCCGATCAGGCCGGAGGTGGAGGTCATGTGCACCAGGCTGCCCGAGTTCTGTTCCCGGAAGTGCAGCGCCGCGGCGCGGCTGACGTTGTAGGCGCCGTACAGGTGCACCTTCAGCACGGCATCCCACTCGTCGCCGCTCATCTTGTGGAACAGCGCGTCGCGCAGGATGCCGGCGTTGTTGACCACGGCGTCGATGCGACCGAAGGTCTGCACCGCCTGCTCGACGATACGCTCGGCGCCGGCGGCGTCGGCCACGCTGTCGGTGTTGGGCGCGGCGCGCCCGCCCAATGCCTTGATCTCGTCGACCACCTGCTGGGCCGGCCCGGCGCTGCCGCCTTCGCCGGCAAGCGAGGCGCCGATGTCGTTGACCACCACGGCTGCACCCTGGCGCGCCATCGCCAGCGCGATCTCGCGCCCGATGCCGCCGCCCGATCCGGTGACGATGACGACCTTGCCGTCCAGCATGCGTTCATTGCTCATGACTCTTTCCCTGTTCTGAAACATCGGTGAAGCGGCAGGCAAATGGTGCGGGCGAAGCTGCGCCCCGCGAGGTATCCGCGTGCTCGTTTCGGTTGGCTGTTGATGGCGGCGTGCCGGCTTGGCGCCGGCGTTATAGGTTTGTCGCCGTCGTCGCCATCGCGCCGCAGGGCGGGCGATGGTCGGCGTGTCTCTCTTGCTTGGTTCTGGGTGTTCTTCCGGTATGCCGCGTCCTGTCGACGGACGCTTCCGGTGCTGCGTTGACCGTATAGTCTGGAAGCCGGGAAGGGGTGTCAAGCAGGCTTTTGCGGCTGTTCCGTATATCGGAATCGTGGAATGTCTTTCAAATCGTGTCGCCGCAGCTCGCAGCGTTGCACGGCTGCATCTTGCAGTGCGCAACAAAATAATCTGTCGGGTCGCTGATGCGATGAAGCAGGCCATGTGCGCGGAGCAGCGACTGCATATGCCGCCCGGAAATCCGCTGGCGCGGCGCAGCATACGGCGTTCGCTGTTCAAAACACGATTGAAAATTTCAAAGTACGGAACATAAAATATTCATCGGTTGACCCTGCCGCGCAGGCTGTCGCATGGTGTCGTCAAGAGACAGGAGCAACAGGCAGGAGCAGCACAAGGCGCTTGCCCGATCGCCGCGCGGTGAATGACCGGCGCGGCCGGGCGTGAAGATATCGATGCGCATCCACGACGATGCGCCGCAAGGAGACCCAGTGAATTTCGCCATCGCGTTTGCGCCGCTTCGCCCGCCGCCGGGAGACCGCACTTGAAGGCGGCCGCAGCCGGCCCGGCGCGTCGTCGCCGCGACGTGCGCAAGGATGTGCGCATCGTCCTGCGCGCACCCAATCCGCCCGAGTTTCGCGGCGACGCCGCGGCGCAGGGCATCATCAAGCCCATCGAGCGCGGCTTCGCCGTGCTCGATGCCTTCCTCGGCGAGGCCGAGTGGCTGGCCAACCAGGACATCGCCCTGCGCACCGGCCTGCCCAAGGCCACCGTCTCGCGCCTGGCGCAGACGCTCACCGCGCTGGGCTACCTCACCTACAGCGAACAGCGCCGCAAGTACCGCCTTGCGGTGGCGGTGCTGACTTTGGGATTCGCCGCCATGGTCGATACCGACGTGGTGCTGCAGGCGCGCCCACTGATGCAGAAGCTGGCCGACGACAACGGCGTGTTCGTGGCGCTGGCCGGGCGCGACGGGCTGGACATGGTGTTCTTCGAAAACTGCCACAGCGCCTCCAACGCCGCCACCGTCGGCCTGGGCGTGGGCGAGCACATGCCGATGGCATCTTCGCCGGTAGGCTGGGCGCTGCTGGCCTGCCTGCACGAGAACGAGCGCGGTTATCTGCTGGACCATATGCGGCCCTATCACAAGCGCGACGACTGGATGGCGGTGCGCCAGAAACTGACCGAGGCCGAGGCGCAGATCGCCGAGAAGTCGTATTGCGTGTCCACCGGCGACTGGGGGCCGGATATCACCGTCGTCGCCACTCCCTTGCAGCTGGCCGATCGCCTGCCCATGGTGCTGCTGTGCGCCGGTCAGTCGCGCACGCTCACCAAGGCGCGCGTGGAGCAGCGCGCCGGACCGCAACTGCTGGCCATGGGGCGACAGCTGCAGAAGATGGAGGCGCAACGTGCGCCGGGTTGAGGCCGCCCGTGCCCGCGTGGCCGATGCGACCTTGCCCGACGTGGTGCGCGAGGACGCCGCCGGCGAAGCTTCGGCCGGCACCCACACGCTGGAGCGCGCGCTGTTGCTGCTGAAGGTATTCCACGGCGGCGCCAAGCCGTTGACCCATGCCGAGCTGGTGCGCCGCACCGGCTACTCCAAGGCCTCGGTGTCGCGCCTGACGGCGACGCTGGTGGCGCTGGGCTATCTCGACCGCGCCCCGGACGGCGTGCGTGTGCAGATCGGCGTGCGCGGCCTGCGGTTGGGGCACAAGTACCTGGCCAACAGCCCGGCTCCGCGCGTGGCGCGCGAGATCATGCAGGACTTCGCCGACCGCTTCGACATGTCGGTCGGCCTGGCCGTGGCCGACCAGCTCGACATGGTCTACATCCAGTACTGCAACGGCAGCAAGATCGCCACGTTGCGCCTGGGCGTGGGACGCACCGTGCCCATGGCGCTCAGCTCGATCGGGCGCGCGTATGTCTGGTCGCAGCCGCCCGAACAGCGCCAGCGCCTGCTGTTTGGCATCTGGAAGAAGAGCGGTGAGCATGGGCCGCAGGTGGTGGCCAGGATGGAGCGCGCCTTCGGCGACCTCGATACCCACGGCTATTGCCTGGCCGCCGGTGAATACCAGCGCGACACCTTCGCCATTAGCGTGCCGCTGGCGTTGGGCAATCCGCCGCTATCGATGGGCCTGAACTGCAGCGCGGTGGGGCCGTTGCCGGATCGCGTGATGATCCGCGATGAGCTGGCGCCGGCGCTGATGAAGACCGCGCGCCTGTTGACCCTCGAATGCGAAGGCATCGACAGCAGCCTGTTCTGATTTCCCCTATCCTTGATCTGGCGACGCGGGCTCCTGTCGAGCTTGCGGTCGCTGCGCTTTCGCGCGTTAATGCGGGGCAAGTACGCAGCGGGCGGCGCGGACATGACCGCCCTGGCGTGGCGCGGTAGCTTGCCTGATAACAATAAAATAGTATTAATTCGACAACAAGTCTGTGATTTTTGTCCTGACCCTCAATAATATTGTCAATAAGTCAATATAATTCGCTTCGTAAAAAATAGATAGAATTCGGTATTTCCGCAGTAGTTTTTACTGGGAAACACTTCCGGATTTTGCTGATTTTTCGTTCAGATCAGGAATTTCCGGATTTTCGCCCCGGCTCATCAATGGTCTGATGCGGAAATCGTTGTCGATCAACTAATGAATAAGGAGGGGGCGTGGCGGGAAGCGCTCAACAGGGATCTGCTTGGCTGCGGATGGTGAAGGCGAGTGCGCGCGGCTTGCGCGTGCTGCTGTGGGGGCTGGCCGCAGGCGGCGCCGCGCTGTTGAGCGGCTCGGCGCCGGCGCAGACCTCGCCGGCCGCACCGGCGGCGGACGCGCCCGCTTCAGTCGCTTTCTATTACGGTCCCAATCCCCCGCTGGCCGACCTGCAGGCTTTCGACGTGGCGGTGGTCGAGCCCGAGTTCGTCAGCCATCCCGCCGTGCGCACCCGCGCCGCCGCCGACGGCGTGCACCAACTGTTCGCGTATGTCTCGTTGGGCGAGGTGCAGCCCTCGCGTCCCTATTACAAGCAACTGCCGTCTGGCCTGCTGCGCGGCGACAATGCCGCCTGGGGCAGCCGTGTGATCGACCAGGCCGCGCCGGGTTGGCGCGACTTCTTCCTCGACAAGATCATCGCCCCGCTGTGGGCCCAGGGCTGGCGCGGTTTCTTCCTCGACACGCTGGACTCCTACCAGCTGTTCGCCAAGACCGACGCCGAACGCGCGCGCCAGACCGCCGCCATGGTGGAGACGCTGCGCGAGTTCAAGCGCCGTTATCCCGAGGCCAAATTGTTCCTCAACCGCGGCTTCGAGCTGCTGCCGGAGATCGCGCCGCTGACCTATGCCGTGGCCGCCGAGTCACTGTATCGCGGCTATGACGCCGGTCGCCGCAGCTACGGCCCGGTGCCGGAAAACGACCGCGCCTGGCTCTTGGGCCAGATGGAAACCGTGCGCGACAAATACCACCTGCCGGTGATCTCGATCGACTACGTTGATCCGCAACAGCCGGGCGCGCGCGATCTGGCGCGCGAGACCGCGAAGAAGATTTCCACGCACGGCTTCATCCCCTGGGTGGCCGACGGCTCGCTGATGTCGATCGGCGTCTCCAGCGTCGAGCTGGTGCCGCGCAACGTGCTGGTGCTGCTCGACTTGGCCGAGGGCGACGACCTGCACACCAGCGAGGCGCAGCGCTTCCTGGGCATCCAGATGAATCACCTGGGCCTGCGCTACGAGTTCCGCGAGGTCGGCCGCCAGGGCCTGCCCACCGAACCGCTGGCCGGGCGCTATGCCGGCGTGGTGACCTGGTTTCGCAGCGGCATCGACCATCAGCGCCTGGGACCGTGGATCAACGCGCGCATCAAGGAAGGCGTGCCGGTGGCGATCTTCAACGCCTTCGGCTTCCAGATGACCAAGATCACCGCCGGCATGCTGGGCCTGACCAGCTTCTCGGCGCCGGCGCCGGACAAGCTGAGCGTGACCGAAGCCGATGCCGAGCTGATGGGCTTCGAGACCAAGCCGCGCGTGGACCGCACCCAGCTGGAATACGTGCGCTTGACCGACCCCAACGCCAAGTCCTTGCTACGCATGAAGGACAACCGCAACAACACCTATGACGCCGCCGCGATCACGCCCTGGGGCGGTTTTGCGCTGGCGCCGTTCGCCACCACCACGCTGCCGGTGCTGGATCCGCCGCGCTGGGTGCTGCAGCCGCTGAGCTTCCTGAAGCGCGCGCTGCGCCTGCCGGACATCCCGGTGCCCGACGTCACCACCGAAGGCGGCCGCCGCATCATGATGAGTCACCTGGACGGCGACGGTTTCCCCTCCAAGGCGGAATACCCCGGCTCGCCGTTCGCGGTGGAAGTCCTGCAGCGCGAGATCTGGGACAAGTACCGTTTCCCCGTCACCGTCTCGGTGGTGGAGGGGGAGCTGAGCCCGCAGGGCGTCTATCCCAAGCTGTCGGCACAGACCACCGCGCTGGCGCGCAAGATGTATACCTTGCCTTACATCGAGCCGGCCAGCCATTCGTTCTCGCACCCGTTCAGCTGGGCCGACGCCATGCACGGCACCAGCCGCGCCGACATCACGCAGATGGACGGCGACGCCTCGCACACGCTGGAGATCCCGAACTACAAGTTCAACCTGCAGCGTGAGATCAAGGGCTCGATGGACTACATCAACAACACCCTGCTGCCGCCGGGCAAGAAGGCCGAGATCTTCCTGTGGACCGGCAACTGCGTACCGCCGCCCGAGGCGATTGCCCAGGTGTACCTGGACGGTTACCTGAACATGAACGGCGGCGACACCATGATCACCAACAGCCGCAAGAGCTGGACCGACATCGCCGCCCAGGGCGTGCGCAAGGAAGGCTGGTACCAGGTGTTCGCGCCCAACCAGGACGAGAACGTCTACACCGGCAACTGGACCGGCCCGTTCTACGGCTTCGAGCGCGCCATCGAAAGCTACGAGCTGACCGGCGAGCCGATCCGCTTCAAGGCGGTGGACATCTATTACCATTTCTACGCCGGCACCAAGCCGGCCTCGGTGGCGGCGCTGCACAAGATCCACCGCTGGGCCCAGGTGCAGCCGTTCACGCGCCTGTTCGTGTCGCAGTACATCCGCAAGGTGATCGATTTCGAAAACACCAGCGTGGCGCGCACCGCCGACGGCACCCTGGTCTATCGCACCGGCGCCCACCTGCGTACGCTGCGCATTCCCGACGGCGCGCCCGAGTACGACCTGTCGGCGCCGGGCGTGGCCGGCATCGCCCCGGGCCCGAGCGACCGTTACCTGATCGCTGCCGCCGGCGAAGTGCGCCTGAAGGAACGCGCTGCCGCCGCGCCGCAGGCCGCGCTGCCGATGCTGCTGGAAGCCGGCGGCCAGGTCGGCGACTTCAAGCGCACCGTCAACGGCAACAAGGCCGAGCTCAGCTTCACGCTGGCCGCCAACGGCGCCTCGACTTTCAGCGTGAGCGGCGCCAAGCAATGCAGCGCCAGCGCCGACGGCAAGCCGCTCGCGCGCGGCAGCTCGGCCTCCATCGCCGCCCAGTCGTGGGCCAAGAATTTCACAAGCAAGTCCGCAGTTCACCAATATGACATCGGCACCGCAAACGCCCAACTCGCGACAACAAGGCACCTGGTACTCGTTCAATGCACCTTATGAACGGCTGAGGCTGTTTTCGCCCTGGACGATCGCCGGCTTCGCGCTGGCGGCCGGGACGGTGTTCGCCCTCGTCTATCCCAAGGTCTCGCTGCAACAGCGCCTTGAGGTGGCCAACGCGAGCGGCCGTCCGGACCAGCTGACGATCGAGTACCTCAAGGTCTTCCTCAAGGCGCAGCCCGGCAACGCCTCGCTGCGCGCCGAGCTGGTGCGCCAGATGATCGGCCTGGGCCAATACGCCGAGGCGCGCCAGAACCTGGCCCTGCTGCAGCAGGGCACGGATCCGTCGGCGCGGGTCGACGCCGCCTGGCTGGAATACCGCATCCGCCAGCAGGAGGCCTTTGCGCTGCCCGAGAAGTCACCCGAACGCGCCGTCCAGATCGCGCAACTGCGCGGCCAGCTGCAGCAATTGATGACCTATCCGCTGACCTCGCAGCAATGGCTGCAACTGTCGCAGGACGCGCTGGCCCTGGGCGACACCGAGGCGGCGCACGTCGCCTTCTCGCGCATCCTGGCCGACCAGTCGACCGCCTCCATGCCCAACGCCGATGCGATCCGCATGGGGCGCGAAAGCTTGGGCCTGGGCGACTACCGCAGCAGCGCCGCCTTCTACCTGCTGGCCATGAAGAGCGCCGGTTCGCTGGAGGCACGCCGCGACAACTTCATGACCGCGCTGCGCAACTTGCAGGCCGGCGGCCTGTACCAGGAAGCGCTGGCCGCGGCCGACGCCAACCTGGGCCCGCTGGCCGAGGACAAACAGACCTTGCTGTTCCTGACCAAACTGGCGCAGGCCGCCAACCGTCCGGACGCGGCAGAGCGCTACGTGAAGCAGCTGCTGCAGTTGTCCATGAACTTGCGCGGCACGCCGCTGGCCGGCGCCGGCGAGGGAGCGTACGCCCAGGTGCACTTCCAGAGCATGCGCGACTTCACGCGCTCGCTGCGCCTGACGCAGGCGCTGCTGCATTCGCCGCACGAGCTGCGCCTGCGCATGCGCGACGCCCTGCGTGACGGCCGCATCCTGCGCACGGCTGCCGCCGATGCCAGGCCGGCCGCCGTGATGGCGCGCCCGGCCGGCGACCCCAGCCAGCCCACCGCAGCCGACATGGCCGCCAGCCGCGACATCGCCCGGCTGCCGTTCGACGACGACATCTACACGCTGGCCTTCAACGTCTTCCTGGGCAACCGCAACCTGGTCGACGCGCGCCTGCTGGCGCAGTCGGCGGTGCGGCAAAAGCCCGACAGCGCCGCCTGGCGCAAGCGCCTGGCCGAGGTCAGCGAGTGGAGCGGCGTGCCCGAGCAGGCCACGCCGCAGTGGCTGGCCTACGCCCGCCTGTCCAACGACGAGGCGGCCTGGGACAACGTGCTGCGCATCGCCGAAGGCACCTTCGAGCAAGAGATCGTGGTCGAGGCCCTGCAGCACAAGATGCACGTCGACCCGGGCAACCCCAAGTGGCTCAATCAGCTGGTGGCCCAGTATGAAAACATCGGCCAGGCCGACCGCGCCGCCGCGTTGCTGGAAGCCAGCCTGAAGAAGAGCGCCGGGCGTGGGCAGGCAGTCGCCACCGAGCGCAACGCCGAGATGGATGCGCTGGCCAGGCTGTATTTGCGCATGGGCCGCGATACCGACGCGCTGGCGCTGTTGCGCCAGCAACGCCAGGAGTTCGGCGCCACTGCCGGCAACGCCTTGCTGGCCGCCAACCAGCTCTATCTGAACGGCCACATCGAAGATGCGATGTCCATCCTCAACGACGCCGCCACCGCTGCGCCGGTGGGCAATACCGATTTCTGGCGCGCCTATGCCGAGGTCGCGCGCTTCCTCGAGCACGAGAAAGAGGCGCGCCTGGGCTACGACAAGCTGCTGGCCTCCGACAAGGCGGAGGAGGGCGACATCAGCAACATGATGGGCGTGATCCAGGAGGAGCAACCGCGCGCCGCCGCCGAGCTGGCCGAGTTTGGCTTCCGTCGTACCGGCGTGGCCAACTTCGCGGTGCAGGCGCTGACTTATCGTCAGCGCATCAACGACCTCGACGGCGCGCAAGCCTTCATCGACAGCATTACCCCGCAGCAGAACGCGCTGCTGGAAAAGAACGTGCCCTACCTGACCGTGCGCGCCACCATCAAGCAGCTGCGACGCGACCTGCCCGGCGCGCGCGCCGACATGGCCGCGGCGCTGACGCTGCGCCCGCGTTCGGCCGAAGTGCGCGCCGAGCTGATCTGGGTGCTGATCGCCGGGCGCGACACCGAACTGTTGAAGCGCGCGCTGCAATTGTGGGCCGGCGAGGCCGAGACCCTGCCGCAGCTGTGGGGCCCGTTCGCCGCCGCCAACATGTCGCTGAACCGCCAGGACGTGGCGCTGCACTGGTTCCGCAAGTCCGGCTTCCCGCAGAACGATTACCTCTGGCTGATGAGCTACGCCGAGGCGCTGGACGCCACCGGCCAGCCCGACCTGGCCTGGCGCATCCGCCGCCGCGCGTGGTTCGAGCTGCGCGACCCCAAGGTGTTGCGCAACATCCCGCCCAACCAATTGAAGGAATGGCGCGACCGCCTGGCGGCGCTGTCGCCCTTGTTCATGCAGTCCGACGCCAGCCTGCGCGTGTTGCAGGCGCTGTTGAAGAGCGATGCCACCAGGCTCGTCGCGCCGGCCGACAAGAACCTGCCGCCGGCCGACGGCCCGACCCTGTTGAAGGAAATGGAAGCCGCCGCACGTCGCGACGCCGGCGAGCGCGGCGAGCGCGAAGGCATTGCGGCCCGACTGGACAAGGGGCCCGACGCGCTCTTCGCGCCGACTTCGGAATCCGGCCAGCGTCCGCGCGACGATGCGCGCCTGTCCTCCAGCGTGCGCGAGCTGGCGCTGGCCTACGCCATGAACACCGGCGAGTCCGACCTGGCGCGCGCCTGGCTGGCCACCCGCTTCGCGCGCGAGCTGGACCGCCCGCTGTGGGGCGAGCTGGCGCTGGCCCTGGCGGCGGACGATCGCCAGGGCTTGAACAACATGCTCGACAACCTGGCCGACTGGCTGCCCATGTACGACCGCATCGAAGCGGCGCGCGTGGCCGGCCGAGTGGGCTTGGCGCAGACGCTGGCGTTCGACCAGCTGGACCGCCTGCCGGCCGACGACGAGCTGCACAACCGCCTGACCAACCTGGTCACCGACGAGCCGGCCAAGTTCTCCGCCGGCTATACCTCCAGCCGCGAGTTTCCGCTGGCGACCAAGCGCTACGACGTCACCACCGGCTTTACGCTGACGCCCGGCACCAAGCTGTATTTCAACTACACCGAGCGCCACCAGACGGTAGACGACGCCACGCTGCTGGGCGATGTACCGTCGGTGGACAAGCTGTTCGAGCTGTCGCTGCGCCGGCGCATCGAGGACGGCTTCGTCAGCGTCGGCCTGCAGCATCGCGACGCGATGTCTTCCTTCAACGGCCTGCGTCTGGAGTTTTCCAAGCAACTCACGCCCAAGCTGACCTTGTCCGGCAACGGCGGCTACAACCTGGCCGCCACCGACTCGGCGCTCATGCGCGTGGGCGCCAAACGCTACGGCGGCGAGCTCAACCTGAACCTGCTGCTGAGCCGCACCGAGTACCTGCGCTTCGGCGGCGGGTACCAGCGCTACACGACGCAAGCCGGCACCTCGCTGGGCAGCGGACGCACGCTCAATCTCGAGGCCGGCACACACTTCCGGGTGGAGTATCCCAACCTGACGTTGCGCACCTACGTGAGCGATGCCAAGTTCGTCGACAATGGCGCCTCGGACGATCAGATCGCACGCCTGGTCCCGGCCGGCAATGATCCGACCGGATTCCGCTACATGCCGCTGGATTCGCGCATCTATGGCATCAGCCTGGGCGCCGGCACCGTGGTCGAAAGCAGTTACACCCGCGCCTGGCGCCCGTATGCCGAAATCGGCATGACTCGCACCTCGGATATCGGCTGGGGGCGCAACCTGCGCGCCGGCGCGGCCGGCAGCGTGATCGGCCAGGACGTGCTGTCGATCGCCGTGCAAAGCACCAGCGCCACGCCCAACACGCCGCAGCGCGGTTTCGAACTCAGTGTGCTGTACAAGTGGCTGTATTGATTGCGGCCGGTATTCATTGATCATGCCTTTCGTTTATTTGTCTCAACCCATCGCTAACCAACGGTGACCAACATGAAAAACCAAACCATCTTCAGCCTGTCTCGTCTGCTGCGCCTGGCAGCAGCCGCGGTGCTGGCCGTCGGCCTGGCCGCCTGCACCACCACCGACATCGGTCGCGCGCCGGTGCTGGCTTCCAACGGTCAGTGGGGCCTGCTGCCGTTCGCCAACCACACCGAGACGCCGCAGGCCGGCCTGCGCGCCGAAGCGATCGCCGAGAGCATCCTGCGCGCGCGGGGCGGCGCCAACCTGCGCCACTACCCGGCCACGCTGAACAACGAAACCCTGTTCGAGCCGATGGACCGCAAGCAGATGGATGCCGCCCTGGAATGGGCGCGTTCTGAGAACCTCAGCTACGCGCTGACCGGCACCGTCGATGAGTGGCGCTACAAGGTCGGCATCGACGGCGAGCCGGCCGTGGGCCTGACACTGCAACTGGTCGAAGTCGCCACCGGCAAGGTGGTGTGGTCGGCCGCCGGCGGCAAGAGCGGCTGGAGCCGTGAAGCCTTGTCGGCCGTGGCGCAGAAGCTCTCGCGCACGCTGCTTTCGCCGCTGACCTCGCTGCAGCGTTCGGCGCAGGACGCCGAGCAGGCGACCCCGGCCCCGGCTCCCTGAGCCCTCGTCAGTTCAGGACTGCATCGTGAGCGATATCGAAAGCAAGCCGGCGGCCCAGAGCCCGATCGGCGCACCGCGCCAGCGGCTGGCAGGCAACGCCAAGCCGCTGGTCGGCAAGACCAGGCGCCGCTTGAACTTCTGGTCGAGGGTATTCACCCATTTCGACACCGACAGCGGCTCGCCGCGCAAGGCGGCGCTGCGCATCGTCGAGACCGTGCTCTTCGTGCTGGCGGCGGTGGCGCTGTCGTACTGGATCGCACCGGAAGACCCGTTCGGCATTGCCGCGCAGTTTCCCTGGATCTGGCTGGTGCCGGCGATCCTGGCCATGCGCTACGGCAGCGCGATCGGCGTGATCGCGGTGGCCACCATGCTGGCCGGCTGGTATGTGCTGGTGCACCAGATCCATGCCGATGCCTCGCAGGCGGTGGTGTCGGCGGCAGAAGCCTTTCCGCAGCCTTATTTCCTGGGCGGCCTGATCCTGACCCTGCTGTGCGGACAGTTCGCCGAAGTCTGGAATGCGCGCAGCCGTCGCCTGAAGGCGATCAATGCCTACCTGGATGAGCGCCTGACCATGCTCACCAAGAACCACTTCCTGCTGCGTCTGTCGCACGAGCGGCTGGAGCAGGATCTGCTCTCCAAACCGCTGACGCTGCGTGAATCGCTGGACCGCATGCGCGCGCTGACCCTCACCCAGACCATGCTGGATCCGTCCAAGATCCCGGCGCCGGAGGCCTTCCTGCAGATCCTGGTGCAAAGCTGCCAGGTCGAGGCGGCTGCAGTGCATACCCTGGACGCGCAGGGCAATGTGGTCGCCCAGCCGGTGGCTGCGGTGGGCAAGATGCCTGAATTCGCGGGCGACGATCCGCTGGTGAAATACGCGCTGCAACAGCGCAAGCTGGCGCACGTGCAGACCGAGAGCGTGAACCAGGCGCTGCGCAACCAGAGCCGCTATCTGGTGGTCGCGCCGCTGGAGAATTTCGAGGGCAAGCTGTTCGGCCTGCTGCTGGTGGAGGCGCTGCCGTTCGTGGCGCTCAACGAAGACACGCTGCAGCTGATGTCGGTGCTGATCGATTACTACGCCGACGGCATCGAAGTGGGCGCGACCTCGCGCGCCATCCTGCAGCAGCTGCCGACCTGCCCGCCGGAGCTGGCGGTCGACGTGGTGCGCCTGCATCATTTGAAGCGCAACACCGGTATCGACTCTTCGCTGGTGGCGTTGGTGTTCGGCGACGACGACCTGTCGCGCGACATGTTCGACCAGATCCGACGCCTCAAGCGCGCCGCCGACGTGGTCTGGAGCTACAAGTCCGGCAACCGCAACGTGCTGATGACGCTGCTGCCGCTGTCGGGCGCGGCGGCCGTCGATGGTTATCTGATGCGGGTGGAGACGGTGTCGCACGCGCAGTTCGGCAACAAGTTCCTGTCCAACTATGCCGAGGCGCACACCGCGGCGATCGGCGTGGAAGACCCGGCGCGCCTGCTGCCCAACCTGGTGGAACGCTGTGCTTTATAAATTTACCATCGCCGGTATCTCCTTCGAGGTCGCCTCCATCGGCATGCTGCTGCACGGCGGCGCCGGCAGCATCGGCTTCGCGGCGATCAGCGGCTACCTGGCCTTGCACCTGGCGTCCAGCGCGCTGCTGGCACTGGCCATCGCGTTGCTGGTGCCGCAGCGCTACCGCCATCCGCGCAAGTGGCTGCTGGCGTATCTGTTCTTCTTCAACTTCTTCATGCCGGTGGTGGGACTGCTGTGCGCGGTGGTGGCGCTGGCGGTGGGCATCCTGTGGCCCAAGGACGAAGCGGCGGATCATTTCGACACCACCGAGGCGCCGGAATTCATCACCGTGCGCCGCCGCGAAGGCAGCGGCTTTTCCGGCAACCGCGTGCGCGCGCAGCTGAGCAATCTCGGCACGCCGGTGGACAAGCGCCTCAACGCCCTGGTGGCGATCCAGAGTACGCCCACCCGCGCCAGCGGCGAGTCGCTGCGCAACCTGCTGGCCGACCCGGCCGACGACGTACGCTTACTGGCCTACGGCATCCTGGACGGCAAGGAAAAGAAGATCACCCAGCGCATCGTCGAGCTGCGCGCGCGGCTGGAGTCCGCGCCCGACGACGAGGCGCGCGCCTTGATGCACCGGCAGGTGGCCGAGCTGTACCAGGAACTGATTTACCAGAACCTGGTGCAGGGCGACCTGCTCAACTATTCCTGCGCGCAGATGCGCGAGCACGCCAAGGCGGCGCTGGCGATCAACGAGGAACAGCCCGGCCTGTGGTTCATGCTGGTGCGCCTGGAGCTGATGACAGGCAATGCCGCAGGCTCGGCCGAGGCGCTGCAGAACGCTTCCGAGCACGGCTTCTCGCGCACCCGCCTGCTGCCCTACCTGGCCGAGCTGAGCTACCTGGAGCGCGACTACGAGCAGGTGCGCAAGCTCTTCATCGAGATGGCCTACAACCCCAGCGTCTCCTCCAATCCGCAGTTGCACCGTTTCTGGCGCCATGGCCGGCGCGCCGTCGGCGGCCGCCCGGATCCCAATCGAAGGCCCGCATGAACCAAGTCACCACTTCCACCCAGGCCGCAGCCGATCCTTACGAGCGCCGCGCCGCCGACTGCGACGTCATGCTGCTGCTGGAAGGCACCTTCCCGTATGTGAGCGGCGGCGTGTCGAGCTGGGTCAATCAGATCATTCGCGGCTTTCCCGAGATCCGCTTCGGCCTGTGCTTCATCGGCAGCCGCCCGCAGGACTACGGTTCGCCCAAGTACCAGCTGCCCGACAACGTGGTGCACCTGGAGCGCCATTACATCCACGAGCATCTGGCCGCGCCCAATGTCACGCGCTCGCGCGGCGACGCGGCGGCGTTCGCGCAGATGGACGAGTTGCACACCAAGTTCCGCGACTACGGCCGCGGCGGCGCCAGTCACGAGGCGCTGACCGGCCTGCTGGCCGAGCTGATCCCGCAGATGGCCGACGGCGGCAAGTTGGACCAGGATTCCTTCCTGTTCAGCAAGAAGGCCTGGGATTATCTGGCCGAGCAATACCGCAGCTTCTGCACCGACCCGTCCTTCGTCGACTACTTCTGGACCGTGCGCATCATGCACCTGCCGATCTGGACGCTGGCGCGCGTGGCGCGCAACATGATCCCGGCCAGGTGCTATCACACCATCTCCACCGGTTATGCGGGCTTCCTCGGCAGCCTGATGAAGATGCAGACCGGGCGCCCGCTGATCCTGTCCGAGCACGGCATCTACACCAAGGAACGCAAGATCGACCTGTTCCAGAGCGAGTGGATCCGCGACAACCGCAACGTGTTCGAGAAGGACGCCTCGCAGATCCCGTACTTCCGCGACCTGTGGATCCGCTTCTTCGAGGCGCTGGGCCGCCTGTGCTACCAGGCCTCCAACAATATCGTGGCGCTCTACGAGACCAACCGCCTGCGCCAGGTCAGCGACGGCGCGCCGGCCGAACGCACCATGAACATCCCCAACGGCATCGACCTGCCGCGCCTGTCCAAGCTGCGCGCCCAGCGCAGCGAGAACATCCCGCCGGTGCTGTGCCTGCTGGGGCGGGTGGTGCCGATCAAGGACGTCAAGACCTTCATCCGCGCCATGCGCACCGTGGTGAACCACTATCCGCAAGCCGAAGCCTGGATCGCCGGCCCCGAGGACGAGGACCAGGCCTACGCCGAGGAATGCCACGCGATCGCCGACGGCCTGGGGCTGACCGACAAGGTCAAGTTCCTGGGCTTCCAGAAGATCGATGAACTCATGCCAAAGATCGGCCTGGTGGTGCTTTCCAGCATCAGCGAGGCCTTGCCGCTGGTGCTGCTGGAAGGCTTCGCCGCCGGCGTGCCGGCAGTGGCCACCGACGTCGGATCGTGCCGCCAGCTGATCTTCGGCCTGTCGGACGAAGACAAGGCATTGGGCGCCGCCGGCGACGTGGTCGGCATCGCCGAGCCGCAGGCGCTGGCCAACGCCGCGCTGAAACTGCTGACCGATCCGCAGCGCTGGCGCGAGGCGCAGGCGGCGGGCATCGCGCGGGTGGAGCGTTTTTACACGCAGGACATGGTGTTTGGCGCCTATCGCCGCCTGTACGAGGACGCGCTGGCGTTGCCGAGCGCGCCGACCGCGAGCGCGTTGCGTTGCCCAGTGAAGCATTGAGAGGGAAAAGATGGCAGGTATCGGATTCGAACTCCGCAAGATATTGAAGCGCGACAGCCTGCTGTCGCTGATGCAGGCGTATTCGTACGCGGCGCTGATCAGCTCGGGCCCGTGGATCATGTCCATCGTCGGCATCCTGGTGATCGGCTTGCTGAGTTATGCGGTGGTCATGCCCAAGGCCATCATCGTGCAATTCCAGGTGAGCATCACCTATGTGATCTCGCTGTCGCTGATCTTCACCGGCATCTTCCAGCTGGCGTTGACGCGCTTCGCCGCCGATCGCCTGTTCGAGAAGGACAACGAGGCCATCCTGCCGAACTTCCACGCGGTGTCGCTCACCGTCACGGTGGTCGGCGGCGCGCTGGCGCTGCTGGTGGTGCTGTTCCTGTTCCCGCAGCAGAGCGCGCTGTATCGCCTGCTGCTGCTGGCAGCCTTCGTCATCATGTGCAACATCTGGATCGCTACCATCTTCCTGTCCGGCATGCGGCAGTACCAGGCGATCTTCTGGATCTACGCCATCGGCTACACCATCACCGTGCTGGCCGCGCTGGCGCTGCGCAGCTTGGGGCTGGAGGGTTTGATGGGCGGTTTCGTGATCGGCCAGGCGGTGCTGCTGATGGCGATGATGGCGCTGATCCTGCGCAACTTCGGCTCCAACCGTTTTATCTCTTTCGAGTTCTACGACAAGAAGCTGCTGTATCCCTCGCTGATGGCAATCGGTTTTCTCTACAACACCGCGATCTGGGTCGACAAGGCGATGTTCTGGTACACCCCGGAAACCAGCCAGGCCATCATCGGCCCGCTGCGCGCCTCGGTGATCTATGACTTGCCGGTGTTCCTGGCTTACCTCGCAATCATCCCCGGCATGGCGATCTTCCTGCTGCGCATGGAGACCGACTTCGTCGAGGACTACGACGCCTTCTACGACGCCGTGCGCGGCGGCGCTTCGCTGGAGACCATCGAGAAGCATCGCAACGGCATGGTGCAGACGGTGCGCCTGGGCCTGTTCGAGATCATCAAGATCCAGGCCATCGCCACGCTGCTGCTGATCGTGGCCGGCGAGGCCATCCTCAAGTGGCTGGGCATCTCGGCGCTGTATCTGCCGCTGCTGTACATCGACGTGATCGCAGCCAGCATGCAGGTGGTGCTGCTGGGCATCTTGAACGTCTTCTTCTATCTGGACAAGCGCAAGATCGTGCTGGGTTTGTGTGCGATGTTTGTGGTCTTGAACATCGTCTTCACCTGGATCTCGATCACGCTGGGGCCGACTTTCTATGGCTTCGGGTTTGCGTTGGCGGTGTGTCTGGTGGTGTTGGCGGGGTGTGTGCTGTTGTCGCGCAAGCTGGAGATGCTGGAGTATGAGACGTTCATGCTGCAGTGATGCGGTTTGAGTGTTCTTGTTTCTTGTCTTGGGTGTGCCGGATAGACGAGTTATTCACGACATCCACGATATGTCCGATACGTCCGATACGTCCGATATCCGGGCTCAGTTTCCCGTTTAATCCGTCGTCCCTGCGAAAGCAGGAACCCAGCGTCGTTTGTTGCGCTTCACGGGCGCTTGTTGTTGGGAGTGTGGGCAGTCTGGTCTTGCTGCATGCAGATGTACTGGCTTGATTCCTATCTTTCTCCGGTCGGAGGGGAGCGCCGGGGGCGGCCCGGCAGCCGCTCACTTTTCTTGCTCCGCCAAGAAAAGTAAGCAAAAGAAGGGTTGGAGCA
>NZ_JAGIPZ010000016.1 GCF_017814915.1 Herbaspirillum sp. LeCh32-8 | reverse complement strand
AGGTGAATGAGGGTTGCATGTGCATCGCGCCGTTGGCTTGCTGGTTTGCTTGATGCAGTGACGTCAGTTTGCCGATTTGCATCTCGTGTTTATATGAGAAAAGTCTCAAAACAGTTTAGAAAAATGTTTCAAAAAATACAATAAAAAATATAGGGACGAAAAAAAGGCTGTACGACGTACAGCCTTTTTCTTTTGCATCCAGCCGCTTGCCGCGCCTGGTTGGTTGTCCCATTCCGGGCCGACCCCGCCGGCACTACCCTGAGACAAGCGCCGGTGCGACCGGCGCCAGCGGCGCAAGCCCCAGACCGGCGCGCAGCCGCGCGCAGGTGGCGTTGGGCTGGCCATCGGCATCCCATGCCGAGAATTCGCGGCAGGTGCTGGGCCGGTTCTGATAAATTGAGCAGCCGATGCCGCGTTGTCCCAGCTCGCCGACCAGCGCAATGCAGCGCCCGTGCCCCTGCTCGGTGCCCTTCATGCAGGCCATCGTGTCGTTGACCTTGCTGGCCAGTTCGGCCGGCACCACGCCGCCGGAGCCGCCGGTCAGCTCCCCGCAATAGAAGGACACGCGAAAGATCGCGCAGCAGGCGCCGCAGGCGGTGCAGGGATTGTCGGGCATGTCGGTGAAGATGCGGTCTTCATCGACGACCCAGTGCACGGCGTGCTCGTTGCTCATCAGGAGGGCTGCGCCAAGGAGGCGACGGCGGGAAACAAGCCGCCATCATACGACAGCGGCGACGCCCGTTTGCAGGACGCCGCCGCTTTATTGCACATCAGCTGCACATCAATTGCACATCAGCTTCCCTTGCGGTCCTTGAAGGCGGGCACGAACATGTCGCTCCACACCGCCGGCTTGGTCTTGATGGTGCCGGCCTTGCTCATGAAGAGCACGTATTGCATCACGTCCACCGGGGTGGTCGAGAACTCGGTGCCGGGGTCAGCCAGCATCTGCTCGACCTCCTCCTGCGGCAGCTTCATCTTCGACACGCGCAGGAAGGTCTCGGCCGCGCCCTTGCGGTTCTTGGCGATATAGGCGTTGGCCTCTTCCTGCGCGGCCATGAAGGCCTGGGTCAGCTTGGGGTTCTTCTCGGTGAAGGACTTCAGGGCGAACACCACGTCCATGGTGATGTGGCCCAGCACGTCGGAGGTGTTCAGCACACGGGTGATGTTGGGCTGCTTGGCCTCCTGGTAGGAGAACGGCGGCGAGGTGAAGTGCGCGGTGATCTCGGTCTTGCCGGACAACAGCGAGCCCATCGCCTCCGGGTGCGACAGGCCGACGGTCATCGGGTCCATCTTGGCGTAGTTCTCGATGCCGAAGGTCTTGGCGGCGGCCATCTGCAGCAGCACCGCCGAGAGCGAGGTCTTGATGCCGGGAATGGCGATCTTGTCCTTGGCGGTGAAGTCCTTCAGCGACTTCACCTTGGGATTATTGGTGTTCAGCCACAGCGGCGAGGTCGACAGCGCGCCCAGGCCCACCACTTCCGAACGCGGAATGCCGCGCGCCTTGGACCACAGCGTCACGAAGCCCGGCGCGCCGGTGCCGGCGATGTCCAGGTTGCCGGCCAGCATGGCGTCGTTGATGACGTTGCCGCCGTCGAGCAGCACCCAGTTGGTCTTGACGTCGCCCAGGCCGAGCGCCTTGGCGTGCTTCTCCACCAGGCCTTGGTCGCGGATCACCATCAGCGGCAGGTACAGCAGGCCGTAGCCGTGCGAGATGCGCACCACCTGCGCCTCGGCGCGGGCAGCCCCGGAGGCGGTGGACAGCGCCAGCGCGGCGGCGATCATCATGCTGGAAAAAGTGCGGCGTTTCATTGTGTTTGTCTCCTTTGCGGTCGTCAGTTTATCGGTCTTGTAGGAATCAGTGCTGCATGCCCCAGCGGCGGATGGTGCGCTTTTCAATCTGGGCGAAGATCAGGTTCTCGACCACCAGGCCGATGATGATCACGAAGAACAGGCCTGAGAACACGTTGGCGGTCTCCAGCTGGTTGCGGTTTTCAAAGATGTACCAACCCAGGCCGCCGGCGCCGGAGGACACGCCGAACACCAGCTCGGCCGCGATCAGGGTACGCCAGGCGAAGGCCCAGCCCACCTTCAGGCCGGTCAGGATGCTCGGGAAGGCGGCCGGGATCAGGATCGATTTGACCAGCGAGAAGCGGCGCAGGCCGTAGTTCTGGCCCACCATGCGCAGGGTGTTGGACACCGCGCGGAAACCGCCGTGGGTGTTCAGCGCCACCGCCCACAGCACCGAGTGCACCAGCACGAAGATGATGCTGCCGGTGCCCAGGCCGAACCAGATCAGCGCCAGCGGCAGCAAGGCGATGGCGGGCAGCGGGTTGAACATTGAGGTCAGGGTTTCCAGCAGGTCGTTGCCGATGCGCGAGCTGATAGCCACCGTGGTCAGCAGCCCGGCCAGCAGGATGCCCAGGCCGTAGCCCACCAAGAGCGTCTGCATCGACACCGCCGCGCGCTCGATCAGCACGCCGCTGGCCAGGCCCGAGAAGAAGGCATGCACCGTCTCGCTGAAGCTGGGGAACAGCAGCGCGTTGTCCAGCCAGCGACCGTAGACTTCCCAGATCGCCGCCAGCACCAGGAGGATCACGGTCTTGCGCAGCCAGCCCATGCGGTACAGCGACTCGAAGGCCGACAGTGGGCGCTGGACTTCGGCGGTGGCGTTGAGGTTGGGCTCCACCACGATTTCCGGGCGGACGAAGGGCAGGTTCTTGTTCATGTAAGTCTCCGTGTTGCTTTTGTCAGCGCGCGCTCAATGGTGCGCGAACAGCATGTCGTTGATGCGGGTTTCCAGCTCGGCCTGGGCGGCGGTGCCCATCAGCTCCGACGGGATGCTGTTGAGTTCGGCGCGCACCTGGCCCGGGTGCGGCGTGAGCAGCAGGATGCGGGTGCCGACGCGGATCGCCTCTTCGATCGAGTGCGTCACGAACAGCACGGTGAACTGGGTGTCGTCCCACAGGCGCAGCAGCTCGTCCTGCATCTTGCGGCGGGTCAGCGCGTCCAGCGCGGCGAAGGGTTCGTCCATCAGCAGCACGTCCGGCTCCATGGCCATGCCGCGCGCGATCGAGACGCGCTGCTTCATGCCGCCCGAGAGCATGTGCGGATAGCTGTCGATGAACTTGGCCAGGCCCACCTTTTCGATGTAGTACTCGGCGCGCGCGGCGGCATCTTTGCCCTGCAGGCGGCCGCTGGCGTTGAGCGCGAACTCGACGTTCTGGCGCACCGTCTTCCACGGCAGCAGCTGGTCGAACTCCTGGAACACCATCATGCGATCCGGGCCCGGCTCGTGCACCTCGCGGCCCTTCAGGCGGATCGCGCCGGAGGTCGGCTGCAGGTAGCCGCCGATGGCCTTCAACAGCGTGGACTTGCCGCAACCCGACGGGCCGAGCAGGATGTAACGGTCACCCGGGTGGACGTTGAAGCTGACGCTCTGGGTGGCGGTCACCAGCGAATCGCTGGTCTTGTATTGCAGGGTGACGCGGTCGATTTCCAGCAGCGGGCGCGAGGGATCCACGCCGTCATGGGCATTGTTGCGCATGCAAGTCTCCAATGTGGTTTTAGTAGTTGAAGCGGATGCTAGGGCCTGAAGCTGTAACGAACCTGACTAATTCCTGACTTCCCGCAGTTTCCGCCACTTTTTCGAGCCCGGCGGGCATACAATTCAGCCCTGCCCAAGCAGCGCCAACAGCTGCAGCACTGCACAATAACCGGAGAGAACCATGCGCATCCTGCTGGTCGAAGACACCCCCGACGTGGCCGAGGCCATCGTCTCCCACCTCGCCCGCATCGGTCATACCGTGGAATGGGAAAGCAACGGCGCCGCCGCCGGACGTCGCATGGCCGAGGCCTACGACCTGCTGATCCTGGACGTGATGCTGCCGCAGCAGGACGGCTTTTCGCTGCTGGAGCAGCTGCGCGGACGCGGCCAGCACACCCCGGTGCTGATGCTGACGGCCTGCGCCGAGATCGAGGAACGCGTGCGTGCGCTGGACCTGGGCGCCGACGACTATCTGATCAAGCCCTTCGACTTTCGCGAGCTGGACGCCCGCATCCGCGTGTTGCTGCGCCGCAGCGGCGGCGAATCCACCAACCTGATCCACTGCGCCAACGTCAGCATTGACCGCAAGAGCCGCAGCGCCACGCTGGACGGCGCGCCGATCGAGCTGACCCGGCGCGAGGTGACGCTGCTGGAGATCATCGCCGCCCGGCCGGGCCGCATCTTCAACAAGGAAGAACTGATGGACCGCCTCTTCACGGTGGACGACACGCCCAACGCCAATACGGTAGAGCAGTACGTGGCGCGCCTGCGCAAGAAGCTGACCGGCGCCGCCTTCGAGATCCGCACGCTGCGTGGTCTGGGCTACCAGCTGGTGCTGCATGCGCCGTCGGCCGCCAACGCCGGCGGCGCCCTGCACTGATGCAGCGCAGCCAGCACGTCGTCTCCGGACGCTCGCTCTACATCCGCCTGGTCACGCGCATGGGCGCGGTGCTGACCGTGAGCGCCGCGGTGCTGCTGGTGGCGATCTGGATCTCGACCCAGATGGCCGCCAAGGACGCCTATGACCGCATCCTCTCCGGCAGCGCGCTGCAAATCGCCGAGAACACCTGGTACGAGAACGGCGCCGTCAACGTCGACGTGCCGCTGGCGGCGCTGTCCATGCTGGGCACCGGCGACCATGCCATCTACGCGGTGTTTGATACCCAGGGCCGGGTGATCGCCGGCGACGGCGAATTCCGCCCCGAGATCCCCTGGAACGAGCTGGAGCAAGGCCCGCTGCTGCGCGACGGCGAATACCTCGGCACGCCGGTGCGCATGGCCGTCATCGGGCGCCGCATGCCGGTAGCCGGGCCGCATCCGTGGGCGGTGATCGTGCTGGCCCAGACCAACAACGCCCGTACGTCCTTCGCCCAGAGCCTGGGCACCAAGGCGCTGCTGCTGATCGTGGTCATGAGCGTGCTGACGCTGGTGGCGGCCATGTTCACGCTGTACCAGGCGCTGGCGCCGTTGAAGCGCATCGAGGCGGCAATCCGCGAGCGCGATCTCAACGACCTCTCCCCGCTGGCCCTCACCGTGCCGGCCGAGACGCATGCGCTGGTGTCGGCCATCAATGCCTTCATGCAGCGCCTGGCGGTGCACCGCGCCACCATGCGCCGCGTGATCGGCGACGCCGCGCACCAGCTGCGCACGCCGGTCACCGCACTGGTCTCGCAGATGGAACTGCTGGAGGCGCAAACCAGCGACGACAAGCGCCAGCGCCATCTGGACCAGCTGCGCGAGCGCACCCGCAGCCTGGGCGCGCTGGTGAACCAGCTGATCAACCACGCGATGGTCCAGCATCGCAGTGACAGCAGCCTGCACGAACGCATCGATCTGGGAGAGCTGGTGCGCGCGCAGATGACCGACGTGCTGTCCAACCGCGAACGCACGCCCGACGACTTGGCGCTGGATACCCCGCAGACGCCCTGCCTCATCCGCGGCGACGCCATCAGTCTGGCCGAGGCGGTCAAGAACATCCTCAACAACGCCCTGCAATACGGCGCCCCCGGCCTGCTGCACGTGCGCCTGGAGGCGCGCCATGAGCGCTATGAACTGGCCTTCATTGACGACGGCAACGGCATCCCCGCGGCCGACTGGGAGCGCCTGCGCAAGCCATTCGCGCCGCGCGGCGAAGGCCGCATGGGCGCCAGCCTGGGCTTGTCCATCGTGGAAGAAGTGATGCGCGCGCATGCCGGCGGCATGCGTTTCGAACATACGGCGCAAGGCCATTTTGTGGTGGTGCTGGATTTCCCGCCGCTACAGGAACCGGTCTGACAGCGCGTGCCCAGATCCACCCTGGCGCGGGTAAAAAGCGCCGTGGAAGCGGCGCGACAGCCCGCTTGACCGCGCGGGGCGGGCTCGGCTAGACTTCGTCCCGCAGCTTTCCCCAAGCTGCCGTAGGCGTTACCGTCATCCAACGCGTCCAATTCGGGAGGAGCCCAGCAGGGCAGTTCCCGATGACCAACGACGCCGTTCGATGACCGCATGTTCTGCCGTCCCGGGCTCACGCCTGTTCGGGACTTTCCCACGTCAAGACTTGTTTTCGCCGCTGCTGCGGACAGGACTGTTCCTGCTCGTCATTACCCCAGGAAACGAAACAAGCGAAGCGCCGGGCGCAGCCTCCTGCCGGTCGGGTTTTCGGCTTCACTCCAACCCAAAGGCATTCCCATGAAACTCACAGGCAACACCATCCTCGTCACCGGCGGCACCAGCGGTATCGGACGCGCGCTGGCCGAAGCGCTGCATGACCGCGGCAACCAAGTCATCGTGGCCGGCCGCCGCCAGTCCATGCTGGACGACATCACGGCAGCCAGGCCGTCCATCACCGCCCTGCCGCTGGACGTCAACGATCCAGCATCGGTCGCGCGGGCGCGGACTTACCTGCATGCGCACTTCCCTCATCTCAACGTGCTGATCGCCAACGCCGGCGTCTCGCGCAGCGAGGACATGAACGCCGGCGACTGGAACATGGACGACGCCGAAGCCGTCGTCCAGACCAACATCCTCGGCGTGCTGCGGATAGCGGCGGCCGTCCTGCCGCTGATCAAGGACAAGCCGCGCTCCACCTTCCTGGCGACCGGCTCCGCGCTGGCCTTTGTACCGCGCGCGGATTTTCCGACCTACTGCGCGAGCAAGGCCTTCCTGCACTCCTGGCTGCAATCGCTGCGGCACCAGATGCGGCATGCCGGGCTCGAAGTGCTGGAACTATCGCCGCCCTACGTGCAGACCGCGCTCACCGGCGCGCAGCAGCTTGACGATCCGCGCGCCATGCCGTTAGCCGATTACATCGCCGAGGTATTCCGACTGCTGGAGCAAGGCCGCACGCCGCGCGGCGAAGTCCTGCTGGAACGCGACCTTCCCCGTCGCCAGGCCGAACGCAACGGCAACTACGACGCCATGTTCGCGGCGCTCAATCCCGCCTGATGCCCGCCTTTATTGCTTATTGAAAGAACCATGATGATTGACACACCATGCACCGGAACGCTGAACCACCTCAGCCTCCCCACCAAAGACCCGGCCGCGACTGCGCGCTTCTTCCAGCAACATTTCGGCTGCGAGATCGTCGCTGCCGGCGAGCACATCCTGTTGAAGCGCGACGGCTTCGATATCGTGCTCGACCGCATCGACGACGCCCCCGGCTGGCCCGTCAATTTCCACTTCGGTTTTGAGATGGCCAGCCTGCGGGAAGTGCAGGCGCTGCACCGTGCCTTCCGCGAAGCGGGGGTGCACATGGAGACCGAGGTATTCAACAATTCGCGCGGCTCACGTTTCTTCTGCCGCACGCCGGAAGGCGTCATGATCGAAGTCAACACCCGCGAAGACAAACAGGAAAGCTGGCAACATCTGTTCTGACGCGTCTTTGCAGGCCGGCTTGACGCCATCCAGCCGCGCGCCGGCCGTCTCCACGGAGGCGGCCGGCGCCGGCCTCATCAAGCTTCGCCCGACAACTCCCGCCGCATCGCGGCGCGGTCAAACTCACCTTCCCACACCGCAATCACCACGCACGCCAGGCAATTGCCGATGACGTTGGTCAGCGAGCGGCATTTCATCAGCCGCTCCACCCCCAGCAACAACACGATGCCGCCTACCGGCACCAGTTGCAGCGCAGTCAGCGTGGCGGCCAGTGCGATGAAGCCGGAACCGGTGACGCTGGTGGCCCCCTTGGAGGTCAGCATGGCGATGGCCAGCAGCGTCAGCAGCTGCCAGCCGCCCAGATGCACGCCCGAGGCCTGGGCCAGGAACAGCGTCGCCAGCGCCAGATAGAGATTGGTGCCGGACAGGTTGAAGCTGTAGCCGGCCGGCAGCACCAGGCGCACCACGTTGCGCGAGCAGCCCAGCTTTTCCATCTTGCCGATCAGCCCCGGCAAGGCTGCCACCGACGAAGCGGTGA
This sequence comes from Herbaspirillum sp. LeCh32-8, assembly GCF_017814915.1. Taxonomy (GTDB): domain Bacteria; phylum Pseudomonadota; class Gammaproteobacteria; order Burkholderiales; family Burkholderiaceae_D; genus Herbaspirillum. The sequence goes on along the minus strand of NZ_JAGIPZ010000016.1, from coordinate 63,346 downwards.
ACACCACCAGCAGCAGCTCGTCACGCACATAGGCAATCAGCCGGAACAGGTTCAGGCCCATGGCGCGGGCGACCAGCCCCATCGCCACCACCACGAAGAAGATGCTGGCCAGGTAGATTGCGCCGACGAAACGCAGCAGCGGCAGGATGGACGCCAGGCCGTAGCGGCCGATGGTGAAGGCCATAGCGCCGAAGGCGGCCAGCGGCGCCAGCTTCAGGATCAGGTTGACCATGCCGAACAGCACGCCCAGCAAGGCCTCGATGAAATCGCGCAACTGCGTACAGCGCGCGCCGTATGCGCCGTGCGCCGACAGCTTGCCCAGCGCGACGCCGAAGAACACCGCCACCAGCAGGATCTGCAGGCTGTTGTTGTGGACGAAGGCGCCGGCGAAGCTGTCCGGGATCAGGCTCAGCATGAACTGGTCGAGGCGGAAATCCTCGGCGCGCCGGAGGTAGCCGGACACCAGCTGGCCTGTGCCGCCGGCGCCATCCGCCGCCGTGGCCGAGAGGTCAAGATGAAATCCGCCGCCCGGTTGCAGCAGCATGCCGGCCAGGATGCCGACGGAAAGCGAGAGCACCGCCATGGCCTCGAAATACAGCACCGCCTTGGCGCCCACCTTGGCAGTCTGCGCCCTGCCCTGCATGCCGGCGATGCCGGACACCACCAGCAGGAACATCAGCACGCCGATCAGCATGCCGATCAGTTTGACGAAACCGTCCGACAAGGGCTTCATCTGCACCGCCAGATCCGGCTGCCATTGGCCGAGCAGGATCCCGGCGGTGATCGCCAACGCCATCTGCACCAGTGCGTTGCTGAAAATTCTGAGCGCCATCGTGCCGCGCCGGGGTCGGCGCTGTCTCCCTGTGTCCTTGTTTATTTTGCCGACGCGGAAGGCGCCGATGCTCGTCTGTTTTTATACCCTCGGAGTTTACCGGCGAAGCGCGCGGCGCACCCTAAGGGATATCCGTCATTGCCGCAGATGCCGGCCGCGCCCGGCATCTGTAAAATGTATGGAAAATTGCATCCAAAGATAAACAAAATATAGAGACAAACATCATGGAGCTGCGCCATCTCCGCTATTTCCTGGTCGTCGCCGAGGAACAGCACTTTACCCGCGCCGCCGAGCGCCTGGGCATGCAACAGCCGCCGCTGTCGCACCAGATCCGCCTGCTGGAACAGGAACTGGGCTTCGAACTGTTCCGCCGCCATCCCAAGGGCGCCGACCTCACCGCCGGCGGCAAGGTGTTCCTGGAAGAGGCCAAGTCCATCCTGCGCAACGTCGAGCTGGCCTCGCAAAAGGCGGCGCGCGCGGCGCAGGGTTTCGCCGGCACCATCTCGATCGGCTTCACCAGCTCGGCGGCCGCGCATCCCCTCATTCCAGGCATCATCCGCGCCTATCGCGAAGCCTACCCCGGCGTGCACATGGCCCTGACCGAGGCCAACGCCGCCGAACTGACCGAGGACGTGATGCATGGCAAGGTGGACATCGGCTTCCTGCGCCAGCCGGTGGCGCAACCGCAAGGCATCGCCTTCCACGCGTTGGTGGAGGAAGAAATGCTGCTGATCCTGCCGGTCGGCCATGCGCTACTGGCCGATACGCCAAAGCGATCTCGGCGCGCCGTGACCACAACTGCCGACGACATGCCGCCGATTTCACTCAAAGCGCTGGCCGAAGAAGAGTTTATCCTGGTGCGCCGGCATGGCGCGCCGGGCATGTATTCCAACCTGATCGCGGCCTGCGAGAACGCCGGCTTCACGCCGAAGATCGCGCTGGAAATCGACCGTATGCTGACCAACATCAGCCTGGTGGCCGCGGGCGTGGGGATATCGGTGGTGCCGGCGTCGATGAAGAGCTTCCACCGCGAGAGCGTGGTCTATTGCCGGGTGAAGGACGCCAGGCCGGCGCTGCTGGCGCCGATCAACCTGGTGTGCCGCGGCGTGCCGGTGGAGCCGACGCAGCAGAACTTCCTGCAGCTGGCGCGCGGCTATGCGGCGCGCAGCGGCTGATCGCGCAGCGAACTCGCGCGAAATTTACTTCCACTCCAGGATCGCGCTCTTGCGATCCAGCCAATGCACCTTCACGCCGCCCGGAGCCACCTTGCGGCCGGCGCAGGCGCTCGCCGCCAGCGGGAACGGCGCATCGTAATAACGCCCGCCGGCCGAGGAGCGCAGCGCGGTCTGCGGCGCGTTCTTCATGATCCAGTCGGCCGAATTGGTGCGCAGGAAGATCATGCAGGCGCCGCCGCCGTTGTCGACTACCTGGCAGGTGCAGCTGTTGCCGGAGGTCGTGATCGGTTCGCTCGGCTGGGCGTTGCGGTTCAGCGTGTCGGGCACAGGCACCGGTACCGGAACGGGCACGCGGTTGTTGTGCGTGCCGTAGCTGCCGCCGAGGTCGCGCGTGGTGACTTGCGCGACGGCCGGCAGCGCCGCGGCGCAGGCCAGCGCAGCAGCGGCCAGGCGCGGGATGATCGGGTTGACGCGGATGTTCATGGCGGGCTCCGTTCTATCTGGCGCTTCAGGTGCGGACCTTGAGTCGCCACAGGGTGGTGGTCTCCTTGCTGCGCGCCGCGTGCAGCGGGTCGTCGCGGTCGACGGCCTTGCCGTGGCGCGGCTTGATATCGTGACGCGCGGCCACTTCCAGCCCGGCTGCGGCAATCGCCTCGGTCAGCATGCCCGGCGCGCGCAAACCCAGCTGCTCGGCGAAATCGGACATGATCAGCCAGCCCTCGCCGCCCGGCGCCAGATGCGCGCCCAGGCCCTTGAGGAATCCCAGCAGCATGCGGCTGTCGGGGTCGTAGACGGCATGCTCGATGGGCGAGCTGGGCCGCGCCGGCAGCCACGGCGGATTGCACACGATCAGCGACGCACGCCCTTCGGGAAAAAGATCGGCCTTCTGCAGCTCGACCTGCGGCAGCACGCCCAGGCCTTGCAGGTTCTCGCGGGCGCAAGCCAGCGCGCGCTCGTCCATGTCGGTGGCCACCACCTTGCGCACGCCGCGCCGCGCCAGCACCGCCGACAGCACGCCGGTGCCCACGCCGATGTCGAACGCCAGCTCGGTCGAGGGCAGCGGCGCCTGCGCGACCAGGTCGACGTACTCGCCGCGCACCGGCGAAAACACGCCGTAGTAGGGATGGATGGCGCCGTCCAGCGCCGCGATCGCCACGCCCTTCTTGCGCCACTCGTGCGCGCCGATCAGCCCCTGCAGTTCACGCAGCGAGACGGCAAAAGATTCGCCGGCCAGCGGCTCGCCGTAGGCCTCGCGGCACGCGGCCTGCACCTCGGGCGCGCGGCGCAAGGGGATGACGAAACCGGGCTCGACGGGAATCAGCAGCATGCCGAGGATGCGCGCGCGCTGCGCCTGGACCTGGCGGTGTTGGTGAAAAGCATGGCCCGGCTGTACGGCCTCGGACTTGGGCGCGGCCTTTTTCTTGGCGTCGGCGCGTTCGCGCGCGCGGTCGATGCGGCGTCCCAGCGCTTGCAGCAGCTGGCGGGCGTTCTGGAAGTCGCCGCGCCAGAGCAGGCCGGTGCCTTCGCAAGCCAGCTTGTAGGCGGTGTCGGCGGGAATCTGGTCGTCCGCCTCCACCACGCGCTTGGGCGGCGGGTTGCCGGCTTCGGAGTGCCAGCGCAGCGTGTGCGCGGCGCCGTCCGATTGCCAGGCCAGGTGGGGAGCGGAGTCGTCGGTATGCGTCATGAATCGGGAAGGTTATTGCAAGAGAGGGAAACAACCGCCAGTGTAGCAAAGCCGGCCGCCCGCACCGCGCAGGAACTTCCCTTTGCGCGCGGCAACAAACCCGGAGCAAGTTTGACGTCGGGCAAACCCCGGCCGTTTTTTGCGCCCGCTGCGCGCCAATGCGCCTATCATGAAGACAGCAAGACCGGACAGTACAACCTGTCAATCACCGAAGGAGATCACATGAGCGAACAGCAAACGTCCCGCTTCGACCACCAGCGCCTGCTGGAGATGGTGGGCGAATTCGAACTGGAGCTGCAAAAGCTGCCCGCCGGCAGCCAGGAGGCCGCGCAACTGCACGAAGACATCGCCCGCCTGAAGCAACACCTCTCGGCGCCCCAACCGCAGGTGGGCGCGGTGCAGGATTCATGGCAATCGCTGCGGCGCGCCGCCGACAGCGTCGAGAACACCGTGCTCAAGGACAGCCCCTACATCACCGAGATGGGGCGCATCATCGGCCTGCTCTGAATACCGCCTGAACCGGCCCCGATAAAAAACCGCCTGCCGCAATGACTGCGGCAGGCGGTTTTCGTTTGCAGACCGGCTGTCGGATCAGCGCGCCGGCAGCGGGATCCACTCGGTCTCGCCGGGGATGTCGGGGAACACGTCCTTGTTACGATTGGTCCAGGCCTCCTTGGCTGCCTCGATCTTGTCCTTCGAGCTGGACACGAAGTTCCACCACACGAAGCGCGGGCCATCCAGCGGCGCGCCGCCCAGGATCATGAACACGGTCTCGCCGACCGCCTTCAGTGCTACTGCCGCGCCCGGCGCCAGGATCGCCAGGGTGCCGGCCTCCAGGCGCTCGCCGTCCAGCGTGACCTCGCCCTTGACCACATAGACGGCGCGTTCGGCGACGTCCGCGGCGATTGCTATCTCACCGCCGTTGACAGTGCTGCCGGCCACATACAGCGTGGGGCTGGCGGTCACCACCGGCGAACTCACGCCAAAGGCGGAGCCGGCCAGCACGTGCAGTTTGACCCCACCGACCTCGGTGGTCGGCATGTCTTCGGCAGCGTAATGGCGGAACAGCGGATCGCAATCCTCCTCATCGGCCGGCAGCGCCACCCACATTTGCAGGCCATGCACCGGCACCTTGTGCTCGCGAATATCGTCGGGGACGCGCTCGGAGTGCACGATGCCGCGGCCGGAGGCCATCCAGTTCACCGCGCCCGGGGTAATGCGCTGGACCACGCCCAGGCTGTCGCGGTGCATCATCGCGCCGGAGAAAAGATAGGTCACGGTGGCCAGGCCGATGTGCGGGTGCGGACGCACGTCGCCTTCGGTGGTGCCGGCGTCAAATTCGACCGGGCCCATGTGATCGAAGAAGACGAACGGGCCGACCGTGCGAGCGGCTGCGGCCGGCAGCAGGCGGCGCACCGGGAAGCCGATGTCGCGCGTCAGGCCGTGGATCATGTGAAGGATGTTGCTCATGGTGTTCTCCCTGGCGGCGCACGTCGTGTCGAGGTTCGACGTGCGCCTGAGTTGGACTGGGTAAGGCTTGGACTATGGCTCAAAAGCGACCGGCGCGGAAGTCGTCGATGGCTTGCTCGACCTGTTCGCGGGTATTCATCACGAACGGGCCCCACTGGGCGATCGGCTCATTCAAGGGCTTGCCGGCGATCAGCAGGAAGCGGCTGCCCTCCTCCGCCCGCACCTTCACGCCCGCCGAGCCGACCGGGTTCGACAGCACCGCCATGCGGCCGGCGTCGGCCGGATGGGTCTCGCCTTCGCCCACTGCCAGCTTGCCTTCATACACGTACAGGAAGGCATTGTGCGTGGCCGGGATCGGCAGGTCCAGCGACACGCCGGCTTCCAGCGCCAGGTCCAAGTACAGCGGCTCGGTGGTGTCGCGGCTGATCGCGCCGGCGGTGCCGAAGGCTGCGCCGGCCAGCACGCGCGCCTTCACGCCGGGCTGGGGCGAGGTTTCCGGAATGCCGGCTGCCGGGATGTCGCTGTAGCCGGGCTCGGTCATCTTGTCCTTGCCCGCCAGGTTGACCCACAGCTGGAAGCCGCTCATCAGGCCGTTTTCCTGTTCCGGCAGTTCGGAGTGCACCAGGCCGCGGCCGGCGGTCATCCATTGCATGCCGCCCGGTTCCAGCAGGCCTTCGTTGCCGGCGTTGTCGCGGTGGCGCATGCGGCCGGCCAGCATGTAGGTCACGGTCTCGAAGCCGCGGTGCGGATGGTCGGGGAAGCCGGCCAGGTAGTCGCTGGGCTCGTCGGAGTGGAAGGCGTCCAGCATCAGGAACGGGTCCAGGCGGCGTTGCAGGTCATGGGTCAGCACGCGGGTGAGGCTGACGCCGGCGCCATCCTGGGTGGGGATGCCGTTGACCAGGCGTTCGATCTGGCGGGTGTAGGTGGTGCTCATGCTTATCTCCTTGGTTTGGCCCGCTCCTTGTGGGAGCGGGCCCGGGGGTGATTCGATATCGTTATTGCACAGCGAGGATCAACGGCGTTGTTCCGGCTCGGCTTCGGCGTCGATGGCCGACACCAGCAGCAAGGCGCCGATGATCGACACGTTCTTCAGGAAGTGGGTCAGCTGCGCTTGCGCGGCGGCGCCGTCCAGGGTCCAGAAGTGGTGGGCCGACAACGTCGCGCCGACCGTGAACAGCGCGATGATCAGCGCCACCGGCTTGACGCCGCGACCGGTCATCAGCAGCAGGCCGCCGCCGACTTCCACCAGGATGGTGACCAGCACCGCGACGGTAGGCGCCGGCAGGCCCAGGCTGTCAAAGTAACCGACGGTGCCGGCAAAGCCGATGACCTTGAAGATGCCGGAAATGACGAACAGCGACGCCAGCAGGACGCGGCCGATGCGGAAGATATTGGTGTTGGTGATCATGATGTGCCTCTCTCTTTCGTAAGTGGGTATGAAGTGTTCCTTCGATTTGTCTTGTACTGCCGCTTTTGTATTGCCTGTGTTCAACTGCGCCGGCTTTTGCTGTTTTGCTGATGTCGTTTGCGCATTTCGCTGAGCCAGTGACGACAGAATAGGCAAAATCGTCGAGACAAAAAACTGATTATCTTTTTATAATCAATATCTGATTATTAGATAGTGTTTGGATCAGCCCGCCATGAATATCGAACGCCTCTCGCTGGACCAGCTCCGCGTCTTCGTCCAGGTCGCCGACAGCGGCAGCTTCCTGGCCGCCGCCCGCAAGCTCACGCGCGCGCAATCGGCCGTGAGCTATGCCATCGCCGCGCTGGAAGACCAACTGGGCGTGCTGCTGTTCGACCGCAGCGGTTACCGGCCGCAACTGACCGACCCGGGCATGGCGCTGCTGGCCGACGCACGCCAGGTGCTGGACCATGTGGATTCGCTGCAGGTGCGGGCCAACTCCTACGCCAAGGGGCAAGAGCTGGAGGTGGCGCTGGCGGTGGACGTGTTCTTCCCTACCGGCTGCCTGGTGGATCTGCTGCAGCGCTTTCGCGACGCCTTCCCGGCGGTCACGGTACGGCTGGAAATCGAGGCGCTGGGCGCAGTGGCCGAGCGCGTGCTGGACGGGCGCGCCATGCTCGGCATCCTCGGCACGCTGCCGACCACGCCGCCCAACCTGTTGCGCATTTCGCTGCCAAGCGTACGGCTGGTGGCGGTGGTGGCGCCGCATCACGCGCTGGCCAAGGTCAAGGGTCGGGTATCGGAAAAACTGCTGTCGCAGCAGACGCAGCTGGTGCTGTCGGACCGCAGCGAGCTGACGGCGCGCCAGGACTTCTCGGTGCATTCGCGCCTGACCTGGCGCATGAGCGACCTCGGCACCAAGCACGCGCTGCTGCGCGCCGGCATGGGTTGGGGCAACATGCCGCTGCACGTGGTGAAGGACGATCTCGAGGCCGGCCGGCTGGTCACCATCTCCACCACCCACCATCCGCCGCAGGGCTCGGACCTGCCGGTGCAGTGCGTCTACAAGCCGGATCACAAGGCCGGGCCTGCGCTGTCGTGGTGGCTGGATTCGCTGGCGGAATTGAAGTCGCTGGATCAGGCGCTGCGCGCCTGACGGCTCGGGCGCACCGCTTCAATGCGCCGAAAAGCGCTCGCGATATTGCGCCGGACTGACGCCCAGCTGGCGCTGGAATACGCGGCGCAGGTTTTGTTCTTCTCCATAGCCGGCGGCGCTGGCGATGCGCTTCAAGGGCAATGAGGTTTCCTCCAGGGCGCGCCGCGCCGCTTCCAGCCGCATCAGCTCGACCGTGCGTGCCGGGGTACGTCCGGTCTCGGCCACGTACAGGCGGGCGAAGCTGCGCGGGCTCATGTTGACGCGGCGCGCCAGGCTTTCCACGCGGAGGTCTTCTCCCAGATTGGCGGCAATCCAGGCGTGCAGTTCTGCGAAGCGGCCTGCGCCGGCGCTCTGCGACGCCAGCGGCGTACTGAACTGAGACTGCCCGCCCGGACGCTTGATGAACATCACCAGCTGGCGCGCAGTGGCGATCGCCGCCTTGTGACCGAGGTCTTGCTCCACCAGCGCCAACGCCAGGTCGATGCCCGCAGTCACGCCGGCCGAGGTCCAGATCCGGCCCTGGCGGATGAAGATGGGGTCGGCCTCCACCTGCAGTTGCGGATAGTGGCGCCGCAGCTCGTCGGCCCAGTCCCAGTGCGTGGTCACGCGCAAGCCATCCAGCACGCCCGCCTCGGCCAGGTGGAAGGCGCCGGTACAGACCGAGCACACCCGCTGCGCCTGCGGCGCACGACGGCGTATCCACCGCACCAGCGCCTGGTCGAGAGTAAAACTGTCGCCCACGCTGCCGCCGGGCGAGATCAGGGTATGGATGGCCGCTTCGTCCTGCGCCCGTCCCTCCTGTGAAGCGTCCAGCAGCATGTCCAGCGCGGCCAGCGACTCGGTCGCCACCGGCAGCCCGGCGTTGGTGAGAATGCTGCCCCCATGCGCCGACGCCACATGCAGCTGGTACGGCGGGAGAGCCTGCGGCCCTGACGCCTCCCCCTGCAACCGGTTGGTGGTGGCGAACACCTGCAGCGGACCCGACAGGTCGAGCAGGTTCATGCCGTCATAGGCCAGCAGCACGATGCGGCGCGCCGCCCTGGCCGGGGATCGTTGCGGGTTCATGCGTCGCGCCCCGGGTCGGAATGATTCGGATAGTGGACCATGGCAGCCATGTTATCCCATGCTCCCCGCAGCCTGCGCCCGGGCCGCGCGCTGCCCCAGCATCCAGCGCGCGGTGGCCAGCGCGGACAACAGCAGGATCGGCAGGATCGCGGCATTGAGCGTCTCCCAGCCGAAACGCGCCAGCAAAGGGCCGGCGCCCAGCGTGGCCAGCGCTGTGGCGGCATAGCGCAGCAGCTCGGAGAAGCCCTGGGTCTTGGCGCGTTCGGAGGGCGTATAGGACTGCGCCAGCAAGGTGGTGCCGCCGACGAACATGAAATTCCAGCCGATGCCCAGCAACAGCAGCGCCGCATAAAAAGCCGGCAGGCTGGGCGAGGCCATGGCGATCAGCGCGCAGCCCAGGTTCAGGCCGAGGCCGGCCAGCAGCACCGGCCCCAGGCCGATCCGCCTGATCAGCGCGCCGGCGAAGAAGGATGGCGCATACATGCCCACCAGGTGCCACTGGATGATGGCGGCGCCGTCGTCGATGCCGTGGTGGCAGGCCACGGCGGCCAGCGGCGCGGCGGTCATGATGAACATCATCACCATCGAGCCGGCCACATTGTTGGCCACCGAGGCCATGAACACCGGCGTGCGGGCAATGGCGCCCAGCGGACGCGGCGGGGACGCGGCGACGCTGGCGTCAGCCGTTGCCTGCGGCGCATCGAGGTCGCGATAGAAGGCCAGCAACACCAGCACCGACAACAGGCCCATCGCAGCCACCACCAGATAGGCGCCGGCGAACAGCGCCGTCGGGAACAGGTCGCGGCTCCAGGACGCCAGCGCCGGCCCGACAATCGCTGCAATCACGCCGCCGGCCAGCACAGTGGAGATGGCGCGGCTCTTGAATTGCTCGGCGACCGCATCGGCCGCCGCCAGCCGGTAATATTGGGCGAAGGCCTGGAACACCCCGACCATTGCGGTGCCGACGCAAAAGCTCCAGAAATGCGCGTTGAATACCGACCACACCGACACCAGCCCGCCCACGCAGCAACTGCCCGCGCCCAGGGCGAAAGACAGGCGGCGGCCGAGGCGCTGGATCAGGAAGGCGGCGAACCAGGTCACCACCGCGCCGGCCACGGTGATGAGGGCAAAGGGCAAGGTTGCCAACGCCTTGTCCGGCGCCAGCTGCCAGCCGGTCAGCGCGGTCAGCGTGAGGTCGATGGAGATGGCGCAGGTGAACAGGCCCTGGCACACCGCCAGCACGGCGGCATTGCGCTGGCCGGCGACGGCAGAGGCATAAGCCTGCGGTAAGGAAGCGGTCTTATCATCGTGGCCTTGCAAGCTCGACATGTTTTTCCCCGGAAGATTTGGCGATGGAAAAATTGTCGAATTGGCGCAAAATGGCGTCAATGACACAAACCGGTCAATTCCTGCCAGCGCGGGAATGACTGTCAGCGTTCAGTTCAGCTCAGGGAGGTTAAGAGATGCTCATCAATGCCAGCGACTCCGCACTGCTGGTGGTCGACTTGCAGCAAAAGCTGCTGCCCGCGATCCACGACCACGAGGTCGTCCTGGCGCAAGCGGTGCGCATGGCCACCATCGCGGGTCTGTTAGGCGTGCCGGTGATCGGCACCGCGCAAACGCCCGACAAGCTCGGCCCCAACCATCCCGACGTGGCCCGGTTGTGCGACAAGATCCTGCCTAAGAGCCACTTCGACGCCTGCGCCGAAGGCTTGCTGCCGGCGCTGCCGACGGCGGTGCGGCAAATCATTGTGACCGGCTGCGAGGCGCATATCTGCGTGCTTCAGACCTGCCTGTCGCTGCTGGAGCGCGGCTACCGGGTGCTGCCGCTGCTGGACGCCTGCAGCTCACGCAAGGCGACCGACCGCGATGCCGCCTTCGAGCGACTGCGCCAGGCGGGCGCCACGCCGGTCACGGTGGAGATGGCGGCCTATGAATGGATGCGCGACAGCCGCCATGCGCAATTTCGCAATGTGCTCAAGCTGATCAAGTAAGCTTGCGTGACCGTGAATTACGTCGCGGCCTGAACAGATGAAAGTTTCGCGAAGCGTTATCCGGAAGACATTCCGGCCGGCGGAACTGTGGTACAAGAGAAGGTACGTCCGGTCTGATCGCATCCCGCTGCGTCAGATTGCATAACATCAAGAAGGAACACGAACCACCCATGTCCAGCTTACCGTCCCCTGCTCCCGCCAGCCTGCCCGCTTCCCGCCAGGGACCGGCCGTCAACGTGCAAGCGCTGCGCGCCAGCTGCTCGGCCTGCAGCATGCACCAGCTGTGCCTGCCGATGGGACTGGACCAGGGCGACATGCAGCGGCTGGAACAGGTCATCAACCGCCGTCGCAAGGTCAAGCGCGACGAGACGCTGTACCGCCTCGACGACAAGTTCGACATGCTGTACGCCATCCGCCTGGGCCACTTCAAGACCTTCCAGCACAACCCCAACGGCGGCGAGCAGATCACCGGCTTCCAGATGGCCGGCGAACTGCTGGGCATGGATGCCATCGGCGCCGGCCACCACCTGTGCGAGGCGGTGGCGCTGGAAGACAGCGAAGTCTGCGAGATTCCCTTCGCCAGCCTGGAAGACCTGTTTCGCGATATGCCCACGCTGCTGCGCCAGTTCCATCGCATGATGAGCCTGGAGATCTCGCGCGAGCAACGCGTGATGTTGACGCTGGGCAGCATGACGGCGCAGCAGAAAATGGCGGCCTTCCTGCTCAACCTGTCGACGCGCTACGCCAGCCGCGGCTATTCCACCACCCGCTTCCAGCTGCGCATGACGCGCGAGGAAATCGGCAATTACCTCGGCCTGGCGGTGGAAAGCGTGAGCCGCCTGCTGTCCAACTTCAAGAAGACCGGCGTGGTCGACGTCGCCCACCGCGACATCGAGCTGCTGGACCTGCCGTCTCTGCGCGCCATCGCGCTGGGCAACGATCCCTGCGCGTGATCGTCCGGCACGTTCGGCTGATCGGGCCCCGGCACGCAGGGTAGGAAGCCGCGCCGACGCGCGTTAGAATCGCCGGATGACAGAACCCTCACTTTCACAAGCCGCCGCTGCTTCCCCCGGCTTCCTGCGCGCGCGCTTCGTGCGCGACCACTACCTCGGCCTGCCCCTGACCACCGGCGTGCTGGCCGTGCTGAGCACCCTGCTGCTGTTTGCGCTGATCGCCGCTGAAGTCACCAGCGGCGGCGCACTGACGCGACTGGACCAGCAGCTGGCGGACTGGTTCAACCGGCACGCCTTTTCCCCCATGACCGAGTTGGTGCTGGGCTATACCCACCTGCACGGCACCGTCGGCGTGCTGGCCATGGGCGCGCTGCTGCTGTGGCACATGTGGCGTCGCCGCCAATGGCACTGGGTGGCCGACCTGCTGGTGGTGCTGCCGGGCGGCATGCTGTTCAATTTCGGGCTCAAGCATGTCTTTGCGCGCCTGCGGCCCAGTTTCAACGATCCCATTCTGGTGCTGCACAGCTATAGTTTCCCCAGCGGCCACACCATCGGCGCCACGCTGCTGTATGCGATGCTGGCGGCCTATGTCCTCAATCAGCCGTCCCTGAACGGCGCGCTCGCCTCCCGGCCCGGTTCAGCCTGCGCGCGCATCGCGGTGATCGGCGTTGCGCTGCTGCTGGTGGCGCTGACCGCTTTCAGCCGCGTCTATCTCGGGGCGCATTTCCTGAGCGACGTGCTGGGCGCCATGCTGCTGGGCACGGCCTGGTTCGCCTTCTGGACCACCGCGCTTTTCACCACCCGACGGCACTATTCGGCACGGACGCGCTCCAACTGATTTTCCAACCCAGGCAACCGCGTTGTTGGCGGCTGCCCATGACAAGAAATCGGACGGAAGAATTGCCTGAAAGCAAACAGGAACACCCATCCCATGGCGAGCGTCCCGATGTCGTCGCCGCCATCAATGCCAAGGCCGGCGGCGGGCACGCCCAGGAGCTGGCCGCCCATATCACCGCCGAATTCGCGCGCCACGGCTTGCGCGCCGAGGTGCACCTGGCCCGCAGCGGCGAAGACATGCTGGCCGCCGCGCGGCGCGCGGTGCGCGACAAGATCGCCATCGTCGCCGTCGGCGGCGGCGACGGCAGCGTCAACGCCGTCGCCTCCACGCTGATCGCCGACGCGCACTGCGAGAGCGCGCTGGGCGTACTGCCGCTGGGTACGCTCAACCATTTCGCAAAGGATCTGAACATCCCGCTGGTGCTGGAAGACGCGATCGCCAACATCGCCACCGGCCGCCGCCTGCGGGTCGACAGCGGCGAAGTCAACGGCGTGCCCTTCATCAACAACTCCAGCCTGGGTTTGTACCCCGACATCGTGCGCGAGCGCGAGAAGCAGCAGGCGCGGCTGGGCCGCGGCAAATGGCTGGCGTTCTCATGGGCGGCGATGGGCGCGCTGCGCCGCTATCCCTTCCTGCGCGTGCGCATGCGCATCGGCGGCCAGGATCACTGGCGGCGCACGCCTTTTGTCTTCATCGGCAACAACGAATACCTGATGAGCGGGCTCGACATCGGCAAGCGCTCCACGCTGATGGACGGCAAACTGAGCCTGTACGTATGCCACCGCACCGGCCGCTTCGGCCTGCTGCGACTGGCGCTGAATGCGCTGTTCGGTCGCCTGCGCGAAGCGCACGACTTCGATGCGCTGACCGCCACCGAGATCCTGATCGAGACCCACAAGAAGCGCCTGCGCGTGGCCACCGACGGCGAGGTCACGATCCTGCAGACGCCGCTGCAATACCGCATCCGCCGGGCCTCGCTGACGGTGATCGTGCCGCCTGAGGAGCAACCGGCGGCGCCGCAAGACGCGCAGCCGACCATCCTCGCCAAGCTGTGGGGGGACGACTGATGCGCACCGTGATCCATCTGTCCGACCTGCACTTCGGCCGCACCGATCCGGACATCATCGCGCCGCTGATCGCCCAGGTGCATGAGTTGAATCCCGATCTGGTGGTGGTCTCGGGCGACCTCACCCAGCGCGCGCGCAGCGCCCAGTTCCAGGAGGCACGGGCCTTCCTCGACGCGCTGCCGCATCCGCAGCTGGTGGTGCCGGGCAACCATGACGTGCCGCTGTTCAACGTCGCCGCGCGCATGCTGCAGCCGCTACGCAAGTACCGCCGCTACATCGGCGAGGATCTGCAGCCGGTCTACATGGACGATGAAATCGTGGTGGTCGGGATCAACACCGCACGCTCGCTGACCATCAAGGACGGTCGCGTCAACGATCGCCAGATCGAGATGGCGCGCCGCCAGCTGGCGGCCGTGGGCGAGAACATGGTCAAGATCATCGTCACCCACCACCCCTTCGACCTGCCGCCGGGGCCGCAGCATCACGACCTGGTCGGCAAGGCGGTGCCTGCCATGCGCGCCTTCGCGCTGTGCGGCGCCGACCTGCTGCTGGCCGGGCATGTACACACCAGCTCGGCCGTCAGCAGCGCCGGGCGTTATGACATTCCCGGCTATTCGGCACTGGTGGTGCAGGCAGGCACGGCCACCTCGACGCGCGGACGCGGCGAGAGCAATTCATTCAATGTCTTGCAGGTGGAGGCGCACCAGATTGTGGTGCACAGGCTGGGCTGGGAGCCCGAGCAGAAGTCTTTCGCGCTGGCCGCGTCGCAGACGTTCGTGCAACGCGGCAGCGAATGGTTCGAGCTGGAAAGCGACGGCAGCCTCAGCGCCGAGCCAGCCGCCAGCGGATCACGTCCACCAGCAGGAACAGCAGCAGACTGAGGCCCATCAACGGCAGGTTCCATCCCAGCAGGATGGCCAGCACGCCGACCGTGACGCGCTGCGCCGGCGCCAGCCGCATGAAGGCTTCGGTCAGCGGCGCCAGGCCAGAACCGGCGGCCGGGCGACGACGCCACCACATCACGTAGCCCAGCACGATCATCGCGGTGAGCGCGATGCCGAAGGCGGCCATCATGATCTGGTTGGCCACGCCGAACAGGATGCCCATGTGCGCATCCACACCCCAGCGGATCAGCTTGGCGATCAGCGGGAAGGTGGCGAAGTCGGCGCGGCTGGTGATGGCCATGCGGTCCGGATCCACCGCCACGGTGTCGACCTGGGTCGGCCATGAACGATCGGTCTCGCGCACCATCCAGGCCTGGTTCGCCGCGCGCGGCGGACGGATTTCGATCTCGGACGAATCGATGCCGCCGGCGCGGGCGATCGATTGCACCAGGTCAAAGCGCGCCGGGTCGCCGGCGGCCGGCATGGGCATGGCCATACCGGCGTGCTGGTGCGCCATGGTCATGTGCTCGGCGTGCTCACCCATGTCCATGCCCTCCATGGATTTGGACGGCTGCAGCTGCATCGAGGCCGACGGCGTGATCCAGCCCAGCTCGGCGCGCAGCATGTTCACGCGCGCCCCGGCCCACTTCGACCAAGTCAACCCGGTGGCGGAGAAGAACACCAGCCCGACCACGATCCAGATCCCCAGCAGCGAATGCAGGCGACGCGCATTCATCGGCTTGCGCGCCTTCTGCACCTCCGGCCGCGCCCGGCGACGCGCGTTCCACCATAGCCAGACGCCGCCCAGCGCACCCAGCCACAGCCAGGAGGCGGCCAGCTCGCTGTAGTTGCGGCCGAGGTCGCCCAGCATCAGGTTGCGGTGCAGGTAATCGAGCGTGGTGCGAAACGGCAGCGTGCCGCTGGTGCCGTAGACCAGCAGCTCGCCATGCACCTGCAGGTTGACCGGGTCGACGAACACGGCGCGGCTCTGGTCGCCCAGGCCTTGCTGGCTGAACATCACGCGGGTATTCCAGCCCTCGGCCTTGGACGGCCGCACGGCGAACAGGCGCGGCTTGTCGCCCGGATGGTTCAGGCCATCCATATAGGCCTGCGCGGCCTTGATCTGCGCGGCCAGCGGCTGGATCTCGCCCTGCGACTGGTTGAACAGTTGCCCGGCGTACACGCGCTCCTCGATCTGCGGCGTCAGCACGAACAGCGTGCCGGTCACGGCGGCCACCATGATGAAGGGGCCGACGAACAGGCCGATGTAGAAATGCAGGCGCAGCAACAAGGCGGTCATGGCCGAGGCGGCCTTGCGCGGGACGGCCGCCGCGGCGGCCGGTTGGTAGGTGGTGGTCATGGCGGGAGGCCCGTGTGGAGAGGACCGGGCGTGGCTTGGACAAGGCGCGTATTGTAGGCGCGGGAGGACGCGCTGCGAATGTGGCAATTTGTCGCACTGGAGGGGGCGGCCTGCACAATAGGCAATAAAAAAAGAGCCGCATCGCGCGGCTCTTTTCGTTTCCGGTCATTCTGCAGGTCCGGGGCTGCATGGCCTGCCGACGAGTCGGCTTACAGGGGATTCTGGTCGATCCAGTCGCCCGAGAAATCCAGGATGTAGGCGATCGCCTCGTCCTCGGACTCGAATTCATTGGTGGGCGCCTTGCGCTGGTAGCGCAGCTTGCCTGCGCCGTCCTTGCCTTCGTGAATCACGAAACAGGCCATGAATTTTCCGCTGTCCAGTTGGCGAACTTCTGGAATAACTGCGTTTCCCTTGTAGGGGAAGATCTGGGACATGAAAGAGCCTCCTTGTTGCGAGGCGCAATGCTAGCACAAGCGGCCGCTTCCTTCTTCGGACGGCCCGGCGCGCGCATAATTTGCAACTTTGTTGCATTTATGAGATATTCGCAACTAAGTTGCATTTATCGAACCAAGCGGATGGCCGTCGCCTTCTCGCGCAAGCGCCCTCCACTGCTATTCACCGCCAACCTCCCGCTCGTCCATCAGGTTCATTCATGTCCACCACCTCCCGCCCGCCCGCTGACCGCCGGCTTCCCGTCACCGTGTTGTCCGGTTTCCTCGGCGCCGGCAAGACCACCCTGCTCAACCACATCCTGAACAACCGCGAAGGCCGCCGCGTGGCGGTGATCGTCAACGACATGTCGGAGGTCAACATCGACGCCGCGCTGGTGCGCGACGGCGGCGCCGAGCTCTCGCGCACCGACGAAAAGCTGGTCGAGATGAGCAACGGCTGCATCTGCTGCACGCTGCGCGAAGACCTGCTGCTGGAAGTGCGCAAGCTGGCGCGCGAGCGCCGTTTCGACCAGCTGGTGATCGAGTCCACCGGCATCTCCGAGCCACTGCCGGTGGCCGAGACCTTTACCTTCAGCGACGAAGACGGCGCCAGCCTGTCCGACGTGGCGCGACTGGACACCATGGTCACCGTGGTCGACGCCTTCAATTTCCTCAAGGATTACAGCTCGCAGGACAGCCTGGAGCAACGCGGCGAATCGATGGGCGAAGAGGATGAGCGCACCGTGGTCGACCTGCTGGTCGAACAGGTCGAGTTCTGCGACGTGCTGGTCGTCAACAAGCTGGATCTGGTCGCGCCCGAACAGCGCGAGCGCCTGCAGGCCATTCTGCGCGGCCTCAATCCGCGCGCGCGCATCGTCGGCGCCGAATTCGGCCGGGTCGCGCTGAACCAGGTGCTGAGCACCGGCCTGTTCGACTTCGAGCAGGCCAGCCAGGCGCCGGGCTGGTTGCAGGAGCTGCGCGGCGAGCATGTGCCGGAGTCTGAACAATACGGCATCGCCAGCTTCGCCTGGCGCGCGCGCCGGCCCCTGCACCCGCAACGCTTCTTCGCGCTGATCAACTCGGAATGGCCGGGCGTGGTGCGCTCCAAGGGTTTCTTCTGGCTGGCCAGCCGGCCGGCCCAGGCCGGTTCCTGGTCGCAGGCCGGCGGCGTATGCCGTCACGGCCTCGCCGGCAAATGGTGGGCTGCCGTGCCGCGCGAGCGCTGGCCGCAGGATGCCGACTCGGTGCAGCTGATCATGGAGCACTGGGATGAAAACGTCGGCGACGCCCGCCAGGAACTGGTGCTGATTGGTATGGCCATGGACGAGGCGGCGCTGCGCGGCCGTCTCGACGACTGCTTGCTGACGGATGCCGAAATGGCGCAAGGCCCGGTCGGTTGGATTCGCATGGCCGATCCATTCCCGCTGTGGACGCAAGAATGACAGCGGTGAACGCCGCCGCGCACAGCCTTCCGGATGTCGCCCGCAATGAACGCGCGAGCATTGCGCTGCCGTTGAACAGCGTCGGCATGCGCGGCATCGCCGCCATGCTGCAGCTGGAATCCGGCCTGCGCCTGCCGGCCACCGCGGCGCTGGCGGTCGACCTGCCCGATGCGCACACCAAGGGCATCCACATGTCGCGCCTGTATCGGTTGCTGGACCAGCAAATGCAGGAGCAGACGCTGTCCCCGCGCGCCCTGACGCAGTTGCTGGGCAAGATGCTGGACAGCCATGCCGACTGCGCATCGCGCAGCGCCCGGGTGGAACTGGAGTTCTCGCTGTCGATGCGCCGGCCGGCGCTGCATACGCCCGGTCTGGAAGGCTGGCGCAGCTATCCCGTCTCGGTGTACGCCAGCTTGCGGGACGGCCGCACGCGCCTCTGGCTGAGCGCGCGCGTGCAGTACTCGTCGACCTGCCCCTGCTCGGCCGCCTTGTCGCGCCAGGCCATTCAAGACGCTTTTCTGGACGACTTTGCAGACCGACAGGAGATTGCCCGCGAGCAGGTGCTGGCATGGATAGAACGCAACGCCAGCCTGGCCACGCCGCACAGCCAGCGCAGCGAAGCGACCCTCTGCATCACCGTCGATCCCAGCGCCGACGCCCTGCCCCTGCATGTGCTGATCGACGTCGCCGAGGCCGCGCTGGGCACGCCGGTGCAAAGCGCCGTCAAGCGCGCCGACGAGCAGGCCTTCGCGCTGCGCAACGGCGCCAACCTGATGTATGTGGAAGATGCCGCGCGCCGCCTGCGGCTGGCGCTGGAGGCGCGCTTTGGCGCCTGCTCGGTCGAGGTCAGCCACTTCGAGAGCCTGCACGCCCACGATGCCGTGGCAGCCGCGTTCACGCCCGGCTGGGAGCGGCCTGACTGAGCGCACCTGAGCGCACCTGAGCACATGACGGGCCGCACCTGCCGGCCGCTGGCGGGCTTGGACGAAGCAAGGTATCGTTCATGCTTGGCCAGCCTGCACAAGCTTCTTATGACTTCAAGCGAATTTCCCCTCTCCCTGCAACGCCACCAGTTCGCCGCACTGGAGCCCGGCCCGCGCCTGCTGGTGCTGGGCGCGGTCCACGGCAACGAAACCTGCGGCACGCGTGCCATCGAACGCCTGCTGCGCGAGCTCGACAGCGGTGCGCTGGCGATCAGGCGCGGCCTGCTCACGCTGGTGCCGGTGACCAATCCGCTGGCCTATCAGAAGAAGCAGCGCCAGGGCGAGCGTAACCTCAACCGCAACATGCGCATCAACCCGGCGCCGGCCAACTTCGAGGACCGCATCGCCAACGTGCTGTGTCCGTGGATTGCAGAGCACGATGTGCTGCTGGACCTGCACTCCTTCCACACCGGCGGCGTGCCCTTCGCCATGCTGGGCCCGGAAGACAACCGGGGCGATATCGAAGCCTTCTCCCACGCCGCGGCGGAGCAGCGGATGGCGGCGCACCTGGGCACCACCCGCATCGTGGAAGGCTGGATGACGACCTACGCGCGCGGGGTCGAACGCCGCCGCAAGGAAGGCAAAGTCAGCGCGCCCGACCTGCTCGATCAAGGCTATGGCGTGGGCACCACCGAATTCGCACGCACCCGGGGGGCCTACGGCATCACGCTGGAATGCGGCCAGCACGAGGACGCGCAGGCGCCGGAAGTGGCCTACCGCGCGATTCGCCAGACACTGGCGCTGCTGGGCATGGCCGACATCGCCCTGCAGCCGCCGCAGGCCGACATCGAGATCATCCGCCTGGTCGACGTGATCGACATGGAACATGCCGACGACCGCTTCACCCGCGACTGGGCCAGCTTTGACAAGGTGCAGAAAGGCGACCTCATCGGCCACCGCCAGAGCGGCGCGGCGGTGACGGCGCCGGACGACGGCTACATCGTGTTCCCCAATCCCAGGGCGCTGACGGGCAACGAGTGGTTCTATTTCGGGGTGAAGAGCGACCGGCGGCTGTGACGCCGACTGGCAGCATCAATAGTGCGTGCATCCGGAAACCTGAAAGACTCGCCAACGTAGGTATCACCTCCGGTCATCCCGGCGAAGGCCGGGATCCAGCGACGTTCGTTGCGCTCAAAGACGACCGTGAGGCATGGCAAACGCCACTGGGTCCTGACCTTCGTCAGGACGACGCAAGCAGGATCACGCCGGGGCATATCTCCTACCCGCTGTGACTGGTTCTATTTCGGAGTGAAAAGCGACCGGCGGCTGTGAGGGCAGATCTCCCTGACCCCATCGTCGTCCCGGCGAAGGCCGGGACCCAGTGACTTTTGTGGCGCCACACCAGCGACGGCGGAACACGACGAACGCCACTGGATCCCGGCCTCCGCCGGGATGACGGAGATAACGAGAAAATCAGCCGACACAGCGACCGCCGTACCGCAGGCCAACTCAGGCGCAATCCAGCGCGTAAAAGCGCGTATCCACCACCATCACCGGAAACGCCTGCGGCAGCTCGGTCTTCTCGACCAGCCTGAAACCGTTCTTCTCGTAGAAGCGGTGCGCCGCCAGGAACTTGGCGGTGGTGCCGAGGTAGATCTGCGTCACGCCCTTTTCCTTGGCCCAGCTCACCGCGCCGTCGAGCAGGCGCTTGGCGGTGCCGTGCTCCTTGCCGCGATGGGTGGCGGCCACGAACATCTTGCGCAGCGCCACCTGGCCGTTGCCGATATCCAGCAGCGATACGGTGCCCACCACCTTGCCGCCGTCCAGCGCGATCCAGAAATTGCCGTTGCCCTTCTGGTAGAAGCCGGGGATGTTGTTCAGGTCGGGCTGGCCCTCCAGCGTGATGGGGATCTCAAACTCCTGTTGCTGGATCGGCAGGATGACGTCGACCACGCCGGCGGCGTGTTCGGAAGAAAACGGGCGAATCTCGATCATGGATGTGTGCGTATTGTCGTTGAATCGGGTACAGCTACAAATATCCGTGCGGCTTACTTGAGCTCGACGCCCGGCGTCAGCTCCCAGCAGCGCGGGCTGTGCACGAAGCCGATATGGCCGTAGTAGTCGGCGGCATCCGGTGCGGCCAGCAGGCGCAGGCGGCAACGCGGGCCAAGCCGGCTGCGCGCATGGCGGATCAGCTCCTTGCCGATGCCGCGACGCTGGTAGTTTTCGTCGACCGCCAACTCGGACATGTAGCAGGCATAGGCGAAATCGGTCACGCAGCGCGCCACGCCGACCAGCAGCTCGCCGTCCCAGGCGGTGGCGACCAGGTTGGCGTTGGCGATCATGGCGCTCATGCATTCGAGGTCGTCCAGCGGACGGCGCGGGCCCAGCGAAGTGCGGGAGAGGACGTCGATGAACTGCTCGACGGTGAGGGAAACGTCGGTCTTGTATACGATGCTCATGTTGCCGTTCGGACGGTGATGGAAGACAACATCATACCGAAAGCGGGGACGATCATTTGCGTCCCGGCGATGTAAAGAAAATCGCCGGCGTAAGGCCGGCGACCGATCCTCGCGCCACGGGAAAATCCTCAGGCGTTTTTCCACTCCGGGCTGCGTTTGCCGAGGAAGGCGTTGACGCCCTCCTTCTGGTCCTGCGTGTCGAACAGGTCGACAAACAGCTCACGCTCGCTCTGCAGAATGGTGCCCAACGGATTGTGGCGGGCGCCCTGGATCAGGATCTTGCTGGCCGCCACCGAGGACGGGCTCTGCTTTTCCGCCTGCAGGGCCAGCTCCAGCGCACGCGCCTTGGCCTGGCCTTTGGCAACAACTTCCTCCACCAGGCCGATGCGCAGCGCGGTCTCGGCATTGACCCGCTCGCCGCACAGGATCATGCGCTTGGCCCAGCCCTCGCCGACCAGCCACGGCAGGTTCTGGGTACCGCCGGCGCACGGCAGAAGACCAACTGCGGCTTCCGGCAAGGCCATCTGCGCCTGCTCCTCGGCGATGCGAATGTCGCAGGCCAGCGCGCATTCCAGACCGCCGCCCATAGCGTAGCCGTTGATGGCGGCGATCGACACGCCGCGGAAGCCCGACAAGGTTTCGAAGGCCTCGCCGAAGCGGCGCGCCATCTCGCGCGCCATGGCCTTGTCGCCGTCGGCGAAGAGCTTGAGATCGGCGCCGGCCGAGAAGAACTTCTCGCCCTCGCCGGTCACCACCAGGGTGTAGATATTGCGGTCCGCGTTCAGGTCTTGCACCAGCCGCGTCAGGTCGGCCAGCGCCTCGCGCGTCCAGGTGTTGGCGGGCGGATTGGACAACGTCAGCACTGCGGTGTGGTGGGTCTTTTCCAGCTTGAGATTGGTGTAAGTCATGGCGTCCCTTGTGATGAGCGGATATCGGTCAACGGATGTCGTCGAGGTTGTCGCTGTTCAGGAGCTGGCGCGAGACGATCACGCGCATGATCTCGTTGGTGCCTTCCAGGATCTGGTGCACGCGCACGTCGCGGAAGTAGCGCTCCAGCGGGTATTCACGGATGTAGCCGTAGCCGCCGTGCAGCTGCAGCGCCTCGTTGCAGATCTTGAAGCCGAGGTCGGTCGCCAGGCGCTTGGCCATGGCGCAATAGGTGGTGGCCTGCGGCGATTTGCTATCCAGCTTGACCGCCGCCAGCCGCACCATCTGGCGCGCCGCGACCAGCTCGGTCTGCATGTCGGCCAGCTTGAATTGCAGCGCCTGGAAGTCGGCGATCGGGCGGCCGAACTGCTTGCGTTCCTTCATGTAGGCGTGCGCCGCGTCCAGCGCCGCCTGGGCCGCGCCCACCGAACAGGTGGCGATGTTGATGCGGCCGCCGTCCAGGCCTTTCATGGCGAACACGAAGCCCTCGCCCTCGTTGCCCAGCAGGTGGCTGGCCGGCACCTTGACGTTGTCGAAGCTGATGGTGCGGGTGGGCTGGCTGTTCCAGCCCATCTTGGTTTCCTTCTTGCCGTAGCTGATGCCCTCGGCATTGCCCGGCACCACGAAGGCCGAGACGCCGCGCGCGCCTTCGCCGCCGGTGCGCGCCATCACCACCAGCACATCGGTCGAGCCGGCGCCGGAGATGAAGGCCTTGGAACCGTTGATCACGTAGTGGCCGTCCACCAGTTTGGCGGAGGTCTTCAGCGATCCGGCGTCGGAGCCCGAGCCAGGCTCGGTCAGGCAATAGGAGCCTATCTTGCGGCCGGCGGCCAGCTTCTCGCACCACTCATCCTTGATCGCCGGCGTGCCCCAGGAGGCGATCATCCAGCTGACCATGTTGTGGATGGTCAGATAGGCGGCGGTCGACGGACAGGCGCGCGCCAGCTCCTCGAACACCACGGTAGCGTCCAGCCGCGTCAAACCGAGGCCGCCCAGCTCCTCGGGCGTGTACAGACCGCAAAAGCCCAGCTCGCCGGCCTTGGCAATCACATCCAGCGGAAAATGCGCCTCCTCGTCCCACTTGGCGGCATGCGGCGCCATCTCGCCGGCGGCGAAATCGCGCGCGCTTTGCTGGAAGGCCAGTTGATCCTCGTTAAGTTCGAAGTCCATGTGCGTCTCCTGATCGTTGTTGTTGTGCCGGGCGGTGGCGCCCTTATGTGGCATCTAGATTAATGGAATTTGAGATGACGGGTTGTCGCCGGCGCGACATTGGACGCTGCTTGCCTTACCGGCAACTTTAACGTCGCCGGGTCCCTGCTTGCGCAGGGACGGCAGGCATGCGCCAACTCCTCACGCCGTCGCTCCTGCGAAAGCAGGAGCCCAGCGTCGTTTCATGTCGGCAGCTTAGGTCGCTCGCTTGTTTTGCACACTCACGTTGCCCACTCATGCGGCCCGATCCAGCGCCGGCTTGTCGAACCGCGCCAGCAACTCGGCGCGCCGCGCCTGCATTGCCTGCACCGCGCGCTCCTTGACGTGGCCGTAGCCGCGCACCTGCTCCGGCAATTGCGCCAGCTCGACGGCCAACGCGTGGTTGGAGGCATCCAGCTTGCGCAACAGGATCAGCACCATGTCGCGGTAGTCGACGATCAATTGCCGCTCCATCTTGCGCTCTGCGGTGCGGCCGAACACATCCAGCGCGGTGCCGCGCAGGCCCTTCATCTTCGCCAGCAGCTTGAACGCTTTGAACATCCAGCTGCCGTAACGGGCCTTGACCAGATGGCCCTGGGCGTCCTTCTTTGCGAAGACCGGCGGCGCCAGGTTGAAGCTGAGCGAAAAATCTCCTTCGAACTGCTGGGCCAGTTGGCGCGTGAAGTTGCCATCGGTGTACAGGCGCGCGACCTCGTATTCGTCCTTGTAGGCCATCAGCTTGGAGAGATTGCGCGCCACCGCCATGGCCAGCCTGTCGCCGCCCAGCGGCGCCTCGGCCGCGCGCACTGCCTCCACCACCTCGGCGAACTGCGCGGCGTAGGCGGCGTTCTGATAGTCGATCAGGAAGGCGACGCGGCGCTTGACCAGCTTGTCCAGCGACTCCGGCATGCGCAGCACCATCGGCTGCGCCGGCAAGGCGATGCGTTCCACCCTGGCCAGGTCGACCGCTGCGCGGCGGCCCCACAGGAAGGCGGTCTTGTTGGACTCGACCGCCACGCCGTTCATCTCGATGGCGCGCAGCAGCGAGGCCTCGCTCAGCGGCAGTTCCCCGCGCTGCCAGGCGTAGCCCAGCATGAACAGATTGGTGGCGATGGAGTCGCCCATCAAGGCCGTGGCCAGGCGGGTGGCATCGATGAAGTCGGCCTGCTGCCCGACCGACTCCACGATCAGCGCCTTGACTTCCTCGAACGGGAATTGCCAGTCCGGGTTCTTGGCGAACTGGCCCGGCGGCTGCTGGTGTACGTTGACCACCGCACGGGTGCGCCCCGGGCGCATCTTGGAAATGGCGTCGAAGGAGCCGGCGGTCAGCATGTCGCAACCCAAAATGAGATCGGCCTCGCCGGTGGCGATGCGCTGGGCGCGGATGCCGTCGCGCGTACGGGCGATGCGCACGTGCGAGGTGACCGAACCGTTCTTCTGCGACATGCCGGTCATGTCCAGCACCGACGCGCCCTTGCCTTCCAGGTGCGCGGCCATGCCCATCAGCGCGCCGATGGTGATCACGCCGGTGCCGCCGATGCCGTTGATGAGGATATTGAACGGCGCGTCGCACGAGGGCAGCGTCGGCTGCGGCAAGGCGCCGAAGTCGTCCGTCGCGTCTTTCCTTGCCACGCCGGTCTTCGATGTCTTCAGCTTGCCGCCGGTCACGGTGACAAAGCTGGGGCAAAAGCCCTTCACGCAGGAATAATCCTTGTTGCAGGAGGACTGGTCGATGGCGCGCTTGCGGCCGAATTCGGTCTCCAGCGGCAGGATCGAGGTGCAGTTGGATTGCACGCCGCAGTCGCCGCAGCCCTCGCACACGGCTTCGTTGATGAACAGCCTCTCATTGGGATCGGGAAATTCGCCCTTCTTGCGGCGACGGCGCTTCTCGGCAGCGCAGGTCTGGTCGTAGATGATGACGCTCACGCCCGGCAGCTCGCGCAGTTCGCGCTGCACGGCGTCCATCTCCTTGCGGTCGTGCACGGTGACGGCCGTCGGCAGGCTGGAGCGGTCGGTATAGCGGGCAATGTCTTCCGACACCAGCGCAATGCGCCGCACGCCTTCGGCCGCCATCTGCTGCGCGATCATCGGCACCGAGACCGTGCCGTCTACCGGCTGCCCGCCGGTCATCGCCACTGCGTCGTTGTAGAGGATCTTGTAGGTCATGTTCACGCCGGAGGCGACCGCCGCGCGGATGGCCAGATAGCCGGAGTGAAAGTAGGTGCCGTCGCCCAGGTTGGCGAACACGTGCGGCACCTGCGAGAACGGCGCCTGGCCGATCCAGGGCGCGCCCTCGCCGCCCATGTGGGTGGTGAGCTTGTTGTATTCAGGATAGATGGCGGTGGCCATCACGTGGCAGCCGATGCCGGCCAAGGCGAAACTGCCCTCCGGCACCTTGGTGGAGGTGTTGTGCGGGCAGCCCGAGCAATAGTAGGCCGGGCGCGGCGGCGTGTTGACCGCCTTGGACAGCACCGCATCCTTGGCGTCGAGGAAAGCCAGGCGCGCCTTGATCAGGTCGCTGGTGTGGAAACGCGCGATGCGCGCGGCGATCACGCGGGCGATTTGCGCCACCGAGAAATCGGCCTTGGAGGTCAGCAGCCATTCGCCGCGCGGCGCCACCCACTCGCCCTTCTCGTCGAACTTGCCGATCACGCGCGGGCGCACGTCGTCGCGCCAGTTGTAGAGCTGTTCCTTCAACTGGTATTCGACCATCTGGCGTTTTTCTTCCACCACCAGGATCTCGTCCAGGCCCTGCGCGAACTCGCGCACGCCTTCCGGCTCCAGCGGCCAGGGCATGGAGACCTTGAACAGGCGCAGGCCGATCTCGGCCGCAAAGGCCTCATCGATGCCCAGTTCGGACAAGGCTTCCAGCACATCGAGATAAGACTTGCCCGAGGCGATGATGCCCAGTCGCGCCCTGGGGCTGTCGATCATCACACGGTTGAGCTTGTTGGCGCGCGCATAGGCCAAGGCAGCGTAGATCTTATAGTCCTGCATCAGCGCTTCCTGCTTGCGCGCCTGCAGTCCCAGTGTGTCGGTCGACAGGCGGGCGTTCAGGCCGCCGTCCGGCATGATGAAGTCGGTCGGATAGTTGATGTCGATACGGAAGGGATCGGCGTCCACCGAGGCGCTCGACTCAACCGTGTCGGCCAGCGCCTTGAAACCCACCACGCAGCCGGAATAGCGCGACATGGCCCAGCCGTGCAGGCCGAGGTCGAGGTATTCCTGCACGTTGCAGGGATAGAGCATCGGGATCATCGATGCCGAGAAGATATGGTCGGACTGGTGCGGCAGCGTCGAGGAATAGGCGCCGTGGTCGTCGCCGGCCACCAGCAGCACGCCGCCACGCTGTGAAGTGCCGGCGTGGTTCATGTGCTTCAGCACATCGCCGCAGCGGTCCACGCCCGGCCCCTTGCCGTACCACATGGCGAACACGCCGTCGTATTCGGAAGGCCCGATCAGCTTGACCTGCTGGGTGCCCCACACCGCAGTGGCGGCCATGTCCTCGTTCACGCCCGGCTGGAATTTGACGCCATGCGCGGCCAGGTGCGGCTGGGCCTTCCACAGCGCCTCATCCAGCCCGCCCAGCGGCGAGCCGCGATAGCCGGAGATGAAGCCTGCCGTGTGCAGGCCGGCGCGCTGGTCACGGATCTGCTGCAGCATCGGCAGGCGCACCAGGGCCTGGATGCCGGAGAGATAAATCGAACCTGCGGTGGCGGTGTATTTGTCGTCCAGGCTGACGGGGGCCAGCGGGACGGGGGAAGCGGCGTTGCCGGAGGGGGTGGCGTCAGGCCGGCGCGCGTGCGCCGGATGGTCGGCGGCCAGCGCTCCGGCAGCGTCGGCTGCCGAACGATGTTCCATGTCTGTCTCCAAAATTATTATTCAGATATCGCCCGCCATTACCGCATCGGATATGACGCGTCACTGCCGGAAGAAAAGGCCGTGGTAACGGCCCGCGCCGCCGCCCCATTGCGGGACTTCAGCCAGTGCAGTCTATTCCTTATGGAAAAGCTGCGGAAATATGGATTGTCGATGGGGCCATCGTTTTTTCATATGGCCGCGGCGCGCCCTTCCGGGCCCTCTTCTCGGCCCCCTTCCCGGCCGCGCCGTCCTGCCTGCCGGCTTACTGCAGCACGTTCAGCAACGCCAGCGACATGGCGGTCATGCTGGTCTTGAGCGCAGGCTCCAGCACAGGCGCGTACTGCGCCGAATGCTGGCCGGGCAATGGCGTGCCGTTCGGCCCGATCGAGGCCTGGTACTGCGCGGGATCGTCGAGGCCGACGAAGAAGTACATCGACGGCACTCCGGCATCCACGAAGAAGGAATAGTCCTCGCTGGTGGTCGCCGGCGGCGTGCGCAGCACGTGGTCGGCGCCGAAAGCGGCCTGCAGCACGGGTTCGATACGCCCCACCACGGCGGCATCGTTGCGGATCGCAGCGGCGCCCGGGATCAAGTGAAACTCGGCCGCGGGCGCGCCGGCCATCTCGGTCACGCCTTTGGCCGTGCGCTGGATGCCGTCGATGATCTTTTGCCGCACGTCAGGCTTGAACGAACGTATCGTCCCGCGCAGCAGCACGCTCTCCGGGATGATGTTGCTGGCGCTGCCGCCCTGGATGGCGCCGATGCTGACCACGCCGAACTCCTGCGGATCCTTCTCACGGCTGATCACGCTTTGCAGGTCGACCACGAAGCGCGCGGCCATCATCACCGGGTCGATGGTCTTGTTGGGCGCCGAGCCATGGCCGCCGCGGCCCTTGAAGGTGATTTCCATCGTGTCCAGGTTCGACGAGATCGGACCGACGTTGTAGCTGATGACGCCGTAGGGGCCGGGAATGGTGTGCAGCGCGAACGCATAATCCGGCTTGCCGAAGCGCTGGAACAGGCCGTCGTCGAGCATGCGTCTGGCGCCGGTGCCCAGCTCCTCGGCCGGCTGGGCGACGAACATCAGCGTGCCGCGCCAGCGATCCTTCATGGACACCATCGTCTGGGCGGCGCCCACCCACGCAGCCATGTGCACATCGTGCGCGCAACTGTGCGCCACACCGACCTTCTCACCCTGCCATTGGGCGCGCACCCGGCTGGCGTAGGGCAAGCCGGTCTTCTCTTCTATGGGCAGGGCGTCGAGTTCGGTGCGCACCATCACGGTGGGGCCGGGGCCGTTGCGATAAAGCGCGACGATGCCGGTTTCGCCCACCTTCTCGGTCACCTCGAAGCCGAGCTTGCGCATTTCGCCGGCCAGGCGCGCGGCGGTGCGGGTCTCCTGGAACGCCAGTTCCGGGTGCGCGTGGAGCTCCTTGTACAGCGCTTCGAGCCGGCCATAACCGGCATCGACCAAAGCATCCACTTCCGGTTTGACCCGGGCCACGTCGGATGCGGCGACCGGATTGGTTTGCGCCGGCGCCGGAGCGATGCCGCCGGCAATCAGGCAGGCTAAGACGATGCGTCTGGAAGACGTAGAGAGAAGGTTCATGCGTGGGCCCCGGGGAAGATGAAAGGGAGCTCAGGCTAACCAAGAACCCTCCCAGCGAGAATCGCATTTCTACGATTTGACCGGGCAATCCGGGATGACTGCACGTGCGTGGCCGAGCCGCACCGCGACATGGGAAAATCGACGCTGTCCGACCACAGACGGATCGGCGGATCAACGAATCGGCGGGGCGATTATCGAGAGATTTTGCAACGGCGGTATGCAAGCCGCCGGTCGCGTAAGGGTAAGAGGCCGGTGGGACCGGCAAGTGAGCGCTCACTTTCGGGGTCGCAAGCCTGGGTCGGACACGGACGCCTTCTACGGTTGGCGCCGGTGCTGCGACAGGCTCAGCGGTCGGACGGATTGCCTTGCTTATCTTCAAACTTTTGCCTTGAATAGCGTCTTGCATCACCGCGCCGGGTACGGCGCATCACTGCCAGACACTTCGACCGTGGTAGCGGTCAACACAACAATCTCCGTCTCGAAAACTGCTGTGACTGAAGTCTATCCCCATGCCGTCGCGACAAGGAAATACCGATTGAGGATGGGGTCATAAGAAAAAACGATAGCCCTCATCTTTCATCACCTGATACGGCGTGTCGTTGCAGCGCGCGATCCGGGGTATGCTTGCCGCCAGCCGTTTCACTTCATTTCCTCACCGACCACTCTCCCTTTACCCATGAGCGACCTGATCAGACAACAGATGGAACCCGACAGCGCGGTCTACAAGACCTTGCTGGAATCGACCAAGGCGATTCCCTGGAAGATCGACTGGAGCACGATGAAGTTCGCCTACATCGGCCCGCAGATCGAGGAATTGCTGGGCTGGACGCCGGAGAGCTGGCAAAGCGCCGAGGACTGGGCGATGCGCATCCATGCCGAAGACCGCGAGGCGGTGGTCAATTTCTGCATCTCGCAATCGAAGTCGGGGGTGGATCACGAGGCCGATTACCGCGCGCTCACGCGCGACGGCGAGCACGTCTGGATCCGCGACGTGGTGCACGTGGTGCGCAACCCGGACGGCAGCCCCAATGCGCTGATCGGCTTCATGTTCGACATCACCGAGCGCAAGAAGACCGAGGCGCGCCTGATCGAGCTGCAGAAGGAACTGGAGGCGCTGTCCTATCGCGACGGCCTGACCAACGTGGCGAACCGCCGCATGTTCGACTCCGCACTGGAAGTGGAGTGGGCCAACGCGGTGAACAACCGCACGCCGCTGTCGCTGGTGATGCTAGATATCGATTACTTCAAACAGTACAACGACCACTACGGCCACATCCGCGGCGACGAATGCTTGAAGCGCGTGGCCGAGGTGCTCAGCGGCGCGGCCACCCGCTCGCGCGATTTCCTGGCGCGCTTCGGCGGCGAGGAGTTCGTCCTGATCCTGCCGGAGGCCGATGCCAAGGCTGCGCTGCAAGTAGCGCAGCGCTGTCGCAAGCTGGTGCAGGACGCCGCCATCCCGCACGGGAAATCGCAGGTGGCCGAGGTCGTCACGATCAGCCTGGGCGTGTCCACCATCGTGCCGTCGGCGCAGGATCACCGCATCGCCTTCCTCGAACGTGTGGACCAACGGCTGTACAAGGCCAAGCAGCTCGGCCGCAACTGTATCGCCGTGGACGAGTGAACTGTATCTGTCGCTCCCGATGACGGACTTCTAAAATCCCGGTTCGTTTGACCAGGGTTGAGGGCGGCGTTGTTCAACCAGCGCCGTCGGATCGCTCCGGCAAATGCAGAGGTCGCCACATCGCCGTCGTTCCTGCGACAGCAGGAACCCAGTGTCGTTCAACCACCGTTGAGGCAGCAAAAACGCCGCTGGATCCCGGCCTTCGCCGGAATGACGGGATGACGAATGACTTGCTGAACGACCGCCCTCAGAACCGTCCATTATTTCCAGAGAGAGACATGTCCACCACCTACGCCTACCGCCTGCTCAACGTCTTCGCCGAATCCACCTTCGGCGGCAATCCCCTGTGCGTGTTCGAAGACGCGCGCGGCATCGATGACGCCACCATGCTGGCGCTGGCGCTGCAATTCAACCTCTCGGAAACCACCTTCATCCTGCCGTCGTCGGTGGCCGATGCGCGCGTGCGCATCTTCACCACCGGCTATGAGATGCCCTTCGCCGGCCACCCCACGCTGGGCACGGCGCACGTGGTGCGCGAACTGATGGGCACCGGCAATGCGCTAAAGCTGGAGTTCAAGGCCGGCGTGGTGCCGGTGACGGCCGAGGGCGATGTCTGGACCTTCACCGCGCCCACCAGCGGCGCGCCGAAAACCGCACCGTCGCCATTACCGGCGGCCGAGGTGGCGGCATTGATAGGCCTGTCGGCCGACGACCTGGCGGGCGAACCGATCTGGGTCGACACCGGCGCCGACCAGTTCCTGATCCCCGTGAAGTCCCCAGAGGCAGTGCGCCGCGCGCAACCCGACAGCGGCTCGCTGGATCGCTGGCCGGTCAGCAGCCTGGGCCGCAAGACGGCCTACGTGTTCGCCTTCGACGAGAACGAACCCGGCAATGTGCTGGCGCGCTACTTCTTCACCAAGCAAGGTGGCGGCGTGGCCGAAGATCCCGGCACCGGATCGGCCTGCGCCAACCTGGGCGGCTGGCTGCGCGCCACCGGCCATGCGCTGCCGGCGCGTTATGCGATCGACCAGGGAGCGGCGGTGGAGCGCCCGTCGCGCCTGCACCTGGCGGTGTCGGCCGACGGCGCCATCCAGGTCGGCGGACGCGTCATCGAGATCGGGCGCGGCACGGTCACCATCGACCCGGTAGGCCGCACGCAGCAGGCCTGAGCTTCTTCATCCCGCATCACACCTTCATGCCGCCCTCCTGCGTCAGCGGGAGGATCAGCGCATGCAGCCAATCCATGAACTCCGCCAGCCGCGCCGGCACGTGGCGCCGGCTGGCGTAGAGCATCGACACCGGCATCGGCGCCGGGCGATATTCGGGCAATACCTCGACCAGTGAATCCTGCGCCAGCGCGCTGCGTTTGCGCACGCCCACCAGCGGCAGCTGGATCATGCCCAGGCCGGCCTGGCAGGCGGCGTAGTAGGTCTCGGTGCTGTTGACGGTGACGCCGCCGCCCATCTCCACGTAGTGCGTTTCCTTGCCGTCGAACCACTCCCATCCGGGCGAGCGCCCGCCTAGCGTCTGGCGGTAGTGCACCAGCTTGTGGCCGGCCAGGTCCTGCAGCGTGCGCGGCACGCCATGGCGCGCCAGATACGCCGGACTGGCGCAATTGACCTGCACCAGGTGCCCGATCGGGCGCGCCACCAATGAAGAATCATCCAGCGCCCCGGTGCGCAACACGCAGTCGAAGCCCTCGCTGACCAGATCGACCCGGCGGTCGCTGGCCGAGAGCTCAACTTCCAGCTGCGGATGACGCTCCAGAAAATCCGGCAGTTCCAGCAACACCACTTCACGCGCCATGGCGCTGGACATATCCACCCGCAGCTTGCCGGTGAGCGCCTTGCCGCCCGAGCGGAACATGGCGCGCAGCGACTCGAAGTCGTCCAGCAGCTCCTTGCTGCGCTGGTAGAACGCCTCGCCGTCGCCGGTCATCTGCACCCGGCGCGTGGTGCGCTGGAGCAAGCGCGTGCCCAGCATCTGCTCCAGCTGCTGCACCGCCAGCGACACCGTGGCGTTGGGCAAGCCCAACTGGCGCGCCGCGCCGCTGAAACTGGCCAGTTCGGCCACGCGCTGGAAGATCTGGAGGGTGTCGAGCTGGTTCATCGCAGGCCCTGATTATTAGTCAATATTGAAAAGTCTAATATCAAATCCGAAATTTATTAAGTAAATCCTGCTCAATATACTGAGCTCCGTAGTCCACACAACGTGCCAGACCAACCGGGACGCGTCGACGCCAACCAACACCCACACGGCGGCGCGGCGCAACCACCAGACAGGAGCCAGACATGACCCAAACCAATGCAACCTCTCCCCGCATCGCCCTCATCACCGGCGGCAGCCGCGGCCTCGGCAAGAACGCCGCGCTGCAGCTGGCGCGCGAAGGCGTCGGCATCATCCTCACCTACGTCGGTAACCGCGCCGCCGCCGAACAGACCGTGGCCGAGATCGCCGCCACCGGCGCCAAGGCCGTGGCGCTGCAGCTGGACCTGGCCAAGAGCCGCAGTTTCCCCGACTTCGCCGACACCGTGCGCGAGACCCTGAAGAGCACCTGGAACACCGAGCGCTTCAGCTATCTGGTCAACAACGGCGGCATGGGCATGCACGCCTCGATTGCCGAAACCAGCGAAGAGGTCTTCGACGAGCTGTGCAATGTGCACCTGAAGGGCACCTTCTTCCTGACCCAGGCGCTGTTGCCGCTGATCGCCGACGGCGGGCGCATCGTCAACACCTCCAGCGGCCTGGCCCGCTTCTCTCTGCCCGGCTATGCCGCCTATGCGGCGATGAAGGGCGGCGTGGAAGTGCTGTCGCGCTACATGGCCAAGGAGTTCGGCGCGCGCGGCATCGTGGTCAACACCGTGGCGCCGGGCGCGATTGAAACCGATTTCGGCGGCGGCCGCGTGCGCGACAACGCCGAGCTGAATGCCTTCGTTGCCAGCCAGACCGCCCTGGGCCGCGCCGGCGTGCCGGACGACATCGGCGCTGCGGTGGTCTCGCTGCTGCGTCCCGAAAACGGCTGGATCAACGCGCAGCGCATCGAAGTGTCGGGCGGCATGTTCGTCTGATCCGCACGCTGATCGCCGGCGCCTGCGCACGACGACCGAGGCGTCGTCGTGCGCAGCTCCGCCGGGCGGCATGTTTGGTTTCAGTTGTATGACAATCCTTCATCCGGCTTTCATCCCTCCGCGCGGACCACGACCTCTGCCTGTTCCCGCTCCCCACCTGCGTTTGCGACCGCCTCTCCGCTGCGAACCGGCCTTTGTCGGCGCTCCTTTTTCAGCTGCGCTTACAACCCCGTTTTCATCCCGGTGTGCA
Organism: Herbaspirillum sp. LeCh32-8; assembly: GCF_017814915.1. Lineage (GTDB taxonomy): Bacteria > Pseudomonadota > Gammaproteobacteria > Burkholderiales > Burkholderiaceae_D > Herbaspirillum. The sequence continues at coordinate 29,681 of NZ_JAGIPZ010000016.1, read as the reverse complement.
CCTTCGATCACAACGAGTGCAAAGGCCTGGACATTGTGTTGCGGATTGCATTGTGCTCGGGTAACATCGCTCGGCGTTGTTCGAAAAATTCCTCGAAAAATCAGTGAGTTCCGTCGACTTATATGTCCACCAAATGGTCATACCAATTCACCCGGAATGCGCAAGAAAATGAGGATGACGACGCAAGAAAATACGACCGCGCACGCGCGGCCGACAGGGAGAGACGCCATCGCAATGGCTGCAATCGCAAGCTCCGCGCGCCTGAGCGCAACGGGCACGCAGCGCATTGGGGTGTCCACATGGCGAAGTACGAATAGGGGGCGGTATTTTCAATCTGATTTTTCGCAATCGCGCATCGCGCTCATGCCTCGGCGCCGCGTCCCTGCTGATTGCACTGTGCGGTTTCTCTTCACCCGCTTCCGCTGCCGCCGGCCCCGATTGCTCCCGTCCCTACACTCTGGCCCTGCATGACCACGGCCTGCTGTATTCGGCCGCCACCGACACCGGCATCGACAAGGATTTCGCCGACGAACTGATCCGTCGCAGCGGCTGCAAGGTCAACGTCAGCCTGATGTCGCGCGCGCGCATCTGGCAGCTGATCGAGTCCGGCGCGCTGGATTTCAGCCTGTCGGGCATCTCCAACCGCGACCGCGAGCAGTTCGCCTCCTTCGCCTGGTACTTCAGCAACAAGTATTACCTGCTGGTGCGCAAGGATTCCGGCATCACGCGGCTGGAAGACTTCACCCGCAACGAACGCTTCCAGTTGGGCGTGATCCGCAGCTTCCGCTACAGCGACAACGCCAACAAGCTGGTCGACCGCCTCAGCGCCGCCAACCGCGTCAGCTTGGCCGGCGGACTGGAGCCGCTGTATGAGGCGCTGCTGCTGAACCGCATCCAGGGCATGATCATGGAGCCCTTCGACTACCCGGCCGTGCAGGAAAAGCGCATCCGCGACGTCACCTCCATCATCAGCTTCAACGACCCCTCGGTGCCGCACGGCCTGATCATGTCCAAGAAGGCGCTGCCGCCGGCCGAACAGGAAAAATGGCGCGCGCTGGTCGACGCCATGCTGGCCGACGGCACCGTGCGCAAGATCTTCGAAAAATATTTCAACCCGGAGCTGGCGGCATCGATGGTTGAGTTCCAGAGCAAGCCGTGAACTGGATCCGCCTGATTCTGCTGCCGCTGCTGATCCTGACCACAGGACTGGGCGTGACCTGGGTGGCCTGGGACCATGAGCGCCAGGCCTCCAACAAGGAATTGCATTCGCAATTCGCTTCGGCGCTGCGCGAGACCGTCAGCCGCATCGAGCAGCGCATGGCCTCCTACGAGCAGATGCTGCACGGCGTGCAAGGCCTGGTGTCGGCCACCGGCACCTTCGACCGCAGCGATTTCCACGACTACGTCGCCGCGCTGAACCTGGACGCCAACTTCTCCGGCATCCAGGCCATCAGCGTGGAGGAATGGATCCCGGCCGCCGGCATGGATGCCCATGTGGCGCGCATGACCAAGCTGGCCGGCGCCGACGGCTACGAGATCCGCCCGTCCGGCGCGCGCAACGCCTACGCGCCCATGGTGCTGCTGGAGCCTTACGTCGGCCGCAACCGCATTCCCTTCGGCTTTGACCACTGGTCCGACCCGGTACGCCGCGCCGCCATGGAAAAGGCGCGCGACTCCGGCATGGCCGCCATTTCCGGCAAGATCGAGCTGGAGCTCGAGAGCGGCGGCAAGACCGAACCTTCCTTCCTGATGTACCTGCCGCTGTATGAACGCGGCAAGCCGCAAGGCACCATCGCCGAGCGCCGTACCAGCCTGGTGGGCTGGGTGCATGCGGTGTTCCGCATGAACGACGTGATCGCCAGCCTGTACGGCGAGAGCACGCGCGGCGTGTCCTTCGCGCTGTATGACGGCGTCGAGGCCAGCCCGGCCTCGCTGCTCTACCGCTCGCACGACGACGGCGCGCATGCTCTGCCGCTGCAGCTTTCGGCCAATGAATACCTGGTGGTGGCCAACCACAACTGGACGCTGACCATGCGCACCCAGGACAGCTTCATCACGCAGTTCGGCCGCAACGCCGAGCACCTGATCGCCGCCACCGGCATCGGCATGAGCGTCACGCTGGCGCTCCTGGCCTGGCTGATGATGTCGTCGCGCGTGCGTGCGGTGAGCCTGGCGCAGAAGATGACCGCCGAGCTGCGCGCCAGTGAAGAGCAGTTTCGCGCCATCGCCGACTGCACCGTCAACTGGGAAGTCTGGTGGGGCCTGGACGGCCGCCCGCGCTGGGTGAACCACGCGGTGCGCGACTACACCGGCTACGGCGTCGAAGAATGCCTGGCGATGAAGGATTTCATCGGCACCATCGTGCATCCCGAGGATGAGCACCGCATCCGCGCCGAACTGGCCCGCTGCATGGACGGCCAGAAGCGCGAGGACGTCGAGTTCCGCTGCGTGCGCAAGGACGGCTCGGTATTCTGGCTGGCGCTGTCGTCGGCCCCGATCACCGACGCCCACGGCGCCTTCACGGGTTTCCGCACCAGCAGCCGCGACATCACCGAACGCAAGCAGATCGAGGCCGAGCTGCGCATCTCGGCGGTGGCCTTCGACTCGCGCGAAGGCATGCTGATCACCGATGCCGGCAGCAAGATCCTGCGCGTGAACAAGGCCTTCACCGAGATCACCGGCTACAGCGCCGAGGAGATTGTCGGCAAGCATCCCAACCTGCTGCGCTCGGACCGCCACGGCCCCGCCTTCTTCCAGGAAATGCGCGAGAGCATCCGCCGCTTCGGCAAATGGCAGGGCGAAATCTGGGACCGCCGCAAGAACGGCGAAGTCTATCCGGAGTGGCTGACCATCTCGGCCGTGAAGAACAAGGACGGCAACGTCACCCATTACGTCAGCACCCACCACGACATCAGCGACCGCAAGCTGGCCGAGGAGCGCATCCGCGAGCTGGCCTTCTTCGACGCGCTCACGCGCCTGCCCAACCGCACCCTGCTGCTGGACCGCCTGAAGCAGGCCATCGCCCTGTCCGGCCGCACCAAGAGCTGCGGTGCGCTGCTGTTCATCGACCTCGATCACTTCAAGACCTTGAACGACACCGTGGGCCATGAGAAAGGCGACCTCCTGCTCAAGCAGGTGGCCCAGCGCCTCGTTGCCAGCGTGCGCGAAAACGATACCGTGGCGCGTGTGGGCGGCGATGAGTTCGTGGTGGTGCTGGAGGGCCTGAACGAACATCCGCAGGAGGCCGCCAACCAGACCAAGGCCGTCGGCGAGAAGATCCTGACCTCGCTGGGTTGCACCTACCAGCTTGACGAGGTCGAATACCGCACCACCGCCAGCGTCGGCGCCACGGTGTTCCGCGGCCGCCAGGCCTCGGTGGATGAACTGATGAAACAGGCCGACCTGGCCATGTACAAGGCCAAGGAAACCGGCCGCAACTCGCTGCGCTTCTTCGACCCGGCGATGCAGACCGTGGTGCTGGAGCGCGCGGCGCTGGAAGCCGGTTTGCGCAAGGCCATCGAGGGCGACCAGTTGCTGCTGCACTACCAGCCGCAGGTGGTCGAGGGCGGCCGCGTGACCGGCGCCGAAGTGCTGGTGCGCTGGCAGCATCCGCAGCGCGGCATGGTGCCGCCGGGCGACTTCATTCCGCTGGCCGAAGAAACCGGCCTGATCCTCTCGCTGGGCAACTGGGTGCTGGAGACTGCCTGCCGCCAGCTGGCCGGCTGGGCCGAGACGCCGCACACCGAACACCTGACCATCGCCGTCAACGTCAGCGCGCAGCAGTTCCGCGAGGCCGACTTCGTGCAGACCGTGCTGGACACGATCGAGCGCACCGGCGCCAATCCCAAGCGCCTGAAGCTGGAGCTGACCGAGAGCCTGCTGGTGGACAACGTGGAAGACATCATCCAGAAGATGTTTGCGCTGAAGGCCTACGGCGTGGAGTTCTCGCTGGACGATTTCGGCATCGGCTACTCGTCGCTGTCCTACCTCAAGCGGCTGCCGCTGAATCAGCTTAAAATCGACCAGTCTTTCGTGCGCGACGTCTTGATCGATCCCAACGATGCATCGATCGCCAAGACCATCGTCAACCTCGCCCAGAGTCTGGGCCTTGGGGTCATCGCCGAAGGGGTGGAGACCGATGCCCAGCGCAGCTTCCTGGCCGATGCAGGATGCCATGCATACCAGGGCTACTTCTTCTGCCGCCCGGTGGCCGTCGATGCTTTCGAAAAGTTCGCGCAGGAATTCGATCCCCGATTCACTGCCGCATAGGACCCCAACATGAACGCATTGACGAGTTTCGCCATCAACAACAAGTGGCCGGCCCAGCACCCCGACCGCATCCAGCTGTACTCGCTGCCCACGCCCAACGGCGTGAAGGTGTCGATCATGCTGGAAGAGACCGGCCTGCCCTATGAGCCGCACCTGGTCAGCTTCGAAACCAACGACCAGATGTCGCCGGAGTTCCTGTCGCTCAATCCGAACAACAAGATCCCCGCCATCATCGATCCCGACGGCCCCGGCGGCAAGCCGCTGCCGTTGTTCGAATCCGGCGCGATCCTGCTCTACCTGGCCGAGAAGAGCGGCAAGTTCCTGTCGGCCGATCCGGCTGCGCGCTACCAGGTGATCCAGTGGGTGATGTTCCAGATGGGTGGCGTGGGCCCGATGTTCGGCCAGCTCGGCTTCTTCCACCGCTTCGCCGGCAAGGAATATGAAGACAAGCGCCCGCGCGACCGTTACGTCAACGAATCCAAGCGCCTGCTGGGCGTGATGGACAAGCGCCTGGCCGAGAGCCGGTGGCTGGGCGGCGACGACTACTCCATCGCCGACATCGCCACCTTCCCGTGGATTCGCAACCTGGTCGGCTTCTACGAGGCCGGCGAGCTGGTGGGCTTCAAGGACTTCCCCAACGTGCAACGGGCGCTGGACACCTTCGTGGCGCGCCCGGCCGTGGCCCGCGGCCTGAACATCCCGGCGCGCGGCTGAGACCAGCCAGCCCTGCAGCGTCGCCGGCCGGCATGCGGATGGCCGGCGACGCTGTGTAAATCCCCTTTTCGGCACAGCCTGCACGCGTTAACATCGCGTCAACATCCTACGCCCGTATCGACCCACGCTTGCCCATGACAATCCGCCTCATTCCAAGCCTGTCCCGACTTTCCCTGCTGGCCGCCCTGTGCGGCGCCCTCACCTGCGCCCATGCGGTGGACCTCTCGCTGAAAACCATCCGCATCGGCAACCTGTCGCGCGCCTACTTCTCGGAACGCGGCGGCCAGGGCGAGCCCAAGCCGCTGCTGATCGCGCTGCACGCCAGCGGCTCCAGCGGCTCGCTGATGGCGCGCAATACCGGCCTGAGCGAGGTAGCGGAAGCGGCAGGCTACATGGTGGTCTACCCCAACGGCACCGGCCTGGCGATCGACGCCCGCACTTGGAATTCCGGTGGTTGCTGCGGCTATGCGCAGATGCACAAGGTGGATGACGTGGCCTTCCTGCGCGCGCTGATCGACAAGCTGGCCGCAGATGGCCTGGCCGACCCCAAGCGCGTCTACATCGCCGGCCTGTCCAACGGCGGCATGATGGCTTACCGCGTGGCGGCCGAGGCGCCGGAATTGTTCAAGGGCGTGGCGGTGGTGAGCGCGGTGCTGGACATCCCGCCCGAGGTGGTCAAGACCGGTGTGCCGGTGCTGCACATCCACGGCAGCGACGACCCCTTCATCCCCTTCCTCGGCGGCGTCGGCAGCAAGGAACCGTCACAGGTCCCGCGCCTGTCGGTGGCCAAGACCGTTGAAGCCTGGGTCAAGGCCAACGGCGCCGATCCCCGGCCCGACGTGAGCGACATTGCCGACACCGCCGGCGACGGCACCTCGGTGCGCCGCTACACCTACCACAGCAAGACCGATCCGCAGGCGGTGGTGCTGTACGAAATCAAGGGCGGCGGCCACAATTGGCCCGGCGGCATCGCGCCCATGATCAACGGCGGCAAGTCCTCTCAGAACCTGGACACCTCGCGCACCATCGTGGATTTCTTCAACCACCATGGCGGCGGACGCCCCGCTGAAGCGGAAGACCCCAACCTGCCGCCGGGAGCCACGCCGCTCAAGCCCTCAGTCCCGGCCGCAGCAGCGCCGGCGGCTCCGGCCGCCACGCCAAAACCCGCGCCTGTCCCCGCAAGATGATTGACCGCCGGCAAGGAAATCGCACTATCATTACGAGCAGCGTTCAACCCTCACCGCCATGACAATGAAAAGACTCATCACCAGCATCCTGATCGCCGTCGTGCTGTATTTCCTGCTGCCCTTCGTGACCAAGTTCATTCCGCAATACCGGCTCGCGGTGTACTGCATCAGCGCCGGCATCGTCTCCTTCGCGGTATCGGCGCTGATGGACAAGGTCTGACGCCGCAACGACCAGGCGCCCACCCAATGAAAACGGCCGCAACGTGCAAGACGTTGCGGCCGTTTTCATTGGCAGGCGGGCAAATCTTCCGCTGCCCGCTTGCTTACCAGCACTCGCCCTTACGCGCGTGACCCGGCGGGCAGTGATCAGGACCGTGCCCGCGCGGGCCGCGGTCATGATGGCGATCGCGTGGCGGCGGCCCGCCGCGCCAACCGCCGCGATCGAGTTCCCAGCCGCGCGGGCCTTCATGCCACGCCGGTTGCGCATAGCTGTAGCCTGGGCGTTCACGCACCCAGCGACCGCCGCGCCAGACGTGACCGTGACCGTTCCAGTCCCAGTAGCCCGGCACCCAGACGTAACCGTGACGCGGGGGCGGCAGACGTTCGGCACGCGGCGGCGGCGGCGCGCCGATGTTGATGTTGACGGAAACCTGGGCTTGCGCCTCAGGCAGCAGCGCGGCCGACGAAGCGGCGGCAAGCACGACGGCGAGTATTATTTTTTTCATGATGATGTTGTTGCGGGGTGAAGACAAAGATGAGACCGATCAACGCGCCGCGCAGTTCCTGATGAGTTGCGCCGCGCGTTGCCGCGAGACAATACCATCCTTCGCCCTGATCTGCAGGCTTGCACTACAATGGCCGTCATACCGTTTTTTATTGCGCATCTGCCGTTATGGCTTCGATCCGACATTCTTCCCGTGACTGGGTGCTGCATGCGCCACCGTCCTCGCGCATGGAGCGCATCGAAGCCTATTTCAGCGGCCGCGGCTACGACTTCCATCGCCACGACACCTACGCCATCGGCCGCACGCTGGCCGGCGTGCAGAGCTTCCACTATCGCGGCGAACTGCGCCACAGCCTGCCGGGCGGCTCCATCATCCTGCATCCGGATGAACTGCACGACGGCCAGGCCGGCGGCCGCGACGGTTTTCGCTACCGCATGATCTACGTGCAACCCGCTTTGCTGCAGCAGGCGCTGGGCGGCCGCGCACTACCCTATATCGACACCGGGCTGTCGCAGGATCCGCGCCTGTTCCATACCATCGACGCCTTGCTGCGCGGCATGGACCGTCACCTGGACGACCTCGAGGAAGAAGATGCCCTCTACGACCTGGCCCAGGCCATGAGCGCGGTGGCCGGCGGGCGGCGGACAAGGCGCGCCATCGACTTCAGCGCCGCCGAACGTGCGCGCGAATTCATCCTGGCGTCGCTGGAAGGCAAGCTCACGCTGGAACAGCTATCCAGCGTCAGCGGCAACGACCGCTGGAGCCTGTCGCGCGACTTCCGCGCGCTGTACGGCACCAGCCCCTACCGCTACCTGACCATGCGCCGGCTGGAACTCGTACGCCGGCTGGCCGCCGGCGGCGCTGACCTGGCGTCGGCCTCCGCAGCCGCCGGCTTCGCCGACCAGAGCCACATGACGCGCCACTTCGCAAGCGCCTACGGCCTGCCGCCCGGCGCGTGGCTGCGCATGCTGAGAGCGCGCAGCCGCTAGCGCCCAAGCCTGCACAATCGTTCAAGACGCGGCCACCCTCGTCGCCTAGACTGGGCGCTTTCCACCAGAGAGGGAGTGCAGCATGCCTGCCACAACATCCGCCTATCAAGCAGTCAATCTCGCCCAGAAGTTTTCGCTGTTCAGCGAACACTGGTCGCAAAAGATCATCGCCCAGATGAACGACTACCAGTTCAAGCTGGCGCGCCTGCAAGGTGAATTCATCTGGCACACGCATGCCGATACCGACGAAACCTTCATCGTCGTCGACGGCGAGCTGCGCATCGAGTTTCGCGATGGCGCGGTGACGCTGCAGGCAGGCGAAATGTACGTCGTTCCCAAGGGCAAGGAGCACAAGCCGGTGGCCGAACGCGAAGTGAAGCTGCTGCTGGTGGAGCCGAGCGGCACGCCCAACACCGGCGACCAGGGCGGCGCACGGACGACGCCGGGCGACGTCTGGATCTGAGGCGCCCATGAAAAACGGCGCGATGCCCGCGCCGTCTTTCAGTGCATCAACCCTGCATCAGCCGCCCTTGGCCGCCTTGAACATGGCCTTGATCCCGCGCACCGCCTGGCGGATGCGCGACTCGTTTTCGATCAGGGCGAAGCGCACGTACTCGTCGCCGTATTCGCCGAAACCGATGCCGGGCGAGACGCACACCTTGGCCTGCTCCAGCAGGATCTTGGAAAACTCCAATGAGCCGAGCGCGCGATACGGCTCGGGAATACGCGCCCAGATGTACATCGACGCCTTGGGCACGTCCACCATCCAGCCCGCCTCGTGCAGGCCCTTGACCAGCACGTTGCGACGCTTCTCGTAGTTGCTTCGGATCTCTTCCACGCAGGACTGGTCGCCTTCCAGCGCCGCGATCGCCGCCACCTGCACCGGCGTGAAGCTGCCGTAGTCGTGATAGCTCTTGATGCGCGCCAGCGCCGCCACCAGCTTGCTGTTGCCGACCATGAAGCCGATCCGCCAGCCGGCCATGTTGTAGCTCTTGGAGAGCGTGAAGAATTCCACCGCGACCTCGCGCGCGCCCGGCACCTGCATGATGGACGGCGCCTTCCAGCCGTCGAAGGTGATGTCGGCGTAGGCCAAATCATGCACCACCAGGATGTTGTGCTCGCGCGCCAGCCTGACCACGCGCTCGAAGAACTCCAGCTCCACGCATTGCGCGGTCGGGTTGGACGGGAAACCCAGCACCATCATCTTGGGCTTGGGATAGCTTTCGCGCACAGCGCGCTCCAGCTCGTCGAAGAAATCCACGCCCGGGCTCATGCGCACCGAGCGGATGTTGGCGCCGGCGATCACTGCGCCGTAGATGTGGATCGGGTAGCTGGGATTGGGCACCAGCACGGTATCGCCCTTGTCCAGCGTGGCCAGCATCAGGTGCGCCAGGCCTTCCTTGGAGCCGATGGTGACGATGGCCTCGCTGTCGGGATCGAAGTCGACCTCGTAGCGCGACTGGTACCAGTGCGTGATGGCGCGGCGCAGGCGCGGGATGCCCTTGGAAGAGGAATAGCCGTGCGTGTCCGGCCGCTGGGCCGCCTCCACCAGCTTGGCCACGATATGCGGCGGCGTGGCGCCGTCCGGATTGCCCATGGACATGTCGATGATGTCCTCGCCGCGACGACGCGCGGCCATCTTCAGTTCGGCGGTGATGTTGAAAACGTAGGGCGGCAGCCGCTCGATGCGCGGAAAACTGACCGGGATGGATGCGGAGGAAGCAGAAGAAGCGGAAGAAACCTGGGTGGATGCGTCTGGCGTGCGCGAAGGATCGCGCGAATCTGCGGATTGCGTCATGTCGGCTTTCACGTAAGCGCCCGGAACCGTCCGAGCGACGTTGGAGCGGAAGCTCCGCGGACGATTCTATGCGTGAATGCGCGCAGGCACAATACGCCGCGGAAAAATTCTGCAGGGAAGTTCAGCGCCGGCAAGGCAGCGGCACGACGTCGACGCCAGCCCCGGCGTCGACGTCGTGCCTGTTCCATCTATCTGCCATCCCCGCTTCCACCCCTGCCGTTGCCCCCCCCGTGTGCTCAACGCGGCCTGCTCAATAGCAGCGCCACGCGCTCCCGCACTCATTCGTACTTGCGCGCATCCTCGATCACCTTGCCGTCGTTGGGCAAGCTCCCCGGGCTCACCAGCAGCACCTCGCCGCGCAGCTTGGTTACCTCGCGCAGGCTGCCGGCGATCGCCGACACGTCGAGCGCCGGATTTTCAGGATCGCCGACTTCGCAATGCAGCGTCATCACGTCATTGGCCATCTCGCCGCTGACCACCAGGCGCGCGCGGAGCAAGTCGCCGTGCCGGCGCAGCACGTCGGCCACTTGCGAGGGATGCACGAACATGCCGCGCACCTTGGTGGTCTGGTCGGCGCGTCCCATCCAGCCCTTGATGCGGGTGTTGGTGCGCCCGCAGAGCGAAGCGCCGGCCACCACCGCCGACAGGTCGCCGGTGCCGAAGCGGATCAGCGGATAGTCCGGATTGAACGAGGTCACCACCACCTCGCCCACCTCGCCCGGCGCCACCGGGTCGCCGGTACCGGGGCGCACGATCTCCAGGATCAGTTCCTCGTCCAGCACCATGCCCGGATGCACCGCGCCTTCGCTCATGGTCTCGTAGGCAATGTTGCCGATGTCGGCCGAGGCGTACAGCTGCAGCACCTGCGGTACGCCATGTTCGTAGAACCAGGCGCGCAACGACGGCGGCAAGGCTTCCGCGCTGACCAGCGCGCGCTGTACGCTGGAAATATCGGCGCCCATCTCGCGCGCCTTCTCGATGATGATCTTGAGGAAGGACGGCGTGCCAACGTAAGCGTCAGGCTTGAGCGCCGCCATTGCATTCACCTGCAGCTCGGTCTGGCCGATGCCGGCCGGGATCACCGCGCAGCCCAGCTTGGCCGCCGCACCCTCGACCATGAAGGCCGCCGGCGTGAAATGATAGGCGAAGCAATTCTGCAAAATGTGACCCGCCTGCAGGCCGAGCGCTTTCATCGGACTGGCGAAGCGCCACCAGTCGGCGCCGTGCCCTTCGGGGTCGAAGATCGGCCCGGGCGAGACGAACAGGCGCCGCAGCTGCTGCGCCGGCGTCGTGTTGAGGCCGCCGAACGGCGCCTCGCGGGTCTGCAATTCCTTCAGGTCGGATTTGCGCGTGACCGGCAATGCGGCCAGGTCCGCGCGCGAACGCACCGCCTGCGCATCGACGCCTTTGAGGATGCGCGCCCAGCCGGGCGCAGACTGCGCGCGCGCCAGCAGGGCCGGCAGACGCTGCATCAGCTGTTCTTCGCGCTGTTGCGGGTCGCGCCGCTCCAGCGCATCCAATTCTTGCAGCACCCGCTTGGGATCAGCCATGTTGCCCATGATGTCCCCTCGCCTCAGGCCAGCCAGCGCTTGCGGCGGCGATAGAACTTCATGTCGCGGAAGTTCTTGCGGCCGGCGGCCGAGACGCCGAGGTAGAACTCCTTGACATCCTCGTTATCCGACAGCTCCTGCGCCGCGCCTTCCATCACGACCCGGCCGTTCTCCAGGATGTAGCCGAAGTCGGCGTAGCGCAGCGCCACCATGGTGTTCTGCTCGGCCAGCAGGAAAGACACCTTTTCCTTGGTGTTCAAGTCCTTGACGATCTCGAAGATCTCTTCGACGATCTGCGGCGCCAGCCCCATCGAGGGCTCGTCCAGCAGGATCATCGAGGGCTTGGCCATCATGGCGCGGCCGATCGCCGTCATCTGCTGCTCGCCGCCGGAGGTGTAGCCCGACTGCGACTTGCGCCGCACCTTCAGGCGCGGAAAATAATCGTAGATCTTTTCCAGCTCGTGCTTCACCTCGGCGTTGCTGATGCCGCGCGTGTAGGCGCCGGTCAGCAGGTTCTCTTCCACCGTCAGGTGGCCGAAGCAGTGTCGTCCTTCCATTACCTGAATCACGCCGCGCTTGACCAGGTCATTGGGCGTCATGCTGTCGACCCGCTCGCCGCGAAACTCGATGCTGCCCTTGGTGACGTCGCCGCGTTCGGCGCGCAACAGGTTGGAGATGGCCTTCAGGGTGGTGCTCTTGCCGGCGCCGTTGGCGCCCAGGAGCGCCACGATCTTGCCTTCGGGCACGTCCAGCGACACCCCCTTCAAGACCAGGATCACGTGGTCGTAGATGACCTCGATATTGTTGATCGACAGCGCGGTCGCGACCGGTGCGTTGCTGATTGCTGCCGTATCGATCGCAATATTCGTCGCAGTGTTCATCGCAGTGCTCATGTTCTGTTCGCCATCAAAAAAAGCGCCGGCGGCCGTTGGGAGACGTGCAAGACCGCCGGCGCAAGCGCCTACTTCATGCAGGCAGGAGTAATGCCTTTTTCTTTTGCGTATTTGGCAGCGGAGGCTTTGAACAGCGGGTGGATCAGGTTCTTGTTGCCCTCGATCCAGTCAGACACCAGCACCCACTTGCTGCCGTCCCATTGCTGGATCTTCACCATGCCCGAGCCCTCATGGTTTTCGCAGGAGGTCTTGATCTCCGGCAGCAGGCCGGTCGCGCCCAGTTGCTGCAGGCGGGCGTTATTGATGTTCAGGTTCTCCAGGCCCCAGCGCACCTGCTCGCCGCTCATGACCTTGCCTTTGCCGAACTTGGCCTGCGCGGTGCGCACACCCTCGACGGTGGCGATCGCCGCCGACACGCCGCGGTTATAGAGCACCGAGCCCACCTTGTTCTTGTCCTGCATATTGCCCTTGCCTGCGCCGTAGACCACCTTGTCGATGTCGGCGATCACCGGCACGTCGCGGCCGGCCACGTTCCAGGTGGCCGACAGGTAGCCCTTGGCGGCGTCACCCGCGGGGATGGTGTCCTCTTCCGAACCGGCCCACCAGGAGCCGACGATCTTGTCGCGCGCGAAGCCGACCTTCTGCGCCGCCTTCAGCGCGGTCTGGTTCATCACGCCCCAGCCCCAGAAGATCACGTAGTCTGGATTCTCCTGGCGGATGCGCAGCCATTGCGCGCCCTGCTCGTTGCCGGGGTGCGCCACCGGGATTTCCACCAGCTTGAACTTGCCGATGGAAGACTCGGCCTGCAGCGCCACGATGGGCTCCTTGCCGTAGGCAGAGTCGTGGTACAGGAACACGATCTTCTTGCCGGCCAGCGAGCCGCCGTTCTTGCCGGCGAGATACTTGACGATGGCCGAGACCTGCATCTGGTAAGTCGTCACCAGCGGGAAGGCGTACGGAAATACCGAGCCGTCCACCGCGTCGGTGCGGCCGTAGCCGATCATCAGCAGCGGCACCTTGTCTTCCGCGGTCTTGTCGATCAGCGCATAGGAGATGCCGGTGGCCATCGGATTGATGGCGGTGCCCTTGGTCACGGTGTTCTTGTTCTTCATGCGCTCGTAGCACTCGACGCCCTTGGCGTTGTTGTACTCGGTCTCGCACTCTTCCCACGACAGCTTGACGCCGTTGACGCCGCCGTCCTTCAGGTTGACGTAGTTCAGGTAGTCCACGTAGCCGCCGTAGTAGGACTGGCCGTTGGTGCCGTAAGGGCCGACCCGGTAGCTGGGAATGGCGATGAACTGCTCGTTGCTCTGCGCCGCCGCGGGTATCGCGGAGGACAGCAGGCCGGCGGCGCAGGCTGCGGCCAGCATCAGGTATTTGATACGCTTCATGGTCTCGTCTCCTCTTGTGTTGTCGTGTCCGACTTATGTGTCCGACCTATACGTCGCCGGCGTACCGGCTCTTGCAACTCATGAAATCTGTCGACGCCGCTCAGTGCGGGAACGGCCACAGCCGCAGCTTCTCCTTGGCGATCTGCCACAAGCGCGCCAGGCCATGCGGCTCGACGATCAGGAAGAAGATGATCAGCGCGCCGAACACCATCAACTGGATGTGCGACACGGTGGCATTGGTGAACGGCAGGTGCAGCAGCGCGGCCAGCGGCGGCAGGACGTTGTCCAGGAAGATCGGCAGCAGCAGGATGAAGGCAGAACCGAGGAAGGAACCGAGGATGCTGCCCACGCCGCCGATGATGATCATGAACAGGATGCGGAAGGACAGGTCCAGCGAGAAGCCGTCCGGCTCCACCGAGCCCAGGTAGCAGAACGCATACAACGCGCCGGCCACGCCGCAGAAGAACGAGCTCACGGCGAAGGCGGCCAGCTTGGTGCGCATCAGCGGGATGCCGATCACCTCGGCCGCCACGTCCATGTCGCGCACCGCCATCCAGGCGCGGCCGGTGGAAGAGCGCACCAGGTTCTTGGCCAGCAGCGCCATGACGCACACGATGGCCAGCACGAACAGGTATTTCTTCACCGGCGTGTCGATGGCCAGACCAAACAGGTCGATCTTGGGCGTGCTGATCACGCCCGAGGAACTGTTGTTGGAGAACCAGGGAAACTTGGTCAGCGCCCACACCACGAAGAACTGCGCGGCCAGCGTCGCCACCGCCAGGTAGAAGCCCTTGATACGCAGCGACGGCAGGCCGAACACCACCCCCACCAATGCGGCGCAGCCGCCGGCCAGGATGAAGGTCAGCAAGATGGGAATGCCCTCCACGCGCAGCTGGAAGTTATAGGCCGCATACGCGCCCACCGCCATAAACGCGGCCGAGCCGAGCGACAGCTGGCCGGCGTAACCGGTCAGGATGTTCAGCCCCAGCGCCGCCAGCGCGAACACCAGAAACGGGATCAGGATCGCAGAGAACCAGTATTCGCTGCCCAGCAGCGGCACGCCGAGGAAGGCGAAGGCCATGAACAGCGCGAAGACGATACGATCCTGGCGGATCGGAAAGATCTGGCTGTCGGCGATATAGCTTGTCTTGAATTGTCCTGCTTCACGGTACAGCATGGTGGCTCTCCAATCTGGGTACTACCTTATTACTGCCTCGGTCGTCGGCTTGCCAGACCGCCTGTCGTCCCTGCGAAAGCAGAGACCGAGCGTCGTTCAACTTCCGGTGGTGCATCACCTACGCCACCGGGTTCCTGCTTTCGCACGCAGGAACGGCAACCCATCCCCGCTCAAACGCGGTCGATATGCCGCTCGCCGAACAAGCCTTCCGGCCGCACCAGCAAGAACAACAGCGCAAACACATACGGGAACCAGCCCTCGATGCCGCCGAAGTTGCCGCCGAAGGCGTCCTGCATTACGGGCGGGATATAGATCTCGGCCAGCTTCTCGGAGGCGCCGATGATGAGGCCGCCGACGATCGCACCCGGGATCGAGGTGAAACCGCCCAGGATCAGCACCGGCAGGGCCTTCAGCGCAGTCATGGTGAGCGCGAACTGCACGCCGTTGCGCGAGCCCCAGAGCAAGCCGGCGATCAGCGCCACGAAGCCGGCCACGCCCCACACCACGGCCCAGATATGCTGCAGCGGAATGCCCAGCGACAGCGCGGCCTGGTGATCATCGGCCACGGCGCGCAGCGCGCGGCCGACCTTGGTCTTCTGGAAGAACAGCGCCAGCGCCGCCACCAGCGCCACCACCATGCCGGAGGCGAACAGGTCGAACTTGGAGATGCCGATGCCGATGCTGTCCATCACCGACATGATGGGTTCGTCGACGATGCCCAGGTCGATCGGCCGCACCTCGCTGCCGAACAGCAAGGGGCCCAGTCCTTCCAGGAAAAAGGTCAGGCCGATGGTGGCCATGAATAGCGTGATCGGCGGCTGGTTCACCAGCTTGCGCAGCACGAAGCGCTCGGTCGCCAGGCCCACCAGGATCATCACCATGAAGGCGCCGATGATGGCCGCCCACATCGGCATGCCCTTCTCCATCAGCCCCACCACCGCCAGCGCGGCGAAGTAGACCATCGCGCCCTGCGCGAAATTGAACACGCCCGAGGCTTTGTAGATCAGCACGAAGCCCAGCGCCACCAGCGAATACATGAGCCCTGAAAGCAGTCCGCTCAGGGTCACTTCGAAAAAGAATTGCATGTCGTCTCCTTGCTGCGTGGTTCTTGTTGTTCTTGTTGTCGCCTCCGGCGTGCCCGGCTCAGTGCGAGGTGCCCAGGTAGGCCTTGATCACGTCTTCGTTGTTCATCACTTCGTCGGGCGTGCCGTCGCCGATCTTCTTGCCGTAGTCCAGCACCACCACGCGGTCGGAGATGTCCATCACCACCCCCATATCGTGCTCGATCAGCACGATGGTGGTGCCGAACTGGTCGTTCACATCGAGGATGAAGCGGCACATGTCCTGCTTCTCTTCCACGTTCATGCCAGCCATCGGCTCGTCCAGCAGCAGCATGCCAGGTTCGGCCGCCAGCGCACGCGCCAGCTCGACGCGCTTTTGCAGGCCGTAGGGAAGACGTCCCACCGGCGTCTTGCGGATGTGCTGGATCTCGAGGAAGTCGATCACCTCCTCCACCTTGTGGCGATGCTCCATCTCCTCGCGCCGCGCCGCGCCCCACCACATCGCGTTGGAAAGCAGGCCGGAACGCATCTTGGTGTTGCGCCCGGTCATGATGTTGTCGAGCACGGTCATGCCCTTGAACAACGCGATGTTCTGGAAGGTGCGCGCGATGCCCTGGCGCGCGATGGCGCTGGGATGCATGCCGCGCCGCTGCTCGCCGCGATAGACGATGCTGCCCTTTTGCGGGTGGTAGACGCCGTTGATGACATTGATCATCGAGCTCTTGCCGGCGCCGTTGGGGCCGATGATGGCGCGGATCTCGTGCTCCTTCACGTTGAAGGAAATATCGGTCAGCGCCTTCACCCCGCCGAAGGACAGCGAGATGTTTTGCAGGTCGAGAATCACCTCGCCGATGCGGCGGCCGCTGGCAGTCATGGCCGGCGCTGCCGGGTCCTGACTGAAATCGGGACTCGCTACGGGCGGCATCCCGGAGGGGATGATTTCTGCGCTCATGTGTCGTTTCATGGTCGTGTTCATTCAGCGATGGTCTGGATGCTGTTGCGCTGGTGGCCGGATGCTGCCCGGGCGGAGACTGCGAACTGCTCAGGCCGCGCTCTTGAGCGCACCGAAGGTCCTGGCTTCGGCGATCTTCAGGTCGGCCGAGATCATGCCCTGGCGGCCATCCTCGAACTTCACCTGCGTCTCGATGTACTGGTTGCTCTTGCCGTCATACAAGGCATCGATCAGCACCGCATATTTGTCGGCGATGAAACCACGCCGTACCTTGCGGGTGCGGGTCAGCTCCTCGTCGTCCGGGTCGAGCTCCTTGTGCAGGATCAGGAAGCGATGGATCTGTGAATCGGCCAGCAGCGGATCGGCCACCAGGTCGGCGTTCACCTTTTCCACACACTCGCGCACCAGCTCGTACACCGCCGGATTGGAGGCCAGATCGGTATAGCCGCTGTACGGCAGGTTGCGCCGCTCGGCCCAGTTGCCGACCGCGTCCATGTCGATGTTGATGAAGGCCATGCACTGCGCGCGGCCGTTGCCGAAGGTGACCGCCTCCTTGACGAAGGGGAAGAACTTCAGCTTGTTCTCGATGTACTTCGGCGCGAACATGCTGCCGCACGCCATCTTGCCGACATCCTTGGCGCGGTCGATGATCTTCAGGTGGCCGTCGCTGTCGAAGAAGCCGGCGTCGCCGGTGTGGAAGTAGCCGTCGGCGTCGATGGCCTCGGCGGTGGCGTCGGGGCGCTTGAAGTATTCCTTCATCAGGCCGGGCGAGCGCACCAGCACTTCGCCGTTGGCGTCGATGCGTACTTCCACGCCTTTCATCGGACGGCCGACGCTGTCGAGCTTGACGTCACCCGAAGGCTGCATGCACACCGTGACGCAGGTCTCGGTCATGCCGTAGAGCTGCTTCAGGTTGATGCCCATGGAACGGTAGAAGTCGAACAGGTCAGGGCCGATGGCCTCGCCGCCGGTATAGGCCACACGCAGGCGCGACATGCCCAGCACGTTCTTCAGCGGGCCGTAGACCAGCAGGTTGCCCAGCGCATATTGCAGGCGATCGAGCGCCGACACGCCGGGCTTCTTGTCGAGGATGCGCATGCCCACGCGGCGCGCCACGCGCATGAAGCCGTGGAACATCTTGCGCTTGATCCATCCGGCGTCCTCGATGCGGATCATCACCTGGGTGAGGATGTTTTCATAGATGCGCGGCGGCGCGAAATAGTAGGTCGGGCCGATCTCGCGCAAATCGCTCATTACGGTGTTGGGCGACTCCGGGCAGTTCAGGCAGAAGCCCGCCACGTGCTGCTGCGCGAACGAATAGAGGAAGTCACCCACCCAGGCCAGCGGCAGGTAGCAGAGGATGTCGTCGTCCTCGTCCAGATGGTCGAACTCCACCAGCGTGCGCGCGGTGGTGACCATGGCGCGGTGCGAGTGGCACACGCCCTTGGGCTTGCCGGTGGTGCCGGAGGTGTAGAGGATGATGGCGACGTCGTCCGGCGTGCCGGCATTGACCTCGTTCATGAAGAAATCGGGATGCCGGCGGTCGTAGTCGCGCCCCAGCTCCTGCACCCGCGCAAACGACAGCAGCTCGGGCTGGTGGTAGTTGCGCATGCCGCGCTCGTCGTCGTAGATGACGTGGGCAATGCGCGGCAGGTTTTCCTTGATCTCGAAGACCTTGTCGACCTGCTCCTGGTCTTCGGCCATCACGAAGTCGACGTTGGCGTCGGTCAGCACATAGGCCATGTCGGCGGCCGGCGCGTCCTGGTACAGCGGCACCGGCATGCCGCCCAGCGCCTGCGCGGCCGACATCGCCCAGTAAAGCCGCGGGCAGTTGTTGCCGATGATGGCCAGGCTCATGCCGCGCTTGAATCCCAGCGCGGCCAGGCCGCAGGCGAATGCCCGCACTTCGTCGGCCACCTGTTGCCAGGTCGTGGCTTGCCAGATGCCAAGGTCCTTCTCGCGGAAGGCGGCGCGTTGCCCTCGTGTCTGAGCGTGCGCCAGCAGCAGCCGCGGAAACGTCGCCGCTTCCGTGTCGTGTCTCGTCTCCACCATCTTCCCACCTTCTTTTTGTAGGCTCGGAGGATGCTTCCGTGATGCGGAAGTATCCGGTGTCGGATCAGTCTGTGCCGCGTTGCTTACGTCGCTCTTACGCTTGCTGCGATGTCGCTTCGCGTGCCAGCCGTCCTGTCTTTTTCATGACTGCTTTTTTGCGATGATAGTAGTGTCTGTGGTTGCGTGCGGATGTCATCTCACCGACAATTGTCAAACTTTCGATATTGCGACGCATCATCATGGAGACATCAATAAGAAGCATGCTGAAGAAAAGCATCTGGGCGCAAGCGCTGACGGAAGATCAGCTGGCCCGGGTCGAGTCCGAAGTCTTCAGCCGCAAGATCCCCGCCGGCGGTTACGTGTGCCGCAAGGGCGATCCGGTGACGCATTGGATCGGCGTGCACGAAGGCCTGCTGAAGATGAGCAGCGTCTCGCCCGAGGGCAAGACCGTGTCGTTCGCCGGCATGGCCAACGGCGGCTGGCTGGGCGAAGGCTCGCTGCTCAAGGACGAGCCGCGCAAGTACGACGTGGTGGCGCTGCGCGAGAGCGAGCTGATCTACATGCCCAAGGCCACCTACACCTGGTTGCTGGACAACAGCATTCCCTTCAACCGTTTCCTGGTGACGCAGTTGAACGAGCGCCTGGGCCTGTTCATTTCGCTGGTGGAATACGACCGCATGCTGGAGCCCGATGCGCGCGTGGCGCGCTGCCTGGCGGCACTGTTCAATCCCTACCTGAACCCGGGCATCGGCCTGAACCTGCAGATTTCCCAGGAGGAAGTCGGCAACCTGTCCGGCACCTCGCGCCAGCGCGCCAACCAGGCGCTGCAGGTGCTGGAGAAGGCAGGCCTACTGAAGGTGGATTACGGCAGCATCACCATCAATGACTTGGATGGCCTGCGCCAATTCCACGCCTGATTGCCGCCGCCGATGATGGCGACGTCGAAGACGATGGAGGTAAAAAAAGCTGCCTGAGGCAGCTTTTTTTATTGGTCGCGGCTTATTGCCCGGTGGCCAGACGTCCCGGTTGCGGGCCTTCGCCGCCGCGCGCCGGACGATTCCGGTTGAGCCAGTAGACGCCGGTGTCGGCGACCGTGCCCATGAATTCCTTGGGATCGGTGCACTTCACGACGTAGCCGTTGGCGCCCAGCTCATAGCTGTGATCGATGTCGCGCTGGTCATCTGAGGACGAGAACATCACCACCGGAATGTGCGAGGTCGCGGCATTCGACTTGATGATCTTCAGGAAGTCGTGGCCGCTCATCAGCGGCAGGTTCAGATCCAGCAGGATCAGGTAGGGATGCAAGTCCTTGCGATCCGCATATCCGCCCTGGAAGAAGAATTCCTCCGCCAGTTCCGCGTCGGCAAACCAGGTCATGTTGTCCGCAAGCTTGCGGGTACCCAGCGCCAGGCGGGTCAACTCGGCCACTTCCGGGCTGTCGTCGACGAGGATGATGTCATATTGCTCGATATCCATATAAGGATCGCTTTCTTCATTCAGTAAGTTTCAAGCTGGAACTATTGTTGCCGGTTTGACCACGTATCCGATCGCCCCTCTGCATCGCATCGCGCCCTTCGCACAAACGGATCGCTCCGCCCTGCACTGATGTTCACGCCATACTTGCCGTCAGCAATGTTGTCCAACATCGGCGATCCGCTTGAAAACCAGTACCGACGCCGATTTCAGCACTGTGTGGCGATTATTGCACAGGCACTTTTAAAAGAAATCAGAATTTTCCTGAAGACCATGAAAAGCCTCTGAAATGCTGCCCGCAGGAATCTTTTACCTCGTTTGCGCGCCGCTTCTGTTGCTATTGCATCAGCTTCGCGTTGGTGGTTGCAGGCTTACTTGTCCGGCGTGGCAATGCCGGTGCGAATCGCGTAGCGCACCAGGCCCGGCACGTCGCGGATATCGAGGCGCTCCATCAGCTGCGCGCGGTGGGTCTCGATGGTCTTGGCGCTGACGTTCAACTGGTAGGCGATTTCCTTGGTGTTGTTGCCTTCGGCGATCAGCTGCAGGATCTCGCGTTGCCGCGGCGTCAACACTTCCACCGGGGTGCCGTTTTGCGCCACGCGCTTCATATAGTTGTCCAGCGCCTCGCGCGAGATGTGCGAGTCCAGATATTGCCGGCCGTGCTTGACCTCGTAGAGCGCCTTCTCCAGTTCGGTGGCGGCTGAGTCCTTGAACAGATAGCCGTTGGCGCCGGCGTTCAAGGCTTGCATCACGTACTCCTCGCTGCCGTACATCGACAGCATCAGGAAGCGCGTGGTCGGATAGTCGCCGCGCAGGCGACGCAGCGCCTCCAGCCCGTTCATGCCTTTCATGGCGATGTCCATCACCACCAGGTCGGGCTTCAACTGGCCGATCATCTCGATCACCTCCGCGCCGTCGGACGCCTCGCCCACCACTTCCACGCCTTGCATGGCGGCGAGCAAGGCCTTGATGCCGCTGCGCACCAGGGCGTGATCGTCCGCAAGCATGATTCGGGTCAACATGGTCAAATCCTCCTTACGATAGGTGCGACCGGCAAGTGCATGACGATTTCCGTCCCCTCGCCGGGCGCTGATGAAATATCCATGGAACCACCCACCAGCACCGCGCGCTCCTCCATATTGAGGATGCCGAAGCTGGTGCCTGAAATGGCGTTGCTGCGCGCGCGTTCAAGGTCGAAACCCTTGCCGTCGTCGCGGATGCTGAGATAGACCTGCTCCTGCTTGCGCTCGATCTTGACCCAGATGTTCTGGCACTTGGCGTGGCGCAGGATGTTGGTGACAGCCTCCTGCACGATACGGAAGGCCGTGTTCTCGATGTCGTGATGCAGCTCGCCGTCCACGCCGCTGCTCTCGAACCAGCCGTTGACGTTGGCCAGCTTGGACTTCTGCTCGACGTAGGAACGCAGCGCGGCGATCAGGCCGAGGTTATCCAGCTGCGGCGGACGCAGGTCCAGCGACAGGCTGCGCACCTGGGCCAGCACCGCGGTGACGATGTCGATACCGTTCTGCAGCGACGGGCCTTCCAGCGTACCGAGTTTCTTGATGGTTTCGAGATTGATCTTCAGCGCCGTCAGCGACTGGCCGACGTCATCGTGCAGGCCGCGCGCCAGGTGCTGGCGCTCGCGCTCCTGCACCTCGATCACGCGCGAAGACAACAGCTGCTGGCGCTGAATCGCCAGCTCCAGTTCGCGCCGCGACTGTTCGCGCTCGGTGACGTCGATGGCCAGGCCGGCCACCATGTCGCCCTTGCCGTCGCCGTGAATCGGGAAGCGCACGATGTCGAGGATGCGCGCGTTGTGGTTATGGTCGAACACCGTTTCCTGGGTGTGCAGTTCGCACTTCTCCAGCAGCACCTTGCGGTCGTTCTCCTGCGACGCGTCCGCCGCGCCGGTCGACATCAGATCGAAGTCGGTGAGGCCGTCCATGTCGCCCGGGGTCATGCCAAAGAAATTGGACTGGGCCGGGTTGACGTAGTTGTAGCGCAGCTGCGAGTCCTTGATCCAGGTCGGCATCGGCGCGGCGTTCATGAAGGCGTTGAAGCGCGCCTGCATCTCGCGCAGGGCCTGGGCGCTGGCGCGCTGCTTGCGACGCGCCTGGGCGTCGCGCAGCTCGCGGTCGACCGCGTGCGGCAGGCGCGTGATGGCGCTCTTGAGGAAGTAGTCCTGGGCGCCCGCCTTCATCACCTCCACCGCCGTCTGCTCGCCGATCACGCCGGAGACGATGATGAAGGGCGTCTGGTCGTTGTCCTTCTTGACGATCTTCAGGGCTTCGACGCCGCTGAAGGTGGGCATGGAGTAATCGGAAATGACGATATCCCAGCGCTGCTCGCGCAATGCGTCCAGCAACGCCGGCTCATCATCGACCCGTTGCCAGGTCGGCTCGAAGCCGCCGCGCTTGAGCTCGCGCACCATCAGCACGGCATCTTCTTCCATGTCCTCCACAAACAGCACGCGAAGCGGAATACTCATGGGTTCTGACTCTCGTTATGTCATTGAACAATGCGGGCCGACGCCAGCGGCCTGCCCGCCTTACGGTTACTGCGGTTCGATCAGGGTCGGCACCAGGCCCTTGCGCGGCAGCGAGAAGTAGAAGCTTGCGCCTTCCTTCGGCTTGCTCTCGGCCCAGACGCGACCGGTGTGGCGGATCACGATACGCTGCACCAGCGCCAACCCGATGCCGGTGCCGGCATATTCTTCCTGCCGGTGCAGGCGCTGGAAGGTGCCGAACAGCTTGTGGGCGTAACGCATGTCGAAACCCACGCCATTGTCGTGCACGCCGTAAATAATTTCCTCGTCGCTCACCTGCATGGTCACGCGCACCAGCGGATGCTCGCTCTTGCTGCTGAACTTGACGGCGTTGCTGAGCAGGTTTTCCCACACCTGAGTGATCAGGCCGCGATTGGCGACCACGCCGTCCATGAGCGGCACCTCGAAGCGCACGCCGGGGTTCTCCTGCTGCAATCCGGCGATCACCTGTCCCACCAGCTCTTCCATCGAGAAGCGCTCCAGCGTGAGCTCGCCGGTGGTCGACTTGGCCAGTTTCAACAGATCGTTGATCAGCTCGTCCATCTTCTTGACGTTGCGGCGAATCACCTGCAGCTGCTCGCGCCCTTTCTCGTCGATGGCGTCTGCGTAGTCCTCTTCCAGGATCATTGCGTAGCCGGAAATCGCCCGCAGCGGTGCACGCAGGTCGTGCGACACAGAGTAAGAGAAGCTTTCCAGCTCCTTGTTCACACTGTGCAGGTGCAAGGCCTGCCGCTTCAGGTCGGCATTAAGCGCTTCGATCTCATCCTCGGCGCGCTTGCGGTCCGAAATGTCGTACATCACGGTGCGACTGACCAGCTTGCCGGTCTCCTGATTCGCAATCGCGGTGGCGTTGACCAGCGCGGTGAAGATCGTGCCGTCGGCGCGACGATAGTTCAGGTCGATGCCGTTGATTTCACGTCGCAGCAGGAACTGCGGCAGCAGCTCACGCGTGTACCGTTCGGCGCTTTCCGGCGTCAGCAGATCGGTGTGCGACAAGCGGCCGACCACCTGCTCGCGCGTATAGCCCAGCCACTTCAGCTCGGTATCGTTGATCTTGATAATCTTCTTGTCGGTTTCATCGACCGAGTGGTAGCCGCAGGGTGCGTTGTTGTACAGGTCTTCGATATCGTCCGAGTATGCCTGGGCACGCTGCTGCGCCTCCTGGCGCCGCCGCATCTCCCGCCGCAGCTTGCTGTACACCATCACCAGCAAGGCAATGCTAAGCAGGCTGCCGCCCAGCACGGTCAGAATGGTGACGTCGGCACTGGTGGCGGTTTCATGCGACCGCGTGGCCAGCAAGGCGTTCTCGGTGCCCTTCATCTCCGCAAAACCGGCGCGGATGTCGTCGCTCAACGCCTTGCCTTCCAGCAGACGCGCCTGGGCGGTGGTCTGGTTCATGTCCAGCAGGCCGCGCGCCATCATCAGGCGCTGCGTGATCCTGTCTTCAGTCGCCGCGAGTCGCTGCATCTGCTCGGGGTTGTCGCGCATCAGATTACGCAACTCATGCATCAGCGAATTCAACTGGCGCACGCCGGCCTCGAAATTGCCGCGGTATTCATCGTTGCCCGACAAGGCGTAGCCGCGCGCGCTGCTGACCGTGTCGCGCAGGGTGGAATGCGCCTCCTCCAACACATTGAGTACAGAATGCGTGTGCTGCACCCAAACCGCGCGCTGCTCGAAGTCGCGCACGCTGTAGAAGGAAAAGACGGCCACGCCGATCGACAGCAGCAGCGCCAGAAAAAAGAATATGGCCGTGCTGGCGACGGCCAGCTTGGCATTATTGAAGATCGGCATTTTTTCTTTATGCAGCAAGGCTTAACACCATTCGACTCATGCGCGTATCAACAATCTCCCTGAGGGGCTGGACAGAGCCAGACAACGGTACTGTTTCCGGCACGTTATCGCAGCTTATCCAGTCACACAGGGAACTTACTACTTTGTTACCCCCGATGTCGACTGAATAATGCAGCCTTGGCCTCAGGCGAGACACTTTTCAACTTCGCTACTTCGTATTGGAATCCGCCCGCCCGATACCGTCCCGATCATCGTGACCGAAGGCTGAAGCGAACCGCTTCGTATCGTGATCGGTTCGTACATGCATACAAACCGATGTCGGAAATATTCAGGTGGCAATACATTCCGACATGATGACAAGTCCGAATTGCCGCTTGTCATCAAATGTTTTCATTCAGGCAGCAAGTTTCGTCATCGTCCCGCTTTTTTGTACTTGTTGCCTGTTGTGTCTCTGCAGCTTACGGCTTTTTTATTCGAATTTATTCTATAATAGACTCAACCCCAATCTGTTACTAGACGGCATCCTTCAACAATGAAAAAAATACATGTTTTCATGCTTGTCGCCGGATTAGTTTCAACCTTCGGCGCTGACAGCTTCGCAGCATCGTCCAATGCCAACCTGACGATGACGGCGGTGGTCCCGGCGCAGTGTGTCGTGCAGAGCGCCGCCCTGCCCTTCGGTACCTACAGCTCCAGCGCGATTCAGCAAAACGCCCAGATCGGCGTGACCTGCTCCAACGGTACCAGCTACACCATCAGCCTGGACGCCGGCACCGGTAACGGCGCCAGCACCGCGACGCGCAAGCTGGCTACCACCGATGGCAGCGCCACTCTGAACTACGCGCTGTACCAGGACTCGGCGCGTACCAAGAGCTGGGGTAACGCCAACGGCACCGATACGCTCAGCGGCACCGGCACCGGCGCCACCCAAAGCATTCCCGTCTACGGCTACATCCCCGCGGGACAAACTTCCAAGGCCGGCGCCTACAGCGACGTGGTAGCGATCACCCTGTCCTACTGACGTCATTCGCCCGCCAGCTTGACCAGCCAGCAGATGGCGCGCTCCGCAAGGATGCGCGCCATTTTGTTTGATGGCGACGCTCACTTCCGATGACGGTTGCGCTGGAATAATCGAGTCACTGCCAATCACGTGCGTGATTAACTTTCAATCAAATTTTGTGGTGATCGTGCAACCAAAAGCGTTACTAAAATCATATTTCGTTTTACTCTAGAAACATATCGAGATACCTGATAACTAAAACGGAGTTTTCGCACAGTGACGGGAACCATCATTCAGAGACTGGCCCGGGTATGGCCGATAGCCTGCCTGACCGCAGCGGGGGTATGCGGTGCAGCGCACGCATCCAATTTCGAAATCGCTCCGGTGGTATTGGAGCTGTCCTCGTCGCGTACCGCCGGCGTCGTCAAGATCGTCAACAACGACAACCACGACGTGTCGCTGCAATTGCGCGCCTTCGAGTGGAACCAGAGCGACAGCAAGGACGACCTGCAACCCACCCAGAACCTGATCATCAGCCCGCCGGTCTTCAGTCTGGCGCCGGGTGCCTCGCAAGTGATCCGCATCGTCTCCAAGCAGCTCTCCGGCCCCAACGAGATTGCGTTTCGTATGCTGATTGATGAAATCCCGTCGGCTGCCGAAGGCGCGACCATCAACTTCAAATTCCGTATCTCGATGCCGGTGTTCATCGCTGCCAACGCCACCCCAAAAATTCAGCTCGACTACACCCTGCATGCCGGCAAACCGGCCAAGCTGATCGTACGCAACACGGGCAACCGTCGCTCGCGCCTGCTCGACCTTGCTTTCACGCTGCCTAACGGCAAGAAGATCGTCGCGCCGGCCGGCGGCAATCCTTACACTCTTGCCGGCGTCACCCGGCAATATCTGATCGATACCGACACCCCTCTGGCTGCCGGCAGTAAGGTCAAAATGACTGCCACAGGCGACTCGGGGCCGATTGACACCGAACTGACCGTGGCGCCTTGAAACGCCTGACGCACTGGCTTCTCCTCCTCCCCCTGTTCATCCTGAGCGTCACAGTGCGTGCCGCCGAACCGGGAAGCCAGGATTTGCTGCTGGAAGTGTCCATCAACGGCCGTACGACAGACCTGGTGGTGCAGTTCACGCGGCGCCAGCAGGCGCTGTATACGACCGTGTCCGAGCTGCGCAGCCTGAAGCTGAAGGTGGATGGCGCCGACAACGACCTGGTCGCGGTCGCGACCGTCGCCACGCGCATCGAGCTCGACGAGGCCAACGCCAAGGTCAACCTGGACATCCCGGCACGCTTCATGAACACCACCGACATCGACGCCAACGCCGGCACTGCCAACGTCCCGCTGTCTGCAGGCGGGCGCGGGCTGGTGCTCAACTACGACCTGCTGGCAACCTCCAGCGAAGGTCTGCACGCGCTGGGCGGGCTGTTCGACGGCCGCTGGTTCTCCGGCAGCAGCGTGTTCAGCTCCACCGGGCTGGCCTACCTGGGCAACAGCGGCGGCGCCTCGGCGCGCCTGGAAACCACTTACACCTATTCCGAACCGGCGTCGCTGCGGCGCTACCGCATGGGCGACGTGATCAACGGCAGCCTGGCGTGGAGCCGCTCGGTACGCATGGGCGGCTTCCAGATTGCCTCCGACTTCAACCTGCGCCCCGACCTGGTCCGCTTCCCGACGCCGTCGCTGGGTGGCGAGACCGTGGTGCCGTCGACGGTGGACCTATTCGTCAACGGCGTGCGCCAATTGTCGCAGCCGGTGCAGCCGGGTCCGTTCGAGATCCGCCAGCCGCCGATTGCTAGCGGCGCCGGCCAGGTGGCCGTGGCCGTCACCGATGAATTGGGGCGACAGACGCTGCGCACCATCAATTTCTATGCGACCGATCGTCTGCTCAAGGAGGGCCTGATCTCCTATTCGGCCGAAGGCGGCTGGGTGCGCCGTAACTACGGCCTGCGCAGCAACAGCTATGGCGAATTCGCCCTCTCCGGCACCGGCCGGCGCGGGATAAGCGACTGGCTGACCCTGGAGACGCACGCCGAAGCGATGCGCGGACTCAAGCTGCTGGGCGCCGGCGGTGTGTTCAATCTCGGCAATCGCGCGGTGCTGGCCACTGCGGTCTCGGCCAGCAGCTCGGACGCGAACTCAGGCCAACAGCTGTCGGTGGCCATCGAGCGCAATGCAGACCCGATCAGCTTGTCGCTCTCCCGCACGCAATCCACCCGCGGCTACCAGGACATTGGGGCAATCGAAGGCGCGCCCGTGTCGCGCTCCTCGACGATTGCGACCCTGGGCATCAACCTGGGCAGCGCGGGTTCGCTCAGCATGGCCTACGCAATGACCAAGAGCCCGATCCTGTTGAGCGACACCGGCACCATCGGCTTGTCCGACAGCGAGACCGTGACCCTCACCTATTTCAAGTCGGTGGGCACCAGCTCCAACCTCTACCTGACCGCCTTCCGCGACTTCCGCAACAGCGGTTACGGCGCCACGGTGGGCCTGATCATTCCGTTCGGCGGCCGCGATGCGGGCGGGGTCAGCGCGAACAACAACAACGGCCAGCGCACGACGACGGTACAAGCCAGCCGCCCGACCATCGCCATCGGCGACATCGGCTGGCAGCTGCAGGATACCGAAGGCAGCTATAAGCAGCGCCTGGGCCAACTGAACTACAAGAGCCGCTACGGCAGCCTCAGCGCCGCGGCCGCGCAATCCGGCAATGTCTCCAGCCAGCGCCTGGGCGCGCGGGGATCGCTGGCCATGATGGATGGCGGCGTGTTCGCCTCCGACTGGATCGAGGACAGCTTCGCCGTGGTCAATGCCAGCGGCGTAAAGAATGTGGGCATCTATACCGAGAACCGCTACGCCGGCCGCACCGACGACAACGGCCAATTGCTGCTGACCGACCTGCGCGCCTACGACGTGAACAAAATCTCGGTCGACCTGCTGGACCTGCCGCTGACGCTGCAGCTCGACCAGACCGACCAGTACGTGAAGCCGCGCGATCGCTCGGGTGTGTCGGTCAGCTTCACGGCCAAGCGCGCCTCGGACGTGACCATTACGCTCAAGGATGCCGCCGGCAACTACATCCCGATGGGCTCGTCGATCAAGGTGCGCGAGACCGGCTTGCAGGCCCCGGTGGGCTACGATGGCGTCTCGTACCTGCAGGAACTGGCCCCCGTCAATACGCTCGACGTCACCCTGCCCTCGGGCTCGCAGTGCCATGCAACGCTCACGCCGCCCGCCCGATCCGATGGCGGCATGACCAATGAAACCGTGGTGTGTCGCTGAACTCGCCAGATACCGGAGCCGTCATGAAAACGCTCTTCACACTTTTGCTCACGTTCAGCCTCGGAATCGCTTGTAATGCGACCCAGGCGCAGGTCTGTTCAGCCGCTTCCACGTCGCTGAATTTCGGTACTTACAATCCACAGTCCAGCAGCAATCTGGACAATACGGCCACTGTCACCGTCACCTGCCAGGCGACCCTCTCCTTGCTGATGATCTATACCGTCAAGCTGAGCGCTGGCAGCAGCGGTAGTTATTCCCAACGCAAGATGCTCAGTGGCGCCAATACCCTTAATTACCAGGTCTATGGCGAATCCACGCACACCACGATCTGGGGCGACGGAACCTCCAGCACCGGCTACATCTCGGACGGCTATCTACTGCAGGTGCTGACGCCGGTCGTCAAGTCCTATACCGCCTATGGCCGCGCTCCCGGTAGTCAGAACGTCAAGGCCGGCAGTTACACCGATACGCTGACGATTCTCGTCACGTATTGATGAAAACATGGCGCCAAGAAACGAAACATCCTGAAATTGATGCCATTGCGCCGCAACTCAGGTTTTCCCTGATGACTTGCGACTACAGTTTCAGGAATCCCCGGATGCCGCCGCGGCGACCAAAAAATTAAAGTGTCTCCATACCCGCTGCACACAGAAGTTCTCGCACAGGGCGAGGACAGCGCAGGAACCCACTGGAGAGCAACATGTTTTTTGCCAAGAAAAATCGTTTCGTCTGCGCCAGCATCGCCGCCGTCGTCCTGGCTTCCAGCGCACCTGCTTCCTTCGCCGCCACCGCGACCAGCTCGCTGACGATCAGCG
>NZ_JAGIPZ010000015.1 GCF_017814915.1 Herbaspirillum sp. LeCh32-8 | reverse complement strand
G
This sequence comes from Herbaspirillum sp. LeCh32-8, assembly GCF_017814915.1. GTDB lineage: Bacteria > Pseudomonadota > Gammaproteobacteria > Burkholderiales > Burkholderiaceae_D > Herbaspirillum. Next base: position 89,978 of record NZ_JAGIPZ010000015.1, on the reverse strand, counting down.
CCTTCGGCGCGATCATGATGATGTCCAGATCGGCGCGCGGCACGACCTGGCCGTAGTGGATGTTGAAGCCGTGCGCAAACGCCACGGTGGCGCCTTGCTTGGCGAACGGCGCAACGTTTTCGGCGTACACCTGGCCGATGTTTTCATCCGGCAGCAGGATCATGATGACGTCGGCGTCCTTGACCGCGTCGTTGACTTCGGCCACCTTCAGGCCGGCCTTCTCGGCCTTGCTCCACGATGCGCCGCCCTTACGCAGGCCGACGGTCACCTTGCAGCCCGAATCCTTCAGGTTCAGCGCGTGCGCGTGGCCTTGCGAGCCGTAACCGATGATGGTCACGTTCTTGTTCTTGATCAGGGACAGGTCTGCGTCTTTGTCGTAAAAAACTTTCATGGTCTTCCTAAAGAGATACGTAAGCCGGGCTCCCCGCCCGGCCTTGGTGAAATGTGAAGTGGGTGTCTCAGGCGACGGCGTAGGCCGGCATCGCCTGGTCGCGCACATGCGGGATATCCAGCTGGCGCAGCTTGCGATACAGCGAGGCGCGGCACATTCCCAGTTGCCGCGAGGCGGCGGAAATGTTCCAGCGGCTGCCATTGAGCGCATCGATAACGCGCGTGCGCTCATCCAGGAGCGCTTCGCCTGATTGGCGCAGAGGAATCGCCGCCGTATCGGCTTGTGGCACGATGGGACGGACGTTGGCGGCGTGGCCGGTATGGCCCAGGTTCGCCGCTTGGAATTGCATCAATTCTTCGGGCAGGTCGCGCACGTCGATGCGACCGCCATCCATGACCGCGCAGCTGTAGCGGATCACCGCATGCATCTGGCGCAGGTTGCCCGGCCACGGGTAGGCCAGCATGCGCTGCAGCGCCGCCGGCGCGATCATGGTTTCATCGGCATCGTCCACGGCCAGCTCGGCGGCGATCATGTTCATGATCACGCGGCGGCGGTCGGCGCGCTCGCGCAGCGCGGGCAGGCGCAGCACGCCGCCGGCGATACGGTAATACAAATCTTCGCGGAAGCGCCCTTCGGCGATCAGCGTCTTCAGGTCCTGGTGGGTGGCGCAGATCAGTTGCACGTCCACCGGTACCGGGCGCATCGCGCCCAGCGGAATCACTTCGCGTTCCGACAGCACGCGCAACAGGCGCGTCTGCAGCGCGAACGGCATGTCGCCGATTTCATCGAGGAACAGGGTGCCGCCGTCGGCCTGCTGCACCTTGCCTTTCATGCCGCCCGGCAGCGCGCCGGAGAAGGCGCCCTTGCAATAGCCGAACAATTCGCTCTCGGCCAGGCTCTCGGGAATGGAAGCGCAGTTGACCGCCACCCAGGCGGCGCGACGGCGCTCGCTGTACTCATGCAGGGCGCGCGAGAGGTATTCCTTGCCGGTGCCGGTTTCGCCAAGAATAAGAATAGGAATGCCGCGGTCGATCAGGCGCTTGCCGCGCTCGACCAGGTCACGCATGACGTCGTCGCCTTCGGCCAGTTGGTCGATGGCGCGATATTGCGGCGTGTTGCGGGACATGTTGCGCGGGGCATTGCGGCTAGTTGAACCGGCTGTTCCGACGTCGCTTCCTGCCATGGGCAGCTCTACCGTTTGTGTCGGCATGATTGTCTCCTGTCTTGAACTGCTTTTTCTTCTTATGGCGGCAAGGCGCGCTTTTGGCGTGCCGGGCACCTTGAGGCGGTCGCAAGTTTGCCACCTCTGCGTCGAAGAATAACGAGACAATCTGATGACTTCCAATACAATGTACTGACAGAATCAATACCTTGAAGGTATCAAATGATCGAGTTGAGACATCTCATCTATTTCCGCACCGTAGCAGAAACTCTGCATTTCGGACGCGCGGCCGAGCTGTTGCATATCTCGCAACCCCCGCTCACACGGCAGATTGCAGCGCTCGAGAGGGAGTTGGGCGCGCAATTGTTCGACCGCAGCAAACGCGCCATCCAGCTGACCCCGGCCGGCAAATATTTTTATCGCGACACCACAGAAATTTTCAAGGCACTGGAACGGGCGAAACGCAACGTGTCGTCCTCCAGCACCGGCAAAAGCGGCGCGCTGAAGGTCGGATTCATGATGTCCTCGGCCTACAACATCCTGCCTTCGGTCACGCGCCATTACTCGGCCGCCTATCCCGAGGTCGACATGCGCCTGACCGAATACGTCCCCAACCTGCTGGCCACCGACATCGAGGATGAAAAGGTCGATGTCGGCATCATGTACCGTCCCGAGGACTGCAGCCGGCTGGACAGCCACACCATCTACGCCGAGCCGCTGCTGGCGGTGCTCCCGCGCGACCACCGCCTGGCAGGCAAATCCGCCATCTCGATTGCCGAACTGGCTGACGACCCGTTCATCAGCATCCCCCGCAGCATCGCCCCGGTGGTGTTCGACATCATCGTCAACCACTGCCAGTCCAACGGCTTTCGCCCGCGCATCGTGCTTGAAGCCAACCTGCAGCAAACCATCGTCAACCTGGTCGGCGAAGGCCTGGGCGTAGCCCTGGTGCCGACCTCGATGCAGGCGATGCACCTCGAAGCCACGGTCTTCAAACCGCTGACCAACCCGCCGCTGGTGGAAGTGGCGGTGATCTGGAACAAGGAAAACTCGAATCCCTGCATCCGCACTTTCGCCGACACGGCGGTCGAGGTGTGGAGGAAGTTGCGGCCGGTGGCGGTTTGAGCGGAGACGTCTGAAGATGAACGACACTGGATCCCGGCCTTCGCCGGGATGACGGATTGCGTGAGATAGCGAGCCGACACATCGATGCCGCAGGCGAGGAAGAAACAGCGCGATGCCGCAGGCGAGCCCCAATCCCGATGCCGCAGGCGAGCCCCAATCCCGATGCCGCAGGCGAGGCGGATGGTATTTCCCCTTGTGGGCCAGCCGGCGGAGCGTGGTGAAAAATGGATCAGCAAGGCAAGCGGAGCGCAGCGACTTTGCCTTGCCCATTTTTCAGCGCGCTCCGACGGGTACCCCGCAGGGGCTGGCACTTTAGGGGCCGCCTTCTTTTGCTTACTTTTCTTGGCGGAGCAAGAAAAGTGAGCGGCTGCCGGGCCGCCCCCGGCGCTCCGCTCCGACCGGAGAAAGAAAAACACAAAGCCGGCACATCTGCACGTCGCAAGAGCAGACTACCGAGCACACCTAGCACACCTAGCACACCTAGCACACCCAGCAAGCACCAGTGAAGCGCAACAAACGACACTGGGTCTCTGCTTTCGCAGGGACGACGGATTCAATTGATGCCGAGTCTGTCTTGCGACCAATGACGACGCTTGATGCTGCTTGGGTAATGAACGTCAGCGCCGAAGAAGCACAACGAACGACGCTGGATCCCGCCCTGCGCGGGACGACGACGGTGCTGACGAACAAAACTGCGGCCTCAGGCCACCTTCAACGACAAGCCCCCATCCACAATCAAATCCAAGCCCGTGATGTAACGCGCATTATCCGACGCCAGGAACAACGAAGCATGCGCCACATCCCAGGCATCCCCCATGAACCCCATCGGACACTGCGCATGCCGCTTGGCCCGCATCTCTTCGATATTGCCGCCATAGGACGCCTTGAGCGGCTCGCGGATCATCGGCGTATCCATCAGGCCCGGCAGTACGCAGTTGGCGCGGATGCCCAGCGGCGCGTACTGCATCGCCACGTTCTTTGTGAAGGCCAGGATCGCCGCCTTGGTCGCGGTATAGCCCAGATAAGGGAAACCGATCCAGCGCAGGGCCGCCAGCGAGGAGATGTTCACGATGGCGCCCTTCTTCTGTTGCTCCATGATCGGCAGCACGTACTTGTGCGTCAGGAACAGGCTGGTCTGGTTCACCGCCACCAGGCGGTTCCAGCTCTCCTCGCTGGTCTCGACCGGGCCGCCGGTCTCGGCAATGCCGACGTTGTTGTGCAGCACGTCGACCCGGCCGAAATGATCCATGGCCGCCTCGGCAATGGCCTTCACATCCGCCGTCTTGGAGACGTCGGCGGCGATCACCTCGCACACGCCGCCTTCACTGCGGATGATCGCCTGGGTCTCCTGGGCTGCCTCGATGCTGCGGTCGACCGCCAGGATCTTGCCGCCCTCGCGCGCGTACAGCGCCGCTGCCGCCTTGCCGTTGCCCCACCCTTCGCCAACCGACCCCGCGCCGGTGACGATGATGACTTTGCCTTCCATCAGTTTTTGCATTGCCTGTCTCCTGTGGATTATCGAATTCAGATTTCCAGCACGCCGCCGGCGACGAACCCGCCGTCGACCGGAATCACGTGGCCGGTGATGTAAGACGCGTCGTCCGAGGCGAGGAAGGTCACCGCGGAAGCGATCTCGTCGGTGCTGCCGTAGCGGCGCATCGGCACCAGGCGGTAATAGCTCTGGCGCGTTTCTTCCGAGTGGATGGCCTGGGTCATCGGGGTGTCGACCGGGCCCGGTGCCACGCTGTTGACGGTGATGCCGTGCTCGGCCAGCTCGATGGCCATCTGGCGTGTCAGGCCGATCACGGCCGACTTGGAGGTGCCGTAGGCGGTGCGGCCGGCGCCGGCGCGAATGCCCGAGATGGACGAGATGTTGACGATGCGGCCCCAGCGGTTTTTCACCATCAGGCGCGCCGCCGCCTGGCCTGCCACCAGCACGCCGGTGACGTTGATGTTCATGGTCTGCAGCCAGTTCTCGATCGGGAAGTCGAGGAAGGGGTAGGTCTTGGCGATGCCGGCGTTGTTGACCAGCACGTCGCAGCGGCCGTAGTCCTTCTCGACGGCGGCGAAGGCCTGGGTGATGGAGTCCGGGTTGCCCATGTCGACCTGCACCGGGGCGGCCTTGCGGCCGGCCGCGACCAGCGCGTCGGCGGTCTTGGCGGCCGCATCCAGGTTGATGTCGGCCACCAGTACGGTGTAGCCCTTGTCGGCCAGTTGGCGACTGATGCTGGCGCCGATACCCATGGCTCCGCCCGTCACGAACGCCACGCGGGCGCCGCTATCGCTTTGATTCATGTTGTCTCCGTGGATGATGGCGGCCCCGGGAGGGGGAAGGATGGGGCCGCCGTTTTTAAGTCGTTACCGTGTCAGCAATGCATGATTGGTCTGCCTCGGGTGACATTGGTGAAGAGGTCAGAGGAAGCCGATGGAAATCCAGGGCACGAAGGCCACCACCAGCAGCGCCACCACCAGTGCGGCCAGGTAGCCCCACACGCGGTTGAACACGCCGTCCGGCGACACCTTGCCGATCGCGCAGGCGGCATAGAAGCCCACGCCGAAGGGCGGCGCGAACAGGCCGATGCCCATGGCCAGGATCACCACCATGGCGTAGTGCACGTCATGCACGCCCAGCGAACGCGCCACCGGGAACAGCAGCGGGCCGAACAGCACGATCGCGGGGATACCTTCCAGCAAGCTGCCCAGCACGATGAAGATGACGATGGTGATCAGCAGGAAGCCCACGCCACCGCCCGGCACGCCTTGCATCAGCGCCACCAGCTTGGCCGAGAAGCCGGACTGGGTCAGCGCCCAGGCCATCGAGGTGGCCATGCCGATGATCAGTAGGATGGCGCCGGACAAGGCGGCCGACTCGATCAGGATCGGGTACAGGCGCTTGAAGTCCAGGTGCTTCATGAACAGGTGCATGATCAGGCCGACCACGATGGTATAGGCCACGCCGATGGTCGCCACTTCGGTGGCGGTGGCCACGCCTTCGATGACGGCCACGCGGATCAGCATCGGCAGCGCCAGCGCGGGGATGGCGGCGATCATGGTCTTCATGATCAGCGACATCGGGGCGCGCTTGACGTCCGGCATGGGTTCGCGGCGGGCGCGCATCCAGCAGACAATGGCGATGGCGATGGTGGCGATGGCCGCCGGCATCAGGCCGCCGATGAACAGCGCCGTGATCGATACGCTGCAGACCGCGCCGATGGTGATGAGCACCAGGCTGGGCGGAATGGTTTCGGTCATCGCGCCGGAGGACGACAGCAGCGCCACCAGCTCTTCAGGCTTGGAGCCGCGCTTTTTCATCTCCGGGAACAGCGCCGGGGCGATGGCCGCCATGTCGGCCGCCTTGGAGCCGGAGATGCCCGACACCAGGAACATCGCGCCCAGCAGCACGTATTGCAGGCCGCCGCGCACGTGGCCCAGCAGCGAGGCCATGAAGTCGATCAGCGTCTTGGCCAGGCCCGACATTTCCAGCAGCGAGCCCAGCAGCACGAATAGCGGCACCGACAGCAGGATCAGGCTGGACATGCCTTCGTCCATGCGGCTGACCACGATCATCAGCGGCGCGCTGGTGGCCAGCGCCAGGTAAGCCATGGTCGCAGTGCCGAAGGCGAAGGCGATGGGAATGCCGCCGGCCACGCACACGCCGATCAGCAGCACGAAGAAGACGATCAGGTTGTAGTTGCCCATGGCCAGCAGCGCCGGCTTGGCCAGCCACAGGCCGCCGCCGATCACCGCCACCACGGCCAGCGCCGAGAGCAGCAGGCGCATCGAGGTCATGGCAGCCATGCGCGAGACCGCCGCCAGCAGCATCAGGATCGCGCCCACCGGCAGGGCCGCGGCGCGCAATCCATCGGGGATTTCCAATGCGGGGGTGGTGATCGCCATCTGTTCCAGCGAATGGTCCACCGCGGGGTGGATCACCATCAGCACGAAGATGCAGACCACCAGGGCCGCGACCGTTTCCAGCCAGACGCGGCCCTTTTCGGAGCATTTGTTGATGATGGCGGTCAGCCGCATGTGCTCGCCGCGATCCAGCGCCAGCACGGCGCCCAGCATGGACAGCCAGATGAACAGGATCGACGCCAGTTCATCGGACCACACCAGCGGATCGTGCAGCGCGTAGCGATAAATGACGCCGGTCAACAGCACCACCGTCTCGGCCACGACCAGCGCGGCGGCGACGGCGCCGACCACATGCATCACCATGCGGTTCAACGCCACCAGCGCACGCGCGGCCGGGTTCATGTTTACCGGCGCGCGGTAAGTCATTGCAGCTTCCATCATCAACCTCCTGGACGACTATCTCAGGCTTAAGCCAGCTTGCCGGTGTACTTCTCCAGCAGGGCCCAGGGCTCGTCGCCGAACTTCTTCTTCCACTCTGCGTAGAAACCGGCGCTGCGCAGCTTGGCGCGGAACGAGCTGGCGTCGATGTCGTTGAAGGCCATGCCCTTGCCCTGCATCTCGCCGACCAGCGAGTCGTTGAGCTTGCGCACGTCGGCGCGCTGATTCATGCCGGCTTCGTTGATCGCCTTGGTCATGATGTCCTGCAGATCCTTGGGCAGCTTCTCGAAGGACTTCTTGTTGCCCAGGAACCAGAAACCGTCCCACATGTGGTTGGTGATGGAGCAATACTTCTGCACTTCGTACAGCTTGGCAGTGGAGATAATCGCCAGCGGGTTTTCCTGGCCTTCGACGATCTTGGTCTGCAGCGCGGAATAGACTTCGGCGAAGTTGATCGAGGTCGGCGCCGATTCCACCGCGCGGAACATCGAGGTCCACAGCGGGCTCGGCGGCACGCGCAGCTTCATGCCCTTGAGGTCGTCGGCGGTCTTGATCGGCTTGGTGCTGTTGGTGATCTGGCGGTAGCCGTTGTCCCAGATCTTTTCAAAGGCGAACAGGGTCGACTTGGCTTCGATCTGCTTGCGCACGTGGGCGCCCAGCTCGCCGTCCATGGCCGCCCAGACCTGGTCGTAGTCCTTGAAGGCGAAGCCGATGCCGGAGATCTGCGCGGCCGGCACCAGGGTGCCCAGGATCAGCGGCGACAGCGTGAAGAAATCAATCGCGCCGGCGCGCACCTGCGACAGCATGTCGGTGTCGGTGCCCAGCTGGTTGTTGGGGTAGAGCTGCAGCTCGATGCGGCCCTTGGAGTCGGCGGCGATCTTGGCGGCCATCTCCTTGGCGCGGGTGTTCATCGGATGCGACACCGGCAGGTTGTTGGCGTACTTGAAGGTGAACTCCGCGGCGTGCGCGGAAGTGCCATACAGGCCGGTAGCGGCGGCGGCCGAGGCCACCGATGCGGTCTTCAGAAAAGAGCGACGCGTGATCTTACCAGTGGGATGTCCCATCTGTTTATCTCCTGTTTGTAGTTATATGAAACTGCTGAACCCGGGGGCTTCCCGTTGTTTTCAACACTGCCTGACAACGACAGAGCAATTTGGATGCCAAGCCGCCAACCCTCCGTCGGCGCCGCGGGCGTCTCCTCCCTGTCATCGGCATTGCGCCTGTATTCTCTGCGATAAGGGCGGCCCTGTACAAGGGCGCGAGCGATTGCCGCAACACTTTATTTGATGGGAAATGATGCACAAGGCGATGCGACACCTGTCGCACAAGTGTCGCATCGCTGTCGCAGGAGACGACAGTTGTACAAGCCGCAAATGCAGCCGCTGCGCATGTTGCAGCGCAATGACTTACGTTAACGTAAAGTCGTGCTATCTTGAAGTGGTCAGCGTCGGCCACGCCTGCGCTGAAGAGCATCAAGACCTGCCGCAGCACCAGCAACACCATCAGTAAAACAATGACAACGCGAGATCCGGCGCGCCTTTGCGCCGGCCTCGCAGGAGACGGGCAAACAGCGGATCACACGCCCGACAAGGCGCCGCGCCGACATCTGCCGCACCGATGCAACGACGCCGACGCCTGGCCGGAAGAGCCGCGCGACGAGCCTGTACACGCCGTGAAAAAGCGCGCCGCAGGCGACGCCGACGAGTGGCACCGATTTTGCATATTGCCCGGTGTGAACCGGAGCGCATAACGCTTTTCCTCGCTTCACCCGCAAGAGATGCGTTCCATCGACTAGTCTTACAAGGACCTACAACATGACTGCTTCTGCATCCTCACCCTGCATTACCGGCTGGCATCATTCCCAATTCGGCAAGCTCGACGGCATCGATCCCGAAGTGCTGATCGGTCAGGTCGCCAAGGCCGCCATCGAACACGCCGGCCTGCAACCGGAAGACATCGATTCCATCCACGTGGGCACCTTCAACGCCGGTTTCCTGTACCAGGACTTCCCTTCCTCGCTGGTGGTCAACAGCCTGCCGCAGCTGCGCTTCAAGCCGGCCGTGCGCCTGGAGAACGCCTGCGCCACCGGCTCGGCGGCGATTCATTCCGGCCTGCAATCGATCAAGGCCGGCGAATCCAGGCACGTGCTGGTGATCGGCTTCGAGAAGATGACCGAGCTGGCCACGCCGCAGGTGGGCGAGGTGCTGCTGAAGGCCTGCTACGCCAAGGAAGAGGCCGGCATCCCCGGCGGCTTCGCCGGCGTATTCGGCAAGATCGCGCAGAGCTACTTCGACCGCTTCGGCGACCAGTCCGATGCGCTGGCGATGATCGCCGCCAAGAACCACAAGAACGGCATGTCCAACCCGTACGCGCACATGCGTCGCGACTTCGGCTTCGACTTCTGCCGCAACGTCTCCGACAAGAACCCGTATGTGGCCGGCCCGTTGAAGCGCACCGACTGCTCGCTGGTGTCCGACGGCGCCGCCGCCATGGTGATCAGCGCCGCCGATGCGGCCAAATCGATGCCGCGTGCGGTGCAGTTCCGCGCCGCGGTGCACGTCAACGACTACCTGCCGCTGTCGCGCCGCGACGCCACCCGCTTCGAAGCCGCCGAGCTGGCCTGGAAGCAGGCGCTGGGCGCGGCCAAGCTGGATCTGTACGACCTGTCGCTGGTGGAAACCCACGACTGCTTCACCGTGGCCGAGCTGCTGGAATATGAAGCCATGGGCCTGGCGCCGCACGGCCAGGGCGCGCGCGTGATCGCCGAAGGCATCACCGCCAAGGACGGCAAGCTGCCGGTCAATCCGTCCGGCGGACTGAAGTCCAAGGGCCACCCGGTGGGCGCCACCGGCGTGTCGATGCACGTGATGGCGGCGATGCAGGCCGCGCACGACGCCGGCGACATGCAGATCGCCAACGCCAAATACGCCGGCGTGTTCAACATGGGCGGCGCGGCGGTGGCCAACTACGTCAGCATCCTGGAACGCATCCACTGATCACCCTGCAGTTCCCGGCCGGCCGCGCGCATCCCGCGGCCGGCGGCAGTATCGCCACAACACCGCAGTACCGCTGCAGCAATCGCGGCAATAACGCGGAAAAACCGCAGCAACGCCAATTTCAATTAGAACGAGTGAGACGATGTTAAAGAAAGTCATGAACCTGGGCCGCCTGCTATCGGACGTGGCGCGCCGCTTTCCCGACGAACCCGGCCTGATCCTGAGCCGCGGCGCCGCCAACGGTGAGGACAGAATCATCACCTGGAAGCAGATCAACGACCGCGTCGACGCCCTCGCCCATGCGCTGGCCAAGCGCGGCGTAAAAAAAGGCGACAAGATGCTGGTCCATTCGCGCAACAACCAGCAGATCTTTGAAAGCGCCTGGGCGGCCTTCAAGCTGGGCATGGTCTGGGTTCCGACCAACTTCCGCATCACGCCGCCCGAGGCGGCTTACCTGGGCCAGTCCAGCGGCGCCTCGGTGATGGTGTACGACCGCGGCTTCGGCAACTATGTCGACGCGGTCAAGGCGGCCTCGCCGGCGCTGGAACATGTGATTGCGCTGGCCGAACCGCGCGCGGGCGAACTGGATTTCGAGACCCTGGTGGCCGACGCCGGCGGCCAGGCCTTCGATGAAGTCGAGGTCGACTACGAAGATCCGATGTGGTTCTTCTACACCTCCGGCACCACCGGCCATCCCAAGGCCGGCATGCTGTCGCACGGCCAGATGGCCTTCGTCGTCACCAACCACCTGGCCGACCTGATGCCGGGCCTGAACCATCAGTCGCGCTCGCTGGTGGTGGCCCCGCTGTCGCACGGCGCCGGTATCCACGCGGTGATCAACACCGCGCGCGGCGCGGCCAGCATCCTGCTGTCGTCGGAACGCCTGGTGGTGGAAGAAGCCTGGCAGCTGGTGGAAAAGTACAAGGTCGATAACATGTTCACCGTGCCCACCATCGTCAAGATCCTGGTGGAAGACGAATCGGTCGACCGCTACGACCACTCATCGCTCAGGCACGTGATCTATGCCGGCGCGCCGATGTACCGCGCCGACCAGATCTTCGCCCTGAAGAAGCTGGGCCGTGTGCTGGTGCAGTACTACGGTCTGGGCGAAGTGACCGGCAACATTACCTTCCTGCCGCCTTACATGCACTTCGATGACGACGCCCATCCGCAAGCGCGCGTGGGCACCTGCGGCATGCCGCGCACCGGCATGGAAATCGCGATCCTGGACGACAACGGCAAGAAGCTGGCGCCGTTCGAGACCGGCGAGATCTGCGTGCGCGGCCCGGCTGTGTTCATGGGGTATCACAATAATCCGGAGGCCAACAAGAAGGCTTTCAAGCACGACTGGTTCAACACCGGCGACCTGGGCCACGTGGACAAGGACGGCTTCCTCTACATCACCGGCCGCTCCTCCGACATGTATATCTCGGGGGGCTCCAACGTCTATCCGCGCGAGATCGAAGAAGCGCTGCTGACCCATGCAGCGGTGTCGGAGGTGGCGGTGCTGGGCGTGCCCGATCCCAAATGGGGCGAGAGCGGCCTGGCCGTGATCGTCTGCAAGCCCGGCCAGAATGCCGACGGCGAGGCGCTGCTGGCGCACCTGGAAGAGCGCATCGGCAAGTACAAGTGGCCGCGCCGCTTCGTGTTCTGGGAAACCATGCCCAAGTCAGGCTACGGCAAGATCGTCAAGAAACAGATCAAGGCCCTGCTTGAGGAGAAAGGAGACTATCGCCTATGAAACTCACGAGCAAACCCGCCGACGGCAATCCGGGCTTCGTCGAGGTGCGCAAGTTCCTTCATGCAGGCCAGCAAAGCTACCCGCGCACGCTGGACCTGGAGGCCGATCCGGCCGAGGAACTGCGCATCACGCTGCAGCCGGGCACCATGGTGGGCGAAGCCCTGCGCAAGGTATTGGCGCGTTACGGCCAGCGCGGCGGCGTCGGTCGCATGTGCGGCGGCACGGCGCGCCGCCTGCACTATCACCGCATCGAAAACACGCCTGACAAGAACCGTCCCTACGACTACGGCCCGCCGCACGTGCTGGAGGGTGCGATCACCTTCGTAACCGGCGCCATCACGGTGGGCCAGAATCCCGAAGGGAAGGTGCTGCTGCATTGCCATTCCGGTTTCATCGACGGCGATGGCGCCATCCACGGCGGCCATCTGCTGCTTGATACGGTGGAAGTGGGCGACGATCCGCTCATCATCCGCCTTTGCCTGTTCTCCCGAGGCGCCTTCGTCGTCAACAGCGATGAAGAGACGCACTTCAGTCTATTGCATCCGACACCCATGGAATCATGATGACGAACCTAGTCAACACCAACACCAACGACACAGACGACAACATCCAAGTAGAAGAAGGCACCCTGGGCAAGCTGGTCATGGCCCGCCTCAAACCCAACCAGGATCTGACCGAGAGCGTGGAAGCGCTGTGCCGCCAGCACGGCATGAAGACCGCCATCGTGCGCGGCGCCATCGGCAGCCTGATCGACGCCCACCTGCAATACACCAGCGCCGGCGGCCGGCGCGAGATGGAGATCAACGGCCCCGGCGTGGAGATCCTGAACGTGTTCGGCGAGATCGGCTTCTCCGACGGCAAGTCCAATCCCAATCCGCTGCAAGGCGTGGTGGCCGACACCGACGGCAAAATCTTCGCCGGCCGTTTCGTGCGCGGCGCCAACCTGTCCTTCATCACCATCGAGATCACGCTGCAGGAGTGGATCCCGGCGCAGGTGCGCGAGGCCGTTCCGGCCTGATCGCCCCTCCCCGCTCGGGAAACCGGCAAGGCAAAAAGAAAAGGAGCAGGCCGGTTGCCCGGCGTGCTCCTTTGTGCGCTTGCGACCTGCAGATCAGGCGTGCAGCTTCAGTTCCGCTTCCTTTTCGATGGCCTGCTCGGCGGTACGCGCTTCCTCTTCGGACAACAGGCCGCCTTCCCACTTGGCGACCACGGCCGAGGCGATCGAGTTGCCCACCGCGTTGGTGGCCGAACGGCCCATGTCGAGGAAGGTGTCGATGCCCAGGATCACCAGCAGGCCCGCTTCCGGGATATTGAACTGGTGCAGCGTGGCGGCGATCACCACCAGCGAGGCGCGCGGCACGCCGGCGATGCCCTTGGAGGTCAGCATCAGCACCAGCATCATCGTGATCTGCGTGGACAGCGGCATGTGGATGCCGTAGGCCTGGGCGATGAACAGCGTGGCGAAGGTGCAGTAGATCATCGATCCGTCGAGGTTGAACGAGTAACCCATCGGCATCACGAAGCTGGAGATCTTGCGCTTGACGCCGAAGCGGTCCAGCGCGTCCAGCAGCTTGGGATAGGCGGCCTCCGAGCTGGCGGTGGCGAAGGCCAGCAGGAAGGCTTCCTTGATCAGGGCCAGCAGGTGGAAGATGCGCTTCTTCAGGAACACGAAGCCGGCGCCGATCAGCACCACCCACAGCAGCACCAGCGACAGGTAGAAGTCACGCATGAAGACCGCGAAACTGACCAGGATGTCCAGGCCGTTGACGGCCACGGTGGCGGCCATCGCCGCGAACACCGCAACCGGCGCGAACTTCATCACGTAGCCGGTGATTTTCAGCATGGCGTGCGACAGGTCGTCCACCACGGCCAGCAGGTTTTTGCCGCGCTCGCCCAGCGCTGCCAGGGCGATGCCGAAGAACATGGAGAACACCACGATCTGCAGGATCTCGTTTTGCGCCATGGCTTCGGCCACCGACTTGGGCACCAGGTGGTTGAAGAATTCCTTGACCGTGAACTTGCCGGTGGCCAGGCCGGCGCCGGCCGCGTCAGGCGGCGGCAAGGCCACGCCGGCGCCCGGCTGCAGCAGGTTGGCCATCAGCATGCCCAGCGCCAGCGAGATCAGCGACGCGGCGAAGAACCAGCCCAGCGATTTGCCGAAGATGCGGCCCACCGACTTGGCGTCGCCCATGTGGGCGATGCCCACCACCAGCGTGGAGAACACCAGCGGCGCGATCACCATCTTGATCAGGCGCAGGAAGATGTCCGACGCGATCGAGATATAGCCGGCCAGTTCCTTGGCCTCGGCCTTGCCGTAGTGCGTGAAGATCAGGTAGCCGACCAGGATGCCGAGCAGCATGGCGACGAAGATAAAGACGGCTGGCGGTATGCGTTTTTTCATGTGTTCTCCTGCTCCGGACATCGGCCTGCGCGGCCCTGCCCGGTTGGCGAGCGTGATGAGGGGAATGTGTTTCTTATCGTTGCCGCATGGGTGCAACCTGAACTGCAATTAGACAGGAGCGCGCCGGTTTGTTCGGCGGCGACAGGGTTTCCGGTGGGAAATTGCGAGGGACTTTTTCCTGCGGATCGATAAAAAAGGACGAAGCTTATTGATTTAGGGGCCTGCACGTCAAGCCGAATGCCCCAAAACCGGAGCAAATTGAGCGAAACCGACCCAAAGCGGAAGGAAAGTAGACATTCTTGCCACAAAAAAGCCCCGCATCGCGGGGCTTCTTGTCAAACGGCAACAGCGGTGAGAACCAGGGCCGGCGTCAGGCGCGCCCTTGCAGCGCAGCGTCCAGCAGCTCGATCCAGTGCCGCACCGGGGTGTCGGTGCCCGACTGCAGGTGCGTCACGCAGCCGATGTTGCCGGTGACGATCATGTCCGGATCGGTGGCGGCCAGGTTCTTGAGCTTGTTGTCGCGCAGCTGGTAGGACAGCTCCGGCTGCAGCACCGAGTAGGTACCGGCCGAGCCGCAGCACAGGTGGCTGTCGGCGCACAGCTGCACGTCGACGCCGGCCGCGCGCAGGATGGACTCGACCTTGCCACGGATCTTCTGGCCGTGCTGCAGCGTGCAAGGCGGATGGTAGGCCACCCGTTTGCCGTTGAAACCGGCCAGCTTTTCCTGCAGTTGGGCCTCGAACTCGGGCAGGATTTCGCTGATGTCCAGGGTCATGCGCGAGATACGGCGCGCCTTCTCGGCATAGGCATGGTCGTGCTGCAGCAGGTGGCCGTACTCCTTGACGGTGGCGCCGCAACCGGAGGCGTTCATCACGATGGCCTCGGCCTTGATGCCGTCGCGGCCCTCGATGTAGGGCCACCAGGCGTCGATGTTGCGACGCATGTCGTCCAGCCCGCCGTCCTGGTCATTCATGTGATAGCGGATGGCGCCGCAGCAGCCGGTCTTGGGCGGCACGAACAACTGCACGCCCAGGGTATCGAGCACGCGTGCGGTGGCGCTGTTGATGTTGGGCGACATCGAGGGCTGCACGCAGCCGTCCAGCAGCAGCATCTGGCGCGTGTGCGTGGCGCTGGGCCACACACCGGCGTCCTGCGGCAGCGGTACCTTGTTTTGCAACGCCTTGGGCAGCAGCGGGCGCACCATCTGGCCGGCTTTCATGGCCGGACGGAACAGCCACTTGCGCGGCAGCAGTTCCTTCAGCGCGGTGCGCGCCACGCGCTGGCCCAGCGGACGCGGCACCTGCTGCTCCACCACCTTGCGGCCGATGTCGACCAGGCGACCGTATTGCACACCCGAGGGGCAGGTCGATTCGCAGTTGCGGCAGGTCAGGCAGCGATCCAGGTGCGACTGCGTGGCGGCGGTGGCCGGCTTGCCTTCGAGCACCTGCTTGATCAGGTAGATGCGTCCGCGCGGGCCGTCCAACTCGTCGCCCAGCAATTGATAGGTCGGGCAGGTGGCGGTGCAAAAGCCGCAGTGCACGCAGTTGCGCAGGATGGCGTCGGCCTCCTGGCCGTCGTGGGTGTCGCGGATGAAATCGGCTAAGTTGGTTTGCATAACTGTTGGCTTTCGGCTTACAGACCCGCGTACATGCGGCCGGGATTGAAGATGCCGGCCGGATCGAATTGTTGCTTGAGGTTGCGGTGGATCTTCTCGACCGCAGGCTGCAGCGGATGGAATACGCCGATCGCCTTATCGCCGCCGCGATGCAGGCTGGCGCTGCCGCCCACGGCCAGCGCCGCGGCGCGGATGCTCACGGCGTCCAGGCTGCCGTCCGGGCGCAGCCAGCGCTGCGCGCCGCCCCACTCGATGAGCTGGCGACCGGGCAAGTCCAGCGGCGGCGCCACCGACGGCACCGACAGTCGCCACAGCGGCTGCTCGGGCGCATCGAAGAAGGCATGCTGCTGCTCGCGCAGATCGCGCCAGAAATCGTCACCGTTGGACAGCTCGCTGCCGCCCAGCTTCTTGACGGCCGAGTCCACCGCCGCCTGCGCGCCGGCCAGGCGGATGGTCAGCACCTTGTTGTTCCAGGCGCTGGCGGTCAGCGGCAAGGGCTGGCCGCCGCACTGGTTGAGCAGGCGCAGCGCGCCTTCCTGGTTGATCTCGAACACGCGGGTGCTGGCGGCGAACGGCTTGGGCAACACCTTCAGCGACACCTGCAGGATCAGCCCCAGCGTGCCCAGCGAACCGGCCAGCAGACGCGAGACGTCATAGCCGGCGACGTTCTTCATGACCTGGCCGCCAAAATGCAGCTCTTCGCCCTGCGCGTCCATCAGCACCGCGCCCAGCACGAAGTCGCGCACCGCCCCGGCTGAGGCGCGCGCAGGTCCCGACAGGCCGGCCGCGACCATGCCGCCGACGGTGGCGGCGCCGTCAAAGCGCGGCGGCTCCCAGGCCAGCATCTGGTTGTTCTTCTCCAGTGCGGCGTCGATCTCGGCCAGCGTGGTGCCGCAGCGCGCGGTGATCACCAGCTCGGTCGGCTCGTAGTCGACGATGCCGCTGTAGCCGCGCGTGTCGAGCAGCTCGCCCTGCGGCGCCTGGCCGTACCAGTCCTTGGTGCCGCCGCCGCGGATCTGCAGCGGCCGGCCGGCCTTGATGCGCGCGCGAAAACCCTCCAGCAGCGCATTCAGCTCGTGTTGCATATCGTGTTGCTCGCTCATCTCAGAATCTCGGCAAATCGGGGTAACGCAGCTGGCCGCGCTGCACGTGCATCTTGCCGTACTCGGCGCAGCGGTGCAGGGTCGGGATGGCCTTGTCGGGGTTGAGCAGGAAGGCGGTGTCGAAGGCGCGCTTCAACTTGAAGAAGGCCTCGCGTTCGGCCGGCGCGAACTGCACGCACATCGAATTGATCTTCTCGATGCCCACGCCGTGCTCGCCGGTGATGGTGCCGCCCACTTCCACGCACAGCTCGAGGATCTCGGCGCCGAACAGTTCGGCGCGGTGGAATTCGTCGGCGATGTTGGCGTCGAACATGATCAGCGGATGCAAGTTGCCGTCGCCGGCGTGGAACACGTTGGCGCAACGCAGGCCGTATTTCTTTTCCATCTCGGCGATGCCCAGCAGCACCTGCGCCAGTTTCTTGCGCGGGATGGTGCCGTCCATGCAGTAGTAGTCGGGCGAGATGCGGCCGGCGGCCGGGAAGGCGTTCTTGCGCCCGGACCAGAAGCGCAGGCGCTCGGCCTCGGACTGCGAACAGGCAATCGCCGTGGCGCCGCTGGCGTTGAGGACCTCGGTCATGCGGCCGATTTCTTCCTCCACCTCTTCGGCCGTGCCGTCGGATTCGCACAGCAGGATGGCTTCGGCGTCGATGTCGTAACCCGCCTTCACGAACGGCTCGACCATGCGCGAGCTGGTCTTGTCCATCATCTCCAGGCCGGCCGGGATGATGCCGGCGGCGATCACGTTGGCCACCGCGTTGCCGCCCTTCACCACATCGTCGAAGGAGGCCATGATCACGCGCGCCAACTGCGGCTTGGGCACGAGCTTGACCGTCACCTCGGTGACCACGCCCAACATGCCTTCGGAACCGATGAATACCGCCAGCAGATCCAGACCGGGCGCATCGAGTGCGCCGCTGCCCAGCTCCACCACGTCGCCCTCGATGGTCACCATGCGCACGCGCAGCACGTTGTGCACGGTCAGGCCGTACTTCAGGCAGTGCACGCCGCCGGAATTCTCGGCGACGTTGCCGCCGATGGTGCAGGCGATCTGCGAGGACGGATCCGGCGCGTAGTACAGGCCGTGGGGCGCCGCGGCCTCCGAGATGGCGAGGTTGCGCACGCCGGGCTGGACCACGGCGGTGCGCGAATACTTGTCCATCTTCAGGATCTTGTTGAACTTGGCAGTCGACAGCACCACGCCGTCGGCGATCGGCATGGCCCCGCCGGACAAGCCGGTGCCGGCGCCGCGCGGCACGATCTGTACCTTCAACGCATGACAAGCCTTCATGACGGCGACCACCTGCTGCTCGTTCTCCGGCAGCACCACCACCATCGGCAGTTGCCGATAGGCGGCCAGGCCGTCGCATTCGTAAGGGCGGGTATCTTCCTCGTCGAACAGCACGCAATGGCCGGGCACAGCCCGGCGCAGGGCGTCGACGACTTCACGCTGGCGAGCCGGCGCGAAGGATTGGTTGGCGGGAGCATTCATGCTGGACCTCGGCGTTGGGCTATGCGGGCGAATAGGAAAGCGGCCCGGAGGCTGAAAACGAGCGGATTGCATCCGCTTTCTTTCGTACTTGTCTCGCTTGTTCTGGGCCCGTTCTGACGGGCTTTTTTCAAGCTTCCAGTGTAACTAATTTTCGCGGGTGCAAAGCCGGGATGTTGTGCGGCAGCGCACTGAAAAGAATTTTTGGCGGGAATGAATTATTTTCAGCGGGGAAAGATGGTCTGACCTTTCCATGCGCTGGAGGCGACGACACTGCCACGAGGCTGGGTTTCTGCTTTCGCAGGAACGACGGACAGCCGAGGCCGATGTCCCTCGTGCGCCCAAGCTCCCACTACGCGTCGTCCCTGCGAAGGCAGGGAACCAGTGGCGTTTAGCGCAGGTGGAAATATGACGAAAGTCGCCATCGCCCGCCCATGCATATATGCGGGAAAGCCGCCCGCTGGGCGGCGAAACGACGCTGGGTTCCTGCTTTCGCAGGAACGACGGGTTACATCAGATAGCGAGCCGCCACATCGAAGCCGCAGGTGAACAGCAAGCAAACGAGGCCAAAGGCGAGAAAGAGACGGCGCGATGACGAAGGCGAAGAAGAAACAACGCGATGCCGCAGGCGAGAAAGAGACGGCGCAATGCCGAAGGCGAGGATGAGCAGAGGCGATGCCACAGGCGAGCCGGACGGGTTTCCCCTTGTGGGCCAGCCGGCGGAGCGTGATGAAAAATGGATCAGCAAGGCAACCGGAGCGCAACGACTTTGCCTTGCCCATTTTTCAGCGCGCTTCGACGGGAACCCCGAAGGGGCTGGCACTTAGGGGCCGCCTTTCTTTGCTTACTTTCTTTGGCGGAGCAAAGAAAGTGAGCGGCTGCCGGGCCGCACCCGGCACTCCGCTCCGACCGGAGAGAGCAAGCATCAAAGCCAAAGCACCAAGAAGCAGCAAGACCAGACTACCCTGCCCTGCCCAGCCCAACTCAGCCCAATCCAACCACCAAAAAACAGCTCAAATATTCCTGAACGCGTTCTGAATCCAGCTGATGAACGTATCCACCTCCGGCCGCTCACGCACCGAGCGCTCATACACCACGTAATAAGCATGCGGCGGCGTACGCAAGCGCACATCAAACAGCTCGACGATCTCGCCGCGAGCCAGCAGCTCCTCGGCGAAATGCTGGCGCGTCAGGCCCACGCCGTAGCCGTGGCGCACCGCTTCCAGCAGCAGGCCGAGGTCGTCCACGCGCAAGCCGGCGGAGGGCTCGGTCCAGTCCTTCAGGCCGGCCGCCTCGAACCAAGGCTGCCACGGCTCCAGCGCCGAGCGCAGCAGGTTGGCGTGCTGCAGGTCGGTCGGGCTCTTCATCGGCGGCAGCGTCTTCAGGTAAGACGGGCTGGCCACGGCGAAGGCCGGTTCCTCGAACAGCTTCTCGGTCACGATGTTGGGATAGTTGCCGGCGCCGAAGCGGATCTCGACGTCGCTCTCCGACAGCGACAGGTCGTACAGCGGCACCGACAGATAAAGCTCCACCACGATCTCGGGATGGCGCTGGGTGAAGTCGGCGATGCGCGGCATCAGCAGGTGGCGCGCAAAGGTCGGCGGCAGCATCACCTTGATCTTGGGCTGTACCGCGGCGTTGCGGTGCGGCATCGGGAAGTCGGTCAGCGTGCGCAGCGCCGAGCGCACCACGTCGAGATAACGGCGACCGAATTCGGACAAGCCGATGGAGCGGCCGTCGCGATAGAACAGGCGCTCGCCGACGAACTCCTCCAGCAGGCGGATGCGGTGCGACAGGGCCGATGGCGTGATGCAGAGTTCTTCGGCCGCGATGGCGAAGGAGTTGTGACGGGCCGCCGCTTCGAAGGCGGACAGGGCGTGGACGGGTGGAAGGCGGGTGGCCATGTGATGTTTCCTGCTGCTCTTGCCCGGGGCGGTGCCGCCCGGGGTGACGAAGATGAATCTGACGAAAATTCGCACTCATGCCGGCGGCACTGCCGCCGACGCCTGGCATGCCTGGCCGATCAATGTTCCCAGCGCAGGATCTTGCCGGGGTTCATGATGTTCTTCGGATCCAGCGCGTGCTTGATGGCGCGCATCACCGCAATCGCGCCGTCGCCGTGCTCCTGCACCAGGAAATCCATCTTGTGCAGGCCCACCCCGTGCTCGCCGGTGCAGGTGCCGTCCATGGAAAGGGCGCGCGCCACCATGCGTTCGTTGACGCCTTCGGCGCGCGCGACGTCGGCCGGATCGTTGGGGTCGACCATCATCTGCACGTGGAAATTGCCGTCGCCGACGTGACCGATGATGGCGTGGATCAGGCCCTGCTCTTCGCAGTCGGCCTTGGTCGCCAGCACGCATTCGGCCAGGCGCGAGATCGGCACGCAGCAGTCGGTGGAAATGGCGCGGCCGCCCGGGCGCAGCTGCAGCAGCGCGAAGTAGGCGTTGTGGCGCGCGGTCCACAGGCGCGAACGGTCTTCCGGGCGGGTGGCCCATTCGAAGCCGGTGGCGTTGTTGTCGTTGGCGATGTCCTGCACCACCTCGGCCTGTTCCTTCACCCCGTTCTCGCTGCCGTGGAATTCGAACAGCAACAGCGGATTGACCGGCAGGGTCAGCTTGTCGTGGGCATTGATGGCGCGCACGCCGTTTTCATCGAGCAGCTCCACGCGCGCCAGCGGCACGCCGACCTGGATGGTCTGGATCACGGTGTTGACCGCATCGGCCACGCTGGGGAAGGAGCAGATCGCGGCCGAGATCGCCTCCGGCTGCGGGTACAGGCGCACCGTGACTTCGGTGATGATGCCCAAGGTGCCTTCGCTGCCGACGTAGACGCGTGTCAGGTCGTAGCCGGCCGAGGATTTCTTGGCGCGGGTGCCGGTCTTGATGATGTTGCCGTCGGCGGTGACCACGGTCAGGGTCAGCGTGTTTTCCTTCATCGTGCCATAGCGCACGGCGTTGGTGCCGGAGGCGCGGGTCGAGGCCATGCCGCCCAGCGAGGCGTCGGCGCCCGGGTCGATCGGGAAGAACAGGCCGGTGTCCTTGATCTCCTGATTCAGCTGCTTGCGCGTCACGCCGGCCTGCACGGTGGCGGTCAGGTCTTCGGGGTTGACCGCCAGCACATGGTTCATCTGCGACAGGTCGATGGTAATGCCGCCTTGCAGCGCCAGCACATGGCCTTCCAGCGAGGTGCCTGCGCCGTAGGGGATGATCGGGGTTTCAAAGCGGCTGCACAGTTTGACGAAGGCGGCGACTTCCTCGGTTGTGTGCGCGAACACCACGGCGTCGGGCAACATCGGGTCATACGAGGATTCATCGCGGCCGTGATGCTCACGCATGGCCATGGAGGTCGACAGGCGGTTGCCGAACAGGGCCTTGAGCTCGTCCAGCAGCGCCTGCGGGACAGGCTTCTTCAGTTTCTGTGCATCAACAATGTGGTTCATGTGTCTCTCTCGGGGATCTCGCTTGTTCTGTCTGGCGCAGATTCAAACGCAATATCGGCTGGCAAATGGTGGTCCGGAAGAGCATCCCCGCTCCTCCAGTGGACTGACCACTGATTCAACTGATGAATTTTACTCTCTTGCGGCGAATCGATCCGGCAAATCTCCGATGCCTTTTCGGACTGCCCGCCAGATCAAGTGAATCTTTTACGCATTTTTGCTTGCTGCAATGGCAAGCCTGCCATCTTGCGCCCGTCACGCGCGCGGCTTAAGCTGCGCCACTTCACCAAGGAGAACACATGGGCAACCGCCTTTCCAAGATCGCCACCCGCACCGGCGACGACGGCAGCACCGGCCTGGGCGACGGCAGCCGCGTCGGCAAGGACAGCCTGCGCATCCAGGCGCTGGGCGATGTCGACGAACTCAACTCCCAGCTCGGTCTGTTGCTGTGCGAGGCCCTGCCGACGGCGCTGCGCGAAGAGCTGGTCTCGATCCAGCACGACCTGTTCGACCTGGGTGGCGAGCTCTGCATTCCCGGCTATACCGTGCTGGCCGATGCCCACCTCGCCCGGCTGGATGCGCTGCTGGAAAAGTACAACGCCACGCTGGCGCCGCTGAAGGAATTCATCCTGCCCGGCGGCTCGCGCACGGCGGCGCTGGCGCACGTGTGCCGCACCGTCTGCCGGCGCGCCGAGCGCAGCGTGGTGATGCTGGAAAAGGCGGAGGCCGGCGGCGTCAACGCACCCGCGCGGCAATATCTGAATCGCCTGTCCGATCTGTGTTTTGTGCTGGCGCGTGTGTTGAACCGCGAGGCCGGCGGCCAGGACGTGCTGTGGGAAAAGGGACGCGAGCGTTAGGCCACAGAACAAGCGCCGCACAATAAAAAACGCCCCGCGATCGGTGATCTGCAGGGCGTTTTGTTGATGCCGGCTCAGGCGACATCAAGCGTTGTTGACCACCAGTCGCGGCTCGTCCTTGCCGAAGCGCTGCACGATGGACTCGGTGATGCCGGCGGCGTCCAGGCCGCATTGCGCCAGCAGCTGGCCGGCGTCGCCGTGGTCGATGAAGCGGTCGGGCAGGCCCAGGTGCAGCACCGGCTTGGCGATGCCGGCCGCGGCCAGCGCCTCCGACACGGCGGCGCCGGCGCCGCCCATGATGCAGCCCTCTTCCACCGTCACCAGCGCATCGTGGGTGGCGGCCAGTTGCTTGACCAGCTCCACATCCAGCGGCTTGATGAAGCGCATATTGGCGACCGTGGCGTTGAGCTTTTCGCCCGCGCCCAGCGCCGGCGCGACCATGGTGCCGAAGGCCAGGATCGCGACGCTGCGGCCCTGGCGGCGGATCTCACCCTTACCCCAAGGCAGCACGTCCAGCGCCTTCTCGACGACGGCGCCGACACCGGCGCCGCGCGGATAGCGCACCGCGGCCGGGCCCTGATATTGATAGGCGGTGGACAGCATCTTGCGGCACTCGTCCTCGTCTGAGGCAGCCAGCACGGCCATGTTCGGGATACAGCGCAGGAAGGCCAGATCGTAGTTGCCGGCATGCGTGGCGCCATCGGCGCCCACCAGACCGGCGCGATCCAGCGCGAAAGTCACGTCCAGGTTCTGCAGCGCCACGTCGTGGATCAGTTGATCGTAGGCGCGCTGCAGGAAGGTCGAATAGATCGCCACCACCGGCTTCATGCCTTCGCAGGCGACGCCGGCGGCAAAAGTCACCGCATGCTGCTCGGCGATGCCGACGTCGTAGTAGCGCTCGGGGAATTTCTTCTCGAAGCCGACCATGCCCGAGCCTTCGCGCATGGCCGGGGTGATGCCGACCAGCTTGCCGTCGGCGGCGGCCATGTCGCACAGCCAGTCGCCGAACACCTGGGTATAGGTCACCTTGCCGCCCGAGCTGGGCTTGATGCCTTCGCTGGGATTGAACTTGCCGGGGCCGTGGTACAGCACCGGGTCGGCCTCGGCCAGCTTGTAACCCTGGCCCTTCTTGGTGACCACGTGCAGGAACTGCGGGCCCTTGAGGTTCTTCAGGTTCTGCAGCGTGGGGATCAGCGAGTCGAGGTCGTGGCCGTCGATGGGGCCGATGTAGTTGAAGCCGAACTCCTCGAACATCGTGGCCGGCACCACCATGCCCTTGGCGTGCTCTTCCAGCCGCTTGGCCAGCTCCAGCACCGGGCCGGGCAGCACCGACTTGCCGACGTCGCGCGCCTTGGCGTAGAACTTGCCCGACATCAGGCGCGCCAGGTAGCGGTTCAGCGCGCCCACCGGCGGCGAGATCGACATGTCGTTGTCGTTGAGGATCACCAGCAGGTTGACGTCTTCATGCACGCCGGCGTTGTTGAGCGCCTCGAAGGCCATGCCGGCGGTCATCGCGCCGTCGCCGATCACGGCGATGGCGTGACGGTCCGAGCCCTGGGTCTTGGCGGCCAGGGCCATGCCCAGCGCGGCCGAGATCGAGGTCGACGAATGCGCGGTGCCGAAGGTGTCGTACTCGCTCTCGACGCGGCGCGGGAAGCCGGAAATGCCGTCCTGCTGGCGCAGCGTGCCCATGCGGTCGCGACGGCCGGTCAGGATCTTGTGCGGATAGGTCTGGTGCCCCACGTCCCAGACGATGCGGTCGTCGGGCGTGTTGAACACGTAGTGCAGCGCAATGGTCAGCTCGACCGTGCCCAGGTTGGACGAAAGGTGGCCGCCGGTCTTGGAGACCGAGTCCAGCACGAAACCGCGCAGTTCTTCGGCCAGCGGCTTGAGTTGGTGGCGAGGCAGGCGGCGCAGGTCGGCCGGGTCATTTATCGTATTGAGCAGCATGCTGTTGTTACCGTTTGATTGGGTCTGAAGGCCTGGTGTCGCGGCGCGCTTTGAGCAGCGATGGATGCGGCAAAACCAGGGTTGGCTTCATGCCTTTCTTTGCACGATCAGGTCGGCAAGCTCGCGCAGGCGGCGCGCCTTGTCGCCGAACGGCGCCAGGGCCTGGTGCGCATTGCCGCGCAGCTTCTCAGCCAGCGCCTGCGATTCGCCCAGACCC
Organism: Herbaspirillum sp. LeCh32-8; assembly: GCF_017814915.1. Classification (GTDB taxonomy): domain Bacteria; phylum Pseudomonadota; class Gammaproteobacteria; order Burkholderiales; family Burkholderiaceae_D; genus Herbaspirillum. The sequence goes on along the minus strand of NZ_JAGIPZ010000015.1, from coordinate 65,205 downwards.
AGTATCGACACATAGGTCGGTTTGTTGTCGGCCGCGTCCTTGCCGGCCGTCTTGCCCAGCGTGGCCGAGTCGGCGGTGGCGTCGAGGATGTCGTCGACCACCTGGAAGGCCAGGCCGATGGCGTGCGCATAGTCGTCCAGCGCGGCGCGCTCCTGCGCCGTCAGCGCCTTGCCGCCCAGCGCGCCCAGCATCACCGCGGCGCGCAGCAGCGCACCGGTCTTCAGGCGATGCATCTGTTCCAGTTCGGCCAGCGACAGCGTCATGCCGACGCTGGCCAGGTCGATCGCCTGGCCGCCGCACATGCCCACCGAGCCGGCGGCTTGCGCCAGCAGGTTCAGCATGCTCAGCTGGCGCGCAGGCAGGTCGGCCGCCGCATCGTCCAGCTCCGCATCGACCGGCGCCGACAGCGTGGCGAAGGCCTGCGCCTGCAGCGCGTCACCCACCAGCAGCGCGGTGGCTTCGTCGTACTTCACATGCACGGTGGGCTTGCCGCGGCGCAGGGCGTCGTCGTCCATGCAAGGCATGTCGTCATGCACCAGCGAATACACGTGGATCATTTCCAGCGCAGCGGCGGCGCGATCAAGCAGCGCCGCCGGCGCGTCGAACACTTCGCCGGCGGCGTACACCAACAGCGGACGCACTCGCTTGCCGCCGTCCAGCGCGGTATAGCGCATCGCCTCGTGCAGGCGCGCGGGCGCCACCGCGGCGGGCGCCAGGAAACGGTCCAGCACGGCTTCCATGCCGGCCTGCACCTGCGCCATCCAATCCGCGAACGACAGCGCGGAAGAAACCTGTGCCGGGATCTGCGCGTTCATCAGTCGTCCTCACCGGCGTTGTCGGCGGTGAAGGGCTTGAGCATCTCACCTTCGAGCACCTTGACCTGGCTGTCGACCTTGTCCAGTTGGGCAGCGCAGAATTTCACCAGTTCCGAGCCGCGCTTGTAGGCGGCGACGGAGGCTTCCAGCGGCAGTTCGCCGGCTTCCATCTGCGCCACGAGCTGTTCCAGCTCCTGCATGGCTTGCTCGAAGGAGGCGGGCTGCGCGGCGCCAGACGCGGCGGCGGCTGAAGTCGAAGTTCTAGGCATAACGACCCATTAAAAAATCTAACCCGCTATTTTAGAACAAACCTTCGTTTCCAAAATCAATTCGGGACGGGATTTGCCGGACGCGAGCTGGCGTGACACGTAAATTCGGCAGAAATGCTGACATTTTGATCACAAAATCCGCCCCTTTGGGTGCAAGTTACGGTAGAATCCCCGGTTCTGTCCAAAATTTCCTCTTCATATTATTTGAACATAGGTTTTTGCGGATTTTCTTCCTTAGGTTGGTGCAAATTAATTTGGGGGCGGAAATGTCCGATCTTGCTACTTTTGCCAAATTGGCGCGTTCAAACGCGCAACTTCCAGTCAACGTCTATTTCGACGAACCGCTCTATCAGCGGGAACTCCAGCAACTCTTCCAGCAGGGACCTCGTTACGTCGGCCATGAGCTGATGGTGCCGGAGGCCGGCGATTACTCGACCTTGCCGTGGGAAAACGAAGGCCGCATGCTGGTGCGCAATGCCCAAGGCATTGAACTCGTTTCCAACGTATGCCGCCACCGTCAGGCCAAGATGCTCGACGGCCGCGGCAATGCCCAGAACATCGTCTGCCCGCTGCACCGCTGGACGTATGACCTCAAGGGCGAGCTCATCGGCGCGCCGCATTTCGGCGAAACGCCGTGCATGAACCTGTCCAAGACTGAACTGCAGAGCTGGAACGGCCTGCTGTTCGAGCGCAACGGCGCCGATGTCGCCGCCAAGCTGAAGAACCTGGGCGTCACGCGCGACCTGGATTTCTCCGGGTACCTGTACGACCACACCGAAGTGCACCAGTGCGACTACAACTGGAAGACTTTCATCGAGGTCTACCTGGAGGACTACCACGTCGAGCCCTTCCATCCCGGCCTGGGCAACTTCGTCTCGTGCTCCGACCTGAAGTGGGAATTCGGCCGCGACTACAGCGTGCAGACCGTGGGCGTGAACCACGGCCTGATCAAGTCCGGCTCGCCGACCTACGCCAAGTGGCAGGAAAAGCTGCTGCAGTTCTCCAACGGCGCGCCACCGAAGTTCGGCGCCATCTGGCTAACGCTCTACCCCAACATCATGGTCGAGTGGTATCCGCACGTACTGGTGGTGTCGACGTTGTGGCCCAACGGTCCGCAGAAGACCACCAACGTGGTGGAGTTCTACTATCCGGAGGAGATCGCCCTGTTCGAGCGCGAGCTGGTCGAAGCTGAACGCGCGGCCTACATGGAGACCTGCGTCGAGGACGACGAGATCGCCCTGCGCATGGATGCCGGTCGTCGTATACTGATGGATCGCGGCACCAGTGAAGTAGGCCCGTACCAGTCGCCGATGGAAGACGGCATGCAGCACTTCCACGAGTGGTACCGCAGCCAGCTTGATGTGCCACCGGGCGCCAAAGAATAATCCGGCCACAGGCCGCGCGAGGGAGGTTTCATGCAAGAAGGGGAGCGGCAGGGCCAGGACGCAACGCAGATGCGTCACCGCCGCCACTCCCCTCTTGCCGACCTTCCAGACGCGCAAGGCGCAGACGCAATTCCCCATCGGCAGCACCGGTTCATTCCGGCGCTGCCGATTTTCATTTGCGCGACCGGCCGGGCGCCGCTGCGCATGCCCTCCTCTTCCACCACACCCACCACACGCCGCCATGCAATCGCTCTGGATGCTCGTCGCCTCTTTCCTGTTCTCCATCATGGGGGTCTGCGTCAAGCTGGCCGGCGACTACTACACCACGGCCGAGATCGTGCTCTGCCGCGGCCTGATCGGGGTGACCGTGATCACCGCCCTGGTGCTGGCGCGCGGCGGCACCTTCCGCACGCCCTTCCCGCGTGACCACCTGATCCGCGGCGGCATCGGCGTGATCTCGCTGTGGATGTGGTTCTACTCGTTCAGTCTGCTGCCCATCGCCACCGCGACCACGCTCAACTACATGTCCTCGATCTGGATCGCGGCCATGCTGTTCGTCGCCGGCTGGTGGCAGGGCAGCAAGAAGTTCGAATGGGGCCTGGCCGGCACGGTGCTGCTCAGCTTCATCGGCGTGGCCCTCCTGATGCGTCCCTCGCTCAATGCAGACCAGTTGCTGGGCGGCGTGATCGCGCTGTGCTCGGGCGTGCTTTCGGCGCTGGTCTACCTGCAAGTGCGCAAGCTGGGCCTGCTGGGGGAACCGGAGTACCGCGTCGTGTTCTACTTCTCGCTGACCGGGTTGGTGGCCGGACTGGCCGGCAACATGGCGACCGGCAAGATTCCGCTGCTGCACGCGCATACGCCGGTGGGCGCGCTGTTGGTGATCACCATCGGCCTGACCGCAACGCTGGCGCAAATCGCCATGACTCGCGCCTACCGGCTCGGCAACACGCTGCTGACGGCCAACCTGCAGTATGCGGGCATCGTCTTCGCCAGCCTGTTCGGCGTATTCATCTGGGACGACGCGCCGGGATGGATGGGCTGGACCGGCATGGCCATCATCCTGGTCAGCGGCATCCTGGCCACTTTCCATAACCAGCGCAGCAGCCGCAATGCCGCCAAGAACGTGCCCAAGGTCGACCCGATTGCGACCGAGGTCTGAATTCCGTCCCTACGCATGCAAGCACACAAGCAGACAAACAAACTAGGAGAGCCCAAATGACCTACAGCACCCTGATCAGCGCCGCCGACCTGAAGTCGCGCGCGCAATACCTGAACCTGGTGATCGTCGATTGCCGCCACGACCTGGCCAACCCGAACGCCGGCCGCGATGCGTACGCCGCAGCCCACCTGCCGCAGGCACGCTTCGCCCACCTGGATGAGATCCTGTCCGGCCCCAAGACCGACGCCGCAGGTCGCTTCCATGGCCGTCATCCGCTGCCGGATCGCCAGCAGTTTGTGGAAGCGATGCGCGCGCTGGGCGTAAACAACGATACCCAGGTGGTGGCCTACGACGCTCACGGCGGCATGTTCGCGGCACGCCTGTGGTGGCTGCTGCGCTGGATCGGCCATAGCGACGTCGCGGTGCTGGACGGCGGCATGGCGGCTTGGCAGGCGCTGGGCGAAGGCCTAACCGACGAGGTGCCGCCGCCGGCCGCGCACGGCAACATCCAGGACCTGACCTCGATCGTCAAGACGGTCGACGCCCAAGTGCTGGTGGACAACCTGAAGTCGCAGGCGCTGCAAGTGGTGGATGCGCGCGCGGCGGATCGCTTCCGCGGCGAGAATGAAACGCTGGATGCGGTGGGCGGCCACATCCCGGGCGCGAAGAACCGTTTCTTCAAGGACAACCTGCAGGCCGACGGCAGCTTCAAAGGCGCGGCCCAGCTGCGCGAAGAATGGCTGTCGGTGATCGGCGATCCGCAGGCGGCGGTGATGCAGTGCGGCTCCGGCGTGACCGCCTGCCACAATCTGCTGGCGCTGGAAGTGGCCGGCCTGGCGGGCGCCGCGCTGTACCCCGGATCGTGGAGCGAGTGGAGCTCGGATCCCAAGCGTCCGGTGGCGACCGGAGCCTGAGTCCTTCCTGCAAGCGCCGCACCGGAGGGGGCTTAGCCCGGTTCCGGCGCGGCCACGCCCGCCTCGCGCAATCCTGCGGCAAAAGCCTCCACGAACTGCCGCACCATGGCCGGCGCATCGCGCCGGCGCAGCAGCGCCACTTCGGAATAGAAGTCAGCATCTTTCACCGCCGGAAAGCTTACCCCCGCCGCCAGCGAAATACTGGCCATGCTCTGCGGCACCACCGCCACGCCGAAGCCGGCATTGACTAGGCTCAGCAACGAGTTCTTGCGTGACGTCGCGCGCGCCACGCGTGGATAGAACCCGTGGGCGATACAGCGCTCGGCCACCAGGTAACTCAGTCCACCGCGGTCGCGATGCGGCACCGAGACGAAGAATTCATCGCGCAACTCGGCGATCTCCACCGACTCGCGCTGCGCAAGTCGATGACCGCTGGGCACCGCCACCACCATCCGCTCGCGGTACAGCAAAGTGCTTTCCAGGCTGGGATTGGCGCGCAGGATGGGCAGACGCGCCAGGCCGAGGTCGGCGCTGCCCTCCTCGATCTCACGCGCCTGGTACTCGGAGGGCGCCTGCGAAATCTCCAGCGAGATGCCGGGAAACGCCTTGAGCGCAGCATTGAGAGTCGGTCCCAACGGTGCGGTCAGCGGCACCGAGCTGGAATGCAACAAGCGCAGCGCGCCCAGTTCGCCCTTGCCGATGGTGCGCGCCTGCGCGACCGCGCGGTCAAGGTCGAGCAGGATCTTGCGGCTGCGTTCATAGAAATCCTGGCCGGCATCGGTCAGTTCAAACTGCTTGGCCTCGCGCTTCAACAGCACCACGTCGAGGTCGGCCTCCAGCTCCTTGACCTGCCGGCTCAGGGCTGATTGCGCGATGTAGAGCCGTTCGGCGGCGCGCGTGTAACCGCGCGCCTCGACGATCTCGACGAAGTACCTGAGCTGCCGGATTGAAATCATGCATCCTCCCTCATTGCAACGGCTCCATATCGTTTTGAGATGGCGCGCCGCCTGATTTGATATTGGCGTGGGACGACGCGCGCGCCTACAGTGCAGTGGTCCGCCGCCTCCTGCGCCGGCCTCTCCCGAAAGGATGCATCCTGTTCCAGGATCTCGTGCTGTTCCTCGGCCTGCTCGGCTTCGTCTGCAGCATCGGCATGCGCGTGAGCATGCGTGGCAAATCCGGCAACATGGCAGCCGACGATAGCGGCGAGCAGGCGCCGACGACCTGCCTCAATGTCCGTGCGCGTGGTGCGTCAGCCCCAGCACGATCAGCACGCCGGCGGCAATCAGAATGACCTGAGGGATGGTTTCGCGCAAGGTGGCGCGACGCTGCATCTGCGGCATCAGGTCCGAGACGGCGATGTAAATGAAGCCGGACGAAGCGAACACCAGCACGTAGGGAATCCACTGCATGCCGCGTTCCAGCATGAAATAACCCAGCGCGCCGCCGGCCACCGCCATCAGGCTGCAGATCAGGTTGTAGGCATACGCGCGGGTGCGCGAGAAGCCGGCGTTGAGCAGCACGATGAAGTCGCCGATCTCCTGCGGAATCTCGTGCGCGATGATGGCCAGGCCGGTGACCAGCCCTAGGTGCGGGTCGGCCAGGAAGGCGGCGGCGATCAGGATGCCGTCGGTGAAATTGTGCAGGCCGTCGCCCACCAGGATCATCCAGCCGGCCTTGCCGGCTTCCTTCTTGTCATGCCCGTGATGATGGCCGTGGCCGTCGTCCTCGTGATGATGCGAGTGGCGCAGGATGGCGGTCTTCTCCAGCAGGAAGAAGGCCAACAGGCCGCCCAGCAGCACCGCGAACAGGGTGTGCGGCTCGGCGCCCGATTCGAAGGCCTCGGGCAGCGCGTGCAACAGCGAGGTCGACAGCATGATGCCCACCGACAGGCTGACCAGCCGCTCCACCATCTTCGACAACAGTGCGAACGAAAACACCGCGGCGGCGGTAATGCTGACTACGCCGGCCAGGGTGGTCGCGAGCAGAATGGAAACGAGCGTGGAGTTGATTTTCTGGCCTCGGTGGGAGTCGCGGGCGTACCGCCGGAGGGCGCCCAAAGCGCGCTATTGTACGCCCGGTGCGGCGCCCCCGCCATGAGGCGCCAGCTCAGCCGTCAGATCAGTACAGGACGTCACTGAAGTCATCGGCCGGCCGCTCGCCGGCGCCGAGCGTGTAGTGGCGGATGAGTTCCAGCAACTGCTCGTCCTGATAGGGCTTGCCGAGGTAATAATTCACGCCCACTTCCATCGCCCGCTCGCGGTGCTTGGCACCGGTGCGCGATGTGATCATCACGATCGGCTTGGCGTGGGTGGCGGGGTTGTCGCGCAAATGGCGCACCAGCGTGAAACCGTCCATGCGCGGCATCTCGATGTCGACCAGGAACGTGTCCGGCGTGATGTCGTGCAGCTGGCCAATGGCATCGTAACCGTCGGCGGCAGTCACTACTTCATATCCCTCCCGCGCCAGCAAGCGCTGCATGACCTTGCGCACGGTCAGCGAGTCGTCCACCACCATGATGATCTTTTGGGCCGGCTGCGCAGGCAGAACCACCTGGGCTTCGCGCTGTATGGCCATGCGGCGCGCGCCGGGACGATGCAGCAGCAACAGGGGATTGATCACCAGCACGATCTCGCCGTTGCCCAGCACGGTGGCGCCCAGCACGCCGACCAGGCTGCCCATCTGCGGGCCCAGCGGCTTGGCCACCACTTCGCGGTTACCGACCACATGATCGACCATGATCGCCAGCAAGTCGTTGCCGCTCTTGACGAACACGATGAACAACGACGGATGATGCAGCAGGCGCTGCTCTTCATGCGGCTCGTCCAGCAGGCTGTGCAGGCTATGCAAGGTCACCATGCGACCGTTGGCGACGGTGGCGCGCTGCGCCAGCGCCTGCCGCATCTGCTCGCCGCGCAGTTGCACCACCTTGTCGATCAGCATGGACGGAATCGCGTAACTCTGGCCGCCATGACGCAGCAGGCAAACCTGGTTGACCGCCAGCGACAGCGGCAGGTGCATGGTGAAGCGCACACCTGCGCCCGGCGTGGAATGCACCGTGATGCGCCCGCCCAGGGCGGCCACTTCCGAGCGCACCACATCAGCGCCGACGCCGCGTCCGGCCAATGCGGACAGCTGTTCCGAGGTCGAGAAGCCCGGCTCGAAGATCAGTTCCGCCAAGCGCGCCTGGCCCGCCGCATCGTCGCACTGCGCATCGGCCGGCAACAGGCCCAGCGTTATGCCGCGCCGACGTATGGCGGCGAAGTCCAGGCCGCGGCCGTCATCGCTGACGCGAATCACGGCCTCGTTACCCTCTACTGCGGCCTGTACGCTGATGCCGCCGACCGCCGGCTTGTCGGCGGCGGCGCGCGCTGCGGCGTCCTCGATGCCATGCACGGCGGCATTGCGCAGCAGATGCTCGAGCGGGCCGACCAGGCGTTCCAGGATGACACGGTCGATCTCCATGTCGCCCCCGGCGATCTGCAGCTCCAGCGGTTTGCCGGTCTCGCCGCCGAGTTGGCGCGCCAGATGTTGCAGGCGTTGCTCCAGGCTCCTGAACTTCATCATGCGGGCATACATCAGCTCGCGCTGTAGCTCACGCGTGAGGCGTTCCTGCATCTGCAAGCCATCCTGGGTCTTGGAGGCCGAGTCCAGCAATTGCTTTTGCAGCGAGGCGGCGTCGTTGACGCTCTCGGCCATCATGCGCGTGAGTTCCTGCAGGTGGGTAAAGCGGTCCAGTTCCAACGGGTCGAACTGCGCGCTGTCGCTGCTGGCGTGGTGCGAAGCGGCGATCTGGATCTCGGCCTGGATCTCGACATCACGCAATTGCGCCGACAGCTTGGCGATGTTGTCGGCCAACTCCTGGGAACTGCGGTGCAGCGCCAGCACCTCGTTCTCCAGCTGCGAACGCGCGATCGAGACCTCGCCGACATGGTTCAGCAAGCGGTCAAGCACAGCCGCCTTGATGCGCACCAGCGGCGAGGCCAGCTTGCGCTCGCCTTCGGACAGCGCGTGCACCGGCGCGCCGGTGCGTGGCTCGGCGCCCAGATGTTCCAGGGCATCGAATTGCGACAGTGCCTGGTCGAACAGGGCCAACAGCGCATCGATGCCGGGGGCGTCCTGGCGACGACTCAGCAACCGCTGGATTCCGCTTTCCAGTTCATGCATGCGATGCCCCAGGCGCAGGGCGCCGGTCATGCGCGCGCTGCCCTTGACGGTATGCAGCGCGCGGCGCAACTCGATCAACGCCGCCTGATCCGACGGATCACGCTGGAAGCGCTGCAGATTCTCGCCAACGGCCGCCAGCAGGTCATGCCCCTCTTCCAGGAACACCGGCAGCAGTTCATGGTCGATCTCGTCCTGTAGTTCGGGCGCTGCGGAGGGCGGCGATACTGGGGGCGCAACCGCCTGCGGCGGTGTCGGCGACGCTGCCCCGGGCATCAAGCTGGCCAGCTCCTGCAGCGATTGGGCGCAAGCCGCCGGAAATTCTCCGGCGGCGTACTGGTCAAGCATGTCGAGCATGGCGTCCACGGCGCGCTCGACGACGGCCAACTCTGCGGCGTCAAGCCCGGTGGCCGCCGCCTTGCGGCGCTCCAGCAATTCATCCAGCGCCTCGGCCATGCGCTGCATCCCCTCGAAACCTGCAGCAGCGCTGCAGCCGCGCAAGGTATGCGCGGCGCGCGAATACAACGGCGGCGCGCCGGTCACCAGTCCGCTGTCGGCCTTGGCGCGCCAGCTGCTGCCGTGCTGGCGCAATAGCTTGAAGAGGTTACGGGCCTCGGTCAGGAAGATGTCCCGCAGCGCCGGGCTGTCGATGTGAGCCCTGCCCGAGATCGCCTGCGTCGGCGCTGCGGGCGGCATCGCCGCCGGAACTGCCGAGGGTACGGCGTTCGCTACACCGGCAGCAGCGCCGTCGGCGGATCGGGCATCCTCGTCTTCGGTGACCGCAGCCGCCACGCTGCTGCGCAGGGCCAGCGCCGCCGCCACCAGCGAAGGCGCCTGGCGCCGCGAACGGCCGTGCGCCGCCAGCTCGCCAACCCAACCGTCCAGACGCGCGCGCGCCTGCGACAGCAACTCCATGACGGCGGCGGGCAACTGCACACGGCCACTGCCGCGCGCGACGGTGAGACAAGTATTGAGCAGCAGCTCGATCGCATGCGCAACGTCGGCCAAGGCCTCCAGCCCCACCATGCGGCCGCTGCCCTTGAAGGTGTGAAAACTGCGCCGCACGTCGGTCAACAGTTCAAGGCTGGCTTGGCCGCCGGCCAGCTGAGGCAGTTCGGTCTGCAGGCCGTCCAGCAGTTGACGCGCCTCGCCCAGGAAGATCTGCAACATCTCCGGATCGTCGTCCTCCGGCTGCCAGCTGCCCGGCGCATCATCGTCCGGCCGGCCTGGCGCGACGGCCGGGGCCGCCTGCGCAGCTGTTGCGGCGGGGACGGCAACCGGACTTTCCTCCTCGTCCAGCGCGCGCCGTATCTCGTCGGCCAGATGGGCGCCGTCGGCGATGCTCTGGTCTGCGTCCGGATGCCGGCGCCATTTGTTGTACGGCGAGCGGCGCGCCTGCTCCAGCATCTCGGCCAGACGCACCAGGTCGCGCACCATGCCGGCGCGCAGGCCGTCGCCGCGGCGACGGGTACGTTCATCCGGAATGTCGGCGCTCAGCTGCAGCGTGGCCGGCAATTGCGCGGCGATGTGGCTGCGCAGATGAGCGGCCTGTTCACGCATCTGGGACGAGCGCAGGTGAGACGACAGATCCTCGATCTGGGCCAGCTCGGCATGCATGTCGGCCAATAACACTTCCGGGCTGACGCCGAGCGCCGCTTCATCTCCCGGCGCTTCGCGCGCGGCGCGCACCGCGGCGATATAGCTTGGCGACCACAGGGTCTCAAGCGCACGCTGCACTTGCGCGAGCTTGCCTTGCAGCGCGCTCTCGACCACGCCTTCCATGCGTCGCGCCATATCGGCGCGCAGCTCGCGCGAGAACCAGGGGAACGGATCCGGCTCGGCTTCGCCGTAGGCGAGTACGGCCAGATGGTCGACGATGCAGTCGATCTGTTCGGTGAAGTCATCGTCCAGGAACAGACGCCTGCGCAGGCACTCGTCCAAGAAAATCAGGCAACTGCTGAGTTCACGATCGCGTCCCAGGGCACGCTGCGACATCGCCAGATCGAAGGCAAGCCTGGACAGCGCCGCGAGGAATCCCGACAGGCCGGGCGCGCGCAACCGCGGCCAGATGCGGCGACTGAGGGCGGCTGCGCGCAACACGCTCTCGCACCATTGCCAGGCCGCGCCGATGCGTCCACCCGACGCGCCGGCACAGACGCAGCGGTCCCAGGAGGTCTGCAGCTCGTCGGCCAGCAGCATCAGCCTGAGCATCTGCTGCGATTGTTCGCCGGGGCGGCTGTCCAGGCGCTCCTCTTCGCTGGCCAGCGATTGCAGGAAATCGATCCGGCGCCGCGCCAGCGCAAGACGCACCGGCATGCTGGCGGGATCCACGGTCTCGGCGGCCAGCAACACGCCCAGCGAATCCAGCACCGCGATTGCGTGCGGATCCAGCGGCTGGCCGGCGTCGAGCAGGCGACCGAGGAAGACATGGGCGAACGCCAGGTCGGGGACATCCCTCAGCAGGCGCTCCAGCGCCTGTAACGCAGCCAACGTGGCGTCATGCCCGTGGTCGGCGTGCAGCTCGTCCAGGGCCCGGCTGAAGCCTGCGGCACGTGCGCGCGCGTCCGGCGCAGCTGAGGCTGGCGCATCGGCAGCGTGAGCAATGCCGGCGATCAATTGCAGCCGACGACAGGCGGTGAACAGCAGCAGGTTGCAGATGTCGCTGTCGCCACTTTTGTCGAACAGGGCATCGAGGTAGTCGTGCAGGCTCCAGACCGCCTTGACCACGGCGGCAGGATCAGTCTCCAGCACTTCGCAGGCTGCAGCCAGCATGCGCGCGGGCTCGACCGCGCCGGCCAGCGCCAGCACGCTGACTTGAGTCGACAACCGGGCGGTGGCTTCCGCGCGCAGCCCGGGTGGCAGCACGCCATCTCCCTGCACGCGACCGAGCAGCTCGCGCAGTTGCTCCAGCGCGGCATGCATGGCGCCGGCCAGCATGCGCAAGTTGTCGGACACCTGGGCGCGCGACTGTGGCTGCACGCGGCCGATGGCGTCGGTCGCCGGATCGGTCTTTGGACCGTCGTCGGACAGGAAGGGAGCGCCTGCGTTCATCGCCCTGGCCCGGCGTCAGGACACCGTCACGCGAAAGCGTGACACCGAACTCTCAAGCTGCTTGGCCGCGCCCCACAGCTCGTTGTAGAGCCCGCTGACCTGCTCGCGGCTTTGCTCGATGATCTCGTTCTCGGTCAGGATGCTCTGGATATTTTGTGCCACGCCGTTGGCCGACACCGCCTGCTCTTCGGTGGACTGCGACATGCCGTGAATCAGTTCGGCAAGCTGGTTGGAGACGCTGCGGATGTCGGCCAGCGCCGCGCCGGCTGCGTCGGAGAGCACCGCGCCCTCGACCACGCCGGCGGTGGACTTTTCCATCGCGGCCACGGCGTCGTGGGTGTCGGTCTGGATCATGCGCACCAGCGCGCCGATCTCGCGGGTGGCGGCGCTGGAGCGCTCGGCCAGCCGCTGCACTTCCTCGGCCACCACCGAGAAACCGCGCCCGGCCTCGCCGGCCGAGGCGGCCTGGATGGCGGCATTCAAGGCCAGCACGTTGGTCTGCTCGGTAATGTCGGAGATCAGTTCGGTGATCTCGCCGATCACCTGCGACGACTCGCCCAGACGCTTGATGCGCTTGGAGGTTTCCTGGATCTGCTCGCGGATTTCATTCATGGCCTTGACCGCATCTTCCACCGCCTTGGCGCCGCGCTCGGCCACCACCACCGAGTGACGAGCGACGTCGGCCGACTCGGTGGCCGAGACCGAGATGTCAGTGATCTGCATTGACATCTGCAGCATGGATTGCCCGGTGTCCTGAATGCGGCGCGCCTGGGTGCGCGCGGCGGTGGACAGCCCCACGGTGGTATTGCGCACGTGGTCGGAGGTAGCGGCCACCTTGGAGGCCATCTGCGTGACCTGTTCAACCAGACCGCGCAGGGCTTCCACGGTGTAGTTGACGGAGTCGGCAATGGCGCCGGTGATGTCTTCGGAAACCGTGGTGTGCACCGTCAGGTCGCCGTCGGCCACTTTCTGCAACTCGTTCATCAGGCGCAGGATCGCCGCCTGGTTGGCGACGTTGGTGCGCATGGCCTTCTCTTCCTGCTGCTGGGCCTGCAGGCGTTGCGTCTCCGCGTCCTGGCGTCGCGCCTCAGCATCAGCGGCATTGTTGCGGCTGCTCTGCAACTGCACCAGCGCGATGCCCACGCTGCTGAGCAGTCCGCACGCCACGGCCGCCAGCATCGCCCAGAAGGCCCACGAGCGCGATTCCTGCACCACGCGGTAATCGGTCTGCAGCATGGTCAGATGCTTCTTGAGCATTTCATTTTCGAGGAACACCAGTTGCTCGGACTGCTTGGCCGCGATGAAATTCTGCAGGTTGCCGAGGATGCCGGCTACCCTGGGCTGGTATTCGCCAAAGACCTTTTCCAGCTCGATCAGCTTGTCGCGGGTTTCCTTGTCGCTCACCGCTTTCAGACGCAGCAACTCGCTGCCGTTGAGGAAGCCGTCGATGATGTCGTGGAAGGTGTTGACGTCCTTGCCCAGCAGGAAGGCCGTCTCGGGATTGACGCCCTCGGAGGTAAGAAATTCGTTGGCGCTGCGGCCCAGGCGCAGGGTCAGCAACACCAGCTGGCTGGCTGCCGTCACTTCGCGCGGGGTGGCGGTGCTCTGCGATTGCAGCATGGAAATTTGCTCGCTCAGATCCAGCAGCGTTGGCAGCAGCAGGTTGAGCCGCTTGAGGGTGACGCCGAAACCGGTCAGCTCTTTCTCGAGCTTGAGGATGGTGTCGGCAGCACGGTCGGTGCGCGCCCAGATCTTGTGCACGTCGTCCAGCACGGGCTTCATCTCGGCGCCAGGCGGGCCGATGGTATAGCCCTGGAATGCGCCGCCGGTGGTCAGCAGCGCCAGGCCGTGGTTGAATTCGTTGCGGCTTTCGGCCAGCTGCGCGAAGGCTTCCTTGTTGCCCTGAATGGCGTTGGGCACGGCCTTGCCGATGCGCTGCGAGTGCATCACCAGGTCGGAGGCGATGTGCGTCTGCAAGGTGGCGTGGATGTAGTTGAGCGAGCCCAGCCACATGAAGAAGATCGTGCAGGCCAGCGACAGCGCCAGCCCGGCCAGCAGGATGCGGGTCTGCACCCGCAGCGAGAAGCGATTGATCAGCGGCAACCGGGTACGACGCGACGATGGCACGGGGACCTCGTCCGACGGCCCGCTTGCGTGTGCTTTCTTCCTCGACAGACGCGGCAAGCTCAGTGCCATGAGTGGTGCTCCTTTTTCTAGTGTCGGATCGGCGCCCTCCGTCTCGCGACCGCGGGGCTTCACGTCCCGCTAACGTCCAATCTGCAGGAAAGCGGCGTCGTTCAGCAGCGTTGCCAGACCGATTTCATTCCACTCGGTTCCGCCCCTGTCCTTATAACGCTCAACAATTCCAATTAATTCAGTCTCTTCATTTAATTTTTTTTGTATTACGTGCATTTCGGAGAGCTGCCGCAATCCCATCACCGACGATAGCAGCAAGCCGCAATTGGGTGACAGCGCGGGCGCGAAGACCAGCACGCGACTGTCGCGATCCGGCACCTGGCGTTCTCTGCCGGCTTGGGCGGCAAGGTCCACGATGCCCACCAGGTTGCCGCGGATATTGACCATGCCGAGATACCAAGGCTGCGTCAGCGGCACGGACATCGGCGCGGAAAGGGAGGACAGCGGCACGATCTCGCCGGCCTCGGCCAAGTTGATCAGGCACAGAACGCCGCCGATGTTGACCGCCAGGCGTCGGGATTGCAGATCCTCGCTGCTGGCTGCATCCATCCGTGCGAACAGCGAATTCTGGAACGCCTGCAGGCCCTCGCGCCGGCGACTGCGCGCAGGCTGGTCGTTCGCTACAGCGTCGGAGGTCGCCTCGGAGCGACCGGGCGCGGCCTCGCCGTGCTCATCAGACACCGGCGCTTGGGCCAGGGGGAGGTTCTCGCTGTCAATGGATGGCGGCTCGTGCATACCGGTTTTCAGTCTATATCTGGCAGCAACTTGTGGCGGCGCGTTACTCGATGGCGCTGATCTTGGCCAGTAATTCGTCCGGATCGACCGGCTTGACGATGTAATCACAGGCGCCCTGGCAAAGCGCCCAGATGCGATCCGTCTCCTGGGCCTTGACGCTGCACATCATGATGGGCAGGTCCTTGAGATCGGGATCGCGCACGATCTGGCGGGTCACCTGATAACCATTCTTGCCGGGCATCACCACGTCCAGCAGGACCAGTTGGGGCTTGTCGGCACGGATCTTTTCCAGCGCATCGTCGCCGTTTTCGGCGGTTGCCACGGAAAAGCCGTTGCGCTCGAGGATGGAAGTCAGCACATGGCGGTCTGTCGGTGAATCGTCAACCACCAGCACCTTTTTGATCCCCATGCATTCTCCCCTGCTTCTCATTGAAAAAGGCGTCACGCCATATCGACGCCTTCGATGTAGGCCCGCACCAGCTGCAGCAGTCCTTCATCGGAAAACGGCTTGACCAGGTATTCGTCGGCCCCCGCCATGGCGCTGCGTGCCCGGTCGAACAAGCCATTACTGGAAGACAACATCACGATGGGCAAATTGATATACCCGTCGTTGCGGCGGATCAGGCGACAGGCCTGCAAGCCGTCCAGGCGCGGCAAGAACATGTCGCATACCACCAGGTCAGCCCCATATTCGGCCAGCAGCGCCAGCAATTCGATGCCATCGACCGCCGGCAGCACCTGATAGCCGGACGCGTCCAGCGCCTGCGCCGCAGCCCGGCGCACGGCGCTGCTATCGTCTGCCACCAGGATGGTCTTCATCGTCTGCGAGCCCCCTCGCGTCGAATCGAATGTGCAGGCTGCGTGCACGAATCGTTAAACTTTAGCAAATACAGGCACCGCCTATACGAGGAACAGCAGCAACTTCGTGGCTTTATTGAAAACGCTGGACTATTGCCTGCCAGCAAATTTAGCTATCGAACAAAGAAGTTTGATAGCGGGAGACGGAGAGGCAAAATGTCCCCCTCGAAAACGTCCGTCGGCGCTCGCACGACAAAGCGTGAACGACAGGAAATGACGTTGAAGGCAGGGAAGGAAGAGAATCTGCGCCTGGCTTGATGCAGATCAAACCGGCGAAACAGGGAAAAACAGGGGAATGTTCGGCAGCCCAGCGGGGCCGTTGGAACTGCCGTTCAAAACACGCCGGGAGCGTTGTGGCTCCTGGTAAAGCGCACGGGCAACGCGTGTCGGAATCGGCTGGCGCTCAGATGGCGACCATCTCGAAGTCTTCCTTGCGCGCGCCGCACTCGGGGCAGGTCCAGTTGATGGGCACGTCGTCCCAGCGGGTGCCGGGGGCAATGCCTTCTTCCGGCAAGCCTGCCTCTTCGTCATAGATCCAACCACAGATCAGGCACATCCAGGTTTTGAATTCGGTTTGGCTGCTTTGGCTATCGGTCACGGCTGACTATCCCTCAAATCAATTAAAATGCTTGGACATCCGCAACATCAGACGCGAACGCCAAGCGCGATATCTTAATCTACTCGACGTGCAAAACCAAACTTCTCCCCTCATCCTGACCTTCGGCGCGGCCGATCCCGTCGGCGCCACCGGCATCCAGGCGGATCTGGCCACCTTCGCGGCCATGGGTTGCCATGGACTGTCGGTAGTGACCTCGCTGCTCATCGGCGACACCGCCCGCGTCGAAGACGCGCAGATCGTCGAAGTCGACTGGGTAGCCGATCAGGCGCGCGTGATCCTGGAAGACATGGCGGTATCGGCCTTCAAGGTCGGTGCGGTCGGCAGCATCGAAAACATCTCGGCCATCGCCGAGATCGTGTCCGACTATCCCGACGTGCCGCTGATCCTGGATCCCTTCATCACCTCGCTGTCCAACCAGGAGGAAGAGGAAGACCGCCTGATTGCGATCCGTGAACTGCTGGTGCCGCAGACCACGCTGATGGTCGTCTCGGCCGGCGAGCTGTCGCGCCTGGCCGAGACCTGGCGCGAGCCGGTGCCGGGCGACGCGCTGATGCTGGACGCCATGCGCATCATCGAAATGGGTTGCGAATACCTGTTCGTGACCAATACCCAGACCGATTTGCAGGAAATCGCCAATTCGCTCTTCGACGAATCCGGCCTGGTGCGTCAGGACGCCTGGCAGCGCCTGCCAGGCTCCTTCACCGGCGCAGGCAGCACGCTGTCGGCGGCCATTGCATCCATGATGGCCAATGGCCTGGAAGTGCCGGAAGCCGTCGCCGAGGCGCAAGAATTCACACTGGCCACGCTCGCCAACGCTCAGCGCTTTGGCATGGGCAAGCTGGTGCCGGACCGTTATTTCTGGGCCCGCGAATCCGAAAATCCGGATAGCCCCCCGACCCTCAACTGAATTTGCAGAATCCATGACCACGACCAACGAATCCCTGTTCGCCCGCGCCCAGCAAAGCACGCCGGGCGGCGTCAACTCGCCCGTACGCGCCTTCCGCTCGGTGGGCGGCACCCCGCGCTTCATCGAACGCGCCGACGGCCCCTACTTCTGGGATGCCGAAGGCAAACGCTACATCGACTACATCGGCTCCTGGGGCCCGGCCATTGTCGGCCACGCCCATCCGGACGTGGTGAAGGCGGTGCAGGACGCCGCCGTGCGCGGCCTGTCCTTCGGCGCGCCGACCGAGGCCGAAATCCTGATGGCCGAGGAAATCATCAAGCTGGTACCGTCGATCGAGCAAGTGCGCCTGGTCTCGTCCGGCACCGAAGCCACCATGAGCGCTCTGCGCCTGGCGCGCGGCGCCACCAAGCGCGACAAGATCGTGAAATTCGAGGGCTGCTACCACGGCCACGGCGACTCGCTGCTGGTGAAGGCCGGCAGCGGCCTGCTGACGCTGGGTAATCCGACCTCGGCCGGCGTGCCGGAAGATTTCGCCAAGCACACCCTGGTGCTGGACTACAACAACACCGCGCAGCTGGAAGAGGCCTTCAAACAGGCCGGCAATGAAATCGCCTGCGTCATCGTCGAGCCCGTGGCAGGCAACATGAACCTGGTGCGCGCCAGCGACGAATTCCTGCAGACCATGCGCCGCCTGTGCACCGAGTACGGTGCGATCCTGATCTTCGACGAAGTAATGTCGGGCTTCCGCGTGGCGCTGGGCGGCGCCCAGGAACTGAACGGCATCAAGCCCGACCTGACCGCGCTGGGCAAGGTGATCGGCGGCGGCCTGCCGGTGGCGGCCTTCGGCGGCCGCGCCGACATCATGAAGCACCTGGCGCCGCTGGGCGGCGTTTACCAGGCCGGCACGCTGTCCGGCAATCCGGTCACGGTGGCGGCCGGCATGGCCACGCTGAAGATCATCCAGCAGCCGGGCTTCTACCAGAAGCTGGGCGCGCAGACCAGGAAGCTGGCCGACGGCCTCAGCGCCGCGGCCAAGGCGGCCGGCGTGAAGTTCTCGGCCGACGCCGTGGGCGGCATGTTCGGCCTGTATTTCGACGCGTCGGTGCCGGGCAGCTATGCCGAGGTGATGAAGGGCGACAAGGAGCGCTTCAACCGCTTCTTCCACAAGATGCTGGATGCCGGCGTCTACTTCGCGCCGTCGGCCTTCGAGGCCGGCTTCGTCTCGGCGCAGCACGACGATGCGGTGATTGAGGAGACCATCGCGGTGGCGGCCAAGGCCTTCGCGGAACTGGCCTGATTAGCTGAGCGGGCCCGTCGGTGAGCCGACCCGCAGGAACCTTGTCGAAAACTTATCGAAAGCGCAGCGGCCGGAAATTTTCGGCCGCTGTTGTTTTTTCTCCGCTGTTTGCCTGCGATTTACCCGCCTGCGCCAGGAAATTTCCCTCAAGACAATAAAAAAGGACGCCAAAGCGTCCTTTTTTATTGCGTGCGATCTTTCCCGATCAGACCGAGAACGACGAACCGCAACCGCAGGTGGTGCTGGCGTTCGGATTCTTGATCACGAACTGGGCACCTTCCAGGTCATCCTTGTAGTCGATTTCGGCGCCGACCAGGTACTGGTAGCTCATCGAGTCGATCAACAGCTGGACGCCGTTCTTGGTCATGGTGGTGTCGTCTTCGTTGGCGATTTCATCGAAGGTGAAACCGTACTGGAAGCCCGAGCAACCGCCGCCCTGCACGAACACGCGCAGTTTCAGGTCGGGATTGCCCTCTTCTTCGATCAGTTGGGCCACCTTGGCGGCGGCGCTGTCGCTGAAGTTGATCGGGGTCGGCATTTCGGTTTGTTGAAGTTCGGCTACGGCATTCATTTCGGGCTCCTGCTTGGCTTGAGTCGGATCAATACGACGGATCGATAGATCAATTATAAGCGCTTGCGGATTTTCATGCTTCCGATGCCGCGGCCAGCTTCAGCAGCGGCGTCTCGGCCGTCGACTGGTCGTGGCTCAACTTGCCCGAAACCAGCGCACCGCCGTGCATTTCCAGCGCCTTGTAATAGACATTGCCAGTTATGCGGGCTTTGGGCTGCAATTCAAGCAGTTCCGAGGAATGGACGTCGCCGGTGATTTCACCGTTGACGATCAGGTGCGCCGCGCGCACCTCGCCGACCACCTTGGCATGCTCGGAAATGACCAGCACGCTGGACTGGCCGGTTTCGGCATTGATGTTGCCGGTGATCTGGCCGTCAATGCGCAGGCCGCCCTTGAAGCCGACGTCGCCTTTGATGCTGGTGGACATGCCGATCAGGCTGTCGATAGTGCTTTTGGTCTTGCGTGTGAACATGGAATCACCTCACAGGTCTACCGACTGCTGGGCGCGCACCTGGCCGCGGTCGAGAACACGAACTGCAACCGCCTTGATGGTCGCTCCCTCCGGAACGTTCAGCAGACCTTCGACTCGCTGGTAGTACTTGAATGCGAGCCGATAACGCGCGAGGTCAGAAGAATTGGTTTCCGGAAAGTTCATAATAGCACTCTTGCCGCCCTGCCAAACCGTGATACTGAGCTGTAAATTCCCCGTAAATTGCTGCGTGCCGGCTCCGCCCTGCATCACCAGAACGCGATAGCGCACTTGGTTGGGGGCCGCTACCTCAGCCTTGAAACGCTGGATGGTGATGCCCGGCGCGCCCAGGTTGGTCGGCAACAGGCTGTCGAAGAAGGCCAGGTCTTCCTTCTGGCGGTTGTTCTCGGCCTCCAAATTCTTGACCTGGGCCGCCAGCTGCGCCTGCGCGGTCTGGGCGATCTTGAGCTCATTCTGCGAGGCGTTGGAAGCCGACTGCAGGCGATCGTTCTCCGCCGACAGCTTCTTGACCTGCTCGGTCAGCACTTCCACCTGCTCGCCGTCATCACCCTGCAGGCCCGGCAGATTGTTGCGCCCGAGCTGGTAGGTCCAGACCGCCACCGCCACCGCCAAAGCAATCGCCGCCGCCCACAGGAGCGCCAGCGCCGGCCACGGCAGATGGCGTTTGATGGTCATCTTCGGCGCAGAAATCGTCATGCGCCGATGCCATAGCCGGTACTTCACGGCAGAACCGGCACTTGCAGCAGACCGGTGGTCTCTTCCAGACCGAACATCAGGTTCATGCACTGCACCGCCTGGCCGGACGCGCCCTTGACCAGGTTGTCCTGCACCACCAGCACCACCACGGTGTCGCCGTTGTCAGGACGATGCACCGCCAGGCGCAGCATGTTGGATGCGCGCGTGGTGCGGGTTTCCGGGTGCGAGCCGAAGGGCAGCACGTCGACAAAGGGCTCGTTCTTGTAGGCGTCTTCGAACAGCGCCTGCAAAGCGGCGTTGTCGATGTCCTTGGTCAGGCGCGCATACAGCGTGGAATGCATGCCGCGGATCATCGGCACCAGGTGCGGCGTGAACAGCAGGCCGACTTTGCCCTCGGTCAGGGTCGACAGGCGCTCGGTGGTTTCCGGCGAATGACGGTGGCCGGAGACGCCGTAAGCCTTGAAGTTGTCGGAAGCCTCCGAGAACAGCAGGTTCAGCTCAGCCTTGCGGCCGGCGCCGGAGACACCCGACTTGCAGTCGGCGATCAGGTGCGAGGCATCAATCACGCCGGCCGTCAGCAGCGGTGCAAAGCCCAACTGCATGGTGGTCGGATAGCAACCCGGGTTGCCGATCACGCGCGCCTTGCGAATCGCTTCGCGGTTCAGTTCGGGCAGACCGTAGACGGCTTCCTTCAACAGGTCGGTGCAGCTGTGCGGCAGCTTGTACCACTTCTCGAACGCCGCCACGTCCTGCAGGCGGAAATCGGCGGCCAGGTCAATCACCTTGACGCCGGCGGCGACCAGTTCGGGCGCCTGGGCCATGGCCACGCCGTGCGGGGTGGCGAAGAACACCACGTCGCAGTCGGTCAGCTTGGCCTTGTCGGGCGAGGAGAAGGCGACATCAACGCGGCCGCGCAGCGACGGATACATTTCGGCCACCGGCATGCCGTCTTCCTTGCGGGAGGTGACGGCCTGCACCTTGACTTCCGGGTGAGTTGCGAAAATACGCAGCAATTCGACGCCGGTGTAACCGGTTCCGCCAACGATACCTACCTTGATCATGTCTTGTCCTTGCGAAAAAAGGCGAACAAAAAACGCCGCAACGGCAATGTTCTCAGCGCGTGCCGCAAGCACGCTCGAAAGCTTTTCATTCTAGCAGGAGAATATTTCCAGCTGATTTCCCTTGCGCCAGTTATTTCGCCGCCCAGCGGCCAAATCCTGTCCAGCGGGAACGCTTGCGCCAGGCTGCGAAGCTCAGGCAGCGGCGGCGCAAAAAGCAAAAAGCCGCCGGCATGACTGCCGACGGCTTTCTGTAATGCAAGAGGCGATTAACGCTTCGAGAATTGCTTTGCGCGACGTGCCTTGCGCAGACCAACCTTCTTACGTTCGACTTCACGCGCGTCACGAGTGACGAAGCCTGCGTTCGACAGAGCCGACTTCAGGCCGGCGTCGTAGTCGATCAGGGCGCGGGTGATGCCGTGGCGCACAGCGCCGGCTTGGCCGGACTCGCCGCCACCGTGAACGTTGACCTTGATGTCGAAACGTTCAACGTTGCCGGTCAGTTCCAGCGGCTGACGGATCACCATCAGGCCGGTTTCGCGGGAGAAGTACTCAGCGGCGGGCTTGCCGTTGACAACGATCTGGCCCGAACCTGCCTTGATGAAAACACGAGCCACAGCACTCTTGCGACGGCCGGTTCCGTAATTGTAGTTACCGATCATGTCTATTCCTTAGAGCGCGAGAGGTTTCGGTTGCTGAGCGGAATGCGGATGGTTGCCATCTGCGTAGACCTTCAGCTTCTTGATCATTGCGTAGCCCAGCGGACCCTTGGGCAGCATGCCCTTGACGGCCTTCTCCAGCGCACGGCCGGGGAAACGCTGTTGCATCTTCAGGAAGTTGGTTTCGTAGATGCCGCCCGGATAACCGCTGTGGCGGAAATAGGTCTTTTCAGTGGCCTTGGTGCCGGTCACGCGCAGCTTGCCTGCGTTGACGACGACGATGAAGTCACCGGTGTCGACGTGCGGAGTGAATTCGGGTTTGTGCTTGCCGCGCAGTCGGAGTGCCACTTCGCTGGCAACACGTCCGAGGACCAAGTCCGTCGCGTCAATCACGAACCACTCGCGCTGAACCTCATGGGCTTTAGCGGAAAAGGTCTTCATGTTTGACTTTCTCTATCAATAAATAAACGCTCAAAGTGGCGGTTCCGCTCGTGCGTGCGGCGTTGCTGCATGCCGCGGCGCCTTGCGGTCTCATCCTTTTATCTTCCCGAGCGCATGGGAAAGCCGAGAATTATAGCCTTTTTAAAGACTTAGCGTCAAAAGGTTTCGGACTCGCTGTGGCATCGATGGCCACTGGGCACGGCTTCAGGCGGGATTTGATGACAGACGGGAAACTTTTTTGATGCGCAGGGCGTAGTCCTGGCTGAAAAAGAACAAAGAGGACAAAAAAAAACCCGGAAACAGTGGTTCCGGGTTTAATCCACACCAATGAGGAGGGTGGAGGAGACATCGTTACGTGCTGCAAAAACTTCCGTTGAATTCAATATAGCAAAGGGGTTTGTGCGTCGCAATATCTATTTGAAGTTTTTTTCGAATCGCACCACAGCCCTTGTATTTGTTGGACTTAAGCGACTCAGCAATGCGCAAAAACCAGTTATCGGCCGATAACCAAATGAATATTTTCCGCAACGCAAAAAATCACCATTTTCCCTTTGCCGGACGCCCCTCCTGCGTCGATGCCGCAGCGACATCGCGCGCCAAAAGTTACAATACCGCCCTTCCCCAACCAATTTGGATGACTCAGATGGAATGCACAGTGCGCTGGACCGGCTTGTCCGGCATGACCTTTACCGCTGAAACCGGCTCGGGCCACCTGTTGACGATGGACGGCGCGCCCGACGGCGGCGGCCGCAACCTAGCGCCGCGCCCCATGGAAGTGGTGCTGGCCGGCACCGGCGGCTGCACCGCCTACGATGTGGTGGTGATCCTGCGCAAGAGCGGCCAAGACGTGCGCGGCTGCGACGTGACCCTGAAGTCCGAGCGCGCCGACGCCGACCCCAAGGTGTTCACCAAGATCCACTTCCACTTCACCGTGCGCGGCCGCAACCTCAAGGCCAACGTGGTGGAGCGCGCCATCAAGCTGTCCCACGACAAATACTGCTCGGCCTCGATCATGCTGGAGAAGACCGCAGAGATGACGCATTCCTTCGAGATCATCGACGACCTGACCGATACCTCGTCGGCCGCTGCCCAGCAACAGTAATTCCCATCACCCCGCCTGCGCCCTGCCGGCGGCGGAAATGAAAAAAGCGGCCCGAGGCCGCTTTTTTCATTGCTGCGAATATCGCATCAGATGCGGTAAGCCACGGTCGTCATCACCTTGGACATCGCCTTCATCACACCCTTGATGGGCGCCGGCATCTCGGCCGCGCCCAGGTCGCGCGCCGCCTGGCCGTGCTCGATCTCGTCGATGCGCATCTGATCGACGATGGCGCGCGAACGGTTGTCCTGCGCCGGCAGTTTTTCCAGATGCCCCATCAGATGCAGCTCGACCTGGCGCTCGGTCTCGGAGACGAAACCCAGGTTGCGCGCATCGCCCAGGCGCGCCGCAATGCTGCCCAGCACATAGGCGCCGCCGTACCACAGCGGGTTCAGCAGGCTGGTGTGCGAACCCAGCTCGCGCAGACGCTCGGCGGTCCAGGCCAGATGATCCTCTTCCTCGATGCCGGCGCGCTCGAAGGCGTTCTTGATCTCGCGCTTCTGCGCGAAACGGCCCTGGGCGTCGTATAGCGCCTGTGCGCACACTTCGCCGACATTGTTGACCCGCATCAGCCCGGCCGCGTGCCGCTTCTCGTCCTCGCTCATGACGCCATCGGGCAAGCCGCGCCCGGGATTCGGGCGGCTTTCGAACACCACGCCATTGATCACGCGCAGCGCCTTGTCGAAATCGGAAATCAGTTGGTCAACGAATAGCATGCACCGCAGCCTTTCTCTTGTTGTGAATACCATCCCGGCCGTAGCCGGGGACGAAGGACGACGACCGGTCGCTCAAGCGATCAGACCATCTTCCAATTGATTTGCTCGCCGGCAGACAGCGGCACCACGGTGGTGTCGCCCATGGGCAGCTCGGCCGGAATGGTCCAGCTTTCACGCTTCAGGGTCACCGTACCTTCGTTGCGCGGCAGGTCGTAGAAGGCCGGGCCGTTGAAACTGGCGAAGGCTTCGAACTTGTCCAGCGCGCCGGCCTGGTCGAAGGCCTGGGCGTACAGCTCCAGCGCGTGCAGCGCGGTGTAGCAGCCGGCGCAGCCGCAGGCGTGCTCCTTCAAGCCCTTGGCGTGCGGCGCCGAGTCGGTGCCGAGGAAGAACTTGTCATGGCCCGAGGTAGCGGCCGCCACCAGCGCCTGGCGGTGGGTTTCGCGCTTCAGGACCGGCAGGCAGTAGTAATGCGGACGGATGCCGCCCTTGAAGATCTCGTTGCGGTTGAACAGCAGGTGGTGCGCGGTGATGGTCGCCGCGGTCGGGCCTTCGCCTGCCAGCACGTAGTCGGCCGCCTCCTTGGTGGTGATGTGCTCGAACACCACTTTGAGCTCCGGCATGGTCTTGCGCAGCGGCTTCATGATGCGGTCGATGAACACGGCTTCGCGGTCGAACAGGTCGATCGCCGGGTCGGTCACTTCGCCGTGAACCAGGAAGGGCATGCCGGTTTCCTGCAACACTTCCAGCGTCTTGTAGCACTTGCCCAGATCGGTCACGCCGGCGTCGGAATTGGTGGTGGCGCCGGCGGGGTACAGCTTGACCGCCTTGACGAAGCCGCTTTCCTTGGCGCGGCGGATTTC
This sequence comes from Herbaspirillum sp. LeCh32-8, assembly GCF_017814915.1. Lineage (GTDB taxonomy): Bacteria > Pseudomonadota > Gammaproteobacteria > Burkholderiales > Burkholderiaceae_D > Herbaspirillum. Next base: position 40,246 of record NZ_JAGIPZ010000015.1, on the reverse strand, counting down.
TTCGGGCGGGGTATTGTCGGTCAGGTACAGCACCATCAGCGGCTCGAACGTCATGCCATCGGGCAGCGCGGCCAGGATGCGGTCGCGGTACGCTGCTGCCTGGGCGGTGGTGGTGACCGGCGGCTTCAGGTTGGGCATCACGATCGCGCGCGCAAACTGGCGCGCGGTGTGCGGCAGCACATCGGCCATGGTGGCGCCGTCGCGCAGGTGCAGGTGCCAGTCGTCCGGGCGGGTGATGGTCAGGTCGTTGCTCATTGCGGTGGTCTTTCGGTGTGGAATGTGGGTCTGGCGAGGCATCCCGGCGGATGCGGGCTGGTGGAGTTGCCGCGATGTCCTTCAAGCTGCGTATTCTACCGTAGCCGTCAAGCACCCCGGACAGCAGGCCAGCGCGCCGCTTTGATGTCGGACAAAAGAAAAAAGGCCGCATCGTCGCCGATGCGGCCTTGGTCCATCCGGATCCGGGATCAGTGGGTGATGATCTTGGCCAGGAAGTCGCGCGCACGTTCCGAACGCGGCGAAGCGAAGAACTCATCCTTGGCGCAATCTTCCACGACCACGCCCTTGTCCATGAACACCACGCGGTTGGCCACCTTGCGGGCGAAGCCCATTTCGTGGGTCACGACCATCATGGTCATGCCTTCCTGGGCCAGGCCGACCATGACGTCCAGCACTTCGTTGATCATTTCCGGGTCGAGCGCCGAGGTCGGCTCGTCGAACAGCATGGCGATCGGGTCCATCGACAGCGCGCGGGCGATCGCCACGCGCTGCTGCTGGCCGCCGGACAGCTGGCCCGGGAACTTGTCCTTGTGCGCCAGCAGGCCCACGCGGTCCAGGTACTTCAGGCCCTTTTCGGTCGCTTCGTCTTTGGAGCGGCCTAGCACCTTGATCTGGCCGATGGTCAGGTTGTCACGGATGGACAAGTGCGGGAACAGTTCGAAGTTCTGGAACACCATGCCGATGCGCGCGCGCAGCTTGGACAGATTGGTCTTCGGGTCGCCCACGGACACGCCGTCCACGGTGATGGTGCCCTTCTGGAACGGCTCCAGGCCGTTGACGGTCTTGATCAGCGTCGACTTGCCCGAACCGGACGGGCCGCACACCACCACCACGTCGCCTTTTTTCACCGAGGTCGTGCAGTCGGTCAGAACCTGGAAGCTGCCGTACCACTTGCTGACGTTGTTGAGTTCAATCATTTGTTTCTCCTGAATTTCTCGATTCGTTGGGCGGCCCGGCCTTCATCGGCGGGCCGCCGTCATAAGGCTTAGCGGATGATGGCGATCTTCTTCTGGAAGCGCTTGACCAGTTGCGACAGGCCGAAGCTCAACACGAAGTACACCACCGCCACGAACAGATACATTTCCACCAGGCGGCCGTCACGCTGCGCGATCTTGGATGCGCTGGTGACGAAGTCCGGCACCGAACCCAGCACGTACACCAGCGACACGTCCTGGAACAGAACGATGGTCTGGGTCAGCAGGATCGGCGTCACGTTACGAAACGCCTGCGGCAGCACCACGTTGCCCATCATCTGCCAGTAGTTCATGCCGATCGCGTAACCGGCAAACACCTGGCCGCGCGGAATCGACTGGATGCCCGAACGCATGATTTCGCAATAGTAGGCGGCCTCGAACAGGATGAACGTGATCAACGCCGACTGGAAGGCGCCGACCTGGATGGGCTCGGAGGCGCCGATGATCCACGCCCCGATGAACGGCACCAGGAAGTAGAACCAGAAGATCACCAGCACCAGCGGGATCGAGCGGATCAGGTTGACGTAGGTCGTGGCGATGAACGACAGCGGCTTGTTGGACGACAGGCGCATCATCGCCAGCAGCGTGCCGAGAATGATGCCGCCCAGCATGGCTGTGATGGTCAGGATCAGCGTGAACTTCAGGCCGGTCGTGAACAGGTAGACCCAGGAACGCTGGATAACGTCGAAGTCGAAATTGCTGAACATGGATCAATGCCCTCCCGCACTGGTGCTGCCGCTGGAAATGTAGCCAGGCACAGCGGTCACTCGTTCCAGCAGGCGTGCCAGCAGCAGCGCGATGACGGAAATGACGATGTAGATGATGGTCGCACCGGTCAGCGCCTCGAAGGTCTGGAAGGTGAACTCGCGCATCGAGTAGGTGGCGGCGGTCAGCTCGACCAGACCGATGGTCAACGCCACCGAGCTGTTCTTGATGATCGCGGCGAACTCGTTGGTCAGCGCCGGGATGATGATGCGGAACGCCATCGGCAGCAGCACGTAGCGATAGGTCTGGGTCGGGGTCAGACCGAGCGCGGCGCCGGCCATGCGTTGGCCGCGCGGCAGCGCCTGGATGCCGGTAGTCACCTGCACCGCCACACGCGAGGAGGTGAAGAAGCCCAGCGCCAGGGTCGCCGTGACGAACGAAGCGTCAGGCAGGCCCTTGAGCCAGTCGCCGATCGAACCGGGCATCAGTTCCGGCATCACGAAATACCAGAGGAACATCTGCACCAGCAGAGGAATATTGCGGAAAAGCTCCACGTAGCCGTTGGCGATGCTCACGACCCATGGTTTTGTTGTTGTACGGAGGGTACCGAAGATGGTGCCCAGGACCAGTGCCATGATCCAGGCGCATGCCGCAGTGGCCAGGGTCCATTTCAGGCCCGCCAGCAGGGTATCGATGTAGGGAATGCCGTCGGGAGACATCTCCCAGAAGATTCCCCAATTCCAGTTGTAATGCATAAATGGCCTCGTCTCTGTTTCGAGTCAATCTGTCGGGCGCGGTCACCAGGCAAATGCCGCGCCGCTTTGTGTTACGGTCCGCACCGGTTGCCGTGGAAAAAAGGATCATTGCAAATTGCGATATGGCAACGAGCTTTGACAGCCGGTTAAACAAAACGGGGGACAGGCCCCCGTTTCGTCATATTGCGCTAGGCAACCTACCGATTACTTCTTCTTGCCCATGTTCTTCTGGGCGTCCGGCACGACAGCGTAAGCTGCCGGATCCGGCGAATCGGTCGGCTTTGCCATCACGGCTTGCAGCTGCGGGCTCATCGGCACGTTCAGGTTGATACCCTTCGGCGGGATCGGCGACTGGAACCACTTGCCGTAGATCTTCTTGATGTCGTCGCCCTTGTAGACCACGGTCAGCGCATCGTCCACGACCTTCTTGAAGGCATCGTCGCCCTTCGGCAGGATCAGACCGTACGGCTCAACCGACAGCGCTTCCTTGGAGACTTCGTAGTCGGCAGGCGCCTTGGAGTTGGCGGCCAGGCCCGACAGCAGGATGTCGTCCATCACGAAAGCGGCGGCACGGCCGGTTTCGACCATCAGGAAAGCTTCAGCGTGATCCTTGGCAGCCAGGATGTTCATGCCCAGGTTGCGCTCGGCGTTCAGGCCGGTGATCTGCTTCAGGTTGGAAGTGCCCGAGGTCGACACGATGGTCTTGCCCTTCAGGTCGTCCAGGGTCTTCAGGTTAGCCGACTTCTTCGACAGGAAGCGGTTGGCGGTCACGAATTCAGTCACCGAGAAAGCCACCTGATTCCAGCGTTCCTTGTTGTTGGTCGCGGAGTCGCAGGAAATGTCGGTGGTGCCGTTGGCGATCAGAGGGATACGGGTGGCCGAAGTCACCGGAACCATCTTGATGTTCAGGGACGTCAGGCCCAGCTTCTTCTGGATCGCGGTCGCGGCCTTCAGGCACAGGTCGATCGAGTAGCCTTGGTAGGACTGCTTGTCGTCCAGATACGAGAACGGAATCGAGGAATCGCGAACGCCCAGTGTCAGGGTGCCGGAGTCCTTGATCTTCTTCAGACGGCCGCTGAATTCTTCAGCGTGAACCGAGCTCATCAGAACGCTTGCGCCGACCAAAACCCCTGCTAGCTTCAATAACTTCATTGTGTGACCTCCTGGAAAAATTTTTTACGTAGTGTACCAAAAGCCCTATCCCAAAAACAGCCAAGGCCGTCCACGGGGCGAGGCTTGCCGGTCCTGTTGCCATGCCTCTTTTTTGTTGTAAAAGCCATATCTTCGCAGGCTTTTTTCTTCATCCGGGCACAACGGTCGCCGCCGGTCACGGCGGCAGCCGATACGCTGCGGTGAATTCCACATGTGCAAGTCGCGGCGGCGGCATTGTACGACATAAGCCCACGCCCCATTCCGAAACCCGCAAATCCTTACTTTCTTCGATGCCGGCTTGCGCTGCCGGACACGCTGCGGCGCCCGGTTCCCTCGCGACAAACCCCGCATCATCTTACATGAGGCGGCAATGCCGCCGGTCATGCTTTCGCGGCATCGAATCGGGCTTGACTGCCGCCGCCCTCGCGCGCCGACTTATTGATACGCCAGCAATATCCATGCCAGAAACACTCTATTCCGCCGCCTTATCGGAAGGGAAGCGGAACGAGTCACGCAACAGATAACTCATCGTCAGCCCCAGCGCCTGTCGATGCGCGCCCACCGGGCGCATGAACCATTTGTCGTAAAGGCTGTAGATCTCGCCATCGGAAATGATGCGCACCATCTCGCGATCCACCACCGCCTTGAAAGCCGCGTCGTTCTTGCGCACCATCATTGCATACGGTTCCACCGCGAGCGCTTCGCCGACCACGGCGAGCAACTCCGGCCGTTCCACCGCGCTGCGGTGCGACGACAGCAACACATCGTCATCCACGTACGCATCCACGCGCCCCTCCGTCACCATCGCGATGGCGTCCAGATCGCGCCCCACTTCCGTCCAGCGCAGATTAAGCGCACCGGCAGCGTCGCGTGCCTTCACATAGGGCAAGACGGAACTCTGGCGCACCGTCACCACGCGTTTGTCGCGCATATCGAGCCACGAATGGATGCCCGCATCGGCGCGCACCATCATGCGCGTGGAGGTATAGAAATGGGGAATAGTGAAGGCGAATCGCTCGCGGCGCGCTGCGTTGTTGGTGGTGCTGCCGCACTCGATGTCGGCCTGGTCGCGAGCGATCGCGTCGAAGCGGCCGCTGGAGTTGACCTGCAGGAATCTGAGCTGCATCTGCGGCAACTTCAGCTCACGCCGCACGGCGTCGGCGATCTTGCGGCAAATGTCGATGGAGTAGCCGGCTGCGCTGCCGTTGTCGGCGGCTTCGGCGAAGGGGAAGCGGTTGTCGGGATAAGCGATGACCATGGTGCCTGTGCGACGGATCTTGTCCAGCGTACCTTCGGCGCACGCCAAGGCCGGCGCCAGGCATGTCAATGCCAGCGCCGCGGACAACGAACCTGCGCACACCCTGGTCGAGCGACCAAGGCTGCGCCTATGCACATGAACCACGTCTCCTCCCTGACTACACTGACTGATCAAGTCATGCAGCTGGCGATCTTACGTTGTCGCCTTCGCTGCCGATGCTCCGAATAAAGCCTGATTACGGGTACAAACCTCGCATTTCGCGCGCTTGCAGAACACGAGTGCAAGCCACGATGAAGGCCGCCGTGCGCAGCGACACCTTCTTCTCCTCGGCCAGTTGCCAGACCGCCGTGAAGGCTTCGCGCATGATGCGGGTCAGGCGCAGGTTGATCTCGTCCTCAGTCCAGAAGAAGCTTGAGAAATCCTGCACCCACTCGAAGTAGCTCACCGTCACGCCACCGGCGTTGGCGATCACGTCGGGCACGATCAACACGCCCTTGTCGCGCAGGATGTCGTCCGCTGCGGGTGTGGTCGGGCCGTTGGCGCCTTCGAGGATGATCTTGGCGCGAATGTTGTTGGCGTTGGCTTCGGTGATTTGCTGTTCCAGTGCGGCAGGCACCAGAATGTCGCAGTCCACCGACCAGAATTGGGCGCGGTCGGTGATCTCGTCGGCACCGGTGAAGCCCTTCACACTGCCGTTTTGCGCAACGTAGGTCTGCAGCGCGGGGATGTCCAGGCCACCTGCGTTGAACACGGTGGTCACGTGGTCCTGCACTGCAACCACCTTGGCGCCGGCTTCTGCGAACAGGCGCGCGGCGATGCCACCGACGTTGCCGAAGCCCTGCACCGCGACCTTGGCATCCTTGATGTCCAGGTTGCGCTTGGCGGCGGCTTCGCAGCCGACCACGAACACGCCGCGGCCGGTCGCTTCATGGCGACCCAGGCTGCCGCCCAGAGAAATCGGCTTGCCGGTGACCACGCCCGAGGCAGTGCTGCCCTGGTTCATGGAGTAGGTATCCATCATCCAAGCCATGATCTGCGAATCAGTGTTCACGTCCGGCGCCGGGATATCCTTGTTCGGGCCGATGATGATGCCGATTTCGCTGGTGTAGCGACGCGTAACGCGCTGCAGCTCATCGCGCGACAGGGTCTTGGGATCGACGCGGATGCCGCCCTTGGCGCCGCCGTAGGGCACATTCACCGCGGCATTCTTGACGGTCATCCAGGCCGACAGGGCCATCACTTCCGACAGTGTCACATCCTGGTGGAAACGCACGCCGCCCTTGCCGGGGCCGCGGGAGAGGTTGTGCTGCACGCGATAGCCCTCAAAGTGAGCGATGGTGCCGTCGTCGCGCTCGATGGCGACGTCCACCACCAGCATGCGCTTGGGACGCTTCAGGGTTTCCACCCAGCGTGCCAGCGAGCCTAGGTAAGGGGTAACGCGGTCGATTTGTTCGAGATAGACGCCCCACGGACCGATGCCGTGCGGGACGAGATAGGAAGGCACTTCGTGGTTAGGTACGTTCGACATGATGCAATCGCTCCTTTTGTTGGCCGTGCTGTTCAAGTCATGACGCTGCAAAAAAATCGATCTTCGCCGGGCATGTTACTCCGTCTGCGACCTGGCTTGAGGTGCGCCGCGCAAAGGCGCCGCATGCGGCGCTGCGGCAGGCTGCACCCATGATCGTGCAGTGCGGGAGAGTGTGGAATTTTCCCCCGTCCGAATCAGCGCCGCCATCGTAGCCAGCCCGACAATGCAAGGCTAATGCTTTGTGAGCATGCAACTATGCATGTGTTGCATAACCATCGCAATCCCCTTTCCCGTGCCGGATTGCGACCACCTCATCCGTGCCTGAGGGAGGATTTCAGCCGCCTTTGGGCGCCTTGGCGGACGCCTTCGCCGATGTCGCCGCAGCGCCCTTTTTACCGTCGTTGCGGGCCGCCTCCATCTCCACCAGATACTCCCATAGGCGCGCCACCAGAGCCTTGCCGGCGCGCTGCGCGGTGGGTCGTTCGCGGTACAGGCGGATCTCCATCTCCACCTCCCACTCACCGGCCGGACCGTCGGTGCGCGCCAGCTGGCGGTTGCGCACTTCGCGCACCACCGAAGACTCCGGCAGGAAGGCCACCCCGTGCCCCTCCAGCGCCATCATCTTCAGGCTTTCCGACATGTCGGTCTCGTAGTGCTTGACCAGGTGCAGCGGGCGCTTCACGTCCGACATCATCAGTTCCACCATGCGCCCGAGGTAGGCGTTGCTGGTGTAGGACAGGAACGGCACCGGCGCCTTGGAGCTGCCCGGAAACAGATAGTCCGGCCGGCCGTTGCGATCGCAGCGCGAATAAGGGCGCAGCGTCTCGGTGCCCATGGTCAGCATGTCGTAGCGGCTGGTGTCGAGCTGCACCGGCTGGCGCGGGTGGTGATAGCACAGCAGCAGGTCACAGCCGCCTTCGACGATGGTCATCACGGCATCGTGCACGTTCAACGCGATCAGGCGCGTGTTGATCGAGCCGAAGCCCGACTCCAACGAGCTCAGCCACTTGGGCATGTAGGTCAGCGAAAGCGTATGCGGCACCGCAAAATCGATGGTGGTCTGGGCGGTCGGGCGCTTGCCGCGCAGCAGCGCACGGGTGTTGCTGATCTGCCCCAGCATCGCCACCGCCTGCTCGTAGAACACCTCGCCGGCCGCCGTCAGCCGCGTCGGATACGAAGTGCGGTCGATCAGGTCCGCGCCCAGCCAGGCCTCCAGCGACTGGATGCGGCGCGAAAAGGCCGGCTGGGTAACGTGGCGCAACTCCGCCGAACGGCTGAAACTGCGCGTTTCCGCCAGGGAGATGAAATCTTCAAGCCATTTGCTTTCCATTGCCCGCCCACTTCTCGTTCTTGTATGAAGTCGCGCAGTCAAGCGCAACTGCGCGCAGGCGCGCGCATGGCCGAATTGTGCCGCTGCCGCCGCAGCGGCGCAAGCCGCCGCGCTTGCGGAAAACGCTTAGCGACTGTCGGCCGGCTTCAACACGCTCGGTTCGCCGTCCTGCACCGGCGCAGGCTCACCTGCGGCCTGCGCCGGCAGCGGCGAACCGCCTTCGTCGTCGCCCCCGGCCTGCTGACGCAGCCACATCTGCGCATACAAACCATCGGCCAGCAGCAGTCCCGCGTGGGTACCGCGCTCGACGATACGGCCATGGTCCAGCACCAGGATCTGGTGGGCGTCGACGATGGTCGACAGGCGATGCGCTATGACCAGCGTGGTGCGCTCTTTGGCGATCTCCGAGAGCTGCTGCTGGATCGCCTGCTCGGCGCGCGAATCGAGGGCCGAGGTAGCCTCGTCGAAAATCAGGATGGCGGGATCCTTCAACAGCGTGCGCGCGATCGCCACACGCTGCTTCTCGCCGCCGGAAAGCTTCAGGCCGCGCTCGCCGACCATCGTGGCGTAGCCGTCCGGCAGCGACTCGATGAAGTCGTGGATGTAGGCCGCGCGCGCAGCCGCCACGATCTGCTCGCGGCCGGCGCCGGGCTTGCCGTAAGCGATGTTGTATTCGATAGTGTCGTTGAACAGCACGGTGTCCTGCGGCACGATGCCGATGGACTGGCGCAGCGAGGCCTGGGTGATGTTGCGCAGGTCCTGGCCGTCAATGCGGATGGCGCCGCGGTCAACATCATAGAAGCGGTACAGCAGGCGCGACAGCGTCGACTTGCCCGATCCGCTATGTCCCACCACCGCCGTGGTAGTGCCCGGCGCCACGGTGAAATCGACGTCGAACAGGATCTGGCGCTTGGCCTCGTAGCTGAAGTCCACATGCTCGAAGCGCAGCTCGGCGCCGTCGGTCTGCAGCGGCAACGCGCCTTCACGGTCCGCCACCTCGCGGTTCTCCTCCAGCAGCGAGAACAGGCGTTCCATGTCGGCCAGGCTTTGCTTGATCTCGCGGTACAGCACGCCGAGGAAGTTCAGCGGAATGTACAACTGGATCATGAAGGCATTCACCAGCACCATATCGCCCAGCGTCATGGTGTCGTCCATCACGCCCACCGTGGCGCGCCACAGGATCATCGTGACCGCGATGGCGATGATGGCCGACTGTCCGGTGTTCAACAGCGACAGCGAGCTCTGCGACTTCACCGCCGCGCGTTCATAGCGCTGCAGGCCTTCGTCATAGCGGCGCGCCTCGAAGTCTTCATTGCCGAAATACTTGACCGTCTCATAGTTCAGCAGCGAATCGATGGCGCGCGTATTGGCGTGCGAGTCGAGTTCGTTCATCGTGCGCCGGAAGTGGGTGCGCCACTCGGTGACGGTGATGGTGAAGACGATGTACAGCACCAGCGCGCCGCCGGTGATGGCCGAGAACCAGATGTCGTAGTGCAGCATCAGGTACACCAGCACCAGCAGGATTTCAATGATGGTGGGCAGGATCGAGAACAGCGTGTACGACACCAGCGTCGACACCCCGCGCGTGCCGCGCTCGATGTCGCGCGACATGCCGCCGGTCTGCCGGTTCAGGTGGAAGCGCAGCGACAGCGCATGCAGGTGCCGAAACACCTGCAGCGCGATGGTGCGCACCGCGCGCTGGGTCACGCGCGCAAACAGCAGCTCGCGCAGCTCGGTGAACACCGAGGTCGCCAGCCGCAGCGCGCCATAGGCGGCCAACAGCCCCAGCGGCAGCACCAGCAACGCCTGCGGATGGGCGGCGGTGATGGTCATCTGGTCGACCAGTTTCTTCAGCACCAGCGGCACGCCGACGTTGGCCAGCTTGGCGCCGACCAGGAAGGACAGCGCCAGCATCACGCGCCATTTGTAGGTCCAGAGATAGGGCAGCAGGGTCCTGACCACCGCCCAGTCGCCTTTCTGGCGCGCAGCAGCGGGGGCTTTGGGAGAAGCGGATGTAGTCGGGTAACGGCGCATGGAGAGTCCGGAAAATGAGCGCGCGGCCGGCTTGCCGGGTGGCGCTGCAAACCCGCAGCAAAGCCGCTCAGGGCGAAGCAACATCCGATAAACTAGGCCTTTCGCGCACGACGCGAAAGAAACAGTTATCGGCTGCAATGCCTGTTTGACAATAACAGCGGGCAAAGCCGGAATTATAAGAGTCCGCAGGACTTCACGCTTTCAAGGAAGACTCACATGACCACCACACCCCGCATGCAACTGCCCGCAGGCCGCGCGCCGCAATTGCGCGTCATGCCCATGCCGTCCGACGCCAACGTGTACGGCGACGTCTTCGGCGGCTGGATCATGGCCCAGGTCGACATCGCCGGATCGCTGCCGGCCACCCGCCGCGCCAACGGCCGCGTGGCCACCATCGCGGTCAATTCCTTCCTGTTCAAGAACCCGGTGTTCGTGGGCGACCTGCTGTCCTTTTACGCCGATATCGTCAAGGTCGGCAACACCTCGATCACCGTCAACGTCGAAGTCTACGCAGAGCGCAACCGCCTGCAGACCGAGATCGTCAAGGTCACCGAAGCCACCCTGACCTACGTCGCCACCGACGAGAACCGCAAGCCGCGCTCGCTGCCGCCGCTGGGTCCGGACGATGACGTGACCGAGCTGAACCACCTGCAGGAACTGGGCGGCGGCTGGCAGTCGGTGTGAAGCCGTCGGTCTGAAGCCTCCGGCCTGCGGCGCGCGCCAATGTTGAAAAGAATTCAGCCCGCGCGCCGCGCTTAATCCGTATCGTTACCCTCCCCCCCACCGTTACCGATGCACTGACCATGAACCAAGCCGCCCGCCCCGCCGTCCTGATCGTCGCCCGCCTGCCGCAGCACCTGATGCAACTGCTGCACGACAACTTCACCTGCTACAACCTGCTCGACAATCTCTCCGACGAGCAGTTGAACGACATCGCCCCCTCGGTGCGCGGCATCGCCGCCAACGGCGAGGCCAAGGTGCCGCGCGACTTCATGGCGCGCTTCCCGGCGCTGGAGATCGTCTCGGTGTTCGGCGTCGGCTATGACGGCGTGGACGTGCCGGCTGCGCGCGAACGCGGCATCCACGTCACCCACACGCCCGACGTGCTGACCGAGGACGTCGCCGACATGGCCATCGCGCTGATGCTGGCCACCGCCCGCAACGTGGTGCGCGCCGACCGCTTCGCCCGCAGCGGCGAATGGAAGAACGGCCCCTTCCCGTTCACCACCAAGGTCAGCGGCGCCAGGCTGGGCATCGTCGGCCTGGGCCGCATCGGCGAAGCCATCGCCCGGCGAGCCGCCGGCTTTGACATGGACATCGCGTACCACAACCGCTCGCAAAAAGACGTGCCTTATACCTACTTCGGCGACATCAAGTCGCTGGCCGCGGCGGTCGACTTCCTGGTGATGATCACCCCGGGCGGCGCAGGCACCCGCGCGCTGGTCAACGCCGAGGTATTGGAAGCACTCGGCCCCAAGGGTTTCCTGATCAACGTGGCGCGCGGCTCGGTGGTCGACGAAGCGGCGCTGACCCAGGCGCTCAAGGACGGCAAGATCGCCGGCGCCGGCCTGGACGTGTTCGAGAACGAACCCAACATCCCGGCCGAGCTGGCTGCGCTCGACAACGTGGTGCTCACGCCGCACATGGCCAGCGGCACGCTGGTCACCCGCACGGCCATGGCCGACCTCGCCTTCAACAACCTGCAGGCGCATTTCGCCGGCAAGCCGGTGCTCACGCCGGTGCCGAACTGAGCGGACAAGGCCATGACAGGCGCCACCAAACTGATCGCGCTGGACTGGGGCACCTCCTCGCTGCGCGCCTATCGCCTGGGAGACGACGGCGCGGTGCTGGATCGCCGCGCGCTGCCCTGGGGCATCATGAACCTGCCGGTAGTGGAAGCCTCGGCCGTCGGCTCCAAGGCCGGCTTCGAACAGGCCTTCGAAGAAGCCTGCGGTGACTGGCTGGCTGCAGCGCCCGGCACGCCCGTGGTGGCCGCCGGCATGGTCGGCAGCGCGCAAGGCTGGCGCGAAGCGGCTTACCTGGAGGTACCGCTGCAGGTGGCCGACATCGGCGCGGGGCTGACCGCCGTCCCCACCCGCAATGGCGCCGTGCTGCACATCGTGCCCGGACTGATCGAGCGCGGCGAGCTGCCCAATGTGATGCGCGGCGAAGAGACCCAAGTGGCCGGCGCACTGCAGGACGGCGCTGCAGGCGAGCTGCTGATCGGCCTGCCGGGCACGCATTCGAAATGGGTGCGCATCATGGGCGAACACGGCGGCGAGCGCTTCACCCACTTCGATACCTTCATGACCGGCGAGGCCTATGCCGCGCTCTCCGGCCACACCATCCTGGGCCGCACCATGGAGCGCGGCGCCGGCGCCGGCTTCGACGCCGCGGCCTTCGAACGTGGCGCGCGCGTGGCGCTGGGCGCCGCCGGCATCAACGGCGTGCTGTCGACCATCTTCAGCACCCGCACGCTGGGCCTGACCGGCGCGCTCAACGGCGCCGCCCAGGCCGATTACCTCTCGGGGCTACTGATCGGCCATGAGATCGCCGCGCTGCGCGCCGCGCGCATGGGTGACGGCCTGACCGCCAACCCGCGCGTCGTGCTGATCGGCGACGGCAAGTTGTGCGAGCGCTACCGCCAAGCGCTGGCCCTATACGGTTATACGGATGTCTCGGTCGCCGCCCAGGCCACCGAGCGCGGCCTGTGGAAGCTCGCCATGCAGGCCGGCCTCATCAGATAAGGACATGACATGTTGAAAGAAGCCATGAAGAAATGCCGGCTCATCGCCATCCTGCGCGGGGTTCGCCCCGACGAGGTGGAGGCGATCGGCCGCGCCCTCTATGGCGCGGGTTTTCGCATCATCGAAGTCCCGCTGAATTCGCCCGAACCGCTGGAGAGCATCCGCATCCTGCGCGGCGCGCTGCCGGGAGACTGCATGGTCGGCGCCGGCACCGTGATGTCGCCGGCCCAGGTGCAGCAAGTGGCCGACGCCGGCGGCCAGATCATCGTCATGCCGCACAGCGACCCGGCCGTGATCCGCGCCGCCACCGACGCCGGCCTGGCCAGCGCGCCGGGCGTGGCCACGGTGACCGAGGCCTTCGCCGCCCTGGCGGCCGGCGCCGACATCCTCAAGATGTTCCCGGCCGAGCAGCTGGGCCCGGCCGTGGTCAAGGCCTGGCGCGCCGTGGTACCGGCTGCCGTGGTACTGGCGCCGGTGGGCGGCATCACGCCCGACAGCCTGAAGACTTTCATGCAAGCCGGGGCTACCGCTTTCGGGCTGGGGTCAGCGCTGTACAAGCCGGGAATGAGCGCTGAAGAGGTTGGTAGGAATGCGCGCGACTTCATCACTGCCCTGCGGGCTTGCGAGGCCTCCCAGGCTGCCTGAGGAGCACGGCGGACGACGCTGGGTCCTGACTTTCGTCAGGACGACAGGGAGGAGGGAGCTTGAGCCGGCAGACGGCAGGGCTATCTCAAGTTTGTCGTCCCGGCGAAGGCCGGGACCCAGCGTCGTTCGTTGCGTCACGACGCCCTTGGCAAGGAATGAAAAACGCCGCCATGGAACACTCCACGGCGGCGTTTTTCTTTGCGCCCAAGCCCGGTATCAGGCGGCCTTCTTCTCCGCCTCCGGCTTCTTCTCGTCGCGCAGCTCACGCCGCAGGATCTTGCCCACGTTGGTCTTGGGGAGCTCATCGCGGAACTCGATGTACTTGGGCTTCTTGTAGCCGGTGAACTGTTCCTTGCAGTAGGCCATCAGCTGCTCGGCGTTCAGCGACTTGTCCTTGCGCACCACGAACAGCTTGACCGCTTCACCGGTGTGTTCGTCGGGCACGCCCACGCAGGCGCATTCCAGTACGCCGGGGTGCTGCGCCACCACGCCTTCCACCTCGTTCGGATAGACGTTGAAGCCGGACACCAGGATCATGTCCTTCTTGCGGTCGACGATCTTGGTGTAGCCGCGCTCGTCCATCACGCCGATGTCGCCGGTCTTGAAGAAGCCGTCCGGCGTCATGACCTTGGCGGTCTCGTCCGGACGCTGCCAGTAGCCGGCCATCACCTGCGGACCGCGAATGGCGATCTCGCCGGGCTGGCCCAGCGGCACCGGCTGGCCGTCGTCGTCGAGGATGGCGAAGTCGGTGGACGGGAACGGCAGGCCGATGGTGCCGGTGTAGTCCTCGATGGTGCAAGGGTTGGCGCTGGCGATCGGCGAGGTTTCCGACAGGCCGTAGCCTTCGATGATGGGGCAACCGGTCAGCTTCTTCCACTTGTCGGCCACGCCCTTTTGCACCGCCATGCCGCCGCCCACGCAGCAGCGGTAGCCGGAGAAGTCCAGCTTGGCGAATTCGGCGTTGTTGAGCAACGCGTTGTACAGCGTGTTGACCGCCGGGAAAGTGTTGACCTTGTACTTGGCCAGCTCCTTGACGAAGCCGGGAATATCGCGCGGATTGGGGATCAGCAGGTTCAGCGCGCCCTCGCGCGTGCCCAGCATGTTGCATACCGTCAGCGCGAAGATGTGATAGAGCGGCAGCGCGCAGACGAACACCAGCTGGTCGACGTGGCCGCCCGACTTCAGCGCCGGGTTCAGCCATTCCTCGGCCTGCAGCACGTTGGCCACCAGGTTGCGATGCGTCAGCACGGCGCCCTTGGCCACGCCGGTGGTGCCGCCGGTGTATTGCAGGAACGCGATATCGTCATGGCCCAGCTTGACCGGCTGCAACTGCTTGCCCTCGGCCTGCGACAGCACGCGACTGAACGAATGCGCGTTGGGCAGCGACCAGGCCGGCACCATCTTCTTGACGTGACGCACCACCATGTTGACGATGGCGCCCTTCACCGTACCCAGCAGCTCGCCCATGCTGGCCACCACGATGTGCTTGACCTGGGTGCGCGCCACAACCTTCTGCAGCGTGCAGGCGAAGTTTTCCAGCACGAAGATGGCCTCGGCGCCCGAGTCCTTCAGCTGGTGCTCCAGCTCGCGCGCGGTGTACAGCGGATTGACGTTGACCACGGTGTAGCCGGCGCGCAGGATGGCGGCGATCGCGATGGGATACTGCAGCACATTGGGCATCATGATCGCCACGCGCGCGCCCTTTTGCAGGCCCAGGCCTTGCAGCCACGCGCCCAGTGCGCGCGACTTGGCGTCAAGGTCGGCATAGCTCAGGTACTTGCCCATGCAGACGTAGGCGTTGCGATCCGCGTACTTGGCAAAGGCCTCGTCGATCATCTGCACCAGCGAACCATAACGGTTGGGATCGATCTCGGCGGGAACGCCTGCGGGATACGATGCAAGCCAGAATTTTTCCATGTTGTTTACCTCTGTCTCCGGTCAGAACTTGCGCTGGGCTGGGCGTGCTCGGAACCCGTTGGCTGGATTCATTGCCTGGATGCGCACAGCAGAAAAAAGCACGAGTGTTTTTTTATTTAGTGCAGATGCTATCCAGCATTGAACGCTTGGGCAAGCTTTTTAAAACGTTTTTTGCGTAAAAATTCGAGGCGTTAGCAGCAGCTCGCCTTTGATACGGCTTGTCTTTCCGGCAAAAACGGGGCTGTAAGCATCATACCTCCGACTGCCTGGCTTGGGCAGCGTCGCCATGCGGCAGGGAAACAAAATCCTCCCGCGCTGCATCAAACCGGCGCGCGCTCGGCCTTGCGATCGCGCTTCTTCTCCCGGGGCTGATCCGCAGGCAGCGGATCGCCCAAGGCGGCATGGCGCGCCGCCTTGTCCATCTGCGCCAGCTGCTTCACCCGTGCATAGAAATCCGGGAAGCCGCTGCTCTGCGCGAACAGCGCCTTGAACGCAGGCACCATGTCGTGATACGCCCCCACCAACGCGAGGTGCGCGTTGGACAGCGGCATGGCGAACCAGCGGTCGTAACCGCTGTAACCGTTCCAGCGCTGGGTCTTCAATTGCGCGTACTCAGCGCGCAACTGGTCGAAAATCATCTCCTTGCACAGGCGCTTTTGCGCATCAGTAGCGTCGCTGTCGTAGTTGGCTTCCAGCTTGTCGCGGTATTTGTCCAGCAGCGCGAGGAAGTCCTGCTTGCGCGCGTCGAAGCGGCGATAGGCCTCGATCATCTTGTCGTCATGGCGCGCCTTCAGCCAGCGCTCGACGCCGATTTCCTCCACGGCCACGGCGAAGCCCTCGTTGAACGGCGTGTCATCACGCGCGTACACGGTCTGGTGCGCCAACTCGTGGAACACCAGCCGCGCCAGCTCGCCGTCGGGGTAATTGATGAAGGTGGAAATCACCGGATCGTTGAACCAGCCCAGCGTGGAATAAGCCGGCACGCCGACCACCTGCACGTCATAACCCTGCTGCTGCAGCTGCGCGCCGTATTGCTGCGCGTCCTGCTGGCTGTAATAGCCGCGGTAGTCGACGCAACCGGCGATCGGGAAGCACCATTGGTGCGCCTTCAATGACAGCTCGGGCGCCGCCACCACGTTCCACAGCACAAAGGGACGATCCAGCTGGGCGTAGGTCTTGTAGCTGCCGTTGTCGGGCAGGCCGAGTTCGGCGACGGCGAAGTGACGGATCTCGCGCACGGTTTCCAGCTTGCTCTTCAAGGCCGGCTTGGCGTCGGGGTCGTTGATCCAGTCGTCGAAGGGCCGCGCCTGCGCCAGCAGGGAGAACTGTCCGTGTGCGGCCTGGGCGTAGTAGGAAATGGACGTGCAGCCGCCCAGGGCGACAGTGGCAACGGCAGCCGCGACACAGGCGGCCAGTCGCGCCCGCAGCGAACGCGGCGGGCGATCAATATTGACCGGAAATGGCAGGCAGGCGCGGGACATGCCTGCTGAGACAGCAATGCTGCCCGGGCGTTTCAGGCCGCCCGGCTCAGGACGAGGCGACGGCTTCCCGGCTCGCATCGGCAGGTTCGCCAAGGTCGAGCTTCTCGACCTCCACCAGCACGTCGTAAAAGGTCGGCGCGTTGCCCATGTCGGTCAGCCGCTGGCTGGTGACTTCGTTGGCATTCTTGCCATCGGCGGCAAACTTCTTCCACCAGATCGACAGTCCCACCACCAGACCGGGACGCGCCTTGTCGGTCACGCGCACGCGCGCCTGCATGCTGCCGCGGTCATTGAAGATGCGCACCATGTCCTCGGCCGCGATGCCGCGCGCGGCGGCGTCCATCGGGTGCATGTCCAGGTGCGGCTCGCCCTCGGTGTCGCGCAGGCTCTGCACGTTGACGAAGGAGGAATTGAGGAAGTTGCGCGCCGGCGGCGAAATCATCGCCAACGGATATTTCGCGCCCAGCTGCGGATTGCTGGCCACCGACTCGTAAGGGGCGATGTAGGACGGCAGCGGATCCAGGCCGGCCGCCTTCATCTGCTCTGAATAAAACTCGCACTTGCCCGAGGGCGTGGCGAAACCGCCTTCGGCGAAGGGCGCTGCGGGCATGTCGAGCCGCTGCCAGCCCTTTTCCTTCAGCGCGTCCCAGTCGTAGCCGGCGCTGCGCGGGTGATCGCGGCGGAAGGCGGCGGCGGCGATGGCGTCGTCGCAGTCCTTGAAGCAGTCCTCCTCAAAGCCCATGGCCGCGGCCAGCAGGCGGAAGATTTCGGTATTCGGCTTGGCCTCGCCCAGCGGCGCGATGGCGGCATTGTTGGCCATCATGTAGACGTGCCCGTAGGCGGCGTGCACGTCCACGTGCTCCAGCTGGGTGGTGGCCGGCAGCACGATGTCGGCGTAGTCGGCGGTGTCGGTCAGGAAGTGTTCCAGCACCACGGTGTACAAGTCGTCGCGCGCGAAGCCCTCGACCACCTTGGCCGACTCCGGCGCCACCGCCACGGGGTTGGCGTTGTAGACGATCACGGCCTCTACCCTGGGGCCGAACTGGGGCGACGCGGGCTTGAGCAAATCGTCGCCGATGGTGCTCATGTTGATGGTGCGAGCCGGCGCCCCGTGGCGCGCCCCCAGATCGGGACGACCGAGCGCGGCGTTGTCCTTGGGGAAGCTGTCCGAGGTCGACAGCTGGATGCCGCCCGATGCATGACGCCAGGCGCCCACCAGCGCCGGCAGGCAAGCGATGTTGCGCGCTGCCATGCCGCCGCCGCGCACGCGCTGCAAGCCGTAGTTGGCGCGGATCATCACGCCCTCGCCGGCCAGCGCGCTGCGGCCGTATTCACGCGCCAGCGTCAGCACTTCGTCGGCGCTGATGCCGCAGACCTCGGCGGTACGCTGCGGCGTCCACTCGGCCACGCGTTGCTTCAACTGTTCAAAGCCCAGCGTGTGTCGCGCGATGTAGTCGTGATCCAGCAACTCCTCGGCCACCAGTACATGCATCAGGCCCAGCGCCAGCGCGGCGTCGGTGCCGGGCAGCAAGGCGATGTGCTGATGGCATTTTTCGGCGGTCAGCGAACGGTACGGGTCGATCGCGATCAGGCGCGCGCCGTTGCGCTTGGCGGCCTGTACGCGGGTCCAGAAATGCAGGTTGGAGGCGATCGGATTGCCGCCCCAGATCAGGATCAGCTTGGCGCCGTTGACCTGCTCCAGGTCGGTGCCGATGCGCGCGCCCACGGTGTAGCGGTAACCGACGCCGCCGGCCGAGGAACAGATAGTGCGCTCCAGCTGTGAAGCGCCCAGGCGATTGAAGAAGCGACCCGCCATGGACTCGCCCTGCACCATGCCCATGGTGCCGGCGAAGCTGTAGGGCAGGATCGCCTGCGGGTCGCGCAGGGCGATGGACGAGAGGCGGCCGGCGATCTCGGCAATGGCCTCTTCCCAGCTGATGCGCTCGAACTTGCCCTCGCCCTTCTTGCCGACGCGGCGCATCGGGTGCAGCAGGCGATCCTTGTGATAAGTGCGCTCGGTATAGCGCGAGACCTTGGTGCACAGCACACCTGCGGTCGGCGGGTGCTCCGGGTCGCCACGCACTTCGGTGGCCACGCCGTCCTTCACCGTCACCAGCAGGGCGCAGGTGTCGGGACAATCGTGGGGGCAGGCGGCGCGTACTATCGTGGTGGTCATGGCGGATCGGCAACAGGAAAACAGGTGCAAACCCCCGATGGAAGAGGCTTGCGGCAAAGCAGGTACTTTATCTTAAAATGCCCTTCCACGAGCTTTGCAGCCTCTCTTTACACGGTCCGCGAACATGCCCACCAACGCCCTGCCGATACCGGCGCAGATGCATTTCTGGCGCGATCCCGCGCTGCCCTTCCTGGAAGGCCGGCGCGCCACCGGCAGCCTGTCCTGCTACGCGCCGCACACGCATCCCACCTTCTCGATCGGCATCGTCGACGCCGGGCGCAGCGTGTTTGCGCTGGCCGACGGCAACACCGCCATCGGTCCCGGCGACGTGGTGCTGGTGCGCGCCGGCGACGTACACGCGTGCAATCCGGAAGAACTGCAACGCTGGAGCTACCGCATGTTCCACATCGACCTGCACTGGCTGGAGGCGCTGCTGGCGGAGTCTCCCGCCACCGCCGGACTG
The DNA here is from genome assembly GCF_017814915.1 of Herbaspirillum sp. LeCh32-8. Classification (GTDB taxonomy): domain Bacteria; phylum Pseudomonadota; class Gammaproteobacteria; order Burkholderiales; family Burkholderiaceae_D; genus Herbaspirillum. Next base: position 20,805 of record NZ_JAGIPZ010000015.1, on the reverse strand, counting down.
GCCACGGCGATGCAGTCGCAGGTGCTGCGCTCGGCCGAGGCCGTGCGGCTGCTGGACCGGCTCACCGATGCGCTTGAGCAAGACGCTGCCCAGCAGGAGAACGACAAGAAGACAGATAAAGAAGCCGAAGTCATCACCTGCCTGCACGAGCTGATGCTGCTGTGCGCCGAAGCCTGCGCGCGGCCCGCGCATGCGGATGCGGCCGACGCACCCGGCCTGCGGCTGGCGCACGACTACCTGCAGGCGCATTGCCGCGAACGCATCGCCATCGATACCCTGGCTGCGCTGGCCGGCACCGGCCGCTATCAGTTGATCCGCCAGTTCCGCCGCCGCTACGGCCTCACGCCCCATGCGCTGCAGCTGGACATGAAGATCAACCAGGCGCGCATGCTGCTGCAGCAAGGCGCCAGCGCCGCCGATGCCGCCTACGACACCGGATTCGCCGACCAGAGCCACTTCCACCGCGCGTTCAAATCGCGCGTGGCGGCCACGCCGCTGCAGTACAGCAAACCCTGAGCGGGCCTGCCGGACTCACACCCGCGCCAGCGCCAAGCCGGCGGCGGCCAGAATCAAGAGCAGCCCCGCGCCGCGATCCACCAGCGGCAAACCGCTCCCCAGCCACGCCATCACCCGGCGTTGCGACAGCGCGCATACCAGCAGCGCATCCCAGGCAAATACCGCGAACATCATCCACAGGCCGTACAGCAGCTTCTTGTCCATGCCGGTCTGCGCGCCCACCATCAGCGTGAACAGGCCGAAGTAAAACATGCCGTTCTTGGGATTGAGCGCGGCCGACAAAAAACCGGCCGCCATGCCGCTGCCGAAACCGGCGCGCCGCTGCGGCGACAAGTCACCGCGCTGCGGCAGCACCGGCGCCGTCAGGCTGGCGCGCATGAACATCCAGCCCAGCCAGGCGAGGTAGACGCTGGCCAGCCATTTCATCGCCGTCAGCACCACCGGGCTTTGCTGCAGCAGGCTGAAGCCGCACAGGGCCAGCGCGATGTAGGCACCGTTGGCCAGCGCAATGCCCAGGCTGGCGCCGACGCCGTGCCAGCGGCCGTGGCGTAGCGTGCTGCGCACCAGCAGCAGGAAGTCGGGGCCGGGGCTGGCCAGCGCCAGCAGATGCGCGCCGGCCAGCAGGAAGAATTCGGAAGAAAAGAAAGACCACATGCCACGCCTCGATTGCGTCAATAACGAAGAGGCGCATGCTAGGCAAGGCGAGGCAAGCTGTATTGAACAAAATTGCGCCGGCACAGATGAATGAATTTCGGTTGCCGCCCGCCGTTTCCTTGTGGAAAATGACTGCGCGGCATTGCCTCCCGGCTGCCGCGACAAGCTCATCCACAACAAACACCTCAAGGAGACTTCATGCGCCCCCTCCCCTCGCGCCTGAGCACGCTGGCGGCCCTGACCGCGCTGGCCGTCGCAACCACAGCCTCGGCCCAGCAGCTGACGCCGGAGCAGCAACGCTTCCACGACATCTACAAGGAACTGGTGGAGATCAACACCACCCACTCCGCCGGCAGCACCACGGTGGCCGCGCAGGCGATGCAGGCCGAGCTGGTGAAGGCCGGCTTCAGCCGAGACGACATCCAGATCATCGAACCCTTCCCCAAGAAGGGCAACCTGGTGCTGCGCTGGAAGGGCGACGGCAGCAAGCAGCCGCTGCTGCTGATCGCGCACATCGACGTGGTCGAGGCCAAGCGCGAGGACTGGAAGACCGATCCCTTCAAGCTCAAGGAGGACGACGGCTACTTCACCGCGCGCGGCTCGATCGACGACAAGGCGATGGCCTCGGCCTTCGTCTCCATCCTTTCGCAATTGAAGCGTGAAGGCTTTGCCCCCAAGCGCGACGTGATCCTGGCCCTGACCGCCGACGAAGAGCGCGGCGACGTCGAGAGCAACGGCGCCTGGTGGCTGTTCAAGAACAAGCCCGAATTGCTCAAGGCCGAGCTGGGCATCAACGAGGGCGGCGGCGGCGAGCTGTACGCCGGGCGCGGCGCCAAGCCCAAGCTGCACCGCGTGCAGGTGGCCGAAAAGCTGTACACCAGCTACCAGCTGGAGCTGCGCGACGTGGGCGGCCACAGCTCGCTGCCCACCACCACCAACCCGATCTATGCGATGTCGGCAGCGCTGGCGCGCCTGGGCGCATATCGCTTCCCGGTCAAACTGGCCGATGTCACCAAGACCTACTTCGCGCGCAGTGCGCAATTCGCCAGCGGCCAGCAGGCCGAGGACATGCGCGCGGTGGGCAACGGCAGCCTTGACGCCGCGGTGACCGACCGCCTCTCCACCGTGCCGCTGTACAACGCCCAGCTGCGCACCACCTGCACCGCCACCATGTTCAGCGGCGGTCACGCCGAAAACGCGTTGCCGCAATCGGCCAAGGCCACGGTCAACTGCCGCATGCTGCCCTTCGACGATCCGGCCGAGGTCGAGCGCCAGTTGAAGCAGGTACTGGGCAACGACAAGATCGCCCTGCACCAGATCGCGCCGCCCACGCGCAGCCCGGTGTCGCCGATGACGCCGGAGATCTCGTCGGTGGTGGAAGGCTTGACGCAGGAGATGTGGCCGGGCGTGCCGGTGATTCCCTTCATGAGCACCGGCGCCACCGACAGCCGCTTCGCGCGCAATGCCGGCGTGCCGATGTATGGCGTCTCGGGCCTGTTCACCGATCCGGCCGACCTGCGCACCCACGGTCTGGACGAGCGCATCGAGATCCCGCGCCTGTACGAGGGCCGCGAGTTCATGTATCGCCTGATCAAGCGCCTGGCGTCCTGATCTTCCATCCTGCGCCGCACACCCGGCGCGCCTGTGCGCGCCGGGTTAAGATTAAGCTTTCGTCCTTCGGCAGTGCCTGATACGGCATCACCTTCATCATGAAACTCATCGACCCCATCGTCCAATTCCACGCCGAGCTGCAAAAGATCCGCCGCGACATCCACGCCCATCCCGAACTGAGCTACGAGGAAGAGCGCACCGCCGACGTGGTGGCGCAAAAGCTGACCGAATGGGGCATCCCGGTGGTGCGCGGCCTGGGCGTGACGGGCGTCGTCGGCATCATCAAGAATGGCGACAGCGCGCGCGCCATCGGCCTGCGCGCCGACATGGACGCGCTGCCCATGCCTGAGCTCAACACCTTCGCCCATGCCTCGAAGCACGAGGGCAAGATGCACGCCTGCGGTCACGACGGCCACACCGCCATGCTGCTGGGCGCGGCGCATTATCTGGCGCAGCACCGCAACTTCGACGGCACCGTCTACGTCATCTTCCAGCCGGCCGAGGAAGGCGGCCGCGGCGCCGAGCGCATGATCCAGGACGGCCTGTTCGAAAAATACCCGATGGATGCGGTGTTCGGCATGCACAACTGGCCCGGCATCAAGGCCGGCCACTTCGGCGTGACGCCGGGCCCGCAGATGGCCTCCAGCAATGAATTCCACGTGACCATCAAGGGCCGCGGCTCGCACGCGGCGCAGCCGCACAAGGCGATCGACCCGGTGATGACGGCGGTGCAAATCGCCCAGGGCTGGCAGACCATCGTCTCGCGCAACGCCAACCCCAACGACCCGGCCGTGGTGTCGATCACGCAGATCCACACCGGCAGCGCCACCAACGTGATCCCCGACGAAGCGGTGATGATCGGCACCGTGCGCACCTTCAGCACCGGCGTGCTGGACATGATCGAGCGCCGCATGCAGGAGATCGCCGAGCACACCGCGGCCGCCTACGACGCCACGGTCGACTTCGCGTTCAAGCGCAACTATCCGCCGCTGATCAACCACGAGAAGGAAACCGCGTTCGCCGTCGAGGTGCTGACCGAGCAGTTCGGCGCAGCCTACGTCGACGCCCGCACCGAGCCGACCATGGGCGCGGAGGACTTCGCCTTCATGCTGCAGCACAAGCCGGGCTGCTACGTGTTCCTCGGCAACGGCGACGGCGGCCATCGCGACCATGGCCATGGCCTGGGCCCGTGCAACCTGCACAACCCCAGCTACGACTTCAACGACGACCTGCTGCCCATCGGCGCCACCTACTGGGTGCGGCTGGCGGAGAAATTCCTGCAGGCGAAGTAAGGCCGCCTCATTGATGAAATGAAAACGGCGCCGGGTCACACCGGCGCCGTTTTTTATTGCCGGCTGCGTGCTCAGTGCGTCAGGATCGCCACCGCCTGATTGCCATACGCGATCAGGTAGCCGCCGTGCTCGCGCTGCCAGCCCTGCGCCGCGTTCATGTCGGGGAACCAGTTGGTCTCGAAATCACGGAACATGCCCAGCTCGAAACGGTAGCGATCAAGCAGCGAGGACGGCTTTGCGTCGACCTGGCGCGCACAGCTTTCCCAGCTGGGAAAGCCCAGCTCGCGGGCCAGCGTGTGCAGCACGTGCTTCAACTGCAGGCTGGCGCGCAAGGGATGCAGCTCCGCCAGCGAGATCTCCGGCGTGACCTGCGCGGCGACGATGCGGCGCAGGACCGGCAAGGCTTCGCTGCGGCCGTCGGCGCGCGCGGCGCGCAGCATGCGCTTGGCGTAGCGGCGCAGGAAGTCGCTGTTGGCGACGGCGTTGCCGAACCCGGGTTCGATGCGATGGATGGCTTGGGGGAAATGGGTAGACCACATTACGTTTGTTCCTTTCATGCGTCGTTTCCCGCCACGACTATCAAGGTTCAACGTCTGTGTTCCGAATGGAAGGTACTGCAGACGGCAGGTGCATCGGCTTTCGCGGGATGGGGCGCCCTGCCGCGCCCGAGGCCGCATTCTAGCCGCAAGGCCGGCGGCTTGCCAAGCGCGGCGGTGGCGGCTATGCGACACTGCCGCCACGTTGGCGCAGGCCGCGCTTTCGGGCATGATCGCGAAAGCGCGCGCCACATCGCACGCATCCGATAACGATAAAAGGAGAAACCCTTGCAAATGCTCGCCACCGCCCTGCTCATCCTGATCGCCGTGGAACACGTATGGATCCTGGTGCTGGAGATGTTCCTGTGGACCAAGCCGATCGGCCTGAAGACCTTCCGCCAGTCGAAAGAAGCAGCCGAGGCCTCGCGCGTGCTGGCCGCCAACCAGGGCCTGTACAACGGCTTTCTGGCCGCCGGCCTGTTCTGGAGCGTGGCCACCGGCGAGCGTCCGGTACAGTTCTTCTTCGTGCTGTGCGTGCTGGTGGCCGGCATCTACGGCGGCCTGACCGCCAAGCGTTCCATCCTCTACGTGCAGGCGCTGCCGGCGCTGATCACGCTGTTGGTGCTGCTCGCTGCGGGTTGAGCAGCGCTTGTGCGCAGCTGGCCATGAAACGCATCCATTCCCTTCTGCTTGCAGCGCTGCTGTCGCTGGCCGCACTGCCGGGCCGGGCGCAGGAAACGCCGGACTGGTGGAACTACCAGAGCGTGCGCGAGGGCAAACCCTACGCGGTGCGGGTCGACATGGGCCTGCGCCGGGTGTTTCCTTTGTCCGGCCTGCCTTACGTGGTGATCACCGGTGTGACCTACCAGTCAGGCCGCGCCGACGGACTGCCCGACCTGAACGACCAAGAGCGGCTGGATGCGCTGTCAGAAGCGCTGGCCGCCGCCATCGGCCGCAAGACCCGCACCATCTACGCCGGCAGCAGCGCGCGCGACCAGCAGCAGCGCAATTACATTTACGTCACCGATCCCAACGGCCTGCAGGAAGTCATCGCCGCCGTCTACGCCAAACAGTGCCGCGGCTGCAAGGCATCGACCGAGATCCGCGCCGACGCCGCCTGGTCGGTCTATCGCGACGCCCTGTTCCCCGACGAAGAAACGCGACAACGCTACGGCCTGCGCGCTTATTGATGACGGCAGAGCGCCGCAAGCGCGCCATTTGCGGCTAAGCTCTGCAAGGGGCGTGCGGCGCCCAACATTTCCCATGGTAAAGTTTTGCCCCATTGCCGCCGATAACGGTGATTCACGGTGCGTTGCGGCGCATCGCCATGTCGCAGACATCGTAAAGAAATGACAAGCCTGGTTCGGACAGGGATGCCGGATCGATAACATCAGCCTAGCCCGGGGAAGGCCATGAAACAGATCAAACTCAACCTGAAGGATGACGTATTCGCCTCGCTGGATCGCGACTACAAGAATTTCGTGCGACTTTCGACCAAGGTCGACTCCGGCTTCGTCGCGCCCTCCTTCGACGCCTTCCTGCTGGCCCGGGTCTCGGAGAATCCACACTTCCTGACCGAAGAGGCGGTGCAGCACATGATGATCTCGGGCCAGTACGCCTGGGCCAAGCGCGCGATGGACAAGGATTTCCCCGACGTGGTGGCGATCCTGATCGAGCAGGCGTCGAGCTACGGCTTCCATATCGCGGTGCGCCACGACTGGAGCACCGACGACCTGGTCAACGCCTCGCGCGCCTGGGCCACCGCCATCATCAAGCAGGCCAAGGGCGATGAGACGCAGATCGACATCCTCGCCGGCCAGATCAAGTCGGCCTCCACCAGCATCGCCGCGGTGCAGGAAAAGCTGAAGTCACCGGCTTCGCAGCTGGCGCACGCGCTGGTGCAGGAGCTGCGCGAATGCCACATCGCCATCGAGCACGCCACCGGCGCCGTGGCGCGCGAAAAGCTGGGCGCGCTGCGCAGCCTGCTGCGCCTGGGCCGCGCCTATGGCAACGTCTCGGAAAAGGCGGAAAACGACATGATCGAACGCCTGAAGGCGCAAAAGCCCTGGCTGTTCACCGAAGGCCCCAAGGGCTTCTGGGGTCACGTCGCCGCCTGGTGGCGCGGCGTCTGACACGCCCCTCCTCGGGTCTGCCCAACGAAAAAAGCCTGCCGGACATGTTCCGGCAGGCTTTTTTAATTTCATGTGCTTGATGCGTTCGCTGCGTTCAGGATCTGCAGCGCGTTCGGCGTGTCTGTTGCACCGGGCGAAGAGAGGATGCATCGCACCGACCCATCGCCCGCCAGCTCTCATTCGCCTCCGTCGGCCTCGCGCAGCAACCGGATGTCGCCGTACCAGGCCTCCACCTTCTGCGCGGTATTGTCGGTATCGGTCAGCACGCCCACGCCGATCAGCTTGCCCGGCTTCTCGCCGAAGATCTTCTCGTAGTCTTCCGCCACATTGCGGTGATACGTCACCCACTGGCCGACCTTAGCCGGGCCGCTCTCGGCCACCATCATCTGGATGCGGCCGGTGCGGGTGTTGGCGATCACGGTGCCCACCGGCGCCTTGTTTTCCCAGATGTACATCAGGGTGGCGTAGGGCAGGTCGTTGCCGGTCAGGAGCTTGGCGGTGTCGAACAGGATGGTGTCCATCAGCGACAGCTTGTCGTGGTCGCCGTCGAAGGCCAGCACGATGCGCACCGGCGAGTCCTCGGTCTCGCGTTGGGTATTGTCGGCGGTCGGGATCAGGGCCGAGGTCTTCCAGGTCCAGGTCAGCCAGGGTTTCTTGTTGACGTCGATGTTGACGTCGTGACGCAAGCCGGACGAGGCCTGGTCGGCGTAGGCGCGCAGCACGGTGCGGCCGGCGTCTTCGATCAGCTGGTACTCGGTGCTTTTCTTCTTGCGCGTGAAGGCCAGAGGTTCCCAGCCGGCCGGCAAGCCGCTGGGCGGGTTGGTGGAGAACAGCGCCAGCGCCTGATCCAGCTTGGCCTGCTTGGCGGCGGCTTCAGGCGAAGGCGCGGCCTTTTGCCCTGCGCAGCCCGCCAGCAGCACGGCGCCGGCAATGCATGCCGCACCCAGCGCAGTACGCGCGGGAATGGACGAAATACGGGAGAACGCCTGAAAGCGGACTGCAGTGAAACGCGGAAAACGCAAAGTCATGAAGGCAAACCGAAAGAGCGGCCACCCCGGCCGCGAATGAAGGCTAACAGGAAAAAACAGCCACGGGAAATCAGGGAAAACCCGAAGTCGCCGCCACGCCACAGTCCCCGCTGCGCGCGCTTGAAAAACAGGCCTCATGAAGAGGCCGTCACACCCTGCGCCCTGCTCAGTTCTGCTGCCGCAGGATCTGGATGAACATCTTGGCCAGTGAAGATAGCGTGGTGTTCTTGCGCGTGACGATGCCGTAGTGCTCGATGCGCGTCTTCAGGCTGACCGGCAGGATGCCCAGCATCTGCTTGGCGGCGAAGAAGTGGGCGATGTCCAGCGGCATCACGGCCACCATGTTGGACTGCGCCAGCATGGTCACCGTGACGAAGGGCGATGCGGTCTCGATCACGTTGGCCGGCACCTGCATGCCTTCCAGCTTGAACTCGTGCTCGATCCAGATGCGCATGGGCATGTTGCTGGAATACAGGATCCAGGAGGCGTCCTGCAGCTCCGGCAGGCGCACCTTCTGCGCCGTGGCCAGCGGATGGTCGATGCCGCTGACGATGCACATCGGTTCGCCGCGCAGCATTTCGTAGTTGTACAGGTTGGGCTGCGAGCTGACCGAGGAGCGGCCGATCATCAGGTCGATGCGGCCCTGGTCCAGCTGCAGCAGCTGGCGCGCGCTGGTGTCTTCCAGGATCTCGATGGAGACGTCGGGCTGGATCTCGCGCAGGCGCGTCAGCGCGCGCGTGACGAACGGCGCCGCGCCCATGATGGTGCCGATGGAAATGCGCCCGCCGCGCCCGCTGATCATGTTCTGCAATTCGTCGCGCAGGTTGGCGACGTCGCTCTGGATCAGGCGCGCATAACGGATCACGCAACGCCCCAGCTCGGTGGCCTCGATGCCGCGCGGCGAGCGGTCGAACAGGGTCACGCCCAGCGCGTCCTCCATTTCGTGCAGCGCCTTGGTGGCGGCCGGCTGGGTCATGTGCATGACTTCGGCGGCCTTGTGCAGCGAGCCCTGCTCGTCCAGCGCGGTGAGCAGCGCCACCTGCCGGAAACGCAGGCGGCTGACGATGGAGCCGACCGACGGCAGTTCGCCGCCGACGACCGGAAGCGCGCTGCCGGCCTGGCTTTCTGCCTGACTGCCGAGTTGGTTATCACCCGATGAATTAAGCTCATTAGACATCGTTATGCATGCCTCTTATAGTCCGTCCATGCGAAAAACCACAATGCTAGCGCATCTATCGCCCACGCAAGGCGATGTGCGAAAAAAGCAGGAGACTTTTGCGATATTGATGGCATCGGACGATCTGGCAGCGCAGCAAATTCCTGCGGCCTGCGAACCGGGCGCCTGGTAGTGCGCAACAGCCGGCCACAATGTGGATCGCGCAGCTTGAAACTTCATCAGCCGGGAATCCGTTCCCGGTACAAGAACGAGCATCGGAGACAAGGTGAGGCTGATTCAATTCACGGATCGTGAAGGCGCGCGCCGCGTCGGGATCGTCGATGGGACGAGGATCCAGACGTTGTCGCTGGTCGCCACCATGCGCGAGCTGGCATTGACGGCCATGCGCAGCGGCAACGGCCTGGAACGCCAGGCGCAGTTGCTGAACACCGACCAGGTCGAAGACTACGCCGCGATCCTGCGCGAGCAGCGCATCCTGGCGCCGCTGGACCACGAGGACGCCGCGCATTGCATGGTCTCCGGCGCCGGCGTGACCCACATGGGCAGCGCCTCCACCCGCGACAAGATGCACCGCCGCATCGACAGCGACGAAGTGGACAAGACCGACACGCTGCTGATGCTCGAATGGGGTATCGAACGTGGCCGTCCCGCACCCGGCCAGGCCGGCGTGCAGCCGGAGTGGTTCTACAAGGGCGACGGCAACGTCGTGGTGGCGCCCGGTCGCGCCTTCCCCTGCCCCGAGTTCGCGCTGGACGGCGGCGAGGAGCCGGAGTTGGTCGGCCTGTACGTGATCGACGACGAGGGTTGCCCGCGCCGTCTCGGTTTTGCCATCGGCAACGAGTTCTCCGACCACGTGATGGAGCGCAAGAATTACCTGTACCAGGCCCATTCCAAGCTGCGCTACTGCTCCTTCGGCCCGGAGCTGCGCGTGGGCGAGCCGCCTGCGCATCTGGTGGGCATGACCCGCATCCGCCGCAACGGCCGCGTGATCTGGGCCCAGGAATTCCTCACGGGGCAGGACAACATGTGCCACGCCATCGAGAACCTGGAGTACCACCATTTCAAGTACAGCCAGTTCCGCCGGCCCGGCGACGTGCACGTGCACTACATGGGCGCGGCCAATCTGTCGTTTGCCTACAGCGTGCGCACCCAGCCGGGCGACAGCTTCGAGATCAGCATCCCCGAGTTCGGCGAGCCGCTGGTCAACGGCATCGAGGCGGCCGCCGGCAGCTTCCGCCCCGGCGGCGTGAAGGCCCTGTAAGCCGGCAGCACCACGCCGGCAGGAACAACGAATGCGCCGCAAGGCAATTGCAGCACCGCAGTACCAAGCCACCCCGACACGAGGCCCGCCAAGAGGCCGCCCGACGGTAGCCGGATCCTTCTTCCGCCACCGCCGGCATGCCGGGCCCGACCTCAGGCAAACAAGAAAGGAGACCACTTCATGCAGACATCAGCTCCCACCCGGCAAGGGACGGCGCACACCTGCCGCCGCACCACGTAATCCTCCCCGTCCCGTTTCACCGGAGTATCAATGAATTACACATTCGATTTCATGAGCGTGTTCGCCAACTGGGATCGCCTGCTGGTGGGCGCCTGGTTGACGATACAGCTCTCCGCCCTGTCGATCGTGCTCGGCTTCGTGCTCGGCACCTTGTGCGCGATCGCCTACAAGAGCAAGAACTGGCTGCTGCACGGCCTGGTGAAGGCTTATGTCGAAATCATCCGCAACACCCCGCTGCTGGTGCAGGTGTTCCTGGTGTTCTTCGGCCTGGCCAGTATCGGCTGGAAGCTGACAGCCGAAACCGCGGCGGTGATTGCGCTGACGGTCAACGTCGGCGCCTACACCACCGAGATCATGCGCGCCGGCATCAACTCCATCCATCCCGGCCAGATTGAAGCGGCCGAGTGCCTGGGCATGTCCAAGCTGCACGTGTACTGGCACGTGGTGCTGCTGCCTGCGGTGGAGCGCGTTTATCCGTCGCTGACCAGCCAGTTCATCCTGCTGATGCTGGCTTCGTCGATCACCTCGCAGATCTCGGCCGAGGAGCTGACCGCCACCGCCAACCTGGTGCAGTCGGAAACCTTCCGCAGCTTCGAGGTGTATGCGGTCATTGCGGTGGCCTACCTGGCGCTGTCCTTCCTGTTCCGCGCGGCATTCTGGCTGATCAGCCAGATCGCCTTCGTGCGCAAGCGCAAGCTCGGCACCAATCTGTAAGGAGAGCACGTGAATTCATTTTCCTTCCTCCACGTTGAATACCTGCTGCAGGCCGCCGTCTGGACCGTGGTGCTGTCGCTGGTGGCCTTCGTGTTCGGCGGCGTGGCCGGCATCGTGATCGCGCTGTGGCGCGTGTCGCCCAACAAGGCGCTGCGCTCCATCGCCAGCTGGTACATCCAGGTGGTGCAGGGTATCCCGCTGCTGGTGATCCTGTTCGTGGCCTACTTCGGCCTGGCGATTGCCGGCTTCAAGCTGACGCCGCTGGTCGCCGCCGGCATTTCGTTTGCGATCTACTGCGCGGCCTTCCTCGGCGAAATCTGGCGCGGCTGCATCCAGGCGGTGCCCAAGACCCAGTGGGAAGCTTCCGAATGCCTGGGCTTCAACCGCTTCGAGCAGCTCACCAAGGTGATCCTGCCGCAGGCCGTCAAGATCGCCACCCCGCCCACCGTGGGCTTCATGGTGCAGATCGTGAAGAACACCTCGCTGGCCTCGGTGATCGGCTTCGTCGACTTGGCCCGCGCCGGCCAGATCATCAACAACTCGACTTTCCAGCCGTTCACCGTGTTCGGCTGCGTAGCGCTGATTTACTTCTGCCTCTGCTATCCGCTGTCGGCGCTCTCCAAGCATTTCGAAAGGAAATTGAATGTCAGCAATCGTTAAGATCAAGGACCTGCACAAGAGCTTCGGCACGAACAAGGTGTTGAACGGCGTCTCGCTGGATGTGCAGAAGGGCCAGATGGTGGCCATCATCGGCCGCAGCGGTTCCGGCAAGAGCACCCTGCTGCGCTGCCTGAACGGCCTGGAGAAGGTGGACGGCGGCGACATCAACGTCTGCGGCCACGACATCCATCATCCCGACAAGCTCAACCTGCGCGAACTGCGCAAGCAGGTCGGCATCGTGTTCCAGAGCTACAACCTGTTCCCGCACCTGACCGTGGAACGCAACATCACGCTGGCGTTGACGACCATCAAGAAGATGTCGGTCGACGAAGCCAAGAAAATCGCGCACAAGGTGCTCACGCTGGTGGGCCTGGACAACAAGAAGGAAGCCTATCCCGAGCAGCTCTCCGGCGGCCAGGCGCAGCGCGTGGCGATCGCCCGCTCACTGGCGATGGCGCCCGAGCTGATGCTGTTCGACGAAGTGACCTCGGCGCTGGATCCGGAACTGACGGCCGAAGTGCTGAAGGTGATGGAAGACCTGGCGCGCGACGGCATGACCATGGTGCTGGTGACGCACGAAATGGCGTTTGCGCGCAAGCTGGCCGACGTGCTGGTGTTCATGCACCAGGGCCAGGTCTGGGAGATCGGCCCGCCGGACGAGCTGTTCTCCAACCCCAAGACCGCCGAGCTGCAGAAGTTCGTATCCAGCGACCTGTGATCGCCGCAAGCGACCGGGCCGATATTGCACGAGAGCGATTCATTCTCAAGCTGTACCAAAGCAGTACTTTTCATCTCAGGAGACATCAATGAAAACCTTGTTGAATTTCACAAAAAAAGCCGCAGCCGTGATGCTGGGCGTAGCCTGTTTCGCACAGGTCGTACACGCCGACACGCTGGCCGACATCAAGGCCCGCAAGAAGGTGCTGATCGCCATCGACCTGGGCGCGCCGCCGTTCGGCCGCACCAACGCCAAGATGGAACCGGAAGGCTCCGACGTGGAGACCGCCAAGGCGCTGGCCAAGGACATGGGCGTGGAACTGGAAATCGTGCAGGTGACCGGCCCCAACCGCATCCCCTTCCTGATGACCGGCAAGGCCGACATGGTGATCGCGTCGTTCTCCATCACCCCGGAGCGCCAGAAGGTGGTCGGCTTCACGCAACCGTACGGCGCGTCGCAGTTCGTGGTGGCCGCGCCGAAGGGCGAAAACATCAAGAGCATCAACGACCTGACCGGCAAGCGCGTGGCTGTCGTGCGCGGCAACATGCAGGATTCCCTGCTGACCCCGCTGGCGCCCAAGGGCACCAACATCGTGCGCTTTGACGACGACGCTACCGTGACTGCGGCCATCGTGTCGGGCCAAGTGGATGCGTTCTGCACCCCGAACTCGCTGGCCTCAGCCGTGGCCAAGCAGAATCCGTCCAAGAACCTGGAAACCAAGTTCGCCATCAAGGACATCCCCTACGCCATCGGCATCCGCAAGAACGAGCCGGCACTGGAAAAGTGGCTCAACGACTGGATCGCCGCCAACGTGAAGAACGGCAAGCTGGCCGACATCTACCAGCGCAACGTCGGCAGCCCGATGCCTGACCTGTCGCAGTTCGCTGCAAAGTAATTTACCGGGTTGTACCCTTTATGCATGCCGCGCATTCTTCATGCAGCGCGGCATGCCCGAAGTCCACACCGGATTTCGCAACGCTTTCACCGAGATCATCATGACAGCTATTTCTCCCATCATTCGATTGAATCCTGTCGATGATGTCGTCATTGCGCGCCGGCAGCTCATCTCCGGCACGGTTTTGCCAGAGGAAGGCGGCCTGAAGGTACAAGGCCTCATTCCCGCAGGACACAAGATGGCCACCCGCGCCATCGCCGTGGGCGAACCGGTCAAGCGCTATGGCCAGATCATCGGCACCGCCAGCCAAGCCATCGAGCCGGGCCAGCACGTGCATACGCACAATCTGGCGATGGCGGAATTTTCACGCGAGCACCACTTCGGCGCCGACGTCAAACCGGTCGATTTCGTCGAGACGCCGGCCACCTTCATGGGTATCGTGCGTCCGGACGGACGCGTGGCCACCCGCAACTACATCGGCGTGCTGACTTCGGTGAACTGCTCGGCCACCGCCGCGCGCGCCATCGCCGATTACTTCCGCCGCGATATCCATCCGGAAGCGCTGGCGGCCTTCCCCAACGTCGACGGCGTGGTGGCGCTGACCCACGGCCTGGGCTGCGCGGTGGACTCGGCCGGCGAGCCGCTGCAGATCCTGCGCCGCACGCTGGCCGGCTACGCCAAGCATCCCAACTTCGCCGCCGTGCTGGTGGTGGGCCTGGGTTGCGAGACCAACCAGATCTCCGGCCTGATGGAAAGCCACGATCTGAAGGAAGGCGAATACTTCCACACCTTCACCATCCAGAGCACCGGCGGCACCGCCAAGACGGTGGCGCTGGGTATCGAGAAGATCAAGAAGATGCTGCCCAAGGCCAATGCCATCCAGCGCGAGCCGGTGCCGGCCAAGCACCTGACGCTGGGCCTGCAATGCGGCGGTTCCGACGGCTATTCGGGCATCACCGCCAACCCGGCGCTGGGCGCGGCGGTCGACCTGCTGGTGCGCCACGGCGGCACGGCAATCCTCTCGGAGACCCCCGAGATCTACGGCGCCGAACACCTGCTGACGCGCCGCGCGGTGTCGCCGGAAGTCGGCGAAAAGCTGCTGGCGCGCATCGACTGGTGGGAAGAATATTGCCGCAAGAACGACGCCGAGATGAACAACAACCCCTCGGCCGGGAACAAGGCCGGCGGCCTGACCACCATCCTGGAGAAGTCGCTGGGTGCAGTGGCCAAGGGCGGCACCACCAACCTGGTGGACGTCTATAAGTACGCCGAAACCGTGACGGCCAAGGGCTTCGTGTTCATGGACACCCCGGGCTATGACCCGATCTCGGCCACCGGCCAGGTCGCCGGCGGCGCCAACATGATCTGCTTCACCACCGGCCGCGGTTCGGCCTATGGCTGCGCGCCGTCGCCGTCGCTGAAACTGGCGACCAACACCGCGCTGTGGCAGCGTCAAGAAGAAGACATGGACATCAACTGCGGCGAGATCGCCGACGGTAATGTCTCACCCCAGGAAGTCGGGGCGCGCTTCTTCCAGATGATCCTCGACACCGCGTCCGGCAAGAAGACCAAGAGCGAATTGCACGGATACGGCCAGGATGAGTTCGTACCCTGGCACATCGGCGTGTACACCTGATCGTCGTTGTCCCTGCTGCCGTTGGCGTATTCCTGCCAACGGCAGTTTTGCTTTCTGCCATGCCGGTGCAGCATCCGGCAAAGCGCCCTTCTTCCCCCTCAAGGACGCTTTGCCAGCGGTTACGCCAACAGCCAGTTTGATCCGCTTTATCCGTCCGCGCCTGAATCGTCCGGCGGGACGCTTCGCCTCAACAACCAAGGAGTTAAGAATATGGCCCACACTTTCACGATCCAGGCGCACCTGCCTGAGGACCACGCGCAAGCCACGCTGATCGGCCGCATCTGGCAGCCCAATGTCGGCCCGGTGCTGGTCAAGGTCGACGCCGACGGCGTGTATGACCTGACCCAGGTGGCGGCTACTTCCAGCCAGCTGCTGGAACTGGAAGACCCGGCCGCTGCCGTGAAGGCCGCCGGCGCTCTGCCGCGACTGGCGTCGCTGCAGGCGCTGCTGGACAATGCCGACGCCACGAAGCGCGACACCGCCAAGCCCTGGCTGCTGGCGCCGATCGACCTGCAGGCGGTCAAGGCCAGCGGCGTGACCTTCGTGGCCAGCATGCTGGAGCGCGTGATCGAGGAACAGGCACGCGGCGACGCGGCCAAGGCGGAATCGGTACGCAAGGCCATCACCGCCGTGATCGGCGACAATCTCTCCAGCGTGGTGCCGGGTTCGCCCGAGGCGGCCAAGCTCAAAGACGTGCTGCTGGAGCAAGGCGTGTGGTCGCAGTACCTGGAGGTGGGTATCGGCCCGGATGCCGAGATCTTCACCAAGGCGCAGCCGATGTCGTCGGTGGGCCTGGGCGACGAGGTAGGCATCCACCCGAAGTCGGTATGGAACAACCCGGAACCGGAAATCGTCCTGGCCATCAACAGCGCTGGCCGCGTCGTCGGCACCACGCTGGGCAACGACGTCAACCTGCGCGACTTCGAGGGCCGCAGCGCCCTGCTGCTGGGCAAGGCCAAGGACAACAACGCCTCTTGCGCGGTCGGGCCTTTTATTCGTCTGTTCGACGCAAACTTTTCAATTGACGACGTGCGCCGCGCCGAACTTACAATGCGGGTCGACGGCACCGAAGGCTTCACGCTCAAGGGCAGCAGCTCGATGTCCATGATCAGCCGCGATCCGCTGCAACTGGTGGAACACGCGATCGGCCCCAACCATCAATATCCGGACGGGCTGGTGCTGTTCCTGGGCACGATGTTCGCCCCGACCCAGGATCGTTTCGGCCCCGGCCAGGGCTTCACGCACCAGGTCGCCGACGTCGTGACGATCGCCACGCCCAAGCTGGGCGCGCTGGTCAACACGGTGAACTTCAGCGACAAGACGGCGCCGTGGACCTTCGGCCTGACCGCACTGTTCAAGAACCTGGCGCAACGCAAACTCATCTGATAACAAAGGAACACACATGTCTGCATCCACTGGACGCCTCGCCGGCAAGACCGTACTGATCACCGCCGCCGCGCAAGGCATCGGCCGCGCCTCGACCCTGATGTTCGCCAAGGAAGGCGCGCGCGTCATCGCCACCGATATCAGCAAGCAGCACCTGGACGCGCTGGCCGGCACCGCCGGCGTGGAAACCCGCCTGCTGGACGTGACCGACGACGCCGCCATCAAGGCGCTGGTGGCCGAGATCGGCACCGTCGACGTGCTGTTCAACTGCGCCGGTTATGTTGCCGCCGGCAACATCCTGGAGTGCGACGACAAGTCTTGGGACTTCTCGTTCAACCTCAACGCCAAGGCCATGTTCCACACCATCCGCGCGGTGCTGCCGGGCATGCTGGCCAAGAAGTCGGGCTCGATCGTCAACATCGCCTCGGCCGCCTCCAGCGTCAAGGGCGTGGCCAACCGCTTCGCCTACGGCGCCTCCAAGGCCGCTGTGGTGGGCCTGACCAAGTCGGTCGCGGCCGACTTCGTGGCGCAGGGCGTGCGCTGCAACGCCATCTGCCCGGGCACCATCGAGTCGCCCTCGCTGGAACAGCGCATCGCCACCCAGGCCAAGGAAACCGGCAAGACCGAAGCCGACGTGCGCGCCGCCTTCGTCGGCCGCCAGCCGATGGGCCGCATCGGTAAGGCCGAGGAAGTCGCCGCGCTGGCGCTGTACCTGGCCTCGGACGAATCGAACTTCACCACCGGCTCGATCCACATGATCGACGGCGGCTGGTCGAACTGATCCGTCCCGGCACGCATGAAGACGGCACGCCTGGCGCGTGCCGTTTTTTTTTGCGCAGCGCCTGCCGCGTTGATCTCTGCAGCTCATCCTTGCCATGGCGGGCCGGCGACCTAGGTTTGTGAATCGCACCTGACGGCGCATAATGTGCCTTTCCGTCATCTCACGCCCGCTCATGACCGACAACGCCCATCGCTTCGACACGATAGAAACCGCCTTCGCACATCCCATGCTGCTGGGCGAATCGCCGCTATGGCATGCGGAAGAAAACGCGCTGTACTGGATCGACATTCCCGGGCGCGCAGTGCACGGCCTGCACCCCGACAGCGGCCGGCACCGATCGTGGGACATGCCGCAAGAGCCGGGCGCCATCGTCAAGCATGCGCAAGGCGGCCTGGTGGTGGCGCTGCGCTCCGGCATGTCGCACCTCAACACCCAGACCGGCGCGCTGACGCCGATGCTGGACGCGCCCTACGACATGACGCGCATCCGCTTCAACGACGGTCGCTGCGACGCTTCGGGGCGCTTCTGGTGCGGCACCATCTATGAACCGCGCGACCGCGAAGCCGGCACGCTGTACTGCTTCGAACGCAACCGGCTGCGCGACGCGCACCATCCGGTGACTACCTCCAACGGCGTGGCCTTCAGCCCGGATCAGCGCCTGATGTACCACTCCAATACGCCGGCGCACCGCATCAACATCTACGACTACGACCTGGCCACGGGTGCCACCGGCAATTGCCGCCTGCTACGGCAGTTCGACGCCGACAAGTCCTCGCCAGACTACGGCGGTCGCCCCGACGGCGCGGCGGTAGACAGCGAAGGCGCCTACTGGTGCGCGATGTTCGAGGGCGGGCGCGTGCTGCGCCTGTCGCCGCACGGCGAGATCCTGCAGGAGATCCGCCTGCCGGCGCGCTGCCCGACCATGGTGGCCTTCGGCGGCCCCGACCTGAAGACGCTCTACATCACCACGGGCCGCAACGGCCGCAGTGAGGAGGAGCTGCAACAGTATCCACTGTCCGGCTGCTTGCTGGCAGTGCGCGTGGATGTGCCGGGTCGCCTGGAATACAGCTATCGTCCCTGAGGCCTGCCGGCGCCCCGCATTACAACAACATCACAAGGAGACACGCCATGGGCCGCTACATCCTCGCGCTCGACCAGGGCACGACCAGCTCGCGCGCCATTCTGTTTGACCGTGACGGGCAGATCGCGGCGCTGGAGCAGAAGGAATTCCCGCAGCACTATCCGCAATCCGGCTGGGTCGAGCACGATGCCAACGATATCTGGCGCTCGCAGCTGGAGGTGGCGCAAGCGGTGTTGAAGCGGCATCAGGTGAAGGCATCCGACATCGCCGCCATCGGCATCACCAACCAGCGCGAAACCACCGTGGTGTGGGACCGGCAGACCGGCGAGCCGATCTGCCCGGCCATCGTCTGGCAGGACCGCCGCACCGCCGCCCTGTGCGACCGCCTGCGCAATGAAGGACACGAGGCGCTGTTCGCCCGCAAGACCGGCCTGGTGCTGGACGCTTACTTCGCCGGCACCAAGCTGAACTGGATCCTGGACAACGTCGCCGGTGCGCGCGAACGCGCCGAACGTGGCGAGCTGGCGTTCGGCACAGTCGACTCCTGGCTGATCTACAAGCTCTCCGGCGAACATGTGGCCGACAGCAGCAATGCCTCGCGCAGCCTGCTATTCGACATCCACAAGCAACAATGGGACGACGAACTGCTGCAGGTGCTGGACGTGCCGCGCGCCCTGTTGCCGCGGGTCGTCGCCAGCAGCGGCGTGGCTGCTCACGCGAGGGCGGAATGGTTCGGCGCGCAATTGCCGATCGCCGGCATCGCCGGTGACCAGCAGGCCGCGACCTTCGGCCAGGCCTGCCTCCATGAGGGCATGGTGAAGAACACGTATGGCACCGGCTGTTTCATGCTGATGCAAACCGGTCGCCAGGCTGCGGCGTCGAAGAACAAACTGCTGACCACCATCGGCTGGAGCTTCGGCGCTGCCCAGCAAGATGCACCGCGCAACACTTGCTACATGCTGGAAGGCAGCATCTTCGTGGCCGGTGCCGTGGTGCAGTGGTTGCGCGACGGACTGGGCGTGATCGAGAAGTCTGCCGATATTGAACCGCTGGCGGCCCAGGCTCCCGACAATGGCGGGGTCTATTTCGTCCCGGCCTTTACCGGGCTGGGCACACCGTATTGGGATCCGTACGCACGCGGCAGCATCAGCGGACTCACGCGGGGCTCGACCAAGGCGCATCTGGCGCGCGCGGCGCTGGAGAGCATCGCTTACCAGATCGCCGACGTCCTGGAAGCCATGCAGAAGGACGCCGCGATCCCGCTACGCGAGTTGCGCGTGGACGGCGGCGCCGCGCGCAACGACCTGCTGATGCAATTCCAGGCCGACATGCTCAATGTGCCGGTGGTGCGCCCCCAGGTAACGGAAACCACTGCGCTGGGAGCGGCCTACCTTGCAGGGCTGGCGGTAGGGTTTTGGGAGTCGCAGGAACAGATTGCAGCGCTGTGGCAAGTAGAGCGACGCTTCGAGCCACGCATGGGCGAGGCAGAACGCGGCATTCTGCTGGAGAAATGGCACAAGGCCGTGGCGTGTTCACGCGGCTGGATGCTTGCCTAGCGGCGGCGGCGAGGTTCTTTCCCCGATTCAACTGTTGACGATAAACGTACTGTCCCGGCGACGTTATTGGTCAAAAACAGACACGCGAGTATGCGTTCTTGATGATTGTGAGAAAATATCGCGTCATTGCGAGCCGGAAGGCTTGCATCGGAATTCCCCTTGTAGAGATATCCATCAATAATATTTACGTGTCGAAAGAAAACACTATGACTACATTGAAGAGCCTGGTCGCCAAAATCGCATTCGCAGGTGTTGCTGCCCTCGCAGTCCAAGCACCGAGCTACGCCATCGACGGCATGTCGCTGGAATACGGCACCGGCAACAGCACCCAGCTGGTTCGCCTGGGCGCGCAATTCAACTGGGGCCCGAACTGGAATTTCTGGCAGTCCAACGGCACCCACATCGGCGGCTACTGGGACGTGTCGATCGCCAACTGGCGCATGAACCACTACAACAACACCAACAACAGCGGCAACCTGGCCGACATCGGCCTGACCCCGGTGCTGCGCTTCCAGCGTGACGACGGCCGCGGTTTCTACGGCGAAGCCGGCATCGGCGTGCACCTGTTCTCCAAGCTGTACCGCAACAACGACAAGGTGCTGTCGACCGCCTTCCAGTTCGGCGACCACGTTGGCGCCGGCTATGTCTTCGCCAACGGCCTGGATCTCGGCGTTCGCCTGCAACACTTCTCCAACGGCGGCATCAAGCAGCCGAACGGCGGCGTGAACTTCGCAGTGGCGCGTGTCGCGTACAAGTTCTGATGAAGCCTGGCGAGCCAGTGTATGGTTCGCGGGAGTTGAAAAGCCGGCGCGAGCCGGCTTTTTTATTGGGTGTTTGTCGTTGTTTGCTGCCGTCTGATCTGATTTGCGGGGAACGAGATGGGGCTTTGTTCAGGCGCCTGTGAACAAGATGGATTGATTGGACGCACGGC
>NZ_JAGIPZ010000014.1 GCF_017814915.1 Herbaspirillum sp. LeCh32-8 | reverse complement strand
TGTGGTCTAAACATGGGTCAACTTAGGGTGCAAATTTCCTGGAAAAGTGGGTCAGTTTTCAGTGCAATTCAACAGCAGACTATTTGAGCCTACTTGCGCAAACAAGCGGTATTGCCAGCAGCTTGGCGATGCCAGACCTTTCCGGCGACGAATTTGAAGCTCCTCGCGTCAATATCGGCCTTAAGCCGGCAGACTTCTCTTAGTTGAGAGGGCCGGCCTGATTGAGTCAGCGGGCTGTGGCAAGGTTATGCGTCCACTTTCTGAACGTGGCAAAGTTACGGTTCCTTGACTTTCGCTTTGATGGGTGCAAAGTGCGATGTAGTGTGAGGGCATTCAGTGCTGCGGAGGAGGTGACGCATGGATGGTGGCAAACATATCGTTCCATGGCGCGGCAGCTTTATCGTTCCCACCTCACTTGCACCACCAACTTCCCATCGTCTGACCAGGGTTCTCAGGTACGCAGCGGGTTCGCTGTCTGTATCTTCCGGCCCGTCATCTTCCAAGCGTACGGCGCTTCTCCTCACAACGTCAGCGCGATACAAAGTGGAAACGACACAATTCTTGCATGAATTGCAATCCGTTCCAGCAGGGAAAGATGATGCAATCTCTGATGGCCGATTACTTTGCGCAATATCAATTCGGAGGTGTCCTTGCGCAAATACCTGTGACTGGTCACTTACGCCTTGCGCTGAAATAAGAAGGAGCGCGTCCGGCTTTCGCCAAAACGCACTCCCTTTTGCATCGGCCGGCCGATGTGTTACTTGCCGCTCAGTTTTGCCAGCTGCTGCGTCAGGTAGCTCTGGCGCGACTGCATCGTCGCCAGCGTGATGTTGAGGCGGTTGAACTGGTTGGTGTAGGCGTCCTTCAGGTTCACCAGGCGGGCGTTGGCGGCAGTCTGCAGGTCAGTGTTGTTCTTCAGGCTGTCCTGCAGGCCCTTGGTCTTGTCTGCCAGGACGCCCTTGTCGCCCAGCATGGTGTCCATCAGTTTTTGCAGCTTGGGCACCACGCCGTCGGTGCCGCCAAACAGCTTGGCCACACCCTCGAAGTTCTTGGTGGTGGCGTTATTGAGCTTGGTGGCGTCCAGCGCCAGCGTACCGTCCTTCTGGAACGAGATCCCGATCTGCGATAGCGAAGTGGCGCCGCCGGCATCGCTCATCGACGACATCAGCACGCCGCGCAGCTGGGTCATGATGTTCTTGACGGAAGACTCGGAGGCCAGCGGCGAATTTGTGTTGGCCTGGCCCTTGGTGGTCGAGGGCGTTTGCTTGGTCAGCGAGGCGATCGCCTTGGCCAGCGTGTTGTAGGCCGACACGAAGGTGTTCGCCGCGGTCGCCACGCCGCTGGTGTCGTTGGCGATCGTCAGCGAGAAATTGTCGGCGGCGGTAGTGACCTTGGTCAGGTTCAGCGTCACGCCCGAGATGGCGTCGCTGACCTTGTTGGTGGCACTGGTCACGGTCACGCCGTCGATGGTCAGCTTGGCGTCCTGCGCCTTGGAGAGCTGGCCCATGCCGCTGGCGGAAAGCGCGGCGTAGTCGCTTGAGCCGGTCAGCGCCACGGTGTCGGAGCCGGCCGGCGTCAGCACCAGGCGGTCCTGGCCGTTGGCACTGGTAATGCTGGCAGTCACGCCCGCAGCAGCGCCGTTGATGGCCTGCACCACGTCGGAAAGCGCGGTGCCGGCGGGATTGATGGCGAAGGTCTTGGCGCCGACCTGCAGCGACAGGCTGCCGGCCGAGAAGGTCTGGCCGGTCGGCACGTTGGGCGACATGACGGTGCCGCTCGGATCGAAATTGAACACCGCGAAATTGCCGGTGCCGGACACGCGCAGGCTGTTGGCAGCGCCGCTGTCCTTGGTGGTGAGCACCAAGTGGTTGTTGGCGCCGTCGCTGACGATGGCGGCGGTCACGCCGGCGTCGCTGGCGTTAATGGCGTCGCGCACGCCGGCCAGCGTGTTGCTCTTGGGATGGATCAGCGCGGTCGAGCCGTTACCGGTCTTGATGGCAAGCACGCCGCTTTCGAAGGTCATGCCCGGCGAGATCGGGGCCGAGGTCACCTTGTGCGACTGCGCCAGCTGCGAGACGGCGATCGAGTACTTGCCGGAGGCGGCCTTGGTGGCATCGCGTGGCGCTTGGACCTGGGTCATGCCGCCGGGCGCATTGGAGGAGGCGTCATATCGGATGTCGGCCAGCGAGCCGTTGCCGGTGATCTTCAAGGTGTTGGCCGTGCCGCCCTTGTTCGACTCCAGCACCAGATGGTCGCCGCTGGCGTCGGTCACGATGGAAGCAGTCACATCGGCCTTGCCGGCATTGATGGCGTCGCGCACGCCGGCCAGCGTGGCGTTGGCCTTGAGCGTGATGAATTTGGGCTGTTCGGTGCCGACCTTGATGGCGATCGTGTCGCCGGCCTGGAAAGTGTTGCCGGGCGTGAAGCCGATCGATTTCAGCTTCTGCGCCAGCGCCTTGGTGGTCTCGTCGGTGTTGACGTCGGCGGTAAAGGGATCGGTGGTGAGGTTGGTTCCGCTGCCGGCGTTGCTGACGGTAGGCTTCTGCGCGCTGAAGCTGGCCACGTTCAGGCCCTTGAGCGCGCTCTGGTAGGTGGTCATTGCACCCTTCAGATTGCCGTAGGCGGAAATCAGCGCGTTGAAGCTGCTTGCCTTGTTGGCCAATGAGGTCAGGCGTTGCTTGCCCTCGGCGGCAATCAGCTTGTCGACCAGGGTCGCTACGTCTAGGGGGCCTGCAGATGTGGTGATCGTGCCGGTGGAACTGGCCATGAATTGCTCCTTAGGGGGACTGTTTGTTATTGCTTAGCCTAAGAAAGAAAGCTGGCTCTTGTTGTCATTGCACAATATTTCTGGTTTTTATTAGAAATAAAGTAGCTCCGTGCGCACATGACAAAAAGCTGACGTTCTCGCTTTCTTTTCATAAATTTACAGTTTGGGTTACGTAACAATTGCGAATTTCTTTAGCGAAAATCTCATATTTTTTACGCGATACGCCCCGTATTTAGGCCGTTTCCAGGCTGTTTTGTTTTGCGAGTGATGTGCTGATGTGATGAGTGGTGAGAATTATTGGTTTCCCGCCAGGTGGGAGATGAGGCGCCGGAGATTGCTGCCTCCAGGCGTGCGTGGCGGCGGGTGGGCGGCAGGCGGTCTTACCGTGGTTTTACGATATGCGCATGTGCCGGCGCGGCCGCAGCGCTTTTACGCTGTGCTGCAGCATCGACTGCACAAAAGCGAGCTTCGTCGTCTGACGACTTATGGCGGCCAGCAGGGGCCGCCTCTTTCTCACAAAAGATTGCGAGCGTGCTGCATATGCGTATAAATCATTGAATTTCCTCGCTTTTTTGCATGCTTTGCGTGTTACTTTCCCGGTTGCGACCGTATTTGTCCCTGTCGCCGTGCGGATGCGCAAGCGCGTCGGCGTGATGTCGGGGAGTCGACCGTGAAAGTTGACGGCTTTGCGCCAGCGAGGTGGTGCGCATCACCGTTGCGGCGGGAATGGCATGAATGCGGTTGTGCTGCATCGCACAAAATTGAAGTCGCAGACTACTTGCCGCATTTCGCCTACAAATGGCTGAGATAACGCCGCGATCTGGCTGTAAAAGGTTTGACTTACCCGAAAACGAACCTTTATAATCGCCGGGCTTTTAAGCTGCCGTACGCTCGTAATAGGTGCGGCGCATGCACGATATTGGATATATATGCTGCGCATCATCCTTTTGCAGCTCGTAACCACGGTCGTCGCTGCACTGGTGGCAGGCATGCTGGGCGGACTTCCGGCGCTGTGGTCCGCACTACTGGGCGGAGCCTGCTGCGTGGTTCCCAACGCCCTGTTTGCCTTGCGACTCTACGTCAGCGCACGAAAACCAGGTGGTACCAACCCGATGACGTTTTTCTTCGGGGAATTTATCAAGATTGCTACGACTTTCGCGCTCATGGGGGCGATCGTTTGGTTGTACCACGGTGTCAACTGGCTCGCATTTGTGCTGAGCTTCATCGTGGTGCTTAAGAGTTATTTCATTTTACTGTTTAGACACCGACCATGACCGTAGAAGCCGCTGAGCACGCGCCAACAGCCTCCGAATATATCGTCCACCACCTTGGACACCTCTCCACCCAGCATCAAACCAAGATCGTCGATTTCTCCATCATCAACATGGACACCGTGTTCTGGTCCGTGTTCTGTGGCGTGATCGCCTGCTTCTTCATGTTCCTGGCCGCCCGCAAGGCGACCTCGGGCGTGCCGGGCCGCTTCCAGGCCTTTGTGGAGATGGTGGTCGAGATGGTCGAAGACCAATCCAAGGCCATCGTGCACGGCGACCGCAGCTTCATCGCTCCGGTGGCGCTGACCGTGTTCATCTGGGTCGCCCTGATGAACTCGCTGGACTTCCTGCCGGTCGACCTGGCATCGGGCATCCTGCGCATCTTCGGCATGGGTGAAATGCACCACCGCATCGTCCCGACCGCCGACCTGAACGGCACCCTGGGCATCGCCCTGGGCGTGCTGGCCCTGATGCTGTACTACAGCGTGAAGATCAAGGGTGCCGGCGGCTTCATCCACGAACTGTTCGCAGCGCCGTTCGGCATCTGGCTGGCGCCGTTCAACCTGTTGTTGAACATCATCGAATTCGCCGCCAAGACCGTGTCCCTGGGCATGCGACTGTTCGGCAACATGTATGCAGGCGAACTGTTGTTCCTGCTGATCGCATTGCTGGGATCGACCGCGACCGCATTCGGCTTTATCGGCCACGTGATCGCCGGTTCTATCTGGGCAATTTTCCACATCCTGATCGTGTTGCTCCAAGCATTCATCTTCATGATGTTGACACTGGTTTACCTGGGCCAGGCGCACGAAGCGCACTAACAAGGCTTGCAGTACCTGTTTTTCAGTTTGTTTTTTGATTTTTTGTATTAACTTAACTTTTCTAAGGAATTGTCATGACTGATGTCTCTTTCGTTGCTCTGGCTTGCGGTTTGATCATTGGCCTGGGTGCTATCGGCGCTTGTATCGGTATCGCGATCATGGGCGGTAAGTACCTCGAAGCATCCGCACGTCAGCCTGAACTGATGAACACCCTGCAAACCAAGATGTTCCTGCTGGCCGGCCTGATCGACGCTGCGTTCCTGATCGGTGTTGGTATCGCCATGCTGTTCGCATTCGCAAATCCGTTCATCGCCAAGTAATTCGCGCTTCATAGCCGACTCTCACCTGCCGGACGATTGGTTCCGGCACTCGTTATTCTGAGAAGGGAATTACCGTGAACTTAAATGCAACATTGATTGCGCAGTTCGTGGTCTTCTTCATCCTCGCCGGCTTCACGATGAAATTCGTGTGGCCGCCGTTGATCAAGGCGCTCGACGAACGCGCCAAGAAGATTGCGGACGGTCTGGCAGCCGCCGACCGCGGCAAGGCCGATCTGGCCGCCGCCGAAAAGCGCATCCAGGGTGAGCTGGCAACGGCTCGCGATGAAGGCCAGAAGCGCGTCGGCGACGCCGAAAAGCGCGCACAGCTGATCATCGAAGAAGCGAAGAAGACGGCCGCTGAAGAAGCTGCCCGCATCGTCGCCGCTGCCCGTGCCGACGCTGAACAGCAAGTGAACAAGGCGCGCGAAGAACTGCGCGGCGAAGTCGCAACGCTGGCAGTCAAGGGCGCGGAACAGATCCTGAAGCGCGAAGTGAACGCCGCTGCGCACGCCGACCTGCTGAACCAACTGAAGACAGAGCTGTAATATGGCCGAACTGGTAACGATCGCTCGCCCTTACGCTGAAGCCCTGTTTCGTGTGGCCAAGGCGGGCAGCCTGGCAGCCTGGTCCGATCTCATCACCGAGATGGCCCAGGTGGCAGCGCATCCCGAGCTCAAGGCCCTCGCGCACAATCCTTCCGTTTCGCACGTCAAGCTGGCCGAAGTGTTCGCCGCAGCCGTGAAGACTCCGCTCTCCGTCGAGGCGCAGAACTTCGTCAACACGCTGATCGAAAACGGCCGCCTGGTCCTGTTGCCGCAAATCGCCGAACAATTCCATGAGCTCAAGAATGCTCAGGAAGGTTCGGCCGACGCGCATATCACCAGCGCCTTCGCGCTGAGCGATGCACAGGTCAAGGATGTGGTCACCTCGCTGGAGAAGAAGTTCGGCCGCAAGCTGAACCCTTCGGTGACGGTGGACGAAAGCCTGATCGGCGGCGTGCGTGTCGTGGTCGGCGACGAAGTGTTCGATACCTCCGTGCGCGCGAAACTGCAGCAGCTGCATGCTGCTCTGGCCGCGTAATTGCCCGAGCCTGGCTAAGCGAAAGAACAATTTTTAGGAGTTAGTATGCAACTCAACGCATCTGAAATCAGCGAGCTGATCAAGAGCCGGATCCAAGGCCTTGGCGATACCGCTGAGATTCGCAATCAGGGCACGGTCATTTCCGTGTCCGACGGTATCTGCCGTATCCATGGTCTGTCCGACGTGATGCAAGGTGAGATGCTGGAATTCCCGGGTAACACCTTCGGCCTGGCGCTGAACCTGGAGCGCGACTCGGTCGGCGCCGTTATCTTGGGCGAGTACGAACACATTTCGGAAGGTGACGTCGTCAAGTGCACCGGCCGTATCCTGGAAGTGCCTATCGGCCCCGAACTGCGTGGCCGTGTGGTCAACGCACTGGGTCAGCCGATCGACGGCAAGGGCCCGATCAACGCCAAGCTGACCGCTCCGATCGAAAAGATCGCGCCGGGCGTTATCGCCCGTGAATCGGTTTCGCAGCCGATGCAAACCGGCCTGAAGTCGATCGACTCGATGGTTCCCGTTGGCCGCGGCCAGCGTGAGCTGATCATCGGCGACCGCCAGACCGGCAAGACCGCTGTTGCGATCGACGCCATCATCAATCAAAAGGGTCAGAACATGACCTGCATCTACGTCGCGATCGGCCAGAAGGCTTCGTCGGTCAAGAACGTGGTGCGCGCTCTGGAAGAGCATGGCGCGATGGAGTACACCATCGTCGTCGCAGCAACCGCTTCCGAATCGGCAGCAATGCAATACGTGTCGGCCTACTCGGGTTGCACCATGGGCGAATACTTCCGCGACCGCGGTCAAGACGCCCTGATCGTGTATGACGATCTGTCCAAGCAAGCCGTGGCTTACCGTCAGGTCTCGCTGCTGCTGCGCCGTCCGCCGGGCCGCGAAGCTTACCCTGGCGACGTGTTCTACCTGCACAGCCGCCTGCTGGAGCGCGCAGCCCGCGTGAACGCCGACTACGTCGAGAAGTTCACCAACGGCGAAGTCACCGGCAAGACTGGTTCGCTGACTGCACTGCCGATCATCGAAACGCAAGCCGGCGACGTGTCCGCCTTCGTTCCGACCAACGTGATCTCGATCACCGACGGCCAGATCTTCCTGGAAACCTCGCTGTTCAACGCCGGTATCCGTCCTGCGATCAACGCCGGTATCTCGGTGTCGCGCGTCGGTGGCGCTGCTCAGACCAAGGTCATCAAGGGCCTGTCCGGCGGTATCCGTACCGACCTGGCGCAGTACCGTGAACTGGCAGCCTTCGCGCAGTTCGCTTCGGATCTGGATGCAGCAACCCGCAAGCAGCTGGATCGTGGCGCACGTGTGACCGAACTGCTGAAGCAGTCGCAGTACGCTCCGCAATCGATCTCGATCATGGCCGTGACCCTGTTCGCCGTGAACAAGGGCTACATGGACGACGTCGAAGTGAAGAAGATCCTGGCCTTCGAAGCCGGTCTGCACAACTTCGTGAAGACCAGCCACGCTGACCTGCTGAAGAAGATCGAAGACACCAAGCAACTGGATAAGGATGCTGAAGCAGCACTGGCAGCCGCCATCGCTGACTTCAAGAAATCCGGCGCGTACTAATTTTTACTGAAGCTATAAGGAGTCTTACTCATGGCTACAGGTAAAGAGATACGTGGCAAGATCAAGAGCGTAGAAAATACGAAGAAGATCACCAAGGCGATGGAAATGGTCGCGGCATCCAAAATGCGCAAGGCGCAGGACCGGATGCACGCAGCCCGCCCGTACAGCGACAAGATCCGCAACATTGCGGCCAACCTGTCGCAAGCCAATCCGGAATACGTGCACCCCTTCATGGTCAAGCAGGATACGGCCAAGCGTGTTGGTTTCATCGTCGTCACGACCGACAAGGGTCTGTGCGGCGGCATGAATACCAACTCGCTGCGTCTGCTGACCGCGAAGATGCGCGAGCTGGAGGGCAAGGGTCTGGCATTTGAATCCGTCGCCATTGGCAACAAGGGTCTGGGTTTTCTGAATCGTATCGGCGCACGCGTCGCCGCCAACGTGACGCAATTGGGTGATACGCCTCACCTGGAAAAGCTGATCGGCCCCGTCAAGGTGCTGCTCGACGCTTACCAGGAAGGCAAGCTGGACGCGGTGTACTTGGTGTACACCAAGTTCATCAACACGATGAAGCAGGAAGCCACCCTGCAGCAGCTGCTGCCGCTGACCAGCGACAAGCTCAAGGCTGACGAGGGTGCGCACTCCTGGGACTACATCTATGAGCCCGATGTGCAATCCGTGGTGGACGAACTGCTGGTGCGTTACGTCGAAGCGCTGATTTATCAGGCAGTCGCCGAAAACATGGCGTCCGAGCAATCGGCGCGCATGGTGGCGATGAAGGCGGCAAGCGACAACGCGGGTAGCGTGATCGGCGAATTGAAGCTGGTCTACAACAAGACCCGCCAGGCAGCGATTACCAAAGAGCTGTCGGAAATCGTCGCCGGTGCTGCTGCGGTCGGTTGATCGCTGACGTAGCGATGCGAAACAGAATTTAAATTTTATCTATTGAAGGAACGAAAATGGCTGATGGCAAAATCGTTCAGTGTATCGGCGCTGTGGTGGACGTGGAGTTCCCGCGCGATGCGATGCCCAAGGTTTACGATGCCTTGAAATTGGAAGGTTCGGATCTGACCCTGGAAGTCCAGCAACAGCTGGGCGACGGCGTGGTTCGTACCATTGCGCTCGGTTCGTCGGACGGTCTGCGCCGCGGCCTGACCATCACGAACACCGGCAAGGCAATCACCGTGCCGGTCGGCACAGCGACCCTGGGCCGCATCATGGACGTGCTGGGCAACCCGATCGACGAATGCGGTCCGGTCTCGCACGAGCAAACCGCTTCGATCCACCGCAAGGCTCCTGCGTACGACGAACTGTCGCCGTCGCAAGAACTGCTGGAAACCGGCATCAAGGTGATCGACCTGGTGTGCCCGTTCGCCAAGGGCGGTAAGGTTGGCCTGTTCGGCGGCGCCGGCGTGGGCAAGACCGTGAACATGATGGAACTGATCAACAACATCGCCAAGGCGCACAGCGGTCTGTCCGTGTTCGCCGGTGTTGGTGAGCGTACCCGTGAAGGTAACGACTTCTACCACGAAATGGCAGAAGCCAAGGTGGTGGATCTGGAAAACCCGGCCAACTCCAAGGTTGCCATGGTTTACGGCCAGATGAACGAACCGCCGGGCAACCGTCTGCGCGTGGCGCTGACCGGCCTGACTATCGCTGAAGGCTTCCGCGATGAAGGCAAGGACGTGCTGTTCTTCGTCGACAACATCTACCGTTACACCCTGGCCGGTACCGAAGTGTCCGCGCTGCTGGGTCGTATGCCTTCCGCGGTGGGTTACCAGCCGACGCTGGCCGAAGAAATGGGCCGCCTGCAAGAGCGTATCACCTCGACCAAGACCGGCTCGATCACCTCGATCCAGGCCGTGTATGTCCCTGCGGATGACTTGACCGACCCGTCGCCGGCAACCACCTTCGCCCACTTGGACTCGACCGTCGTTCTGTCGCGTGACATCGCTTCGCTGGGTATCTACCCCGCAGTGGATCCGCTGGACTCGACCTCGCGCCAGCTGGACCCGCAAGTGGTCGGCCAGGAACACTACGAAACCGCACGCGCTGTTCAGGGCACCCTGCAGCGCTACAAGGAACTGCGCGACATCATCGCGATTCTGGGCATGGACGAACTGGCTCCGGAAGACAAGCTGCTGGTGGCGCGTGCTCGTAAGATGCAGCGTTTCCTGTCGCAGCCGTTCCACGTTGCCGAAGTGTTCACCGGTTCGCCCGGCAAGTACGTTTCGCTGAAGGACACGATCAAGGGCTTCAAGATGATCGCCAGCGGCGAACTCGATCACCTGCCGGAACAAGCGTTCTACATGGTCGGCACGATCGAAGAAGCAATCGAAAAAGCCAAGAAGATCAACTAAGCAATTATTGATTTTCGGCGCCGCCCCCGCGATTGCTGATCGCTGGGGGCGGTCAATCGACTAGGAAACGACATGGCACATACTATTCACGTGGACGTGGTCTCGGCGGAAGAGGCGATCTTCTCCGGCGAGGCTGAATTCGTCGCGTTGCCGGGTGAAGCGGGCGAGCTGGGTATTTATCCCCGCCACACTCCGCTGATCACGCGCATCAAGCCGGGTGCCGTCCGTATCAAGGTGCCGGGCCAGGCTGTCGACGAATTCGTGTTCGTCGCAGGCGGCTTGCTGGAAGTTCAGCCGGACGCCGTGACCGTGCTGGCCGACACCGCGATTCGTGGCGCCGACCTGGACGAAGCCAAGGCTGCGGAAGCGAAGAAGCTGGCCGAAGAAGCACTGGCCAACCGTGATTCCAAGATCGACTACGCTGCTGCTCAGGCTGAACTGGCCGCAGCGGTGGCGCAGTTGGCCGCGATCCAGAAGCTGCGTCAGAAGCGCTGATTCACCGGCATCGCCCGCCGCTTGCGGCAACGGGAGCAAGACAAGAAAGGCAGCCTCGGCTGCCTTTTTTCATGCGCGCCCGGTAAAGGGGCGTGTATGCGCAACGTCCCTTGCCGTCGCAACGCATCTTCATCTCTCCTCTCTCATTCCTCGTTTTCTCTCCCCGGCCTCTCCTTCTTTCCATCTGCTCCGTCGGTCATCATGCCCACGCTGCGCGCGGCGCGCCTGTGTGCATCGCCGCGATGGGTTAAAGTTGAATGTCACGCGCCGGGTTCAGTCCGGCGCAGCAGCGCGGATCGCCACATCCGATCGAACCAATCCGCGTCGCCGGCATCATTCAATCATTGTGGTCGCGTTACTTGTGCCCTTGCGCGGGTAGCGCGACCCATCACAGGAGACACACATGGTGCCACTCGCCAGCGAACATGCCCGACAGCTTTCCTACCGCGCCGGCGGCAAGCCGGTGATCGCCGTGGTCGGTTTGTCCAATCGCCCCGAGCGCGCCAGCCATGACGTCGCCGCCTACATGCAGGCAGCCGGCTATCGCATCGTCGCGGTCAATCCCATGTATGCCGGCCAGACCATCCTCGGCGAGCATTGCCATGCCACGCTGGCGGAGGCCAATGCCGCGCTGGCGGAAGAGGGTCTGCGCATCTCCATCGTCGACTGCTTCCGCAAGTCGGCCGACATCCCGCCGGTGGTGGACGAAGCGATTGCCATCGGCGCGCAATGCGTGTGGATGCAGCTGGAGATCATGCACGAGGCGGCCGCCGCCAAGGCGCGTGCAGCAGGCTTGAAGGTGATCATGGACAAGTGCATCAAGATCGAGCACCGTATCGGCGACTTCCACGGCGTGCTTTGACGCCGGGCATGCCGGCAACACCACAACATTGACAACGACAAAAGCGAGACAACATGGCCAAGAAGATCGCCCCGCAATTCATCGTCGGACCGAAGACCCTGATCAAGGACGACAGCGCCTCGCAAAAGCCGCTGTCACTGGGGGACAAGGAAAAGGATCGCACCGAGATCGCGCGCCTGGCCGGTCTCATCGGCGAGCAACAGCAAATGTTCTACGCCGCGCGCAAGCACAAGCTGCTGGTGGTCCTGCAAGGCATGGATACCAGCGGCAAGGACGGCACCGTCAATGACGTGTTCGCCGGCGTCAACCCGCAAGGCATCCGCATCGCCAATTTCAAGGCGCCCAGCGCGCTCGAGCTGGCGCACGACTATTTGTGGCGCATTCATGAGCAGGTACCGGTGGCGGGCGAGATCGCCGTGTTCAATCGCAGCCATTACGAGGACGTGCTGATCACGCGCGTGCACGACTGGATCGACGACAAGGAATGCAAGCGCCGCTATCGCCAGATCAACGACTTCGAGCGCATGCTGGCCGAGACCGGCACCGTAGTGCTCAAGTTCTTCCTGCATATTTCCAGGGACGAGCAGAAGGCGCGCCTGCAGTCGCGCATCGATGATCCCAACAAGCACTGGAAATTCGACGCCCAGGACCTGGCCGAGCGCAAATATTGGGACAGCTACCAGCAGGTCTATCAGAACGCGCTGCGCGCCACCAGTACGACGCATGCGCCGTGGTACGTGGCGCCGGCCGACTCCAAGCCGCATCGCAACCTGGTGGTGGCCAATGTGGTGCTGGAGACGCTGCAAAAACTGAAGTTGAAGTATCCGGATCCGAAGCCGGAACTGAAGAAGCTGAAGTTCGATTGAGCAGATTCGTTCGGCGCAGTGTTCCGAACCGACCGAAACGCCATGCAGGGTAGGTTCGTATGGGCCTGCCGTCCCGACGTAGCCCGGGGTCTGGCGTTGTCCAACGAATGTCGGAGCGCGACGAGCGTCGCTGGCGGCCCGGCCTTCGCCCGGATGACGGAAAGACAAAGGCCGGCGCCATTTGCTTGGCGCCGGCCTTCTTCATGCCGGGCGAACTGCTCGTTCGCCTTGCCGGCTCAGCTTATTTCAACCACTTGTCGAACACCTGCTGATACTCGCCGGTGGCCTTGGCCAGGTGCAGCCAGGTATCCACGTAGGCCTTGAAGGCCACATCGCCGCGCGGCAGCATGTAAGCCTTCTCGGCGAACTGCAACGGCTGCTCCGGGTTGACCGGGCACAGCTCGTGATGCAGCTTGGCCTGCCACATGGTCTCGCTGGCGTCGGTCACCATCACGTCGGCCTTGCCGTCCACGATCTGCTGGAAGATGGTGACGTTGTCCGGGTGCAGCGTCAGCGTGGCGTGCTTGTAGCGGGTACGCGCGAAGCGCTCGTTGGTGCCGCCCGGATTGACGATGGCGCGCGTGCCGGGCTGGTCGATCATCTCGAAGTTGCGGAATTTTTCCTTGTCGGCGCAGCGCACCACGGGCGCCTTGCCGTCCACCATGGTGGGCGTCGAAAAACCGGCCTTCTTCGCACGCTCCAGCGTGATCGACACGCCCCCCATGGCGATGTCGCACTGGGCGATGAAGTCATTCATCAGGTTGCTCCAGGTAGTCTTCACGAACTGCGCTTCCACGCCCAGCGACTTGGCCAGCGATTGCGCCAGCTCCACATCCATGCCTTCGAAGCTCTGGTCGGGACGGTAGTAGGTGAAGGGCTTGTAGTCGCCGGTCATGCAGACGCGCAGCTTGCCGGATTTGAGTACTTGGTCGAGGCGTGACGACGCGCCGTCGTCGGCCAGCGCGGGACGCATGGCCAGTGAAAGTGAGGCGAGGGCGAGGCCGGCCAACAGCGCGGCGCGGATGAACTTCTTCATGCAGGTCTCCTGTTTGATGTTTTGGCAAGGCGGCGCGCTGGTCGTTGGTCTTGATGCGCCGCCTGTTGCTGTGTTGCAGCCCGACGATCATAGCAAAAGCGGCCATCCTTTCGTAGGACAACGCGCCGTTTCTGAACTCCCCCGGCAGGCGGCTTACTAAAAGGACGTCACCGAACGCAAATCTGGGAGATGCACATGCTCAAGCTGAACGATCCGGCGCTGCTGCGCCAGCAGGCCTATGTGGACGGCAAGTGGGTAGACGCCGACGACGGCCAGACAACGACCGTGAAAAATCCTGCCAATGGCCAAGCTATCGGCACCATTCCCAAGATGGGCGCGGCCGAAACCCGGCGCGCCATCGACGCCGCCGATGCCTCATGGAAAGGCTGGCGAGGCAAGACTGCGGCCGAGCGCGGCAAGATCCTGCGCAAGTGGAGCGAGCTGATGCTGGCCAACGCCGACGACCTGGCGCTGATCATGACCACCGAGCAGGGCAAGCCGCTGGCCGAGTCCAAGGGCGAGATCGGCTACGCCGCGTCCTTCATCGAGTGGTTTGGCGAAGAAGCCAAGCGCGCTTACGGTGACGTGATCCCGTCGCCGCTGGGGGCCAACCGCATCGTCGTCACCAAGGAGCCGATCGGCGTTTGCGCGGCGATCACGCCGTGGAATTTCCCGGCCGCGATGATTACCCGCAAGGCCGGGCCGGCCTTGGCCGCCGGTTGCCCGATGGTATTGAAGCCGGCCGGCGCCACGCCGTTCTCCGCGCTGGCGCTGGCGGTGCTGGCCGAGCGCGCCGGCGTGCCCAAGGGCGTATTCAGCGTGGTGACCGGCTCGTCCTCCGAGATCGGCGGTGAGATGACTGCCAACCCGCTGGTGCGCAAGCTCTCCTTCACCGGTTCTACCGACATCGGCCGCAAGCTGATGGCGCAATCCGCGCCCACCATCAAGAAGCTGTCGCTGGAGCTCGGCGGTAACGCGCCCTTCATCGTGTTCGACGATGCCGACCTGGACGCGGCCGTCGCCGGCACCATCGCCTCCAAATACCGCAACGCCGGCCAGACCTGCGTGTGCGCCAATCGCATCTACGTGCAGGATGGCGTCTACGACGCTTACGCCGCCAAGCTGGTGGAAGCCGTCAAGAAACTCAAGGTCGGCGACGGCACCGGCGAGGGCGTCACGCAAGGTCCGCTGATCAACGAGGATGCGGTGAAGAAGGTCGAGGAGCATCTGGCCGATGCCACTGGCAAGGGCGCCCGGGTGCTGCTGGGCGGCAAGCGCCACGCGCTCGGCGGCACCTTCTTCGAGCCCACCGTGCTGCTCGACGTCACGCCGGCCATGCGCGTGGCGCGCGAGGAAACCTTCGGCCCGATGGCGCCGCTGTTCCGCTTCAAGACCGATGAAGAAGCCGTAGCGCTGGCCAACGATACCGAGTTCGGCCTGGCCAGCTATTTCTACTCGCGCGACATCGGTCGCATCTGGCGTGTGGCCGAGGGACTGGAGTCGGGCATGGTGGGCATCAACACCGGCTTGATTTCGAACGAGGTGGCGCCGTTTGGCGGCGTCAAGCAATCCGGCCTGGGACGCGAGGGCTCGCACTACGGACTGGACGACTACCTGGTCATCAAGTACCTCTGCATGGGTGGCATCTGATCCGGCGCGCGCAGGTCGCGCGCGGCGATTTGCCGCCGCCACGACCTGCGTCAATATCAGCGCGCGGCTATACGGACAATTAGCCCGGAAACGCCGCGCGCGGGATGAGATAATGGCGGATTGACGCAAGATAGCTTTAGGCCGCCCTATGTCCCAATCCCAATTCGCCCCGCTGAAAAACGATACCTTCCTGCGCGCACTGCTGCGCCAGCCCACCGACTACACCCCGCTGTGGCTGATGCGCCAGGCCGGCCGCTACCTGCCGGAATACCGCGCCACGCGCGCTCGCGCCGGTTCCTTCATGGGCCTGGCCACCAATCCTGACTACGCTACCGAAGTGACGCTGCAGCCGCTGGAGCGATTCCCGCTGGACGCCGCGATCCTGTTCTCCGACATCCTGACCGTGCCCGACGCCATGGGCCTGGGCCTGTATTTCGCCGAAGGCGAGGGCCCCAAGTTCGAGCGTCCGCTGCGCGATGAAGTCGCAGTCAAGGCGCTGCAGGCGCCCGACCTCGGCAAGCTGGACTACGTATTCAAGGCCGTCACCCAGATCCGTCGCGAGCTGGACGGCCGCGTGCCGCTGATCGGCTTCTCCGGCAGCCCGTGGACGCTGGCCTGCTACATGGTCGAAGGCGGCGGCTCGGACGACTTCCGCCTGGTCAAGAGCATGCTCTACAGCCGCCCCGACCTGATGCACCACATCCTGAAGACCAACGCCCAGGCCGTGGCCGCCTACCTGAACGCCCAGATCGACGCCGGCGCCCAGGCGGTGATGATCTTCGACACCTGGGGCGGTGCCCTGGCCGACGGCATCTACCAGCAGTTCTCCCTGGCCTACATGGCCGAGGTGGTCAAGCAGCTGAAGCTGGAAAAGGACGGCGAGCGCATTCCCGCCATCGTCTTCACCAAAGGCGGCGGCTTGTGGCTGGAGCAGATTGCCGCCATCGGCGCCGACGCCGTGGGCCTGGACTGGACCGTCAACCTGGGCGAGGCGCGCCGCCGCGTGGGCGACAAGGTCGCGCTGCAGGGCAATCTCGACCCCAACGTGCTGTTTGCCGGCGACGACGCCATCCGCGCCGAAGTGCGCAAGCTGCTGGAATCCTTCGGCAAGCCCGGCGCCGGCAGCGGCCATGTCTTCAACCTGGGCCATGGCATTTCACAATTCAGCCCGCCCGAGGCGGTTGCGACGCTGGCCCAGGCGGTGCACGAAATCAGCCGTTCGATGCGCGCCTGACGCGTTTTTCTTGCGTCATCGGCCGTGTGAACCGCGATGGCGCAGAAAATAGACGGCTTGGCAAGAGGATTTCACACTTATGCACATTTCTGGCTCGCCCCATATTGAGAATCACTCATATCGATATCTGAATTCGAGTGAGCGAGTGTTTTTGCTAAGTGCATGATTTTATTGATTTTATTTTTTGATGCGATTTTGGGCAATCGCTCGAAAGCGCCTGCCTTGGCGGGCTGCGGGGCTGTCAAGAGGCACTTGTCAACAAAGTTATCCACAAGAATTGTGCATAAGCTCAAAAGCACTTTGTAAACCGTCGTTTACGTGCGCTTTTGACGTTTTACTTTAAATTTGTAGGACGACTCCGGGCGGTGCATGCCGGAAATTTCCGGTCGACAGATGTCGGAGAACGCTTGACAAAAGTACGTTCACTCATCCCGTAGTCGGCACTTATGCACATCAACAGCGGCCGGCAGGGAGCCCAAAAATATTTATGAAAATTTTTTTGCGGCTAGGGAGTTAAATTATAAGTATTTGATTTTATTGGATTTATTTTTTGCGTTTGATTTGGGCATTTTAGCGGATACCGCATGCAGACTCGCTGAAGGGCTGTCAATAGCCACTTGTCCCCAAAGTTATCCACAGAATTTGTGGATAGATCAAAAAAAGCCAATGAAACCAATAGTTAGCTCAGTTTTTCAGGAATCACATTAAGTTCGTGGAACAACGCATCCTTCAGGTCGCCCTCGATACCCCCTTGCATACCGTCTTCGATTACTGTTGGCGGCCGCAGGAAGTGGGCGAGCCGGTTCCCGCCGTCGGTCATCTGGTGGTGGTGCCCTTCGGTCGCCGCGAGGCCGTGGGCGTGGTGGTCGGCCATGCCGACGCCAGCGAGCTGGGGGCCGACAAGATCAAGCAGGTGATCGCCGTGCGGCGCCAGCTGGCGCCCTTGTCGGCGCACTGGTTGGCGCTGGCCGGCTTCGCTGCGGACTATTACCAGCGCCCGCTGGGCGAAGTGATGCTGCCCGGCCTGCCCAAGAATCTGCGCGCGCTGACCACGGTGGCGCTGGACAAAGCCCTGAAGGCGCTCGACAAGACGCCTGCGCCCAAGAAGCGCAAAGCGAGGTCCAAGGCTGCCGACGCCGCGCCGGCAGAACCGGCGCCCCCGCCGGAAGCCTTGCCCGACCCCATGCAGTTCGGCCCGGCGCCGCCGTTGAATACGGCCCAGCAGGAGGCCGTCGACGCCATTGCCCAGGCGCGCGGCTTCGCGCCGCTGCTGCTGTACGGCGTCACCGGCAGCGGCAAGACCGAGGTCTACCTGCAGGCGGCCGCTGCCATCCTGCAGTCCGAGGCGGCGGCTGCCCCGGCCGAGTCCGCAGACGCGCACGCGCAAGCCTGCGCGCAGATCCTGGTGCTGGTGCCCGAGATCAACCTCACGCCGCAGCTGGAAGGCAACATCCGCGCGCGTTTCCCGCACCTCAACGTGGTGGCGCTGCACAGCGGCCTGGCCGAGGGCGAGCGCGCCCGCAACTGGCTGGCGGCCCACCTGGGGCAGGCGCACATTGTGCTCGGCACGCGCCTGGCCATCCTGTCCTCGCTGCCCAGGCTGAAGCTGATCGTCATCGACGAAGAGCACGATCCCTCCTACAAGCAGCAGGAAGGCCTGCGCTACTCGGCGCGCGACCTCGCCGTGTGGCGCGCGCACCAGCTGGGTATCCCGATCGTGCTGGGTTCGGCCACGCCGTCGCTGGAAACCTGGCAGCATGCCCAGGCCGGCCGCTACCGCCGGCTGGAGCTGCGCCAGCGCGCGGCGCAGCAGGCGGTGTTGCCCAAGGTGAAAGTGGTCGACATGGAGCGCGACAAGCCGGTCGACGGCCTGACCTCGACCCTGATCACGGCCGTGCGCAAGCGCCTGGAAAACGGCGAGCAGTCGCTGCTGTTCCTGAATCGGCGCGGTTATGCGCCGGTGCTGGCGTGCGACGCCTGCGGCTGGATCAGCAACTGCATGCGCTGCGACGCCTTCATGGTGGTGCACCGTCCGGAACGCCGGCTGCGTTGCCACCACTGCAGTCTGGAATTGCATATCCCCAAGTCCTGCCCGACCTGCGGTAACGTCGACCTGCAGCCGCTGGGGCGCGGCACGCAACGGGTGGAAGAAGGCCTGCACGCGATCTTCCCGGAGGCGCGCGTCTTGCGCATCGACGCCGACTCCACGCGGCTCAAGGGTTCGGCCCAGAGCGCCTTCGACAGCGTGCACCGCGGCGAGGTGGATATCCTGATCGGCACCCAGATGGTGGCCAAGGGCCATGACTTCAAAAAGCTCACGCTGGTGGGCGTGATGAATCCCGACACCGCGCTGTTCTCGCACGACTACCGCGCCAGCGAGCGTTTGTTCGCGCAGCTGATGCAGGTGGCCGGGCGCGCCGGGCGCGCCGGCCTGTCGGCCGACGGCAGCTCCGGCGAAGTGCTCATCCAGACCCGCTACCCGCACCATCCGCTGTACCAGGCCGTGATGCGCCACGACTACGACGGCTTTGCCGGCGAGCTGCTGGAAGAGCGCCGCCAAGCCTATTTCCCGCCGTTCATGTACCAGGCCCTGCTGCGCGCCGAAGCGCGCGAGCTGGAGCAGGCCATGGCTTTCCTGCAGGAGGCCGCCGCCATGCTGGAGGCGCCGGCTATCACCATCAACGAGCCCATCCCGATGACCATGATGCGGGTGGCCAATACCGAGCGCGCGCAACTGCTGGTGGAGTGCGCTTCGCGTCCGGCCTTGCAGGCTTTCCTCAAGGAATGGCTGGCGCTGCTGCGGCAGGTGAAGACGCGTGCGCGCTGGTCGTTGGAGGTCGATCCGGTCGATATCTGAGGCCGTCGCTTTGCGCCATGCAGAGCCGGCTTGCCGCCCGGATCCGGCATTTCGTCGCAAAGCGCTGGGCTGCCGCCTCATCCGGCCCTAGCCTTGCTCCTGTTCTCATCCATTGCACAGGAGCATTCCATGATCGTCGCCATCCTCTCCCACACGCCGCTGTGGGTCTGGCCGCTGCTGGCCTTCCTGATCTACCGTGGCTGGCAGGCCAGCCGCGACCGCGAGACCGGCCTCGTCAAGACGCTGGCCTTGCCGCTGGTGATGCTGGCGTTGTCGCTGTCGGGCTTGTTCGGCACCTTCGAGACACATCCGCTCAACGCCCTGCTGGGCGCGGGCGCACTGTTGGTGTCGGCGCTGCTGAGCTTCGGCAGCCGCGCCGCCCGGGCGATCCGGGTGGACGCCGCCAGCCGCCGCATCGTCCAGCGCGGCAGCTGGCAACCGCTGTTGCTGACGCTGAGCATCTTTGCCGTCAAATACGCCGCCGCAGTCACCCTGGCGCTGCACCCGCAACTGGCCGCGCAGGCCTGGTTCGCCCTGCCGCAGGCCTTGCTTTACGGCGCGTTCGCGGGCGTCTTTGCCGGCCGTTTGTTGCGAATCCTGCATCTTTATCGACGCGCCGCCGCCGACGGCGCCCAGGCGCCGGCCGCGATCGGCTGAGCGGCCGGCGGGGCGGATGGCAAAAAGGCGGCCCGCGCGGCCGCCTCGGGGGCGCAAAGCGGATCGGCAAGCCGGTATAATCTCGGCTGCTCAATTAAATAAGTCAGCGCTCTTTCGCGTGGCATGGGTGACACCTGATCTGACACCTGATTCCGCCCGCAGCTGCTTCCGCCTTAAGCCATTCCCATGCTCGCACAACAGAAACAAAGCATCTCCGACCTGTTTTCCTCCGCCCTGAAGCCCATCCTGGACGGCACCGACCTGCAGCCGAACATCGCTCTGGAGCGTCCGCGCGACGCCTCGCACGGCGACGTCGCCTGCAACATCGCCATGCAGCTGGCCAAGCCGCTGAAGAAGAATCCGCGCGAGCTGGCGCAGGCCATCGTGGCCGCGGTGATGGCCGATCCGGCCCGTGAAGGCCTGGTCGAGTCGGCCGAGATCGCCGGCCCCGGTTTCATCAACCTGCGCGTGGCGGCCGCCGCCAAGCAGGCGGTGGTGAAGGTGATCCATGAGCAGGGCGCCGATTTCGGCAAGAGCCGCGCCGGCGAGGGCAAGAAGGTGCTGGTCGAGTTTGTCTCGGCCAATCCGACCGGTCCGCTGCACGTCGGCCACGGCCGCCAGGGCGCGTTGGGCGATGCGCTGTCGTCGCTGCTGGAAGTGCAGGGCTACGACGTGCTGCGCGAGTTCTACTACAACGACGCCGGCGTGCAGATCGCCACGCTGGCCACCTCGGTGCAGGCGCGCGCGCGCGGCTTCAAGCCGGGCGACGCGCAGTGGCCGGAGTCGGCCTACAACGGCGACTACATCGGCGACATCGCGCGCGACTTCCTCGACAAGAAAACCGTGTCCGCCAGCGACGGCGAGCCGGCTACCGCCAGCGGCGACGTCGAGGACATCGAGTCGATCCGCCGCTTCGCCGTGGCCTACCTGCGCCATGAGCAGGACCTGGACCTGCAGGCCTTCGGCGTGAAGTTCGACAACTACTACCTGGAGTCCTCGCTCTACGCCGACGGCAAGGTGGCCGCCGCGGTCGAGGCGCTGGTCGCGGCCGGCAAGACCTACGAGCAGGAAGGCGCGCTGTGGCTGCGCACCACCGACTATGGCGACGACAAGGATCGCGTCATGAAGAAAACCGACGGCACCTACACCTACTTCGTGCCCGACGTCGCCTATCACATCAACAAATGGCAACGTGGTTACGGCAAGGTCATCAACATCCAGGGCAGCGACCACCACGGCACCATCGCGCGCGTGCGAGCAGGCCTGCAGGCGGCCGGCGTGGGCATCCCGCAGGGCTACCCCGACTACGTGCTGCACAAGATGGTCACCGTCATGCGCAACGGCGAGGAGGTCAAGATCTCCAAGCGCGCCGGCTCCTACGTCACACTGCGCGACCTGATCGAATGGTCGACCGGCGAGGCCGTCGAGGGTGAAGCCCGTGACCTGACCCGCGGCCGCGATGCGGTGCGCTTCTTCCTGATTTCGCGCAAGGCCGACACCGAGTTCGTGTTCGACGTCGACCTGGCGCTGGCGCAGTCCGACGAAAACCCGGTCTACTACGTGCAGTACGCCCACGCGCGCATCTGCACCGTGCTGGGCAAGTGGGGCGGCAACGAGGACGAGCTGAAGAACGTCGCCGACCTGTCGCCGCTGACCGCGCCGCGTGAAGCCACGCTGCTGGCCAAGCTGGCCGAGTATCCGGAAATGCTGGCGCATGCGCTGGCCGAGCTGGGCCCGCACCAGGTCGCCTTCTACCTGCGCGATCTGGCAGGCGAACTGCATAGCTACTACAATGCGGAACGCGTGCTGGTCGACGATGTCCCAACCAAGTCCGCACGCCTGGCCCTGTTGGCCGCCACCCGCCAAGTGCTGCGTAACGGCCTCGCGCTGTTGGGCGTGTCGGCGCCGGCCCGCATGTAAAACAAGTCCAAGCCGCTAAAAGAGAAACGTGAAACAGTTGAACGCGAAACATCAAAAGCAGGCCGGCGGCACGCTGCTGGGCCTGATCCTGGGTTTGATCGTCGGTCTGGGCATCGCCGTGGGCGTAGCGCTGATGATCACCAAGTCGCCGATTCCCTTCGTCAACAAGGTGGTGCGCCCCGAGCGCGCCGATCCGACGCCGGCGCAGGCGGCCGATCCCAATCGTCCGCTGTACGGCAACCGCGACATCGCGCGCGAGGCCGCCCGCGAGCAGCAGCAGTCGCAGACCCCGGTGCCGCCCAATACCGCCGCGGCCCAGCCGGTCGCCCCGGTGGCGCCGACGCCGGCGCCGACTCCCGCGCCGGCCAAGCAGCCTGACGCCAAGGTGGCCGACGCCAAGCCGTCTGCGGCCGCGCCGTCCAAGAACGACGCCGACGACAAGTGGACCTACTTCCTCCAAGCCGGCGCCTTCCGCGACCAGAACGATGCCGAAAGCGCGCGCGCCAAGCTGGCCCTGCTCGGTTTCGAAGCCCGTGTGACCGAGCGCACCGCCGACAGCGGCGTGCTGTACCGCGTGCGCATCGGTCCCTTCGACCACGCTGAAGCAATGAACCGGACGCGCAGCAAACTGTCCGATAACGGGGTTGATGCGGCGATCGTTCGCATTCCCAAGTAAGCGTCAAGAATCAGGAGCGCGTTCGGCCCGGCATCAGGGGATGGCCGGGGCAAACGGGTTCCGGGGCCGGCCGGATGGCGGGCCTTTGTCGAATATCCATCAGAGAGGGTAATTTCATGCGTTTCTATCAACAGCTGCTGGCCGCCGTCAGCTTTGGCGTGCTGGCCCTGTCGGCCGGTGTGAATGCGTCGGCCTCGCCGGCCAATCCGCAAGTCGGCACCGACTACCGTGTGCTGGAGCAGGCCCAGCCCACCGACTC
This sequence comes from Herbaspirillum sp. LeCh32-8, assembly GCF_017814915.1. Classification (GTDB taxonomy): domain Bacteria; phylum Pseudomonadota; class Gammaproteobacteria; order Burkholderiales; family Burkholderiaceae_D; genus Herbaspirillum. The sequence continues at coordinate 78,102 of NZ_JAGIPZ010000014.1, read as the reverse complement.
GGGCAACAAGGTCGAAGTCACCGAGTTCTTCTGGTTCGATTGCCCGCACTGTGCGGCCTGGGATCCGTCGCTGACCGCATGGGTCAAGAAGCAGGGCGACAAGATCAACTTCAAGAAGGTGCCGGTTGCCTTCCGCGACAGCTTCGTACCGCAGCAAAAGCTGTACTACACGCTGGAAGCCATGGGCAAGGCCGATGAGCTGACCCCGAAGATCTTCCACGCGATCCACGTCGAAGGCCAGCGCATCAACACCGACAAGACCATCCTGGCCTACATCGAGAAGGCCGGCATCGACAAGCAGAAATTCCTGGACCTGTACAACTCCTTCGGCGTGCAGACCAAGGCCCGCCGCGCAGCGCAGCTGCAGGAAGCCTACAAGGTCGACGGCGTGCCGATGATCGCCATCGACGGCCGCTACGTGACCTCGCCGGCCGTGGTCGGCGTGGCGCTGGCCAACCAGCCGGAATCGATGCAGCAGGCCGCGGCGCTGCAGGTGATGGATCACCTGGTCGCCAAGGCCGCTGCCGAGAAGGCCGCCGGCGGCAAGAAGAAGTAATCGCGCAAGATCCGGAAACGGTCCGCGTCCGCAAGGCCGCGGACCGTTTTCATTTCCAGTCACTCATTTCACCAGCGGGGACAGCATGGCAGAACTCCACGGCGCGACGGCGCGGCAACGCGTCTTTCTGACCGGCGCCTCCAGTGGCATCGGCATGGCGCTGGCGCGCGCCTATGCGCAGCAAGGGGCGGTGCTGGGTTTGGTGGCGCGGCGCGCCGCCGAGCTGGAAGCCTTGCGCGCCAGCCTGCCTGCCCCCGATGGGCAGGCGCATCGCGTCTACGCGCTTGATGTCACCGACCACGCCGCGCTGCAGTCGGCGGCCGAGGCCTTCATGGCCGAGTTCGGCGGCGCCGACGTGGTGATCGCCAACGCCGGCATCTCGCAAGGCACGCTGACCGAGTACCAGGAAGACCTTGCTGCCTTCGAGCGCATCATGGCGGTCAACGTCACCGCCGCCTTCGCTACCTTTACGCCCTTTGTTGCGCGCATGAAGGCCTTGCCCGAAGCGCAGCGACGCCGCTGTCGCCTGGTCGGCATCGGCAGCGTGGCGGGCATCCGCGGCTTGCCGGGCGCCGAGGCCTATAGCGCCTCCAAGGCGGCGATGATCAGCTATTGCGAATCGCTACGCGTGGAGCTGCGCGCCTGCGGCATCAAGGTGGTGACGGTCGCGCCCGGCTACATCGATACGCCGATGACGCAGGTGAACCACTACCGCATGCCTTTCCTGATGCCGGCCGATCAATTCGCCGAGCGCGCGCGCCGGACCATCGAAGACGGCGTCAGCTACCGCGTCATCCCGTGGCAGATGGGCGTGGTCGCCAAGCTGCTCAGGGCGCTGCCGAACTGGCTGTACGATATGGCTTTCGCACGTGCTCCGCACAAGAAACGCAACCTGTAATCCCCGCGGCGGCCCGCCTTTTGCCGCCTGCGCCCCGCATCTGCATCTGGAGTTCACATGAAGATCATTTTTGCCGGCACGCCGGAATTCGCCGCCGTCGCGCTCGAAGCGTTGTACGCCGCCGGTCACGACATCACCCTGGTGCTGACGCAGCCCGATCGCCCGGCCGGGCGCGGCATGCAGCTGCAGGCTTCGCCGGTCAAGCAGTGCGCGATCAAGCACGGCACGGCGGTGGCGCAGCCGGTGTCGCTGCGCCTGAACGGCAAGTATCCCGAGGTGGCGCAAGAGGCGCACGCGCTGCTGCATGCCACGCCGCACGATGTGATGGTGGTCGCGGCCTATGGCCTGATCCTGCCGCGCAGCGTGCTGGACATCCCGCGTCACGGCTGCATCAACATCCACGGTTCGCTGCTGCCGCGCTGGCGCGGCGCCGCGCCCATCCATCGCGCCATCGAGAGCGGCGACGCCGAGACAGGCATCACCATCATGCAAATGGAAGAGGGCCTGGACACCGGCCCCATGCTGCTGATCGAAAGCCTGCCCATCGGCGACGAAGACACCACCGGCAGCCTGCACGACAAGCTGGCTGCGCTGGGCGGCAAGATGATCGTCGAGGCCCTGGCCAAACTGGAGCAAGGGAAGCTGCCGGCCACGCCGCAGCCGGAAGAGGGCGCCAACTACGCCGCCAAGATCGCCAAGGAAGAAGCCGCGTTGGACTTCTCGCAAAGCGCGCAGCAGCTGGCGCGCCGCATCCGCGCCTTCAATCCCTTCCCGGGCGCCACCGGTCGTGTCGGCGAGACCGTGATCAAGCTGTGGCAGGCGCGTCCGGTGACGGTGGCGCAACGCGGCGAGCCGGGGCAGGTGCTGTCGGCCGACGCCCAGGGCGGCATCGTGGTGGCTTGCGGCGAAGGCGCCCTGTTGCTGACCGAGCTGCAAAAGCCGGGCGGCAAGCGCCTGGCCGCCTCCGAATTCCTGAAGGGCTTCGCGCTGGAGGGCGCGCGCTTCAGCTGATCAGCTGATTTTCTCCAGGCCGGCCGCCGCGCGTTGTCAGGGCACAGGCAGCGCGCTGGCCGGCTTGATCTCTTCCATGCACACCATCGAGCGCACCCCTGCCACGCCCGGCACCTGCATCAGGCGGTCGGTCAGAAACGCCGACAGGCTCTTGAGGTCGCTCGCCACCACTTTTAACAGATAGTCGAAGTCGCCGGAGATGGTGTAGCACTCCAAAATCTCCGGAAACTGCCGTATCGCCTTTTCCACGCTGCGCACCTGCTTGAACTGCTCGCGCGCCAGCGAGAGGCTGACGAAGGCCGTCACGCCCAGCCCCAGCGCGGCCGGCTCCAGCTGCGCCGTATAGCCGCGAATCACTCCCTCCTGCTCCAGCCGCTGCACGCGCCGGTAACACTGCGGCGGGGACAAGTGCGCGCGCTCGGACAATTCGACGTTGCTGGCGCGGCCATTGGCTTGCAGGGTTTCCAGGATGATGCGGTCAAAACGATCGAATTTTTCCATGATGGTGGAGATGGAGAAAGAATCGTGCGTATTTTAATGAAATGAGGAATTAAAAAGAAACAAAATTTCATAGGTTGGAAACTATCATGTATCCAGGGGATGAACCACCGCGCGCTCCCGGGTTCTATGGAAGACGAGGGGCATGCATCAGCATCACGTGCACGGGCAGGGAGGCGCCATGAATGCAAGGATCAGCAACCCGCATATCGACCTGGAAGAGCGCTATTGCGCGCACAACTACGCGCCGCTGCCGGTAGTGCTCAGCCGCGGCGAGGGCGTGTGGCTGTGGGATGACCACGGTCGTCGTTACCTGGACATGATGTCGGCCTATTCGGCGGTCAGCTTCGGCCATGCGCATCCGCGCCTGGTGGCCGCGCTGGCGACGCAGGCGCGGCGGCTGGCAGTGACCTCGCGCGCGTTTCACAGCGATCGCCTCGGCCTGTTTTTGCAGCGGCTGTGCGAGATGACCGGCATGCCACGTGCCTTGCCGATGAACAGCGGCGCCGAGGCGGTGGAAACCGCCATCAAGGCGGCGCGCAAATGGGGCTATCGCCATCGCGGCGTGGCGGACGGCCGGGCCCGCATCATCGTGTGTCGCGGCAACTTCGCCGGGCGCACCACGACCATCGTCGGCTTCTCGTCGGAGGCGCAATACCGCGCCGGCTTCGGCCCCTTCGACGGCGGCTTCGACCAGGTGCCCTTCGGCGACGCCGCCGCGCTGGAAGCGGCCATCACGCCAGACACGGTGGCCTTCCTGGTGGAACCCATCCAGGGCGAAGGCGGCATCGTGACGCCGCCTGACGGCTATCTGCGCCGCTGCCGCGAGATCTGCTCGCGGCATGGCGTGCTGCTGATCTGCGACGAGGTGCAGACCGGCCTGGGGCGCACCGGTCGCCTGCTGGCCTGCGACCACGACGACATCCGCCCGGACGGCCTGATCCTGGGCAAGGCGCTCGGTGGCGGCCTGCTGCCGGTGTCGGCCTTCCTGGCCGGTGGCGAGGTGATGGATGTCTTCACCCCGGGCGACCACGGCAGCACCTTCGGCGGCAACGCCTTGTCCGCTGCGGTGGGGTTCGAAGCGCTGGGTTTGCTGCAGGACGGCGAGCTGGTCGCCAATGCCCGCGAACAGGGGCGCCGCCTGGCCGACGGCCTGCACCGCATTGCGCATCCGGCCTTGCGCGAGGTGCGCGGGCGCGGGCTCATGCTGGGAATGGAGCTGGACCCGCGCTACATCAAGGCGCGCGCCTTTTGCGAGCGGCTGATGGCCTGCGGCGTGCTCACCAAGGAAACGCACGAGACCGTGGTGCGCCTGGCGCCGCCGCTGGTGATCGCCGGCGAGGAAGTGGACGTCGCGCTGCAAGCCATCCGCGACGTGTTCCAGGGCGTGCCGCAGCATCACGCTGCGCCTGCCGCCCATTGAGACGACAGATCAGAAAGACCCGCAACGCCAACCAAGGAGAACGTTCATGAAGCCACAACGCCACGATGCATTCCTGATGTGCCCGCCTGAGCACTTCGAGGTCTCCTATGTGATCAATCCCTGGATGGAGGGCAACGTCGCCCATGCCGATCTGAGCCTGGCCGCCCGCCAATGGCGCACGCTGCGCGACGGCCTGGCGCAGGTCGCCACGGTGCACGAGATGCCCGCGGCCGCCGGCGTGCCGGACATGGTCTTTACCGCCAACGCCGGCTTGGTGCTGGAGGACAAGGTGGTGCTCTCGCGCTTTCGCCATGCCGAGCGCCAGGCCGAGGAGCCGCGCTTCAAGGCCTGGTTCGAGGAGCAGGGGCTGCGCGTATTGACCATGCCGGACGGCATCGCCTTCGAAGGCGCCGGCGACGCGCTGCTGGACCGCCAGGCCGATCTGCTGTGGATGGGCTATGGCCATCGGACCGACGTACGCGCCGCGCCGCTCATCGCCGGCTGGCTGGAAATCGAGGTGCAGTCGCTGCAGCTGGTGGATCCGCGCTTCTATCATCTCGATACCTGCTTTTGCCCGCTGCAGGGCGGCTATCTGATGGTCTACCTGCCGGCCTTTGACGCCGCCTCGCGCAAGGCGATTGCCGCCCGCGTGCCGCCGCATCGTTTGATCGCAGTGGGCGAGGAAGACGCCCTGGCGTTCGCCTGCAATACCGTCAACGCCGGCCGTCACGTGTTCCTTAACCGCGCATCGGCCGCGCTGCGCACGCGGCTGGAGGACACGGGTTTTGCGGTGCACGAGACGCCGTTGTCCGAGTTCATGAAAGCCGGCGGCGCCGCCAAGTGTCTCACGCTGAAGTTGAACGAGCCGCGCCGTCATGCTGCCAATGCGCCGTCGCGCGGCGACGACCGGCGCAGCGCCTGACGAGCGAATCTTCATCCTTTGCAAAGCACATGGCCCGCGATTGCGGGCCATGTTGCATTGAGCGGCGCGATGGATGCGATGGATGCGATGGATGCGCCGCAGCCTCAGGCGTGTTGCCTGAGCACCTGCGGCAGGTGGCGCCAGAACAATTCGGCGCCGAGATGCACCTTGGCCTCCCAATCGCCGGCCGCGTCATCGTCGGCGCCGTCGGTGATGAACTTGAAGGCGCGCCACGGCACGCCGAAGTGGCGGCACACGCGGGCGATGGCGAACAGTTCCATGTCCACCAGGTCGACCTTCTGCTCCAGCAGCCAGGCGTCGCTGGCGGTGACGAAGCTGTCGCCGGTGCCGCATACCACGCCAGGATGACCCGATTCCAGGCGCGGCGGTTGCTCGTCGACCGGCATCAGCGGCGTCACCCCGCGCGGCGCCAGCGGCATGGCCAGCATGTCGCGCTGAAGCACCGTGGCGACTTCCAGCAGGCCGTCATGACCGAGGTCGACCTTGCCGGCGGTGCCGAAATTGATCACCAGTTCCGGTTGGCGTTCCAGGATGGCCTGCGTGGCGATGAGGGCGGCATTGACCTTGCCCACGCCGCAGTAGAGCACCTCGATGCCCGGCGGGGCATCGGCGGCGTTCAGTTCATGTGGCAGAGCGGTGAGGATCAGGACGCGCGTTGCTGTCATGGGAAGTTGTCGGTTTGAAATGTTTTGCGTGGCGGCCGGCCGACCTGAGGGCGGGGAAGGGCGCGGCTTTGCCGTATAATCGAGGGTCTATTTTTGCCCATGAAAACCGGTCGCAGACAGCCGGTTTTTTTATCCCCGGGCCGCATTGTTGCCGAAACAAGAGAAGAACGCCAGATGAAGCCGAACGAACTTTGCCAGACCGAATTGCTGTTGCGTGACCTGATGTCCAAGCGCATCCTGATCCTCGACGGCGCCATGGGCACCATGATCCAGCAATACAAGCTGACCGAGGAAGACTACCGCGGCAAGCGCTTCGCCGACTTCACCGTGCCCGGCAAGGAAATGTTCGTCAAGGGCAACAACGAGTTGCTCTCGCTGACGCAGCCGCACATCATCCAGGAAATCCATGAGAAATACCTGGCCGCCGGCGCCGACCTGATCGAGACCAATACCTTCGGCGCCACCAGCGTGGCCCAGGACGACTACCACATGGCCGAGCTGGTCTACGAGATGAACGTGGAGTCGGCCCGCCTGGCGCGCGCCGCCTGCGACAAGTACTCGACGCCGGACAAGCCGCGCTTCGTGGCCGGCGCGCTCGGCCCCACGCCCAAGACCGCCTCGATCTCGCCGGACGTCAACGACCCCGCCGCGCGCAACGTCACCTTCGACCAGCTGGTCGCGGCTTATCTGGAGCAGACCCGCGCGCTGGTGGAAGGCGGCGCCGACGTGCTGCTGGTCGAGACCATCTTCGATACCCTGAACTGCAAGGCTGCGCTGTTCGCCATCGACACCTTCTTCGAAGAATCGGGCAAGCGCCTGCCGATCATGATCTCCGGCACCGTCACCGACGCCTCGGGCCGCATCCTGTCGGGCCAGACCGTGACCGCGTTCTGGAACTCGATCCGCCACGCCCGTCCGCTGACCGTGGGTTTGAACTGTGCGCTGGGCGCGGCGCTGATGCGCCCCTACGCGGAAGAGCTCTCCAAGATCGCCGACACCTACGTCTGCATCTACCCCAACGCCGGCCTGCCCAACCCGATGAGCGACACCGGCTTCGACGAGACGCCTGACGTCACCTCGGCGCTGCTGAAAGAATTTGCCGAGAGTGGCTTCGTCAACGTCGCCGGCGGCTGCTGCGGCACCACGCCGCCGCACATCAAGGCGATCGCCGAGACCGTGGCCAGCATCGCCCCGCGCAAGCTGCCCGAGGCCACGCACGAGATGCGCCTGTCGGGCCTGGAGCCGTTCACCATCAATGACGACTCGCTGTACGTCAACGTCGGCGAGCGCACCAACGTCACCGGCTCCAAGGCCTTCGCCCGCCTGATCCTCAACGAGCAATACGACGAGGCGCTGGCGGTGGCGCGCCAGCAGGTCGAGAACGGCGCCCAGATCATCGACATCAACATGGACGAAGCGATGCTCGACTCGGTCGCCGCCATGACCCGCTTTTTGAACCTGATCGCCTCCGAACCCGACATCGCGCGCGTGCCCATCATGATCGACTCCTCCAAGTGGGAAGTCATCGAGGCCGGCCTGAAGTGCGTGCAGGGCAAGTCCATCGTCAACTCCATCTCGATGAAGGAAGGCGAGGAGAAATTCCTGCGCGAGGCCAAGCTGTGCCGTCGCTACGGCGCCGCCGTGATCGTGATGGCCTTCGACGAAGTCGGCCAGGCCGACACCTTCGCCCGCAAGATCGAGATCTGCGAGCGCGCCTATCGCCTGTTGGTGGACAAGCTGGGCTTCCCGCCGGAAGACATCATCTTCGACCCCAACATCTTCGCCGTCGCCACCGGTATCGAAGAGCACAACAACTACGCGGTCGACTTCATCGAAGCCACCCGCTGGATCCACCAGAACCTGCCCTACGCCAAGATCAGCGGCGGCGTCTCCAACGTCTCCTTCAGCTTCCGAGGCAACGACCCGGCGCGCGAGGCGATCCATACCGTGTTTCTGTACCACGCCATCAAGGCCGGCATGACCATGGGCATCGTCAACGCCGGCATGATCGGCGTGTATGACGATCTGCCGGCCGAGCTGCGCGAGCGCGTTGAGGACGTGGTGCTGAACCGCCGCGAGGACGCCACCGAGCGCATGATCGAATACGCCGCCACCCTGAAGGCCGGCGACAAGAAGGAAGAAGCCACGCTGGAGTGGCGCAACGAACCGGTCGAGAAGCGCCTGTCGCACGCGCTGGTGCACGGCATCACGCAATGGATCGTGGAAGACACCGAAGAAGCGCGCGCGCAGATTGCCGCGCGCGGCGGTCGCCCGATCCACGTGATCGAAGGCCCGCTGATGGACGGCATGAACGTGGTCGGCGACCTGTTCGGCCAGGGCAAGATGTTTCTGCCGCAGGTGGTGAAGTCGGCGCGCGTGATGAAGCAGGCGGTGGCCCACCTGATCCCCTTCATCGAAGAAGAAAAGCGCCAGCTGGAGATCGAGACCGGCGTGGTGGCCAAGCCCAAGGGCAAGATCGTGATCGCCACCGTCAAGGGCGACGTGCACGACATCGGCAAGAACATCGTCACCGTGGTCCTCCAGTGCAACAACTTCGAGGTCGTGAACATGGGCGTGATGGTGCCGTGCTCGCAGATTCTGGCCAAGGCCAAGGAAGAGAATGCGGACATCATCGGCCTGTCCGGCCTGATCACGCCGTCGCTGGAAGAGATGGCCTACGTCGCCAAGGAAATGCAGCGCGACCCGTATTTCGCCGGGCTGAAGATGCCGCTGCTGATCGGCGGCGCCACCACCTCGCGCGCGCACACCGCGGTGAAGATTGCGCCGAACTACGACGGCCCGGTGGTCTACGTGCCGGACGCCTCGCGCGCCGTGTCGGTGGCGCAGTCGCTGCTGACCGACGAGCAGAAGGGCGCCTACGTGGCCGAGCTCAACGCCGACTACGAACGCATCCGCGAGCAGCACGCCAACAAGAAGGCGGCGCCGATGCTGGCGCTGGCCGCCGCTCGCGCCAACAAGACCAAACTGGACTACGCGCCGGTCAAGCCCAAGTTCATCGGCCGTCGCGTATTCAAGAACGTCGACCTCGGTCTGTTGGCCAACTACATCGACTGGGGCCCGTTCTTCCAGACCTGGGACCTGGCCGGCCCGTATCCCGCCATCCTGACCGACGAGGTGGTGGGCGAAGCCGCCAGCAAGGTGTTTGAGGAAGCGCAGGCGATGCTGAAGAAGATCGTTGACGGCCGCTGGCTGACCGCCAACGGTGTCGTCTCGCTGTTGCCGGCCAACACGGTGAACGACGACGACATCGAGATCTACACCGATGACAGCCGCAAGGAGGTCGCCTTCACCTACTACGGCACCCGCCAGCAGACCGAGAAGCCGGTGGTGGACGGCGTGGCGCGCCCCAACCAGTGCCTGTCGGACTTCATCGCGCCCAAGGAATCGGGCATCAAGGATTACATCGGCCTGTTCGCCGTCACCTCGGGCCTGGGCATCGAGAAGCACGAAAAGCGCTTCGAGGATGCGCACGACGACTATTCGTCCATCATGCTCAAGGCCCTGGCCGACCGCCTGGCCGAAGCCTTCGCCGAATACCTTCACGAGCGCGTGCGTACCGACCTGTGGGGCTACGTGCCGGACGAAAAGCTCAGCAACGTCGAGCTGATCAAGGAAAAGTACGTCGGCATCCGCCCCGCGCCGGGCTATCCGGCTTGCCCTGAGCACACCGTCAAGGTGGACGCCTTCCGCGTCATGCAGTGCGAGGAGATCGGCATGCAGCTGACCGAGTCCTACGCCATGTTCCCGGGCGCGGCGGTATCGGGCTTCTATTTCGCCCATCCGCAGTCCAAGTACTTCGTGGTCGGCAAGATCGGCGACGACCAAGTGGAAGACATGGCCAAGCGCCGCGGCGTGCCCAAGGAGGAGATCGAGCGCTGGCTGGCGCCCAACCTGTAACCCGGTTGGCAAGCCGGTTTGCGGCGTACTGGCGTTGCCAGTCGCCGCAGCGCCGGATACACTTGAATTCGTCAGCCGTCCTGCTATCATCCTCCGCCCGCCGCCTGCCATCACCTGCGACATGATCGATTCCGCCGACAACGCCACCCACCCGCTGCCCGTCACCGAGGCCACCCGCCTGCACTTTTCCGACAGCGCGCGCAGCACCTTCACGGTCGACCTCGGCCAGGATCTGCTGGGTGACTGGGTGCTGACCCAGACCTGGAACGCCAGCCAGCAGCGCGGCGGCGGCAAGCGCATCGTGGTGGACGGACACGAGGCGGGCTTGGTGATGCTGGAGAAGATCGCCCGGCAGAAGGAGCGCAGCGGCTTTAACCAGGTGCCCTATCACGTGCGCTCGGACTGGCGCTGAGCTGACGCATCCGCGCGTTGGCGTTATCTCCCTGAAAAGGCCGCCCACCGGGCGGCTTTTGTTTTGGCGCGGCATCAGCGTGCGCGATGCAGGCCCGCCAGCAATGGAAATGACCCCGTGTTAGTCTGTTCAGCCCGCGACGCCGTCTGCGCGACATGATGCCGCCGCGACAATGACAACCAGACAATAACAACCAGGCGCGCCGCCTCACGATAAAAACACGGAGACAATGAGTGGATTCCACTACATCCAGCCACGCCGCCGGCCGGCATCAGGTTGACTCGTCCTACGCCGCCATGCGGCTCTTCATCACGCTGATCCTGATGATTGTCGGCGCCAGCGGCATGTACGTCATGGCGGTGGTGTTGCCGGCGGTGCAGGCCGAATTCGGCGTCGACCGCGGCCTGGCGTCGCTGCCCTATACGCTGACCATGCTGGGCGTCGGTGCTGGCGGCATGCTGATGGGCCGCATGGCCGACAAGCGCGGCATCATGACGCCGTTGATGCTGGGCGGCGCCTGCCTGGGCGGCGGTTTCATCGCGGCGGCGCTGGCGCCTAATATCTGGGTCTTCATGGCGGCGCACTGTATCTTGATCGGGCTCTTGGGCACCTCGGCCACCTTTTCGCCGCTGGTGGCCGATACCTCGATGTGGTTCCTGAAGCGGCGCGGCATCGCCGTGGCGGTCTGCGCCAGCGGCAACTACCTGGGCGGCGCGATCTGGCCGCCCATCGTGCAGCACTTTGTCGACGCCGTGGGTTGGCGCCAGACCTATATCGGCCTGGGGCTGATCTGTGCGGCGGTGATGTGTTCGCTGGCGTTGCTGATGCGCGCGCGCCCGCCGGCACAGATGGCCACTGCAGGCACGGCCCGGGTCGCTGCGGGCGATCGTCCGTTCGGCTTGTCCGTCAATGCGGCCCAGCTGTTGCTGTGCGTGGCCGGCATTGCCTGTTGCGTGGCGATGGCCATGCCCCAGGTGCACATCGTCGCCTACTGCGGCGACCTCGGTTACGGCCCGGCGCGCGGCGCCCAGATGCTGTCGCTGATGCTGGCCTGCGGCGTGGTCAGCCGGCTGGTCTCGGGCGCCATCTGCGACCGCATCGGCGGCCTGCGCACGCTGCTGCTGGGCTCCTTCCTGCAGGGCACGTCGCTGCTGCTGTTCCTGCCGTTCGACAGCCTGGCCTCGCTGTATGTGATCTCGGCGCTGTTCGGCTTGTTCCAGGGCGGCATCGTGCCGTCCTACGCCATCATCGTGCGCGAATATTTCCCCGCCGCCGAGGCCGGCCAGCGGGTCGGCGCGGTGATCATGACCACCATGTTCGGCATGGCCATCGGCGGCTGGATGTCGGGCAAGATCTTCGACTTGACCGGTTCCTACCACGCCGCCTTCGCCAACGGCATCGGCTGGAACCTGCTCAACTTCGCCATCGCCTTCCTGCTGCTCACGCGCGTGCGCGGGATGCGTATGAAGGCCGCCTGATTGCCGGCAAAAGCGCTTCGGCCGCGGTTGGCAGCCGGGGCGCTTTCGGCTACGCTGTGCGCAAATAACTCGAATCAAGATTTGCCCTCACAGCCATGCTGATCCTCTTCCTCAAAGCCGTTGTCCTGATCCCCATCACGCTGTTGCCTATCCTCAATCCGCTGGGCATCGCGCCGGTGTTCGCCAACCTGCTGGGCAACGTCAGCCGCAGCACCGAAAAGCGCATCGCGCGCCAGGTGGCGATCAACTGCTGGTTCATGCTGGTGGCGGCGATCTTCATCGGTTCGCACGTGCTGACCTTCTTCGGCATCTCGCTGCCCATCGTGCGTGTGGGCGGCGGTTTGCTGGTGGCGGTATCGGGTTGGAAGCTGCTCAACGACAACAGCCAGGACAGCTCCATCCCGACCCAGGTCGCCAAGAGCTACGACGAAGACCTGCCGGACGAGGAGATCAAGGCACGCAGTTTCTTCCCGATGAGCTTCCCGCTGACGGTGGGGCCGGGCACCATCGCCGCGTCGATCACGCTGGGCGCGAACACGCCCACGCGGCTGCTGGACTGGGTGATCTCGGTGGGTAGCGCGGCGCTGGGTGCGGCGCTGACGTCGGTGGTGATTTTCCTGTGCTACAACTACGCGCACAAGCTGGTCAACCTGATGGGGCGGCTGGGGACGATGGTGGTGCTGCGCCTGTCGGCCTTCATCCTGCTGTGCATCGGCATCCAGATCTTCTGGTCGGGTTTGTCGGCCTTGCTGGCGGAGGCGGGGATCAGCGGCGTGGCGCCGTAATGTTGTGATGCAGGGTTGATGCCGCGACGCGCGGCATCGGCGGCTTATTTGAGCCAGCCCAGTTCGTCCAGCGCATCCTGCACCAGCTCCAGCCGCAGCAGCGGATTGTCCAGCGCCAGCAGGCTTTGCTTCATCTCCACCGGCACTGGCATCATCTCGGCCCAGCGGTTGGCGACCCAGCCGCAGTCGCCCAGGCGGAACGGCTGCGCGATCGGCACTTCGCTCTCCGGCAGGCCTTGGCGCATCACCGATTGCAGCAGGTGCTCCAGCGCCTGCGCGGTGTTCTTCAATTCGTCGGGAACGGCCACCGCGTGGTCGGCCTCCATGATCTCCACCTCCGCCGTCCATAGCCCGTGCTTTTGCTGCTCGGCCTGCAGGATGCGAAAGCGCTCGGCGCCGCTGCAGGCGATGCGCATCAGCCCCACGGACGGCGTCGACCATTCATTGATGCGCGCCACAGTGCCCACACCGACAAAGCGTTCGGTCTGTCCCGGACGACGCACTTCCGATCCTTCCGTCAGCGCCACCACGCCGAAGCCGCTGCCGTCGGCGATGCACTTGCTGATCATGTCCAGGTAGCGCACCTCGAAGATCTGCAGCGGCAGCCTTCCCTCCGGGAACAGCGTGCTGGCCAGGGGAAACAGCGGGATGGTCTGCGCCGAGATCGGCGGACGGGGTGTGGCGGGGGCGGCGGGCATGGTCAGCTCCGCCGCTGCGCGATGAGGTGGAAGACGGCGATCATGGCCGCAGCATATACCGGTTTTCAGCCACGCACTCATAGCGCTGCACGATGTAGCCGTTGTCGTCCACGCTCTCCAGGTAGACGTCGAACTGCCACAGGCGCGCCATGTGGCGCAGCACCTCGTTGGTGCTCTCGCCCAGCGAGCGGCCGTCGCTGCGGAAGTGGCGCAAGGTCAGGCTGCGGTTGCCGCGGGTGTTGACCGACCATACCTGGATGTTGGGCTCGCGGTGGTTGATGTCATATTGCCGCGACAGCGCCTGGCGCACGTACTGGAAGCCGCGCTCGTTGTGGATCGCCGAGACCTCCATCTCGCTGCGCGCCTCGTCGTCCAGCACCGCGAACATGCGCATGTCGCGCATCAGCTTGGGCGAGAGATATTGCGCGATGAAGCTCTCGTCCTTGAAGTTGCGCATCACATGGTGCAGCGTTTCCAGCCAGTCGCGGCCGGCGATTTCGGGGAACCATTCGCGATCCTCGGGCGACGGATTTTCGCAGATGCGGCGGATGTCGCTCATCATCGAAAAGCCCAGCGCATATGGGTTGATGCCGTTGTAATACGGCTTGGTGATGGGCGGCTGGAACACCACATTGCTGTGCGAATGCAGGAATTCCATCATGAAGCCGTCGGTCAGGCGACCCTGGTCGTACAGCGTATTCAACAGCGTGTAGTGCCAGAAGGTGGCCCAGCCCTCGTTCATCACCTGGGTCTGGCGCTGCGGATAGAAATACTGGCCGACCTTGCGTACGATGCGGATCACCTCGCGCTCCCACGGCTCCAGCAGCGGCGCGTTCTTCTCGGCGAAGTACAGCAGGTTTTCCTGCGGCTCGGCTGGGTAACGTTCCTCGGCTTGCGTGGCGGTGGTTTCCTTCCTGGCCGGCAGCGTGCGCCACAGTTCGTTGACCTGTGACTGCGCATAGGCCTCACGCTCGCGCTGGCGCGCCCGTTCCTGCGACAGCGACAGGCGCTGCGGGCGCTTGTAGCGATCCACGCCGTAGTTCATCAGCGCATGGCAGGAGTCCAGCAGTTCCTCCACGCGCTCGAAACCGTGGCGCTCCTCGCACTCGGCGATGTAATTGCGCGCGTACACCAGGTAGTCGATGATGGCGCTGGCGTCGGTCCACAATTGGAACAGGTAGTTGCCCTTGAAGAAGGAGTTGTGGCCGTAGCCCGCGTGCGCGATGACCAGCGCCTGCATGGTCATCGTGTTCTCTTCCATCAGATAGGCGATGCAGGGATCGGAGTTGATCACGATCTCGTAGGCCAGGCCCATCTGGCCGCGTTTGTAGTCGCGCTCGGTGAGCATAAAGTGCTTGCCGTAGGACCAGTGGCGATAGTTCACCGGCATGCCGTGCGAGGCGTAGGCATCCATCATCTGTTCGGCCGAGATGATTTCCAGCTGGATCGGATAGATGTCCAGCTGGTAGCCCTTGGCCACGCGCGCGATCTCTTCGTTGTAGCGCTCGATCAGGTCGAAGCTCCAGTCCGAGGGGCAGGGCAGCGGATCGTACTTGAAGCGGGTATTCATGCGTGCACCTGCTTTTCAAAGAGTTCGCGGAACACCGGATAGATCTCCGCCGCCGACTGCACCTTCTTCATGGCGAAGTGCGGGTGCGACTCGATCAGCTGCATGTACTCGGTCCACAGGTTCTGCTCCGGCTCGGCCACCTGGATGTAGGCAAAGTAACGCGTCAGCGGCAGGATCGCGCTTTCCAGAATCTCGCGGCACTTGGGCGAATCGTCGTTCCAGTTGTCGCCGTCGGAGGCCTGGGCGCCGTAGATGTTCCATTCGCTGGGTGAGTAGCGCTTGGTGATGATGTCGTGCATCAGCTCCAGCGCGCTGGAGACCACCGTGCCGCCGCTTTCCTGCGAATGGAAGAAGGTGTTTTCGTCGACCTCGTCGGCGCGCGTGTGGTGGCGGATGAAGACGACTTCGATGTGTTCGTAATTGCGCGTCAGGAACAAGTAAAGAAGGATGAAGAAGCGCTTGGACAAATCCTTGCGCTGCTCGTCCATCGAGCCCGACACGTCCATCACGCAGAACATCACGGCGCGACTGGACGGCTGCGGCTGGCGCACGCGGTTGACGTAGCGCAGGTCGAACGGGTCGATGAAGGGGATGCGCAGGATACGCGCCTTCAACTGGCGGATTTCCTCTTCCAGCAGCTTGATGTCGGCGCGGTGCTCTTCCGGCTTGCGCTTGAGCAGCAGCAATTGCTCCTCGGCCTCGTCGAGCTGGCGCTGCAGCGGCGCGCCTAGTGCGATGCGACGGCCCAGCGAGCTGCGCAAGGAACGCACGATGTCGATGTTGGTGGGCGAGCCGTCGACCGAATAGCCGGCGCGCATGTTCTTCCAGCTGGGCACTTGCAGCAGGTTGGTTTCCACCAGCCGCGGCAATTCCAGATCCTCGAAGAAGTAGTTCATGAACTCTTCGCGGGTGAGCTCGAAGGTGAAGTCGTCTTGGCCCTCGCCCTCGTTGCTGGCGCTGCTGCCGCCTTCGCCCCCGCCGCCGCCCTGGCGCGGGATGCGGTCGCCCTGCAGATAGTCCGAGTTGCCGGGATGCACCGCCTCGCGCCGGCCGCCCTTGCCATGATGGAAGAACGGTTCGGAGACATCCTTGCGCGGGATGCTGATGCTCTTGGATTTGTCGAGGTCGGTGATGCTGCGGTCGCGCACGGCGTCCGCCACCGAGCGTTGAATATGTCCCTTGAAGCGCCGCAGGAAGCGCTCCCGATTGGCGATGCTTTTGTTCTTGCCAGCCAGCCTGCGGTCGATGATCTGATGCAGCACTCGGTTCTCCTGCTAGTGGTCGGCGGCCGGGCGGTCATGCGACCGGGCGGCGCGCCGAAGGCTCGCCGGGCGCGCGCCGCACGGTCGTGGACCGTAACCGGCGCGCCTCCGCGGCGCTTACGAGGACTTGCGCACGCGCAGGTACCATTCGCACAGCAGGCGCACCTGCTTGGGCGTGTAGCCCTTGCTGACCATGCGGTTGACGAAGTCTTCGTGCTTTTGCATCTCTTCCGTGGACCCCTTGGCATTGAAGGAGATCACCGGCAGCAGGTCTTCGGTGTTGGAGAACATCTTCTTCTCGATCACCACGCGCAGCTTCTCGTAGCTGGTCCACAGCGGGTTCTTGCCGCCGTTGTTGACGCGCGCGCGCAGCA
Source organism: Herbaspirillum sp. LeCh32-8 (assembly GCF_017814915.1). GTDB lineage: Bacteria > Pseudomonadota > Gammaproteobacteria > Burkholderiales > Burkholderiaceae_D > Herbaspirillum. The sequence goes on along the minus strand of NZ_JAGIPZ010000014.1, from coordinate 61,611 downwards.
CGAAGTTGACGATCTCGTTGCGGAAGTCCTTGGGATTGCTGATGCCGGCCGGTTTCTCGATCTTCTCCAGTTCCGCGTTCAGCGCCGCCCGGTCGAAGCTTTCGCCGGTGTCGTGGTCGCGGTATTCCTGATCCTGGATCCAGAAGTCGGCGTAGGTCACGTAGCGGTCGAACACGTTCTGACCGTATTCCGAGTACGACTCCAGGTAGGCCGTCTGGATTTCCTTACCGATGAATTCGGCGTAGCGCGAGGCCAGCGTGTCCTTCACGAAGGACAGGTACTTCTGCTCGGTCTCCTGCGGGAACTGTTCGCGTTCGATCTGCTGCTCCAGCACATACATCAGGTGCACCGGGTTGGCCGCCACTTCGGTGGTGTCGAAGTTGAACACGCGCGACAGGATCTTGAACGCGAAGCGCGTCGAGATGCCGTTCATGCCTTCATCCACGCCCGCGTAGTCGCGGTACTCCTGGTAGGACTTGGCCTTGGGATCGGTGTCCTTCAGGTTCTCGCCGTCATACACCTGCATCTTGGAGAACAGGCTGGAGTTTTCCGGTTCCTTGAGGCGCGTCAGGATGGAGAACTGCGCCATCATCTTCAGCGTGCCCGGCGCGCACGTGGCCTTGGAGAGCGATGAGGTGCGGATCAGCTTTTCGTAAATCTTGATTTCTTCGGACACGCGCAGGCAATACGGCACCTTGACGATGAAGATGCGGTCCAGCAGCGCCTCGTTGTTCTTGTTGTTGCGGAAGGCTTTCCATTCCGACTCGTTGGAGTGGGCCAGGATCACGCCGTCGAAGGGAATCGCGCCAAAGCCTTCGGTACCCTTGAAGTTGCCTTCCTGGGTGGCCGTCAGCAGCGGGTGCAGCACCTTGATCGGCGCCTTGAACATTTCGACGAATTCCAGCAGGCCCTGGTTGGACAGGCACAAGCCGCCCGAGTAGCTGTAGGCGTCGGCATCGTCTTGCGAGAATTGTTCGAGCTTGCGGATGTCGACCTTGCCTACCAGCGTGGAGATGTCCTGGTTGTTCTCGTCGCCCGGCTCGGTCTTGGAGATGGCGATCTGGCGCAGGATCGACGGATAGCGCTTGACCACGCGGAACTGGCGTATGTCGCCGTTGTACTCGTGCAGGCGCTTGACGGCCCACGGGCTCAGGATGGGTTTGAGATAGCGGCGCGGGATGCCGTACTGCTCTTCCAGGATGCCGCCGTCCTCGTCATAGTCGAACAGCCCGAGCGGCGATTCATTGACCGGCGAACCCTTGATGGAATAGAAGGGCACCTGTTCCATGAGCTGCTTCAGGCGCTCGGCGATGGAGGACTTGCCGCCGCCGACCGGGCCCAGCAGGTAGAGGATCTGCTTCTTTTCCTCCAGGCCTTGCGCGGCGTGGCGGAAGTAGGCGACCACCTGCTCGATGACTTCCTCGGCGCCGTAGAACTCCCTGAAGGCTGGGTAGACCTTGATGACCTTGTTGGCGAAAATGCGGGACAGGCGGGGATCTTCCCGGGTATCGACCTTCTCGGGCTCACCGATGGCCATCAGCATCCGTTCGGCAGCAGATGCATAGATCGCCGGGTCGTTCTTGCAAAGATTCAGATACTCTTCAAGCGAAAATTCTTCTTCTCTGGTCTTGTCGAACCGGCTTGCAAAGCTGCTGTAGATATCCATACCACCTCCGTCGCAACGAAAATACGAAACAGAATCTAGTTGTTTGGACTTGCCATCTGCGGTTATCAAAGAACGCGTCGGTGACTCTGGAAAGCGTCATTGCCGAAGTGCTCTTTGAAAGCCGTAGCATCACAGCGCGATGCAAAAAATCTCGTTTTTATTCTATTCCTTTTTCTCTTTCAGCTACTGAGCGAATCGCACCTGTTTTGTTTCAGCATAGGTCGGATTTATTTTCGCGTAACTGCAAACACCGTTCGTTTTGCCGGCCTTCTTGCAGGAATGGGCAAAGCGCTGGCACAACGCTGCGCGACGGCATATCGGATTACGTGAAGATGATCTCTCCTCCCCATGCTCTTTCAATGTGCAGCGAGGCGCCACGGTTGACTTCACAGTGCGCTATTTTTGAGCAGCGCGCCATGGTGAAAACCCTGATGGCCATCGGGGGAAATCGGCGCGACAATGGTGTTTTCCTTCTGTATTTTTCTCGCGCCGTCTGGTGCTTTCTTCAGCCCGGCGCGGGTGGCCGCCGCTTCTGCCGTTGCCGGCGGCCGTATGCGCCGCATGCCGCAGCACGGTGAATGTCTTGGCGCCGCGACGTCCCCCTCTCCCTCGCTTCAGTTATAGCTGGAATCGTGCCAGATAGGGAAAAACTTGCGCTGCGGATCCGGCGATAAGTTTTGGCACGCGGCCCGGCATGCCGCACGGCCCGGACGCCCGCAGCGTGGAGAAGGCGAGCGGGCGTGCATACCTGATGTGCGGCTTGCCGTTCGTAAGCTGGAAAATGCACTGAATATTTTTTGTAACTGCCGGGCTTGCGATGTCGCCGAGTGTTGTTGTTCGGCCTCATCGCCTGTCACATCGAATGCGCGACGCAGGTTTTTCGCATGAGCATATGCGCGGCATGCGCAACATTGCGGTCTGCGAGGAGCGGTTGGAAGTGGCCGGTCGGCGGAAATTCTTTAAATCATATCGAGGGCGTTGGGGGAGATGGCCGGTATGGATCGCCGCATTTTTTTGCAGCCGGTTTTGCCGGTATCCGCACATCTTGCCGGCAGGCATCTTTTTCGCGCTGGCGTCTTTCGTGCGCGGCGAGGCGGCGGGGTGATGCCTGAATGAAAACTTTCCGGCAGGCTTGTCCCGTTGCATGGCAAATCCGCCACGTTCCGTTGCTCAAACCGACGAAGAACGCATGCAAAGGCTGTCCCGAAGCCCATAAGTCATTGACAGGTAAGTGGAAAATGCAGTCTAATTCAGGGTTCACCATCTGAAGAATTGCGCACGGTGCCGTCGCAGTGCTGTTTCAGCTTCAGGCAAGTCGGACTACGAACTTAGTGGGCGTAAAAAGACAAGAGACGAAGCGGGTCCAGACCGGACCGACAAATGGTGTCAGCGATGCAGGGGCTGCCGGGGATACGGGCGGCAGGGGCATCGATGATACGGAACGGGCACACTGAAGGCAGTTCCAGAATTCCGATTTATTTTTGCTGTTTGCTGAATAGGCAGCCCAACTAAGCGAGTCCAACATGAAACGTACTTACCAACCCTCCGTCGTGCGTCGCAAGCGTACCCATGGTTTCCGCGCCCGTATGGCAACCCGTGGCGGCCGTGCCGTGATCAACGCTCGCCGCGCCAAGGGCCGCAAGCGTCTGGCTGCAGTTTAAGCCGGGCTTTGCGCAGCCGTTTCGTGTGACGGACGTTCGTTCACAGCTTCAACCTGGCAACTTCCCACGCGATCGGCGAATCGTTAAAACGGATGAATTTTCATCCGTTTTTCGTTTGCGCCCCGTCCATCGCACGGAGCATTTCGTGTTGTATGCGCGTCGCAACAGTCTGCCTCAGGCCCGCCTGGGCGTTGTCGCAGCCAAGCGTTTCGCGCCGCGCGCGGTGACCCGCAACACGATCAAGCGCGCCACGCGCGAACTGTTCCGCCAGGCGTTGCTGCCTGAGGTCGACTGTATCGTGCGCCTGTCGCGCCCGGTCAACGCCAAAAGCGATCCGGCCACCAATGCCGCCCTGAAGGCGGCCTTGAACGCCGAACTGGCGCAGCTGTTCGCCTTTTTGACGAACGCGCCAGCGTTTGCCAGGAAATAGGAAGTGATGAAAACGCCTTTGCTCCTGCTGTTACGCGCCTACAAGCTGGGAGTGAGCCCGTTCCTCGGGCAGAATTGCCGTTTCTATCCCAGCTGTTCCGACTACGCCGCCGAGGCCGTGCGCCTGCACGGCGCGTTCAAGGGTAGTCTCCTGGCCGGCAAGCGCCTGTGCAAATGCCATCCATGGCATCCCGGCGGCCTCGATCCGGTGCCGGGTTCGCCGGAGGCATCGGCGCCGTCCAACGCTTCTCCCGTTTCCCCGAATTCTTCGTCGCAGCGTACCTCTGCGCGAGTTTCTCCCACTGTGGCCGCTGACGGTTGCAGCCACTCCTGAACTAATCAATACGCATATGGATATCAAACGTACCGTCCTGTGGGTTGTATTCTCCTTCTCCCTGCTGCTGCTGTGGGATGGCTGGATGCGCCATAACGGACATCAGTCGATGTTCTTCCCGTCGGCTAACCAGACTCAGGAGCAGGCCGCCGCCAACCCGGCAGCCCCGACCGCCAGCCCGACCGGTTCGCCGGTGCCGCAGGCAGGCACTCCGGCCCCGGCCGGCGCCGCCGCACTGCCGGCCACCGACGCCGCTGCCGCCAAGGGTGAAACCATCACCATCACCACCGACGTGGTCAAGGCTGACTTCGACACCGTCGGCGGCGAGCTCAAGCGTTTGGAACTGCTGAACCAGCGCGACGTGGTCGACCCCAGCAAGAACCTGGTGCTGTTCGACTCCGGCGCCGGCCATGTGTACCTGGCTGAAACCGGCCTGACCGGCGGCACCTTCCCCAACCACAAGTCGCTGTTCACGGCCAAGCCGGGCGCGCGCACCCTGGACAACGGCAACGAAGTGCAGCTGGTGTTGGAGGCTGATCAAGGCGGCGTGAAGCTGACCAAGACCTTCACCTTCACCCGCGGTAGCTACCTGATCGACGTCAAGCACACCGTGACCAACGGCACCGCTGCGGCGATCAATCCGTCGCTGTACCTGCAACTGCTGCGTGACGGCAACAAGCCGGGCGGCGAGTCGCACTTCTACAGCACCTTCACCGGTCCGGCCGTCTACACCGAATCCAACAAGTTCGAGAAGATGACCTTCGAGAAGATCGCCGAAGGCAAGGCCGAGCACGCCAAGCAGGCCGACAACGGCTGGATTGCGCTGGTGCAGCACTACTTCGTGTCGGCCTTCGTGCCGCCGCAAGGCAAGACCCGCAGCATCGTGACCGAGCAGGTCAAGCCCAATCTGTTCAGCGTGGCCTCGATCATCCCGATGGGTGAAGTCGCCGCCGGCGCTTCGGTGACCATGGACGCCAAGCTGTACTCCGGCCCGCAAGAGTCGAAGGTGCTGGAATCCGTCGCCCCCGGCCTGGAGCTGGTCAAGGACTACGGTTGGCTGACCCTGATCGCCAAGCCGATCTTCTGGCTGATGACCCACATCCACGCCATCGTCGGCAACTGGGGCTGGACCATCATCCTGCTGACCGTGCTGATCAAGCTGATCTTCTTCCCGTTGTCGGCCGCGTCGTACCGCAGCATGGCCAAGATGAAGGCGGTCGCGCCGCGTATGCAGGCCATCCGCGAGCGTCACAAGGGCGATCCGCAGGCGATGAACCGCGAAATGATGGCGATGTACAAGACCGAGAAGATCAACCCGCTGGGCGGCTGCCTGCCCATCGCGATCCAGATCCCGGTGTTCATCTCGCTGTACTGGGTGCTGCTGGCATCGGTTGAAATGCGCGGCGCGCCGTGGCTGGGCTGGATCCATGACCTGACCGCCCCGGATACGCTGTTCGGCACCATTCCGTACTTCAACATGCCGGTCGGTCTGTTGCCGATCATCATGGCCGGTTCGATGTTCCTGCAAACCAAGCTGAACCCGACCCCGCCGGACCCGGTCCAGGCCAAGGTGATGATGTTCATGCCGCTGGTGTTCTCGTTCATGTTCTTCTTCTTCCCGTCCGGCCTGGTGCTGTACTGGGTGACCAACAACATCCTGTCGATCGCGCAGCAATGGGTGATCACCAAGAACATCGAGAGCGGCAAGACCAAGTAATCCCTGCCGCTCCCGCCGATCCCGTTTGCCGGGATCGGCGAGCAAAAAAGAACCCGTGGAATTCACGGGTTTTTTTTCGATCGGAGTTTCTTCACAGGCCTTAACATTGAGCCTTGCCTCTGCGCGCATGCGCGGCCGGCCATATTCAAAACGACAACAAGATATCCGCATCATGACCTTCGACTCTTCTCCCATCGCCGCCATCGCCACCGCACCCGGACGCGGCGGCATCGGCGTGGTTCGCCTGTCGGGCAAGAACCTGGCGCCGCTGATCGCCGCCCTGTGCGGCCGCGACAGCCTGCAGCCGCGCCACGCCACCTACCTGCCGTTCCGCCGTGAAGACGGCAGCGTCATTGACCAGGGCCTGGCGATTCATTTCCCCGCGCCGCATTCCTATACCGGCGAAGACGTGCTGGAGCTGCAGGGCCACGGCGGCCCGGTGGTGATGCAGATGCTGCTGGCGCGTTGCCTGGAAGCGGGCGCAGAGATCGGCCTGCGCATGGCCGAGCCGGGCGAGTTCACCCAGCGCGCCTTCCTGAACGACAAGATCGACCTGGCCCAGGCCGAGGCCGTGGCCGACCTGATCGAAGCCACCACCGAGGCGGCCGCCAAGTCGGCCTCCGAATCGCTGTCGGGCGCCTTCTCCAAAGTGATCCACGAACTGGTGGAGCAAGTCACCAGCCTGCGCATGCTGGTCGAAGCCACGCTCGATTTTCCGGAAGAGGAGATCGACTTCCTCAAGCAATCCGACGCGCGCGGCCAGCTCGCGAAGATCCGCGCCACGCTGGACGACGTCTTCAAGCACGCAGCCCAGGGCGCATTGCTGCGCGACGGCCTCAATGCCGTGTTGGCGGGCAAGCCCAATGTCGGCAAGTCCTCGCTGCTCAACGCGCTGTCCGGCGCTGACGTGGCCATCGTGACTCCGATCGCCGGCACCACGCGCGACAAGGTCACGCAGACCATCCAGATCGAAGGCATGCCGCTGAACATCATCGACACCGCCGGTATCCGCGAAGCGGGGGAGGACGGCAGCGGCCCCGACGAGGTCGAGCGCATCGGCATCGAACGCACCTGGGCTGAAGTCGCCAAGGCCGACGTCATCCTGCACATGCTGGACGCCGATCGCGGCCCCACGCTGGAAGACGAAAAGATCACCGCGCGCTTCCCCGACGGCGTGCCCATCATCCGCATCTGGAACAAGATTGACCGCTCCGGCCACAAGCCCGCAGTGGACGAGATGCCCGACGCCACGCACGTCTACATCTCGGCCGCGGAAGGGCAGGGCGTGGACCTGCTGCGCGGCGAGCTGCTGCGCATCGCCGGCTGGCAGCAGACGGTGGAGTCGCGCTACCTCGCGCGCGAGCGCCACCTGCTGGCGCTGAAGGCAGCGGGCGAGCATCTCGAGCACGCCGCCGCGCATGCTGCGCTCGACAACGAAGCCGGCGACCATGCGCTGGATCTGTTCGCCGAGGAACTGCGCCTGGCGCAGGAGCGTTTGTCCGGCATCACCGGCAAGTTCACGCCGGACGATCTGCTGGGCGTGATTTTCTCGCGCTTCTGTATCGGCAAGTGAGTGTCGGCATCGGGCGACATGTCGCCGGGCTGACAGGGCGCTGATGCGCGTAACAAAACGTTAGCACTTCGCCGCAAAGGCTTGATCAGTTGATAAATCTTCGCGAGGGATGTTACAGCGTGTAAAAACGTTGGAGGCATGAGGAGGGCGTGGTTATTCTGAAGGTCCTCCCCCTCCAATTCATCACCCCTGAGAATTGGATTTAGCCCGCCGCCGCAAGGTGCGCGGGCTTTTTTATGTCTGCTCTTTTAGCCGCAGACTTGCGCGCGGCACGCTCGAGTTACCGCGGCGTCGACAGCGCGCCGCCGCCAGCAAGAAAAATCCCGCGCTGCTAAGATGCCGCTTTCCCGAATCTCATCCACAGGAGCAAGCATGTCTTCCAATCCGCGCGCAGCCGACTATCCGATCGATCCGCATTTCATCAACCGCTGGTCGCCGCGCGCCTACACCGGCGCCGATATTTCGGAAGAGACCGTGCTGACCTTCCTGGAAGCGGCACGCTGGGCGCCTTCGGCCTACAACGCGCAACCCTGGCGCTTCGTGTTCGCGCGTCGCGGCACGCCGGCATGGAACAGCCTGTTGGGCCTGCTGAACGAATTCAACCGCGGCTGGGCCGAGAAGGCGTCGGTGCTGATCGTGGTTCTGTCACGTACCGTGATGGTCCCGCCGGGCGCCTCCGAAGCCGTGCCGGCCCCGACCCACTCCTTCGACACCGGTTCGGCCTGGGGCTACATGGCCCTGCAAGCCAGCATCTCCGGTTGGCATGCGCACGGCATGGCCGGCTTCGATAAGGAAAAGGCCCGCACCGAACTGAACGTGCCGGCCGAATTCTCGGTGGAAGCCATGGTCGCCATCGGCAAGCTGGGCGACAAGTCCATCCTGCCCGAAGGCCTGCAGGCGCGCGAGCTGCCCAGCCCCCGCGAACCGCTGTCCAAGCTGGCTTTCGAAGGCAAATTCAAGGCCTGAGACCGGGCTTTGCGCCTCGATGTAAATATTTTCGCAAAAACCGCTACAAAGTACTGGCTTTTTAAAAAAGGCTCTTATAGAATAGCGGTCTTTCAGCAAGAGCAGTTCCGCTGAAGACGATTTAGGAGTGGTAGTTCAGTTGGTTAGAATACCGGCCTGTCACGCCGGGGGTCGCGGGTTCGAGCCCCGTCCGCTCCGCCAAATAAAACGCCTGTTCAACGCAAGTTGAGCGGGCGTTTTTCTTTCTGCGCAGCGTTCGCGGCACACAAGGAAAGAAAAAAGCCGGCGCATCCTTGCAGATGCGCCGGCCTTTTCATTGGCGCGGGAGAATCAGCCCTTGCCCTTGCTGCCGGTCAGTTGGTCCACCACCTGGCGCGGCGCCTCGGCGTAGTGCTTGAACTCCATCGAGTAGGTCGCGCGGCCCTGTGACAGCGAACGCAGCGTGGTCGAGTAGCCGAACATCTCTGACAGCGGCACCTCGGCGCGCACCAGCTTGCCGCCGCCCACCATGTCTTCCATGCCCTGCACCATGCCGCGGCGGGACGACAGGTCGCCCATCACGTTGCCCATGAACTCTTCGGGCGTTTCCACTTCGACCTGCATCATCGGCTCCAGCAGGATCGGGCCGGCGCGCTTCATCGCTTCCTTGAAGGCCATCGAGCCGGCCATGCGGAACGCGTTTTCGTTGGAGTCGACATCGTGGTAGGAGCCGAAGGTCAGCGTCGCCTTCACGTCCACCACCGGATAGCCGGCCAGGATGCCCGACTTCAGCGACTCCTGGATGCCCTTGTCGACCGCCGGGATGAATTCGCGCGGCACCACGCCGCCCTTGATCGCATCGACGAACTCATAGCCCTTGCCGGCCGGCTGCGGCTCCAGCTTGATCACCACGTGGCCGTATTGGCCGCGTCCGCCGGACTGCTTGACGAACTTGCCCTCGACATCTTCCACGCCCTTGCGGATCGCCTCGCGATAGGCCACCTGCGGCTTGCCCACCGTGGCTTCCACGTTGAACTCGCGCTTCATGCGGTCCACCAGGATTTCCAGGTGCAGCTCACCCATGCCGGACATGATGGTCTGGCCCGATTCCTCGTCGGTATGCACGCGGAAGGACGGGTCCTCTTGCGCCAGGCGGTTCAGGGCGATGCCCATCTTCTCCTGGTCGGCCTTGGTCTTCGGCTCCACCGCCTGCGAGATCACCGGCTCCGGGAACACCATGCGTTCCAGGATGATCGGATGCTCCGGATCGGACAGCGTGTCGCCGGTGGTCACGTCCTTCAGGCCCACGGCGGCGGCGATGTCGCCGGCGAACACTTCCTTGATCTCCTTGCGCTCGTTGGCGTGCATCTGCAGGATGCGGCCCAGGCGTTCCTTCTTGCCCTTGAGCGGGTTGTAGACCGCATCGCCCGAGTTGACGATGCCGGAGTACACGCGGAAGAAGGTCAGCTGGCCCACAAATGGGTCGGTCATGATCTTGAAGGCGAGCGCCGAGAACGGCTCCTCGTCCGACGGATGGCGCTCGATCTCGCTGTCGTCCTCGGCATGGCCGGCAATGGCCGGCACGTCGATGGGCGAGGGCAGATAGTCGATCACCGCATCCAGCATCGCCTGCACGCCCTTGTTCTTGAACGCGCTGCCGGCCAGCATCGGCACGATCTCGCCGGCCACGGTGCGCAGGCGCAGGCCGTGCTTGATGTCCTCTTCGGACAGCGGATTGCCGGACAGGTATTTCTCCAGCAGCTCCTCGCTGGCCTCGGCAGCCTGCTCGACCATGTTGTCGCGCCACTGGCGTGCGGTGTCCTCCAGCTCGGCCGGAATGTCTTCGTACTTGAACAGCACGCCCTGGCTGGCATCATCCCAGATGATGGCCTTCATCTTCACCAGGTCGATCACGCCGGAGAAATGGTCCTCGGCGCCGACCGGAATCTGGATCGGCACGGCGTTGCCCTTCAGGCGCTCGACGATCTGCTTTTGCACGCGGAAGAAGTCGGCGCCGATGCGATCCATCTTGTTGACGAAGGCGATGCGCGGCACCTTGTACTTGTTGGCCTGGCGCCAGACGGTCTCGGACTGCGGCTGCACGCCGCCCACCGAGTCGTACACCATCACCGCGCCGTCCAGCACGCGCATCGAGCGTTCGACTTCGATGGTGAAGTCGACGTGGCCCGGGGTGTCGATGATGTTGATGCGATGCTCGGGATAATTGCCGGCCATGCCCTTCCAGAAGGCAGTGGTGGCGGCCGAGGTGATGGTGATGCCGCGTTCCTGTTCCTGCTCCATCCAGTCCATGGTGGCCGCACCGTTATGCACTTCGCCGATCTTGTGGTTCACGCCCGTATAAAAAAGAATGCGCTCGGTGGTCGTGGTCTTGCCTGCGTCGATGTGGGCGCTGATACCGATGTTGCGGTAGTTTTCTATTCGGGTCTTGCGGCTCATGGCATATCCTTTCGATGGGTGCCGTTGGTGCTCCCGCTGGAGCGTGGATTGAACGGTGATGGTTGTCGGCAATGCAATTCGGATGCTGGTCCGGCCTTGATTCAGCTTGACGGCGCGCTCTTGCTTATCGCCATTCTCGCCACATTTATGTAACGAGGATTAGATAATAGGAACGTAGCGGACTTTCTTCAAGAGCAGGCAGCGATATTTTTGTAATGCAGATTAAAATAAACTACACTGCCTGACAAATCCATTATCCCTGCGGGTAACACCTCCGCAAATCGGCACGGCCACCTGCGGTGCACCAACGGACGGGATTGCGTCCACAAAGGATACCGATGATACGAACACGCGGCCGTCCGCGCAGCTTTGACCGCGACCAGGCGCTGCAACAGGCCATGCAGGTCTTCTGGAGCAAGGGCTATGAAGGCACCACCATGGCCGACCTGACCGAGGCCATCGGCGTGAAGGCGCCCAGCCTGTATGCGGCCTTCGGCGACAAGAATGCCTTGTTTCGCGAAGCCGTCGACTTTTATTCGCGCACCGTCAGCGCCGAGCCGCTGCGGCAATTGCAGGCCGGCAACGGCATTTATGAGGATCTCTACGCCATGCTGCGCGCCAGCGTGCGCATGTATGCCGGCAAAAGCGGCACGCCCGGCTTGCCGGTCGGCAAGGGATGCATGGTGGTGATCTCGGCAATCAACTGCGCGCCGGAGAATGCCGAACACAGCGATGCGCTGTCGCAGCGTCGCCACAAGCGCCGCAACGAGATCCGGGCGCGCCTGCAGCAGGCGCAGCGCGACGGAGAAATCCGCGCCGACGCCGACGTCACCGCGCTGGGTGATTTCTATACCAACTTCCTGAACGGCATGGCGCTGGGCGCGCGCGACGGTATTTCCAGCGCACGCCTGACGGCTACGCTGCAACACGCGATGCTGCCGCTGGAGAGCGTCCTGACCGCCCGCCGGCCGACCGCGCCGGCGACCGTGCGCAAGGTGCGCGCCGCCTGAGGTCGCCGGCGGCGTTGGACAATAAAAAAACGGGAGCCGAAGCTCCCGTTTTTTTTATCGGATGCCGAAGCATTCGCTCCAGCCTGACCTCAGGTCGGCATCAAGCCGCCTTGGCCATGGTGCCGTCGTTCTCCTTCAGCTGACCGCCCAGTGCGTCGACCAGCGCCGCCAGCAGCTTGGCCAGCTCGCCGCTCATCAGCATGAAGTCGCCGTCGAAACGCTCGTCGTCGTTCTTGCCGGTCAGGTCGGCGTCTTCCTTCAACACATCCAGCGGCGCGATGCGCTTGACCGACAGGTTCTCGGTCAGCACGAAGGACACCTTGTCGGCCCAGGTCAGCGCCAGGCGCGTGCACTGCTTGCCGGCTTCGATGTGGCGGCGGATATCGTCCGCTTCCAGCGTGTGGCGCACGTAGCGCACGGTGGCCTTGCTTTCCGCAGTGGAGCGCAGCTCGGTGTCCTGGTCGACGGTGAAGCCGTTCGGCGCTTCGTCGCTGACCAGCCAGTCCGTCATGGCGGCGCCCGGCGACATGGCGGTGCGCAGGTTTTCCAGCGGGAACTTCGGGATCGCCTTGAACAGCAGCTTCAGCACTTCCTCGGCCTTGCCGGCGCTGCCGGCATCCACCAGCAGCCAGCCGTTGACCGGGTCGATCCATACCCAGGTGCTGCGCACCACGGAAAACGCGCGCGGCAGCAGTTCGTCGGTGATCTGTTCCTTCAATTCCTTGGTTTGCTTGCGGCCCGGCGGGAAGCCTTGCTGTTCTTCCAGCTCGGCGGCGCGCGCCTTGGTGACCTGGTTGATCACGGAGGAGGGCAGCAGCTTCTTCTCGGTATCGAGCTTGAGCAGCAGCTGGCGGTTGACCACATGCACCAGCTTTTCGTTGCCGCGCGGCGAGACCCAACCCTGGCTTTGCATTTCCAGGCTGGGGCAGGCGGTGAAGGCCTGCGGGGCGAGATGGGATTCGAGCTCGTCGGCGCTGACCGCCCACGGTGCGGGCAGTCGGTAAATCTGGAGGTTCTTAAACCACATAACGTTCCGGGGCAAAAGGGATTATTCTACACGCCCGTCATCGGGCAAGCGATGTCGGATTGTCCATGTCTGGGGATAATTTGGCCCCGCGTCGTTGCCATGGGAACCTGCGAGAACATGCAGGCGCGATGTCGCCTTGGCAGCACCAGGTGCACGCCGCCATGCCGGGCCGCATTGCGTTACCCTGCGCTGCGGCAAACCGGGCCCGCCTCGTCATTCCGACATCACTGCGGCCCTATCGAAACTTGAATTGAACAACGAATGAACAGCAAACAAGCCACCCTGATCGGACTCACCGCCGTCGTCCTCTGGAGCGCCATCGTCGGCCTGATCCGCGGCGTGAGCGAATACCTGGGTGCCACCGGCGGCGCCGCCGCCATCTATACCGTGGCCTCGGTGTTCCTGGTGCTGTCGGTGGGCTTTCCCAGGCTGAGCAGCTTCCCGCGCAAGTATCTGCTCTGGGGCAGCGTGCTGTTCGTGGCGTATGAGCTGTGCCTGTCGCTGTCGATCGGCTACGCCAACACCGGCCGCCAGGCGATCGAGGTCGGCATGGTCAATTACCTCTGGCCCACTTTCACGCTGATCTCGGCGATCGCCTTCAGCAAGCAGAAGGCCAACCTGCTGGTGGCGCCCGGCTTCATCCTGTCCATGCTTGGCATCTGCTGGGTGCTGGGCGGCGATCAGGGGCTGGACCTGGCGGGCATGCTGGCCAACATCCAGGACAATCCCCTGAGCTACGGCCTGGCCTTCGCCGGCGCCGTCATCTGGGCGGCGTATTGCACCGTGACCGCCAACATGGCCAAGGGCAAGAATGGCGTCACCGCCTTCTTCATGATGGTGGCGGCGACCTTGTGGCTGAAGTTCTTCCTCGGCGGGCATGTCGGTGAAATGACGTTCAGCATGCCCGCAATGGTTTACCTGCTGCTGGCGGCCGCGGCCATGGGGTTTGGTTACGCCGCCTGGAACGTCGGCATTCTGCACGGCAACGTGACCGTGCTGGCCGGCGCGTCCTATTTCATCCCGGTGTTCTCGTCGGCGCTGTCCGCGGTGCTGCTGCATGCGCCGCTGCCGAAGTCGTTCTGGGTGGGCGCGTGCCTGGTATGCGCGGGCTCCATTCTGTGTTGGCTGGCGACGCGTGCAAAGAAGGTTTCCAAGGCGACCAAGGCGTCCGAACAGCAGGCGGCCGCCGAAGGCTGACGCCATCTCGCGACTTGTCCGCGACGGCGCTTAAGGGGAGAAATCGAGCGAGAACTGATGCGCACCGGCCGTGCCCGATTCCGTTTCTTCCGGCCGCTGCAAGCTGCCGGCCTTGACGCCGAGCAGGCGGATCGAGCGGCCCAGGTCGATGCGCTTGAGGCACTTGCCGGCCGCGCTGCGGATCGCCGCCGCATCCCAGGTCGGCTCGCTCAGGGTGATGTCGCGCGTCACCGTCTTGAAGTCGTCAAAGCGTAGCTTGATGCCGAGCTTGCGGCAGTGATAGTTCTTGCGCACCAGGTCCGCCGCAAGCTGTTCGCACAGGCGTGTGAACACCGCGCCCAGTTCAGCCTTGTCCCTCACCGCATGCAGGTCGCGCTCGAAGGTGGTTTCGCGGCTCATCGATACCGGTTCGCTGTGGGTTACTACCGGACGCTCGTCCAGCCCATGCGAGACCCGGTACAGCCAGCTGCCGTAGCTGCGGCCGAATTGCTCCACCAGCCAGGCTTCCTCGCAGGCCGCCAGCTCGCCGATGGTGTGAATACCCAGCGCCTGTAGCCGTTGGCTGGCCTTGGGGCCGATGCCATTGATCTTGCTGGCCGGCATGGGCCAGATCTTCAACGGCAGGTCGCCCGGTTCGATGATGGTGAAGCCGTCCGGCTTCTGCATGTCGGAAGACAGCTTGGCCAGCAGCTTGTTGGGGGCGATACCCACCGAGCAGGTGAGCTGGGTAGCGTCGAAGACCGCTGCCTTGAGCAGGCGCGCGATCGCCTCCGAGCTGTCGTCGAGCATGGAGACGTCGGCGTAGACCTCATCGATGCCGATGTCTTCGATGACCGGGCTGATGGAACGGATGGCGTCCTTGAACAGGCGGGAATACTTGCGGTAGAGCTCGAAGTTGACCGGCAGCAGCACCGCATCCGGCGCCAGTCGAGCCGCCTTCATGGCGGGCATGGCCGAATGCACGCCCAGTGCGCGCGCCTCGTAGGTCGCCGTGGTCAATACGCCGCGGCCGACATAGTCGCGCAGGCGGGAGAACTCCAGGCTGCCGTCTTCGCGCCGGCGCGGCGCGTGGCTTTGCCTGCCCGCCACCACCATCGCCTGGCCGCGCAGCTCGGGGTACTGCGACAGCTCACAGGACGCGAAGAACGCATCCATGTCGATGTGGGCGATGCGGCGGGCGGAATTCATGGAAGAAATGCTGGGCTGCGCAGGCGCCGGTGCTCAGTAGTGCGGCGGCTTCTCGTTGGCCGGGGCGCGGTCCTGGCTGGTGTCCGAGAGTTCGCGGAAACGCTTGGCCAGCGCGCCCAGCAGCAGCTCCAGCTCTTCGATCTTCTTTTGCTGGCGGTACACGGTCTGGTTGAGCTCGTCGACCAGGTGTTCCTGGTGCGCCAGCTTCATTTCGATGTCGATGATGCGTTCTTCGCTGCTCACTTGCTGGGCTCCTCTTGCGGCCGTTTTTCTGCGGACAGCCAGTGTAATACACCGGCGCCGGCGGCGCGGCCGGTGGCGAAGCACGCCGTCAGCAGATAGCCGCCGGTGGGCGCTTCCCAGTCCAGCATTTCGCCGGCGCAGAACACGCCGGGCAGGGCGCGCAGCATCAGGGCGTCGTCCAGCGCCTCGAAGCTGACGCCCCCGTCGGTGCTGATGGCTTCCGCGATCGGGCGCGTGCGCAGCAGCGTCAGCGGCAGCGCCTTGATGGCGCGCGCCAGTTTGGTGGCGTCGGCAAAGTCGTCCTTGCTGACGATTTCGCGCAGCAGGCCGGCCTTCACGCCCTTCAGGTGCAGACGGCTTTGCAGGTGGCTGGACATCGAGCGCGCGCCACGCGGATGGGCCAGCTCGGCGTGCACTTTTTCCAGCGTCCAGTCCGGCAGCAAATCGAGGTAAAGGCGTGCCTGGCCGTCGGCGGCGATGGCGTCGCGCAGACCTGCCGACAGAGCGTACACCAGGCTGCCCTCGATGCCTTCGGCGGTGACGATGAATTCGCCGCGGCGGTTGGCCATGTCGCCATTGGGCAGCGTCACGCTGGCCACCACCGGCTTGACCGGTTCACCGGCAAAGCGCTCGCGGAAGTGTTCGCTCCAGGCCAGCTCGAAGCCGCAGTTGGACGGCTGCAGCGGCGCCACGCCCACTTGCTTGTCCTGCAGCAGCGGCGCCCAGGCGCCGTCGGAACCCAGGCGCGGCCAGCTGGCGCCGCCCAGGGCCAGCACCACGGCATCGGCCTGTACGGCGATTTCGCCGTCGGGCGTTTGCAGGCACAGCGCGCCGCTTTCGTTCCAGCCCAGCCAGCGGTGCCGCGTGTGGAAGCGCACGCCGGTGTCGCGCAGGCGATGCAGCCAGGCGCGCAACAGCGGGGCGGCTTTCATCTCGCGCGGGAACACGCGCCCGGAGCTGCCGACGAAGGTCTCGATGCCAAGTTCATGAATCCATGCGCGCAGGCGGTCCGAGTCGAAGCGGCGGATGAAGGGCGCCAGCTGTTCGCGGCGCTCGCCGTAGCGCGGCAGGAAATCCGGCTGCGGCTCGGAGTGGGTGATGTTCATGCCGCCGCGACCGGCCAGCAGGAACTTGCGTCCGGCCGAGGGCATGGCGTCGTACACATCCACGGCCGCGCCGTGCTGCGCCAGCACTTCGGCCGCCATCAGGCCGGCCGGGCCGGCGCCGATCACGGCCACGCGCGCGCCGGGGGAAAGGGTGGGGAGGTTCTGCGTCATGGTCATGCGCGCAATGATAACGTTGCGCGCGGTCTTGCGATATCGGAAGGATCAGCGGCGATGCGGCGCGCTGTACTTGTTTTCCAAGCGCGACACCAGCAGCGCCAGGAGGATGGTCATGGAGAAGTAGACCACCGAGATGGTGATGTACGGTTCCCAGTAGCGGGCATAGGTGCCGGCCACGGTGCGCGCGGCATAGGCCAGTTCGGCCAGGCCGATGGCAGAGACCAGCGAGGAATCCTTGAGCAGGGTGATGGCTTCGTTGCCCAGCGGCGGCAGCATGCGGCGAAAAGCCTGCGGCAGCACCACATAGCGCATCGTCAGGCCGTAGTTCATGCCCAGGCTGGCGGCGGCGTACGACTGGCCGCGCTCGATGGATTGGATGCCGGCGCGGAAGATTTCCGAAATATAAGCGCCGGCATTGAGCGACAGCGCCACCGTGCCCGACAGGAAGGCGCCGTAGTCCTGCTTGATCACGCGCGCCAGCTCGCCCGAGATGATCAGGCCGTGTTCGGGATGCACCAGCATCGGCATCAGCGCGAAGTGGATCAGCATGATCTGCACGAACAGCGGGGTGCCGCGGAAGAAGGCGACGTAAAAGCCGGCGATCCAGCGCGCGATGCGCAGCGGCCAGCGCCACGGGCCGTGGGCCACAGTGGACAGCCGCAGCATGCCCACCAGCAGGCCGATCACGGTGCCGATCACGATGCCGATCAGCGATACCTGTATGGTCGCGACCAGGCCTTTGGCAAACAGAGGGGCGTAGCCCTGGATGATGCTCCAGCGAAAATCCATGGTGAACTCAAGGAGTGGGGAAAGGAACGCTGCTGCCGGACCGGCTGCATGCGAGCGGGTCGGCGGCCGTGGAAAGGCCGATGGCGTTCCTGCGCGGGCGTTAGTTTATATGGCGGGGTGGGTCAGGTAAAGCGTCGCGGCCACCGAGCGTGGCGTTTGGCAACGCCCGGCGCGCGGCGGCATTCCCCGCAGGGGGGCGTCGGAGCAGGGGCGGGCGCTCCGGAAGGGGCAGCCTTATGAGCCGAAATAGCGCGCGCGGATGCGCTCGTAGGTGCCGTCCGCGCGCACCGCCGCCAGGCCGCGGTTGATGCGCTCCAGCAGCGCCTGGTCGCCGGGGCGCACGGCGATGCCGTAATACTCCTTACCGAAGTTGTCGTCGGCGACGATGCGGTAGGCCGGCCCGGCACCCTTGCTGCCGGCGATGAAATGCCGCACCACCGCCTCATCGCCGACCACCGCGTCGACGCCGCCGGCCGTCAGTTCGGCCAGCGCCAGCGGCATCGACTCGAAGCGGCGGATCGCCGTGTTGTTGCGGCCCAGCAGTTTTTGCATGGCGATGTCGCCGGTGGTGGCGCTTTGTACGCCGACTTTCAATCCGGACAAGTCTCCTGCGCCGCGCACGCGCAGTTGCCCGCCGACGGTGACGATTAGTTGACGCGCTTCGAAATAGGGCTCGGAAAAGCTGACGCTGCGCAGGCGTTCGGGCGTGATCGTGATGGCGGAAATCAGCAGGTCGCGGTCGCCCTGCAGCAGCGAATTGAAGATGCTTTCGAACGGCGTGTTGATGAACTCGATACGAAAGCCGCCGCGTTCTGCAATGGCGCTCATCAGGTCGATGTCGAAACCGGTCGGCTGCTTGCCGTCGACCATCATCTCCATCGGCGCATAGGCGGCGTCCGTGCCGACGCGATAGACCTGCTGCGCCTGCGCGGCGGCGGCAGGCGAGGAAGAAGGCGCAGGGGACGATTTGTCGCAGGCGCTCAACAGGGCGGCGCACAGCAGCAACAGAGGCAGGGTGAAGCGGGTGATGGTGGCGGACATGGCGTTGGACTCCCGGAAGACGATGGAGGCGGCGGACCGCCGGCGGCAGTCGCGCGGCATTCTCACACGCATTGCCGGCGGAACAATCGTTCTCGGCTGCAGCTACTGCAGATCCTTGGTTAATCCTGAAAAGCTACCAGCGCAGCGCCGCCGGTCGACGAGAATCCCCTTTGAATCCATCGAATGGCCCGCCCAAAGCAAACAGGCCTTGTCGTTGAGACAAGGCCTGTCGAGGGTGTTGCGCGGCGCGGAGCGATGCGCCGAAGGGGCTCGGCTTACTTGCCGAAGTACTGCGCGCTGATGGCGGCGAAGCTGCCGTCAGCCTTCATCTCGGCCAGCGCCTTGTTGACCTTGGCCAGCAGTTCCGGATCGTCCTTGCGCACGGCGATGCCGTAGTCTTCCTTCGGGAAGGTGCTGTCGTTGACGGTGCGCAGCTTGCTGTTGGGGTTGTTGGCGATGTAGTTCTTCACCACCGGCTCGTCGGCCACGACCGCATCCACGCCGCCGCCTTCCAGTTCCTTCAGCGCCAGCGGGGTCGATTCGAAGCGCTTGATCTTGGCGCTGTTCTGGCCCAGCACCTGCTGCACCAGCTCGTCGCCGGAGGTGCCGCTCTGGGTGCCCACGGTCAGGGTCTTCAGGTCGCCCATCTTGGTGACCTTGGTGTCAGCGGCCGGCACGGCGATGGCCTGGGTCGCCACGAAGTACGGATCGGAGAAGCTGACCGACTTCTTGCGCTCGTCGGTGATGGTGATGGCCGAGATCAGCAGGTCCAGGTCGCCCTGCGCCAGCGAGTTGAAGATGCTCTCGAACGGGGTCGGCACGAACTTCACTTCGATGCCGATCTTCTTGGCCAGCGCCTTCATGACGTCGATGTCGAAACCGACCACGGTCTTCTGTTCGTTTTCCGAGGAGAACGGTGCATAGGCCGACTCCACGCCGACCAGGTAGACGCGCGGCTGGGCCGCGGCTTGCGGCGCGGCGGCCTTCTCTTCCTGCTTGCCGCAGGCGGCCAGGCCCAGCATGCCGACGAAGCCGGCGGTCAGCGCCAGCGCGCGGGCGTAGCGGGAAAACATCTTGATCATCTTCAGGCGTTCCTAGGTTGAATGGTTGATTGAATCGCAGCCGGCCGCGGTGGACTGCATCAGCGCACTGCAGGATGCGGCGACGAATATTTCTTGTTTGAAACTCTGCGATTTTTTTGCAGGCGAGATTGTAAACCGCTGAGCCGCGCAGGCGGGCAATTGCGGGTGAAATCCGTAAATAAATTCCGCCGAAACCACGTTTTCGCCGCAATCACCGCCGTTGGCCGGAGAAAAGTGCGGGCAAAGTTGTGAAAGCGGAAATCTTTGTGCGCAAGCCCTTGCCCTCAGGCCGGATCGGGATCGGGCGCCGGCTTGGGTTTGGCCAGCAGCGCCTTCAGGTTGGCCAGGCGCGCCTGCGGCGTGATCTTTTCCTCTTCCAGCGGGATCGCGGTGCCTTCATCCAGTCGCATCTCTTTCACGAAGCGCGAGATCTGGCACTCGATGATTTCCTTGGCGCGCTTGCGGCGCTTGCACCAGGAGATGTGCAGCGAGCGCTGCGCACGCGTGATGCCGACGTACATCAGGCGGCGCTCTTCCTCCACGCGCGCTGCGGCCGCGTCCGGCGGCGTGTCGGGGTCGCCCTTGTGTGGCAGGATGCCTTCTTCCACGCCGACCAGGAACACGTGCGGAAACTCCAGTCCCTTGGAGGCGTGCAGCGTCGACATGCGCACCGCGTCCTGCTCTTCGTCCTTGCCTTCCAGCATGCTCATCAGCGCCACCATCTGGGTGATCTCGAGCAGGTTCTTTTCCTCGCCGTCGCGATCGCGTCCGCCGCAGGCGCGTTCTTTCAACCAGTTGGTGAAGTCCACCACGTTCTGCCAGCGCGCCTGCGCCGCGCGCTCCTCGAAGCTGTCGTAGAGGTAGAACTCGTAGTTGATGGCTTCCATCATGTCGTCCAGCACCTTGCCCGCGTTCTCGCCGCTGCCCGAGGGGCCGGGGCGGGTCGCGCGCGACTCCAGCGAGTTGATGAAGTCGCAGAACTTGCGCAGCGGCAGCAGCTGGCGGTCGGTCAGCTTGTCTTCCAGGCCGCCCTTGTAGACCGCCTCGAACAGCGAGCACTGCCACTGGCCGGCCAGCGTGCCCAGCACCTCCAGTGTGGCCTGGCCGACGCCGCGGCGCGGCGTGGTCACCGCGCGGATGAAGGCGGGGTCGTCGTCCTGGTTCGCGATCAGGCGCAGGTAGGCGATGATGTCCTTGATCTCGGCGCGGTCGAAGTAGCTCTGGCCGCCCGACATCACGTAGGGAATGCGTTCGCGGCGCAGCGCTTTTTCGAGGATGCGCGCCTGGTGGTTGCCGCGGTACAGGATGGCGTAGTCGGCGAACTTGGCGCGCCGCTCGAAGCGGTGCGCCGAGAGGGAAATGGCGATCTGGTCGGCTTCGGATTCTTCATCGTCCATCGCCATCACCGAGATCGGATCGCCCAGGCCGTGCTCGGACCACAAGGTCTTGTCGAACAGCTTGGGGTTGTTGGAAATCACCGCGTTGGCCGCCTGCAGGATGCGCGTGCTGGAGCGGTAGTTTTGCTCCAGCTTGATCAGGTGCAGGTTGGGAAAATCCACGCCCAGCAGCTTCAGGTTCTCGATGGTGGCGCCGCGCCAGGCGTAGATGGCCTGGTCGTCGTCGCCCACCGCGGTGAACATGGGCTTCTTGCCCACGCCGGTCACCAGCAGCTTCACCAGTTCGTACTGGCAGGTGTTGGTGTCCTGGTATTCGTCGATGAGCAGGTAGCGCAGCTTGCGCTGCCAGCGGTCGCGCACTTCTTCATTGGACTGGAACAGCTCCACCGGCAGCCGGATCAGGTCGTCGAAGTCGACCGCCTGGTAGGCCTTCAGGGTGGCCACGTAGCTGCGGAAGATGCGCGCGGCCTGCGCCTCGTCTTCGGTCTGCGCGCTCTTCAACGCGACCTCGGGATCGACCAGGCCGTTCTTCCACAGCGAGATGGAATTCTGGATGCCGCGGATGATGGCCTTGTCGGTGGTCACCGCCAGTTCTTGCACCAGGGAAAAACAATCGTCGCTGTCCATGATTGAAAAGCGATCCTTCAACCCCAGATGCTTGGACTCCTGGCGCAGTATTTTCACCCCCAGCGAGTGGAAGGTCGACACCGTCAGGTGCTTGGCCTGCTTGGGATCCTTCAGCAGCTTGGCGATGCGTTCCTGCATTTCCAGCGCGGCCTTGTTGGTGAAGGTCAGCGCCGCGATGTTCCTCGATTCGTAGCCGCAGTTCTCGATCAGGTGGGCGATCTTCTGCGTGATCACGCGCGTCTTGCCCGAGCCGGCGCCGGCCAGCACCAGGCAGGGGCCGGCCATGTAGTGGACGGCTTCGCTTTGCGGCTTGTTCAGCCCGAAGGAGGGAGCGGACATTCGGATCGAGGATCAGGAGGGCAGGGAAAAACGCGCCATTGTATCAGCCGCGATGTGGGACAATTGCCACACGAAGGCGTCGCCAACGAGCACGAGCACAACCATGAAATTCAATCACCTCATCCAGATCAACGACCCGCTGAACCCGCTGGTCGACACGCTTACCCGCGAGCAGCTGTGGCGCGGCCTGGTCATGCGCGCCGAGGCGCCCAAGTTGTTCATGCCGCATCTGGACGACTGCCGCCTCGATGAAAAGAACCTGGACAGCGTGCGCCGCGAACTGCGCTACGGCCAGCTGGTGATCCGCGACAAGGTGACCTACCTGCCGCAGATCCAGGTGCTCTATGAGGTACCGGCGCAGGGCGAGATCGCCGCCTCGCGCATGAGCATGACCATCGAGGAGCCGCAGGAGAGCGTGCTGTTCGTGCGCTTCGAATACGACGATGGCCAGCCGGAGGCCGCCGCCGGCGGTGAAGAGGCCTTCTACAACGAGTTCCGTCGTTCGGCCTACCAGGAGGCTGACATCGACACCGTGCGCGTGATCCGTGAACTGACGGTGCGCGGCGAACTGCACTGACGCGTTCTTCAGCATCACCATGAAAAAAGCGCGGACCGTGATGGTCCGCGCTTTTTTGTTGTCTGCGTAGGATGGCGCTCAGGCCAGCAGGCGTCCCAGTGCGCCGTTCACCAGCGCGCCGCCCACCACCAGCCAGCCGAACAGGACGGCGCCCAGCAGCAGCGGCTTGATGCCGGCACTGCGAATGGCCGAGAGGTGGGTGGTCAGGCCCAGCGCCACCATCGCCATGGCCAGCATGAAGGTGTCGGCTTGCAGCACGATCTGGTTCAGGGCAGCCGGCAGCGGCAGGAAGGAGTTGAACACCACCACGCCGATGAAGGCGAAGGCGAACCAGGGGATCGACAGCTTGCCGCGTTCGCCCGAGGCCGACGGGCCGGCCTTCATCGACAGCATCAGCAGGAACGGCGCCAGCATCATCACGCGAACCATCTTGGTGATCACCGCGACATCGGCGGTGTGCTGGTCGATCGAGCGCGCCGCGGCTAGCACCTGTGCCACTTCATGCACGGTGGAGCCGATATAGATGCCGAAGTTTGGCAGGCGCATGCCCCATGCCGGTTCGGCCTGCAGCGTAAAGAGCAGCGGATAGAGGAAGATCGCCAGCGAGCCGAAGATCACTACGGTCGAGATGGCGACCGTGACCTGTTCGCTGCGGGCGCGCAGCACCGGCTCGGTGGCCATCACCGCGGCCGCGCCGCAGATCGAGCTGCCGGCGCCGATCAGCAGCGCCGCGTCGCGTTCCAGCTTGAGCACTTTGACACCCACCAGCCACGCCAGGCCGAAGGTCGACAGCAGCATGGCAGCGTCGATCACCACGCCGGTCACGCCGACGTGGGCGATGTCCTGGAAGGTCAGGCGAAAGCCGTACAGGATGATGCCCGCGCGCAGCAGCATCTGCTTGGAGAATTTCACGCCGTGGCCGCATGAGGCGCCCAGGCGAGGATAGAGGGTGTTGCCCAGCAGGATGCCCAACACGATGGCCACGGTGAGCGCCGAGAAGCCGTGATCCTGCAGCCAGGGGATGTCGCCCAGGCGCATGGCGGCCCAGGCGAGGGCGCCTGACAGCGCCAGGCCGGGCAGCGGATGCAGGGTTTGGGGATGGCTGGCGGTACGCATGTCGCTCTCCACGTGCTGTTGTTGTGTTGATGGAGCCGACTTTACGCGTGCTTGATATAAAAGAAAAACGCGTTATTTTGTTAATATCAACCTGTTTATATGGTTAATCATCAGGCTGTCCCCCAAGCCGGGACGCAAATCTCGGCGGCGCAGAAATGAAAATTACCTTGAGGCAATTGCAAATCTTCCTGGCGGTGGCGCAGTCAGGCACCACCACTGCCGCTGCCGAACTGGTGGCCTTGTCGCAGTCGGCCGCCAGCGCATCGCTGAACGAGCTGGAAAGCCTGCTCGGCGTGCAACTGTTCGATCGGGTCGGCAAGCGTCTGGTCCTCAACGACAGCGGCCGCCTGCTGCTGCCGCAGGCGCGCCACATGCTGGATGCCGCGCACACCATCGAGCGCCAGTTCGCCGATCCGGCCTCGGGCAGCGAGCTGCACATGGGCGCCTCCACCACCATCGGCAGCTACATGTTGCCGGCGATGATCGCCGCCTACCGCCAGCGCCACGCGGGCGCGCGCGTGCGGGCGCTGGTGGCCAATACCGCCGACATCGTCGACGCGGTGGTCAATTTCGAGGTGGATGCGGGTTTGATCGAAGGCCCATGCCATGCCGACAACGTCAATGTGGAACCGTGGATGGTCGACGAGCTGATCGTGGTGGCTGCACCGCATCACCCGATCGCTGCAGCCGGCCGCAAGGTCACGCTCAAGGCGCTGCGCGAGGCCGACTGGCTGTTGCGCGAGACCGGGTCGGGCACGCGCGAGGCGGTCGAGCACGCGCTGATTCCTTATCTGCACCATCTGCCTTCCTCGTTCGAGTTCGGCAACTCGGAGGCGATCAAGCGCGCCACCGCCGAGGGACTGGGCATCAGCTGCCTGTCGCGCACGGTGGTGGAAGACATGATCGAGTCGGGGAAATTGCTGGAGCTGGCGACGCCGCTGCCGACCTTGCGCCGGCATTTCTACATGGTGGTCAGCAGCCATCGGGCGTCTTCGCCCAGTCTGGCGGCGCTGCTGGCGTTCTGCCGCGAGTGGGCTGAAACGCATCAGGGCGCATAGGCGACACAGGCCGCCGGCTGCGCCCTGCGAGGTGCTTACCTGATCGGCTCGAACACGCCGGCGCTGCGGTTCTTGGCCACTTTGTTCCAGGCGAAGATCTGGCCGTTCATGGCCACGTATACCCCCGGCGGCAGCACTTGCGCCACGCCGCAGGCGAAGCCGAAATTGAACAGCGCATCGGAGTTGGCGATCTCGTAGGGGATCATGGCGCCGGTCAGCACCACCGTCTTGTCCTGCAGCGCCGAGCCCAGCACCTGGGCGGTGAGTTGCATGGTGTCGGTACCGTGCACGATGACGATGGCCTGTTGCGTGGAGCCGCGGCACGAGGCCAGGATGCGCTGGCGGTCGGCATCCTGCATTTCCAGCGAGTCCAGCAGCGGTAGTTCCTCCAGGATCACTTCGGCGGTGATGCGCGCGCGTGAGATCACCTGCGGCAAGTGGCTGGCGCTGAAATCGAGCGTGCCGGCGATTTCGTCGTAGTGCTTGTCGAAGGTGCCGCCGGTGGCGATGATGCGCAGGCTCATGATGGTCCTATTGAAGAAGGGTGGAAAAACGCCGTCCGCTATCTTACACGGACGGCGTCTTGCACCGCGCACCGTCGACCCGCGCCTCAGGCCGCCATCAGTTGCCGCTGTTCTTGCTGCTTTTCTTGCTGCGCCGGCGCCGCATCCGACATCGGCGGCGGCAACGGGATGGTGCCGTCCACCACATACGCGAACAGGCGCTCGACCTCGATGGACTGGATCAGCAGCTTGCCGCCGTTGGCCTTGATCACCTGCGACACCAGCATGGACTCGCCCTGCATGGCGAAGGGCGTGTGGATGATTTGCGCCGGGTTGAACTGCGGCACCGCGTGCAGCTCGTCGACCAGCAGCCCGATGGTGTGCGCGCCATGCCGCACGATCATCACCTGGCTGCTGCCGGTGACTGCGGAGCGGGTGCCGCGGATCAGCTGGCCCAGGTCGAACACCCAGATGAACTCCTTGTGCTGATCGTCGCGGCTCAGCCCGAGCACGCCGATCTGCTCCGCGCGGTTGCCCATCGACGTGGGCAGCACCGCCGAATACGGTACGGCTTCCATCACATTGGCCGCCGAGATGGCGAACAGGCCACCGTCGGAGAAGAAGGTGGCGTATTCCAGGCCGTCGGCCGAGGCCGCTTCGCTTTCCAGGTGGAAGTCGCTGCCGGCGTTTTGCTGGTTGCCATGGTTGAGCGCGCCGAAGCACTGGAAGACCACGGCGATCACGTCTTCCTTGTAGCCGTCGCTGACCTTGAATTCGCGATAGCCGTTGGAGGCGCTGACCGCGACGATGGCGTACTGGCCGTCATGCACCGTGACGCCTGAGCGGCCTTCGCCGTTGGCCACCTGCAGCAGGGCGGGATCAATGTCGAGCATGCTGCCGGTGGGGCGGCTGGCATCGGTGCTGGAGAGGATACGGCCGCGGCGGTCTACGTACAGGGCGCTCATCTTGTCCTTGCCCGCCAGGCCGGCGTCGAGCATGTTGCGCAGCTCGGGGGCGGAGTCGAACACGATGCCGATACCGCCGACCACCTCGCCGTCGTTACCCAGGGCGCGGATGGCGGCGTGATAGATGTAGGTGTCGCGCCCGCCGTAGAGGGCGCTCGGCGCGAAGCTGCTGACGTGGTATTGCTGCTGCGTGCGCAGCGCCATCACTTGCGCCAGCGTGTCGGCGTCGATGCTGCTGCCGATCACGCTCTCCAGCGCGTCGCCGGTGGCAGCGACGATGCGGCCGTGGCGATCGTAGACGAACAGGCGCGTGTAGACCGTGTAGAGCCCGTTGATGTAGGCCAGGATCTCATTGAGCTTGGCAGCCGTGGCCTGGTCGATGTCCGGCGCGGCCAGCGCTGCGCGTAGCTCGGGCGTGAGCGCCCACCAGCGGCAGTCGTCGGAGCGTTCGTAAAGGTTGCGATCCAGCAGGTCCACCAGCAGGCCGGTGGTGAACTCGGCGTCGCGCATGCTGGAGGCCAGCACTGCCTGGTACAGGTCGTGGATGGATTGGGCGAACAGCTCATTGCTGCGGTTGCCGGTCTCGCTGATCTGGTCGAGGATGGTCTTGAGCTTTTGCATCTCGCCGCGCTGGCCGGCGGTCATCACCTGGCCGTTCCAGACGATGCGCTGGATGGTCTTGGCCGCGGTCATGATGTCGTACAGCGGCGGGCAGAAGGAGTGCGCGTGCGACAGCAGGCCTTCGGTCAGCTCCGGCGACAGGCGCGAGAGCACGTCGCTGACGATGCCGGTAAAGGCGACCTCGACCGGGATCATGACTTGCCCCTGCCAGCCGGCCGGGCCCGGGTAGCCCTGGTAGCCGCCGGAGGTGAAGGTGCGCACCAGATACTCGCGGCCGCAGAACATCATCAGCTGCGGTTGACCGCCGGTGTTGACCGGCACTTGCGTGCCCGGCGGAATCCACAGCGCATCGGCGCTGGAGATCACGCGGTTGTCGCCATCCAGCAGCAGCATGTTGGCGCGCGCTTCCGGATCGCGGTGCGCGCAGAAGATGCCGGCCATCTCCTCCTCGAAGTGGAAGCACAGGCACAGCACGCCGATCACCGCACCAGTTTGGGGATGGTGCATGCGCCGCGCATAAATCAGTGCGCGATCCTTGCCCGGGCGCAGGTCGGTGGCGCGGAAGATCTCGACGTAGGTGTCTGACTCCAGCGTTTGCCTGATCAGCGGATCCGCACTGTGCTCCAGCGGGGTGCTCGGGTCGATCTGCACCAGCACGTTGCCCTCGGTGTCGAGCAGCAGGATCTCGTCATAGACGGTGTACTTGTTGCGGTATTCGCGCAGGCGGTAGCGCGCGGCGTCGGCCGAGTCGGTGATGCCGGCCACGAAGTTGCACAGCTCGCGGTCGGTGGCCAGAAAGCCGACGTCGGCGGTGCGCTCGAACAGGTTGCGCACCACGATGTCGATCACGTACTGGGCCTTGGTGCCGATCTCGGCCAGCACATTGCGCACCTTCTCTTCCACCAGGCTGCTCACCAGCTCGCGCTCCAGCCGCGAGAAGCCGGAGCGGGTCGCGGCCATGGTGGGGAGGATGGTCTTGGCTTCGACCGGACAGTTCATCTTGGCCGAGGCCTCAATGACGCGCCACATCAGGTTCAGTTCCTGCAGCGACTGCTCGCACTTGGCGACGTCGCGCATGTAGGGCAAAAAAGTTTCAGTGTGTATGGAGGCCGGGTGAGCGGTCGTGGCGTTTGGCATCGTTGTACATCCCTCTGGTAGCGCCGCAAGACCAACGAACCGCGATGTTGGATCTTCCGACATCTGTTGTTTGTTTTTTGTATGTGCTGCACGGGGAAAGGTGCAAATTGCATGCCAATGCCCGAACGCGTCCGCAATGCGGACAAGCTCGTCATCTCTTCCCCGGGAAATTATTTATAGCGTTTTACCGCGCAGCGGATTCTAGCGAGGCAGGTCGGTTATCGCCTGATGAAAAGCTTGAAATTCGGGGTTTGCGCCACAGATCTTTACATGAGATTTTCTGAATGATGCAGCGTGGCAATATTCGTGGCGCGCCCGGCCGTTGTGCTGTCCCGGCGTGATCGGGCGGGGCGGAAATGCGATCCCGCGATGCACCTTATAATGAACCGCATATGAAACCATTGGCACCCGGCACAGTGATCTTCCACCGCCATCGCGGCTATGGCGTGATCGTGCTCGTCAATCTGTTGACGGGGTGGATTTCCGCGCGCTTTGGCAGCGAGGTGCGCACCCTGGATCTGAACCTGTCCTCGGACGAGGTGCAGCATGCCGACGGCACGCCGATCCTGTTTCGGCGCGCGCCGCCGGATCGCATGCCGCACGCGCGGCTGATGGCGATGGTGCGCGAGCTGCACCGCGCCGGTTACCAGCGTCTTTATCTCTACAGTTGGCCCAAGCCGTCCGGCCTGCATTGGCGCTGGCACCTCTTCGGCGGTCCGCGCAACTGGATCGAGCGCCCGTGGCGCGAAGGCTGGTATGGCTCCGGCGCCGACTACAACTTCAATCCGGTGATGGGCTGGGGCGACACGCCTGGCGCAACGCCCGAGGAGCTGGCGCGCCTGTTGGCGCAATTCGATCCGCAGGGCCTGGCGCAGGCGCTGGGTGAGGATGAGGAGCACGCCAACTGGTTCGAGCTGGTGTGCGCCACGCTGTTGCCGGACTACGCGTTCAGCCTGGGCTGGCATTACAACGGCAAGATGCCGGAGCATCTGCCGGTGATCCCGATCCGCCGCAACGTGCCCGAGTATGCGGGCCCGCCGTTGCCGTGGCCGCCGGGTTGGCGGCATCTGTGGAAGGCCGCCGGCGGGTCACCGCTGCTGCAGTACAACCCGCCGGTGCGCACCGTGCACCGGATTACTTCAGAACCTCAGGATTGAGCACGTTTTTCGGCGCGCCGGCGGCGTAGTCGAGGATGTTCTGGAAGGCGGCGCGGAAGTACAGCTCGTAGCCGTCCTTTTCCACATAGCCCAGGTGCGGCGCAGCCACCACGTTATCCATCTTTAAGAGCGGCGAATCGACCGGCAGCGGTTCGCGCTCGTAGACGTCGAGTGCGGCCAGGCCGGGGCGACCCTGTTGCAGGGCGGCTTCCAGCGCGCCCTCTTCGACCAGCTCGGCGCGGCTGGTATTGGTGAAGCAGGCGGTGGGCTTCATCAGCGCCAGGTCGTCCGCCTTGACGATGCCGCGGGTGGCGTCGTTCAGGCGCAGGTGCAGCGTGATCACATCGGCCTGGCGGAAGAACTCCTCCTTGTCGGCGGCGGCCTCAAAGCCGTCCTTCTGCGCCTGTTCGCGGCTGGCCTCGCGACCCCAGATCACCACCTTCATGCCGAAGGCGCGGCCGTAGCCGGCCACCATCTTGCCGATCTTGCCGTAACCCCAGACCCCCAGCGTGCGCCCCTTGAGCGCGCTGCCGATCACATTGTGGTGCGGCGTGGCCGACACCTGCTGCCAGGCGCCGGCGCGCAGCGCCTGGCAGTACTGCGGCACGCGCCGCATGGCGGCCATGATCAATGCCCAGGTCAACTCGGCCGGTGCGGTCGGATCGCCCACGCCTTCTACGATGGCGATGCCGTGCTCGGTGGCGGCGGCCACATCGATATGGCCGCTGACCTTGCCGGTCTGCGAGATCAGCTTCAGCAGGGGCAGTTTTTCCAGCAGCAGCTTGTTCAGCGAGGTGCGCTCGCGGATCAGCACCAGCGCGTCGAACGGCGCCAGCCGCGCGGCCAGCTGGCCCGCGCCGCGCACGCCGTTGGTGAACACCTTGACGTCGTGGCCGTCGAGCATGCGGAAGCAGTCGAGGTGGCGCACCGAATCCTGATAGTCGTCGAGGATGGCAATTTTCATGTGGGTCTCCGTGGCATCGGCTGTGGTTATATGGTTGAGCTGCGCCGTCGCGAGGTGGATGAGGGCGCGTCTTAGCGCCATCATAAAGAAATTGCCGCCGTTCGGCATGCGCTATCCCGCTTCAGACGGCGACGTCCACCACCAGTTTGCCGCGCGCCTGGCCGGCGGCGACCACGGCCTGGGCTTCGTTGGCCTGGGCCAGCGTGTAGCGGCGCTCATCCATCAGCACGCGCAGGCGGCCGGCATCGGCCAGCCGTGTCGCTTCGCGCATGATGTCGCCGTGATGTGCGCGTTCGCGACCCGACAGCAGCGGCAGCAGCGTGAATACGCCCGAATAGGTGGCGGCGCGGAAGGACAGCGGGGCCAGCTTGTGCGCGCCCCAGCCCAGGCAGCTGACCACGTGGCCGTGGTAGCGGCGGGCGGCGGCGAAGGAGGCGTCCAGCGTGGCGCCGCCGACGGTGTCGTAGACGACGTCGAAGCCTTCGCCGCCGGTATGCAGGGCGACGTAGTCGTCCACGCTCTGGGTGCGGTAATTGATGAAGGTGGCGCCCAGGCTTTCGATCACGTTTCGTTGTTCAGCGCTGCCGGTGGCGTAGACCTCGGCGCCGGCCGCCAGCGCCACCTGCACCGCCATGTGGCCGACGCCGCCGGCGCCGCCGTGCACGAGCACCTTCTGGCCGGCGTGGACGCGGGCGCGATCCACCAGACCTTCCCAGGCGGTGATGAAGATCAGCGGCAGGGCGGCGGCCTGGCGCATGTCCAGCGTGCGCGGCTTGATGGCCAGCAGGTCGGCGTCGACCGCGGCGAACTGCGCCAGCGAACCCGGTACGCCGCCCACGCCGCCGGTCATGCCGTAGACCTCGTCGCCGGGCTGGAAGCGGGTTTCGCCGGCATGCACGGCTTCCATCGTGCCGGCCAGGTCGATGCCGAGGATGGCCGGCAGGCTGGCCTGGGCATGGGCGGCGTTGCCCGCCTGGATTTTGGTGTCCAGCGGATTGACGCCGCTGGCGGCGACGCGCACCAGCACCTGGCCGGGACGCAGCGGGGGAATTTCGACCTCGGTCAGGGCGAGCGGGGCGCCGAAGCGTTGCAGGACGGCGGCTTGCATGGTGTTGGCATTCATGGCGTTTCTCCTTGGATAGTGTTGGGTGGTCGCCGCCGCCGGCTGGCGTTACGGTCGATGCAGGGCAGTGTAGGCAGCGCGGCCGTCGCGAAAAACGGGGCGCGCGAGAAATCAGAATTGCGCGGCGCTGGATAATCCGGCCGCAGGCTTGCCATAGAATCGGTGCACAACCACAGACGGGAGATCGCGATGGACAGGCTGGACATGCTCAAGGTGTTTTGCGCGGTGGTCGAGGCCGGCGCCTTCAGCCGCGCGGCGGAGAAGCTTTCCATGTCGACCTCCTCGGTGACCAATCACGTCGCCGCGCTGGAGGCGCATTTCAAGGTGCGCCTGATCAACCGCACCACGCGCAGCATGTCGCTGACCGAAGAGGGCCGTCACTGCCATGCCAAGGCGCTGCGCCTGCTGGCCGACATGGGCGAGCTGGAGGCCGGGCTGCGCGCGTCCGGCAACGCCCCGGCCGGCGTGTTGCGGGTCGACCTGCCCAACGTGATCAGCCGCCAGTACGTGGCGCCGGCGCTGCCCGCCTTCCTGCGGCGCTATCCCGAGATCGCGCTGCGCATCACCGTGAGCGACCGCATGATCGACCTGGTGGAAGAGGGCATCGACGTGCTGGTGCGCATCGGCGAGCTGCCTGATTCAGGCCTGGTGGCGCGCAAGCTGGCGTCGACCGCCTATGTCTGCTGCGCCGCGCCGTCTTTCCTGCAGCAATACGGCTGGCCGCAGTCGCCCGAATCGCTGGACCAGTTCGCCTGCCTGGGCTTCCTCAACCCGCGCACGCGCATGATCCGGCCTTGGCGCTTTTCCCGCGACGGCGTGGAAGGCTCGCATACTCCGAAGGGGATGGTGATGATGGATCACGTGGAGTCCATGATCGAGGCGGGCAAGGCTGGTTGCGGCATCATCCAGCAGATGTCGGTGTCGCTCTCGCCGGCCCTGCGCAATGGTGAACTGGTGCCGGTATTGCCGGAGTGGCAAGCGGCCGGCCCGGACATCTTTGCCCTCTACCAGCCGGCCCGTCGCGAAACGGCCAAAGTGAAAGTTTTCGTTGATTTTTTGCGCGAGATATTCACATTGTGAATGATGTGTTGCCCGCAATCCCGTGCAAAACCAGTATTCAAGCGGTTTTCACGGAAAGTCGTGTTATTCGCACTGGTAATGAAAAAACAGAATTTTTTTAATTTGTAATTACCTACTACATAAGTCGGGTATATCTCGCTACAAATTTCAGTAAATTCTTTTTTGCCGGGGTACAATCCTTGCCACCTTTTTCCACTTTTCACTGTCGAAGAGTGAGCCAAGCCCCGTATCCAACCAAGGTTGCGGGCTCAGCGACCGGTATCCGAGGATGGCGGTCGCCGCCGACGGGAACGCCGTTTCGCTGGCTGGTGTGAGTGCTGAGTAGTCGCCCCGCCGGTGTCAAGCAACGACGATCCTGCCGTGCCAAAACGAATTCATTAACTTTGTGGCATTGGAGGTAGCATCTATGAACCAACCCCTCATGGCCGGCGTTCCCGCAGTGAACGCTCCCGCCTACGTCAAACACCAGAAACTGATCAACTGGGTCGCCGAAATCGCTGCGCTGACCAAGCCGGCTCGCATTTACTGGTGCGACGGTTCGCAGGAAGAATATGACCGCCTGTGCGCCGAAATGGTCGCAGCCGGCACCATGAAGAAGTTGAACCAGGAAAAGCGTCCCAACAGCTACCTGGCTTGCTCCGACCCGTCCGACGTGGCGCGCGTCGAGGACCGCACCTTCATTTGCACCCCCAACAAGGAAGACGCCGGCCCGACCAACAACTGGACCGACCCGGCCGAGATGCGCCAGACCCTCAACGGCCTGTTCGACGGCTCCATGGCCGGCCGCACCCTGTACGTGGTGCCGTTCTCGATGGGCCCGCTGGGCTCGCCGATCGCCCACATCGGCGTCGAACTGTCGGACTCGCCGTACGTGGCCGTGAATATGCGCATCATGACCCGCATGGGCAAGGCCGTCTATGACGTGCTGGGCGCCGACGGCGACTTCGTGCCGTGCGTGCATACCGTGGGCGCGCCCCTGGCCGCCGGCCAGCAGGACGTGGCCTGGCCGTGCAACGCCACCAAGTACATCGTGCATTACCCAGAGACCCGCGAAATCTGGTCCTACGGCTCCGGCTACGGCGGCAACGCGCTGCTGGGCAAGAAGTGCTTCGCGCTGCGCATCGCCTCCACCATGGGCCGCGCCCAGGGCTGGTTGGCCGAGCACATGCTGATCCTCGGCGTGGAATCGCCCGAAGGCAAGAAGCACTACGTTGCGGCGGCGTTCCCGTCGGCTTGCGGCAAGACCAACTTCGCCATGCTGATCCCGCCCAAGGCTTTCGGCGGCTGGAAGGTCACCACCATCGGCGACGACATCGCCTGGATCAAGCCGGGCGCCGATGGCCGCCTGTATGCGATCAATCCGGAAGCCGGCTATTTCGGCGTGGCCCCGGGCACCAACGAGAAGAGCAACTTCAACTGCATGGCTTCGGTCTCGGCCAACACCATCTTCACCAACGTCGCGCTGACCGACGACGGCGACGTCTGGTGGGAAGGCATGACCAAAGAAGCGCCGGCGCACCTGATTGACTGGCAGGGCAAGGACTGGACTCCGGAGATCGCCAAGGAAACCGGCCGCAAGGCGGCACACCCGAACGCGCGCTTCACCGTCTCCGCCACCCAGAACCCGGTGATCGATCCGGCCTGGGACGATCCGGCCGGCGTGCCGATCTCGGCCTTCATCTTCGGCGGCCGCCGCTCGACCACCGTGCCATTGGTGACCGAAGCCCGCAATTGGGTGGAAGGCGTCTACATGGCGGCCACCATGGGTTCGGAAACCACCGCTGCGGCTGTCGGCCAGCAGGGTGTGGTGCGTCGCGACCCGTTCGCGATGCTGCCCTTCGCCGGCTACAACATGAGCGAGTACTTCCAGCACTGGCTGGACATCGGCAAGAAGATCGCCGCCTCGCCGGCCGAACTGCCGAAGATCTACTGCGTCAACTGGTTCCGCACCGACGAGAACGGCAAGTTCGTGTGGCCTGGCTTCGGCGACAACATGCGCGTGCTGAAGTGGATGCTGGACCGTATCGAAGACCCGCAAGGCGTGAAGACCGGCGGCGTCGAGCACCTGTTCGGCATCACCCCGCGCTTTGCAGACCTGCAGTGGGAAGGCATCGACTTCACCGCCGATCAGTTCGCCACCATCACCTCGATCGACAAGGCGGCATGGAAGAAAGAGCTGGAATTGCACGCCGAGCTGTTCGAGAAGCTGGCGCACAAGCTGCCGGCCGAGCTGGTGGGCGTCAAGGGCAAGCTGGAGAAGCAGCTGGCTGCCTGAGCCTGACGGAGTAGTCGGACAAGAGCGCCTGCCGCAGCAATGCGGCGGGCGTTTTTTCTTGCCGCTGTCCTAAAATTCGAACGACACTGGGTTCCTGCTTTCGCAGGAACGACAGGTCAACAGCACATTACCCGCCGTCGCTCCTGCGAAAGCAGGAGCCCAGCGTCTTTCAACTGCTCCGGGTCAGCCGACAGCAATCGCCCCCAGCGCCTTCCTCATCGCCGCCGCAATCTCCACCGGCCGGCGCGACGCGCGATCCACGTAGACGTGCACGAAATGTCCTTGCGCCGCCGCCGTTTCATCCCCCGCCTTGAAGATGCCGATCTCGTAGCGCACGCTGCTGCGTCCCACATGCGCCACGCGCACCCCGACCTCGACCTGCTCGGGGAAGGCGATCGACGCGAAGTAGTTGCAGCGGGTCTCGATCACCAGCCCGATCACCGGGCTGCGCTCGATATCGAGCACGCCGGCGGCTACCAGGTAGTGATTCACCGCCGTGTCGAACCAGCTGTAGTAGACGACGTTGTTGACGTGACCGTAGACGTCGTTGTCCATCCAGCGTGTCTGGATGGGGTGGAAGTGGCGGTAGTCGGCGCGACGGCCGGGCGTGGGTTTGCTGTTTTCGCTCATGGCTGGGCGGTGGTCTCCGTGGTGGCGTTCTACGGTGATGGGAGGCCGCGCGAAAGGCGCTGCCTTGCAGTAACATTGCGGCGGGATGCCATCCCGCTGCCTCATTTCTGACCGGGTGCATGATTCAGCCCGGCAGCGACGAGGCATCCATGTTAAGCGATGGTTGTCGACATACGGCCAAGTGCTTGAAAAGCGCCAACGGCGACTTGCAGAAGCAGGCATCGTCGCCATGTGTTTTCAAGGGCTGCTGCCTGCGGGCAACTTCATGTCCTCGATAGCCTCGCCCTCCATGTCGATAGTTAATTCCAATCAAAAATATTGATTAAATAAAATTGATCTATTTGATTCTGCGTTTTACTATTCTTCCCACTGCTTCACTCAACCCCCTAAAAAGGAAATAGAAATGTCCCTGATCAACACCACTATCAAACCGTTCAAGGCAACTGCTTACCACGCTGGCAAGTTCGTCGACATCTCCGAAGCGACCCTGAAGGGCAAATGGTCCGTGTTCGTGTTCTATCCGGCCGACTTCACCTTCGTCTGCCCGACCGAACTGGAAGATCTGGCAAACAACTACGCTGAATTCTCGAAGCTGGGCGTTGAAATCTACGGTATCTCGACCGACACCCACTTCGCCCACAAGGCATGGCACGACACCTCGGAAGCCATCAAGAAGGTGCAATACCCGCTGGTTGGCGACCCGACCGCAACCCTGGCGCGCAACTTCGAAGTGCTGATCGAAGAAGAAGGCCTGGCACTGCGCGGCACCTTCGTGATTAACCCGGAAGGTCAGATCAAGGTTCTGGAAATCCACGACAACGGCATCGGCCGTGACGCTTCGGAACTGCTGCGCAAGGTCAAGGCTGCCCAGTACGTTGCTTCGCACCCGGGCGAAGTCTGCCCTGCCAAGTGGGAAGAAGGCGCTGCGACCCTGAAGCCGTCCCTGGACCTGGTCGGCAAGATCTAAATCATTGATTGGGCTACTGCGCGGCTCAATCTCGGCACTGCGATGCTCGTCGTACTCTCGTACGACTGCGCTTCTCCTGCCGACCTTGAACCGCTCGCTACGCCCACTCAACGATTTAACGTAGTTTGAAATACTGAAGAAGTACACGTCCGGGCCTGCTGCGGGCAAGCGGCTGAAGCCCACAAGGCGGATGCCGTGGTCCGGACGACAAGAATCTCCAAACGAGGAAAGTGAAATCACCATGCTTGATGCCAATCTCAAGACCCAATTGAAGGCCTACCTGGAAAAGGTCACCCAGCCGATCGAGATCGTCGCGTCGCTGGATGATGGCGCCAAATCCCGTGAAATGCAGGAGCTCCTGCAAGAGATCGTGTTGCTGTCGGACCGCATTACGCTGGTCGAGCATCGCGATACCAAGAACGCGCGCTCGCCGTCGTTCAAGTTGAACCGCCCCGGGACCGATATCAGCGTCGAATTCGCCGCGATCCCGATGGGCCACGAATTTACCTCGCTGGTGCTGGCACTGCTGCAGGTCGGCGGCCACCCGATCAAGCTCGACGACAAGGTGATCGAGCAGATCAAGAACCTCGACGGCGATTACAGCTTTGAGACCTATGTCTCGCTGACTTGCCAGAACTGCCCGGAGGTCGTGCAGGCGCTCAACGTGATGTCGATCATCAACCCGCGCATCCGCTCGGTGACCATCGACGGCTCGCTGTTCCAGGGCGAAGTCGAGCAACGCCAGATCATGGCCGTGCCGACCATCTACATGAACGGTGAAGTGTTCGGCCAGGGCCGTACCGGCGTCGAAGAAATCCTCGCCCGCCTGGATACCGGCGCCGCCGCCCGCAAGGGTGAAGAGCTCAGCGCCAAGGATCCGTACGACGTGCTGATCGTCGGCGGTGGCCCGGCCGGCGCAGCTGCCGCGATTTATGCAGCGCGCAAGGGCATCCGCACCGGCGTCGTCGCCGAGCGTTTCGGCGGCCAGGTGCTGGACACGCTGGCGATCGAGAACTTCGTCTCCGTCAAGGAAACCGAAGGCCCGCACTTCGCCACCGCGCTGGAGCAGCACGTCCGCGAATACGAGGTCGACATCATGAACACCCAGCGCGCCGAGTCCCTGGTGGCTGGCGACAAGCTGATCGAAGTCAAGCTGGCCAACGGTGGCGTGTTGAAGGGCAAGACCGTGATCCTGTCCACCGGCGCCCGCTGGCGTGAAGTCAATGTGCCGGGTGAGCGCGAATACCGCAACCACGGCGTGGCCTACTGCCCGCACTGCGACGGCCCGCTGTTCAAGGGCAAGCGCGTGTCGGTGATCGGCGGCGGCAATTCCGGCGTGGAAGCGGCAATCGACCTGGCCGGCATCGTCAGCCATGTGACGCTGCTGGAATTCGCGGCCGAGCTGAAGGCGGATGCGGTGCTGGTGAAGAAGCTGAAGAGCCTGTCCAACGTCACCATCGTGACCTCGGCGCAGACCACCGAGATCACCGGCGACGGCAAGAAGGTCAACGGCATCAGCTACAAGGAACGCGAGACCGGTGAGATCAAGCACGTGGAGCTGGAAGGCGTGTTCGTGCAGATCGGCCTGGTGCCGAACACCGAATGGCTCAAGGGCACCGTTGCCTTGTCCAAGCACGGCGAGATCGAGATCGATGCGCGCGGCCAGACCTCGATTCCGGGCGTGTTTGCAGCCGGCGACGTCACCACGGTGCCGTTCAAGCAGATCGTGATTGCGGTGGGTGCGGGTGCGACCGCTTCGCTGTCGGCGTTCGATCATCTGATCCGTTCGTCGGTGGATGAGGTTGCGCCTGCTGCCAAGGAAGCGGTTGCTGCTTAAGTTGCTGAGTAGTTGGCTTTAAAGGGAAACGCCATCGGGGAACCGGTGGCGTTTTTGTTTTGCTGTGCTGAATTTGAGTTGGGTTGGGGGGGGCTGAGCTGGTCGAATGCAGGTGAGGTGATGGCTGGGATTCAGCGCCGTTCCTTGTGCTTCTTCGACGCCGACGTTCATCACCCAAGCAGCATCAAGCGCCGTCATTGGTTGTAAGGCAGACTCGCCATCAATTGGAATCCGTCATCCCTGCGAAAGCAGGGACCCGGCGTCGTCTGTTGCGCTTCAGCGGTGCTTGTTGTTCGAGCTGGGTAGTCTGCTCTTGCGACGTGCCGATGTACCGGCTTTGTGCTTTTCTTTCTTCGGTCGGAACGCAGCGCCGGGGGCGGCCCGGCAGCCGCTCACTTTTCTTGCTCCGCCAAGAAAAGTAAGCAAAAGAAAGCGGCCCCTAAAGCGCCAGCCCCTTCGGGGTTCCCTGCGGAGCGCGGTAAAAAATGGGCAAGGCAAAGTCGCTGCGCTCCGGTTGCCTTGCTGATCCATTTTTCATCGCGCTCCGACGGCTGGCCCACAAGGGGAAATGCCATCCGCCTCGCCTGCGGCATTGGGATGGCGCTCGCCTTCGGCATCGCCTCTGCTCATCCTCGCCTTCGGCCTCGTATGCTTGCTGCTCGCCTGCGGCTTCGATGTGGTGGCTCGCTATCTGATGCAATCCGGCGTCCCTGCGAAAGCAGGGACCCAGCGTCGTTCGTCGCACTTCTCCGACGTTCGTATCGGCCGCCTTGGCCGCATCAGGTTTGATCCACTGCGAAGACAGACTCGCCATCCAAATAAACGGTCATCCCGGCGAAGGCGGGGATCCAGTGTCGCTCGTCATGCCTCACTGAAGAGCAATCGGGCTATCGGCGTCGCTCATCGCGGTCCACCAAAGCCATTGCACAAACAAAAAACGCCACCGGATCCCGATGGCGTTTTCGTTTGAAGCGGAGGAAGCGGACGGCGCTTACTTGAACATCAAGCGCAGCGAGTCCCATGCGCGGCCGATGAAGCCGGCCGGGCCTACCGATTCCAGTGCAACCACCGGCAGTTCGGCGACGGTCTTGTCGTCGATGGTGACTTGCAGAGTGCCGATCTTGGCGTTTTCCGAGATCGGGGCGATCAGCGGGTCGTTGCGGTTCAGCTTGGTCTTGACGCGGTCTGCAGTACCTTTGGGGATGGTGATGTAGACGTCGTTCTTGAAGCCGACCTTGATCTTGCCCTGCGAACCCTTCCACACGTCAGGCGTATCCACCGGCTGGCCCTTGGCGTAGAGCTTCACGGCGTCGAAGTTCTGGAAGCCCCAGTTCAGCAGCTTCTGGCTTTCCTGGGTGCGCACCTGGTCGGACACGGTGCCGATCACCACCGAGATCAAACGACGCTCGCCGTTGGGCACCGGGCGATGGGCCGACGTGATCAGCGAATAGCCTGCGCTGGAGGTGTGGCCGGTCTTCATGCCGTCGACGGTCGGGTCCAGCCACAGCAGGCGGTTGCGGTTCGGCTGGGTGATGTTGTTGTAGGTGAACTTCTTCACCGAGTAATAGCGCTTGTAGTACTCGGGGAAATCGTTGATCAGGTTGCGGCACAGGATGGACAGGTCACGCGCGGTGGTATAGGTGTCCGGGCTGGGCAGGCCGTGCGGGTTGCTGAAGTGACTGTTGGTCAGGCCCTGGCGCTGCGCTTCGCGGTTCATCAGCTGCACGAAGGCGTCCTCGGTGCCGGACACGGCTTCGGCCACGGCCACGGCGGCGTCATTGCCGGACACAGAAATCAGGCCGTACAGCAGGTTGTCGATCGAGACCGGCTTGTTCGGCTCGATGAACATCTTGGAGCTGCTCGGATCGACCTTCCAGGCGTTCACCGACACACTGACTTCCTGCTCCGGCGAGAGGCGCTTGTCGCGCAGCGCGGCGAAGGCCAGGTAGGCGGTCATCAGCTTGGTCAGCGAGGCCGGCTCGACACGCATATCGGGATCGCTGGAGGCGATCACCTGGTTGGCCGAGGCGTCCAGCAGCAGCCAGGACTTGGCGGCGACCGTCGGCGGCGGCAGGGCCTGTGCGGAAGCGGTGAGGGTGGAAATGGAAAGGACGGTGGCGGCGAGCGCCGCGAGAAGCTTTTTCATCGGTGCCTAAGAAAAATTGCCAGCACGGGGAACATCGTTGCTGTTGGTTTGAAAAGTGAAGTGAAGCCAGGCGGGTCCGGCGGCTGTCGGCGCTTGCCGCAGCCTGGAGAACCATCCGATTGGAACTGCGAGACGGATTGCACCCGGGATTATAAACGCCGTACCGCTTCCGTCCCCAATTTGAATGGATCTTCTACCCCGAAAATCCCCTCACGGAAGCCGCGCGTGGCGGCGCTTACCCCATCGCCGCGCGGCAGCGGCAGATCAGGCTTGCGGCTGCGCCGGACGGCGATGCCAGCTTTCGACCACCACGTTCTTGATATGTTGCAGCTTGCGGTGAAAAAAGTGATCCGAGCCGGGGATCACGACCACGGGCAGTTCCTGCGGGCGCGCCCAGTCCAGCACCGCAGACAGCGGAATGGTGTCGTCCTGTTCGCCGTGGATCAGGATGGTGTTGGCCGGCGCCGGCGGCATCGGCCATTTGCCGGCGGCGGTGCCCACCAGCACCAGGCGCTCGGCCGCCTGCGCCGGGTCGGCTTGCAGCAGGCGCTGCTGCAGCTGCGCCTGCACGAAGGTGCCGAAGGAGAAGCCGCCCAGTGCCAGCGGCAGGTCGGGGTATTGCGCGCGCATGTGCTGCAGCAGCAGCGCCATGTCGTCGGTCTCGCCGGCGCCGTGGTCATGCGTGCCCTCGGATTTGCCGACGCCGCGGAAATTCATGCGCACGGCGACATAGCCCAGCGCGAGGAAGGTGCGCGCCAGCGTTTGCGCCACCTTGTTGTCCATCGTGCCGCCGAACAGCGGGTGCGGGTGCGCCACCAGCGCCAAGCCCACGGGGGCGGCGAAGGCGTCGGGATCCGGCAGGTCCAGCGCGCATTCGAGCTGGCCGACGGCGCCGGCGATCATGAAATTCTGGGTATGTGCGTTCATTGCGTGTGGCTGTGGCGAAGTGCGGTGAGGGGGCTCAGATCTTCAGGCGATCGACGATCTTGCCGCCGACGATGTGGCTGTCGATGATTTCGTCGATGTCTTCATTGTCGACGAAGGTGTACCAGGTGCCTTGCGGGTAGATCACCACCACCGGGCCTTCTTCGCAGCGTTCCAGGCAACCGGCCTTGTTGATGCGCACCTTGCCTTCGCCGGCCAGGCCGAGTTGCTTGATGCGTTTCTTGGCGTGCTCCTGCGCGGACTGCGCGCCCTTGTCGGCGCAGCAGGTGCGCTCGCCCGGCTTGCGCTGGTTGAGGCAGAAGAAGACGTGGTGTTCGTAGAAGGGCTGGTCGCTCATATGCGCTTGGCTCCGTGAAAGCGGCGCCGCGTCAGCGTCCTGTCAGCCGGTTGGCCTTGGCGGACGCGGGATTGCGGCAAAGACTCAATGATACACCCCGGTCATTTTTGTTTCCGGTGCACCGGGTGGTAGAGGAACCAGATCGCCAGGAAAGGCCACAGCACCGAGAGGAACTGGGCGGCGCCGTCGAAGTTGAGGAACTTGCCCTGCACCCAGGTTTCCAGCGTGGAAATGTAATAGGGATTGGCCGGCACCGCGTTGGTCGCCGCCAGGCTCAGGATCAGCGCCAGCGCGGCCACCCGGCGCTGCGCGGTGGGCGGGGCGAAGGACAGGCCGGCCACCATCATGGCGCCCAGCATGACGCCGCCGACCGCGCTGGGCGAGATCCAGACGAAGGCGTTTTGCGGCGCGAAGAACAGCGCGCAGGCCAGCGACTTTACCGCAATGCATGCCAGCAGGTACAGCAGCACCAGCCGCCGGCGCGGCGCTTGCCGGCGCAGCAGCAACAGGAACAGCAGCGACGCTCCGGTCAGGCCGCAGGCGGTGACGATCACGTCGGACAGCCAGTATTGCTCGGCGCTCAGTTGCGCGTTGTTGATCCAGCTGGTGGCCAGGTCGATGGGCGTGTCCAGCAGGTCCGAGAAGAAGGCCGATAACGGCGGCACCAGGTGACCCAGCCCGAATAGGTGGTTCTGCGGATAGATCAGCGCCAGCGGCCACAGGCCGGCCACCGCCAGGCCCCGGCTGGCTTCGCCCGAGAACCAGCGCCGGCGCATCGCCAGGAAACGGCTTTCGCGCAGGAAGTAGCGGCTGCTGGCTGCGCCCAGCAGGGCGCCCAGGAACACGCCGGCGGAATTGGTGATGAGGTCGAGGTTGGACGGGATGCGCGTGGGCAACCAGGTCTGCACT
Source organism: Herbaspirillum sp. LeCh32-8 (assembly GCF_017814915.1). Classification (GTDB taxonomy): domain Bacteria; phylum Pseudomonadota; class Gammaproteobacteria; order Burkholderiales; family Burkholderiaceae_D; genus Herbaspirillum. Next base: position 19,259 of record NZ_JAGIPZ010000014.1, on the reverse strand, counting down.
GCTTCCATGCAGGCCGACAGCAGCACGCCGGCGGCCGTGGCCGGCCAGATTGCCCACAGCGGCCTGACGCGCGGATACATCGCCAGCACCAGCAACGCGCCCAGCGGCGCGTAGCCGGCCACGTTGGTCCAGACGTCGAAGCCGGTCCAGTAATACGGCAGGCGCGCCCACAGGTAGTCGAAAGGTCCCAGGCCCATGTCGCGCCAGCCGGAGAACGGATACCAGCTGGCATAGACGATCAGCAACGTGTACACCAGCAGGCTCACGCGCGCGAAGGACGAGGCGGCGGGAGCATGGGTTGGCGGGGCGGCCGTAGTGTCGGGCTTGGCTTCCATGGGGCATGAGGGTAACCGATTTTCGCGAGGGGGTGCAGCCGGGGCGGCGCGTCTTTGCAGTGCGCCGGAGGGTGGGCGCAGGCATCGCCGAAGGCCGCTCTGCCGTTACAATGTGCGCTATGAACATGACTTCCCCATTGCCGCCCGCGATCGCCGCTGCTCCTGCTCACGACGCCGCCGGCACGCCCTTGCTGGTCAACGCCGGGCGCCTGGCTACGCTGCTGGCGGGTTCCGGCAACGCCAATGCCAAGCGCATCGAGGTGCAGGCGGTGGCCAGCACCGGTTCGACCAATATCGACCTGGTGCAGCGCCTGCCCAGCCTCGCCGGGCCGCTGCTGCGCGTGGCCGATCGCCAGAGCGCCGGCCGCGGTCGCGCCGGCCGCCCGTGGCGCGCCGAGCCGGAGTCGGCGCTGACCTTCTCGCTGGCCTGGCGCTTTGAGCGCCCGTTGCACGCCTTGCTGGGCCTGCCGCTGGCCGTCGGCGTGGCGCTGGCCGAGGCGCTCGGGGTGTTTGGCGTGAAGGTGCAGTTGAAATGGCCCAACGACGTGCTGCGCGACGGCGCCAAGCTGGCCGGCATCCTGATCGAGACCGCCGCTGACGGCGGGCGCGGCGACGCCACCTGGGCCGTGATCGGCATCGGCCTGAACCTGGCGGTGCCGCCGGATCTGGAGGCCGAACTGCAGCGCGCCGTCGGCGCTGCGCCGGAGCTGCAAAAACAGCCGCGCGAGACGGTGCTGGCCATCATCACCAGCGCACTGGCCGACGTCTTGACCGAGTTCGAGCAGCGCGGCTTCAGCGCCTTCATCGAGCGCTGGCAGGCCTTCCACTCTTACGCCGGGCAAGCGGTGCGCGTGCTCGACAACGGCCGTATCGTGCATGAAGGCACGGCCGCCGGCGTCGACATGATGGGGCGCTTCCTGATCGATACCGAAGCCGGCCGCGTGACGGTGCTAGCCGGCGATCTGTCGCTGCGCCTGCAGGAGTGAGCATGTTGTTGCTGATCGACGCCGGCAATACCCGCATCAAGTGGGTCGCGGCCGATCGCGCGCGGGCCGGCGCGGGGCATTGGCTGCATGAAGGGACGCTGGAGCGCGGCGAGGTCGAGCGCCTCGCAGCCGACTGGGGCAAGCTGGGAACGATCACTGCGGTGTGCGTTTCCAACGTCGCCGGCCCGGTGCTGCGCGATCAGATCGAGGCGGCGCTGGTGCAGGCCTTTGGCGCCGCGGTGGCGATCGAATGGTTCGTCTCGGCGCCGCAGCGCGCGGGCCTGCGCAATGCCTATCGCAATGCGCAGCAGTTGGGCAGCGACCGTTTTGCCGCAGCCATCGGCGCGCGCAGGATGTTTCCCCGCGAGGAGTTGCTGGTGGCCACCTGCGGCACCGCCACCACGATTGACGTGATCAGCGCCGACGGCGTATTCGAGGGCGGTATGATCCTGCCCGGGCTGGGCACCATGATGACCTCGCTGGCGCTGTCGACGGCGCAGTTGCCGCAGGTTGGCGAAGTGGCGCCGCCGGGGGCTGCTTTCGCCAACAACACGGTCGACGCCATCGTCTCCGGTTGCGTGGCGGCCCAGGCCGGCGCGATCGAGCATGCGCTGGCCGAACGCCGTCGCCAGCGACCGGGACAGCCGCTGCGTTGCGTGCTGGCCGGCGGCGCGGCGATGGTGTTGGCGCCGTATCTGGCCACTGGCGATGCGGCGCTGGAAAAGGTGGATAATCTGGTTCTGGTCGGCTTGCATGCGGCCATGACCCACGGCGGCTGAGCTGGCCGCCTCCCGATTCACGACAAGGTTCAGGTCAAACGAAGACGACGCGCGGATGAAGCTGAAATTGCTGGTTGGTCTACTGCTGTTGGGCAATGTGATCCTGTTCGGATTGCAGCGCGGTTATTTCGGCGCCGGCGCGTCGGAGCGCCGTGAGCCGCAGCGCCTGGCTGAACAGTTGCGTCCCGAGTTGCTCAGCATCCTGCCGCCCAACAGCGAAAAGCTGGTGCAGCAGGTGCGCACCCAGGAGCCTGCCCCTGCTGCCGATGCCGGCGCCAAGCCGGGCGCGGCTGGCGCTGCCGCTTCTTCCGCCACTCCTGCTTCCTCCTCGGCTCCGGTCCAGACCGCGCAGGCCGCGGCGCAGCCTGTGGCGGCGCCTTCTTGCACCGAGGTGGGCAATTTCAGCGCCGCCGACGCGCGCCGCTTTTCCGCGCAACTGGCCAGCCTCAACCTGGGCGACAAGGTGGTCCAGAAGCTGACCCAGGACGTGACCAGCCACATGGTTTATATCCCGCCGCAGGATGGGCGTGAAGGCGCCGACCGCCGCACCGCGGAGTTGCGCCGCCTGGGCATCCAGGATTTCTACGTGATTCCCGACACCTTCCCTAATCCGGCACTGCGCTACGGCGTATCGCTGGGGATCTTCCGCACCGAGGATGCCGCCAAGGCCTATGTCGGCCAACTGATCTCCCAGGGCGTGCGCAGCGCGCGCATCATTGCGCGCCGATCCGGGGCCGGCAAGCAGGTGTTTCAGCTGCGCGACCTGGCGCCGGATGCGCGTAGCGCGCTCGAGCGCATCAAGGGTGATTTCCCGGAGCAGGAAATCCGCTCCTGCTCAGCCTGAGCCTGGCGTTGCCGTTAATGCACAGTCATTGCAAACGTCACGAACGGATCGTTCTTTCCATGTAAAATCGCGTTCCTTGAATTCACCACCCCCACCACCATCCAGTCACAGGACATTGCCATGACCACCGACCTCACCAAAGTAGCTCCCCAGATCAAAGCCGAAATTCTGGCCGAGGCGCTGCCCTACATCCGCAAATTCCACGGCAAGACCATCGTCGTGAAGTACGGCGGCAACGCGATGACCGAGGAAAGCCTGAAGCACGGCTTCGCGCGCGATGTGATCCTGCTGAAACTGGTCGGCATGAACCCGGTGGTGGTGCACGGCGGCGGCCCGCAGATCGACGCGGCGTTGAAGAAGATCGGCAAGCAAGGCACCTTCGTGCAAGGCATGCGCATTACCGACGAAGAGACCATGGAAGTGGTGGAATGGGTGCTGGGCGGTGAAGTGCAGCAGGACATCGTGATGCTGATCAATCATTACGGCGGCCAGGCGGTGGGCCTGACCGGCAAGGACGGCGGCCTGATTCGTGCACGCAAGATGCAGATGCCGGACAAGGAAAAGCCGGGCAATTTCCTGGATATCGGTTACGTGGGCGAGATCGAGGCGATCAACCCGGCGGTGGTCAAGGCGCTGCAGGACGACGCCTTCATCCCCATCATCTCGCCGATCGGCTTCGGCGACGACGGCCAGGCGTACAACATCAACGCCGACGTGGTGGCCGGCAAGATCGCCGAGATCCTGCACGCTGAAAAGCTGATCATGATGACCAACATCGCCGGCGTGCAGGACAAGGCCGGCAACCTGCTGACCGACCTGTCGGCGCGCGAGATCGACGAGATGTTTGCCGATGGCACCATCTCCGGCGGCATGCTGCCGAAGATTTCCTCGGCGCTGGACGCAGCCAAGTCGGGCGTGAACACCGTGCACATCATTGACGGCCGCATCGAGCACTCGCTGCTGCTGGAAGTGTTGACCGAGCAGGCCTTCGGCACCATGATCCGTTCGCACTGATCGCAGCGCCTCGTTGGTGCTCCTGACGGGGCGGGCAATAAAAAAGGGATGAGCACGCTCATCCCTTTTTGTTTTCCAGCGGTTGCGGCGACGCCGCTGTTCGTCGTTCTTCATCCAGTGCTCACGGCACTACGGCGCGGCTCACCGCCGGCACTCAGTAGAGTTGCTCGACGCGCAATCCCTTTTTCTTCAGCAATGCCGGCACGTTGCCGGGGCCGACCAGGTGCAGGATGCCGATGGCGGCGACCGCTTTGTCCTGCCGGTGCAGCAGCGCGGCAATGCCGTCGGCCAAGCCGGGGTTGCGCTCGTCCAGCAGGGCGTGGCGGGTGAAGGTGCTGGCGAAGGACTTGTCGTCGTCCATTTCCTTCAAGGCCTGCGCGAAGCCGGCGCTGTCGGCGCGGCGCCAGGCATTGACCAGGTCATTGAGTTTTTGCGTAAGGTCGGCGTCTTCCAGTTCGTCCAGCGTGTCGCCGAGGAAGCGGGCCTGTTGCGCCGGATCCAGGCGGCTGAAGATGCCCATCTGGCGCTCTGCGCTTTCCAGCTCAATCACCTTGCCGCCCTGTGCGCGCACGGCGGTGGCCAGGTAGCTGTCGACCGCCAGCTCCGGTTGATAGCCGCTGCGGGCGTACTCCTGCACGGTCAGCGCGGTGGCCAGCATCCAGGGACGGAAGTTTTGCAGGCGTTCGGCCGGCAGCTGGTAGCGCTTCAGGGCCGCCAGCGTGCGCCGGGTCAGCACGGGATCGAGCGCCTGTTCAAAGCGCCGGCCATCAGGATAGATGCCGTGACGCTGCACCGCCGCCTGCAACGCGCCGGCGTTCTGCGGATCGAGCTCCAGCGCCAGTGTCGGCGCCTGGGCGATCGCTTGTGCGATTCGGTTTTCCAGCGGGTAAAAATCCGGTGCGCCGACGTGGATGGTGCCGAACAGGTGCAGTGTGTGTCTGCCATCGGAGACCTTGTACAGCGCGCCGCGCAGGGGTGTTGCTGGCGGGGCGTCGGCCGCCGCCGCTGCCGGGGCGCCGGTGGCCGGCAGGTAAAAGCAGAACAGTAGCGCCAATGTCACTATAATCAGTCTTCCGGCAAAACCTTTCACTGCTGGCCTTTCTTGCTTGTTTCGTTGTTTGTTTCTCTACACCCGCCCGCCTCCGGGGCGCGGCCGGCTTGATTTATGGCGTCCAATACTACACCGCTCTGGCTGTTTGACCTCGACAATACGCTGCACAACGCCTCGCACGCGATCTTCCCGACGATCAACGCGAACATGAACCGCTACATCACGCGCGTGCTGGAGGAGGGCGGTCACCCGTCCGACGAGGCGGCGGTCAACCATCTGCGCCGGCATTACTGGAAATTGTATGGCGCCACCCTGCTGGGCATGGTGCGCCACCATGGCGTGCGCATCGAGGATTTCCTTCATGAGGCGCATTTGTTCGATGACCTGCTGGGCATGGTGCGTGCCGAGCGCGGCATCGGCCGCTGGCTGGCGCAACTGCCGGGACGCAAGATCCTGCTGACCAACGCGCCGCGCCGCTATTCGCGCGATCTGCTGCGCCACCTTGGGCTCCAGCGCCATTTCTCGCACCATATCTCGATCGAGTCCATGCACGTGCATCGCCAGCTGCGGCCCAAGCCTTCGCGCCTTATGCTGCGCAAGCTCTTGGCGCGGGAGAAGGTCAGCCCGCGCCGCTGCATCCTGGTGGAAGACACGGTGGACAATCTGAAGACGGCGCGCGAGCTGGGCGTGCGCACCGCCTGGGTGACGCAATACCTGGTCGGCAACACCATGCTCGGCCATCTGGGCGCGCAGCGTGTGCGCAGTCGCCTGCCGTCTTATGTCGACGTCAAGGTGAAGTCGGTGCGGCAGTTGCCGCGTCGCCTGGCCAAGCTGGGGGCGCTGCGAAAGTAAGGAAGATCGAAGGCGGCGTCAGTCGGCGCAGTCGGCGCACCAGCCCTTGATGGTCAGTTCCACTTCGTGGCTCTGGAAGCCCTTGCCCAGCGTCTTGCGCAGGGCCGACTGAAGCTGAGCGGCGGTGGAGCGGTGTTTGTCGGCGTCCGGCAGCACCGTGGCCAGGAAGTCGGTGCCGTCGCTGGCATCCAGGCAGAACACGCGCGCGCAGCGAGTGCACTTGAAATGGCCGTGCTGGTGCTGCTTGCCGTGCGAATGGTCATGCAGGCCGTTTTCGCCGTGGTCGGCGCCCGCGCTGTAGCGGAAGATGCGATCGTCGCTGGAAATCTTGTGGGCCAGGCCGGCCTCGGTCAGGCAATCCAGCGCACGGTACAGCGTCACGCGATCCATGCCTGCGAAGCGATCCTGAATATCCTGGTGCGACGCGGCGCTGCGGGTCTCCAGCAGGGCGCCCAGCACGTTCACCCGCGCCTGCGTCACGCGCACGCCGGCTTCGCGCAGTTGCGCCTCGGCCAGTGCGGCCATCGTGGCGGCCTGGCTGGTATGGCTGCTGGCGGGAGTTTCGGCGGCTTTGGCTTTCATGGTCGATATCGGCTTGGTGTTTCAGGGCGCGCCAGTGATTGGCTGGAGTTGGCCTGCGTCGAGATCAGTCTGTTCGGCGGGCCGCATCTTCCGCCATTTTAGCCCATGCAGACCGTCGTTTTTCCCTTGCGTCGACAGGGGCGTCTCAGGGGGCAGCGGTTCAGCTCTTGGTTCAGCTCTTTTTAGCGCGCGGATGAGCCTGGTCGTAGACTTGCGCCAAACGCTGGAAGTCCAGCGCCGTATAGACCTGGGTGGCGGTGATGGAGGCATGGCCCAGCATCTCCTGCACGGCGCGCAGATCCCCTGAGCTCTGCAGCACGTGGGTGGCGAAGGAGTGTCGCAGCATGTGCGGGTGCACGTCGCTGGCCATCTCCAGCGATTTGCCGTGGGCCTTCAGGCGCAGCTGCGTTACGCGCGGCGACATGCGGGTGCCGCGCTCGCTGAGGAACAGCGCGTGGCAGTCTGTGCCCGTATCTGCCTTGACCAGCGCGGCGCGAATCGGCAGCCAGGCGGCAATCGCCTCCAGCGCCGCACGCCCGACCGGCACCTTGCGCTTCTTGCCGCCCTTGCCGGTGACGGTGACTTCGGCATTGTCAACGTCAATCCAGCCGGCCGATTCATAAGCGCCTTCGCGCACGTCCGCAATATCGACCCCCCCCAGTTCGGATACCCGCAAGCCGCTGGAGTACAGCAGTTCGAACATGGCGCGATTGCAGGTCGCCATCGTCGAGGACGGATCCTTGGCGGGATCGCCTTGCGACACCAGGCGCACGGCGTCATCGGCGGCCAGCGCCTTGGGCAGGGGTTTGCTTTTCTTGGGCGGTTTCACGCCGTCGGCCGGATTGGCCTTGAGCTCCACCTCCATCGACAGCCAGGCAAAGAAGCCCCGCCACGCCGACAGCTTGCGCGAGATTGAGCGTGCGTTCAGGCCGCGCGCGTGCAATTGCGCGGCGCATTTGCGAATCTGTACCTGGGTAGTCTTGCGCAAGTCGGGATCGCCCGCTTGCGCGTCCTTGTCGGGGCCGGCCAGCAGGCCGCGCAGCTCGACCAGATCGCGCCCGTAGTTGTCGACGGTATGCGCCGACAGCTTGCGTTGCGAGCGCAGCGAAGAGAGGTATTGGCTGATCAGCGATTGCGCAGTGCTATCCATGCTCATCGTTCAGAGGCCGTGCCGCGCTGCCCGGCCGCGGCGGAGGATGGGGCAGGCTATCTTCAGCCGCGCAGGCAGGCCAGTGCGGCGCTGGCGGTCTCGCCGATGCGGGTCAGGAAGTCGGTGCCCATGTCGGAGGTGAAGCGATTGGGATCGGGCGAGCCCAGCACCAAGAGGCCGAACGCATCCGGCGAGGCGCCCACGCGCAGCGGCAGGATCGCGACCGACTTGACCGAGGCGCCGTCTTCCAGCCAGGTGGCCGCTTCGAAATCCTTGTTCGGGCCGCAGAAGGGCGCCGACAGGCCGTTGGCGAAGATGCGCGCGTCTTCCGAGACCGATTCCGAGGTCCAGTTGCCGGCGTGCGCTTCAGCCAGGTTCCACAGGCGGACGGTGACTTGCGGCACGTGGAAGATTTCCTTCAGCTGGTCAGCCAGCGCGCGCGGCAGGTCGCTTTCGTTGCGGGTCAGCAGCAGGGCGCGGGTCCAGGACTGGAACTTGTTGGTGATCTCGTCGTTTTCCTGAGCGATGCGCATCAGGTCGGCCATGTGCAGTTCCTGCACGCGGATCTTTTCGCGCAGGATCTCCATCTGGCGCTCCTGCAGCGAGACCGCGCGACCCATCACCGGGCTGGTCAACTTGACCGTCGACAACAGCTCTGCGTGCTCCTCGAAGAAGTGAGGGTGGTCGAGCAGATATTCGGCAATCAGGTCGGAATCCAGTTGGGAGGTCATCGCGTGTGTGTTTATTGTGTTGGCGGCGGGCGCCTTGCACATTGCAAGGCCGGTATCGGCGTTCGTACCGGCAGGGCCCGCCTGAATTACCGCGAGATTATCCTCGCTATCGGAATTGCTGACAATCACCGGCGCGGGCGTTTGCGGGCGGTTTGGGCGATTTTGCCGTCTTTTTACCTGTTGTCGGGATGCTTTGGCGTTTGAGGGGCGATGCAGGGACGATTCGCGTCGCCTTTGATTGCTCTGCCAATCCATGCGTCCGGGGCGAAATGTCGTGCAAGGATTTCAGGCCCCAAAAGAGAAACGGGCCTGCATGATTGCTCATGCAGGCCCGAATCAGTTTAATTCAGGTTGATACCGACATTTTCATGCCGGTGTCAGGTCCTTGAATTAGAACTTGTGGCGAACGCCAACGGTGACAGCGGTTTGGCTAGCATCGTTGCCGGTGGTGTCACCAACCACGCCTGGGTTCTTCATGTCCTTAGCACGCAGGTTGGACACGAATGCGTACAGGTCGGTACGCTTGGACAGCCAGTAGTCAGCACCCAGGTTGTATTGGGTCAGCTTGCCCTTGCCGTTCAGGCCGTCGAAGCTAGCGGTGGTGTATTCCACAGCAGCCAGCAGCTTCAGGGACGGGCTCAGAGCGTAGGCGGTGCCCAGTTCGAACATGTCAGCCTTGTTTGCCAGGGCCAGGGTGCCGTTGGTGGTGCGGTTAGCAGCGGTCAGGCCGGTGCTGTAGGTAGCGCCATCACCGGTGACGGTGCCGCCGACTTGGTTCTTCTGCAGGTCTTGCTTGATGCGCGACCAGTTACCGTACACGCGTGCCGGGCCAAACTGGTAGCTAGCAACCAGGTTGAAGACCTTGAATGCGGTGTCGCCGGAAGCGCCAGCCGATGCGGTCTGAGCCAGGGTGGTGCTGGAGCCGGAAGCGTACAGGCCAGTGTCAGCGCTGCCGGTGGTCGAGCCAGCCGGGGTACGCTTCGATTGGTAGTAGTTGGCACCCAGGCCCAGAGGACCGTTGTCGTACTTGGCGCCCAGGCCGAAGGCTTGGCCAGCGGAGGTCTTGCCAGCGGTTTCGCCGAAGCCGTAGATCAGGTTACCGGTGAAGCCACCCAGGTTGGTGGTGGTGTACGACAGGGAGTTCTGGGTACGGGTACCTTGCAGACGGTTGATGCCCGAACCAGCGTTGGAGGTCACGCCGCCGAAGTCAGCGATAGCGGTGTAAGCGGAGATGGTGTCAGCGAAGTCGGTTTGACGACCAACCAGCACGGTACCGAAGCCGCCCGACAGACCAACCACCGACTTACGGCGGAACAGGTCGTTCGATTGCTTGGTGTCATCCAGGGCGCCGGTGTCGTTCTTGAAGCCGACTTCCAGGTTGAACACGGCGTTCAGGCCACCGCCCAGATCTTCCACGCCCTTGAAGCCGATACGGGAACCGTTGATCACGCCGGAGTTGACGGCGAACTTGCTGCCGGTGTTGGTGCCGGTAGTTTGAACCTTGCTGGTGTAGGTGACACCAGTGTCAATGATACCGTAGATAGTGACGGAGCTTTGTGCTTGAGCAGCACCTGCGAACGCGCCGAGAACGGCCAGTGCCAGCAGAGATTTTTTCATTTGACATCCTTCTATAAAAATAGTCTTGAGGATCCGTACTTCTAGTCGGATGGTGAGACATTAAGGGTTCTCATTTGGCATGGCCGCAGATTGGTCGTTTGGCGGCTGGAATTTTGGTTGAAAGCGCCAAACGTCGTGTGTAGTGTTGTTTTTTTCAAACGTTTTGAGCTCGGAAAATGCACGGACGGCAAATTTCCGCTTGCAAGCCATCCCTCTATAACGGTCTTTGCGGGGATATCTTGATTCGCAACGTCTCGCTAAGAGGGGTGTTGTTAAAAGGATGCATTTGTCTTCAACGGCGTGCAATTTTAAAAAAATGTGATTTGTGGGGCATAATTTTGGTTTTCTGACCTACTTGGAAGGCTGATGGCCAATCGGGAAGATCTCGCAATCATTCGTGCTGCACGCGCCGGACAGGCTGACGCGCAGCTGACGCTGGGCAAGCGCTACCTGTTTGGCGGCAACGGTTTGCCGCAAAGCCTGGGCACCGCATTTCACTGGCTCGAACGTGCCGCCCGCCAGGGGCTGGCCGATGCCTGGATGCTCATTGCCCAGCACATCCCCTATGAAGTCGTGATGCCGCTGGCCAAGCCTCATGAGGCCGCGCAATGGTATGAGCGCGCGTTCGATGCCGGCTTGAGCAAGGCCGGACTGGTGTTTGCGCGCTTGGTGCTGGGCAATGTCGCCCAGATCAGCGCGGAGCTGAAGAAGAAGGCGATCCGCGCGCTCGAGGTGGTGGCGCGCGAAGGCAATCCTGACGCCCAGTGGCTGTTGGCCCAGCAAGGCCGGCAGACCGATCCGGCGCAGCCGCCGGCGGCGAGTGCTTTAGCGCAAGACGTGCAGTCGCAGGAACCGGTGCCTGCGGCACAGGAAGATATCCAGCAGTGGACCCGCAAGGCCGCCGACGCCGGCATCGAGCAGGCACAACATGCCTTGGCCGATACCGCCTGGCGCCAGGGCGACATGGAGGGCTTCTGCCAGCGCGCCCAGCCGTTGGCGCAAAGCTTGTTGCGCCAATACGCCGCCTTGCTTGCGCAATTGAACGCGCCGGCCGACACCCTGGCCTCCAGCCTCGGCAGCCAGAATATTGTTTTGCTGCGGCGCTTGGCTGAGGTGCTGTTGGGCGAGCGCAAACCGGATCTCTCTTATATACAACAGCTGCTCGAACTGGCGGCATTGGCCGGCGACCGCGATGCGCAACTGGCGCTGGGTTTGTTGTACGGCCGCATGGATGAGGCCGGAGCGCGCCGCTTTGCCGGTCAGGGCTCCGCAAACTATAAAAAGGCGATCCGCTGGCTGCTGCTGGCAGGGGAGCAGGGCATGGCCGCCGGCTGGTACGCCTTGTCGCGCATCTATCTCAAACCGGAGTTCTCGCAGCGCAACCTGGTCGATGTGCAGCACTATCTGGAGCGCGCCGCCGAGATGGGGCATGTGGCGGCGCAGCTGGAGTGCGGCGTTTCCGCCTGGCGTAATCGGCGCGACGACCCCAGCAACGACGTGCGCGCGCTGTACTGGCTGCAGAAGGCCGCCGTGCAGGGCAACGCCGATGCCGGCGCGCTGCTGGACAAGGTGGCTGATCGTCCGCAGCCCGCCGAGTGGGCGGTGCAGGCGCGCGGGCAGCTTACGCGCGAGCTGGTCAACGCCTATCCTTTTCTGGCGGCCCGCATCGAGCTGGCGACCTTATTCGGGCTGTCGCGTCCGGAGGCGCTGTTGCTGGACTTGAAGCAAGCCGACTGCGGCCATTGTCTGGTCGTGGATATCCGTGCCCAGTACGCGCGCAGCAAGCGACGCCTGATCATGGTCGAGACAGGCGAGGAGCGCGGCGCGTTGAATCGCATCGGCCGCCTGTTCGAGGATGTGGATTGCGGGCCTGCCGGACCGGAAGGCAATTACCGTCAGCGTCTCTATCGCCTCAAGACCGCGTTGCCGGACCAGGCGGGGGCGCCGGAGGACGTCGAGGAGCGGCAGGTCGAGGCCTGACCGGCGTGTACGGCCAGGCGTAGAAAGCAAAACGGCTTGCCAACTGGCAAGCCGTTTGTCCTTGGGCGCTGAGCGAGGCAACGTCTTTGGTATCAGCGGCCTCAGTCGGGCAGCTCGATCTCGCCCTCAAATACCGACACCGCCGGCCCGGTCATCATCACCGGCTGGCCCACGCCCTCCCAGGCGATGCTAAGCACGCCGCCGTGGGTTTGTACCGCGACCGGCGAGTCCAGCAGGCCGCGGCGGATGCCTGCCACCACTGCTGCGCACGCACCGGTGCCGCAGGCCAGGGTTTCGCCGGCGCCGCGTTCGTAGACGCGCAAATTGATGTGATGGCGATCGACGATCTGCATGAAGCCGGCGTTCACCCGGCGCGGGAAGCGCGCATGGCGTTCGACCAGCGGGCCGTCGTCCAACACCGGAGCCGCTTCGCTGTCGGGGACCACCTGCACCGCGTGCGGGTTGCCCATCGATACCACAGAGATCCAGGATGTCTTGCCGGCAACGTCCAGAGGCCACAGCGCATCCTCGCCTTCGGCGCGGCTTTGCAGCCCTGCGCTGTCGAACGGGACGTCGGCCGGCGTCAGGATGGGCGCACCCATGTCGACCGTGATCTGGCCGTCATCTTCCAGGCGCGGCTCGATGATGCCGGACATGGTTTCCACGCGAATGGCACGCTTGTCGGTCAGCCCCTTGTCGGTGACGAACTTGACGAAGGCGCGTGCGCCGTTGCCGCATTGCTCGACTTCACCGCCGTCGGCGTTGTAGATGCGGTAGCGGAAATCCACGCCTTCGCCGCGCGCTTTTTCCACCACCAGCATCTGGTCGGCGCCGATGCCGAAGCGGCGGTCGGCAATGAACTTCCATTGGTCCGGAGTCAGGGCAATGGCCTGGTTGACGGCGTCCAGCACGACGAAGTCGTTACCGGCGCCGTGCATTTTGGTGAATTTGATCTTCATGACTGGATTATAAGGACGATGCCCCGGTTTTACAGGGCGAAAACGGCGCTGCCGCTCAGTTGTCTTCCTTGCCGTAGACGTCGGGCTCGCCCGAGGGGCGGGTCTTGAAGCGTTTGTGCGCCCAGAAATATTCCGCCGGGTGTTCACGCACGCGCGCTTCGATGAATTCGTTCATGCGGCGGGTGGCGGCCACGATGTCGTCGCCGGGGTAGTCGGTCCAGGCCGGATAGTAGGTGGCTTTCCAGCCCTGGTAGTTGGGCAGGAAGGTGCACACCACCGGCACCACTGCGGCGCCGGTCGCCGCGGCGATGCGGGCGGTGGCGGTCAGCGTGGCGGCCGGCACGCCGAAGAAGGGGACGAATTCGGCGTCGCGGATGCCGAAGTCCATGTCCGGCAGCATCAGGAAGGGCAGGCCCTTGCGCATGGCGCGGATGATGGGTTTGACGCCTTGCTCGCGGGCAAGCAGCGTCGCGGGGCGAAAGCGCAGCCGGCCTTTCAGCAGCGCGCGGTCGATGACCTTGTTGCGCTGCTGCGTATAGATCGTGCAGGCGGAGTACTCGGAAAATACGCCCAGCGTGGCGCCCGGGATCTCCAGGCAGACGAAGTGCGGCGCCAGCAGAATGGTCGGGCCCTTGGCGAAGGTGTCCAGCGGCATGCCCGGATCGACCTTGATCAGCCGGCGCAGGCGGGAGATCGGTGCCCACCAGAGGATGCCACGCTCCAGGGCGCTGCGGGCGAAGGCCTGGAAGTGTTGCTTGGCGATGCGTTCGCGTTCTTCTTCGGTCTTTTCGGGGAAGCACAGCCTGAGGTTGGTCAGGGTGATGCGGCGGCGTGGCTTCATATACATATAGAGCAGCGAGCCGAGCGCCTCGCCCAGCCGTCCCAGGATGGGCAGCGGCAGCCAGTGCAGGATCCACATGATTGCCAGTAGCAGCCTCATTGTGCGGCCTCCTCGGGTTTGGCCACGCCTGCCGGCACCTTGTAGCGGTTGTAGCTCCAGATGTATTGCGCCGGGCAGCGCGCGATCAGCTTTTCCATGGCGGCGTTGATGGCGGTGGCTTGTTGCTGCGGGTTGCCTTCCAGCTCGCCATCGAAGGGGATGAAGCGCAGGACAAAGCCGCGGCCCCAGGAAAGACGCTCCGCATAGGTCAGGATGATGGGGGCGCCGCTCATTTGCTGCAGCTTGGCCGACAGGGTCATGGTGTAGGCGGGCTTGCCGAAGAAGTTTGCCCAGACGCCCTCGCCGAACTGGGGTACCTGGTCCGGCAACAGGCCGATAGCCTGGCCGCTCTTGAGCGCCTTGAGCAGGATGCGCACGCCGGCCAGGCTGGCGGGGGCCAGCTGCAGGTTGGCGCGCGCGCGGGCGCCTTCGATCAACGGTTTTAACGCAGCTTTACGCGGCGGCCGGTAGAGCGCGCTCAGGCGCGTGTGCATGGCCACGCCCTGTGCGGCGATTTCAAAGCAGCCCAGGTGCGGGGTCAGCAGGATGGCGCCGCGGCCGGCATCGAGATGCGCCTGCACCAGCTCCCAGCCCTCGATCTTGGCGGTGCGCAACACCCGACGCGGCGAGGCGCACCAGATGAACGGTAGTTCGAACATGCCTTTGCCGGCTTCGCCGACCGCTCTATATAGATAGGCACCATGCCCGGCCCGGTTGATGTTGTCCTTCAGGCGGCGGCGATAGGAAGGCGACGCCAGGAAGACCAGCCAGCCGGTCGCTACGCCAATGGCGTGCAAGGCGGGCAGTGGGAGAAAAGAGAGCAGGCGGAATAAAGAAACAAGCATACTTGCCGATAACAGAAGTACGGGAGGGAAACCCGGCGAAATTGCAGAAAATCGCAAGACGCGTAAAATAGCACATGCCGTCGAGTTAATGACAACTTGCGAGACGGGGTATAAATTTCGCTAAAGCGTCGCAGGCACGACTGAATGGTAGCCGCGACATTGGTAAATCGTTTTCAGTTTGAGGCTTGCATGTCCAACGAATATCTCTTCACTTCCGAATCCGTCTCCGAAGGCCATCCCGACAAGGTCGCCGACCAGATCTCCGACGCGATTCTCGACGCCATCTTCACCCAGGATCCGCTCTCGCGCGTTGCTGCAGAAACCTTGTGCAACACCGGTCTGGTCGTGCTGGCGGGTGAAATCACCACCCGCGCCAACGTCGACTATATCGACGTGGCCCGCGAAACCATCAAGCGTATCGGCTACGACAACGCCGACTTCGGCATCGACTACAAGAGCTGCGCCGTGCTGGTCGCTTACGACAAGCAATCGCCCGACATCGCCCAGGGCGTTGACGAAGGTAAGGGCGTCGACCTCGAGCAGGGCGCCGGCGACCAGGGCCTGATGTTCGGTTACGCCTGCAACGAAACCCCGGAACTGATGCCGGCCGCGATCTACTACGCGCACCGCATCGTCGAGCGCCAGTCGCAACTGCGCAAGGACGGCCGTCTGCCATGGCTGCGTCCGGATGCCAAGTCCCAGGTCACCCTGAAGTACGTCGACGGCAAGCCGGTCGGCATCGACACCGTGGTGCTGTCGACCCAGCACTCGCCGGATATCGAGCAAAAAGCCATTCACGAAGCCGCCATCGAAGAAATCATCAAGCCGGTGCTGCCGGCCGAGTGGCTGAAGAATACCCGTTACCTGATCAACCCGACTGGTCGTTTCGTCATCGGTGGCCCGCAAGGCGACTGCGGTTTGACCGGCCGCAAGATCATCGTCGATACCTACGGCGGCGCAGCTCCGCACGGCGGCGGCGCGTTCTCCGGCAAGGATCCGTCCAAGGTCGACCGTTCGGCGGCCTATGCCGGCCGTTACGTGGCCAAGAACATCGTGGCCGCCGGCCTGGCTGAGCGTTGCCAGATCCAGGTGTCCTACGCGATCGGTATCGCCAAGCCGACCTCGGTGATGGTGACCACCTTCGGCACCGGCAAGATCAGCGACGAAAAGCTGTCGCAACTGGTGATGGAGCACTTCGACCTGCGTCCGAAGGGCATCGTGCAGATGCTGGACCTGCTGCGCCCGATCTACGCAAAGACCGCCGCTTATGGGCACTTCGGCCGCGAAGAGCCGGAATTCACTTGGGAACGCACCGACAAGGCCGCTGCACTGCGCGCCTCCGCCGGCCTGTAATTCCCGGCAGCGCGGCAAGGCGGGCGGCAAATCCTCAGGGGTTTGCTGATCGCCTTGCCCGCGCTACAATGCACCTCCCGCGGATCGATACATGTCCGCTCTGCCTGGACGTTGGCATTGCATCCAGGCTCTGCAGTAAAACCTCACAATGCCTCACCGTTGCAAGGAGCGTTGCGACAGGGATTCCCTGCCAGGCTTGACGCGGTGAACAGGCGCCATGCGCCTGGCAACCGCGCTCACGTTACTTTTTTTCTGGCTTTTATTGAAAGGAGGGCGTGAACAGCGCCGTTTGCCATGTCTACTACCAATTCGCAAGATTACATCATCGCCGATATCGGCCTGGCCGACTGGGGCCGCAAGGAAATCAAGATCGCCGAGACCGAAATGCCGGGCCTGATGGCGATCCGTGAAGAGTTCGCCGCCTCCCAGCCGCTGAAGGGTGCGCGCATCACCGGCTCCCTGCACATGACCATCCAGACCGCTGTGCTGATCCAGACGCTGGAAGCGCTGGGCGCGCAAGTGCGTTGGGCGTCGTGCAACATCTACTCGACCCAGGACCACGCCGCCGCCGCGATCGCCGCCAACGGCACGCCGGTGTTCGCCGTCAAGGGCGAGAACCTGGACGAATACTGGGAATACACCCACCGCATCTTCGAATGGACCGATGGCGGCTATTCGAACATGATCCTGGACGACGGCGGCGACGCCACCCTGCTGCTGCACCTGGGCGCGCGCGCCGAGAAGGATATTTCGGTGCTGGCCAAGCCGGATTCGGAAGAAGCCGTCTGCCTGTTCAATTCCATCAAGCGCTACCTGGCCAAGGATGCTGCCTGGTACTCCAAGCGCCTGAAGGAAATCAAGGGTGTGACCGAAGAAACCACCACCGGCGTGCACCGCCTGTACCAGATGCACAAGGAAGGCAAGCTGGCCTTCCCGGCCATCAACGTCAATGACTCGGTCACCAAGTCCAAGTTCGACAACCTGTACGGTTGCCGCGAATCGCTGGTGGACGGCATCAAGCGCGCCACCGACGTGATGGTGGCCGGCAAGATCGCCATCGTGGCCGGTTACGGTGACGTCGGCAAGGGCTCGGCCCAGGCGCTGCGCGCGCTGTCGGCCCAGGTCTGGGTGACTGAAATCGACCCGATCTGCGCCCTGCAGGCCGCCATGGAAGGTTACCGCGTGGTGACCATGGACTACGCTGCCGAACACGGCGACATCTTCGTCACCTGCACCGGCAACTACCATGTGATCACCCATGAGCACATGAAGAAGATGAAGGACCAGGCAATCGTCTGCAACATCGGCCACTTCGACAATGAAATCGAAGTCGCCGCCCTGAAGCAGTACACTTGGGACAACATCAAGCCGCAGGTCGACCACGTGATCTTCCCGGACGGCAAGCGCATCATCCTGCTGGCCGAAGGCCGTCTGGTGAACCTGGGCTGCGGCACCGGCCACCCGTCCTACGTGATGAGCTCGTCGTTTGCCAACCAGACCATCGCCCAGATCGAGCTGTTCGTGAACACCAAGAACTATCCGGTCGGCGTCTACACCCTGCCCAAGCATCTGGACGAAAAGGTCGCGCGCCTGCAGCTCAAAAAGCTCAACGCGCAGCTGTCCACGCTGACGGCCGAGCAGGCTGCCTATATTGGCGTGACTGTCGACGGTCCGTACAAGGCCGACCACTACCGCTACTGATCGGAGTGCGATCCTGGCCGTGCGCCGGGTTCGCTTTCGCCGGAAAGCAGCGCCCGGCCGTCGCGGCAGTCTCGCGAAGGCCGGGCGTTTTCTCATCTCTTCTGCAATGTCCCGACAGGGGCAGAAAGGACGCACCATGCGTTTGTTGCTGACCTGGCTGATCAATGCCCTGGCCCTGCTGGCCGTTCCTTATCTGATGCATTCGGTGCAGGTCGACAGTTTCGGCGCCGCGCTGTTGGCCGCGCTGATTCTCGGTTTCGTCAATACCATCGTGCGCCCGGTACTGGTGGTGCTGACCTTGCCGGTCACCTTGGTTACGCTGGGCCTGTTCATCCTGGTCATCAACGGCCTGATGTTCTGGGTCGTCGCGCAACTGGTGGGCGGCTTTCATGTGGCCGGCTTCTGGTCCGCTGTGGGTGGCGCGCTGCTGTATAGCATCGTGTCCTGGGCGCTGTCGACGTTGTTGCTGAAATCAGGATCGAACCAATGAGCAAGCATAATTTCAGTATCGAGTTCTTCCCGCCCAAGACCGCCGAAGGCGCGGAGAAGCTGCGTGCGACACGCGCCAAGCTGGTGACGCTGCAGCCCAAGTATTTCTCGGTGACTTTCGGCGCCGGTGGCTCGACCCAGCAGGGTACGCGCGACACCGTGCTGGAAATCATCGGTGAAGGCCATCAGGCCGCGCCGCACCTTTCCTGCATCGGCAGCTCGCGGGAAAGCCTGCGTGCCATCCTGAATGACTACAAGGCCAATGGCATCAAGCGCCTGGTGGCGTTGCGCGGCGATTTGCCAAGCGGCTATGGTGCGATGGACCAGGCGTCCAGTGAGTTCCGCTACGCTAACGAGCTGGTGGAGTTCGTGCGCGCCGAAACCGGCGACTGGTTCAACATTGAAGTGGCGGCCTATCCGGAGATGCACCCGCAGGCCAAGTCGCCGCAGGACGATGTGCAGAACTACGTGCGCAAGGTGAAGGCGGGCGCCAATTCGGCGATTACCCAGTACTTCTATAACGCCGACGCCTATTTCCGGTTCGTGGATGATGCGGCCAAGCTGGGCGTCACGGTGCCGGTCGTCGCCGGCATCATGCCGATCACCAACTATTCGCAGCTGGTGCGCTTCTCGGATATGTGCGGTACCGAGATCCCGCGCTGGGTTCGCTTGAAGCTGGCAAGCTTCGGAGACGACGCGGAATCGATTCGTGCTTTCGGCCTGGATGTGGTGACGCAGTTGTGCGAGCGTCTTTTGGCAGGTGGTGCGCCGGGCTTGCACTTCTACTCCCTGAACCAGGCGTTGCCGACGCAGTCGATTTGGCAGCGGCTGGTCAAGTAGTCGAGAGAGCGGTAGCGCAGGTGTATATAAGAGCCGTCCCGCCAGGGACGGCTCTTTTGTTTTTGAAGTTGGTTTTTGCTTGTCTGCTTGAGGCTGCAAGCCTTGCCTGTGCTGAGTTTGCAGTCGATTGCCGTGCTGCGCGGCAGTGGAGGTAGTAAATTATTTTGCTTATTTTTCAAAAAGTACTTGCGCGGTGTGTGGGGCGTTGCTA
>NZ_JAGIPZ010000013.1 GCF_017814915.1 Herbaspirillum sp. LeCh32-8 | reverse complement strand
GCTGAAAAATGGGCAAGGCAAAGTCGCTGCGCTCCGCTTGCCTTGCTGATCCATTTTTCAGCGCACTCCGACGGCTGGCCCACAAGGGGAAATGCCAGCCGCCTCGCCTGCGGCATCGGGATTGGCGCTCTCTTACGGCATCGCGTGGTTTTATCCTCGCCTGCGGCCTCGTGTGCTTGCTGCTCGCCTGCGGCTTCGATGTGGTGGCTCGCTATCTGATGTAATCCGTCGTCCCTGCGAAAGCAGGGACCCAGTGTCGTCCGTCGCGCCTCTCCGACATCGGCATCCATCACTCACGCTGCATGAATCCTCATCGCATGTTCAGCGACAGGCGTCCGTCCCACTTAATCCGTCATCCTGCGAAGGCAGGGATCCAGCGTCGTCCGTCGCGCTTCCCCGGATGCCGGCATCCATCATTCCCCTCAGCATTCATTGGCGTTTGTCGCGCCAAGAACGTCTTACTTCCAGATCAGCTCGATCATCGGCGCTTCTTCGTAATCCTCGCAGCGGTCGTTGATGGCGGTGCAGCAGAACTCTACGTCTTCCACCAGGTCGGGCAGGCGCTTGTGCAAGTCGGCGCTGCCGCTGATTTCGATGCGCAGCATTTCCTTGGGCTTGAGCTTGAAGCGGGTCATGCCGTCGTCGTCGCGCAGGTATGAGAGGCAGTCGACCCAGGCGTCCATGTTGCGGCCGTAGAAGTCGGGGAAGCCGAAGGCTTGCGCGCATTCGGTGTGGAAGCTGTCCCAGTCGGTGATGCGGTCGCCCGCCAGTTGTACGGTTGCCATGATTGCTGTCGATTCTCTTACGGTGTTGCGGCGGCGGGTTTGTTCGCGCCGGGTTTGGGATCGGTGACGAAGCCGAGCTTGGTCAGACCCGCGCCTTGCGCGGCGGACATGACTTCGGCGATGGTTTCGTAACGGGTGGATTTGTCGGCGCGCAGCTGCATTTCAGGCTGCGGTTGCTTGGCGGCCGCGGAGGCCATGCGCTGGTCCATTTCGGCGGCGCTGACGGGCTGGTCGTTCCAGTACAGCTTGCCGGCGGCGTCGATGCCGACGGTGACGGTTTCGGGTTTTTCCGGTGCCGGCTGCGACTTGGCGGTGGGCAGGTCGAGCTTGAGCGCATGCGTGAACAGCGGCGCCGAGATGATGAAGATCACCAGCAGCACCAGCATCACGTCGACCATGGGCGTGACGTTGATGTCGGCCATCGGGGCCGAGTTCTGGTTGTCGTTGAATCCGCCGAAGCTCATGACAATCTCCCCGGTTTATTTACGAACGCCGCCGACGCGTTCGCCGGTGGTCAAGTAGGCGTGCAGGTCGTGCGCGAAGCCGTCCAGTTCGGCCAGCACCACGCGGTTGATGCGGGTGAAGGCGTTGTAGGCCAGCACGGCGGGGATCGCCACCACCAGGCCCAGCGCGGTCATGATCAGCGCTTCGCCGACCGGGCCGGCGACCTTGTCGATCTGCACCGTGCCGCTGGCCGAGACCGCCGCCAGCGCGTGGTAGATGCCCCAGACGGTGCCGAACAGGCCGACGAAGGGGGCGGTCGAGCCGACCGAGGCCAACAGCGTCAGCCCGCGTTCCAGGCGCGCGGAGACGCGGTTGATCTCGCGTCGCAGGGTGCGCGTGATCAGCTCGTCAGGGGCGGTGGCGGCGTTCAGCGAGGGCGCGGCCTGTTGACGATTGAAGATGTCGGCGGCGTCCGAGGCGCGCTCGGCCATGGGGGTGTAGATCTGTTCGCTGTCGACGCTTTGCATGGCGGCCATGGCGTCGGCCAGCGTCGGCGCCTGCCAGAACTGTTCCAGCGCGTTGCTGCCGCGGCGGATGCGCCAGGCGGCCCAGGCCTTGGAGAGAATGTAGAACCAGCTGGCGATCGACATGATCAGCAGCAGGTAGGCCACGGAGTGGGAGACGGCATCGCCTTGCGCCCAATAATGGGCAAATCCGGTGTTGGATTCCATGTTGTCTGGTCTTTCAGAAGAGGCCGCCGGAGGCGGCGAAGGAGCAATGGCTTGGAGCGCGGCCGGCCAAAAAAATTCGCTGCCGGACCTGGTCGGGTGCGGCAGCGAATGTCATGGCGGGCCTCGCGGGATCAGGGCTTAGCGAAAGCCCAGCACATCCTGCATGTCGTACAGGCCGGTCTGTTTGCCGCCGAGGAAGCGCGCGGCGCGCAGGCTACCCATGGCGTAGGCGACGCGGCTGGAAGACTTGTGCGAGATTTCGATGCGCTCGCCGATGCCGGCGAACAGCACCGTGTGGTCGCCGATGATGTCGCCGCCGCGCACGGTGGCAAAACCGATCGAGGACGGATCGCGCTCACCGGTCACGCCTTCGCGGGCATAGACGGCGACGTCGTCGAGCTTCTGACCCAGCGCGTCGGCGATGACTTCGCCCATTTTCAGCGCGGTGCCGGAGGGGGCGTCGACCTTGAAGCGGTGGTGGGCTTCGATGATTTCAATGTCGTAGCCCTGGGCGAAATTCTTGGCCGCCATTTCCAGCAGCTTCAGGGTCACGTTCACGCCCACGCTCATGTTGGGCGCAGCCATGATGGCGGTCTTTTGCGCGGCGGCGGCGATGGCGTCCTTGCCCGGTTGTTCAAAACCGGTGGTGCCGATTACTACCTTGACACCATGCGCGGCGCAGTATTCGAGGTGCTTCAGGGTGCCTTCGGGGCGAGTGAAGTCGATCAGCACATTGGCGCCGGCCAAGCCGCGGGCCAGGTCGGATTCGATCTTCACGCCGGTGGACTTGCCGAGGAAAGCACCGGGGTCGGTGCCCACGGCGGCGGAGCCGGGAACGTCCAGCGCGCCGGTGAGCTTGAGGTCGTCGGCGTTGAGGATGGCTTCAATCAGCATGCGGCCCATGCGCCCGGAGGCGCCGGCCACTGCGATGTTCAGTGCGGTCATAGGGTATTCGGATGACGGGTTGCGGTTACTCTTTGGCCGAGGACGGCGCCTGCGGCGCGGCCGGCTTGGTCTCGCTGTTGTTGTTGGTCAGCGCAGCCTTGGAGCCGGTCTTGGCGTCGGTGATCAGCGTCAGGTATTCGCTCTCGGTGGGCAGGTTTTCGCCGCCTTCGATATGGTCGAGCAGGTCGTCCTTGAAGAACACCGAGACGCGGCTGGTGATGATCTCGCCATTGCCCTTGGCCAGGCGGAAGTCATAGTCCCAGCGGTTGACGTGGAACATGTCGTTGAGCAGCGGGGTGCCGAGCACGAAGCGAACCTGGTCGCGCGACAGGCCGGGGCGCAGCTGCGCGACCATTTCCTTGGAGACGAAGTTGCCTTGCTGGATGTCAATGCGATACGGCTTGAGGAAGCCGAACAAGCTGCTGCTCTTGCCGGAGACCTTCACGTTCGAATTGTCGGCGCTGGCCGCCTTTTCAGGCGCCTTGGTCGAGGAGCAACCCGACAGTGCGACAGTCAGCCCCGCGAACAGGACGATCGCGGCATGGTGGGTACGGGACTTCATTCGGGAAAGCATTCGCATAAAGATTTCAACCGGGTTGAGCCATGGGCCTAAAACACTATATGATAAGCCAGATAATCAGGAATTTACTCAACCATGCCTAATAATCCATCCGAACTCAAGGCCAGCGGCCTCAAAGCCACCCTGCCGCGGCTGAAGATCCTGGAGATCTTCCAGAACACCTCCGTGCGCCACCTGAGCGCCGAAGATGTCTACAAGCAATTGCTTTCCGACAATCTCGACGTCGGCCTGGCCACCGTCTATCGCGTGCTGACCCAGTTCGAGCAAGCCGGCCTGCTGCAGCGTAACCACTTCGAGACCGGCAAGGCCGTGTTCGAGCTCAATGAAGGTTCGCACCACGATCACCTGGTCTGCCTGGACTGCGGCAAGGTCGAGGAATTCTTCGACGCCGAGATCGAAAAGCGCCAGCTGAAGATTGCCCAGGAACACGGTTTCGAAATCGCCGATCACGCCCTGGCGCTGTACGGTCATTGCAAGAACTGCAAGAAACTGAAGAAGTGATCCGGATGTAATTGCTTACATCCGTTGCCGCTGCGGCCCAGTTCCTTGCCGGGATTTTTCCCGGCTTTACAGCGGCAATGAAATGAAAAGGCAGTGCAAAGCTTCTGAAGCGTCAATAAAAAAAGCCACGTGGATGCACGTGGCTTTTGTTTTTCCTGCGCGGTGTGCGAGCAGCGGCGATTCAGTGCTGGCTCAATGCGCTGGAGAGCAGCTTGGCGGTGATGTCGACGATCGGAATCACGCGCTCGTAGGCCATGCGGGTGGGGCCGATCACGCCCAGCGTGCCGACGATGCGGCCGTTCACCTCATACGGCGCGGTGACGATGCTCATGTCGTCCATCGGCACCAGTTGCGATTCGCCGCCGATGAAGATCTGCACCCCGGTGGCCTTGCTGGACACGTCCAGCAGCTGCAAGAGACCGGTCTTCTGCTCGAACATGTCGAACAGGCGGCGCAGCGAATTCATGTTGGAGGAAAGATCGGTCACTGACAGCAGGTTGCGTTCGCCGGAGATGACCACGTTGTTGTCGGCATCCTCGTTCATGGCGTCGCTGCCGGCTTCGACCGCGGCCTGCATCAGCACCGTCATGTCGTCGCGCAGCTGGCGCAGTTCGCTTTGCAGGCGCAAGCGCACCTGCTCGAAGGACTGGCCGGCGTAGTGCTGGTTGATGTAGTTGGCGGCCTGGGTCAGCTGGCTCGGCGTGTAATCGACATCGGTCAGCAGCATGCGGTTCTGCACGTCGCCCCCGTGGTCGACGATCACCAGCAGGATGCGTTTCTCGGACAGCCGCAGGAACTCGATCTGCTGGAACGCCGACTCGCGCTTGGGCGTCATGACCACGCCGGCGAACTGCGACAGCGAGGACAGCACCTGGGCGGCGTTGGTGATGATCTTTTGCGGCGAGGAGTTCTGCAGGCGGCTTTGCAGGCGGCCTTCCAACGCGCTTTCGTCGATCGCCTCCACCGTCAGCAGGGTGTCGACGAACATGCGATAGCCGCGCGGCGTGGGCACCCGGCCGGCCGAGGTGTGCGGGCTGGCGACGAAGCCCATCTCTTCGAGATCGGCCATGATGTTGCGGATGGTGGCCGGCGACAGCTCCAGGCCGGACAGTTTCGACAGCGCGCGCGAACCCACGGGCTGGCCGTCGGCAATGTACCGTTCGACCAGCGCCTTCAGGAGTGTGCGGGCGCGGTTATCGAGTTGCATAAGCCATATTCTAACGAGTTATCGGCGAAAAAGGCCGCCGACGGCGGCCCGGGTGATTGTGCGGGGCGTCGGCCTCAGGATTGCGCGGCCTGGGCGTCCAGCCAGTCGCGCAGCTCGTGCAGGTCGCGGCATACGGCGTCGGGCACGATGCCCTCGGGCAGGGCGCGGTCGAAACGGTTCATCCACACCGCGCGCAGGCCGGCCTGCTGCGCACCCTGTACATCCAGATACGGCTCGTCGCCGACGTAGACGGTCTCGCCGGGCGCCACGCCCAAGGCCTCGCAGGCGGCATGGAAGATGGCGGCGTCCGGCTTGGCGCGGCCGAAACGGTGCGCCGCGATGGAGACCCCGAAGTGGCCGGCCAGGCCGATACGTTCGAGGTCGGCGAAGCCGTTGGAGACGCTGCCCAGCGCCAGCGTTTGCTTCAGGCGCTGCAGCGCCGGTTCGACGTCGCCGAACAGCTCCACAGTGCTGCGCGCCTGCGAGAACAGCGCCATTGCTTCTTCCACCAACGCCAGGTCTTCGCCATGTTCGGTGAAGACGTCGGACAGTGCCGCATGGCGCAGCTTCCACAGGTCGATGCGGTAGAGCGGGTCGGTCTGCATCAGCGCCATGCGCCGCTCGCGCAGGCTGGCTACGGTGTGGGCGGCGGCCACGCGCGGGGCGTTGGTTTGCAGCCATTCATAGAGCAGCGCTTCGGCGCGCACCAGCACCGGTTCGATCGCCCATAGCGTATCGTCGAGGTCGAACAGCACGGCCTTGACGGCGGGGCGGGAGGCGCGCGTGGGCGCGGAAGAGGCGGTGGTATTCATCACAAAGTCATCTCAAATTATGGTCTAATCCGCAGCATGTGGCCCATCAAATTACCCGTCCAGGCAGCCGTACCCAAAACCGTCGCGATCGTCGGCAAGTTCCAAGCCGTCGGCATTGCGCAGCTCTTGTCCGATATCGCGGTCTTCCTCGAGTCGCACGGGCACACCGTGGTGTTTGAAGAAGAGACCGCGCACAACATCGCGCTGCAGGGCTACGACAGCATGACGCCGGAGCAGATCGGCACCCACGCCGATGTGGCCATCGTGGTCGGCGGCGACGGCACCATGCTGGGCATCGCGCGCCAGCTGGCGCCGTACAACGTGCCGCTGATCGGCATCAACCAGGGGCGTCTGGGCTTCATCACGGATATTCCCCAGGACCGAATGATACCGGCTCTGGGCGAGATGCTGGACGGCAAGGTCGAAGCCGAGTCGCGCTCGTTGCTGGAGGCGCGGGTCTACCGCGAGGGCGGCGAGATCTTCCGCGCGCTGGCGTTGAACGATGTGGTGGTGGCGCGTGGCTCCACCTCCGGCATGGTTGAGCTGCGGGTGGAGGTCGATGGGCGCTTCATGTACAACCAGCGTTCGGACGGCCTGATCGTGGCCACCCCGACCGGCTCCACCGCGTATTCGCTCTCGGCCGGCGGCCCGATCCTGCATCCCAGCCTGCACGGCATCGTGCTGGTGCCGATTTCACCGCATGCGCTGTCCAATCGCCCCATCACCGTGTCCGACTCCTGCGAGATCGTGATCCAGGTGGTGGCCGGACGCGAGGTCAGCGCCAACTTCGACATGCAGTCGCTGACCAGCGTGCTGCATGGCGACCGCATCGTGATTCGTCGCTCGCAGCACAAGATCACCTTCTTGCATCCCGAGGGCTGGAGCTATTTCGACACCTTGCGGCAGAAGCTGCACTGGAATGAATATCCCTCCATCGAGGGACGATTACAATAATCCGATTCCGTCATGTGGGCAGCGGGTCATCCGCGCGTCATGATGGCAACCGACGCTGCCTGCCTGTCCAACCGTTTCCCGATACCACCATGCTGCGTACCCTCACGATCCGCGACTTTGTGATTGTCGATGCCATCGAGCTCGAATTCGCGCGCGGGTTTTCCGTCTTCACCGGCGAGACCGGCGCCGGCAAATCCATCCTGATTGATGCCCTGGCGCTGGCGCTGGGCGGACGCGGCGACGCCAGCGTGGTGCGCGAGGGCGCGGCCAAGGCCGACATCACCGCTGACTTCGCCGCCACGCCCGAGGTGCAGGCCTGGCTGGACGAACACGAATTTGCCGACGAAGACGGCGGCGTGCTGTTGCGCCGCGTGATCGACAACGCCGGCCGCTCCAAGGCCTACGTCAACGGCATTGCCGCCACCGCCACGCAGTTGCGCGAGCTGGGCGAGATGCTGGTCGACATCCACGGCCAGCACGCGCACCAGTCCCTGCTGCGCGCCGATGCCCAGCGCCAGTTGCTGGACAGCCAGGCCGGTCTGCTGGAGACCGCGCGCGACGTTGCCACGGCGTACAAGACCTGGCGCGCGCTGGCGCGGCAGCGTGAAGAGTTCGAACAGAACGCGCGCAACGTGCTGCTGGAGCGCGAACGCCTGGAATGGCAGGTGGCCGAGCTGGAAAAGCTGGCCGTCAAGCCAGGCGAGTGGGCCGAGATCAGCGCCGAGCACAGCCGCCTGTCGCATGCCGCAGCGCTGATCGGCGGCGCGCAGGAGGCGCTGTCGGCGATCTCGGAATCGGAGTCGCCGATTCTGTCGCAGCTGTCGTCGATTACGCAAAAGCTGGGCAAGCTGGTCGACGTGGATTCGGCGTTGAAGCCGGTGCTCGACTCGCTGGAGCCGGCGCAGATCCAGCTGCAGGAGGCGGTGTATTCCCTCAACGATTACCTCGGCCGGGTCGAGCTCGATCCGGCGCGCCTGCACGCGGTGGAAGAGCGGCTGGAAGCAGTGCATTCCACCGCCCGCAAGTTCCACGTGCAACCGGACGACCTGCCGCAGGAATACCAGAGCCTGTCGGAGCAGCTCAAGCAACTGGCCGACGCCAGCGACCTCGATGCGTTGCGCGCGCAGGAGGAAAAGCTGAAGGCGGCCTACCTCGCGCTGGCCGGCAAGCTTTCCAAGGCGCGCGCCAAGGCCGCAGCCGCGCTGGGCGAGGCTGTGACCGCCGCAATGCAAGACCTGTCGATGGCGGGCGGGCGTTTTGCCATCGCGTTGAACGAAGCCGAGCCGGCCGCATACGGCCTGGAGCAGGTCGAGTTTTTGGTGGCCGGGCATGCCGGCGTGGCGCCACGCCCGCTGGCCAAGGTCGCCTCGGGCGGCGAGCTGGCGCGCATCTCGCTGGCGATCTCGGTGATCGCCTCGGCGGCCACCAGCACGCCCACGCTGATCTTCGACGAAGTCGACAGCGGCATCGGCGGCGCCGTGGCCGAGGTGGTGGGCCGGCTGTTGAAGCGCCTGGGGCAGGAGCGCCAGGTGTTGTGCGTGACCCACCTGCCGCAGGTGGCCAGCCAGGCCAACCAGCACTTCCAGGTCAGCAAGCGCAGCGAAGCCGGCAAGACGCTGTCGCAGATCGACGGCCTGGACGCCAAGGAGCGCGTGGAGGAAATCGCCCGCATGCTGGGCGGCCTGGAAATTACCGCCACTACCCGCAAGCACGCGCGCGAATTGCTGGCTTCCTGAACGCGCGGCACTTTCCAAGAACAAGAGATCGATGGCCTTTCGCAAAGAACCCAATCACACCCACGGCGCCCTGCCGTCCACTGCGGTGGTGCTGGTCAACCTCGGCACGCCGGACGCGCCCGACACACCCGCGCTGCGGCGCTACCTGAGGCAGTTCCTGTCGGACCCGCGGGTGGTGGAGATTCCGCGCGCCGTCTGGTGGTTCATCCTCAACGGCATCATCGTGCCGTTCCGTTCGTCGAAGTCGGCGCAGAAGTACGCCAGCATCTGGACCGAACGCGGCTCGCCGCTGAGGGTGCATACCGAAGGCCAGGCCGCGGCGCTGGGCGCACAACTGGCCGCGCGCGGGCATCACCAGCTGAAGGTGGTCCATGCGATGCGCTACGGCAGCCCGGCGCTGCCCGATGTGCTGGACCGGCTCAAGGCCGAGGGCTGTACGCGCATCCTGGTGCTGCCGGCGTATCCGCAATATTCCGGCACCACTACCGCCTCCATCTTCGACGCGGTGTTTGCCCACTATCGCCAGGTGCGCAATATCCCCGAGCTGCGCCTGATCCGTGACTACCACGACCACGACGGCTACATCCAGGCCCTGCGCCAGTCGGTGCTCGACCATTGGGCGTTGCATGGCAAGCCGGAAAAGCTGGTGATGAGTTTTCACGGCGTGCCCAAGCGTACGCTGCTGCTGGGCGATCCTTATCATTGCGAATGCCACAGCACGGCGCGCCTGCTGGCCGAGTCGCTGGGTTTGTCGCAGGACGAATATCTGGTGACCTTCCAGTCGCGCTTCGGCAAGGCCGAATGGCTGCAGCCCTATACCGCGCCGACGCTGCAAGAGCTGGCGCGCCAGGGCGTGCGCCGGGTCGACGTGATGTGCCCTGGTTTCACCAGCGACTGCCTGGAAACCCTGGAAGAAATCGCCATGGAGGGCAAGGACGAGTTCCTCCACGCCGGCGGCCAGGAATTCCACTTCATCGCTTGCCTGAACGAGTCGCCGGCATGGATTGCCGGCATGGTCGACGTCGCCGAGCAACACCTGGCCGGCTGGCCGACCATGAGCAACGCCGCCGCGCGCGAGGAAATGGCGCGCCAGGCGCAGATTGCGGCCGAGCGCGCCGCCGCCATGGGGGCGGGCAGCTGAGGCTGGTTTTCCCTTCATTTGGCCGCGGCTGCCTTGTTGCCGTTGTTCTCTTGCCGCGGATGCGCCGATTCGGCGGAAAGCCGCCTGCGGCCTGCTAGAATAGCGGGCTCGGTGCTTGCGCGCGGGCAATCTTTCGCTTGTTGGAATGGCAATTCGCGCGAGGCTGAATCGCTGTCTCTTCCCTAGAAGAACAATGAGGAGGCTGGCGGGTGGCTTGCCGGTCTTGCGGATAAGGCTCTACAACGAGTCTACAGCGCGAACAGGCCCACCAAGTGGGAATAGCTGATCCAGGCAGTGGCCAGCAGGCTGTAGGCGGCGACCAGGATGGTGGCCGCAATCAGTGGCAGTTTCATGGTGTTACCCCATTAGATGGAACGGGGCCCGGAGGTCCAGACCGGGCAGCGCCGCGTCCAGGTCGCGCTGAGCGCGAAACGGCTCAGGCTTGAATTCATCTTAGGTCAAGGTCGTATTAACTTGAAGATGAGCTCGGTAATTTCTGTAACAGCCGGTAACACTTTCGGCCTTGAGACAGCAGAAATAGGCAAGAAACCAAGGAAAACAGGGCAAGAAGCCCTTGAAAATTCAGGGGTATGCCATATTTGAGCGGCATCGCCGCGTCGGCAGGCGGGAAACAAGCCCTGCAGCCGCACATCACTGATTGATTTGTTGGAGGTAATTCAGGAATGCAAGACATGGAAAAACAGGAAGCGCAGAACGAACAGCAAGCTGCAGCCGCCGCTGACGCCGCAGCCGAAGGCGTCCAGGCCGCTCCTGCCGAGCCCACCGTGGAAGACAAGCTGGCCGCGGCCGAAGCCAAGGTTGCCGAGATGCAGGACGCCTTCCTGCGCGCCCGCGCCGAAGGCGAGAACATCCGCCGCCGCGCCCAGGACGATATCGCCAAGGCCCACAAGTTCGCCATCGAAGGTTTCGCCGAGTCGCTGCTGGCCGTCAAGGACAGCCTGGAAATGGCCCTGAAGATCGAAAACGCCTCGCTGGAGTCGCTCAAGGAAGGCGTGGACATGACCCTGAAGCAACTGTCCTCGGCGTTCGAGAAGAACAAGCTGCAGGAAGTCAGCCCGCAAACCGGCGAAAAGCTCGATCCGATGAAGCACCAGGCGGTTTCCGCCGTGCCGGCCGAGCAGGACGCCAACACCGTGGTGGCCGTCTTGCAAAAGGGCTACATGATTTCCGACCGTCTGCTGCGCCCGGCGCTGGTGACGGTGGCGCAGGGAAAGTAAGCGACGGGGCGCCGGGGAGAAAAAGGCACAAAATTTGCTTTTCGGCCTGGTTCCGGCGCTTGAAAGTCCGTCTTCCCTCCACATATTAAAACTATCAAAAACTACTGTAGCCCGGCATCCAGGGCTGAAAGAACGAAGGAAAAATCATGGGAAAAATCATTGGCATTGACCTGGGCACCACCAACTCTTGCGTTTCCGTCATGGAAGGCAACGTGCCCAAGGTGATCGAGAACTCGGAAGGCGCGCGCACCACGCCCTCCATCATCGCTTACCAGGAAGACGGCGAGATCCTCGTCGGCGCACCCGCCAAGCGCCAGGCTGTCACCAACCCGCGCAACACCATCTACGCGTCCAAGCGTCTGATCGGCCGCAAGTTCCAGGAAAAGGAAGTGCAGAAGGACATCAACCTGATGCCCTACGAGATCGTGGCCGCCGACAACGGCGACGCCTGGATCGGCGTGCGCGACAAGAAGCTGGCGCCGCCGCAGATCTCGGCTGAAGTCCTGCGCAAGATGAAGAAGACCGCCGAAGACTACCTCGGCGAAGAAGTCACCGAAGCCGTGATCACCGTGCCGGCCTACTTCAACGACGCGCAGCGCCAGGCGACCAAGGACGCCGGCCGCATCGCCGGCCTGGACGTCAAGCGCATCATCAACGAGCCGACCGCGGCTGCACTGGCCTTCGGCCTGGACAAGGCAGAGAAGGGCGACCGCAAGATCGCCGTGTATGACTTGGGCGGCGGCACCTTCGACGTGTCGATCATCGAGATCGCCGACGTCGACGGCGAAAAGCAGTTCGAAGTGCTGTCCACCAACGGCGACACCTTCCTGGGCGGCGAAGACTTCGACCAGCGCCTGATCGACTACATCATCGACGAGTTCAAGAAGATCAACGGCCTGGACCTGTCCAAGGACGCCATCGCCCTGCAGCGCATCAAGGCTTCCGCCGAGCGCGCCAAGATCGAGCTGTCGTCCTCGCAGCAGACCGAAATCAACGAGCCGTACATCGCCATGGCCAACGGCGCGCCGGTTCACCTGAACCTGAAGATCACCCGCGCCAAGCTGGAGTCGCTGGTGGAAGAGCTGATCGCCAAGACCATCGAACCCTGCCGCACCGCCATCAAGGATGCCGGCGTGAAGGTGTCCGACATCGACGACGTGATCCTGGTGGGCGGCATGACCCGCATGCCCAAGGTCATCGAGAAGGTCAAGGAGTTCTTCGGCAAGGATCCGCGCCGTGACGTCAACCCGGACGAAGCCGTCGCCGTGGGCGCCGCGATCCAGGGTTCGGTCCTGTCGGGCGACCGCAAGGACGTGCTGCTGCTGGACGTGACCCCGCTGTCGCTGGGCATCGAGACCATGGGCGGCGTCATGACCAAGATGATCAAGAAGAACACCACCATCCCGACCAAGTTCAGCCAGGTGTTCTCGACTGCCGACGACAACCAGCCGGCCGTGACCATCAAGGTCTACCAGGGTGAACGCGAAATGGCCGCCGGCAACAAGGGCCTGGGCGAATTCAACCTGGAAGGCATCCCGCCGGCGCCACGCGGCACCCCGCAGATCGAAGTGACCTTCGACATCGACGCCAACGGCATCCTGCACGTGGGCGCCAAGGACAAGGCCACCGGCAAGGAAAACAAGATCACCATCAAGGCGAACTCGGGCCTGAACGAAGACGAGATCGAAAAGATGGTGCGCGACGCCGAGGCCAACGCCGAGGAAGACAAGAAGCTGCGTGAACTGGCCGAGAGCCGCAACCAGGGCGACGCGCTGGTGCACTCGACCAGGAAGGCGCTGGGCGAATACGGCGACAAGCTGGCTGCCGGCGAGAAGGAAGTCATCGAAGCCGCCATCAAGGAGCTGGAAGACGTCCTGAAGGGCGACGACAAGGCCGCCATCGACGCCAAGACCGCCGCGCTGGGTACTGCTGCGCAAAAGCTGGGCGAGAAGATGTATGCCGACCAGCAGGCGCAAGCCGCTGCCGGCGGCGCGGCCGGCGCTGGTGCTGCCGAAGGCGCGACCGGCCAGGCCCAGCCCAAGGACGACAACGTCGTCGACGCGGACTTCAAGGAAGTGAAGTAATCCGAGTCTGATCGCAAGATCGGACCTCGCGCCCGGGGCGCGATGCGCGTGGAAATCCATGCGCATTGCGCGGCCCGGGCGGATTTTTGAGATGCATCATCCCGGGTCGCGCGGCAGCAACAGCGCGGCAGGGCACGCCGAGTCCCGCAGCCTCAACAGCTGAACTCGGCTTTTTCACATTGTTGGTTTCCGCAGTTAATCACCGCGAAACACAATAACAAGGTGGGTTACACGAAATGGCAAAACGCGATTTTTACGAAATTCTCGGCCTGGCGAAAAACGCCACCGATGACGAAATCAAGAAGGCTTATCGCAAGCTGGCGATGAAGTACCATCCTGACCGCAACCCGGACAGCAAGGGCGCGGAAGAGAAGTTCAAGGAGGTCAAGGAAGCCTACGAGATGCTGTCCGATCCGCAGAAGCGCGACGCCTACGACCGCTACGGCCATGCCGGCGTCGACCCCAACATGGGTGCCGGCGGCGGCGCCGGCGCGGGCGGTTTTGCTGACGCCTTCGGCGATATCTTCGGCGACATCTTCGGCGGCGGCGGTGGTCGCGGTCGCAATTCGGGCCCGCAGGTGTACCGCGGCGCAGACCTGCGCTACAACCTCGAGATCACGCTGGAGCAGGCCGCCCACGGCTTCGAGACCACCATTCGCGTGCCGTCCTGGGACGAGTGCGATACCTGCCACGGCAGCGGCGCCAAGCCCGGCACCTCGCCGGTGACCTGCTCGACCTGCGGCGGCCACGGCCAGGTGCGCATGCAGCAGGGCTTCTTCAGCATCCAGCAGACCTGCCCGAAGTGCCACGGCAGCGGCAAGGTGATCCCCGAGCCGTGCCCGACTTGCGCCGGCGCCGGCCGTATCAAGCGCAACAAGACGCTGGAAGTGAAGATTCCGGAAGGCATCGACGACGGCATGCGCATCCGCTCCTCCGGCAACGGCGAGCCGGGCGTCAACGGCGGTCCTCCGGGCGACCTGTATGTGGAAATCCACATCAAGCCGCACGACGTGTTCCAGCGCGACGGCGACGACCTGCATTGCGAGATGCCGATCTCCTTCGCCAAGGCGGCGCTGGGCGGCGAGATCGAAGCGCCTACGCTCAACGGCAAGGCCTCCTTCTCGATCCCCGAGGGCACGCAGTCGGGCAAGACTTTCCGTCTGCGCGGCAAGGGTATCAAGGGCGTGCGCTCGGGTTTCCCCGGCGACCTGTTCTGCCACGTAGTGGTCGAGACCCCGGTCAAGCTGACCGAGCGCCAGAAGGAGCTGCTGCGCGAGTTCGAGCAGTTGACCACCGAAGGCGGCGCCAAGCACAGCCCGCAGACCAAGACCTGGAAGGACAAGGTTAAGGAGTTCTTCGAGTAAGGCATGACGGGAAGGCGTGCAGTTCGTGCTGCATTCCTGAAGAGAAAAACGGCCGGCCGCAAGCCCGGCCGTTTTTTCTTGCCTGCGGCCTTTGCGGCGAGAGCTGCGCAGATCGTGCAGATCGTGCAGATCGTGCAGATCGTATTGTGCGTTTCAATCCCGCCAATGAAAAAGCCCGGCATGTGCCGGGCTTTTCTTATCTTATCCACAGCCGTCCTGTCGAACGACGACATACGCGCGCATCAGAAGCAGTGCTCCTGTGCCGGGAAGCTGCCGTCCTTGACTGCAGCCACGTAGGCCTTCAGCGCGTGCTCGATACTGTCGGCGCCCTCCATGAAGTTGCGCACGAAGCGGCTCTTGTGGCCGGGGAACACGCCCAGCATGTCGTGCATCACCAGCACCTGGCCCGAGCAGTCGGGGCCGGCGCCGATGCCGATGGTGGGAATGCTGATGCGGTCGCTGACTTCCTTGCCCAGTGCTGCCGGCACCGCCTCAATCACGACCAGCGATGCGCCGGCCTGTTGCACTGCCAGCGCGTCGGCATGCAGCTGGGTGGCGCCGTCGCTGGTCTTGCCCTGCACCTTGAAGCCGCCCAGCTGGTGAACCGACTGCGGCGTCAGGCCGATATGGGCGCACACCGGGATGCCCCGCTCGGTCAGGAACTTGATGGTGTCGGCCAGCCAGACGCCGCCTTCCAGCTTGATCATCTGCGCGCCGGCCTGCATCAGGATGGCGGCATTGCGAAACGCATCCTCGCGGGTGGCGTAGGTGCCGAAGGGCAGGTCGGCAATCACCAGCATGGTGCCGGCGCCGCGCGCCACGCTGGCGGTGTGGTAGGCGATGTCGTTAATGGTCACCGGCAGCGTCGAGTTGTGGCCCTGGCACACCATGCCCAGCGAGTCGCCGATCAGCACGGTCTCCACGCCGGCGCGTTCCATCAGCGTGGCGAAGCTGGCGTCGTAGCAGGTCAGCATGGTGATCTTGTCACCCTTGGCGCGCATGGCCTGCAGCGCGTGTGTGGTGACCGGTTTGGTGCGCGCGGCGCCCGGTTCCTGAAGATAGCCTGCCATTGGAAATCAACCTCCCTGATTGAGAAAGGCGCGCTTGCCGCGCATCGCTTCGATGTGCTGCAGCAGTACCTGGAGATCGGCGTCGTTGTGGGCCGGATCCAGGTGCTCGGTATTGACGGTCAGTACCGGCGTCTCTTCGTAGTGATAGAAAAAATTGCTGTAGCTGTCGGACAGCTGCTGCAGATAGTCGGAGGAAATCGCTTCCTCCATCCCGATGCCGCGTTGGGCGATGCGCGCCAGCAGCGTTGGCGTCGGCGCCTGCAGGTAGATCACCAGGTCTGGCAGGCGCACCTGCGGACGCAGTTGCGCGTGCAGCGCCTGATAGAGCTGCAGTTCATCGCCGGCCAGGGTCAGCTGGGAGAACAAGGCATTCTTCTCCAGCATGAAGTCGGCGACGAAACGTTCGGCCGCCAGCGCCGGATCGAGCGGCGCCTGCAGTTGCGCAATACGTTGCAGCAGGAAGAAGGTCTGGGTCTGGAACGCGTGGCGGCCGGCATCGCGGTAGAAGGCCTCGAGGAAAGGATTGTCGGCCGGCTGCTCAAGGATCGCGCCGGCGCCGAACAGCGTCGCCAGCCGCGTGGCCAGCGAAGTCTTGCCAACCCCGATGGGGCCTTCGATTGCGATGTAGCGATAGCTTTCCAGTTCCATGTTTCCCTTGCTTGCTTTCAGGGCGCACGCCGGGTGCGATCGGGTGCGGCATTGTAGATGATTTCGCCGCGGCGTTCCGGCCGCGGGGATCCCGGGGGACGGCGAGTGCGGACGGCTGCCGCCTCAGGTGCGGAAGATGAAGTACACCGCGCCCACCAGGCACAGGCCAGCCCACAGGTAATCGAGCTTGAAGGGCTGGTTCATGTAGAGCATGGCGAAGGGCACGAACACGGTCAGCGTGATCGCCTCCTGCATGATCTTCAGCTGCGCCAGGCTGAACTGGGTGTAGCCGATGCGATTGGCCGGCACTTGCAGCAGATATTCAAACAGGGCAATGGCCCAGCTGATGAGCGCGGCGATCCACCAGGGCTTGGCGGCCAGGCTGCGCAAGTGACCATACCAAGCCACGGTCATGAACATGTTGGACAGGGCCAGCAGACCGGCAGTTTGCAACCAGACGGGAATGGAATTGAACATGGGATGAGGATTTATTTGGTTTGAGTTGTCTTTTTAATAATTAATATGTGCGGGCGCCGCCCCCGGCGATGCGTGGCCGATAATTCAGCGGGAAATTGGCCTTTATTCCTCCCAAGGCTATTCTGGTCACGCCTGCACAATCAGGCTGGGACCTCTTCGGTGCATTGGCTCGGTGACTCTGCCATGCACGCGTCGCATGATAGACCTGGCGCGCCGCCGATTGTTGCTTCTGCGGCGCGTGCCGTCAGACAGCAATGCGGGAATATTTACCAAAATATTCGAAATATTGCTAAAAAAACAGTTTCGTACTGCCGATAATGAAAGATGGATGTCCGGGGGAGCCAGGACAGTGCAGTCAAAACGACAACATTTTCTGGATGGATGGCTGTGAAATCGCTTCGCAATATTTTGCCGGTGCTGTGTTTCGTGAACCTCCTGCTGTTCATGATGCTGGCCCAGCACTGGTGGTTGGGTGGCCTGGTCGGTCTGTTGATCGGCGGCGCCTTCTATCTCACCTGCCTGCCTGCTCCGGCTGCGGCCACTGCAGCCGGAGCAGGAGCCGTCGCGCTGCCGGCCCCCGATGACGGCGACAGGTTGTCCGGTTTGTTGCAGCGCGTGCTGCCGGTGTGGCAGGGACACGTGCAGCTGGCGCGCAGCCAGACCAAATCGGCCATCGATAATCTCACCGCGCGCTTCGTGGGCATCCATGAGCGCCTGGGCGGCGCGCTCAACCTGTCGCAGGGCGGCAAGAACGCCGACGTGTTGCAGGTGATCCAGAGCGCCGCCGAGCAACTGGGCGGCATCGCCTCGGCGCTGGAAAACGTGCTGGCCTCGCGCCAGGCGCTGTTGCTCAAGCTGGAGGCGCTGTCCGCCTCCAATGAAGACATTCGCCGCCTGGCGCAAGAGAACGAGCAGTTGGCCGGCCACACCGGCGTGACCGACCTCCTGAGCAGCGAGCAGAGCTGGCAGGAGCTGGCCGAGCGCTCGGCCGAGAACAGTCGACAGATTTCCACCCGCGCGCGCGCCGTGCGCCAGCAGATCCAGGCTGCCGTGGGCGCCGCCGGCGAGCTGTCGGCCGGCGCTGACGGCATCATCGAGAATTCGCGCGCAGTGATCGACCAGGTGGTGTCCGATTTCCGCCAGTCGGCCATGAAGCTGTCGGCCACCGTCGACCAGCTCGAAGGCGAGAACCGGGAAGTCGACCGCGAGGTGTGCGACATCCTGGTCAACCTGCAATTCCAGGATCGCATCAGCCAGATCCTCGACCACCTGCAAGGCGACATCGTGCGGCTGCAGAAAACCGACCTGCCCGGGCTGCCGTCGCCCGAACAATGGCTGGCCGACCTCGAAAAGACCTATACCACCCAAGAGCAGCGACAGGTGCACGCCGGGCAGCATTCCCACAATGGACCGCAGTCGCAAGTGGACTTCTTTTGACGGAGCCTTCATGGAAAAGAGCATATT
This sequence comes from Herbaspirillum sp. LeCh32-8, assembly GCF_017814915.1. GTDB lineage: Bacteria > Pseudomonadota > Gammaproteobacteria > Burkholderiales > Burkholderiaceae_D > Herbaspirillum. The sequence continues at coordinate 99,412 of NZ_JAGIPZ010000013.1, read as the reverse complement.
GATCGTCGACGATTCATTCAGCCTGCGGCAGACCATCACCATCGCGTTGAAGGGTGCCGGCTATCAGGTAGTGGAAGCCGCCGACGGCAAGGAGGCGCTGAAGAAGCTCGATGGCCGCAAGTTCAACCTGGTCATTTCGGACCTGAACATGCCCAATCTTGACGGCCTGTCCTTCGTGCGTGAGATGAAGCAGATGCCCTCCTACAAGTTCACGCCGGTGATCATGCTGACCACCGAAAGCAGCGAGGCGCGCAAGCAGGAAGGTAAAGCCGTCGGCATCCGCGCCTGGGTCAACAAGCCGTTCCAGCCACCGGTGTTGCTCGACGCCGTGGCCAAGCTGGTGCAGCCCTGAGGGCGCACCGGAACGCCAACACGAAAGAAAGCGCCGAGAGTTTTACCATGCCGCTCAAGTACACCGCGAACAATGGCAACCTGCAACTCGCCCTCGGCGGTGAGCTGACCATTTTCCAGGCTGCCGAACGCAAGCCCGAGCTGTTGCACATGCTGTCGCACGTGCAGCACACGCTGTCGCTGGACCTGTCGGCAGTCGACGAGATCGACACCGCCGGGGTGCAGCTGCTGCTGTTGCTGCAGCGCGAGATTCGCCGCAGCGGGCGCGCGATCGAGGTGTCGGCGTTCAGCCCGGCGGCGCTGGCCGTATTCGACCTGCTGCAGTTGCACGAGATGTTCGGCGCCGACAGCGCGCCGCAGGCGGAAGCGGCTGCATGAAAAAGGACTCCGCCCGCGACGCCGTTGTCCAGGAAGCCCGCGAACTGCTGGTGGCGATGGAGGCTGCGTTGTTGCAAATCGAGATGGAAGGGCCGGGCAAGGACACGGTCAACGCCATCTTCCGCGCCGCCCACACCATCAAGGGCTCGGCCGGCCTGTTCGCCTTCGACAGCATCGTGCAGTTCACGCATCTGGTCGAACATGTGCTGGACAAGGTGCGCAACGAAGAGCTGCCGCTGAACGACCACATGATGTCGCTGCTACTGCAATGCGGCGACTACGTGGGTGAACTGGTCGATGCCATCGAACGTCGCGAGGAAGAACAGGAGCCCAACCTGGCGCGACGCCAGGCGTTGGAAGCCGAGCTCAACGCGATGTCGCGCCGCGCCGAAAAGAACGCCGCGCTAGCTGCGCAGGAGCAGGCAACCGAGGAGGCCGCGCAGCCGCCCGGGCCGGCGGGGCAAGCCGACGATGGCAATGCCGAGCCGGCGCCGATTTTCGCATCCGAATCATCGCCGCCTGCTTCCCCATGGCTGGCCGCCATCGGCGAGGACGTGGTGGCCTCCAATCCCTACTGGCACCTGTCGCTGCAGTTCAACGAAAACGTCCTGCGCGACGGCCTGGACCCGCTATCCTTCCTGCATTACCTGCGCACGCTGGGCCGCATCGTGGCCATCATGCCGGTAATGGAGCGTATGCCCGAGGCGGCCGAGATGGATGCCGAGAGCTGCTACCTGGGCTTGGAGATCTGCCTGGTGTCGGACTCGACCCGGCAGACGCTGGAGAATGTCTTCGAGTTCGTGCGCGACGACAGCCGTATCGAGATCCTGCCGCCGGCCAGTCCCTTGCTCAGTTACGCGACGGTGCTGGCGCGCTTGGGCGAGCAGGACGCGGCCGCATTGGGGCGCATGTGGCTGGGTCACGGCGCATTGCTTGAGCAGGAGTGGCTGGCCCTGTGCGGTGGCGCCGACGACGCCGTGCTCGAGCCGGTGCTGGCCGGTGCGCTGGCGGCGGTGTTGGCGATTGACGAGCCGCTGCAGAAAGCGCCTGTCGCAGCGGCGATCCGTGCATCGGGCGCGGTGGCCGAAGGTTGGGACAGCCGGCCGCGTCCGCTGGAAGAGCGGCGCACGCAAGAGCAGAAATTCATCAAGATCGAAGTCTCCAAACTGGATCAACTGATCGACCTCGTGGGTGAACTGGTGATCGCCGGCGCCAGTGCGCGCCTGATCGCGCGGCGCCGCAAGGACGCCCAGTTCGAGGAGGCGACCCAGGCCATCGATACGCTGATGGAGCAGATCCGCGATGCGGCGCTGACGCTGCGCATGGTGCAGATCAATGAGGTGTTCCAGCGCTTCCCGCGCATCGTGCGCGACTTCGCGCGCGACATGGAGAAGGACATCGAGCTGGTCATGACCGGCTCCGATACCGAGCTCGACAAGTCGATGATCGAGCGCATCGCCGACCCGCTCATGCACATCGTGCGCAACGCCATCGACCACGGCATCGAGCCCGCCGCCGAACGCATCGCCGCCGGCAAGGAGCCGCGCGCCACGCTGCGACTGAACGCGACGCATGAGTCCGGCAGCGTGGTGATTGAGGTGATGGACGACGGCCGCGGCATGGATCGCGAGCGCATTCTCACCAACGCGATCGCACGTGGCCTGACCACCGCCGACGTCGATCTCAGCGACGCCGAGATCTATCGTTTCGTGTTCGAGCCGGGCTTCTCTACGGCGCGCCAGGTGACCGCACTGTCGGGGCGCGGCGTGGGCATGGACGTGGTCAAACGCAACATCGACGCGTTGCACGGCGAGGTGGCGATCGATACCGAACCCGGGCGCGGCACGGTGGTGCGGGTGCGCCTGCCGCTGACGCTGGCGATCATCTCCGGCTTCCAGGTGGTGGTCGGCAATGCCGTGTTCGTGATCCCGCTGGACATGGTGGTGGAGTGCATCGATATGCCGGCGCAATGGCCTGAGCACAACATCATTTCGGTGCGCGACGAGCCGCTGCCGTTCGTCAACCTGCGCGAACTGTTCGACTTGCCCGCGCGCGCGAAGGGCCGCCGCAGCCTGGTGATCGTGCAATACGGCCAGCAACGCGCGGGGCTGCTGGTGGATGGCCTGCTGGGCGAATGCCAGGCCGTGATCAAGCCGCTGGGCCGGCTGTTCGGCAAGGTCAAGGGTTTGTCGGGTTCCACCATCCTGGGCGACGGCCGGGTGGCGCTGATCATCGACATTCCGCATCTGGTGCAATACACGCAGCAACACGAACAGAATCATGCAGCGCCGCAGCCTGAACGCGGCGTGGCGTCGGAACAATAAGCGAGAGCCGGTACAGGGGGAAAAACCATGCAAACGACGATGACCCACAGGATGAGCATCAAACAGCTTTTTATCTGGCTGGCGCTGGTGCTCTCGCTGCTCGTGGCGGTAGTGGTCAGCCTGACCGGCGCGCTCAAGGACGCCAACCTGGCGCTGGAGCGGGCGCATGAGTCGCGCTATACCTCCACGGCGCTGGCCAACGAGCTGCGCCGCACGACCGAGGACATGACCAAGTTTGCGCGCGCCTATGTCACCACGGGCGATCCCAACGACGAGGATCGCTACCACATGATCATGGACATCCGTAACGGCAAGCAGGCCCGTCCGAAGAACTACGATCGCTTCAACTGGGACCTGGTCAGCGCGCGCAAGCTGCCGGCCGAGAACGGCGCCAAGCCGGTGCCGCTGGTGGCGCTGATGAAGCAGTCCGGTTTCACCGAGCAGGAGCTGGCCAAGATGCAGGAGGCGCTCGGCGTGGCCGATCAGCTCTCCAAGATCGACATCACCGCCTTTCACGCCGTCAAGGGTGAGTTCGACGACGGCGAGGGCAAGTTCACCGTGGTCGGCGCGCCCAACCAGGCGATGGCGCAGGAGCTGGTGTTCGACCAGACCTATCGCAGCCTGTTCGGCAAGGTGATGAGCCCGATCAACGACTTCCTGCGCCTGGTCGACGAGCGCACCCAGGCCAAGGTGGAGCGCGCCCAGTATGACTATGCGGACCTCGAGCGCAAGATCTTCTGGCTGCTGGCGGCGTCGGTGCTGGTGCTGTTCGCCTGCCTCTGGTTCGCCTACTACACCATCCGCTCGCAGATCGGCGGCGAGCCGCGCGACGCCATGAGCGTGCTGCGCCGGGTGGCCGAGGGCGACCTGACGGTGGCCGTGCCGCTGCACAAGAAGGACAAGGTCAGCGTGCTCTACAGCACCCAGCAGATGGTCAATAAATGGACCGACGTGATCGGCGACGTCGGCGGCACCGCCAGCTCACTGGCCTCGGCCTCCGAGCAGATTTCCTCGTCCTCGCAGGCGCTCTCGCACACGGCCTCGCAGCAGGCCTCCAACGTCGAGGAGACCAGTGCATCGGTAGAGCAGATCACCGCCACCATCGCCCAGAATGCCGAGAACGCGCGCACCACAGACAGCATCGCCAGCCAGTCCGCCAGCGCCGCCACCGAAGGCGGCGAGGCGGTGCGCGAGACGGTATTGGCGATGAAGCAGATCGCCAGCAAGATCGGCATCATCGACGACATTGCCTACCAGACCAACCTGCTGGCGCTGAATGCAGCGATCGAAGCGGCGCGCGCCGGCGAGCATGGCAAGGGGTTTGCCGTGGTGGCGGCCGAAGTGCGCAAGCTGGCCGAGCGCTCGCAGACGGCGGCGCAGGAAATCATCGCGGTGGCCGAGCAAAGCGTGGGGCTGGCGGAGAAGGCGGGGGGGCTGCTCAACCAGATGGTGCCGTCGATTCGCAAGACCGCCGACCTGGTGCAGGAGATCTCGGCGGCCTCCAACGAACAGTCGGCCGGCCTGGAGCTGATCAACAACGCCGTGCACCAGATGGCGCAAACCACGCAGATGACGGCGTCGGCTTCCGAAGAATTGTCGGCGACGTCGGAAGAGATGAGCGCGCAGGCCATGCACCTGCAGGATCTGATGCAGTTCTTCCGTGTCGGCGAGGCGCGCAAGAAGCCGCCTCGTCCGGAGGCCACGGTGGTGAACCAGAAGCCCAACATCGGCGCAGAGGCGAATGTGCGCCGGCTGTCGATGCTCGATGGCGCCGACGGCCAGCCACCGATAGACGAATCGTCGTTCAAGCGCTTTTAATGCGCCGTCGGCGCGTTCCTGGGGGCCGGAGACGGGGGAGGATCCCGACCGGTGAAACGCAAAGAGGTCGTCATGAAACTGTCGAACAAGCTGGCCGTGTTCTTCGTGGTGGGAGCCTTGATCACCCTCGGGGTAGGGATGGAGGGGGCGTACAACCTCAGTCGGGTCAACCGCCTGCTGCAGGAGATTTACGTCTCCAATCTGCTGACCATCGTCAACCTGAACGATACCCGCAAGAACGCGCAGGCGATTTCGCTGAACGTGGTCCTGCTGCAGCGAGCCAACGCCGCCGCCGATCGTGCAAGCTTGGCTGCGCGGGTGCGCACCGGCGTGGCCGACATGGACAAGGCCTTCGCCGCCTACAAGGGGACGACAATCCTTTCCGAGCTGGAGGCGGTGCAGCAGCGACAGTGCGAGCAGCTGCTGGCCGACTATCGCCGCCTGATCGAACTGGCCGTCACGCCGCTGATGGCCGGCACGATGGCAATCGAAGCCGTTGCCCGGGTGCAGGAGCAGTCCGGGCGGGTGCGCGACCAGTTGCAGGCGCTGACCGACGAGAACGTGCGCCAGGCCGGCGTGAACAAAACCCGCGCCGACATGCTCGAGCGCGACAACATGACCAGCATGCTTGCCGTCACCTCGTTGGCCATGGCGCTCGCGCTGGGGCTGGGCATCTGGATGCGCTACGTGCTGGCGCGCCAGATTGGCGGCGATCCGGGCGAGGCGATGCGGGCCTTGAAGCGCGCGGCCGAAGGCGACCTGACGGTGCGCTTTCATATCTCGCCGCTGGGGCGCGGCAGCATGCTCGACAGCGCGCAGCAGATGATGGAGCGTTTGAACAATGTGCTGCATGAAGTGAAGACGTCGATCGGCATGCTGGCCAGCGCCTCGGCCCAATTGTCGGAGGCGGCGCAGCACCTGAGCGCGAACTCTTCCGGCCAGGCTTCCAATGCCGAAGAGACCAGTTCCGTGGTCGAGCAGATCACGGCCACGGTCAGTCACAACAGCGACGGCGCGCACAAGACCAACGAGATCGCCGGCGATTCAGCGCGGGCGGCGGAGGCCAGCGCGCAGGTGGTGCGGGAGACCATCGAGGCCATGCGCACCATCGCCAGCCGCATCGGCGTGATCGACGAGATCGCCTACCAGACCAATCTGCTGGCGCTCAATGCTTCCATCGAGGCGGCGCGTGCCGGCGAACACGGACGCGGCTTCGCGGTGGTGGCAGGCGAGGTGCGCAAGCTGGCCGAACGTTCGCAGGCAGCAGCGCAGGAGATCGTCGAGGTCGCCGCGCGCAGCGTGACGCTGGCCGAGCGCGCCGGCGAAATGCTTGACGACATGCTGCCGGCGATTCGCCGTACCGCAGACCTGGTCGATGATATTTCCTTCTCGGCGCGCGAACAGAATTCCGGACTGCTGCAAATCAACAAGGCGGTCGGACAGATTTCGCAGGCCGCGCAGCTCAACGCCGCGGCGTCGGAGGAGCTATCGTCGACCTCCGAGGAATTGAACGCGCAGGCGATCAACCTGCGCGAGATGATGCATTACTTTTCGCTGGGCGAGCGCCATGCGGGCGCGCGCGACCAGCATCGCAACAATCGCGGCTTGTCGCTGCCGCCGGCCGTGGCGCCGGGCGCGGCGCTGGAGTCGATGTGAACATGGAACGCAACATGATGCAAACCGTATCAGCAAGGAGGGCAAGCAATGCCTAGCGTGTCGTTGAACGGCGCTTTCCAGAAGAAACGCCAGCAGGAAGAGGTGGTGGAAACCCACCAGTTCCTGACCTTCCTGGTCGGCGCCGAGAGCTTTGCGATGCCCATCGAGAGCATCCGCGAAATCATCGAGTTTGGCGGCCTCACCGAGGTGCCGCTGATGCCCAGCTTTCTACGTGGAGTGATCAACCTGCGCGGATCGGTGGTGCCGGTGATTGACCTGGCGGTGCGCTTCGGGCGCGCGCCTACGGTGGTGGCCAAGCGCACCTGCGTGATCATCATGGAGTTGGTTCAGGAAGAACAGCAGTTGTTGCTGGGCGTGATGGTGGACGCCGTCAGCGCGGTGCTCACCGTCGAGGCCGATCGCATCGAGCCGCGTCCGTCGTTCGGCGCCGGCATTCGCGCCGATTTCATCGAGGGCATGATCAACATCAACGAGCGCTTCGTGGTGGTGCTGGATGTACCCAGGGCCTTGTCGGTGGATGAACTGGCCAGTCTCTTGGGCATCAGTTCGGACGGCGTGCTGGGCGGCGAGGAGCGCACGCTGCGCGCGGGATCCGAAGGGCTCCCCCAAGGGAGGGAGGAGTAGCGATGAACACCGGGCCTGCATTGGTGGACCAGGAAGTCAGCGACCACGACATGCTGCTGTTCCAGCGGCTGTTCAAGCGTCATATCGGTCTGCATCTGCCGGTCTCCAAGAAGGCCCTGCTGCAAAGTCGCCTTGGCGGACGCCTGCAGGAGCTCGGCTTGCGCGAGATGAGTCAGTATCATGCGCTCATTGTCGCCGATGACGGCGCCGAAGAACGTCAACGCGCGATCGATCTGATCACCACCAACGAAACCTATTTCTTCCGCGAGCAGAGTCATTTCGATTTCCTCGCCAAGGAGTTGCTGCCGACCCTAGGCAGCGACAAGGCACTGCGGATCTGGAGCGCGGCCAGCTCGACCGGGGAGGAGGCTTACACGCTGGCCATGCTGCTGGACCATTATCGTCCGGTCGGCAACTGGTCGGTGTTCGCTTCTGACATCAGCACCCGGGTGCTGAGCTTTGCGCGGCGCGGCCTGTACCCGATGGCGCGCGGGCAGAATATCCCTTCGTCGTATTTGCGGCGCTATTGCCTGCGCGGCACCGATGCCTATGAGGGGCATTTCCTGGTGGAAGGCGCGCTGCGTCGCAAGGTCGAATTCGCGCAGCGCAACCTGACCGACCTGGACGCCTTCGACGATGGCCAGTTCGACCTGATTTTCTTGCGCAACGTCATTATCTATTTCGATTTCCCGACCAAGATCCAGGTGCTCAACGCGGTGATCAAGCGGCTGCGGCCAGGCGGTCATCTGATTGTCGGACATTCGGAGTCGCTGCATGGCATGGACCTGGGGCTGGAAATGCATTCGCCCTCGATCTACAGGAAGCCGTAATGAATCGCGCGCCGGACACTCTCGCTGCAGCATCGCGCCGCCGGCCGCGCGGGGAGCGTTGCGTGCGCGGTGGTGGGCGCGGCAGGAGGACGCCATGATCCGGGTGATGGTGGTCGATGATTCCTCGGTGGTGCGTCAGCTGATGCAGGAGCTGCTCAGCGCCACCAGCGACATCCAGGTGGTGGCCACGGCGTCCGACCCCATCTTCGCCATGCGCAAGATGCGCCAGGATTGGCCGGACGTGATCGTGCTCGATATCGAGATGCCGCGCATGGACGGCATTACCTTCCTGAAGCAGATCATGGCGCTGCGTCCTACGCCGGTCATCATCTGCTCGGCGCGCACCGACGGCAGCGCCGATATCACCATGGACGCGCTGGCGGCCGGCGCGGTAGGCGTGATCGCCAAGCCGGCGCTGGGCGTGCGGGACTTCCTGCAGGACAGTTCGGCCGACCTGGCCAATGCAATTCGCGCCGCGGCGCAGGCGCAGTTGACGCGCAATGGCGTCGGCGCTGCTTCAGCCGCCGTGTCGATGACGCCCCCGGAGCAAGTGTTCGAGCCGATCGAGCTGCCGCTGTCTGGGCACCGGGCCGAGACGCGCGCGCCGAAGGCGCCCCCGCGCGAATTGCGCCATCATGACGGCTGGATCGTGGATTTGCGCAGGCACAGCGCCGACGCGGTGTTGGATGCGCCAGGCGCGGCCGATGCCTTCCATCCGACGACCGGACGCATCGTCGCCATCGGCGCTTCCACCGGCGGGCCGCAGGCGCTGGAACTCGTGCTGGGCGGCCTGAGCTCGCGCAGTCCCGGGGTGGTGGTGGTGCAGCACATGCCCGAGAGTTTCACCCGCAGTTTCGCCGAGCGGCTGCACAAGATCTCGCCGGTGGACGTGAAGGAGGCCGAGCACCTCGACCTGGTGGTGCCGGGACGCGTTCTGATCGCACCGGGCGGTCGTCATCTGGTGGTCAAGCGCGATGGCCAGCAGTACTTCGTGGAAGTGATCGACGGTCCGCTGGTGAGCCGGCACAAGCCGTCGGTGGATGTGCTGTTTCGATCGATGGCCAAGGCCGCCGGCAGCAATGCGGTGGGCATCATCATGACCGGCATGGGCGATGACGGCGCCCGCGGCTTGAAGGAAATGGCGGAGCGCGGCGCCGCCACCTATGCCCAGGACGAGCGCAGCAGCATCGTCTTCGGCATGCCGAAAGAAGCAATACAGCTGGGTGGCGTCGGCGACGTCATCTCCCTTGAAAACATTTCTGCTGTGATTGAACAATATGGCTTCCGAGAACCTGAATGAGCTGATCGAGTCGGCGTTGGTGGTCGACGACAGCGCGCTGCAGCGACAGCACACCGTGGGTCTGCTGCACGAGCTGGGCATCGACATGATCTACGAAGCCGGCAACGGCAACGAGGCGCTGGATCTGCTGGCGCTGCTGAAGCTGCCGCCGGGCCTGGCGGTGATCGATCTCGAGATGCCCGGCATGGACGGCATCGAGTTGATCCAGCACCTGCAGAGCAAGGGCGTGAGCATGCCGCTGATCGTCGCCTCCAGCCGCGAGGCCTCGCTGCTGCTGTCGGTGGAGACCATGATCCAGGCGCTGGGCATGCACGTCATCGGGGCGCTGCAAAAGCCGCTTAACCAGGACAAGCTGCAATCGGCCCTGCGCACCTTCAAGCCGGCCCGCAGCGACGCGCGCAAGCAGGCCGATCCCGGTCCGTCGATGTGCGAGGCCGATCTCGCCGCCGCCATTGCGCAAGGCCAGGTGGTGCCGTACTACCAGCCCAAGGTCGACGTGCAGACCGGCATCCTCAAAGGCGTGGAAGCGCTGGCGCGCTGGATCCATCCCGAGCGCGGCATGATTCCGCCTGATCGCTTCATCCCCATGGCCGAGCAGACCGGCCTGATCCACGACCTCACGGTGAGCATGATGGAGCAGGTCATGGCGCAGGCCGCGGTATGGCACAGCCGCGGGCTGGCGATCAAGGTGGCGGTGAATTTGTCGCCGCTGTCGCTGGAGCAACCGGACTTCATGCAGCGCATCGTCGAGCTGGTGGACCGCCATGCGGTGCCGGCGGACCGGCTGGTGCTGGAAATCACCGAGAGTTCGGTGGTGGCCAACAAGGGCAATTCATTGGGCATGCTGGCGCGCTTGCGGCTGAAGGGGTTCGGGCTGTCCATTGACGACTACGGCACCGGGTTTTCCTCGATGCAGCAGCTGGCGCGCATTCCCTTCACCGAGCTGAAGATTGATCGCTCCTTCGTGCACGGCGCGCATGAGCGCAAGAACCTGCGTGTGATCCTGCAGTCCGCGCTGGACATGGCCAGCCGCCTTGAGCTGGTGACCGTGGCCGAGGGCATCGAGACCATGGAGGACTGGCGCCTGTTGCAGAGTTTCGGTTGCGACATCGGCCAAGGCTACCTGATCGCCAAGCCGATGCCGGCCAATGAGCTGCCCTTGTGGCTCAAGGGTCATCATCGCCGCCTGCCTGAACTGCGTCCGCTGCCGGCCGGGGGCGATGGCGCCGGCGACGGCGCCAACAACGGCGCAGTCTGATGCGGCGCGCTGACTGCTGACTATCGAAGCTGACCAACGGCGCTCACCAACGGCGCTGACCAACGGCGCCGATCAGCTCATCCGCGCTTGGCCAAGCCCAGGCGCTGGTGCCACTCCAGCAGCGACTCCTTGGGGAAGTGCCGGAACGTCCTGTCATTTTTCTTCTTCTCCACTTCTACCCACGGCGCCTTGGAATCGAGAAGCAGGTGCGTGCGCTCCGGGGGCACTGGCAGCGGTGTGTCGATCGCCGAGGCGAACGGGTGCACCAGCTCCGGCCATTCCGGGCTGTACAGCCACAGCGCGCTGCCGCACTTGCTACAGAAATGGCGTTGTGCGGTGCTGATGCGGGCACGCTTGTCGCCCGGCTCCTTCATGCGTGCGTGATAGATGCTGATGGCTTTGCGGCCGCGCACCTTCAGGGTACGGTAGTCGCCGCCGAGGTTGATGGCGTAGCCGCCACCGCCTTGGGTCTTGCGGCAGATCGAGCAATAGCAGCGCTGATAGGGATAGGGCGTGTCGCTTTCCAGGCTGAAGCTGACGGCGCCGCAGTGGCAGGATCCTTGCAGTTTCATGCGTCTCTCCTTTGGCGTGTTGCCGGCGCGCGCCGGTTTCGCTCAGAGCGATGCAAGGCGATGAAGTTCGGGAGAGTGCCGCGATGGCGGCTGCCGCTGTCAGAGCTTGCTGATGGGCTGGTCGTTGATGAGGTCGAGGCAGGGCTGCGCCGGGCCGATGCCGGGGATGGTGATGGCCGGATCGAGTTCAAGCAGCGGCGCCAGTACGAAGGCGCGCTGCGCCATGCGCGGGTGGGGCACCACTAGTTCGGCATTGTCGATCAACTGCTCGCCATACAACAGCAGGTCGAGATCGAGGGTGCGCGGCGCGTTGCGGTAGGGGCGCTCGCGGCCGTGATCCAGCTCGATGGCTTGCAGCGCATGCAGCAGATCGAGCGGGGACAGCGAGGTGAAGAGTTGCGCGACCGCGTTGACGTAGTCGTCACCGCTGGAGTCCACCGGCGCGGTGCGGTACAAGGACGAGGCGCGCAGCAGCTGCGCCTGCGGCAGGGCGGCCAGCCGCACGATGGCCTGCTCGACCGTGGCGCGGGCGTCGTCGCCCAGGTTGCCGCCGATGCCGATGAAGGCGGTGGTTTGCTGCGGGTTCATCGCGTACTCAGTGCGTGCCGGTTCCTGCGCGAGGATTACTCGCCGGAAGCCGCTGCATGACCAGCATCGCCGCCGGTGTTGCCGGAGTTGCCGCCACCGCTGCTGCGGCGTCGGCGACGTCGCTTGGGAGCATCGCCGTCGGCGGGTGCGCCGTCTTCACGTGCTTCGGCTGCAGGGGTCGCAGCTGCCTTCGGCGCCGGTGCGGGGTCTTCCACGGTGAATTCGGCCTGCGTCGATTCGCCCGTAGCGTCGCTCTTGGAGCGGCTGCGGCCGCCGCGGCGCTTGCGCTTCTTGGGGCCGGGACCGGCGGAGGCGTCAGCCGGCTTGCGCGCGATCAGTTCTTCGCGCTCGGCGCCGTTGCCGCCGATGAAGGCTTCCCACCACTCGCCCAGTTCCGCATCCAATTCGCCCGATTCGCAGCGCAGCAGCAGGAAGTCGTAGCCGGCGCGCAGGCGCAGGTGTTCCAGCAGCTTGTACGGCGCCTTGCCGACGCGGCGTTCGAAGCGCGGCTGCATGGCCCAGATGTCGCGCATGTCGGAGGCGATCTTGCGCTGCAGGGCCAGCTTTTCGGTCTGGGCGTCGAGCACGTCGTCGGCGGCCAGGTGCAGCGCCGGGATCGGGTACTCGCCGGCGGCCTGGTAGGCGCGCCATTTTTCCAGCACCTGGTGCCACAGCAATGAGGCGAACAGGAAGCCCGGCGACACCGGCTTGCCCTGCTTGACGCGGGCGTCGGTATTGGCCAGCGCCAGGGTCACGAACTTCTCGCCCAGCGGTTGCTCCAGCACCACGTCCAGCAGCGGCAGCAGGCCGTGATGCAGGCCTTCCTTGCGCAGTTGCTGCAGGCAGGCCAGCGCGTGGCCGCTCATGAGCAGCTTCAACATTTCGTCGAACACGCGTGCGGCCGGCACGTTGTCGATCAGCGGCGCCATCACGCGGATGGGGGCGCTGCTGGCCGGGTCGATGGTGAATTTGAGCTTGGCGGCGAAGCGCACCACACGCAGCATGCGCACCGGGTCTTCGCGATAGCGCGCTTCCGGCTCGCCGATGATACGCAGCTTCTTGGCGCGGATGTCGGCGATGCCGCCGTGGTAATCCAGCACGGTCTGCGAAGCCGGATCGTAATACATCGCGTTGATGGTGAAGTCGCGCCGCTCGGCATCCTCGTGCTGTTCGCCGAAGGTGTTGTCGCGCAGCACGCGGCCGTGTTCGTCCTTGGGGGCGTTGTCGGCGGAGGCGCCGCGGAAGGTGGTGACCTCGATCAGTTCCTGGCCGAACATTACATGCACGATCTGGAAGCGACGGCCGATGATGAAGGCGCGGCGGAACAGCGCCTTGACCTGTTCCGGCGTCGCGTTGGTGGCGACGTCGAAGTCCTTGGGCTTGATCGCCAGCAGCAGGTCGCGCACGGCGCCGCCGACGATGAAGGCCTTGAAGCCGGCGTCCTGCAAGGTCTGCGTCACGCGCACCGCGTTGGGGGAGACCAGCGAGGGATCGATGCCGTGCTGCTTGTGGCCGAGCACGTCGGGTTCGGTGGATTTGCCGGCGGGCGCGGACTTGCCCTTGCCCAGGATGGAGCGGATCAGCTTCTTGATCATTGTGCGTGACCGTCTTCGAAGAGGTTCAGCACGGGCCAGCCGCGCGCCTGCGCGTGCGCCAGCAGCTTGGCGTTGGGGTTGGTGGCGATCGGGTCGGTCACGATTTCCAGCAGCGGGATGTCGTTTTGCGAGTCGCTGTAGAAATAGCTACGCTCGAACTTGTCCAGCGTGTGGCCCAGCGTGGCCAGCCAGGCGTCGGTATGGGTGACCTTGCCGGCGCCCAGGGTGGGCGTGCCGACCAGCTTGCCGGTGATGTTGCCTGCGGCGTCGAGCTCGGGCATGGCGGCGATCAGGTGCACGCGGCCGAACTGCTCGGCGATGGGCTTGGTGACGAAGTGATTGGTGGCCGTCACGATGGCCACCAGGTCGCCGTCGTCCAGGTGTTTTTTTACCAGCGCCACCGCCTGCGGCAGGATGGCGGGTTGCACCACTTCCTGCATGAACTGGCGGTGCATCTCGTCGAGCTGTGCGCGCGGGAAGCGCGACAGGATCTCGAAGGCGAACTCGAGGTACTTGATCGGATCCAGCGTGCCGGCCTGGTAATGGGCGAACCATTCATCGTTGGCTTTGCGGAAGCTTTCCGCTTCCACCGCGCCGATGCGGGCCAGGAATTCGCCCCACTCGTGGTCGGAGTCGAGCGGCAGCAGGGTGTGGTCGAGGTCGAATAAGGCGAGGTTCATTGTTCTTCGGATTCCTGTTGTAACAGTTCGCGCAGCAGCGGCAGCGTGATGGCGCGCTTGGTCGCCAGCGAGTAGCGGTCCAGCGCATCGAGCATGCGCGACAGTGATGGCATGTCGCGCCGGTAGTGGGTCAGCATGTAGGTCAGCACGGCGGGCGGGATTTCGAGACCGCGCGTCAGGGTGGCCTGCAGCAGGGCGGCGATCTTCTCGTCGTCGGACAGGTCGTGGATCTGGTAGATCAGGCCCCAGCCCAGGCGGGTGCGCAGGTCTTCGCGCAGTTCCAGCCGGGTCGGCGGCAGCTTGCCGGTGGACACCAGCCAGCCGCCCTGTTCGCGAATCTGGTTGAACAGGTTGAAGACGGCGATCTGCGCCTCGTCGTGCAACTGGTCGACGTCGTCGACCAGGTAGTGCGAAATCTGCGACGAATAATCGAAGCTGTCCTGCGCCTCGTTGGCGGAAGCGGGCGTGATCACGCGTGCGCGCGGGCCGACGGCGGTGGCCACGGTTTGCAGCAGATGACTCTTGCCGGCGCCGGCTTCGGCCCAGATGTAGATGAAGCGGTCAGTGCTGGCGCTGGCGGTGTGCGTGGACGTGTCCGTGCCGGCTGCCAGCAGCTTCAGGCGCTGCAGCAGTTCTGCATTGCGGCCAGTGACGAAAGTGTCGAAGCTTTGCGGCTGGTCCGCGCTTAAATCGAGCGGAATCTGTTTCATGACTGACGGTTATAGAAATTACTTGCCAGGTACTCGCGCCGCACATGGGTGGCGATCACCGAGACGATGGCCGATGCCGGCAACGCCAGCAGCACGCCGACGAAACCGAACAGCTGGCCAAAGGCCAGCAGGGCAAAGATGACGACCAAGGGGTGCAGGCCGATGCGCTCGCCGACCAGCTTGGGCGTCAGGATAAAGCTTTCCAGCACCTGGCCGGCGCCGTAAATCAGCGCCACCCACAGGAGGCCGACCGCGCCGTCGAACTGCAGGATCGCGGCCAGGATCGCCAGCACCAGGCCCAGGCCGAAACCGACGTAGGGGATGAATACCAGCAAGCCGGTCAATACGCCCACCGGCAGGGCGCTGTCGAAGCCCGCGAGCGTCAGCGCCACTGAATAATAGACCGCCAGCACCAGCATCACCAGCAACTGGCCGCGCAGGTATTGCCCCAGCAGGTCGTCGACCTCGGTGGCCATGGTGTTGATGCGGCCGGCCCAGCGGCGCGGAATCATGGTCTGCACGCGCTTGATGAACGGATGCCAGTCCTGCAGCAGGTAGAACAGCACCATCGGCACGAACAGCAGATTGGCCGCCCAGGCCAGCAGCGCCGTACCGCCCACCCGCGCCGAGGCCAGCACCGAGGCCCACAGCTCATCGCCGCTGGTGCTGATCTGCTGGGTCAGCAAGGCCTTGATGCCGGCCAGGTCCAGGCGCACGTCGATGCCCAGCTGGTGCAGGCGCGGCGACACGGTGGCGTTCAACTTGTCCAGCAGCGGCGGGATCTGCGCCTGCAGTTGCGGAATCTGGCGCAGCACCAGCGGCACCACGATCAGCACCAGCGCCAGCGCGGCCAGGATCAGCAGCAGCACCATGATCGTCACGGCCACGAAACGCGGCACCCGCACCGGTCCGATGCGGCGGCGCGCGATCCAGTCCACGCCGGGATTGAGCGCGTAGCCCAGGATGCCGGCGGCGATGAACGGCGACAACATGGGGCCCAGCGCGGCCAGCAGGCTCAATAGCAGAATACCGACGATCAGCCACACCAGATTTTGTTTTTGCTCTTCGGACAAAGAAAAAGGCATGGAATCGGGCTTCGGGGGTGTCGGTTTTGTTAAAATCACGGTTTGGCAGGGCGTATTTCGCCCTAATCCCGTATTTTACCGTCTTAACTGGCAATATTTCATCATGACTTCACCATCCAATGTCTCCCTTTCCTACCGCGACGCTGGCGTCGACATCGATGCCGGCGACGCCCTGGTAGAGGCGATCAAGCCTTTTGCCAAGCGTACGACCCGCGAAGGCGTGCTGGGCGGCATTGGCGGGTTCGGCGCCCTGTTTGAAATCAGCAAGAAATTCAAGGAGCCGGTGCTGGTGTCCGGCACCGACGGCGTGGGCACCAAGCTCAAGCTGGCTTTCCATCTGAACAAGCACGATACGGTCGGTATCGACCTGGTCGCCATGAGCGTCAACGACATCCTGGTGCAAGGCGCCGAGCCGCTGTTCTTCCTGGATTACTTTGCCTGCGGCAAGCTGGACGTGCCGTCGGCTACCGACGTCATCAAGGGTATCGCCGCCGGCTGCGAGCAGGCGGGCTGCGCCCTGATCGGTGGTGAAACCGCTGAAATGCCGTCCATGTACCCGGACGGCGAATACGACCTGGCCGGTTTCGCGGTCGGCGCGGTGGAAAAGTCCAAGATCATCGACGGTACCAAGATCGCCCCGGGCGACGTGGTGCTGGGCCTGGCCTCCTCGGGCGCGCACTCCAACGGCTATTCTCTGGTGCGCAAGATCCTGGAAGTCGCCAAGCCGGACCTGAACGCCGACTTCCACGGCCGCAAGCTGGCCGACGTGCTGATGGCCCCGACCCGCATCTACGTCAAGCCGCTGCTGTCGCTGATGGAGAAGCTGGAAGTCAAGGGCATGGTGCATATCACCGGCGGCGGCCTGGTCGAGAATATCCCGCGCGTGCTGCAGGACAACCTGACCGCCGAGCTGGACGCCAAGTCCTGGACCATGCCGCCGCTGTTCACCTGGCTGCAGCAGCACGGCGGCGTGGCTGACGCCGAGATGCACCGCGTCTTCAACTGCGGTATCGGCATGACCGTGATTGTGTCCAAGGAAAACGCGGACGCCGCCGAAGCCCACCTGAAGGCGGCCGGCGAGACCGTCTACCGCATCGGCGCCATCCGCGCCCGCGCCGAAGGCGAAGCGCAGACCATCGTGCGCTGATCGCGGCAGACACGGCGCCTGCCGGCGCCGTGTTGCTCGCGGAAAACAAAAAAGGCTGCAATTGCTTGCAGCCTTTTTTATTGCCCGAACGCATGGTTCGGGTTTTGTCAGAACGCCAATATTGCTTAGCTGGCCTGCTCCGAGTCGCCGTCCTGATGCGCCAGGATCTGGCGCGGCACGGCTTGTGGGTTGCGCGCCACACCCGACGGCGGCGCCACGCGCACCGGTTCGCTGTGGTCGGACGACGAGGACAGCACGTTTAACGTCGCCTCCGGCGCGGCATCCCAGACCGGGTCGTCGATCGCCTCGAACACGCGCTTCAACTGCGAGCCCCAGCTGCGGCGGATCATCTGGAAATACTGGTTCTGTTCGTCAATGGTGACGAAGCGGCCCACGGACAGGTCGTCGCTGTTGTAGACCAGCAGGTCCAGCGGCAGGCCGACCGAGATATTGGACTTCAGCGTCGAGTCCATGGAGATCAGCGCGCACTTGGCGGCTTCGTCCAGCGTGGTTTGCGGGGTGACGACGCGGTCGATGATGGGCTTGCCGTATTTGGCTTCGCCGATCTGGAAATAGGTGTTCTCGTCGTGCGACTCGATGAAGTTGCCGGCCGAGTACATCTGGAACAGGCGACAACGCTCGCCCTTGATCTGTCCGCCGAAGATGATGCTGACGTTGAAATCGATACCGAACTTGCCCAGCTCATTGGCCTCGCGATCATGCACGGCGCGGATGGCGTCGCCCAGGATCTGCGCGGCTTCATACATGGAGGTGGCGGTCCAGATGGAGCGGCCATCGGCGTTGGTGCGGTCGCTGACCATCTGGCGGATCGACTGCGAGATGGACAGATTGCCGGCAGTCATCAATACCATGACGCGGTCGCCCGGATTCTCGTAAACACTCATTTTGCGGAAGGTGCCGATGTGGTCGACGCCCGCATTGGTTCGCGAATCGGACAGGAATACCAGGCCGCTGTTCAGGCGCATGGCAACGCAATAGGTCATGATCTGATCTGAAAATATAAAAACCGGATTTTACAGGAAGCCCCGCCGGCACAAGTTGCGAGCGGGGCTCACTGTCGCCGTGTTCCTACATTAACGGCGCGATTCAAAATTTTCTTAGGCGAGAGGGCTGAATAAATGAATATTCATGCTGCCAAAGGAACAAGAAAATCGCGACTGACCCGATTGCCGAGCTCGAAGATGCGTTCCAGGAACACCGTCAGGTAGTCGTGCAGGCCGGCGTCGAGGATTTCCTCGATGCGCGCGAACTCGAGGTCGGCGTGCAGCTTGCCGGCAAAGCGTTCGGTGTCGGCCGAGACGTCGTTGTGCACGTGCTTCAGGTTGGACGCCACCTGGGCCACGCACGCCAGCAGCGAACGCGGCATGTCCGGACGCAGGATCAGTAGTTCGGCCACGCGTTCCGGCGTGATGACGTCGCGATACACCTTGCGGTAGATCTCGAAGCCGGACACCGAACGCAGGATTGCCGCCCAATAATAAAAGTCGATCTGGCCGCCGTCCTCGTCGGACTGCGATTGCCCCTGCGGAGACTGCTTCTGTTTCTGCTTTTGCGATTGCGCTTCGCCGGCGCCGTGGAACTTTACGTCGATGATGCGCGCGGTGTTGTCGGCGCGCTCGAGGAAGGTGCCCAGGCGGATGAAGTGAAAAGCCTCGTCCTGCAGCATGGTGCCGATGGTGACGCCGCGCGAGAGGTGCGAGCGGTGCTTGACCCATTCGAAGAAGTCGCCCGGACTTTGCTCCAGCGCGTTGGTCTGCAGGTAGGACTGCATCTTGATCCAGGTGGCGTTCTGGATTTCCCATGCCTCGGTGGTCAGCGCGCCGCGCACCGCGCGCGCATTTTCACGCGCCTGGCGCAGGCAGGAGGCGATCGAGGACGGGTTGTTCGGGTCACGCACCATGAAGTCGATGACGTCCTTCTGCGTCAGCTTGTCGTACTTCTGGTTGTAGCCGTAGAGCAGCTCGGAAATGCCGAGCACGGCGCGCCAGCCTTGCTCGGCGTCGTCGGTGGATTGCGGCAGCAGGGCGGTTTGCACATGCACGTCCAGCATGCGCGCGGTGTTTTCGGCGCGCTCGGTGTAGCGGGCCATCCAGAACAGGTGATCGGCGGTACGACTGAGCATCTTATTTCTCCAGAATCCAGGTGTCCTTGGTGCCGCCGCCTTGCGACGAGTTCACCACCAGCGAGCCTTCTTTCAGCGCCACGCGCGTCAAGCCGCCCTTGACCATCGTCACGTTCTTGCCGGACAGCACGAACGGGCGCAGGTCAAGGTGGCGCGGCGCGATGCCGGCTTCCACATAGGTCGGGCACACCGACAGCGCCAGCGTGGGCTGGGCGATGTAGCCGTCGGGCTTGGCGATGACGCGGGCACGGAAGTCCTCGATCTCCTGTTTGGTGGAGGCGGGGCCGACCAGCATGCCGTAGCCGCCGGCGCCGTGCACTTCCTTGACCACCAGCTTTTCGAGATTAGCCAGCGTGTAGTCGAGGTCGGCCTTCTTGCGGCACTGGTAGGTCGGCACGTTGTTGAGGATGGGTTCTTCGGAGAGGTAGAACTTCACCATGTCCGGCACGTAGGGGTAGATCGACTTGTCGTCGGCCACGCCGGTGCCGATGGCGTTGGTCAGCGTCACCTTGCCGGCGCGATAGGCCTGCAGCAGGCCCGGCACGCCCAGCGCCGAATCGGGACGGAAGGCCAGCGGATCGAGGAAGTCGTCGTCGATGCGGCGATAGATCACGTCGACCCGCTTGGGGCCGCGCGTGGTGCGCATGTAGACCACGTTGTCCTTGACGAACAGGTCTTGTCCCTCGACCAGTTCCACCCCCATCTGCTGGGCCAGGAAAGCGTGTTCGAAGTAGGCCGAGTTGTACATGCCCGGCGTCATCACCACCACCACCGGATCGGTCACGCCGGCCGGCGCCACCGAGCGCAGGTTGTCCAGCAGCAGGTCGGGGTAATGGTCGACCGGGGCGATCTTGTGGCGGGTGAAGAGCTCGGGGAAGAGCCGCATCATCATCTTGCGGTTCTCCAGCATGTAGGACACGCCGGAGGGCACGCGCAGGTTGTCCTCCAGCACGTAGAACTCGCCCTCTCCGGCGCGCACGATGTCGACGCCGGCGATGTGCGCGTAGATGTCGTTGACCACGTTCACATCCTGCATCTCGCGGCGGTACTGCGCGTTCTGGAAAATCTGCTCGGCCGGGATGATGCCGGCCTTGACGATCTTCTGCTCGTGATAGATGTCGTGGATGAACATGTTGAGCGCCTTGACGCGCTGCACCAGGCCGGCTTCCAGCTTGGCCCATTCGGCCTTGTGGATGATGCGCGGGATGATGTCGAACGGGATCAGGCGTTCGGTGCCCGCATCGTTGCCGTAGACCGCGAAGGTGATGCCGACGCGGCGGAAGATCAGGTCGGACTCGGCACGTTTGCGGGCGATGGTTTCAGCCGATTGCGCGGACAGCCAGTTGGCGAATTCGGCGTAGTGCTGACGCACTTGCGGGTTGTCGCTTGCAGCGCTTCCCGAATACATCTCATCGAAAAAATGTGCCATAAATTTGATTCTTTTTCCCTGCCGGAGCGGGAACTTTTTTAAGTTGAATTAGACGACAAATGAGACTGAGGGATCTGCGGCAAATACGCGCGCCTGCTGGCGTGTGTTGGATAAGCCTATCAGAGGCATATGCTTTTGGACAGTGGAAAGTTTCATGGTTCTGGTCACGAGAATTTGGCTCCTTCGGCGCGTTGAAGACGGCTTGAAATCATCATCGCCGTCACGCCGGGAAGCGCGTCCCCGGCATGACCGACGGCTGCTTGAAACGCGGTTCAGCTCCAGGGCGTCGGCGCCGGCACCGCGCACGGCGCCGGCATGTCGATGGTCGTGAAGTTGGCCGGGCTGACGATTTCCAGGTATTCCATGTCGGGCGAATAATCGAACAGGAAATGCACGATGCCCGGTCGCTGGTGCACGCAGTCGCCGGCCTTCACCAGCGTCACCTCCTGCTCGTACATGAAGCGCGCCCATCCCTTGAGCATGATGACGATGTGGAAGTTGGCCTCGTGCCGGTGCCAGCCGGTGCCTTCCTCCGGCGCCATGTTGGCCTTCACCAGTTGCGCCACCACCTGGCCGCCGGTGGCCGCGGCGATGCCCAGGTCGCGATACAGGAAGAAGTCGCGCAAGCCGCCCGACTCGTACTTCGTATCGCCCTCGCACACGTGCGAAAACACATTCCCCGCCAGTACGCTTTCAGCTACGGTGTTCATCACAACCATCCTTTCTGCGGCGTCCCGCATTTGGCCTGCGACAAATGAACGCGGCGTCAGCCCAAGCTGTTACCGCGCCCCGGACGCATTGCTGAAAACGGCAATCGGGCGTCCTAAAACTCTACGTCCAGCTCATCGATATCTTCCGGCTCCTTCTTCGCCGCAGTGATCCACGCCTGCATTTCCGGCATGGCCATGATGCGCTTGCCGTAGGCCGCGCACACCGGGTCGAGTTTGACGTCGTAGGTCATGAAGCGCGTCACCACCGGCGCGTACATGGCGTCGGCCATGGTGCGCTGCTCGCCGAACAGGAACGGGCCGCCGTACTTGGCCAGGCATTCCTTCCAGATGGTGGTGATGCGCACGATGTCGGCTTCGGCGCGCGACCACACCTTGAAGTTGGGAAAGTGCGCCTTGAGGTTCATCGGCAAGGCCGCGCGCAGCGCCGAGAAGCCGGAATGCATTTCGCCGCAGACCGAGCGGCAGTGCGCGCGCGCGGCCTGGTCGCCCGGCAACAGCTTGGCGGAGGGGCGGATTTCGTTGAGGTATTCGGCAATGGCCAGGGTGTCCCATACCAGCACGTCGCCATGTTTGAGGCTGGGCACCAGGATGGAGGAAGACAACAGCAGGATCTCCGCGCGCGCCGTCGGGTCGTCCGGCGGCACGATGTCTTCCTCGAAGGGCAGTCCTGCGAACTTGGCCAGCAGCCAGCCGCGCAGGGACCATGAGGAGTAGTTCTTGCTGGTGATGCGCAAAGTCGTTTTAGGCATGTCAGTCCCTTATGTCTCTTTTCGCGAATGTTGACTTTGAGCACGTCGCCTGCGCCACGCGCAAATCGCGCCGCACGGGACGACGTTACAACTTTCATCCTGCATCAGTCCAGCGGGATGAAAGCGGCGGCCTGTATGTCGGCGCCTGCCTTGAGGCTCTTGCAAAGCGCGTGCCAGCCCGGCGCTTTGTCGCGGCGCGGCGTCGACAAACGGCGTGCGCCGCGCATGGCCAGTGGCATGCATATTGCATCGAAGGCCGTGCGGGCGAGCAGCCGGACGAGACCAAAAAAGACAGAACGAGAACCAGAACGAGAAGGGCGGCGTCTTCATGATCAATACCTACCAGCTCTACCAGCAATACGCCGACGCCACCGATCCGCTGCGGGCCTCCGCCCGAATGCTGGTGCCGGTGTTCGGCGTCGAATGGCCGGGTTTGCCGGCCAATCCGCTCATGCGCAAGCTGGCCTCGGCCTGCGACGTCTTTGCGCGTACGCAATTGACCCACGCGCGGCCTGACTTCGACATTCCGAATGTGGAAGACGGCGGACGCACGATTGCGGTGCATGAGGAAGTCGTGGCTGCCACGCCGTTTTGCAGCCTGCTACGGTTTCGTAAAGATGCGCGCAAAGATTTGCGCAAGGAAACATTGGAAGAGCAGCCCAAGGTGCTGGTGGTGGCGCCCATGTCCGGCCACTTCGCCACGCTGCTGCGCGGCACCGTCAAGACGCTGCTGCGCCATCACGACGTCTACATCACCGACTGGCACAACGCCCGCGACATCTCGCTGGAGCACGGCAAGTTCGGCCTGGATGAATACGTTTCCCACGTCATTTCCTTCCTCGGTGTGCTGGGGCCGGGCGCGCACCTGCTGGCCGTGTGCCAGCCCACCGTGGCCGCGCTGACCGCCGCCGCGGTGATGGCCGAGGACGACAACCCGGCCCAGCCGCGCACCATGACGCTGATGGCCGGCCCGCTGGACACGCGCGTCAATCCGACCGCGGTCAACGCGCTGGCCAAGAGCAAGCCCATCGAATGGTTTGAAAAGAACATGATCAGCACCGTGCCGGCGCGCCATCGCGGCGCCGGCCGGCGCGTGTATCCCGGCTTCGTGCAGCTGGCGGCGTTCATGAACATGAACCTGAACCGCCACGTCGACGCCTTTCGCAACCTGTACCGCCACCTGGTCGACGGCGAGGACGAGAAGGCCGCGCAGATCCAGACCTTCTATGAGGAATACTTCGCCATGTCCGACTTGCCGGCGGAGTTCTACCTGGAGACCGTGCGCGCGGTATTCCAGGAGCATGCGCTGCCGCTGGGCAAGCTGCAATACCAGGGACGCGTGGTGAAACCGGCCGCCATACGCCGCACCGCGCTGTTCACCATCGAGGGCGAAAAGGACGACATCTGCGCCGTCGGCCAGACCGTCGCTGCACAGGAAATGTGCAGCGGTATCCGGCCCTACATGCGGCTGCACCATGTTCAGACGGCGGTGGGGCATTACGGCGTCTTCAACGGTCGCCGCTGGGACAACGAGATCTATCCGCGCCTGCGTGATTTCATTAATATGCACCACAGGTAGGCACGGCGGCTGAGCATCGCCGCCCGCAGGGAACAGGGTAAAAAGGGTAAAGAAGAGGTAACAAAGCGCGGGAAGAATGGAGCGCGGCAAGAACAGGCGGGCATGACCGGCGGCGCGCCTGTATGTCCGGCGAACCTCAGCACTTCAACCATTTGCATGCCGTAAAGGATCTACATGTCAATTCACGTGGCGTTGAACCATGTCACTTCGTACAAGTATGACCGTGCCATCAACCTGGGACCGCAAATAGTCCGCCTGCGCCCGGCGCCGCACAGCCGCACCCGCATCCTGAGCTATTCGCTGCGGGTCCTGCCCGAGCCGCATTTCATCAACTGGCAGCAGGATCCCGAAGCCAACTACATGGCGCGCCTGGTGTTCCCCGAGAAGACCACTGAATTCAGGATCGAGGTGAACCTGGTGGCCGAGATGTCGGTCATCAATCCCTTCGATTTCTTCCTTGAGCCGTATGCCGAGCAGTTCCCGTTCGAGTATGCCGATGAGCTGCAAAACGAGCTGCTGCCCTATCGTCAGAAGCTGCCGTTGTCGCCGCTGTTCAAGACCTTCCTGGACGGCATCTCGCGCGAGAAGAAGGGCAGCGCCAACTTCCTGGTCGAGCTCAACCAGAAGCTGGCCAACCATATCGACTACACCATCCGCATGGAGCCCGGCGTGCAGTCGCCGGAGCAGACGCTGGCGCTGAAGTCCGGCTCCTGCCGCGACTCGTCCTGGCTGCTGGTGCAGCTGCTGCGTCACCTCGGCCTGGCGGCGCGGTTTGTCTCCGGCTACCTGATCCAGCTGACCGCCGACCAGAAGTCGCTGGACGGCCCCTCCGGCCCCGAGGCCGATTTCACCGACCTGCACGCCTGGTGCGAGGTCTACCTGCCGGGCGCCGGCTGGGTCGGGCTGGACCCGACCTCGGGCCTGTTCGCCGGCGAAGGCCACATCCCTTTGTCCTGCACGCCGGAGCCGGCATCGGCGGCGCCGGTGTCAGGCCTGGTTGATCCCTGCGAGGTCGAGTTCGAGCATCTGATGAGCGTCAAGCGCATCTGGGAAGCGCCGCGCGTGACCAAGCCCTATACCGAACAACAGTGGAGCGCGATCGAGGCGCTGGGTCATGCCATCGACGCCGAGCTGGCCGCAGGCGACGTGCGCTTGACCATGGGCGGCGAGCCGACCTTCGTCGCGCTGGATTATCCGGACGAGCCGGAATGGAACACCGCCGCCATGGGGCCGACCAAGAAGCCGCTGGCCGCCGAGCTCTACCATCGCATGCGCAACAAGTACGCGTTGCACGGCCTGCCGCATTTCGGCCAGGGCAAGTGGTATCCGGGCGAGCAGTTGCCGCGATGGGCGTTGAATTGCTACTGGCGTCGCGACGGCGAACCGATCTGGCACAACCCGGCCCTGATCGGCGACGAAACCAAACCGAACGTGGCCGACAAGATCGTCACCAGCCACTTCCTGCATCGCGTGGCGCAGCGCCTGCAGGTGGACGGCAAGAACGTGTTCCCGGCTTACGAGGACGTGTTCTACTACCTGTGGCGCGAGCGTCGCCTGCCGGGCAACGTCGACCCTTTTGATTCGCGCGTGGACGACAAGCAGGAGCGCGAGCGCCTGATGCGCGTATTCACCCAGGGCCTGCAAAGCGCGGTGGGCCATGTGCTGCCGCTGGCGCGCCGCTTTGACGGCCACGGCTGGCAGAGCGGATCCTGGTTCCTGCGCAGCGAGCGTTGCTACCTGTATCCGGGCGACTCGCCGCTGGGTTATCGCATGCCGCTCGATTCGCTACCCTGGGTCAGCGGCAGCGAGCATCCGTCGGTGCATCCGGCCGATCCGTCGCAATTGTTCCGCCCCTTGCCCAGCGCCGCCGCCATTCGCCGGCAGGTCGGCAGCCCGCAGGAGCCTGCCGCGCGCGTCGCCGCGCCGGGCGCATCTGCCGCTGCTGTCATGGGCACCGGCAACGGCAGCGCCGCGCATGCGACGCAAGCCGTGCCGGAGCAGTTCGAATCGGCCAACTGGATTACCCGCACCGCACTGTGCGCAGAAGTGCGCAACGGCGTGCTGTATCTGTTCATGCCGCCGCTGTCGCAGCTGGAGCATTACCTGGAACTGGTGGCGGCCATCGAGTCGGTGGCCGAGGAGTTGAAGCAGCCGGTGCTGCTGGAAGGCTATGAGCCGCCCAACGATCCGCGCCTGCGCAAGTTCAGCGTCACCCCCGACCCCGGCGTGATCGAGGTCAACATCCAGCCGGCCAACAACTGGGGCGAGCTGGTCGAGCAGACCACTCACCTGTACGACGCCGCGCGCGCCTCGCGCCTGACCACCGAAAAGTTCATGCTCGACGGCCACCACTCCGGCACCGGCGGCGGCAACCACATGGTGCTGGGCGGCATCACCACCGGCGATTCGCCCTTCCTGCGCCGGCCGGACCTGCTGCGCAGCCTGATTTCCTATTGGCACAATCATCCCTCGCTGTCCTACCTGTTCTCGGGCATGTTCATCGGGCCGACCTCGCAGGCGCCGCGCATCGACGAGGCGCGCAACGACTCCACCGTGGAGATCGAGCTGGCCTTCGCCGAGATGGACAAGCAGGTCGCCAAGGGCGATTGCCCGCCCTGGCTGGTGGATCGCCTGCTGCGCAACCTGCTGATCGACGTCACCGGCAACACCCACCGCGCCGAGTTCTGCATCGACAAGATGTATTCGCCCGACAGCAGCACCGGCCGCCTGGGGCTGCTGGAGCTGCGCGCCTTCGAGATGCCGCCGCATGCGCGCATGAGCCTGACCCAGCAGTTGTTGCTGCGCGGCCTGGTGGCGCGTTTCTGGAAGCAGCCCTACAAGCCGGCGCGCCTGGTGCGCTGGGGCACCGAGCTGCACGACCGTTTCCTGTTGCCGCATTTCATCGAACAGGATTTCCGCGACGTCATCGCCGACATGAACGAGGCCGGCTATGGCGTGAAGGCCGAGTGGTTCGCGCCGCACATGGAGTTCCGCTGCCCCAAGATCGGGGACTATGCGGTCAAGGGCATGGAGATCGAGCTGCGCACCGCGCTGGAGCCGTGGCACGTGCTGGGTGAGGAGAGCACCGCCGGCGGCACCGCGCGCTATGTGGATTCGTCGCTGGAGCGCTTGCAGGTGAAGGTCGGCGGCATGGCCTCCGATCGCTACGTGCTGACGTGCAACGGCGTGGCCGTGCCGCTGCAGCCCACCGGCACGGTGGGCCAGTTCGTGGCCGGCATCCGCTACCGCGCCTGGCAGCCGCCTTCGGCGCTGCATCCGACGATAGCGGTCGACTCGCCGCTGACCTTTGACCTGGTCGACACCTGGAACGGCCGCAGCCTGGGCGGTTGCCAGTACCACGTGGTGCATCCGGGCGGGCGCAATTACGAGACCTTCCCGGTCAATGCCTTCGAGGCCGAGAGCCGTCGCCTGGCGCGCTATTTCCGCCTGAACCATACGCCGGGAAAATTCGATATCCAGCCCGCGCGGCCGTCTATCGAGTTTCCTTTTACGCTAGACTTGCGCTACTTCTAACTCAAGCGCGCGCGACTCCGGCATCCCGTGCCGGTGCGCCCGTTTCGTCTCACTCATGCACCAGCGTTTACTGGAAAGCTATCCGGTCAGCAGCGATCGTTACGACGAAATGCTGCTGGCCGACGGCCGCTTGCGGCCGCATTGGCGAACGCTGATCGACCAGCTGGAAAATCTTTCCCCGGAGATGCTGCGCCGGCGCGCCAACGAGGTGCGCGACGCCATCGCCTCCGACGGCGTCACCTACAACGTCTATGCCGATCCCAAGGGCGCCAACCGACCGTGGGAGCTGGATCTGCTGCCGCACCTGGTGTCGTCCGAGGAATGGGGCTTCCTGTCGCGCGCGGTCGACCAGCGCGCGCGCCTGATGAACGCGGTGCTGGCCGATATCTACGGCGAGCAATCGCTGATCGCCGGCGGGCTGTTGCCGCCGGCGCTGCTGTTCGGCCAGCACGGCTACCTGATGCCCTGCCACGGCCTGAAGCCGCCCGGTGGCGTGCACCTGCATGCCTACGCGATCGACCTGGCGCGTTCGGCCGACGGCACCTGGTGGGTGGTGTCGGATCGCACCCAGGGCCCGTCGGGCACCGGCTACGCACTGCAGAACCGCCAGATCATGTCGCGCGCCATGCCCGAGGCGCTGCGCGACATGCAGGTGGAGTCGCCGCACGGCTACTTCCATACGCTGCGCTCGACGCTGACGCGGCTGGCGCCGGCCAACGGCGAGCCGCCGCTGATCGTGCTGCTGACCCCCGGCCCGTATAACGAAACCTATTCCGAGCACGCCTTCCTGGCGCATACGCTGGGCTTTCCGCTGGTGGAGGGCGTCGACCTCACGGTGCGCGGCGAGCAAGTCTTCTTGAAGACCCTCAACGGCCTGCGCCGCGTGCACGCCATCCTGCGCCGCATGGACGACGACTATTGCGACCCGCTGGAGCTGCGCGCCGACTCCGCGCTGGGCGTGCCCGGCCTGACGCAGGCGGCGCGCCTGGGCAATGTGCTGGTGGCCAATTCGCTGGGCAGCGGCGTAC
Source organism: Herbaspirillum sp. LeCh32-8 (assembly GCF_017814915.1). Classification (GTDB taxonomy): domain Bacteria; phylum Pseudomonadota; class Gammaproteobacteria; order Burkholderiales; family Burkholderiaceae_D; genus Herbaspirillum. The sequence goes on along the minus strand of NZ_JAGIPZ010000013.1, from coordinate 71,282 downwards.
TCGAGTCGACGGCGCTGCACGGCTTCCTGCCGGCCATCAACGAGCGCCTGTTCGGCGAGCCGCTGATGCTGCCGGCGGTCGCCTCCTGGTGGTGCGGCGAGAAGCCGGCGCTGGACTACACGCTGGAGCATTTCGACGACCTGGTGATCGTGCCGGCTTTCTCCAGCATGCGCATGCAGCCGGTGTTCGGTCACACCGTCACCGGCGCCGCGCGCCGCCGCCTGATCGAAAGCCTGCAACTGCAACCGCACGCCTATGCGGCGCAGGAGTGGGTGCGCCTGTCGCAGGCGCCGGTGATGTCGCGCAGCGGCGACTACCGCCTGATGAACCGTACCATCAGCCTGCGTGTGTTCGCCGTGGCCGACGGCGAGGGCGGCTACCACGTGATGCCGGGCGGCCTGACGCGGGTGGCCTCGCGCCAGCGGCGCGACGTGGTGTCGATGCAGCAGGGCGGCACCACCAAGGATGTATGGGTGCTGCGCGAAGGCGACGCCGGCGCGGCCGCGGCCGACCAGTTACCCGATGACGCCGCCGGCATAGCCGCGGGCGACGGCACGCTGATTCGTAGCACCGTCGATGTCTCTTCGCACGCCGGCGAAAACCTGTTCTGGATGGGACGCTATTCCGAGCGCGTGAAGAACCTCGCGCGCCTGCTGCGCACCACGCTGCAATACACGATGGACGGCCAGACCGAAAGCCGCGGCATGCTGGGCAGCGTGTCCTGGATCTGCAGCCAGCTTGGCGTGCAGATGCCCAAGTCCGATCCGCGCCCGACCATCACCGGCCTGCAGCAAAGCCTGCAGGCCGCGGTGGTCGACACCTCGGCATCGGTCAGCGTGGCGACCCAGCTGCGCCAGCTGGCCGGCGCCGCCTACCAGGTGCGCGAGCACCTGTCGCTGGACAATTGGCATGCCCTCAACAAGATGCCGGCCATGGTGCAGGAGCGTATCAATACCCCGGCCGCCGCCCAGCAGGTGCTGGGCAACGTGATCGACGCCTGCTCCGGCCTGGCCGGCCACGCGCTGGACGACATGACGCGCGACGCCGGCTGGCAATTTTTGATGGTCGGCCGCCACATCGAGCGCATGGTCAACATGGCCACGCTGTTCGACAGTTTCCTGCGGCTGCCGCCGCGCCACCAGACCGCAGCGCTGTCCTGGTTGCTGGAGTCGGCCAGCAGCATCGTCACCTATCGCGTGCGCTACCGGCGCACGCCCGAGTGGCTGCCGGTGCTGCACCTGCTGGTGTTCGACGTGTCCAATCCGCACGGCATGGCGTACCAGTTTCGCATGCTGCAGCAGTACCTGGCCGAGATTGCGCAGCAGCTGGGCCTGCTCAGCATGACCATCCCGACCCACCTGGCGCAGCAACTGGAGGCGATGAGCCTGGCCGACTTCGCCTACGGCTCGGCCACCGCCGGGGAGGCCAATGCGCGCCTGGCGCAACTGATGCGCGACGCGGTCAGCGGCGGCTACATGCTGTCCGACGACCTCTCGCGCCATTACTTCACGCCGCTGACCGCGCCGGTCAGCCAGGGGGTTTGAGATGGCCGAGCAAGACGACATCGGTTCCGCTGCCGCCGCTACTGCCAGTGCCAATGCCGGCGATGCGCAACAGCGCCTGGTCTACCAGATCCGCCATCAGACTTCCTACCAGTATTCGCTGCCGGTGCGCCTGTCGCACCAGATGCTGCACCTGACCCCGCGCGAGCTGCCGTGGCAGCGCTGCCTGTCGCACACCGTCACGGTGCTGCCGGCGCCGCAGCTGGTGCGCAGCTATGAAGACAACTTCGGCAACGTCATCAAGGCGTTCTCGCTGGATACCGACCACACCAGCCTCGAGGTGCATGCCGACTCCTGGGTCGAGCTGACCCCGCGCGGCCTGCCGCAAGCCGGCATGTCGTGGGAGGAAGCGGTGAGCCTGATGTCGTATCGCGGCGGGCAGCCGATGGCGCCGGGCATGCTGGATGCGTCCAACTTTCTGTTCGAGTCCTCGCATGTGCGCATCAAGCGCGAGTTCATCCGCTACGCCGCCGAATGCTTCCGTCCCGGCCTGCCGGTGGTGGAGGGCATGCGCGCGCTGATGCTGCGCATCCATGAAGAGTTCGCCTTCGATCCCGCCGCCACCACGGTGTCGACGCCGGTCACGGAAGTCTTCGCCAACCGTCGCGGCGTGTGCCAGGATTTCGCGCACCTGATGCTGTCCTGCCTGCGCTCGATCGGCCTGGCCGCGCGTTACATCAGCGGCTACCTGTTGACCGAGCCGCCGCCGGGCCAGCCGCGCCTGATCGGCGCCGACGCCTCACACGCCTGGGTCTCGGTGTACTGCCCGGGCGACGACGGCACGATGGGGACGTGGATCGACGCCGATCCTACCAACGGCGTGTTTGCCGACACCAGCCACATCACCCTGGGCTGGGGCCGCGACTTCCTCGATGTCTCGCCCTTGCGCGGCGTGCTGATCGGCGGCGGCCAGCAAAGCATGCAGGTGGCGGTGACGGTGATGCCGGGGGAAGAGGCGCAGGGTTTGCAGCTGTCGATCTGAAGCTGCTGCGGAAATAAAAAAGCCGGCATTGCGCCGGCTTTTTTTTATTGCATCTTCGCGCGGTGAGCTGCGCGTCAGAACTGTTCCCAATCGTCATCGCCGGCCACGGCCTTGCTGCGCGTCGGCTCCGCATTGGCGGGCAGTGCCGGACGTTGTGCTTCTGTTGCACGACCCGGCGACGTTGATGTTGGCGGAGCCGGCACACTGCGTGGTGCCTGCGCTTGCGGCACGCGCTGCGCTTGCGCGGGTTTGCCCATGGCCGCCAGCTGGCGACCGTCGATGCGGAAGATGCTGACGATCTGCTGCAGCGAGTCGGCCTGGTCCTGCAACGACTGCGCTGCTGCTGCGGCTTCTTCCACCAAGGCGGCGTTCTGCTGCGTGACCTGGTCCATCTGCACTACCGCCTGGTTGATCTGCTCGATGCCGTCGCTCTGCTCACGGCTGGAGGCGGAGATTTCGGACACGATGTCGGTCACCTGGCGCACGCTGGAGACCACCTGGTCCATGGTGCCGCCGGCTTGCGCCACCAGTTTGCTGCCGGTGTCGACCTTGGCGACCGAGTCGTCGATGAGCTGCTTGATTTCCTTGGCGGCCGAGGCCGAGCGCTGCGCCAGCGTGCGCACTTCCGACGCCACCACCGCGAAACCGCGCCCCTGCTCGCCGGCGCGGGCGGCTTCCACCGCCGCGTTCAGGGCGAGGATGTTGGTCTGGAAGGCGATGCCGTCGATCACGCCGATGATGTCGACGATCTTGCGCGATGACTCGTTGATCGAGCCCATCGTGTCGACCACCTGCTGCACCACCTGGCCGCCTTCGGAGGCGATGCTGGAGGCCGAGCTGGCGAGCTGGTTGGCCTGGCGTGCGTTGTCGGCGTTCTGGCGCACGGTGGAGGTCAGTTCTTCCATCGATGACGCGGTCTCTTCCAGCGAGCTGGCTTGCTCCTCGGTGCGCGAGGACAGGTCGAGATTGCCGCGCGCAATTTCGCTGCTGGCGGTGGCGATGGTGTCGGTGCCCTGGCGCACCTGGGCCACGATGCGGGTCAGCGCGTCGCGCATCTGTTTCATGGCGAACAGCATGCTGCTCTTGTCCTGCTCGGCCACGGCGACTTCCACGGTGAGGTCGCCCACCGCGATCTTTTGCGCGATGTCGGCCGCGTAGGACGGCTCGCCGCCGAGCTGGCGCAGCAGGTTGCGCGCGATCAGCAGCGAGGCGATCACGCCGATCAGCAGCGCCGCGCCGCCGATGACCAGCATCTGCAGGCGCGCGCTTTCAAACACGGCATGCGCGTGCGCGCCGGCTTCGCGGTTGGATTCGTCTTCCAGCGCGGCGAGGTCGGCCAGCGTGCCGCGGCGCTCGATTTGGCGCGGCCCGATTTCGTTGGTGATGAAGCGCTTCAGCTCCGCATCCTCGCCTTGGCGGCTCAGTTCGACCGCGCGGGCAAACATCGTGCTGGCTGCGGCCGACTGGCTGGTGGCGGTGGCCAGCAGCTCCTTCTCGCGGCCGGAGGTGTTCTGGTCGATGCCGAACAACTCCTGCAACTTGGCCTGCGCCGTCTTGTAGCGTTCATCCTGTTTGATCAGGCCGTCGAGCTCGCGGTCGATGGCGGCCCGGTCGCTCATCAGCGCTACGTTGCGCACGGCGATGGACTGCTCGAAGATGGCTGCGCGCATGGTCATCACTGCGCTGATCTCGACGTTGTTGATGTCGACGATGTTCTTCACCTGAGCGTTGATCTGCACCATGCGTGCGATGCCGATGGCGGTGATGGCCGCCAGCAGCAGAAGCACCAGGCCAAAGCCCAGTCCCAGTTTGGTCGCAACCTTTGTGTTCTTGAACGGCATGATTTTCCCCTTGGTGACGTGCGAAGGCGCCGGTCGGCGCCGATGTGAGGTATTGCCGTGGATGAGGTGATGCGGCTCCCGGGGGAGCTTGCTACGCTGCTTTGGCGAAGGCCGGTGGGCCGGCTCTCTCCCCGCGCTCTTTGGCGTTCGGGGCGTGTGTCTGCTGATGCGCTGTTGACGATCTGCCGGCAGGCCGCTGGTGGCGGCGCGATGTCAGGCTGGCCGATGCATGATAGCGGATGGCTGTCGCGCGGCCATCAGGCGTTCTCTGATGGCGCTTTGTCAACGCATGTCAGGCCTGTGGACGATTTCACAATAGCCTTGCGGTAATATTTTTCAAGGCGTACGGATGTGATCGATCAGCGCGATGGTGCCCTCGTCGGGTGGCGGCGTGAGCAGGCTCACGATCACCATCGCGGCGATGCCCACCGGCACGCCGAACACGCCGGCCGAGATCGGCGCGATGTGGAACCACTGGGCCGCGGCATTGCCGCCAAAGGTGGGATTGGTGTGCAGCATGTAGTACACGCACATCAGGAAGCCGCACACGATGCCGGCGACTGCGCCGGCCTGGTTGGCGCGCTTCCAGAACACGCCTAGCACCAGCGCCGGGAACAGCGTGGAGCCGGCCAGCGAAAATGCGGCGCCGACCATAGAGAGGATGTCGCCCGGCTTCAACGACGCGGCGTAGGCGGCCAGCAGCGCCACCACCAGCAACAGCAGTTTGGAGATGGTCACGCGCTTTTGCGAGGAGGCGCTGGGGTCGACCACCTTGTAGTAGATGTCGTGCGAGAGCGCGTTGGAGATCGTCAGCAGCAGGCCGTCGGCGGTCGACAGCGCCGCCGCCAGGCCGCCTGCGGCCACCAGCCCGGAGATGAAATAGGGCAGGCCGGCGATCTCGGGCATGGCCAGTACGATGATGTCGCCGTCCACCGAGATCTCGCCCAGCTGCACCAGGCCGTCGCGGTTGAGGTCGGTGATCGAGACCAGCGGGTTGACCTTGTCGATGTTGGCCCAGTAGTAGACCCAGTCGGGCAGATGGGAGTAGCTGCTGCCCACCAGCGAGGTATAGATGTCGTATTTCACCAGCACGGTCAGCGCCGGCACGGTGAGGTAGATCAGCATGATGAAGAACAGCGTCCAGAACACCGACTTGCGCGCGGCCGCCACGGTGGGCGTGGTGTAGTAGCGCATCAGGATGTGCGGCAGCGCGGCGGTGCCCAGCATCAGGCAGAACACCAGCGCCAGGAAGTTGTTGCGCTTGATGTCGGAGCTTTCCTTGTCACGGCCGGGGAAGGGCTCGGTCTGCGACACCGGCGGCTGGGCGCGTATCAGGTTGGCGGCGCGCGCTTCGCTCCAGCGACGTTCTGCTTCTTCGGGGCTCTTGGGATAGGACGACAGCATGCGGCTCGCGGCTTTGATCTCGGCCAGCGAGGCGTGGGTGTTGCGCTTGACCTCGTCGATATGGTTCTGCGCCTCGATGCGGCCTTCCTCCCACGAGCGCGGCAGGTTCTTCAGTTTGCGTTCATAGTCGTCGGCGCGCACCTGGAAGATCTTGCGGATCTCCTGTTCCTTCGGATCGCTCTCCAGCTTGTGCTCGATGGCGTTGAGCTTGGGCAGCACCGCGCCGTAGGCCACCGGCGGCACCGGCACGGTGGTGTGCTTGGCGGACAGCCAGATCACCGGGATCAGGTAGGCGAACAGGATGATGATGTACTGCGCCACCTGGGTCCAGGTGATGGCGCGCATGCCGCCCAGGAAGGAGCACACCAGGATGCTGGCCAGGCCGAGGAAGATGCCGATCGAGAAATCGATGCCGGTGAAGCGTGAAGTGATCAGGCCCACGCCGTAGATCTGCGCCACCACGTAGGTGAAGGAAATCAGGATGGTGGCCGCCACCGCCAGGATGCGGATCAGGTTGCCGCCGTATTTGCCGGGGTAGCGCGCGGCCAGGAAATCGGCAATGGTGTATTGGCCGAACTTGCGCAGGTAGGGCGCGATCAGCAGCGCCACCAGCACATAGCCGCCGGTCCAGCCGAGGATGTAGGCGAGGCCGTCGAAGCCTTGCAGGTAGAGGCCGCCGGCCAGGCTGATGAAGGTGGCTGCCGAGATCCAGTCGGCCGCGGTGGCCATGCCGTTGAACAGCGGCGGCACGCGGCGCCCGGCGACGTAGTACTCGGGCACGTCCGAGGTGCGGCAGACCACGCCGATGGCAGCGTACAGGCCGATGGTGACGAACAGGAACAGGTAGCCGATCCACGAGCGCGGCATGCCCTCGTGTTCAAGGATGGCCAGCACGCACAGGAAGGCGATGAAGCCCATCGTGTAGAGCGAATAGTAGCGGGTCAGCCGCCAGAAGAAGTCGCGGTTACTCTCCATGCCTGTTCTCTTGTGCATCGCCCGGTTCGCCGTGCGCCTGTTGTTCGATGCGCCGCATGCGACGCATGTAGATCACCACGATGGCCAGGTAGATCAGCATCATGCCCTGGGCCGCCATGTAGAAGGAAATCGGCCAGCCGAACAAGTGCACCTGATCCAGCTCGCGCGCGAAGAAAATGAAGAAGAACGTGACCAGGAACCACACCGCCAGCAGCACGGCCGTCATGCGTCGGGTCTTGCTCCAGTGGTTGCCGGGATGGCCGTGGTCGCCGGAGGCGGCGTGGGTAGGGTCCATGTCAGCCGATATCGTCGATGAAGGGAGTGCGCGGCATCAGCCGGAAGCTGACCCGGAACAGGCAGCCGGGCTGCCTGGGGTCGTTGCTGCGCGGATTGTTGGCGATCTCCACCAGCGCGTCGTGCTGTTGGGCGATCTCGCGCACAATGGCCAGGCCCAGGCCGCTGCCGGTGGTGGGCGTGCCGAGGATGCGGTAGAAGCGCTCGAACACATGCGCGCGTTCGGCCGGCGCAATGCCGGGGCCGTTGTCTTCCACCTCCAGGATCGCCAGCCCGCCGCCTTCTTCGGTGCGCGCGCGCACCGTCACGCGGCCGTTGCCGTCGTGCGGGGTGTAGTGCAGCGCGTTGTCGAGCAGGTTGGAGAGCATCTCGCGCAGCATGATGGGATTGCCGTTGATCAGGATCGGGTGGCCCGGTTGCTCGAAACCGAGGTCGATGCGCTGGGTGAAGGACATCGGCACCCAGTCCTGCACCACGGTGCGCGCCAGTTCGGACAGCTCGACCGGCGCCATGCCGCCGGCCTGCGATTGCTGGTTCTCGGCGCGGGCCAGCGAGAGCAGCTGATTGACCAGGCGGGTGGCGGTTTCCGAACTCTTGGCCAGCTGTTCCAGCGAGCGTCGCACGTCGACCTGGTCGTCTTGGCGCAGCGCCAGTTCGGACTGCATGCGCATGCCGGCCAGCGGGGTCTTCATCTGGTGCGCGGCGTCGGCGATGAAGCGCTTCTGGATCGCGATGGTCTGCGACAGGCGCGCCAGCATGTCGTTGAGCGAACGTACCAGCGGCGAGATTTCTTCCGGCACCTGGCCCGAGTCGATCGGCGAGAGATCGTCAGGACGCCGCGCGCGGATGCGCTGCTGCAGTTCGGACAGCGGCGAGAGCCCACGCGACAACGCGAACCACACCAGCGCCAGCGCCACCGGCAGGATGATGAACTGCGGCAGGATCACGCCCTTGATGATTTCATTGGCGAGCTGGGCGCGCTTCTCCAGCGTCTCGCCGACCTGCACCGTGGCCAGTCGCGGCTCGCGCGAGGCGGCGCGCTGGGCGGCGCTGCGACGCAGGTCGACCTGCACGTAGGCGATGCGCACGTCGCTGCCGTGCAGGATGTCGTTGCGGAACTGCACCGTGCCGACGGTGCTGCGATCATCATCGGGCGGCGGCTGCGACATGTCGACGTCGCCTTCCACGTATTCGCCAGCGGGGCCGCTGACCTTGTAATAGATATTGTCGATGTCGTCGGCGCGCAGCAGGTCGCGCGCCGATACCGGCAATCGCGCCACTACCTTACCGTTGACTTCGGACACCTGCTGCGCGAGCACAGTGACGCTGTCTTCCAGCGCGCGGTCGAAGGGTTGGTTGGCGATGGATTGCGCGATCAGGTAGGTGATGGCGATGCTCATCGGCCACAGCAACAGCAGCGGCGCCAGCATCCAGTCCAGGATCTCGCCGAACAGCGAGCGCTGGATGCGCTCCACCGGTTGGGTGGCGATGGCGCGGCGCTTCTTGCGCGGCGGCGCGGAGGAGGGGGCTTCGGCGTCAGCCTGCGGCTGGACGGAGGAGGGATCACGCGGCGACATGAGGCAGCGCCGCGGCGGGCGAGCGGGCGTTCAGTAACGGGCGGGCGTGTTCAGGCCGCGCCGCTGGCGACGGCCGGCGCCGGGCTGCCGGCGTCGGGGAGCTTTTCCAGGCAATAGCCCAGCCCGCGCACGGTAGCGATGCGTACGCCGCCGACTTCGATTTTTTTGCGCAAGCGGTGGACATAGACCTCGATGGCATTGTTGCTGACTTCCTCTCCCCATTCGCACAGGTGGTCGACCAGCTGTTCCTTGGAGACCAGCCGTCCCGTGCGTTGCAATAATACTTCCAGAAGGCCCAGTTCCCGCGCCGACAATTCCAGCATCTGCTCGCCGATGTAGGCGATACGGCCAACCTGGTCGTACGACAGCGGACCGTGCCTGATCACCGTGGGGCCGCCGCCGGCGCCGCGCCGGGTCAGGGCGCGTACGCGCGCTTCCAATTCGGACAGCGCGAAGGGCTTGGCCATGTAATCGTCAGCGCCCAGGTCCAGGCCTTGCACGCGCTGCTCCACCGAGTCGGCCGCCGTCAGGATCAGCACCGGCAGGCGCGAATTGCGCGCACGCAGGCGGCGCAGCACTTCCAGTCCGGACATTTTGGGCAACCCCAGGTCCAGGATCAGCAGGTCGAAGTCCTGGGTGGACAGGGCCGAGTCGGCTTCCACACCATTCTTGACGCAATCGGCGGCATAGCCGGAATGGCGCAGCGAGCGCGTCAATCCATCGGCCAGTACGCTGTCGTCTTCAGCAAGGAGGATGCGCATAGGAATTTATCAGAGAGAACTCTCGTCTGATTTGTCTCGTGTGATGGAATTATTGTGGTATTTTCACGCATAATCTACTAATTCAACCGCCAATGCAAATGAGGGAAACGGTTGATCTGAAGATAAGCTCGCAATTGGGGCTGACGCCCGGAATCACTTGTCCGAGGCGCGATCCGGCCGGCTCGGGAAATTGCCGCGTGAGGTCGTCGAGGGGAAATCGACGGCGGATGAGCTTTTAAATGTAACAGTGCGTCGACGGCCCTTGAAGATCGCGGTTTCGGTCCAATAGTAGGAGCTGTAATTAATTTCTCCGCCGGCGTGTCGGCGTAATTTTTGTTGTTATAATTTCTCGCATCCATTGCTGGAAAATTAGATGAAACGTTTGTGGGTCCTTCTGCTGATCTGTCTGTTCCCGGTGCAAGTATTTGCAGCGGTGCTGACGTACGCCAGCTCGGTCGCCGCAACTGATTTCTCGGCGCCGGTGCAGGTGCAATCCAATATCGCCGTCAAGCATCTGGTCGACAAGACCGTTGCCGTGGTCGATCACGTCGCCGACGTGCAGCAGCACGATGCCGTGGCCGACAAGGGCGCGGCCGATGAAGACAGCAATACCTACGCCGACAATGGCGAAGATTTCTCCACGCATGCAGGCATCGGCGACGAGCCGGTGCTGATCCAGTCGCTGGCCATCCTGCCGCAAACCACCCGTCTGGCTCCCGCTCTTCGCAGCGACGACGCCAGCCAGCCTCCGTTCCTGCCGCTCGCCGGCCGTCCTCCCCGGGCCTGATCCTGTCGCTTCGCGCGACTGACTTGCTGCGCCCGCTGAACCGCTCCTGATTGATCCGTGGCTTCGCGTCGTGCGACAGCATGCGCATGTCCGCACGCGATCTCCATTTGTCGCCAATTGCGGCGCCAGTCAGGCAATCAAGAGTTCAGATAACACGGCCGATGTGACCGCATCACATCAGATTCCATCTCAGGAGATAGTAATGAAAAAAGCATTTGTCGCGCTGATAGTGGCGGTGATGACGCTGTCTGTTGGCATATCGACGGTCGAAGCCAAGCGTCTTGGCGGCGGCGGTTCGATCGGCAAACAGTCCGCGGGCGCAGGCCGCCAGGCGCAAAGCCCGGCCGCACCGATGCAGCAGAACGCAGCAGCGGCCAAGCCGGCCGCCCCGGCAGCGGCTCCCGCCGCAGCCAAGCCCAGCCCGTGGAAGGGCATCCTGGGCGGCGCATTGCTGGGCCTCGGCCTGGGCGCGCTGCTCTCGCACCTCGGCCTGGGCGGCGCCCTGGCGAGCATGATCAGCACCATCCTCACCGTCGCCCTGATCGCAATGGCCGCGATGTTCATCTACCGCATGTTCCGCCGCAAGTCGGAGGCTTCGCAGCCGCGTCCGGCATGGGCTGGCGCCAATGACAACCACGCTGCCGACAGCAACGCGACCCCCAAGATCGGCTCGCTGCTGGAGCCGGCGCAACCGCCGGCAGCTCCGCAAGGCGGCTTCGGTGGCGGTGGTTTCGGTAACGCCGAGGCGGTGGCTTACGGCGTGCCGGCCGGTTTCGACACCGTTGGTTTCGTGCGCAATGCCAAGACCTATTTCATCCGCCTGCAAGCGGCATGGGACAAGGCCGACATCAATGACATCCGCGAATTCACCACGCCGGAAATGTTCGCCGAGCTGCGCCTGCAGATCCAGGAACGCGGCGCTGCAGCCAACCACACTGATGTGGTGTCGCTGGATGCGGAAGTCCTGGGTGTGGAAACCGTGGGCAACGATCACGTGGCCAGCGTGAAGTTCTTCGGCTTCATCAAGGAAGACCAGAACGCATCGCCGGCCCAGTTCGCCGAGATCTGGAACCTGTCCAAGCCGACCGCCGGTCAAGGCGGCTGGGTGCTGGCAGGTATCCAACAAGTGGATCCTGTGTCGGCCTGAGCAAAGCTCATGCATCAGTAAAAGTTTGGCGCGGAAGGCGGCGGTTAGTGGATGAGCGTCGCCAGTCCGTTTTACCGCCGGCTCTGCCGGCGGTTTTTTTATTTGCACTCCACGCCTGACGTTTCTGCGTTTCACCGTCTCTCCGTTTCACCGTTTCTCTGCCTCCTCTTTGCGCGCTGTGTTGCGCTCTGCGGCCATCCCGGCCACGCACTTTCTTCCTTCCAGTTTCGCCTCATCGTTGTGATCAAGACATGCGTCGCGCGCAGTCCTACGCATGGCCGAGGGCTTGTCCTATCGTCGCGCCGGCCGCTTGCGGGCAGGATGAGAAGCTCGCGCGGCCCATGCGCAAAAGCGGGGCCGCATTGACCCTGACATGGAGGCTGACATGAAACGCAAGGCATCGGCGGTATGGACCGGCAATCTCAAGGATGGCAAGGGCGCGCTCAGCACCGAGAGCAAGACGCTGTCCGACACCCAGTATTCCTTTTCCACACGTTTTGAAAACGGCGTGGGCACCAACCCCGAAGAGTTGATCGCAGCGGCGCATGCAGGTTGTTTCTCGATGGACTTGTCGGCGCGCCTGGACAAGGCAGGGCTCGGCCCCAAGCGCATCGATACCGAAGCCGCGCTGACGCTGGAGAAAACCGATCCCGGCTTCACCATCACCACTATCCAGCTGGTGGTCAAGGTTGAGCTCACTGATCGCGATGAACAGAAATTCAATGAAGCGGTGGCAGCCGCCAAGGCGGGCTGCCCGGTATCGAAGGTCTTGAATGCCGATATTTCGGTGACGGCGACGCTGGTGTAGGCGATACGGACGGCGCGGCCGACCAATTAAAAAAAAAGCGCCGCTGATGCGGCGCTTTTTTGTCGTCCCGGATCCTCTGGGTCAGCGGCGCTGTTGTTCGTCCGCCTCGTGCCGGTCATGACCTTTGCGTCGCTCCTTGCGCTGCGGCAGATGGCCGGAGGACAGCGGGAACAACAGGGCCACCGCTACCAGGCAAACCATCAGTACCAGGGTGATTTTGTCGAGTGCATCCATGTTCGTCATCCTTCGCCGGGATCAGCCCGGTTGCGCCGGCTTCCAGATCGCCACTTCCGCCGTATTCACCTTCTTCGGCAGCAATCCTGCGGCGTAGAACGTGTCGGCGATGCGCTGCTGTTCTCCCAGCGCATCGAGCTTCACCGCGCGCACTTCATAGCTGCGACGGCCGTTGGCCAGTTCGATGGTGTCGGCGTCGAGTCCCCACAAGGGCGAGAGGAAAGCGGCGGCTTCCTTTGGATGCTGCTTGACCCATTGCCCGGTTTTTTGCAGTTCATTGAAGACCGCGCGCAGCACATCCGGATTGGCGTCGGCAAACGGCGTCGATGCCAGGTAGTAGCGCTGGTAATCGGCAACGCCGCGGCCGTCGGCCAGCACGCGTACTTGCGATTGCCGCTGCACGCCGGCCAGGAAAGGGTCCCAGGTGACCCAGGCGTCCACGCTGCCGCGTTCGAATGCGGCGCGGCCGTCGGCCGGCGACAGATAGGCGGCCTCGACGTCGGAAAATTTCAGTCCCGCCTTTTCCAGGGTGGCGATCAGCAGGTAGTGCACGCCGGCGGCCTTGGTGACGGCGATTTTCTTGCGTTTGAGGTCGGCCGTGGTACGGATGGGCGAGTCGGCGCGCACCACGATCGCCTGGGCCGACGGCGAAGGCGACTCTTGCGCCAGGTAGGTCAGCTTGGCGCCGGCTGCCTGGGCGAACACCGGCACCGTGTCGGCGACGTCGGCGCTGAGGTCGACCCCGCCGACGTTGAGCGCTTCCAAGAGCGGCAAGCCGCTGGAAAATTCATGCCAGCTGATCTTGGCGCCGCCGGGCGCGAGCAGTTTTTCCAACGTGCCATTGCTCTTGATGATGGTCAGCAGCGTCGAGGATTTCTGGTAGCCGATGCGGATCGCGCGACCGTTGCCCTGCGCCAGGGTAATGGAGGGCAGCGCGGCGGCCGCGCCCAGGGCCGCAGCAGATTGCAGGAGGCGACGGCGATGCAGGTCGGGGAGAGATGATTTGCTCATGGCGTCATGGAAGGTGGTCAGGAAACGCGCTTCAGGATTTGGCGCGCGAAGAAGTCGGGATGCGATGCGCTTCGCGCCAGCGCAGGCTGTTACGTTCGGCCAGGCGCAGCAAGCTGTCGCTGAGCTTTCCCAGCAGCGCGAGCACCAGGATGGCCGCCAGCACCAGGTCGGGACGGCTGCTTTCGCGACCGTCGGAGAGCAGGTAGCCAACGCCGCGTGTGGCCGCGATCAACTCGGCCGCCACCAGGAACATCCAGGCCAGGCTCAGGCCGCCGCGCAGGCCGGCGAACAGGTAGGGCAGCGATGCCGGCAGCAGGATGTGCCGCACCAGCTCCGCGCGTCCGAGCCCGGAACTGGTGCCGACCTCGATCAACTTGTGGTCGATGTCATGGATGCCGGATACCAGGTTCAGGTAGACCGGAAAGAAGGCGCCGATGGCGATGAGCACGATCTTGGGCGTCTCATCGATGCCCAGCCACAGCAGCAGCAACGGAATCCATGCCAGGCTGGGAATCGCGCGCAAGGCTTGGAAGCTCGGTTCCAGCAGCGCCTCGGCGCGGCGGCTGGTGCCCACCAGCAGACCCAACGCGACGGCCGACACGCTGCCGATGATGAAGCCGGCCAGCACGCGCGCCAGGCTGGCCCAGATGTGGGGTAGCAGCTCGCCGCGCACCGCCAGCGACCACAGGGTCTGCGCCAGTTCACTGGGCGGCGGCAACAGTCGCGCCGGGATCAGCCCCAGGTGTGCGCCGAGTTCCACCAGCAGGAAGAAGCCCAGCGGCAGGATCCAGCCGGTAAGTTTGCCGGGGCGATAGCCGTCGTCGTGCGGCCAGCCTCTGCTCACTTTTGCCGGCGCGCGCGGCGCTTGCTTCGCCGTCGTCGTGGCCGGCGCAGCCGAAGAGATCGCCGCCTGCGACGGCAGGCGGGCGGGTTTCGCTGTGCTCATGGCGCCGGCCTCGTCCATCGCATCAAGCCTTGACCACGCCCGTCGCGTACGATGGATCGATCAGGGCGTTGATGGTGCGCGGCAGATCGGTGCCGCTCTTGACCAGATCTTCTTCGGTCAGGATGGGGGCGGCTGCGCGCAAGGCGTCGATGTGTTCGCGACCGATCAGCGGGTGCGAGAAATCGTTGCGCTTCAATTGCAGGCGCGCCACCGGCGGCGACAGCTTGGATTCTTCGGCCAGCAGCGCCACGGTATCGTCGGGATGCGCCGCGATCCAGGCGCGCGCCTTCTCATAAGCGGCGATCACCTGCCTGACCTGCTCGGGATGACGCGCGGCGAAGGTATCGCTGACGTTGAGGAAGCCGTAGGTGTTGAAGTTGACGTTGCGATAGATCAGGCGCGAGCCGGCTTCCAGCTCGCTGGCGGCCAGGTGCGGATCGAGCCCGGCCCAGGCGTCCACCCGGCCTTGCTCCAGCGCCACGCGTCCGTCCGGATGCTGCAGGTGGACGATCTCGACGTCGCCTTTCTTCAGGCCGTTTTCATGCAGCGCACGCAGCAGGAACAGGTAGGGGTCGGTGCCCTTGGTAGCAGCGATCTTCTTGCCCTTGAGCTCGCGCACCGACTTCACCGGCGAATCTTTGGACACCGCCAGAGCGGTCCATTCCGGGCGCGAATAGACGTACACCGCCTTGATCGGATTGCCGTTGGCGCGCGCCAAAAGCGCTGCCAGACCGGCGGTGCTGCCGAAGTCGACGCTGTCGCTGTTGAGGTATTCGAGCGCGCGGTTGCTGCCTTGGCTGAGCACCCACTTGACCTCGGTACCTTGCGCCTTGAGGGCCTCCTCCAGCCAGCCGAACTTGCGCAGCACCAGGCTGGGCGGCGAATAGTAGGCATAGTCCAGGCGGATGGTCTTGGGTGCCTGGGCAGCCTGTGCGATCAAGGGTGTGGCGCCCACCAGGCCGGCGCCCAGCGAGGCTGCGCCGAGGCGAAGAAAGTGTCTGCGTTCCATGATGTCCGTTCTTGTTGTGTCGGGGGAGTCTGCGGTGCAGACAAACACTCTAAGGACGAACGACGAACGGCAGAACGATTGTTTTCAGGTTTGGATATGCGCTTTACGCATGCTCCCGCAGCGGTTGCTGCAGGAGCGGGGATGTTGCGTCAGGGCAGGCAGAGCTCAAAGAGCGCGCCGCCGTCCGGATGGTTGGACAGCCGCGCCTCGCCGTGCTGGTTTTCCTTGTTGTGGGCGGTGGCGATGGCATTGCACAGGTCCATGCCCAGCCCGGTGGAGGGCTTCTTCTCTTGCGTGCCGATGCCGGGGCCGTCGTCGCGCACCGTGAAGATCACGCCGCCTTGCGGGTTCTTGCGGCAGCCCAGCTCGATGCGCGAGCGCGCGAAGCGGCTGGCGTTCTGCCAGGCGGCTTCCAGTGCCAGCGCCACCAGGTGCTCGTCGAAAAAGCCGATCAGCGGCATGTCGGTCTCGTCGATGCTGACGTCGATGCCGTTGCCGTTGCGGCCCACGCCGTGCTCACGCAGCAGGGCGTCGAGGAAGTCCAGCGGCGATACCGCCTCCACCTGCGCGCGCAGGCCTTGCGAGTCGGCCTTGTACAAGGTCAGGAAGGCGATCAGTTTTTCCTGCAGCGCCAGGCAGGTGACGTGCGCCTGCTGCACGCGCGGCACGTCGTCGGACAGGCGACGCAGTTCGCCCTCCAGCACGCCCAGGGAGTTCTTGATGTCGTGAATGATGATCGCGGCAAGCTTGGGATCCATGGTCAGCTCTTCGGGGCTACTTTGCTCAGGGTGTCGCGCAGGAATTTGTGCATCTTGGCGACACGGTCATTGCCCGGAATCAGGCGGTCCAGGGTGGCGAGGTAGCGCCGCACGCGTTTGACGTACTCGTCGTTCCAACCGCGCTGGCTCATCCACAGCAGGTGCAGCTGCGCCGAGGCGAGCAGCACGCCGGTGTTCTCCGGCATGCTGTTGAGCGCCTCTTCCAGCTTGGCCAGCGATTCGTCGGGCTTGGCGCTGCGCATGAGCGCGTTGGCCTCGGCGATGATGCTCATGCAGTGCTTGACGGCGCCGTCAATGAGCTCGTCGGCCAGCGCATTCTTGCCGGTATCGGCCAGTACCTTGCGCGCCAGCGTCTGCAGGTTCTTGTTTTCGTGGTCGGACTTGATGGCGTCGGCGATCAGCTTGGCGCCCTCGTCATCCTTGCCCATCGAGAAGGCGGCCTTGGCCAGCGCCAGCGTGGCGACTTCCGAGATGTCCTTGCCGGCGGCCTGCTTGGCGGCTTCGAAGGCCTGCTGGGCGGAGATGGTGTCGCCCAGCTGCACGTAGGCTTGCGCTTGCACCGCTGCCTGGGCCGAGGTGAACAGGCTGGATTCTTCGTAGCGGCGCGGCGCGCTTTCCAGCAGGCGCAGCGCCTGGTCCGGATCGCCGCTGTCGACGTGCACTTGGGCCAGCGACAGCAGGTCGGTCGGTTGCGCGGTGAGCGAACCCTTGGTGTGCTTGAGCACCTTGTCGTAGGCTTCGCGCGCCTGGTCGAGGTGGCCGCTGCGGTAGGCGACTTCGCCCACCAGGCGGCTGCGGCGCGCCGACGGAATGATCTCGGAGGACGTGGTCAGCGCGGCGAGCGCGCCTTCCTGGTTGCCCTGCGCTTCATCGATCTGCGCCAGCAGGTCGTAGGCGGCGATGAACTGCTTGTTTTGCGCCAGCACGTCCTGGATGATGGTGCGCGCATCACTCAACTGGCCGGCCACGATGTTGCAGCGGGCCAGGCCGATCTTGGCCCACACCAGGTCGTCGCGCATACCCAGCGCCTGCTGGTAGACCTCGCGCGCCTCGTCGATGCGGCGCTGCTCGATGAGGAGCGTGCCCTTGGTCTTCATGATCTCGACGATCCACTTCGGCGCGGCCTTGAGCACGTTGTCGCACTCGATGATGGCGCCGGCGAAATCCTTGCGCTTCATCTTTTCGGTCACCGGCAGCATGGCGTGCTGCTTTTCCAGCAGGCGATCGACGCGCTCGGCGATGCGGCTGGCCGTCAGCGGTTTGAGCATGTAGGCATCGGGCTGGAACTCGGCGGCGCTGGCCACCAGGTTGTAGCCGCTCTCGGCGGTCACCATGATGAACATGGAGGTCGGCGAGAGCATGTTCTGGGTGCGGAAGAACTCCAGCAGCTGCTGGCCGTTGCTTTCCTTGTTCAGGTTGTAGTCGCAGATGATGAGGTCGTAATTCCCCGACTGCACGAAGCGGATCGCTTCGTCAGGCGTGGCGGCCTGATCCACCTTGGTCACTCCGAGCTGGCCGAGGTGCATCCGGATGTTCTGGCGCATCGTCGGCATGTCGTCAATGACGAGGCAGCGCAGCGCGCTGATATGGCTGAAGGGGACTAAACTCATGACTACCGTCTATAAAACAATCTTTTATCTCGTTATATTGCTAGCCTGAAATGTATATCAAATCAGCATGATTCCGTAGCGAATTTAGGGACGGAATCCTTATCCATTTCTAGGCAAACCGCGAGTTTGACGGTTTTTGCGCCGGCGCGCATCTCCGGTGTTGCAGGCCGGCCGCGGCGCGGTTTTGTTGCACTCTTATAATTGCCTCTTCCGCCGCAATTTAAAAACGCTTGCGCGAATTACTGTTTTTTTATACAGTATCGCTTCATTGGTCTGGCGCACTCCGCAAAACCGCGCCGCGCGCCAGATGCATCCAAGCAATACCTTTCCTGTAAGACACTTCTTCACGACCTTTTGCCGAGAGAAATTTATGGACGACAAAAAAGCTGCGAACAACTCTGAAAAGGGTAAAGCGCTGGCCGCCGCGTTGGCGCAGATTGAAAAGCAGTTTGGCAAGGGCTCCGTGATGCGCATGGAAGACGGCATCATCGGCGAAGAGATCCAGGTCGTGTCGACCGGCTCGCTGGGCCTGGACATCGCCCTGGGCGTCGGCGGCCTGCCGCGCGGCCGCGTCGTCGAGATCTACGGTCCGGAATCCTCGGGCAAGACCACGCTGACCCTGCAAGCCATTGCCGAAATGCAAAAACTGGGCGGCACCTGCGCCTTCATCGATGCCGAGCACGCGCTCGACGTGACCTACGCGCAAAAGCTGGGCGTCAACCTCAGCGACCTGCTGATCTCGCAGCCGGACACCGGTGAGCAGGCGCTGGAAATCACCGACGCCCTGGTGCGCTCCGGCGCGGTCGACCTGGTCGTGGTCGACTCGGTGGCGGCGCTGACCCCCAAGGCTGAAATCGAAGGCGACATGGGCGACTCGTTGCCCGGCCTGCAGGCCCGCCTGATGTCGCAGGCGCTGCGCAAGCTGACCGGCAGCATCAATCGCACCAACACCACCGTCATCTTCATCAACCAGATCCGCATGAAGATCGGCGTCATGTTCGGCAATCCGGAAACCACCACCGGCGGCAACGCGCTGAAGTTTTACGCCTCCGTGCGCCTGGACATCCGCCGCACCGGCTCGATCAAGTCCGGCGACGAAGTCATCGGCAGCGAAACCCGCGTCAAGGTCGTCAAGAACAAGGTTGCGCCGCCGTTCCGCGAAGCCCACTTCGACATCCTGTATGGCGAAGGCACTTCCCGCGAAGGCGAGATCCTGGACCTGGGCTCCGAACACAAGGTGGTCGAGAAGTCCGGCGCCTGGTACAGCTACAACGGCGAGAAGATCGGCCAGGGCAAGGACAACGCCCGCAACTTCCTGAAGGAACGTCCGGAACTGGCGCGCGAGATCGAGAACAAGGTTCGTGTCGCCCTGGGCGTGCCCGAGCTGGCCGGCGGCGAAGCAGCCGAAGCGCAAGCTTCCTGATTTCCCGCAAGGCAGAGATAAGCCGGTGCGGCGGCAAGGGATGCCTGGCCCGTCGCTGTCGTACCGGTGGTTGTATCCGCTGCGGATGTCGTCATGGAAGATCGTCGTCGCTCGCAGCGGTTGTAGTAGGTATTGAGTCGTGCCGGTGTTTGACCAGCTCAACGGGAAGGCGCCGGCTTCACAGCATCAACGGCAGTAACCGCATCAATGGCAGCAAGTGCACCATCACCGCATCAACCGTATCAACCGCAATATTCGTTTCAACGTCCGTGTAGTCGAACGTCATGCCCAGACCGCCGATCAGCCTGAAAGCACGGGCGCTCAAATATCTCTCTTCACGTGAGCATAGTCGCCTGGAACTTGCGCGTAAGCTTGCCCCTTACGCGCAAGAGGGTGACGACATCGAGGCCTTGCTCAACTGGCTTGAGCAATCCCGCTTCCTTTCCCAAGAACGTTTTTCCGAGTCGCTGGTGAACCGGCGTGCGGCGCGCTACGGCAACAACCGTATCCTGTCCGAGTTGCATGGTCATGGCATCGGCGGTGACGGGTTGGCCGAGCTCAAGGCCGACCTGGCTGCAGGTGAGGGCGAGCGCGCAGCGCAAGTCTTGCGGCGCAAGTTCGCCGAACCACCGGCCGACGTCGAGACGCGCGCCAAGCAGATGCGCTTCCTGCAGCAGCGCGGTTTTTCCCATCGCAGCATTCGCGAGGCCTTCAACACGGCCTGGGCGGATGACGAGGATGGCGGCTGAGCGCCGCATCTTCAATCTCCACTTTCTTTTACCTCGTTCCCGGTCTGAATGGCATGTGTCGGCGAATCCGTCATGTCCGCCTGCCGCGCCTTCAAGTCTTTATCGGCAATGTTAGCGCTACCGGCGCTCACCCTTCATTGCCTGTGCTAAAATTCGGAAGTTTTTGCTGCAACGCGGAAGCCTGAGGAGATCTGTCGATGCTTGTCGTTTTTATTAAACGGTGCGTCGATGTAAGGCTGATGACAGCGGTGGAGACAGATAATGCGCATCGCGCCGGATTGCCCGGCGTGAGACGAATATCAGACCAACTCATGCAGACGGCATGCACATGCCCAATTCTACGAATTCTTTCGCAACCCGCGCAGCTCACGCCTGCGCCAGTTCCCATCCGGCCTCGGATGCGACGCCCGCCTGCGGGTTGCGGTCTGCTTTCTCGTTCGCCGGCATCATGCCGTCGACAGAATTTCAATCCGGCAAGTTTTATTCATTCAGTGTCTAAAGGGAAGCTCCCATGAAAATCCATGAGTATCAGGGTAAAGAAATCCTGCGCCAGTTCGGCGTAACCGTTCCGCGCGGTATTCCTTGCATGTCGGTCGACGAAGTCGAAGCGGCAGCCAAGAGCCTGGGCGGCTCGGTGTGGGTCGTGAAGGCACAGATCCATGCCGGCGGTCGCGGCAAGGGTGGCGGCGTGAAGGTGGCCAAGTCCATCGAGCAGGTCAAGGAATACGCCAACCAGATCATGGGCATGCAACTGGTGACCCACCAGACCGGTCCTGAAGGCCAGAAGGTTCGTCGCCTGCTGATCGAAGAAGGCGCCGACATCAAGAAGGAACTGTACGTTTCCCTGGTGACCGACCGCGTGAGCCAAAAGGTTGTGCTGATGGCCTCCAGCGAAGGCGGCATGGACATCGAAGAAGTTGCCCACAGCAACCCGGAAAAGATTCACAACGTGATCATCGACCCCGTCACCGGCCTGACCGATGCCGACGCCGATGACGTGGCCGCCAAGATCGGCGTGCCGGCCGCTTCCATCCCCGAAGCGCGCAAGAACCTGCAAGGCCTGTACAAGGCTTACTGGGAAACCGACGCTTCCCTGGCTGAAATCAACCCGCTGATCCTGACCGGCGACGGCAAGGTCATCGCCCTGGACGCCAAGTTCAACTTCGACTCCAACGCCCTGTTCCGTCACCCGGAAATCGTCGCCTACCGCGACCTGGACGAAGAAGATCCGGCTGAAGTCGAAGCCTCCAAGTTCGACCTGGCTTACATCTCCCTGGACGGCAACATCGGCTGCCTGGTGAACGGCGCCGGTCTGGCCATGGCCACTATGGACACCATCAAGCTGTTCGGCGGCGAGCCGGCCAACTTCCTGGACGTGGGCGGCGGCGCTACTGCCGAGAAGGTCACCGAAGCCTTCAAGATCATGCTGAAGAACCCCGACCTGAAGGCCATCCTGGTCAACATCTTCGGCGGCATCATGCGCTGTGACGTGATCGCCGAAGGCGTCATCACCGCCTCCAAGGCAGTGTCGCTGGGCGTCCCGCTGGTGGTCCGCATGAAGGGCACCAACGAAGACCTGGGCAAGAAGATGCTGGCTGACTCCGGTCTGCCGATCATCTCGGCCGATTCGATGGAAGAGGCAGCGAAGTCGGTTGTGGCTGCTGCCGCAGGCAAGTAAGAACTCATACATGCAAGTCTGCGCCGCTGCGGCTGCGCCAGGTGCGACAAAGGCATCCCGGCCGCGAGCAGTGCAGGCATCACAGACAAGGAAGAGAAATGTCGATCCTCATCAACAAAGACACCAAGGTCATCACGCAAGGCATCACTGGCAAGACCGGCCAGTTCCACACCCGCTTGTGCCGTGAATACGCGAATGGCAAGAACGCCTTCGTGGCAGGCGTGAACCCGAAGAAGGCCGGTGAAGACTTCGAAGGCATCCCCATCTACGCCAACGTGACTGAAGCCAAGAAGGCTACCGGCGCGACCGTGTCGGTGATCTACGTGCCGCCCGCCGGCGCCGCCGCTGCGATCTGGGAAGCTGTTGAAGCCGATCTGGACCTGGCCATCTGCATCACCGAAGGCATCCCCGTGCGTGACATGCTGGCCCTGAAGGACCGCATGGCAAAGGCCGGTTCCAAGACCAAGCTGCTGGGCCCGAACTGCCCCGGCCTGATCACCCCTGACGAAATCAAGATCGGCATCATGCCGGGTCACATCCACAAGAAGGGTCGTATCGGCGTGGTTTCCCGTTCCGGCACCCTGACCTACGAAGCCGTCGGCCAGCTGACCGCTCTGGGTCTGGGCCAATCGTCGGCAGTCGGTATCGGTGGCGACCCGATCAACGGTCTGAAGCACATCGACATCATGAAGGCATTCAACGACGATCCGGACACCGATGCCGTCATCATGATCGGTGAAATCGGTGGTCCTGACGAAGCCAACGCGTCGTACTGGGTCCGTGACAACATGAAGAAGCCGGTCGTTGGCTTCATCGCTGGCGTCACCGCGCCTCCGGGCAAGCGCATGGGCCACGCCGGCGCGCTGATCTCGGGCGGTGCCGACACCGCCGAAGCCAAGCTGGCGATCATGGAAGAGTGCGGCATCAAGGCCACACGCAACCCGTCCGAAATGGCGCGTCTGCTGAAGGCCATGCTGTAATCAATGCTGTATGGTGGCCGTCCCGAAGCGCCCGGCGCCTCGGGATAGTCACTGCAAGACCAATATGGGGAGCTGCGGCTCCCCATGTTTTTTCACGGATATCGCGGACATCGGATATCAAGAATTCATAAGGACAAGGACCAGCATGGAATTCCTGGCAAACCTGAACTGGGTGGCGGTGGGACAAATCATCCTGATCGATATCCTGCTCGGCGGCGACAACGCCATCGTGATCGCGCTGGCCTGCCGCAACCTGCCGGCGCAGCTGCGCATGAAGGGCATCGTCTGGGGCACCATCGGCGCCATCGCGATCCGCATCGCCCTGATCGCCTTCGCCGTGACCATGCTGGAGCTGCCCTTCCTGAAGCTGATCGGCGGCCTGCTGCTGCTGTGGATCGGCGTCAAGCTGCTCAACGAGGACGATGAGCACGCCGAGGTCAACGGCAGCGATCGCCTGTGGGGCGCGGTCAAGACCGTGATTGTGGCCGACTTGGTGATGAGCCTGGACAACGTGATCGCCATCGCCAGCGCGGCCGAGCAAGCCGGCCAGCATCAGATGGCCCTGGTGGTGTTCGGGATCGTGGTCAGCATTCCCATCATCGTCTGGGGTAGCACCCTGGTGTTGAAGCTGATGGAAAAATTCCCGGTTATTATCACGCTGGGCGCGGCGCTGCTGGGCTATATCGCCGGCGGCATGATCTTCAGCGATGTCGGCGTGCGGGGCTATCTGCAGGGCTTCATCCCCGACACCGAGTTCGTGGTGCCCGGCGCGCAGCTGCACCTGAGCCTGCCCGGCCTGGTCGGCGCCGTCGGCGTGGTGCTGGTGGGCCTGAGCCTGAAGCGCAGGAAGCAGGGGCGGGAAGGAATCTGAAGCCGGTCGTCCCAGGCGCGGCGGGTCGAAATGATTTACGGATTTTTTCGACGCCGCCGTGAGACCAGGCTCCGCATCGGCCGATGTTTGACGCATGTCAGCGACCGCGGCGTCAAAGCCTGTTAGTTTGGAACAAATTCGCTTGGCCGCATCGCTGGCGGTGCCGATACTGGCAACGCCATTTTATTTTTTGGGGATTCAATGAAACCAGTCGCACGCAAGAGCAAGCAACAAGGCTTTACCCTGCTGGAATTGATGGTGACGCTCGCCATCATCGGCATTCTCGCCACCATCGGCGCCTCCCAATATCAGGACTACATCGCGCGTTCACGCGTGGCCGAGGGGCTGAACCTGGCGGCGCCATACAAGCTGGCGGTGGCAGAGCAGGCGCAGGCCAACAACGGGGTATTCACGGACGCACAACTCGGCTTGCCGGCCAAGTTCACGCCGACCGCAGACGTGACTGACATCACGGTGACGCCCATGGCAAACCGTGGCGTCGGCGGCGTGATCACCATCAAGTTCGGTCAGCGCGTGGGCGGCGGCGGAACCCTGACGTTGACGCCGACGATCGGTTCGACTTCCATCCAGTGGCAATGCGCGGCGGCGGACGTGGCTAAGGCGGCCGTGGCCACAGGCGCTGTGGATAATACAGCATTTGTCGCCGGTACTCTGCCGGCCAAGTACGCGCCAGCCAATTGCCGCGGCTGATTGCAGCAGCGCTTTCAGTGCAGCGATTTCAGGTATGAAAAAAAAGCGCCCTTCGGGGCGCTTTTTCGTTGGCGGGGCCATGCAGGCCTATGGTCGCGCCATCGCGATATCGCTCTTGCCGCCGCGCTTCTCGGTCACGCAGATGTCGGTCATCACCATGGTTTTGTCCACTGCCTTGCTCATGTCGTAGACCGTCAGCAGGCCCACCTGCACGGCGGTCAGCGCTTCCATCTCGACGCCGGTCTTGCCGTAGGTTTCCACCCGCGCGGTGCACAGCACGCTGGACTCGGCGGTATTGGTCTCGAACTCGACCGATACGTGCGTCAGTGCCAGCGGGTGGCACAGGGGGATCAGGTCGCCGGTGCGCTTGGCCGCCATGATCGCGGCGATGCGGGCGATGCCCAGCACGTCGCCTTTTTTGGCGCTGCCGGACTCGATGATGGCCAGCGTTTCCGGCTTCATGCGGATCACGCCGCTGGCCACCGCCACGCGGTGCGTTTGCTCTTTGCCGCCGACGTCGACCATGTGGGCCTGGCCGCTCTGGTCAAAATGGGTGAGGCCGCCGTTGGGGGCGTTGTCGTCGCCGGGTGTGTGCATGGTGTGAATCGCAGAAGTGGTGGAGATCAAAATGGCATGTCCGCCATGGAACGCCCATGAGGGAGCGGGTATCATAGCAGGCGAGCCGCAGCCGTGGCCGGACCGATTGTGCGTCCGGACGCCTGCGGCCGGCAGGTCATCCTTTACCGTTTTCGCCCATGCAACGATACGCCACCTCGCCTGATCGTCGTTCACTTCGCCCTGTGCGCCGGGTCCTGGCGCGCGCGCTGACCGCCGCGCTGCTCCTGCTGCCCACGGTGCCGCTGGCGATTGCGCCGGTGGCCGGCGTGGCGCAGAACCTGCCGACGCTGGGCGACACCGAACGCGAGGGCTTGTCGCCGCTGACCGAGCGCAAGCTGGGTGAGCAGATCATGCGCGACATTCGCGGCGACCGCGACTACGTCGACGATGGCCCGGTCTCGGAATACCTCAACAATTTCGGCCTGAATCTGGTGCAGATCCACCCCGAGGTGCGCGGCGAAGCCGGCTTCGACTTCCAGTTCTTCATGGTGCGCGACCCGATGCTCAACGCCTTCGCGCTGCCGGGCGGCTTCATCGGCGTCAACAGCGGCCTGGTCGTGGCGGCGCAGTCGGAGTCCGAACTGGCCGGCGTGCTCTCGCACGAAATCGGTCACGTGGCCCAGCGCCACATCGCGCGCATGCTGGGCCAGCAAAAGCAAAACTCGATGATCCAGCTGGCCGCCATCGTGCTGGGCGCGCTGGCCGGCGTCTCCAAGGCCGGCGGTGACGCCGCCATGGCCACCATGATGGGCGGCACCGGACTGGCCGTGCAGCGCCAGCTCAACTTCAGCCGCGACGCCGAGCGCGAGGCCGACCGCATCGGCCTGCAGATCATGCGCGACGGCGGCTACGATCCATCCGGCATGGTCACCTTCTTCGGTCGCCTGCAAGCCGCCTCGCGCAACTACAGCGACGTGGTGCCGCCGTACCTGATGACCCACCCGCTGACTACCGAGCGTATCGCCGACATCGAGGCGCGTATCCGCGACCAGCGCTACAAGCAGCGGGTGGACAATCCCGAGTTCCAGCTGGTGCGCGCGCGCACCCAGGCATTGCAGAACGATTCGGTGCAGGGCTTGCGCGAATCGGCCGAGAAATTCCAGAACCAGGCCAAGCAGAACACCAAGCTGCAGACCGCGGCCGCCAAGTACGGCCTGGCCTACGTCTACTATCGCCAAAACAAGCTGGAACAGTCCGACGCCATGCTCAAGGAGGCGCAGGAGGCAGCGATGCCGCTGAAGACCGGCATCATGATCACCAGTCTGGAGATCGACATCAAGATCGCCCGCAAGCAGGCGCCGCAGGCACTGCAGCTGGCCGAGGCAATGCGCCAGCAGTTCCCCATTTCACGCGTGGCCGCGCGCCAGTACGCCGAGGCGCTGACCGCCAGCAAGCGTTACGACGAGGCCGTGGCTTACCTGCGCGACCAGGCGCAGTTATACCGCAGCGACGCCCGGATCCAGGGCCTGCTGGCCAAGGCCTACGCGGCGCAGGGCAAGCAGGCCTTGCAGCATCTGGCGCTGGCCGAATCGTATGCGTTGAACGGCAGCCTGCTGTCGGCGATCGAGCAGCTCGGCATCGCGCGCCGCGCACCCGATGCGACCTTCTATGACCAGTCGCAGATCGACGCTCGCGAGCGCGAGTGGAAAGAACGTTGGAAAGACGAGTCCAAGGAAATGAAGGATCGCGGCTGAGCGTCGCGATCCTGTTGCCGACTCCTGGCGATATGTTTGGCGTTACGCCTGGCGCGGCGTGGCGGTGAAATTGAATTGCTGCGCCAGATGATCCGAGCGGATGCGCTGCAGGTCGATAATGTACGTGCCCAGAACGAGGCGGGCGGTTACGCTATCGTCGCCTTCCAGCCAGCGCAACAATGCCTCTTCGTTCTCGTCGCTGTCGTCATCCACCTGCAGATGCGGCAGCAGCTGCGCCATGTCGCGGTCGTCCACGCCGCCTGATTTTTCCCCGTCCCTGATGTAGAGCCGGCCGTGTTCATCGAGCCAGGCGGCATCGATCTGCCCGACCGTCTCCCCGGTGTGGAATACCAGCTGCGGCGCGCCGGCGGGGCCGGGTTGCGTGCGCACGATGTAGGGCGTCAGCTCCAGGTCGACATAGACGCGCTGCGGGCCGTTCTGGAAGTGCCAGCGGCCCTGTTCGTCACCGGCATAATTGCGTTCGATGAAAGCCAGCAGGGCAGGGTGACTGATGCGCTCGCCCGGCAAATTCAGGTGCTGCGCGCGTTCGTCGCGCATGCGCCAGCCGCCGCGTGCATCCAGCCGCAGCCAGCCGAAGCAATGCGGCACATTGGGCCACTTGGTCATGGCCTGGCGGACGATTTCATCCATGGGCGAGTTCTTTCTGCGCGGCGAAGGCGGTGTCGGATTTCCCTTCCAGGAAGTGCAGCAGGCGCGCTGGCAGCCATGCCAGGCTGCCCGGCGGACCGCCGGCGGCGAAGCCGACGTGGCCGCCCTGTTCGGGATATTCCAGCACCACCTCGGGCGCCGCGGTGCGCGGCAGGTGACGCGCCGGCAGGAAGGGATCGTTCTGCGCGTTCAGCACCAGCGTGGGCACCGTGATGTCGTGCAGGATGTGCCTGGCGCTGGCGCGATCCCAGTAGTCGTCGGTGTCGCGGTAACCGTGCAGCGGTGCGGTGACGATGTTGTCGAAGGCGTACAGGTCGCGCGCGCCGAGCAGCGCCTCGCGATCGAACAGGCCGGGAAACTGATCCAGCTTCAGCAGGCATTTGGGACGCATGGTACGTAGGAACACCCAGGTGTAGAGGCGGTTGAAGCCGCGCGCCAGCGCAGCGCCGCCGCCGGCCAGGTCGAGCGGCGCCGAGACCGCGCAGGCGGCGTCAACGATCTCCGCCTGGTGCTGCGACTCGCCCAGCCAGCGCAGCAGCGCGTTGGCGCCCAGCGAGACGCCGGTGGCGTACAGGTGGGTGGCGGCCAGGTCTTGTTGGCGTTGTTTCAAGCGGCGCAGGATCCAATCAACTTCTTGTGCATCGCCCGAATGGTAGAAGCGCGGCGCCAGATTGATCTCACCCGAGCAGCCGCGAAAGTGCGGCACCGCGCCGTGCCAGCCGCGGCGCTGCACTTCGGCCATCAGCGCGCGGCAGTAGTGGCTGTCGGACGAGCCTTCCAGCCCGTGGAACAGCACCACCAGCGGCCGGCCGGGTTTGCCGTCGACGAAGTCGATGTCGATGAAGTCGCCATCCGGCGCTTCCCAGCGCTCGCGCCGGTAGGTGACGGGCGGCTTGGCGATGAAGGTGGACGGGTAGATGGTCTGCAGATGTCCGCCGGGAAGCCAGCGGGGTGGGATGTAAAGCATCTTGCTAGCCTTGCTTGTGCTTGCGGGTATGGTGCGGCGCTTCTGTCTTCAGTGCAGCATGGCGCCGCTGGAGATCGGTTCGGCCGGCGCTGCGCCAGGCGCCACCGAGGCATGGTGCATCACCATGCGCCAGCCCAGCGCGGTTTTCAGATAGACGTTGGTGGCGATGACGTGCACGTCCGGCTGCTGCTGCTGGCCGCCGTGGTCGATTTCTTCGACCACGCTGTGCACCGCCGTCATCATGTTCTGCGTGGCGTGCAACTGGCGCGGCTGGATATGCAGGCCGCCGTTGCTGAGGATGTCTTCCCACACCGAACGGATCTCGGCATGGCCCACCAGGCGTTGCGCGCCGGGATGGATGCAGACGATTTCCTCGTCCTCCGCCCACAGATCCATCAATGCTTCCAGGTCGGCGCGGGCGAGGGCGTCGTAATAGGCCGATTCGATTTCGTCGGGGGAACCATGGATCAGTTTGGCGCGAGGCATGGGAAGCTCCGGATCAGATGAAAAGAGGGCCATCGGCCCTCTTGGTGTGCTTAGTGGCCCTTGACCACGGTGCCCGGCTTGAGCTGGTACTGGGTGCCGCAGTACGGGCACTTGGCGGCGCCGTGGTCGTCCAGCTCCAGGAACACGCGCGGGTGCGAGCTCCAGCTGGTCATGTTGGGGTTGGGGCAGTGGGCCGGCAGGTCTTTGCCTTCGAGTTGGACGACTGCCTGGGATGCTTGAGCCTGGCTCATGTTGTTCTCCGTAGGTGGTGCTGGTTGAGCGTTGAAACGATGTTGCGGTAATGAAGAGGTTCGGTCCTGCTTACACCAGCGTGAGCCAGTGCTTGTACTGCGGTGCGCGGCCGGAGACGATATCGAAGAACAGCGTCTGCAGCTTCTCGGTGATCGGGCCGCGCGCGCCGTTGCCGATGGTGCGGCGGTCGAGCTCGCGGATCGGCGTGATCTCGGCGGCGGTGCCGGTGAAGAAGGCTTCATCGGCGCAATACATCTCGTCGCGGGTAATGCGCTTTTCGACGACTTCGATGCCCAGGTCGCGCGCCATGGTCAGCACGGCGTCGCGGGTGATGCCGTCCAGGCAGGAGGCCAGGTCAGGGGTGTACACCTTGCCGTTCTTGACGATGAAGACGTTCTCGCCCGAGCCTTCCGAGACGTAGCCGTCGGTGTCCAGCAGCAGGGCTTCGTCGTAGCCGTCGGCCAGCGCTTCCTGGTTGGCCAGGATGGAGTTGATGTAGTAGCCGCAGGCCTTGGCGCGCACCAGCGAGACGTTGACGTGGTGGCGCGAGAACGACGACGTCTTCACGCTGATGCCCTTGTTGATGCCGTCTTCCCCGAGATAGGCGCCCCACGGCCAGGCGGCGATCGCCACGTGGATCTTGTTGCCCTTGGCGGACACGCCCAGTTTCTCCGAGCCGATCCACACCAGCGGACGGAGGTAGCATGACTCCAGCTTGTTCTCACGCACTACCTGGCGCTGCGCCTCGTAGATGGTCTGCTGGTCGAACGGCATGTCCATCTGGAAGATCTTGGCCGAGTTGAACAGGCGCTGGGTGTGCTCCTTCAGGCGGAAGATCGCCGTGCCCTCGGGCGTCTTGTAGGCGCGCACGCCTTCGAACACGCCCATGCCGTAATGCAGGGTATGGGTGAGCACGTGGACGGTGGCGTCGCGCCAGTCGATCAGCTCGCCGTCCTTCCAGATTTTGCCGTCGCGGTCTGCCATGGACATGATGGATCTCCCCGGAATGAATCGATAACGGTCACCAGAGCGTTATCGGTACGAAAGAGCTCCATTTTAGCGGATTCAAGCGAGCAAAAACTTTCATCTGTAGAATGTTCGGCCTGGGTAACAATGCCGACAGGCAAGCGCGCATTCCTTGCGAAAAAGCCGCGCATACCCGATCCAACCAAGCGCAAAGCGACACAACAATGCAGACGGAGACAGGCGACGCCGGGCCACGGGACGACCGTAGCGCGTCCGAGGCGCGCCGTATCGAGAAGGATGCCTTTCAGGAAGGCTGGCGGGACAGCGCATCGACCATCCCGGCGGTGTTTGCCTGGGGCGTCGTGTCGGGCATGGCCATGGTCAAGTCCGGCATGAGCATCATGCAGTCGCTGGGCATGAGCCTGCTGGTCTACGCCGGCTCGGCCCAGTTCGCGGCGCTGCCGCTGCTGGCGGTGGGGGCGCCGCTGCTGGTGGTGTTCTTCACGGCGATGATCGTCAACCTGCGCTTCGTCATCTTTTCCGCAGCTGTGGCGCCTCATTTTGAGCATCTGCCCTGGTATCGCCGCGCGTGGTACGGTTTCTTCAACGGCGATATCTCGATGGCGTTCTTCCCGCGCCGCTTTCCGCCGCATACCTTCGGCCAACCGGCAGGCAAGATCGGCTACTTCGCCGCCATCTGCTATCCGGGCTGGCTCAGCTGGCAGCTCGGCGCCACCGTCGGCATCCTGCTGGCGAGCCAGATTCCCGAGAGTTGGAACATCGGCTTCGCCGGCACCCTGGCGCTGATCGCCATCATGATTCCCATGACCAACAATATTGCCGCGCTGGCCGGCGTCATCGTTTCAGGCACGGTGTCGGTGTTGGCGCTGCATTTCCCTTATCGATTGGGTTTGCTGGCGGCCATGGTGCTGGGCATGGCCGCGGCGCTGCTGGTGGACCGATTCCTGCCGGCCGCCGACAAGGATGAAGGGGCGACGGCATGAGCGAATGGTATGTGTGGGCGGCGATCGCCCTGATGACCTTGTCGACCCTGATCACCCGCAGTGGGTTCTTTCTCTTCGGCCATGCGGTCAAGCTGCCGCCGCGCTTGAAACACGCCCTTGGCTACGCGCCGGCGGCGGCGATGGCGGCCATTGTCATCCCCGACCTGGTGGCGGTTGAGGGCATGATCGACGTCAGCCTGGCCAATCCCAAGCTGCTTGCCGGCATTGGCGGCGCTATTTTCTTTGCTGCGACGCGTCATCTTTTGGGAACTATTGTGGCGGGAATGGCACTCTTTACAGTGCTGAGATTGATGCTTTGACGCAGCGATCCGACGCCTTGTCTTTTTATTAATAAAAACAAGGCTGAACCGGCCCCGGCTACCACGTCCGTCGTACCGACCTTTGCCCCGCAGCCCCCCAAAAACCCGTCAGGGAGAGGTCAGGCTGGAGTAAAATACGACGTTTTTCGCCCCCATTTTCGAATTCGGACCCATGAAATTCAATCGACTGAGCGACCTGATTTCTGCCAAGCAATTGCAAGGAAAACGCGTATTCATCCGTGCTGATCTGAACGTGCCGCAGGATGATGCCGGCAACATCACCGAAGATACGCGCATCCGCGCCTCGGTGCCGGCGATTCGCGATGCCCAGCAGGCAGGCGCTGCGGTGATGGTCACCTCCCACCTGGGTCGCCCGGTGGAAGGAGAATTCAAGCCGGAAGACTCGCTGGCGCCGGTCGCCAAGCGCCTCTCCGAGCTGCTCGGTTTCGAGGTCAAGCTGGTGTCCAACTGGGTCGACGGCGTGGATGTCGCGCCGGGCCAGGTGGTGCTGCTGGAAAATTGCCGCCTGAACAAGGGCGAAAAGAAGAATAGCGACGAGCTGGCGCAAAAGATCGCCAAACTGTGCGACGTCTACGTGAACGACGCCTTCGGCACCGCGCACCGCGCCGAAGCTACCACCCACGGCGTGGCCAAGTTCGCGCCGGTGGCCTGTGCCGGTCCGCTGCTGGCTGCTGAACTGGACGCACTGGGCCAGGCCCTGAACCAGCCGGCGCGTCCGCTGGTGGCCATCGTGGCCGGCTCCAAGGTCTCGACCAAGCTGACCATCCTGAAGACGCTGGCCGAAAAGGTGGACAACCTGATCGTCGGCGGCGGTATCGCCAACACCTTCATGCTGGCGGCCGGCCTGAAGATCGGCAAGTCGCTGGCCGAGCCGGACCTGGTGGAAGATGCCAAGGCCATCATCGACATGATGGCCAAGCGCGGCGCTTCGGTGCCGATCCCGACGGACGTGGTGGTGGGCAAGGAGTTCTCGCCGACCGCGGCCGCGACCGTCAAGCGCGCGCAGGACGTGGCTGACGACGACATGATCTTCGACATCGGCCCTGAGACCTCCTCCCAGCTGGCCGAGCAGCTCGACCGCGCCGGCACCATCGTCTGGAACGGCCCGGTGGGCGTGTTCGAGTTCGACCAGTTCGGCCGCGGCACCGAAACCCTGGCGCGCGCCATCGCCGCCTCCAAGGGCTTCTCGATTGCCGGCGGCGGCGACACCCTGGCCGCGATCGCCAAGTACAACATCGCCGACAAGGTCGGCTATATCTCGACCGGCGGCGGCGCCTTCCTGGAGTTCCTGGAAGGCAAGACCCTGCCGGCCGTCGACATCCTGCTGCAACGCGCGCAGTAAGCAGTACCGAATTACAGGATGCGCCGGAGACGCGCATCCAGGGGCGGGAAGCCATCCGCCAAGCCCCGGTTCCTGAACCGGAGTCTGGCGGGCTTCTTCATCAAGTCGAAAAGAAAATAGAAAGTCCTCATGTCCAGAGCCACAAAGATCGTTGCCACCATCGGCCCCGCGTCCAGCGACCGCGACACCCTGACCCGCATGATTCGCGCGGGCGTGAACGTGGTGCGCCTGAATTTCTCGCATGGCAAGCCGCAGGATCACATCGACCGCGCAACGCTGGTGCGCGACGTGGCCGACGAGTGCGGCACCAAGGTTGCGATCATGGCCGACCTGCAAGGTCCGAAGATCCGCGTGGGCAAGTTCGAAAACGGCAAGGTGATGCTGGCCAACGGCGACAAGTTCATCCTCGACGCCGATTGCCAGATGGGCAACCAGGAACGCGTGGGCCTGGACTACAAGGCGTTGCCGCGTGACCTGAAGGGCAACGACGTGCTGTTGTTGAACGACGGCCTGATCGTGCTGAAGGTGGAGAAGGTGCTGGGTAATGAGATCCACACCGTGGTCAAGATCGGTGGCGAGCTGTCCAACAACAAGGGCATCAACCGCCAGGGCGGCGGCTTGTCGGCGCCGGCGTTGACCGCCAAGGACATGGACGACATCAAGACCGCGATGAGCTTCCAGGCCGACTACATCGCCGTGTCCTTCCCCAAGAACGCGACCGACATGGAAATGGCGCGCCAGCTCTCCAACGTGGCCGGCGAGCCGTTCGGCCACAAGCCGATGATGATCGCCAAGATCGAACGCGCCGAAGCGATCCCGCTGCTGCAGGAGATCCTCGACGCCTCCGACGGCATCATGGTGGCACGCGGCGACCTGGCCGTGGAAGTGGGCAACGCGGCCGTGCCGGGCCTGCAAAAGCGCATGATCAGGATGGCGCGCGCGTCCAACAAGCTGACCATCACCGCGACCCAGATGATGGAGTCAATGATCGTCAACGCCGTGCCGACCCGCGCGGAAGTCTCCGACGTCGCCAACGCCGTGCTGGACGGCACCGACGCCGTGATGACCTCGGCCGAGACCGCCTCCGGCAAGTATCCGGTGGAAACCGTGGAAGCTATGTCGGCCATCTGCGAGGAAGCCGAGCGTTCGGAAGAAGCCAAGGTCGACGCCGATTTCATCAACCAGCGCTTCACCCGCGTCGACCAGTCGATCGCTTATGGCGCGCTGTTCACTGCGCATCACCTGCGCGTGAAGGCCATCGTGGCGCTGACCGAGTCCGGTTCGACGGCGCTGTGGATGAGCCGTCACAACATCGATATCCCGATTTTCGCCGTAACCCCCAATGTCGGCACGCGCCAGAAGGCCGCGCTGTTCCGCAACGTCACCACGCTGGAACTGGCGCAATGCGCCGACACCGAAACCATGCTCAAGGGCGCGCAGGATCTGCTGCTGGCCAAGGGCGTGGTGCAACGCGGGGATCTCGTCGTCGTCACTTGGGGTGAGCCCATCGGCCAGGTGGGCGGCACCAACGCCCTGAAGATCCTCAAGGTCGGCGAGTACTGATTTTTTATCGTTCTGGAGTTTTCATCATGCCTCTCGTATCCATGCGTCAATTGCTGGACCACGCCGCCGAAAACGGTTACGGCCTGCCGGCATTCAACGTCAACAACCTGGAGCAGGTCACCGCCATCATGCAGGCTGCCGACGAAGTCGGTTCGCCGGTGATCATGCAAGCCTCGGCCGGCGCCCGCAAGTACGCCGGTGAAGCCTTCCTGCGCCACCTGATCTCGGCCGCGGTGGAAGCCTATCCGCACATCCCGGTCGTGATGCACCAGGACCACGGCCAGTCGCCGGCGGTGTGCATGGCGGCGATCAAGTCGGGCTTCAGCTCGGTGATGATGGACGGCTCGCTGGAAGAAGACGGCAAGTCGGTGGCCAGTTACGAATACAACGTCGAAGTCTCGCGCAAGGTGGTGGAGTTCTCGCACGCCATCGGCGTGACCGTGGAAGCCGAACTGGGCGTGCTCGGTTCGCTGGAAACCATGAAGGGCGACAAGGAAGACGGCCACGGCGCCGAAGGCACCATGACCCGTGAGCAGCTGCTCACCGACGTCAACCAGGCGGCCGACTTCGTCAAGCAGACCCAGTGCGACGCGCTGGCCATCGCCATCGGCACCTCGCACGGCGCCTACAAATTCTCGCGCAAGCCCACCGGCGACATCCTGGCGATCGACCGCATCAAGGAAATCCACGCCCGCATCCCCAACACCCACCTGGTGATGCACGGCTCCTCCTCCGTGCCGCAGGAACTGCTGGCCGAGATCCGCGAATTCGGCGGCGACATGAAGGAAACCTACGGCGTGCCGGTCGAAGAGATCCAGGAAGGCATCAAGCACGGTGTGCGCAAGATCAACATCGACACCGACATCCGCCTGGCGATGACCGGCGCGATCCGCCGCTACTTGTTCGAGAACCCGTCCAAGTTCGACCCGCGCGATTACCTGAAGCCTGCCCGCGAAGCCGCCAAGCTGGTGTGCAAGGCGCGCTTCCTGTCGTTCGGTTGCGAAGGCCAGGCCGGCAAGATCAAGGCCCTGCCGCTGGAAAAGATCGCAGAGAAGTACAAGAAGGGCGAGCTGGCGCAAATCGTCCAGTAAGCCGTAGCACAAGCACTACGTACCAACCAACCGGGATCCGTTTAAGGCGGTCCCGGTTTTTGACTTTACGGAAGACCACCATGAGCAGTCTGTACAAATCCTCGATCACCTCCCTGCCGCTGCTGGGCACCGGCAAGGTCCGCGAAAACTACGCCGTCGGCGACGACAAGTTGCTGATCGTGACGACCGACCGCCTGTCGGCCTTCGACGTCGTCATGAACGAGCCGATCCCCGGCAAGGGCAAGGTCTTGAACCAGATGAGCGACTTCTGGTTCGAGAAGCTGGGCCACATCGTGCCCAACCACCTGACCGGCGTGGATCCGGAGTCGGTGGTGACACCGGCCGAAGTGGAGCAGGTGCGCGGACGCGCCGTGGTGGCCAAGCGCTTGAAGCCGATCCTGGTGGAAGCGGTGGTGCGCGGCTACATCATCGGCTCGGGCTGGAAGGACTACCAGGCCACCGGTGCGATCTGCGGCATCAAGCTGCCCGCCGGCCTGCAGCAGGCCTCCAAGCTGGAGCAGCCGATCTTCACGCCGGCCGCCAAGGCCGACCTGGGCGAGCACGACGAGAACATTAGCTTCGAGGAAACCGTGCAGCGTATCGGCGCCGAGCTGGCCAACAAGATCCGCGACACCGCGATCGCGCTGTACACCGCGGCTGCCGACTACGCCGCCACCCGCGGCATCATCATCGCCGACACCAAGTTCGAGTTCGGCCTGGACGACAACGGCGTGCTGCACCTGATGGACGAAGTGCTGACTGCAGACTCGTCGCGCTTCTGGCCGGCCGACAGCTACCAGGTCGGCATCTCGCCGCCGTCGTTCGACAAGCAGTTCGTGCGCGACTACCTGGAAACCGTGGACGGCTGGGAAAAGACCCCGCCGGCGCCGCCGCTGCCGGACGACGTGATCGAGAAAACCGGCGCCAAGTACCGCGAAGCGCTGGAACGCCTGACCGGCAACAAGCTGAAGGACTGAGCCATGAGCAACGCCATCAAGCCGCTGGTCGGCGTCATCATGGGCTCGTCCTCGGACTGGGACGTGATGCAGAACGCCGTGTCCATCCTGAATGACTTCGGCGTCCCCTTCGAGGCGCAGGTGATTTCCGCACA
This sequence comes from Herbaspirillum sp. LeCh32-8, assembly GCF_017814915.1. Classification (GTDB taxonomy): domain Bacteria; phylum Pseudomonadota; class Gammaproteobacteria; order Burkholderiales; family Burkholderiaceae_D; genus Herbaspirillum. The sequence continues at coordinate 35,039 of NZ_JAGIPZ010000013.1, read as the reverse complement.
CCGCATGCCTGACCAGATGTTCGACTACGCCGAGACCGCGCGCGAGCGTGGCTTGCGCGCGATCATTGCCGGCGCCGGCGGCGCCGCCCACCTGCCGGGCATGGTGGCGGCCAAGACCATCGTGCCGGTGCTGGGTGTGCCGGTGCCGTCCAAGTACCTGCGCGGCGAAGATTCGCTGCTGTCCATCGTGCAGATGCCCAAGGGCATTCCGGTGGCCACCTATGCCATCGGCGAGGCCGGCGCCGCCAACGCGGCGCTGTCGGCCATCGCTATCCTGGCGACCACCGACGATGCGCTGGCCGTCAAGCTCGACGCATTCCGCAAGACCCAGACGCAAGTCGCTCTCGATATGAAGTTGCCTGTATGACCCAGCAGTCCGTGAAGAAACAGCCTTTCGCCATTCCCTCGACCACGCCTGCCACCTGGCTGGGCGTGATGGGCGGCGGCCAGCTCGGCCGCATGTTCGCCCACGCCGCGCAAAGCATGGGCTTCAAGGTCGCCGTGCTGGAAGCGGATGCCGACTGCCCTGCCGGGCAGGTGGCCGATCGCCTGCTGGCCGCGCCGTATGACGACGCCAAGGCGCTGGCGGAACTGGGCGCGCTGTGCGCTGCGGTGACCACCGAGTTCGAGAACGTGTCGGCGCAAAGCCTGGCCGCGTTGGCCGGCCAGACCTTCGTGGCGCCGGCCGCCTCGGGCGTGTCGATCGCGCAGGACCGCACGGCCGAGAAGGCCTTCTTCACCGAATGCGGGACGCGTTCCGGCGTGCTGCCGGCGCCGCACCGTGTGATCCAGACCGAAGCCGACATCGCCGCCATCGGCGACGATCTGCTGCCTGGCATCCTGAAGACCGCCCGCATGGGTTACGACGGCAAGGGACAAGTCCGCGTGCGCACGCAGGATGAAGTGCGCGCCGCCTTCAAGGACATGAAGGGCGTGACCTGCGTGCTGGAAAAGATGCTGCCGCTGGCCTACGAGGTCTCGGTGCTGGTGGCGCGCGGCGACGACGGTCAGGCCGTGGTCTACCCGATCGCAGAGAACGTGCATCGCGACGGCATCCTGTTCACCACTACCGTGCCCGGTCCCAACATTAAGCCCGAAGCCGCCGAGCGCGCGCAACAGGCGGCGCTGCAGATCATTGGCGCGATGCAGTACGTGGGCGTGCTGTGCATTGAATTCTTCGTGCTGCAGGACGGTTCGCTGGTAGTCAACGAAATGGCGCCGCGTCCGCACAACAGCGGCCACTACACCATCGACGCCTGCGTCGCCAGCCAGTTCGAGCAGCAGGCGCGCGCCATGGCCCGCCTGCCGCTGGGAGACGCACGCCAGCATTCGCCGGCAGTGATGTTGAACATCCTGGGCGACGTCTGGTACGACGGCGAGACTGTGCGCGAACCGGCGTGGGAAAAAGTGCTGGCGCTGCCCGGCGCGCACCTGCACCTGTACGGCAAGGCCGAGGCGCGTCGCGGCCGCAAGATGGGCCACGTGACCTTCACCGGCGCCACCATCGACGATGCGCAACAGCAGCTGGCTTCCGCCTGCGCCATCCTCGGCATCGCAGTTTGATTTTGGATTGCAGGACACGGCGATGAGCGACGACAAGCAAGCCCCCACCGAACGCGGCATCGATGCCGCAGCCGTCATGCTGGCTGCCCGCAAGCTGGAGCAGGGCAAACTGGTGGCGTTCCCGACGGAGACCGTCTACGGCCTGGGCGGCGACGCCGAAGACCCGGCTGCGATTGCCGCTATCTACGCCGCCAAGGGCCGTCCCGCCAACCATCCGGTGATCGTGCACGTCTCGCCCGAGGCCGATATCGCTTACTGGGCGGCATCGGTGCCGGTGGAGGCGCGCCGTCTGATCGCCTCGTTCTGGCCGGGGCCGTTGACGTTGATTCTGAAGCGCGCGCCGCATATTCCCGACGCCGTGGCCGGCGGCCAAGATTCGGTGGGCCTGCGTTGTCCTTCGCACCCGGTGGCGCAAGCGCTGCTGCGTGAATTCCGTGGCGGCAAGGGCGGCATCGCAGGCCCGTCGGCCAACAAGTTCGGCCATGTCAGCCCGACGACTGCAGCCCACGTGCGCGAAGAATTCGGCGACGATGAAGACGGCTTGGTGGATTACGTGCTGGACGGTGGGCAGAGCGATGTCGGCATTGAGTCGACCATTGTCGATCTGTCCCGCATCGATACCCATGGGCCGGTGCTGCTGCGTCCCGGCCACATCAGCGCCGACCAGATCGCCGCCGTGCTGGGCGTAATGCCGGCTGCGCCCGACGCCGCCGCGCCGCGCGCCTCGGGCACGCTGGATGCGCACTATGCGCCGCACACTCCGGTGGTGCAGGTGCAGCCCGACGAGCTGGCCGCAGTGCTGGCAAAACTGGCCGACGCAGGGAAGAAGGTTGCCCTGATTTCCCGCACAGGGGATGCGCATCGCGTGGCGGTGACGCAAGCCATGCCGCAAGAGGCGGATGCCTATGCGCACGATCTCTACGCCGCATTGCGCGACATGGACCATGCCGGTTGCGACATCATCGTGGTGGAGGCCTTGCCGCTGACGGCGCAATGGCAGGGCGTGAACGATCGTCTGCGCCGCGCCGCCTTTGATTCGCAAGGTATCCTGGAGCGGCTGGGCCGCTGATCTCCTCACTACCGAAACTCTGCTGTCTGCGCCGGTACTGACTTTGCGGTCAGTTGCCGGTTGTCAAAACAAGACAGCTCCTGACATCTTCTATACAAATTGTCACAAAGCTGGCATAGTATCTTCCAAGAATAGCACGCGCGTTCTTTTTGATTGACGGATGTAAGTGCCAGGGGTGTATCAGTTACCCTGAGTTACGCAAAAAAATGAAAAACGGTAAATCAGCCGTTGGGAAACAGCCCGCCGACGCCAGCCTGCGGGAATAAAAATCAGGGCAAGAATGCCCTTAACTCTTGGAGACAGAAATGCAGAAACAATTTTCCCTTTTGCCTAAAATCGCCGCGTTGTCCGTGATGGCAGCATGCGCCGCTCCGGCCATGGCGCAGCAGGCTGGCAGCAACATTGTGAACCTGGGCTGGTTCCACCTGGCGCCTCAGGATTCCAGCTCCGGCCTGAGCAAGCTGAACGGCCCTGGCGCCGGCTTCTATCCGAACCGCACTTCCAGCGTGAGCACCGCTGACACCGTTGGTATCGCCTTCACCCACTTCTTCACCGATAACTTCGCGCTGACCGCCGACCTGGGCATTCCGCCGGAGTTCAAGCTCAAGGGCACCGGTGACCTGGCCGCTCTGGGCGAGCTGGGCAAGGCCAAGCAATGGAGCCCGGCGCTGGTTGCCAAATACTACTTCGGCGGCGCCAACGACAAGTTCCGTCCGTTCCTGGGCGCTGGTGTGACCTATGTGTGGTACTCGGACGTTTCCCTGTCGCAGGCTTTCCAGAATTCCGCAGCGCTGGGTAACGGCACCGCAACCGCGTCGCTGAGCTCGTCCTGGTCGCCGGTTCTGAACCTGGGCGCCACCTACAACTTCAATGATCGTTGGTCGATGAGCTTGTCGGTTTCCTACATCCCGCTGAAGACCGATGCCGACATCACTGCCCAGCCGGCAGGCGCCGCAGCCGCGTTGGGTGCACAGCGTTACAAGACCACCATCACGCTGGATCCGATCGTGAGCTTCCTGTCCGTCGGCTACAAGTTCTAAGCTGAACGCGTAGAAAATAAAAAAGCGCCTTCGGGCGCTTTTTTATTTGCAGCATCACTGGCGATGTTAGCCGTCGCGGGGCGATCAGATTTCGCCGGTCTTGATAAATTGCCCGTTGTGAAACACCAGCGCCGCCTGCGGATTGACTTCGCAGTGTTCGACCTCACCTACGAAGATGACGTGATCCCCCTCCGGATATTGGCTGCGGTTATGGCATTCGAACCAGGCCGAGACGCCATCCAGCACGGGTTGTCCGGTGCGCGATAGGGTGTAGGGGATGCCCTCGAAGCGGTTTTCCTTCCTGCTGGCGAACTGCTGCGCCACGTGCGCCTGCTCGGCGCCAAGGATGTTGATCACGTAGTGCGAGTTGCCGGAGAACACGGGCAGGCTGTTGGCCTTGGTGCCCAGGCTCCACAACACCAGCGGCGGATCCAGCGAGACCGAGTTGAATGAACTGGCGGTCAGGCCGAGCAGGGTGCCGTCGGACAGGCGCGTGGTGATCACAGTGACGCCGGTGGCGAACTGGGACAGGGCCTGGCGGAAATGAGCGGCGTCGAATTCGCGCGATTCGGCGCGCGGATAGCGTGTGTGCATCGGGAATATGGGTTTGATCCGGGATGGAGGCGCGGCGGCGAGGCCGGCCACAAACCAACATGATAGCGGATCGCGGCCACTCCTGCCGCCGGCTTGTCGATGCGCCATGTTGGTGTGCGTCAACATCCTTCGGACGGGACGTACCGTTTTGCGTTAGAGTTTCATGCAATGCAACTGAAAAAGGGGGCCGAAATGGCTAGCGAAATCGCAGTGTTGGGCGGCGGATGTTTTTGGTGCCTGGAAGCCGTCTACCAGCAAGTCAAAGGGGTGGAGGCGGTGGAGTCGGGTTACACCGGCGGCGCGATTGCCAATCCCAGTTATGAACAGGTGTGCGGCGGCCAGACCGGCCACGCCGAGGTGGTCAAGCTGCATTTCGACCCGCAGCAGATCAGCTATCGCGAGATCCTGGAGATCTTCTTCACGATCCACGATCCCACCACCTTGAATCGACAGGGCAACGACGTCGGTACGCAATACCGCTCGGTCATCTACTACCAGGACGCGCAGCAGCAGGACACGGCCAAGCACATCATCGCCGAGATGGCGCTGGTATGGGATGCGCCCATTGTTACCGAGCTGAGTGCGCCGCAACCGTACTTCAAGGCCGAGGACTACCACCAGAACTATTTCCAGCAGCATCCCTTCCAGGGTTACTGCGCGTTCGTGGTGGCGCCCAAGCTCGCCAAATTCCGAGAGGTGTTTGCGCAGAAGAGCAAGGCGCAATAAGAAAGAAGCACCAGGCAGTCAACAGAAAACGGGCATCGGCCAAGCCGCATGCCCGTTTTTTTATCTACAGATTCCGGCTCAGCGGACATCATCGATACACCGATGCATGCCCGGCGACCAGCGGAAAGAACCTTATTTGTTATAGACGTAGTTGCGCGACCACGGCAACGTCTGGGCGCTGGTGTCGGCCTTGGTGCACACCACCTGGTACAGCGAGATCCAGTCGCGCTCGAAGCCGTAGGAGCTGCCGGCGAGATAGACGCGCCAGATGCGGTAATGCTTTTCGTCGGTGACTTTACGAATGGCTTCGGTATTTGCTTCGAAATTATCGGCCCACATGCCACAAGTCTTGGCGTAGTGACGGCGCAGGTTTTCCACGTCGAAGGCTTCCAGGCCACCTTCCTGCATGGTCTTCAACACCATGCTGATATGCGGCAGCTCGCCGGCGGGGAACACGTACTTGTCGATGAACTCGCCGGCGCCATAAGGCGACTCGCCGTTGTCGATGTCGGTGCTGGTGATGCCGTGGTTCATCACCATGCCGTCATCGGCCAGCAACTTGTTGATCTGGCGGAAGTAGCCGGGCAGGTTCTTGATGCCGACATGCTCGAACATGCCCACGCTGGTGATGCGGTCGAAGGTGCCGGTGACGTCGCGGTAATCCTGCAGGCGGATCTCGATCCGGTCGGACAGCCCGGCGCGCTCGACGCGCTCGCGCGCCAGTGCGTACTGGTTCTGCGACAGGGTGACGCCGACGCATTTGGCGCCGTACTTCTGGGCCGCGCGCAGCACCAGCGCGCCCCAGCCGCAGCCGATGTCGAGCAGGGTCTGGCCGGGCTTGAGCTGGATCTTGTCGAGGATGTGATCGATCTTCTTGATTTGCGCGCTGACCAGGTCTTCGTCGCCGTTCTCGAAATAGGCGCAGGAGTACACCATGTTCTCGTCGAGGAATAGCTTGTAGAAGTCGTTGGAGACGTCGTAGTGATACTGGATCGCCTCCGCGTCCTTCTTCTTGGTGTGCGTCACGCTGCGCACGATGCGACCGAGCTTGCCTTCGGCCTTGAGCGTGTTGGCGGCCAGCCCGTTGGCCACCTTGATGATGTTCTTGACCGCGCCTTCCACCTCGATCTTGCCTTCCACATAGGCCTCGCCCAGATTGGCCAGCGAAGGATTGAGCAGCGAGGTGATGGCCGATGCCTGCGGCACTTTCAGCGTGACTTCGGGCGAACCCGTGCTGAAGTCGTATTGCTGTCCGTTCCACAGTACCAGCCGCAGCGGCAGTGCAGATGCGTTGCGAATATTTTCTACCCAGGCGTCAAGCTTCTTTTCCCAAAACACGATTTTCCTCCGCGTTAGTGACGTGAATGCTTAACAGCCCTGTCAAGATTTTCTTCGTCAGGGCTGCAGGCGCAGCCGCTGCCATTCGCCACTATCAGTGCGTGTATAGAGCACGCGGTCGTGCATGCGCGATGGGCGGCCTTGCCAGAATTCGATGCGATCAGGGATGACCCGGTAGCCGCCCCAATGAGCGGGGCGCACCGGATGTTCGCCGAATTGCTGCTTCGTCGTTTCGTATTGTCGTTCCAGTGTTTCGCGGTCCGAGACTGCCTGGCTCTGGCGGGAGGCGATGGCTCCCAGCTGGCTGCCCAGCGGTCGGCTGAAGAAATACGCGTCGCTTTCTTCCTTGGTGACGCGCTCGATCTTTCCTTCGATGCGAACCTGGCGTTCAAGTTCTACCCAATGGAACAACAAGGCTACGTACGGGTTGGATTCGACATCCCTTCCCTTGCGGCTGTCGTAGTTGGTAAACCAAGTAAAGCCATTCTGGTCAAACTGCTTGATCAGGACGATGCGCGAAGACGGTCTTCCATCGGCCCCGACGGTGGCAACGCTCATCGCGTTGTATTCGGGTACTTGTGCTTTGGTCGCTTCGTCGAACCAGATTGCAAATTGATCAATCGGATCGGCGGCGGCTTCGAGTTCGGACAAACTGGCGCGGCTGTAGTCTTTACGTAGGTCTGCTATCGACATGCTACTTGGTCCTCATGGAACAGCGCTAGAGTAGCGCGTTTTAAAAAGTTTTGCAGAACGGCAAAACGACGAATGCGAGCCATTGTGCGCCCGGGCGACGGCGTCTTCAATGATCGCGAACAAGCGACGCAAAAAAAAGCCGATGCATTATCGCATCGGCTTTTTGCTGTCAGGACAGGCTGATCAGTTGGTCTTGATCGCTTCGACCTGAATGGCCAGCTTGGTTTCCATCGAGAAGCCGTACTTCGCGCCGTAGTCCACACCGAAGTCGGCGCGGTTGAAAGTAGCCGACGCATCGCCGCCGCACACTTCGCGCTTGAGCATCGGGTGCTGGATGCAATTGAACTTGTTGATGGTCAGGGTCACCGGCTTGGTCACGCCGTGCAGGGTCAGGGTGCCTTCGACCGAGGCAGGCTTGTCGCCGTCGAACTTGATGGCGGTGCCCTTGTACACGGCGGTCGGGAATTTGGCGACGTCGAACATATCGGCGCTCTTGGCATGCTCGTTCATCTTGGCGTGGCCGAAGTCGATCGAGGAGGTGTCGACGGTGATTTCCATGGTGCCGGTCTTGGCCGCGCGGTCCAGGGTCACGGTGCCGCTGCTCTTGTCAAACTTGCCACGCCAGATCGACACGCCCATGTGGTCGGCTTCGAAGCTGGGGTAAGTGTGGCTTGGGTCGATGGTGTAGGTGTCGGCGGCGGATGCGGAGACGGCTGCGCCGGCGGCGAGCAGAGCGACGAGGACGTGATTCAGTTTCATGGTTCGGTTCCTTGAGTGTAGAAAATACCGGCTTATCGGGCGCCGCGGTGGAGCGGCGCAATAGGGCGCGGATGTTGTTGTGCTGTCAGTGGGATTGCGAAAATGCTTACGGCGCTGCGACGATGTGGAACTTGATGCTGACCTCATCGGCCACCATACCGGTGTCCTTCCATTCGCCTTCGCCGATGTTGTAGGTCAGGCGCTTGATCGGCAAGGTGCCGTCGAACACCTGGGTGTTGCCTTCCTTCTTCACGGTCAGCGGGAAGCTGACGTCGGTGCTCTTGCCCTTGATGGTCAGCTTGCCTGCCACATCATATTTGCCGGCGCCGGCGGCCTTGATGGAACTGGCGACGAAGGTCGCCTTGGGGAATTGCGCGGCGTTGAACCACTCCTTCTTCTGCACTTCCTTGTTGTATTCGGCTTCGCCCAGGTCGAAGCTGGAGACGTCGATGTCGACGCTGGCCTTGCCTTGTTCAGGCTTGGAGGCGTCGAAGTCGATGTTGGCGGCGAACTTCTTGAACTTGGCGTCGACCGGCACGTTGAGTTGCTTGAAGGTGGCGCCGACGCTGCTCTTGGCAGCGTCGACTTTCAGCGGCGCCGCTTGCGCGGAGGCCATCAGGGCGACGGCGCCGAGGGCGGCGAGGGTGGGGTGGAGGATGCTTCGCAGTGTCATATCGGGTCCCGGTAAAAACAGACTAAGACGAACGGTGTGGCTTGGGGCAAGCCTGCGTGAAATACAAACCAACATAAAGCGAGTGAAACGCGCCGCGGCGGCTGGCTTGCGGCGTATCTGAAACGGCGCCGCTTACGGCAGCATGCGCCGGAAAATATTGTCGCGATCGATGAACTGGTGCTTCAGCGCCGCCAGTACGTGCATCGCGAAGGCGGCCAGCAGCACCATATTGAGCACATAGTGCAGCTCCTTGAGCAGCGGCTTGAGTTCCGGGTTGGGGGCCATCAGCACCGGTAGCGGCACGATGCCCAGGTAGACCACCGGCACGCCGGCCGACAGGCTGTAGAAATAGCCGGAAACGGGAATGGCGAACATCAGCGCATACAGGCCCAGGTGCAGCCCGTGTGCGGCAGCCTGCTGCCATTGCGGCATGTGCAAGGGATAGGCCGGCGCCTTGTGCGTGAGGCGCCAGAGCAGGCGCACGCAGGCCAGCGCCAGTACGGTCACGCCTATCCATTTGTGCCAGGAAAAGTATTTGAGCTTGGTCGGCGTCAGGCCCGGGATATTGACCATGGTCAAGCCGAGGCCGAAGGCGGAGATGATCAGCAGGGCGATCAGCCAGTGCAGCAGCACGGCAGGTTTGGTGTAGCGATCCATAGCGGGCGGAATCTTATTGTTGCGGTTTGAATGGCTTAGCCCGAAATGGTTTCGCAAGCATGCACGGGCCGGCTGATGCGCGATGGGCGCGGGCGGCGAGCCCATCGGGTGCGTTGCATCATGCCATTCTTTTGGCCGATTGTGAGTATAAAGAGCTTTGCGGCGGCGCATTACTCGTGCAATTCGAATTTCAGCCGTCCGATTTTGCGAGTAATGAGCGGGAGGGGCGAGGGGAGTGGATGAAAAAATGGCGCGCAAGATGCGCGCCATTGCAGCAGTGTCGCTAGGCCGCAGCAGGCTGCGACCCTCAGTCAGCTCAGATCTGCTTGGCCAAGGTCACGGCGCCGCCGATGTAGTTGGCGGGGGTCATGGCCAGCAGGCCGTCCTTGGCTTCCTGCGGGATAGCCAGGCCGTTGATGAAGTCGCGCAGCGCTTCCTTGGAGATGCCCTTGCCGCGGGTCAGCTCCTTCAGTTGCTCGTACGGGTTCTCGATGCCGTAGCGGCGCATCACGGTTTGCACCGGCTCGGCCAGCACTTCCCAGTTGGCGTCCAGGTCGGCTGCGAGGCGCTCGGGATTGACTTCCAGCTTGTTCAGGCCGCGCAGGCAGCTGTCGTAGGCCAGCAGCGTGTAACCCAGGCCCACGCCGATGTTGCGCAGCACGGTCGAATCGGTCAGGTCGCGCTGCATGCGCGACACCGGCAGCTTCTCGGACAGGTGCTTGAGCACCGCGTTGGCCAGGCCCAGGTTGCCTTCGGAGTTTTCGAAGTCGATCGGGTTGACCTTGTGCGGCATCGTCGACGAACCGATTTCGCCGGCCTTCAGCTTTTGCTTGAAGTAGCCCAGCGAGACGTAGCTCCAGATGTCGCGGTTCAGGTCCAGCAGGATGGTGTTGGCGCGGGCGAAGGCGTCGAACAGTTCTGCCATGTAGTCGTGCGGTTCGATCTGGATGGTGTACGGGTTGAACACCAGGCCCAGACGCTGCTCGATCACGTTCTTGGAGAACGTCGGCCAGTCGAACGAGGGATACGCCGACAAGTGGGCGTTGTAGTTGCCCACCGCGCCGTTCATTTTACCGAGGATCTCGACTTGCTCAATGCGCTTGATGGCGCGCTGCAGGCGGGCGACCACGTTGGCCATCTCCTTGCCCAGGGTGGTCGGGCTGGCGGTCTGGCCGTGGGTGCGCGAGAGCATCGGCAGTTCGGCGTTGGCGTGGGCGATCTCGGTCAGCTTGGTGATGACGTTGCGCAGCGACGGCAGCATCACGCCGTCACGTGCGGCCTTGAGCATCATGCCGTGCGAGGTGTTGTTGATGTCTTCGGAGGTGCAGGCGAAATGGATAAATTCGGAGGCGGCGACCAGCTCGGGCACGTCCTTGACCTTTTCTTTCAGCCAATATTCGACCGCCTTGACGTCGTGGTTGGTGACGGCTTCGATTTCCTTGATGCGGGCGGCGTCGGCTTCGCTGAAGTCGGCGGCCAGCTTGTCCAGCAGGTTCTTGCCGGCGGCGGAGAACGGCTTGATCTCGGCAAAGCCGGCTTCCGACAGGGCTTGCAGCCAGGAAATCTCAACCTTCACGCGATGATGCATGAAGCCTGCTTCGGACAGGATGGGACGCAGTTTGTCGGTTTTGGAGGCGTAGCGGCCGTCCAGCGGGGACAGTGCCGAGAGAGCGGAGAGGGACATGATGGAAACGAAGGAAGGGATGAGATACGTTGACTGAAGATTGGCAGGCTGTTGACGTTAATACAGTCAAAACCCGAATCGCCCGAAGGCGGGATTTTACCATCCGCGCGGCCGGCAGCCCAGTTTTGCCGCTGTGTTGCTTTCCGTCCCGTTGCTGCGGGCCATCGATTTTTGCCCAAAACGCGAATGCTATAATCGCCGCAGATAATTACTCCAAACGCTATGCTGAAACTCATAGGCTCCTACGCCAGCCCCTTTGTGCGCAAAGCGCGCGTCGTGATGGCAGAAAAAAAGATCGACTACGAATTCATCCTGGAAGATGTCTGGAGTGCATCGACCACCATCCAGCAAAGCAACCCGCTGGGCAAGGTGCCCTGCCTGCTGATGGATGACGGCGGCGCCATGTTCGATTCGCGCGTGATCGTCGAATACTTGGATACCCTGACGCCGGTCGGCAAGCTGCTGCCGCCCAACGGCCGCGAGCGCGCCGAGATCAAGTGCTGGGAAGCGCTGGCTGACGGCCTGCTGGATGCGGCCGTGCTGGTGCGCCTGGAAAAGACCCTGCGTCCCACCAAGCAGCAAAGCCCGGAGTGGATCAAGCGTCAGTGGAGCAAGGTCGAAGCCTCGATCAAGGCGATGGCCGAAGGCTTGGGCGAGAAGCCGTTCTGCGTCGGCAACCATTACACGCTGGCCGACGTCGCCGTCGGCTGTGCGCTGGGCTGGATGAGCTTCCGCTTCCCTGACATGCCCTGGCGCGAAGACTATCCCGAGCTGGCCCGCTTGTTCGACAAGGTATCGGAGCGCCAGTCCTTCAAGGATACGGTGCCGCATCTCTGAGCGGATCAGGCTCATGCCGACCGGCCCCGGCTGTCGTCGGCGCAAAAAAAAGCGCGCTTTGAAAGCGCGCTTTTTTTGTCCGGCGGGTGAGACGGCTTATTCGCCGGCAGGCGCCATCTGGCTTTGCAGGTAATTCTGGATGCCGATCTTTTCGATCAAGTCCAGCTGCGTTTCCAGCCAGTCGATGTGCTCTTCGGTATCGTCCAGGATCATCTGGAATAGTTCACGCGACACATAGTCGCCGTGCTGTTCGCAGGTGGCGATGCCTTCCTTGACGGTCTTGTGCGCGGCCTTTTCCAGCTTCAGGTCGCACTCGATCATTTCCTTGGTGTTTTCACCGATCATCAGCTTGTGCAGGGCTTGCAGGTTGGGCAGGCCATCGAGCATCAGGATGCGGTCGATCAGCTTGTCGGCGTGCTTCATTTCGCCGATCGATTCTGCATATTCCTTGGCGCCGATCTTGTCCAAGCCCCAGTGCTTGTACATGCGGGCGTGGAGGAAATACTGGTTGATAGCGGTGAGCTCGTTGGTCAATTGTGCATTGAGCAACTTGATGACTGCTGGATCGCCTTTCATGGGAACCTCTGAATTCGTGAAGTAGATGGGAGGCCGCCCGGCAGTTGATAATCAGACTACAGACCCGTGCGGCGAGAACGGACGCATCATAGCGCAGGCAATTTGTTTCTTCAGCATAAATTAGCGCGAATCATTCTTGTCATTGTTCGTCGTCGTTTTGTGTCCAGGGCATGCCGCGCAAAGGCAGGCCCGGCACGCCTTTGAACGAATGGGGCCGGTTGACGGCGCAATCGGGTGCGTCGTTCGTTGCGCGGCGCTCTTTCTTGGAATCACACCATTCTTGTGCCAAAAACAAAAAACCTCCGACGCAAAAGCGAGGGAGGTTTCTTGGGAAAGCGCCGCAGCGATCATGAAGACGCTGCGGCACAGTCGCGCTCACGCGCGGGGTGTTGCGCTTACTTCTTGTCCGGATCCGTCACGAAGCCGATCTTGGTCAGTCCGCCGGACTGCGCCGCCGACATGACCTGCGCCACCTTTTCGTACTGAGTCGTACGCTCGGCGCGCAGATGCAGTTCGGGCTGCGGCTGCTTTTGCGCAGCTGCCGCGATGCGCATGCCCAGCTGGTTGCTGTCGATCTTCTCTTCGTTCCAGAACACGTCGCCGCCGGCGTCGATGGAGAGGTTGATGCTTTCCGGCTTCACTTCATCCGGCTGGCTGCTGGCCTTGGGCAGATCGATCTTCACCGCATGGTTCATCACCGGGATGGTGATGATGAAGATGATCAACAGCACCAGCATCACGTCGACCAGCGGCGTGGTGTTGATCTCCGGGTTGAAGTCGTCGTCCGAATCGGACAGGGAACCCATTGCCATTACGCTCTCCCGACGGCGGTCAACTTGGCCTTGGCGCTGTTCTTGTCACCTTCTTCGGTGGCGGCGCGCGAGCCGGTCACGAACAGGGCGTGCAGGTCGAAACCGAACTTGTTCAGCTTGGCGATAGTGGTCTTGTTGCCGCGCACCAGGGCGTTGTAGCCGAAGGTGGCGGGAATCGCCACGGCCAGACCCAAGGCGGTCATGATCAGCGCTTCGCCGACGGGGCCGGCGACCTTGTCGATGCTGGCCTGGCCGGTGGTGCCGATGGACACCAGCGCGTGGTAGATGCCCCAGACGGTGCCGAACAGGCCGACGAACGGCGCGGTGGAACCGACCGATGCCAGCACGGCCATGCCGGTCTGCAGCTTGCCGGAGGCTTCGTCGATGGCTTGGCGCAGCGACAGGGTGACCCAGTCGCTGACCGACAGTTGGTCATGCAAGTGGCCCTTGTGGGCGGTGTGGTGGCTCATCGCGGTGACGCCAGCCTTGGCGACGTCGGCGAACGGGTTTTCATCGCCCAGGGTCGCCACGCCTTCCGGCAGGCTGGTGGTATCCCAGAACTGATGGCCGGCGGCGGCCGACGCCTTGCGGAAACGCAGCAGCTGGAACGCCTTGGTGATGATCACATACCAGGATGCGATCGACATGGCCAGCAACAGGACGGCGACGCCCTTGGTGACGAAATCCCCTTGAGCCCAAAGGCTTTCCAATCCGTACGGACTAACTTCCATGATGACTTCCTTTGCTACTTGTTATGGTTTAAGAATTTAACTTGAAGGCAATGCTGCCCGTGGTGGCAACGACGATGGCTTTGCCATCTTCGATATACGGCTTGTAGACGGCGCGCATGACGGCGCGACGCGCTTCTTCGTCCAGGCGCGGATAGCCGGACGATTTGGTGATTTCGACTTTCTCGGCGCGGCCGCTAGTGTTGACCGTGACCTTGAACTGCACCACGCCTTCTTCACCCATGCGCTTGGAGACGGCAGGGTAGTTCACGCGAGGCGGCTCGATGTATTCGATGCCGGAGGTAATCTGTTTGGGCAGGATCGGGCCCGGCGGCGCAGCCGGCGCGGGTGCCGGCGCCGCTGCGACTTGCGGGGCAGGTTCAGCCGGCTGTGGCGGTTGCGGCGGCGCGGTGATGGCGGTCGGGGCGGGGGCTTCGGTCACCGGAACCGGCTTGGGCGGCGTGACGACCTTCTTGACCGTCTTCACGACTTTCGGAGGCGTCGGCTCAGCCTTGGGCGGCGCCGGTTCCGGCGCCTTCTCGGGCACGATGAAGGTGGCGATCACTTCCTTGGGAATGGCGCTGGCGACCTGATGAACCAGGCCGCTTTGCAGGGCCCAGAAGAAAGCGATGTGTAAAAGGATGATCAGCCCGAGCGGGCCGATTTTGCGAACCTGGCGCATCAAAGCGCTGGGAGAGCTGTTACGCATAACAGACGGCGAAATGGCGTTCATGAATTTTAATTACGCAGCAGCGAGCGATGGATGAAATACCATCGGCCGTGCGCCTTGATGTGTTTGATTGGCTTTGTCGAGACATTCGCGCAGAACGTGCTTGGCGCAAGAGTGGCATTTGCCGCAGCAAGTGCCAACACCGAGCTGCTTGCGCAGCTCGGTCATGGATGTCATGCCTGCATCGACCGCCTGATGAATCTTGCCTTCGGAGATGTTGTTACAAACACATACGATCATTGTACGCCTTGCCGCCTGCTTTATCAGGCCTATGCGGATCTCGCCCCTGACACAATACGCGAGAAGAATTTAAATTTTTCCGGCTGCGGCATCGTCCGTTCCACTACGGTTGCCCACTGCTCCGACAGTTGCTGGCAAGTTGCCCGCAACACCGGCGCCAGATTCGGCAGGTCCGCCAAGGCTTTCAGGTGGCGCTCAATCACCGACGCCAATTTGACGCAGCTTTGAGTTTCCTGATTGTTGTTGGCAGTGTAGTGCGACATCAGATGCAATACGGCAGAAACCAGAAGTTCAGGCTGGGCCGGCGCGCTGTTGGGTTCCGCAAAAGCGGAATGCATTTGGTCGGTAACCATCAAACTCTCCTCACTTGGCTAGCTTTGCTGGCTAAACGTCAAATGGCTTCAACGCTGGCTGGCCTGTTTGTCCACCTTGTACCGCAATGACTGCGATCCGCGCGGCTTACGCCGTGAGGATCAATTTGTTCAGCTGGGTCAGACGCAACTTGTAGATGCGACCGCCATGATCGATCTCCAGTTCGCGCATCTGACGGAACAGGTCCGTGCTCTTGATGCGAGTAATCGGAGTGCCGTTTGCAGTGGTACCGGGCTTGTTGCGACGGTCAATGCCGTGTTCGTTCAGTTGGCTCATAACACCTCCTATTAAATGCGAACAATTCTTATTTAGATTATTTGTCATTTGCCGCCAGATTGCAAGCTCTTTATGAGTGAGATTGATTATTTTTATCGCCCAAAGATTTCCTCTTGGCATCATTCGGCGATTTACGGCGTTTGTCTCCGTTTTTGTTGTGCAAAAAGAAACGCCCCGCAGCATCCAATGCCTGCGGGGCGTTCTGTTTCGTTGCTCTTTGGTGGGGAATCAGGCGGTCACGGCGCCGGTCTCGATGATGCCGCCACCCAGGCAGATGTCGCCGTCATACAGCACCGCCGACTGGCCTGGCGTGACCGCCCATTGCGGCGTGTCGAAATGCAGCGCGAACTGGCCATCGCCGCCGGCGAAGCCGCAGGGCACATCCGCCTGGCGGTAGCGCGTCTTGGCCGACAGCGCCGCCTTGTCCGGCGCGCTGCCCGCGACCCAGCTGATCTGGCCTGCCGACAAGCTCGGCGAGAGCAGCCAGGGATGATCATGGCCCTGCACGATATAAAGCGTGTTGTTTTCCACATCCTTGCGCGCCACGTACCAGGCGTCGCCATTGCCGTCCGCATTCTGGTGCGCCTTGATGCCGCCGATGCCGATACCCTTGCGCTGACCCAGCGTGTAGAACGACAGGCCGACGTGCTCACCCACGGTGTCGCCGTCGGCGGTCTTGATCGGGCCCGGCTTGTAAGACAGATAACGGTTCAGGAATTCGCGGAACGGTCGCTCGCCGATGAAGCAGATGCCGGTGGAATCTTTCTTCTTGGCATTGGGCAGTTTCAGCTGCTCGGCGATGCGGCGCACTTCGGTCTTGTGGATTTCGCCCAGCGGGAAAACGGTGCGCGAGAGCTGTTCCTGATTGAGCCGGTGCAGGAAATAGCTCTGGTCCTTGCTGGCGTCCAGCGCCTTGAGCAGCTCGAAGTTGCCGGCCGGGTTCTGGCGCACGCGCGCATAGTGGCCGGTGGCGATGTAGTCGGCGCCCAGCTTCATGGCGTGGTCGAGGAAGGCCTTGAACTTGATTTCGGCGTTGCACAGCACGTCCGGATTGGGCGTGCGGCCGGCCTGGTATTCGCGCAGGAACTCGGCGAACACGCGGTCCTTGTATTCCGAGGCGAAGTTGACTGTCTCGATATCCACGCCGACCACGTCGGCCACGCTGACGGCGTCGATCAGGTCTTCGCGCGTCGAGCAGTATTCCGAATCGTCGTCGTCTTCCCAGTTCTTCATGAACAGGCCGATGACTTCATAACCTTGTTCCTTCAGCAGCCATGCCGAAACCGACGAATCCACGCCGCCCGACATGCCGATGACTACTTTTTTCTTGCCCATGATGTTGCCCGTTAGATTGGCGTGCAAATGCATGCACGCGATGCAATGTCCTCAGCCCAGCTCGCCGATCGCGCTGGGATCGGCGTGCACCAGTTCCAGCGGCGCGCGTTGGCCGCGCAGCCAGTCGTCCACGCAGCGCAGCACCAGCGGGCTGCGATGGCGATCGGCGCAGGCCGCCAGCTCGTCGCGCGTCATCCAGACCGTGCGCAGGATGCCTTCGTCCAGCGGCCGGTCCAGCGCCTCTCCCGCATCGCCGGCAAAGGCGAAGCGCAGGTAGGTCACGCTCATGCCGCCGCGCGAGGAAGACACATTGCGCGACAGGTAGGTGCCCACCAGCGCGGTCGGCGTGAAATGGCGCGCCGATTCTTCCAGCGCCTCGCGCGCCACGGCGTCCAGCAGCGATTCGCCCGGTTCCAGGTGGCCGGCCGGCTGGTTAATGCGAATGGCGCCGCCGCTTTGCTCCTCGACCATCAGGAAGCTGCCTTGCCGCTCGATGATCGCGGCGACCGTGACGGAGGGTTTCCAGACTTCAGACATTGATTACCTCGTGAATCCGACATTTTACCCGTTCGGCGCCGACTCTTCAGCGCAAAGGCCCGTGGCGCGGGGATTTGCCGTCTGCCGCGGTACCCGGGTAAAGTTGTTGGGTTCCAAATTTTGTCGTGTAAGATTCAGGTAAGAATTCACCACACAGGAGCTTTGCATGAGGATTGGGATTCCCGCCGAAAGTCGGGACGGAGAAACGCGTGTCGCGGCGACCCCGGAAACCGTCAAGAAACTGGTGGCCGCCAAGCACGAAGTGATGGTCGAGTCGGGCGCCGGCATCAAATCCAGCCTCCCGGATGAAGCTTATGTCGCCGTCGGCGCCAGCATCGGCAGCGCCGACGCCGTCTACACCGCCGAAGTGATCCTCAAGGTGCGCGCACCCGATGAGCAGGAGCGCGCCCGCATCAAGACCGGCACCGTGGTGGTGGGCATGTTGAATCCCTTCGACGCCGACAATATCGCCGCCATGGCCGCCGCCGGGCTCACTGCCTTCGCGCTGGAAGCCGCACCGCGCACCACTCGCGCGCAATCGATGGACGTGCTGTCCTCGCAGGCCAACATCGCCGGCTACAAGGCCGTGCTGATGGCGGCCAACACCTACCAGCGCTTCATGCCCATGCTGATGACCGCGGCCGGCACGGTCAAGGCCGCGCGCATGCTGATCATGGGCGCGGGCGTCGCCGGCCTGCAGGCGATCGCCACGGCCAAGCGCCTGGGCGCGGTGATCGAGGCGTCCGACGTGCGTCCCGCAGTCAAGGAGCAGATCGAGTCGCTCGGCGCCAAGTTCCTCGACGTGCCTTTCATTACCGACGAAGAGCGCGAGATCGCCCAGGGCGTCGGCGGCTATGCACGCCCGATGCCGCCCGACTGGATGAAGCGTCAGGCCGAACTGGTGCACGAACGCGCCAGGCAGGCCGACATCATCATCACCACCGCGCTGATCCCGGGCCGCCAGGCGCCGGTGCTGATCAGCGAAGAGACGGTCAAGGCGATGAAGCCGGGCTCGGTGATCCTGGACATGGCAGTCGACCAGGGCGGCAACTGCCCCCTGTCCGAGCCGGGCAAGACCGTCATCAAGCACGGCGTGCACATCATCGGCGAAGGCAACCTGGCGGCCCTGGTGGCGGCTGATGCCTCGGCGCTGTATGCGCGCAACGTGATCGATTTCCTGAAGCTGATCATCGACGGCGAAGGCCGGCTGGTGATCAACAAGGAAGACGACATCGTCGCCGCCACGCTGCTGTGCCAGGGCGGGGAAGTCCTGCGCCAGCCAAACAAGTAATCCATCGGACAAGGCCGGCGGCGTCGAACGCCGGCCGTCCGGCATCACCATCACTCAATAAAAAAGAAGGAAGAAGTACATGCAACGCATCATGCTGCGCGCCAAGATCCACCGTGCATCCGTTACCCAGTGCGACCTCAACTACGAGGGCTCCTGCGGCATTGACGAAGACCTGCTGGAGGCGGCTGATATCCGCGAGTTCGAGAAGATCGAGCTCTACAACGTCAACAATGGCGAACGTTTTTCCACCTACGCCATTCGCGGCAAGCGCGGCAGCGGCGAGATTTCCCTGAACGGCGCGGCAGCCCGCCTGGCGCACCTGGGCGATCTGCTGATCATCTGCACCTATGCCCCGATGTCGGACGAGGAAGTCGCGCAATACAAGCCCAAGGTCGTCTTCGTCGACGACAAGAACCGCATCACCAGCCTGAAGGCGATCTGACCACCGCAACCTGACCGACGTGAATCTGACCCGCGGTTTCACCGCCGCGCCATAAAGAGAGGAACAAGAAATGGAAGTCAGCCATACCATCATCAACCTGATCATCTTTGTACTGGCGATCTACGTCGGTTACCACGTGGTCTGGACCGTCACGCCGGCGCTGCACACGCCGCTGATGGCGGTCACCAACGCCATCTCGGCGATCATCATCATCGGCGCCATGCTGGCCGCCGGCCTGACCGAGGGCCCGGTGGGCCGCATCGCCGGCACCCTGGGCGTGGCGCTGGCCGCGGTCAACGTGTTCGGCGGCTTCATGGTGACCCAGCGCATGCTGGAAATGTTCAAGAAGAAAGAACCCAAGGCCAAGACGGGAGGACAGGCATGAGCATGAACCTCGTCACCTTGTTGTACCTGATCGCCTCGATCTGCTTCATCCAGTCGTTGAAGGGCCTGTCGCACCCGGCCACCGCGCGTCGCGGCAACGCCTTCGGCATTGCCGGCATGGTGATCGCGGTGCTGACCACGCTGGCCCTGATCGTCAAGTTGAAGGGCGACGGCGCCGACTCTGCCAGCAACATTGGCTACCTCCTGGTAGCCGCCGGCGTGATCGTGGGCGGCGGCATCGGCGCCTACCTCGCGCGCAGTGTCGAGATGACCAAGATGCCCGAGCTGGTCGCGGCGATGCACTCGCTGATCGGCCTGGCCGCCGTCTGCATTGCAGTGGCGGCGGTGGCGGAGCCTTGGGCGCTGGGTATCTCTGGCCACGGCATGCCGATCCCGGTGGGCAACCGGGTGGAATTGTTCATCGGCACGTTCGTGGGCGCCATCACCTTCTCCGGTTCGGTGATCGCCTTCGGCAAGCTGTCGGGCAAGTACAAGTTCCGCTTGTTCCAGGGCGCGCCGGTGAACTTCGCCGGCCAGCACTTCCTGAACCTGCTGCTGGCGGTGGCCATGATCGGCTTCGGCATCATCTTCGTGCTCACGCAAAGCTGGCTGCCCTTCATCATCATGGCGGCGATCGCCTTCGTGCTGGGCGTGCTGATCATCATCCCCATCGGCGGCGCCGACATGCCGGTGGTGGTCTCGATGTTGAACAGCTACTCCGGCTGGGCCGCGGCCGGCATCGGCTTCTCGCTGAACAACCCGATGCTGATCATCTCCGGTTCGCTGGTGGGTTCGTCCGGCGCAATCCTGTCCTACATTATGTGCAAGGCGATGAACCGTTCGTTCTTCAACGTGATCTTGGGCGGCTTCGGCGGCGAGGCTGCGGCGGCCAGCGGCGGTGCGCAGCAGCAGCGCAACGTCAAGTCTGGCTCGGCCGACGACGCGGCCTTCCTGATGGGCAATGCCGAGACCGTGATCATCGTCCCCGGCTACGGCCTGGCGGTGGCGCGCGCCCAGCACGCGCTGAAGGAGCTGACCGAGAAGCTGACGCACAACGGCGTGACCGTGAAGTACGCAATCCACCCGGTGGCGGGCCGCATGCCCGGTCACATGAACGTGCTGCTGGCCGAGGCCGAGGTGCCCTACGACCAGGTGTTCGAGATGGAAGACATCAACAGCGAGTTCGCGCAGGCCGACGTGGTGCTGGTGCTGGGCGCCAACGACGTGGTCAACCCGGCGGCCAAGGATCCGAAGTCGCCGATCGCCGGCATGCCGATCCTGGAGGCCTACAAAGCCAAGACCGTGATCGTGAACAAGCGCTCGATGGCGGCCGGTTATGCCGGCTTGGACAACGAGCTGTTCTACATGGACAAGACCATGATGGTTTTCGGCGACGCCAAGAAGGTCATCGAGGACATGGTCAAGGCTGTGGACTGAGCCGCGCTTTCAGGCAATGAAAAAGCCGCTCTTCGGAGCGGCTTTTTTTATTCTTGCAACCGGGTTTGTACCGGCCGGCCCCGGCTTACTTGGTGCCGAAGATGCGGTCGCCGGCGTCGCCCAGGCCGGGCACGATGTAGGCGTGGCTGTCCAGGTGCGAATCGAGCGACGCCACATACAGCTTGACGTCCGGGTGAGCATCGGCGAACACCTGCACACCCTCGGGCGCCGCGACCAGCGCCACGAAGACGATGTTGGCCGCCGGCACACCGCGCTTTTTCAGCGCGTCGACGGCATACACGGCGGAGTTGCCGGTGGCGACCATCGGGTCGCACAGGATCATGGTGCGGTCCTGCAGGTCGGGCAGGCGCACCAGGTATTCCACCGGTTGGTGGTTCTCGTCGCGGTAGACACCGATATGGCCCACGCGCGCCGAGGGGATCAGCTCCAGCAGGCCGTCGCTCATGCCCACGCCGGCGCGCAGCACCGGCACGATGGCCAGCTTCTTGCCGGCGATCACGGGGGCGTCGTAGGTCACCAGCGGCGTCTCGATACTCTCGGTGGTCAGCGGCAGGTCGCGCGTGATTTCATAGCCCATCAGCAGCGTGATTTCGCGCAGCAAGTCGCGGAACGTGCGGGTGGAAGTGCGCTTGTCGCGCATGTGCGTGAGCTTGTGCTGGATCAGCGGGTGATCGAGGATGAACAGGTTCTTGAAGCGCGGATCTTGTTTCATGGTAAAGAAAAAGGCTGTGTTGGAGCGGCTCGGGCCGCGATGGCCGCATTGTCTCACGGCGCGCTCCGGCGCGGTATCCGGCGGCGGATTCGCAGGAATCAGGGCGGGTCAGCGGCGACCGAACATCATCTGCTCGGCCAGCAGGTCGCGCGCCGTCGGCAGCAGGTCGATGGCACCCAGCGACAGACCCAGCGCCGTCTGCAACGGCGAGCCTTGCGCCGAGCCGGCGAATACGCGCGCCATCAGGTCGGTCAGGCGGATGGTCAGGCCGCGGTCGCCGCCGCGCTGGCGTTCGAAGGCTTGCAGCGCCTGCGGCGACAGGTCGCGCGCCAGCACGTCGGCCAGCACGCGGGCGTCGCGCAGGCCGAGGTTCATGCCCTGGCCGGCGACAGGATGCAGGGTTTGCGCGGCATTGCCGATGGCCACCACGCGGCGCGTCTGGCCGGGGCCGGCAGTCAGGCCGAGCGGGTAGGACAGGCGCGGGCTGACGCGGGTAAAGCAGCCCACACGCTGGCCGAAGGCCTGGCTCAGCGCGGCCAGGAAAGCGGCGTCGTCCAGCGCCAGCAAGGCCTCGCCGGTGGCCGGGCGCACGCACCACACCAGCGCATAGCCATCGTCCTGCGGTAGCAGGGCCAGCGGGCCTTCGTCAGTGAAGCGCTCGAAGGCGCGATGGGCGATGGCCTGGTCGGCGTGGACGTGGGCGATCAGGCCCAGTTGCTGATAGTCACGCTGCACATTCTTTTGCTTCTGTTCCCCGAACAGGCCGCCTTCGGCCTGGATGGCCAGCGTGGCGCGCAGCACGCGGCCGTCCTGCAGCGAGACCGCGACGTGGTCTTCCTCCTCGGCCAGCGCCGCCACTTCGGCGGGGCGCAGGAAGGACAGACCCATCGCGGCAGTGGCGTTGACCAGCGCCTGGTTGACGTCGCCGTAGCGGGCCACGTAGCCCAGCGCCGGCAGTTGGTAGTCCTTGCGGTCCAGCAGCGTGCGGCCGAAGTGGCCGCGGCGCGAGACATGGATTTGTTCGATGGCGGTGGCGCGCTTTTCCACGGCGTCCCAGGCGCCCAGCTCCGCCAGGATCTGGCGGCTGCCGTAGGACAGTGCGATGGTGCGCGGATCCTGCGCGGCCTGCTCCGGCGTCTTCATGTCGACCAGCGCGATGCGCGCGGCAGTGCGGCCGCGCTGCGCCAGCAGGCCGGCGACGCTTTGGCCGACGGGGCCGCCGCCGCAGATGATGAGGTCGAAGTCGACGGAATTCATGGTGCGCAGGTGCAGGAAAGGAAACAAGCCGCCATTGTAGCGGAGCGGCATGCGCGGGAATTGATCCCGCGCATGCATCGCCGATGGGAGAGGAAGTGGGGCGCTCAGCCCTGGCGCATCAGCGCTTCGATGTCGTCGGCCTTGCTGGGAACGCCGGTGGTCAGCAGCTCGCAACCGGTCGGGGTGACGTGGGCGTCGTCCTCGATGCGGATGCCGATGTTCCAGTATTGCTCCGGCACGCCTTCGCCCGGACGCACATAGATGCCCGGTTCGACCGTCAGCACCATGCCCGGCTGCAGCGTGCGCCATGGCTTGCTGCCGTCGGCCGTCGCCGGGTCGCGGTAGTCGCCGACGTCATGCACATCCATGCCCAGCCAGTGGCCCGTGCGGTGCATGTAGAACTGGCGGTAGTCGCCTTTCTCGATCACGTCCTGCAGCGAGCCGACCTTGTTCTTGTCGAGCAGGCCGGTGTCCAGCATGCCTTGCGCCAGCACGCGCACGGCGGCGTCGTGGCCGTCCATGAAGCGCTTGCCCGGGGCGGTCTCGGCCACCGCCGCGTTTTGCGCGGCCAGCACGATCTCGTACAGCGCGCGCTGCGGCCCGCTGAACTTGCCGTTGGCCGGGAAGGTGCGGGTGATGTCGGAGGCGTAGCCGTCCAGTTCGCAGCCGGCGTCTATCAGCACCAGGTCGCCGTCCTTCAGTTCGGCGTCGGCGGCGCGGTAGTGCAGCACGCAGGAGTTGGCGCCGGTGGCGACGATGGAGCCGTAGGCCGGGAATTGCGAGCCGTTGCGGCGGAACTCATGCAGCAGCTCCGCCTCCAGATGATATTCGCGCAGGCCGGGGCGCGAGATGCGCATGGCGCGGCAATGCGCCTCGGCGGAGATCACGCCGGCGCGCTTCATCAGGTCGATCTCGAAGGCGTCCTTGAACAGGCGCATGTCGTCCAGCAGCACGCTGACGTCGACCACCGAGCCGGGCGCGGCCACGCCGCTGCGCGACAGCGCGCGCACGCCTTGCATCCAGCGTTGCAGCTGGGCGTCGCGCTTGTCGTCGTGGCCCAGCGCGTAGTACACCGCGGGCGCGTCGGCCAGCAGCGCGGGCATGCTTTTATCGAGTTCTTCGATCGGGTGCGCGGCATCGAAGGCGAATTGCTGCTGCGCGGCTTGCGGGCCGAAGCGGTAGCCGTCCCAGATCTCGCGCTCCAGGTTCTTGTCGCGGCAGAACAGGATGCTGCGGTTCTCCCGCCCGGCGATCAGCACGATCACCGCCTCCGGCTCTGTGAAGCCGGACAGGTAGTAGAAGTAGCTGTCGTGGCGGTAGGGATAGTCGGCATCGCGGTTGCGCATGACTTCCGGCGCGGTCGGGATGATGGCGACCCCGCCGCCGGCTTTTTGCATGGCGGCGATCAGGCGCTCGCGGCGAGCGGCGAAGGGCGTGGCGTTGAAGCTCATGGGCGTGCGCTCCTCAGGTCAATGCTTGCAGTTGATCGATGGTGCCGACGTTGTGCCAGTCGCCGCGATAGACGTCGCCGCCGACCTGGCCACGCGCGGCGTATTCGCGCAGCAGCGGGCCGAGCTTGGCGTGTTCGCCGGGCGTGATGGCGTCGAACATTTGCGGGCGGTAGACGCCGATGTTGGCGAAGGTCAGTTTCTTCTCGCCTTCATTGGCGATGGAAAAGTTGTTGAGCGCAAAATCGCCCTCGGGGTGGAAGGATGGATTCTTGACCAGCCAGATCCAGGCGACGTCGCGCTTGTCCAGCGCCAGCGGGTTGCCCCAGGGGTCTTCGTCTTCCAGCACGGTCTTGACCTGCTCATAGTCGAAGTTCGGGCAGTAGACGTCGCCGGAGACGGCCACGAACGGTTCCTCGCCCAGCAGGTGGCGCGCTTTTGCGATGCCGCCGGCGGTTTCCAGCGCGATGCCTTCGGGCGAGTACATCAGCTGCGCGCCGAACTTGCTGCCGTCGCCCAGCGCTTCTTCGATCATGTGGCCG
Source organism: Herbaspirillum sp. LeCh32-8 (assembly GCF_017814915.1). Taxonomy (GTDB): domain Bacteria; phylum Pseudomonadota; class Gammaproteobacteria; order Burkholderiales; family Burkholderiaceae_D; genus Herbaspirillum. Next base: position 10,266 of record NZ_JAGIPZ010000013.1, on the reverse strand, counting down.
AGGTGGGCGTGGTTGATCACGATCTCGGTGATGCCGGCGCGCACCAGCGACAGGATCTGCCACACGATCAGCGGGCGGCCGCGCACTTTCAGCAGCGGCTTGGGACAGTCGTCGGTCAGCGGGCGCATGCGCTCGCCGCGGCCGGCTGCAAAGATCATGGCTTTCATCGCGCGGCTCCTCAGAAGGTGTAGCCGAACTTGGGCGCGTGTTCTTGCTCGAGCTTCTCGATCAGGCGCACCAGCGGCGTGAAGGCGACGTAGCGGCGCGCGGTCTTGAGGGTGTATTCCATCACCAGCGGCATGTCCTTCAGGTAGCCGTCCTTGCCGTCGCGGTGGTACAGGCGGGCGAAGATGCCCAGCACCTTGAGGTGGCGCTGCAGGCCCATCCATTCGAAGTCGCGGTAGAAGCTGTCGATGTCGGGCGCCACCGGCAGGCCGGCGCGGCGCGCCTTTTCCCAGTAGCGGATCGCCCAGTCCAGCACCAGTTCCTCATCCCACTGGATGTAGGCGTCGCGCAGCAGCGAGACCAGGTCGTAGGTGACCGGGCCGTAGACCGCGTCCTGGAAGTCCAGGATGCCCGGGTTGCCGGTGGGCAGCACCATCAGGTTGCGGGAATGGTAGTCGCGATGAACGTAGACCTGCGGCTGGGCCAGGTTGTTGGCCAGGATGGCGTCGAAGGTCTTGGTCAGTACGGCGTTCTGCTCGTCGGTCAGCGTCACGCCCAGATGTTTGCCGACATACCACTCGCGAAACAGCTCCAGCTCGCGCAGCAGCAGCGCGCGATCGTATTCGGGCAGGGCGTCGGGCTTGCTTTGCGCTTGTAAAAGTACCAAGGCCTCGATCGCATCCATGTATAGTTTGTGCGCGCTGTCGGCCGTGAGCTGGTTCAGGTAGGTGGTCGAACCCAGGTCGGTGAGCAGCAGGAAGCCGCGCTCTGCGTCCTGTGCCAGGACTTTCGGCACGGTGACGCCGGTGGCGCCGAACAGGCCGGCCACCTTGACGAAGGGGCGGACATCTTCCTGCGGCGGCGGCGCGTCCATCGCGATGGCGGTGCCGCCGTCTTTCGTATCCACCCGGAAATACCGGCGGAAGCTGGCGTCGGCCGAGGCCGGGCGCAGGGTGGAGGAGAGCACCGGAGTGTCGGCGAGGGTGTCGAGCCAGGCTTGCAGTTCGGACAGGCGGAGATCAGGGGCAGAACTAGATGAAGACATGAACTATCTGAGGAATTCGTTTGACGTGTATGAGTTCCCATATAATAAGGGATTAAATTCAAAAAATCCGCCTGCACGGTGTCTTGCCACTCTTTTCATGATCCGGTTTTCCAAGTCTCTTTCTGAACGCACTGTCAACTGGCGGCTGGCGCGTCTGTTTTCGTCGGCAATGGCGGTGGCCTCGGCTTCCAGCCTGCTGCCGCTGACCGTCCACGCGCAGATGACGATGCCGGCCCCGGCGGCGGCTCCGGCCGACGACAAGGACGCGCCGGTCAACGTCAGCGCCGAGCAGATGACCGGTCGACCCGATCGCCAAGTCAACCTCGATCGCGACGTCGAAGTGGTCAAGGGCCACACCACCATCAAGGCGGACAAGGCCGAATACCGCATCATCCAGGACGAAGTCGAAGCTACCGGTCACGTCTGGATGAAGCGCCTGCAGGACCAATACACCGGCGACCATGCCGAGATGAACATGGGCACCGGCGAGGGCTATGTCACCCAGCCGACGTATCTGATCGGCAAGGTCGGCGGCCGTGGCAAGGCCGACCGCATCAATTTCCTCTCGGACGACCAGGCCCAGGTGCAGCAAGGCACCTACAGCACCTGCGAAGCGACCGACCCGGACTGGTATCTGCGGGCCAACACGCTCGATCTCGATACCGGGCGCGACGTTGGTACCGTGCATGGCGGCCTGCTGTATTTCAAGGACGTGCCGATCCTGGGCTCGCCGTGGATGACGTTCCCGTTGTCGGGCGAGCGCAAGTCCGGCGTGCTGCCGCCCACCATCGGCGCGACCAGCACCGGCGGCGCCGAAATCGCCGTGCCTTACTACTTCAACCTGGCGCCCAATTACGATCTCACGCTGGTGCCCAAGTACATCGCGCGTCGCGGCCTGCAGATGGGGGCGGAGACGCGTTATCTGGGCGAGACGTATTCCGGCACCACCTATGTCGAAGGCATTCAGGATCAGTTGACGGGGACCGGACGTTATTCCTTGTCGTCCATCCACAAGCAAAAGTTGTTGCCTCAGCTGGAACTGGCGTGGAACGTGAACAAGGCGTCCGACAACGACTACGCATCTGATTTCGCGCATTCCATCACGGGTAGTACGCAGCGTCTGCTGACGCGTGACGTCTCGCTGACTTACTCCAGCACCTACTGGAGTTTGTACGGGCACGTGTCGAAGTACCAGCTGCTGCAAGATGTCAACAACCCGATCACCAAGCCCTACGACCGGGTACCGCAACTCGTGTTCAACGGCAGCCGTCTTGATCTGGGTGGATTCGACTTCACCACGGTGGCGGACTTCACGCGCTTCTCCAGCGGCGAGTTGGTCGGCGGGGATCGCGGATATATCACCCAATCCGTGGCGTATCCCATCGTGCGCCCCGGTTATTTCATTACGCCCAAGGTCACGCTGGATGCGACCAGTTATCGCCTCAACAATGTCTCGGCCGGGCAGCCGACGAATTTCACGCGCACCGTGCCGACGATGTCGCTTGATTCCGGCCTGATCTTCGAGCGCGAGTCCACGCTGCTGGGCCGAAGCATGACCCAAACGCTGGAGCCGCGCCTGTTCTACGTGCGCACGCCCTATCGTGACCAGTCGCAGCTGCCCAACTTCGACTCCGGCCTGGCGGACTTCAATTTCGCCCAGGCATTCAGCGAGAATCGGTTCGTCGGCCACGACCGCATCAGCGACGCCAACCAGCTGACTGCCGCAGTGACGTCGCGCCTGATCGAAGAGAACGGCCTGGAACGTCTGCGAGCTGCCGTGGCGCAGCGCTTCTATTTCTCCGATCCGCGCGTAGCCATCGCCGGCACCACCACGACGACGCTGGGCAGCAAGTCCGACCTGCTGCTGGCGCTGGGTGGGCAGATTTCCAAGGAATTCTCCACCGACAACACGGTGCAATACAGCGAAACGCTGCGCCAGATGGTGCGCTCGACGTTCGGCGTGCGTTGGCAGCCGGCGCCCAAGCGCGTGCTGAACCTGCAATATCGCCTGGACCGCACCTACGTCAATCCGTCGACCGGATTGATCGACCCGATTCGCCAGATCGACATTTCCGGCCAGTGGCCCGTGTCGCAGCGCTGGTATGCTGTCGGTCGCATCAACTACTCGCTGCCTGACCGCACCGTGGCCGAGGGCCTGGCGGGCATGGAGTACAAGGCCGATTGCTGGGTCTTCCGCCTGGTTGCCCAGCGTATTCCGACCTCGTCGACCAAGGCATCCACGGGCTTCTTCTTCCAGCTGGAACTCACGGGTTTCTCCAAGATCGGCTCCAACCCGCTGGAAGCGATCAAGAGCAGCGTGCCCGGCTACCAGAACGTGAATCTGCCTGACAGCTCCACGAACGATACCTTCTAACTTTTCTGACCTGTTTATCCATGCGTAATATGCGTACACCACTCCTCGCAAAAACCAAAACAGTGACCGCACTGCTGTGCATGCTTGGCGTGGTCAGCAACGCGCATGCGCAGTTCGCTTCCACCATCATTCCGGTCGCGCCCTCCGAAACTGCACCGCAGACGCCGGCCAAACCGGCTGCCAAGCCTGCGGCCGCGCCGACGGTCAAGTCCGTGGTGGTGACGCCTCCGGCCGCGCCGGTCGCTCCGGCGCCCGCTGCTGCAGCGGCCACCGCGCGAGCCGAACCCAAGCCGGTCGATTCGATCATGGTCGTGGTCAACAACGACGTCATCACCCGTCAGGAAGTGGCCGAGCGCCTGGCCAGCGTCGAGCAGCGCATGACTGCGCAGAACGCGCCGATGCCGCCGCGCAACCAGCTGGTGCGCCAGGTGGTCGAACGCCTGATCGTGGAGCGCGCGCAAGCGCAGATGGCCAAGGAAAACGGCATCGTGGTGGATGACGCCATGCTCGACCGCGCCATGCAGCGCATCGCCGAACAGAACAAGATGCAGCTGCCGGAGTTCCGCGCCCGCCTGCAACAGGAAGGCATCGCCTACAACAGCTTCCGCGAAGATATCCGCCGCGAAATCCTGAGCCAGCGCCTGCGTGAGCGCGAGGTCGACAACAAGGTGAACGTCACCGAATCCGAAGTCGACAATTACCTCGCGGCCGAAGCCAACGCCGGCGGCACCCGCCAAGAAGTGGACATCGCCCAGATCCTGATCCGCGTGCCCGAGAACGCATCGCCCGAGCAACTGGCCTCGCGCCGCGAGCGCGCCGAAGACGTGCTGCGCCAGTTGAAGACCGGCGCCGACTTCGCCAAGACCGCCGCGGCCTATTCCGACGCCGCCGATGCGCTGCAAGGCGGCGATCTGGGCTGGCGTCCGTCCGACCGCCTGCCGCAGCTGTTCCTGGACGGCGTGTCCAAGCTGCAGGACGGCCAGGTCAGCGCCATCCTGAAGAGCGGTAACGGCTTCCACATCCTGAAGCTGGTGGGCCGTCGCGCCGCCGGTGAAACGCAGGCCGCCGCGCCCGCCGTGCAACAGACCCACGTGCGCCACATCCTGATCAAGGTCAATCAGGTGGTGACGGCCGCCGACGCCAAGCGCAAGCTGGCTGAACTGAAGGAGCGCCTGGATCACGGTTCGGCTTCCTTTGAGGAACTGGCCAAGCTGTATTCGAACGATCTGTCGGCCTCCAAGGGCGGCGACCTGGGCTGGGTGTATCCTGGCGATACCGTGCCCGAGTTCGAGCGCGCCATGGACCAGTTGAAGCCGGGCGAAGTCAGCCAGCCGATCGAGTCGCCGTTCGGCTACCACTTGATCCAGGTGGTCGAGCGCAAGACCGATGACGCCTCCAAGGAACGCGCCCGCGCTGCGGCCCGCCAGGCCATCCGCGAACGCAAGATCGAGGAAGCCAACGAAGACTGGCTGCGCCAGATCCGCGACCGCGCCTACGTTGAATATCGCAACGACGAGTAAGCTTGTAGCAGGAAGGCGCCAGATGGCGCCTTCACCCGAGCAAGAAGCCGGCCCCGTCGCCGGCTCTTGCATTTCTGAAGTCCATTTTCTTCACGCCATGAACCGACCCATCATCGCGCTCACCTGCGGCGAACCGGCAGGCATCGGTCCCGAGATTTCACTGCGCGCCGCCTGGGAACTGCGCAATGAAGTGCGTTGCGTGCTGCTGGGCGACGCCGCCCTGCTGGCGCAGATCGCGCACGATATCGACCCCGCGCTGCGGGTGGCGGCGATCTCCATTCAGGCGTGGCACAACGGCGGCCTGCCCAATTTCCCGGCGGATCGCCTGTGCGTGATCGATTGCCCCACCGCCGAGCCCGTTCGCCCGGGCCAGCTGGATGCGCGCAACGGCCGCGCCGTGCTGCAGACGCTGGACATGGCGGTGCAGGGCGCGCTCAACGGCAGCTTCAGCGCCATCGTCACCGCGCCGCTGCAAAAGAGCACCATCAACGACGCCGGCGTGGCCTTCACCGGCCATACCGAATACCTGGCCGACGTCACCAACACGCCTCAAGTGGTGATGATGCTGGCCGGCGGCGATGCGCCGCATCTGCGGGTTGCCCTGGCCACCACCCACTTGGCGCTGAAGGATGTGCCGGCCGCGATCACCGCCGACAGCCTGGCGCGCACGCTGGACATCATCGCCGCCGACCTGCGCAGCAAGTTCGGCATCGCCGCGCCGCGCATCCTGGTGACCGGCCTGAATCCGCACGCCGGCGAGAACGGCTATCTCGGGCGCGAAGAGATCGACGTCATCGCCCCCGCCTTGCTGGCGGCGCAGCAGCGCGGCATTGACGCGCGCGGCCCGTACCCGGCCGACACCCTGTTCCAGCCCAAGTACCTGGAAGACGCCGACTGCGTACTGGCGATGTACCATGACCAGGGCCTGCCGGTGCTGAAGTTCGCCAGCTTCGGCCATGGCATCAACATCACGCTGGGGCTGCCGCTGATCCGCACCTCGGTCGATCACGGCACCGCCCTCGACCTCGCCGCGCGCGGCCTGGGTCACGCCGACCACGGCAGCATGGTGGTGGCCATCCGCGCCGCCGCCGACATGGCGCGTCGCCAGCATCAGGCCGCCGCCTGAGGCCGCCCAGCATTTCACCAGATATCACGACCATGAAACACATCGCCCGCAAACGCTTTGGCCAGAACTTCCTGACCGACGACGTCGTCCTGCACGACATCATCCGTTCCATCGGCCCCGAGCCGGGCGACGCCATGGTGGAGATCGGCCCCGGCCTGGCGGCGATGACCTCGCTGCTGCTGGACACGGTGCGTCACCTGCACGTGGTCGAGCTGGACCGCGATCTGGTCGAGCGGCTCAACAAGCGTTTCGACAAGGCGCGCCTGACCGTGCACTCGGCGGATGCCTTGAAGTTCGATTTCGCTTCGATCCCGGTGCCTGAAGGACAAAAGCTGCGCGTGGTGGGCAACCTGCCGTACAACATTTCCAGCCCGCTGCTGTTTCACCTGGCCGAGATTGCGCCGCAGGTGCAGGACCAGCATTTCATGCTGCAAAAGGAAGTGGTGGAACGCATGGTGGCCGAACCGGGCGGCAAGGCCTACGGCCGCTTGTCGGTGATGCTGCAGTGGCGTTACCGCATGGAGCTGATGTTCGTGGTGCCGCCCACCGCCTTCGATCCGCCGCCCAAGGTGGATTCGGCCATCGTGCGCATGATCCCGCTGGCGCAGCCGCTGCCGTGCCGCCAGGAACTGCTGGAACAGGTGGTCACCAAGGCCTTCTCCCAACGCCGCAAGGTGATTCGCAATTGCGTGGCGGGGCTGTTCACCGAAGACGAATTGAAACAGGCCGGCATCGATCCGCAGGCGCGTCCCGAAGCCGTGCCGATGGAGCAGTTCGTCGCACTGGCCAACTTGCTGGGTGAACGCCAGGCCTGATTGTTCAATCGCATGGCGGGAATCGCTCCGATTGCACAAAGTCACAATTCGGCGCCGGACTCGTAAGAACTGTAACCAAGTTTCAGAATCGATGGATTTCGATTTTTTGCGGCGTATATTGAAATCGTACCGCGACGACATAGCGGACATTTTCAGACAGGAGCCAATCATGGCCAGCAAAAAAATCGCATCGGTTCTGATCGCAACCACGCTTCTCGCTTCGGCGGCAGCCGTCAGCACGCCCGCCATGGCGCATGGCCGCGGCGGCAATGACGGCGTCGCCATCGCGGCCGGCATCATCGGCGCGGTCGCCATCGGTTCCCTGATCGCCAACGCCAATTCCGCCCCGGCCCAGCCGGTCTATCAGGCGCCGCCGCAGCAGGTGTATTACCAGGCGCCGCAGCGCGTGTACTACGAAGAGCCGCGCTACTACGCACCGCCGCCGCCGCCGCGTCCGGTGCGCTACGTGGAGCGTACCGAAGTGCGTACCTATCGTTATGACGACGACCGTCCGTACTACTACGGCCGTTGAGCGCGCAGCCGGTTAAAGACATTCGACTTGAGGGAAAACGGGCGACCTGCAACGGTCGCCCGTTTTCATTTCTGCATCGCCGGCGGCCGCCGGAAAATGACAATTTTGTCATCTAAATGTCATTCGAATGACGCCTTTGCCTCACTAGCATGGATGATCCTCAACCCCTCACGAGGCACCATCCCATGCATACATCCCTGGTCAAACTCTTCCGTGGCGCGCTGGCATCGGCGACATTCGTCGGCGCTTTCGCGGCGTCCACCGCCATGGCGCAGGCGCCCGCGCCTGCCCAAACCGGCATTCGTGGCACCATCGTTTCGGTCGGCGCCGACAAGCTGGTCGTCAAAAGCAATCGCGGCGGCGAGCAGACCGTCGCGCTCGACAAGGACACCCGGGTAGCGGCGATTTCGCTGGCCAACATCAATGACATCAAGCCGGGCAGCTACATCGGCGCGGCCGGCATTCCGCAACCGGACGGCTCGCAGAAGGCGCTGGAGGTGCACGTGTTCCCGCCGGCGATGGCCGGCACCGGCGACGGCCATCGTCCCTTTGACCTGGCGCCCAACAGCACCATGACCAACGGCACCGTGGGCGATGTAGTGGCCAGCAGCGGCCGCACCCTCACGCTGAAATACAAGGGCGGCGAAAAGAAGATCGTGGTGCCTGAAGATGTGCCCATCGTGAACATCGAAGCCGGTGAGCGCTCCATGCTGGTCGCCGGCGCCAAGGTGGTGGTGCGCGCTCGCAAAGGCGCCGACGGCAGCATGACCGCCGTCTCGGTCAGCGTCGGTAAGAACGGCGTCACGCCGCCGATGTAAGAGGCGCACCGATGCCCGGCAAGATCCTGCTTCATCCTCTGGCGGTGCGCATCGCCCACTGGCTCAATGCGTTGGCCATGGCATGCATGTTTACCAGCGGCTGGGGCATCTACAACGCGTCGCCGATCTTCGGATTCAAGTTCCCGGCCTGGATGACGCTGGGCGGATGGCTGGGCGGCGCCATCGCCTGGCATTTCGCGGCGATGTGGCTGCTGGTCGCCAACGGCCTGTTCTATCTGGCCTATGGCACGGCCAGCGGCCACTTCCGCAGGCACTTGTTGCCGCTGCGCGCGCGTGACGTGCTGGCCGATGCGGGCCAGGCCTTGCGCTTTCGCCTGCCGCATCAGCCCGGCATCTACAATGCCGTGCAAAAGCTGCTGTATTGGTCGGTGCTGCTGCTGGGCGCGCTGGTGGTGCTGTCCGGGATTTCCATCTGGAAGCCGGTGCAGCTGGATTGGCTGGTCGACCTGTTCGGCGGTTTCGATTTTGCGCGCAAGGTGCATTTCGCCGCGATGAGCGGTATCGCCGCATTCGTGGCGGTGCATCTGGCATTGGTGGCGATCGTGCCGAAAACCTTGCTGCCCATGCTGACGGGGCGGCAACATCTGCGCCGTGCGCGCGGGGAGGCGAGCTGATGGGCCGCAATGACGACCGCTCCGGCGCCAAGCCGGAGAAGATCAAGTTGGCCGACCATCGAAGCGGGCTGGTGAAGGTGGAACGACGCCTCATGCTGCGTTCGGCCTTGTCGCTGGGTGCGTTGTCCATGCTCTCGGGTTGCGACCTGCAGGACAACGACAGCGTGGACAAGGTGTTGTGGGCGATGTCGCGCTGGAACGACCGCGTGCAGGCCATGCTGTTTCGCGGCGACAAGCTGGCGCCGACCTATGCCGCCAGCCAGATCACCAACCCATTTCCCTTCAATGCCTTCTACGACGAATTCAATGCGCCGGACATCGACGGCGCCGACTGGCGCCTGGAAGTCTCCGGCCTGGTGCGCGACAAGCAGGCATGGACGCTGGAGCGCCTGCGCACCCTGCCGCAGGCCGGCCAGATCACGCGCCATATCTGCATCGAAGGCTGGAGCGCCATCGGCCAGTGGTCGGGCGTGCCGCTGAAGCTCTTCCTGCAGGCCATCGGCGCTGACCTCTCGGCGAAGTATGTCGGCTTCAAGTGCGCCGACCGTTATTACTCCAGCCTGGACATGGCCAGCGCCTTGCACCCGCAAACCGTCCTGGCGCTGGACTTCGGCAAGGAGCCGCTGCCGGTCTCCTACGGCTATCCGCTCAAGGTGCGCGTGCCGACCAAGCTCGGCTTCAAGAACCCCAAGCATGTCGTCGCCATCTATGTCAGCAACCAGAATCCGGGCGGCTACTGGGAGGACCAGGGCTACAACTGGTTCAGCGGCATCTGAACTCGCGGCCGGACGTTGCCGCGCGCAATAAAAAAGCCCGCAGCGTTGCGGGCTTTTTTATCGGTACAACGCGGCTCAGTCGGGCGCGCCGGACTGTTCCTTCTTCTGGATGAATTCAATCTTGTAGCCCAGGTCACTCAGAAGTTAGGTGATGTCGACAAACAATATCTCCATTACATCAATTGTTTAAGGTAACTGCGGTTGTCGACATGTCGACACTGATATGTCGACATTTGTTTGATCAGTGAGCGAATAAACGATCTTCCGCATCCTGCAGCGGAGCCGTGCTGGCGATTGATAGCTGATTGATGGCGCCGTCATCGCGGGTTGATGACTGTGACTCGCACAGGATCCACAAAGCAGAAAACTGAAAGGCCCGCATTTGAACTGCACCCCGAAAGTTGGACACCGATCCAACTTTTGGGGTGTTTTTCATGGCGAAGTACGATACGAAGTTTAA
>NZ_JAGIPZ010000012.1 GCF_017814915.1 Herbaspirillum sp. LeCh32-8 | reverse complement strand
ACCGGCAGCGGCCTGACCCAGACCCTGACGGTCTACGGCCAGATCCCGGCCTCGCAGACTCCGCTGGCCGGCGCTTACTCGGATACCGTGACTGTCACGCTGACCTACTGATTTGATGCAGTGAAGCAAGGCGTCCGGATTGCGGCCGCCGGCAGGAAATCCCGAAGGGGTTCGGGATGCAAGACGCAAGCTTGTTATCGGGGTTGATTGAGGGTTTTGTCCTGAGGGGGATGCGGCGCACTTCGCGAGGAGTGCGCCGTTTTTTTTTGCCGCATCCGACCTGATGCCGGCGGGAATGATTCGCCGTCGCGCCTGTCAGACCGTGAAGCTGCACCGCCAGTTATGCTGGTATTTCTCGTCCGACAATCATTCCAATAACGGAGGAAGCGTGACTACCCGACTGACAAGATTTGCCTTTGCAGGCCTGGTCGCCTGCATGCTGCCTGTGACTTGCGCCCTGGCGCAGACGGCTGCCCAGGTTGCCGCCAACCCGCCGCCCACGCCGGTCGCCAGCGACCTTACCCGCAACTGCAGCGCCAGCGGCGGCTGTGTGCTGACCTGCATGAACCAGCAAGGCCAGGCCATCCTGACCGAGCAGGCCACGCGCGCGGTGCGCATCATTTCACTGAGCAATGGCAACAACGAGTTCCGTATGGACAACGGCAACGCCGGGGTCAATGTGGTGCTGGTCTCTAAAGACAACCTGGTGTGCAAGTTGACCGGCGGCACTTGAGTTGCACTTTGCGTCGCTGTTGATGTGCGTCCGACAAGCATCGGCTGTTGATCGGCTGTCGTTTTGATGCTTCCTTGATAAGAGTTGGCCGGCGATCGGCGACGATCAGTTTTTCTTTCGGCTTCTTTCGCGATCTTTCCGTTTTGCGGCGCGCATGCGCCGTATAATGTAGGGTCGCGAAAGTTGCCCATGGAAAACAAGAAAATACATTCGCTTACCTACGCAGCGCAGTATCGAAACTTCGATATCAGCATCGTGGGCCTACAAATGGCCGACGGCTGGCGCTTGTCCGTGCAGATCAACAAATGGGGTCGTCCGCCGATGGCCTTGTGGCGCGACCGGGACAACAACTATCCCGATTTCAATTGCCTGCGCACTGCCGGCTTGCAGTGGTCCAAGGACTTCATCGACAACAGCATGCATTGAGCGCGCCGCCGCCGGCATCGCGCTCAATCCGCTCAATCCGCTTTTACCAGCCCAGCAGTTTTTCCCGCACCGATTCTTCTTCCGCATGGGTAGCGCTGGCGCGCGCCAGGTCCGCCAGCGAGAGGATGCCCACCAGCTTCATGTGCTGGCGATCGGCCACAACCGGCAGGCGCGCCGTGCCCAGCTGCGCCATCAAGCCGGCGGCGGCGCGCGCGTTCATTTGCGGCAGCACGATGGACAGGCCGGCCTGATCCGCGCCGGTCAGCAGCGTTGCGCATGGTTGCGCGGGTTCTGCCTGCTCCAGCCGGCGCAGCGCCAGCATGCCGGCCAGGCGGCCGTGTTCCAGCACCGGGTAGTAGCGGTGCGTGTGTTGCGCGGCGCGGCAGGTGGCCAGCGCTTCGCCTGCCGGCATGCCGGCGTCCAGCGTTTGCGGCGAGCCGGTCATCAGGTCTTCCACATGCATGCGCTCCAGCGGGTCGATGCCGTATTCGCGATGCACGTGCAGGCCGCGGCGGGCAATCTTCTCGGTCATGATGGAGCGTTTCATCAGCAGCACGTTGACGCCGTGTGCCACGGCCACGGTGGCCATCAGCGGCAGCAGCGCCTCGCCGGCATGGGTCAGTCCGAAGGCGAACACGATTGCCGTCAGCGGCGCGCCCAGCACGCTGCCCAGCACGCCGGCCATACATACCAACGCCCACAGCTCGGGTGAAGCGCCCGGCAGCAGCGGCGAGAGCACCAGCCCGAGGCCGGCGCCCATCATCAGCAACGGCGCCAGCACCCCGCCCGAGGTGCCGGAGCCCAGCGCCGCCAGCCAGATCACCGCCTTCACCGCCAGCAGCGCCAGTGCGGCCGAGAGAATGATGTGGTGATGCAGCAGGCCGCCGATCACGTCATAGCCCACGCCCAGCGCGCGCGGCTGCAGCAGCCCGCCCAAGCCGACCACCACGCCGCCGATGGCGGGCCACCACATCCAGTGCAGCGGCAGGCGATGGAACCAGTCTTCCACGCGGTACAGCGCCAGCGTCAGCGCCGCCGCCAGCACACCGCTGGCAAGACCGGCCGCCAGGCAGGACAGCAGGGCAGTGGTCGAGGGGGCGGCGATCTCCAGCGGGAACAGCGGACCGGCGTCAATGGCCAGCGGACGCAGGAAGCCGGCCACCGCGCAGGACAGCGCCACCGGCAGCAGGCTGCGCGGCTTCAGTTCGAACAGCAGCAACTCCACTGCCAGCAGCACTGCTGCCACCGGCGTGCCGAACACGGCCGTCATGCCGGCGCAGGCGCCGGCCACCAGCAGCGTCTTGCGCTCGGCTGCGGTCAGGTGCAGGAACTGCGCGATGAGCGAGCCGACCGAGCCGCCGGTCATGATGATCGGCCCCTCGGCGCCGAACGGCCCGCCGCTGCCGATCACGATGCCGGAGGACAGCGGCTTCAATACCGCCACCTTCGGCGACATACGGCTCTTGCCGAACAAGATGGCCTCGATCGCCTCGGGGATGCCGTGGCCGCGGATCTTCTCGCTGCCGTAGCGCGCCATCAGTCCGACGATCAGGCCGCCGGCGATCGGCAGCAGGGCGGCGATCCACCCCAGCGTGTGGTTGGCCGGCGATACCGATTCCACCGACAGGCGCTGGAAGTAGAACAGGTTGGTGAACAGCGCGATCAGCTTGAGCAGGATCCACGCTGCGCCGGTGGCCAGCGCACCGATGAGCAGCGCCATCGCGGCGAGGAACGGCAGGCGGCCGTCGGCCGTGTAGTCGCGTTTGTGTTTCATGGTGAAGGATGTCGGCGGGGCTTCGTCCTGACATTGCATGGGAGAAGAAGGTCGCCGTGGATATTGGGAAAGAATCGGAATATATCACAACGTGATATAAATTGATGCACTACCGGTCTGAGGCCGTGGCGCGTTGTCCACGCATGGCGCCGGTCTTATCCGCTTTTCGTCTATACAGCGGCGGAAGTATTCGTTCGCATTTGCTGTCGCGCTGGCTACGCTCGGATTCCCTACACACTTATCCGCGGAGCAGGCATGCCACAGGCCGACGACAAAAGAACCTCATCCATCGAGCGCATCGAGAAAGGCGGCCGACGTCGTCGTTTGCTGGCAGGCGGTATCGCATTGGGGGCGATCGGCGTGGCCGGCGCGCTGGCGCCGAAGCTGGCGCGCGCCGCCACGCGCGAGCTGCGGGTCGGCTACCAGAAGGGTGCATTGAGCATCGTGCGTGCCCGCGGCGTGCTGGAGCAGCGCCTGGCGCTGCTGGGCGCGTCGGTGAAATGGGTCGAGTTCACGGCCGGGCCGGTGCAGCTGGAAGCGCTGGGCGCGGGCTCGATCGACTTCGGCGATGTCGGCGAAGCGCCGCCGATCTTCTCGCAGGCGGCCGGCACGCCGCTGGCCTACGTGGCGGCCACGGTGCCGCGTCCCTTCGTGGAGGCGGTGCTGGTGCCCAAGGGCTCGGCGCTGAAGCAGCCGGCCGATCTCAAAGGCCGGCGCATCGCGCTCAACAAAGGGTCGAACGTGCATTACTTCCTGGTCAAGCTGCTGGAAAAGCATGGGCTGAAGTACGGCGACGTCACGCCGGTCTGGCTGGCCCCGGCCGATGCGCGCGCCGCCTTCGAGCGCGGCGCGGTGGACGCCTGGGTGATCTGGGAACCTTATCTGGCGGCAGCCGAGCAGACGCTGCAGGCACGCATCCTGGCCAATGCCGACGGCGTGGTGAAGAACCGCGCTTATTATTTCTCCTCGCGCGAATTTGCGAAGAACAACGCCGACCTGATCAAGATCGCGCTGGAAGAACTGGGCAAGCTGGACGAATGGGCCAAGGCCAGGCCGAACGACTACGCCGCCGAGCTGGCGACAATCCTGGGCTTGCCGAAGAACGTGCTGGAGGTCGCCGTGGGGCGCTACCACTTCGGCACCGTGCCGATCACCCCGGCCATCCTGGATGAGCAGCAGCAGATCGCCGATACCTTCCTCGACCTGAAGCTGATTCCGAAGAAGATCAGCCTGAAGGAGGCGGCGCCGCCGTGGCTGGCTTGAGATTGCGGTGAGCTTACGCCTACGCCTGCTCAGGTTCCCCGTCATCCCGGTGAAGGCCGGGATCCGGTGGATTTGATGATGTCTCACCTCCGCTGAACGACGCTGGGTTCCTGCTTTCGCAGGAACGACGGGTAGGAGGTGTCTTGGGCGTGCGGAGGGATTGACTGCCTCTTCAGTGTCGTCCCTGCGAAAGCAGGGATCCAGTGGCGTTCGTCGTGCCTCAACGTCCGTTGAACGACGCTGGGCTCCTGCTTCCGCAGGAACGACGGGTAGGAGGTGTCTTGGGCGTGCGGAGGGATTGGCTGCCTTTTCAGTGTCGTTCCTGCGAAAGCAGGGATCCAGTGGCGTTGGTCATGTCTCAACCTCCGTTTTTCGCCGTGCCTCCACGTCGCTCGAGATGCCTCACCGACGCAAAAGAAAAACGCCGCCGCGATCAACTCGCGGCGGCGTTTTTTTCAGGCGATCAGCTGATCAGGCCCTGAACTGCAGCGCGTTGGTCAGGTCGCCCATCGGCTTCTGGCCGCGCGCGATCATGGCATCGTCGCGCTCTTTGACGCCGTCCAACTTTTCCAGGCCAAAGGTGCGGGTGATCAGGCGCAGGATCGAGGCGGTGTCGTAGATGGTGTGGTCCACCGTGCCCTTGCGGGCGAACGGCGACACCACCAGCGCCGGGATGCGCGAGCCGGGGCCCCAGCGGTCACCCTTGGGCGGCGCCACGTGATCCCACCAGCCGCCGTTTTCATCCACCGTGATGACCACCACCATGTTCTTCCACTGCGGGCTGGACTGCAGGCTCTTGACGATGTGCGCGATGTGGCGGTCGCCCGAGGCGACGTCGGCGTAGCCGGCGTGCATGTTCAGGTTGCCCTGCGGCTTGTAGAAGGTGACCGGCGGCAGGCGACCGGCTTCGACATCTGCCAGGAAGCGGTTGGTGCGCGCCTCGTCGCCCAGGCCGCCGTCGCGCAGGCGCTTGTTGCGCTCGGACGGATTCTCGGGACCCAGGTTCTTGAAGTAGTTGAGAGGCTGGTGGTGATACTGGAAGTTCGGGATCTTTGGGATGCCCTTGGAGTCCTTGAACTCGTCCAGCGTAGCCTGCCAGGCGCCGGCGTACCAAGCCCATTCCACGCCCTTCTTGTTGAGCTTGTCGCCGATGTGTTCGTGGGTCTGCGGCACCAGCACGCTGGGCTGGTTGGGTTCGGAGTAGGACGGGTTGTTCTTGTCGCGGGCCCAGGTCGGCCAGTACGGCGGCGCCATGGTGTTGACCGCGTAGCCGTCCGGCGTCAGCGCACTGGGGCCGAACTTCGGCGCGCCCTGCATGGCGCTGGCCGGGCTGTTTTCGGCGGGCACCAGTTCGGTCGACAGCGGATCGTTGTTCTTGGTCTTGGCGACCTGGGTGCGCGAGACCGAGCTCATCACGTTCGGGTAGTAACCCGGCGCGGCGGCGACCAGGTAGTGGTGGTTCATGAAGGAACCGCCGAAGGCGCCCTGGAAGAAGTTGTCGCACAGGACGTATTCCCGGGCCAGGTCCCACAGGCGCAGGTTGTACTTGGTGTCGCCGTAGTAGCCCATCACCAGGCCGCCGGAGTCGGCCCAGGCGACGAACTTGTCGTTCTTGCCGCCGTTGATCTGCATCTGGTTCTGGTAGAACACGTGCCACAGGTCACGCGTGACCAGGCCCAGCGGCAGCGCTTCGCCTTGCGGACCCTTGAGCGCGAACGGCGCGTTCGGGCGGTTCGGGGTGTACTGGGCGCCGGCGGGGTAGGTCACGCCTTCGATCACCTGTTCCTGGCCGACGGTGCCGCTCCAGTCCGGCGGCAGCTGCTTCAACAGGGTGCCGTCGCGGTCGCGTTGCTGATATTCCTCGGGCTGCAGCTTGGACAGCGGCTTTTCCACGCCCGGGAAATCGCCGAACAGGTTGTTGAAGCTGCGGTTTTCCGCGTAGATCACCACGATGGTCTTGACGTTGTCGCGCAGTGCGCGGTCCAGCGCCGCCGCATCGGCCGGGTTGCCGACCGGGTATTGCACGCTGCCCTGGCCATCGGTGGCGCAGGCGGTCAGCGCGCCGCCGGCGCTCATGGCCGCCACGCCGCCCATGCTGCCGAGGAAGCGGCGGCGGCTATTGCTCTGCGGGGCTGCGGATGAGGTGACGTGTTCGGGGGAAGGGGATGCCGGCTTGCCGCCACCGGCGGACTCGTCGTGGATGCTCATGGATGTTTCCTGTCGGATATTGTTGTGGATGAAGGCGCGGAACGGAAGGAGGATAGCGCGACCGTGTGACAAGGATGTGTCTTTTTCAACGGCAGGACGAATGCAGGGAAACGGCGGGAAGGGATGCCGCCCGCGGCGCCAAGCCGCGCAAGAGGGGAACGGAGAGGGAAATTACCTTCGCAGGAACGCCGGCTTGCCGGAGTGATTGATCGCCACGAACAAGGTCATCAGCACCATGAAGCCGACGAACAGCAGGCTGGAATTGAGGATCACGCGCGGATAGCCGAGTCGGTTCACGTCGATGAAGGGGTAAGGGTAGAAGCCCGACAGTGCCCCGCGCCACAGCGTGATGAAGAGGTAACCCAGCGGATAGACCAGCCACAGCAGCGACTTCTTCACCGAGTGCCGGAACACCGGCACGAAGAAGATCCAGTACACGATCGCCAGCAGCGGCACCACCGTATGCAGGCTCTCATTGACCAGCGAGCGAAAACCGCTCGGCGCCCACAGCTGGCGCAGCAGCAGGTTATAGGCGATGCCCACGAAGGCCAGGTAGGCGACTACCGCCGAGATCACCGAGGGCTGGCGGAAGAAGCGGCTTACCGGCGTCTTCAGCGACAGCGCCAGCGAGGTGAAGCACAGCGCGGCCATCAGGATGGTCAGGTTGGTGAGGTACATGGTGAGCCGGTCCAGGCCGTCGAGGATGCCGCCGCCGCGCGCCAGCAGGCGGTTGAGCGTGATATCGGTCTGCGCGACGAAGGCGAACCAGCTGATCATCGCGATCACGGCCGCCAGCGCGCGCGAGGCGCTGGAGCCGCGTTGGGCGGGAAAGATGTTGGCGCCGAAGGAATCCAGCGATTGCGGCGAAGGGATCTGTTCGTGGCTCATGGCTCAGGAGTTCCAATGCAGGTGGCGGCGCCGCGCGATGCTTTTGCGAGCAGGCCTTGCGTTGCAGTGCGTGCAAGGAGCGGCGGCAGATACAGCATCATAAATCGGTTGCGCCGAGAGCGTCGCGCCGATGACATTCATTTTCACTGCTTACATGCGGTCACAAATGCGGGCGGGCGCCACCTCGGCGTCGCTCGTGGCTCATCGCTCGTCGTCGACGATCGTGCTCGTGTCGAGCTTGCCCGTGATGCCGGGCGATGTTTTGACGTGTGGGCTGCGGCTTGCGCGCGTCGTCTTTGCCATGTGTTTGCTGTCACGACGATGCAGCGACGATGCCGCAACAGGCGCGATAAAACGAGCACGCGCATCAGCCGCAGCAGGCGTGCGCAGCAGGGATTTTTTTCTGTGCGCCAGCGATGCGCGCTCGCCGTTTTTATCTCCCCGAACAGCCACGAGCAGAAAATGACGTCGACCTGAAAACCAGATCCGGCGTGACTTAGCGACTGATGCATGTCGCCATATGGCGACGCCTTTTCGTGCGTAACTGTTACATCTTTTTTGGTTACAAGCCGCGCGGAAATATAAATAATTTGTGCTGCGTTCAACACGCAAATTTCGGTTGCGGACACCTGTGTGAAGCGTCGTTCTTCACTCCATTTTTACTCCGTTCAGTCATCGCAGAGCATCAGCGAGGACGACGTTCGCGAAGGGTTTTGACAGCAGGCGAAATACTGATTTCGCTGTTACAAAATTATCGTGAACTTTCGAATAGGTGTCCTGCCGAATCGCACAGGTTTCTTGCCTGGCAAGCTTTCCGGCTCATCGCCGGCGCCAGGAAAAAGATGAACCTGTCGACCCGCGACGCGCATCTGAATAGTCGGACCCGATCAGAAGGTCTTTCGAATTCGCACGGCATCTTCCACGCCCGCTGCCCATTTGATTCACATGCGCGCCGCCTTGTTTTTTTCGTGCTTCCCGTTTTGCACGCCCCCTCATTTTCAGGAGATCACATGCTTCGCTCAGAATCCCTCTTCGGCAAACGTGAAACCAGTTCGACCAATTCCCCCTTCAGTGCAAACAATGGCGTTTCCCAATCTACCGGCGGAGGCAACGTGACCAGCGTGCAAAAAACCACTCAGTATCCTTCCTCGGTGCCGACCACGGCGCCGGCCGCAACTGAAGAAACCGGCAGCAAGCTGACCGTCGGCCCCAACATCAAGGTCAAGGGCGAGATTGAAGACTGCGACACCCTGGTCGTCGAAGGCAAGGTGCAGGCCACCATCAACTGCCGCGTGGTGCAGATCGCCGAGCGCGGCGCCTTCAAGGGCTCGGCCGAGATCGACCTGGCCGAGATCCGCGGCGAGTTCGACGGCGACCTGACCGTGCGCCAGAAGCTGGTGATCTATTCCAGCGGCAAGGTGACCGGCAAGATCCGTTACGGCAAGCTGGTGATCGAAGAGGGCGGCCAGCTCTCGGGCGACCTGCAGGTCGGCGGCGGCCATGAGCAGAAGGAACTGCTGCAAAAGACCGCCTGAGTCACCGGCTCACCGACGTCGTCACACTCCCGGCTGCGCCGCACCGCGCTGCCGGACCGGCCTGACAGGGGCTAAGGAGATTTCCGCGCACGGCTTCGGCCGGCGCGGCTTTTGTGTTGCCGGCGTGAAATGTTGTGGCCGGTTTGGCATGCAAATGTGCGACAACGGCGCGCAAAGGGGCTGAAAATCGCCAGGCAGTAGCGTGTCGGCGGCGCAAAACGCAGCGCGGGTTTGTCCGCATGGCTCTGCCGTGCGACAATAGCGCCTTTCGTCTTTCGCCGGCCGAGGTTGCGCCGGCGGCGGCCTGGCGGATCTTCCGCGCCGCTGACGCTTGGCGTTATTCAGTTCACTGTCATGACTCACCCGGAATACATTCTCACTCTGTCCTGCCTGGATCAGCGCGGTATCGTGCATCGCGTCTCGGGCTTTCTGGCCGACCACGGCTGCAACATCATCGACTCCGCCCAGTTCGGCGACGGCCAGTCCAAGTTGTTCTTCATGCGCGTGCATTTCTCCTCGGAGGACGCCTCGATCTCCGACGCCCAGCTGCGCGCCGATTTCGGCGTGCTGGGCGATGCCCTGCAGATGAACTGGCAGCTCAACGACGCCGGCAAGAAGCCGCGCGTGATGCTGATGGTGTCCAAGATCGGCCACTGCCTGAACGACCTGCTGTTCCGCTACAAGAGCGGCCTGCTGCCGGTGGAGATTCCGGCGATCGTGTCCAACCATACCGACTTCTACCAGTTGGCCGCGAGCTACAACATTCCCTTCCACCATCTGCCGCTGGCCACCGGCGCGCCGATGGAAGCCAAGCGCGCGCAGGAACAGCGCATCATGGAAATCGTCGACGCCAACCAGATCGACCTGGTGGTGCTGGCGCGCTACATGCAGATCCTGTCGCCCGAGATGTGCGAGGCCCTGCGCGGCCGTGCGATCAACATCCACCATTCCTTCCTGCCCAGCTTCAAGGGCGCCAAGCCGTACTACCAGGCGCATGACCGCGGCGTGAAGCTGATCGGCGCCACCGCGCACTTCGTCACCAGCGATCTGGATGAAGGTCCGATCATCGAGCAGGGCGTGGAGCGCGTGGATCACTCGATGGGCCCGGATACCCTGACCGCCATCGGGCGCGATATCGAGTGCGTGGTGCTGGCGCGCGCGGTGAAGTGGTTCACCGAGCATCGCATTCTGTTGAATGGACACAAGACGGTGATCTTCAACTGATCCGTTTTGCTGGTTTTACATGGAAACGCCGTTCGGTTTTGGGCCGAACGGCGTTTTTGTTTTGGGTTGTTTGGTTTTATTTTGCTTGGGTAGTCTGGTCTTGCTGCCGGTCGATGTACTGGCTTGATGCTTTTCTTTCTCCGGTCGGAACGGAGCGCCGGGAGCGGCCCGGCAGCCGCTCACTTTCTTTGCTCCGCCAAAGAAAGTAAGCAAAGAAAAGCGGCCCCTAAGTGCCAGCCCCTTCGGGGTTCCCGGTGGAGTGCGCTAAAAAATGGGCAAGGCAGAGTCGCTTCGCTCCGGCTGCCTTGCTGATCCATTTTTCATCGCACTCCGCCGGCTGGCCCACAAGGGGAAAGCCGGCCGGCTCGCCTTCGGCATCGCGGGGCTTGCTACTCGCTTGCCGCGTCGGAGCGTCGGTTCGCTATCTCATTCAGCCGGCAGACCTTGGGGTAGCAGGGGGCGAAGAGGTTGATGGGCGGTCGATTACTTCGTGGGATACTGCTCCCGCATCACCCGCTTGTTGAGCTTGCCCACGCTGGTACGGGCGAGTTCGGGCACGAACTGTATGCGGTCCGGGACGCCGTAGCGTGAGATCTGGCCGCTGCCGGCGGCGGCCAGCACGTGTTGGCGGATGTCTTCTTCGGTGATGCCGACCGCGTCCTTTTTCAGCACCACCAGCGCCAGCGGGCGTTCGCCCCATTTGCCGTCGGCGATGCCGATCACGGCGGTTTCGGCCACCGCCGGGTGGCGCGCGATGATGTCTTCGATCTGCAGCGAGGAGACCCATTCGCCGCCGGTCTTGATCACATCCTTGATGCGGTCGGTCACCTGCAGGTAGCCGCGTTGGTCGATGTTGCCGATGTCTTGCGTGTGCAGCCAACCGCCACGCCACAAATCTTCCGAGGCGTCGGCCTGGTGCAGGTAGCCTTGCGTGAGCCAGGGCGCGCGCACCACCACCTCGCCGGTGCTCTTGCCGTCGCGCGGGCAGTCTTGCATGTCTTCATCCACGGTGCGGATCGCCACCAGCGGCAGCGGACGGCCGGTCTTGACGCGGATCGCGGCCTCCTGGTCGCCGCCCAGCTCGTCGCTGGGGACCTGCGCCAGGGTCAGGATGGGGCAGGTTTCCGACATGCCGTAGCCGGTGAAGACGTCGATGCCGCGCTCGCGTGCAGCCTTGGCCAGGCTGCCGGTCATGGCCGAGCCGCCGATGATCATCTTCCAGCCGGAGAGGTCGGCCTCTTTGGCCGCCTCGCAGCCCAGCACCATCTGCAGGATGGTCGGCACGCAGTGCGAGAAGCTGACCTTCTCGCGCGTGATCAGCTTGCAGATGGTGTCGGGGACGTAACGACCCGGATAGACCTGTTTCAGCCCGGCCATGGTGGCCACATAGGGCAGGCCCCAGGCGTGCACGTGGAACATCGGCGTGAGCGGCATGTAGACGTCGTCGCGGTGCAGCCGTCCCTGCTGCGGCGCCAGCGCCAGGCCGGCGGTGGCGCCCAGCGTGTGCAGCACCAGCTGGCGGTGGCTGAAGTAGACGCCCTTGGGCAGGCCGGTGGTGCCGGTGGTGTAAAAGGTGGTGGCGCGGGCGTTTTCGTCGAAGTCGGGGAAGTCGTAGGCCGGCTCGGCCTGCGCCAGCAACTCTTCATATTCGCCGGCAAAGCCCGGGCCCTTGGGGCAGGGCGTGGCGTCGTCGGTGAGCAGCACGCAGCGCGTGAGCGTATTGAGCTCGCCGCGGATCTGCTTTAATACCGGCATGAAATCGGAATTCACCAGCAGCACGTCGGCCTGGGCATGGTTGAGCGTGTAGGCAATCTGCTCGGGCGACAGGCGCACGTTCACGGTCTGCAGCACGCAGCCCATCATCGGCACGGCAAAGAAGCATTCGAGGTAGCGGTGGCTGTCCCAATCCATTACCGCGACCGTGTTGCCGGGCTGCAGGCCGATCTCGCCCAGGGCGTTGGCCAAGCGTTGCACGCGACGGTAGAACTCGGTGTAGCTGTGGCGGCGGTCGTTGTAAACGATTTCCTGATCGGGCGCAGTGACCAGCGCGCTGTGCAGCAATTGCTTGATCAGCAGGGGATAGCCATAGGCCGAGGGGGTGGTGCTGATGAGTTGGGGCATACCGTCTTCTCTCCACTATAACGACGTCATCTGGCGTGACGCCTGTCCTTTGAATAAGCGTCAGATAATACCGCCAACGGTAGCCCCAAATTGTCTCGAAGGCGACGAAATTTACATACGGCAATTCGTCGCCCCCCGCATCAGCGGCCCGGCCTCAGGGACGCTCTTGCAAGGACATCACCGTCAGCGCGCCGTCCACGCGGTCGGCGGTGAAGCTGATCTTCTCTCCTTCCTTGGCGCGCGCCACCAGTTCGGGCGCGGCCTTGAACACCATCGTCATGCCCGCCATCTGCAGGTTGGGGATGTCGGCATGGCGGATGGTCAGCTTGCCGGCAGCGGCGTCGACCTTGCGGATTTCGCCGTCGACCGGCGGGCGGCTGTCCTGCGCGGCGGCGGCCAGCGCGCTCAATGTCAGGTTGGCGCCCAGCAGCAGGCGGGCGATTACGGTGCGGATTGTCATGTTGTCCTTTCGATCATGGGTCGAACAGCTGATGCGGCCGAACCGGTTCAGCCGGCCACCGCGTCGTAGCGGTGATACACCGCCGTCTTGCCGTCCCGGCCGACCAGCAGCACATCGTAGGCGGCGCGCGCATTGGGCTTGCGCGGGTCTTCCATGCCGGGTGAGCCGGCCGGCATGCCTGCCACGGCCAGGCCGACGGCGGCCGGCTTTTCCTTCAGCAGGCGCAGGATCTCGGCGGCCGGCACATGGCCTTCGACCGCATAGCCTTCGACCCGGGCGCTGTGGCAGGAGGCGAAGCGATCCGGCATGCCGAAGCGACGGCGCCAGACGCCGGTGTCTTCGACGTCGGTGGCGTCGACCTGAAAACCGCTGGCCTGCAGGTGCGCCACCCATTGGTGGCAACAGCCACAGTTGGCGTCCTTGTAGACGGCGATGCGCGGTCGTTCGACCGGCTTGCCGCTCGCCCGCGCCGTCAGCACCGTCAGCGCCGGCAGGGTGAGGGCCGCCAGCGCGGCCAGGGTGAAGTGTCGTCGTTGCATGCTTGTCCTCTCGTTGAGCGGTTCAATGGTGTTCGTGATGAGGGCCGGGTTTGGCCGTGCCGATGTCGGCGCCCGTACTGCCCCGGCCGTCCGGCGCGAGGCTCGGCGCCGGCGCCTCACCCGTCCATTCGTAAGCCACGCTGCCGGCCGGCGCGCGGTACCAGCCGGGATCGCGGTAGTCGTTGCGCGCCAGGTTCTTGCGCACCTTCACGGTGCTGAACATGCCGCCCATCTCGATGGCGCCGTAGGGGCCGCGCCCGCTCATCATCGGCAGTGTGTTGTCGGGCAGCGGCATTTCCATGTCGCCCATGGCGCCGCCCTTGTCGCCCATGGCCATATAGTCGGGGATCAGCCGGGCGATCTTGCCGGCCACGGCCGATTGATCCACGCCGATCATGGTCGGCACGGCGTGGCCCATGGCGTTCATCGTGTGGTGCGCCTTGTGGCAGTGCAGGGCCCAGTCGCCTTCCTCGGTGGCGTCGAACTCGATGGCGCGCATCTGGCCCACGGCGATGTCGGCGCTGACTTCGGGCCAGCGCGAGGCCGGCGGTGTCCAGCCGCCGTCGGTGCCGGTGACGGTGAATTCATGACCGTGCAGGTGGATAGGGTGGTTGGTCATGGTCAGGTTGCCGATGCGGATGCGCACGCGGTCGTTTTGCCGCACCACCAGCGGATCGATGCCGGGGAAGGCGCGGCTGTTCCAGGTCCACAGGTTGAAGTCCAGCATGGTGTTGACCTTGGGCACGGCCGCGCCCGGTTCGATGTCGTAGGCGTTCATCAGGAACACGAAGTCGCGGTCCACACGCATCAGGTTCGGGTCCTTGGGATGGGTGACCCAGAAGCCCATCATGCCCATGGCCATCTGCACCATCTCGTCGGCGTGCGGGTGGTACATGAAGGTGCCGGCGCGGCGCGCGGTGAATTCGTAGACAAAGGTCTTGCCCGGCGGGATGCCGGGCTGGGTCAGGCCCGCCACGCCATCCATGCCGTTGGGCAGGCGCTGGCCGTGCCAGTGCACCGAGGTCGCCTCGGGCAGCTTGTTGGTGACGAAGATGCGCACCCGGTCGCCCTCGACCACCTCGATGGTCGGCCCCGGACTCTGGCCGTTGTAGCCCCAGAGATTGGCCTTCATGCCGGGTGCGATCTCGCGCACCACCGGCTCGGCCACCAGGTGGAATTCTTTCACGCCGTTCTTCATGCGCCAGGGCAGGGTCCAGCCGTTCAAGGTGACCACCGGCTGGTAGGGGCGGCCGTTGGCCGGCGCCAGCGGCGGCTGGGTCAACGGGCTTTGCTGCAGCGGCGCCTCGGGCAGGCCGGCGGCGCCGGCGCGGCTCACGGCCGAGGCGGTCACCGCCAGCGCCGAGCCCTGCAGGAAGGCGCGGCGGCTGATGTTGGTGTTGCTCATGGTTGGATTCCTTGTGGGTTCGCTGTGTTGACCGGGCCGCCCAGCGCCAGCTGCAAGGCGGCGTCGGCGATCCAGAAATCGCGTTCGGCGTCGATGGCGGCATTGACGGTGGCGGCCTGCTCGCGGGCGTCGGCCAGCAGGTCGAACACGCTGATGAGCATGCCGTTGTAGCGCAGCAGGTTTTCTTCCGACATGCGTTGGCGCAGCGGCACGATGCCGTCGCGGTAACGGCGCGCCAGCGCATAGGCGTCTTGCCGCTCGCGCCAGGCCAGGCGGGCTTGCGCGCGCGCATCCAGCGCGGCGGCGGCGAGCCGGTTGGCGCCTTGCAGGTAGATCGCCTCGGCCTTGGCCACGCGCGCCTGGCCCCAGTCGAACAGCGGGATCTCGATGTCGATCTGGTAACCGATCTCGGGCGCCTTGCCGGTTTCGGTGGTGCGCAGCGCGCCCAGGTCCAGCACGTTGATGAAGCGGGTGGCGCGGCTCAGGCCCAGCGAGCCTTGCAGCCCTTCCAGCTCGGTGCGCGCGGCCAGCACGTCGAGCCGCTGCTCCACCGCCTGGCGCTCGACGTCGATGGCCTCTTCAATCTGTTTGGGCAGCGCGGGCAGACGGTCCGGCAGCGTGAAGGCGGGCGGCATGCCCAGCAGGCGCGCCAGCGTTTCCTTGTCCTGTTGCGCTTCGCGGCGCGCGCGTTGCAGGCGGGTTTGCGTCTCGGCGTAGAACAGCTGCTCGCGCGCGGCGTCGAGGCGGCTGACGTTGCCGCGCTCGGCCATTTTCGCGGTGAGCTCATGCGCGGCCTCGGCGGCTTGCTCGACCTGCTCCTGGTAAGCCAGCCCCTGCTGCGCGGCGAGCGCCTTGTAGTAGGCCTGGCGCGTTTGCGCAGCGGTAGCCAGCACGCGCGCGGCCAGTTGCAGGCGCACCTGCTCGAAGCGGCGCGCCTCGATGCGCGAGGCGGCCGGCAGGGTGATCAGCTGCATCAGGCCCAGCGTCAGGCTGCGCTCGATCTTGATGTCGCCGCCGGCATGCGTGCGGGCGAACGAGAAGCCGGGATTGGACAGGCGGCCGGCCTGCACCAGATCAGCCTCGGCCACGCCCAGTTCGGCGAAGGCGGCTTGCAGCTCGGGGTTGTTGATGAGCGCGATCTGCACCGCGTCGTCGGCACTGGCCAGCCGGCCGGCGGGCAGCAGTTGGTGCACGCGCGCTTCGGCGCGGCGGGCGTCTGCCGGCGTGCGGTTCCAGGCGGGCGCGGCGCCCAGCCTGGCAGCGGAGATGTCCTGCACCCGGCCGAAGCCGCCGTCTTGCGACAGCTGCGCGCAGCCCGCCAGCAGCGCGCAGGCGACCAGCACGCCGGCGCGCAGGGGATGTGAAGCAAAGGGGATCATGAAAATCCTCGTCTGATGATGAGCGTCATCCGCCGCGCATCAGGCGATGACGCGGCAGTGCATGCGCGCGCCAAGGCGCGCGTTCAGCGATCAGAGGAGGGCCGGCGGCCGGTCGGGATTTTCCGGCAGGAAGCCGACGAAGCCGGAGGCCGGCAGCGCGATGAATTCGCGCGAGGGGAGATTGGGGGCGGGCGGCGCGTTCAGCGCCAGCGGCAGTAGCGCGCCGGTGGTGCAGGCGGCGCAGTAGCTGCAGGAGGATTTGTGTTGCGCGTGCTGTGCGTGCGCGGGGTGGTCATGCGCGGCGTCGGCCAGTTGCATGGATGGCATGTCATGGCCGGCGTGACCGGCGTGGGTCGACGGGCTTGCGTGATGCTCATGCTGGTGAGACGCGGCCTGCATGGGCCGGGCCTGGGCATCCTGATGCATGTCAGCCATCCGGTGCGCCTCATGCGCTGCAGCTGCAGCCGCGCTTTGTACCATCGCCGGCGCGCACGCCTGCAGCACGGCGGCGAAACCCTGGACGGGGATCGCCAGCGTCAGCAGCCACAGCAGCAGGATTTTCGCGCGCAGGATCATGGCCGCCAGTATATCAGCCTCGCGCCGGCACTCCCCTGACCAGGCGCAAGCCGTTGAACACCACGATCAGGCTGGCGCCCATGTCAGCGAACACCGCCATCCACAGCGAGCTCATGCCGGCCAGCGCGAGCGCCAGGAACACTGCCTTGATGCCCAGCGCGATGGTGATGTTCTGCACCAGCACCGCGTGCGCCTTGCGGCTCAAGCGGATGAAGTCGGGGATCTTGCGCAGGTCGTCGTCCATCAGCGCGACGTCGGCGGTTTCCAGCGCCGTATCGGTGCCGGCCGCGCCCATGGCGAAGCCGATCTGCGCGCGCGCCAGCGCCGGAGCATCGTTGATGCCGTCGCCCACCATGCCGACCTGGCCGTGGCGTGCGGCGAGTTCCTCGATGACCCGTTTCTTGTCATCCGGCAGCTGGTCGCCGCGGGCATCCGCGATGCCGGTCTGGGCCGCGATGGCCTGCGCCGTGTGGGCGTTGTCGCCGGTCAGCATGACCACGTTCACGCCCAGGCGCTGCAACTCGGCCACCGCTGCGCGGCTGGTCGGGCGCACCGTGTCGGCCACCGCCACCAGCAGTTCGGGGCGTGCGCCGCGGCACAGCAGGGTGGTGGTCTTGCCTTGTTTTTCGAAGGCTTGCAGGCGCGCCTCCAGCTCGGGGCTGCACATGCCCAGCTCATGCACCAGCCGGTGGTTGCCCAGGTAATACAGCTCGTCGTCGATGCGGCCCTTCACGCCGCGGCCGGCCAGCGCCTCGAATGCGTCCACCTCCTGCGCCGCCACGCCCTCCTGGGCGGCAATGGCGCGCGAGACCGGATGGTCCGAACGCGCCGCCAGCGAAACGGCCAGGCGCAGCAGCGCGTCCTGGTCGGCGGCCGCGTCCAGCGACACCACGTCGGTCACCACGGGCTTGCCGAAGGTGATGGTGCCGGTCTTGTCCAGCGCCAGCGCACGCAGCTTGCGGCCCTGTTCCAGATAGACGCCGCCCTTGATCAGGATGCCGTGGCGCGCCGCCGCCGCGAGACCGCTGACAATGGTCACCGGGGTGGAGATCACCAGCGCGCAGGGGCAGGCGATCACCAGCAGCACCAGCGCCTTGTAGAACCAAGGGTAAAAGGCCGCGCCCAGCAACAGCGGCGGCAGCCCCGCCACCAGCACCGCCATCGCCACCACGACCGGGATGTACCAGCGCGCGAAGCCATCGACGAAGCGTTGCGTCGGCGCGCGCTGGCCCTGGGCCTGCTGCACGCTCTTGACGATGCGCGAAAGGGTGGAGTCGCCCTGGGCGGCGATGACGCGCAGCTCGATGGCGCCATGTTCGTTGATGGTGCCGGCGAACACCGGGTCGCCGACCTGCTTGGCCACCGGGATGCTCTCGCCGGTGATCGGCGCCTGATTGATACTGGTGCTGCCGCTGGTCACCACGCCGTCCAGCGGCACGCGCTCGCCGGGGGCCACGCGCACCAGCGCATCGATGGCGACCTCGCGCGCGGCCATGCTGCGCCAGGCGCCGTCGGCGCCGCGCACAGTGGCCACGTCCGGCGTCATCGCCATCAGTCCGGCGATGGCGTTGCGGGCGCGGTCCAGCGAGAGTGCCTCGATCATCTCGGCCAGCGTAAACAGCACGATCACTACCGCCGCCTCCGGCCACTGGCCGATCACGGCGGCGCCGATGACGGCCAGCGACATCAGGAAGTTCATGTTCAGCGAGAAGTTGCGCAGCGCGATCCAGCCCTTCTTCAGCGTGCCCAGGCCGCCCAGCGCAATGCCCAGCAGCGCCAGCGCGATCACGGGCAGCGAGCGCTCGTCGCCGCTGGTCCAGGCCACCAGCTCGGAGGCCAGTGCGGCGAGACCGGCCAGGCCGAGCATGATCCAGCGCCGCGCCGGGATGCGATAGGCCGCGGCTTGGTCGGGGGCGTCAGCACCGGCGGCGGCGTCCAGCGAATCGGATTTGACCGCCGGCAGCATGTCCAGCGCCTTCAATGTGGCCACGATGGGGGCGATCGACGGCAACTGGTGCTGCACGGTCAGCTCGCGCTGGATCAGGTTGAATTCCAGCGCGCCCACGCCATCCATGTGCGCCAGGCGCTCGCGGATCAGTTTTTCCTCGGTGGGGCAGTCCATCTTCTGGATGAAGAACACCGCCTGCTCGGCCTGGCCGGACAAGCGTCGCGCCTGCGGCATGGCCAGCGGCGCGCCGGCGGGCGTACCTGCGCAAGCGTGGCCGCTGCAGCAGCCGGCGGCCGGGGCGGCGCGGGAATGTTCGGACGGGTGGTCGTGGGCATGGCTGTGGCCTTGATCGTGATGATCGTGGTCGTGGTTGTGTGTGTGTCCATGCTTGTGTTCGGCCATCGGGCTCTCCTTGTGCGACAGATCTTTATCCGGGGTATATTAAAAACCCTGGAGTAGCTACAAGGTCAAGTGAAGGAGAAATTCATGGACAACCTCAAAATAGGTGAGCTCGCCGGTCGTGCAGATTGCCCGGTGGAAACCATTCGTTATTACGAAAAGGAAGCGCTGCTACCCGAGCCTACTCGCTCGCAGGCCAATTACCGCTTGTATGGCGAGCGCCATGTGGAGCGGCTGCAGTTCATCCGCCATTGCCGCTCGCTGGACATGACGCTGGACGAGGTGCGCGAGCTGCTGCGCCTGCGCGACGCGCCCGAGCAGAATTGCGGGGAGGTCAACGCGCTGCTGGACAAGCACATCGGTCACGTGGCCCAGCGCATCGAGCAGTTGAAAGGATTGCAGCAGCAATTGCACCTGCTACGTGCGCAGTGTGATACCGATCAGCCGGCGCGCGATTGCGGCATCCTGCAGGGCCTGGCCAACATGCCGGACGATGCGAGGCCGGCTAACCTGGGCAGCCACGGCGGCGGCTGCCACTGAGCGTCCTTGCCGGCCAAGCGTCGGGCGAACTCAGCGGTCCAGCCAGGCCATCACTTCCCCGATCACTTCATCCGGTTTTTCCCGCTGCGGGAAATGCCCTGCGCCCTTGATCAGCACGCGCTTGTAGGCGTCGCCGAAGAACTTCTCTTTTCCCTCCGAGGTGACCGGATGGTTGGCGCCGTCCTCGCTGCCGTGCAGCATCAGGGTCGGCACCATGATGCGCGGCGTGGCGGCCAGCCTGGCGTCCAGCTCGGCGTAGTCCGGATCGCCCGCGACGAAGCCCCAGCGATGGCGATACGAGTGCAGGCAGATGTCGATCCAGTCGGGATTGTCGAACGAGGCTGCGGTGTTGCCGAACTCGCTGTCGGCAAAATTCCAAGACGGCGACCAGGTATTCCACATGAAACGCGCGAAGTTGCGTCGGTCTTCGCACAGCTCGGCCTCGCCGCGCGGCGTGGCGAAGAACCAGTGGTACCAATAATTGCGCGACTGCTGCAGCGACAGTTTCTGGTCGGCGGTGTTGGTGCCCCAGCCGACCGAGAGGGTGATGCAATGCGCGATGCGTTCCGGCGTCTGCGAGGCGGCGATGTAGGCCGCGCGTGCACCCCAGTCGTGGCCGATGACCGAGTAGCGCTGCAGGCCGAGGGCGTCGGCGAACGCCATCAGGTCGGCCCCCAAGGCGGCCAACTGGCCGCTACGCGGTGTCGTGTCGGAGAGGAATCGGGTCGGCCCGTAGCCGCGCAGGAAGGGGCGGATCACGCGATAGCCGGCCGCACGCAGGGGCTTGAGGAAGTGATCCCAGGTGCGTACATCGTCCGGCCATCCATGCACCAGCACCACAGCCGGGGCATCGACTGGCCCGCTCTCTTCATAACCCACGCGCAGTTTGTCGGTATCGATGAAACTCAGATGGTTGGTCTGGGGCATGGCAGGCGATCTCCGGTGGGTGCGGCTCGACTTGCTGGACTTGCGGGAAAATTACTCTTTTATTGTAACCATCATGGCAGCAGCGCTGCCGACCCGCAATGTCAAAACGGCCGGGGCGAATGAAAACTCCTCATGCATGGGCAGCTTAACCGGATTCGGGCAATGCGGCCGAGGCCCGCTCAGGCTGCTGACTTGCCGAGGATGCAATCCATCATCCAGGCCGTATGCGCGGCGCTGTCGCCGCAGGACGGATGGCGCGCGCCGCCGGACAGGTGCGCGCACATGTTGGCCACATGGTGCAGCTGGATGTGCGGCGGGTTGGCGATCTCCATGTTTTCAACGCCGCCGGCGGTGATCAGTTGCAGGGGATGTTCGTCGAACACCGAGAACACGATCTTGCCGCCGCTGCCGGTGATCTCGACCCGGTCGGCCCGCTCGAAGCTGCCGAAGTGCCAGCTGCCGCTGCCGGTCACGCCGTTGCGGTAGATCCAGCTGGCCGCCACCGCGTCGCGCGCGCTGTACAGGCCCTGCTGGTTGGTGCTGCTGCCGGTTGCCTGCGCCACCTTGCCGAAGAAGTGGCAGAACAGGTCCAGGCCATGGCTGGCGAGGTCGTCGAAATAGCCGCCCGGCGCGATGCTGGCATCGGTGCGCCAGCGGTAGGTGCCGGCCAGGTCGTCGGGGCCGGGCGTGCGTGCCAGTTGCCAGTGGATGTGACGCGGCGCGCCGATACGGCCCTCGGCCAGCCAGGCGCGCACTTGCTCGAAGCGCGGTAGCGAGCGGCGGTAGTAGGCCACGAACAGCGGCACGCCGGCCTGCTCGAACGCTGCGAGCATGGCCAGGCATTCGGCGTGGCTGGGCGCCATCGGCTTTTCCACGCAGCAGGGTTTGCCGGCGGCGGCAACTTTTCGCGCGTAGTGCAGATGCGTGTCGGGCGGGGTGGCGATGTAGACGGCGTCGATGTCCGGATCGTTGATCAGCGCATCGGCGTCGTCAAACCAGCGCGGCACGCCGTGGCGCTGCGCATAGTCGGCCGCCAGCGCGGCGTCGCGTCGCATCACCGCCGCCAGCGTGAAGCCCGGCGTCTGTTGATAGGCCGGGCCGCTCTTGCGCTCGGTGACGGCGCCGCAGCCGATGATGCCCCAGCGCAGCGCGCTCATGCCGCAGCTTTCGGGACATCGACGCAGCAGCCGTGTTCGCTGCCCAGCGCGTCGAGAATGGGGCAGTCGGGGCGATTGTCGCCGTGGCAGTCGTGGGCCAGCTTTTCCAGCGTCGACTTCATGGCCTGCAGCTCGCGGATGCGCTGGTCGAGCTCGCCGATGTGGGTCTCGGCCAGTTGCTTCACCTTGCGGCTGGAGCGCGACTGGTCCAGCCACAGGCCGATCAGGTCGCCGATCTGCTTCATCGCAAAACCCAGCTGGCGCGCCTGGCGGATGAAGCGCAGCAGGTGCACCTCGCGCTCGCCGTAGACGCGGTAGCCGGCGTCGGTGCGGCCGGCCTTGGGGATCAGGCCGGTCTCTTCATAGTGGCGGATCATCTTGGCCGAGACGCCCGAGGCGGCGGCCGCTTCTCCGATGTTCATGTCATTGCTCCTTTCCCGAGCGAAGGGGACGATGCGCTTGCCAGCGGCGCAGCAGCAGGGCGTTGCTGACCACGCTGACGCTGGAAAAGGCCATCGCGGCGCCGGCCAGCATCGGGTTCAACAGGCCCAAGGCCGCCAGCGGGATGCCGACCAGGTTGTAGATGAAGGCCCAGAACAGGTTCTGGCGGATCTTGGCATAGGTGCGGCGCGAGATGTCGATGGCGTCGGCCGCCAGTCCCGGGTCGCCGTGCATGAGCGTGATGCCGGCCGCCTGCATGGCCACATCGGTGCCGGTCGACATGGCGATGCCGACATCGGCCGCGGCCAGCGCCGGCGCGTCGTTGATGCCGTCGCCGACCATCGCCACCACGGCCGGTTTGCCGTCGCGGCGGCGCAGCTGGTCGACGGCTTGCGCCTTGTCGACCGGCAGCACTTCAGCCCGGAAATCGGTGATGCCCAGCTCGGCTGCGACCTGCTGCGCGGCGCCCCGGTTGTCGCCGGTCAGCATGACGCTGGTGATGCCGAGTTCGCGCAGCGTGCGCACGGCGTCCCGCGCCTGCGGCTTGACGGCGTCGCCGAAGGCCAGCAGGCCGATGATGCTTGCCGCGCCGTCGTCCACCCGCGCCAGCCAAGACAGCGTACGGCCTTGCTGTTCCAGCGCCTGCGCGCGCGCTGCCAGCGCCGGCGAGTGTGCATCGAGTTCCTGCATCCAGCGGCTGCTGCCCAGGCAATAGCGGGCGCCGTCGATCACGCCTTCGATGCCGCGTCCGGGTACGCTGCGCAGCGCGTTGGCCTGCAGGCGCGGCAGGTCCTGTCGTGCCGCCGCGGCATCCACCACGGCGCGTCCCAGCGGATGCTCGCTGCCGGCCTGCAGTGCGGCCGAAAGCGCCAACAGTTGCGTTTGATCGTCGCCATCTTGCGCTTCAGTCTCGGTCAGGCGCGGCCGGCCCTCGGTCAGCGTGCCGGTCTTGTCGAAGGCCACCACCGTGGTGCGATGCGCGATCTCCAGCGCCTGCGCATCCTTGATCAGGATGCCGTGGCGCGCCGCCACGCCGGTGCCGGCCATGATGGCGGTGGGCGTGGCCAGCCCCAGCGCGCAGGGGCAGGCGATCACCAGCACCGCCACCGCGTTCAGCAACGCCTGTTCCCAGTCGCCCGCGACCAGGCCCCAGCCCAGCAGCGTGACCAGCGCCAGCAGCAGCACCGCCGGCACAAACACCGCGCTGACCTTGTCCACCAGGCGCTGGATCGGCGCCTTGGCCGCCTGCGCCTGCTCCACCATGCGCACGATGCGCGCCAGCACGGTTTCGGCGCCGATGGCGGTGGTCTCGATCAGCAGCACGCGCTCGGCATTGATGGCGCCGGCGGCGACCTTGTCGCCGGGCTCCTTGGCCTGCGGGCGACTTTCCCCGGTCAGCATGGCCTCGTCCAGGTGGCTGCGTCCCTCGCGCACCGTGCCGTCGACCGGCACGCGCTCGCCGGCGCGCAGCACCACCAGGTCGCCCACGCGCACCTGCGCCAACGGCACGTCGAGATCCTTGCCGTCGCGCCGCACGCGGGCGGTGTCGGGACGCAGCGCGTTAAGCGCGGCGATGGCGTCGGCGGTCTGGCGCTTGGCGCCGGTCTCCAGCCATTTGCCTAGCAACACCAGTGTGATCACCACGGCCGAGCTTTCGAAATACAGGTGCGGCGCCGCCATGCCATGGCCGGCCATCTGCGTCGCGTTCAGCCATTGATACAGCGACAGGCCGTAAGCCGCGCTGGTGCCCAGCGCCACCAGCAGGTCCATGTTGCCGGAGAACGCGCGCAGCGCGCCCCAGCCGGCGCGATAGAAGCGCCAGCCCAGCCAGAACTGCACCGGCGTGGCCAGCAGCCACTGCCACAGCGGCGGCAAGTCGAATCGGATGCCCAAAGGCATCAGCAGCATCGGCAAGACCAGCGGCAGCGACAGGGCGGCCGCCAAGGCGACCGGCCACCACGAGGGCAGGGCGGCTCCCGATGCTTTCTGTGGGCCGGCTGTTTCATGGAGCTTGGCCTGGTAGCCGGCTTTTTCGATAGCGGCGATCAGCGCGGGCAAGGGGGCGTCGCCCAGCGTGGCGATGCTGGCGCGTTCGGTGGCCAGGTTCACGCTCACCCCGGACACGCCCGGCACTTTCTTCAACACCTTCTCCACGCGCGTGACGCAGGAGGCGCAGCTCATGCCTGAGATCTCCAGCTCGACCTGTCCCGCCTTGACGCGATAGCCGGCCTTTTCCACGGCAGCGGCCAGCTGGGCCGCGTCGACATTGCCGGCGGCATGTGCGGTGGCGCGCTCGGTGGCCAGGTTGACGCTGGCGTCGGCCACGCCTGGCACGGCGCGCAAGGCCTTCTCGACGCGGTTGACGCAGGAGGCGCAGCTCATGCCTTCGATGTCGAGGCTGAACTCGCGGGTGGCGGACGAAGTGGCAGGGGACGCAGTGGAAGAAACGGCGGAAGTCATGGAACACGCTCCGTGGCGGCAATGGACACGACGCCATCATCATCCTTCCCATCATGGGAAGGTCAAGCGGCATTTTCGCATGGATACGACAAACGGGTGCTTGACCTTGCCACAATGGGAAGGTTTAAGCTTGCCCCATCATTCGTCATTTTTGAAAGGAAACCGCCATGAGCACCACCTTCACCGTCAACGACATGACCTGCAACCATTGCGCCGGCGTCATCACCAAGGCCGTCAAGGATGTGGACGCGAACGCCAAAGTGGAGATCGCCGTGGCCGACAAGCGTGTGGTGATCGACAGCGCATTGCCCGCGCAGGAGTTTGCGGAGGCGATCGAAGAGGCGGGTTATACGCCGGTGGCGGGCTGAGCGGTTTGCCGGTCATTGCGGCGCAGGACGGGATCCGGCGCCGCTTGTCATGTGTTGACGCACGCTGAACGGCACTGGGCCCCTGCTTTCGCAGGGGCGACAGGCCAAGGTTGGC
The DNA here is from genome assembly GCF_017814915.1 of Herbaspirillum sp. LeCh32-8. Taxonomy (GTDB): domain Bacteria; phylum Pseudomonadota; class Gammaproteobacteria; order Burkholderiales; family Burkholderiaceae_D; genus Herbaspirillum. The sequence continues at coordinate 104,433 of NZ_JAGIPZ010000012.1, read as the reverse complement.
TCAACGTCCCTTGCCGCTGCTTTCTAAGCAGGAATAACACGCCCCATCGCCGTCGCCCCTGCGAAAGCAGGGGCCCAGTGTCGTTTGTCTCGCCCCGACCAGCGTCGCCCGGTTCACCTGTCGTCGGCTACGTCCCGACAACCCTCATTCAGCTCACTTGCTCAACAACCGCATCGCCCGCTCCAGCCCGTCAATGGTGAGCGGATACATGCGATCGCTCATCAGCTGGCGGATCAGCGCGATCGACTGGCGGTATTGCCACAGTGCTTCGGGCTCGGGGTTGAGCCAGGCGAAGCGCGGGAAGGCGGTGGTGAAGCGCTGCAGCCAGGCGGCCCCGGCTTCGGCGTTGTTGTATTCCACCGAGCCGCCCGGCTGCACGATCTCGTAAGGGCTCATGGTGGCGTCGCCGACGAAGATCAGCTTGGTGTCCGGCGTGTATTTGCGCAGCACCTCCCAGGTCGGAAAACGCTCGGCGTGACGGCGGCGGTTGTTCTTCCACAGGTAGTCGTAGACGCAGTTGTGGAAGTAGAAGAACTCCATGTTCTTGAATTCGCTACGCGCGGCCGAGAACAATTCCTCGGTGCGCGCAATGTGATCATCCATCGAGCCGCCGACGTCGAACAGCATCAGCACCTTGATATTGTTCCTGCGCTCGGGCTGCATGCGGATGTCGAGGTAGCCGGCATTGCTGGCGGTGGCGCGGATGGTGTCGTCCAGCGCCAGTTCTTCCTCGGCGCCTTCGCGCGCGAAGCGGCGCAGGCGGCGCAGGGCCACCTTGATGTTGCGCGTGCCCAGCTCGCGCTCGCTGTCGTAATCCTTGTACTCGCGCGCATCCCATACCTTGACCGCGCTGCGGTTGCCACCCTTGCCACCGATGCGCACGCCTTCCGGGTTGTAGCCGCCGTGCCCGAACGGCGACACGCCGCCGGTGCCGATCCACTTGCTGCCGCCTTCATGGCGTTCCTTCTGTTCTTCCAGCAATTCCTTCAGGCGGTCCATCAGTTTGTCGTAGCCGAACTTCTCGATGGCGGCCTTCTGCTCGGGCGTGAGGTCGCGCTCGAGCTGCTTCTTCAGCCACTCCAGCGGGATCTCCGGTTTCTTCTCGAAGAGGGCGTCGATGCCCTTGAAGTAGGCGCTGAAGGCGCGGTCGAACTTGTCGAAATTGGCCTCGTCCTTGACCAGCGTCAGGCGCGAGAGAAAATAGAACTCGTCCACCGAGGGCGCGATGACCTGCTTGTCCATCGCCTCCAGCAAGGTCAGGAATTCGTTGATCGAAGCCGGCACGCCGGCCTCTTTCACGGTGTAGAAGAAATCGATCAGCATGGATATTTACATTGACGGCTCAACGTCCCAGCTTGAACTGGAGATGGCGCCGCACTGCCGGCCATTCGGATTCGATGATGGAGAACACCACGGTGTCGCGCAGCGAGCCGTCGGGCATGCGCTGGTGGTTGCGCAAGATGCCGTCCTGCTTGGCGCCCAAACGGGCGATGGCCGCGCGCGACTGCTGGTTCATCCAGTGGGTGCGGAACTCGACGGCGATGCAGTGCATGTCCTCGAAGGCGTGCGACAGCATCATCAGCTTGCACTCGGTATTGATGCCGGTGCGTTGGGCGCTGGCGGCGTACCAGGTGGAGCCGATCTCGACCCGGCGGTTGAGCGGGTCGGCGTTCATGTAGGTGGTCATGCCGCACAGCGCGCCGGTGTCGTGGCGCCGGATCACGAACGGCAGCATGCTGCCTTGCTGCTGCAAGTGCAGGCGGCGCTCGATTTCGGCGCGCATGTTTTCCGGCTTGGGCACCGAGGTGTACCAGAGCTTCCACAGCTTGCCATCGGAGACCGCCGCGATCAGCGCATCGTGGTGCTCAGGATGCAAGGGTTCGACGTTGGCGAACTGGCCTTTGAGCGTGATGGGCGAAAGGAATTGCATGACGATCTCCCTGGACTTGTTGTTGTGGGCGGCCTAGCGGTTGTTACGCGACATGAAGACCAGCCGCTCGAACAGGTGCACGTCCTGCTCGTTCTTGAGCAGTGCGCCGTGCAGCGGCGGCACGGACGCTTTATTGTCCTTGTTGTGCAGTGCCTCGGGGCCGATGTCTTCGGCCATCAGCAGTTTGAGCCAATCCAGCAGTTCGGAGGTGGAGGGCTTCTTCTTCAGGCCGGCCACCTCGCGCACTTCATAGAAGGTCTGCAGCGCCTGCGCCAGCAGCTCGCGCTTGATGTTAGGGAAGTGCACGTCGACGATGCTTTGCATCGTCTCCTTGTCGGGGAACTTGATGTAGTGGAAGAAGCAGCGACGCAGGAAGGCATCCGGCAGCTCCTTCTCGTTGTTGGATGTGATCACCACCAGCGGGCGATGTTTGGCCTTGACCAGCTCGCGCGTCTCGTAGACGTAGAACTCCATGCGGTCGATCTCGCGCAGCAGGTCGTTGGGGAACTCGATGTCGGCCTTGTCGATCTCGTCGATCAGCAGCACCACCGGTTCATCCGAGGTGAAGGCCTGCCACAGCACGCCCTTGACAATGTAGTTGTGGATATCCTTGACGCGCTCGTCGCCCAGCTGCGAGTCGCGCAGGCGCGACACCGCGTCGTATTCGTACAGGCCCTGCTGGGCCTTGGTGGTTGACTTGATGTGCCACTGCAGCAGCGGGCGTCCCAGCGCGGCCGCTACTTCCTCGGCCAGCATGGTCTTGCCGGTGCCGGGTTCGCCCTTGATCAGCAGCGGGCGTTGCAGGGTAAGCGCGGCGTTGACCGCCAGTTTCAGGTCGTCGGTGGCGACGTAGTTCTCGGAACCGGTGAAACGTGCGGGGCGTGCGGAATGATCGGGCATATGCGCGGTCCTTGGTGATGTCTCGATGGGGAGGCCTCGCCGGCCTTGCGGCCGCGGCTGTCTTGTTCTTGGGACGGGCCGGCGCGCCGATGTTGCGATGCAAGACACAGCCCTGTCAATTTCAACGAGTATAAGGTAAAACCCCGCGCCCCTCAGGGGGCGTTGAAAAGCGCGGAATCGTCCCTATATACCCAATTCCGCATGCATAACGCTTACAAGAGACATGAAATACCTGTTCTTCAAGATGCTGGTGGTGTGGAGACGCATGCGGCACGGCATGCAGGCGCGCTACATGGATCGCCAGGATGTCGGCCGCCAGCTCGAGGCGCTGATGGGCCGTGCCGATCCGGCGGCGCCGTGGCACGAGCGCGCCAACTGGATGATCGATGTCGCCGAGTGGCTGCGCCACCGCCCTGCGGTCTCGCTGCTGGACCGCCAGGCCTGGCACCGGGTGCGGTGCCAGCGGCTGGAGATTCTGCTGGACTGGCTGGACCAGCACCGCGACGTGCGCCGCAGCGTGCAGAATGCGCTGCAAAAGACGCTGCGTGAAGCCACCGGCCCCGAACTCTTTTCCACCACCGGCCTGCCGCACGAACCCGGCTTCTTCGGCGAACTGGCCGAGCGCCTGGCGCGCATGGTGTTGCCGCGCCATCTTTCCCCGACCGACCTGTCCTCGCTGTTCACGGCGATGTTCCCCGATCCGGACGACGCCGCCTGGCTGCTGGAGCTCGACAATGACTTGCTGGCGCGGCTGTGGAAACTGCTGGCCGACGACGGCATTTCGCACATGTATTGGCAGCAGGTGGAGGAGGCCATCACCTACCTCACCACCACAGTGATCGCCGACGGCATCAGCCCGGCCTTCCGCCAGCGCCTGGAGCCAAAGATGCCGATGCGCGCCACGCCTTTCCTGGCGTTGCGGCGCGAGATGGAGGCCTGGCTGCGCGGTCATCCCCACGACCAGGGGGCGCTGCGCAGCGTGCGCATGCTGGTGGCGGTGTGCCATGCGCAGACCGACCGCATCTACGCCCACCTGGACGAATACGGCGTCTCGGTCAGCCTGGTGTACCGGGTCGAGCGCATGCGCGCCCACCTGCAGCGCATCGGCCGCCTGATCGACGTGCGCGCCGCCGCCCCCGGCGAGTCCGGTGCGGGGCGCGTGCAGCTGTTGCTGGCCGACCTGATTTCGGCCCACCACAACCGCGGCTCGGTGCGCGGCCTGATGCGGCGCAGCTTTGCGCTGCTGGCGCGCAAGATGGTCGAGCGCAACGCCGACCACGGCGAGCGCGCCATCGCGCGCGACCGTGCCGGCTACCGCAAAGTGCTTAAAGGCGGCTTGCTGGGCGGTGCAGTGATGGCCGGTGCGGCGCTGCTGAAGATCACGCTGGCCAAGCTGGGCATGGTGCATTTCTTTGAAGGTGCGGCGGCGTCGCTGAACTACGCGGTCAGCTTCCTGCTGATCGCGGCCCTGGGCGGCGTGCTGGCCACGCGCCAGCCGGCGGTGACGGCGCCGGCGCTGGCCTCGCGCATGGGCGAGCTGGACGCTGACGGCATGCGCGGCCTGCTGGCCGAATCGGGGCGAATGCTGCGTTCGCAGTCGGCCGGCATCTTCGGCAACCTGCTGGCGGTGGTGCCGGTGACGGCGGCGCTGTGCGCCATCGGCTGGTTTGCGTTGGGCGCGGCGCCGATGTCGGCGGAGCAGGCGCACGCCATGCTGGCGTCGCTGTCGGTGGTCGGCCCCACGCCGCTGTATGCGGCGCTGACCGGTGTGCTGTTATGGCTGGCCAGCCTGGCCGCCGGATTCGCCGACAACTGGTTCGCCTTGCGCCGGGTGCGTGAGGTGGTCGCCAACCATCGCCGCCTGAAGCACGCGCTGGGCCCGCTGCGCGCCGAGCGCTGCGCCGGCTGGCTGGAGCGCAACGTCGCCACCATCGCCGGCAGCCTGGCGTTGGCCTTGCTGTTGGGCATGGCGCCGGTGCTGGCGGCGTTCTTCAGCCTGCCGCTGGACATCCGCCAGGTCACGCTGGCCGCCGGCACGCTGGCGGCGGCCGTCTTCAGCCTGGGCTGGCAATCGCTGGGCACGCCGGAATTCTGGCTGGCCGGCGGCGGCGTGGCGCTTACCGCGCTGCTGTCTGTGGCGGTGGCCTTTGCCTGCGCGCTGGCCTTGGCGCTGCGCTCGCGCGACCTGCCGCGTCGCGTGCGCCGTCGCGCCATGCGCGCGGTGTTGCGCCGTTTCGTCGTGGCGCCGGGATTCTTCATCCTGCCCGAGCGCGCCGATGCGGCGGCGCATGATGAGGATGCCGACGACGATGAAGACGTCGGCCCGGATGACGGTGGCGACGGCGACGATGCCGCGCAACCTGCCGAAGAAGCCCTTGCCGAGCCTGCGACAGGCGCACGCGGCAAAGGGAGGGAGGCGCTGGAGGAAGAGCTGAGGCGTCTCGCATAGGTCTTGAATTAATGCCAATGCAATACCGGTAATATTGCAGCGCATATATTTGTCAAACTACCCGAAAGCCCGCCACCGGCGGGCTGTTGCGGCCGATTTGCAGGTGTTCCCGGCAGGGATGACTGCGCCGAGTTTATTGGGTTAGAATCAAACGGTTTTTTGCGTAAGCAGGGGGAGTGGAAGAGACAAGCTTGAGCCGAAACAACGGTTGAGCCATAGCAGAACAGCCAAACCTGCCGACCCAGAAGCAAGCGAACGAGCACGACAAAATTTGCCGCTGGTAGCAAAAAAAGATTTGTTTCGCCGAGAGCCCGTTTCCTCGTGAGCGGGCTCCAACGTCCAATTCACTTACCCTGCTAACATGAAAAAACACCTCGTGTTTCTTGCATTGGCTGGCGTCGTCGGCGGTGCGTCCGCAGCGGACATCGTCGGCAATGCCAAGGCCGCCGAAAACAAAGTCTCTATGTGCATCGGCTGCCACGGCATCCCCGGCTACAAGGCCACCTTCCCCGAGGTCTATCAGGTGCCCATGCTGGGCGGCCAGTCTCCCAAATACATCGAAAACGCCTTGCGCGCCTACCAGAAGGGCGAGCGCAAGCATCCGTCGATGGTGGGCATCGCCACCAGCCTGTCGGACCAGGACATCGCCGACCTGGCCGCCTACTATTCGCAGCAGAAGTAAGGGGACGCACGAGATGAAAAAGATTCTGACCCGTTCGGCCGCGTTGCTGGCCGTCCTGAGCGTGACGTCGCTGCAAGCGGGCGCTGCCGATATCGCCGCCGGCCGCGCGCTGGTGGAAAAATACAACTGTGCGTCCTGCCACGGCAAGGACTACAACTCGCCGATCGACCCGTCCTATCCCAAGCTGGCCGGCCAGCACGCAGATTACCTCAAGCACGCGCTGACCGCCTATCGGCGCGGCGACACCGCCATGAACGGTCGCACCAACGCCATCATGGCCGGCCAGGCCAAGCCGTTGACCGACCAGGACATCAACAACATCGCCGCTTACCTGCACAGCCTGCCGGGCTCGCTGGTGCTGCGCAAGTGATGTCCTGATCGCTCGCGCATGAAAAAAGCCACGCGCATGCGTGGCTTTTTTTTCGGCGAGCGGCGAGGCTTGCGTTCAGCCCTGCGCGCGCCGCTTGATGCTCTCGATATAGGCCGCGCCGTCCGGCGGTTGGCCGTTGCGTTGCGCGTTCCAGATCATCTGGCCCAGGCATTCCATGATTTCATGGTGCGCCTCGTGCTCGGAGCCGCGGCGCTGCGCCAACATCTGGAAGGCGGCGCGGATGCCGGGCGGCTGATCGATCGAGATCTGCTCCGTAATCGACAGGTGCATCGACAGATGCAGGAAGGGATTGGTCTGGCCGCGCTCGACCGAGTAGTCGGCGGCCAGCGCCTGCTCGACATCGCCCAGGTCGTTCTGGTATTCGGGGTGTTGCATGATCCAGTCGCGCGCGATGGCTTCGAGCGGTGTCAGGACTTCATTGCCTTGGTGCTTGCGGTAGGCTTCGCAAAAGAAGCGGCGGACATCGTGCTGGGTCGGGTTGAATATCATGGCGCTGCGGGGCAATCAAAGACTCGGTGAAACCGCTATTTTACGCTGCCTGCGCACGGTCTTCAGGCGGGCGCGGCGGCACGGGCGCACGAAAGCCGGTAGCGAGTCCCCCGGGCGGCCGCTCTTGCAGTACTATCGTTGCCGGCAGACAAGTTTCACATCGAGTCACCACCACAAGCAGACCCGCCCGTTGCGCATTCCTGTCGGTATCGCACCAGGGCCGGGCATCAAAAGGGGATGGTCGCATGCACTTCGCAGCACGCCTGCTTCACCGTTGCTTGCCTCACCCACGTCCATGGCGCCTCTCATGGGGCGCGGCCGTCGGTTTGATGGCTGCGCTCTCGCTGGCGCTGCCGGATGCGCACGCGCGCACGCCCGAGCGCACGGCTACCCCGGCCAAGGCGGAAGAGTCCAAGGCTGCGCCGTCCGACCCGACCGACGAAGACACATTGCTGATCGGTTTCGCCGGCCCGTTGAGCGGCCCCTCGGCCGGCGTCGGCAAGAGCATGCAGAACGCGGTGCAACTGGCGGTGGACGAGGCCAACCGCAAGGGCTTGCGCCTGGCCGGCAAGAATTACCGCCTGCGGCTGCTGGCCCAGGATGACCGCGCCGATCCCGCGACCGCCGAATATGTGGCGCGCTACCTGGTCAGCCAGCACGTGCTGGGCGTAGTCGGGCATTGGAACAGCGGCGCCAGCCTGGCGGCGGCGCCGATCTACCATGCCGCCGGCGTGATCCAGATTTCCCCGGCGACCATGAGTCGCCGCTTCACCGCGCAGGCGTATCCCGGCGTGTTTCGCACCATTCCCAACAACGACGCCGTGGGCCAGTTGTCGGCCGAGTTCGCGGTACGCAAGCTGGGCGTGAAGACGCTGGCCACCATTGATGACCGCACGCCGTTCGGCAAGGGGCTGGCCGAGCAGGTGGCGCGCACGGCGCGCGAGCTGGGAGTGGAGGTGACCGGCAGTTATTCGGTCAGCGACAAGACCTCGGACTTCAACGGCCCGCTGCTGCAGATCCGCAAGCGTAGTCCCGATCTGATCTTCTTCGGCGGCCTGGACTGGCAAGCCGGCCTGCTGGCCAAGGCGATCAGGCGGCTCAAGATCGATTCCCGACTAATGGGCTCGGCCGGCACGGTCGGCCTGCCTTTCCTGATGCAGGCCGGCGCCGATGCCGACGGCGCCCTGGTGCTGGAGCCGGGCCCGGCGGCCGACAAGATGCCGGGCTGGAAGGCGTTTCGCCAGCGCTATGGGCAGAGCTTCGACACCAATGTCGACCTGTACGCTACCTTCGCCTACGACGCCGCGCAGGCGCTGATCAGCGGCATGCGCCAGTCCAACGCGACCGACGGCGCGGCCATCGCGCGCGAGATGCACAAGCTGAAGCTGGCCGGGGTGAGCGGGACGATCGCCTTCAATGAGGAGGGCGACCTACTGCATCCAAGCTTCACCATGTACGAGGTGCAGGACCGGCGCTGGGCGCCCGTGCTGCAAATCGACGGCGCGCCGCGACCATGAACGGCGGGGAAGAGACGCTCAGACGCCTTTTTGCGGCAGCGGCGTCTTCTGTTTGAATTCGCACAGGTCGGCGATCACGCAGTTCCAGCATTGCGGCTTGCGCGCGATGCAGGTGTAGCGGCCATGCAGGATCAGCCAGTGGTGCGCGTCCAGCCGGAATTCCGGCGCGACGAACTTCAGCAGCTTGCGTTCGACCTCATCCACATCCTTGCCCGGCGCAATGCCGGTGCGGTTGGAGACGCGGAAGATATGCGTGTCCACCGCGATGGTGGGATGGCCGAAGGCGGTGTTCAAGACTACGTTGGCGGTCTTGCGGCCCACGCCCGGCAGAGCCTCCAGCTCCTCGCGCGACTCCGGCACCTGGCTGTCGTGCTGCTCGATCAGGATGCGGCAGGTTTCGATGGTGTTCTTGGCCTTGGTGCGATACAGGCCGATGGTCTGGATGTAGGGGATCAGGCCGTCCACGCCCAGGGCGTAGATCTTCTCCGGCGTATTGGCCACCGGGTAGAGCTTGCGCGTAGCCTTGTTGACCGAGACGTCGGTGGCCTGGGCCGACAGCAGCACCGCGATCAGCAGCTCGAAGGGGGTGGTGTATTCCAGTTCGGTGCGCGGTTCGGGATTGGCGCGGCGCAGGCGCTCGAAGATCTCGCGGCGTTTGGTCGGGTTCATGAGCGGTCTTGTTCTTGTGTTGCTTCCAGTTTCTTCAGGCGGGCGCGCTCCATGGCGGCCTGGATGATGGCCTTCTTGCGCGCCAGTTCGGCTTGTTCTTCGGGCGTGCCGGCTGCGGCAGCTTCCACTTCCTTCAATTTGGCGGCCGCCTTGGCGGCCAGGCGGTCGTCGTTTTCCTGCTTGTCGCGCTTGAGCCGCGTGTTGCGCCAGTCGTGGCGGGCGCGGGCGGCATCGGCCTGCTGTTGCGACCAGGCTTGCCAGCCGCTGCGGCCCGGCGTCGCCTCAACCAGCGCGATGCAGTCCACCGGGCAGGGCGCCACGCACAGCTCGCAGCCGGTGCACAGGTCGTCGACCACCGTATGCATCTGCTTGGCCGCGCCGACGATGGCGTCCACCGGGCAGGCCTGGATGCACAGCGTGCAGCCGATGCAGACCTGCTCGTCGATCACCGCCAGCAGGCGCGGCTGTTCAACGCCGTGGACGGGATTGAGCGGGATCACCGGCTTGCCCAGCAGTTGCGCCAGGCGTGCAATGCCTTCGGCGCCGCCGGGCGGGCACTGGTTATGCCCGGCGCGGCCCTCGGCAATCGCCTCGGCGTAGGGACGGCAGGCCGGGTAGCCGCATTTGGTGCACTGGGTTTGCGGCAGCAGGTCTTCGATCCGGTCGGCGAGGGCGGAGGTCTCGGTCGGCAAGGCGGGCGATGTGGTGGCGGATGGCGGCACGTCGGTAGGGCAGGTCAACAACACAAAGCCGACATTATCCGGGGAAAACGGCCCGAAGTCATGCCGTCCGACAGCCGCCGGCCTGCGCGAGCGCAAGGAATCGTCCTTAGAACGTCTCGTTATGAAGCCTCAATCGGGATGAACTTCGCGCTTTTTGCGCCATCCATCTGAGAGAGCACCGGATGCCGCGCATCCGGATCCTTCCAGACGGGCGCTCCGGCGCAGGCGCACCATGATCAAGTTTCCAGGTCCTGCCCACGGCGGGCGTTCCCTCGAAGTCGACTTCTTCCGCGGCGTGGTGTTGCTGATGATCGTGGTCGACCACATTTCGGGCAGCATGCTCGGCCAGTTCACGCTGCAGCGTTTCGCCATCTTCGACGCCACCGAGGTGTTCGTCTTCCTGGCCGGTTACGCCACCGCCGCCGCCTACACCGCCATCGCCGACAAGAACGGCGATGAAGCCGCGCGCTGGCGCTTCCTGCAGCGCGGCTGGCAGCTCTACCGTTCCTTCCTGCTGACGGTGACGCTGATGCTGTTGCTGGGCCTGCTGTTCACCGCGCTGCGGCTGCACACCCCCACGCTGGAATATACCGACATCGGCACCTTCATCGATGAGCCGTTGCAGATCGGCAGCGAGATGATCCGGCTGGCGCGCCAGCCTTATCTGTCGAGCATCCTGCCGATGTACATGCTGTTCGCATTGGCCTCGCCGCTGATCGTGCCGTCGGTGCGGCGGCGGCCCTGGCTGGCCGCCGCCGGCAGCCTGGCGATGTGGGGCCTGGCGCCGCTGCTGGCGCGCTTCCTGCCGACGGTGACGCCGGCCGGCTGGACCTTCAACCCCTTCGCTTGGCAGCTGCTGTTCGTGATCGGCGTGGTGTGCCGCCTGCATCCACTGAAGAGCTACCAGCGCGAGGACGCCGACGCCGCGCTGCGCCGGCGCAAGTTGACGCGGGTGGCGGCGGCGGTGGCGATCGGCTTCTTGTGCATGCGCATGTTCGTCGAGTTCGATCCCGGCCCGGTATTCAAGCAGAATCTGTCGTCGCTGCGGGTGGGCAGTTTCATGGCGGTGCTGTGGCTGGTGGCGATGATGGTGCGCCAGGGCTGGATCCGGCAGCTGGCCGACCACCTGCCGTTGGTGGTCACAGTGGGCAAGAACGGTTTGGTGTGCTTCGTCGCGGGGACGATGATTTCGCTGCTGGCCGACATCCTGCTGTATCTCGCCGTCGGCGGGCAGCCGGGCCGCTGGGCCGGCCTGATGGCCGACATCTGCGCCATTGCAGCGATGCTGGCCGTCGGCGTGCTGGCCCAGGTCTGGAAAGACTACCGCAAGCGCGGCAGGGAGCGGCGCTCGCACGCCGCGGCGGCGCATTAGGCATTTGGCGTCATCCCCGGCGGCATAAAAAATCCGGCGCTACGTTTGTGCGTAGCGCCGGATTTTTGCTTGGCCGTTTGGTCGGCTGGCGCGCCTGCCGGTCGCGCTGGCCGAATTCAGCTCTTGCTGCGGATGAATTCGCCGATCTTCGGACAAACGATCTCGCGCCAGCGGCGGCCCGAGAAGATGCCGTAGTGGCCGGCCTTGGGCACCGTGAAGTGTTGCTTGTTCGCCTTCGGAATGCCGCTGCAGAGGTTTTGCGCGGCCTCGGTCTGGCCGGAGCCGGAGATGTCGTCCAGCTCGCCCTCGATGGTAAACAGCGCCACCGACTTGATGTCCTGCGGGCGTACCGGCTTGCCTTCGATCTCCCAGGTGCCGCGCGCCAGGTCGAAGTCCTGGAACACGATCTTGATGGTCTCAAGGTAGAACTCGGCCGGCATGTCCAGCACGGCGTTGTACTCGTCATAGAACTTGCGATGGTCTTCGGCCGAGGCATCGTCGCCGTCGCGCAGGTGCATGTAGAAGTCCCAGTGGCTTTGCGCGTGGCGGCGCGGGTTCATCGCGACGAAACCGGCGTGCTGCAGGAAGCCCGGGTAGACCTTGCGGCCGAAGCCGGGGTAGTTGGCCGGCACGCTGTAGATCACGGTGTTCTCGAACCAGGCGTAGGGCTTTTCGGTGGCCAGGTCGTTGACCGAGGTCGGCGACTTGCGGGCATCGATCGGGCCGCCCATCATGGTCATGCTCTTGGGCAGCTTGGGGTCGTTGGCGCTGGCCATCAGCGCGATGGCCGCCAGCACCGGCACGGTGGGCTGGCACACCGAAATCACGTGCACGTCCGGGCCCAGGGTGCGGATGAAGTCCTGCACGTAGTAGACGTAGTCATGCAGGTGGAAGTCGCCTTGCTCGACCGGCACCATGCGGGCGTCGGTCCAGTCGGTGATGTAGACGTCATGCTCTTGCAGCAGCGCGCGTACGGTCTCGCGCAGCAGCGTGGAGTGGTGACCCGACAGCGGCGCCACGACCAGCACGGTGGGTTGCTTCAGCGTGGAGATCTGGCGCGCCGACAGGTCCTTCTTGAAGTGGATCAGGCGGCAGAACGGCTTGGTCTCGACGACTTCTTCGACGATGCCCGTGGCCTTGCCGTCGACTTCCACTTCATGGATGTTGAACTGCGGCTTTTCGTATTCCTTGGACAGGCGATACAGCAGCTCATAGCCGGCGGCGATGCGCTGCGAGAAAGGGGTATGGGCGAGCGGGGAAACCGGATCCGAGAACAGCTTGGCGGAGGTTTCCGCCCACTGCATCATCGGGTTCAGAAACGCGCGGTTGAGTTCATGCAATTGATAAAGCATAGCTGACCTTTATACAGATGCCGGCGGCGTCCCGGTTGCGGGCGGGCTTGTGGCCGCGCCGGGCGCCGGGAAGGGCGCGAGCAGGCATGTGCATCAAACGTTTGGCGAAGGTTGTTGGCTGACACACCACAAATATTGCAATTTGTCAACATTGTTCGTGCTGCGACGCGGTAGCATAACATGCTTCGCCGGCGGCTCCTGACGCTGGTAAGACCAAAGACAGAAATTCGCCGGGAAAGTTTGGTGCATTGCGACAGTTTTCGAGGCCGCAATGAAAAAGCCCCTGCAGGGCAGGGGCTTCGGTCATGCTGCCATGCGCTGCGGATCGGCTCCGCGGCGACATGGGACTGGCTGATCAGTCGAACACCGGGGTTTCCACGCCCAGGATCTTGTGCAGCTTGGGCGAGGTGGTGGTGTACTGCATGTGGATCTTCTTTTCCGGGAAGATGTAGGGCGCGGCGCCGAAAGCGGCCAGCGCGGCTTCGTGGAAGCCCGACAGGATCAGCTTCTTCTTGCCCGGATAGGTGTTGATGTCGCCCACGGCGAAGATGCCCGGGACGTTGGTCTCGAACTTCTCGGTGTCCATCACCTTCAGCTGCTTGCGTTCGATGTCCAGGCCCCACTCGGCGATCGGGCCCAGCTTCGGCGACAGGCCGAAGAACACCAGCAGCATGTCCAGCGGCAGGCGGCGGGTGACGCCGTCGGCGCCGGTGACCTTGACTTCCTTGAGCTGGCCGTCGGCGATCTCGGTGCCGGTGACCTGGCCGACCAGGAATTGCATTTCATACTGTTCGCACAGTTCCTTCATCTTGGCCACCGACGCCGGGGCCGCGCGGAATTCTTCGCGACGGTGCAGCAGGATCACCGATTCGGCCTTGCCGACGAAGTTCAGCGCCCAGTCCAGGGCGGAGTCGCCGCCGCCGCAGATGACGATGTTCTTGCCTTCGAACTTGGCCGGATCCTTGACGCGGTAGAACACTTGCGAGTTCTCGAACTGCTCGATGCCCTCGACCTTCAGCGTGCGCGGCTGGAACGAACCGACGCCGGCGGCGATGAAGATGGTCTTGGTGATGAACTTGGTGCCGGTCGAGGTCTCGACGTCGAAGCGGCCGTCTTCGCGCTTTTGCACCACGGTCACTTCCTGACCCAGGTGGAAGGTCGGCTCGAAGGGCTCGATCTGCTTCAACAGGTTGTCGGTCAGTTCCTGGCCGGTGCAGACCGGCACGGCGGGAATGTCATAGATGGGCTTGTCCGGGTACAGCTCGACGCACTGGCCGCCGACGACCGGCAGCGAATCGATCACGTGCGCCTTGATCTCCAGCAAACCGAGTTCGAACACCTGAAAGAGGCCGACCGGGCCGGCGCCGATGATGACGGCATCGGCTTCGATGGTGCCCTGAGCGGCTGCGCCCTTGACGTTGTTTTCCATGATTTCTTGATATTCCTGTTTCAGTTTCAGTTGAGAGGTTTTTTCACACTCAATTGGCTAGAGGCGGACGCCGGTTTGCTGTGAGATCGGTCGGCGGGAGCCCGGGCCGCGTGGGCGGGGCATGCCGCGACGGTGAAAAGTCCGGAAGACCTCGTCTTCCGCGTGGTTTTACCCGGGGGTAAAACACAAACGGCTGCGCATCTGGCTGGGACGATGGAGCTGCCTGGCTGGATGCGCAACCGCAATTCTGGGGGTATTGCCTGCCGCGAGTCTTGATATGCCGCAGCGATCAGCGCTGCAGATATTGCAGCTTGCCGGTCTTGTCCTTCCATTCCTCGGCTTCGGCCAGCGGGGCCTTGGTCTTGGTGATGGAGGGCCAGTTGCGCGAGAGTTGCGCGTTCAGGTCAATGTATTCCTGCTGGTCGGCCGGCACGTCTTCTTCCGCGTAAATCGCGTTGACCGGGCATTCCGCGACGCACACCGCGCAGTCGATGCATTCGTCCGGATCGATCGCCAGGAAATTCGGGCCTTCGCGGAAGCAATCCACCGGGCAAACATCCACGCAATCCGTATAGCGGCAACGGACGCAGGAATCGGTGACAACGTGGGTCATAACTGTCCTATCTGTAAATATTCTTAAAACCGATGGCTAACTGCGCCGCAATTGATGGCAATATGGCACGGTTAAAATCATTTCACAGCCGGTTCGCCTGATTGTCTTGCCGTCTTTCCCCGCCTTTTCATATCCGATTGACATCGTCTGGATATCGTTCGGCGGCCCCGGAAACACGCTGCGCAACCCGCTGCAAAGCCTTGTATTTTAAGGTAATTCGATTTTTCCCACAAATGAGGCTTATACAGATTACGTATAAGTAAATAAACAACTCAGCGATGGGACAAGCCGCCGCCAATGCCCTGCGTAATGCCGAAACAGCGCATGGGGCGGGGCTTTGCAGCCTGCTGAGAACCGCCCGAATCAAGAAAAGGATGTCCCGGCGTGAACGCTGAACAGCCCCAACAAGCCTATCGTTTCCCTCGTCGCACCCTGCTGGCCGGTATCGGCCTGGGTCTGGCCCTGGTCTTCGGCCCGGGCCGGGCTTGCGCCGCCGATGCCATCCGCATCGGCGAGATCAACAGCCATAACAGCCTGTCGCCGGTGGGCCAGGCCTACCGTAACGGCTTGGCGCTGGCGCTGGAAGAAATCAATGCCGCCGGCGGCGTGCGCGGCCGTCCGCTGGAGCTGGTGGCGCGCGACGACGACGGCGATGCCGACCAGGCCGCCCGCAATGCCCGCGAATTGGTGTCCAAGGAACATGTCGAGGTGCTGACCGGCACCATGCTCTCCAACGTGGCGCTGGCCGTGGCGCGCGAAGCGGCGCGCGGCAAGACGGTGTTCGTGGTGGGGGATGCCCTGTCGGACGCCATCACGCTGGACAAGGGCAATCGCTACACCTTCCGGGTGCGTCCGTCGACCTACATGCAGGCCGCGATGCTGGCCGAGCAGGCCGCGCGCATGCCGGGCCGTCGCTGGGCGGTAGTGGCGCCCAACTATGAGTACGGCCAGAGCGCCGCGGCCAGTTTCAAGCTGCTGTTGAAGCAGGCGCGCCCGGATGTCGAGTTCATCGCCGAGCAATGGCCGGCGCTGGGCAAGATCAAGGCCGACGAGGTGGTGCGCGTGCTGCGTCAGGCGCGCCCTGACGGCATCTTCAACGCCACCTTCGGCGACGACCTGCAGAAATTCGTCCAGGCCGGCAACCGCCAGCAGCTGTTCGCCGGCGCCAGTGTGGTGTCGATGGCCTCGGCCGGGGCTCAGAGCCTGGATCCGGCGCAAAGCGAGGCGATTCGCGACTGGGTCGCGATCGGCTATCCATGGGACCAGATCACCACGCCCGAGCACCAGCAGTTCCTTGAGGCTTATTTGAAGAAATTCAGCCAGCGCCCGCAGCTCTCGGCGATCTTCGGCTACACCACCATGAAAGCCATTGCGGCCGGCCTGAAGAAGACCGACGGCGCCGACGGCGATGCCCTGGTGGATGCCCTGCGCGGCTTGCAGCTGGATTCGCCGCTGGGCCCGATCGCTTTCCGCCCGCTGGACCAGCAAGCCTCCATGGGCGCCTTCGTCGGCCTGGTGTCGCAGAAGGATGGTCGCAGCAGCATGAGCAACTGGCGCTACCTCGACGGCGCGGCTTACCTGCCCAACGCGACCTACGTGCGCAGCCGTCGTCCGGCGTCGGCCATGAAGTAATCCGGCCACGCCGCGTTTGTTCGCGTAGCGCCCCCAAAGCCCCCTCGATGCAGGGGGCTTTGCTTTATCTGATCCGGGTTAAACTAGCGGGCATGGCGCACACCGGCGCCGCCCCTCCCGCTGCACGGGACCGCCACGCGGTCCGGATGCGGGGACGGACCCACCAACACGGCAACAGGCGGCATGGCCGCATCCGGATTTCATGATCATCACATCCTTACTCGATACCGATCTGTACAAATTCACGATGATGCAGGTGGTGCTGCATCACTTCCCCGGCGCGCAGGTCGAATACAAGTTCAAGTGCCGCAACGAAGGCGTCGACCTGACGCCCTACGTGGACGAGATTCGCGCCGAGATCGCGGCGATGTGTCGCCTGCGCTTCAAGGAAGACGAACTCAGCTACCTGCGCAGCCTGCGCTTCATCAAGAGCGACTTCGTTGACTTCCTCGACCTGTTCCACCTGAACGAGAAATACATCACCGTGCAGCCGGCCGCCGCCGGCAACGGCGAGATCGAGATCATCGTCAAGGGCCCGTGGCTGCACACCATCATGTTCGAGGTGCCGGTGCTGGCCATCGTCAACGAAGTCTATTTCCGCGACACCCAGCGCTCGCCCGACCTGGAAGAGGGGCGCGCGCGCCTGCGCAAGAAGATTTCGGTGATTACCGACGATCCGGAGCTGGCCGGCTGCAACATCGCCGACTACGGCACGCGCCGCCGCTTCTCGCGCAGCTGGCACGCCGAGGTGATCGACGAAATGAAGCAGCGCATGGGCACCCACTTCGCGGGCACCTCCAATGTCATGTACGCCATGCAGCACGGACTGACCCCGCTGGGCACCATGGCGCACGAATACCTGCAGGCCTGCCAGGCGCTCGGTCCGCGCCTGCGCGACTCGCAAACCTTCGCCTTCGAGATGTGGGCGCGCGAGTATCGCGGCGACCTCGGCATCACGCTGTCCGACGTCTACGGCATGGACGCCTTCCTGCGCGACTACGACATGTACTTCTGCAAGCTCTTCGACGGCGCCCGTCACGACTCCGGCGACCCGTTCGAATGGGGCGAGCGCCTGATCCAGCACTACCGGGACAACCGCGTCGACCCGTCTTCCAAGGTACTGGTGTTCTCCGACAGCCTCGACTTCGACAAGGTGCGCGCGCTCTACCTGCGCTTCAAGGATCGCGCCAAGGTGGCCTTCGGCGTGGGCACCAACCTCACCAACGACCTGGGCTACACGCCACTGCAGGTGGTCATGAAGATGGTCCGTTGCAACGGCCAGCCGGTGGCCAAGCTGTCCGATACCCCGTCCAAGAACATGTGCGATGACCTGGCTTACGTGAACTACCTGCGCCAGGTGTTCGAGATCAAGGGCTGAGACCGGCCGTCCGCGCAGGTGCCCGCTGTTGCCGGGCGCTCTGCGCAACAGTTGAAAGTTTTTGGCGGTACACCTCGTTTCAGGCGGGGCCGCCGGCGCGGCTGCTATAGTGTGGCACCTCTTCGCCACCAGCCATTGCGGGACGACATTGCAGACCAGAGCCATCGCGACCGCGTCCGCGGCCTTCGCCGCCTTCACCTTTCCGTCACTGTGCCTGGCCGCCGAGATCGATGGCGCCGCACTCTCCACCTTGTGGGCGCTGCCGTTTGCCGGCGTGCTGCTGTCGATTGCGGTGCTGCCGCTGCTGGCGCCGTCCTTGTGGCATCACCATTTCGGCAAGATCGCGGCGTTCTGGGCGCTGGCCTTCCTGTTGCCCTTCGGCGTTGCGCAGGGCGCCCATGCGGCGCTGGCCGTAAGCGTGCATGCGCTGCTGGCGGAATATCTTCCTTTCATCATCCTGCTGACGGCGCTGTTCACGGTGGCCGGCGGCATCTGCGTGCGCGGCAACCTGCGCGGCACGCCGGGACTGAACACCGCGATCCTGGCGCTGGGCACGGTGCTGGCCAGCGTGATGGGCACCACCGGCGCGGCCATGCTGCTGATCCGGCCGCTGATCCGCGCCAATGACGACCGGCGCCACGTGGCGCACATCGTGGTGTTCTTCATCTTCCTGGTCGCCAATGCGGGCGGCTCACTGACGCCGCTGGGCGATCCGCCGCTGTTCCTGGGCTTCCTCAAGGGCGTCGATTTCTTCTGGACAGCGCGCCACGTGCTGCTGCCGATGCTGTTCCTGTGTGCGGCGCTGCTGGCCATCTTTTACCTGCTCGACCGCCACTACTACCTGAACCGTGAGGAAATCCGCGCGCTCGATCCGACGCCGGACGCGCCGCTCAGCTTCGAGGGCGGCGTCAACTTCATCCTCCTGGCCGTGGCTGTGGCGCTGGTGCTGATGAGCGGGATCTGGAAGCCGGGCACGGCCTTCGAGGTGATGGGCGCGCCGCAGGACTGGCAGAACCTGGCGCGCGACCTGGGCCTGGTCGCGGTGATCCTGGCGTCGCTGAAGCTGACGCCGCGCAGCGCGCGCGAGGGCAACGATTTCGGCTGGGGGCCGATGCTGGAGGTGGCCAAGCTGTTTGCTGCGATCTTCCTCACCATTGCGCCGGTGATCGCCATGCTGCGCGCGGGCGAGCAGGGCGCTTTCGCCGCCGTGGTGCGCGCCGTGACGGGGCCCGACGGCCGCCCCGACGACGCCATGTATTTCTGGATGACGGGCGCGCTGTCGTCCTTCCTCGACAACGCGCCAACCTACCTGGTGTTTTTCAACACCGCCTCGGGCGACGCCGCCGAACTGATGGGGCCGCTGGCCTCCACGCTGGCGGCGATCTCGGCCGGCGCCGTGTTCATGGGCGCCAACAGCTACATCGGCAATGCCCCCAACATGATGGTCAAGGCCATCGCCGAGGAGCGCGGCATCCGCATGCCGTCCTTCTTCGGCTACATGGCCTGGTCCTGCGGCATCCTCGTGCCGTTGTTCGTCGTGATGACCTTCATTTTCTTCAAGTAGGGCAGAATCGGAGTCTTGCCGGTTTGCCCATCCGAAAACAAAGCAAAGAGACACAGCCATGAAACAAAAGATCTTCGTATCGCGCGCCATCTTCCCGGAAGTGCTGGCCCGCCTGGAACAGCACTTCGAGGTGGAGTCCAACCAGGAAGACCGCATCTATTCGGCCGACGAACTGCTGGCCAAGTCGCAAGGCAAGGACGGCCTGTTCACTACGCCCAGCGAGCCGGTCACGGCGGCCCTGTTTGCCGCCAATCCGCAGTTGAAGGCGGTGTGCAACATGGCGGTCGGCTACAACAACATCGACATCGCCGCCGCCACCGCCGCCGGCGTGATGGCCACCAACACGCCCGACGTGCTCAACGAGACCACCGCCGACTTCGGCTGGGCGCTGATGATGGCAACCGCGCGCCGCATCACCGAGTCCGAGCATTTCCTGCGCGCCGGCAAATGGAAGAAGTGGAGCTACGACAGCTTCGTCGGTCCCGACGTGCATGGCGCCACGCTGGGCATCATCGGCATGGGGCGTATCGGCCAGGCCATCGCGCGCCGCTCGCTGGGCTTCGACATGAACGTGCTGTATCACAACCGTTCGCGCCTGGCGCCGGAACTGGAAGCGCGCGCCAACAACGCGCAGTACGTCGGCAAGGAAGAGTTGTTGAAGCGCGCCGACCACGTCGTGCTGGTGCTGCCGTATTCGAAGGAAACCCACCACACCATCGGCGCCGCCGAGCTGGCGCTGATGAAGCCGACCGCCACCCTGACCAACATCGCGCGCGGCGGCATCGTTGACGATGCCGCGCTGATCGAGGCGCTCAGCGCCGGTCGCATCGCTGCCGCCGGCGTCGACGTGTTCGAGAACGAGCCGGCCTTCAAGCCGGCGTTCCTGCCGCTGACCAACGTGGTGCTCACGCCCCACATCGCCAGCGCCTCCACGCCGACGCGCCTGGCCATGGCCAACTGCGCGGCCGACAACCTGATCGCAGCCTTGTCGGGCCAGACGCCGCCGAACCTGCTGAACAAGGATGTCGTGAAGTCCTGAATCGCTTGCCGACGAATCCCCGGGCCCGGTTCGGGGAGGCATGAGAATGAAAAAGGGCGCGCCGTGATGGCGCACCCTTTTTGCTTACCGCTCCCGGGTGACGGGAGGGGGCAACCGATCATCAACCCTTGAGGTCGTTGAACAGGTCGATGTACTGCTGCTGCGCGGCGGCCTGATCCAGGCCCTTGTTGGCGGCCCAGGCGTCAAACTTGGCGCGCGCCACGAAGTCGGTCATGCCGGGGCGCTCGCCCTGGACATCGCCGCTGCTGCCTTGCTTGTACAGGCCGTACATCTTCAGCAGGGTCATGTTGTCGGGGCGCTCGGGCAGGGTCTTGGACTCGGCGACGGCGGCTTCGAATTGCTCTTGCAGGGTGCTCATCGTGTCTCCTCCGGCGGGCTTAGACGGCCAGCAGTTCGACTTCGAAGATCAGGGTGGCGTTGGGAGGAATCACGCCGCCCGCGCCGCGCGCGCCGTAGCCCAGGCCGGCGGGAATGATGAGCTTGCGCACGCCGCCCACCTTCATGCCTTGCACGCCTTCGTCCCAGCCGCGGATCACATGGCCGGCGCCCAGCGGGAACGCGAACGGATCGTTGCGATCCTTGCTGGAGTCGAACTTGCTGCCGGCGCTGCCGTCCGCATTTTGCAGCCAGCCGGTGTAGTGCACGGTAACGTGGCTGCCGGCCTTGGCTTCGTCGCCCGAGCCAACGTTGATTTCTTCGTATTGCAGCCCGGAAGCTGTGGTGATCGTGGACATCATGTTCCTTTCAGATGGATGGGGAGAATTGCGGTCGTCGCAGCCGGCGGCCATTCGTCCTGGCAGGAGTCGCCCGCGGGTGCGTTTCGGTTGAAGGAAACGCATGCTTGCGGGAAACTTTTCAGGCGGACGGCGCAGCCCTTTTTCCTTGGTCTGGTGGGGCTGCAGGCCGCTCCGGCTGCGGGATGCGACCGGAACGGCAGGCAGTGTAAACCAAAACTGCGGATTTTTTGCAGAATGCGTCAGGCACTTGTCAGCCGGATCGTCCTTGCATACGTTAAGGTCTCAAGACGTGCCTTCCGCACGGTGAGAGCAGGCCTTTTTGTGTAAAGTTCGTCATGTTGCGTCGATTCAGTCAACTTTTTTCCGTTTCTCTCCGCGCGGCATGCGTCACGGCAGTATCGGCCGTCATGGCCACTGCGGCCGTCTCTGCCGAGGCCAACGTGGTGGTGGTGCTCAACTCGGGCGACGCCTCGGTCTCGCTGCTGGACCAGGCCAACCACAAGGAGCTCTCCACCTTCTCTGTGGGCAAGGAGCCGCACCACCTGATGGCCACGCCGGACAACAAGTCCCTGATCGTCGCCAGCGCCACCGGCAATCAGTTGCTGTTCCTCGATCCCAAGAGCGGTGAGGTCCAGCGCCGCATTCGCGACATCGTCGATCCCTACCAGATCGGTTTCACCCCCAACCAGAAGTGGTTCGTGGCCACCGGCCTGCGCCTGGATCGCGTCGACGTCTATAGCTATGACGGCACCGACCTGAAGCTGTCCAAGCGTATCCCGCTGGCCAAGACGCCCAGCCACATCGCCTTCGACAACGGCAGCACCACTGCCTTCATCACCCAGCAGGGCAGCGACCAGATCAGCGCCATCGACCTGGCCACCCAGCAGGTGAAGTGGACCATGCCGGTGGGCAAGCTACCGGCCGGCATCATGATGACGCCGGACAACAAATACCTGCTGGTAGGCATCATGGGCAGCGACTACGTGCAGGTGATCGACTGGCGCACCCAGAAAGTCGTCAAGCAGATCAAGACCGGCAACGGCGCCCACAACTTCCGCGCCCAGGGCGACAAGCGCTTCGTGTATGTCTCCAACCGCGTGGCCAACACCATCAGCGTGGTCGACATGCAGACGCTGGAAAACGTCGGCACCATCAAGGTGCCGGGCGGCCCGGACTGCATGGAAGTGACCGACGACGGCAAGACCATGTGGGTGACGCTGCGCTGGGTGAAGAAGGTCGCCGTGATCGACCTGGCCAGCCGTTCGATCAGCAAGGTGATCCCGGTCGGCCGCTCGCCGCACGGCATCTATCTGTATAACCGCGCGCCCGACATCTGAGAGGCATGAAGCGACGGATGCCAAACAAGCAACTCCGCGGCCTGACCCTGCTCGCTATCCTGGCGGCCGGTCAGGCCGCGGCGCAATCGGCGACGCCGGCCTCATCGACGGCCGCCGCCTGCAAGGGGACGATCTACCTGAGCTTCGACACCGGCAGCCAGTCGCAGGCCGAGCTGATCGAGCAGACCCTGCTGCGCCATCACATCAAGGCTACGTTCTTCCTGGCCAACGAAAAGACCATCCACGGCGATTATTCACTCGACCCTGGCTGGCAGCCGCTGTGGAAGCGACTGGCGGCCGAGGGGCACGCCTTCGGCACGCACACCTTCGACCACGTCTACGTGGTGCGCGACCTGCCCGGCGACAAGATCGAGGTGCGTCCGCAATTCGGCGCCCAGGCAGGCAAGAAGCTGCAATGGACGCCGGCCCAGTATTGCGAGGAAATGACGCGGGTCGACCATCGCTTCGAGGAAATGACCGGGCGCAAGCTCGATCCGCTGTGGCGAGCTCCCGGCGGCAAGCTCACGCCCAACCTGCTCAAGGCCGGACAGGCCTGCGGCTATGCCCACGTGGCGTGGGCGCCGGCGGGTTTTTCGGGAGACGAGTTGCCCAGCGACAAATTCCCGAATGAGAGCTTGCTGAAGAAGGCGCTGGCCGGGCTGAAGGATGGCGACATCTTCCTGGCCCATATGGGAATCTGGTCGCGCCAGGATCCGTGGGCGCCGGCCGTGCTGGAGCCCTTGATCACCGGGCTGGAGCAGAAGGGCTTCTGCTTTGCCACGCTGCGCGAGCACCCGGCCTATCGTCATTTGTTTGCGGGCGGCAAGGAACGCTGAGGCGCGGGCTCAGTCGAAACGGGGCGATCGGCCGCCGGAGGGGCGCCGATCACTGTGGTGCAAGACCATACCAAGACCAGAATCATGATCCAAACCATTTCAGAGCTATTTGCCGCCGTCCAGGGCTGGCTGTTCGAGACCCTCGTGCAGCCGCTGGTGTTTTTCATCGGCATGGGGGAGTTCGTCGAAGAAGCGTTCACCGGCACCGAGTGGGTGCTGGTGGGCATTTGCGAACTGGTGATCCTGTTCCTGATCCTGCGCCCGCTGGAGTCCATGATCCCGGTGCACAAGATCAACGACCCGCGCGCGCGCTGGAACGATTTCATCTACACCGTGCTGCAGCGCTTGGGGGTGATCCCCATTCTTGCCTTCGTGCTGCTCGATCCTGCACTGTCATACGCCTCCGAGGCGCTGCACCTGGAAGGCTGGGGCACCTGGAACCTGGACCAGGTCTGGCCGGGCGTGACCGACCGGGCGCTGGTCAGCTTCCTGCTCTACATGGTGGTGCTGGACCTGTGCGAATACGCGTATCACTGGGCGCAGCACAATGTGCGCTGGATGTGGGCGCTGCACAGCCTGCACCACAGCCAGCAGAACATGAACCTGTGGAGCGACGATCGCAACCACGTGCTGGACGACCTGGTGCACGACATCTTCCTTGGCCTGGTGGCGCTGCTGATTGGCGTGGAGCCGTCGCAATACATCCTGCTGGTGTCGCTGTCGCGCATGCTACAAAGCTTGCAGCATGCCAACGTGCGCATTCATTTCGGCCGCGTCGGCGAATACCTGCTGGTGTCGCCACGCTTCCATCGCACGCATCATGCCATCGGCATCGGCCATGAAAGCAGCGGCCGCAATTCGTTGGGCGGACATAACTTCGCCGTGCTGTTCCCGATCTGGGATGTTCTGTTCCGCACCGCGCATTTCAGCGAGGGCTTCGCCATGACCGGGGTGCGGGACCAACTGCCGCCGCCGGCAGGAAAAGGGCGTGACTATGGTCGCGGCTTCTGGATGCAGCAGTGGCTCGGCTTGAGGCGCCTGGTGGAGTTCTCGCGCCGGAAGAAGGTTCGCTGATGCGGCTGTTCCTGGCCTCCTTCGGACGCGCGCTGCTGTCGCAGCTGCACATCCGCATGCTGTTGCTGACGCTGCTGCCGTTCGTGTTTTCGCTGAGCATCTGGGCCGTATGCCTGTGGCTGGGGCTGCAGCCGATGATCGACTGGCTGCAGGAATACTTCATCGTCCACAGCGTGTTCGGCATCGCCGGCACGGTGTTGAACTGGTTCGGCATGGGTACCCTGAAAACGGTGATCGTGCCGATGCTGGCCATGTGGGCGCTGCTGCCGCTGATGATTTTGACGGCGCTAGTGTTCGTCGGCCTGTTCACCATTCCGGCCGTCGCGCGCCACATCGGCGCACGTCATTATCCGAGCCTGTCCAAGCAGCACGGCGGCAGCGTGTGGGGCAGCCTGTGGACTTCGCTGTGGTGTTTCGCAGTGTTCACGGTGTTGTGGCTGCTGACGCTGCCGGTCTCATTGATTCCGCCGCTGAGTTTCATCGTTCATCCGTTGCTGTGGGGATGGCTGACCTATCGCGTGATGGCCTACGACACGCTAGCCGATTACGCCACACCCGAGGAGCGGCGCATCCTGCTGCGCCTGCATCGCTGGCCCTTGCTGGCGATCGGCACCATCGCCGGCGCCATGGGCGCGGCGCCGACCTTGCTGTGGCTGGGCGGCGCGCTGTCGGTGATCTTTTTCCCGGTGCTGGCGGCCGGCGCCATCTGGTTGTATGTGCTGGTCTTTGTGTTTACCGGCTTGTGGTTCCAGTATTACTGCCTGGAAGCACTGCTGCGCCACCGCACCGGCCAGCCGCCGGATGTGCCGCTGTCGCCCGACGATTCGCTGAGGCCGGCAGCCGACATCATAGACGTCGACCCGCGCTGAGCCCGTCTCTGCCTCCGACCCGCCATCGTATCGGCGGGCGCAGGGGGAATCGGGCATAATCGTCGGAGTTTGACCAACCTTACTGGCAGAGCAGACTCATGGCATTCGGACTCATCATTATCGGCGACGAGATTCTCTCCGGCCGTCGCATCGACAAGCATTTTCCCAAGGTGCTCGAACTGTTGTCCGAGCGCGGCCTGCAGCTTTCCTGGGCGGAATACGTGGGCGACGAACCCGAGCGCATCACCGCGACTCTGAAGCGCACTTTGGCCGGCGGCGACGTCGTCTTTTGCACCGGCGGCATCGGCGCCACACCTGACGATCACACCCGTCAATGCGCGGCCGCCGCCCTGGGCGTACCGCTGGCCTTGCACCCGCAAGCGAAGGAAAAGATCCGCGAGCGTATCGCCGATACGTCGCGCGAGGCGGGTATCGAACCCAATTTCGATTCTCCTGAAAACCTGCATCGCCTGAAGATGGGTGAGTTTCCGCAGGGTGCGGCCATCATTCCCAATCCCTACAACAAGATCCCCGGTTTTTCCGTCAGCAATACCAGCGGGCAGGGCGCCCATTACTTTGCGCCGGGTTTCCCGGTGATGGCCTGGCCGATGTTCGAATGGGTGTTGGAAACGCATTACGCCGACCTGTTCCATCGTCGCGCGTGGGCGGAGCGTTCGATGCTGGTGTTCGAAGCAGCCGAGTCGACGCTGACGCCGCTGATGGAATTGATCGAGGCGCAATATCCGCTGGTGAAGGTCTTCAGCCTGCCGCACGTGGGCGACGAGAAGACGCGTCGCCACATCGACCTTGGCGTCAAGGGCGACCCCGACCAGGTGGAGCCGGCATTTGAGAAGATGCAGGAAGGCCTGCGTCAGTTGAAGGCGGAATTCCAGATCAACGGCTGAGCGGTATCCGGTTGTTGTCGCATGGCGCGCATCAGCCGGCGGCGGGATGCGTCCGGTAAAAAAATGCCTCGGCGTCACCGAGGCATTTAACGGTATCGTAGGAGGAGTCAGATACCGAGGAGACAATCTTTTCACGCAAGCCGGCTGACGCCGGAAAATGCTTGGGCAGTCGCTGCAGGCGAATGAACGCACAGCAGCGCATGCGGAATCGATTGGTTTGCCGTTCCGGCCATCCCCTGGCCGCGGCGCGCATCAGCCCTGCCAGCGGAACCTGTCCGCGAGGCTGTTGCGGGAAATGCAGGACTGCGGAAATTCAAACGGGCGGACAGCGCAAGAAAAACAAAACGAGCCGGCCCGAAACTTCATCATAGACAAAAATTTCAGAACCGGCTCGCATTTTTGACGCCTTATCAGACCGTCAGACGCACGCGCGATGCATTAGCACCACCGTGCGTTGTGCGCAGTGATGCGCGATTACTTGCGGGTGGCCTTGGTGACCTTGGTGGACGCCTGCGACAGCTGGTCGACGGCATTGGTCACATTGGCTTCCAGCACTTCCGCGGCCTGCTTGGCGCTCTTGCTGAATTGCTCGTAACCGGCGTTGAGATTGCCGATGGTCGACTTCAGCAGCGAGATGGCCTGCTCGGAGCCGGCCGGGGCGTTCTTGGACGCCTCGTCGATCATCGATATCACCTTGCGGTTGACTTCGGCGATCTGGGCTTCGGCGGTCTTGGTCAGTTCAGCCTGGGTGCTGGAGAAGATGCCGCTCAGGTGGCGGCCATAGGCCACCGACTTTTCCAGCGTCGGCTGGGCATGGGCCGAGGTCAGTGCAAAGAACTCTTGCGGGTCCTTGGCGGAGAACAGCTTTTGCGCGGCGGCCTGGCTTTCCTCCAGGGAAGACTTGGCCGCCTTCAGGTTCAGGTCCACCAGTTTTTCCACGCCTTCAAACGTCTTGCTGGCCAGCAGGCTGAACAGGGCGATCTGCGCTTCGGCGTTGGCTTTGGCAGCGGCGGAAAATTGCTCGGTGTAGGTCGTCATGTTGAAACATCCTTCGCTTGGAATGGTTGATGAAAAGGACTGTCACTACGGGTGATTGCTTACGGGCCGATCTGAACTGATGGGGATCTCCGATGTAATTCTTATTAGATATGATGCGTTGCACAAAACGATTCTAGATTAAAAAGACACAAAGTCAATGGTTTTCAAACTACGGGAATCATTAATTTAATCGCCTTGGCACTCACGTTTGGTCGATGCTACCCATACTCTGACGAAAGATAGAAGTAGTTCGAAAACACGGTTTGTCGCAGGTCAAAAAGTTACGTAACCGATTCTGAATTTTTGCTCGCTGCATGAGCATTTCCTGGTTCGCAACTGGTGCTAACATCCCGCATCGCATCAGCGGCCCTGGCGCTGATGTTGCTCCGCGCGGTCATCGTCGGAGTCGCGGTTGTCATCATTACCTTGATATTGTCTTGCGGAAAATCTGGTTTGAAAGCCTTTTACAGCGATCACTTCGTCCTGCCGTTGCCGCCCGGCCATCGTTTTCCCATGATCAAGTACCGCATGATCCGCGAGGGGGCGGCGGCGTCCGTGCCGGGACTGGATTTTCAGGAGGCGATGCCTGCCTCGGACGGCGAGCTGGCGCTGGCTCACCATCCCGACTACATCGCCCGCGCCGATCGCGGCGAGCTCACCGCTGCCGAGCAGCGCGAGATCGGCTTTCCGTGGACGCCGCAGATGATCGAACGCTCGCGCCGCTCATCCGGCGCCACCATCGCTGCGTGCCGCGCCGCCTTCGCCGACGGCGTTGCGGTTAACCTGGCGGGCGGCACGCACCATGCCTACGCCGATCGCGGCGCCGGTTTTTGCGTCTTCAACGACTCGGCCATCGCCGCGCGGCTGATGCAGGCCGAGCGGCGCGCGCAGCGCGTGGCGATTATCGACCTCGATGTGCACCAGGGCAACGGCACCGCCTCCATCCTGGCGCGCGACGACTCGGTGTTCACCTTGTCCTTGCATGGTCAGAATAACTACCCCTTCGAGAAGGAACGCAGCGACCTCGACGTCGCCCTGCCGGACGGGGTAGGGGATGCCGATTATCTGGCCGCGCTGCAGGAAGCGCTGGCGGCATTGCAGCAGCGCTTCGCCCCGCAGTTGCTGATATTCTTGGCCGGCGCTGATCCCCATGAAGGTGATCGCCTGGGCAAGATGAAGCTGAGCATGGAAGGGCTCGCGGCGCGCGACCAGGCGGTATTTTCCTTCGCGCGCCAGCACAAAATCCCGGTTGCGGTTACGATGGCGGGCGGTTACGGGCGCGACATCGCGCAGACCGTCGCCGTACACATACAAACGATAAGACTCGCCAACCTCCACGCCGCCGGCTGGAACAACGGATGAGATGAGCCAGGCCGCCACGCGGCCCTCCCCTGGAAAAACAAATGATGCAATCCGCCGCCGGCGCCAGCCGGCAACGCCAGCTCTTGATGAGCCTGGTTCCCTTCGTGTTCGTGCTGATTTGGAGCACCGGCTTCATCGTGGCCAAGTTCGGCCTGCCGTATGCGCCGCCGCTGACTTTCCTGCTGCTGCGTTTCGCCGGCGTGCTGGTGGTGCTGCTGCCGCTGGTGCTGCTGTTTCGCGCGCCGTGGCCGCATGGTCGTATCCGCCACGTGGCCACGGCCGGCGTGCTGCTGCAGGCCGGGTATCTGGCCGGCGTCTGGTGTGCGATCAAGATCGGCATGCCGGCAGGTCTGTCGGCCCTGATCGTCGGGTTGCAGCCCATCCTGACCGCATTCGCCGCGCCGCTGCTGGGCGAGTCGGTGCGCGGCAAGCAATGGGTGGGTTTGCTGCTCGGTCTTTGCGGCGTGGGTCTGGTGGTGGCCAACAAGATTTCGCTGATCGGCCTGTCCTCGGCCAGCATCGCGTTGTGCGTGTTCGCACTGTGCTGTATCACGGCCGGCACTCTGTACCAGAAGCGCTATTGCGCGCACTTCGACCTGCGCACCGGTACCGTGATCCAGTTTCTGGCGTCCGCGGTGGTGGTGCTGCCGTTTGCTGTGGCAGTGGAAGGTTTGGACTGGAAGCTCAGCCATGTGTCGTGGACGCCGCAGTTTGTCGGCGCCTTGCTGTGGTCGGTGCTGGCATTGTCGATCGGCGCGATCTTCCTGCTGTTTGCGCTGATTCGCAAGAGCGCGGCCACCAGCGTCACCAGCCTGCTTTACCTGACGCCACCGACCACCGCCGTGATGGCCTGGCTGATGTTCGGCGAAGCCTTCAGCCTGATCGGCGCGCTGGGCATGTTGATTGGGGTGATCGGCGTAGCCTTCGTGGTGCGCAAGTAGGCCTGCGCCTCTTTCTTCTTCATTACGCGTCGCCGGCGGCGTCCGGCATCAATGTCACCAGCTTCAGGTCGGGCCGGTTGGCGACGCGAAAATTCACTTGCCGATAACTGAGCTCGCCCAGCGCGGGATGGCGGAAGCGACGCTCGCCGCCTTCGCGTTCCACCACGTCTTGCAGGCTCCACGCGTGCTTGAACAGGGTGTTTCGCGCCGACAGCTCATCCACGATGGCGGCCACCTGCGGATCGTCCAGCGCCTGCGCGCAATCGGCGCGAAATTCAGCCACCACGCGCCGCGCGCGCTGCTCCCAATCCACCGTCAGCGTCTGCGCCTCTTGCGTGCAGAACATGAAATGCAGCAGGCTGCGATTGGCCGTACGCGCATCCAGCCAGCCGGCGAACAGCTTGCGCGCGGCGGGATTCCACGCCACCGCGTTCCAGTAGCGATCCATGAGGTAGGCCGGCGCGCGGAAGTTGCGCACCACCTCCAGGATTTCCGGCGCGATCACCGACTCGTCGCCGTGCTCCGGCAGCACCGGGTCTTTCTTCCCCGCCAGTTCGAACAGATAGGCGCGCTTGGCGCGCGGCAGATGCAGCGCCTCTCCGATGCGCGACAAGGCCTGCGGCGAGACCGAGTCGGTGCGGCCCTGTTCGATCCAGGTGTACCAGGTCACGCTGATGCCGCACAACTGCGCCACTTCCTCGCGTCGTAGCCCGGGCGTGCGGCGGCGGCCGCCCAGCGCCCGGTGCGGCAGGCCCGCCTGCGAGGGCGCGGTCTGCTCGCGCTGGGTCTTGATGAATTCGCCGAGGGCACGGCGTCGCGCAAGGTCGTTGTCCATATATCGGGGTAGTGGCTATTGCATTTGGTAATAGTATAAATGGCTAACTTGTAACAGGATAAAAAAGGTCTAGACTGGGCTGCCTCATCCCTTCGTTTCAACCGCAGCACAACCGGAGCCAAGCAAATGCGTAGCCACCAAGAGGTCGTCACAGAACAATTCGGAACCACCGCCGCCGCCTATCTGACCAGCGCCGTCCATGCGCAGGGCGCGGATCTGCAGGAGCTGGCGACGATCGCCGCCGGCATTCCCGAGGCGCGTGTGCTGGACCTGGGTTGCGGCGGCGGCCACGCCAGCTTTGCGGTGGCGCCGGTGGTGCAGAAGGTGATTGCCTATGACTTGTCGGCACAGATGCTCGATGTGGTCGCTACCGCCGCCAAGGAGCGCGGCCTGGGCAACCTCGCCGTACGTCAGGGCAGCGCCGACCAGCTCGATTTTCCCGACGCCAGCTTCGACATGGTGTGTACCCGCTTCAGCGTGCATCACTGGCGCAACGTGCCGCAGGCGCTGCGTGAAGTGCGGCGCGTGCTCAAGCCGGGCGGCCGCTTCATCACCATCGACACCGCCGCGCCGGCCGATGTGCTGGCCGACACTTACGTGCAGGCGATCGAGCTGCTGCGTGACACCTCCCACGTGCGCAACATCAGCCGTAACTCCTGGCGCAAGCTGTTGCAGCAGGCCGGCTTCGATATCGCCGCCGACAAGACCTGGAAGCTGCGCCTGGAGTTCGATTCCTGGGTGACGCGCATGCGTACGCCGGCCGACAACATCACCGCCATCAAGGCGCTGTGGAACAGCGCGCCGCAGGAGGTGAAGGATTACTTCGAGCTGGACCAGAAGTATTCCTTCTCCATCGACGTGGCCATGCTGGACGCCCGCGCTCCCTAAGTCGGTACGGCCCCGCTTTCTTTGAAGCGGGCGCTGTCGATATCAGGTTTTTCCCGTCAACGGCGCGTCCTCTCGCGCCGTTATCTTTTCCAACCCCGATGCATTGTTCGACGGCCGGTGCTGTTGCGCCTGGCCAATTCGCTCATCTGGCCGTGATATTCGCCTTTGTTATGTCAATGGCGCAGCAGGGCGCAGGCTTAGACTGGTATCATGCGTTGGGTTTTGTGTTGGTGTCGGTAAATACCGACAGCATTAGAGTTAAATCAAGCAAAAAATCGCCGTCTACACAATAAAAAGACGAAGTCGCGCGGGGGCGCGGGGCAGGGCGAAAAGTAGAAAGTCGTTTAATTAATCGCGCTAACTACTTAATTCTCTTGCGAAATTTCTGCTTTTTGCTACACTGCCAACGTTTCTCTTATGTACTATCCGGGTTAAATGGGGGAGATCAACCTATGATCAAATCAGCGCTGGCCATTTTTACAACGCTACTTTTCATCCACGCTGGTTTGGCGCCCGCCAACGCCCAGACAACGTCGGCCGCCAAGAAAACCGTCGTCAAGAAGGCGGCCCCCAAGAAGGTCGTTGCCAAACGCACTATCACCACCCCCGCCAAAGGATCGCTGAACAACCGCGAGAAACTGGTGCGCAAGGTCACCGTCGTGCGCGGCAAGCGCCATGTCAGCTACCAGCGCGTGTCGGCCGTTCCCTCGGTGGCCGCCGTGCCGCCGGTGATGACCGCAGGCGACATCGCCGGCCTCAATCTGACCCCGGATCCGCTGGCCCTGCGCTCCAACGTGGCGCTGGTGA
The DNA here is from genome assembly GCF_017814915.1 of Herbaspirillum sp. LeCh32-8. Taxonomy (GTDB): domain Bacteria; phylum Pseudomonadota; class Gammaproteobacteria; order Burkholderiales; family Burkholderiaceae_D; genus Herbaspirillum. The sequence continues at coordinate 72,655 of NZ_JAGIPZ010000012.1, read as the reverse complement.
TCGACCAGGCCAGCTCCCAGGTCCTGTTTGAAAAGAATTCCGCAGTCGCCTTGCCCATCGCCTCCGTCACCAAGCTGATGACCGCGCTGGTGGTGGTGGAAGCGCGCCTTAACATGGAAGAGACGCTGACCGTCAGCGACGACGACGTCGACCGCGAGAAGCACAGCAGCTCCCGCCTGCGCGTAGGCGCCACGCTCTCCCGCGACGACATGCTGCACATCGCGCTGATGAGCTCGGAAAACCGCGCTGCCTCCGCGCTGGGTCGCAACTACCCTGGCGGCCTGCCGGCGTTCGTCGCGGCGATGAACGCCAAGGCCCGCTCGCTGGGCATGATGGACACCCACTACGTGGATTCGACCGGCTTGTCCAGCCAGAACGTCGCCAGCGCGCGTGATCTGGCCAAACTGGTGGTCGCCGCCTACAACTATCCGATCATCCGCCAGTACTCGACCGATCCGAAGTATCTGGTCGAACCCAGCGGCCACGCGCTGCAGTACAACAGCTCCAACCGCCTGACCTCGAACAAGGATTGGGACATCGGTTTGCAGAAGACCGGTTTCATCAACGAAGCCGGCCATTGCCTGGTGATGTACACCCGCATCGAAGGTCGTCCCATCGTGATGGTGTTCCTGGACTCCAAGGGCCGCCTGTCGCACGTCGGCGATGCCGCCCGCATGCGCAAGTGGCTGGTCGAAGACCAACCCAAGAACCTGACCCGCGTGAAGATGGTACGCGCCGACCAGGGCTGATCGCGCCGGCGTCTGCAACAACAAAAAAGCGAACCTTCTGGTTCGCTTTTTTTATGCCCGGATGCAGCCCGGTAGTCGTGACAGCAGCGTCGGCAGCGGCGCCTGCCGTTGTCGCTCAGGCGCGATTGCGGTCGAAGCCCAGCGCCGATGAGATCTGGTTGGCCGTGCTGACCAGGTCGTCCACCCATTCCTCCTGCAGGCGGTCGGCCGGCGCCGAGATCGACAGGCCGGCCACCAGCTTGCCGCTGTCGTCGCAGATGCCGGCGGCCATGCAGCGCACGCCCAGTTCCAGCTCCTCGTTGTCGCGCGCATAGCCCAGCGCGCGCACCATCGACAGTTCGCGTTCCAGCTTGGTCAGGTCGGTGATCGAGTTCTTGTTGTGGCCGGCCAGCCCGGTGCGGGTGGCGTAGGCGCGCACGGCCTTGGGATCGTCCACCGAGAGGAACAGCTTGCCGGTCGACGTCAGGTGCAGCGGCGCGCGGCCACCGATGGCGCGCACCACCTGCATGCCGGAGCGCTCGGAGAAAGAGCGGTCGATATAGACGATCTCGTCGGCCTGACGCACCGAGAGGTTGATGGTCTGGTGCGTCTTGCGGTGCAGCGCACGCATGAAATCCAGCGCAGCCTCGCGCACCGACAGACGGCTTTTGACGATGTTGCCCAGTTCCAGCAGACGCATGCCCAGCCGATAAGTACCCGGCTCCACGCGGTCGACGAAGCGTTTGACCACCAGGTCATTGAGGATGCGGTGGGCGGTGGAAGGGTGCAGGTCGGTTGCGGCCGACAGTTCCTTCAGACTCACCGGGTCGGGATAAGCGGCCAGCGCGTCAAGCAGCGACACCATGCGCTCGATGACCTGGATGGAAATGTTTTCTGTCTCGCCTGCCGCTTCTTTTTTCATGGTGCAGTCTGGTGCGTTGCAATAGCCTTGTTTATACCACATTGTGAAAACAACAAAAAGTCCGGTCGTGCTTTTATGGCTGGGCATTCTTTGAGACATAGGCCACGGGCTCAGCTGTGGCAATGCTTGCCGCGTGTGCATCATCGTTCGCGACAGGTCTTCTGAATATTGTCATTTTGCAACCCAAGGGGCGGGGGCGCTGATTGCCGGCCATCTGCATCTACGCTTTTCGATATAAAGAGCGCCGGCCTTATTCCGTGCGCCTGATCTTGCATATCTGTTTTTCGCATATTCAGAGAAGAAAGTATTCGTTCTTTTTTGGAAGGCCGCTCATTAATCTGTGCTCTCCATAACAAACACGACACTCTGGGAACGGATATGCTGAAGCTGAAGAACATCATCAAAACGGTTGCCGCCACGCTGGTGCTGGCGCAAGCGGCACACGTGGCCCAGGCGGCCGACCTGTCGCTGCTCAACGTCTCCTATGACCCCACGCGCGAACTCTACGCCGACTACAACAAGGCCTTCGCCAAGTACTGGAAAGAGAAGTCCGGCGACAACGTCACCATCAAGGCCTCTCACGGCGGCTCCGGCAAGCAGGGCCGCTCGGTGATCGACGGCATCGACGCTGACGTCGTCACCCTGGCGCTGGCCTACGACATCGACGAGATTTCGGAAAAGGCCAAGCTGCTGCCGGCCGATTGGCAAAAGCGCCTGCCGCACAACAGCTCGCCGTACACCTCGACCATCGTGTTCCTGGTGCGCAAGGGCAATCCCAAGCAGATCAAGGATTGGGACGACCTGATCAAGCCGGGCGTGTCGGTCATTACCCCGAATCCGAAGACCTCCGGCGGCGCACGCTGGAACTACCTGGCCGCCTGGGCCTACGCGCAGAAGAAGGGCGGCAATGACGCCGCGGCGCGCGACTACATCGGCAAGCTGTTCAAGAACGTGCCGGTGCTGGACTCCGGCGCCCGCGGCGCTACCATCACCTTCGTTGAACGCGGCATCGGCGACGTCCTGCTGGCCTGGGAAAACGAAGCGCTGATCTCGCTCAAGGAATGGGGCCCGGACAAGTTCGACATCGTCGCGCCGTCGATCTCCATCCTGACCGAGCCGCCGGTGGCCGTGGTCGACAAGGTGGCTGACCGCCGCGGCACCCGCAAGGTGGCCGAAGAGTACCTGAAGCACCTGTACTCGGAAGAAGGCCAGGAAATCATCGCCAAGAACTACTACCGTCCGATCGATCCGAAGATCGCCGCCAAGTACGCCTCGCAATTCCCGAAGCTGAACCTGGTGACCATCGACCGCGACTTCGGCGGCTGGCAGAAGGCCCAGAAGACCCACTTCTCCGACGGCGGCACCTTCGACCAGCTGTACGCCCCGAACAAGAAGTAATGTGATTCATCCCTGCGGGCCGGTTGACGCCGGCCCGCAAGTAACGCAAAGCCACGTATTCAACAAGAACCGGCAATGCCTGTTCTCCCAAGAAGCGAAGCAGACTGACATGACCATCCTGTTGCTGGCCGGCAGCCCCTCGGCGCCTTCCCGTTCCACCCGTCTTTTGAACTACGTCGGCGACAAGCTGGTGCAGCGGGGCCATCGCTACGCGCGCCTCGAGGTGCGCGACCTGCCGGGCCAGGCCATCCTGCGCGCCGATTGGAACGATGCCCAGATCAAGGCCGCGCTGTCGACGGTGGAAGAAGCCTCGGCGGTGGTGATCGCCACCCCCGTCTACAAGGCCGCCTACAGCGGCATCCTGAAGGCTTTCCTCGACCTGCTGCCGCAGTTCGGGCTGACCAACAAGCTGGTGCTGCCGCTGGCCACCGGCGGCAGCCAGTCGCACATGCTGGCGCTGGACTACGCGCTGCGCCCGGTGCTGTCGTCGCTCAATCCCAAACACGTGCTGCCCAGCATCTACGCCACCGAATCCCAGGTCACCTGGAGCGAGGAGAAGGGCCTGCAGCTCGATGCCCCCATCGCCGCCCGCGTCGAAGAAGGCGTGGCGCAGCTGTCGGAGAGCCTCTTGGCGCTGCACAAGGCGGCGCCCGAAGAATTTCGTGAAGTGCCTTTCTCGCAGGTGCGCTGTAGCGTCTGACGCCACTTGATGCGCCGGCGACCATACGCCGGCCACCCGAAACAGAACCGACATGACAACCGGCTGGCGCAGCGGAAGGCCGCTTGCACGCCAACGAAACGGAGAACCGACGTGAACCCGATCCTGCAAAACAAGAACAACACCTACGGCACCCGCCGCCGTACCCTGGTCCGCCTGGGCGCCATCGCGCTGGGCGCGCTGGCGGTTGCCATCGGCGCCGCGCCGTTGGCCCAGGCGCAGGAAACCAAGCTGCTGCGCATCGGCTACCAGAAGGCCGCCAACACGCTGGTGCTGCTGAAGGCGCACGGCGCGCTGGAGAAGCGCCTGCAGCCGCTGGGCGTGGAAGTGAAATGGGCCGAGTTCGCAGCCGGTCCGCAATTGCTGGAAGCGTTGAACGTCGGCTCGGTCGACTTCGGCTACGTCGGTGAGGCGCCGCCGGTGTTCGCGCAGGCCGCTGGCGCCGACTTCGTCTACACCGCCTATGAAATCCCGACCCCCGATGCCGAGGGCCTCTTGGTGCCGAAGAACTCGACCCTGAAAAGCGTGGCCGAACTGAAGGGCAAGAAGATCGCCTTCAACAAGGGATCCGACGTGCACTGGCTGGTGGTGGCCCTGTTGAAGAAGGCCGGTCTTTCGTACAGCGATATCCAGCCGGTCTACCTGGCGCCGGCCGATGCCCGTGCCGCCTTCGAGAAGGGCGCCGTTGACGCGTGGGCGATCTGGGATCCGTTCCAGGCCGCGGCCGAAAAGCAGATCGGCGCGCGTCGCCTGGCCACCGGGGTAGGGGCGGTCAGCCATCACCAGTTCTTCCTCTCCGCGCGCGCCTTCGCCGCCAAGAATGCACAGATCGAAAAAATCTTGCTGGAAGAGATCACCCGTGAAGGCGAGTGGGTACGCACCCACACCGCCCAGGCCGCTGCGCAGCTCTCGCCGATCCAGGGCCTGGATGCCGACATCATCGAGACCGGCCTGAAACGCTATGCCCACGTCTACAAACCGGTTGACGCCGGCGTGCTGGCCGAGCAGCAAAAGATCGCCGACGCCTTCTATGAGCTCAAGCTGATTCCCAAGCAGTTGAAGGTCAGCGACGCGGTGCTGAAGTAATCGCACGCCATTGAGCGCACAGGAACCACTGGAATCACAGGAGCCCGGCATGAACGTTTTCTGGTTTATCCCCACCCACGGCGACAGCCGCTACCTCGGCACCTCCGAGGGCGCGCGCGCGGTTACGCATGACTACATGAAGCAGGTCGCCGTGGCTGCCGATACCTTGGGCTACGACGGTGTGCTGCTGCCCACCGGACGCTCCTGCGAGGACGCCTGGGTGGCCGCAGCCAGCCTGATCGATGCGACCAAACGTCTGAAATTCCTGGTCGCGGTGCGCCCCGGCCTGACCGCGCCGACACTGTCGGCACGCATGGCCGCCACCTTCGATCGCCTCTCCAACGGCCGTCTGCTGATCAACGTCGTCACCGGCGGCGACCCGGTGGAGCAGGAGAGCGACGGCCTGTTCGGCACCCATGCCGAGCGTTATGAAATCTCCGACGAATTCCTCAAGATCTGGCGCGACGTGCTGGCCAAGACCCACACCGGCGGCGAGACCAACTTCGCCGGCAAGCACCTGAGCGTGAAGGGCGCCAAGGCGCTGTACCCGCCGGTGCAGGCGCCGTATCCGCCGCTGTATTTCGGCGGTTCCTCGGATGAAGCGATCGACCTTGCCGCCGAGCAGGTCGACGTCTACCTGACCTGGGGCGAACCGCCTGCCGCCGTGGCCGAGAAAATCGCCCGCGTGCGCGAGCGCGCCGAGAAAGCCGGCCGCAAGCTGCGCTTCGGCATCCGCCTGCACGTGATCGTGCGCGACACCAACGAAGCCGCCTGGCGCGCCGCTGATGAACTGATCAGCCGCCTCGACGACGATACCATCGCCAAGGCCCAGGCCAACTTCGCCCGCATGGATTCCGAAGGCCAGCGCCGCATGGCCGCCCTGCACGGCGGCCGTCGCGACAAGCTGGAAGTCAGCCCCAACCTCTGGGCCGGTGTCGGCCTGGTGCGCGGCGGCGCCGGCACCGCGCTGGTGGGCGACGGCGAGACCGTGGCCGCGCGCATCAAGGAATACGCCGCGCTGGGCATCGACACCTTCATCCTGTCCGGCTATCCGCACCTGGAAGAGTCCTACCGCTTTGCCGAGCTGGTGTTCCCGCTGTTGCCGCGCACGCAGCAAGAGACGCCCGCAGCGCACAAGCTGGCGGGTCCGGCCGGCGAGATCGTCGGCAATACCGAAATCCCCAAGGCCGCGCCGGTGCGCGTGTCGGCAAGCTGAGGCCATCATGACCACTGCCACATCCAATCCTCCGGTCGACGCCGCGGGCGTGCCGGCCATCGCAGGCAAAGCCAGGAAGTCCGCCGCCGGCCGCAGCACGCGAGGGCATGGCTGGGTCGGCTGGATCCTGCCGCTGGCGCTGGTGGCCTGGTGGGAAATCGCCGCCCAGGCGGGCTGGCTCTCCAGCCGCATCTTGCCCGAGCCATGGGCGGTCCTGAAAGCGGTGTGGAACCTGTCGGCCTCCGGCGAGCTGTGGCGACATCTGGCCGTGTCCAGCGGCCGCGCCGCGTCCGGCTTTGCTGTCGGCGCCGGCCTCGGCCTGATCCTCGGTCTGCTCTCGGGCAGCCTGCGTTCAGCCGAGCTGCTGCTCGACACCACGCTGCAGATGGTGCGCAACATTCCGGCGCTGGCGCTGATTCCGCTGGTGATCCTGTGGTTCGGCATCGACGAGACCGCCAAGCTGTTCCTGGTGTCGGTGGGCGTGTTCTTCCCGGTCTACCTGAATACCTTCCACGGCATCCGCTCGGTCGACAAAGGCTTGATCGAGATGGCCAGGAGCTACGGCCTGTCCGGCTGGGCGCTGTACCGCGACGTCATCCTGCCGGGCGCCTTGCCGTCCATCCTGGTGGGCCTGCGCTTTGCGCTGGGGCTGGTGTGGGTGCTGCTGATCGTGGCCGAGACCATTTCGGCGCAGGCCGGTATCGGCTACATGACCATGAACGCCCGCGAATTCCTCCAGACCGACGTGGTGCTGGTGGGCATCCTGCTCTACGCCTTGCTGGGCAAGCTGGCCGACACCGCGGCGCGCGCGCTGGAACGCTTCTGGCTGCGCTGGCACCCCGGCTATCAATGAACCGCGCCACCCGACCGAATCTGGAGAACCCCATGCGCATCGACGCACAAGAGAACCGCCAACTGGGCCGCGCCGCGGGCCGCGGCGTCGGCATCCGACTGCAGGCTTTGTCCAAGTCCTTCGCCGGGCGCGAGGTCTTGCATGGCATCGACCTTGAGATCGAGCCGGGTGAGTTCGTCGCCATCGTCGGCCGCAGCGGCTGCGGCAAGAGCACCTTGTTGCGCCTGGTGGCGCAGCTGGACGGCGCCACCGAAGGCGCGGTGATTTACGAGCAGAACGCGCAGCCGGTGGCCGATCCCGAGATCCGCATCATGTTCCAGGATTCGCGCCTGCTGCCGTGGAAACGCGTGCAGGCCAACGTTGCCCTCGGCCTGCCCAGACAGGCGGCACCGCAAGCCTTGCAGGCACTGCGCCACGTCGGCCTCGATCAGCGCGCCGGCGAATGGCCGGCGGTGCTCTCGGGCGGCCAGCGCCAGCGTGTGGCGTTGGCGCGCGCCTTGGTGCACGACCCGCAATTGCTGTTGCTGGACGAGCCGCTGGGCGCGTTGGATGCGCTGACCCGCATCGAGATGCAGGAACTGATCGAATCGCTGTGGCAGGAGCGCGGCTTCACCGCCTTGCTGGTCACGCACGACGTGCAGGAAGCCATTGCGCTGGCCGACCGCGTGCTGCTGATCGAAGACGGCCATATCGCGCTGGACCAACGTATCGATCTGGCGCGTCCGCGTTCGCGCGGCCAGGCGCAGTTCGCCTTGCTGGAAGAAGCGATCCTGGCGCGCGTGCTGCGCCATCCCGGCAGCGAGCAGCCGGACATCGAAGAGCATTCGCAGCTGTTCACGCCGCGTGGCGTGCAGCAGGTGCAGTGGGCGGTGTAAGCCGTCCGTCGTTGCAATCTCATTTCAACCATTGCGGCGCGACAGGTGTCGCCGCCGCCCATCCACCAAGGAGCAGAGCATGACCATCCAGGCAATCAACGTACGTAACCAGTTCAAGGGCAAAGTGAAGGCCATCATCGAAGGTTCGGTCGTCTCCGAAGTCGATGTCGAAACGCCGGCCGGCATCGTCACCTCGGTGATCACCACCCGCTCGGTCAAGGACCTGGGCCTGACCATCGGCAGCGAAGTGGTGGCACTGGTGAAGGCGACCGAGGTCTCGATCGCCAAGCTGTAATCACCGCAACACCCGACACGGCGTGACAGCCGGCGGCAGCGTCGCTGCATGCCGCAGGTGATCTGCTGCGCAGTCGAATGCCGCTCCGTCATCGGAGCGGCGCATCTTTTTCATGGAGCAGGCCGGATGGCTTATCAGGCACTGGACGCATATCTGCAGCGTCTCAACGGCAACGCGGGCAATGCCGGAACCTCATCGAAGGTCTGGCTGGATGATCAGGGCCGGGCGGTCGGGCGCTTCTTCAATACTTCGCTGACCTCGGCCTTCCAGGCCGTGCGCAGCTTCGGCGACGGCGAGGTGATCGCCTGGGAGGCGTTTGCCCGCAGCTATTCCGAGATCGACGACGGCCTGCACCTCTGGAAGCTGCTGGACCAGGCCGCCAGCGATGACGAGTCGGTCGAACTGGACCGGCTGTGCCGCATGCTGCACGCCATCAATTACTACCGCCAGGCCGACGCCGCAGGCGATCCCGCGCCGGAGCTGCATCTCTCGGTGCACGCGCGCCTGCTGGCGGCGGTCAACAACAACCACGGCGTGGCGTATCGCCGCATCCTCTCGGCGCTGGAGCTGCCGCACGAGCGCATCGTGCTGCAGCTGCCGGTGGTCACCCCCAACCAGCGCTGGTTGCTCAATTACGTGCTGGACAATTACCGCCGCAACGGCTTCCGCCTGGGCGTCTCGGCCAACAGCCCGCTGGAGGCGCTGGGGCTGCTGGACAAGGTCAAGCCCGACCTGATCAAGGTCGACGCCCGCGAGCTGGCCGATCCGGACAGCGTGGCGCTGCTTCTGCTGCGCGCGGCGGAGCAGGGTGTACGCATCTTCTTCAAGCGCGTCGAGAACCGCGAGGTCTTCGACAAGCTCGAACAATACGGCAGCGCGCTGGCCCAGCCCATCCACGCCCAGGGTTACCTGTGGGATACCCCGGGTGCGCAGCTGCGTCGGGGCAGCGCAGGGCAGCAGGCCGCCTGAGGCAGCCTGGCCTCGGCCTTGCCCGACGCCGATCTGCCTGCTTACTCAGTCGACTAGCGAGGACACCATGAACCAGCCTTCTCTGCATCCCGTCGCCGCCGCGCCTTCGTCGCGCCTTTCGGCTTATCGCGTGCTGGTTGCGCCGGGTTTGCACGGCAGCGGGCCGGAACATTGGCAATCGCGCTGGCAGCGCCTCTATCCCGCCTTCGAACGGGTCGAGCAGGCGGACTGGAGCCAGGCCGACCTGCCGCGCTGGTCGCAGCGCCTGGGCGAGGTGTTGGCGCAACAGGCGCGACCTACCGTGATCGTGGCCCATAGTTTCGGTTGTTTGACCACGGTGCATCGCGCCGCCGCCTTGCAGGCGCAGTCCGGCGCTGCCGCCCCCATCGCCGCTGCTTTGCTGGTGGCCCCGGCCGATCCGGAGAAGTTCGGCGTCGCCGCCGGGGTCAGCCACCGCCTGCCGTTTCCGGCGCTGGTGGTGGGCAGCGAGGACGACCCGTGGATGAGCGCGCCGCGCGCCCGCCAATGGGCCGCTACTTGGGGCGCGGATTTCCTCGGCGCCGGCGCATTGGGGCATATCAACGCCGACTCCGGCCTGGGCGACTGGATCGACGGCCAGCGCCTGCTGCTGGGCTTGCTGGAGCGCGCAGACGGCCCGGTTTGATTGCCGTTAAGGTAATTTTCCACGAAGAAATCTTCACCCGATCCGGGTATCCATATTCGGTTTTCGTCTAAAGGAATGCAAAAAACTTCGTTCTCTTTATAACTAACGGATGCGAATATCGGTCACCTATAGTCGCATTTGTAATAAAAAGAGAACGCTTCCATGTCCGCATCAACTGTATCGATCGTGGCCCCGCAGGCCGTCGGTCCGGCCCAAAGCGCCGGACGCGGCAAGCGCGTGCTGCCCGGTTTCGGGCTGTCGCTCGGGTTCACCATCTTCTATCTCGCGCTGATCGTGCTGATCCCGCTGTCGGCGCTGTTTCTCAAGACCTTCACCCTGACCTGGGACGGCTTCGTCGACGCGGTGACCTCGCCGCGCGTGATGGCCTCCTATCGGTTGACCTTTGGCGCCGCGCTGATCGGCGCGCTGATCAATGTGGTCTTCGGCGGCATCGTGGCCTGGGTGCTGGTGCGTTACCGCTTTCCCGGCAAACGCATCGTCGACGCCTTGGTCGACCTGCCGTTCGCCTTGCCCACCGCGGTGGCCGGCATCGCGTTGACCACCCTGTATTCGCAGAACGGCTGGATCGGCAGCCTGCTGGCCAAGGTCGGCATCAAGGTCGCCTTCACCCCGCTGGGCGTGCTGGTGGCGCTGACCTTCATCGGCTTACCGTTCGTGGTGCGCACCGTGCAGCCGGTGCTGGAAGACGCCGAGCGCGAGCTGGAAGAGGCTGCCGCCAGCCTCGGCGCCAGCCGCTGGCAGACCTTCACCTATGTGATCTTCCCGACCGTGCTACCGGCGCTGCTGACCGGTTTCGCGCTGTCCTTCGCGCGCGCCGCCGGTGAGTACGGCTCGGTGGTCTTCATCGCGGGCAACATGCCGATGGTCTCCGAGATCACGCCGCTGTTCATCGTGACCAAGCTGGAGCAATACGACTACGCTGGCGCCACCGCGATTGCCACGGTGATGCTGGTCGTGTCCTTCCTGTTGCTGCTGACGATCAACCTGCTGCAAGCCTGGACCCGCAAGCGCGGCCGGGCGGAAAGAACCTGACATGAGCGGCGCACCGACAAGTACTTTCAACGGCCGCGGCGAACCGCCGCTGACACCGTCCGCCACGCTGGAACCCTTGTGGGTGCGCGTGGCGCTGGTGGGCGTCGCGCTGGCTTTCCTCACGCTGTTCCTGTTCGTGCCGCTGGTGGCGGTGTTCTACGAGGCGCTGAAGAAGGGCTGGGATGTCTACGTGGCCTCGATCACCGAGCCAGACGCCTGGTCCGCCATCAAGTTGACGTTGCTGACTGCGGCCATCGCCGTGCCGCTGAATCTGGTGTTCGGCGTGGCGGCGGCCTGGGCCATCGCCAAGTTCGAGTTCCGCGGCAAGAACTTGCTGCTGACGCTGATCGACCTGCCATTCTCGGTCTCGCCGGTGATCTCGGGCTTGATCTACGTGCTGCTGTTCGGCCTGCAGGGTTACTTCGGCCCGTGGCTGCGCGAGCATGACATCAAGATCCTGTTCGCCGTGCCGGGCATCGTGCTGGCCACCGTGTTCGTGACATTCCCGTTCGTGGCGCGCGAGCTGATCCCGCTGATGCAGTCGCAAGGCAGCGAGGAGGAAGAAGCCGCGCTGGTGCTGGGCGCCTCCGGCTGGCGCACCTTCTGGCACGTGACCCTGCCCAACATCAAGTGGGGCCTGCTGTACGGCGTGATCCTGTGCAACGCCCGCGCCATGGGCGAGTTCGGTGCAGTGTCGGTGGTGTCCGGCCACATTCGCGGCGAGACCAACACCATCCCGCTGCAGGTCGAGATCCTCTACAACGAATTCAACATCACCGGCGCCTTCGCCGTGGCGTCCCTGCTGGCCTTCCTGGCGCTGGTGACGCTGGCGATCAAGAGCGTCATCGAGTGGCGGCTGCACAAGCAGCTGACCGTCTCCGAGAGCGAATAAAGGGAGTCGCACATGAGCATCGAAGTCAAACACATCAACAAGCGCTTCGGCAACTTCACCGCGCTGGACAACGTCTCGCTGGACTTCCCGGCAGGCGAGCTGACTGCGCTGCTGGGCCCGTCGGGTTGCGGCAAGACCACGCTGCTGCGCATCATTGCCGGCCTCGAATCGCCGGACTCCGGCCAGGTGCTGCTGGACGGGGACGACGCCTCGGCGCGCCACGTGCGCGAGCGCCAGGTCGGTTTCGTGTTCCAGCACTACGCGTTGTTCAAGCACATGACCGTGTTCGACAACATCGCCTTCGGCCTGCGCGTGAAGCCACGCAGCCAGCGCCCCTCGGAAGCGGTGATCCGCGAGAAGGTCAGGAGCCTGCTGGAGCTGGTGCAGCTGGACTGGCTGGCCGATCGTTATCCGCCGCAACTCTCCGGCGGCCAGCGCCAGCGTATCGCCCTGGCGCGCGCGCTGGCGGTGGAGCCGCGCGTGCTGCTGCTGGACGAGCCCTTCGGCGCGCTCGACGCCAAGGTGCGCAAGGAGCTGCGCCGCTGGCTGCGTCGTTTGCATGACGAGCTGCATGTGACCAGCATCTTCGTCACCCACGACCAGGAAGAAGCGCTGGAAGTGGCGGATCAGGTGGTGCTGATGAACAAAGGAAAAGTGGAGCAGATCGGCTCGCCGCAAGAGGTTTACAACCAGCCGGCGTCGCCGTTCGTCTACGGCTTCCTCGGCAACGTCAACCTGTTCCATGGCCGCCTGCATGAAGGCGTGCTGGACGCCGGCGGCGCGCGTTTCGACGCGCCCGGCCACGGCGACGCGCAGGACGCGGCCGGCATCGGCTTCGTGCGTCCGCACGAGCTGGACGTGGAGCGCTACTCGCCCGGCGCCGAAGGCATCGTGGTGCAACTGAAGCGCTCGCACGCCATCGGTCCTTTGGCCCAGCTGGAGCTGGAGCGTGACGACAACGAACAACGGATCGAAGCCGTGATCCCCAACGAACGTTTTGCCCAGCTGAACCTGAAGAACGGCGAAACCCTGGTGGTCAAGCCGCGTCGCCTGCGGGTGTTCGCCGATCAGGCCGCCCGTGAAGAAGGGGACGCGCGATGAACTTCCAGCAACTGCGTTCCATCCGCGAAGCCGCGCGCTGCGGCTTCAACCTGACCGAAGTGGCCAATGTGCTCTTCACCTCGCAGCCCGGCGTGTCGCGCCAGATCCGCGAGCTCGAAGAAGAGCTGGGCGTGGAAATCTTCGAGCGCAACGGCAAGCGCCTGACCGGCCTGACCGAGCCCGGCAAGGGCATCCTCGGCATCGTCGAGCGCCTGCTGCTGGAGGCCGAGAACCTGCGCCGCGCCAGCAAGGAATACTCCGGCGAGCAGAGCGGCACGCTCTCGATCGCCACCACCCACACGCAGGCGCGCTACGTGCTGCCGCGCGTGGTGCAGGCGTTTCGCGACGCCTTCCCGCAGGTGCGCATCGCCCTGCAGCAGAGCGCGCCGGAACACATCGCCGAATGGGTGATCTCGGGCAAGGCCGACATCGGCATCGCCACCGAGGGCCTGTCGCAGTTCAAGGAGCTGGTGTCTTTCCCCTGTTATACCTGGAGCCACGTGCTGGTGGTTCCGCAAGGACATCCGTTGCTAGGGTTGGAGCAGGTCAGCCTGGAGGACCTGGCGACCTGGCCGCTGATCACCTATGACGTCGGCTTCACCGGCCGCGGTCATATCGACGAGGCCTTCCGCCAGGCCGGCATCGAACCCGATATCGTGCTCACCGCGATGGATTCCGACGTGATCCAGCAGTACGTAGCGCTGGGCATGGGCGTGGGCCTGGTGGCCTCGATGGCGGTGGATCAGGGCAAGCACCAGGATCTGGTGGCCATCAATGCCGCCCACCTGTTCAAGCCCAACATCGCTCGCCTGGCCGTGCGCCGCGGCGCCTACCTGCGCGGCTACGCCTATGACTTCATCCTTCAGTTCGCACCCGACCTGAAGCGCGCCGACATCGTCAATGCCTTGAACGAGGCCAACGCGCAGCACTAATTGCTCGCTACAGTGACTTGCGATAGACGATAAAGCCGGAGTCCGCCGCCATCGTGTCGTACAGGCGACGCGCGGCGGCGTTGGTGTGATGGGTGTGCCAGTAGACCCGCTCGGCGCCGTCGGCGGCGGCTCGCCGGTACAGCTCCTCGATCAGCGCGCGGCCCACGCCTTGGCCGCGGGCGGCTTCGGCGGTGTACAGATCCTGCAGGTAGCAGGCCGGCCCGATCAGGATGGTATTGCGGTGGTAGAGGTAATGGGCGATGCCCAGCAGCCGGCCGGCGCGCTCGGCCACCAGTGCATGCACCGGCTCGCCGGCATCGTGGATACGCGCCCAGGTGGCTTGGGTGATCTCCAGCGGCAGGGCGGTGGGGCCTTGGCGTCCGTAAAAGGCGTTGTAGTCGTCCCAAAGCACCTTCCATTGCGGGAAATCCTCCCGCGTCGCTGTCCTGATGATGACTTCGCCTTCATGCCGGTTCATGCGCATCCTCCCTGTGGAGCACACAGTATAGCCAGACGGCCCGGCATGCAGATGCGGGATCGTGGATGAGGACATGAAAAAGCCCGCAGCGTGCGAACGCTGCGGGCTTTTTTTTCGATTTCGTGGTCCGGGCGCGGGCAGGTCGCGCGTTGCGTCTTAGATCTTGCTGGTGGTCGCCGTCGACGTCGAGGTCGACGCGGTGCCGGTGGCCTGCGCCGGTGTGACGGCCTGCGGTTGAGCAGCCATGCCGGCGTTCATCAGGTCGCTGAAGTTCACATTCGATTTCTTGGCCGGCTGCGCGTGCGCATGCGCAGCTGCGTTGTGGCTGGTAGAGACGGAGTTGATCGCCATGGTGTTCATCCTCATGAAAGCGTGTGCCACCGGGCAGCAAGGCCCAGACTGATATTGCCGGGGAAGTATAGGCGGGCGTGACGTGCTGACCGTGCTTTTTAACCCAAACTTACAGGTCTTTACGCCGACCGCCGCAGGATGACGCGCGCGTGACATGCGCCCGCTGCGCCTGCAGTGCCGCCTGTCATCTAGCGGCGCAAGCGCGCGGCGCAACTGTCGCGCAGGGAGGTGTCTTCCGGCGCGTCGTCGTCGCTGTCGGCAGCCGGTGCATGGGCCTCTTCGTTCTTGTGCGCGCAGCTGCGGTAGCGCGCCACGTAGCGTTCGAACTCGGCGCGCGCCTCAGGTTTGGGTAGTGTGGCCAGCTTGCGGATGAACTCGCGGCTGCCGATCTCGAAGTGCTGGTAGTCGATCGGCTGCTTCCAGTTGCCGCCCCAGATCAGGAAACCGTGGTCGTAGAACGCACCCACCACGTCCTCGGCCATGCCGGCCTGCACCGGCGCGCGCTGCACGTACTGGGCCGCCGACGCCGGCGGCAGCACTTCCTGCTGCGCGGTGCCGGCCTTGGTCACGTAAGGGTTCTGCAGCGGATTGATATCGATCGCCGCGCCGTAGGCATGCTTGGACCAGCCGCCGCCGCCGGTCATCGGGCGGCCATTGAAGGCGGAGGTATTGTTGGCCGCCATGGACTTCTCGTCGTCGCCGTCGAAATGCTCAAGCGGCTGGGCGCCGGCGATCGGCACCGAGCGCAGCAGCAGCTCGCCGAACAGCGACTCCACCTGCGGCGCCACCGCGTCGAGCACCACCACCGAGCCGTTGCGCACGGCGCCGTCGAAGTCGGTGTAATCAAAACTGACCGTCGCCAGTCGCGAGCAAGGCACCGGATTGGCGGGAGTGATCACCTTGCGCGCCTTCATTTGCGCGCACTGCGCCGCAGAAACCGGCACGATGCCCGCGTGCGCCGTTGACGCCAGCGAGACGGCGGCCAGCAAGGCCGCGGCAGACAGGGAATACATCAGGCGCACGGAGCGCGAGGGGCGGGCGGCGATAGGAGTCATAGCCCGCGATGATACGGCTTTTTGGTCCAAATGGAGTTGTTGTAGAAGCAATGTTTCCTCGGATGGCTGACATGAATATGCGTCGTTTTCTGACAGTCCCGGGCAGCTGAAACGGGAATAATTTGGCATCAGAAGTAGTCGAACTTCGGCAAACCTATGAACTTCGGCAAATCCGATCAACAACCTTTGGAGGCAAAACATGCTGATTCGCCACACACTCTTAGCCGCTGCCGTTTTCACCGCTGTTCTCGCAGGCTGCAACAAGCGCGACGAAGCGCCCGCTACTCCGGCCGCTACGCCGCCGGCAAGCTCCCCGGCCGCACCGTCGGCAGCTCCGGCAACGCCGGCTCCGACCGATTCGGGCAGCTCGACTGCCGCTCCGGCTGCGCCTTCGGCCGCACCGCCGGCTGACTCTTCGGCGACCCCGGCCACTCCGCCGGCTTCGGGCGACACCGCCGGCGGCGAGAAGAAGTAAGCATTCGTAGTAAGCCAGCCGTTTTAAATAATAAACATCACAGAAGAACGGCCAAAGCCGCACAGCAATCCCGCAGTGGGAACAGCACTGCACACGCCGCGACGGGCAACCGTTGCGGCGTTTTCTTTTGTGCGTCGGCAGCGCGAGCGGGAAAGTCACGGCGCGCTGACGGGCGCAGGCGCATAACCTTCGAGACGATGTTGAAATATCACCGAACTTTTTTTCCGGCGGCTGACTCCTACAGGTGGTTGAACTGTTCCTTCAACCTCCCTCTTGATAGGGAACTTGCCCGCGGTTTATTGGCTGCGGGCTTTTTTTATTCTGCGACGGTTGAGCGGTTTGGCGGCCATGGCGACGCTCGGCCGTTCACGTTTCAAGAGAGCAGGCGACCGCCTTTGGACGATGATCAGAAGGCAGGGCAGATCGAGCGCGGCAATTCCAATAGCAAATCAACGACTCATTTGGCCGCCGCCGGTCGCACGATCGCGATCATGGCGCCGAAGGCCGGGCCGATGTTTGCTTCCAGAGTGGGATACATGCGCGAGATGCTGCCGTCGAGATAGAGCGCGTCGGTGCATTTGATTTCGTCGCGCAGGAACACGGCGAAATCATAGAAGCTGATCGGGTTGCGGGCGATGGCCAGCGTCACCATGCCGGCGGCGTCGAGGCAAACGGCGTTGCGTACGACGACATTGAGCGAGTCCGGGTCGAAGCGCTTGTTGATCTTGCCATTGACGATCATCAGCGGGCCGGATTGCGTGGCATAGCGCACGGTGCTGCTCCACAGGCCGGTCTCGGCGGCGTAGTCCGAGGTTTCCACGATGTAGGCATTGTGCTCGCTGAGCACGAACACCCCGTTGGGTTGCATGTAGAAGTTGCCGTAGGCGTTCTGCCGCGTATTGAGCTTGCGCAGGACGTTGCCGCCTTCCACGTACAGGCCCAGGGGCTGCAGTTGTTTGTCGTAGATGCCGGCATTGGTGGCGCACAGCAGCTCCTGGCCCTGGCCGCGCAGCATGGCGTCGAGCCGCACGAAGGTGGCCAGCGGATTGCCGTTGGGATCCTTCCAGTAAGTGCGGATGGCGTCGGCGCGCGGATCTGCGCGGCAGGTGCTGATGAAGGTCTGGCGGTACTGGTATTGCTTCATCTCCACGGCGTGGGCGGGGATGGCGTTGAGCGTCATCGCGGGGAGCAGGGCGCCGGCGACGAGCATGGGGGCCAGTAGAGGGCGCAGCAGCGTGGATAAAATACGCATCTTCTTTTGTCGGGACTCATTTCTGCGCCGGCACGCTCGGAAGGACATCTGCAGAGCGGGGCGGGCGCCTATTGTAAATGGCAGGCGCGCAGCTTTGCCAGCTGGGTGTGCCGTGCGGCGCAAAGCCGTTTGCGGCGGGCGTTCCCGCGAGGCGATAATGGCGCGCGATTTGTGCAGTGCGAATCAGCATGAAATTTTCAAATCAGAAGAAAAACAGCAAAAAATGTGCGGAAAATCAAACCTGATGGGGCGGAAATGACGAGGTTTGCCGTTTTTCCAAAAAAAAGTTGTTGAGTATGACGGTGGTGTTACACTCTGCCCCCATGCGCCGGCCGGACCCGAAAATAATCGGGGCCAGAGAACCGGAGCCCAATGTGCGCCGGGCGTTTCACCCCGCTCCGGCGTTCTTTGAAACGAATACACCCTGGAGGAAACGTCAATGAAATCCGCAATCCGTCTGACCAAGATCGCTCTGGCCACCGCCGCAGTTGCCGCCTTCGCGGGCGCCGCACACGCCGAAACCGTCAAGATCGCGATCGCCGGCCCGATGACCGGCGCCGTCGCCCAGTATGGCGATATGGTCAAGGCCGGTGCGCTGACCGCCGTGGAGCAGATCAACGCCGCCGGCGGCGCCAATGGCAACAAGTTCGAAGTCGTGCTGATGGACGACGCCTGCGAGCCGAAGCAAGCCGTGGCAGTGGCCAACAAGATCGTCAGCCAGGGCATCAAGTACGTGATCGGTCACGTGTGCTCGGGTTCCACCATTCCGGCTTCCGACATCTATGAAAACGAAGGCGTGGTGATGATCACCCCGTCGGCGACCGCTCCCCAGCTGACCGAAGCCAAGCCGCACAAATACATCTTCCGCACCATCGGCCGCGACGACCAGCAAGGTCCTGCCGCTGCCCGTTACGTGATCGAGAAGTTGAAGCCCAAGAAGGTCGCGGTACTGCACGATAAGCAGTCGTACGGCCAGGGCGTGGCTTCCTCGGTGAAGTCGGCGCTGGACGCGGCCAAGGTGCCGGTCGTGGTGTTTGAAGGCATCAACGCCGGCGACAGCGACTACTCCGCCATCGTCACCAAGCTGAAGTCGCAGGGCGTGGACTTCGTCTACTTCGGCGGCTACCACCCGGAAATGGGCCTGATCATGCGCCAGGCGCGCGAGCAGGGCGTCAAGGCCGTGTTCATGGGTCCTGAAGGCGTGGGCAACAAGGACATCACCGCCATCGCCGGCCCCGCTTCGGAAGGCATGCTGGTGACGCTGCCGGCCGACTTCGCCGCCGACCCGGCCAACGCTGCTCTGGTGAAGGCTTTCCAGGCGCAGAAGCGTGACCCGAACGGTCCGTTCCAGATGCCTGCCTACTCGGGCGTGAAGATCATTGCCGACGCGATTGCCGGTTCCAAGTCCACCGATCCGGACAAGGTTGCCGCGTACATCCACGCCAACAGCTTCAAGACCCCGATCGGCAACGTCGAATACGACAAGAAGGGCGACCTGAAGGCCTTCAAGTTCGTGGTCTTCACCTGGCACAAGGATGCCACCAAGACCGAGGCCAAGTAATTAGCGCTCTCGGTGGCGCGATCGTCTGACCTGACGTCAACCCACGAAATGCCCCATTGCTGTACGAATGGGGCATTTCCACATTTAGTCGTTCCCCTCCTATGAATGAATTGCTCCCACAACTGACCCAGCAGCTCGTCAACGGGCTCTCGCTGGGCGCGATCTATGCGTTGATCGCCATCGGTTACACGATGGTCTACGGCATCATCGGCATGATCAACTTTGCCCACGGCGAGATTTACATGATCGCCTCCTACGTCGGCCTGGTCACCCTGACCGCGATCGGCGTGCAGTCCGGTTATCCCTTGCCGCTGCTGCTGGGCGGCGCGCTGGTGGTGTCCGTGCTGGTGACCGGCCTGTACGGCTGGACCGTCGAACGGGTGGCCTACCGGCCCTTGCGCGGCGGGCCGCGCCTGGTGCCGCTGATCTCGGCCATCGGCATGTCCATCTTCCTGCAGAACTACGTCCAGATCGGCCAGGGCGCGCGCGACATGTCGGTGCCGGTGCTGATCTCGGGCGCGCTCGAGTTCACCATGGGCGGCGACTTCACCGTTACCGTGCCGTACTCGCGCATGGTCATCGTCGGCGTCACGCTGCTGCTGATGGTGGCGCTCACGCTGTTCATCGCGCGTTCGCGCATGGGCCGCGCCTGCCGCGCCTGCGCAGAAGACATGGGCATGGCCAACCTGCTGGGTATCGACACCAACCGCGTGATTTCCTTCACCTTCGTGCTGGGCGCGATGCTGGCGGCGGTGGGCGGCGTGCTGATCGCGCTGACCATCGGCAAGCTGAACCCGTATATCGGCTTCATCGCCGGCATCAAGGCCTTCACCGCGGCGGTGCTGGGCGGCATCGGCAGCATTCCCGGCGCGATGCTGGGCGGCGTGCTGCTGGGCCTGGCCGAAACCTTCGCCGCAGGCTACCTGCCGTCGGAGTACAAGGACGTGGTGTCCTTCGGCCTGCTGGTGCTGATCCTGCTGTTCCGTCCGACCGGCCTCTTGGGCAAGCCTGACGTCGAGAAGGTCTGACGTCGCGCCGGTACGGAACAACGAAATATTCAAGGAGGCATGATGCCTGAGACTTTTAAAAACGCCGTGGCGGCGGCACTGGTGACCGCCGTACTGACTATCCCGCTGTTGGGCATGCAGCTGCAGCTCGAAGGCTACCGCGTGGTGCTCAACACGCACTGGACGCCGGTGCTGGTGGCCATGGCCGCCGTGTTCCTGTTCCAGTTGGCCAGGCCGACGCTGTCGCGCACCTCGGCCGGTATCAAGCTGCCGGCGCTGCCGAGCATGCAGCCGCGCCAACAGCGCGCGGCCGTGATGCTGTTGCTGGTGGCGGCGCTGGTGTGGCCGTTCTTCGGTTCGCGCGGTTACGTCGACGTGATGACGCTGGCGCTGATCTACGTGGTGCTGGGCCTGGGTTTGAACATCGTGGTCGGCTTCGCCGGCCTGCTGGATCTGGGCTACGTCGGCTTTTACGCCGTGGGCGCTTACACCTACGCGCTGCTGAACCAGTACTTCGGCATGTCGTTCTGGGAATGCGTGCCGCTGTCGGCGGCGGCTTCGGCGCTGTTCGGTTTCCTGCTGGGCTTCCCGGTGCTGCGCCTGCGCGGCGACTACCTGGCCATCGTCACGCTGGGCTTCGGTGAAATCATCCGCCTGCTGTTGAACAACATGACCAGCCTGACCGGCGGTCCGGACGGCGTGTCCGGCATCCCCAAGCCGACCGTGTTCGGCCTGGTGATGGCGCGCAATCCGGTGACCGAGGGCGGCACCACCTTCCACCAGTTGTTCGGCCTGAATTACCAGGGCGGCCACATGGTGATCTTCCTGTACTTCCTGGCGCTGCTGATGGTGCTGTTCACCTACTTCGTCACCAGCCGCTTGTTGCGCATGCCAATGGGCCGCGCCTGGGAGGCGCTGCGCGAAGACGAGATCGCCTGCCGCTCGCTGGGCATCAACCCGACCAAGGTCAAGCTGTCCGCCTTCACGCTGGGCGCGGCCTTCGCCGGTCTGGCCGGCTCCTTCTTCGCCGCCCGCCAGGGTCTGGTGACGCCGGAGTCCTTCACCTTCATCGAGTCTGCGCTGATCCTGGCCATCGTGGTGCTGGGCGGCATGGGCTCGCAGCTGGGCGTGATCCTGGCCGCCATCCTACTGACCGTGCTGCCGGAAGTGGCGCGCAGCTTCGCCGAGTACCGTATGCTGATCTTCGGTCTGGTGATGGTGTTGATGATGATGTGGCGTCCGCAAGGACTGCTGCCTGCCACCCGTCCGCATGTGGAGTTACCACAATGAATCAAGCAATGAGCGACCAAGTGAAAACCCTGCTGGAGGTATCCGGCCTGTCGATGCGCTTCGGCGGCCTGCTGGCGGTGGACGGCGTGTCGCTGTCGGTCAAGGATCGCGAAGTGTTCGCCATCATCGGCCCCAACGGCGCCGGCAAGACCACCGTGTTCAACTGTATCAGCGGCTTCTACCAGCCCACCAGCGGCGACATCAGCCTGGACGGCCGCTCGATCGCCCGCCGGCCCAGCCACGAAGTGGCGCAGCACGGCCTGGTGCGCACCTTCCAGAACATCCGCCTGTTCAAGTCGATGACGGTGGTGGAAAACCTGCTGGTGGCGCAACACCACCAGGTCAACACCAACCTGCTGTCGGGCCTGTTGAAGACCCCGGCCTATCGCCGTTCGGAGAAGGAAGCCCTGCAGCGCGCCGCCTACTGGCTCGACCAGCTGGGCCTGACCGCGCTGGCCAACCGCGAGGCGGGCACGCTGTCCTACGGCCTGCAACGCCGCGTGGAGATCGCCCGCTGCATGATCACCAAGCCGCGCCTGCTGTTGCTGGACGAGCCGGCCGCCGGCCTCAACCCGCAGGAAAAGCAGGAGCTCTCGCAACTGATCGACCGCCTGCGTCGCGAGCACGGCGTTGCGGTGCTGCTGATCGAACACGACATGAGCCTGATCATGGGCATCTCCGACCGCATCCTGGTGATGGAGCACGGCAAGCCCATCGTCACCGGCACGCCGGAGCAGGTGCGCAGCGACGAGCGCGTGATCAAGGCTTATCTGGGAGAAGAATGATGCTGCAGTTTGACAAGGTGCATACCCACTACGGCGCCATCGAGGCGCTGCACGGCGTGTCCCTGAACGTGGAGAAGGGCGAGATCGTGACACTGATCGGCGCCAACGGCGCCGGCAAGACCACCTTGCTGATGACGCTGTGCGGCCGTCCGCGCGCATCAAGCGGACGCATTCTCTTCGAGGGCAACGACATCACCCAGCTGCCCACGCACGAGATCATGCGCAAGGGGCTGGCGATCTCCCCGGAAGGCCGTCGCGTGTTCCCCAGCCTGACCGTGCTGGAGAACCTGAAGATGGGCGCCTTCTTTGCCAAGGACAAGGAAATCGACGAAGGCGTGGAATACGTCTTCGGGCTGTTCCCGCGCCTGAAGGAGCGCGCGGCGCAACGCGCCGGCACCATGTCCGGCGGAGAGCAGCAGATGCTGGCCATCGGCCGCGCGCTGATGAGCAAGCCGCGGCTGCTGCTGCTGGACGAGCCGACGCTGGGCCTGGCGCCGCTGGTGATCGCGCAGATCTTTGAGATCATTCGCACCATCCGGGAAAGCGGCGTCACCGTATTCCTGGTGGAGCAGAACGCCAACAAGGCGCTGGGCGTGGCCGACCGCGGTTACGTGCTGGAGAACGGCCACGTGGTGCTGTCCGACACGGGCGCCAACCTGTTGGCCAATAGCGACGTGCGCAAGGCTTATCTGGGGCACGGCTGATCGGCTTGCCGTCGTTCAGGTTGTAAGGTTCAGGAAAGGAAGCGCATCGTACGATGCGCTTTTTTTTCGCGTACCGGGAGCCGAGGTTTATCATCGAAAGTGGCATCCAAATTTGTTTCAAGTTATTCTCGTGATTCAACCAATTAAAGGATGAAAATGATTTTGCGGCGCATCAGGACAATCGGTGGGGGAGCGGCGCTGGCCGTGACCTTGCTGATCGTTTCCTCCGCGGCGCATGCCGATCGCCTGGCCGATATCAAGGCCGGCGGATCGATGGTCTGCGCCACGCTGGCCAATAACGAGCCATTGGGCTTCATGGATCCCCAAAGCCAGCAGATCGTCGGTTTCGACGTCGACATGTGCGCGGCGGTCGCGCGCGAGATCGGGGTGAACATGGAGCAAAAGAGCGTCACCGTGGAGGCGCGCATCCCCACCTTGATGCAGGGGCACGCCGATCTCCTGGTGGCGGCGCTGGGCTATACCCGCGAGCGCGCCCAGCAGATCGATTTCACGGCATCGCATTATCAGAACCCGATCAAGCTGGTGGTGCGCTCCGACGCCGGTTTCTACATGATCAGCGATCTGCTGGAGCGGCGCATCAGCGCCAACCGCAGCTCCACGCCCGAGCAGGCGGTGCGCCGCGTGATGCCGCGCGCGGTCCTGCAAACCTTCTCCGATACCCCGGGCGCCTTCCTCGCGTTGGCGCAGGACAAGGTGGACGCCATGGCCATTTCGATGCCCTCCGGTATCCGCTTCGTCAACGAGTCCGGTGGCCGCTTCAAGTTCGTTGAAGGCGCCCTGGCCTGGGAGCCGACGGCCATGGGGGTGAAGAAGGGCGAGCCGGCGTTGCTGGCGGCGGTCAATGCCGCGCTGGTGAAGCTGGAGAAGGCGGGCGAGATCGATGCGCTGTGGCAAAAGTGGTTCGGCCCCAAGACCAAATTCAACATCCCGCGCGAGAAGAAGCTCACGCCCATCTCCGCCTTCCAGTAAATCGGAACGGCGAAAAACGAAAAAAGGCGATTCTTCCGGGTCGCCTTTTTCATGGGCGCGCCATCGCTGCCCTGCAAGTGAATGCCGGGGCGGGAATGGCGGACGGGCTCGCCTTTGCGTGGGAAGCCGTCAGCTACCCATCAGCCGGCGGTGTTAGCATAGAAGCCTTCTGAGCGCGCAACGCGCCCATTTCCGTGACACCCCAAGAAATCCGCCCCCGAAAGCAGACAGTGCAAGTTCAGCCCCCTAACGGCGCTCACGAAGACGCCGACGGCCTTCCTCCGGACCAACGCATCCTTGCCATCGCCACCGTCGTACTGGCGGTGGTCATCGCCGTGATGGACGGCTCCATCGCCAACCTCGCGCTGCCCTCGATTGCGGCCGACCTCAAGGCCACCGACGCTGACGCCATCTGGATCATCAACAGCTATCAGATCGCCATGGCGGTGTGCCTGCTGCCGCTGGCCTCGCTGGGCGAGGTGATCGGCTACCGCCGGGTCTATCTCACCGGCCTGGTGCTGTTCACGCTCTCGTCGTTGGCCTGCGCCGTCAGCGCCGACATGCTGCAGCTGAGCCTGGCGCGGGTGATGCAGGGGCTGGGCGCGGCCGGCATCCTGTCGGTGAACACCGCCCTGATCCGCTTCATCTACCCGACCCGGCTGCTGGGCCGGGCGATCGGCTACAACGCGCTGGTGGCGGGCGCATCAACCGCGCTGGGGCCGACCGTGGCCGGCTTCATCCTGCATTTCGCGTCCTGGCACTGGCTGTTCCTGATCAATATTCCGCTGGGCCTGGTCTCGCTGCTGATCGGCTGGAAGGCGCTGCCGACCAACCCGCTGTCGAACCGCAAGTACGACATGAAGAGCGCGCTGGTGTGCATGCTCTTCATCGGCCTGTTGCTCTATACGGTGGACGCCGTCGGCCACGTGCAGGGCTGGGGCGTGGTGCTGGTCTGCGCGCTGGCGACCGCGGCCAGCCTGTTCGTGCTGCTGAAGCTGCAGTCCACGCATGCGCCGATGCTGCCGCTGGACCTGTTGCGCATCCCGCTGTTTGCTCTCTCCATCGGCACCTCGTTCTGCTCCTTCGCGGCGCAGATGGCGACCTTTGTGATGCTGCCCTTCATGCTGCAGAATCACCTCGGCATGAGCGCTGCGCGCGCCGGCCTGCTGCTGACGGCCTGGCCGATCGCCGTGGCGCTGACCGGCGTGGTGGCCGGCAAGCTGTCGGATCGCATGTCGTCGGGTCTTTTGGGCGGCATCGGCCTGGGGATCATGTGCGTCGGCCTGCTGTCCTTGCTGAGCATCGACCGCGCCACGTCGGACGGCACGATCGGCCTGTTGTTCGCGGTGTGCGGCCTGGGCTTCGGGCTGTTCCAGTCGCCCAACAACCGCACCCTGATCAGCTCGGCGCCGCGCTCGCGCACCGGCGGCGCCAGCGGCATGCTGGGCACCGCGCGCCTGACCGGCCAGACCCTGGGCGCGTCGGTGGTGGCGCTGATGCTCACGCTCTACGCGCAGCCGTATGCGATGGTGTTGTGGTGCGCGGCGGTGCTGGCGGGCGCGGCCTGCGTGGTCAGCTTGTCGCGGCTGCGTTATCACGCGCGCGCGGCGTAAGCGGTGGGAAATGAAAAAAGCGATCCATCAGGATCGCTTTTTTTTCGGGCGCTGCGGCTTACTCAGCCGGCGGTGAAGACGTCGCGGCTGTAGGCGTGCGCGGTGTGGGCGGCGACCGACAGGGCCATGCTCAAGTAGTTGTCGCCATGGTTGCGGCTGCGGGCATGTTGCTGTTCCAGCAGGAAGATCTGCTGATACAGCGAGCGGATCTGCTGTTGCAGCAGATTGCGCTGCTGCTTGCCGTCCTTGTTGGACGGAAAGCGGGCCAGCGATTGCGCCTGCTGCTGCAGGATGACGATGCGGTTGCTCAATTCGGCGATCAGCTCCGACGGATCGTTGTCCAGGGTATCGGTGACCGGATGTTCCACTGCCATTTCGTTTTCCGCGAGTTCGGAAAGGATTGCCATAACAACTCCAGCCTGCATGAAGGCGCAGGTCAATCACAAACACAGCACAAACACAGGCGCTGCACGCACTACCGGCGCGGGCATCGCTTGCAGCCAAATTTCAAACCGTGGATTGTTTAACGGCAGGCTTCCGGATTCCTTGAGGCAGCGCAAAAAATCCCTGAAACATGTGAAAAAGGCGACAACCCGACCGGGTTGCCGCCTTTGCTGGGGAGAGGCCCTTGCAGGCTCAGATCACGCCGCGGCGCATCTGGTCCAGCTCGATGGACTCGAACAGGGCCTTGAAATTGCCCTCGCCGAAGCCGTCGTTGCCCTTGCGCTGGATGATCTCGTAGAACACCGGGCCGATCACGTTCTGGGTAAAGATCTGCAGCAGCAGGCCCTGGCCAGCGGTCGGGGCGCCGTCGATCAGGATCTTCAGTTGGTGCAGCGCCTCCAGATCCTCGCCGTGGCCCGGGATGCGGCGCTCCACCAGGTCGTAGTAGGTGTCGATAGTGTCTTGCAGCGGCACGCCGCGCGCGCGCAGCTCGCGCACGGTCTGGTAGATGTCGTCGGTGCCCAGCGCGATGTGCTGGATGCCTTCGCCGTTGTACTGCTTGATGAATTCCTCGATCTGCGACTTGTCGTCTGAGCTTTCGTTGATTGGGATGCGGATCTTGCCGCAGGGGCTGGTCATGGCGCGCGACTTCAGGCCGGTCAGCTTGCCTTCGATGTCGAAGTACTTGATCTCGCGGAAGTTGAACAGGCGGGTGTAGAACGAGGACCAGGTATCCATCGCGCCGCGCACCACGTTGTGGGTCAGGTGGTCGATGTAGGTCAGGCCTACGCCCTTGGGATTGCGCTCGACGCCGGGCAGGAACTGGAAGTCCACGTCATAGATCGAGCCGTCATCGCCGTAGCGGTCCACCAGGTACAGCAGTGAGCCACCGATGCCGCGAATGGCCGGGATGTTCAGCTCCATCGGGCCCAGCTTGGCGGCCACGCCCTCAGCGCCCAGTTCCAGCGCGCGCTTGTAGACGAAGGCCGCATCCTTGACACGGAACGCCATGGCGTTGACCGAGGCGCCATGCACCTGGGCAAAGGCGGAGGCATTGCTGTCGGGCTCGGCGTTGAGGATGAAGTTGATCTGGCCCTGGCGGTACAGCGTGACGTTCTTGGAGCGATGCTTTGCCACGGCGGTAAAGCCCATCAGCTCCAGCACTGCGGCGATGGCGGTGGGATCCTTGGAGGCATACTCGACGAACTCGAAGCCGTCGGTGCCCATGGGGTTGTCGAACAGATCCCGGCTTGCGGCGGGGGCGAAATTGGTGTCTGCGTGGCCCATGCGTGTCTCCTCGTTCTCGGGTGGAGGAATGCCGCCGCGACGGGCGCAGGCTTGCCTTTTGGGCATGGACTGGCGGGTGCGGCCGGCTGATCCTTGTTGCTATCGATGTGGGAATCGGGGAGTTCGACAAACTTCCCAGCTCGTGAGCAGAGTTTATTGTGCTGAACGCGCAATATGTGATTGTTTTTTGCGCGATATCATAGATAATATGCACAAATAATTCTTAAATAGGGAAATTGGAGATAAAAATGAGCATCATCAATGTCGATCGCTTCGACCTGGCCCTGTTGACCGAGTTGCAGCGCGACGGCCATATCACCAACAGCGCGCTGGGACAGAAGGTCCATCTGTCGACTTCGCAGATCAGCCGCCGGGTGCAGCGCCTGGAAGAAGCCCACGTGATCGAACGCTATACCGCCGTGCTGGATCCGGCGGTGGTGGGCCTGGGCGTGACCGCCTTCACCACCGTGACGCTGGATCGTCAGGGTGAGACCCGCGGCGAGCTGTTTGAAAAGGCGGTGGAGGCCATGCCCGAGGTGACCGAGTGCTTCTCGATCACCGGAGAGGCTGATTATATCCTGCGCATCGTCGCGCCCGACCTGGCGACCTTTTCCGAGTTCATGATGACCCAGCTGCTGCGCCTGCCGGGCGTGACCAACGTCAAGTCCAACATTACCCTGAAGAAGGTCAAGCAGTCCCATGAGCTGCCGCTGGAGCACGTGATGCAGCCGGTCAAGTCGCGCCAGCGCATCCGCTTCTCGCAATAAGCCGCCCGCGCCCCGGCGTCGCTTCGGATCCGACAATTCGAAAGCAAGCGCCGGAGTGCGGCGTCGCTCCCTGCTTCGTAGACTGCAAGCGTCAATGAACAAAGGAGCGCATCATGCACACCATGACCAACCCGAACTCACGCCGTTCCGCCCGCTTGCCGACGCCCGCGGCGGCGCCTGCTTTGCCTGCCAGTGGCTACGCCGGCGACGAAGCGCGCTGGGCCGCCGTGCAACAACGCGAGAAGGCAGCCGACGGCCAGTTCTACTATTCCGTGCGCAGCACCGGCGTGTACTGCAAGCCCTCGTGCGGGGCGCGCCCGGCCTTGCGCAAGAACGTCGCCTTCCACGACAGCTGCGCCGCCGCCGAGGCCGCCGGCTTTCGCGCCTGCAAGCGCTGCAAGCCCGACCAGCCGTCGCTGGAAGAACGCCAGGCGCAGGCCGTGGAGCAGGCCTGCCGCCTGATCGACGCCGCTGACGGCGCTCCAGATCTTGCCACTCTGGCCGAGGCCGTGGGCCTGAGTCGGTACCACTTTCACCGCATCTTCAAGGCCCACACCGGGCTCACGCCGAAGGCCTATGCCGACGCCCGTCGCGCCGAGCGCATGCGTGAGCGCCTGCCCGGCAGCGCCAGCGTGACCGAGGCCATGTACGACGCCGGCTACAACTCCAGCGGTCGTTTCTACGCGCACAGCGGCGAGCGCCTGGGCATGACGCCCGGCGCCTATCGACGCGGCGGCAACGGCGAACGCATCCGCTTCGCGGTGGCACATTGCTGGCTGGGCGAGTTGCTGGTGGCGGCCACCGACAAGGGCATCTGCGCGGTCACCCTGGGCGAGGATGCGGAGGTGCTGGTGCAGGCGCTGCAGGACCGCTTCCCGCAGGCAGAACTGGTGGGCGGCGATGTGGAGTTCGAGCAGACGCTGGCGCAGGTGGTGGGCGCCATCGAAGATCCGCAGCGCGGTATCGACTTGCCGTTGGATGTGCGCGGCACGGCCTTCCAGCAGCGTGTCTGGCAGGCGCTGCGCAGTGTGCCGCCTGGCGTCACCTTGAGCTATTCCCAGCTGGCCGAGCGCGTCGGCAGCCCGGCCGCGGTGCGGGCGGTGGCCAGCGCTTGCGCCAACAACGAGATCGCGCTGCTGATCCCTTGCCACCGTATCGTGCGGCTGGACGGTTCGCCGTCCGGTTACCGCTGGGGCGTGGAACGCAAGCAGGCGCTGCTGGAGCGCGAGAGTCCGCCGGGCCAGCCGCGCAAGCGTTGAACTTCCCGGGGCGGCGCCTCTCACAGATTCAATCTGAACAGGCTCTAGGGCCTGCCCATCGATATGAACACACGGAGCCGCACATGACATTCCCCGGCAAGGCCGGCCTGGCTGCAACGGCCATTGCAGCGGCCATCGTGCTGCTGGGCGGCCTGGTCGCCTGTTCGCCGCTGACGGCGCTCAATGCCATCACGCCTGCCTCGGGCTATACGCGCACCGATGGCATCGCCTACGGCGAGCATCCGCGCCAGCAGCTGGATATCTATCAGCCGCGCTCGCCCACGGCCGCAGACGGCTTGCCGGTGGTAGTGTTCTTCTATGGCGGAAGCTGGAACGACGGCAGCCGCAAGGATTACGCCTTCGTCGGCGAGGCGCTGACTTCGCGCGGGTTCATCGCGGTGCTGCCGGATTACCGCGTGTATCCGGAGGTACGCTACCCCGAGTTCGTCAAGGACAGCGCAGCGGCCGTGGCCTGGACGCTGCGCTCGATCGCACGTTACGGCGGCGACCCGAAGAAGGTGTTTGTCATGGGCCACAGCGCCGGCGCTTACAACGCCGCGATGGTGGCGCTGGACGGCCGCTGGCTGCGTGCCGCCGGCGCCTCGCCGCAGCAGTTGCGCGGCTGGATCGGCCTGGCCGGGCCGTACGATTTCCTGCCGATTGAAAACCCCGACGTGAAGCCGGTGTTCTGGTTTCCCGATTCGCCGCCCGACTCACAGCCCATCCATCACCTCAGCGCCGCTGCGCCGCCGGCGCTGCTGATTGCCTCGCACAAGGACAAACTGGTGGAGGCCGATCGCAACACCGGCGGCCTGGCGCGCCTGCTGCGCGAGAAGGATATCCCGGTGGCCGAGCTGTATCACGACAACACTTCGCACGCCTCGCTGGTGCTGAGCCTGGCAAAGCACTTCCGCGGCATCGCGCCGACGTTGGACGAGGTGGCCGCATTCATCAACGCGCCACCGCCGATGGGCGGGGAGGGCAAGCCATGACGGGCGATCTGTTTGCCGCGCTGGAGCGCACGCCCGTGCAGGAGATGATCGTGGAGGGCGCGCATCTGCTGAGCGCCTTCGTCGACGAGGCCACGGCCGTGCAATTGGTGGCGGCCATCGAGTCTGTGCTGGCGGCGGCGCCGCTGCGCCATATGGAGACGCCGGGCGGCTTTCGCATGTCGGTGGCGATGAGCAACTGCGGGCAATACGGCTGGGTGACCGACCGCCGCGGTTATCGTTACCAGGCCGAGGATCCGCTCTCGGGGCGGCCGTGGCCGGCGCTGCCGGCGTTCCTTGCCGAACTGGCGGCGCGTGCTGCCGAGGCCGCAGGCTTCCGGGATTTCGCGCCGGATGCCTGCCTGATCAATCGCTACGAGCCGGGCGCGCGCATGTCGCTGCATCAGGACAAGAACGAGCTGGATATGCTCCAACCCATCGTCTCGATCTCGCTGGGTCTGCCAGCCACCTTTCTCTTCGGCGGCAGGGAGCGCGCCGACAAGCCGCGCCGCATGCGACTGGAAAGCGGCGACGTCGTGGTCTGGGGCGGGCCGGCGCGCTTGCTGTTCCACGGCGTCGATACCTTGCCCGATGGACATCACCGGCTCACCGGCCGCTGCCGCTACAACCTGACGTTGCGCCGCGCACGCTGAAGGCCGGCAAAAGAGGGAGGGGCTGAGCGCCAAAAGACAGCCGTCCCGCGCAGGCATACAATGGCGGCTTGCCTCCGATCCACGGCCCATGCAGCCTGCGACGGAATTCATCCCACCTGCCACATCACCTAGAAGAACCATGGAGACAGCACTCAACGACGTGCCGGACAGCCCGTCCACGCCCCCGCAATCCCCGCTTTCCACGCCGTCGGCGCCGCAGCCTGCCGAGAAGACCGGCTTTCGCGTACTGGGCGCGATCAGCTTTTCGCACTTCCTCAACGACATGATCCAGTCGCTGTTGCTGGCCATCTATCCGCTGTTGAAAAGCAATTTTCATTTGAGCTTTGCCCAGATCGGCCTGATCACGCTGACCTTCCAGGTTACGGCCTCGCTGCTGCAGCCGCTGGTCGGTTTGTACACCGACAAGCATCCCAGGCCATATTCGCTGGCCATCGGTATGGGCTCGACCCTGTGCGGCTTGCTGCTGTTGTCCGTGGCGCCCAACTTCGGCGTCCTGCTGCTGGCAGCAGCGCTGGTGGGGACCGGCTCATCGGTGTTTCACCCGGAGGCATCACGAGTGGCGCGCATGGCATCGGGTGGACGGCATGGCCTGGCGCAATCGCTGTTCCAGGTTGGCGGAAATGCCGGCAGCGCGATGGGGCCGCTGCTGGCGGCATGGATCATCATCCCCGGCGGTCAGGGCAGCGTGGCCTGGTTTGCCATCGCAGCGCTGGTCGCCATCGTGGTGCTGCGCCAGATCGGTCATTGGTATGCTCGCCAGCAGGCGGCCGCCAAAGGAAAACCGAAGAAGAAGGGCGCGGCCTACGTGCCGCTGCCCAAGTCCAAGGTGACGCAGGCGGTGTCCATCCTGCTGCTGCTGATCTTCTCCAAGTACTTTTACATGGCCAGCCTGTCGAGCTATTTCACGTTCTACCTGATCAGCAAGTTCCAGTTGTCAGTGCAGGATGCGCAGCTGCATCTGTTTGCGTTCCTGTTCGCGGTAGCGGTCGGCACCGTTGCCGGCGGCCCGATCGGCGACCGGGTGGGCCGCAAGGCGGTGATCTGGGTCTCGATTCTCGGCGTCGCGCCGTTCACGCTGATGCTGCCGTACGCGAACCTTTTCTGGACCGGCGTGCTCTCGGTGATCATCGGCCTGATTCTGGCGTCGGCTTTCTCCGCCATTCTGGTGTTTGCGCAGGAGCTGATGCCGGGCAAGATCGGCACGGTTTCCGGGTTGTTCTTCGGTTTTGCGTTCGGCATGGGCGGCATCGGTGCTGCCTTGTTGGGTAAGCTGGCCGACTTGACCGATATCTATTTCGTCTACCAGGTGTGCGCATTCCTGCCGCTGATCGGCCTGTTGGCGGCGTTCTTGCCGAAGATGCAGAAGGAGGCGGCCGGGACTGCCTGATCTTGGCAGTGCGCCCGGACGCCGTTCAGGTGATCGGAATGTAGTACCAACGACGCTGGGTTCCATATGGCGTCGGGACATCGCCGTCGCCGGCACTTGACCCGCCGTTGCTGGAGTCGATCTTCCACATGTCGTCCCGGCATCGTTAGAATCAGGCGTGAGAACGCTGCGCGGCTGGATGAGAAGGAGCGTGACGCTTTCTTTCTCCGGTCGTCTTGTTTGGCTGCGACGGGGCCGACCGGCGACGGGTGCGACCGGCATCGTCATCCGCTTCCTGCAGGCGCTGCTGCAGCAAGGCCAGCACGGCCGCTTCTTCCGGCGTGAGCGCGTGCAGCTCTTGCACCAGCTGTGATTGCACGCGCTCTTCCAGCAGCTCGGCGAAGCGGCCATCCAGATAGCTTTCCACCACCGCCGGGTGCACGTAGCACTTGCGGCAGATCGAGGGCGTATTGCCCAACCGCTTGGCCACGTTCTCGATGGCATGCACGACGTTCTTCTTGGCCTGGGCGTGCGAATCGACGGCCTCGAACGCCTGGAGCGCCAGCGTCGCCAGCACGGTGCCGGCCCACGTGCGGAAATCCTTGGCGCTGAAATCCTCCCCCGTCGCTTCGCGCAGATAGGCGTTGACGTCGCCCGAGTCGATGCTGTGCACCTCGCCCTCGTCATCCACGTACTGGAACAACTCTTGCCCGGGCAAGTCGCGCATTTTGCGGATCAGCCGCACCACGTAGGGGTCGTGCAGCTTGATCTCGTGCTGCACGCCGCTCTTGCCGCGAAAGCGGAACAGCACGTCGCTGCCGTCGATGCGCACGTGGCGGTTGCGCAGCGTGGTCAGGCCGAAGGACTTGTTGCTGCGCGCATATTCGTCATTACCCACCCGCATCAGCGTGGCTTGCAGCAAGTGCACGACGGAAGCCACCACCTTCTGGCGATGCAAGCCCGGCCGGTGCAGATCTTCATGCACTGCGCGGCGGATCGCCGGCAGCGCTTGGGCGAAGGCCAGCATGCGTTCGTACTTGGCATCGTCGCGCACCAGCCGCCAGTGCGGATGATAGCGATATTGCTTGCGGTTGCGCGCATCGCGCCCGGTGGCCTGGATATGGCCCTTGGGGTGCGGGCTGATCCATACCTCTTCCCAGGCGGGAGGTATCGCCAGCGCATGCAGGCGCGCCAGCTCTTGCTTATCGTCGATCAGGCGACCCTTGGCATCATGATAGGAAAAGCCTTTGCCGTGTCGGCGGCGGGTGATGCCGGGCATGTCATCGCTCATGTAGCGCAGGCCGTTCTGGCGTGCGATGTCGGCCGCTTCCTCGTGATAGCCGTCGCGTTCGATGGCGCAATTTTCCATGTTGCAGCTTCCTCCTTGTTGGACCTCGCAGCGGCACGTTTTTTTGTTGTTCGGTTGGCAATGCGAGTGGGTGATGGACGCTTACTGTGGTGTGCTGCTCCGTGATCGCTGAAGTTCCATGGCTGGGATTACGCAAGCTCATGAATGTTGGGTGACTATTGGTTAAGCTGATTATTGTGAAATCGCGCCGTGCAGGAAGTCAGCCACGCGCCGGAAACCTTGTAGGAATTGTCCTACGGCGGCTGGTAGGCCAAGCCTGTCGCTGCGGCAAGCCGGCGCAACCCCGCTTGCCATGTGGACGCGGGCCGATGAGGTGGTTTGGGAGGAGCGGGGCGGGAACGCCGAAAGAAAAAAGGCCGGAGCGGGTTGCGCTCCGGCCAAGCATTCTGCGAGGGATGCAGAAGAGATAAAACCAGATGAAAAAATGAACCCCGGGGCTTATGCCCCGGCCAGCCGCGGCGCTTGACTGCTGCCCAAGCCGTCCATGTAACGCGCCACCGACAGGTCGTCGGAGGCGATCGCCGGGCGGCGTCCCGAGATCAGGTCGGACAGCAACTGGCCCGAGCCGCAGGACATGGTCCAGCCCAGCGTGCCATGGCCGGTGTTGATGTACAGGTTCGGAACCGGGGTGGCGCCGACCACCGGCGTGCCGTCCGGCGTCATCGGGCGCAGGCCGGTCCAGAAGCTGGCCCGGGTGGTGTCGCCGGCGCCCGGGAACAGGTCGTTGACCACCAGTTCCAGCGTGGCGCGGCGCTTGGTCTTGAGCGTCTTGTCGTAGCCCACGATCTCGGCCATGCCGCCCACCCGGATGCGGTCATCGAAGCGGGTCACGGCGATCTTGTAGGTCTCGTCCAGGATGGTGGAGACGGGCGCAGCGGCAGCGTCGGTGATGGGCACCGTGATCGAATAGCCCTTCAGCGGATAGACCGGGATCTCCGGCAGCACCGGCACGTCGCGCAGCAGTTGCGGCGAGTAGGAGCCCAGCGCCACCACATAGGCGTCGGCCTGCACCAGTTCACGGCCGCACACCACGCCGCCGATCTTGCCGCCGGCCATGGCCAGCGCATCGATGGAGACGCCGTAACGGAAGGTCACGCCCAGATCCTCGGCCATTTTCGCCAGACGGGTGGTGAACAGCTGGCAGTCGCCGGTTTCGTCATTGGGCAGGCGCAGGCCGCCGGTCAGCTTGCTGCGCACCTTGCCCAGCGCCGGCTCGGCGCGGGCCAGCTCGTCTGCGGACAGCAGCTCGTAGGGCACGCCCGCTTCCTTCAGCACGGCGATGTCCTTGGATGCGCCGTCCAGTTGCTCCTGCGTGCGGAACAGCTGCAGCGTGCCTTGCTGGCGGCCTTCATAGGGGATGCCGGTGTCGGCGCGCAACTGGCGCAAGCAGTCGCGGCTGTATTCGGCCAGGCGCACCATGCGTTCCTTGTTGACGGCGTAGCTGGCGGCATTGCAGTTGCGCAGCATCTGCCACATCCAGCGCAGCTGGCGCAGCGTGCCGTCGGGGCGGATCGCCAGCGGGGCATGCTCCTGGAACATCCACTTCATGGCCTTCAGGGGAATGCCGGGCGCAGCCCATGGCGAGGCGTAGCCGGGCGAGATCTGGCCGGCATTGCCGAACGAGGTTTCCAGCGCCGGGCCGTCCTGGCGCTCCAGCACGGTCACTTCATGGCCGGCGCGGGCCAGATACCAGGCGCTGGTGACGCCGATGACGCCGCTTCCGAGAATGACAACCCGCATGAAAACCCCCGTTTGATGTTGATGCGCCCGATGGCGATGCTGCAATAGAAGATTCAGCTATGATATTGGTGATTAAACAGTGTTTGTTCGCGTATTTGTCTTCTATTTCAGCGGATGATATTGCGAAATTCCTTTTGACGAGAAAAAGCCATGAGAACCCAGCAGCAGTCCGTCCGCACCCTGGACAAGCTCGATCACCGCATCCTCGCCGCCCTGCAAAAGGACGGCCGCATCTCCATGAAGGAGCTGGGCGAGCAGGTCGGCCTGTCGGTCACGCCGTGCATCGAGCGGGTGCGCCGCATGGAGCGCGACGGCGTCATCACCGGATACTACGCGCGGGTCAATCCGGAGGCGCTGGGGGCGACGCTGCTGGTGTTCGTGGAGATCACGCTGAACCACAAGTCGGGCAACATGTTCGAGCAGTTCCGACGCGAGGTGCTGCGCATTCCCGAGGTGCAGGAATGCCACCTGGTCTCGGGCGACTTCGACTACCTGATCAAGGCGCGCATCCGCGGCATGGCCGAGTACCGCAAGCTGCTGGGCGACATCCTGCTGCAACTGCCGGGGGCGGCGCAGTCCAAGAGCTATGTGGTGATGGAGGAGATCAAGGAGACGCTGGCGCTGCCGCTGGATGATTGATCTCCGTTGCGGTCCCCTCAGGAGGAGGTGCTGGACTTGGTCTCGACGTCGTCCTGACGAAGGTCAGGGCCCAGCGTCGTTCGCCGCGCTTCTCCGCTGCCAATCTCGTGCCACCAACGACACCGGCCTGCGCCGGAACGACGCAGAGGGTTGCGAGGGATGGCGCCACTTTTGTTGGACGGCCAATGACCGGATACCAAGGCTGATACGCGCATCGGAAGCGAAAATTCATCGCGCGGGCATGCCTAAATGACAAGTGCGGTTGAGCAGAGCGCTTGCGCCGCACTGTACTCTGTGGCTGCCGGGGTTTCTGTGCATACCTGCCGGGGATTGCCTATTCTAGACTTTGAACACTGGAATCAATCCGCACAGAGCGCCGCGAGCGCAACGAGATCATGCCTTCTAAACCAAGAATCGAGCAGTACAACCAACCCGCCGGCGGCTGGGGCGCACTGAAATACGTCGCATTGAACCTGGTCAAGGAACACGTGGCCGACGGCAAGGGCATCCGCACCCTGTTGTCGCAGAACCAGCCCGACGGGTTCGACTGCCCGGGTTGCGCATGGCCTGACCGCGAGCACACCTCCACCTTCGAATTCTGCGAAAACGGCGTCAAGGCCGTGGCCGCCGAGGCGACCAAGAAGCGCGTCACGCCGGAATTTTTCGCCCAGCACACCGTGGCCGAACTGATGCAACAGTCCGACTACGAGCTCGAAGAGCACGGCCGCCTGACCCACCCGATGGTCTACGACGAAGCCACCGACAAGTACAAGACCATCGACTGGCAGGGCGCCTTCGACCTGATCGGCAAGCACCTGAACGCCTTGCCCGACCCGGACATGGCCGACTTCTATGTCTCCGGCCGCGCCAGCAATGAAGCCGCCTTCCTGTTCCAGCTGTTCGTGCGCCAGTACGGCACCAACAATTTCCCCGACTGCTCCAACATGTGCCACGAGCCGACCAGCGTCGGCCTGCCGGGCACGGTGGGCATCGGCAAGGGCACCGTGCTGCTGGACGACTTCGACCTGTGCGACACGCTGCTGCTGTTCGGCCAGAACCCGGCCACCAACCACCCGCGCATGATGGGCGAGCTGCGTCACGCTTCCAAGCGCGGCGCCGCCATCGTCGCCATCAATCCGCTGAAGGAGCGCGGCCTGGAGCGCTTCGCCGACCCGCAAAGCAAGGTCGAGATGCTGACCCTGGGCAGCACCCAGATCAGCTCCATGTTCATCCACCCGAAACTGGGCGGCGACCTGGCCCTGATCAAGGGCGTCATCAAGCGCACCATCGAGCTCGATGACGTGGCCGTGTTCACCAACGCCGAGCGCGTGCTGGACGTGAAATTCATCGAAGAGCACACCTCCGGCTTCGAAGATTTCGCCGCCGAAGTGCGCGCCGAAAGCTGGGACGACATCATCGGCGAATCCGGCGTCTCGCGCGACGACATCGAAAAGCTGACCCAGGTCTACGTGCGCGGCAAGGCCGTCATCGCCACCTGGGGCATGGGCCTGACCCAGCACAAGCATGCCGTGGGCACCATCCAGCTGCTGTCGAACATGATGATGCTGCGCGGGAACATCGGCCGTCCCGGCGCCGGCCTGTGCCCGGTGCGCGGCCACTCCAACGTGCAGGGCGACCGCACCGTGGGCATCGACGAAAAGCCGACCCCGGCCTTCCTCGATCGCCTGGAGCAAGTGTTCGAATTCAAGGCGCCGCGCCACCACGGCAACGACACGGTCGGCTCCGTGATGGCCATGCTGGAAGGCAAGACCAAGGTCTTCATCGGCCTGGGCGGCAACTTCGCCATGGCCACGCCCGACACCTACCGCACCTTCGACGCCATGCGTTCGTGCAACCTGACCGTGCACATCACCACCAAGCTCAACCGCAGCCACCTGGTGCACGGCAAGGATGCGCTGATCCTGCCGACCATGGGCCGCACCGAGATCGACGTGCAGAAGTCCGGCCCGCAGGGCGTGACCGTGGAAGACTCGATGAGCATGGTGCACGTGTCCTACGGCATCAACAAGCCGGCCTCGGACCAGCTGATGTCGGAGACCGCCATCGTCGCCCACATGGCCGAAGCCACCATGAAGTCGCGCAACAACGGCAAGAAGATCGACTGGCTGTGGTACGCCGAAGACTACTCGCGCATCCGCGACGCCATCGAGAAGGTGTACGACGCCTTCAAGGGCTACAACGAGCGCATCGCCAACCCGGGCGGCTTCCACCTGGGCGTCGCCTCGCGCGACCGCGTCTGGAAGACGGCGTCGGGCAAGGCCAACTTCATCGTCCACGCCATTCCCAAGGACACGCCCATCCATCGCGCCCGCGCGATCCACGGCGAGAAGCTGATGACGCTGATGACCACGCGTTCGCACGACCAGTACAACACCACCATCTACGGCATGGACGACCGCTACCGCGGCGTGTTCGGCCAGCGTCGCGTGGTCTTCATCCACAAGGAAGACCTGCAGATGCTGGGCCTGAAGGATGGCGAGTGGGTCGACATGGTCAGCGTCTGGGATGACGGCATCGAGCGTCGCGCCGACGGTTTCCTGCTGGTCGAGTACGACATTCCGCGTGGTTGCATCGGCAGCTACTATCCGGAAACCAATCCGCTGGTGCCGCTGGAAAGCTTCGCCGACAAGGCCCGCACGCCGACCTCGAAGTCCATCCCGGTGTTGCTGTCCCGCTCGGCGGTGCAGCGCGCCGCAGCCTGATCGCCTGATCATGGCCGGCGACGTCCATCCACTGCATCCCGCCGACGCCGAATTGCAAGGCGAGGGCGATGATGCGGCCGGGCTGGGTTTGCCGGCCGAAGTGCTGACCATCCTGAACGAGCTGCAAGCCGACTACGAACGCAACGACGGTGCGCCGTTGTCGCTGGCGCGGCTGTCCAAACGCACCCAGCTGCGCATGAGCACGTTGCGCCGCTTTCTCTCCGCGCTGGAGGAGGCGGGTGTCGTCAAGGTGGAGTTGAATGAGGATGGTACGGGCCGCGCGCAGTTGTTGATGCCTTCGTCTGGCGGCTGATTTTAACCGTTGTAGACGATGCTCCAGCTTCGTGAGCACTTTGGTGCTGGTTGGCCGGAGTTGCTTGCGACGAACGACACCGGGTTCCTGCGTTCGCAGGAACGACAAGCAGGAGAAGCTTTCACCGCAAGCGGTTCAAGTACGCCCCGAAATGTCGTCCCTGCGAAAGCAGGGAGCCAGCGTCGTTATAGGAGCTTGCTCCTTGATCAAGCTCGATTAGTTGCGGCGCTTGATATTCATCCCGCCAGTTCTTCCACCAGTTTCCCTACCAGCTTCAAGGCCTGCTCGATCTCCCGCGACCACGGGTAGCTGTAGTTGAGCCGGATGAAATGGCTGTAGCGGTTGGTCGCCGCGAAGATGCGTCCCGGCGCCACCGTGATGCCCAGCGCCAGGCTGCGGCGGTACAGCTCCATCGCGTCCACTCCGGACGGCAATTCCACCCACAACACATAACCGCCTTCCGGCTCCGACACACTGGTGCCGGCCGGGAAGAAGCGCAGCACGAAGTGGCGCATCAGGTCGCGCTGCTGCGCAAAGGCGCGGCGCACGCGGCGCAGATGGCGCTCGTAGCCGCCTTGCGTGAGGTACTCGGCGATCGCGCGTTGCGGCGCGGTGGGCGTGGCCAGGGTGTTGAGGAATTTCAGCTTTTCCACCTGCTCGCGAAAGCGTCCCGGCATGGCCCAGCCGATGCGGTAGGCCGAGGTCAGGCTCTTGGAGAACGAGGAACAGTGCAGCACCAGGCCCTCGCGGTCGTAGTTCTTCAGCGAGGACGGATGCGCGTTGCCGTAGTAGAGCTCGCTGTAGACGGCGTTCTCGATCACCGGCATCTGCAGCCGCTCGGCCAGGCGCACCAGTTTTTCCTTGTTGGCGTCCGGCATCTGGAAGCCCAGCGGGTTCTGGAAATTGGGCATCACCATGCAGGCCGCCACCGGCTGGGTGCGGGTGAGCTCTTCCAGCGCGTCGACGTCGATGCCGCGCTGCGGATCGGTGGGGATCTCCAGCGCCCGCATGCCCAGGCGCTCGATTGCGTGCAGCATGGCGTAGAAGGTCGGCGTCTCGACCGCCACCGTGTCGCCCGGGCGCGCCACCGCCTGCAGGCACAGGTTGATGGCCTCGGTGGCGCCGACAGTGATGACGATTTCCTCGGGGTCGACCTTCAGGCCGTTTTCCAGATAGCGACGCGCGATCTGGCGCAGCAGGTCGGGATGGCCCGGCGGCAGGTCATCGAACACGCTGGACTGGCTGGCGTTGCGGGTGATTTTGCCGGCGTATTGCGCCACCCGTTGCGAGGGGAACAGGGCCGGATTGGGGTAGGGCGAACCCAGCGGCACGGTACCGTCCTGCTGGATGGTCTTCAGCGTGGCCAGCACCAGCCGGCTGACATCGACCTCGGTCGACTGTTGCCAGGCAGGGTTGTTTTGGTGGACTTCGCGTTTGGCCGCGGGCTTGTCGACCGGCTGCGCCTGCTCGCGCACGAAGTAGCCGGACTGCGGATGACTCTCGATGATGCCGCGGCTTTCCAACAGCTCATAGGCGCGCACCACGGTGGTCACGCTGACCTTGTGCTGCTGGCTGGCGATGCGCACGGAGGCGATGCGCTCTCCCGGCTGCAGCACGCCCTCGCGGATGGAGGCGGCCAACTGGTCGGCGAAGAGCTTGTAAAGGGGCGTGACGGCCATAGCGAGGGGCTGGTGTTAGAGTTGTAGCCCGCATTTTACAAAAAAGGACGCCGACCATGATCACCGTGCATCATCTGAACAACTCGCGCTCGCAGCGGGTGCTGTGGCTGCTGGAAGAGTTGGGTCTGGAATACGAGATCAAGTTCTACCAGCGTGACCCCAAGACCATGCTGGCGCCCCGGGAGTTGGTCGCGGTGCATCCGCTGGGCAAGTCGCCGGTGATCACCGATGGCGAGCTGACCGTGGCCGAGTCCGGCGCCATCGTCGAATACCTGCTGGAGCGCTACGGCGCGGCCAGCGGTCTGCTGCCCGCGGCCGGCACGCCGCAGCGGCTGCGCTATCGCTATTGGCTGCATTACGCCGAGGGGTCGGCCATGCCCTTGCTGTTGCTGCAACTGATCTTCAGCCGCCTGCCCATGGCGGTGCCGGCGCTGATCCGGCCGGTGGCCAAGCTGATCGCGGGCGGCTTCAAGGGGCGCTTCATCGCGCCGCAGCTGGAGCGCCACCTGCGCTTCATGGAAGATGAGCTGGGGCGTGAGGGCTGGTTCGCGGGCAAGGACTTCAGCGCTGCCGATATCCAGATGAGTTTCCCGGTCGAGGGGCTGCGCTCGCGCGGCGGGCTGGATGGTCGCTATCCCAACTTGCTGAAATACCTGGAAGCGATCCACGCGCGTCCCGCCTATCAACGTGCGCTGGAGCGTGGCGGCCCGTACGAGCTGCTGCGCTGATGTACTGATGCACTCCCGCCTCAGGCCGGCAGGCTGATCACCGCGCGCAGGCCGGCCGGGCGTTCCCGGCCGTCGCGGTTTTCCAGCTCTAGCCGGCCGCCGTGCGCTTCCACGCAGGAACGCGCGATGGCCAGCCCGAGGCCGACGCTCCCGCCATCCTTGCCATCCTTGCCGGTGTCGCCGTTGCGGCTGCGCGAGGGATCCAGCCGCACGAAGGGTTTGAACACCTCCTGCAATTTGTCGACGGCGATGCCGGGGCCGTCATCGTCGACATGGATCTGCAAGGCCAGGCCATCGCCGCGGGAGAGCGCCAGCCGCGCGCGCTGGCCGTAGCGCACGGCGTTGTCGACCAGATTGGACAAGGCGCGCTTCAGGTTCACCGGGCGGCAGCGGTAGGGCAGGGCGCCGGTCACATCGCTGCGCAGCTGCACGTCGCGTCCCTGGGCCAGCTGCTCTTCCACCACGTCGCGCAGCAGCGCTTGCAGGTCGATCTCGCGCGTGTCTTCATTGCGGGCGTCGTCGCGCGCAAAGCGCAGGGTTTCTTCCACCATCACCCGCATCTCTTCCAGCGTGCGCACCATCGCCGCGCGCAATGCCGGATCGTCCACCAGTTCGGCGCGCAGGCGCAGCGAGGTGATCGGCGTGCGCAGGTCGTGGCTGATGGCGCCCAGCATGCGGGTGCGGTCTTCCACGAAGCGGCGCAGGCGTTCCTGCATCAGGTTGAAGGCCATGGTGACCTCGCGCGCCTCGGCGGGACCGGTGACGGGCAGCGGATCGACCTGCTCGCCGCGGCTGACGCGCTCGGCGGCATGGGTGAGCGCCTTGATCGGGCGCAGGATGCGGCGCACGAACAGGAACACGATCACCAGCACCGGCAAGGTGCTGACCGGCACCGAGAAGCGCAGCGGGCGCATCCACGCCTGCGACATCACCGGATGCTGCAGCGTGTTGAGCCAGCGGCCGTCCGGCGTGCGCATGGCGATGCGCAGGTCGCCGTTGCGCGCATCGTGGCGCACCAGGCTCACGCGGATGGATTCGGCCGGCAGCGCCAGCAACTTGCCCAGTTTGGCGGTGATCACGTCCTGGTCGTAACCCTGTTCGCTGCCTTCGCTGACGTCGGGCTGCTGCCCCAGGCGGTAGTCGGCGTTGTCGTCGCGCGCGCTGGCCAGCGCCTGTCGGGCCTGCGCTTCGGGCAAGCGGGCCAGGCGCCAGGCGACGGCGGCGTGCTCGATCATCTGGTCGCGTGAAATGGAATGGATGTGCTCGCCATTGGTCAGCGAGATCGACAGGCCGATCGCATGCGCCGCCACCAGTCCCAGCAACAGCAGGCCGATCAGCTGGCCTGCCATGGTGCGCGGCCACAGTTTCATGAGGCGCACTCGGCGCTGACCTGGGCGGCGAACAGGTAGCCGTTGCCCCACACGGTCTTGAGCAGGCTGGGGTGGCGCGGGTCCGGCTCCAGCTTCTTGCGCAGGCGGCTGACCTGGCTGTCGATGCTGCGGTCGAAGGCCAGCGCGTCGGCGCCGGCGGTCAGGTCCAGCAGCTTGTCGCGCGAGAGCACGGTGTTGGGATGTTCGACCAGCACGCGCAACAGGCGGTACTCGACGCTGGACAAGGTCACGGCCGCACCCTCGCGGTCACGCAGCTCGCGTCGCTCGACGTCCAGCGTCCACTCGTCGAAGACATAGCGGCGGATCGCCTGGTCGAGCCCTTGCGCCGGCGCGGCATGCGACGTGACAGCGCCGGCAACCGCCTCGGCGGCCGGGGCCGCATGCGGCAGGCTGCGCCGGATACGACGCAGCACGGTGCGAATGCGCGCTACCAGTTCCTGCGGGTCGAAGGGTTTGACGATGTAGTCGTCGGCGCCGGTTTCCAGGCCGTTGACCTTGTCGGCCGAGGAAGACATCGCGGTCAGCAGGATCACCGGCGTGCCGAACTGTTCACCGATATGGCGGCACAGCGAGAGGCCGTCCTCGCCCGGCATCATCACATCCAGCACGGCCAGGTCGAAGCTTTGCTGTTGCAGCAGGCGGCGCGCCTGGGCGGCGTTGAGCGCCATGCTGACCTGCATGCCCTGGCGGCGCAGATAGGCGGCCAGCGGCTCGCAGATGTCGAGATGGTCGTCCACCACCAGGATATGACGTTGCGCTTGCATGATGTTCCTTCCCGTATTGCGTCCGGCGGCTTGGGGCGGTCCGCTGTCTCCAGTCACATGGACCGCTTGCCACACTTTGACAAACTTTTTCCAATTTTAAATGAATATAATTCTCATTTGCAAATTTCAGAAAAATTCCTTCCTGCCTCTAACCCAATACCGGCGCGGCTTTGCGGGCGACTTGCGCGTCCCGTGAGGGTATGGCTGCGCCCATGAAAAACGTGGTGTTGGCAGGAAGGGCGACATCAGACCAACACCTTGGGGAATAGCAACATGCAATCGAAACAGGAATTCAAGCCGGCGCGCGCAGCTGCCGCAGCAGCGGTGGCCGTCGCCCTGGCCATGATGGCCGGCGGCGCGCTGGCGCAGGCCGCTTCGTCGGAGGGATTGAAGGAAGTGGTGGTGACCGCCACCGGCTTCGAACAGGAAGTCGTCGATGCGCCCGCCAGCATCAGCGTCATCACGCCGGAGCAGCTGAAGAAGAAACAATTCCGCGACCTGACCGACGCCCTGGCCGATGTGGAAGGCGTGACCATCACCGGCTCGTCGGCCGAAAAGGATATCTTCATCCGCGGCATGCCCGGCGCCTATACCCTGATCCTGGTGGACGGCAAGCGCCAGAGCACGCGTGACGCGCGCACCAACGGCAACGCCGGTTTCGAGCAAAGCTACATCCCGCCGCTGGAGGCGATCGAGCGCATCGAGGTGGTGCGCGGGCCGATGTCGTCGCTGTACGGCTCCGACGCTATGGGCGGCGTGATCAACATCATCACCAAGAAGGTCGCCGGCAAGTGGGGCGGCTCGGTCACGGCCGACACCACGCTGCAGCAGCACGACAATTCCGGCGACTCCTACCAGGGCCAGTTCTACGTGAACGGCCCGATCGCCACCGACGTGCTGGGCCTGCAGATGTGGGGCAAGGTCTACAAGCGCCAGGAAGACCGCATCCTCAACGGCAACACCAAGGCGCTGGACACCGACTTCACCGCGCGATTGTCGCTCACGCCCAACAAGGACCACGACATCCTGGCCGAGATCGGCACCTCGCAGGTGCGCCGGGACGGTTCGTCCTATCACACGCTGGCCTCCACCGCGACCACCGCCGACACCTATACCGAGAACCCGCGCGACCACATGTCGCTGTCGCACACCGGCCGTTACGGCTGGGCCACGTCGGATGTGTCGATCTCGTTTGAAAAGGCGC
Source organism: Herbaspirillum sp. LeCh32-8 (assembly GCF_017814915.1). GTDB lineage: Bacteria > Pseudomonadota > Gammaproteobacteria > Burkholderiales > Burkholderiaceae_D > Herbaspirillum. The sequence goes on along the minus strand of NZ_JAGIPZ010000012.1, from coordinate 28,056 downwards.
AGCGCCGCAGCTTCACCGAAAGCCCGGTCGGCAGCGACCGTTTTACCCAGGCTACGCGCTCGCCCAAGATCGAAAACCTGGTCATGGACGGCAAGCTCTCGGTGCCGCTGGGCGCGCACTGGCTGGTGATGGGCGGCCAATGGAACGAGGCCACGCTGACCGACGTCAATCCGGGCGTGAGCTCGACCCTCGTGCGCGACTTCAAGATCACGCAAAAGGCGCTGTTCGTGGAAGACGAATGGAAGCTGACCGACAAGCTGGCGCTGACCGGCGGCCTGCGCCTGGACAACCACGAGATCTACGGCAACCACTGGAGCCCGCGCCTGTATGCGGTATGGCACGGCACCGACCAGCTGACCATCAAGGGCGGCGTGTCGCGCGGCTTTCGTGCGCCTGAAATCCGCACCATCGCCCCGGGTTACGCCTACACCACCGGCGGCGCCGGTTGTACCGTCGGCCCCACCGGCACCTGCGGCGTGATCATCGGCGACCCCAACCTGAAGCCGGAAACCAGCACCAGCTACGAGCTGGCCGCGCTGTGGGACAACAAGTCCGGCCTGTCCGGCGGCGCCACGCTGTTCTATACCGACCTGAAGGACAAGGTCAGCAACGCGCTGGTGTACAACGCCGACGGCTCCATCGCGCGCTGGTCGGCCAACAACAACTATCGCCTCTGGTACAGCTACAACGTCGACCGCGCCACCATCAAGGGCCTGGAGCTGACGGGCCGCTGGCAGGCCACCGGCCGCCTGGCGCTGAAGTCGAACTACACCTATACCGACTCGCGCCAGAAGGGCGGCAACTATGACGGCTACGCGCTGGCCCGTACGCCCAAGCACATGTTCAACGTGCGTGCGGACTGGAAGCAGTCAGACGCCTGGACCTTGTGGAGCGCGCTCAACTACCACGGCAAGGAAGTCAACGCCGCGGCGCGCGTGGGCACCGCCGGCACCACGATCTCGTCTTCGGGCGTGAAGGAATACAAGGCCTACACGCTGGCTGACATCGGCACCACCTACGACATCAGCAAGATGACCAGCGTCGCCGCGGCGATCTACAACATCACCGACAAGCGCCTGGACGAGCAGAGCTTCAACACCGTGGGCGACGGCCGTCGCCTGTGGGTGAGCCTGACGCAACGCTTCTGATCCGGCGGGGCTGACGCAATCATGCGGTCGGCCCATCCGCACGGAGCGGCATGGCATGCCCAAAGCCGCACCTCGTTGTTCCATGTTGCTCCGTGCTGCTCCATCTCTTTCACCGCTGACGATATTGCCGTGACCGACATTTTCACTCCGCGCCGCCGCCTGTTGGCGGCCGCCTTGCTGTGCGCCTTCGCGCCGGCGATCGCCGATGCGCAACCCGACCTGTCGCGCAAGCTGGGGCCGACCATCGCCGACACCGGCTCGGCCTTTTACCGTTTTGAACGATTCGCGCTGCGCTCGGCCGACGGCGAACGCGGCTACCGCGTGATGCTGGCGATCCCGCGCCGAGCGGCGCCGGCGTCCGGCTACCCGGCCATCCTCGCGCTTGACGGCAATGCCGCACTGGCCTCCATCGACGAGCGCCAGTTGCAGGCGCTGGATGCCGGCAGCCCGCCGGTGATCGTGGCCATCGGCTACGACACCGAACTGCGCTTCGACGTCAACGCACGCGCTTACGACTACACGCCGCCGATTCCCGCCGGTCAAACCGACGATGAGGCAGGGCGCGGGCGCAAGGGCGGCGGCGCCGATGTGTTCCTGGATCTGATCGAGCAAGCCATCCTGCCGCGCGCGCGTGCGATGGCGCCGCTCGACCCCGCCCGCCTGGCGCTGTGGGGGCACTCCTACGGCGGATTGTTCGTGCTGCATACGCTGTTCACTCGTGCGCGCCTGTTCTCGACCTACATCGCCGCCAGTCCGTCGCTATGGTGGCAGCAGGGCGTGGTGCTGGGGGAGGAAAAGCGCTTTGCCGGCGCGCCGGCCCGGGCCGCGAAGGCAGCCGGGGTCAGGTTGTGGCTGATGGCGGGCGACGCCGAGCGGCGCGAGCATCGTGCCGCGCCCGGCGCCAATGCACAGGCCGCGCCGCCGCCGGCGATCGCCGCGCGCGCATCGCTGCCGCCCTCAGCCCTGTCGGATCTTGCCGCCAGGCTGAAGCAGCGCGATGGTTTGGAGGTGACGTTGCGCATCTTCCCCGGCATGGCGCACGGACCGATGTTGCCGGCCTCGCTGGAGCCGGCTTTGCGCATTGTCGCCGGCTTGTCGCCGTTTTCTGATTGAGCTGTGCTCGACGCAGGGCCGCGTGTGGAGGCGCTTTGTATCGTTATGTATCGCAAAGTAAAACAGCCGACGCAGTCGACGCGTTGATCAATCTCGACGTTATAATTGAGAATTATTATTATTTGTGACAGGTGGTCGACGCCATCGCCATGCTCGCCAAGCCATGAAGGATCTCAACGCCGCCGGTCCTGGCCAGGGGGCCGGTCCACTTCCTGACCAGAAGCGCCGCGCCTTCTGGCTCAAGCATCTGCACCAGTGGCACTGGATCAGTTCCGGCATGTGCCTGGTGGCGATGCTGGCCTTCGCCGTGACCGGGCTGACGCTGAACCACGCCGCGCAGATCGAGGCGCATCCGCAGGTCGTGCATCAGGAGGCGCAGTTGCCGCCGCCGCTGCTGGCGCCGCTGAAGGCGCAGGCCAAGGCGGCCGACGGCAAGAGCGCGGCCAAGGATCCGCTGCCCGGCGCGGTGCGCGACTGGATCGCGCAGCAGCTGTCGGTGACGGTGGGCGCGCGGCCGGCCGAGTGGTCGGCCGACGAGGTCTACGTCTCGTTGCCGCGCCCGGGCGGCGACGCCTGGTTGCGGGTGGAGCTGGAAGACGGCCATGTCGAGTACGAAAAGACCGACCGCGGCTGGATCTCCTACTTCAATGACCTGCACAAGGGACGCAATACCGGTGCGGCGTGGAGCTGGTTCATCGACGTGTTCGCCGTGGCCTGCCTGGTGTTTTGCATCACCGGCCTGTTCCTGCTGCAGATGCATGCCGGCAAGCGCCCGGCGACCTGGCCGCTGGTGGTGCTGGGGTTGGTCGCGCCGCTGTTGCTGGCGCTGCTGTTCATCCATTGAGATTGTTGATTTTTCCGAGCCGCCGCCATTTGTTTTCATCCGTATCGACTGCATCCCTTAGCGAGGTCACATGACACACAAGAAGTCCGCACTGCTGAAACCCACCGTCCTGGCGCTGGCCATGGCCGCTTTGTTCGCCTCGGCGGCCCCGGCCGGCGCGGCCGAGATGAACCTGAAGATCGAGATCCCCACGCTGAACGTAGCCGAATACCATCGTCCCTACCTGGCGGCCTGGATCGAGCGCGCCGACCAGAGCGTGGCGGCCAACCTGGCGGTCTGGTACGACGTCAAAAAAAAGGACAAGGAGGGCGAGAAGTGGTTGAAGGACATGCGCCAGTGGTGGCGCCGCAGCGGTCGCGAGCTGCAGATGCCGGTCGACGGCGTGAGCGGCGCAACGCGCCCGGCCGGTGAGCAGAAGCTGAACCTGGGTTCCGGCAAGGGCCCGATCGCCAACCTGGCGCCGGGCGACTACGTGCTGATGGTGGAAGCCGCGCGCGAAGTCGGCGGCCGCGAACTGGTGAAGCTGCCGTTCCAGTGGCCGCCCAAGTCGGTCCAGACCGCCAAGGCGCAAGGCGGCAGCGAGCTCGGCGCGGTGTCGCTGGAACTGAAGCCCTGAGCCTGATCCGGCCCGCAAGCATTCGCGCAATACCAACCATAGAACACAGACCAGAGGAACCCACATGACTTTCTCCCTGCAACGCATCGCCGGCAAATCGATGAAGATCGCCGCACTCGCCCTGGCCATCAGCCTGCCGCTGTCGGCCCACGCCCATCGCCAATGGCTGCTGCCCTCGGCCACCGTGCTGTCCGGCAATGAAGCCTGGGTCACGGTGGACGCGGCCGTGTCCAACGACTTGTTTTACTTCGAACACTTCCCGCTGCGCCTGGACGGCCTGCAGGTGACCGCACCGGACGGCAAGTTCGTGCAGGCCGCCAACGCCTTCACCGGCAAGTACCGCAGCAGCTTCGACGTGCAGCTGTCGCAGCAGGGCACCTACAAGATCGCGGTGGTGAACAACGGCGTGTTCGCCAGCTACAAGGTCGACGGCCAGCAGAAGCGCTGGCGCGGCGCGGCCGACGCACTGGCCAAGGAAATCCCGGCCAACGCGCAGGACCTGAAGGTGACCCAGATGAACAGCCGCGTGGAAACCTTCGCCACCGCCGGCAAGCCGACCAGGACCGCGCTGACCGTCAGCGGCACCGGTCTGGAGCTGCAGCCGATCACCCATCCCACCGACCTGGTGGCCGGTGACGCGGCCAACTTCCAGTTGCTGCTCGACGGCAAGCCGGCCGCCAACGTCGAGGTGGAGGTGGTGCCGGGCGGCATCCGCTACCGCGACAAGCTGCTGGACACCAAGGTCAAGACCGACGCCGAGGGCAAGTTCAGCGTCAAGTGGGGCGGCCCCGGCATGTACTGGCTGGAGGCCAGCGTGAGCGACCAGAAGACCACGCTGCCGCAGGCGGGCCAGCGCCGCGCGACCTACATCGCTACGCTGGAAGTGCTGCCCTGAACGGCGGCATGACGTGAACACAGGCACCCGCGCTGCGGGTGCCGTTTTTGTTTTCAGGGCCTGCCTTTGCCTGCCTGTGTATGTTCATCCCTGAATCTTCCACTCCTGAATGTGCATGACGATGTCCAACCGCGTACTGATCCCGCTCTCCATGGATGCCCCGCCCACGCTGCCGCCGGGTGTGACCGAGCATCACTTGGCCGGCGCCGCCATGGGGACTTCCTGGCGCGTGCATGCGCTGGCGCCCAAGGGCGTGAGGAGCGACGCCATCGAGGCGGCAGTACAGGTGCAACTGGCGCGGGTGATCCGCGAGATGAGCACCTGGGAGCCTGACTCCCATCTCTCGCGCTTCAACCGGGCCACCGCCGGCAGCTGGCATGCACTGCCCGACGCCTTCTACACCGTGCTCGACGCGGCGCTGGCCATGGCCGTGGACAGCGACGGCGCCTTCGATCCCAGCATCGGGCCGCTGGTTAACCTGTGGGGCTTCGGCCCTGTCGCTGAAGGGGAAGATCGCGTGCGCTCGTTGCCCGAGGCGGCCGAACTGGAACAGGTGCGAGCACGCTGCGGCTGGCAGCGCCTGGGCCTGGACCGTGCCACGCGCAGCCTGCTGCAGCCGGGTGGTGCTTATCTGGATTTCTCGGGCATCGCCAAGGGTTATGCGGTGGACCTGGTGGCGCAGGCCTTGCGCGAGCTTGCCTGCGTGAGCTGGCTGGTCGAGATCGGCGGCGAGCTGTCCGGCCTGGGCGTGAAGCCCGACGGCCAGCCGTGGTGGGTGGCGCTGGAGCGGCCGCCGCAGGATGACGGCGAGGGCATGCTGGTTGCCCTGCACGGGCTGGCCATCGCCACCTCCGGCGACTACCGCCATTATTTCGAACAGGACGGCCGGCGCTACGCCCACACCATCGATCCGCGCAGCGGCCGGCCGGTGGCGCATGACCTGGCCTCGGTCACGGTGCTGCACCCGCAGTGCATGGTGGCCGACGCACTGGCCACGGTGCTGACGGTGCTGGGCGAGGAGCAGGGCATGGCCTTCGCACGCAGCCGCAACATTGCCGCGCTGTTCATCTGCGGCGGTGCCGATGGCGCTGCTCATTTCCGCGAAAGCATGACGCCGGCCATGGCCGCGATGCTGGAGTGAGGACGGGATGAACAAGCAGGGCAAGCTCGACAAGCTGATGTCTTCCGCCTGGTCGCAGTGGCTGCTGTCGCTGGCCGTTGCCGCGCTGGCGAGCTGGGGCGTGGCGCGCAGCCACCTGGCCGACCATGCACAGGGCCGCTGGTTGTTGGCGGCGCTGGTGGCGCTGGCCTACCTGGTGTTTTGCGTGCTCACCGTCGTGAACTACCAACGCGCGCAGCGCCGGCAGGAGGCCCTGTGGACGGGGGATGCCGATCCGGCGTCCAGCGTCGGCGATGCCGGCGTATTGATCGCCTTCGCCAGCCAGACCGGCTTTGCCGAGCAACTGGCGCTGCAATCGGCGCAAAGCCTGCGCAAGGCCGGCATGGCGGCGCGTGTGCTGCCGCTGGTGCGGGTGAGCGACCAAGACCTGCAGTCGGCGACGCAGGCGCTGTTCATCGCCAGCACCACCGGCGAGGGCGATGCGCCGGATGCCGCCTCGGGGTTCGCGCGCCGGATGGCGGCACCCGGTCAGGCATCGCTGGCCGGTTTGCGCTACGGCGTGCTGGCGCTGGGCGACCGCAGCTATGCGCAGTACTGCGCCTTCGGCCATGCCATCGACGCCTGGCTGCGCCGCCGTCATGCCCAGCCCATGTTCGACCCGGTGGAAGTGGACAACGGCGACGAAGGCGCGCTGCGCCACTGGCAGCACCAGCTGGGCGTGCTGTGTGGCCGCAGCGACGACGCCGACTGGAGCGCGCCGGCCTACACCCGCTGGCGCCTGTCCGAGCGACGCTGCCTGAATCCCGGCAGCGCGGGTGATCCGGCCTTCCATCTCGCGCTGACGCCGCTGGATTTGCCGGTGCCGCACTGGCAGGCCGGCGACATCGCCGAGATCGGCCCGCGCAACAGCGGGGCCGAGGTGCAGGCCTTCCTGCAGCAGCTGACGCTGGATGATGGATTGTTGGCCGATGCAGCGCTGGCGCAGGCGCTGGCCGATCGCCAGTTGCCGCGCGAGGCCGATGCGCTTGCCGCCTTGCGCGGCCTGCCCGCGGAGCAATTGCCGGCGCGCTTGAAGCCGCTGCCGCATCGCGAATACTCGATTGCCTCGCTGCCCGAGGATGGCGCGCTGGAGCTGCTGGTGCGTCGCATGCGCCAGGCCGACGGTCGGCCGGGCATCGGTTCCGGCTGGCTGACGCTGCATGCGCAGGAGGGCGGCGAGATCGCCTTGCGGGTGCGCGCCAACAGCGCGTTCCACCCGCCGGCCGACGCCGGCCCCTTGATCCTGATCGGCAACGGCACCGGGCTGGCCGGCTTGCGCGCTCACCTGCGCGCGCGGGCGGCGGCCGGGCGCAGGCGCAACTGGTTGCTGTTCGGCGAGCGTTCCCGCGCACACGATTATTTCCACCGCGAAGAAATCGAGGCCTGGCAGGCGCAGGGCTTGCTGGCGCGGCTGGACCTGGCCTTCTCGCGCGATCAGCCGCAACGGGTCTATGTGCAGGACAAGCTGCGCGAGGCCGCAGTCGAGCTGCGCCGCTGGGTGGAGCAGGGGGCGTCCATCTATGTCTGCGGCAGCCTGCAGGGGATGGCCGCGGGCGTGGCCGCCGCGCTGCAGGAGATCCTCGGCGACGAGGCGCTGATCACGCTGGCCGAGCAGGGACGTTACCGGCGCGACGTCTATTGAGCCATCCCGGCGGCGGCTTATCCCGCGCCGGCCGCCGTTCTTGTCCCGGATTTGCGTTTTCTCCCCGTTGCACGAGAAAATAGGGCGTCAAATCAAAGAGATAAGAACAACATGAGCCTATTCACCAGCCTTTTGCTGATCCTGCTGCTGGTCGTGGTCAGCGCCTTCCTTTCCTGCGCCGAGATCTCCATTGCCGCCGCACGCAAGATCCGTCTCGAGATGATGTCAAAGGAGGGCGAGTCCAACGCCGACCGCGTGCTGGCGTTGCAGGCGCAGCCCGGCAATTTCTTCACGGTGGTGCAGATCGGCCTGAACGCCGTCGCCATCCTGGGCGGCGTGGTGGGCGAACCGGCCCTGACGCCGCACATGCGCGAGCTGGTCTCCCCGTTCTACCAGGGCCCGTGGCTGGAAAACATCAGCTTCGCCATGTCCTTCCTGGTGGTGACCAGCTTCTTCATCCTGTTCGCCGACCTGATGCCCAAGCGCCTGGCGATGGTGGCGCCCGAGCGCGCGGCGGTGGCGCTGGTCAAGCCGATGTTGCTGCTGGAGTCGCTGTTCAAGCCGCTGGTGTGGTTCTTCAACAATTTGTCGAAGTCGATCTTCACCCTGTTCGGCCTGCCGCAGGTGCGCCAGGAAGTGATGACTCCCAACGAGATCCACGCCATCGTCGATGCCGGCGCCCAGGCCGGCGTGCTGCTGACGCAGGAGCATCACCTGATCGAGAACGTGTTCGAGCTGGAAAGCCGCTATGTGCCGTCGGCCATGACGGCGCGCGAGAGCATCGTCTACTTCCTGCTGACCGACAGCGAAGCCACCATCCGCCAGAAGATCATCGACCATCCGCATTCGCGCTTCCTGGTGTGCGACGGCCATATCGACGCCGTGCTCGGTTACATCGACAGCAAGGACGTGCTGAAACGCCTGCTCAAGGGCGAGCAGTTTTCGCTGGCCGACAAGGGCCTGGTGCATAGCCCGCTGTCGATTCCGGACAGCCTGAACCTGTGGGAAGTGCTGGAGCGCATGAAGGCGATGGACGAGGATCTCGCCATCGTGGTCAACGAGTACGCGCTGGTGGTGGGCATCATCAGCATCACCGACGTCACCAGCGTGCTGATGGGCAACCTGCTGGCGATGGCCGAGGAGGAGCAGCAGATCGTCCGGCGCGACGAAAACTCCTGGCTAATGGACGGCCTGACGCCCCTGAACGATGTGATGAACGAGCTGGACATCGAGGAGTATCCCAATCCGGTGGGCTACGAGACCTTGGCCGGCTTCATCATGTACATGATGCGCAAGATCCCGAAGAAAACCGACTTTGTGCTGTTTTCGGATTTCAAGTTCGAGGTGGTCGACATCGAGGGCAATAGAATCAACCAGTTGCTGGTGACGCGCTTCAAACAAGACAAGGGCGAATCGGCAGCGGCCAGGGACGCGGCCGGCGTCTGAGTCGTCGGCGACATCCAAGGCAACGGCAGCACCAGCATCACGACAGGCGAGGCAGGCCGCATGAGACGGCCTGCTCAGGGCGGGAACCTTCATGAAACGGAGTCCGCCATGTATCTTCGCCGCGCACCACGCCGGCTGACAGGCCAGCCAACGTACCCGGAGCACCCGCATCAATCTTCCAGCCGGCTTTCGCGTCGGCTTTTCCGTCTTTTATCTCCATCCCCGTCGCTCGCATCCGCACTCGCCGGCGAGCCGGCGCGGCGCCTCTGGCTGCGCCGCCTGCCGGCTTTGCTGGCGCTGGGCGTGGAGGGCGCGCCATCGGCATGGGCGTCAGGCAGGCCGCCGCTGATGCTGGCCGGTCTTTACCGGGAAGGCATCGCGCTGATCGACTTCTGGGTCAGCGAAAAATACGACGGCATTCGCGCCTACTGGGACGGCCGTCGCCTGTACAGGCGCGGTGGTGAAACGATTCAGGCGCCATCCTGGTTCACGCAGGATTGGCCGGCGCGGCCCTTGGATGGCGAGTTGTGGGGCGGCCGCGGGCAATTCGAGGCGACGCTCTCCACGGTGCGTCGGCAAGTCCAGGATGAACAAGCCTGGCACGACATCAGCTTCATGGCGTTCGACATGCCGGCCGAACAAGGCTCGTTCGACCAGCGCTTGCTGCGCCTGCAAGCGCTGGTGGAGACGATAGGCCAGCCGTGGGTGGTGGCGGTGCGCCAGCGCAAAGTGAGCAACCATCAGGCGTTGCAACGCTTGCTGGAAGACGTGGAACGGCGCGGCGGCGAGGGCTTGGTGCTGCATCGCGGCGCCTCGTCATACAGCGTCGGGCGCAGCGATGATTTGCTCAAGCTCAAGTCGCACCTGGATGCCGAGGCCAGGGTGATCGAGTACCTCGCCGGCAAGGGGAAATATCAGGGCATGGTCGGCGCCCTGGTGCTGGAGACGCCCCAGGGGCTGCGCTTTCATATCGGCAGCGGCCTGTCCGACGCCCAGCGTCGCGATCCGCCGCCGCTGGGCAGCGTGGTCACGTATCGCTATCGCGGTTTGCATGTTGGCGGGAGACCGCGCTTTGCAGTGCTGCTGCGGGAGAGAAGCGAATGAGCGCGGTCAGGAAAAGCTGAGAAAAATCGAATTAATTCGAGACTTTTCTTATACCCAGACGAGTTCGGTACAAGCATACTTCTACTCGTCGCTTGTCGCAGATTGCTGTACTCGTGGGGGACAGGCGACGCAGCAGTTGTAGCAATGGAGTGGGGTGCCCGCATCCGAAAGGATGCGGGCTTTTTTTATGCGCGCCGGATCAGGCCGCCTGGCCGCGGCCGTGGTTGCGCTCGGAAATCTGCGCGTTGAGCGTCCAGAAGTCGTACAGCACGCCCAGCAGGAACAGGCCGCCGGTGAGCAGGTAGATCACGCCGCTGATCCACTTGCCGATGTACATGCGGTGCGCGCCGAACAGGCCGAGGAAGGTCAGCAGCAGCCAGGCCACCGAGTAGTTGGCGTCGCCGCCGACGAAGCGTCGGTCAGCCTCGCGATCCATCGACGGGATCAGGAACAGGTCGATGATCCAGCCGATGCCCAGCAGGCCCAGCGTGAAGAACCAGATGGTGCCGGTCACCGGTTTGCCGTAGTAGAAGCGGTGCGCGCCGGTGAATCCGAAGATCCAGAGCAGGTAGCCGAGGGTTTTGCTGTGTGTGTCGTGGGTCATCCGGACTCCGTGGTCGATAAAAAGAAACAGCCTTCAGAGCCGCAATGCGCCTGACAGGTTCCGTCAGGTGCGCCCGGCCGGCAGGTGGCGCGCGCCAAACAGCGGCTTTTGCACCATCTGCGTCAAGAGTACCCCGGCCAGGCTGACGCCGCCACCGATGAGGTGGTAAGCATGCATTTGCTCGTTCAGCCAGACGATGGCGCAACCCGCCGTCATCACCGGCAGCAGGTTGATGAAGATGCTGCAGCGGCTGGGGCCCAGGCGCTTCACGCCTTCGATCCACAGGTAAGACAGCAGGATTGACGAGCCGATGCCGGAGTAGCCGATCAGCGGCAGCGTGCGCGCATCCAGCGCCGCGGCGCCGGCCGGCAGCAGCAGGAACTGCGGCAGCATGAATGCCAGGCCCGCGATGGCCTGCACGTAAATCGCCTGCCAGGCCGGCACGGTCAGCTTCCAGTGCTTCAGCAGCACGCCATAGAGCGAGTACGACAGCGCCGCTAGCAGCATCAGCGCGTCGCCGATATGCACGCCGCCGCGCAGCGCTTGCGCGATGTCGCCTTGCCCGACCAGGTACAGCAGGCCGGCAAACGACAGCACGCCGCCCGCGGCCATGCCCAGCGTCACCGCCTCCCCCAGCACCAGCACCGAGAGCAGGGCCGTCAGGAGCGGGATCAGCGCGGTGACGATGGCCATGTTGGTGGCGGTGGTGCTTTCAGCGGCGCGGTACGACAGGCTCTGGAAAAACGCCATCGCGAGCAGGCCCGACAGCGCCAGCTTCCACCAGTGGCGGCGGATCAGCGCGCGGTTGTTCCACAGCGGCTTGAGCACGAAGGGGCTCATCAGCGCCAGCAGCAGGATCAGGCGATAGAAGGTGATGGCCACCGGCGAGATGGCCGAGGCGGCCAGCTTGGAGACGATGACGTTGCCGGCCCACAGCACGATGGCGAGGAAGGGGTAGAAATAAGAGGTCAGTGGCATGGCATTGAATAAAGAGCGTTGAGAACAGTGGATGAGGGCGATGGCGCGGCTCGGGGCATGCGCCATCGGATCTCATCCTGCCCGTCTTTGGGGAGTCCTTCGCGTGCTAAGATGCCGATTCTTATCTTGAAAGTGACATTACCATTCACGTGGACACCGACCACTACCAGGACCTGATCGCCGCCAATGCTCCTTGCGGCGCCCTGGCCATCGACTATCCGCATGGCCACGTGATCGCGCCGCACCGCCACCCGCACGCCCAGCTGCTGTACGCCATCGAGGGCGTGTTGTGCGTGGAGACTGCCGACGGCCGCTGGGTGGTGCCGCCCACCCGCGGCGTCTGGCTGCAGCCGGAGGTCGAGCACCAGGTGCGCATGCGCGGCGACGTCAAGATGCGCACCGTCTTCATCAATACCCCCGAGTTGCCCAATCTGCCGCAGCAAAGCTGCGTGCTGGACATTCCGCCGCTGCTGCGCGAGCTGATCGTCTCGGCCGTCGGCCTGGGGCTGGGCGCGCAGCTGGAGCCTGACTCACGCGCCTGGCACCTGCTGCGCCTGCTGGTGCTGGAGCTGCGTACGGTGCCGGTGTTGCCGCTGTACCTGCCGTTGCCGGCGGAGGCAGGCCTGCGCGGGATCTGCGAAGACCTGATGCGCGAGCCAGACCAACTGGTCACGGTGGAGCAGCTGGCGCAGCGCCTGGCGATCGCCACCCGCACCTTCCACCGGCGCTTTCAGGCCGGCACCGGCATGCGTTTCGGACACTGGCGTCAGCAGGCGCGGCTGCTGCTGGCGCTGGAGCAGTTGGCGCGCGGCGACAAGGTGATCGATGTCGCGCTGGCCCACGGCTATACCAGCCAGAGCGCTTTCGCGGCGATGTTTCGCAAGCATTTCGGCAGCGTTCCCAGCCGCTTCTTCCGGAACGATGAAATTCCCGCGCCGTGAACATGAGCGATGCGCGTGCGCCACGCCGCAGGCCCGATTCGCCGCGGCAAGCGGCGGCCTTCCCGCAAGGAAAGGTCAACTGGTGTAAACTGTGACGCTCATCGGAGGCGCAGACCTCCACGCCAAATCCACTACATCCCGTTGCAATCGTGCGACCTTCGCTGCTCATTCCGCTGATCGTGGGCTGTTCCCTGTTCATGGAGAACATGGACGCCACGGTGCTGGCCACCGCGCTTCCCGCGCTTTCGCGCGACCTCAATCAAGACCCGGTCACCCTGAAACTCGCCATCACCGCGTATGTCGCGGCGCTGGGCGTGTTCATCCCGATCTCGGGGTGGATGGCCGACAAGCTGGGCGCGCGCAAGGTGTTTCGCGCGGCCATGATCGTGTTCATGGGCGGATCGCTGCTGTGCGCGGTGTCGGGCTCGCTGGTGACCTTCGTGGCGGCGCGTTTCCTGCAGGGCATCGGCGGCGCCATGATGGTGCCGGTGGGGCGCGTGATCATCGCGCGTTCGGTCGACAAGTCCGAGCTGGTCAAGGCGGTCAGCTACCTGACGCTGCCCGCGTTGCTGGGGCCGGTGGTCGGCCCGCTGCTGGGCGGCTTCATCACCACCTACTTCCACTGGCGCTGGGTGTTCCTGATCAACATCCCGTTCTGCTTCCTCGGCCTCTACCTGGCCGGCCGCTACATCCAGAATTTCACCGAAGACGATCCGGCGCCGCTGGACGTGAAGGGCTTCGTGCTGACCTCGGTGGGGGCGTCCATGATCATGCTGGGCCTGTCGCTGTTCGGCAATCACCTGGTCGACGGCGCCACGCCGATCGCCATGTGCGGCATCGGCGTCATCGCACTGGCGATGTACTACCGCCATTCGACCCAGATCGCCTTCCCGCTGCTGGACTTTCGCCTGCTGCGCATTCCCACGCTGCATGCCAGCGTGGTGGGCGGCTCGATGTTTCGCATCGGCCTGGGCGCGGTGCCGTTCCTGCTGCCGCTGGCCTTGCAGGAAGGCCTGGGCATGACCGCCTTCCAGGCCGGCATGATCACGTGCGCCTCGGCCTTCGGCTCACTGTTCATGAAGCTGATCGCCACCCGCGTGCTGCGCCGCTACGGTTTTCGCACGGTGCTGATGGTCAATGCGGTGTTCGCCGGTATCGCGCTGGCGGCGTATGGCGTGTTCAGCATCAACATGCCTTACCTGCTGATCGCGCTGATCGTGCTGATGGGCGGCGTGTTCCCGGCGCTGCAGTTCACCTGCCTCAATTCCATCGCCTACGCCGATATCGACGCCCGCGACGCCGGCCGCGTCACCAGCTTGGCCAGCGTGATCCAGCAGCTCTCGCTGGGTATGGGCGTGACCATCGCCGGCCTGGTGCTGCAGGCGTCGAGCTATGTGCAGGGCCACGCCACCATTGTCGAAGCCGACTTCTGGCCGGCCTTCCTGGTGATCGGCCTGTTCTCGATCGCTTCGGTGCCGATTAGCGGCAGGCTGCCGCGCAACGCCGGCCTCGAACTCTCGCAAGGCAAGTAGGCCAATCAATCAGGCCGATTCCGGCGACCTTGAACCGGACTTGGCCGGCAACGTCCAAGCCCGGTATCATCGCAGCGGCGTCGCATGGTTTGCGACGCCGTTTCTTCATCGACCGGAGTTTTCCATGTCCAAGATTTCTTCCCCGCTGCGCCGCCTCACGCTGGGCGCGCTCATGCTGGCGAGCTGTTCCGCCTTCGCCTTTTCCCTCGCCGACATCAGCAACCAGGACGCCACCAGCGGCCTGAAGGCGGCGCTGGAGAAGGGCGCCAATACCGTCGTGGCCAAGCTGGGCCAGCAGAACGGCTTCCTCAACAACGACAAGGTCAAGATCAAGCTGCCCGGTGCGCTGGAGCAGGCCATGCCGATCATCCGCATGACCGGGCAGGGCGACAAGGTCGACAATCTGGTAGTGGACATGAACCACGCCGCCGAGGCCGCCGTGCCGATGGCCAAGCCGCTCCTGGTCAACGCGGTGAAGTCGATGTCGGTGAGCGACGCCAAGAACATCCTCTCCGGCGGCGACACCTCGGTGACCGACTTCTTCCGCCAGAAGACCTCGGGTGAGCTGGCGGCCAAGTTCCTGCCCATCGTCAAGCAGATCACCGACAAGAACGGCCTCTCGGCGCGCTACAACGCCACCATGGGCCAGGTCGCCAAGACCGGCCTGGTGTCGGGCGACCAGAGCACGGTCGAAGGCTATGTCACCCAGCGCGCGCTGGATGGCTTGTTCCTGATGATCGGTGAGGAGGAAAAAGCCATCCGCAAGGATCCGGTGGGCAGCGGCAGCGCCATCATCGGCAAGGTGTTCGGCGCCATCAAATGAGCGTGATTTAGGAACGATCCAAGGACTACCCAAGGAAGATTCAGGCATACGCGCGGCAATATCCGCGCCTTCCGCACGGTGCGATCGGAGGCGCCGGTTCCAGCAATGGAGCCGGCGTTTTTTTCGTCTTGCCGCTTGGACACGTTTGGGAAATGCCTTGCTGAGCAAGGGATTGCGGCGGATCTGAAATGGTAATTTGTTGATTGTTTTGTATCATTTTCATTGTTTTTTGGAACTAAAACTCGGTCTTAAGATCTGCAGGTTATGGATTCATTTTTTAACATTGCTGGACTGTCTTAAGCGATTGCGTTAAACTATCGTTTGTCTTCGCGACATAACTTGTTCAACAACGACTCTCAGCAGTTCCAGACCCGTTAGCGGGTTGTCCAAAATTTCCGGCTGGCAGCGCGATCGTCTCCACGACATCCCATCCCTGTCCGGTATGCACCATTGCCGAAGCTTTCTTCGGTTTCATCGCTGCCCGGCAGCTTTCGGTTCGCATCCAAATGATTCGCCCTCGAAGGGCAAGCGAACCAATTACAACTCAATTCAATAACCCGTCGTCGCGGCGTCATGTCGTGCCGGCTATACCAACAGGGGGTAACATGACACGTGTTCGTCACGTCTTCGCCGGCGCGTTAGGTTTCGCGCTGGTCATCGCGGGATTGGTCTGGTGGATCGGTCCCGACGTCATCCGGCAATACAGGGACGACCTGGTGTACTACACCGGCAAGCATCTCGAACTGGTGTTCTGTTCGATGGCGCTGGCGCTGGCCGCCGGCATCCCGGCCGGCATTGCGCTCTCGCGGCCCTCGGCCCAGCGCACCGCCGAGACCTTCATCCAGTTCTTCAACATCGGCAACACCATTCCGTCGATCGCGGTGCTGGCACTGGCGCTGGCCTTCTTCGGCATCGGCAACTGGCCGACCATCCTGGCGCTGTGGCTGGCTTCGCTGCTGCCCATCGTGCGCAATACCTACGAAGGCCTGAAGAACGTGCCGGCCTCCATGAAGGAAGCGGCGCGCGGCATCGGCATGAAGCCGCACCAGATCCTGTTCAAGGTTGAACTGCCCAATGCGCTGCCCATCATCGGCGGCGGCGTGCGCACCGCGCTGGCGATTAACGTCGGCACCGCGCCGCTGTCGATGCTGATCGGCGGCGAGAGCCTGGGCGGCCTGATCTTCCCCGGCATCTACCTGAACAACCACGGCCAGCTGCTGCTGGGCGCGGCCGCCACGGCGCTGCTGGCGCTGGTGCTGGATGCGCTGGTGACGACGCTCTCGGGCATCTACCTGGCCCGCCGCGGATTGCGCGCCTGAGGGCATGCGCGGGCGGCAACGGCGCCGCCCATCCCTCCTTTTCATCAAAAAGAATGGCTGCGGGCCGCACACGATGCGGCCAAGCGGCAGAGAGGAATCATCATGAAACCAAGATATTTCGCATATGCCCTGGCGCTGGCTGCGGGCTTGTTCGCCGGCGTGTCGGCGCAAGCCCAGCAGATCGTCGTGGGCGGCAAGAACTTCACCGAGCAGTTGCTGCTGTCGGACCTGACCGCGCAATACCTGCGCGCCAAGGGCTATGAGGTCGATCTCAAGAACGGGCTGGGCACCACGCTGATGCGCTCGGCGCTGGAAAGCGGCCAGCTCGACATGGTCTGGGAGTACACCGGCACCGCGCTGATCGTGTACCACCACGTGGAAGAAAAACTGCCGCCGGAGCAGATCTACGCCAAGGTCAAAGAACTCGACGCGCCCAAGAACCTGGTGTGGCTCAATGAATCCGCGCTCAACAACACCTATGCCTTCGCCATGCCGGAGAAGACCGCCGAGGAATATGGCATCCATACCCTGAGCGACCTGGCCGCGCGATACAAGGACGAGGACAAGGCCCACCTGATGGGTGTGGACTACGAGTTCGCCTCGCGTCCCGACGGCCTGGGCCCGATGCAGGCGCTGTATGACTTCAGCATGAAGCGCAGCGAGATCAAGCAGATGGACCCCGGCCTGGTCTACACCGCGCTGAAGAACGACCAGCTCTTCGTCGGCCTGACCTACGCGTCGGACGGCCGCATCAAGGGCTTCAACCTGAAGCTGCTGGAAGATGACAAGAATTTCTTCCCGCCCTACAAGGCCACGCCGGTGGTGCGCAAGGAAATCCTCGACAAGAACCCCAAGCTGGCCGAGCAGCTCAACGCGCTGGCCGCGAAGATCGACACCGAGAAGATGACCGAGATGAACAAGCGCGTGGACATCGACCAGGAGCCGGTCAGCAAGGTGGCCGAGGATTTCCTGAAACAACAAGGCTTGATGTGAGGAGGGCAGGGACATGAATATCTTCGACTACCTCCAATCCGACTGGCAGAACATCCTCGAGCTGACGCTGCAGCACCTGAAGCTGGTGGGCATCGCGGTCAGCCTGGCGATCATCATCGGCGTACCGCTGGGCATCCTGGTGGTGCGCGTGCGCTGGTTGGCCGGCCCGCTGATGGGACTGGCCACCGTGGTGCTGACGGTGCCGTCCATCGCGCTGTTCGGCCTGATGATCCCGATGTTCTCCAAGTTCGGCGCCGGCATCGGCCCCTTGCCGGCGATCACCGCAGTGTTCCTCTATTCGCTCTTGCCCATCATGCGCAACACCTACCTGGCGCTGGACAACATCGAGGCCGGCGTCAAGGAGGCGGGCATCGGTATCGGCATGACCTTCTGGCAACGACTGCGCATGGTCGACCTGCCGCTGGCGGTGCCGGTGATCCTGGGCGGCGTGCGCACCGCCGTGGTGATGAACATCGGCGTGATGGCGATCGCCGCCGTGATCGGCGCCGGCGGCCTGGGCGTGCTGATCCTGCATGCCATCAGCCAAAGCAATATGCAAAAACTCGTGGTCGGCGCGGTATTGATCAGCGTGCTCGCGATCATCGCCGACACCCTGCTGCAGCGACTGCAGAAAATCCTGACACCGAAAGGAGTACAAAAATGATCGAACTGGACCAACTGAGCAAGACCTACACTCAAAAGGACGGCACCCAGGTCAAGGCGGTGGATTCCGTCAGCCTGAAGGTGGCTGAAGGCGAGATCTGCGTCTTCCTCGGCCCCTCGGGTTGCGGCAAGACCACCACGCTGAAGATGATCAACCGCCTGATCCGCCCGACCTCCGGCCGCGTGCTGCTGGACGGCAAGGATACTTCCGGCATCGACGAGGTCGAGCTGCGCCGCCATATCGGCTACGTGATCCAGCAGATCGGCCTGTTCCCCAACATGACCATCGAGGAAAACATCACCATCGTTCCGCGCCTGCTGGGCTGGGACAAGAAGCGTTGCCACGAGCGCGCTACCGAGCTGATGGCGATGGTCGCGCTGGACCCGAAGAAATTCCTCAAGCGCTATCCGCGCGAGTTGTCCGGCGGCCAGCAACAGCGTATCGGCGTAATCCGCGCACTGGCGGCGGACGCACCGGTGCTGCTGATGGACGAGCCTTTCGGCGCGGTCGACCCGATCAACCGCGAATCGATCCAGAACGAGTTCTTCCAGATGCAACGCCAGCTGAACAAGACCGTCATCATGGTCAGCCACGACATCGACGAAGCCATCAAGCTGGGCGACAAGGTGGCCGTGTTCCGTGCCGGCAAGCTGGTGCAGTTCGACAATCCGGACACCTTGCTGGCGCGTCCCAAGGACGAATTCGTGGGCGCCTTCGTCGGCCAGGACAGCACCCTGAAGCGCCTGCTGCTGGTGCGTGCCGGCGAAGCCGCGACCACCCCGGCCACCGCGCGTCCGGACGTCTCCTGCGACCAGGCGCTGGCGCTGATGGATGACCAGGATGCGCGCTACCTGACCATCACCGACGCCGACAATCGGGCTGTGGGCTACCTGACCCGCCGCGACGTGCGCGGCAACGCGGGCGTGGCCGAAGACAAGGTGCGCCCGTTCACCATGAACGCCGCGCCAGACGAGAACCTGCGCGTGGTGCTGTCCAAGATGTACAAGCACAGCACCAGCTGGATGCCGGTGATCGACAATGACGGCAGCTACGTCGGCGAGGTCACGCAGGACTCCATCGCCAGTTACCTCAGCTCGGGCAAGTCGCGCGGGATGGCGTTGGCGGCTTGATACTGCTGGCGTGGCGTGTGTCACCACGGCCGTGCAACGACACTGGGTCCCGGCTTGCGCCGGGATGACAGGCTGGGGATGGCCTCGCACAGCCGAAGGTTCCAGTTCTCTCCTCCGTGTCGTCCCGGCGCAGGCCGGGACCCAGCGTCGTTAGCCGTCAGGAGCTCCGGTCCGCAAAAGAAAAACGCCCGCATCGATGATGCGGGCGTTTTTTATTCTGCAGCAGCCTAGTCGCAGCGCAATGCCTCAGGCAAATACCTTATGCATGAACATCGCCTTGCCGGTCTCGGGCTTGAGTTCATAGCCGTCGAAGCCGCAGGAGCGATACAGCGCGCTCGCCACGGTATTGCCTTCCAGGACTTCCAGCGTGATCTTGCAGCAGCCCAGCGCGCGGGCTTCTTCCTCGACCCGCGCCAGCAGGCGGCGGGCGATGCCCTGGCCGCGATATGCCGGCATCACGGCCAGGTCGTGGATGTTGAGCAGCGGCTTGCAGGCGAAGGTCGAAAAGCCCTCGATGCAGGTCGCAAGACCGGCCGGCGCTGCGCCATCGAAGGCGAGGAAGACATGGGCGGTGGGGCGCTTCCGCAGTTCGGCTGCGAGGTTCTCGCGCACGAACTGCGGCAGTGCCTTGCCGCCTCCCATGGCATCGGAAGCATAGGTATTGAGCGTCTCGAACAGTGCCTCGGCGTGCGCCGCATTGCCGAGGTCAGCCTTGATGATTTCAATACCCATGTCTTCCTTTCTTCTTGTCGGTGGATAAGGACTGCGCTGTGCGGATTACTTGCGCGGACCGCTGTGCGTCAGCGCCGACGGCTTGGGGCCGCCCTGGCGTTGCTGCTGCTGGCCATGGCCGCGCTGTTGACCACCGCCGCCATTGCCTGCGCCGGCATGCGCGCCTTGCGGACGCGAAGGCTTGCGCTGCGGGTTGCCGCCGTTCGGACCGCCGTTGCCGGGAGCGCGGGGCTTGGCTTGTTGCTGGCCATTGCCGTTACCGTTGCCGCCCTGGCGTGCGCCGCCGTTGTTGCCGGCGTTGCGCGCCTGGCCGCCCTGGGCGGGTTTGGCCTGGCCCTGCGCGGGCTTGGACGCCTGGCCGCCGTTGCCGCCGCGCGATGCGTTGCGCTGGCCGCCGCGACCGCCGTTCTGGTGGCGACCCTGGCCGCTGCGCAGCTGGATCGGCTGCGGCTTTGCGGTGGGGTCGGGTTCGAAGCCGGGGATCACTTCCACCGGGATCTCGCGTTTGATGAAGCGCTCGATGTCGTACAGCATGTCGCGCTCGTCGATGCACACCAGCGATACCGCTTCGCCGGTGGCACCGGCGCGGCCGGTGCGGCCGATGCGGTGCACGTAGTCTTCCGGCACGTTGGGCAGGTCATAGTTGACCACGTGCGGCAGCTGGTCGATGTCGATGCCGCGCGCGGCGATGTCGGTGGCGATCAGGGCGGTCAGCTTGCCGTCCTTGAACTCGGCCAGCGCCTTGGTGCGCGCCGACTGGCTCTTGTTGCCGTGGATCGCCATGGAGGTGATGCCGTCGCGCGCCAGCTGTTCGACCAGCTTGTTGGCGCCGTGCTTGGTGCGGGTAAACACCAGCACCTGCTTCCACTGGTGGGTCTTGATCAGGTGCGCCAGCATCGGATGCTTCTTGTCACGGTCGACCGGGTGCAGCTTCTGCGCGATCACTTCCACGGTGGAGTTGCGGCGCGCCACTTCGATCAGGGCCGGGTTGTTCAGCAGGCTGTCGGCCAGCTTCTTGATCTCGTCGGCGAAGGTGGCCGAGAACAGCAGGTTCTGGCGCTTGGGCGGCAGGGCTGCCAACACCTTGCGGATGTCGCGGATGAAGCCCATGTCCAGCATGCGGTCGGCTTCGTCCAGCACCAGGATCTGAATGTTCTGCAGGTTGACCGTGCCTTGCTGCATGTGGTCCAGCAGGCGGCCCGGTGTGGCGACCAGGATGTCCACGCCGCGCTTCAACAGCGCGATTTGCGGGTTGATGCCGACGCCGCCGAAGATGCAGGCTGAGGTCAGCGGCAGGTACTTGCCGTACTGGCGCACGCTTTCTTCAACCTGGGCCGCCAGTTCGCGGGTGGGGGCGAGGATCAGCGCGCGGATCGGGATCTGGCCGTTGACCTTGTTGCGCGGCATGGCCGACAGGCGTTGCAGCACCGGCAGCGTGAAGCCGGCGGTCTTGCCGGTGCCGGTCTGGGCGCCGGCCAACAGGTCGCCGCCGGTAAGCACGGCAGGAACGGCCTGGGATTGAATCGGAGTGGGCGAGGTATAGCCTTGTTCGGAAACAGCACGAACGATTTCGTCGGACAAGCCGAGCGCGGAAAATGACATGAGACTCTGAAAATGGGTTCGGCCTGTCGCCGCAGTGGGCGCCAGTCGCAGGCAGACGGGGTTGAAACTTGAAGAGGGCGGCGGACTTGACTGGTGGTGTGCCGCGCTGGCCGCAGTATAACAGTCGTCCGGGGCCGGATTGGAAATTATTTTCCCGGCTCGGCCGTGGCGCGCGCTGGCGGCCGGCGCTGGCATCGGGAAAGGAGTGTCTTGCGTCGCCGTTCAGGACAGGTCGGCGGCTTTCTTGCAACGCCGCGCCAGCAGCTCGCGCGAGCGCGCGCAGATTTCTTCGGTGCTGAGGTCTTCGATGTGGGTGGCGATCGACCAGACATGGCCGTACGGGTCGCGCAGGGTGCCGGAGCGGTCGCCGTAGAACTGGTTCTGCACCGCGCGCAGCTGCACCGCGCCGGCCTCGATGGCCTGGGCGAACACGGCGTCGACGTCGGCCACGTAGACCAGCAGGCTGACGCCGGCGCCGCCCAGCGTCTGCGGGCTGACGAAGCCGAGCTCGGGATATTCATCGGCCAGCATCACGCGGGCGTTGCCGATCTGGATTTCGGCGTGCCAGATCTTGCCGTGCGGGCCGTCCAGACGCATGATCTCGGCCGCGCCGAAGGCGCGACGATAGAAGTCCATGGCGGCGGCGGTGCCGTTGACGATCAGATAAGGGGTAACGCTGTGATAGCCCGGGGGCAGGACGCAGGACGCGTCGGAAGAGTGCGGGGCGGTCTGGCTGGTGGGGCTGGACATGTTGTCTCCTCGGTCATCGCCGGTGGCCTCACTATACATGGAGGAGCCTGCCGGCGAATGATCAGGAGAGCAGTTTAGGCAAATTCGGCCGATTAAGCGAACGCGATGCAGCGAACCCGGTGACCGGGCCCGCGCATCATCAGGCGAATTCGGACAGCAGGTTGACCTGTTGCGCGAAGATCTTCGGGCTGCCGGCGATGACGTCGCCCTTGTAGAGGTAATCGGAGTCGCCCTTGAAGGTGCCCACGATACCGCCGGCTTCGGTCACCAGCAGCGAGCCTGCGGCGATGTCCCAGGGCTTCAGGCCCTTCTCGAAGAAGCCGTCCAGGCGGCCGGCGGCGACGTAGGCCAGGTCCAGCGCGGCGGCGCCCGGGCGGCGCAGGCC
Source organism: Herbaspirillum sp. LeCh32-8 (assembly GCF_017814915.1). Lineage (GTDB taxonomy): Bacteria > Pseudomonadota > Gammaproteobacteria > Burkholderiales > Burkholderiaceae_D > Herbaspirillum. The sequence goes on along the minus strand of NZ_JAGIPZ010000012.1, from coordinate 5,636 downwards.
GGCGCTGTGCTCGGTCATGACCTTGAACATCTTGACGTATTCGTTCAGGCCGTCCAGGTCGCGGAACGGGAAGCCGGTACCCAGCAGGGCGTCGGCGATCTTGTCGCGCTTGCCCACGCGGATGCGCTTTTCGTTCAGGTAGGCGCCGGCGCCCTTGGAGGCGGTGAAGAGGTCGTTGCGGGTGGGGTCGTAGACCACCGCCTGCGTGATGATGCCGCGCTGTTGCAGCGCGATGGAGACGCAGTATTGCGGGAAGCCGTGGATGAAGTTGGTGGTGCCGTCCAGCGGATCGATGATCCAGACGTTTTCGTTTTCATCGTGCAGGTTGTCGGACGCGCCGGACTCTTCAGCCAGGATGGCGTGGTCGGGATAGGCGGTCTTGAGCACGTCGATGATGGCGTCTTCTGCTGCCTTGTCGACTTCGGTGACGAAATCGTTGTGGGACTTCTTGGAGACCTTCAGCAGCGACACGTCGAACGACGCGCGGTTGATGATGGTTGCGGCGCGGCGGGCTGCCTTGATCGCCGTATTGAGCATGGGTGGGATGATCATTCCGATGGTTCCGTTAAAATTGCGACGACGATCAGGTCGTCGCGTTTGCTAACCGTTGCTAACCGTCGACCCCGTCTCCCTTTCGCGAATGCGTTGTCGTGAAGCCACGGCCAACCCATGCGTGCGAAAGAAAGCACAGCAGTAAAACGACATTGCGACAATGAAATTAATGAGCGATGCGCACTCCGCAGGCTGTATGCTTGCGGGCTTGCCGGGAAAGGGCGGGTTGGCGGTCTGCCAACATCGGTCTTCCGGGCGCGAATCCCGCTATTTTAAATGAACAAGCAAGAATCCGAACACTCTCTTTTTAGCCGCCTGCGCTTTGTGCTGGTCAATACCAGCAGTCCGGGCAATATCGGCTCGGCCGCGCGGGCCATCAAGACCATGGGCTTTTCCGAGCTGGTGCTGGTCAATCCGCGCTTTCCGGACGCCGTGAAGGAGGACGAGGCGGTGGCCTTCGCCAGCGGCGCGCTGGATGTGTTGCAAAACGCACGCGTGGTCGACAGCGTCGAAGAAGCGTTGCAAGGTTGCAACTACGCCGCCGCCGTCAGCGCCCGTTTGCGCGAATTCTCGCCGCCGGTGGTGGCGCCGCGCGCACTGGCCGGCCAGCTGTCGCAGGACCAGGGCTTGAACGCCGCGCTGCTGTTCGGCAACGAACGTTTCGGCCTGCCCAACGAGGTGGTGCAGAAATGCCAGGCCTTGATCAACATCCCGGCCAATCCCGATTACTCCTCGCTGAACTTGGCGCAGGCGGTGCAGGTACTGGCCTATGAATGCCGCATGACCGAGCTGGAGCTGCGCGGCGGCCCGATGCAGACCAGCGGCGATGCGCGCGCGCCGGGCGAGGTCGGCTTTCAGGGCAGCAGCGCCGGCGTGGCCGAGATCGAGGGCATGTTCGCGCATCTGGAAGAGGCCCTGGTCGCCATCGATTTTCTCAATCCGGACAACCCCAAGAAGCTGATGCCGCGCTTGAAGCGCATGTTCGCGCGCGCCCAGCTCGAGACCGAGGAGGTCAACATCCTGCGCGGCATCGCCCGCCAGATCCTGGAGCCCAAGCAAGCGAAGGCCCGCAAGAACGAAGAAGGAGGCCCGGAGCATGGCTAAGCTGACCCTGGACCGCATCCTGCAATCGCAGGGTTTCGGCTCCCGCAAATACTGCCGCGAACTGATCGACGACGGCGAAGTGGCGATCAATGGCGAGGTGGTCGACGACTACCGCGCCACGCCCGACACCAACGGCCTGGTGCTGACCATCTTCGAGGAAGAATGGGAGTACCGCGAGCACGTCTACATCGCCATCAACAAGCCGCCCAACATCGAGTGCTCGCGCAAGCCCAGCCACCATCCCGGCGTGCTGACCATCCTGCCGGAACAGTTCACCTGGCGCGACGTGCAGCCGGTAGGCCGGCTCGACCACGACACCACCGGCCTGCTGCTGATGTCGGACGACGGCGCCTTCATCCACGCCCAGTCCTCGCCCAAGCGTCACGTGCCCAAGGTCTACGCGGCCACCACCGCCGAGCCGGTGACCGACGCGCTGGTGGCGCAGCTGCTGGCCGGCGTGCAGCTGCACGACGAACCGGCGCCGCTGGCCGCCACGCGCTGCCGCAAGCTGGGCGAGAACCTGCTGGAGATCGTGCTGGAGCAGGGCAAGTACCACCAGGTCAAGCGCATGCTGGCCGCCGCCGGCAACCATTGCAGCGCCTTGAGCCGCACCGCCATCGGCGGGCTGAAGCTGGAAACGCTGGAGCTGGAAGAGGGGGAGTGGATCTACCTCGATGCGCAGCAGATGGCGTTGCTGGTGCCGGACTGATGACGGTCTTCGGGCTTTCGCGGTTTGCCCCGGTTTGCTGTCATGCGGTTGATTCGGTCTCCGCATAACGGCGCAGGCCGGGACCCAGCGTCGTTCGCTATACCTCGCCGGCAATAAAAAACGCCATCGTATTTACGATGGCGTTTTTCTTTTGCGGCAGCGAAATGCTCAGTGACGTACGTCGCCGGCCTCGGTGCTGCTGGCCACATCGCCGGCGAACAGCTGGGCGCAGTCCACGGCGTCGAACTCGTAGTGCTGGCCGCAGAAATCGCAGTTGATGCCCAGCTTGTCCATCTGCGTGAGCGCGTCCTCCACTTCTTCGCGGCCCAGCATCTTCAGCATGTTGCCGACCTTCTCGCGCGAGCACGAGCAATGGAAGCTGGGATGCGCCGGGTCGAACACGCGGACGGTCTCTTCCCAGAACAGGCGGTGCATCAGGGTGGCGATGTCGGTGGACAGCAGCTCTTCGCGGCGCAGGGTGTTGCCCAGCATGACGAAGTGATTCCAGGTGTCCTCGTCGCTGCCTTCGGCCTTGGCCGTGGGGGCGTTGATGCCGCCTTCGCCGGGCAATTTCTGCAGCAGCAGGCCGCGCGAAACCTTGTCGTCAGCCGCCAGCCACAGCTTGGTGTCGAGCTGCTCGGAGCGCAGCATATAGTTCTCGATCACGGTGGCCACGCTGTCGCCGTCCAGCGGCACGATGCCCTGATAGGGTTGCTGGCCCGGCAGCTTTTCCTTGGGGTCGAGCGTGATCACGAAGCGGCCGTGGCCGTGGGCGTTGATCAGCTCGGTCAGCGTGGCATCGTCGGCAATCACCACATCGTCGGCCAGCTTGGCCGTGGCGCGCAGCTGGAGCTCGGAGTCGCACTCCACCACCAGCAGCTTGACCGGGCCGTCGCCGTGGATCTGCATGACGATCATGCCGTCGAACTTCAGGTTGGCCGACAGCAGGGCGGATGCCGCCAGCATTTCGCCCAGCAGCGTCTTGACCGCGACCGGATAGTCGCGGCGCGCCTGCACCTGTTGCCAGGTGTCGGAGATTTCGACCAGCTCGCCGCGTACGGGAGCAGTGTCGACCAGGAATTTTTGCAGCGTGTCTTTCATTGTTTCCTTTTGCTTGGCGGCTCAGGCAATGCGCTTGAGCTTGGCCTTGAACTGTTGCGCGCGCTGCACGTAGCTGTCGGTGCCGGCGTGCATGCGCGCGATATCTTCTTCACTCAGTTGGCGCACCGCCTTGGCGGGGGCGCCGATGATCAGCGAATTGTCGGGGAACTCCTTGCCTTCGGTCACCAGCGCGCCGGCGCCGACCAGGCAGTTCTTGCCGATCCTGGCGCCGTTGAGCACCACCGCCTGAATGCCGATCAGCGCGCCCTCGCCGATGGTGCAGCCGTGCAGCATCGCCTGGTGGCCCACGGTGACGTTCTTGCCGATGACCATCGGGTAGCCGATGTCGGTGTGCAACACGGCCCCTTCCTGCACGTTGCTGTTCTCGCCGATGGTGATGAGCTCATTGTCGCCGCGGATGGCAACGTTGAACCAGACGCTGGAATGTGCCTCCATCTTCACCTTGCCGACCACGGTCGACGATTCGGCCACGAACGCGGTGTCATGGATTTCGGGGATGTCCTGCTCCAATTGGTAGATGGCCATAATAAAATTGTCTCCTTGTTCAGCCTTTGTTCCTGCCTGTTGGCAATCCGCCTTTGCCGCTTGCCCTTGTATATGGTGGCAAAGCCGGCGTCATCAACCGCATATTTTACCGTCCCTTGAAAGAAGCATCCTTGGATCACGTCCCCTCCCCAGTTGAAGAGTTTTCATTTGCCGGCCTGCGCGCAGGCGCGCTGGCTTGCCTGAAAGAAACTGCGCCGCCGGCCAAGTGCGCCATGGTCAAGGCCTTGCACCGCGCCTGGCATGCCGGGGAGCTGGCGCTGGAGGAGGCGGATATCGCAGCCGGGGTGCCGGCCGCCGGCATTCCCGGCCGTCCGGCCAGGCCGGAGCTGGTGTCGCCGCTGCAGGTGAAGCTGCGCTCGATGGCTACGCCCGAGGGGCGGGCGGCGCTGATCCATGCGCTGGCGCATATCGAATTCAACGCCATCAACCTGGCGCTGGACGCCGTGTGGCGCTTCCCCGGCATGCCGCGCGACTTTTACGCCGACTGGCTGCAGGTCGCGGCCGAGGAGGCTTACCACTTCTCGCTGCTGGCTGACCATCTGCAACACCTGGGCTATGCCTACGGCGATTTCACCGCCCACAACAGCCTGTGGGAAATGGCCGAGAAGACCGGCGCCGACGTGCTGGGCCGCATCGCGCTGGTGCCGCGCACGCTGGAGGCGCGCGGGCTGGACGCGGCGCCGCCGGTGCGCGCCAAACTGGCCCAGGCCGGCGACATCGCCGCTGCTGAAATCCTCGACATCATCATGCGTGACGAAGTCGGCCACGTGCTGATCGGCAACCGCTGGTTCAACTGGCTGTGCGAGCAGCGCGGCCTCGATCCCATTTCGACCTTTGCCGAGCTGTGCGTGCGTTACAAGGCGCCGCCGCTGCGCGGGCCGTTCAACCTGGAGGCGCGCCGCGCGGCCGGTTTCTCGGATGAAGAATTGCTGATGTTCAAGGATGTTGCCGGCTAGGCCATGCTTTCCTCGAATCGCCTTTTTCATTCGCTGCCGTCCTCGCATGATCCCGAGGCCTCGCTGGGCTCGCGGCGATTTTTGTAACGCTTTTTCTTGCCTGGCCGGATTGTGCGACTGCTGTGCTATCGTCGCCGGGTTTTCGATCCACCGGGGATCGCTTTTCAGGAAAGGATGACAACATGAACAAGATGTCCAAACTGCTGGCCGGCCTGGTAATGGCAGGCGCCGCAGCGGCGCTGCTGGCCGCGTGCCAGAAGAAGGAAGAGCCGGGCCCGGCGGAAGCGCTGGGCAAGCAGATCGACGGCGCCGTGCAGGAAGCCGGCAAGCAGATCGAAGCCGCCACCGGCAAGGCCAAGGAGCAGAGCTCTGACACCGGCAGCAAGCTGGGCGAGGCGATGGACAAGGCCAAGGCCGACGCCAAGGAAGCCTACGAAAAGACCAAGGAAGGCGCCAAGGAGCTGACTCAGAAGGCGGGCGAGAAAGTGCAGGAAGCCGGTCAGCAGATTCAGGACGCCTCCAAAAAGTAAGTTCTTCGGCAGCGCATCATCTGCAAAAAAGCCTCCCCTCTGAACTGACCCCATAAAGTTGGACGGTCATTAGCCGGTTAAGGCGCTAAGGACTGAGTCCTGTATTGCACAGGACTC
>NZ_JAGIPZ010000011.1 GCF_017814915.1 Herbaspirillum sp. LeCh32-8 | reverse complement strand
CGACCGTGTGGCTGCCTTTGGAAGGCAGTGGAAGGTGGGTCAATTGGAGAGGGTCAATTCTGCGAGCAAATCAACAATTCTTCCCTTTCGAGCCATAGCATCTAACATTTTTAGCGCACACACCGCGTATGTATGACGCAGATCGTGCGGGGTGCAAACGATTCCGCATTGACGCGCATATGCCTTGAAGCGTTTTCCGAAAAGATCGCCAGAGAATCTATTTCCTTCCGAATTTACAAATAGCGGTTGCGTGCCAATTTCATGAGCGGGGATTTTTCTTCTTCTTAGCTCCGGCAACCTTTCTAAAGCGATGTACCAGTTCAGTTCTTCCACTAGATGAAACGGCACCTTCAACGGAGCGCGTTTGCCGCCTTTACGACGTAATCGAATATCAAATATCGGGGTCTCAGAGGGATCGGAGTTGCTGGCATCTGGAACATCTCCGATGTTGATTGCACAAGTTTCGCCACGTCGTGCACCGGTACTTAGAATCCAGCGATATGCGAGTCGTTCCGACTCAGTGGCCAATGAGATAAGTCTGTGAAAAGTAGATATCGGGACTAATTGCGGTATTTGCACGTCCTGATTTAGTTTGAGTCTGTAACCGTCATTGGCTTGATCGTCCAGATAGCCAGAGTAGTACTGACTCGGGGAAGACCTAATTCTCGATGAGAAAAAGCCTTTTTTATCCCCCCAGATATAGAACCGATCTATTGCGCCAGTACGAGCATTGATGGTTGCGGTTTCGAGCGGCTTACCTGTTCTCTCAGAGATTTCGTCGCGCATCTCGTTTCTAAACGCGAATAGTGTCTCTTGCGTTGCGTTTTCAATGCGGTCGTCTAGTGAGTCAATGGACGATTCGAGGATATTTGATGTGTACCTCTCCAAGAAGCTCAGCCAGCAAACCATGTGCTCGGTATAAGTTTGAATGGTCTTTCTCGAACCGCTGGCAGATCGAATCCCTGCGGTATGAATCCAGATAGTGGCTGACCAGATTATTTCCCCCAGAGCAGAAATGAAGATCGGGAAGCTCTGTTTGCTTGAGAGATCAAAGGCTATGTCAATAGACTTTAATTCATTCAAAACAGTGAGCGACGGCCGACCAAAGGTGCCCGCAGGAGGGGGAGATAAGCTTGAGTAGACAACTGAGACCATAAATAGACAGTTTTTTATATGAAACTTGATATTTATGTGATTTGAAGGCAGACAATATCATCTTATCCTAATTGAACGCGGTGGCGGTGGCGCCGCTGCTGGTGGATTGCTGGTAGGGAATCTCCTCGCCCTGCTCGATCAGCGCGGCCTGCTGGTCGGCGGTGATCACGCGCGGACTGGAGACGATTTTGCCGCGCCCCTCGGTCTCCAGCGCCGACAACTCGACGTTGAGGAAGCGCCGCGCGGCCGCGTTGAACAGTGTGAAGGCGAAGCTGCCCGGCGCCACACCGTCGATGGCCTGGGCCTGCAGGTTGACGGCCGGCTCTTTCAGATAGGTGCCGGGAGCGGGCGGGGTTTGCCCGGACAGCTCGCCGACGCCGGCGTAGGAGTTGCCGATGGCCGCGCCATTCGTTTTGGCCGACAGGCCCAGCTTGATGCCGAGGTTGCGCCCGAAGCTGTCGTCGGCCTCAACGATGCGCGCCTCGATCAGCACCTGGCGCGCGGCGATGTCGACCCGCTCCAGCAACTTGCGGATATTGGCCAGCACGGCCATGGTGTCGGTCACGAACAGCTGGTTGGTGCGCACGTCGACCACTGCGCTGCCGCGCCGCGACAGCAGGGCGTTGCGGCGTTCGGCCAGCACCGTGCCGTCGTCGCCGATGCCGAACACGCGCCGGAAGGCGTCGGCGCGCTGATAGTTGAGCTGGAAGACTTCGGCCTGCAGCGGTTCGAGCTCGGCGATCATGGCCTTTTGCTCCAGCGCCTGCCTTTCCCGCGCCAGCATCTCCTCGCGCGGCGCGACCCAGACGATGTCGCCGTTACGCCGCATGTCCAGCCCGCGCGCCTGCATGATGATGTCCAGCGCCTGATCCCAGGGCACGTCCTTCAGGCGCAGGCTCAGCTGGCCGCCGACGGCGTCGCTGGCGATGATGTTCAGGCCGGTGAAGTCGGCCAGCACCTGCAGCGCGGCGCGTACCTCGATGTTCTGGAAGTTCAGCGACAACTTCTCGCCACGATAGTCGCGTCCGCCGGTGATGCCGTGCGGCGACGGCGTCACCGGGATGACGTCGATCAGCAAACGGCGTCCGGCCTGGTAGGCGTTGTAACGCCACAGTCCCTGCGGCTCGATCACCAGGCGCGTGCCGCCCTCATGGCGCATGACCGAGTAGCGCGCGACCGGCGTGGCGAAGTCGCCGACATCGAGACGACGCTGCAGGCTGGCCGGCAGTTGCGCGTCGGGGATGTCGGCCACGATCTGCTGACCCAGCTGGCGCACGTTGACGGTGCTCTGCGCCGACGGCAGCTCCAGCGACAGCTTGGCTTCACCGGTGGGGCCGCGCCGGAAATCGATACCGCTGACGGCTTGCTGCGGGTTCGTCGCCGGCGCGTCGTTTGGCGTTCGCAATTCGCGCAGTTCGATATGCAGATTGCGGCCGTCCGCCTGCAACAGGTGGGTCGCCGCCTGCTTCAAGTCCAGTTGCAGGCGCAGGCGCTGCTGGTCGCCTGCCAGCACGGCCCGGCTGAGGATGCCGCTCGCTGGCAGGCGCTTGTCGACGCCATCGGCCAGCTCGACCTGTGGGAAATCCAGCACCAGGCGCGGCGGTGCGAGCGTGGAAAATTCTCCGATCCGGCCGGCGTCCACTGCCTGCGTGAAGCGCAGGTCAAGCACGGTAGTGCTGGCATCGTGCTGGATGCGAACGGCTTCCAGCCGGTTGTCCAGGGCGGTGCAGGGCAATGCGATGGCAAGGACGATGAGCAGCGGGAGACGGAGCAACAGCGTAGCCCGGCAGGTCATCCGCGCGCTCCCGGCGTGAACAGACGACGCTTGCCGGCACGCCGCGAGGTTGTGTTTGATGTCGTGTCTGATGCCGCGCCGGATTTCACGCCGGACGCCGTTGAAGCGCTCCGGGATTGGGTACTGCCGAACGTCAACAGGCGGGGCGTGCCGGCGCTGGAAATTTCTACCGAGTCTTGGGCGATCTGCAGCACGCGACCCAACTGCGCCGGCAGCGTGTCGCCGACCCGCACGCGATAGCTGGCGCCGTCGATCTGCAACACCGCGCAGGCAGTGTCGGCCTGCAGCAGCGTGCCGAGCACGCGGACGGCCGGCGGCGGCGCGCTTGCCGGCGTCGCCGTCTGGTCATCGTCCTCCTCCGCGTCGCCTTCTGCAGGACGGCGGCGTGCATGCTGCTCCTTTGCCGGACGGCTTTGGGTCTGTGCGAGCCCGAAGGGATCCGTCTGGCTGTCGGCTGTCATGGGCGGTTCATCCCTCGGAGCAGGCACGGGCGGCGTGGTGGCGGCGGGCAAGCGTTCACCCATGTTGGGCTTGGCTTCGCGTCTGGCTTCGGCGATCCAGGCGCGAATGGCCGCATCTTCCCCGGCCGGGACGACGCTGCCGGCGGCGAATGCGCCGGCCAGCGGCGCCAATATGGCGGTGAGGGCAACGGCACGCGAGGCATTCATGGTTTTCCTTCGTTGTGGTCGGGTGGCGCGGGCAGGGTCACGGTGGCGGTCATGAGCAGGATGGCCCCGCCGTTGCGTTCGATGCGGGAGATGTCCATGGCGTCGATCATTACCGCCATCGGCGCGGCGGTGATCAGCTCGACGAAGCGCAACAGCTGCGCATAGTTGCCGCTCAGGCTGATGTCCGCCCCGGCAGGCTTGCCGGGCGGATCGGGGATATTGTTCATCCCGGGCGCAGCCGCCGTCGCTGCAGTTGCGCGCGGTCGGAAGGATTCGAGGGCCAGGCCGCACTCTTCGGCCCGGCGCGCCAGCTTGGCCTGCAGCAAGGCGGAGGTGTCGCCCGTGCGCGGCCAGACCTGTTCTTCGGCCGCAGCCAGGCGCATGACCAGTTCCCCCTCCTGCCGGCGCAGTGCGGGCAGGCCGGCGCTGCTGCGCAATGCGGCTTTCAGTTGGCCTTGCAATTGAGAGCGTTGGCTGTCTGCCGCCTGGCGCAGCGCGCTGCGTTCTTCCGTGTACAGCAACAGCCCGCTTGCCGCGCACAGCAGCGCGATCGCCGCGAGCAGGGTGGCGCGCGCCAGCGGTCGCCAGTGGGCGGGATGCGTCAGCCCGGCCGGGGAAATGTTCATGGCCGCGCGCCTGCCGGCCATGCCGGCAGCAAGGGCGCGGCCAGGGTGAAGTCATAGCGGCCTTGTTCGCCGGGCGCGTCGCCGCCTTTGGCGATGCGCAGATCCTGCACCGCTACGCCGTCCAGTCCGGCATGCGACAGCGCTTCGGCAAAGGCCTGCACTTCGCGCGTTTCCCCGGCGTGGCCGCGCAGCTCGGCGCGCTGGTCCAGCAGCGCGATGCGATAGAGCCGGGCCGACGGCATCGCGGCCCGGGCTGAGGCGCGTAGCAGGCGAGCGGCTTGCATGCGTCGCTGCTCCAGGGCATTGAGCCCGGACAAGCGGGTTTGCAGCGCGGCGATGTGCTCTCTGGCGCTGCCGGCTTGCTGCTGTTGCGGCTGCAGCGCCTGCAGCTCTGCCGCCAGCAGGAGGTTGCCGGCCTCCAGGTGCTCGCTGTGGCGGTCGATGCGCCACCCCAGCGCCAGTACCGGCAGTACGCCCAGCAGGGCAGCGCCGGCCAGGTGACGATAGAAGCGATGCTCGCGAGCGCGACGGCGTTGCCCGGGCGTGCGAGAGAAATCGAAGCCGGACTTCATGCCAGACCTTCGGCCGCCAACGCCAGCGCGCAGTGGAAGGGCGCCAGCTCCGCCGGTCGCAGCGCCGCAGCGTACATGTCGCTGACCAGGATGCCGGGCGGCAGCGCCGGGATGGCGGCATCGAGGCCGGCGTACTTGCGCAGGGCCTCGGTCGCCGCGTCAAGACCGACGTAGTCGCCGGTGAGCAGCAGTCGACGCGGTGCGGGGCGCAGCAGCGGGGCCAGCTCCTGCACCAGTGCGGCCAGGGGATGTGTGGATCGCCATGCCAGCGGCAAGCAGGCGGCGGCATGGGGCGACAGCCAGTTGCCGGACGCGCCGAGGTGCAGCACCGCAGCGTGGTCACCGTCTGCCTCGCGCAGGAAGCGCGGCAGGCACCAGCCGTCGGCCGGCATCGCGTTCAACGGCAGCGCCAGCGCGTCGGCCAGGGCCAGCCGGTCTTCCACCATCAGCGCCGGGACGCCCAATGCCATCACGTCGACATCGCCGGGCGAATTGCGCCGCGGCCCCAGCACCTGGTAATCCAGCGCCTGCTCTTCCAGCGCCAGGCCATGGGCGGCCAGCCCGGCGCGCACTTGCGCCAGGCGTTGCACCTCGTTCGATGCCGCAGGCAGCACCAGCCGGATGGCGCGCGCCGCCCTGGCCGGAACCGCCATGGCCATCGCGCCGGCGTCGGGGGCATGGCGTTGCAGCACCTGCCGGCAAGCATGGGCCAGCAGCTCGAAGTCGCCGATCTGGCCGTCCTGCACCAGGCCTTCTTCCATTGCCTGTTCGCTCAGTCGTTGCAGGTGCAGGCGGCCGCCTTGCCGGCGCATCACCGCTATCCGCAGCCGGCCGGGGGCGATGTCCAGGCCGACGCACGCATGGCGTTTCGGAACCGATGCAGGGAGCAGTGACAGCGTGCGGAAGACCATGCGGCAATGCCTCGCGGGAAGAGGTGAGGTGTCTGGGGTGAGCCGTCGATTGTTCGGCCGCGGCCTGTGCGCGGGCAATAGACGAAACTTGAAAATTCCAGGGCAAATGAATTGCGCCGGACAAGGAGCCTCGCAGGGAACCGCGACGTGTGATCCGGTCAAATGCAGTTTGGTCTAAATGCAACATCAGGCCCGATTTGCCGGCTGCCGCGCTTTGTCCGGCGATTTCGCCGGTTAGGGGCAAGATGGAGGCAGATCGAAGCCGATCCGTGTTCGCCGTGCGCCAGCGGCGGGCCGCATCCCGGCGCCTGTCGCCGCGCGGCATGGGCCGCAGGGGGGAGCCGCTATAATGCGACCTTGTTTTTCGAAAACGCGGCAGCGGCCGCCCCGGGTCCTCGTGGATCGGCAGCCGCCTGGCTGGCCGCGCATTGTTTGCCGTTTTTTGCTGTTTTATTCGTATATCTCGCTTATCTCGCATGTCTTCACCTTCCAACGCTGGCGATAAACCGAACCCGGCACCGGCCGGCAAGCCGGATCCGGTCAAGGACAAAGCGCCGCGCAAGCGCCTGCACTGGTCGCTCCGTATCGTCCTGGGCCTGTTCGGCACCGTCCTCGGCTTGGCCGTGATGGTGCTGCTGGGCGTGACCTTCATCGTCGCCCTGACCTATCCCAAGCTGCCCGACCTCGACACCCTGACCGACTACCGTCCCAAGATCCCGCTGCGCATCTTCTCGGCCGACGGCGTGCTGATCGGAGAATTCGGCGAGGAGCGTCGCAACCTGGTGCACTTCAAGGACATCCCGGACATCATGAAGAAGGCCGTGCTGGCCATCGAGGATGACCGCTTCTACGAGCACGGCGGCGTGGACTACCAGGGCATTGCGCGCGCCACGTTCTCCAACCTGTCCGGCGGCGGCGGCGGCGCCTCGACCATCACCCAGCAGGTGGCGCGCAACTTCTTCCTGACCAGCAACGAGCCGACCTTCCTGCAGAAGGCCACGCGCAAGTTCTTCTACGAGATCCCGCTGGCCTGGAAGATCGAGAACAACCTGACCAAGGACCAGATCCTTGAGGTCTACATGAACCAGATTTATCTGGGCCAGCGCGCCTATGGCTTCGCCTCGGCCGCCCAGATCTATTTCGGCAAGCAACTGAAGGACCTCACCATCGCCGAGGCGGCGATGCTGGCCGGCCTGCCCAAGGCGCCGTCGGCCTACAACCCGGTGGTCAATCCCAAACGCGCGCACGCCCGCCAGCAGTACATTCTGCTGCGCATGCGCCAGCTGGGTTACATCACCGAGCCGCAATACCTGGTGGCCAAGGATGAAGAACTGCGCGTCAAGGGCGACAGCACCGCCTTCGGCATGCACGCCGAGTACGTGGCCGAAATGGCGCGCCAGCTGATCTATTCGCAGTACAAGGACGAGACCTACACGCGCGGCCTGAACGTCTTCACCACCATTACCAAGACCGACCAGGACGCCGCCTACCTGGCGCTGCGCCGCGGCATCATCGACTACGAGCGCCGCCACGGCTATCGCGGTCCGGAAGGCTACATGGACCTGCCCGAAGGCGGCTCCAAGGAAGCGGTGGAAGACGCCGTCGAAGTGGAGTTGGCCGACCATCCGGACAGCGACGACATGGTCTCCGCCGTGGTGCTGGAGGCCAAGCCCAAGGAAATCACCGCCATGCTGGCCACCGGCGAGGAGATCTCGATCTCCGGTTCGGGCCTGGGCTTCGGCGCCAACCTGCTGTCGGACAAGGCGCCGCCGCAGAAGAAGATCCGCCGCGGCGCCATCATCCGCGTGTTCCAGGACGGCAAGAGCTGGATCATCACGCAGATGCCGGAAGTCGAGTCGGCCTTCGTCTCGGTCAACACCAATGACGGCGCGATCCGCTCGCTGGTGGGCGGCTTCGACTTCAACCGCAACAAGTTCAACCACGTGACGCAAGCATGGCGCCAGCCGGGCTCGTCGTTCAAGCCGTTCATCTATTCCTCGTCGCTGGAGAAGGGGCTGTCGCCGGCCACCATCATCAACGATGCGCCACTGACCTTCACCCAGACCGGCGGCCAGGTATGGCAGCCGAAGAACTACGGCGGCAAGTTCGAAGGTCCGATCTCGATGCGCCGCGCGTTGCAGAAGTCGATCAACCTGGTCTCGATCCGCATCCTGGAGCGCGTCGGCGTGAAATATGCGCAGGAGTACATCACCCGCTTCGGCTTCGACGCCGACAAGAACCCGCCCTACCTGACGCTGGCGCTGGGCGCGGGCAACGTGACGCCGCTGCAGATGGTGGGCGCGTATTCCGTGTTCGCCAACGGCGGCTACAAGATCAATCCCTACCTGATCACCAAGGTCACCGACAACAACGGCGAGGTGCTCTCGCAGGCCAAGCCGGCCACCGCCGACGACGAGTCCAACCGCGTCATCGATGCGCGCAACGCCTTCATCATGGACAGCATGCTGCGCGACGTGGTGCGCCACGGCACCGCGGTCAAGGCCTTGTCGCTGAAGCGCACCGACCTGGCCGGCAAGACCGGCACCACCAACGACTCGATGGATGCCTGGTTCGCCGGCTATCAGCCGGGCCTGACCGCGATCGCCTGGATCGGCTACGACCAGCCCAAGAGCCTGGGCGACCGCGAAACCGGCGGCGGCCTGTCGCTGCCGGTGTGGATCAGCTACATGTCCAAGGCATTGAAGGACGTGCCCAACGTCGACCGCAAGGTGCCTGACGGCGTGATCGAATCCAACGGCGAGTATTACTACGCCGAATACCCACCCAGTGCCATGGTGCGCGACCTGGGCATGGGCGACCATTCGGCCCTCTCACCCGAGGAGGAAAAGGCCAAGACGCAGATGAAGAACGAGCTGTTCTGACGGTTCTGAATGTTCCGATCATTGCGTCGATCGTAAAAAAGCCGCCTGTTGCAAGACAGGCGGCTTTTTTCATGGGGCGATGCGGGCGGCGGGAAGGCCTTGAAGTCGTCTTCCCGTCACTGCTTGCCGGAAACGTAGTGGCTGATTCTGCGCATGGCCAGCAAGCTCAGCACCTCGTCCTGTTCCACGCCATGGTCGGAGAGTTTGACGATGACGGTGCGCGTGGCCGGGTTGACGTAGATGTATTGGCCGAACACGCCGATGGCCGAGAAGTCGCGGTCGGCCGCGTTGCCCGGTGGGATCCACCAGCCGTCGCGGTAGTCGAGGACATTGCCCTCATTGACCGGCTGGCGCGGCTCGCCGGTCCACGCCGGGGCGACGATCTGCCGGCCGCCGGCGCGGCCGTCGTTGAGGTAGAGCAGGCCGAGCTTGGCGAAGTCGCGCGCGGTGGTGTTGATGCAGCAGAAGGCTTTCTCGATGCCATGTTCGCTGCTGTCCACGCTCCAGCTGGCGTCCTGCTCCATGCCCAGCGGCTCCCACAGGGTGCGCTGCGCGTAGTCCGACAGGCGCATGCCGGTGGCGCGCGCCAGCACGCGCGAGAGCACCAGCGTGTCGATGCTGCGGTATTCGAAGCGCGAGCCGGGCGCAAAGCGCAGGCCGTGGCGGCGCGCGATGAAGGCGTTCAGGTTGGTGGTGACGAACATGCGCACCACCGGCGAGGTCAGCGAGCCGCCGTAGCGTTCGTCGACGTCGATGCCGGAGCGCATGGCGAGCAACTGGCCGATGGTGATGCCGGCGTAGGCGGGCGAGATCTCGTCGGGCCGCAGGTAGTGGGAGATCGGCTCTTGCAACGACTTGAGCTTGCCTTCGGCCAGCGCCGCCCCGGTCAGCGTGGCGACGAAGGACTTGGCCACCGAGAACGAGGCGAAGCGCGAGCTGGCGTCAAAGTCGTCGATATAACGTTCGTAGACCACGCGACCGTCCTGCACCACCAGGAAGGCGTGGGCATGGGTGGCGACGAGGAAGTCCGTCACCTTCAGCGTCGCGCCGTCCTTCCACGGCACCGCGATGTCCAGCGGCTTGAGTTCGGTGGCCAGCGGCGCCGGATGCGTCGAGCGCGCGATCGGGGTGGCGTCGAACACTTTGTAGCTCTGGCTGCGCGGCGTCAGGTCGAACTGCAGGTCGACCAGCGCCGGCAGGCTGGGCAGGTCGGCCGCACGGCGACCGGCTTCGGCGGCGGCCAGCAGCACCAGCAGCGCGGCGGCGCCATAAGCGAACAGCCGGGAGGTTTTTCGTTGGGACATGACGGGAGTGGGAGGATTCCTGATCCCGCCATTGTGCCGGATCAGGCCGCTTTTTTGCGCGCGGCGTATTGCTGGTAGCCGCGCGCGCGCAGGGCGCAGGCCGGGCATGTGCCGCAGCCGTGGCCCCAGTCATGCAGCGCGCCGCGCTCGCCGAGGTAGCAGGTGTGGGTGTCGGCGCGGATCAGGTCTACCAGCGGCGCGCCGCCCAGCGACTCGGCCAGTTCCCAGGTCTCGGCCTTGTCGATCCACATCAACGGGGTTTCCACCTTCAGTTGCGTGGCCATGCCCAGGTTCAGCGCCACTTGCAGCGCCTTCATGGTGTCGTCGCGGCAGTCCGGGTAGCCGGAGAAATCGGTCTCGCACATGCCGCCCACCAGCACGTTCAGGCCGCGGCGGTAGGCCAGGGTAGCGGCCACCGTCATGAACAGCAGGTTGCGCCCGGGCACGAAGGTGTTGGGCAGGCCGTTGTCGTTCATGGCGATCTCGACGTCGCGCGTCAAGGCGGTGTCGGAGATGGCGCCGATCAGGCCGAGGTCGATCATGTGATCCTCGCCCAGGCGCGAGGCCCATTCCGGCGAGAAGCCCTTGATCTTTTCCAGCAGCGCCGGGCGCACGGCCAGCTCGATGGCGTGGCGCTGGCCGTAGTCGAAGCCGATGGTCTCCACGCGCTGGTAGCGCGACAGCGCCCAGGCCAGGCAGGTGGTGGAATCCTGGCCGCCGGAGAACAGCACCAGCGCGCTTTGGGTCTTGACGGTGGGGGCGACGGCGTCGGGAGAAAGGTCGGACATGGGTTACCTGCAAAAAATCAGAATGGGGGAATAGTGGGGATACAACGGCGCGGGGCCTGCACCGGCATCATGCCGCCGGTGCAGGCCCCGCGCAGGGATTGCTTGTCAGCTTAGTTGGTTTTCCGGACCGAATCCAGCGTCTGCTCGATATAGTCGCCGTCCGGATCGGTGAATTTCAGGCGCACCGGATACCACTCCATCTTGGGCGCCAGCCAGATGTCCAGCTTCTGGGCCTGGTTGTCAGGCGGCGGATTGCGGAAGATGTGCACGGCCTCGGTCTGGCCTTGCGGCGTGGAGATCTTTTCACGGCCGACCACCTTGAAGGTCCATTGTTCGGCGTCGCGCGGGCCGGCCACGAAGAACTTCCATTCCGAGCCCGGCGTCATCTTGGCCGCGTTGGCGCGGGCCACCGCGACCAGTTGCCAGGTGATGCCGGTACGATCCTGCTCGCCACCCTGCAGCGGGAAGCTCTCGCTGGACTGCGTGAAGGTGATCTTGTTCTGCTCGCGGTTGAAGGTGGTGGTGGATGGATCGCGGCGCAGGCGTTTCTCGACGAAACGATCCGGCGCCAGGCCGTAGGCGTCGACCGCGCCTTCACTGCTGGTTTCCAGGATCTTGCCCAGAAGCATCGCGCGGGTCTCGGTGTTGACGCTGTATGAGGTCTTGCCGTTGCTCCACTTCACCAGGCCCTGGCCTTTGACGTCCAGTCCGCTCTGCTTGGCGTCGATGGAGTAGTTCAGGTCGGCCGAGGGCGGCAGGTTGAAGGCGCGCTTCTCGGCCGGGTGGGCGGCATCGGCTGCGTGCGTCAGGCCGGCGGCCACCAGGCCCGACAGGGCGAGGGCGGCGATGGCAGCGGGTTTGGGCAGGCGTGCGGGGAAAAATGTTGTCATGGCGAGCTCTTCGTATTGGTCTCTATGGATGGTGTGGGCAGATCAGGGCGAGGGCGCCGCGATCGGACACGTCAGGCGGATACAGCAACAAGTCGGGGCATCCGCCGCACTTTCAAGGCGCCGGCCCTTCCTGCTGCGCCTCTTCAGCTACGACCGGTGCCGGGGCACGCGGTTCTGCGCCCTCGGGTGTCGAATTGTTCTCAATTGTTTCCGATTTTGACAGGACTTGCCATGTCGGGCATGGACCCATGCAACTTCGCCTGGCTGGCCGGTGCTTGTGCCGGTGTTTCAGTGCTTCACTTCCGACAATGCCATGTCCAGGAAGTCGCCATCCTTGCGCGGATCAGTGTAGCGCAGCCGCACCGGATACCACTCGTGCTGCGGCGCCAGCCAGATGTCGATGCGCTGGTCGTACGAGCCGGGCTTGGGCATGCGCACTACGTGCCAGGTGTGCAGTTCGCCGATGGGCAGCTTGATGTTTTCCTCGCCCAGCACCTGGATGCGCCACACCTCGCCGTCGCGTGCGCCGGCCACGAACAGGTCGATCACCGCGCCCATCTGGTATTTGCCGGCATCGCCGCGGCCGATCGCCGAGAGTTGCCAGATCAGGCTGGCGCGATCCTGCTCGCCGCCGTTGCGGGGATAGCTTTCGGTCGAGGAGGAAAAGCTGATGGTGTTGCGCTCGCGGTTGAAGTGCGTGTTGGTGGCCGACTTGCGCATGCGCTTCTCGGTGTACAGCTCGGGCGAGACGCCGAAGCCGTCGATGTCGCCGCTGCTGGAAAAATTGAGGAAGGTGAACAGGAAGTCCTCGGCCTTGCCGTCCAGGCGATAGGTCTTGCCGTCGGTCTTCCAGTCCAGCGTGCCGTAGCCGTGCACCGGCATCTGGTTGTAGCTGGCCAGTACGTCATACTCCAGGCGCGCGGTCGGCGGCGGGTTGGTGTTGTAGTGGGCGCCGGCAGTATTGGCGGGCTCGCCGGCGGCTTGCACGGGACCGTCGGCATTGCCGTCGCCGGCGTTCTTGTCGTCACCGGAAGCCGCGCCGGCGTCGGCCGTTGCCGGTGTCGATGCAGCGGGTGCCGCCGCTTGGGTCTCGATCTTTTCTACCGTTTCGCGGATCGGCTCGTCGGGCGGTTCTATCGATTCCTGCCGCGATGGCGCGCGGCGCGCAGGCGCGGTCTTTTTCGGCGCGCTTTTGGCGGCGGGCGGTCTGGCTTGCGGCAGCGAGACCGGCTGTTGCGGCGGCGGCACCGGGCGCAGTTCGACGGTGAAGACGCGGTCGTCCTGCGCACTGCGGGTGATCAGGTGGCGCTTGCTCCAGTCCACCAGCAGCAGGTGCAGCACCAGCGACAGCGCGATCAGCAGCAACACGCGCGGCCAGCGTTTCTGAGGGCGGGAAACATCGGTCATGCCGCCAGTTTATCGGATCGCGCCGTGCACGTCGCCCGGGCGGTGTTAAGTCGGGCGGCATTTCAAACAACGTACAATGCGGCTTGCGCGCGCCGCCGCCTCCGGCCAATGAAACCTGATGATGGCCGTGCGCTTCCCTAACTGGATATCGATGAAGAAATTCTTGCAACCGAAACTGCTTGTCACCCTGTGCGCCGCCATCGTGGCCTGCACCCTGAACCTCGCGGCGCATGCCGCCCCTGCGCCCATCCGCATCGGCATGATCGACGGCCTGTCGGGCCCCTTCGCCAATGCCGGCGAAGCGGTGGTGCGCAACATCAGCTACGCCATCGACCGCGTCAATGCGCGCGGCGGCGTGAGCCTGCCGGACGGCAAGCATCCGTTGCAGCTCTCCACCTTCGACAACAAGCTGGGCGTAGAGGACTCGCTGGTGCAGTTCCGCCAGCTGACCGACCAGGGCATTTCTTTCCTGATCGAGGGCAACAGCTCGGCGGTGGCCGCCGCGCTGGTTGATGCGGTCAACAAGCACAACCAGCGCGAGCCGGACAAGCGCGTGCTGTTCCTGAACTACTCCGCGGTCGATCCGGCGCTGACCAACGAGAAGTGCAGCTTCTGGCACTTCCGCTTCGACGCCAGCGCCGACATGCGCATGCAGGCGCTGACCGAGGCGATCAAGGCCGACGACAAGACCAAACGCGTCTACATCATCGGCCAGGACTACAGCTTCGGCCGCCAGGTGGCCAAGGCTGCGCGCGAGCAACTGACCTCCAAACGACCCGACATCGCCATCGTCGGCGACGAGCTGCACCCCATCGGCAAGATCAAGGACTTCGCGCCCTACATCGCCAAGATGAAGAGCGCCGGGGCCGATGCGGTCATCACCGGCAACTGGGGCAACGATCTGACGCTCTTGGTGAAGGCCGCCAAGGACGCCGGCTTCAAGGCCAAGTTCTACACCTTCTACGCCAACAGCCTGGGCGCGCCGGCGGCGATCGCCGACGCCGGCGTGGGCGTCGTGCGCGCGGTCGCGGAGTGGCACCCGAACGCCGGCGGCACGCCTAATTCGCCCAGCGACGCCTTCTATCAGGAGTATCGCAAGCGCTATCCGCAAGCCAAGGATGACTATATGTACCTGCGCATGCACGTGATGATCGAGATGCTGGCCGCGGCGATCGAAAAGGCGAAGAGTGCCGACCCGCGTGCGGTTGCATATGCGCTGGAAGGCGCGCATTATCAGAGCGCGTTTCATAGCGCCACGATGCGCGCGGCCGACCACCAGCTGATCCAGCCGCTGTACCTGATGCAGATGCAGCGCGCCGACAGCGGCGGCATCCGCTTCGACAACGAGGGCAGCGGTTACGGTTTCCGCACCGAGCGCTTCATCCCGGCCGAGCAGACCGTGTTGCCGACCTCGTGCAAGATGCAGCGTCCGGCGCGCTGACCGGAGTTTTTCTCGCGCGCCGGCCGGATGCGGCGGCGCGCGGTGTTTGCAGACAGTTCCAGTTTCCCCCTATCAGGAGCGTTGAATGCTGAACCAGGAAAAGATGCCGGGCGCAGGCTCGGTGGCCGATACCATCGATTTCATGAAGCAGATCTGGGGCAGCATGGGCGCGCCGTCCATGGTCACGCCTTCGCTGTCGGTGGAGGACATCAACAAGAAGATCTCCGATCTGAAGACGGTGGCTTCCTGGCTCGAACTGAATCTCAACATGCTCAAGGCCACCATCCAGACCATGGAAGTGCAGAGCGCAACCTTGTCGACGCTGCAGGCGATGAGCGCGATCATGGCGTCGCAGGGCACGCCGGCATCCGAAGCAGAGGAGGGCGCCGCCGCAGGGTCGCCGTTCCCGTTCGGCTTCCCGATGTGGCCGGGTGCGTCGCCGCAGCAGGATGCGCCGGCCGCCGATGCCGAGCCGCAAGCCGCGGCGCCGACGGAGGAGCCCGAGCCGGAACCGGAAGCCGCCGATGCCGCGCCCGAGGCGCCTGAAGCGCCTGAAGCGCCGGCCGGCGCACTGCCGGACTTCCAGTCGGCCATGGCCAATCCCAACGCCTGGTGGAACGTGCTGCAGGAGCAGTTCAAGCATGCCGTGGGTAACGCCATGAGCAGCGTCCAGGCGGAACAGGAGCCGTTGCTGAAGCCGGTCAGGCCGGCGGCCGCGGCGGGGACGTCAAAAGCGTCGAAAGCGGCAAAATCGGCCAAACGTAGCAAAAATAAGACAGTGACGCCGCCCAAGCCCAAGGCGCGAGCGGCTGCGCCCAAGGCCAAGCCGGCCAGCGTTTCCCGGGCGGGCAAGGCGGTGTCCAAGCCGGGCAAGGCCGCCAGCGGCAAACCAGCCGCTGGGAAAGTGCCGAAAAGCGCGGCAAATACGAGCGCGTCGGCCCGGGCTGCTGTTGTACAATCCCGGCAAAACAAGAAGCCAGCCCCCCGCAAGCCAACCTCCCCTTGAATCCACGCCATGGCAGAGCCCAGGTCCACCAGCCCGGGTTCGTGGTGTTTGTCATATTCCTGAAACCTGAGGGTTTTAGTATGGATAAGGGAAAAATCTTGTTAAAATCAAACACTTAACGCAAATAGGCAAACACTGAGATGCTGTACCCTGAATTGTTCAAATCGCTCGAGCAGGTCCGCTGGAATATGGATAAGGATATTCCCTGGGACAAGTTCGACGCTTCGCTGCTCACCGACGAACAGGCCCAGACCATTCGCATGAATGCGATCACGGAATGGTCCGCGCTGCCGGCGACCGAAATGTTCCTGCGCGATAACCGCGGCGACAGCGATTTTTCGGCATTCATGTCGGTATGGTTCTTCGAAGAACAGAAGCACTCGCTGGTGCTGATGGAATACCTGCGCCGTTTCCGCCCCGAGCTGGTCCCGACCGAAGAAGAGCTGCACAACGTGCGCTTCGAGTTCGATCCCGCGCCGCCGCTGGAAACCCTGATGATGCACTTCTGCGGCGAGATCCGCCTGAACCACTGGTATCGTTGCGCCGCCGACTGGCACACCGAGCCCGTCATCAAGCAGATCTACAAGATCATCAGCCAGGACGAAGCCCGCCACGGCGGCGCCTACCTGCGCTACATGAAGAAGGCCCTGAACGAAGTGGGCGACAAGGCGCGCGCCGCCTTCGCCAAGATCGGCGTGCTCATGGCCTCGGCCCGCCGCACCGAAAAGCCGCTGCACCCGACCAACCTGCACGTGAACCAGGCGCTGTTCCCCAACGACACCGTCCAGAGCCGCCTGCCGGATCCGGAATGGCTGGAGCAATGGCTGGACACCCAGATCAAGTTCGACGGCGAATGGGAAAAGAAGGTCGTCGATCGCATCCTGCACAACATGTCGCTGCTGTTCGAGCGCACCTTCGGCAACGTGCAGGAGCTGAACCGCTACCGCAAGGAAATCGTGCAGCGCATGGTGCCCGGCGAAGTGGCGCCGGCCTGATGGCCTGAGGACGCACCCGGCCTCGCCGGGCCGCGCCCTGACGCAGTACAATCGAAAGCCGCACACAGGTGCGGCTTTTTTCATTGGCGGCCACGGCGCCGCAAGAACCGATTCCAGGACCCGCATGGCTGATTTCGAAGACAAGATGTGCACCCGCGAACAACTGAAGGAGCGCGTGGCCCGGTTGCCCAAGCCGGTGGTGTTGACCAACGGCGTGTTCGACATCCTGCACCGCGGCCACGTCACCTATCTGGCGCAGGCCCGCGCGCAAGGCGCCTCGCTGGTGGTGGCGGCCAATACCGACGCCTCGGTCAAGCGCCTGGGCAAGGGCGACGACCGCCCCATCAACACTTGCGAAGACCGCATGGCGGTGCTGGCGGCGCTGGAGTCGATCTCGCTGGTGGTGCCCTTCGATGAAGACACCGCGCTGGAAGTGGTGCAGGAAGCCCGGCCCGAGATCTACGTGAAGGGTGGCGACTACGACATGAACGCCATCCCCGAAGGCCGCGCCGTGGCGGCCTACGGCGGCCAGGTGCTGGCGATCGCCTTCGAGCACGATCGCTCCACCACCAAGTTGCTGGCCAAGGTGCGCAAGCTGGCCGGCTGAGCATCCGCTTTCCGCAAACGACAAGGCCGGCAGGAGCTTGACGCTCGCTGCCGGCCTTGTCGTTTTTTTTACGCGATCGCGCGCGCATGCACGGATCAGTGGTGCATGTGGCCCTTCATGTCATCCTTGCCGGCCGCGCCTGCCGCGGCATCTTCCACATTCACGGTGACGTCGACCTTACCGGCCTTCTCGAAGGTCAGGGTCAGCGGCACCTTGTCGCCCGCCTTGAGCGGCTTGGACAGGCCCATCAGCATCACGTGGTAGCCGTTGCCCGGCTGCATGGCGATCTTCTGGCCGGGTTTGACTTCCAGGCCGCCGTCCACTTCACGCATCTTCATCAGGTTGCCTTCCATGGCCATGGTGTGCAGCTCGGTCGACTTGGCCACCGGCGAGGACATGGCCACTAGGCGGTCCGGCGCGCTGCCCTTGTTTTCGACGCTGAAGTAGGCGCCGCCGGCCGGCTGGCCGGGCACCGTGGCGCGCGCATAGGGATGGCCGATTTCCAGCTGGCCCAGCTTGTATTCATGCGCCTGCGACAGCGGGGCTGCGGCGAGCAGGGCGGCGGCCGCGGCGATGCCGGTGGCGCGTTGGAGGAATTGCTTCATATTGTTTAGTCCTTTTGGTGTGTTCGGTGGGGGAGCGGGCCGGTCTTGCGGCAAGCGCGCTCAGGCCGTGACGGCCGTTTTTCGTTCCGGCGTGCGTCAGGCCACGGGCGGCGCCCGCGCCTGCGGGTTGCCCGGCGCCAGGCGGGCGCGGCCTTGCGCGCGCGCGTCCTGGGGCAGCGGGTAGCTGGCGCCGGCGGCCCACGCGATGGCAACGCCGGACGCCGGCAAGGCATGTTGCCACTGGCCGCCGCTGCAGAGCTGGCAGTGGCCGGCGGCCGGATGGGCGGGGCCGCCGCCGGATGTACTGTTGCCGACGCTGCAGATCGCCATCGCCGCCACATCGCTGGTGGCGCTGCCGCGTGCTGCCAGCTGCTGCCACCAAGGGGCTGCGAACATCGTTAGCGCCAGCGACAGGCAAAGCAGCATGCGTCCCATCTGCGGCACATGCCACGAAAGGTGACGCGTGTCTGGGCGTTGGGCGGGCTGGTGGGCAGGGCGGGAGGGCATGACGGGGGATTATAGCGCCCGGTCGCGGCTGCCGCCCTGCGCTGGCGCAATAGCGGATATGGCAACGGAATGCGAGTTTTTTCATCGGCGGGGCGGCGCATCGGCATCCCGGGGCGTGCGAATGGGCGCCGATGGGCGGCATCGACGGCCTGTCCGAGCGGTTTTCACGCCCTGCCGCCAGGCGAACGCGAGGCCGGCCGGGCGCGTTGCAAACGGGTGTGCGCGTTGGCGCTGTGCAAATTGATTGTTGAGGTGCGCTAGGCTAGACTTAGCGTCTTTCCGAGTATTCCATACAATTTTTCTAAATTTCCCAAGGGAGACTTCATGTCCTACAACTTCAAGCTGCGCGCCTTGGTCGGCGCCCTGTCCCTGGCTGCCGTGTGCGCAGCCCCCGCCATGGCGGCGGACAAGGCGGTTTCGGTCACGGCCATCGTCGAGCACCCGGCGCTGGACGCCATCCGCGACGGCGTCAAGGATGAGTTGAAGGATGAAGGCTTCGAAGCCGGCAAGAATCTGAAGTGGGATTACCAGAGCGCCCAGGGCAACACCGGCACCGCCGCCCAGATCGCCCGCAAGTTCGTGGGCGACAAGCCGGACGCGGTGGTGGCCATCGCTACCCCGTCGGCCCAGGCGCTGGTAGCCGCCACCAAGTCGATCCCGGTGGTCTACTCCGGCGTGACCGATCCGGTCGCGGCCCAGCTGGTCAAGGACTGGAAGGCTTCCGGCACCAACGTCACCGGCGTGTCCGACGTGCTGGAGCTGGACAAGCAGGTCGACCTGATCAAGCGCGTGGTGCCCAACGCCAAGCGCGTGGGCATGGTCTACAACCCGGGTGAAGCCAACTCGGCCGTGGTCGTGAAGGCCCTGAAGGAACTGCTGACCAAGTCCGGCATGACCCTGGTGGAAGCCGCCGCGCCGCGTTCGGTTGACGTCGGTACCGCCGCCAGGAGCCTGATCGGCAAGGTCGACGTGATCTACACCAACACCGACAACAACGTGGTCTCGGCCTACGAGGCGCTGGTCAAGGTCGGCAACGACGCCAAGATCCCGCTGGTGGCGTCCGACACCGACAGCGTCAAGCGCGGCGCCATCGCTGCACTGGGCGTGAACTACTACGACCTGGGCCGCCAGACCGGCAAGGTGGTGGCGCGTATTCTGAAGGGCGAAAAGCCGGGCGACATCGCCTCGGCCACCAGCAGCAAGCTGGAGCTGTTCGTCAACACCGCGGCTGCCCAGAAGCAGGGCGTGACCCTGTCGCCGGAACTGGTCAATTCCGCCAAGACCGTGATCAAGCAATAAGTTAAAGTAGCGCCTGACGTAGCATCCGACGATATCCCGCTTGTGATTGCCCATACGAGCGGGATCGTCTTATCTGGCGTCCGAGGTTTCCTGCAGCACTGTTTTCTATTGTCTATATGAACAAGGAGCGACGCAGTGCAGGCTGCCGAAGCGCCGACCGCCATGAATGAGGAGTGGACTGTGTTTGCAATTTCCAAATCGTTGCGCGCCATCGCCGGCGCGCTCGCGCTTTCTGCCGTATGCGCTTCTGCGCTGGCCGCCGAGAAAGTGGTCGCCGTGACCTCCTTCGTCGAGCACCCGGCGCTGGACGCCGTGCGTGACGGCACCAAGGACGAGCTGATCGCCGAAGGCTTCGAGCCGGGCAAGAACCTGAAGTGGGATTTCCAGAGCGCGCAGGGCAATGCCGGCACCGCAGGCCAGATCGCCAAGAAGTTCGTGGGCGACAATCCTGACGCCATCGTGGTGATCGGCACCCCGTCGGCGCAGCCGATGGTGGCCGCCACCAAGACCATTCCCATCGTCTATTCGGCCATCGCCGACCCGATGGCCGCACAGCTGGTCAAGGACTGGAAGCCGTCCGGCACCAACGTGACCGGCATGTCGCACATGCTGGATCCGGTCAAGCAGGTCGAGATCATCAAGCGCGTGGTGCCCAATGCGAAGCGGGTCGGAGTCGTTTACAATCCGGGCGAAGCCAATTCGGTCTCGGCGCTCAACAACATCAAGGGCGAGCTGCAAAAAGCCGGCATCACCCTGGTGGAAGCTGCCGCGCCGCGCTCGGTGGACGTCGCTCCGGCTGCCAAGAGCCTGATCGGCAAGATCGACGTGATGTACACCACCACCGACAACAACGTGGTGTCGGTATTCGAGTCGCTGGCCAAGGTTTGCAACGACGCCAAGATCCCGCTGATCGCCTCCGACACCGGCAGCGTCAAGCGCGGCGCCGTGGCGGCGCTGGGCGTGAATTTCTACGACCTGGGTCGCCAGACCGGCAAGATGGTGGTGCGCATCCTGAAGGGCGAGAAGGCCGGCGATATCGCCTCTTCGCCCAGCAAGAACCTCGAGCTCTACGTCAATACCTCGGCTGCGCAGAAGCAGGGCGTGACCTTGTCGCCCGACTTCCTGAAGTCGGCGACCAAGGTCCTGAACTGATCTGCCGTGCATCGCCGGCCGTCGCGCTATCCACGCGGCGACCGGCGCGAAGCAGAAGACATTCGGCATTAGCGTACCGCGCCAATGCCGAATGTGTTTTTTAAGAAAGTCCTTTTATGTCGCTGTATACCCTGCTGGGCGCACTGGAGATCGGCCTGATTTTCAGCCTCGTCGCGCTCGGAGTGCTGATTTCCTTCCGCATTCTCACCTTCCCCGACCTGACCGTCGACGGCAGCTTCCCCCTGGGCGGCGCGGTTGCCGCGACCATGATCGCGGCCGGCTATGATCCGTTCCTGTCCACCTTCGTCGCCATCCTGGCCGGCGCGCTGGCCGGTTTCATTACCGCCTGGCTGAACGTGCGCCTGAAGATCATGGATCTGCTGGCGTCCATCCTGATGATGATCGCGCTGTACTCGATCAACCTGCGCGTGATGGGCAAGCCCAACGTACCGCTGATCTCCGAGCCGACCATCTTCACCATCCTGCAGCCGGACTGGATCCCCGACTACGTCGGCCGTCCGTTGATCCTGCTGGTGGTGGTGATCGCCGCCAAGCTGCTGCTGGACTGGTTCTTCTCGTCCGAAATCGGTCTGGCCATGCGCGCCACCGGCGCCAACGCCCGCATGGCGCGCGCCCAGGGCATCGCCACCGGCGCGGCCACCCTGGCCGGCATGGCCCTGGCCAACGCCCTGGTGGCGCTGGCCGGCGCATTGTTCGCGCAGACCCAGGGCGGCGCCGACATCTCCATGGGTATCGGCACCATCGTCATCGGCCTGGCCGCCGTGATCATCGGCGAGAACATCCTGCCGGCGCGTCGCCTGGTGTGGACCACGCTGGCCGTGATCCTGGGCGCCATCCTGTACCGCTTCTTCATCGCGCTGGCCCTGAACAGCGACTTCATCGGCCTGCAGGCGCAGGACCTGAACCTGGTGACCGCGGTGCTGGTGATGCTGGCCTTGGTGCTGCCGATGGGCAAGCGCAAGTTGAAACTGTTGAAGAAGGGAGCCTGAGATGTTGAAAGCAAGCGATCTCAAGATCACCTTCAATCCCGGCACGCCGATCGAAAACCCGGCGCTGCGCGGCCTGTCGCTGGAAATCCCGACCGGCCAATTCGTGGCCGTGATCGGCTCCAACGGCGCCGGCAAGTCGACCTTCCTGAACGCCATCTCGGGCGACCTGCTGATGGACTCGGGCAAGATTGAAATCGACGGCACCGACGTCACCCGCAAGCAGGCGTGGGACCGCGCCGGCATGGTGGCGCGCGTGTTCCAGGATCCGATGGCGGGCACCTGCGAGGCGCTGACCATCGAGGAAAACATGGCGCTGGCGATGGCGCGCGGCCGCCGTCGCGGCTTCAATTTCGCCATCCGCGGCAAGATGCGCGAGCTGTTCCGCGAGAAGCTGTCCATCCTCAACCTGGGTCTGGAAAACCGCCTGGCCGACCGCATCGGCCTCTTGTCCGGCGGTCAGCGCCAGGCCGTCAGCCTGCTGATGGCCTCGCTGCAACCGTCGCGCATCCTGCTGCTCGATGAGCACACCGCCGCGCTCGACCCCAAGACCGCCGCCTTCGTGCTGGAGCTGACCGCCAAGATCGTGGCCGAAAGCAAGCTGACCACCATGATGGTCACGCACAGCATGCGTCAGGCGCTGGATTACGGCGACCGCACCGTGATGCTGCACCAGGGGCGCGTGGTGCTGGACGTCTCCGGCGAGGAACGCGCCGGACTGGATGTGCCGGACCTGCTGAAGATGTTCGAGCAGACGCGTGGCGAGAAGCTGTCGGACGACGCCTTGCTGCTGGGCTGAGTCTTACTGTTCTTATCCTCGCTTCAAATGAAAAACGGCTCCCGCGGGAGCCGTTTTTCATTGGTGTCATGGTGCTTGAACCTTAGCTTGGTCGCCCCTGCGAAAGCAGGGGGCCAGCGTCGTTCAAGCTGCGAGGTGAATTCCATACGCCGCTGGGTTCCTGCTTTCGCAGGAACGACAAACCAGATTCCGGCACCTGTACTTAACTGCCGCCGTCGTAACCGTTCTGCCGCCACGCCTCGTAGACCACCACCGCCACCGTGTTGGACAGGTTCAGGCTGCGGTTGTCCGGACGCATCGGCAGGCGGATGCGCTGGGTGGTGGGGAAAGACTCGCGCAGCGCCGGCGCCAGGCCGCGCGTCTCCGAGCCGAACACGAAGGTGTCGCCCGGTTGGAAGGCGAGGCCGGCGAAGGGCGTGGAGCCGTGCGTGGTCATGGCGAACATACGCGCCTCGTCGAACTGCGGGTCTTCGCGGCGGTGCGCCAGGAAAGCCTCCCAGTCGGGGTGCACCAGCATGGTCGCGTAGTCGTGATAGTCGAGGCCGGCGCGGCGCATCTTGGCGTCGTCCAGCGGGAAGCCGAGCGGCTCCACCAGATGCAGCTGCGCGCCGGTATTGGCGCACAGGCGGATGACGTTGCCGGTGTTGGGGGGGATTTCGGGCTCGACCAGTACGACGTGGAACAAAAAACTCTCCTGCTGAAAAATGAAGTGCCGGCTCAGGTCGGCAAGGTGCGCGCGAAGACCAGGTTGGTCACGCGCTTGGCGCCGTGGCGCTTGAGGATGATGGCCAGCTCGTTGAGCGTGGCGCCGGTGGTCATGACGTCATCGATGACGCCCACGTGACGCCCGCGCACCTGGTCCATGGCGTCGTAAGGAATGACAAAGGCCTGGCGCACGTTGCGCACGCGCGCCGGCATCGGCAGGGCCGATTGCGCCTGGGTTTCTTTCTTGCGTTCCAGCAGGTGCGGGTGCAGCGGGATGTCCAGCAGCTTGGACAGGGGCCGGGCGATTTCCAGCGCCTGGTTGAAGCCGCGTTCCTGCAGCCGCTCACGGCCCAGCGGAACCGGCGCCAGCATGGTCGGCAAGGCCAGTTTGACATCACTGCCGGGCACCGGGGTGCGCAGCGCGGCGTCGCGGATCAGGCCGGCCAGCAACGGCGCCAGGCGCAGGTCGCCGCCGAACTTCAGCGCCAGCGCGAGCTGGTCGGACGGGGCGTAATAGTCAGTGGCGACGATGGTGGCGTCGAAGGCCGGGCGATCCTTGAGGCAGGCTCCGCAGCGCAGCTCCTTGCCGGTGACCGGCATGGGCAGCGCGCACTGCACGCAGCGACGATGCTGGCGCGTGAAGAAGCGCTTGCGGCAAGGTTGGCACAAGGCCTCGCGGCCGGAATGGCCGCACAGCGCGCAGGAAGTCGGCAGCAATTGCGGCATGCGCGCCAGCATGCGGCGCACCCAGCCCTCCGGCTTCGGTCCGGTTGCGGCTGCGCGTTTGTAGCCGGCTTTGGCGGCCGGTTGTGCGCTGGCGGGTTTGTGCGGTTTGACGTCCATCGGAGGTGCGCCCGAGAAATATGGAATTCGACTAAACTACGCGCATTATCTCACCTGTTCGTGCCCCCGATGTCCGTCAGTTCGCCATCCGCCAGCGCCAAGCTCAGCGCGCCCATCGATCTTCCTCTGGTTCGCCGCACCTTCGGCCGGCCGCAGCGGGTGGCCGAATCCGACTTCCTGCGCCGCGAGGTGTCGGCGCGCATGCAGGAGCGCCTGGCGCTGGTGAAAATCGCGCCCAGCGAAGTGCTGGATGCCGGCTGCGGCGAAGGCGCCGATTTGCCGGTCTTGCAAAAACGCTATCCCGAGGCGCAGGTCATCGGCTTGGACGGCGCCTACGGCATGTTGGCGGTGGCCGCCGAGCACCAGCGCGGCGCGCAGTCGGCGGTGAACCGCCTGTTCGGCTCCATCAACAAATGGCTGGGTGCGAGCGGCAGCGTCGGCAACGGCCCGGAGCTGGCCTGTTCCGATTTCGCCCAGCTGCCGCTGGGGCCCAATTCCCTGGATTTGGTCTGGTCCAACCTGGCCCTGCACTGGCATCCCCAGCCCGACCGCGTGTTCGCCGAATGGCGTCGCGTGCTGCGGGTGGAGGGCTTGCTGATGTTCTCCTGCTTCGGCCCCGATACCCTGCGCGAAGTGCGCAGCGCCTTCGAGAGCATCGATATTGCGCCGCACACGCTGCCTTTCGTCGACATGCATGACTTCGGCGACATGCTGGTCAACGCCGGCTTCTCCACGCCGGTCATGGACATGGAAACCATCACCGTCACCTACGAGACGCCGCAGCGCCTGCTGGAGGACGTACGCGCCTGGGGCGGCAATCCGTTGGAGTCGCGCCGCCGCGGCCTGTTGTCGCGCGCGCAGCACGCGCGCCTGCTGGCCGCGCTGGAGGCGATGCGCAACCGCGACGGCAAGATCCCGCTGACCTTTGAAGTGGTGTACGGCCATGCGTTTCGCCCGGTGCCCAAGACCACGTCGTCGGGCGAGAGCATCATCCGTTTCGATTTGCCGAGGAAGTAAAGCGGCGCTGCACTGCGGCTGCCGCTCTTAGTGCAAATGGCATATATGGGTTAGATGCCCAAGCCCATCTGCGAAAAGCAATAGTTGCTGTATCGTTACGCCCTGCTGAACCACGCGCATGTCCGCAAATCCAGGCCCATGGCCGGGGAGCGGGCGCAGGCGCAAGGCAGGAAACAGGATGGATGCGACGGTGCGAGAGGGCCGGCGGCGCGCGCTTGATCAGCGGCGACGTTACCCCTTATACTCAAATGGTTAAGAATAAATAAAGAGCCGCAATGCGGACGGCGCCTGCGCCAGGCGCGTCGAGGGGGCATCCCGGCCCCGCGACGCCCGCGCAACAAGACAGCGCCGCACCCGGCGGTTCGACGTAGAGACACACACTCGACCGACAATCATGCTGGCGAGGTGCTATGGAGACGCGGGAATGGATATTGAAGCGCAATTGTTCGATTGCGCCGCGCCAGCTGGCGTGGGTATTTGCAATCCTCTGTATCGTATCGCTGACGGTCGCGTTGGCATTCACCGTCCATGGCGCATGGACTATCCTGATTTTTTCTGTCATTGAGCTTTCGGCGGTCGGCATCGCCTTCCTGGCGTACGCCCGCCACGCAACAGATCGTGAATATGTCGCCTTGCGGGGCGACCGCCTGATTGTCGAAGTGACGCAGGCGGGCAAGGCAAGCCGTATCGAGCTGGACGTGCGCCGCGCGCGCATCGATTTTCCCGGAGCCCGCCAGTCGCTGGTGCGGTTGGAGAGTTCCGGCGTGCGTGTGGAAGTAGGCCGTTTTATGAGCGAATGGAAACGACGCGGGTTCGCGCAGGAGCTGGGGCGCGAGCTGTCCGAGAGGACCGGCGTGTTGGCGAGATTCTAATTATAAATTTTGGGCTTTTGAGGAAATCCATGAAACATGCGAAGCGCCTTCAATCGTTGACCCTCGGTGCATCGCTGCTGGCGGCCGGAATCCCGGCGTGGGCGGTGGTGGACAGTCCAGGGGGACCCGCAGTAAGGCAGATGAACTTCCAGCCGCCCGTCACCAAGATCGCCGAACAAATCTACGACCTGCACATCCTGATGCTGATCATCTGTCTGGTGATCTTCGTGGCGGTGTTCGGCGTCATGTTCTATTCCATCCTCAAGCACCGCAAGTCGCTCGGCCACAAGGCAGCGACCTTCCATGAGAGCACGGGCGTGGAAATCGCCTGGACCATCGTGCCGTTCCTGATCGTGATCGGCATGGCCCTGCCGGCCACCAAGACCGTGGTGGCGATGAAGGACACCTCCAACGCCGACCTCACCATCAAGGTCACCGGCATGCAGTGGAAGTGGGGCTACGACTACCTGAAGGGCGAAGGGCAGGGCATCTCCTTCCTCTCCAACCTGGCCACCCCGCGCGAGCAGGTGACCAACCCGGCGCTGACCAAGAACGACAACTACCTGCTGGAAGTGGACAACCCGGTCGTGGTGCCGGTCAACAAGAAGGTGCGCATCGTCACCACCGCCAACGACGTGATCCACTCGTGGACCATTCCCGCCTTCGGCGTGAAGCAGGATGCGATTCCCGGCTTCGTGCGCGACACCTGGTTCCGCGCCGAGAAGATCGGCACCTATCGCGGCCAGTGCGTGGAGCTGTGCGGCAAGGACCATGCCTTCATGCCCATCGTGGTGAACGTGGTCAGCGAGGCCGACTACAAGAAGTGGGTCGACGAAAAGAAGAAGGAAATGGCGGCCAAGGCCGATGACCCGAACAAGACCTGGACCATCGATGAACTGAAGCAGCGCGGCGAGAAAGTCTACGTCGCCAACTGCGCGGTGTGCCACCAGGCCAACGGCAAGGGTGTGCCCGGCGCGTTCCCGGCGCTGGACGGCGATCCGGTGGTCAACGGCCCGAAGGCCGCGCAGATCCATACCGTGTTGAACGGCAAGAACGCGATGCCGGCCTGGAAGAGCGTGTTGAACGACACCGAAATCGCCGCCGTGATCACCTATACGCGCAACAGCTGGTCCAACAAGGCGCAAGAGAACATCGTACAGCCCGCCGAAGTGCTGGCCGGCCGCAAGTAATCGACTGGAGAACAGGACTATGACCACCACCGTTGATCACACCCCTGATCACCACGATCACGCGCATGGGCACGATGATGCGCACGACCACGATCATGCGCACGACCACCACGACCACCCGCACGGCTGGCGCCGCTGGCTGTTCGCCACCAACCACAAGGACATCGGCACGCTCTACCTGTGGTTCTCGTTCACCATGCTGCTCTCCGGCGGCGTGCTGGCGCTGTTGATCCGCGCCGAGCTGTTCCACCCGGGCCTGCAGTTCTTCCGCCCCGAGTTCTTCAACCAGTTGACTACCATGCACGGCCTGGTGATGGTGTTCGGCGCGATCATGCCGGCCTTCGTCGGCTTCGCCAACTGGATGATCCCGCTGCAGATCGGCGCGTCCGACATGGCGTTTGCGCGCATGAACAACTTCTCGTTCTGGCTGCTGCCGCCGGCGGCGCTCCTGCTGGCTGGCTCCTTCCTGGTGCCGGGCGGCGCCACCGCCGCGGGCTGGACGCTGTATGCGCCGCTGTCGACCCAGATGGGCCCCGGCATGGACATGGGCATCTTCGCCATGCACATCATGGGCGCCTCTTCCATCATGGGCTCGATCAACATCATCGTCACCATCCTCAACATGCGCGCGCCCGGCATGACGCTGATGAAGATGCCGATGTTCTGCTGGACCTGGCTGATCACCGCCTACCTGCTGATCGCCGTGATGCCGGTGCTGGCCGGCGCCATCACCATGACGCTGACCGATCGTCACTTCGGCACCTCCTTCTTCAACGCCGCCGGCGGCGGCGACCCGGTGATGTACCAGCACATCTTCTGGTTCTTCGGCCACCCCGAGGTCTACATCATGATTCTGCCGGCCTTCGGCATCGTCTCGCAGATCATTCCGGCCTTTGCCCGCAAGCCGCTGTTCGGCTATGCCTCGATGGTGTACGCCACCGCCTCGATCGCGATCCTCTCGTTCATCGTCTGGGCGCACCACATGTTCACCACCGGCATGCCGGTGACGGCGCAGCTGTTCTTCATGTACGCCACCATGCTGATCGCGGTGCCCACCGGCGTGAAGATCTTCAACTGGATCGCTACCATGTGGCGCGGCTCGATGACCTTTGAAACCCCGATGCTGTTCTCGGTGGGCTTCATCTTCGTGTTCACCATGGGCGGCTTCACCGGCCTGATTCTGGCGGTGACTCCGATCGACATCCAGATGCAGGACACCTACTACGTGGTGGCCCACTTCCACTACGTGCTGGTGGCCGGTTCGCTGTTTGCGCTGTTCGCCGGCTACTACTACTGGGGCCCGAAGTGGACCGGTTACATGTACAACGAATGGCGCGGCAAGTTCCACTTCTGGGCCTCGCTGATCACCTTCAACGTGACCTTCTTCCCGATGCACTTCCTGGGCCTGGCCGGCATGCCGCGCCGCTATGCGGACTACCCGGCGCAGTTCACCGACTTCAACATGATCGCCTCCATCGGCGCCTTCGGTTTCGGCCTGTCGCAGGTGTACTTCCTGTTCTGCGTGGTGATCCCGTCGATCAAGGGCGGCAAGCAGGCCGAAGCCAAGCCCTGGGAAGGCGCGGAAGGCCTGGAATGGACCGTGCCCAGCCCGGCGCCTTTCCACACCTTCGAAGAACCGCCGGTGGTGAAGTAATCAAGTGATCGAACGGATCTGCCATGCCTGAACGCAAGAAACCGAACAACGTAAGAACCGGCCTGCTGCTGGGACTGGTGGCGCTGGCCTTCTTCGTCGGCATCTTCATCAACCGCATCTGGTTCGCCCAATGAGCGCCGACGACAGCGAAGTAGGAGAAGGCCGCGGCCTGAACCGCGTGATGCTGCGCAAACTGGTGGTGGTGGCGGTGCTGATGTTCGGCTTCGGCTATGCGCTGATTCCGGTGTACCGCAAGATCTGCGAGGTCACGGGCGTCAACTTCCTCACGCCCAAGGACGCGACGGTAGAGGCGCCGGCCAACACCCAGGTCGACAAGACGCGCACGGTCACCATCGAGTTCGACGGCAACGCGCAGGGGCCGTGGCGTTTCCGCCCGACGGTATCGAGCATGAAGGTGCATCCGGGCGAGATGACCCAAGTGACGTATGAGGTCGTGAATACGCAGGCGCGCAACGTCGACGCTCAGGCCATCCCCAGTTATGCGCCGCAGCAGTCGGCGGCCTTCTTCAAGAAGGTCGAGTGCTTCTGCTTCACTCAGCAGACGCTGGGGCCGAACCAGGCCAAGCAGATGCCGGTGGTGTTTTACATTGATCCGAATCTGCCGAAGGATGTGACGACCATCACGCTGTCGTACACCTTCTTCGAGATCGGCGGCAAGGACAAGAAAGAAGGCTGAACAGGCTGAGCGCCGGCTGGCGGGGGAGGATGGCTTTGACGGAAGACCTGAAGCAGGCGTCGCAGCGCAAGGCCTCGTTCGGGGCGACGATGAAGGCGGTGTTCTGGTCCTTCTTCGGCGTGCGCAAGCGGCGCGACTATGAGTCGGACGCTGCCAGGCTGAACCCGGTGCACGTGATCATCGCCGGCGTGCTGGGCGCGGCGATTTTCGTGGCGGTGCTGGTGACCATCGTGCGGCTGGTGGTGGCGAACGCGGCGGGCGGGTAGCGCGAGTGGGGCATCAAGCAATCTGACGGTAGCGACTGACGACGACCAACGGCGATCGGCAGCAACGAACAGGCAAGAACAAGCAGGCAACAGCAAGCAGCTGACAACAAACAACGGCCAACACTGAATTTCGTATCGGGAGATGGAAATGAGTTCTCAACACGCCAAGGCGCCGCACTACTTCGTACCGGGACCGTCGCGCTGGCCGATGATGGCGGGCATCTCGATGCTCATCACCATGATCGGCGCATCGGCCTGGGTCAACGGCGCGTCGTGGGCGCCCTATGTCAACATCTTCGGCATCCTGATGGTGCTGGTGGTGCTGTACTACTGGTTTGGCGACGCCATCAAGGAGTCCGAGTCCGGCCTCTACGGCGAGAACATCGACCTTTCCTACCGCTGGAGCATGAGCTGGTTCATCTTCTCGGAGGTGATGTTCTTCGCCGCCTTCTTCGGCGCATTGTTCTACGCCCGCAGCATCACCATGCCGTGGCTGGCCGACCTTGACCACAAGGTCATCTGGCCAGACTTCTCGGCGCACTGGGGCGGCGTCGGCCCGGCCGGCACGGTGGAGAGCTTCACCACAATGGGGCCGTTCCCGATCCCGACCATCAACACGCTGTTGCTGCTGACCTCGGGCGTGACGCTGACCATCTCGCACCATGCCATACGCGCCGGCCATCGCACGCAGACTGCGGTGTGGCTGTTCCTGACCATCCTGCTGGGCGCGATCTTCATGGGCTTCCAGGCGTATGAATACATCCACGCCTATACCGAGCTGAACCTGAAGCTGACCTCCGGCATCTACGGCTCCACCTTCTTCATGCTGACCGGTTTCCACGGCTTCCACGTGACCATGGGCGCGATCATGTTGTCGGTGGTGCTGTATCGCGTGCTGCGCGGCCACTTCACCCCGACCCATCACTTCGCCTTCGAGGGCGCGGCCTGGTACTGGCACTTCGTGGACGTGGTGTGGCTGGGCCTGTATGTGGTGGTGTACTGGCTGTAACGCCGGGCTGCCCATCAGCGAAAAAGCCGCACCCGGGTGCGGCTTTTTTATGCGCAGGATCGCCGGCTTGAAGCTCAGCGGATTCCGGTCGGCTGTATCCAGCCCAGCTTGTAGCTCAGCAGGATCAGCAGGAACAGCGCCACCGAGAAGCCTACGCGCAAGGTCAGCGCCTGCACGGTGCGGTTGCTCTTGCCCTTGTCGCGCATCAGGAAGATCAGCGCGGAGGCGAGGCTGGCGAGGATGAGAATGAACGCGATCGCGACGACGATTTTCATACGGGTAGAATCCCTGTGTCTCCTGCCGCTGGTTCCGGGGTCTGGCCCGGGCGGCTGTTCAAAATATTATTCATTCATTGTAATGCGCTAGGGCCTGAATGCCGATCCGATTTCGATTTCGCTGGATCCCGATGTGCGCCACCATGGCGGTGGCGGCCGCCGGCATCATCCTGGGACAGTGGCAGACGCACCGTGCCGAAGAGAAGCTGGGCATCCAGCACCGCATGGAGGCGCGCGCCAAGGAGCAGCCGCTGCGCGTGCTGCCCTCCGGCGCCGACGACCAGGAATTTCGCCATGTGCTGCTGGAGGGCGAGTTCCTCCCGCAATGGACGCTTTACCTGGAAAACCGCCCGCACGAGGGCGCCGTCGGCTTCCATGTGCTGACCGCGTTTAAAATAGCGGGCGCGCAGCAGGTGGTGATGGTTGCGCGCGGCTGGGCGCCGCGCGATGCGGCCGAACGCACCAGGGTGCCGCAACCGCCGCTGCCGCAAGGGATGACGCGTATCGACGGCGTATTGCGCCGTGATGCCGGGCACGTGCTGCAGCTGGGCCAGGCCGATGTGCCCAGGCCGGGCGCGATCCTGCAAAATCTCGACCTCGTCGCGCTGGCCGCGGCCAGCGGCTTGCCGCTGGCGCCCTACGTGGTGGAGCTGCGTGCGGCGCCTTCCGGCGTCGACGACGGCTTGGCGCGCGACTGGCCGGCGCCGTCGCTGGGCATCGACCGCCACCGCGGCTACGCGGTGCAGTGGTACGCCATGGCGGCGATGGCGATCGTATTTTTTCTTGTCACGGGATTCAGACGTGGGCGCAATGACAAAAACTGATGCAGGCGGCTTAGCCGCAAAGTCCGCAAGCGAGGTCGCAGCCGACCAGAAGCGTCGTCGACTGGGCCGCTGGAAAATGTTGGCGGTGGTGGCCGTGTGCGCAGCGCCGATGATCGCGTCGTACTTCACCTACTACGTGATCAAGCCGGAGAGCCGCAACAACTACGGCGCGCTGATCGATCCGCGCCAGTATCCGATTCCCGACCTCGGCACCAGCGCGCTCGACGGCGGCCAGGCCGGGCTGGGCGACTACAAAGGCAAGTGGATCATGCTGCAGGTGGACGGCGGCGATTGTGCTGCGGCCTGCCGCAACAAGCTCTTTACCATGCGCCAGCTGCGGCTGATGCAGGGCAAGGAGATGGAACGCGTCGAGCGTGTGTGGCTGGTGACCGACAAAGCGCCGCTGGACACCACCCTCATGCGCGAATACGACGGCACCGACATGCTGCGGGTGGACGCCGCCAAGTTGAAGGCCTGGCTGCCGGTGGAGCAGGGGACCTCGGTGGAGGATCACATCTTCCTGATCGATCCGCTGGGCAACCTGATGATGCGTTTCCCCAAGGAGCCCGACCCGGGCAAGATGAAAAAGGACATTTCCAAGCTGCTGCGC
Source organism: Herbaspirillum sp. LeCh32-8 (assembly GCF_017814915.1). Lineage (GTDB taxonomy): Bacteria > Pseudomonadota > Gammaproteobacteria > Burkholderiales > Burkholderiaceae_D > Herbaspirillum. Next base: position 138,369 of record NZ_JAGIPZ010000011.1, on the reverse strand, counting down.
GCCTCGGCCATCGGCTGAGCGCGCAACGGCGCGTGTTTGATACCAGATGAATGCAATAACGTTGATTGAACTGGGCCTGACCGGCCTTTTGGTGGCGCTGATCCCGCTTTATTTCGTATGGCGGGCCAAGGGCTTCGACAACAAATACCGCAAGCTGGTGGGGGTGACGATGTTCTTCACCTTCGACCTGATCATGTTCGGCGCCTTCACCCGGCTGACCGACTCCGGCCTGGGTTGCCCTGACTGGCCGGGCTGCTACAACCGCTCCAATCCGCTGCTGGCGCATGAGCACATCAATGCCGCGCAGGAAGCCATGCCCAGCGGGCCGGTGACCTGGAGCAAGGCCTGGATCGAGATGACGCACCGTTACTTCGCCATGGCGGTGGGCGTGCTGATCATCGTGCTGATGGTGCTGGCATGGCGCCGCTGGATCCGCTCGGGCAAGACCGAGCAACAGTACCGTCCCTGGTTCGCGACGGCCTTGCTGGGCTTCGTCTGCCTGCAGGGCGCGTTCGGCGCCTGGACCGTGACCATGAAGCTGCAGCCGGTCATCGTCACCATCCACCTGCTGCTGGGGCTGACGCTGTTGGCCATGCTGGCGTGGCTGTATGCGCGTCACAACCCGCATCTGCCGGTGGCATCGGGCAGGGCACTGGTGTGGCCGGCCACCATAGGCCTGGCGCTGCTGACGCTGCAGATCGCCCTCGGCGGCTGGGTCAGTACCAACTATGCGGCGCTGGCCTGTACCGATTTTCCGCTGTGCGACGGCAAGCTGGTGCCGGACATGGATTTCGAGCATGGCTTCACCCTGTGGCGTCACCTCGGCATGACCGCCGCCGGCGATTTCCTTCCGTTCCAGGCGCTCACGGCGATTCACTGGGTGCACCGCAGTTTCGCCTTTGTCGTGATCTTGTATGTTGTATGGCTGGCACACAAGGCGCTGCGCGACGGCGGCCTGCGCAAGACCGGTCGCTGGTTGCTGATCGTGGTGGCGTTGCAGCTCTGTACCGGCCTGGCGACGATCTACCTGAACTGGCCGTTGGCGATTGCTGTGGTGCACAATGGCGGCGCCGCCCTGCTGGTCCTGCTGCTGGTCATGTTAAACTACAAGACTCGCTACGCTCCCGCAGGCATTGCCAGCGCTTCTCCACAAGCCGCCGCACAGCCAGTGACCTGACATGACCACATTGACCGCCCAACCCAACCGCATCGCCCAGTACTGGGCACTGACCAAGCCGCGCGTGACGCAGCTGGCCGTGTTCTGCGCCGTGATCGGCATGTTCTTGTCCACCCCGGAGTTGCCTGATTGGCACAAAGTGGTGTTCGGCACGCTGGGCATCTGGCTGTTGGCCGGCGCTGCGTTCGCGATCAATTGCCTGGTCGAGCGCGAGATCGATTCGCGCATGGCCCGCACCGCCCGTCGCCCGCTGGCGCGAGGTGAAATCTCCGTCGCGCAGACGCTGGTGTTCTCCGGCGTGATCGGCGGCCTGGGCATGTGGGTGCTCTACAACCTGGTCAATCCGCTCACGATGTGGCTGACCTTCGCCACCTTCGTCGGCTACGCCATCATCTACACCATCATCCTGAAGCCGGCGACGTCGCAGAACATCGTCATCGGCGGTCTGGCCGGCGCCATGCCGCCGGCGCTGGGTTGGGCCGCGGTGGCCAACGACGTGCCGATGCAGGCCTGGGTGCTGGTCATGATCATCTTCATCTGGACCCCGCCGCACTTCTGGGCGCTGGCCATGTACCGCCGTGACGACTACGCAAAATCGGGCCTGCCCATGCTGCCCATTACGCACGGCATGGACGTGACCAAGCTGCATATCCTGATGTACACGATCGCGCTGCTGGCCACCAGCATGCTGCCCTTTGCCATCGGCATGAGCGGCCTGATCTATCTGGGCACGGCCATCGTGCTGGGCGCGATCTTCTTCTGGTATTCGTGGCAGATCTACCGCCATTACACCGACCTGATCGCGCGCCGCGCCTTTGCCTTCTCGATCGTCTACCTGTCGATCCTGTTTGCGGTGCTGCTGGTCGACCACTACTTCCTGTTCCGGACTTTCTGACCCGATGAAGAGAAGACTTTTTACTGCGCTGCTGCTGGCCGGCAGCGCCGCCTTGCTGGCCGCCTGCGGTCCCTCCAAGCCGGAGCTGAAGTTCAACAACACCGACGTCACCGGCCTCGACTATGCCAAGGACTTCGCTCTGACCGACCATACCGGCAAGCCGCGAACGCTGTCCGACTTCAAGGGCAAGGTGGTGGTGATCTTCTTCGGTTACACCCAGTGCCCGGACGTCTGCCCGACCACCATGGTCGAGATGGCCAACGTCATGAAGGAGCTGGGCCCGGATGCCGACCGCGTGCAGGTGCTGTTTGTCACCGTTGATCCTGAACGCGATACCCAGGAGATCCTGTCGCAATACGTGCCGGCCTTCGACAAGCGCTTCCTGGGCTTGCGCGGCGACCTGGCGCAGACCGAGAAGGTCGCCAAGGAATTCAAGGTGTTTTACCAGAAGGTGCCGGGCAAGCAGCCGGGCAGCTACACCATGGACCACACCGCCGGCAGCTATGTGTTCGACCCGGCCGGTCACATCCGCCTGTTCGTCAAGCACGGCCAAGGGCCGCAGACGCTGGCGCACGACATCAAGCTGCTGCTGTCCTGATCGCTTGATGGTCTGGGATCGTCGGAGCAGGCAAGAAAAAAGGCACCCGAGGGTGCCTTTTTCATTTGCTGCTTTCCTGACGACTGAGGATGCAGCAATCAGGAATACGCCTGCAGCGACGACTTCATCTTCTTCAGCGCCACCGCTTCGATCTGGCGGATACGCTCGGCCGATACGCCGAACTCGTCAGCCAGCTCATGCAGGGTCGCGCCCGAGCCGTCGTCGTTGGCCAGCCAACGGGCTTCCACGATACGGCGCGAACGGTCGTCCAGCTTGGACAGTGCGGCTTCCAGGCCTTCGGACTGCATGCGGTCGTGCTGCTTCGCCTCGATCACGCGGGTCGGCTCCGAATTCTCGGACGACAGGTAAGCGATCGGCGCAAACTTGTCATCTTCGTCGTCGGTCGGCGATTCCAGCGCGATGTCGCGACCGGAGAGACGGGTTTCCATCTCGATCACTTCTTCGCGCTTGACGTCCAGCGTCTTGGCCAGAGCCTCGACCTGGGCCGGCGTCATCGCGTCCAGGCCTTCCTTGTGGCTGCGCAGATTGAAGAACAGCTTGCGCTGGGCCTTGGTGGTAGCGACCTTCACCAGGCGCCAGTTCTTCAGGATGTACTCGTGGATCTCGGCCTTGATCCAGTGCATGGCGTACGACACCAGACGCACGTTCTGACCCGGGTCAAAACGCTTGACCGCCTTCATCAGGCCGATGTTGCCCTCTTGGATCAGGTCGGCGTGCGGCAGGCCGTAGCCCAGATAGCCGCGGGCGATCGACACTACCAGTCGCAGGTGCGACAGCACCATCTTCTGAGCGGCGCCCAGATCGTTCTTTTCGCGCAGCTCGCGGGCCAGCTTGACTTCCTCTTCGGCCGTCAGCATGGGCAGGCGGTTCACTGCCGAGATGTATGCGTCGATGTTGCCCAGGCTGCCGGAAAAACCGAGCGCGAGTGCATTGGACTCGACCGGCATAAGTGCAGATTGTGCAGACGCTGCTTTCATTGATTCTCCTTGTTTCCTTGCGGAAGAGACGTTTGGATTAAAGCAATGGCTTCAAGCCTCGGAAACGCTTCATGACTAAAACTGGAGCATTTCGATAAGGTATTCTAGCACTCGTCATTTGAGAGTGCTAATTGCATGTTTGGAAGACCCCGATAGAACTGCTCTATTGCAATTCTGATAATCATTGCTTTCGTCCCTAATATCTTAGAAGGATTACGAGGGACAAAGTTGCGAGCGGAGTCAAAAAGAAGGTCAAAAACCTGTAACAATTTTTGCGGTGCGGGAGTTCAATAAATAGGGACGATCTCCGCCTTTTTCAAGGGGGAAAGGCAAAAGAAAAACGGCCGTCGGTTTGCACCGGCGGCCGTTTTTGTTGCATAGAAACATTGTTCCGATATCAACCCATGCGCGCCAAATGCCTGCGCACCGACAGCATGGCGCCGAACAGGCCCAGCAGGGCGCTGACGGCCAGCAGCAGCGTGATCGCCATCGCGCTGGGGAGGGCCAGCTGGAATTCGGAGGCGTACAGGTGGGCAAAATCCAGGATCGCCTCGTTGAGCGGCTGCTGCGCCGCCACCACCAGCCCCAGCGCCACCACGCCGGCGCACAGGCCGAGCAGGGCGCCGGTGTAATAGAACGGGCGATGGATGAAGGAATTGGTGGCGCCCAGGAGGCGCGAGACCTCGATTTCCTCGCGCTGGGTCATCACCTGCAGGCGGATGGTATTGAACACCACGGCGATCACCACCGCGCCCAGCGTGATGCCCAGGAACAGCAGCACCAGGCGCAGGATGCGCAGCAACGCGGCGAGGCGCTTGACCCATTCCGAGTCGATCTGGACGGTGTCCACCCCCGGCTGGTTCTTCAGCTGCTTGGCAATATCGTCGACCCGGCCGGCATCCATGGCGTTCTGGAACCCCGGCAGGCGCAGCACGAAACTGTCCGGCAGCGGATTGCTGCCCAGCGTGGCCAGCACGTCGGCCAGGCCGGTTTTGCTCTTCAGGGCGTCAAAGGCCTTTTCACGCGGGATGAATTCGACGCGGCCGACGGTATTGCTGTCCTTCAGCACCTGGGCGATGGTCTTGCCCATGGCCTGCGAGGCGTCGCGGCTGGCGTCCATCTTCATGAAGATGCTGATCTCGGGCTCGACCGACATCTGCTCGGAGATCGGGCGCACGTTCTCCAGCGCCGACAGCCCGGCGAAGGGCAGCGCCAGCGCGATCGACACCACCAGCACGTTGAGCAGGAAGTTGCCGGGCGAGCGCAGCAGATGGCGCAGCGCGTCCATCATGGCGGCATAGTGTTGGCGCAACCAGTTCATGGCGACACCTCCACCGGATTGGCCACGCCGTTATGCCAGCCGTCGACGATGCGGCCGCGGTCCAGGTAGATGATGCGGTCGGCGCCGGTCAGGTACTGCTCGTCGTGGGTGGAAATGAGGCAGGTCACGCCCACGCCGTGGAAGGATTTCAGCGCGGCCAGCACCTTGTTGGCGTTGGCGCGGTCGAGGTTGGCGGTGGGCTCGTCGGCCAGGATGATCTGCGGGCGGTTGACGATGGCGCGGGCGATTGCCACGCGCTGCTGCTCGCCGCCGGACAGCTCCTGCGGCTCGGACTGGGCCTTGTCCAGCAAGTCGACCTTGTCCAGCGCGGCGCGGGCGCGCTTCTCGGCATCCGCGCGGGAGGAGCCGGTGACGATCAGCGGCAGCATCACGTTGGCCAGCAGGTTGCGGTCCAGCAGCAGGCGCTGGTGCTGGAAAATCAGGCCCAGGTTGCGGCGCAGGTAGGGCAGGCCGGAACCCTTGATGGCGCCGATATCCTGGCCGTTCACGGTCAGCTTGCCGGCGGTGGGGCGCTCGATGGCCGCGATCATCTTCAACAGCGTCGACTTGCCGGCGCCGGAGGGGCCGGCCAGGAACAGCAGCTCGCCCTTGCCGACCGACAGCGAAATGTCACGCAGGGCGTAGACCTCACGCGCGTATTGTTTTGATACCCGGGAAAATTCGATCATGGGGAAGTGAGTCGCCTGTCCGTCGTTTTGCTTCGTCTTGTTATGTCGCTGCAGCGTGGCGTTGCGCCAGGCCGATGATGGCATTGGCAAGCCGGCGCGCCTTGGGGCTGGTTTCCCAGCAGTGCGAGCAGTTTGCCAGAGCCAGCCGGGCAGTCAAGGCGACCGTGTCGAAGCGGGCCAGTTCCGCCAGGCTGTGGATGCCGCAGCGCTCCAGCCGCAGTACCAGGCCTTCGCCGACGCCCGGCACGCTGCGCAGCAGGGCGTGTTCGGGCGCGGAGAAGCGGCCTGGCATCGTCAGGCCAGCAGGGCGTCGACGAATTCGGTGGCGTTGAAGGGCTGCAGGTCTTCGATCTGTTCGCCCACACCGATGAAGTACAGCGGCACCGGGCGAGTCTTGGCGATGGCCGCCAGGATGCCGCCCTTGGCGGTGCCGTCCAGCTTGGTCACCACCAGGCCGGTCAGGCCCAGCGCGTCGTCGAAGGCCTTGACCTGGGCCAGCGCGTTCTGGCCGGTGTTGCCGTCGATGACCAGCAGCACTTCGTGCGGCGCCGAGGCCATGCCCTTGCCGATCACGCGCTTGATCTTCTTCAACTCATCCATCAGGTGCAGCTGCGTCGGCAGGCGCCCGGCGGTATCCACCATGACCACGTTGGTGCCGCGCGCAGTAGCTGAGGCCACGGCGTCGAACGCCACCGCGGCCGGGTCGCCGGACTCCTGGGCGATCACCGCGACGTTGTTGCGCTCGCCCCAGACCGCCAGCTGCTCGCGGGCGGCGGCGCGGAAGGTGTCGCCGGCGGCCAGCAGCACCGACTGGCCGTGCGCCTGCAGGTGCAGCGCCAGCTTGCCGATGGTGGTGGTCTTGCCGGCGCCGTTGACGCCGGCGATCATCATCACCAGCGGTTGCTCACGGCCCAGCACTAGCGGGCGCTGCAGCGGCTGCAGCAGGTCGATGAGCAGGCTGCGCAGGGCGGTGCGCACCTGGGCGGCTTCGGTCAGGCGTTCGGCCTTGACCTTCTTCTTGAGCTCGTCGAGCAGCCACTGGGTGGCCTCGACGCCGGCGTCGGAGACCAGCAGTGCCGATTCCAGCTCGTCGTACAGGTCGTCGTCGATACGGGCGCCGACGAACAGCGTGGTCAAGTTGCTGGAGGTCTTGGACAGGCCCGACTTCAGGCGCGACAGCCAGGAGCGCTTGGCTTCCGGCGTCGGCTGCGGGGCTTCGACGATCTCTGCTTCTTCCGCAGCGGGTTCCGCTTCCGGCTCGGCGGCAGCGGGCGTTGCCATGACATGGTCGATTTCCGGCTGAACCGGGGGGATGTCGACGGCTGCCGGCGCTGGCGTCGCCACGGGGGCGGCGGGCGTTTCAGGAGCGGGTTCAGGTGTGGCAGGGGCAGCAGGCGCTTGCGGCGTTGCTGCGGGCTGGTCGTCCGGCGGCAGCGTGGGCTGCGCTTCCGGCTTGGGTTTTCTCTTGAAGAAACTAAACATCGGGTTGGCGTCTGGCGTCGTTCTGGCAGCGGCCGGGATAAATGCGCTGGGCGCGCAGGGCGGTGATCCGGGGCGGATCAGGTTGCGGCAGGTCGCCGGAACATGCCCTGACAAGCGCATGGGACAGGTTACAATTGCCTGTCTCCAAGACCCGCGCGCGGCCGCCAGGGTCAATGAATCCCCGCATTTTATCAGAGCGCGACGAATGAAATTGAAGATCAGAGCAATCCTCTCCATCGGGCTTTTCGGCTTGTGCGCGGCGCTGGCGCAGGCCCAGACCGCCCAGGAATTCGTACTGAAGAACGGGATGAAGGTGGTGGTCAAGGAAGACCGCCGCGCGCCGACCGCCGTGCAGATGGTCTGGTACAAGGTTGGCTCCATCGACGAGCTCAACGGCACCACCGGCATCTCGCACGCGCTGGAACACATGATGTTCAAGGGCACCAAAAAGCATAAAGTGGGCGAATTCAGCCGCCTGGTGGCCGAGATCGGCGGTCAGGAAAACGCCTTCACCGCCAATGACTACACCGCCTATTTCCAGCAGATCGAAAAGTCCCACCTTGAAACCGTGATGGCGCTGGAAGCCGACCGCATGGCCAACCTGCAGTTCGACGCCGGCGAGTTCTCCAAGGAAATCCGGGTGATCATGGAAGAGCGGCGCTGGCGCACCGACGACCAGCCCATGGGCCTGTTGAACGAAGCGCTCAACGCCGCCGCCTGGACCGCCCACCCCTACCATCACCCGGTGGTCGGCTGGATGGACGACCTGCAGCACATGAACGTGCAGGACATCGCCTCCTGGTATCGCCAGTGGTACGCCCCCAACAACGCCACGCTGGTGGTGGCCGGCGACGTCGATGCCAAGCGCGTGCTGGCGCTGGCGAACAAATATTTCGGCAAGATCCCGGCCCATGCGCTGCCGCGCGACACCACCCGCAACAAGCCGCAAAACGAGCCGCAGCAGCTGGGCCCGCGCCGCGTGACGGTCAAGGCGCCGGCCGAGAACCCGTATGTGGTGCTGGGCTTCAAGGTGCCGGCCCTGCGCGAAATCGAGAAAGACCAGGAAGCCTACGCGCTGGACGTGCTGTCGGCCGTGCTGGACGGCTATGAAAACGCCCGCCTGACCGCGAACCTGGTGCGCAACGGCAACAAGGCCACCACGGTCGGCGCCAGCTACAGCGGCGTGGCGCGCGGTCCGGTGCTGTTCACGCTGGAAGGCAGCCCCGCCGACGGCGTCACCACCGAGCAACTGGAAGGCCTGTTGCGCGCCGAGGTCGAACGCGTGGCCCGGGAAGGCGTGTCGCCCGACGAGCTGCAGCGCGTGAAGACGCAGCTGATCGCCTCGCAGATCTACAAGCGCGACTCGGTGTTCGGCCAGGCCATGGAAATCGGTGTGATGGAAACCACCGGCATCGGCCAGAAGAACATCGACCGCATCATCGACCGCCTCAAGAGCGTCACGCCCGAGCAGGTGCAGGCGGTCGCGCAAAAATACTTCAAGGACGACAACCTGACGGTGGCCACGCTGGTGCCGCTGCCGCTGGACGGCAAGAGGCCCGCGCCGCCGCCGGGGATGCTGCACTAAGAGTCGTTCTGTTCGCTGTCGGTCGGGTTCGCTGTTCTTCTCGGAGGAAAACATGCCTGTCATCGTCGTTGCCAATCCCAAGGGCGGAGTCGGCAAGAGCACGCTGTCCACCAACCTCGCCGGGTACTTCGCCAGCCAGGGTCATGGCGTGCTGCTGGGCGATATCGACCGCCAGCAGTCGGCCCGCGCCTGGCTCGCCATCCGGCCTCCGGAAGCGCGCCCCATCGCCACCTGGGAGGTCAACGAGGACTACGTCGCCAAGCCGCCCAAGGGCACCAGCCACGTGGTGCTGGACACCCCGGCCGGGCTGCACGGCTGGCGTCTGAACGACGCCCTGAAGATGGCCGACAAGGTGCTGGTGCCCTTGCAGCCTTCGATCTTCGACATCCTGGCCACGCAGGATTTCCTGCGCCGGCTGGCCGAAGAGAAGGCGGTGCGCAGCGGTGAGATCGACGTCGGCATCGTCGGCATGCGCGTTGATGCCCGCACACGCTCGGCCGAGCAACTGCACCGCTTCATCGAAGGCCTGAAGCTGCCGGTGCTGGGTTATCTGCGCGATACGCAGAACTATGTGCAGCTGGCCGCGCACGGCCTGACGCTGTGGGACATCGCCCCCTCGCGCGTGCAGCGCGACCTCGATCAATGGCAGCCGGTGCTGGACTGGCTGGGCAAGAAAAACGGCGGATGATCCGCCAGGGCGCGGCTTCCGCCGGCAAGCGGACGGCGCCCGTCGCATTCAATTGGTATCTGGCTTTATGAAAAAACATCTCGGCATCCTGTTTGTTTCCCTCGGCCTGCTGGCCTCGGCGCCGGCATCGGCCGCGCTGCAGATCCAGTCCTGGACCCAGCCTGACGGCGCACGCGTGCTGTTCGTCACCAACCATGCGATCCCGATGCTGGACGTGAGCGTGCAGTTCGACGCCGGCCAGCGCCGCGACCCGGCCGGTCGCGCCGGCCTGGCCGAGCTGACCGCCGCCAGCCTGACGCGCGGCGTGGCCGGCGGCGACGGCCCAGAGCTCAGCGAGGCGCAAGTCTTGGACGGCTTCGCCGACGTTGCCGCCCAGGAGCAGGCCAGCGCCGGCAAGGATCGCGGCGGCGCCAAGCTGCGCACGCTGTCCTCTCCGTCCGAGCGCGACAAGGCGCTGGGCTTGCTGGCGCGCATGCTGGCGCACCCCAGCTTCCCGCAGGCCGGCCTGGACCGCGACAAGGCGCTCGCCATCTCGGGGATTCGTGAAGAACTGACCAAGCCCGAGGCCATCGCCGAGAAGGCCTTCATGGCCGCCATCTACGGCCAGCACCCCTACGCGCCGGACGCGACCGAGGCCAGCGTGCAAGCCATCGGCCGCGACGACGTGGTGGCCTTCCACCGCAGCCACTATGTAGCCAACCGTGCGGTGATCACCCTGATCGGCGACGTCACCCGCCAGCAGGCCGAGCAGATCGCCGCCGGCCTGACGCGCGACTTGCCGCAAGGCGCCGCCTTGCCGGCGCTGCCGCCGGTGGTCGCGCCCAAGGGCGGCGAAACCCGCATCGCGCATCCGGCGTCGCAATCGCATATCCTGATCGGCGCGCCGGCCATCCAGCGCGGCGACAACGATTTCTTCGCGCTGACGGTGGGTAATTACATCCTGGGCGGCGGCGGTTTCGTCTCGCGCCTGACCGATGAGGTGCGTGAAAAGCGCGGCCTGACCTACAGCGTCTATAGCGGTTTCTCACCGCTGGCCCAGCCCGGGCCGTTCCAGATCGGCCTGCAGACCAAGAAGGAGCAGACCGCCGAAGCTTTGAAGGTGGTGCGCGCCACGCTGGACAAATTTTTGCAGGAAGGCCCGACCCCGGCCGAGATGAAGGCGGCCAAGGACAACCTCACCGGCGGCTTCGCGCTACGCATCGACAGCAATGCCAAGCTGCTGGAGAACATCTCGGTGGTCGGTTTCTACAACCTGCCGCTGGACTACCTCGACCGCTGGATCGACCGCGTGCGCGAAGTCAGCGTATCGGACGTGCGCGCGGCCTTCCGCAAGCACGTGCATCCGGAGCAGCTGTCGACGGTGATCGTCGGCGAAGATCCGCAATCTGCAGCATCCGCGACGCCTGCAGCGAAGTAAGGACGGCGCCATGAAGCAGAGTAAGCAACATCGCCCGGCCGCCAAGTCCGGCCAGGGCAAGCCAGCCGTGCGCGGCCCGCACCAGGTGCGCATCATCGGCGGCCAGTGGAAGCGCACGCCGTTGCCGGTGCTGGACGCCGAAGGCCTGCGTCCGACGCCGGACCGGGTGCGCGAGACCGTGTTCAACTGGCTGACCCACCTGCTGGACGGCAACTGGGAGCAGCTCGCCTGCCTCGACCTGTTCGCCGGCTCCGGCGCCCTGGGCTTCGAAGCCGCCAGCCGCGGCGCGCGCCGCGTGGTGATGGTCGAGCAGAGCGGCCCGGCGGTGCGCCAGCTGGAGGCCAATCGCGACAAGCTCAAGGCCGACGCCATTGCCATCGTGCGCGGCGACGCGCTGGCCGCCGTACGCAGCGCCGCCCAGCGCGAACCAGGCGCCTTCGGCCTGGCCTTCATCGATCCGCCGTATCACCAGGGCTGGCTGGAAAAGGTCTTGCCGGCCTGCGAAACGCTGCTGGCGCCCTCCGGCCTGGTCTATGCCGAGGCCGAGTTCCCGCTGGACGGGGAAGATGCCCCGGCCTGGATGGCGTCGTGGGAAGTGCTGCGCTCGGATAAGGCCGGGATGGTGTTCTATCATTTATTGCAACGCAAAAGCGCTGCCCAAATTCAGGCATAATGCGCGTTCTGATTGAATTGCCGGTGAGGAGACACCATGGTCACAGCTGTATATCCAGGGACATTCGATCCGTTGACGCGCGGTCATGAGGACCTGGTCCGCCGCGCCTCCGGACTGTTCGACAAGCTGGTGGTCGGCGTAGCGGACAGCCAAAACAAGAAGCCGTTTTTTTCGCTCGAAGAGCGCCTGTCGATCGCCAATGAAGTGCTGGGACATTATCCGAATGTCCAGGTTGAAAGTTTTTCGGGTTTGCTCAAGGATTTCGTCAGGCAGAACAACGCGCGCGTGATCGTGCGCGGCCTGCGTGCGGTGTCCGACTTCGAGTATGAATTCCAGATGGCGGGCATGAACCGTTACCTGCTGCCGGACGTCGAGACCCTGTTCCTGACGCCGTCGGACCAGTATCAGTTCATCTCCGGCACCATCGTGCGCGAGATCGCCCAGCTGGGCGGCGACGTGTCGAAGTTTGTGTTCCCCTCGGTCGAGAAATGGCTGAAGGGCAAGATCGCCAAGCAGAACGGCTGAGAGCTTCTGCGGTAGCCAGTAGTGAGGCAGGGTAGGACAATGATGGTTGGTATCGGGAAGTTTGCAGGTAGGGCGGTGCGCCGTGCACAAGGCGGCGCGCGCGCGAAGGAGCTGGCATGGCGTTGATGATTACTGATGATTGCATCAATTGCGACGTCTGCGAGCCCGAGTGCCCGAACGAAGCGATCTACATGGGGCCGCAGATCTACGAGATCAATCCGGACAAGTGCACCGAATGCGTCGGTCACTTCGAGGAGCCGCAGTGCCAGCAGGTTTGTCCGGTCGCCTGCATCCCGTTCAACCCGGCCTGGCGCGAAAGCCGAGAGCAGCTGATGGACAAATACGAACGCCTGCAGGCCGAGGCCAAAAAGGCCTGAGGACCAGCCGGGACGCCGCCGCGAGCGACATCCGGGCCCTGCAGCAGAGCAAGCCGGCATTGCCGGCTTTTCTTTTGGTCGTCGTTGGCCGGCATTGTCCCGGCTTGCCGATTGTTGCCGCCGTGGCCGGCGGCCATTGATCGTCGCGCACCGCCCCGCTCGTTCCGATATGGGTGCCCGTGCATAGGCCTTATCTCGCCGATCATCACCGCGGCGACGCTTTTCATCACAAGATACGAACGATGCAACATCTCCCCAAATCCGCCGTCGCCGCGCTGCTGGTCAATACCACCATCTGGGGCCTGTCCTGGACCGGCATGCGCGCGCTGGAAGCCATGGGCCTGCACCCGCTGTGGGCCACCGCCGCCATCTTCGTGGGCTGCGCGGCCATGCTGCTGGCGCTCAAGCGCGGCGACATCGCCCAACTCTGGCAGCATCCCGAGCTGCTGGGCGTGGCGTTGGCGACCGGGCTCACCAATGCCGCCTTCAACGTGGCCATCGCCTACGGCGACGTGGTGCGCGTGATCCTGCTGTTCTACCTGATGCCGATCTGGACCGTGGTCTTGGCGCGCCTGGTGCTGCACGAGGCGATCACGCCGCGCTCGCTGGGGCGCGTGGCGCTGGGCCTGTCGGGCGCGGTGATCGTGCTGTACCAGCCGCGGCTGGGCTTGCCGCTGCCGCAGACCCTGCCGGACTGGATGGCGGTGCTGGGCGGCCTGTGCTTTGCCGTCAACAATGTGCTGCTGCGCCGCCTGCACGGCGTTTCCGACGGCGCCCGCGCAATCGCCATGCTGTCCGGCGGGGCCTCGCTGGCCTGCTTGCTGGGCATCGTGTTCTCGGTGACGGGATTGATCGCCTGGCCGGCGGTGGTGCCGGTGGCGGCGTGGCCGCTGGTGGGACTGTGGGCGGTGCTGTTCCTGATATCCAACCTGTGCCTGCAGTACGGCGTCTCGCGCCTGCCGGCCAATATCACGGCGGTGGTGATGCTGGCTGAAATCCTGGTGGCCAGCTTCTCGGCCTGGCTGCTGGGCGCGGCCGAATTGCGGCCGCAAGACCTGATCGGCGGCGTGCTGATCATCGCCGCGCCGTGGATCATCCGCGACCGCCGCGCGGCGGCGCCGTCGGCGGCCTGAGCGGCAACGCCGGGCTGAGGCGGCTTACGGCGCCTGCACCACCCGGTTGCGGCCGGCTTCCTTAGCCTGGTAGAGCGCCTGGTCGGCGGCTTTCAGCATGGCCTGCTTGACCTCTTCGGCCGGGCGGATCCGTTCCGGCGGCATCAGCGATGCGGCGCCGATGGAGGCGGTGATCTTGAGCGCATCGCGCGAACCCTCGATCATGATGCCGCGGCTGGCGATGCCGGCGCGGATGCGCTCGGCAATGCGGGCCGCATCCTCACGCGTGGCGTGCGTCAGCAGCACCACGAATTCCTCGCCGCCGAAACGGCCCAGTGCGTCCGACAGGCGCAGTTCCTTCTTGATGCGCGCGGCCACCTCGCGCAGCACGTCGTCGCCGCTCTGGTGGCCGAACTGGTCGTTGACGCGCTTGAAATGGTCGATATCGATGAACAGGCAGGACAGCGCCGAGCGCTCGCGCTGGCCGCGCGCCACTTCCTCGTGCATGCGCTGCTCGATGTAGCGGCGGTTGTTCACGCCGGTGAGCGGGTCGGTGAGGCCGATGTGTTTCAGGCGCTCGTTGTTGATCACGTTTTCCAGGCAGATCGCGGCCACCGTGGCCAGGCGCTGGATGAAGTCGGTCGCCAGCGCGCGGGTGAAGCGCTCCTGGTAGGCGCTGCCCAGCGCCAGGTAGCCCAGCAGGCGATGCTGGCGCACCAGCGGCAGCACGGCCACGCTGGTGGGCTGGTAGGTCGGGAACAGCGGCCGGTGCAGCGCAGTGAATTCGCCCAGGCGCGGCTTTTCCTGCGCCAGCGCGCGGCCGTCTTCGTCCGGGAAGACGATCGGATGCTTCAGGAACAGCAGGTTGGGAAACTCGCTCACGCCGATCTGCAGGTCGCGCAGGATGCGCTGGATCGCGTAGTCGTCGTCGATCAGGGACAGCGTCACCGTTTCCAGGTTGAACACGCCCGGCATGGTCGAGAGCATGGCGTCGATCAGCTCGCGAAATTCGCTGGCGCCGATCAGTTTCAGGTCGAAGGCCTGGTGGCGTTCGATGATGGATTGGTTGATGTGCGCCTGCTGCAGCAGGTCCTGCAGTTCGGCGCGCAGTTGCTGGTTTTCGGCCATCAGCGTATCCGTGTCGACAGCGGTTGTCATGTGCGTTCCCCGGCTTCCGGCCGGCCCCCTTTGCGCAAGCCGGTTTCCCGGCACCCCCTTGCCCGCCGGCGCTGTTCGCCCCGGCGTCATCCTGCTGCGGCTATATCGGCAGCGCCGGCCCCGGTCTTGAGGCGGCGACCGCATAGCCGGTCATCTTTCACGACGGCGTTGCAAGAAGCATTCCTGCAACGCCCGTCAGCGTCTTCAGGCCGCCTGCGGCGCGAAGAAGCGTTCTCCCATCTCTTCCAGCCCCAGCGTGCGCAGCACCTCCTGCAGGCGCTCGGCCGGACGGCGGCGCGGCAGGTCGCGATACTGGGCGACGATCAGCTCGTTCTTCATCGAATGCTCCCAGCCCACCAGCTCGGTCACGCTGACCTTGTAGCCGTGCGCCTCCAGCTGCAGGCAGCGCAGCACGTTGGTGACCTGGCTGCCGAACTCGCGCGTATGCAGCGGATGGCGCCAGATCTCGGTGAGCGAATTGGCCAGTGACTGGCCCTTGTTGCGGTTCAGCACCGAAGCCACTTCGGCCTGGCAGCAC
The DNA here is from genome assembly GCF_017814915.1 of Herbaspirillum sp. LeCh32-8. Classification (GTDB taxonomy): domain Bacteria; phylum Pseudomonadota; class Gammaproteobacteria; order Burkholderiales; family Burkholderiaceae_D; genus Herbaspirillum. The sequence goes on along the minus strand of NZ_JAGIPZ010000011.1, from coordinate 123,136 downwards.
GGCACCAGCACGATGAAGCGCGCCTGCTTGGCCAGCGCGAAGTGAATGGCGTCGTCGGTGGCGGTGTCGCAGGCGTGCAGCGCGGTCACCACGTCGATCTGTTGCGGCAGGCGTTCCGAGGTGATCGAGTCGGCCACCGACAGGTTGACGAAGGACATGCCCTTGAAGCCCAGGCGCGTGGCCAGTTCTTCCGACTTCTTCACCAGCTCCTCGCGGGTCTCGATGCCGTAGATGTGCGGCGCGCCCTGCAAGGCCTTGAAAAACAGGTCGTACAGGATGAAGCCCAGGTAGGACTTGCCGGCGCCGTGGTCGACCAGCGTCACGTCCGGGTGCTCCTGCAGGACTTCGGTCAGCAGCGGCTCGATGAACTGGTAGAGGTGGTAGACCTGCTTCAGCTTGCGGCGGCTGTCCTGATTGAGCTTGCCGTCGCGCGTGAGGATGTGCAGCTCCTTGAGCAGTTCGATCGACTGGCCGGGGCGGATTTCATTGGCCAGCGGTGCGGCGTCGCCCGCCTGCGGCGGACGCTTGCCACGGCCTTTGGCGCGGCCGGATTCAGGGAGGGCTTGCTTGCTCATGGTGCTGCGATGATGTTGATGCCGTCAGCATAACTGCCGGCGATGACTGCTTTAAGACAATATGGACGGCAGGCGCCATGCGCCTGCACCCGGATCAGACGTTGAAGAGGAAGTTCATCACATCGCCGTCCTTGACGATGTATTCCTTGCCTTCTGCGCGCATCTTGCCGGCTTCCTTGGCGCCTGCTTCGCCCTTGCAGGCGATGTAGTCTTCGTAAGCGATGGTCTGGGCGCGGATGAAGCCGCGTTCGAAGTCGGTGTGGATCACGCCGGCGGCCTGCGGGCCGGTGGCGCCGACCGGCACGGTCCAGGCGCGCACTTCCTTCACGCCTGCGGTGAAGTAGGTCTGCAGGCCCAGCAGTTTGAAGCCGGCGCGGATCAGGCGATCCAGACCCGGCTCTTGCATGCCCATGTCGGCCAGGAAGTCGGCCTTGTCGGCGTCGTCCAGGTCGGCGATCTCGGCTTCGATGGCGGCGCAGATGGCCACGATCGGCGCATTCTGTTCCTTGGCGTAGGCGGTCAGCTGGTCCAGCAGCGGGTTGTTGGTGAAGCCGCTGTCGGAGACGTTGGCCACATACATGGCCGGCTTGGCGGTGATCAGGCACAGCGGCTTGATCAGCAGCATTTCCTCGGCGTCCAGGCCCAGCGCGCGCACCGGCTTGGCTTCATCCAGCGCCGGCATGATGCGTTCCAGCAGGGCCACCAGCTTGGCGGCGTCCTTGTCGCCCGAGCGCGCCTTCTTCTGTTCGCGGTGGATGGCCTTCTCGACGGTGCCCATGTCGGCCAGCGCCAGTTCGGTCTGGATCACGGCGATGTCGTCCAGCGGGCTGACGCGGCCGGCCACGTGGATCACATTCGGGTCTTCGAAGCAGCGCACCACGTTGACGATGGCGTCGGTCTCGCGGATGTGAGACAGGAACTGGTTGCCCAGGCCTTCGCCCTTGGAAGCGCCGGCCACCAGGCCGGCGATGTCGACGAACTCGACCGTGGCCGGCAGGATGCGCTCGGGCTTGACGATCTCGGCCAGGGCCTGCAGGCGCGGATCGGGCACTTCCACCACGCCGACGTTGGGCTCGATGGTGCAGAACGGGTAGTTCTCGGCGGCGATGCCGGCCTTGGTCAGCGCGTTGAAGAGGGTGGATTTACCGACGTTGGGCAGGCCCACGATGCCGCATTTGAGGCTCATGACAAAATTCTTCCGAAAGCAAAACCGCCATTGTATCAAGGCACGGGGGCGATGCCCTAGGGTTCTCGGCGTCCATCCAGGCCGGGCGGCGATACGGCATGGCAGTGATACGCAGCGTGTCGTCCGGAGTGCCGCCTGACGGGAAAACCGTTGCGTGGATACGACGCTAGCGAGGGTTTGTGTGGAAGTGAACGCTTATTGACTCATTCGTCACTAAAGCGCTTGTTGTCAACGGTTTGCATCTCCACGTAATTTGTAGTTATGTGTAAAGATCGGCGTTTTTCCTCATCATTGATTTACACGCTGTATTGCCTTCTTGAAAGCGATTTGTAAATTTTGCTCTACAATGTCGTTTTTCAAAGAAAACAAAGAAAATCCCTTTGCCTAATATCGTAGAAATCCGCGATTTGCATTTCCGCTATGGCGACCGGCCTATTTTGTCCGGTCTGCATATGGATTTCCCGCGCGGAAAGGTCGTGGCGGTGATGGGCGGTTCGGGCTCGGGCAAGACCACGATCCTGCGCCTGATCGGCGGCCAGCTGCATCCGCAGCAGGGTACGCTGGCGGTGGATGGCGAGAACGTCCCCGGCCTCAATACGAAGCAGCTCTACCTGCTGCGCCGCAAGATGGGCATGTTGTTCCAGAACGGCGCGCTGTTTACCGACATGACCGTGTTCGACAACGTGGCCTTCCCGCTGCGCGAGCATACCGATCTCGATGAAGACCTGATCCGCGACCTGGTGCTGATGAAGCTCAACGCCGTGGGCCTGCGCAATGCCGCAGCCCTTAAGCCGGCCGAGATCTCCGGCGGCATGGCCCGCCGCGTCGCGCTGGCGCGCACCATCGCGCTGGACCCGATGCTGATCATGTACGACGAGCCCTTCGCCGGCCTCGATCCGATTTCCATGGGCGTGACCGCCAACCTGATTCGCCGCCTGAACGATGCGCTGGGATCGACCTCGATCCTGGTGTCGCACGACGTCAACGAATCCTTCTTGATCGCCGACTATGTGTATTTCCTGTCGGCCGGCAAGATCGTGGCGCAAGGCACGCCCGACGAGATGCGCACTTCGGCCGATCCCTATGTGAAGCAGTTCGTGCATGCCGAAGCGGACGGTCCGGTGCCGTTCCACTATCCGGGCAAGTCGGTGGCCGATGATCTCGGTCTGGGAGCGCGCTCATGATCTCCAGTCTGGGGCGCGCAGTGCGCGAATTCGTGGTCGGCGTCGGCTTTGCCGCGCGCATGTTCGTCAACATGCTGGGCGCTTCGCTGGGCCTGCTGCGCCGTCCGCGCCTGATCACCGACCAGATCCACTTCATCGGCAACTACTCGCTGGTGATCATTGCCGTGTCCGGCCTGTTCGTCGGTTTCGTGCTGGGTCTGCAGGGGTACTACACGCTCAACAAATATGGTTCCGAACAGGCCCTGGGCTTGCTGGTGGCGCTGTCGCTGACGCGCGAGCTGGGTCCGGTGGTGACGGCGCTGCTGTTCGCCGGCCGCGCCGGCACCTCGTTGACTGCGGAGATCGGCCTGATGAAGGCCGGCGAGCAGTTGTCGGCGATGGAGATGATGGCCGTCAACCCGCTGCAGCGCGTGGTGGCGCCGCGTTTCTGGGCCGGCGTGATCGCCATGCCGGTGCTGGCGGCGATCTTCAGCGCCGTGGGCGTGATCGGCGGCTATGTGGTCGGCGTGCTGCTGATCGGCGTCGACGAAGGCGCGTTCTGGTCGCAGATGCAGGGCGGCGTGGATGTCTGGAACGACATCGCCAACGGCGTCCTGAAGAGCGTGGTGTTCGGCATCGCGGTCACCTTCGTGGCGCTGTTCCAGGGCTATGAAGCCCAGCCGACGCCGGAAGGCGTGGCCCGCGCCACCACCCGCACCGTGGTGATCGCTTCCTTGATGGTACTGGGCCTGGACTTCCTGCTGACCGCGCTGATGTTCAGCTGATTGCCGGCAAACAAGACTGACAGAATAAGGGCGCGCCGCAGGGTGCGCCGATGAAACAAAAAGGGTTGATATGCAACGTAAATCACTGGACGCCTGGGTTGGAATCTTCGTGCTGCTGGGCGTGGCGGCGCTGGTGTTCCTGGCGCTCAAGGCCGGCAACATGAGCTCGCTGTCGTTCGGGCAGAAGACCTATGCCGTCAAGGCCAACTTCGACAATATCGGCGGTCTGAAGTCGCGCGCGGCGGTCAAGAGCGCCGGCGTGGTGGTGGGCCGTGTCGATTCGATCCGTTTCGACGACCAGACCTTCCGCGCCGTGGTCTCCATCAATATGGACGACGGCTACAAATTCCCCAAGGACAGCTCGGCCAAGATCCTGACCTCGGGTTTGTTGGGTGAACAATACATCGGCATCGAACCGGGAGGCGACACTGCTAACCTGGCGGCCGGAGATACCATTAAGATGACACAATCCGCGATTGTGCTGGAGAACCTGATCGGTCAGTTCCTCTACAGCAAGGCGGCAGAGGGAAAGGACGATAAATAATGAACAACAAAGCACGCATCGGCGCCATCGCGCTGGCAGCCGCGGCCATGACCGGCTGCGCTTCCACCAACAACAATCCGCGCGATCCGCTGGAAGGCTTCAACCGCGCGATGTTCAGCTTCAACGACACGGTCGATACCTATGCGCTCAAGCCTGCCGCGCAAGCGTATGACACCGTGGTGCCGAACCCGGTGCAGACCGGCGTGGGCAACTTCTTCGGCAACATCGGCGACCTGTGGTCGTCGGTGAACCAGCTGCTGCAAGGCCGCGTGGAGCAGGGCGTGTCGACCTTCATGCGCGTGGCCATCAACACCACCTTCGGCCTGGGCGGGGTGCTGGACGTGGCGACCGAAGCCCGCCTGCCGCGCGAGAAATCCGATTTCGGCCAGACCCTGGGCAAGTGGGGCGTGGGCTCGGGCCCGTACGTGGTGCTGCCGTTCTTCGGCCCGTCCACCGTGCGTGACACCGCCGGCCTGCCGGTCGACCTGTACGGCGACCTGTGGACCTACAAGCGTCCGGTGCGCTGGCGCAACGTGGGCTCGGTGATCCGCGTGGTGGATCGCCGCGCCCAATTGCTGGATGCGTCGACCCTGCTGGAAGACGCCGCGCTGGACAAGTACGACTTTGTGCGCGATGCCTACCTGCAGCGCCGCCAGTCGCAGATCACCGGCGGCAGCGCCGGTCGTGAACAGAAGGAAGAAGCGGTCAAGCCCTGAGCCTGATCGCGGCTGTCGCCCCGCCTGCGTTGCGGGCGGCAGCCTTGAAATTTCCTCGTAGTGCACCATCTGTAACTTCCGCTGCTGTCTGTAACAGCGCGGGAACCCCGCCCTTCCGCGGGCTTCGAAGCAACAGCAGCCCCTGCGGCTGCGGCTTCCCGCTCTCTCGAATGGATCTCGACCTATGAAGACGCTCACCAAATTTTTCGCCATCGCCGCCACTTTCTCGGCCCTGACCTTCGCCGGCGCCGCCTCCGCGCAGGAAGCGCCTGACGCGCTGGTCAAGCGCATCAGCTCCGAAGTGCTGGACACCGCCAAGAGCGACAAGGACATCCAGGCCGGCAACAATGGCCGCATCATGCAGCTGGTCGAGCAAAAGATCCTGCCCTATGTTGACTTCGAGCGCATGACCCAGCTGGCGGCCGGCCGTTTCTGGCGCCAGGCTTCCCCGGAACAGCAAAAGCAGCTGATCACCGAATTCCGCAGCCTGCTGGTGTTCACCTACTCCGGCGCGCTGTCGCAGGTGCGCGACCAGAAGATCGAATTCAAGCCGCTGCGCGCGTCGCCGGCCGACACCGAAGTGGAAGTGAATTCGCAAGTGATCTCTTCCCGCGGCGGCGAGCCGATCCAGCTGAGCTACCGCCTGGAAAAGAAGGCCGACGGCTGGAAGCTGTATGACGTCAACGTGCTGGGTGCGTGGCTGGTGGAGGCCTACAAGGGCACCTTCGCCAACGAGATCAACAAGGGCGGCATCGACGGCCTGATCAAGGCGCTGTCGGACAAGAACAAGCAACTGGCCGCTCGCGCCAACAAGAAGTAATCGGCCTAAGCGCAGCGACAGAAAGACCATCATGTTCAAGCCCGGTGCCCAGCTGACCGTCAACAACGCCAGCGCCGTCCTGCGGGACGGCCTGGCGGCCATCGCCGGCGGCCAGTCCAGCATCGACGTCAGCAACGTCGCGGTGGTCGACTCGTCGGCCGTCGCCACCCTGCTGGCCTGGCGTCGCTCCGCCCGCCAGCGCGGCGTGGCGCTGGCGTTCGGCGCCTTGCCGGTCAACCTGCAAAGCCTGGCCGACCTCTACGGCGTATCCGCGCTGCTCAATGAAGTCACCGCGGGCGCGCCCGTGGCCCCCACCTCCGCGACCGATCGACATCACTGACCCGGTCCGCCATTCCGGTCGCTGCGCAGCGTTGTCCAAACGTGCGCAGCGCGGCCCGGAAAATCGAATTCCCCTATAATCCTTGGTTTTTGCAGGCGCTGCGATCTTCTTCACAGCGTTCGTCCACCGGACTTTCTCCCCTGAACGCGGCCGCCAGGCCGGGCAAGACCGATTAAGCGTGATGCATCCGGGGCCTCCCACCATCCAGAGATAACAGCGCGACAACAACAGCGGCATTGCGCCGCGCCCGCGGCCATCCGGCGCGAGGCGCGGTCGGCGATGCCGGGGCGAGGCAGACAGTGCGTTTTCCTGTTTCCTTATTTTTCTTTCAAGCAACGAGTTGAACGGGCAGCAGGCAATGGCCGCTTTGCAAATCAATGACATCAAGAAACGCTACCAGTCGCTGCAGGCGCTGGGCGGCGTTTCGCTGGCGATCGAGGAAGGCGAATTCTTCGGTCTGCTGGGCCCCAACGGGGCCGGCAAGACCACGCTGATCTCCATCATCGCCGGGCTCAACCGCGCCGATTCCGGCAACGTCACCATCCATGGCCACGACGTGGTCAGCGACTACCGCAATGCCCGCATGAACCTGGGCGTGGTGCCGCAGGAGCTGGTGTTCGATCCCTTCTTCACCGTGCGCGAGACGCTGCGCATGCAGTCCGGTTACTTCGGCCTGAAGAACAACGACAAGTGGATCGACGAGGTGATGGCGAACCTGGATCTCACCAACAAGGCCGACACCAACATGCGCGCGCTGTCCGGCGGCATGAAACGGCGCGTCCTGGTGGCCCAGGCGCTGGTGCACAAGCCGCCGGTGATCGTGCTGGACGAACCCACCGCCGGCGTCGACGTCGAGCTGCGCCAGACGCTGTGGCAGTTCATCGGCCGCCTGAACCGCGAAGGCCACACCATCGTGCTGACCACCCACTATCTGGAAGAGGCGCAGGCGCTGTGCAACCGCATTGCCATGCTGAAGTTCGGCAAGGTGGTGGCGCTGGACTCCACCGAAGGTCTGATCAAGCGCATCTCGGGCTCGCAGCTGGTGCTGCGCCTGAAGAGCGGCGCCTTGCCCGACGGCTTGAAGGCGCTGGTGACGCACCCGGAGGAACTGCTCGCGGGCAACAAGTTCACGCTGCGCGTGACCGATTACAAGGAAGTCGAACCCATTCTGGCCACGTTGCGCGCCGCCGGCGCCGAGATCGACGATCTGCAGTTGCAGCAGGCCGACCTGGAAGACGTCTTCATCCAGATCATGGGAGATGAAAAATGACCGGATTCCAGACCCTGTTCTACAAGGAAATCCTGCGCTTCTGGAAAGTGGCGACCCAGACCGTGACCGCGCCCATCGTGACCGCGCTGCTGTACCTGATGATCTTCGGCCATGTGCTGCAGGATCGCGTGCAGGTCTATCCGGGCGTGCAGTACACCGGTTTCCTGGTGCCCGGCCTGGTGATGATGAGCGTGCTGCAGAACGCCTTCGCCAACAGCTCGTCCTCGCTGATCCAGTCCAAGATCACCGGCAACCTGGTGTTCGTGCTGCTGACCCCGTTGTCGCACTGGGAAATGTTCGGCGGCTACGTGCTGGCGGCCGTGGTGCGCGGCCTGATGGTGGGCGGCGGCGTGTTCGTGGTGACCGCCTGGTTCGGCCACCTGGACTTCGTGGCGCCGCTGTGGATTATCGTGTTCGCGCTGCTGGGCGCGGCCATCCTCGGCACGCTGGGCCTGATCGCCGGCATCTGGGCCGAGAAGTTCGACCAGCTGGCGGCGTTCCAGAATTTCCTGATCGTGCCGCTGACTTTCCTGGCCGGCGTGTTCTATTCGATACACTCGCTGCCCCCGTTCTGGCAGGCGGTGTCGCATTTCAACCCGTTTTTTTATATGATCGATGGCTTTCGCTACGGGTTCTTCGGCCAGTCCGACATCAACCCCATGACCAGCCTCGGTATCGTGGCCGTGTTCTTCCTGGCGTTGTCCACCCTGGCGGTGCGCATGTTGAAGAGCGGCTACAAGTTGCGCGCCGGTTCGCACTGATTGTCTGATTCCACGAGCCCGCGCCTGCCCAATCCCTAGTGAAGAGCCGAACCATGCTACCCACACCCGAACTCGTCAAAAGCTACATCGTCGCCGGCCTGGAGTGCCGGCATATCGAAGTCGAAGGCGACGGCCAGCACTTTACCGCCGTCATCGTCTCCGACGCCTTCGCCGGCAAGCGCCTGATCCAGCGTCACCAGCTGGTCTACGCTGCGCTGGGCGACCGCATGCGCGAAGAAATTCACGCGCTGTCGATGAAGACCCTGACCCCCGAAGAATTCCAGAAATAAGGCATCAACCATGGACAAGCTCCTGATCCGCGGCGGCAAGCGCCTCTCCGGCGACGTCACCATCTCCGGCGCCAAGAACGCCGCGTTGCCCATCCTGTGCGCCGGCCTGCTCACGGCCGACGACCTGCGCCTGACCAACGTCCCGCACCTGCAGGATGTGCTGACCATCACCAAGCTGATGAAGCAGATGGGCCTGCGCGTGCAGGAAGAGGGCGATGCGATGATCCTCAACGGCAACGACATCACCAAGCTGGAAGCGCCCTACGAGCTGGTCAAGACCATGCGCGCCTCGATCCTGGTGCTGGGCCCGCTGCTGGCGCGCTTCGGTGAAGCCAAGGTCTCGCTGCCGGGCGGCTGCGCCATCGGCTCGCGTCCGGTGGACCAGCACATCAAAGGCATGCAGGCCATGGGCGCCGAGATCCACATCGACGGCGGCTACATCTACGCCAAGGCCAAGCGCTTGAAGGGCGCGCGCATCGTCACCGACATGATCACCGTGACCGGCACCGAAAACCTGCTGATGGCAGCGGTGCTGGCCGAGGGCGAGACCATCCTTGAAAACGCCGCGCGCGAGCCGGAAGTGGGCGATCTGGCCCACCTGCTGGTGAAGATGGGCGCCAAGATCGAAGGCATCGGCACCGACCGCCTGGTGATCCAGGGCGTCGACAAGCTGCACGGCGCCACCCATGAGGTGATTGCCGACCGTATCGAAACCGGCACCTTCCTGTGCGCCGTGGCTGCCGCCGGCGGCGATGTCACGCTGCGCCGTACCCGCTCCGGCCTGCTGGATGCGGCGCTGGACAAGCTGCGCGAAGCCGGCGCCATCCTGACCTCGGGCGAGGACTGGATCCGCATCCAGATGGCGCGCCGTCCCAAGGCGGTGAGCTTCCGCACCACCGAATACCCAGGCTTCCCGACCGACATGCAGGCCCAGTTCATGGCCCTGAATTGCGTCGCCGAAGGCACCAGCCACGTGACCGAGACCATCTTCGAGAACCGCTTCATGCACGTGCAGGAGCTCAACCGCCTGGGCGCGGCCATCGACATCGAGGGCAACACCGCCATCGTCAAGGGCGTGGACAAGTTCCACGGCGCCCCGGTGATGGCGACCGACCTGCGCGCGTCGGCCTCGCTGGTGATCGCCGGCCTGGCCGCCGAAGGCGAGACCGTGGTGGAGCGCATCTACCACCTGGACCGCGGCTACGATCGCATGGAAGCCAAGCTGTCGGCCATCGGCGCCGACATCCAGCGCATCAAGTAAGCACCTGAAGAAGCAGACCACATGACCCAACAACTGACGCTGGCGCTTTCCAAGGGCCGTATTTTCGAAGAGACCCTGCCGTTGCTCAAGGCGGCCGGCATCACCGTGGCCGAGGATCCGGAGTCCTCGCGCAAGCTGATCCTGCCGACCAACGACCCCAACGTGCGCGTGATCATCGTGCGCGCTTCCGACGTGCCGACCTACGTGCAATACGGTGCCGCCGACTTCGGCGTGGCCGGCAAGGACGTGCTGCTGGAGCATGGCGGCGAAGGCCTGTACCAGCCGATCGACCTGAACATCGCCAAGTGCCGCCTGTCGGTGGCGGTGCAGGAAGGCTTCGACTACGCCAACGCGGTGCGCCAGGGCGCGCGCCTGCGCGTGGTGACCAAGTACGTCAAGACCGCGCGCGAGCACTTCGCCGCCAAGGGCGTGCACGTTGACCTGATCAAGCTGTACGGCTCGATGGAGCTGGGCCCGCTGGTGGGCCTGTCGGACGCCATCGTCGACCTGGTCAGCACCGGCGGCACGCTGCGCGCCAACAAGCTGGTGGAAGTCGAGCACATCATCGACATCTCCTCGCGCCTGGTGGTGAACCAGGCCGCGCTGAAGTTGAAGCGCGACCGCCTGCAGCCGATTCTCGACGCGTTCGAGAAGGCCAAGGCCAAATAAGCCCGATTTCAGCCCGATTTAAGCCCGACAGATTTTGCCGTATTGATTTCGCTGTATTTGCAGGTGACACCATGAGCATTGCCATCCGAAAACTCGACTCCGCCGATGCCGGCTTTCGCGACAAGCTGTCGGCCGTGCTGGCCTTCGAAGCCAGCGAGGACGAAGCCATCGACCGCGCCGCGGCCACCATCCTGGCCGACGTGAAGGCGCGCGGCGATGCTGCCGTGCTGGAATGCACCCAGCGCTTCGACCGCGTGCAGGCCGCGTCCGTGGCCGGTCTGGAAATCGGCAAGGAGGCAATGCAGGCGGCGCTGGCCAGCCTGCCCGAAGCGCGCCGCGCGGCGCTGCAGACAGCGGCTGACCGCGTGCGCGCCTACCACGAGCGCCAGAAGAAGGAATGCGGTTCCGACGGCTTCCTGTACACCGAAGCCGACGGCACCGAGCTGGGCCAGAAGGTCACGCCGCTGGATCGCGTGGGCATCTACGTGCCGGGCGGCAAGGCCGCTTACCCGTCGTCGGTGCTGATGAACGCGATTCCGGCCAAGGTGGCCGGCGTGCAGGAGGTCATCATGGTGGTGCCGACCCCGGACGGCGTGCAAAACGAGCTGGTGCTGGCGGCTGCCGCGATCGCCGGCGTCGACCGCGTGTTCACCATCGGCGGCGCCCAGGCAGTGGGCGCGCTGGCATACGGCACCGCGACCATCCCGCAGGTGGACAAGATCGTCGGCCCCGGCAACGCCTACGTGGCCGCCGCCAAGCGCCGCGTATTCGGCATCGTCGGCATCGACATGATTGCCGGCCCCTCGGAGATCCTGGTGATCTGCGACGGCGCCACCGATCCCGACTGGATCGCCATGGACCTGTTCTCCCAGGCCGAGCACGACGAGCTGGCGCAATCCATCCTGCTGTGCCCGGACGCCGCTTACATCGCCCGCGTGGAAGCCTCGATCAACAAGCTGCTCGACGCCATGCCGCGCAAGGACGTGATCCGCACCTCGCTGACCGACCGCGGCGCGCTGGTGAAGGTGCGCGACATGGATGAAGCCTGCGAGATCGCCAACATGATCGCCGCCGAACACCTGGAAATCTCCGCCGAAGAACCGCAGCAGTGGGCCGACAAGATCCGTCACGCCGGCGCCATGTTCCTTGGCCGTTTCTCCTCCGAGTCGCTGGGCGACTATTGCGCCGGTCCCAACCACGTGTTGCCGACCTCGCGCACCGCGCGCTTCTCTTCGCCGCTGGGCGTGTACGACTTCCAGAAGCGCTCCAGCGTGATCCGCGTGTCAGAAGCCGGCGCCCAGACCCTGGGTCGCGTGGCGGCCGAGCTGGCCTACGGCGAGGGCTTGCAGGCGCACGCCCGTTCCGCCGAACTGCGGCTGAAATGATCCGATGACGGCGGCCTCCGACTCGGCAGGCGAAGGCTGGCTGGATCGCGTGCATTGCGAGGACGCGCTGCAAGGTTTGCAGCGCATTCCCGACGGCAGCATCGATTTGCTGATCGCCGATCCGCCGTACGGCCTCGGCAAGGACTACGGCAACGACTCCGACAAGCTCGACACCGCCGCCTACCTGGCCTGGACCGAGCAATGGGTGGACGCCGCGCTACCCAAGCTCAAGGCCAACGGCAGCCTCTACATTTTCCTCACCTGGCGCAATTCGCCGGAGATTTTCGTCATGCTGAAGCAGCGCATGACCATGCTCAACGAAATCGTCTGGGATCGCCGCGTGCCCTCCATGGGCGGCAGCACCCGGCGCTATTCCTCTGTGCATGACACCATCGGCTTCTTCGCCCGCGCCAAGGATTATTTCTTCGACCTCGACGCCATCCGCATCCCTTACGACGAGCAGACCAAGAAGGCCCGCTCGCGCGCCATCTTCGTCGGCGCCAAGTGGCTGGAGATGGGCTATAACCCCAAGGACGTGTGGAGCGTGTCGCGCCTGCACCGCGAACACAAGGAGCGCGCCGACCATCCCACGCAAAAGCCGCTGGAGGTGGTGGAGCGCATGGTTAAGGCGTCCTGCCCGCCGGGCGGCGTGGTGCTCGATCCCTTCATGGGCAGCGGCACCACGGCCGTGGCGGCGCGACGCTGCGGCCGGCATTTCGTCGGTTTCGAACTCAATCCCGATTATTGCGAACTGATCCGCCAGCGCCTGGCCGCGCTGGAACCTGCGAGCCAACCTGATGAACAAGTCGCCAGCTGATTTTCCTTCCTGCGAACAATTGATTGCCGGCGTGATCCGCCCGCTGGTGCGCGACTGGCATTCCTACCACGTGCCGTCGGCGCAGGGCATGGTCAAGCTGGACGCGATGGAGAATCCCTACGAGCTGCCGGCCGCGCTGCGCGAGGAGCTTGGCCGTCGGCTGGCGCAGGCGCCGCTGAACCGCTATCCGGTGCCGAGCTACACGCGCCTGAAGCAGGAAATCTGCAGCAAGCTCGATGTGCCTGCAGGCTATGACGTGTTGCTCGGCAACGGTTCGGACGAGCTGATTTCCATGCTCTCGCAGGCTTGCAGCATGCCGGGGCGCAAGGTGCTGTCGCCCGAGCCCAGCTTCGTGATGTACCAGATATCGGCCCAGGTCGCCGGCCTTGAATACGTCGGCGTGCCGCTGCGCGCCGACCTCACGCTGGATTTGCCGGCCATGCTGGCGGCGATGGCGCTGCATCGCCCGGTCATCACTTATCTGTCTTACCCCAACAATCCCACCGGCACTTTGTTCGACGCCGCCGACGTGCTGCGCATCGTCGAGGCCGCCGCGCCCTACGGACTGGTGGTGGTGGACGAGGCCTATCAGCCGTTCGCCGACGCTTCGCTGATGTCGGCATTGCCGCAATTCAACAATCTGGTGGTGATGCGCACCGTCTCCAAGCTGGGCCTGGCCGGCATCCGCCTGGGTTACATGGCGGCCGCGCCGGCCCTGTTGCGCGAATTCGACAAGGTGCGCCCGCCGTACAACATCAATGTGCTGACTGAGGCCGCCGCGCTGTTCGTGCTGGAGCACCTGGACACGCTGCAAGCGCAGGCGGCGCAGCTGTGCCGCGCGCGCACCGCGCTGACGGCGCAGCTGGCGGCACTGGACGGGGTGGAGGTATTCCCGTCGGCCGCCAATTTCGTGCTGATCCGCGTCCCGGATGCCGAGAAAGTTTTCGCCGCATTGGTCGCACGTAAGGTGCTGGTCAAAAATGCCGGTAAAATGCATGCATTGCTGCAAAACTGTTTGCGTATTACCGTCAGCACAGAACAAGAAAACGCCGCATTCCTGGCTGCCCTGCAGGGGGCGCTGGAAGAGTTGTAAAAGCGCGCTTCGGCAAGCATCTAGGCACAATCCCAAACGTTTGAATCCCGCTTTACCCTGACCATGTCTACACCGAGAACCGCGGAAGTCGTCCGCAACACCAACGAGACGCAGATCCGCGTTGCGATCAACCTTGACGGAACCGGCAAGCAGTCGCTCGACACCGGCGTGCCTTTCCTCGACCACATGCTGGACCAGATCGCCCGCCACGGCCTGATCGACCTGGACATCCAGGCCAAGGGCGACCTGCACATCGACGCGCACCACACGGTGGAAGACGTGGGCATCACTCTGGGCATGGCCTTCGCCAAGGCCATCGGCGACAAGAAGGGCATCCGCCGCTATGGCCACGCCTACGTCCCGCTGGACGAGGCGCTGTCGCGCGTGGTGATCGACTTCTCCGGCCGTCCCGGCCTGGAGTACCACATTCCGTTCACCCGCTCCATGATCGGCGCCTTCGACGTCGACCTGACCAGCGAGTTCTTCCACGGTTTCGTCAACCATGCGCAGGTCACCCTGCACGTGGACAACCTGCGCGGCGTCAATGCGCACCACCAATGCGAGACCGTGTTCAAGGCCTTCGGCCGTGCGCTGCGCATGGCCGTCGAGCTCGACGCGCGCGCCGCGGGCACCATTCCGTCCACCAAGGGCAGCTTGTAATCATCTGGTTTTCCGGGCGCGCACCGGCGCGCCGCCATCTTAGCTATGAATAAAATCGTTGTAGTGGATTACGGCATGGGCAATCTGCGCTCGGTGGCGCAGGCCCTGCGTCATGTCGCGCCCGAGGCCGACGTGCGCATTTCCGGCGAGGTCGCCGACATCCGCGCGGCCGATCGCGTGGTGCTGCCCGGCCAGGGCGCCATGCCCGATTGCATGCGCTGCCTGCGCGAGTCGGGACTGCAGGAGGCCGTCATCGAGGCATCCCGCAGCAAGCCGCTGTTCGGCGTATGCGTGGGCGAGCAGATGCTGTTCGACTGGAGCGAAGAGGGCGACACACCCGGCCTGGGCCTGCTGCCCGGCAAAGTGGTGCGCTTCCAGCTCGAAGGCGTGAGCCAGGACGACGGCTCGCTGTACAAGGTGCCGCAGATGGGCTGGAACCACGTGCGCCAGACGGCCCGCCATCCGCTGTGGGAAGACATCGCCGACAACGCCTACTTCTATTTCGTGCACAGTTTTTACGCCGTGCCGGCCGAGGGCGCGCATGTCGTCGGCGAGACGCCGTACGGCCGCGACTTCGCCTGCGCAGTGGCTCGGGATAACATCTTTGCAACCCAGTTCCACCCGGAAAAAAGTGCCTCCGCGGGTTTGCAGCTGTATCGGAATTTCGTACACTGGAAGCCTTGATTTTTGCCATTCAGGCAAGAGCCGGCCGCAAGGCCGTCATCCACCTTTAACTGACTAGTCATACCGTAGCCATGCTGCTGATACCCGCCATCGACCTGAAAGACGGTCATTGCGTCCGCCTCAAACAAGGCGATATGGAACAAGCCACCGTGTTTTCCGAAGATCCGGCGGAAATGGCCCTGCACTGGCTGAAGCAAGGCGCCCGCCGCCTGCATCTGGTCGACCTGAACGGCGCCTTCGCCGGCAAGCCCAAGAACGAGGCTGCCGTGAAGTCCATCCTGAAGGTGGTCGCCGAGTTCGCCGAGGAGAACGATGTCGAAGAGATCCCCGTCCAGCTGGGCGGCGGCATCCGTGACCTCGATACCATCGAACGCTATCTGGACGACGGCCTGTCTTACATCATCATCGGCACCGCCGCGGTGAAGAACCCCGGCTTCCTGCACGACGCCTGCAGCGCCTTCCCGGGCCAGATCATCGTCGGCCTGGACGCCAAGGACGGCAAGGTCGCCACCGACGGCTGGAGCAAGCTGTCCGGCCACGAAGTGATCGACCTGGCGCAGAAGTTCGAAGGCTACGGCTGCGAAGCCATCGTCTACACCGACATCGGCCGTGACGGCATGATGGGCGGCGTGAACATCGAAGCCACCGTGCGCCTGGCGCAGGCGGTGTCGATCCCCATCATCGCCTCCGGCGGCGTGCACAACATCCACGACGTGGAAGCGCTGTGCAAGGTCGAGGACGAGGGCATCGAAGCCGTCATCTGCGGCCGCTCCATCTACGAAGGCACGCTGGATCTCTCCAGCGGCCAGGACCGCGCCGATGAACTGACCCGCGCGCTGGAAGCCAATCGCATCAACGGCGGCGAATAAAAGGCGGCTCGACATGGCTCTCGCAAAACGCATCATCCCTTGCCTGGACGTGACCGCCGGTCGCGTCGTCAAGGGCGTCAACTTCCTCGAGCTGCGCGACGCCGGCGACCCGGTCGAGATCGCGCGCCGCTATGATGAGCAGGGCGCCGACGAGCTGACCTTCCTCGACATCACCGCCTCCTCCGATGATCGCGACCTGATTCTCGACATCATCGAGGCGGTGGCCTCGCAGGTCTTCATTCCGCTGACGGTCGGCGGCGGCGTGCGCGCCGTCGACGACGTGCGCCGCTTGTTGAACGCCGGCGCCGACAAGGTCGGCATCAACACCTCCGCCGTGACCAATCCGCAGTTGGTGGCTGATGCCGCCGGCAAATACGGATCGCAGTGCATCGTGGTGGCGATCGACGCCAAGCGCGTGGGCGAGGGCAAGTGGGAGGTCTACACCCATGGCGGGCGCAAGGCCACCGGCCTGGACGCGGTTGAATGGGCGCGCAACATGGCGCGCCTGGGCGCCGGCGAGATTCTGCTGACCAGCATGGACCGCGACGGCACCAAGAGCGGTTTCGACCTGGGTTTGACGCGCGCCGTGTCGGAAGCCGTCAGTATCCCGGTGATCGCCTCGGGCGGTGTCGGCGGCCTGCAGGACCTGGCCGACGGCGTGACCAAGGGCAAGGCTGACGCCGTGCTGGCGGCCAGCATCTTCCACTATGGCCAGCACACCGTGCAGGAAGCCAAGCGCTTCATGGCCGACCAGAACATTTCCATGAGGCTGGCATGAGCATCAGCGCCAAGTGGCTGAACAAGGTCAAATGGGACGAAGTCGGCCTGGTGCCGGTGATCGCCCAGGAAGTCGGCACCAACGACGTGCTGATGTTCGCCTGGATGAACCGCGAGGCGCTGGCCAAGACCGTTGAAATCGGCCAGGCCGTGTATTGGAGCCGCTCGCGCAAGAAGCTGTGGCACAAGGGCGAGGAGTCCGGCCACTTCCAGAAGGTGCATGAGATCCGCCTGGACTGCGACGAAGACGTGGTGCTGCTCAAGGTCGAGCAGGTGGCCGGCATCGCCTGCCACACCGGCCGCCATTCCTGCTTCTTCCAGAAGTTCGAAGGCAGCGCCGACAACGGCGAATGGCAGACCGTGGAACCGGTGCTGAAGGACCTGGCGCCTGGCGCCGGCGGCGCGCCTGCCGGCAAGAGCGAAAAAGCTGAGAAGACCGAGAAGGCCGACAAGCCCAAGCGCGTGCGCAAGAGCGCCGCCTCCAAGCCGGCCGATACAGACAAGACCCCATCATGAGTGAAACCCTGAAGCGGCTGGCCGAAGTCATCGAGTCGCGCAAGCTGGCCAACGGCGGCAATCCCGAAAAATCGTACGTTGCCAAGCTGTTTTCCAAGGGCGACGACGCCATCCTGAAGAAGATCGGCGAAGAAGCCACTGAAACCGTGATGGCCGCCAAGGACGCCCGCGTTTCGGGCGACAAGTCCAAGGTGCTCTACGAGTGCGCCGACCTCTGGTTCCATTCGATGGTGCTGCTGGCCCAGTTCGACCTTCAGCCGCAAGACGTGCTCAACGAACTGGCACGCCGCGAGGGACTGTCCGGCCTCGACGAAAAGGCCGCGCGCAAGGACTGAGCAGGCACCACACCACCCCCACGCAGGAGAACGGTTTTGGATAATTGCATTTTCTGTAAGATCGCCGCCGGCGAGATCCCGTCCAAGAAGGTCTACGAAGACGACGACGTGATCGCTTTCCATGACATCAACCCGGCCGCGCCGGTGCATTTCCTGATCGTGCCGCGCAAGCACATCCCGACGCTGTCGGAATGCGGCCCTGAAGACACCCTGCTGCTGGGCAAGATGGCCGCGCTGGCGCCCAAGCTGGCCGCCGAGCAGGGCTGCGGCTACCAGCTCGACGCCGATGGCAATCGCAGCGGCGGCTTCAAGACCCTGTTCAACACCGGACCGGACGGTGGGCAGGAGGTGTACCATCTGCATATGCATGTGATCGGCGGGCCGCACCCGTGGCGCGTCAGGTTCGTGCAACAATGACAAGTCCGCGCGTGCGGACGGCGACAACAGGGAAACGTTTTTACACAGGGCAGGGATGTCCGCTTAGGAGAATAGAATGGGTTCGTTCAGTATTTGGCATTGGCTGATTGTTCTGGTGATCGTGATGCTGGTCTTCGGCACCAAGAAGCTCGGCAACATGGGTTCCGACCTGGGCAAGGCAGTCAAGGGCTTCAAGGACGGCGTCAAGGGTGGTGAGGGCGCCGAGGAAGAAAAGAAAGACCAGGCCATCGACGTGCAGGCCAAGGAAAAAGACAAGTCCGGCAGCTGATCAAGCAGCGCCCGCCTGCGGGGGAGTGCGGCGGGCCGCTCCAGATTCGGGCGCCGGCCTTGCGGCCGGCGCTTGCCCGGCGCCGCGGCGCCGGTGCTTCTCAGTCCTCTTTCGTCCAGATTCATTCTTTAACGCCACACAGGCTCTCACAGACTCATGATTGATATTGGCCTTTCCAAGCTGGCCTTGATCGGCGTGGTCGCGCTGGTCGTGATCGGCCCCGAGCGCCTGCCCAAGGTGGCGCGCATGGCCGGCACGCTGTTCGGTCGCGCACAGCGCTACATCAACGACGTCAAGTCGGAAGTCAGCCGCGAGATCGAGCTGGACGAGCTGCGCAAGATGCAAAAGGACGTGGAGCAGGCCGCCAGCGATGTCTCGGGCAGCATCCACAAGAGCGTGTCCGACACCGAGGCCTCGATCAACGATGCCTGGAATGGCGGCGACGACTCCTCCACTTCCGACAGCGCCAGCGCCGGCGCCGACAGCTGGAAGCGCACGCCCAACGCCGACCTGCTGTCGATCAAGGCCAAGGCCTTCCGCCGCAAGAAGCTGGCGCGCACCTCGGCGGTGCCGTCCTGGTACAAGCACCAGAGCGGGCGCAAGACGCGCGTCATCTCGGCCTCGGCACGAGTGGCCAAATACCGCCCGATCACTGCCAGCAAATCGGCCGGCTTCTTTTAATCCCGGCGCATCGCGTCCCACTCATCTCAACGCCGCAAATCCATGGCTGAAGAAAACAACCAGGCCAGCACTGAAGACACCTTCATCTCGCACCTGATCGAATTGCGCAGCCGCATCGTCAAGGCGGCTGCGGTGGTGCTGGTGGTGTTCCTGTGCATGATGCCCTTCGCGGCCCACATCTTCGACGTGCTGGCCGCGCCGATGATCCACGCGCTGCCGGCCGGCAGCAAGATGATCGCCACCGGCGTCATCACGCCCTTCCTGATCCCGATCAAGGTCACCATGCTGGTGGCGCTGCTGATCTCGCTGCCGTGGGTGCTGTACCAGCTGTGGGCCTTCGTCGCTCCCGGCCTGTATGCGCACGAGAAGCGCCTGATCGCGCCGCTGGTGATTTCCTCGTCGGTGCTGTTCATCATCGGCGTGGCGTTCTGCTACTTCTTCGTGTTCGGCGTGGTGTTCCCGTTCATCAACAACTTCGCGCCCAAGTCGGTCTCGGTGGCGCCGGACATCGACAGCTACGTTGACTTCGTGCTGACCATGTTCGTGGCCTTCGGCGTGACCTTCGAGGTGCCGGTGATCGTGATCGTGCTGGTGCGCATGGGCCTGGTGCCGCTGGCCAAGTTGAAGCAGATTCGCCCCTACGTGATCGTCGGCGCCTTCGTGATCGCCGCCGTGGTGACGCCGCCGGACATCATGAGCCAGCTGATGCTGGCAGTGCCGCTGGTGTTGTTGTATGAAGTCGGCCTGCTGATTGCCCCGATCTTCGAGCGCGCCACGCGCGCGCCGGAGGAAGCCGGTTCGACGTCCTCAGACTGATTGCTCCTTAAGCGTCACAGCTGCTGACGCAGACGTAAAAAAGCCCGCCATGAGCGGGCTTTTTCATTGGCGCAGATCGTCGTCGCAAGACGGATGCGACGACCGGGGTCTTACTCCTCCACCGGCAGCAACGGGATATCGCGCAGCCACTGCACCAGCGGATAAGCATCCTTGAAGCCGGCCAGCACGTCGCCGCCCAGGTCGGCCGGAATCTTCTTCTTGATGCTGGTCTCGGTCCAGACGATGAAGCTCTTCAGCTTCACGTATTCAATGTTGGGGCTGTCCGGATCGAAGCCCTTGGGCGGGCGCACCAGCTTGCCTTCTTCCTGCAGGTCGCCGTAGGTGCCGGCCAGCTTCTTGTTCTTGCGCATCTTGGTGAAGCCGGTCGCATCGTCGATCACGCGGGTGCGGATGGCGCGAAGGCGATCCGGCGGCGGCATGTATTCGCCGCCGGCGATCAGCAGCTTGCCCTCGGCGTCGATGTGGAAGTAATAGGCCGGACCGCCGCCCTGGCTGGGCTTTTTCAGGCCGCTGGCGGTGATGGCCGCGGAGAAGTGGGTCTTGTACGGGCTCTTGTCGTGGGAGAAGCGCATGTCGCGGTTGATGCGGAATAAGGCTTTCTTCGGATTGCAGCCGGCGATGGCCGGATCGAACTTGCTGATCTCGGCGATCAGCTTGATGGTCAGCGCCAGGAATTCCTCGCGCAGGATGTCGTAGCGCGGCTTGTTCATCACGAACCAGGCGCGGTTGTTGTTTTCGGACAGTTCACCCAGGAACTGGATCAGGTCGCGCACGTGCATGTCGTTCGATCTCCTTGTCATGGCCGCGCTATGCGGTCAAATGAAAGCGGCCCCGGAGGCGGGGCCGCTGCAAATCGCATTCTAGCGCCAGTTACTCTTCGTCGCTTTCGTCGTTCTTGGGCGGCGGCGGACGCTTGCCTACGGTGATGGTCAGCTTGGTTTCCTGCGATTTGCGCAGCACCGTCATGCTGATGTTCTGGCCCGGCGTCAGCTGTGCGATCACGTTGAGCATTTCGGTGGTGTCGGCCACCGGCTTGCCTTCGATGCTGACCAGGATGTCGCCCGGCTTCATGCCGGCGCGGTCGGCCGGGCCGCCCTTGAGAACGCCGGCGATGATGGCGCCGGTCTTCTTGCCCAGGCCGAAGCTCTCCGCCAGTTCGGGCGTGATGTCCTGCGGCTCGACGCCGATCCAGCCGCGCACCACCTGGCCGTTGCTGATGATGGCTTCCATCACGGTCTTGGCGGTCGACATCGGGATCGCGAAGCCGATGCCCAGGTTGCCGCCGGTGCGCGAGTAGATCGCGGTATTGATGCCCAGCAGGTTGCCGTTGGTGTCGACTAGCGCGCCGCCGGAGTTGCCGGGATTGATGGCGGCATCGGTCTGGATGAAGTTCTCGAACGTGTTGATGCCCAGGTGATTGCGGCCCAGCGCCGAGACGATGCCCATGGTCACGGTCTGGCCCACGCCGAACGGGTTGCCGATGGCCAGCACCACGTCGCCCACGGAGCTGTTTTCCGGGTGGCCGAGGGTGATGGCGGGCAGGTTGGGCAGGTCGATCTTGATCACGGCGAGGTCGGTCTCGGGATCGATGCCGACCACCTTGGCGCTGGCCTTGCGGCCGTCGGCCAGGGCCACTTCAATCTGGTCGGCCGCCTCGACCACGTGGTTGTTGGTCAGGATGTAGCCCTGCGGGCTGACAATCACGCCCGAGCCCAGGCTGGATTGCTTGTCATCCTGCTGCTGCTCGTCGAACTGGTCGCCGAAGAATTTGCGGAAGAAGGGGTCGTTCTGGAACGGGCTCTTCTGCGGACGCGCCTCGGTGGTGGTGAAGATGTTGACCACCGACGGCATCGCCTGGCGCGCGGCGTGGCGGTAGGAGTTGAGCGCGGGCGCGTCCGGCGTTGCCTCCTGCATCTGCACGGTGGATTGCGCCGGCCTTGCGCGCGAGCTGAAGCTGCCGGAGGTCCAGTCGGGCTTCAAGGTCGCTACAATGAACCACAACGCCAAACCAATCGTCACGGTTTGGGCAAACAACAGCCATAAACGTCGCATATGAAATTTTTGAAATCAGTATTGAATCGGATGAGGATGAAATGACCCGGCAAATTACCAGAGACGAGTTTGCGACATATCTCGGACAGACGCTGAACGCCGCGCAATACCGCGATTATTGCCCAAACGGACTGCAGGTGGAAGGGCGCGACCGGATCGGCCGCGTGGTCAGCGGCGTGACCGCCAGCCTGGCGCTGATCGAAGCCGCGCTGGACCTCAAGGCCGATGCGCTGCTGGTGCACCACGGCTACTTCTGGCGCGGCGAGGATATGCGAGTCATCGGCACCAAGCAGCGTCGCCTGAAGCTGCTGCTGTCCAACGACCTGAACCTGTTTGCCTACCATCTGCCGCTGGACTCGCACCCGCAACTGGGCAACAACGCGCAGCTGGCGCGCCAGCTCGACTTCAGCGCCACCGGGCGCTTCGGCGAGAATGATCTGGGCTGGATCGGCCGCTGCAATTCTCCCGCGGTGAAGACCGCCGCCGATCTCGCCGCGTTGATCGAGAAGCGCCTGGGCCGCATGCCGCTCCTGATCGGCGATCCGCAGCAAGCGGTCGGCGAGGTCGCCTGGTGCACCGGCGGCGCCCAGGGCATGCTGGGCGAGGCGATCGCCGCCGGCGCGTCGGTCTACATCAGCGGTGAAATTTCCGAGCCCACCGTGCACCTGGCGCGCGAGACCGGCACCATCTACATCTCCGCCGGGCATCACGCCACCGAGCGGTACGGCGTGCAGGCGCTGGGCGCGCACGCGGCGGAGCATTTCGGCATCGAGCACCAGTTCGTCGACATCGACAATCCGGTGTAAGCCGCTGCGCCATGCTACGGTAAAGCGCGGCATTGGGGCCATGAAGAAAAAGCCCGCTTGAGCGGGCTTTTTCTTGTCGCTCAGACGGCGTGCGTCCGGCGCTTATTTCTTCAGCGCGTCGCGGATCTCGCGCAGCAGCAGCACATCTTCCGGCGGCGCGGCGGGAGCGGCCGGTGCGGCTTCTTCCTGCTTGCTGGCCAGGTCGCGTGCCTTGTTGATGGCGCGCACCATCTGGAAGATGATGAAGGCCAGGATCAGGAAGTTGATCAGGATGGTGAGGAAGTTGCCGTAGGCGAAGACGGCGCCGGCCTTCTTGGCTTCAGCCAGCGGCAGGCCGTAGGCCTGGCCGTTCAAGGGCAGGTAATAGTTGGCGAAGTCCAGGCCGCCGAAGATCTTGCCGACGATGGGCATGATGATGTCTTCTACCAGCGAGCTCACGATCTTGCCGAACGCGCCGCCGATGATCACACCGACGGCCAGGTCGACCACGTTTCCCTTGATGGCGAAGGCGCGGAAGTCTTTGAGCATGCTCATCCTTGGTTTCTCCTTTGAAAGTTGCTGTTTGTTCATGAGGCGGGCTTACAACGGGTTATAGCCTGTCGGGCGAGAAAAGTAAATTGGACATCCTCCGACGCCGCAGTGCAGGAAAACCGGCAACAAGGTCAGATTGACAATAGGTTGCGCTGCGTCAAATCGATTTTCTTGCAAGCCGCTACCATAGCGGCCGTTAGCTACAAAACCCTATTCAGCTTATATATAATCGAAAAGTTGCATGAGGGTCACTTAGAAGGTCCACGCTAACTTACATTTGGAGATTGGGGTCTTTATGACTGACGAGAATCAGGTCGACGCAAGTCGACGAGGTTTGCTTGTTGCGACTTGTGCAGCCGGCGGTGTGGCTGGCCTGGCCACAGCAGGCGCGTTCGTATCCACGTTGCAGCCATCAGAACGCGCCAAGGCGGCAGGCGCACCGGTTGAAGTCGACATTTCGTCGTTGACCCCGGGTGAAATGCGCACCGTGGAATGGCGCGGCAAGCCGGTCTGGATCCTCAAGCGCACGCCTGAAATGCTCGACTCGCTGAAGAAGACCGACGGCCAGGTCGCCGACCCCAACTCCAAGCGCACCGATTTCTCCGAGACGCCCGACTACGCACTCAACGAGTGGCGTTCCATTCGCAAGGACATCCTGGTGGTGGTGGGCATCTGCCCGCACCTGGGTTGCTCCCCCAGCACCCGCTTCCAGACCGGCGCGCAGCCTTCGCTGCCGGACGACTGGAACGGCGGCTTCCTGTGCCCCTGCCACGGCTCGACCTTCGATCTGGCCGGACGCGTCTACAAGAACAAGCCGGCCCCAGACAATCTCCAGGTGCCGCGATACATGTTCGAAGGCGACAACAAACTGGTCATCGGCAAGGACGAGAAAGGGGAGGCCTGAGCATGGGAGCATTTCACGAAAAGAAATCGCCTGAGGGCGCACCGCTCTCCGTCAAGGCGCTCAACTGGGTCGATTCCCGTTTCCCGCTGACCTCCACCTGGAAAGCCCACCTCTCCGAGTATTACGCTCCCAAGAATTTCAACTTCTGGTACGCCTTCGGTTCGCTGGCGCTGCTGGTGCTGGTGATCCAGATCGTCACCGGCATCTTCCTGGTGATGCACTACAAGCCGGACGCCAATCTGGCCTTCGCCTCGGTCGAGTACATCATGCGCGATGTGCCCTGGGGCTGGCTGGTGCGTTACATGCACTCCACCGGCGCCTCCGCCTTCTTCATCGTGGTCTACCTGCACATGGTGCGCGGCCTGCTCTACGGCTCGTACCGCAAGCCGCGCGAGCTGGTGTGGCTGTTCGGCGTGGGCATCTTCCTGTGCCTGATGGGCGAAGCCTTCTTCGGCTACCTGCTGCCGTGGGGCCAGATGTCGTACTGGGGCGCGCAGGTGATCGTCAACCTGTTCGGCGCGATCCCCTTCATCGGCCCTGATCTGTCGCTGCTGATTCGCGGCGACTACGTCGTGTCCGACGCCACCCTGAACCGCTTCTTCTCGTTCCACGTGATCGCCATTCCGCTGGTGCTGATCGGTCTGGTGGCCGCGCACATCATTGCGCTGCACGAAGTCGGTTCGAACAACCCCGACGGCATCGAGATCAAGGAAAAGACCGATGAAAACGGCGTGCCGCTGGATGGCGTGCCGTTCCACCCGTACTACTCGGTGCACGACATCTTCGCCGTCTCGATCTTCCTGATCGTGTTCTCGGCGGTGGTGTTCTTCGCGCCTGAAATGGGCGGCTACTTCCTCGAGTACAACAACTTCATCCCGGCCGATTCGCTGAAGACGCCGCCGCACATCGCCCCGGTCTGGTACTTCACGCCGTTCTACTCGATCCTGCGTGCGACCACCGCCGACTTCATGGGCTGGCTGATCGCCGGCGTGGCAGCCTACGTCGCCCTGCTGGTGTTCAAGTCGCGCCTGTCGGGCGCGTTGAAGATCGCCGCCATCGTGATCGGCCTGGCCGTGATCGCCGGCATGCTGGTGTTCGACGCCAAGTTCTGGGGCGTGGTCCTGATGGGCTTGTCGGTGGTGATCCTGGGCGGCCTGCCGTGGCTGGACCAGTCGCAGGTCAAGTCGATCCGTTACCGCCCGAGCTGGCACAAGTACGTGTACATCGTCTTTGGCATCGCCTTCGTCATCCTGGGCTATCTGGGCGTGCAACCGCCGACCGCCATCGGCACCGTGGTATCGCAGGTCTGCGCCTTCATCTATCTGGGCTTCTTCCTGTTGATGCCTTGGTGGAGCGCTGCCGGCACCTTCAAGCAGGTGCCCGACCGCGTGGTCTTCCATCCGCACTAAGCCAGCCGCCAAAGGACAAGAACATGACATTGCTGAAGAAAGTGATCGCCGCGCTGGCGCTGCTGCCGGCGCTGGCCTGCGCCAACGAGGGCGGATTCCCGCTGGACCACGCGCCCGACCGCACCAAGGATGTTTCCGCGTTGCAAAACGGCGCCAAGTTGTTCGTCAACTATTGCCTGAATTGCCACTCGGCATCATCGATGCGCTACAACCGCCTGCGCGACATCGGCCTGTCGGAAGACCAGATCAAGAATAACCTCTTGTTTACAGGGGAAAAAGTCGGCGATCTGATGAAAATTTCGATGCTGCCGGCCGATGCCAAAGCCTGGTTCGGCGCCGCGCCGCCGGACCTTTCGGTGATCGCACGGGCCAAGGCATCGGAGGCCGGATCGGGGCCGGACTGGATTTATACCTACCTGCGCAGTTATTATAAGGACGACAGCCGCCCCACCGGCTGGAACAACATGTTGTTCCCCAACGTCGGTATGCCGCACGTGTTGTGGGAATTGCAAGGAATTCGGGGCGCCAAGTACGTCGAGGAGAAAGATCCCCACGACGAGGGCAAAACCATCCACAAATTCGCGGGATTTGAACAGATCAAGCCCGGCAAGATGAGCGCAATCGACTATGATAACGCCGTCGCCGATTTGGTCGGTTACCTCGAGTGGATGGCCGAACCCGCGCAGAACACGCGCAAACGGCTTGGCGTCTGGGTACTGTTGTTCCTGGGTTGCTTCCTGGTACTGACGTGGCGTTTGAACGCGTCCTATTGGAAGAACGTCAAGTAAAAAAGTAAAATCTCGTATCCGCGCTGTTTTTGGCGGAATTGCGTACCGGGGTGAGCGTTATGCGTCTCGCCCCCCTTTTGTTTTTAGGGCTCTGAAAAAATGATGGTTCTTTATTCGGGCACGACCTGCCCATTCTCGCAACGTTGCCGCCTTGTCCTGTTCGAAAAGGGCATGGATTTCGAGATTCGCGACGTTGACCTGTTCAACAAGCCGGAAGACATTTCGGTGATGAATCCTTACGGCCAAGTGCCTATCCTGGTCGAGCGCGACCTGGTGCTGTACGAGTCGAACATCATCAACGAATACATCGACGAGCGCTTCCCGCACCCGCAGCTGATGCCGGCTGACCCGCTGATGCGCGCGCGTGCGCGCCTGATGCTGTTCAACTTCGAGAAGGAACTGTTCGTCCACGTGCACACGCTGGAAAACGAAAAGTCCAAGGCAGCTGAAAAGAACCAGGAAAAGGCCCGCAACGAAATTCGCGACCGCCTGACCCAGCTGGCCCCGCTGTTCCTGAAGAACAAGTACATGTTGGGCGACGAGTTCTCCATGCTTGACGTGGCCCTGGCTCCGCTACTGTGGCGCCTGGATCACTACGGCATCGAACTGTCCAAGACCGCGGCTCCGCTGATGAAATACGCCGAACGCATCTTCTCGCGTCCGGCCTACATCGAAGCGCTGACCCCGTCTGAAAAGGTCATGCGTCGTTAAGTCGTATTTGCCGCACCCGCCGCGCGCCCGTCCTGAACGGGGCGCGGCAGCAGTCCAGCCAGTTTGCAGTTTCACCCCGGCCCAGCCGGCAGATGCGGGCCCAGCCCGGCATCGCACACCACACCCAGTCATGCCTGAAGTTTCCACCAAGCCCTATCTGCTGCGCGCCATCTACGAGTGGTGCACCGACAACGGCTACACGCCCCACATCGCCGTGGTGGTCGACAGTCGCACCCGGGTGCCGATGCAGTTCGTCAAGAATGGCGAAATCGTCCTTAACATCAGCTTTGAAGCCACCAGCGGCCTGAAGATGGAAAACGAGACCATTCGCTTCTCCGCCCGCTTCGGCGGCGTCTCGCGGGACATCGATATCCCGGTCGAGAACGTGATCGCCATCTACGCCCGCGAAAACGGCCAAGGCATGGCGTTCGAAGCGCCGAACCCGGCGACCGCCCCGATCGCGGCCGAACAGCAGGAAGAAAGCGCCCCGATGCTGTCCTCGGTGCCGGTGTCCGAGCCGGAAAAGAAAGACGCCGGCAGCGAAGAAAATGGCGACGATGATCCCGAACCGCCAAAAAAAGGCGGCCGTCCTGTACTGACCCGCATCAAGTAAGCTATAATCGCCGGCTGTTGTTTTTGCTGGCTTAGCTCATCTGGTAGAGCACCTGACTTGTAATCAGGGGGTGGCGGGTTCAAGTCCTGCAGCCAGCACCAAGTTTCAAAAAAAACGGCCCACAGTGATGTGGGCCGTTTTTTCTTGCCTGCCCTGTTTTCAGGGCGTCTTGAGGAAAACGCTATCGTAGATCTTGCGGATCTCGGCCACTGACTCCGGGTCGTGCCACTTTTCAACGATGCGGCGGTAGTAGGGCTGGCTGCGGTTGGCGATCAGCACCTTGTTGACCTGTTCGACGACCTTGCGTCCCCATTCGTTCTTCGGGCACATCACGCGGTTGAAGACGACTTCGTCTGCTTCCTGTATCGGCAGCGCGACCAGCTCGCCCGGATGGCCCATTACGCGGGCCTGGTCGAGTGCCAGCAGCGGCAACTCGACCATGTAGTCGATACGTCCGGCCAGCAGCATGCCGATGGCTTCCACCTGTTCCGAGTAATTTTCTTTCGGCGGATATGCCGCCAGCAGCTTGTCGACAGTCGGGCTATAGGAGCGGTCGCGCATCACCGAGGTGGTGAGCTGCTGGTTCTGCAGCAGGGCTTGCAGCGATTGCGGACCCTTGAACTGCGGCAGGCGATCCCGGCGCACGATGATGCGCAGTGGAAGAAAGATCGAACTGGGCAGCGAAAGATAACCGTAGGTCTCGCGCTCGGTAGTCTTCAAGGTACCGTTGAAGCACCAGTGGTTGCCCTTCTTGATCTCGCTGTTGATCCGCGGGAAGGGGGCTTCCAGCTCGACGTGCCGGTATTGCGGCAGCTTGTCCTTTAGCACATCCAGGGTCTGGTCGAAAATGCCCTGGTGCGCCCATTCGCCGGTCCGGATCATGTAAGGCGGCACATTGTATTTGCCCCAGACGATTTCATCGTCGGCGGCCATGGCCGGCGCCTGCATCAGCACGTTCATCAGCAGCGGCGACAACACGGGCGCCAGCAGGCACCGCCATTCCCTAGGGCGCATCGTCCGCCTTCTGCTCATCCGCAGCCGCGGCTGCGCTCGGCCATGGCGCCACCAGCGCTTGATTGCGCCCGGCCATCTTGGCGCGATACAAGGCGGCGTCGGCCGCCTGCAGCAGGGAGCTGATATCGCTGTCGTGCTGGGACGGCACGCAGCTGGCCACGCCCACGCTGACGGTGATGCGCCCGAATTGCGACAGCGCGTGCGGAATGTTCAGCGAGGCCACGGCATCGCGCATCCGGTGCACCACGCTCAACCCTGTTTGGGTATCGGTATCAGCCGCGATCAAGGCGAACTCTTCGCCGCCGTAGCGCGCCACGGTGTCGCCGGCGCGGCCGACGGTCTGCTGCAGCATGGCGGCTACCCGGCGCAGCACTTCGTCGCCGGCGATGTGGCCATAGTGGTCGTTGTAGTGCTTGAACCAGTCGACGTCGATCAGCGCCACCATCAGCGGCTGGCCGCTGCGGGCGCAGCGCCGCCATTCCTGCTCCAGGGTCTGGTCGAAGCAGCGCCGGTTGGAAATGCCGGTGAGGCCGTCGGTCAGGCTCAGCGACTTGAGCTGTTCGTTGGCCTGGGCCAGGTCGCGGGTGCGCTCGGCAATGCGCAGCTCCAGCGATTTGTTGAGCGCCCGCAGCGATTCCTTTTCTTGCTCGAGCTCGTCGTAGAGCGTGCGGTTTTGCGTAACGTGCTTTCGGAGGCTGGCCAGCATGGTGTTGATGGCGTCGGCGAGGAAGTGCAGCTCATGCTGCTTCTTGCCCGGCAGCTGGATGCTCTGCTGGGTGTCGGGCTGGTTCAGGTCCTGTTCGCGCACGAAGGAGCTGAGCTTGGTGATGGGTGCGCCCAGCCAGCGGTGGAACACGTACAGGAAGATGAACCACAGCACCAGGGTCTTGATGATGGAGTTGATCAGGATCAGGGTGAAGCCGTAGGCGACCTTCTTGACCACCACGTGGCGGCTGGAATACACCGTCCACGAGCCGATGTTGTGGCTGACGTTGTGCTCGTCGCGATACAGGATGGGAAAGCGGTGGCCGATCGCCGCATTCAGGAATCCGGCCGCGACCGGGCTGCGCGTGCCGTCGGCGTCGACATGGATCTGCTTGCCCGAGCCGTCATAGATATTGCCGAGCGCCAGCATCAGCCGCCCCTGCGGGTCTTCGATCTTCACGCCGGTGACCACGGGCAGGTTGCTGATGCCGGTCAGGGTGGCTTTCTGCACGTCGCCCTGGAAGCGCCAAGTTGAGCTGGCCAGGCTGGCGCCGAAGGTCAGGTCCATGGCCATGAGCTCGTTGTCGACGCCGGTCTTGGTGTGCTGGTAATCGGCCGCCAGTTGCACGCAGGTGACGATGAGGGTCACGACGAAGTAACTGCCAAAAATGATCCTCAGCAGATGAACTGCCAGGGAATTCTTCGAGAGCAAATTCATGTTCTAAGCGGGCATGTTCTTAAGCCGGCGGTATGCTTTGCTCAAAGCGGAACAGGTTGCCGGGGTCGTACTTCTTTTTCACCTGCATCAGGCGTGCCAGGTTATTCCCGTAGTAGGCGCGCGCCCAGTTGGGCAGGTCGCGGCTGGGGAAGTTCACGTAGGACTGCGGCAGCATGAACGGCTGCATTGCGGCAAAGTATTCGGTGAGCCAGGCCTGCTGCCGGCGCACCACATCCGGGTGGTCGATCGGCGCCCAGGCGCTTTCCATCTCGAAGATGTAATTGGCGTTGCGGTGCACGTAGGCGGTGGCGTGGGGCGCCACTTCGCGCACCTTGCCGCCGATGGCGAACAGGATGCCCATGTTCTCCGGCAGCAACGAGCCACCGGGCCATTTCATCATCCACTGCAGCATGGTTTCCAGCGCCTCCGGCGACAGCGATTCGGCCACGTAGCTCGAGCGCAGGTCGTACATGCCGTTGGGGTCGTCGGTGATGAGGTAGTCGCGCGCCTGCCAGTAGCTCATCTGGCGAATATCGCTCTTGACCGGCTTGACCAGTTTCAATGCCGGCGCCAGCGCTTCCAGCGCCTTCTCGCGCGGGCCGAAGAACTGGCCCAGCGTCGCCACTTGGAGCTGGTTGCGCTTGGGGTGCCGGCCCGGCGCGTTGGGGTAGGCTTTGGTGCGCGTGGACATCTGCTGCGCGTGGTTGCTTTGTATTTCCTGCAGCGCCATCAACAGGTCGATCTGTCGCTCGCCCGGCCACACGATGTTGAAGATGGTGACGTCGTCCTTCACCTCATGCAGGGCGAAGCTGAATCCGGTATTGACGCCGAAGTTGCCGCCGCCGCCGCCGCGCAGCGCCCAGAACAGGTCGCGGTAGTCGCCCTGGTCATCCGCGCTGACCAGGCGGCCGTTGGCCAGCACCACGTCGGTCTGCACCAGGCTGTCGCAGGTCAGGCCGGCGTGGGTGGCGGCAAAGCCCCAGCCGCCGCCCAGCACCAGGCCGCTCGCGCCCACGGTGGGACAACGGCCGGAGGGGATGGCGAAGGTCGAGCCGCTGAAGGCGTCGGCCATGTTCTGGTTGCTGGCGCCGGCCTGGATGTAGCCGCGATTCTTCTTTTCGTCGTACCAGACCTTGTTCATGGCCTTGACGTCGATCAGCAGGCCCCGCGTGGTGGAAAATCCTGCGTAGTTATGGCCGCCCGAACGGATGGCGAAGGTCTCGCGATGGTCCGCCGCCCAGCGCAGGCACAGCTGGACATCGTGCGCGTTGGCGCACATTGCCACGGCCAGCGGCAGCACGTCGGCATAGCGCGCATTGTTGGGCGCCGCCGCCATTGCATAACCCATTTCACCCGGCAGTATCAGGCGACCGTCCAGGCTGCGGGCCAGGGCGCGCAGGTTTTTCGGGGAATGCAGTGCAGGCGCCGCGCTGAGCACCGAAGGGACGCTGCTTGCGTATAACAACGCAGCCCCGGCTTGCAAGAACCTGCGCCGCGGCAAGTCGTTGGAATGACGCATTGTTACCCCCCGCTGAAGTTTGTATTTTTAGCCTGCGGATCGATCCGCATTGTTGGGCAATTCTAACCTACTCGTATGATTTCTATACCAGTGAATCAGCGCCGGGTTTGCAATGGGGAGGCAGCGGCAAGCCCGGCAACGCGCCAGGGTTCAGGTGGCGGGGATGGGGGATGGGAACGACAGTGCGTCGCTAGTGAGGCGTCGTTGTGTCGGCGGTCCCGGCTACGAGGCGTCATCGTTCCAGCAGCACGCGGCCGCCCAGGGCCAGCAGGAAAAGACCCAGCGCAGATTCGATCACGCTCTTCAATTTCGCATACACCGCGCGCGCCGAGCCCAGCGAAAACAGCAGCGCCAGGCTGCAATACCAGCCGGCCGACACCAAGGCCGCCAGCACTACCACCGTCGCGTAGAACCACAGCGGCGCCGTGCCCGGCACCATCAGCGAGAAGATGCTGCCGTAGAAGCCGATGGATTTGGGATTCGTCATGCTGACCAGGTAGGCCTTGCGGATGGCGGCGCCGCTTGACGTTGCGCCGGCCTGCGACCGGGCGGCCAGCGGTTGGCGCGCGCCCAGCAGCATCTTTATGCCCAGCCAGATCAGGTAGAGCGCGCCGGCCAGTTGAATCGCCATGTGCACGGCGGGCGCATGCGAGCTCAGCACGCCCACACCGGCGATGGCGAGCGAGGCCCAGGTGCCGGAAGCCGCCGCAAAGCCCAGCCCGGTGAAGACGCCGGCGCGGCGCGAGACGCCCATGGCCGTCGAGCTCACCAGTGCGAAGTTGGGGCCGGGGCTGATCACGCTCAGCAGCAGCACGCCGGCAATCAGGGCCAATTGGGACAGCTCTGCCATGGAAAAGACCTGCGCATTCAGTGGGAAAGCCTGACTGTATCAGACCGCCTGCCGCGTGACATCTGCCGTCCCGCCGGCAATGGCCCGCTGGGGGTTCAGTAGCAGATCGTACCCTTGCCCAGACTCTTGGCGCGGTACATCTGGGCGTCGGCTTCCTTGATCAGGTCTGCAGGGTCTTTGTCGACGCCGGCTTCCTGCAGCGCGATGCCGATGCTGGCGCCTACGTTGGCGGTGCGCAGGCCGCCGGGCAGGGGTACCGTTTCCGAGATGGCGGCGATCAGCTTTTCACCGCGCGTGCGGGCGTGCTCCAGCGAACCGTTGGGGCCTTCCAGCAGTACCACGAATTCGTCGCCGGCCAGGCGGAAGGCGCTGTCGGTCAGGCGGATGCTGTCGCGGATGCGGGCAGCCACGGTTTGCAGCAACACGTCGCCAGCCTCGTGGCCGTGCATGTCGTTGACCTTCTTGAAGCCGTCCAGGTCGATGAAGAGCAGGCACAGCGGGTTGCCGTTGCGGCGCGCCCGTTCCTGCGCCAGCGGCAGGATGTCGGTCAGGGCGCGGCGGTTCAAGAGGCCGGTCAGGGCGTCGTGCTGGATTTCGTAGTCGCGCATGGCCTCGGTCTGCTTGCGCTCGGAGATGTCGTGCAGGAACATGATGGAGCTGCGCATGTCGTTGATCAGCAGGGTGCGCATGCGCACCTCCACCGCCAGCTCGGTGCAATCCTTGCGCCGCGCCATCAGATCCGAGCGGCGCACCACCACCGAGCGCATGCCGTCCAGCAGATAGGTGCGCCATTGCTGGCCGTAGGGGCCATCCAGGCCGCCCGGGATCAGCAGGTGCTCCAGCGGCTTGCCCAGCGCTTCGGTGGCCAGCCAGCCGAACACGACTTCAGCCTCGCGGTTCCACCCGGTCACACAGCCGGCGCCGTCGAGGCTGATGAACGCATCGCTGGCGTTCTCCAGCACCGCAGTCAATTCGCTTTCGCGCTTGCGCAGCTCGCGCGTGCGCTCGACCACCTTCTGCTCCAGCTGCTGGTGCATGGCCGCCAGTTCCAGCTGCGCCTTTTTCTCGGCGTCAATGTCCTGCACTACTGCGATGAAATATTCCAGCTGGCCTTGCTGGTCGAGCTTCTTGCTGACGGTGAGGTTGATCCAGACCTGCTGCTGATCCTTGCGGATATAGCGCTTCTCCAGCTGATATTGGGGAATCTTGTCGTCCACCAGTTGCTGCAGCAGCTGCAGGTCGGTGTGCAGGTCGTCGGGACGGGTGATGTCCTGGAAGGTCAGCGGCAGCAATTCGGCTTCGGTATAGCCGACGATGCCGCACAGCGCATCATTGACGCGCAGCCAGCGTCCCTGGGGATTGATCAGCGCGATGCCGACCTTGGCCAGCTCGAACACTGAGCGAAAGCGCTGCTCATTGTCGGCCAGCTGCGCGTCGGTGCGGGCCAGGCGATCGTGGGTGTCGAGCAGGCCTTCGAGCAGCTGGATCTCTTTGGTGACGATGGAGGCCAGGTCGTGCAGCACGGCCAGCTCTTCCGGCTTGAGGGTCTTGGGCTTGGAATCGATCACGCACAGCGAGCCGATCGCCAGGCCCTGGGTGCCACGGATGGGCACGCCGGCATAGAAGCGGATGTTGGGGTCGTGCAGCACCAGCGGGTTCCGGGCGAAGCGCGCGTCGTTGGTGGCGTCGGATACCACCAGACTGTCTTCTTCCATGATGGTGTAGGAGCAGAAGGCATCTTCGCGCGGGGTCTGGCTGACCTCGAGACCGACTTTGGACTTGAACCACTGGCGGTTCTCGTCGACCAGCGATACCAGCGACACCGGCACATCGAGCAGTTTGCTGGCCAATCGCGTGACGCGGTCAAAGGCGGGGTCCGGGGCGGTATCAAGCAAGCCCAGGGAGTGGAGAAATGCCAGGCGTTTTTTTTCTTCAACCGGATAGGGAATGGGCATTGTGTCCTCTGACGGGGTTGTGCCATTGATCTCATCTAGCTGCGCCTGCCGGAAAGCTCATCTGAGGAGCGGGCAAACGGTTGTTAAGAGAGTATCGCGTTTTATGATTTGCCGCAAAAAGACGGTGATCCGGACGAAAAAAAGCCCGTCCGGGGACGGGCCAGACTGGCGCGGGGGCGGGCCGCCGGGCATTCAGGCCGCCAGCTGTTGCGAGAAGTGCGCCATTTGGTGCGCCGGCACCAGAAGCGGCACGAAGGAGGCGCCGTTCATGGCCAACCAGTAAGGCAGGTGCGGGCTGGCGTCGAAGCCGTAGGCCGCGCCGTCCAGCTGCCAGAATTTGGGGACGGCCATGGCCGGGCGTACTTCGGTCTTCAGGTGATCCAGTCCTGCCAGACGGCGCTCGCAAGGGGCGAACTGCGCCACCGCGCCGCGCTCTCCCGAGGCGGCAAAACCGGCGGTGGCAAACCATGCGAGCACTTTGGCCGGGCAGGCGCGCAGCGTGGCCCAGTCGTTGCCGGCGCCGTCGCGACGCACGATCATGCGGCTGCCTTTGCTGACATACAGCTCGACTGCGCCATCGACGGCGGCGGGCACGGGAACACGGACTTTGGCGAAGGGCATCATCTGAATTTCTCCGGCTGAAAACTTGTTGGATCGACAACTGATGGACGCAGTGTACTGAGACCAATAGAGGTTTTCGATCAGGAAATTCCTGAAAAATGAGGTTGTGTGTGGATTGATGAGCAGCAAGATTCAGGAATTTTCTGATGTTGCGGCCGATTCGACTCCTGTAAAACGTCACTATCGACATCAGTCGACGACTTTGAACCGCCAGACAGGACGTACCGCAAATGAACCTCCCCAGCATTGTGATGATCGATTCCAGCCCCGAGGCCACCGAGATGGTGCGTTTCGCGCTGTGGAGGGCCAACCTGCGGTGCTCATTCCAAGCCTTTCCCGACGCCGCCACCGCCCGCCGCTGCCTGCTGCAGCAGCGCCGCCGCAGCAGCGACGGCCCGGCGCCGGCGCTGATCCTGCTGGAATCCGATCTCGACTACACCGATGGCCTGGACGTGCTGCGCGAGCTGCGCGCCGACGCCGGCATGGCCAAGGTGCCGGTGGTGGTGTTCCCGTCTTACGATATGGAAGGCGAACAGGCTGCGCTGGCCGCCGGCGCTACCGAATACATGCCCAAGCCGGTGGACGCCGAGCTCTATGCGCGCTGCATCGCCGAGTTCTATCAGCGCTGGTGCCAGCCGCAGGCCACGCCTTCGGGCCGTCCGGCCTGGCAGGCGCCGTCGGGCATGCGCCACGCGCGCCGCCGAAGCGACTGGATGCGTCCCGCGGCGCAATGGAATACCCCGAACTCGGGCAACTGAGGCCGGCAAGATGGCGCGACGCCGATCGTCGCAGCAAAGAAAAAAGGGCCGTGAGGCCCTTTTGTCTTGATTGCGCACCGCGTTGCGTCTGTTGTCTATTGCCTGGCGTTCAGCGTCGCGTCTTGATCTTCGGCGTCGGCAGGGCGGTCTTGTACTTGATCTGCTTGAGCGCAAAGCTGGAGCGGATGTTCTTGATGCCGGGGATCTTGGTCAGGTGGTCGACAATGAAGTGCTCCAGCGTCAGCAGGTCGGGCACCACGATGCGCAGCAGGTAATCCTCGTCGCCGGTCATCAGATAGACTTCCATCACCTCATCGAAGGCGCTCACCGCGGTTTCGAACTGGGCCAGCGCCTCGGCGCCCTGGCGTTCCAGGATCACCTTCACGAACACGTTGACCTTCAGCCCCAGCAGGTGCGGGTCGGCCAGCGCCACATAGCGTGAAATGATGCCTTCCGATTCCAGCCGCTTCACCCGCGCCAGAGTGGGCGAGGGCGAGAGATTGATCCGGCTGGCGAGTTCCAGATTGCTGATCGAGCTGTTCTCCTGCAGGATATTCAGAATCCGCAAATCGGTGGTATCTAGTTCCATTATTGAAATTTAATTCTGTAAGTTTCAATTTTTCAGCATGCCATGCTGAATATTGTAAAACAACTTCCCATTTTAAGTGACTCATGCCGGCGCTTCAGGCGTATCGTAAGCCGATTACCAAAAAGAACGACCGCAAAGGCGTCCGGTGTGGGGAGACCAATGGCGCGGCCTGTGTTTTACCGGCTTTTTGTCTCTTTGCATAGAACTGATTGCACGCGACGGCATCTTTTTCCATGAGCCTTGCGTGCGCGCAGTGACGGGCCTTGGCCTTCGTGCAACAACAGGAGATCAGGAAGTGGATATGTCGTCAGCCAATGGTATTGCCCGCGATATCGATATCGACGCCCAGGAAACACAGGAGTGGCTCGAAGCGCTGCAAAGCGTGTTGTCCGAAGCCGGCCCCGAGCGCGCGCGCTTCCTGCTTTCGCGCATGTCGGCCGCAGCCCAGCAGTGGGGCATCAACTGGCGCGACGCGCGCAACACGCCCTACGTCAACACCATCCGCCCCGAGCAGGAGCCGCCGTTTCCCGGCGGATCCGACGCCCAGGCCATCGAGGAGCGCATCGCCAGCATCATGCGCTGGAACGCGCTGGCCATGGTGGTGCGCGCCAACCGCGCCTACGGCGAGCTGGGCGGACACATCGCCAGCTTCGCCTCGGCCGCCGATTTGTTTGAAGTCGGCTTCAACCATTTCTTCCGCGCCCGCGATGATCATTTCGCCGGCGACATCGTCTACTTCCAGCCGCACTCGGCGCCCGGCATCTACGCGCGCGCCTTCCTCGAGGGTGCGCTCTCCGAAGATGACCTCGCTTACTACCGTCGCGAGATCGAAGCCAAGCGCGTCGGCCGGCAGGGACTTTCCTCTTATCCACACCCCTGGCTGATGCCGAACTTCTGGCAGTTCCCGACCGGCTCCATGGGCATCGGCCCCATCAACGCCATCTACCAGGCGCGTTTCCTGCGCTATATGGAGCACCGCGGCCTGCTGCAGGACCAGGGGCGCAAGGTGTGGGGCGTGTTCGGCGACGGCGAGATGGACGAGCCGGAGTCGCTGGCCGCGCTGTCGCTGGCCTCGCGCGAGAAGCTGGACAACCTGATCTTCGTGGTCAACTGCAACCTGCAGCGCCTGGACGGCCCGGTGCGCGGCAACGGTCACATCGTCGACGAGCTGGAGACGCTGTTCGCCGGCGCCGGCTGGAACGTGGTCAAGCTCTTATGGGGTTCGGACTGGGACGCGCTGTTCGCACGCGACAAGGACGGCGAACTGGTTGACGCCTTGAACCGCACCGTCGACGGCCAACTGCAGACCTTCGCCGCCAACGACGGCGCCTTCAACCGCGAGCACTTCTTCGGCCAGACGCCGGGCACGCGCGCCATCGGTGCCACGCTCACCGATGAGGAGATCAATCGCCTGCGCCGCGGCGGCCACGACATGAAGAAGATCTTCTCGGCCTACCAAGCCGCCGCCGCTCACAAGGGCCAGCCCACCGTGATCCTGGCGCAGACCAAGAAGGGTTACGGCATGGGCGCGGCCGGCGAGGGCAAGATGACCACGCACCAGCAGAAGAAGCTGGACGAGGAAAGCCTGCTGCAATTCCGCGATCGCTTCAAGCTGCCGCTGACCGACGAGCAATGCTGCTCGCTGGCCTTCTACAAGCCGGCCGACGACAGCGCCGAGATGAAGCACCTGCACGCGCGCCGCGCGGCGCTGGGCGGCTACATGCCGCGCCGCAAGGCGGGTGAGGCAAGACGCACGGTGCCGCCGATGGCGGCGCATAGCAAGTTCGCGCTGGAAGCCGATGGCAAGGAAATGTCGTCGACCATGGCGCTGGTGCGCCAGCTCGGCAATCTGCTGAAAGACCCTGACTTCGGCCAGTATGTGGTGCCCATCGTGGCCGACGAGGCGCGCACCTTCGGCATGGCCAACCTGTTCCGCCAGGTCGGCATCTATTCCTCGCAAGGCCAATTGTATGAGCCGGAAGACATCGGCTCCATCCTCTACTATCGCGAGGCGAAGGACGGCCAGATCCTGGAAGAGGGCATTACCGAAGCCGGCGCCATCTCGTCGTGGACGGCTGCGGCCACCGCTTATTCGGTGCACGGCAAGCCGATGCTGCCGTTCTACATCTACTACTCGATGTTCGGCTTCCAGCGCATCGGCGACCTGATCTGGGCGGCCGCCGACCAGCGTGCGCGCGGCTTCCTGATCGGCGCGACCTCGGGTCGCACGACCTTGGGCGGCGAAGGCCTGCAGCACCAGGACGGCAACAGCCACGTTACGGCCGCATCGATTCCCAACTGCGTCGCCTACGACCCGGCCTATGCTTATGAACTGGCGGTGATTGTCGACGACGGCATGCGCCGCATGATGGAGCGCGGCGACGACGTGTTTTACTACGTCACCGTCACCAATGAGAACGAGGCGCAGCCGAGCATGCCGGCCGGCGTCGAAGAGGGCATCCTGCGCGGCCTCTATTGCTTGGGCAAGAAGGAGCGGGCGCAGGCGCGCCTGCTGGCCTCGGGCCCGATCCTGAAGGAGGCGTTGGCTGCGGCCGCGCTGCTGCAGCAGCACTGGGAGATCGAGGCCGAGGTGTGGAGCGTGACCAGCTTCACCGAGCTGGCGCGTGACGGCGTGGCCGCGCAGCGTGATCGTCGTCTGTCCGGTGCCGAGACGCAGCCGTATGTGACGCAGCAGCTGCAAGCTAGCGACACGCCGGTGATCGCCGTCAGCGACTATATCCGCGCGCTGCCGGAGAGCATCCGCGCCTTCGTACCGGCGACGTATGTCACGCTCGGCACCGACGGCTTCGGCCGCAGCGACACGCGGGTGAACCTGCGCGATTTCTTTGAGATCGATGCGCGCTGGGTCGCCTATACCGCGCTGACCGAAGTGTTCGCCGGTGATCGCGCCAAGCTGGAGGCTGCGGCCAAGACGCTGGGCATCGACACCGGCAAGCCCCTGTCTTCGACCGTGTGAGTTCAACCGCATGAGCCCCGCCCGCGCCGGTCATGCATGAACGCCGGCGCGGGGATTGAAAATCTCTCATCGAAGCGCGCGGGAGCGTTTGCTATAGTGAAAGCCGTCTGTGTGCAGCAGGCGGTTTTTTTATGCACACACATCCCCCGACAAGATCAGACAGGAGCACACAAACATGGCAGCACCGAAACGAATCGCGCTGGTGACCGGCGCAGGCTCCGGCATCGGCCGGCAGATCACCCTGGCGCTGCTGCGCGACGGCTATGGCGTAGCCCTGGCCGGACGCCGCCAAGATGCGCTGGACGAGACCGTGAAACTGGCCGGCGAACAGGGCACCAACGCGCTGGTGGTGGCCGCCGACGTCACCGATCCGGCATCGGTGAAGAACCTGTTTGCCAAGACTAAGGAACGCTTCGGCCGCCTCGACATGGTGTTCAACAATGCCGGCATCTTCGCGCCGCCGGTGTCGCTGGAAGAGCTGAGCGTGGAGCAGTGGAAGTCGGCGGTGGACATCAACCTGACCGGCGTCTTCCTGTGTACGCAAGAGGCCTTCCGCATCATGAAGGACCAGTCGCCACGCGGTGGTCGCATCATCAACAACGGTTCGATCTCGGCACATGCGCCGCGTCCGTATTCGGCGTCGTACACGGCGACCAAGCACGCCATCACCGGCCTGACCAAGGCCACCTCGCTGGACGGTCGCGCCTACGACATCGCTTGCGGGCAGATCGACATCGGTAACGCCGCCACCGACATGACCACGCTGATGAAGAAAGGCACCCTGCAGGCCGACATGTCGACCAAGGTCGAGCCCACCATGGATGCCGAGCATGTGGCCAAGGCCATTCTCTACATGGACAGCTTGCCGCTGGACGCCAACGTGCAG
Source organism: Herbaspirillum sp. LeCh32-8 (assembly GCF_017814915.1). Classification (GTDB taxonomy): domain Bacteria; phylum Pseudomonadota; class Gammaproteobacteria; order Burkholderiales; family Burkholderiaceae_D; genus Herbaspirillum. The sequence continues at coordinate 82,990 of NZ_JAGIPZ010000011.1, read as the reverse complement.
TTCATGACCGTGATGGCGACCAAAATGCCCTTCATCGGTCGCGGCTGATCAGGCGCATCGACGCATTCTTCGCGCAAGAAAAAACGCGCCGCAGGGTTTGCCTGCGGCGCGTTTTGTTTGGGTGTCCTGCTTGACGCGTGGTTGTCGCCGGAGCCTGGCGCGGCTCGGTGTGGTCAGGACTTCATGCCCTGCCATTCGGGCGTGAGCTGGTGTTCGATGGCGAACAAGTCCAGCACGCGGCCCACGGTGTGATCCACCATCTGTTCGATCGACTGCGGACGGTGATAGAAGCCGGGCAGCGGCGGGAAGATCACGCCGCCCATTTCGGTCACGGCCGTCATGTTGCGCAGGTGCGCCAGGTTGAAGGGCGTCTCGCGCACCATCAGCACCAGGCGGCGACGTTCTTTCAACACCACGTCTGCAGCGCGACTGATCAGGTTGTCGGAGAGGCCATGAGCCACCGATGCCAGCGTTTTCATCGAGCAGGGCGCGACGATCATGCCGCTGGAGACGAAGGAGCCGCTGGCGATGGACGCGCCGACGTCGCGCACGTTGTGCACCACATCGGCCAGCGCTTCCACATCCTTGCGGCCGAGCTCCATCTCCTGATGCAGGTTGAGTACGCCCGCGTCCGAGATCAGCAGGTGCGTCTCCACCTGCGCGTTGCCGCGCAGATGTTCCAACAGCCGCACGCCGTAGACGGCGCCCGTCGCGCCGGTGATGGCGATGATCAGGCGCTGGCGGGACATGCGGCGGGAGCAGAGACGGGAAGCAATGCGGGGGAAATATCAGCCCTTGATCAGGGTCTGCAGTTCTCCGGAGGTGTACATCTCGTTCATGATGTCCGAGCCGCCGATGAATTCACCCTTGACGTACAGCTGGGGAATGGTCGGCCAGTTCGAGTATTCCTTGATGCCTTGGCGCACGTCCGGGCTTTCCAGTACGTTCACGGTCACGATGTTCTCGGCGCCGCTGGCCTTGAGCAGCTGGATTGCCTTGCCCGAGAAACCGCATTGCGGGAATTGCGCGGTGCCCTTCATGAACAGCACGACGGGGTTTTGGGTGACGGTTTCTTTGATCCAGGATTGAACGTCGCTCATGGCTATGCCTTAAAAATTGATGATTGCCGACATTATAGGGAAAAGACGGCATTCGCGTTTGATCCGCAACCTGTCGGAGGCGACTTTGCGACAGGCATTGTTGCCGTCGGGACATGCTGTGGGCCGGTGTTCCAGGTGCTGCGTTGACAATAAATGGGGGTGAAGGAATCGTCTTCAAGAAGCGGCCGAGGGATTGCGCTCCGGTCGTATTGGCCAGCGCCGTTGTCGGATGCATATTATTTAAATCGTATGCGCGATTGCGCTGCGGCCTGATGCGTCCGCCGGGTTGCGGGCCGGAAATGAAAAAGGGCGCTTGCGCGCCCTTTCCTCGTCATGGCGGGCCGCAGCCCGCCGGTTCGGCGCCTATGCGCCCGCTGCGGCACCCTCGGCCGGGCTGTCCGGCAGGCGCTTGGCCATGGAGTGATGCTCCTGCAGTCTGTCCTTGTGCTTGATGACCTGACGGTCCAGCTTGTCGATCAATGCGTCAATCGCCGCATACAGGTCGTGGGCGATGCTTTCCGCGTGCAAATCCTTCCCCTTGATGTGGACGTTGATTTCCGCCTTTTGGCGCTTTTCCTTCTCTGTCAGTTTGTCTACGCTCAGGATGACGCTGACGTCGATCACGTTGTCGAAATGCCGCTTGATGCGTGCCAGCTTGCTCTGCACGTATTCCCGGATGGCAGGGGTCAGTTCGAGGTGGTGTCCACTGATGGTCAGATTCATACAACACTCCTATCGTGAAGTCACTGGAGGTTCGTGCATCTCGTCCAATACACCGGAGAGCACAGCGTTTGTGTCTTGGGGCACGGCTAAATGCCTGAACACAGCGACGGCTGCAAAGTACTACAGAAAAACTGAGAAAGCTCAGAGGGATTTGCGGAGATTGACTGGCGGAATTTTCAGGACTTCGCGGTATTTTGCGACCGTACGTCGCGCGACCACCATGCCTTGTTCAGCCAGCATATCCGCAATCTTGCTATCGGATAAAGGGGTCTGCGGGTTTTCTGCTCCTATCAACTGTTTGATCAGCGCCCGGATCGCAGTGGAGGATGCTTCACCTCCGGTTTCCGTCGCGACGTGGCTGCCGAAGAAGTACTTCAACTCGAACATGCCATGTGGCGTGAGCATGTATTTCTGAGTTGTCACGCGAGAGATTGTGCTCTCGTGTAGACCCAGTGTATCAGCAATTTCACGCAGCACAAGGGGGCGCATGGCGACTGCGCCGTGCGAAAAGAAGTTTCTTTGACGTTCGACAATAGCCTGCGCGACTCGCAAAATTGTATCGAAACGTTGCCGCATATTTTTGATCAGCCATTTGGCTTCCTGCAGCTGTGACGTGAGGGAAACTTCGCCTTTCGACTGCTTCAGCGCGCTGGCGTACATCGCATTGACGCGCAGCTTGGGCATCACGTCATGGTTGAGCAGCACCTGCCAGCCGCTCTTTGTCTGTTTGACAATCACGTCCGGCACCACATAGTCGGAAGCATCGCGCGCGAACTCGGCGCCGGGGTGCGGGCGGCATTGGCGGATCACCGCCTGCGCCTCGCGCAGGTCCTCGTCGTCGCAGTCGAGCGCCTTCTTGATCTTGTTGAAGTCGCGTTGGGCGAACAGCGGCAGGTAATCCTCGACAATGCGCAAGGCCAGCCGGCGCGTGACGAACGGCACCTTGGGCAGGCGCCGGATCTGCAGCGCCAGGCATTCGCTGGGGCTGCGCGCGCCCACGCCGGCCGGGTCCAGGCTCTGCAGCAGCGTGAGCGAGATCGACAGCTCTTCCAGATCCACGCCCAGTTCTTCGGGCAGGCGCGCGAGGATGTCTTCCAGCGGTTCCTCGAGGTAGCCGCTGTCGTCCAGCGCATCGGTCAGCAGCTCCAGCAGCGCGCGGTCGCGCAGCGTGCGGGCCGTGACGCGGATCTGATCGAGCAGGTGCTCGCGTAGCGTGATTTCATGCGCTTCCAGTTGCGGGCGCGCGTCTTCGTCGTCGGAGGATTTGCCGTTGCGCGCGACGTCGTCGAAGCTCCAGTCGGCATCGCCGCTGACGCCGCTGTCCGGTGCGTTGTCCTGTTGCTCGAAGTTTGCTTCGCCGTCGGCCCCGCTGCCCGGTGCGGGCGCTTCGGCGCCGGCCTCGGCGCCGGGGCCGTCAGCCACGCCGCTGGAGGGCGACGCCGAGATCGCGCCGTCGGCCAGCAGGCGCACCGAGTTGTCGAGCGCATCGTCCAGGCGTTCCAGCAGCGGGTTGTCGGAGAGGATCTGCTCCAGCTCCTGGTGCAGCTCCAGCGTCGACAATTGCAGCAGCCTGATCGACTGCTGCAGTTGCGGCGTCAAGGCGAGGTGCTGCGAGGTGCGTAACTGGAGCGACTGTTTCATCTGGCGTTCAGGATGCCGCGTGGCCGGCTGTGATTACTCTCGTGCGTGTTGGTCGATGCAATGTGGCGCTCTGTCGTCGCGATCACATGCGGAAGTGTTCACCCAGGTAGACGCGGCGCACCGATTCGTTGGCGATGATGTCGTCCGGGCTGCCGCTGGCCAGCACCGTGCCCTGGTTGATGATGTAGGCGCGGTCGCAGATGCCCAGCGTCTCGCGCACGTTGTGGTCGGTGATCAGCACCCCGATGCCGCGTTCCTTGAGGAAGCGCACGATGCGCTGGATCTCGATCACCGCGATCGGGTCGATACCCGCGAAGGGTTCGTCCAGCAGCACGAAGCGCGGATCGGTGGCGAGCGCGCGCGCGATCTCGACGCGACGGCGTTCGCCGCCCGACAGCGACAGCGCCTGGCTGTCGCGCAGCTTCTCGATCTGCAGCTCGTGCAGCAGATTGTTCAGGCGCCCTTCGATTTCGTCGCGCGGCAGCGATTTGCCGTTTTCCTGGCGCAGCTCCAGCACCGCGCGGATGTTGTCTTCCACCGTCAGCTTACGAAATACCGAGGCTTCCTGCGGCAGGTAGGACAAGCCCAGCGTGGCGCGCTTGTGGATGGGCAGGCTGGAGATGGCGGCGCCGTCCAGATCGATCTCGCCGCCGTCCGACGGCACCAGGCCGACGATCATGTAGAACGAGGTGGTCTTGCCGGCGCCGTTGGGGCCGAGCAGGCCGACCACTTCGCCGCTGCGCACTTCCATCGATACATCGCGCACCACCTGGCGCGCGCCATAGCTTTTCTTCAGTCCGCGGACTACCAGCGAGCTCGTCATCTTATTTGCCCTTCGCGGGCTGAGCCGGCTGTTCGGGTTGCGTCTGCGGTTGCGCCGGCGGCGGGTTCTTGGGCTGAATCACGGCGGTGATGCGACCGGCGCCCGGCTTGCTTTCGCCGCTGGCGGTGTTGTTGACCGAATAGAACTCGGCGCGGCTGTCATAGGAAATGAACTCGCCGTTGACTTCGTCGGTGACGCGCTTGCCGTCCATGCGCTGGATATGCGCGCGCTGGAACAGCTTGGAGATCTCGGTCTGCTCCGAATATTCAATACGCTCGGCCTGGCCCTCGATCCACAGGTCGGGGCCGCCGTCGCGCTTCTGGCGGAAGCTGGCCAGCGATCCCGGCGCCGCGTACAACACCGCGTATTCGTAGCCGTACTGGTCGGTGGTCAGCACCACGCGGCCGGCCTTGATCAGCAGCGTGCCGCGGGTCAACACCACGTTGCCGGTGAAGGTCTTCACCTGGCGCACGTCGTCGTAGACCATCTGGTCGGCTTCGATGTTGGTCGGCTTGGTGGTGTCGGCCTTCTCGGCGCGCGCCACGCCGCACACGGCGGCCAACAGCAGCATCGACAATAAGAGTGAGCGTTTCATAGATTCCTGTCTGGTCGGGTCTGGCGATCTTGTTGTGATGAAGGACTCAGCGTTTCTTCGGCGTCGGTTCGTAATGCCCGCGCACGTTGCCGAACAGCTGGACGACCTGGGTGGCATTGTTGGCCAGCATGCCCACGCCGCTTAAGCGGGTGGTGCCGGTGGTCATCACGACCGGCTTGTCGGTCTTGACGATCTCGTCGTCGGGCAACAGCAGCAGGTATTCCGACACCAGGTGCATCGGGTCGCGGCCGTTCGCGGCGCCGCGGATCGCATTGGCGTCGCCGTACATATGAATTTGGGTCTGGTCGTCGGTCACGCGCGCGGTGTTGGAATACAACTCCATCGGCGGCTTTTCCTTGTCCAGGCTGTGCACTACCGGCTTGGTGATCTCGAAGGAGTCATCGGTCGGGAAGTGGACCATTTTGGTGCCGGACACGTCATAACGCGGCAGGCCGGTCGGGCCCATCTTCACGTAGCTGAAGTTTTCCAGGTAGTAGTCCGGTTTGCTGCGCGGACGTTCGGCCTGCTGCTGGTCGCCGGTCGTGCGCAGCACCTGCAGCACCCAGAAGCTGCCCAGCGCCAGCGCGATCAGCACCACCAGGATCACCCCCAGGCGGATCCGGTCCGCTGCGCGTTCGCCGCTGCGATTGCTCATGCCAGGTACGGCGCCAGCGCCGCCTCGTAATTGCCCTGCGCGGCCAGGATCAGGTCGCACACTTCGCGCACTGCGCCATTGCCGCCGGTGGCGACGGTCACATAGTCGCTGCGCGATTTCACCTCGCGGTGGCCGTTGGCCACGCAGGCCTTGAAGCCGACGCGGGTCAGCACCGGCAGGTCAATGACGTCGTCGCCGAGATAGCCGCAGTCGGTGGCCGACAGACCGGTGTGCTGCAGCAGCTGCTCGAAGGCCTGGCGTTTGTCGTGCACGCCCTGGAATACGTGGGCGATGCCCAGGTCCTTGGCCCGGCGCAGCACGAACGGCGACTGGCGCGCGGTGATGATGGCTGCGGCCGTGCCGAACTGCTGCATCATCTTGAGGCCGTGGCCGTCCAGCGCGTTGAAGCGCTTCACCGATTCGCCGTCTTCGCCGTAGAACAGGCCGCCGTCGGTCAGTACGCCGTCGACGTCGAAGATCATCAGGCGTGTGCCGGACGCCTTGGCCAGGACGGCAGGGGCGAAGGTGCTGGCAAACGAGTTGGCGTTCTGGCTGGCGGCGGCAGTCATCAGATCACCTTGGCGCGGGTCAGGTCGTGGATATGCAGCGCGCCGACCAGGGTGCCTTTCGCATCGGTCACCAGCAGCTGGTTGATGCGGAATTCTTCCATCAGCTGCACGGCGTCCACGGCCAGCTGATCCTGGTTCACGGTGCGCGGGCCGGCATGCATGACGTCGGCAATCGAGGACTTGATGAAGTCCTGGCCGCGCTCCAGCAGACGACGCAGGTCGCCGTCGGTGAACACGCCGACCGGACGGAAGGCGTCGTCGACCACGGCGGTCATGGCCATGCCCTTGCGGGTGATTTCCATCAGCGCGTCGGAGAGCGACACATCGGGGCGCACCGCCGGAATCGCATCGCCGCTGCGCATGACGTCGCGCACGTGGGTCAGCAGGCGGCGGCCCAGCGCGCCGCCCGGGTGGGAACGCGCGAAATCTTCTTCCATGAAGCCGCGCGCATCCAGCAGCGACACCGCCAGCGCATCACCCATGGCCAGCGTCGCGGTGGTGCTGGCCGTGGGCGCCAGGTTCAGGGTACAGGCTTCCTTGTCCACGCCCACGTTCAGGTGCACGGTGGACATTCTGGCCAGGCTGGAGTCGTCATTGCCGGTCATGCCGATGATCACCGCGCCCATGCGCTTGACGATGGGGACGATGGCCAGCAGTTCGGCGGTTTCGCCGGAGTTGGAGATGGCGATGAAGACGTCCTTGGGCGTGACCATGCCCAGGTCGCCGTGGGCGGCTTCGGCCGGGTGCATGAACAACGACGGCGTGCCGGTGGAGGCCAGCGTCGCGGCGATCTTGCGGCCGATGTGGCCGGACTTGCCGATCCCCGAGACCACGGCGCGGCCCTTGCAATCCAGCAAGAGATGCACGGCTTGGGCGAGCGGTTCGGAACTGTCGTCGGACAGGCGGTTTTTCAGCGCCAGGATGGCATCGGCTTCGATCTGCAGGGTCTGGCGCGCCAGCTCAAGCGCGCGGCGGGCGTCCCCGGCCGAAAAAGATGCGGGCGTGGTTTTGTCATCGGTTACACTCATAACCGAAGTATAAACGAATTAGCAAAGCAAAAAACTTGCCAGATGTAAGGAGACCCCGGATGGCGCCGCTTGCGGTTGCGATGCAACATCGTGCGCATCAGAGGGCGTAGCCAGTCTCGGGAGACCGCCCGGTTGCACCGCAAACAAGCGCCTTCACCGTGCGTGCGCCGCGTCCGCACCACAGGCATGTTTCTCGCTTGCCGATCCGATTGGTTCAGCCCGCATCCATCTATAACAAGTCGCAAGCGAATCATCCACACATGTTTTCCGGACTGGAACTGACCTTATTCCTGTTGGCCGCGGCGGTACTGGGCGTGGTCGCCTTCCGCATGATGCACCTGCCGCCCATGCTGGGCTACCTGGTGGTGGGCATCGTGATCGGCCCGCACGGCCTGGGATTTGCCGAAGACAACGAAACCACGCACGCCCTGGCCGAGTTCGGCGTGGTGTTCCTGATGTTCTCGATCGGCCTGGAGTTCTCGCTCAACAAGCTCTCGGCCATGCGCCACATCGTCTTCGGCCTGGGCGTGGCGCAAGTGGTGACCACCATCGGCGTGACCATGGTGTTCGGCTGGTTGGTGGCGTGGTACCTGCCGCAGGTCGCCGCGATCAGCTGGCAGGCCGCCTTCGCGCTGGGCGGCGCGCTCACCATGTCGTCCACCGCGATTGTCTCCAAGCTGCTCACCGAGCGCCTCGAGCTGGAGACCGAGCACGGCCGCCGCATCCTCGGCGTGCTGCTGTTCCAGGATCTGGCGCTGGTGCCGCTGTTGATCGTGGTGCCGGCGCTGGCCAACAATTCCGGCAACCTGGTGGTGACGCTGGGCTGGGCGGTAGCCAAGGCCATGGTGGTGCTCGCGCTGCTGCTGTTCTTCGGCCACAAGCTCATGCGCGGCTGGTTCAAGATCGTGGTCAAGCGCCGCTCGCAGGAGCTGTTCATGCTGAACCTGCTGCTGATCACGCTGGGCGCGGCCTGGATCACCGAGAAGGCCGGCCTGTCGCTGGCGCTGGGCGCCTTCATCGCCGGCATGCTGATTTCCGAGACCGAGTTCAAGCACCAGGTGGAGGAGGACATCAAATCCTTCCGCGATGTGCTGCTGGGCCTGTTCTTCATCACCATCGGCATGCTGCTCAATGTGCGCACGCTGATCGATCACTGGTTCATGGTCCTGTTGCTGCTGACCGGGCCGGTGCTGCTCAAATTCGGCCTGATCGCGGCGCTGGCGCGCCTGTTCGGCTCCTCCACCGGCGTGGCGCTGCGCACGGGCCTGGCGCTGGCGCAGGCCGGCGAATTCGGTTTCGTGCTGTTGAACCAGGCCGGCGCCCTGAAGCTGATCGACCCGCTGCTGATCCAGGCCATCCTGGCGGCGATGGTGTTGTCGATGCTGGCGGCACCGTTCATCCTGGCCAAATCCGACGCCATCGTCATGAAGCTGTCCGCCAACGAATGGATGCTGCAGTCGCTGGCGTTGACTCAACTGGCCACGCGCACCATGAGCGCGCAAAAGCACGTGATCATCGCCGGCTTCGGTCGCAGCGGCCAAAGCCTGGCGCGCCTGCTGGAAGAAGAGGGCATCGCCTACCACGCGCTGGAGCTGGATCCCGAACTGGTGCAGGACGCCCGCAGCGGCGGCGCCAACGTCTCCTATGGCGATGCCGCCCGGCGCGAGAGTCTGGTGGCCGCCGGCATCCACCGCGCCGCGGCGCTGGTGGTGACCTACGCCAGCACGCCCTCGGCGCTGAAAGTGCTGCACCACGCCGCCGAGCTTGAGCCGGAATTGCCGGTGATCGTGCGCAGCTACGACGACGCCGATCTGGAAAAGCTGCTCGCCGCCGGCGCCACCGAGGTCGTGCCGGAGTCGTTGGAAGGCAGCCTGATGCTGGCCTCGCACGCATTGGTGATGCTGGGCGTGCCGCTGCGCCGGGTGGTGCATCGCGTGCAGGATGCGCGCGACGAGCGCTACGCCTCCTTGCGCGGTTATTTCCACGGCGCCGCCGATGTCGAGGACGACAACGAGGGCATGAACGTGCGCCTGCAATCGGTCACCCTGATCGACGGCGCGGGCGCCGTCGGCCGCACGTTGGCCGAGATGGACTTGCAGAACCAGTGCGGTGCCGAGGTGACGATGCTCAGGCGCGGCAAGCAACGCGTCGAGGCGGCGCAAGACACCCTCCTCATGGGCGGCGACATCGTGGTGTTGCGCGGCAGTTCGGAAAACATCCTGCGGGCGGAAAAGCGCCTGCTCAGCAAATAGTCGCCTCGTCGTCCATCACCGTCGGCCTTCTTCATGGACCTCATCGAACGCATCGCCGCCATCATCCTGCCGGTCTTCGCCATCATCGCGATGGGTTATGGCTACGCGCGCTGGCGCGGCGAGGTGGTGCGCATCGACATGGCGTCGGTGAACCGCGTCTCGATGGAGGCGCTGGCGCCGCTGATGATTTTCAGCGCGCTCTCATCCAAGTCCTTTGACCTGTATCACAACGGCTGGCTGATCCTGGCCAGCGTGCTGATCTCGCTCGGATCGGGACTGCTGGCCTGGCCGCTGGCGCGCGCGCTGGGTTACGACAAACGCACCTTCCTGCCGCCGATGATGTACAACAACGGCGGCAACATGGGCCTGCCGCTGTTGCTGCTAGCATTCGGCCAGGAAGCGCTGCCGGCCGCGGTGGCGCTGTTCACCGCATCCACCTTCGTCTACTTCTCGCTGTGCGTGAAGATGATCCAGTCTGGCCGCGAGCAGCGTCCCGGCTCGCTGCTGCGGCTGGTTTCCAGCCCCATCATGCTGGCCATGATCCTGGGCGTGCTGTGCGCGCTGTTTCGCGTCAGCCTGCCCGGTCCGCTGTTCTCGGCGATGAAGCTGCTGGGCGAGGCCAGCATTCCCATCATGCTGTTTTCGCTGGGCGTGCGCATGATGGACATCAGCTTCAAGAGCTGGCACATCGGCCTGGTCGGCGCGGCCGCTTGTCCGCTGACCGGACTGCTGTGCGCGCTAGTGCTGGACCAGCTGCTGCCCCTGACCGCCGTGCAACGCGGCGAGATGTATCTGTTCGCGGCGCTGCCGCCCGCGGTGCTGTGTTTCATGGTTGCCGAGCAATATCGACAGGAGCCCGACAAGGTCGCCGCCATCGTGCTCATGGGCAATCTTGCTGCCATCGTTTTCGTGCCGTTTGGCCTTTGGCTGGGCCTGCCTGCACACTGAATTTCCCGAGGGTAACGAGAACTGCCGCCGGGCAACGGCTGGTATGGGAAATGCTTGGACTTCACCGTGATATTCCACGATATCGCCGGCCAGCGAGGGGGGTATAACTCAATGGCTGCCGTCGCGCATCCTGTTGCGGCGGACACATAGCCATATTCCAGGGGGGAAGCAAATGTTCAGCAAATTGACGATCAAGGCGCGCCTGATCTTCGTAATCGGTTTTCTTGCAATACTGCTGGTCGCTTCCGGCGTACTCGGCCTGGTGAGCCTGAACTCCACCAACGCGCAGATGCGCTCGTTGTATGAAGACCGGCTGGTTGCGCTGACGCAGCTGGAGCAGATTTCCTCTGCGCTCGATGTCGGCCGTTACGGCATTTCCACCGCCATCGTCGGCGACTCCGGCGAGATCGACAAGGGCATGGAAAAGCTGGAGAAGACCGTCAAGGACAGCGACAAGGTTCTCAAGGAATATCTCGACACCTATCTCACGCCGGAAGAAAAATCCCTGGCCGACAAGCTCGTCCCGCAGCGCCAGAAGTTCATCGCGGACGGCGTGAAGCCGGCCGTCGAAGCCCTGCGCAACCGCGACTTCCAGGGCGCAAGCGATCTCTACAACGGCGCGATGCTGCAATCCTTCAACGAGGTGCATGGCACCATGAACCAGCTGATGGACCTGCAGCGCCGGGTCGGCCGCGAACTCTATGAAGATGCGCAAAGCCGTTATCAGACCCTGGTGAGCGTGATGACCGCGGCCATCGTGATCGGCCTGGCGGTGGCGATCTTCATGGGCTTCATCCTGGTGCGCGCGATCTCGCGTCCGCTGGAGCAGGCGGTGAAGGTGGCGCAAGGCGTGGCCGCAGGTGACCTGACGCAGGACATCGAAGTGCGTAGCAAGGACGAGACCGGCCAGCTGATGGCGGCCTTGAAGGAGATGAACGGCAACCTGCTGCGCATCGTCGGCGAAGTGCGCACCAGCACCGACACCATCAACACCGCCGCCGCCGAAATCGCCACCGGCAACCTCGACCTTTCTTCGCGCACCGAGCAGCAGGCCGGCTCGCTGGAAGAAACCGCCTCGGCCATGGAAGAGCTGACCTCCACCGTCAAGCAGAACGCCGACAACGCCCGCCAGGCCAACCAGCTGGCGGCCTCCGCCTCCGACGTGGCCTCGCGCGGCGGTGACGTGGTGCGCCAGGTGGTCGACACCATGAGCTCCATCAACGACTCCTCGCGCAAGATCGTCGACATCATCAGCGTGATCGACGGCATCGCCTTCCAGACCAACATCCTGGCGCTGAACGCAGCGGTCGAGGCGGCGCGTGCCGGCGAGCAGGGTCGTGGCTTTGCGGTGGTGGCCTCCGAGGTGCGCTCGCTGGCGCAGCGCTCGGCCTCGGCCGCCAAGGAGATCAAGCAACTGATCGACGACTCCGTGGCCAAGGTCGGCAACGGCAGCACGCTGGTGGCGCAGGCTGGTGAAACCATGGAGGAGGTGGTGGCCAGCGTACGGCGCGTGACCGACGTCATGGGTGAGATTACCGCTGCCAGCCACGAGCAGAGCACCGGCATTGAAGAGGTCAACCGCGCCATCACGCAGATGGACGAGACCACCCAGCAGAACGCCGCGCTGGTGGAAGAGGCAGCCGCCGCCGCGCAATCGTTGCAGGAGCAGGCGGTGCGCCTGTCCGGCGCGGTCAGCGTGTTCCGCCTGCACGAATCGCAACAGGCGCGTACGCAGGCGGCGCCGGTGGCCGCAGCCAAGCCGGTGGTGGCGCAGGCACCCAGGCCCGCGGCTGCGCGCGTCGCACCTGCGGCCAAGCCGACCGCTGCCCCGAAACTGGCTGCAGCGCCGGCTTCGGCGTCGGCCAAATCCCCGGCGGGGGATGATGACTGGGAACAGTTCTGATGGCCTGAGCGTTATTCATCGGCAATGAAAAAGCGCAGCCTCGGCTGCGCTTTTTTCATGGACGACGCCGACGGCGCGGTTACTGATCCAGCTGGATATCCTCGGAGGCCGATGAGCGCGTTCCCGGCACCGGCGCGTTGCTCTTGCCGTGGTAGGCGAACACCGCCGAGCATTTGACTTGGTCGCTGTCATTGCGTCCCGCCGCGTGGAACAGGCCGCTGTGGAACAGCACCACGTCGCCCGGCTCCAGCGACGGCGAGACGCCCTGCGCGAACAGCGCCTGGTTGGCCGCCACTTCGGGGCGCAGAAAATCGAGCTCATCCATCTGTTCCGGCTGCAGTTGCAACTGGTGCGAGCCGGGAATGAACTTGAGGCCGCCGTTTTCCGGTGTCTCCACGCCCAGCGCCAGCCACACCGAAATCAGTTCGTTGCGCGGGAAGGACCAGTAACGGATGTCGCGGTGCCAGCCGGTGGCGGTGCCGAAGGTCGGGTGCTTGGTCATCACGCAATTGTGATGGGCCAGCGTGATGCAAGCCGGCTCGCCGAACAACTGGCGCAGCATGGCCACCAGGCGGGGATCGGACGCCCATTCGCGGTAGGCGAGGTCGCGCTGCCAGGCGGCGCGCAGGCGTCGTGCGGTGCGGCCGCCCTCGGCCTCCAGTGAGGCGGGCGCGCCTTCATAGCCGACTTCAGCTTCGTATTCCAGGGGGGCGACGGCGCGGCGCAGGTGATCCTGCGTCACGGCCATCAGGCGTTCGCGCTGCTCGGGCGCGACCATGCCTTTGAGCACCAGATAGCCTTCCTTGCGGAAGGTTTCTACCTGGGCGGGCGACAGCGGGTTTGACATGTGGGACTTTCGGGGTTGCACGGCGGGAGTGTTTTTCTCCCGCCTTCATTGTGCGCCTGATGGCGGCCAGGCGCACGACACTACGCCTTTGCCGCCGGCGCGCAAGATACAGATGACGGCTTTATCTGTATCGTTTGCGCGCGCTCAAGCCGGTCTTGCTTTTCTTGCTTACTTTTTCTTCTTCAACAGCGGGGCCAGGTACTTGCCGGTGACGCTGGCCGGGTTCTTGGCCACATCCTCCGGCGTGCCGGCCGCGACGATCTTGCCGCCGCCCGCGCCGCCTTCGGGGCCGAGGTCGATGATCCAGTCGGCAGTCTTGATGACGTCCAGGTTGTGCTCGATGATGGTCACCGTGTTGCCCTGGTCGCGCAGGCGATGGATCACCTTGAGCAGCAGGTCGATGTCGTGGAAGTGCAGGCCGGTGGTCGGCTCGTCCAGGATATACAGCGTGCGGCCGGTGTCGCGCTTGGATAGCTCCAGCGACAGCTTCACGCGCTGCGCTTCGCCGCCCGAGAGCGTGGTCGCGCTCTGGCCCAGCTTGATGTAGCCCAGGCCGACATCCAGCAGCGTCTGCAGCTTGCGCGCGATCAGCGGCACCGGCTTGAAGAACTCGTGCGCGTCTTCCACCGTCATGTCGAGGATCTCGGTGATGTTCTTGCCCTTGTACTGCACTTCCAGCGTCTCGCGGTTGTAGCGCTTGCCGTGGCAGACGTCGCAGGGCACATACACGTCCGGCAGGAAGTGCATCTCGACCTTGATCACGCCGTCGCCCTGGCAGGCTTCGCAGCGGCCGCCCTTGACGTTGAACGAGAAGCGCCCGGCGCTGTAGCCGCGCTCCTTGGCCATCGGTACGGTGGCGAACAGGTCGCGGATCGGGGTGAACAGGCCGGTATAAGTCGCCGGGTTGGAGCGCGGGGTGCGGCCGATGGGCGCCTGGTCGACGGCGATCACCTTGTCGAAGTGCTCCAGCCCGCCGATCGCCTCGTGCGCCGCCGGTTCGGTCTGCGAGCCGTACAGGTGGCGCGCGGCCGATAGATACAGCGTGTCGTTGACCAGCGTCGACTTGCCCGAGCCGGACACGCCGGTCACGCAGGTCAGCAGGCCCACCGGCAGTTCCAGGTCGACGTTCTTCAGGTTGTTGCCGGTGGCGCCGGAAATGGTCAGCATGCGCTCTTCGTCGCACGGCGTGCGCTTCTTGGGCACGGCGATTTCCAGCGTGCCGTTGAGGTACTTGGCGGTCAGCGACTTCTTGTTCTTCAGGATCTCTTCCAGCGTGCCCTGGGCGATCACGTCGCCGCCGTGCACGCCGGCGCCGATGCCCATGTCGACCACGAAGTCGGCGGTGCGGATGGCGTCTTCATCGTGCTCCACTACCAGCACGGTGTTGCCGATGTCGCGCAGGTGGCGCAGGGTGTCGATCAGGCGGTCGTTGTCGCGCTGGTGCAGGCCGATGGAGGGTTCATCCAGCACGTACATCACGCCGGTCAGGCCCGAGCCGATCTGCGAAGCCAGGCGGATGCGCTGCGCCTCGCCGCCGGAGAGTGTGTCGGCGCTGCGTTCCAGCGAGAGATAGTCGAGGCCGACGTTGTTCAGGAAGGTCAGGCGCGAGACGATTTCCTTGATGATGCGGTCGGCGATTTCCTTTTTGGCGCCGGTCAGCTTCAAGGTTTCGAAGAAGGACAGGGTCTCGCGCAGCGGCGTGGCGGCCACTTCATAGATGGCGCGCTGTTGCTTGCCGGCGCCGACTTTCACGTAGCGCGCTTCCACCCGGAGGCGGGCGCCGTGGCAGGACGGGCATTGCTTCTCGTTGATGAACTTGGCCAGCTCTTCCTTGACCGCCATCGAATCGGTCTCGCGGTAGCGGCGCTGCAGGTTGTTGACCACGCCTTCGAAGGTGTGCTCCTTGACCACCGTGCGGCCGCGCTCGTTGACGTAGGCGAACGGAATGGTCTGGCGGCCGGAGCCGAACAGCACGGCCTGCTGCGCCTTGTCGTCCAGCTGCTCGAAGGGCACGTCGAGGTCGAAACCATAGTAGGCGGCGATGCTGGTCAGCATCTGGAAGTAGAACTGGTTGCGGCGATCCCAGCCCTTGATCGCGCCCGAGGCCAGCGACAGGTTGGGGAAGGCGACGATGCGCTTGGGGTCGAAGAATTCGATGTGGCCCAGGCCGTCGCACTCGGGACAGGCGCCCATCGGGTTGTTGAAGGAGAACAGGCGCGGCTCCAGCTCCTGCAGCGAGTAGCCGCAGATCGGGCAGGCGAACTTGTTGGAGTACAGGTGTTCTTTACCGCCGTCCATTTCAAGCGCGATGGCGCGGCCGTCGGCCAGGCGCAGCGCCGTCTCGAAGCTTTCGGCCAGGCGCTGCTTGATGTCGGCCTTGACCTTGACGCGGTCGATCACGACGTCAATGGTGTGCTTCTCGGTTTTCTTCAGCTTGGGCAGCTCGTCGACTTCATACACCTTGGCCGTGCCGGTGCCGCTCTGGATGCGGAAGCGGATGAAGCCCTGAGCCTGCATCTCTTCGAACAGGTCGGCATGCTCGCCCTTGCGGTTGGCCACCACCGGCGCCATGATCATCAGCTTGGTGTCTTCGGGCAGCGCCAGCACGGCGTCCACCATCTGCGACACCGACTGCGCTTCCAGCGGATGCTCCGGATGGTCGGGGCAATAGGGGGTGCCCACGCGCGCGTACAGCAGGCGCAGGTAGTCGTGGATTTCGGTCACCGTCCCCACGGTGGAGCGCGGGTTGTGCGAAGTCGCCTTCTGCTCGATGGAAATCGCCGGCGACAGGCCTTCGATCATGTCGACGTCGGGTTTTTCCATCAGTTGCAGGAACTGGCGCGCGTAGGCCGAGAGCGACTCGACGTAGCGGCGCTGGCCTTCGGCGTACAGGGTGTCGAACGCCAGCGAAGACTTGCCCGAACCGGACAGCCCGGTGATCACGATCAGTTTGTTGCGTGGGAGGTCTAGGTTGATATTCTTCAGATTGTGCGTACGCGCGCCGCGAATGCGAATTTCTTCCATGGATGCCTTCAGCTAGGTTTTCCTGCCGCCGCGTAGCTCGTGGCCATCTGCGGGGGAACGGTGGGACAACATGTAACTATAACAGGACTGCCATCGGCCGGCAGGGCGGTCCGGCGTCCCAGAAAGCCCATGTGGGAGCAGGATGGAAAAATCAAAGCGCGGCAATAAAAAAAGCCGGCGCAAGGCCGGCTTTCCTGTCTTGTCTCTTGTCCCTTTTTCTTGTGTAACCGGCAAGCCGACCACGCTGCGGGCGGCTTACTGCGCGCGGCGATACACGTACAGCATCTGTCCTTCGTCGCCATCGCGATGGCCTTGCCAGACCCGCGTCCAGTTGCCGGGCGGCAGCGCCGGTTTGGTGGGCGAGCCCTGGATCAGCCAGTTGCAGGCGGTCTGGCCGACGGTGTCGATAGGCTGGTGCTGGATGCCGACGTAGTAGTACAGCATCGGGGCTTCGGATTCGCCCAGGTTCTGGCTCGCCATGCATTGGTCGTTTTGCCACGTGCCGGTGATCGTGGTGCGCAGATCCTTGTAGACGTATTCATAACTTTTGCCGTAGTCGCCCCAGGGCAGCAACAGGGTGTAGGTCAGGCCCCACAGCAGCGTGATGCCGCCGAACCAGCTGAAGGCGCCGCGCCATTGTCCGGACAGGCGGATCTTGTCCAGGCTCCACAGCCACAGGGCCGTCATGGCGATTGCGCCGGCCACGGCCAGCGGCTGGAACGGCATGACGAAGCCCAGCGGCAGCCACTTGCCGAAATAGGCGATCCAGTGGTGATACTCGACCGGCATGGAGGAAACGATGTAGGTAGCCCAGATTACCGTCGCCAGGAAGGCGAAGGCAAAGCGTGCGAACCAGTCCCAGGCGAGATGCAGCCAGCCGGGCAGGCGGATGATGGCAGGGGCGCCGACCATCACCAAGGGCAGCAGCACCGGCAGCAGGTACAACTGGCGCGCAGTGGCCGAGCTTTGCAGCACGGCAATGCTGATCATGACAAAGCTCAGCGGCAGCACGACGCGCGGGTTGCCCAGGCCGCGCCAGCCGCCGGCGCCAATGGCCAGCACCGCCAGCACCGAGCCGGGCAGGGCGAAGCCGGACAAGGCACGGAAGATCACGGTGTGGTCGTTGTCCGAACCCAGCTTGGCCACCGAGAAGCCGAAGAAGCGGCCGACGTTGTTGTCCCAGAACCATTCCATGAACAGCGGCACCGAATGCTGTGCCAGCAGCGCCGGCCAGATCAGGAAGAAGGGCAACGAAACCAGCACCGCCATGCCGACCATCTTCCAGTACGACCACGAGCGGCATTCGCGCACCAGCACGCCCACGCAGACGGTGGTGGCGGCGAAGATCAGCGGCACGAAGAGGCCCTTGGTCATCTGCGTGATGCCCACGCCCAGGCCGAACCACAGCGCGGCGGCCAGCGTCGGCGTGCGGCGCTGCACCTCGAGGGCAATGCGCAGCAGGCCGTAGGTCGCCATGCTGGCGCCGCTGACCAGCGCGACATCGGTGAACATGTCATGCGCATGCTTGACCATGCCCGGCGAGCCGGCATACAGCGCCAGTGTTCCCAGCACCGGCAGGCTCAGCAGCCGGCGCTCGTTCCACAGCAGCTGGGCGATGCGGGCCACGAACGCCAGGGTGATCAGGTTGTAAAACACGCTGGCCAGGCGTGCGCCGTCGTGGTACTCCAGCAGCGGATAGAAAAGGTGGGCGAACAGCGTGGCCGTCCAGTAATAGAGCGGCGGCTTTTCCATGAACGGCTCGCCGGCATTGGTGGGCACCAGGTAGTCGCCGGACACCAGCATGTGATGGATGATGCCGAAGGTATAGGTCTCGTCCTGTTTCCACGGACCGTGGGCGAAGATACCGGGCAGCAGCCAGGCGCAGGCAATGGCCGCCAGCATCAGCCAGACGCGCACGGCCGAAGCGCCTTTGCCATGGCCTGTGGCGGCCTTGCGTCCGGACGAAGCGGAAGACTCCGATTCAAGCTCTGGAGCCGAAATAAAGAAAAACATGCGGATATAAACGCCAGTCGGCGAGCGCGCCGACGAGAAGTGCAAAAAACCAAAGCCTCGGCGCAAACGGCAACTGGATATCGTTACCGGTACAGCGCTCCAGCTTCCCCTGGATCCCCTAAACACACTGAGTGGTTGCTGTCTTTTTCCAGGCGATGGTTATTGCTTTTGGGAAATGCGAGTAGATGTCGCGTCCCAGAGGCTTTTATAGGTTAAGCAGAAAAATGAGCAGCCAAGTATTTTTGCATAATTCTTTATAAACAAACGCCGTTTTTGGAAAGTCGCCACAAAAAATCATCGAAATACGAAGTGAAGTGTTGGCTTGATACAGCACATGGAAATCCACGAATGCGCATGGCCGGTATTGCCTCCCACAGCATGAGGCGCGAGCCGTTGCTGGTACCATAGCGTCTTTGTTCCACAGCCAGCGCGCACATACAGATTGCGCGGCCGCCATTTCGTCATGACCCAGTCCTTAAGCTCATCCGCACAGCCTGAAAAATCCGGCATGTCGCGCGCCGAAGTACGCGCTTCGGCATCGCTGGCATCCATCTTCGCCCTGCGCATGCTGG
This sequence comes from Herbaspirillum sp. LeCh32-8, assembly GCF_017814915.1. Taxonomy (GTDB): domain Bacteria; phylum Pseudomonadota; class Gammaproteobacteria; order Burkholderiales; family Burkholderiaceae_D; genus Herbaspirillum. The sequence continues at coordinate 64,297 of NZ_JAGIPZ010000011.1, read as the reverse complement.
GGCTGTTTCTGATCCTTCCAGTGTTCGCGGTCTATGCCAAGGGTTTGCCGGGCGGCGACAACGCAGCCTTGGTCGGACTGGCGATGGGCATCTACGGCCTGGCGCAATCGTTCGGCCAGATTCCTTTCGGCATGGCCTCCGACAAGTACGGCCGCAAGCGCATCATCGTCATCGGCCTGGTGCTGTTCGCGCTGGGCTCGTTCATCGCCGCCGCTGCGCCTAGCGTGACTTGGGTGATCGTCGGCCGCGCCGTCCAGGGGGCTGGCGCGATCTCGGCCGCCATCACCGCCTTCATCGCCGACTCGACCCGGGAAGAACACCGCACCAAGGCCATGGCCATGGTCGGCGCCTCGATCGGCCTGACCTTCGCCGTCTCGCTGGTGGCTTCGCCGGTGCTGTATCGCCTGATCGGCATGGGCGGCATTTTCGGCCTGACCGGCGTGCTGTCCATTCTGGCTATCGCCGCCGTGCTGTGGCTGGTGCCGGACGCGCCCATGGCCCAGGCCAGGCGTGTGCCGCTGGGCGAGGTGCTGCGCAATGCCGAGCTGATGCGCCTGAATTTCGGCGTCTTTACACTGCACATGACCCAGCTGGCCATGTTCGTGGTGCTGCCCGGCGCGCTGGTGCAGTATTCCGGCATCGCCGTGGACGAGCACTGGAAGATCTACCTGCCGGTGGTGCTGGCTTCCTTCGTGCTGATGCTGCCGCCGGTGTTCGTGGCCGAGAAGCACGGTCGCATGAAGCAGGTGTTCGTCGCTTCCATTGTCCTGCTGCTGCTGGTGCAGCTGGGCTTCTGGGCGGTCCTCTCGCAAGGCGTGGTGCACTGGTGGATGCTGGTGGCGCTGCTGTTCCTGTTCTTCGTGGCCTTTAATATCCTGGAGGCGTCGCAGCCCTCGCTGGTGTCGCGCATCGCGCCGCCGGCGGCCAAGGGCTCGGCGCTGGGCGTCTACAACACCCTGCAGGCGCTCGGCCTGTTCTGCGGCGGCGCCCTGGGCGGCTGGCTTAAACAGAATGTGAGCATCTCGGCAGTCTTCCTTCTCTGTGCGGCGGTGAGCCTGTCCTGGCTTATAATCGCGGCTAACATGAAAAACCTGCCGCGGCGCGCAGCCCGTGCGGCGGGTGCAACTGCTTAATCGTATTCAGAAAGTAATCCAGGAGAAACAATGGCATCGGTCAACAAAGTCATCATCGTCGGCAACCTCGGACGCGATCCGGAAACGCGCTATATGCCGAACGGCGAAGCGGTCACCAACATCGCCGTCGCCACGACCGAAAGCTGGAAGGACAAGAACAGCGGCGAGAAGAAAGAACTCACCGAATGGCACCGCATCACCTTCTACCGCAAGCTGGCCGAGATCGCAGGTCAGTACCTGAAGAAGGGCTCGCAGATCTACGTTGAAGGCCGCCTGCAGACCCGCAAGTGGCAGGACAAGGAAGGCGTCGAGCGCTATACCACTGAAATCATCGCCGACACTATGCAGATGCTGGGCGGCCGCCAGGGTGGCGGCGGCGGGGCGATGGATGAAGGCAGCTACGGCGGTGGCGGTGGTGGTGGTGGTTACGGCGGCGGCGCTTCGCGCCAGAACGCCGGCGGTGGTGGTGGCGGCATGGGCGGCGGCGCTCCGCGTCAGCAACCGGCCCAGCGCCCGGCGCCGAACTTCTCGGACATGGACGACGATATTCCGTTCTGATCCGTACGTCGCTCTGGATGAGCGCGCCGTTCCCGGCGCGGATAAAAGAAAACCCGTGGACATGTCCGCGGGTTTTTTATTGCCTATACGGCTGGCGATGTGCGGGCAACGGGGCCTGGCTCAGTGGTCGAGATGCACGCCCTGCTTTTCCACCAGCAGCCGCAGCGTGGCGCGGTCAGGCTGGGCGTCGAAATAAAGCGCCAGCGCGGCCGGGAACTCCGGTTGTTCCGGAGCGGCCTCGGCGAACAGCGTCATCGAGGAGTGGAATTTCAGGTCGTCGGGCGTGCCGAAGAGCTCACGCAGCGTGCGCTGCGGCCTTGTCTTGTGCATCTCCAGCACCAGCCGCGTGCATTCGATTAGCCGTGGGCCGAGCACCGGGTGGCGCAGGTATGCCTGGGCTTCGCCCAGCGAGCGCAGGGCGAAATGGCGCGCCGTGTCGCTATGGCCCAGGCCGGCGATTTGCGGGAAGATGAACCACATCCAGTGGCTGCGCTTGGCGCCGGCGCGCAGTTCGTCCACCACGTCGTCAAAGAGAGGTGCTTGTGCGCCAACGAAACGTTGCAGCGAATAGGGATCGTTCATCACCGCCGCGGCATTCACGCGCCTACCGGCGGCGCAAAGTCGCCATCCTTGCGCTGGGCCGCCATCAGGGGCGGGCGCGCCGCCTCGGGCGTGTGAGACTGGGTGCCGTCGGCTACCACGCTACTTTCCTGTGCAACTGCCTGCATATCTTGCTCGCCCATGGTCAGGGGGAGGCCGGAGAGGGTTTCGCCGCGCTGGCGGCGGATGATGGCGTCGGCCTTGCGCATGGCGGGTTTGGCCAGGGCTGCCAAGGCCAGTGAGCCCAGTGCCAGCATGAACATCGATTTGGTTTGCATCGCCGCTCCTGTGAGATGAGGGAATGAAACTTCATTATCGCCACGATGGGCGGCTTTTCAATGTCGGACAATGACGCAATGCGGCGTCGGCGAGGGCAGGATAAGCGGATGAGCCGGAGGGAGATAGGATGCGGCGCAAGCGGACGCCAGAAAGACAAAAGGGCCCATCTTGCGATGGACCCTTTATATCTGGTGCGGCTGGCAGGAATCGAACCCACGACCCCTTGGTTCGTAGCCAAGTACTCTATCCAGCTGAGCTACAGCCGCGTTAAGGAGCGAGATTATATAGCGGTTTTCAAAATATGCAAATCTTTTTTATTCGAGCCCATCAATAGACCGGGCTCGTCCTGAACGGGTGGTACTGGAACAGCCAGGTCTCTGACAGCGCCTGGCCCTGTTCGCGCAGGAACAGGCGCAGGTCGACCGGCTCCTCGCCCTCCACCGTCAGGTCGAACTGGGCGCGCCAGTGGCCGGGCACGCCGTTGGGCACCGGTTCGGTAAAGACATAGGAGAAGCTGCCGCGCGAGGCGCTCAGGACGGCCTCGGGCCTGGCGCCGTAGGGGAGTTTTTCCAGCGGCGCGCCCTTGAACTCCACCATGAACTTGCGCACGTTGGGCGGACGCGGCTGGCCGGGCTGGCCGCCGTTGCCCAGGCGCGTGGCCACGCAGCGCGCCAGCGACGAAGGGAAGGGTTCGTCCTTTTGCCAGTAGAGCCGGTAGCGCAGACGATAGGCCGACCCGGCGCTTGCCCGGGCCTTGGGTACCCACATGGCGACGATGTTGTCGTGGATTTCGTCGTCGGTGCGCAGCTCGATCAGCTGCACCGCGCCGTCGCCCCAGCCTTCCAGCGGCTCCACCCACAGGCTGGGCCGGCGGTCATAGAGCACGCCGTCCTGGTAATGGTCGAAGTCGCGGTCGCGCTGCAGCAGGCCGAAGCCGCGCAGGTCGCTGTCGGCGAAGGATGAGGCCATGGTGCGCGGCGGGTTGTTGAGCGGGCGCCAGATGTGTTCGCCGTTGCCGCCCCAGATGGCCAGTCCGTCGGAGTCATGCACCTCCGGGCGCCAGTCAACGCCGGCGCCCTTGACGGTTTCCGAGAACCAGTACATCGAGGTGGCCGGCGCCAGGCCCAGGCGCGCGACGTCGCGGCGCAGGAACAGCGATTTGTCGATCTCCATCGTCACGCCTCGGGCGCGGCGCATCGTGAACTTGTAGGCGCCGGTCACGCTGGGGCCTTCCAGAAGGGCGTAGACCACCACGGTGTCGCTGCCGGGCGCGGCGGGTTCGAAGAAGAATTGCGTGAAGTCGGGGAATTCCTCCTGCTTGCCAGCTTCGGCCACGTCGATGGCGATGCCGCGCGCCGACAGGCCGTACTGGTATAGGTCGCCGATGGCGCGGAAATACGAGGCACCGAGGAAGGCGACCCAGTCGTTCTTGCGCCAGTCCTTTTTCTGCTGGTCGGCCCGCCGGCTTTCCTGGAAGCGAAAGCCCGCAAAGCCGCTGCCCGGCGGCAGCTGGTGCGCGGGGCTGTCGGCCGGCATGTCGAAGTAATGGTCGTCGTAGAGGATTTCACGCGCGCGCGTGGCGCCAGGCGAGCTGTCTCCCGCGCCGTCCAGCACGAACATGCGCACCGGCACCCGGAAGAATTTTCCGAGGTGGAAGAAGGTCAGCGGAAACTGTCCCGGGCCGTCAGCGAAGGGCGCGTAGTCGGTGTTGAATTTGATCTTGCCGTGCGCCTCGTAGTCGATCTGGTCGAGGATCTCGCGCGACGCCTTGTCGTACGGGCGATAAGGCGTCTTCGCCATGTCGCGCGCGCGGGCGATCAGGGCCTCGAAGGAAAAGCGTTCGGCCGATCCCATCTTCATGCGCGCGGCCGCCAGCGCTTCCGGGGGAATTCCCAACGCGGCAAGCGCGGCGGCTGCGGTGGCGGAGGCGAGGAAACGGCGACGATCAGGCATGGGCGGACTCGGAACAAGGTGTGGACGATGGGCGGCCGAGGCGGGCTCTGATGATCCGGCCCGGTGGCCGTGGACGGCCGGCGATGCTCAGCCGTGTCTTCTACAGAGTCGCGGCGTGCGGCGATGGTTCCGCCGGGGATCGCCGGCGATGTCTTTGCGGCAATGTGCTGCCGCTGCACGTGGACGCATCCGGGCAAAGCCGGTACAATCCGGCCCGTCATTGGGGAGTAGTCGCCTTCCACCCTGAGGAGGGGCCCGCGTCAACATACTTGATCCACAGATCATGGCGCGGGCGGTTCCAACAGCTTGACAAGACCTTTGACCACGTTGCCTCTGGAATGGCCGGAGAGCGCGCGTGGTCATTCGTCCGTGTCCGGCCATGGAGAGAAAACCCAATGGATGCATTCCTTGTTTCCACAGGCATCGTCGCACTCGCCGAGATCGGCGACAAAACCCAGCTGCTGGCCTTCATCCTGGCCGCCAAATTCCGCAAGCCCGTTCCCATCATCTTCGGCGTCTTGGTCGCGACCATCGCCAACCATGCCTTCGCTGGCGCGCTCGGCGCGTGGATCACCTCGCTGGTGTCCCCGGAGGTTTTGCGCTGGGTGCTGGGCATTTCTTTCATCGCAATGGCGGTGTGGACTTTGATTCCCGACAAGTTCGATGAGAGCGAGGCCAAGTTCGGCCGCTTCGGCGTCTTCGGCACCACCTTGCTGACCTTCTTCCTGGCCGAGATGGGCGACAAGACGCAGGTCGCCACCGTGGCGCTGGCCGCGCAGTACCACGCCTTCGTGCCGGTGGTGGCCGGCACCACGCTGGGCATGATGATCGCCAACGTACCGGCGGTGGTGTTGGGCGACCGTATCGCCGGCAAGATCCCGGTGCGCGTGGTGCATGCCATTGCCTCGGCGATTTTCGCCATCCTTGGCGTGGCCACCTTGCTGGGGGCGGGCGAGTCGCTGGGGTTCTGACCCGGCGGAATTGCCGGATGCGCATCCGGAAAATCCGACGCGCAAAGAAAAAGCCCGCTGCATGCAGCGGGCTTTTTTCATGCTGACCGCGGGGCGGCGCCGATGATGCAATGGCGCGCCGCGTCGCGGATCAGTATTCCCAGAACATCTTCTGGATTTCCTTGGTGTCGGTGGTCTTGGTCAGCGCCAGCATCAGCAGGATGCGGGCCTTTTGCGCGTTCAGGGTGTCGGAGACCACGAAGTCCAGCTTGTCGTCGTCCGCTTCGCCGTTGCGCGCCACGATGCCCTGTCCGACGCGGCTCGAGCGCACGATCACGATGCCCTTCTTGCGTGCTTCGGTCAGCGATGGCACCACGGTGTTGTTCAGGCTGCCGTCACCCACGCCGGCGTGGATGATGCCCTGTGCGCCGGCGGCCACGAAGGCGTTCAGTGCGATCGGGTTCATGTTGGCGTAGCCGTAGACGATGTCGACTTGCGGCAGCTTGTCCAGGTTGGAGACGTCAAACGGCGTGTCAGCCGTGTTCTTGCGGGTCGACTGGCGATAGAAGAACGGCTTGCTGCCCTGGATGTAACCCAGGTAGCCCAGTTCCGGCGTCTTGAAGGTATCCAGCGTGGAGGTGTTGGTCTTGGTGACTTCGCGACCGGCGTTGATCTGGTCGTTCAGGGTGACCAGCACGCCCTTGCCGATGGCTTCCTTGGAGCCGGCCAGCAGCACCGCGTTGTACAGGTTGATCGGGCCGTCGGCGCTGATGGCGGTCGACGGGCGCATCGCACCGACGATCACCACCGGCTTCTTGCTCTTGACCACCAGGTCCAGGAAGTAAGCGGTTTCTTCAATGGTGTCGGTGCCGTGGGTGATCACGATGCCGTCCACGTCGCTTTGCGCCAGCAGCGTGTTCACGCGCTTGGCCAGTTTCAGCCAGGCGTCGTTGTTCATGTTTTCGCTGGCGATCTGCATGGTCTGCTCGCCGCGCACGTTGGCGACCTTCTTCAGCTCGGGAACGGCGGCGATCAGCGCATCCACGCCAACCTTGGCGGCGGTGTAGCCGACGGTGGTGGTGCTGGTGGCGCCGGTGCCGGCGATGGTGCCGCCGGTCGCCAGGATGACGACGTTGGGGAGGTTCTGCGCTTGTGCGCTTGCTGCTGCCGCCAGGCAGAGCAGGACCAGCATCTGGCCGAAGAATTTCTTGATGAGCATGTGTGCCTCTGTACGTGTGGATTGGTAGTTGTTATGGCTCGGATGCATCCGTCGCGCACGTCATGCGGGCGTGAGCGGCAGGCTGCGGAGCGCGACCAAGATAGCACTCGCTCGCGTTGCGATCAAAGCTTTTTTTACGCCATGGGAATGCTGCACCGCCACTGGGATTGGGTGCACCCGGATGAGCCGTTGAGGCACCATTGCGGAGCGAAAATTACACTCTTTGCTCGCAATTTGGATCCATTGTTTCCGGCTTTGGAGCCAAAGGAAAAATGGCAAGGCAGAATCCAGAAGATAGCACCGATGCGACACGGCGCAAAGCGAAGGAAGCAAGCAATAGACCGTGCTGATGCGGTGATCGTGAAGCCCTCCCGACTCGGGTAAGATGGCATTGCATACAAGGAATGTTCAATGGCCGACGTTGGTCGGCAAGTCGTACGCGGCGCATCTTGTCGAGCTTGTGCCGTGCGCGCCAATGACGGAGAAAATGATGTTTGCCACAGAAAAATTCACCGACCCCGAAGCCGCTTACGCGCGCGTCCTGGAAATCTACGAACACAACACGTCCATCCTGCGCGACGCCTTTCGCAAGTTCTCTTCCAACGAAGCCCTGGAGCAGCGCGTGCGCGCCTGCTATCCCTTCGTGCGCATCACCACCGAGAAGGCGACCCACACCGATACGCGCCAGTCCTTCGGTTTCGTCGCCGGCCCCGGTTGCTACCAGACCACGATCACGCGTCCGGCGCTGTTCCACAACTACCTGCTGAGCCAGTTCAAGCTGGTGCTGCAGAACCATCAGGTGCCGCTGGAAGTGGGCGTGAGCGAGTTGCCGATTCCGGTGCATTTCGCCTTCCCCGAGGGGATTCACGTCGAGGGTAGTCTGGATCCCGAGCACCTGCGGACCTTGCCCGACCTGTTTGACCTGCCCGATCTCGCGGCCATGGACGACCGCATCGCCAACGGTACGTATGAAGCAGACAACGGCGCATGGCGCGACGGCGTGCATCCGCTGGCGCTGTTCACCGGGCCGCGCATCGACTATTCGCTGCACCGTCTGCGCCACTACACCGCGACCTCGCCGGATCAGTTCCAGCGTTATGTGCTGTTCACCAACTACGCCTTCTACGTCGACGAGTTCGTGCGCCTTGGGCGCAGCCTGATGGAAGCCACCGACGATCCGAACGAGCGCGCCTATCGCCAGCAGTACACGGCCTTCGTCGAGCCGGGCAACGTCACGACCTACAGCGCCAACCAGGAAGGCGGACGCGCGCAGTCGTCGACCGGCGTCGCGCCGGCGCGTCAGCCGCAGATGCCGGCATACCACCTGCAGCGCGCCGACGGCACCGGCATCACGCTGGTCAATATCGGCGTGGGGCCCTCCAACGCCAAGACCGTGACCGACCACGTCGCGGTGCTGCGTCCGCACGGCTGGCTGATGCTGGGGCATTGCGCCGGCCTGTCGGCCTCGCAGCGCATGGGGGACTACGTGCTGGCTCACGCCTACGTGCGCGACGACCATGTGCTGGACGACGACCTGCCGCTGTGGGTGCCGATCCCGGCGCTGGCCGAAGTACAGCTGGCGCTGCAGGACGCGGTGGCCAGCATCACCCAGCTCGAAGGTTATGAGCTGAAACGCATCATGCGCACCGGCACCGTCGCCTCGGTGGATGACCGCAACTGGGAGCTGCGCGACCACCGTACGCCGCTGCTGCGCTTCTCGCAGAGCCGCGCCATCGCGCTGGACATGGAAAGCGCCACGGTCGCCGCCAACGGCTTCCGCTTCCGCGTGCCTTACGGCACCTTGCTGTGTGTGTCCGACAAACCGCTGCACGGCGAGATCAAGCTGCCCGGCATGGCCAACAGCTTCTATGAGCAGCGAGTGAAGCAGCATTTGCAGATCGGCATCCGCGCCCTGGAGCTGCTGCGCAACAACGGCATTGAACAGCTGCACAGCCGCAAGCTGCGCAGCTTCGCCGAGCCGGCGTTCCGCTAAATCATCCGGGATTTCGCGCCCGCAAACAAAAAGCCCGCTGCATGTTCATGCAGCGGGCTTTTTAACGTGCGCAGGAATCATGCGGGGCGCTGTTCCAGCTTGTGGCTCAGGGTCAGCCGGTAGTACATGAATGCACCCAGCAACAAGGCCAGCACGGCAATGCATAGCGAAGGCGTGAACGAGCCGCTGCTGTGCACCAGCGCGGTGGCCAGCGGCGGGCCGGCAATCTGGCCGATGCCGTAGGCCGCCGTCATCAGGCCCATCAGGCTGCTGGCGTGCTCGTGGCGCAGACGTCGCGCTTCGCGCATGGCGAACAGGGTGATCGCGGTAAAGGGCAAGCCTAGCAGCAGGCAGCTCAAGGCAAAGCCCAATGCGTTGGGCAGCACGATGGACAAGGCCACGCCCGCCGCCTGCATCACGTAGGACCACACCAGCAGCATGCGCTGGTCGCCATGCACCGGCAGGCGGGTGGCGCCGAACGCACCCAATGCAACGCCCGCGCCGAAGATGGGCCAGAAGAAGTCCGGCCAGGCCGAACCCGGCAGCGCCTGACGCGCAATCACCGGCAGGAAGGTCGCGGTGATGATGTAGCCGAAGCCGGCCATACCGTAGGCGATCACTTGCTGGCGCACCTCCAGCTTGGTTTCCAACGGCTCCTCATGCGTGTCAGTAATGTGCGCGGTCGTGTGGGAATGCTCACGGCCGGTGTCGAAACTCAAGGTCTTCCAGATCAGTGCGGTCAATATCAGCGCCATGGCGGCAAAGGAAATCCAGCCCCAAGCTGCCAGCCAGCCGGCGTTAACCATGGCGCCAGTCAGCAGGCCGGTGACGGCGATGCCGATACCGGGCCCGCAAAAGATCACGCCCCCCAGTTCCGGATGCTTCAGCTGCGTGAGCTGTTGCAAACACCAGCCGGCCGTATAGACAAACACATAGGCGCTGGCGATGCCGGAGATGAAACGCAATCCCAGCCATACCGCCTCGTTGTGCAGCAGGCCCATGCCCAGAGTCAGGAGAATGGTGGCGGCCAGGCCCGCGCGCATCAGCGGCACCGGCTTGTTGCTGCGATGGAAGGCGCATAGCATGGCGCCGGCGAAGTAGCCGAGGTAATTGGCGGTAGCCAGCCAGCCGCCCATCTGCAAGTTGAGGCTGCCTTCATGCAGCATCATTGGTAGCAGAGGAGTGAAGGCGAAACGGCCAATGCCCATGGCTGTCGACAAGGCCAGCATGCCGGACAGACAGATCTTCCACGCCATGGCGCGGGTTTGCGGTGCGGCGGAAACATTGTTCATGCGGGCGCTCCTGGCGCTGCAGATAGTTGCAGGAGGCCTGACAGGGCGGGGCAGTTGGACGTGCTTCCCCGGCGGCTGGGAAAATTCATGGCGCCTGGTAGTTTTTATTGAGGAGGGTTCCTATGCTATCGTGTTTCAAGCATTCGAAAAAATGAATAATAAGAATGACTTGATCTTGAATTGAGAACGTGGGCGCCGCCCTCAGTGGAGAAAGCATGGAACTGGCCGAGCTGGAAATCTTTCGCACCGTGGTGGCTGAGGGCGGCATCACGCGTGCCGCCGAGCGGCTTAACCGCGTGCAATCCAATGTCACCACGCGCATCAAGCAGCTGGAGGAATCGATAGGCGTGCCCTTGTTCGTGCGCGACCGACGGCGTATGGTATTGACCGCCGCCGGTGAGGCCCTGCTGGATTATGCCGAACGCATTCTCGATCTGGTGCAGGAGGCGCGCGCTGCCGTGGCACCGCAGAGCCCGCGTGGACGGTTGCGGATCGGCTCGATGGAAAGCGCGGCGGCCAGCCGGTTGCCGGCGCCGCTGGCGGAGTTTCATCGGCGTTGGCCGGAGGTGCGGCTGGAGTTGTCGACCGGGCCGACTGAAATGCTGGTGGCGCAAGTGCGTGAATTCAAACTGGATGCTGCGCTGGTGGCTGGTCCGTTCGATGATCCGGCGTTCGACGCCACGCCGCTGTTCAAGGAAGAGCTGCTGCTGGTTACGCCGAAAAGCCATCGTCGCGTGCGCAGCCCCGAGGATGTGATGCTCGATACCCTGATCGTGTTTGAGCAGGGATGCGCCTACCGGCGTCACGCGGAGGCCTGGTTCACCGCCGCCGGCGTGGGGCGCAGGCCGGGACGCACGCTGGAGTTGGCGTCTTATCATGCCATTCTGGCATGTGTGGCGGCGGGTGCCGGGGTGGCGGTGGTGCCGCGCTCGGTGATCGGGATGCAACCCGAGCCGCATGGTTTCGCTTCTTATTCGCTTGGCAAGGATGGTCGCATCACGACTTATCTCATCAGTCGGCGCGAACAACATTCGGCCTCTTTCTCGGCCCTGCGTTCTTTACTTATGGCGAGTGTTTGATATATTGAATTCAGATTTTCAGGCGTCGCTGATGGCGATGTCAGGTGTGGTCTGCGATGGTATGAAGGCGGCGTAACAATTTGTAAAATTCACTGCGGCGCAACACCGATTTTTTTATATTGAAGTTCCCCCTCCATTCTCCCCCCCGAGAATGGGATTTGCCCCACGGACTGCAAAGGACGTGGGGCTTTTCTTTTGTGTCGTCCATTTGTTTATCGGCCGGGAAGCCTTGTCTGTACTGGGAAAGAGAGGATAGGCGAAATGTGCGCGAGTACATTTCTCCAATCCGATCCCGTGTGCCGGGATCGCGTTCTCAAGCTGGTCGGATGACCTCACCTGTGCGGGGATGGCGTAGTGATCGTTGCAATTCAGCGTGTTGTCAGGAACCGGCCAAAAACGCTCACGCGCGTGAGCTGCCGATCACCAGATTGTCGCGTGCCGACGACTGGATGGCGAGCACTGCGGGATGAGTCAGGCGACGTTCCACCGAGATCGCGTAAAACTGTTCGCGGATGGCATCCGTTTTGCCAATTTCCACCAGCCCATATTGCCTCTTGATCTGGGCCGCGATCGCCGCCGGGGCGGCGAAGATGCCGGCGCCGGCATCGCCGAAAGCCAGCAGTAGGGCGCCATCGTCGAATTCGCCGGCGATCTGCGGGCGGATTTTCTCCTTCTCGAACCAGCGCAACAGCCGCGGACGCACGGCAGCATCCTCTCCCGGCATCAGGAACGGCGCGCCATCCAGGCTTTGCGGGAATCCTTTTTTATAGCGCTTGGCCAGTTCCGGAGTGGCGAAGAATCCGGTATCGCATTCGCCCAGCAAATGGTGATAACCCCGCACGTCGACATTGGGCGGCATCGGGCTGTCGGCGATGACGATATCGAGGCGATGGATCGCCAGTTCGGCCAGCAGCGCATCGAGCTTGCCTTCGCGGCAGACGATGCGGATGGGCTCGTCCATCGCCAGCGCGCTTTCCAGCAGCAGGTAGGCGATCGCCTTGGGCACTGCGTCGGCCACGCCCACGCGCAGCTGCAGCGTGCGTGCGCCGGGGCGAAAGCGCAGCGCTTCTTCCAACTCTTCGCCGATGGTGAAAATGCGATCCGCGTAATCGAACACCATGCGGCCTTCATCGTTGAGCTCCAGCCGCCGCCCTACGCGCGTGAACAGCTTGTAGCCCAGACTTTCTTCAAATAAGGCGATCTGGCCGCTGACGGTTTGCGCCGTCAAGTGCAGGCGCTCGCTGGCGCGCGCCACGCCGCCGGCCTTGGCGACGGTCCAGAAGTAATGCAGGTGCTTGTAGTTGAGTGCGGCCATGAAATTTGAATCATCGGTTTTTCCGATGGATTATCTCAGAATATTCGAATTTTCATGAGTCGCGGTTTCTTCTACAGTGGCGTTGTTGTCCGGCGCGTCATCGCCTGAGCGTGGATGCCCGGATGCTTGCCAACCTGATATGAAGGAGAAGCCTGATGCAATGCCCCGTCTGCACATCGACCAATCTGCTGATCTCGGAACGCCAGGGCATCGAGATCGATTACTGCCCGCAATGCCGCGGCGTCTGGCTGGATCGCGGTGAGCTCGACAAGCTGATCGAGCGCTCGCCGGCCGGCGTCGCCCCGACGAGCGCCCCGCAGCAACGTCAGGCGCCGCCGGTGCAGCAGGGCTATGACCAACGTCATGGTCACAGTGGCCATCACCGTGACAGCCATGGCTATGATTACAAGCGCAAGAAGAAGGGCTTCCTCGGCGAGATCTTCGATTTCGACTGACGCGGCGTGACCGATTAAAAACAAAGAACCGGAGAGGTAAAAAGTGAACGGCGTAGAGAGCTTCGCAACCGGCCCCATGTGGGCGGGCTTTATCGTATTCGTGCTGGGCATGCTGGCATTGGACATGTTCGCGCTGGGCGGTCGTCACGCGCACCGCGTGTCGCCCAAGGAGGCACTGGGCTGGTCGCTGGCCTGGGTGTCGCTGGCGCTGCTGTTCGCAGGCCTCATGTGGTGGTATCTGGATGCGAACGTGGGACGCGAATTCGCCAACCAGAAGGGCGCCGAATTCCTCTCCGGCTACATGATCGAGAAGGCGCTGTCGGTCGACAATATCTTCGTGTTCCTGATGATTTTCAGCTACTTCGCCGTGCCGGCCGAAATGCAGCGCCGCGTGTTGCTGTACGGCGTGATCGGCGCGATCGTGATGCGTGCCGTGATGATCCTCCTGGGCGCCTGGCTGATCGCGCAGTTCAGCTGGATTCTCTACGTGTTCGGCGCGTTCCTGGTGTTCACCGGCGTGAAGATGTTGATCTTTGCCGACAAGGAGCCTGACCTCGGCGACAACCCCTTGCTGCGCTGGCTGCGCAGTCACCTGCGCATCAGCCATGACTATGACGGCGAGAAGTTCATCACGATACAAAACGGCGTCAAGTATTTCACGCCGCTGATGCTGGTGCTGCTGCTGATCGAGCTGTCCGACCTGATCTTCGCGGTCGACAGCATCCCGGCGATCTTTGCGATCACCAAGGACCCGTTCATCGTCTTCACGTCGAACATGTTCGCGATCATGGGACTGCGGGCGCTGTACTTCCTGCTGGCCGACTCGGCTGAGCGCTTCCACCTGCTGAAGTACGGCCTGGCCCTGGTGTTGCTGTTTGTGGGCATCAAGATGTTGGTGGCCTATTGGTTCCACATCCCGGTGCTGTGGTCGCTGGCGGTGGTGGGCGCGATTCTGCTGGTGTCCATTGTGCTGAGCCTGGCGCTGACAAAGGACAAGAAAACCGCCTGAATTCGAATGTAGTGTGGTGGAGGCCTTGAACCCGGCCGGAGCGATCCGGCCGGTTTTTTTATGGGCATGCCAAAAAGGCAGGGTTTGTTTAATTAGGGACGGAGTGCATTAGAATGACGCTCCCTTTCTCCGGTTTCATTGATCAGCCATGGCCCGCCTTCCACGCCTCGTCGCTCCCAACCAGCCTCACCACATCATCCAGCGTGGCCACGATGGGCTGGCGATCTTTCGTGACAGCGACGATCACCTGGCCTTCCTCGGCTGGCTAAAGGAAGCTTCGCGCCAGTTCAAGGTCGCCATCCACGCCTACGTGCTGATGCCCGACCATCTTCACCTGCTGGCGACGCCGGTTGATGAGCAGGGCCTGGCACGGATGATGCAGTGGATAGGGCGGCACTACGTACCCTATTTCAACCAGAAGTACAGCCGCGGTGGCACCTTGTGGCAAGGGCGATACCGCGCCACGGTGCTGGATGCCGAGCTTTATCTCCTGGCCGTGTGCCGCTACATTGAACTCAATCCGGTGCGCAACGGCCTGGCCGCTGCCCCGGGAGAGTACCCATGGTCCAGTTACATGCATCACATCGGCGCAAAGCAGGATGGCCTGATCACTGACCATCCGCAATATTGGTCCATTGGCAACACGCCGTTCGACCGAGAAATTGCCTATCGGCAATTGACGGAAGAGGCCCTGGCGCAGGAGGAGGTGGCGATGATCACCGACGCCACGCTCAAGGGGTGGGCGCTGGGTTCGGACGATTTCAAGACCGCCTTGGAGCGTCAGACGCGTCGGCGGGTGAGCCCGGCCAAGCGTGGCCGGCCTGCAATTTCCAAGTTGCAACAGGGCGCCGGCATGGCGCCTGACAATGGCGAACAGTAAGCGCTAAAAATTTATATTTTTAGAATCAATTACTTAGATTGGCTCCTGCCACTATGTCCCTAATTGAAATTTCCTAAAAATCTTGGGGAAATTAATTTTACTCAGACCCTAATTATTTTCATTGAACTATTGGGTGCACTGCACTATTCTTCAAATCCTTACTGTCAATGTGGTGGAGTACCGTTATGCACGCGCAAGGCCTTTACGACCCAGCAAATGAACATGACGCCTGCGGCGTCGGTTTCATCGCCCATATCAAGGGCAAGAAATCACATTCCATCGTTGACCAGGGTTTGCTTATTCTGAAGAACCTGGACCACCGGGGCGCCGTCGGCGCCGACCCCTTGATGGGTGACGGCGCGGGTATCCTGATCCAGATTCCCGACCAGTACTACCGCGAAGAGATGGCCAAGCAGGGTGTGGACCTGCCGCCGCCGGGCGAATATGGCGTAGGCATGGTGTTCCTGCCGAAAGAAAACGCCTCGCGCATCGCCTGCGAACAGGAAATCGAACGCGCCGTGCTGGCCGAAGGCCAGATCGTGCTGGGCTGGCGCGACGTGCCGGTCGACACCGACATGCCGATGTCGCCCACCGTGCGCGAAAAAGAACCGGTGATCCGTCAGATCTTCATCGGCCGTGGTCCGGACGTGATGGTCACCGATGCGCTGGAGCGCAAGCTGTATGTGATCCGCAAATCGTCCGGCCACGCCATCCAGGCGTTGAACCTGCTGCACGGCAAGGAATTCTTCGTGCCCTCGATGTCGGCCCGCACCGTGGTCTACAAGGGTCTGCTGCTGGCCGACCAGGTCGGCGTGTACTACAAGGACCTGCAGGACGAGCGCTGCGTCTCGGCCCTGGCTCTGGTGCACCAGCGCTTCTCCACCAACACCTTCCCCGAGTGGCCGCTGGCCCACCCGTACCGCCTGATCGCGCACAACGGCGAAATCAACACCGTCAAGGGCAACTTCAACTGGATGCGCGCCCGCGAAGGCGTGATGCAGTCGGCCGTGCTGGGTTCGGACCTGAAGAAGCTGTTCCCGCTGATCTATGAAGGCCAGTCCGACACCGCCAGCTTCGACAACGCGCTGGAACTGCTGGTCATGGCCGGCTATCCGCTGCCGCAGGCGATGATGATGATGGTGCCCGAAGCCTGGGAAAACCATACCTCGATGGACGACAACCGTCGCGCCTTCTATGAATACCACGCCGCCATGATGGAGCCGTGGGACGGCCCGGCCGCGCTGGCCTTCACCGACGGTCGCCACATCGGCGGCACGCTGGACCGCAACGGCCTGCGCCCGGCGCGCTATATCGTCACCGACGACGACCTGGTCGTGATGGCCTCCGAATCGGGCGTGCTGCCGATTCCCGAATCCAAGATCATCCAGAAGTGGCGCCTGCAGCCGGGCAAGATGTTCCTGATCGACCTGGACGCCGGCCGCATCATCGACGACAAGGAACTGAAGGACACCTACGCCAACGCCAAGCCCTACAAGCAGTGGATCAACTCGGTGCGCGTCAAGCTGGACGAGCTCGAGAACGAGCCGCGCCAGGCCGCGTCCGAGCTGTCGCTGCTGGACCTGCAGCAGGTGTTCGGCTATACCCAGGAAGACATCAAGTTCCTGATGGCGCCGATGGCCACCGGCGGTGAAGAAGCGATCGGTTCCATGGGCAACGACTCGCCGCTGGCGGTCATGTCCAACAAGAACAAGACCCTGTACAACTACTTCCGCCAGCTGTTCGCGCAGGTGACCAACCCGCCGATCGACCCGATCCGCGAAGCGCTGGTCATGTCGCTGGTGTCGTTCATCGGCCCCAAGCCCAACCTGCTGGACACCAACAACATCAACCCGCCAATGCGCCTGGAAGTGTCGCAGCCGGTGCTGGACTACGACGACATCGCCAAGCTGCGCAACATCAGCGCGCACAGTGGCGGCAAGTTCAAGTCCTATGAACTGAACATCTGCTATCCGGTCGCCTGGGGCAAGGAAGGCATCGAAGCGCGCCTGGCATCGCTGTGCGCCAAGGCCGTGGACGCCGTCAAGTCGGGCCACAACATCCTGATCATCTCGGATCGCAAGGTTGGCGCCGAGCAGCTGCCTATCCCGGCGCTGCTGGCTACTTCCGCGATCCACCAGCACCTGGTCAGCAAGGGCCTGCGCACCTCCACCGGCCTGGTGGTGGAAACCGGCTCGGCACGTGAGACCCACCACTTCGCCCTGCTGGCGGGTTACGGCGCTGAAGCCATCCACCCCTACCTGGCGATGGATACCCTGTCCGAAATGGCCAAGGGCCTGCCGGGCGAGCTGTCCTCCGACAAGGCGATCTACAACTTCCAGAAGGCGGTCGGCAAGGGCCTGCTGAAGGTCATGTCCAAGATGGGCATCTCGACCTACATGTCCTACTGCGGCGCGCAGATCTTCGAAGCCATCGGCCTGTCCAAGGCGCTGGTGGACAAGTACTTCAAGGGCACCGCTTCCAACGTCGAAGGCATCGGCGTGTTCGAAGTGGCCGAAGAAGCGCTGCGCCTGCACACCGCGGCCTTCAGCACCGACCCGGTGCTGGCCAACGCGCTGGACGCCGGCGGCGAGTACGCCTTCCGCATCCGCGGCGAAGAGCACATGTGGACGCCCGACGCGATCGCCAAGCTGCAGCACTCGACCCGTTCGAACAGCTACAACACCTATAAAGAGTACGCACAGATCATCAACGACCAGTCCAAGCGCCACATGACGCTGCGCGGCCTGTTCGAGTTCAAGATCGATCCGTCGCGCGCCATCTCCATCGACGAAGTGGAACCGGCCAAGGAAATCGTCAAGCGTTTCGCCACTGGCGCCATGTCGCTGGGCTCGATCTCGACCGAAGCGCACGCCACCCTGGCCATTGCGATGAACCGTATCGGCGGCAAGTCCAACACCGGCGAAGGCGGCGAAGACGTCAACCGTTATCGCAACGAGTTGAAGGGTATCCCCATCAAGCAGGGCGCGACCCTGGCCTCGGAAATCGGCCGCGAGCACATCGAAGTCGACATTCCGCTGCAAGAAGGCGACTCGCTGCGTTCGCGCATCAAGCAGGTGGCCTCGGGCCGTTTCGGCGTGTCCGCCGAATACCTGATCTCGGCCGACCAGATCCAGATCAAGATGGCGCAGGGCGCCAAGCCGGGTGAAGGCGGTCAGCTGCCGGGCCACAAGGTCTCCGAATACATCGCCAAGCTGCGCGTGTCGGTGCCGGGCGTGGGCCTGATTTCGCCGCCGCCGCACCACGACATCTACTCGATCGAAGATCTGGCCCAGCTGATCCACGACCTGAAGAACGTCAATCCGCGCGCCTCGATCTCGGTCAAGCTGGTATCCGAAGTGGGCGTGGGCACCGTGGCTGCGGGCGTGGCCAAGGCCAAGTCCGACCACGTCGTGATCGCCGGCCATGACGGCGGCACCGGCGCCTCGCCGCTGTCCTCGATCAAGCACGCCGGTTCGCCGTGGGAACTGGGCCTGGCTGAAACCCAGCAGACCCTGGTGCTCAACGGCCTGCGCAACCGCATCCGCGTGCAGGCCGACGGCCAGATGAAGACCGGCCGCGACGTCGTCATCGGCGCCATGCTGGGCGCCGACGAGTTCGGCTTCGCCACCGCACCGCTGGTGGTCGAGGGCTGCATCATGATGCGCAAGTGCCACCTGAACACCTGCCCGGTGGGCGTGGCAACCCAGGATCCGGTGCTGCGCGCCAAGTTCTCGGGCAAGCCCGAGCACGTGGTCAACTTCTTCTTCTTCATCGCTGAAGAAGCGCGCCAGATCATGGCCCAGCTGGGCATTCGCAAGTTCGACGAGCTGATCGGCCGCGCCGACCTGCTGGATCGTTCCAAGGCGATCGCACACTGGAAGGCGCGCGGTCTGGACTTCTCGCGCATCTTCTTCCAGCCCGAGTCGACCCTGCCGGTCTATCACACCGACAACCAGGACCACGGTCTGGACAAGGCGCTGGATCACAAGCTGATCGCGCAGGCGAAAATCGCGCTGGAAAAGGGCGAGAAGGTTTCCTTCATCTCCCCGATCAAGAACCTGAACCGCACCGTCGGCGCCATGCTGTCGGGCGAAGTCGCCAAGCGCTACGGCGACGAAGGCCTGCCGGACGACACCATCCACATCCAGCTGCAGGGCACCGCAGGCCAGTCGGCCGGCGCGTTCCTGGCCAAGGGCGTGACCCTGGACCTGGTCGGCGAAGGCAACGACTACGTCGGCAAGGGCCTCTCGGGCGGCCGCATCATCGTGCGTCCGAACACCGAGTTCCGCGGCCGCGCCGTGGACAACATGATCTCGGGTAACACCGTGCTGTACGGCGCCATCACCGGCGAAGCCTTCATCAACGGCGTGGCCGGCGAGCGTTTCGCCGTGCGTAACTCGGGCGCCATCGCCGTCGTCGAAGGCACCGGCGACCACGGTTGCGAATACATGACCGGCGGCACCGTGGTGGTGCTGGGCAACACCGGCCGCAACTTCGCAGCCGGCATGTCGGGCGGTATCGCCTACGTGTACGACCCGGAAGGCGATTTCGCCGGCAAGTGCAACACTGCCATGGTGACGCTGGAGAAGGTCCTGGCCGACACCGAACAAGAGCACGAGCTGGGCCGCAACATCTGGCACAGCCTGGCCCGCGGCGGCGTGCGTCAGACCGACGAAGCCATCCTGCGCGGCTTGATTGAACGGCACTTCAAGTACACCGGCAGCACGCGTGCGCGCTACCTGCTGGACAACTGGGCGGCCTCGCGCGCCAAGTTTGTGAAGGTCTTCCCGACCGAATACAAACGCGCGCTGGCAGAACTGGCCGCCGCTGCCGAAACCAAGAAGGAGAAGGTCGCAGCCTGATCAGGGCGCGTACTTTTCAAGTCAATCAAGCACGCCGGCGGGCGTGGCGACAGGATCGCCGCCCGCCGCATCCTTAGCGAGAAATGTGAGAGGAAAATGGGAAAAGCAACTGGTTTCATGGAATATGCGCGCCTCAAAGAAGGCAGCGAAGCGCCTGCCGCGCGTCTGAAGCACTACAAGGAATTCGTCATCCATCTGAACGAAGGCGACGCCAAGATCCAGGGCGCGCGCTGCATGGATTGCGGCATTCCGTTCTGCAACAACGGCTGCCCGGTCAACAACATCATTCCCGACTGGAATGACCTGGTCTACCGCGGCAACTACAAGGAAGCGCTGGACACCCTGCATTCCACCAACAACTTCCCCGAGTTCACCGGCCGCATCTGCCCGGCGCCTTGCGAAGCCGCCTGCACCCTGGGCATCAACAACGACGCCGTGGGCATCAAGTCGATCGAGCACTTCATCATCGACAAGGGCTGGGAAAACGGCTGGGTGGTGCCGCAACCGCCGGCCATCAAGACCGGCAAGAAAGTCGCCGTGGTCGGCGGCGGTCCCGCCGGCATGGCCGCTGCCCAGCAGCTGGCGCGCGCCGGCCATGACGTGACCCTGTTCGAGAAGAACGATCGCATCGGCGGCCTGCTGCGTTACGGCATCCCCGACTTCAAGATGGAAAAGTCGCACATCGACCTGCGTGTCGAGCAGATGAAGGCTGAAGGCGTGACCTTCCGCACCGGCGTGTTCGTCGGCAAGGATTTCCCCGAGACCGTCAACAACTGGTCCAAGGAAACCGTCTCGCCCGAGCAGCTGCAAAAGGACTTCGACGCCATCATCATCTCCGGCGGCGCCGAAGCGCCGCGTGACCTGCCGGTTCCGGGTCGTGAGCTGAAGGGCGTGCATTTCGCGATGGACTTCCTGCCGCAGCAGAACAAGGTCAACGCCGGCGACAAGCTCAAGAGCCAGATCATGGCCACCGGCAAGAACGTGGTGGTGATCGGCGGCGGCGATACCGGCTCCGACTGCGTGGGCACCTCCAACCGCCACGGCGCCGCTGCCGTGACCCAGTTCGAACTGATGCCGCAACCGCCGGAGTCCGAGAACAAGCCGCTGGTCTGGCCCTACTGGCCGATCAAGCTGCGCACCTCGTCCTCGCACGAAGAAGGTTGCGAACGCGATTTCGCGGTCACCACCAAGCGCCTGGAAGGCAAGGGCGGCAAGGTCGAGAAGCTGATTGCCGCACGCGTCGAGTTCAAGGACGGCAAGATGGTCGAAGTACCGGATTCGGAATTCGAGATCAAGGCTGATCTGGTGCTGCTGGCCATGGGCTTCGTCTCGCCGGTGGCGCAGGTGCTGGAAGCCTTCGGCGTCGAGAAGGATGCGCGCGGCAACGCCAAGGCCACCACCGACGGCGAAGGCTGCTACAAGACCTCGGTCGACAAGGTATTCGCAGCGGGCGACATGCGCCGCGGCCAGTCGCTGGTGGTGTGGGCGATTCGCGAAGGTCGTCAGTGCGCACGCGCGGTCGACGAGTTCCTGATGGGCGCGTCGCTGCTGCCGCGCTGATTCCAACGCCTCAATAACGATTTAGCTTCATTTGACCTGGACCCGGGCTGACGCAAGTCTGTCCGGGATTTTTTTCGCCCGCGCGCGGCGGAGCGCTCAAGTAGAATGGACGGATTCGCCAGCCAGGCGCAAAGCAGGTACGCAAAAACAGGTTCAGAATCCATCATGGCTACCCCCATCCGCTACACCATCACTTCCCTCGATCCCGCGTCCCACATCTACGACGTCACCGTCACGGTCGACCAACCGGCGGCCGACGGCCAGGTCTTTTCACTCCCGGCGTGGATTCCGGGCAGCTACATGATTCGCGAGTTCGGCAAGAACATCGTGCAGCTCAAGGGCGAATCCGGCGGGCGCAAGGTGGCGATGAAGAAGCTGGACAAACACACCTGGCAAGCGGCGCCCTGCGCGGGTCCGCTGACGCTGTCCTACCAGGTCTACGCCTGGGACCTGTCGGTGCGCACCGCGCACCTGGACCAGACGCACGGCTTCTTCAACGGCACCAGCGTGTTCCTGGCGGCGCATGGTTTCGAGGGCGGCCAGCAGATGGTGGAAATCCGTCGTCCCGAGGGCGAGGCCTTCAAGCGCTGGCGCGTGGCGACGTCCTTGCCAGAGCTGAAAGCCAAGCGCTATGGCTTTGGCACCTACGTCGCGCAAAACTACGATGAGCTGATCGACCATCCGGTCGAGATCGGCGACTTCGCGCTGGCCAGCTTCAAGGCGCATGGCGCCCAGCACGACGTGGTGATTACCGGCCGCGTACCCAACCTCGACATGGCGCGGCTGTGCGACGACCTGAAGAAGATCTGCGAGGCGCAGATCGCGTTCTTCGAGCCGAAGAAAAAGCGCGCGCCGATGCAGCGCTATGTCTTCATGACGCTGGCCGTCGGCGACGGCTACGGCGGCCTGGAGCATCGCGCCTCGACCGCGCTGATCTGCTCGCGCGCCGACCTGCCGGTCAAGGGCAAGCCGGAGCAGACCGATGGTTACCGCACCTTCCTCGGCCTGTGCAGCCATGAATACTTCCACACCTGGAACGTCAAACGCATCAAGCCGGCGGTGTTCGCGCCCTACGACCTGCGCGAAGAGAATTACACCTCGCTGCTGTGGCTGTTCGAAGGCTTCACCAGCTATTACGACGACCTGTTCCTGGTGCGCACCGGCGTCATCGATACCGACAATTACCTGAAGCTGCTGTCCAAGACCGTTACCGGTGTGCTGCGCGGCAGCGGCCGCAAGAAACAAAGCGTGGCCGAGTCCAGCTTCGACGCCTGGGTGAAGTACTACCGCCAGGACGAGAACGCCACCAATGCCATCGTCAGCTACTACACCAAGGGTTCGCTGGTGGCGCTGGGCCTGGACCTGACGATCCGCGCGCAAACCCGCGGCCGTCGCTCGCTGGACGACGTCATGCGCGGCCTGTGGGAGCGCTACGGACGCGACTTCTACGAAGGCCGCGCCCAAGGGCAGGGCGTGCCGGAAGACGGCATCCTGGCCTTGATGGAGGAGTTGAGCGGCGCCGATCTCAAGCGCTTCTTCGAGCGCTGCATCCGCGGCACCGAGGACGTGCCGCTGGCCGAGCTGTTGCCGGCGTTCGGAGTGGGTTACGAGGCTGTGTTGCACAAGGATGCCAAGCCATGGCTGGGCGCACGGGTGACCAAGGACGGCGGTGACGCCAAGCTGGCGGTGGCGTATGAGGGTGGTCCGGCGCAGCAGGCCGGCCTGTCGGCAGGCGACAAGCTGGTGGCGCTGGATGGCTTGCGGGTGCCAGCCTCGGGCGTGGAGGGTTTGCTGGAGCGCTACCGCGTCAGCGACACCGTGCGTGTGCACGCTTTCCGTCGCGATGAGCTGATGGAGTTTTCCGTCAAGCTCAAGGCCGACGTTGCGCCGCAGGTCAAGCTGGCGGCGCTGGGCAAGCCGGCGGCGCTGGTGCGTCAGCGCGAGTCCTGGTTGAAGATGTAATAGATCTAATGGGTGGCGTCGGCGAAGATGTGCTGGCGCTGTTCCCGGTGCTGCTCCTCGATCAGTTCTTCTGTTTGGAGCGCCCAAAGAAAAACCCGCCGGAAGGCGGGTTTTTCATTTGAAGCGGGAGGAAGCGAATTACTTGGCTTCTTCAGCGCCGCCGGCGGCAGCTTCGCCTTCAGCGGACACTTGACCGGCCGGCACGGTGGCGGTGGCGATGGTCAGGTTTTCCTGGGTCACGGCCGTCACGCCGTTAGGCAGCTTCAGGTCAGCCAGGTGGATCGATTGACCGACGTCCAGCTTGGACAGGTCGACTTCGATGAATTCCGGCAGGTTCTTCGGCAGGCAGGTCACGTCCAGCTCAGCAGCCACGTGGCTGATGATGCCCGAGTGCAGCTTGACGGCCGGCGAAACTTCAGCGTTCACGAAGTGCAGGGGCACCTTGGTGTGCAGCTTTTGCGAAGCATCGACGCGTTGGAAGTCAACGTGCAGGACCAGTTGCTTGTATGCGTGGACTTGGAAGTCGCGCAGCAGCACTTGTTCGGTCTTGCCTTCGATTTCCAGGTCCAGGATGGACGAGTGGAAGGTTTCCTTCTTCAGCGCGTGGTACAGCGCGTTGTGGTCCAGCGAGATGTTCAGCGGAGCAGCGGTGCCACCGTAGACGATACCGGGGGTTTGGCCGGCCAGACGCAGGCGGCGGCTCGCTCCGGTGCCCTGTTCTTTACGCGGAAAGGCGATAACTTTCATTTTAAAACTCCAATGTTGGCCGGGCGCGTCGTTGAGCCGACGTATGCCTGGCGTAGTAAATATCCCCCGCGACCAGGGGATATGAAAAAACCTCGCTGCAGGATTGCAGCGAGGCGAATGCAAATTCTTACTCGGCGAACAGCGACATCACGGAGTCGCCCTTCGTAATACGCTTGAAGGTCTCTGCCAGCAGGTCTGCGCAGGTCAGTTGGCGGACCTTGGTGCAGGCGCGCGCGGCGGGCGACAGCGGGATGGTGTCGGTCACCACCAGCTCGTCCAGCGGCGAATTGCTGATACGGTCGATGGCAGGGCCGGACAGCACCGGGTGCGTACAGTACGCCACCACCTTCTTGGCGCCGCGTTCCTTCAGCACTTCGGCGGCCTTGGTCAGGGTGCCGGCGGTGTCGACCATGTCGTCCATGATCACGCAGTTGCGGCCTTCGACTTCACCGATGATGTTCATCACTTCCGAAACATTGGCCTTCGGACGACGCTTGTCGATGATCGCCAGGTCGCAGCCCAGGCGCTTGGCCAGCGCGCGTGCGCGCACCACGCCGCCGACGTCGGGCGACACGACCAGCAGGTCGTCGTAGTTCTTGGCCACCAGGTCGCCCAGCAGGATCGGCGAGGCGTAGATGTTGTCGACGGGAATATCGAAGAAGCCCTGGATCTGGTCAGCGTGCAGATCCATGATCAGGACGCGTTCGACGCCGGCTTCCTGCAGCATGTTGGCGACGACCTTGGCCGAAATGGCAACACGGGCGGAGCGCGGACGGCGATCCTGGCGGGCATAACCGAAGTAGGGGATGGCGGCGGTGATGCGACCGGCCGACGCGCGCTTGAGGGCGTCGACCATGATCATGATTTCCATCAGGTTGTCATTGGTCGGCGCGCAGGTGGACTGCAGCACGAAGACGTCTTTGCCGCGAACGTTTTCATTGATCTCGACCATGACTTCACCGTCGGAGAACTTGGAAACGTTGGCCTTGCCCAGAGGGATACCGAGTTTGTCAGCGACGCCTCGCGCCAATTCCGGGTTGGCGTTGCCGGTAAAAACCATCAGGTTTTCAAGTGCCATGTGGGTATCCCTGAATACAATCGTTATAAAGTCGAAAAGCCGACAATGCTTGACTTGTTGGTCTCACATTGACGGCTTATTTTTTTGACTGGACATCTGGCCGAAGGGCCGGTCCTGAATTTAATGGCAGGGGAACAAGGAGTCGAACCTTGGAATGCCGGAATCAAAATCCGGTGCCTTAACCAACTTGGCGATTCCCCTACGCAATCTGCTGTCTGCCGTGTCATCGCGCATCTGCTGCGCAACTCTTCGTCAAACCAATTCTTCACTACGACTTCAAGAAACGGGCGAGAGGATGTTCCTGCATCGCTTTGGCTTTCCAGCCGATCCAGCGCGAAGGCAATTGTTTCAGCACTTCGTCTGCCTCGTGTTCGTGTTCGAATGCACTGAACACACAGGCGCCGGATCCGGTCATTCTGGCATTCCCGAACTTGCTCAGCCACTGGATGACATCCGCTATCTCGGGGAAATGCGCTGTTGCCACCATTTCCAGATCGTTTTTCCCGAAGCTCGAAACAAGCTGTTTTGTTGCATCAGGAAAGTCCGCTATTCTGACGGCCTCGGTATCCCTTGTCAACACTTTTGATGAAAAAATTGTTGCGGTGGGGACAGACACCCCCGGCTCGACCACCACATACCAGCAATCGGCCGTCTCCAGAGGGGACAGCGCCTCGCCCACGCCTTCGGCGAAGGCATTGCGGCCGAAGATGAAGAACGGCACGTCGGCGCCCAGTTTCAGGCCGATATCCATCAACTCCTGGCGCGTGAAGCCGGTCTGCCACAGATGGTTTAGCGCCAGCAGCGTGGTGGCGGCATCCGAAGAGCCGCCGCCCAGGCCGCCGCCCATCGGCAATATCTTGTGCACGGTGATCGATGCGCCCAGTTCGGGACGGCCGGCGGCTTCGCGCAGCAAGTTGGCGGCGCGAACCACCAGGTCGGACTGCGCCGGCACGCCGGGGATATCGTTGGTGCGCACGATCGCGCTGTCGTCGCGCACCGTGAAGTCCAGCGTGTCGCAGCGATCGATCAGCTGGAACGCCGACTGCAGCAGGTGATAGCCGTCCGGCCGCCGGCCGGTGACGTGCAGGAACAGGTTCAGCTTGGCGGGCGCCGGACAGGCGTTGAGGGTAGTGGTCATGCTTGGTGCTGCGTGTGCGTGTGCGTGTGCGTGTTTGTGGGTGTGATGCTTGTCGGCGCCCGGTCAGGGCTCAGGGTTGTTTCCAGCTGTCGACCGCGATGCGGATCGCGACCTTGCCGGCTTGTTCGGTATCGCGCGTCATGTCGATGCGCTTGGGACGGGTTTCGCCGCTGTCGGGGTCGACCTGCCAGTTGGCATAGACCACGCGCCAGCCATCCTTGGTGGTGAAGCCGGCGTAGTCTTCGCCCGGCTTGGCGGTGAAGCGTTTGCCGGCGGCGTCGGTGCCGGTGCCTTGCAGCCACTGGCGCATGCCGGAGACCGGCAGCGGCCAGCCCAGCGATTGCGCCGCCAGCTCATCCACGTCCGGCGCCACCTGCGGCGCGCGTCCAGACTGCATCAGGGTGGCGATGCCGGGCTTGACGTTGATGGTGGCGACCGTCTGGCCCAGCGGCGAGAACATTTCCAGGTCAATCTGCTTGGGCGTCTGATTCCACAGGAAGCTGCCGTGCAACGACTGCGGATTGCCGTTCTGTTCGTACTGCACGGAAATGCGGCCACCGACGTTGATGCTGTCCCGGTAAGCCGGCGCGGCCGCGGCCACGGGCTGCCCTGATTGCTGCTGCAGGCCGGCGCAACCGGCCAGCAGCGCCGCCAGCGACAGGGCGGCGGCGCTGCCCGCGCGTCGCAGGCCGGCAGGCGAGATGGTTTGCTGCATGCTCATCATGGCTGGGCGTTCAGCCGCGCCAGTGTGCTCTTCAGGACTTCGTTGCCGGGGTCCTTGGCTTGCACTTCGCGCCAGACCTGCTTGGCTTCGTCCTGCTTGCCGCGGGTCCACAGTACTTCACCCAGGTGTACGCCGATTTCCGGATCGGGGCGCAGCGCGTAGGCGCGGCGCATCTGCGTCTCGGCCTGCTCCAGCTTGCCCATGCGGAACTGGATCCAGCCCAGGCTATCGGCGATGAACGCGTCCTGCGGCGCCATGTCGGCGGCCTTCTGGATCAGCTCCAGCGCTTCCGGCAGGCGAATGTTGCGATCGGCCAGCGAATATCCCAGCGCGTTATAGGCGTGCTGGTTGCCCGGCGCCAGCGAGATCACGCGGCGCAGGGTCTTTTCCATTTCGTCGAACCTGCCCAGCTTCTCCAGCACCATGGCGTAGTCGTACAGCAGGTCGGTGTTGTTGGGGAAGCGCTCGATGCCGCCCTTGAGCACATCGGCGGCTTCCTGGTTGCGATTGACGTCGCGCAGCAGCAGCGACTCTGCCTGGATCAGCTGCAGCTGCTCGCCGTCGGTGGAGGACTCGGACTGGGCCGCCTCCAGCGCCTTGCGGGCGCCGTCGATGTCGCCCTTGCGCGCCAGCAGCTGGGCGCGGCGCACCTGGATGTTGACGTAGCCTTCAGTGCCGGGCTCGGCCTGATCCAGGTAGCGCAACGCGCCGTCATAGTCCTTGCGCTCTTCGGCGATGCGCGAGAGCAGCAGGATGGCCTGGCTGGGGTCGCGGTCATCTTCGGGCTGCGCGGCCAGCACTTGTAGGTAGCGCTGCAGATAGTTCTCGGCGTCCTTCAGCTGGTCGGTCTGGGCCGACAGCACACCCAGCGCGAACAGCGTGGTCGGGTCTTCGCCATCTTCCTTCAGCAGCGCCTCGAACTGGGCGCGGGCGTCCTTGTAGTTCTTTTGCTCGACCAGGCTGCGCGCGTAGGCGATGCGCACCTCGCGCGAGTCGGGATACTTGCGCAGGAAGTCGCTGATCAGCTTGGTGGCTTCCTTGGTGTCCGGCGCCACCTGGGCCGCGGTCAGGATCGCCAGTTCGGAGTCAGGCTTGATCTTCAGTGCCGCGCGCGCCTCGCGCTGGGCATAGGTGGTGTCGCCTACGCTGAAGGCGCCTTGCGCCAGCGCCAGGTGGGTTTCCACCAGGTCGCCGTAGGGTTGGGTGACTTTTTGCAGGATGGCGAAGCTGGCCTGCTTGTCCTTGGCACGCGAGAGCAGGCGCTGGATTTGCAGGATCATCGGGCCGCGCGCCTGCGGGGCGGCATCGGCCAGGCGCTGGGTCAGCAGCGGCTCGATCTCGTCGACGCTGTCCGACAGCATGATCAGGCCGAGATAATTTTGCAGCGCCTCATCCGAGTGCGGCGCCAGCTCGGTCCACAGGCGCACCGCCACCAGCGCTTCGGCTGGCTGGCGCGCCACCACGGCGATCTCGGCGGCGCGCTTGGCCAGGCGCGGGTCGCGCGTCTGCTGGGCGGCAGAAAGGATGGTCACGTAGGCCGACTGCCACTGGCCGCGCTGGAGGGCGATCTCGGCCGTCAGCACCTTGTAGAGGATGTCTTCGCTCAGCTCGACCGCCGGCAGCGCGTCTTCCTGCTGTTGCGCCTTCGCCTTCGGAGCCTTCTTGCGGTTCGCAGCAGCCGATTTGGCGGCGCTCTTCTGATCCTGCGCGCCGGCGTTTGCTTTGTCGCCGGACTGCTGGAAGCTCGCGCACGCGGACAGCAGCAAGGTAGTGGTGAGAAGGGCGAGTGTTTTTTTCAAGATTTCGTCCTGACTATTCGGGAAGTTTCGATTTTACGCCCAACAGCTGTCGCTTTGCTGTAAGCGAAGTGTAATGCATCCTGGCGCGCCGGCAGGCGCAAAGGCGGCGGCGCGCGCCGGGTCTTGTTTTCGGCAACTGCATTATCATATGCAGCTTCCCACCGAAGCGCCCCACCGACGTAGCCAGATGCCAGAATTGCCAGAAGTAGAAGTCACCCGCCGCGGAGTCGCCCCCCATTTGGAGGGCAAGACCGTTAGCGGTGTCGTCATGCGCCATACCGGCCTGCGCTGGCCGTTTCCCGCCGGGCTGGACGCCCTGGTGGCCGGCCGCAAGGTGCGCGCCACCGGTCGTCGCGGTAAATACCTGCTGATTCATTTCGAGCATGGCACGCTGATCGTGCACCTGGGCATGTCCGGCCATTTGCGCATTTTGCCGCCGGGCATCGTCCCGCAGAAGCATGACCACTTCGACCTGCTGGTCGGCGGCCAGGTGATGCGTATGACCGACCCGCGGCGATTTGGTGCGATCCTCTGGCATGATGCTGCCGACGGCGACATCGAGGAGCACATGCTGTTGCGCAGCCTGGGCCTGGAGCCGCTGGAAGACAAATTCACCGCGCGCGAGCTGTTTCGCCAGACGCGCGCGCGCTCGGCGCCGATCAAGCAGGTGCTGCTGGCCGGCGACATCGTGGTCGGCGTGGGCAACATCTATGCCTCCGAGAGCCTGTTCAAGGCCCGCATCAATCCCAAGACGCCGGCCTACAAGATCAGCCTGGCGCGCTACGAACGCCTGGTCGAGGCGATCCGCGAGACGCTGGCTGCGGCCATCGAGCAGGGCGGCAGTTCGCTGCGCGACTTCATCGCGGTCAATGGCCAGTCCGGCTATTTCCAGCAAAGCTATTTCGTCTACAGCCGCACCGGCGAGCCTTGTCGCGTGTGCTCCACGCCGATCCGACAGATCAAGCAGGGCCAGCGTTCCACCTTCTACTGCGTGAGCTGCCAGAAATGAAGGGTATCGTCGACAAGCCGCGGCGCAAGGCCGCCTCCGTATCTTCGTCCGCCGACGCCGAGCGTTACGAGGATCCGTCGTTCTCGGCCGCCGTGATTGCCTGGCAAAAGCAGCACGGGCGCCACAAGCTGCCCTGGCAGAACACGCGCGACGCTTACCGGGTGTGGCTGTCCGAGATCATGCTGCAGCAGACCCAGGTCGCGGCGGTGATTCCTTATTACGCGCGCTTCCTCAAGCGCTGCCCGGATGTCTTCAGCCTGGCCGCGGCGCCCTCGGAGGATGTGATGGCGCTGTGGAGCGGGTTGGGCTATTACACCCGGGCGCGCAACCTGCACAAGTGCGCCCAGCGCGTGGTGGCCGAGTACGGCGGGCGTTTCCCGGACGATCCCGACCTGCTGGCCGACCTGCCCGGCATCGGCCGTTCCACCGCCGCCGCCATCGCCGCATTTTCCTACGGCCGCCGTGCCGCGATCCTGGACGGCAACGTCAAGCGCGTGTTCGCGCGGGTATTCGGCATCGAGGGGTATCCCGGCGCCAAGCCGATCGAAGACAAGTTGTGGCTGCGCGCCGTGGCCCTGCTGCCCGACGAGGGCATCGAATCTTATACACAGGGGCTGATGGATCTGGGCGCCACGCTGTGCGTGCGCGGCACCCCCGCATGCACCAAATGCCCGCTGGCCGAGCGCTGCGTCGCGCTGGCGCAGGATAGGGTGAGCGAGCTGCCGGTATCCAAGCCGAAGAAGGCGGTGCCGGAGCGCGAGACCGTGATGCTGGTGGTCACGCACGGCGCCGACGTGCTGCTGGAGCAGCGTCCCGACAGCGGCATCTGGGGCGGCTTGCTGTCCTTGCCGGAGATTGCGGTGGGCGATGCCGCGCAGTTCGATACCGCGGTGCGCACGCTGGTCACGCCGTATGGCGAGCTGGAGGGCTGCCGCAAGCTGCAACCGTTCTCGCACGTATTTACGCACTTCAAGTTGCATGTCGCGCCGTTCCAGGTCGCGATGAAGAGCCGTTCGCAGCGCATCGCGCAGAACCCCTTGGTGTGGTATCCGGTGGAAAAGCTGGCCGATGCGCCCTTGCCGGCGCCGGTGAAGAAGTTGCTGTTGGGAGTATTGCGCAGCGACGATCTGCTGGCGGCCGTCTAGTCCAGGTTAAACAGCCGTCATCGCAATCAATCCAGCTGCCGGTGACGGCACACCACCTGCTCGGTCGCGCGGAAGTGGCGCGCCAGCTGTTCGGCGATGTACACCGAGCGGTGCTGGCCGCCGGTGCAGCCGATGGCGATGGTGAGGTAGCTGCGGTTGTCATCCTTGAACGAGGGCAGCCATTTCTCGATGAAGCCGCGAATGTCGTCCAGCATGCTGGACACTTCCGGATAGCTGGCGAGGAATTCGATCACCGGTTCGTCGCGCCCCGTCAGCGGGCGCAGCGTTGCGTCGTAGTGCGGATTGGGCAGCATGCGCACGTCGAACACCAGATCGGCGTCCAGCGGCAGGCCGTGCTTGAAGGCGAACGACTCGAACAGGATGGTCAGCGGTGATCGCTCCATGTCCACCAGGCCCTTGATCCAGCGGCGCAGCTTGTTGGAGCTCAATTGCGAGGTGTCGATCACATGGCCGAGCTCCTGCATGTCGCCCAGCATTTCCTTCTCGATTTCGATGCATTCGGACAGCGTCAGGCGGTCGGCGGGATTGCGGCCGGGCAGCAGGCGGTGCGACAGCGGATGGCTGCGGCGGGTCTCGGAGAAGCGGGTGATCAGCGCCTCGTTGGAGGCCGTCAGGAAGAACACCTTGACGTCATGGCCGGCGGCCTTGAGCTTGTCGATGTCGGTACGCAGGGTGGCCAGCGAATCGGCGCTGCGCGCATCGGTGGCCACGGCCAGCATGCTGGCGCCTTCCTTGATGCGGGTATCGACCAGATCGCACAACAGCGCCGGCGGCAGGTTGTCGACGCAGAAATAACCGGCATCCTCCAGCACGTGCAGTGCCACGGATTTGCCGGAGCCGGAAATGCCGGTGATCAGAACGATTCGCATCCCGTCATCATAACGCAAGCCATGTGTAAGCCGCGTGACAGGATTGCTGTTTCCCGGGGTGCGGGATTTTGACGCTTATTCGCCGTTCATGGCGCGCCGCTGGCGCTCGATGAATTCCTTGAGCGTATCGATGCCGCGCAGTTGCAGGATGGTGTTGCGCACCGCCGCTTCCAGCAGCACCGCGATGTTGCGGCCGGCCGCAACGGGGATGACCACCTTGCGGATCGGCAGGCCCAGCACTTCCTCGTACTGCGCATCCAGCGGCAGGCGCTCGTAGTTTTCTTCCAGCGTGCTGCGGCGGACCAGGTGCACGATCAGCTTCAGTCGCATCTTCCGGCGCACCGCGGTCTCGCCGAAGATGGCCTTGATGTCCAAGAGTCCCAAACCGCGCACTTCCAGCAGGTTCTGCAGCAGCGGCGGGCAGCGTCCCTCGATCATGTTGGGTGCGATGCGCGCGAACTCCACCGCGTCGTCGGCTACCAGGCCGTGGCTGCGCGAGATCAGTTCCAGGCCCAGTTCGCTCTTGCCCAGGCCGGACTCGCCGGTGATCAGCACGCCCACGCCCAGCACGTCCATGAACACGCCGTGCATGGTGATCTGCTGCGCCAGCTTCTTGGAGAGATACACGCGCAGGTAGTCGATCACCTGCGCCGCCGGCAGCGGGGTGGAGAACAGCGGGATGTTCTTCTCGTCGCACACAGCCAGGATGTCCGGCGGCGTCGACAGACCTTGCGCGATGATGAAGGCGGGCGGCTCGCCGGCCACCAGTTCGGCGGTCTGGTAGGCGCGCGACGTATTGGACAGGCGCTGGTAATACTCGATTTCCTGATGGCCGAAGACCTGGATGCGACCCGGGTGGATCAGGTTCAGGTGGCCCACCTGGTCGGCCGCGGAGACGGCGTCGCCCGAGATCAGGCGCTCGCCGCCGGGGAATCCGGCGAACCAGCCCAATTGCAGGGATTCACGGTTTTCTTCGTAAAGCTGCTGGATCGACAACGCGGAGTAATTGGGCATGTAGGTCCGGTTCTGCTGGCTAGGGTGGGCGATGCAAACGATATTGCCGGCCTCCCGCCCTTAACGGGGCCGGGAGAACGATTTCAGATGCAGGGTACAGAATTTGCCGGCTGGCGGGAAGCGGCCGGGGAAAACGCGCAATTGCGAGGAACTGCCGGCGCGTTCAGCCGGCTTTTTCCAGCGAAGGCTGCCAGGTCACGATGCGGGCATGGACGACCGCGGGATCCGGCTCGGCGGCCAGTTCGTTGCGGAAGGCGTCGTCGGAAAACATCTCGGCGATTTCGGAGAGGATTTCCAGGTGTTGCTGGGTCACGTGATCGGGAATGAGCAGGAACACCAGCAGCTTGACCGGCTGGCCGTCGGGCGACTCAAACGGAATCGGCGCCAACAGCCGCATGAACAGCGCCAGCGGCGCTTTCAATCCCTTGATGCGCCCGTGCGGTACGGCGACGCCATGGCCCAGTCCGGTGGAACCAAGGCGCTCTCGTGCAAACAGGTTTTCGGAAACAGTCGAGCGGGCGATCCCGCTATTGTTTTCGAATGTCAGGCCGGCTTGTTCGAAAGCTCTTTTTTTGCTGGAGACTTCCAGGTCCAGAACGACATTTTCTGGAGACAGGATTTTTGCAAGATTAGTCATGACGCTCGAAGAATTACAACAGGGTGAGACTTTGAGCAGAATTATAGGCCTGTTTGCGCCCCCCGCAACGCTTTGAAAGCCCGGAACAGGAGGTGAATTTGGCCGAAATGCGAGGATTTGGGATGGGCCGGGGCGCGGGCCGGGCCTGCGTAGGGAAGTTGTTGAAAATCAAGTTGCATGCATGCCTCATTTGTCGGCCCGCAGACGACGATCCGGTGGGCGGGGCGCCGGGCCTGAGGCCAACGCCGCCTCTTGATGTCGTCTTACATTTCGATGCGGCCGAAAATCAGCAACACGTCGCCGTTGTTCTTGTTCTTTGACAGCCGCGGCACGTAGGCGAACATGATCTTGCCTTTCTGGGTTCCGATCGAGGCCATCGGCAGCGCCACCGGGAAAGGCACGCTGTTGAAATAATCCTGGCGGCTCATCAGCATGGCGGTGCCGCCCAGGCCCAGTTCCAATCCGGTCTTGGCCACCGGGATCACGTATTCGTAGGCGTATCCGGCCATGTATTGCGGATGCCGGTGCGAATCCTTCAGCACGAAGGCGTAGAGCGACTCGTCGTTGCCGCTCTCGTTGCGCAGGGTCTTGCCGTAGCCCAGTCCCCAGGCGTGCTCATTGAGTTCGTTCAGCTTTTCCTTGGTGTACGTGCCGCGGCCGTGATGCGCCACGCCGGAGAGATAAATGGCGTCGTCGCCCTTGTCCCAGATGTTGGAGACGTGGTCTTTGGTTTGCTGCCACAGGCTGTACTGGTTGTCATCTGCATGCGCAGCCGGCGTTGCGGCGACCAGGCCGGCCGCGGCGAGCGCCAGGCAGCACGCAGTCAGGCGACGTACAGGCGGGACGGGAGAAGAAATGGAGCGCGGCGCACGGCGGCGCGAGAGGAGGCTTTTCATATTTGTTATCTACTACTGGCTAGCGTCTGTACCTCACCCGGAACGGCGTGAAGCAGGACATGGCGAAACAATGCGTGTTGTTGCTGGGGGATCTGAAGAGCGAGTCCGGAACATGTGTCCGTCGCCTGTGAAGACAGACCCGCATTTTCTCGGAAAGATTCCCGAAAGGCGCTGTTTGTCAGGCGGCAAGTTGTTACCAAATTGTCGTCGCGTCTTTACAGCACGGCGGGCGACGGCGAATCGTTTCGGACAAGTTCGGGCGGGGCTTCGACGGCGCTGCGAAGGCGCGTTCGCGGGAGACGCCATCGGCTCGCCGCAGACACTCATGTCGCGACGGCGATGATCCCGTAAGAATTGGTAACAATTTGCCGACGCTCTCCGCCCTTGCACGGCAAGCAGAGAGCGAGGAGGAAAGGCGCTTACTGACGCGCGTTGCGTAGTTGCGAAGGCGCCGTCCCGCTGGAGAAATTGCTGCGCCAGGGATTGATGTCCAGGCCGCCGCGGCGGGTGTAGCGCGCGTACACCGCCAGCTTCTGCGGTTTGCAGTGGCGCAGTACGTCGGTGAAGATGCGCTCCACGCATTGCTCGTGGAATTCGTTGTGCTCGCGAAAACCGATGATGTATTTCAGCAGTCGCTCCTGGTCGATCGGCGAGCCCACGTAGTGGATCTGCACGCTGCCCCAATCCGGCTGGCCGGTGACCGGGCAGTTCGACTTCAGCAGATGCGACACGAAGGTTTCTTCCACCGTCGCTTCGTCCTGATTGGCGCGCAGGATGCTGCCGTCGGGATGCGACGAAGATTCGATTTCCACATCCAGCCGGTCCAGCGGCAGGCCGGCCAGTTCGCCGAATTGCAGCTGGCCGAATTGGGCCGGTTCCGTCAGCGCCACCTGCACCGAAGCGCCGGCCGCGGCGGAGAGGTCCGCGCGCAGTTTCTCGACCAGTTGCGCGGAGCTTTCCAGGCGCTCCTGGTTGAACGAATTCAGGTACAGCTTGAATGACTTGGATTCGATGATGTTGGGCGAGTCGGCCGGCACCGTGAAGGTCGCGATGGCGATCTGCGGCTTGCCGCGCAGGTTCAGCCACGAGATCTCGTAGGCGGTCCAGAGGTCCACCCCGAAGAAGGGCAGGGTGCCGGTGATCTGCAACTCGGCGCGCTTGGGCGCGCGCGGGATGGGAAACAGCAGCGAGGCGTCGTAGCGATCGGGATATTCCGAGCTCTTGCCCAGCGGCGAGGTTTCCGGCGAGTGGCCGGCGGCGGATGCGGACGGGTTTGGCTTGTCCATGATGATTCTCCTGCGGTGTTGCGCTCTGTCTGAAACTGTCTGCGCCGCCGCATCGATGTACCGATACGGCGGCGCCGGTGATTAGCCGAGGAACAGCTTGTACAGCGGGTTCTTGGTTTCGTCCCAGTGGCGGTAGCCGAGCTGGGCCAGGAAGGTGCGGAAGTCCTTCATTTCCTTCTTCGGCACCTGCACGCCGATCAGGATGCGGCCGACGTCGCCGCCCTGGTTGCGGTAGTGGAACAGGCTGATGTTCCAGCTCGGGTTCATGCTCGAGAGGAACTTCATCAGCGCGCCTGGACGCTCGGGGAATTCAAAACGATAGAGCAGTTCATCGCCGGCCAGTTCACTCTTGCCGCCGACCAGGTGGCGGATGTGCACCTTGGCCAGTTCATCGTGCGTCAGGTCGAGCACGCCGAAGCCGGCCTTCTCGAAGTTGCGCGCGATCTTGCCGCCCTCGTCGGCATTGGCGATCTGGATGCCGACGAACACGTGCGCGGCCTTGGCGTCGCTGATGCGGTAGTTGAATTCGGTCACGTTGCGCGGGCCGACGGTTTCGCAGAAGCGGCGGAAGCTGCCGCGCTCTTCCGGAATCGTCACGGCGAACACGGCTTCGCGCGCCTCGCCGGCGTCGGCCATCTCGGCCACGAAGCGCAGGCGGTCGAAGTTCATGTTGGCGCCGCAGGCGATGGTCACCAGCGACTGGCCCTTGATCGGCTTCTTGCTGTTCTTGGCGCGCTCAACATACGCCTTGGCGCCGGCCACCGCCAGCGCGCCGGCCGGCTCGACGATGCTGCGGGTGTCCTGGAAGATGTCCTTGATGGCGGTGCAGACGGCGTCGGTGTCGACGATGATGATGTCGTCCACCAGCTCCTTGGCGATGCGGAAGGTTTCTTCGCCCACCAGTTTCACGGCGGTGCCGTCGGAGAACAGACCGACGTCCGGCAATGCCACGCGGCGACCGGCTTTCAGGCTACGCGCCATGGCGTCGGAGTCGGCGGTCTGCACACCGATGATCTTGATATCCGGACGCACCGCCTTGACGTAGGACGCCACGCCGGCGATCAGGCCGCCGCCGCCGATGGCCACGAAGATGGCGTGGATGGGTTCCGGATGCTGGCGCAGGATTTCCATGCCGACCGTGCCCTGGCCGGCGATCACGTACGGATCGTCGAACGGGTGGACGAAGGTCAGCTTGTGTTTTTTCTCCAGCGTCAGCGCGTGGTTGTAGGCGTCGGTGAACGAGTCTCCGAACAGCACGACTTCACCGCCGCGCGCCTTGACGGCTTCGATCTTTACCTGCGGCGTCGTGGTCGGCATCACCACCACCGCGCGGCAGCCCAGGCGGGCGGCCGACAGCGCCACGCCCTGGGCGTGATTGCCGGCCGAGGCGCAGATGACGCCGCGCTTCAGTTGCTGCGGCGTCAGGTGGGCCATCTTGTTGTAGGCGCCGCGCAGCTTGAAGCTGAACACGCTCTGCATGTCTTCGCGCTTGAAGTAAATTCGATTATCAATCCGTTGCGACAGCGTGTTGGCCAGCTCGAGCGGCGTTTCTTGGGCAACGTCGTAGACGCGTGCGGTCAGGATTTTTTTCAGATAATCGTTACTCATTTTGTCATCAAGAATGAAGTGCTGTTGGGCGTTGAGAGCGTTTAAGCGCGGTCATATCGCAAGCAGGTAAAAGGAAAAAACGGCTCGGTAAGCCGAGGGTGAATTCCCGCATGCGGTCGGCGGGGATGGCCTGCCGGCGCGAGGGGAACTGATCATTATAATGGAGCCGCGCCGCGCGCCGGTATTGCCGTTCGATAGTGTTCATGCGCGTGCGCCGATGACCCGGACGAGGTGGGCAAAGCGGATACGTGCGCAGGCTGGTCAGGATTTAATGCGGCGCGATGCGAAGCCGATCTCGGGAACGGAGTTGGCCGACTTGATATTTGCGGCGCCGGCCTCAGCTAGAATGCGAGCTTTGCGCACTGCAGCGGCGTGCCTGCCGGCAATATGCGTTGCTCGGCTTTTGGTCTTTGTTCGTGCTCCTTTTCGTTCAGTATTCGTCCGTCTTCCGGCGGCCCTTCAATCACCTTCCTGCCCGCATGATCGAATCCGCCGTTCTCTGGCTGCTTAATGTCCTCGCCGTTCCCACCGTTGGCCTGACTTCCGTCTTTCTCATCAGCTTCGTCTCCGCGACCCTACTGCCGCTGGGCTCGGAGCCGGCGGTGTTCGCCGTCATCAAGGCCAATCCCGACATGTTCTGGCCGGTGATCCTGGTCGCTACCCTCGGCAACACGCTGGGTGGCGTGGTGGACTACTGGATGGGCTACGGCGCCAAGCAGGCCTTTGCGAAGGAGCGCACCACGCGCTGGTTCCACTGGCTGGAGCGCTTCGGCGCCAAGACCATGCTGCTGGCCTGGCTGCCCGGTATTGGCGACCCCATCTGCACGCTCGCTGGCTGGCTGCGCCTGCCGTTCTGGCCGTCGGTGGTGTACATGGCCATCGGCAAATTCGTGCGCTATATCCTGATGACCTGGTTGTTGCTGAATGTGCCGGACGGATTCTGGCGCAGCGTGGCGGACTGGTTGTCCTGAGTTTTTCGCCGTCAATAAAAAACGGCGCCCGCGGGCGCCGTTTTCGTTCAGGGCACGGGATTCGTTCAGCCCAGGATCACATCCAGCAGCATCATCGTCACGAAGCCCGCCAGCAAGCCCAGCGTGGCCTGCGACTCATGGCCCTGGCGATGCGACTCGGGAATCACTTCGTGACTGATCACGAACAGCATCGCGCCGCCCGCGCCGGCCAGCGCCCAAGGCAGGGCGGTGGTGGAGACGCCGGTGGCCATCGCGCCCAGCACGCCGCCGATGGGCTCCACCAGGCCGGAGAGGATGCCGGCGGCCGCCGCCTTCCAGGGCGAGTAACCCAGCGTGCGCAGCGCCAGCGCCACCACCAGTCCTTCGGGAATGTCCTGGATGCCGATGCCCGTGGCCAGCGCCACCGCCTTGCCCATGTCCTCGCCGCCAAAACCCACGCCGATGGCCAGGCCTTCCGGGAAGTTATGGATGGTGACCGCCATCACGAACAGCCAGATGCGGCTGGCGCGGCCGGGGTTGGTCTGGTCGCTGGCCATGGCCAGGAAGTGCTGGTGCGGGATCACGTGGTTCAGCGCCAGTACGAACAGGCCGCCCAGCATGATGCCGGTGGCCGCCAGCAGCACCGATGCGTGCTTGGCGTAGCCGATCGCCTGTGCCGCGTCCATCGCCGGGATGATCAGGGAAAACACGCTGGCCGCCAGCATCACGCCGCCGC
Source organism: Herbaspirillum sp. LeCh32-8 (assembly GCF_017814915.1). Taxonomy (GTDB): domain Bacteria; phylum Pseudomonadota; class Gammaproteobacteria; order Burkholderiales; family Burkholderiaceae_D; genus Herbaspirillum. The sequence continues at coordinate 25,541 of NZ_JAGIPZ010000011.1, read as the reverse complement.
CGTAGCCCAGCATCACATCCTGCGCCTTGACCGAGATGCGTCGCGTGAAGATGACCCCCAGCGCGCCCAGCGCGGTCAGGCCGGCGGCCGCGCCCGAACCCAGCAGCGCGTTCCACACCTGGGGATTGGCGGTGAAATAGGCGTGCAGGCTTTCGTACGACTTGATCAGCAGGAATACCAGCGCCACCAGCAGCATGGCGATCTGGCGCGGCTTCAGGTTCAGCGTGAGGCTGTCGCCAATGTGGCTTTGGGGGATGCGTGGCTCGTCTGCCTGCGGCTCATCGGCCGAGACGAAGGGCGCTGCCGACGGATCGTCGCAAGCGCTTGATTTGGCGGTGATTTTTTTGCTCAACGGTGCCGATATCATGGCAGTCTCCCTGGCTGGCGGGTGGCTGGACGTCCCCGCTGTCTGTTTGAAGAGTGACAGGCGGGATGGACTGGACGTTCCTTTGGGCTATGCCTTGCATTCGGCGTAGTCGGCCAGGGTGATGGCTAGATTTTCCAAGAATTCGGTAATCAGATCTTGCAACATAACATCCTCCATGGCTTTTCGGGGCGACATCCATATTGCCTGGAGGGATTATAGATTTTTATTATTAATTAATTGAAATTGATTGTTTTTATAAATTCCATTGTTCCGGGCTATGGGATTTTTGCGGCATGAGAGTGAATTCCTTCGTTTTCATGCTTTCTCCACGGCATTTTTTGAGCGGGATTGTTGCGCCGCGAAAATGACACGCCGGGCAATTTCCGCCTGCCTTTGCGTTGATAAAGAAGAATCATTTTCATTGCGTCCGCAAAACGGGCCCGATCCCGTCGCGAGTTTTAGCAATAGGCTAAAATGCACGTCCGGCAGCAGATTTACCCTTTCTACATAGATGAACGCCCCCGCCCACATCCAAGCCTTGCTCACAGATGCGCCTCATGGCGCCACGCCCCCGCGCCTGCGCGAAATTCCGTACAACTACACCTCGTTCTCCGACCGTGAGATCGTGATCCGGTTGTTGGGCGAAGAGTCTTGGTCCTTGCTGGACGAGCTGCGCGGCAAGCGCCAGACCGGCCGTTCGGCGCGCATGCTGTATGAAGTGCTGGGCGACATCTGGGTCGTGCGCCGCAATCCTTATCTGCAGGATGACCTGCTGGATAACCCCAAACGTCGCGCTGCGCTGATCGAAGCGCTGAACCATCGCCTGAACGAAGTCGACAAGCGCCGCATCGATGTCGGCCAGGCCGATGCCGCCGATGGTGCCGGCGCTGAAGACGCTGCACGCCGCAGCGCCAATGTCGAAGCACTGATCAAGGCCGCCAAGAAAGCGATCGCCGACTTCGCTGAAGAATTCCGTCGCAGCTACGATCTGCGCAAGCGCGCCACCAAGGTACTGGGCCGTTACACCGCCAAGGACAACATCAAGTTCGACGGCCTGTCGCGCGTCTCGCACGTGACCGACGCCACCGACTGGCGCGTCGAGTATCCGTTCGTGGTGCTGACGCCGGACAGCGAAGACGAGATGGCCGGCCTGGTCAAGGCCTGCATCGAACTCGGCCTGACCATCATTCCGCGCGGCGGCGGCACCGGCTACACCGGCGGCGCGATTCCGCTGACGCCGATGTCGGCCGTCATCAACACTGAAAAACTGGAACAGTTGGGCGCGGTGCAGATGGAAGTGCTGCCCGGCCTGGACAAGCCCTACGCCACCATCTACTCGGGCGCCGGCGTGGTCACCAAGCGCGTCTCGGACGCCGCCGAAAAGGCCGGCTTCGTGTTCGCGGTTGACCCGACCTCTGCCGAGGCTTCGTGCATCGGCGGCAACGTCGCCATGAACGCCGGCGGCAAGAAGGCCGTCCTGTGGGGCACTGCGCTGGACAACCTTGCCAGCTGGCGCATGGTTGACCCGCAGGGCGACTGGCTGGAAGTGACCCGCCTGGATCACAACCTGGGCAAGATCCACGACGTCGAAGTCGCCCGCTTCAAGCTGGAGTGGTCGCACCCCGGCGAGCGCGGCCAGAAGACCGAAGTGTTCAAGACCGAGATCCTGGAAATCTCCGGCAAGAAATTCCGCAAGGAAGGCCTGGGCAAGGACGTGACCGACAAATTCCTGTCGGGCCTGCCGGGCGTGCAGAAGGAAGGCTGCGACGGCCTGATTACCTCGGCCCGCTGGATCCTGCACAAGATGCCCAAGCAGACCCGCACAGTTTGCCTGGAGTTCTTCGGCCAGGCGCGCGATGCGATCCCGTCGATCGTTGAAATCAAGGATTACCTGGACGCCGAAACCAAGCGCGGCGGCGCCATCCTGGCCGGCCTGGAGCATCTGGACGAACGCTACCTGCGCGCCGTCGGCTACGCCACCAAGTCCAAGCGCGGCGTATTGCCCAAGATGGTGCTGATCGGCGACATCGTCGGCGACGACGAAAACGCCGTGGCCACCGCCGCCTCGGAAGTGATCCGCCTGGCCAACAACCGCGTGGGCGAAGGCTTCGTCGCGGTGAGCCCGGAAGCACGCAAGAAATTCTGGTTGGATCGTTCGCGCACCGCCGCCATCGCCAAGCACACCAACGCCTTCAAGATCAATGAAGACGTGGTGATCCCGCTCAACCGCATGGGCGAATACACCGATGGCATCGAGCGCATCAACATCGAACTGTCGATCAAGAACAAGCTGCAATTGCTGGCCGAGCTGGAGTCCTTCTTCGTCAAGGGCAACCTGCCGCTGGGCAAGAGCGACGACGGCGAGGGCGAAGACATCCCCGCCGCCGAGATGCTGGAAGACCGCGTGCATCAGGCCGAGGCGCTGCTGGAACAGACCCACGCGCGCTGGTCCTACCTGTTGGCCAACCTGGACAAGCCGCTGACCGTCGCCAAGGGCGAGATGGCCGCGCTGGGACTGGACAAGCTGATGGTCGTGTTCGACCAGCGCCTGATCGAGCAGCCTGAAGCCCGCGTCTTCGACGTGGTGCAGGACCGTACCGTGCGCATCTCCTGGAAGCAGGAAGTGCGCGCCCAGCTGCGCCAGATCTTCTCGGGTGCGGCCTTCAAGCTGATCCTGGAAGAATGCCAGGCGATCCACAAGCGCGTGCTGCGCGGTCGCGTGTTCGTGGCGCTGCACATGCACGCCGGCGACGGCAACGTGCACACCAACCTGCCGGTCAACTCGGATCACTACGAGATGCTGCAGGACGCGCACGCCGCCGTGGCGCGCATCATGACGCTGGCCCGTTCGCTCAACGGCGTGATCTCGGGCGAACACGGCATCGGCATCACCAAGCTGGAATTCCTGACCGAAGACGAGATCGGCGAATTCCGCGAATACAAAAAGCGCGTCGACCCGGAAGGTCGCTTCAACAAGGGCAAGCTGCTCGACCTGCCGGGCATGGAGGCTGACCTGCGCAATGCCTACACGCCGTCCTTCGGCCTGATGGGCCACGAGTCGCTGATCATGCAACAGAGCGACATCGGCGCCATCGCCAGCAGCGTCAAGGACTGCCTGCGTTGCGGCAAGTGCAAGCCGGTCTGCTCGACCCACGTGCCGCGCGCCAACCTGCTGTACTCGCCGCGCAACAAGATTCTGGCGACCTCGCTGCTGGTCGAAGCCTTCCTGTACGAAGAGCAGACCCGCCGCGGCGTCTCCATCAAGCACTGGGAAGAGTTCGAAGACGTGGCCGACCACTGCACGGTGTGCCACAAGTGCGTTACCCCCTGCCCGGTGGACATCGACTTCGGCGACGTCTCGATGAACATGCGCAACCTGCTGCGCAAGATGGGCAAGAAGTCCTTCAACGCCGGCACCAGCGCGGCGATGTTCTTCCTGAATGCGCGCGATCCGGCGACCATCAACGCCACCCGCAAGGTCATGACCGATTGGGGCTTCAAGGCGCAGCGCCTGGGCAACGACATCCTGAAGAAGTTCGCCAAGAAGCAGACGGCGAAACCTGCTGCCACCGTCGGTCGTGCGCCGGTCAAGGAACAGGTGATCCACTTCATCAACAAGAAGATGCCGGGCAACCTGCCCAAGAAGACCGCGCGCGCGCTGCTGGACATCGAAGACGACAAGATCGTGCCGATCATCCGCAACCCCAAGACCACCACCTCCGAGACCGAGGCGGTGTTCTACTTCCCGGGCTGCGGTTCGGAGCGCCTGTTCTCGCAGGTCGGCCTGGCCACCCAGGCGATGCTGTGGAACGTCGGCGTGCAGACGGTGCTGCCGCCGGGTTACCTGTGCTGCGGTTATCCGCAGCGCGGCACCGGCAATTTCGACGCCGCCGAAAAGATCATCACCGACAACCGCGTGCTGTTCCACCGCATGGCCAATACGCTGAACTACCTCGACATCAAGACCGTGGTGGTGTCGTGCGGCACCTGCTACGACCAGTTGCAGGGCTATGAATTCGAAAAGATCTTCCCCGGCTGCCGCATCATCGACATCCACGAATATCTGCTGGAAAAGGGTGTCAAGCTGGAAGGCGTGACCGGTACCCGCTACATGTACCACGATCCCTGCCACACCCCGATGAAGCAGCAGGATCCGCTGAAGACGGTCAACTCGCTGATCACCACCGTGGATGCGATGAAGATCGAGAAGAGCGACCGTTGCTGCGGCGAGTCGGGTACCTTCGGCGTGTCGCGTCCGGACGTGTCGACCCAGGTTCGCTTCCGCAAGGAAGAAGAAATCCGCAAGGGCAGCGACAAAGTGCGCGCCGACGGTTTCACCGGCGACGTCAAGATCCTGACCTCCTGCCCGTCGTGCTTCCAGGGCCTGTCGCGCTACAACGAGGATGCCGGTACCACCGCCGACTACATCGTGGTGGAAATAGCCAAGCACCTGCTGGGCGAGAACTGGATGCCGGAATACGTCGAGCGCGCCAACAACGGCGGCATCGAACGCGTGCTCGTGTAAGCATGGGGCAGCCTATGAGCCAGCCTTGCGAACTGTGCGCCGGTGACGGCGGCGAAGCGGTCTGGCGCCACGCTGATTTTCGCGTGGTGCTGGTCGACGAACCCGACTACCCGGGCTTCTGCCGCGTGATCTGGAACGGCCACGTCAAGGAAATGACCGATCTGGCGCCGGCCCAGCGCACCCTGCTGTCCGACGCCGTGTGGGCCACGGAGGCCGCCGTGCGTGAAGTGATGGCGCCCGAGAAGGTCAACCTGGCCACGCTGGGCAACATGACGCCGCATGTGCACTGGCATGTGATCCCGCGCTATGTGGATGATCGCCATTTCCCCAGCCCGGTGTGGGCTGCGCCGCGGCGCGACGCCGATGCCGCAACGCTGCAAGCGCGTCGCGCCTTGTTGCCGCAGCTGCGCGAAGCGATTTGCCGCCAGCTTGGCGCGGCGGGTTTGCCCGGTTCGCCAGCGGCCTGATTTCTCTGCGCATTTCCAGGCGGATTCCCAATGGATCCGCCGCCACCGGCGGCCCGGCCATCCCGGCTGCCGTTCCTCTCAACTGGCTTGAAACGGTTCACGCATGAGCTCCTCATCCTCCCCGATCCCGGTCTCGTTCAAGGTGCGCAAGGTGTCGCGCGTGGTCGAAGTCGAATTCGACGACGGCGTCATGTTCGCGCTGCCCTTTGAACTGATGCGCGTGTATTCGCCTTCGGCCGAGGTGCGCGGCCACGGTCCGGGCCAGGAGGTGCTGCAGACCGGCAAGCGCGAGGTCGGCATCAACGGCATCGAGCCGGTTGGCAACTACGGCGTCAAGCCGCTGTTCTCGGACGGCCACAGCAGCGGCATTTTTACCTGGGACTTCCTCTATCAGCTTGGCCGCGACCAGGCCGCGATGTGGGAAACCTATCTGCAAAAGCTGGAGGCGGCCGGCTTCACCCGTGAGAGCGGGCGCGATCATGTGGCGGGCGAGGAGGGTGGCCATGGCTGTGGGCATCATCACTGAGCAACCCGCATTGCGCATCCGCGCCGCTGGCCCGGCTGATGCCGAAAGCGTCATCGAGCCGGTGAGCTTGCCGGGTTTTCGCCATGTCTTCAGCGACAACGAGGCCGCCGTCGCCGGCTATCGCAAATTCGGCTTCGAAGTCGAAGGCACCTTGCACGGGCATTCCTACCGCGACGGCCGCTGCATCGACTCGCTGAGCATGGCGCGCCTGCGCGGTCTGTAAGACCCGGGGCTCCCTTAGCACCTTATAATGTCGCATTCACCGTTACAGGCCGAACCATGACCAACACCACCCATTTCGGTTACGAAACCGTCAAAGAAGAAGACAAGGTCCGCAAGGTCGCGGAGGTGTTCCACTCCGTCGCCGCCAAATACGACGTCATGAACGATTTCATGTCGGCCGGCCTGCACCGCGTCTGGAAGGCGTTCACCATCGCCCAGGCCGGCATTCGTCCCGGCTTCAAGGTGCTGGACATCGCCGGCGGCACCGGCGACCTGTCCAAGGCCTTCGCCAAGCAGGCCGGCCCGACCGGCGAAGTCTGGCTGACCGACATCAACGAATCCATGCTGCGCGTGGGCCGCGACCGCCTGCTCAACAAGGGCATCGTCACCCCCACCACGCTGTGCGACGCCGAGAAGCTGCCGTTCCCCGACAACTACTTCGACCGCGTGTCGGTGGCCTTCGGCCTGCGCAACATGACCCACAAGGACGCTGCACTGGCCGAGATGCGCCGCGTCCTGAAGCCCGGCGGCAAGCTGCTGGTGCTGGAGTTCTCCAAGGTGTGGGAGCCGCTGAAAAAGCCTTACGACGTCTATTCCTTCTCGGTGCTGCCGTGGCTGGGCCAGAAGGTCGCCGGCGACGCCGACAGCTATCGTTACCTGGCCGAGTCGATCCGCATGCATCCGGACCAGGAAACCCTGAAGAAGATGATGGAAGACGTCGGCCTGGAACGCGTCGAGTACTACAACCTGACTGCCGGCGTGGCCGCGCTGCATACCGGCATCAAGATGTGAGCGCGCGCCATCCCGCATCATTAAGGATGGCTTAAGTCTGCCGCGCCACAATGCGCCATACCGGAGCAGCCGGGCTTGCATTCCCGTGTTGCGCCCCCAGCTCCGGCATCATCCACAAGAGGTAAGCGTATGAAAAAGTTCATGCTCGCACTGATGCTGGCGATCACCTCGCTGGCCATCGTCATCTCCCCGGCCGACGCCAAGCGTTTGGGCGGCGGCGGTTCCTTCGGCAAGCAATCGTCCAATTACTCGCGCCAGGCGACGCCGTCTTCGCCGTCGTACAACCAGGCCCCCAGCGCCACGCCGTATCGCCCGTCGACGCCGGCGGCGGCGCCGCAAAGCGTGCCCGCCAAGCCGGCCAGCCCGTGGCGCAACATCCTGGGCGGCGCACTGCTGGGCCTTGGCCTGGGCGCGCTGATGTCGCACTTCGGCATCGGCGGCGCGGCCGGCGGCATGCTGGGTTCGCTGCTGACCATCGTGCTGCTGGCGGGCGCGGCGTTCTTCCTGATTCGCCTGTTCTCCTCGCGCAACCGTTATGAGCAGAACAACAACCCAGCCTATGCCACGCCGATGCCGGGCCCCAGCCCGATCGGCAGCGCCGCGGCAAACGGTACGCCGGAGATCGGTTCTGGCCTGAAAGACATCAACCCGCCGCCGTTTTTCCCCGGCAATGCCCCGGCTGCGTTGCAGGGCAATGGTTTCGGCGGCAGCGCCCAGCCTGTCGCGGCGGCGGCTCCGGCGCAGATCGAGAAATGGGGCATCCCGGCCGACTTTGACACCGCCGGTTTCGTGCGCAATGCCAAGACCTATTTCATCCGCCTGCAGGCAGCGTGGGATCGCGCCGACGTCAATGACATCCGCGAATTCACCTCGCCCGAGATGTTCGCCGAGCTGCGCATGCAGCTGACCGAGCGCGGCGCCTCGCTCAACGCCACCGACGTGGTGCAGTTGGATGCCGAACTGTTGGGCATCGAGCAGCTGCCCTACGACTACATGGCCACCGTGCGCTTCCAGGGCCTGATCAAGGAAGCGCCGGACGCCTCGGCCGAACCCTTCGCCGAGATCTGGAATTTGTCCAAGCCGCAGAACGGCAGCGGCGGCTGGGTATTGGCGGGGATTCAGCAGGTCTGAGCCCCCGGGGCTGGATCAAGGAGACGGCAAAGGCCATCCTTGCCAAGCCGCCAAGCTGTTAAACTTGAAACCGCCCGGCCGACTCGGGCGGTTTTGTTTTTGCGCGACGGATTTGCCCGCGCATCGACATCACCACATCAAAGACATAACCATCAGACAACCCATGCCAGCGCTGCCATCCCCGTCCTTTCCCGATCCCATGAAACCTGCCGCCGCGGTGATCAACCACTTGCTGGCGCAGGAACCGTGGGCGCGCAAGGCGCTGGGCGCGCATGCCGGCAAGGTTGCCTGCATTGACGCTGGCGCCATGCAGATGCGCCTGAAGGTGGCCGTCGACGGTTATCTGCAGGACGTGCCGGCCGATGAGCCTGCCGCCGTCACCATCCGCGTCAAGCTGTCCGACCTGCCGCTGATCGCGGCCAACCGCGAGCGTGCGGTGTCCTACGTCAAGCTGGAAGGCGACGCCGATTTTGCCAACGCCATTTCGCAACTGAGCCAGAAGCTGCGCTGGGATGCCGAGGACGACCTGTCGCGCGTGTTCGGCGACATCGCCGCCACCCGCATGGTGGGCGGCGCGCGCAGCTTGTTTCAACACCTGCGCGACACCCATCGCAAGCTGACCGAAAACGTCGCCGAGTATTTTCTGGAAGAACAACCGATGCTGATCCGCCCCCGCATGCTGCAGGACTTTTCCACCGACGTCGTGCGCCTGCGCGACGATGCCGAGCGCCTGGCCAAGCGCATCGAGAAGCTGGAGCGCCGCTGATGTTCCTGCGTTCCCTGCGCCTGTTCAAGATCATCCGCGTAGCCGTGCGCTACGGCCTGGATGAAATCATCGCCTCCGAGTTCGCGCCGCCGCGCATTGCCCGCATCGTCAACGCCATCTTCTTCTGGCGCGACCTGAGCGCCCCGCGCGGTGAACGCCTGCGCCGCGCGCTGGAGGACCTCGGCCCCATCTTCGTCAAGTTCGGCCAGGTGCTGTCGACCCGCCGCGACCTGATGCCGCCGGACATCGCCAACGAACTGACCCGCCTGCAGGATCGCGTGCCGCCCTTCGATTCCGAGCTGGCCGTGCAGCAGATCGAGAAATCGCTGGGCGCCCATCCGGACCAGCTGTTCGCCACTTTCGAGCGCAAGCCGGTGGCCTCGGCCTCGATCGCCCAGGTGCACTTCGCCACGCTGAAGGACGGCAAGGAAGTCGCCGTCAAGGTGCTGCGTCCCGGCATGCGCGACGTGATCGACCATGACATCGGCCTGATGCACGTAGCCGCCGATTGGCTGGAGCGCCTGTGGGAAGACGGCCGCCGCCTGAAAGCCAAGGAAGTGGTGGCCGAGTTCGACAAATACCTGCACGACGAGCTCGACCTGATGCGCGAGGCCGCCAACGCCAGCCAGCTGCGCCGCAACTTCGCCGAGTCGACGCTGCTGATGGTGCCGGAGATGTACTGGGACTATTGTTCGTCCTCGGTGATCGTGATGGAGCGCATGCACGGCATCCCGATCTCGCAGACCGAGCGCCTGCGCGAGGCCGGCGTCGATCTTTCCAAGCTGTCGCGCGACGGCGTCGAGATCTTCTTCACCCAGGTGTTTCGCGACGGCTTCTTCCACGCCGACATGCACCCGGGGAACATCCTCGTGTCGCTGGCACCGGAGACCTTCGGCCGCTACATCGCGCTGGACTTCGGCATCGTCGGCACCCTGAACGACTTCGACAAGGACTACCTGTCGCAGAACTTCCTGGCCTTCTTCCGCCGCGACTACAAGCGCGTGGCCGAGGCCCACATCGAATCCGGCTGGGCGCCCAAGGACACCCGGGTCGACGAGCTGGAAGCCGCGGTGCGCGCCTGCTGCGAACCGATCTTCGATCGCCCGTTGAAAGACATCTCCTTCGGCCAGGTGCTGCTGCGCCTGTTCCAGACTTCGCGCCGCTTCAACGTCGAGGTGCAGCCGCAGCTGGTGCTGCTGCAAAAGACGCTGTTGAACGTGGAAGGCCTGGGCCGCCAGCTCGATCCCGATCTCGATTTGTGGAAGACTGCCAAGCCCTATCTGGAACGCTGGATGAGCGAGCAGATCGGCTGGCGCGGTTTCGTCGAGCAGCTGAAGGTTGAGGTGCCGCGCTACAGCCGCCTGCTGCCGCAGATTCCGCGCCTGGCGCACCAGGCGCTGACCAGGTACACCGAAGGCGAAGGCCAGCCGCAGAACACCGAGCTGATGAAGAAACTGCTGGCCGAGCAGCGCCGCACCAACATGCTGCTGGGTGTGATCGTCTACTTCGGCGGCGGCCTGATCGGCGGCATCATCGTGGTCCAGCTGCTGATGCACGTGCTGCGTTTCTACTGACGCTGACACACCCTCCTTGAACGACGCCGGCGCATGCCGGCGTTTCACATCGGGGAGCGTGACGCAGAAGGCTGCATGCGCCAGAGAACAGAGCGCACAGAGAGAACCAACAGAACGAAAGAGGGAAGAGACAGTGGCAACCACCGACAACACAACGCCGGACGTCCGCGTGCGCATGCTGCCCTACATCGTGGCGGCGACCTTCTTCATGGAGTACCTCGACACCACCATCATCGCCACCGCGCTGCCGCAGATGGCGCAGTCCTTCGGCGTCGGTCCCAACGAGCTGAGCCTGGGCATGACGGCCTACATGCTGACGCTGGCGGTGTTCATCCCGATCAGCGGCTGGGTGGCCGACCGCTTCGGTTCGCGCACCGTGTTCAGCGTGGCGATCGCGGTGTTCACCTTCGCCTCCATCCTGTGCGGCTTCTCGCAGAACGTATGGGAGTTCACCGCTGCGCGCGTGCTGCAGGGCGTGGGCGGCGCGATGATGGTGCCGGTCGGGCGCATGATCGTGGTGCGCAGCACCGACAAGGCGCGCCTGATGAAGGCGATCGCCACCATTACCTGGCCGGCCATCGTGGCGCCGGTGGTGGGGCCGTCCATTGGCGGCTTCATCACCACCTACGCGTCCTGGCACTGGATCTTCCTGATGAACGTGCCGTTCGGCATCGCCGCCTTCATCGCCGTGATGGCGGTGGTGCGCAACGAGCGCGGCGACGGCAAGCGTCCGTTGGACTTCATCGGTTTCATCTTGTCGGGGGCGGCGCTGACCTCGCTGCTGTACGGCACCGAAATCGCCAGCCACATGGAGGCCAACATCAAGGTGGCGCTGGGCTTCATCGCCGGCGGCATCGTGCTGGGCTGGTTCGCTTGGCGCCACATGCAGCGCACAGCACATCCGCTGCTGGACTTCTCCAACCTGAAGATTCCCACCTATTCGGTGACCGTCATCACCGGATCGCTCACGCGCATCGGCATCGACTCCGTGCCTTACCTGATGCCGCTGATGTTCCAGATCGGCTTCGGCCTGACGGCCTTCCAGTCCGGCCTGCTGCTGCTGGCCACGGCGCTCGGCAACCTCGGCATGAAGGCCTTCACCACACGCATCCTGCAGCGTTTCGGGTTCCGCCGGGTGGCGGTCACCAACGCAGCGATCGCCGGCTGCATGATCATCGCCTGCGGCTTGCTGGCGCCGACCACGCCGCTGCCGGTGATCCTGGGCGTGATCTTCTGCTACGGCCTGTCGCGCTCGATGCAGTTTTCTACGCTCGCCACACTGGCTTACGCCGATATCAGCGACGCCCGTAAATCCTCGGCCAGCACGCTGTGGAGCGTGGCGCAGCAGATGACCATCGGCATGGGCATTGCCTTTGGCGCGCTGGCGCTGCGTGTTGCCTCGTGGTTGCGCGGCGAGGCCGCCGATGCTGCCGGCGCGCATTTCACGCTGGGCGATTTTCAGTGGGCTTTTGCCATGGCGGGCGTGGTGACGCTGATCTCGGTGCAGGGCTATCGCGGCCTGGCGCGCGACGCCGGCAGCAACATCGGCGGCGGCATGCGCGCCGCGTCAGCCAAGCGCTGAATTCAATTGATGGCCGAGAAGCGCTCGGCCAGTTTCTGCTTGCGGAACTGCTCGACGATGAAGTCGACGAACACCCGCGTCTTGGCCGGCAACAGCCGCGCCGCCGTGAAGTACAGCGACAGCATGCCGCCGTCCACGTACCAGTCCGGCAGCACGCGCACCAAGCTGCCGCGCTCCAGATAGACCACCGCATGCGGCATCGCCACCAGCGTAATGCCCATGCCCATTTGGGCGATCTCGCAGGCGACGTTGGGGTCGCTCATCGTCATCTTCACCTTCAGGTCCACCGGCGCCTGCTCTCCGGCGCGGTCGCGCAGCGTCCAGGCGCGGATGCGGCCGGTCTGCGGCGAGCGGATCAGGATGCCGTCGTGTTGCGGCAGGTCGGCCGGGGTGCGCAGGGGCGGGCGGGCGTCGAGGTAGGTCGGCGAGGCCAGCAGCACCCGGTGCGCCGGCGCCAGCTCGCGCGCCACCACGCCGGGCGAGAGCTCGATGCCGCCGCCGATGGCGGCGTCGAAGCCTTCCGAAATCAGGTCGACCGGGCGGTTGTCGAAATGCCAGTCGGGCGAAATGCCGGGATAGCGCTGCAGGAACTCACCCAGCAGCGGCACCACGTATTCGCGCCCGAAGCCGGTTCCCATGCTGACCTTCAGGTTGCCGGCCGGCTGTCCGCCGGCGCTGGCCAGGTTGGCCACGGCGTTGCGGATGGTCTCCAGTCCGCCGCCCACTTCCAGCAGGAAGCGCTCGCCGGCCTCGGTCATGGTCAGCTTGCGGGTGCTGCGATGGAACAGGCGTACGCCCAGGTTGCCTTCCAGCCGCGCCACGTTCTTGCCGACCGCGGCCGAGGTCAGGCCGAGCCGGCGCGCGGCAGCCGAAAAGCTGCCGGCATCGGCGGCGGCGACAAAGCATTCGATGCTGGACATGGTTTCCATGGCGATCGGCAGCGCGGCTGGGCGCGAGAGTGGATATCCGCCTGATTTTAAACCTTTGGTTTAAAAAGAAGATAGTGATTGCCGGCTAGTCGCAACATAATCGATTGAGGATACTTGCTTCAACCCACTCGGGTTCACCCCAAACCTTAAAGGAGCAAGATCATGACCAAGCAAACCAACACCACTTCCCTGAACGGCAAGATCGCCTTCGTCCAAGGCGGCTCGCGCGGCATCGGCGCCGCCACCGTGCGCCGCCTGGCTGCCGAAGGCGCCACGGTCGCCTTCACTTACGTCACCTCGCCGGCCCCGGCCCAGGCGCTGGTCACCGAGATCGAAGCCGCCGGCGGCCGCGCCCTGGCGATTCAGGCCGACAGCTCGGACGCCGTTGCCCTGAAGCAAGCCATCAGCATCGCCGCCGAAACCTTCGGCGGCCTGGACATCCTGGTCAACAACGCCGGCGTGCTGGCGCTGGGCCCGGTCGACGAGTTCTCGCTGGAAGACCTGGACCGCACCCTGGCCGTGAACGTGCGCAGCGTGTTCGTCGCCACCCAGGAAGCCGTGCGCTACATGAAGGACGGCGGCCGCGTGATCACCATCGGCAGCACCAACGCCGAGCGCATGCCCTTCGCCGGCGGCGCCGCCTACGCCATGAGCAAGTCGGCCATCGTTGGCCTGACCAAGGGCCTCTCGCGTGACCTCGGTCCGCGCGGCATTACCGTCAACAACGTGCAGCCCGGCCCGGTCGACACCGACATGAACCCGGCCAACAGCGACTTCGCCGATTCCCTGAAGGGGCTGATGTCCCTGCCGCGTTACGGCAAGGTCGAAGAGATCGCCAGCTTCGTGGCTTACCTGGCAGGTCCGGAAGCCGGTTACATCACCGGCGCCAGCCTGACCATCGATGGCGGTTTCTCGGCTTGATGCCTGAGTCACGCCGGATGCAAAAAGCCGTCGTCCCCGTGAAAGCGGGGACCCAGCAACATCGATTCAGTTGGCAAGAGCGCTGAACGACACTGGGTCCCTGCTTTCGCAGGGACGACGGTTGTTTTTTGCGTGGTCGGTTTGTTCGGCTTACGCGAAGGGCCGCGCCAGCCCCACGCCCGGTTCCGGCGCGCGTAGGAAGGTTTCGTCGACCAGGAAGGCGTGCACGTCTGCGTAGCCAGGCAGCTAGAGATGGCGGATTAGTTGCTGTCAAAAATTTTGATAGCCCGCCATTTTCCTTGTGAAACCTGATAGAGCGTGTAAGGCGGACTATTTTGCCGGCCATCGGCGGCAAATGAGATCGGGCCGGATACGCCTTTGTACTGGATGCTGTGCAGCGTATCGCCGATGGCGCTGGGGACAAGCGAATCGGCTTTTTTGATCGCCGCAATCAGCACGCTGGTGGCATCGTAAGCAAACAGGGTATACGCGCTGATAGGCGTGTCAAAACGCTCGCGGTATCTTTTTTCAAATGCCTTGTATCCCGGCAGTTTGTCGGTCGGCGAACCATGCAGCAGGATCAGCGTACCTTCAGCATACTTGCCTGCATCGGGAAATTCTTCATTGATCGCACCGCCTGTCACCAACAGCTGTGCCGGGCTATTGACCTGTTTGATGCTACGGGAAAACTCGGTTGCCTGAGAGCCAAAGCCGGTAAAGAAAATCACATCAATAGACTGAGCTTTCAAGTTCGCTACCAGGTTATCCAAGCCAGTCAGTTTGGGGCTGACGGATTCTCTGGCCGTTATCTCGATACCCTGTTCTCTCAGGCGCTGGATGAACATCGTGGCAAGTCCGGTGCCAAGTACCGTGCCGTTATCGATGACCGCAATGCGTTTTCCCGGGAGAAGATGCGCCACGATCTCCGCCAGATATTTGGCGGTCTGATTGCTGCCCCCCAGCAACTGAAAAATTGTCTTATAACCCGATTCGGTCAGGATGCTGCCGGTTGCACTGGGAGTGATTTGCGGGATGCCGGCATTTTCGTAGAGCCCGCTGGTCGCTCTGCTGGTATCGGTGTTGTTATGCCCGATGACGCCGACCACTCTCATGCGGATGAAATGGTTGGCGGCAACTACAGCGAAGTTCGCATCCGACTTGTCTTCAACGGAGAGCAGCTGGAACAGAACCGGTTTGCCGTTGATGCGGATGGAAGTTTTGTTCGCATCGTCGACGGCAAGTTGTGCAGCATCGCGCACACTGCTATCAAGCTTGCTTGCTTTTAAATTAGCCGGGAGCCCGATCAAGACCACCTGAGGCGTATCGTTTGCGATGGCGGATACGCATAAGAGGGATAGCCAAATGAGCGCCGTGAGTTTTTTGGCGATATTCATAAAATCCAATAGAAAAAGATGAAAAATGACTCAATTTTTTTCTACTCCCTTGCGCTCAGTATAGTTGGCCCTCATCCGCTACAACAAGCCTGAATTACCGCCGATCAGACAAACAGTCGTGCCAGCTCCACACCCGGCTCCGGCGCGCGCATGAAGGCTTCACCCACCAGGAAGGCATGCACGTCGGCGTCGCGCATGCGCTTGACGTCGTCGGGTGTGGCGATGGCTGACTCGGTGATCACCAGCTTCTCGGGCGGGATGCGCGGCAACAGACCCAGTGTGGTGTCCAACGTCGTCTCAAAGGTGCGCAGGTTGCGGTTATTGATACCCAGCAGGCGCGTCTTCAGCTTCAGCGCGGCGTCCAGCTCGGCGCTGTCGTGCACTTCCACCAGTACGCTCATGCCGAGTTCATGGGCGCAGGCTTCCAGTTCGGCCATCAGGCCGTGGTCCAGCGCGGCGACGATCAGCAGGATGGCGTCGGCGCCCCAGGAGCGCGCCTGGTAGACCTGGTACAGGTCGATCATGAAGTCCTTGCGCAGCACCGGCAGCGCGCAGGCGGCGCGGGCTTGCTTGAGGTAATCCGGTGCGCCCTGGAAGAACTGTTCGTCGGTCAGCACCGACAGGCAGGCTGCGCCATGCTGGGCGTAGCTGACCGCGATGTCGGCAGGGCGGAAATCGGGACGGATCACGCCCTTGGACGGCGAGGCTTTCTTCACCTCGGCGATCACGCCGGCCTGGCCGGCGGCGATCTTGTCGCGCAGGCCGCCTTCGAAGCTGCGCAGCTCGGAGCGCAATTCGCTGTCGGACTCGACGTCGCGGCGCAAGCTGGCGAAGTCGCGCTGCTTCTTCGCCGTGCGGATTTCCTCGGCTTTGACGTCGAGAATCTTGTTGAGGATGTCAGACATAAGTGTTTCCTGAGAGAGTCGCTAATAAGACGTCGGGGGCAAGGCGTGCCGACGCGGACAGTACGAGAGTGCGGCAAGGAGGTGCAACGCCGCCGGCGTCGTCTTGGCGGCGGCTCTCATTTGCGTTCGTCGAGGGCGAGCCGGACGGCCAGCGCGCCCAGCATGGAACCCATGATGTAGCGCTGTGCGCGCAGCCAGCCCTGATTGCGGGCGAAGAAGCCGGAGATGCCGGCGGCCGAGAACACGATAATGGAGTTGACCGAGAAGCTGATGGCGATCTGCGTCAGGCCCAGCACCACGCTTTGCGCGAGCACGCTGCCGTGCTCAGGGTGGATGAATTGCGGGAACAGCGACATGTAGAACACCGCCACCTTGGGGTTCAGCACATTGGTCAGGAAGCCCATGCGAAACAGCGTGGCCGGTGAATCCGGCGGCAATTCGCGCGTCTGGAACGGCGAGCTGCCGCCCGGCTTGACCGCATTCCATGCCAGCCACAGCAGATAGGCGGCGCCGGCGAACTTGACGATGTCATAGGCCATCGGGATGGCCAGAAACAGCGCGGTCAGGCCGAAAGCGGCGGCCGCCATGTGCACCAGGAAGCCGACCGCCACGCCGCACAGCGAGATGATGCCGGCCGTACGACCCTGGCAGATCGAGCGCGACACGCAGTAGACCATGTTCGGTCCGGGCGTGAGCACCATGACCAGCGAAGCCAGGCCGAACAGCAACAGGTCGTGAGGGGCGATCATGGTCGGTCTCCTTGATGCAATGGTGAGAGATTACAGTTTGCCGCCCAGCTGGCGCGTGACCTGCACGAACTGGTCGAGCTTGGCGCGCGCCGCGCCCGAGGCGATGGTGGCGCGCGCAGTGTCGATGCCGTCGGCAATCGACGCCACCTTGCCGGCCGCATACAGGGCGGTAGCAGCATTGAGCAGCACGATGTCGTGCACCGGACCGGGCTTGCCGGCCAGCGCCTCGAAGATCTTTTCCTTGGATTCGGCGGCGTTGGCCACCTGCAGGTTGCGGCTGGCGAACATGGACAGGCCGAAGTCTTCCGGATGGATCTCGTATTCGCGGATCTCTCCGTTGACCAGCTCGCCCACCATGGTGGCGCCGCCCAGCGTGACTTCATCCAGGTTGTCGCGGCCCCACACCACGATGGCATGTTGCGCACCGAGGCGCTGCAGCACGCGCACCTGGATGCCGACCAAGTCGGCGTGGAACACGCCCATCAGGATGTTGGGCGCGCCGGCGGGGTTGGTCAGCGGGCCCAGGATGTTGAAGATGGTGCGCACGCCCAGCTCCTTGCGCACCGGCGCCGCGTGCTTCATGGCGGCGTGATGGTTGGGGGCGAACATGAAGCCGATGCCGGTCTGGGCGATCGACTGCGCCACCTGTTCGGGCTGCAGGTTGATGTCTGCGCCCAGCGCTTCGAGCACGTCGGCGCTGCCCGACGAGGACGACACGCTGCGTCCGCCATGCTTGGCCACGCGCGCGCCGGCGGCCGCGGCCACGAACATCGAGGCGGTGGAAATGTTGAAGGTATGCGCGCCGTCGCCGCCGGTGCCGACGATGTCGAGCAGGCCGGTGGTGTCGGCCATCGGCACCTTGGTGGCGAATTCGCGCATGACCTGGGCGGCGGCGGCGATCTCGCCGATGCTTTCCTTTTTCACGCGCAGGCCCATGGTGAGGGCCGCGATCATGACCGGCGACATCTCGCCGCCCATGATCTGGCGGAACAGCGTGAGCATTTCGTCGTGGAAGATTTCGCGGTGTTCGATACAGCGCAGCAGCGCTTCTTGCGGGGTGATGGGCATTGTCTTTGTCCGTTCGATTCGATGGAGCCGGGCGCGGTCGACGCTTACGCGTGCGCGCTGCCGGTCAGGAAATTCTTCAGCAGTGCGTGCCCGTGTTCGGACAGGATGGACTCGGGGTGGAACTGCACACCCTGCAGGTCGAACTCCTTGTGACGCACGCCCATGATTTCGCCATCGTCGGTCCAGGCGGTCACTTCCAGGCAGTCGGGCAGCGTGGCGCGCTCGATGGCCAGCGAGTGATAGCGGATCACCGTGTAGGGCGTGGGCAAGTCCTTGAACACGCCCGCGCCGGTGTGCGCGATCTTCGAGGTCTTGCCGTGCATGACCTGCTTGGCGCGGATGATGTTGCCGCCGAAGGCTTCACCGATGGCCTGGTGGCCCAGGCACACGCCCAGGATCGGCAGCTTGCCGGAGAATTCCTTGAGCAAATCGACGCAGATGCCGGCCTCCTTGGGGCTGCAGGGGCCGGGGGAGAGGCAGATGCGTTCCGGGTTCAGTTTCCTGATGTCATCCAGCGTGATTTCGTCGTTGCGGATGGTCAGCACTTCCTCGCCCAGCTCGCCGAAATATTGCACCAGGTTGTAGGTGAAGGAGTCGTAGTTGTCGATCATCAGCAGCATTTAGATTTCTCCGTCCAGGCCGTCTTGCACTTGTTCGGCTGCGCGCAGCACGGCGCGGGCCTTGTTTTCGGTTTCTTCCCATTCCATTTCCGGCACCGAGTCGGCCACGATGCCGGCTGCGGCCTGCACGTACAGCGTGCCGTCCTTGATGACGCCGGTGCGAATGGCGATGGCCACGTCCATCTCGCCGCCGAAGGAGAGATAGCCGCAGGCGCCGCCGTAGATGCCGCGCTTGGTGGGTTCCAGCTCGTCGATGATTTCCATCGCGCGCACCTTCGGGGCGCCCGACAGGGTGCCGGCCGGGAAGGTGGCCTTCAATACGTCGAGGTTGGACATGCCGGGCTTCAGGATGCCTTCGACGTTGGAGACGATGTGCTGCACGTGGGAGTATTTCTCGATCACCATCTGGTCGGTGACCTTGACGCTGCCGGTGGTGGCGATGC
Source organism: Herbaspirillum sp. LeCh32-8 (assembly GCF_017814915.1). Taxonomy (GTDB): domain Bacteria; phylum Pseudomonadota; class Gammaproteobacteria; order Burkholderiales; family Burkholderiaceae_D; genus Herbaspirillum. Next base: position 6,560 of record NZ_JAGIPZ010000011.1, on the reverse strand, counting down.
GGCCGATGTCGTTGCGCGCCAGGTCGATCAGCATCACGTGCTCGGCGATTTCCTTGGGGTCGGCCAGCAGCTCGCGCGCCAGCTGCTCGTCGCGTTCGATGGTCGAGCCGCGCGGGCGGGTGCCGGCCAGCGGGCGGATGGTGATCTTTTTCTGGCCTTCGCCGATGGACTCGTTGCGCACCAGGATTTCCGGTGAAGCGCCGACGATCTGCATGTCACCGAAGTTGTAGAAGTACATGTAAGGCGAGGGGTTCAGCGAGCGTAGCGCGCGGTACAGCATCAGCGGCGAGTCGACGTAGGACTTCTTCAGGCGCTGGCCGATCTGCACCTGCATCAGGTCGCCGGCCATCACGTATTCCTTGGCGCGGGCCACGGCCTTGAGGTATTCGTCCTTGGGGAATTCGCGGATGGTTTCGGTGCGCACCGAGCCGGTGGTCACCGGGGCGTCGGCCGGGCGGCGCAGCATGGCGCGCAGGTCGCGCAGGCGCTGGCGGCCCTTGGAGAAGGCTTCCGGCTGGGTCGGATCGGCGTAGACGATCAGGTAGAGCTTGCCGGAGAGGTTGTCGATGACGGCCAGCTCTTCGGTCAGCAGCAGCTGGATGTCGGGCAGGTTGAGGGTGTCCTTGGGGGCGCTGTGTTCCAGGCGCTTCTCGATGTAGCGCACCGCGTCGTAGCCGAAGTAGCCTGCCAGGCCGCCGCAGAAGCGCGGCATGCCGGGACGGATCGCTACCTTGAAGCGCGACTGGTATTGCGCGATGAATTCCAGCGCATTGCCTTCAGCGGTTTCGATCACCGCCTCGTTCTTTAGCACCTCGATCTGGTCGCCGCTGCAGCGGATCTTGGTCGAGGCCGGCAGGCCGATGAAGGAATAGCGGCCGAAGCGCTCGCCGCCGACCACCGACTCCAGCAGGAAGGTGTTCTTGCCGGTGTTCTGGCTCTGGGCCAGCTTGAGGTAGAGCGTGAGCGGGGTTTCCAGATCGGCGAAGGCTTCGGCGATCAGGGGGATGCGGTTGTAGCCTTCGGCGGCCAGCGATTTGAATTCGAGTTCGGTCATGTTTCACTCCAGACCGCTATTGTAGAACACGCAGCGCGGGCCTCTGGCGGCTGCGCGCGCGCAATGCGCACGAACGGCCGTGGCTCGATGCGGACTCTCGTCAGCGGTTTCGTTAGTAGAAATGCAGGGGAAAACGGTGATACAACAAAACGTCCCGGTCGCAGGTGCGGCCAGGGGCAGGCCTCAGTGATTACTGAGCCTTGGATTGCCAGCGTCGCCACAGCCAGGCCTCAGGGGCGGCTGTAGGTTGGGCGGTACGTTTGTTGTTGCGAAACATGGAGGTGTTGGTCGCGGTTTGGTGTGCAGTTTGACTCTGGACCGGCGGTCTGACTAAGCGTCAGTCCGCCGAAATTTGCTGCGCTGCTTCAAGAAGCGTTTGAACTATACCATCGGAATCGACATCGTGTATAGATTCGCCGTGGTTGTAGCCGTAAGGCACGTTGAGCACGCGGCAACCCGCCGCGCGCGCGGCCTGGGCGTCGTTGGAGGAGTCGCCGATGGCCACTACCTGCGCCGGCGCCAGGCCGAAGTCCTGGCAGACCTGCAGCAGCGGCATCGGGTCGGGCTTCTTTTTGGGCAGCGAGTCGCCGCCGTAGACCACCTCGAAGAAGCCGCGCAGGCCTTTCTTGTCCAGCAGCGGCAGCGTGAAGGCAATCGGCTTGTTGGTCACGCAGGCCAAGCGCAGGCCTTGGTCCTTCATGGCTTGCAGGCCTTCGATCACGCCCGGGTAGAGCGAAGAGTAGTCGCCGTTGATGGCCAGGTAGTGCTCGGTGTACGCATCCAGCGCCTGCTGGAAGTATTGCGCCGCTTCGTCCTCTGCGTAGTCCACTGCCAGTACGCGCCGGATCAGGTTTTCAGTGCCCTTGCCGACGAAGTTGACGATGGTTTCCTGCGCCAGCGGATCCAGGCCGAGGTCGGCGCGCATGCGGTTGACGGCGACGTGGAAGTCGGCCGCGGTATCCAGCATGGTGCCGTCGAGGTCGATGATGGCGGCCTTGATGTTGTTCAGCTTGGTCATGGCGTGGAGCAGGAAACAGGAAACGGGTTGGACGGCGGGTTGGAGATAGAAAAGGATCAGACCTTGGCCAGCTCGGCGCGCATGGCGTCGATCACGGCTTTGTAGTCAGGCTTGCCGAAGATGGCCGAGCCGGCCACGAAGGTGTCGGCGCCGGCTGCCGCGGCGGCGGCGATGTTCTCGATCTTGATGCCGCCATCCACTTCCAGCAGGATGGCGCGGCCGGATTCGTCGATGCGGCGACGCACCTCGGCGATCTTCTTCAGTGCCTCGGGGATGAAGGACTGGCCGCCGAAACCGGGGTTGACCGACATGATCAGCACCATGTCCAGCTTGTCCATCACGTGATCCAGGTAATGCAGCGGCGTGCCCGGGTTGAACACCAGGCCGGCCTTGCAGCCGTTGTCGCGGATCAGTTGCAGTGAGCGGTCGATGTGCTCGGAGGCTTCCGGGTGGAAGGTGATCAGGTTGGCGCCGGCCTTGGCGAAGTCGGGGATGATGCGGTCCACCGGCTTGACCATCAGGTGCACGTCGATGGGCACCTGCACGTGCGGACGGATCGCTTCGCACACCAGCGGGCCGATGGTCAGGTTGGGCACGTAGTGGTTGTCCATCACGTCGAAGTGGATGAAGTCGGCGCCGGCGGCGACGACATTGCGCACTTCCTCGCCCAGGCGGGCGAAATCGGCGGACAGGATGCTGGGGGCGATACGGTAGGTCGGCATGGCTGAAATGAAAAAATGGCTTGATCGACTGCGACGCCCCGGGGCTGAGCCTGCGCGGGGCCGCAAAAGGCGCTATTTTACCCCTTTGGACGGGCGCCGATGAGCTGACGGTACGCTGCGGCTTGCGCTGCGTGCTGAATTCGTGTGCAATCCGGAGTGTAGGCGCGTCGACAGAGGCGTGTCGGCATCAGGCATAACCACAAGACAGGAATCCACATGGCAGCGTATGAGTTCACGGTGACGGTCAAGACCCAGTACCTGGAAGAACAGTCCGATCCGTCCCACTCGCACTACGTGTTCGCCTATGCGATCACTATCGTCAACACCGGCACGGTGCCGGCGCAGCTGATCTCGCGCCATTGGGTGATCACCGACGCCAACAACCACGTCGAGGAAGTGCGCGGGCTGGGCGTGGTCGGGCATCAGCCTTTCCTGCAGCCCGGCGAGCAGTTCGAATACACCAGCGGCACCGCGATGAAAACGCCCCAGGGCACCATGCATGGCGAATATTTCTGCGTCGCCGAGGATGGCGAGCAGTTCGACGCGCGCATCCCCGAGTTCGTGCTGTCGCTGCCGCGCACGCTGCATTGACGCGCTGGCTTGCCGTCATCTGCAGTTTGACCTGAACGCCCGCGGATTTTTTATTCCCGCTCGTTGTCTTTGTTCTCGCGCGCCGTGCTGCGCGCCGTCGGCTTGCCGGGTTTCTCCTTGCGGCCCGAGAACATGGTCCACCATACGATGAATACCAGGATAGAAAAGGCGGCGCAGGCCTCCAGAATCAACCACAACATGAATCCGTCTCCGATGTTATTGAAGAATCGTCTTGCAAATCTTCCCTTATTGAAGCGCCTCAGTGTACCCGCAATGGCAGTCTCGGTCGCCGTGTTGCTGGCGGCTTGCCAGACGCCGCCGACCACGCCCGTTACCCAGCAACCGCCGACCAAGCCGGTAGCCCAACCCGGTCCGGCCATGCGTCCCGCCAGCTTTGCCCAACTGCCGGGCTGGAACAACGACGACCTGCGCGAGGCCTGGCCGGCTTTGCAGTCGTCCTGCTCGGTGATGATACGCAAGCCCGAATGGCGCGCCGCCTGCAGCGCTGCGGCGCAGGTTAATCCGTCCGACCTGGGGTTCCTGCGTTCCTATTTCGAGACCTATTTCACGCCGTACCAGCTGTTCAATCCGGACGGCACCGATACCGGCCTTGTGACCGGCTACTACGAGCCGCTGCTGAAAGGTTCGCGCCGCCGCGCCGGACCTTACCAGACGCCGCTGTACCAGGCGCCGGAGGATTTGCTGACGATCGACATGGCCAGCGTCTATCCGGAGCTGAAGAACCTGCGCCTGCGCGGCAAGGTGGTCGGGCGGAAGGTAGTGCCGTATCCCAGCCGCGGCGAGTTGATGCAGTCCAACAGCCTGGCCGGCAAGGAGATCGTCTGGGTCGACGATCCTGTCGAGGCCTTCTTCCTGCAGGTGCAGGGTTCCGGCCGCGTCTACCTGCCGGAATCCAAGGAAACCATCCGCCTGGCCTATGCCGACCAGAACGGTCGCCCCTACAAGTCGATCGGCCGCTATCTGGTGGACAAGGGCGAGCTGACGCTGGCGCAGGCCTCGGCCCAGAACATCAAGGCCTGGGTGCAGGCCAACCCGGCGCGCAAGGAAGAACTGCTAAACGCCAACCCGAGCTACGTCTTCTTCCGTGAAGAAAAGCTGCCGGATCCCTCCAAGGGGCCTAAGGGCGCCCAGGGCATCCCGCTGACGCCGCAGCGCTCGATCGCCATTGATCCGCAGTACGTGCCGTTGGGCGCGCCGGTGTTCCTGTCGACGACGCAGCCCAACAGCGATCGTCCGCTGCAACGCCTGGTGGTGGCGCAAGACACTGGCGGCGCCATTCGCGGCGTGGTGCGGGCCGATTACTTCTGGGGCTTTGGCGACGAGGCGGAGGATCGCGCCGGTTCAATGAAGCAGCGCGGCATGATGTGGGTGCTGCTGCCCAAGGGGATGAATCCGCCGGGCGGCAATTGATTAATTGATTGTCGTTTTGAAGGTAAAAAGGCCTGAGCCCATAGGATCAGGCCTTTTTTTGTTTGCGTTGGCGTCGACTCCAGCGTTCTTCAACGCAGGACCAGCACCGGAATGGTGGAATGCGCCAGCACCTTCTGGGTTTTGCTTCCGAGAAACATCCGTGACAGGCCGCTGCGCCCGTGCGAGGCCATGAAGATGACGTCGCACTGGTAGGTCTTGGCGGCGTTGACGATTTCTTCATCCGGCGCGAACGACATCATCGTCGCGGTCTGGCAGGGGACGCCGGCGGCTTGGGCGGCATCGGCTATCTTCTTGACATGCTGTTCGGCCACGGTGCGTACGTTCTCTTCATATAGTGCTGGATCGATGGCCATCGAGCTCTCTGCCAACGGGGAGAAGGGATAGGGCTCGGCCACCGAGATGCCGACGATCGTCGAGCCGCAATGCTTGGCATAGTCGATCGCATTGTTGATGGCCTTGTCGGAACGTTCCGAGCCGTCGGTGGGGACAAGTATCGTCTTGAACATGAGTGCCTCCTTATAGATGTGTGTTGAAGAGGTACTTCCACTATAGGCTGTGACCGCCTTGCCCGCATGAAATTCCTGGGCGAGATTGCGCTAAGTCGGATTTGTTGATTATTCTGGCGTACCGCCGCACCGGTTCGCGCCACGTCCGGTCGGCTTTCCGTCCCTAGAGCGCTTATATATAAGAAGGAGACTTGCATGAGTTATGAAAACATCCTGGTCGAGACCCAGGACAAGGTCGGCCTGGTCCGTCTGAACCGCCCCAAGGCCCTCAACGCGCTGAGTGACGCGTTGATGAGCGAGCTGGGCGAGGCGCTGCTGGCTTTCGATGCGGATGACAACATCGGCTGTATCGTCATCACCGGCAGCGAAAAGGCTTTCGCCGCCGGCGCCGATATCACCGGCATGGCCGGCTACAACTACATGGACGTCTTCAAGGGCGAATTCATCACCCGCAACTGGGAAACCATTCGCCGCGTGCGCAAGCCGGTGATTGCGGCGGTCGCCGGTTACGCCCTGGGCGGCGGCTGCGAGCTGGCGATGATGTGCGATTTCATCATCGCCGCCGACACCGCCAAATTCGGCCAGCCGGAAATCAAGCTGGGCATCATCCCCGGCGCTGGCGGCACCCAGCGCCTGCCGCGCGCCGTGTCCAAGGCCAAGGCCATGGACCTGGCGTTGACCGGTCGCATGATGGATGCCGAAGAAGCTGAGCGCGCCGGCCTGGTTTCGCGCATTGTTGCAGCCGACAAACTGATGGAGGAGGCCTTGTCGGCCGCGAAGACCATCGCCGAGATGTCCCAGCCCATCGCCATGATGGTCAAGGACTCGGTCAACCGTGCGTTTGAGTCGACGCTGGCCGACGGCATGAAGTACGAACGCGCATTGTTCTATAGCTGCTTTGCCACTGAAGATCAGAAGGAAGGGATGAAAGCCTTTATAGAGAAGCGACCGGCCAGCTTTAAAAACAGCTGAGGCGATTGATCTGTAGCCGATAGCATTTATCGATTCAGCACCCGGAGCCGTCCCGCCAGGGACGGCTCTTTTGTTTTTGATGTTGGGTTTGGTGTTGCTGTTTGAGGCTGTCGTCCTTTCCTGCTCTGGGTTTGCGGTCGATTGTCGGGATGGTTGGCAGAGCGCGTCGTAAATTATTTTGCTTATTTTTCAAAAAGTACTTGCGCGGTGTGTGGGGCGTTGCTATAGTTCGCCCCCTGCTGACG
>NZ_JAGIPZ010000010.1 GCF_017814915.1 Herbaspirillum sp. LeCh32-8 | reverse complement strand
GTATTGCAAGACCAAAGAGCCGCATGTTCGCATGCGGCTTTTTTATTGCTGGCGCGGTCATCGGTGAGGCGCGACGAACGACGCTGGGTCCCTGCGTTCGAGGGACGACAGGGAGTGTGCAACTTGAACCCGCGCCTGCTCAAGCCCTCACTGGCAGCCATGAACGACAGAGAGGCGCGAACTTGGCCCCTCGATTGTTCGAATCCGTCTCTTGCGTGTCGTCCCTGCGAACGCAGGAACCCAGTGTCGTTGAACGGCCGTGATGCCGCCGCCCACGCCAAAAAAGACAAACGCCCATCCATTGCTGTTAGCATCTGACACTCGCCACACCGCGACCCACAAGGCATCACCGTTTATCCCCACCCCCACAAGGAGAACAGCATGAGCCAGACAGACGTCAAGATCCTCGGCATTTCCGGCAGCCTGCGCGCCAAGTCCTATAACACCGCCGCGTTGCGGGCCCTGCAAGAGCTGCTGCCGCCGGGCGTCACATTGACCGAGGCCGACATTTCCGACTTGCCGCTGTACAACGACGATGTGCGCGAGCAGGGCTGGCCCGCGCCGGTGGAGCGCCTGCGCAAGCAGATCGCCGAGGCTGACGCGATCATCTTTTCCACACCCGAATACAACTACTCGGTGCCGGGCGTGCTGAAGAACGCCATCGATTGGGCCTCGCGCCCGCCGGCGCCGCCGTTTTCCGGCAAGCCAGCCGCCATCATGGGCGCCAGCCCGGGCGCCATCGGCACCGCGCGCGCCCAGTACCACCTGCGGCAGATCGGCGTGTTCCTGGACCTGCAATTCATCAACAAGCCGGAGGTGATGATCGGCGGTTGCGCTGAGCGTTTCGACGCCAACGGCAAGCTCACCCATGAGCCGACCCGTGAATTCCTCAAGACCATGGTGACTGCATTGGCCGACCGAGTACGTTTTCTGCGCGCGCACAAATAAGCGCTTCCGCGAAAAAAAAGCGCAGCCGATGGCTGCGCTTTTTTTATTGCCGACACTGATATCTCAGGCTATCTCAGGCAGCCTTGCGTGCACGTACCTGATTGCGCAGGCCACGCACCTTGTCGTGGTTGGCCAGCACGCCTTGATACTGGCGTTCGACGATCAGGCGCACGTCATTGGGCAGATCCTGGCTCAACGCTTTGCGGTAAGCGTGCACCGCCGCGTCCTCGCCGCGCTCGCACTCATTGAGGATGGCCTCGTCGTCGCGCCCGGTGACGGCGGACTTGAGGTTGACCCACTGGCGATGCAGGGTGCCGCCGAAGGTGCTGTGGTTGGCCGGTTCCCCGCCCAGGCGATGCACCAGATCCTGCAGGTCCAACACGGTCTGTGCGCACTCGGTGGCGCGCGCCCTGAACATTTCTTTGTAGTTCGCGTAACGCTCTTCAGCATCCTCGGCGCAGGTGAGGAAGCCCTTTTCGCCGTCCTTGGAAATCTGGATCAGGTCGTTGAGCGTGGAAATCAGATGGTCGTTAGTCATGATGGTCTCCCTTGCGCATTGCCGCCCTCATTGGGGCGGCGGATGAAGCACCGACCCGCAGGTCAGTGGACGAACAGATAAACCAGCAGCAGTACGAAAGCCGGAACGCCGCACAGCCATGCGAGGAAATACTTGCCCATGATGTTCTCCTTTTCTTTTCGGTCAAACCGCATTCATCGGAATTCATGCATCGAAACGCATAAGACAGACCGGGCAATCCGTGGTGATGCGTTGCAACGGGTGCCCGGATGATTCTCATCCTAGGGTTCGATGACCGGCGTTGCCATCGGACGGCGGCGCAAGCGCTTGTAGGAATCGCGGCTGCAGGCGGCTTGGCGAGGGATTATTGGCGTGGCGGCCGCGCCAATACTGGATTGGTGGACGGGAATCCAGCACCGGCGCGCCTTTTCGCTTTGTCCTACAAGACAATCGGGGGGCGTCCTATAGAGCCCGGCAGTAGGGCGTTGCTAGCATTCTTCCCATACTGCAATGCCTGTCTCGACCCACTTTTATGGAGGCACGACCATGAACAAAAAGACGATCACCGGCCAGTTCAACTATGCCCTGGGCAAGCTTCAGGAACAGGTCGCCAGCATGATGGGCAATGCACAACTGCAGCGCGCCGCGCAGAAGCGCCAGACCGATGGTCGCATCATGCACGCGGTCGGCGAGGCGCAGGATCTGATCAAGCGTTCGCTGCGCCATCGCGCATTGATGTAAGCAGGAACCTGAACAAGAGCATCAGCAAGTACGCGCGCAAAAAGAAGCAAAGGGAGGACATGATGGTTTCCGCCAAAAATCTGTTGTTGGCATTCGGTGTGGCCGGCGCCGCCGTGGTCGCGACGCTGAATATCATGGCGCGCGACGCGCGTCGCCGCGATCGCTTCCTGCAGCGCCAAGCGCTGCAACGCTGGGAAGACGAAGGCGGCAATCTTTACCCGATCGCCGGGGTTTCGCCGGCACGGCGCAGCGGCCGGCGCTGAACGCGCTTTGTCCTACAAATCAATCGGTCTGGCGCCTATAGAGGACACGACGGCAGGCAAGTATCTTGATGGCATGGCGATTGCGCTCCGAAGCTCAGCGAGAGCTCGGGGCAACACAGCAGCAACGGGAGGCCGGACCCTCGGCAGCACCAGTAAAACATCCATCCGGCTCGACAAAATAAAACCAGAAGGAGGCAGTCATGGACAAGCTCGTGCTCGGATGGCTCTTGGGTGTGCCGGTGCTGATGCTGATCGTTCTGCAGTACCTGATGTAAGCGGAACGCACAAGCAATCGAATTGATGAACCCCGAACAAATGGAGAGCAAGCATGCAAGCTAACAATTTCAAGACAGTTCGCAACGACGTGCAGGCTCTGCTGCAGCAGGCTCAGGATCTCTTTGCCGAAGCGGCAGCTGCCACCGGCAAGAAAGCCGACGACCTGCGCGCCAAGGGACAGGAAGTGCTGGACCAGGCCTTGAATACGGCGCAGGAGGCCCAGTCGGCCGTGATGCAGACCGGTCGCCAGATCGCCACCAGCACCGACGACTACGTGCAAGCCAATCCGTGGCGCGCGATTGCGATCTCTACCGGGATCGGCCTGCTGGTCGGCTTGGCAGTGGGCCGCTGCGCTGACGCCGGACGCTACTGATTCGGCGGCGCAGCACGACGCAGAACACGCAGATCTGAATTCTAGCCAGGCGCAGGCTCAAGGCCGCGTGCATTAGTAACGAAATCGGAGAAAGGAATGACCATGACCAAGAATCCCCCACAGGCTGACGTCAAGCACAAACAGCCCTTCCATCTGGACAAGGATGCCATCCGCGCAGCGGCCAAGAAGGTCGACCAAGGTGCGGTGACCGAAGGTTACCGCGGCAATCGCAAGGAAGTCATCGGCATGCTCAACGACGCGCTGGCCACCGAGCTGCTGTGCGTGATGCGCTACAAGCGCCATTACTACACGGCCAAGGGCCTGGAGAACGAATCCATCAAGGCCGAGTTCCTGCAGCACGCGCAGGAGGAGCAGAGCCACGCCGACAAGATCGCCGAGCGCATCGTGCAGCTGGGCGGCGAACCGGATTTCAATCCGCAGACGCTGACCGCGCGCAGCCATGCCGAATACAACGAATCGAGCGAGATCAAGGAAATGATCCGCTCCAACCTGGTCGAGGAGCGCGTAGCCATCGAGGCTTACCGCCAGATGATCGAGCGCATCGGCGACGACGACCCGACCACCAAGCACATGTTGGTTCAGATCATGGCGCAGGAAGAGGAACACGCCGACGACATGACCGACCTGCTGGATCTGTAAGCGGCAGCGCAAGCCACCGATTTTTCAATTAACCGAAGGAGAAAACCATGAATTGGGACATCGTTGAAGGCAACTGGAAGCAGTTCAAGGGTAAGGCCAAGGAGCAGTGGGGCAAGCTCACCGACGACGACCTTGACGTCATCGCCGGCAAGCGCGACCAGTTGGCTGGCCGTATTCAGGAAACCTATGGCGTGAACAAGGACGAAGCTGAAAAGCAGATCCGCGATTTCGAGAAGCGCAACGAAGATTTCCGTCATTAAGCAATAGCGGCAGCATCCCTTCGCTCAAGGGATGCAGTACTGATTCCAACAACAGGCCCAGGGCCACCACATCTGAAGAGGAAGACAAAATGAAAAAAATCATCGCAACCATGATCTTCGGCGCAGCCGCTATCGGCATGCAGGGCGCAGCCTTCGCAGCCGACCCGGCTGCGGCCCAATACAAGGCCGACAAATCCAAGGCCGATGCCGACTACAAGACCGCCAAGAAGAAATGCGGTCCGCTCAAGGGCAACGACAAGGATGTGTGCGAGAAGGAAGCCAAGGCGGCTCATGAGTCGGCCGTGGCTGACGCCAAGGCCAAGCAAAAGGGCGCTGAAGCGAACAAGGACGCCCGCAAGGACAAGAACGACGCCAACTATGACGTCGCCAAGGAGAAGTGCGATGCGTTGAGCGGCGATGCCAAGGACAAGTGCGTCGCCGATGCGAAGTCCAAGTACGGCAAGTAATAATTTCAACACTTCGGCCGACGGGCGGTGAGGCTGCCTGAAGGCCGTTCCGATACCTGTTTTTCACATAGGAGAGCATCATGACTTTGAGCAAAATGTCGCTGACCAAGCGTTTCGTAGGTTTCTTCCTGGCCCTGTTCATGGTGTCGCTGGTGGGCTGCGCATCGAGCCCGGGCAAGGAAGGCACCGGCGAATACGTCGATGACGCCGTCATCACCACCAAGGTGAAGGCTGCGATCTTCAACGAAAAGGACCTGAAGTCCTCGGAAATCAATGTTGAAACCTACAAGGGCGTGGTCCAGCTGTCCGGTTTCGTCTCTACCGCCACCTCGGCGGCCCGTGCCACTGAACTGGCCCGTGGCGTGAAGGGTGTGGTCTCGGTGCGTAACGACTTGCGCCTGAAGCAGTAAGCGGGAACTTGTGAGAGCGCAGCCGGTCTTTTGACCGGCTTGCGCTTGTCCGCTTCCAGAGCGGTTCCGGCGCGGACCGGAGCGTTCCGGAAGAAGACAGCGACAGGGCAGTAAGGTATAGTTATCAGCCATTGCGCCAAGGCATTTCAAGGGGTTCTGCCGGATTTCAAAGGCAGGACGGAGGCAAGCAAGGCGAGGCAGGCAAGCCGTCGCGCCGTCGGTCGTCCGATCCGCCGATCGGATATTAGCCGGCCCGTCGCCGGCCGCATGCAATGCGAGAATGCCGCGGCATCATTTTCACCGCTCAAATTACTATGACAAAAATACTTGTAGTCGATGACCATGCGGTCGTGCGGGCTGGCGTGCACCACTTCATCTCAGAAATTCCGTCGATGGAAATCGGCGGTGAGGCCAGCACCGCCGAAGAAGCCATCCGGTTGGTGCGGACCCAGGACTGGGACATTGTGCTGCTCGATATCGCCATGCCCGACAAGAGCGGCGTGGAGGTGTTGAAGCAGATCAAGCGCGAGAAGCCCGACCTGCCGGTGCTGATGCTGTCGATGCACCCGGAGAGCCGCTATGCGGTTCAAGTGCTGCGCAGCGGCGCCAGCGGTTATGTGCAGAAGGAGGCGCTGGCCACTGAGCTGGTCAACGCCATCAACACCATCCTGCGCGGCCACAAGTACATCAGCTACGGTGTGGCCGAGCTCTTGACCAGCGAGCCGGTCGACTCGGAAAAGCCGCTGCACGAGACCCTCTCGCAGCGCGAGTACGAGATCTTCTACAAGCTGGGGCAGGGCCAGGGCGTGACGCAGATCGCCGACGAGCTGTGCCTGTCGGTGAAAACGGTCAGCACCTATCGCTCGCGCGTGCTGCAGAAGATGAGCATGACCAACAACGCAGATATCATTTATTACGCGATCAAGAACAACCTGATCGATTGACGCCTCTCAAGGAGGACGCGTATCCACAGGTAGGCAGGCGCCGGCGCAGGCCGGCGGGGCAAGGAAGAGTACGACGGATCATGGACGACATTCTCAACACTTGGGCGAACCGCGACAGCGGCAGCGCTCCCCTGAGGATCTTCCTGGTGGAAGACTCGGAGGACGTGCGCGAGCTCATTGTGGAGAGTCTGACCGAGATCGCCGGCGTCAAGCTGGTGGGCTATTCGGAAACCGAGGTCGACGCGCTGCGCCACCTGCAGCAGCACAGCTACGATGTGCTGATTCTGGACATTCAGTTGAAGCAGGGCAACGGCATGAGCCTGCTGCAGTCGCTCAAGCGCTCCAACACGCGCCGCCAGAGCGAAGTCAAGGTGGTGTTCAGCAACCACGTCAGCCCTACCTATCGCCGGGTCGGCCAGCAGTGCGGCGTGCAGCATTTCTTCGACAAGTCGTCCGAGCTGCCGCTGCTATGCGACCTGCTGGAAAAGCTGGCGCGCGAGAAGATGGGCGTGACCGGTTACGTTCCCTCCAACACGCCGCCCGATCCGGCGCAGGCAGACGGACTCTGATCCGCAATACCGCAATTTTGCTGCATAATTCACGCAGCCGGCGATCGCGTTGCCAAGGCAGTTCGGCGCAACGGCGATAGCAGCAAAGCAAAGAACAGTTCGAAAAGAGCAGGGGATCCCCGACGATGCAAAACAAAAACGGCGGCGCACGCCCGTCCTCCGCCGACATGCAGAATAGCGCCTCGGTCGAGTATTTTGCCGCCTCCCACACCCACTACAGCAGCATGGTGACGCTGGCCATGGGCCTGGCCATGGCGGTCATCCTGTTCGGCGTGGTCGTCGTGGCCGCGGGATTCCTGCAGGAAGAATACCGCCACCTGCTGGCTGACCTGCTGGCCGTGCGCGAGGTGACCGCGGCCGGCTTTGTCCTCGGCGCCTGCGCGCTGTATGTGCGCTGCGTCAACGTCGCCGCACGCAGCGCACGCCTGGCCGCCATCGTCAACGTGTTATCGCTGCTGTTGCTGGCGCTGGGCGCGGGCACGCTGGTGCACGGCTCGCTGTACGGCCTGGGCTGGCTGCCGGTGGATCAGAGTCATCCGATTTCCCCACTGGTGATCCCGCCGCTGCTGTCGGTCGGGTTCGTACTGATGGCGGCCATCCTGCTGCTGCACGACTGGCGGCTGCTGGGCGGCTACTATCCGTCCGAATACCTTTCCTTCGCGTTGATCGGCCTGGCTGCCATTCCGCTGGTGGGCTACATCTACGGGGTGGTGCAGTTCGTCTACCTGGATTTCTACCTGCCGGTGCCGCTGCTCTCGGCGATGGTGTTCGCACTCTTGGGCGCGGCGCTCCTGATTGCGCGCCCGGGGCATCCGGTGATGGCGGTGATCATGCGCATCGCGCCGGGCGGCCAGATGTTGCGCCGCCTGCTGCCGCAGACCCTGTTCCTGCTGCTGGCCTTCAGCCTGCTGCTGAACTGGGGCATGACGCACGGCTGGATCGTGCCCGAGCTGCTGCTGCCGACGCTGACGCTGATCAACGGTGTGATCATCCTGTTCATCTTCTGGGGCTCGGCCAGCCGCCTCGACAGCGAGTACGGCGAACGCACCCGCAACGCACAGAAGCTCGCCGAGACCAGCGCGCTGCTCAACGCCGTGAGCGAAAGCACGAGCGATCCGATCTTCGTGAAGAATCGCCAGGGGCTGATGATCTTCGCCAACCCGGCCACCCTGCAAAAGCTGGGCAAGACCTGGGAAGAGACCATGTACCGCTCCAGCCGCGAACTGTTCATGGTGGAAGAGGAGGCCGACCGCGTGGATCGCGACGACCGCCGTGTGATGGCCTCCGGCAAGCCCGAGAAGCTGGAGCAGACCATGACCCTGCCGGAAGGGACGGTGACCTTCCAGACCGCCAAGGTGCCTTGGTTCGGCAAGGACGGCAGCGTGCAGGGTGTGATCGGCATCAGCACCGACATCACCGAGCGCAAGCAGGCCGAGGATGTGCTGCGCCAGCGCGAGAGCCAGCTGGAGAAGACCGTGATCCAGCGCACCGCGCTGCTGCGCGAGCTGACCAACCACCTGGAAACCGTGCGCGAGGAAGAAAAGCGCGCCATCGCCCGCGAGCTGCATGACAACATGGGCGCGTCGCTGACGGCCTTGTCCATGCATCTGGAGGGCGTCTACCAGGTGCTGCCGCCGGACGACAAGTGGATGGACCGCAAGACCCGCATGCAGGGCCTGATGAAGTCGCTGGTGTCCACCACCCGGCGCATCCAGACCGAGCTGCGCCCCAACACGCTGGATTTGTTCGGCCTGAAGGCAGCCATCTCGGAACAGCTGGACGAGCTGCACGAACGCACCGGCATCGCCTGCCACGCCAGCTTGCCGGACGAAGACGTGGCGGTCGGTCACGAGATGGAGATCGCCATCTATCGCATGCTGCAGGAGATGCTCAACAACGTCACCAAGCACGCCAAGGCGTCCAAGGTGGATGTGATCCTCGATATCGATGAAGACCACGTGGCGCTGACGGTGCGCGACGACGGCGTGGGCATCCCGGAAGAGCGGCGCGACAACCACAAGACCTATGGCCTGCGCGGCCTGCGCGAGCGCGCCACCTACTTTGGCGGCCAGGTCGATATCCGCTCCACCCCGGGCAAGGGCGCGCTGATCACCATCAGCCTGCCCATCCGCCCGGAAATGGCGGCCACTACAAGCTGAACCGCGCCCGCAGTTCGCAGCGCCCGCAAAAAGCCGCCCTCGGGCGGCTTTTTTGTTGTCCGGCGGATGCGCTGCGCGCCTTTTCCGGTGCCGGATTCCTGCATCTTTTTTCGTTTTCTCCTACGTCCGAAAGAGCGGCTTTCTTATGTTGCCCAGGCGGGCTCATCGCTACCATGAACTCATCGTCGCCACATGCCTGAAACACGGCGCGGCGATGCCGGTAAAGCCATTCGGGCAGCGCCGGTTCCTGTATCCAACTATCCGAGGAGCGATCATGAACAAGGACCAAGTCAAGGGCAGCATGAAGCAGGCAGCGGGCAAGGTACAGCAAAAGACCGGCGAAATGACCGGTAACCAGAGCCAGCAAGTCAAGGGTGCCGCCAAGCAAGTGGAAGGCAACGTGCAGAAATCCTATGGCGACGCCAAGGAATCGATGAAGCACTGAGCGGGCTGGCCGGGCAGCAATGCATTGTCCGGCCGCTGCGTCGGTTGCGCGCAAGCGCAGCCGGCGTAGGAGAAATCCTACGCAAGAATCGGAATGGGCTGATTTTGTGCTGCAGCATTTTGGACCAACATGTGTCCATTCAGCGGTAGAGCGGGGAAATGCAAAAGAGTTCTCGCCGACCGCACTGCAATTTTCCCATGGCCGTCAATGGCCTTCAGGAGGAACCATGAAAAAAACACTACTTGGATTCTGCCTTCTGGCGGGAATGACCGCACAGGTCGGCGCCCAGGGCCTGGATTTGCCGGCCGGCGCTTCGGCGTCGCGCTGGTCGTCCTCGGTGATGGAGCGTCATATGCCGGTTGACGCGGCACAGCTGCAAAAGCTGAGTCAAAAGAAATTCCGCTACATGGACATGGCCCAAGGCAAGCGCTCCAAGTCGATCCGCAATGCGGTGATCGTGCGCGGCGGTGGTGAGGAAGGTCGCGGCGATTTGCTGCAACCGCAAACCTACCGTGAGCATGAACGTCCGGCGCGGCCCAATCGTCGGATCGTCATCATGCAGCCGATGACGTGACGGGTCGACGCAAGAGACGTGAGCGAGATTGCCGGCCGAGCTGCCGTAATCGAATGCAAAGCGTGTAACGCCTGGTTCCGATGAGGCGGCGGCGAGGAATCCGAACCGTTTTCTATCATCCAACCTACTCCCACATTTCAATGAGGTGCAGTCATGAAAACAATTCAAAAAGTTGCTATCACATCGATCGCCGTGTTTGCCTTCTCGGCCATGACCGGCTGCAGCAATATGTCCCAGCGTGACAAGAACACCGCCATCGGCGCGGGTGTTGGCGCGGTCGGCGGCGCGGTGCTGACCGGCGGCAGCGGCATCGGCACGGCGGGCGGCGCGGCGGTGGGCGGCGTGATCGGTAACCAGGTCGGCCGCTGATAACTGCGTTCGTTGGTGTTTCCCCCGCAAAAAAGCCGGCGTAAGCCGGCTTTCTTATTGCTCGCGCCACCGGAGTTCATCGTCGTCTTGCGTTCATCACGACGGGAAAGAATGAGGGCGGGGCGGCTTCGCTGCGCTTAGGAAGAAGCGCCCGCGGTAGCCTTGTAATCGTTGTAGATGCGCTTGGCGCGCTCCATGTCTTCCTTCTTGGCCGAGCCGGCTTCAGCGCGGCAGGCCTTCAGTTCTTTGCCGCGCTTGCCCTTGCATTCCTTGACCGCTTCGCCGTAGGCGGCATTGGCTTCGGTGGTCAGGTTTTGCAGGCGCGCCTTGGGCGTGTCGTCGGCCTTGTACCAGCGCGCCGGATCCGTGCGGGTGACGTCTTCTTCGGCGGCATGGGCGGCGCCGGCGAGCGCGGCTGCGAGGAGGAGGGAAACTGCGAGAATGTTTTTCTTCATGTAGGCACCCCTGTTGGAGAATTGACAAACGCGCCGACGGCCGGGCCGGGCGCAAAGAAAACGGCGCGGTCGGTGACAGGGCACCAACCGCGCCGCGCTCCCATCCGCACAACGGATGGTATCAGGCTTGGCCCAGGGAAACGACATTCCCCGGATCGACGCGCTTGGGCGCGTCCCTATCCTCTTCTTGCGCCTATATCTTGCCCAGCAACAGCAGGATCAGCAGGATGATGACGATGGTGCCGGCGATGCCGCTGGGACCATAGCCCCAGCCGCGGCTGTGCGGCCACGCCGGGATCACGCCCAGGAGGATCAGGATCAGGATGATGAGCAGTATGGTGCCGAGTGTCATGGTCGTTCTCCTTTGTTATTGACTTGAATCTGCATACCGTCAGAAACGCATTTTCACGTAGGCCGACGGCCCGGTGAGCTTGATGTCAAAGGCGGCCTGCGTATTGCCGCCGTTGCGGTCGATGTGAATGCGGGTGATGCCATAATCCGCCCCCACGCCGATGTTCTTCAGCGGGTACCACTCCACGCCCAGGGCCGCGCCGTAGATGTGGCCGGTCACCGTGCCCCAGTTCTTCTTCACGCCCGAGGCTTCGGCGTAGATGCGCAGATCCTTGCTGAAGGCGTGCTTCCAGCCCAGTTCCAGCAGCGGCGCGAAGGTCTTTTCGGTCTGGCTCTCATTGAGCGAGCCGGCCGTGCCGTTGAAGACGCCGTTGGCTTGCAGGTCGTAGTGGGCGCGGTAATACCCGGCGCCCAGGCCGATGCCGAACACGTCGCTGCCCGAGCCCAACCACCATTTGTAGGCCAGCGAGGCAAAGTCGATCTCGATGTTGGCATTGGCCGCGCCGGACAGGATCGCCGGCGTGCCGCCGACGTTGAACGAGCGCGAGGTGCTGTAGCTGTAGTCGTTGCGGTAACGGAAGTAATCGAAGGACAAGCCGTGGCTGTCGCCCAGCAGTAGTTCGGCGCGCACGCGCGGCAGCGTGGTGCGGTTACGGTCGATGTCGCCGCTCTCGGCCGAACCGAATTGGGTATTGCCCTTGACGTTGAACGTCGGGTTCACGTAATAGCCGCCGGCAGACAGACTGAAGCGGTCCAGCGCCGGCGAAGGTTCGGCGTGCGCCGCCTGCGAAAACAGGCCCAGCGCCACCGCGCCTGAAACGATGCCCAGCGAGCGGAAGGATTTGCCTGGCCGGATCCTGCGCGCGGCGGCGCGGGGCAGCAGTTGCGTTGTCATTGAGAGCGGTCTCCGTGTGGTTGGTCGTCTGGTATGGCCATGCCGGCGTTACCGCCGACCGGCTGTGCGAGTTGAGGCATCTTAGGCTCGGCCGGGGGAGGGGGGCGATCAGCGTGCGCCGCGATTTCCTGTAGGAAAAGGCGAGCGTGCGTGTGGGGTGAAGCGGAAAATCGCAGGTCGCGCGAATGGACGGACAGTGGTGCGGATCTTGCTCACGGTTGCGGTATGCGAGCCGCCAGCGGCGTCTTGTTTTTACGGCAAGGCATGTTTTTTGAACGGCAATGGGTTACTATTCCGGCCGTCATTTGCATGCTGCTCTGCAAAGGAGCCGTTGAACGGATCAGCGGATTTGACTTGTTTGAGTTGCAACCAGCCGACCAGAGCCGATAGCCAGTTCTTCCTTTCCATGAAGCCCGGTAGCC
Source organism: Herbaspirillum sp. LeCh32-8 (assembly GCF_017814915.1). Taxonomy (GTDB): domain Bacteria; phylum Pseudomonadota; class Gammaproteobacteria; order Burkholderiales; family Burkholderiaceae_D; genus Herbaspirillum. The sequence continues at coordinate 190,621 of NZ_JAGIPZ010000010.1, read as the reverse complement.
CATCGACGCCGCCTAGCGGCCGCCCCTTGCGCATCGTCATCGTCAATTCCGTGCCGCACCTGGAAGAAGACCATGACGAGGCGGCGCATGCCCAGGCCGAACAGCGCGCCGAGGCGCTGCGCAGCGGACTGCTGGACGCCGGCTACAACATTATCGCCGCGCTGCCGGCCGACCTGTCGCTGCCGGACCGCATCGCCGGCCTGCAGCCGGACATGATCATCATCGAGGCCGAGTCCGACGCGCGCGATGTGTTGGAGCACATCGTCATTGCCACCCGCGACGAGCGCCGTCCCATCGTCATGTTCACCGAGGACGACGACACCAACAGCATGGACGCGGCCATGGCCGCGGGCGTGACGGCCTACATCGTGGCCGGCCTGCATGCCGAGCGCATCAAGCCGGTGCTGGACGTGGCGCTGGCGCGTTTCCGCCAGGAACAGAAGCTGCTGGCCGAATTGTCCGACACGCGCAACAAGCTGGCCGAGCGCAAGCTGGTCGAGCGCGCCAAGGGCGTGTTGATGGCGCGCAAGGGCTTGTCCGAGGATCAGGCTTACCAGAAGCTTCGCAGCATGGCCATGAACCGCAACCTCAAGCTTTCCGAAGTGGCCCAGCGCCTGCTGGACGCCGAAGACCTGCTGGGCTGACCGCAGGCATTCTCTCTTCCGTTTTACCCCTTCCCCTCCCGCCAACTTGGTGCAAAGCACAAATCGAGTGCGGCGATGCGCTCGATTTGATCGCGCCGGCGTGGCCCGAGCACGTGCGCCGGGACGTTTGCCATCGACTTGCGGCGATGCGCTTTTCATAGACAGATCCGGGCTGTCGCGCGATTTTCGCGATGCTTGGCACAGCTTTTGCTGAATCCTCGTCAACAGCGCAACGAGTGCGCAACAGATGCGGCCAACGGCGGTCGCGTCGACCAAGACAAAGGCGTCTTCCGGCATGGAGCGATCCGTGCCGGATACGCCTTTTTTTGTTTGCAGCAACGCAGAGGGCCGGTTCAGATCAATCGCAACGGGGAAAGGTGCTATGGACTTCAAAGGGCAAGCGGACAAGACGGCAGACGCGGCAACGACGGGCGCACCGGCGGTGGACGGCACGCGCCGCAAGATCATTCAGACCGCGGGCATCGCGGCGGGAGCAAGCATGATGGGATTAGCCACCGGCGGCGCATGGGCGGCCGGTTCCGACAAGCCGGAGAAGGAAGAGGTCAAGATAGGTTTCATTCCGCTGACCGACTGCGCCTCGGTGGTGATGGCCTCGGTGCTGGGTTTCGACAAGAAGTACGGCATCAAGATCGTGCCCAGCAAAGAGGCCTCCTGGGCCGGCGTGCGCGACAAGCTCACCAACGGCGAGCTCGATGCTGCCCACGTGCTGTACGGCCTGATCTACGGCGTGCAGCTGGGCATCGGCGGCCAGAAGAAGGACATGGCGGTGCTGATGGGCCTGAACCACAACGGCCAGGCCATCACGCTGTCCAAGAAGCTGGCCGACAAGGGGGCGGTGGACGGCGCCTCGCTGGCCAAGCTGATGCAGACCGACAAGCGCGAATACACCTTCGCCCAGACCTTCCCCACCGGCACCCACGCCATGTGGCTGTATTACTGGTTGGCCGCCAACGGCATCAACCCGATGAAGGATGCCAAGGTCATCACCGTGCCGCCGCCGCAGATGGTGGCCAATATGCGGGTCGGCAACATGGACGGCTTCTGCGTGGGCGAGCCCTGGGGCCACCGCGCCATCGTCGATGGCGTGGGCATCACCGCCACCACCACCCAGGATATCTGGAAGGATCATCCGGAGAAGGTGCTGGGCAGCTCGCTGGAGTTCGTCAAGAAATATCCCAACACCTGCCGCGCGATGATGGCCGCCATCCTGGATGCCAGCAAATGGATCGACGCCTCGCTGACCAACAAGAACAAGATGGCCGAGGTGATCGCCGACAAGTCCTACGTCAACACCAGCAAGGACGTGATCGATCAGCGCATCATGGGCCGCTACCAGAACGGCCTGGGCAAGACCTGGGACGATCCCAACTACATGAAGTTCTACGAAGACGGCCAGGTCAACTTCCCGTTCCTCTCCGACGGCATGTGGTTCATGACCCAGCATCGCCGCTGGGGCCTCCTGAAGAGCGATCCGGATTACCTCGCCGTGGCCAAATCGGTGAACCAGATCGACCTGTACAAGGACGCCGCGGCCATGACCAAGACGCCGTTGCCCAAGGACGTCATGCGCAGCTCCAAGCTGGTGGACGGCACGGTGTGGGACGGCAAGAATCCGGCCGCCTATGCGCAGTCGTTCAAGATCAAGGTGTAAGCGCAATCGCTGCAATCGCAATTGCAATAGCAGCCGCACGGCGCGCCGCGGGGGCGCGCCGCCGCAGTGAAGTGTCATTCGCAAGGGGAAACCGATGAGCGCAGTCGTGGAGAGCATCATGGGCGATAACGCCGAGCCGTCCGGCAATGCCGGCGCCGCCAGCCAGGCCGAACGCACGCACGAGAAGCAGGCCGCCAACGAAGCGCAGGCAACACCGGCCGCGGCAGTACCGGCCGTGCGCGCGGGCAGGAGAAAGAACATGGGCGGCGGCGCGTTCATGCGCGTGGCGCCGCCGGTGTTGGGCATCGCCGTGCTGGTGCTGGTGTGGCAGATCATCGCCATCAAGAACAGCAGCTTCCCGACACCGCTGGTGACGTTCAAGGAAGCGATCAGCATGTTCTCCGATCCCTTCTATCGCAACAGTCCCAACGACCAGGGCATCGGCTGGAACGTGCTGGCCTCGCTGCAGCGCGTGGGCGTGGGCTTCGGGCTGGCGGCGCTGGTGGGCATCCCGCTGGGCTTTGCCATTGGCCGGGTGGAATTCCTCTCGCGCATGTTCGGGCCCATCATCAGCCTGCTGCGCCCGGTGTCGCCGCTGGCCTGGTTGCCGATCGGCCTCTTGGTGTTCAAGTCGGCCAACCCGGCGGCGATCTGGTCCATCTTCATCTGCTCGATCTGGCCGATGATCATCAACACCGCCGTGGGCGTGCAGCGGGTGCCGCAGGACTACATGAATGTGGCGCGCGTGCTGAACCTGTCGGAGTGGAAGATCCTGACCAAGATCCTGTTTCCCTCGGTGCTGCCCTACATGCTGACCGGCGTGCGGCTGTCCATCGGCACCGCCTGGCTGGTGATCGTGGCCGCGGAGATGCTGACCGGCGGCGTGGGCATCGGCTTCTGGGTATGGGACGAGTGGAACAACCTCAACGTGCCGCACATCATCATCGCCATCGTCGTCATCGGCGTGGTGGGACTGGTCCTGGAGCAGGCGCTGGTAGCGCTGGCCAAGGCCTTCACCTATGAACAAGTGAGCAACTGAGCGGGGCAACCATGGAAAACATCAACGGCAAGTTCATCGACATCCACGGCGTGGAGATGGTGTTCAACACCAGGAAGGGCAGCTTCCACGCGCTGCGCGACATCAACCTGACGGTGGCCAAGGGCGAGTTCGTCACGCTGATCGGCCACTCCGGCTGCGGCAAGTCGACGCTGCTGAACCTGATCGCCGGCCTGACCCACCCAAGCGAAGGCGTGCTCTTGTGCGCCAATCGAGAGATCGGCGGCCCCTCGCCGGAACGTGCGGTGGTGTTTCAGAACCATTCGCTGCTGCCGTGGCTGACCTGCTACGAGAACATCTACCTCGGCGTGGAGCGCGTGTTCGGCGCCAATGAAGACCGCACCCGCCTGCGCGACCGCACGCGCGCCGCGCTGGCGCTGGTGGGCTTGTCCGCGGCCGAGACCAAGCGGCCCAACGAGATTTCCGGCGGCATGAAGCAGCGCGTGGGCATCGCCCGCGCGCTGGCGATGGAGCCCAAGGTGCTGCTGATGGACGAGCCCTTCGGCGCGCTCGATGCGCTGACCCGCGCGCACCTGCAGGACGAGCTGCTCAAGATCGTCGCCAAGACCGAGTCCACCGTGGTGATGGTGACGCACGATGTGGACGAGGCGGTGCTGCTGTCGGACCGGATCGTGATGATGACCAACGGCCCGGCCGCCACCATCGGCGAGATCCTGGAGGTGAAGCTGGCGCGTCCGCGCGAGCGCGTGTCGCTGGCGCAGGATGCGCAGTACTCGGCCTATCGCACCGAGGTGCTGGAGTTCCTGTACCGCAAGCAGGCGCATCCGGCGCGTGAGGCGGCCTGAACCCGGCCGCGACGATCGCGGGCAAGATGAACCCCATCAGCCAAATCAGAGTCGCCAAGGAGCCAATCCCATGACCATTCCGGTTGCTGTGCAAGACGTCCCTCAAGAGGCGCGCGAAGAAGTGCGCCGAGAAAGCCTCCCGCGCCTCCCGGTTCAGCCGGCAGCGGTCAACGATGCGCAAGCTGCATTGCCTGCAGTGCTGGCGCGGCATCAGGCCGGGCAGGCAAACGGCGCGGACGAGGCGAACGAGGTGGACGATCCAGATATCGTGCCGCTGTCGGGTGAAGTGTTCGGCGCCTTGATCAATCTGTCCGGTCGCCGCCGCTTCACCTCGCAGCGGTTGGTGTTGTATGCGGTACTGGGAGCGCAGGGAGTCGAGGGCGCAACCGCCACCGCACGCGAGGCGCTGGCGCTGTTTCGCGGCGCGCATGCCACGTTGCTCAAGCGTTCGAACGAGTTGCCGGGCGTGTTTTGCCCCGAGCTGGAGGAGGTCTATTTCGGAACGACCGGCGGCGACACGCGCATCACCGGTTTCGCCGACCTCGCTGGTCGCGCGCTTAACGCCATCGACGACAAATTGAAGGCGGCGCCGACCCTGCTGGAGCAGCTGGTGAAGGAAACCACGCCGCTCCTGGCGGTGCTGAACCAGATCACCGGCGTCTACGAAGAGCAGTCGAAGAAGCACGCACGCCTGATGCGCAACCAGCTGCGCACCATCATGACCGACATCGAGACCATCGCACGTGAAGCCAAGATGGTGGCCTTCAACGCCCGTATCGTGGCGGCCCGTTCAGGCCAGGCGGGGCGTGAATTCTCGGTAGTGGCGGGCGTGCTCTCCAACATCACCGGCGAGATCGACGAGCTGGTGAAGGCGGCGCTGAGTGGGGCAGCGGCATGAGCCCTTGCACGCATTGAACCCTGAAAAAGAAACGCCGCCCGGATTGCTTCGGGCGGCGTTTTGATTTGTCCACAGGGGACTTAGTTCATGCCCTTGTGGCCGACCACGCCACCAGCAACCACGCCGCCAAAAAGGCGACGCCGCCGATCGGCGTGATCGCGCCGAGGATGCGGGTGCCGGTCAGCGCCAGCAGGTAGAGGCTGCCGCTGAAGATCACGATGCCGGCCAGCATCAGGTTGCCGGCCCAGCCCATGGCCGCGCCGCCGAACTTCGGCATCAGCAGGGCGACGGCGATCATGCCCAGCGCATGCATGACCTGGTAAGTGACGGCAGTGTGCCAGACGGCCAGCATCTCCTCGGAGATCATCTTCTTCAGGCCGTGCGCGCCGAAGGCGCCGCAGCATACTGCGAAGAACATGTTGAGGGAGCCGACGATGACAAGGCTGCGTTCGTTCATGGCGTTATCCTTCTTGCGTGTTATGGCCCCGCGTTGCAGGGCGATTTGTCGGGGACGTTGGCGGCGGCTCAGTCCAGGTCTTTGAAATCTTCCCGGGGCAGGGCGTCGTAGGCGGCGGCCCTGATCGACGCGTCGTTGGTGCAGCTGCGCGTGCTGGCACGGCCGCCGCTGAGGCTGCGCACCACGACACCGGCAGAAAATGCCGGATCGTTGGTCGGGCCCTTGAAGTTGGTGCGCACCGTGCGGTCGAACAGGATGTAGTCGTAGCCGCCGTTGGTGAAGCGGATATGCGCTTCGCCGCCGCCGGAGTACATGGTGGAGCTGAAGAAGAATTTTCCTACTGCCGGCTGCGGCGTGTCAGGGTATTGCAGCTCCGTTTTCGCCGCCGTGCCGAAGCGGTATTGCAGCGTGCCGCCCTTGACGGAGAAGTCGGGCGAGGCGCATAGCGATGCGATCTTCCTGGCCTTGGTGGTGCAGGAGAAAATTTCTTGCTCGCCGGGTTGGCACAGGCCGGGTGCGGCCGCGGCGGCATGGATATTGGCATTGGCCAGGACCAGCGTCAGCGAGGCGGCGAACAGCAAGGTTTTCATCGGGGGCGATCCTGTGTCTTGGCGGGGTGCGATCAGAACTGGGCGCGCGCGCCCTTGGCCAGGCGGTATTCGTGCTTGAGCACGAACTGCGAGGTGGCGATCAGCCCGGACAGGCCGAGGATCAGTTGCGTCAGCGTATCCGGCGGCAGCATCCAGACGGTGCCGGGCGGCACGGCCACGCCGGTGGCGGCGCTTACCACCGGGTTGACCCAGGAGGCTTCTTCGGTCACGTCCAGCAGGATATGGCCTTCGCCCGTGGTGTGCAGGTAGATTTCGCCGCCCAGCTCCAGCGCGAAACAGATGCCTTGCCCGGTGTTGACCGCGTTGAGCTTGTTGCGCCAGACCACCGCCTGCAGCTCGCGGTTGTAGGTGTCGATCCAGGTCTCGACCTCGTGTACGTTCTGCAGCACGATCCACGGCCGCGGCGCGGGGATGGTGTCGGCGCCGGTGACGGCGTCGTCGGGGAAGAAGGGTTCTGGAGGCTGCTGGTCGGACATGGTGGAGGGCGCAATGGCTGCTAGTGGGCGCAGCCGGGAAACTTGTGGACGAAAAGTCGAAGTATATCGGATCGCCCCGGCGCCGGAAATGTGGCGACGCAGCCATGCGCGTGCGCAAGACGGCCCAATCCGCTTGCCGGAATGGCGCACCGGCGTTAGCGTGATGGTCCCGGCATTCGCCGCCACGATGAGAAAAATACATGCGCCATTCACTCCGTTTCCGTCCGCTGCTGGTCGCAGCCGGCGGCCTGTTGGTCTTTTGCTCCGTTCATCTGCATGCCCAGGAACTGGCTCGGGACATTAACGAATCGGTGAGCGCCATCGATGTTACCGTCAAGGACCTGTACGGCAAGCAGGAGACCGGCAAGGTCGTCATCACCCAGTTCAAGCCGGATGGCCTGGGGCCGTTTCCGATCCTGATCCTCAATCATGGGCGCAGCCCCACCAACCGTCACGAACCGCCGCGGTTTCGCTATACCAAACAGGCGCGCTATTTCGTCGAGCGCGGGTTCGCGGTGTTTGAGCCCACCCGCATCGGCTACGGTCAATACATGACCGACTTCGACCCCGAGGAAAGCGGCCCGTGCAACGCCCGTGAATTCGCGCCCATGGCGCTGGCCGCCAGCACCGAGACGCTGGCCGTGCTGGACTACGCCCGGCAGCAGGCTTACGTGGACAAGAGCCGCGTGCTGCTGGTGGGCCAATCGGTCGGCGGTTATACGACGGTGGCGGCTGCGGCGCGCAATCCCGAAGGGGTGGTGGCCGCGATCAATTTCGCCGGCGGATCCGGCGGCGACCCGGTGCATCATCCGGCCGTTCCGTGCAGCGGCGCTCGCATGAAGGACATGTACGCCGGCTTCGGCAAGAGCACCAGGACACCGATGCTGTGGATCTACACCGAGAACGATCTGTACTTCGGCCCGACCTACAGCCGCGCCTGGCACGAGGCGTTCGTCAAAGCCGGCGGGCAGGCCGAATATCATCTGCTGCCGCCGTTCGCCAAGAACGGTCATACGCTGTTTTCCAGCGGGATGGAGGTGTGGGCGCCGCTGGTGTCGGAGTTCCTGGTGAAGATGGGATTTCCGGGGCAGCCGCTGAAGAAGTGATGCGGTAGCGCGGCGACGACAGGAATCACAATCCTGGACTCGTCGCGGTATGCGTCGAGCCGGCAAGATTGAAAAAAGAGTGTGCGTGAAAGTGCGCGCGAGTACGTGAAAATGTTTGAACGCGCGTAAGTACAGAAGTGCGGAAGCGCCAAAACGAAAAGGGCTCCAGCGAACTGGAGCCCTTCGTATTTCTGGTAGGCCGTGCGGGACTCGAACCTGCGACCAACGGATTAAAAGTCCGCTGCTCTACCAACTGAGCTAACGACCCGAAAGACCGCCATTATAGGCAAACTTCATCGGGACTGTCAAACGCTAATGTAAAAGACTATACAACTGCCGCGCTTGCGTCCCGGGACTGCTTATTTCAATGAGGACAAACGATCCTTGCCGGTCTGCGCCGCCGGGGTGCCGGGGAACTTGGCGATCAGTTGTTCCAGCGTCTTTTTGGCGGCGGCCTTGTCCTTCAGTTCGGCTTGCGAGCTGGCGATGTTGAGCATGGCGTCGGCTACCTTGGGATTGTCCGGGTAGTTCTTCACGACGTTCTGCTGGGCCGCGATGGCGCCCTTGTAGTCGCGCTGGGCGTACAGGGAGTTGCCTTGCCAATATTGTGCGGAGGCCGCGTACCCCGATTGCGGGTAACGCTTGATGAAGTCGCCGAAGGCATTGGCCGCACCCTTGTAGTCGCCGCCCTTGAACTGGGACAGCGCGGCGTCATAGGCCTGCTGTTCGGGAATGCCGACGGCGACCGTCTGGCCGTCGACCTGGACTTGTTGCGGCTCCAGCTTGCGCAGGCGCGCGTCGAGGTCGACGTAAAAATCTTTTTGCCGCTGCTGGGCATTGGTGATTTCGTTGGTCAGCACTTCGATCTGGCCGCGCAGGGCCTGGATCTGCGATTGCAGGTTGTCGTTGCGATCGGAAAGTGTGAGCACGCTGTTCTTGTCGGCTTTGTTGGCGACATCGCGTTGCAGCGCTTCGATCTTGGAGCGGATGTCCATGATCGCCTTGCGCGCTTCGTCGTCGTCAAACAGGCCGGCGTGGGCGGAGAGCGGTAAATAAGCCGTGGCGGCCAGCAAGGCCGCCACGGTTACCGATTTCAGTTTGAAAGCGGTATGCATGGCTATCACTGATAAGCGATGTCGGCGCGACGGTTTTCAGCGTAGGAAGACTCGTCCTGGCCCAGGGCCTTCGGCTTTTCCTTGCCGAAGGACACGGCTTCAACTTGCGATTCCGACACGCCCAGCAGGACCAGTGCCTTGCGGACGGCTTCTGCGCGCTTCTGACCCAGGGCCAGGTTGTACTCGGCGCCGCCGCGATCATCGGTGTTGCCTTGGATGATGACCTTGCGATCCTTGTGGGCCACCAGGTACTTGGCGTGGTTCTCAACCACGGCGCGGTACTCGCCCTTGACGGCGAAGCTGTCGTAGTCGAAGTACACGCTACGCTTGGCCAGAACGCCTTGCGGGTCGTTCAGCGGGTCGGTCGAGCCGGCGTTGACGGTGCCAACAGCGCGGGTGTCGGCGCCGGCGCCGGAACCTGCACGGTTTTCAACCGGTGCGTTCTTGTCGTCCAGCTTGGTGGACGAGCAGGCGGCCAGCAGAACAGCGCTGGAGACGATGAGGGCGAAGGTGCTGATAGTGCGCATTTTGGATTTCTCCTTGTCGTGATGAATGTGAATGTTAGATTTCTTTATTTCATGAACGGACCCCAGGTCGGTTCCCTGATATCACCGGCCTGCGTTGTCAGACGCTGCTTAACACGGCCGTCAACGGAGACGACGGCCAGGGATCCGCGACGACCAGATTCCGTCGCGTACATGATGTATTTGCCGTTGGGGGCAAAACTGGGCGATTGGTCGCGGCTGCCGTCCGACAAACGCTGCTCCTGACCGTTGGTCAGGTCCAGCGCGTACAGTTGGAACATGCCGTCGCGACGCGAGATAAAGGCCAGCGTCTTGCCGTCGGGCGAGACGCGCGGGCTGATGTTGTAGCTGCCGTTGAAGGTGACGCGCTGGGCGCTGCCGCCGTCCACGCCGACTTTGTACACCTGCGGGCCGCCGCTGCGGTCGCTGGTGAAGTAGATGCTGCCGCCGTCGGGCGAGAACTGCGGCTCGGTGTCGATGCCCGCAGTGTTGGTGAGGCGGCGCAGGCCGGAGCCGTCGGCGTTGATCACGTAGACCTGGGTCAGGCCGTCGCGGGTCAGGGCCACGGCCAGGCGCGAACCGTCAGGCGACCAGGCCGGGGCCGAATTGCTGCCCTTGAAGTTGGCCACCACCGAGCGCTGGCGGGTGACCAGGTTCTGGATATAGACCACCGGCTTCTTCATCTCGAACGAGACGTAGGCGACCTTGGTGCCGTCGGGCGACCAGGCCGGCGAGATGATGGGCTCGTTGGAGCGCAGCGCGACCTGGGTGCCTTCGCCGTCGGCGTCAGCGACTTCCAGGCGGTACTCGCTGCCGGACTTGGTCACGTAGGAAATACGGGTCGAGAAAATGCCGGGGATGCCGGTCAGCTTCTGGTAGATGTCGTCGGCGATCTTGTGCGCGGTCAGGCGCAGCAATTGCTGCTGGCTGCCGAAGGACAGCGCCGAGAGCTGGCTCGATTGCACCGTGTCGAACAGGCGATAGCGTACGTCGAAGCGACCGTCGGCCAGGCGCTGCACGCTGCCCACGGCGAGCGCGTTGGCGCCGCGCTTTTGCCAGTCGGCGTAGTTGACGGTGGAGGAGTCCGACAGCGCGTCGCTGTTGTCGATGAGCTTGAATACGCCGCTACGGGCCAGGTCGGCCTTGACCACGGCGGTGATCTGCTGGGGGGCGCTTTCTTCGCCGGGGAAGGCGGCGATGGCGATCGGGATCTGGGTCGCGCCCACGCCGGTGATCTCAAAGCGGATCTGCGCCTGCGAGGCAGGGGCGAAGGACAGGCCGGCGACCGCGACGGCCGCGCTTGCAATGCTGGTCAGGTAACGGGTCTTAATCATCGTTTACTGATCTTTCGGTTTATGGGTGAAGGTAAAGCTGGAGGGCACCTTGCCATCCTTGTCCGCCGGGTACGGCTGCGACTTCATGATCGCCTGGCGCACCGCGTCGTCAAAGCCCGGCACGCCGGACGCTTTGTTGTTGCGCACGCTGCGCACCGTCCCGTCCGGGAACAGTTCGACAGTGTACTCCACGGCAGGGTTTCCACTGAGGTCGCCCGGCACGTCAAAGATCGTGTTGGAGCGGATCTTGGCGCGCAGTTTGTTGGCGTAATCCGGGCTGCCCTTCGGGCCCTGCGACTTCTCTGCAGTGCCGTTGCCGCCGGTGCTGCTGGTGGCCTGGCCCATCATGCGCTTCAGGTCTTCCTGGCGACGCGCCTCGGCGGCCTTGGCGTCGGCTGCAGCCTGCTGCTGCTTCTTCTTGTCAGCGGCTTGCTTCTCGGCATCAGCCTTCTTCTTGGCCTCGTCTTCCTTCTGCTTCTCTTCTTTCAGTTTCTTCTGCTTGTCGGCTTCGAGCTTTTCTTTCTTCTCGCGTTCCTGCTTTTCCTTTTCCGCCTGTTCCTTCTTCTCGCGTTCGGCCTTTTCCTTCTCGGCCTTGAGCTTGTCCGCCTTCAGCTGCTCAGCCTTGGCTTGCTCTTCTTTGCGTTTCTTTTCCTTTTCCAGGGCGATATCGGGCTTCTCGACCTTGGGCTCGTCGATCACCTTGGGCGGCTGGGGTTTGGGTTCCGGCTCGGGAACCGGCTCCGGCTTGGGTGGCTCGGGCTGAGGTTGGGGTTGCGGCTCCGGCGGCGTGGGCAGGGGCGCGGCTTCCTTGTATTGCGGATCCCAGATCTCAGCCTCGACCGTCAGCGGCGTCTCGTTCTGCCAGCGGATGCCGACCCAGAAGAACAGGAACAGCGCCACGTGCATCACCAGCGCCAGCGCGATGGCGCGCCAGCGGCCGGGAGGCTTGGGAATGTTGTAGGGAGAATTCTCGCTCATATCACTTGGTGGCCAGGCCGACGCGCGCGATCCCCTGTTTCTTGGCTTCCGAAATCACTTGCACCACTTCGTCGTACTTGATGTCCTTGTCGGCCGAGATCATCACGGCCAGGTCCGGATTGTCGGCGTGCAGCTGCTGCAGGCGTTCGGACAGGTCGATCTTGCCGGTCACGGTCTCGGCCTTCTTGCCGCCGCTCTTGGGGCCGTTGATCCGAATGGTGGCCTGGGTATTGGGCTTGAGCGCGATCTCGATGTAGTCGGACGGCGGCGCGGTCGACTTGCCGGCGGTCGGCAGGTTGATCACGCTCGGGTTGGTGATGGGGGTGGCGACCATGAAGATGATCAGCAGCACCAGCATCACGTCGATGTACGGCACGACGTTGATCTCGGACTTGAACTTGCGGGGACGCCCCCCGCGCATCGATGAGCCGGCCATTAGCGTGCCTGACGTTGCAAGATGTTGGAGAACTCTTCGATAAAGCTCTCGAAGCGGATCGCCAGACGGTCGATGTCGTGCGAGTAGCGGTTGTAGGCCACGACCGCGGGGATCGCGGCGAACAGGCCGATGGCGGTGGCGATCAGCGCTTCGGCGATGCCGGGGGCGACGGCCGCCAGCGTGGCCTGCTGCACGTTGGCCAGGCCGCGGAAGGCGTTCATGATGCCCCACACGGTGCCGAACAGGCCGACGTAAGGGGAGACCGAACCGACCGAGGCCAGGAAGGCCAGGTGCGATTCCAGCGCATCCATCTCGCGCTGATAGGCGGCGCGCATGGCGCGGCGTGCGCCGTCCAGCAGGGCGCCGTTGTCGGCTGCGCCGCCGCGCGCGGCGACCGAAGCCTTGGCCTTGTTGAATTCACCCATGCCGGCCTGGAAGATGCGCTCCAGCGCGCCGCCGCCGCTGCCTGCCTTGCGACGGTTGGACAGGGCGTCCTGATAGAGGGCCGACAGGTTGCCGCCGGACCAGAACACGCGCTCGAACTCTTCGGTCTGCACGCGCGCCGAGCGGATGGTGAACATCTTGCGGAAGATGTAGGTCCAGCTGATGATCGATGCCGACAGCAGCAGCAGCATCACCAGTTGCACCAGGACGGACGCGTTGGCGATCAGCGAAATGAAGGACAGGTCTTGTGTGACGTTCATGGGGAGTTGTGGCGGCGAAAGTGCTGCGAATGAATTGATGGTCGGCGTTTAAATGTCGGCGAATCGGGTCACGAGGCCACGACTCGGCAGACTGCAATTGTAAAAGCAAGGTTTCCGGCTCCGACACCGCCAACTGTCAAGAAAGCGTTGCAGGTGTTCGGAATGGTCGGTACGGCCATGGGGGATCCTGCCGGGAGCATCATGATGCGGCCTTGATGCACGAAAGCAATTCGGCGGGAATCGGTTGCGGGCGGAAGCTGGCGGCGTCGACGCAGACTACGGTGATGCGGCCGCGCGCCAGCAATGTTGCTTCCCGGTTATCTCCGGCGCCGCCGTTCCCCGACGGCAGGCGCCAGGCTTCCTGGACGAACTCGATGGAAGCGTTTCGGAGCTTTTCGACCACGACGGTCAGCCTGAGTTCATCGTCCAGGCGGGACGGGGAGATGTAATCGACGCTGGTGTTCTTGACCACGAAGATGGCGCCGGTGGTCTCGGCGAGATGCTGTTGCTGGAAACCGAAGGAGCGCAGCCACTCGGTGCGGGCGCGCTCAAAGAACTTCAGGTAGTTGGCGTAGAAGACGACACCACCGGTGTCGGTATCTTCGTAATAGACCCGGATCTTCCAGTCGAACGGACTACTGGCGGCACTCATATGCTTCTTGTTATGGGGAAATCGACGCTTGTGGCGGCAAAAATTGGGAAATGTTGCTGTGTGGGAAACGGTTCGGAAAGTCCGTTGAGAATGGCGTTGCTGCGGCGGCGTGGCACCATCTGCAAAAACGCCATTCTACCTCATCCGTTACTGTTTGCGCTTGATGTTGAAGGGGCTGAAGCCTTGGCAGGTCGGCATCAATTCCATGTAGTTGATGTTGACGTGAGCCGGCATGGTGGCCACCCAGAAGGCGGCCTCTGCGATGTCTTCCGCGGTCAGCGGGGTGGTGCCGTCGTAGACCTTGGCCGCGGCGGCGTCGTCGCCCTTGAAGCGCACGTTGGAGAACTCGGTGCCGCCGCACAGGCCGGGCGCCAGATTGGTGGCGCGCACGCCGGTGCCCACCAGGTCGGCGCGCAGGTTCAGCGTGAACTGGTCGACGAAGGCCTTGGTCGCGCCGTAGACGTTGCCGCCCGGGTAGGGATAGGCGCCGGCCACCGAGCCCAGGTTGATGATGGTGCCGATGCCGCGCTTGACCATGGCAGGCAGCAGGGCGTGGGTGATGGTGACCAAGCCCTTGACGTTGGTGTCGATCATGGTTTCCCAGTCCGACAGCGCCACTTCGTGGGCCGGGCCCAGGCCCAGCGCCAGGCCGGCATTGTTGACCAGCACGTCGATGTCCTTCCACTCGCCCGACAGGCTGGCCAGGCCGGTTTCGATCGATTGCTTGCTGGTCACGTCCAGCACCAGCGGCAACACGCTGCCGGCGCCCAGCTCGTTGACCAGCTCGTCCAGGCGCTCCTTGCGGCGGCCGGCGGCGATGACCTTATGGCCGTTCTTGGCGAATTTGCGCGCCATGGCGGCGCCGAAGCCTGCGGTTGCTCCCGTAATCAAAACGACCATTTGCTGTATCTCCAGTTGTGTGGCGAGGGGCGGGAAGCGGCGCGAAACGGGCGGTTGGCCGCGTTGTGCTTGTCTTCCCGGAAATAAAACGAAATTGTAGCCCAAAGCCGCTTTTTGCGAAGACGGGCTCGCTTTGTCTCTGCGATTCTGGCGTGTTGCGCGCAGGCGAAGCGTCTTGCTGAAATCGCCCCGTTTCAATACAATGCGCTCACCATTTCGTCTCACGTGACTGGCGAAACGCCGGATTTCATCCGGCCAAGATGGGGATCCATCGGGAAGCGTGAGATTTCATCAGCCGTGCGCCTGGGCAGCCGAATGGAAAGTACGACTGAGGCTGCCTGCAATTCCCCCATTCTTTTTCGGCCCTCATTCGATTTTTTGAAGTCGATGCGATTGCTTTGCCATCGCCCGCTTCGGCCGCACCTCATCAATTTGGAGAAAACCATGTTTGACAAGAACCAGACCCTCGCCAAAGTCGACCCGGATCTGTGGTCTGCCATCCAGAAGGAAAACACCCGTCAGCAAGAGCACATCGAGCTGATCGCTTCGGAAAACTACACCTCGCCGGCGGTGATGGAAGCCCAGGGTTCGCAACTGACCAACAAGTACGCCGAAGGCTATCCGGGCAAGCGCTACTACGGCGGCTGCGAATACGTGGACATCGCCGAGCAGCTGGCGATCGACCGCCTGAAAGCGCTGTTCGGCGCCGAAGCCGCCAACGTGCAGCCGAACTCCGGCTCCCAGGCCAACCAGGGCGTGTTCTTCGCCATGTTGAAGCCGGGCGACACCATCATGGGCATGTCGCTGGCTGAAGGCGGCCACCTGACCCACGGCATGGCGCTGAACATGTCGGGCAAGTGGTTCAACGTCGTCTCCTACGGCCTGAACGAAAAGGAAGAGATCGACTACGAAGCCATGGAAGCCCTGGCGCGCGAGAAGAAGCCCAAGCTGATCATTGCCGGCGCCTCCGCCTACTCGCTGCGCATCGACTTCGAGCGCTTCGCCAAGATCGCCAAGGAAGTCGGCGCTTACTTCATGGTCGACATGGCTCACTACGCAGGCCTGATCGCTGCAGGCGTGTACCCGAACCCGGTGCCGTTCGCCGACTTCGTCACCTCGACCACTCACAAGTCCCTGCGCGGTCCGCGCGGCGGCGTGATCCTGATGAAGGCCGAGCACGAGAAGGCGATCAACTCGTCGATCTTCCCGGGTATCCAGGGCGGTCCGCTGATGCACGTCATCGCCGCCAAGGCGGTGGCCTTCAAGGAAGCAGCTTCGCCGGAATTCAAGGCTTATCAGCAACAGGTGGTGAAGAACGCCGACGTGCTGGCCAAGACCCTGATCAAGCGCGGCCTGCGCATCGTGTCCGGCGGCACCGAGTCGCACGTGATGCTGGTGGACCTGCGTCCGAAGAAGCTGACCGGCAAGGAAGCCGAAGCGATCCTGGGTTCGGCCCACATGACCTGCAACAAGAACGGCATCCCCAACGATCCGGAAAAGCCGTTCGTGACCTCGGGCATCCGCCTGGGCAGCCCGGCCATGACCACCCGCGGCTTCAAGGAAGCGGAAGCCGAGAAGGTCGCCAACCTGATCGCCGACGTGCTGGACAATCCGCACGACGCCGCCACCATCGAACGCGTGAAGGTCGAAGTCAAGAAGCTGACCGACGCTTTCCCGGTCTACGGCTGATGGCCTGAGGTGCCGGCAGAATCTGGGCCGGCACCGTTGTGAGAGAAGCAGCAAGCATGCAGCAAGCGACGGCGCCCCGAGACGGGCGCCGTCGCGTATCGGCAGTATCAGCAAGCAGTATCAGCAAGCAGCTCAGCAGGGCGCGGCAGCAGTATTTGCGCTGTCGCTGAAGCAGGATTTTCCATCGTCCGTATTTCGTAACGACCAACGACCTTTGCCGCCATGAAGTGCCCATTCTGCAACCACGAAGAAACCCCGGTGCTGGACACGCGCGTGTCCGAAGACGGCAGCTCGATCCGCCGTCGCCGCCGTTGCGACAGCTGCGACAAGCGCTTCACGACCTATGAGCGCATCGAGTTGACCATGCCGGTGATCGTCAAGAAGAACGGCAGCCGCACCGATTTCGATCCGGCCAAGCTGCGCGGCAGCCTGATGTTGGCGCTGCGCAAGCGCCCGGTGTCGGCCGAGGCGATCGACGTGGCGATCCAGAGCATTCAGGAAAAGCTGCTGCAAAGCGGCGCGCGGGAAGTGATGTCGGGGCAGATCGGCGAGTACGTGATGCGCGAGCTGAAGCGCCTGGACAAGATCGCCTACATCCGCTTCGCGTCCGTCTACAAGAGCTTCGAGGACGTCACCGAATTCCAGGACGCGATCGCCGAAGTGGGGCACGAGCGCAAGGGCGCGAAGAAGCGCGACAGCTGAATCGAGGCTGGGAGATGTCGCGCCTGAAGCGGCGCGCGCAGATTTGCGCAGGAATAAAAAAACGGCTGCAGATGCAGCCGTTTTTCATGAATCAAGTCCCGCCTGTGCCGCTGTGCCGGCATCCTGAACCTGACGGTTCAAGTTGGCTGCAGTAGTTCAACTTCGGGTTCATCGGACTAGCGACGCTCTCACCTGTCAAACGATCCCACAGCCTATGCTCGTAAATGGTTCAAGGAATATATGGCAATCGCGAACACGGCAGGAGTACAAAGTCTAACGCAATCGGCGGCCCACTCCAAGACCTGCGCGTAAAAAATATAGGGTGAATTTGTAACCAAACGGGCTTGCGCGCGCGCTGGTTTTTCTTCCTATTTTCTCTCGTCCCCTCCGGGCGCTATCTTCATCCTGCCATGCGGGAATGGCGTCGGCGCGCGTCGCTGCGCGTGGGGACGGCACGTAGACCGGCTTGCGCATTTGACAAAGTTTCCGCGCAACACGTCGGCGCCGGCACGCGCTGCGACCGGCGTCGGCCGCAATGAAAAACGGCCGTCAGGTGACGGCCGTTCTTGACGATGCCTATAACCGCGCTTCGTTGGCTCAGAACAGTTTTTCCTGCGGGGCCAAGGCCTGGTCGAGCACGTCGTTGATAGCGGCGACCTGCTGCTTCCATTCGGCGATGGTCAGGCCGGCGAAGGGGCCGTCGGTCTGTTGCGATGCCAGCAATTCGGCGGCGATGCCCAGGGCGGCCATCACCGCGATGCGGTCGGTGCCCTTGATCTTGCCGGCATCGCGGATCACGCGCATCTTCTGGTCGAGATAGGCGACTGCGTGGTGCAGCGCCGCCTGTTCGCCTTCACGGCAGGCGAGGGTGTATGGCTGGCCCATGATGGTGGCCTGGATCTGGATCACGCTCATGCGGCTTCCTCGGTGGTTTCAGCCGGTGCTTCAGGCTCTTCCGGCTCGGGCTGCGGCAGTTCCGCCAATACGGTGGAGACGCGCTGGTAGGCTTCATCGATGCGCTGGTTCAATTGCGCATTGTCGTCGGTCAGCGTCTTGACGCTGCGGCGCAGGTCGGCGTTCTCGTCGCGCAGGGACTGCGCCAGGCGCGCGAGCTGTGCAACCTTGTCGGCCAGTTGCTGGAATTCTGAACTCATCTTGGGTAGTCGCTGGATGGGGGATTGAATCGCAATCGCCAATTTTCGAGGATCGCGCAATTATATGCTGCATTGGCGGGGTCGGACATCATAACTGCTGCCGAGTTGCAGCACTTGCGGACTTTGTTTCAATTCCCGGTCCATCGCAGCGTCGACCTGGCCGGCGCTGCAACGGCGCTGACTTATTCGCCCCGGCGGTTGGCCTGGCCGCGATAGCGCAGCATGCCTTGCTGCAGCACGAAGCCGTCGAAGGCGGTCATCAGCGGTCGGTATTTTTCGCTGTTCTTTTCCAGCTGCATCAGGGCATAGGCGGTGGCTTCCAGCGTGGAGAGCTGCTCCGGCTTGTGCGCCTTGCGGATCACGTATTGAGAGGTCGGGGTGTCTTGCAGCGCCAGTCGCGGCAGGGTGTGCAGGGCGGGATTCTCGAACAGCATCTTGCGGCTCTTGCGCCAGGTGCCGTCAATGATCACCAGGCGCAGCCGCTCCAGCTTGCGCTGGCCGTCGACCATCATGCTGCGCGCGTCGAAGCGCGAGACCGCGGGCGTGCCGGCATCTTCCGTATACAGCAGCACCGGTTGCACCGGCTGGCCGGCTTGCTGGGCGCTGTAGGGCAGCGAGGACGGCCCGTGCAGCAGCGTCTTCAGCTGTTCCGGATCGAAGGTCTCGCCCACCGCCAGTTTGCTGTCGGGCAGGCTCAGGTGCAGCAGGCGGGCGCTGTTCTTGGCATTGCTCGCCTCCATCGGGTGTTGCAGGATCAGCACGTCGAAGGCCGGGGCGATCGGCGAGATCCAGTGGCAGATGCAGGCCGTCTGGGCGCGCTGGCAGTTCGGGCAGAGTTGGCGGCGCGGCTGAAAAGGGTCGTGGGCAGATATGAGCATGTGTGTTCCTCCGTTCTTGTTCGATGCTCTGAAAGACTTTGCCCAGCGTGTCCTCGTGGGGTCGGCGGGGCGCTCATGGCACTGACGACGGCGCAAGGCAGCGCCGAAAGGGTGGATGTTGCGTCAGTACGCCGACAAGAAAAAATGAGTGAATCTCGCCGAATGGGTAGATTGGCTGGCGCAAACCATTGAGTCAATCAGCGTTCATCGAACATTATTTAGCTATTTTTCTGGGTGGATCAGAAATCGTTTGAGGAGGGCTTGTTCCGCAAGGGATCCAGCAGGTGCCGCAAGGCATTGTGATCCAGCTCGTACATCAGCGCCAGCAGGCTGCCGAGCTCGCCGCGCGGAAAGCCTTCGCGCGCGAACCAGCCCAGGTAGTGGCCGGGCAGGTCGGCAATCAGGCGTCCCTTGTATTTGCCGTAGGGCATGGTGCGGGTCAGCAGCAATTGCAGGTGTTCAGGCGTCATGTCGGGGTGTCGGGCGCGGCGCTGCCAAGCGGCCGGAAAGAGGCTTTCCTGCGTCGTCCTTATAATGCGGTATCGGGTGCGGCGCTTGCGCCGCGTGCATTTCTTTATTCATTCAATCAGGTTTTCATCCCGCGACATCCATGCGTTCCAGCAAACAGCCTGCCGAGCAGAGCGACGATCCCAGGCCGACGCCGCCGGTCGAGCCGGCCCTGGAGGATTGCTGCGGCAGCGGCTGCGTACCCTGCATTTTCGATATCTACGAACAGCAGCGCGAGCGTTATCAGCAGGAACTGGAGGCCTGGAACGCGCGCCAGGCGCAACGCGCCGCAGGCCGCAAGGCCGGCGCTCAGACGCGCAGGTAATCCTCGCGCCCGCCCAGCCAGCGCGCCAGATGCCGGTCGACGATGTCCGGCGCGTGCTGCAGCAGGGCTTGTGCGGTGTCGCGCGCCTTTTCCACCAGCCATTGGTCGGTCGCCAGATCGGCGAAGCGCAACATGGCGTCGCCCGATTGGCGCGCCCCCAGGAATTCGCCGGGGCCACGAATGTCCAGGTCGCGTCGCGCGATCTCGAAACCATCGGTGGTCTCGCGCATGGTCGCCAGGCGCTCCTTGGCGGTGCCGCCCAGCGGTCCCTGATACATCAGCAGGCAAACGCTGGCGGCCGAGCCGCGGCCCACACGGCCGCGCAGCTGGTGCAGCTGCGACAGGCCGAAGCGCTCGGCATGCTCGATCACCATCAGCGAGGCATTGGGCACGTCCACGCCGACTTCGATCACCGTGGTCGCCACCAGCACATGGATTGCGCCGCGGCTGAAGCCTTCCATCACGATCTGCTTTTCCACCGGCTTCATGCGTCCGTGCACCAAGCCGATGTTCAGGTCGGGCAGCGCGGCCGAGAGCGCGGCGTGGGTGTCGGTGGCGGTCTGCAGCTCCAGCGCCTCGGACTCCTCGATCAGCGGGCAGACCCAGTAAATCTGCTTGCCTTCCAGTGCCGCTGCGTGCACGCGCTCGACCACCTCGTCGCGCCGGTTCTGGTCGATCACGCGGGTGACGATGGGTGAGCGTCCCGGCGGCAGCTCGTCGATCACCGACACTTCCAGGTCGGCGTAGTAGGTCATGGCCAGCGTACGCGGAATCGGTGTGGCCGACATCATCAACTGGTGCGGCACCGTGGTCGACCCGGCATCGGCCGGGTTGATGCTCTTGTTGCGCAGCGCCAGGCGCTGGCCGACGCCGAAGCGGTGTTGCTCGTCGACGATCACCAGTCCCAGGTTCTCGAACTGCACGGTGTCCTGGATCAGCGCGTGCGTGCCCACCACCAGGCGCGCCGCGCCGGATTCGATATGGGCCAGCGCCTCGGTCTTCTCTTTCTTTTTCTGGCTGCCGGAGAGCCACGCCACGCCCACGTCCAGCGGCTCCATCCAGGCCGCGATCTTGCGGAAATGCTGCTCGGCCAGGATTTCGGTGGGCGCCATCAGCACCGCCTGAAAGCCGCTGTCGATGGCCTGGGCTGCAGCCAGCGCCGCCACCACCGTCTTGCCGCTGCCGACATCGCCTTGCAGCAGGCGCTGCATCGGAAAGGATTCGCGCAGGTCGGCGCGGATTTCCTCCAGCACGCGTTCTTGCGCGCCGGTCAGCTTGAACGGCAATACCTTGATCAGCTCCGCGGTGACGCGCCCGGTCACCGGCAGCGCGCGCGAGGTTTTGGCGCGGCGCGCGGCCTGGGCGCGCTTGAGCGACAGCTGTTGCGCCAGCAACTCGTCGAACTTCATGCGGATCCAGGCCGGGTGCGAGCGCTCGATCAGCGCGTGCTCGTCCACGTCCGGCGGCGGATTGTGCAGCAGGCGCACCGAGGATTCGAAGGGCGCCAGCTTGAGCGTCTCGCGCATCGAATCGGGCAGCGTGTCGCTCCAGTCCAGGCGATTGACTGCGCTGGCGATGGCACGGCGCAGATAGGCCTGCGACAGCCCCTCGCCGGCCGGATACACCGGCGTCAATACGTCCGGCAGCGGCGCGCCTTCGTTGACCACCTTGTATTGCGGATGGACCATCTCGGCCCCGAAGAAACCGTGGCGCAGCTCGCCGCGCACGCGCACCCGCGTGCCCTCGGCCAGCTGGCGCTGCTGGCTGCCGTAGAAGTTGAGGAAGCGCATGGTCAGCTGCGCGCTGTCGTCGCCAACGGTCACGATCAACTGGCGGCGCGGGCGGAACTGCACGTCGCACTTGGTGACCACGCCTTCCACCTGCACCGTTTGCAGGCCGCGCATGGAGGCCTCGGCGATGGTCATCAGCGTGGTTTCGTCCTCATAGCGCAGCGGCAGGTGCAGCGCCAGGTCCATGTCGTTGTGCAGGCCCAGCTTGGCGAGCTTGTTCTCCGGCTTGGCGGCCGCGGCCTTGCCATCCTTCTTGGCCGGGGCCTTGCTTTTGGGTTTGCTCGTGGTCTTTTTCGCGGTAGCTGGCATGCGTGTGGCGGCGTTGGATACGGGTTGCCATCTAGGCACCAGTCGCGCGCGTATATGGGAAAAACGCGCCGACAGCGTAAAATAGCGGGTTGGGCGCTATTTTACTGTGTTTAATTACAGTATCAATCCTGATGGCAACATCGGCCGCCATACTTTAGCGCCGATGCGCCTGCCGCGGCCGCCATGGTCGTCATGGCGGCGTGCCGACGGCGCCCCCGACTTTTCAATTTGCAAGCATGTACTCTCTTTCCGATTTCGACTTCGAACTGCCGCCTGAGCTGATTGCGCAGACGCCGCTCTCCGAGCGCAGCGCCTCGCGCTTGCTGCAGGTGGACGGCGCCACGCTGATCGACCGTCGCTTCGCCGACATCGTCGGCCTGCTCAATCCCGGCGACCTGCTGGTGTTCAACGATACCCGCGTATTGAAGGCGCGCTTCTTCGGCGTCAAGGAAACCGGCGGCAAGATCGAGGCGCTGGTGGAACGCGTGCTCGATGCGCGCACTGTGCACGCCCAGGTGCGCGCCTCCAAGTCGCCGCCGCCGGGCACCCGGATCCGTCTGGCCGATGCCTTCGACGTCACCGTGGGCGAGCGTTTCGGCGAATTCTTCACGCTGCATTTCCCGTCCGACGTGTTCGAGCTGCTGGAGCAATACGGCAGCCTGCCGTTGCCGCCCTACATTGAGCACGAGGCCAACGCCTACGACGAGACGCGCTACCAGACCGTCTATGCCAGGGAGCCCGGCGCCGTCGCCGCGCCGACCGCCGGCCTGCACTTCGACCAGGCGCTGCTGGACCAGTTGTCCGCGCGCGGCGTGCAGCAGGCCTTCGTCACCTTGCACGTGGGCGCCGGCACCTTCCAGCCGGTGCGCGTGGAAGACCTGTCGCAGCACCAGATGCACAGCGAGTGGTACACCATCTCGCAAGCCACGGTGGACGCGGTGCGCGCCGCCAAGGCCGCCGGCGGGCGCGTGATCGCGGTGGGCACCACCAGTATGCGCGCGCTGGAGTCAGGCTCGCAGTCCGGCCGGCTGGAAGCCGGCAGCGCCGACACCCGGCTCTTCATCACGCCGGGCTACACCTTCAAGACCGTCGACCGCCTGGTGACCAATTTCCACCTGCCCAAGTCGACGCTGCTGATGCTGGTCTCGGCCTTCGCCGGCTACGACCACATCCGCGCCGCCTATGCGCACGCGATCAAACAGAAGTACCGCTTCTTCAGCTATGGCGACGCCATGCTGCTCACCTGCAACAAAGCCAACGAAGGCTGACCCATGCTCGAATTCACCCTGCTCAAGACCGATGGCAAAGCCCGCCGCGGCCGCGTCAAACTGAACCACGGCACCGTGGAGACGCCGATCTTCATGCCGGTCGGCACCTATGGCTCGGTCAAGGCTATGTCGCCGCTGGAGTTGAACGAAATCAACGCCCAGATCATCCTCGGCAACACCTTTCACCTGTGGCTGCGCCCGGGGCTGGAAGTGGTGTCCAAGTTCGGCGGCCTGCACAAGTTCATCGGCTGGGACAAGCCGATCCTGACCGACTCCGGCGGCTTCCAGGTGTTTTCGCTGGGCGAGATGCGCAAGATCACCGAGGAGGGCGTGCACTTCGCCTCGCCGATCAACGGCGACCGCCTGTTCCTCTCGCCGGAAATCTCGATGCAGATCCAGCGTGTGCTGAACTCCGACATCGTGATGCAGTTCGACGAATGCACGCCCTATGAAATCGACGGTCGTCCCGCCACCCGCGAGGAAGCCGGCAAGTCCATGCGCATGTCGCTGCGCTGGGCCAAACGTTCCAAGGATGAATTCGACAAGGGCGAGAATCCCAACGCGCTGTTCGGCATCGTGCAGGGCGGCATGTTCGAAGACCTGCGCGACGAGTCGCTGGCCGGTCTGCAGGAACTGGACTTCGACGGCTACGCCATCGGCGGCCTGTCGGTGGGCGAGCCCAAGGAAGACATGATGCGCGTGCTGGCGCACGTCGGCCCGCGCCTGCCGGCCGACAAGCCGCACTACCTGATGGGCGTGGGCACGCCGGAAGACCTGGTGGAAGGCGTGGCCAACGGCGTGGACATGTTCGACTGCGTGATGCCCACCCGCAACGCGCGCAACGGCTGGATCTTCACCCGCTACGGCGACGTCAAGATCAAGAACGCCAAGTACAAGGACGACGAGCGTCCTTACGACGAGACCTGCGACTGCTACGCCTGCAAGAACTTCTCGCGCGCCTACCTGCACCACCTACACCGCGCCGGCGAAATTTTGGGCGCGCGCATGAACACCGTGCACAACCTGCACTATTACCTGAAGCTGATGGAGGAGATCCGCGCGGCAATCGACGCCGGCCAGTTCCAGGCCTTCGTCGCCAAGTTCAAGGAAGACCGCGCGCGCGGGGTCTGATCCGGCAATCAGGGCACGACCAACGCCGCTGGGCCCCTGCTTTCGCAGGGGCGGCTTGGTGATGGCGTCAGCAGTTGCAGCTTCAAGTGACCCATTTCCCGTCGTTCCTGCAAAAGCAGGAACCCGGCGTTGTTCATCAGCCGTTGAGGCATGACGAACGCCACTGGATCCCGGCCTGCGCCGGGATGACAAGCAGGGAATGTTTTCAGGCAGCGGAGCACTCAAGCCACTTTCCCCCGTGTCGTCCTGACGAAGGTCAGGACCCAGCGTCGTTCAGCGACCGTCGAGGCCTGACGAGCGCCACCCGGCCACCATATCTCTCAGCTGGCGCCGGATCACCTTGCCGGTGGTCGTCATCGGCAGCTCCTCCACGAAATACACCTCGCGCGGATATTCATGCGCGGCCAGCCGCGTCTTTACGTGCTGCTGCAGCTCTCGCTTCATCGCCTCGTCGCCGGTGAAGCCGGCATTCAATACCACGATGGCCACCACGATTTCGGTGCGGTGCGCATCCGGCGCGCCGACCACCGCGGCCATCTTCACCGCCGCATGCTGCAGCAGGTTGTCTTCGATCTCGCCGGGGCCGATGCGGTAGCCGGCCGAGGTGATGACGTCATCGTCGCGGCCGACGAAGCGAATGTAGCCTTGCGCGTCCTTGATGCCGGTGTCGCCGGTCAGGAGCCAGTCGCCGGCGAACTTGGCGGCGGTGGCCTCGGGTTTGTTCCAGTATTGAAGGAACATCACCGGGTCGGGCCGGTGCACGGCGATGTTGCCCTGTTGGCCCGCCGGCAGCGGCATGCCCCGGTCGTCCACGATTTCTACCCGGTGCCCGGGAGCGGCGCGGCCTATGCTGCCGGGCAGGCAAGGCATCACCGCCGCGTTGGATGACACCGTCATATTGCATTCGGTCTGGCCGTAGAACTCGTTGATGGTCAGGGCGAAGGTCTTGCGTCCCCAGTCCAGCAGTTCCGCGCCCAGCGATTCGCCGCCGCTGGCCACCGAGCGCAGGTTCAGCTTCCAGCGTCGCTCGGGATCGGGCACGGTGCGCATCATCTTCAGCGCGGTCGGCGGCAGGAAGCAGTTGCGCACGCCGTGGTCCTGCAGCAGCTGGAAGGCGGCCTCGCCGGTGAATTTTTCGAAGCGATGCGCCACCACCGTCACGCCGTGGTGCAGCGCCGGCAGCAACACGTCCAGCAGGCCGCCGATCCAGGCCCAGTCGGCCGGGGTCCAGATCCGGTCGCCTTCCAGTGGGAACAGGTTGTGCGACATCTCCACCCCGGGCAGATGGCCCAACAGCACCCGGTGCGCGTGCAGCGCGCCTTTGGGCTGGCCGGTGGTGCCGGAGGTGTAGATGATCACGGCCGGGTCGTCGGCGCGGGTCGCCACCGGCGTGAACGCTTCGCTTTGCCCGGCCAGCGCCGCATGCAGGTCCACCGTGCCGGGGTGGGCGCCGTCGATGGTGAAGACCGTCTTCAGCTCGGGCAGCTTGTCGCGGATGCCGGCCAGCTTGGCCGCGCCCTCGGCGTTGGTGACCACGACCTTCGCGCCGCTGTCGTGCAGCCGGTATTGCAGCGCCTCGACGCCGAACAGGGCGAACAGGGGGATCGCAATGCAGCCGCTCTTGTAAGCCGCGATGTGCGAGAAGGCGGTCTCCGGCGCCTGCGGCAGCAGGATGCCGACGCGTTCGCCGCGTTGCGCGCCGTGCGCGCGCAGCAGGTTGGCCATCCGGTTGGAGAGGGTGCGCAGCCGGCCGAAGCTGTACTCGCGCACGGCGCCGTCGCGCTCGATGTGGATCAGCGCCAGCCGGTCCGGCTCGCGGACGGCCCACTTGTCGCAGACGTCGACGCCGATGTTGTAGTGCTCGGGAATGTTCCAGCGAAAGGCCGAGGCGATGGCCTCGTAGGTCTGCGGCGTGGTCGGCAGCATGTGGTCTCCTGTGCGGCGGCGCCGATAAAGCGCCGCTGTTTATTTATTGATTTGTTTGCCACTGTACAAGTTTTGCGTAGGAGCGGCGATGCCGTTTTGACAATGCGGCGCGGTCGATTTCGCGCAAATGCAGGGCAAACCACTGCAAATCGCACCGAAAATTCATAAATGGATCTTGATCTCCTGCAAGCCGCCCCGATTTGGCGGAATAGCGCCTGCGCAGTGCTAGAATGCAGGGCTATTTTTCAATCAACAACTTTGGAGCCTTACGTGTTTATTTCCGACGCCTACGCGCAAACGGCAGCAGCAGCCCCCGGCGGCATGCTGGGCAACCTGACCAGCTTCCTGCCGATCATCCTGATGTTCGTCGTGTTGTACTTCCTGATGATCCGCCCGCAGATGAAGCGTCAGAAAGAACAGAAGGCAATGATGGACGCACTGGCCAAGGGCGACGAAGTCGTGACCTCCGGCGGCATCCTGGGCAAGATCACCAAGGTGGCCGATGCCTACATCACCATCGAAGTGTCGGAAGGCAACGAGATCGTCGTGCAAAAGGGCGCCGTCACCACCCTGCTGCCCAAGGGCACCATCAAGGGCCTGTAATCCGGTCCCACCGGTCCAATGGGCGCATCGCTGATGCGCCCATGTTGTTAGAGCCCTCGGGTTCTGCGCTGCACCGCCCGGCCGGTGCAGCCCTTTCTGGAAGCTAGAAGCACAACACCATGAATCGTTACTCTCTCTGGAAATACGTACTGATCGTCGCGGCCCTCTTGTTCGGCGTGATCTACACAGTCCCGAACTTCTTCGGCGAATCCCCCGCCGTGCAGATCAGCAGCGCCAAGTCGACCCTGAAGGTGGAGGCCAGCGTGGCCGGCCGCGTCGACGAGATCCTGAAACAAGGCAACTTGCCCGCAGAGAGCGTGGCGTTCGACAATGCCGGCGCCCAACCCTCGGTGCGCGCGCGCTTTGCCACCACCGATATCCAGTTCAAGGCCAAGGCCCTGCTGGAGCAGCAACTGAACACCGATCCCAGCGATCCGACCTACATCGTCGCCTTCAACCTGCTGCCCAACACCCCGCAATGGCTGCAAAGCCTGCATGCCTTCCCGATGTACCTGGGCCTGGACTTGCGCGGCGGCGTGCACTTCCTGATGCAGGTCGACATCAAGGCTGTGTTGAACAAGCGCCTGCAAGGCATGCAATCGAGCGTGCGCAGCCTGCTGCGCGACAAGAACATCCGCCACTCCGGCATTAACCGCAGCGGCGACACCATCGAGATTTCCTTCCGCGACGCCGACACCCGCAACAAGGCGCGGGCCGCTCTGGGCGAACTGCAGGAATTGGTGCTGACCGACGCCGGCGCCGGTGAGGACCTGAAGCTGGTGGCTGCGCTGCGCCCTGAAGCGTTGAAGCAGACCCAGGAAGACGGCGTCAAACAGAACATTTCCACCCTGTCCAAGCGCGTCAACGAGCTGGGCGTGGCCGAGCCGCTGATCCAGCGCCAGGGCGCCGACCGCATCGTGGTCGAGCTGCCGGGCGTGCAGGACGTCTCGCGCGCCAAGGACATCATCGGCCGCACCGCCACCCTGGAAGTGCGCATGGTCGACGAGAGCGTGGTGCGCGGCACCGAAGAGACCACCGCCATCCCGTTCGGCTCCGAGCTGTTCAAGATCGGCAAGGGCGCCCCGGTGGTGCTCAACAAGGAACCGGTACTGACCGGCGACTACATCTCCAACGCCTCGGCCAGCTTCGATGAAAACCATCAGCCTGCGGTCAGCATCGACCTGAACGGCGACGGCGGGCGCAAGATGCGCGAAGCCACCCGCGACAAGGTCGGCAAGGCCATGGCCATCGTGCTGTTCGAAAAAGGCAAGGGCGAAGTCCTGACGGTGGCGACCATCCGCTCCGAGCTGGGCTCGCGCTTCCAGATCACCGGCATGGGTTCGCCCGAAGCCGCGAGCGACCTGGCGCTGCTGCTGCGCGCCGGTTCGCTGGCCGCGCCGATGGACATCATCGAAGAGCGCACCATCGGCCCGCAACTGGGCGCCGACAACATCAGCAAGGGCTTCAACTCGGTGCTGTACGGTTTCGCCGCGATGGCCATCTTCATGGTGATCTACTACCAGCTGTTCGGTTTCTTCAGCGCGCTGGCGCTGTCGATCAACGTGCTGCTGCTGGTGGCGCTGCTGTCCACGCTGCAGGTCACGCTGACGCTGCCGGGTATCGCGGCGATCGCGCTGGCGCTGGGTATGGCGATCGACTCCAACGTGCTGATCAACGAGCGCATCCGTGAAGAACTGCGTGCCGGCAATTCGCCACAGGCGGCCATTGCGGCCGGCTTCGACCGCGCCTGGGCCACCATCCTGGACTCCAACGTCACCACCCTGATCGCCGGCCTGGCGCTGCTGATCTTCGGTTCAGGCGCGATCCGCGGCTTCGCCGTGGTGCACTGCCTGGGTATCCTGACCTCGATGTTCTCGGCCGTGTTCTTCTCGCGCGGCGTGGTCAACCTCTGGTACGGCCGCAAGAAGAAGCTGGCCGGCCTGGCCATCGGCCAGATCTGGAAGCCGGACGGCGACGCGCTGACCACGTCCGGCAAGGCGTCGGCCAAGCGCGACGCGAAGTAATACGGATGGAAGTCAGCCGGCAAGGCTGACGCCAGCGAATTGAGCAAGGCCGCGCAAGAGCGCGGCCTGCACCGAAAGGATAGTGATGGAATTTTTCCGCATCAAAAAAGACATTCCCTTCATGCGCCATGCGTTGATCTTCAACGTAATCTCGGCGCTGACCTTCGTCGCCGCAGTGTTCTTCCTGCTGACCAAGGGCCTGCATTTCTCCATCGAGTTCACCGGCGGCACGGTCATGGAAATGGCCTACAGCAAGCCGGCTGATCTGGAAAAGATCCGCAAGTCGGTCGAGGGCCTGGGTTACCGCGACACCCTGGTGCAGAGCTTCGGCACCGCCCAGGACGTGATGATCCGCCTGCCGGCGCAGCCGGGCGTGAACGCCACCGAGCAAAGCACCAAGGTGACCGAAGCCCTGAAGGCGGACGATCCTGAAGTGCGCCTGCAGCGCGTCGAATTCGTCGGCCCGCAGGTGGGCGACGAACTGGCGCACGACGGCCTGATGGCGCTGGCCATGGTGGTGGTGGGCATCGTGATCTACCTGGCCTTCCGCTTCGAGTGGAAGTTCGCGGTGGCGGCGGTGATCGCCAACCTGCACGACGTGATCATCATCCTGGGCTTCTTCGCCTTCTTCCAGTGGGAATTCTCGCTGACGGTGCTGGCCGCGATCCTGGCCGTGCTGGGTTACTCGGTCAACGAATCGGTGGTGGTGTTCGACCGGGTGCGCGAAGCCTTCCGCGACCGCCGCTTCGGCAAGCTGTCGCCGCCGGAAGTGCTCAACCACGCGATCACCAGCACCATGTCGCGTACCATCATCACCCACGGCTCCACCGAAATGATGGTGCTGGCGATGTTCATCTTCGGCGGCCCGACCCTGCATTACTTCGCCCTGGCGCTGACCATCGGCATCCTGTTCGGCATCTACTCGTCGGTGTTCGTTGCCGCCGCGCTGGCCATGTGGCTGGGCGTGAAGCGCGAAGACCTGATCAAGCCGGTCAAGGTCAAGGACGAGAACGGCGGCGCGGTGGTGTAATCCGCTCCGGGTTCTTCCGACAACGGGCCGCTTTGCGGCCCGTTGTCTTTTATGAAAGGCCGTCGCGCGCAAGATCCTGCAGATCCGGCAGGCGCGCGGCAAACACGGGATAATGCGGCATGTCGCCGCGTTGGCGATCCCGGCAACCTCGTCATTCTTACCAGTTCCATGAGCACTACCGCAGACAGCACCGCAGGCGCGTCCACCGACGCCAGGCTGCACGACATCGATTACGAGCGCCGCTTCGGCGGCGTGGCGCGCCTGTACGGCGCACAGGCGTTGGAGCGCTTCCGCAACGCGCGCGTGTGCGTGGTGGGCGTGGGCGGCGTCGGCTCGTGGATCGTGGAGGCGCTGGCGCGCAGCGCCATCGGCCACATCACCATGATCGACCTGGACAACCTCGCCGAGTCCAACGTCAACCGCCAGATCCACGCCTTGTCCGATACGCTTGGCAAGGCCAAGGTGACGGCGCTGCACGAGCGCATCCTGCAGATCAACCCGACTTGCGTGGTCACCGAGATCGAAGATTTCGTCGATCCCGAGAACGTGCCGCAGATGCTGGGCGGCGGTCGCTTCGACTATGTGGTCGACGCCGTCGACAACGTGCCGGCCAAGGTGGCGATGATCGCCTGGTGCCGTCAGAACGGCATGCCGCTGGTCACCATCGGCAGCGCCGGCGGCCAGATCGACCCGACCATGATCGAGATCCGCGATCTCTGCCGCACCGAGCAGGAGCCGCTGCTGGCCAAGGTGCGCAAGCGCCTGCGCGCGCAGCACGGTTTCCCGCGCGGGACCAAGAACAAATTCCATATCGACGCGGTGTTCTCCACCGAGCCGCTGCGCTTTCCGGACATTGGCGAAGGCGAGGCCTGTGTGATCGACCCGACGGTTGGCGACGACATGGATATCGGCGGCGATGCAGCCGACGTGGGCGCGGCCGAGGATGTTACGCAGGGCGGGGTGACGGGGTTGAATTGCGCAGGGTTTGGATCGGCGATGGTGGTCACCGCCTCGTTCGGGCTGGTGGCGGCATCGCATGTGTTGAAAAAGCTGGCGGTGAAGGGCTGAAGCGTATCGGCAGGGGGGGCGGCATTGCCGGCATGCGACGCACGACACTGGGTTCCTGCTTTCGCAGGAACGACAGGGAGTATGGATATCGAACATGAGGAGGCGTTGGCGGCCTCCTCAGTGTCTACCTGCTTTCGCAGGAACGATAGGGAGTTTGGACATTGAACATGAGGAGGTATTGATTACACCTCCTCACTGTCGTCCCTGCGAAGCAGGGATCCAGCGTCGTTTGCCGCGCTTCAGTGGCCCCCGCCTTCATCCACCACCCGGTGCGCCGACACGCACAGCAGCACGCTGGCCGTGACCAGCAGCATGGCCGCCGTCTCCAGCAGGGTCGGCAGGCGGCGTTCCCACAAGAATCCATACAGCAGCGCGAACAGGGTCTCGAACAGGATCATCTGCCCGATCATGGTCAGCGGCAGCAGGCGGCTGGCCTTGTTCCAGCAGGCGTTGCCGAAGATCGACGCGAAGATCGCCACGCCCGCGCAGACGCCGGCAAATCCGGCCCACTGCGCGCCGCTGCGCGGCTCCAGCAGGACGGTGAATGCCGGGATGGCGATGAACAGCGACAGCAGGCCCGTCACCAGCCCGGTCAGCAGGCTCCAGTCGTGCGCCGAGATCGCATGCAGCCGCGCCAGCCAGCGGCTGTTGCCGACCGCGTAGGTGGTCCACGACACCAGCGCGCCGAGCGCGCAGAAAAACCCGATCACCTGTTGCGAGCCGGCCGCCCCGGCATCGGCGCCGCCCAGCGACTGCCACGCCACGCAGGCGATGCCGGCCAGGCCCAGCGCCAGCGAGGGCGCAAGCTTCGAGATAGGCACCGCGCCCTTGCCGCGGCTGCCGATGATGGTCACCGCCACCGGCAGGAAGCCGATCACCAGCGAGGTCATCGCCATGCCGCCCATCTGCACCGCGCTGGCCAGGAACACGTAATACACCACATTGCCCAGTAGGCTCAGCCATACCAGCGCGCGCCACTCGGCCATGCCGAGGTGCGGCAGCAGCGCGCGCAGGCGCGGCGCGATCAGCACCACGGCGAACGCACCATAGGCCAG
Source organism: Herbaspirillum sp. LeCh32-8 (assembly GCF_017814915.1). Taxonomy (GTDB): domain Bacteria; phylum Pseudomonadota; class Gammaproteobacteria; order Burkholderiales; family Burkholderiaceae_D; genus Herbaspirillum. Next base: position 158,792 of record NZ_JAGIPZ010000010.1, on the reverse strand, counting down.
GTAGCGGCCGGCGGCCAGCTGCCAGGGAGAAAAGTCGCGGGTCAGTTCGGGCGCCAGGAACACCAGGCCCCAGGCCGCGCCGGTCAGCGCGCCGAACAGGATGCCGCGCAGGATGGTATTGGAACTCATTGAAGACACTGCCATGAAAACTGCGAGCTTCGCAGTATGCCCTGACGGCGGCCCCAAGGCTTGGCGTGGACTACGGAGTTTTTGTGGAATCCTCGTGCGGCGGATGCCGCAGCGGGAGGCAGGAAGGCAAAACCGCCCGCATCCTGGACGGAGGCGGGCGGCGGTATAGCGCAGAGCCTGATGCGATGGCGGCGAACCACGCCGCAGCCGGTTACACGGCGGCGAACAATCCGGCGCCGATGAAGGCCAGGGCGACCACGCCGATGCCCATCGACAAGTAGGCCAGCACGGCCACGCCGGTGATGATGGTGGCCGAGGCCAGCACGATGGCGACCTGCAGCATGCCGGCGGCCATTTCCATCTTTTCGTACTTCTCCATGTAGCCGTGCGCCTCGTGCTCGGCCTCGCGCGCCTTATGCGAGAGCTCCTTCTTGCCTTCGCCGCTCTTCTCGTCGCTGTCGTAGTGGGCGATGGCGTCGTCCAGCTTGGCGATGGCCGCGGTTACACGCTCATCCTTCTGGTTGCCCAGCAGCGTCAGCTGGGTCTTGGCCAGTTGCGCCGAGTTGCCGCGGATCGACTTGGCCTGGAAGAAGGACCACAGGTTGGCGGCTTCCTGATGCTTCAGGATCACCTCGGTCTGGTACGACTTGGACAGGGTTTCGGTCACCGCCAGCACCAGCGCGAGGATCGCGATGAGCAGGGCCAGTTTCTTGTTGCCGGAGGCATGGGCATGCTCGGCGTGTTCCAGGTTTTCAGTAGCTTCCGTCATGGTGGCGTTGTTGTGTGGAGATGGAGTGGCGCCGCCGCGATTCCCCTTGATTCGCGGTCGGCGACTCCCACAACGGCCCAGACGGCGTACGGTTGACTTGGGTTGGCTAATTACTCGTGTTTTTTCATGCGGCAATAAGGCCAGGCAATGAGGGAGGGAGTGGGTGAATCAATGCAAGTGCTTGTTCGCATTTATTGGCGCTCTCGGCCGTGCCGGACAGAAACAAAAATCTCTGATCAATTACGCAACAGAGCACGGCAGTATGAAGCGGGCCGGACTACACTGGGTATCACACACGGCCGGTAGGGAGATTGAAATTCCCAAAAGCAATCATACAAAAAGACAATCAACTTAAATGTTTTGATGCATTACATTAATGATTCTATTTGATTGACCGGGACGCGAGTACTGGCATCGCAATTGTGGGCGTCATCACGCCGTCGCATTACGCAGCCAGCATCTCGTCGAACAAGCGGCCGCGCGCAGCTGCCAAGTTTGCTGCGCGGCGCAGCCACAGGAACATGTCCGTTTCCCGGTCCGGATATGAAGATTCGTTGGGTCAATGATAAGGAGAAGATAGCAATGTCGAACGAAGCCAAGTGCCCTTTCAACCATACCGCCGGTGGCGGCACCAGCAACCGTGACTGGTGGCCCAAGCAGCTCCGCGTGGACCTGCTGGCCCAGCATTCGTCCAAGTCCAACCCGATGGGGGGCGACTTCAACTATGCAGAAGCATTCAAGAGCCTGGACCTGGCGGCAGTGAAAGCCGACCTGGCCAAGCTGATGACCGATTCCCAGGACTGGTGGCCGGCCGACTTCGGCCACTACGGTCCGTTGTTCATCCGCATGTCCTGGCACAGCGCCGGCACCTATCGCATCGGCGACGGCCGCGGTGGCGCCGGTCGCGGCCAGCAGCGTTTCGCACCGCTGAACAGCTGGCCCGACAACGTCAGCCTGGACAAGGCGCGTCGTCTGCTGTGGCCGATCAAGCAAAAATACGGCAACAAGATTTCCTGGGCCGACCTGATCATCCTGACCGGCAACGTCGCGCTGGAGACCATGGGCTTCAAGACCTTCGGCTTCGCCGGCGGCCGTGAAGACGTATGGGAACCGGACCTGGACGTCTACTGGGGCACCGAGACCACCTGGCTGGGCGGCGACGACCGTTACGGCAAGGGCAAGAACGGCAGTGGCATGGGTGAAGTTACCGCCGACGCCGACCGCCACGGCAGCGAGCAGGATCGCACCGACCCCGCCGGCCGCAACCTGGAAAACCCGCTGGCCGCGGTGCAGATGGGCCTGATCTACGTGAACCCGGAAGGCCCGGAAGGCAACCCCGACCCGCTGGCCGCCGCCAAGGACATCCGCGAAACCTTCGCACGCATGGCCATGGGCGACGAAGAAACCGTGGCCCTGATCGCCGGCGGTCACACCTTCGGCAAGACCCACGGCGCCGGCGACGCCAAGCACGTCGGCCGCGAACCGGAAGGCTCCGACCTGGAACACCAGGGCCTGGGCTGGAAGAGCAGCTTCGGCAGCGGCGCGGGCGCCGACGCCATCACCAGCGGCCTGGAAGTGACCTGGACCCAGACCCCGGCTCAGTGGAGCAACTACTTCTTCGAGAACCTGTTCAATTACGAGTGGGAGCTGACCAAGAGCCCGGCCGGCGCGCACCAGTGGGTGGCCAAGGGCGCCGACGCCGTGATCCCCGACCCGCAGGGAAATGGCAAGCGCCTGCCGACCATGCTGACCACCGACCTGTCGCTGCGCTTTGACCCGGCCTACGAGAAGATCTCGCGCCGCTTCCTGGAGAACCCCGACCAGTTCGCCGACGCCTTCGCCCGCGCCTGGTTCAAGCTGACCCACCGCGACATGGGCCCGCGTGCCCGTTACCTGGGCCCGGACGTGCCGGCTGAAGAACTGATCTGGCAGGATCCGGTGCCCAAGGCCGAAGGTCCGCAGATCGACGCCAAGGACATCGCCGACCTCAAGGCCAAGGTGCTGGCCTCGGGCTTGACGGTGCCGCAGCTGGTGTCGACCGCCTGGGCTTCGGCCTCGACCTTCCGCGGCGGCGACAAGCGCGGCGGCGCCAACGGCGCGCGCATCCGCCTGGCTCCGCAAAAGGATTGGGCGGCCAACCAGCCGGCGCAACTGGCGACCGTGCTCAAGGCGCTGGAAGGCATCCAGGCCGAGTTCAACAAGGGCGCCAAGAAGGTCTCGCTGGCCGACCTGATCGTGCTGGCCGGCAGCGCAGCCGTGGAGAAGGCGGCCAAGGACGCCGGCGTGGCAGTCGCCGTGCCGTTCAGCCCGGGCCGTACCGATGCGTCGCAGGAGCAGACCGACGTCGACTCCTTCGAGCCGCTGGAACCGGTGGCCGACGGCTTCCGCAACTTCCAGAAGACCCGCTTCGCGGTGCGCGCCGAAGACCTGCTGATCGACCGTGCGCAACTGCTGACCCTGACCGCGCCGGAAATGACGGTGCTGATCGGCGGCCTGCGCGTCCTGGGCGCCAATGCCGGCGGCAGCAAGCATGGCGTGTTGACCCAGCGCGAAGGCCAGCTGACCAACGACTTCTTCGTCAATCTGCTGGACATGGGCACCGAGTGGAAGGCCACCTCGCCCGCCGCTGAAGCGTTCGAAGGCCGCGACCGCAAGACCGGCGCCGTCAAGTGGACCGGCACGCGCGTCGACCTGGTGTTCGGCTCCAACGCCATCCTGCGTTCGCTGGCCGAAGTCTATGCCGGCGCCGACGCCAAGGAAAAGTTCGCCCGCGACTTCGTGGCGGCCTGGACCAAGGTGATGGAGCTGGATCGCTTCGACCTGAAGTAATCGCAGCAGCGCAACAGGCAGGACACCCGCAGCGACAGGGGTGAAACAGTGCAAGACGGCGGGCCGCAAGGTCCGCCGTTTTTGCTTTGGGGGCACGATGGTTGTTCGTCGCCGGATGCCGCGATTTTCATGCCGGATGTCACGCGCCTGTCATCAAACTGAAGTGCGCGGGGACTATAGTGGCCGCTTTCATCGCATCACCATCGCATCCCTATCGACCGAGGCGCACCATGGCCCTGACCCTGGACGACATCGGCCTGCTGTTCGAGCGGCACGGCCACACCCAATATACCGGCGAACCGGTCACCCAGCTGGAGCACGCGCTGCAGTCCGCAGCGCTGGCCGAGGCGGCGGGCGCTGCGCCCGGCCTGATCGTGGCCAGCCTGCTGCACGACCTCGGCCATATGCTGGAGCCGGAGGCGCAGGCCGGGCAGCACGGGCACCATGACACGCCCACCCTGGCCGGCATCGATGACCTGCACCAGTACCGCATCCTGCCGTTCCTGCGCCCCTTGTTCGGCGACGAGGTGTTGACGCCGATCGCCCTGCATGTCGATGCCAAGCGCTATCTCTGCGCCACCGATGCGGCGTATTTTTCCCTGTTGTCGGAAGATTCGGTGCGCAGTCTTCAGCTGCAGGGCGGGATCTTCGATGAGGTGCAGGCGACCGCCTTCATCGCCAGGCCGCATGCGGCGGACGCGGTGCGGCTGCGACGCTGGGACGATCTGGCCAAGAAGGAGGGCGAGGCGACGCCGGATTACCGGCACTTTGCCACGTACTTCACGCAATGCCTGCGCGCCTGAACGGCGCGCAGCAATCCGGCTGCTCAATTCAGCGGGGCAGGGCGCGCCGATAAGCGGCGGGGGTGGTGTCGCGCAGCTTGCGCATGGCGTTCGACAGCGCGCTCTGGTCGGCATAACCGCAGCGCTGGGCGATCTCGCTCAAGGGCAGGGCGCTGCCGCGCAGCAGTTCGCAGGCGCGCCGCATGCGCACCTCGGCCAGCCACGCGCGCGGCGTGGCGCCGGCTTCCTGCTGGAACCATTCATGCAGGCGGCTGGGGCTGATGCTGGCCGTCGCCGCCATCTCGGCTACCGACCACGGCAGGCCGGGTTCGGCCTCGATTCGTGCCATCAGCAGGTGCAGCCGCGAGGGCGGTCTCGGCGCCGTCATCGCCAGCGTGTCGAGCAGCAGCGGCACCCAGTGCTGCAACTGCGCCAGGGCGATCTTCTGCTGCTGTTCCAGCATCAACACCATGAAGTCCACCAGCTTGCCGGCCGCCTGCGACAGCGGCACGAACGGGCGCGTGGCCAGTTGCTCCATCAATTCCGCGTTCACCATGGCCGATGGCAGATCCAGCACCAGCGCGCGATTGGCGCCTGCGGCGCTGGTCGCGTGCGCGGCGCCAGGTTCCACGAACACGCCGGTGGCGGCATCGGCCACGCCCTGGCGGCCGGCCACGTCCAGTTCCAGCTGCCCGGACAGCGGCAGCACCAGCTGCGGGAAGTCGTGGCGATGGGCCAGCGATTCCTCGCGGTAGCTGCGCAGGCTGAGTTCGGTGGCGGAGGTCGGGGCGGATATTGTTGCCATGGCAACGGGCGGGCGGTGCAGTTGGGATGCCGCCATGATAGCCGAGGCCGCAGGCGTCAGGCTGGAGATGGATTAGCCGTCGCGGCTATGGTGCGCAGCGCGGCAGCCGACGGCAGTCCCAAAGGGCGTTTAAAGCTTGATCTGCGCGAAGCTGCTCACCAGGATCCGCGCTTCGCCCACCTGCGGCTGGTCGCCGTCCTTGATGGTGTCGGCGCCGCGCACCTTGGCGCCGAAGTCGAGCCCGGTTATCTTTTCAATCGCCGCGATATCCACCCGCCAGTGATTCACGTTCACCGATGCCAGCGCCTGCGGCGCGCCCAAGTTGCGACGCCGCAGCGCGTAGGAACGCGCGCGTGCGGTATCCGGCTCAGCCTCGCGCCATTGGCCGCCGGCGACCGGTTCGCGCACGCGCTCGCGCCCTGGCGCGGTGTGGGCCACGCAGGCGCGAAATGCCTGCAGCGTCTTGTCATCCATGGGATCTCCGGGAGAAAGGCGGCGGTTCACCTTATGCCCGCAAGATGACCGCAGGATGACCGGAGGGCGTCGCCGCCCGGCGACATCGTTGCTGCATGTGATGCTCGTAACGGCCGGCGCGGCGATGCGGCGCCAAAGAAAAAGCCGCCCGCAGGCGGCTTTTCTCTTGTCTGAAAATCGTATCGGCTTACTGCATGTGCCAGCCGTGGCTGACCACCACCGACTGCCCGGTCAGGGCATTGGTCGGGAAAGCGGCCAGGAACACGGCGGTCTGCGCCACGTCCTGGGTGGTGGTGAATTCGCCGTCGACGGTGTCTTTGAGCATCACCTTCTTGATCACGTCCTCTTCGCTGATGCCGAACTCCTTGGCCTGCTCTGGGATCTGCTTTTCCACCAGCGGCGTGCGCACGAAGCCCGGGCAGATGACGTTGGTTCGGATCTTGTCCTTGGCGCCTTCCTTGGCGACCGTCTTGGCCAGGCCCAGCAGGCCGTGCTTGGCGGTCACGTAAGGCGCCTTCAGCGGCGAGGCCAGGTGCGAGTGCACCGAGCCCATGTAGATGATGGAGCCGCCGCGGCCCTGCTTGATCATCGCCTTCATCGCCGCGCGCGTGGTCAGGAAGGCACCGTCCAGGTGGATCGCCAGCATCTTGCGCCAGTTCTCCAGCGACAGCTCGGCCACCGGGCTGATGATCTGGATGCCGGCGTTGCTGATCATGATGTCCAGGCCGCCGTAGGTGTTCACGGCGTCGGCCACGCCCTTGTCGACCTGGGCTTCGTCGGTGACGTTCATGGCCACGGCCAGGGCAGTGCCGCCGGCCTTGGTGATTTCATCCGCGGTGGCCTTGGCGGCCTCCAGCGCGAGGTCGGCGATCACGACCTTGGCGCCCTGCTTGGCGTATTCGACGGCGATCTCCTTGCCGATGCCGCTGGCCGAACCGGTGATCAGGGCGACTTTATCCTTGAGTAGCATATGTTTCCTTTATTGATTTAAGTTGACGGACATTGCAAAACGAAGCTGACGATTGGCTGACGGGCGCGCCAGGCAAGCCTTTCGGCCATTTACGACTTCATGGGGGCAGTGTGTTTTTCACTTGCGCCATGCCGTTTCGATGAAGCCGTACGATCAAAGTTCAGAGACTCGCATCTGCCGCAAAGGCACTGGCGGCGGCGCTTCCGCGCCGATCGCGCAATATGCTGCGAGCCCGGGATTGTCCCTCCGACGACATTGTAACCCTGCCTCGACATCGCGCGCGACGCGCTCAAAAAGCGCTGAAAAATCCAACGGAAAACGCATATCGAATCGTCCGTAAAGCCTTGCCGGCATTGAATCCGGACGAGCCGGCCGTGGCAGCGGCTTTGACTGTTGTTTTATCCGCAGCGCGGTCATGTGCTTGAAATAATCAATCGTTAGTCTGTGCACCGTTATCCCATGACCCTAAAAAGGACGATGCATGAGACTGCTTACCATTCCTGCCGATGCCAATCCGAGTTCTTCCAAGCTGAGCTTGAGCCTCGCGAGCACCCCGGAAGAAGTGCGTGAAGTGCAGCGCTTGCGCTACAAGGTCTTCATCGAGGCCATGAACCTGTCGGCGCTGGCCAACGCCGAAGGCCTCGACAAGGATGAGTTCGACGATTACTGCGATCACCTGATCGTGCGTGACAGCAAGACGCTCTCCGTGGTCGGCACCTACCGCATCCTGAGCCCGCACGGCGCACGCCGCATGGGCAAGTATTACTCGGAACAGGAATTCGACCTGTCCCGCCTGGACAACATCCGCAGCGTCACCGCAGAAGCCGGTCGCGCCTGCATCCACCCCGACTACCGCAGCGGCAGTGTGATCATGATGTTGTGGGCCGGCCTGGCCGACTACATGCGCCGCGAACGTTGCGAATACCTGATGGGTTGCGCCAGCGTCAGCCTGGCCGACGGCGGTCACAACGCGGCGGCGCTGTACCACGCCTTCCGCGAAAAGAACCTGGCGCCGCCGGACTACCGCGTCGCCCCGAAGCTGGCGTTCCCGATCGACGATCGCGAAGCCGGCCACGAGCCGCAAGTGCCGCCCCTGCTCAAGGGCTACCTGCGCAGCGGCGCATGGGTTTGCGGCGAACCGGCCTGGGATCCTGATTTCCACTCGGCGGACTTCTTCCTGCTGTTGCCGCTCTCCAAGCTCGACAGCCGCTACGCCCGTCACTACCTCAAGGAAACGAGGACCGCATGAAGCCACGCGAACAGTTCATGGAAAATGCCCAGGGTCTGTTCGCCGGCCTGGGCAACAACGACAACGATCATCCGGATGACGAAGCCAAGCGCGACCCGCTGCGTTTTCGCACCATCTGGATTTCCGACATCCATCTCGGCACCACCGGCTGCCAGGCCGAGCGCCTGCTCGAGTTCCTGCGCGCCACCGAATCCGAGACGCTGTATCTGGTGGGCGACATCATCGACGGCTGGCAGCTGAAGCGCCGTTGGTACTGGGACCAGCCCCACAACAACGTGGTGCAGACCGTGCTGAAGAAGGCCAAGAAGGGCACTGACGTGATCTTCGTGCCGGGCAACCATGACGAAGTGATCCGCCAGTTCATCGACCTCGACTTCGGCGGCATCAAGATCCGCGACGAGCTGGTGCACGTCACCGCCGACGGCAAGCGAATGCTGGTGCTGCACGGCGACCGCTTCGACGGCGTGATCGCCTGCGCCAAGTGGCTGGCCTACGTCGGCGACTCGCTCTACACCATGATCCTCAAGTTCAACCAGTGGTTCAACAGCTGGCGCGCACGCGCGGGCCTGCCTTACTGGTCGCTCTCGCAGTACCTCAAGTCCAAGGTCAAGAACGCGGTCAGCTACATCACCTCGTTCGAGGACGCGCTGGCCGACGAGGCCAAGAAGAAGGGCCTGGACGGCGTCATCTGCGGCCACATCCACAAGGCCGAGATCCGCGACATCGGCGGCGTCACCTACTGCAACGACGGCGACTGGGTGGAAAGCCTGACCGCGCTGGTGGAAGACCCTACCGGCGAGCTGCGCCTGGTGACCTGGGGAGAAATCATGCAACTCAAGAAAGCGCGCAAGGAAGCCAAGGCCGCGGCCAAGGATCTGATTCTTGCCTGAACAAGGTATCGACAGTTTTATGCGCATTGCCATCATCAGCGACGCGGGAGAGCCGCAAGTCAACGGAGTCGTCAACACACTGCGGTCCACCGTGCGCTGCCTGCGTGCGGCCGGGCATGAAGTGCTGATGCTCACGCCGCGCGACTTCCGCACTTTTGCCTGCCCGACTTATCCGGAAATCCGCTTGGCCTACCAGCCCTACGCGCGCATTGCCGAATCGCTGGGGCACTTCCAGCCGGACTGCATCCACATCGCCACCGAAGGGCCGATGGGCCTGGCTGCGCGCCGTTACTGCGTACGCCACAAGCTCAACTTCACCACCGCGTATCACACCCGCTTCCCGGAATACCTGGCCGCGCGCAAGCTGCTGCCAAAGGCCATCACCTATCGCCTGCTGCGCTGGTTCCACGGCCGCTCGCAAGCGATCATGGTGCCCACGCCGGCGATGAAGCTGGCGCTGGAAGAAGAGGGTTTCCGCAACGTGGTGCTGTGGGGGCGCGGCGTCGACACCGCGCACTTCCGCCCGGCGGTGGAAGACCACGCCTGCATCGAGCGCCCGCTGTATCTTTACGTCGGCCGCGTGGCGGTGGAAAAGAACATCGAGTCCTTCCTCAAGCTCGACCTGCCCGGCACCAAGTGGGTGGTGGGCGATGGCCCGTTGCTGGAAGAGCTGACCCAGCGCTATCCCAAAGTGCGCTTCCTGGGCGGCAAGGGCCATGACGAACTGCCGGCCTACTACAACTGCGCCGACGTGTTCGTCTTCCCCAGCAAGACCGACACCTTTGGCCTGGTGCTGCTGGAGGCGATGGCTTGCGGCATCCCGGTGGCGGCCTACCCGGTCGAAGGGCCGATCGACGTGGTCGACAACGGCGTCTCCGGTGTCCTCAAGAACGACCTCAAGCAAGCCTGCCTGCAGGCGCTGAAGCTGGACAAGGACGCCGTGCGCGCCCACGCCGAAAGCCGCTCCTGGGAGTCCGCCACCCAGCAGTTCCTGCAGCACCTGCATCTGGCGCATCGCCCGGCGCAGGAAAAGCTGGCAGGCATCAAGACCGCGCCCGAGTCACACTGAGCGGCACGGTTTTTCCCCAAGTATCCGCTGCCTGCTGCCTGCGCATCCGCCGTCCGTGGCAACCGATGGTGCGGCGGGATGTTGCTTGCGCACAGGCAATGCTGTGATGCGTCCACGCGTCAGTTCGCGCCCTCCATCGGTGAGCGAGGGTTAGCGTGTCTGCAATTCCGATCTTTGCGTTTGTTTTTCCCTTCCGCCACCAGTAAGGATTTGCGCGCCGTTACCTCACAATAGGAACGATTTTTGCTATATCAAAAATGTTTATTCGGTTGTTTGAACCGCCGGCGTCGCCATAACAATCGGGGGTGGTGCGCAGCTGGTTTCCGGATGACAGGTTCTTTTTTTTGATGCTGCAAGTTCGGGAAATGGGGGATGTGATGAAACGTTTGCTGGCCAATCTGATGCTGTGGCAAAAATTTGCCCTGCTGGGCGTGGTGGGGCTGGTGCTGTTCGGCGTGCCGACGGCGCTCTACATCGGCAGCACCGAGCAGGTGATCGCATTCAAGAAGATGGAGATCAAGGGCGTCGAGCCGGTGCGCCGCCTGTTGCGCAGCGTGCAACTGATCCAGCAGCACCGCGGCATGTCGGCCGTGCTGCTCAATGGCGACGCCGGCGTGGCCGCCGCGCGCGAAGCCAAGGCCCAGGAAGTGGGCAAGGCGCTGCAGGCGCTGGAGGACAGCCTGGCGGCAATGCAGAAGGACGACCCCGGGATAGGGCCGCTGTTGCGCGCCCAAGTCGAGGCCTGGAACAAGGTGCGCGACGGCGTAGCCGGCAAGAGCCTTGCCGCGCCGGCCAGCTTCGCCGCGCACAGCGCCGTGGTGGCCGGCATGTTCGACCTCAGCGAGCGCGTGCTCGACTACTTCAAGTACACCACCGATCCCGACTACGACAGCACGCAGCTCATCAATGCCGCCTTCATCGCCATGCCCGGCCTGACCGAAGACCTCGGCCGCGCGCGCGCGCGCGGCGCCGGCCTGCTGCTGAAGAAGGAGGCCAAACGCGACGACCGGCTCGATCTGGCGGCCTTGCTGGAGCGGGCGCAGGACAAGCTGAACGCGGCGCAGAAATCCTTCGCCAAGGCGGTGGACGCCAATGCCGCGCTCAAGGACAAGCTGGGCCCGGCCTTCGCCAATGCCGGCGAGCTCGGCAACGGCGTCATCAAGCTGGCGCGCGAGCAGATCCTGACGCCGGAAGAAATCAGCTACGCGTCGGATGCCTACTTCAAGCAATTCACCACGGCCATCGACGAGCAGTTCAGCACCATCGGCCGGATGACCGAAGTGCTGGCCGCGCAATTGGATGATCAGAACCAGATCCTGCGCCGCAAGCAGCTGGCGGTGCTGGGATCGATCCTGCTGCTGGCGCTGGTGGCGGCGTGGTTCGGCGTGCTGATCACGCGTTCGGTGACGCATCCCATCCTGCAGTCGGTCGACCTGGCCAGGCATGTCGCGGCCTGCGACCTCACCGTGCGCGGCCAGGCGCTGGGGCGCGACGAATCGGCGCAGCTGCTGGGCTCGCTCAACGAGATGACCGGCAGCCTGGGCGGCATCGTCGGCAATGTGCGCAACAGCATCGATGTGATCCAGCATGCCTCGCGCGAGATCGCCACCGGCAACGCCGACCTGTCGCGCCGCACCGAGTCGCAGGCTTCCAGCCTGGAGGAGACCGCCAGCGCCATGGAAGAGCTGACCTCCACCGTGCAGCAGAACGCCGAGAACGCGCGCGAAGCCAACCTGCTGGCCAACTCCGCCTCCCAGCTGGCCGCGCGCGGCGGCGAGGTGGTCGGCAGCGTGGTGCAGACCATGGGACAGATCAAGGACAGCTCCAGTCGCATCGTCGACATCATCAGCGTGATCGACGGCATCGCCTTCCAGACCAACATCCTGGCGTTGAATGCGGCGGTGGAAGCGGCGCGCGCAGGCGAACAGGGGCGCGGTTTTGCGGTGGTGGCCTCCGAGGTGCGTTCGCTGGCGCAGCGCTCGGCTTCGGCCGCCAAGGAGATCAAGGAACTGATCGGCAACTCGGTCGAGAAGGTGGACGCCGGTGGCAAGCTGGTCGACGAGGCGCGCGCCACCATGGGCGAGATCGTCGGTTCGGTGCAGCAGGTGGCGCACATCATGAGCGAGATCACGGTCGCCAGCCAGGAGCAGAGCACCGGCATCGGCCAGGTCAACGACGCCATCACGGAGATGGAATCCATCACGCAGCAGAACGCGGCGCTGGTGGAAGAAGCTGCGGCGGCCGCCGAGAGTCTGCAGAAGCAGGCCGAGCTGCTGTGGAATACGGTCAGCGTGTTTCGCACCGTTGAGGGTGCAGCGCATTCGCAGCCGGTGCAGACTGCAGTGAGCGCGCGGCCTGCAATGAAGGCAGTGGCGAAGCCGCCTTCGACGGCGGCAGCAGGCGTCGCCAAGCCCGTCAAGCCGATCGCCAGGCCGGCGACCGCGAAGACGCCCAAGGCCATCGAGGCCAAGCCGCAGAAGACGGCGAAGACCGGCCCCGACGATTGGGAAGAATTCTGAACCGGTAGTCGCGACGCCCGGCGAGAACTTGTCATTTAGATCGCGCGCGCATTGGCATTTGTGCAATGCGCGCGTGTTTTCACCGGGTCCATCCGGCGTCGCCAACATGAGCTGAACGCTCATCGCCGGAGGTCTTGTGCCCCCTTTCGGGGCGCTTGCCCCGATTCGGACGAACTATGCAAAAGGCACATGAAAGCATGCCTACAAAGCATTGGCTCGCGATCAGGGGCTCTTCTAAGATGCCGCACGTCGAACCGTGACAAGAACAAGCCGTTTGCGAGTTGCAACGGCACCCGCCAGCAACATAAGCTGCGCTTCGGCAATATCCAGACCAACAAGATGCTTTGCGGCTGCCGGTGTTCCGGCTTGCCGCTATTGCCGCATGTTCTTGCGCCTGCGACGGGTTCTCCTCGCGGCTGCGGGCATGAATCATGCTGACCATCGGGCAGACGCCCGGGCATGAGGCGATAGGGAGGGCGCACTCCGGCCACGCTGCCGGACGATGTCTGCAACACTTTGTTCTTACAGGGAAGAGCATGTCCATGATTCAACATCTCAAGATCGGCACACGATTGGCTTTCGGCTTTTGCCTCATTTTGCTGTGCGCGGCCGCGCTCTTGGCAATCGGCCTGTGGCGCATGGCCGAGCTGGAAGCGTCCAGCGAATACGTGATCGACAAGAAGGTGGCCGCGATGACCACCGCCATGAACATGCGTGAGCTGGGCAGCGAACTGGCGCTGGCGCTGCGCAAGGTGGTCACCCCCACCGATGCGGCCGAAGGCAAGGCCGAAGATGAACACCTGGGCAAGATCCTGGTGGCGTACAACGGTTTCGAAAAGCAGATCGGCGAACTGTCTTCCACCGGACGCGGCAAGGAGTTGCTGGGCGCGGCGTCGGCCGAGAGCAAGAAGCTGTTCCCGCTGGTGGAGACCATCCGCCAGCAGGTCGGCAGTGGCAATTACTTCGACGCGGCGCAACAGTTGAAGAGCGATTTCCTGCCCGCGCATGAGAAGTGGATGGCCAGCGTGGGCGCGCTGGCGGCCTTCCAGCAGGAAGACATGAAGGCCGCGCATGCCGACGCCAAGGACAGCTACCGCAAGGCGCAGGCCGGCATGCTGGTGATCGGCGTGCTGACGCTGGGCCTGGGATTCTTCTTCACCTTCGTGATCACCCGTTCCATCGTCAATCCGTTGAAGCGCGCCGGCGGCATCGCCGAGACCATTTCCAGCGGCGACCTGACGCAGGACTTCCATGACCGCGGCCGCGACGAGGCCGCCTCGCTGGTCAACGCGCTGGGCGCGATGCAGGCCAACCTCGCCACCACCTTGAATGAAGTCAAGGAAAGCGCGGCCATCATCGCGGTGGCCTCGCACGAGATCGCGCGCGGCAACGTCGACCTCTCCAACCGCACCGAATCGCAGGCTTCCAGCCTGGAGGAAACCGCCAGCTCGATGGAGCAGCTGACCTCCACCGTGCAGCAGAACGCCGAGAACGCGCGCCAGGCCAACCAGCTGGTGGTCTCCGCGTCCGACTACGCCACCAAGGGCGGCCGTGTGGTGGGCGACGTGGTGGAAACCATGGGTTCAATCAAGGAGAGCTCGCGCAAGATCGTCGACATCATCGGCGTGATCGACGGCATCGCCTTCCAGACCAACATTCTCGCCCTGAACGCCGCGGTGGAAGCCGCCCGCGCCGGCGAGCAGGGCCGCGGTTTCGCTGTGGTCGCCTCCGAAGTGCGTTCGCTGGCCCAGCGTTCGGCCACCGCCGCCAAGGAGATCAAGCAGTTGATCAGCGACTCGGTGGACAAGGTCGACGCCGGCGGCAAGCTGGTCGACGAGGCCGGCGCCACCATGAGCGAGATCGTGACGTCGGTGAAGCACGTGGCCGACATCATGGGCGAGATCACCGCCGCCAGCCAGGAACAGAGCGCGGGCATCGCCGAGGTCAACAACGCGATCACGCAGATCGACGAGATCACCCAGCAGAACGCCGCGCTGGTGGAGCAGGCCGCCGCCGCCGCCGAGAGTCTGCAGGAACAGTCCGATGCGCTGGCGCATGCGGTCTCGGTGTTCAAGCTCAAGCTGGCGGCACCTTCGGCTCCGGTGGTGAGCGCGCCCGCACGCGCCGTCAACCCGACGGCCGAGATCGAGGTGCAGGCGCGCGTGGTGCCCGCAGCGCGTCCTGCGGGCAGCTTGCCGGCTGCCGGACGCAAGCCTCTTCCCGCAGCGCGCGATGATGAGTTCGAGGAGTTCTGAACGACAATTGTTGGAATGGCATGTTGCTTGATTGTTAAGTGCAATCAAGTTGAAATGTAAATCTGCGTAAGCGTCGCGAGCCTCTCAAGGCCGCGGCGCTTTGTTTTTGGCGCGTGCGGTCTCAAGACGGCGTGGGAGGATTGAAGATTTTTAAAAAGTTGCCGTTAAGATAGGGCAGCCAAATCCCTCCCGGGCAATCGTCATGGGGGCGTTCTTGCCGGAGGGAGTTCTAGCCAAGGAATTGAGCGCCATGCTCCGGGACCGGAGCACAGGCAGCCGTCGCAGATGACATGCGACCTTGGGGCTGGGGCGCGGCTTGCCGCGTTTCCTCTCATCCACAGGAACCGTCCAATGTCATTCAAGAATATTTCCATCAAGGCGCAGCTCGCCCTTGCCATCCTTATCCTTTCCACGCTGCTGGTGGCGATCGGCGCCTCCGGCCTGCTCGGCATGTCGGCCGCGGTCAGCATCAACCGCGAGCTGACCGAAGAGCGCATTCCGAAGACCGTGGCCGCCGACAACGTGCTGATCTGGATCGGTCGTCAGCGCACCTCGCTGGACCAGGCCGCCCTGACCGATGACCCGGCCTGGGCCGAGCGCATGTACGGCATGGACGCCAATGCGCGCAAGGAGGCGCTGCAATGGTGGGCCAAGTACACCGCGCTGCCGCAGACCGAAGAGGGCCGCGCGCTGGAGAAGAAGGTCTCCGATGGGCTTGAGAAGACCGAGCAGGCCCTGACCAAGTTCGCCGAAGTGATCAAGACCGGCGACCGCAAGGCTATCGGCGACACCGCGCGCACGGTCGGCACCATCTACACCGCCATGCAGGCGGACGGTCAGGCTCTCAGCAAATACGAGGGAGAGCAGGCCGAGAAGAGCCTCAACGCTTCCAATGCGCGTTATGAAGCGTCGCGCATCTTCTCCATCGTGGCGATCTTGGTGGGCATCGTCCTGGCGCTGTACAGCTGGCTGTCGCTGCGTCGCGCCATCGGCGAACCGCTGGCGCGCGCGCTCAAGCACTTCGACGCCATCGCCGCCGGCGACCTGACCCAGCCTGTGCACGTGCATTCCAAGAATGAAATGGGCCAGCTGCTGAGCGGCCTGGACAACATGCAAACCAGCCTGACCCGCACCGTACGCGCGGTGCGCAGCGGCAGCGACGCGATCGCCGTGGCCACGCGTGAAATTTCGTCGGGCAACCTGGACCTCTCTTCGCGTACCGAACAGCAGGCCGCCTCGCTGGAAGAGACCGCTTCCAGCATGGAAGAGCTGACCAGCACCGTGAAGCACAACGCCGACAACGCCCGCCAGGCGTCCACGCTGGCGGTCAACGCCTCGACCATCGCCGCCGACGGCAATGCGGTGGTCGGCCGCGTGGTGCAGACCATGGAAGAAATCCGCGATAGCTCGGCCAAGATCACCGAGATCGTCAGCATCATCGACGGCATCGCCTTCCAGACCAACATCCTGGCGCTGAACGCGGCGGTGGAAGCGGCGCGCGCCGGCGAGCAGGGCCGCGGCTTCGCCGTGGTGGCTTCCGAAGTGCGCGCGCTGGCGCAGCGCTCTTCCAGCGCCGCCAAGGAAATCAAGGAACTGATCATGCTGTCGGTGGATCGCGTGGAAGCCGGCTCCGAACTGGTGGGCCAGGCCGGCGCCACCATGAACGATGTGATCACCGCCGTGCAGCGCGTGACCGACATCATGGGCGAGATTTCCTCCGCCTCCAACGAGCAGAGCGCCGGCATTGACCAGGTCTCGCGCGCGGTGTCGCAGATGGATGAAGCCACGCAGCAGAACGCCGCCCTGGTGGAAGAAGCCAGCGCCGCCGCCAAGGCGTTGGAGCAGCAAGCCCAGGCGCTGATGCAGGAAGTCTCGATCTTCCACGTCGCCGACGAAGCCGCACCGCGCGCCCGCGTAGCGCCGGCCGCCGCGCCTGTCGCTCGCTCGGCGCCGGCCAAGCCACGCCAGCCGCTGGCCGCACGTCCGGCGTCCAAGGCTGCGCCGGTGGCGGCATTGCCCAAGGTGGAAGCAACGCCGAAGGCCGCGCGCAACCAGCCGCCGTCGGGCGACGACGGTGATTGGGAAACTTTCTGATCTTCTTCGTTACGCACGCAGGATGAACAACGGCCCGGTTTTCCGGGCCGTTTTTAATTGTGAAAACTCCCAATAAAACAATAAATAATTAGAAAAAATTCGATATAAATTTCTCCTTCCGTTTCGCAGAATGAGCCATCCCCGGGCATCGGCAGATGCCCGGCCTTGCGCCCATGGCGCTGACGAGGAGACACCATGCGATGGTTCTATGACTTGCGAATTTCACTCAAGCTCGCGCTTACCTTTTTCCTGCTGCTGTTGCTGACCTGCGTGCTGGGCGTGTTCTCGCTGTTGCAGATCCAGAAGGTCAACCAGTCCAGCCGGTATATGGCGGAAAACCTGCTCCCCGGCGTGCAGGCCTCATTGGAGATCGAGGTCGCGCTCAGTCGTGCGCGCGCCAACCAGATGCTACGGCTGACCTCGACCAGTCGTGACGACGGCGATCGTTACGGCAAGATGTTCGACGAGCAGATTGCGCTGGTGGACGACGCGATCAAGCGCAGCGTCTCCCTGGCCGACATGCCTGAGGAGAAGGTCAACGTGACGCGCGTGCGCAACGCCTTCGACAAATACAAGGGCATTCATGAACGGGTTGTGAGCGCCTATCAGCATGGGCAGCCGGAGGAGGGGCTGCGGCTTGTGCGAGGGGAGGCCGGGCGGCTCTTCAACGATGTGTTCGACAGCGCCAGCACCCTGGTGCGAATCAATGTCCAGGGCAGTAAGGACGCCGATCAACGCGCAGAAAGCATCTACCGCACCGCGCAGGTCATGATCGCGGCGCTGCTGGTGGCGAGCTTGTTGCTGGGTGCCTTGCTGGCGACCTGGCTGGCGCGCATCGTCGGCGCGCCGCTGCAGCAGGCGGTGCAGGTGGCCGGCAGTGTGGCGCGCGGTGACCTGACGGTGGACATCGTTGCCGCCAGCAAGGACGAGTCTGGCCAGCTGATGGCCTCGCTGAAGGACATGAACACCAGCTTGCTGCGTGTGGTCACCCGGGTGCGCCGCGGCACCGACACCATCGCCACCGCGGCCGACCAGATCGCCTCCGGCAACGCCGATCTGTCGCAGCGCACCGAGCAGCAGTCCGGTTCGCTGGAAGAAACCGTATCCTCCATCGAGCAACTCACCGCCACCGTGGGCAAGAATGCCGACAACGCGCGCGAGGCCAGCCGGCTCGCAGCTTCGGCATCCAAGGTGGCGCAGGAGGGCGGCGCGGTGGTGAGCCAGGTGGTCGACACCATGGAGTCCATCAACGACTCTTCTCAGAAGGTGGCCGACATCGTCAGCGTGATTGACGGCATCGCCTTCCAGACCAACATCCTCGCGCTCAATGCCGCGGTGGAGGCGGCGCGCGCCGGCGAGCAGGGGCGCGGCTTTGCAGTGGTGGCCTCCGAGGTGCGCTCGCTGGCGCAGCGCTCGTCGAGCGCGGCCAAGGAGATCAAGACGCTGATCGGCGATTCGGTGAAACGGGTCGAAAGCGGCAGCCGGCTGGTGGCGCAAGCCGGCGCCACGATGGCCGACATCGTCGCCAGCGTGCGCCAGGTGAGCCAGATCGTGGACGAGATCGCGCAGGCCAGCCAGGAGCAGAGCAGCGGCATCGCCGGGGTCAACGCCGCCATTGCGCGCATCGATGAAACCACGTCGCAGAACGCCGCGCTGGTCGAGCAGGCAGCCGCTGCGGCGCAATCGCTCAAGGAACAGGCGGTTCAGCTGACGGAGGTGGTCGGCACCTTCAAGCTGGATGCCGTCGGCGGACGCGAGGCGGCCTTCGCATCGGCGCCGGCATTGCCGCTGCATCGCGCATCTGTCCCGGCACTGCGCAATGAGGCGCATAAGCGGACGCCCGACGAGCTCGACCGGGAACCGTCCTGAGGCGGACGTCGCATGCAAAAACGCCGCCCGATGGGCGGCGTTTTCAATGATGCCGGCGCAGTTCAGCGATGATGCTTGCCGGAGCTGGCCAACAGTTCCGGCGCAATCACCGCCTTGAGGTAGTTAGTGGTGACGTCGCCGCGTTCGCGCTGGGCGATCCACCATACGTTGGCCTTGCGCAGCGACCACTCCTGAGGCTGGCCGCCGATCAATTGCGCCGCCACCAGGCCCAGGGTCGGCTGGTGGCCGACGATGAGCACCGGCTCACGGCTGTCTGGCCAGTTGGCCGCGCGCAGCAGGTCCTCGGCCGATTTGTCCGGCGCCAGTTCCGGATGCACCTTGTATTTGCGCGCCAGCGCTTCGGCGGTCTGCAGCGTGCGGGTAGCCGGGCTGACCAGGATGCGGCAGCTTTCCGGCAAATTGCGGTCCAGCCATTCGGCCATCTTGGCAGCCTGCTTGTGTCCCTTCGGGGTCAGGGCGCGTCCCTCGTCGGGCTCGCCCAGTTCCGCTTCCGCGTGCCGCCACAAAATCAAATCCATCAGACTCTCCTGGTTAGCAATAGGGCTGGCGGCATCCTCATTCCTCCGGCGGTAACGCCGGAATGCTTGGGGCTGCTTCCGTGTCATTTGCGAGACGCGTTGTTCCCGGCAGGCGTGCTGGCAACGCGCGCGGTGATACTGGTGGTGGTGCCACCAGCATCACCGTGCAACGCCGCTAGCGCGCCTGCCGGGAACAACCCTCCGGGAGCTGTCAGCAAGCCACGCCTGCCGTTGTTACAGCTCCTTGCCGTAGCACCGCTACGGCGCGTCGCTGCGCCTAGGCAGACGACGCTTGCTGACTGCTCGCGTTCGCAAATGACACGGGAGCAGCCCCTAATGTCGTCATCAAGTGCTGCTGGGCGCTGAATGCTTGCTGCTTGCTACGCGCCTTCTTCAAGGTATAGACCCCGTTGACATCGAGATGCCAGGAGTTGGTGTTGTCCTTCAGGTAAGGATTGAGGCCCTCGGTGATCACGCGTTTCTTGAGCGCCTTGTCCAGTACCGGGAATGCGACCTCGATACGACGGAAGAGGTTCCGGTTCATCCAGTCGGCGCTGGCCAGATAGACGTCGTGTTTCAGGTCGTTGCGGAAGTAATAGATGCGCGAGTGTTCCAGATAGCGGCCGATGATGGAGCGCACCTTGATGTTCTCCGACAGCCCCGGCACGCCAGGCCGTAGCGCGCAGGCGCCGCGCACGATCAGGTCGATCTTCACGCCGTCGGCCGAGGCCGCGTACAGCGCGCGGATGACCGATTCGTCCAGCAGCGCGTTCATCTTGGCGATGATGCGCGCCGGCCGGCCTTCGCGCGCGATCTGGGCCTCGTTGCGGATGGCGCGGATGGTTTCCTTTTGCAGCGTGAACGGCGCCAGCCACAGGTGGGACAGGCTGCGCGGCTTGGTCAGGCTGGTCAGGTGGATGAACACTTCGTTGACTTCGGCGGTGAGCTCCTGGTTAGAGGTCAAGAGGCCGAAGTCGGTGTAGAACTTGGTGGTGTTGGGGTGGTAGTTGCCGGTGCCGAGGTGGGCGTAGAAGCGCAAGCCGGCGTCTTCGCGGCGAATCACCAAAGCCAGCTTGGCGTGGGTCTTCAGGCCGACCACGCCGTACACCACCTGGGCGCCGGCCTGTTCCAGCTTGACCGCCCAGTTGATGTTGGCTTCCTCGTCGAAGCGCGCCATCAGCTCCACGATCACCGTCACTTCCTTGCCGTGGTGGGCGGCGTAGATCAGCGCCTCCATCAGGTCGGAGTTCATGCCGGTGCGGTAGATGGTCTGCTTGATCGCCACCACGGCCGGGTCGTGCGCGGCGCTGCGGATGAAGTCGACCACCGGCTGGAAGGACTGGAAAGGGTGGTGCAGCAGCACGTCCTTCTTGTCCAGCACGCTGAAGATGTTTTCGCTGATCAGCTGGTGCGGCAGGGTGGGCGAGAACGGGGGGAAGCGCAGCTCGGGCAGGGCCACCAGGTTCACGATCTCGGACAGGCGCACCATGTTCACCGGGCCTTCGACGGCGTACATGCGGTTGCGGTCGATGTTGAACTGGTTCAGCAGGAATTGCGCCAGGTGCTCGGGGCAGTTGGCTGCCACTTCCAGGCGCACCGCCACGCCGAACTGGCGGCTCTGCAATTCGGTTTCCAGCGCCTGGCGCAGGTTCTTCACTTCCTCTTCATCCACCCACAGGTCACTGTTGCGGGTCACGCGGAACTGCGAGTAGGCGGTGATCTCGCGGCCAGGGAACAGCTCGGCGATGTGCGCGTGGATGACCGAGGACAGCAGGCAGAACGAGGTATTGCCCTTGGGCGAGAGGTGGTCCGGCAGCTTGATCACGCGCGGCAGCACGCGCGGCGCCTTGACGATGACGATGCCGGTGCCGCGGCCGAAGGCGTCCTTGCCGGACAGCTCGATGATGAAATTCAGGCTCTTGTTGTGCACCTGCGGGAACGGGTGCGCCGGATCCAGGCCGATGGGCGTGAGCAAGGGGCGCACATGCTGCTCGAAGTAGGTCTTGACCCAGGCGCGCTGAGCCTCGTTGCGGTCGTCGTGGCGCAGCAGGTGAATGCCGTCGGTGGCGAGCTGCGGCAGGATCTCGTCGTTGAGCAACTGGTACTGCCGCGCCACGATGCGATGGCACTCGACGCTGGTGCGCTCCAGCGCGGCGCGCAGCTCCGGCGGATCGATGTTCTCGCCCTCGATGCGGTTGGCCAGCAGGCTGGCGATGCGCACTTCAAAGAACTCATCGAGGTTGCTGCTGCAGATGCACAGGTAACGCAGGCGCTCCAGCAGAGGGACGCGGCGGTCTTCGGCCTGGGCCAGCACGCGGCGGTTGAATGCCAGCTGCGACAGTTCGCGATTGAGGTAGATCGTATTGGCCGGGAGTTCAGGTTGCGCAGCTTGATGGCTGCTTTCCGGTTTTGCTTTTCTGGTCATTGACGGTTCCTGCCATCCACGTTGTGCCGGGGAGTGTAGTAATGAGGTATGACAAGTTTATGACAGATCAAATAAGCATTTGTCACATTTCTTTTATGGAAACGTTTCCATTATTTAATTTTTTACCAATATCTTTCTAAGCACAGGCCTTGATGGATGACGAGGCCTTATTTTTGCCCCGAAGCACGCATCCAGCCAACTGCGGCCTTGCACTCGGAGTCATGGATCAGATCAGGGGAGGCGGAAGGACATTATTGTTTTGATAATGAAATGTTTGCCGTCCGGACATCCGTCCATCGAGGCAAAGCTGACAATGCCCCGTCATAAACTCGTCACATTAGCTGGTTAAAGTTCGCCCTGTCCAAGAAGTGCATCCCACCAACCGTGATGTCTCAGTGACGCTCAATCCGTTCAAAAACATAGGAGTATCAGAAATGGGTTTCAACCAACTGATTAAGTCTGTTGCAATCGCAGCCGCAGTGGCAGGCGCTTTCGCCTTCGGCGGTGCTGTGCATGCAGCAGAAATCACCGGTGCCGGCGCATCGTTCCCGTATCCCGTGTACGCCAAGTGGGCTGAAGAATACAAGGCCAAGACCGGCAACAGCCTGAACTACCAGTCGATCGGTTCCGGCGGCGGCCAGAAGCAAATCAAGGCCAAGACCGTTGACTTCGGCGCATCCGATGCGCCGCTGACCCAGGACGACCTGCAAAGCAGCGGCCTGACCCAGTTCCCGGCCGTGGTCGGTGGCGTGGTGCCGGTGGTGAACCTGGATAACGTCAAGCCTGGTCAGATCAAGCTGTCGGGCGCCGTGCTGGCCGACATCTACGCCGGCAAGATCACCAAGTGGAACGCCGCTGAAATCACCGCCCTGAACCCGGGCGTGAAGCTGCCGGCTGACGACATCACCGTCGTCTACCGTTCGGACGCTTCGGGCACCTCCTACGTGTTCACCTCCTACCTGTCCAAGGCCAACGCCGACTTCAAGAGCAAGATCGGCGCAGGCACCGCAGTGAAGTGGCCGACCGGCGTGGGCGGCAAGGGTAACGAAGGCGTTGCCGCCAACGTGCAAAAGGTCAAGGGTTCGATCGGCTACGTCGAGTACGCCTACGTCAAGGCCAACAAGCTGACCTTCACCCAACTGAAGAACAAGGACGGCGCCTTCGTGTCGCCGGACGACGAGTCCTTCAAGTCGGCAACCGCCAACGGCGACTGGGCCAATACCCCGGGCTTCGCTGTTGATTTCACCGATGCAGCCGGCAAGGCTTCGTGGCCGATCTCCAGCGCCACCTTCATCCTGCTGCACAAGCAGCAAGACGGCGACGGCGCCAAGGCCAAGGAAGTCCTGAAGTTCTTCGACTGGGCCTTCAAGAACGGCGGCGCTACCGCTGCCAAGCTGGACTACGTGCCGCTGCCGGCCAACGTGACCAAGCTGGTGGAAGATTCCTGGAAGGCCAACATCAAGGACAGCAGCGGCAAGGCGGTTTGGTAATCGCATGTCACGCAAGCCTTGAAGGAAGGGCGAGAGCCCATCCGCCAGGAAAGCAAAGCAAGCTTCTTTGAATGAAGCACACGGGTCATCGCAGCGAAAACGAGCAACTCTGACGACAGAGCATTCGCGGCGATGGCCCGTTTTAATGGTGAACTCCAATGAGCACTAATTATTCCACCACGGCTATGTCGAACTCCGAAGTAAAAAAATCCCCGACAGACGCTGAGAGCGCACAAGCCGCGCATCAGCGTTTGATGGCCGTCATGCGCCGCCAGCGGCTGCAGGATTTCTTTTTCCACAAACTGACGCTGCTGTTCGCATTGACCGTGCTGTTGATGCTGGCCGGCATTATCGTCTCGCTCATCATCGGCTCCTGGCCGGCGTTCCAGAAATTCGGCCCGGGCTTCATCACCCGCGTCGAGTGGGATCCGGTCAACGAAGAATTCGGCGCCATGATCGCCATCGCCGGTACCCTGATCACCTCGATCATCGCGCTGTTGATCGCCTTCCCGGTGAGCTTCGGCATCGCGCTGTTCCTGACAGAAATCTGCCCAGCCAAGCTGCGCCGCCCGCTGGGAACCTGCGTTGAGCTGCTGGCCGGCGTGCCGTCGATCATCTACGGCATGTGGGGCCTGTTCGTGTTCGCGCCGCTGTTCTCCGAATACGTGCAGCCTGCGCTCAAGAGCACGCTGGGCCAGATCCCCGGCCTGGGCGCGCTGTTCTCCGGCCCGACCATGGGCATCGGCATCCTGACCGCCGGCCTGATCCTGTCGGTCATGATCATCCCCTTCATCTCCTCGGTGATGCGCGACGTGTTCGAAGTGGTGCCCGCCGTGCTGAAGGAATCGGCCTACGGCCTGGGCTGCACCCGCTGGGAAGTGGTGCGCAAGGTGGTGCTGCCGTACACCAAGACCGGTGTGGTCGGCGGCGTCATGCTGGGCCTCGGCCGCGCACTGGGCGAGACCATGGCCGTCACCTTCGTGATCGGCAACTCGCACCGCCTGTCCTGGTCGCTGTTCGCGCCGGGCAACAGTATCGCCTCCACCCTGGCCAACGAAATCGCTGAAGCGTCCAGCAAGCTGCACGTGTCCTCGCTGTTCGCCCTGGGCCTGATCCTGTTCGTCATCACCTTCATCGTTCTGTCCGCCGCCAAGATCATGCTGATGGGCATGTCGCGCAAGGAAGGAGCCAAATAATGACCCAAGCCACCCAATCCTCCGCCTTCAACGGCGCCGAGAAGCCGCAAGGCCTCAACCCGGTGTATCGCCGTCGCCTGCTGCAGCACCGCCTCGGCATGATCTTCTCCTTCCTGGCGATGGGCCTGGGCCTGTTCGTGCTGGCCTGGATCCTGCTGACCCTGGTGTTCAAGGGCGTGGCCGCCCTGAACCTGGGCCTGCTCACCGAAAACACCCCGGGTCCCGGCGGTGAAGGCGGCGGCCTGCTCAACCCCATCGTCGGCTCCCTGATGATGGTCGGCATCGGCACCCTGATCAGTACCCCGATCGGCATCCTGGCCGGCATCTACCTGGCTGAGTATGGCGAGGAGAGCAAGCTGGCCCAGGTGACCCGCTTCGTCACCGACATCATGCTGTCGGCGCCGTCGATCGTCATCGGTCTGTTCGTCTACGCGATCTACGTGGCCAACGTCGGCCACTTCTCCGGCTGGGCCGGCACCTTCGCGATTTCGCTGATCGCCATTCCGGTGGTGGTGCGTACGACCGACAACATGTTGAAGCTGGTGCCCAACGGCCTGCGTGAAGCAGCCTTCGCCCTCGGCGCGCCGCGCTGGAAGGTAGCCCTGATCGTGCGTCTGCGCGCGGTCAAGGCGGGTGTGGTGACCGGCGTGCTGCTGGCGGTGGCCCGTATCTCGGGCGAGACCGCGCCGCTGTTGTTCACTGCGCTGAACAACCAGTTCTTCAGCACCAACATGAACCGTCCGATCGCCAACCTGCCGGTGGTGATCAACCAGTTCGCCATGAGCCCGTACGACAACTGGGTCTCGCTGGCATGGGGCGGGGCACTGCTGATCACCTTCAGCGTGCTGCTGCTCAACGTGCTGTCCCGTACCCTGTTCAAGCAACAGATCCCCGGCTAATTTATCCAAGTGACCGACATGACTACTGCTCAAATGGCAAACCAGGCATCGAATGCATCGGCCAACGCTGCTGCACCCAAGAAGTCCACGATCGAAATCTCGCAACTGAACTTCTACTACGGTGGATTCCAGGGCCTGAAGAACATCAACTTGAACATCTACGAAGGCAAAGTCACCGCCTTCATCGGCCCGTCGGGCTGCGGCAAGTCGACCCTGCTGCGCACCTTCAACCGCATGTACGACCTGTACCCCGGCCAGCGCGCCGAGGGCAAGATCATGTACGCCGGCAACAACATCCTCGAGCCGGGCCAGGATCTGAACATGCTGCGCGCCAAGGTCGGCATGGTGTTCCAGAAGCCGACCCCGTTCCCGATGTCGGTCTACGACAACATCGCCTTCGGCATCCGTCTGTACGAAAACCTGCCCAAAGGCGAAATGGACGAGCGCGTCGAATGGGCGCTGAACAAGGCGGCGCTGTGGGGTGAAGTCAAGGACAAGCTGCACAAGAGCGGCCTGTCGCTCTCCGGCGGTCAGCAACAGCGCCTGTGCATCGCGCGCGGCGTAGCGGTCAAGCCTGAAGTTCTGCTGCTGGACGAGCCGACCTCGGCGCTGGACCCGATCTCCACGGCCAAGGTGGAAGAGCTGATCGGCGAGCTGAAGAACGACTACACCATCGCCATCGTGACCCACAACATGCAGCAGGCGGCCCGCTGCTCGGACTACACCGCCTACATGTACCTGGGCGAGCTGGTCGAGTTCGGCGAGACCGACCAGATCTTCATGAATCCGGTGCGCAAGGAAACCCAAGACTACATCACCGGCCGCTTTGGCTAATTTGGGCACGGCCTGAGCTACTGCGCATCCCGATCTCAGCACTGCGATGCTCGCCGTACCCCTGTACGGCTGCGCTTCTCCTGCTGACCTCGGGATTGCTCGCGATGCTCATGCCGCACCCCGGTACGTAGTCAGGGCACTTATTTTTTTACAGAATTCAATCAATTAGGGACGTCACATGACCGGCGATCACTCCTCCAAGCAGTACGACCAAGATCTGGAAGAAATCCGTTCCAAGGTGCTCGCCATGGGCGGCATGGTGGAACATCAGTTCCAGGATGCGATTGCGGCTTTCCGCACCGGCAACCTGGAAGTGGCCAAGCGCGTGATGAAGGACGACGAGGCGGTGAACCGCCTGGAAGTCGAGCTGGACGACGCGTGCAGCCACCTGATCGTGCGCCGCCAGCCGACCGCTAACGACCTGCGTACCGTGATGGCCACCATCAAGATCATCACCGATCTGGAACGCGTGGGCGACGAGGCCACCAAGATCGCGCGCACCGCGATCCACCTGCACAAGCGCGGCATCGGCCTGGTCTCCCATTACGAGACTGTAGCCCTGATCGCCGAGCAGGCCACCGACATCCTGCGCAGCTCGCTGGATGCTTTCGCCCGCCTGGACGAGAAGCAGGCGCTGGAACTGATCAAGCAGGACGCCAGCATCGACCACGGCTTCCGTTCGATCACCCGCAGCCTGATCACCTTCATGATGGAAGATCCGCGCACCATCTCCGGCTCCATCGACACCTTGTGGGTGGCCAAGGCGATCGAGCGCATCGGCGACCATGCCAAGAACATCGCGGAATACGTGGTGTACGTGGTGGGCGGCAAGGACATCCGTCACACCGACTTCGGTTCGGCCAAGGTGATCGACGAAGACGAAGACTGAACCAGTGGCACCCGGATCCGCGCGGAAAAGAACACGGTGGCCAGCCTCTACGAGCTGCCGGCCCGCGCGGTGTCCATGGCGGAGGGAGACCCGCACATTTCATAAGACGTAGATTAAATGACCACTATCCTGATCGTCGAAGACGAGCCGTCGATTGCCGAGCTGATTGCGTTTACGCTCAAGGAGGCCGGCTGGTCCAGTTTCGTCGTCAACAACGCCGCGGCCGCCTGGGACTTCGTCCAGCACCGCGCGCCCCAACTGGTCCTGCTGGACTGGATGCTGCCTGACCGCAGCGGCCTGCACCTGCTCTCGCGCATTCGGGCCGACCGACAGCTGCAGCAGCTGTCGGTGATCATGCTGACCGCCAAGAGCATGGAAGAGGACAAGATCGCCGGCCTGGACAACGGCGCCGACGACTACATCACCAAGCCGTTCTCGCCGCGCGAGCTGACCGCGCGCATCAAGGCGCTGCTGCGCCGCAAGAGTCCCGAGCATGCGCAGGAAGTCATGTCGGCCGGCCCCATCACGCTCGACCCGGCCAGCTGCTCGGTCACCCTGTCGGGCGGCAAGATCGATATCGGCCACGCCGAATACAAGCTGCTCAAGTTCTTCCTGGCCCATCCCGACCGCGTGTTTTCCCGCAGCCAGCTGCTGGACCGCGTCTGGGGCGACCACGTGGTGATCGAGGAGCGTACGGTGGACGTGCACGTGCTGCGCCTGCGCAAGGCTCTGCGCGATGCCGAATACCTGATCAAGACCGTGCGCAGCGTCGGTTACATGCTGTCGACCAAATAGGGCTTATTGGGCGACAATAAGGCATCGGCGCATCCGCGCTCCCACGATTTTTCTTGCGAGTTCAATGAGTCCACAACTGCTGTTCTGGATTCCCGCCGTCCTGCGCCTGGTGCTGTGCCTGGCGGGAGCGGGAGTCGTAGCGTTCTTCTTCGGCCCGGTCGCCGGCCTGGTGGTGGCGGTGCTGGGGGTGGCGGCGATGATGATCACCCATCTGCATTACCTGTACCGCCTCTCCAGCTGGCTGGACGATTCCGGCCAGTCGCGCCTGCCTGACGGCTGGGGCGCCTGGACCGACGTGTATGCGCGCCTGTATCGCATGCGCCGCGACGACGAGAAGAACCAGGCCGAGCTGACCGAGTGGCTGGCGCGTTTTCGCCAGGCCATGAGCCTGCTGCCGGACGGCGTGGTGATCATGGACGACGTGCTGTTCCTCGAATGGTGCAACCCGGCCGCGCAGCAGCACCTTGGCTTGCGGCTGGACCGCGACAAGGGCATGCGGGTCACCAACCTGATCCGCAACCCGGCCTTCATCGACTACATCATCCTCGGCCGCTACGAGCAGCCGCTGACGCTGGCGCTGCAGGAGCGCAAGCTGATCGTGCAGATCATCCCGTTCGAGAACCGCCGCCAGATCCTGGTCACGCACGATGTCACCGAGTCCGAACGCATCGACATGATGCGTCGCGACTTCGTGGCCAATGCCTCGCACGAGCTGCGCACGCCGCTCACTGTCATCAACGGTTTCCTCGAGATCGCGCTGTCCCAGCCCAAGCTGGACGAGCAGACTCGCGCCGCCCACCTGACCCTGATGACCGAGCAGGGCGAGCGCATGCAGAACCTGATCGACGACATGCTGACCCTGACCCGCCTGGAGTCGATCGACTACCCGCTGCGCTCCGAGGTGGTGCGGGTGCAGGCGCTGCTGGAAGGCATCGCCGAGGAGGGCCGGGCCTTGTCCGCCGGCAAGCATCGGATTTCGCTGGAGGTCACCGGGCCGGATCTGAAGGGCAATGTCGACGAGTTGCGTAGCGCCTTCACCAACCTGGTCACCAACGCCGTGCGCTATACGCCGGCCGACGGCCGCATCATGCTGCGCTGGGAGAGCGACGACAAGGGCGCCCATTTCTCGGTGCAGGACACCGGCATTGGCATCAGCCCCGAGCACATCTCGCGCCTGACCGAGCGCTTCTACCGGGTCGACAAAAGCCGTTCGCGCGAGACCCAGGGCACCGGGCTGGGCCTGGCGATTGTGCGCCATGTGTTGTTGCGCCACCACGCTACGCTGGATATCCAGTCAGTGCCGGATCACGGAAGCACCTTCACGGTCTATTTCCCGGCAAGCCAGACGATTGGGGATTTCGTCGACGCAAAATAAGAATTTGATAGCAAGGGACGCCACGGCGTCCCTTCTTTTTGCCCGTACGGAAGCCCGACAGGAAGGAAAGGGGATTAGTAGAAATACGAATATCAGCTGACGGGAATTATTCAGGACAATGGCGCGCTTCGGGAAAAACCCGATGCCGCAGCGGCCGGGGGGCCGTTAACATCCGCCGGCGGGTGCTTTGCCCGCTTCGCTGCATTCATTTTCGACCGGGGAACAACATGGCATTTTTCGCCAACATGAAGATCAGCAAACGACTGGCAATGGGCTTTGCCCTCATTCTGATCGCCGCCAGCGTCGTCATTGCGCTGTCGATCTGGCGCCTGCACGGCATCGCCATGGCCACCGAGGCCATGATGCAAAAGCCGCTGACCAAGGAGCGCCTGGTCTCCGACTGGTATCGCACCATTCACACCAGCGTGCGCCGCACCACGGCCATCGCCAAGAGCGCCGATCCCAGCCTGGCGGGCTTCTTCGCCGAGGATGCGGCATCGGCCTCCAAGCTCTCGACCGAACAGCAGAAGGCGATCGAGGCCCTGCTTTCCTCCGACGAGGAAAAAGCCGTGTTCGACAAGCTGTCGGCGGTGCGCAAGGATTACATCAAGTACCGCGACGCCATCTCCAAGGCCAAGGCCGAGGGCCAGGCTGAGGAAGCCGCGAAGATCCTGGCCGGCCCCTATGACGCCGCGGCCAAGGGCTACCTGGACAACCTGCAGCAGCTGCTCAACGTACAGCGCGCCGGCATCGACCATATCGCCAACGACATCCAGGGCATCTATGAACAAAGCCGCAACCTGATGCTGGTGCTGGGCGTGCTGCTGTTCATGTCGGGCTGGCTGTTCGCCTGGCGCCTGGCGCTGAGCATCACCCGTCCGCTGGAGCGCGCTGTCAGCGTGGCCGAATCCGTGGCCGAGGGCGACCTCACGCTGCGCATCGACGCCGAACTGGCCGCGCGCCGCGACGAAACCGGCAAGCTGCTGCATGCGCTGCAAGCCATGACCGACAACCTGGCGCGCATCGTCGGCCAGGTGCGCAGCGGCACCGACGCCATCGCCACCGCCTCGCGCGAGATCGCCGGCGGCAACCTCGACCTCTCTGCCCGCACCGAACGTCAGGCCGGCTCGCTGGAAGAAACCGCATCGGCCATGGAAGAGCTGACCTCGACCGTGCACCAGAACGCCGACAACGCGCGCCAGGCCAACCAGCTGGCGGCGTCGGCCTCCCAGGTAGCGCAGCAGGGCGGGGAAGTGGTGTCGCAGGTGGTGCAGACCATGGGCTCGATCAACGAGTCCTCGCGCAAGATCGTGGACATCATCAGCGTGATCGACGGCATCGCCTTCCAGACCAATATCCTGGCGTTGAACGCCGCAGTGGAAGCGGCGCGCGCCGGCGAGCAGGGCCGCGGCTTCGCGGTGGTTGCCTCCGAAGTGCGCTCGCTGGCGCAGCGTTCGGCCTCGGCCGCGAAAGAAATCAAGCAGCTGATCGACGACTCGGTGGCCAAGGTCGGCACCGGCAGCGAGCTGGTCGGCCGCGCCGGCACCACCATGGATGAGGTGGTCTCCAGCGTGCGCCATGTGGCCGACATCGTCGGCGAGATCACCGCCGCCAGCCGTGAGCAAAGCGACGGCATCAGCCAGGTCAACCTGGCCATCACCGACATGGACCAGACCACGCAGCAGAACGCCGCGCTGGTGGAGCAGGCCGCCGCCGCCGCGGAAGCCATGCAGGAACAGGCTGCGCGCCTGTCCGACGTGGTCAGCCAGTTCCGCCTGGCCACCCAGGATCAGCAGGCCTACGCTGCGGCGTCGGCCGCGCCTTCGGCTCCACGGGCGGCAAGCCGAGACATCACGCCGGAGCTGCCGGCCTTGCGTTGAGCCGCTGCGGCTTTTCGCCGCGGCTTGAAAATGATTGTAAGGATTGACCGTCATGCCGGATCGCGTAAGCAGTCCGGCATTTTTTTCGTCCTGCGCTTTGTGTTTGTCTTGCTTGAGGCGCGGCTTTCTCAACCTGCGCCGGCCTCAGGGAAATCCCGATAGGAGGAGATCGCTTGCAGTTGCACAATCGAAAATGGTGAAATTTTGATCGTTTGATAATGTTTCTGTGAAGAACTCATTCCCGAAGTATTGATCTATGTAATCAAAATTATTCCAATTTAATTAAGAACATTTACTATTAACCTTCCTGTTTCAGGCTGATCAGGCGGCCGGGCGGCGTCAATTCACGTGCCCGGCGGGCAGGCTGTCTTCCATACGCAAAAAGAACAAGCATCCATGGCCAAGCAAGACACGGACGATCTCGCGCTGACCGTAGCTCCCCATCGCGGCAAAGGCATAACTGCCCGCCTGGGCATTCTGGCGCTATGGCTGGCGGTGGCCCTGGTACTGCTGGCGGCCATTGCGATCCGGGTCGACCTTGCCGCCCAGTTCGTCATGGCCGGCAGCGCCGTGGGCCTGATGCTGCTGATGCGCACGCTGGGTTATGTGCGGCGCTTCCGGGTGTTCTTCCTGCTCCTCTCCAGTTTCCTGCTGCTGCGCTACATGTGGTGGCGCACCTTCAACACGCTGGCCTACGACAACTTCTTCGATTTCGTCTTCATGGTGGCGCTGTACATCGCAGAGGTGTATGGCATCGCCATCGCGCTGCTGAGTTTCTTCGTCAACGTCCATCCGCTCAAGCGCGAGTCGCCGCCGCTGGACACCACGCCGGGCAAGGTGCCGGCGGTGGACGTGCTGATCCCGACCTACAACGAGCCCACCGAGCTGCTGGAAGTGACGCTGCGCGCGGCGCTGGACATGCGTTATCCGGCCGGCCAGCTGCGCGTGTATCTGCTGGACGACGGCGGCACCGTGCAAAAGCGCACGCAGGCCTCGCCGGCCAAGGCGGCCGAGGCGCAGCAGCGCCATATCGAATTGCAGGAACTGGCGGCGCGCCACGGCGGCCACTACATCACGCGCGAGAAGAACCAGAACGCCAAGGCCGGCAACGTCAACGAGGCGCTGGCGCATTGCAGCGGCGACCTGGTGCTGATCCTGGACGCCGACCACGTGCCCACGGTGGACTTCCTGGAGAAGACGGTCGGCTTCTTCCAGCAGGATGAAAAACTCTACCTGGTGCAGACGCCGCACTTCTTCATCAATCCCGACCCGGTGGAAAAGAACCTCGACATGTTCGGCCGCATGCCGCCGGAGAACGAGATGTTCTACGCCGTGATCCAGCGCGGGCTGGACTTCTGGGACGGCGCCTATTTCTGCGGCTCGGCCGCGGTGATCCGGCGCTCGCACCTGGATGAAGTGGGCGGCATCGGCGGCGTCTCCATCACCGAGGACGCCGAGACCGCCATGAAACTGCACGCCAAGGGCTACCGCAGCGCCTACCTGAACGAGCCGCTGATTTCCGGCCTGCAGCCCGAGACCTTCTCCAGCTTCATCGTGCAGCGCCTGCGCTGGGCCCAGGGCATGGTGCAGCTGTTCCTGCTGCGCAATGTGTTCGCGATGAAGGGACTCTCCATTCCGCAAAAGCTGTGTTACTTCTCCAACACCTTTTACTGGTTCTTCAGCTACGCGCGCGTGATGCTGCTGCTGGCGCCGATGGCTTACCTGGTGCTGGGCCTGCGCTTCTACAACGCCAGCATTCCCGAGTTCTTCGCCTACGGCCTGCCGGCCATGGTCGGCGCCATCCTTACCTCGGATTACCTGTTCGGCCGCTACCGCTGGACGCTGATCTCCGAACTCTATGAGATGCTGCAGTCGCTGTTCTCGCTGCAGGCCATCTTCATGGTGATCAAGAACCCGCGCGCGCCCAGCTTCAACGTCACGCCCAAGGGCGAGCACCTGGAGCACGACGCCGTGTCGCAGCTGGCCGGGCCGTTCTACTTCGTTTATGCGGCGGTAATGCTGACCATGGCGGTGGGCCTGTTCAAGCTGTTCCACGCCCATGAGCACCGGGACGTGATCATCTCGGCGCTGTGCTGGGATCTGCTCAACCTGATCATCCTCAACGCCTGCATCGGCGTGCTGTACGAGCGCAAGCAGCGGCGCGCGTCGCCGCGCGTGCCGGTGGATCTGTTTGGTGAAGCCGTGAAGATCACCGCCTCGCCGGACACCCCGGCGGTGTTGTCGCAGGCGCTTGAAGACGGCGCCACGGTGCGGCTGGAAGGCGAGGCGAAGGCCGCAGCGCATGCCGTCTGGCATGAGCCGCTGCCATGCCAGGTGATCGACATCTCCGCCGGCGGCGCGCAGCTGCAGTTCGACATCGCGCTGGCGCAGCAGGTTGACCTGGCGTTCAACCACCTGCGCGTCTACAACCGGGCCATGGGCCATGAGAGCCTGTTGCCGGTCGAAGTGCGCAGCAGCTTCACCTCGCGCGACAAGACCCGCATCGTGGTCGGCGTGCGCTTCACCGACCGCAGCGTGGCCGGTCTCTCAGAGACGGTGTCGCTGTCTTCCGGCGACAGCGCCCGCTGGACCGCCTATCGCGCCAGTCGCAACCAGCGCCTGGGCATCTTCGGCGGCATCGCGCTGCTGGTGCGGCTGGGGACGGTGCATGCCGGCCACCAGTACTACTTGTTCTGCAAGGGCCTGGGCGCCTACCTGCATCGGCGTCTGGTGGCGCCGGTGCTGGCCACCCGTTTCGTCGCTTCGCTGCCGTATCGCCTGAAGCGCTTTTATCGTTATCTCATCCAGTAAACCCGGAGCCTCCATGACTTCGCCCCGAAGCCTGAATCGTCTGACTCGTCTTCCTTTGCACGCGCTGCTTGGCGTGCTGTTTGCCGCGCTGCTGACGGCCGGCCTGCAGCTGCCGGCACAGGCGCAGCCCGCTGCTGCGCCCAAGGTTGCGACGCCAGCCACCACTGCGGCAACCGCCACGGCGGGGGCGACCGGCTCGCGCGAGATTCGCCTGGCTGATCTCGGTGCTCAACCCGGGCCGATGCGTTTGACCCGGCTGGACGGCGCGGCCATGCTGAGCCTGCCGCTCTCGCGCCGGGAGAACATCAAGTCCGCGGCGCTGCATCTGGTTGCCACCAATTCCATCGCGCTCAACAACCGCTCGCAACTGGTGGTGCGCCTGAACGGCCACAGCATCGCCCAGTTGCAGTTGTCGGCGCGCCAGCCGGAGATCACCGCCGATATCCGCCTGCCGGCCGAGCTGCTCAAGCCGGGTTACAACCAGCTGATCTTCCGTGTCGCGCAGCATAGCCAGGACACCCAGTGCGAAGACCCCAACGCACCCGAGCTCTGGACCGAGATCGACACCACGCAATCGACGCTGCGGCTGCAATCCGAGCTGCGCTCGGTCGCGCCGATGCTGTCGGACCTGGGCGACCTGTTCGACCCCAAGCAGCACGCGCAGCAGAAGTTCAACATCATCACCGCCCGCCATCCCGACTCGGACGACGCCTTGTCGGCCGGCGGCATGGTGGCGCAGGGCATCGGCCTGAAGTTGCGCTATGTGCTGCCGACCATCACCCAGGTCGATGCGCAGGCGGGTAGCGGCGCCGGCCCGGTGCCGGGACTGCAACTGACGGGATTGGGCAATGCCGACAACGTGCTGGTGGGCACGCTCGACCAGCTCAAGCCCTTCATCGATCCCAAGGTGGCGGCGCAGATCAAGGGCAGCTTCCTCGGGGTGTATCCGATGCCGGACGGCCAGCACGTGCTGCTGATCGTCTCCGGCGCCGACGAGCGTCAGGTGCGCCAGGCGGCGCAGGTGTTCGCGTGGCAGAACCTGGAATTCCCGCAGCAGGCGCAATGGAACATCACCGACTTCACGCCGCCTGAATTGCCCAACTATCTGCCGCAGGCCAACATCGCCACCGAGGGCGTCTACAGCTTCAAGCAGCTGGGTTTCAGCACCGCGCCGATCACCACCGTGACGCCGGCCGAGGTCAACGTGAACCTGCCGCCCGACGTGTACGCGCAGGAAGACGCGCAGATGGAGTTCCATCTCAACTTCTCCCAGGGCGCGATGCTCAACTCCAGCATCGTGATCAACCTCTACCTCAATGACGTGTTCCAGCGCGCCATCTCGGTGGAAGACCGCCAGGGCGGCTTCTACGACAACTACCGCCTGACGCTGCCGCTGCGCCACTTCAAACCGGGCAACAACGTGCTGTCGTTCCGTCCCATCATCATGCCCAACCGCCAGTGCGACCAGACCGGGCCGCTCAACATGAGCCTGTTCGACGATTCCTCGGTGAAGGTGCCCTACATCTATCGCTTCGCCCAGTTGCCTGACCTGTCGCGCTTCTCCAGCAGCGCCTTCCCGTATGTGACCCGGAGCGACGGCAGCGAGCTGGCGCTGGTCGTGGCCGGCCGCGACAGCGCCACCATCGGCGCCGCCTGGACGCTGCTGGCCAAGGTCGCGCAAAAGCAGAGCGTGCCGCTGGGCGCCGCCCAGGTGACCTTCGGCAAGCCGACCGTGAACCGCCATGCGCTGATCGTCGGCGCGCTCGGCAATCTGCCGCGCGAGCTGCTGAAGGAGGCGCCATGGACGCTGGAGCAGAACCTGAGCTTCGCCGGCGCTTCCATCCCGGTAGCCAGGCCGGGCAAGGAATCGAACTGGTTCCGCCAGCAGTTCCAGACCATCGCCGGCACCAATCGCAGCAATGCCGATTCCACCTATCTCAACACCGCAGTCACGGGGGACGCCAGGCTCAACAAGCAACTGGTGGTAATGCAGTTCCGCTCCGCGGCGCTGGACGACCACACCGCCACCGTGTTCGCGTCGGCCACGCCGGAGGAGCTGCAGCAGGGCGTGGCGCAACTGGTCTCGCCGGCCTACTGGAACAACATCGCCGGCGATGTCTCGCTGCTGTCGTTCGGCAAGCCGGAAGTGGCGACCCAGCGCATCGGCCCGACCTATGACGAAGGCACCATCGGCAAGGCCGAGTATCTGGGCTACATTGCCTCCAAGTATCCGTGGATGTGGTACGGCGTGGTGATGTTTGCCCTGCTGGTGCTGGCGTGGTTGTGCTGGCGTCAGCTGCGGGCTCACCTGCGCCGCCGTCAGGGCAAGCGCAACGCCGATATCTGATCATGGGCGGCGCAAACCGACTGCGGTATCTGCCGCATCCCGTCTGGCTGGTCGGCTTGGCGGCCGGTCTGCCGCTGCCGCCGGCCATGGCGCAGCAGCAGGGCAATGTCACCAGCGTGCAGCGCCAGGCGCAGCAGGTCGAGATCAAGCGCGGCCAGGGCGCGGTAAGCGTGACGCAAGGCGAGGGCGCGCGCGCGGCGCGCAGCGTGCAGCAGGACGTGAAGCTGCGCGCCGAAGAACGCCGGCGTGAGTTGGCGGACACGCGCCGCCGGCAGCAAGCCTTGTTGCCGGGGCCAGCCGATGCGGCAGGTGCGCCGGCCACCGCCGCTGCAGCGGCCGGCGTGGACGAGCAGCCGCTGTGGGCGCTCCTGCATCGCAAGGATCTCGCCGGTTTTGATCGCCAGCTTGCCCGCACGCGCGCGCAGGCGACGGGTTGGTCGCCGTCATCCCAGCTGCTGGCCGAACGCGCGCGTCTGCAAAAGGAGGGCGAGATCGAGCGCCTGTTCGCCTATGCGAAGAGCGGGCCGGTGGGGCCGCTCAGCACGTCGCAGCTGCAAGACCTGATGTCGCGTTACCCACAGGACTTTTCCTGCGCCCGCATCGACCGGTTGTGGAGCGCGGCCGAGCTGTTGGCCCGCGCCGGTCACAAGGACGCAGCCTTCGCGCTGTATCGCTCGGTCTTTCCCGATTGCGCGCCGGCGTCCAACCGCATCGCCACGCTCTACATGGCGCAGCAGACGCTGGGCTCCGACAGCGAGATGGTGGGCACGCTGGTCGCCGCCGAGCATGGTGGCGTGCGCGATGCCGACAGCGACGCCAAATTCCAGCGCCTGCTTTACGACCGCCGCTTGACGCAGCTGGCCGCGCTCGATCCCGCGAGCGCGCAGGCGTGGCAGTTGCTGCCCGACATGGCGGAAGACATTCGCGGATATCTTGACGCCGCCGCCGCAACGCTGGCCGGCTGGATCATGCTGGCCCACAACGACCTGGCTGAAGCCGCGGTGTGGTTCAACCGCGCGCACCAGTGGCAGCCCGGCAACGTCGATGCGCAACTGGGTTTGCTGCAGATCCGCTTGCAGGCCGGCGACATGGCCGGCGCCGACAAACTGCTGGCTGAACCGGCGTTGGCCGCCGATCCGCGCGCCAGGGCGCAGCGCGCGCGCCTGCAGTTGCTGCGCGCCGACCGCTACAACCAGACCAAGGATTACGCCGCCAGCCTGGCCACGCTGGACGAGGCCGAGAAGCTGGGCGCAAGTCGGCAGCAGACTGCCGCGCTGCGTGGCTGGAACCTGTACGGCAGTCAACGTTATGAACAGGCGGCGCAGCTCTTTGCCGCGCAATATCGCGCCTCGCGCGATGCGCGCGCAGCCGAGGGCTGGGCGCTGTCCGAGAACGCGCGCGGCCGTCTGCCGCAACTGGCCGCGACGGCCGAGGCAAAGCAGGCGCCGCTGTCGACTTACGTGACGGCGTTGCAGAGCCAGCAGCTGTATTACCAGAAGCAATTCGTCCTCGCCGACAGCCTGCGCCAGCGCGCCGAAGAGCAGATCGCGGCGCAGCCGGCCGAGCAGGCAGAGGTCCTGCGCGAAAGCGTGCAAGGCTATCTGCCGCAGAACCTGCAGGGCATTCGCGCGGCGTCGGTCACGGCCGGGATGAGCTATTCCAACCATGCCGGCGCCGATGGCCAGGGGCATCTGGAAACGCCGGCGCCGGCGCTGCGCGCGCAGTGGTTCGGCGGCGCCGACGGCACGCGCCAGTACGATCTGCGGGTGCGCAACGTGCGCCTGGATGCGGGGGCGATCGCGCCCGACAATGTTGCACGCGCGCTCGGCGTGCCGGCGGCGTCGCTGCAATCGGGCTTCGCCAATGTGCGCGAGGTATGGTTTGGCGTGGAGGACTCCCTCTGGCTGACCGACGCCGGTCGCCTGGCGTGGCAGGCCGCGGCGGGCGTGACCGACGGCGGCGCGGGCGGCAGCGAGCTGCACGCGCAGGCGGCCGTCGGGCAGCAAAAGGAATGGGGCAGCTGGAGCGCGTATGTCGGCAGCAATCCGGTGCGCGACTCCTTGCTGTCCTGGCGCGGCGTAGCCTTGGCGGGAACCGGCGCGTGGTGGGGCGACGTGCGGCGCAACGCCATCGGTGCCAAGACGCTGGTGCAGGTGGCGCCGCGCTGGAGCGTTTCCGCCAATGCCGAGCTCGCGGCCTTCAGCGGCCACAACGTGCAGGGCAACAGCGCAATCGCGCTGGACCTTGGCGCCGGTTACGACCTCAAGTTGGGCGGCTTCGATTACTTCAACCTCGGCCCGGCGCTGCACTATCTGCACTACGACAACAACCAGAACCAGTACGGCTGGGGCCTGGGCGGCTACTACAGCCCGCAGCGCTCGGTCAGCGCCGGCATCGCCTCGCAGTTCATGACGCAGGAAGGGCACCAGAGCCAGCTCTCGGGCAACCTGGAACTGGGCTGGAACAGCGCCTCGCAATCGGCCGCGGCCTGCTTGCCTGTGCCGTATCGGGCGGTGCCGGCGTCTGCCGTCAATTGCGGTTATGCTGGCGGCAACGACAGCGGCATGTATGCGCATGTGCAGCTGGCGGCGGTCAGGCGCCTGGCGCCGCGCTGGCAACTGGGCGTGCTGGGCGATCTCAACCTCACCCCGGGACGCGACCGCCAATATGCGGCCATGCTGTTTGTCCGTTACTTCTTTGACGACCGTGCGGCCGTGTTCAGCCGCGACCTGCCCAAAACCACGCGCGATTTCGCCGGACAATTGGACGATGGACGATGACCCCTTATTTCCCCAAACGGCGGCTGTTGCTGCAGGCCGGCGCCGCACTGGCTCTCGTGAGTTTCCTGCCCGCGCTGGCTACTGACGCCGCCGCCCAATCCTGTCCGGCCGGCTGGCCGCAATGGGAGGCGTTCGCGCGCCGTCACGTGCAGGCCGACGGCCGCATCGTCGACTTTTCCGTGCCTGAGCAGCAAAGCACCTCCGAGAGCCAGTCCTACGGCATGTTCTTCGCGCTGGTGGCCGACGACCGCGCGCGCTTCGCCGCGATCTGGCGCTGGAGCCGCGACAATCTCGGCGCCGGTTCCGATAAGCTGCCGGCCTGGCACTGGGGCCGCCGCGAAGGCGGCAGCTTCGGCGTGATCGATCCCAATTCCGCTGCCGACGCCGACCTGTGGTTCGCCTACGCGCTGCTGGAGGCAAGCCGGCTGTGGCAGATGCCCGAGTACCTGAAAGCCGGCATGGCGCTGCTCAACCAGGTCAAGGCGCAGGAAGTGCGCACGATGGGGGAGCTCGGGCCGATGCTGTTACCCGGCCCGTACGGCTTCGATATCGGCCGTGAGCGCTGGCGGCTCAATCCGAGTTACCTGCCCTTGCCGCTGCTGCGCCGCTTTGCCGCCGTCGATCCGAGCGGCCCGTGGAGCGCGATGGCGCAGGGCGCGGCGAAGCTGATCACGCAATCGGCACCGCAGGGCTTCGCGCCGGACTGGGTGATCTATGACGCGGCCAAGGGCTTCCAGCCCGACAGCGAGCGCTCGGTGCTGGGCAGCTACGACGCCATCCGCGTCTACCTGTGGGCCGGCGTGACGGACGACGGCGATGCGCTGGTGGCCGCTATCCGCAATGCGCTGGCGCCGATGACGCGCGCCATCGTCAACTATGCGGCGCCGCCGGAGAACATCAATAGCGTCACCGGTGCGCCGCAAGGGCGCGGCCCGGTGGGCTTTTCCGCTGCCGTACTGCCCTGGCTGAAATCCACCGGCGCGGCCGAGCCGCTTGCCGCGCAGGAGCAGCTGGTGCGGGACAAGTGGACGGCATGGTCGCGCGCGGTCCCACATGCCGGCGCCGCCGGGGATGGCGAATTCAACTACTACAACAGCGTGCTGACCTTGTTCGGCTGGGGCTGGCTGCAGGGGCAGTATCGCTTCGATGCGGCGGGCAATTTGTCGCCGGCATGGGCGTGCAAGTCGTAGACTTTTGTGTCGTCGCGAGC
Organism: Herbaspirillum sp. LeCh32-8; assembly: GCF_017814915.1. Taxonomy (GTDB): domain Bacteria; phylum Pseudomonadota; class Gammaproteobacteria; order Burkholderiales; family Burkholderiaceae_D; genus Herbaspirillum. Next base: position 118,619 of record NZ_JAGIPZ010000010.1, on the reverse strand, counting down.
TTGCGGTTGTGGTGGCTCGACGTGCGTTGAACGACACTGGGTTCCTGCTTTCGCAGGAACGACAGGCAGTGAGTGGCTGGAACCGCAGGAGGTATTGGCTAACTCTTCAGTGTCGTCCCTGCGAAAGCAGGGACCCAGTGTCGTTTGTCATGCCTCGACTCTTGACTAAGGGGGCCACATAAAACGAAACCCGCCTGATGGCGGGTTTCGTATTTGCAGCGTCCAGCGATGGGGGCAATTACTTTTGCGCCGGCTCACGGAAGTAGATGCGGCGCGGCAGGGCCCACAGCAGCAGCGCTGCGCCGACCGCGCATTCCAGCGCCACCACGTACAGGCCGATGGCCGGGCTGCCGGTGATGTCGCGGATCTTGCCGACCATGTAGGGGGTGATGATGCCGCCCAGCTGGCCGACCGAGTTGATCAGCGCGATGCCGGCAGCGGCCGCTGCGCCCGAGAGCACGCGCGGGGGCAGGATCCAGAACAGGCCGATGCCGGCGATGATGCCGGTGGCGGCCGCCGACAGGGCGATCACCAGGATCAGCGTGTTGCTGCCGAAGTAGGCTGCGGCGGCGTAGCCGATGCCGCCCAGCAGCGCGCAGCAGGCCAGGTGCCAGCGGCGTTCGCCGGTGCGGTCCGAGCTGCGGCCGATGAAGATCATGCCCAGGCCGGCACAGATGTAGGGCAGCATCGAGATCAGGCCGATGATGAAGGTGTCGTCGGTGCCGGCGCTCTTGATCAGCTGCGGCATCCAGAACACCAGGCCGTAGATGCCCGAGGCCAGCACCAGGTAAATCAGCGACATGACGATGGTGGTCGGCTGCTTCAGCGCGGCGCCGAAGGAGTGCACGGCTTCGCTCTTGGGCTCGGCCGCGATGCGATCGATCAGCAGTTTCTTTTCTTCAGGCTTGAGCCAGCGCGCGTCCTCGATCTTGTCGTCGATCACCAGGAAACACACCACGCCCAGCAGGATAGAGGGAATGCCTTCGAGCAGGAACAGCCACTGCCAGCCGTGCATGTCGGCCATGCCGTGGGTCCACTTCATGATGCCGCCCGACAGCGGGCCGCCGATGATGCCGCACACGGCGATGGCAGCCATGAACAGCGAGTTGATACGGCCGCGGCGCACCGACGGGAACCAGTTGGTGAAGAAGTACAGCGCGCCCGGCACGAAGCCGGCTTCCAACAGGCCGATCAGGAAGCGCAGCACGTAGAAGCTGGCTTCATTGCTGACGAACATCATCGCCGCCGAGGCGATACCCCAGGTGACCATGATGCGGGCGATCCAGCGCTTGGGGCCGACCTTGTGCAAGATCATGTTGCTGGGCACTTCGAACAGGAAGTAGCCGACGAAGAAGATGCTGGCGCCCAGGCCGTAGACGGCGTCCGAGAAGCCGAGGTCGGTCTGCATCTGCAGCTTGGCGAAACTGATGTTCACCCGGTCCAGATAGGCGAACACGAAGCAGATCATCAACAGGGGCACGAAGCGCCAGGTGATCCTGCGGTACAGGTTGGATTCTTGTAGTTCCGACGCGGTGGCCGGGTAGGGTACTGCTGCCATGGTGTGTCTCTCCTCGAAAGGCTTTCTGGTTAAAACCGAAGGCGCGAAAAGGTCCATCGCCGCCGCGCATGCGCAGTGGACGTGGTTCTGTCGTTATGTTGTCGTTGCTATGGAGCGGCGCACGAAAGGACTCCGTGCGCCGGTGCTGCTTTTTTAATACTTGTTATGGCTTGCCTTGCGCCTAGCGGGGCCGCATCCCGTCTCCGTGCGGCCCGCCGTTGTTGTCCGGTCGCCCGGATCAATAGGTTGCGCGGCCGCCCGAGAGGTCGAATACCGACGCGGTGGTGAAGGAGTTTTCTTCCGACACCAGCCAGGCCACCATCGCGGCCAGCTCTTCCACCTTCAGGAAACGCGCGCGCGGGATCTTCGACAGCATGTAGTCGATGTGCGCCTGGGTGCATTGCTCCAGGATGCGGGTCTGTGCGGCGGCCGGGGTGATGGCGTTGACGGCGATGTTCTTGGTCGCGGTTTCCTTGCCCAGGCTCTTGGTCAGGGCGATCAGGCCGGCCTTGGCGGCGCTGTAGGCCGACGCGGTCGGGTTGCCTTCCTTGCCGGCGATCGAGGCGACGTTGACGATGCGGCCGTAGTTCTGCGCGATCATGCGCTGGACCACCACCTGGTTGACATAGAAGGTGCCGTTCAGGTCGATGTCGATGACGCGGCGCCATTCTTCCGGCGAGTAGTCGGCGACCGGGTTGTTCTGGCCGGCGATGCCGGCGCTGTGCACCAGGATGTCGATCGACTGGGTCACCTTCTCGGTGGCTTCCATGGCCTTCTTGACGTCGGCTTCATTGGCGATGTCGACCTTGATGGTCTCGACATTGCCCAGCGGCTCCAGCTTGGCGCGCGCGTCGGCCAGCGCCTTCTCGTCCATGTCCCACAGCACGACCTTGGCTTTGCCCTGCAGCAGGCGCTCCGCGACCGCGTAGCCGAAGCCTTGCGCGCCGCCGGTGATGATGGCGCTGCGGCCCTGGAAATCGTAGTGATTCATCTGAGTTCTCCTTCTCGTGGTCCTGTTATCGGTCGGCGCGGGCCGCGTGGGCCCGCGCATCGTTCTTATTCTTCTGGTTTGCCTTGAGCCGGCGCTCAGGCGTTGACGGTCTTCTGCTGTTGCTCGCCCAGGCCGTCGATGCCCAGACGCATGACCTGGCCGGCGCGCAGGAACACGGCTTCCGGCTTGACGCCCATGCCCACGCCCGGCGGCGTGCCGGTGGAGATGACGTCGCCCGGCTGCAGGCTCATGAACTTGGACAGGTAGGCGATGATGTGCGCCACGCCGAAGATCATGGTGCTGGTATTGCCGTTCTGGTAGCGCTTGCCGTCCACTTCCAGCCACATGCCCAGCTTCTGCGGGTCGGCGACTTCGTCGCGGGTGACCAGCCACGGGCCGATCGGGCCGAAGGTGTCGCAGCCCTTGCCCTTGTCCCAGGTGCCGCCGCGCTCGATCTGGTATTCGCGCTCGGAAACGTCGTTGACCACGCAGTAACCGGCCACGTGCGACATCGCATCCTTCTCGTCGATGTAGGTGCCGCCCTTGCCGATGACCACGCCCAGCTCGACTTCCCAGTCGGTCTTCTTGGAGCCGCGCGGGATCTTGACGTCGTCATTGGGGCCGACGACGGCGGAGGTCCACTTGTTGAACACCACCGGCTCGGCCGGAATAGGCAGGTTGGATTCGGCAGCGTGGTCGGCGTAGTTCAGGCCGATGCAGATGAATTTGCCGATGTTGCCCACGCAGGCGCCGATGCGCGGATTGCCATCCACCACGGGCAGGCTGTTGATGTCCAGCGCGCGGATCTTGGCCAGGGTCGCGTCGTCCAGCGAAGCGCCGTTGAGGTCCTTGATCTGGCCGGACAGGTCACGGATCTTGCCGGCCTGGTCCAGAATGCCGGGTTTTTCCTGCCCAACCGGGCCGTAGCGGAGTAATTTCATCGTGTTTCCTTTGAAGATAGGTTGTCTCAAATCGGCGTCGGCAACGCGCCAGGGCAAACCGGGCGCACTGCGGGCCTTGTCGTTTTGCGGGTTGGATCATACCAGTTTATTGGTAAGACCAATAGCGCGGTGGGATGAGTTTTGGTTATCGGGTGATCGCCGACGGGAATGTCGAGCAGCATCGTTGCGCTGGATTTTTCCCGCGGGAAATATCGTTCTGCGTCGATAGCTGGTGCCGCTGATCGTTTGGGCAATCGCGCAAACGCGTCGGATGTTTAATTTTTATTGGCTCCGATACGTCTCGTCCGGTCCTGTCAGAATGCCCCGGATGCGCCGTGACAACGTATCCATTTTGAAAGGCTTGGTCAGCAGCTGCATGCCGGGTTGCAGATGCCCGTTGCCGATGGCGGCGTTTTCCGCATAGCCGGTGATGAAAAGGACTTTCAGATCCGGTCGCAGCGCCCGGCCGGCGTCGGCAACCTGGCGGCCGTTGATACCGCCGGGCAGGCCGACATCAGTGACCAGCAGGTCGATGCGCACGCCGGACTGGATGATGCGTAGTGCCGAGGGACCATCGACCGCCTCCAGCGCCACATAACCGGCATCGCCGAGCACTTCGGCGATAAGCGTCCGGATAGATGCCTCGTCGTCCACGACCAGCACCACTTCGCCACTGCCGCCGGATCCTTGGGCCAAGTGCACTTCGGTCTCTTCCCTCTCGGTGGCATCCCTGTGATGGCGCGGCAGATACACCGATATCGTGGTGCCGTGGCCCACTTCGGAGTAAATCCGTATCTGCCCTCCGGACTGGCGGGCGAAACCGTACACCATGGACAAGCCCAGCCCGGTGCCTTCGCCGATCGGCTTGGTGGTAAAGAACGGATCGAAGGCACGCGAGATGACATCGGGCGTCATGCCCGTGCCGGTGTCCGTTACAGAAATGGAAACATACTGTCCCGGCGGCAGATCTCGTTCATGCGCCCATTTGTCGTCCAGCCATTTGTTGGCGGTCTCGATGGTCAGGCGTCCGCCATCGGGCATGGCGTCGCGCGCGTTGATGCACAGATTCAGCAGTGCGCTTTCAAGCTGCGGCGCATCCACCAGCGTCGACCACAAACCGCCCGCGCCGACGACCTCCAGCTCGACGCCGGGGCCGATGCTGCGCCGGACCAGGTCTTCCATACCGGTAATCAGGGAATTGACGTTGGTCGGTTTGGGATCCAATGTCTGACGCCGGGCAAAGGCCAGCAGGCGTTGGGTCAGCGAGGCGGCGCGGTTCACGCTGCGCAGGGCAATATCGATGTAGCGGCCGAGGTCTTCGGTACGCCCTTGTGCAAGCCGCACGCGCATCAGATCCAGACTGCCGGTGATCCCGCCCAGCAAGTTATTGAAGTCATGCGCGAGGCCGCCGGTAAGCTGGCCGATAGCCTCGATCTTCTGGGAATGGCGCAACGCCTCTTCGGTTGCCATCAGCTCACGGGTACGGGTGCTGACCTCTGCTTCCAGCGACTCGTTGATTTCACGCAAGCGCGCTTCGCTGACCGCCAATGCCTTTTCGTTGTGGATGCGATCGCACGCTGCACGCGCCAGTTCGGCGACTTCTGCGACCAGTTGCAGATCGTGGCCGGTCCAGACGCGGGGATGGTTGTTGCTGACATGAACGACTGCCACCAGGCAATCGTTCGCCATCACCGGAAAATCCAGGAAGGAGGCAGCGTCCCATCGCTTGTAGAGCGGCAGGAACGGAGTCGTCTGCGGATCCGAGATCACATTGCCTACCTGGATGACCGCGCCGCCGCGCAGTGCATCGCTCATCCTGTGCTCATCATGGAGCTCAGTGAGCGCTTCGGGTTGGGCCAGAGGGCCGAAGCTCCAGTCGCCTCGCTGCGCGGGGTCGCCGTTACTGGTATCGATGATCTTGTAAGAAACCCACTTCGCGGCCAATGCTTCGCCGATGACGCGGGCCGCGATCGCCGCGACATCTTCCAGTGAGCTGGAACCGCCGATCTGTTCAGCCAGCGTGGAGAGCGCCTGCTGGCGAGCCTCGGTATATTTGCGCTCGGTGACGTCGCGCGTCGTGCCGGCAACGGCCTCCACCTCACCGTCAGGGCCCAGGACGGGGAACAGAATGTAGTCATAGATACGGCGGCCGAAGGCACCGTTGAAGGGAACGTCGCCGCGCACAGGCTGCTTCGTGGCGCGCACTTGCTCAATTTCGCGACTATGCATCTCGGCGTGCCATGGCTCGTAGCCGAGTTCGAGGCAATTCTTGCCGATTGCCCCGTCCCAGGTCTGATTCCACATCTGCAGCAGCACCCGGTTGGCATAGATGAAGCGATGATTCAGATCCCAGCAATAGGCCAGATCGGGCGTGTTGGACAGGAAGGTTTCATAGAAGCGGCGGCGGCGATCGGATTCGCCGGTTGAGCCGGCGACGTCGGAGCCGGGCGCAACGTGGCGCCAGCAGACGCAGAGATTGCCGGCATCCGCATAGCAATGGATTTCATAGGAGCGCTCGTTGCGGCCATGGCGATGGATGAAGGTTCGGGGCAGCCGGTCTCGCGCGACGTGGCGCAGATGCTCTTCAAATTCGCTGCCAAGCAGCTCGGGGAATGCGTCCCACAAGCTGTTCGTCGGGAGTGCGAGCGGCGGGCGACCGATAAGCGCCTTTGCCGGGCCGTCCAGATAGATGAATCTCCAGTCGGCGTCCAGTGAGAAAAACGCATTCGCAACTGCGTCGGGTTGCGCAAACGAAGCTGGCTCGGGGGAAATCGCGCTGTGCATGACATGCCTTATGGATGGATAGCGCGATTTTATGTGAGCCCATCCGAAGTCGCTGTAGGACAAACAGCATATTTGATGGGCTCGCAGCCGGTAGAGGAGACGGAGCAATACTGCTTGTTGTTCTGTCAATGGTTGCGTCACGTTCGCTCTGGAGCTTATTGCGGATCGGCATGCCGGGACTGCCGTACCACGCTGATCTCTCCGTTGCGCTCCAACACCGCCAGAACGACCTGATCAAGGTCGGCGCCGTTTCCCGTCTTGCGTAAAGCGGTCTTCAGATCATGTCGGCTGATGAGGCCGGCGTGCATCTCCCGCGGCTGCTCTTTGCCATCCCGAATCAGGATTCGCTCCCGTCCGCTCAACAGGTCGTCCAATCCCGGCCAACGTATCAATAGCATGGCCAGAAGGCGATGCAACAATACGATCGTGGCGCCCGCGCATAAAGTCGGCAGCATGGCGGACGCACCCACTACCGCGCGGCTGAGGATCGCCCCGAGCAGCACCATCAGGCACAGATCGAACGCGCTGCCCTGACCGAATGAGCGCCGGCCCGCAGTGCGCAGGAACAGCAGTGTGGCGAGAAACACCAAGAGCGCACGCACGACCATCGACGACGCGTCCAGTTCGTCGCTCTTTCCGAGCAGATCAAGGCCGTCCCAAATGCCGGCGTACAGTGCTGGAAAATCCATGAGAGCCTCCTTGTCGGTTTCCAGATTCGACCGCAGTCTCGCCGGCTTGATTCCAGGCGGGTGCGAATACGACTCTCATCAACCCGCGCTGACTTGTCCGTCAGCGAACGCTCACTGCGCAAGGCGTGCCTGACTGATAGCCGCCTCGGGGGCGGGCCGTTAGTCTGAATGCTCGGTAGTGCACTTCGCACTTCCGAGTCTTTCAAACATCCAAGGAGATATGCATATGTCTAGCGAACACACCCGCGGCGGCAGCCACGAACAACACGTCAAGGCAGGGCAGCAAAGCCACAAGAATTCTCCGGCATCGGACAGCAGCACCGCGAAGTCGGCCAGCTCATCGCAAGGGGGCAGCCACGAGCAGCACGTGAAGGCCGGTCAGCAAAGCCACAAGAACACCAAGTGACTTGCTGAACGCGTTTCCAGCAACGGCCGTCCGAAGGGCGGCCGTTGCTTCGTCAAAGTTCAACCATGAGGAGGCCGCCATGTCCATCGAATCGAACATCCCTTCACGCGAAAATCCCAGCCCGCGTCAGAGCGCCGGTGATGCGACCAGCCGCCAGGCCAAGGGCGAGCACATCGAAAATCGCGAGACCGATACCGACAGCCCCAACAAGGAAATTGCCAAGCCCGAGTTCGATGCCGTTCAGCCGCCTGCGCGGCGCGAGCAATGACATCTCGTATCGCCGCCCACCTCAACCGGAGAACGCCGTGCGCGCATTGATCTACCATTCCTCGCACGATGTGCGAGTCGACAACGTACCCGACCCGATGTTGCAGGAGCCTGACGACATCATCCTGAAGGTCACCGCGACAGCCATCTGCGGTTCCGACCTTCACCTCTACCGGGGCAAGATCCCGACGATGCGCGAAGGCGACATCCTGGGCCACGAGTTCATGGGCGAGGTGGTCGAGGCCGGGCCCGCCGTCACCAGGCTGCAGGTGGGTGACCGCGTGGTAGTGCCTTTCGTGATCGCCTGCGGCAGCTGTTTTTTCTGCGACCAGCACCTCTACTCGGCGTGCGAAACCACCAATCCGGATCGGGGATCAATCATGAACGGCAAGGGCATCCGCTCGGGCGCCGCCTTGTTCGGCTACAGTCACCTCTACGGCGGCATGCCGGGCGGTCAGGCAGAGTACGTGCGTGTACCGAAGGCCAACGTCGGTCCTATCAAGGTGCCGGGCACACTGGCCGATGAGCAGGTGCTGTTCCTGAGCGACATCTTGCCGACCGGTTATCAGGCCGCGAAGAATGGCGGCGTGAAGGCCGGCTCCAGCGTGGCAATCTACGGAGCCGGACCCGTGGGTCAGATGGCTGCAGCCAGTGCACGCATGTTGGGCGCGGAGAAAATTTTCATGGTTGATCACCATGCTTACCGGCTGCAATTTGCAGCGGAGCAGTACGGTGTGATCCCGGTCAACTTCGACGAGCTTGATGCCGCCGACCACATCATCAGCAACACATCCGGCCGCGGCGTGGATGCGGTCATCGATGCGGTGGGCTTCGAGGCCAAGGGCAGCACGCTGGAGACCGCGATGGCTGCAATCAAGCTGGAGGGCAGCAGCGGCCAGGCGCTGCGCCAGTGCATTGCCTCGGTGAGGCGAGGGGGAACCATCAGCGTGCCGGGCGTGTATGCCGGTTTCATCCATGGCTTCATGTTCGGCGACATCTTCGAGAAGGGTGCCTCGGTCAAGACCGGGCAGACTCATGTTCAGCACTACATGCCCGAGCTGCTCGGCTTCATCGAGGAGGGACGGCTGCATCCCGAAGCCATCATTACTCACCGTTTGCCGCTTGCGCAGGCCGCGCAGGGCTACAAAATATTCAACGAGAAGCAGGAAAACTGCCGCAAGGTAGTGCTGACCCCTTGAACCTGGCGCCGGCTACGTCGCGCGGATGCCCCTTCGTCGGAAGCTTCTCACAGCAAAACCAGAGAATCACCGATGTCGGGATCCGGTCCGCGTGAGCATGATGAACCTGTTGCACCAAGCCACTTCACAGGAGACCATTATGGATAGCCAGGACGCAATCAAACTGTTGGAAGCCGACCATCGCGAAGCCGAGTCTTTGTTCGATCAATATGAAAAGATGAAAGATAAAGCCAGCGCCCAGGAAAGAATGGAGATCGCCAAAAAGGTCTGCAGCGCGCTGCTGATCCATATGGAGATCGAGGAGAAAATCTTCTATCCGCAAGTGCGGCAAAAGATCGATGACGATGACCTGATGAATGAATCGGTAGTGGAGCACGCCGGCGCCAAGGATCTGATCAAACAGATCGGACAGCTCAAGCCGGATGATCCCATGTTCGACGCCAAGATCAAGGTGTTGGGCGAGCAGATCAAGCATCACGTGGAAGAGGAAGAGACCGAGATGTTCCCAAAGGTGAAGAAGGCCAGGCTGGATTTGTCGGTCATCGGCGCCGAGCTGCTCAAGGGGAAGAACCAGATGCGCGAAGAGCACGGCCTGACGCCCGTTGCAGCCTGAGGCCTTCCGGTGGACAAGGTCTTCAGCCGAGGATCTTGCCGCGGTGCCTCTGTTGCTCCTCCAACACTTGAGCCCGGGCGCGTTCCCTTATGTTCAGGAAGCTGAATCGATTGTGGTATCGCGGGATCGAAAAGCTGGTGAGGCAGCAGGGCCGGCGCATTCGGGCCGGCATTAAAAAGCGCGGGGTTGCGCAAGGTGCAGCCGCTTATTCCGGGCGAACATCCGATAAGGGCGCCGCCCCGGCGGCTAGCTGGCTGCCGCGCCGTTTCGCCAAGGAGGGCGCGGGAAGGGGCCTGAGCTACCGGCTGTTCTTGCCATCCCCTCCGGCCAGGGATGCCGCCGGCATGCCGCTGGTGATCATGCTGCACGGCTGTCACCAGGATGCAGATGAGCTTGCAAAAGGAACCGGCATGAATGTGCTGGCAGAGAGCAAGGGATACGCCGTTGTTTATCCCGAGCAGTCACTTGGCGCCCATGCGCGACGATGCTGGACGTGGTACGACTGCACTACGCAGCGCGGTGGCGCAGATGCCGCGCTCATTGCACATCTGATCAGGGAGTTGCTTACTCTCTACCAGATTGACCCGCAACGCATTTATGTCTGCGGCATATCGGCGGGCGCGGCAATGGCCCATATTCTTGCTCTTCATTATCCGGAGCTGATCGCGGCGGTCGGCATGCACTGCGGTCCTGTGTTCGGGGCCTGCCGCAGCGCAGCCGGAGCCATACGCGTCATGCAACACGGCGCTCTGCATGTTGAGGCGCCTATCGATGACATATTGAAAAAACGTGGCGCTGCCGCCCCCATGCCTGCCATTCTTCTTTGCGGCGACAACGACCAGGTGGTGCGATCGATCAACGGAAGGCAGTTGGAGCGGCAGTTCCTCCGGCTCAATCAGGCTTGGCAGCCTCTGGCGCAACCGCCGGTGACCAAGGCATTTGGTCGAACTTCTTCAGCAACAAGGCGCAAGCGCCGCATGCTGGTTCGCGACTATCGCGCAGGGCGCAAGCTGTTGTTGCGCTCCGTCCAGATAGAAGGGCTGGGACATGCCTGGAGCGGCGGGGATGAAAGCGTTCCCTTTCATGCGAAAGGTCCCAGCGCCAGCAGGCTGATGCTGGATTTCTTTTCTCGTCATCGGCGCCTCGGGTGAGCCGGCCGCAGCACCGTCGCCGCGTTGCATTCGCTCATTTTCCGCTGCATATCGCTTCCTGTCAGGCATGCCCGTCGGGAAGCCGCAGTTTTTCATCCACTATCCGCCGGCCCTCGGCATGTCCTGCCTCTATCGCCGTCTCGCCGCTCGCATAAGGCGTCTGCAGGTCGAATCCGCTTGCGACCAGCCGATCCCCGGGGGAGTCAGGATTGAGCGCATCGAGCTCAAGGATGAACCACGACAAGTCTTTCTCTGCGCACAGCACCCGGATCTCGAAATCGCGATAACTGATCACGGCATACATCTGTTTCATCTCATCCCCTTTGCCAGGTTTGAAAATCGTTGAGAGCCCCGGCCCCTGAATAAAGAACAGCTTACTTTTTCCTGAGCACGCTGATTTCTCCGTCGCTTTCCATGGTCATGGCCTCGACTTCGGCAAGCTCGCCGATGCCTTTTTCCCGAAGCTTGGCGTGGATCTCGTCGATGGTCACAAATTCCTTGCGCATGTTCCGGCGCAGCAGCCGGCCATGTTGAACCAGGGGCAATGGTCGCGGCTCCAGCAGCTTGCGCAGCCGGGTGGAATGAAAGCTGGCCACGTCGATCAGGTAGTTCCAGGTCATCAAGGTCAATACCAACAACAGGGCATCGGGCACAGTGTCGGAGTCGCCGCTCATGCCGTTCTGCGACGCGTCAGCGACGATCACCACCAACAGGAAATCGCCCACGCCCACATTGCCGGTGTCGCGCCTGAGAACGAATCGGAAGAACACAAACAAGAACAGATAGATCAAGGTGCCCCGCAGTACGATTTCCAGCGGTGAGACGCTGAAGCTGGTGAGCTCATCCCATTGCACGTTCATCGCGCACTCCTGATATTGGATGGAAGTTTGACTGCCGCCCGCAGACTTAGATTCACCAGGACGTTTGCCTTTCTAAAGCCGGCTCTCCGAATGTGAGGATTTTTCTGACGAACGAAAGCGTTTTATCCCGATGGGAAGCAGGCCCTCAGCGCATTAGTCTGCATATTTTGAGGAGATGAATATGCGCGAACAGAAAAATGAGGCAAAGCCCGGCGAGACCTCACGCGAGACGCATTACGAAAAGGAGGCCGAAGGAAAGCAGGGAACGATGGGAGGGCAGGCGCCTTTGCACGCTCCCGCGGGCGTTCAGAAGCCCGGGCCGGGCGGGGTATTGACAGAGAAGGGCACGCCCCAAAAAGACGAATAGGCAGACGCACGATTTTCGCGACCCACGGGGCGCAAGCGCCCGGGCGTGAATGCAGCGGCTGCCGCGGATCAACGGTGCAAACCGATGAGTTGGCCCAGGGAGGACTGGCGGATGAGTATCTACCGGCGCAAAGCATCGAAAGACCGACCACCGGCGGTGACGGCAAAGCTGACGTACAAGGGCAGGAAGCTGTCGATCCGCGTGCTGGCCGCCCGTGACCACAGCGGATGGGTTGCGGTCGTCCATGTGGATGGCTTGCTGTTGTTTGTCCCGGAGGCGATGTCGTACGCCGATCCACACGATGCCCTGGCCAACGCCGAAAAGCACACGCGCACAGCGATCGACCGGCTTGATGAGAAGCTTGCAGATGCGGGCGAATCTGATTGACCAGGCTGGCAGCGGCCTCATCGATAGCGACGACAGGGTAGGGTGGCGGCTTGACGCCAACCCGATAGGGAGACGTTACCATCCAGGCGTCACCGTCTCCCCCTATCCATCATCAAAGAAGCCATTAACTTGTTGGCCCATGACGATAAGCGCGGCTGAAGACGCGCGTGGCCAGTAAACCATCAGAAAAATAATGACGGCCCGGCGCCAATTCGGCGATCAGTTCATCTAAATCAGCAACAGAGCGGGGGGTGAAAGGAACCTCGACAGGCCCGGTTGCCGCCATGCTCGTCCGCGCTTTGGCGCGAAAGCTCGCGGTGCGCGGCGCCGGCACGCGGCCGTCTTCGATCCATTCTTTCAGTACAGCTTTTTCGTAGCTGGTAAATACGCCGAACATTTCGCCGCCGGCTGCGTTCACGAGGCGCCAGAAGCGGCTGTGCTCTGCCGGGGCACCGCGGAGTATCCACTTTCCGTTCACCAGCTCCACGAGAAACCGGGCGATCGAGGCGGGCTCTTCAAGCCACTCGTTGACGGTCTTGCCGCCGATGCGGCAATAGTCCGAGTGCATCATTTTCCCGTAGCGGGCCTTCTCCGCCAGGATCCTGACCACTTCGCGCTGCGTATCGAATGATTCGATCACGCTCATGGTGCTGGCGCCAAGCTCGTTGAGCAGATAGCCGCGCCTTACGCCCAGCAGGAAGCGCTCACGGTCGGGAGCGAGGGCCGCGGCTGCCATGACTGCTTGCGCCGCCTTCCTGGCATGACCGCTTGCGGCATTGTCGATGGTGACATGCAGCGTGAAATAGTAAGGATCGATGCCCAGCTCGTTAAGTTCATAGGCCGTGATAAGCAGATGTAGCGGTAATTGCTCATAACCTAGATTGAAGCCGAATACCTCGGCCTGCAAATCATGGCCGTGATGGGCCAGCGCCAGTTGTATCGCGCCCTGCACGTAATGCTCATCCGACAGCCGCCCTGTGTGCTCACAGCCACTGGACTGAAGCAGACTGCGGAACAAGGCTACATGGTTCATCGCCGGATCTCCGTCCCCCAATTCTTCCAGATAAGTGAGGATGAGCGGAGCCAACAGCGGATCGCGCCAACCTTTGAGCGCACTGTAGAGCCAGGCGCCGTCCACCAGCTTGGTCGGCGCGACCCGCATCAGAAAGTTCAGCGCATGGGCGCGACTCGAGAAGAATCGGCGAGGCGCGCCAGCGGTGCGCTGTTGCAGATATTCCTCATACGCCTCACCCACGCGCAGGCTACGCTCTTCCATCCATGCTGCGAGCAATGCGGGATCCGCAGGCAGATCGCAATCCAGCGCTTCGGCGTCGCGCAGCCGCGCATCAAGAAATTGCCGACCGGCAAGCAATGCCGACGCATTGGGTCCGGGTACGAACAAACTGCCATAAACCTCGGCAGCGATGCCGCCGGCGGATGCGATGGCGGAATGATCCTGATAGCGACGTGACGCCGACTCGGCTGCCGCCAATTCATGTGCGGTGGTTCGCATACAACCTCTTGAGCAATAGGAGACATCACTGAGCATGCGGTGTCGGCGGTGGATGCGCTATCGGCCGATGCCCGCCGTGCGTGTGGGAAGACGCCGATGGCGCGGTAGGATCGAGCGCACGCCCGTGCGAGCCCGCTGACAGAGCCTGGTCGATCGCGGAACCGGGACTCGATGGGGCGTTCAAACCGGCAAGCGCCGAGTCCGGCGCGAGAGATATCACCACGTCGACAAGAATTCACCGCGCCGGGGCGCCTTCGCAACCAACACGCTATGCCGATCTACGAACGAAAAGCACACGAGGGAAAATATCTCTATCGCTTTCGCTACAGCGAACAAGCCGACGGATGGCAGCTGGACGCCGCCCAGGTAGTGATGGATGACGAGCCCCTGACGCAGTGGCGCAAGGTGAATGGCGTTTTTGCCAGCGAGGCTCAGGCGGTGGCGCGCGGCATCGAGTGGTGCGAAGCCATCGTCGCGCATCTGAACACGGACAACGTGCCCGGTGAGTGAATGTGGGCGGCGCGCCCCGTCAGACTGGCGCGCGATTAGCGGCCGAGGCTCTGCAGCGCCATGCGAAGGGAATGCGCATATTGCGGATGCTGGCTGTGCACATGACAAAGCTCATCTTCTATGGCGAGCGTTAAAAGCGCCTTGCAGGTAGGCGCATCAGCAACATGCGCCACATGCAAATGGTCTATCGCGCGCAGTAAAAGCGGCTCCATGCGTTCCAGATACTGGATGCCGTGCGCGGTAAGGTAGGCGATGTTCTTGATCAGAAGCAGATAATGCTCCACAAGCAGCGTTCTCGTCTCCATTGCCATCTCCCCGTCCTTAAGCTCTACTATAAGTTCTACTTTAGGCTGTGCGCTTCAGGCGGGCTATCAGGTTAATCCCGAGCTCGGAAGAGATGCGGGCATCTGAACCGGCTCCAGCGTCAGCTTGCGGGTGGCGCCTTCGCTTGTCGATGCTATTGCATGAACGATGTACGCGCGTCGCTTTACAGGTATCGCATCCGGTCCCGAGAGGGCGTTTCCTTCCGTCAATATTGCGTGGTTTGCCGCACGGGCACCGGCGTGGCAACTTCCCGGGTGGCCTACATGAGCTTGCGATGCCATCCGACTGCCGCGAAAAAAAAGTGTAACTAAACTTTGCTTCACATCGCGGCAGGGCATCCGATGTTTTCCGGCGGCTGAAACAAAGGCCGCCATTCGGGAAAGCGTCTTGCAATTGCATGCGCCGTACTTCCATCATTTTCCTGAACGCCCATATCCATGAAAGACGACGTCAGAAACGCATCCCAACCCTTCGTTCCCGATGCCGGCGACTACGCAGCGCGCATTCGAGAGGGAGCTCCATTTCCTCGCGGCGCCACCTACACGGGAAGCGGCGTAAATTTCGCTGTCTTTTCAGCGCACGCCACGGGCGTGGACCTGTGCCTGTTCGACGAGGCGGGCGAACATGAGATCGCGCGCATCCCCATGCCGGAATATACGAATGAAGTATGGCACGTGCATATTGACGGACTGCAGCCGGGCACCGTCTACGGTTATCGAGTGCATGGCCCCTATGACCCCGCCAATGGCCACCGCTTCAATCCCAACAAGCTGCTGATGGATCCGTATGCGCGTCGTCACCTGGGTGAGCTGACATGGGCGCCGGAGATCTTCGGATATGAGCTCGGCAGTCCCGAAGGCGACCTCAGTTTCGATACCCGTGACAGCGCTCCGTTTGTGCCGAAGTGCGTGGTGGTCGACGCCGCCGATACGCCGCTTGTGCCGACCCGGCACCGCGTGCCATGGGATAGCACGGTATTCTACGAAGCCCACGTGCGCGGCATGAGCATGCGCCACCCGGAGGTGCCGGAACACCTTCGCGGGACCTTCGCCGGCCTGGCCCAACAACCGTTGGTGCGCTACATGAAGGAGCTGGGCGTGACGTCGGTGGAATTACTGCCGGTGCATTCCTTCGTCAATGACTCCTACCTGTTGGACAAGGGCCTGACCAATTATTGGGGCTATAACAGCATCGGCTTTTTTGCAGCGGATCCGCGCTATTTCTCGCGCCAGGATCCGTCGGAGTTCCGTGAGATGGTCGACGCGCTGCACGAGGCCGGGCTGGAAGTCATCCTCGACGTGGTCTACAACCACACTGCGGAAGGCAACGAGCTCGGCCCGACGCTGAGTTTCAAGGGCATCGACAACGCCTCCTATTACCGCCTCATGCCGGACGACCGCCGGTACTACATCAACGATACCGGCACCGGCAATACGTTGAACCTGTCTCATCCGCGTGTGATGCAGATGGTCACCGACAGCCTGCGCTACTGGGTGCAGGAGCAGCATGTCGACGGCTTCCGCTTCGATCTGGCCACCATCCTCGGGCGCGAGGACCACGGCTTTGAGCAGCGCAACGGCTTTCTCAACGCCTGCATGCAGGATCCGGTGCTGTCGGCCGTCAAGTTGATCGCCGAGCCTTGGGATTGCGGTCCGGGTGGATATCAGGTGGGCGGCTTCCCACCCGGATGGGCCGAGTGGAACGACCGCTTCCGTGACGATGTGCGCGCTTTCTGGAAGGGCGACGAATCCATGGCGTCCAAGCTGGCCACGCGTTTCTCCGCCTCGGCCGACATGTTCAATCATCATGGCCGGCGCGCCTGGTCCAGCGTCAACTTCATCACCGCTCACGACGGCTTCACGCTGCACGACCTGGTGTCATACCAGGACAAGCACAACGAGGCCAACGGCGAGGATAACCGCGACGGCCATTCCGACAACCGCTCCTGGAACTGCGGCGCCGAAGGGCCGACCGAGGACGAGGCGATCAATGCGCTGCGCCGGCGCCAGCAACGCAACCTGCTGTCGACGCTGCTGCTGGCGCAGGGTACGCCCATGCTGGTGGCCGGCGACGAGTTCGGCCGCTCGCAGCAGGGCAACAACAATGCGTATTGCCAGGACAACGACATCAGCTGGCTGCAATGGCAAGCCATCGATGACGCCGGCCGCGCACAACAGGACTTCACGCGCCGCCTGCTGGCCTTGCGCCGCGAACTGGGCGTGCTGCGCCGAAGCCGTTTCCTCAACGGCGAATACAACGAAGACCTGGGCGTCACCGATTCCATGTGGATCGCCGCCAACGGCGAGACCTTGACGCAGGAGCAGTGGAACGACGCCCACATGAAATGCTTCGGCATCGTGCTCGACGGGCGCTCGCGGGAAAGCAACATCCGGCGTCATGCCGGGGATGCGACGGTTCTGGTGGTCTTCAACAGCCATCATGACGTGGTGGAATTCACGATGCCGCCGGTGGCCAACGGCGAGCGCTGGATCGGCCTGATCGACACCAACGTACCGCAACGCCCGGAGCTGCCGCGCTTCTCGCCCGGCGAGGGCTATACGGTGTCGCCGCATTCCCTGTTGCTGTTCCTGCTGGAATCGGACAACCAGTCGGGACGTCGCGCGGAGGCGATTATGACGGTTCAGCAAGCGTGAGTCGCTGTCGTCCGGATCGATGGACATATCTGCAGCGCTTCAGCTGCAGTGAACGCAAGGCAGGACGGTTATCAGAGCGCCGGGCGCAGGAAATGCCGGATGGGGCGGACCATCTCCGCCGGCACGTCGGGCACTTCCGCGTCCAGCAGCTGGTGCGCAACGCTCTCGCACCAACGAATGCCGCGCGCCAATGCGAGCGCTTTGGAGTCGAACAGGCCGGGAAGCGAGCGTTTGGGAAAGAGCGAGCCTATCGTGTCGTGACGAATTTCAACGCCGCTGACGATCCATGAACCACCGTTCATGCAGCACCACACCCCGAAGGTGAAGGCTGACGCATTCCCTTTGATTTCATAGCGAAAAATCATGGTGATGGCTCAAATTCACAAATACACACAGCCGAATTATAGGCGAGTCGGATTCTACGGCGAAGCCCCGCCGCCGGGAGGAAGGTGCTCCATTGATCTCGCAATGCGAGAAATATTGCAGGAGGGTTATGAATTCCTACACGCGCTCGCGCCGGTTTCCGACAGGCGCAAGTCCGGCCCCCTTCTAGAATGGCCCTCGGCGCGGCTGGGGGGAATCTGGTCGCGCTCATCCTGCACCCTCATTACGACGCCCCGGCCGGCCGACAGGCAGCCGGGGTTAGCTCTGCTAAGGACACAAGAAAAAAATGACATCAGCGCGAAGCGAACAACTGGCAGCGACCCTGAACCAACATCAGCAATCCCTGCTGGATAACTGGCTCAAGACGCTGACTTCAAAACTGGGCCGCAAGGAAAAAGGCGGTGAATTCGAAATTCGCCGTCAGGCCGAGCAATTCCTGCAAATCCTGATCAAGACGCTGGAAACCGGCGCCGGCGGCGACACCGATTCCGCCGACTGGGCCGATATGCGCCATCTGCTGGGCGAGGTGTCGCGCACGCGTGCGCTGCAAGGTTTTTCCTCGCTGGATACGGCCACCTTCGTGTTTGCCCTCAAGGAGCCGTTGTACGAGCATCTGCGCATCGCCATGGCGGCGCAGCCGGAGCAACTGGCCCTGGAGATCGCCAGCACCAGCACGCTGTTCGACAAGCTCGGCCTGTACACCATCGAGGTGCACCAGAAGGCGCGCGAGCAGGTCATCCTGCGCCAGCAGCAGGAATTGCTGGAGTTGTCCACGCCGGTGGTGCAGCTGTGGCAAAACGTGCTGGCGCTTCCGCTGATCGGAACGCTGGACAGCTCGCGTACGCAAGTGGTGATGGAAAGCCTGCTGCAAAAGATCGTCGAGACCGGCGCCATGATTGCCATCATCGACATTACCGGCGTGCCCACCGTCGATACGCTGGTCGCGCAACACTTGCTCAAGACCATTGCGGCGGCGCGCCTGATGGGCGCCGACTGCATCATCAGCGGCATTCGCCCGCAGATTGCGCAAACCATCGTGCATCTGGGCGTGAACCTGGAAGACGTCATCACCAAGGCTACGCTGGCCGACGCCTTCATGGTGGCGCTGAAAAAGACCGGATCCCGCGTTACCGTCCAATCCGCCGCGGAGTAAGCGATGGAGCGCATTCCAATTTTGCGCATGGGCCGGCTGTTGCTGGTGACCATCCAGGTCGATATGCATGACCGGCTGGCCATGACGCTGCAGGACGATCTTACCGCGCGCATTGTCAGCGACCGCGCGCGCGGCGTATTGATCGATATCTCGGCCCTGGATGTGGTGGACTCCTTCATCGGCCGCATGATCAGCAATACCGCGTCGATGGCGCGCGTGCTCGATGCCAAGACGGTGGTGGTCGGCATGCAGCCGGCCGTGGCCATCACGCTGGTCGAGCTGGGCCTGACGCTGGAGGGCGTCAAGACTGCGCTCAATGTCGAGCGTGGCGTCAAGCTGCTTGAGCTGGAGATTGAGTGATGGGACGCCTTGAGCGATCGCGCGGGGTGCGCGGTGGATGAACAGGGCCTGCTGACGCAATCGCTGGGCTCCGATGAGGATGTGGTTCGTCTGCGCAAGCTGGTACGTGACCACTTGGTGCGGATGGGTTTTTCCCTGGTCGAACAAACCAAGATGGTGACCGCCGCCAGTGAACTGGCGCGTAACACTCTTCGCTATGGCGGTGGCGGCGAGGCGCACGTGAGCGAAATGCACAACGGCGTCAAGCGCGGCATCCGGCTGGTGTTCGCGGATCAGGGGCCGGGCATCGAGAATATCGAACTGGCGCTGACGGACGGCTACACCACCGGCGGCGGCCTCGGCCTGGGGCTCTCGGGCGCCAAGCGTCTGGCAGACGAATTCGACATCAACACCGCGCCGGGCGCGGGTACACAAGTCACCATCATCAAATGGAAAATGTTCTGACGGCTTCTCGCACCGAGGAGATCGTCGCCATCAGCGAGGCCGCCGATGTGGCCGCGGCGCGGCGTGCTGCGACCGATCTGGCGCGGCAGATCGCCTTTCCCGAGGAGGTTTCGGGGCGCTTGGCGCTGGTGGTGACGGAAGCGGCCACCAACGTGCTTAAACATGCCGGTCACGGCCAGATCCTGTTGCGCACCCTGAAAGGAGAGGGCGCGGACGGCAGCACGGCGCGAGGCATCGAGCTGCTCGCCCTTGACGAGGGCGCCGGCATGGCCGATACCGGTGCATCAATGGTCGACGGCAATTCCACCGCCGGAACCTATGGGGTCGGGCTTGGCGCCATCCGGCGTCAAGCCGACACATTCGATATTTTTTCACTACCCGGCAATGGCACCGTGTTGCGGGCGGTGGTCTGGGAAGTTGCCGGCGCGCGCGAGCGGTGGGAATGCGGATTGGTGTGCGTGCCGCTGGCCGGCGAAGAAAGCTGCGGAGACGCCGGCTGGGCCGCGGTGCGCGATAACGAGGTCGTCGCCATGATCAGCGATGGCCTGGGGCATGGCGACGCCGCGGCCCTGGCCTCGGACGAGGCGGTGGCGCTGATGCCGGCGCTGGCTTTCGTGTTGCCGCCTGCCGAGCTGGCGCTGCGGATGCATACCGTACTGCAGAAGACGCGCGGCGCCGCGGTGGCCATTGCCCGACTGGATTCGTCCGGCGGCAGGGCGGCGTTTGCCGGGATTGGCAACATCGCGGCTTGCACCATCGTGGGCGGCGAGCGCCGTCACCTGGTTTCGCTCAACGGCATCGTCGGCCATAACATTCGCAAGACGCAGCAGTTCGACGCCGCCTGGCGCGACGACATGCTGCTGGTGCTCCATTCGGATGGCTTGACCAGCCGCTGGTCGCTGGATGCCTATCCCGGGTTGGAACAGACGCATCCGGCGATCATCGCCGGCGTGCTTTATCGCGATTTCTACCGAGGACGCGACGATGTCAGCGTTCTGGTCATTCGCAGGGGATCCTCTTCATGACGCACCGCTTGCTCACCGTTTCCATTCGCAGCGAAGTCGATGTCGTCAGCGCCCGTCAGCGTGCGCGCCACATCGCCGAATTATGCGGTTTCGCGCAGCAGGATCAGGTGCGCATCGCCACCACCATCTCCGAGCTGGCGCGTAATGTCTTTCGTTATGCGGGCA
Organism: Herbaspirillum sp. LeCh32-8; assembly: GCF_017814915.1. Lineage (GTDB taxonomy): Bacteria > Pseudomonadota > Gammaproteobacteria > Burkholderiales > Burkholderiaceae_D > Herbaspirillum. The sequence continues at coordinate 97,874 of NZ_JAGIPZ010000010.1, read as the reverse complement.
GCGGCCATGTTGATTTCGCCATCGAAGGGAGCACCGCGCCGCAGACCTTGCTGATGCATGTGCGTGACAAGGGGCCGGGAATACAGGATATCGACCAGATCCTGGCCGGACACTATCGTTCCAGCACCGGCATGGGACTGGGCCTGCTGGGCGCGAAGAAGCTGATGGATGCCTTCGAGGTCCATACCGCCGCAGGACAGGGCACCACCATCCTGCTGCGAAAGCTCCTGCCGCCGGCGGCGCGGCTGGTGACACCGCGTGTCATCGGCGAGGTCGGCGCTTCGTTGGCCTCGGTGACCATGGATGTGGCACTGTCCGAGGCACAGCAGCAAAACCAGGAGTTGCTGACGGCCCTGGCCGAACTGAAGAGTCGCCAGGAAGAGTTGCTGCAGTTGACGCGGGAGCTGGAAGACACCAACCGCGGCGTGGTGGCGCTGTATGCCGAGCTGGATGAAAAGGCCGATCACCTGCGTCGCGCCGACGAAGCCAAGTCACGCTTCCTGTCCAACATGAGCCATGAATTCCGCACCCCGCTGTCATCCGTGCGGGCGTTGGCCAAATTGCTGCTGGACCGGGTCGACGGCGACTTGAGCGTGGAGCAGGAAAAGCAGGTTCGCTTCATCCTTGACAGCGCCAACTCGCTGACCGAGCTGGTCAACGACCTGCTGGACCTGGCCAAGATCGAGGCCGGGAAAGTGGAAATCCGGCCCAGCACCTTCCAGGTGGCGGAGTTGTTTAGCGCGCTTCGCGGCATGCTGCGACCGCTGTTGGTGTCGGAGCGGCTGCAGTTGAGTTTCCATGCGCCTGAGGATTGCGAAATGTACAACGACGAGGGGAAGGTGTCGCAAATCCTGCGCAACTTCATCTCCAACGCGATCAAATTTACCGAGCGAGGCAGCATCACGGTCACGGCAGAACCCGTGCCGGAAGCGGGTTCGATCAGATTCTCCGTCACCGATACCGGGATAGGCATAGACGCAGGGCATCTTGCCACCATCTTCGAGGAGTTCAGCCAGGTGGAGAATCACCTGCAGCGCCATGTCAAGGGCACCGGATTGGGGCTGCCCCTGTGCCGCCAGCTTGCTACCTTGCTCAAGGGCGAAGTCGCGGTCGAGAGTCGGCCCGGCCAAGGATCGACCTTCAGCGCCGTGATTCCGGCCGTCCATTTCCAGGCGCCCGCATCCGGTTACGAGCAATTCGCGGCGCAGAAGAGCGACGACGTCCGCTTGCCGGTGCTGGTGATAGAAGACCGTGCCGAACTGCGGCTGCTCTATGAGCGCTATCTGCATCAATCGGAATTCCGTCTGCTTCAGGCGTCTTCCCTGGCGGAGGCCGAGACCTTCTGGCGCAATGTCGAACCCCGTGCAGTCGTACTCGACATCTTGCTGGGCGAGAAAGACACCTGGCATTGGCTGGTCAGCATCAAGAACGATGAAACGCGCAGCCACGTGCCGGTCATCATTGCATCCGATGTCGACGACAAGAACAAAGCCATGGGCCTGGGCGCCGACGCCTATTTCCACAAGCCGGTCAGCCGCGACGAATTGCTGGGCGCGTTGCGCGCGCTGGTCGGCGCCGGGCCGGATGGAAACGAAATGCCTTTGCGCGCGGTCAACGGCTAAACCATTGATCGCTTCCTCGATATGACTATCCAGCAACAACTGATCCTCAATGTCGACGATACGGACGCCGCGCGCTATGCCAAGACCCGTATCCTGACCAAGGCCGGCATGCGCGTGGTGGAGGCGGCAAGCGGCACCGAAGCCCTGGCGCTGGCGCGTGAGCTGAGGCCGGACCTGATCCTGCTCGACGTCAAGCTGCCGGACATCCACGGCATGGAAGTGTGCGCCCGCCTGAAGGCCGACCCCGCCACGTCCTTCATCCTGGTACTGCAGACATCGGCCTCCTACATCGGCGTGGCCGACAAGATCCGGGCGTTGGAAGGCGGCGCCGACAATTATCTGTTCGAACCGATCGAACCGGCCGAGCTGGTCGCCAATGTCAACGCGCTGCTGCGCCTGGCCAAGGTGGAGAGCGAACTGCGCGAGATGGATCGCCGCAAGGATGAGTTTCTCGCCATCCTGGCGCACGAATTGCGCAACCCTTTGGTGCCGATCCGCAATGCCATCGGCATTCTCAACACGCGGGCGCCGGATGCGCCCGATTGGGAGCTGCGCGCCCGCTCTACCATTTCGCGGCATCTCGACCATATGGTGCGGCTGGTCGACGATCTGCTGGATGTTTCACGGCTGTCGCACAACAAGCTGGCGTTGCAATCGAAGCGAACGAGCGTGGGCGATATCGTGCAGAGCGCGCTGGAAGCCACGCGCCAGCTGATGGAGCGCAAGCGCCAACGACTGGAAACCGTATGCGCCGATCCAAACCTGGCTGTGATGGGCGACGAGGTACGGCTGACCCAGGTCTTGATCAACTTGCTGCATAACGCCGCCAAATTTACGGCCGATGGCGGCTTGATCGAATTGGCCGCATACAGCGAGAACGGCCGGGTCGTGATTACCGTCAGCGATAACGGCATCGGCATTTCACCGGAGCGACTGGAGGAGATTTGGGGGATGTTCGCGCAGGCCAATGTACTGGGACATGACCGGCAGGATGGTCTGGGTATCGGTTTATCGTTGGCAAAGAGTCTGATTGAGCTGCATGACGGCAGCCTGACTGCCCATAGCGAAGGCCTGGACAAGGGAAGCTGCTTCCGCGTCGAGTTGCCGCAAGCGGCGAGCTCGGCCAATGACGGCGCACAGGACGCACCGCCGGCGCCGGGGCAAGCGCCGGTCAATCAGGGGCCGCTGCGTATCCTTGTCGTGGATGACAACATCGATATCGCCGACACCATGAAGGAGTTGATGGAACTGTTGGGGCATGAGGCCGATGTCGCCTACAGCGGCGCAGATGCCATTCGCCGCGCAACGGAGATCAGACCCGATGCCGTGATGCTGGACATCGGTTTGAAGGACATGACCGGATATGAGCTGATCCGGTCCCTGCGCGGCAATGAACGTACCCGCGACATTTACCTGCTTGCCTGTTCGGGATTCAGCGGCGATGAAGACAAGCAGCAGGCATTCAATGCCGGCGTGGACGATTATCTGGTCAAGCCCGTCGATATTGATACGCTCGCCCAACTGACTCTGCGGCGCGGTGCGCGGCCATACTGAGTGAGAATCGAGAGTGATGGGGAGCTGGGTGTCCCCGTTCTGCCGGAACGAATTGCGGTCGCGAGCAAGTCTGCGACGGTCCGAGCCCTCGCGGTGCCGCGCAGATCCGGATGCATGACCAGCCAGACGCCGTCATCCGGCTTGCGCACTTTCTGCGCCCAAATCGGCACCAGTCCATCGCTTCGCCCACGTGCAGGGGCATTTCCCCGATGCCCGGGCCAGCTGCAACCACCCGTCTCAACATCAGGCCTGAATTCATCAGCGCCACAATCGCACCTTCGCATGCAGGGTTCATCCACCAGCGAAAACGCCTTCGCAGGCGCTGTATAAGGCTTGTAGGCCACGATCTCATGGCCCGCGCATTCGCTGCCGGGAGCCGGCATGCCATGCCGCGCCAGATAGTCCGGGCTGGCGAAGAGGCCGACCGGCGGCGCTTCAGCCGTGGTCCGACGTTGGCTGCGCACCCTTGCGCTTTGCCTTTGCATCGCTCTTGGTTGGCCGGGACTTTCCATACGGCGTCAGGTGCGGCTCGTACAAAGGGATTTTTCCCTTGTTCTTGAAATCCCGCAGATAGGCCTGGAAGGTCGACCCGTAAGCTGTGTGCATCAAGGCGATCCTGGTCTGCTCTTTGCAGGCGGGGCAAGTGATCTTGTTTTCTTGTATCGGCCGTGTCTGGGCGTGCACTTGCAGGACGGTCATGCCGCAGGTGGGACAGAGAAGATCAAGAGACGTGGCTTTCACTTTCATCGCGATGGGAAAAAATGACCAGGCACAATTATCGCATTACCGAAGGCGCCTTGACCCGGACGCAGATGGGCCACCTCTCCCGAACCGTTCTCGTCGGTTTTGCCTGTTCGACTTGGCGAGAGGTCGTTGATGCCTTGTTACGCTGCGTCGGCGCACCACACTGCTAATTCATAACCGTCGGGGTCGATGAAGTGGAAACGTTTGCCGCCCGGGAAAGAGAAGGTCTGGCGGCTGATGGCGGCGCCGGCGTCGATGAGCTTGCGTTGAATGGCCTCAAGATCGTCGGCATACAGGATGACCAGCGGGCCGCCAGGCCTGACCGGCTCGCCGGTGGTGAAGCCGCCCGCCAGGCGGCCGTCGCTGAACTCGGTATAGGCGGGGCCGTAGTCCACGAAGCTCCAGCCGAACACCCTGCCGTAGAACGCCTTGCTGCGTGCGATGTCGGCGACGTTGAATTCGATATTGTCGATGCGGAGATGTCGGGCCTGGTCGGTCATGTCGATTTTCCTGGTGTGCGTTGAATGGAGGGCGCTGCCGTTTGGGCAAGGGGGCGACGTGGTCAGGCTCACAGACAAGCGAGGAGGTGCTCGTCGTCCGCTGGCGGCTAGGGTATCACGCGCTATAAGCCTTGCAAGCGTCGAGAAAAGACGCGCGCGTTGACTCGGCGTGAGCCGCGGTGAGGGGGCGTAAGTCAGATGGGCAGCGGCGGTGGACGACATGCGTGGGGCCGCTGCCGCGGCAGGGTACTTCAGATCTCTCCGGGCGAAGCGCGAAAGTAAGAGGCCATCGCCTCGCGCCACGGCGCCAGGTCAACGGCGGCCAGAGGCGGCGCCGTTTTTCCCTTCCATCGTTCAAACTGGTCGACCAGTGCGGTCTCTTCCGTATGGACCCGCTCGAACAGGCCGCCGATGCTGGCATCGTCAAAGCGCAGGGATTTGTCCTCGCCTTCCAGGTGGGCCTTGAGGCCGATGGCCCGGCACAGCGCGATTTCCGCATCAAGCAGCTGAGTGAACAGCCGCTCGGCGGGCTCCGTCGACGACATCGCCGGCGCCATGGCGCCGGTCAGTTCGTTCCATACATCGTTCGCTTTCCGATGCAGCAGATCACAGTGCCGCTGCAGCCAATCGATCGATTGCGCGTGCCCCTTGTCCAAGATTCCCCCTTTGGATGCCGTTGGATTTTTTTGAAAAGCGCGTATGAGGATGCTTCCCAGAGCATCGTTGCGTCATGCAATCTTTACATGATGCACTGACAAACCACTGACGATAAGCTGACACTGTCGAGACAGCGTTGATCCGTGTCGGGAGCGGCGTCGACTGGATAAGGAGCGTTTTTACGGGCGTATCAGCGATGAAGTAAAATCGTCTTCTGTGAAAAAATCATGAATTTCATTCATTTACCATGCTTGATCGCATTCATCTGTCCATCGTGCAAGAGGTGGAAAAGCAAGGCTCTCTGACCGCAGCGGCGGGCGTGCTGCATGTGACGCAGTCGGCCTTGAGCCACAGCATGAAGAAGCTGGAGCAGCAGCTGGGCACCGATATCTGGTTGAGAGAAGGGCGCAGCCTGCGCCTGACCCAAGCCGGCCAGTACCTGCTGGCAGTGGCCAACCGGGTCCTGCCGCAGCTGAACCTGGCGGAAGAGCGTTTGCAGCAGTTCGCCCAGGGCGAGCGCGGCGCGCTGCGCATCGGCATGGAATGTCATCCCTGTTACCAATGGTTGTTGAAGGTCGTGTCGCCTTATCTGGCCGCGTGGCCGGACGTGGATGTGGACGTGAAGCAGAAATTCCAGTTCGGCGGCATCGGCGCGTTGTTCGGGTACGAGATCGACCTGTTGGTGACTCCCGATCCGCTGGACAAGCCTGGCCTGGTGTTCGAGCCGGTGTTCGATTATGAGCAGGTCCTGGTCGTCGCCGGCAACCACAAATTGGCGCAGGAGGAATACGTCAAGCCCAGGCAGCTGAGCAATGAGGTGTTGGTGACCTACCCGGTGCCGGTGGACCGCCTCGATATCTACAGCATGTTCCTCACGCCGGCCGGCATCACGCCCAAGCGTCACAAGCCGATCGAGACCACCGACATCATGCTGCAGATGGTCGCCAGCGGTCGCGGTGTGGCGGCGCTGCCGCGCTGGCTGGTGCTGGAGTATGCAGACAAGATGGACGTGGTGCCGGTGCGACTGGGCAAGAACGGCATCGCCAAGCACATCTTCCTGGGCGCGCGAGAAGCGGACGTCGGTACCGACTACCTGCGCGCATTCATCGAGCAGGCGAAAAGCCCCGCCGCCGTTTGATGCCGGGCGGCAGGCTTTTGCCGTCTGCGATCGTGGAGAAATCGGGCAAGCGCCGCCCTTGCATTCATCAGTTCCTGCCGCTGCGGTGAGTGAGACTGCGCTCACCCACGCTCCATTTCATCGCTCCCCGCTCGCATCGATCCGACGCGAGCAAATCCCCGCCGCCCAGGCAAACTCGTCCCCTCGCGATAATTCCCTCACCTGGCTGCCGGCCCGACTGAACGTCGAGGCCGACGGCCGTCGTCAGCGCGCAGCGCAAGGCTCCGCATGAGGGGCAATCCTGAGCGAGCATCGGCACATCTATTTTTGTCATGAGTAAATCTAATGGTTTTATGAGATCAATTCATTTTTATTCATGGATGGATCGACATAAAATTCACTCCGGATATCGACAGTGCGCAGTCCGCCGGACAAAAAAGCCGGCAACAGACAAGCAACAAACGGGCGAAGCACTGAAGAAGCAGGAAGCCAACGCAGCTTCATTTCAGACATCGGGATACCGGAACATCATGAGCAAAGAATTTACCTTCGCGATCAAGAGCATTTGTTTCGATGAAGACTATCGTCCTTCGGAGAACACGCGCATCACCACCAACTTCGCCAATCTGGCGCGAGGAGAGAGCCGCCGGGAAAACCTGCGCAACACCTTCCGGATGATCGACAACCGCTTCAATGCCCTGGCCGATTGGGACAATCCCACCGGCGACCGTTACAGCGTGCAGCTGGAGATCGTGTCGGTCGAGATGAGTGTCGATGGCGAGAGCGCCGGCAACGCGCTGCCGTTGATCGAGATCCTGAAAACCACCGTCATCGATCGCCACACCAATGAACGCATCGCCGGGATTGTCGGAAATAATTTCTCCTCCTACGTCCGCGACTACGACTTCAGCGTGGTCCTGCTGGAACGCAACAGGAACCAGCCGGTCTTCAGCGCACCGGAGGATTTTGGCGACCTGCACGGCAAGTTGTTCAAGTCCTTCGTGAACTCGGACGCATACAAGGCGCATTTCAAGAAGCCGCCCGTCATCTGCCTGAGCGTGTCGAGCAGCAAGACCTATCAGCGCACCGAAAATCGGCATCCTGTATTGGGCGTGGAATACCTCCAGGACGCGTATTCCCTGACCGATGAATACTTCAAGAAGATGGGCATGAAGGTGCGCTATTTCATGCCGCCCAACAGCGCAGCGCCGCTGGCCTTTTACTTCTCGGGCGACTTGCTGGGCGACTACACGAACCTTGAGCTGATCAGCACCATCAGCACGATGGATACCTTCCAGAAGATCTATCGCCCCGAGATCTACAACGCCAATTCAGCGGCGGGAAAATCCTATCAACCCAGCCTGAAGCACCAGGACTATTCATTGACCCGGATCGTCTATGACCGCGAAGAGCGCAGCCGTCTCGCGGTGGAACAGGGCAGGTTTGTGGAGGAGAACTTCATCAAACCTTACCAGACGGTTCTGGCGCAATGGTCCGCCAATTACGCGCACTGATTTACTGATTCATTCAACACACCAGGTCATCCATTGTGAAAAAACTGTTACCCACCTCGACCGCCGGCAGCCTGCCCAAACCTTCCTGGCTCGCGGAGCCGGAAAAACTGTGGTCCCCCTGGAAGCTGCAAGACCAGGAACTGATCGACGGCAAGCGTGACGCCCTGCGCCTGTCGCTGCAAGAGCAGCAGCACGCCGGCATTGATATCGTCAGCGACGGCGAACAGACGCGCCAGCACTTCGTGACGACCTTCATCGAGCACCTGGAAGGCGTCGATTTCGAGAACCGCAAGACCGTGCGCATTCGCGACCGCTACGACGCCAGCGTGCCGACCGTGTTCGGCGCCGTGGCGCGTCGCAAGCCGGTGTTCGTCGAGGATGCAAAGTTCCTCAGGCAACAGACCAATCAGCCGATCAAGTGGGCGTTACCGGGCCCCATGACGATGATCGACACCCTGTATGACGATCATTACAAGAGTCGTGAAAAGCTGGCCTGGGAATTCGCCAAGATCCTGAACCAGGAAGCGCGCGAGCTGGAAGCGGCCGGCGTCGACATCATCCAGTTCGACGAACCCGCGTTCAATGTTTTCTTCGATGAAGTCAACGAGTGGGGAGTGGCCACGCTGGAGCGCGCAATCGAAGGGCTGAAGTGCGAGACCGCCGTCCACATTTGCTACGGCTATGGCATCAAGGCCAATACGGATTGGAAGAAGACCCTGGGCTCGGAATGGCGTCAATATGAAGAGGCCTTCCCCAAGCTGCAAAAGTCGAGCATCGACATCGTTTCGCTGGAATGCCACAACTCGCACGTTCCGATGGACCTGATCGAACTGATCCGCGGCAAGAAGGTGATGGTGGGCGCCATCGACGTGGCAAGCAATACCATTGAAACGCCTGAGGAAGTCGCCAACACCTTGCGCCAGGCGCTGAAGTTTGTCGATGCCGACAAGCTCTATCCGTGCACCAACTGCGGCATGGCGCCTCTGGCGCGTGAGGTTGCGCGCGGCAAGCTCAACGCCCTGAGCGCAGGCGCGGAGATCATCCGCCAGGAACTGGCGAAGTAACTCTATCCACGGAAAAGGCCGTCGCGCGCTGTTTGCGACGGCCATTTTATTGAGCACCTGCCGGGCACCTGCCATGTCACATTCCAGTATCGCCATCGAGCCGTTGCGCTTTCGCGAAGCGCTCGGACACTACGCCTCCGGCATCACGGTGATTACCTCACAGATCGATGGCGAGCCGGTCGGCTTCACTTGTCAGTCGTTTTACAGCGTGTCGATGAGCCCGCCGCTGGTGTCATTCAGCGTCATGTCCGGTTCGGCCAGCTATCCAAAGATTCGTCAGGCGCGCCGCTTCGCGGTCAACATCCTGTCCGATGAGCAGATCGATATTTCCAACCAGTTCGCCCGGCGTGGCGCGGACAAATGGCATGGGATCGAATGGCGGGAGTCCCCGCTGGGCAATCCAATCATCGCCGGCAGCATGCATTGGCTGGATTGCGAGATCTACGCCGAACACGTCGCGGGTGATCACGTGATCGTCATCGGCGAGGTGAAAGCGCTGGACCTGCCGGAAGTCGACCTGCGCCCGCTGCTGTACTTCAAAGGGCAGTATCGCAACATCGCCGCGCATGGCGCGGTTTGATAATTTGTCTCCTCCACTGGCGCATCCCCCGGATCTGTCAGGTATCGAGCTGTTCTTGAGCCCATTGCAACAAGCGCTGAACGAAGGTCGGTTCGTCTGCGTGCTGGAAGTCATTCCTCAACATTCCCCATCGCGCGTCGCCGCGCTTGCGCAAATCACCCGGCGCGGGTATCTGGCGGGCTGGCCGCTGATGCCGTCCTTTTCCGATCGCGTCGGTCTGCACTCGGACATGAGCCCCATGGAAGGCGCAGCGGCGTTGGGCGACCCGGCTTCTTCCTTGCTCCACTTCTCGGGGAAGGATCGCGAACGAACCGACGTGTTGCAGCAGATGGCATCGATGAAGGCCCGAGGCCTGAAGCAACTGCTGCTGCTCAGCGGCGATCGCTTGCCCGGCCATCATCCCGGCCGGGCGCCGGTGCGTTATCTGGAATCGGTGCCCGCGCTGCAAATTGCGCGCGAGCACGGTCCGGACTGGCTGCTGGGCGCGGCGTTGAATCCATTCAAATACCGCGAGGAAGAAGGCTGCGCCCAGTATCTGAAGGCGCAGAAAAAGCTGCTGGCCGGCGCCGATTTCCTTACCCTGCAACTGGGCTTCGATGCCGCCAAGCATATGGAAGCGCTGAGCTGGATGCGCGCGCAGGCGCGCATGAAACCCATGCTGGCCTGCGTGATGAGGCTGACCGGCAAGCGTGCGGCCATGCTCCGGGATGTGCCGGGCATCGTGATCACCGCATCCATGCGCGAGCTATTGGCCCGGGAGCAGCTGGTATCGCCGGCCCATGCCGACGCGCGCAGCCTGGAACGCCTGGCGCTGCAGATCGTCGGCCTGCAATTGATGGGCTATGCCGGCATACATATGCCAGGGGTGCATACGTTGAACGAGCTGCTGTCGCTGGAGCGAGCGATTGCCGAGCTGCGCGACAGCGTGAGCTCGCTGGCCGATTGGCGGGAGCAATGGCATGCAAGCTGGCAGATGCCAGGGATGGTACGGGTGTGTTTTTCCCCCGGACCCGGCGGCTGGAAAAGAGGGCAGTCAGACGTCGCCGCCACCCGTGGGGAGCGCTTCCGATATACGCTGCTCTCTGCAGTGCATGAGAAGCTGTTCAACCGCAGGGGATGGCTGGGCAGAGCCTTCGGCTGGAGCGTAACGCGGCCGGTATGGAAGGCCGGCATGGGGGCGGACGCACTGCGCGCCGTCGAGCGCGCCGTCAAGCGACCGCTGGTCGGTTGCGATACCTGCGGCAGCTGCCGCCTGCAGGACACCGTCTACATATGTCCGGAGACATGTCCCAAAGGCTTGGCGAACGGTCCTTGCGGCGGCACCTCGCTCAATCGCTGCGAGTTTGGCGACCGGGAATGCGTGCACATCGTCAAATACCGGATTGCCAAATCAGCGAATCGCTTACCCGTGCTGGCGCAGCGATTGATCCCTCATGTCGAAGCAGGACGACGGCACCGCAGCTCCTGGCCTGAATGGTTCGAGCAAGAATAATCGTCTCTGGGCTGCAGGGTCGGATCCGAAGTGACATGTCGGCGTAACGGCATGCGGTTTGCAGTCGAGTGCGGATCTTCATCGATAGCCTCAAATGAAAGCGGCCCCTTCAGGGGCCGCTTTTTTCATTGCGCCGGCCTTGAAAAAAAGCCGTGCTCGGCCTTCCGGCGGGCACGGCTTTTTGCATGCCTGCTGAAACTTACGACTGCTTCAGCGCCGGCTGCGAACCGCGGCCCAGCACCAGGTTGGCGATGACCGCCACCACGATGTTGGCGGCCAGTGCGATCAGGCCGGTGTACATGGTGTAGGAGTCGCCGCCCACCACGAAGGTGTGCACCGGCTTGATGCCGTCGGCAAACGCCATCCAGCTGCCGCCGATGATGCCCACCGCCCAGCCGCACAGCAGCGCACGTGCGCCGAACCAGCCGACGAAGAGGCCAAACACCAGCGCCGGGAAGGTCTGCAGGATCCACACGCCACCCAGCAGCTGCAGGTCCAGCGCGAACTTGGTCGGCAGGAACAGGATGAACACCAGCGCGCCGAACTTGACCACCAGCGACACGATCTTGGCGACCTTGGCTTCACCTTCGGCATTGATGCCGGGGTTGACGTAAGGCTTCCAGAAGTTGCGGGTGAACAGGTTGGAGGCGCCGATCGACATCACCGCCGCCGGCACCAGCGCGCCAATCGCGATCGCGGCGAAGGCGAAGCCTGCGAACCAGCCCGGGAACAGGCCGTTGAACAGCGCCGGCACCACGTCGTTGTTGGTCTGCACCTTGATGCCCGCAGCGTAGGCCATGTAGCCCAGCAGCGCGATCAGGCCCAGCAGCACGGTGTAGGCCGGCAGGAACACGGCGTTCTTGCGGATCGTGTTCGCATCCTTGGCGGCGAAGATGCCGGTCAGGGTGTGCGGATACATGAAGGCCGCCATCGCCGAGCCCAGCGCCAGGGTGGCGAAGGGCAGGAACTGCGTCGGCTTCAAGGTCAGGCCGGTGGCGCCGCCCTTCAGGGCAAAGGCTTCGCGCGCCGAGCTGAACACCGCACCGTAGCCGCCCAGCTTGGCCGGCACCACGATCACCGCCACCAGCACCACGATGTAGATCATGATGTCCTTGACGAAGGCGATCAGCGCCGGAGCGCGCAGGCCGGCCGAGTAGGTGTACAGGGCCAGGATCACGAAGGCCGCCAGCAGCGGCAGCTCGCCGGTCAGTCCCAGCGCCTTGATCACCACTTCCATGCCGATCAGCTGCAGGGCGATGTAGGGCATGGTCGCCACCACGCCGGTCAGCGCGATGGCGAACTCCAGCGGACGCGACTTGTAGCGGCCCCAGACGACGTCGGCCGCAGTCACGTGGCCGGCTTTGTGGGCGGCGTGCCACAGCTTGGGCATGATCACGAACACGATCGGGTAGACCAGGATGGTGTAGGGCAGCGCGAAGAAGCCGTAGGCGCCGACCGCATACACCAGCGCCGGCACCGCGATCACGGTGTAGGCGGTGTAGAAGTCGCCGCCGACCAGGAACCAGGTGATCCAGGTGCCGAAGTTGCGGCCGCCCAGGCCCCATTCATCGAGGTGGGCGCCCTTGTTCTTGGGGCCGGCCATCCATTTGGAGGCCCAGAAGCCCATGATGGTGACCAGCGCGAAGAAGAAGATGAAGACCCAGAGGGCCGACCAGTGGATGTTGTTGGTTTCCATTATTCGACTCCTTTCTTCAGGCCGTCGCGGTAGACGATCCAGATAATCAGGGACGTCAGCGGCACCCACAGCAGCTGGTACCAGTAGAAGAAGGGGAAACCGAACAGCTCAGGCGTTTCGGCGTTGTAGAACGGAACCCAAAGCAAGGCGAGGAAGGGGAGCAGCAGCAGGGCTTTCAGATAGCTCCGCCCCTCTTTTCCGGATGAAATGTCGGTGGACATCAGATCTCCTATGTCGTTATGGAAAATGGATAGGTGGCCTGGAGTACATCCGCGACAAGGCATGCGGCTGGGGTGTTGCGAGGATGTCTCCGGATACATGCGACAGCGGCGTGCATCGTTTCTTGGGCATTTTTTTATGAGCCGTAGTATTCGCAACTCCCCGCTGCCGGACAAGCGGGGGATCACTTAGCGCTTCTACGTAGGAACACGTAGGTGGCCATGCGCGATCCGGCATAAAATCGCGGGCAAACAAGCGGGATGCTTGACGGGACGGCGCATCAGGGAGTGCGCGCGGCCTGTCCGCCAGAGGAGATATTGCTGGAATGAAACTAAGGCACAAGATCATTTTCTACGCAGCCACGCCGCTGCTGATCTCGTTCGCGGTGATTGCCGTCGTCGTCTGGCATCAGACCATCCGACTCGGCGACCAGCAGCGTCATTCGATCCAGGAGGCCTACCAGAGCAGCAAGGACGCGGAGCTGCGCCACTACGTCGACCTGGCCGAGCATTCCATCTCGCATCTGTACGCACGATCCGACACCGAGGCCGCCAAGCGCGAAGCGCTGAAGATACTGGCGCAGCTGGACTACGGCGACGACGGTTATTTCTTCGCCTACGACTTCGACGGCAATACGCTGGTGCATCCGCGCCAGCCCGAGCTGCTCGGAAGAAACATGTGGAACTGGGAAAACGTCGACGGCACCAAGACCATCCGGCTGTTGATCGACCGCGCCCGCAACGGCGGCGGTTACGAACGCTACCTGTGGAGCAAGCCGTCCAGCAGCACGGTGGCGCCCAAGCTGGCCTACGTGATCGCACTGCCCAAATGGGGCTGGATCATCGGCACCGGCATCTATCTCGACGACGTGGACGCGGCCCTGGCCAAGATCGACGAGCAGGTCTCCGGACACAATCGCGACACCATGCGCATGATCGCCATCATTGCGCTGCTGGCGGTGGCGGCCGTCGCCAGCCTCGGCCTGCTGTTCAATCTCAGCGAGCAGCGTGTGGCCGACGTCAAGCTGAGGGAGCTGGCCCAGCGCGTCGTGCTGTCGCAGGAAGAAGAGCGTGCACGCGTCTCGCGCGACCTGCATGACGGTATCAGCCAGCACCTGGTGTCCATCAAGCTGCAGTCCGAAGCCGCCATCATCAAGCTGGAAGCGCCGCAGCAGGTCGAAGCCGCGCGCCGGGCGTTCGAGCACACCGTGCAGCAGATGAACCGCCTGCTGGGCGAAATCCGCCACATCTCGCATGATCTGCGGCCGGCCATCCTCGATGATCTGGGCCTGGGCAGCGCGCTGCAGTTCCTGTGCGACGAATGGGGCGCGCATGGCAAAATGCAGGTCGATTTCAGCTGTAAGGCGCAGGAAAATCCGGCGTCCGCGATGATCAATACGGTCATGTTCCGGGTGGCGCAGGAGGCCTTGAACAATACCTGGCGCCATGCGCAGGCCACGGCGGTGTCGCTTGAACTGGCCGAGGAGCATGGCTGGCTGGTGCTGGTGGTTCGTGACAACGGCGCCGGCTTCGATCCGGGGCAGATCGCCAAGCATCCCAAGCAGGGTATCGGCTTGCGCAACATGGCCGAACGGCTGGGCGCCGTCGGTGGCAGTTTTTCCGTATCATCCGGCCCGGACGGCACTACGGTGACCGCGCGCGTTTCGCTGTCGACAAAGGAGGCTTTGCATGCTTGAAGGGACGGCAACCAAAAACATCATGATCGTCGACGACCACCCGATGATCAGGGATGGCTTGCGCGCACGGCTGGAGAGCATGCCCGGAGTGTGCGTCGTCGCCGAGACCGGCAATGCCGACGAGGCCCTGCAGCACGCCGCGCGCCAGCCGATCGATCTGGTGCTGATGGACATCAACTTGAACGGGGTGAGCGGCATCGAGCTCACCGGCAAATTCCAGGCCGACTTTCCCCATATCGCGGTACTGGTCCTGAGCATGCACAACAAGGCCGAGTACGTCCTGCAGTCGATGCGCGCCGGCGCCCGCGGCTACGTGTTGAAGGATGCGCCGGGAAGCGACATCGTGCGCGCCATCGAGGCGGTGCTCAACGGCGGCATCTATTACAGCGCCGCCCTGATGCCCATCATCGCGCAGCCGCGCGTGAAGGAAGAGTCGCTGACCGCGCGCGAACGCCAGGTACTGGAACAGATCGCCAGGGGCGCGTCGAACAAGAGCATCGCCGATACGCTGGCGCTGAGCGTTCGCACCGTCGAGACGCATTGCCTGAACATCAAGCGCAAATTGAACATCGAGGGGCGTACCGAATTGATCAAGTTCGCCCTGGAGAACCTGATGATGGGAGGCGGCTGATTGCGCAAGCGAGGTGATGCCGCCGGACGACATATCCGCTGCAAGCCCCCCTGGAATGACCGCTATGTCGCCGCCGCACCGTCGTATCGGCGATGACGCCGGAATGTGAAAAGCCCGCCTGCGCGGGTTTTTTTATTGTCGGAACAAGCGCCTCCGGGGCATCAGGGCCGGTCGGGTATTGCCCGCAATTCAACGCCGCCGGCCGCCGGTCGGCAGGATCGGGCGCCTGCCAAGGCCGTGTCGACGATCTGTTCCCCATCTTGCATCCAGGATGTTGCGTATCCGCGTCAAGCCGAACGGCAAACGATTTATTGCCCCAATTCAATTTTAATGAATACGTTAATGCATGCAATAATCCGTGCTGGCGCCAACATGCCTAGCGGCGGCGCGGTATGCCCGCCGTCGCATTACATACATAAGGGGGGAATGATGAGTTGGTTCAACAACATGAAGATTGCGAAGAAGCTGGCGATTTCCTTCGCATGCGTATTGATATTGATGGCCCTGTCGGGCGGCTTTGCCATTGTGCAGCTCAAGGCGGTCAACGGCGCCTCCAGCGACATGTCGCGCAATTGGATACCGCGCCTGGCCACGCTGGCCGATCTCAAGCTGGTGCTGACCCGCATGCGCAGCAACGACGCGCAGCTGCAACTGACCGACGGCGACGACGAAGCCGGCAAGAAGGTGAATGCGCGCACCGAGGACGCCATCAAGGTGCTCAACAAGACGCTTGCCACCTACGAAACGCAGATCGCCCTGCCGGCCGAGCAGGCGATCTACCCGACGTTCAAGAAGAACGTGGAAACGCTGCTGCAGCATCACAAGATGATCGCCGAGGCCATGCAGGCGCATACGCTGGACGAGGCCAAGCGCGTCTTTCGCGGAGATGGCCAGGCCAACTATTTCAAGCTGACCGCCGATCTGGAAAAGCTGGTCAAGATCAATGAAGAAGGCGCCGAGCGGGCCAATCGCGGGGCGGACGACACCTTTGCCGACGCGCGCCTGGGCATCATCCTGATCCTGGCGCTGGCCATGCTGGCCGGCATCGCCCTGGCCGCCTATGTCGCCCGCTCCATCTCGCGCCCGCTGCGTCAGGCGGTGGTGGCCGCGCGCGCCGTGGCCGGCGGCGACCTGCGCACGGACATCCGCGCCAACAGCCGCGATGAAACCGGCGAGCTGATGGACGCCCTCAAGCTGATGAACGACGCGCTACACGGCATCGTGGCGCAGGTGCGCTCCGGCACCGACACCATCGCCACCGCCTCGGGCCAGATCACGCACGGCAATCTCGACCTGTCCTCGCGCACGGAGGAACAGGCCGGCTCGCTGGAGGAAACCGCCTCCGCGATGGAGCAGATGACCGGCACCGTCAAGCAGAACTCCGACAACGCGCGCCAGGCCAATGCCCTGGCCGCAACCGCCTCGCGCGTTGCGGTGGAGGGCGGCGACGTGGTCAGCCAGGTGGTCGACACCATGTCGTCCATCAATGAATCGTCGCGCAAGATTGTGGACATCATCAGCGTGATCGACGGCATCGCGTTCCAGACCAACATCCTGGCGCTGAACGCCGCGGTGGAGGCCGCGCGTGCCGGCGAGCAAGGGCGCGGCTTCGCAGTGGTGGCGTCCGAGGTGCGTTCGCTGGCCCAGCGCTCGGCCACCGCCGCCAAGGAAATCAAGCAGCTCATCGACGACTCCGTGGCCAAGGTCGAGGTCGGCGGCACCCTGGTGAACCGCGCCGGCGCCACGATGCGCGAAGTGGTGGATGCGGTGCGCAGCGTGACCGACATCGTCGCGGAGATTTCCGCCGCCAGCCAGGAGCAGAGCACCGGTATCGAGGAAATTAATCGTGCGATCATGCAGATGGACCAGAGCACGCAGGAAAACGCCGCGCTGGTCGAAGAGGCCGCCGCCGCCGCGCAATCGCTGCAGGATCAGGCGCAACAGCTCTCGGGTCTGGTGAGCGTCTTCAAGTTGTCGGCCGCCCATGTGCAGGCGCCGACCCTGGCGTCGGCAAGCGCCGCGTCCGGGGCTGATCCGGTGCGCCTGAAGGCTGCGGCAAAGACCGCATCGACGACAGTATCGACAACCGTGCCGAAAGCAGCCTTGCCAGCCGCGCGGCGGGCGCTCCCCGCGGCCGGCGCACAGGCGACGTCCGACGTCGAGTGGGAGACCTTCTGACGCCGGCCGCATTGCGTCGCGCCGATAGCCGCTGACGCAGGTCGGCGGCTATTTTTTCATCAGCGGCATCGGCTGTTGGACGCGCGTGAAAGGCCGCGTCTGCATCGCACTGCCCGGCGCTTCGTACCGCCGCCGCTGAGGCTGGTGTTTTCTTGCCGCCATCCCGCAAAACAAAAAGGCCCGGTTGGAAACAACCGGGCCAAACCAAGGCTTGCTCAATTGGGAGATTGAATCAAACCGGTGAAATCAGCGAGTAGCGTTCTATCTTCTTGGTTTCTACCCAGGGAGCGACCAGCTTGTCGAACTCCACGAAGTGCGTGGAGCGCAGGTGGATGTTGAAGGCCTCGTCGTCGGTGTAGCGCTCGTAGAGGTAAAAGACGCCTTCTTGGTTCTCGCAGACGTCGAAGAGATTACAGCCGGCTTCCTCGGCCAGTGAGGTGGCGGCGTTTTTCAGGATGGCCGCGCGGAACGCGGCGGCGTTGTCTTGCTTGACCTTGAAGGTGACGGCGATGATGAGCATGGCGGGATGGCTTTCCTTGAATGGGGAACAGCGCCGGCCAGTCGCCGGCGCCGCGGGCTTATTTGCCGGCGACTTCCGGCAGTGCGGCGATGACGGCGTCGGTCATGGCCTTGGTGCCGGCGTCGCCGCCGTATTCCATCGGACGGATCTTGCCGCTGCCCAGCACCGCTTCCAGCGCAGCTTCGATCGTGCGCGCGCGCTTTTCCAGCTCGGGCTGGTCGTGGCGGTCGGCCAGCCAGTCCAGCATCATGGCGCCCGACAGGAACATCGCGCCGGGATTGGCTTTGCCCTGGCCAGCGATGTCGGGCGCGGTGCCGTGCGCCGGCTGGAACAGGCCGTGGTGGTCGCCGACGTCGGCCGAGGGCGCCATGCCCATGCCGCCGATCAGGCCGGCGGCCAGGTCAGAGAGGATGTCGCCGAACATGTTCTCGGTCACCATCACGTCCAGCGTCCACGGTTTCTTGATCATGGTCAGGGCCATGGCGTCGACGTAGGCGTGATCGTAGGTGATGCCGGAGAAATCCCTGGCGGCGTCGTTGAACACGTCACGGAAGAAGGCCATCGAGGTGAATACGTTGGCCTTGTCGACGCAGGTGACATTGGCCTGGCCGCGGCGGCGCTTGCGCTGCTCGGCCAGCTTGAAGGCGAAGCGGCTCACGCGGTCGGTGCCGCGGCGGGTGATCTGCATGGTGTCGTAGGATTCGCCGGCCTCGTTGACCGAGCCCTTGCCGCGCGCATAGAACAGGCCTTCGGTCTGTTCGCGCACCAGCACGAAGTCGATCTTCTCGGCGCGCTCGTCGGTCAGCACCTTGGGCAGGCCCGGGAACCAGCGGATCGGGCGCACGCCGGCGTAGAGATCCAATGCCATGCGCAGGTCGAGCTGCGGGATCGGTTCGGTGCCGTCCGGATAACGCACATTAGGCCATCCCATCGCGCCGAACAGCACCGCGTGCGCTGAGCGCGCAGCGTCGAGCGTGCGTTCCGGCAGCGCTTCCCCGTGTTTGGCGTAGTGCTGGGCGCCGGCGTCGTAGCGGGTGAGCTTGAGCTGCGGGCCTTTGTCGAGTTGCTGGGCTGCTTCAAGCAGCGCCACGCACGCCTGCATCACTTCAACGCCAATGCCATCGCCTGGCAGCACTGCAATATCGTAGATCGACGGGGTAGTCTGGGACATGTTGATACCTAAGTGAGTGCGTATGATTTCTCATACGAAAAGCTAGAGCCGATTGAGCCCTAACCGGTTGAGTAGACTGAGCAGTTCGGTGCCTGCCCGTTTGCGGTGGGCGCGTTGCACGCTCCCAGCCAGGTTTGCATCGCCCGACCGGATGGCCGCGACCAGCTCGATGTGCTCGCGGGTCGAATGGGTCGGCTTGGGCCGGATGCGCAGCGTGACCATGCGGGCGCGGTGGGCGCGATCCCAGAAGTTCAGCACCACGTTGCGCAGCATGTCGTTGCCGCACAGCGTCAGCAGGTGAGCGTGGAACTGCTCATCGGCCGCGGCCCAGGCATCCAGGTCGTCGACCTTGAGCGCCTCGTCCATTGCCGTGGTGGCGTCGCTGAGCGGCTTCAACTGCGCATCGTCCAGGCCGCGCGCGGCGACCAGCTCGGCCGCCGTGGCCTCGAGCGAGGTCAGGATCTGGTAGATCTGCTCCATGTCCTCGGGCGAGACCGGCAGCACCCGCATGCCGTGGCGCGGCGTGACCTTGATCAGGCCTTCCTGCTGCAGCTTCATCAACGCTTCGCGCACCGGCGTGCGGCTCATGCCGAGCTCGGTGGCCACCATCGCTTCGGTGGCCTGGTAACCGGCGGACCAGACGTTGTCCAGGATCCGCTGCCTGATCGTGGCATAGGCGGCATCGGCCATGCGCCCGCTGGGGGCCTCGGTTTCCATCGTCTGTTGCAACTCGTTAGCGCTCATTTCTCACCATGTTTGATAGAACCAGGAAGCGCAATTGTGCATCAGCCAAGAAATAAGTTAACGAATACTTTAACGTATACGTTAGCATGTATGTGGAATTATTTTTAAATCCTGAACATATCTGTTGCTGAGGAGACAATAACTATGAGTGCTGACGAAATTGGGGCATCAACGGTCAAGCGGGTGACCAGGGTACTGATCCCGTTCCTGATGATCTGCTACCTGGTGTCGTTCATCGACCGGGTCAACGTGGGCTTCGCCGCGTTCCAGATGAACAAGGACATCGGGCTGACGCCGGCGGTGTTCGGTCTTGGGGGAGGGCTGTTCTTCATCAGCTACTTCCTATTCGAAGTGCCGAGCAACCTGGCGATGAAGAAGTTCGGGGCGCGCAAGTGGATCGCCCGCATCATGCTGAGCTGGGGCATCATCTCGGCCTGCACGGCGCTGGTCACGGGGCCGAACTCCTTTTATGTGGTGCGCTTCCTGCTCGGCGCAGCCGAGGCCGGCTTCTTTCCCGGCGTCATCCTGTACCTGACCCAGTGGTTCCCGGCGGCCACGCGCGGGCGCATCGTCAGCCTGTTCTATGTCGCGGTGCCGCTGTCCAGCTTCGTCGGCTCACCCATCTCCGCCGCTTTGCTGCAGATGGACGGGATCGGCGGCCTGTACGGCTGGCAGTGGCTGTTCGTGATCGAAGCGGCGCCGGCCGTGCTGCTGGCCTTCTTCACCTACTTCTGGCTGCCGGATTCGCCCAACGATGCCAAATGGCTGAGCGCCGAGCAAAAGCAATGGCTCAGCAACACACTGGAGGCCGAGCGCCAGCGCAGCGGCGCCGGTGCAGCGCCGGTGCGTGAAGGACGTACCTGGAAGATCATCTTCCATCCGCAGGTGCTGCTGCTGTCACTGGTCTATGCCGGCACCTCGGCAGCCAGCAACGGTTTGTCGCTGTGGCAGCCGCAGATCATCAAGAGCTTTGGCCTGAGCACCATCCAGACCGGCTGGCTCAACGCCATTCCCTTCGCCATTGCATCCGTGATGATGATCTGGTGGGGCGGCGTCTCGGACCGTCGTCGTGAACGCGTCTGGAGCACCGCGCTGCCGTTGTTGCTGTCGGCCTGCGCGCTGGGCGCAGGCATGCTCACCAAGCAGCTGGCGCCGGCCATGCTCTTCATGGTGCTCACGCTGGTCGGCACTTACGCGTTCAAGGGGCCCTTCTGGGCACTCTCTACAGAGCGGCTGGGTCCTGCAGCTGCCGCTGCCGGCCTGGCGCAGATCAACGCCGTCGGCAACCTTGCCGGTTTCGTCGGCACCTACCTGATCGGCGTGATCAAGGAACAGACAGGCAGTTTCGCGCTGGCGCTGACGCCTATCCTCGCGCTGCAGGTGATAGGCTTCATCCTGCTGATCGTGTCCAATAAAAGGAACGCGACACCCGCTCCCGAGACGCGCACGCAGACCAGTCATTGACCCGCCTGATGAGTGGGCCACAAAAGATGCCGGCGCATTGCGTCGGCATTTTTTATGCGGGAAGAGGGAATTTTTCCAGTGCGCTGCCAGGTCGGCACAGTGGCAAACAAAAAATACCGTGCGGAAATGCAGTTGCGCAATTCAGCCTCCGCTGCCTGTCTCTCGGGGATTTCCTGATGAGGTGAGGGGGCGAGGCCGGATAAAATAGCTCACCTCGTGATACGCCATTCACCCTCCCCATGATCGACCAGCTGCGCCGTTACTGGCGCATAGACAATAGCCAGCCGGAACTGCTGGCCGCCCAATACAAGGCATTTTCCCGGAAGATGCCGATGATGTATCTCATCCTGGTGGTCAACACCTGGGCGCTAGCCTATACCCATCTCGACTGGGCTCCGCGCTGGTTGAGCATCGTGTATCCGGCCGTCATGACGGTGTTTTGCGCAGCCCGTTTCGCGTTCTGGTGGCGCGGCCGCAAGATCGACCCCAGCCCGGAGGAGGCGGCTACGGCGTTGACGCGCACCAATGTGTTGACCGCCCCGATTGCCGTCAGCTTTTCCGTCTGGGCGGTGATGCTGTTCCCGTATGGCGATGCTTACGCGCATGCACATGTGGCGTTCTATATGGGCGTCACCGTCATCTGCTGCATCTTCTGCCTGATGTATCTGCGCTCCGCGGCGCTGACGGCGGCGCTGATCGTCAACGGCATCTTCACGGTGTTCTTCGTCTCCACCGATATTCCGGTGTTCGTTGCGGCCGCGCTCAACGTGGTGCTGGTGACGGCGGTGATGCTGGTGGTGGTCAACAGCCATTACATCGAGTTCAGGCGCCTGATCGACGCCCAGGTGAAGACGGCCATCCTGAGCGATGAAAACTCCCGACTGGCCAATCTCGATTCGCTCACGCAGATACCGAACCGGCGCAAGTTCTTCACGCTGCTCGACGAGGTCTGCCAGCGCGCGCAGGCCGGCAATGACCGCTTCGCGGTCGCGATCCTGGACCTGGACGGCTTCAAGGCCGTCAACGATTTGTACGGCCACGCTTACGGCGACAGCCTGCTGGAGGAAGTCGGCAGGCGCCTGCTCGACACCTGCCGGGCGGAGTACTTCCACCTGGCGCGCCTGGGCGGCGACGAGTTCGCGCTGATCATGGACCGCGACCTGAGCGACGAGGCGCTGCAGGAAATCGGCAAGCAGATCTGCGACGTCCTGCGCCGGCCCTTCGTGATCTTCAAGGCCACCGTGCAGATTGCCGCCTCGGTCGGCGTGGCGACCTTCCCCGACATGGCCTGCGATGCCCGGTCGCTCTACGAGCACGCCGACTACGCGCTGTACCACGGCAAGCGCGAGCGGCGCGGTACCGTAACCTTGTTTTCGGAACAGGACAAGGCGCAGATCCAGCGCAATGCCAACATCGAACAGGCGCTGCGCCAGGCCAATTTCGGTCACGAGCTCAGTGTGTACTTTCAGCCCATCGTCGACCTGCGCGATCGCCGCACGATCGCTTTCGAAGCGCTGGCGCGCTGGAACAGCCCGCTGGTCGGCCAGGTCTCGCCGATGGAATTCATCCCCGCCGCCGAGCGCATGGGCATGATCAACCAGCTCAGCGTCACCCTGCTGCGAAAGGCGCTGCAGGCGGCCTATCGCTGGCCGGAGCATATTCGCCTGTCGTTCAACCTGTCGGCCAACGACATCAACACCAGCGAAGGGCTGGCCGAGATCATGCGCGTGATCCGGGATTCCGGATTCGCGCCGCAGCGGCTGGATTTGGAGATCACCGAGACAGCAGTGTTGCACGACCTGGACAAGACCAGCCGGATGATCACGCAGCTGCGCCAGCTCGGCTGCGGCGTGACGCTTGACGATTTTGGCACCGGCTATGCCAGCCTGAGCCATCTGCTGGCGTTGCCGCTGACACGCATCAAGATCGACAAGAGCTTCGTGGCCGACATCGGCCACGACACGGTGAGTTACAAGATCGTCAAGTCGCTGCTTACGCTGAGCCATGACATGCAGGTCGCCTGCGTGGTGGAAGGACTGGAGACCGAAGGGCATCTGGCCATCCTGAGCGAGCTGGGCGCCACGCTGGGGCAGGGCTACCTGTTCGCCAGGCCGATGCCGACCGAGGAAGTCCTCGACTGGCTGGCGTCCACATAGCGGGCAAGGCCCCGGCAGCCGGGGCAGGGCGCGTCCGGCATTGCATAATTTTCACCCATCGCGGTGGCGCTCTCGTCCAGAATAAAGCGCATTCCAACTGACACCTCCGGAAGCGCAACCATGCCACGCGGCGCCACGCCCCTGCCATCGGTCAATCTCACGTCCACCCGACTGGCGGAAATCCTGCTGTGGGTGACGCCGGCCATCTGGTCTTCCAACTACATCATCGCTCGCGTCGGTGTCGGCGTGGTGCCGCCCAACACGCTGGCCTTCGGCCGCTGGCTGGTGGCGCTGTCCCTGATGCTGCCGCTGGTGTGGCGCGAGCGGCGTGCGCTGGTCGAGCACGGCCGGCGCGAATGGAAGCAGCTGCTCAGCTTTGGCGCGCTGGGCACCTGGATCTGCGGCTCGTTTCCCTATATCGCCGGGCAGACCACCTCGGCCACCAACATCGCGCTGATCTATTCGGCCGCACCGGTCGGCATCACCCTGGTCGGCAGCTACCTGCTGCGCGAGCGGCTGGCGCTGCGCCAGCGGCTGGGCATGCTGCTGGCGCTGGCCGGGCTGATGTTCATCATCTCCAAGGGCAGCCTGGATGCGTTGCTGGGCATCCGCTTCGTGGCCGGCGACCTGTGGATCGTGGCGGCGACGCTGGCGTGGATAGGCTTCACGCTGCTGCAGCAATGGTGGAAAACCGGGCTGACGCCGGTGCAGCGCCTGTTCGGCAGCACGCTGGCCGGGCTGCTGATCCTGTTTCCGTTCACTTGGTACGAGACGGCCAATGCCGCTGTCGGCTGGCTGACGCCCTATGCGTGTTTGCTCATTTTCATCGCCGGGTTGGTGCCCGGGCTGATGGCCTATCTGGCCTACACCTTCATGCTGCGCCAGTTGGGCGCCACGCGCACCGCGCTGCTGCTTTATCTGAGTCCGATCTACGCGGTGCTGGCGGCCTGGATCGTGCTGGGCGAGGCCCCGCACTGGTTCCATGCCGCCGGCGCGGCGCTGGTGCTGCCGGGTATCTACCTGTCGTCGAAGCGACGCGCCGCCGCCAGGGTCTGAGCGGGTTTGATGAGGCGAGGCGGCGGGCAGTACAATGCGCGGCCGCTTTATCTTCTTCCTCATCGTACTCATCGCCGATCGCCATGCCCCATTTCTACACAAACGACCTTGCCGGGACTGACCTCGATTTCTGGGTCGGCAAGGCCGAAGGCATCGCGGTCGTTCGCCACGGCGGGCAATGCCTGCTGGCCGGCGCCCAGCCCGGGCAAGCCGCGCAGCGCTACCAGCCGACGCAGGACAAAACGCTCAGCGATGCGCTGCTGGCCAAACATCGCATCGAGACCTTCAGGGCCGGCGAGCGTTGGAGCGCCGAGCTGAAGGGCAGCGACGGTCCCTGGGGCAACGGCGCCACACCGGCGGAAGCCGCCTTGCGAGCCATCGTGGCCGCGGTCTACGGCGATACCGTGGATGATCCCGACATGGCGCAGCCGACAATGAGTTTCTGGCTGGCCTTTGCCGCCTCAGGGGCGGCGCCGCCGCGCTGGTTGGGCCACGCCATCCTTGATGCCGTCGACATGGACGCCGCCGTCGCGCAGGCCCGCCGACTGGGTTTGCACCCGGGCACCGATGTACGTGTTTACCGCGTCAACGACGAGGACGCGCACCAGATCCCGGATGAACTGCGCGGCAGGGCGCTCAGCGCCGCCGAGGCGGCAAGCCTGGGGTGGCAGGACGCCTGAGCCGGCTTGCGCAAGCTCGTCAGATGAGAAGGCAGTCCGCGTGCGCGTCGAGCGGCGCGGCAAGATGGATACCGTTCGCCCCGGCTTGTACCGGGGCGTTTGCGTTTTCTGTTGGCATTTTTCTACTTTCCGCCGCCGTTGCATCGATCCGCCTTAGGCGAATTAACGACACACAGCATCTTTTTCAAGCTCGCCGCCGCCTGTCCGGCAGATCCCCGGGAAAAGAAATGTATACTTGCAGCAAATCGTTTCGCCTCGACCATCGCCAAGCCACAAGCAAACGCTCACGGTCGCAGGTTCAGTCCCCAGATTACCTTCAAGGGAAACCATGTATTTCAGCACTCGACGCCGCGTTGCCGGCGATCGCCTGGATGTGTCGCGCACCGCCCTGACCGGGACCGGCCCGTTGAATCGCACGCATCGCAGCGCAACAAATCTCACCGATATTCCCGCCCAGACTGCCAGTCAGGCCCAGCTTGTCCCCCACAATGCCCTGGACGATCTGTACGGCCTTTATCTTGGCGTGCTGTTTTCGGCCATGGGGATTTCCCTGTTGGCCAAAGGCGGGCTGATCACCGGCGGCATCGCCGGCATGGCTTTGCTGACGTCCCTGCTCACCGGCCTGGCGCCTGCGCCGCTGGTGCCGTTGATCAATATCCCGTTCATCGTGTTCAGCTTCTTTGCGATGGGCCGCTTCTTCGCCTCCAAGAGCATCGTGGTCAGCGCCGCCATCGGCGCCGTGGTGGCCGGCATCGACCATTGGCTCAATGTCTCGGGCGTGGGCAGCGGCTTCGCCGCCATTGCCGGCGGCACTTTCCTGGGCATGGGCATCCTGTGCCTGGCGCGCCACAATGCATCGATGGGCGGCACCGGCGCCGTCACCCTGTGGATCCAGCGTCGCTATCGCATCAACGCCGGCATCGCCCAGCTGGGCTTTGATCTGCTCCTGTTCGCGCTGGCCGCGGCGTCGCTGCCGCTGACCAAGATGTTGTGGTCGGTGCTGGGCACCGTGGCCATGAACGGCATGCTGATCGTCTGGCACAAGCCGGGGCGCTATCGCGGTTGATGCGCCTGGATGCGGCCGATGGCCGTTCTTCTCCCGATGAAAAAAGCCCGCGGTTGCGGGCTTTTTTGTGGGCGCCTCACGGTCGTTGTGAGCGCCATCATTGGATCCTGAGAAACACGCTGTCATAGATCTTGCGGATCTCCGCTACCGATTCCGGGTCGTGCCACTTCTCGACGATGCTGCGGTAGTAGGGCTTGTCGCGGTTGGCGGCGAGTACTTTGTCGATCTGCTCGATGACCTTGCGTCCCCATTCGTTTTTGGGGCACATCACCCGGTTGAAGACCACTTCGTCCGCTTCTTGCGTGGGGATGGCGACCAGTTCGCCGGCGCGGCCCATCAGCCGGGCCTGGTCGAAGGCCAGCAGCGGCAGCTCGATCATGTAGTCGATGCGCCCGGCCAGCAGCATGCTGATGGCTTCGACCTGCTCGGAATAGTATTCACGCGGCGGGTAGGCGGCCAGCAGCTTGTCCACCGTCGGGCTATAGGAGCGGTCGCGCATGACCGAGGTGGTCAGCTGGCGATTTTGCAGCAGCGCCTGTAAGGATTGCGGGCTCTTGAACTGGGCCAGGCGGTCGCGCCGCACGATGATGCGCAAGGGCAAGAAGATCGAGGTGGGCAGCGAGAAGTGGCCCAAGGCCTCGCGCTCGGGCGTCTTCAGCGTGCCGATGTAGCACCAGTGGCTGCCTTTCTTTATCTCGCTGAGCACACGGGGGAAGGGGGCGCCCAGCTCCATGTGCTGGTACTGGGGAAGGTTTTCTTTGATGACGTCGAGGGTCAGATCGAAGATGCCCTGGTGCGCCCATTCGCCCTCGCGGATCATGTAGGGCGGCACGTGATGCTTGCCCCAGATGATCTGGTCGGCGGCCATGGCCGCAGGGCCTGGCAGGGAGGCCAGCAGCAGGAAGCAACTCAGGACGCGGTACAGCATTGCTGGCTTTCTTCAAGTGGAAGCGAAGTGGGAAGGCGTTGCCGCCACGCGATCAATCCGTGTGCAGGCCCTTGATCGCCCAGTGCAGGACGGCGTTATATATTACTGAAGTATTGGCTTCATCTTCATCCTGCATCGCATAAGCCAGCGTCTGGATGCACTGGCGGCAGGCGTCGCGGTCGCCGGCATCGAAGTCGCGCCTGGCGTTGTCGAGCGCGCAGGCGAGATTTGCCGTCACATAGTTGCCGCTACGGGCCAGCGCGGCGAGATCCTGGATCAGGGCGGCGTATCGGTCGGCGATATCCAGATCGATGGAGATAGACATAGGTTCGGCGCTGCCACTGTAAAAAAAGCCCCCGGTCGCGAGACCGGAGGCGGAGCTGAATCTTGCAGGATTCAGGAGACGTGTGCAGATTTTAGAGGCGACGCCGGATTGCGCCCATCGGGAAAATCCTGAGGGCCGCGCTGATTGTGCGGGATTCATGGTGGCATCGTCCGGGTACGGGAGGAGCCCGATGCAATCGGCAAGAAGCGGCCAAGAAGCCTCCGCCTCCGCCTCCGCCTCCGCCACCGCGGTGTTCATTGGAATCCCCATAGGCGGTCTGCGCCCTCACTCCACCAGCCACAGATCCCGGCCTTCGCGGGTGGTGACCTTCAGCAGGCCGCTCGCCTTGCCGGTGATCGGGAAGATGCCGGAGAGGGCCACGCAGTGCTGCTGCGTCAGGTCGACGATCCTGCGGGTGGCCTCGTCCTTGGACTGTTCATTGTCGGTGTTCATGATGATGCGCGTAAGCTGTACGCGCATCTGCTGCACCTCCACGCTATCGCAGCCCATGTCCTGCTCCAGCATGACCGTGCGCTCGGCATGAGCGGCGCCGGCGGACAACAGGAGCATCGCCAGCCAGAACAAACGTTTCTTCACACAGCCCTCCATCGTTTCCGCTGCTTGTCTTGCTGCAACATGCGGATTGGTTAAGTATTTTTGCTGATTAAAAGTTACGTTGATCGACCGGATAAATCAAGCGCAGCGACCATCGCGCGTGTCATGGCGCGACAGCGGCGCGCGCCATCGTCGCGTTGCCGCATCATGAAATTTCAGCCGCCGCTTGACGACATACCTACTAGTTAGTAGGATGCGTGCATGGTTACTTCTTCCAACTCATCCAATACCGCCGAGAAAATCCTGCAGTGCGCGCAAACGCTGATCGTGGCCGGCAGCTACAACGGTTTCAGTTATGCCGATATCGCCAAGGTGATCGGCATTCGCAACGCCAGCATCCATCACCATTTTCCCAGCAAGGCGATCTTGGTGCAGACGCTGGTGAAGCAGTACCGCGAGGCTTCCCAGGCGGGGATCGCAGAAATGGAACGCAAGGTGGCCGATCCGGTGGTGCAGCTGCGTGCGTATTGCGGTTATTGGGAAGCCTGCATTGGCGATCCGGCGTCGTCTTTCTGCGTATGCGCCTTGCTGGCCGCGGAGATGCCGATGTTGCCGGAAGAAATCGCGCTCGAGGTCCGGGCGCATTTCCGGGCTTTATCGGCCTGGCTGGCGTCGGTGCTTGAGCGCGGCGGCAAGCAGGGCAGCCTGCGATTGGAACAGGCGCCCCAGGTCGAGGCGGAAACCCTGATGGCGACCGTGCACGGCGCCATGCTGGCGGCACGGGCCTATGGCGATACCAAGATGTTCAGCGCGATCGTCGGTGCGGTGCTGGCGCGCATGGGGGCTTGAGCGGAGGTCGGCCCACGCTCCGGCATCCTGCGCCGCCCGGCAACGCGGCGCTATTTTTGGAACATGAATCCTACTTACTGGTAGGTAGATTTAAGGCATCAGGCGGCGATCTTTCCTGCGGGAATGAATGGCCGCTCCTGTTACGCATCATTTTTAATTTTTGAATGGAGGAACACCCATGTTCGGCATTTCCCCTCTCGGATGGATCCATACCCTCGGCAGCTTGCCTGCCATCCCTGTCGCCGTGTACATGTTTGCGCGCTACGGTCGCATCGTGCCGCGCTCGGCGGCCGGCATCGTATATTTCATTTCAATGCTGATCGGCGCCGTCACCGTGTTCCTGGTGGCGCGCCAGCCGATCAGCAACGCCATCGGTGTCGCCACGCTGGCCTGCCTGCTGGCGGGTTATGGCGTCGGGCGGCTGGCCTGGCTGGGACGGGCGGGGCGTTACGTGGAGACGGGCTTGCTGAGCTTCACGGCCTTCTTGCTGATGGTGCCGACGGTGAGCGAAACGCTGCGTCGCGTGCCGGATGGCCATCCCTTCGTCACCGATCTGACCTCGCCGCTGCTGCTGGGCGCGCAGGCGGCCTTGCTGGTTCTGCTGATCGTGGGATTGACCGCGCAGTTCATGCACCTGCGCAGGCAAGGGCGGGCATTGGTCGCACCCCGTGCTTGAGATGACGCCATCCGGCGTCCCGCATTACAGAAGGAGGCAACATGGCGCGCAATCCAGTTACGCCCGTTATCCCGGTTGATCCGGTGGGGGCGGTCAGGCGGGTCGACAGCGGCTCGACCTACTTCCGGCATCTGGAACTATGGCGGATTCACTCCGAGGTGTATGGCGCCGAGAGGCGTCGCAAGCTGGAGCGCGGCGTGGAGGCCGGCTTTGAAGAAATCTTGAGGGACAGCGGCGCACGCGAGGACTGATTGGCGTGCGCCGGTGGACATTGTTGCGTCTGCGCAGCCTTCGCTGCGCGCAAATCAGTTGGCCGGGCGCTCGCGGTCGTCCAGCGTCAGCTGCAGGAAGGCCAGGTCCAGCCATTGGCCGAATTTGGTGCCGACCTGCTTGAGGTGACCCACGTGTTCGAAGCCCAGCTTCTCGTGCAGCGCCACCGAACCGCGGTTATTGGCCTCGATGCCGGCTACCATGACGTGCTTGCCCAAGGCGCGCGCCTTGTCGATCAGCACCTGCATCAGTTGCTTGCCGATGCCCGCGCCGCGCCGGTCCTTGTGCACGTAGACCGAATGTTCCACCGTGTGGCGATAACCGTCGAAGGCGCGCCAGTCGCCGAAGGTCGCGTAGCCCAGCACCTCGTCCGCAGGCGATACGGCCACCAGCACCGGATAGCCGCTGGCCTGCCGCGTGTTGAGCCATTCCAGGCGGTTCTGTTCGCTGACCGGGGTTTCATTCCAGATCGCGGTGGTGTTGTTGACGGCGTCGTTATAGATCGCGGCGATGCCGGGCACATCGCCGGCGTTGGCCTCACGTATCAGCATGGTGGAGTCGGTCATGTGTTATCAAGGTGGTCTACTATAGTGGACGACTGCGGCAAGGGCAATAGCGCTTGAGCGCAGCCGGAATCAGGTGGTGCTCAGCACGATGACGGCATATGTGCAGTCGGCGTCGCTCTCGTTTTCGAAGACGCAGTCGGCCGGTGGGCCGGGCTCCAGGCAATCGCCCTCGTGCAGCACATGGCGGGTGTTGCCTTCGACAAACACCAGTTCGCCCTCCAGCACCCATATCTGCTGGCGAATGAAGGCGTAGGCCGAGGCCGGCATCGGCACTGCGGTGCGCGCCGGCAGGGTGATGTGCACGATATCGAGCGGAAGATCGGACTTCGGCGATACATGGCGGCGCACGTAGCCGCTGTCCGGGTCGGTCCAGACCGGCTGGTTTTCCTTGCGCAGCAATTTTCCCTGGCCCAGTTCGGCGCGCGCCATCAGCGCTGACATGCTCAGGCCGAAGGCGCCGGAGAGTTTGGCCAGTAAATTGGCGGTGGGGCTGCTTTCGCCGCGCTCGATCTTGAAGATCATCGCGCGCGACACCGTCGAGCGTTCGGCCAGCTCAGTCAGCGACCAATGGCGGCTTTCCCTTTCGATGCGGATGCGTGCGCCGATGCGCTGGTCAAGGTCTTTGCTCATATTCGTACTATTTTAGTGGACGAATATGCGTGATGCAACGCAGCGTTGCTGCGCAGGAGAGACTCAGGCGAACGCCGTGAAGCCGGCCGGAATCACCCGTCTGGGCGCGAGCGAGCCGGCCGTCGGCAGGTCGCTCCAGTCCTGCAGGCCATCGACCAACAGCAGTCCCGACCATTCGGCGTCCGACGGCGGAGCATCGTCGCGCTGCAGGCGGTAGGACAAGCTCTTCAATCCGCAATAGTGTTCCAGGAAGGCCCGGGCGTCGGCGATGCGCGCGCGCAGCTGGGTGACTGTGTCGGCGCCGTCTTTCTGGATCGGCAGAAATTCATAGGTGACCTCGGGATGCAGGAACTCTGTCAGACGCGTGATCACCTTCTCCAAGTCGGGCGCGCTGTCCGAAAATTCATAGCGGGCGGGCTTGTCTTCGTCGCGAAGCTGGTATCTGATGAGGCAGCGCATGGTCGGATTCCGGTGGCGTGAATGTTGAGGGGAGGCGGCAGGCGATATGGATCAGGCCGCCATGTAAGTCTTGCCGAGCGTCTTCAGTACGGTGAAGTCCCGGTGCACGGCGCGGTCGCGGCCTTG
This sequence comes from Herbaspirillum sp. LeCh32-8, assembly GCF_017814915.1. GTDB lineage: Bacteria > Pseudomonadota > Gammaproteobacteria > Burkholderiales > Burkholderiaceae_D > Herbaspirillum. The sequence continues at coordinate 66,369 of NZ_JAGIPZ010000010.1, read as the reverse complement.
CTCCTTGGCGCTGTACAGGGCTTCGTCGGCGACCTCGATGAGATCGCGCGGCGCTGCCTGGAAGCCGCCGGCATGCGCCAGCGTGGCCACGCCGACGCTGATGGTGACCGCGCCGCCGGGGCTGGCCGCGTGTGCGATCCTCAGTGCACGGACTGCTTCGACCATCTGGTCGGCCACGGCATGGGCGCAGGTCTTGCCGCAGGTCGGCAGGATCAGCGCGAACTCCTCGCCGCCATAGCGCGCCACCACGTCGCAATGCCGCTGCGCCACGTTGGCGATGGCCGCGGCCACCTGCTGCAGGCAGACGTCGCCGGCGGCATGGCCGTAGGTGTCGTTGAATTTCTTGAAGTGGTCCACATCCAGCATCACCAGCGACAGGGAGCCGCCGGAACGACTGAAGCGCGCCAGTTCGGAGGACAGCGTCTGGTCGAAATAGCGGCGGTTGAACACCTCGGTCAGGCCATCCTTTTGCGCCTGCGCCTCCAGCGCCTGGTACAGCTCTTCGAGCTCCAGTTTCGACTCGATGGCCTGGCGTTCAGCGGCTTCGCGGCGCGAGACCTGGGCCACCAGTTTGTTGCCGCCGTAACAGATGACGAGCAGCAGCAGCGCCACGCCGAGGCTGCGCACCCACAGGTGGCGGCTCCAGTCTTCCAGCACGTCGTTCTTGCCCAGCGATACCACCACGAACAGCGGATAGGCGGCCGGATGCTGGTAGCTGCTGATGCGCACCACGCCATCCTGCGGCGAGCGCATCTCAAAGGTGCCGCCCGGGCCGCGGCTGACGTAGTCGCGGAACAGCGGCATGCGCGAAATATTCTTGCCCACCGAATCGCTGAGCAGCGGGCGGCGGTGAATCAGCGTGCCGTCGCTCAACCCGAACAGGATCGCGCCTTCGCGCCCGATATCGAACTGCTGGTAAAAGCGGTCGAAGTAGGAGAGATCGATAGTAGCCAGCGCGACGCCGGCGAAGGAGCCGTCGGGATTGTTCACGCGGCGACTGACGGTCAGCACCCATTGGCCCGATGTCTGGCTGCGCATCGGCTTGCCGATGTAGGCCTTGTCGGTGCGGTGCGTGAGGTGATAGCGGAAGTAATCGTGCTCCGCATTGTTGAAGCGGGTCTGCAGCAGGGGTTGCGAATTGACCAGCCAGCGCCCCTTGGCGTCGTAGACGAACAGGCCCGCCAGCTGCGGCATGGCGCCCACCGTGGTCACCATGAATTCATGCGTTCTGATCCGGCCGGCGGCGGATGCGCCGTCGTTTTGCAGATGCTCCAGCACGCTTTGCAGCACGATGTCGACCTCGTTGAAGGTCTGGTCGGCATGCTGCGCGAGCGCCACCGCCATATTGGAGGAGGCTGTGTTGGCCTGTTCGATCTCGACGCTGCGGGCCCGCTAGGCGGACCAGGCTTCCAACGTCACGATGACGGCGCACACCAGGACGACGAAGATCTTCGTTGCCCGTGATGTATGCGATGTTGGTTGACCTGTCATGATGCGTCCCTGAAACGGCTTTTCTCAGGAACACATCTTTCTAAAGAACCCGCTTTGCGTCTATCAGGAAATGCCCTACAGGCGCTATGGCAGAGGGTGCCGCGGTGCCTGTACTTACGCGGCGGGCATGAGCTTGAGCCTGTCGCGGCCTTCGCGTTTGGAGGCGTAGAGGGCGCCGTCGCCGCGTTCAATCAGCGCAGCCAGGCCTGACGACGGTTGCTCGAACAGCGTTCCTCCCACGCTCAGCGTGACTGCGTTGGGGGTGGGGAACTCCTCCTGCGCTTTCTGCGCAAAAGCGTCGCGCAGATTGTCGCAAAGCGCCGCCACGTCGTCGTCGGATGAGCCCTCCAGCAGAATCAGGAACTCGTCGCCGCCCAGGCGCGCCGCCAGCGCGCTGCGCGGCAGGGCGTCGCGCATCATGTCGCTCAGGGCCACCAGCAGCTTGTCGCCGGCGGCATGACCGTAGAGGTCGTTGACCTGCTTGAAATTGTCGATATCGATTAGCAGCAGGGCGCCGGGATTGGCCGGCGAGGCCAGCGCCAGCAGGCCGGGCGCGCGACGGTCCAGTGCGCGGCGGTTGTACAGGCCGGTCAGGGGGTCGCGCGCGGCGAGCTGTTCGATGCGTTCTTCGCGACGGTGGCGCTCGGTGCCCGTCATGGACAAGGCGATCAGCATGATCGCCATGGCGCCTTCCACCAGCGAGATCTGGATCACCAGGCCGCGGAAGGCGGGCAGGTCGACGCTGCCGCCCAGCACCAGCGTGGAGCCGGCCTTGGCCAGGTAGAACAGGCCGTGCACCAGCAGCACATAGCGCAGCTGCACCGCGCCCACGCTGAGCGACACGCCGTGCGGGCGCAGCAGGAAGCTGGCGCGCAAGGTGATGCCGGCGATCAGCAGCGACTGGATGCAGAGCATCACCTTGGACCACCAGGCTTGGTTGGGCAGCAGCAGCATCGCCAGCCAGAGCACGGCGATCAGGTACCAGCCGCGGGAGAGCCGGGTGCGCGTGAACCAGGCCACGCCGGCCAGGAACAGGCCGTGGGCAGCGATCAGCAAGCCGTTGGCGAACCAGATGCCGAGCAACAGGAAGCCGGCCGAGCGCGCCAAGGCCAGCACGCAGCCCACGGTGATGACGGCGAAGCCGGCGCTCCAGAACAGCAGGGACTTTTCGCGTACGCTGGTCCATTCCACCGCCAGGTACAGGCCCGCGGCCGCGGCCAGTGCAGTGGAAAGAATGAGGATGGTGGTGGGATCTAAAGCCATGAATAACGGATCTGCAAATACTTGCCGCGCAAAAACAATCGGATGCGCGGCGAAGGGTATTTTAGCCTCCGGCAACTTTTGCGGCTTGCCTAACTTGCTTCTCTGTTGCGACCTTGCTGCGCGAGCAGGTGTTGATGCCACCGGGATAACGCAAATGTTGCCGCAGGGGATTGTTTCAGCGTGTCCGGCGTATTGCCGTTGCGTTGACCTGGCGTTGAACAATTCCCCTGCGGTAAGCTCTGAACCATATCGCCGCCGCCAACCAGCCCACGACATCATCGCTTTTCATCATGCGCCTGCACGCCATCCATCACGTTGCCATCATTTGCTCCGACTATCAGGTGTCCAGGGCCTTTTACGTCGATCTGCTGGGGCTGCGCGTGGTAGCGGAAAATTACCGCGCGGATCGCCAGTCGTACAAGCTGGATCTGGCCCTGCCCAATGGCGGACAGCTCGAGCTGTTTTCTTTCCCTTCGCCGCCGCCGCGCACGTCGCGGCCGGAGGCCTGCGGTTTGCGCCATCTCTCGTTTGCGGTGGAGGACGTGGCATTCGCCAAGCGTTGGCTGGAGGGGCAAGGCGTGCAAGTGGAGCCGGTGCGGGTCGACGAATACACGCAGCGGCGCTTCACCTTCTTCGCCGATCCGGACGGCTTGCCGCTGGAGTTGTATGAGCAGGCGGAGCAAGCGGCGCGGGGATGACCCTGGTAGGAGAGTGAAAGCGTTGACGATCCGATATCTCATCACTTGTGTGACCGATAAAGGGCGGCGCAGAGGCAATCCGTGTAATCGAAATGCAATCTCATCCGTATATAATCGATGAACCTTGGCGCCTGAGTCCTGGCGTTTGAATCTTTCCCTCACCATCGGACCTTTCCATGGCGTCGCTCACCTGCGGCTTCACCTACCGCAATTTCGATGTCACCATTGTCGGCTATGAAATGCCCGGCGGGTGGCGGCTTGCGGTCGAGTTGCGCAAGGGAGCGGAGACCGAACTGCTGCGCGATACCGAGAGCCTCTACCCGGATTTTGCCAGCCTGCGCAGCATGGGCATCTGGACCGCCCACCTCGCGATCATGCGCAAGACCACCGGCTAGTCGGCCGTCTCTTCAACTTTGCCATTCCCCTGTCTGCATCGTGTCGGTATGCCCGGGCGCGTTGCCGGATGTTTCGTATTGTTAGTCAAATAACGTCCGGCAGCCGGCGCGTGGCCGGTTTCTTTACAAGTGAAAATCTTTTACCGTGTGATTCCCGAGCCACAGAAGGATGGGACGTTGTCGGCATGACCACGCTTGCGTTGCCGGCCTTGCACACATCATCGTTAATAGTAATAATTCTCATTTTTAACGATGAAACGTTCCCACCATCATGTCTTCCGGCGCGCAAGATGCCCAGCTGGCGCAGTTCTACGATGCCCATCATGACTGGCTGCAAGGCTGGCTGCGTCAGCGGCTGGGCTGTGGGCACGATGCCGCTGACCTGAGCCAGGACACGTTCATCCAAGTGGTGGCTGCGCGCAACGTGGCGCAGATCGAGGAGCCGCGCGCTTTCCTGGCGACGTTGGCGAAGCGGGTGATGTTCAACTTCTGGCGTCGGCGCGACATCGAGCGGGCCTACCTGGAGGAGCTGGCGCAATTTCCCGCCGCCTGGGCGCCGTCGGAAGAAGACCGCGCCCTGGTGCTGGAGGCCCTGCAGCAGATCGATACCGTGCTGAGTGGGCTCAAGCCGCGCGTGCGCGAAGTCTTCTTGCTGAGTCAGTTGCATGAGCTGACCTACAGCCAGATCGGCGAGCGGCTGGGCATGCCGGTCATCACCGTGCGCCGCTACATGACGCAAGCCATGCGCGCATGCTGGCTCGCGGCCGAGCCGCAATGAGCGCGCGCGTCCGCGGCGCCGCGACGGCGCTCGACAATCCCGTCGCCGAGCAGGCCATCGAATGGATGGTGTTATTTCGCTCGGGCGAGGCCACGCCCGACGACTATCACCGCTTTGCCATCTGGAGCGCCGCCGACCCGCGCCATGCGCAAGCCTGGGAGCGCATGCAGGGCATGCTGCAGCGATCTTTCGCGCCGATCCGCGATGCCGACGCGCGTTCGCCCGGCCAGGCCGCGGCGGTCGAGCGGATCATGCTGCGTCCGCCGCAATCTGCCGATTCGCCGGCGAGGCGCAAGGCCTTGCGCCGCACGCTGGCCTTCGCCGCCGCCGGCGTCGCCACGGCGACGCTGCTCCACCGCTCCTGGTCCCTGGCCGATCTCAGCGCCGATCTGCGCACCGGCACCGGACAGCGGAAAAGTGTCGCGCTGCCGGACGGCAGCACGCTGGTGCTCAATGCCCGTTCGGCCGTCGACATCGATTTCAGCGGCAAGCAGCGCCGCGTGCGCTTGCGCCAAGGCGAGCTGATCGCCACGGTGGCGGCGGATGCCGCGCGTCCCTTTGTGGTCGAGACTGCGCACGGAACGGCGCGCGCATTAGGTACGCGTTTTCTGGTGAGGCTGGAAGAGGCGCGCAGCATGGCGCTGGTGCTCGAGCACAGCATCCGTGTGGACAACGGCAGCAGTCGGCAGGAATTGCGGCAGGGCGAAGCGGCCTACTATCACGCTGGCGCCATCGAGCGCATCGTGGATGATCGCAGCGGCCGCGCCGCCTGGGCCGACGGCATGCTGGTAGCCAACGAGGAGCCGCTGGGCGATGTGGTGGCCGCGTTGCGCCCGTACCGCAAGGGCTTCCTGCGGGTGTCGCCTGAGGCAGCGCGGCTGCGCGTCCTCGGGGCCTTCCCGCTGGACGACACCGACAACGTGCTGCGTTCGCTGGAACAGACCATGCCGCTGCGCATCCGCAACTTCGGCAATGTGCTGGTCACCATCGATGTGCGATAGGGCTGGGCAGAGCCACAGGAATTTTTTATTTTTTCTTTCATCGGAATGATCACTTTCCGACGGTTGGCGTTACCTCCTTTTTAGACCGATACATCATTCTAAAAAGGAAACCCTCTTCATGAATCCGCGTCCCTTCCGCTCTTCCCGTTCCCGCTTGCAGCCGCGCGTACTGGCGCTGGCAATCTCGGCCGCGTGCGCCGTGCTGGCGGCGCCTGCCGCCATGGCGCAGGCTGCGGGCGCCGCCGCTGCCGTGCAGACGCGCGCCTATCAATTGCCGGCCGGGCCGTTGGGGACGACGCTGATGCAGATCGCGCAGCAGAGCGGCCAGGCCATCGCGGTTGATCCCGAGCTGGTGCGTGGTCGCCAGGCGCCGGCCATTCGCGGCAACCTCAGCGCCATCGAGGCGGTGCAGCAGGCCATCGCCGACAGCGGCCTGCAATTGCAGCAGACTGCCAACGGCACGCTGACCCTGAAGCGCAGCGAGGGCGGCAGCGCCGACACCGGCGCCAGCCTGCCGGTGGTGACGGTGGCCGCCGCGCGCACCGGGCAGGCGCCGACCCAGGGATCGGACACCTACACCATTCGTGAGAGCAGCACCGCCACCCGCATGGGACTGTCGCCGCGCGAAACGCCGCAGACCATCACGGTGACCACGCGCGCCAAGATGGATGACTTCAAGCTCAATACCGCCAACGATGTGCTGGCCAATACCGCAGGCATCACCGTGGAGAAGTCGGAGACCGACCGCACCTATTTCACCGCGCGCGGTTTCGACGTCACCAACTTCATGTTCGACGGCGTGGGCGTGCCGCTGACCTACGGCGCGCAGGCGGGTGATCTTGATACCGCCATGTTCGACCGCGTCGAAGTGCTGCAGGGCGCCAACGGCCTGGCCGTGTCCACCGGCAATCCGTCGGCCACGGTCAACTTTGTGCGCAAGCGTCCCACCCAGGAGCTCCAGGCCTCGGCCGGCCTGACGCTCAGTTCGTGGAACACCAAGCGCATGGATGCCGACATCTCCGGCCCGCTCAACGAAGCCGGCACGCTCTCGGGTCGCCTGGTGGTCGCGCACCAGGAGGGCGACTCCTACCTTGACCGCTACCATCCGACCAAAGACCTGGTCTATGGCGTGTTGCAGGCTGATATCAGCAGCGCCACCACGGTCACGCTGGGCTACAGCTACCAGAAGGTGCATGGCAAGGGGGCGATGTGGGGCGCCTTGCCGCTGACGTATGCGGACGGCAGCCCGGCGCAGTACGGGGTGGGGGCCAACACCTCGGCCGACTGGTCTTACTATGACTCCAAGGAGCAGCGCGCGTTTGCCGAGCTGGCGCAGCAACTCGGCAACGGCTGGACGTGGAAGACCTCGCTGAACCACGACGCCATCGATAGCGACAGTTCCCTGTTCTATGTCGCGGGCGCCTATGACGCCTCGAGCGGCACCGGTCTCTACGGCTTTCCGTCGGCCACCGTCAGCAGCAACAAGCGCACCTTCGCCGACAGCAACGTGGGCGGCAAATTCAGCCTGTTCGGGCGCGAGCATGACCTCAACGTCGGCGTGAGCTGGTCGCGCTCCACGCAGGACCAGGTCAGCCGCAACTCCGACTCCGGCGCCGGCGGCTACTACTACGACATCCCCTTGTCGCAGGCCTTCGGCGGCGCCTTCCCGACGCCGGTCTACAACGGCGACATGACCACCCAGGCCTATGCCGACACGCGCAAGACGGTCTACGCGGCCACGCGCCTGAACCTGCATGACCGCGTCAAGCTGCTGCTGGGCATCAACTACACGCGTGCCGACTCCACCGGTTATTCGGAGTCCAGCTCGCACGTGCTGAACCAGTCGGCCAGCTCGCCCTACGCCGGACTGGTGGTGGACCTGAGCGAACACATCTCGGCCTTCGGCAGCTACACCAAGATCTTCAACCCGCAGTACCAGGTCGACGTCAACCATGCCACGCTGGCCGCAGCCCGCGGCGACAGCTACGAGCTGGGCCTGAAGGGCGAGTTCTTCGAGCGTCGCCTGAACAGCTCGGCATCGGTGTTCCGCGTCAAGCAGAACGGCGCGGCCAGCTACGCCGGCATGGCCTCGGACGGCTCCTACTACTACACCGGCATCAACGCCCGCTCCGAAGGCGTGGAGTTCAACCTCAACGGCCAACTGGCCCGAAACTGGCAGGCCGGCCTCGGCCTGGTGACGATGCGCATCGTCGGCGACGACGGCGCGCAGGTGCGCAACTATGTTCCGCGTCGCCAACTGCGCCTGTCCACCACCTATCGCGTGCCGCAACTGGAGCAGCTCAAGGTCGGCGCCAGCCTGCTGTATCAGGGCAAGACCAGCTACGACACCAGCAATGCCGCCTACCAGGGCGGTTACTCGGTGTTCAACCTGATGTCCAGCTACGAGATCAGCCGCAACCTGACGTTGTCGTTCAACCTGAACAACGTGTTCAACAAGAAGTACCTTTACAGCGTGTCGCAGGGATCGGGCTATTACGCGCCGCCGGTCAACGGCAGCGTGGCGATCAACTGGAAGTACTGATCGCTGCTGCAAAAAGAAAAACGGCCCGCCTTGTCATGGCGGGCCGTTTGTCTTTGGCGTGACGGCGTCAGCGGCTTACCACTTGTAGCGCGCGCTCAGGATGGCGGTGCGTTCCGGCGCCCAGAAGCAGGTCAGGTTGGGCTCGGCCAGGCAGGAGGTGTATTCCTTGTTGGTCAGGTTGTTGACGTTGAGCGCGTAGCGCCAGCGCCCGCTGGTGAAGTGCAGCACGGCGTCGAACACGGTGACCGAGGCGTTTTGCACCGTGTTGACGGCGTTGGCGTAGTTGCGGCCGGTATAGCGTGCGCCGCCGCCCAGCCCCAGACCGGCCAGCGCGCCGGCCTGCACCGTGTAATCCATCCACAGCGAGGCCGCGTGGCGCGGCACCAGGATGGGGGTCTTGCCTTGCAGGTTGGCGGTGGTGTTCTTGGTGTTTTCCACCTGCGTGTAGGTGTAGGCGGCAGTGATGTTGAGCCCGCGCGCGATTTCTCCCTTGGCCTCCAGTTCGACGCCGCGCGAGCGCACCTCGCCGGTGGGCACCGAGAAGTTGGTGTGCAGCGGATCGCTGGTGAGCACGTTAGTCTTGGTCAGGTCGAACACGGCGGCGGTGAACAGGCTCTTCTGGTCGGCCGGCTGGTACTTGATCCCCACTTCATACTGCTTGGCCTTGGACGGCTCGAACGGCGTGCCGAAGAAGTCGGAGCCGGACTGCGGCAGGAAGGAGGTGCTGTAGCTGACGTAGGGTGCCAGTTCCGGCGTGACCATGTAGGTCAGGCCGACGCGTCCGCTGACGGCGCCGTCGTCGGCGACCACGCGCGTGTTGGTCAGGTAGTTGCGGGTGGTGTCTTTGGCGCGGTCATAGCGCGCGCCGGCGGTCAGGATGAAGCGCTGGTACTTGATCTGGTCTTGGGCATAGAGGCCGGTCTGGGTCAGCGTTTCGTCCAGGTTGCCGAACAAGGTGGTGGGCGCGGCGATCGGCGTGGTGTAGTCGGGCGCGTTGATGTTGAACACCGGCGCGGCGCCGCGGTAGCGCACCTCGCGGTCGGTCATGCGCAGCCAGTCCAGGCCGAGCAGGACCGTGTGCTGCGTCGGCCCCCAGTTGAATTTGGCCTGGGCCTGGTTGTCCAGCAGGGTGTTGTTGATCTGGCTGTAGTAGGTGGCGGTGGTGCGGGTGATCAGGTTGCCGCTTTGCGCGACCGGGTTGACCGCGTTATAGGTGGAGTTGAGCCCGGCCTGGCGGAAATTCTGGCGCAGGGTCCAGGTGTCGTCCAGGCGATGCTCCAGCATGTAGCCGAGGGACCATTGCTCGTTGTGTTGCTTGTCGAAGTCTGGGTTGCCGTAAAGCAGATGGGTCTTGGTGCCGTCCGGGCGCACCGCGGTCCAGCGGCCGCTGCCGCTGCTGTCGTTGGTGTAGCTGGCCAGCAGCGTGAAGCTGGTGGCGGCGGAAGGTCGCCAGTTCAGCGAGGGCGCGAGGTAGACGCGGTCATTGTTGCCGGCGCGGCCGTTGCCGTAGTCGAACTGGTTGTCGCTGTCGAGCAGCAGGCCGACGAAGCGGCCCTGCAGCTTGCCGTCCTCGTCGAACTTGCCGTTCAGGTCGGCCGTCACCTGGCGGCGGTTGAAGCTGCCCACGTCCACCATCAGCTCGTTGCCGGCGCCGGTGCCGGCCACCTTGCTCACGCGGTTGATGGTGCCGCCCGGGTCGCCCTGGCCGAACATCACCGAACCTGCGCCGCGCAGCACCTCGACCCGTTCCAGGCCGTAAGGCTCGGTGCGGAACATGCCGAAGCCGCCGCCGACCTGGCGCAGGCCGTTCAGGAAGTCGCTGGTGTTTTGCGCGTTGATGAAGCCGCGCAGGTTGAAGTAGTCATAGCCGCGCGGATCCACGCCGTGGGTTTCGGTATTGGCGCCGGGCATGTAGCGCAGCACTTCCAGCACGCTGTTGGCGGCGCGCGCATCCATCTCGTCGCGCGTGACCACCGAGATCGATTGCGGGATTTCCAGCACCGGCGTGTCGGTCTTGGTGGCGCTCGCGCTGCGACGCGCGAGGTAGCCGCGCAGCGGGCCGGTGGCGCTCTCGGTCTCGGCCTGGCCGGAGACGGTGATGTGCGGGAGCGCGCCGGCGGCGGCCGGGGCGGCTGCGCCCGCCGCAGCCTTGCGCAGCGAATAACCACCGCCCGGTTGGGCCACGGCTTCCAGGCCGGTGTCGCGCAGCAGCGCGCGCAAGGCCGACTCGACGCTGACCTCGCCCGACACGCCTTGCGTGGTGACGCCGTTGACCAGCGCCGGGTCGTAGGAAAGGTTGACGCCGGCACTGCGGCCGAAGCGGTCCAGCGCCTGCGCCAGCGGGCCGGCCGGCAGGTCGAAGTGCCTGACGGCGGCGCCCGGCGGCAGGGCGGCCGGCGTCTGCGCGTGCGTGCCGGCGGCGGCGCCGAGCAGGGCGAGGGAGATGGCAAGAGCCAGCGCGCTATGGCGTGGATGGTGCGTGGAGCTGAGGTTCATGGTGGTTTCCGACAGTGAGAGGGTGGGAGCCTGTGAGCAGGCCTCTTATCTGTCAGGTCGGGCGAGAAGCGAAATCCCCTCACTTTTTTCGCATTATTTTTTCCACAGGCGCGTAAGCATCAAGCGCATCAGCCCGGGCGGGCAGGCCCCACCACCACCCACAGGCGGGTGCGGTAGGTCACGCTTAGCGGCTGGGTTTGCAGCAGGAACTGCAGCGCGCGGTCGGTATCGTCGACGTGGAACACGCCCGATACGCGCAGGCCGGCCACCGCCGCATCGCAGCTGATGATGCCGCGCCGGTAGCGCGCCAGCTCGTCGAGCAGGGCGTCCAGGCGGATGTCTTGGCCGGCGATGACGCCCTCGGCAAAACCGTCGGCGGCGAAGCCCTGCGCAGCCGCGGCCTGTGCGCCGTCGTCGGCCAGCCAGGCGCTCTGGCCGGGGTGGATCACCAGCGAAGCGCCGCCGGCGGAGGGGTGCAGTTCGACCGCGCCTTCCTGCACGCTGATGCGCGCCCGTTGCGGCTCCAGCCGCACCACGAAGCGCGTGCCCAGCGCCTGCATCTTGCCGAAGGGCGTGAAGACCCAGAACGGGCGTCGCGCGGCCGAGTCGCCGTCGGCGCCGGTGGTGACCATGATCTCGCCGCGGCGCAGGATCACCACGCGGCGCTCGCCGCTGAAGTCGGTGCTCACGGCGCTGTCGGTGTTGAGCATGATGGCGGTGCCGTCGGCCAGCAGCAGGCGGCGTTGTTCGCCCACGGCGGTGACCGAGTCAGCGCTCAGGCGCAGCCAGCCCAACTCGTCGCGCAGGTGCCAGCCGAACAGGACGGCGAGGCCGCCGATGGAAAGCACCTTGAGCGTGCGCCGGCGCTCGTGGCCTTGCTGGCGGCGCGCGCGTTCGGCGGCGGCCAGCACGTCGCGGCCCAGCGCCGGCTGCAGCGAGCCGGCGGCCGGCTTGAACGAGCCGATGCGCTCCCAGGCCAGCAGGTGCAGCGGATCGGCCGCGAGCCAGTGCTGGAAGCGGTTGCGGGTTTCCGGTGTCGGTTCGCCGTAGTTGAGTTTGACGCCCCACACGATGGCGGCGTCGATCACGGTCTCGGGCAGGCGCGGGCTGCCTGCGTTGCCGGGGGCGGACATCTCGGCGCGCTTACTCGAAACGCATTGCGTAGCAGGCGCGCAGCGCCTTGGCCAGGTAGCGCTCGACGGTGGCCAGCGAGACGCCGAGCTCACGCGCGATCTGCGGGCAGGTCAGGCCGTCCAGCTGCGCCATCAGGAACGCCGAGCGCACCGGCGGCTTGAGGCCATCGAGCACGGCGTCGATTTCCACCAGCGTCTCCAGGAACAGAGCCCGGCTTTCAGGCGAGGGGGCTTCGGCTTCAGGCTGGGCGGCCAGGGTTTCCAGCCAGGCCTGCTCCAGCTCGCGGCGACGCCAGTGCTCGATCACCAGGCGGCGCGCGATGGTCGAGAGGAAGGCCTTGGGTTCGCGCGCGGCCACCGGTTCCTGGCGCGCCAAGAGGCGCATGAACACGTCCTGGGCCAGGTCGGCGGCATCGAAGGCATTGCCAAGCTTGTAACGCAGCCAGCCTTTCAGCCAGCCGTGATGGTCCTGGTAAAGGATGCGCACTTCCTGCTGCAAAGACGAATCGGCGGCCGCCAAATTGCCCTCCCTGGCATGTTCTGGTTAATTTTTAAGAATGAGAATTGTTTTCAATTATGGGGGCAGGCTGCGCCTTTACGCAAATTTTCGACGCCCGGTGTGGCGCATGCAGGCTGGCCGGGACTATTGCTATGAGGATTTGTGAGGAGTATATTTCCAAGTGGAAATATAACAATCGGAGACAAACGTGAGCCGCTACCCAGCTGTACTGCTGTCGCTGCTACTCCTCGCGCTGACCGGCTGCAGCCGCTCGCCCAAGGAGCAACTGGCCTTCCAGCATGCCGAAGAGCAATATCAGATCAACCAGCGCGCCGCCGAGCGCTTCCGCCAGGCGCGCGCGGCGGCGGCCGATGAGGATGCCGAACCGGTGCGCCGCAGCCGGGAAGACGACGAGTAAGGCGCAGGCAACGCGCCGCGGGTGATCGCATGCAGCGCAAAAAGCGGCCGGGCGGCCGCTTTTTTTATGGCCGGCGGCAATGCGGCTCAGGCCTTGCGCGCCACCCAGTAGGTCGCTCCCTGCGCGCCGTAGCGTTCGGCATGCGGCACGTTGGGCAGCAGGTGGAAACGGTCGCCCGGCAGCAGGCGGCGTTCGGCCTGGCCCTGTACGGCGAGGAACATCTCGCCCCGACTTATCACTGCGTTGGCTTCGAAGGGATGGGTGTGAGTGTCGATCACGGTGTCCGGCTCCCAGGTGCGTTCAAGCACCTCGTCGTATCCTTGCGCCAGCATGGACTGGCGAAACTGCTCGAAGCTCTCGGCTGGCGCGTTGGCGGCTGGCTGTGTCATGGCGATTCCTGTCGAAGGCAAGTCACGGCAAGCGCTGGACGCTTGCCTTTGATGTTCATTGTTTATCGGACGATCGGCGTCAACGCCCGGGCCTGCACTTGGTTGCCGGCCACGACGAACTTGCCTGCGCCCAGGTGGTGCAGCGTGTGCAGCTCGGCATTGTCGGGCGTGAAGTTCCAGTGACCGTTGTCGAAGATGCGCGCGTCGGCCGCGGCCGCGACCACTTCGCCGAAGAAGGTGTCGTAGGCAGTCTCGCTGCGGGTCTCCTGGATCCATCGGCATTCCAGCCAGGCCGCGCAACCATGCTCCAGCACCGGCATGCCCAGCTCGGGACCGGCGCCGGCCTCGATGCCGTAGTGCACGAACTTGTCATGGTCACGTCCGGATTCGCTGCCGACCGCGTAGGTCAGATCCATCAGCGCCGCGCCCGGCACGATCAGGCCGAAGCCGCCGGAGGCGGTGATCAGCTCGCGCGTCCAGGTGCTCTTGTCGATCACCACGGCGATGCGCGGCGGGGTGAATTCCACCGGCATGGACCAGGCCGCCGCCATGATGTTGCGGCGACCGTCGTGGGCGGCGCTCACCAGTACGGTAGGGCCGTGGTTGATCAGGCGGCTGGCGTGGTGCAGGGCGACGGGACGGAAGTGGGGCGATGGCGGCGGTTGGCTCAAGACGGGCTCCTGTAGGCGGGAAGGAAAAAGGCAGGATGACATATTTCGGCGGTAAGGTTTTGAAGCTATCCCGAGTCCGGGTTTTTGAACCCATCTCCACCCCGGCCCTCCCCTTGAAGGGGAGGGGGAAAGACAAGAAGTCTACAGAACACTTCCCCGCTTGAAGGGAAAGGGAAAGACAGGAAGTTCACAAAGCACCCCTTCCCTTGAAGGGACGGGGAGTGGAAAGACAGGAAGTTCACAGAACACTCCCTCGCTTGAAGGGAAGGGGGAAAGACAGGATGTTCACAACCCCCCTCCCATGAAGGGATGGGGAAAGACGGGAAGTTCATAGAACACTCCCTCCACTTCAAGGGGAGGGTTGGGGTGGGGATGGGGTCAAACGCCAAGCAAAATCAACGCTCCCCAAAAAAAATGCCGTTCAGCACTCGCCTGAACGGCATAGGGTTCTCGCGCGGGTGGGCGCGGACAGCGGCGCTTACTTGCCCCAGCTCAGCACCAGCGGATCGAGGCGGCGCGCCACGCGCAGCAGGCCTTCGCGCACCTTCGGGTGCATCGCCGGCTGCGGATGGCGCAGCATGTCCGACTTGATCACGCCGCCTTCGACCATCAGCGCCTTGCAGGCCGCCAGGCCGCATTGGCGGTTTTCATAGTTGATCAGCGGCAGCCAGTTCATGTACAGCTCCGCGGCCTTCTCGGTGTCGCCGGCGAAGTAGGCGTCGACGATCTTGCGGATGCCGTCCGGGTAGCCGCCGCCGGTCATGGCGCCGGTGGCGCCGGCGTCGAAGTCGGGGATCAGGGTGATCGCTTCTTCACCGTCCCACGGGCCGACTACGGCGTCGCCGCCCAGCTCGATCAGCTCGCGCAGCTTGGAGGCGGCGCCGGCGGTCTCGATCTTGAAGTAGGAAACCTGTTCGATCTCTTTGGCCATCTTGGCCAGGAAGGGGGCGGAAAGCGGCGTGCCGGCCACCGGCGCGTCCTGGATCATGATGGGGATGTCGATGGCGGAAGAGACGCGATCGTAGAACTCGTAGATCTGCTTTTCGGAGACGCGGAAGGTGGCGCCGTGGTACGGCGGCATCACCATCACCATGGCCGCGCCGGCGTCCTGCGCGGCGCGGCTGCGCTCGGCGCAGATCTGGCTGCCGTAGTGGGTGGTGGTGACGATCACCGGGACGCGGCCGGCCACATGTTCCAACACAGTGTTTTGCACCAGGGTGCGTTCCTCGTCGGACAGCACGAACTGCTCGGAGAAGTTGGCCAGGATACAGATGCCGTTGGAGCCGGCGTCGATCATGAAATCGATGGCGCGCTTCTGGCCTTCCAGGTCGAGGTTGCCGTTCTGGTCGAAGATGGTCGGGGCGACGGGGAATACGCCGCGGTAGATGGGGGTGCTCATGCAGTCTCCGCTTGTGTTTGGAATGAAATCGGCCGGCTTCCAGCGCAGCGCGCATGGCTCCGGATGGCGACGAATATACGTCCGGGGGCAGGGGCTGTATAGTGAAGACTTTCCATCATGTGATCGCTTTTGCGACTCATCAGGCCATCTTCATGAAACCCGTCTCCAGCCTGCAGAACCTCAACAGTCTCCTGTCGCGCCTGCGCATGAAGCAGCTCCAGCTGCTGATCGCGCTGGACGATCACAAGTCCCTGCACAAGGCCTCCAACGCGCTGGCCATGACGCAGTCGGCCGCCAGCAAGTCGCTGGCCGAGCTGGAGGCGATATTGGATGCGCAATTGTTCGAGCGCACCAAGGCCGGGCTGGTGCCCAACCAGTTCGGCCATTGCGTGATCCGCTACGCGCGGCTGATGGCGACCGACCTCGGCGCGCTGTGCGAGGAGATGGCGCAGATCCGCTCGGGCCGCGGCGGCCGGCTGGCCATCGGCGCGGTGATGGGGGCGGTGCCCGAGCTGGTGGTGCCGGCCGTGAACGCGCTGCACCAGAGCCATCCCGAGCTCTCCATCGACATCATCGAAGACACCAGCGTGCACATGCTGGGTTTGCTGGACGACGGCCACATCGACCTGCTGCTGGGCCGCGCCAGCGTGTCCGACAATCCCGCCAAGTATCACTACCAGCCGCTGTCCGACGAGCCCTTGTCGGTGGTGGTGTCCAGCGAACATCCGCGCCTGCGCGCCAGGTCGGTGAGCCTGGCCGACCTGCAGGGGCTGCGCTGGGTCACCTATCCCAGCCACATGCCGCTGCACGCGGTACTGGAGCGCGAGTTCGACCTGGCCGGGCTGGACCTGCCGGCCGGCGTCATCTCTACGGCCTCCACCTTCGTCACCGTGGCGGTGCTGCGCCAGGCCGCCGACACCGTGGCGATCCTGCCCACCAGCGTGGCGAAGATGTTTGTCGACAGCGGCGTGCTGCGCATCCTGCCGGTGGCGCTGACCTCGGTGTCGCAGACCATCGGCATCGTCACCCGCAAGGGGGGCGAGCTGTCGCCGGCGGCGCGCTCCTTCGTGCAGCTGTTGCTGGAGCAGGGCGGCGCACGCAAGACCTTCGGCGCCTGAGGCGTCCACACGGCCCAGGGCCTGCGAGCCGTTCAGACTGTTATCTCCTTACCGCGCCCTTCTTCCCGGGAGGGCGCCGCTTGCCGGCGGCATGTTGCCTCCCGGCATGCTGGTTGCGCTCATCTTTCGCGTGCAAAAAATTAATCGAACACTCAAAAATTAAACTGGTATAGTGATGATACCAGTTGCGAACATACGGCTTTTGTAAGGGAAAGTCATGGCAACCGGCAATAACAGCGCACAGCGCGGCAAGAGCACGCAAAAAAGCAGGCCATGCAAAAAGACGGCAGCCAGGCGAACGCAGGCGTTCGCAGCCCCCGCGGATCCTGGCGGACCGACACCACAAAAAAGAGGTTGTTGTTGAAGGGCATCAGCCTCGCAACCAGCCAGGAGACAGTATGCAAACCACCAGCGCGGTCGAGAAATCGGCCATCCGCAAGGTCGCGATGAGGCTCGTGCCTTTCGTCGGCCTGATGTTCTTCATCAACTTCCTCGATCGCACGGCGATCTCGTTCGCCGGTCCCAACGGCATGACCAAGGATCTGGCGCTGACGGCGGCCCAGTTCGGCTTCGCCGCGGGCGTGTTCTTCATCGGCTACGTGCTGCTGGAAATTCCCAGCAACCTGGCCCTGCACAAATACGGCGCGCGCCGCTGGCTGGCGCGCATCATGGTCACCTGGGGCATCGTCGCGCTGCTGTTCACCTGGGTCAGCAGCGTGGAAGGCTTGTACGTGCTGCGTTTCCTGCTGGGCGTGGCCGAGGCCGGCTTCTTCCCCGGCGCCATTCTCTACCTGAGCCTGTGGGTGCCGGCCAAGCATCGCAGCCACATCCTCGCGCTGTTCTATCTGGCGCAGCCGCTGACCATCGTCATCGGCGCACCGGTGGCGGCCCTGCTGATCGAGGCGCATGGCCTGTTTGGTCTGGAAGGCTGGCGCGTGATGTTCGCCGGCGTGGCGCTGCCGGCCATCGTGGTGGGCGTGGTCGCGTGGTTCTATCTGGCCGACAAGCCGTCCGACGCCAAGTGGCTCAACGAAGCCGAGCGCAAGTGGCTGACCGCGGCGCTGCAAGCCGAGCACAGCAGCAAGGACATGAAGCACGTCCCGCACGCCAGCGCCGCGCTGAAGAACGGCCGCGTGTGGATGCTGGCGCTGGTCTACTTCGGCCTGATCTACGGCCTGTATGCGCTGGCCTTCTTCCTGCCCACCATCATCGGCGGCTTCGAGACCCAGTTCGGCGCCAAATTCAACGTCTTCCAGAAGGGCCTGATTACCGCCATTCCTTACGCGCCGGCCGCCGTCGCGCTGTTCCTGTGGAGCCGTGACGCCACCCGCCGCGGCGTGCGCAGCTGGCACGTCGGCCTGCCGGCGTTGCTGGGCGCCGTCAGCATCCCGGCCGCGCTGTACATGCAGACCCCGGCCGCCACCGTGCTGGCCATCACCGTCACCGCCTGCGCCATCTTCTCTGCCCTGCCGACCTTCTGGTCGATCCCGGCGCGCTTCTTGTCGGGCGCTGCGGCGGCCGCCGGCATTGCGCTGATCAACACCGTGGGCAACGCCGCGGGCTTCATGGCGCCATTCATCACCGGCGCCATCAAGGACGCCACCGGTTCCTACCAGGCGCCGATGTTCGTGGTGGGCGCGCTGATGCTGCTGTCGGCGGTGGTGATCTTCGCCATCGGTGCCGGTGCGCGTGAAGAGGCGGCCGAATTGCAGGGCCGCGTCATCGCCGAATGAATCCCGGAGGCGGCGTGGCGCCGCTTCCCCAAGCAGTCGAATCACCTGTGCAGCAATGCATTTTGAACGGAGAGAAATCATGAAGGAAAAAATCGCCCTGTTCGGCGCCGGCGGCAAGATGGGCGTGCGCCTGGCCAAGAACCTGAAGAAATCCGACTACGTGGTGGCCCACGTCGAAGTCAGCGAAGTGGGGCAGAAGCGCCTGAAGGACGAAGTCGGCATCGACTGCGTCAGCATCGACGCCGCGCTGGACAATGTCGACGTTGTCATCCTGGCGGTGCCCGACACCCTGATCGGCAAGATCGCCGCCGAGATCTCGCCCAAGCTGCGCGCCGGCGTGATGGTGATGACGCTGGACGCGGCCGCGCCGTTCGCCGGCCATTTGCCGGATCGACCGGACCTGGTCTACTTCGTGGCCCACCCCTGCCATCCGCCGATCTTCAACGACGAGACCACGCCGGAAGGCCGTCGCGACTTCTTCGGTGGCGGCGCCGCCAAGCAATCGATCACCAGCGCGCTGATGCAAGGTCCGGAGTCCGCCTTCGACCTCGGCGAGGACGTGGCCAAGGTGATCTACCAGCCGATCCTGCGCAGCTATCGCCTGACCGTGGAGCAGATGGCGATCCTGGAGCCGGGCCTGTCGGAAACCGTGTGCGCCACGCTGCTCTACGCGATGAAGCAAGCCATGGACGAAACCGTGCGCCGCGGCGTGCCGGAAGAAGCCGCGCGCGACTTCCTGCTGGGGCACATGAACATCCTGGGCGCGGTGATCTTCAAGGAGATCCCGGGCGCCTTCTCGGACGCCTGCAACAAGGCGATCCAGAACGGCCTGCCGCGCCTGTTGCGCGACGACTGGCTCAAGGTGTTCGATCATGATGAAATCGCGGAGAGCATCCGTCGCATCACCTGACGGAGTCGCCGCACCGCCGCGGGCTCATCCCTGCCGCATGATGGACAAGGCAGGGATGGCCCGCGGCGCATGAAGAACGAACACGAGAGAAGAGATCAAGCATGGAACGCATCTACGCCAGCTACTGGCTGGAAACCGGCGACGACCCCGCGCGCGCCGCCGACGTCATCGCCGGCGAGCAATCGAGCGGCACCTTCGTCGCGCTGGCCACCGAGACTCCCGAACTGAAGGAGCGCTCCGGCGCCCGCGTCGAGCGGCTCAACATCCTCGGTCACAGCAAGGAGCCCAGCCTGCCGGGCGGCATGCGTTCCGAGCGTTACACGCAGTGCGAACTGGAGCTGTCGTGGCCGCTGGAAAACACCGGCGCCTCATTGCCCAACCTGATGTCGACGATTGCCGGCAACCTGTTCGAGTTGCGCCAGGTGTCCGGCCTGCGCCTGACCGGGCTGAAGCTGCCCAAGGCCTTCGCCGACGCCTATCCGGGCCCGGCCTTCGGCATCGAAGGCACGCGCAGGCTGACCGGCGTGGAACGCGGCCCGCTGATCGGCACCATCATCAAGCCCAGCATCGGCCTCTCGGTGGAAGAGACGGTGCAGCAGGTGCGCGAGCTGGTGGCCGGCGGCATCGACTTCATCAAGGACGACGAGCTGCAGGCTGATGGCGGCCGCTGCCCGTTCGACGAGCGCGTGCGCGCCGTCATGCGCGTCATCAACGACCATGCGCAGCGCACCGGCAAGAAGGTCATGATGGCCTTCAACCTTACCGGCGACCTTGACGAGATGCGTCGCCGCCATGACCTGATCGTGGCCGAGGGCGGCACCTGCGCGATGGCGGTGCTGAACTCGATCGGCCTGGTCGGCCTGCGCGAGCTGCGTCGCCATACGCAAGTGCCGATTCACGCGCACCGCGCCGGCTGGGGCTACCTCACGCGCAGCCCGCAGCTGGGCTGGGACTATGCGCCGTGGCAGCAGCTGTGGCGTTTGGCCGGCGCCGACCACATGCACGTCAACGGCCTTCGCAACAAATTCAGTGAGCCTGACGACAGCGTCGTCACGGCGGCGCGTTCGGTATTGAAGCCGGTGGTCGAGGGCGTCGACATGGTCTCCACCATGCCGGTGTTCAGCTCCGGCCAGACCGGCCTGCAGGCGGCCGACACCTATGCCGTGATCGGTTGCGCCGACCTGATCCACACCGCCGGCGGCGGTATCTTCGGCCACCCGCAAGGCGTATCGGCCGGTGTCGAGGCGCTGCGCGAAGCCTGGGTCGCGGCGATGGAAGGCGTGCCGCTGGAACAGCATGCCAAGGGCAACAAGGCCTTGCAGGCGGCGTTGGGATTCTGGAAATGACATCCCGCCACGGCGCCGACAGCGGCGCGCTGCCCTCGGGCCTGCTGCTGGCCTATTACGGCGACGACTTCACCGGCTCCACCGACGCCATGGAAGTGATGACGGCGGCCGGCCTGTCCACTGTGCTGTTCCTGCGTACGCCGGATGCGGCCTTGCTGGGACGTTTCCCCGATGCGCGCTGCGTGGGCATCGCCGGTTCTTCGCGCGGGCGCTCGCCGCAATGGATGGAGCAGCATCTGCCGCCGGCCTTCGAGATGCTGGCGGCGTTGCGTCCTCCGCTGATGCAATACAAGGTGTGCTCCACCTTCGATTCTTCCGCCGACACCGGCTCGATCGGCCGCGCCATCGACCTCGGCGTGCGCGTCATGCCGGGCGACTGGTCGCCGATGGTGGTGGGCGCACCGCGCCTGAAGCGCTACCAGATGTTCGGCAACCTGTTCGCAGCGGTGGATGGCGTCGGCTACCGGCTTGATCGCCATCCCACCATGGCGCGCCATCCGGTCACGCCGATGGACGAAGCCGACCTACGTCGCCATCTGGGAAAGCAAACGTCGCGCCGCGTCGAACTGGTGGACATGCTGCAGTTGCGCGACGGCGGCGCCGCGGCGCACACGCGCCTGCAAGACTTGCGCGGCGACGACAGGCCGGTGGTGCTGGTCGATGTGCTGGACGAAGAGACCCTGCGCGAAGCCGGGCGACTGGTGTGGGAAGGCAAGGGCGCCGGCGCGTTCAGCGCCTCGTCCTCGGGCTTGCAATATGCGCTGGCGGCGTACTGGCGCGCGCGCGGCTGGATTGCGGCGCAACCTTCGTTGCCGCAGGCCGGCACCGTGCCGGTGATCGCAGCAGTCAGCGGCAGCTGCTCGCCGGTGACCGCCGGCCAGATCGCCTGGGCGCGCGAGCACGGCTTCGCCGCCGAACGCATGGATTTGCCGGCAGTGCTGGGTGCGCTGAGCCGTGAGGCGGAACTGGTGCGCCTGGTGCAACGCGCAGGCGAAGCCATCCGCGCCGGTCGCAGTCCGCTGGTGTTTTCTGCCGAGGGGCCGGACGACGCCTCGGTCACCGGCTTTGACGCCATCGCCCGCGGCGCCGGCATGCCGCGCGCGGAAGCTGCGCGCAGCGTCGGCGTGGCGCTGGCCGAGGTGATGCGACGCATCCTGGATGCGCACCCGCTCAAGCGTATCGCCATTGCCGGCGGCGACAGCTCGGGCGAGGTGGCCAGCGCGCTGGACATCGCCGCGCTGTCGGTCTGCGCCGGCCTGGCGCCGGGCGCGCCGCTGTGCCGCGCATGGTCGGACAATCCCCGTCGCGACGGACTCGAATTGGTGTTGAAGGGCGGGCAGGTGGGTGCGCGCAGCTTCTTCGGCGACGTGCTGGAAGGGCAGCCCGCCGGCTGACCGGAAAGTTGTGTCGCAGGCAAGCCCGGAACCGCCGCAAAGGCAGGCCGGGACTGGATTGTGGTAGAGTGCGCGTCCAGCGATACAGCAACTCATTTCATGTGACTGATGACATGAGTTATGACAACTCCACCCGAGACGATTTTGCCCATGCCGGAACCGATACAGCGACGCAAGCTATACCAGGAAGTCCTGGAACGCCTCATGGAACGCATCCATAACGGCGATTTCCCGCCGGGCTCCCAACTGCCCTCAGAGCGCGAACTGATGGAGCAATACGGCGTGGGCCGTCCGGCCGTGCGCGAGGCGCTGCAGGCGATGGAGCGTTCCGGTTTCGTCGAGATCGCCCACGGCGAGCGTGCGCGCGTGGTCGACCCGACCGCCGATCGCCTGATCGCCCAGATCGCCGCCGGCGCGCAACATCTGCTGCGCACCAAGCCCGACATGCTGAAGCACATGAAGGAGGCGCGCGTTTTTCTTGAGACCAGCACCGCCCGCATGGCGGCCGAGCGCGCCACCGAAGAGCAGGTCGCGCGCTTGCGCCAGGCGATCGATGCGCACCGCGCCTCGATGGTGAACCTGGAAGAATTCATCGAGCGCGACATGGCCTTCCACCGCGAGATCGCCGACATCAGCGGCAACCCGATCTTCCCCTCCATCGTGGAATCGATGTTCCGCTGGGCCAGCGAGTTCTACACCACCCTGGTGCGCGCGCCCGGCGCCGAGGAGCTGACCCTGGCCGAGCACCAGCGCATCGTCGACGCCATCGCCGCGCATGACGGCGACGCCGCCGCCGAGGCGATGCGCGCCCACCTGACGCGCGCCAATCAGCTGTATCGCGAGCTCGGCCAGCAATAAGTCGTAGCGGCGATGCGGACGAGAAAGCGGCTACGGCCGCTTTTTTTCGTCCGGGCGCGCTACCATAGCGGATTGTCAGACTGCCGGCGCTGCATCGCCGCCGCATTTCATTCGTATCATTTGTTCCGCAGAGGCCATCATGTTTTCCCATCTCCCCCCGTACGCCGGCGACCCCATCCTCAGCCTGATGGAAGTGTTCCAGCGCGATGAACGCGCCAACAAGGTCAACCTGAGCATCGGCATCTATACCGATGGCCGTGGCGTCGTGCCGGTGCTGCCGTCGGTGCGCGCGGCGGCGACCGAGATCGCCCAGTCCACCACGCCTTACGTCTACCTGCCCATGGAAGGCCTCGGCAACTATCGCCAGGCGGTGGCGCAGCTGCTGTTCGGCGCCGACCTGCCGGCGCCGGAACACCTGGCCGTGGTGCAGACGCTGGGCGGCTCGGGCGCGCTGAAGGTGGGCGCCGATCTGATCGCGCGCTTTTTCCCGCAGCCCACCGTATGGATTCCGGATCCGACCTGGGACAACCACATCGGCATCTTCGAAGGCGCCGGCTTCAAGGTCGAGCGCTATCCGTATTACGACGCCGCCACTCGCGGCCTGGACTTCGACGCCATGCTGGCGAAGATCGGCTCCTTGCCCAAGGGGGCGGTGGTGCTGCTGCATCCGTGCTGCCACAACCCGACCGGCGTCGACCCGACCCGCGAGCAGTGGCAGCAGATCGTTTCCGTGATCGAGCAGCGCGGCCTGCTGCCGTTCTTCGACCTGGCCTACCAGGGCTTCGCCGAGAGCCTGGATGAGGACATCTGGCCGGTGCGCGAATGCGTGCGCCGGGGCATCGCCTTTTTCCTCAGCAACTCCTTCTCCAAGATCTTCTCGCTCTACAGCGAACGCGTGGGCGCCTTGTCGGTGTTCTGTCCGAACCGGGGTGAAGCCGCCAACGTGCTGGGCCAGCTGAAGCTGACCGTGCGTCGCAACTACTCCAGCCCGCCGATGCACGGCGCGCTACTGGTGGCGCGGGTGCTTTCGGATCCGGCGCTGGCCGCGCAATGGCGCGCCGAGGTCGAGGAGATGCGCCTGCGCGTGCGCGACATGCGCACCAAGCTGGCGGCGCAGCTGAAAACTGCGGTGCCGGACCAGGACTTCTCCTTCCTGCTGCGCCAGCACGGCATGTTTGGCTACACCGGCCTGACGGCCGCGCAGGTGGATCGCCTGCGCAACGAGTTCGGCGTGTACGCGATTGCCACCGGCCGCATCTGCGTGGCCGGCCTGAACGACGGCAACGTCGCGCGCGTGGCCGAGACCATGGCCGAGGTGCTGCGTGGCTGAGGCGCTGCTGAAGGTGCAGCCGGACGTGCGGCACCGCGTCTATGAAGATGCGCTGGCGCTGGTGGCCGGCACGCTGTTCATCTCGCTGGGGGTGAACATGTACACCCACGTCGGGCTGCTGACCGGCAGCACCGCCGGCCTGGCCTTCCTGATCCATTACCTCTCGGGGCTGCCGTTCGGGGTGGTGTTCTTCGTCATCAATATCCCGTTCTACTACTTCGCATTCCGTCGCATGGGCATGCGCTTCATGGGCAAGACCTTCTGCGCGGTGGCGCTGGTGTCGGGCTTCTCGCTGCTGCATCCGCACTTCATCGCCTACGACAAGCTGGACCTCTTCTACAGCGCCGTGCTGGGCGGCCTGCTGATCGGCAGCGGTTTCGTGATGCTGTTTCGTCACGGCGCCAGCCTGGGCGGCGTCAACGTGGTGACGCTGTTCCTGCAGGACCGCTACGGCTTGCGCGCCGGCAAGCTGCAGATGGGCGTGGACGTGGTGATCGTGCTGGCCTCGCTGTTCGTGGTCACACCCACGGTGCTGGCGGCGTCGATCCTCGGTGCGGTGGTCGCCAACCTGGTGATCGCGCTGAACCATCGTCCCGGGCGTTACATGGGGATGTGAGCGTCCCGACGATCTCAGGATTTCAGGGATGCAAAGAAAAAAGGGCGCCATGCGGCGCCCTTTTTTTCGGCAGCAGCAAGTCACTCCATGACCAGCGAGCGATGCGCGCTGACGCCGGCCATCACGCCCGAGGCCGAGGCCATGGTGCCGTTGCTGAACACCATCGCCGCGTCGCCGGCGGCGAACACCTTGGGCACCGAGGTCTGGCGCATTTCGTCGGTGCGGATGTAGGGACCGATCGGGCCTTGCTCGAAGGCGCAGCCCAGCTGCATTGCCAGCGGGCTGGACATGTGCACGCGCGGGCCGACGAATAGCGCGCCGATCTCCACGCTGCGGCCATCGGCCAGCTGCACCGCATCGATCTCCGGCGCCGTGCCGATGACAGCGACCACCGGCGTGCGCTCGATGGCGACGCCGCGCTTGCGCATCAGATCGAGCTCCGCTTCCTCCGGCTCGAACTGGCCTTGGGTGAAGTAGGTAGTCGGCCCCCAGTCCGGCAGCATGATGCCCTGGTGCGCTGACAGCGGCGAGGTGGCGATCACGCCCAGCTGGCGGTCGCGCACTTCGTAGCCGTGGCAATAGGGACAGTGGATCACGGTCTGTCCCCAGCGCTCCTGCAGGCCAGGGATGGCGGGCAATTCGTCGCGCACGCCGGTGGCGAGGATCAGGCGGTGCGCACGGAAACTGCGGCCGTCTTCCAGCGTCACGCTGACGCCGTGCTCATCGGCGGCGGCGTGTTCGGCGTGCGCCACGGCCAGCTCAAAACTTGGATAGGCCATCAACTGCTGCACCGCGATGGCGACGATCTCGTGCGGCGGCGTGCCGTCCTGGCCGAGGAAGCCGTGCGAGGCGTGGGAGAAGCGATTGCGCGGCAGGCCGGCATCGACCAGCAGCACCTTGCGTCGTGCGCGCACCAGTTGCATGGCGGCCGATGCGCCGGCAAAGCTGGCGCCGACGACGATGACATCGTATTGCATGAAAGCTCCTTTCAGGAATGCAGGCGTGAGCCTGCCCGCGCGCCCGGTGCGGCCGGGCGCGGAAGTGGAACAGCGAGAAGGTGAATCAGTGGAGCGGTGACGAAGAGACGGGCCGCCGGATACGGCCAGTGGCGTCAGTACAAGTCCATGCGCTCAGCGTCGTCAGTGAAGTCAGTGTGGCGGCGGTTGCCAGTTGTGGAAATGGGGGCCGACATCCCTGGCCAGTGCGGCCAGCGTGATGCCGGCCAGGCGCTGGTCGAGGATGCGGTTGGCTTCTTCCATCACATCGTCGAGCGCGCGGTTGACGGCGATCTCCACCAGGCAACCGGGCGACTCTTCGCGCGCGCCCAGCGTCACCAGCCGCTCGCCCAGCGCTTGTTGGACCTGCTGCAGGCTGATCTCTTCCATCGGCCGCGCCAGCGACCAGCCGCCGCCGTGCCCCTTGGTGGAGGCGACGATGCCGGCCTCGCGCAGCCCGGCGAAGGTGCGGCGGATGACGACGGGATTGGTGCCGACCCAGCCGGCGATCTCTTCCGAGGTCATCGGCGCGTCGGGGCGCTGGCCCATGTGCAACAGGATGTGCAGGGCAATCGAGAGGCGGTCGCTGCGTTTCATGTAACTTATATTATTACGTAAGTGACGCAGGGTCAAGCGACGGCGACGCCCGCAAGCCATCCGGCCGCGATAGCACCGTGCCAGTCGCTCCACTGGTACGGCATCCGGAAATCCATGGCTGGTTGCCTGCCAGCCCGCCGTGCTCACACCGGCACGATGCGATAGACGCAACGCCGTCCGCCGGCCGGCAGGTGCTCCTCGCGCGTGACGCTGGCCTTGTCGCCCACCACTTCCCGGAACAGCTGCAGCTCCGAGCGGCAGAAGCCTTGGCAGCTTTGCGCCGCGGCGCAAATCGGGCAGTGATCCTCCAGCAGCAGCCAGTCCTTTCCGTCCTTTTCCACGTGCGCCATATAGCCCTCGGCGCTGCGGATCTCGGCCAGCTTCTCCAGCTTCTTGGGCAGCGAGGCGATGCCGGCGCAATGGCGTTGGTAGTCGGCGCGCATCTCTTCCTCGCGCTGGCCGATCAGTTTTTCCAGGCCCTGCTCGCCGAACAGCTGGCGGATCGAGCCGATCAATTGCACCGTCAGCTGTGCGTGCGTATCGGGGAAGCGGCCATGGCCGGCCGCGGTCAGGTCCCAGTCCTGGCGCGGACGTCCGGCCCTGGGCGCGGCGCTGGCCTGATGCCCGGCGATCAGGCCTTCAGACACCAGCTTTTGCACCTGCTGGCGCGCAGCTTCCGAAGTCATGCCGAGCTCGCGCGCGAGCTCGGCGGTAGAGGCCGGGCCGCGCGTCTTCAGGCGGAACAGGATGCGTTCGGCGGTGGACGGGCCGGCCTGGGAAGAATCGGGTTGCATTTATTTTTCCAAGTGTTTACTTGTTAAATTAATCGGGACGATTTACCATGCCATCAAATAAGCAAACGAATGCTTGCATATTATTCCTGCAGCGGCGACTTGTCGACTGCGGGCCTGAGCCACCACAAGAAGCGAAGGGCAACAGATGACCTCCCACACCTCACCGACCGACCTGCCGGTCGATTCCCTGCAGCAATCAAGCGCCTCCTGGGGCGAGCTATTGAGCGGACGCAACGGTCTGCTCGCCGTGGCGCTGACCGGCGGCATTGCGCTGCATGCGATCAACGTGCACATCGTTACTACCATCCTGCCCTCGGTGGTGCGCGACATCGGCGGGCTCGACTACTACGCCTGGAACGTGACGCTGTTCGTGGTCACTTCCATCATCGGCTCCACCCTGACCAACAAGCTGCTCGCCGCCCTGGGCGCACGCCGCACCTACTTGCTGGGACTGGCGATCTTCGGCGCCGGCGCGCTGCTGTGCGCCACTGCCGACAGCATGATGGGCATGCTGGGCGGCAGGGCGGTGCAGGGCATCGGCGGCGGTTTGCTTGCGGGCCTGGGTTATGCGCTGATCCCGCTGGTGTTCGAGCAGCGCCTGTGGTCGCGCGCGATCGCGCTGGAGTCCGGCATGTGGGGCATCTCCACCTTGCTGGGGCCGGCGGTGGGCGGGCTGTTCGCGGCCGGCGGACACTGGCGGCTGGCCTTCTGGGCGCTGATGCCCTTGCTGCTGTTGCAGGCGGCCATGGTGGCCGGCCAGCTGGGGCCGCGCTCGGTGCGCAAGGTGGAGAGCTCGGGCGCGGCCATGCCGCTGGGCCGCATCCTGTTGCTGGCAGGCTCGGTGCTGCTGATGGCGTTGGCCGCGCAGACCGACGCCGGCTGGCA
This sequence comes from Herbaspirillum sp. LeCh32-8, assembly GCF_017814915.1. Taxonomy (GTDB): domain Bacteria; phylum Pseudomonadota; class Gammaproteobacteria; order Burkholderiales; family Burkholderiaceae_D; genus Herbaspirillum. Next base: position 38,620 of record NZ_JAGIPZ010000010.1, on the reverse strand, counting down.
ATCGATGGCCTGCGTGGCCGGCGGCGTGCTGCTGGGCTGGATGGTGATGCGCATCGACCTGCGCCATCGCGTGAGCCTGCTGCCGCGTGACGGCTACGCCACCGGCACGGTGATGGGCAAGGTGTTTGCGTGCGTCTCGCTGCTGGTGATTGGCAGCTGCACCGAGATCTTCGTGCCGTATTTCCTGCAGACGTTGCATGGCTACCAGCCCCTGGCGGCCGGCTACATGACGGCGGTGATGGCCGGCGGCTGGAGCGTGGGATCGTTGCTCAGCTCCGGGCGCGCCGCGACGACGGCCGATCGCATGGTGCGCGTCGGCCCGATGCTGATGAGCGCAGGGCTGCTGGCGCTGGCCGTGCTGCTGCCGGGCGTATGGGTCGGCGCGGGTTGGCTTGCGGATGCCTTCATCGTGCTGGCGCTGGCGGCGGCCGGGATGGGCATCGGCCTCGGTTGGCCGCACCTGATCGAACGTGCGATGCGGGCCGCCAAGCCGGGTGAGGAGAACCTGACCTCGGCGGCGGTGACGACCGTGCAGCTTTACGCCATGGCGATCGGCGCGGCGCTGGTGGGGCTAGTGGCCAACCAGGCCGGGGTGATCGCGCCGGGCGGCGTCGAGGGCGCCGGCCAGGCCGCTGCGGTGCTGTTCGCGGTGTTCGCCATTGCCCCGGCGCTGGCGGTGCGTTTGGCGCGCCGTCTGGCGCGCGCGCATTGAGCAGATATCCGCAGACAGGGAGGATGACGATGCATGCCGAACTGGACGAGATCGGATACCACCTGCTGGTGGCGGAGTTCGACCTCTTGTGGTCGCGCCGGCCGCGGCCGGGCGACCGCGAACGGATGGATCAGATGATGCGTTTGATCGAGGCGTTCGAGGCCACGCGGCGGATTTCTTCTTCCGCCTGAGCCAGCTGCGCTTGCGGCAGGCGTAGCAGCAGATGCGCCAGCGCGTCGTGGCGGCTGTCCAGCAGTTCGTATTTGTGTTGCGCCAGCCAGTGCCGCAGCTGCGGTTCGGCGGCGTAGGTGATGCCGATTTCGATCTCGGCCTGCGGCACGCGCTCGGTGCGCTCGGCGTTCTTCAACGCGGTGGCCACCGCATCGGTGTAGGCGCGCACCAGCCCGCCGGCGCCCAGCTTGATGCCGCCGTAGTAGCGCACCACCATGGCCAGCACGCCGTCGAGCTCATGGTGGCGCAGCACTTCCAGCATCGGGCGGCCGGCGGTGCCGGAGGGTTCGCCGTCGTCCGACATGCCGGACTGGCCGCCGGCCATCAGCGCCCAGCACACGTGGGTGGCGCCGCGATGGGCCTCGCGCATGCGTTCGATTTCTACCATCGCGGCCTCACGCCCGGCTACCGGCATCACGATGCCGATGAAGCGGCTCTTGCGGATGTCCAGCTCGATCTCGGTGCGTGCGGCGATGGTGAAGGTGGGCACGGGCGGCGGTTCCTGATCTCAGTCGCTCAGGCTCAGGCGTCGCCCTTGAGCAGGGCGACTTCGGCGCGCAGGCCCTGGTTTTCCTGGGTCAGTTGCGACACGCGTGATTGCAGCGCGGCGATCTCGCGGCGCAGGGTGGCGGTGAGTTCGTTCTCCTGGCCCTCGACCAGCGCGATGGCGTTGGCGGCGTTGCCGTCTTCCACCTTCGGCGCGCGCGGGGTGCGGGTGGCGGCCTTTTGCTCGCGCACTTTCTTGGCGGCTTCGCGCAGTTCTTTCTTGCCGCCGGCTACCGCGCTGACCTGGTCTTCGCTGGGCAGCGAGGCGACCGCGGCGGCGGCGTTGATGGAGATGGCGCCGGTGCGCACGGCCTCGACCAGCTCGGGTGCTGCGGTCTTGCGGATGCGGTCGATCTGGCCGACGGTGGCGCTGCTGATGCCGGCGGCGCGGGCGATGTCCTCGCGCGTCTTGATGGGGCCGGTGGTGTCGTCGGCGTGCCAAGGCGGATCGCCGGCCTCGCTTGCCGGCGCTGCGTCCGTAGCCCCGTCCACGGCTTCGGTCAGCGCGTGTGCGCCGTCATCGACCTTGGGCGGTTTGCCGGCGGCCTTGGTGCGGGCGGCCATGATGTCGCGCTTGCGCAGCGCCAGCATGCCGCGCTGGAAGTCGGACACGCTGCGGCGGCCGAGCTGGTTGTCGATCATCCACAGCAGCACGTCGTCGAGCGACTTGAAGCTTTCGTTCTGGACGGTGTTGAAGGGCAGTTCGTACTTGCGGCAGATCTCGTAGCGGTTGTGGCCGTCGACCAGCACTTCGCCCCACAGCACCAGCGCATCGCGGCAGCCTTCGGCCAGGATGCTGCGCTCCAGCGAGGCGTACTCGTTGGGGGTGAGGGGATCGATGTACTTCTGCAGTTCTTCGTTGATGACGATATTCATTGGGGCATCGTTGTGTCGCTGGGGCCGGGGCCGCATTCTACACCAGCGGGCAGCGCGGCCCGGACGCCGGGGCGCGCGCGCCGCTTGCAGTAGAATGTGACGCCGCTTGCCGCCGTGAGCTGCGTTCGCCGTCGTCACGCGCAGCGGCGGTTCGAGCGCTTGTCTATCCTGTATTGCCCGTATTCATCAGATCATCCACGTTCATGCGTATTTCTTCGCTTCGCCGCACGGCCTGTGCCGCCATCGTCTCCACCTTCGTGCTGGCCGGTTGCGGCACCACCACTTGGTTGCAGGGATCTTCCGACGGCAAGCCGGCCGATAGCGTCTCCACCACGCCGGCGCCGGTCGCCAGCACGCCCAAAAAGGTTCGTATCGGCCTGGCGCTGGGCGGTGGCGCGGCGCGCGGATTTGCCCATATCGGTGTGATCAAGGCGCTGGAGTCGCAGGGCATCGATGCCGACATCGTGGCCGGCACCAGCGCCGGCAGCCTCGTGGGGGCGATGTACGCGGCCGGCAACGACGGCTTCGCGCTGCAAAAGCTGGCGCTGGCGATGGACGAGGCCACCATTTCCGACTGGTCGGTGCCGTTCTTCGCCAAGGTGGCGGGGGTGTTGAAGGGCGAGGGTGTGCAGAACTACGTCAACAAGACCCTGAACAATCTGCCGATCGAGAAATTCAAGATCCCCTTCGGCGCGGTCGCGACCGACCTGAAGACCGGCCAGCCCATCCTGTTCCAGCGCGGCAACCCGGGCATTGCGGTGCGCGCGTCCTCGGCGGTGCCGGGGGTGTTCCAGTCGGTGAAGATCGGCGACCACTATTATGTGGACGGCGGCCTGGTGGCGCCGGTGCCGGTGCGGTTTGCGCGCCAGATGGGGGCGGACTTCGTGATCGCGGTGAATATCTCCGCGCAGCCCGAGGCGCAGGCCTCGTCGTCCTCGGTGGACGTGCTGCTGCAGACCTTCGCGATCATGGGGCAGACCATCAACCAGTACGAACTGAAGAACGCCGACATCGTGCTGCAGCCGGTGCTGGGGGCGATGAAGGGCAGCGACTTCGCCAGCCGCAACGTGGCCATCCTGGCCGGCGAGCAGGCGGCGATGGCGGCCATGCCGGAGATCAAGCGCAAGTTGAAGGCGATGGCCGGCAACTGAGCCGGCGCGGCTGACTCATTGCTGATTCGCAGAAAGCAAAAAAGCCGCCCTCGGGCGGCTTTTGTCTGGCTGGAACCGGCGAAGGCTTACTTGCCTTCTTCCTCGTCGGCGGCGATGCGGCGCGCGCCGTTGAAACGCTTCTTCCAGTAGGACTCGTCCATGCTCTCGATGCGCACCTGGCCGCCGGAGGAGGGCGAGTGGATGAACTTGCCGTCGCCCAGATAGATGCCGACGTGCGAGAAACCGCGGCGCAGGGTGTTATAGAACACCAGGTCGCCCGGCTGCAGATTGTCCTTGCCGATCTTTTCGCCCACGCGGGAGATTTCCAGCGAGGTGCGCGGCAGGTCGGTGCCCCATGCTTCCTTGAACACATAACGCACCAGGCCGCTGCAATCCAGGCCGGTGTCGGGGGTGTTGCCGCCGTAGCGATAGTTGATGCCCAGCATGGCCAGCGCCTGCGTTGCCAGTTCGGAAGCGCGGTTGGTGATGTCCTGCAGACGCGCGATGGCGAGGTTGGTCTTGCTGATGAGCTGCTGGGCTTGCGGGGATGTTGCTTGGGGAGGAGGGAGATCCTGTGCCGCCAGGGAGAGGTCGGCGGAGAAGGCCTGTGCGCTGATCAGGAGTCCGGCAGCGATCGCACACGCGCGGGCGGTGTGTCGTCGTAGTCGATCAGAGCGGCGCTGGGTCATCAGAATCCTCTCACAAAGTAGGATTGCGGGACTGTAAGTGAATTCTTACGCTGTGTCAAAAGCTAATTTCCTGAAAAATTGTCATAATTGCACCGTTCGCGGGGCTAAATCGGGGCTTCGGGTGGTATCTCCCAGTAAGTGTTTCTCCTACAAGCGGCTGAAATTTTTTTTGAGCTAAATGATTTACGCAGGGATGGCCGCCCATGCCGCCGCGCTTCAGTTAAAAACTCTCACCGACGCGCTTGGTGCCAAATCGTCTTTCTCGCCGTACAATCAGCGTTCAAATTTTTGAGCATACCGGAGCAAGCATGCAAACCAAACCTTACCTGACGCTGGATGATGTCAAGAAGATCGCCGCCGGCGCTGAAGCCGAGGCCCGTGCCAACAACTGGAACGTGGCCATCGCCATCGTCGACGACGGCGGCCACCTGCTGTGGCTGCAGCGCATGGACGGCACCGCGCCGATCTCCTCGCAGATCGCTCCGGGCAAGGCGCGCACCGCTGCGCTGGGCCGCCGCGAAAGCAAGATCTATGAAGACATGATCAACAACGGCCGCTTCTCCTTCATGAGCGCCCCCGGCCTGGACGGCCTGCTGGAAGGCGGCGTGCCGGTCGTGGTCGACGGCCAGTACGTGGGCGCCGTGGGTGTGTCCGGCGTCAAGTCCTCCGAGGATGTGCAGATCGCCAAGGCCGGCATTGCCGCGCTGGGTCTGTAATATTCCCGCTTCGCCGGCGGCTGCGGCCGGCCGGCGAATCCTGCCTATTGCGTCCATCTGGACGCATCTCGCAGCAACTTTCGGCGATCATCGATTTGCCGGAGGGAGCCTCTTGCGCTATAATTACGCGGTTTAGCCAATTTAATTCCGCCGTAGCGCATACCCATTCTCCACCTCGTTCCTTACAGGCCACAAGCCAGCTCCCGTACCGAATGAGTCGGGGAGTTCGCGCCGGCCGGTTTGGCGCGCCAAGGATCTTCCGGTCATCCAGCCGCGGCGGTAACATCTCAGGAGTTACCCTTGCTGCCTCTTCTTTCCGGTCCCGCGATCCCAGCGGTTCTCGCGCTCGCGGACGGGTCCGTCTTCCAAGGATTTTCTATCGGCGCCGAAGGCAATACCACTGGCGAAGTGGTGTTCAACACGGCCATGACCGGTTACCAGGAAATCCTGACCGACCCCAGCTACAGCCGCCAGATCGTCACCCTCACTTATCCGCACATCGGCAACACGGGCGTGAACCGTGAAGACGTCGAAGCCTCGCAGATCCACGCCGCCGGCCTGATCATCAAGGATCTGCCGCGTCTGCTGTCGAACTTCCGCAGCCAGCAATCGCTGTCCGATTACCTGAAGGAAGGCAATATTGTCTCCATCGCCGGCATCGATACCCGCAAGCTGACCCGCGTCCTGCGCGAGAAGGGCGCCCAGAACGGCGCCATCGTGGCCGGCGAAGCCAACATCGAAGCCGCCACCGCCAAGGCGCTGGAACTGGCGCGCGCCTTCCCGGGCCTGGCCGGCATGGACCTGGCCAAGGTCGTGTCGACCAAGAAGGCTTACAACTGGACCGAGACCGAGTGGCAACTGGGCCGCGGCTACGGCCAGCAGATCACCCCCAAGTTCCACGTGGTCGCCTTCGACTACGGCGTCAAGTACAACATCCTGCGCATGCTGGCCGAGCGCGGCTGCAAGGTCACCGTGCTGCCGGCGCAAGCCACCGCAGCGGACGCGCTGGCGCTGAATCCGGACGGCATCTTCCTGTCCAACGGCCCCGGCGATCCGGAGCCTTGCGACTACGCGATCGCGGCTTCCAAGGAGCTGATCGAGCGCGGCATCCCGACCTTCGGCATCTGCCTGGGTCACCAGATCATGGCGCTGGCTTCCGGCGCCAAGACGCTGAAGATGAAGTTCGGCCACCACGGCGCCAACCACCCGGTGCAGGACCTGGACAGCAAGCAGGTGATGATCACCTCGCAAAACCACGGTTTCGCCGTGGACCAGGCGACCCTGCCGGCCAATTGCCGCGTCACCCACGTCTCGCTGTTCGACGGCTCGCTGCAAGGCTTCGAGCGTACCGACAAGCCTGCTTTCTGCTTCCAGGGCCACCCCGAAGCATCCCCTGGACCGCATGACATCGCCCCCCTTTTCGACAAGTTCGTGGCGATGATGGAGAAGAAACAAAATGCCTAAGCGTACCGACATTAAAAGCATCCTGATCATTGGCGCCGGCCCGATCATCATCGGCCAGGCCTGCGAATTCGACTACTCCGGCGCACAGGCCTGCAAGGCATTGCGTGAAGAAGGCTTCAAGGTCATCCTGGTCAACAGCAATCCTGCGACCATCATGACCGACCCGGAAATGGCCGACGCCACCTACATCGAGCCGATCACCTGGCAAGCGGTGGAGCGCATCATCGCCAAGGAAAAGCCGGACGCGATCCTGCCGACCATGGGCGGCCAGACCGCGCTGAACTGCGCGCTGGACCTGCATCGCCATGGCATCCTCGACAAGTACAAGGTCGAGCTGATCGGCGCCACCCCGGAAGCCATCGACAAGGCTGAAGACCGTTCCAAGTTCAAGCAGGCCATGACCAAGATCGGTCTGGGCTCGGCCCGTTCGGGCGTGTCGCACACGATGGAAGAATCGTGGGCGGTGCAGAAGACCATCGGCTTCCCGGTCATCATCCGTCCGTCCTTCACCATGGGCGGCACCGGCGGCGGCATCGCCTACAACGCCGAAGAATTCGAAACCATCTGCAAGCGCGGCCTGGAAGCTTCGCCGACCTCCGAACTGCTGATCGAAGAATCGCTGATCGGCTGGAAGGAATACGAGATGGAAGTGGTGCGCGACAAGGCGGACAACTGCATCATCGTGTGCTCGATCGAAAACCTCGACCCGATGGGCGTGCACACCGGCGACTCGATCACCGTGGCGCCGGCGCAGACGCTGACCGACAAGGAATACCAGATCATGCGTAACGCCTCGCTGGCGGTGCTGCGTGAAATCGGCGTGGACACCGGCGGCTCCAACGTGCAGTTCTCGGTCAACCCGGCCGACGGCCGCATGATCGTCATCGAAATGAACCCGCGCGTGTCGCGTTCCTCGGCGCTGGCCTCCAAGGCCACCGGCTTCCCGATCGCCAAGATCGCCGCCAAGCTGGCCGTGGGCTTTACGCTGGATGAACTGCGCAACGAGATCACCGGCGGCGCGACCCCGGCGTCGTTCGAGCCGTCGATCGACTATGTCGTGACCAAGATCCCGCGCTTCACCTTCGAGAAATTCCCGCAGGCCGACAAGCACCTGACCACCCAGATGAAGTCGGTGGGCGAAGTGATGGCGATCGGCCGCACCTTCCAGGAATCCTTCCAGAAAGCCCTGCGCGGCCTGGAAGTGGGCGTGGACGGCATGAACGAGAAGACCACCGACCGCGAGACCATCGAGGAAGAGCTGGGCGAACCCGGCCCGGACCGCATCTGGTACGTGGGCGACGCCTTCGCGCAAGGCTTCTCGCTGGAAGAAGTGCACGGCCTGACCCACATCGACCCGTGGTTCCTGTCGCAGATCAAGGAGATCGTCGACATCGAACTGTGGCTGGAAAAGGACGTGGCGCTCGAGTCGCTGGACAAGGCCACCCTGTTCCAGCTGAAGCAGAAGGGCTTCTCGGATCGTCGCCTGGCCAAGCTGTTGAAGACCACCGACACCGCCGTGCGCGAACAGCGCAAGAAGCTGGGCGTGCGTCCGGTCTTCAAGCGCGTCGACACCTGCGCGGGCGAGTTCTCGACCGACACCGCGTACATGTATTCGACCTACGACGAAGAGTGCGAATCCAACCCGACCGACAAGAAGAAGATCATGGTGCTGGGCGGCGGTCCCAACCGTATCGGCCAGGGCATCGAGTTCGACTACTGCTGCGTGCACGCGGCGCTGGCGATGCGCGATGACGGCTATGAAACCATCATGGTCAACTGCAACCCGGAAACCGTCTCGACCGACTACGACACCTCCGATCGCCTGTACTTCGAGCCGGTGACGCTGGAAGACGTGCTGGAAATCGTCGACAAGGAAAAGCCGGTCGGCGTAATCGTCCAGTACGGCGGCCAGACCCCGCTGAAGCTGGCGCTGGACCTGGAAGCCAACGGCGTGCCCATCGTCGGCACCTCGCCGGACATGATCGACGCCGCCGAAGACCGCGAGCGTTTCCAGAAGCTGCTGCAGGACCTGGGCCTGCGTCAGCCGCCCAACCGTACCGCCCGTACCGAAGCCGACGCGCTGCGCCTGGCGCAGGAAATCGGTTACCCGCTGGTGGTTCGCCCGTCTTATGTGCTGGGCGGCCGCGCGATGGAAATCGTTCATGAGCAGCGCGACCTCGAGCGCTACATGCGTGAAGCCGTGAAGGTCTCGCATGATTCGCCGGTGCTGCTGGACCGCTTCCTGAACGACGCCATCGAAGTGGACGTGGACTGCCTGTCCGACGGCGAACGCACCTTCATCGGCGGCGTGATGGAGCACATCGAGCAAGCCGGCGTGCACTCGGGCGACTCCGCCTGCTCGCTGCCGCCGTACTCGCTGTCCAAGGACACCATCGACGAACTGAAGCGCCAGACCGCCGCCATGGCCAAGGGCCTGAACGTGGTCGGCCTGATGAACGTGCAGTTCGCGATCCAGCAAAGCGAAGTCGACGGCAAGACCGTCGACACCGTGTTCGTGCTGGAAGTGAACCCGCGCGCGTCGCGTACCGTGCCGTTCGTGTCCAAGGCCACCGGCCTGCAGCTGGCCAAGATCGCCGCACGTTGCATGGTCGGCCAGTCGCTGGACAGCCAGGGCATCAAGAACGAAGTCGTGCCGCCTTACTACAGCGTCAAGGAAGCCGTCTTCCCGTTCGTCAAGTTCCCGGGCGTGGACACCATCCTCGGCCCTGAAATGAAGTCGACCGGTGAAGTCATGGGTGTGGGCAAGACCTTCGGCGAAGCCTTCGTGAAGTCGCAGATGGGCGCTGGCGTCAAGCTGCCGACCTCGGGCAAGGTGTTCCTGTCGGTGAAGAACAACGACAAGCCGCGCGCCGTGCAAGTGGCCAAGGATCTCGTCGCGCTGGGCTTCTCGGTGGTCGCCACCAAGGGCACTGCGGCTGCGATCAACGCCGCCGGTATTCCGGTGACCACCGTCAACAAGGTGGTCGAGGGGCGTCCGCACATCGTCGACATGGTGAAGAACAACGAAATCGCCTTGGTGGTCAATACCGTTGAAGAAAAGCGCAACGCAATTGCCGACTCCGGTGCGATCCGTACCTCGGCGCTGGCCGCGCGCGTGACCACCTTCACCACCATCGCCGGCGCTGAGGCGGCAGTGGAAGGCATGCGCCATCTGGACACGCTGGACGTCTACGATTTACAAGGCCTGCATAAAGCTATACACTAAACCCACAACACGTTGGATTGCCGGCTGGAATTGAATTGACGCTGGCAAGCGCAGAGGGCATCTGAGCAATCGATGCCCTCTCTGACTTTTAGAGTCGCTAACAAGAGAGTGATGGCATGTACCGCCAGCAGTTTCTTGTTAGCGACTCGTAGGGCGACTCCCTGCGGCCACAACATGTTCAATGTTGCAGGGCAGATCCGTCCGGGGGCCGCTAACAAAATCCCGCCACCGCCTATCGTTCTGGATGAATCGGACGGCGGTATTTTGTTAGCGGCTCTGAGGCAGGCGCGCGTGTTGTTGAAGAGCTGACGGAACTTCTGCAGCAGCGTTCCGTTCATCAGTGATGATTGTTCCCGGAAAGACGACGACCGGTCGCCAGATTGCGCGACGGAGTTCTCCTTTTGCGTTTGCAATCGCGCGGGTGAACCTTGCCTGCGTTTTCCGGAATTCCCTAACCTTGAGCAAGAGACTTATGAGCACAGTTCCCCTTACCAAGCGTGGTGCCGAACTTCTGAAAGAAGAGTTGCAACGTTTGAAATCCAAAGACCGTCCGGAAGTCATCAATGCGATCGCCGAAGCGCGCGCGCAGGGTGACTTGTCGGAAAACGCCGAGTACGAATCGGCCAAGGAGCGCCAGTCCTTCATCGAAGGACGTATCGCCGACCTGGAAGGCAAGCTGGGCGCGGCCCAGATCGTCGACCCGGCGGAATTGAGCGCCGATGGCCGGGTGGTGTTCGCCGCCACCGTGGACCTGGAAAACCTGGAAAGCGGCGAGAAGGTGACCTACCAGATCGTGGGCCTGGACGAGGCAGACATCAAGGAATCCAAGGTGTCGGTGACGTCGCCGATCGCGCGCGCCCTGATCGGCAAGAGCGCCGGCGACGTGGTGGCGGTGGAAGCGCCGTCGGGCCTGAAGGAGTATGAAATCCTGGAAGTGCGCTACGTCTGATGATGCGCGCGTCCCGTCCGAACCGGCGGGACCAGGCCTCACGCCGCCGTGCGCGGCCGTGAGGGAGTCGGACCCGGAGCAAGACGTGAAAATGCCCGCATCAGCGGGCATTCTGTTTTCTGACTTCGGCGCAATCCGGAGCCGACCGCAGCGCCGGCTTAACCCAGCGACTTCTTGGTGCTGCGCTGGCGCGGCTTGGCGCGCTTGACCAGGCCGCCGGCGGTGACGCGTTCATTGCCCTTGAGCATGACCTTGTTGACCGTCGGGCGTTTGGTGGTGTGGGTCTTGACGATGGTGACTTCGCGCAGGCCGCCCTTGGCGCCGGCGGCGGCCTTCTTCAGGTCTTCCTTGCGCGGGCGGTAGAGCACGAGCAGCTTGCCGATGTGCTGCACCGGCGCGGCCTTGAGCTCTGCGCAGATGGTTTCGTAGATCGCGATGCGTTCTTCGCGGTCGTCGCCGAACACGCGCACCTTGATCAGGCCGTGGGCGTTGAGGCTCTTGTCGATTTCCTTCAAGACGGAGTCGGACAGGCCGCTTTCGCCGACCATTACGACCGGATTGAGGGCATGGGCCTGGGCGCGCAGTTCGCTGCGCTCGGCGGGGGTAAGTGTCAACATGGGAATGCGAAGCGGGACCGGGCGCCGGTGGCGCGAAGCTGTCCCTGAAAGAGATAAAACCAGTATTCTACGCGAATGGCAAAGAACAAACTGAACAAAAACTGGCTGCACGACCATATCAACGATCCTTATGTGAAGCTTGCGCAAAAGGAAGGCTATCGTGCGCGCGCCGCTTACAAGCTCAAGGAAATCGACGAGGAAGAGCGCCTGATCAAGTCGGGCCAGATCATCGTCGACCTCGGCTGCACCCCGGGCAGCTGGTGCCAGTACGTGCGCAACAAGCTGGCCGGCGCCGAGGGCGGCGGCATCCACGGCACCATCATCGGCCTGGACATCCTGCCGATGGATCCGATCGCCGACGTGCATTACATTCAGGGCGACTTCCGCGAAGAGGACTCGCTGCAGCAGCTCGAGGCGCTGCTGGACGGCCGCAAGGTCGACCTGGTGTTGTCGGACATGGCGCCCAACCTGTCCGGCGTGGCGATCGCCGACGCGGCGCGGGTCGAATATCTTATCGATCTGGCAATCGAGTTCGCACAGATGCACATGAAACCCACCGGCGCGCTACTGGTGAAGTGCTTCAACGGCACCGGCTACAACGAGCTGGTGCATAAATTCCGCGCCGAGTTCAAGACCGTCGCCTCCAAGAAGCCCAAGGCCAGCCGCGACAAGTCGTCCGAAATTTTCCTGTTAGGGAAAATCCTGAAGAATCCGCGCTGACAAATCAGGTACAGTGACCGAAAGAAGTGCGGAAAAGCAGGAATCAACACGCCGTTTTTTGCTCAAAAACTGTCAAAAGAAGCCGTTTTGGCGTCTTGTTTTGCCCACTTTCAGCCTCATATCGATTTTCGGAAGCCGTCATCAGGCCGTGTTTGCTGTCTTTTCGGCAAGCCCGATGTAGTTTTGCTTCCATCGCCTGTACTGCCGACGTGACGCCGACAACGGTCGTCAATGTCGATGAATATCAGTGCGGCAATGCAGGCTCCCCGGTTGTATCTTCATTGCCGCGTTGCTGGCTTGGCACGGCAGGGCAGGGGCGACTCGGCGGTTTCCTAGTAAGGGTGGTTGAATCCGGGTAAAATCGGAGCGTACAAAGGCAACGTGGCGCATAGCGCGTCGGAGGAGTTCCAGTGAACAACATGTTTTCCAAGGCGGCCATCTGGGTGGTCATCGCGCTCGTACTGTTTATGGTGTTCAAACAGTTCGACAGCCGCAGCATGGCGTCGAATGCCAAGTCGATCGCGTATTCCGACTTCATCACCGAGGTGAAGGCCGGCCACATCAAGGATGCAACCCTTGAAGACCGCACCATCGTTGCCACCACCCAGGACGGCACCAAGGTCAAGACCGCGGCCACCGTGCTGGATCGCGGCCTGGTCGGCGACCTGCTGAACAACGGCGTGAAGTTCGACGTCAAGCAACCGGAAGAGCAATCCTTCCTGTCGCAAGTTTTCATTTCCTGGTTCCCGATGCTGTTGCTGATCGGCGTGTGGATCTTCTTCATGCGTCAGATGCAGGGCGGCGGCAAGGGCGGCGCATTCTCCTTCGGCAAGTCCAAGGCGCGCATGCTCGATGAGAACAGCAACTCCGTCACCTTCGCCGACGTCGCCGGTTGCGACGAGGCCAAGGAAGAAGTGCAGGAGCTGGTCGAGTTCCTGCGCGATCCCACCAAGTTCCAGAAGCTGGGTGGTCGTATCCCTCACGGCGTGCTGATGGTCGGCCCCCCGGGTACGGGTAAGACGCTGCTGGCTCGCGCCATCGCCGGCGAAGCCAAGGTGCCGTTCTTCACCATCTCCGGTTCCGACTTCGTTGAAATGTTCGTCGGTGTGGGCGCGTCCCGCGTGCGCGACATGTTCGAAAACGCCAAGAAGCATGCGCCTTGCATCATCTTCATCGACGAAATCGACGCCGTCGGTCGCCATCGTGGCGCCGGCATGGGCGGCGGTAACGACGAGCGTGAACAGACCCTGAACCAGATGCTGGTTGAGATGGACGGCTTCGAGGCCAACTCCGGCGTCATCGTGATCGCCGCGACCAACCGTTCCGACGTGCTGGATAAGGCGCTGCTGCGTCCGGGCCGTTTCGACCGCCAGGTGATGGTCGGCCTGCCCGATATCCGTGGGCGCGAACAGATCCTGTACGTGCACATGCGCAAGGTGCCTATCGCTCCGGACGTCAAAGCCGACATCCTGGCGCGCGGCACCCCGGGCTTCTCCGGCGCCGACTTGGCCAACCTGGTCAACGAAGCCGCCCTGTTCGCTGCGCGCCGCAACAAGCGCCTGGTCGAAATGCAGGACTTCGAAGACGCCAAGGACAAGATCGTCATGGGCCCGGAACGCAAGTCGGCCGTGATGCGCGAAGAAGAACGTCGCAACACCGCTTACCACGAGTCCGGCCACGCGGTGGTCGCCAAGCTGCTGCCCAAGGCCGATCCGGTGCACAAGGTCACCATCATGCCGCGCGGCTATGCGCTGGGCCTGACCTGGCAGCTGCCTGAACATGACCGTGTGAACATGTACAAGGACAAGATGCTGGAAGAGATCTCCATTCTGTTTGGTGGCCGTATTGCCGAAGAGATCTTCATGCACCAGATGTCCACCGGCGCGTCCAACGACTTCGAGCGCGCCACCAAGCTGGCCCGTGCGATGGTGACCCGCTACGGCATGTCCGAGACCCTTGGCACCATGGTCTACGAGGACTCCGAGCAGGATGCCTACTTCGGCCGCATGTCCGCCAAGACTGTGTCGGAAGCGACGCAGCAGAAGGTCGACGCCGAGATCCGCAGCATCCTGGACGAGCAATACGCCCTGGCGCGCAAGCTGCTGGAAGAGCACAGCGACAAGGTCGACGTGATGGCCAAGGCGCTGCTCGAGTGGGAAACTCTGGATGCAGACCAGGTCAACGACATCATGAACGGCGACGAGCCGCGTCCGCCGCGCAACGGCGTCCCGGCCAAGAAGTCGTCCTCGGACAACAACCGTCCGGGCGACGTTACGCCGAACGCTACTGCACCGGCCTGATTCTGACGATCAAGCCGGTTTGGACAGCGAACCGATCAAAGGGTGAGGAGCAATCCTCGCCCTTTTTTCCGTCTGGTCAGTGATAAAAAAGGCAACATCGTGGCTGGCGTCGGACCGTATCCATTCGCCGCCGGTTGCCGGCAGCAAGTACATGCGCCGACCTCAGGCGGCAAGCAACACGTAACAACATGGCAAGACAAAGAAGTTAGGCAAGATGACACCAGCATTCCTCAAATGCGGCAGGTTCCGCCTGCCGGTCCAGCAAGGCCGTCGCCCCCTGGTGATGGGTATCCTCAATGTGACGCCGGACTCGTTCTCCGACGGTGGCCGTCACAATTCCCTTGAATTTGCGCTTTCGCATGCCGAGCAGATGATCGCCGACGGCGTCGACATCATCGACATCGGCGGCGAGTCGACCCGCCCGGGCATCGCGCCGCTGTCGCTGGAGCAGGAGCTCGAGCGGGTGATGCCGATCATCTACGCGCTGCGCGACTGCGGCAAGCCGCTTTCGATCGATACCTACAAGCCGGCCGTGATGCGCGAAGCCCTGCTGGCCGAGGTCGACATGATCAATGACATCAACGGCTTCCGCGCTGAGGGTGCGATCGATGCGGTGAAGGACAGCGAGGCCGCCCTGTGCGTGATGCACATGCAAGGCGAGCCGCAGACCATGCAGCAGGAGCCGCGCTATGACGACGTGGTGGGCGAGGTCGAGCAATTCCTGCGTCGCCAGGTGGCGCTGATGAGCTCGGCCGGCGTGGCGCGTGAGCGCATCTGCATCGATCCCGGTTTTGGATTTGGCAAGAGTGTGGAGCATAATCTGGCTTTGCTGAAAAGCACCAGGCGCCTGATTGCCAATCTCGGCCTGCCGCTGTTGGCCGGCATGTCGCGCAAATCCATGGTGGGCGCGGTTACCGGCAAGCCGCTGGAAAAGCGCATGGCCGGCAGCATAGGTGCGGCGCTGGCGGCGGCGCAGCAGGGCGCGATGATCGTGCGCGTGCACGACGTGGCCGAGACGGTGGATGCGCTCAAGATGTGGCAGGCGGGACGGGAAGACGCGCAGTAACCAGGCCATCAGTGACCGATGCATGGTCGGCGGGTCGGTGAATGGCCGTCGGCCCGGCCGGCACCCGACAACGACAGCAAAAACGACAGCAACAGCAAAGAGCAGACAGCAACAACGGGGACGCCGGTTTCACCGGCCACAAGAATTCGATTCAGCGAGCGGCATCGGCCGCTCCTTGCGATGCCGCGGGACGCGGCACACCCAGTTTGGGAAGGAAAGGAAAACCATGGCAGCAAAATACTTCGGCACCGACGGCGTGCGCGGCCGCGTGGGCGTGGCGCCCATCACTCCTGATTTCGTCATGCGCCTGGGCTATGCCGCCGGCAAGGTGCTGGCCAAGACCCGCGACGGTGTGGCGAAACCGACGGTGTTGATCGGCAAGGACACCCGGATCTCCGGCTATATGCTGGAAGCCGCGCTGGAAGCCGGTTTCGCTGCGGCCGGCGTGGATGTCTGGCTGGCCGGCCCGGTGCCGACGCCTGCGGTAGCCTACCTTACGCGCGCATTGCGCCTGTCGGCCGGCGTGGTGATCTCGGCCTCGCACAATCCTTTCCACGACAACGGCATCAAGTTCTTCTCGGCCACCGGCAACAAGCTGCCCGACTCGGTCGAAGCCGACATCGAAGCCGCGCTGGAACAGCCGATGGACTGCGTGCCCTCGGAGAAGCTGGGCAAGGCGCGCCGCCTGTCCGATGCGCCGGGCCGCTACATCGAGTTCTGCAAGAGCACCTTCCCCAACGCGCTGGACCTGCGCGGCATGCGCCTGGTGGTGGACTGCGCCCATGGCGCGGCCTACAACATCGCGCCGCACGTGTTCCATGAGCTGGGCGCCGAAGTCATCACCATCGGCAATCAGCCTGACGGCTACAACATCAATGAAGAATGCGGCGCCACCGCGCCCAAGGCGCTGGCCGCGTCGGTGCGCGAATACCGCGGCGACCTCGGCATCGCGCTGGATGGCGACGCCGATCGTCTGCTGATGGTCGACGCATCCGGTCGCATCTACAACGGTGACGAGCTGCTGTACCTGATGGTCAAGGATCGCCTGGCTACCGGCCCGGTCGAGGGCGCGGTCGGCACGCTGATGACCAACATGGCGCTGCAGGTGGCGTTCAAGAAGATGGGCATTGCTTTCGAGCGCGCTAAGGTGGGCGACCGTTACGTGCTCGAAGTGCTGCAGGAAAAAGGCTGGCAGCTGGGCGGCGAAGGCTCCGGCCACCTGCTGTGCCTGGACAAGCACACCACAGGCGACGGCATCGTCTCGGCGCTGCAAGTGCTGTCGGCGCTGCGTCGCAGCGGCCAGACGCTGGCGCAGATGACGGCCGACCTGAAGCTGTTCCCGCAGGCGCTGATCAACGTCAAGATCCCGCTGGGCTACGACTGGAAATCCAACGCCGCATTGCAGGCCGAGAAAGCCGCCGTGGAGGAAAGCTTGGGCGAGCGCGGCCGCGTGCTGCTGCGCCCGTCGGGCACCGAGCCGCTGATCCGCGTGATGGTGGAAGCCGAAGATGCCGACCTGGCGCGCAGCATGGCCCAGCGCATCGCCGACAAGGTGCTCTGAGCGCTGCGCGATCGAATCCTTCCCCGCCATTTTCAGACAAAAGGACAATGTCAAAAGAGTCACCCCATATCCTGATGGTCGAGGATGAGCCAAGTATCGCCGAGCTCCTGCGCTTCACGATGCAGGGCGCCGGCTTTGCCACCACCATCGCCACCGATGTCGCTCAGGCGCGCCGGCTGATCGCCGAGGCGTTGCCGCACGCCGTGCTGCTGGACTGGATGCTGCCCGACAGCTCCGGCCTGGCGCTGCTCTCCGAGCTGCGTCGCGATCAGCGCACCGCCGCGTTGCCGGTGATCATGCTGACCGCCAAGGGCATGGAAGAAGACAAGGTCAAGGGCTTGAATGAGGGCGCCGACGATTACGTCACCAAGCCGTTCTCGCCCAAGGAGCTGGTGGCGCGGGTGCAGGCGCTGCTGCGCCGCAAGGCGCCGGAGATCGGTAGCCAGGCGCTCAAGTACGGCGCCATCAGCATCGACGTCGAGCGACGCCAGGTGTCGGTGGACGGGCGCCCGGTGGCGCTGGATCAGGCAGAGTTCAAGCTGCTGCGTTACCTGGTGGCGCATCCGGATCGCATCTTCTCGCGCGCGCAGTTGCTCGACAAGGTCTGGGGCGACCATACCTTCATCGAAGAGCGTACCGTGGATGTGCACATCATGCGCTTGCGCAAATCGCTGGGCGACCTGTCGCATTACGTGCAGACCGTGCGCGGCGTCGGCTACAAGCTTAGCGCCGAGGTGCAGGAGTAGTCGCGCACGTGGCGCGCCTCGCGCGTCAGCATAAAAAAAGCGATCCGGCCGGATCGCTTTTTTTATTGCCGCAAGCCGCTCGAATGCTCAGTCGAGCGGCACGCTGCGATAGCGGTTCACTTCCACCGGCGAAACAAAGCCGGCGCGGTTGTCCCAGCTGTTGCGGATGTAGGAAACCACCGCCGCCACCTCCTGGTCGGACAGGCGCGGCCCGAATGGCGGCATGCCGAACGGATAAGGATTACCGGTGGTGGAGGGCGGATAGCCGCCGTTGAGCACGATGCGGATGGCGTTAACTGCGGAAGGGCCGGCCACAGCCTGGTTGTCGTTGAGCGGCGGATAGTCCGGCGCGTTGCCTTGGCCCTTACTGCCGTGGCAATCCACGCACAATTCGCCGTAGAGTTTTTTTCCCGCTTGCAGGATGCGTTCCGCCTCCGCCGCCTCGGGTTGCTGCCTGGTCGTGCTCGGCGAGGCCGGCGACGGCGGCAGCGATTGCAGGTACAGCGTCATCGCCGCGATGTCGCGCTCATCCAGATATTGCAGGCTCTTGCCGACGACTTCTGCCATCGGTCCGAACACCGCCCCGCGCGGCGAGACACCGGTCTTCAGCAGCGCGCCCAAATGTTCGGCCTGCCAGTCCCCCAGGCCGTGTCGGCGCTCGCCATTGAGCGGCGGCGCGTACCACTCCAGACCCGGAATCATGCCGCCTGCCAGCTGCAGCGGCGAGACGCTGGCGCCGAAGCTGTTGCGTTCGCTGTGGCAGGTGCTGCAATGGCCCAAGCCCTGCACCAGGTAGGCGCCGCGATTCCATTGCACGCTTTGCCCGCTCTCGGCCACATATTGGCCGGGTTCGAAATACAGCGCGCGCCAGAAGGCCAGCAGGAAACGCTGGTTGTAGGGAAAGCGCAGCGCGTGCTCCTGGTTGGGGCGTCCCACCGGCTGCACCGACTGCAGGTAGGCGAACAGGGCATCACTGTCGTCGCGGCTTAACTTGGTGTAGCTGGGGAAGGGGAAGGCCGGGTAGAGGAAGCTGCCGTCGCGCGCGCGCCCGTGATGCAGCGCGCGCCAGAAGTCGTCGGCACTCCAGTTGCCGATGCCGGTTTCCTTGTCCGGTGTGATGTTGGAGGAATACAGCGCACCGAACGGCGTGTCGATGGCGCGTCCACCGGCATAAGCGGCGCCGCCGCGCATGGTGTGGCAGGCCATGCAATTGCCGGCGCGCGCCAGGTATTGGCCTTGTCGCAGTTGCTGCGCGCGGTCGGCCACAGGCGTGGCTACGCCGGGATCTTCATCGCGCAGCACTTGCCAGGCAAGCACGGCGGCCAGTGCCAGCAACAGGGCTAGCACCAGTGCGCCGATGAGCAGTGCGGTTTTTTTCATCGGCCGCTCCTGGCGCTGTGGCTCATGCTGCCGCACGTCATGGGCAGCGGCGCCGGCAAGGACGCGGCGGGAAGCGCGCCGGCCGGTACCGGCTGGGCCGACAACCAGCTGCTGGCGGCGTTGATGTCTTCCGGCGTCAGCGCCTGGGCAATGTCAGCCATGCAGTCCGGCGTGCGCGCCTTGCGCACACCGTTGCGCCAGGCGCCCAGCTGGGCATTGATGTAATCGCGTGGCAGTCCCAGCAAGCCGGGGATGGCCGGCTGCACGCCGGTCAGCGCAGCGCCGTGGCAGGCGGCGCAGGCGGGGATGCGTCGCTCCCTGATGCCGTCGGTGACCAGTGCGCGGCCGCGCTCCAGCACCGCGGCAGTGGCAGCGGGCGGCACAGGGGGCGGATAGGGGGGGTGTTCGTTGGCGAAGAAGGCGGCGATCTGGTGCAGATAGTCGTCTGACATATTGGCCAGCAGGTAATTCATCATCGGGTACTGGCGGCGCCCGTCGCGGAAATTCTGCAGCTGGTTGAAGAGATAGGTTTCCGGCTTGCCGGCGATGCGCGGATAGTAGCCGTCTGCAGTCGCGCGCCCCTCCTTGCCGTGGCAGGCGGTGCAGGCCGCTACCCGTTCGGCCATGCCGGGCGGTGCGACCGTCGCCTGCGTCTGTGCTTGCGCTGGGCCGCCGGCGATCCAGCACGCCAGCGCCAGGCAGGCCGCCGGCAGGCATTGGGTCCAGCGGGACGGGATGGGTTGCGACCTCAAGCGGGTCTTCCTTTCTCTGAGTGTCCGGCGGCGCAGCGAGAGTGAAGCGGATGCAGTGCCGGCCTATTGTAGTGGAAGCCGCCGCGCCACTGTTCCATACAAGGGCCATACATGGCCCGGCATGAGCGGGCGGCAAAATAGCGCGGCTTTGCAAGCCATGGCGCAGCGGATACAATAACGCCCTTGCTGCCCCCGTAGCTCAGTGGATAGAGCGATCCCCTCCTAAGGGATAGGTCACACGTTCGATCCGTGTCGGGGGCGCCAGCATAAAAAAAGCGCAGAAGATGTCTTCTGCGCTTTTTTCTTTTGCGGCCCGCCTCGGCCGATGAGGGCGAACTATCAGGGGCTCTGATAGGTATTGTCGTTGAAGCGGCGTGCGTTCTCGTTTTGCGTCGGACGCGCCGGCGTTTGCGTGCCGGGCGCGCTGGGCGCCGCTTGCGTGGCCGGCGCCGGACCGCTTGGCGCCGAACTTGGCGTCCAGCCGAAGAAGTTGGAGATCGCATCGACCACCGTCACGCCGACGTTGGTGACCAGGCCGTTCTCCGGCGTGAAGTTGTCGTAGTACGGCTCGCCGTCGATGAAGCGGATGCCGTCCGGCACCGGCTGCTCGAACTGCGGCACGCCCTTGAGCGCCTTGCCCATGTAGTCGACCCAGATCGGCAGCGCCAGTTGCGCGCCGAATTCCATGCCGCCCAAGCTCTTGGGCTGGTCGTATCCCATCCACACCACGGTGGCCAGCGTGCGCTGATAGCCGGCGAACCAGCCGTCGACCGCGTCGTTGGTGGTGCCGGTCTTGCCGGCCAAGTCGGTGCGGCCCAGGCTGTTGCTGCGCGCGCCGGTGCCGCGCTGGGCTACCGACTTCAGCAGGTTGGTCATCATGTAGCTGTTGCGCTCGGCCACCACGCGCGGCGCGCCGTTGCCCACCACCAGCGGTGCCGCCTGCGACAGAGCCTTGCCGCGCGCGTCGGTGATCAGCGAGATCAGGTAGGGCTGAATCTTGTAGCCGCCGTTGGCGAACACCGCATAGGCCGCCGACAACTGCAGCGGGTTGGTCTGGCCCGCGCCCAGCGCCATCGGCAGGTAAGGCGGCACCTTGTCCGGATCGAAGCCGTAGGTGCCGGTGATGAAGTCCTTGGCGAAGGGCACGCCGATGTTGTCCAGCGTGCGGATCGCCACCAGGTTGACCGACTTCTGCAGCGCGGTGCGCACTGTCATCGGGCCGGCCGGCGGTTCGTCATCGCGCGGCTCCCAGTTCGGCTGGCCGGGACCGGCGGGGTAGGAGACCGGTGCGTCATTGACGATGGAGGCCGGGGCGAAACCTTTTTCCAGCGCCGCCGAATAGATGAAGGGCTTGAAGGTCGAGCCCGGTTGGCGCCATGCCTGGGTCACGTGGTTGAAGTTGTTCTGGGTGAAGTCGAAGCCGCCCACCAGCGCGCGGATCGCGCCGTCCTGCGGCACCACCGACACCAGCGCCGATTCCACCTGCGGCAGCTGCACGATCTGCCAGTTCTGCTTGGCGTCCTGCATCACGCGGATCAGCGCGCCCGGCTGGATGCGGATCTCCTTCTTGGCCTTCTCCGACAGGGCATTGGCGACGAAGCGCAGCGCCTCGCCCTTGATGGTGACCTTGTCGCCCGAGCGCAGCACCGCGTCCACTTGCTTGGGGCTGGCGGCCACCACCACGGCGGCCAGGATGTCGTCGTTGTCGGGATGGTCGTCCATCACGTCGTCGATGGCGGCGGCGCGGTCTTCGGCATTGGTCGGCAAGGGCACGGTCTCTTCCGGACCGCGGTAGCCGTGGCGGCGGTCGTAGTCCATCACGCCCTTGCGCACGGCCAGATAAGCGGCCTGCTGGTCGGCGGCGTTGACGGTGGTGTAGACATTGAAGCCCTGGGTGTAGGTGTCTTCCTTGTATTGCGCGTAGACCATCTGGCGCACCATCTCATTGACGTACTCGGCATGCACGGTGTACTGGCTGCCCGGCGCGCGCACCTTCACTTCTTCCTTGGCGGCCTTGTCGTACTGGGCCTGGGTGATGAAGCCGACGTCCAGCATGCGCTGCAGGATGTACTGCTGGCGAATGTGGGCGCGCTTGGGGTTGACGATCGGGTTGTAAGCCGACGGCGCCTTGGGCAGGCCGGCCAGCATCGCGGCCTCGGCCAGGTCGACGTCCTTGAGATCCTTGCCGAAGTAGGTGCGCGCGGCGGCGGCGAAGCCGAAGGCGCGCTGGCCCAGGTAGATCTGGTTCATGTAGACCTCGAGGATCTGGTCCTTGGTCAGCGCGGATTCGATCTTGTTGGCCAGCAGCACTTCATACAGCTTGCGGGAGAAGGTCTTTTCCTTGGTCAGGAACACGTTGCGCGCCACCTGCATGGTGATGGTGGAGGCGCCCTGCGAGGCGCTGCCGCGCAGCACGTCGGTGACCAGCGCGCGGGCGATGCCGATGTAGTCGATGCCGCCATGCTGGTAGAAGCGGTAATCCTCGATCGCCAGCACGGCGTTCTTCATGTCGGCCGGAATGTCGTCCAGCTTGACCAGGCTGCGCTTTTCCTCGCCGAATTCGCCCAGCAGCACCTTGTCCTCCGACCAGATGCGCAGCGGCACCTTGGGCCGGTAATCGGTGATCAGGTCCAGCGAGGGCAGGCGCGGATTGATGAAGATCAGCGCATACACGACCAGCAGCGCGCCGGCGATGGCCAGACCGACGATGGACAAGCCGATGAACTTGGCGATATTGGGATTGAGGAAACCGCGTTGGCGGCGCAGCGGGGGCGGGGAGTTGGAAAGATGCATGGGGTGAGCGGGAATCTGAATGCGCTATCTTACCGCATCGGGCGCGCCGGCCCGCCGGGGCGGCTGCGGGCAATGCTTAACGAGATGTAAAAGATGTTTCGCCGAGGCGCCTGCTCGATGCTTTTGATGTCGCAAAGCAAACAATTGCTTCGGCGCCGCCAGATGTCGCCTTTCGAACGCTCTTCCCGCCCGTTTTGCAGCATTTCCCCGCGCCAGCCGGTACAATGCCGCTCTTTACGCGCATCTGCGCCTTTTCACCCATCCGTCGCGCGGCCCCGGTCGGCGCACTCCAGGTACAGCATCCTATGGCAGTCATTTCCCTCACCGACGCGCAGTTGGCCTTCGGCCACGTAGCGCTCCTCGATCACGCCGAATTCTCGCTGGAGACCGGCGAACGCATCGGCCTGATCGGCCGCAACGGTACCGGCAAGTCTTCACTGCTGAAGATCATCGCGGGCCGCTCCAAGCTCGATGACGGCCTCTTGGTGATGCAGCAGGGCCTGAAGATTGCCTATGTCGACCAGGAGCCGCACTTCCCGTCGGAGATGAGCGTGTTCGATGCCGTGGCCTCGGGCCTGGGCGAATTGCCGGCGCTGCTGGCCGAGTACGAGGCCATCACCGGCCAGTTCGGCGGCGACAACGACGACGCGCTGCTGGAGCGCATGCACCAGATCCAGACCGTGCTGGACGCGGCCGATGCCTGGTCCATCGGCAACAAGGTCGAAACCACGCTGGACAAGCTCAACCTGAACCGCGACGCCAGGATCGGCGAGCTCTCCGGCGGTATGAAGAAACGCGTGGCGCTGGCCTGCGGCCTGGTCGGCAACCCTGACGTGCTGCTGCTGGACGAACCGACCAACCACCTCGACTTCGGCTCCATCCTGTGGCTGGAAGGCCTGCTGCGCGACTTCAAGGGCAGCATCCTGTTCATCACCCACGATCGCTCCTTCCTGGACAACGTCTCTACCCGCATCATCGAGCTGGACCGCGGCAAGATCCTGTCCTTCCCCGGCAACTTCACCACCTACCAGACGCGCAAGGCCGAGCTGCTGGCCAACGAGGAAGTGGAGAACGCCAAGTTCGACAAATTCCTGGCACAGGAAGAAGTCTGGATCCGCAAGGGCGTGCAGGCGCGCCGCACCCGCGACGAAGGCCGCGTGCGTCGCCTGGAGGCATTGCGCGTGCAGCGCAGCGAGCGCCGCGACCGGCAGGGCCAGGTCAAGCTGGAGGTTGGCACGGGCGAGCGTTCGGGCAAGATCGTGGCGGAACTGGAAAACGTCAACAAGGCCTATGGCCCCAAGACCATCGTGCGCGATTTCTCGTCCATCCTGATGCGCGGCGACAAGGTTGGCCTGATCGGCCAGAACGGCGCCGGCAAGACCACGTTGTTGAAGCTGATCCTCGGCGAGGAAGCGCCCGACAGCGGCACCGTCAAGCAAGGCACCAAGATGCAGGTCGCGTACTTCGACCAGATGCGCGCCCAGTTGAATGAAGAAACCAGCCTGGCCGACACCATCGCGCCGGGCAGTGACTGGGTCGAGATCAACGGCCAGCGCAAGCACGTGATGACCTATCTGTCGGACTTCCTGTTCGCCCCCGAGCGCGCGCGCTCGCCGGTGCGTACGCTGTCCGGCGGCGAGCGCAACCGCCTGCTGCTGGCGCGCCTGTTCGCCAAGCCTGCCAACGTGCTGGTGCTGGACGAACCGACCAACGACCTCGACATCGACACGCTGGAGCTGCTGGAAGAGCTGCTGGAAGAGTACGAAGGCACGGTGTTCCTGGTCAGCCACGACCGCATGTTCCTGGACAACGTGGTGACGCAGGTGATCGCCTCCGAAGGCAACGGCGTGTGGCGCGAGTACGTGGGCGGCTACACCGACTGGGAGCGTCAGCGCCCGGCGGCCTCGGCGGCCAGGCCGGCGGTGAAGAACGACAAGGTGGAAGTCAAGGCCGAGTCGACCATGGCCGCGCCGGCGCCGGTGGCTCCCGCGCAACCGAAGAAGAAGCTCAGCTACAAGGAGCAGCGTGAGCTGGAAGAACTGCCCAAGCGCATCGCCGAGCTGGAAGCGGAGCAGAAAGTGATTTCGGAAAAGCTGGCCGACCCCGGGCTGTACAAGAGCAACGCCGACGAGGTGGTGAAGTTGAATGAGCGCTTCGCCGAGATCGATGAGGAGTTGCTGACCAGCCTGGAGCGTTGGGAAGAGATCGACGGGCGCAAGTAGGCAGCCGAAGAGCGGCGACCGCGTCACGACACAATTTCTTCCGTGCCGCTCCTGCGAAAGCGGGAGCCAGCGGCTTTGTTTGTGCCGCGACGCCGGTTGAACGACGCTGGGTCCCCGCTTTCGCAGGGACGACGAGTCGCTCCGACCAAGCGAGCGGTCAAACAAAACGGGCGGCATCATGACGATGCCGCCCGTTTTCATTTCTCCGTCGTTCCTGCTCGCGCAGGGATCGCCGGTCGCTTATTGCATCGGTTTCAGTTGGGTTTGCGTAGCGCCTCGCGCAGGTCCGGCAGCATCTCGCGCAGGCTCTGTGCGTCATCGGCGTGCGGGCGCATCGCCAGATAGGCTTCCAGGTCTTCCAGCGCGGCTTGCGCCAGGCCGAGGTTGGCGTGCGCCAGGCCGCGGTCGCGGCGTTCGGTGATTTCCTCCGGCAGCAGGATCACCAGGCGTTCCTGCACATCCAGCACCTGTTGCCAGCGCTGGCTTTCCATGAAGATGGCCTTGAGGTTGCGTAGCATGCGCGCCAGGATTTCACGCGGATGCGCGGCGCGCAGGTACGCGGCCAGCGGCAATTCGTCGTCGAACTCTTCCTCGTGTTGCTGCTGGCGTTCGAGATAGGGTTCCAGGCGCTCTTCCAATTCCTCGCGCGACAGGCTGGAGCCGTTCATCGGATCGAGCACGATCTCGCCCGACTGCACCGAGAGCTTCATCAGGAAGTGGCCGGGGAAGGACACCCCCTTCATGTCCAGGCCGACCTGCTGGGCCAGCTCGATGTAGACCACCGCCAACGAAATCGGGATACCGCGTCGCGTCGCGATGACGCGGTGGATATAGCTGTTGTCGGGGTCGTAGTAATTGTTGATGTTGCCGGCGAAGGCCATTTCCTGGAAGAAGAAATGGTTCAGCATGCGCAGCTTCTGGATCTGCGATGCATCGGTCGGCAGGCGCTGCCTCAGCTTGGCCGACAGCATGTCGAGCTCGATTTCCTGCTCGGCAAAATCCATCTCGGGATAGAAGTCCTGTCCCAGCGTCAAGGCGGATTCGAACAAGGGGATCGAATCATCCTGGCGCACCAGCGAAGCAAAATATTCGAGGGAGGTGAGCGTCATGCCGTCCATCCTATCAAAATATTTTGACCGGCGTCACGCATGAAAACGTCGCAGGAAAAATACTTGTTGTTTCTCCCGGGCAGCTCTGGCGGATGAGGCTGCCTCGGTTTAAGCTCTTGCTCTTTCCGCCTCTTGTTCAGCGGCGCGCGATGCGCTTGAATTCGCGCAGCCTGAATCCCATCGCAAACAGCGGGCCGAAATAGGCGAGTCCGCAGACCGCGATGACCAGCCCCAGCGCGCCGATGCGCAGTAAGGGATGCGCGCGTAATGCGATCCAGTCAAAGTGACCCGCAATCCATAGCGCCACACCGGCCAGCACCAGCAGCGCGCCCGTCAGGCGCACCAGGAACATGCCCCAGCCCGGGCGCGGCACATAGATCTGGCGACGGCGCAGGCCCCAGAACAGGAAGCCGGCGTTCAGGCAGGCGCCCAGCCCGATCGACAGCGCCAGGCCGGCGTGCGCGAACATCGGCACGAACAGGCTGTTCATCAGCTGGGTGGCGATCAGCACGCCGATGGCGATCTTGACCGGGGTGCGGATGTCCTGCTTGGCGTAAAAGCCGGGGGCCAGGATCTTCACCATGATCAGGCCGATCAGCCCGACGCCGTAGGCCACCAGCGCGTGGCCGGTCATGGTGACCGACAGGTTGTCGAATTTGCCATAGTGGAACAGCGTCGCCGTCAGCGGCTCGGACAGTGTGGCCAGCCCGACGGCGGCCGGCATGGCCAGCATGAAGGTCAGGCGCAGGCCCCAGTCGAGCAGGGCGGAGTACTCGTCCATGTCCTTGGCGGCATGCGCATTGGCCAGGCTGGGCAGCAGGATGGTGCCCAGCGCCACGCCCAGCAGCGCGGTTGGAAATTCCATCAGGCGGTCGGCATAGGACAGCCAGGACACGCTGCCATGTTCCAGGCGCGAGGCGATGTTGGTGTTGATCATCAGGCTGATCTGCGCGGCGGACACGGCGAACACGGCCGGGCCCATCTTCTTGAGCACGCGCTTCACGCCGGCGTCGGCCAGGCCCAGCATCGGATTCCAGTACAGGCGCGGCAGCATGCCGATCTTCACCAGCGCCGGCACCTGGATCGCCACCTGCAGGATGCCGCCCACCAGCACCGCGAAGGCCATGGCGTAGATCGGCTGATCCATGAAGGGCGCAACGAACAGCGACGCGGCAATGAAGGCCAGGTTCAGCAGCACCGAGGTGAAGGCCGGGATCTTGAATTCCTTCCAGGTATTGAGGATGCCGCCGGCCAGCGCCACGAAGGCCATGAAGCCGATGTAGGGGAACATGATGCGGGTCATCACCACCGAGGCGTGGAAGGCGTCCTGGTTGTATTGCAGGCCGGTGGCGATGAAGTACACGACGAAGGGCGTGGCCACGATGCCGACCATGCAGGTGACCAGCATGACCCACATCAGCACGGTGGCGACATGGTCGACCAGGTGCTTGGTTTCTTCCTCGCCGCGCTGGTTCTTGTACTCGGCCAGGATGGGGACGAAGGCCTGGGAGAACGCGCCTTCAGCGAACAGGCGGCGCAGCAGGTTGGGGATGCGGAAAGCAATATTGAAGGCGTCGGTATAGGCCGAGGCGCCGAAAGCGCGGGCAAACAGGATTTCTCTGGCCAGTCCGGTGATGCGCGAGAGCATCGTCATGCCGGAGATGGCGGCTAGCGTTTTATGCAAGTTCATGGTGCGGCATTATAGCGGCGCGGCCGATGACGGCGGCCGCCGGTTGCAGGGAGTCGGGGCTGCCGTCCTGATGAGTCGGGCTGGGCAGGTGCGGCGGTAGAGTGGTTGGATTTCGAATCGGTTCGATGCTACTGGAAAAATTCTTTTTGACAATATTTCGCCTTGTTTTGACGCTCTCTCCCTAATGGATGGGGCGAGGCGGCCCTTGGCGCGACGCGATCAATGCGCGCCTGCGCTTTTTTGGCTGGATAGCAACGGATGCGCCCAAATTCATGGCCGTTCGGGCAGGGTATTTGCCCTGTTTCGGAAAAATGGTTATAATCCGATGCTTTACAGAATTTGGCATCGCGAGTCCCCGGGGTTTGCGGCGCACTACGACTCTCGATTTAGGATAATTTCATGGCAAATACCGCACAGGCACGTAAGCGTGCACGTCAAGCAGTTAAGCAAAACGCGCACAACTCGAGCCAGCGTTCGACCCTGCGCACCGCAATCAAGGCTGTTCGCAAGGCAATCGCCGGTGGCGACAAGGCCGCAGCAACCTCCGTGTTCCAGGCTTCGGTGTCGACCATCGACAGCATCGCCGACAAGAAGATCATCCACAAGAACAAGGCTGCTCGTCACAAGAGCCGCCTGGCTGCTGCCCTGAAGGCCCTGGCTGCTTAATTCGCCGGTCTTCGACTGAGGTTCGCCTCGGTTCGCAGTACAACAAAAACCCGTCTGGTTTCAGGCGGGTTTTTGCATTTGGTCGAACGATTTGAGCCAAGGATATGGGGCAATGCCCGGCTTGTGGGCCTGATCCTCCTGGCCGGATAAATCGTCCGGCCTTGCTTGCGCCGGGAGCGGCTCCCGGCGCAGCGGGGCGAGCTTACTTCGGCAGGCCGTCGATCTTGGTGCCGGGCTTGATGTTCTTGCTCTTGAACCAGCCCTTGTTCATTTCCAGCGCATAGACCGCGCCGCGCTTGGCGCAGTGCGAATCCAGCGTCTGTTCCTTCATTTCCTCGATGTTGATGATCTTGCCGTCCTCGTCCATGAAGGCGACCGACAGCGGGATCAGTGTGTTCTTCATCCACATGCATACGCCGGCCGGCGCGCCGAAGAGGAACAGCATGCCCTCGTTATCGCCCATCTTTTCCCGGAACATCAGGCCCTGCTCGCGCTCGGCCTCGGTCTGCGCGACCTCGGCCTTGATCAGGTGGATGCCGATGTTGAGCTGGGTGGTCGGGAATTTGCGAACCTGCGGCGTCTGGGCGCCGGCGCTGCTGGCGCAGGCGGCGGTCAGCAGGGCGATGGCGGTGTGGCTAAGGAAGCGGCGTAATTTGGCTTGGCGCATGATCGGTATTTGTTTTTGGGTCAATCCGGAAAGCGGGACAGCAGGATTATAGCGATCCGTCGCGCTGGCGTCGGATGAGGGCGGGAAAGTGGATGCGGACGATTGCTTGCCGGGTGGCGCAGAAATGAAAAAAGGCAGGACCAGCCTGCCTTTTTCGAATTGCGCGGACGCTAATTACTTAGCTTCTGCTGCCTTCTTTGCCTTCTTTGCTTTCTTGGCCTTCTTTGCCTTCTTGGCCTTCGGTGCCGGAGCAGCGGCTTCAGCGGCCGGAGCAGCAGCCGGAGCGGCCGGAGCTTGTGCGAAAGCAGCAGTTGCGAACAGACCAGCGATCAGAGCGGCGATCAATTTTTTCATTTTGCGTCCTTCAATTCAACATGTTAGGGATGTGAGGCAAACGATGATTCGTATGAATCACTGTCAATAACGGCAGGCGTCAATGGAGGTTGACAGCAAGTTTCAACTTTTTTGTGAGGAAGTGGAGCGGGGGATTTAATTTATTTCTATGTGGAAATAATTTGAATCCGTTTTACTTCTCCAGTTCAAGCGGATCGACCTCGCGCCATTCGCCCGGCAGTACCGGATGCGTGGCCAGGGAAAACGGTCCGATGGCGATCCGGATCAGCCGCAGCGTGGGCAGGCCGACGGCGGCGGTCATGCGGCGCACCTGGCGGTTCTTGCCCTCGCTGATGGTCAGCGCAATCCAGCTGGTCGGCTGGTTCTTGCGCTCGCGGATCGGCGGATTGCGCGGCCACAGCCAGCCCGGTTCCTGGATCAGCCTGGCTTCGCCGCGCTGGGTCACGAAGTCGCCCAGGTCGAGCGGATTGCGCAGGCGCTCCAGCGCTTGCGGCGAGGCTTCGCCCTCCACCTGCGCGAGATAGGTCTTGGTCTGTTTGCGGCGCGGGTGGCTGATCTCGTGTTGCAGCTTGCCGTCGTCGGTCAGCAGCAGCAGACCTTCGCTGTCGGCGTCGAGGCGGCCGGCGGGATAGATGTCGGGAATATCGAGATAGTCTGAGAGTGTCTCGCGCTCTGGATGGGCGGAGAATTGGCTCATGACCTGGAAGGGCTTGTTGAATAAGATGAGAGGCATGCGCTAGTGTCGCAAAATCGCGGCTTGTCGTAAAACCCTCCGGCGTCGCGACCTGACATATCATGTGTCTTATAGATGAGATCTGCGGTGCGAGCCGGGACAAAATCATGCTTTGCACGCACTGCTGCCACCTGGTTTGCCGAAATCTCTTAAAATTCCCCGCTTGTTCCTTGCTTTTCAGCCATATTGCCTTAACCGCCGGAGACCACGATGTCGTCGTACCAACATATCCAAGTGCCAGCCGAAGGCCGGAAGATCACCGCCAACGCCGATTACACCCTGAACGTGCCGAATAACCCGATCATTCCCTATATCGAGGGCGACGGTATCGGCGTGGACGTCACGCCGGTGATGCTCAAGGTGGTGAATGCGGCCGTGGAGAAAGCCTACGGCGGCGCGCGCAAGATCCACTGGATGGAAATCTACGCCGGTGAAAAGGCAACCAAAGTGTACGGCCCCAACGTATGGATGCCGGATGAAACGCTGGAGGTCGTGAAGGATTACCTGGTGTCCATCAAGGGGCCGTTGACCACGCCGGTGGGGGGCGGCATCCGCTCGCTCAACGTTACCCTGCGCCAGCATCTGGATCTGTACGTCTGTCTGCGTCCGGTGCGCTACTTCAAGGGCGTGCCTTCGCCGCTGCGCGAGCCTGAGAAGACCGACATGGTGGTGTTCCGCGAGAACTCGGAAGACATCTACGCCGGCATCGAGTGGCAGGCTGGCTCGCCTGAAGTGGGCAAGGTGATCGAGTTCCTGACCAAGGAGATGGGCGTCAAGAAATTGCGCTTCCCGGAGACCTCGGCGCTGGGCATCAAGCCGGTCTCGCGCGAGGGTACCGAGCGCTTGGTGCGCCAAGCGCTGCAATACGCGATCGACCATGACAAGCCTTCAGTGACGCTGGTCCACAAGGGCAACATTATGAAGTTCACCGAAGGCGCCTTCCGCGATTGGGGTTATGCGCTGGCGGCGCGCGAGTTCGGCGCCCAGCTGATCGACGACGGTCCGTGGATGCGCATGAAGAATCCCAAGACCGGCCGTGACATCATCATCAAGGACGCCATCACCGACGCCTTTTTCCTGCAGGTGCTGATGCGCCCGGTGGAGTACAGTGTGATCGCTACGCTGAACCTGAACGGCGACTATATTTCGGACGCCGTGGCGGCCCAGGTCGGCGGCATCGGCATTGCGCCGGGCGCCAATATGTCGGACTCGGTGGCGATGTTCGAAGCCACCCACGGCACGGCGCCCAAGTACGCCGGCAAGGACTACGTCAACCCGGGTTCCATCATCCTCTCGGCCGAGATGATGTTGCGCCACATGGGTTGGATCGAAGCGGCCGACCTAATCATCGATGCGATGCAAAAGGCGATCTCGTCCAAGCGCGTGACCTATGACTTCGCGCGCCTGCTGGAAGGCGCGACGCAGGTGTCGTGCTCGGGCTTCGGCGAGGCGGTGATCGAGAACATGTAAGATCCTGCGCGAACGCATCTTCGGCATAAAAAAACCGGGCAAATGAATGCCCGGTTTTTTATTGTTCTTCGATTGTGCAGTTACCGGCAAGCCAGTGGCAATGCATGCCAGGCGACAGGCGCAAAAAAACCTCGCCGCGGCGAGGTTCTTCACTGCAAGCTGAAAAAATCAGCCTTGCTGGATGTTCGAAGCTTGCTTGCCCTTGGGGCCTTGGGTTACTTCGAACTGGACCTTTTGACCTTCTTTCAGGGTCTTGAAGCCGTTCATCTGGATTGCCGAGAAGTGAGCGAACAGATCCTCACCGCCGTCGTCCGGAGTGATGAAGCCAAAGCCTTTGGAATCGTTGAACCACTTAACAGTACCTGTTGCCATAAAAGCATTCTTTCAAATAAAAACTATCACACGAGCCGTCAAGCAAGAAGCATCGCGCGTCACGCAGCCCCCCTTAAACCGTGCCCCCTTTTCTACTGTTCATTACCGGCGAGCCGTAACTGCCTGTCAATGAAATCCCATTGTTCTCGGTAGAAATTAAAAAGTCAAGCAGTTTTCAACTGAAAGATTGGGCCGCTGTTTAGGCGTTCGACGATGTCGCCCTTGAATTAGGATAAATCATCGTCATCTGCGCGACATGAGGAAAACGCGTAATATCTCTCTCATCTAGATGTTACGTGTCCATTGTGCGTTGCACAGCTTTGATGGTCGAATAAACGCATGGCAACCAAGCACGAAAATGATGGCGGTACTGTCCTGGAGCGGCAGGAAGCGAAACTTAAGCCGCCCCCTATGTACCAAGTTCTGTTGTTGAACGATGACTACACGCCGATGGAGTTCGTCGTCGCAGTCATTCAGGAGTACTTCAACAAAGACCGTGAAACCGCGACGCAGATCATGCTCAAGGTTCACCGCGATGGGAAGGGAATGTGTGGTGTGTATCCCAAAGATATCGCATCCACAAAAGTGGAACTCGTTTTAACCCACGCTCGAAAGGCAGGGCACCCCCTGCAATGCGTGATGGAGGAAGCATGATTGCGCAGGAACTCGAAGTCAGTTTGCATATGGCCTTTGTCGAAGCCAGACAATCGCGTCATGAATTCATTACCGTGGAGCACCTGCTGCTCGCGCTGCTGGACAACCCGTCCGCAGCCGAAGTGCTGCGCGCCTGCTCGGTGAATATTGACGATCTGCGTAAAACGCTGACCAATTTCATCACCGACAATACCCCCACCGTCCCCGGCACCAATGAAGTGGACACGCAACCCACGCTGGGTTTCCAGCGTGTGATCCAGCGCGCGATCATGCACGTGCAGTCGGCGTCCAACGGCAAGAAGGAAGTGACCGGCGCCAACGTGCTGGTGGCCATCTTCGGCGAGAAGGATTCGCACGCGGTCTACTACCTGCACCAGCAGGGCGTGACCCGCCTGGACGTGGTCAATTTCATTTCGCACGGCGTGCGCAAGGACCAGCAGGCAGATCCGCAGAAGGCCCCGGAAGGCGCCGAGGACGTGCAGGCCGAAGGCCAGCAGAAGGAAAGCCCGCTCGACCAGTTCACCCAGAACCTGAACAAGGCCGCTGCCGAAGGCAAGATCGATCCGCTGATCGGCCGCGAAGCTGAAGTCGAGCGCGTCATCCAGACCCTGTGCCGTCGTCGCAAGAACAACCCGCTGCTGGTCGGCGAAGCCGGCGTCGGCAAGACCGCCATCGCGGAAGGCCTGGCTTGGCGCGTGACGCAGGGCGACGTCCCCGAGATCCTGAAGAACGCCGTCGTGTATTCGCTCGACATGGGCGCGCTGCTGGCCGGCACCAAGTACCGCGGTGACTTCGAGCAACGCCTGAAGGCGGTGCTGAAGCAGTTGAAGGACAGCCCCAACGGCATTCTCTTCATCGACGAGATCCACACCATCATCGGCGCCGGCTCGGCGTCGGGCGGCACGCTGGATGCGTCGAACCTGTTGAAGCCGGCGCTCTCCAGCGGCCAGCTGAAGTGCATCGGCGCGACCACCTATACCGAATTCCGCGGCGTGTTCGAGAAGGACCACGCGCTGTCGCGTCGCTTCCAGAAGATCGACGTCAACGAGCCGACGGTCGAGCAGACCGTGCAGATCCTGCGCGGCCTGAAGTCCAAGTTCGAAGAGCACCACGGCGTGAAGTACTCCGCCTCGGCGCTGACTTCGGCAGCTGAATTGGCCGCGCGCTTCATCAACGACCGTCATCTGCCCGACAAGGCGATCGACGTCATCGACGAAGCCGGCGCGGCGCAGCGCATCCTGCCGAAGTCCAAGCAGAAAAAGACCATCGGCAAGCCCGAAATCGAGGAGATCATCTCCAAGATCGCGCGCATTCCGCCGCAGTCGGTCAACCAGGATGACCGCGCCAAGCTGCAGACCATCGACCGCGATCTGAAGAACGTCGTGTTCGGCCAGGATCCTGCCATCGAAGCGCTGTCCTCGGCGATCAAGATGGCGCGCGCCGGTCTGGGCAAGACCGACAAGCCGATCGGCTCCTTCCTGTTCTCCGGTCCGACCGGCGTGGGCAAGACCGAAGTCGCCAAGCAGTTGGCCTTCATCCTGGGCATCGAGCTGGTGCGCTTCGACATGTCCGAGTACATGGAGCGCCATGCGGTGAGCCGCCTGATCGGCGCGCCGCCGGGCTACGTCGGCTTTGACCAGGGCGGTCTGCTGACCGAGGCCGTCAACAAGAAGCCGCATGCCGTGCTGCTGCTGGACGAAATCGAGAAGGCGCACCCCGACATCTTCAACATCCTGTTGCAGGTGATGGACCATGGCACCCTGACCGATAACAACGGCCGCAAGACCGACTTCCGCAACGTGATCATCATCATGACCACCAACGCGGGCGCCGAGAGCCTGCAGCGTCGCACCATCGGCTTCACCGAGAAGAAGGAAGCCGGCGACGAGATGGCGGACATCAAGCGCATGTTCACGCCCGAGTTCCGCAACCGTCTGGACGCCATCATCAGCTTCCGCCCGCTGGACGAGGAAATCATCCTGCGCGTGGTCGACAAGTTCCTGATGCAGCTGGAAGAGCAGCTGCACGAGAAGAAGGTGGAAGCCGTCTTCTCGGAAAGCCTGCGCAAGTTCCTGGGCAAGAAGGGCTTCGATCCGCTGATGGGCGCGCGTCCGATGTCGCGGCTGATCCAGGACATGATCCGCAAGGCGCTGGCCGACGAGCTGCTGTTCGGCAAGCTGGTCAACGGCGGACGCGTGACCGTGGAGATGGACGACAAGGACCAGGTCAAGCTGGAGTTCCCGGAAGGCGACGACTCTTCCCCGCCGGAAGAGCCGCAGGAAAAGCTGGAAGTGGAATAAGCTTTCTTCATCGCAGCAAAGAAAAAGCCGGAACCATAGTTCCGGCTTTTTTTATCCGCAGGCCTTGGACATCCCTTCAATCCCCGTGCAGAGCAGGCAGGCCTTCATTGAGCGCCATGCGTGACGGGCATTGCGCGCGTGCTCGTCTCGCTCCGCACGCTGTCCGCATAGCCGGCTCACATCCACCCACCGCCGTCATCCTGACGAAAGTCAGGATCCAGCGTCGTTCGTCGCTGCTGCGGGCAAACGGCACTGGATCCCGGCCTTCGCCGGGATGACGGAGGGGGGAGCGCCGTAGCTACAAAATGAAACTGCGGCGTCCGGCCGGCGTTTCATTCAAGCCGTCACAATAAATGCAGTGGCGGCATGCCCGTCTCACTTTCAATGCAGCCCGCATGACCGGTTCACACCCACCCATCCCCGTCATCCTGACGAAAGTCAGGATCCGGCGTCGTTCGTCGCGCGTTGCTGCTCCGGGTCAACGGCACTGGATCCCGGCTTGCGCCGGGATGACGGAGGGAAGGGTGGCGTAGCCAGAAAATAAAAACGGCGGGGGAGGCAATCCTCACCGCGCCGTGTTCATTCAGGCCGAAACAACGACAACTCAGGGCACCAGCGGCTTACCGGCCTCCTGCTTGGCCTTCACGATCTGGGTCACCTTGTCGATCATCGACAGGCGATAGGCGGTCGACGGGTGCAGCGCCGTATAGCCGTTGGGCACGCTGGCCGGATACTGTTCCGCTAGGCGCTTCCAGAAGGCCGGGACGTTGTCGATGCCGTAGCCGGCGCGCGCCAGCAGGTACAGCGAGAGCGTATCGGCGGCAGCGTCCAGGTCCTGCGGATAGACGCGGATGCCGGCGGTGCCGGCCGTGGTGGTCGGATCCGGGTGCGGCAGCAGCAGGTTGTCGATCACCTCGGCGATAGTGGAGACCATGCGCTGGCGGATAGCATGGCCCAGGATGTTGTGCGCCATGTCCTTGGCGATCAGGTAGGCCAGCTCTTCGTCGCTCTGCGCAAACTTCATCATGCCGCGAGTAATCAGCACGCGGCGGCCGTCGGCGTAGGTGTTGACGTTGTCGGCATTGCCCAGCTCGATGCTGAAGGCGCAGGCAAAGGTCAGCGGCACGTTCAGCGTGCTGGTCTGGCCCTTGCGCTGCACGCCCAGGCTGATCGGCGCCTTCTTCACCACCAGCGGGGAGAGCAGTACGGCGGCTTGGCGTTCGGCATCGGTGCCTTGCGGCATCGGCTTGCCGGCAACCGACATCAGCACGTCGCCGCGCTGGATGCCGGCCTGTTCGGCGCCGCTGCCCGGCAGCACGCCGGTGACTTGCAGGCGCTCGTCATAGCCCAGGCTGCGCGCGGTTTCGGCGTACTCGATCGGGAAGGAATACTTGTTCTTGGCGGTGAAGCCCAGCAAATTACGGGCATTGCCGCGGCACAATTGCGCGTTGGTCGTCAGCAGCGGCGCCGCCACGCGATAGAGGCGATCCTGCTGCGCGATCAGCTCGCGCAATTCTTTTTGCTGCGGGTTTTCAACCTGCCTGACCGGCTGCACCGCGACCGATGGCGCAGGGGTAGTGCTGGGAGCGGCCGGGGATCCTGTTTCCTGCGTCGCGCAAGCGGCCAGCACGGCCAGCGGCGCCAGGGTAACGATACTTTTTATCTTCTGCCACGAGGACTTGGGCATGTGGGGTGCGAGCATTCGATTCTCCGTCAGTGTTTGCCAGTGCTGCCGAAACCGCCGGCGCCGCGTTCGCTGCTGTCGAATTCTTCCACCACATTGAACCCGACCTGCAGCACGGGGACGATCACCAGCTGGGCCAGGCGTTCCATGGGGTTTAGGACAAATTCGGTAGCGCCCCGGTTCCATGTCGAGACCATCAGCTGGCCCTGGTAGTCGGAGTCGATCAGACCGATGGCTATCCGCACCCTGAGGTGTCTCAAAAGCTTGAAACCCGCTCCGATGTTGGGCTTTACGAAACAGTCATAAAAAAACTGTCTCAGTTGGCGATACTTCAGCGTAGGCAAACAAAAAGTGTAGGTTTAAGACTTCCCGGTGCTACCGAAGCCGCCTTCGCCGCGTTCGGTCTCAGTCGAGAACTCCGGTACAAAGCTCAAAGCAACTTGTACGACGGGCTGGAACATCAATTGTGCGATTCGGTCGCCAGGCTGGACCACATACTCTTCACCGCCGGAATTTGCGAGTATGACTGCAATTTCACCGTGGTAATCGGCATCAATCACGCCGATACCTTGAGCAACGTGCAGACCATGTTTGAGGGACAGACCGGAACGAGAAGCGACGATTGCAACCAGTGCTGGGTCCATCATATTGATAGCCAAGCCAGTTTTAATCAGTTCACGACCGCCGACGCGGATAGTGATTGGCGCATCGATGCATGCGCGGAGGTCTAAAGCAGCAGAGCCATCAGTCGCATAGGTCGGTACGGGGATTGTGTCACCCAGAAGGGGATTGACGATACGGGCTTCAATTCGACGATGCATAGCTTTATTGTGTTGACAGGTGAAAACTAGAGCGCGTCCTATTTTTTACAAATGGAGCGCCACATAAACAGGGCATTCTAGCAATTTCCGCTTCCAAATGGCTGTTTCGATTGGATTCAGCTGCTGCTAGTAGCTATCGGTGAGCATGATATTTTGGGGTTGGTCAGCACAATAAGAAGGGGGGGTAATGAAAGACTACTGCAAGTTAGACAGGAAATTTGTCGAAAGAAAATCTCACGACTACAAGGATTTTGTAGCCGCAGCGGCACGTGGGAAGCGAATTGGTTGGGATGATGTTCTTGAGAACAAAGCGTCAGTAATCATCGCTGCCGCTAATGCAGGTAAGACAATGGAGATGCAGCAGCGTGCACTGGAGGAGCGGGAAGCAGGCCGGCCGGCGTCATTTTTGGCGCTAAGAAGATTGTTGACGCTCGACACTCTTGAGCGTGCTTTGGAGGGGCCAAGCCGCACTTGCTATTTGGCGTGGCGCAATTCGAGTACAGAGTTGCTGACCCTCTTCGTTGACTCTTTGGATGAGGCGGCAGCCACTCATCGGGACAACATCGAGTATTTAGTCGGCAAGCTGATGAATGAGCTGGGTAGTGCGCGCGAGCGTGTGCGATGGGTTTTCTCTACGCGGCCTGCAATTATTACGCCAAATTTTCTTCCGATGTTGGCGCAGCTACTAGACGTTCAATATACGGTACAAGTGCGTTCATCTAATTCCGAGGATGGGCTAGTAGATTCAATCGCTGGAGTTTCTGACGCCAAGATGGCGTCCGTTGTGAGTACGTCCGCGTCTGGATTGAAGGTTTTCAGACTCATGGACTTGGAAGCAGACCAAGCAATTCGATATTTGGAAGAAACGAGGAGGATGTCGAACAGTAAATCGCTCATAGAAACTGCTGGAGAGCGTGGTTTGTTTGGGCTATGTCAAACGCCAGGGGGCCTTGATGTTATTGCACGAATTAACTTGCTTGATGACCCACCTCGTTCGCTGACGGAGGTATTCAATCGAGTAGCGCGTGAAGTACACAAGCTGCGCTCGGACGATAAGCGGCTTGACGATATTCTTGGTCTGAATGTTCAAGACCTAGAGGATGCCGCAGAGAGAATCGCGTCGGCCTCCCAGATTTGTGGGTTGGAGAATATTGAGATTCCGGTCGAGCGGAGCGAGATTAGTAATGACGTCTTGTCCGCGTTTCATATTGCCGCACCTAAGCTTAATCAAAAAGCGATTGAGCATCTTCTTTCATCTCAAATTTTCATTGATGATAGTTATCATCAAGTGAAAATGTACCCAGAATGTTGATTTGCTCGCAGAATTGACCCTCTCCAATTGACCCACCTTCCACTGCCTTCCAAAGGCAGCCACACGGTCGT